>NZ_KB235954.1 GCF_000332335.1 Kamptonema formosum PCC 10802 | reverse complement strand
ACAGAATAGCCGAAGTGGCTGTTGCGCGGCAAGTCAGCCGGTTGCAGTTTTGGCTTTGGCTGCGAAACGCCGCCCTCACACTGGAAAAGATAGGCCGCCCCTTCATTGGCTTGGCAGAGAGCGCCGGCTGCGTGCGCCCCGACAATTGCCCAATTGCTGCTGATGGCTACAGAATAGCCGAAGTGGCTGTTGCGCGGCAAGTCAGCCGGTTGCAGTTTTGGCTTTGGCTGCGAAACGCCGCCCTCACACTGGAAAACATAGGTGACCCCTGACCTGCTGACCTTAAGGCTGCCACTGTTATTCCCGTAGTCCCAAAAGAAACCATTCATCAGAAACCGCAAGGTTTGTCCCGGGTGGAGAACGATTGTCGCTTTTTTGGCAATATTGGTGACTTCAGCCGCTGTCAGGTTTTGGGCGACTAAGCCGTAAATGGCATTCTTCGGATACTTCGTGTATTTTTGAAGCACCGGCCACCTTTGTGGGAGCGACTCCTGAACCGCCGGGTGGAGACTGGCTAGCCCCTAGGCAGCACACTGTTGCAAGCTGGGATTTTTTACATCAGGCGACCAATTTCTCTCGGGCGTAAATGGCGTAAATGTGTCCGACGAGACTTCCGTGCTTTCGTGATTGGTATAGCAATAAACAGTTAGTTTAGGACAAATGCCCACTGGGCAATTTTACCGATTTGCGGGATTTGAGGCAACGAAAGAAGGACCCTATCGCGTCCTGCTTGCGCTTAGGGCTTTCATCCTTGTTTTACAGAAGAGGGATAACATGCCTCCTCCTGCCGGTTAAAGCCCCTTATCGCACTTGGGCTTTTTTGTCAAGCACCTCTCACCCCCACCCGCCAAAAACTCGTCACTCGTCCTAACTTTCCGCTGCCTGAGGAACCCGCACCCCTTGTGACAGTTAGCACGACAGAATCGGGGTTTCAACCGGCACTCCCCAGCCCCCCACCGGCTTTTTAGGGATTTAGGTTATAGAAACCCTCTATTATTGAAGTGTAACACAGCCCTCAAACGGCGCAAATTCGTTGCTACTTGCAATCGCTTCTCAATTATTTTTTTAACCCAAGCTTAACCTTTATTTGTTCTTTGTATCAATACGCCGAGCCAGCATTACTTTTTCTTATACCTAGGGCCTCAGTGTCAGTAGGGGTGCCAGGTGCCGGAAAGCTGTACACTATTAAGATGCCTTATTATGCCAGTTAAAGCCCCTTATCGCACTTGGGCTTTTTTGTCAAGCACCTCTCACCCCCACCCGCCAAAAACTCGTCGCTGCGCATCGCCTGGGGAAAATTGCCCGCAATGTGGAACGGGTTAACATACAGGCTCTGTAGGAGCAGCGTGTCGAATGCCCAATGCCGCAATGTGGAACGGGTTAACATACAGGCTCTGTAGGAGCAGCGTGTCGAATGCCCAATGCCCAATGCCCAATGCCCAGTGCCCAGTGCCCAGTGCCCAGTGCCCAGTGCCCAAGCTTAGACACAGGCACCCCGCCCTCTGGAGAATTCGGATCGTGATTAACCGGAAAACGTGTAATTTTTACTGCTACTGTTTAAATACAGTAAGCTGTACAGACTTTTATCTTATATAAATTGCGTTTAATTAATTTCGATAGGCCCCTGGGGTCTGGGGGATGGCCAATAATTGCAAAGACCCACCCCGCAGGGGCATACGCAAACTAATTTAACAGAAAATCTATTATTTTTAGTCTTGCAAATTCCTTCTAGCGGCTATTCCAGGAGTTTGCATTAGATAAAATCCGGTTAATTGCTAAACGAAGTTGCTTTTTAAGGGGGTGGGGCGCTTCCCTGGAGTTCAAACGAGTGGGGAAAGCGCCCCCCACGGCAGGGAAACCGGCTCTCAGGTGCGGGCGCGGTCTGGTGAAAGCCGGTGCTGCGAACAGAGGGGGGGCGCAGCTGATGTGGGGAAGTAGGGGAAGAAAGGGATTTGCCGGTGGTTAAACCTCGGCTGGAAAAAAATAGGCCGCCCTTGCATTGGCTTGGCAGAGAGCGCCGGCTGCGTGCGCCCCGACAATTGCCCAATTGCTGCTGATGGCTACA
>NZ_KB235953.1:683-2772 GCF_000332335.1 Kamptonema formosum PCC 10802 | reverse complement strand
TGGCCGCCCCACCCCGTGGCCGCCCCACCCCGTGGCCGTCCTTCCCCCCCCACCCGGGGCGTGGCGGGACGCGCCCCTACAAAAGGGGGGGAATTCTCAAAGCCCCCCTTTTTAAGGGGGGTTTGGGGGGATCTGATATGTGTGCCTCACTCAGTTGCAATCTGCTATAGCTGACCGGTGCGAGTAAGGGAGCAGCGCTATAGACGCGCAAGCGGCTCCCTGGGGGAGAGCTTCTGGGCCTTGCGGCCTGCGGTCGATGGCCCAAAAGACAGGTGCTCTAGCTGCAAGAGCTGATTGAGAAGAGTCTTTTTTAAGAGATTACCCCTTGACACCGGCAGCTTTTGGGTGTTATGCAGCAGTGTGCCGGCTGGCACTGCGGGCGGCTATAGAAATTTCTAATAATTCCGCTTAAGAATTATTTAATTTTTTAATGATTCCGCCCTCTGGCGTGCTAAAAACGCTCCCTCAGGGGGTGCGGAGGGGGTGCCGGTGCGGGGCATCTTTATAAATTACGGCAGTTTAATCATAACAAATCCCGGGGCTTCAGGCGCTCAACCGCAAAGCTTAAAAATACTAATCAAAAAGATAAACTATTAAAAGTCCAGCGTCAGAGGGGGAGAGCGCAGAAGTTTGACAGCCAAAAAAAAACTCGCTACAGTAAAAAACAAGTCAGCCGCTCCCGACAGGTGTGACGGAGAGATTCGTGCTACGAGGGGTGATGGTGTGCAGTTTACAGGCGAGGTGAGTGATGTCCGACTTCAACATTGGCTCGTTAGACAGCAGCTCCACATATGTCGGCAATGTATTGAGCGCCGACCCAACAGACATTTACCGGCTCACCCTGAACGCACCGGGGAGTTTCAGTCTGTCTCTGGGCGAATTGAGCGGCGATGTGGATATGAAATTGCTGGACAGCACCGGCTCTGTACTGCGCACATCATCTAATAGTGGAACAAGTCCAGAAGCGATTAATGCCGATGCCTTAATTGCGGGGGACTACTCGATTGAAATCTCTCGGGTGAGCGGCGATACAGACTATATTCTGGAGGTGAGTCCCAAAACCAACACTGACCCGCTCACAGGTCAGCCCCTAGCCCCCAGCAGTAACAGCCCCTTTGAGTTGGGAGTGTTTAAAGTAGGCCCAACGGGGAAAGTCGATATAAGTTATCTGTTTGATGGCGGCTTCTATGAGGGAGAGGTAGGCATCTTTAACCTGAAGGGGATGTCGGCTTTCCTGACCGATCACAGTGCTTTTGTCAAAGAAGCCGCGCGGCGGGCGCTGAGTAATTCTTCAGAGGGGCATGTGGGAATCTCTGACTTCACGGAAGGCGCTAAGTTGACCGGCATTTTGGGGGCTGAGCCGCAAAATTGGAACAAGGGGACATACCAGGGCATCAAGACAGTATCTATGAATCCGGGGGATGAGTTTGGGATTATCTTAGCCCCCCGGAATAGGATACAGGATGTCTTTAACAATCCGGCACTGACCGGCACGCGACGCTCCCTGTTTTCATTAGCCACATCTAACCCCAGGGATGCTTTCAATTCAGGGCAGATAGCTGATGTCACCGGCAAGGGTTACGCTTTTGCTTTTGAAGATATGCAGGTGAATGCCGGTGCGGATAAGGATTACAACGATGTGATGTTTCAGGTCGCCGGCGCGACTGGCACAGCCCCATCGCTAAATAATGTGATTGCACCATCCCTGGACTGGCGCGGGACAGTTTTGGGGGGACAAATTTTAGATGAAATCAATTCAGCCGATACCGAACCGCCTGAAATTGCGGCATATCTAGAGAACGATACGGGTGAGGGCGCTGCAGATGGGATTACCTCTGACCCGGCGATTGCGGGTAGTGTTATTGATGTTAGCGGGATTTTCAGCTTGCGTGCCGGTTTTGAGGGGATGCCGGTGGAGAGCTTTACTGAGATTGCCAGCCGGCTCAACGAGGATGGAACGTTTTCATTAGACCGCAACGCTTTAGAGGAAATATTTGGCGGGGCGCTGTCAGAGGGAAGTCACACCCTTTATTTGCGGGCGATAGATGAATATGGCAATGTGTCGGGGTTTGAGGGGATTCGCTTCACC
>NZ_KB235953.1:0-583 GCF_000332335.1 Kamptonema formosum PCC 10802 | reverse complement strand
CCACTCAGGTTGGCTTTATTCAGGCACATCTCATCCATCCTAGCCCCACTCAAGTCAGCACCACTAAAGTCGGTTCCAATCAGATACACACAATTGAATTTAGCTTCTCTAAAGTTGGCCCCGCTCAGGTTGCAGCCACTCAAATCTTTTTCTTCGCTATACTCAATTATGACTCCAGCAAAATTTCTTTCTCCCTCCGCGTAAAGTTCCAGCAACTCTTCTACAGAAATTGTTTGGCCCTTCATAACTCTTCTCCCAATCAGCTCACACTCTTAATTCTACCACCCTTGTCTTGAAGCAACTGCTATAACCTGGACTGACGCCAATTGCCGGCTCCGAGACTCCTTGCAGTAGTAACACAGGCATGGCCTGCCCTAGATAGATATTCTTTGGGTAAATCCTGACGTAATTACTGTGGGTATCCCCCATACCAGCCCTTACCATTCCTTATACTTCCATCTGGCATGATAGTGTTCTGAAACGACACTTTTCTAAATTCTACACCCTCCAAGTTCGCTCCCGTCAAATTAGCTTCACGCAAGCTAATGCTTTCCAGAACGGTATTGCTCAAATTAGCTCCGGT
>NZ_KB235952.1:214318-407458 GCF_000332335.1 Kamptonema formosum PCC 10802 | reverse complement strand
CGTAGTTGGGCTTTATAGCAGTATGCACTTAGGTTAGAACATTAGACCTTCAGGCTCGGCGGACGCCCCCCTACGCCTATATAGCAGTAAGCATTTAGGAAACCTACATTCCGGCCTCCCTTGCTCCAGAGCTTCCGAAGCTTCTATTGTTCTAACCAATATGACTGCTGCTATATCCGATTAAATGAGATTTGTAAAACACGCCTTCAGACAGGTTTTGTATATATGCTTTCAACCGGAGATTAGATTATTTGACCCGCCGGCACCCCCTTCTGTGGGGCCAATCGGCTGTTCGTGGCCCACTTTCGGCTGCCGGTGGCCGCTTTTCGGCAGCAAATTGCCGTAAATGAGAGGGTTTCCGATTAAATGAGATTTGCAAAACGCGCCTTGAGACCGGTTTTGTATATATGCTTTCAACCGGATATTAGATAAGTTGCCGTGCGTGGGAACGGGCTGCGGCGGACAGATATAGCAGTATGCACTTAGGTTAGAACATTAGACCTTCAGGCTCGGCGGACGCCTCCCCTACGTCTATATAGCAGTAAGCATTTAGGAAACCTACATTCCGGCCTCCCTTGCTCCAGAGCTCCCGAAGCTTCTATTGTTCTAACCAATATGACTGCTGCTATAGGTAATATAGCCAATAATTAGGGTGGAGTGAGAGGACATTATGGATTTAGAAACGTTTCAAGTTTGCGACCGCGACCTTTCTGACGGGCAACTGGCGGCGTATCTGGCAGCAGAGGCTGTTGCAGTGGATACGGAAACGATGGGACTGTTACCTTGGCGCGACCGCTTGTGTCTGGTGCAGCTGTGCGACCCGCAAGGGCGGGTGACGGTCATTCGGATTGAGAGAGGCCAAAGAGAGGCTGCCAATTTAAAACTGCTGATGGAAACCGCTCAAGTGGTGAAGGTGTTTCATTTCGCGCGTTTTGATATGGCGATGATGCGCTATCATCTGGGGATCAATGTCGCGCCGGTGTTCTGCACGAAGATTGCCAGCAAACTGGCGAGAACTTATAGCCCGAAACACGGACTGAAGGAGGTGGTGCAAGAACTGGAGAGTGTTGAGCTGGACAAAACGGCTCAGAGTTCCGACTGGGGGAATGCGGCGAATCTTTCGGACGATCAGCTGAGCTATGCGGCGAATGATGTTCGCTATTTGCTGAGTGCGCGACAAAAGCTGGTGGCGATGCTGCAGCGGGAGAAGCGACACTCACTGGCGGAGGAGTGCTTTGGGTGTTTGCCGGTGCTGGTTTCTCTGGATTTGTTGCAATACACCGGCATTTTTGAGCACTGATGAAGAAACCCGGTTTCTCAAAGAAACCGGGTTTCTGGCAATTTCTGGCAAAAGAAGCCATGTGGGACATCTGGGACAGATGTCCTACGGTGGGGCGGCTGGAAGTGGCGGTGGGTTTCAATTTCTGGCACCCTGACTCATCGACTCGATGGGAAAGCCAACTGCTTTCCAGGCGGCTGCGCCACCTCTTAACTCGGAGACGTTTTGATAGCCGGCAGCGCGAAGGACTGCCGCTGCTGAGGCCGTTTCTTCGTCGGTTTCGCCGTAAACGTAGATGTCGCGAGTCAGTTCAAGGCTGCTGAGGGCGCGATCGGCCAATTCGCTGAGCGGTATGGAGATAGCGCCTTGGATGCGGCTGGTGTGGGAGGGGTGCCGGTCGCGCACGTCGATAATGGTGAGCGCCGGCTCGCCCCAGTCCAGGCGGGCTTTGAGGTCGTAAACGAGGGACTTGGCTCGCAGCGGGGGCGGTGCCGGTATGATGCGGAGGAAGTTGTACACGAGCGGCGGTACGCAACATAAGTTTACACCTGCAATGTAACAGGGTATTTTAAAAATTGCCAAAGTTTTGTAAAAAAATCTTGACTTTTGTCTGGATTTATGAGTTTGCGGGGGGTGCCGGTGGCCAGAGGCAGGGAAGCTTGTCCTAACCTAAGTGCATACTGCTATATATAGCAGTATGCACTTAGGTTAAAACATTAGACCTTCAGGGCAGCCAGACGCTGGCCTACGTCTATATCCCAGTAGTAATATGGGTTAGGACAATAGGAGCCGGAGTGCGGGGGTGCAAAAGAGGCCGAAATGTACGAACCTAACTGCCTACTGCGATATAGCAGCAGCCACTTGGGGAACGGACATTTCAACTTTCCCGTTCCCCGGCTCCCGTTAGTCAAGTGCGCTCTCGCGCCGGGGGACGCCGGTGACAGGTGACTCGGGCCAGCGCTGGGCTGAACAGAAAAAGGTTTGCGGCAAAATGGCAACACCCTGACTTGTGGTAGAGCTAGAATAAATCAAAGCCAAAAAGAGGCAGGGATTGTTGAGCGCTGGTTTTGGCCCCCATATAAAATGAGTGGCCTGAAGTTGTGCCGGCAAATCAAAAAGAATAGTGATTTTAGCTAGGAGTTATTGACTGCCTGCTAACTTTCCATGATGGCTCGGCAGTTACGCTCAACGCCGTGTCGGGACTGAACGACTTGTCTGGCTAGATTGCTTACAATAACGAGGGAGTAAAGATAAGAATGGCATCTTTTACATTGTTAGACTCTAACTTAGACTTGCGCTCCTCTGGATTTACAACTCTAGGAAAGGGTTGGGGTGTGTCGTGGCTGAGATTAATGGCACTGGTTTTAGTGGATTCTACTCTTCTATCTCTGGCGTGGTGGGTGGCGGAGACTTATGGGAGGGCGCTTGATTCTCCTTATCCCATCCAAGGACAGCCGCTTTCCCTGCTGCCCATCCTTATTGCCGAGATTGGGTTAGTAGCCGGTGAAAGGGTTTTTAAAGTCGGGAAAAAGCGCTGCGACTGGTTCAGCGCTGTGCGAGCGGTCAGTTTGGCCCACGCTCTGCTGCTGCTGCTGGCGCTGTTATATCAAATAGATTATTTTATAGCTCCTTTAACTGTTCTGTTGTCCTGGGTTTTAAGCATTTGTTTGACATGTGCGGGCCGGCTGGGAGTGAGCGCCGCGATAGACGGGTTTCGCGAAAAAGGTTTGTGGCGCTTGCCTAGCTGCGTTATTTGTGACAGGAAAGATCGCGAAACCCTAGCTTATTTTCTGGAGCGAGACACCCGCTACGACATTCTAGAGTTTGCGGATTCTAGCTGCTTAGAGAGAGACAAGCGTCAAGGAACGATTCAAAGGCTGGTGGGTTTGGGAGTGGCCGAGGTTTTCGTATCTTCGGAAGCTATAAAGAATCGAATGTTTGTCTGCTGGATGTTTCGGAATGCCGGCATAAACTTGCACATTCTCTACACGACCGTTCAAAGTCTTTCGCCAAAAGAGTTAGAGCTGACTACAGTGGGAGGTCTGCCGGCTCTAAATTTGCACGCTCCGCTGATAAAAGGCGCTGAGTTTTGGGTGAAGCGGGTTTTTGATTTTTGCTTTGCCGCTGTTTTCTTGGCGCTCGCATCTCCGGTTTGTCTGATGATTGCTTTGCTGATTAAACTGGACTCTCCGGGCCCAGTTTTTTACAAGCAGACTCGGATTGGCCTGCGCGGCAAGCCGTTTAAACTGTGGAAATTCCGCACGATGGTGGCTGATGCTGAGCAGTTGCAAAAGCAATTAGAAGCTCGCAATGAAACGAAAGATGGGATTCTTTTTAAGATTAAAGATGACCCGCGCATTACCCGTGCCGGCAAATGCCTTCGCCGCTACAGTCTGGACGAATTGCCGCAAATTTTTAATGTCCTTTTGGGAGAGATGAGCCTGGTAGGCCCTCGACCTTTGCCGGTGAGAGATGTAGAGCGATTTTCGCAGCGCCATCACGACCGGCAGGAAGTTTTGCCGGGGATAACCGGCTTTTGGCAAGTTGCAGGCCGGTCGGACATTCAGGACTTTGAAGAAGTGGTGCGCTTGGATATGGCTTATATTGAAAATTGGTCGCTCGCACTGGACTTGCAAATTTTGCTGCGCACTGTTATGGTCGTTTTAAATAAACGAGGGGCTTACTGAGCTGTTACGTTTTTAATCTGCTTATTATGGAAAGGAGGCAGAGCCTCCACCGGCACGTTCCCAGGCTCTGCCTGGAAGGTGACAGGAGATTTTTCAATTTTTTGGGAAAGGCAGCTGCGGAGAGTGCTATGATATCAAGTTCACCGGCGGAAAACTTAAAAATGGACTCTAGGGAAGCGCTAGATATAGATTTTGGGCATATCTGGCTGATTTTAAAAAGGCGCTGGCTGCCGGCTGGGGCTGTTTTTGCTTCGGCGGTCGCGCTTTCTTCCCTGATGGCGTTCTTACAGAAGCCGGTTTACAGGGCAGAAGGCAAGCTTTTATTTAAGAGAGACTACACGACTTCTCTCACGGGGGTGGGAAAAGAGCTGTCAGAAGTGAAGCCCCCCCTGACGGATAAGAGCAATCTTTTGCAGACAGAATCAGAGGTGATTCGTTCTATCCCTCTGCTGCGAGAGACTGCCAGCGCACTCAACCTGAAAGATGAGAGAGGTGCGCCCATCGACGCCGAGGAAATCGTAAAAACTCGGCTGGACGTGAAAAGTCTGCCAGGAGCGGATGTGCTGCTGATTTCTTATCAGGGCAGGGCTCCGGAAGAAAGTGCGGCTGTGGTCAACAAGCTGATGAGTATTTATATAGAGAATAATATCCAGGTGAACAGGACTCAGGTGGCTGCAGCTCGCGAATTTATTTCCCAGCAACTGCCGAAAGCTGAGGCTATCGTTCTGCAAGCGGAAAGGGCGCTGCGGGAATTTAAAGAACAGAACAGAGTTGTAGCTTTGGAGGAGGAAGCCAAATCGGCAGTCGGGGTTATTACCGGCTTAGAAAATCAAATCATCCGAACGCAAGCTGAGCTAGCGGACGCAACCGCCCGCTCTGCAGAACTCCGCAATAAACTGGGACAGGACTCACAGGAAGCCCTAGCGGTGAGTTCCCTGAACCAGTCTGCCGGCGTGCGGGAAGTCCTGCAAGAATTGCAACAGGTAGAAGCTCAGCTGGCGGTGGATAGGACTCGCTTTCAGGAAGCGCACCCGGCGATTGCCGGTCTGAAAGAGAAAAGAGCGGCGCTAAAAGCGGTGCTGCAAGAGCGGGTCGCGGAGTCTCTGGGGAGTCCAAAGCCGGTATCCGAGGGGGATTTGCAGATTGGGGAGACGAAAGAAAACCTGGCTGAAGAGTTGGTCAAATCAGAGGTAGAGCGTTTCGGTTTAGCCGGCCAGGTCGAGCGCCTGTCCCAGACGCTGGCCTCCTACAAGGAGCGGGTGAATATTCTGCCCAAATTGGAACAGGACCAGCGGCAACTGCAGCGGAAACTGGAAGCGGCCCAGTCCACTTATGAAATGCTTTTGAAAAATCTGGAAGAGGTGCGGCTTGCGGAAACCCAAAATATCGGGAACGCCCGCATTTTGGAACCGGCACCCGTTCCGGAAAAACCCTTGTTCCGCAAACCAGCTATCCTGTTTGCCTTAGGGAGTCTGCTGGGGGTCTTGCTCTCTACAGCCACTGTGGTTATTTTAGAAATAAGAGACACATCGATCAAAACTCTCAAAGAGGTTAAGGATGTTTTCGGGTATATTTTACTGGGAACGATTCCTTATTTTGGGAAAAAAGCGCTGCCTCGGGGCAAGGACAAAGAATGGCCGGTGCCCAATATTCCCGTGAGAGACACTCCCCACTCGCCGATTAGTGAAGCGTACCGGATGCTGCAGGCGAACCTAAAATTTCTCAGTTCAGATAAACCGCTGAAAGTTATTGTGGTCACGAGTTCTGTGGCGAAAGAGGGCAAGTCTGCAGTCTCTGCCAATTTGGCGGCAGCTGTGGCTCAGCTGGGGCGTCGGGTGTTGCTGGTGGATGCGGATATGCGCCATCCGCTGCAGCACCATATATGGGAGCTGATCAATGCCGTGGGTTTGAGTAATGCGATTGTCGGTCAAGCGGATTTTAAGACCGCTGCGACTGAAGTGATGCCTAACTTGGATGTGCTGACTGCCGGTGTGGTCCCTCCCAACCCACTAGCGCTGCTCGACTCGAAGCGGATGGCTTCACTGATTGAGTATTTTTCAGAAAATTATGATTTTGTAATCGTAGACGCACCCCCTCTGGTGATCGCCGCTGACGCTCTTACTTTGGGCAAAATGGCGGATGGCGTTTTGCTGGTGGTCCGGCCTGAGGTGGTGGATTATAACAGTGCAGCAGCAGCTAAAGAGTATTTGCAGCGTTCCGGTCAGAATGTTTTGGGTCTAGTGGCTAATGCTTTAATCGTGGAAAACGAATCCGACAGCTATTTCTACTATGGCACGGAATACGCCGCCCAGAAGGTTTCAACAGCCCAGAGCGGAAATTATGCTAGCCGGCACTAAACGGCATGACTGATGGCTGCCGGCGGTTGCGGGCTTGTTTTGAAGTTTTAGTTTTTCGGAGAAGTTGACGCTAGTTTGGGGAATGAGTTATTATGATAATGGGACGGCGCAAAGTAGTAGGAAATTCTCTCTCAATGGCGGTCAACCGGCTGGCGCAGAGCCTCACGAGTTTTGTGCTGTTTGCCTGGATCGCTCGCCTTCTTGGCCCGTATGAGTTAGGGCAGTATTTGCTGGCCTTCACTTACTATTTTATCTTCATGAGCGTCGCCGCACAGGGGTTCAAAACGCTGTTCACGCGAGAGCTGTCGCGCCATCCCCAAGAAACGCCGGTGTATTTGGTGAGCGGCACTCTGTTGCAGTTGCTTTTCAGCCTCACCGGCTATGCCCTGCTGTTCGCGGCTGTTTTCGCGCTCCCCTACAGTTCCGACACCTCGACTGTTTGCTACGTCCTGGGTTTGGCGATTCTCCCGTTTTCGCTCTCTAACGTTACTGAGGCGATTTTTCAGGCGCAAGAAAAGATGCACCTGATTGCGGCGAGCACAGTGCCGGTGTACATCCTGCGCGTAGGGGTGATGGTGTGGGCGATGAAGCTGAACTTTGGGGTCAGCTTTCTGGCTGGAATCTTTGTGATTTCTGAATTTTTGATTCTTTTGATTGAATGGGTCTTGCTCGCACGGACAGTCAAACCAAAATGGCAGATTAACTGGGAGTTTATTTGGCACACTGTGAGGGCTGCCCGCACACTGGTAGCGATCGAGGGTGTGGCGGCGCTCAGCGGCAGAATGCAGGTCCTTATCCTGTCACTCTTAGGGGGCGAGGTTGTGGTTGGACTTTTCGGAGGTGTGGCGCAATTGATGCAGCCCTTTGAGATTCTGGCACAGAGCGTTGTCTTGGCTGTTTTTCCCAGCCTCTCGAAAGCTGTCACCCTCGGAAAGGAAAAGCAGCGTCACCTGGTCGAAAGTATTGCTGAGATTTTGCTGTGCGTGGCATTGCCCTTGCTGGTCGGGCTATACTTTATGGGGGGCGATTTACTAATTTTTATCTATCGAGATCCTAGCTTTGCTGAGGCGACTGCAGCCCTGAAGGTGGTGGCGTTGGGACTTGTTGCCGTATCCTTCATCCGACCGCTCAGCTCTTTACTTGTGGCGAATGGGTTGGAGCGAGTTAACTTGCGAGAAGTTAGCGTCACCAATGTGTTAGGTGGGTTGTTCAGTGTGGTGCTGGTATCGCAATATCAGTTGCTCGGTGCGGCGATAGCGGCGCTGCTAATGAACATCAGTGCCTGCAGCCAATATATGTATGCCGTCCGCACCCGCCTGTTTTCGATCCACTGGTGGGGGATTCTGCGCCGGCCCCTGCTGATCAGCGTGTTTATGCTAGCTGTATTCCTGATTCTACAGGAAATCAGTCAAAACTTCCTGCTGACTGCCGTCGCTGCGAGTTTGGCTTATTTGCTCCTGATGGGTGTTCTGGGCTTTTCTGCCGTCGGGAGAGCGGCAATATCTAGAAACCAGGTTTCTTAAAGACACCTGGTTTCTGGAGAAGTGTTTTTGAAAAACTCATGTTATATTGAATTAGGCTGGTCTACTATGAATGAAACTCTCGAAGAAATGGTGAGCGTGGTGATTCCTTCGCGAAATAGACCTCACCTTGCCAGCAGGGCAGTCAGGAGTGCCCTGGGCCAAACCCTGAAATCGATAGAAGTGATTGTGGTGGTGGATGGGCCAGATCGGGCCACGGTAAAAGAACTCAAGCAGATAGAAGATCCCAGACTGAAAGTCATAGCGCTGCCAGTGAATGTGGGCGCATCAGCTGCCAGAAATGCCGGTGTTGGCGCGGCAAAAGGCGCTTGGATAGCTTTCCTAGATGATGATGACGAATGGCTTCCCCAAAAGCTCGACCGGCAGCTGGAATTAGCCACTCACTCATGTCACGCTTTTCCCGTTGTCGCCAGTTGCTTGATTGCCCGCAACCCAAAAGGTGAATTTGTTTGGCCAAGAAGGCTGCCAGCACCCTCTGAACCCCTGAGCGAATACCTTTTCGCTCGCAACTCTTTGTTTGTGGGAGAAGGGTTTATCCAAACTTCTACCTTTTTTACAAAAAAAGAGTTACTTAAAAAGCTGCCTTTTCAAAAAAACTTGCCCCGACATGAGGATTGGGACTGGCTGCTTCGGGTGAGCGCCTTGGAAGGTGTGGGGCTGGAGTTTGTGCCTGAACCTGTAGCTATCTGGAATACAGAGCTAGGGCGCAAATCCTTAAGCAACATAAACGACTGGCAATATTCTCTGGACTGGATTCGATCGGTCCGCAATCTAGTAACACGGCGGGCTTATTCAGGCTTTATTGTCACCGTTGTGAGTCCGCAGGCGTCCTTACAGCGCGATTGGAAAGTGTTTTGGCCTCTGCTGCGGGAAGCTGTGCGATTTGGCCAACTCAGACCCACTGATTACTTGCTGTATTTGGCGATGTGGCTGCTCCCTCAGGATGTCCGGCAGCAAATCCGGGGATTTTTCTGGGATTTTAAGCGCCAAAACCCGCCTAGGAATAGAAAGAAAAAAATACCTGTAATGCAAAGTTGAGATATATAGTAAGCTATTGCGCTAATAATGTTGCTTGTTGGAAAAAGGAGGCTCTGCTTCCTAAGCAGCGTTCCCAGGCAGAGCCTGGGAACGAGGGGCAAAATCCAAAATCCAAAATCCAAAATAGGGATACCCTCCGCTCATGAAAACACTTCTCCGATTGGCTGAGCCGGCATTCACAGCTCTATTCTTGATGCTCTATACAGGGGGGCCGATAACTGTCCTTATCGTAGGGGGTGCCAATGAGGAGGATGGAATAAATGTAGAAGAGATGGACAACTCTCTGACGTACCTTCTCTTCCTTTTAAATTATGCTCTGTCCTTTTTTCTGCTTATGGCGCGCTGGAAGAAGGTGGCTTATGTCCTGAGTAAAGATAGGTTTATCTGGCTATTAGTGGGGCTGGCTCTAGTCTCCCTGTTTTGGTCTTCCGCACCGGAAAAAACCCTAAGCCGCGCTATAGCTCTAATCGGGACTTCGCTGTTCGGACTCTACTTAGCGACCCGCTATAGCCCGAAACAGCAGTTAAAGTTACTGGGTTGGACGTTTGCTCTGTCGATAGTGCTGAGTGTCCTGTTTGTTGTGGCGCTCCCACAATACGGGCTTATGGGTGGGCTCCACGCAGGAGCTTGGCGGGGAATCTATACCCATAAAAACGTTCTCGGCAAAATGATGGTTCTGAGTTCAGCTGTCTTTTTGCTCCTGGCGAGTGGGGCGAAAAAACATCGCTGGCTTCTCTGGTTCGGCTTTAGCTTGTCGCTGGCGCTGATCTTACTGTCAACTTCTTCCTCATCCTTGGGAAATTTTATCACTATTACCGCCGCTTTCTTTGTCTGCCAGAGTTTGCGATGGCGGTTCGACCGGCTGGTTCCTGCCGCCATCGCCATAGCAACCGCAAGCGCAATCTTATATATAGGGATTTCCGTTGCCGCAGACGCTCTGCTAGGATCGTTAGGTAAGGATGCAACACTTACTGGCCGTACAGAATTGTGGCCTTGTGTGCTGGATATGATCTGGAAACGCCCTTGGCTCGGCTATGGGTACAGCGGTTTTTGGCGCGGCTTGAATGGACCTTCTGCGATGGTCTGGTACGCCACCGGCTGGCAGCCGCCAGACGCCCACAATGGCTTACTGGATCTCTGGCTCAGTTTGGGCTTATTAGGAGTCTCCCTCTATTTGATGGGATTTTTTATCCATTTAGTTAAGGGACTAGCTTGGGTGCGCCTGACTAGAACTTCAGAAGGTTATTGGCCTTTTATTGTGATGCTCTTCCAGATTTTGGTTAACATAACCGAAAGTTCGCTGCTGGTGCGAAATGATATTTGTTGGGTGCTGTATGTAGCGGCAGTTTTATCAATGCTCTTGCCGCCAGAACCAGAAGAGAATAAAGCGTTTTCATCTCTCTCAGTTTCAAATCTGAACAAACCGATCGCTGTTTAACTTAAGGAGGCTCTGTTATGAATACATTTACCACTCAACCGGCACAGACACGAGTGCTGATGCTGGGAGCCGGTCTTGATGTCAAGGGAGGAATTACTTCAGTTGAAAAGCTGATCCTCGAAAACGCCCCTTCAAATGTTAAAATCCATCACGTCGCTACCTTCGCTCAAGGCTCTGCCATTCATAATGTGCGGGTCTTCCTGAAAGCGGCTCAGACACTTTTGCTGACGCTCCTAACCGGCAAAGCGGATGTCATCCATATCCATTTCTCAGAAAGGGGAAGCACTTTTCGCAAAGCGATTCTTACCCTGCTCGCTCTGGGGTTCCGCAAGCCGGTCGTCCCACACAGTCACGGAGCAACCTATGAAGAATTTTTCGCCAAGCTCCCGCGCCCGGTTCAGAAGTTTTTAGCGCTTTTATTTGGCAGCTGCACAAAATTCATAGTCCTGTCTGAAAGTTGGAAAGCTTATTTTCTGGAAAACTTTGCGCTTGACGAAAGCCAGATTGCTGTGCTGCACAATCCAGTAAAGCTGCCACCGGCAGTCCCGCTGCGCACAGGGAACGAGCAAGTGACCTTTGTCTTCTTGGGACGGATTGGAAAACGCGGCGGAGCGCTTGAAATGGCTAAATCGGTTGTTGCGTTCCCCCAGCAAGACAAGGGAGCATTTGACCTGATTAAGGCGTTTGCCGCACTTCCCGAAAAGCAGAGAAATCGCGCCAAATTAGTCCTGGCTGGCAATGGGGATGTGGAAATGGCTCAACAGCTAGTTCGAGAGCTGGGTATTGAGGAACGGGTTACAGTTTTATCCTGGATAAGTCCCGCAGAGCGCGATGAACTTTTGGCGAATGCTGATGCATTTGTGCTGCCTTCTTACAACGAGGGTCTGCCGATGTCCATGCTTGAGGCAATGGCTTGGGGTTTGCCGGCAATCGTGACGCCAGTCGGAGGAATTCCTGAGATTATTTCTGACAGGCATAACGGTCTTTTCGTTCAGCCAGGAAACCAGCAGCAGTTAGTTCAAGCAATGCAAAGCCTGATTGAAGATGAGGGATTAAGACTCGCCTTGGGAGCTGCCGGTCGAAATCGCGTTCAATCCCTTGATATCAAGAATTACATGTCTTCCTTACTTCAGGTATACGCCTCTGCGATCGCACAGGATATGGCGCTGGCAGAAGCGCCGGCTCAGAGCTGATTTATTCCCGAGGGAAAAAGAGGCAGAGCCTCCAGAAGCCCGTTCCCAGGCAGAACCTGGGAACGAAGGCAACGAGGGAAGTGGTATTAATAGCAAAACCGGAGGATAGGATACTATGCAATTATCGCTCGATAAAATAGCACCGCTAGAACATCGCTACATACTCGGCATGCGAGTCGATGCTACTAGCTATGAAGATGCAACCGAAAGAATTTTAGCTTGGGCTCAAACAAAAAAGAGCTACTGCGTCTGCGTTTCTAACGTGCACATGACAATGGAAACCTATGACAGCCCAACCTTTTCTCGTCTAGTTAACAGCGCTGCCTTAGTCACACCTGATGGCATGCCTCTCGTGTGGGCTTTGCGTGCGCTTGGTGTGAGAAATGCCTCTCGCGTCTACGGACCGGCTCTAACTTTATATGTGTGCGAAGCTGCAGCCCGCACGGATATTAAAATTGGGCTGTACGGCGGCACAGCAGAAAGCTTGGCGGCATTTGTGGCATTCCTGCGCAAGCGTTTCCCAGAAATTCAGATCGTTTGCCAGATCGCACCGCCATTTCGCCCCCTGACGCCCGAGGAGGATGCAGCTTACACGGAGCGTATTGTGGAGTCTGGAGCGCAGATTTTATTCACCGGTATTGGCTGTCCGAAACAGGAACTTTGGATGAAAGCCCATCAGGATCGCATTCCTGCTGTTATAATAGGTGTGGGAGCGGCTTTTGATTTTCATTCGGGGCGCGTCCAACAAGCTCCCAGCTGGATGCAAGAGGCGGGCTTGGAATGGCTGTTCCGCATAGCAATGGAGCCAAAACGTTTGTGGAAACGCCATTTGAAGCACAATCCCCGATTTGTGCTGCTGTTTTTTGCTCAATGGCTCACAAGTTTGTTTGGCTGGAAATTATTCGCAAGCCCCAACAGGATGGGAGTAGATAGGGTGTGATCGGTGACAAGCAAGCGAAAAACTTCCCTGTGGCTGAGGGGGTTTTTGCACCCCCTAGCTCGCAGGTCACACCCCACAAACAATCAGGAGATGGGTGCCATGTTGAAAGCTGGCGTTATGAAAACTTTTCTGACAGTTTTCACTGCTGCTTTACTTACAATCTTTATGGGTCAGATGGGCAGGAGTTCTTTCCTCTCGCAACATCAATCCCAGCGAGTCACCGTCGAGCCGGTGCGAGAAGCCAATCAAGTACAAAGTTGTAATAGCAGCGCCGCCCTAACACCGGCTCGGGTGCCAGGAATCAGTCAATCCCTTGGCTCTAGGGAAAGCGCCGGCACAATATATTATGTCGCTTGCGAGCGAGGAAATGATAGCAATCCCGGCACAGCAGAGCTTCCCTTTAAAACAATAGGAAAAGCCAACCAAAAGGTAGCAGCTGGCGATCTGGTATATGTTGAAAATGGAACTTATCAGGAAAATCTTACCGTAACACAATCAGGAACCCCTGATAGATGGATTGCCTTTCAAGCCTTCCCAGGTCACAAGCCCTTTGTAATCGGAACTCAGGACGGGACGTTTAGAGTGGAGGGGAACTACATAGAAATAAACGGGTTTGACGTCACCTCCATTCTCACCGGCTCTGCCATCCATGTAGGAAAGGGAAACCATCACACAAGAATCATCAACAATCAACTTCATGATGCCGGCTGTGGCGGGGTTTCCGGTCAAGAGACAGATTACCTGCATGTTGAAGGGAACACCGTTTATCGCAACGCCTTTAGGTCGCACTACCAGTGCAGCGGCATTTCCATTTATCAGGCTATCGCTTTTGACAGCGAACCTGGCTTTCACAATATAATCCGAGGGAATCTCTCTTATTACAATCAAAACATAGTTCCCAGAGAGGATGGAAAAATTACGGATGGCAACGGCATTATTATCGATGACTTCCGGCAGGCGCAATCTCAAACTCCTAGAGCCAAGTACACCGCTTCAACACTGATTGAAAATAATATTGTCTTTTCTAATGGCGGGCGGGGGATTCATATCTTTCAAAGCGACAATGTAACGGTCAGGAATAATACGTCGTCCTACAACAGCAAATCCGCCAACTTAAACGGAGACTTAAAAGGGGAGCTATCGGCTTACCTTTCCAGCAATATTCAATTCTACAACAATATAGCGTGTGCGATAGATCCTGACAGGCTAGACTTTATTGAGGGGGAATCCACGAATAACAAGTGGGAGTATAACCTGGGTTGCGCTAGGAACCAGAGAGATAGCAAACGCTCGCCCAATCTCAGACAAGCCAAGAATTTAATCGGCGTTAATCCTCTATTTGTCAATCCATCCCTGGATGCGGCGGTAGCCAATTTTAGGATTCTGCCCACAAGTCCGGCTATTGATGCGGGAACCCCCATCAGTGCGGCGGGGACTGATTTTGAGGGACATCGCAGACCCTCAGGAGCCGGCATTGACATCGGAGCATATGAATTTAATTTCTCTCACCAGAAATTAAGGTAGGCGAGCGCATCTAGAGTCTGAGCCTCCAGTTTCTCCTTCCCTGCCTCTGGCTGGAAGGGCTGACAGGGGGGGTTCCGCGCCGGACCGGCTCTAGGGGCGAGCCGTCGTTCGCCGCAGTGCCACACAGCGGTCAACAGTTAAGAATTCCTGTAGCTCTAGCCAAATCATCGATACACTTGTCAGAATAGAAATTATCATATGAAAGGGCAGCGTCCATCAGGGGGCCATTCCCAGCCGGCTGCCGGTGATGCAGCCGCTGGGACTTAACCGGCATGTCACTCACAGCCGCAGTAGGGTGCGTTTGTAACAATCCCTGCCTGCCCTTGTGAGCATTTCCCTCAGGGTGCTTTCTGCTTGCCGGTGTGGGAGTCCAGCCTGTAATACAATGGCGATCGAAATATAGCAGTAGCCACTTAGGTTCGTACATTACGGCCTCTTTTGCACCCTCGCACTCCGGCTCCTATTGTCCTAACCCATATTACTACTGGGATATAGACGTAGGCCAGCGTCTGGCTGCCCTGAAGGTCTAATGTTTTAACCTAAGTGCATACTGCTATAGCAAGCACTGGGGATTCTTCTATACGGTCAGGGGAAGACTGCCAGTTCCCTGAAGGAACGCACCCTGCGAGCTATTGCATAAAATTGTGGGGCAACCCCCGAAAGGTTTGCCCCAATCTTGGTTAAACGGTCGAACAATCGCCGCCTTTCATCTCGTCCGTGAGAAGCGAGCGCTGACTGGCGGGAGGTTTATTTCCCGCCAATGCTTTAAATCGGAATTGAATCGCTTCGCTGTTCAGCGTGTCTTCTTTTTAGAAGCGATTTACCAAGATGCCCCCATTGATCCTTTGGTTCGAGGTCCTACAATCCCATCTGCATACAGGTAGTGGTTATACTGAAAATTCTTCACAGCTTTTTTCGTGACTGGGCCATAATAGCCGGTGGCTGTGCAGCAGAAGTACCCGTTGACTTTCAGCAATTCCTGAAGCAGCACCACGTCTTTACCGCTCATGCCTGGCGTTAAGTTTCGGGCCTCTGCCGGTGTTGCCGCAATCGCTGATGTGGCTACCGCAACCGTCATGGCAGCTCCTACCAGACTCTGGGCGCTCGGCAGCCTGAGTTCAGGAATATCTGCTGCGTCTTCTTCAGCTAAACAAAGGTGTACGTAGGCTAGAGTATCCATCTTTTCCTCAAAATTTGTGTGTAAACAGGCGAGATGCCTGTCAGTCGTAAAAAAAACATTGGCGTATCGGCCACCCCTATTGCGGTGTGACCCGACCCCTATTAAGAGGTCCGCACCCTTTATGCTTAACCTGTATATTTTCTAGCACACCCTACTTTAAACTGTCAAGGGGGTTTGAAGTAATTAAACTTTTCTTAATATTTATCAGAACTTTTATAGAAGTAGACTTAAGTGCCTACTGCTATATCAGAGCTTAACAATTGCTTTATAAATCCTCTCGCAAGCGACCGCGATCGCACACGCGCGACCATCGTCCTGGCTGGCAGCAGGGTTGCAATTTGTCTGACGCCAGCTGGGTGTGACGCCAGCTGGAGGATGCGATCGCCTGTCGCCGCCAAGACTCGCCGGTCCGGCGCTGCCTATTGAGTGGCTGCCGTAGGACCGGCGATCGCTTTCCACGCAGCCAAACCGCCTCTTAACTCAGCCACAGACGCAAACCCAGCAGCGCGAAGTTTCGCCGCAGCTCGGGCGGTTTCCCCGTCAGTTTCGCCATAAACATAGATATCCTGGCTGAACTCCAGGTTGGATTGCGCCCACTGCACCATTCCATCCTCTGACACCGGCACTGCTCCCACAATCCGATCCCCGTTAGACGCGGTGAGGCCGCGCAGGTCGAGAATCGCCACACCCGACGAGCGCCACTGCAGACGCGCTTTCAGATCGTGCGGCGAGGAGTGCCGTTTCAGCTTCCCAGACAGGGCAGTAAGGTTTCCCCGGCTCTCTTTAGCCTCTGGTATCTTATCTACAAGATTTTGCATGAGAAACTCTAACCAATCACCTCTGCTGCCATATTATATAGCGTCTCTCATATCAGTGAGGGACTGAAAAACCCGATTTCTTTAAGAAACCGGGTTTCTGGGCAACCCCCACAAGGATTGCCCCAATCTTGCTTTGATTGTCTAGCAGCCGTCAGGTCACAGCTCCATTAAATTCCGCAGAAACCCTCAAACATCCCGCGATTGCGTTTCCGCATGATGTTTCATCTGGGACACAACATTGTATGCAGACGGTGGGGGAGGGGTTTGCGCATCACGAGTGCCTTCTATGGGGCCGGCGATCGCTTTCCACGCAGCCAAACCGCCTCTTAACTCGGCTACGCACCCAAACCCAGCCTCCCGAAGTTTAGCCGCAGCACCGGCGGTTTCCTCGTCGGTTTCGCCATAAACATAGATATCCCGGTTGAATTCCAAATGGGATTTCGCCCACTCTGCCAATTCATCTGCCGGTGCCGGCATCGCTCCCAAAATCCGATCCTCGTTAAACGCGGTGCGCGAGCGCACGTCGAGAATCGTCAGAGCCGGTTCGCCCCATTCCAGACGCGCTTTCAGATCGTGCGCGGAGGACTGCGATTTCAGCTTCGGAGGGGTGGGAGTAAGATTTGGCAGCTTGTCTTTAGCCTCTTGAATCTTATCTGGAATATTTTGCATGAGAAGCTCTAACCAATCACGTCAGCTGCACTATAACAAGGTTTTTCCCTTGCTATAATCCATCTGTGGGGGGAAGTTCTCAGGCGGGATAATTCAGCCTTCGGACAGAAGAAGGATGAAGGATAAAGGAAGAGGGAGCGCAGCTTCTCCCGGGCTCCACAAGATCCAAAAGCCCCCGGATAGGGCCCGCCCCTGCAACCGCTCCTCAAGCGCCCCTGAAGCTTCCTATCTTATAAATAATTCATGAAATATAACACCGGCTCCATCTTTTTAGAAAAATCAAACTCGGCGGCAAAACAAGCCTTAGCATTGTTGCTGTAAGTCTCGTAATCGCTTAAAATCCGGTCGAGAGCCGCTTGAATTTCCTGACGGTCGGACGGGTCTTTGATAGCCAGACCGCATTGATATCGATCGACTAACTTGGAAAGCGACGGCAAATTGCTCACCAAAACCGGCTTGCCATGCTTTAAATACTGGGGCAACTTCCCCGAAGCCATAGAGATTTGAGCGTAATTATTTCCGAGGTCGGCATAGAAAGCTAACCCAATAGTTGGCGCAGTATAAATCCTGTCCACTTGGTCATAAGGGAGTGGTTCTAGCGACAGGAATAGGTTCTTTGAGTTGATTTGCCGCAGGAACTTGATGTCGGGGTCTTCTTCCCTTCTTGCTTGGCGGTCGTGAAAAATGAGAGCGCATTTATCAATGGATGCGAACGCCTGCGCCAAAGCCGATGAATATACCGCATCGCATATCATGCCGGCTTGCAAAATAATATAGGGATACTGCTCCTGACTCAGGTTGAACTTTTCCCTGAAGTAATTTCCCTGAACTGCCTGAGGAGCCGGCTGAGTGGCTAGCGTGGAGTTGGGTAAATAGAAAACTCTCGGATGCTTGTATCCATAGTATTGGCAAAACGTTTTAAATCTGTCCTCATCTTGAATGACCAACCCTTCTGATTTTTTATAGGCTAACTTACCTAAACTGGCAATGATTTTAGATGGCCCCCTGTGCCGGTATTCTGGTTCGTGCAGTTCCAGAGACAAAAACAAAAATTTTTGCCTGAAAATCCCCCCACATATCAGAGCCGCAACAGCCCCATAAATATCCACCCCTATATTAACCTTTGTTCGCCCATTGGGGTGACTTGCTAAATGAATAGCGCACTGAAAGGTGTAAATCATTAACTCTAATAAAGGAACCCAGTCAGGAACCCTCTTTTTGAGGAACGCCATGATTCGGGCCGCCTTCCGGAAGGAAATACTTTTGACTCTCTCCCCCAAATATCCTGGGCTGGTAGAGCAATCATTTTTATTCCCATATATGGTTACATAGTAGCCACTACTATCCAGAATTTTGGATGTATTAACAATCGTGGGAGCTACCCCCACATACCCTTCAAAGAAGAAAATCGAACAGACTTTACTCATAATTTCAGCTCGCCCTGCCAACAAAATAAACTCCCCAGGTATTAAACCCCGGCTCCTTATCTGTCATCCACTCCCCACAGGCCATCAATTCAAACCCAGCCCCGGACAGCAATAGTTCCAGCTCTGGCTTAAACAGATACCGCATTCTGTGAGTTTCCTCGATTGTATCTATTGTACCATCTTGCAGATTCTTTATAAAGACTTGATAGTTGACATCCACTAGGTTGTCATTGGCATACATCACCGGCTCGGCAATGCGGGTGACAGCAATTTCCTCGTCCTGCAAGCGCTTGACGCGCACTGCCGGCGGGTCGCTGAGAACGGCGGGCCCGTACCAGCAGTCAAAAATGAACGCACCCCCGGGCTTTAGGTGTGTCTTCGCCGTCGCAAATGCCGCTCGCAAATCTTCATTAGCCGTCTGGTAGCTGATAACATGAAATAGGGAAATAACCGCATCAAATTGCCGGATCAACCGGAAAGTGCGGATGTCCCCTTGGTGAAACTGCAGCTTTGAAGCTTGCTGTGCCGGCAGTGCTTGCAAGCGCTTGTTTGCCCGCTCCAGCATTTCCGCACTCATGTCCACACCGCAAACTTCATATCCCTTCTCCGCCAGCAGCGCCGCGTGCGCGCCTGTCCCGCAGCCGAGCTCTAGAATCGATTGCGCCGCCGGTGCGTGCGCTTGCAGCAGTTTACTAACATAGTGGGCTTCACCGGCATAATCTTTGTCCCGGTATAAAAGGTCATAGTAGCGGGCGTAATTACCAAACACACTCATGCCATTACCTCGCGCAACACATCTGCCACTCTTTCCATTTGCTCATCCGTCAAAGCCAAACCGCTGGGAATGTAAAATCCTCGCCGCGCCATCCGCTCAGCTACCGGATGCGACTCCCCTTTAAACAGTCCCATTTTGTGAAACACCGGCTGTTCGTGCATCGGCCAAAAAAACGGGCGCGTGCCGATTTTGTGCCGGCTCAGCCGCTGCATCGCTTCCGCTGCGTCAAACGGCACTTCATCTTTAATAATTGTACCATAAACCCAATAAATATTTTCAGCATAATCTGTCCGCTCAAGCGGCAGTTCCAACCCCGGTATATCCGCCAGCAGTTCTGTGTAGCGCCTCCCCATGTGGCGCTTGCGAGCCACAAATTCATCCAGCCGCTCTAATTGAGCCACTCCCAAAGCCGCTTGCAAGTTCGTCATGCGAAAGTTCCACCCCAACTCCTCATGGACAAAGCGCCGCTGCGGTTGAAAGCACAAATTCCGCAAAGAGCGACAGCGCTCAGCCAACTGATCGTCATCCGTCACCACCATCCCCCCTTCGCCGGTGGTGATGTGTTTGTTGGGGTAAAAGCTAAATGTGCTGATGTCCCCGAAACTCCCGCACGGTTTGCCTCTGTAAGTTTGGCCGTGCATTTCGGCGGCGTCTTCTATCACGCGCAACCCGTACTTTTCGGCTAATTCCAGCACCGGCTCCATCTCCACCGGCAGCCCGTAAATATGCACAGCCATAATTGCTTTAGTTCTCGGTGTAATCCTCGCTTCCAGCTGGCGGAGCTCCATATTCCAAGTCTGCGGATTGGAGTCCACAACCACCGGCACCGCCCCCGCCCTGACAATCGCTGCCGCACAGGATATAATCGTAAACGCCGGCAAAATCACTTCATCGCCCGCACCTATCCCCAGCGCCGCCACTGCCACATCCAAAGCCACAGAACCATTGCTGACTGCAATGCCGTGTTTCCTGGCCACACGGGCTGCTAATTCCTCTTCAAAGCGCTTGATAAATGGCCCTTCCGAGGAAATCCAGCCCGTCTCAATACATTCGTTGAGATATTTCTTTTCGTTCCCATCCAGGAGAGGCTGATTGACTGGAATTGGCTCTGTCATAAGGTTCACTCTACTATTTTTGCCCGCTCGGCTGCGATTCCTGTAAAACGAGTTTTGTCCCGCTCTCCGACATAGGGCCCTTGCTTGACCTCAATCATTTCCACTTCTTCTAAAACCTCAAACCCGTGCCCCCCTTCGATGAGCAGAATTACATCCCCCGCTTCTAAAATGCGGCTCTCTAAGTATTGCTGCTGATCGCTATAAAAATCTACCCGAAGTTTCCCTTTTTTGATAAACAAAACTTCCTGGGTGTAGTGGACTTCCCGAGGCACCATATTGTGGACGTGGGGTTCGATCATCTTCCCTGCCGGGTGCCTCATGTAGGCCAATTGTTGAGACAGGTCGTTGGGAGTGAAAAAGTGAATCCCAGGCTTGTTAAAATTGGAAGAAATGATGATGGCCAGCAGCTGGTTGCTGTCGGTAATTTCCTGAATCGGGTTTGGGGTGACGCTCGCAGACATAGATGGGGCTCCCGCTTCTTAACAAAACTTCATCGGCTGGCACTAACTGCCTTGTTTTATGGGATTGTACAGCTCAGCGGGCAGGAAAACCACAGACGAATATGGCCTTCAGCCCGAGCGGGTCGGGGACAGCATTAGATGACCCACAAGGTTGTTGGTGAAATTGACTTTGTTACTCAGTTTAACCCTTCCTGGCGTCAGCCGCAAGGAAGTTTTATGAAGATATGATGAAGCATTAATTAATAATTAATAAAGTTTGGCGCGCCGCGACCGTAAAATAAACTCATGGAAAAAGCGCAGGCGCGCGCTTTTGGACGGGCGTCCGGTTGTGCGGAAAGAGCGTAAAATGAGGAATTTTCGGCATGGCGTACTTGGCTGGTGACTTCTTTGTGGTAAAATCCTCCCTGGCACGGACTGCAATGGGATCAAAAATCCAACCCCTACCCGCAGAAGTCGTACACCTGATCGCCGCCGGTGAGGTGATAGACTCTCTGGCGGCGGCGGTGCGGGAACTGTCGGAAAACGCCCTGGATGCCGGTGCAACCCGGATCGCGATTTCCTTGTGGCCTGAACACTGGCGCGTCCGGGTGGCAGATAATGGCACCGGCATGGACAGAGCCAACCTCCAGCAGGCGGCAGTTGCCCACAGCACCAGCAAAATCCACAGCAGTTGCGACCTCTGGAAAATTACCAGTCTCGGCTTTCGCGGCGAGGCTTTACACAGTTTAGCGCAGCTGGGGGCTCTGGAGATATGCAGCCGGCCAAAAACGGCCAGCGCAGCAGAGCCCGAAAGCTGGCGGGCGGTTTATAACACCCTCGGAGAGCCGGCACTCCTCACCGCCGCCGCCCTCGCACCCGGCACCGTGGTCACCGTCTCCGACCTGTTCGGCAGCTGGCCCGCCCGCCGCCTGGGCTTGCCCTCACCGGCACAGCAGCTGCGCTCCATTCAAGAAACCATCTACCACCTGGCTCTGTGCCACCCCCATGTCGCCTGGCACATCGAGCAAAAAAACCGCCGGTGGCTCACCCTCAGCCCTGGCCCAACAGCCGCACACATCCTGCCCCAAGTCCTGCGAGACGTGCGGTTGAGCGACTTGCAGCAGCTCACCGCACCCGCGCCGGCACCCCCAAACACAGAAGGAGCAAAGGGCACCATAGAATTAGTGCTCGGCTTGCCCGACCGGTGCCACCGGCGGCGTCCCGACTGGGTAAAAGTGGCCGTAAACGGGCGCACTGTCCTATCTCCCGAACTCGAGCAAACCATCCTCAGCAGCTTTGGGCGAACCCTGCCCCGAGATCGCTACCCCGTCTGTTTCGCCCACCTGCGGATTTCCCCAGACCAAATCGACTGGAACCGGCACCCCGCCAAAGCAGAAATTTACCTGCAGAACCTCCCCCACTGGCAGGAAATCCTTGCCGGTGCCATCCAGCAAGCCCTCGGTTTGAGTCGGGCCAACCTGCCAAATGCCGGCCAGCAGCGCGTAGATCGCCTGCTCAAAGCCGCCGAAAGCCAAGGCGGTTACAGCGCCAGCCGTTCCGTGCAGCCCTCTCCCGCTGAAGCGCCCCCGCCCCTGACCCCACTTCGCGCCCTGGCCCAAGTGCACAACACCTATATCGTGGCGGAGCACCCCGCCGGCTTGTGGCTAGTCGAGCAGCACATCGCCCACGAGCGGGTTCTGTACGAGCAACTGCAGGACCACTGGCAGCTAGTCCCCCTGGAACCCGCCGCCATCCTCAGCCAGCTCAAGCCGGTTCAGCTCGAACAACTCCAGCGCATCGGCATAGAAATAGATCCCTTCGGGGAAGGGCTGTGGGCGGCGCGAAACGCACCGGCACTCCTGGCCAAGCGCGACGACTGCGCCGACGCCCTCCTGGAACTCAGCTGCGGCGACTTGCAAGCGGCCCAAGTGGCCACCGCCTGTCGCAGCGCCATCCGCAACGGCACCCCCCTGACTCTCCCAGAAATGCAGACTCTATTAGATCAGTGGCAGAGCACGCGCCACCCCCGCACCTGTCCCCACGGACGCCCGATTTATTTGTCTCTGGAGGAAAGAGAGCTCGCCCGCTTTTTCCGGCGCAACTGGGTGATTGGGAAGAGTCACGGGATTTAGTTTTGATTGTGAACCGCCAAGACGCCAAGAGCGCCAAGAAGAGAGAGGAGAGGTTTCGCACGCCGTTAAGAAACCCGGTTTCTCAGCAAGCTAAACTCCATCGAAAGCCGGCGGGTAGATAACTGTGCCGGTGACTCCATCCAGCGCCCCCGGCACCAGTTCCAGCACCATAAATGCCTCATCGGGAACGGGAAACGGGGCTGAAATTCCCTTCTCTATTGCCGGGAAAAAGCCAAAGCGAGTGTAATAGTTCGGGTGCCCCAGCACGGCGGCAACTTTGTGGCCCAGCCGCCGGCACTCCCGCAAACCCCGCCGCACAAGTTCAGAGCCAATCCCTTGGTTTTGGAATTCCGGACTCACCGCCAGAGGTGCGAGAGCCAGTGCCGGCGCATCCCCCTCTCGCCCCTGTATTATTATATCACTAAACAGCACATATCCAACCACTTCTCCATCTTTTACCGCCACCAGAGACAGCTCCGGATTGAAACTAGCCGACTCCCGAATTTTCTCCACCAACCTAGCTTCCCCCTCCCCAGCGAAAGCCCGCCGGTTAACCTCAAAAATAGCAGCCCAATCTTCCCCCCTCTCCCCTCTAATTACTAGCATCCTCTCCCCCTCTTCCTTGGCGTCCTACCCTGCGGGAAGCCGAGAAAGCGCGTCTATGGCGTCTTGGCGGTTCAATCATTCCTCCCCCTATCATAGCAAAATCCTCTCTCCGCTTCCAAACAATTAAGGATTGTAGTAAAATTGACTGGCCAGTTTTAGGCCGGCCCAATCGTCCCCTGCCGGCTGACTGACTAGATAAATCTGTTCCATGTCCCAGAACCTCAATCTGTACATAACCATTTGGGGAAAGTTTCTTTGAAGGAAATCATTCAGCTTTCTATATCTTTGGTACAGTCGCTCACCTTCTTCTTGCCTGCTATAACCGTTAAAAAGATAATCGTTCGGGTTTGGATACAATTCCCTAAACTGGCCCAAAGTGAGGAACCCCGACGAAAGCAGCGCTGCTTGGAGAGCCAATTTATCTGTAGCTGCGACTTCACAAACAATTTTGTGGTCGTAGGTGTGGTCATAGCTCCCTTCATAGTGGCCGTAGATACTTATGGGGGTCAGGTCTGATAAAATATTGTCAATTTCTCCTTTAAGCGAAAGAGCTGTCTCTTGTACCGCAGCCTTGAATTCTGAGTTAGGGCAAGGTTCAGTAACGATAATGTCTCCCAAATCGGGGGTCTCTTGAGGGACGGTAGGAGCGATGCAGAGCCAGTCCCCTGTTTCTGTCTCTCCTAAAATAACATAGCAAGCGAAGTCGGTCGAGCAGCATAACTTCAAAGCTTTTAACTGTTTAACTCGGCTCTGAATCAATTGGTAAAGCTCTTGATAGTATTCGGCTCTCAACTCGTAAGTTTCAGGATCTAAAATATTTTCGCGCTCCTCCCATTCGGGAGCGTAGGACTCATCGTCTTCCGTAGCGGTTCCCCTGCGCTCTATTTGCTGCCAGCTTTCCACAGCTACTTCTGGGTCGGTTAGGTGCATCCAGCCTTCTGCTAGCAGGAGATTCATTACATTAAGTGCGCCGTTTTCTGCCGAATCCCAGGCGAAAGGCTGCCAGGATGAAGCGTGATTGTATGGCAATATGCAAAACAATCGGTTTTCCAGAAAAACCTCTAATGTGCCGAGAAGCTGTACTGTTTTGGGATTCATAAAGTTACAGGATTGAGTTTTGCAGAGAGGCTTTGGCAGTGGCTCGCACAATGCGGTTGCTGTCCTGTGCGAGTGAGTTGCGAATGTCTGCAGGAGTGCCGGGATTCCCGGCGACGGCACAGCGCAAGAGCCAAAATAGAGACTGAGATCCCTGTCGGAGTGCGCTCGCCGGCGTTAGGGGGTGCGATAGGGCAACAAAGCGAACAAAAGCGTTGGGAGATTGGGCGTATTCCGAGAGTACGGTTGGCAAATCATCGGTGTTGGGATTGTAAATGCGGCTGAGCCCTCGCAAGGTTGGGCTGGGTTGAGAGGAAATAGGTTGAGGCAGCAAGTATCGCAGGGATTCTCGAAGAGAAGTTGGCGTGTTTGGGTTTTGGGCGGCGGCGCGGCGGACTTCAACTTTTTCATCCTGCGCTAGCTTTTCCAAGACAGCACCGGCTGTCTTGGGATTGGCAGCGAGGGCGACTCGCACGCCGGCATCCACATCTCGGCTGAGAAATTCCAGAGTAGTTGCCGGCGTGTTGGGATGGGCTGCCACTTTTTGGCGGATGTCTCTCTCCCTATCGCTAGCGAGCGTTTCCAGAAGCGAAATCGGACAGTTGAGGTGAGAAGCGAGCGCTCCCCGCACGGAAGCATCCTCATCTCCTGCTAGCTGCTGCCAAAGTTCAGGAGTCAGGTTGGGATGCTCTATCAAGAGACGGCGAATTTTAGGACTGGGAGCGACAGCTAAGCTGGCTAAAATCTGGGGAGTCAAGCTGGGATTGCTAACCAGAGCTTCCAGCACATCTTCAACCGTTGTGGGAGAAAACACCGGCTCGGAAAGCCGCCCCGTCTCTTCGAGCCTCACAATCTCCCTGAGCGCCAGCCTCTGCAAAACGAACAGAGGAGTGCGGGGATTGCTGGCAACGATACTGCGAATTTCGTTGATGTCAGCACCCGACATCACGCTTTTTAAAGCATCCTTAGAGGTGGGAGGTGCGCTCGCTTCACTTTCGCTAGACAGGGCAAGCAGTTCCAGCGCCGCCGGCGGAATATTGGGATTTTTCCCTACGTTATAACGAGTTGTAGAATCAGGATGGCCAGTCAGTCGCACGAGAATGTCCGGGGGAGTATTCGGGTTCGCGGCTACCGCACGCACGATAGAAACGTCAGAGTGGAAAGATAGTATTTCGAGAGCGCTAGCTGGAGTGTTGGGATGGGCTGCCACGTGATAGCGCACGGAATTATTGCTGTGAGAAGCCAGTCGAGCTAGAGTGCGGGCGATAATTTGGGAGCCTTTAACCGGATATTTCAGGAAATTCTCTAGTTGCTTTGCCGGCATCTGGGATACGGCGCGATCCAGAACGCTGCCTGGAGTATTCGGATTGCGGGGGCTAAAAATTCCTTCCGACAAACCCAAGCGTTCCAAAACCTCTACAGGTGTGTTGAGATTGCTCGATACTTTAGTTTTAACTTGGCGGCTAGTATCATTCGCTAGCTTCACCAAAATCTCTGCCGGTGTGTCGGAGTTTTCTGCAACGTATTCCCTGACCTGTTCCGACTCATCATTGGCCAGCAGTTCTAAAACTTGCGCGGGTGTTTGCCGGTGGGAGTCCTTGCGTGCTAGCTTGCACCGCACGGAAACGCTCGGATCGCGGGCGAGTTCCAGACGAATGCTGGCGGGCAAGTTTGGATTGTCCACCAACACGCGGCGAACGCTTTCATCGGGATGTTTTGCGAGCTGTTCCAGGATGTGAGCCGGTGTCAGAGGATTGCGGGCGGCGCTGTAGAGAGCGTTGCGGTCGCCACTTTTTAGCAGTTCCGCCAGTGCGTAAGGGCTATTCAGTCGGCGCGACACAAACTCGCGAGCCTTGGCATTTTTCTCATTTTCTTCTTTTTCAAGCAGGAACCGATAGCGCTCCTCAACCGGCAGATTTGGGTTGTCCAGCACCAAATCTAGCATAGAAACATTACTGTGAGTGCGGTTCTCATGCGGCTGTCTGACAAATCGAACCAACAAATCGGGGGGAGCTTTGGGATTTTCAGCGATAACCCTCAACACACCGTCATGTGGCTGAGGTCGGTCAGCAATTCGTCTGAGTAAGGATTCGGGAGCCGCAGGATTTTTGGCAATGGCCTGTTGCTGGCCTCGCTCTAAGAGTTGCTCTAGAATGTCGGCGGGAGTGCGAGGATCTTCTGCAATATCTGCTAGAGCAACACCCGCTGTAATGAGGGTCTGAAAATATGTCCGGCGTTCCGCTTCTGGAATGGCCGTATTATAAGCTATTGCCAGAAATATATCGAAATAGCTGTTGTAATAATCGCGCCCTCCAGGGGGCCCGATTAACTGATTATTTAACTGCTCTCGCACTCCAGCTGGAGTGTTAGGATTGCCGGCTAAGGCGACAGCTACAGAACGCATGCTATAATTGGTTTTTACGTCGCTGTTAAGGGATTCTAATATACCAAAAATAGTCCCCATGACTTTTAGGACTTTTTCTACCGGCAGTCCGGGCAAGACTTCCACCCACAGAGGGAGCGCTCGCTCAACCTCGCTACTGCTGTCGCTATCTTCTCCGAACAAATCCCATTCCCAAGCACCGGCTAACCTTTCCAGGATATCAGAATTTTGAATGACTTGCAGCCAACGCTCGACATCTACAGCGATATTCGCTGGATATAAAACCTCACGCTTCAGCTTGCAGATAATACGTTCCTCATCAGTTTCTTGGAACCAGTCAGCGTCTTCCGCACACTCTGATGCCAGAATTCGCCGAATTATCCGCAGGAGCTTGGCTGGATAAAACTCATTTCGCGCCATCGCTTCCAGAACAGACACGGGCGTGTGGATATCTTTTGCGACTTGGACTTGAATGACCTCGTCAGGATGAACCGAGAGTTCTTCTAGCAGAAGCAGTTTGAGCGCTTCAGGAGTTTTCGCATTTTGTGCGACCGCTAACTTAACCACTGGACTCGGATACTGGCTCACTCGCTCTAAAATTTCTCCTGTAACTTGCGGGTGTTTGGCGACATCAGCCAGAAAATACAGAGCGGCTTTACTAAATTCCTCACCAACTTCTAGAAAGTCAGAAGAGTCAAACTCGTTTATACTCTCTCTTCTCAATTCCTCTACATCGACTTCAGCCAATTGCGACAAAATCCATGCCGGTGTGTTCGGCTCCCTCAGGAGAAGACGCAGCAAACTGTATTGTTCCCAAAGGGGCTCCTCTGTCGCCGTTTCCCTAAAAAACCGCTCCAGAATGCTCGCCGGCAACTTCTTCCGCTCCCTCAAAATATCTTGGTGTCTCGGGAACAGGCGGTGCAGAATTTCCTCCGTTGCGTGTCGGTGCTCCGCTACAGCTTCCTGTACTGCTTTCTCTGGATGCTCCGCCAGCACAGCCAGTACAGATGCCGGTGTTTGCGGATTCTTGACAACAGCTAGCTGAATCTCGAATACAGGATCGCCGGCTAACTGCAGCAGCATGTCTGCGGGAGTCGCAGGATTTTGCGCCACTGCCAAACGCACCCACGCCCACCGGCTTTCTCCTAACATGGCGAGTTCCTCAGCATCCGCATTCCGATCTGCTGCAACCGCGTGCTGTCCCTCCACCAGCTCCATCAGCGCCGGCGGACAGTTGGGATTGGACTTCACTGCTAGGCGCACCGGCAATTCCAAATCCCCCGCCAATTGCGAAAGCACCACCGCCGGCGTTTCTGGCCATTGAGCTACTTGCAATCGCAGTTCTAGGGTTCCTTCCTGCGCCACTCGCTCCAGAAACTTCAGCCGGTATCGCACCGGCAAATAAGGATTGCCAAGTGCTTCGATCAGGCACTCAGCCGGCACCCACTCACTCAAGAAACAGTCCGGAACCGGCGCAAACTTCAGAAGCTCCACAGCAAGGCGGTCATTTTGTCCCAGTTCAGCCGCTCTCAGTTCCGCATCGAGAGCCTCAAGCCAACCTTCCGTCATTTCTCCCGCCAAACTTACATGGAGACGAGCCGCTTGACTCACCCCAGCATCGGAACTGCCGGCGAGAACTTCTAAAATAGTGCTTGGCGTGCCGGCATAATTGGCCAGCGCCAATTGGAACTCCACTCCCAGAGCGGTTATGGCTTCGGGATTGTTTGCCAAACGCTGCAAATCGGCTTCACTGAGCGGATCCGGTAACTGCATAAACTGTCCTTAGTTCTCCTAACCAGCATAACATATGCGAACACCTTCTTTAGGGCCCACCCTGAGGATTTGCTTTCCTCCGCGCCTCTCCCCCAATAATAGCACATCCCCAAAAAAAAATCAACTTTCAAGCCAACCACTCTCCCAATCTTCCTTGGCGTCCTACCCTGCGGGAAGCCGAGAAAGCGCGTCTATGGCGTCTTGGCGGTTCAATCATTTCTTTACCCCACCGGCTCAAGCCCCTGCACACTAGAATTGTACTGCCGGTGCACGCACAGCATATTCACAGAAATCGTCCTGCCAAACACATTGTCACGATTGCCCAAAAAATTGTTAGGATTGTAGTAGGTTGGCCGGTGCCAGTACATCGCGTACCCAATAGAGTCCAGATAGCGAATCAGAGCCGCAGCCTTCTCCCGCCGGTCATTTTCAACATAAAGCGCCGGCTTGAATTTCTCAACCGTATTGACAGCCCCCTGCAACACCTGCAACTCCATTCCTTCCACATCAATCTTAATCAACCGGCACTTTTCTAAAGCGAAACTGTCCAGCGTTCTCACCTCCACCGGCTCCCCTTCCAAATAGCCCCCCAGTGCCAGCCCCCCAAAATTATTCAGCTGGCTGTAGTTGAGCGGAGGCACGCGGATAGATCCAGGAGAGCTGCCCAGGGCGACGCTGTAGCAGTAAGTGTTAGTGATGCTGTTGAGCGCTATATTAGCGCACAGGGTTTGAAAAACAATCCGCTGCGGTTCAAAAGCCAGAACCGCCCCCCTCTCTCCCACAGCTTGAGCGAAGAAAACTGTGTGCGCCCCGATATTTGCCCCCGCATCTACCGCCACATCTCCCGGTCGGAGGATTTGCTTGAAAAGCTCAACCTCACCCTCGCTGTACTCACCATATAAATCGAGCGACCTGCCGATATAGACATCATTGACATTGTAAATCATAACACCGTACCGGCATTGTTTCAAGCGATTGAAACCGCCGGCAGGAAGTATAGGGGCGGGTTCGCCGGCAATATTTTTGGCATCGCCCACACCTGGAGAAACCGGCACCTCCCCACCGGCAGTCTGTTGCTGGGAGTGCCGGTGTTCTGAAACCAGCGCTTGCAGTTCCCCCACCACCTGTTCCAGCACGTCCTCCCAGCGATCCGCCCCAGACTGCCGGAACAGCCGCATAGTAGGATACCAAGGCGTGTCCGAGCGATTTTCCAGCCACCGCCAATCCGCGTGAAAAGGTAGCAGCACCCACACCGGCTTGCCCAACGCGCCGGCGAGGTGCGCCACAGCCGTGTCTGCGGAAATCACCAAATCGAGCTGTGAAATAGCTGCAGCAGTTTCCGCCAGGTCGTAAAGAGAATCTTTCAGATTGTACACCTTTTTTCGACTGTTTAGCAACTTAAGTTCTGCCGCCTGCAGTTCTTTCTGGAGACTGTAGAAAGTCACGCCAGGAGTGTCTAAAACTTTCTGAAAAAGAGACAGGGGGCAAGAGCGCTTTGCCGCCGTTTTATTGAGCGCATTCGCCGCCCAGACAGCCCCCACTCTCACACCGGCAGCCGGCGGGACCGGCAGTTTGAGCGTGGCGGAATCCGGCACAGATAAGTAAGGAATTTGAGCCGGCACTGTCTCCAGAGTGGTTTCCAGAATCTTGGGTAGGCTCATTAGCGGAGCCTGAAAGTCAAACTCTGGAAGCGGTTCCCCCCTCACTAAAATATCACCCACACCGGCAGCCCTTGCCAGCAAGCGCCGCAGAGATTTTTGATTGCACTCCACCACCACACGAGCGCACCGATCTCGCACCAGGGTAACATAGCGGATAAACTGAATCGCATCCCCCAACCCTTGCTCAGTGTGGAGCAAAATTGTCTTGCCCTCAGCCTTTGAACCATCCCAAAGCGGTTCAGATAAACCGCGAGACGGACAGTCTTTGTGCCGCAAGCGCCACTCATATTCAGAAAAGCCCTGCAGCAAATTGCCGGTGCGCAACAGCACATCCGCCCGCCCACAGCGAGCGTTAATATGATTGGGGTCAAGTTCCAAAGCTTTGTTGTAGTGATCCATCGCCTCTGCTAATTTGCCTTCCTCCTTTAAAGATGTGGCCAAACTGTTGCGGGCGTCCGCCCAGTTCGGCTTAAAATCCACAGCCTTCTGGCAGCAGAGACTCGCTTCGGCAAATTTGCCCCCACCGCCAAACAGAAGTCCGATATTGTGCCAAGCTTCCGCATAGTCTGGCTTCAGGGCGACGGCTTGCTGGTAGTGGCTAACTGCTTCTTCTACCTTTCCTTGCTCCTTTAAAGCCACAGCCAGATTGTTGTGAGCTTCCGCATTGTTGGGCATAAAGCGCAGGGATTGCCGGTAGAGAGTTATCGCCTCGTCTACTTTTTTATCGCGATAGGCAATCGCGCCCAGCAGCAACAGAGCCTCTGGACTTTCCGGCTGCAGCTCGATAACTTGCCGGCATATCGCCTCAGCCTCTTTTAGCCGCCCCGCATGATAATGTCCGCCAGCCATTTTCAGCAATTTGCTAGCCGAGGAACTGCCGGTTGCCGGTAAAATATTTTCCGTGTTATATTGGGGGGTTTCCCCATTTCCCGATTCGCTCATCTGTGCGTCTCTGTAATTTTTCAGCGCCATTGCCACTCGCTCAAACACCCCTGATCAATCACCCGGTTAGGACTGGCGGAACAGCCGCATCATGGGAGACTAGGGACTGTCTTCGCGCGACCGCACCCACCGCCAGTCGGGCCAAGTGAGCAACCGCCGTATCAACACTAATTACCAAGTTTAGCTCAGCAATGGCGGCAGCCGTATCGGCAAAGTATTCCAGCTGTTCGCTCAAGTCCTCTAACTTGACAGAATCCTGCAGTTGTGCTATCTCAATCGCCCCCTCTAGCTCGCCCTTGCTGCCGGCAATCGCCCCCAGGAGTTTCAGCGCCTCAACCGGCAGGGCGTCCATCCGCAGGACTTGCCGGCAAAGTTGCTCGGCTTCAGCCCAGCGTTGGGCTGAAGCGTGCTGTGAGGCGATTTCCAAAAGCCGCACGGTATTTGTTTCTGGGTTCCGCTCTGCCGGCATCCCGCTGTCCTGCTTTTCCTGAATGTTTCTTATGATTATAGTATGCCGGTCATGCCAGAAGGATGCTATCGCGTCCCACAACCCTTAGGACAATAGGCGCTGCAGTAAAACAAGATGATTTCAATCCAACTCCCACTCTCTCTTTCTCCCCCTCCCCGCAAGCGGGGAGGGGGTTGGGGGGTGGGGTTCTTCCCGGTAATATGAAACGTCAGAGAATTAGAAAGAATATGCAACCTCGAATCTTCGCGCTCCCACTTTTGCTCGCTCCCCTGTGGCTAGCAGCACCGGCATTCGGGGCAAATCCCAAACATGTCGAAACGTTGCGGCAAACCAACCGCTGCCCAAAATGCGACCTCAGCGGCGCTGATCTCAAAGGTGCTAACTTGCGGGGAGCGAACCTGAGTGAGGCTATCCTCAATGAAAGTGACCTCAGCGATGCTAACCTTGCCGGTGCTAACCTCCGAGGTGCCCAACTCCAGGAAGCCGCCCTCTGGAACGCGAATCTGGAAGGGGCGGACTTGGAGGCGGCTAAAATGCGGGGTGCCAAAATGAGGGCTGTTAAACTCAGGGGCGCTAACCTAAGTTACGCCCGACTCAAGGGTGCTAAACTCAGAGGTGCGGATCTGAGAGAGGCGAAGTTGCTTGCTGCTTTTTTGAAGGAAGCAGTGCTGCTGGAAGCTGAACTGAAACTCGCCAACCTCACGGGTGCGGATCTCAGCGGTGCTAAGCTCAGCGGCGCTAACCTGGAGGCTGCCAAGTTGGAGAATGCCAATCTGATTGGGGCTGATTTAAGCCAGTCTTTTCTGGCAGATGCCAGCCTCAAGGGTGCGGCGCTCAGCAATGCCAACCTCAGCGGTGCCTACATGCTGGGTGCGGGATTGGTTGCTGCCAAACTGGATGGCGCTGACCTCAGTCAGTGTAACTTGAAAAGCGCTAATTTGAGTTATGCGGATCTCACCGGCGCGAAGTTGAGGAAGGCGGATTTGACTAAGGCCGTTTTGAGTGTTGCCAAGCTTGCCGGTGCTGACTTGACGAGTGCTTTCCTCAGCAATGCCTACCTGTATAAAGCTAATTTGCAGCGAGCTAACCTCACCGACGCCCATCTGGAACGCGCTAACCTGACTGATGCCAATTTGGCGGGCGCTAATCTCACCGGCTCCAACCTTGCCGGTGCCAATTTAACCAATGCCAACCTCACCGATATCCGTTTGCGCCAGCCCTGAACTTTAGAGCATTTTTCATATTAGTGAGGCCGCCCCTCTCTCACTAATATGAACCTCACTAATATGAGAGCCGCTATATTTTCCTGTAAGGTGCGTTGCGCCGCAACGCTACTGCGCAATATTCCCTCTCGCCCGCAACAGCAAGTCTGAGAGAATGCCGGCAATATTCCAAGCATCATCCCCTCCCCGGTGGTGAGTGCCTTCCAGGGGAAGATTTAGCAATTCCAAGGCTTCTGCCATGCCAACTTCATGAGGCAAGGCGTGAGTGATGGCAAACAAATTCTTGACATTGATATGGGTTGGGCCAAAAGGATAGCTCACCTTGCGAGATTGGCACTGCCTTTCAAATTGCCGCCGGTCGTAATCCCCATAACTCGCCCAAACTCTCTCTTTAGAGAGATGCTGTTGGGTTAAAATTGAACAAGCCGTGGCAAAGGGAATCCCTCTGTCAACTTGCTCTGGCGTTAAAGTCGTCAGCTGGGTGCAGAACTCACTGACCCGAGAGCGTTCGGGTTTGACCAGGATACTTGCTTTCGGAAGTCGCTGTCCGGATGCGACATCAATCGCACAAATTCCTATCTCAATGATTTCGCTTTCTTGCCCCGCCGGCGGCGCTCCTTCCCAGCAGGTAGATTCTACATCAATCACGAGAATTATGTCAAGTTTTTTCGCCAAGTTGCCCTCACTTTTTGCCTTGATAGCTGGCGGCTATGCGCCACTTTCTCACCCTGACACGCCAGACGGGACGTTGAGTATATTTATCTAGCACAAGATGCCAGTTTCTTGGCTTCGCCCAGCTGGCTGCCGGTTTTCCCGCCTTTGGTAGAAAGCTTATTTTTGCACAGATAGCACGATCCCCTTTCAGTCATGCCTGGTGCCGCACTCAAACCAGCAATAATTAGTTAGGATAATCTTACCAAGAGCAACACTCAACCCTCCCTAAAAAAAATGCGCTGGCTACCCAACTCCCGAAGCTGGAATCACTGGCAATTGAAGCGCTCCCATCTGCGGCGCTATGGCCTCGCCGCAGTGGCTGTGGCGCTGGCGCTGCTGCTGGCACTCGCACTCAATCCGGCAATGCAGCGCAGCCCTACGCCCCTGTTTTTTGCCGCTGTGATGTTCAGCGCCTGGTATGGAGGCGTTGGGCCTGGACTGCTAGCCGGTGTCCTGTCCGCCCTGTGCGCTCACTACTTCCTGCCAGTGCCGGCATCCCCGCCGCACCTGACCGCTTTCAGCGACATCTTGCTGTTCGGCGTGTTCGTGGCGGCAGCGCTGCTGACCGGCTCGCTTTCCGCCGCCCGCCACAACGCTGAAAAAAAGCTGAGTTCCAGTGAGGAAAGCTTTCGCTGGCTGGTGCAAGGGGTCAAAGACTACGCTATTTTCACCCTCGATCCCAGCGGGCGCGTCGTTACCTGGAACGAAGGGGCAGAGCGCATCAAGGGATATAAAGCTGAAGAAATTATCGGGCAGCATTTCTCCCGCTTTTACACCGAGGAAGACACCGCACAGGGTAAGCCTGAATACTTACTGCAGGTAGCAGCAACTGAGGGTCGGGTTGAAGACAGGGGCTGGCGCGTCCGCAAAGACGGCACGCGATTCTGGGCGAATGTTGTGATTACCGCCTTGCGGGACGACGCTGGCAATTTCAGAGGATTCTCGAAAGTGGTGCGCGATATGACTTCCGAACTAGCGGAGGAAGAGCGCCAAAAAACCCTCAAAGAGCTGTCAGACATCAAATTTGCCTTAGACCAGTCCGCCATCGTGGCCATGACCGACGGCAAGGGAGTGATTACCTATGTAAACGAGAAGTTTTGTGAGATATCAAAATATTCCCGGGAAGAACTGCTTGGGCAAACCCATCGCATTATTAATTCAGGGTATCATTCCAAAGACTTCTTCAGGGAGCTTTGGCAGACAATTTCTAGCGGCAAAATTTGGAGGAACGAAATCAAGAACCGGGCAAAAGATGGAACCTATTACTGGGTGGACACGACCATTGTTCCGTTTCTGGACAGCCACGGACACCCTTTGCAATATTTAGCAATCCGAGCCGATATCACAGAGCGAAAGCGGGCGGAGGAGGAACTGCAAAAAACCCTCAAAGAGCTGTCAGACATCAAATTTGCCCTAGACCAGTCCGCCATCGTGGCCAGAACCGACCGGCGGGGAGTTATCAACTACGTCAACGACAAGTTTTGCGAGATATCCCAATATTCCCAGGAAGAACTGCTCGGCAGGACCCACCGCGTCATCAATTCAGGCCATCACAGCCGAGAATTTTTCACTCAACTTTGGGAGACAATTTCTAGCGGGAAAATTTGGAGGGGAGAAATCAAGAACCGCGCCAAAGACGGAACCTATTACTGGGTGGACACGACCATTGTTCCGCTGCTGGATGAGAGTGGGAAACCCTTCCAATATTTAGCCATCCGAGCCGACATCACCAAGCGCAAGCAGGCAGAGGAAGAGTTGAGAGGGCGGGCGCGACAGCAGGAGGCGCTCGCTCACCTCAGCCAGCAAGCGCTCGCCGGCACCCGCCTTGACGCGCTGATGGGCGAAGCCACAAGAAACATCGCCGAAACCCTGGAAGTGGAGTGCTGCCAGGTTTTAGAACTCCTTCGAGATGGGAGCTCCCTGCTGCTGCGAGCCGGCTGGGGCTGGCCGGAAGGGCTGGTGGGGCAGGCCACCGTAAGCGCCGGACTTGACTCGCAGGCGGGCTACACCCTGCTTTCCTCTGAGCCGGTCGTCATTGAAGACTTCCGCAGCGAAAGGCGATTCACCGCCTCCTCCCTGCTGCGCGACAGGGGCGCAATTAGCGGGATGAGCGTAATTATCTCCGGAGGCAACCGGCCTTGGGGCGTTCTGGGCGCACACGCGACCCAACACCGCACTTTCAGCCGAGATGACATTCACTTCTTGCAAACCGCTGCCAACATCCTGGCGGAAGCCATTCACCGGCAGCACTCAGAAGAAGAGAGAGCGCAGCTGCTAGAGCGCCAGCGAGTGGCTCGGGCAGAAGCGGAAGCTTCCGAGCGGTACTACCGGTTCTTGGCGGAAAACATTCCCCAGATCGTGTGGACGGCACGACCGGACGGATCTTGGGATTACTGCAACCAGCGGTGGCCCGACTGCACCGGCATGACTCCCGAGCAAAGTCAGGGCTGGGAGTGGCAGGGGGCGCTGCACCCAGACGACCGGCTGGGGAGTCTCGACGCCTGGAGTCGCGCCGTGCGCACCGGCGAGACGTTCCAAATGGAATACCGCTTCCGGCGGGCGTCAGACGGAACTTACCGCTGGCATCTCGGTCGAGCCTTGCCATTGCGCGACAGAGAGGGCAGAATTGTCAAGTGGTTCGGCACCTGCACCGACATTGACGACCGAAAGCGGGCCGAAGAAGAGCGCGCCCAGTGGCTAGAGCGCGAGCGAGCCGCACGCGCAGAAGCGGAAGCTGCAGCTGAGCGAGAGCTTCATGCGCGAACGCAAGCCGAAACAGCCAACCGCATCAAGGATGAATTTCTGGCGATAGTGTCCCACGAACTGCGCACGCCGCTGAACTCTATCCTCGGCTGGGCGCAATTGATGCGCACCGAGCAGTTGAACCAAGCTACTGTTACTAAGGCGCTGCAAACTATCGAGCGCAACGCCAAGCAACAGGTGAAACTGATCGACGATATCCTCGACGTCTCGCGCATCATTCGCGGCAAAGTTCGCCTGAGCGTTCAGGCGGTCAACCTGGGGCAGATCGTCGCCGAAGCCATTCAGACGCACCAGCCGGCAGCCTCGGCGAAGAATATTGCCATTCAAACCGCATTCGCTGAAGACGCCGGCACCGTCAGGGCCGATGCGGACCGCTTGCAGCAAATTGTTAGCAATTTGCTTTCCAATGCCATCAAGTTTACCCCCTCAGGAGGGCGCGTGGAAGTCCGGCTGGAGCCGGCGGGCAACCAAGCCCAGATAACCGTCAGCGACACCGGCATTGGTATAGATCCTGAGTTTCTCCCCCACGTGTTTGAAGGCTTCCGCCAAGCCGACGGCTCCATTACCAGAAGCCACGGCGGACTGGGACTGGGGCTGACTATCGTCCGCTACCTTGTGGAACTGCACGGCGGAACCGTTGAGGCGTTCAGTGAGGGGAAAGACTTGGGGGCAAGATTTACGGTGCGGCTCCCCCTGCTGCAAGTCAGCCGAGAAGAAGGGGTTGAGGACAGAGGGCAGCAGAGAGAAAATCACTTCTTCGCCCCCTCACCGTCTCGCCCCCTCGATGGCTTGCGGGTGCTCGTTGTTGACGACGATGCCGATACCTGCGACCTTATCGCCACCGTGCTGGCACAGTACGGCGCTTCGGTGAGGACCGCTTCTGATGCCAGTGAAGCGCTGCAAGTGATGGAGGTGATGAAGCCGGACCTGCTGGTGAGCGACATCGGCATGCCTGGAGAGGATGGCTATTCGCTGCTCCGCCACATCCGGGAGCGATCGGCGGCGGCTGGGGGAGAGATTCCGGCTGTGGCGCTGACGGCCTACGCCCGAGAGGAAGACCGCCGCAAGGCCATGCAAGCCGGCTTCCAAAAGCACTTGCCCAAGCCGGTCGAGCCGGCTAAATTGGCAGCAGTGCTGGCTAACTTGGCGGCGAAAATTAAGTAGCTCCTCAAGCCGGTTGAGCCGGCGTGCGTTGGCTGCAGCTATCGCCGGGATCGCCGGCAGCAGCCGGTAGCTCTTTCTAGCATATGGGGTATGGGGCATGGGGCATTGGGCCTCTGGCTCACGCGCATGATTTACCGCCGCACCTCACGCGCCTGAGTCTCACGCTCATGGGGCCGGCATCCCCAAATCCCGGCATCTCAAATCCCTATCCCAGCGTATACATCCAGCCATCCCTCGCGCAAATTCTCACAATCCCATCCCAAACCACCGGCTTCGATTCAAACCATATCCCCGGCTGGAAGTGTTCGGGCCTCTGCCTCACGCGCATGAGATGAGCGCGCCTCATCCGCGTGAGACTCGCGCTCATGGGGCCGGCACGCCAAACAATCAATCCCCAAATCCCCAAATCCCGGCATCTCAAATCCCGGCATCCCCAATCCCTATCCCAGCGCATACATCCAGCCATCCCTCGCGCAAATTCTCACAATCCCATCCCAAACCACCGGCGTCGATTCAAACGATATCCCCGGCTGGAAGTGTTCGGCTTGCTCTACTGTCAGGCGATAGAACTCTCCCCGAGAATTCATCAGGGCGTTTTTCTCGCCCCGCTTGGCCGGCTCCCAGTAAAGATTGAACAGGTAAACTCCATTATAAGTCGCCGCAATCAGTTTATTGCCGTCGGTGAATACCGGCGTGGAGATTGACCCGCCAATCAGCTTTTTGAAGACAATTAATGGCGTGTCGTACTGTTTGTTCAGCAGCGGTCCCCTCACCTTTTGCCCTGTGACCGTCGTTTGCGAGCCAATGTAGAGGTTTCCGTCTATCGCGCAGGTGGCAAACAAGGGGGGGATTTCGCCGGTGCGGTACTCGTCATTGAGGGCCGCTGAACCGATGACTCCCCCTTGCCAGTCGGCTAACCTGGCATTGCCGGTGGGGAAAAACCACTCCACACTTTCGGACTCTTTTTTGCTGGGATCGAGTTTCAGAATTCCGCCGTTACCTGGAATGTATTGCTTTTCAATGGCGCAAAAGAGTTTCTCGTCTTTGGAGACAGACACGCTTCCGTCCATATCCGAGCCGGTGTAGAAGTCCCAGACGATTTGGCGCTTCTCAATGCTAATCCCGTAGATGTGTCCGGAACCGGCGGCGATGAAAATTCTGTCCCGCAGGCGTGCCGGAGATGACTCCGCAACCAGATTTCCCCCATGTTTTCCGATATCTGCTGTCTCGTAAAGCTTGACCTCTGAGAGAATCTCTGGCTGGACGATTCCCTCTTTTCTCTTGGCGGTGCGGGCGGAGCGATTGATGAAATAGCCGATGCCATTTTCACCGGCATTGAACAAAACCCCCTCCCCCAAATCGATGGGACTGCTGTCGTTGTCCCGGCTGTAGCTGTCGGTTTTTCTAATGTTCAGCTTCCAGAGTTCCTTGCCGGTCCTGAAGGAAATGGCTCTGAAGCTGGGTGCCGGCGCGGGCGATAGCAGGGAGTTCTTGACACCCATCCGGCTTCCCTGTAAAATAACAATCTGGTTCTCCTCACTGGCCGTTGGGTCGATATAAACCGTTGCCGAACCTTTGATGATATCGTCAAACTTATACCGCCAAACGACCTCGTTAGTTTTAATGTCGATTTTGCGCAAGCTGTGGTCGAAGGCACCAATCGTCAGGTAGATTTTTCCCCTGTCTCTGGTGAGAGTGGGCTGTCCAGTCCACCCCGCACCGCTCCAGGTTCGATACCCCCTAAAGGCTGTTATGCCGCTTCCCAGGTTGAATCGGTCGAGGAGCTTCAACCCTTTAGGGGTGCCCCTTCCATAGAAGCGTCTCTGGTCATTTCCCAGAAAAGTCGGCACTAAAAGCTCTGTTTCTGGGGTGAGAGAAGCGAGAAGGTCAGCCATTTTACTGCTGACTGTTTCTGAGAGGTCAGGACTGACTGTGGAATTTCCTCTCAGAGGATTTTCTGGGACTTGAGCTTGCAGTTGTAATTGTTTGAACACTGAGGGAGTTATCGCACCGGCAAGCACCAGCCCGACAGCGCGTTTATTGAAGTTTCTTCGGGTAAAGTTCATAAGCTGGCAGATGGAAAGACTTGATAAGTTGTGAGAGATTGCATTTCGGGACAGACCCATGACTGCAAACAATGCTAAACTTGTTTCCAGGCAGCAGGCCCGATTTGATTCGCGCTTTGGTGCGAGAGTTCAAGAGAGGGGATTGCAGAAAAGATGCGGGAAGTGCGGCTGGGGAAAAAGCCTGTGAGCCTCTGTTCCCAGGCCGGGCCTGGGAACCTGAAATCCCCGCACCTTAAAGGTTCTAAGCTTGGGGGAGAAACTCCGTGCGAAATTGCTCCACAACCCTGTCTAGCCTGACAGCATGCGACGCTTTAAAAAGCAAGCAGTCGCCCGGAAGGACAAACTTTTTCAAACGCTCTACTAAAGCGGCGTGAGCTAGCTCACTGGCAATAACCCTCGTCTCTACGAAAGGGATGCCGGCAGCGCCTTGCGCCATGGCTTGCGCTTCTGCCTCATCCGCAAAAATGAAGAGGGCGTCGAGATTCAGCTGGCGTGCGGTCGCGCCGACGAGCCGGTGGAACTCCACAGACCGGTCGCCGAGCTCCCGCATGGTTCCGAGTACGGCAATCCGGCGTTTGCCAGGGGTTTGCGCCAGCAAGTGCAGCGCCGCCCGCACGGATTCCAAACCGGCATTGTAACTTTCATCCAAAATTACAATATCATTAGGCAGGTCGTAGCGCCGCGCCCGCCCTTCTGGCAGGACCACCGGCAGCCCTGCGGTGAGGGGCTCCCAGCTGACCCCGAGGAGTTTGGCCACTGCCAGGGCGGCTAGGTAGTTACTCGCATTGTGGCGTCCCGCCAGGGGCAGGGGAAGCCTCACCCCCTCGACTTCTAGGGTTTCGCTGTCAGTCAGCTCTCCGCGCAAATCCCCCCCTTCTAAGCCATAGGTGACCGTTTTGCCCTGCCAGACACTGGCGGCGGTTTCCATTAACAGCTTGCTGTCGTGGTTGATCACGGCGATGCTGCAGGGGGGCATTTCGGCGAGCAGCTCGCACTTGGCTCTGGCAATCGCTCCCTCAGAGCCCAGCAAACCGATATGGGCGGTGCCGGCATTGACGATCGCACCAATCGTGGGGCGGGCGATCCTGGCCAGCTCGGCTATCTGGCCCGGGCCGCGCATGGCCATTTCGATAACGGCAAAGTCGTGGGAGCGGGTGAGTTGTAGGAGGGTTTTGGGAACTCCAATTTCGTTATTGTAGTTGAGCTGGGTTTTTAGGACGCTGCCTCGGGTGCCCAAGACTGCCGCGATTAGCTCTTTGGTGGTGGTTTTGCCAAACGAGCCGGTGACGGCAATCACGGGAATTTGGAACTGGCTGCGCCACCAGCTGGCGATGGCTTGGTAAGCTTGCAGGGTGTCTTTGACCACCAGTTGCGGCACCGGCACGGGCAGGTGGCGATCGGTAATGGCGGCGAGCGCCCCTTTCTCGATGGCTGCGGGGACAAATTCATGGCCGTCAAAGTTTTCCCCCCGCAGGGCCACAAACACCTCGCCGGTCTTGAGGCTGCGGGTGTCTGTGGTTATACCGGCTGCCGGTGTGTCGGGTGCGACATCCTGCTCTTCAGCGTGCGTGGCCTCGATAATTTCGCTCAGCTGGGCTAAGGTGACACGAAAGGTGGTCATGGGGGATGGGTGGGATTTGAGATTTCAGATTTTAGATTAATGCAAAATCCAAAATCTAAAATTCTATTTCAGTGTCGTTTTGGGGATTTTCTGTCTCGCCTCCAGCGCCTGATGGGCATTGGCAGGCGTGGCTGGCGACACCCAATACCCGCTTTTTCTTTACCACGCTCTGGCCTCTGGAGTCAAGCCCCGGCGAGTGTATTTGCCACAGAGGAACCCTGACAGCGCGGTTTACGAAATTTTTACAGAAAATCCTTAGTTCCCTGGCGGATCTTTACGGTTTCTTTATTTACGGGCAGCCGGGGGTTGTGTAAAGTGTAATTAGCAACCGGACTGATTGTTGGCTGACAGCCGGCAACAGCGGCCTCTACTGCCAGAGGAACAGACTCGATCCATCGAGTTCAGGCCCGGTGGGGGAGGTGGCCGGTGCGGCAGGTGAAGGACTTCTGGAACACAGCAGGCCGGCTCCTTGGAAATGATGCACAGATCAGACGGCAGCGGCTGAGAGCTCATCAGGCAGTGAGGGGCCCGCATACGGTCGGGTGAGGGGACAGAAGCCTTTGGGAGGCAGGGCGTGCTTGACATCTGTCTGGGCTCCCTGAAGGGCCGAACCCTCGCCTGGGGCTCTCACAGGACAGGTCAGCCGGCAAGCGTAAAAACGCGACAGTTCGCGGAGTCCCTTTAAGATTCAGCGGGGAACTCGTGAGTTTTCGGATGCGTCCTTGGGGTGAAGACCGTTAAACTATTGATACTTATTTATTTAAAAGTCAGCACAGCGGTTTGTAAGCGTCTGCTGCTGGGTCGCTCAGAAGAAAATAAAAACTGAGTTCAACAGAAGTGGCGGTCGCAAGAGACCGGATACCAGAGCGGAGGTGCTAAGACCAGATGGATACTTTGACAGATCATTCTCAGAGCAGCAGGAAAGACAGTTATGATGAGCAGTTAATTTACAATTACCTGCTTTACTGGGTGGAACAAGAGTCGCCGTCACAGCTGATTGAGCGCTTCCGAAACTTGTTTATAGACAGTTGGGGGTATCGCGAGCCAGAAGTGGCAAGAGCTCTGGAACACCTGGCGGCATCGAAGCAGGCGGAACAAGAATTTAAGTTTGTTCTGAATCGCTGCTGCCACATTCTAATCAACCGCTGGCAAATGCTTCCGCAGACGCAAGGGAGCATTGCTGAGCTGATCGAGCTGTTTGACGGGTGCCGCACAACTTCTGGGGCTTACTCCAGGCACCACAAAGGAGCCCGCTGGCAGGAACTGGTGAGCCAGTTCGCCCAGAGCGAGCAGTACCTGACGCTGCGGCGCTTGGCGCAAGTGATGAGCCAAACCCCAGAGGCCAGCAGCAGCCAGGAAACTAGACCTCTGGGCACTTTGATCCGGCGGTATCCTTATTTATACGAGCATTGCTTGCTGGCTGAGGGCAGCACTTACGAACACCAGCAAACGGTCCGGCTTCTGCAAGCCCAGCGGCAAAAACAATTTGAGAGCAAGCTGTCACAGTATGTGACTTATCAGGTGCGCAAGGCGCAGCAGGCGCGCAAAGGGCTCGCACCGGCTGCCGGGCGGATTGTCCTGCCGGTGGAGAATCCCACCCTCCTCAGCGATCGGGAACTGTACGCATCTCTGAAACAATTTGTGGGGAAAGTTGAGGGGTCTTATACTTATCGGGACTTGGCTCACAGCTTTCTCACCCACACCAGCCAAACTCGCACCTACGGCACGTTTAAAAAGGAATTGTACGAATATCTGATTTCCTCAATAGACCCCGCATACGGCAAGCGTCAATTTAACGACCGCCTGTACAAGCAGCTGCAAAACACTCTTCCCCAGAGCGATTCTCAGAAGTTCAGCGATTTCCTGCTGGTGAGAACTTGCAGCCAGTTGCTGAATTTTTTAGTGGTGGAAAGCCCGCAGCGACCTAATCACTTTGTCTTGATTGACCTGATTTCCAATGTCGGGCCCGCTATCACCACCGGCTTGCTCCTGAAAATTGTCCTCCTCTGCCGCAAAGTTAAGCCCTATCTGGAACGGCGATTTTCCATTTTGTTTAACCACTACGAGTCTTCTACCCGAGACGCCGTGCACTGGTTGGTTAAAGGTCTGGAAAATGTCAATCTGGCTTTGAGCACTAACTTCGGTGCCGTTGACCTGTCTTTTATACGGTAGAATAATTTACGCAAATTTACGGGTGAATTAAGATTTTTTACCGCCAAGACGAGCCTGTGCGCCAAGAAAGAGAGGCAATATTTGAGAAGAGATTAAGCGGAAGGGGCGGGGCCCGGGGCAAGTGGCCGCAGGGGCAAAAAAAGCGCCGGCACGGCTGCCGGTGCGGGGAAGTGTGCCGGGGGAAGTGTGCCGGCTGTGCCGGCTGCAAACTGGCCAAAGCCCCGTGCGGGCTCCGAAAAGAAAGTGGCTGCGCCGGCAAATCCTTTCGCACCGGCTATTAAAATGGTTTTCAGGAGACGCTTTCAGCTGAGCTGGGGACTGGGGAGGGCCCAACGGCAAAAGACAAGTCTGAGATTGTTTCTCAGATATTTAGCGCCCGGCAGCGGTGCGGCGGTGCCGTCCAGTTGGGCGCAACCCGTGGCGCTCCCACTCGCCCGCACTCCCCCGCCCAGAAAAGCTGGCAGCGCCAGATAAGCAACTCAATTCCTTTTAGCAGTAAAGGTCAAGGAGAAACAATGACCCAAGTGGTTATCGGCGAAAACGAAAACATTGAATCGGCTCTGCGCCGGTTTAAACGTCAAGTTTCCCGTTCGGGAATCTTAGCAGATGTCAAGAGTCGCCGGCACTTTGAAACGCCGCTGGAAAAGCGCAAACGGAAGGCAAGTACGGCTCGGGGCAAGAGAGGTATGTCTTAAGAATATCTGTTACTTCAGCGGCTTGACGAATTCAGCTCGCTCAACCAGACAGCAACGAGCATTTATTTAAGAGTTAGTTAAGGCGGACTTAGGCGGATCTCGAAGTCCGCCTGTGCTTTGGAATTTGGCGTGGGGCACCGGGCATGGGGCATCGGGTTAACGTTGGCTCAGCCCCCAACCCCTAAACCCTAACCTGAGGTGTTAGGTTTTAGGTGTTAGGTGTTGGGTCTATTATCTAGCCCATAACGTTATGGGCTGGGTTTTAGGTTTTAGGTGTTCGGTGATATGTCTAACCCCTAACCCCTCAACCCTAACCTCTCAACCCTAACCCCTCAACCCTAACCTCTCAACCCTAACCTCTCAACCCTCACCCCTCAACCCTAACCCCTAACCCCTCAACCCCTAACCCCTAACCCCTAACCCCTAGTTTTGTCATCTTCTTTGCCTGAGTTTGAATTCTCACCCGACGCACAGCGTCAGAACGCGCCGGCTCCCGACCTGGCCCAGGAGCTGGACAGCGCCATTTTCAGCTTTACAGACATTCAGGCGGAACTGAACTACAAGCAGGCAAAAGACTCCCTGCGCGATTTGGTGGCTTCCCTGGACCTCACCCCGGAAGAGCGCGCCGGTCTGGAAGAGGAAATTGGCGGACTGTCCGCGATGCTGGACAAGCTGGAGCGCGATTGCGTGCAAATAGCTGTCTTTGGCATGGTGGGGCGGGGCAAATCCTCGGTGCTCAACGCCCTGCTGGGACAGCAGGTGTTTGAAACCGGCCCCCTGCACGGCGTCACCCGCACGGCGCAAACCCGTCAGTGGCAGCTTGACAGCGCTCTGGGAGGGGAATCCCCAACTGCCGGTGGCGAGCAGAATTCCCCGATTTCCTACCGGCTGTCCCAGCTGGAGGTGATTGACACTCCCGGCATCGACGAGGTGGATGGCCAGACGCGGGAAGCCTTGGCCCGTGAGGTGGCTGCCCGGGCGGACCTGATTTTGTTTGTGATTGCCGGCGACATCACCAAAGTCGAATACGAAGCCCTCTCCCAGTTGCGGGAAGTCGGCAAACCCATGCTGCTGGTGCTCAACAAGATTGACCAGTATCCCGATGCCGACCGCATGGCCATTTATCAGAAAATCCGCGACGAGCGGGTGCGGGAGTTGCTCTCCCCCGATGAAATTGTTATGGCCGCTGCGATGCCGGTGGTGGCCACAGCCGTGCGGCGTCCCGACGGCAGCCGGGGCGTCCAGCTCAGCCGGGGGAAGCCGCAAGTCGAGGATTTAAAGCTGAAAATTATCGAAATTTTAGACCGGGAGGGGAAATCTCTGGTGGCGATTAACACCCTGCTGTATGCCGGTGAGGTGAACGAGCAACTGGTGGGGCGGAAAATGGCCATCCGGGATGCCGGTGCTAACAAGATTATCTGGAATGCCGCGCTGACGAAAGCTTTCGCCATCGCCCTCAACCCCGTCACCGTGCTGGACATTCTCAGCAGCGCCGCAATTGACGTGGCGATGATATTGACATTATCCAAACTTTATGGTATAGAGATGAGCCAGCAGGGAGCGGTGGGGCTGCTGCAAAAAATCGCCCTGACGATGGGGGGTATCAGCGCCAGCGAACTGCTGGCAAATTTGGGGCTGTCCTCGCTGAAAGGGCTGCTGGGGCTGGCCACACCGGCAACCGGCGGGGCGGCGCTGGCCCCCTACCTGTCCGTGGCCATCACCCAAGCCGGTGTGGCCGGTGTCTCCTCTTACGGCATTGGCCAAGTCACCAAAGCCTACCTGGCCAATGGCGCGTCCTGGGGTGCCGATGGCCCGAAAGCTGTGGTCAGCCGGATTCTGGCGACTCTGGATGAGACTTCGATTCTCAGTCGCATCCGGGACGAGCTGCGGGAAAGGCTAACAGGAGTGCGGGGGAGTTCGGGGAGGAAGGGAGTTGAGGCAGAGAGGGAAGATTTCAATATTTAACTCAAGTTGCTACCTACAAGTCATTGCATCCAGATCCCCCCTTGCCCCCCCTTAAAAAGGGGGGCTTTGAGATTGTCCCCCCCCTTTTGTAGTGCCGGTGGCACCTTGCCCGCCCCGGTGAGGGGGGGATCTCGCCTGACTCACTTGTAAGCCGCAACTTGGGTTATTTAGTTATGAGATTGGGCATAGGGAAGTGGACGATGGGGCTTCGAGCGCTCCAGCATTTATACTTATCAAAAGTTGAAACCTTGACTGGGAAAGGAATCCATAATTTAGATGAGTTGGCCATGGACGGAGCGAATGGGCGCAGCAGGGCCGAGAAGCCTTAAAAAGCTGTCTAAAAAAAAACGCTGACAGAGTATTGACGATTTTGTATGCCCCTGCTAGTCTTGAACATGTCAGGGTTTGAAGGAAAATTTTAAACACCTGGTGGGGTTGACGAGGCAAAAGCTCCCTGCTCTGGCCTGTCAAGTGGAAACCGCCAGCACCCCACTTTAAAGAGACGGGGCGTCATGCCTCTGACCTTTAGGTGGCTGACCAGCTGAAGTCCCAGAAATGGGCAAAAAACATGAGGATAAGGTGTGCCTGTAATTTCATCTGACGTTGAGTGGGGTGATTCTTTACAGTACACGATGGTTGTATCTACCACAGACAAGGAAACAAACTAATCATGGAACAATTTTTGGAGACGCTAAAAAATTTCAATATCGATTTTTCAGGCATCCCGATTGGCAAAATTCTGATTACCTTTATCATTCTGACGGTAACACAGGTATTTAGGCGATTTTTTGCTGAAGTAATTATTAAACGTATTGAGTCTTTCACTAGCAAAACGAATAGTGAACTTGACGATCAGTTGCTTAAAATTGTCAAGCCATCCTTAAGCTGGATATTTCTGATTGCTGGACTGTGGATAGTTAAGGAGATATGGGCAGACAATATAGGGATGCAATTAAGTGAAACAATCAGTAAGGTTCTGAACTTAATTGTGATTTTGATTGTGGCTTATGTTGTTTATGGCTGTTCTTCCATCTTGGGGCAGATAATTGCTAACATCGTGTTGAGCACTGAAACAGAACTAGATGAGTTACTCAGACCCTTGATCCCGAAGATTTTTCAATCGGCAGCAATTATATTACTGACGATTAAAATCGGTGAGATATTTTTAGGGCAATCAGCAGCAGCACTCGTTGGTTTATTAGGTGGTGCAGGTATAACTTTAGGGTTGCTGTTCAAGGATATTCTTTATGACTGGTTCTGCACTATCATTATATATTCAGATGGCCTTTATAAAGAAGGTGATTGGGTGGGAGTGTCAGGATTAGAAGGGTTTGTTCAAATCATAAAAATCGGATTCAGAACCACAACGCTTCACATTGTTAAGTGGGGATCTATTATCAAAATGCCCAACTCAAGAATGATTTCAGGAATTGTAGAGAATTGGTCACAAAATCCTGGAGATGAGTTGAAGTGGGGGATAAATTTAATTCTCAAAATAGACGGAATTTCAGCAGAGAAAACGGCTAAGATTTGCTCGGCTATTGAAGAAATGCCAAAATCTATTACAGGGTTTTCGCCCTCTTGTATAGTTCGGTTCAAAAAAATTGAACAAAATGCCCGTGTCATTGATATTGTGGCGTTTGTTAATGATGATAATCTCTACTTTGAGGCGGAGAAAAATTTGAATTTAAGAATCTTAAAGCTCCTAGAACAAGAGGGTATTGATTCTCTGTATGTGGAGCTCCGAACAGAGCCGGAAAAATATAAACAGAGGCGACAAGTAAGCAACAATTAAAATTCTGGCGTGTTCGGCGTAGCCTATTCTGGGGATGAACCGGGAACCCCAACACCCTCCCGTCCCTTGTAGCAGTGCCGGCAGGGCGAAAAGCTCTTGAATCGAGCGTCGGCGGCGCAGCATAGTGGCACAAAAGCCGTTGTAGGGGCCGGTTGAGCCCACATCTCCACCGGCTGCTTTGCCGATTACTCAACCCGCCCTTAAACCCCACAGCAACAATTGCCGGGGCGCGTGAGGGCGGGAGGAGAGGCGAGAAACTTAGCAAGACTGTAATGCCGGTCGAGCAATCTGAGAAACCGAGTTTTTAGGTCAGAGAAACCCGGTTTTTCCCCTTGACTGTTAATAAACAACCGGCACTCTACAAGATTCCAGGGCGTGCAAAATTCTCCCACTCTCCCGGGAAGCCGTTACTCCCGTTCCTTGAACGAAGACAGCCACTCGCGCATCTGGGTGGCGGCGAGATCCCGACCGCCTAACCCAAAGGCAATGGCAATAGCTACGGCAATCGCGCCGAACAGCAGCCCAAAGGCTAAATTCACAATGTCACCGGCAATCCCCATCTGTTCGAGAGCCATTGCAGACACGAGGATGATGATGGCAATGCGAGCCGCCTGAGCCAGTATCCCCGCTTGGCGAGAGCCAGAGGAGGAAATCAGGTTGAAGGCGAGGTTAGCAAAGTACAGCCCGAGGGCAAAAACCACTAACCCAGCCAGAACGCGCCCAGCGATCACCACTAAGCCGGCGACAATTGCTGTCAGCGCCTCAATGTTTAAAATATTGATGGCGGCTACTGTGGCGAGCAGCAGGATGCCGACTTGCACCACAATCCCAGCTATTTCTGAAGGCGTCCGCGCCGGCACCACAGGGGGCTGAATGACGGTGGCGGGATCGTCCGCAAGGGGCGGGGCGACCGGCTGGCGGCGAGCAGACGGTGCCGGTTGCAATCCCAGCCAGTAGAAGATGTTATTGAAGCCAAAGCCGGTCAGGATATTGGTCACCAGATCCGCTACAAAGCGCCCGATAAAGTAAGCGATCGCCAGAATCAGCCCTGCAGTAAAAATTTGCGGGATGGCGTTGAGCATCTGCGTCAGCATGACCACTGCCGGCGCAGAGATGGCTTCAATTTCCAGGGCGTTGAGAGCGGCGATGGCGGTCGGGATTAAGATCAGAATGTAAACAATTGTGCCGCCAATCCAGGACAGGGACTGTCCGCCGGCAGTCTGGTTTACGCCCAGTTGCGCTCCCAGCCGGTCGGTGCCGGTGGCTGCTAGCAGGTTCGTCACCAGCCGGCGCACCACTTGCGCCAGCAACCAGCCGGTGCCGCCAATGATGATCGCTTTGAGAATCTTGGGCAGCGCTGCCAGAATTTGATTGAGCAGGTTCTGAATCGGTTCGAGCGCCTGCTGCAGCCCCAGGGTGTCCAGAACTGGTGCCAGAAACAGCAGCAAGATGAACCAGTACAGGGCGTTGGCCAGGGTTTCGCTCAGCAGCAGGGGGGTTTGTGCGGGAGCCGCGCCCACTTGCTGGTTCAAGCGCTCGTCCAAACCCAGTCTCCGCAACCCCTGGGACACCACTATCTTGGCGACAGTGGCTATAGCCCAGGCTACGCCCAGCAAAATCAGCGCTGCGGCTAATTTGGGCAAGAAGCCGGTGACTTGGTTGAGAAATGTGTTCAGGGGTACGGAAACCGCCTGCAGCTTCAGCTGGTCGAAAAAGGCAACCAGCACGAAGATCATCACGATCCAGAAAACGGCACTGGCAACCCATTTCTCCACCGGCGGCGCTTGCGCCCCCGCTGCGGGGCGACCGGTGATCCAAGCGGCGAGCCGGTTGTCGATGTCCGTGCGCTTGAGCAACCCCCCGATGATGGCGGCTGCAACGATTGCCACTATCCAGCCAATCACCAGGATGGCAATGGCAGTGACGAGATTGAGCAGCACGGATGGGCCAATTGTGCCGAGTGAGCGGCTAAATTCCACCAGCCAGGTATTCCAAGGCTGAGAGGCTGCCGGCACTTTCTGGGCCAGCACTCCGCCCGCTAGCACGGGGATCGTTTGTATGCTACTTTCCCACGGTATATTCATGGTTCTCTCAGGGTAAAGTCAGTTTCACAGCCAAAAATCCGAAAATGGTGATAATACGCCTATAGCTTGCAGTTATAATGTCAATAAGTCAAGTTTTCGAGCAAACAATTCAAATTAATGCTAGCGCCACTGTGGTGGAGCGCTGTATCGCAGATCGCGCTTTGATGCACCGGTGGCTGAATCCAGCGCTGCGCTGCGAGCCGGTGGGGGAGTGGAGTACGGATGTTGGGGCGCAGAGCCGGTTTGCGATCCAGATTCCGCTGTTGCAGCCGGCTCTGCACAGTGTGGTGGTGGAGCGAGAGCCAGGGCTTATTGTGTGGCAGTTCGAGGGATTTTTCACCGGGCGCGACCGCTGGGAGTGCCAGCCGGCGGGCAAAGGAACGCAACTGCTCAACCGCTTTGAGTTCGAGATTCCCAATCCCCTGATCCGGTTTGGCTTCAATCGCTTTGCCTCTACCTGGACGCAGGAAGACATGCGGGCCCAACTGCGCCGGCTCAAGCGCGTGGCTGAGGAACTATAGCAGTATTCACTTAGATTAGGACATTAATGGCATGGGGCATGGCGCATGGGGCATGGCGCATGGGGCATGGCGCATGGGGAAGACTCACAGATGCACGCTCAATACGATGGTGCGATGATGTCATGCATGCGTGATGCCATGCATGCGTGATGCCCGATGCCCATGTCCTAAACTAACTGTTTATTGCTATGGGGGTTGGGGGTTAGGGGTCAGGGGTTGGGAGAAAAGCTGGCAAGCTGTTATGCTTTTAATCGGCTTGTTATAGAGAGGGTAAAATAATCCCGAGCTGCATTAATAGGGGCATCATGGCAACTGTGGCTAAAGCAGATAGCGCAAATTAAATGCGCAGCATCTTAAGGGGCCCAATCAAACCATCCCAATCCCCTATCTCCTATCTCCAATCCAAAATCCAAAATCCAAAATCCAAAATCCAAAATCCAAAATCTCTACGCCCATAGCCCAATCACCGCTGGATGTCAGAGCGCAGGCGCGCGACTAATTGGCGGATGTCACCGGCATCCTCGGCCTCCGGCACCTGGGCCAAATACGCCTCCAGATCGTCGATGGCTTCTTGCGCGTAGCCCAGATGGTCGTGGAGGATGCCCCGATCCCGCAATTCAGTGAGGCTATCGGGAAACAGCAGCAGAATCCGGTCTACCACTTCCAGAGCTCTGGGGGCGTCGGTCTGGGTGATATAGATTAATTTAAGATTGCTGAGCATGCGCTCCAAGAACTGCCGGGGGCTGACAGGTTCGAGAAATTCGGGCAGCAGGGGGACCGGATGGCCATATATTTCCCAGAGGAGTTCTTTGCAATCCTCTGGAAAGAGGATTTCACCGGCATTGAAGGCGTCAACCCAGATGCCAGCATCTTCAAAGTCGGGACGGATCAGGAAATGTCCGGGCATGCCTACGCCTACCATTGGGAAATCGATGCGCCGCGCTATTTCTAGGTAGACGAGGGACAGGGTGATGGGGATGCCGGTGCGCCGGTCCATCACCTGGTTGAGGAAGCTGTTGCGGGGATCGTAGTAATCAGCGTTGAGCCACTCCCCGCTCGCTCAGAGACGGGGATTCAGGCTAAGAATTGGGCGCAGCTTTTCGCCCTAACTTTTTACGGTTGGCTATCTGGCTGCACTTTCTATGCTTTCGGGAGAACCGCTCCGAGGGAGAATGAGACTTCCTACTTTCGGACTCGCCTACTCGTTTCGCGGCTTCTTGATATTGCTTCCATGCCTCCACAAGGAACGGCTCCGTCCCCCGATAACTATTACTAGCATCCTGCAATGAAAGCTTGTCATCCTCATCAACGTATCTACTCAGGTAAGCGCTAAATAAATCCCGGTGCATCACAACTCCTGTTACATCACGATGAACTCTCTCGGATAATTTCTTCTTAATCCGCTCACCATTCAGATGAGTTTGTGATAGCGCTGTCTTCTGAGTAGAAAACTTATAGAATGAACCGCCAGCGTTCTCAGCTTTACGTTTCAATTCAGATTGGACAAAACCTGGGGACTTAGCAGCTATGGCTTTACCATAACGCTTCTGCCAGCCTTTTATCGATACCTTCTCGGTTTTGATATTCTTGCCATGCCTAAGTATCTCGTTAACCACCTTCCGGTTTTGGGACTTTGCATAAGCAGCTTTTCTACGTTCTAACTCACGTTTCTTACGGGAAACACACTGGTATCTCTTGGAATTATTCCACTTGGATTTACCCTTTTTACACTTCCCCTTCTTGAGGACAGTCTTGCGCCCTCGTTTTCCTTCAAAGTCAGAATTGTAGTTATCGGGGTTATTGGCACGTCTAGACCTCTCCATCTGACGCTGTAAGGCTTTTATCTCACGCTCATAGGTTGGCACTCCCTCTGCAAATGGTAATAATCCCGCACCGCTATCTCCCACAAAGGCAATATGGGATATGTTGAGGTCTAGCCCAACTACTCCATCAGAGACAGAGTTTTTCTCTTTCTGGTACGGCACTCCTTCATTAATTAACTGAACATACCAGCGACGCTTACCATTAAGCTCACGCCACAATACACGGACATACTTAACCTTAGAGGTAAGGCCGTGCAAGATTACCGGATTATCCCAGTCAATTATTGGCGTTAGCTCTAACTTACCCCAGACAAACTGGTTATCCTTCCAGCGGATACCCTGTTTGTTAGTCTTACCCTCTACTGACTTAAACCTAGTGGGGACTTTATATCGTACCTTTTTGGCAAGTCCGAATAGGACTTTCTCGCTAGCTTTAAACGCACGGGTGGCTAACGTCTGTTGAGTATTGGAATCTACTTTTTTACCTATCCACTTAGATTTGTTAGCGACAGTGGTAGCATACGCCTGAATGTCGTAGTCTGAATAGCGATATTGTTTACGAGCATCACCAAAAGCTAAATTTCTTTCCGATTTTTGTTCTCTAGGTATTTTCTTGGCTGCTCTGTAGGCATCAGAGTTGCGCAATAGTTCCATTCGCACCATCGCTTCATTCAAGCAGGCGTTGTACAGTTGCCGCGCCGCTTGAAACCGGGACCGCAATTCGGCATCTTGCTTGCTGTCTAGAACCAACGGTAGTTCCGTGATGAACGATGTTGTCTTACTCCTAGCCAATATTAATCACCACCAGCTTTTGTCTATCGCGCTACACTATCAACAGTAGCAACAAGCGCTTAGGACTGTCAAGGGGTATATGTGAAGAATTATGAAGGCGACAAGCAGGCAATATAGGCACAACAACCACTCTGTCGGTTCGGCGACGGTACATCCAGTCTGGATACCTAAACGCCGGAAACCAGTTTTAATAGGAGACGTAAAGTTTAGGCTGAGTCAGATATTAACAGAGGTGGCAGCAGAGAAAAAGTGGATAATAAAGTGCATGGAGATAGCTCCAGACCACGTTCACTTATTGGTTGAACACGATCCAAGCACCCCTATCAACTCAATAGTTAAAGCATTTAAGGGGCGCTCTTCAAGATATTTGCGGCAGGAATTCCCGCACCTGCTTAAACTCCCTACTTTGTGGACTCACGCATATTTCTACGACACAACCGGGAAGGTAAGTTCAGCCATTATAGAAGCGTACATTAACGATCCGCATCATTATAAGTGACGGCATAAGTGACGCCTGATAAATCAGGCGAGTCGTCTTTCCGCCCCGATTTGAAAATGCGGGGCTACCAGAGTCCCGGTCTTCTTTCGGTGTGGGCCATTTTGGTTGTCCCCTGTTTTTGATGTTTGCCTAAAAGCTCTAGCATCCCTGAGTTCTATAGCTCTGGGCTTCCGGGACAGGTGGGGAAAGCTTAAAATTGCCTTTGGTTTCTGGACTGGTTCTGATGCAGTCTGGTGCTTTCCAACCTGTCAGGAGCTGTTTTAAAGCTCTTGATAGGGATTAAACTTTTAGAATTTTTATTTACAACAACAATCGTAACACACCCTGGGGTAAGGTGCAACCCTTGGGGAAATTTTTTATGATTCCTTAAGGAAAGCAGGCACCGGCTTGTGCTATGGTGTGGCGGCGGGGTGCCTGCCGGCTTGGAGAGCCGGTGTTGCAGTGGGGCCTGCCGGTGTCAAGTTTAGAGCGGTTTTCATCCAAAGTGAGGTACTGAGAAACCCGGTGAGCGTAGGGGCGGTGCCACCCACGGAGACCGCCCCTTCCGGGTTTCTGGCACGCAATCGAACAGAAAACCGCTATAGCCTTCCTTCACGGGGGCGGTTCATGGCCAAACGAACGCACCGGCGTTCGTAGCAGACACCCGTGGCACATTGGCCCAGCCCCTGGGGCTAGAATGTGCGCCCACGTTTTTAGAGAAAGCCGGGTTTTGGAATTTCTTAGGGTGGGGTTAACACGCATCAGCTGGGTTGGGCGTAGAATGGGGTAGAAGCTAGGAGTTAGGAGTCTTGGATTCGCGACTCAGAGCTTAAAAGTGACAACCAGCGTATGAGATGCCAGCGAAGTACAGCGAAATTGAAAAGCGCCTGTGGGCAGCTGCCGACCAGCTGCGGGCCAATTCCAAACTGAAGCCGTCGGAATATTCGGTGCCGGTGCTAGGGCTGATTTTCCTCCGCTTTGCCGAGTACAGGATATTACACTGTGCGGCGCAGCGAGAGAAAGTGGGGTCGGGGTTCAGGATGTGCCTGCCGGAAGTGGCCCGTTTCTCCAAACTGGCGAAGCTGCCAAAAACAGTGGACATCGGTCAGGCGATCGACGACGCCATGCACGCGGTGGAAGCGGCGAACCAGCAGCTGAAAGAGGTATTGCCGAAGAACTATCACCGGCTCGACAGCGACATCCTGGTGGCGCTAATCGAGAACTTCCAGGCGATCCCGATGGACATAGAAGGGGACGCCTTCGGGAAGATATACGAGTATTTTCTGGGGAACTTCGCGATGAGCGAGGGGCAGAAGGGCGGCGAGTTCTTCACCCCCACGTCGATTGTGAAGCTGATTGTGGAGATCATTGAGCCCTACCACGGGCGCATTTTTGACCCAGCGTGCGGTTCCGGGGGGATGTTCGTGCAGAGTGCGTCGTTTGTGGAAAAGCGCAACCACAACCCGAGCGCGGAAATTAGCATTTTCGGGCAAGACAAGATTGCCGAGACGGTGCGCCTGTGCAAGCTAAATCTGGCTGTGCACGGGCTGGTGGGGGACATTCGCCACTGCAACACCTACTACGAGGATGTCCACAGCAGCACCGGCCAGTTTGACTTTGTGATGGCCAATCCGCCGTTTAATGTGGACAGGGTGGACAAGCAGCGCCTGAAAGACGACAGCCGCTTTCCGTTTGGCCTGCCGAGGGTGGATAATGCAAATTATCTGTGGATTCAGCTAATCTACAGCGCCCTGAAAGAAACGGGGCGGGCGGGGTTCGTGATGGCAAACTCAGCTAGCGACACCCTGCTCTCGGAACAGGAGATCCGCCGCCAGCTGATTTTGAGCGGGGCGGTAGACGTGATGATTGTGGTGGGGCCATACTTTTTCTATACGGTGCGGCTGCCGTGCACGCTGTGGTTTTTGGATCGGGCCAAGGTGAGGACGCCGCGCCGGGATAAGGTGCTGTTTATTGAGGCTCGGCACATCTTCCACCAGAGCGATCGCGCCCACCGGCAGTTCAATCCGGCGCAGATAGAGTTTCTGACAAACATCGTGCGCATGTACCGGGGCGAGGATCTGGCGACGGGTAAGGGCGGCGAGGAAATGCTGCGCAAGATGTTTCCAGAGGGAGTGTACACCGATGTGCCGGGGCTGTGCAAGGTGGCAACCCTTGCAGAGATTGAGGCGCAAAGCTGGAGTCTCAACCCAGGGCGCTATGTGGGCGTTGCAAAGACGCAGGAGGAGGATTTCGACTTTGCCGAAAGGCTCGAAGAGCTGAATGAGGAACTGGTGAAGCTCAACGCCCTTGCGCTGAACTTTCAGGAGCGGATTGCACAGAGTGTGGCGAAGTTGCTGGAAAAAAATGCGGGGGTTTGATATAATGTCGGCACGTCAGTTTATTGCGGGTAGGGGCGGGTTGATTCATCACCCAAGCTACCGGCAGTAGGGGCAGGTTTAGAGATATACTGTGCTGCCAGCAGATAGGTCGGGTTAACTCGCCTTCGCAGGGGGTGAGCCCGACGCTGCAAATTTATAAAAATCGATGCAACGGGAGAGTTATGACTTCTCAATTGATGGAAACGGCAAAGACTGAATGGGTGCAGCGGCGGCTCGGGGATGACTGTACAGTGGGCGACGGCACTCACGCCAGACTGGAGCGGCTGGATACCGGGGTGCTGTATGTGACGGCGAAAAATTTAAAAGAGAGTGGGTTGAATTTGTGGAAGGTGGGGCACATTTCGGAAGCGGATTTCAACAAGTATTTTCGCCCTGACACAAGGATACCCAGCCGACCGAGAGCTGGGGACGTGCTGATGGGGATTATTGGCACGATTGGCATCCCTTATTTGATGAAGCCTAAAGACCAGTTTGGCCTGTCTAGCAGTGTGGGAATTATCAGGCCAAATCAAGAGGTTTTGTGGCCGGCATATCTTTATTACTGGGTGAAAGGTGAGGTGTTTCAAAATGCCTTGCACGGTATAGTGGGGGGGGTGGTACAGCCGTATGTCAGCATGCAGGGGCTGAAATCCCTGCCGCTGAGATACCCGTCTCTGGAGAACCAGCGCAAGATTGCGGAGGTTCTCTTGGCGTATGATGAGTTGATTACGGTGAACTTGCAGCGGATGAAGTTGCTGGAATCAATGGCGCGGACGATCTTTCGGGAGTGGTTTGTCTACTTGCGCTTTCCGGGTTGGGAAGGGGTGAAGATTGTGGACTCGTCGGTGGGGCGAATTTCTGAGAGGTGGGAGATTACAAAGATTGGTGAGGCGATGGCGACGGTGAGTGGGGATACGCCTTCGACGAAGAAGCAGGAATACTGGGAAAATGGGGATATGACTTGGTTTACGCCGACGGATCTGACGAATGCCGGTACGATGTTTATTTCGGAATCGGCGCGGAAGGTTACGGAATTGGGCCGGCGCAAGAGCAAGACGCGGGTGTTTCCGCCGTATTCGGTGATGGTGACGAGTCGGGCTACTATTGGGGTGGTGGCGATTAATTCCAAGCCGGCTTGTACGAATCAGGGGTTTATTACGTGCATTCCGAATGAGCGGCTGTCGCCGTATTTTCTTTATTTTTGGGTGGAGGAGAATAAGGACAGGATTAGCAGTCTGGCGTCGGGGGTGATGTTTAAGGAGATTTATCTGAGCAATTTTCGCAAGGTGCTGATTGCTGTGCCTGATGAGCCGACTCACCGGCAGTATGTGGCGCTAGTAGAGCCGGTGTTCAAGCAAATAGAGGTGTTGCAGGAGCAAACGAGCAATTTGCGGCGCACGCGGGATGTGCTGATGTCTGGGTTGCTGTCGGGGAAGTTGGATGTGGCGATGGACTGAACCGGCACTCGTAAGGTGTGAGGGAGGGGGGGATTGAACCGCCAAGACGCGCCTGAGCGCCAAGGCGGGGGGAGAGGATTAGGGAGGGGCTAGAAGCTGTTGCCAGGTGGGGGGGATTTCGGCTGGGTTCTGGCAAATTACCGGCAGCCAGGTGGCGCAGGGGTATTCGTCTTCTAGTCCTTGAAGTCTTTCTCTCGCTTCTCGCACGGAGGAGTAAAGGGATTTGCCACCGGCAAAGGCTGTGAGGAAGTTTTTCAGGAAGTCTTGCGCTACTATGTCGGGGACATCTTGGCGCATGACGATGATTTGCGGAATGTGTTCTTCGGCTAGCTGTCGCGCCAGCCCTAAACCGTCACACGAGTTGAAGATGGCGAGTTTTAAGCCCCGCTCAATGGCTTTTTTGAGGGCGTTTTTTAGGTCAGCAACTGACAGTTGGCTGTTGGGAGCGCTGTGATTGATGCAGATGTGCCCTGTTTGTCCGTCCGCATGAGAGGAACTGTGCCCTGCAAAGAAGAGGATGTCCCAGCCTTGTTCGTCCCACAGTTGCTCGCTGACTTGCCGGCGCTGGGGTTCTGGGAGGAAGACGGTTTCGGCGTCGGGTAAGTTTTGCAGTAAGGCGCGATCAGCTTCGATGTCAATTCCGCTGCTGTTGCCGAGAATGGCTAGGATTCGGATGCGAGTTCGCGGGGGGGCTGATTTTTCTGCTCGGTCGCTAAAGGGGGCGCTCAGGGCTACTTCTGCTTTGCGGTAAGTGTCGAAAAAATCCCAGAGGTGCCAGGGAAGTTGCCGCAGGATTCCTTCGGCTTGTATGATAACTCGCAGTTCGTCAGCCGGCTGGAATTTTTCGCGCAATTTATTTTGGATGGGGCGAAAGGTGTCGGAGTTTAGCCAGGTGTTGAGTCGCTCACCTAACTGGTCGGATAATTGGCGAAATTGCGGTTTTGAAACATTGGCGGCTTGATTGGGATCAGCACTGACTCGGAAGCTGAACCCCAAAGCGTCGTACATTGACTTCCACCGGCGGTAGAGTTCGGGAATGTCTGGAGCGGGTGGCAGTTTGCCGGGAAATTGCGCCGGCAGGCGATCGTCAGCCCAGATCAGGGCGCTGGCTGCTGGAAACCCTCTCTCGAAGTCTCCGTCGCCTAAGGTGAGGATAGCTAATTTGCCAGGGCCTTTATTTTCCCGGCTTGCGGTGCCGGCAAAAGAGTTGGGATTGAGCGCTGTCGCTAGCATGGTTTCTAGGCTGCGAATCCGGGCGTCTTGTTCGGCTAGGAGCAAGCCTATATCGTTTTCAGGCAGAGATTTCAGGCGGTTGTAGTCTTCAAAGTATTCGGCGCTCAGTTGGGAGCGATCGACTCCTCCTGCTGTTTTGGCTCTCAGCAAGAATTTATCTAGCCCTCGTTTTTCCATTGCCACGAGTTCTAGATCGGCTTCGGGATGGTTTTCTGCGAGCCGCTTGAAGGCAATGGCAATAGAGCGGGGGTCAACGCCTTGGTTGTGGTAGAGGTCAAGGGTTTTAAAGATGGGGGCGATAAAGTCGGCAAAGTCGCCCTCTCGAAAGACTTCGTTTTTATTGTCAGGTTTGCGACAGGCATCGGGATCGTCTTTGGTGGGCAAGCGCATGTAAATATACTCGCAAGTCACTCCATCCAGTTTGGTTCCCACGGTGATGCCCCAGTCTTCGATGTAAGCTCCGGTGAGGGTTGCGCCGGTGAAATCTGCATTGTCTAGCTGGGTTTGTACGAGTTTAGCGTTAGACAAGTTCGCTGACTGCAAATTCGCTTCGCTGAGATTGGCTCCAATAAAGCTGGCATAGTCTAAGTCAGCGCCGCGCAAATTCAATCCTTGCAGGTTCAGCCGGTCGAAGTTTTTGTCTCGCCCATTTCCTGTAATCACCAGCAGCCGCACCGGCGCGTCTTTTAAGTAAGTTGCCCAAATGCGGGATCGGTCGAGTTTTTTGGCGTGCGAGAAGCAGGTGCGCGTCAGGGTTGCGCCGTTAAAATTTGTGTTTTTGAGTGTCGCCGCACTAAACTCTGCATCTGTGAGGTTGGCGTCGCGAAAGTTTGTCCCGCCGGTAGCAGCCAAGAAAATTCCTATCCGTCGGGGTAAGGCAAATTTTTCATCGGCTGCTAGAGAGCGAACTCCCACATATACGCCTAGCGCCGCCACACCGCAAGCTCCCCCGACAGCAACAGTTCTGGCGATAATTTCCGCCCCACTTCCAGCAAAAGCCCAGGCGATAGAATAGGCCCCTACTTTAGAGTAAGCTACAGTGACCGATTTGGCTACAGACGCTTTTCCGGGTGGAGCGCCAATACCGGCTTTAGCGACCATACCCGCTACATACCAAGCAACAGAGCCAGCAAAAACCCAGTAGAATGTGCTTACAAAAGCCAGCGCCGCACTCAATGTTTCAGAGCGGGCTACGGCTCCCACTACAACCACAGCTATAGCTCCAGTCAGGGTTCCAACTACAACCCAAGCCACCGTTAAAGCTGCAACTCCTGAGCCGGCTAACGCTCCTGTTAAAGTGCCAATTATCGCGACGGCTGCGGATATGGAAACTGCGCAAGCTACTAAACCTGATGTGTATCCCTGTAGCACCGTGACGGTATAGTAGATTGCTAGCGAGACGGATAAAATGCCGGCGGGGATGACGGTGTATTCTCGGGTGAATGGCGGGCTGACAATTCCTGATGTCATAATTCCCGCTAGCCCGGATGCCGCTCCTGAAAGCGCTGCTAGGAAGAATGCGAGGGCTACTAAAAGTATTGCCCACCGGCGCTGCAATCCGGCTTGCGAGTGCGATAGGTTTGCGCCGGCGAGGTTGGTGCCGGTGAAGTTTGCGCCTCGGATGTCTGAATTCGAGAAGTTTGCGCCGGCTAGGTTTTCCCTTTTAAAGGAGCGCCCTCGCAGATTTTGTCCGGAGTAGTCTTGTGTCATGTTTTGTTACTGCTGAAACAACTGGATGGGGCCAGAAACCGGGGTTCGGGAATACACCTGGTTTCTACTCCCCTATGTAACGAAATATCGCCGCACAATTTCCGCCCCACCCACAGCTATTTTAACAGTAAAACGCTCTCCCGGATGCCCTGTCAATTTAAATTGAATTAAGCTGTCTGCTTCTGTGGCTGGGATTGGCCAGCTGTTTCCTATTTCATCTAGCACTGTGAGTGTCAGGTTTTTGGGCAGATAGGTTTGGCTGCCGGTGGGGCGCACTTGCAGGATAATCGGGATTGTCTGTTCGGATTCGAGCATTACCGCAACAATTAAAGCTACAGGATGTTCGGCCAGCTGCAATGCCAAGGCAGTGGCATTAGCCCCTCTAGCTGCAGCGGATCTAAAAGCCTGATTTGCTATTTGTGCGCCAAAAATCTCTTCAATAGTTTGCCAGCCGGCTCGCAGTGCTTCATCTAAGTTTTTTTGCAACCACTGGCTCAATTTTACGGCGGCTCGGCGCACATCTTCAACAAGAATACCCAGCAACTCCGCCAGCTCCCCCGCTTTGAAAAGAGTCTCAATGCGCTCAAACCCTTCTGGTGCCCCTTGCAAAACCAGGATGACGCTGCCTTTTTCTATTTTTACCAGTGTCAGGGCGTCATCCAGCGCCAGTTCCCGCAAATGGGTGAGGATAGCTTCCACCCGTTCCTTGCGGGCGTCATCAATGGTGGCGCTCCACACCAGCTCCCACCTGACTTGCGGTTTGGGACTGGGACTGCGATCCGCCACTTCTTCCCAGTTCAGTTGTAGAACCTGGCAGAACGCTTTGAAAACGTTGGTGTCAATGGGATCTTGTGCGTACAGAAAACGCCTCCAAGTGGCCAAGCTGACACCGGCGGCAAAGATGCGCCCCGCTGCATAGCTTTCGGCTTCCCAGTCGGTGTGGGCGTCCAGAATCTTGCTCGCTTCCCACAGCCACCGATCGTCCTCCACCGTCCATCCTTTTTCCCTTCTTGCTTGTCTGATTCTTTCGAGTCCCTGCTGAGAAGCCATGAGAGACGGCATTTTACACCCCACCTTAGCACTTGTCAAGTATCAATTCTATACCGGTCTGTCACCGATCGGAAAATGAATCTGGCGCAACCCTTGCGAATCAAAGATTCTAGAGATGTGAGAGAGAGCTGGCTTCTATTGCCGGCGGGAGAGAGAATCCAGCTTTTTGCTTTTCCTTTCTTCCTGACGGGTGCATAAATAGCAAGCTCCTTTCCGAAAAAATGATGTAGCAAGCGCAGTTGGCCAACTCGCTTCTCCTCTGTTCTGTCAGGGATTGACTTTGAGAGAGAAACGAGCCATGAAATCCAGGGTTGTTGTTTTACCAGCACTTATATTTATAATAATCCAGATCGCTCTGATTTCGGCTGTGTCACGAGCAGCAGCTCTTGCCGCAATCGCAGGTAAGTCCCAGATTGAAGGCAAAGAACTGTTGGAAACGCCGGCTCCCGAACCCTGCAAGGACGAAGACGGCAATATTATTGTCTGTCCTCCCTGAAGGAAGGAATCGGCGCTGCACAGCTGGCGCGGAGGGGGAGTGAGAGGGGATTTCCCTTCTCCTCCAGAAATCCAGGCGTAGGACAGGCGTCTCGCCTGTCCTTCTAAAACCTAGCTGCCAAGCGTTGCTGTGCCAGATCGTACCACAGATCCTCATCTGGTTTGCTCTTATCTGCATATTGCCGGCAAATTTCCCATTCCGCCAGCGCAGTTTGCGTTTCCCCTTGCGCTTCCAGCACTTGGGCGAGCAAACAGTGAGCGGAAACTCGCCGGCTGTCTAGCTGAATCGCAGCTTGCAGGTGTTCTTTCGCCTCCGCGTAGCGACCTTGGCCAAGTCTCGCCCAGCCCAAGTTTTTGATCAGGGAGTATTTCACTCGGTCGTCTCTCACCAGCTGCAGACCTTTTTGCAGCAAGTCAGCCGCTGCATCAAAGTTTTTATCGTGTCTAATATATAAGCGACTCAGCTGGCTGTAAGCAGCGGCGCTTCCCAGAAGTGCGGCTTTCTGGTAGTGGGATCGGGCGCAGTCAAAATTTAGCACTTGTTCGCAAAGTATTCCTTTGTTGTAGTTGGCTCCGGTGTTGTCTGGGTCTAGTTTGAGCGCCCATTTAATATCTGACGAGGCTTCGCCCGGTTTATTGGCGAGGTGATTTTCAACTCCGAGAGCGTTGAGCCTCCTGGCGAGTTGGGGGAAGGCAAACTGGATGCCGGTGAAGCCCAGCAACAGCAGCCCCGCTAATCCAAACCCAAATTTTAAGCGATTCTGCTTGCTATTCCGCTGTCGGGGCGGGTCTTGCGCCCGCCCGGGTTCGAGGTTCGCCAGACGCTGCAAAATCGCTTGGGTATTTTGCGGGCGCTCGTGTGGAAAGATTGCCATCAGCGAGTCAATCAAATCAGCAAGTGCCGGCGATACCTGAATCGCAGCCTCTCGCCAAATTAACTCCCCTGTCATATCGTTTAGGGGAAAAGTGTCAGGATGTTTTCCAGTGAGCAGGTGGACAAAGGTGCGTCCCAAGGCGTGGAAATCCGATTGGGGAACAGCTTTGCCTTTTAATTGCTCCACCGGCGCGTAACCGACTGAAAATAACCCCGTCACTTCCTGATCGCCGATTTTGAGCAGGTAAGTGTTCGTCACTTCCCTGACTGTCCCAAAGTCAATCAATACTAGCTGTCCGTCAGGTTTCAGCATGATATTTGAAGGCTTGATGTCCCGGTGGAAATATCGGTGCCGGTGCAGCTCATGCAATATTCCCGCCAGCTGTTTCAACCAGTCAAGGGCTTGCTCTTCCCTGAGGGGCGGGTGGTTCTCGCTGTTCGCGATCCACTCCTCCAAATTTTGTCCGTCAATTTTCTCCATCACCAAGCAGTGCAGGGTGCCGGCATCTACTGTGGCGGTAAAATATCCGTCAGGCTTGACTTTGGGAATGCCCGGATGATTTAGCAGCCTTAAAACTTCAGCTTCTCGCTGAAAGAGGGAGATGGCTTTTTCTTTTGTTTTTGGATCGCAGAACTTTTCCAGATTCAGAACCTTGAGAACTTTTGGCGCGCCCCGGTCATCCACTTCAAAGATGTGGCCAAAGCCTCCTTTCCCCAGGGGGCGCACGACGCAATAGCGATTTTGCAATACCAGTCCTGGCTGAATCATATCAATTTTAGATTTGGGATTTGGGATTTGGGATTGAATAAGGCAGCGCCAACCCTTCTCACACAGAAAATACTGTCTATTTCAACTTAATATTATAGGGAATCGCACCGGCTTTTTGCGTTCCGGGGCAGGAGCCACGGAACGCACCTGTAAAGCCCTGTCGCTGCCTTGTTTGTTTGGCGGGAAGCGAGCAGTCTGAGAGCTGCTCGCACCGGCTTTCTGTTTAGCTGTTCTGATTTATAACATATTTTCTCACTGCCGGCAAGAGGGTGAAAAGAGCTTCTCCGTCTTCTGTGACTGTTTCAATCAGCGAGCGCCATCCCAAAGATTTCAGCGCCTCGGTAAGTTCCTCGCACGAGACGTAGGAGGAAATGCCCTCTCGCAATCCTGTGCGGGAAACCGGCTCTCTTGAGAGGGCCAGCTGGTACATGACCTTTTTTTCTAATTCAGAAAGGCGCTGGAACTGCTGGGCCAAGACTTCTCGGATGTCGCCGAGAAATGTGGTTTCCCTGAGAAAGACCGAAGATTTGTTGGCAAATACGTCTTTAATTGTGGCCGCAACTATACGCAAGGCTAGGGGATGGCCGCCATAACGGTCGATTAGGTTGGCCCATTCGGCTTCTTCAACTAAATCTCTCTCTCTGAGGATTTCCCATGCGGCAGGCTTTTCCAATCCCTTGAGCTGTAAAGATCGAACGGGGTTTCTATTGCCCTCCCAGATAGCAATTTCTCTGGATTTTTCCGTACTGGCGAGCAAGAAGCAGCTTATGTGGTCTGACAGTCCTGCCACTTTGAATAGCTCCGTATAGTCCTGATAGCCCTCTCGGTATTTTCCCACAAACTGACCGGCAGCCATGAGGTTTTCGACGCCATCCAGTATCACGAGAGTGCGGTGAGTTCGCAGAAAATCCAGCAGGTCAGATAAAGTGGTTTGAGGGGGCTGCCGGTCAGACAGAAATCCGAGTAAGGAAGCCAGGAGTTGTGCGCGGGGTGGGGCGTTTGAGAGCGATCGCCAGATGACACATTCAAACTCATTCTGAATCTGCTGAGCCAACTTTGCCGCCAGAGACGTTTTGCCAATTCCGCCGGTGCCGTAAATGGCCACGAGCCGGCACTTGTCGCCCACAACCCACTGTTTCAGCGCCGCCAGTTCGCCGGTGCGCCCGTAGAAAAGGGAGACATCCGGCGCTTTCTCCCAGTCGTAATACCGCTGGGGGGATGACTTTCTATATCCAGCTGCTTCCAGCCAGGGAACGATATCTTGCCAGGAGTTGAGCTTTTTTCCTGTCAGCGTTTTGATATATCGATACAGGGTTGCTGACAGCTCTGCTTCTACTCCCCTGGCGTCCTTGTGCAGCCGGCGAGCGATTTCGGCGGGACTGCAACCGCAAAGCAATCCACAGAGATGGAGCTTTTCAACGGCTGTCAGCCCTCTTGTTGGGCGAGATGCCACTTCTTGTTTTGCAGACGCCAAATCTGCGTACAGCCTTTGTAAATCCCAGTGATTTGAGGCGTCTGCAAATTCTTCATTTGGATTGGGGGGGGATTCCATTGCTGCGAGTCCTCAGGCATTTCATAACTTAAATCCTAACGAAATTCCTAACGTAGGTTATGGGATGACCGGCAATTACCTAAGTTAGAGTGTGTTTGCGCACAAATTAAACCCAATAAGCTGTTATCGCGAGAAATCGAGATAGCACAGACTGGCTTGGCCAACTGCATTGCAGCTGGTTTGAACAATGATTAGCATACAATGGAAAAAATGTCAACGAGAACCGGCACACCAGGTAACGACTTCCTCAGTCAATCCCCAGAAGCGGACACGATTCTGGGTTTAGAAGGGAAGGATACTTTAATGGGCCATGAAGGGCATGACTGCCTGAATGGCAACCAGGGCAATGATACGGTGTGTGGGGGTGAGGGCAATGATACCGCCGGCGGCGGCAAAGAGGCAGACCAGATGTCTGGCGAGGGCGGTAACGACATTGTTTATGGCCAATTGGGCAAGGATACGGGACTGGGGGGCGACGGCGATGACTTGGTGTTCGGCAACCAGGGAGATGACTTGCTCTTTGGCAATGGAATGACACGCTTTATGGTGGCCAAGACAGTGATACGCTGCGGGGGGTAAAGGCAATGACCTCCTTTATGGGGATAGCGGGAATGACTTTCTCTATGGGAACTTGGGTGCGGATACCCGTTCCCGGCGGGGATGGAAATGACAGGTTCTCTATCAGCACCAGTGCCGGTGGGGCGGCGCTGGCACAGGCGGATGTAATTGCGGACTTTAAAGATGGCCAGGATTTAATTGATGTCGCGCCAACACCGGCCACCCGCGCCCACGCCAGAACCGGCCACCGGCACCCACTTCTCCGACTGGGGGTAGCGACTAGATTGCCGGTGGGAGTGCGCCGATTCCCACCACCGGAACCGACACCTGTGACTGGGTGGATAATGCCGGTGGAGCGCTATTTTTTAGATTTTTTCAGCCTGAGGAGGCTAAACTTATGGCAGTAGACCTATACTCAAACCTTCCGGGAGACGGTCTGGAATCGGAAGAAGTAAAACTTTACAATTTAATCAATGAGTATCGCGCTCAAAATGGGCTGCCGGCGATACCCGCTTCCAAAGCGCTCACCACCGTTGCCAACCGCCACGTGCAAGATGTGGCAGAAAACCTTGATTACGTTAATTCGCCCCAGCGCGACTCTATCAGCCCACATTCCTGGAGTGACGCTGCTTATGACCCTAACAATCAAAGCACTTGGCCTAATATGTGGCAGGCTCCCCAACGGTTAAACACCGGCTATCCGGGGAACGGTTACGAAAATTTTGTCTGGACAGCGGGCAGTTCAATCTCAGCAGAAGAAGCCCTAGAATCCTGGAAAAACAGCCCCGCCCACAACCAAGTCATCCTGAATCAAGGGATTTGGCAAAACCGGCAGTGGAACGCTTTAGGCGTCGGCATTTATAAAGGATATGCAGCTTTGTGGTTCGGCGAAGAAACTGACCCCACCGGCACTCCCGCCGAAAGTGCCCAAGGAACAACGCCCGCTGACCGTGTTATCGTCGGTACAGATGGCAGTGAAACACTCACCGGCACTACCGGCACTGATACAATAATAGCGCTGGGAGGCAATGACACCGTAATCGGCGCAGCAGGCGCTGATGTTCTCAGTGGAAATGCCGGCAGTGATTACATCACCGGCGATGGCGGCGACGACATTGTTGTAGGCGGTCAAGGAGATGATATCGTTATCGGAGGTGCCGGCAATGATTTAATGGTTAACGGCAATAAAGGCAGCGACCAAGTGTTTGGCGGTGACGGCAACGATACGGTAAATGGCGGTAGAGACAATGACTCCCTTTTCGGAGAAGCCGGCGATGATTGGCTCTCCGGAGATTTGGGCGCAGACACCCTGATTGGCGGTGCCGGCAGTGATGTGTATTTTGTCGGAGGAGACTCCACTGACATTTGTTACTACGACGATACAGAAGATTATCTCGGCTTAGCCGGCGGTTTATCTTTCGAGCAGCTGAGCCTCTCTCAAGGCGCGGCTGGCGCACAGATTCTCAATCTTACCACAAATTCAGTCCTGGCTGTACTGCCCGGAGTGGATGTGTCCCTACTCGATGCCGGGGATTTTATCTCAATATAAATAGATTCGGGTTGCCTCCAGCTTCAGGGCGTATCCTCAATAGGTGTGCCGGTGACGGCTTATAGGGGTTTTCATCCGAGGTGAGGTACTGAGAAACCCGGTTTCTTAAAGAAACCGGGTTTCTGGCATGTACTTCATCCAACTGAAAACCGCTATATTGTAGAAAGGAAGCAGTCACGATGAACTTCGCACACCGCCACCAATGAAAAGTTGGCTGGAGCGCGGGAGATCAGGTAGGGCTAAAGCCCAACTACGAACCTTTTCAAGGCAGAGCCGTTCTCTGTGCGAGCGATCTGCCAACTTGTGCTATAGTATTAGTGCGCTCACCCAGAGAGATGAGGGTGCTCTGGCTTGTGGCGGAGTTCGTCGGGAGAGGCAATCCCCAACCGCCACAGAAGCCGGTGAGACGAAAGCAAGCATCTATCTATCCAATAACACATCATCTAAATGTCCCCCGCAGTGGTGTGCGCCGGCGTCTCGTCTGCGCACACTCCCGCGCCGGTGAGAAAACGGAGGGGGGAGTTAGGGTGCGAGATTATTGCAGCGCGGCACAGATCGCGAGGGTGCCGGCTGTAAGTTGCGTGCATTTACCGACAAAACGCAAAACTTTCTCCCCCTGAGGAGCCATTTCTTGTGAACGAAAACTTTATCTATCGCCTTCTAGCGCGCACCAATTTATATCGCAGCCAGTTTGGTTTGGCCCCACTGACGTTAAATGCCCAGCTGACTGCATCCGCCCAAGATCACAGCCGGGATATGGCACTCAATGACTTTATCGGGCACCAAGGAGCGGATGGATCATCGACAAACGACCGCATCAATCGGGCCGGCTATAAATACTCATTTGCTGGGGAAAATGTTGGTTGGGGCTACTCCAACCCTGAGGAAGTCGTAGACGCCTGGTTCAACGAAACTCCTCCCAACGATGGTCACCGGCAGAATATTCTCAATCCCAATTATAAGGAAATTGGGATTGGCTACTACTTGCTAAAAAACGATACCGGCAGCCAGAATTGGCACCACTACTGGACACAGGATTTTGGCTCGCCCGTCAATGGTCAAGTCAATCCGGTGCCGGCACCCAATCCCACCCCAACATTTACTGGATCTCCTGTTCATCTCCGCACAGAGGGCAGTGATGCGTTCACCGGCACCACCGGCAGTGATATAATACTGGGGCTGGGAGGCAACGACACTCTTAGCGGCGGTGCCGGCGATGATTTTGTCAGCGGAAATGCCGGCAGTGATTCCCTCAGCGGCGATGCCGGCAGCGACGTTGCTGTGGGAGGTCAAGGAAATGATACCCTTACCGGAGGTGCCGGTAATGATATCATGGTTAACGGCAATAAAGGCAACGATATTGTCTTCGGCGGCGACGGCGACGACACGGTGAATGGCGGCGCAGGTAATGACTCTCTTTTGGGAGAAGCCGGTGATGATTGGCTCTCCGGAGACTTGGGTGCCGACACCCTCACCGGCGGTGCCGGCAATGATGTGTATTTCCTAGGAGGAGACGCGACAGACATCTTTTACTACAGCGATGCAGAAGATTTAATTGGCCTAACTGCCGGTTTATCTTTCCAGCAGCTCGGCTTCTCTCAAGGCGCGTCTGGCGCACAGATTATCAATCTTACCACAAATTCAGTCCTGGCTGTACTGCCCGGAGTTGATGTTTCCCTACTCGATGGAGGGGATTTTATCTCGATTTAAATCCGATTTTGCCTCCTTTTATAGCAGTTTTCAGTGAAGTACATGCCAGAAAACCGGTTTCTTAAAAAAACCGGGTTTCTCAGTACCTCACTCAGATGAGAGCCGCTATATCTTAACCGCAGATTAACGCAGATTAACGCAGATTAACGCAGATGCAACCGCCATCTACTTCGCCGTCTATCAGCGTCTATCTGCAGTTGACATTACCGAGCCGCCTCCCGCACTCTTTGCTCCAACTTCCAGACAACAGCCGTCAATACCGCCGCTACACAAAGAATCGCAGCCGCAATCCGAAAAGTACCCCCCACCCCATAAACTAGCGCCTCAGCCGGCGCGGCAGTGAGATTGGCAGTTTGCGGCAAACCGGCACTGCTGAGGCTCAAAGCCGCAAACAAAGCGCCCATCAGCGGCAAACCGGCTGTTTGCCCTAAGGTGCGCGACAGTGACATCAACCCGGAAGCGATGCCCAGTCTTTCTTTCGGCACACTTCCCAAAATTGCGCTGTTATTCGGCGACTGGAACATCCCCAACCCAATCCCAAACGGCGCAATCCGCACAATATACCCCAGTTCAGTCAGCCTCCCGTCAAAGGTACTGATGAGCAGGCACCCCACCACCATCAGCAACAGCCCGATTAAACTGATTATACGCGAGCCAAAGCGGTCAGACAAAGACCCAGAGAAAGGTGCCACAATCCCGCCCAAAACTGGCGAAACCGCCAGCAGCAAACCGGTACGCTGCGCCGGATAGCCCAGCGCCAATTCCAAGAAAAAAGGCATAATAAAAATAGTGCCGGCGATTACCACAAACACCAGCACCGCCATCAGCAAGCTCAAGCTAAATTCGGGGTTGCGAAACATTTCCAGGTTGAGCATCGGCTGGTAGATGCGAGCTTCAATTGCCAAAAAAGCCGCCAAGCTTAGCGCTGAAATGGCAAGCAGCGTCAGGGCTTTGCTGCTGCCAAAACCTTCGAGCTGCCCTTGCGTCATCCCCAGCGCGAAGCAAAGCAGCATCACCGTTGCGATCGCCGCCCCCAGCCAGTCAAAGCGCTGGTGAGTGCCGGCTCCAGCCAATGCCGGTACGAAACGCACAATGATGAAACTGGCAAATATCCCCACCGGCACGTTCACCAAAAATATCAAACGCCAGCCGGAAAGCCCTATCAGCAGCCCCCCCACCGTGGGACCGAGGGCGATTCCCAGCGACACCGCCGCGCCAACAATCCCCAGCGCCCGCCCGCGCTCTGATGCGGGGAAGACTTCAGCAATTATAGCAGAGCCTAGCGCCGAAATAAACACGCCGCCCAGCCCCTGAAGCGCCCGAAAGCCAATCAGCCACTCAACACTGGGAGAAATCCCGCACAGCAAGGAGGCGATTGTAAACAAGATTAAACCCCTGAGGTACAGCCGCTTTTTGCCAAACATGTCGCCCAACCTCGCTGCGCCGAGTACCAAGGCGGTGAGAACGAGCAGGTAGCTCAAAACTACCCACTGGATAGTGGCGAAGTTCGTGCGGAGTGTGTTAGCAAGAGTTGGGAGGGCGATGTTGACGATGCTGGTGTCCAAGGTGAACATCAGCACGCCCAGCCCCACGCCCAGCATAGCCCACCATTTTCTCGATGCCGCAGTTTCTGGAGGCGGAGGAGCGGATGGCGGTGGATTGTTTCTCATGGTTGAGTTCTATATAATTGTTATAAATAACTTTAACCCAGCCACGCCACCCCCAACCCCCATCGCCAGACGGAAAGAGGATTCATTCGGGTGCGTGTCACTTTTGAATCCGGGATCTTGTAGAGACCACTCCTGTAGCGGTCTGCTCTGCAGAACGCACCCTATAGGTTATAATAATAAGAAAAAAAACTGGTATGAAAAACCTGGCCAAACAACTGACCCTATTTTTTTCCGCCGGCTCTTTAGGAGCGCTGGCGAACAGTCTGGCGCTTTGGCTGTTCGGCGCGTTAGGACTCACCGCAGCGCTTGGGGCGCGGATCTCACCGGCACTCACCCCCGAATGGCTCTACCCTCGAATTGTCTGGGGCGGATTGTGGGGATTTCTCTTCCCGATCCCAAATCTCCCGGCTCGCCCTCTCATCAAAGGGCTGCTGTTGAGCCTCGCCCCAACAGTTGTGCAGCTGTTTGTCGTGTTTCCTTATAAAGCTAATCAGGGGATGATGGGATTAAATCTCGGGCTCACAACCCCGCTTTTTGTAATTTTATTCAACGCCATCTGGGGAGTGGCTGCGGCGTACTGGATAAAGTATCTCCGGGAAGTGCCTTAGGAGTGGGGTGCGTTCCTGCGGAACGCACCCTACTTTCTCTATAGTACAGAGAAACCCGGTTTCTTAAAGAAACCGGTTTTCTGGTACTGTTAATCAACGGTAGGGGCAGATTTGAGATAATCGCCCCCACAGCCAAACATCCAGGCATCAATCCAGCGCCGCATATAATATTGGTGTGCCGGTGGCAGAGTTTTTAGCCGGGGTTCCAGCGCCTTTCCGAGGGGAGACAGGGCGCTGTAAATGCCGAGGTTAATGTAATGGCGCAGCCAGTCGAGTAAAGCGATCGCTCCCACTTGCGGGATGATTTTGGCGACTAATTGAGGGTGCGCCAGTGCTGTTTTGAACAGGGTTTGCGACAGCGCCGGAAACTGCACCACGTCTTGCAGAAATGGCTTGATCACCGGCTCTCCCAGCCCTTCCATCACCGCAAACACCCCAGAGAGGAGCCGGTTAATCGCATCGGGGTCAATGTTCTGCCCGACACCGGCAGTCATCGCCCGCTGGAACAGCCAAGTTACTGACAGGTTTGGCTGGTAAGGTTGCAGCAGCGCCAGTGCCGGCTGGCTCAATTCTTCTGCGCGCAGCGCCTCGTCAATTCCAGCAGTTAAGCGCGGCAAATGGCGCAGCATCGCCCCAAACCCGCCAAAACTCACGGGAGACTGGCACCCGCTGCTGTCGCCTACCGGCAAAATGCGGCTCCAAGGCATTTGCAAAGGGCTTTGCCGGTAGGAGGGAAACAAGCCAAATAGCGCCCGTTGAAATTGCAGCCGGTCAATTCCCACGCCTTGATATTGGGGCAGCAAACGCAGGTACTCCTCAAAGAGAAACTCCAAACTGAAGCGTTCTGGGTGAGCGTCGAGGTAGGTAAATAAATAGGTGGTGCGCCCGTCTCGCGCTGGGAAGGCTTCCCAAAAATACTGGCACTGGTGCTGCACCGGCGTGAGGGAAGCGATCAAATCGCCGGTGTCATTTTGGGGAAAGCCGAGGGCGCAACTGCCGACAACTAAGCAGACGCCATCGGGTTTTTCTCCCCGCCGCGCCTGCCGCACAATGGGGGAAAAATGACCCATCGCATCAATTAACAGCCGCGTTTTGAAATTGCTGCCGCTGCCCGTATTTATTATAACACCATCTGGGTGAACTGCAGCTGATTCAAAAGGCGTATTTTCAAACAGTTGCCCGCCGGCTTGCAGGAATCGCGACTTGAGGGCGTCGAGGAGAAATACTGGATCGACGCCGATATTTAAAACATCTCGCACCCAGATTTCTGGGCCATTGAGAAAGCTGACGCGGGCGGGGCTGTACGAGGATGCGATCGCTTGCGACAGCTGGGCGTCTGCCAGCAGGTTGAGTTCCAGAAACACCTCCAGCTCTTTGCGGGAGATGTTCCACTCTTGGGCTCTGCCGCGCAGAATCCCCCGCTCGAGCAGCGCCACTCTCCACCCCCGCAGCGCCAAAGCGGCACCGATGAAAATGCCCAGAGTGCCACCGCAGATTGTGATGTCCCAGTCGGCTTCTCCCAGAGGCTGCAGGCTGTGTTGGACCGCCACCGGCACCGCTGCCGTATTTTCTCTGAGAGCTTGCCAGAGGCGGTCAGCGCGTCGCAGCCCTCCCAGGACGTCCCCGGGCAGTTGCGAGAGTATTTGCTCTGTTTGGGTCATGACTGTTGGTGGGTAGACGGTTGATTTTATCCTAAAGTAGAGGAGCTGGGGATGGGATGCGCTTCCGCCCGTGGCGCGTTGTGCCGGTGGCGTGCCGGCTGGCCCCTGTGGCCGCAGGGAGCCTGTGGGAAAATCCGTTTAAATAATTTTTTATCTCATGGGTGCCGGGGTTCCGGGGTGCGGTGTTGCGGTGGGGCGGGCGGTGGGGCATTAGCCCAACTACAAACGGGGCGGTGGGGCATTAGCCCAACTACAAACGGCCCACCGGCACCTCTAAGGGGTGGGATATCTTCGCTTTAACTTTTTTTAAAAATACCCGCACACATCCGAAGAAAGATGCGCGATTAAACTATTAAACCTGAAGCCCGACGCTCGTTTAAAGTCCCACAAAAAGATTAAACAGCTGGCTGGCTCGTGCAAAAATACAAGGAGAGCGGACTGTATGCCTGTCGAGCAATTGTGCTTATGCCGGAGAGCCAAGTGAAAGATAGTGAAAAAACCAAACAGCAGCTGATTGACGAGTTGGGACAGCTGCGCCAGCAGGTTCATCAACTGCAAGCCCTAGCACCGGCTCCCTCTCTGGCGGTGGCGCAGGAATCGCAGGGGGTGCCGGCAGGTTGCAGGGCGTTTCAGATCCAGGTTGCCGGTGTTAACCTGGAATGGAATCTGGAGCGGGGGACTTGCACCATCGAGAGCGCTCCGATGACCATGATGTGGCTGGATACGACGATAGCGAGTTTAATGGCCGGCGTGCGGGCGATGGTGGGCACCAAGCGGTTTGGTTTGGCGCTTCAGAGTGAAGGGCGCAATAGCGTTGAGAAAGACTGGCAGGTGATTTCCCAGTTTGAGGATTTCCAAACGGGATTCGCCGCCCTCGCCAAGGTTGCCAGTGTGGGAGGCTGGGGGAATTGGCAGCTCGTCGAGCTCGACCGGCAGCGCCAGGAAGCCCACTTCCGGATCGGCGACAGCTGGGAGGGGCGCTACCAAAAAGCCCTGGGCGAGTGCTGGGGAAGCGGGCTGATTGCCGGCAAAATGGCGGGACTGTGTTCCAAGCTGTTCCAGACGAACTGCTGGGCTACGCAAACCGCTTTTATTGCCAATGGGGATGAGTGCGACGAGTTTTGGGTGCGCCCTTGCGATCGCTCCATCGAAGAAGAGATCGAACAGCTGCTGGAAACAGACGGAGCGAGCCGCGCTGATATGGCGGTGGCGCTGACTAAGCTGCGCCGGGAAATCAGCGAGCGCCGGCGGGTTGAGGAGCAGCTGCGCCACAGCGAAGAAGCCCTGCTAGCAGCGAATCAAGAGTTGGAAGTGCGAGTTGAGCAGCGCACAGCCCAGTTGAGGAAAGCTTTTGAGCGGCTGCAGCAGGAAATTGGCGAGCGCATGCAGGCGCAGGAGGCGCTGCAAAAAAGTGAGGCTCGCAATCGAGCTTTTCTGAAAGCCATCCCGGATTTAATGCTGCGCATGAGCTCTGATGGCACCTATCTGGACATGATGGAGGCGAAAGGGGTTCGCGCCGCAGTCCCCGCTAGTGAATTGATCGGTAAAAATGTCGGCGTGCTGTTTCCGCCAGAGTTCGCTCAGCAGTCGCTCGACGCCATCCGTGCGGCGCTAACTTCTGGGGAGACGCAAATCCTGGAATACCAGCTGCCGCAGGGGGGAAAAATGCGCGATTACGAGGCGCGGATTGTTGCCAGCGGGGAAGATGAAGCGCTGGTGATTGTGCGCGACATTACTGAGCGCAAGCTTTCAGAAGAAGCGCTGCTGCGAATTAGCAAAGCGGTGGAAAGTTCCAGCGACGCGATTGGCATGGCGGATGCCACCGGCACCCACATTTATCAAAACCGGGCGTTCTCCCAGGTGTTTGAATACGAAACCGTCGAGGAATTCAACGCTGCCGGTGGCATCCCGGCTGTCTTTGCCGACCTAGCTGTGGGGCGGCAGGTTTTTGAGACAATTATGAGTGGGAATTCTTGGAGTGGGGAAGTTACGAAGCGCACCAAGAGCGGTCGCCGGATACAGGTTTTAACGCGGGCTGACGCCATCAAAGATGCCGAAGGCAATATTGTGGGTCTGATCGGCATCACGACCGACATCACAGAGCGCAAGCGGGCAGAAGCGCAATTGCGGCAGCAGGCGCAGCGGGAAGCCCTGATCTACCGTCTGGCGAGCCAGATTCGCAACTCCCTTGACTTGGATACTATCCTGCAAGCGGCTGTCAGCGAAATCCGCAACCTGCTACAGATTGACCGCTGTCATTTCGTCTGGTTTCGATATGATGCCGCCCCCCCTTACGCCCAAGTCGTCTGCGAAGCGAGAGACTCAGCTTTTCCTGATTATACGGGGTATTATTCCTTTGAACAAGTGCGTCTGTTTGCCGATCTGTTCCAGAATTTGGAAATCCTCCACTGCGATGATGTCACAGCATTTCCCGACCGACAAATGCGGCATTTACTGCTCAGTCTAGGCTTCACCTCTGTGCTGGCAATGCCCCTGCAAACCCAAAGCGGTGAAATTGGCTCGGTCAGCTGCGGGCATCACAGTGAAATTCGCCCTTGGAGTGAGAGTGAGGTGGAGTTGATGCGAGCGGTTTTGGCTCAGCTGACGGTGGCAATTAACCAAAGCCGGCTCCTGGCCCAAACCCGCGCCGCCGCAGCGGAAGCCCGTGCGCAAGCGCAGCAGCTAGAAGTTACTCTGCGCGAGCTAAAACTCACGCAAACCCAGCTGATTCAGAGCGAGAAACTCTCCAGTTTGGGGCAGCTGGTGGCCGGGGTGGCCCACGAAATTAATAACCCGGTTAATTTTATCTACGGCAATCTCACCTACGCCCGCCAGTACACGGACGATTTACTGAAGCTGGTGTACCTGTATCAAATGCAATACAGCCCCACACCGGCAATCCGAGAGGAAATGGAAGCGATCGATTTAGAGTTCATGATGGCGGATTTGCCCAAACTGCTGGATTCGATGAAGGTGGGAGCTGAGCGGATTCGCGAGATTGTGCTTTCGCTGCGCACGTTCTCGCGGCTGGATGAAGCGGAAATGAAAGAGGTGGATATTCATGAGGGCATCGACAGCACGCTGCTGATCCTGCAAAACCGCCTGAAGGGAAAGCCGGACCGTCCTGGCATTCAGGTGATTAAAGACTATGGCAAACTGCCTTTAGTTGAGTGCTATGCCGGTCAGCTGAACCAGGTATTTATGAATTTGCTCGCCAATGCGATTGACGCCCTGGAAATGCGGCATGGGGCAGAACCGCAACACGCCACGCCCAGCAGTAAGTGCCCTATGATTCGGATTCGCACTTCAATAAGGCGCGGGGGAGAAGAGCAATTACCAGCGCCCCATGCCCAATCCCCCACGCCCAGCTCCCAATTTGTTGTGATTTCTATTGCTGACACCGGCCCGGGGATGGCGGAGGAAGTGCGGTCGAGGATTTTTGACCCCTTTTTTACTACGAAGCCGGTGGGCAAGGGCACTGGCTTGGGGCTGGCGATTTCCCACTCTATTGTGGTGGAAAGGCACGGCGGATCGCTGACTTGCACTTCAGCGCCGGGACAGGGGGCGGAGTTCGCGATTTCTATTCCGGTGCGCCAGAAGTAGGGTGCGCGTCAGCTACAGATTTCTGCTAAACTGTAAGTAATACCCTCACGAAACAGTAAACCATGAAGACAAGACAATTAGGCCGCAGCGGGTTAACCGTCTCAGCAATCGGTTTGGGTTGCATGGGGATGTCGGAGTTTTATGGCAACCGGGATGATGCTGAATCTATTGCCACCATTCACAGAGCGCTGGATTTGGGGATAACCTTTCTTGACACCGCTGATTTGTATGGGCCATTCACGAATGAGGAGCTCGTCGGGCGAGCGATTCGGGACCGCCGCGAGGGCGTGACTGTCGCGACCAAGTTCGGCTTTGTTAGAGGTGCGGACAAAAGTTTTCGCGGGCTCAGCGGGAAACCGGCATACGTGCGGGAGGCGTGTGAGGGAAGTTTGCGCCGGCTGGGTGTGGGAACCATTGATTTGTATTACCAGCACCGAGTCGATCCGGAAACGCCGATTGAGGAAACTGTCGGGGCGATGGCTCAACTGGTTCAGGAAGGAAAAGTGAGGTATTTAGGACTTTCGGAAGCCTCGCCAGCAACCCTGCGCCGCGCGTGTGCGGTGCATCCCATTGCCGCACTGCAGACTGAGTATTCCCTGTGGAGTCGCGATCCGGAAGACGAAATTTTTGCCACCTGTCGGGAACTCGGCATAGGCTTTGTTGCTTACAGCCCTCTCGGACGGGGATTTTTGACCGGCCAAATCAAAAGTTTCGATGATTTGGCGGCTGATGATTACCGCCGCTACGCGCCGCGCTTTCAAGGCGAAAACTTTCAGAAAAACCTGGAAGTGGTGCGGCGCATTGAGGAAATAGCTGCCGAGAAAGGGCGCACGCCGGCACAGCTGGCTCTGGCATGGGTGCTGGCGCAGGGCGAGGATATTGTTCCCATTCCGGGCACGAAGCGGCGACAGTATTTGGAGGATAATATCGCTGCGGTGGAAGTGGATCTGACGCCAGAAGATTTGCAGCGCATTGAGGAAGTTGCGCCCAAGGGGGTGGCTGCCGGTGAGCGCTATCCAGAATCAGCAATGCGTTTGATGAATCGCTGACGCAATGGGTATGGGGCAATGGGCATGGGGCATGGGGCATGGGGTTAATTACTCGTTCCCAGGCTCCCGCCTGGGAACGAGACTCTGGAGGCTCTGCCTCCTTTCTTCAACAAGCAGCATTATAGCGGTTCTCAGTTGGATAAACTATGGCCCAGAAACCCGGTTTCTTTAAGAAACCGGGTTTCTCAGTACCGAATGCGAATGTCCGAATTCAGCTCGGTGGCAGCCAGTGGGAAAGCAATTCCTTATCCAAAGCTTGGTTAACTTTGCTGAGAGCGGCTAAAGGGAGCCGGTGCTGATTCTTGCACCACCAAGCGGCGGAGGTGATTTGATAGCTTTGCGCCTGGATGTATGAGAGGATTTTAGGAGGAAAAGTACCCGAGTTCTTTTGTTGAGCGATTTCCTCGACAAATGACTCCCTAATTTCTAAAGCGATTTCTACATCTTTTTGCGTTCCTTTGAGAGGGGGTGCCGGCTCCACTGATTTGCTGTCGAGTCCTTCGGGCAGCCGCGCTTCTTTCAGGGTGAGCAACATCCTGTAAGCGTCTATTAGCAAACTCTCAATGGCTGCTAATTGGCTCCTCACACCCTCCACTAATGCCCGCACCTCAGCAATCTCAACATAGTCTTCTGTGAGAGCCAGAGTAGCTTTTTGATTGTACTGGGCGAGGGGATTGTGTTTAACTTTTACTGCCGGCAGCTGTCTCAATTGAATCTTTAGTGTTTCGTAAAGGTCTGGCAGTAAGGTAGTGATTCCAGAAAAGTCTGAAGAGGCGAGAACGTCTTTGATTGCCTTTTCCGCATCTTCTAGCTTCACCCGTTCCGGAGCCAGCTCTACATAAGAGCCCAGGACAGTATCCGGGTTTATTTTGATTCTTCTGGTAGGTAAACTGTTCAGCTTTTGATTGATTTCTTCAATAAACATGAGATTTTTACCGGCACGAACTAAGGTCAAGGACAGTTGAGCGTCGCACCCGCAGCATCGGGGATTGACAGCGAATCATCCTTTGAAATATAATAGCACAAATCCCAATATATCAGCTTATGCCCCTGATATTATAGCGTTCGTGTAAATTTCAGAAACCCGGTTTCTTAAAGAAACCGGGTTTCTGGGAACCCAGCGGTTGCGCAAATCATTTAGAACTGCTATGTCACCGACCGGCAGATAGCCGGGGGTAGGGTGCGTTCCCTCTTAGGGAACGCACCCTACGGGTTCCTGGTTCACCCACCGGCAATCCCAAATCGCGGTTACGGTTTGGGAGGAGATAATTCCCCAAATTTAGGGGACCACCACCCACCCCGCCGGCTCTCAAAAAACGCCACTTCTTGGCAGCTAGTTCGCTTAGTTTCGGGGTTGGAACAGCGCCACATGACTTTAGTTTGCCCCTCCCTAGTGTACTCGTAGCGCTCCATAGGGGTGCCGCACAGCGGACAGGGATACTCTGCTGCCGGTGATGCCGGTGATGCCGGTGAGTCGGGTTTGGGTGTCTGTGTGCGTTGCGAATAGGGGAGTTCGTAGCTGCCGGTTTTTACATTCAAGAACATCACCGCCCCACACCCATTTTGCATCTTATCGCAGCTGAGGAAGTGGTCGGCTTTCATTTTTTCTGACTTGGAGAAAACCTTTGTCATCGGATGTCCGCAGTGGGGGCATTGGACTCCTGCCGGCTGTGCCGGTGGGGTGCTATTTCCCTGACTGGGAGAGGAACTCGCCGGCTTCTTCTTTTTCGTTTTGGCTGGGGTTTCACTGTCTTCGCTCGCAAAGGAATTCACCGGCTTTGCCTGAGATAGCTCCCCAAATTTAGGGGACCACCACCCCCCCCGATAGGTCAGAAAAAAAGCTACTTCTTGGCAGCTCGTCCGCTTAGTTTCGGGGTTGGAACAGCGCCACATGACTTTAGTTTGCCCCTCCTTAGTGTACTCGTAGCGCTCCAGAGGGGTGCCGCACAGCGGACAGGGATACTCTGATGCTGGCGGTGCCGGCGGTGCCGGTGAGTCGGGTTTGGGTGTCTGCGCGCGTTGCGAGTAGGGGAGTTCGTAGCTGCCGGTTTTTACATTCAAGAACATCACCGCCCCACACCCATTTTGCATTTTATCACAGCTGAGGAAGTGGTCGGCTTTCATTTTCTCTGACTTGGAGAAAACCTTTGTCATCGCATGTCCGCAGTGGGGACATTGGACTCCTGACGGCGCTGCCGGTGGGGTGCCATTTCCCTGACTGGAAGAGGAACTCGCCGGCTTCTTCTTTTTTGTCTTCGCAGCGGTTCCATCGCTTTTACTCCGAGAGGAACTCGCCGGCTTTCTCTTTTTGGTTTTGGTAGCGTTTCCGCTGTCTTCACTGGCAAAAGGATTCACCGGCTTTTCCTTTTTCATTTGCTCCAATCTCGCACTGTCATCGATCGCAAAGGAATTCACCGGCTTGCTCTTTTTCTTTTCCGCAAAGCTGGCAGTCTCTTGCGTCGCAAAGGAACTCACCGGCACGCCTTTTCTGATTTCTGCAACGGCGCGGGCGATTGCCGGTGAGAAATACTCCCGGTTCCAGCCGGTTAAATAGCGCTCCCAGTCCAGCTTGCCGGCGGCTATGGCATCCAATTGCTGCTCCATTTGTGCGGTAAAATCCGCTTGGATCAAGTCTGGAAGCACGCGCTCTAAAACAGCATCCAGCTCCATGCCGAGTGGAGTTGGCTGCAATATGCTTTTCGACAGTTGCACATATTCCCGCTCTTTAAGCGTCTTGATTGTGGGAGAATAAGTGCTGGGCCGGCCTATGCCTTTGCGCTCCATCAGCTGCACGAGTTTTGGCTCGGTATAGCGCGGCGGCGGCTGGGTTTGTTTCTTGTCAGCACCGGCTTTCTTGAGTTTCAGCGTCTGCCCCTGCCGCACGGTGGGGAGTTGGGAATCCCCGCTGATATTATTCCAATAAATAGTATAGCCTGTAAACAGGAGAACTTGCCCTCTGGCTTCCCAAAAAACTGAGCCGGACTGGGTGATAATGCGGGTTTTCCCCAGCTGAGCGGGACAGCACTGAGAGGCGACGGCTCTCCGCCAAATCAAGTCATAGAGTTTGGCTTCGTCAGATGTTAATTGCAGGGATAATTTCTGGGGAGTTTGGAAGACATCGGTGGGGCGAATTGCCTCGTGGGCTTCCTGTGCGCTGTGACTGGAGCGATGTCTTGTTTGGGTGTTGGGAAGATTGCTGGGGTCGTGCTGTTGCAGGTATTTGCGGACAGCGGCGCAAAATTGCTCGGAAAGCGCGACAGAATCGGTGCGCATGTAGGTAATGTGCCCCGCCTCATAAAGAGATTGGGCGACTTTCATGGTGGTTTCTGGCGAGAAGCGCAATTTGGCACCGGCAGCTTGCTGGAGGGTTGAGGTGATGAAGGGTGCCGGTGGGGGTGAGCTGGCGGTTTTGCTTTCGAGTTTGACGACTTGGTGGGGGTGAGTGCGGGCGATTTCCACCAGCCGGTCGGCTTCTGCTTGGCTTAAAACGCGCTCGGATTCTGGTTTGAAGGTTTCGGCAGATTCAGCAGCGTCATCGTGAGAGCCGGTGGGATTTTCTGTTTCGCTCAAACTCCCCCGGTAGAGTGCGCGAAAGCCTTCTGCGTAGTCAACCCAAACGCTCCAGTAATCTTGGGGTTTAAAGGATTGAATTTCTCTCTCGCGCAGGCAAATCAGGTGCAGGGTGGCGCTCTGGACTCGCCCCATTGATTTCGCACCGTTTTTTAGCGCCCAAACCACATGTTTGCTGCCTTTGTAGCCGACAAGTTTGTCGAGGCAATCGCGAGCGCGACCGGCTGCGATTAAGTTGGCGTCGAGGGTTCTGGGATTGGCGATTGCGGCGGTAACAGCCGGTTTGGTAATTTCAGTATAGGTGACGCGCTTGGGTTGCTGCAGGCGCAATTCTTGGGCGAGGTGCCAGCCTATTGTCTCGCCCTCGCGGTCGGGGTCGGTGGCGATGTAGACTTCTGTGGCTTGCTTTACGGCTTGGCGCAGTTCTGCGAGTACCTTCCTGCCGCGATCGCCTCTGGGTTCGTACCGGCAGTGAACGCGATCGCCTTCCAGGTCGAAGCCGAGAGCGTCCTGGCCATCATTTGCTAGCTCGCGGATGTGACCGATGCTGGCTTTGACTGTCCAGCCGGTGCCCAGGATTTGGCTGAGCTTTTTGATTTTGCCGGGGGATTCGATAAGGAGTAGATTGCCCATGATGCCTCCTGCTTTATTTTGAGTTTAGCAACAGGAGTGATATCATGTCCCATAGCATGGGTTGTTATCTTTGTAGGGGCGGGTTCACCCGAAATATTTGCGACACAACGAAAGGGTGAAATAAACCCGCCCCCCTCCTATACAATAACCATGCAACCGGACTTGATATAAGTGGGGGAAGGCGCAAACGAGAAGCCCCCAAGCTCAACACCAGGGGGCTGTCTCATTTGAGCCAAGCCGATTAAGCTGGGCCGATTGCCAATCTGTACTTTAATCATAGCGCCAAAGGTTCGTAGTTGGGCTTTAGCCCAAAAGTTCGTAGTTGGGCTTTAGCCCAAAAGTTCGTAGTTGGGCTTTAGCCCAAAAGTTCGTAGTTGGGCTTTAGCCCAAGGTTCGTAGTTGGGCTTTAGCCCAAGGTTCGTAGTTGGGCTTTAGCCCAAGGTTCGTAGTTGGGCTTGCCTCCCTGGCAATCGACAGTGGACAGCAAGGCAATTGATGTTGCCACCGGCACGAATAAACATACCTGAAATTTGCCTTACGCTTCTATCGCGGGCCACAATAACAAGGGGCCAAGTGCCGGTGGTGGGTGTGCGCAGGCGAGACGCCTGCCGCACTTCGCTGACGTAGGACAGGCGTCTCGCCTGTCCCAAAAATGGGCAGGGGTACAAGAGGATGCCGGTGCTACAACCTGACGTAGGACAGGCGTCTCGCCTGTCCCAAAAATGGGTAGGGGGTGTGCGCAGGCGAGACGCCTGCCGCACTTCGCTGACGAGAAAACCGATTTCTTTGAAAAACCGGCTCGCATCTCACAACTCAAATAGAAACGCGCTTATCGGGAAGCGAGCGCTCTCTTACCGCAACTCAATAGGTCGCAATCTGACAGCTTTGGGGCCGAGTGCTTTGGACAATACTGTCCCGGCGATAAGGCAATCTTTGGGTTGGCATTACATCCATCTCAACTCTCAAAGATGACATCTGGGGATATTTATCGAAAATCAATTGCACGAGCTTTTTATTAACAACCTCCCAGTATTCGTTGACTTTGGGATAGTTGACAAGAAACGTGTCAATATCTTGCCGAACCGGCACAAAATCCGGGTAATCTTCTTGGGCGAGCGCTTCTGGCGCTATGCGGTAGGCTACTTTAATGTTGAGGACAGAGCCTCCCTGAATTTTGGTGCCATAGGTGGGCATTTCAAAGGCCACTATTTCTTCCTGCTGTTCGCAGGTTGGCGCAGTTTGAGCGAGCGTTGGCCCGCTCAATCCGCACAGAAAAATAATCAAGATAGCACAGAACGTCAAAATTTTGCGGGTCAGGGTCATACTTTTTGAGTTGAAGCAAATAATCCCATACTATAATAGCTCAAACAAAGTTCCCCAGCGACAGAGGCTGAAGATGGTATCCTCCGGTTGGTCAGCTTGGCTCTTCCCAGTGCTGGGGGTGCCGGTGCGGCAATCTCGCGGCTGCCGGTGCGGGACAGCCCCTGCAGGCGGTGCCGGAGTGGCATTGACAACCTGGCCAGAGTTTATCAAGCAATGAGTCAATATGATAGAGCGTTTCTCATATTAGTGAGGTACTGAGAAACCCGGTTTCTTAAAGAAACCGGGTTTCTCAGGCGTAGTTCATCCAACTGAGAACCGCTCTACAGCTGAATTGCTATATCGGGAAGCGCTCGCTCTTTTACAGCGACTCAATAGGAAGACATTCGACAGCTTTGGGGCCGAGTGGTTTGGACAATACTGGAACGGCGAAAAGGCCATTTGGGAGTTGGCATTACATCCATTTCAATTCGCAAAGATGACATCTGGGGATATTTCTCCAAAAGAAATTGGACGAGCTTCCGGTTCACAATTTCCCAGTAGTCCTTTTCAGCGGGGTAATTAACAAGAAAATTATCAATATCTTTCCTAATCGGCACGAAATCGGGGTAAGCTTGCTTAGCGATCGCTTCATTCGTTAAGCGGTAGGCCACTTTAATGTTGAGGATAGCTCCTCCCTGAAGGGCAGTTGCATAGGTAGAGAGGTCAAATGTAAATATTTCTTCCTGCTGTTCGCAGTTTGGAGCGGTTTGCGCCAGCGCCGGCAAGGTCAATCCACTGACAGAAAGAATGAAAATACTGGAAATCGTCAACAATTTGCGTGTCATACTTTTTGAATTGCAGCAAATAATCCCGTACTAGAAAAAGTCAAACAGGGTTCCCCAGCCACCGAGGTTGAAGATGGTATTCGCACCGTTTTTGGATGTTTCCGGTTTGGACTTATTGCCCGCAGGAGCCAAGGGGCCTGCCCCTACAGACAGCGAGACAGGGCGATCGTGAAATCCGCACCGGCTTTTGGGCGTGTTTGGACTGCGGCGAGCTTTTGTCCGAGCTATCTCTGGAACCACCGGCACGCGGGCGACCGGCACTTTCGCCTCCCCCCGCAGCGCCGAAGTGCCGGTTGCTCAACCGCGCTATAGGCGCTTGTGCTCCAGCACTCAAAAGTTTCCAGACTCCTGTCAAGGAAACTTGGCAATCCAACTCAACCATGAGGAGTATTATAGGGCAACCGAACTCCTGCAGCGCCGGTGCGCTGCGGGCTACACGCCGCCACATATTCCCAACTGCCAGCAGCTTCTCAACAGATGGCCATTGACTGTGGCCTGCAGGCGGTGCCGGACTGGCAGGCTGTTTTGATTCCTGAAACCCGGTGCTGGAGGTGCCAGTGGGGCGCACTTGCTTGCGCCACGACGGGCGGAGCACCGGCACCCGACCACCGGCACCCGACCACCGGCACCCTCCGGATGACCGGCACCCCCTCACATAAACACATAAAATAGAGTTACAGTCCGTTTGGAACTCGTTAATATGTTCTGGCTCTTCCTAATTTTCTTCGCCCTCCTCGCGATTTCAGCAACTCCGCTGCTGGGATTGTTTGAAGTTCGGTGGTCTTTGGAGATTTTAGTCGCTTTGTTTGTCGCCTTTTTTATTGCGGGCTGGGCGCTCTTCATTTTCTATCCGCAATTTTCCTGAACGAAAGTTATGGCGAGATAGTCGTTTGATAGAATAAAAATGGAACTGCTCCCCGCAATAGCGAAGTTCTCTTGTGTGTCAGCGGGTAGCTGTTTCGCACCGGCATATCTAAGGCGGCGATGGCTCACCCGTTTCCCACCGGCTCCAATATTGATTCAAAGCCCTCCTAGCGGCACCGGCATCTACCCAATCACCGCCATAAGTAGCCATAAATCTCAGGAAGTCACAGACAGCTTTTGACTGCTGCGCACTCAGCAAGCTAAAGCGCTCGTAAGGGTTACTGTCAGGATATTTATAAATCTGTAAAGCATAAATTGTAGCATGTAGAGACATCGATTGAGTCGCCCTATAATTCTTGAGCGACCAAATCATGTAAGCGGGGATATAATATCGGAACCCTTTGGCGTCAAAAAAGCTCAAAACATCAGAAAAATACTCAATCCACTCGTCTGGGACATCCTGCCACCGGCAGTCTGTATCCTTCTTGCGGGCGTCGGCGCGTCCTTCATCGCCTTCATAATCGTCAATAGCTCGGGCTTCGTGAAGGGAAACCCCATCCTCGCGAGTTACTCCCTCAAATGCTTTGGCAATTTGCTCGATAAGAAGCAAACTGGCGGCATCAGCTTTAGCGTCTAGCGGCTGCCAATCAGGCTCTCGCCGGTCGGCACTTGTGGGAGAGCGAACATAACTGAGCCATTCCCGCTCGCAAGCCCCGAAAGCAAGAAAATTTTGCTGAGCCAAACGCAGGGAAATCCCATTAGAACCTCGCTCACTATCTGTTGCCGCATCTTCCCAGCAGCAAATCGGGCAAATCAAGTATGTCCCTGGCGGCTTTTCCGTAAGAGTCAGATAACCGCAACACCGGCATGGATAGAGCATGTCTCTCACGAGCTTTTAAAATATGATATAATGGGTTTACCCCGGCACTGAGTGCGGCTGCGGAGTGAGCGCAGGCGAGACGCCTGTTGCACTCCCACACGCCAGACGTTGGAATTGCGTCCCGCCTGTCCAAAAAATGGCGTAGGACAGGCGTCCCGCCTGTCCCAAAACATGGCTATCATATATACCAAACCTCCCCATTCTCGCCCCCAAACCAGATGAGCGCCGCGCCCACACAACACCCCCAAAACACCCCACCGGCATTCCCGCGCCCCGAACTGCTCGCCCCAGCCGGCAGTATGGACTGCGCCAAAGCCGCCGTGGAAAATGGAGCCGATGCCATCTACTTCGGTTTAGATCGGTTTAACGCCCGAATGCGGGCGCAAAACTTCACGGAAGCAGATTTGCCCCAATTGATGGAATTCCTCCACCGGCGCGGCGTCAAAGGCTACATCACCCTCAACACCCTAATCTTCCCAAAAGAACTCCCAGAAGCCGAACAGTATCTGCGCACAATTATCGCCGCCGGCACAGATGCGGCTATCGTCCAGGATGTCGGAATCTGCCGGCTTATACGCCACCTCTCCCCCGATTTTCCCATTCACGCTTCCACCCAAATGACTGTCACCAGCGCCACAGGGGTGGAATTTGCCAAATCCCTCGGCTGCGAACTGGTTGTCCTCGCCCGCGAGTGCTCCCTCAAAGAAATCAGCAAAATCCAGCAGCAAATTGCGCAGCAAAAATCCGAAATCCCGCTAGAAGTATTTGTGCACGGTGCCCTGTGCGTCGCTTATTCCGGTCAGTGCTTAACCAGCGAAGCCCTCGGAGGGCGATCCGCCAACCGGGGCGAGTGCGCCCAAGCTTGCCGCATGCCTTACGATCTGATTTCTGACGGCGAATTAGTCAATCTCGGCGAACGCAAATACCTCCTCAGCCCCCAAGATTTGTCCGGGCTAGAAGTTCTCCCAGAATTAGTCAAAGCAGGGGTGAGTTCACTCAAAATCGAAGGACGCCTGAAAACCCCAGAATACGTTGCCAACGTCACCCGCGTCTACCGGCAAGCGCTCGATCGGGTGATGGCAGAATTAGAAAAACGTCCCATACCCGGATCGGAAAAAGGCGAGTCAGAACGCTACAATCTGGAAATGGCATTCTCTCGCGGTTTGCACACCGGCTGGTTTGGGGGAATTAACAATCAGCAACTGGTGCACGCCCGCTTCGGCAAAAAGCGCGGCGTTTATCTCGGCGAAGTCACCCGCATCCGCAACGAACAAATAGCAGTGCACCTGCAAGCGCCGGTCAAACCCGGAGATGGCGTAGTCTTTGACAGCGGACACCCCGAAATGCCCGAAGAAGGCGGTCGCGTGTATGCAGTGGAAATGCGGGGTAAAGAAGCGCTGCTCAGTTTCGGGCGGCGCGATTTGAACCTGAAAAAAGTGCGCGTCGGAGATAAACTCTGGAAAACCAGCGATCCGGAACTCGACCGGCAACTGCGCCAGACTTTTACGGGCGATAATCCGCAATTTCAGCGCCCGATTCATCTGGAAATACATGGAGAAGCCGGTCAGCCTCTGACAGCAATTGCTCGCGACGAACTCGGTCATATTGTTCAGGTGGAGTCGGCAATATCGCTGGTGGGAGCGCACACAAAACCCCTGACAGCAGAGCGCTTGCAAGAACAGTTTTGCCGGTTGGGAAACACTCCTTTCTGTTTGCAGTCGCTCACTAATAATATCAGCGGTGACGCCATGCTGCCGGTGAGCGAATTAAACCGGCTGCGGCGCGAAATAGTAGCGCAGTTAGAACAATTGCGATCGCAGCCCCCGCGCTGGCAGTTGCGCCCAGACGCCCGCCTTGCGGATCTGCTTCCCGCGCCAGAACCAGTTACCCCAAATTCCCCCAACCTACCCAATTTAATTGTGCTGGTGCGCAATCTCAAACAGCTGCAAGCAGCCCTTTCTGCGGGAATCGAAACCCTCTACTGCGAATTAGAAGATCCCCGTGCCTACCGGCAAGCGGTGCAGCTCGTGCGCGAAAACAGGGAAAACAAAATCGCCCCCAATCAAACTATCTGGGTAGCGCCGCCCCGGATTGCCAAACCTGGAGAAAACTATATCTTGCAGCAAGTTCGCGCCAGCAACGCCGATGGCTATTTGTTGCGCAACTATGACCACCTGGAATACTTTGCAAAAGACCGATGCGTCGGAGATTTCTCCCTCAACGCTGCCAATCCGCTAACAGCAGACTACTTCAAAAATCGCTTCAATTTAGAGCGGCTGACCGCTTCTTACGACTTGAACATTAACCAACTCCAAGACTTAATTGCCGGTTGCCCGCCCCACTGGTTCGAGATCACAGTACACCAGCACATGCCGATGTTCCACATGGAACACTGCGTTTTTTGCGCCTTTCTATCCGCAGGAACAGATTACACCAACTGCGGGCGTCCCTGCGAGAAACATGAAGTGAAATTGCGCGACAGAGTGGGCGCAGAACACATTCTGCAAGCCGATGCCGGCTGCCGGAACACCGTATTTAACGGCACCGCCCAAACCGGAGCCGAATTTGTCGAGCGCCTGCTACAATTAGGCGTGCGCAACTTTCGCATAGAATTTCTCAACGAAACACCCGAACAAGTCACACAAACCATTCACCGCTACCGGCAACTCCTGCAAGGCCAAATTACCGGCACTCAACTTTGGAAAGAATTAAAACTCCTGCCAAAACTCGGCGTCACACGCGGTTCCCTAGCCACTTCCTGAGCGTCTTCTCTCGTTCCCAGGCTCTGCCTGGGAACGAGGGATAACGAGGGATAGAGATGTAAGCGTGCAAATTCAATGCGCCCTATCTTATCCCAAACACTTGCCACGATCGCCCCAACATTATAAACTGTAAAGCGCTGCGAGTGACACAGGAACCAATGACTGAACTGCGGGCTTTAATTTTTGACGTTGATGGAACCCTAGCCGATACGGAACGCGATGGGCACCGAATAGCATTTAATCGCGCCTTTGCGGAAGCGGGACTGGATTGGAATTGGTCAGTTTCCCTGTATGGCGAACTGCTGGAAGTCGCCGGGGGGAAAGAGCGCATCCGCTTTTACCTGAACAAATACAGCCCGGATTTTCAGCCGCCGGCAGACTGGGACACGTTTCTTGCCGGTATGCACGCCCTGAAAACCAAACATTACCGGGAATTGCTCGCCACCGGCGCGATTCCCTTGCGCCCAGGAGTGAGGCGATTGCTAGAAGAAGCGCGAAAAGAAGGCGTGCGCTTGGCGATTGCAACCACGAGCGCTTTGCCAAATGTCACGGCGCTGTTAAAAGAAAGTCTCGATCCGGAGTGGTTTGAGCTGATTGCTGCCGGTGACATTGTGCCGGCGAAAAAGCCTGCGCCCGATATCTATAACTACGTGCTGGATGGGATGGGGTTAGCCGCTGAGGAGTGCCTGGTTTTTGAGGACTCGCCCCAAGGTCTGCAAGCTGCATCGAAAGCCGGTTTAAAAACGGTTATTACGGTGAATGGCTACACGGAAAAAGAAGATTTTGCCGGGGCGAATTTGGTTGTCAGTCACTTGGGAGAGCCCGATCAATCTTTTAGTGTTATCGCTGGGGATGCCGGCAGTGCGTCGTATGTGGATATGGCGCTGGCGCGCCGCACCCACTCGCTGCCGGTGCGCGAGAGGGCGCTGATCGAATAGCGTGTGGATATAGCTAGGGTCCAGAAACCCGGTTTCTTTAAGAATACGGGTTTCTCAGTACCTCACTAATATGAGGGACGCTATAAGTGCGGTGGGTGACGCGAAGCGCGTCACCGGCACTACCAAGCTTTTAAAGCGTTACAGGGGGTTTCTCTTGCAGTCTGTCAAGTGGGAGCGGATTGCTGAGTGTTATGCCAATGGGCAGGAGCAGCTCAAATAGCTCAATGCCGGTAGGATTTAGCACCTTCTTGGAAGAGCGGGATTTCCGTCTGGGTGGCAGCAGTTTTAGCAGCGGTAACAGGACGCCAAAGCGAAGAGAAATAGGGGGCGTTACCCTGCGGGGGCGCACCTTAAGCTTGATTTAATCTTTGACAAACTGTCGTTTTCCGCAGAGAGTGTGATAGACTAGCTTACGGACGCACCTCCGAACGCAATGAGGAAATGCAATCATGGACGTATTGTCAAATACTGTAGCGCTATCGCGCATGCAATTTGCGCTGACAGCCATATTTCACATGCTGTGGCCAGTTTTGACCACCGGCATGGCAATTTATCTCGTCATCCTCGAAGGGGTGTGGCTGAAAACGCGGAATACTGACTACTACTACCACGCACGCTTTTGGTCAAAGCTGTATATACTCAACTTCGGGATTGGGGTAGCCACCGGCATCCCAATGGAATTTCAGTTCGGGACAAACTGGGCACCGTTTTCCGAGGCAGCAGGCAATTTTTTTGGCAGCGTCATCGGGTTTGAAGCCTCGTGGGCGTTCATGCTGGAGGCGGCTTTTTTGGGGATTATGGTGTTCGGCTGGGAGCGAGTCAACCCCACCATTCACTATCTCTCCACCATTCTGGTTGCCTTCGGAGCCAACCTGTCAACGTTCTGGATTTTAACGGCAAACTCCTGGATGCAAACGCCTGCCGGTGTGAGGCTAGTTGATGGCAAATTTCTGGTAACAGACTACTTTCAGGCGATTTTTAATCCCTTCATGGCGAAAAGTGTACTCCACATGTTCTTTGCCACGTTGGAGACTTCCCTGTTTGTGATTGGCGGGATTAGCGCCTGGTACATCCTCAAAAATCGCCATCCAGCTTTCTTCTCCAAGTCTTTGAAAATTGCCTTGGCGGCGGCGATCGTCATTGCCCCGCTGCAGATTTACATTGGGCACTTGAGCGGCGAGCAAGTGCACCGCTACCAGCCCACTAAGCTGGCGGCAATGGAAGCTCAGTGGGAAACCGTGCCGGCGGGCCAATCTGCGGACTGGAGCGTGCTGGCGTTGCCGAATGAAACCGCCGAAAAAAATGACTGGGAAATTAAAATTCCCAACGCACTGGGGTACATTCTGGAATTCAAAAAAGAACTTTCCGAGCCGGTGCGGGGGTTGAAGGAATGGCAGCCGCAAGACCGGCCACACCTGCTAGGCTTGATCTACTACGCCTTTCGCATTATGATCGCCATCGGATTCTTCTTCGCAGGGCTGATGCTGTGGAGCGCAATTCAGTGGGTGAGCGGCAAGCTGCAGGAAGGAAACATCGCCCAGCAGCGCTGGCTGATGCGGGCGTGGATCTTGGCAGCTCCTTTGGGATATATTGCAGTAGAATCGGGCTGGATTGTGCGCTGTGTCGGACGGCAGCCCTGGACGGTGTACGGACAGGTACGCACAGCTGATGCTGCCTCTCACCTGCCTGCCGGTGAGGTGCTAGCATCCTTAATTGGCTTTGCATCAATTTACAGCCTTTTGTTTATTGCTGCTCTGTACTTTGGCAGCCGCATTATCCGCAAAGGGCCAAACCTAGAGCTGCCCATACCGGGCGTTGAAACCAGACCGGCACTGGACACCACCCCTGGAAAATTTGCTCCCGATGAGCGCCCCGCAGAAGCCCAGCAGTAGGAGGTCTATGGAAACGCTAAAATATTTTCTGCCGCAAGTCTGGTTTGGGATTTTAGCCCTTTTTCTCTTCCTCTACGTCATGCTGGATGGGTTTGACCTGGGGGTGGGCATCCTGTCTCTCACCTCTTCTACAGAGGAGCGCCGCAGCATTTTGATGACCAGCTTGAGCAATATTTGGGATGCCAATGAAACCTGGCTGGTTCTGATGGGCGGCGGTCTGTTTGGGGCATTTCCCCTGGCTTACGGCACGATTCTCAACGCCCTCTACATCCCGATTATCTTGATGGTGTTTGGGTTCATCTTTCGAGGCGTAGCGTTTGAGTTTCGCGAGCTATCCAATCGCAAACTTTTTTGGAATATAGCCTTTGGCGCGGGGAGTTTCACCGCAGCGCTGTCTCAGGGGTTCGCCCTCGGCGCTGTGTTCGCCGGCATAAAAGTTGATGCGACGGGTCACTTTATTGGAACAATGTGGGACTGGCTCAACTGGAAATCCCTGCTGGTGGCTTTAACCCTGATCCAGGGCTACGTTCTGATCGGCTCCACCTATCTGATTTGGAAAACTTCCGGGGAATTGCAGGCAACTCACTATAAAACTGCCAAAATAGCGGCTTGGACAACGCTGGCGGGAGCGATTTTGATTACAGTGACGACGCCGCTGTTTTACGCGCAAGCCAGGGAGCGTTTGTTTCAGCAACCGCAAATCTATATATTTGCTGCGATTCCCTTACTGGGAATCCTGCTGATATGGCAGCTCCTGAGAAGCCTCAACCGCCAAGCAGAGCGCGCTCCTTTCGTCTGGACAATCCTGCTGTTCTTGCTGACGTTTATCGGCCTGGCATTAGTGATTTTCCCTTATATCATCCCGACTCAAATCACTATCTACCAAGCCGCCGCCGATCCCAGTGCGCTGGTGTTCATGCTCATCTTTATTGGCGCTCTCATCCCGGTGATGCTGTTTTACAACCTCTACCAATACGCCGTTTTCCGGGGCAAAGTCACCGGCGGTCACTATGAGGGCTAAGCTGAGAAACCGGGTTTCTGATTAAATGTTTCGGGTAGGGGACAGCCTCTGTCGCAGAAACCCGGTTTCTGGTAAGAAACCGGGTTTCTGATTAAATGTTTCGGGTAGGGGGCAACCTCTGTCGCAGAAAGCCGGTTTCTGGTGGGGCTGAGAAACCGGCTTTCTATTAACGCCAAGGTGCTCCTGATGATATGGTAAGGATTGCCGGCTTTTTGGGCTGCGGCTCGCCGGCATATCGCTATCAGACAGGGGAGAATTGCCAGTGGATGTTATTCCAGCTATAGATCTATTAGAAGGCCGTTGCGTGCGGCTCTATCAGGGAGACTACGCGCAAGCGCAAACTTTTAGTGAAGATCCGGTTGCAGTGGCCAGGGAGTGGGTGTCTCAGGGCGCGACGCGGCTGCATTTGGTGGATCTCGACGGTGCTAAAGCCGGCTTTCCCGTGAACCGGCAAGCGATTGAGGCGATCGTGCGGGCGGTGCCGGTGCCGGTGCAGGTTGGCGGCGGGTTGCGCGACTGCGCCTCGGTTGCCGAAATCTTGACAGTAGGCGTCAAACATGCTATAATAGGCACCTCCGCTGTGGAGAAGCCGGATTTGGTGGCGCAGCTGTGCCAGGAGTTTCCGGGGCAGATCGTTGTGGGCATTGACGCCCGCAATGGCAAGGTGGCGACGCGCGGGTGGCTGCAAACTTCTGAGGTGCTGGCGACTGACTTGGCCAAGCAGATGGCTGAGTTAGGGGCGGCGGCGATTGTCTATACGGACATCCACCGGGACGGGACGCTTACTGGGCCAAATTTGCCGGCGCTGCGAGAGATTGCCGGTGCGGTTGGCATCCCCATCATTGCCTCTGGCGGCGTGTCCTCGATTACTGACTTGCTGAGTCTGCTGGCGCTGGAGCCCCTGGGAGTGCGCGGCGTGATTGTCGGTCGCGCTCTGTACACCGGCGATATCTCTCTCAAGGAAGCCATCTCGGCAGTGGGGCAAGGCCGGCTCCAAGATGTGCCGCTTGATTTTGGGAATTCAGCATTTGCTTGAAGAAAGAAGGAGAGAAATTCATTTTGGGCAAGTGACATGAAACCCTATCAGCAAGTGCCGATTCAGGACTGCTTGGAGCCGCTGGTGGCTATTGAGCCCGAGCGGTTTGCCCTCGTCGAGCCTCACCCTTACCAGCAGCTGGGTGCGCCATATGGCGGGAAGTCACCGTTCTATGTTCGCGCCGGCGTGCGGTTGGCGCTCGCTGACGCCCAAACCGAGCTGCAGCGCCGGCATCCGGGGTGGCGCATCCAGATTTTTGACGCTTATCGCCCAGTGGCAGTGCAGCAATTCATGGTAGACTTTACTTTTAATCAGCTCGTGGAAGAGCGAGGGTTGACCGGCACAGATTTAACCGCCAGTCAAAGGGAAGCGATATTAGAAAAAGTCTATCAATTTTGGGCGAAACCCAGTCTCGATCCAGCCACGCCTCCCCCTCACAGTACCGGCGCAGCTGTGGATGTTACTTTGGTGAGTGAAATTGGCGAGCCGGTGGATATGGGATCTCCGATTGATGAAGTCTCGCCGCGCTCCTATCCCTATCATTTTTCCGGCAGTGCCGGTGCGAAAGAGCGGGAATATCATCAGAACCGGCAGCTGTTGGGAGATATCATGGTGCGAGCCGGTTTTCAGCGCCACCCCCACGAGTGGTGGCACTTCTGTCTGGGCGACCAGATGTGGGCTTGGCTGAGGAATAAAAGCAATTCTGGCACTGAAATAATCGCACGTTACGGTCGCATTGAATAGCTATTATTGGGGTGAACCCCACCCCCCAACCCCCTCCCCGCACGCGGGGAGGGGGAGAAAGAGGTGGGCGTTTTGATGAGGGAATTTGGTGAAATATAGCGGGTTTCAGTTAGATGAAGCACAACCCGGTTTCTTAAAAAAACCGGGTTTCTCAGTACCTCACGCATAAGAAAACCGCTATAATTTTTCTTACTCCCCCTCTCCCCTTGTGGGGGGTTGGGGGGTGAGGGTGCTTTCAAAAACTAGCTTCTGGGATTTATTTTTTTCCGGCTTTCAGAATGCAGTCTGCCGGCAATACACTAAAGCCCTCTCTGTCGAAAACGGAACAGCGCCCCACCAAACCGGCTAAGGCCGGCATCTTGCCGCGCTTTAACCTTTCGGCGGCTTGTTTTGCCGGCTCAAACTGCCAGCGCCAGTGATTTTTAATCAGGTACTCGGGCGTGAAGGATGAGGGTTCCAGCAGCCAGAAATCGATGCCGTATTTTTGAATCAGCTGCTTTGCCGGTGCCAAATCCTGACTGTACTGCGCCTCAATCAGCTCAACTGTCCGCTCGCGAAACCGGCGGTAGTAACCCACATGGTAGGGAATGGCATATTCCCTCCCCACCAAAATCGAGCGCTGGGAAAAGGTTGGCAGGTTATTCGCCTCTTCCGCCAAAGATGCGATCAGCGTGTCTTTCGGCTGCTGGGCAAAAAAGTAGTATAGTTGTTGCGCTCCACCCACTTGGTAGGACGTTTTAGGGAAGTTTTTTACAAAGGCGGGATAGAGAAACAGCGTGGTAAAAGTCAAAAGGAAACAGGAAAAAGCGATGATTTTTGCCCGCTTGCTGCTGTCTTTTGTCTGATTTTCCGCCCACTGGAAGACGGCATCCAGCAGCACCGTTAGGGCGATTCCCCCTGCTAGGGCTAGCACAATCCGAAAGCTGTGCCCCGTGTACCGGCTGGGAAGGTGAAGTTTGAACAAGACGGCGTGGGCGGCAAAAAACATGGCGACAGAGACGAGCGCGATTTGTGGCAAGACTCTAACGCCGGAAGTCACTTGTTTTGCTAAGGGAAAGAGGGCGGGATATCGCAGCAGCACCGGCAGCAAAAGCCCAAACCAAACCAGAGCCGTCTGTCGCGATGGCAGGATGGCGCTTCCCCTGCCATCAATCCAAAAGACGACAGGGTTTTTGGAGAAAAAACTGCTGCGCCCTCCGGGCAAGAATTCTGGCATTTTTCTCGCTTCGGCGGCGGTGATTGTTGGGCCAAATTCACTGGTTTTCAGGGCGAAGGGCAGCAGCACCAAAATCGCCACGGCGATCAGTGCGGCGCAGAACCAGTAATCCCGCCGGTTTTGGGTGAGTTGCAAGCGCCCGCCCTCCCAGCGCACCAGCTGCAGGACGATCGCGCCGGCGGCGATGAAAACGTACTGCGGATAAAATAGCCCTATGAGGGCGATGCTGATGCCGGTGCCGGGGAGAGATCGCCGCAGCAAGTAGTGCAAAAATGCTAGAAATATGGGAAATGCAAAGGCTCTCGGGGTTGCGGAAACTAAGTCGTCTTTCATCCACATGCTCTGATTGAGCAGCAGTGAAGCGATGAAACCGGCAGCCGGCACCGGCAGCAGTTGCGTGCAGACGCTAAAACAGTAGCCGGTGGCGATCAGCCCCAGCACTGCTGGCAGCAGTTTGCTCGCCAGCAGCGGGTTAATCCCCACCGCCGCCAGCACCCGGTACAGCGCCGTGTATCCTGCCGGTGCCACCGATTGAAAGTAATTCGCAATCAAATCATTCGGAAATAACTGGGGGTCTAAAAACCGCTGCATCCAAAAAACGTGCTGCCGCACGTCGTCCTGCACCACATACTTACTGCTGAAAGCTTCTTGCAAAGCCAGCAGGCCGTAAAAGGCTGCAAAGGTGAGGCTCAAACTCAACCAGAATATGGTGTTGGATTTGGGTGTTTTGGCTGCCGGTGCTGTTATAAATTTGTGCAGTCGCGCAATCAGCATGGTTGCATAATCCCTTTACAGGTTAAACAGGCGTTGAGGCGTAGGACAGGCGTTCCCTCCGCCCCCAAAAACCGCCGGTCCCAAACGCCGACAGTCAAGATTTTACAATTCCTCAATTCAGTAAACTTTGCGGTCAAGATCGAAGAAGCGAAAGAAGAGGCCAAGTACAAGTGCGAGAGCGATTGTAACCGGGAGCATTCCATTTTTGTAATCCCCCTCACCCCCAACCCCTCTCCCACTTTGGGGTGAGGGGAGAATTCTTGATTCTTTCCCCCCTCTCCCGACCTGGGAGAGGGGGGTTAGGGGGGTGAGGGTAACAGTCTTTGCAAAAACGGGATGCTCCCCCTTTGTTTTTTATGCACACCCCAGCTGTTTTAGAGAGCCCTCCTCAATTTTGGGTTTGAGAATCTCGGTAAGCGGAATCGAGCGCGGCAAATAAATCCGGAAAATCGTAGGGCTTCTTTAAGAAATAGCGAAGTCCCAGAGAGTCAGCGAGTTCCTGGCCATCACTGTACGCCGTAACGAACACAACCGGCACGCCGATTCCCTGTTCGCGGAGGCGCTGGCAAACCTCTGCCCCCGTCAGTTCTGGCATGCGATTATCTAAAACCAAGACGTGCGGTTTGTCCACTAGCACTTTTTCTAGGGCTTCCCTGCCATTACGGGCTTGCGCAACCTGCCACCCCTCCATGTCCAGCAGAAAAGCCAGCATCGCTCGACCGTCATCGTCATCGTCCGCAATCAGCACCTTGCCTTTTACTGGGTTGTTCAGGTTCATAGCTTCTGCCTCTCGATCGGAAATGCGAGAATAAATGGGGACGGCTCTGATTTTACACTGCGGGGTGCTGGAATCGGACTTAAGCGCGCTTGCCCTTCCGATAAAAGAGGCACCATAAGGACTTCCACCCGCACTGCACCCCCAGAGCCGGCAATCTCAAAAGCTCGCACAAAATAGTGAAAAAGCCCGCGTGAAAGACTTCTTGGATCGGCTCGCACTTTGACTGGCTCCTGAATTTCTATTATAACTTCAATCTTGCGGATTGCCGCTTCTGTAGAGAGGAGATCGACTAGCTCGCGTACAGTGTCTGTCAGCGACACGGGTTGGATTGCCCCAATCTCTAAGGATGCCAAATCGCGCCAGAGGGCAGCGCGCCGGCGAAACAGCTGAATCGATTCGTCCGCTTGTCGGAGCAATTGGAGAGCGTAGTCCAAGCGGTTAGTTGCGGCCAAACGAGAGACTGCCTCCAGTCGCAAGCGCCCCGCATTTTGGGCTTGGATAATATCTTGCCGCAGTTCTTCTAATGCCTTATAGTCATCAGGCGCGGCGGTGAGTACGCTGCGCATATCTTCTTCGAGCCGGCCTTGCAGCAATTCGGCTTCAATTCCGTGCGACGCGCACAGCAAAATTTCTTTCAGCCGCTGTCCCACCTCCTGCCGGCGCACGGAGATACTCAGCGCTCCTACAATCTCCTGTTTGTCATTGCGCAGGGGAATTCCTTGGCAGCTAAATGGATGAAAGCCCTCAATGAAATGCTCGGGGCCGATGATTTCAACATAACCCGCTTCCGCTAAGGGCGTTCCCAGACCATTTGCACCGGCGACTCCTTCTGTGAGTAAAGAACCGGGTCCGGGAACACTTTCTGGGCCGCGCACGCTCCGCTCATCACCCACCACATCGAGGACGATAGCGTTCGGTTCGCTCAGCATTACAGCGTGACGGTCAGCCCCCGCCGCCTGCGACAGCAGTCTGATATAGGGGCGAGCCGCACTAATCAGAAAATGCTGTCGCTCTAGCAACCTCTCGGTTTCCAAGTTTGACAGTTTCTCGGCTTGCAGAGCGCGGGCGTTAGCCCCCTGCTCGTGCGACCTTTCCCAGGCGCGGCACACGACTTGGCGCAGTATGCCGGCAGAAATTGCGCCTGTGGATAGATATCTTCGTCCGGCTTCTAATGCATCCTCTGTTAAAGTTGACATTTTGATAAAAGTAGGTGATTTCTCACATTCCCCCTGCCGCTATCTTAACACTAGCTATACTCCGAAACACCGAATACTTATACCCTATCCTGCTGGCATGGTGGGCCGGAGGTAGCCGGTGCATTTATAGGATTTGCCAGCTTCAGGTTTTCTGTCGCAGGGACGCAGGGATGGGGCCGCAGCCAGGATGGCCACGGAGAAATCCTGCAGGCGGAGTTTAGGGCAGCCGGTAAACCAAGAATTGCGGGCTTTCATAGACAATGTTAAAATTCAAGCTTTTGGGTTTGCTGACCACTAAATAGCTGGCGCGATACTCGCTGGCCAACCGGTTAAAGTCGGCTTGGGTCAAAGCATCGAAACCCGCCCTATATTTATAGCCATACTTAGATTTGGAATATCCCAACTCCTTCATTCTCTTCCACCATTCAGCCCCCAATTCATCGTTATAAAATGCCAGAGTTCCATCTTTCCAGTCTCCCACAGTGCTCCGCTCTGAAAAAATCCTGAATCCTTTCATATAGGGAGGAGTGATAAACAAATCTGCCGGGTCAGTATGGGTTTTCGCCCACACCTGAAGCTGCTGCCACTCATTGAGTTTTTTGGGGGGGAAATCAATGCGATTGGTGCCCGCATTCGCACCAATAATGCAGAGGCATACGATGGATAAGAATATCCAGGAAACTTTTAACTCTCTCCGCCAAGCCCCCCTCTCACAGGTAAATCTCGCTGTCCAGGCTAAACTGAATATGAAAATCGCCACTGACAAGCTGTTTATATTAGCGCCCCAAAAAAACAGGGCAGTGGCCAGAGCAGCTGCGAGAAATTTTGCTGGCTTTTCAGGCGCTAATATTAAAGACATTATGCAATTGCTCGCGTAAAATATAGAGAAGATAATAAAAAAATTAGCGCTTCTCAAGAATTGAAACATCAGGACCGGCTTGAGAGGTGCGATCTCAGAGAAGATTGTTCCTGTCACACATAACGCCAGAATTGCCCAACAAAATGCCATCAGTTTTTTGTGATATCTTGGTTCGGGCTTGTACTTGATTGAGCAGAACACCAGCGCGATATAGAGAAGTATTGGCTCCCACCCCTTTATTTTCCATGTGGAGGGGAAGAGATGGTGGCCATTTCGGATTTTCATAATCATTAACCATTCTGACCAATTGGTGGTCGTATAAAATATAGACGAGCCGCCGCCTAATATTTTCCAGAGTAAAAGTGGCGAGGCGCAGATGAGAAAGGCTATCAGAGATTTGCCCACCTGCTTTATTGAAACATCGCCTCGATTAAAAGCAAAATAAAACAAAAACATGGCCATGACATGGGAAGCTGACAGGGCGTGGATATCAAAAGCCAAACCAGTGATTGCAAACGACCATACATAGCGCTCTTTGAGAAATAGATAGATGGCCCCTAGCAACCCGGGCATCACTAGGTTGTTGTAGTAGAAAAGCTCGTAATAGGTTGACTCGCCGGCTATTGATATTTTATAGATCAGCAATAAAATAACAGACAAATAGGCAACGGCTCTGGATTTAAAGATGAGTTTACCTAAGCCAAACACCGCAAAATAATAGAAAAAAGCGGCGATTATATAACACCCGAAGAAGAGAGCTTCAATATTTATACGCTTGACTAAAGGTGCTGAGAGGGCGTAAAATAGAGTGTTATTAAAGGGAAAGCTAAACATTAAATCATTGGCATTGGGGAACAGGGATGGGTTAGCTGCCTTGAGCAGAAAAGGGACATGCACGTCGTGATTGACATTCGCAAACTGGTAGCCGTTAATTAAAATTGCCAAAATTGTGAAGATTGCCAGGGCCACACTGTCGATGGCCATTTGCCTTGGGTTTAAATGTTTACTGGGTCGATCCACTTGCATTTCTAGATTCCTCATTAGATTTTTTTTGAACTGACATCTGGCAGCATTATCTCTCCCCGCAAGAGAGAGTGACGCCCCTTCAACCGGGCGGCACCGGCACAGCCGGTGCAACGAGATACCAGGCTAGTATATCACCCACTTGTAGCGTTGCGCAGCAACGCTACTATGAAGCAGTTAGGTTTTTTGAACCGCTGCCAGATACTGTCCCAGAAAAGGCAAACCGGCAATCGCGGGAATCAGGTAGCGGGAAGTGCACAGCAACCCCAGCGCCGCGCCGGTGCTGGCATCGAAATACGGCTGGTAAAATAATATCAGGGCGGCGTCACGGGTGCCAACACCGGCAAACGTCAAGGGCAGCAACCCGGCGAGAATCGCTAGGGGAGACAGCGCCAAATTCGCCAGAAACGGCGTCCAAGCGTTGAGGGCGAGGATAAAAAACCAAATTTGCAGCAGGTGCCCAAACCAGATAAATACTGAAGTGCCGGCAATTTTTGCCAAGTGGGCTCTGTCTCGCCAAAAATACTCGTGCGTTGCATACCACGAAAAGCGCAATTTGTCAAGCTTGACTCGGAATTTTTTGGGTGCCAACCGGCTGCCGGTGGCAAAAAACAGCTCGGCGAACCGGCGCGAACTCAGCAGCAGCAAGCCGGCAGCCAGCCCAAACGCCACAGTGCCGGTCATTATCCAGAACAGCCAGTCTTTTTGGGGGTGCAGGATTAATCCAAAGGCGCACCACAGCAGCAGCGACAGCATGTCGCACGCTTTTTCAAACACCACCAGCGACAGCGACAGCGCCCCGCTCAACTGCCCCCGCTCGCGCATAAAATAGGCTTTGGCGATATCTCCCATTTTCGAGGGCAGCACCATATTGAGGGTGCTGGCGGCTAAAATTAGGCGATTGGCTTCGCCGAAACCCAAGCCGGTGCCTGCCGGTGCCAGCTGTTGCAAGCGCCACGAGGTGAGCGCCGTCAGCGGAACCACCATCCCCAGGCTGACAGCCATCCAAAGCCGGTGGCAATTTTGCAAGACTTGGATGAGGGCGGGAAAGTCAATTTTCCCGTAGATAACTGCCAGAATGAGCGAGCTAACCGCGAGGGAGATAAGTCGTTTCATCAAGTAGCGAGCGTTGAGCGTGAAGCGATCGTACCATATCGGGTCCGGTAGCGAGGGAAAGGTTTGTAGTTGGGCTTTAGCCCAACCGGCTCCCCCGCAGAAGTAGGGTGGGTTCCCTCTTAGGGAACCCACCTGCAAGTATTGCGCATTTTCAAGTCAGATCCTGGGAACGCTGCTGTGGGGGATATGACTTGAAAAGGTTTGTAGTTGGGCTTTAGCCCAACCGTTGCCCTGCAGTGAGGCAAGGTTTCACTGGTGACGGTGCGCGCAGTTCCGAAGCGACTGCCTCCTTTCGACCAAATGCAGCATTATAGCAGCAGTCATATTGGGCGCGGACATCAGTGGCCTAGGGATAAAAGGCGTAGGTACGGCGTAGCGCTTACGCGCCGCTGCGCTAACGCCGGGCCTCTCGATCTAATGCCTAATAGCTTACCTGCCGGCGAGCCTGGGCAGCACATTCTTAGAGAACTTATCGCGTCCGGATTCCAGATTCGCCGGCACACCGTTTGGGTAAGTCTGGGCAATCAGTTCCCGCAAACGCTGGCTGCGATTGCCCGGGTTCGGGTGAGTGCTCAAAAACTCCGGCTGTGCGCTCCCACTTCTTGCGGACTCCAGTATCTCCATCACCTCAACCATCGCCCTGGGATCGTAACCGGCTTCGCTCATAAACCGCACCCCCAACTGGTCGCTTTCCAGCTCGTCGCCACGCCCGTAGCGCAGCTTCGCCAATTGGTTCACCACCTGCGCCACCGCCGCCGCCTGTCTGCCGCGCCCCTGCTCGTCACTCGCCGCAACCCCAACCGCAGTCACCAGCGTTGAGCCCAATTGCTGCTTCGCCAAGTGCTCCGCCGCGTGCCGGCCAATCACATGACCGACTTCGTGCGCCAGCACCCCCGCCAGTTGCGCTTCCGACTGCAAGCGCTTCATTAAACCTGCAGTAATGAAAACCTGTCCCCCCGGCAGCGCAAAGGCATTAACGGTTTGAGAATCCCGCAGCAAGTGGAAGTCGAAGGGATACCCCGCCCTTGCTGCCGACGACTGCCGCACCACCCGCTGCCCCACCTGTTCGATATACTCCTGCAGGGCGCTGTCGGGATAGAGCCCGCCATACTCAGCAGCCATTTCCTGACGCGCCTGCAGCCCGAGAGCCACCTCCTGGCGCGGCGAAAGTTGCACATGTTGCTTTTCCCCAGTCACGGGGTTTTTCACAGTGGTGCTCAAGTAGCTGATGAACCCAAAAAATGCTACTAAAAGCCCCAGCCCCATACGAAACAGCGATCTGTTCACCGGCTTTCTCCTTATTTTCCTATATCCACCGGCCCCCCACAGTGGAAACCCCTACGCGGCAGGTCTAGGCCGGCGTGCGATATCTCAGCAATTCCTTCTGCCAGCAAGCTACCATGCGGCTCGCTTCCCAAACATCTGTCTGAAGGACTAAAAGCCGGTGCGCTCCCTCTCAGCGCGGCCAAAAAGCTACAGCGGTTTTCTATTCAATAAAGTACAAATATCTGCAGCGCCCCACAGGCTCCGGGGGCCGGCACAACCCGCAGAGCAGGCGTCCCCCCTGCCTCCCAGCGCAGAGCAGGGGAAAATCGCGACTGATGCCATGCCAATTTGTGGGAATCAGCAGCTCTTACTCTAGCCGTTATAAATGCTTTGTGAAACCCTCTCTATTTTCTTTCCTTGGCGCTCCTTCACGGGGGCGGTTAATAAAAAAAAATCCGCAGGGACAAGCGATCTAACACCTCACAGCCACCGCTCCACTTTCAGCGGCTCACCGGCACCCAGCTGCCGGACTTCAGCGGTCAGGTCTAGCCAGGGCTGCAACTGACCGGCTTGAAACGTGCGGCTCATCACCACATAAATCGAAGTTTGGTCGCCGCCAATACTGGCAGCGGCGACATCAGTCCAAGATTCAGCCTGCAATTCATCTGTGACGTGCCACCGGCCCTTTTCCCACTCCAGCTTGCGCGTGAAGTGAAACGGGGCGTCATTCTTGCCGACAATCAGCATTTTTTGCAGAAGTTTGCGGATAAAATTGGGGAAAAAACGCCCAAATGTCAGCATGGCTGCCCGCAGTATAATTAATTTGAAAGGAGTCATCTGCTGCTGTTTCGACCAGCCCATCTGGCCGGTGATAATAATATCGTTTTCTCCCAGCTGGACTTGACAGGAGCCAATCAAGTGGCCAACGGCATTTTTCACGGTTTTGCCCTGGCGCACCAGCAGGGAGAACTGGGTGTCGGACGCCACCAGCTGCCGGTCGCGAAACAGTTTGAAAACGCCGCCTTTGTTAGCGGCTAGGTAAAGTTCCGCTGTGCCGGCTCCTCCAGTTCCCGCTGCCGGCTGTTTCCCTGCGGAAAAGCGGCGGTCGATGAGGATTTGGGCTTCTGGGAGCCAAATGCGACCCGCCGGACGGGGGGCAGGTGCCAGCCTTTCTGGGACAAAATCCCGCCAAGCCAGTAAATAATTCCAAGTGTGGTGTCCGATAATATGGTCATCGGAATGGCAAGCGCCTTTGCCACTCGCCAGCCCACTCAAAAACAGGTCGTTAATGCGCAAAGCTTGGGGGAGCCAGCGACCGGCTAATTCAAACCCGTGGGGGAAGAAGTTATAGGTGTTGCGGCTGGCGTATTCGCCGCCGTAGGAGCCATCCGGGTGCGCGAAATGGCCGGCGAACTCAATGGCTTTGGTGAGGGCTCTTTTTAAGCGAACATCTGGCTTGAGCTGGTCAATTCTCGCCAGACAGGAAATCGTCAGCGTGTGGTAGCCCGGATCGCAGCCCTCGTATTCCTGAAACCAGCCTTCCGAACTTTGCCACTCCAGGACTCGCTCCAGGCGCATGGCCTTGGCTCGCTTCCACTTCGAGGTTTTGAGCAGCGCCGAGAGCAATTCCAGACACAGGGCGATCAGGGCTTGGTGGTTGGCCAGCTGGCCGCTCTCGTGGTGATTGGCCAGCCAGTCCGCCCGCTTTTCAAAGAACCTCAGCATTTCCAGGCTGTCCAGCTCGAGGAGCTGGTAACTTTCGATACAGGCGAGCAAGGAAAAAGCCGCTGCCCCACCGGCACGCTCGTAGGGGAAATAGTCGTCGCAGGAGCCGTCTGGATGGGCGCTGCGGGCGGCGTACAGGATGCCGGCTCCCACCCACTGCTTGATGGCGGGCTGCCGGTAGAAGGGGTTGTCTGGCAGGTCCGTGTCGTAAGCCAGGGCCAGTGGCCAGACGAATTCCTGGGACATGCCGCTGGGAAAGTCAATGATTTTGTAATGCCAGAAATTGCGGTCGAAACAGCCGTAAGTAGGGCTGTGCGGGTTGCGGTCGCACAGGGTCAGGAGTTTGGGAATTTGTGCCAGCGCTACTTGCGCAAATAAGTCTCTACTCATTTTTTATTAAAGGAAAAAGCCCGAAGCAAAAATCTGGTCTGCGAACGCCTTCTGTCGCGTCTCCACTCCCCATTCCGCTCTCTCTCTTCATGTTAATTCAGTCCTTGTGGCAGTCTTGCCGGCGCAGGCGCAGCTGGATTTCTTCGATTAGCTTGCGGTTGGCTGCTAGCAAATCCGCCAGCAGACCCAAAACCCACAGCTGAAAGCCGATCAGCATCAAAATCGCGGCGAGAATTAAGCTGGGAATGCGGGTGCGTTCAGTGCCGGCAAAAAAATACACCAGCCAGCGGACGCCCAGGGTAAAGCCGGCACTAAACGGCACGCTCCCCAAGAACAGGAAAAAGCGGAGCGGCTTGTAAACCATGAAAATCCGCAGGATGGTGAACAGGGAGCGGACAACGTAAGAGGGGATACTTTTGACCAGGCGGGAGGAGCGCAGTTGCGGATTGGTGCGCACCGGCACCCAGGCGATTGCCATCCCCTTCTGGCCGGCTTGAATAATCGTTTCTAAGGTATAAGTGTATTCGTTAAACACATTCAGCCGCATAGCTGCTGCGCGGCTGAACGCGCGAAAGCCGCTGGGGGCGTCCGGGATGTCGGTATTGCTGGCGAGGCGCACGGCCCAACTGCCCAGTTTTTGCAGAAACTTTTTCACCGGAGAAAAGTGTTCAATTTCTGAAATAGGGCGGGCTCCCACGACAATTTCCGCTTGACCCGATAGAATTGGCGCAATCAGTTTGGGAATGTCGCCGGCACTGTACTGGTTGTCGGCGTCGGTGTTGACGATGATATCGGCACCGGCTTTGAGAGAGGCTTCTAGCCCAGCCATAAAGGCTTTGGCGAGTCCTTGGTTCGTGGGGAAACGAACGATGTGCTCGACCCCGAAATCCTTGGCCACCTCTACGGTGCGGTCGCGGCTGCCGTCATCAATCACCAGCCACTCAATGATATCAACTCCGGGCAGGTGTCGCGGCAGGGCGGCCAGCGTTACCCCCAGGGTGCTTTCCTCGCTGTAACAAGGAATTTGGATAATCAGCTTTGTCATGGGTACAGGGTATGGGCGGTCACGTTCGTTGCGGGGCGTGCCGGTGAATTCCCGCACCAGCCGCACGGGAGCTATTTTAATACATTTTTTAGTTTCTGATAAAAGCGGACTTTATTTAATCAGTTAACCCGGGAGCGAACCCGGAGCTTATAAGATATTGAGGCCAGTCTCCTGACCGGGAGACGGAAGTCCTGAAACGGGTATACAGGTGAGCCTTTGATAGATGTTTCCGCCGGGGGATATCTAGCAGGCGACATCTGGATTAGTTTCCAGGATTACCCGATATGAAAACTCCTAAATTTTTCAGCCATACCGCCCCTGAACCGAGGGCGAGTTTCGCCAATTACAGCCGGCTGGCTGCGAGTCTGGCTCTTCTCGCCTGTCTGGGTTTTAGCTCTGCCGCTCTGGCGGAAAATGCCCCTGGAAAGACCGCAAAGAAAAGCGGCCCTAACCGGCAGCCGTATATCGCCATCGGTCACTCCTCGGCATTTTTGAACAACCCGATAAACAGCAGTGGCGACAGCGATAACATTGCTGTGGTGTTGCGGGGCAAAATTCCCATAGGCAGCACATTTTCAGTGCGACCGATAGCGCTGATTGGGGAATACACCCAGATGCTAGTTCCGACAGCGACCTATGACTTTAAGGTGAAGTCAAATATTGATGGCTATGTGGGAGCCGGTTACAGCATCAACAGCAGCAGTGCCAACAACACGATTGGCAACACCTCAAGCCCGATAATTATAGCAGGGGCGGAAGGGTATGTGGGCGATTACAGCATGTTCCTTGTGGACTTGATGTGGGCCCCCAAAGGATATGAAAGTGAGGCGGGGGCGGTGTCGGTGCAAACCGCTATTGGCATTAGGTTTTAATCCGATGCTTCCAGCTTAATCTCTAATGCTGCGCCGCAGCCAAAAACCCGGTTTCTTTAAGAAACCGGGTTTTTTATTTGCCCTTTGAAACCCGGGTTTCTTTAAGAAACCGGGTTTCTTGTTTCTAACCGGCGCTTAGGGAAGGCCAGCGCGCTCGGCAACCAGCTGGGAAATCAGCCCGACGGCATCGGCAGCGCCATTTCGGTAGGCGGGACGGAGCCGGTCGCTGGTGGTCACACTGAGGAGGTGGCCAACCGCCTTGAGCGCCGCTCCCACACTCTCAACCCGTAACACCTGCCCGGGATACCGGCGGTACGCCCGGTCAGCCCGCAGCGCCTGCCGGTCGTACCGGCGCTCAAAAGCAAACGCCACCAAGGGCACACCGGCAGCGGCGCACTCGTAAAAGGTGTTGTAACCGGCACCCCCAACAACGACATCAGCTGCCGGCAAGCACTCTATGGCGGGCCAGTGAAAGGCCCACAATTCAGGCGGGCAGTTTTTCGGACGCTCAGGAGCCAAGCAGCGCACCGTGACGCCGGTGAATTTCTCCGCCAGAGCCCGCGTCAAGTGGCCGTACAAGCGCAGCTCTTGAGGGCGACCGGCAGCGCAGACCGCCACCACAGGCTCGGTGAGGGCGGGGTTTAAACCCAGGAGGGTGCGGGCGCGGGCGACATCGGGCAGTTCGCCGGCGCTGCGAATCAGCCACGGTGCCGTGTGCTCAACCCCGGGCAAGTGCGACAGCGGCAGCCCCTCGCCCTCTCCCGGAACAATCACCAGCTGGTAATTTTCCGCCACAAAGCGCGGCCAGTCAAGCGCCCGCACGCTGTCGGGATTAATGTCGCGGTGCACCAAAATCCGGGGTGCTGCCAGCCCTGGCAAGATATCTGCCAGCTCGCCCCCCAGTCCTTTGGGAAAAGTATCCACAATCGCGCACTCGTACTCCTCGGCAGCAAGCACCTGGCGCACCTGTTTTCTGGTGGCGCGGTCGGAGGCGTCAGGTGAGATGATATGCAGGTAACAGCCCTCAACTATCGGCAGCAGTTCCCCAGTGAAATCAGAAGGGTTTTCCATCGGGGGTGAGGGGTGAGGGAATTGTTTGCTGCCGGTTCTCCGGCGCGCCTCGTAGCGCAGCAAGTGAGCGGCATAGGGACTGTTGCAAAGTACGAACACCGGCCTTTCTCGAGCTGCAATCCGACCCAGGGCCAAAGCGCGGGTGAGATGCCCCCAGCCACCTCCTATGGCGTATATCAGCCACGGCTCGGTGAGCGGCAGAGGTGTTTCAGCCACCAGTGAGGGTGGCGTCTCTAGGCTCGGATTGTCCTGAATCATAATTTTAATCAGCAATCTCCTTAGGAGAGGAAGCGTGCGCCTTACAATTTTGACGGAGTGCTGGCGCGGCGATGTTCAACTCTAGATCGCCTTGGGGCATAGATTGCTAGCTGCCGGCCACCGAGTAAAGCAGGCCACTTTTGCCCTCTTTGAGGAGTTCGTCCGCCGGGAGCATCCCGGTTGTGCAAAGAAGCCCATATTAATGCGATAATGATTTTAGCAGGAGGTAGGAGGAGAAGATTTTTGGCCAGCGAATCTTTGGAAACGGGATTGAAACCTTCTATTTTCCTCAGTTCACTCCCTGTTCAAAACCCCTTTTAGGAAAAATTAACCCCCCGATCGCTCTCCCCCTCACGCAATTGATTGAATTCAGCCTCGCTCTACCGGTCTGCCGGATTGAGGCGAATCATCTCCCAAGTGGTGTAGGTGCCAATTGGGCTCCAAATCAGATAGGGGAGCAGCAACAAAGCTGCCGGTAGGGAAACCTGCCAGACGGCCAGGGCCAGCAGCAGGCCCAAAAGGGTGCCGGTCGCCCCGATAATCGTGCCGGCTTTAAGGCTGCGCAGTTTGCACATCACCGGCGTGTAGGCGATGATGGCGATTTCCACCAGCAGGTACAGCCCCATCAGCCACCAGGTTCTCTGGCTTCCCGGATCTGTTTCCCAGACGATGACCGCCCCCCAAGCCCCGCAAATGAAGATAAAAGTCCAGATAAATGGGATAGCTGGCTCAAAAGTCAGCCAGCTGGGCCGGAGCAGGCGTCTGAACCACCTGATGTCATCAGGCGCTGTCAAGCCACTGGCTAGCGCTACCAAGAATGTCACCGCCCCGACCGCCATCCAGGATGGAATCATTTTCCCCCACTCCGTGCTGCGCCTAATTTAATATGATTGTCTCAGGTTAGGGGGTCAGGAGTCATCCCCCAAAGTATGTAGTTGGGCTGAAGCCCAAAAGTTCCTAGTTGGGCTTTAGCCCAAAGGTTGCGCAGTATGGGCTTTAGCCCAAAGAAAGTAGTTGGGCTTTAGCCCAAAGAAAGTAGTTGGGCTTTAGCCCAAAGGTTGCGCAGTATGGGCTTTAGCCCAAAGAAAGTAGTTGGGCTGTAGCCCAACCAGGTGCGCGGAATGAACTCTCAAACTTCACCCCGGGACGCCTCACTCACAAGAGTCTGCCGCACTTGTGGCGACCCCCTCTAGCCTGCGGCTGACTGCATCCATCAGTGTCAGGGCGATTTGCTTGACCGGCACGCTCCTAGCTATACTGTGCTATAATTGTTTACCATCAATTAGCGAATTGGTTTTGATACAGGTTCTCCCCATGCCTATTTACGATTATTTCTGTCCTAGCAATAACCAGAAGGTCGAAGTTTGGCACAGTCTGAACCAGGAAGTCAAGACCTGGGGTGATGTGTGCAAATTAGCAAAACTCGATCCAGGCAACACTCCGGAAGACGCCACCGTGCGCCGGCTGATCAGCGCCCCCAGGCTGCTGACGCCCACCTCAGACAGCGAATACAAGAGTGCCGGTTTCAGCAAGCTTGTCAAGCGGGATGAGGGCGTCTATGAAAACGTCACCGCTAAGGAAGGAGAAAGCCGCATCGTTAACCGTTACGGACAAGCTATCGAAACCTGAAACATTCCAGCAGTCAGTGACAGCAGGCGGGTGCGTTACGCATGCGCAGTTCGTGGATCGTCGCCGCAAAAAAATACCCGCAACCAATTTTTTGGTGAGTGCGCCTAGAACTGACTCTGGCTTGGCACGACACTCCTCTCGAATCCCATCTCCGACGGCTGTTGACACGCTGGTTTTAGTGCGGTATAATATTCTAACTCAAGTTGCTACCTACAAGTGAGTCAGGAGCGCTCCCCCCTAGCCGGGGCGGGCTTTTGTCCCACCGGCACTACAAAAGGGGGGGGGAAGAATCTCAAAGCGCCCCCTTTTTTAAGGGGGGTTGGGAGGATATGGAGGCTTAGACTTATAAGTAGTAACTTGGGTTATTATATCATTTTTTGGGGAATCAGCAGCCGCATCTCCGGTATCTTTGCCCTTTTGGAACGCACCTGCTGGCACCCCCTCACTTTCCACTGGTAATTTTTGCTCAAGAGCGAGAGTGCCGGCGGGTTTAGAGAGAGCCTCCCACCCCCAGAGACATTGCTTGTCAGCCCCCTGTTCAGTTTCCAAAACTGTAACCGCTCGCACTGAAAGCCGGTGCCGGTGGCAGACTGGAAATACAAAAACCCCCCTCTGTCTCGCTCGGAGTAGTTATTATGACTCAATCCCTCTCGATTGGCTGTATGTCCCAGACCTGGAATCGCTTGAAAATCCTGCCTTTAGTCCTGAGTCTGATCGGTTTAACAGCGTGTCAGTCCGTTCCCGCTCCAGAAAAATTACCTCGAACCCTCACTGTCACTGGGCGGGGCGTGGAAAGAATTCCCGCGACGAAAGCCCGAGTCAGCTTGGGGGTGGAAGTCGGGGGGAAAATCGCCGCACAGGTGCAGCAGCAGGTGGCGAAGCGCTCGGATGCGGTGGTGAAACTGCTGCAATCCCGCAATGTGGAAAAGCTCCAAACCACCGGCATCAGTCTCAACCCCACCTACAGTTACCAAAACAGCGAGCAGCGCCTGACGGGATATACCGGCACTAACACCGTCAGCTTTGAAATTGCCACGGAGAAATCTGGGCCGCTGCTGGATGATGCGATTAAAGCCGGTGCGACTCGCATTGACGGGATTAGCTTTGTCGCCAGTGACAGTGAGATCGCAAAAGCTCGCGAGCAAGCCATCAGCAAAGCCGCCGACGATGCCAAAAAGCAAGCCACCGCCCTTCTGAATTCGCTGAATTTAACCGAGCGGGAAATTGTCAGCCTTCAGATTGACGGAGCCCGCCCGCCAGAGCCCGTTTTCGCCGCCCGGTCGGAAGCGTTTCAGTCGGGTAAAATTGCCGCCAATACGCCGGTCGTCGGTGGCGAGCAGCCGGTAGAAGCCAGCGTCACCCTGCAAATTCGCTACTGATCTCAAGTTGGGATCGGAACGGGCATGGGGCATGGGGCATGGGGCATCGGGTATGGGGCATGGGGCATGGGGCATTGGGCATCGCTCTAAAATTGCCCTTCTGAGCAGTATCCCACAGAACTGGGGTGCTTCCACAGGGAGAGCCTTACTGCTGTCAGTGACAAAGGTTACTCACGAACCGATCCCTACCTTACAGTAGGGATGCCGGCGGAAATTATATTAGCTTTGGTTCCCCCGCCCCAGCGGGTTCAATCCAGAACTCTGCAGTTTTCTTCGGATATCTGCAAACCCCCCCGTATTTTCTTTGATAACAGATAAAATATTCAATCCAAACCCTTGGGGAGGAAAACTGTGTTGAATCGAACTGTCGCGTCCCGATATCGGGGCAATTTCTGGAGTCACTTGACAGCAATCTCTTTAGTGCTTGTTCCGCTCAGCCTGACTGGATGGGAGCCGGTTTTGGCGCAAGAGCAACAGAGCAGAATTATCACAGTAACCGGTCAGGGTTCGGTAGCCGTTCCCACCACTCTGACTCAGGTGGTTCTGGGCGTAGAAATCACGGGTCAAACCGCTCAGCAGGTGCAGCAGGAGGTGGCGCGGCGCTCGGATGCAGTGGTGGCGCTGCTGCGCTCTCGAAATGTGGAAAAACTGCAAACTGCCGGCATTAGCCTCAATCCGACTTATCGCGATGAAAATGGCAGACAGCGCCTTACGGGATTTGTTGGCACTAATACCGTCAGCTTTCGCATTGCTACGGAGAAATCTGGGACGCTGCTGGATGATGCGATTAAAGCTGGCGCGACTCGCATTGACGGTATTAGCTTTGTCGCCAGTGACGCCGCGCTGCGAGAGGCTCGCCAGCAAGCGCTGCGGGAAGCGACTGACGACGCCCAAAAACAAGCGGATGCTGTTTTAGGCGTTCTCAATTTCTCCCGCCGGGAGATTGTCAATATTCAGGTTAACGCCGGCAGTCCCGTTCCGCAACCCTTCTTGGTCAAAACCGGCATCCTTCAATCTGACATAGCGGCAAGCACGCCGGCGATCGGGGGTGAGCAGGAAGTGCAAGCCTCGGTTACTATGCAAATTCGCTACTAATAAGTAAAAAGAAAACGGGTTTCTTGTACTGAGTGAAGACACCCGGTTTCTTGAAGAAACCGAGTTTCTGGCCCCGTTCAGGGTTAACAATTACTTTATAAATCAGCTTTCAGCCGGCATTCTAGCAGTAGTCATATTGGTTAGGACAATAGGAGCTTCGGGAGCAGGGGAGCAAGGGAGGCCGGAATGTACGTTTCCTAAATGCCTACTGCTATATAGACGTAGGGGGGCGTCCCGCCCCCCCTCTCGATCTAATGTCCTAATCTAAGTGGCTACTGCTATACCCGCGTTCCCAGACTCTGCTTGGGAGCGCCGCTCGGTCGGCTCTGCCTGCTTTTGACCGCAAGCAGATTGTTTTATTCAGCGTTTCAGGATGCGTCCCAGCCACAAAACGCCCAAAATCCCCAAAAGCACCCAAATAGCTACTATTACACCGGCAGCCACCCAGTTCGCCGGTTTTCCCTCACTTGTGGCGGCTTCCGCTTTCTCCCGACACTCTGCTAAAACTTCCGGGGGAATCATTTTCAGTACCAGCCAAATTCCCACCGGCACGATCAGCAGGTCATCCAGATATCCAATCACGGGGATCATATCGGGAATCAGGTCGGTGGGACTGAAAGCGTAAGCCACAGCCCCAGCGGCGAGCAGCCTTGCGTACCAAGGCACTTTGGGGTGTTTGCTTGCCAGATAAATCGCGGAAGTTTCTTTTTTTAGTTTCCTGGCGAATTGTTGGAGTGACTGCATGGCGGGTGCCGGCATATTTTTCTGATGCCATCCTATCAGCAATCGCCCAAGGCGGATGAGTCTTGAGGAGCCGGTGAGCACAAAAAAGCCACCACCTGTGAGCCTCACAGCGCTCTCCTGATGAAATGCGCTGATTGAACTGTCACGCTCAGGGGCTGAACCTGACCCGCCGGAGAAGTCAACCCTGTGAGAATCAGCCGTTTTGGACTGAGGTTTCTTCAACCGGAGGTTGGACAGGCTGCTGACCAGCAACGGTAGCGCCGCGATATTTCAGCCCGAGAGCCGGTTGAGCCGCAACAGCATTTTTCACCGGGTGAGCTCTCCAAACCTGACCCCGGTATTTTCCTGTTACTTCACCCTCAAACACTTCAGCGGCGGGAGGGGCGGGTTCGTAGTTGACTCCGCGATAGCTGAGTTTTATCGTCTGGTCTTCCTCCTCAGGCTGGACGGTCTGCTGGCGTGGCTGCGAGAGTCGCTGATTGCTGACCAAGAGAAGCGCCAGCAGCAAGAGCTGGAATGGCCACGGCGCTATAACCAAACTTAACACTAAGCTGACAATTAAAATTGCGACGGCCAGATAAGCAATTTCGTCAGCAGATTTTTTCAAAATATAGGCCACTGTCAGGGCAATTGCCAGTGGGATCGTGAAGCTCCAGGACATACCTATCTCCTCGGTGCTGCAAATACAACCGTAAGTATAAGTATATGCTCTCGCGCAGCTAAAAAAGGGGTGCGCTCAAAATTTCCCCCGAAAGGGTGGAACTCCCCTCTCCAGTATGGGTTCCCGCTGAAAGGGGGACACTTGGGAAGAAAGCTGCAGGAAATTGTGTAACAGATGTTACTAAAGGATGGGGAGAGTGGGAGAAACTCTCATTTTTGTTCCTGAGAGCCAGAAAGGCCATCCGCCACTGTCTGGGCTGCGCCACTTGACCCGCGCTCTTAGTTCTAACAGCCAGTCAGAAGATATAGCGGCTCTCAGTTGGATGAACGTGTTTGCCCAGAACCCCGGTTTCTTTAAGAACCCGGGTTTCTCAGTACCTCACAAAGGATGAGCAACGCTATAGGGTGCGTTGCCAGGCACCCCACTACTTATTGCTCTAAATATTTTTTTTCGCAGTAGTGCCACACCCACCAAGCCAAAACGCACCCACAAATGGGGAATAAAATCAGTAAGATAACCATTTTGGCAACAAACAACTGTCTCAGAAGTGGCGAGGAAAGCACCCGATCGAGCGAAAAACCATTGTCTGTAAGAGTGGTTATAGCAGCAGTCATATTGGTTAGAACAATAGAAGCTTCGGGAGCAGGGGAGCAAGGGAGGTCGGAATGTAGGTTTCCTAAATGCTTACTGCTATATAGACGTAGGTACGGCGTCCCGCCCCCCCTGAAGGTCTAATGTTCTAACCTAAATGCATACTGCTATAAGACGGCATAACAGAGGCCGGTTGGAATTCCCCACAGTAAAATTCCATAGCCTAAAACGTAGCGGAATTTCTCCAACCTTCTGATTTTTTCTCATTTTTGTCTCTGCTTCGGATTCATAACAGCGATTCCTTTAGGACGAGACTCTCATTGATTAAGACAAGTTGAAGGCAGAGGCGGTCCCACCGGCAACTGAACAACCGGGCGCACTTTTTTGGAGTCAGGACTTGCCAGATCAATAGTTTAACTGCGTGGGTGAAAGAGCAGCAGCCCCGCCTGCCGCCCTCACAAGCGCCACTGCCGCTCTGCTGTCGAGCGCGCGCTAAGACATAGTGCATCTAATTAGCATTAGTTCTATTAATTTTTTGATCCTATAATTTTGTTGTAAAAGCCCTCTGGAGGCTCTGCCCCTCCCCAAAAAAGCAAGTTAAAAGCATAACAGCTTATCAGCCGGCGAGTAGAAATTATGGTTATAGCAGTAGCCACTTAGATTAGGACATTCGACCTTCAGGCTCGGCGGACGCCGTACCTACGTCTATATAGCAGTAGGCATTTTGGGAACGTACATTCCGGCGTCCCTTGCTCCCCTGCTCCAGAAGCTCTTATTGTCCGAACCAATATGACTCCTGCTATAATAGTCTCAGACCGGCGTCACGCAGCAGTCGGGGTGACAGAAATCGCCGGCTGGTGAAGTTTTGTTACCGGCACGCCACGCGAATTAATGTTAGTAGTATTGTCGCGCCAGTGTCAAAGGCCGGCAGCAGCCTGCATACTGTCGTTTCCAGGCGCTCACGAGAGAGATGGAGGCAGAGCCTGTGATCATGTCGTTCCCAGCTTGAGCTGGGAACGAGAAAAGGAGAAATAAGGAGCCCCGGAACGAGAGAGGATTGCTAGCCGGCGGTGGCGGAAAGCTGTTGAGTCAGGGCGTCGTGTAGCCGCTGCGCTTTGTCAGTTTGCTCCCAGGGCAGATCCAGATCGGTGCGCCCCATGTGGCCATAAGCGGCAACGTCTTGGTAGAAGCGACCGCCGCGCTCTGCCGGCAGCCCGCGCAAGTTAAACGCCTGGATAATGCCAGCCGGACGAAGTTCAAAATGCTCTTTGACCGCTTCCAGCAGCCGGTCTTCGTCCACCTTGCCGGTGCCGAAGGTTTCAATCATCACGCTCACCGGCTTGGCCACGCCAATGGCGTAACTCAGCTGCACTTCGCACTTGTCCGCCAGCCCTGCCGCGACAATGTTTTTGGCGACATACCGGCAGGCGTAAGCAGCGCTGCGGTCTACCTTGGTGGGGTCTTTGCCGGAAAAGGCACCGCCGCCGTGGCGGGAATAGCCGCCGTAGGTGTCTACAATAATTTTGCGCCCGGTGAGGCCAGAATCGCCTTGGGGACCGCCGATGACAAATTTGCCGGTGGGGTTGACAAGGAAGCGAGTTTGTGCGTCTGGCTTGACGGCGATGTCTGCAAACACCGGCTGCACGACAGCGGTCCAGAGGTCTTCCTTAATCTTGGCGGCGACGGCGGCCTCATCGGAAATCTCGCCAATGGTGGCGGTGTGCTGGGTGGAAATCAGGATGGTGTCGATGCCGACCGGACGCCCATCTTCGTAGGCGACGGTGACTTGGGTTTTGCCATCCGGGCGCAGGTAAGGCAGTTCGCCAGTTTTGCGCACTGCAGCGAGCCGGCGAGCGATGCGGTGGGCGAGGCTGATGGGCAGGGGCATCAGTTCCGGGGTTTCGTTGCAGGCGAAGCCGAACATCAGCCCTTGGTCGCCGGCACCCACTGCATCGAGGGGGTCGGCGCTGGTGTCCCGACCGACGCCTTGGGCGATGTCAGGGGACTGTTCGTCGAGGGCTACCAGAACGGCGCAACTGCTGGCAGAGAAGCCGTTTTCGGCGTTGGTGTAGCCAATTTCGGCAATTTTTGTGCGGGCGAGATGGACGTAATTGACTTGTGCTTTGGTTGTGATTTCGCCGGTGAGCAGCACTAAGCCGGTGTTGACAACGACTTCTGCGGCGATGCGGCTGGTGGGATCTTGGCTCAGGAGGGCATCGACGATGGTGTCGGAAATTTGGTCGCAGATTTTATCGGGGTGTCCTTCGGTGACGGACTCGGAGGTAAAGAGGTAGCGACGAGTCAAGGATTATTCCTCCTTTAATAGTGGCTGGACGGACAAGGTGTTATAGCTCAGTTCACCCGCTGTTACCTTTCAGATACCGGGTTTGTTGCGCTGGGGAAGCTTTGAACCTGGGTTTGGCCAAAAAAAGAAACCCGGTCTCTCACCCCACTCAGTTCATCTATAATAACTGGCGGCGATAACAGCATTTACAATTTCTAGGAGAAGCTGAATGTTCCCGGTCGGTGAGCGCTAATTTGAAATGGCAAATTGCGCTTTAGCTGGGGGTCGTTTGCCGGATTTGGATTTCATCTAATTGGGAGATGGTCACGTCAGCGGCTTGCAGGTGAGCGGCAAGGCTCGCGCCCCAGCAGATGCCGATACAGCCGGCGGCACCGGCATTTCTGGCCATCTCGATATCTGCGGGGGAATCGCCAACCATCAGGGTTGCCTGAGGTTCGACGCCGAGAGCTTGGCAAGTGCTGAAAAACAGGGATGGGTCTGGCTTGCTGGGCCCTTCATCGACCCCGGCACGCACCTGAATGTAGGCGTCGAGCTGGTAGTGCTTGACAAAACTTTGCACCCTGGCTGTCGTGTCAGCGGAGAGAATGGCCAGTTTCAGGCCGGCGTTGGAGAGAAATTGTATCACCTCGAGACTGCCGGCAAACAGGGGGGAGGGGGTGGCGCTTTTCAAATATTGATCGGCTTCTGAAAAGGCGCGGCGGGCAATCGCCAAGGATTCTAGCCAGCCGCGACCGGTTTCGGCAATATAAGCCGCTGCGGCAATTTCATTTTCCCGCCGGCTGCCGGCGGCCATCAAGCCGGTGGGGTCTAGGGTGCCCCCATTAATGCCAAAGGCCATTAGCAGGGGATCTGCAATTCCGGGAATCTGGGCGTCGATCAGGCGAGCTCGCTTCTGCCCCAGGTTTCTCAGATATTCAGAGGTATTTTCCAGGGTGCCGTCTTTGTCAAATATCACGGATTGGATATTCTCGAATGTGACATCCCGACACTGAATGGTCGCCAAGGGGTTCCACTCCCAAAAGTACAGCAATTCCTACAAAAAAAAGAGGGGATTTCCCTCTTTGTGCCACCGGCAATACGGTTTGCCGGCTGCACTGTTTTTCCGAGCTTGGCTTAAGCGTCTTCAGCGCTGACGATTTCTTCGTCTGGCACCTCTAGAGCGGGCTCAGCGGCTGCCGGCTGTGCGGCTTGCTGTGCGGCTTGCTTCTGTTGCTGTTGGGCTTGCTGTTTGGCCCGCATCTGCTCGCGGTACTTGGCAGCCATTTCCTCAGCCTTCTCGTAAACCTTGTCAGGATTTTTCACCATGTCACCCGCTTCGGGCTCCAGTTGCTTGGTGGAGAGGGAGATGCGCCCGCGCTCCGCATCCAGGTCAATGATCATCACTTTCACTTCATCATTGACATTGAAGACGCTGTGGGGCGTGTCGATGTGGTCGTGAGAAATTTCCGAGATGTGCAGCAACCCGCTGACGCCGCCGATATCGATAAATGCGCCGTAGGGCTTGATGCCGCGAACATTCCCGATCACGACTTCGCCCACTTCGAGCCGGTTCATCTTGCGCTCCACCAGCGCCCGCCGGTGGGACAGGACCAGCCGGTTGCGCTCTTCGTCCACCTCAAGGAATTTTAGGGGCAGTTCTTCGCCCACCAAGTCTTCCTTGGGTTTGCGGGTGCTGATGTGCGATCCGGGAATAAAGCCGCGCAACCCTTCAATCCGGACCAGCGCCCCACCCCGGTTGGTGGCGAAGACGATCGAGCGCACGGTGGCGTCTTCTGCCTGCAACTGGCGCACCCGCTCCCACGCCCGCATGTACTCAATGCGCCGGATCGACAGGGTGAGCTGGCCATCTTCGTTCTCATCCGTGAGGATAAAGAACTCACGGGTTTCGTTGGACTGCAGGACCTCTTCAGGAGAGTCAACGCGGTTGATTGACATTTCCTGGATGGGGAGGTACGCAGCTGTTTTAGCACCTATGTCAATCAGAGCCCCCCTCGGTTCGAGACTGAATACCGTGCCGGCTACCACATCGCCGGGACTGAAGTGATAGTCATACTTGTCGAGCAGGGCGGCAAAATCTTGGTGGGTAAAACCGACTTCTTTAGTGAGCGTTTTCTGATTGACCATGCGATTCGTTTCCTGGGACTTAATCTCCGTAGTTACCGTTCCTCCTGTGGATGTAGGTGCACTTTTGGTGCAGTTTACATCTACACGGCTGCAAAGTCTTCTTTGGACAGGTCCACTCGGGACGTTTGCAGCATAGATATGTTATTATAGCTTGGCTATATGCTTCTGAACATACCTGCGGAGCTGCCAGCTAAAAAATTCCAGCTTGCCTGCGGGCAGAAAAAAGCCCCTGCCAACCCGCTCCAATAGGGATTTCTGCCGGCACTTTCCTTTGGGGGCTGCTTGCCGGCTCTGATGGGGAGATATATTTTCCAGCGGTGGGACGGGCAGCCGGGGGCGCTGGCGGTGCGGCTTTCAGCGGTCAGGGTGCGGGGGCGGCATTAGCTGCGAGTTCTGGGGAGATCGCACCCTCCGCCGGCAGTAATACCTGCTCTGTAGGCGGCTGGAGGTCTATTTTTTCTTCAATTTCAGCGCTAGCCGCATCCGGGCGGCTTTGCAGGTGGTTTAAGGTCTCCACGAAATCGCGGATGCCTCGGAATTGGCGGTAGACGGAAGCAAACCGGATATAGGCCACTTCACTGAGCGATTGCAGGTGGCCCAGCACCAGTTCCCCAATCTCGCTGCTGGTGACTTCTCGGGCGGAAAGCTGCTGCAATTGGGCTTCGATCTCATCGACAATCGCCTCCATCCGCTGCGAGGGGATGCCGGTTTTTTCGCAAGCTCGCACGATCCCGCGCAATAATTTCGATCGGTCAAACGACTCCCGTCTGCCATCCCGCTTGCTGACGGTAATGGGGACAAACTCGATTCGTTCGTAAGTGGTGAAGCGACGCTTGCAGTTCAAGCACTCCCGGCGTCGCCGCACACTCTGACCGGCAGTGGGAGATCGGGATTCTAGAACCCGACTATCTGTGTGTTGGCAGAAGGGACACCGCATGGTAACCGTCTCTGGCAGTGTGGGGGAATTCAATGACAAAAACCCGAGCCCGCTGAGTGCCGGCTGTGTGGGTAATTCCCCACAGCGGCTTGTAGCGGCTCAGGCGCGATCAGCCCGGATCGGGGGTTCGCTATTTTTTGAGAATCCGGGGGGGTTCGCGAAACGCGATCGCAAAGAAGAGTGTGGCCAGCGCCAAGAACAGCACCAAAATGTAAACAACGCTTTCCATATCAGATTTCCTGTTGGTGTCGTTAACTACCAGTTTACACTGGCTAGGCTAGGAACGATCCAGTGACTGGGGTTTGTCATTGCTGCCAAAGCCGTCGCCGGATCGCTCTCAATCCAAAAGCGGCAGGGTTTTACGCTTCCACTTTGCGGGTGGTCTTGTCGCCCACTTTCTGGAAGGCACCCCATTCCACCTGTTCGATGTCTAGGTCTGGGTCAACACCGGCAAACACGTCGCGGAAGAGGGTGCGAGTGCCGTGCCAGATGTGACCGAAGAAGAAGAGCAGGGCGAAACAGGCGTGTCCGTAGGTGAACCAGCCGCGAGGGCTTGTGCGGAACACCCCGTCAGAGTTTAAGGTTTCCCGGTCAAAGTCAAAGACTTCACCGAGTTGGGCTTTGCGAGCGTACTTCTTGACTGTGGCGGGATCGTCAAAGGTTTGACCGTTGAGTTCGCCACCGTAGAAGCTGACCTTAACACCGGCTTGCTCGAAGCTGTACTTGGATTCAGCCCGACGGAAGGGAATGTCGGCGCGAACGACGCCATCTTTGTCCGTCAGGACGACGGGGAAGGTTTCAAAGAAATTGGGCAGACGGCGAACCGTCAGCTCCCGACCTTCATCATCGGTGAACACGGCGTGGCCCAACCAACCTTTAGCTAGGCCATCTCCATTGTTCATTGGCCCTACGCGGAACAGGCCGCCTTTGGCGGGGCTGTTGCCCACATAGTCATAGAAAGCCAGTTTCTCAGGAATAGCTGAGTAGGCTTCTGCAAAACTGCTGCCTTCGGCAACGGAAGTTTGCACGCGCCGCTCAATTTCCTGCTGGAAGTAACCGCTGTCCCACTGATAGCGGGTGGGGCCAAACAGTTCGATGGGGGTGGCGGCGCTGCCGTACCACATCGTCCCCGCCACCACGAAGGCGGCGAAAAATACAGCGGCGATACTGCTGGAGAGCACGGTTTCGATGTTCCCCATCCGCAGGGCTTTGTAGAGCCGCTCGGGGGGACGGACGCTCAGGTGGAACAGGCCAGCGATAATCCCGACAATGCCGGCGGCAATGTGGTGAGCCACGATGCCCCCCGGATTGAAGGGGTTAAAGCCTTCTGGCCCCCACGCTGGCGCTACCGGCTGGATGCTGCCGGTTATTCCGTAGGGGTCGGACACCCACATGCCCGGGCCAAACAGGCCGGTGAGGTGGAAAGCACCGAAACCAAAGCAAAGCAGACCGGATAAGAACAGGTGAATGCCAAACATTTTTGGCAGGTCGAGGGCGGGTTCGCCGGTGCGCGGATCGCGGAACAGTTCCAGATCCCAGTAAACCCAGTGCCAGCAGGCGGCCAGGAACAGCAGCCCTGCCAGCACGATGTGAGCGGCAGCGACGCCTTCAAAGCTCCAGAAGCCCGGATCGACGGCGGTTTCACCGGTGACGCTCCAGCCGCGCCACGAGCCGGTCACACCCAGACGGGCCATAAACGGCATGACGAACATGCCCTGACGCCACATGGGGTTCAGGACTGGATCGGTGGGGTCGTAAATGGCCAGTTCGTACAGAGCCATAGAACCAGCCCAGCCGGCCACCAGGGCAGTGTGCATTAAGTGTACTGCGATCAGGCGGCCCGGGTCATTCAGGACGACTGTGTGTACTCGATACCAGGGTAGTCCCATTTATCTGCGGTTCCTCCTCCGGGAGAGATGTCTACTTGAACGCTATTTTTTGGTCGGGTGCTTAACTGCTAGAGTTTTAAGCTGCTTGTTGCCGGCCAGTCCAGAAGCTGACTTGCAGCAGTAGTGCTGGCAGGAAAGACGGTGCGCTCTCAAATATGAGTAGTATTTAAAGAAGTGTAACCACTCGCGCACCCGAATGCAAGCAGTTGGCTGAGTTTTTGCCGGCAGCGCTTTGGCCGGGGCGGGCTGGCCCGTTTAGCTCCCTTCGGACGAGCCTGCCGGTTCGCTCCCGACACCTGGGGCTTGGCACAGGACCCCGGCGCTACAGAGTCGCTCCACCACCATGTCGCCGCTGATCAGGCGTTTGAGCACCACTTGACCGATGGGTTTAGCGCCCCCACCCGCTCCCGAAACCTCGACCGGCTTAACTTCCACCATCAAAACCGCATCTTCGACCCGATAGAGCCACATTGTTTCGTTTGGCTCCACCAGACAGAGAGTCGTTCGCTCAATCTCAGGTTTGCGCCTCCAGGCCATTTCGTTCCAAATGCCCTCGGCTCCCCAGACGCGACCGATTGTCCATCCGTCAGATAAGAAAAAATATTTCACGAACGTTTCTAAGCTCGCTCTTGTTGGAACTTTTGCAGACAATCCGCTCCTGTGGCCCGCGCTCTGGGCGGGCAAGGGACAAAAATTGCCGGCGGATGTTTTCTATTAAACAGTAGAGGCTCAACCTGACGCTGGCAACTCCATACAGGTCCCGCCCTGGCTCAACCGGCACGTCCGCCGCGATGGCCGCACTGCCGGTGCGATTGGCCCAGCACGAGGGGTGCTGGCCCGCTGGAATTTCAGTGGGAGGGGATCTTGCCGGTCAGTGGTGGGACGTGCTGGCAACCGCGATCTCACTTGCGCACTTTCGCCGACCGCCGGCACTTTTCCAGACCGTTGCTGTATAATCGCACATTAAAGCACTGCAGGTGCCTGGAAGCTGTTTTGGCCTTCCCCGACTCTCCCACCACCGGCGCTTCGGGCACCGGCACGAATTCACCCCTTGGCCAGATGAACCCAGCTCGCCGGTGGCTATCCCACAGGCGGGGACTGCATTTCATCCCAGAGACGCGATTAATCGCCTGCCCACAACAGAAGACCCAAGCTGTGACGAGATATGAAAAAAAAGGAACCCCGTCAGAAGCTATACGAACTGAAGGCAAAAACTTACGAGTGCTGGCTGTCACTGCTGGAAGTGAATCAAGCCTTTCATCTCTCGTGCGAAAAACCTTCAGAGGATCAGGTCTTCAAAAAAGAAATGCGTTTCTATGGCGACCTCCGCCGCAAGGATACCTGGGAAAAAGCCTATGCGGCTGCGATGGCGCGGTTTCTCTGGAGTGTCAACGATGACAACAAGTTTTTGATTGAGTTTTACTTAATTCAGCAATCCAAAGAAGAAGGATGGCGATATTTACTGCCCCGGGTTGTTGAAGAGTACATGATGCTTCCTGGCGGTGCCGAGTCCCTCGCTCAAGGGCTGAGTGAGTTCGGTTACTACGGGTGTGAGTATAAAACCCAAGCAAGTGATGTTGAGGAGTTCGCCAATGTCTACTTTGGAACCGCAAGAAAACTTTCGCTTACAGCGAGTTAACACCCGGAAGGCTTTTGCCGATGATTTGGTGCAAAAAGGTGCGAATGGATACGGCATCGCCATGTCTACCAATGCCATGTACCAGGAGCTTTACAGTAAAAATGCCGATGGGTTATACGCCGAGTATGGCGCTGTGAAAGGCAACCGTGACACTTTGCCTCGGGAGGTGCAAGAAGATATTATGGTGGCGGAGATTGTGGCGCGCCGTCATGTGAACAAGCACAGCGTCGCAGCGCAACAGCAGCGTAAGATTAACCTGGAACTGCGGGATGTGGTGAAGAAAGCAACTAAGCAGGCAAAAGATATACTCTACTAAAATAGTATATAATAGAGAAGATATTTTTAAGAGAAATTTTCCGCAGGGGCGAGGGAGCTACCGGCAGCTCGAAGGTGGGGAAGCCGGCTCCTGAGGGGAATCGCAGGCATAATGGTAAACAGAGCATCTTTTCTAGAGTTTGTCCCGCTGAGCTTGAACCATGATCCCTCACACCCCAGTAGACTTCCAAGACGCCTTTGATGTTATTGTAGTCGGTGCCGGCCACGCCGGTTGCGAAGCCGCCCTCGCTACCGCACGCCTCGGCTGCCGCACTCTGCTGCTGACACTGAATCTGGATAAAATTGCTTGGCAGCCCTGCAACCCCGCTGTCGGGGGACCGGCTAAATCCCAGCTCACCCACGAGGTGGACGCCCTGGGGGGCGAAATCGGTAAAATGGCTGACCGCACTTACCTGCAAAAGCGCATCCTCAACGCCTCGCGGGGACCGGCAGTCTGGGCGTTGCGCGCCCAAACTGACAAGCGCGAATACGCCGCAGTGATGAAGCGAATTGTCGAAAATCAAGACAATTTAACTGTCCGCGAAAGTATGGTCACCGATTTGGTGCTGGGGCGCAATGATGAAATCACCGGCGTCCAAACTTACTTCGGCGTCGCCTTCGCTTGCAAGGCAGTTATCCTCACCACCGGCACCTTTTTGGGCGGTATAATATGGGTGGGCGACAAGTCGATGCCGGCAGGTCGCGCCGGCGAGTTTGCCGCTGTCGGGCTGACCGAAACTCTCAACCGGCTCGGCTTTGAAACTGGCCGGTTGAAAACAGGAACTCCGGCGCGAGTTGATAAGCGCTCGGTGGATTTCAGCCAAATGGAACCCCAGCCCGGCGATTCAGAAGTGCGCTGGTTCAGCTTCGACCCAGAAGTCTGGGCGGAGCGCGAGCAGATGAACTGCCACCTCACCCGCACGACTGCCGAAACTCACCGGCTGATTCGGGAAAACCTGCACCTGTCTCCCGTTTATGGCGGCTGGGTGGATGCCAAAGGACCCCGCTACTGCCCTAGCATTGAAGATAAAATTGTGCGCTTTGCCGATAAGGAAAGCCACCAGATTTTTATTGAGCCGGAAGGGCGAGATATTCCAGAACTCTATATCCAGGGGTTCTCCACCGGCTTGCCAGAAAAGCTGCAATTGCAGATGCTGCGCACCCTACCCGGTTTAGAAAATTGCGTGATGCTGCGACCGGCTTATGCGGTAGAATATGACTACCTGCCGGCAACCCAGTGCTACCCGACCCTGATGGCAAAAAAGATTGAGGGGCTGTTCTGCGCCGGCCAAATTAACGGCACCACCGGCTATGAAGAAGCCGCCGCGCAGGGGATGGTTGCCGGCATCAACGCCGCTCGTTTTGTCCGGGGGCAAGAAATGATTGTCTTCCCCCGCGAACAGAGTTACACCGGCACACTGATTGACGATCTGTGCACCAAAGACTTGCGGGAACCTTACCGGATGCTCACCAGCCGGTCGGAGTACCGGCTGCTGCTGCGCTCAGACAATGCGGACGAGCGCCTGACGCCTCTCGGTCGGGAAATCGGCTTAATTGATGACCGCCGGTGGGATTTATTTACCCGCAAATATGCTAATATTACAGCAGAGAAGGAACGGCTGCAATCAGCGCGGGTGAAAGAACACGACGAGTTGGGCAAAACTATCGCAGCGGATACCGGACAGGCGATTAAAGGCTCCATTACCCTGGCGGACTTGCTGCGGCGCACGGGATTCCACTACGCGGATCTCGACCGCTACGGATTGGGCAATCCTGAGTTAAGCCTAGCTGAGAAACAAGGGGCGGAGATTGATATTAAATACGCCGGCTATATCCAGCGCCAGCAAAACCAAATTGAGCAGATCGCCCGCCAGGAACACCGGCCCCTGCCGGCTGACTTGGACTATGCTGCAATTGAGACGCTCTCCAAGGAGTCGCGGGAAAAACTGGCTAAGGTCAGGCCCTTGACAATTGGGCAAGCTTGCCGTATAGGAGGCGTGAGTCCGGCAGACATCAACGCCCTGCTGGTGTATCTGGAGCTGCGCTCGCACAAGAAAGCTGCCGGTGAGTCTCTGGTTTCGGCTTAAAGGCGGAACCCTCTTGGCGTTCCCTCACGGGGGCGGTTATGTTCTTCCCTTCCGGGCGCTCCGCCGGGGAGCGAGGAATTTCCAGGGCGGGAAGTCATTCTCGCGGGTAATTGGTAAATTTGAACTGTCCCCTGTAGAGTCGTGAGTCCAAAGAGTGTCGGTTAGGGGCGTTGAGGAGAAGTTGGAGGGAGAAGCCTATGTCTGAAAATGTCCGCACCAAAGAGCTAGAAGAGTTTATGGCTGCTGTGCCGGTTTCGGTTGAAGCCAGCGCCGAACGGCTGATGGACGATCTGTTCCAAGAGATGGACCGGGTTCTGGAAGGGAGCGCAGCGCTGCCCAAACAGAGGGGGAAGTCGGATTATATTTCTTTGCAGCAGATTGAGGTGCCGCCTATTATTCTGTCGGCGGGGGTGAGGGAGGAACGCCAGTCTGAGGCGGATGAGAAAACCGTTGAGGCAAAAGTCGTTACCGCCGGCAGCAAGAAGGAGGAAGGCCAATTCGACAAGTTGCTGCTGGCAGCGGCGTGCGCCTCCCTGGTTGCTACTTTAGGCTTGTGGCTGGAAAGCCGGGGCGAGTGGCAGAAGCTGCTGGCGGGGATGCGCCAGCCGGCACCGGCACCGGCGGCGCAGCAAATCCCGCCGCCGCCCGATCCGAAAGTGGAGGCGGACCGGCAGTTTTCTGAGTACATGCTGCGCAGTGTCGATGCCATCGAGCAAACCGCTCTGGAGAAAAAAGCTGAGAGCGAGCAGGAAGCTGCAGCGCCGCCGCCTGATTCGATGAGTCTTGCTGACGCCGGCAATCTGGCTGTGGCGCTAAACCGCCTGGCGTCAGCCCTGGAAAGAGCCTCTCTCGGAGGGGCAGGTGGGTTGGGCGGCCAGCCAGCGGCCCGACCGGGCGGAAGTTTCCCCTCCGCACTGCCGCTGACTGTGCCGAGATTTCCATCGATAGAGCCAGCTGCTTCCTCAGGGTTCCCGACTGTGAGGCCATCGGCAACGGTTAAGCCATCCCCAGCGGCGGCCTCTTCAACGCCTAAGCCATCCCCCACCGCTAGGCCATCCGCAGGGGCGGCGGCATCCGGTCAGCCGCAACCGCAGCGGTTGGAGCCGGTGGAAAGGCCAACCCTGATGGCCGTGCCGTCTCTCGCTCCGCAGAGTCCTGCAGCGGCGGTGACTTACAAGCTGACGGGGGTTCTGGATATCGGGGAGCGCTCTGGGGCTCTGTTTGAAATCGCCGGTGTGGCGCAGCGGATTAATATTGGCGAGAGCATTGGCTCTAGTGGCTGGACGCTGGTATCGGTGAAAAACCAGGAAGCTACTATCCGCCGCAATGGTGAGGTTCGCTCTATTAAAGTCGGAGGGAGGTTATAAGATAGGAAATAGGGTTAGCAGGCTGGCAAGGAAGGAAAGTTGAGAGGTGGTTTTTAGCTCTCCCGCTTTCTATAGCGTTTTTCATATTAGTGAGATACTGAGAAACCCGGTTTCTTAAAGAAACCGGGTTTCTGGGCCAGAGTTCATCCAAGTGAGAAACGCTATAATTTTCCAACCGGCTAATCTGTCAACCTGCGAAAGGAGTGCCGGCGATGGGCTTATTTGAAGATTTCAACCGCTTTTTGGAAACCCGACTGGAAGAATTTCTCCACAGCAATCCCCATCTGGAGTTGCAGGCTCTTGAGGAGCAGCTGAAACAGCAAGAAGAGGATACCCTGCGGCTGCTGGCAGATTTGCAGCGGCAAGAAAAGGGGCTGAAAGACCAGATTCTTTCTACGGCTCAGGAGATACAGCGCTGGCATTTGCGCGTTGAGAAGGCGAAAGCGGCTGGCAGGGAGGATTTGGCTCGCGCCGCACAAGAGCGAGAGGCGGCGCTGCTGCGTCAGGGCAATCAGTTCTGGGGGCAAATGCAGGGGGTTAAGGCTCGCTTTGAGAAAACGAAGGAGCTGTACAAGCAGATTCAGTCGCGCCGCAAAGAAGTGCGGGCGAAAGCTGCTGAGGTGGCGGCGGCAAAAGCGAGCGCTAAGAAGCCTGAGAGCTCCTGGGAAACTGCCGGTTGGAATAAAAGTTATTCCGGGAATATTGGCGGTGCGGATTCGCTAGATGAAACGTTTAAACGCTGGGAAGCTGATGAGGAGCTCGAACAGCTGAAGCGCAAAATGGGCCGGTAGCCGGCCACAGCTATTTTGGCCGGTCAGGGGCGATTCGTCGCGGGTTGGGAGGGGCTGCCGGAAAGCCGGCTGTTTTTATCAATTAGTTTTAATCACTCATTAAAAAACTTCTGATCCGCCGGCACCTTGAAAGGGGGCAGTCACGATGAACTGCTCACACCGCCACCAATGAAAACTTGCTCCACTGCGGGAGATTCGGTAGGGCTAAAGCCCAACTACAAACCTTTTCAAGTCAGAGCCTCCTGAACGGCGTTCCGGAGCAGAGCCCCGAAGGGGAAGCTTCGGCGCATACAATATCGATGCAAACGGATTATATCTCAGTAGCAGTCTGCCGCCCGAGGCCGGTGGGGCGGCAGGTTTCCTGCCGGCAGCTCACCTGTATGGGGGATGGCGATATCCAGTGCTATCTTAGCACAATATTAGTACAGTAACTAGACTGAGTTGCTACGAAGTAAGTACAATTTTAGCAGGCGAGAACGACTATGCCCAGAACAAAACCCCCATCAGATAAGGTGCTAACCATTCGACTGCCTTCCAACGAGCTGGAGCATTTGGAAGCCTACTGCACGAACAAAGGTAGAACCAAAACCGATGTGCTCAGGGAAATGATTCGCAAGTTGCGAGGTTGAAGGTACTCGGTTTCAGGGGTTAGGGGTTAGGGGTTAGCGGTTAGGTTTTAGGGGTTAGGGGCTAGGGGTTAGGTTTTAGGAGAGAAGTAGAGAATTAGCCCCATGCCCCATGCCCAATGCGCCATGCCCCAGACCTCATGCCCCATACCCGAAATCAGAGATATTATCGGTATTCACTCTAACCTGATATAATTATGTCATTTCACGAACAAAATCTCGATGCGTTCATCGAACTGTTAAAGTATCAGCGCTCGCTGTTTTCTGCTGAGGACCGAGCGAACCTGAAGCAGCTGATCGCCAAGCTTCCAAATGATGTGGAGCGCATCTCTGAGGCAGTTGCGGGCTGGTATGAACAGCGCCCCAAGGTTCTTGACGCTCAGCTGGATGCTATCAATTCGCAAGTCGCCAGTCGCAGTGTGGCAAAAGGGGAAGGGGAGGAGGAGAAACCTTACAGGGAACAGCTGCTAGACGCGATTGGGAGATAATTTTTTTTACCTCTTTTTTATCGTTGGGAGCGCGAAAAACGCGCTGGGGCGCAGGTGAGATGCCGGTGCTGCGCCGTTTCGTTTGGGAGGGGGTGCCGGCTTTTTTTCGAGGCGAGTGATAGCGTACCCTTGTAGGGGCGGGTTCTGCCAAGATATTTCTAGCACAGAGCAGAATATAAATAAACCCGCCCCCGCCTCCGCCGCACAACAGCGGTGCTACCCGACATGATATTAGGGGGTGAGGGTATTCTTCACATCACCGGCTTTTTCCCACCGCAATCATCACCGAACCGGCAACAACCAAAACCGCTCCCATCACGCCCAAAACCGTAATCTGTTCCGGCGGAATCAAAGCCGGCGCTAGCAGCGACACCGCCCCAATCGAGATCAGCGTCACAATCGGAGTCACAGCAATCACCGCACTCACCCGCGACGCTTCCCAGTGTTCCAAAGATTCAGCAAAAGAGCCATAAGCCATTGCCGTATTGAATGCGCAAAAAATCAACATCCCCACATGTAAAGACGAGAAATTTTGCGCGTCAACCAGCCCTACTATCCGCTGCGGTGTGGCAAAAGGGCTGAACAGCAGCGCACTGCCGCCATAGAGTACCAGCATGATATTTGAGCTCGGCAATTGCTGCAGCAACTGCTTCTGCGCGAGAGCGTAGACAGCCCACGCCGCAGCCCCCAGCACCACCCAAGCGCTGCCGAGAAGATAGGTGCTTTGCGCGCTGATTAAGGTGCGCAATTGCTCGTGGAAAAACAGCGCGAACCCACAAGTCAGCACTCCCAGCCCCACCCACTGGCGCAGCGCGTACCTCTCCTTGAAAATCGCCAGCCCTCCCAAACCCATTAAAACTGGAGCCAGCTGGATGAGGACTTGTGCGTTAGCCGGTGAGGTTTGCGCCAAACCTAGCATGAAAAGCGCATAATTCATCGCTAGAAATACGGTAGCGATTGCCAGCAATCCCAGAGTGGCTGGGCGGAATTTGTGGGGTGCCGGCAATTGCCGCCGCGCCGCCAAATAAACCGCAAGCACCCCGAAAGATACCAAAAACCGAAACCAAATGATTGTGTAAACATCGAGCGCTTGCAGCGTCACCTTCAGGGCAATCGGCAAAACGCCCCACATACATATAGTAAACAGCGACAGCGCTAGCCCCAAGCGCCACCTGCCCGAAGTTTGATGAAGTGTCATTTCCCCTAACTCTCTATTATTGCTGTCACCGGCTAATTTACCCTCGTTTTTCCCTCGTTCCCAGGCGGAGCCTGGGAACGCGGTTCTGGAGGCTCTGCCTCCTTTTTACCACAAGCAGATTCAAGGGAGCATGTCAGTCAGGTGGGTGACGCGAAGCGCGTCACCCCCCTACGAAATAGGCGTCTTGGCGGTTCAACTATTAACCTTCCAACATCTTCAACAAATCCGCTTCCCCCAAAAGGGTGATTCCCAACTCCTCAGCCTTTTTCAACTTAGAACCGGCATCCTCCCCAACAAGCAAATAATCCGTCTTAGAACTCACCGAACCCGTCACCTTCCCGCCGGCACCCTCAATCAGAGCTTTCGCCTCATCTCGCTTCATCGTGGGAAGCGTGCCGGTAATCACAAAAGTCTTGCCGGCAAATAACAACTTCTTCTCTTTTCCGCGCGGCTCCTCAACTGTAGCTGCTAACTGCAAACCGGCAGCCCGCAATCGCTCAATCAGCATTTGATTTGCCGGCACCCGGAACCACTGCCAAACAGATAAGGAAATCTCCTCCCCAATTCCGTAAACCGCCGAGATATCCGGCGGCGACGCTTCAGAAAGAAGCTCAACCGTAGAGAACCGCTCGCTCAATATTTTAGCATTCACACTGCCAACATGGCGAATGCCCAAACCGTAAAGCACCCGCGCCCAAGGTTGCTTTTTCGACTCCCCGATTGCCGCCACTAACTTCTCAGCAGATTTCTTGCCCATGCGCTCTAAAGACGCCACACCGGCAGCCGTTAAATCGTACAAATCCGCAACCGAATTCACGAGGTGCCGGTCAACCATTTGCTGCACCAACTTTTCCCCCATGCCGTTAATATCCAGCGCGTCGCGACTCGCCCAGTGAATAAGCGAACCGCGCAGGATAGCGGGGCAAGAAGCATTGACGCATGCCGTGCGAGCCTCACCCGCCTCTCGCACCACCGGCTCCCCGCATTCCGGGCAGTGTGCCGGCATTTGAAAGCGCTGCGCATTTGCGGGGCGGAGTTCAGGCAAAACCCGCACAACTTCTGGTATAATCTCTCCCGCTTTTCGCACAATAACCGTATCCCCAATATGCAAATCTAATTCAGCAATTCTATCGCTGTTGTGCAGCGTCGCCCGCGATACTGTTGTGAGTGCCAGCTGCACCGGCAAAAGTTCCGCCACCGGCGTCAGCGTGCCGGTGCGCCCCACCTGCACAGTCACCGCCTCAACCCGAGTCGGCGCTTCCTCAGCCGGGTATTTCAGCGCCACCGCCCAGCGGGGGAATTTCTGAGTGAAACCCAGCCTTTCCTGCAGCGCCAGCGAGTTAATTTTCACCACCACCCCATCCGTCATGTAGGGCAACTTCAGCCGCTCAGTATTCCACAAGTCGTAATACTCCCCAACCTCCTCCAGCGAGCGGCACAATTTGCGGTTTGGGTTCACCCGGAAACCCATTTCTTGCAGCATTTCCAGGGATTCCCCCTGGGTGCGGGCGACATCGGTGTCATCTCTGCCGGGAATGTGCAGCGTGTAGGCAAAGAAATCCAGCCGGCGCTTCGCCACAATCCGGGAATCCAGCTGTCGCAAAGTGCCGGCAGCGGCGTTGCGGGGGTTAGCAAATAGCGCCTCCCCTTCACGCGATCGTTCCTGATTGATTTGCTCAAACACCGCCAGCGACAGAAACGCCTCCCCGCGCACTTCCACAGAGGGTGGCGGATTTTCCAAATTCAGCCGCAGCGGAATCGAGCGAATCGTCTTCACATTCTGCGTAATTTCTTCACCGGCAATCCCGTCACCCCGCGTCGCGCCCCTCACCAGGATACCATTTTCGTAAGTCAGCGCCAAAGCGGAACCGTCAATTTTCAATTCGCAGACATATGCCACCGGCTCGCTGGGAGCCATTCGCAGCCACCGCTCCTGCCAAGTAGCGAATTCCTCTATATTAAAAGCATTTTCCAGACTGTAGAGCGGGATATTGTGCCGCACCGAGACAAACTGACTAACCGGCTTTTCTCCAACGCGCTGAGTCGGGCTGTCTGGCGATATAAGTTCCGGATACTTGGTTTCCAACTCTTGCAGTTCCCGATAGAGACGATCGTACACCTCATCAGATATAACCGGCGCATCCAGAACATAGTAGGCGTAGCTGGCTTTTCGCACTTGCTCGCGCAGTTGCTGAACTCTTTGGTGAATTTCAGACATTGGCTGTTGCATAGCTTGACTCCGATGATATAATTGTATAGGTTAGCCCAAAAGTTCGCAATTTGGCTTCAGCCAAAAGTTCGCAGTTGGGCTTCAGCCCAAATTAGCCCAAAAGTTCGCAGTTGGGCTTCAGCCCAAATTAGCCCAAAAGTTCGCAGTTGGGCTTCAGCCCAAATTAGCCCAAAAGTTCGCAGTTGGGCTTCAGCCCAAATTAGCCCAAAAGTTCGCAGTTGGGCTTCAGCCCAAATTAGCCCAAAAGTTCGCAGTTGGGCTTCAGCCCAAAAGTGCCCTACCGGCAGGTGCGGGATGCGCTATAGCGAAAAAATGCGCGTTATATCGCCTCTCTACAGATCGAGTTCTGAGGTCCATCATTCGAGCTGAGAACTCCATCGTTCGAGCTGAGAACTCCATCATTCGAGATCAGAACTCCATCATTCGAGTTCCGAGGTCCATCGTCCTTTTTAATAAGTAGGGAGTTTTCCCCCCACACCCACCGGCACTTTTACAGCACCGGCTCACTCAAAATAGTAAAAAGAAATGTCACAGAGGCTTTAGGGATGCACAACTTATTTCCAGCGGTTTCTAAAAATAGCACAAGCCAAAGCCGGCGTCAAGTCAATTCCCGCACCGGCAAACCCCTCAGGCAACCCCCTCTCACTCCCCCTCCCCGCCGGTGGGGAGGGGGTTGGGGTGCCGGGTTTTTCATCCCCGCACTGTGCAACGCCCTAATGCTGCTCCCGGCAGTGCTGAGCGCCACAAAAGCCGTAGGCGCGGAGCGGATTTACGCTTCCTATTCAGTGCTGGAGCGCTCGATTTCCGTTTCCGCCCTAGAAGCTTACGCCAAAGAAGGCAAAATCGATGAAGACTTAGCCGCGTATCTCCAGTATTTTCCCCGCGAACAGCAACAGCAGCTGCGCCAAGCGCTGCTCGCCCGCGCCGATCTCAGCCCTATAACCATTTCGCAATTTCTCTACACCCCCCAAGGAGAAATCGCTCTCAAACGTCTCGGACAAGTCATTCAAACCGGCACCCGACAGCCAGGAAAGCTGGCGATTCGAGCCGCCCTAATATTAGCCGCCGCCGATCCAGAAGGCTTAACCCCGATCAACGTGCTGCGAAAATTTCCCACCGACGGCATTCGCATCGATTTAGCGCGCGCCCTCGATCTTTTTCAAGATTTGCAGCAAGTCGTCAATCAAAGCAATCGCGCCACCGCCTTCGTCGAGCGCCTCTCACAAGCGCAGGTGCACTCTCAGCCTGGAATTCGGAAGTTCTCGCAATCCGATTTATCTCAGCTAGGTCCATTGAGATGGCAAACCCTATCGATTAATGTTACTATTTCTAATAGCAGACTTCCAACAGCACCCGTGGGGCCGCGAGTTTTTCCGGCAGATATTTACCTGCCCCAGTTGCAGGGAGAAACCCAACCGGCACCAGTCATTGTCATCTCCCACGGGTTGGGTTCCGACCGCAAAACCTTTCAGTACCTAGCGGAACACCTGGCATCGTATGGCTTTGCCGTCGCAGTTCCCCAGCATCCAGGTAGCGACGCCCGCCAATTTCTGGCGCTCGTTAATGGCACCGCTTCTGAAGTTGCAGAACCGGCAGAATTCATCGCTCGCCCCCTGGATGTCAAGTATTTGCTCGACGCACTGGCGGAGCTGGAAAAAACTGACCCCGCACTGCGAGGGCGGCTGAACCTGGAACAGGTGGGAGTGGTTGGGCAGTCGTTCGGCGGCTACACCTCTCTGGCGCTTGCCGGTGCCCCCATTGACTTCCAGCAGCTGCAAGCCGACTGTCAGAATCTCGACACCACCTGGAATATCTCCCTGCTGCTGCAGTGTCGCGCCCTGGAACTGCCCCGGCTCGATTACCAGTTGGGCGATCCCCGAATCAAAGCCGCACTCGCCATTAACCCAGTGGACAGCAGCATTCTCGGGCCAAAAAGCTTGAGCCAAATTAAAGTGCCGGTGATGCTAGTCGCCAGTGGGGCAGATACCGCCGCGCCGGCTCTCCCAGAACAGATTCGCCCCTTCACCTGGCTGAGAACACCCAACAAATATTTAGTCTTGATCGGCAATGGCACCCACTTTTCCACCCTCGTCGAATCAGAGAGTGACCCCGTAAAAATTCCTGCCGAAGTGATTGGCCCAAGCCCAGCCCTGGCTTATCGCTACGCCAGCGCTTTGAGTCTGGCATTCTTTCAAACCTACATCGCCAATCAGCCCCAATACCGCCTTTACCTCCAGCCATCCTACATCTCAACCCTCTCGCGAAACCCGCTCCCCCTGAGTCTCATCGAGTCTCTCAGCGAATCAGACTTGCAACAAGCGCTTAAAGACAATTAGAAATTCTGGCTCAAGGCGACCGCAAGCGGGCGAACCCAACGGCATTCGCGTCTTAGCCGCCGGCACCGTCAGGGGTGACAGCCCGCAAAAGCTCCCGCCGCCAGCCCCCCCATATATAGCAGTGCGCAGTCAGTTTAGGACACGCTTGATACGAATTCTAGGCGTAGGGCAGGCGTCTCGCCTGCCCTCAATATCTCGCTTGACAGGCGAGACGCCTGTCCTACGTCCTAACCTAAGTGCCTACTGCTATATTCTCGCTCCCAGGCTCCCGCCTGGGAAGGCACAGGAGGCTCCGCCTCTTATTCTGCTTCGGAGCTGCCGCAACCGTCGCCGCTGCCGCCAAAGGAAAGCAGACAAAAAACGACTGTGGCTCCTCTGGCGAAGAGTTCTGTAAAATAGCACAGGCTTCCCATAGGATCACTGTGCTGTGCAAGGTTTCCTCAACTTAAACAAACCCGCTGGCATCACCTCCCACGACTGCGTGGCGCGGGTGCGCCGCCTTTTGCGCACCAAGCGCGTCGGACACGGAGGCACCCTCGACCCAGCTGCCACCGGCGTCCTCCCCATCGCCCTCGGCTGTGCAACCCGACTCCTGCAGTACCTGCAGCAAGACAAAGCTTACCGGGCAACGATTCGATTCGGAGTCACCACCACCACCGACGATCTGGAAGGGGAAACCCTCACTGCCGCACCGGCACCCCACTTGACTCCCGACACCGTCAGAGCCGCCCTCGGGCAGTTTCTCGGCGCAATCGAACAGGTGCCCCCCGCCTACAGCGCCATTCAAGTCGGCGGGAAACGCCTCTACGACTTGGCGCGCGCCGGCATTCCCGTTGAAGTGCCAGCGCGACAGGTGGAAGTGCACAATATAGAAATATTGGACTGGCGACCGGCAGACTTTCCAGAAATCGATCTGGAAATCGCCTGCGGTCCGGGCACCTACATCCGCGCCATCGCCCGGGATTTGGGCGCTGCCCTGCACACCGGCGGCACTCTCGCCCGCCTGACGCGCACCTTTAGCAGCGGTTTTAGCTTAGAGGACAGCTTGACATTTGACGCATTATCTGCACAGCTAGAAAAAGGAAAATTTGAGCCGGTGCCACCGGCAGCGGCGCTGGCGCATTTACCCGCAGTTAGCCTCCTGGAACCTACCGCTCGCCGGTGGTGCCAAGGTCAGAAGATTTTCGATTTTACATTTTCAATGTCAGCTGCGAAGCGAGATATGATTCCACAATCAGCCAACAGCTCGGAATCCAACCCGCTGCCCAATCCAAAATCCCAAATCCAAAATCCCAAATTTCCCGTGCGGGTTGACCGCGAAGATGGCCTGTTTTTGGGCGTCGGGGAGTTGGCCGGCTCAGAAACCGAGCCGGTGCTCGTTCCCCTGGTCGTATTCGCTCCTGTCGGGTAAAGAAAATATATGAGAAACCTGATCCTCGCGATTGTTCTTTGGCTGATTGCCGCCGTTGTTTATGCCGGCAATTATTATCTCGGCGATTTTTTAAAGGGCACCCCGGTGGGCCGCTACGGAGCGGAAATTTCAAGCCTCGCTCTCATGGTGCCGACTCTCTTAATCATCGCCTGGTTCTATGCTAGGCAAACTCGCGGAGATGGCTGGGGGACTTCGGCAATCGGAGCGGGAATCTTGTGGGTCGGGCTGTCAGTAATAGTGAAGTTAATTGTGAGCCGGTATGCGGTCTGCGCCCCGCCGACAGATATCAGTCTGGCTGAGTATATAAAAGTGGGAGAAAAAATGCGCGATTGCATAATGTCTGACTATAACGTCATGGAAGGGAAAATGTGGCCGGTGGTGCTGGGAGTAGCCTTGGTCGCACCGCTTTTAATGGGAATTAAAGACAATCGCTAAAGCGTGAAATTGGAGCAAAAATGACTGGAGAGCAAGTAGCACCCTACGGTTCCTGGAAATCGCCCATCACTTCGGACTTGCTGGTGTCGGAGACGGTGGGGATAGGTCAAATTGCCCTCGATGGCGAGCATGTCTACTGGAGCGAGATGCGACCGAAAGAAGGCGGGCGCAATGTTATTGTGCGACAGACGCCAGATGGCAAAATAAGTGACGTAACACCGGTTCCGTTCAACGCTCGCAACCGCGCTCACGAGTACGGTGGCGGTGCGTTTTTTGTTGCGGAGAGCAACGTTTATTTTTCCAGTTTTGCGGACGGGCGGCTGTACCGGCAACCCCCCGGGGGGGAACCGCAACCCCTGACACCGGCAGGAAAAGACTGGCGCTATGCAGACGGCATCGCGGACACAGCGCGGGGACGCCTGATCTGCGTGCGGGAAGACCACACCGGCAGCAGTCACGAGCCGGTGAACACTCTTGTGAGCGCCGATTTGCGCGGGAGTGAAGGGGTGCGGGTGCTGGTTGCCGGTGAGGATTTTTACTCGTCGCCGCGCCTGAGTCCCGATGGGTCAAAGCTGGCGTGGCTGAGCTGGAATCACCCCAATTTGCCTTGGGATGGCACAGAATTGTGGGTGGCGGAAATTAAGGCAGATGGGTGTTTGGGTGACAGCCATTTGGCTGCCGGCGGTGTCAGTGAGTCGATCTTTCAGCCAGAATGGTCGCCAGACGGAGTGCTGCATTTTGTCTCGGACCGCAGTGGGTGGTGGAATCTTTACCGCTGGGGTGCCGGTGAGGCAGAAAACCTCTGCGAAATGGAGGCGGAGTTCGGACTCCCCCAGTGGGTGTTTGGCATGCGCACCTACGCTTTCGCCTCAGAAACTCGCATCATCTGCACCTACAGCCAGCACGGCACCTGGCATCTGGCAAGTCTCGACACGGCGGCGAAACAGCTCGAAAAAATTGAGACGCCTTATACGGATATTTCTGATTTGCAAGCCTCAGGCGGACGGGTGGCGTTTCAAGCCGGCTCGCCAAAGGAAGCGACAGCAATTGTGCTGCTGGATTTGACCGAAGGCAACATACAAGTTTTGCGCCGGTCGAGTCAGGTGGCGATTGATGCCGGCTATCTGTCAGCGCCGCAAGCGATTGAGTTCCCCACGGAAAATGGGCAGGCGGCGCACGCCTTTTTTTACCCGCCGCAAAATCGCGACTTCACCGCACCGGTAGGTGAAAAGCCTCCCCTGCTGGTGAAAAGTCACGGCGGTCCGACAGCGGCGGCGAGCAGCAGTCTGAGTTTGAAGATTCAATACTGGACTTCTAGAGGGTTTGCGGTGCTCGACGTGAACTATGGCGGCAGCACCGGCTATGGGCGCGCCTACCGGCAGCGGCTGGATGGCCAGTGGGGTGTTATTGATGTGGCGGACTGCGCCAGTGGGGCGCGCTATCTGGCGGAGCGCGGTTTGGCCGATGGCAGCCGGTTGGCGATCTCCGGCGGGAGTGCCGGCGGCTACACGACGCTGTGCGCCCTGACGTTCGGAAACCTGTTTAAAGCCGGTGCCAGTTACTACGGAGTCAGCGATTTAGAAGCGCTGGCAAAAGACACCCACAAGTTTGAGGCTCGCTACCTCGACCGGCTGATTGGCCCATTACCCCAGGGGAAAGACCTTTACCGGCAGCGATCTCCGATCCACTTCACGGACCGGCTTTCCTGTCCGCTGATTTTCTTCCAGGGGCTGGAGGATAAGGTCGTTCCGCCCTCTCAGGCGGAAATGATGGTGGCGGCGCTGCGGGCCAAGGGGCTGCCGGTGGCTTATGTGGCCTTCGAGGGCGAGGGGCACGGCTTCCGCAAAGCTGAGAATATTAAGCGGGCTCTCGATGGGGAGTTCTATTTCTACTCGCGGGTGTTTGGGTTTGAGCCGGCTGAAACCATCGAGCCGGTGGCGATAGAGAATCTTTAGCCTGTCAGGTGCGCTCAGCTAAGGGCGGAACGCACCCTTGCCGGAAACCTTTAGGAAACCTTTAGGAAACCTAAATATTTTTCCGGCAAAATGGCAGCACGCTTGCCTGTTATTGAGCTAGAATTAGAGTCCAGAACCCCACTGAAGCGGGTGATATCTGTGCGAAAAGCGGGGTGGCTGGTTTTTAATAAAGTGCCTGTCTCGTGCGGCGGCATATTGAGCGAAGCCAAGAGTCCTCCAAAAGGGAAAGCCGGTTTGAAATCTATCTGGGGGAGATGCCACTTGTGAGCCAGGTCAATTAGATAGAAACCAGCTGAGTGGGGATAGCAAAGATACGATTTCCACAGGAGAGGCTGAAAATGTCTAGAGAAAGTGTGACTCAATTTTTAGCAGATGTCGCTCGCGATCCGAATATTCGAGAAAAATTTCAGGCAGCAGCTAACTCGCGGGACTTCATTGCCATCGCCCAAGAACTCGGTTATGGCTTTACAGAGGACGAGATGGAGGAAGTTGTCAAAGAATACAGTCAGGGAGTGACGGTCAGGAGGAAGACCGGCGTCTGGAAATGGCTGCGGACTGTCCACTGGAGAAAGCCGCGATTTATAGAAAGTCCGGCCCACTGATTGCAATCTAGAACTTGTCGGTTTTGTTTGCTTGCAAGTATGGGGTGCGCGATTCCGCACTCCTATTTCTTTTGTGGGGGGGTGCCGGTGAGACATGCGGTGGGGCATGGGGCATCCGGCACCATCGCACCGGGCATCATCTCACCGGCAATTTCCTTTGCTCCCCCGCTCCCTTCGCTCCCGAAGCTCTCTTCCGGGGAAGATCGCCCAGTGGGGGAATCCGGGCGGCTGCTGTTGCTACGCTGGAAAGATATAGGACAAGCGCGTCAAACACCGGCTACCCCGGAGGCAAGAGAGATGAGCAGCTCGGACACAAAAGCAATTGCCGGCGAGTTAAAAACCCAGGCGGTGATTTTGGGTGGGTTTGTGGCCACCATGTGGGTTCTGGAGATTGTGGACTGGTTCTTCCTGGGAGGGGCGCTGAACTGGTACGGGATAGTCCCCCGCCGGCTGATCGGGCTCAGGGGCATCCTGTTCGCGCCTTTCCTGCACGGCAGCTGGAATCACCTCATGGCCAATACCATCCCCTTCCTCACCCTGGGCTGGCTAACCATGCTGCGAGAAACCAGGGACTTCTTCACCGTCAGCATTGTGGGAGCGATCGTCAGTGGGTTCGGCGTGTGGCTGTTGGGAGCCCCCGGACTTCACATTGGCGCAAGTGGCGTCATATTCGCCTATCTGGGCTTTTTGCTGCTGCGCGGCTACTTCGAGCGCAACCTGCCGTCGATCTTGCTGTCGGCGATCGTCGGTTTCTTTTACGGGAGTCTGCTGTGGGGCGTTTTGCCCCAGCACACCGGCATTTCTTGGCAGGGACACTTGTTTGGATTTATCGGCGGTGCCCTGGCGGCTCGCCTGCAGGCGCGGCAGCCCCACCGGCTGTAGGTTGCCCCCCTCCCCCCCCCTCCCTGCAGGAGCCGCATTTTGATTAAGATGGATGCAGATAGAATCGGCTCCCAACCCGACCTAGAGAGGATTGACCGTGTTATGCGTCCTATAGATCCAGACGATTTTGACGATTTTGACGAGTTTGAGGAGTATGAAAAGCCTGAAAAAGAGGAAGACATGGCTCCTCACGACATTCAGACTGCCGGTGGCCGGCTGCGCAAATTTCACAAACAATTCGACAGCAGCATCCGCGCTATGTTGCGAGACTGCATGTTTCGAGAGCTAGAGGAGGACGGCAAACTGATATTGCAGATCCTTTGCCCGAATGAGGCGGTGTACAAACGGCTGTCTCGCAAGCACCAAAAAATCCGCACCTCGGTGAAGTGGATCTGGCTGGAAAAGATGGACGAAGTTGCCCTGTGCGTAGAGACAAAAGACGGCTTGCAATGCCATAATTATGATGCAAAACACCCGTACTGGTAACAGGGTGAGTTGCGTTTTGCCTTATCTCAAATGAGGTAGGGCAGCACCGAGCGCGTCGCTGATGTTAGAATGGCTACTAAAGGGAGGATTTATGACCGGCGACAAACCTGTGTTTCAGATTAAGGAATCGCTGTATAAGAAGTTGGTAGATTGGCAGCAGGAAATGGAGGAGCGAGACAAGTTGGAAAGGTGTGCCGGCGCACCCATTCAAGAGTCTGCCGGGGGTGGCAGCTCAACCGGCAGCGATTCCTCCCCACATGCCGGCACGAAGGAAAGCGGGGAATAACCCTGCCTTAAAGTTATATATAGCAGCAGTCATATTGGTTAGGACATCAGTGACCTAGGGAAAAAGGCGTAGGGCAGGCGTCTCGCCGGGCCTCTTGATCTAATCTCCTAACCTAAGTGCATACTGCTATAAAATCTGGCTGTGCCGCTTGTGCCGGCGGCGCAACCCCTCGCGCTAGGGGGGTGCCGCCGGCAATCTTATGAGAAGTAAGGGAATGAAAGGAATATTAGACGGGGGGGGAAGACAGTGACTAAAAAGCAGAAATTTCCTTACCTGCTGGGGTCAAAGTGGACAGCGCAGCAGGAAACGTGGGGCTGGCGGCATTTTCAGGTAGTGAACCGCAAAAATGAAGGGAAGTGGGTGTTTGCGGAAATGGTGGCATCCTGCGATCCGAATGTGCGGTTTTGGATTAATGCTAAAATATTAAAAGACCGGTCGCAGTGGCAAGCCGGCTGGCAGTCTTTACAGGAAATGGCGGAAATCCAGCAAGAGTAGGGTGGGTACGCCCCAAAAGTTTGTAGTAGGGCTTTAGCCCCTTCAAAAAGTTTGTAGTAGGGCTTTAGCCCCTTCCGAAAGTTTGTAGTAGGGCTTTAGCCCCTTCCGAAAGTTTGTAGTAGGGCTTTAGCCCCTTCCCATCAATCACATATTGCAGATTCATTGGCTGGTCAGCCAAATACACCGGCATTGAGGTGCGGCAAAGGATCAGGGTTTATTCCACGTTACTGAGTTCTTGTTCAAGCAGGTCGATTAATTCTATAATAGTGCGGGATTGACTGGGTTCAACGTTAGACTCTTCTGCGATATGGACATGGTGGGGGAAGTTGGGTAAGTCGGGAAAGTGTTCTACATTATCCCAACGCTTTCTTAACGTTTGTTTGGTTGCGTCCATCCATTGATATCGATATCCCAGGGTGACGCAACGCCCTTCTTCGATGGCAAAAGACTCAGCAATTTCAAGAAAGTCTCCATTCCTGAGAGTCAGCCGCGCCCGAAAGTATCCCCGGTGGAGTAAAGTGCGCTCATCTACAATCTCAAATGAGATAAGGGCTGAACTGGCGTTCAGTTTGGCTTTAACTGCGGTCATGTACTGCTGAAGAAGTTCCATTAGGTAGATTTCGCCTCAAAAGATTCTGACAGGTTTTGGGCAGACTTCCACATTTCATAGAACACATTCCACTCAAAAAAATCCATTGCATCTCCTAACTCCCCCGCCCGAAACCGCTGATAGAACTCCTCTGACGACATCTGATACTGTGCTTCAAAGGTTTGCAGGCGCTTTTCTAAAGCCAAGACTTCTTGTTGAAGTGATGGGGAGAGAGTAGCCGGTGCTGGCGGGGCGATTTTGGTGTCTAGGAGTTGACGTTCCTCTTGGGAGAGTGATAGAATAATTTGGGCGAGAGATTCAACAAGTCTTTGATTCATGCTTTTAACCCTCCTTTATAGGTAATGGTAGCACAGGAACAGTGTTAGTAGGGTGGGTGACGCGCTTCGCGTCACCCACCTGAGAGCGCCTGTTCAAAGCAGAAGCCGGCACCGCAAGACAAATTGCCGGCACCCCAAACAATTTCACCGGCACCGCAAACCATTTCACCGGCACGCCAAACCATTTCACCGGCATCTCAAACCATTTCAGCGGCACCGCAAACCATTTCATCGTGCAATCCCTGTCTTAACCTCACCCTGCCTTGCAAACTCCTCGCCCTGTTTAACCAAAGCTAGAGCGGCTTTCTAGAAGAGGGACGGGTTTTGACATGCCGTGAGTTCTTCCAGCTTGTCGGGATGGGTGGAAAGGTAATCTTTCAGCCAATCGCACCCGAGCGCCAGCAGACTATCCAAATCCAAATTCCACAGAATCAGCGTACCGTCATCACTGACAGAAACCACCGTTTTGCCGTCGGGGCTGAATACGGCGCTCCTGACTTTACCGCTGTGCCCTTTGAGGGTTTTCAGCGCTTTGCCCTGAATGTCCCACAGCCTGACTGTACCGTCAGCACCGGCAGAAACCACCGTTTTGCCGTCGGGGCTTATGGCGGCGCTCCAGACTGGACCGCTGTGCCCCTCCAAGGTGTTGCGCTCTCTCACCCCGTAAACCGCCTGGTGCAGCGCAAGCACAACTTGATTGCGAGTGCCGGCGTCTATCTCCCAGACAGTTCGCTTCAGCTGCCCACCGGCTTTTAAACTTTCTATCAGGGCGTCCAATTTGTAATTCGAGGCGAAAAGAGCTTCTGAAGAAGCACTCAAAGCCTTTAACTGCGCCTCTGCCAACTGCCGTTCCAAATCAGCTTCCGCTCTAATGCGCTGTTCTTTCTCCCTTTCCAGTTCTGCCAGCAATTCCGCGCCGCGCTGCTGGCGGATGAAAGACACGAGATAGTCGTGAATCAGCTGGTAGCGGTCGGTGGGGGCTTGCGGCAGCAAAAACACCAATCCCGATTTTACCAGAATCTCCAGCACTAACTCTAATTTGTCCGCTTCTGCTGCCAAATCCTTCGCCAAGTCGGCGCGAGTTTTCAGCGGTCGGGTGTTATTCTCATCCGTTAACAAGTATAGCACTAATTGAGCGGCGCGTTGATTTTCCTCACCGCAATCTCGCACCACTTCCTGTAAAAATCGCCCCACTAGCTTATCGTTCGGGCCTTTTTGCCGGTACTGTTCCAGGGTTTGGATTTTCTCCGCTTGCAGCTGCGCCCCCACTACCTGCAACTCTATGGGGCGCACCTCGCCCAGTTCGCCGGCTAAGTCTCGCACGAGTTCGTCAATTAGGGCGGCTTCTAAGTGAAAGGAATTTTGGGTTAAACTTTGAATAACGGCTTTTGCAGCTGCGGGAGATAAATCTGCCAGAGGGTAGCGCATCTCTCTGGCGAGCAGGCTGTTTTTGGCAATCTCAATCGGCGTGAAGCGCTCGGCTTCTAATAAATAGTGCAGGTAATCTTCCCGCAGCGACAGGATGACTTTCAGGTAGGGAATCCAGTCCGCACATTCCCGCAAAAACTCCCAAAACTCTCGCCGCTTATCGGGGGTGGAGCCATTAAAGAAGAACTCCTCAAACTGGTCAAATATCAGCACCGTCAGCCGGTGGCGCTCCCCACTGTTCCGCAACTGTTGCAGAAGAGCCTCAACAGAAGTCAGGGGTGCCGGTAGAGACGCGAAATTTCGCGTCTCTACATTTTGCACCGCCTCTGCCAAAGCTTTCCCCAATTCCCCAACCCAGTCTGTGTAAACTCGCACAACCGCCGGCAGGGTATTTCGAGCCTCAATTGTGCCGATTTGATACAGTGCCGGCACGAATCCCGCCGCTACCAGGGAACTTTTGCCCACACCAGACGGCCCGTGAATTACAATGATTTTGCAGTCATCGCGGCTAATTCGCTCGATTAAGTCCCTGACATCTTTTTCCCGCCCCGACGCCACAATTTCTGGGGCAATGGTTGCGATCTGAGCGTCTGCCGCACCGGCTTGTGATAGAATAGATTGAGTCGCTTGTCGCTGCGCCCGCAGCCGGCTGGCACCGATAAACGCTCGCAGCCCATACAGGTGCTCAATTTGCAGCTTTTCTTGCTTGAGATTGAAGGCGTCTAGATACCGGCGCTCCTGAAAGTAAAGCGACCGCAACGCCTCTAATATGCGAATGTAAAGCGGGGGATTGCGATCGTGCGGGCATTCGCTTTTGGCAGTTTCCAGGTTTTCCAGTGCCACCGGCACTTCATGGAGATTCTGTTGCGCCAGCGCTAGCAACAGCCGGCACCAATTCTGGATTATACCGGGGGAATTGAATATACCGGGTGAATGTAATATACCAGGCGAATGGAATTCGCGGCTATACAAACGAAGTCCGCCTTCGCGGACTTCATGCGCAGCAATCTTTTGCAGCGCCGTTTCGGCATATTGCTTAGCTTTCCCCCACAGGAATTTGGCCAGAGCTGCCTCAGCGAGAAAGCCCCAAGCCTTCGCCTCTCTGAGGGAATCCGGACAGGTGGCGTGCTGCGCAAGAGCGGAATTCGCCATTGATTCCAGCTCGTCCCACTCTTTCAATTCTAGCAAAAATTCTGCCAATTTGTCAATAAATTTTACCGCCAAATCGGGGCGATTCGCCTGTAGCAAAACATCGGCGCACTGCCAGTAGTAATCCTTTGCAATTTGCAGGCTTCCTGTTTTTTCCTCAGCTGTGCCGGCGCTGGCGTCTCGCCGCCACCACAAGGCGAGATGGAACAGCAAACACGCTTGCCGCTGTGCATTATGGCTTTGCTGCCAAAACGCCAGACTTTCCTCGAAAAGCTGTCGCGCTGGCTCCATCTGGTTATTGACAAAAGCCTCGCGCCCCAAAATAAATTGCCGGCTCGCTTCCAGTGCCGGTGGCAACTTCCCGCGACTTTCCAGCGCTTTCAGGGCAGAGTCCAGTTCCAAGCGCTTGCCGGCATCACCGGCATCTTCCGCAACCCTCTCCCCACCGGCATCCAAAATTCCTTCAAACAGAATGTCCGCTTCTTGCTGGACAAACTCCGCTAACTCCTCAGTGGGGAGCGAAAATGCAATCGGCACCAGACTGTCGCGATATTCCCGAATCACACTGTCCAGACAGTCCCGCGACAGGGGCGGGTCTTCTAATCGCAAACAGCTGTACAGCAGTCCCAGCAAATTCCGCACGTGACCGCCACTGATGCAGCAGAGCCGGTCGAGGGTTTCAGGAGTGTCAAACACTTGTGAAATCAATTCCAGCCGCTCTTGCGGGGCAACCTCTGGAAAAGCCCTAGCGAGCACCATCTGTCGCAGCAGCGCCATGCCGTCCTCAAACAAACTTCCATCTCGCAACCGCACCGGCACCATCGGCAAAACCGAAGGAGCCACCCCGCCACCCAAGCGATTCTTCAGCGTCTCACTGTCATTCGAGAAAATCAGCGCCAGCGGGATAGTATAAACAACGTGACAGTTTAGCTGGCGCAGCTGCTCGCCCCGATCAATAAATAAATACTCTGGCAGAGAGCGCTGTGTGGTTTTGGCGCGAGCGTCCACCCGATCCAAATTATCCACAATCGCCACAAGACCTCTTTTGCCCTTGGCTTTCAGCTCCTGCGTTGCGCGTTCCAGAACTTCTTTATTAATCGCCTCCAAGATATTATTCGTGCGCGGTTCCAGGTACTGCCTCAATTGGCTGCGAAGATTCGGGCTGTCTTTAGTCTTCGCCGTAATCTTGCCAATATTGAGCGGAAGCGACCACTCGCCCTCATACGACAGATCGATCGGCGTTTGCAAAAAATCCCCCATCTCATCAAACAGCTTCTGGAAATACCCCGGCTTTATCTTAATGCCAACCGCTTCCAGACTTTCAGCGATTTGGCGGGTAATCGCCAGCAAGATATCCGTCACGTCCACATCAGCCATATCCAGGTCTTTAGTGGACTCAAAATAGACCACATGAAAGCCCTGCTGCTTTAAGTCCGATTCCAGCCGGCGCAACTCCGTGGACTTCCCGCAACCGATATGGCCGGTAAACAGCTGGCAAGTGGGCTTGTCTGGCGAGAGGCGGGCAATCGTTCGCGCCAGCGCCTCAATCACCTTGCCACCCCGCACCGAGGCAAAATCGATATAATACTGCCGGTCTTCTGGCTTTTCTATTACCAGAGTTTTGCTCGGATCGCAACTGTCAAAAAATCGCTGTATATCTAATCCCATCACCCTATCTAATCCCATTTCCCTGAAAATCTTGCACTTGGAAAAAATAGCCGTTAGTGGCTGAGAGGAAGCGATTCATTGAACCGCCAAGACGCAGAGGACGCCAAGGTTGGATAAGATGTACAGACGCGATATGTCGCCTCTCTACTGTTGCCGGTTGGCCCTCACTGCCTGTTTCCCGCGAAAGGATAACTGATTCTAATCGGCTTCTTGCTCCTTTGGCAATCCCTCCTCTCTTCCTTGGCGTCCTTGGCGTCTTGGCGGCTCACAATCCCTCCTCTCTTCCTTGGGCACCGTACAGGGGGCGGCTCACAATCCCTCCTCTCTTCCTTGGGCACCGTACAGGGGGCGGGTCAAACCCCCCACCCCCCATCTTAAAAAAAATTCAAGATTCTTTCCCCCCATCTGCCTCAAAAATAGAGTAAAAGAGTAATCCCAGTTACAGAAACACCGATGTCCGAAGCCACCATCGAATCCATCCTGCACGAAGAGCGGCTGTTGCAGCCCCCAGCGGAATTCTCCCAGAACGCCCACATCAAAAGCCTGGAAGACTACAGACAGCTGTACGAACGCGCCAAAGCGGACCCCCAGAAATTCTGGGCGGAGCTCGCCGAACAAGAACTGCACTGGTTCCAGAAGTGGGACACCGTGCTCGACTGGCAGCCCCCCAATGCCAAGTGGTTCGTCGGCGGTAAAACCAACATTTCCTACAACTGTCTCGACCGGCACCTCACCACCTGGCGCAAAAACAAAGCCGCCCTGATTTGGGAGGGCGAACCGGGCGACTCCCGCACCCTCACCTACGCCCAGCTGCACCGGGAAGTCTGCCAGTTTGCCAACGTCCTCAAACAGCTGGGCGTGCAAAAAGGCGATCGCGTCGGCATCTACATGCCGATGATTCCGGAAGCGGCGATTGCCATGCTCGCCTGCGCCCGCATCGGAGCCCCGCACAGCGTTGTTTTCGGCGGATTTAGCGCCGAAGCCCTGCGAGATCGCCTGATCGACGGGCAAGCCAAACTTGTGGTCACTGCTGACGGGGGCTGGCGCAAAGATGCGGTCGTCCCCCTGAAAGAGCAAGTGGACAAAGCCCTGGCGGAAGGTGTGCCCACTGTCAAAGATGTCCTGGTGGTCCAGCGCACCGGCCAGCAAATCCACATGACAGCGGGGCGCGATCACTGGTGGCACGACTTGCAAAAAGGCGTCTCCGCCAACTGCCCTGCGGAACCGATGGACAGCGAAGACCTGCTGTTCATCCTCTACACCAGCGGCAGCACCGGCAAGCCCAAAGGCGTAGTCCACACGACTGCCGGTTACAACCTCTACACCCACATGACGACGAAGTGGATCTTCGACCTGCAAGATACCGACGTCTACTGGTGCACCGCTGACGTGGGCTGGATTACCGGCCACAGCTACATCGTTTACGGACCCCTCTCCAACGGTGCCACCACCGTCATGTACGAAGGTGCCCCCCGTTCCTCCAACCCAGGCTGTTTCTGGGACGCGATCGAAAAATACGGCGTCACCATCTTCTACACGGCACCCACCGCCATCCGCACCTTCATCAAGATGGGCGAGCACCACCCCAAATCCCGCAACCTCTCCTCCCTGCGACTGCTGGGAACCGTGGGCGAACCTATTAACCCGGAAACCTGGATGTGGTACTATCGCGTCATTGGCGGTCAGCGCTGCCCAATTGTCGATACCTGGTGGCAAACAGAAACCGGCGGGATTATGATTACCCCCCTCCCCGGTGCCATCCCCACCAAACCCGGTTCCGCCACCCTGCCTTTCCCCGGAATTCTCGTCGATGTCGTGGATTTGGACGGCAATACGGTGGGGGCTAACCAAGGCGGCTATCTGGCCATTGAACACCCCTGGCCCGGCATGATGCGGACGGTCTACGGCGACCCAGAACGCTTCCGCCGCACCTACTGGGAGCACATCCCCCCCAAAGACGGGCAGCATTTCTACTTTGCCGGCGATGGGGCGCGGAAAGATGCGGACGGCTATTTCTGGGTGATGGGGCGCGTCGATGACGTGATTAATGTCGCCGGGCACCGGCTGGGCACGATGGAAATCGAGTCGGCGCTGGTGTCGCACCCAGCGGTGGCTGAGGCGGCGGTTGTCGGTAAGCCGGATGCCCTCAAAGGGGAAGAAATTGTCGCTTTCGTAACCTTGGAAAACACCCACAGCCCCAGCGAGGCGCTGGTAAAAGAGCTCAAGCAGCATGTGGTCAGCGAAATTGGCGCGATTGCCCGTCCGGGCGAAATCCGCTTTACTGACGGTTTGCCCAAGACTCGCTCGGGGAAAATTATGCGCCGGCTGCTGCGCTCGCTGGCTGCCGGTCAGGAAGTTGCCGGTGACACTTCCACCCTCGAAGATCGCACCGTCCTCGACAAGCTGCGCTCAGGAGCCTAATTTTCCAGCTAGGGGCGGGCGCTTTCCCCCGCCCCTGCTGGGGATGAGGGCGCTGCCGGCTATTTGCGCCTGTCCGGAATTGGGAACCTGAGGGCGCGCTTGTGATGTCTGCGTTCCCAACAATATGTATTGCACAGTGGGGCGCTTTCAGCCCAGAGCCCCACGCCCCATACCCCATACCCCACGCCCCAATCCAAAATCCACGCATCCAAAATCCACGCATCCAAAATCCTGCAGTCGGGAGGGAAAACGGGTAGTTGTAGAGTATTGTTAATGTTTTAGCAGCTCTTGCCGGTTGCCCAAAGCTTTCCGCTCGCTCCTCTTGACAAAACAGACATCTGGTGTAAACGCTCATGCAGGTGAAAAACCACAATTCGCTCTCCCCAGTTCAGCCTCTCAAGTGGCTCGCTGTCAGGGTTATCGCTGGTGCGGGCGCGTGTCCGTTCCTGCTCTCTCAACCTTCTTTCGCTCAGCCGGCTGAGCTTCTCCTCTCACAGAGCAATAATCCAAATCCTGCTGCCGGTGAAATCGTCTTTTACGAAATGAAAAAAGACGATTTGTACATCTGCAAAAAGAAACCAAAAAAGGATGAATCAGACGAGGAAGAGAAGAAGGAATGCACTCAAATCGGCCAAGGCTACGCCTCAGTATTGAGCAAGGCGACTGAGCTGTATATCGAAGGCTCCCAAAGCAATGGGCGGGCTCTGTTGGAAAGTGCGGAGTCTCTCTTGAGGCAAGGGCTTCAGCGATACCCAAATGATGCGATCACTCACTATAAGTTGGGCAATGCTCTTTACGCTCAAGGAAAGCTAGACGAAGCAGTTGCGGAGTTCCGGCAAGCCATTAATATCAATTCCAAGTACGCCCTAGCTCACAATGCCTTGGGTCTGGCTCTGGCAAAGCAAGGGCAGATGGAGGAGGCGGTCGCCCAGCTCCGGCAAGCTATTGAAATTAATTCCAAATACGCAGAGGCTCGCAGAAACTTGGGGCTGGCCCTGCTGGATCGAGGACAGCAAGAGGAGGGGATAGACAACCTTAAAAAAGCCGTGGAATTATTCAAAGCAGAGGGCAAAACTCCTGAAGCTAGCCGCATAGAGCAATTTTTACAGCAGAGGGGCTTGCAGTGAGCGCTGCGGATTCTAGCACTAGCCACATGGGGAACGGACATCAGTGCCCTAGGGATAAAAGGCGTAGGACAGGCGTCTCGCCTGTCCTACTGTCCTAGCCTAAGTGAATACTGCGATAATATCCTCTCCGGGGTTATTGCCCGTGACTCCTTTCTCCCCCGCTCCCCCTCTCTCCCGCTCCCCCAAAGGGGGATGCTCCCCTCACCCATCCCGCACCGGCCATTATCCAGATTATTAAAACGGATTTTAAAGCATTCTCTCGTCTGGCAGCCCTCTCCCACCGGCAGGAGCAGAAGGTGCCGCTGGCATTGCAGTAGCGTGCGGACGGGTTGCGGGGGTTGCTGAAATCTCAGCTATCTTTCTGCCCCATCTGGAAGGTTACGCCCAGGGCCGCTCCCGCTCCCGCCACCAAGCCAACGCTCATCCCCTCAAGCGTCTTGAGCAGCGGATCTTGGGTGAGGCACTCGCTCGCCGGCGTCGCAGCCGTCAGGCAGTGATTTAGTTCAGCTCGGCTGGCCGTTCCGCCAAGAGCGACTCCCACAGCACTGCACGCCAAAATAAAAATAAATAGCCGCTGGGTCTTTCTGTCCATAGGTAGATGTCAAATCAATAAGATCATGCCAACATTGTCCTTATTCGAGCCGGCGTTGGCAGCCGTATTTTTACTGAAATTCCCAGCGAGAGGCCGCAGCTCAGGGGAGTTTTCGTCTCGCCGCCGGCGCAATTGGTGCGGCACCCATTGCGCCGGCGGCAAGCGGTCAGGCGTCTGGCTAGCATATTCTAATCGCTGTCCATTCTACACTCAGGCTATCTGCTGCGCAAATTTAACGGCTGACCTCTCCGATGGCTTCGTTTTGCGCACAGCAGGCGAGCGGGGGAACTCGGTCGCAGCGGTGCGATTACTTTAGAAACCCGGTTTCTTAAAGTAACCGGGTTTCTGGCCTCTCACAGGTCTCACAAATCATTTATAACCGCTATATTAAGGAATATTCCCGCGAGCCGTTTTCCGCACCGATGAACCAACAGCCTTTGTTTGCCAATCGCACCGGCGTCCTCGCCACGATGCACCAAAAAGAGCGGGTTATCGCTCCCCTCCTGAAACAGGAACTCGGCGTAAACGTCACAGTGCCGGCCAATTTTAACACCGACGCCTTCGGCACCTTCACCAGAGAAGTGCGGCGCACCGGCACCCAAATCGAAGCCGCCCGGTTGAAAGCCGAAAAAGCAATAGCCCTCACCGGCGAAACCCTCGGCTTTGCCAGCGAGGGGAGCTTTGGCCCTCACCCGGCTGTCCCCTATCTCCCCTGCAATCGAGAAATAGTCATCTTATTAGATAAAACCAGCGACCTAGAAATCACCGGCCACCACTTCTCTACCGATACTAACTACAGCCACCAGCAGGTATCCAGTGTTGAAGAAGCCTGGAAGTTTGCCAAGAGTGCCGGTTTTCCCTCACACGCAATGGCTGTCATCGCCGGCAGCCCCGCAGAAGGCAAAGGCGAGATAATCAAAGGCATTACCGCCGAGAAACAGCTCTTTGATGCCGTAGAATTCGCCCTCAAGAAGTCCCCGGATGGCAGAGCCCATATCGAGACAGATATGCGGGCGATGTATAACCCCACTCGGATGCTCAACATCGAAAAAGCCACCCTAGACTTGCTCCAGAAAATTAACAGCCTCTGCCCCAAGTGCTCTTGTCCCGGATTTGAAGTCACCGAAAGGAAACCGGGCTTGCCCTGCGCCCTTTGCGGTTTTCCCACTCACCTGACCCGCTCCGCGATTTATCATTGCAAAAAATGCGGCTTCCGTCAAGAAGAATTGTTCCCTGACCGGCGGGAAACTGCCGACCCGGCGCAATGCCAGTATTGCAATCCCTGAATCTATAGCGGTTTTCAGTTGGGTGAAATACGCCCCAGAAAGCCGGTTTCTTAAAAAAACAGGCTTTCTCAGTACCTCTACGGGGCTCTCACCGGCAGAAATCTTCCCTGAGGGGGATGTCGTGTACAAACCACAACCTTTAGAAATAGAACAGCTTAATCTCTGCGAGCGAAGGAGAAGGCAACTATGGCAACAGTGGCAACTCTCGCACAAGAAAAGTGTACAGCCTGCCACAAGAACGCGCCAAGGGCAACCGAGGAAGAGATTGCTCAACTCAAACCTCAGATTCCCGACTGGAAAATAGTAGAGCGAGATGGAGTGCCGCGCCTGGAGCGCACCTATAAATTTTCAGATTTCAAAACGGCGCTAGCCTTCACAAACCGCATCGGCGAGCTGGCGGAGGCAGAAGGGCATCACCCCGCTTTACTCACTGAGTGGGGAAAAGTAACGGCGATCTGGTGGACTCACGCCATTCGCGGGCTGCACCGCAACGATTTTATCATGGCGGCGAATACCGATGAGATTGCCAGCCACTTCCCACAAAAAAACCGAGCGGGTTGATTTTTTGCAGCCGGCGGGTGCCGCCAGAAAACGCCGGTTGAACCCGCGCCGGCACCCCCAATCCCCCAATCCCCCAATCCCCCAATCCCCCAATCCCGGCCCCCACTATGGCTTATATCTCCTAACCACAAATGAGCTATCATTATCGTGCGAAATCATCAATTCTTGAGCCTTATTCACTGCAGCTTTTAGCTCCCCATAGGGCCCCGCCCAGAAATACTCCTTAACTAACTGGTCTTCTCCTGCCAGAGAGCCGTACACGACATAATAAACGGCATAAAGCTCTTTCTCGCTGCCGTCTCTTCTTGCTAGCACAGTCCTTACCCTCCTGATTGGGAACTCTCCGGGACAATAGGGGATTCCTCCCCCCGGACGCTCAAAGGAGCCGAATACAATTTTAACCGGCAGGCGGCTCGGCATAAGTAAAGTTGCCGGTGGGGCCGGCGCTCAACTGCAACCGGTGGGGCTAAAGCCCAACTACAAACGGTGGGGCTCAAAACAGGTGTCGTGGGGGGAGCGGTGCCGGTGACGCACACCTAATATATAGTTGTTTGCTGCGGGTGCGGTCCGGTGGCCCCGCCGGCGGCGTGCCGGTTTTTTCTTGACAGATGTCTCTGTTTGTGGTACTGCAGCCTGACCGGCAGCCGGCAGTCCGAGCTGTGGGGGGCGGGCTGTGGCGAGGGGGAGAAAGGGAGTGCCTTGCCGAACGCGGGCGCTCTCGCGCTCGGATGCGGGGGCGGGGGAGAACCTTTCCTCCTTGTTCTTTCTTCCTTGCTGTTTGTTTCTTCTTGCTTCGAGGGGGGGAGTGCGCCAGCAGCAGTCAGAGCAAAAAAACGTTCCACAGTATCATACATCTGTTGGCTGAACACTCACAACAGAAATAAATGGCAGCGGGCGATGGTCGTTAGCACAAACGTTCGCAGGCTCGGGGAAGAACAGTCAGGTCTTGACGCCGCCCTAGCATTTATCTGGCTTTTTTTAGTGGCAAATAACCTTAAATTTTTCTAAAATTATTGAAGCGCCAGGGACAAGCTAAACACCCCTCCTCGCTATTTACAACCGGCACGCAATTAGACAATATTGAGGTTGTTAAAGTTTCAGCCGGCGAGACTGGGGCGGGCGCTTCTGGGGAAAAACTGTATTAAAAGTCTACTTAAGTTCGGCAAGTATGCGCAACCGGCACGGATCGGGAGCCGGCTGAGGGTGCTAGCGCTCGATCCGGCGAGGCTTGGGCGGGCGCAACGGGGAAAAACTGTATCATAGATAACAGTGTGCTTGCGTTCGGCAAGTACCTGCAACCGGCACAGAAATAGACAATATTGAGGTTGTTAAAGTTTGAGCCGGCTTTCAGCGGGCGGTTCAGAAAAAAGGTGCGCAAGATCAAACATTCTACTGGATACCATAAAGTGAGAGGCGCTCAGCCGCCGAAAGAAAAAATAAAATTTAGTGCGGGGATGTTTCAAAGGGCAAACGAGAGAGCAATTCTAAATAAAAGCCAAAGAAAAAGGCACTTTCGTAAAACCGAGCGCACAATAAATCTAGTAGCGCGGGCAACAAAAAAAGCGTTACCTACGGTTTCACCAAAAAGAGTGCTGCAATAGCAGCCCAAGGAGTTAGTTATGACACAGAGCAACTACGGTCTGGACCGGCACGGGATTGTACATACTGGCAATCTCTACTGGAATCTATCCACTCCAGCTCTTTACGAAGAAGCCGCCCGACGCCGCGAGGGGTTTATTTCCCACCTGGGGCCATTGGTGGTGCGCACGGGCCAGTACACGGGGCGCTCACCCAATGACAAATTTATCGTCCGCGAGCCAGAGAGCGAAGGAGAAATCTGGTGGGGCAAAGTCAACCAGTCGTTCGAGGCTCAGCGCTTCGAGAGTCTGTACGCCCGGATGCTGGCTTACCTGCAAGGACGGGATCTCTTTATTCAGGACTGCTATGCCGGCGCGGACCCCAACTACCGGATTTCGGTGCGCGTGATCACGGAGAGCGCATGGCACAACCTGTTCGCGCACAACATGTTCATCCAGCCGCCCCATGAAGACCTAGCCGGCTTCGTTCCCGACTTCACCATTATTAACGTGCCCAACTTCCACGCCGTGCCAGAATTGGACAGCACCCGTTCGGAAGCTTGCGTGATCGTCAATTTTGCCCGCCGGCTGATTTTGATTGGCGGTACGAGCTATGCCGGTGAAATCAAGAAATCGGTGTTCACCATCCTCAACTATCTGCTGCCGCACAAACACGTGCTCTCCATGCACTGCTCGGCCAATATCGGCCCGGATGGGGACACGGCAATCTTCTTCGGGCTCTCGGGCACCGGCAAAACCACCCTGTCAGCGGACCCGCACCGCACCCTGATTGGTGATGACGAGCACGGCTGGAGTGACGAGGGGATTTTCAACTTCGAGGGCGGCTGCTACGCCAAAGTGATTCGCCTGTCAGCGACAGCGGAGCCGGAAATTTACGCCACCACTCGCCGTTTCGGCACGGTGCTGGAAAACGTGGCGATTGACCCGCTGACGCGACGCCTGAATTTGGACGACGAGAGCCTGACGGAAAACACTCGCGCCGCTTATCCCCTGTCTCACATTCCCAACGCCAGCCACACCGGCGTCGGCAACCATCCCAAGAACGTCATCTTCCTGACGGCAGATGCCTTTGGCGTCATGCCGCCGATCGCTCTGCTCAATAAAGAGCAGGCCATGTACCACTTCCTGAGCGGCTATACCGCCAAGGTGGCCGGCACAGAGCGGGGAATGGGCAGCGAGCCACAAGCCACCTTCAGCGCCTGCTTCGGCGCACCGTTCATGGCCCTCCACCCCAGCGTCTACGCCGGCTTGCTCGGAGAGCGGGTTGCCAACCAAAACGCCAAAGTCTGGCTGGTGAACACCGGCTGGACGGGCGGCCCTTACGGAGTGGGCCACCGGATGTCCATCCAGTACACCCGCACTCTTCTGAATGCGGTGCTTAATGGCGCTCTCGATGGCGTGTCCATGAGTCAAGATCCGATCTTCGGCTTCATGGTGCCAGACAGCTGCCCCGACGTGCCCAGCGAGGTGCTCAAGCCCCGCCTGACTTGGAGCGATCCGGCGGCTTACGACGCCCAAGCCAAGAAACTGGCCGAGATGTTTATCAGCAACTTCCAGCAGTTCACCGATGCTGTTGACGCTTCCGTGATGGCCGGCGGCCCTCGGATTGCAGTGCCCGCTTGAGGGACTGTTAGATAGACTCCGGTTAGACAGTTTTTAACAGCTGGAGCTGTATGTTGCGGTTTTGGGAGAATTGAAATTCTCTCAGAACCCTTATTTTTTAGTGGGCGACCGGCATGGGACAGGCAAGATGCCTGTCCTACGCCTTCTCTCCCGCAGGGACAGATATCGCAGCAGGCAGTCAGTTTAGGACATTAGAGCTTGAGGTTGAAGGGAACGTCTGCCCTACCCCTGTCCTATGAATATAAGGCGTAGGACAGGCGTCCCGCCTGTCCTTTTTGTCCTAATCTCAGTAAATACTGCTATATAAATCTTCCTCGTTCCCCCCGGGCACGCAGGCTTCCCGCAGGGTGCCTGGAATGCGCTGTCCGGGGGCTCAATCCATGCATCCATGCATCCGGACATCCAAAATCCAAAATTCAAAATTGGGATAGAGTGGGTGGATTGCCAGACTTTTTGAGCGGTATTTCCTAATATGTTTATAGACAAGTCAACTCTCCAAACTCTTCTCTACAACCTGATTATGATAGCGCTCGATCTGGCGGCGCTTTCGATTGTGCGCCGGCACAAACCAGGAAGGGTTGCGCGAGCCATCCTCTTTCCCCTAGCCTTGGCTGGGATTGTCGCCGCTGTGGCTCTGAAGATAGGTCTGTTCAGTCTTTTCGGCTTCCTCCGGCTGTTAAGCTATGGGGTATTCTTGCACGGCTTTATTGTCCTCACCGGCATTGCCCTTATCTGGCGGCGGGAGTTTAGAGGGGTGGCGATTGCTTGCGCTGTAGCCGCTTTCCTCCTGGGGGCGATTGCAATCGACGCCTTTTTCATCGAACCCTACTGGCTGGAAGTGTCTCGCATTCAGCTGAAATCGCCCAAACTGGAACACCCTTTAAAAATCGCTGTCATCGCTGATTTCCAGACAGACGTTTGGGGCGAGTACCAGCGGGACTCCCTGCGCAAAGCCGTCGCGGAAAAGGCAGACATAATGCTTCTCGCCGGCGATTATTTGCAGCTGGCTAACAGTCAGCTGCGGGAAGTTTTGCGCCAACAGTTCAATGCTTTCCTCAAAGAAATTAATTTCAGTGCGCCGCTGGGCGTGTACGCGGTTGGCGGAGATGTTGAGAAGCACATCGAACCCCAAAACTGGCCGCAGAATTTTGCGGGGCTGCCGGTGACGGTATTTCCGGAAACCACAACCGTAAAGCTGCCCGAACTGTGCGTCACGGGGCTCACCCTGGGCGCTTCCAGAAATCGTGAGTTGCGGGTTGCGGAATGCGCTGGATTTCACATTGCTCTCGGGCACGCGCCAGACTTCGCGCTGAGCGATATCCGCGCTGATTTGCTCGTTGCCGGTCACACCCACGGGGGACAGGTGCGGCTTCCTTTTATTGGGCCTATTATTACTTTTTCCAAAGTGCCCCGCCAGTGGGCTGCCGGTGTGACGGAATTCCCCGGAAACCGCACCCTGGTGGTGTCGCGCGGTATCGGGATGGAGCGGGGTTATGCGCCCAGGCTGAGATTTTTGTGCCGTCCGGAACTCGTTTTTATCGAAATGCTGCCGGTAGAGTGATAAACTGCCTTAATAGTTGTTTAAAGGTAGAATCCCCCATTAATTCGCCAACAGTCTCATTCCATTCCCCCAGAGCCGTAGGGGCGGCCCCCCGTGGCATTGGTGTCAACTTAAGCCCCCGGCGATTGAAAGAAGCTGTTGGCGAATCCGTGAGGGGTTAGACCTCTGGCTGGTTGGCCAGGTTCCTGGCGATTGGAAATCGCGGCTACACAGACGAAGCCCGCCTTCGCGGGCTAAGAATGGAGCGAGACTCTCAAAATTGGCGGATTTTTTTTCTTTGGAAAGACAAGGGAAGGGAAGACAAGGGTTCCCAGAAAGCTCCCCTCCCCGTTAACGGGGAGGGGTTGGGGGTGGGGTCAGACCCCCTATCAAGCACGCCAACAGTCTCTTGAAACTCACTGCGACAAACGAAGTCCGCGAAGGCGGACTTAAGAGAACAGCTATAATTTTAAAACCCGCGCAGGCGGGTTTTGTCTGTATAGCTGCGGTTTCAACCGCCCAGAGACTACGGGACACAGCTTAAGTTGACACCAGTGCCCCCCGTGGCCGCCCTCACCCCAACGATCGCCATAGCTCGCCAGAGCACCACCGGAAGCGTTTATGTTTATTGAGATAGAGCCAGACTTCCTCCAGGAAATTGCCACCGACTCCGATAGGGTTCCCACCCTGTACTATTCTAAATACTGGTCGGTGCGGCAAGTCTTCTGGATGCGATTGAAGCTGATTCACTTTCACCTGCAGCGCCTGCCGGTTCAGAAAGAGTCCTGCCTGGATTTCGGCGGCGGGGGGGGCGTATTCCTCCCGACGCTCAGCCGGCAGTTCAAAACCGTCTTCTTCCTCGATTTGGAAGACACAGAGGCTCGGAAGGTTATTGAGAAGTATCAGCTGACCAATGTTAATATTATACAGCAAGATATTGCGAATGTCAAGCTGCCGGCAGAGTTTTTTGATGCGATAATCGCCGCCGATGTGCTGGAACACTTTCAGGATCTTTCGGTGCCGGTGAGTGCGCTGCGCAACTGGCTGAAGCCGGATGGCGTTCTGCTGACTTCTTTACCCACAGAGAACTTTATCTACACCGGCTTGCGGAAAGTCTTTGGGATAACCAAGCCACCGGACCACTACCACACCGGCTCTCAAGTCGAATCTTATATCAAGTCTTGCGGGTTCAAGCAAATCCGCCGCACGTTTGTGCCGCTGTTTTGGAATATCTTTCCCCTGTTTCTGGTGAGCGTTTGGAAACGTGACAAAAACAGGACTCCCGCGTAGAGGTGCAGGCATGCAGGCAAAAATTGCTGTGGTGATTCCTTGTTTTAGGGTTAGGAAAGAGATTTTGGACGTGCTGGCACAGATTCCGCCGGCAGTGGGGAAGATTTATGTGATTGATGATGCTTGTCCGGAGGGTGCTGGCGGTTACGTCGAGAGCAACTGTAAAGATCCGCGAGTTAAAGTTATTTTTCACCGCACTAACCAGGGTGTGGGGGGTGCTGTGATTTCTGGATACAGGGAGGCGCTGGCGGATGGGGCGACAATTATTGTTAAAATTGATGGGGACGGACAAATGGAGCCGGCGCTGATTCCCCGGTTTGTCAAACCGATTGCCGGCGGGATAGCGGATTATGTCAAAGGAAATCGCTTTTTCGACCCCGATTTATTGGTGTCCATGCCTAAGTTGCGGCTGGTGGGCAATGCCGGCCTGTCTTTTGTCAGTAAAATGGCCAGCGGTTACTGGGACATTATGGACCCAACCAATGGCTACACCGCCATTCACGCCGGTGTCTTGAAAAGGCTGCCGTTGCATAAAATTGATAAGCGATATTTCTTTGAAAGTGATATGCTATTCCGGTTGAGCACCGTTCGCGCTGTGGTGTGCGACTTGCCAATGGCAGCCAAGTATGGTAGTGAAGCCAGCAATCTCAAAATCGGCAGAGTTCTCCTCGCCTTTCCGGGGAAATACCTGAACCGCTTTTGCAAGCGGATCTTTTACAATTACTTCTTGCGGGACTTTAACATCGGCTCGGTTGAGCTGATTGCCGGCGTCACCCTGATTGCGGCGGGATCGGCGTTTGGGGTGTATAATTGGTATTTGAGCATCAGCCGGGGGATACCGGCTACCAGCGGCACAGTGATGCTGGCGTCTCTGCCGGTTATTCTGGGGTTTCAGTCGCTTCTCGCCGCCATCAACTATGATGTGACAAATGTCCCCCGAACTCCGGCTCACAAAATCTTGGAAAACTGGGACTGATGAAACAATCGGATAGCTTTGAGTTATTGAAAAAATGGAGCCTCTCTCTGGCGTGGCTGATTGCCGCCGGCTATTGCTTCATTGCATTTCTGCCGTTTCCTAGGGGGATATCCACAGGGCTAGATCCGTCGTGGAAATATGCGATTAGCCGGCTGGCGGCGGACAGGGCTATCTTTGGGCAAGACATTATATTTACTTATGGCTCTTTGGGATATCTGATTCGGGGAGCGGCGCTCGATGAGAATTTCTTCCCAATCGTCGCTTTTCGGGTTGCTGTCCACACCGTATTATTTGGGCTGGCTCTGTGGGAGATAGGCAGGAGCGAGACAGTTTTGCAAAAAGCCTCACTGGCGCTTAGCGTGCTGTTTCCCTATCTGATATCGGATGAGTACGAGGCTTGCCAGACAGAGTACCAGATCCTGTTTATCTTTATAATATTGCTGTCTTCTGACAGGATTTTGCGCTCGGGCTCAATCAGGTGGTGGGCGGCGGGACTTGGGGCGCTCGCCGGCTTTTTAGCCCACACCAAAGTTTCCCTTGGGCCATTCACCGCTGTCTCATTGCTGCTATTTCTATCCGCCTATATCTATACCTGTTTTAAATCCAGGTCAGATTTAAGGGTTAGCTGTTTCGCCCTCGCAGACGCAGCGCTCGCCGGTGGGACAACTGCCTTTATCTTTTTAGGGCCGAATTATTGGCTAAGTCTGGGGAAGACAGTCGCTTGTCTCGTATTCGCTGCGGCGGTTGGCGGGGTGATTTGGAAAGCCGGTGGGAAATTCCTCAGGGGCGATCTAAATTCAAGCGCTGCCGGCTGGCTGGGATTCTATCTAGTTTACGGGATTTGCCTCGCCGGCGCAACCGTCTTTTCTTCTCCCTCCCTGCTGTCTTATCTGAGAGGCTATCTGGAAATTACCTCTGGTTACTCCAGCGCCATGAGTATTGTTGGCTCCCCCTTGGAGCTAGGACTCGCCCTCTCGGAAATTGCGCTGATCGCAGCACTCCTATTTATAATAGCGCGACAGGGGAATCCCAGCTTTGCAGCAGCGATAGCCCTAATTTTGCTCCTGGATTTCAAGCATGGATTTGTCCGCCAAGGGGGGCACGTCCTGAGATTTTTCTTTTGCGTTCCGCTGATTGTTTCCCTGTGTGCGCTTAAAATTCGCAAAGAATGGGTGCAAAGGTTATCCTATGTGATTCACATCTACGCCCTCGTCTTAGCGGCGGCGCACTATCACTACTACTCCCAGATCATTCCAGAACTGCTCACCGGCAATATGTCCAGACCTCTGGCACCCGCCGCCGTGGCGCAAAAGGCATTTTTTCTCTGGGATTTGAGGGAACTTCAGGCTGCGTTGAATGCCAAAAGTCAAGCGAATCTTCAGAAAGTCAAGCTCCCTGAGAGAGTTGTGGGGGTGTTACAGAATAAGACAGTGGATATCATTCCTTGGGAGATATCCTTGGTGCCGGCAAACCGCTTGAACTGGCAGCCCCGACCGATATTTCAGTCCCAAGCGGCGTACACAACGTTCCTGGATGAAGCCAACCGGCAAAGTTTAGCCAGCCAGCCGCCAGACTATATATTATACAACTTTTTGGCAGTGGATGGCAGGCATCCGTTTTTTGACGAACCCTCCACCTTTTTCCAGGTTTTCTGCAACTACCGGCTGTCTCCAGAGAGTCCCGATTTCATCAGCATGCCGGCGGTTTCCAACCTGATGGTTTTGGAAAAGCGACAGTCTGGCATCTGTGCGCCAGGAGTTGCCGGCAGGACCTTTTCTATGAAGTGGAATCAATCGAAATCCCTAGAAGCAGGTGACGGATTCATCATTCGCGTCGGCATCAAGTTCCAGTATACCCTGTTCGGCAAAATCTACAAAACATTGTTCCGAGTTCCGCCGGTGATGCTGCGAGTCACTTATCTGGGCGGATTGCGGCGGGATTACCGAATTCTTCCTGGAAACTCGGAAAATGGGGTGACAGTCAGCCACTTACCTGCGAGTGATAGCGAGGCGCAGTCTTTCTTCCGGGGGGAATTAGCCGGTCGAGTCAAATCCTTCAGCTTTGCCATCAGCAACCCCCTGCTATTCCAACCCGACATAGCAGTAAACCTGACTTCCCACAACCTCCTCGATCCGTCGGTGAGGGAACTCCCCTGGATTGACGTATCCCAGTTAAAAGGGATAGAATTCCGTGGCAAGACTGAGGGCTACATGGGGCATCTAGACTCACAAGCTGAACAGAAGTTTTTCAGACAGGGAGATGCGATCTCCGCTTACGGATGGGCAGCTGTGAAATCTGGCAAAAAAGTCTGGGTTATTATAACATCAAACGGTAAACCTCTGGCAATCACCCAAACCGGCACCCCCAGACCCGATGTTGCCAAAGCCCTCAATAACCGCGCCCACATAAACGCCGGCTGGTCGGTTAATTTTAGCAGCGATGCCCTCGAAAAAGGCCGGCACGACATCAAAGCTTGGATTTATGAGCCCACCGGCAACTTCGCCGCCCCCCTCGCCGGCACCTGCCGCGTTGAGGTGCGCTAACACCTGGTATAATCCAGCAATATTCTTGGCGCTCTACCCTGCGGGAAGCCGAGAAAGCGCGTCTATGGCGTCTTGGCGGTAAAAACCCCCTAATATAACATGGAACAACCTAAAATTCTCAGCTCACCGGCAACAGCTTTTCTCGCGATAGGCTTATGTTTTGGCCTAATATTTTTGTTCCTCACCCCCCCATTCCAAGTCCCCGACGAACAGGCGCACTTTTACCGAGCGTACCAGATATCAGAAGGGCACATAGTCGCGCAGAAACGTGCCGGTGAGTGTGCCGGTTACACCAACAACTTCACTTCAGAGATGTGTGTCGGCGGACTCCTGCCAACAAGCCTTTTGACGACAGTCAGGAGCAACAAACCCATCCGCTTTCACCCGCAAAACAAGCAAAACCCGCAAGATATTTTTAACTTGCTCAAATTGCCCCTAGAACCCCAGGATAGAACGTTCCTCAAATTTCCTGGTTCTGCCTTATACTCTCATGTGCCTTACTTGCCCCAAGCTTTGGCAATCGCCGTGGGAAGGCTAGCTCACGCTTCTCCCCTCGCGCTCATGTACGCCGGCAGATTGTTTAACTTAATGGCTTGGCTGGGTTTGGAATATCTAGCTATCAGAATTGCACCTGCCGGCAAATGGCTGCTATTCCTAATCTGCCTCACGCCCATGTCCCTATTTCAAGCCGCCTCTCTCTCGGCGGATGCCGTGACAAATGGGCTAGCACATCTGCTGATTGCGGTGTTTCTCAAATCCGCCATTGAGGAAGATAAACCTGTCGAGCGATGGGATGTGGCGCTGATCTTTAGCTTGTCCCTGCTGCTGGCGCTGTCAAAACAGCTTTACCTGCCCTTTGTGGGGATGTTCTTGTGGGTGCCGGTGAAAAAGTTTGGCAATCTAAAAACCTACCTCCTCACGCTCTCCACTTTGCTGCTAATCTGCCTGACTGGTGCCCTGTCATGGTCTTATGCTGTCAGACACTTATACGCCTTTAATCCAGCCGGCAGTCAAATCAGCTTCATTCTCAGCCAACCGCTAAACTTCGCCTCCATATTGCTCAACACCCTCGCAGTGCGCGGGTACGATTACCTGCAAGAATTCATCGGAAAGCTAGGGTGGCTGGATACGCCGTTACCCGCCTTTCACATTTGGTCTTATATGGCTGTGCTGGTAATCGTAGCTTTAGCCGGCTCGAATAGTAATGTCGCGCTCACTGATAGGGCTAAAGCCCAACTACAAACGGGGGCTAAAACCCAACTACAAACGGGGGCTAAAACCCAACTGCAAACAGTGGGGCTAAAGCCCAACTACAAACAGATCACCGGCATCCAGAAAGCTGTGGCTTTCAGCATTTTTGCCTTAAACTCCCTGTTAATGTTCATTTTAATGTACCTGTCTTGGAACCCGGTAGGCGCACTGGTTATCGAAGGCATTCAAGGGCGATATTTCCTCCCGCTTGCGCCCCTGTTCTTCTTGGTGCTCTCCAACCCAAAGGTGCGCCTCAACATGAAAACCCTCACTCCAGTTATCCCTTTTTACACTCTCTTTTCCGCCACCCTCACCATTGCTGTGCTCTTCCAGCGCTATTATGGGTAAGAAAAATGCACAGGCGAGACGCCTGTGCTACGTCCCCCCGCAGAAGCCGGTCGCACTCCCAATAGAGACGTAGGACAGGCGTCCCGCCTGTCCACCCCCGCCTGTCCACCCCCGCCTGTCCCCCCCGCCTGTCCACCCAGCGCCCCAGACGAGAATGAACAATAAATTTGCCTTTTTCTGGAAATCCCCTGAAACTTCCCTCGCTGTCATAGCCGTAATTTTTGGCGCGCTATTCTTACTGATCGCTCCCCCTTTCCAAGCGGAGGCGGAGTTCCAGCACTTCTATCGCGCTTTCCAGATATCTGAAGGGGGTTTCTTAGCCGAAAAGAAGGTAGTGGACTGCTACGGACACCAATTTAACCCCTATCTCCCCTCAACAACTTGTGTCGGCGGAATGCTCCCGCAAAGCATCCTCACCACCGCCCGCAAACTCAAGAGCAATGACATCCGCTATCACCCCGAAAGAAAGCAAAAATTCCAAGATATTCTCGCCGTACTGAACTTGCCCCTCTCAAGCGACCGGCGCGTCTTTATCCGCTTTCCCAACGCCGCCATCTATTCCCCCATCTCTTACTTTCCCCAAGCTCTGGGAATCGCCACCGGCAGACTTTTTGGCTTTTCTCCCGTCCTCCTCATTTATATAGGCCGGCTGTTCAACCTGCTGTTCTGGACGATGCTCGTCTGTCTCGCTGTCAAAATTGCCCCCCTTTACAAATGGCTGCTCTTCCTGCTCGCCTTATCTCCCATGTCCCTTTTCCAGGCGGCATCCCTTTCCGCCGATGCCATAACCAATGGTCTTTCCTTCTTGCTGGTTGCCCTTTGCTTGCGAGCCGCACTTCGAGAAAACCAGCCGGTGACAAAAACTGATATAATAGCAATCTCCTTCCTATCTCTCCTGCTCTCCCTGTCAAAAGCCGGCTATTTCCCCCTGCTGTTTGTCTTTTTCTTAATCCCCCTCAAGAAGTTTGCCGGCAAAACCAAATATTTCCTCAGCTTTCTCTCTATCTTGCTGCTGAGTTTTGCCGGCACAGCCGCCTGGTCTTTCCTGAGCCGGCACATCTACGTCCCCCTGCGAACAGACGCCCCCAACCGGCTCGCTTATCTCTTAGAACAGCCCGCCAACTTCTTAACAGCCCTTTTCAACACCTTTGCCCTCTATGGCTTTGACTATATCGAGCAATTTATCGGCAAACTGGGATGGATCGACACAAAATTGCCCGTCTGGCACGTCGTGTCTTATGCTATAATCTTAGTAGCCGTTGCCCTATCCAGCCATCAAAACGATGTCGCCATTTCCCGCCGGCAAAAGGCCATCAGCGCTACAATCCTCCTGACAAACAGCTTTCTCATCTTCACCCTCTTCTATATCACCTGGACTCCCGCTGGCGCAGATGCCATCCAAGGCATCCAAGGGCGGTATTTTATCCCCCTCGCCCCCCTGTTCTTCTTGCTCCTCTACAATCAAACCTTCCATTTTACCATAAAAAACCCCCAATTAGCTGCCACCTGCTATTCCCTGTTTTCCAGCACCCTCACAGCTGCTGTACTATGGAAGAGATATTATTTTTAGCATTTCTTCACACTCATGCGGCTTGAACCCATCCAGCGCACCAAATTAGACGACACAGACGATGCCCTGTTCTATTCCTTCCCCCGCTTTGTCACCCATGTGGACGAGGGATTCATCGACCGGCTCACCAACCTGTACCGCGAGCGCCTCAAACCGAACACCCGCATCTTCGACATGATGAGCAGCTGGGTGTCTCACCTCCCAGAAGAGATAGAATTTGCCCACGTCGAAGGGCACGGCATGAATGCAGAAGAACTCGCCAAAAATCGCCGGCTGAACCATTATTTCCTCCAGAACCTCAACCAAAACCCCAAATTGCCCCTCCCCGACGGAGATTTTGACGCCGTGCTCAATTGCGTCTCCATCCAGTACCTGCAATACCCCGATGCCATCTTTCACGAAATGCACCGCATCCTCAAACCCGGCGGAGTGGCAATTGTCAGCTTTTCCAACCGGATGTTCTACCAGAAAGCTATCCAGGCGTGGCGCGAAAGTTCCGAAACTAGCCGAGTCAAACTCGTCAAAAGCTACTTCCAGTCCGTGCCCGGATTTAGCCCGCCAGAAGTGATTGCCCACCACTCCGCCGCACCCAGTTTCTTGCAGTGGCTGGGTGCCACCGGCGACCCCTTCTACGCCGTAATTGCCAGCCGGCTTTAATCATTTTGAATTTTGTATTTTTTCCTCGCTCCCAGCCTCAGGCTGGGAACGCCACTCAGGAGGCTCTGCCTCCTTTCAGAACGAGGGAAACAAAAAGAAAAAAATGCCAAAATGGCAACAGAGTCCTGTCGAAATGGAGTTTAATTAACTTACAGGGGAATCAATGTCGCTGCCTCTTTAACCCCACCGGCTGCTGCTGACAGCCAAACCCAAATTCGAGTCATCCAAGACACTAATGCCATCTATCAAAAGGAAGAAATTGGGGAATAAAACCATCCTACTTGCCGGAAGTCTCGCCCTCTGCGCTGTGGCAAACACCGGCTCGCTGCGGGCGCAAATCGTCCCGGATAGCAGCCTGCCGGTCAACTCCAGCGTCACAGCATCTGGCAGCACCAAGGTGATTTCCGGCGGCACCGCTGCCGGTGCCAATCTCTTCCACAGCTTCAGCCAGTTTTCTCTCCCCACCGGCACAACCGCCCACTTCAACAGCGCCCCCCATATCCAGAACATTATCACCCGCATCACCGGCACGTCAATTTCCAATATTGACGGACAGCTGAAAGCTAACGGCACCGCCAATCTATTCCTGCTCAACCCCAACGGAATAATTTTTGGCCCCTCTGCTAGCCTCAACATCGGTGGCTCGTTTCTAGCAACCACAGCCAGTGCGGTAAAATTTGCCGGTGGGGGCACCTACAGCGCCACACCGGCACAGGACAAACCCCTGCTAGAAATTAGCGTCCCCATCGGCTTGCAATTTGCAGGGAATCAGGGTATAATTATTGTGCGGGGAGCCGGCAATAATATCAGCTTCGACCCCCAAACTTACACAACAATTCGGGAGAGCAGGCCCGCCGGTCTGGCGGTGAGTGCCGGTCAAACCTTAGCCCTTCTCGGCGGAGAAATCGCCCTCTATGGCGGGAACCTCACCGCCCCCGGCGGACAGATCGCTCTCGCCAGCGCTGCCGGTGCCGGTGATGTCAGCCTCAACCCAGCAGAAAAGGGCTGGAATTTAGGATATTCTGGCGTCAGTAATTTTCAAGATATCCGCCTGGAAAATGCCGCTTCCCTCGATGCCAGCGGCGAGGGTGGCGGCAATATCGAAGTGCGGGGATCTCGCGTCAGCCTTGCCGGTGGCAGTGCGATTTTAGCGCTCACCCTGGGGTCGGAACCGGGGGGAACTGTGGCGGTTAGCGCGCCCGAATCGGTAGAGCTGGCGGGAACCAGCCCCGGCAGCCTGTTTGCCAGCGGTTTGTATGCAGAAACCCAAGGAGCCGGCGCTGCCGGAAACATAGCGATTGACACCGGCAGGTTGCGGGTGCGGGGTGGGGGACAGGTCAGCGCGGGCTCCTTTAGCAGCGCTCCGGCGGGGAACATTACCGTAAAAGCGTCACAAGCGGTGGAACTCACCGGCACCAGCGCCGGTGAGGAATTGCTCAGTGGCTTGTTTTCTGAGACACACGGAGCCGGTGCTGGCGGAAAAATAGAGATTGCCACGGGACAGCTGCGGGTTCGAGATGGCGCAGTGGTCAGCCTGGTGTCGTTTAGCGGCAGTCAGGGGGGATCTGTGGCGGTGAGCGCAAGATCGGTGGAGCTGACCGGCACTGGTGCCGGTGGGCGACCGAGCGGTTTGTTTGCCACCAATGAAGGCACTGGAGCCGCCGGGAACGTGACAGTTGCCGCACAGGAGTTGCGGGTTGAGGGTGGGGCGCAGGTGGCAGCGGTGACTTACGGTGCCGGTCAGGGGGGGGATTTGACCGTCACCGCCGAAGAGGTGGAAGTGCTCGGCACCACCGCCGGTGGCCTGCCGAGCAGTTTGACCTCTGCGACTTATGGAGGGACCGGAGCCGCCGGGAACGTCACCATTGCCGCACAGACGTTGCGGGTTTGGGATGGGGCGCAGGTCTCAACAGCAACTTACGGTCAGGGGAGGGGGGGGGATCTGACAGTCCGAGCCTCCCGGACTGCGGAACTGTCGGGCACCACCCCTGATGGCCAATATCCCAGCGGCTTGTTCGCTCAGACCCTAGGTGCCGGAAACGCTGGCAATTTGAAGCTCTCTACCGGCTCCCTGAGTGTTCGCAATGGGGCCCAAATCGGCGCAGGCGCAGGCACAGGCAGCAGCGGTCAGGGGGGAGCGCTCGACGTCAGCGCCACAGACTCGGTGGAACTGGCGGGAAAATCCCCGGCGGGTAACTTTTCCAGCGGTTTATTTGCCCGCAGTCGCGGGGCGGGGAATGCTGGGAAACTGACACTCACCACCGGCACTCTCACACTCCGGGATGGGGCGCTCGTCACCGTGGGAGCTACAGCAGGTTCAGCAAATGCCGGCGACCTGGAAGTGCGAGCGAACTCCATCCTTTTGGACAGCAACAGCTCCATCACTGCGGCTACAGCCTCCGGTGAGGGCGGGAATATCACATTGCTCTTGCAGGACTCCTTGCAGTTGCGCCGCAACAGCTCGGTCACCGCCACCGCCGGCACCCTTGGCGGTTGGGGCAATGGCGGCAACATCACCGTCAGCACAGGCGTTTTAGCCGCCTTGGAAAATAGCGACATCACCGCCAACGCCTACCGGGGCAACGGCGGGAATATTAAAATCACCACCTCTGGCATCTTTCTCTCCCCCGACAGTCACATCTCCGCCAGCTCTCAATACGGGCTCAGTGGCGTGGTGGAAATCACCACCCCGGATGCTGACCCCAGCCAGGGGTTGCTGGCAGAGCCGGTGGCTCCCCTCGATGCCTCCCGGCTCATAGCCCAGAGCTGTCCAGCCGACACCGGCAGCACATTTACCGTCACCGGACGTGGCGGCTTGCCGGTCTCCCCCAACGAGGCGCTCAGCGACAGCCCCGTCTGGGAAGATTGGCGCACCGCAGCCCTAACGGAGCGGCCCACTGGAGATCGGACATCCCAAATCCCCGAATCCCCCAATCCCGGCCCCAATCCCGGCCCCACTCCCCTTGTGGAAGCGACCAGCTGGGTGAGTGGCCCTAATGGCCAGGTGATTCTCACCGCCAGCGCCCTCACCGCCACCCCTCACTCTCCGTGGCTGACTTCCCCCTCCTGTCAGGCGTCTCCCTGAAGCGCCACCCACCGCGCCCTCAAGGCCGCCCGCTCAGCTGCCTGTGATGTGAAGTTTTGTAACTTTTTTCGCTCCCGCTTAGATTTTCGCCCGATATCTCAGTAGAAACACAGAAGGAGACAGAGCCAGGTGCTCCTCGGAAAGCCGGTGGAACTCAAACTCGCACGTCTGATAGCAATTTTTGATTTTTGATGCGTGGATTTTGGATTTTGGATTGAAATCGGGAAATGTAAATTAAATGATAAATAAGCAAGACTTTGTGTCTGTCTGTGCTATGCTGGTTAAAGCATACATGCTTTTTTCGAGCGTCACAATCAACTCATATTCTTCACTAGAAGAAAAGAACCCTTATGATCCGGGAAACTGAATTGTGGTGCGAGGAACTGTCTGACGGAGAGGCTGCGGCTGTGGCCGGTGGGGGGGCAGAGACTTTGCAGCTCCTGGCCAACTACCAGCTCCCAGCCGGCATAGACACTGTGATTTATGGCCTTGGGCCCACTGCGCCCCCGCTGCCGCCGGTGCCACCCTGCATCCCATAAACCATCTCGGTTTGACCGGCAGCCAGAACGTGAGAGCAGGCAAATCCAGTCATATCTTTCACTCGAAGAAAAGAACCTTTATGAGCCAGGAAACTGAACTGTGGTCAGAGGAACTGTCTGACGCCGAGGCTGCGGCTGTGGTCGGTGGGGGGGCAGGCGTTAGGGTGCTGGCAGCCGAGCCCGCAGAACCTGTCCCGTCGGGCTCTGGACCGATAATAATTGTCCTGCTACCGGTGCCAAGCTGCCTGGAAAAGGAACCGGAACTCGTCGCCAGTTCCTTTATCCAAGGCTGAGGTGCCTTTCAGCCGCTCGCGAGCGGGAAAAAGCAACGAGAGCCGGCACCCCTTGCCTTCGGATCTCCCTACCCGTCCGCCTGCGCCAGAATTGCGGTGACTTGGGCGCAGAGTTCCTCGTGACTGTTCCCGTTGCTAGCCACCAAACACCCCCACTGGCTCACATCCCCCTGGTTGTATCTCAAAAGTGTGCCGTCGGGGCGGGTGAGCCGCCCACCGGCTTCTGTGAGAATCAGCTCTGGCGCGGCTAAGTCCCAGTCTTTGGGCGCGGACTTGCCAGAAAGCGAGATGTAGCCATCCGCCCGGTGTTCCGCTATCGCGGCAAATTTGCAGCCAATACTGCCGAAATACTGCTGGTTTTGGCAGGGGAGCCGGTGCAGCAGCTCGTTGAGCCGCTCGCCACGAGCGGTGCGCCGAGCCACTAGGCACAAATCCTCAAGGCGGGAGCGATCGGAAACCCGCAGCTGAGTGCGCTTGCCGTCGCGAGTGTCGGCAAAGGCACCGGCACCCAGCTGGGCCCAGTAGAGCTTCCCCGCTTCCGGCAAAACCACCACCGCCACTGCCGGTCGCCCCTCGCGCACCAGGGCGATGTGAATGGCGTATTCGCTGGTGCGGTTAATAAAGTCGCGAGTGCCGTCGATCGGGTCAATAATCCAAACCCAAGGTTTGTCTATAGGGGTGTGAGCCCCGTGTTCTGGGGATCTGTACGTCTCCTCGCTCAGAAAGCCAAAGTCGCTAGAGCCCACAGCAACGCGCAACTGCTGCAGGATGTAGTCATTGGCGGCCAGATCCGCCGCCGTCACCGGCCCTTCTTTTTTGTGTTTAATCACCAGATCGGCGCGTTGAGAGTAATGCGCCAGGATATCCGCCGCACCCCAGCCAATCGAACGCGCCAGGGTGGCAATCTCCTCTAGCTTCAGCTGAGACTGACAGTGAGTCACGCTAGAACTCCTCGGCGGTGAGAGCCGGTGGCTGGAAAGAAGCGGCCCAGTACCGCCGGCAGCTCCACAGCAAGGCCATGCCAACGGCGATATAAATCAGGCCCCGCACCTCAAAGCTAACACCGGCAGCCCGCAGGACGATCCCAAAAGTCATCATCGCCACAATCAGGGCTATCGTTTTAGCCCCGAACATTTGGAACACACTCTTGAACGGGTTGGGCTCCTGTAGGGTGCCGGCACGCTCAATCACCCGACCGGCAGTGCCGTCGAGAATCAATTTTCCCTTCACCAAGCCGGCACTCAGCGCCAGCGCCCCTCCCGTCAGGTGTGGCGCGTCCAAAAATCCCAGATAGGGGAAATGAAACCAGAACACTAGTCCCATCACAAATAGGCCGGCTCCTACCAGCGTCCAGATAATGGCCGCGATCCACAGATGTTGCGTGCGGGTCAAACCGCTAGTCGTGCGAGTGCTGTCCATGCTCAGAATTTTATGATTCGCAGGCTTTTCAGAGCCAATCTTACCATTTTGAAAGTGGTTTTGGCAGTGCTGCTGTTGGCCGTCAGTAAGGTGGTGGCCCCACCTTACTGGGCCGCTCCCGTTGCTGAAAAAAGCCCTGAATATTCGATTGTGACTCAACAGCTTAACCAACTGTTAGCGGCTAAGAGCGACCTGGGAGCTGCCGGTTAAACGGCTGCGGAAATTATGCCAAAAATTGATTAATCCACAAGTTTACAGCCCCCTGTTTGATTAGATTCGATCGTCTCCTGTTTTAGATCGTTTCTCATCCTTTGTACTGAGAAACCCGGTTTCTTTAAGAAACCGGGTTTCTGGCACGTCATCCAACTGAGAGCCGCTATATATCCCCCACCCTGAAAGGTGGGGCTAAGCGAAAAAAGCCAGCATTCGTAGAGACGCGATCTGTCGCGTCTCTCCTGGAATTATTCAGGGATAACAGGACTCATTGCGCTCAGGGGGGTGGCGAAAATAAAATAAATCACGCCGGCACCCAGGAGGAGAACGGCGAGACTGAACAGAGTCACCCAACGATCTCCTGGTTCATAAGTATCCTCTTCAATATCGCGACGGACAAAAAAGTAGTGGCCGGTTGAGAGCAAAACTGTAACCAGACCAACTAACGAGAAAAGTAACCCCAACTTCCAGCTATTGCCTGGATAGGGACTTAAGGGAGGGTGGAAAGCGCGAAGGCGCACAATGACGACCCCAAAACCCATCAGAGCGATAGCAGACCGCATCCATGCCAGGTAGGTGCGCTCATTTGCCAAGTGATCCCGCACCCGCGATGGATTCACTTGCTTTGGCTTCTGGGCCGCATTTTTGGATTTAAACATTAAATGAATCGGCATACACCCTTAATCCTCATTTCAGATAGACATATAAAGCTTATAGCGGTTTTCTGCCAGAAACCCGGTTTCTTTAAGAAACCGGGTTTCTCAGTAGTGCGGTCAGGCTGAATCCGCTTGAGACTTGTTTGCCCTTTGAATTTGGTCAAAAATTGCCCCTTCCTTAAAAAACTTGTCTTGGATGGTATCCCACCCCCCCAAATCTTGAACGGTAAAAAGGGTTTGGATTGGGGGATAGCTATCAGACACTTCTGCAACCACGTTAGGGTTAACCGGACGGTATCCTAACTTACCAAATTCTCGCTGAGCCTCAGGCGTATAAAGAAAATCGACAAATGCTTCCGCCACTTCTCTGGTGCCGCGCTGGTCAGCGTTTTTGTCCACTACGGCGATAGGATTGTCAATAGAAAGGTTAACCTGGGGGATGAAATAAGACAATTTCTCTCCCTTTGAGATCGCCAAAATTACCTCATCTTCGTAGTTCAGTAAAACATCTCCCTGATTTTGCTTGAAAAATAGATCGCTAGCCTCCCGCGCACTGGCGGGGAGCACGGGGGCGTTTTTGTAGACTCGGGTGACAAACTCCAGCGCACGAGCTTCGTCGCCTCCTGTTTGGGTTACATATCCCCACAAAGCCAAAAAGTTCCACCTCGCACCGCCAGAGGTTTTGGGATCGGGCGTAATCACCCTCACGTCATCTCTGGCCAAATCTTCCCAAGTGCTGATGCCTTTGGGATTGTCAGCGCGGGTAACGAGAGCCACTGTAGAGCGGGTGACAATGCCACCTCTAGGATATTTTTTTTCCCAACCCGGTTTAATCAAACCGGCTCCCACAATTTTAGCAGTATCGAGGGCGAGCGACAGGTGCACCACATCGGCGGGTTGCGAACCATCAATGACGGAACACGCTTGCGAAGCTGACGCACCGTAGCTCTGTTTGAAAGTGACATTTTGGCTGTGTTCTTGCTGCCACTTTTGTACAAATTTGGGGATAATTTGCTCGTAAGCTGCTTGAGTAACCGAGTAGGAAACGAGCGATAGCGTTACGTCTGGCTTTGGTGCGGAGTTGGAATTGCTCCCACAGGAGGTGAGAGCCACACTCAAACTGAGTCCGAGCGCAAACAGGAACGCAAAGCCCCACAAAGAATGCCGGTTCGACCGGCTGACTGTTAGCCGCCGGCACCGCTGTCCAATAGCCTGCCAAGCGGTAACAAGAAAAGCCTGAACCGGCGGGAGCGAGTCAAACCCCCGGTTGCCAATATGTTGCCACTCACTCATCCAAATCATTCTATTTTAGTGCGAATTGGTTGATTGGCGGTCAGCTACTTATAAATTAAGCCAGACCGCCCTAAGATGCCTTTTACAAGTTGACAAGCCGGAATCAAATAAACTTGCCGGTGATATAAGCCTCAGCTTCTTTAGTTTGAGGCGAGTGGAAAATTTCCTCGGTACGGCTGAACTCGACTAATTTCCCCCGGCGCTTGCCTTCGGCATCGATTTCTGTGCTGAAAAATGCAGTCCAGTCTGATATGCGGGACGCTTGATACATGTTGTGCGTCACCATAATGATAGTGTAGCGTTCCTTAAGCTGAACGCAAAGTTCTTCAATTTGCTGGGTAGAAATGGGATCGAGCGCCGAACAGGGTTCGTCCATTAACAGGACATCGGGTTTCATCGCCAGCGCCCGCGCAATGCAAAGCCGCTGCTGCTGACCTCCAGATAAAGCAGTTCCATTTGCTCTCAGCTTGTCCTTCACTTCATCCCAAAGCGCAGCGAGACGGAGCGACTGCTCCACCAGTTCGTCCATATTTCCCTTATAGCCGTTGACACGCGGGCCAAAGGCAATATTTTCGTAGATTGATTTCGAGAAAGGGTTCGGTCTTTGGAAGACCATCCCAACTTTGCGCCGCAACTTCACCGGATTAATCTTGCCGTCATAAATGTTTTTACCCTGGTAACTGATCCGCCCTTCAACTCGCGCTCCAGTTATGAAATCGTTCATCCGGTTGAAGCAGCGCAGCAGGGTACTTTTGCCACAGCCTGAAGGGCCAATGAAAGATACAATCTGCCGGTCGGGAATGTCTATATTGACTTCCTGAAGGGCCATAAAGTTACCGTAGTAAACCTTGATCCCTTTCACGGAAAAAACCGCGCTATCTTGCTGGTCTTGGGCTGGCTTATAAGAGTTCATTGTGGCCTCTGGAGTTACGCTTTGAAAGTGGTTGCGAACGGGAAGAAAAGTAAAAAAACATCTGGACGCTGTTTCCCCTGCGTTATTCCCAGCCTCCTAAAGTGGTTCATTTTAAACTTGAGAAGTGCTGGCGAATGTATATAGCCACGCCATTGAGAAGCAAAATCACACCCAACAAAAGAATGATGGTTGCTGCCGCTTCATTAACAAAACCTGGCTCTGCGCGAGTGATATAGCTGTAAATTAGCACCGGCAAAGCCATAAAGCGCTGAAATAGACCGGGATTGAAGGTGAGGAAGCTCACCGCTCCAATCACAAGCAAAGACGCTGCATCGCCAATGGCGCGGGAAACGGAAATAATCACGCCGGTTAAAATACCCGGAATCGCATAAGGTAAGACGTGATGCCATATCGTCTGCCACTTGGTTGCCCCTACGGCATAGGAAGCTCGCCGCAAAGAATCGGGAACCGCTCTAATCGCCTCTCTGGATGTTACAATAATTACTGGTAACGACAGCAAGGACAGTGTGAGCGCCCCGGAAATCAAAGTTGGGCCAAACCCCAAAAGATAGTTGAAAACACCTAAGCCCAGCAGTCCGTAGACAATGGAAGGGACTCCAGCTAGATTGCTAATATTAATCTCAATAATCTGAGCCCACCAATTTTTTGGGGCGTACTCCTCCAGATACAGAGCGGCTCCCACACCGACCGGCACGGCCAAGATCATCACTAATAGACCGAGCAACAAACTGCCAGAAATAGCTGGCAGTATGCCGCCTCGCTCGGCAAACCGAGAGGGGTTTTGGGTGATAAACCCTGGCAGCAGCAGTCTCTGCCAACCATCTTTGAAAATCGCCCATACTAGGATGGCAAGCACCGCTAAACCAACACCCAAGCCCATCAGGAAGAGAAGCTCAAAGACTTTGCCGGCGATCTCTCTTTTCTGTATATTCTCTTCAAACTCCTCAGACTCGTCTTGCAAATCGTTTGCTAACTTAGAATTGGCCATCTCTCTCCTGCCACGTTTTGATAGATAGTATTTTCCCTAGCCTAAAAAGGCTTCCCTGCAGCGTTTCTCAATCCAAAATCCAACATCCAACATCCAAAATATCTCTCACTCGTACTTTTCGTTGGAACGACTGGCCAGCCAATAGCTGGCGATGTTTAAAGTCAGAGTCATCAAAAACAGCACAGCTCCCACAGCATATAAGGTCCTGTAATTAAGGCCATCACGGGGACTGTCTCCGCCGGCTATCTCGGCCATATAAGATGTCATCGTTGACACTGACTCCAAGGCGTTAACAGTCAGTTTAGGCTCTTGTCCCGCAGCAATCAAAACGGTCATGGTTTCGCCAACGGCTCTAGATATGCCCAGAATAATCGAAGCCAAAATCCCAGACAGAGCAGCCGGTAGGACAACTTTGAATATAGTTTCCAGTTTAGTGACTCCGATGGCATAAGCGCCTTCCCGCAAAGAGCGAGGGACAGATTGGATCGCGTCTAGACTAATGGAGCCCACTGTAGGAGTAATCATTACACCCATCATCAACCCAGCACTCAAGGCGTTAAAAGTTTCCAGCGGAAGAAACTGCCGCAGAACTGGCGTTACAAACAGCAGGGCGAAGTAACCGTACACCACAGTTGGCACTCCTGCAAGCAGTTCTACCGCCGGACGTAAAATAGCGGCCAGCTTCGGTGAAGCGTATTCGCTCAAGTAGATAGCTGCAGATAAACCCAAAGGAATGGCTACGCTCAGGGCAATCACTGTAGTCAGCACAGTCCCGCTGATTAAAGGCCCAATGCCAAAATGTTTATTGGCAAATAAAGGCGTCCACTTGGAATCTAGAAAAAAGTCAGCTAGCGAAACCTTTTGAAAAAATTCAAAACTCACCTGGAAGATAGTAAAAATAATGGCAAAAGTAGTCAGGACGGAAACTGACCCGCAACAGAATAAGATAAATTCGATAATCTTCTCGCCGATATCTTCAAACATCCTTTTTTCAAGCGAGCGCTCGCTCCCTCGATTGACTCGATTGAATTCATCATCCCCAGAAGAATTTGTGTTTGGCATAACAGGTAGACCTTGATAGATGGCGGGGTTATGAAGTTAGCCAGAGATCCCCCTCAAGTTAAGGAGTTTAAAGAAGGTTCGCAAGAGGTTCGCCCGGTTTGGCGTCTTTGAATTTAGTGCCGGTTTCGCCAGAGGCGAGTTTTTGCTTGATTTTGGGGTAAACTTTATCGGGCAGTGCGACATACCCTACTTGATCGACCCATTTCCAAGAATTCTCTATGTAGAAATCAACAAACTCTCTCACCGAGGGTTTGCTATCTAGAGCTTTCTTGCTGACATACAGGAAGAGGGGACGAGACAAGGGGGCGTACACATTTTTGACAACTTTGTCCAAAGGGACTGGCTTCTCACACTTTCCTGATGGACTTTCCACGGCAGCCAGGTTCAGCTTCTCTCGGTTTTGCAGGTAGTACGATATCCCAACGTACCCCAGAGCATTCACGTCGCCGGCTACCCCTTGAACTATGATATTTTGATTGTAACTCGGAGTGTAGTCTGTGCGACTATTTCTGCTTGTGCCAGTGACAGCTTGCGTGAAATAATCAAATGTCCCCGTATAAGAGGAAGGGGCGTAGAGCTTTATACTCATGTCGGGAAAACTTGGATTAACTTGATTCCAGTGGGTTACTTTCCCATCGGCTTTAGCGTTCCAAATCGTGTTGAGCTCTCCGAGCGTCAAACATTTTACAAAATCATTCTTGGGATTGACAATAACGGCAATCCCATCTAGAGCAATAGGCAGCTCTACAAAATCAATGCCCTTTTTTTTACAAGCTTCTATTTCTTCCTCCTTTATGGGACGCGAAGCGCCAGCAATGTCAATGAGTCCGTTACAAAATTTACTCATGCCGCCGCCTGTACCGCTAGCCGCCACACTCACCTGAGCGTCCGGTTTGACCTTTTGAAATTCTTCAGCAATGGCTTGATGGAGAGGATAGCCTACAGATCCCCCATCAATACTTACCTGATTCTGGGCCTCCTCTGCCGGCGTGCAAGCATTTATCCCGCACGTCAGAACCACCAGCAATTTTACGAAAGCTCGACCCTTCAACATAGACCCCAAACCCGCATTGCGACTTTAAAATAAGCCGTTCTTTACAGGGAACGATCTGGCCACCGAAAACCTGCGTTAGAGGTGGCCCGGCCATTCACCGCTCAGAACGCCCACTGCCTCAGCATTCAAAAGACCGTAATCTCGGTCGATGTACCGTATTATAGCCCCAGAGAGTTACCCCGTCAAGCCCCTTCCTCCCTGTAAAAAGCTATAGCAGCAGTCATATTGGTTAAAACAATAGAAGCTTCGGGAGCGGGGGGCTTACTGCCATATAGACGTAGGGCAGGCGGGACGCCTGCCCTGAAGATCTAATGTTTTAACCTAAGTGCATCCTGCTATATCTTGGTGAAAAAAGTTAGGGTTCGCCGATCCCACAGGGGTTTCAAAAATCGGGCTTGACCCGGGGAGCGCCCCCTGAGCCCACGCCAAGGCACCCCACCGGCACCATCAAGACCCTGCCTTCTGGCATCCGTCGCAAATAAGGGTAGCCTCGCGGCTCCTGTCAATACGCAAATTTACTCATTTTGCTGGAGCGAGAAGGGGAGCCTATCTGTGGCCCGGCGGACAGCGCACCGGCAGCCTCTGAGATCCCGGTTTGCAGTAGGGCTCTAGCCCAACCGGCGGGCCTCGGTCTGGCCCATTATTTTCACCGCTGGCGGTGTGCGCAGTTCCGAAGCGACTGCCTACTTTCCCCTCCTTTCCCTTCGCTCCCAAATACAGCCTGGGAACAAAAAACTCTCGGCTGCTGCCTGCTTCCGACACAGCAACCCCTGCCTTTTACTGCCGCGAATAAAAGCCTGAAGAAAAGCTAAAGAATCCGCAGCAAAGCAGCCGGCAAGCGCCTGCCACTGGGTAGCAAGTGTTACATTTTTAGGGAGCCGCACTCAGCACGCACCGAAAAAATCGGTTCCCAATCCTCAACGCAGTTTCCAGTTATGGCAAATACCACCTTAGATATAGGTAATTCTGCGAAACTTTCCGGAAGGCGAAACCTCAGCCTGCCCGTATGGCTAGTGCTAATTTGCATCATCGCCTTTACTGTTTTGCTAGCAGCAGGAGCGGCAATTTGGAAAAACGCTCCTCCCGTTCCAGAAATTGTGCGCTCCCCACAGCAAGAAACTGTCCTGACGCAAGCCGAAATCCAAGCCGGACAAGAAACCTATCTCTCGCGAGGCGGACAGCACATCGGCAGCGTCTGGGGGCACGGCAGCTACCTGGCTCCCGACTGGACCGCTGATGTGCTCCACAAATGGGGATTAGCGACAGCGGGAGTATTATACAGCAAAAAACCTGAATTTTCGCAAGAAGATTTAGAAGCTTTGCCGGCTCCAGAAAAAGCCAGCCTGCAAGCCAGAGTCAGCGAAGACTTCAAAACCAACCGGTACAGCCCGCAAACCAAATAACTCATCCTGACCGACGCCCAAACCGAGGGGTTGAAGCAAGTTTTCAAAGACTACCACAAACTGCTGTCTCAAGGATCTATTATACACTCAATTCCTTCGGGTTGGTTCAAAGATGACACCCAAATCCACAACGTCACCGGCTTCTTTGCCTGGACAGCTTGGGCGGCCTCAGCAACCCGACCGAACGCACCATTTTCCTACACCGCAAATTGGCCCCACGATCGCCTAATTGGCAACACCCCACCGGGGCAATTTCTCATCTGGTCAATCGTGTCAGTCATCGTGCTAATTGCCGCCACTGGCATCTTTGTATTTGTTTACCTCGCGCAAGAAGAACCCGATGAAATCCAGCCGGTGCCGGCTCGCCCCGCCGTGCGGATTCCCACACCCAGCCAAAAAGTATCCTCCCTATTTTTTGGCGTAGCGATGACACTGTTCCTCATCCAAATTGTGATGGGAATGGTTACAGCGCACTACGCCGTAGAGGGGGCAGCATTTTACGGCATCCCCATCAATCAGTACATGCCCTACGCCGCCACGCGCACCTGGCACCTGCAGCTGGCAGTATTTTGGATTGCCACCTGCTGGCTAGCAGCCGGTCTGTACTTCGCCCCGCGTTTTGGCGGGTGCGAACCCAAAGGGCAAGCCCTTGGAACAGCTATTCTCCTGATAGCCTTAACCGCTGTCATCCTCGGCGCAATGGCCGGTTCCTGGGCAGCAGTGCAAGGATTTCTCGGCGATAAAAGCTTCCTTTGGGGGCACCAAGGCTATGAGTATATCGAATTAGGGCGAGTTTGGCAAATCCTGCTGATAGGCGGCATGGTTTTCTGGCTTTGGCTGATGTACCGCGCCTTCAAACCGGCACTGCAAAAAGAACAGGACCCCACCGGCTTGAGCCACTTTTTCCTCTACAGCGCCATTCCCATTCCCCTGTTCTATTCAGCGGGACTGATGTACACCAACCGCACCCCCCTGAGTGTGGCAGAATATTGGCGCTGGTGGGTCGTGCACCTGTGGTTGGAAGGCTTCTTCGAGGTGTTCGCCACCGTCGTTATTGCCTACTTGTGCGGAGAGCTCGGTTTCCTCAAGAAATCCTCAGCCCTCCGCGCTACGTACCTGACTACAATTCTGTACTTAACCAGCGGTGTCGTTGGCACCTTGCACCACTTGTATTTTCCGGCACTCCGTCATTCATTGCCGCGATGGGATCTGTATTCTCAGCCCTGGAAGTCGTTCCCCTCTCCCTGATAGGATTCGAGGTTTTGAAGACTCTCAAACTTTCGCGGGAAGCTGAAGTATTTTACAGGTGGCCACTGCGGTTTTTTATCGCCACCTGTTTCTGGAATTTAGTGGGAGCCGGTGTGTTTGGGTTCTTAATCAACCCGCCAATAGTGCTATACTACTCCCAAGGGTTGAATACCACCCCCATTCACGCTCACGCCGCCCTATTTGGGGTCTATGGCTGTCTGGCACTGGCGCTAATGCTGTTTGCCTTTCGGGAATTTGTCCCAGAAGATGCCTGGGATGAAAAAATGCTCAGCTTTTCCTTCTGGAGTGTTAATATTGGCTTAGTCCTGATGATGGTTTTCGGGCTAATTCCCAACGGCTTCTACCAGCTGGTGCAGTCCATAGATCGCGGCACTTGGTACGCCCGCAGCGCTGAGGTGATTGCCTCTCCCTGGATGCTGTGGACCGTGGCGCATTCCCGGCGACGTCATCTTTGCCATCGGTGCCCTCACAATGTTTGTGTTTACTGTCAGGGCGATTTTCGCTATCTTTCGCTTTCCCGTCCAGCCGGTTCGTTCCGAATTAACCCCCGCTAAACGCTAATTTCGCATTTCAGATGCCAGAAACCCGGTTTCTTCAAGAAACCGGGTTTCTCACTCAGATATGATATCACTCCATCCACCGGCGCGTCCCAAAATACTCACAGGATCGAGAGGCAACCTGAGCCGCTGACGCCAGAGCTTGCGTAAAGTTATCTCGCAAGATATAATGGCAGAATGCCCCGTGGAAGACATCACCGGCACCCAGTGTGTCAACAGCTTTGATTTGCGGCACCGGCACCTCCCCAGCACCGCCGGCACTCAGGTATTGAATCGGGTTTTCTCCGTTGGTAATCGCAATGTGGGGGATGCCGGCGGCGCGGAGATACGCAAAAACATCCGCTTGCCGGTGACAGCCCGGTGGGTAGAAATTCGCAGAACAAATGGCATAATCGACAAAAGGCAATATCTCCTCAAACCCGGGCTTCCAGCTGCCGCCATCGATAACAGCCGGGATATTCTTTGATTTAGCCTCCCGCGCAATCGCTTGACCGGCTGCCATTTGGTGCCCGTCTATTAGCACAATATCGATCTTTTGTAAAGAGTCAGGAGGGAGATTTTCGGCGGGAATTTGGGACTGGGTAGCGTTGATGGAGACAACCGCCCGCTCGCCGGTGGATTGAGTGACAATAATAGAAGAAACTGGCGGCGGTTGGGAGCGAGTGGGGTCTAAATCGGAAATGGCCACGCCATGAGTTTCCAAATCGGCGCGAATGAGTTGGGCAATTGGGTGGGAGCCCAAAGCTGCGAGCAGCAGGGCTCGATTGCCCAGATAGCTGAAGGTAACAGACGCATTGGCAGCGGGGCCGCCGGCAGCTATAGTAGAGTCAGAGGCAACAATTTTCTGGTTGTTACTGGGGGTGCCGGCAGCAAGGTAGACCAAATCTAAGGTCGCCATGCCGGCAAAAAGTCCGCTATACGAATGCATGGATTTTGGATTTTGGATTGGGGATTGAAAAAGACGGCCTGAAAGCCTTTTCCGCCATACAAAAAATCTTCTCTATCTCAACTTGGTATAATATAGCGTGTCTAAATCCTCCGTGTAAATTTCAGACCCCCGGGGTCTGGGCATCCAGCGGTTGCAGAAATCATTTAAAAATGCTATAGATTGTAAGCAATGGCATTAAATTCAAAATGCAGATTCAGCCAAAACCAGGAACACTTTACGTGGTGGGTACGCCCATAGGCAACCTGGAAGATATCACCTTCCGGGCGGTGCGGATTTTGCAGGCGGTGGACTTGATTGCCGCTGAGGACACCCGCCACACCGGCAAGCTGCTGCACCACTTCCAGATTCAGACGCCCCAGATTAGCTGTCACGAACACAACCAGCAGCAGCGCATTCCTGAATTGCTGGACCGGCTGCTTCAGGGAAAGGCCATCGCCCTGGTCACCGATGCCGGCATGCCGGGAATTTCCGATCCCGGATACGAATTGGTGAGCGCTTGCGCTTCGGCGGGGGTGCCGGTGGTGCCGGTTCCTGGCCCAACTGCAGCCATTGCCGCCCTGAGCGCGTCTGGACTGCCAACAGACCGGTTTGCCTTTGAGGGCTTTTTGCCGGCAAAAGGGCAAGACCGGCACCGGCGTCTGGAAGCCTTGCAAACGGAATCCCGCACGGTAATTTTATATGAAGCGCCCCACCGGCTGCGGCAAACCCTGCAAGATTTGGGCAGTGTTTTGGGTGCCGGCAGGCAGATAGTTCTGGCAAGGGAGTTAACAAAATTCCACGAGGAGTTTTGGCGGGGGACAATTGCCGGCTGCCAGGCGCACTATACCACACGCGAACCCCAAGGGGAATTTACCCTGCTGCTTGCCGGTGCCCCGGTGTCAGCGCCGGTGCTGTCAGAAGAAGCGATTAAAGCGGAGTTACAGAACTTATTGAGGCAAGGAATGTCGCGAAGCGAAGCGGCGCGGCAATTATCCGAGCAAACCTCTCTCAAGCGCCGGCAGATTTATCAGCTAGCGCTGACGGTTGAAGAGGGCGCGCCAGCTGACCCGGACAAGCCGGTGTGAAAAACATTATAATAAAAGCGTAGAAATAGAAACCGGGTTTCTCAAAGAAACCCGGTTTCTCGCCCCACCCTGAGGAATTCAATATCCTCACAACTTTTCCGAAGCCAATATGAACGTTCAATTTTTACTCACCGGCCTTTTGATAGCGCTTCTTGGCTGCAGCGCCGCCCCAGTTGCTGAAACCTCTCCCCCACCCCAACCTCCTGCCCCCTCCCAAAGCCCCACAAGAGCGCCGGTGCCGGTTGCCGCTGCAGTCCCGCCCGCCACTGCAACTCAGACTATCTCAGAGGCGGGAATCGGGCTAGCCAAGTTGGGGATGACGGTAGGAGAGCTAAAAAAGCAGCTGGGAGCGAATTATAAATTTGAAGTTAAATCGCCGTTCATGGTGGATTTTGACGCCCTCGCCGTCAGCAAAGCCGGCAAGGTGCAATTCTACATTCTCTACCCAGCAGGAACAGCCCCAGCTGACTCCCAGCGCATCCAAGCGCTAGTGACTGACAGTCCCGCTTTTCGCACAGCGGAGGGGGTCGGTGCGGAAACCTCGATTAAAGAGGCTGAGGCAGTTTACGGAAAAGCGACTTTGAGTTACAATACAGCCAATGAGTCTAGGGAATATGTGAATTTTGCAAAGAAACCGTCTCGTAAAATTGCTTTCCGCGCCGGGGTAAAGGGGCGAGGATTTGCCGGCATTTATCCAGCCCAAAAGGCGGAATACAATCAAACAACAAAATATCAGGATGGAGCTTTTATTAAATCTGTGGAGGTGCGCTAAAAGCAGGGCACCCGGCAATATAGCAGTTCCAAATAATTTGTGATTTCCCTCTCTCTTCTCTTCTCTTCTCTTCTCTTCTCTTCTCTTCTCTTCTCTTGGCGTCTTGGCGTCTTGGCGGTAAAAAAAATAAATCTCACACCTCCAGAACGAATATGAGAAAGCAGGCGATTTGAACCGCTGTTGCGGCAAACAGCCGGTCGCGCAAATATACCTAATAGCTGGCCCGGTGTGGGTTTGGCTGGATCGCCCTGTCTCCCCCTCTGCCAAAGCCCGCCTCTTGAGAACGAACTTCTCCTGAGGATGAGGTGCGAAGTGCGTGCTGTCCTGTACTATTAATAATTGATGAAGAGGGAGTGGCTCAGATGAGTGCAGTCAGCAATACAGGAAAGATTCAGTTCGGAACCGATGGGTGGCGAGGTCTGATTGCCAAGGACTTTACCTTCGCCAACGTGTGCAAGGTAACCCGCGCCATCGCCAGCTACTTAGAAACCGCATACAGCAAAGACCGGCCCGTTTTGGTGAGCTACGACACCCGCTTCTTAGCTGACCAGTTCGCCCAAACAGCAGCAGAGATTCTAGCAGATTTGGGGTGGAATGTCAAGATCGCCGACAGGGACTGCCCGACGCCGGTGATTGCCTACAACGCCAAGTACCTCAACTCTGCCGGTGCGCTGATGTTCACCGCCAGTCACAACCCCGCGCCCTACTGCGGCATCAAGTACATCCCGGACTATGCCGGTCCAGCCACCAAAGAAATCACCGATGCGATTGTGGCCAACCTAGAGGGGTCATCTGACGCCCCGCCGGCGGGCAAAAATGGCAGCCGGATCTCCAGCTTTGACCCGAAGCCAGATTATTTGAATTTTCTCTACACTTTGATAGATGTGGGGCGGATTCGCAGCGCCAAGCTAAAGGTGAAGTACGACGCCCTCTACTCCACCTCGCGCGGCTACCTGGACACGGTGTTGCAGGAGTGCGGCTGCGAAACAGAGGCGTTCCACACCTGGCGGGATGTCCTGTTTGGCGGCGGCATGCCAGAACCCAAGGGCGAGCAGCTAGAGGAGCTGATCGCAGCCGTGAGGAAAGATGGCGCTGATTTGGGTCTGGCCACAGATGGCGACAGCGACCGTTTCGGCGTAGTGGACGAACAGGGCAGCGTCCTGACGCCCAACACCATACTGCTGCTGCTGGCGCGGCACCTGGTAAAGAATAAAGGCAAGACCGGCGCAATTGTCCGGACTGTGGCCACCACTCACCTGCTGGACAGCCTGGCGGCGAAATACGGTTTGGAGCTTTATGAGACTGCGGTGGGGTTTAAATACGTCGGCGAAAAAATGCGGGAGACTCAGGTGCTGATTGGCGGCGAAGAGTCGGGCGGCCTGAGCGTAATTGGCCACATTCCGGAGAAAGATGGCATTTTAGCCGACATGCTGGTGGCGGAGGCGATAGCTTATGAAGGCAAGCCCCTGTCTCAGCTGGTGGAAGAAGCCATCGCCGAGGCCGGTGGCCCCCTGTACAACCAGCGCCTTGACCTGCACCTGAATGACGCCCACAAGGCTGCGGTGCTAAAATCGTATACTGACAGTCCGCCGGCAGAGGTCGTGGGAGTGAGGGTGAGAGAGATCGGTCGCAAAGATGGAATCAAGCTCTACCTGGAAGACGGCGGCTGGATACTCCTGCGCCCCTCCGGGACTGAACCGCTGATGCGCGTCTATTTGGAGACGAACTCTCCAGAAAAACTGGCCCAAATTGCTGAGCACATGCAGCAAGCCATCGACCGGCTCGCCCCGGTGCCGGTATAGGCAAACAAGAGTGATGAGTGATGAGTGGATAAGTCCCGGAATGTGGGGTCTGCCTTCATCACTCAACAGTTAAAATTCATATATTTGTATGAATAATTGGCTTCCCTTTTTTACCTCTTTGGCGGTTGCCGGCCCGGCGGTGGCGCTGGCGGTACTGTCCGCGCAAAATGTGACGCGGGTGTCGCTGCAGTTTCTCGGGTTCCAATCCATTCAGCTGCCGGTCGGCATCGTGCTGGCCATTAGCGTCGGGATTGGGCTGGTGGGGGCCGGGATCGCCCGGGGGCTTTGGCGTCGCCAAACGCCAAAAAAGAGGCGGGCGCAACCGCAAAGCCCTGTGTGGGACAGCCCAGCAGCCGGTGAGGGGGCCAAAGTGGCCGCTGACCGGCAGCATTGGTGAGGTGGCTAGAGGGAGTACACCTGGCCATCAATCAGCAAGCGGGTGATGCCCTTCGCTTGCAGGTAAGTGCTGACTTTTTGCAGGATTTTGCCATCGGGAACTTTGATCACGCGCTGGCTGCGATTGGAAAACCGGCGGGCGACGCGGTGGTTGTCAAACACCGGCAGAGTTTTCTGCTGCACCTCGCCCGCAGGAATTTGCCCGAGCTCGCCAAACTCTTTGAGCGGTCGAGTGATCAGTTCCGCTAAGCGGTCAACCACTAGATAGCAGGTTTTGGGAAGAGAGGCTTCAGACAGCGGTAACACTTTAACAGTGCCGGTCGGGCGCGCTCGCCTGCTGGGCTCGACTCGATCCGGATCGAAGTCTAAATCTTCTAGATCGTCCTCATCCTCATCCTCATCAACATCCTCATCAACATCCTCATCAACATCCTCATCCTCATCCTCGTCCTCATCCTCGTCCTCATCCTCATTCTCATCCTCATCGAGATCCGAGAAGTCCTCTTCTTGAGAGAGGAGTTCTTCTCCCAGCATTTCTTTGAGGGCGCTCGCTTCGGCAGCGGTTGTGTTCGCCAGGGGGCCGGCACCGAAGGGCTCGCCCGTGTCAAGCCGGTCTAGCAGGTCGAGCTGAATAGCGGCGGGGAAAGCCGGTTCGGGTTGGGCGCTGGCCCCCTGGCTCGTGCGGCTGCGGCGGGGTTTCGCTGCCGGAGCGGGTTCGAGCACTTCCGGCTCTGGCAGCACCGGCGCTGGCGCAGGGGCTTTTTCCCCGGCGATCGAGCCGGGGAAGCTCGCGGAACGCTTTTGCCCAACGAGGACTTTGTATTCCTCCTCAGACAAGTGGCTCTTGAGGATGCGGCTAATCGTCGAGTTACTCACGCCGTAGCGATTGGCCAAAGTCAGGGTGGTTTCTCCTGACTGCCGGTACAGGTCGATAATCTCGTTTATGTCAGAATCGGAGAGTTTTCTGGGAGTCATGGGGCCTCCGCACCCATTAGTTGGGCAACAGTTGACTGGAAAGCGGGCGAAAAGCCGGTGGGCAAAAGGGGAGTGGGAATTTAAATTTTAACAGCTAAAATCTCAAATCCCCTTAACCGCGTTTGCGTGCGGGCCGGCGAGAGCGGGTGGATATGTCATATTCCAACACCGCACCGATCCCAAACAAAACGCCACAGAAGACAAAAAATACTTCCAGCAAGCCGCCGCTTTGGTATTCTCCGGACATGCGGCTGTCGGCGTATTTAAACCACATGTCCGCAATGTACAGGGAAAAAGTGGCGGCAGCAATCATCCGCCAAGACTGGGAGAAGCGCCCTCCCCAGAAGGCGAGCAGCAGGGCGGTGGCAATAATCAGCAGGAAGACATCGCCAATGATGTAAAACAAATTCACATAATAGGCCACCGGCTCCAGCGTCTTGTCGAGAGCCTGCACCCAACCAGGCGCTGGGGGATATTCATTTTCTCCCTCAGCCTCCTCCTCAGCGGGTTTCTCGCCCGGCTTGACTGCGGGGGCTTTGGCCGCTCCCCCTGCCGGGGATGCCGCTGTGGCTGTCGCTGCCCCTCGCTCAGGAGCAGCTGTGGCCGCCGGCGCTGCCGGAGGGGTCGCCACCCAGACAGCCAGAGCAATCCCAGCTGCCGCCATCGCCACCAGCACCCCCCACTGCCAGTTTTCTAGATTCAGCCGCCTGCTACTCACCGCCAGAATCATGCCCCAGCTGAGCGCCACATAGGAGATCATATAAAACAGATCGGCCAGGGAAACATCGGGATCGAGCCCCCACACCAGTTCCCAACAGCCAAACAGCAAATTCCCGATAAAGTAGGAACTCATTCCCAGACCTATTCCCAGCCAGACATTCCGTCCGCTGACAATCAGAGGGCTTTTCCAATTTCTCAAACACAGGACAGCGGCACCGAGGAATGCTGAACACTCAAAAATGTAGGTGCCTATCACGTACCACGCTGGCTTCTCTCCGCCCTTAGCGTCCGGGACACTAAACAGCAAAAAAAACAGCAGCGCCAAAACGGCCCAAACAATGCTGCTAATGACGATTGTCTGAGGTGACAGTAACGATTGCAGAGTCGATGACTTTTCTGATGTGCTGCTCATAGGGATTCTCTCAGGCATAACTAGCAATTCCGCAGGCCGAAATAGGAGAAAAGCCCTTTTACCGGCTTAAAATTTCACCCTTTCCCGCACGGCGGTGTAATCCAGCGTCGCATATTCTTCAGTCGGGCGGCGCGCACTGTAAAGAATTCTTTAAGATGCCGCCCACAGCTGGCCGAGGCGAGACTGATTCATCCAGCTGATAAACTGCTTGCGCTCCCCATCTGGCATGTCTTGCAAGGCATCAATCACTCGGTCGGTAAAGTTGGCGTTGCCGAAATACTCTTTGCCCAAGCGATGGAGTTCTTGCAACAGGGTATTGAGATGGTGATCCTGCCAGGGGGGCACGGCGGTACTCTCGAGCGGGTCTTTGGTCAGCAGCTGGCTGACCGCATCGCGGGCGTCTGTCTGGGGGAAGTTCCACTGCCGAAACACCTCGCCAATCTGCTTTTGGAAGGAGCTGGCTTGCCTGGGCCCAAGCAGGTCTTCTATCTCAAAGTAAACCGCCTGCAGCAGCAGGAGGCAGGCTTGAGTGAAAAACGGAGCCGCTGCCACACCGCTTCCTTGGGCCTCCTCACTCAGCTGCTCTATGCGGATTTTGCCCCAGACGCTGTAGCGATCAGGCTCCTCCAGCAGCACGCAAGCCTTCCCACGGTTGTCGGTCAGGTCTCGCCAAAAAGCTTTGGCCTCTTCAGCTTGCTTGGCGTTGAAGACGCTAATTAAGCGAAAGGTCTGTCCCTGATAGTTAAGAATCGGAACCTGCTGGCCCGTTTTGGGGTGCTGCACGCTGGAAATCTCAACATCCTGCCGTTTCAGAATAAACATGACAATGCCACTTGAGTCCTCTGTGAGCCTAGGGGAGCTGTGGGGGTAGATGGTGATCGCAACAGCGACGGTCGATTATGCAGAATGCCTCAGTAGGGAGCTAGCCGAGTCGCGTTGGCGCTGATTAACACCCTATCTTAATCTGTGCTTCCTCGAAAAATCCCACTCATCACCCCCGGCAAGCGCCTCGGGCTGGCCAGGAAAGGAAAGCTCGGCGGGGTAGAAGCCTCTTTCCTGAAGTTGCAGCGCTCGGTTTTTCGCGATCGCACGCCCGGAACCGAGCAACAGCCCGCACACATCTGAGTCACTCAACCGCGCCCGAGCCGAACAGCCGCCCAGTGGGAAGCGCTCCCGGGCTGTCACCCTTGGGTTTTCAGTCTCGGAAACATCCAGATTCTTCTGAAAGCTCAGCACCTTTTTGGCTGCTGCGCCTAGAAAAGTTCAGCCGTCTTCTGTGCTCCTGCTGTCACAACCAGACCGGCAACGCCAGTCTCCCGCTCAGTCTCCAGGCTTCCCAGCAGCTCGCCACACTCCTGCGCCCCCCTGCGGTTGCGCTCGGGAGCCCTGAGGTAGCTTACTGTCTGGTTTTTGCTGTACATTTATCATCAAACGGCTCGCCGCTGCGGTTTCGCTCACCGCGGTCTGTGAGATCGGGTCAGTGTCCCCACAGCGACTGTGCCGCTACATCTTTTTCATACCACACGCTCCGCGATTCCCGCCGGCTGGCCATCCTTTCGGACTCTTTTCCTCAAAGGAGAGGAACGCCAGCCCCGACTGGCATCCGGGCTGTTGGCCTGGAGCCTAACCGGGCGTAGAGCGAGTGCCTGCCTTCAGTCGCTATTATGGAATTGCCACTGAATGGCGAGCGGGAATCCCCACCAGGTGCTTTAAAAACCCCTGTCGGCCTATCCCACGCCGCGCCACCGCCGGCTAAAAAAAAACTGCCGGCTGGCCACAGGATGTAGTCGGACGTGACTGCAAACGTTATATTATTAATTTATATGCTCCCGCCCCTCAGCGGATTGCCCTGCGCGTATTAAAATTGATTTAAACTTGCCCCAGTAGCTCAGAGGATTAGAGCATCTGCCTTCTAAGCAGAGAGCCGTAGGTTCGAGTCCTACCTGGGGTGTGGCCCAAAACCCTCTCAACCCTAACCTTCCCTCTGGCGCTTAGCACAGTGAGCCCTCTTCTGTCAAGGGATATCCTCCCGTTTTTGCCAATTCCCACGAACCGCAGGGGGCCCTCCCTCCCAGACGAGAACGGCTGAAACACCCTGCCGGCTGCAGTGGGGCAATCCCTGTCAGGGCACCAGCTGGCCCGAAACGAGCTGGCCCTTTCACCAACCCCCGTGCCAGCTTCTTCGCGCCCCCATCGCTTTCTCTGACAGAAATTTCCCACCGCACTCGACTGGGAGGCAAGGGCTGTGCTGCTGAGACACAAAAGCTGCGCCGGCGCAGCTTTTGCCAGATTCTTCCGTTTGTTTGCTGGTTTGTTTGTTCCAGTCCCCCAAACGGGATTCATTCTCTCGCCCCGCACAGCAGGCATTCTGCCCCTGACTCCTGTTGCGAATTTTTATCCCCCACCGCCAAACCCATCCAGCTCTGTACGCTTATATCTTTACCGCAGCAGAGCTTCTTGCGCCTCTACCTGAGGGCGGATATTTGCCCAACCGGCAGCCCGCCCGATGCCTCTCACCTGTCCCCCAACTCCTCTCTCGCGCCGGCAATCACCCCACGGACCTCCGCCTGCGCCCACTTGAATGTCACGGATCTCACCGGCACCCCCTGCCGTCAAGCAGGCAGCCGGCGGTTCCCCACCCACTGCTCAATCCCAGGAAAACTTATCCCTCTCCCTGCCCCCAAGCGTGCGCGAGTTATGCCGGCTATTCTACTTATAGAGATAGTCTAGACTCTCTCTGACGAGCCTACTCTCCCTTTATTTAACTTTCTTAAAAGCCCGTGACGAGGATTGAACTCGTGACCTCACCCTTACCAAGGGTGTGCTCTACCACTGAGCTACACGGGCGCGGTCAAGTTATTGTTTTCGACTTCAAATTCTCTATCTAAAATCTAAAACCTAAACTCGAACGTTTTTGAGGTGGGCCGGGCTAGATTCGAACTAGCGTAGGCGTAGCCAGCGGATTTACAGTCCGCCCCCATTAACCACTCGGGCACCGACCCATTCACCTCACAGTTATTAATCCTAACACACCCCATCTCAGATTTCAACCTTTTTTCAAAGATTTTTTTGAAATTTGAGCTGGGCTGCTTCCCACCGGCTCGCTCCCACTTTGATGCCCTCTCAGCTGGCCTTCCTCAAGCCCCGCCGCCGGGCGCACACCGCCCTCAACATCTATCCCAAGCGCCATTCCACCTGTCGGAGCCGGTTTTGCCGGCCCTTCTGGCTAGAGCAGTCCGCCCGGAAGGAATCACTCCGATTGGAGATTTCCAACTGCGATCCACAACTATCCATAGTATACCTTTTTGCGCCCCTGTAAAATATAATTTTTTTATAGGATTTGGCATTTAGATTAGCATTCCCTATATAACAGAAGGCCACATACCCCGCCGGCAGGCCGCACTCGCAGCCGGTGGACGAGAGGACGGTTGAGAGAGTCCTTGAGGCGAGGGCGTGGCTCGTGTTTCAGCTTTCCCACCCAGCTACCACTGGCTGTGTGTTCGGTTTACCGCATCAGGAATTACGGGAAACCGAAGCAAGAGTGAAGTTTCCGGTTCTCACACAACAGTCCCCCCCCGAAATGCCTGCAGAAGGGGGATTTCAGCTTTCCCACCCAGCGACCACTGCCTGTAGGTTCGGTTTACCGCATCAGGAATTACGGGAAACCGAAGCAAGAGTGCAGAGCTTACAGGGATGGGATCGGTAACAGCAGTTGCACGACACAGAGACAAAACCTGCCCCTGCAAGAGTGCCCCCACACCCTGGATCGAAGATTCCCAGCATGCCGGTGCGGCAGTTCGTAGCCTGCAAACTGACCTGCCGGTGGACGCAGGAAGGAAGTGACAGGGATCTGTTAACTTAGTTAAAGAAGACTAACTCCACGTTCCCCGCACGGGTGAATCGCTTTGCGAGCCTGCCGGCACAGCTTCCCAACGGATTCTGGCCCGTAGCAGCGGCTAAACCCTTTAAACTCGGGCAAGATATTTCTGAGTCCGGTTGTTGTACCACCCATAGCCTCCCATCCATAACATGAACATTCTTGGCAATCTCCTTCCGCAAGCCTCTCAGCCCCCCCGCGCCAAACAGCAGCAGCGTCGCGGCATCGAACTTAAATCGAAGCGCGAAATCGAAATCATGCGGCAGGCGGCTTTGATAGTGGCAACGGTACTCAAAGAAATTTCCGAGATGGTGCAGCCCGGGATGACGACCGCTGACTTGGACGCTTACGCTGAGAAGCGCATTCGCGAAATGGGCGCAACTCCCAGCTTTAAAGGCTATCACGGATTTCCCGCCTCGATTTGCTCCAGCATTAATAATGAAGTGGTGCACGGCATTCCCAGCCCCAAAAAGGCGATCAAGGCCGGCGATGTCGTGAAAGTGGACACCGGCGCTTACTACCAGGGCTTTCACGGCGACTCCTGCATCACGATCGCCGTCGGTGAAGTGACGCCAGAGGCGGCCAAGTTAATTCGCGTCGCAGAAGAAGCCCTCTATAAGGGAATTGAACAAGTCAAAGCCGGCAACTACCTGCTCGATCTTGCCGGCGCGATTCAAGATCACGTCGTTGCCAGTGGCTTTAGCATCGTGGAAGACTTCACCGGCCACGGTGTTGGGCGCAACCTCCACGAAGAACCCTCCGTGTTCAATTTCCGCACCCACGAAATGCCGAATGTCAAACTCCGCGCCGGCATGACCCTGGCCATTGAGCCGATTTTGAATGCCGGTTCCAAGCACACCCGCATCTTGCCAGACAAGTGGACGGCTGTGACTGTAGATAACGCTCTGTCCGCTCAGTTTGAGCATACCGTCCTCGTCACAGAAACCGGTTACGAGATTTTGACCGACCGGTCTAAAGTTTAGTCCTTAATTTCAACCCGACAATTCTAGGGGCGCGGCATTGCTGCCCCCCTATTGTTTATATGGCGGGCTTTTACCATGTTTGTAGTTGGGCTTCAGCCCAAAGTTTGTAGTTGGGCTTCAGCCCAAAGGTTCGCAGTTGGGCTTCAGCCCAAAGGTTCGTAGTTGGGCTTCAGCCCAAAGGTTCGTAGTTGGGCTTCAGCCCAAAGGTTCGTAGTTGGGCTTCAGCCCAAAGGTTCGTAGTTGGGCTTCAGCCCAAAGGTTCGTAGTTGGGCTTTAGCCCAAAGGTTCGTAGTTGGGCTTTAGCCCAAAGGTTTGTAGTTGGGCTTCAGCCCAAAGGTTCGTAGTTGGGCTTCAGCCCAAAGTTTGTAGTTGGGCTTCAGCCCAATCGGCGAATTTTGCGCATAATTTTCATTTTTTACGATATGCGCATATCCGAATTTACATCCTGGATAAGCGCATCGTTCGGCTCTTACTCCTTCCTACAATAAGCAGATTAAAAGCGTAACCTCTCAAGAGGTAGGGAGGGTTCCCTATAGGGAGGGCTTGCCGGTTAGAAGAGAGTGCCGGCAAGCGAGAGAACGCACCTTACTGCGGCTGATTTGCCTCCTGCGTGGCGTCGCCCTGGGGGTATAATCAGAGATATAGCAGTATGCACTTAGGTTAAAACATTAGACCTTCAAGCCCGGCGTTAGCGCAGCGGCGCGTTAGCGCTACGCCTCCCCTACGTCTATATCCCAGTAGTAATATGGGTTAGGACAATAGGAGCCGGAGTGCGGGGGTGCAAAAGAGGCCGAAATGTACTAACCTAAGTGCCTACTGCTATATAGCGTTTCTCAGATTAATGTGCTACAGAGAAACCGCTCCTAACGGAGCCGCTACGCTAACGGTAGGGGAGGGCAAGGTGCAACCGGCACTACGCTCATCGGGTTTATAGACCATAGTACATCAAACTGAGAACCGCTATAAGTTGCAGGCAATACCCCTTTTCAGCGAATGAACCGACTTTTCTTTGGTGACAACCTGGAAGTTCTGCGCAACAGCATTGCTGATAAAAGCGCCGATCTTATATACCTTGACCCACCCTTCAATTCCAACGCTTACTACAACGTCATCTTTGGGAAAAGCAAAACAGCCGGTTTGCCACAAGCACAGATAACAGCCTTTGAGGACACTTGGCACTGGAATAGCGAGTCAAGCCGTGCCCTCAATGAATTGTTCGACAGGTGCGGTAAATTAGCCGAAATTTTGGATTTGCTGGTTCGCAATTAGGGGCAAAATGACCTGTCAGCCTACCTGGTAATGATTGCCATCCGTCTAGTAGAGTTGCACCGCGTCTTAAAGCCCACCGGCAGCCTGTAGCTGCACTGATATCCAACGTCCAGCCACTACCTCAAGCTGATTCTAGACTTCATTTTTGCACCCCAGAACTATCGCAGCGAAATTACCTGGAAACGCTCCAGCGCCCACAGCGACACCAAAGATGGT
>NZ_KB235952.1:202843-214218 GCF_000332335.1 Kamptonema formosum PCC 10802 | reverse complement strand
AGCCGGTTTTGCCGGCCCTTCTGGCTAGAGCAGTCCGCCCGGAAGGAATCACTCCGATTGGAGATTTCCAACTGCGATCCACAACTATCCATAGTATACCTTTTTGCGCCCCTGTAAAATATAATTTTTTATTAGGATTTGGTCATTTAGATTAGCATTCCCTATATAACAGAAGGCCACATACCCCGCCGGCAGGCCGCACTCGCAGCCGGTGGACGAGAGGACGGTTGAGAGAGTCCTTGAGGCGAGGGCGTGGCTCGTGTTTCAGCTTTCCCACCCAGCTACCACTGGCTGTGTGTTCGGTTTACCGCATCAGGAATTACGGGAAACCGAAGCAAGAGTGCAGAGCTTACAGGGATGGGATCGGTAACAGCAGTTGCACGACACAGAGACAAAACCTGCCCCTGCAAGAGTGCCCCCACACCCTGGATCGAAGATTCCCAGCATGCCGGTGCGGCAGTTCGTAGCCTGCAAACTGACCTGCCGGTGGACGCAGGAAGGAAGTGACAGGGATCTGTTAACTTAGTTAAAGAAGACTAACTCCACGTTCCCCGCACGGGTGAATCGCTTTGCGAGCCTGCCGGCACAGCTTCCCAACGGATTCTGGCCCGTAGCAGCGGCTAAACCCTTTAAACTCGGGCAAGATATTTCTGAGTCCGGTTGTTGTACCACCCATAGCCTCCCATCCATAACATGAACATTCTTGGCAATCTCCTTCCGCAAGCCTCTCAGCCCCCCCGCGCCAAACAGCAGCAGCGTCGCGGCATCGAACTTAAATCGAAGCGCGAAATCGAAATCATGCGGCAGGCGGCTTTGATAGTGGCAACGGTACTCAAAGAAATTTCCGAGATGGTGCAGCCCGGGATGACGACCGCTGACTTGGACGCTTACGCTGAGAAGCGCATTCGCGAAATGGGCGCAACTCCCAGCTTTAAAGGCTATCACGGATTTCCCGCCTCGATTTGCTCCAGCATTAATAATGAAGTGGTGCACGGCATTCCCAGCCCCAAAAAGGCGATCAAGGCCGGCGATGTCGTGAAAGTGGACACCGGCGCTTACTACCAGGGCTTTCACGGCGACTCCTGCATCACGATCGCCGTCGGTGAAGTGACGCCAGAGGCGGCCAAGTTAATTCGCGTCGCAGAAGAAGCCCTCTATAAGGGAATTGAACAAGTCAAAGCCGGCAACTACCTGCTCGATCTTGCCGGCGCGATTCAAGATCACGTCGTTGCCAGTGGCTTTAGCATCGTGGAAGACTTCACCGGCCACGGTGTTGGGCGCAACCTCCACGAAGAACCCTCCGTGTTCAATTTCCGCACCCACGAAATGCCGAATGTCAAACTCCGCGCCGGCATGACCCTGGCCATTGAGCCGATTTTGAATGCCGGTTCCAAGCACACCCGCATCTTGCCAGACAAGTGGACGGCTGTGACTGTAGATAACGCTCTGTCCGCTCAGTTTGAGCATACCGTCCTCGTCACAGAAACCGGTTACGAGATTTTGACCGACCGGTCTAAAGTTTAGTCCTTAATTTCAACCCGACAATTCTAGGGGCGCGGCATTGCTGCCCCCCTATTGTTTATATGGCGGGCTTTTACCATGTTTGTAGTTGGGCTTCAGCCCAAAGTTTGTAGTTGGGCTTCAGCCCAAAGGTTTGTAGTTGGGCTTCAGCCCAAAGTTTGTAGTTGGGCTTCAGCCCAAAGGTTTGTAGTTGGGCTTCAGCCCAAAGTTTGTAGTTGGGCTTCAGCCCAAAGGTTCGTAGTTGGGCTTCAGCCCAAAGGTTCGTAGTTGGGCTTTAGCCCAAAGGTTCGTAGTTGGGCTTTAGCCCAAAGGTTTGTAGTTGGGCTTCAGCCCAAAGGTTCGTAGTTGGGCTTCAGCCCAAAGTTTGTAGTTGGGCTTCAGCCCAATCGGCGAATTTTGCGCATAATTTTCATTTTTTACGATATGCGCATATCCGAATTTACATCCTGGATAAGCGCATCGTTCGGCTCTTACTCCTTCCTACAATAAGCAGATTAAAAGCGTAACCTCTCAAGAGGTAGGGAGGGTTCCCTATAGGGAGGGCTTGCCGGTTAGAAGAGAGTGCCGGCAAGCGAGAGAACGCACCTTACTGCGGCTGATTTGCCTCCTGCGTGGCGTCGCCCTGGGGGTATAATCAGAGATATAGCAGTATGCACTTAGGTTAAAACATTAGACCTTCAAGCCCGGCGTTAGCGCAGCGGCGCGTTAGCGCTACGCCTCCCCTACGTCTATATCCCAGTAGTAATATGGGTTAGGACAATAGGAGCCGGAGTGCGGGGGTGCAAAAGAGGCCGAAATGTACTAACCTAAGTGCCTACTGCTATATAGCGTTTCTCAGATTAATGTGCTACAGAGAAACCGCTCCTAACGGAGCCGCTACGCTAACGGTAGGGGAGGGCAAGGTGCAACCGGCACTACGCTCATCGGGTTTATAGACCATAGTACATCAAACTGAGAACCGCTATAAGTTGCAGGCAATACCCCTTTTCAGCGAATGAACCGACTTTTCTTTGGTGACAACCTGGAAGTTCTGCGCAACAGCATTGCTGATAAAAGCGCCGATCTTATATACCTTGACCCACCCTTCAATTCCAACGCTTACTACAACGTCATCTTTGGGAAAAGCAAAACAGCCGGTTTGCCACAAGCACAGATAACAGCCTTTGAGGACACTTGGCACTGGAATAGCGAGTCAAGCCGTGCCCTCAATGAATTGTTCGACAGGTGCGGTAAATTAGCCGAAATTTTGGATTTGCTGGTTCGCAATTAGGGGCAAAATGACCTGTCAGCCTACCTGGTAATGATTGCCATCCGTCTAGTAGAGTTGCACCGCGTCTTAAAGCCCACCGGCAGCCTGTAGCTGCACTGATATCCAACGTCCAGCCACTACCTCAAGCTGATTCTAGACTTCATTTTTGCACCCCAGAACTATCGCAGCGAAATTACCTGGAAACGCTCCAGCGCCCACAGCGACACCAAAGATGGTAGCCTAGCTTATGGCAACATTTCCGACATCATTCTCTACTATACTAAAAGCAATAAATACACATTCAACACCCAGCACAACCCCTACATTTAGGAATACATCGATAACTTCTACAAATACGCTGAACCCGATGGGCGGTGCTATCAGCTGGCGGACCTCACCGCACCGGGCGGCGCTGCAAAAGGCAATCCTTACTATAAAGTTATGGGGGTTAAGCGCTATTGGCGCTACAGCCAAGAAAAGATGCGCGAACTGATTGCTGAAGGTCGAGTTGTCCAGACTAAACCTGAGAGGGTTCCCCGATACAATCGCTATCTTGATGAAATGCCAGGGGTGCCATTGCAAAACATCTGGGATGACATCAAGCCGGTGCAGTCGCAGTCAGGAGAGCGTCTGGGCTATCCCACTCAGAAGCCAGTAACTTTTTTAGAGCATATTATTCAAGTAAGCTCCAATCCGGGGGATTTGGTACTCGATCCGTTTTGTGGCTGCAGCACCGCCTTGCACGCCTCCCAAAAGCTAGGACGCAATTGGACAGGAATTGATATCACTCACTTGGCTATTTCTCAGATTGAAAGTCGCTTGAAAAGCGCTTTTACCGGACTCTCATTCGAGGTCTGCGGTACGCCAAAAGACTTAGAATGGGCCAGATAATTGGCGCGGCGCGATAAGTATCAGTTCCAGTGGTGGGCGTGATCTCTGGTTGAGGTTCTGCCCTATCAAGGCAAGAAAAAGGGTGCGGATAGCGGGATAGACGGATTCCGCTACATCAGCGACTTAGAAGGCGAGAAGGAAATTAAGCGAAAAATTATAGTAAGTGTTAAAGGGGGTGATAATATAGGGCCGGCAAGGGTGCGAGATTTGATGGGGCAGTGCAAAAAAACAGGGCGGATATGGGTTGGCTGGTGACTCTGGCAGCCCCCACGAAGCCAATGATAGCAGAAGCGGCTAAAGCGGGGGTTTTCAGAGCGGGGAACGGGAGAGATTACCCCCGCCTTCAAATTTTGACGGTTGAAGATTTAATCACCAAACGGAAGCGCCCGGAATTTTTTGATATGAGTCTGGGAGCGCTGGCATTTAAAAGAGCTGAAAAGGAAATGGCATTTGGCGAGCAACAAAGTTTGTTTTAGGGATAGGGAAAGTTCCGGGGAAGGAGTTAGGAGCGCTCTACCGGCACGCCATCGCACCATCTCCCCCGCTGGTTATTGCTGCCTGTGACACTATGTCAACTGTCTGCCCCAATTTTCCGCTCTAGGTGCCTGTGAGTTAATCGTCAGCCGGCATAACAGTCCGCAAAAAGCCAGACACAAGACATCAGACTAGCTGGCGCTGGGAAAATAGCAGACAGGCAAGCTAAGATGTGATTGCAGGCACGCCCCTTGGGCATACTATTGGAAATAGCACCCCGCACCGAAGGCAGGAGCAATGGATAAGGGCGATTTAGCATTTACCCCGGCACTGGAACAAGCTCAGCTCATCCGCAGCAAACAAGTCTCGCCGCTGGAGTTAGTTGAACTTTATCTGGAACGCATTGACCGGCTCAACTCTCAGTTGGGCAGCTATTTTACGGTGACAGCTGAGATGGCGATAGGAGATGCCAAAGCCAAAACGGAACAGCTGGCTAACACCGGCAGCGCCTCAGAACTGCCCCCCTTCTTTGGCGTGCCAATTTCTATCAAGGACCTCAACCCGGTTGCCGGTGTGCCCTGCACCTACGGCACAGCAGCGCTGCGCCACCAGCTGGCGGCACACGATGACGCCGCCGTGGCGCGAATTAAGCAAGCGGGATTTGTGATTCTCGGCAAAACCGCCGCCTCCCAGGTGGGATCGCTGCCCTATACGGAACCGGCAGGGTTTCCCCCAACCCGCAATCCCTGGAACCTGGAGCGCACCCCGGGCGGATCGAGTGGCGGCGCGGCAGCTGCAGTGGCAGCGGGACTGTGCCCAGTGGCCCAAGGATCGGATGGCGGCGGCTCAATTCGCGGGCCAGCTTTCTGCTGCGGTCTGGTGGGCCTGAAACCGGCACGGGGGCGGGTGTCTCACGCGCCGGTGGGCGATTACCAAAGTGGGATTTCCATTAATGGGCCAATAGCGCGCACCGTGCGCGACGCCGCCGCCCTCCTCGATGTTATGTCTGGTTATGTCACGGGCGATCCCTATTGGTTGCCTGACCCAGAAACGCCTTTCCTGCAAGCGACTGAGCGAAAACCGGGTTCCCTGCGGATCGCTTTTTCTACCGCCATTGAGCCGGTGGGGGAAGCAGCGCCGGCGTGCGGGGAAGCGGTGCTGGACACAGCGCGGCTGCTGCAAGATATGGGCCACGAAGTAGAAGCTGCCTGTCCCGATTTCACGGGGCTGATTGAGCCTTTTAAAGTCGTTTGGCAAGCGGGTGTGGGGGCGTCTGGCATTCCCGCCCCGTGGCTGGAGAAAATGACTCTCTGGTTGCTGGAGAATACCGGCAGCGCTGGTGACTACCTGCGGGCGGTTTACCAGATGCAGGCAATTTCGCGGCGGACTGTGGCGTTTTTTGACCGGTTCGACGTATTAGTGCTGCCGGTGCACATGCACGAAACCCTGCGCGTCGGGGAGTGGGCGAGCCTGTCTCCCGAAGAGACGCTCGAAAAGATTATTCGCTGGATTGCTCCCTGTCCCCCGTTCAACGCCAGTGGCCAGCCGGCGGTGGCCCTCCCTGCCGGGTTTGACGCCGATGGCATGCCGGTGGGCGTGCAGCTGGTGGGGCGACCGGCTGCGGAAGCCACCCTGCTGGCCCTGGCAGCTCAGATTGAAGCAGCCAAACCCTGGAACCACCACCACCCACCTTTTGCCCTGTGAAATTTTGGGGGCTTGGATGTTTGAATTTTTAACCGCAGATAAGCGCTGACAGCCGCTATCAATTGAGCAATTTATAGGCAATAATCTTTGTAGGGTTTTGTTTTACAGCTTTTAAATGTAAAACAGAGAGGAGCTAATTATCGCACTTTTTACCTTTAGGTTTCACGTCGGGGAAAAAGGTAATAATACCGCTTTCGTCCCTGACAAAAATAGCAGGAAACGACTGTTTTGTCTGAGCGTCTCGCACGGTGTAGATGCAGTCACGCTGGGAGCTGCTCTGAGTTTTAAAGGCTTTTGTGGCGTCTGTGAGAATTTCTAGAGCGCTGCTGGGGTAGGCGTAGCTTTTCATGTTGGCGGTGACAGTGCCGCTACCCTTTTTAACTGTCACGCCCAGGCTGTAGACGGCACCGGGGATGACTTTTTCCCGACTGGAGTTATTGGGCAGCCGGCCCGCAATTCCTTGGTCCTGTAACTGCAAATATCTGCCGGCAAAGTGCAGTCCGCCAATGGGGGTTGAGTCCTTTATCTGGCCGCAAAAAATATGTTCAAAGCCACGCCGGTTGAACCAAATAGCTGTGAGGTCGTCGAGAAATTCCGCATCATTTGTGCGTCCGGGACGCAGCTCGCCGGCAGCCCCCTTGACTTGGCGCAGCACTTGTGGGTAGTCGGAGAGCAATTTTTTGAACCTCTCTGCCTTGACTCGGGTGCCAATAGGGCCGCAGATTTCCAGCACAGACCGGTCGAAGGCATTCAGCTGGGGTGGCGGTGGCGTTATGTCTACTTTCTGGTTGGCGGGGAAGCCCACAGTAACGGGGTTGTTAATGCGATCAAAAAAAGGCAGGAGATTTGCGCTCGCTTGCACCGCAGGGCGGTTCTGGGAAGGGTTCGGGGAAACGCTTGCCAGGTGGGGCTGGTTGCAGGAAGTTACCCCCAGCCACAGCAGAGTCAGAATCCCGAGGGTGCCAATCAAGTCGATTGCCATTGGGCTAAGTCTGGGAAAAATGATAGAAGAGGCGCTATGCTTTGAGCGTGCTGTAGCCTGTAGCCTTTAAGCTGTTGGCGTCGAAGGCAATAAAATGGAGGACTAAATATGAAAGTAACCCTATTTGCCGGTTTTGTAATGTTGCTGGCGGCATTTATCTCCTTTGGAGACCAAATCCCGCCTCTTCCGCCCCAGATGAAAAAGACGAGTCTGGACACTCGCACAGCCTTGGTGAAATTTGGCAGCGGCTTGGTTCCAGGCTGGGCCAAAAAAGACCAAAACAAGCGAACCCAAGAGGCGATTGACAAAGAGCAGAAAGGAGTTCCGGCTTCTCAGTGAGGTGGGTTTATTCTCGTTCCCACCCAGAGGCAGGGAACGAGAAACTGGGGGAGAACTGGTTGCCCCTTCTCCCTTCTAGCCTTGTTTCAGCCAGCTGAACATGGCGCGCAAATCTTTGCCCACTACTTCAATGGGGTGTTCTGCTTCCTGCCGGCGCATGGCAGTAAAGCCCGGTTTGCCGGCTTGGTTTTCCAGCACGAAGTCGCGGGCAAATTGGCCGGACTGGATTTCTTGCAGGATTTTGCGCATCTCGGCGCGGGTTTGGTCAGTGACGATGCGCGGACCGCGGGTGTAGTCGCCGTACTCTGCCGTGTTGGAGATGCTGTCCCGCATTTTGGCCAGACCGCCTTCGACGATCAGGTCAACAATGAGTTTGACTTCATGGAGGCACTCAAAATAAGCCAGTTCCGGCTGGTAGCCGGCGGCGACGAGGGTTTCAAAACCGGCTTTGATCAGGGCGCTCAACCCGCCGCAGAGCACGACTTGCTCGCCAAACAGGTCGGTTTCGGTTTCTTCGCGGAAGCTGGTTTCGAGAATGCCGGCGCGAGTGCCGCCGATGCCTTTGGCGTAGGCCATCGCCCGGTCGCGGGCCTGACCGCTGCCGTCCTGATAGACGGCAAACAAGCAGGGCACGCCTTGCCCTTGCTCGTAAGTCCGCCGGACTAAGTGGCCGGGGCCTTTTGGAGCTACCATCACCACGTCCACCCCTGCCGGCGGCACGACTTGGCCAAAGTGAATGTTGAATCCGTGGGCGAAGGACAGGACTTTCCCTGCCGTCAGGTGGGGTTCAATTTCATTTTTGTAGACCGTTTTCTGGACTTCATCGGGGAGCAGGATCATAATCCAGTCAGCAGCCAATGCGGCCTCTGCCACAGGGAGGACTTTCAGACCGGCATCCTTGGCTTTCTCGGCGGACTTGCTGCCGGGATACAGCCCCACAATGACATTGATGCCGCTATCTTTGAGATTGAGGGCGTGGGCGTGACCTTGGGAGCCATAGCCGATGATGGCAATCGTTTTGTTGGCTAATAGGTCTAAATTAGCGTCGGCGTCGTAGTACATGCGGGCCATAGGGGGCAACTCCATCCAGCAAGCATCAAAGTTTTCTGCAAATTTTTTATTATACGCAATGCTGGCACTGCACGCACCCCCTACAGGACGCAAGATGGAACCCTTGAGCGGGGGCTGCCGCCTGGAGGGAGGGCAGCGGGCAATTGTTAATTTAAGCTAAAATCTGTTGGGGTCAAATCTAAAATCCCCTCACAGAGAGCTTTTGGGTTTTTGTTCGTAGTTGGGGGCGTATGACTGCAGCAAGGCGCTGACTTGAGTCAGGACTTCGTTGCCTGAGGACTTGCCGAGAGGCAGCCGTTCCGGGAAAAAGTTCGGCTGGTCGAGGTTGCGGGAGATAGCTTCACTGACTTGCTGGGCGATCAGGTCCTGGAGTTCCTCTCTGGCGCGGGACCGCTGAAAGTTCGCACCCTCTTCTGTTGTGGCGTACAGGGGTGGGAGCCGGTTGAGGGCGTAGGCAGCGATGTCTCCGACGTCCAGGGTGCGCTCGCTGGTGGCTTCTATTTCTGCCACCCGCGCGATAGCCTCTGAAAGCACCAGCTCTTCCATGACGTTGATGAACTGTTTGCGGGGCAAGACAACGACTTCACCGGTTAAAAGCGCCCCCATCAGACGGTCCAGGGCCATGTACTCTTCTATGGACAGTTCAGAAGCCGTGTTGCAGATGCGACCGACCTCCGCCTCCATCGCTGGCGTCAAATAACCGTCCTGCAGTGCCTGCTCAACGATTTTTTCAATACTCATAAAAAACTCTGTCCAAACCGCATGATGTTCTGCGAGCAACGCTGCTTGTTTCCCGGTTAGGGGTAGAACCATTCTATCCCCTAACCCCACAGGCGCAACGCCACGCCGCTATTCAAATCCGTTATATCGCCAGGGCACTGGATCGACAGACTTGCCGTGGACGTACAGGCCCCAGTGCAGGTGCGGGCCAGTGGAAGCGCCGGTGGAGCCGAGTGCGCCAATTACCTGACCGGCTTTCACAAAGTCACCCTCCTTGACGTTAATGCGGCTCAAGTGCAAATAAATACTGGTAACGCCCTGACCGTGGTCAATGCCAATGCAGTTGCCGTGAACCTGGAACCCGTCTGCTTCCCGCCCCACCAAAGCAACGCGACCGGCTGCCGGTGCCAGTACCGGTGAGCCATAGTCACCGGCGTAGTCTACCCCCCGGTGGTAATAGTCTTCCGCAAATTTACCATTATAGTAGCGGCGAACCCCGTAAACCGTTGTGATTTCACCGGCGTTAGGCCGCAGGAAAGGCCCACTCCATAATTTTTGCGGCGTGTCTAGTTTCTTGAAGGCGTCTACGCGGTTGAATTCATAATCGCTGACGTCCTCGTCCTTCCCGGGAGGCAGCCAGATGGACTGCGTGGGAAAGTCGCGATCGCTCACCCGGACGGCTAAATTCCGCACTTGAGAGTCGCCTTTCACCTGGATTTGCCAGGTTCCGGGCGGATCGAGGGGCGTCGTGGGCAGCAAGGCGCGAAAGCGATTCTGGCCAATGGGGAAGGTGGGGTAGGTTTCCTTATTCACGGAAACCGTTGGGTTCTCCGCCGCAGCGGCATCCACCTGGACTGTCACCGACAGGGTGTCCCCCAGTTGGGGATTGGCCGGTGCCAGCTGCACTTGCAAAGCCCGCACCGGCAGCGCCAAGCTGGCCATCGCCAACGCCATGCCCGCTCTCAGGAGGGTCTTTTGCCAGCCGGCAGGCGTGAGGTGCTGCGCCGGCGCGGCATCGCCGGCAGCAATTCGTGTCGGGCGTGGGGTTAAACCCAGCCACTGATTCCACAGATGGTTATTTTCTTGCGCAGGAGTCATACAGGGTTGGGATTTAGTGTCTATCGGCTTTTAGACTAGCGTTTCGTTTGTGCAGTTTCCAGACCTTTCCATCTCTTTTCCGGCAACAGGACCGAACCCCTTCGCCCTGCCGGCCCTCACTCTGGCAACACATTCTTTGCAATTGCAACAACAGCGGCGGAAATATATAGCGTTTCTCATATTAGTGAGGTACTGAGAAACCCGCGTTCTTAAAGAAACCGGTTTTCTCGCCATAGTTCATCCTACTGCGAACCGCTATATCTTACCTTAAGGCTTGTTTCGTGGTTTTTTATAAACCGCCGCCGTCAAGGAGCGCCAAAACAAGAGAAGAGAAGATATATTTTTACAAACTCCCAAGATTTCTCTTTTGACTCACATAAAATGCGAGCCTCACTTGTGTGATAAAAAGAAATATTCCGATAGGGTCGGATTTTCCAACAATTTTAAACTCAACTCTATCTATTATTAAATGATATCATTTCCGGGAGCACCATTTTTGTACGCGAGGTAGGGGCGGGTTTATTCATATTTTGGTCTGTGCCAGAACTATTTTGGCAGAACCCGCCCCTACAAGAGTATATATACAAAACCGATGCAAGCGGACATGATATGATACCTATTATTCGAGATTTATTCAACCGGCACTCATGGAAGTAGGTGTGAGAGCGGGGGACAAATCTCCTCCGCCAGCAGGCGCAGCATAATCCTCCTACAGCTGTGGGGGAATTATGACTGCAGAATGGTAAAATACTCTATGCTAATCAGGTTTACCGGCACCCCATTTAGGGGGCAAGGAACTCATCCTTCCTGGCAAGTTTGATGGCAGTGGCACCGCTTTATAAGGTAATTGTCAGCTGCGATAATTGCAAACCACCTCCTAATACTAGGGGATTAATATCATCTTTAAAGTAGGTTATTATATCACTAAGTTTTACTGCTGTTAAGAGAAAAATATCAGCACCGGCACCGGTGCCGTTGAGAGTGTAAAACCCACGTTTTACGGTTATAGTCCAACCGACATTGAGCCCTGAAATTAAATCGTTTTCTTCAATTCTATTGAGTTAAATTCCCACACTCTTGGGAGTGCTGAGTGGGGGTGAGTTGGTGTTTGGGGAGCAATTTACGCCAATTGTATCACAGATGCAACTGTAGTCAGCATTGGATGCCGGTGCCGGAGTTGGTGTCGGATTCGGCGTCGGAGTCGGTACAGGAGTTGGTGTCGGAGTGACTGTCAAGTCAAAAATATCGGAAACCAAAGCACCGGCACTATCCGTCGCCATTCCCTTAATACTGATATTGCCGGCATCCCTATTGGCGGGGGTGCCA
>NZ_KB235952.1:201291-202743 GCF_000332335.1 Kamptonema formosum PCC 10802 | reverse complement strand
GCTGTCTTCTGTGGCGGTTTGATTGCCAATCGCACCGGCACTATCCGTCGCCGCGTTATTGAGATTAGCAACTGTCACGGGAAAGGTGGAATCCACAGACTCACCGGCACTATCCGTCGCCATTCCCTTAATACTGATATTGCCGGCATCCCTATTGGCGGGAGTGCCAGAAAAGGTGCCGGTTATCGGGTTGAATGTCAACCATGCCGGTAAGGTGGATTTGTTTAAGAGGGTGATATTAGACGTGAAACTATCCCCTGCGTCAATATCGGCGAAAGTGCCGGTGGGGATAACAAAGTTGAAAGCGCTGTCTTCTGTGGCGGTTTGATTGCCAATCGCACCGGCACTATCCGTCGCCGCGTTATTGAGATTAGCAACTGTCAGGGGAAAGGTGGAATCCACAGACTCACCGGCACTATCCGTCGCCATCACCTTAATACTGATATTGCCGGCATCCCTATTGGCGGGAGTGCCAGAAAAGGTGCCGCTGTTGCGGAAAAGTCTTGCCAAGTGCTGCCACTGTCTGTGCTGTACTGCCACTTGCCATTTGTGTTGTCCACAGATATGACAGCAATGCCCTCTACCGCACCGGCATCTACGTCATATATTAGGTTGGTTATGGCGGCGATGTTGACTGCATCCCCGTTGTTGGTGGTTGGATCTTCGTTAATGCCGGTGAAGGTGACTGGGGTGGCGTTTAGGGTTGGCACGTTTTGATCCGCAATTGTTAAAGTCGCACCGGGTTGATTCAGCAAAACGGAAACATTTCCGCTGCCTCGGTTCGCCGCCGCCACGTTAAAGGGGTGCCACACAGTGCCGGTGCCAGTTTGAGCTGGCAATAAACTTTCCATAACACTTTTCATAACACCCCTCTGACGATTTTTTCAAATTTAACTTGGCCTTTTTCTTCAGCGCCCCCATTACTTATGGCCACCATAGCTCCCCTGTTTGTCCCCCGAAGTTCTTTTTTTTCTTATTTTCTAAGTATACCCTAGGAAGAATGCGATGGCTATAAAAACATATTTTTTTTATATTTTATCGATCGTCCGGCAGTAGCTCAAAGAATTGTAACAGACTGCCTGGGAAAAATGCCGGCGTTTTACGCCCGGTTTAATTAGAAGTAACTTCTGAAACCCTCTCTCTGTCACAAGTGTTGAATTCTGTCACAAAACTTTACATTTTAGCTTACATTTATCCTGCCCTGAGTAAAAATGCTTAGCCAGAGAGAAGTCGTTCTATCCAGTGGACATAGCTGATTTCTTGACACATACAACATTGAAGATAGCGGAGTTTATCTAGTAGCGTAGTCCCCCATTCTTTAGGAATATCTACTATCTTTAATATCAGGTAAGCTATCAGCGAAACATAAATTTGTATAGCTATACCATTTACATTTTAGTAATCAGCTTATCCAACTTAAGGTGCATTTAAGAAACTTCCATAGCAACTCTA
>NZ_KB235952.1:132643-201191 GCF_000332335.1 Kamptonema formosum PCC 10802 | reverse complement strand
GAGTAAATTGCTATGGCTGCAAGAATACTACCAAGTCAAGCTTGTTAGCTCCTTAAATTTAACCACAGGAGTTCCAGAATAAAACTTAATAAATTTTGGATACGACTCTGACTACAGATATGGAAAAGAGATGTTAGCTAGTTTGCCCCCAAACGGTGTAGGGGTAATGGATCGGGGCTTTTCTAGTTTAAAATTTTTACGGCTCGCCCAGCAGTCAAACAAGTATTTTGTCTTGCGCATACCTAACAACTACAAACTTCAATTTTCTGAAAATAAGGGGCAGTTTCTAGTTGGGACAGGCAAGGACTCAGGAATATAAAGAGTTGTTAACTTTTGCGATCTTGAAAAGCGTGCTGAGTATAGATTGGCCACCAATTTGGAGCGGGCCGAAGTCTCCGATGAAGAGCTTATGGAAATCTACAAATATAGGTGGCACATAGAGTTGCTATGGAAGTTTCTTAAAATGCACCTTAAGTTGGATAAGCTGATTACTAAAAATGTAAATGGTATAGCTATACAAATTTATGTTTCGCTGATAGCTTACCTGATATTAAAAATAGTAGATATTCCTAAAGAATGGGGGACTACGCTACTAGATAAACTCCGCTATCTTCAATGTTGTATGTGTCAAGAAATCAGCTATGTCCACTGGATAGAACGACTTCTCTCTGGCTAAGCATTTTTACTCAGGGCAGGATAAATGTAAGCTAAAATGTAAAGTTTTGTGACAGAATTCAACACTTGTGATGCCCCATACCCACCGCAAAGTTAGCTCACTTTTCCCCAACCCATAACAAGAAACCCGGTTTCTGTCGGCAGGGGGAAGGTAAAACCACCCGCGCGTAGGGGTTTGCATTCCCGACACTTCCAGATTTTATAGCACTAGCCACATAGGCTCACCCAAGTTACTACTTGGCTATCGAAAACCTCACGACTTGTAGGTAGCAACTTTAGCCATTCTATCACATAATTTACATAGGTTAGGACATAAGCGACCTATATATAAGGCTTATAAAAGGCTTTCCCCCCGCTCCTGCAGGCGCATTTTTCATACTTTTAATTTGCTTATTAGATCAGATATAAGAGCCGGATTTCGTGACGGAAACTTCCTAAATAATGTCGAAAAACATGCCCAAACCAGAACGCCAAGATAGTGCGCAGCGCAAATTAAATGCAACAAGCTGTGATAAGTAAATATTACAGGCCTCTTTTTAAAGAGATCCCCTAGAGAAAGTTGCTAATATAATAGCGAAAGTTGCTACCTACAATTCCCAGCATTTATATCAACCCCTAAAAAAGGGGGCGCAAGAGCATTTTTCCCCCTTTTGTAGGGGCGGTGCGGCACGACCGCCCCGGCTAGAGGGGAACTCACCTGACTTACGTGGAAGTAGCAAATTGGGTTATAATATAATCCAAGTTGCTACTTTAAAAAAAAATCTGGCAGCGCTACCTCACCTAACCGGAACAGCCACGGGGAGACTGCCCCTATAAAGAATAAAATAGCCGGGGTTTTCTAAGGGCGGTGCGGCACAAGAAGACCGCGCCGTTCCCATGCCCGCCTTGTAGGTCGCAACTTGAGTTAATATAAATTAACACTTTTTATCATAAAGCCAGTGCAAGAAGACTTTAGACTGATTGTCGATTTAGTCACGGTTCTGGCAGCTGCCGCTGCGGGAGGGCTGCTGGCATCACTGCTGAGGCAGCCGGCCCTGCTGGGCTATCTGCTCGGGGGGGTGGTCGTTGGCCCTGCTGGACTGGGACTGATCAAAGAAATCGTGCAGGTGGAAACCCTGGCTCAATTCGGCGTCGCCTTCCTGCTGTTCGCCCTCGGCGTTGAGTTTTCTTTCGCCGAACTCAGAAAAGTGCAAGCGATCAGTCTCGGGGGCGGCGGGCTGCAAATGGCCCTGACGATTCTAGTCACCACCTCAGTGTCCTCGATCACCGGCTGGGTGAGCTCACCGGCACAGGGAGTGTTCCTAGGAGCCATCCTCTCCCTATCATCCACCGCAGTGGTGCTCAAGTGCTTGATGGAGCGCAACGAAACCTCCACCCCGCACGGACAGGTGATGCTGGGAATTTTAGTCGTGCAGGACCTGGCACTGGGCCTGATGCTGGCCGTACTGCCGGCCCTCGACGAGCCCCCAGAAGCAATCGGCATGGCAGTGGCTTCCGCGCTGCTGCGCATCGGGCTGTTTGCCGCCGGCGCGTTTGCCGCCGGCATCTTGATCGTCCCCCGCTTGCTGCGATTCCTGGCGTCCACAGAAAGCCGGGAGCTGTTTTTGCTGGGAGTGGTGGCCCTGTGCCTGGGCATTGCCCTGCTGACCCACCGGCTGGGATTTTCCATCGAGATGGGTGCCTTTGTCGCCGGTCTAATGATTTCCGAAGTGGAGTACGCTGACCAAACCCTCACCTACGTCGAACCCATACGGGATATCTTCGCCGCCCTCTTTTTTGTCTCGGTGGGCATGCTCATCGACCCCAAGTTCCTGTGGGACAATCTGGAACTGATATTGGGACTGGTGGCCCTAGTCTTGGCCGGCAAGTTTTTAATTGTCACTCCCCTGGTGCGCGCCTTCGGCTATTCCCTGAAAACCGCAGTCACTGCCGGGTTGGGGCTGGCCCAGATTGGGGAGTTCTCCTTCGTGCTCGCCAGTGCCGGTCAAGCGCTGGGCCTGGTTTCCCGCCGGGTGTACTTGCTGATTTTGGGCACCACCGCACTGACTCTGGTGCTGACGCCCTTCCTGCTGCGCCTGGTGCCGCAACTGCTGGAACTGCCGTGGCTGCAGTCCTATTTAGAGCCTGCAGACGTGCCGGTGGAAGTGTCCAGTGAGGTGCCGCAGCAAAATCACGTCATTGTCGCCGGCGGCGGGCGTGCGGGCCGCAATATTCTCCGGCTGGCCCAAGAGCACGGGCTGCCGGTGGTGGTCATCGACCAGTCGGAAAGTGCGATCCAGCAGATGCGAGAGTTGGGCGTGCCTTACGTCTACGGCAACGCCGCCAGCGCTCACGTTCTGGAAGCCGCCGGTGCAGATCGGGCCCGGGCGATGGCCATCGCTCTGCCAGACCCCACGAGCACCCGACTCTGCCTGAAGCGAGCCTTGGAGCTGGCCCCCGACCTGGACATCGTTGTCCGCGCCACCCGGGATAAGGAGATAGAATTGCTTTACCAGCTGGGAGCGCGGGAGGTGGTGCAGCCTGAATTTGAGGCCAGCCTGGAACTCTCCGCCCACCTGCTGGCGGGGATGGGATTGCCCCTGCCGGCGATCGAGCGGGAAGTGGAGCAAATCCGCAACAGCCACTACTTGCATTTCCGCCCAGATCGCTCCGCCTCTCAGGTGTCGCGAGAGGTGATCTCTGCCGCCAGCGATATGAACAGCAAATGGTACTCCCTGCCAGAGGCATCTCCCCTGGCCGGCATGACGCTCGAAGAAACCGACCTGCGCCGCCTGACCGGCGTCACCTTGATGGCCATTCGCCGGGGGTCTGGGGAGGAAATCGACTATCCAGAGTCGGGGACCGTCTTGCACGGCGATGACCGGCTGCTGCTGGTGGGCAACTCTGAAGAACTGGCGGCTTTCGAGCACCTGGCTAAGGGGGAAGTGGCCGTCCCCACCGGACACTCCTCCTGTCAGTGGCTGACGGTGCCCGATTCGGGCCTCGCCGCCGGCAAGACCCTCTCGGAACTGGACTTGGGCCAGCTGTATGGGGTGCGGGTGCAAGCTATCCGCCGCGAGGGCAAGTTGATCCGCTTTCCCCAAGGGGACACCTCCCTGCTAGCGGGGGACTGCCTCCTGATCTGCGGTGGCTTCCATTCGCTGACTCAGGTGCAGCAGTGGATTGCGCCAGAAACTGGGCTGCCGGACCTCGGGGTGCCGGTTTTAAGTTTGAACCGCCAAGACGCCAAGTTCGCCAAGAAAGAGGTTTGAGAGGGAGTGGGTTTGGCCCGTCAGGGGGGTTGAGTTAAGACTTGTTAATTTCACTCTCACGGTTCAATGCGGCGGACAGTTCTATGACATGTTTGGCTTGACATAAGCAATGGCTTGCCGCCAGACGAAAGTCTGCTGGCCCGAGCCTTCTACGAAGCAAAGGCATTCTCTGTCCTGCCACAAAACTTGGCCAGCTATTAGGTCGCCGGTGAGGAGTTTCACTTGGACTTGTTTTTTGTCTTTAATAATATTCTGAATTTGGCGAATGCTGGGCAGGGTAGTATCGAAGTCAGCCATAATTAAATCAGTTGGGGGGGAGAATTTGCAGGATGTTTATAGATTTCTCTCGCCAGCCTTCAGCTCACAGCTCGCGCTCGCACAAAGCGGGCTTTCCCAGGGCACCCGGCAAGCCTTGAGGGGACTGAATGCTCAATAATGAATGGTGGAAGCTAGAAGCGAAAAAATCAATGGTCATCGAATTTACAAAATATCACGGACTCGGCAACGATTTCATTCTGATTGACAATCGCGCCTCGTCAGAACCCATGTTAACGCCTGAGGGAGCCGTGCGGCTGTGCCACCGCAATTTTGGTGTGGGCGCGGATGGGGCGATCTTCGCTCTCCCCGGACAGGAGGGCGCTGACTATACTATGCGGATTTTTAACTCCGATGGCTCGGAACCCGAAATGTGCGGCAATGGCATCCGCTGTCTGGCCCGGTTTCTGGCGGAGTTGGAGGGCGAGGAGGGACAATCTGCTGCTGAGCGCTCCTATCGCGTCCACACCCTCGCTGGTGTCATGACGCCCCAGCTTCGCCCCGATGGCCAGGTGACGGTGGATATGGGGCAACCCCGCCTGCTGGCTGCAGAAATTCCCACCACCCTCGGCGCTGCGGGTGAGAAAGTTGTCGATACCTCGCTGGAAGTGGCCGGTCAGTCTTGGGCGGTCACCTGTGTCAGTATGGGCAACCCCCACTGCATTACCTTTGTCGGGGATGTCTCCGCTGTCCCCCTGGAAACGATTGGCCCCCAGTTTGAGCGTCACTCGGCTTTTCCCAAGCGCACAAATACGGAATTTATTGAGGTGGTTCGCTCGGATTACTTGAAAATGCGGGTGTGGGAGCGGGGTGCCGGCGCTACGCTGGCTTGTGGCACCGGCGCTTGCGCTTCCCTGGTCGCCGGCGCTCTCACCGGCAGGTGCTCCCGCCGCGCCACCGTTGAACTCCCCGGCGGATGTCTGGAAATCGAATGGTCAGAAGCTGACGGGCGAGTTTACATGACCGGCCCCGCTCAGCGCGTCTTCAAGGGCAAGATATCCGGGGAATTTTAGAGTTGCCAGCAGGGAGTTTAGATTTTAGATGGGCGATTCATTGGAAATCTTAGCATCTAAAATCTAAAATATCTGGGAGCCCGCTCCCTATTCCACTGACGGTTTGCAAGCGGCCAAAACATTGCCAGTAGCGGCTTTCAACTTGTTGGCCATAAAACATGGTTGCGTTGAAGTCAGAGCGGGAAAACTGATATCAAATCTGGAAGAAGCCGCATGCCGGCGAAACGTCTGGGGAAAGGAGGTTTGAGAGACTCGCACTGAGGCGGCGCTGAAGTCGGACAGGCGTGCGGCCATCCAGGTCTTCCCTAAAAAAACATTTAATTTTTATATATAATATCAGCAGACAGGATAAGGAGGTTTGTATAATGGTAGTTTAGGAGTATATTGTATATAGGCTATAAGCAGATTAAATGCATTAATAGCCGAGCGGGGGGCTGGGAGAGAGCCCTAATGAATGTGAAGCACCCGGCTCATTTAAAGGAAAGCGCTGCCGCTCATTCAACTCAACGGCGAGAGCGCCAGAGTCGGGCGCAGGTCATTTCTCCTTTTGTCAGGAGGCGTCGGGCTTCTGGTGGTGCGGTTTCTTTGCGCAAGGATTGCCGGCCCGGGCGGCGGGAGATGAAAAATCAACCTGTAGAAAGGGTTTGTGGGGAGCCATACCCCATTTTACTTAAACTGGCTGAGAAGCTAAAATCTGAAGTAGCTGTGTGCGGTCAACTAGATAGCGCAAAAATAAAGTTATGTAGGTGCGTGGGTTCGGACGTGATTGAGCAGCGAAAAAGACCTGAAAGCAGTGGCGCATCTGGCTAATCAGCAACGATAGGGAGAATTTCATGAGTGGCGGCATTTATCTGATACAGGATGGCGACCGGCTTGTCGAAATGACAGAACAAGCCTATGATTCGGAAGACCAGCTGCAAGAACTGCTGGAAAAATATCCAAATCTCTTAGCGGGGGATCAAATAGATAAAGCGACGCCGCGACACTGGCTGCTGATTTCGCGGGAAATTGCCGTTCCAGCGGAAGAAGAAGGCCCCTTGCGGTGGGCGCTGGATCATTTGTTTCTCGGACAGGATGCAACTCCCACCCTCGTCACCGTCAAGCGCAGCTCGCACCAAGCAAGCCGGCGGGAGCTCATGGGCCAGATGCTGGAATACGCGGCTAATGTGGCGGCTTACTGGCCGTTGGAGTCAATCATTGGCCAGTTTGAAGCCAACTGCCGGGATCACGGTCGCGATCCGGAACAGGTGTTTGAAGAGTTTCTCAGCGCTGAGGCGGACGAGGAGAGGTTTTGGCAGAAAGTCAAAACTAACCTGCAAGCCGGCAAAATTCGCTTGGTGTTCGTAGCAGATGCGATTGGCCCAGAAATGCGGCGGGTGGTGGAGTTTCTCAACGAACAGATGGACCCCGCAGAAGTGCTGGCGCTGGAAATTAAGCAGTACATCAGTCCTGAGGATTTGCGGACTCTCGTGGCCAGACTCATCGGCCAGACAGCGGAAGCTCAGCAGAAAAAAGCCAGCGCCACTCGCGAAAGAAGGCGGTGGGACGAGGTTTCGTTCTTTCAAGAATTTGAAGCCAGGCGGGGGAGGGATGAGGCTAAAATTGCCCGAAAGATATATGAATGGGCGTGCGGCCAAGCCCCTGCAATTGAAGTTCACTGGGGCACCGGCGACACCTACGGGGGGTTTTCTGCCAAGCTGGATCGCCAAGGGATGTGGCAGCAAGAACTGTTCACAGTTGACATTTCTGGCCAGCTGGGAATTGCCTCTAGCTCTTACGCAGCCCTGCCGCCCTTTAATTCTGAACGCAACTGGCAAGAATTGAGAACTAAATTGAGTTCCATTGGTCTTTCCCTACCGGCAGATCAGGGGGAGAGAAGATTGCCAAGTTTGCGCCTGTCTACCTTGCAGGATGAACTTAGTTTCAACCAGTTTCTGGAAACCTTTGAGTGGGTTATTGAGCAAATTAAAGCCTTTTGAACTTGCAGATGGGTCTGGCCACATCTGGACTTGAACCGCCGGTGGGCGCAGGTATAGCAGTATGCACTTAGGTTAGGACATTACATCAAGAGGGCACGGAGGGAACGCCTGCCCTACGCCTTTTTCCCTAGGTCACTGACGTCTTAACCAATATGACTGCTGCTATAAACTCGCGCCAGACGCCGGCGGGATGCTGCCAGGGGGGAATCGGTCCGTGCGGAGAACTTTTCTTCCGCCTTAGTGGTTTTTGAGATAAATCCGGCTGATTAGTAAATATTAATGCGATCTGGGGGACAGCGTTTCGGAACTTTCGAGCGGTTTCCAATAGCAAGTTATCAACCGAATAGCCTCGAAGGGGGCCGGCGGCGGAGTGGGGTGAGGGATGGCCGGAAGCCGCCGGGCCCTCGGATGTCACTGCAGGAGTTCCACAGTGGCTTTCAGGCCATTACTTTGCAGCATTTTCTGCAGTTTCTCAGCGTTGTCGGCGTCGGTAAAGATTCCCGCCTGCATGACCGCCTGACCGTTGAGGTAGGTGCGAAAGGCTTCGGGCACCAGGGAGCGCACGCGATCTTGCTCTGTGTCAGAGCGCGTCTCGACAATCACCCGATAGCGCAGGCCGGGGGCCGCAGGGCCACCGGGCGGGGGTGGGGGCTCGCCGGCAGCGCGGCTGGGGTTTGGAGAGCGGGTGCCGGCGGGGATGCTGCTGCCGGGGATGCCGGGAACCGGCAGCACTGCAGCCGGCGGGGGGGGAGCGTCAAGGGTGGGCAGGGCTGAGGGCTTTGACGAGGCCGGCCCGACGGCGACGGGAACGGCAGATGAGCCGGGCAGCGGCACGGGGATTTCTATTGCCCCTGGGGAGGCCAGCACCGGCTGGGAAGTCCCGGCGGGAGGGCGCTCAGCTGGGGCGAGCGGTGGCAGCACCGGCAGCCGGCTGGCTGGGGCTGCAGGGGGCGGCACCGCTATGGGCACCGAGCGGGACGCTGGGGGAGTTGCGGGGGGGAGTGCCGCTGTGCCTGACGGTGCGGTGAGATTGCCGGCCAGGTCGAGGCGACCGTTGGTGCGGTTCGCAGACAGCTGATTGCCAAAGGCCGGGATAATTTGGCTGGTGGCTTTAGCGTTGATGTCCAATTGACCATTGTTGCGGATGATATTGCCTCCAGGCTGGTCCCGGCTTCCGAGATCGGGCTGGGCAGAGGCGATGGCGACGATGCCATCTTGCAGGTTGCTGTCGATTTGGTTGTTGCGCAGCACCGGTCGCCCGGAAGCTTGCACCACAACCCCGGCTCGGTTCTGGGTGAGGCGGTTGCCAGTGACGACCGGTGCGCCCTTTTGCCCGATATTGATTCCGAAGCCGGTGTTTTGAAACAGGTTGCTGGTGATTTCAGGGCGAGAGGTGCCGAAGCTTGTGATGCCACTGGCTCCGTTTTTATAGAAGTGATTGTTGCGAATCACCGGCGCGCCGGTGCCGTTGACAGAAATGCCGTCATGGGTGTTGCCGGTAAAGGTGCTGTCCGTCACCAGCGGAGAGGTGGATTCCACCCACAGCCCGTAACCGCGAGGGTTGGAGTTGCTGACGGTGACGCCGGTCAGCGCCGCTTTGTCCGCTCCCAGAATCGCTACGTTTTGGGTGCCAACGCTGGGGCTGAGGTAGGTGCCGCCGCCAGAAATGACAATTTTTTGGCCTCGGGTGTTCGGGTCGCCCTGAACGGTGACGCCCGGTTTGAGCGAGATGGGAAAGGTTTCGCCGGTTTGAGCGCTGTAGGTTCCCGGCGCTAGTAAAATTACGGTGTTGGGTCCAGCTGCGCTCAAAGCGCTAGTGAGGGTTTTGAACGGAGCGCCTTCGCTGCCATTGCCGGTTGAGTCATTCCCGGAAGTGGGATTGACATGCAGCACGGATGAAGGCGACGCCTGCGCTACAGTAACTGGCTGCTGTGACGGCGCTGATGCCTCAACTGCACTGGGGGTCCCGGCAACAGCTGCCGGGGAAGACAGCCACACTAAGGCCGTGGCGGCCACTCCGAGGGCGCAAGCGCCACCCGTACTGGCAGGACGGACTGAGATTTGGCAACAGCTAGCTGGCACGCTACCTAAATAGCTGTTCTGGTAGATCGAACTCACGGCTCTCCTCCAACGGTGGATATGACTTTTAGCGATTTTTGATGGGCGCAGCACCCGCTCCACTGAGACAGTCAAAACAATCTATAGCATTGTACAGAGGCAATTCCTCCCCCTCCTACCGCTTGAGCGCTGCTGAGAATTGAGTGGGCGGACACAATTAAAGTAAACATAAAACTGTTCGTCTCTCCCGCTCCCCACCCCCCCCTGAAACCGGGCGCGCAGGGGTGCTGCCGGTGTCATGTGCGCTTGCCGGCTGCCGGTTCCGGCTCCCCCGGAGGCCGGCGCACCCCTGGATTGTTTCAGCCCCCCGAAAAATAGCTCCGCCAACACCCATCCTGACAGCGGAGTGATGCCCGCCTGGGTCAGGCCAATCTCAGGGCGGGGGGACGGAGAACCAGGGGACCGGTCTGTGTTCGGTTTCGCTCTCTTCACCTGCTGATTGCCTCCCATTTTGCCACCTCCGTTTTTCTGCAGAAAAAGTTTAAAAATTCTGAAAACTGCCAGGTTCAATGGCAAAATTTTACATCGTTCGTATACTGTATTCTGGTTGACGCCTCACACTGCAGCAAGGTCGGCCAGCAGACTGACTGTTAGGAGTAAAATCGTAAGGGGGTGTTGTGATGGGCGATAAACACAGCTGGAGTGAAACGGGGGAAGGCTTGGCGACCGCAGGGGCGCAACCTGCTGTCTGTAGGATTTTGGACGCGAATTTAGACCGCGCCCGGGAAGGGCTGAGAATTATCGAGGAATGGTGCCGGTTTGGCCTCAACAGCGTCCAGTTCGCCGGCGCTTGCAAGCAAATGCGCCAAGAGCTGGCGGCGTGGCACACCGAGGAGCTGCGGTCGGCCCGGGACACGGCGGGCGACCCGGGGACGGAGCTGACTCATCCTGGGGAGGAGCGGCGCTCTAGCATACGGCAGCTGTTGCAGGTTAATTTCAGCCGCGTGGAAGAAGCGCTGCGGGTGCTTGAGGAGTATGGCAAGCTCCACCACCCGGATATGGGAGCGGCATTCAAGCAGATGCGCTATCGGGTCTACACGATGGAAAGCACTCTGCTGGCTTACCAGCGCCACCAGCAGCTCCAGTCATCGGGCCTGTATCTGGTGACGGCTCCGTCAGAACAGCTGTTTCAAATTGTGGAAGCAGCCCTGCAAGGGGGACTGACTCTGCTTCAGTATCGGGATAAAACCGCTGAGGACACCGACCGGCTCAAGAACGCCCAGAAGCTGTGCCAGCTGTGCCGGCGCTATGGGGCTCTATTTATTGTCAATGACCGCGCCGATCTGGCCATCGCCGCTGATGCGGATGGGGTTCATCTCGGCCAGCAAGATATCCCGATCGCTCTGGCGCGGCAGCTGCTCGGACCCCACCGGCTGGTCGGTCGCTCGACGACGAATCCGGAGGAAATGCAGCGCGCGGTTCTGGAAGGGGCGGATTATATTGGGGTGGGGCCGGTTTTTGAAACCCCTACGAAAGTCGGGAAGGAAGCTGCCGGTTTCGATTACGTGAAATATGCCGCCGCTCACTCGCCGGTTCCCTGGTTCGCGATTGGGGGCATTGATATGGGCAATGTCAATGATGTTCTGGCTGCCGGCGCTCAGCGGGTGGCGGTGGTGCGCGCCATTATGGAAGCAGACCAGCCGACTCTCGCGACTCAGTATTTTATCTCTCAGCTGGCTCGCATGCAAACGCTGAAAGCTTTGAAAAGTGCTGAGTGACCGGCGATGAACCCCACCCCCCCAACTCCAGCCCCAGCCCCTTATCCCCAGAGGGGGCCCCACCTTCCCCGCAGGCGGGGAGGGGGAGAAAGAGTAATGTTTGTTTTTTGTTTGAATCTCGAAGGCAGGACTTACGCACAGCCTCTATATGTAGGGTGGGAACGCGATAGCGTAACCGGCACCACACCACATTAAGTGTCCCTGCGTAAGTTCTGCAAGAATCTCACCGGCTGACTTTTGAGAAATAATCTGAGAAATGATGAAAGATACAGCACAAATTACGCTGCTAGTCAATGGGGAAACCCGCACTTGCCCCCCCGAAACTTCCCTGCCGGCTCTGCTGGAACAGCTGGGGTTAAATCCTCGTTTGCTGGCGGTGGAGTATAACGGGGAGATTCTCCACCGGCAATTCTGGGAGCAAACCCGCATCCAGGAAGGAGATCGCCTGGAAATTGTCACGATTGTCGGGGGAGGCTAGGTGTGCGCCAGGATTTTGGATGCAAGGATTTTGGATGCAAGGATTTTGGATGCAAGGATTTTGGATTGAGGGTTATAGCACTGGACAGTTCAGGAATGGACAGGGCTGAAACGCTTGCTCTCAAAGGTATTGAACAGGCGAGACGCCGGTCCTGCAGCGTCTGGCGTCAGAAAAATCACTCTCAGATGTTTTGCTTTTAATTTGCTGATCTATTGGAAGATAGCAGAGCCAGCTTGCTTGGCATTATCTCCCTGTAGTGGCTGTCAGAGAGTATGGCCTGAAAGGTTCTGTAGATATTAACAGTGCAAATTAAATGCACCATAACTGAGCGGGCCGGGAGCCTGCCACCGGCCCCTCTGATAAGTAAAACTTATCTATCCCATCAGAAAAAATGCTGACTCACCCCCTGTACAAACCTTAACAGGCTGTTTAAGATAGGGAAAATTATACGAACCTCGGAAATTAAATAGCACTAATAAACATGCTAGATTGGGGGTGAGTGGGAGCTTTTCTACCGGCTAGGTATGCGTCCTTGGATCTGCGTGCCTTACAGCGCTCCGGTTGCTGCTGCAACTGCAGCGTTCCCGATCTACCCGATCGGTCAAGGTTCTTTCTCCGAAGGCATGCCTCTGGGTATCAGCGGAACTTTCAACTTCATGTTGGTGTTCCAAGCTGATGACAAGCACTAGCTAACCAAGGTTTTGATATTTCCTGTTTTACGGGAGATGGGGAATCGGAGTGAAACCTCTGTCCGATGGGTTGCCAAAGTAAGTATTGGCGCAAGCACTCTGATAACTATAAGAATCCAGTTATCAAGGTGCGGGTTAGTCCCCGGGATTGTAGGGCTTGCCTCAGTCGATATCAATGTACTCGCTCACCCAAGTTGCCCCGCGTTTTGACTCTCAAACCCTTCCCTGAATATCAGGTGCTAAAGAAGGCAAGGCTGCGACAGTCAATCTTAATGAATAACAGTCTCCGCTGCTAGTAAAGGTGCAATTAACTGGCGCAGGTAGACGGAATAAGTTATACATACTTATTCGTCGCGGCTCTAACGTAAACGATAAAAACTAATCCCAGAAAAAAATGGCTAACGCTACCAATCAAACTTATGTAATTGTCGCTGAGCAATATTGGGATGGTTTAGCAGAAAATCTGCTTGGGCCAAGCGAAATTCGCGTCGAAAACGGACAAATCACGGCGGTTGCCCCAAAAGTGGATCGCACCAATGCTCAAATCATTGAATTAAAAGGCCACAGCGTTACCCCCGGCTTTATAGATTGTCATGTTCACGTCACCTTCTGTGAAGGAGATCCTAATATTCCAGAGAATCCTTACCAGGCGACAACACCACTGATGACCCTTTATAGCTTAGGTGCACTGAAAAAACTTTTAATGAACGGTTTTACCACTATCAGGGAAGTGGGCTGTCCAAACCCAGAATTTATTACCGTCGATATCAAAAGGGCTATCGCCAAAGGGTGGATTATCGGGCCGAGAATGTTCGTCTGTCCTCATCTGATCTCCGCCCAAGGGGGACACGGCGATTTTACCTCCTTGGTGGCTTTTCAGTTTAGTCCAGAGAAATTTGAAGTCGCCGACGGGACAGCAGAGATTATCCGCATGGTGCGGGAAGAAATCCGTTCGGGAGCCGATTGGATTAAATTCTGTGCCACAGGTGGTTTTAGCTCTCCCACCGACGATCCAAGCCAAACTACTTACTCCCAAGAGGAGATGAATGTCCTAGTCAGCACCGCCAAAGATTTCGGTATTTACGCTTGTCCTCACGCCTATGGAGGTGAGGGGATTAAACGTGCTGTTAAGGCAGGAGTGCGCTCTATTGAACACGGGAATCTTGCTACAGCAGACACTTTGCAATTAATGGAACAGCAAGGGGTTTACATTGTACCCACCCAATACACCGTACTAGAGAAGGCTCGCAATGTCAATAATGATGCCTATTGGCAACACCGCTCGCCTTGGCAACACGCTAAATACCAAAAATATGCCTCTCAGCTGATCGAATGTGCCCAAAATTTAGCCAAAAGCAACGTGAAGATCGCTTTTGGTACTGATGCCGGAACTTTTCCCCACCAAGATAACTGGAAAGAGTTTCCAGCGATGGTTCAAAATGGCATCACTCCCTCCCGCGCTCTAAAAGCAGCAACCAGTGCAGCTGCTGAATTATTAATGCAGCCAAATATCGGGGTTTTAGCTCCGGGCAAAATAGCTGATATTGTGGCTATGCCAGGGAATCCTTTTGAGGATATTAACGTTACTGGTCAAGTGGATTTTGTGATGAAAGAGGGAGTCATTTATAAGCACCCATCGGAGGAATAAGCGGAATGGTTTGGTCAGGAAATATTTGGAGAACACCTGTTACTTTACTGACGGGCTTTTTGGGGGCGGGTAAAACCACTCTCCTTAACCGTATTCTTCAGGGTCAACATAAGAGCCGCTTTGTGGTGCTGGTGAATGATTTTGGGAGCCTCAATATCGATCGGATGTTAATCAAAAGTGAGGGGAGTAATGTCATGACGCTTGAGGGGGGTTGTGTTTGCTGTCTCTTAAAAAATGATCTGGTTAATTCTATCTTAAAAATCTTATCCCTCCGTCCAGATCGGATCTTGATTGAGTCTAGTGGTGTGGCCAACCCCTATACCCTCTTACAAAACCTGAAACGCCCGGTTTTAAGTAAAGTAGTCAGCTTAGAAAGCATTATCTCTCTAGTGGATATAACTTCCCTTCATCAAATCTGTCAAGCTGGGAAAATCAACTATCAAGATTTGCTAATAGACCAAATTTCTGCAGCTGATATTGTAGTCATCAATAAAATGGATCTGGCTGATGAAACCGAAAAAGCAACGGCTCATCAACTCCTGCGAAAAATAGCACCTTGGGCGCGGTTACTAGAAGCTAGTTATGCGGATGTGTCTGTGGATTTATTACTAGGATTTAGTGACTCTTTCCCCACTCGTTCTACTTCTAGTAATTTGGAGCGAGACCATTCCGCTCAATTTCAAACTTGGAGCTATCAAAGCGATCTGCCGTTTAATTTGCATAAATTGCGGAAACAGTTATCCGAATTACCCGCAGGAGTATTCCGCGCCAAAGGGATATTATTCACAGTCGATCGTCCAGAAGAACGAGTAATTGTGCAACAAGTTGGACCAAGAATAACCCTAGAAATAGGCGAAACCTGGGGGGAGGAGCCCCGTTTTAGCCAACTGGTATTGATCGGTGTAGGGGGAAGCCTGGACACAGGGATGTTACAGCATTATTTCGATAGCTGTTTAATGTCAGGTTCAGATGACATCTCCCCTCTTTACTAACCTTCTTTACTAAGTTAAATTAGAAGTCCCTCCCAGCAACTTTTTTAAGTCAGAGACCGTTTCCTTGCTAACCGCACACTCCAAATAATCGCTGATCCCCTTTACAAAAATCTCGGAAAACTCCTGGCAAGCTTAACAGGAGTCCCGATATTCCTTCCGAGCGGCGGCATAAGCTTTGCAAAGTTCCTCGAATTTAGACATGTCAACTCCCTCCCTCTCAATAAATTACCTCTTTTGTGGCACCAGCGTCTTGCGGGGGCGGGTTCGCCCCAGAGAGTCCTGACGCCGCTCGGGGGATGAATAAACCCGCGCCCCACCCCCTCTGGCTTTCCGCGCCTGGTGACAAGCACACCGGCACCCCGCCGCCTCACTTCCCGAAAGTGCGGATATCTCCCCGCAGTATCCGCCCCCAGATGGCTGCCCAGAATTGAGGGAAAGCGATACATTAGATGTGTGGCCTGCCTGACACCTGGCCAAACCCTCAGCAGTGGGCTGCCGGCATGGCGGAACAGGCTTTCCAGTCAGCAGGGGAACACCCAAAGCCGGTCAAGCTTTGATCAGATAAGTGAGGCACGCAACCTATGCATAAAAAATTCCCTCTGTCAATTAAACCCCTGTTAAAATCTCTGCTGGCGATCGGACTGGCTGTCGCCCTGTCCTTCGGTAACGCCGGCACAGCTTATGCCGCACGCACCGGCGGGCGGATTGGCGGCGGTTCCTTCCATGCGCCGAGCCGCACCTACTCCTCTCCCCGCACCTATGCCCCGGGAGGCGGATATGGCGGCGGCTACTACCCGGGCGGGGGAATTGGCTTTCCCTTCCTGATTCCCTTCTTTTGGGGAGGCGGGGGTTTGTTCTCTATCCTGATTTTCCTCGCTATCGCCGGCTTCCTCACCCAAGCTTTCCGGGGTGCCGGTGAAGCCACAGATGAACTCGGATACAGCAACCCTACGGTTTCCGTCGCCAGACTGCAAGTGGGGCTGCTGGCTCGAGCGCGAGAGCTGCAAGCTGAACTCGACGAGCTAGCGGAAAGAGCGGACACCGGCACCGCTGCCGGTCGGGCTCATGTCCTGCAAGAAGCAGCGCTAGCCCTGCTGCGCCACCCGCAATACTGGGTCTATGCCGGTGGAGAATCCCACCAGATGCGCTTGCAATCTGCCGAAGCCAAATTCAACCAGCTCTCCCTCGCCGAACGCAGCAAGTTTAGCGAGGAAACGCTCTCCAACGTCAACAGCCAATTGCGGCAGGGTAACGGCAAAACCTACTTGCCGGTGGGAGACAGCGACGGCTTGGAGGCGGGCAAAATCGAGTTGAGTCAAGCGCCGGGCGAGTATATTGTTGTAACAATTATCGCCGGCACCCTTGGCGAACTCAAACTCCCCGCTCTTAACAGCACAGACGACTTGCGTCAAGCCCTGCGCCAGATGGGCGGCATCTCCGGCGAACAGCTGCTGGCAGTCGAGGTGCTCTGGACCCCCCAAGCTGCCGGTGACACCCTCACTTCTGACGACATGATCGCCGAGTACCCCAACCTGAAATTAGTGTAGCTATCCCTAATAGCACTAGCCAAATTTCAGAAACCCGGTTTCTTAAAGAAACCGGGTTTCTGGGCTCAAGCGCAGTTGCGCATTGGCGTTGCTTCACGGGGGCGGCTGTTTCTGTTTAACCCCTGCTCTTCTCCCCTTGATAGCGCAGGTACTCCGCCACAAAAGCCAAACTTCCTGACACCAGAATCAGAATCACACTTAAAGCGTTAATATCTGGTTTTACCCCCGTGCGGATGCGGCTGAAAATTTCCATTGGCAGGGTTGTCGCGCCGGTGCCGGCGGTAAAGCTGGCTATCAAAAAGTCATCCATGCTCAGCACAAACGCCAAAAGACAGCCGGAGATAATTCCGGGCATCAGCTGGGGCAGCAAAACTTGTGTGAAAGCCTGCACCGGCGTCGCCCCCAAATCGAGGGCGGCTTCCTCTAAATACGGGTTTAAATCCGCCAGTCGCGTCGAAACCACCAGCCCGATATAGGCGAGGCAGAAGACGATGTGCGCCGCTACAATTGTCCACAGGCTCAAGCGGATTTGCAGTGCGGCTAGAAAAACCAGCGTCGCCACGGCGATGGCAATATCTGGAATAATCAGCGGCAGGTAGGACATGCCCAGATACAAGCTTTTGCCGCGAAACTGAAACTTCGCCAAGCCTACCGCCATCAAGGTGCCGAGAACGGCTGAGATGGCAACCGCACTCAAAGCTACGGTCAAGCTGTTTTGCAGCGCGGTTAAAATCCGCTTGTCGCTGAAAAGTTTGAGATACCAATTTACGGTAAACCCCTCCCAACCGGCGCTGTAGGGAGACTGGTTGACGCTGTAAACTGTCAGCACGAAAATCGGCAGGTACATGAAAAAGTACATCACCCCGACAAATATCACCTGCCAGGACAGGCGGGGTTTATCTTTGGACTTCAGCATATTGATTGAAATGTCCTCCTGTCGATCGCTCACCGTGTTTGTCATGCCATTTGAGGGTCTAGTTGTTAGGGTAAAAAATGGCCTAGCTGCTGGTCAATTCCGTCCAGTAGCGGTCGTAAATTGCGCTAAATTCCCACACCGGCGCGATGCTTTCGCACTTGGCAATCAGGGAGTCTGGCGGAAATATTATGGGATTCTTGCGCAGGCGATCGGGCAGCCTATTGTAGGCGGCGCGATTGGCAGTTGCTAAGTTGCTGCGCTGGCATATCAAGGCGGCTACCTCCGGTTTCAGCATGTGGTTTAGCCAAGCCAAGGCAGCTGCGGGATTTGCAGGAAATTTGAGCATGGCTGCCGTGTCTGTCCACAGGGAGGTGCCGCTGCGGGGAACAGCATACTTCAATGTCGGGTTTACTTTAATCGCGTCGAAAGCATCGGAGGAATAGCACATTGCCAGCACTAAGTCTCCCGTGATAATTTGACTTGGCCAACCGTCGGAGGTAAAGGCGGCAATTGCCGGCTTGAGGGCTTTTAGCTGCTCATACGCCTCTTTCAGTTGCTGGGGATCTGTGGAATTGTAGGAATAGCCTAGCATCCGCAGCGCCGCGCCCATCACCTCCCGCATGTCATTGAGCAGCGTCATCCGCCGGTGCAGCTGCTTTTGGTATTTCCAGAGATAATCCCAGTCTTCTGGTGGCGGGCTGACTTTGGCGGGGTTGTAAATTAAGCCTGTTGTCCCCCAGCTCAAGGGTAAACTGTAGCGGTTTCCCGGATCGTAGGCGGGATTCTGGAATTTGGGGAAAAGATTTTCCCAGCCGGTCACTTGGGAGCGATCCAGTTCGCTGAGCATGTCTAATTTTACCATCTGGCTGACCATATAATCAGACGGGTAGATGATGCTATAGTCCCCACCTCCTTGAGCCTGCAGTTTGGCCAGCATTGACTCGTTGGAATCATAAGTATTCGCAACTACTTCTATGCCGGTTTCTTTGATAAAACTGTCAACCCAAACCGGATCGAGGTAGGCGAGCCAACCATAGATGTAAAGTGTTTTGTCTTGACTTTGGCCCGCTGCTGGCGGGCGCACTTTGGCCAGCCTCCAGCCGCAATTTGAGAGCGCCGCACTCAAGAATGCCAGCCCTGAAGTTTGTAAGAATCTCCGCCGTGGGAGCCGGTTTGGGGACTGTCTTGCCGGATTCGCACTCATGGGTTTTGCCTTTTGCCGTGCCGGTGTGGGAGGCAAATAATTTTTATGTTATACCAGTAGCCACTTAGATTAGGACATTAAACCTTTAGGGCCCTACGTCTCTATAGCAGTAGGCATATTGGTTAGGACACGCTATGGCCCAATAGGATCTGCTGCTATATCAGAGGTTAGGGGCGGGTTTATCGGTGTTGTAGCTGTCTGGCACAGGTTGTGGGTGAACCCGCCCCTACATCATGTTAAACTCCTTGTCCTAACCTAAGTGCCTACTGCTATAGTATTTTTCCCGCACAGGGAAACCTACTTGATGCCCGCTGTAGGAGCAATCCAAAATCCAAAATCTAAAATCCAAAATTGGTATTAGCCGCTGGTCAATTCCGTCCAGTAGCGGTCGTAAATTGCGCTAAATTCCCACACCGGCGCGATGCTCTCGCACTCGGCAATTATAGAGTCTGGCGCAAACATTATGGCATTGTTGCGCACGCTATCAGGCAGAATATTGTAGGCGGCGCGATTGGCGGTTGGGAAGCTGAGGCGCTGGCAGATGGCGGCGGCTACTTCCGGCTGCATCATGTAATCTATCCAGGCATAAGCAGCGGTGGGATTGGGAGCGCACTGCGGGATGGCGAGGGTGTCAGTCCACAGGGAGCTGCCACTGCGGGGCACGACATATTTGAATTTGGGGTTTTCTTTGATGACTTCGTTGGCATCGGAGGAATAGCACATCGCCAGCACTAAGTCTCCGGTCAAAATTTGGCTGCGCCACGAGTCGGAGGTGAAGGAGGCGACGGACGGTTTGAGGATCTTTAATTGCTGGTAAGCTTCTTTGATTTGCTGGGCATTTGTCGAGTTGTAGGAATAGCCCAGCATCCGCAGCGCCGCGCCCATCACCTCGCGCATGTCATTGAGCAGTGTCATCCGCCGGTGCAGCTGCTTTTGGTGTTTCCAGAGATAGTCCCAGTCTTCTGGTTCGGACTCCAGTTTGGCGGGGTTGTAAATAAAGCCGGTTGTCCCCCAGCTGAAGGGCACGCTATAGCGGTTCCCCGGATCGTAGACGGGATTCTGGAATTTTGGCAGCAGGTTTTCCAAGCCGGTCAGTTGAGAGCCATCCAGTGGCCTGAGCAGTTTTGATTCTGCCATCTGGATGACCATATAGTCGGACGGGTAGATGACGCTGTAGTCAGCCCCTCCGCCGGCTTGCATCTTCGCGAGCATCTCTTCGTTAGAATCGTAAATATTGGCGCTCACTTCGATGCCGGTTGCTTTCCTGAAGTTATTGAGCAAGTCGTCATCGCTGTAGCTCGTCCAAGTGAAAAGGTAAAGTTTGTTGCTTTTCCCTGCCGGCGGCTCACACTTTTTCTCGCCCACTTCACCCAGCTTCCAGCCGCAATTCGAGAGCGTCGCAGCTAAGAATGCCACCGCTGAGGTTTGCAAGAATCTCCGCCGCGTCCGCCGGCTGACGAATGTTCCGATCCGATTCGCTCTCATGGGTTTTGCCTTTCGGCGAGCCTGTCCCGGATGGCCACCCAGCCAATTAATATGCTTTTATTTTGCACAACAATCTCCTGTCTAAATTAAGTTAAATTCCCGTACATTCAGATGATAAAAGTCGCGTATCTCCTGCCCCAAACCTGCAGAATGAGAGGGTTTAATGCAACCTAGATGTTTTAGCGCTTGGGGGGTGCCTCGCCAAACCGAATTAACAGGGCGATGGCAATACTGACGAACAGAATCAAAACCATGCTCAGGGCTGAGCCAAAGCCCCAGTTTTGAGTGGCTCCCAGAAACTGATTGTAAATCAAACGGGCGGCGGTCATGCTGGATGCGCCACCGAGCAATTCCGGATCGACAAAATCTCCCATGACGTTGATGAACACCAGCAGGGAGCCGGCGGCAATTCCCGGCAGGGTTTGGGGGACGGTGACTTTCCAGAAGGTCTCTACCGGATTGGCTCCCAGGTCGGCGGAGGCTTCCAGCAAGCGCTTGTCCAGCTTTTCCAGGGAGGCGTACAGAATTAAAACCATGTAGGGGAGGTAGCTGTAGCTCATGCCAATCAGCACGGCACTGCTGCGGTTGAGCAAATCCAGCGCCGGCAGTCCCAGGGTGGTGAGGACGGTGTTGAGGACGCCGGTGGGGCGCAAAATGGTAATCCAAGCGTAGGAGCGCAGCAGGGAGGATGTCCACAAAGGCAGGACGAAGCCGAGCAACAGCAAATTCCGCCACTTCTTGGGGGAGTTGAGGGCAATCCAGTAGGCGACTGGAAAGCCCAAGAGCAAACACAGCGCCGTGGTGCCGGTGGAAAAGAACAGCGAACGCCCCATCACCTGCACTTTGATCGGCTCGAACACCCGCAGGTAGTTCTCGATTCCCGAAGGAATTACTAAATCTCCGGGTTTGATATTGGGCACCAAACTCAGCTCAAAAATGATTAGGGTTGGCACCACCAGCAACAGCAGCAACCACAGGCCGGCTGGGCCAAGCAATACCAGAGGGCCCAACAGTTTTGACCCCAGCCGGCGGACGTCGGGCTGAGACTGTGGGCTTGGGGGGAGGGATGTTTTGGTGGATACAGACACGGGTTTACCCTTGGATTTTGGATTTGGGATTTTGGATTTGGGATTTTGGATTTGGGATTTTGGATTTTGGATTTTGGATTTTGGATTGGGGATTGGGGATTGATTGTTTTGCCCCACGCTCCATTGACAAATGCCAGTTTATGTGCTAGTCAATTGCGTCCACAACCTCTCGTAAAGTTCTGTGGCGTCCCCCACCGGCGCAATGCTTTCGCAATTTTTCAGGGCTGACTCTGGCGGAAACAAGCTGGTATTGGTGCGGATTTCTTCGGGCAATACCTCGAAAGCGGCGCGACTGGGGGTGGCGAAGCTCAATCGCTCGCAGAGCCCGGCTGATACGGACGGCTGCAAGACAAAGTTTATCCAGGCATAAGCTCCCTGTGGGTTGGGGGCAAATTTGGGGATAACCAGCGTGTCTGTCCACACGGAAGACCCACTTTTGGGCAGCACGTACTGAAACTTGTCGTCTTCTTCGATAAGTTCGTTGGCGTCGGAAGAGTAACACATCGCCAGCAACAGGTCGCCGGTCAATATTTGCGGACGCCAGGCGTCGGTGGTGAAGGAGGCGATTGCCGGCTTGAGCGCTTTTAACTTCTCATACGCCTGCTGGATTTCTTTGGGATCGGTGGAGTTGTACGAGTGTCCCAACATCCGCAGCACCGCGCCCATGACTTCCCGGACATCTTCTACCAGGGTCATGCGCCGCGACAGGACCTTCTGGTACTCCCACAGGTAGTCCCAATCTTCGGGAGCCTGTTTCAACTTTTCGGTGTTGTAAATTAAGCCGGTGGTCCCCCAGCTCACCGGCACGCTGTGGCGGTTCCCCGGATCGTAGTCAGGGTTTTGGAATTGCTCGAACAGCTGGTTGATGACGGGGAGGCGGGAGCGATCGAGTTCGGCGAGCATGTCCAGCTCGATCATCTTTCGCACCATGTACTCCGAAGGGTAGATGATGCTGTAGGCGCTGCTGCCGCCGGCTTGAATCTTCGCCAGCATTTCTTCATTGGAGCCAAACAAGTCGGCAATTACCTCAATGCCGGTTTGCTCGGAGAAGCTCTTGAGCAGCTCGTCATCGGTATAGTTCGCCCAAGTGTAGATGTACATTTTATTGGGCGGGAGGGGGCCGGGGGATGACTGCACTCTTCCCAGCCTCCAGCCGCAGCTGGAGAGCGCCATCCCTGAAATCGCGGCGGCTGACGCCTGCAAGAACTGACGCCGCGTAGGTTTGAGCCGAGTGTGGTTTGAATCTGTTAACTGCACTGTTTTTTTGAGCGTGAGGGATTGGGGAGCGAGGGATTTTCTGTTGGCGGTGTGGGAGAGGATGCTTTTAAATGAACCGCCCCCGTGAGGGGACGCCAAGGCTGGAGTTTTTGAGAGGTTGATTGGGCAGCAGGTTTCAGGTCATGCTAGCAGTATCTCACGGATTGTTCTAGGGGCAGGGGTTCGCCGGTTTCGGCATCGGTATTTTGGCAGGCAAACATCATCTCTGGAGAGAGTTTTTGAAATTCTAAGCGATTGCCTTCGCGCTGGAGAATGTAGCCCCGCAATTCTTTAACCGGCAATTTTGTTAGGGGGTCGGTTTCTGATGTGAACGACCGCAGGACCAGAGAGCCTCCCGGCTCGCACCGGCTGCCCAGTTTTGTGGCGAACAGTTCCCTCACCCCCGGCTCGTAACCGTAGCGCACCTGATGGCCTTTGCGTTCCATATCTATGACAAACCCATCGCCGTCACTGCCGGCAAAGGTGGCGATTGCCTTTGAGTGACAGTGCGACTCCAGCTCTTCTAAAAATTCCTTTACTCCCTGAATTTTCATCTTAACTGCTTCTTGATAGGGATATTCTCTTTCCTGCTAGGGGCGGGCCGGCTCGCATGTGTTGCTCGCCACCGAAATGTCTGGCGCTCCTATCTTACCACAAAAACCATTGTTGCGCTCCCAGGTTTTGCCTTAACACCGGCGCTAACACACTGGCTTTCTCTGTTGAGAAAGACAGAGAAACCCGATTTCTGAGATTTCTTGACCGGCACTCCCGGAGGCGATTCCCCACCCGGCGGCACCGGCAGGGCTTCTCGCGGGCTAGAGCGGGCGCAATTCCCGCCGGAGAGGGGGGAGTCGGAGCAATCCCCAAATCCCCAAATCCCCAAATCCCGGCTGCTTTGAAAGCCGGTGTCAGGCGCTGAGGGCGATGCAGTCTGCCGGTGCCCACGAGGCGTAAATGGGAGTGTTCGTGTCTGGCAAACTCCCGGCGCTATTGGGCTGCATGACGGTTAGGGTGTCCCCAGAGAGCAGCTCTACTAGATAGTGAACGTGGGTGCCCAGGTACATGACGTGCTTCAGGCGTCCTTCAAAGGTGTTGGCCGGCACGGATGGCGGGTAGAGGCTGAGCTGGATTTTCTCGGGGCGCACGCTGACGACAATCTGTTCCCCGCTGCCGGTGCCGTTCCAGGGTTCCTGGAGCCCGACGACAATCTTGAGCTTCCTGTCGGTGAATATTTGCAGGGTTGAGCCGTCAGAGCTTTCCAGCCGGCCTTTGAAGAGGTTGGTGTCCCCGATAAAATCGGCGACGAAGGGGCTTCTGGGGCGCTCGTAAATCTCTCTGGGGGTGCCAATTTGCTCGATGCGCCCGTGGTTCATCACGGCAATCCGGTCTGACATGGACATGGCCTCTTCCTGGTCGTGGGTGACGGTGACGAAGGTCAGGCCCAGGTCTTGGTGCAGGTTGGACAGCTCTACCTGCATTTCTTTGCGCAGTTTGAGGTCTAGGGCACCGAGGGGCTCGTCGAGCAACAGCACTGCGGGCCGGTTGACCAGGGCTCGCGCTAGGGCGACGCGCTGCTGCTGCCCTCCTGACAGGGAGGCGGGAAACCGGTGGGAGAAGGCTTCCATTTTCACGAGTTTGAGGGCTTCTCTGACTCGATCTTCGATTTCTGCTTTGCCCTGGCGCTTGATCCGCAGTCCGAAGGCGATGTTTTCCCAGACGTTGAGGTGGCCAAACAGGGCGTAGCTTTGAAATACGGTGTTCACCGGCCTGCGGTAGGGGGGGATGTGGGTCATGGACTGCCCCCGAATCAGCAGCTCTCCGGCTGAGGGCGTCTCAAACCCGGCGATTAAGCGCAGTGTGGTGGTTTTCCCGCAGCCGGATGGGCCGAGAATGCTGAAGAATTCGCCCCGCCGGATGTCGAGGTCCACCCCTCGCACAGCGGTTTCGCCGTTAAAGACTTTGAACACTTTGCGCAGCTCAACGTCGAGAGCTGTGTCCGTCGCGGTGGCGTTTCGGTCGTGCGTAGCAGTCTGAAACATGGTAGTTATCCCTGCGGTGATCCCTGACTCCTGGTTTGTGCCAGTTCTGCTGAGCCATCTTATTTGGGTTTATTTTAACGGTCTGTTAGGGGTTGGGGGTTAGGCCCCCTCGGGATTTTGGATGTAAGGATTCTGGGTGCGAGGATTGGGGATTGACTGCTGTGCTCAATGCGAGCGTGCGGCATGCGAAGCGGCTCCGCAGGAGCGGCGCGCCCAATGCCCCATGTCCCATCCCCGGTGCCCGATGCCCAATTCCCCATGCCCGATGCCCGCTCCGCGCGTGCAAGTTCTAGCCAGTTGGCTTACTATTGTCGGGGGTTGGCAGCTGGCAGCCTATTCCAATTCTGCCCAATTTCAAGCTCTTGAGTGCCTGCCGGCTCCAACGTTTTTGATGTGAGGATTTTTCAGGAATGATGGCTAGACTTTCCTGCAATTTTGTGCTATTGCAGCTCCTGCGGTCGGCACTCTGGGGAAAACGTCACTGGTGGCTGTCGGCACTGCTGTGGCTGGCAATTGCGGCACCGGCTCTGGCGCTGGAATTGCGTGTGGCGATTGAGGAGGGCGCAGGTTCGGTTAAAGTCGGCAGTTCGACTGCGGCTGTGGTTCGCAATGGTGCCGGTCAGGTGCTCGGCCAACTGGCCGGTGGGAATAGCTTTTTTGCGGAGCGCAAGGGCCGTTTTGTGGCCCTCAATCGCTGGCAGGCAGGCCAAATTTGGATTGAGCCCCAGGGCGGCGGCTATGTTTTTATTGGCAATCGCTGGTATCGCGGGCGGATTTTTCTGGTTCCCACCGGCAGCGGTTTGACGGCTGTGAATTATGTGGGTTTGGAACAGTATCTCTACAGTGTTATCGGGGCGGAAATGGGGGGGAATTGGCCGGAAGACGCCCTCAAGGCCCAAGCTGTGGCGGCTCGCTCTTACGCGCTTTACGAGCGCCAAAGCAGCGCCAAGCGGGTGTATGATGTGGGGGACACGCAGGGGTGGCAGGTGTACAAAGGGCTGGAAACGGAATCCGCCGGCACCTACGCGGCAGTGGACGCTACAGCAGGTCAAGTGCTGACTTACGGTGGCTCGGTGATTCTCGCCGCCTACCACGCAGCGTCTGGGGGGCACACGGAAAATGTGGAGGATGTCTGGGGGGAATCTCTGCCCTATTTGCGGGGTGTGCCCGATTATGACCAGGGCACTCCCGGATTTCAGTGGGCAAAAAGTTTTTCTAGGGCTGATCTGAGCGATCGGATTGCCGGTGTTGGCAATGTTGTGTCGGTGACGCCGGTGCGCACTACGCCTGCAGGCGGGATCGTTAGTATCAGAGTGGTGGGAGATGCCGGCACGCGCTCCCTGAGTGGGGATTCTTTGATGGAAACTCTGGGACTGAGGAGCTCTCGGTTTCGGGTTAGCCCCCAGGGTGGCGGTGCGGATAAGGGCAATTCCAAATCCCCACCGGCATCTTTTGTGTTTCAAGGGTACGGTTTCGGCCACCGCGTGGGGATGAGTCAGTGGGGCGCTTACAATCTGGCAAAGCGGGGATACCCGTATAATGCAATTTTGGCGCACTATTACCGGGGCGCTACTCTGGCTCGAATTCAGGAACAGTAGTTGGGGTGGGGTGCGTTCTGCCAGACGCACTCTATTTCAATGGAGTCTGTACCTTTAAGAATGAACCGCCAAAACGCCAAGGACGCCAAGAGGAAGTTTCTTGGCGTCCTTGGCGTCCTTGGCGGCTGATTAAATAAAATTGGTATTCAAATGTGTGTGAGGGGCGCGGAACTCTATATCTCTGGATGAAGCCGGCGCTGCCACTCTGCATCTATTTTAGCAGATTGCTGCATTTCTTGCTCGATTAAATCGGTTTCGGTTGTGTAGGCTAAATCTTCGCTGCCAATGATTCTTTCGGCGGCAAACCGGCGGGCGAATTCCAGTTTTTTTTGCAACTGTTCGTCGGGCTGTGTTAAAATATCAGCACGCTCTTGTCGGGTTTGATTGCGGGCTTCTATTTTGCGGTTTCTCCACTGCTGCCAAAAGTAGCGAATTAAGGGCACGGCTAGGAATGCTGTGCCGTAGCCCAGCAGCAGCCAGTATATTGACTGTGTGAAGGCAACTAAGCCGCCTAACTGTGCGGCTACTGTGCTATCTTTGAGGAGGGAACCGAGCACTAATCCTCCGACAAAGTTGAGGATGCCTAAACCGGCAGCTAGCATGAGTTGCCCAGAAGTCGCTCGACTGAAGCGTCTGGGGATTTCTTGCAAATAGGGGGATACCGGCTGGGATTTGCGAGTTTGGGCTGCTGTTTGCAAGTCGGGGAAGTGATAGACGATTTGCCCTTCGGGGCTGACTTCTGGACGCCCGTTGAAGCGGGTTAGCACCGGCAGCATATATTCTTCGTATTCTTTGGCGTATCCTTCGCCTAATTCGTCGAGGTAGGGGGCTATTTGTTCGGCGACTACTGCGCCTTTGCTATTGCGAATAACTGTGGCGATCTCTTGCCACCGGCGCTCTTCTAGATCGGCGTTGGGGTTGCCGTCTCCGAACAAAAAGGAGTATACTGCTTCTAGGAAGTTCATCTCTCTGGGTTGGGATTGCCGGTGCCGGTGGGGGCTGTCGTAATCCCAGGAAAGGAACCAGTACCAATTGGGTCCAAACCAGAAGTTGGGCACGAATATTATGCCGCCGCCTGAACTGCGGCTGTCGTTCCTGTTATTACTGTCTCGGTTGGAGGAATTGACGGTGATGATTATGACGGCGATGGTTAGGAAAATTAGGAGGATGGAAAGCAGCAGGGCGATGCCGAAAGAGATGCGGATCAGGTAGAATAGAACTCGCCAGACTTTTTCCCACCATTCTTTAAGTTGCAGTTGCAGGTATTTATTGCGCAGGATTGCCCGGAAGTCTTTGGGGAAGAGGTAGACAATATCGCCGGTTTCTGCCACTTGCAAGTGTCCACCGGCATCGGAAGCGAGGGCGAGCAATCCCCGCTCTGCTAAATTTAGCTCTAAACCGGCTTTGCTGGCTACGTCGCCGGTGGTGACGCGGTAGCCCAGCTGTTCGACAGCTTGCATTATGCTGGGATGGGGTGTCATGTTTGTGTTGGGAGAATGATTGTCTGTACTATTTCTAGTATAAACTTCGGGGGGTGCCGGTGGGGTTCGGGAATCAGCAGGTGGGGGGATTGACAAATTGCGCGGTTTGTGGTAATAAAGAGCCGGAGCTGGGGAGTCAAGAGTAAGTAGGGTGCGTTCCCTAAGAGGGAACGCACCCTACCGGCGAGATTATTTCGCAGCTTTGTTGAGGAAACTCTTGGTGATGCGCCAAGTTAACCATCCCAATCCAGCGCCTACCAGCAAGCTGAGGAAAAAAGAAACGAGGAAGGGATGAAGGGGAAGAAAAGGTGGCGAGAGTGAGGGCAATTGCCAGGGTTCTTTTAGCAAGGGATAGCTGCTGGCTACAATTCCCGCAACACCCACACCGGCACCTATGCCGGCACCTACCGCTTGGATGGTATTTTGCAAGTCGCTCTCGCGCTTTGCTTGTTCAATCTCCACTAACCCCCGGATGGCGGAAATCGCCTTATCCACTAAGTCAGCCCTCTGCCCAAAATACCCCAAATCTACTTGAATTTGTTCCTGGAACTTCTGGCTGAGTTTTAGGTGGAATTCGGACAAAAACCTCAAGTCACTGTCGGGGAGTTTCTCTTGTATTGGCTTCAGGTTTGTGGCATAATTTTTACTGTTCACCTCTATCGTCAGCCGGTAGCGCTCTAATTCTCCCAGCAAGTCGGCATATTCCAAGTTCAGTGTGGGAAAGATTCTCAGTTTGTGCTGAAAATCGCTTAAATCCGCTGCGGATAAGCCGCCGGCTGTGATTGCGCCCGATTCTTTGGGCTGCGGGAGTTTGGGGGCTATCCCCTCTATCGTCTGTTTGAGTTGTTGATATCTCTCCTTAATATCTTGGTGGACTTCTCGACTCAGCCGGTACGCTTGTATGGCTTTTTGCCGGTAAAAGAATAGGTCCGTGAACTCTTGGGCAAAATAATTAAAGGTATCCTCGGCGTCGGATTCCCTGAAAAACAGCCAGACGAAAATATCGCCGCGCTCGTCGGGCTGGGTGGGGTTGCCATATTCAAAAATTGGACTTCCAAATAAATCCCCTTCTTGATACAGCGGTGGGGGGGTTTTTTTGCCGAAAAAACTCCGCAGGCACGCTGCCGCTATCTTTCGCCAGTGACTTCTGTTTTTTTGTCTGTCTTCCGGGGAAAGCCACACCGTCAGCAGCAGGGTTTGCCCTAGGTTACTCTTTATATTGTTTGCCAAAAAGCACCCATCTGGGTTAAAATTATGGAAGAAGGATGTCTCTACCTCCTCGGTTGGCTGGCTGTTTTCGTCGAATTTCGGCACGCACAGGTTCAGCCACAGGGCGAAGCTGTCGTATATTTGTAAAGGATAGGCACTTCCGACTATCCGGGTTTCTTCCGATGGCAGGGAGATTTTGCCTTCTAGGGGGAGGAGACTATTCTCTTCTGTCGCGCTTTCTAGCATATCGACGCGCTTCCCTTGGGGAACATCCCGAATTTTCAAGGGCGGGGAAAGATGGAATTTTGGCCAAATTTCCCGGCACTTTTCCCAGAGGAGTTCGCTAGCGTCAGCGTCGCTGCGCAGCTGGAAGGCAAACAGGTGGACATTGGGTGCGTAGACTTTGAAACTCTCGAAACTCATGGGTGTTGGGCGTCTGTAGTGGCGGTTGGCGGCGGGTTTGTTTTGCCGGCGAGGGTGTCGCGATTGGTTTGCCGCAGTTCAAATAAGTTCTCCAGGATTTCGGCTTCGGAATTCAGCGGTTTTGGGGTTAATTTTCCTATTTCGCGTTTTCTCTCGGCAAACCAAGTCAGGGTTTCTGTGAGTTTTTCGTGTTCGAGAAACCACTCCTCTTCAAGTTTCTTGATTGTTTCTTTTGGTTGGGTGTCTAATCCCGCGAGGATGGCGTCTAAGTCTTGCAAGTCTTGAATGTCAAAGTTTTGCGGTTGTTTTTTCAGGGCTTCGGGAAAAACTTGGATGAGAATGGTAAATTCCATAGCTTTGAGGTGGTATAATTCATTACTGCCCAATGGCGCAGAAAGCCGCCCAGTAGCAAGGAGAGGCGAAACGCTTTTTGTCGGGCTTAAACAGTTTGAGCTGTTTCAGCCACTCCTGTTTGTAGCTGTCAGCCACTTTTAACTGTTTAATCCACTCTCGCAAGTCTCCTACGGTAACATCCCGCAGCCAGATTTGCGCCCGGTTCATCGCTTTGGCAACAGATGGCTCGCTTTCCCGCATCTCATAAAATTTTACCATCAATAAGGCTGTTGACAAGTCACTCACCCGCCACAGACTGCAAACCACACTCACCGCACCGGCATACAAAAAGCCAGCGGGCAAGCCCATCAAGGGGCTGTCTAATGCCGTCAAGCCGGTTTCGCAGGCGGAAAGCGCCACCAACCGGCACGGGCGCAAGTTGAGCGCGAATATCTCTCCTAAAGTATAGCATTTGTACAGGTCTATCCGCACGCCCTTCCGCCAGGGGAGGTAACGGCATCTCTCGCTTGACTCGGAAGGCGCGGGGAAGTGTGCCGGCGGATATTCCGGGGTTTCCGGCGCATCTGAATTGCTATCTTCTGGCAATACCGCACCCGCCAGGATGATGCTGGAAAGCATCGGTGTGGCAAAATCAAAGGTTCCGTGACAGGCAAAGTGAATGTGGCGGGCTTGGCGGAAGAATGTGGCGGTTGGGTCTTGTTTGAGGGCGTATTTGCTGGCGCTCTCTTGGGGGAAAATATGAGCCGGCTGCATGTAGGCGCGAATCGCTTCGACTTCGATATTGGCGAAGGGTAAGTCGCCGGTGGGGTTTTGGATGGCGAACAGGTTGGGTTCAGTTTCGGGGGGGGTTTGTGCGCTATTGATTCGGGCGATTTGCCACAGCTGGCAGCTGGGCGCATAGCGCACGCCTCCGGGGAAGATGTCGAGGGGGCACTTCTCTCCCTCGATGGGGAGGGCGTGCAGGGGAAACAGGTGCAATTCGCGATAGGGGATCAGCACCAGTTTCTGGCAGTGGCGAATCGGTTCTAGGATTTCTCTGAGGTGGAGAATCCGGGCGAGTTCGTCAAGAAAGGGGTTGAGCGCTGTTTGCCACTGTGTGTTTTCATCTCGGTAAGCGGCTAGGTATTTATCCCGCAATTGGGTGAGGGCGTTTAAATCCTCGGGTTCGGATTGCCAGAGGGTGATGAAGGGTTCTGCTGTGGTGACGGTGAAGGCGTAGAAACGCTCGGCGCTGATGTACCACTCGACGATGCCGGTGTCGCTGTCTATAAGGGCGAGGATTTCCTCAAAGGTGATGGGCTTCACCCGCTGGGTGAGTTCAAAAGTTGGGTCAAATTTTCCAATCTCAGCCAGCAGGGTGTCGAGTGCTTGCCGGTTTTGCAGCCATTGCTGGCGCAGTTGCTCTGTTTGCTCTGTTGCGTTGGGGTTTGGCGGGTTGGAGTTGGTGGCGGAATTGCCGGTTGCTTCCAGGCGTCGCTGCAGGGAGGAATTTTCCCGGCGCAGGGTTTCGAGTCGCTCGCAGATTTCTGGGAGCGCGTCTTTGGGGAAAAGCCGCACATTGCTTAAATCTTCCACGAAGTTGCGGGATTTGCTGCGCTCAACGGTTTCTAGGGCTTTGCGGAGATTGCCGGTGTTGATGCAGGCTTGTATCATGTTCTGGTAAACATCGACAGCCTCTTCTCGCAGTTTTTGCTTGCCGGTGGGCGAACTCTCCCACGCGCACCGCTGCTCAACTGCTTCCAGGGCTTTTTCGTAAGCGGAGATGGCTTGTTCCCACTCTTGCGCCTGGAAGTGGGTGTCGCCGAGATTGCGCCCCAATTTGACGCATTCTACGGGAAAGCCGGTGGGGGTGAAAATTTCTAGGGCGTCTTGATACTTCTGAATCGCTTCGGGAATTTGTTGCAATTTGCGGTAAGCATTTCCCAGATTCCCCAGCGATGCGGCTTCCCCACGCCTGTCGCCAATTTCCCGCTCAATCTCTAACGACTGCTGCTGGTGATACTCTATCGCCAATGTGTACTGCCCCAGGGAGTCGTAAGCATTTCCCAAACCCCCCAGGGATGCGGCTTCCCCACGCCTGTCGCCAATTTCCCGCGCAATCTCTAACTGCTGCTGGTGATACTCTATCGCCTCTGTGTACCGCCCCAGGGAGTCGTAAGCATTTCCCAGATTCCCCAGCGATGCGGCTTCCCCACGCCTGTCGCCAATTTCCCGCGCAATCTCTAACGACTGCTGGTGATACTGTATCGCCTCTGTGTACTGCCCCAGGGAGTCGTAAGCATTTCCCAGATTCCCCAGGGATGCGGCTTCCCCACGCCGGTTGCCAATTTCCCGGTAGAGTGTCAGTGCTTGCTGCCAAGACTGCCATGCCTCTCGATACTTGCTAGCATAATACTGGTCAATCCCTTGCTGGAACAACTTGTCGGCTTCCGCTTTTTTGGTTTGCGCCACCGGCGACGCGCCGCGCATGATTGCAGCCAGTATGGTTGCCAGATTTTTTAACCACTTTGCCATTTCCCTCTCACCCCTGCGCTCCAGGATAACAGCCGAGAGTCGCATCAGCTTCACCAACTGGGCGTCTAGCAATTCTGGGCGGGTGTTCAATATCTCCGCCGCTCGCTCCTTGGGGCTGGCGAGCAGTTCGTATATTAGCTGATAATAGTCTTGGTTCCCCTGTCCTTCCATCCCTCACTCCGAAATTATCCCACTTACGGTTCACCGGCACCCAATTCGCCTCGCCCCAGCCCCACCACTATGGAGTGTTTTGCTATTCTAGCATTCGGGGCTAATGTCTGGCGTTTCGGTTTTCGGCGAATCTCCCACACAACCCAGGGAAGCCCCCTGTTCATTTTCACTCCCAGCTTTCCCCAGCCCGCCAGCGCCGGCATACTCCTTATTATATAAGTGTCGCTGCGCACAACGCTGCTCGAACCGGCACCCAACCCCTCCTCGCGTGGGGCTACGGGAAGAAACCGGGTGTCTTGTATTTCAGCCCAACCCGCCCCAACTAAACCTTTCGCCCGAATCCCTTAGGTGGGGCAGATTTTTTCCGTGAGACAGCCGGCAAGTTAGCGTACACCCCAAGTAGCTTTCCTGCGACATTCATCAGCCGGTTAGCGCCATCTAAATCGCCCCGCTGTCTCAAATCCTCAGCCACATCCAGCATCACCGGCACCAAATCGGCATCTATCAAATCCGGGTGCGCCTGCAAAATCGCAGATTCCTCCCCACCGGCACTCTTAAGCAGCGCCACAATCAGATTGATATACGCTTCCAGACGCTGTTCATCCATCCTCACACCCCCACAGAATTATCGCCAGTTTAGCTGCAACAGTCCAGGAATTGCCCCGCGCCACAAGCCAGCCCCACCTATAATATCATACACCCATCGCTGCGCTTCAGCCCAAAAAGGTTCGTAGTTGGGCTTTAGCCCAAAAAAGTTCGTAGTTGGGCTTTAGCCCAAAAAGGTTCGTAGTTGGGCTTTAGCCCAAAAAGGTTCGTAGTTGGGCTTTAGCCCAAAGTCGGTAATTAGACTTTAGTCCCGTAATTTCCCGGCGGTTGAAACCGCAGCTATACAGACAAAACCCGCCTGCGCGGGTTTTAAGATTCTAGCTCTTATCTTAAGTCCTTGTCATGCGGACTTGGTTGTAGTGCCGCGATTTCAATCGCCAGGGGCTTAAATTGACACTAATGCCCCACCGGCACATCGAATTGCCGGTGAATACAGCCCACAATACAGCCCGCATAAAACTCACCGGCACCCCTTGCCGGCAAAGCGGATTCAGGACTTGGTTGTAGTGCCGCGATTTCAATCGCCAGGGGCTTAAATTGACACTAATGCCCCACCGGCACATCGAATTGCCGGTGAATACAGCCCACAATACAGCCCGCATAAAACTCACCGGCACCCCTTGCCGGCAAAGCGGAATAAACGCATATCTCCCTTCCCGCTAATAGTGCCATCCCGATAGCCGATGGGATTTTGCCAGTGGCACTTGCTGATATTATAGTATTTGTGTCACAATTGAGGGACTAGCCATTAACCCAACAGACGACCAAGCCCAAACCAGCCTGCGAGTTTGCCAGATGCTGTCCAACGTCTCCAAAGACATTCAACTTTTCCGTTTCGATCCTAGAACAGGAATTGTTTTCATTTTTGCCGGCGAGGAACTTCAAATAATAGTTTACCCCAATGGACGCTGGAGGTTTTTAGATGCCACCGAACTTTGAAGAAATGACCAACGCTGAACTGAAAGCTTACGCTCTCGCCCACCGGGACGAAATTGAGCCTTTGCGCGTTCTTTTCCGCCGCCGCCGCCCCGACTCAGAAGTCACAGTCTTTTCCCCGCCAAAGACTAAAGAGGAGGAGCAGCAGCAACTTGAACTGTTCAAACAAATCCTTGACAAAAAAAGCCGTCAATCCTCTCAGCAGCTAGAGGGCAAGCCACCCCAGCCGGAAAAAGAGATGGAGGAAAGACTCCGCCAGCAAATTGAGCGAGAAGTGGAGAAAAAGCTGCGCCAGCAAATTGAAAAGGAAGTAGAGGAGAAGCTGCGCCAGAAAATTGAGGCAGAAAAAAGCCAAGGATCTCAGAGTTGAGAGTTCCCTCGTTCCCAGGCAACTTTACAGGAAGCCAGCAGCTATCGCGACTTTTTTAGCCCGCGCAGGCGGGCTTTGTCTGTATAGCCGCGATTTCAATCGCCGGTGAACTGCAAATCATTATACCCCCTTCCGGCAACGGGTATTTCTATGAAACCCAACTTTGAACAAATGAGCGTTCCTGAATTAAGAGCCTACGTCCTCGAACACCGGGACGATATTGAAGCCATTCGTGCGCTGTTTCATCATCCCAGCCTCAAATGGAAAACCATGCCGCCCCTGTTTACTCCTGAAGGCGCTAGAAGAAAATATCAGCCAAGCAGAGTCAGCCCTCCGCCAGCGAATCGAATAAGACAGGGAAAAACAAAAAGAAAAGTAACTTCACCCAGACAAAAAGCGGCACTCACTCTATCCGAGCCGGTTCTTGCTGCTGTCACACCAATTGGGAACACCGGCATCTTGCCGGTGCTGCCAAAAAGCCGGCTTCCCTCTCCTAACCCAGCACTTCATCCGCTATAATAGTTATATCAGGAAAAGCCAGCAAAGACAAACTGTCACCCCGCCGGCACTTGCGCACCTCCTGGTAGCCAGCCGGTGCCGGTTGCCGGTAAACTTCCACACATTCCTCATTAATATCCACCAGCCAAACTTCCAAAATCCCTTCTTCCGCATAAAGGGGAATTTTCACTAGCCGGTCAGATTCAACCGCTGTATCAGCCACCTCCACCAACAGGAAGATATTCTCTGGCTGGGGATATACAGCTTCGTAGAAATCCGGGCGCGGTTGCAGCAGCGCCACATCTGGCTGGGGTTGAGATCGCTCCCCTAATTCTACAGGATTTTGGGGAGCAACTATTGCGCGATTGCCAAGACAGCCGGTGAACAGTGTTACCAATCGATTCACATACGCCGCATGCCGTCTTCCAATAGGTGTCATCTCAATAATCTCCCCTCGTATCAATTCTACCCTGTCCTCTTCCGTAAAGATACCCGCTTCAATCATTTTCTGGTAAGTTTTTACCGTAAACTGCCGTCTGAGTAACTCCAGAGACATGACAACCTCCCCATTTTCATCTAATTCAATCTCCAGCCTATCCCTATCCTATCTCTGACACCGGCACCGCTAATGCTCCTCAGGTACTTCTTAACTTGCCCGTGTCAGTTAAAAATATTATAGCATAGTTATAACTTCTTGGGTAAACCCGCCCCTACAACTGTAGCAAGAAAGCCGGTTTCCAGTTCCCCCTCCCCGCAAGCGGGTAGGGGGTTAGGGGGTGGGGTTCAAAGGAGCCATACAAAAGTGAGACGCCCCCACTTGTTTCCCCCGCAACTTGCAATCCCATGCTATACTAGAGCCAAGGGAACAATCGCAGGATACCAACGATGAATATCGAATACACGGTTCAAATCTGGAAAGAAGGGAATCAATTTGTAGCCCACGCGATGCCACTAGATGTGATGAGTTCCGGAGATACGCCAGACTCAGCCAGAATCGCCTTAGATGAAGCCGTGCACCTGTTTTTAGTCACCGCAGCAGAACATGGCACCCTAGAAGAAATTCTCGAAGAAACAGGCTGTGAGTTGCACCAGTAGGGTGCGTTCCCCACGAAACGCACCCTGCGATTACACCGGCTCCCCAACCACAACCTTAATCATGCCAGTCATTCCCGCCTCAGTGTGTCCCGGAATCGGACAGCGCAGCGAATAAATTCCCGGCTTAATCGGCACAAAAACCCACTCCGCCACAGCCCCAGGCTTCAATTCAAGCTCGCGAATCGCACCCTTAATCTCCACCTTACCCGCTTCAACCTTTTGCGTCCAGCTAGCATCAGCAAAATCCTTAGAAGTAAAATAGTGCTTCACCGAACTTGGATTGTCTAGCACCAATTTGTACCGCTTTCCCGCCACAAATTCTAGCTGATTTGGCACAAACTTCAGCTCATTCCCAGCACTCCCCAAACTCACTTTAACCTCAGCCACCGGCTGCCGCAACAAATCAAGCGCCGCCGCAGCAGGTGGCGTCACCGCCACACCCAACCCCAAAACAGCCCCCAGCAGCGCCCAAAGCCCCCACCGGCACACCAGCCCCTTGACAAGCTCAGAAAAAAACCGCAACATAAGATATAATCAAAATCAACTGCAACACCCCATTTTCCCACCCCTCACTCCCCACCGGCACCCGCCCCCCACCCCAACAAATCCCCCCCACCCCCTCCCCACACCAAAATGGTGAGTTCCGCAAACAGCAGAACCCACCCTACTGGCAAATAGGGGTGGGGGGTATCGCCCCCTTGCAATTAGCTCAAAACTCTGATAAACTCTAAAGGCAACCCATCAGCATCAGCAATAAAAGCCACCTCATAAACGCGCTCGCCAATCATCTGCTGAGTGGGCTCCAAGAGTACCTTCAGGGGTGGCAACAAATCTTGCCCCTCACCGGCAGCTAGCGCAAAGCGCTCCCGCAAAGCGCTCAGCCAGCCCGGCAGCTCCGGCGTCATGCCGGTGAGATCAAAAGATAGATGATAGTACCCCGTATAGTGCTCGTCCTCAAAAGCATCCGGTGCTGGTTTTGGCTGGGGAACTTGGATTAGCTCAATGCGCCCGCCCAACCCTTCCATCCAGCAAGCCAGAGTTATCCCCGCAGTAAAGCGCTCACAGACAGCAAAGCCCAACTGTTCGTAAAACGCCATCGCCCGGTAAATATTGGCAGTGCGGATAGAAGCGTGGTGCATAGCATAAAATTTGTTTGCTGTCAACAGGCAGCGGGAAATTAACCGCGTGTGGGACAGGAGTCCCGCCGGTCCGGGATGTGCCGGTCGCGCCGGCGGAAGCGCTACTCAAACAAGCGGAAATAGGGGTAGCGAATAGGCACCCCCGGCTCTTTTTCCAGCTCAAAATTAATCACCTCCCAGCAGGGATCGTCCGAGGGGTCCGGACTGAACTCCACCGGCAAACCGTAGAGACGGGGTTTTTGAGGCTCCCCCTGACCCCGCCAAGGCGTGCTGCGCTCCAAATAGGAGCTAATCAAATCCATATAGCGGCTGGCGATAATCACGCGAGTCGCCCGGAAGCCTTGAGTGTAGAGCCGGTCGAGCGCCTCGTGGATTTCAAAGCGAATCCCGTCAGGATGGGTGTGCTGCCGGTACCACTCATTGTTCCACATGCGCCAGTGACGACCGGACTGGAGATGGATCAGCTCACCCGTCTTGGGATTGGCCTCAAACGCCCCGTGACGCTGGCACAAATAAGTATCCGTCAGCGTCAGTGCCGGAATCGTCTGCCGGCAGTGGGGACACTGAATCTCCGAGCCAAAAATAGGGTACTGCAAGCCTGGGTTAATCATTGAGGGCATACCAGCATAGTATATTATGCGGCACTTTTAGTGCTTTTATTATAGCTAGGGGCACTCTGTCCCCAGCCGAATTCTACGGGCATTCACCTGATTGCGGATACCCTAGTGAGCAATTTTAACGATATCTTCCCCCCACCGGCATCCTTCTGGCCCCCTCCCGACCTCTCCCAAGCAGCTTTCGTCGCCCCCAACGCCACCGTCACCGGCTCGGTGTTACTGGGTGCCGGTGCCAGCATCTGGTACAGCGCCGTCGTGCGCGGCGATGTCGAGCGCATCGAAATCGGCGAGCGCACCAATATCCAAGATGGAGCGGTCCTGCACGGCGACCCAGGCAGCCCCACCATTTTAGAAGATTGCGTCACCGTTGGGCACCGCGCCGTCGTTCACGGAGCTTATATTGAGCGCGGCAGCCTGATCGGCATTGGCGCAGTCGTTATGGACGGCGTGCGCGTCGGCACCGGCAGCATCATCGGTGCCGGTGCCATTGTCACCAAAGACGTGCCCCCCCTATCCCTCGTTATCGGCGTGCCAGCCAAGCGGGTGCGAGACGTATCCGAAGCTGAGGCAGCTGGACTCATAGAGCACGCGCTCCGCTACGAGCAACTCGCCTTAGTCCATGCCGGCAGAGGCACCAATCTCGGATTCTGTGGGCATAGGGCATAGGGTATGGGGCATGAGACATGGCGCATTGGAGATTGTTCAGTTCCCCACTCTCGCCGCAGCGCCCCAAGCCCCCTATCCCACTTCCGGAAGAAAGCATATATACAAAACCCGTCTAAAGCCGGATTTTGTAAAGACCGTTCTTTCGGATATGACTGAATTTGAGGCACCGGCACCCCCTCTGCCGGCAGCGAGGAGGCCATTTCCAGGGTCCAGTGGCCCAATTTCAGCCCCAAGTCAGGCGCAATCCGCCCCAAATCCCGAGATACCCAGTCCAAAATCTAAGTATATTCCTGACTTCCGGAAGAAAGCATATATACAAAACCCGTCTAAACCCGTGTTTTGTAAAGACCGTTCTTTCGGATATTACAGAATTTGAGGCACCGGCACCCCCTCTGCCGGCAGCGAAGAGGGGATTTCCAGGGTCCAGTGGCCAAATTTCAGTCCCAAGTCGGGCGCAATCCGCCCAAAAACCCGACATCCCCAGTCCAAAATCTAACAATATTCCTTACTTCCGGAAGAAAGCATATATACAAAACCCGTCTGAAAGCCGGTTTTGTAAAGACCGTTCTTTCGGAGATTAATAAATTTGCTCTGGGCTGTCAGGGGTTTGGCAGCACACCCCCCATGCCCAATGCCCAATGCCCCATGCCCAATGCCCAATGCCCAATACCCAATGCCCCATGCCCAATGCCCAATGCCCAATGCCCCATGCCCAATCCCAGGCAAAAGGACTGGAAAAATCCGCCCTTTCAGAGCAAAATATAAAAACTGAGAACCGCGTAACAGTTTTGTAACAAGGGGGAATTGACTATGGATTGGCGCGTACTGATCGTTGTTGGGCCACTGCTGCTGGCCGCCGGTTGGGCAGTGTTTAACATTGCTCCGGCAGCCATCAAACAAATCCAAGGGTTTTTGAGCAAAGAAACCTAAAGCGAGAGGGGTGCGCCTTTACGCGCACCCCAGTGCCGGTGGGGCAAACGAGAGACACTTTTGCCAAACGTTTCAGACCAAATTGAAACCCCCCTCTGACACCCCCTCCCTGCTGGAGGGAAGGGGGACCGGAGGAGGGGTTATTCATCAAAGCAGCACACTTGCGCCCGATTTCCTATGGGCGGAGAGCCTCTTTCAAGCGGACGCGGACAATTTGGCCCGGTTGAAGGGCGGAGAGTTGGGAGAGCCTTTCCGATTCAGCCTCAAGACGGACATTGCGACCGAACAGACTGATGCCCTGGGCAATAAATCGGCTGCCCCCGAGATTGGTTTCAAAGCGCCCAATCACCTGAGTTCCCGCCGGCAGGAGAATATTGCCAAAAGAGTCGCGAATCTCGTCCTCGATAAGCAACACTTCCTGCAGTTGCTCCCCAGGCTGGAGCTGCAACACCCACTCGCCGGGATAGCGCAAATTGAGCAGGGTGCGGGCGGGGAGGAACAGGGATGCGGAGGCGCTGCCGGCTGCCGGTGGGAGTGGGGAGGGGCGCTGCAAAGGAGGAACGGAGACAGCAGGGGCAGGCGGCAAACTGGGAAGGGCGGAGCGTTCCGGGGGGAGCGCCGGCAGGGGGCTGCGCTCGACCGGCAGCAGTGCCGGTGAGGAGCCGGATACCGGACGCAGGGGGGGAAGATTGGCCGCAGGCAGGCCATCAAACGCCGGCGGCACCCGGGGAGTCTCCGCCACAGGGACCAGGACCGGTGCCGGTGCCGGTGCCGGCAGCGAGCCGGTGTCAGAAATCGAGAAATTCAGCACCCAGCGCTCCTGGAACGCGCCGGTGGACACCGGCGCGGCCACCTTCAGCAGCCTCACCTGTGCCGGATTCAAAATCACCTCCGGAGAGAACTCCAGAACAATCCGCACTTGGCCAGTCCCGGAGTCCTCCACCTGAATTTGGCGAAGGGCACCCGAGTAGCTTTTTTGGGACCTGCGGACTGCCAGCTGGGTTTTGGGCAGCTCCACAACAATGCGCGGCGGCTGGTTGAGGACAGAATACGTCGGCTTCGCGCCCTGCTCCACCGTCAGTTCAAGCTGATTGGCCGCCGGGTCAAATTCCCAGGAAGACAGGACAGCCGCCAGTGCCGGTCCCCGCAGCGTTTCAGGCGCTATAGCGGCTATCGCTCCCAGGAGCGCCAGAGTGACCAGCCGGTGGCCGAGCCCTCTGCCGCCGGCCAGCACTGCCAGAGACACCGGAATTAACCGCGCTAATTTTCCCGCTAATTTTGCTGTTTGCATGGCTGGTAATTGCTTGCTGTTCGCTGTTTGCAGACATCCCGGAAAGCCAGCCGCCGGACCGCTTACCGCCAATGGCGGCAGCTTTCAATCCTTGTCCTTGTGGATTGTGCCATCAGGCATGGTGGCTCTCGTTAAAATTACACTGGTTAAATCTACCCCAGTCAGGTTGGCTTCTCGGAGATTGGCGCGAATCAGGTAAGCCCCCCTTAAATCGGCTTGGCGCAGGTTCGCCTGCACCAAAGTAGCAAAACTCATCCGCGTCTGTTTGAGGTCAGCTCCCGTCAAGTTAGCGTTATTGAGAGCGCTTTCCTTGAGGTCAGCACCGGTGAGAGTGGCACCGCTCAGGTTGGCGTTCCTGAGATCCGCGCGAACCAGCAGGGCTTTCGACAGGTCAGCCCCTTGCAAGTCAGCACCGGCGAGGTAGGCGTCTCGCAGGTCCGCGTCCTTGAGGTCGGCTTGCCTGAGGTTCGCGCCGCTCAGGTTGCACCCCCGGCATTGCTTGGTGTTTAGCAACCGCCGGACGTGTTGGGGATTTTCCGCTTCCGCTGCTGTCCCCAGCAACAGGGACGCTAGCAGTGTGAAGATAGCAAGTATTTTCAGTCTCACAGGATTCTCCAATGGATGTGCAAAATAAGCAGCGATCGTAAACGGTATCGCCACTGCGCCTGCCGCCGCCTCGATTGAGCCCCCTATCCCTCGGTTCCTGCCAGCACCCCGGAAAGCAGTTGGGCTAAAGCCCCCGGAAAGCAGTTGGGCTTTAGCCCAACCCACCGGCTCGCCCGCAGGTGCGCTTGCCTGGGGCCGGCGCAGCAAAATCAGGAGAGAATTTTTTAGGGTGGCCATTCCTTGGGGCAGACGGCCCAGAAAGGTGGCGGTTAGGTTTTGCCCAGGCGGGGTGGCTTATGGTGCGCCCAAAACCCGTGTTGCTTCTTCGAGGCAAGGCAAACAGTGCCGGCGTCTCTGGTTGTCAGATCCCTAGCTGGCAGCCTTCAGTTCCAAAAGCGCCAGTTGCGACAGCACTAATCCGCGCGCTAAGATAGGGGAGTGGGGGTCAAGAAGCCAAGGGGTCAGTGGCGGCTAGAGGGCAGGTTGCGCCAGAACCCGTTTCGCGCTCAATCCTTGCCCATTGTGCCAGCGCCGGGAATTCCTCCCCCTCGCCTCAGATTGAAACAGCTTGACTTTCTTGCCGGTCAGTTCTAAGAGTGTCGGGACAAATGCAGCCGGTGCCTGAGCGCTCTGAAAATACCGCGCCGCTTTTCGCAAGACTCCTGTCCTGTGGGAAAATGGATTGGTATGCGTTATGGAAATGAGCGCGTCCCTGTCAGTAGAATGGCAAGTAAGAGTGACTGAAGAGTCGCAAGGGCGCACCGCAGAGCGCAGGATAATGACACATTTTTTAACAAATGCCTAAATCATCGCACTCACCCGCTGAATGTTCCACCGGCTCGCTCTCAAGCGCCTGCGCTCCTCGACGGCAGATCCAGTGCCGGTAGGGGCTGAAAGCCTCCTATGGATAGAATAGACAAACACTTGCAACATTTCCCCGATCGAAGGAACACCACTTGCCAACCAGACGCCCTCGCTTCCATTGCCGCCAAACAGCGCCAGCGCTCTCGCTCACTGGTCTGGCTAATGCTTGGGCGGGGGGGCTCTGGCAGGGGGCCCAGCAGTTGCTCCCCCGCACAGGGGCTGTCCGGGACCGGCCACAGCAGGGGGGCGGCGCGTGAGAGCTTTGCAGAAGACATCAGTGCGGAACCGCTCGCAAGAGCGGGGTTTCAGCATATCTGGAAATGCCACACCCGGGAAAATGGAGCGGTGGCGTCGGGACTGGGTGCCCCCCAGAGCCGGCCAGCGCCAGTTTCAAAACGGCTCACAACAGAGGAGAGCTTTGAGTCAGATGCAAACTCTTGCCGCCAGCCGGCCAGAGTTTGGCAGCGGTCAAAGTGCGCCTCCCACAAGTCCCCGCCGATGAGTCCGGGGGGAGTCTAACGCTTAGCACACTACCTCTAAACTGTCAACTAAAAATCGGATCGCTTTCTACGCCTGTGATTGAAAAAAAACGTCCTAATCGCGATTTACCCCAAATTAACGAAAGGCTTCGCTTTCCCAAAATTCGCGTCATTGACACCAATGGAGACCAGCTGGGGATTATGACACCTCAGGAAGCGCTGCGGATGGCAGAGCAAAAAGAGCTGGATCTCGTCCTGGTCAGTGACAAGGCAGACCCGCCGGTTTGCCGAATTATGGACTACGGGAAGTTCAAGTTTGAGCAGGAGAAAAAAGCTCGGGAGGCCAAGAAGAAGCAGCACACGGCTGAAGTTAAAGAGGTGAAAATGCGCTATAAGATTGAGGAGCACGACTATAAGGTGCGGATCAATCAAGCGGAGCGCTTTCTCAAGGATGGGGATAAGGTGAAGGCTACTATTATGTTCCGGGGGCGGGAAATTCAACACACTGACCTGGCAGAGGAGTTGCTGAAGCGAATGGCAGCGGACTTGCAAGAAGTGGCGGAAGTTCAGCAAGCCCCTAAGAAAGAGGGGCGCAGCATGATGATGCTGCTCTCCCCCAAGAAATAGTGGCAGCGGTCGCTTCTGACGCTTGGGCCAAATCCCAAAGCGGCAAGAAGGGAGCAGTCTGAGGCTGCAAGTATTCAGTGTGAGGTGTGTCAGACACACCTCACACTTGATGGCTTATGCCCTTAAAATAGCAGGGTGAGGGCCTGAAGTGGGAACATTAAATTTTTAAAATAAGATCCCTAAAACAGATAGTTTTAGGTTATAATAGTAAGATTTTAATTATGGATGTCAGTTGAAACAGTCAGGCAGTGGGGTTAGCGCTCCTGGGGACAATAGGACATCTACACGCAACGGAAATCAGCGCAGCATGGAACTGAGAGATCAGCGGAACGCAGGGAAATGGGTGCAGCTACTGCTGCAGTGGGTGAACCTCCGTCCAGAGGAAGCGGAGCGAACTTTTCTGATGTTTGCTTTCTATACGGCAACCTCTGTGGGAGTGCTGTGGCTGGAGGCGAGTACGGTGGGCCTGTTTTTGGAAGAGTACGGAGCCGACCAGCTGCCGTGGATTTATATCTCCGGTGCTATTATCGGCTCGGCGCTGGGGGGGCTGTACACCTGGCTGCAGCAAATCCTGCCCCTGCGGCGGGTGATTGTGCTGATCGCTGTGATTATGGCGGCTCCGCTGCTGCTGTTTCTCGGGGGCTTGGGGCTGGAGCTGGCTTGGGTAGCCGGGATCACGGTGTTCCTGATGCGGCTGTGGCTGGACGGAATCTACACCCTTAACGACCTCAACACGTCGATTGCCGCCAACCAGCTGTTCAATATCCGGGAAATTAAGCGGGCGTTCCCGATTGTCAGCAGCGGCATTTTGGTGGCGGACGTGCTCAGCGGCTTTTCCCTGCCGGTGCTGCTGGAGTGGGTGGGGCTCAAGGGCGCTATCTTCATGGCTTTCGTGATGATGCTGGTGGGGGCGGGGATTCTGTGGTATCTGAGCGAGGCTTACAAGCAATCGTTTCCCGACTCGCCGCTCAGGGAGGAAGAGGACGAGCAGGCTGAGTTCGCCAATAAGCGGCTCCGGGGGCCAATCTGGAACTACGTCGCGCCCCTGATTGCCTTTTTTGTCCTCGCCGAGGTGCTGAACCTGCTGGTGGATTTCCAGTTCCTCAGCGAGTTGGAGCAGCAGAATCCAGAAGATGCCGGCACGGCGATTGCGGCGTTCATCGGGCTGTTCAATGGTGTCTTGGGCATCTTTGAGCTGGCCATGCAGTGGTTCGCCTCCAGCCGGCTTGTGGAGCGGATCGGGGTGTTTGTCTCGGCGACAATCCTGCCGGGGGGGCTGGCGATCATCGGTGCCGGTTCGGTACTCGGCTCGGCGGCGGGGCTGTTTCCTTTCTTTGGCGGTTTGGTGCTGCTGAAGTTTTTCGAGGAATTGCTGCACTACACTATCTTTGAGGGGGCGAGCCCCGTCCTGTTCCAGCCCATTCCGGAAGCCAATCGCGACGATGTTCAGGCGTGGGTGAATGGCATTGCCGAGCCCCTGTCTGACGGGCTGACCGGCTTGCTAATTTTCGCCATCATTTGGGGCTGCCGGCTGGCGCTCCCGGGTGCCGGTGACAAGATGCTCGATCGGGTAGAGGGCGGGGCGATCGTCAGCCTGACGGTACTCCTGTCCTTGCTTTGGGCGGCTGTGGTCTGGATGCTGCGCTCCCGCTACGTCGGGCTGCTGGTTTCCAGCGCCGAAAGGGGGCGGCTGGGGGTTTCCGATGTGGACATGCGAGCCCTGAAGCGGGCGGTGGTGGAAACCCTGCAGCAGCCGGGCACAGAAGCCGACAAGCGCTCTTGCATTGAGCTGCTAGCCCAAATCGACCCCAAAAATGTGGGCGAGGTCTTAGCGCCCCTGCTGCCAGTCCTGCCGCCTGCACTGCAGCGCCAGAGTTTGGAAGCCATGCTCGCCAGCCCCACCGCCGCTTACCTGGAGCAGGTGCGGGGGCTGATCGGCAAGCCCCTGCCGCCGGAAGTCCTGGCCCTGGCCCTGCGCTATGTCTGGCTGACTGAGACAAATCCCGATATTGAAGCCTTGAGGCCCTATTTAGCGCCGGCAGTGGACCCGGTGGTGCGGGGGACCGCCGCCGCCCTGATCATGCGCCGGGGGAGCCGGGAGCAAAAAGCCGAAGCTACGAACGCCCTGCGGCGGATGCTCACCCACAAGCAGGAGCGGGAGCGGGTGATGGGCTGTCGGGCGCTGGGGGAGGCGGACTACTTGCAGGGGCTGCGGCTGTATATCCCCAACCTGCTGCAGGACGAGTCGCTGCGCGTGCGCTGCGCCCTGCTGGAGGTGATCGCATCCACCCACTTGGAGGAATACTACCCCTCCCTGCTGCGGGGGCTGTACTACAAGTCCACCCGCGACGCGGCGATGCGGGCTCTGGTGCGCTTGGAAAATGAGGCGATCGGCAAGTTGGTTCAGCTGGCGGAAGACACTCACAAGCCAGATTTGGTGCGGGCTCACGCTTGGAGCGCTATGGGCCAGATTGCCACTCCGGAAGCACTCGACGCTTTGGCCAATCACTTGATGGCCTCTTGGGGGGCGACGCGCCGCAACATCCTGCGCATCCTGCTGAAAGTTCCGGGAGAGGCGGGGATTGAGGGGGTGCTCGACAGGTTTGGGCGCAGCGGGATGGAGCTGTTAATTGACCAGGAGCTAATGTTCCTCGCCCAGCTGTATGGGGCGCTCCTCGATTTGAGCCCGGAGCGCGTGGCGGGGCGGGAAGCTGAGCTGCTGCAGCGGGCGCTGCGGGACTTGCAGTCGGATGCGGAAGAGCGGCTGTTCCTGCTGATGAAGTTCCTTTACCCCCACTCGAGCATTCAGGCGGCGGCTTTTAATCTCAAGTCCGGGAACCGGGCGAATATGGCGCGAGGGCTGGAAATTTTGGACAACACTGTGGACTTGCCGAGCAAACGAGCCCTGCTGAGCGTGCTCGACCGGCGCTCGGATTTGGAAAAGGTGCAAAGTCTTTCCGATCTGGTGGCGTACCAGCCTATGGCTCCCGGGGACCGGGTGCGCCGGCTCCTGGAGCTGCGCCACTTCCTGTCGGACTGGCCTTTGGCTTGCTGCTTCCATCTAGCTCGCGCCAGCCGGTGGGCTGTAACGCCGGAACAGATTTTGGCCTGTCTGCGCCACCCCCGAGGGTTTGTGCGGGAAGCGGCGATTGCCTATTTGCGAGTGGCATCACCCCGCGCTCTGATAGAATTGCTACCAATGCTGCGCAGCGATCCCGACCGCCTCGTCGCCCAGCAAGTCAAGCAGATGATGGCTGAGTTGGGTGTTGGCGACTCACCGGCAGCCGCCGGCTCCCCTGGGGGCGCTAGCCCGGCTTCCAGCTATCAGGGAATAGCCGGTTTTGAGCCCACATAAAGCAGTTTGAACTTTGAAGCCGTGAGGTTTGAAGGCATTCAGGATTCAACCCTCACCCCTCCAAATTTGACCGTGCGGCAACCGGCATCGTCAGGATGAAGTACCTAAATGCTTACCAGTGTAGACCGGCTATTATTTGTCAGAGGAGTTCCTATTTTTAAAGAGCTGCGGGATGATTTTCTCGTCCGCCTTGCTTCTGTTATGGACGAGCTTTCATTTCCGGCAAATCACACGATTTTTACCCAAGGTCAGGAGGGGCGCTCGCTCTACATCGTCGTTTCTGGGCGGGTTCGGGTTCACATTGGCGAGCAAGATTTGGCTCAACTGGAGCAGGGAGCCTGTTTTGGCGAGATGTCCCTGTTTGATGCTGAGCCGCGCTCCGCTTCCGTCACGACGGTAGATCCCTGCGAGTGCCTGATGCTGACGCAGCAGCAACTCTACGACGCGATTGAGGAGACTCCGGGAATTGCGGTTAATATTATTCGCCTCCTGTCGCGCCGGATTCGGGAATTCAACCGCAAGCTCAATGCTAAAGAGTCTGAAACTCCCCCCCCGGAGTTGCAAGGCGCAGGGCGCAGTTCCGGGGGATAGCACCGCCCCCTGCGGCGGGAAATTCACCGGCTTTCTTGACATTCAGCTCTAAATGTGCTATGGGAGGGTGAGCGGAAAGCCGGTTTCCCCACCTCAACCCAATCCCTTCATCTGTTGAGTCGGTTGGCGAGTTTCCTCGTTAATGGTGAACCGCCAAGACGCCAAGGACGCTAAGATTGAAGCTGACCTCGGATAGGGGGAAAGGGGGGAAAAAAATTTGACTTTCACTCACTATTGTGGTAGGGGAGGGGTGACAAATGCCGGGGCGAGCCGGCTTGTAGGGGGTAAGGGCGACCGGCATCAGGAAGGCTATCGATGCTAAACCGCATTTCCTCTAAAGAGGCCAAGATTGAAGTTGACCTCGGATAGGGGGGAGAAAATTTGACTTTTACTTACTATTGTGGTAAGGGAGAGGTGACAAATGCAGGGGCGAGCCGGCTTGCAGAGAGGGGGTGGGTTTTCCCGATATATGGAACGCACCTAGGAAGGGTTGGACTAAACCCGCCCCCGCTACCACCAGTCGGGTTTCTGGACCAATGCCCTCTTCTAGGAAGTTTATTTTAGCACCTTTGCTGACGGCAATAGCGATGGTCAAGGGCACAGCACCGGCTTGCTGTATCAGTTAGACATTTTACTCCCCTGGGTGATTTAAGTCAAGCTTAGTGTGATTGCGGGGGCGTTTGTGATGAATTCGCTTGCCCGCGTTTCTAATATGCCCCGATAAATCTTTCATGGGAAGGAGATGCCGGCTTAGGATTAGGCTATGCTTCACCCCCCTAAACTATCCTAAACTATCCTAAACTATCTTAAACTATCCTAAACTAGCCTAAACTATTCTAAACTATGCTAAACTATCCTAAACTATATTTGGGCTATAACCGCTTATTTGGCTTGAATTTGGCACAACACTCTCTTGATATAGCAGTAAACAGTAATTTTAGGACATGGGGATTGGGGATTGGAGATTGGGGATTGAGGATTGAGGATTGAGGATTGAGGATTGAGGATTGAGGATTGGGGATTGGGGATTGGGAATTGGGGATTAATGTCCGTTTCCTAAGTTGCTACTGCTATAATACAAGTGAGAGCGCTGGCGATAAAGGGGCAAACAAGAGAATTGGTAGCTGGTGGATTTTATGAATAGCGATTGGGATGATTTACCCGCAGTGCGATAGGAAATTAAGGTTAGGTTGCTGTTGCAGGTTGGGTGAATCGAGAGATGCCGGCAGGCAGTTTGCTGAGGGTGGCACAGGCGAGACAGCTGCGCTACCATTTGTTTGGAATAACTTGGAAGTCAACAGCAAGATGGGGGCGAGACATCAATGCCGATTTCCGCAAGTGCGGATGAGGATAAGTCTTGGTGCGGAAAACAGAGATGAGTTAATCGGCGGTAGTGGTGCGCCGGAAAAATCAAAGTATTAAAAGTTTTTGATAATTGGCAGATGACTGGTTCCAAAGGGTGGGTGACTGGGATAGTAGAGGGGATATGCCGGTGGGGAATAAGCAGGTTAGGGAGAGTTGGGATATGCAGGTTAGGGAGAGTTGGGATATGCCGGTGGGGAATATGCAGGTTAGGGAGAGTTGGGATATGCCGGTTAAGGAGAGTTGGGATATGCCGGTGGGGAATATGCCGGTTAGGGAGAGTTGGGATATGCCGGTTAAGGAGAGTTGGGATATGCCGGTGGGGAATATGCCGGTTAGGGAGAGTTGGAATATGCCGGTTAGGGAGAGTTGGGATATGCCGGTGGGGAATATGGCGGTTAGGGAGAGTTGGAATATGCCGGTTAGGGAGAGTTGGGATATGCCGGTTAGGGAGAGTTGGGATATGCCGGTTAGGGAGAGTTGGGATATGCCGGTTAGGGAGAGTTGGGATATGCCGGTTAGGGAGAGTTGGGATCGCAAGTGTTGAATCTTCACGATTCGACACAAAAAAGCGCCCAAAACGTGCTATAATTTCGGATAGTGTCAAAACAATCTTGTTAGTATCCTGTGCTATACTCATTCCCCAAACTTGTCCAAAATTGTATGGCCTCTTTGCCTATAAATGATTGTCCTGTCCTTAATATCCGCTTGTTCTTATCCATATGGTTGAGCGATACAATAGATAAGAGTTTAACCAGTATAAGAGATATATTCAAGCGACACAATATCAGTAGCTACACTATTTATATTTCAACTTTATTCAAAGCTAATACCCACCGTATTCAAGAACTATTATTGAAAGTATATTGACGAAAATCTGTCACCAAAAGTGATTTTTAGAATAATATTTTTACTATCAGCTCAATAGAAATTTATCCAATCAATAAATTACTGTAAATGCAAAATAAGCTTAACTAAAATTTCTTGTATTATTAAAAATAATAGCAGGAGTTTCGGCATGAAACTTAATATAATTTGGCGAATAATCCAGCTACAAATGCGGCAAAGAGATGCTAACTCTTTTGGATGTACTGCAAGGTAAGGATACAGGGATGTGGATCACTTCTGTAAAGAAAGGTTATAAGGATGGATAAAATACCAAATTGCCCCAATATGATTCGAGAGTTTTTTAGAAAATGCCAGAGTCTTTCTAACTAATATTGACACTCTTTACATCAGGGTATTGTTAAACCGCTGTATAGGAATATGCACTTAGGTTAGTACATAAAAATTGGGGGAGTGGGCGATGGGTATTGGGCATTGGGCAAAAGCTGTGAGTTTGCTATGATACGCCACGCCCCATAAGCCATGCTCTTAATGTCCTAACCAATATGACTACTGCTATATATAGGAAGTCTTGCCGGTTTCTTTCCCTACTGATTGGTGCCGGCTTTGAGGAAAAACTCTGGAATATAGCTCCAAAAATCTCTGTAACTAATAGCGCATTGGCGATAAATTGGTGGGAGATAATCCCAAAGATCGCAATTCATCGGCTTCTTTTATGCTCCCAATATATACTCCTCCTATCTCTTTAGTAAACACAATCCAGCCAGACCCACTGTTTGTTGACATTATGGCCTACAAATAACCACATTTTATCGCATTTAATTCTTAAATAGCCCTTTTTTTGATTTGACTTGAACCTGTCTGGGGACTGAGGCAAATTTTTGATTGATTATTGCATCCACCGGAGAGACACTCCCGTGACTCGGGCAATTCCAGCTAAAGAGATTTTCTCTAGTAAAAGCTTATCTACTAAGACTTTGGTTTCTTCTGTAATAGGTTGATGTCTGGGGTTTTGAACAAACTGTCTGCCACACCCTCTACATTTAAAGTTTTGCTTCCCACTATGAGTCTGGCCATTTTTAACGATGACAGAACCGCAGCATGGAAAATTTATAAAATTCAAGTTTTAGGACATGATATAATTACTATTATAGCACGCCTTTCCTTCCTATGCAACACTGCCAAGGAACATTCGCCGGCTCACCACAGCTCCGCCAGTTCACTGGGCTAATTTACCGGCTCACCCAAGAGCCTAAAAGCTGATTCGGATCATCTTCTTGACTCCCCAACCCAAGTCTGTTTATAATAAAGATGAACGGGCATGAGAGAGGGCAAAAGCTAAAAGAAGCAGAGGATCTGCGAAAAGTAACCCAAGAATTACCCCCCTGAGGTGGCTGTGTTTGGTCTTTGAAAAAGAAGCCGGTTGAGAGCGGCGTTCTGCTAAACATGGCTCTAGGGTTGGCGATTGGCACCGGCACTTCAGCTGCGAAGTGCCGGCAAGCACTCAAGCGTTAGTGCTTTTGCCAGCTGGTTGCTGGTAGATTGCCTGAATAGCGATGGTGATATTTCCGCCGCAGTGCGACAGGAGATTGAGGATAGGTTGCGGATTGCCTGCTTCCCTAAATTTCGGCAGCCGGTATGTATGCTACCCCCACCGGCTCCCCTTGCAGGACAGGCATCGCGCAATACAGATACCCGATATTATATTTGGATAAGGATAAAAACAGATTACTTCATCCTTATTCGCAGTTTAGCCGTGTCGTGCGGTCTGGGGTTAGCTACCGCACACCAGCTACTCCCCCCAGCAGTCTGAGGAATACCCAGAGCCGGTGCGGATAGAATCACTTCCAAAAAAGCCGGTTGCCCTTGACAGAGAACAGAAAGACCGGTTAAACTGAGGGTGAGGGAGGTATGTTATTGGCTAAAATTATGCCCAAAAAGTAAACCGCAATTGTGATCGGGACAGAGGATGAGCAATGCCCTTAAGGGGTGAGGGGTTAGGAGTTAGGGTTTCGGGGTTCGGGGTGAGGAGGGAAGTGATAATTGAAGAGCGTCCCAATACGATGATGCCCAATCCGGGCATCCTTGCATAACCCATGCCCTATACCCCATGCCCTATACCCAATCCCCAATGCCCAATCCCCAATGCCCAATCCCCAATGCTGGTTCAATCGATTTGCTCTCGCATCAAAGCCCGAAACTGCCAATCTCTGCGAATCCTGTTCAAGTCAGAGTCAGTTTTGGCCATTTCTAAGTATCTCTCAGGATTGAGAGTGATGGCTTTTTTCAGGCTGTCAATGGCTAACTGAACTTTGCTTTGAAGAGCGTAACAGCAAGCCTTATTGTACCAGATGTGACCGAGAGCGGGGTTGACAGTCAGGGCTTCGTCGTAGCAGTCTGTAGCGCTATCATAGCGACAGAGTTTCGTCAGGGCATTGCCCCGGTTCGTCCAGGTCTGACAGTCGTCTGGCTTGAGCGCTAGGGCTCTGTCGTAGCTGGCGAGCGCCTCTTGATAGCGACCTAACTCAGAGAGGGCAATTCCCCGGTTGTTCCAGGCTTCGCAGTCATTGGGTTGAAGCACCAGGGCTCTAGTGGTGCTGGCGATGGCAGCTTGGTGGCGACCGAGTTTGCGCAGGGAAATGCCGCGCAAATTCCAGGCGTGAGACATGTTAGGTTTAATCGCCAGAGCTTGGTCATAGCACCGGATGGCGTCCTGATATCGCCCCAAGTGCTCTAAAGCTGCGCCCCGGTTGCTCCAAGCTTCCGGAAAGTCTGGTTTGAGGGCGAGAGCTCTGTCGTAGCTGGCGATGGCATCGGAGTGCCGGCCCAACTTTTCGAGGGCTAAACCCCGCTGGTTCCAGACTGGGCAGTCGTCGGGGTGAAGGGCTAGGTGCCTTTCGCAACCGGCAAGTTCTTCTTCGAGAGTGTGAGAGTTTTCCACTGCCATACTTGTTGTGTTACTGCGCTCGTGTGACTGCGGAGTGCCTGCAACCGGTGGCGCTGCTGTTTCACCTTTGTGCCGGCAAGGCTTGCTCCTGCTGTGATGTCCTATAGTTTATATGCTGTATTATTCTCTCGCTGGCAAGAGGTTTGATTTGCCGGCAATCAAATTTATCCGGGCAGCCGGCACCGGCGCGCTCGTGTGGGAGTCGAGGGCGGGCAGGGGCGGGTTCATCGAAGATGTCTGCCAGTCAGGAAAGATGCCTGCTTGCCTGCCGCAACCGCAATTTTACAGGAGCAATCCTCCTGCTGGCGCTGCCGGTGCCGGTTGTAGCGCACCCACCGGATCTCCGGATTAGATTTTCTTTAGAATTCTCAAGGGAGAGCCGGCGTAGAATCCGCAGGCCATCAACTTTATTGGCCTTAAAAGAGGAATCATCTCCACAGCCCTTGGAAGTGGGGATTTAGGAATATTGTTCTAGCCGGTAGATGCCATTATAAAGCTTAATTTATCACAGGAGCGCCAAGTGCGCCGAAGTTGCAACTCACCAGTGCGGGACAGCAGCAGCGCTGTTGCTATTGCAGCGGGCACGGGCACTCGCAGCCGAGGGGAATCGCCCGCCGGTGCCGGCACTCCGGATCTCTGGCTGAAAGCAACGCCCCCGTCGCGCCAATACCAGTCTTCCCGCACCGGTGGTGCCGGCGATTCCCCACACCTGCCGCGAGCGCTCCTTTAATCGCTCCCTACCGGCACTGAATGCCTTCGGCTCAAAGCAATGCCCCCTCGCCCCAATACTCGTCTTCCCGCACCGGGGGTGCCGGCGATTCCCCACACCTGCCGCGAGCGCTTCTTAGATCGCTCCCTACCGGCACTGAATGCCTTCGGCTCAAAGCAATGCCCCCTCGCCCCAATACCCGCCCTCCCACCGGTAAACGCCCCTGCACCTGTGCCGGCACTGAATGCCTTCGGCTCAAAGCAATGCCCCCTCGCCCCAATACTCGTCTTCCCGCACCGGGGGTGCCGGCGATCCCCCACACCTGCCGCGAGCGCTTCTTAGATCGCTCCCTACCGGCACTGAATGCCTTCGGCTCAAAGCAATGCCCCCTCGCCCCAATACCTGTCCTCCCACCCCACCCCGGCAGTGCCGGTGATTGCCCACAAGCCCCAGAAGGCTCTTTTGAGAGGGGCTTCAATGCCGGCTCGCCCTACTTCGGGCCCCCTCTCCCCCTGCCGGCATTAAGCTGTTAGGCTTTTAACCTGCTTTTCCGTTTAAAAGAGGCAGTGCCTCCAGATTGCGTTACTATAGGCTAAGGGGAGCGTCCTGCCTCGCCCCGGAAGGAGAGAATAGAAATAGATAGTGCAAATTAAATGCGTAAAACCTGAGCGGCAATCCCTAAAGAATGAGAGTAAACTCTGGGAAGTCATGCCGGGTAGACCGTGGCTGTGAAAAACAGCTCCGCCAAAAACAGTCTGCTGGGGAGAGCGTGACAGCTCTCGCACGCCGGCACTGGGCCCAATAAATACAGGCGGGCCAGCCCGAGGCCGGCGGGAACATTCCTCCGCCCTCCCGCCTGCTTTACTATCACGCGAGCGAGCCAACAACAAATTATCCGGCAAAAAAGTTTTTAAATAAACCCGACTCCAGACCGATTTTGTATATAAGTATTCTTCCGGAAAATAGATAAATTTGCCTCAGGGGCGGAACATCTCTCCCCCCATCCCCGCAATCCCCACCTTCCCTCCCAGAGCCGCCGCCAGAGCCACCCCAACTGGGCACCGGCGCACCCCCTTCCAGGGTGACAAGAGCGCCCCAAGGTTGCGCCCGGACTTGTTCCAGGCATGGGAGACGCTGGATTTAAGCAATGGCAGTGACTGTCCTCCGCAGGCAAGTGCCGGGGCGACCTCAGTTAAACACACAGAGCTGTTCTTATTGTGCCCCCTCCCCTGCGCGGAGAGCGCTCATCCCCCAGATACGGTTTGTCAAGCCGTACCCGCAGCGCCTGGGGCCGGTTCTCCCGGGCTGAGGGGAAGTCTTATTTCATTGCCAGCGTTGATGTGCCGGCCATCTCGAAGGTAGCCCTAAGTTTCCCAGCGGCACGCCACGGCTGTGCCAGAACCCCACTGCGCAGGCGCTCGTTACTCCAGGCGGTCAGCCGTTTCAGAGTTGGGCCAGACCTCGGCGGCACCGATCCTGTACCTGCCAGCGCTTCCGGGACCGCGATTTCGATTGGCGCAGCCATTCGAGCTGTTCGAGGGCCACCTGCTCCACCCACTCCAGCAGTTCTGGGTAGTGATCGAAGTAACCCTTGTGTACGTCCTTCAATTTATTGGCCAAATTCCAGTAACGCTTGCTCATACAGGACTTAAAGAGAAACACCCACCATTTGGCGCGCTCTAGGGCTTTCTCAAAGGTGATGGCTTTAGCTTTTAGCTGTTGCAACCGGACTTTTTGCTTCTGCAACACCGCCCGCAATGCCTGTTTGTTCGCGTCAGTGTAGGCATGGGTCTCTATGTCCATTTCCGTCAGCTTAATCAATTTTTCAAGCTCTGCCCATTCCCCACACTTGGCCAGCAAGTGAATCACCGACTCCAGCCAGCACCGCAGGATGCGATAGCTGCAAAAGAGTCCCCCTTCCCCCTCAACAACAATTAAAAAGATGTAGTCCCATTTCCAGGCATCTTCCGGTTTTTCGTGCTTGGGCTTTTGTTTTGGGAAGGACAGCGTATGGGCAGACTTTCCCGTACCGTTAGCGATATCGTCCATCACGATTGTGAGATAGCGCGGATTTATGTAGTCGGTTAAAAGCTCTTTCATGGTCGACACACTCTGCAACTTCTAAGTTAGACACTGGACTGGAGTGAGCGGACTAGCCAGTAAATTTAGTATTTTAGGTGGCCCCTTGGGCTCTCCCGACCCTCTTCGTCTGCTCTGCTTACTATTTTAGCGCGATTTTTTGAAAGTGTCTAGCCAAAAAGTGTGGTTTACAGAGATTTAACAAAATTTAACAATTGGGACTGCTGGGTTCGGGAAGCAGTAAAAGCCTGAAGGAAGCCGGCTGGCCATTCCGCTGTCAAAGGAGAATGTCCCCTTGCGAAGTCTTGAAAGGGGCAGATAAAAAAAAAGATGGAAAGATAGACCAATAACAGCAGAGTGGGAGCCTCAAATCGCAGGCAGGCCCACCGGCTTTGAAAGCAGTAGTTTATGATGGCCGGCCCTTCAGGCCCTTGCAGTCGGCGACCCAGGCAGTGCACAATACCCCCTCGCCAGCCGGCTCGCCCGAGGCCGGCCTCGGGCGCTCTGCTGCCATCGCGCTCAGAACAGCTAGACTCTCGTTGAAGGGGGTGGCTCCTCCTAGCTTTAAGCCGGCCAATGGCCAGCAAATTTAATCCCCGCCAGGGCTTCTGCCAGCTGGCTCGCGAGCGCCGGCACCGGCAGCCCCTCCCCCACCGCACGCCGGTGCCGGTGGCAAATCGCTTTCTCTGTCAGAAAACCGGCGCTCTCAGGCTACAGTGAAGAAATGGCCTGACTGGCTTAAAATTTTTGCCGCCTGCAGGCAGCGTCGGCCCCTTTGCCTGAACCGCCTTTAACTCCGCCCGCCTCCGGGGTTTGCCTCACCGGCTGCCCCCACATCCAAGGGGCCGGTGTGCCGGTGTGCGCAGCGGTGATCGAGGGCGGCGGCGGGGGGGCGCGTGCCCGGCTTGATTGGGGTGGCCGGTCGGGCTGGCTTCCGCCAACAAGAAAGCCCCCCGCCTCCCTTGTGGAACCGGCTGCCCCCACATCCAAGGGGCCGGTATGCCGGTGTGCGCAGCGGTGATGTTGGCGGCGGCGGGGGGCGCGTGCCCGGCTTGATTGGAGTGGCCGGTGTGGCGCGCTTCCGCCTACAAGAAAGCCTGTGTGCTGCGCAGCGACCCACCGGCGTTGGGCGAGGGCGTAGCCGAGCCGGCCCTGCCGTGCCCAGAAATGACGGAATCTTCTGCTATCCTGATATCTATTGCGATTGGAGCGCAGCAGCACTGCCAGACTGCGATACGCTCAAGCTGTGGCGAGTTAAAAAAACTGGCAGCCCTAATCGTGGCACAGCAGGACGTCAGACCACTCCTTCCAAAGGAGGCAGAGCGGCGTCTAGCTTTTATCAGCGGCGGTTAATCGCCCCAAAGGCTTCCCAGAGGGTGATTCCAGAGCCGGCAGATTACGCTGAGAGGCTGCGAGGGCGGGCATTTGGGATCTTTAGGCTTTGAAGAGACTGCCAAACTTACAATTATATCACACCGGCTCAACCGACCGCAATTAAAACAGAGGGGGAGAGATTTCCAATTGTATAGCCAGCCCCGGCGTTCCGTTTCAATCCCGTTTCCGGGATTTCTTGGCCTAAAAATCTTCTCCTCCTACCCCCTGCTGAAATCATTGTGGCATTCATTTGGGCTTGTTTGCACAACCGGGATGCTCCCGGCGTTCCCACTCCTGAGGTGCCGGCACAGAACCCCCTTCCGGGGTTCAGGGCAGAGAAATTAATGGCAGGCAATTAACCGGATACTGTATTGCTGATGCGCGCCGGTGGCTCCCGCAGTGTGCGGCGCAGGTTGCAGCTGAGGTGGAGCGATTGCGCGAAGCCATGCGACAGTGGGCTCCTCAAGTAACCCTCTAATTGCTTCGGCACCCCTCACTGCAACCGGCGACATTTCCAGCAAATGTCCTCTCACCACTCAAATAAAAACGCGCTTAAGCCGCGCCCTGCGCCATACGAGCCGGTTGATATATAGCAGCAGTCCTATTGGTTAGGACATCAGTGCCCTAGGGATAAAAGGCGTAGGGCAGGCGTTCCCTCCGTGCCCTCTCGATCTAATGCCCTAAGCTAACTGGCTGCTGCTATAGCAGCAGTCATATAGGTTAGGACGTCAGTGACCTAGGGAAAAAGGCGTAGGTACGGCGTAGCGCTTACGAGCCGCTGCGCTAACGCCGGACGTCTCGATCTAATGTCCTAACCTAAGTGCATACTGCTATAACCCTCTTTTGTCAAACAAGGATGAAAGCCGGATCTGTCGTTGCCTGAAATAGCGCAAATTCGTCAAATTGCCCCAAAGTGACAGAAGAGGGATAAATATCTTTTATAGCAGTAGCCACTTAGATTAGGACATTAAACCTTCAGGCCCAGCGTCCGCCTCCCCTACGTCTATATCCCAGCAGTAATATGGGTTAGAACAATAGGAGCCGGAGTGCGGGGGTGCAAAAGAGGCCGAAAGGTACGAACCTAAGTGCATACTGCTATACCTCCCAAAGATTGAGAGCGAGCCCGCCCTACGAGCCACTTCCGTGACTGCCGGCAGTGTTGCGGCGCTGCAGCAGAAATTGATAGGCCACTTCAAAATCCGCTGCCACAATACGGAGAGCCATTAAATTCGTGAATCCTTGCACCCGATAGCGCCGAATCGCTTGCAGGGTAGCCTGATTGCAGAGCAGTGCGAGTTCGGCACCATTCCAACCTTCCGTGCGCACAGCCCAAGTGACAGGGTTAACATCGTCTGCCACGGGGCGCTCGCGATTGTGAACCCGCAAAATTTCCAGCCGGCTCGTAACATCAGGCAAGTCCACCTTCAGCTGCAAATCCAGACGACCGGCTCGCAACAGAGCGGGGTCAATCATATCAGGCCGGTTGGTAGCACCAATAATCAGAACGCCGTTACAGGACTCTATGCCATCTATCTCCGTAAGAAGCTGGCCAACAACACGAGCGCTGACACCGGAGTCCCCGTCAGACCCCCCCCTAACCGGCACAAGAGTGTCAATTTCATCGATAAAGATCACGCAGGGCGAAGCTTGCCTGGCTCTCGCAAACAGTTCGCGCACAGCTTGCTCCGACGCCCCCACCCAGCGGCTGTGCAGTTCCAGTCCATTGACAGAAATAAAATTTGCCCTTGCCTGAGCCGCTACAGCTTTGGCCAGCAGTGTTTTGCCGGTTCCCGGCGGACCCCACAGCAGAATCCCCCGTGGGGCTACCGCTCGCATGTGCCGGTAGAGTTCCGGATAGAGCAGCGCGCCCTCTACAGATTCCTGCAAGATATATTTAATCGATTCCAGCCCGCCAATTTGATCCCAGGTAACGGTGGGAGTTTCCACCGCCACTGGGCGCAGGACGGAGGGCTTGACATCCTTCAAGGCTTGCAAAAAATCCTGGTAACTGATGCTGAGGATCTCCGCTCCCGCTGAGTTCAAAGACGGAGCCAAACGGTGCAAAGCGTTATACGCCGCCTTCTGACACAGAGCGCGCAAATCAGCGCCGACAAATCCCACCGCCAGATCCGCGAGCCCCCCCAGATTCACCGAGGGCTCCAGGGGCATAAAGCGAGTGTGAATCCTGAGAATTTCCAACCGGCCATTCCGGTCTGGAACCCGGAAATGCACCTCCCGGTCAAACCGGCCCGGACGGCGCAGGGCGGGGTCTACCCGGTCGGGACAGTTGGTTGCCGCTAGCACAATCACCCCATTCAGCTGAGCGAAGCCATCCATCAAACTCAGCAGCTGAGCGACGACGCGCTTCTCCACCTCCCCCTCGACGGTGGAGCGATTGGGTGCGAGGCTGTCAATCTCATCAATAAAAATCAGGCAAGGCGCTGAGGCCGTGGCTTTCTGGAACACCTGCCGCAAACGCAGCTCCGCCTCCCCATAGTATTTCCCTATAATCTCAGGCCCCGCCAGAGCGATGTAATTCACGCCCAGCTCTTCTGACAGGGCGCGAGCGGTCAGGGTTTTCCCCGTCCCCGGCGGTCCGACCAGCAAAACCCCACGTGCCGGCTCCAAACCCAGTCTGGCCAGCAAATCCGGACGCTTCAGGGGTAGCGCTACCAGATCCTGCAGTTCTGCCAGAACTTCTCTCAAACCCCCCACTTCTTGCAGTGACGCTCGCGCCCCCTGCTCTAGGATAAACGGCTTACTCTCAGGGGGCGATACAGGTCTGTACCCAGCAGATCTCGGACTTCGCATAGCATTAACCGGCAGTTCTTCTGATTGAGAAAAAAAGCTGTACTCAGGCAAGCCTAGCTCCTGAGAATTTACCGGAGCGCTGCCGCCCCAGACTTGCCGGCTGGCATTTCTCTCAAACACTCCTGCCCGTGCCAGCTTTTGTTGCAATTCTTGCAATTCGCGCCATGAGGGTCTCATAGCTCACCAGAGCACTGTCAGTCTCCTACCTCGGCCCCCCTTGCAGGATTTGTGCCTGCAGCTGCGCCACCTGTTGCGGTGAGAGCGCGTGCTGCTGTTGCAGCAGCGCCAGCTGTTGCAGTTGCGCCACCTGTTGCGCAGACAGGTTGCCCAGTCCAGGAATTCCCCCGCCCATTCCAGCAATTCCCCCACCCATTCCAGCAATTCCCCCGCCCATTCCAGCAATTCCCCCGCCCATTCCAACAATTCCCCCGCCCATTCCCGGAATTCCCCCGCCCATTCCCGGAATTCCCCCGCCTGGAACCTGACCGGCAGCTGCCATCTGGTTGAGCAGCTGAGTCATCTGGGCCAGGAGCACATTCATCTGGGCGACGAGCTGAGCCAGCTGGACAATGGCTTGGGCGGATAGGGCACCGGCAGCCGGCATCTGTCCGCCGGCACCCCCTGCAGCGCCCCCCTGACCCAGCAGCCCTCCCACTCCGGGCAGCGAACCGAGCACGCCCCCGACACCAGGCAGGCCACCGGCAATCCCGCCCACTTGACCGAGCACGCCTCCCACCAGGGGCAGGCCCCCCGCAATCCCGCCCACTTGATCCAGCACCCCTCCGACCAGGGGCAGACCTCCTAGCAGACCGCCGCCGCCCCCGCCTTGACCGCCGCCGCCCAGCAGACCTCCCACCACCGGCACACCGCCCAACAGACCGCCCGCTCCTCCTTGACCGCCCGCAGCGCCCGTCAAGCCTCCCAGCAGTCCTGTAGCTTGCCCGAGCAGATCGCCTGCGCCTCCTGCAGCCCCTGCCACCTGACCCACAGCGCCCGTGACCCCTCCGAGCGCCCCTGTCGCCTGACCCAACAGACCTGTTGCTGGAGACAGCAATCCCCCCAGCATGCCGCCGGCATCTTGACCGCGCTGCCCGCTTGCGCTCAGGCCCCCTTCTTGACTGCTTCCTGATTGAGACTGATTGCCTGAGGGAGAAATTTGGGACGTCAGATTAGAAAGCATAGGTTTTACAGTTTTTAGTTGCAGGTAGTCTATTACGTGTGCGCTATCCGCACTGTTTGATGTTGTAATTGAGATGGTGTGATAGCCTTTGGCAGCCCATCCCAGTGGGATTTGACTTTGCTTGAGCTTGCCCCTTTCTGCGCCCGGTGTGGTGGCAATCCTTTCCCCGTCCAGAAATATGCTGTCCTCCCCCGATCCGTAGCGGTCGTAACAGAGAACCAACTGCCCTTCAGTATAATCCTCTGGCAGGATAAAGTGTATGTTAAGCTGGCTGGTTGAATTGGGAATCGTGTTTGCTGTGACGGGAACCAGACACGAGGGTATGGTGGGGCGATTAATCGGGTCAGGGTCTGTTCCTACCGTGTAGTTGTACACCGGCGTCCAGGCTCCTGTCGCCGCCGGCACCCCCTGCACTCCCTGACCCCGGCTGCCAATTTGCCAGAGCGCGGTTTGCGGTTCAGACACAGGACTCCCTGTGGCCGTTTCGGTCCACGCCAGGGGCTGTTCCGCCACCGGCGAGCGCGTCAGAGAACTCTCAAAACTCGGCTCCCACCCTCCGGAACTCAATGCCGCCTCTGGGACTGCGCTCGACAAGCCGGCGAACCTATCTGGGGGCGGGCTCTCCCATGCTGGCGAGCGCTGTGCCCTCGTGCTGCCGGTGTTTGGCTCCCCATCCTGCCCCTCGGAACCCATCTCGCCTATCCGTTCTGCCTGAACGTCTATCGACTGCCCCGCTGCCAGTGCCTGAATCTCCGCCGCTGCGAGCACCCTATCCCAAATGTGAACCTCCGCCACTTTGCCGGTAAAAAAGCAAGGGCTCGCCCCCCACTGCTCTGTGGCACCGGCTCCGACACGGGTGGGATTGCGGTCATTCGGCTCGCAGTGCACGCCACTTATCCGCCCGACTTCCTGTCCGCTCACATAGAATGTCACTGTCCGGGACTGCCGGTCGTAGGTCCCTGCCAGATGTGTCCAGACATCTGGCACCGCCTGCGGTCCACTGAGCGTCCGCCAGAATGCTTTTGGCTCCCCACTCCCTATCCAGAACTGCCACTGGCGTGAGGGCGTCAGGCAAAACAGGTAGCCCTTGCGCCCTTCTAGAGGGGAGCCCGCCACTGACGACAGTACCGACTGGTAGCCGGTGCCCCCCTGAACCATTGCCCACATCTCTACCGTGAAACTGGCCGGGTTTAGCTCCGGTGCGTAGGGCATCTCCAACTTGTCACTGACGCCATCAAACCTGGAAGCATTTGGGAATGCGTCTGCTGGCAGCGTCGAGCGCACCATTCTTTGCGCCGGCGCTGCCTGCTGCGCTGCCCGATTGACCGCTCGCCTGTGGCGGGACTCTAGGGGAAAGCCCAGGGTGATGCCGGCTAATGTCAGCCTGAGCGTGTCAACTTTTACTACCGGCTGTTTCATGAACATTGGCATTGGCTACTTCCCCCCGCTCTCCTGCCATGACTTTAACAGAGATGCCATTCCAGCTCCCCTCCCATATTTTCTTATCCTGCGCACTTGCCGTCAACCGCACTGTCATTTTCCCCTGCCGGTGGGCACATGCGGGACTTCCCCCACATTTCCACCGGCTCTTTTGTTAAACCCAAACCCAGGCTTTTTTGCCTCTGAACTCATGAGACTGTTGGCGGGCTTGCTCTGGGGTTTTAATGATGAACCGCCATAGACGCCAAGGACGCCAAGAAGAAAGAGTCAGCGGCATATAAACATTCTTTGCGGGCAATTGACCGGACATAATATGGGAGGCGCGCCCGCTCGAATGTGGGGTGTTCCCCTACCCTTTCGCGCGGCTCAGTCTCATCTCCTGTTCGCAGCTCGCTTCAATGGCATCAGTGAAACACAGCACCGCCCCCCACACCGGCATTCCCTAGCCTTCGGTCGCCCAGCCGTTCCCTCAACTGATTTTCCACCTTTGAAGGTAACGAAAGTCATTTTTGGCTGTACCCCCTATCTGTTACACTGTTGTGAGGGCAATCCCTCACAAATTACCATAAGGATTGGCCGAGCGCTAAATTCTTAATGAATATTTACAATACTCTCAAACAGGATATCTTGCGCATTTTTCGCCGGCAGTCCCCCGTAAGCGTACTGGGCCCGCACAAACGGGCGGCAATCTGGGTGCAGGGCTGTGAGGAAGTCTGTCCGGGCTGTGTGGTTCCGGAATCCTGGGACAGAGCCGGTGGGGAAACCATCACTGTTGCGGAACTGGCAAACTGGATTATATCACAAAAAGATATTGAAGGCATCACCCTTTCGGGAGGGGAACCGATGCTGCAAGCTGCCGGTTTGGGGAGTCTGATTGATATGGTTCGCCGGCATAAAGACTTAGGTGTGGTCTGCTACACCGGCAGCCGGTGGGAGCGGCTCGGGCGCACCGGCACGCCGGCGCAAAAATCTTTGCTCGAACGAGTCGATTTGCTCATTGACGGTCCCTATATCGAGTCAGAACACGGCGACTTACTTTGGCGCGGCTCCAGCAACCAGAGACTGTTACCGCTCACTGAAAGGTATCGCCATATTTTAACACAGCACCTAGCAGCGGGAGATCGCTCTGCCGGCATAGAATTCGGCGTAGACCTGACCGGCGCATTCTATTTCACCGGCGTCCCCGCGCTCAAGGGCTTCCGGGCCGAATTTGAAGCCCGTATGGAGCGTCAGGGGATTACGATAAAAAAGGCCAGAGCTACCAATGATAAATAGTGGAAGGTCCTATGAGTGGCAGCCCTAAGTTTTCAGAGGCTGAAATTGCCGCGTGGAAACAAAAGATTCTGCAAGCTGAGCGGCAGCGGCGGGCCGAGGCCGAGGCCAGAGGCCGGCAGGAAGCGGAGGCGCAGGAGCTCGTGCGCCAGCTGGAGGTGTTTCGCAACCAGACCGGCATGCGGGTGCAGGCGCTGCTGTCCGGCTTGCACGCGGCTTGGGCCAATCTCTACCGCCAGGATGCCCTAACTTTGCAATATCGCGCCAACAGCCAAGTAGCGCCGGTCGCTCAGGCGCAGTCGGAGGCGCAACTGCTGGAAATCTCACAAGAACTGGATAAAATCGAATTGGCCTTGCAAGAAGCGCTGCAGGGCAAGCGGCGCGATGAAGCGGAAAAGAAACGGCTTGGAGACATTGAGCACCAGCTGCTGGAACTGGAGGAACTGGAACAGCGTGCCGCTGAAACTCCCGACGCCGAAGCCCTAAAATTGGATGCGGCGGGCCGGCAGCAGGTGCGGACCGTCCTGCAGCGGGTGCGCTCAGCCCTCGCTCAGGGGGACCCGGCGGCGGTGCGCCGCCCTCTGGCAGAAGCAACGGCGCTCGTACACCAGCACCTGCGCCAGATTGCTCAGGGGCGAGGTGCGGGCCGGCACCTGCAGGCGCAAGCAAACCGGCAGCTGGCAGAACTCCAGGTGATTCTGGCCGGTTTGAAGGCTGATCCCGCCGTGATGCGCTGGCAAAGGGCAGCGGTAGCGGAACTGGAAGCTCTGGCCAATGCCGCCGGTCAGGCCATTCGGGAGGGCCGGCCCCAACAAGCTCTCACCAGTTTAAGCCAGATCCGCCAGCGCTCTCAAACCATTGTCCAGACAGCCAATACCGCCCAGCTGCAGGCAGACCGGCGGGATTATATTGCTGACAGCATTGCCCAGACACTGCAGGAAATGGGTTTCAGGATTGCGTTCCACCAGCCAGAGCATCCTGGCCACCCAGCCAGCGCTGCCATCCTGGGAGCCACCACCGGCACAGGCATTGGCATCAGTGTCAGCGTCCCAATTGCGGGACAGGTGTTTTATGATGTAGACGGCTTTGTCAAGCACAGCGTGGCGACGGTTGACGGCAACACCGCTGCTGTCTGTGACGAAGCGGAACAGGTGCTCACCCAAATGCACGCCACCCTAGAGGACAAATTTGGAGTCCAGATGGGTGAAGTGCTCTGGTATGGGAAAGACCCCAATCGCGCCCTCCGCCAAGCTGACCAGTTGCCCAGCTCTCAGCTTAAGCGCAGTCGCAGTGCGTGACTCAATCGGGGGAAGGGATGTTTGAAGGACGCTTGTTTTTGTATTCTGTAGACAATAACGCGGGAAAGGAGCTAAAATCGTGTCTCTTAAAGATCAGTGGTACGCCGCACGAGTGCGACGCCAAGAGGAACTGCGCCACCGCCAGCAGCAAGTGGCTGCCTTCCTGCAGGAGACGCGAGCCCACCAGCAGCAAGTCTCGATGGAAGAGCGACAGAAACGGGAAGCTTTTGTGGCATCCGTGCGCGATTATGTTTGGGGGCCATCCCTCACTCCTGAAACTAGCAGCAGCCCTGCAATTGGGTCAGCCCAAGGCACTCAGCCCTGACTCAACTGGCAGCCGGTGAAGATAAATACATTGAAAATTAGCAGCATGGAATAAACCCCTACGGCTAGAAAATTAGGCATTTTCAGGTTAATTTCGCCATTTGAATTATATAGCAATAGACAGTCGGGTCAGGACAGGGCATCTCACTGGGCAGTAGGGACAGGGACAGGCGAGACGCCGGTCCTATGTCCTAACCTAAATGGCTACTGCTATATGATGTAAGGCAGATTAATTGCAATGATAGTGCAATTATAATCCCATGCCCAATGCCCAATGCCCAATGCCCCATGCCCCATGCCCCATGCCCCATGCCCGCTACCAAAGGAAGCAAATCAATGAACCCAAATCAGTTCTGGCGAATGTTTGAAGATGAGTGGTTTACCCCCAAGTATCGCCTAAAAAAACTCTTGGGTGCGGGGTCGTTTGGTGCTGTGTTTCTGGCGGACGAGGTGGTGGCAGATAGGGTGATGCGGGAAGTTGCTATCAAGATTTTTTCTAATGAAAGCGGGAAGCAAGAGCGTCAAATTGCGGAGTTGCAAACTGCTATCTCTCTGAAACATCCGGGGTTGCTGGAGGGGTTCAGTCCAGAACAGGGCTGGCTGAAAGGGGTTGAGTGTTTGGGTTTGGTGATGGAACTGGCGGGAGAGTCGCTGGTTAAGCGGTTGCAGCGGGGGGGGATTCCGCTAGTGGAAGTGAAAGCGATGGTGAAGAATTTGGCGGGTGCTCTGCAGTATTTGCACGAACGGGGCATTGTTCACCGCGATGTGAAACCGGCTAATATTATGCGGGTGGGGGAACAGTGGAAACTGACGGATTTTGGGATATCCAAGCTGCTGGAAAACCGCACCAGCAGTGAGACTTCGCCTAGCAATCAGGTGGGGACGATTGCTTACGCACCGCCAGAATCTTATGTGGGGAAGATTTCGCGGGCGTGGGATTTGTGGTCCCTGGGGGTGGTGATAGCGGAAATGCTGGTGGGTAAACATCCTTTTGCGGGCAATAATGTGGCAGAAATGATGCAGCGTGTGAGTTGTGAAGCGCCTGATATACCCTGTGAGTTGCCGGCTCCTTTTAGGTCGATTGTGGGGGGGTGTTTGGTGAAGGATTACAAGCAGCGCTGGAGTGCAGCTCAGGTTATGGCTGCTTTAGATCCGACGGCGGATTTGGGGCGGGTGACGGTGCTTTTGCCGCTTTCTCCGAGTTTTAGTAAGGTTGTGCCTCCGGGTGCGGTAGAGGGGGGATATGTTTCTCTTCCGACTGCCGGTGTTAAGGTTGTGCCGGAGGGGTATTATGGTGGAAGGGATAGGGAGAGTGCCGGTACTCGCTCGCCGGGGGGTGGGAGGAATGCGAGTGCTGTGCCGGTGCGGCGAGCGAACTATCAGGAGAAGCTTGCCGGTGGGGTGGTGTTTGATATGGTTGGGATTCCTGCCGGCAGTTTTTACATGGGGAGTTCGACGGAAGATATTGAGCGGGTTTTGCGGTTGGAAGACTGGTTTAAGCGCTGGGATGTGGAAACGTGGTTGCGCCGGGAAATGCCGCAGCACCGGGTGAGTTTGGGGGCGTTTTGTATGAGTAAGACGCCGGTGAGTCAGGAGCAGTGGCAGGCGGTGATGGGGAGCAATCCCTCACATTTTAGCGGTGCGAAGAAGCCGGTGGAGAATGTGTGCTGGTGGGAGGCGGTTGAGTTTTGCGATCGACTTTCGCAACTGACTGGCAAGTGTTATCGTTTGCCTTCGGAGGCGGAGTGGGAGTATGGCTGTCGCGCCGGCACGCAAATGCTGTACAGTTTTGCGGATACGAAACAGATGCTGCGAGAGAGTGCGTGGTACACTTGGAATTCGCGGCATCAAACTCAGCCGGTGGGGCAAAAAAAGGCGAATGCCTGGGGGTTGCAGGATATGCACGGGCTAGTCTGGGAGTGGTGTGAGGATAGCTGGCATCACAGTTACAGTGGCGCGCCGGCGGATGGGAGTGCTTGGGGGGTTGATGGGCACCCGATGAAGCATGTGGTGCGGGGCGGGGCGTGGTATAGTTTGGCGGATGACTGTCGCTGCGCTAACCGGTTTTGCTATGATGCCGGTTTTCGATATCCCAGTATTGGGTTTCGTGTGGTAATGTCGTGAGGGGGGTGGAAAGTAGAGCGGCTTGCAGCGCTTTGTTGTGTGGGTTTCGCTATTTATGGCCTAGTATAGCACTGTTGAGGACAGGTGGGATAGAGATGGATGGGTACTGGCACTTCATTTGCCAATTCGTGCGAGCTCCTCGCGTAAAACTCGCCGCAGGGTTTCTTCTAACGGCTCGCGACGCTGTTGGATGTACTGGCGCAGTGCGTCATTAATTAACGTCTGGTAGTTTCCCCCACCGGCTAGGTGAACCTGTTCGCGAAACCACGCCAGCACCTCATCGTCTAATGGGATCGTAATGCGAGTTTTTCCTGGGGGTGCCGGTTCGATCGCCCCTCGCTTTCCTTGACTGAAATCATATTCAGCTTCCATCGGTTATCCTTCCTCGTATTGGATTCGCTCGCTGCGTCTGGCTTTTTGGGCAGAAATCAATCGGATATCATTGCTGCGCCAAGTATACAGGACTACCAAGATTCGACCAAAGGCATCCATCCCAATTGTGATAAATCGCTCTTCATCGAAACGCTCATCTGGGACGGTTATGGCCAAATCGTCTGAAAAGACTGACACGGCATCAGCTTTCATCAATGCCATGCTTGCGAAGATTCGCTGCGGCTTTGTCACTGTCCCACTGATATGCCATCTAATTTAGAGTGCGCACATCTTTACACTACCACAATGTGAACATCCAAAGGGAGCGAGTGGAGAACTCACCGAAGCGCTACCGCCAAAGGGCGGAGGTGGAGTGGGAATAAGCTTGTCGCGCCGGCACGCAAACGCTGTACAGTTCTGGTAAAATTAAACAGCCGGTTCAAAACTGTGCCTGGGAAACCTCGAACGCCCGGAATCAGCTCACTGGCAGGGCAAAAAAAGCCGAATGCCTGGGGTTGCAGGATATGCACGGGCGAGTCTGGGAGTGGTGTTAGGATAGCTGGCATCACAGTTACAGTGGCGCGCCGGCGGATGGGAGAGCTCGGGGGAAGTGGGGGCACCCGACGAAGCATTGCCGGATGGGGCGTGGTACACTGTGGCGGATGAGTGCCGGTGCGCTAACCGATTGTGCTATGATGCCGGTTTTCGATATCCCAGTATTGGGTTTCGTGTGGCGATCTCGTGAGGGGGGGGTGGGAAGTAGAGTGGCTTGCAGCGCTTTGTTCTGTGGTTTTCGCTATTTCTGGCCCAGTATAGCATCATAATCGCTGTGAGAACCTATCCAAAACCACAAAACTCCTTCTGGCTTGTCCAAACCTAACGCTCTATAGTTTTTTCCTACTCTCACCGAGCGCAAACTGCCAATCTGCTTGAAGTGCAGTGATGGATGTTTCGGATCTGCCTTGAGCAATTCATAGTTCTTGTCTGCCAGTTCTTGAATCTCTCTCGGCAGCTGGCGGTAACATTCCCAAAACTCAGGCGTTGTGAAATGCTTCAAATTTGCCGGCATTGTCCTTCCTTAAATGCTTGTTCTGCTTGTTGAATCAAATGGTCTAATTTGCCGGCTTTTAAATCTGCCTCAATTTGTTTGTCCCACAGAGACTCTTGGTAGTCGTCAAACCATTGGACAAATTCCGCGAGTTCTTTCGGTGAGAGTTGGATCACTGCTGCCTTGATTTCTGGAATGCTCATAGCAAATCACCTTTTTTTCTTATTTTAGCTTGTGTTTGTCACGGAATCGCATGGCGCTTGCAAACTTGTGTTGGTGAGACAGCCACCAAAAGGTCAGGTTCAGGGGCGGCTGATAGCCTCGCTCGCTGCTCGCTCACCGGCGGCTGAGAAGCGCTGACAGGCAGCCGGGGGTTACAGGAGGGAGCGCCTTGATTATAGCATCTCCCCTCGCTGTGGCGTCAACCCCAGTTTGTAGGGCTGAAGCCCAACTACAAACCTTTGGGCTAAAGCCCAACTACAAACCTTTGGGCTAAAGCCCAACTACAAACCTTTGGGCTAAAGCCCAAC
>NZ_KB235952.1:63762-132543 GCF_000332335.1 Kamptonema formosum PCC 10802 | reverse complement strand
ACTACAAACCTTTGGGCTAAAGCCCAACTACAAACCTTTGGGCTAAAGCCCAACTACAAACCTACTTGACTTATTTGCCTGCGCGTGCTATTATTAACCGAATCGCACCGGATTTCCGCCCCCGCGTAGAAGACGGGGACTGCAATCCCCCCCGCATTTTCTGTGAGTTGGCCATGTTCCCCATCTCAGCCCGTTGGATTCAAGACTTTGAAAAGCACCTGTATCGCCGGCAGCACCTGATTCTCTACAGCAACATTCACGATCAATTTCTCTGGCAGGGAACCTATCACGGCATGGGAGAATTCCTCAATGCCTATTTCCTCAACCTGGGATTTGACCTGATTGTGCGTTACGATCCGGTGGATGGCCTAACCTTTGCTCAGCCAGAAATGCGCCAGATGTTTGATGAATTGGCGCGACAGAGACTGGCGGAATTGCAACAGGAACGCCTGGGACAGTCTGCCACACCGGCAGCCCCAGCCATTGCCGACCCCACGCAGCCCCCATCCCGCGCCAATCCTGGCGCGGTGGTGCAGCGACTCACCGGCACTCACCTGTCGCCAGAGCAGGCGTTTAGCCACATGCGAGCGGTGATTTCTCAGGCGACAATTCCAGTAGCGGCAATTGTCGATTTAGGGGATATGCTGACTGCAGATCCAGAACGCTATCTGCTAGATGAGCGCCACCTGCTAACATTGCTGAAAAAATCCACCCTGGAAGGCGCTGTCATTCGCGAAGGAAATCTCACCGGCTATCGCAACACCCTCATCCTTTTGGCAAGCGATTTGCGGCGCGTGCCGGCTTGGTTTTATGCCGGCAATCCCTTTGTCGCCCTCGTGCAAGTCACCCGCCCCAACAAAGAAGAGCGCCTTCAGTTTATCCTGCGCTTCGGACAGAAAGGATTTTATGGCGGAGAGCAGATAAATTCCCAGCGCTCCACCCCCCAGCAACTCTCCGATCTCGAACTTGCCGCCGAAGAATTTGCTGCCTTAACCGACGGCTTTCAAACAATGGATTTAGAGGCGATCCGCCACACCTCTTGGCGAGAGCGCATTCCCCTGGGACCCAAAACCGTATTGCGCCTGGTAGACTTCTACAAATTCGGGCAGCGGGACGAACCCTTTGAGAAAATCAGCCCCGATAAAATTGCTTATGCAAAGGAAGAACTCTCCCAATCTGTCATCGGGCAACCTCGCGCTGTAGAAGCCGTCACCACCCTGTTAACCAGCGCCAAAGTCGGCATCAGTCTCAGCAATGTTAGCGGTCGCAACAGCAAGCCAAAAGGAATTTTCTTTTTCGTGGGACCCACCGGCGTTGGCAAAACCGAACTCGCCAAATCCCTCACCCGCCTGATCTTTGGAGATGAGCAGGCGTTCGCCCGCTTTGACATGAGCGAGTACAAAGAAGAACACGCCGCTGAGAAATTAGCCGGCGCTCCCCCCGGTTTCGTAGGCTATGAAGAAGGGGGGCAACTAACTAACCGCATCTTGGAGCGCCCTTACAGCATTCTCCTGTTTGATGAAATCGAAAAAGCTCACCCCAAAGTTCTGGACAAGTTCCTGCAAATCCTGGAAGATGGTCGCCTCACGGACGGAAAAGGGCAAACCGCCTATTTCAACCAAACTGTGATTATTTTCACCAGTAATATTGGCGCTTCTGACTTGACAGATCCGCAGACGGGTGCTATTATTAGAAATGGCATCATGACCGAAGTGCAGCGGCACGGCGTTCATTCGTTCAGTTACGCTCAAGTTGACGCTCACTTTCGCACAGAAGTCCACTGGCACTTTAGCAGCCGTATCGGTCGCGCTGAATTGCTGAACCGGCTGGGGGACAGTATTGTGGTCTTTGACCTGCTGCGTCCGGAATTCGTCTGGAAAATTGGCGAGAAATTCCTGCGCCAGCTCGCTGAATCTGCCTGGGACAAATACCGGCTGCTGCTGCTGTTTCAAACTTCCGTGCTGGAAGTTCTCAGCCTTCACATGCAGGAGAGCGACAATTTACTGTTTGGGGGGCGGCGGATTAAAACCTTGCTGGAAACCCTGGTTGAGCGCCCCCTAAACCGCTGGATTTTTGAAACCTATCCCGATTTCAACCTTCTAGCCGGCAAACGCTTAATCCTTGGCCTCGGGCGCAACAGCATGCTGTCCGCAGTTGAGGGATAAGGAGAATTTTGGATGCAAGGATTTTGGATTTAATTTAGGGGGGACTTCCTCTTGTAGGGGCGCGATAAATTCCGTCCCTACAAGAGGAGAGAAAAATCCAGGACGGAGCGATGTCAAAAGCTGCGCTTATATTGGAGGAACAGGCTTCCCGGTTCGGGTTCTCCGATATCGTCTTCAGCATAAAACACTTCTCCCTCTAGCTCCCTTTTTTCCAAATCTAAGTCTAAATTGAATGACCAGCAAACCCCTTTGTCAAATCGGGTGGGAGCCACGATCATTCCGTAGAGAACGCCCTTTTTGGTCATTTGCCCCAAAAAAACGACATCCACCCGATCTGGCTCGCCTTCGCCGAGAAAATCCTCTCCTGTCGCCAGATGCCCGGAACCCGTCACTCGCCCCGTATCGTCCCAGTGCAGCTCGAAAAAGCATTTCCAAGCTTCTTCATCATACAAAGTGAAATCGCTGCCCTCGTAAACGCCCGATAAAGTTGACCAATGGTACATAGGTTGATTTCCCATAAGTTATGACATACATTATAGATATAGCGTTTCTCAGTTGGATGAACTATGGCCCAGAAATCTGGTTTCTTAAAAAAACCGGGTTTCTCAGTACCTCACTAATATAAGAAACGCTATAGTGTTTCCTGGGAATTGGGTATGGGGCATGGGGCATGGGGCATGAGGCATGGGGCATGGGGCATGGGACATGGGGCATGGGGGATGAGGAAAAGCGCTTGACAGCTCAACCGTGCGGCTCACCGGCACAACAGTTTATTATAAGTAGCAGAACGTCAGTCCCGATATAGTCATCGAAAGCTATGTTCAACCTGCAACTTGCCTGGGATCGCCCTGTCAAAGTCCAATCACAGCTGTCCGAACACATTTTGCGGGTGCGGATCGCACCGGCGGGCGAACGCATCCAACATATCCCGTTGCGACTGGCAATTGCTCTGGATACGAGCGCTTCTATGCAGGGCGAAAAGTGGGAGCGGGCGAAAGCAGCAACTCAGGCGCTAGCGGCGCAGTTACGCCCGGGAGATCGCCTGTCTCTCGCAGGATTTGCTGACTGGGTGACTCCCCTGGCGCACAATTGTGAGCGCAGCCAACTGGCGGAACTCCCATCGGTTCTCAACACCTTAGTTGCCCAAGGCGTAACCCGAACTGACTCAGCCCTGCACTGGATTCAATCTGCTTTATCGCCAGAAGCGGGAGTAGCGCGGGTGGGAATTCTGGTAACAGACGGACATCCCACTAATGAGCGGGGACAGATTATCGAGAATGTCGCGCCTATTGTTCAGCAAGCGGCGACGATAGCCGGCACCGGCATCACTATTTGCACCGCAGGATTGGGGAATGCTGCTGATTTCAACACCGCCTTTCTAGTCAGCCTCAGCGACTTCGGGCGGGGGGCGTTTTTATATGCCGGCACCCCAGAACTTCTCTTACCTCAACTGCAAGAGCGCCTGCTGGCGTCGCAAACTGTCGCCGTTGCGGATGCGGCGCTCAAACTCAATTTTGCCGGCGGGATTAGGGTTAAAAATTGCTGCCAGTTGCGCCCCGATTACCTGCCTCTATCCCTCACCGCACCGCTGGAAATTCGCCTGCAAAACGTGCGAGCGGATATCGCAACTGATGTGCTGCTGGCATTAGAGGTGCCTGCCTTAAACGCCAGCATGCTTGCCGGCAGTTACACGATAGCCGAAATTCAGTTGCAGGCACCGGATTTGCCTCCCGTCACCGCTCAAGCAGCGCTGAAATTCACCCTGTCCTATCAAGAAACTCAACTGATCAATCAGGAGATAGATCGCGACCGGCTCACCTGGGACATCAATCGCTTCAGCACAGAACTCGCCGGTGCCAGCGATCCGCTGCAAACCGGCGAACTGCTCAGCCAAATCCAAGCGGCTGCTCTCAAATCCGGGCAGATAGGGATTGCCCAAAAGGCAACTCAGCAACTGGATGACCTGTACAGAACCGGCAGCCTGAGCGCCCACCAAACCACCGGATTGCTAACAGCAACTCGTCAATTGGGAGGGCAGTAATGGCTGGCAGTTTTGGTTCCGATCCGATTCCCGGTTTAGCTCAGCTGAAACCGGAGACAACCTATCTGCGCATTCTCAGCGGTCCGAAAGCCAACCAGTTTTTTTCTCTGAACCGGCTGCGCTCCGTCATTGGGCGCAGCCACCCCCCTAACTTTATTGCTGACATTGACTTGAGTGGCTGCGAGCAAATCGCTCCCCCGACAATTTCCCGCCAGCACGCTGTTATCCAGTGGGGAAATAATAAACTTCAGATTATCGATCTTGCCAGCAGGAATGGTACATTTGTCAACGGAGAGCAACTGCTTCCCCTGTCTGCCGGTGAGCCTTCAGCGCCGGTGGCGCTAACCGCCGGCAGTAAAATTAAACTTGGCAATCTGGAGTTAGAAATAGTTGCCAGTTGAATGTTTAAAAACCCTGAAGGAGACGTAGGACAGGCGTCTCGCCTGTCCATCCCAGGAAGGCGTAGGACAGGCGTCCCGCCTGTCCATCCGAAGGAGACGTAGGACCGGCCAGAACGCCGGTTCAGATTTTTTGGGCAATCTGAAGAACCGACAGATAGGAAGTCCCGACAGTGCTCCCGCAGTGCCGGTCGAGCGCTTCCCTCAAACCGGCAAACAGAGAATCCCTCTGGTGCCGGTCTAGCCTTATATACGGCGACAGCGTACTCAAAAGCGCCAGATAATCATCTATATTATAGCGAACTTCACACACCAACTGTTCCGACACAAAACCCTCAAATAAGCCCGAATCAATAACACCCTGCCCTAGCCCTCTCAGGTTCTGTTCGTGAGTGGCTATCTCTTCATAACCGGAAATAGCCGGTGCCCAAGTTTGGTAAATCTCACGCAACACCTCGTAAACTTCATACGCCGGTTGGGGTGCCGTGTTCCACAGCAAAATTAGAAAACCCCTTTCCTTCAAAGCCGCAGCACTTTTTGAAGTTGCAATTTCAGGGGGCATCCAGTGAAAAGAAGTTGCAGCCAGGACCGCATTAAACCTCTCAGCCTCTAGCTCCCACTCTTCAAAAGCCGCATTCAAAATCTCCACATTTGGATACTGGGCGCAGTTGAGCCGAGCCAGCTGGCAAGATTCCGGACTGGGCTCAAGGCAAACCATTGAAAACCCCAATTGAGCGAAGGGGACAGTTGCAATTCCCGGACCGCATCCCAATTCCAGAATCTGCGCCTTCGCAGGAAGTTGCGCTAACTCTACAGCGCGATTAATCAGCTCCTGAGGGTAGCGCGGTCTTGTCCTGCTGTAGGCATCTGCTACTGAACTGTACCAGGTTTTTCTCTGTTCCGAGGTGTGGGCACCGACTTGTGAGCTGTACCAGATGTTTGTCTGTTCCGAATCTTTCACGATCTGTGTATATAGTTGCTGTGGTTTGTCTTGTGAGCCCCGGTTTCTTAAAGAAACCGGGGTTCTGGGGCGTAATCCAGCTGAGAACCGCTATAAACCAATTAAATCACACAACCGGCTTCTGCTCGCTCAGCACCTGATAAGCGCAGTTAAAATCCTCAGCCGTAATCCGAATTTCCGCCGGTTCTGCCATTCCCGCACTGCGATACCGGCGGATAGATCCCACCGCCGCCCTGTCGCCCAAAAGCGCCAAATCCGCCCCATTCCAACCCTCTGTTACCGTCGCCCAGTAAGCCAAATCCACATCCTGCAGCGGGCGGTCTTGATTGTGAACTTTTAGGATCGCCAACCGGCTTTCCAGATTGGGCAAATCAACCACTAATTGTAAATCCAACCGGCCCGCCCTCAACAAAGCGGGGTCTAAAGCATCGGGACGGTTAGTCGCGCCAATTACCAGAATCGTCGCGCCGGTTTGCAAACCGTCTAATTCTGTCAGCAACTGCCCCACCACCCTGTCGCTGACGCCAGAATCGCCGCTGTAACGCCCCCGCACCGGCGCTAGCGTGTCGATTTCATCAATAAACACAACGCAAGGTGCAGCTTGTCGCGCTTTGGCGAACAGTTCCCGCACCGCTTGTTCGCTAGCGCCCACCCACTTGCTGAGCAATTCCGGACCGTTGACGCAGATAAAATTCGCTCTCGCTTGCGACGCAACTGCTTTCGCCAGCATCGTTTTGCCGGTTCCCGGCGGACCCCAAAGCAAGATGCCTTTGGGCGAGCGGGCTTTTGTTTTCAAATACAGTTCCGCATGCAGAAGTGCGCCTTCTACCGATTCTCGCAGCGTTTGTTTGATGCTCTCCAGCCCGCCAATTTCCTCCCAAGCAACCTTAGGCGATTCGACTTCGACCGACCGCAAAACTGCCGGTTTAACTTCTTTCAGCGCTTGCAAAAAATCGGACTGCTGTACCGTCATGGCGTCGGGAATTGTTGCCTCAATTGAGGGAACTTGCCGGCGCAGGGCGCTGTAAGCCGCTTTTTGGCAGACCGCTTTCAAATCCGCACCCACAAATCCGACTGCTAAATCCGCAATCGCTTCTAAGTTAACCGTCTGGTCAAAAGGCATAGGGCGAGTCAGGATTTGCAATATCTCCAAACGTCCCTGCCGGTCTGGAACCCGAAACAAAACTTCCCGATCGAACCGACCGGGGCGGCGCAAAGCGGGGTCGAGATGGTCGGGGCGATTGGTGGCGGCGAGCACAATAACTCCGGGAGTGTGAGCGAAACCATCCATCAAACCCAACAGCTGTGCGACGAGCCGTTTTTCCACTTCCCCTTCTACTTTACTGCGGTCTGGGGCGAGACTGTCGATTTCATCAATAAATAGCAAACAGGGGGCGCTTTTCGCAGCTCTCTCAAAGAGTTCCCGCAATCTTTGCTCCCCTTCGCCGTAGTATTTGCCGATCATTTCGGGTCCGACGATGGCGATATAATTGACTCCCAGCTCTTCCGCGAGGGCGCGGGCGGTGAGCGTTTTGCCGGTGCCGGGGGGACCGACTAACAGGACGCCGCGTGTGGGTTCCAGCCCGATTTTAGCGAGCAGATCGGGACGTTTTAAGGGGATGGCGATTAATTCTTTTAGTTCTTGAATCACTTCGCTCAATCCGCCGACCTCTTTTAGGGAGGGACTTCCCGCTGTTTGCTGGGGTTTCACCGGCTCTCGGGATGCTGAACTCGAACCTGCAGGACTGGCGCTGGGCGGTGCCGGTTGAGTGCGGAAGCCACCTGTCCCGACACTGACACCTGCATTACCGCGACGGGGAATACTTCCCGCGCGGGGTATATTGCTGATACTGCGATTAAGAATCTGCATATCCGCCTGTATTTCTCCGGCTTCAATTTTCTCTTCCAAGGCTTTCGCAAGTTCTAGTAACTGCTCAAAGCCTTTGAATAAATCGCTCATCAAATTTCTCCCTATCTTTTGCAGTGCTATTTTTCTTCACACACCCGGTTTGGGGAGTAGAATTTTCAACCTGCCGAACTGCCGGCAGATGGAGAAATTTCACGCACAAATAAGGGAGATTGACTTAAATCTAACGATTGATCCCCCAACATGCCTTCCCCCACAGGTTGATTCATTCGACTTGACGCCCCTACACTCAGAGGTATAAAGTCTTTACCCCAACATCTTACCATTTCTGTAGAAGCCGGTACTGGCTCCGCTGGCCGGCTCGCAGTTTCCCAGGGACTTCAACCTCTGCCGTCGGTATTGAGAAACCCGGTTTCTTAAAGAAACCGGGTTTCTGGACCCTAGTTCATCCAGCGGAGAACCGCTATAAGGGGTGGGGGTGGCGCTCCCAAAAAGTCAAAACAGCAGACTAGCCGCCCCTTTAATCCGAGCGAGCGGTTCCACCGAGCGGGGTAAAACCGGCAGCCGAACAATCGTCTCTTCCGCAAACACCCCCGCATCGATTTCCACACCTGTAATGTAGCGGTTGTGCACGACGTACCGCTGAGGGACGCCCATTTTTTGCAGGGACTCGCTCAACCGCACCTGTTCTGCTATAATAGCAGCGTGAGCTTGAATCACGCCAATAAATTCCGTGTGGCGCGGGTCCTTCAACTTCTTCTGCGCAGCCACAACTTGCTGGCGCAACTTCCGCAGCCGGCTCATCAAATCCACTCGCCCCAAAACATTTTGATACTTCACCCACAGCTTGAAGATCCAAGCGAGCCAGTCTGCCAGTGCCGATGGCATTTCCAAAAAGCGGAGAAGGTGGCCGGTGGGCGCAGTATCTAGTATAATTAAATCTTGCTGTTTGCTGTCCAACAAATCCATCACCGCAATTAGAGACAGCATTTCATCAATCCCCGGTAAAGCTTGCGCTACAATTTGCCGCCAAGCTTCAGGAGTGTAGGCGATTTTTATCCCCCCCGCCTCACCGCTTTCGCCGCTAATCATCTCAGCCAATTCCCAAAGATAGTCATTGCGGAACTGCTCTAATACTATCTCGGCATCAATTTCTTGCCCGCTCAAATTCTCCGCTATCTGGCTGGGTTCGTGCCCCAATTTTATCCCAAAAGCATCTCCCAGAGAGTGAGCCGGATCGATAGAAACCATCCTAATCTTTTTCTCAGGATAGCGATTAGCTAGCGCCCAGCCAAGCGCGGCGGCGACTGTCGTTTTGCCCACGCCACCTTTGCCGCCTATCAGGATAAGCTGGCGTCCTTCGTCAATAAAATCGCTAAAACTGGGGGTTACTTTAACCGGCCACTGTATTGGCGGTGGCGGAGCAAGCGCAACCCTATCAATTTTTTGAACTTGGGTAATAATACAGTCTAGCGCCGCACCGCCAAGCGGTTCGGCATCCTGTTCCGGCACAATAAAAACCGGCTGGTTCCCAGATATTTTGAGAAATTTGTCCAGCAACTCTTGCTGTTCGCTGTAGCGGTCCAAATCCGCACCGGCATCTGACAAAACCAAGTTTATTAATACCCCCCCGCAAGGAATTTCCAACGCTTGCAAGCTTTCTAGAAATCGTTCCGTTTCCAAAAGACTCATCGGTTCGGCAATCGCCACCACCGAGCAAGCGGTAAACTCTTCATTTTGCAGCAAGCGCCGGCCTTCTGCTAATTCAGATTTAATCTTTCCCAAAAACTCATCGACTTCATCTGGCTTGTACTTCCCCCTAAAACTTTTGGCAATTGTCCGGTGTTTTTCTTGGAACAGTTCCAAAGAATTTAAAACGATATCTAAAAAATCCTTAATGCCCAACAAATTTAACGTGTGACCGGACGGAGCCATATCTACCACCACGCGGTCTACCACTTTTTCTGTGAGCAGGCGCTGAATTTCTAGCAGACCCATGATTTCGTCTAAACCGGGCCAGTCCAAATCCCAAACAGGGGTTAAATCTTCCCCCTCGACAAAACTCCCCCGCTCAACCAAAAGTTCTAAAAACTTGCCGTATTTTGCCTTAAATTCTTTCAGCAATTCTTGAGCTTCTAGCGCCCGAACGCTCAAGTTGGGCAAATCGGCTGCCGGTGAGGCGCTGTCCCCCACATTTATTTGCAGCACATCTCCCAGAGAGTGAGCTGGATCTGTGGAGATTAGCAGGATTTGTTCCTGGGGAAATAATCTGGCCCAGCGCCGAGCGAAACCGCAGGCCAAAGTGGTTTTACCCACGCCACCTTTACCGCTAAACATAGCGAGGTGAAGCGAGTCGTACAGACTTATATCATTAAACCTCTCAAAAGTCAAATTCATCTCCGCACCTTTTGCTCCTTTTTGTTTTCCTTTTTCCCCTCGGGATAAAGGAGGCAGATCCGACCGAGTGGCGTTCCCAGCTTGAGCTGGAAGGGTATTGGGCTAAAGCCCAACTACAAACATTTTCAAGGCAGAGCCTGGAAACGAGAGTTAACGAGGGTATTGGGCTAAAGCCCAACTACAAACATGGGAACGAGCGTATTGGGCTCACGAGGGTATTGGGCTAAAGCCCAACTACAAACATGGGAACGAGCGTATTGGGCTCACGAGGGTATTGGGCTAAAGCCCAACTACAAACATTTTCAAGGCAGAGCCTGGAAACGAGAGTTAAACAATCGGCACCTCAACCTGCTGCCAAGTTGCGCCAGAAATCTTGCCGTGATTGGCATTTTTGCCCTTATCCAGCACAGTATCGCCGGTGCCTTCATTCAAAGGCCAGTAATAAGCCAATCCCGGCTCATCCCCCTTCAGATGCCGGTGGACATCCTTCTGAATCTCAGCGCCGGTGCGGGCGACACTCCAGACACACAGACCGGTAATTTGACCGCCAAAGAATTTTGCACTCCGTCCTATATAGTAGCTCCCCTTCTCAGTGTAAACATTTTCCGGTGCGCTGGATCGGGTGGCAAATAGCTCCCCATTCCGGTAAATGCGGAACTCTTTTCCTTCTTTCACCCAGGTGACATGAACCCATTCATCTTTGGTTTCAAAGAAATTCACAAAGAACGCCGCAGTACCATCCTTCTTCCCGCTCTCGGTATAGTTAAAATTCAATGCCCCATCATAACCAGCCATTTCCAGTTGTAGTGGGCAAAATTGAGTCCAGGGCTTGCCAAGGATTCCGCACACCACGCCATCGTTAATCGCAGAGGGCTTAACCCACAGGGACACAGTAAAGGCAGCGCTGTTCTCGAAGGGATTTTGGATTTCCACATAATCATCGCGCCCATCGAACACCAGCACCGGCTGCACGGTGTGCGGTACTTTCGGCGCAGCCAGCCGACTGGCGATGGGCACTTCCGACTGCTGCCAACTTGCCCCAATAATCTTCCCGTGGTTGGGACGGTTCGCCATGTCAAATACTGTAGTGCCACTGCTTTCATCCAGGGGCAGGTAATAACATAATCCAGGCTCATCCCCCTGCAAGCGCCGGCGCATATCCTTCTGAATCTCAGCCTGAGTGCGAGCCACACTCCAGATATTCACTTCAGTAATATAACCTGCAAAATTGGCACCACCCGCTGCCCACTGTCCTATCCAGTAGCACGTTTTGCTGGAGCTATAAAAACTTTCAGGTGCTGGGTAGGTGCCAAATAGCTCCCCATTCCGGTAAATTCTGTACTCTGTTCCTTCTTTCATCCAAGTGATGTGAACCCATTGCTCTTGGGCTTCAAAGAAATTATACAACTTCTTATTGAAATTACGGCCATCAGGAGCGGAAGACGACTCATAGACCAATCTATTCAGTGCCCACAACATCAGTGAAGGCTTGCGATATTCTCCTACCCCTCCCTTGCCAATGATTCCTTTCATCGCGGCAGAATTAATTGCGTAGATCCATAAAGAAATCGTAAAGGTAGTGCTGCTGTCGAAGGGATCTCCCGTTTCCACATAGTCACTTGCCCCATTGAACGCCAACACCGGCTGCAATACTTTACCCACTTTACCTGCAGGCTTAGCAGGTTCAGAGTTCGCCGCTTCCGGCTCAGCCGTGGCCACCGGCACACCAGCTTGCTGCCAAGTCGCCCCATAAATCATCCCGTGGTTGCCATTTTTCGCTCTATCATTAGCCGTAGTGCCGCTGCCTTCATTGAAGGCCCAGTAATACGCCAGTCCCGCCTCATCCCCCTTCAAGCGCCGGTGCATGTCGTTCTGAATATCCGCCTGCGTGCGAGCCACACTCCAGACACTCACTTCCGTTATTTCACCGGCAAAGAAATTATCCACCCGTCCGATAAAATAACTCGTCTTAGCACTATAAAACGTTTTCGGTGCCGGTTTTGTCGCAAACAGCTCCCCATTGCGGTAAAATCTGTACTCTCCTCCTTCTTTCACCCAAGCAATGTGCACCCACTGGTCTTTCGCCGCAAAGAAATTACTCAACACATCACTGTAGCGATTTTTCCCCGCCGGCGTGTAGGAATCGTAATGCAGAGCGCTGTTGTGCGGAGCCACCCACAGTCCGGGTTTGCGATTTTCATCCCCACTTTTGCCCAGAATGCCGTGGTACGCCCCATCATCTAGAATAGAGGGCTTTACCCACAAACAAATGCTAAACGCCGTATTGTTCTCGAAGGGATCTTGGACTTCCACGGAGTCATCCTTGCCGTCGAACGCCAGCACCGGCGCTTGCGCTATCGGTGTGTGCGCTGGAATCGGGAAAGGCAGTTCCGCTTGCTGCCATATAGCCCCTCGAATTATCCCATCCTTGGGACGAGTGACGCACTCGTGAACGGTATTGCCGCTGCCTTCATTGAAGCCCCAGTAATACGTCAGTCCGGGCTCATCTCCCTTCAAGTGCCGGTGCGTGTCCTTTTGAATGTCCTCCTGCGTGCGAGCCACACTCCAGAAACTCACTTCTGTGATTCCCCCGGCAAAGAAATTATCCACCCGTCCAATCCAGTAACTCGTCTTGGCGGTATAAAACGTTTCCGGTGCCGGTTTGGTGGCAAACAGCTCCCCATTGCGGTAGAACCGGTACTCCGTTCCTTCTTTCACCCAAGTGATGTGAACCCACTCATCCAATGCTAAAAAGAAATTTTGCAATATATCCGAGTAACGGGTCTGCCCTTCAGGGGGGTAAGAATCATAATGCAAGGCACTTCTATCGGGCGCAACCCACAGTCCCGGTTTGCTACAGAGTTCTCCCCACCGCTTGCCCAGGATACCGTGCCAAGCTCCATCATTGAGTACAGATGGTTTCACCCACAGGGAAATCGTAAATGCCGCGTTATTCTTAAACGGATCTTTGATTTCTACAAAGTCATCTTTCCCATCGAATACCAAAACCGACTGTAGCGATTTTACAGGTGGAGTGCTGGGTTCAGATGGAGATGGCGTCTGGGACTCTTGCCCTGTGCCAGTCCCAGCCGTACCCTTGTCCGATTGAGCCGTGCCGGTGTCCGATTGAGCCGTACCGGTGTCCGATTGAGCCGTGCCGGTGTCCGATTGAGCCGTACCGGTGTCCGATTGAGCCGTACCGGTGTCCGATTGAGCCGTACCGGTGTCCGATTGAGCCGTACCGGTGTCCGATTGAGCCGTACCGGTGTCCGATTGAGCCGTACCGGTGTCCGATTGAGCCGTGCCGGTGTCCGATTGAGCCGTGCCGGTGTCCGATTGAGCCGTACCCTTGTCCGATTGAGCCGTGCCGGTGTCCGATTGAGCCGTGCCGGTGTCCGATTCAGCCGTACCCTTGTCCGATTGAGCCGTACCCTTGTCCGATTGAGCCGTACCCTTGTCCGATTGAGCCGTACCCTTGTCCGATTGAGCCGTACCCTTGTCCGATTGAGCCGTACCCTTGTCCGATTGAGCCGTACCCTTGTCCGATTGAGCCGTACCGGTGTCCGATTGAGCCGTACCGGGTGTCCCACCGGCACCGGGTGCTCCCCCACCGGCACCGGGTGCTCCCCCACCGGCACCCGCTGCTGGCCCACCGGCCCCTGAACCTCCGCCTGAGGGAGGTAGCGTCGGAGAAATTGTTTGCGGCGCGGCGTCTGGCGTTCCCGGTGCGGCTATCAGCTGAAGTTCTGCATTAGACAGAGCTCTGTCCCAGATCCGCACTTTCGCAATCAGACCGTGAAAGAAACAAGAACTCGCTCCAGGCTGTTCCGTTGCGCCGGCACCCACATGCATTGGGCTGCCACTATTGGGCCGGAAGGGTGTTCCTGTCCGCTGTGCCGACAGCTTGCCATTGACGTATAGACTCGCGGTTTGGGACTCTAAATTATAGGTTGCTGCCAAATGAGTCCAGACTCCGACTGTAGCTTGTGAGCCGGTCAGCGCCACCCAAGGAGCTCCTATCTTGCCGGTGCCGGCCCAGAACTGCCACTGCCCAGTCAGGTTAACGCAAAACAGATACCCCCTGCGTCCCTGGTTGGCGGAACCGCTCACCGAGCTCAAGACTGCCCGGTAGCCCCTGCCGCCCTGAAACCGCACCCACATCTCAACCGTAAAGCTACTCGCCGGGTTCAACTCCGCCGAATAGGGGATATTAATCCGATCGTTGATGCCATTGAAGTAGGGAATTGCCGGTGGATAATAACCGAGGTCAACCTCTTTTGCTTGCTCTCCCCCAGCCGCTTGTTGCAGTTTCATGGATTGCCTTACTTTTTGACTTTCTGGAAGTTTTCTTTTCCGTCCACCGGCACCCCGGTGAGCTTCTAGCCGCCACCCATTTCGCCCATCTAATTTGCTGCCATAGCGCCCAAATTCCTGGCGCGATTCCTGAATTTCTTGCCCCTCTACAGCCGGCTTTCCTCGCAGCGTGCCGGTGCTTGAAACACTTCCCCCACAGCGAAACGAGCGCGCGCCCTTTCCGAAACGGGGGTAAAGCTTTCCCGACCAGCATTTTACGGTCACGCTTCCGGGAAAGCCTTTTTTCTATTCCCAAGATTCCCCAGAACTGAAGAGCGCTACAGCTGATTATACCGCCGGCACAGCAGCTTGAGAGGTCAGGCCCACCGCTTCAGCGTACTTCAAATAGGTTTCTACGGAAGCGATCACAACCCGCGCTTCTACGGCTAGCAGTTCGATCCCCACCAGCGACACCCGCGCCCAAATGTCGATGACGACCCCTTTATCCAGAATGCGATCGATAACTTCAGCCAGACTGGAAGATGAGTTTACTTTTTCAACGGCCATGATAATTTCACCTAAATGCAGATAATTTTTCTAAGCATCTGAACAATTGAACAACTTCTCTGTCCCGACATGTCCAGAGGAATCGCTCTCATTTTTATGGACTAATATTCCCGTCAGTCAGTCTTTAAAGTTTTCCTCCTCCTGGCGCGCTCCTGTATTTTTCTCCTCTCATCGGTGAGCCTAAGGGATCAGCTTCAGCATTTCCACCGGCTCCCTTCCCAAGCTTAAGGTAGAGTCTTCAACAGATTTTCCTTGTTCGGGTGAGGTCTGTCCCTGTTCTTGTCTTGTCTGACTTTTCTTTTTAAAGACTATCATGACTGACCGCCGCTCGGGGAGAATTAAACAATTCTTAACACTCTGGCTCGCAGCTTTTTTTCGCAGCTCGCAAGCCGCCGGCTAGAAATGCCGGCGAACCCGACCCCACCCCAAATCTGGTTTCGTTTGGCCACCCCACCGGCAAATCGGTCTGCCAGGGGAGAGACGCCGGTTTCTTCCCCGCAGGACTCCAGCGGCATTTCTGTGCTGGCCTATTCTCCCTGAATGCAGCATTGTATTTATACTATGCCATTCAAAGTATCTAAATATAGATTTTTTAGCTTTTTTACTTACATTAATTTTGCATATCTTGGGAGCATGTTGCAGAACCTATCTGCCCTCCAGAAAAGGCTGTTGCCAAACCCGCACTCACTCCACAACAAGGTGCAGCCTCGATAAACTCAATTGCCAGAAATTGCCCTCACCGGCGCGCCAATCGCGAGCCGGTGAGTGGACTGGGATTGCTCTCTAATATCTGCCGCTGCCGTTTTGGTGGCCCTTTGGCTGGTTTTTGATCATAACCAGCCCAACCAGAGATTCCCAGCTGGAAGTGTTGATGGCCGCGTCATGGCCATAAGAAGTGTGGTCAGGGACTGTCAGGCCCGTCGCTTCTTTGAGGGGCCAGTATGCTACCAAGCCCGGAGCCTGACCCATCGCCAGACTGTTCATTTCTTTTTTAACGTCTTCCTGGGTGCAAACGCGATTCCAAATCCGGACATCCGTGATTTGCCCCGGGAAGAAGTTCGCCATTTTTCCATCTTGTATGCCGGCACCAATGCGCAAGAGTTCCTTGGTATTGGGCGCATAATAGATCGTTTTTTCCCCAGCCAACTCGCCGTTGATGTAGAATTTCATCACGCTGCCGTCGCAGGTGCCGGCCAGGAAAACGCGCTCGTTGAGCTTCACCTCCGAACCTGCAATCTCACTCCAACCGGCATCCCCCGATCCGAGGAGGAATTTCCATTTATTGTCCTCACCGGCACAGAGGATATACCCTCGGGCCAGAAACTCGTCACAGGAAGCCACAGCAGTGCGCGCCGTTCCCTGCCAATTATCTGTATTTACCCAGCAAGATACAGTAAACTGGCGCAGATTGAGAATCGGATAGTAAGGCACTTCCACATAGTTGGCGATCGTGCCGTGATGGCCGTAGGGGGTTTTATCCTTGACCGTGCCGCCCGAGCCTTCATTCAGAGGCCAGTACCCCGCCAAGCCGGCTTCCAAACCGATCAGCCGGTAATTCATCTGGTTTTGAATTTCCTTTTGGCTGCTGGCGATATTCCAGACCCGCACGTCGGTGATTTGGCCCGGGAAAAAGTGAGTTGGGTTGCCTTCCGTTGCGCCTGCGCCGATTCGCAAAGGATATTTTTCATTGACGGCAAAATCAGTGACGACTTTCTCGCCTACAAATTCCCCATTGACATAGAATTTCATGATTTTGCCGTCGTAGGTGCCGGCCAAGAATGTCCAGGTATGGAGCGCCAGTTCTGGACCGTTGATGCTCACCCACTCGTTCTTGGCGGTGCCCAGCCAAAATTGCCAGTGATTGTTCTCGCCAGCATACAAACAGTATCCCTGGGTTGGCGAACCCTCGCGAGAGGTGACAATAGAGCGCCACCGGCCCTGCTCGCCCCCGACATTTGCCCAGCAGGACACCGTGAATTGAGTCGGATTGAGTGCCTCGGAGAAGGGCACTTCCGCATAGTCGCCCCGCCCATCCAAAGTCAGGACTGCCGTATCGTCGGGCTCTCCCTCACTGGCCAGGGCTTCCAGCTCTCTTTGGGCCAGGGGCCGGCTCCAGAGCCTGACTTTAGTAATTTGACCGCGAAACAGACAGTGGCTCGCACCGGCCTGTTCGACGGCACCCGCCCCGACGTGCAGGGGGTTGCAAGAGTTCGGGCTGAACAGCGCTCCCGTCCGCTGGCCCACCGCCTGACCGTTGACGTACAGCGTCACAATCCGCGACGCTCGGTCATAGGTTCCCGCCAGATGCGTCCACACCCCCACTTTGGCTTTTGGGCCGGTGACCACCATCCAGGGATGCCTCATCTGGCCGTTGCCCAGCCAGAATTGCCACTGTCCGGCTTGGTTAACGCAGAGCACATACCCCTGGCGTCCCTGCCAAGCGGAACCGCTCACAGAGGTGACAACTGATCGGTAGCCGGTGCCCCCCTGATATTTAACCCACATTTCAGCCGTAAAGCTAGTCGGGTTAAATTCCGGAGTGTAGGGTAAAGTAATCTTGCAGCCGCAGTCACTGTCGTAGGGAGTGGCCTCGGCTGGATAGCACACGTCAAGTTCTGCTGGCTGCTTTTCGACAGCTGTTTCTTTAACTATCATTGCTCGCCCTATTTTTTGACTTTCTGGTTATTTCTAATCTCAAAGCGCCGGCGCTTTTGCCAGCGTCTCGCAGCGACGGTTTTCCAATCTCAGAAACCGATTTTTTGCTTTCCCTCCCAAAAATTGGTAACATTTCCCCTCGTTCCCAGCCTCAGGCTGGGAACGAGGGACAGTCTCTTTCAATCCTTGACCTGCGTTCTAGTAGCGGCGCATTTCCGCGAGGTATTTGTTCTGATAGCGCAAAAATTCCTGGCGGGATTCTGCAGTGCGGCGTTTGTTTTCTTCGTAAAACCTGTTTCGCTGCTCCTCCTGCTGGCGGAGCCGGCTCTGCTGGTCGCTGAGAAACTCATTTTGATGCCGGAGATACTCCGCGTGCCACTCCGAATAGCGGCGCTGGTAGTCCCGGCCCATCATTTGGCGGTAGTGTTCGTGCGAAAGAAATTCTGGCGGAATCAGATCGAGATTTGTCATGACTGAAGACCTCCTGGGGGAGAGCGAATTATCTGTTTCGTTTCCACTGTTCGATCAGCCACTGCCTGCGGGATTCTGCCGCCAGCATTTTTGCTGACGCACCGGTGCGGCGGGCGCGATCGCTCGCAGACAGGTCCAAATGGCTGGCAGTCTGGCAAGCCCGGAAACTGGCGATTGTCCCGCTAGTGCGGATTTGCCGCATGGTGCGAATAAGCAGCATTGACTTACCTCCGTTTCTCGGAAACTTTCTTGGCTGGCGGAACTTCCTGAAACAGTTCCTTGAGAATTGCGACTGTCTCGTTGTGCGGGATTTTGGAACGGGACAGCAAGACATCCGTGCAGATATCTCGAAAGTCAGCGTTAGTCGCCACCACAGGAATATTATTGGTCTGGCAGACTTTTGCCACGATCAGGCACGCCCGCAACCCAGAGGATTTTTCATGAGTCTGCGTGCGCTGCCGGTAATTCCGAATCAGGCTGACGATTGTTGCGGCATCCGCTCGCGGCAGTCCAGATTTTTGGACAACAATCTCCTGCTGGGTCAGTTCGTCAGGCTCTGGAATATCGATGGTTATCAGGCGATCCATCAGTGCGTCCTGCGCTTCGTGAACTCCGCAATATTCCTCTGGATTGGAAGTAAAGATGACTCGGAACTGGGGGTGGGCGCGAATGTATTCCTGTTGCTGGGAAGCAGCTGGCAGGACTAGCAGCCTTTCTTCCAATACGGAGAGCAGGACGTTGTTGACTTCCGGACGGGAGCGATTGAATTCATCGTAGACCAGGGTGAAGCCTTCGCGACAGGCTGTGGTCAGGCGGGCGTCCACCCAAGACTGGCGGAATTCATCTTCCAGCTTGACAACCGTGTGGATAAAATTATCTACAACTTTTTTGCGGTTGTAGCCCCTCTGGTTGCCAATCAGATCCGCGGATGTGTACTCATCATCGCCAAACACCAGCAAAATTGGGCGCTCTAGAAGATTCGCCAAATGGACGGCCAGTGTTGTTTTGCCTGTTCCTGCCGGCCCGCGGAGGTGGACGGAGAATCCCGCGTGCAGGTAGCGCAAGGCGCGCTGCGTCAGGCTGTGGATTGCCGGTGTGTCAACAAAATTCTGGGAGTTGACTTGCAGAACTGTGGTCACAGCTAACTATCTCCGCATTAGATCAGTTTGCCTAGCTTGGGCGCTGGCAGGGGTGAGACACTTTTTCCCACACCGGCATCTCCAATAAACTCCGGCGCTGTCCCCCACACATAATCGCGCATCGCTGCCACATACGCCGCTCTCTGGTTTTGCTGCTCCAGCCATATTTCCTGCTGGTAAGCTCTGGTATCTTCCAGAAAGTTAGCCATGCTAGATTGCAGCGTGCTGTGGAAATTGTGCAGCGAGTCCCACATCGCAGCTGACATTGCCGCTCGGTGTGTCGCTCTGGCAGACAGGTCCATCTGCGTCTGCTGCCGGTGTTCCAGCACCTGCTGCTGGCGGAACTGAATTTCCTGTTGGCGCTGCGCTCGCGCCGCGTACCATTCATCTCTAAGAGACACAGCTCGCACTCCTTTCCTGCTGTCTTTTGCAGAAAACTCAAAATTTAGCCTCTTGTATCCTATCGGGCTGCCGGCCCTCCGCACCCGATTCCCAGCGAAACACCTGCTGCTGCGGCAGTGCAACCAGCAGGCTTCCCGTGGGTGCCGGTGCGGCGCACCCGATTATACGGCTGGCACTGCAGCTTGAGACGTCAGGCCAACTGCTTCTGCGTACTTCAAATAGGTTTCTACTGAGGCGATCACAACCCGCGCTTCTACGGCTAGCAATTCGATGCCCACCAGCGATACCCGCGCCCACAAGTCGATGACGACGCCTTTGTCCAGAATTCGGTCGATGACTTCAGCCAGACTGGACGATGAGTTGACTTTTTCAACTGCCATGATATTTTCTCCTAAATGTCGATAAGCCTTTTCAGAACCTGAATCGCTTATCTGTAACGGACTGTATCGCGCAATCGCTCTGATTGTTCAAACACACCTGCAACACACCATTATCCTGCAGCCGGCTCTCTTTTTCGACTGCTTGAGCACCTCTACCCACTCTCCTTTTCAGGGCGAAGTATTTGTCGCAGTTTTCTTGCCGGCTTCGCGGAAAATATAACAGCGCCCAGGCTAAAGCCTTTCCAGAGCAGCGAGCGGGTTTTTGGCAGCATCCTCAAAAGATTTTGCCCTCCGAATGGAATCCCTCTGCTTCTGGCTGGGTTGTAGCCTGTAGCGGTTATTGTACTGTCTGGGTTGTCTTTTAAAAGACTACCATGACGGCAGCGAGCTTGGTCTAAATTTAATAAATCTTTATAATATTGCCGGCAGTTTTTCGGGCTCTCGCACGCCTTGTGCGAGCGACGGAGCCGCCGGCACCGGCATTTTTACTCGCTCTCGCCGCCAAACCCAAATTGCAAAAATCTCTCCGCCTTTGAGGGGTCTGGCTAGTGGCCTGTCAAGGTGGCTGTCCGCAGTCTGGATGCCGGTGCCATCTGCTTTTAGCCCAAAAAGCAACTTCTCACACTTCCGCAGCCATTTATCGCCCAGTTTCGCACAGCAGCTGCTGTCGCAGAGCGACTGGCTCTGTCTCTCGAATCCTGCCTTATTCAGGAGGCGCGGCAAGTCAGCTGCGGGGTGAATGTACAGGCGCGACATGTCGCGGCTCTACAGTACATGTCCAAGACGCGGTTCGGCGTTTTACAGCAGATGTCAAAACGCCACATTCCTGCGTTTTTACAGCTCTCTCCCCCTGTCCCAAAACCGGAGGCGGTGTGGGGTATGGCCACCTTGCCCCACACCCCTCCCTAAGCGCGAAAAACCCTTTTTTTCCGCTCTCAATTGTATTAAAAGATAATTAAATACAATAAGATTCTCACGAGTGCCGAATCAACTGTTAACTTTTAATCTGCTTCTTTCTTGAAAGGAGGCAGAGCCGGCAGCGCTGCGTTTATCTGAATATCTCAGAAAGGGATAGAGATGAATAGCGCAAATTCAATGCCTAACAGATAACAGCTGTGCGAATGAGCTCTTATATATAGAAGGGGGAGAATTAATTCTCTGCGACCTCACCGGCACCCAACACCCGAGATCGTTTGTAAGTTCAGCGTAGCCCAAAGGTTTGTAGTTGGGCTTCAGCCCAAAGCTCGTAGTTGGGCTTCAGCCCAAAGGTTAGTAGTTGGGCTTCAGCCCAAAGGTTAGTAGTTGGGCTTCAGCCCAAAGATTTGTAGTTGGGCTTCAGCCCAAAGGAAAGTAGTTGGGCTTCAGCCCAAAGGAAAGTAGTTGGGCTTTAGCCCAACCGGTGCGCCCATTGCTGTTATCCGGCTGATCGCAGCCCGGAAAAAACACCCTTGCAAGCCACGAAAGTGGGGCCGGTGGGGTGATACATCCCGCTCCGAACCCGAGTGACAGGCATGGGAGACACACCGGCACAAGCTCGGTCAGCCATCCGATCTCCGTTTAATTGCCCCTAATTCGTTCCCCCGCCGCTTTCGGACGGGAGTCAGCGTTTTACAGGATCTCCCCCGCCCTAGCAATAGATGATTTTTCAACCAAAGGTTATATCAGATAACCCCTAACCCCTAACCCCGCGCCCCCAGCGGGCTGTGCTGCTGCCAGAGTAAAATAGAACTTAGCACCTGCCGGCGCAGCCCAAGCTATTCCTGAGCTGGCTCTGCAATGGCCGGACGGCAAGCTAAACGAAGTTTGATTGCTTTTTATTGCTGGGCTCAGCGCGCTGTAATTTTTCTTAATATTTTTTAAAAAAACTAAACTTACAAACCCACTCGCTCTGATATATATTATGAAGAGGTGTGGCAGTTGCCAAACCCTGCTAAAATAGCCAAATTCTTCAAAAGACATGCCGGTGGTTCCACCGGCTCGCGTCAATTGAGCTATGCCGCCCCTATCCTGCGAGGTGCCGCACAAACTAAACCTTAGCATTCAGCGTGTCAAATACCATTAAAGAGGCGACCCCATCGTGACTGCTACGCCGATAGTGCCGAAAAGTTCGCAATCCAACAGCGACCGCCGAACCATTGCCACATCTACCCAAGGCTCGACTTTGGCGGATATTCTCGAACGAGTTTTGGACAAGGGAATTGTGATTGCCGGCGATATTTCTGTGTCTATCGCCTCCACCGAACTCCTGCACATTCGGATTCGGTTGCTAATTTCTTCAGTGGATAAAGCGCGGGAGATGGGAATCAACTGGTGGGAGAACGACCCCTATCTCAGCAGCAAGACCCAGAATTTAATCGAGGAAAATAAACAGCTGCACGAACGGTTGCAAAGTTTAGAAGCCGAAATGCGCTCCCTGAAAGCTGTGGCGACCAGCCAGCTAGATTTTGGCCAAACTGACCGGCCAAAACCGCGCTATGCGATGCCGGAAAATCAAGCCTCTATCGAACTGGAAACGGAAGCCGAGGAAGTGGAAGCAGAAGCGGAAGCGGAAGCAGTGGAAACCCCCCTGAATGAAGCGTGAGTGAAAGCTGCGGATTGCCAGCCATTGAAAAGCCGGTGAAAAAGTGACCTTATGCCCTTAGTTGGCCCACTCGATGAAAACTCTCCTGAGACTGAGACAGTTCCCACCACGTACAAACTGAACAGTGGGGCCGGGTTTGCTTCTTTACTGTTAACGGTGGTAGAATTGCTTCGCCAGCTCATGGAAGCGCAAGTCATTCGGCGAATGGAACAGCAGGTTCTCAGCGAGACAGACTTAGACAGAGCGGCAGAAAGTTTGAAAAAGCTGGAAGAAGAAGTGCTGCGCTTGTGTGAGATATTTGAAATAGACCCAGAAGATTTGAATGTGGATCTCGGAGAGCTGGGCACCCTGCTGCCGCCGCCGGGAACTTACTATCCTGGAGAAACCAGCCAGAAGCCTTCTGTATTGGAACTGATAGACAGACTTTTAAATATCGGACTTGTGGTGCATGGCGATGTCGATATAGGGCTGGCGAATATGAATTTGATTCACGCCAAGCTGCGATTGCTTGTGACCTCAAAGCCGATCTAACTGTTGCAGGGAGAGAAAATTTTTATGAGTTTAGGGTTTTATCTGTATGGGATTTTACCGGCACCGCTTTCGGAAGGAGTGGCGCTCGAAGGACTGGACAAGCAACCCGTTCGCAGCCATACGGTTGACGGTTTAAATTTTCTGTACTCGGAAGCCAAACAGGAAAAATATCTCACTTCCCGGCGCAATTTACTCTGCCACGAGAAAGTGCTGGAACTGGCGATGAGTGAGGGGTTCCGCACCCTGCTCCCGCTCCGCTTTGGACTGGTCGTGAAAACCTGGGAAACCGTCATCGAGCAATTGACTCTTCCCTATAAAGGAAAACTGGAAGAGCTATTTCAAAAATTGGAGGGACGCCGAGAAGTGAGCGTCAAGGTGCTGTGGAACAGCCAGTCGGAGATCCAGGCATTGCTGGAGGAAAATCCCAGCTTGAGAGAAAAGCGGGATGCCAAGTCAGGGAGAGCGTTGAGTATGGAGGAAGTCATCGAAATTGGCCAGCTGATTGAACGCGGTTTGCAACAGCGCAAGGAAGCGGTCATTGATGTTTTTCGCGATCAATTGAACCCAATGGCTGCAGAAGTGTCGGAAAATGATACGATGACGGAAGAGATGATTTACAATGCGGCGTATTTGATTCCGTGGGAAAGTGAATCTACGTTCAGCGACACAGTAGAGGCGATCGACAAAAAGTTTGGCGACCGGCTGCGCATTCGCTACAACAATTTTACCGCTCCTTACACATTCACTCAGCTTTCTTAAGGGGAGTCAAAGCTATGTTTCTGAAGCTATTAACTTTTCCGGTATCGGGACCGCTTGGGGGAATCATCTGGATAGGAGAGCAACTTCTAGAACGCGCTAGTGCTGAATTGGACGACCAGCAAAATTTGCAGAAACAATTATTAGCTTTGCAGCTGGCGTTTGATATCGGGGATATTTCCGAAGAGGAGTTTGAAATTCAGGAAGAGGAACTGTTGCTGAAAATCCAAGCCCTGGAAGAAGAAGCGGAAGACTCTGAGTGAAGGGCTTTTCTCATATTAGTGAGGTGCTGAGAGGTGTTGAGAAACCCGGTTTCTTAAAGAAACCGGGTTTCTGGAGCGCACTTCATCCAACTGAGAACCGCTCTATTAAAAGTCAAAGTAGAACGTCTCGAATTTACTGGAGTTCCCCTCACTCTTAGGAGCGGGAGAGCTTTTTTGAGAGGAGGAAGCCCGAGGAGCGGAGGCACTTTTTTTGGCGGCGCGAACTCTGGGAGCCGGCGCAGTTGCGGGAGGACTGGAAACAGGATTTAAACTGGCTTGGCGCAAGGTCTTAATCGTTTGCTCCGCCTCCTCTATCTGGCTGTCAATAATGCTCAGTTGCTGTTTCAAGAGTTGGGTGCGCTGTTCTATAGAGTGCAGTTCCTGCAGGATGCGCTGCCGTTTTGTTACCTTTTTGTACAGCTCTAATTGTTCTGCAGCCTCACTGTTCTCCCGAGGGATGGTGTGGAGTTTCGGTGGAATTGGGCTGCGGGGGCGAGTTTTTTGCTGCATACAGGCTTGGTGCGTGAGGGATTAATAGGATTATAGCGGGAAACCCCAAGTAGGCAAACAGAAATCAACCAATATTTTGCAGGTGGTTCCGCACGCGGCTAAAGCCCGGGCGTTCAGGGGCTAAGAGCGGGTTTATAAAGTAATTGTTAAGAGAGCGAGGGGCCAGAAACCGGGAATCTTGCTGCTGGCGCGCCAGTAGAAACCCGGTTTCTTGTGACTTTAGAAACCCGGTTTCTGTAAGAAACCGGGTTTCTCACGCTATAAATGGCCTCTAAAGCCCAGACAGCTGTCCTGAGGCGCAGATTTTAAGTTGAATTTCGCTCACCGGCTGACTCATTCTGCTGCCAATCTCTGCGACTGTGCCGGTGTCGTGCCGGTTGCAGTTGAGCGGCAGAGGAAAAGCGCCCTAATAGCGCCCCAGTTTCTGGAGCGCTATGCCCAGATGCTTCAGCGTCCAATCTTCCGGGTAGTCAGGGTGGCACTCCAAAGCTCTGTCGTAGCTGGCTACAGCGTCGGAGTAGCGCCCTAACTTATACAGGGCAATCCCCCGATTGTTCCACGCTCGGGAGTAATCGGACATGCGTGCCAGGGCTTGGTCGTAGCTGGCCAGGGCTTCCTCGTAGCGGCCCAGCTCGTCGAGTGCGGAGCCCCGGTTGTTCCAGGCTTCTGGACAGTTCGGCTGCAAGTGCAGGGCCCGGTCGTAACTGGCCACAGCGTCCTCGTACCGGCACAAGTGCCCGAGGGCAATGCCGCGATTGAACCAGGCGTCGGCGCTGTCGGGCTCAATCGCCACAAGTTTGTCCCAGCTGGCGAGGGACTCCTCATGCCGGCCTAGATCGTCGAGGGCGATGGCGCGGTAGAGCAAAGCTTCTGTGTCCAAAGGCGACTGCTGCAACACATTCTCGAAACTTTCGAGCGCCTCGGAGTAGCGGCCCAAATTCCCCAAGGCCAAGCCTCGCAGGTTCCAGACTTCTGCCCAGTCCGGGTGAATTTCCAGGGCGCGATCGCAGCTGGCGAGGGCTTCGGAGTGCCGGCCCAAATCTTCGAGCACCTGGGCTCGGCTGTACCAGGGTTTACCGGCACTGGGCTTGATTTCCAGGGCGCGATCCAAGCTGGCGAGGGCGTCGGAGTGCCGCTGCAACTGCTGTAGCGCCACCCCGCGCCGGTACCATATCCAGTAGTCCTGCGGGCGGATCTCTGCGGCTCTGTCGAAGCAGGACAGGGCTTCTTGTGGCTGGCGCAGGTCATCGAGCGCCACGCACCCCCGCTGATACCAGGCCCAGTAGTCGTTTGGCCTTACTTCCAAAGCTTTATTGTAGCTAGCTACAGCCTCAGAGTAGCTACCGGCATGCCTGTGCGCCTGGCCCCGCTCGTACCACGCCCAGTAGTCATTCGGTCGCCTTTGCAGCGCTTGGTCGAAGCTGGCAATGGCTTGCGAGTGCCGGCCTAACTCATCCAAAGCGATCCCGAGATGATACCAGCTCCAGTAGTCCTCCGGTTGCAGTTCCAGCGCCCGCTCGTAGCAGGCCACCGCTTCTTCGTAGCGACCTCTAGCCCGCAACTCATTCCCCTGCCGGTACAAATCGCTATAGCTTTCTGGCCGGCTCTCCAACATTCTCTCTTCCATAACGATACCCCCATTAATACGCCCTCAATTCAATTCTGAAATTGATTGTCTCGCCGAAGGTCATCAAAAGCTCCCACTCTCTCAATCCTTCATTGATTTTTAAGGAATGTCTCCGCCACGCCTTGAAAGGGCGATTGTAAAAAAATAATTATCTTTTTCCGCCGGCAGTGCTGGCCTTGCGCCGGCGTTTCCCAGCTGCGCCCAAGCCCTTTCGGGAGTTCAAGTTCCCGCATACAAGGTGCGAGACAGGACCCCCGTGCCGGCGCAAGCTCTCTCGCCTTCCCACACTCAGGAGTGCGCGAGAGCGTCGAAGAGCCCCACTCTCCGCCACACGCCCCTATTAGGGCGCAAGCTCTCTGGCACAGACGCGATCTAGCACTAGCTAAATTGGTCAGCACAGTGAGAGCCGGTGTTTCGCTACGGAGATATAGCGCTTCTCCGGTGGATGAACGTGTTTGCCCAGAAACCCGGTTTCTTAAACAAACCGGGTTTCTCAGTAGCAAGCGCTCCCATCCTGAGTGCCGGCAACTTTGCTATTGCTTGCCTGCCCCCATCAACGCCTGAAACCGCTTATTTTTGCGCAGGCAATCCAAATCCGGATCGGTTTTGGCTGCCGGCAGATATTTAGCGGGATTCTTCTGAATCGCCTCCTGCAAATGGTTCACCGCCAGAGGCACCTTCCCCTGCATAGCATAGCAGTACCCCTTATTATAAATTGCATTCACATGATTGGGGTTAACCGCCAGCGCCCTGTCGAAATTCTCCATCGCTTCTCGATAGCGCTTCAACTTCACAAGCGCGTAGCCCCGATTGTCCCACGCTTCATAATTATTCGGGTCGCACTCCACAGCCCTGTCATAGCAGGGAATCGCCTCCTTAACGCGACCGGAGCGCCGCAGCACCAGCCCCTTGTTATTCCAAGCGTGAGTTTCTTCCGGATCGATTTCTAGGGCTCTGTCATAGCTAGCCAGCGCCTCTTTATCCTTCCCCATGTCGGACAGCACCGTCCCCAGGTTAATCCAATACGCCACCCGATCTGGCTTAATCTCTATCGCCCTCTCATAGCTGGCGAGCGCTTCTTCCGACTGCCCCCAGACCATCAAAGCGCACCCTCTATTATACCACACTTCTGGGTCATTTCGCTCAATTTCCAGCGCCCGGTCATAGCTGTAAATTGCCCGCTTGTGCTTGCCCAAATTCAACAGGGAATTCCCCCGGTTGCTCCAGGATTTATAATCTTCTGGGTTAATTTTTAAAGCTCTGTCGTAGCAGGATATCGCCTCTCCATTGCGCCCCAAAGTTCCCAGACAGTTGCCTTTGCTGCTGAGCGCCTCCCAGCTGTCTGGTTTAATTTGTAAAACTCTGTCAAAGCTAGCCATTGCTTTTTCAGCGTAGCCCCACTCCAGCAGGGCGATACCCCGGTTCAGCCAGATGCGTTCGTCATTCGGACTGAACTCTGTCGCGCGCTCAAAACTCTCTACGCATGCCTCGTAGCGCTTCAAGTGCCCCAGCGCCAGCCCCCGGCACGCCCAGGCATCTCCAAAGTGAGCTTTTAGCTTTATCGCTCCCTCGAAATGAGCGAGCGCCGCTTCAAAGTCTCTGGACTCCAAACACCGCAATCCTTGCTGGAAACAGAATTCAGCAGTTCCCGGATCTGTCATGGCTGTAGATGTAATCGCACTCCTCTCCCATTTTAGCCCGGGCTTCCGGCAATCAGGTACTGAGAAACCCGGTTTCTTTAAGAAACCGGGTTTCTGATCCGCAGTACATCCAACTGAGAGCCGCTATATCTGGAGGGCTCCCCACCAGACGCGCCAAAGAGGGCTGACCCGCCTTTGAAATCCGTTGAATTGCTTTATTTATTAAAGCTCTCCCCCAAGCCTGAAACTAAATTCAGTTTAGCTTTTCCGATTAAAACCTATCTCAACCATTAAATATTCAAGACAAATTAACGGGCGAGTGGCGAGCCTGCTGCCAGCTGCAACTCCTGTCACTCGCCACAGAAGGAAGCGCCTATTTTTTCACGCTTCAGTCTTGGCTCTTAACTTCCTCTTGAATCAGCGCTTGAAATCGCTCATCTTGACGGATCTCGTCAAAATCCGAGTCAGTTTTTGCCATCTGCCGGTATTGCTCGGGAGACAGATTAATGGCTTGTTGCAGGTTCTCGATGGCCAAATCGACATTGCCGGTGCCGGCATAGCAGCAAGCCTTGCTGTACCAAGCCTTGTGCCGGTCGGGGTCAAATTCCAAAGCTTTGTCAAAGCTGGAGATCGCCCCATAGTGGCAGCCTAACTTGTCCAGCGCCTGACCCCGAAAGTACCAGGCATCGGGACTGTCAGGCTGAAGGGCCAAGGCTCTGTCCAAGCTAGCGGCGGCTTTGGCGTACTGGCCTAAATTCAGCAGCGCCATCCCCCGGTTATACCAAGCCCAGTGGTAGTTGGAGTTATAGTGCAGGGCTTTCTCGTAGTTGAAAATGGCTTGTTCGTACCGGCCCAGATCGTAGAGGGCATTCCCCCGATTGTGCCACGCCTCGTGGAAGTTGGGCTTGATCTCCACAGCTTTATCGTAGCTAGCGACCGTTTGCTCCAGCCGGCCCAGGTGTCTCAGCGCGATCCCACGGTGATACCAAGCCCAGTAATAGTCCGGTTTGAACTCAATTGCCCTGTCGTAGCTGGCAATTGCCTCCTCAAAGCGCCCCAAGTTTTTCAGGGCAATGCCGCGATTGTTCCAAGCCCAGAAATAGTCCGCCTTATAGTGAATTGCCCGATCGTAGCTGGCGATTGCCTCTTCAAAGCGGCGCAAGTCATCAAGCGCATTCCCCCGGTTGTTCCACGCCTCATGGAATCCCGGCCTCCACTCCAGGGCTCTGTCATAGCTGGCGACTGCCTCAGAGTAACGCCGCAAGTGATACAGCGCATTGCCCCGACTGTACCACACGTCGGGATAATCTGGTTGAAGTTCCAAAGCTCGGTCGTAGCTAGCAATTGCTCGCTCATATTGCTCAGCCCGATTAAGCTGCAATCCCTTCTGGAAGAAAAAGTCAACTTGCAAATGCGTAGCGTCACTCATAGAATCTGGCATCTAACCGTAGGATGATTTCATCTAAGATGCCCAAAACAATAGCACGATTCAACAGCCACGCGCTGCATGGCTAGCAAAAATCTGGCATCTTTCTTAAGGTAGATTTCATCCGACCTGCAGGAGATCCGGGTGATTCCTGTTCGATACCCTGCGGACTGCCAAAAACCAGAAACTCAGGACGCTCACGGGTTTTATTCTACCCGAAGAGTGTCCCGACCATAACGTCCAGTGCAAAATTCTCGCATTCTAAACGCATGACCGAACAACCCCACACCGACTTCCGCACAGAACGCGACTCAATGGGAGACCGGCAACTTCCCGCCGGTGCCTACTACGGCATCCAAACCCTGAGGGCGCTGGAAAACTTCCCGATCAGCGGCATCAAGCCCCTGCCAACCTACACAGAAGCCTGCGTGCTGATCAAAAAAGCCACCGCCCTTACCAACGGGGAACTCGGATGCATACCAGACGATATCTGTCAAGCAATTGTCCGGGCAGCGGATGAAGTCCTCGCCGGCCAGTTTCGCGACCAGTTCCTGGTGGACATTTACCAAGCCGGTGCCGGCACCTCCCACCACATGAACGTCAACGAAGTCCTCGCCAATCGCGCCCTAGAAATTCTCGGCGAAGAGAAAGGCAATTACAAGCGCGTCAGCCCCAACGATCACGTTAACTATGGCCAGTCCACCAATGACGTAATTCCCACCGCCATTCGCATCGGGGGGCTGCTGGCTTTGCACAAGACACTGCACCCAGCCCTCTCAGAAGCCACCGCCGCCCTCCACAGCAAAGCCGGCGAGTTCCAAGATATCGTCAAATCCGGCAGGACCCACATGCAAGACGCCGTGCCGGTGCGCCTGGGAGAGACCTTCCGCGCCTGGGCGCAAATCCTCAGCGAGCACCAAACGCGCATAGAAAGGGCGTCTGAAGATTTAACCAAACTGGGATTGGGCGGAAGCGCCGCCGGCACCGGCCTGAACACCCACCCGAAATACCGGCACCGCGCCGCCGAAATCCTCAGCGAGATCACCGGCCTGAGCCTGAAGCCGGCACCCCACCTGATGGCCGCCATGCAGAGCATGGCCCCCTTTGTCGGCGTCTCCGGTGCCTTGCGCAACCTAGCCCAAGACTGCATTAAGATGTCCCACGACCTGCGGCTGATGGATTCCGGGCCAAAAACCGGCCTCAAAGAGATCCAGCTGCCGCCGGTGCAGCCCGGGTCCTCGATTATGCCAGGAAAGTACAACCCCGTGATGGCAGAAATGACATCAATGGTGTGCTTTCAGGTCATGGGCTACGACGCCGCCATCGCCCTCGCCGCACAGGCCGGCCAGCTGGAGCTCAACGTCATGATGCCCCTGATTGCCTACAACCTAATCCACAGCATCGAAATTCTCGGCAACACCCTAGCGGCGCTGACTCGCTTTTGCCTGCACGGGATTAGCCCCAATCGCGATCGCTGCCGGGCTTACGCCGAGGGAAGCCTAGCCCTCGTCACCGCCCTCAACCCCCACATCGGCTATCTCAACGCCGCCGCCGTCGCCAAAGACTCCCTAGCCACCGGCAAATCCCTGCGGGAAATAGTCCTCGATCGGGGGCTGATCAGTGAAGAAGAACTAGCCAAAGTGCTAGATTTAGAGAGTATGAGCGCCATGCCCTCGCCCGCCGGCGAGCAAGGCTGAGCCTGACGGAAGCAGGATTTAATCCTGGATTCTTGACGCAAAGCAGCGGAACGCGGTATAATGCAATAAATCAGGACCAAAATAGCGTTAGCCAATCATGCCAACCGTTTGATGTCGCGCTTAATTCTCGACCCGCCTTTGAGACTTCCGACACGGTTGCCAGGTGAAACGGGTTCTTGAGCTTAAAGCAACAAAAACGGCGCTGACTTGAAGACGCTCAAGGTGAGGGGGTGCCAAAACACCGTCTTAAAACGTTCCTGAAATAGCGCGGACGGGATTTTCCTGAAAGCTTTGCGGGATACCGCCTCTATCACTTTTATCGGGGATAGTGCCATCCTTGCGTTGTCAGGGATTGTCCCAGATAACGTCGCGTAAATGTATCAGTGCAGTTAATGATTTTACGAACCGCAGAGGGCGCGCCAATCGCCAGGGAAAGCCACGACCGGCCCCTTGTTCAGGCCATCCTTGGCGCAGCGCCTTTGCGGTTTTTTTACAATCAGGTCAGGCACAGAAAGGGAGCTTTTTCATGCACGCCCAAGACAGTGTTATCCCGCCTTCCTTGCAGCTGACATTTCACTTTGTCAGCGGGGAGAGAAAATCTTTCAACATTCAACCGGCGATCGACCCAAACACAACCGTTCAGGACATGCGTCAGGAAATACGGCGCTTTCTCAAAGAAGACTGGTGGGTGATCAAAACAGCAGAGCGGACCATCTTTATCAATCGGGACAGCGTCCTCACAGTTGACTTGACCCCTCCCGTCGAGTTTCTTGAAGGAGAAGGATTTCTCCACACAGGACTTGCCACTGAGATCTAGCGTCTCTCATATTAGTGAGGGACTGAGAAACCCGGTTTCTTAAAGGAACCGGGTTTCTGGAACCTGCGGCACTCAACTGAAAATCGCTAGAATCGGGCGAGCTGCCATATAAACTTTAGCGGAGCTTTTTTAGCCATGCCTATTCAAGACACCGTCACACAGGTGACCTTTCACTACGTCAGCGGTCAGTCCGAAACCTTCACTATCCGAGCGACAGCACAAGATTTTTACCGGCAGTTGCAATTAGCGTCAGACTCCGGCTGGCTGACGATGCACCTGCTGGATCAAAGCGTTGCGGTCTGCATTGACAAAGTGGTGAAAGTGGAAGTGAAGCCCGCCTTCCCGGAAATCAAAGGAGACGGCTTCTTCCCAGACGCCCAGAGGATCTCCGCCCTGCAGCGCGGGGCAGCCCGGTGACAAATTTAGATTTCAATTTTAGAGTGGAAAGAGTTCCCTCGCTGCCGGCAAGTGCCCGGAAAGGGGCGCAGGTGCTTCGGGAGCATCCCGAAGCAAGCAAAGACTGTCACCCTCACCCCCCTTACTCCTCTCTCCCAGGGCGGGAGAGGGGGGGAAATAAAGAATTCTCCCCTCTCCCCAAAGTGGGAGCGGGGTTGGGGGTGAGGGGGATTACAAAAATGGGATGCTCCCCAGGTGCATTTCAATCCCGTTTCCTTTGATTCGCTGGCCAAAAATATTCTCCCCCTGCCCCCTGCTGAAATCATTATCGCATTGAGATGGGCTTGTTCGCACAACCCTTGATGCTCCCTTTCCTCACGACCCACAATCGAAAATCATGCCTGCTGTAAGTTTAATTCGCGCGGACTCTTACGACCTAAAGCTTTTGCAGGCGTCTCTGGAGAAGCTGCTGGAACCCCTCGGGGGGATGGCAGCAATTGTCAAGCCAGGGGATCGCGTCCTGCTCAAGCCCAATTTGCTCACCGGCGCGCGCCCCACTAAGGAGTGCGTCACCCGCCCAGAACTGGTGTGCTGCGCCGCCAAAATGGTGCGGGAAGCCGGTGGCAAGCCGTTTATGGGGGACGGGCCCGCTTTTGGCAGCGCCCGGGGCGTGGCTGTGGCCAATGGCTACCTGCCCCTGATCGAAGAACTCGACCTGCCGGTGGTGGAATTCCACGGGAAGCGCTACGAGACAGTCAGCGAGGAATTCAACCACCTGCTGCTGTCCAAAGAAGCAATGGAAGCAGACGCCGTGATTAACCTGCCCAAGGTGAAGTCCCACGCCCAGCTAACTCTGACGGTGGGGGTGAAAAACCTTTTTGGCTGCGTTCCCGGCAAAATGAAAGCCTGGTGGCACATGGAAGCCGGTAAGGACAGCGCCCGATTTGGCCAAATGCTGGTGGAAACGGCGCGGGCGGTTGACCCAGACCTGACGATTGTGGACGGCATCATTGGCCACGAAGGCAATGGCCCCAGCGGCGGCGAACCGCGCTTTTTGGGCATGTTGGGCGCTTCCCCCGATGTCTTCGCCCTGGATCGGGCGGTGGTGGAAATTCTCAATCTCCCTCCCCAGACAGTGCCCACAGTGGCGGCGTCTGAGAGATTGGGGCTTTGCTCAAATCTGGAGGCGATTGAATTCCCCCACCTGCCACCGGAGGAACTGAAAGTGCTCGATTGGAAACTGCCCGACAAACTCATGCCTATTGACTTCGGCATGCCTCGGGTGATTCGATCTACCTTCAAGCATCTGTACATCCGATTCATTAAAGAGCCGGTGGCTGCCTATGGCGGTCGCCGGTAGGCAAGCGCCCCGGATTTTGATGCCAGTGGGGTGCTGACGCGGCGCACCCCACCTTGGCCAACTCAGGTAAATTGCCACTATTAATTTTCCTCAGAGACTACCTCTCTCTACCTTCTTCTTGGCGTTCTTGGCGTCTTGGCGGTTCATTATGAAAGTAAATCAATCAGACGTCAGACTCCCCCCTCTCCACCCGGGTGACGCCGCACGAGCGCGCACAGCTTGGACGCGCTAAGCTTAAATTATTTAAGCCCAGCTAGCAGCAGTGTGAGGAACTCATTCATGCGAGTTTTACTCGTTTATCCCCTGTTTCCCAAAACGTTTTGGTCTTACGAAAAAATCCTGGAACTCGTGAATCGCAAGGTTTTGCTGCCACCCTTGGGTCTGGTGACGGTGGCGGCTATCTTGCCGCAGGAGTGGGAGTTCAAGCTTGTAGATCGCAATATCCGACCGGTGACGGAGGAGGAGTGGCAGTGGGCGGAGATTGTCATCTTCTCTGCTATGATTGTCCAGAAAGCGGACTTGCTCGCCCAAATCCGGGAAGCGAAGCAGCGCGGCAAGCGTGCCGCTGCCGGCGGGCCTTACCCAACTTCTCTGCCGGAGGAAGTCAAAGGAGCCGGTGCGGACTATCTGATTCTGGATGAGGGGGAAATTACTCTACCCATGTTTGTGGGGGCGGTTGAGCGGGGCGAAACCGGGGGCGTTTTCCGCGCCGGCGGCGAGAAACCGGATGTCACCGGCACCCCCATCCCCCGCTTCGATTTGCTGGAGTTTGACGCCTACGATTCGATGTCGGTACAGTTCTCTCGCGGCTGCCCCTTCCAGTGCGAATTCTGCGATATTATTACCCTGTACGGTCGCAAACCGCGCACGAAGACGCCGCAGCAGCTGCTGGCTGAGCTGGATTACCTCTACGAATTGGGGTGGCGGCGCGGCGTGTTCATGGTGGATGATAATTTTATTGGCAATAAGCGCAATGTCAAGCTATTCCTGAAAGAGTTGAAAGTCTGGCAAGCAGAACACCAGTATCCTTTCCGGTTTAATACGGAAGCGTCTGTGGACCTGGCGCAAGATCCAGAACTGATGCAGCTGATGGTGGAGTGCTTTTTTGATGCGGTGTTTTTGGGGATTGAAACGCCGGATGAAGAGAGCTTGCAGCTGACTAAGAAGTTCCAAAATACCCGCAATTCGCTGATTGAGTCGGTGGAAACTATCACGCGGGCGGGGCTGCGGCCAATGGCTGGGTTTATTATTGGATTTGATGGGGAGAAGAAAGGGGCCGGTGAGCGGATTGTCCGGTTCGTAGAATCGGCAGGGATTCCTACCACAACTTTTGCCATGTTGCAAGCCCTGCCCCACACGGGTCTCTGGCACCGGCTGGAAAAAGAGGGGCGACTGCGGGATAAGGATGGCACGATCAACCAGACGACGCTGATGAATTTTATCCCGACTCGACCGCTGGAAGAGATTGCCCGGGAATATGTGGGAGCGTTCTGGCAGCTGTACGATGCTGAGCAGTTTCTTGACCGGACTTACCGGTGTTTTTTGATGCTGGGCGCACCGGCATGCCACCCGCCGTTTAAGTGGCCGAGCTGGGTGGATTTGCGTGCGCTGCTGATTGTCTGCTGGCGTCAGGGGGTGAAGCGCAAGACTCGCTGGAAGTTCTGGCACCACCTGTTCAGCATGATTAAGCGCAATCCGGGGGTTTGGGAGCACTATCTCACGGTTTGCGCCCACAATGAGCATTTTCTGGAGTACCGCCAGATTGTCCGCAACGAGATTGAGGCGCAACTGGCTGAGTTTCAGGCGCAAGAGGCTGGCAGGCAGGTGCCGGTGGGGCTGGCCAGTTAGGGCGGTTCCTCGCTCCCGGGCGAAAGCCCGGGAAGGAGGTGCCGGGTGGGTTCCGCGCGCTCGATTCGTCCCCCTGTGGGCGAAGCGAGCCGGCGGAGCACCGCAGCTGCTTAGATCAGCTTGATGGCGCGAAAGCCAAACATCAGCCCCGCCGCGAGGACAAAGGCTCCACCGAGAAGGACAGCATAAGTGACGATTCCAGATGCGCTCATTTACATTTCTCCATAAAAACCGATTACAATTATTGAAACATGGGGTGCGGTACAATACAGCCCGCAACCTCTTGTTGATTGGGTGTTGGCCATGACTTCTGTCATCCGCGTTAATCTACCGCAGCAGTCTTATGACATTGCGATCGCCACCGGCGGGCTCAATGCCCTGGGCGCGCAGATGCAGCCGCTGAATCTGGGGAAGAAGGTTTTGGTGGTTTCTAACCCGGTGGTGTTCGGGCATTACGGACAGGGGGCTGTTGCTTCCCTGGAGTCCGCTGGGTTTGCTGTCGAGCGCTGCATCCTCCCGGATGGCGAGCAGTACAAAACTCTGGAATCTGTCCAAAAAATCTACAGCGCCGCTCTGGAAAGCCGCCTGGAACGCTCCTCAACGATGGTGGCTCTCGGCGGCGGCGTGATTGGGGACATGACCGGCTTTGCCGCTGCCACTTGGCTGCGCGGGATTAACTTCGTGCAGGTGCCCACCACTCTGCTGGCAATGGTGGACGCTTCGATTGGCGGCAAAACCGGCGTCAACCACCCCAAGGGCAAGAATTTAATCGGCGCGTTTTACCAGCCGAGCTTGGTGATCGTTGACCCGCAGGTGCTGCAAACGCTGCCGGCACGGGAGTTCAAAGCCGGCATGGCGGAGGTGATCAAGTATGGGGTGATTTGGAATGAGCCGCTGTTTGAGCTGCTGGAGCAGAGCAAGCGCCTTGACGAGTTGCGGTATATAGATGCCGGCACTCTGCAAGAAATGATCGGCTGGTCTTGCCAAAGTAAGGCTGATGTGGTAATGCAAGATGAAAAAGAATCCGACCTGAGGGCGATTCTCAACTACGGTCACACGATCGGTCATGCGGTGGAGAGTTTAACCGGCTACAAGTCGGTGATTCATGGCGAGGCGGTGGCGATTGGCATGGTGGCGGCGGGCCAGCTGGCGGTGGCGCTGGAAATGTGGGACTTTGAGTGCGACCGCCGGCAGCTTTTGCTGATTAAAAAGGCGGGACTGCAGGTGTTGCTGCCGGCGGGGCTGGATGTTGACGAGATTGTGGAGAGTTTGCAAACCGATAAGAAGGTGAAGGGGGGGAAGGTGCGGTTTGTGCTGCCGGCTCATATTGGTGCGGCGACGGTGACGGACCGGGTGCCGGCGCATTTGATTCGCCAGGTGTTGCGGGGGATGATGTAGGGAGGGGAATAATTTGAACCGCCACAGACGCCAAGAGCGCCAAGGGGGGAGGTGGGTTTTTTGGCTAGGACTCTCCCCGCTGGTTCAAAGTGCGCAGAAATAGAGCCGGTGTCAAAATTTGGGTGCCGTGGTAGTATTTGAGTGAGAGCAAATGGTTATCGACCGAAACCAAATAATCTGCTTTGGCTTCGTAAGCTGCGGCTAAGAATTTATTGTCGTCCGGGTCAATTTGGTCGAGCCGAGTTGATTCATAAACGCCAGGGATGTGCAGAGCAATTGACCTAATATCAAAGAGCAGAGCATCTATATCTGCCTGAGACACTCCTTTCCGGACGAGCTTGACTACTAATTCTCGAAGCAGCTGGGGTGCCATAACCAGCGTAAAGCGCCCCTGACGCCACTGATTTAAAAGTTGACGCGGACTGCTAGTGATCGTTGGACGCAGAAGGGCGGCAACAAATACAGAAGTGTCGATGACAGCCTTAACCATCGCTTTTTATCCTCGCAACCTGAGTTTCAACCGCCGGTTCAGATTTTGGAAGTTCTTCTGCTATCCTGTCTAGAGTGGCTTCAAAACTTGTCCAAATTTCTTCTGGTGGACGGGGTGGCATAGCCTCGGCGCGGGCGAATGCCCGTTTAATTATCTCATCAGCTTTGGCAAGTTCGTCGGCAGTGGGTCCGTCACTGTCCTCAGGCTCAGCTTCGAGCGCCAGCAAGTCATTGGGTGTGCATTTAAAGAACAAGCAGAGTTTGGCCAGGGTGCCAAATTCGATGGCCTGGGCTTCACCGCTTTCCAGATCGCTCAGCTGGTTTTCGGCGATGCCGGTGAATATGGAAACTTCCTGGCGCTCGATGTGACCGCACTTAGCCCGCAGTGCCGCTAGCTGTGTTTTTACTCTCATGGCTTGCCTCCTCTTTTTTCTTTCATTCTACACTGTTTGGGCAAGTGTTGGCGCTCGCCTGTGAGCGCCGGCTTCAGGGGAGTTGTATATTACCGGCATGAACCCCAGCGCAACCCCTACCCCTATACGGGGAGCGGGCTAGGGGGTGAGGTTGCTTCAGATGAATGCAAAGAGTAAAAATTGGGGCGTCTCTGTCTCCCAGGCACACCGGCACACCGGCTCTCCTGCTATACTATTTTTGCCAAAGTGAGATATAGCGGTTCTCTGGCATAGAAACCCGGTTTCTTAAAGAAACCGGGTTTCTCAGTACCTCACAAAGGATGAGAAACGCTATACTCCCCTTCCCCAGGAGCCAACGCCGGTGCTCTTTCTTTTCTCTGTGACGCTTTTTCTGAGCGCTTTCCTGCTATTTTGGGTGCAGCTGATGGTCGCCAAGATGATTCTACCGCTCTTGGGCGGCTCTCCCGCTGTGTGGAATACCTGCCAGTTCTTTTTTCAAGCCACTTTATTGCTCGGTTACGCATACGGGCACCTGACAGCAAGGTGGTGGGAGACTCGCCGGCAAGCGGTGATTCACAGCTTTCTCCTCCTGGTGCCGGTGGCTTTTTTGCCGGTTGCTGTTCCGAAGGGTTGGATTCCTCCTGCAAATGCCAGTCCTATCCCTTGGTTGCTGGCGCTGTTGCTGGTTTCCACCGGCATCCCTTTCTTGGCTGTTTCTACCACGGCTCCTCTGGTGCAGAAGTGGTTTGCCGGCACAAGACACCCCAGCAGTCAAGACCCCTATTTCCTCTATATTGCGAGCAATTTTGGCAGTATGTTAGGGCTGCTCAGCTACCCCATCCTGATTGAGCCGAATTTTTCCCTAACGCAGCAGAGTTGGCTGTGGGCTGCCGGTTACGGATTGCTGATTTTTCTGACGCTCGGGTGCGCCGCATGCCTGTGGCGCTCGCCTCAAAAGGCTGTGCCGGCGCAAACAGTGAGTGATATAACCGATGTAGAGATGCAACATGTCGCGTCTCTCCCTTTGACACAAACCGATGGAGAAGAAACCGGCTCTACATCCGCTACAGCGGGCTACCCATCTGCTGCAGAGCGAGCACGCTGGGTGTTGCTGTCGTTTATTCCCTCCAGTTTGCTTTTAGGAGTCACCACTTATATTACAACAGATATTGCCTCTCTGCCGCTGCTGTGGGCTGTTCCTCTGGCGATTTATCTGCTGACGTTCATTTTGACCTTTGCTAGCAAACCGCTGCTGCCGCACAAGACTTTGATGGCGCTGCTGCCTTTATTACTGACGCCACTAATTATTTTATCTTTGCTGAAGGTGATGCAGCCGGTGTGGCTGTTGCTTCCGTTGCATTTAGCGGGATTCTCTGTCGCCGGCTGTGTTTTTCACGGGGAATTGCAAAGGAGCCGGCCTAACAGCCAGCACCTCACCAGTTTTTACCTCTGGATTGCTTTTGGCGGTGTCCTCGGGGGCTGGTTTAATGCCCTCGCAGCCCCTTTGCTGTTTCCCTCTGTTCTGGAGTACCCTCTCATCATGTCGCTCAGCATCTTGCTTGCGGGAGATTATACCTCTGAACAAGCCAAACGTCAACCCCACCGAGCGAGTGAATTGGCGGAAAAAGACAGCCGGGAGAAATTTTCATTTTTAAACTTGAAATTGCGGACGGCCAGACTTGTGAGCTTGGGTTTACTATTCGGCGCTCTAATCGTTGGGTTCGATCCCAAAGGCTTCACGGGCAACCTGTTGGGCAATCTGGTGGCATTTAGCCTGCTAGCTGCCATGTTTTACACTTTTTCCCTCGGGCTGGGGCGGCTTGTCACCGGCTTCATCTTAATTGTTCTGCTCAGCCAGTTTGCTCTGGGAAACATGGGGGGAGTCCTCCACATCGACCGGAGTTTTTTTGGGGTGAACCGGGTGGTGACTGACCGGCGCGGAGAATACCGCAGTCTCTTGCACGGCACAACCCTGCACGGAAAGCAAAGTCTCGACGCGCAGCGCCGGCGGGAACCCCTGACCTATTTTTACCGCACTGGCCCTATCGGGCAACTATTCCAGTCTTTGAATGCCAGCAAGCGCCTGTCTCGCGTGGCCGTGCTGGGGCTGGGAATTGGGACGCTAGCCGCCTACTCAGCACCGGGGCAAAAGTGGACATTTTACGAGATAGATCCGGCGGTGGAAAAGCTGGCTCGCAACCCCAATTATTTCACTTTTCTGGAAGACTCAAAAGCGCCTTTTTCTGTGGTGCTGGGGGACGCTCGCCTGCAACTGGCGCAGGTGCCGGACAGTCACTATGACTTGCTGGTCATGGATGCGTTTAGCTCGGATTCAATTCCAGTCCACCTGGTAACGCGGGAAGCTATCCAGCTGTATTTCAGCAAGTTGACCGAACACGGGTTGCTGGCAATTAATATCTCCAACCGCTACATTAATCTAGAGCCGGTCTTGGGCGCTTTAGCGCGTCATTTAGGGCTGTCAGCGCTGCAGCAGTTGCAGCGGGAGATTTCTCCTGCGGAGAGGGAAAGGGGGAAATCGCCCTCTCACTGGGTGCTGCTCGCCCGCCGGCAGGGGGATTTTGGCACCCTCGCCAGTGACTCGCGCTGGCAGCCGGTTCCCGCAACGGAGGGAGATCCCCTGTGGACGGATGATTTTTCGGATATCTTTCGGGTGCTTCGCGGTTTTGGGGGGTGAGCCGATTTTGGATGCCCGGATTTTCGATTTTGGATTGAAAAAAGGGCAGAAAAGCGTTTTCACCAACCCGGGGGAACACTCTAGCGTCTCTCATATTAGTGAGGGACTGAGAAACCCGGTTTCTTTAGAAGCCGGGTTTCTGGAGGGCATCTCATTCAAATGAGATGCGCTATATCTATCTCAAATTGCTAAACTGTTAGGCTTTTAATCCGCATGTGGTCGAAAGGAGGCAGAGCCTCCAAAGCGGCTTTCCCAGGCTCTGCCTGGGAACGAGGGAAATGACCGGGCGCTGCCAAATGCGCTATGTGCGAAAAAGAGATGCTGCCGGTGAGATCAGTCGATGAGGACGTCTGCTTTAGAATCCTCAATATGCTGCCAGTCGATATTGGGCATGTGCTCGACAGCCTTTTTCAGGTGTTCTTCCCACAACTTGCGAATCTGGGCCAGATAGGGGTCTCCCAGACGCAGTTTCAGCTGGTGCCGGATAATAAAGCTGTCAGTCTCGTACATCGCCAGGTTAATGGGTGGCCCGACAGAGATGTTGGACTTCATCGTCGAGTCAATGGACAGCAGGGCGCATTTCGCCGCCACTTCCAAGGGGGTTTCAAAACTGAGGGAGCGGTCTAGAATCGGCTTGCCATATTTGGTTTCGCCAATCTGCAGAAAAGGGGTTTCCTTGGTGGCGTGAATGCAGTTTCCCTGGCTGTAAACGAGATACAGTCCCGGTTCTTCTCCTTTTATTTGGCCTCCTAAAAGGATGCTGCACTGAGCGTTAATGCCGTCTTGCTTCAGCCAAGACTTGTCTTGCTCCTGGATGTGGCGGATCTTCTCCCCGATATAGCGAGCGACGTCGTATAGGGTTGGCAAGCTGTGGAGACTGGGGCTCTCCTGAACCTTGATATCTCTGCGCAGCAAGGTTAGAGCGGCTTGGGTCATCGACAGGTTTCCTGAGGTGCACAGCAGGAGCACCCGCTCCCCCGGATTGGAAAAATCAAACAGTTTCTGGTAGGTGGAGATATAATCGACTCCAGCATTGGTGCGAGAGTCCGCAGCCATGACTAAACCAGAACGGGTAAGGACACCAAGGCAATAGGTCATGAAGTCAGCCATTAGAAAAGACCTCGATCAATCTTATTATTTCTGCCGGCCCGCATCAGGTTCTGCGGGAATTCCGATCCGGCGGTGGCGCTGCCGGGTTTCCCAGACGCCTGCTGCGGTTCAAAGTAAAAAGCCCGCCTGGTGCGTCCAACCGAGCGCCACCGGCAGGCATATCCGGTTAATCAATTTCTTCCGGATGAACCTTAAATAAAAGCACTACCCGTAATTAATATAAAATTAATCATCCGGATAGTAGGCATTGCTTTTGGCTTTTACCGCGAGATAAAGTGAACCCAGAAGTCCCCGTCAGGGATGCAGGTCTGGCGGATCAGGTCATATGAGTATGGCAAAAATGCACCGCTGAGGTCTGTGCGATAGCCGGTGGAGAACCACTCCCCGTAGGGATCGTGGACGATAAAGCCGTTACTGTCATAACCGACCAGGGTGATAATGTGGCCAGAAGAGGTGAAGTACCCGTGGATAACTGCGGGATTGCCGCCGGCTAACCAACGTTTTACCTCCTCGATCGTAGCATTGGGGTTGAAGTCATCGCGGCAGCCATAAGCTTCCACAATCCTGGCCAAATCTAAGGGCTCGTGCCGGCTCAGGCCGCGATTTTCGGCGTACTCGTAAAGCTCATCCTCAAATTGGCCATAACTGCTCTTGCGAGAAGCGCCCAGGTACTCCAGACACATGGCCAGGGATGTGACATTGCAAGCGCCTGTCGGGTTGTACCAGTTGTCAAGCTGGGACTTGTAAGGGACTGAGAGCTTAACGCTGCCGGCTGCAGAGGGTGAGGAAATAGGGGGTTTGCGCTGGTCGGTAACGATCTGCACATGTTGCCCAAAGGCGTACCAAGTATTCCGCCCTTTGAAGAAATCCTTGCGGAGCGCAAATCGAATGTGATTCCGAACGTAAGAATAGGAGTGGAGTTCCAATTCTTTCCCCGCTTTTATTTCGTATTTTTCTGCTGGTGTAAGCTGGTCTGATGGCACCGGCTTCAGTTTCAAAATCGTGTCTCGGAGAACCTTAAGTTTCGTTACCATAGGAAAAAGTCCTGAAGTAATTAATTCGCTAATAGCCGGCTGTTGTATTTTTTTATTCGCACTCTTTGAGGTGTTAGTCCGGAGATTTTGAAGCGGATGGGAGGAGGGCTGCAGTTTGGCGCTCGGTCGGCAAGCGCCGTTCGGGAAATTAATTACCCAAACCGCAAGCTTAACGTGCGGGAGCGACCCTTTGATTAAACCAGCTTCGCATTTAGTGCTGGTGCGCCCTCCGGACTGATTGCCTTGCTATCCGGAATCTCCAGAAAATCTCTGCCGGTTAAATACGCCCGCAAGCGCGGCACCCGGCAGTCGCGGGCATGCGAACTCCGCTCGCGGGCACCGGCAACAAGCCCTTGCTGGTGCCGCCTGCATTAATTTCCCCTTTCCCGCTCCTTTTTCAGGAAACAGCACGCCTCGCCCGCTGCAAGGGACACACAGGCGGCATCCAGCCGGCCAGCCAGTCGCCCCCACGGTTCCTGAAGTGGGAAGCCGGTGATATCCAGTGATTGCAATCAAAAGCATTGCGACCGCCCTTTCCGAAGGCCGCCGCAACGGGCGCGTCCTGCAAGATTATCTCCTGTTAATCTCCGGAGGATTTTTCAAAGAAGGGGTTATGTAGCAGTTGTAAATTATTTGCGCACTCGCTTTTGGCCGATAACCCCGGGTTCTTTAATAAACCGGGGTTCTGAAATTGACAGGAAGGGTATTGACGCCTTATATATCGCAATAGACCCTCCGTTTAACAGATAAGCAATGCGTGCCGGTGCCGTGTCCATTACTGAGCTGTCCCTTCCTGTATAACCCCTCTCCCACTTTGGCAGAACCCTTCCCGCGCCCAGAACCGTCTCACAACATCTGCGGAAAACCCTAACCCTACCCGGTGCATAAGCTAGTGGAGCCGGTGCATTGGCAAGTTGAGCCGGGCTCCGCTTTAGCTCGGGAATGAGGCTTAGCTTCTCCCTCTTATATATAAAAGAGAGTTTGCCCTGGCGGCTGGGGAGTGGCAGCGGCAGCATCCCACTTTGGTCAATAGGCGCTCTCGGTGCGTTCCCTTTCCCACCGCACCCTACAGCTGAAGTACACTTTACCGAACATGGATCGGATCGGTTTAGCCTGCAGCCTGAATGGGGCGACCCATACAGCTTGAGAGTGCGGAAATTACCAGTCAGGAACTCGTTAGAACCGAATTTACTCCCGCAGCCATCCTGCATATGCTAACTATCAGAGGCGGAAATTCAGGCAACAGCCTCAGCTTAATCCCAACCTTAAATTCAGGAGGCAACCCCTATGGCACTCGTTCGTTGGAACCCTTATCGCGAGATGGAAACCTTGCAGCGGGAAATGAACCGGCTCTTCGACAGCCTGACGGCACCCAGCAATGGGGAAAACACTGTTACCGACTTTATCCCCCCAGCTGAGATCACCGAAACCCCTGAAGCCATCCACCTGAGACTGGAAGTTCCCGGCTTGGAACCCAAAGACTTAGACGTGCAAGTCACAGCGGAAGCGATCGCGATTACCGGCGAGCGCAAGCATGAAGCCCGAACCGAAACAAAAGGCGTGACTCGCACAGAATTTCGCTACGGTCAGTTCCGCCGCGTGATTCCCTTACCGGCTCGGGTGGAAAATACCAAGGTACAGGCTGAATACAAAAATGGCATCCTGAACCTAACCCTGCCGAAAGCCGAAGAAGAGAAGAACCGAGTTGTGAAAGTTAACCTCGGATAATCTAAACGTGATGCCGGGTGCGTCCTGACGCACCCCGCAGTTAGAAGGGCTCGCCTAAAACCATCATTTAGCATCAATTAGGAGTTAAGATTATGGCAAAAGTAGTCGGCATTGACTTGGGGACCACCAACTCTTGTGTGGCAGTGATGGAAGGTGGGCGACCCGTGGTGATTGCTAACGCAGAAGGCGGTCGCACCACCCCCTCTGTCGTCGCTCACACCAAGACCGGCGACCGCTTGGTCGGCCAAATCGCCAAACGCCAAGCGGTGATGAACCCCGAAAATACCTTCTATTCAGTCAAGCGCTTCATCGGGCGCAAATACAGCGAAGTCACCCACGAAGCGACCGAAGTTTCCTACAAAGTCCTGCGCGACAGCACCGGCAACGTCAAACTGGACTGCCCCGCCGCTAAATCCCAATTCGCCCCCGAAGAAATTTCCGCCCAAGTCCTGCGCAAACTCGTGGATGACGCCAGCAAATATCTGGGCGAAAAAGTCACGCAAGCCGTTATTACCGTCCCCGCCTATTTTAACGACTCGCAGCGCCAAGCGACTAAAGATGCCGGCAGAATTGCCGGGATAGAAGTCCTGCGCATCATCAACGAACCCACTGCCGCCTCCCTAGCCTACGGTCTGGATAAAAAGAACAGCGAAACTATCCTCGTCTTTGACCTGGGCGGCGGCACCTTTGACGTGTCAGTATTGGAAGTGGGCGATGGCGTATTTGAAGTCAAATCGACCAGTGGCGATACCCATCTCGGCGGCGATGACTTCGACAAGAAAATAGTCGATTGGCTGGCGGATGAGTTCAAGCGCAACGAAGGGGTTGACCTGCGCAAAGACCGGCAAGCGCTGCAGCGGCTGACTGAAGCGGCGGAAAAGGCAAAAATTGAACTGTCTAGCGCCACTCAAACCACCATCAATCTCCCCTTCATCACCGCCACTCCACAAGGGCCAAAACACCTGGACGTGAGCCTGACGCGAGTTAAATTTGAAGAACTTTGCTCGGATTTGCTCGAGCGCTGTCGCGGGCCGGTGGAGCAAGCCCTGCGAGATGCTAAACTGAATGCGGCGGATCTCGATGAAGTTGTGCTCGTCGGCGGTTCCACCCGGATTCCCGCCGTGCAGCAACTGGTGAAGCGCCTGACCGGCAAAGAACCCTGTCAGGGCGTTAACCCCGATGAAGTTGTGGCGGTTGGCGCTGCAATTCAAGCCGGCGTGCTGGGCGGTGAAGTCAAAGATATCGTGCTGCTGGATGTCACGCCTCTCTCTCTTGGCGTGGAAACTCTCGGCGGCGTGATGACGAAAATCATCCCCCGCAACACCACCATCCCCGTCAAGAAATCGGAAGTTTTCTCCACCGCTGCAGACGGGCAAACAAACGTGGACATCCACGTCCTGCAAGGCGAGCGAGAAATTGCTTCTGACAGCAAGAGCTTGGGCAACTTCCGCCTGGATGGGATTCCCGCAGCACCCAGAGGCGTTCCCCAAATCGAAGTCACGTTCGACATCGACGCCAATGGCATCCTGTCCGTCTCAGCTAAAGATAAAGGAACTGGCAAGCAACAGTCCATTACCATCACCGGTGCCTCCACTCTCGATAAGAGCGACGTAGAGCGGATGGTTAAAGAAGCTGAGCGGAATGCAGAATCTGACCGCAAGCGCCGCGAAGAAATCGACACCAAGAATATGGCGGATTCTTTGGCTTATCAAGCCGAGAAACAGCTCAAAGACTTGGGCGATAAAGTGCCGGCTGCTGACCGGAGCCGCGCTGAAGGGCTGATTAAGGATTTGCGGGAAGCTATCAACACTAACAATTCCGATCGCATCAAGTCTCTCAGCGATAATTTGCAGCAAGCTATGATGCAAATTGGCAGCGCGATCTACGCTCAAGCGGGAGGCAGCGCTCCCAGCAGTAAAGCTCACGCCGGCGATCCCGGCAGCAGTGCCGGTGGCGAAGATGTGATTGACGCCGATTTCGTCGAACGCCGGTAATTAATGTGAGGAATCGGTCGGCTCTGCCTCCCGGTTCTCATTCCCAGGCTCTGACTTGAAAAGGTTTGTAGTAGGGCTTTAGCCCTACCGGCCCTCCCTTGTAATTCCGAGGTGAGACGATAGGTAGCGCCCCAAATTACTTCCTGTAAGTTTCAGAAACCCGGTTTCTTAAAGAAACCGGGTTTCTGGGCCAACAGCGGTTGCGCAAATTATTTAAAACTGCTATACTAAACGGGAATAAGAATAAAAAGTCGAGCCGGTTGAGCGGTCTTTAGAAAGTGGAGGGGTTCCCCAATGACATCTTCTTCTGAGCAACGTTTTCCGCCCCTGCGTCAAGTCGGCGGTTACGCCCTAGCGGCGGTCTTGAGTTTTGCCTTGACCTTGGCTACGTTGCGGGCATTTCCCAACCTGCTGATTCCCAAACTGGCACCTGTGCCGGCGGTTTCGCAGGTTCAGCCGGCTGAGCTTGCGGCAGTTCCAGCGCTGCGTGCGGACAGCGGCAGCTTTGTGACAGCCGCCGTGAATCGAGTCGGACCGGCAGTGGTGCGCATCGACACCGAGCGCGTCATCACCCAGAAAACACCTGATTTCTTCTTTGACGACCCTTTCTTGCGCGACTTTTTTGGAGACGGCATGTATTCCAGACAGCCCAGAGAGTATCACCAGCGCGGTCAGGGGTCCGGTTTCATTATTGACAGCACCGGCATCATCCTCACCAACGCTCACGTCGTCAGCGGTGCCGATACCGTCAGCGTCACCCTCAAGGACGGGCGCACTTTCAAAGGATCTGTCAGGGGAATTGACGAGCCGTCCGATCTGGCGGTGGTGAAAATTCCTGGACAGGACCTGCCGGTGGCACCCTTAGGAAACTCCTCTCAAGTACAGGTGGGAGACTGGGCGATTGCAGTTGGCAACCCCTTGGGGCTAGACAACACTGTCACCCTGGGAATTATCAGCACCACCGACCGCTCCAGCGCCCAAGTCGGCATTCCTGACAAACGCCTCGATTTTATTCAAACGGATGCCGCTATCAATCCCGGCAACTCTGGCGGACCCCTGCTGAACGAGCGGGGTGAAGTTATCGGAATTAACACGGCGATTCGCGCCGAAGCGCAGGGGATTGGGTTTGCCATTCCTATCGAGAAAGCCAAGCAGATTAAAGACTCCCTGGCTCGCGGCGAAAAAATCCCGCACCCCTACATCGGCATTCGCATGCTCACGCTGACTCCAGAAATTGCCAAACAGTCCAACAGTGACCCCAATTCGCCCTTTACTGTACCTGAAATGAATGGGGTGCTTGTGGTGCAAGTGATTCCCGACAGTCCATCCGCCGCTGCCGGTTTGCGCCGCGCAGACGTGATTTCAGAAGTCGATGGGCAGCCTGTAACCACTGCCGAAAAGTTGCAAAGCGCGGTGGAAAAAAGCCGCATCGCCCAGCCTTTGCGGCTGACAGTGCAGCGGGGGGACCAAACCCTGGAGCTCACCGTTCGCCCTGGGGAACTGCGGGAAGCGGCTCGCTAGTATAGCACTAGCCACTTAGGTTAGGGCAGGCGTCTCGCCTGCCCTACGTCATAACCTCGCAGGATAGGCGTTCCTTTCCGACGGGTGTGTCCGAACCTAAGTGAATATTGCTAGAACCCTCAGGTTGGGCTGATTTCCTTTTCAGTTGGATGAAGTATGCGCCAGAAACCCGGTTTCTTTAAGAAACCGGGTTTCTCAGCACTTCGCTCGAATTTTTTGTTAATAAATGCCACTCCAACTGCGCAATATTGGAATAATATAAGAGATGGGGGCGACTTCTTCAACTTTGACTCGGACTTGGGCAGTTGTGCCGGATGAAATTTTTAAGGACGGTCCTTTTGAGGAAGACCATTTGTAACCGCTGGTGGTGCTTGAGTCTTCTTGCAGCCGCACAAAGACTTGCACCCGCGCCCCACTATCGCTGGCGAGGCTTCTTGCCAACTCTTCGTTGCCGACAATCGCTGTAATGTCTTGAACTGTAACAGGAAAAGGCGAGACTTTCGTCACGACTCCCACAATACCGCCGTAGCGTTCGCGCTGGACGACACTGGGAGTCACTTGCACCGGCATTCCGGATTTAATTTGCTTGCCATCCCTATCCGCAAAGTAGACAAGGCTTTCTAATTTGGCGTTCGCCTCTTCAGCTTCCATCGCGCCAATACGGGTGCCGGCGCTGACAATTTGACCGGCAACCGCGCTCAATTCTAAGATTTGGCCATCATAGGGGCTGACAATTTTGCTTTCTTTTGTTAATTGCAGCTCCAGTTGCTCGATCCGGCGCTTAACTTGCTGAATCTCGTTCGTTGCGTCGTTTTGTTTTTCCAGGGTTTCTCGGTTCAGCTTCGCCTCTTGGGCGTCGAGATCCTTGATTTGGGTCTTAATTTGGTCAATTTTGTTGAGGCTTTGCAGGTACTCGCGCTCGGCGCTGGCGACGTCAACGTCGATTTGCTGGAGGCTGGTTTTGATGTCGTCCATTCTGTTCTGGCTTTGCAGGTAATCCCGTTCGGTGTTGGCGACTTCCAGGTCGATTTGTTGCAGGCTATTTTTGATGTCGTCAATTCGGTTGAGGTTTTGCAGGTAATCTCGCTCAACGTTGGTTTCTTGAACGTCGAGCTCTTTCAATTGCGCTTCCAGGTCCGCCAGCTGTCTCTGAGCGCTGAAAAGTTCTTCCTCTGCTTGCAGCATGATGTCTTGGCTGACGAGCTTCTCCTGAAATAGGCGACGCCTGGTTTCGACTCGCTGCTGTCTGGTTGCCAGCAAGGAGGTGATTTGTTCCTTTTGCAGCTGCAGGCTTTTGCGCTTTTCGGCAAGCGCCGCCAGATTTTCCTGTCGCAGGTTTGGCGCGACTTGCTCTCGGCGCAAGCTCTCCTGAAGGCTTTTCCGTCTTTGCTCCAATGCTGCTAGCGTTTGCTGGCGCAGTGCCGGTGCGATTTGCTCCCGGCGCAAGCTTTCCTGAAGGCTTTTGCGCTTTTGTTCCAGCGCTGCGAGAGTTTTTTCCCGCACCACCGGCGCGACTGCCTCACGCTGCAAACTTTTCTGCAAATCTCTCCGCTGCTGCTCAATATTTCTTCTTTCCAGAGCAACCTGCTGCTGTTCGAGGGTGCCGGCATTTTTCTTCTGCTGTTGCAGTTCCGCTAGCTTGGCTCGCTCTTGCTGCAGTTCTTGCTTCAGCTGTGATTGGTCGATTGTCGCCAGCACCTCACCTTTTTTTACCGAATCTCCCGCCTTAACGCTAATATTTAATACCTGACCGGCACTGGGCGTCTGAAATTGCACCACATTCCGGGGGCGCACCAGCACGCCCACGCCAGAAACCGTCAGTGGAATTCGCCCCACCACACTCCAAATTCCAGCCGCCACCACTAAAAAGCCGGTCGCCGCCAGAGGCAACCATGTTTGGGGGCTGACAGCGCGCATGAGCCGGTCGAGCTGTTCCGGCGAAGACAGCTGCTCTAGCGCTTCTTCCCGGAAGATTTTCCTGCCTTTTTCTTGCATTTTATCTGTCCTTGTTCGCGCCCTCGCCTATTCCGGTAAACTCACCTCTTATTATAACCTGTTAGGCTTTCAATCCGCTTGTCCATTCACAGGAGGCAGTCGCTTCCGAAATGCGGGCAACCGCCACCTGTGAAAACTTCGCCGGCAGTAGAGGATCTGGTCGGGCTAAAGCCCAACTACAAACCTATCATTCCATCTGTCGCGCCACTAATTCCGCAAACAGCCCCTCCTGCCTCACCAACTCCTCAAACGCACCCGCCTGCACCACCCGCCCCGCTTCAATCACATAAATCCTGTCAGCATTGCGAATCGTACTTAACCGGTGCGCAATCGCAATTCGCGTCGCATTCAACCTACCCAAACTCTCAGTCACAATCGCCTGCGTGCGGTTGTCCAGAGAGCTTGTCGCCTCATCCAGAAAAATAACCCTCGGCTTATTCACCAGCGCCCTAGCAATCAGCAACCGCTGCCTTTGACCCCCCGAAAGATTCGTCCCCCCCTCACTGACAACCGTGTGCAAACCCATCGGCATTTGCTGGATATCCTCAGCAAAACCGGCCATCTGCGCCGCCACCCAAGCTTCCTCCTGCGACACCAGCCCCCCCGCCGCAATATTTTCAAAAATCGAACCCGCACCTATTCTACCATTTTGCAGCACCACCCCCAACTGCCGGCGCACCGCCACCAAATCCAATTCCGCCAAATTTTTACCATCATAAAACACCCCGCCCGACTCCGGAGTTTCAAACCCCAGAAGCAATCTCAAAATCGTTGACTTCCCACTCCCAGAAGGCCCGACAATTGCCACAAATTCCCCCGGCTCCGCGCGCAAACTCACCCCATCCAGAACCGCCGGCCCATCTTTTTGGTAGCGAAACGAAACCCGATCCAGAGCAACCCGCCCCCCCAGCGCCCCCGGATTTGCCTTCGCGGAGTCATATTCCAGTTGCGCCTGCAAAATCGGCAGCGTTCGCTTCCACAGCGGCACAATTCCTAACAGCCCAATCGCCGTATTGCTCAAATCAATCGCCCCCGACAGAAAAATCCCCAGCGCCGAATTAAACGCCAGAAACGCACCCGAAGTCAGCCCGCCACCCCCCTGCTGAGATATCTCAACCGGCTGCACCCCCACCCAGTACAGCACCGCCGAAGTCACCAAAGGCAGCGCCTCAGTAAAAATAGCAACCGCATCATTAATTTGCTGCAAACTCACCTCCAGTCGGACGCGATCGCTGTACTTATTCGCCCACGCCGCAAACGCCCGCCCTTCAGCCATCGCCACCCGCAGTTTCGCCACCCCATTAATCAGCTGCACCGCCAGCCCATTAATCGCCCCATCCAAATCCAATTGCTGGCGCGATTTGCGGACTGCCCAATAGCCAGAAACCCCCGTCACCAAAACCGCTAAAAGCGAAACCCCAACCCCCACCAAAGCCAGCTGCCAGCTGTAAGCAAACATCAAAAACAAATTCAGCAGCGCAAAAACCCCGCTGAGCAAGGTGCGCTGCGTCGCTCCAGAAAGCTTCTGGCGGATAGCGCTCGCCGACATCGTGCGGCTGAGCAAATCCCCCGAAGAATACTGGCGAAAAAACCCCGGACTCAATCGCAGCAGCCGGTCCCAAATTGCCGGCTGCAAAGCGCTGTCGGCGGCATTTTCCACCCGCAGGGAAAGAATCCCGCGCGACATCTGAAACGCAGACTGCCCGCACGCGATCGCAAACAGGGCCAAACCCAGCTGCCACAGCATCCCCCGATCGCTGTCCGGAATGGCGCTGTCCACCAAAATTGCCGTCGCCTGAGGCACCACCATCCCCAGCAGCGAGCCGATCGCCCCAATCGCCAGAATGCCGGCGGCGTCCTTTTCGTAGCCCCGGATGCCAAATTGCAACAGCCCCACCGGCTTGTCCGCCACCTTGGGCAGAGGCCGGTAGAACATGTAAGCGTTCCGCGCCAGAGTCGCCGCCTCCGCCTCACCCACCGGCACCTTTTGCCCGCTCGCCGGGTCCAGCAGCAGGTAACCGCGCCCAGCCGGCAGCAGGGCGACCGGGCGGCTGTCCGCAGCGATAGAGCCCAGCAAAGGGCCACATTCCTGCCGCCACCAGCCATCCTCCAGAGTCACCCGCCGCGTGCGAAATTGCGACGCCCTAGCGATCGCCCCCACCGGCTCCCTCAGCGTGCTCCAGTCTTCCGACTGAGCCGGTGGGCGGACCTCAATCCCCAGCGCCCGCCCCACCGCACCCGCCGCCGCCAGCAGCGGCGCGCCCTCCTGAACCGGCGGCTCAACCCGCTGCGGTTGCAGCGCCGCCGCCAGCTGCAAAAGCGCCCCGCTCACCGCTTGCCGGTTGACGCGCTCCCGCTCAACAAACCGGCGAAAAGCCGCCTCAGTTTCCTCCCGCTCCAGCCAATTCAAATACCGGAAAAAATCCGCGTGCGAACCCGCCAAAAAAGCCGGCACCTCCGCAGCGCTCACCGGCTCCTTCAGCAACAAATTTCCCCGAGAATTCGCCTCAGGATACTCCCAGCACCCCGTCTCCCCCAAATGCCGCACCCAACCTCTCACCAGCGCCAGCGCCCCCGCCTCACCCGCCGCCACCTGCGCCCCCAAATCCGCCATTGAAAATTGGGACAGTTCAGTCGCCTCAACCGCCACCGCCAAAATCCCAATCTGCGTCCCACTTTCTCCCTGATCACCCCCATCAAGCGCCGCCCCAAACAGAGCCTCCAGAGCACCGGCACTGAACAGATAGCGGCGCTCACCCTCAGGCAAATTGTCCTTAACTTTCGTCGCAAATAGCGCCACACTGCCCGACAAAATTACCCACACCTTTTTTGGGTCATCTAGTAGCAGCGGTTCATTTCCTTTAAGCCGGCACAAAATTTCCATCGTTAGGGTTTAAGGTTTAGGGGTTAGGTTTTAGCGGTTAGGGTTTAGGGTTTAGAGTTTAGAGGTTAGGGTTTAGGGGAAAGCCCAATGCCCCATGCCCCATGCCCCATGCCCCTTAAACTCAGTGTTCAGAGCGGATCAAAGCAGCATATTTCCCCCCAGACTGCCACAACTGCTCGTGAGTTCCGCGCTGCACCACTTTCCCTCGCTCCAGCACAATAATCTGATCGCAATCGCGAATTGTGCTCAGCCGGTGAGCCACCACAATGCAAGAGCAACCGCGCCGGCGCAAATTCCTGTCAATCGCCAATTCAGTTTGAGCGTCCAGAGCGCTCGTCGCCTCATCCAGCGCCAGCACCGCCGGATTTCTCACCAAAGCCCGCGCGATTTCCAGCCGCTGGCGCTGTCCGCCACTGAAATTCATCCCCCCCTCAATTAAAGCCGCCTCATACCCCCCAGACCCAGATACAATTAAATCGTGAATCGCCGCATCTTCGCAAGCCCGCACCAAATCCGCTTGCGGGACAGTCGGGTCCCAGAGCGTCAGATTTTCCCGCACCGTCCCCGCAAACAGAAAAATATCCTGCTCCACCATTGCCACAGAATTTGCTATAATAGATCGGGGCAGCTGCGAGCGCGGCACCCCATCAAAATAAATCTCCCCCTCCCACGGTTCATAAAGACCGCAAATCAGCTTCACCACAGTAGACTTCCCCGAACCCGAACCCCCGACAATCGCCACGCGCTGTCCTGGCTTCAAACTCAAACTAAAATTCTCAATCAGAGGGCTAGCCACGCGGCTGTAGCCAAACGTCACATTCCGCAATTCCACATAGCCCTGCAAGCGAAAAGAAACTTGCTCCTTCGCGATCGGCGCTGCGAATTGAGCCGCGCCCGACGACTTGTCCTCCCCTCGCGCCACTTCCGGATCGACCGGATTTTGCAGGACATCATCCAAGCGATCCAAATCAGTTTCCAAATCTTGCAGCGTGCTGCCAAAATTAATCAAACTGCTCACCGGCTCCAGGAAACTCGCCATCAAACTCTGGTAAGCCACCAGCATGCCAACGCTGAGGCTTCCTGCCATCACCTTATACCCCCCCACCATCAATATAGCAGAAGTCGTCAGCGACGTCAAAATAGCCGGCAGCACCGTCAGGATTTGACTCTGCAAAGCCAATTCTTGCTGGGCGTTGAGCGCCTTAGCGTAGTAGCCGGCAAACTTAGAGAACGAGTCCGACTCCAGCCCCGAAGCCTTCAGCGTTTCTATCATTTGGATGCCGGCAATCGCCATCCCAGAAACCTTACCGTATTCCTGAGCCAGCTTCATATTCGCATCAACCCGCGTCCGCGACAGCAACTGCAGCGCCAGGAAGTTCACACCGGCAAACCCGAACGCAATGCCGGTGAGCAGCCAGTCATACTGTAGCATAATCAGAAAATAAAACACCATCATCAGCGCATCAATTGCCGTCGTAGCCAGACGCCCCGATAGCACCTGCGCCACCTTATCATTAAGTTGAACCCGACTGCTAATTTCCCCCGCATAGCGCTGAGCGTAAAACCCCACCGGCAGCCGCAAGATGTGCCAGAGAAACTCCCCCGACATCACCACCGACAATTTTACCATCAGCCCCCGCAAATAGAGCAGGCGCAAGCGAGCCAGAACCCCGCGAACAGCCGCAGTGAAAAGCATCCCCAAAACCAGGGGGCGCAACCACTCCGTTCGCTCCGCCACCAGAATTTCATCCACAAATACTTGAGAGAAAGCCGGCACCGCCAACCGGGGGACCGTCAGCAGCAGCCCCGCCACAAGACAAGAGATAATAATCCCCCAAGAAAATTGCAGGCGCTCCCCCAAAGCCGAGAAAGTATTTCTTTTCTTCCCCCCCTTCTTAAAATCCGGTCCCGGCTCCATCACCAGCACCACGCCGGTGTAAGCGCGGTCAAACTCTTGCAGAGAAATCTTCCTGCGCCCCGCCGCCGGATCGTTCAAATAGACCCTATCCCCAGCGAACCCCTCCACCACCAGAAAGTGATTGAAATTCCAGAACACAATGTAGGGAGGTTCAGTAGCTCTCACACTGTCCAGATTTTTCTTAAATCCCTTAGCATTCAAGCCATAATTCTTAGCAGCTTTGAGAACATTCAAAGCATTGCTGCCGTCTCGCGAAACCCCACACTCGCGCCGCAGCTCAGCCAGGGGCACCACGCGACCGTAATACCCCAGAATAATACCTAGAGAGGCAGCGCCGCATTCAGTCGCTTCCATTTGCAGCAGCGCCGGAGTGCGAACGCGCCTCATTTTCCGGGATTGCCAAAGTTGAGAGAACTGGCCAAAAGGCATAAGTGAGTTAAATCTAGCAGACGGGTAGCCGTATTTAAGCGTCGCACAGAGCGCGGGATGAGCCCCTCCTAGCCCCCTTCCCGCATGCGGGGCAGGGGTTGGGTGCCGGGTTCGGCTGGACCGGCGCAAAAAGTTTCAATCATCCCTTTATTGTGCAATATGAATATTTTATAGCGATTTTCATCTGAGTGAGGCACTCAGAAACCCGGTTTCTTAAAGAAACCGGGTTTCTGGCATGTACTTCACTGAAAACCGCTATATCCCCACCGGCAGCTCTAGGGGAGGGCCAATTGCCCCCGACCGGCGGGCCAATTGCCCCCGCCCGGAGCGGGACAAGCCCCGAACTCCCAGCACCCCATAAGAGTGCCGGTGCTAGCGCCCAGATGGGGCGCAGCGACGCGCCGGTGGTGGGAGAATCCGCCGCCTGCGGTTCGGTTCGGCTCACTTTGCCCCCCTGCCGCCCTTGCTAAATTAGTATCCAGAGCGCAAACACATCTATAAATTGCAGGTAAAAACCGTGACCAATCTGTCAAATCGAGCCCCAAAATTTTTTGGCAGCGAGTCGGAAGGCGGCAACTTGTTGTGGCAATATGTTCAGTCCATGAGCCCAGAAACCGTGGCGCAACTGTCCAACCCCTCTAACGCTGAAGTGTTTAAAGTCATGGAGGACAACATTGTAGAAATGTTGGGAGGCTTACCGCCGCAGCACTTTAATGTCACCATCTCCACCAGCCGCGAAAATCTAGGCCAGCTTCTGGCTTCCGCAATGATGAGCGGCTACTTCCTGCGCAACGCTGAGCAGAGAATGGCGATGGAAAACGCTTTCCAGCTTGCCGACTCAACCCGCTCAGCCGATAGCTAGCACTTCCAGGCATGGTGCCAGCACTAGGGGTGAGCTCTCGCCGCACAGCCACCCCCGCACCCTCCAACCTCTCCCCCCACAGGACTTACATCCCACGCTCCGCTTCGTGCCGGTGCAAACCGACCTTCAGAGAAACTTTTATATTTTTGCCTCCCTAAACCGAGAGTATCATCTATCCAAAGACAGATAAATATAGCCTTTCTCTTATTAGTGAGAGACTGAAAAACCCGGTTTCTTAAAGAAACCGGGTTTCTTATGCGTACTTCATCCAACTGAGAACCTTAATTGCTAGGAGAGAGGGAGGCGGAGCCTCCTTTCAGGCGTTCCCAGCCTCAGGCTGGGAACGAGGAAATGCCATGCATGCGTGATGCCCAATGCCATGCATGCGTGATGCCCATTCCCAGACTTCTCTGTTTCTCGCTAAAGTGAGAGGAGTGCAACCCGCAACAGATCGCCCGCTCAAACACCTATGACAAAACAGCCCGCACGCATTTGCATTCTCGGTGGAGGCTTTGGAGGTCTCTACACGGCTCTGCGATTGAGTCAGTTCCCCTGGACAAAGCCAGAGAAACCGGAAATTGTGCTGGTGGATCAAAATGACCGCTTTTTGTTCTCGCCCCTGCTGTACGAACTCGTCACCGGCGAACTGCGTTCCTGGGAGATCGCCCCACCGTTTGCAGAACTCTTGGCCAACACCGGCGTCCGCTTCTATCAAGCCGAGGTGGCTAAAATTGATATAGAGTCCAAGGAAGTGCGCCTGCAGGACGGTCACGATCTCCCCTACGACCGGCTGGTGCTCGCCCTCGGCGGGGAAACGCCTCTGGACAGGGTGCCGGGTGCCGACCGGCACGCTTTGCCGTTCCGCACCATTGCCGACGCCTATCGCCTGGAAGACCGACTGCGAGTGCTGGAGGCGTCAGACAGAGATTTTATTCGGGTGGCGGTTGTCGGTGCCGGTTACAGCGGCGTTGAGGTGGCGTGCAAGCTAGCAGACCGGCTGGGCCAACGGAGCCGGTTGCGTCTGGTTGAGCAAACGGACACAATTCTGCGCACCTCTGGCGAGTTTAACCGGCAAGCTGCCACCAAGGCGCTGGAAGAGCGGGGTGTCTGGATCGATCTCGAAACGTCAGTGCAATCGATCGCCGCAGACACCATTTCCCTCCTGTACAAAGGACAGGTGGACATCATCCCCGTGGATTTGGTGCTGTGGACCGTGGGGACGCGGGTAGCGCCGGCGGTGCGATCGCTCCCCCTCAAGCAGAACCAGCGCGGACAGCTGGTCACCACACCGGCACTGCAAGTGGCAGAGCGCCCAGAAATCTTCGCCCTGGGAGACTTGGCCGACTGCCTGGATGCCGGTGGCCAGCGAGTGCCGGCAACCGCCCAAGCTGCCATGCAGCAAGCGGATTATGTCGCTTGGAATATCTGGGCGTCTCTCACTGATCGCCCCCTGCTGCCCTTCCGCTACCAGGGGCTGGGAGAAATGATGACCTTGGGAATGGACAGCGCCACCCTCACCGGCTTGGGCGTCAAACTCGATGGCCCTCTCGCCAACCTGGCGCGGCGTCTCACCTACCTCTACCGCATGCCCACCTTTGACCACCAGCTGAAAGTCGCTTTCAACTGGATGGCTCAGCCCCTGCAAGACATGCTTTCCTGACTCTAGGCGCTATCTCTGGCGGCAAGCTGCTTACTCTCTCGTTCCCAGGCTCCGCCTGGGAGCGCAACGCTCTTTGGCTCTGCCTCCTTTCTCAACCCAGGCACCCAGCGACAAGCTGTTGCGCATTTAATTCGCGCTATCCATCTCTACTCTCTCGCCCCCAGGCTACTCCTGGAAATGCAACCCTGTAGGCTAGGCCCCCTCTCTTGAATATGCAAATTAAAAGCAGAGTTTTGAACCGGTGCGGGACGCGGAGATGGGCCTCTAGGGGACAGGTCAGGAGGAAATTTGATAATATCCGGAAGAAAGCATATATACAAAACAGGTCTGAATTCGGACTTTTTTGAAAATCATTTAGTCGTAAATCGTTTTATTGCTCTCCGGGCCTGAAAAGCGAGCGGGGGGGAGATTTTCATCGGGCGGGGGGACTGGGTTTGGCAGGTGGGTGTGAGATGGTAGTAGCAATCCAGCGATCGAACATCCAAAGTTGCAATGCGACCGAAAGTGATTTTTTTAGATGCCGCCGGCACCCTGTTTGGCGTGCGGGGCAGTGTGGGCGAGGTGTATGGCCGGCTGGCGAGCCGGTGTGGGGTTGAGGTTTCAGCGCCGGCGCTCAATCGGGCCTTTTTCGAGAGCTTCAAGGCATCGGCACCGGCATGCTTTCCGGGGGTTGAGCCGGCGGAGATTCCCCAGCGGGAGTTCCAGTGGTGGCTCGCCGTCGCCCGCAGCACCTTCGAGCGTGCCGGTGCTCTCAACCAGTTCGCCAACTTTGACAGTTTCTTTGCCGAACTGTATGGCCACTTCGCCACCGCCGAGCCCTGGGCTGTCTATCCTGATGTGCGACCGGCACTAGAGCGGTGGCGCGAGCAAGGTATCCAGCTCGGCGTGCTGTCGAATTTTGATTCCCGGTTGCGCCCAGTGTTGCGGGCGCTGGATCTGGCCGAGTTTTTCACCTCGGTGACTGTTTCCACCGAGGTGGGTGCGGCGAAGCCAGACGCCCAAATTTTTGCCGCCGCATTGCAAAAACATGACTGCTCAGCGGAAGCAGCCCTGCACATTGGCGACAGTTATAGAGAAGACTGGCTTGGAGCCACCCGAGCCGGTTTGCGGGGCGTCTGGCTGAACCGGGACCAGCCCCGCCCCGGAGAAGAGGGGTGCGCTTCAGCAAGCCAGCTGCTGGAACTCGCTTTCTAGCAGCTGGAGCAGTTTTTTGTCCCCCCGGGCAATGGCTGCTTGCATGCGCCGCTCCAAGTTGTGGTAGAGATTGGCGCGGTGAATTTTGGCCGTTTCACAGAGGAGGGCTTTGCGGGATTTGGGGATGAAGGCTGCCATCTGCCAGAGTGCGGCGGACGGTGGGACGCGAGCTTCGGGTTGTGCCGGCTGGCCAGTGCCATAGGGCACGCCCCGATATTTCAGCTCGGCAATCGGCTGGACCTCGGGCATGTGTCTGGGATAGCGCAATCTCCACGGCTGCCCCCGATATGTCCCGCCAATATCGCCTTCGAGCATGTCGGTGGTGGGGAGTTCGTATGCCGCGCTGGCACCCCGATAGGTGAGTTTCATATCGGCGCTTCTCCTGGGATAGCTGGACCTGTCGGAATTTGAGAGGTGCATGAGGTAAAACTATTTCATTTCTGTATCTAATTTTACCGTTTTCTCGCAAAAATGGCAAATGTACCCAGAGTAAAACGGACTAGCGCGCCGGTGGGACGCCGGCGGAGTGGGCTCTCAGCCGGCGCTGTGCCGGTGCTTGTGGCCCTATAGGGAGAGGGCTACCACTTCTTGTAGGGCAGGAACTTGCCGGACATGGTGATTTTGACGCGCTCGCCCTTGGGGTCGGGTTCTTTGTCCACATCCAGGGTGAAGTCGATGGGGAGCATCCCCGTTGTGCAAATCTGCCCAAATGAATGCGACAATGATTTCAGCAGGTTGCGGGAGCGGATAATTTTTGGCCAGCTGAATCCCGGAAACGGGATTGAAACAAGTCAATGGCGCTCATAATGCCGTCGCCGAACTTCTCGTGGATGATGGCCTTGAGCGGCATGCCGTAGACCTGCATGATTTCGTAGAACCGGTAAATCAGCGGATCTGTGGGGACGACTGGGCCCAAGCCTTTCAGGGGGGGCTCGGTGAGCGGTTCAGCGGCAGCCGCTCCGAGTCCGAGGGCGTCTGCGAGTTTTTGGGCTTCTTCAAGGGAGGCGGTGGCTTGCCGGTAGAAGAGGGCGGCAACCCACACCTCATCGCGCCCGAGAATTTTTTCCAAATCGGCAAAGCTGAGTCCCTTAGCTTTTTTGGCAGCTAGGAGTTGGGCAGTGATTTCGGGGATTTCCATTGAGCGTTCCTCTGTCTGCAAAGACGGTTAGGGATTGTTCTTGATTTTCCCAGATTTGGGGTGCCGGCTTGGGTGATTTTGGATACCGGCACTCAGTCCAGCCGGCAATTCGCGCTTCGGAGGTGCGCCCCATGACGATCTTACTCCCCTCAAGTCGCGCCGGTTATTTCCCTGAGTGTTTGCAAGTAGCAATTCGCTATTTGGGGTGAAAAGCAAACAAAGATAACCTTTTCAAGCGAGGCATTTTCCTCTAAAAAGTTCTTAACTTCAGTGACGGCGATGCCAGTGGCTCGCTGCATCGGGAACCGGTAAATGCCGGTGCTAATTGCGGGGAAGGCAATCGTTTTAATGCCGTGAACTTCTGCCAGCGCCAAGCTATTGCGATAGCACTGAGCTAATAGCTCATCCTCGTTGCGAAAGCCACCTTGCCAAATTGGGCCAACGGTATGAATAACCCACTTAGCGGGAAGTTTGTAGCCCTGAGTGATTTTGGCTTCTCCTGTGCGACAGCCTTTGAGCTGCCGGCATTCTTCCAGGAGTTGCGGACCGGCGGCGCGGTGAATTGCGCCATCAACACCGCCACCGCCCAGGAGGGAACTGTTGGCGGCGTTGACAATTGCATCCACCCGTTGCCGAGTGATATCCCCCTCGATGACGGCAATGCGATTGAGTGCCGGTGAGGGGGTTTGGGACTGAGAGTTTTCCATGTTTGCTGGCCTGACTGCCACAAGTTATATTATCATATTAGTAGGTGCGTTGCTAAGAGCAACGCACCCTACAACCCGGCTCTTTCTCAACCCCCCACCGGCAACTCGCGGAGAAAGTAAAAGCGATCGCTCTCCCAGTCACTTGCCCGAACGCGACCTAAGTAACCCGTTAAAGGAGAAGAAATCTCAATCAAAATATCCCGCAATTGTTCGCGACTTAAAAGAGGTTGCGGTGGGTTGGAATAGACATAAACCCCGTGAAGCTGACTGAACCCAACACTTTGACCGTTTGTTCTGTCCGAGAAATCTTTCACCAGACTGATGATATGCGAACGCAGCTTAAGTTTTTCCCACACACTGTCAATGTAGAGGTTTACCTCCGTGTCAGCCCCCTCACCAAAAGGAGTTTGCAGCAAATAGGGTTTTAGCTCTAACAAGTTTACAGCACCAGGGTGCTTTGCTTTCAGTTCAACTAACCTTTGCAGAGTTCTAGGACGCATAACATTTATTTGGTTTCCAACAGCTGCATTTTCCGCGTATATAGTTAAGGAGCCAGCGGCAACAATTATCTTGATTGAGCGGTCAAACTGTTCCGCACCGAGATGTGTGTGACCCAGATGAATGAGCTGGGCGGACACACTATTTGGCACACTTTCATTTTTACTGGCTTTACACTCCCCTACCACAGAATAGGGAGTTTCGCAATAGAAATCTAACCCCCCAGCGCCGCCGGTTGCATTGGGATTTAGGCTGGCTTCTGGTTTGCGGTTGGAGTTGGAAAAACCGAGTTTGAGGAAACTGCGGCGGACAAGCTTTTCAAAAGATTGACCGTCGCTGGAGTTGCCAACTTCAGCAATAGTTTTAATCCAATCCAAATCCGCATCGGGTTGACTCACCGGCACCTCCCCACGCCAACCCAGAAAGATTTGGAGTTCCTCGTTTAGCTGTTTAGCCGCTGGGTTGGTGAGGGCGATTTGGGCGAGTTCCGCCTGCAATTCTTCCAATTCAGGATGCGCCGGCACTTCTCGCTTTTCCAACCTCACCCGCCGGTTGGTGAATTCAGAATCGCTGAGTGCCGGTGCAGATTCTGTTTCCCTCAAAGTAGGGCGCAAAGGCACAAATTTCCCTATCATCTTCTGGCTGTTAGGATTCACCGGCACTTCAACTGGTTGAGACAGCCGGTAGACGCGCAAGTAAGCCAAAAAAATACGCTGTCGCTGCGCGAGTGTTTCCTGCAAAGCCTCAGGTGTCCATACTGTCAGACGCGACAGAGCATCTGCATCTAAAGATTCACTGCTCTCTACGATTTGGCAGAGTTCGCACCTCGCCCAAGCTTTAATCGCCACCGGCTGATCGCACGGCTGACTGATAGAAGTTTGAGCGACAGGCAAGAAATTTGAGCTATAATAACGTTCGGGAGGGAGTGAATTAATTGAGGCATCCGCTGGGTAGAGGGAAAATGCTCGCCCCGGATTTATAAATATCCGAGGCATAGCTAAGATTGTTCGCCCTTGGATTAAGGCTTCCACATCGGGAGCCGGCAGAACTAGCGCTGTTTGGAGCATAAGGGATTCGCTCACGCTTAATTAAACAAATCACCCAAATCGTCCAAGTCATCTGTGCTGTCTTCACCGACAGCATCATCTGGAATATGACCAGAGGGAGCGCTCAAAATCTCTCGCAGCAAAGGATTGTCCAGGATGAGCCGCTTCTGAGATATGAACTCAAAAAATTGCTCCTCACTTAACTTATAAGCTTCCCGTTTGTGAAACGCAGAATATGCGGCAAATATTGGGATAATTTGCTCTTCTATTAGTCGGACAAACTCACCGCCCATTTTTGATGTCAGTTGGTGCAGCCAGAAGTGAGACATGGAGTTGCGATTAATTCTCTTTTCTGCGGAGCGAACTAAACATCCCCGAGTCAGATCATATTTCCTGTAGTTGTTTAACCGCTCCAACCCGTACACCAGTGAGTTAGACCGGCTCTCCAGAACCGCCACGCCAATTTTGACCGCTTTGCCGTTTTCTTGGCCGTTCACTTTGAAATTGATATATTTGTCTTTGATGCCATCTTTCACAAATACATCTGTTACCGCTTCAATCGTCACGCCTTCCACCGTCTGCCCTGTCAGCGTATGAAAGCCAAATTTGAGCGCCTCAGCAATCCGGGAATTATCCTTGAGATGCTCTTTGAAATCAGCTTCAAGTTCTCGCGTGAGAGCCAGTTCAAATCGTTCAGCTGGGTTTTCTGGAAGTTGGGGTGCGGGAACCTTAAAGTTCTCCGCACACCATCGCAACGCTTCCCGTACAGTTGGTTTTTGCTCCGCAAATTCTCTGAGTTCAGTCTCTTCAAATGGGTAAAGCGGTTGAGGTGGCGTTAAATTGCGGGACTGGTAAAACTCTTGCAGCCACAGGGAGATTAATTCAACGAAAGAATCTCCTCCCAGATATTTTAAATCAATGGGAGAGCCTTTGGCTGAAACGCGATCCGGTATTCCCCCTCCGAGTAACTTAACAGTCTTTGCCCAGGTATCAGGCATCATTACTGTGAGAAAGACAACCCCTGTACTGCTGGGCGATTGATGGACTGTATCAAACAGCCTTTTAACTAAATCAGCAACGACCTGAGGCGTTGTCAGCCCAGCCTCATTGCAGTTGTTGAGGACATCTATTTCGTCAAAGCAAATAATTGCCGTTTGGTAAGCCGTCACCAAATTCAAGATTTGACGGACTGTATCAAGGGCTTTATTTTCTCGGTCTGGGTTGGTTCTTGTAGGATTAGGCAATCCCAGTTCCGCCGCATGAGATTGCTCCAGTTCTTCACCCGACAGCCATTTGATGGCAAAAGGTGCGCGAGTCTCTGAGAGCGTCCACAAAATAGCCCGGACAATATAAGGATCTGCCTGCGGCTTGTTTCTGAGAACCGCTTCCGTCAAGTGTTCCATCAACTTATTATTTTTAGCCAAGGCATAGGGAAACTTATTGGCAATCATATTAGTGGGTGAATTCTGCGTCTTTGTAGCGGTGTTTACCATCGCTGTCGCCACTTCTTGCCACTGCATGACCCCTTGACTGCCACGCTGTTTCAGGCTTTCTGCCAAAGTTTTCTGGAATTGGGACTTCATCAGGTTCAAGTCCCCATATTTATCGACGCTGGCATACACAAATACACCACCGCCCTCGCGCTCAAGCCGGTGGCGAATCCGGCTGATGATGTGACTTTTCCCCACGCCCTGCTGAGCAGTTATCACGAATGAAGTCACCTTATCCTGACTGGATTGACTTGTCCGAACCCACTCAAGAGCCTGAAAAACGGCATCAGAAGCGTGAGCGTTTAGGGTGGGAACATCAGGGAATCCCTCCCCCCAGACATCCGGATCTTTCACAATCGCCGGTTTGTCAAATGGGTTGCGGCTTTGGATGGCGGCGTGGAGGTCTTCCATCGGAGAAACTGGGGTATTTTCCATAGTAATTCGGATTGGGGGAAGGAACTGCAACAGAATTCAGGACAGTCTAATTAACTCTAATTAACTCAAGCGCTTGGCGTAGTAGCGCAATCCGCCTCCGGGAATGACGAGCGAGTCTTGGCGCTTATCGGGGGTGATGTCTGGCACTTCTCCCGCCATCAGCTGAAAAATGTCCTTGGCTTGCATTTCCATCAGCCACTTGTTGAACATCTCGCGGCTAACCCGCTCCCCAATCTCCCGCCGAATCCGGTAAATTGGCACCAGATTGTCAAAATTGTAATCCCGGTTCAGCCGGGCGTAAATTTCCAGCACCACCTGTTTAAACACTTCATAAGCCCCAATTGCCGGCACCACCGACTTCACTTGAGCCGCCGGCGCACTCACCGCACTATCAAAATGGCGAATCCACTTCAGCAGCGCCTTGACGGTTCGCGCTCCCCCACTCGCCTCATCCTCGAACTCAGACTTTTTCAGACCATCGCCTAGCATTTCCAGCCCCATCTCAGTCAGCGAGATTTTCTCGACTCGCTTTTCCTTGGCGATGGAAATCGCTCCTTCCTTCTCTAGTAGTTGATACAGGCTCTGATAATCCCCCGATTTTTCACCCGTCCGTTTGACTTTGCCAGTCAGGTCACTTTTGTTAACCTCATTATTACCTTCCCCTAAATCCCATAAAGCAAGCAGGAGACGAGTTTTTACTTGCGCTTCAGGGTGATGATTTTCGTTGGCAGTGTGAGATTTTGGCGACATATTGATAGATCCTGATAGTTGGGATAGGGACTGAAAACTTAGCCCCTGATAAACTTATAGAACGCTATTTCCCAGTTCCCCGAGCCTATCCGGAAGGTTTTGAAAAAAAAATTCTGAATTCCCAGGCTAATCCTAGAAACGGCTTCGCTAAGCAAATGGAGAATCTTCCTCCGCTCCCGTGCGCGCGCAGGGGTAGGGGGTGGGGTTGACTCCCCTACCTCCCCTAGGCGTGCACGCAGCCGGTAGGGCTAAAGCCCAACTACGAACCTTTTGGAGGCTCTGCCTCCAAAACGGCGTTCCCAGGCGGAGCCTGGGAACGAGGGTAACGAGGGTAACGAGGGTAACGAGGGGAATCGCACCGGCACCACGCCACCCCGCGCCGACGCCTGATACGCCACAAACTCATTACTCTTAGCAACGCACCCCACAAATCGGCTCTTTCTCAACCATCCACCGGCAACTCGCGGAGGAAGTAGAAGCAGTCGCTCTCCCAGTCACTTGCCTCATCGCGCCCTAAATAACCCGTTAAAGGAGAAGAAAGCTCAATCAAAATATCCCGCAATTGCTCGCGACTTAACAGAGGTTGAGGTGGATTGGAATAGACATAAACCCCGTGAAGTTGGCTGAACCCAACCGTTTCATTTTTGCTTTTGGCCAAGAAATCTTTCACCAGCCCGACAATGTGCGCTCGCACCCGAATCTTTTGCCACACCTTGTCAATATAGCGGTTCAGCTCAGCGTCAGCCCTCTCACCAAAAGGGGCTGACTGCAAATAGGGCTTTAGCTCTAACAAGTCTATAGATCCAGGGTGCTTTGCTTTCAGTTCAAGCAGCCTTTGCAGAGTTTCAGGGCGCATCACATTAATTTGGTTTCCAACAGCTGTCTTTTGAGCGTCTCTAGTTAAGGGGCCAGCCGCAACAATTATCTTGATTGAGCGGTCAAACTGTTCTTTGCCAAGATGAGTGTTACCGAGATGGATAAGCTGGGCGGACACCTTATTCGGCACACTTTCATTTTTACTGGCTTTACACTCTCCTACCACAGAATAGGGAGTTTCGCAATAGAAATCTAACCCCCCAGCGCCGCCGGTTGCATTGGGGTCGAGGCTGGCTTTTGGCTTGCGGTTGGAGTTGGAGAAACCGAGTTTGGTGAAACTGCGGCGGACAAGCTTTTCAAAAGATTGACCGTCGCTGGAGTTGCCAACTTCAGCAATAGTTCTAATCCAATCCCAATCTGCATCGGGTTGACTCACCGGCACCTCCCCACGCCAACCCAGAAAAATTTTGAGTTCCTCGTTTAGCTGTTTAGCCGCTGGGTTGGTGAGGGCGATTTGGGCGAGTTCCACCTGCAATTCTTCCAATTCAGGATGCGCCGGCACTTCTCGCTTTTCCAGCCTCACCCGCCGGTGGGCGAATTGAGAATCGCTGAGTGCCGGTACAGATTCACTCACGCTCAGAGTGTCGGGCAAAGAGACAAATTTCCCTATCATCTGCTGGCTGTTGAAATTCACCGGCACCTCAATTGGTTGAGGCAGCCGGTAGACGCGCAAGTAAGCCAGAAAAATATGCTGCCGCTGCGCGAGTGTTTCCTGTAAAGCCTCAGGTGTCAATCCTGTTAGCCGCGACAGGGAATCTAAAGATTCACTGCCATCTACGATTTGGCAGAGTTCGCACCTCGCCCAAGCTTTAATCGCCACCGTCTGCTCACCCAGCTGACTGCTAGAAGTTTGAGCGACAGGCAATAAATTTGATCTATAGTAACGTTCGGGAGGGAGTAAATTAATTGAGGCATCAGCTGGGTAGAGGGAAAATGCTCGCCCCGGATTTATAAATATCCGAGGCATAGCTAAGATTGTTCGCCCTTGGACCAAGGCTTCCACATCGGGAGCCGGTAGAACTAGCGCTGTTTGCAGCATAAGTGATTCGCTCATGCTTAATTAAACAAATCAGCCAGATCGTCCAAGTCATCTTTGCGAGAGTCCCCAGATTTTTCGCTAGAATCTTCTACAGATTTAGTGTCATCCTCGACGATACCCTCGGGAATATTCCCGGACGGATCGCTCAAAATTTCTCGCAGCAAAGGATTGTCCAGCGTTAGCCGCTTCTCAGAGACACACTCGAAAAATTGCTCCTCGCTTAACTTATAGGCTTCCCGTTTTTGAAAGGCGGAATATACGGCAAATATTGGGATGATTTGGTCTTCTATTAGTGGGACTAACTCACCACCCATTTTTGATGTCAGTTGTTGCAGCCAGAAGTAAGACATCGAGTTGCGATTAATTTTATTCTCTGGAGAACGAACTAAACATCCCCGAGTCAGATCATATTTTCTGTAGTTGTTTAACCGCTCCAACCCATGCACCAGTGAGTTAGACCTGCTCTCCAGAACAGCCACGCCAATTTTGACCGTTTTGCCGTTTTCTTGGCCGTTCACTTTGAAATTGATATATTTGTCTTTGATGCCATTTCTCACAAAGACATCTGTTACGGCTTCAATCGTCACCCCTTCTACCGTCTGCCCTACCAGCGTATGAAAGCCAAATTTGAGCGCCTCAGCAATCCGGGAATTATCCTTTAGATGCTCTTTGAAATCCGCGTCAAGCTCTCGCGTGAGAGCCAGTTCAAATCGTTCAGCTGGGTTTTCTGGAAGTTGGGGTGCGGGAACCTTAAAGTTCTCCTCACACCATCGCAACGCTTCCCGTACAGTTGGTTTTTTCTCCGCAAATTCTCTGAGTTGAGTCTCTTCAAATGGGTAGAGCGGTTGAGGGGGCGTTAAACTGCGGGACTGGTAAAACTCTTGCAGCCACAGCGAGACTAATTCAACGAAATAATCTCCCCCCAGATGTTTTAAATCAATGGGAGCTCCTTTGGCTGAAACCCGATCCGGTATTCCCCCTCCGAGTAACTTAACAGTCTTTGCCCAGGTATCAGGCATCATTACTGTGAGAAAGACAACCCCTTTACTGCTTGGCGATTGATGGACTGTATCAAACAGTCTTTTAACTAAATCAGCCACCACCTGAGGCGTTGTCAGCCCAGCCTCATTGCAGTTGTTGAGGACATCTATTTCGTCAAAGCAAATAATTGCCGTTTGGTAAGCCGTCACCAAATTCAAGATTTGACGGATCGTATCCAGAGCTTTATTTTCTCGCTCCGGGTTGGTTACTGTAGGATTGGACAATCCCAGCTCCGCCGCATGAGATTGCTCCAGCTCTTCACCCGACAGCCATTTGATTGCAAACGGTGCGCGAGTCTCTGAGAGCGTCCACAAAATAGCCTGGACAATATAAGGATCTGCATGAGGCTTGGTTTTGAGAATCGCTCCCGTCAAACTTTCGACCAAATTCTTCTTTTTGGCCAAGGCTAATGGAAACTTATTGGCAATCATCTCAGTGGGTGAGTGCGGTTTTTTGGTAACGCTGTTTACCATCGCTGTCGCCACTTCTTGCCACTGCATGACTCCTTGACTGCCTTGCTCTCTCAGGCTTTCTGCCAAAGTTTTCTGGAATTGGGACTTAATCAAATTCAAGTCCCCATATTTATCGACGCTGGCATACACAAATACACCACCGCCCTCGCGCTCAAGCCGGTGGCGAATCCGGCTGATGATGTGACTTTTCCCCACGCCCTGCTGAGCAGTTATCACGAATGAAGTCACCTTATCCTGACTGGATTGACTTGTCCGAACCCACTCAAGAGCCTGAAAAACGGCATCAGAAGCGTGAGCGTTTAGGGTGGGAACATCAGGGAATCCTCCCCCCAGACATCCGGATCTTTCACAATCGCCGGTTTGTCAAATGGGTTGCGGCTTTGGATGGCGGCGTGGAGGTCTTCCATCGGAGAAACTGGGGTATTTTCCATAGTAATTCGGATTGGGGGAAGGAACTGCAACAGAATTCAGGTCAGTCTAATTAACTCTCATTAACTCAAGCGCTTGGCGTAGTAGCGCAATCCGCCTCCTGGAATGACGAGCGAGTCTTGGCGCTTATCGGGGGTGATATCTGGCACTTCTCCCGCCATCAGCTGAAAAATGTCCTTGGCTTGCATTTCCATCAGCCACTTGTTGAACATCTCGCGGCTAACCCGCTCCCCAATCTCCCGCCGAATCCGGTAAATTGGCACCAGATTGTCAAAATTGTAATCCCGGTTCAGCCGGGCGTAAATTTCCAGCACCACCTGTTTAAACACTTCATAAGCCCCAATTGC
>NZ_KB235952.1:63261-63662 GCF_000332335.1 Kamptonema formosum PCC 10802 | reverse complement strand
CAACAGAATTCAGGACAGTCTAATTAACTCTAATTAACTCAAGCGCTTGGCGTAGTAGCGCAATCCGCCTCCGGGAATGACGAGCGAGTCTTGGCGCTTATCGGGGGTGATGTCTGGCACTTCTCCCGCCATCAGCTGAAAAATGTCCTTGGCTTGCATTTCCATCAGCCACTTGTTGAACATCTCGCGGCTAACCCGCTCCCCAATTTCCCGCCGCATCCGGTAAATCGGCACCAGATCGTCCAGGTTGTAGTCCCGGTTCAGCCGGTCATACACCTCCAGCCCCACCGGCTCAAACTCCTCATAAGACGAGATTGCCGGCACCACCGGCTTCCCTTCACCCGCCGGCACACTCACCGCACCGTCCATCTTCCGAATCCACTTCAGCAGCGCATTCGCCA
>NZ_KB235952.1:41402-63161 GCF_000332335.1 Kamptonema formosum PCC 10802 | reverse complement strand
CCCAAGCCAAGCTCTCTCAAGCTAGTTTAACCCAAGTTGCCACCTACAAGTCTCAGCATCCAGATCCCCCCAAACCCTTCTTAAAAAAGAGAGCTTTGAGGTGTCCCCCCCTTTGTAGGGGCGGGCCCTTCCGCCCCGGCTAGGGGGCTCTCGCCTGACTCACTTCTAAATCGCAACTTTAATTAGTTTACCCAAAATCCTACATAAAATTGCGCTCCCACTGTCTGAATATTAATTTTTTTTTCATCACCCCCCTGTCCCTGAGAAACTTTTCTTGTCGGGAGTGCGAGCCGGCCTTCCCTGACCCCCTCTCCCCCATCCCCACAGGGGGCTCCGAGTCCCCCCGCCTTGGCGAGTCCTTGCGCCCAGTGGGCAATCCCCCCAGCCCCCTCACTTCCCGCTTGACAGGAAAATTGCACAAGTGGGTGCGGTGAGGGGGCCGCATATCGCTCACTTGCTATTCTACCACCGGCACGCCACTAAAACGCGGGGCAAGGAAAAAAAGAAATCTTTTTCCCCCACTCCCCCGGGTGAGCGATAGGGTTGACTCCCCTACCCCCTATTCCCCGCAACTTGAGGTATAAGGTCAGCGGTTGACTCCTCCCTTCAAACCAACTCCCCGCGCAGGACCGTCCGTCACCGCCTTCCCCCCAGACACACACCCTCTCGTGCCAATCGCACCGGCACCACGCCACCCCGCGCCGACGCCTGATACGCCACAAACTCATTACTCTGAGCAACTCACCCCACCAGCCGGCTCTTTCTCAACCATCCACCGGCAACTCGCGGAGAAAATAGAAGCTATCTCTCTGCGAGTCGCTGCCTTTAATTCTCCCCAAGTAGCCGGTTAGCGGCGAAGAAAGCTCAATCAGAATTTCGCGCATTTCTTCACGAGTAAGGGATTGAGGCGGATGCGAGTTGTAGGCTCCATATATCGTATCAACCCCAACCGCCTCATCGCCGGTATTTTCCTGGTATTTTTTCACAACTCCGATTAGGTGCGAACGCAGCACCATCTCTCTTTCAGCCAGAGCGATGTATTTCTCAACCGCACCATCAGATTGCCCCGGTTTCAGGCAATCTTTCAGCTTAAACAAATCTACGGCTCCTGGATACTTGCTTTGCAGTCTGACCAGCTTCTCAAGCGTTTCTGGATTAAGAATTGCCATCTCGTGCACCCTCGCGGCATCTAGTAGTTGCGGAGTCGGCTCGCCCGGGCCTATGATTAACTTAGCGACTTTCTTTAACAGTTCTGAGTCTTTCAGGCGCAGTGTTCCCAGATTCAACAGCTGCACAGCCGTATCATTGGGAATTTTCTTGCCAGATTTGCACTCCCCCACCAGGGGATAGGGTTTCGAGCAGAACAAATCTATCCCACCGGCACCCCCCCTGTGGAAATAGTCAACGGTAAAGCCGAGAAACTCAAGGCTGCGGCGCACAATGTTTTCAAAATCCGTGCCGGCTTGATAGTTGCTTTTTCCCTCGTCTAGATGTTTGCTGCGATTTCCCAAAGCAGCAATCGTAGCTATCCAATCCAAATCTGCATCGGATTGACTCACCGGCACCTCCCCACGCCAGCCCAGAAAGATTTTGAGTCCCTCATCTAGCTGTTTAGCCGCTGGGTTGGTGAGGGCGATCTGGGCGAGTTCCGCCTGCAATTCTTCCAATTCAGGATGCGCCGGCACCTCTCGCTTTTCCAGCCTCACCCGCCGGTGGGTGAATTCAGAATCGCTGAGTGCCGGTGCAGATTCACTCACGCTCAGAGTGTCGGGCAAAGAGACAAACTCATCATCCGGATGCCCCAACACCCACTGCGACTCTGGCTGAGACAGCAGATGAACTCGCAAATATGCCAGGTAGATATACTCCCGCTGCGAGAGAATTTCCTGCAAAGCTTCAGCTTTCCATATCGTTAACCGCGACAGCCTATCTAAAGGTTCCGTACTGTCAACTATTTGGCAGCGTTCGCAGCTAGCCCAAGCTTTAATCAAAACCGTCTCAGAATCCAGCTTCTCAAAAGCAGTTTGGGCAAAGGGCAAAAAATCAGGCCGGTAGTACCGCTCAGCGGGCAGTAGATTAATCGAGGCATCACAGGGATAGAGAGCAAATTGCTCCGGCTCGATATATTGGCGAGGCATCGCTACAATCGTTCGCCCTTGGATTAAAGCCTCAATATCTGGAGCGGGCAGGCGCAGGGCAGTGTCAATCATAACCGAATTCCTCATTCCTCACCCAACCCTTCCGGAATCTGACCCGATGGAGCGCTCATAATTTCACGGAGCGTCGAATTGTCAAGTGCCAATCTCTGGTGCTGGATAAATGCTATAATTTGCTTGTCAGTTAACTGGTAATCTCCCTTCCCCTTGTGGACAGACCAGATAGCTAAAAGAGGTTTAATATCAGCCGCCGCCAACCGCACCCATTTTCCACCCAGCTCAGGAGACAGAAGTTTACTCAAATACTTTCGGGCTTCAGTTGCACCGGGACTAATCTCCTTAGAACGAACTAAGCACCCACGAGTCAGGCCAAACCGTTTGTACGCGATTAGACGTTTCAGTGCCGCTATCACTCCATTTGCACTAGATTGCTGAACAACTGCCACTCCTATCTTAACCGATTTCCCGTTTGAATCGCCGCAAATTTTGAAATCTATATAGCCACCGTTATCGCTTTTAGGTTCTACCCGCTCAATGCCCTCGATTTTGACTTTCTCTACAGTTTGTCCCTTCAATAAATTAAACCCTAGCCGCAAAGCATCTGCAATTTTAGCTCTATCCTCCAACCAGCTTTCTCCAGAGTGTTCAAGCGCCGCTAGCTCCTTATTATATGCAAGTTCAACCACGTGTGATGCGGTTTGGGTGCCGGTGGGGGCGGTTTGGGTGCCGGTGGGGGCGGTTTGGGTGCCGGTGGGGGCGGTTTGGGTGCCGGTAGGGGCGGTTTGGGTGCCGGAACGCTCTGGGATTTTAAAGTTTTCCGCACACCACTTCAAAACTTTTCGTGCGGAATGCGCAGAACCAGAACCCAGCTCTCTGAGTTGATTTTTTTCAAATGGATAGACCGGCGTAGGGGGGATTAAATTTTTGGCCTGATAGAACTCTGCCAGCCAGATGGTCACTAACTGAATGATCGAGTCCCCATCCGGAAACTTCAAGTTAATCGGATTTGACGCTGAAATTCTATCCGGCACTCCCCCCGGCATCGGCTTGACCTTCTGGCTCCATGTATCAGGCAACATCACGGTCAGGATAACAACCCCTTGACTGGACTCAGATAAACTAATACTATCAACCAGAGTCTTAATCAGCTTCGCAACCACCTGAGTTCTGGCCAAACCGGCATTACTGCGCCTGCTATCAGGCAAATCTAGCTCATCAAAACAGATGAGTAGAGCCTTGCTCTCGCTAATCAGGCTCAAGATTTGCAGAATATTGTCAAGAGCTTTTGATTCCGAATCTCGCGACTCTCTGCTAGAATAGGGCAACTCAAGCTCTTTGGCCCTGCTTTCGGACAGGTCCTTGCCACATAGCCACTTAATTGCGTAAAGCGAATGGGGTTCTGAAAGCGTCCATAAGATGGCGCGGACAAGATCCGGATCGAGGCGTTTCCTTCTCTGCAATCCATTATATTTAGCCGCTATTACATCAATCCACTGACGAGTTTTTTCTAAAGTTTGATTTGGGTCAATCACCTTTTCAACTAGCGTTTTTGCTGCAAAGGTTTGCGCATTGGGATTCCCGGCTTTCAGGACTTGGTTAGCCATAAATGTGGCTAGCTCCTGCCACTGCGTTACTCCTTCGCTGCCCACTCTATCCAGACTTTCTGCCAAAGTTTGCTGGAACTCGCAATTTATCGAGTTTACATCATATTTCTCCACCCCTGCATAAACAAACATTGCCCCGCCCTCAGCTTTGCAACGGCGGCGAAGGCGACTGATAATATGGCTCTTTCCTTCTCCTTGTGCGGCAGTTATAACCATTGAAGTTATCTTATTTCGCGCCGATTGAGCCTTGCGAACTCGGTCGAGAGCATGAAAAACTGCCTCGGAAGCGTGAGCGTTCAGAGTCTCCACATCAGGAAATCCTCCATCCCAAACATCCGGCTCCCTGACAATTGCAAGGCTAGGAAATGGATTTTCACTTTTTTCTATAGCAGCGTGTATTTCTTCAATCGGAGATATTCCCATAGTGATGCCCGTGAAGTATAACCTGTTAACAGACATGTCGGTCAATCAGTCAAGTTCAATCACTCAGGTGCGTAGCGTAGTAGCGCAACTCCCCCAGTGAAGTCTTAACTGAGTCCTCCGCTTTATCCGGGGTGATGTCTGGCATCTCTCCCCCCTGAAGCTTAAAAATACCATTAGCTTGCATCTCCAGCAGCCACTCCCTGAATTTCTCGCGGCTAACCCGCTCCCCAATTTCCCGCCGCATCCGGTAAATCGGCACCAGATCGTCCAGGTTGTAGTCCCGGTTCAGCCGGTCATACACCTCCAGCCCCACCGGCTCAAACTCCTCATAAGACGAGATTGCCGGCACCACCGGCTTCCCTTCACCCGCCGGCACACTCACCGCACCGTCCATCTTCCGAATCCACTTCAGCAGCGCATTCGCCACCCGACTGCCAACTTGAGTCCCCCCAAACTTCATCTCAGGGTTTTTCAGTTCCTGCGCCAGCATCTGCAATCCCTTATCCGTCAGGGAAACCAGCGTCAATCGCTTTTCCACCTTTCTCTCAATGGCCCCTTCCTTCTCCAGTTCCTTATAGTCCTCCCCGCTCTGTTTCACCTTGGCCGTCAGTTCACTTTTCTTAACCGGCTTCCCCTCCCCCAAATCCCACAACATTAGCAGCAGACGAATTCTAACTTGGGCTTCCGAGCCCTGTTTCTCCTTAGTTGTGTCAGCTTCTGATGACATATAAAATTCCCCACAGTTTGTATCGGGTTGTATCGGGCCTTTCCCCTGACAGGTAAAAACCCCAAGCCAAGCTCTCTCAAGCTAGTTTAACCCAAGTTGCCACCTACAAGTCTCAGCATCCAGATCCCCCCAAACCCTTCTTAAAAAAGAGAGCTTTGAGGTGTCCCCCCCTTTGTAGGGGCGGGCCCTTCCGCCCCGGCTAGGGGGCTCTCGCCTGACTCACTTCTAAATCGCAACTTTAATTAGTTTACCCAAAATCCTACATAAAATTGCGCTCCCACTGTCTCAATATTAATTTTTTTTTCATCACCCCCCTGTGCCGGTGAAACTTTTCTGGTCTTGGGCGCGAGCCGGCTTTACCTGACCCCCTTTGCCCCATCCCCACAGGGGACTCCGAGTCCCCCCGCCTTGGCGAGCCCTTGCGCCCAGTGGGCAATCCCCCCAGACCCCTCACTTCCCGCTTGACAGGAAAATTGCACAAGTGGGTGCGGTGAGGGGGCCGCATATCGATCACTTGCTATTCTACCACCGGCACACCACTAAAACGCGGGGCAAGGAAAAAAAGAAATCTTTTCCCCCCACTCCCCCGGGTTAGCGATAGGGTTGACTCCCCTACCCCCTATTCCCCGCAACTTGAGGTATAGGGTCAGCGGTTGACTCCTCCCTTCAAACCAACTCCCCGCGCAGGACCGTCACCGCCTTCCCCCCCAGACACACTCGCTCTCCTGCTAACCGCACCCGCACAACACCACCCCGCGCCGACGCCTGATACGCCACAAACTCATTTTTCTTCAGCCTCTCGCTCCAAAAAGGCGCGAGACAGCAGTGCGCCGAACCCGTCACCGGATCTTCATTTATTCCCGCCGCCGGCGCAAAAAATCTCGACACAAAATCATACCCCGCCGACGCCGCCAAACTCGTAACAATCACCCCCCGCACCGGCAGCCTTTTCAGCACCCCAAAATCAGGCTGCATCTGGCGCACTATTTCCTCCGAACCCACCTCCACCAGATAGTCAAACTGGTTTTTCCCCACATATTTCAACTCCACCCCCAAACCCTCTCGCAGCAAGTCTGGCGCACTTGCCGGTTCTGGCGGCTGAGCCGGAAAATTCAATTCAATCCAATCCCCCTGTCGCTCAGCCGTCAGCAACCCGCTGCGCGTGTGAAACCTCGCCTGCGCTGCCGGTTCTAAATCCCCCAATTCCCACAGCACATGAGCGCTCGCCAGAGTCGCGTGCCCGCACAGATCCACTTCCACTGCCGGTGTAAACCAGCGCAAATTAAACCCATCCTCAGCCTTAACTAAAAACGCTGTTTCCGACAAATTCATCTCAGCAGCCACCCTCTGCATCCACACCGCATCCGCCGGCTCGCTGAGCACGCAAACCGCCGCCGGATTGCCGGCAAACGGTTTGTCTGTAAAAGCGTCCACCTGAATCAGTCTTATTCCCATACAGTCTCTTCACACAATTGAGAAACGGGGTTTCTTGGAGAAACCTAATTTCTGTATCTTACCCGCCGCCTGGATTCCGCGCAAATATCCCCAACTCACCTTTGCCTTTCCATCCTCCCGCAATAAACGAGGAATCCGAAAAAGTCCGCCTGCGCGGATTTTGCCTGTCGCAGTCAATTTCAATCGCCAGAGGAACTGGGAGTCATTTGAAAGAGGAAGCGCATCCTCTCTTATCTGAGTTACGGGGCGGAGCCCCGTAACGAGAATTGCAACCGGCTTTCCCAAAGAAACCGGGTTTTTTTAGGCACCGGCTACATCAAATCCGGCAGGAAATCCCGAGTGCCGGCCATTTCCCCAGTGTCCGCCAACTCACCGGCACCGCCGGCATCCCCCACAGCCGTTCCCCCAGCAGCAACCTCACTCCCCCAACCGCTCAAAATCTCTCGGATTAGAGCATTCTCCGCTGTCAGCCTTCGCTGAGCGATAAACTCAAAAATTTCAGTGTCACTCAACTGCTGCTCAGCCCAATCCTGATAAACCGACCAAATCGCCACCAGCGGCTGAATATCCTCAGCTTTCAGCTCCACCCATTTGCCCCCCAACTCAACAGCCAGCCGGTGCAGGATCGCCGACGCCTCCCAGTCCTCCGGAATTGCCCGGTCGGCGTCACGCACCAAACAGCCGCCGGTCAAATCAAACGTTTCGTACTGTATTAAGCGTTTTAACCCAGCTGCCACACTGTACCGGCGCTCGTCCTGAAGAACCGCCACACCTATCTTGACAGCTTCTCCATTTTGTGTTCCAATTACCTTAAACTGAATGTGGCCGCGATTTGCTGATTTCGGTTTCACCTCACTGACAACCGCCTCAACCGTCACCCCACCCACCGGTTGCCCCACCAGCGTCTGGAAGGCAAAATAAAGCGCACCGGCAAGCAGGGAATTCTCCGAGTAGCGCTCGCCGATATCGACAGCCATCGCTGCCTCAAAAGCCCGCGCCAGCTTTTCCTGCGGGTCAAGTTCAGCCGGGCGAAAATTCTGGGCGCACCACTCCACAACCTGCCGCACCACCAGCTTCTCTCGCCCCAGCGCCCGCAGCTGGCCGGCATCAAAAGGATAAATCGGCGCGGGAGGCTTCAGGTGTCTCTCTGCATAAAAATTTTGCAGCCAGCAGGTGACTAAATCCACAATCCAATCCCCAACCGTCTCGCACAACTCAATCGGATCGCGCTTCCCAGCAATACCTGCCACCAGTGCCGGCGGAAGCGTCAGAATTTTCTCCTTCCAAGTTGCCGGTTCCATCGCCGTGAGAATCACAACCCCGTAATGGAGGTGGGCGAACGGGAGAGTGTCCGCCAGACGCCTGACCGCGCTAGCCACAACCCGCTCCCGCCTCAACGTTTCGTCGGGGTTTTCCCCTAAATCCAAATCGTCAAAACAAATCACTAGCGGGTAATATCTGCTAGCCAACTGCAAAATTTGCAGCACCGTCTCCCAAGAGACAGACTCTCTATCTTCGCGGCTGTGATTCGGCAATCCCAGCTCCTCTGCTTTCCAGGGTGCCAGCACCTTTCCCGCCAGCCATTTCATCGCAAAAGGAGTTTGAGTGTTGCACAGCGTCCAAACAAGCGCCCGCACAATATCCGGATCGGAAATGTCGGGTTGCGTTTTGAAAAAAGCCTCAGTCACCTGGTTCACCCAAACCAGATTCTTAGGTTGGCTGCTCAGCGTCAGCTTTCTCACCAGTTCCAAAGGAGCGAAGCCTCTCGCCTCAGGAGTGAGCGCTTTAATCGCTCCATTGACCACATCTGTCGCCAGCTGCTGGCACTGCAGCACCCCATAGGAACCCGAGTGTCTCAAGCTATCCGCTAGCATTTGCTGAAATTCGTGGCGCATCAAGTTGACTTCATTGAAGTGATTGGCACTCACATAAATAAATAAGCCACTGCCTTCCTCTTGCAGCCGGTGGCGAATGCGGTGAATCAGATGACTTTTGCCGGTGCCGGCACTGCCGGTGATGGCCATTGAGATCGTCGTGGCCTTGCCATCCCGCACCCGCTCAAGGGCTTCAAAAACCGCACCGGCAGCGTGGGCATTCAGCGCCGCCACATCCGGCAGTCCCTGACTCCAAATCTCTGGATCTCTGACAGCGTGCAGTCTGTCAAAGGGGTTGTGACTGGCAATCGCAGCGTTGAGCGCTTTAATAGAAGAAACAGAATCACGGGCCATAGCAATTTCTGTGGTGAGGTACTCAGTGGAGTCCGAAAGCCTTATCTGAGGCGCTATATAGCGGTTTTTCCCCAGACAGGTGAGCGATAAGGCAGACGCCCTGCATCTGGCACAGAGTTGCTGGCTAAAGCGTGCAGCCACTGACCGCCCGCGCCCCGCCAGCGGAAGGCCGGTGCGCGATCGCTCCATTGTCGCTCTCTCGCGCGCATGTTGCTATTTTGCCCCATAGCAGCCACGAATTGTCACAAGGCAGCCCAGCCTTTCAACACTCTTTGGATGCCGGTACGAGCGCCACGCTCAAACCCTCTGACGGCGGGGGCTCCCTATTCCTGCCCCGCTGGCGCTTCAGCGCTCCGTATCCGTAAGAGCGCGCTCAGGCCACTTCTGCCATCCCACGCGCCTAGAGCGCACGGTTCCCAACAGCTGCAAATGCCTGCTCGCTTGGCTGTGGCTCACTCTACAATCTATATCACCAGTCATATTGCTGAGGACATTAGCGGCCTGGGGATAAAAGGCGTAGGACAGGCGTTCCCTCCGATCCTAATGTCCTAATATAGCAGCAGTCATATTGGTTAGAACAATAGAAGCTTCGGAAGCGGGGGAGCAAGGGAGGCCGAAATGTACGTTTCCTAAATGCTTACTGCTATATAGATGTAGGGGGGCGTCCCGCCCCCCTGCAGGTCTAATGTTCTAACCTAAGTGCATACTGCTATAAAAGGCGCAAACATCTAAAATCTCTGCCGGCCCTCAAACCCCACCAACCGGCCTCCGTGGAAATACGGAGGCTTGCGGAGCGCAAAAATCCCAAAATCAACCGAAGCCATTTGGTGTGACGATTAGTGTATAGTGGAATCAACAAGCACAAGGGAGGTGAGTCAACCTGCTGGCAGTTGAACAGAGAATCATCAACAGCAGCCATCCTGATTGGCAGACTTGCTATAATCTGGCTTGGCGATCTAAGAACATCTTTAATTTTTCCAACTCCTACATCCGGCAGCGGTTTTTTGCTCCCGGTAAGGTTTCGATCGACAGCGAAGTCTATCGGCTGATTAAGGATTCTGATGCTTATCAGGCGCTACCCCAGAAAGTGAGCGGTCAAGCGATCCGTCAAGCAGGCAAAGCTTGGAAGTCTGACTTGGCTGCTATAGAATGTTATCGAGTTCCTCCAGAATAATTCAAGGCACCTCCTCGTATTCCGCAGTACAAAGATAAAATTAAGGGGCGCAATCTCATCACTTAGGACTGTCAGGAGGTTCGCAGGAAAGCCCTCAAGAAAGGGCGATGTGAGCGATGTGAGCCGTCAGGCTCTCTGGGCTGTCATTTCCGACCCAGGCTACAACTTTTAAGGAGGTGCGCATCCTACCAAAATGCGGCTGCTATATGATAGAGGTGGTTTATGAAAAGCCCGAACCGACCGCAGCCGGCTAAAATCAGGAATGGATAGCAGGAATTGATTTAGGATTGAATAATCTAGCCGCTGGGGTTGCCAATAAAGCGGAATTTCAACCTTTCTTTGTTAATGGCAGACCGCTCAAACCCATCAATCACTACTATAGCAGCAGTCATATTGGTTAGAACAATAGAAGCTTCGGGAGCGGGGGAGCAAGGGAGGCCGGAATGTAGGTTTCCTAAATGCTTACTGCTATATAGACGCTGGGGGGGCGTCCGCCGAGCCTGAAGGTCTAATGTTCTAACCTAAGTGCATACTGCTATACCCTAAGCGGAAAGCTTCGCTCCAATTGGCACTGCCCAAAAATAAAAAGTGGAGCAGTCAGTTTGACGCTTTAACTCACAAGCGCTCCCAAGAAGTCGAAAATTACTTGCATCAACCCTGCCGGTACAGTATCGACTCTCTAGTGGCGGCAGGCATCGAAAAACTGGTTATCGGCTATAATCAGGGATGGAAACAAGAGATTGATATCGGTAAGGTGAATAACCATAACTTCACCAAGAGTCCTCACATAAACTTGGCTTAGGTTCGGAATGTCCTAAACTTACTGGTGATTGCTTTACAAAACTAGCAAGTAAGGCTTTCGTTCGGTAAGAGCCGGATTGGCCCTACTTTTTAGTAGCTGTAATATTGCTTATCGTTTTTTTAGTCTCTCATTCGCACCTGTATGAAAGTTCCACTTTTCGCCACCAAGCTCTCCGCAATCGCTTCTTTGCCTTCCCTCGTCTCCGCTTCTGAAAAGGCTGTTGCTCAGGGTGCAAAGGCTATCGACACCGGCTTGTGCACGCTCGTGTACTTGGCTCTATTCCCAATAGTCGCTTTGCCTCTAGGCTTGCTAGCCCTCTTAACCGGTGAGGAGTCTGAGGATTAATTTCTTTTTTACCGGCTATCTCTATAGCGCTTCTCATATTTGTGAGGTACTGAGAAACCCGGTTTCTTTAAGAAACCGGGTTTCTCCGCCATAGTTCATCCAACTGAGAAACCCTCTAACTGCTCTGAGAAACTCTTGCGCCTAGGTGCTGCCCTTTAACGGAGGGCAGTCGCAGGCGTGCTGTCTCGATTTGCGCCGGCATCAGGCCGGACGCTGGGTTTTCGCTCTTTCCCATTCAGCAAATTCTTATTATGTTCGGTAGATTAATCTATACATAAACTGGGGGGTGGGAAGCATTGGGCATCCCCGATCTGGTTTCAATGACCAATGCTCCCCTCAGAGATATTATGATTATTCAACCGAACTTTGTATAACTTTACGGGTGCGGTCTGCCGAAACTGCGGGGTGCGCCTTTGGGCGCACCCTTGTGAGGCGCGCGCCTCACACAGTCTCAGGCACAGGGGTGATTATCTCTTTCGCCCGCGTAACATTTGTGCGGACCGCATCAGCAGAAGCCATGAAAGCCGCCTTTTCCTCCGGCGTCAGGTGGAGCTCGATCACCTGCTCCACCCCACGGCTGCCCAACCGGCAGGGCACGCCCAGGAAAATATCGCGCAAACCGTATTCGCCTTGCAGATAGGCAGCTGCCGGCAGCAGGCGCGATTCATTGTATAAAATCGCCTCCACCATCAGACAGGCGGAAGACGCCGGTGCGTAATAAGCGCTGCCGGTCTGCATCAGCTCCACAATTTCCGTTCCGCCATTGCGAGTGCGCTGCACGAGGCGCTCAATCGTAGCGGCGTCCATCAGTTCCGTAATCGGAATACCGCCAACCGTGCAGTAGCGGGGCACCGGCACCATCAGCTGGCCGTGATCGCCGAGCACCATCGCATTGATCTCGCGCACGGAAACGCCCAGTTCCATCGCAATAAAGGTCTGGAACCGCGCCGAGTCGAGCACCCCAGCCATGCCAATCACGCGGTTTCCGGGGAGCCCGCTGGCTTCCCAAGCCAGATAAGTCATCACGTCCAGCGGATTGGTCACCACGATTACAATGGCGTCCGGAGAATTGGCAATCGCTTGTTTCGTGGCGTCCACCACAATCTTGGCATTCGTCTTCACCAAGTCTTCCCGACTCATTCCCGGTTTGCGAGGCAGACCGGCAGTGATCACCACAATGCTAGAGCCGGCTGTATCCTTATAATCGGTTGTGCCAATAATCTGCCGGTCGTGGCGCTCCACCCCCCTGGCTTCCATCAGGTCGAGAGCAATGCCTCGGGGCATGCCCGGTATAATGTCCAGCAACACCACATCGGCGATGTTTTTCTCGGCAATGCGCTGGGCCAGGGTACTGCCCACCTTGCCGGCACCAATAACCGCCACGCGAGTGCCGGTACAAACAGCTTGGGACAATGGAGTGTCTGTCATATCAATCTCTTTTCTATCCCGTTTCCGGCATCATTCTGACACCGGTTTCCCGGCAGTGCCGGTATTGTTTGGGTAATCTTTACTTTTTGCCTGACCGGCCTCCAATGCCCGTTCCCTCCCAATACCACACAAAGCGGCGAATGTCAATAGTGCGGGCGCGTGAACTGCCCGCCCTACCGGTGTGGATTGGCCCGCGCTGGCGGTAAGCTGCAGGTTAGTTGAAAGGTTCTAGCTGGTCGATACGCAACCAAATATTTGGCGTCGGCACTTTACCAAACTTAACAAAAGCGTAATCGCCCCGGATGTCCACAACTTCCCCCTTGCTGTCAAAGATATAGGGGGGGAAGCGGGGGTCAGACGCTTGCGCTTCCAGGCTGATTTCCAACTTTTCGCGGACGGCGCGGACAAGGTCGCCTTTTTTTATTGCCCCATTTTTCTTTTCTGGCATACTCTGTCTCGTGTTTCGGATTGCTGTCATTAAAAATTTTAGGGCGCTTCTGGCGTATGGGGGCAGCGGGCAATGGGGCATTGGGCATGGGGCATTGGCTTTCCCCTCACACCTAACCCCTAACCCCTGGGGCATGGGGCAGCCGGCACCCTTGCACCCTGGCACTGGCGTTCCCCAACACCTAACCCCTAACACCTGACAGCAAGTTGGCATAGATAGGAAGCTAGGGCACATTGAATTTGCACGCTTACATCTCTATCCCTAGTTCCCAGACTCCGCCTGGGAACGCCGTCCTGGCGGATCTGCCCCAAAGAGCCGATCTAGCAGTAGTCATATTGGTTAGGACACTAATGGCATGGCGTCTGGGGCTCATGCGCATGAGCCCCATGCGCATGGGGTAAGTAGGGGCGGGTTCACCCAAGATGTCTCTGGGTTTTACCAGATGTTAGTAAACCCGCCCCTACCAGCTTTTGCGTGATGCCATGCATGCGTGATGCGATGATGCCCAATACGATGATGCCCATGTCCTAATCTAAGTGCATACGGCTATATCCCTCTTTTGTCAAACAAGGCTGAAAGCCCTAAGCGCAAGCGGGACGCGATAGCGTCCTTCTGTCGCTGCCTGAAATGGCAAAAATTCGTCAAATTGCCCCAAAATGACAGAAGAAAGATATAGCAGCAGTCATATTGGTTAGGACATAATTGGCCTAGGGGAAAAGGCGTAGGACAAGCGTCCCGCCTGTCCTACTGTCCTAACCTAAGTGAATACTGCTATAGAAAGATTAAAAGCCTAAAAGCTTATTTCTCCTGGGAGTGCAAAAGCTTTACTGCCGCCTTTTTCAATTTCATTATCCGAAATCTAAAATCCATGCATTGGTATAGCCCCTGACCCCCAACCCCGAGTCCCGAAGCTATTTCTGGCACTGCCGGCAAAAATGCGACGACCGACCGGCCAATTTGAGGCGCTCCACCGGCGTGCCGCAGACGCGACAGGGCTGGCCCGCTCGACCGTACACTCGAGCCACACCCGCATAGTTGCCGTTGACACCCTCTACCGAAACAAAGTTGCGAATTGTCGAGCCACCGGCTATAATTGCCTCCTGCAAAACCTCAATCAGGGCGTCGCGCAATTTAGCGATTTGCTCGCGGCTCAAATTGGCGCACAGCGCGTCTGGGCGCACGCCGGCCACAAACAGAGCTTCATCGGCATAGATATTGCCCGCACCGGCAACAACCGACTGGTCGAGGAGAGCCGTTTTTACAGGACGGCGGCGGTGCCCGAGAGCTTTTGCCAGATATTCTGGAGAAAACTCAGCGCAGAGAGGTTCGGGACCGAGCTGCCCGAGGCCAGAGATCGTGGCAGAGGGATCTGCAGCTCCCGAGAGCAGCCACATCTGGCCAAACGTCCGCTGGTCAACAAAGCGCAGCTCGCGATTGCCGGGGAAGAAAAGGCGGACGCGGGTGTGTTTTTGCAGGGGGGTGTCCCGATCCAGCCACAGCAGCTGGCCGGTCATGCGCAAGTGGACGCCCAACCAGCCCCCTGTGCCAATATCGGGCAGGGGTTCGCCCGATACAGCGCTGCCCTCTCGGGAAGATCCCGGCCTGCAGAGTTCGGCGAGTAAATATTTCCCCCGCCGGTGCCACTGGGCCACCGTTGCCCCTTGCAGGCCCGCCAAAAAATCGCCAGCAGAAACAGGGTGGGCGATGGTGCGAGGCCGCAACACATCCCCACCCAGTATTTCCTGGCCTGAGGTGACTTGATTCAGCCCCAGGCGCACCGTTTCAACTTCTGGCAGTTCCGGCAAAGCTTAACGCCCTTCAGTTCCCTGATTGGGAGTGCCGGGACGGCCACTGCCCTCTCCGGGTTGAGCTTCTGGTTTGGCAGTTTCCTTCGCCTTGGTTTGGACGCCGCTTCCGGCCTTGCGGGAGCCAGCATCTTTGACGGACCCCTTGCCGGCGGCGGCGGCTTCGGGCGCTTTTTTATCCTTCTTGGGACCTGCAACCTCAACCACTTCCGACAGCGCGAAGTTGTTGGTATTGATTCCCGAGTAATTGACCTTATCGAAGCGGACGATGACAGGGTACTTGATCCCGCTTTGGTCTACGGAGGCAACCGTGCCCACATCCTTGTACCAGTAGGACTCTTTACGGAGAATCCGAACCTTGGAGCCGCGTTGAACCATGATATTCCTTCCCGAATGCGATGGATTGTCAAACCAAAAAAGTCATTGTTTTTCAGCGTACTATCCTATTTGGACTCTTGACTCACTCTATTCTTTAAGTTTTGTTACTATTGAACCGGCTTTTGTCTCCCACCCGCACCGCCTGAGGCGGCTGCGGGCCAGAGGAGTTCCAGAAGCGGGCCAACCTTCAGGCCAAACCCCTCACCCTGCCGGGGCCGCCCAGCGGTCAAGCTTGCCCAGCTTGCCCCAAAGGGAGCGCCGCAGCGGTAGGGGCAGGGGCGGGGGCTTTTGGCGACGGGAGCGCCCGACGAGAGCGCCTCATCCTTGTTGCCGGTGCGGTCACGCCCGCCAGCGGACGCGGACAAAATGGGCGCTCCGCCCCCAGAGGTCGCGGGTCATACTAACATCTTCAATAGCCAGATTGAAGGGAATCGCAGTGGTCAAGTAGCGCTGAGCGAGACTGCCCAGGTCAGGAGCCAGCTGGGCGGCAGTAGTAGCTGCCACGCCCAGACCAATCAGCTGTTCCACCGGCCCTCGGGGCAGCAGCAGGTGGATGCCAACAGCCAGTCCTGCCGTCAGGAGCATCCCCACCGACAGATTGGTGCCGCAGCGCGGATGGACAGCCAGGTCCCAGTCCCCGCCAGTGAGGCGCTGCAGGGCCGTGTGAGCGGCCCTTTGCAGCTGCACCGTATGGACGTGGCCATAGAGGTAGAATCCCCTGTCGGTGGACATCCCCCCCAACAGCTCGTTATCAGCCGGACCGGCTGGCGAGAGTCGCCGAGAGGCCGGTGAGGTGGGAGATGAGCTCAGCACCCAAACGGTAGCGTGTTCCAAAGCGTGCACTTGGCGCAGCATCAAGAGTTCCTTCAGACCGGGGACAAACTCCAGCAGCCTGAGCAACTCAGCATCTTGGGTAGGGTGAGGGGCAAAATCAAACGGAGACTGGGCAGTCTGGGAGGAAGCATCAAGCAAAGTGGTCATGGCAGCAAACCCCCACAAGCATTACAGTACAAAAAGTCTGATATAGCAGCAGTCATATTGGTTAGGACATTAAAGGCATGGCGATCATGGCATGGTGCTCATGGCATGGCCCATCATGAAAGACTCACAGCAATGCCCCATCGCCCACTGCCCCATCGCCCACTGCCCCAATGCCCATTGCCCATTGCCCATGTACTAACCTAAGTGCATACTGCTATACATTTACGCGACATTATTCCGGGCCTTACCGGACAATGCCACGATAGCACTATTACCGTCAAGGGTAATAGAGGCGGTATCTCGCAAAGCTTTCAGGAAAATCCCACGCGATCGCCATTCCAGTCGAGCGATAGCGTAAACCGGCAACTGGGACAGTGAAAAATTTTGGAGCCACCTAAGCGGGTGTGGACATTTGCCGGCTGGCAGGTCTTGCTGGTGAATTCTTCTGTCACATCCAAAACGGTGGTTCCTGTCAGTTCAGGTTGATGCTTTAAAGTCATCTTGAACCGATAGTGCGCATAAGTCAGCATCGCTCTCTCCGTTTTGGATTTGATTTTTCGCTCTGGCTTGGCAACCCTGTCGGAAATCTTGAAGGTAGGCAGAAAAATAAAACGGTAATTGCGCGTTAGATATAGCAGTAGGCACTTAGGGAAAGGACTTGGGGTTTAACATGATGTAGGGGCGGGAACACCGACAAAGAGTGCCACACAGCTACAACACCGATAAACTCGCCCCTAACCTCTGATATAGCAGCCGGCAATTGGGCCATAGCGTGTCCTAACCAATATGACTGCTGCTATAGCCCTCTTTTATCAAACAAGGGTGAAAGCCTGATCTGTCGTTGCATGAAATGGCGCAAATTCGTCAAATTGCCTCAAAATGACAGAAGAGGGATAATATGCGACCTGTTTGTGGGCTTCATCTATCAAGTCTCGAATTTTGACTCGCATCCTCTGAGCGTCGCTCCGCTTGCCGCCGCTTCTTATTGGACTCTCTAGCAATTCTGCTGACCAAAACATCTAAGTGCTGGCACAGCCTAGTGATGCGCCCAATATCCCCGCTTCCCAACCCTATAAATTTGCGCCCATCGAAACCCGTCAGGAAAGTCATTATGTTAGGATATAGCGCAATTATTCCATCCGTTTTGGTGTTTGGGTGGGACTGATTTGTGCGGTTTTGGGGAAAACAGCAAACCATTTCCCCTGAGTAAAGACTAGCTGCGTTCCTTGGGCGCAAGAAATGGGAATTGACTCGGCAGCGGTAAACGAAAGTCCCTTGGTTAACTTCGGATACCAGGTCTCCTGAGAGAAATTGCTCTCATTAAATTTATAGCAGGAGTCATATTGGTTAGGACATTAAGGGCATGGCGTATGGCGCGTGGCGCATCATAGAAGACTCACAGCTTTTGCCTAATTCCCAATACCCATCGCCCACTCCTCCAATGCCCATGTACTAACCTAAGTGCATACTGCTATAATGGCTTGAGAGGTGTCGCGGCAGCTTCTAAACTGAGCGTCTTTGCTCGCACCAGAGCGCGTGGTAAGCGTCAAAAATCGCATTCTGCCGGATGTGGCAGGGCGTTTCTTTCACCCATTGAGCCAGGTCCCCTGGATAATTTCGTTGCGCCTCCGCTCTAAGGGCGATGGCCTAGTTGTAGCAGGACCGGCAGGCTGCGAGCCATTTTCTCCAGGTTTTATTGAGTTCCGAGCTTGGGGAAACCCGGAGCTTCCTTGACCTGAGCTTTGTACTTTCGGAGTCCGTAGAGCCTGGAGCTGTAGCTTGCTTCCGCGAAGCAGTCGCCATGAAGGATGGCAAGGATATCCTCAAGCCTGCGCGCGGTCCCGACTGAGACTTGTTTCGTTGAGAACCATGAGATCGCACCCCTGCATGCTTGCAGAGCCATCGAAACAGGTCAAAGCCTTTTCTCGCCAGTCTGTCTTTGTGAGGGACGACAATCAGTCCGACATCGTTTGACAGGATTCGCTCCAGTAGGGTTTGCAGCTTTTGCCGCTTGAAGTTGAGCCCGCCTCCGACTGGAGTGCGGCGCGGAGTGCGCTTTTCGGCGATGACTTCTGCTTGCGGGTAGAGGCTGCTGAGTGCTGCTCAAAGCCGGTTGAGGTCGGGCTGTTGGGCTCGACCGCTAACTCTGGCGCAGGCGTTCACTTTCCTGCTGTCCCTGCCAGATTTGGCGGCGTAGGACTCGATGTGATAGCGGCGCTGTCCTGAGGGAGTTCTGATGGCTTCGATTCGGCAATCCCCCTCCCAACTGCGGAGGGTTCGCTGATACACTCCTTGGGCTTCTGCCGCTTCTTTCGGTTTGACATATTTAGCCAACGATCCTTCCTCAAATCCCCGCCAGTTTTAGCGCGAAATATTCCGCTTTGTCAATAAAATCCAGGATTAAATTTTATCTCTCTCAACTGTAGCGCTGGTGCCCCAGAGCCGTTGCCAATCTTTAGCAGTTGAGATGTGCTGCCAAGCTCATCCAGGTGCTTGCGGCCTCAGGATTTAGGAGCTTTTGGGTCTACCGGCTGGCCCTCGCGGAAATCTCCCTGAAAGCGCTTGCCGTTGGCCTGTATGAGTACCCCTTTGCCATGAGGCCGGCCCTGGCGTAACTCTCCCTCATAGCGAGCCCGGTTTGGGTACCTGCAGGTTCCTTTCCCGTCCAGGCTGCTATTGAAGAACTGCCCTTCGCAGCGAGTGCCATCTGTGCGGATGACTGCGCCTCTGCCAAAAATCGCGCCAGCAAAGAATTCTCCCTCGTAGCGATCGCCATTGGCGAAGATAAATTTCCCCCGCCCGTGAGGTTGGCTGGTAACGCTGCCGCTGTCAACTATTCGGACAATCTTGAACGGTCCTTCGTAGCGATTGCCATCGGCGAAGATAGCTTTGCCGCTGACGATCGTACCGTCCTGAAACTGTCCCTCGTAGCGGGAATCGTCCTTAAAAATAAAAACGCCCTGACCGTTTGGCCGTCCCCGGAGGAACTCTCCCTCGTAGCGGTCGCCATTGGCGTATACATAGATGCCTCTACCATTGGGCAGACCGTTGACCATATTTCCCACATAGTTGTCACCCCCCTCGTAATTGCATTTCACACTGCCGTTGCGGGGGCTCCCTTCGCAGCGGGGGGGTTTAGCACCCGCGTCTTGCGCCAGTGATCGCAAGGGATTGCTCAGATAGGTGCCGGTTTCCAGCAAGATAGCCGCTACTACCAGCATCCCGATTTTTTGAATTGAGTGAGGCATGGGTAAAATCCTCCAACCAAATGATTTTAGCTCAGCGATTTCTTATAGAAGATAATTTGCTGTTAATTTTCAATCTATCATCCCATTTACCCCACTGGCAAATGCTAGCAGATACCTAAATACAAGCATTTTCGCCTAATCTTCCTGGCTTCCCAGCCGTACTGCCATGCAGTTCTTTTGCACGAAATTGGCGGGGGTCAGTTTGTGCTGAGCCTGTTGGGCGATCTCGGGGACAGGTGAGCGGATAGCTATACATCAGGGCGGCGAGGGCAGGGCGCACTGTCCCACTGTCCTGTTCGATCGGCGGCAAAGACGACAGCTCGACGACCGCCGCCGATAGCGCCATGGAGGCTATTTCCCAGTATACCGGCGGCGACGGGATGGGATGCGCGGGGGCTGCCGGTGGCACACTTTGGCGTCTGGCCAAGGGTAGCCCTGGGCAGATAGATACAATTTAGCGACTGCCGGCACTGATGTCCAGTTGTGAGGTCAGTGGCATTGAGGCGGTCGAGTCGCGGGAGAGCGACGATACCCCCGGGCTTTTGTCTGGCACGAGAGACAGACATCCCGACCGCCGTGCCAGTCGGGTGCCGGGGGTCGCTCTTTGCAACAGGTCTGTGCTAGGTGCCAGACTGCTTTGCTGGTGCGGGCGCTGCCGGTGTGGGCGCTGCCGGTGTGGGCGCTGCCGGTGCCCCCACTGCCGGTGCGGGCGCGGTGGGAACCGTCACTCCCGGTGCGGGCGCTGCGGGTGCCCCCACTGCCGGTGCGGGTGCGGTGGGAACCGTTACTCCTGGTGCGGCGGCGGGCGCTGCCGGTGTGGTGGCGGCGGGCGCTGCCGGTGCGGGCGCTGCCGGTGCGGCGGCGGGCGCTGCCGGTGTGGCGGCGGGCGCTGCCGGTGCGGGCGCTGCCGGTGCGGCGGCAGGCGCTGCCGGTGCGGGCGCTGCCGGTGCGGGCGCTGCCGGTGCGGTGGCGGGCGCTGCCGGTGTGGGGGCTCCCGGTGCGGCGGCGGGCGCTGCCGGTGCGGCGGCGGGCGTTACAGGTTTTTCCCCGACGAGTTTCTCAACCTCTGTGCCATTTTCCTCCAGAATCACCACCGGCTCCCCACCTTGATTCATTTCTACCCGTTTCACCAGAACCTGACCATTGGCCAGCCGCTGCCCCACCTTGACGTACCGGCTGGTGGGCTCATTCGGGGCTTTCAAAATGATTTGAGTTTCATTCCCCACCTGGACTACGCCGCTGATTTCCACCGCTAGGGCGAGGTCCGGTTGGGGGACAGGTGGCAGTGGGGGAATCTCCGGTTCTGGGTTAGCGGCAGGCTTTTCCGCAGGCGGCTCTGGAATTTTAGGGCCAATGTTCTGCGGCAGTCCGGGCAGCGCTGGCACTTGCCGTCCCGGCACAGCGGGCAGTTTAGGCGTTTGAGGGGCTTTTGGCGACGGGCGGAGGGCTACTTGGCCTGTCTGGCCTCCGGCAGCCGGGCGGGACTGGCTGGCTTGAGGTCGGGCTGCCGGGCGGGACGGGCGAGCCGCTGGCTTCTGGGGAATTTTCGGGCCAATGTTCCCTGGCAGTCCAGGCAGTGCCGGCACTTGTCGCGCTGCCATCGCGGGGAGTGAGGGCATTTGAGCGGGTTGCGGGGACGAGGTGCGGGCCATTCTGCCTGCCTGCGGTTGGGCGGTCGGTCGGGACGGGCTGCGGGCGGGCTGAGCCGCTTGTTGAGCGCTGCGAGCCACAGGCCGGTTGGGCAAAACGCTGCTCCTGCCGCCCCCCTGCGCTAACGCGCCTCGCCCCGCATCGGAGGGGAGTTTGGGGGCTTGAGGAGAGTTCGCGGACGGGCGGAAGGCGACTGGGGACGCCTTGGGCCCTGTAGTAGGGCGGGACGGGCTGCGGGCGGGCTGAGCCGCCAATTGAGCGCTGCGGGCTGCTGGCACTTTCGGGCTTGCCGGCACTTGTCGCTGCGCCACAGAGGCTTGAGGGGTTTGAGCCGGTCTGGCAGCCGGGCCCGGAGCTGCTGCGGCTGGCTTAGGTGCCGCTGCCGGGCGGGACGGCCCCGCTGTAGCTCGGGCCATTTGAGTGCTGCGGACTGCCGCCAACTTCGGGCTGGCCGGCACGGTGCGCCCCGCTACTGAGGGCAGTTTGGGGCGTTGAGCCGGTTTGGCGGTGGCAGCTACCGCTGCTGCGGCTGGCTTAGGTGCCGCTGTCGGGCGGGACGGCCCCGCTGTAGCTCGGGCCATTTGAGTGCTGCGGACTGCCGCCAACTTCGGGCTGGCCGGCACGGTTCGCCCCGCTACCGAGGGCAGTTTGGGGCGTTGAGCCGGTTTGGCGGTGGCAGCTACCGCTGCTGCGGCTGGCTTAGGTGCCGCTGTCGGGCGGGCGGCTGCCGCTGCGGGCTGGGCGGCCATTTTAGCGCCGCTGGTTTCTGGCACCTTGGGGCTGGCCGGCACGGCCCACCCCGCTACCGAGGGCAGTTTGGGGGTTTGAGTCAGTTTGGCGGTGGCAGCTACCGCTGCTGCGGCGGGCTTAGGTGCCGCTGTCGGGCGGGCGGCTGCCGCTGCGGGCC
>NZ_KB235952.1:8612-41302 GCF_000332335.1 Kamptonema formosum PCC 10802 | reverse complement strand
TTGGGGCTTTGAGCCGGTTTGGCGGAGGCAGCCACTGCTGCCGGGGCTGCTTTGGCTGCCGCTGTCGGGCGGGCGGCTGCCGCTGCGGGCCTGGCGGCCATTTGAGCGCTGCGGGCTGCCGGCACTTGTTGATGTGCGGCAGATGCTTGAGGGCTTTGAGCCGGTTTGGCGGAGGCAGCCACTGTTGTGGGGGCTGCCTTGGCTTCCGCTATGGGGTGGGCCGCAGCAGCAGCGGGCCTGGCGGCCATTTGAGCGCTGCGGGCTGCCGCCACTTTCGGGCTGGCCGGCACGGTCCACCCCGCTACCGAGGGCAGTTTGGGGCTTTGAGCCGGTTTGGCGGAGGCAGCCACTGCTGCCGGGGCTGCTTTGGCTGCCGCTGTCGGGCGGGCGTCTGCCGCTGCGGGCCTGGCGGCCATTTCAGCGCTGCGGGCTGCCGGCACTTGTTGCTGTGCGGCAGAAGCTTGAGGGCTTTGAACCGGTTTAGCGGAAGCCGCCACCGCTGCGGGGGCTGCCTTGGCTTCCGCTATGGGGCGGGCGGCTGCTGCTGTTGGCCTGGCAGCCATTTCAGCGCTGCGGGCTGCCGCCACTTTCGGGCTGGCTGGTACGGCCCGCCCCGCTACCGAGGGCAGTTTGGGGCTTTGAGCCGGTTTGGCGGAAGCCGCCACCGCTGCCTGGACTGCTTTGGCTGCCGCTGCCGGGCGGGCTGCTGCCGCTGCGGGCCGGGCGGCCATTTCAGCGCTGCGGGCTGCCGGCACTTGTTGCTGTGCGGCAGAAGCTTGAGGGCTTTGAGCCGGTTTGGCGGAGGCAGCCACCGCTGCCTGGGCTGCTTTGGCTGCCGCTATGGGGCGTGCGGCCATTTCAGCCTTGGGGCTTGCCGGCACTTTCGGGCTTGCCGGCACTTTTTGCTGTGCTGCAGGAGCTTGAGGGCTTTGAGCCGGTTTAGCGGAAGCCGCCACCGCTGGGGCGGCTGCCTTGGCTGCCGGTATGGGGCGCGCAGCTGCCGCTGCGGGCCGGGCGGCCATTTGAGCCTTGGGGCTTGCCGGTACAGCCCGCCCCCCCACGGAGGGCAGTTTGGGCGTTTCAGAAGCTTTTGCCAGGCGGACGGCTGCTGGGGCTGCCTTCGTCCCTGCCACCGGACGGGACGGCATCGGTGCCGGCTGGCTGCTGATTTTCGGGCGAATTCCTGACGGCAGGTATGGCACTCCTGGCAGCTGTCGCCCCGCTACGGACGGGAGTTTAGGGCTTTGAGTCGTTTTTGGGGAGGGGCGGACTGGACCTGCGCTGGCTTGGGGAGCTGCGGCTGGCCCTGACTGGGCCGATGCAGGCTGAGGGGCGATTTTCTCACTTGTCCCTGAGGTCAGGTTCGGGAGCCCCACCACTTTTCGCCCCACTGTGGAGGGGAGTTTAGGACTTTCAGTTGTTTTTGGGGAGGGGCGGACGGGAACCTCCCCTGCGCCGGGAGCTGCTGCCCCCCGGGACTGGCCCGCCGCAGGCCGGGCGGTGATTTTAGGGCCTGTTTCCACCGGCAGCTTCTGGAGCCCTGGCACTTGTCGCCCTGCCACTGAGGGGAGTTTGGCTGCTTGAGGCGCTTTCGCTGGTGGCCGGACAGCCACTGCCGCACCGGGCTTGGGTTCCGCCGCCCTGCGGGACGTCCCCGCTGCGGGCTGAGCGGGGATTTTCGGGCCAATTCCCACCGGCAGGTCTGGGAAAGCCGGCACTTGCCTGCCTGCGACGGAGGGGAGTTTCGGGAGTGCAGGAGCTTTCGCCGGTGGGCGAACCGCCGCTGCGCCGGGCTTTGGCCCAGCGGCGGGGCCAGAAGGGCTGCGGCCAGGCTGGCTGGCCATTTTCGGGCCAATCGCCGCCGGCAAATTGGGCAGTGAGGGCGCACTTTGGCCTGTTTGGCGTGGCAGTTCCGGGCTGGTGCCGGTTGCTTTCGGCGGCTGGGGCACCTTCGGGCCCATCGCCGCCGGCAAGTCAGGCAGCGACGGCACTTGCCGGCTTTGTTTGCTCGGCAGTTGGGGGCGCTGAGCTGGTTTTTGGGATGGGGCTGAAGGATTGTTGGGCTTGCGGCTTGCTCCGGTAGGAGCCGCCGGCAGTTTGGGCAGCTCAGGCAGCTCAGGAAGCGCCGGTGCCGACACCACTGGCAGTTCGGGCAGTGGCTGAACCTGGACCAAAGGTGGGGGGGGCGGCGCGGGCAGCACCGGTACGGGCGGCACAAATGGGTTTGTCCGCCCCTTTGTCTTGCTGTTGACGTCCGCCGGCACCTTTTTTGTCCTGTCCTCTGGATTGGTAGAGGCAATTAGCCCGGGCGGCGGTGCCGGTACCACGACCGCCGGTTGGGAAAAGGGCGCTCCTGCAGCCGGTTTTTCTGGCTCTTTTGCTGCGGGCGGGCTCGGTGCTGCGGCGGGTGCTGGAGAGGGTGTGCTGCTGCTTTGAGTTTGTTCGCTCCCCGATCCGCCACACCCACTGACTAGCAGTGCGAGGATTGCTGCTGACACCTTAAATGAAAGTTGACGCACGATCGATGTCCCCAAAAGGTTTAATTCTAAAATTGCTTCCGACTTGTAGATGCTATAATTATAGGTTAACTTTATAATCGCTCCGGGCAGCCAAAAGCGGCCTCTAAATTGAGATTTAGGCTTTTTGTAATAGTTTAGGATGTTGAGAGAGCCTCGGGTGATGATATGATCGATTGGAACATGCTAAAAAAAGAGTGACTGAGTATGGCGCAAGCACCTGTGTCTCCGGTAGTGCTAGTCATTTTAGACGGCTGGGGCTACCGTGAAGCAACGGAGGGAAATGCGATTGCTGCTGCCAATACACCTGTGATGGACAGCCTGTGGGCGGCCTATCCGAGAACGCTAATCCGAACCTCTGGTAAAGCTGTGGGGCTGCCGGAAGGCCAAATGGGCAATTCCGAAGTCGGCCACATGAACATTGGTGCCGGTCGGATTGTCAAGCAAGAATTAATGCGCATTACGGATGCGGTGGAAGATGGCTCCTTACTGAGCAACCGGGCACTGGTGAAAATTTGCCAGCAGGTGCGTTCTACTTCGGGCAAGCTGCATTTGGTCGGTCTTTGCTCTGAAGGCGGGGTACACTCCCATATTAGCCATCTTTTTGGACTGCTGGAGCTAGCGAAGGAGCAGGGGATTTCACAAGTGTGCCTCCACGCTCTTACGGATGGGCGCGACACCTCGCCAACAGAGGGAGTCGAAGCCATTGGCAAAATTGAACAGGCGATTGAGCGCGCCGGCGTGGGGCGGATTGTCACTCTCAGCGGGCGCTACTACGCGATGGATCGCGACAACCGCTGGGATCGGGTTAAGCGCGCTTACGAGGTGATGACTCAGGATGGCCCTGGGGATGGCCGCTCCGCTAGAGAGGTTTTGCTTGCTTCTTACAGTCAAGGCATCACGGACGAGTTTGTCGTCCCGACTCGCATCGCTCCGGGAGCGGTGGGGCCGGGAGATGGCATAATTTTCTTTAACTTCCGGCCTGACCGGGCTCGGCAACTCACTTATGCCTTTGTGGCTCCGAATTTCAAGGGGTTTGAGCGGCAGCAAATCCTCCCCCTGTGGTTTGCCACTTTCACTCAATATGACCCAGACCTGCCGGTGCTGGTGGCATTCTTGCCGCAAAACCTCAGCAATATCTTGGGGGAGGTGCTTGCTAAACACGGACTGCGCCAGTTTCGCACCGCTGAAACAGAGAAGTACGCGCACGTGACGTATTTCTTTAATGGTGGGTTGGAGGAGCCGTTTGAGGGCGAGGATCGGGAGCTGGTGCAAAGTCCGATGGTGGCGACTTATGACCGGGCACCGGCAATGTCGGCGAACGAGGTGACCGATGTGGCCATTGCGGCCATGGCAAAGCGCATCTATTCCCTGGTGGCGATCAACTACGCCAACCCCGATATGGTGGGGCACACCGGCAATATGAAAGCCACCGCAGAGGCGATTGAAACTGTCGATAGCTGTCTGGCCCGCCTGCTGGAAAGTGTCAGCCGCGCCGGCGGTACGGCGATTATTATCGCTGACCACGGCAATGCCGAATACATGGTGGACGAACAGGGCAACCCCTGGACGGCTCACACCACCAACCCGGTGCCTTTTATTTTAATCGAAGGGGAAGGGCTGAAAATCCCGGGGCACGGCACCCAAGTCAGCCTGCGAGCCGATGCCTGCTTGGCCGATGTTGCCCCCACTATCCTGGAAATTTTAAACCTGCCCCAACCTGCGGAAATGACTGGCCGCTCTGTAATTGTGCCCGTGGATTTTGAGGTTCGCGCCAACCGCACGCCGGTGAGCGTTCGGCTCTAACCAACAGCTTTCGGGCCATCTTGCCTCAGGCATTCGCTTGCCGTTCAGGGCGCAGAACCGCCAAGCGCATGTTTTCATTTGACTCTTCCAGGCGCGACATGCCGCATCTGCGGGGCTTCAGCCCGCAGAGCGGTCCCCAATGGCGGGCCGTGAGAATCGGGGACACTGCTGCCGCCGGGGGCTCTCCCACCTGCTGCCGTTAGAAGTCGAGTGGGGGCGGTTTCACCCCAAATCTCTGCCGGTTCCCAGCCCTATCTGCCTGTCCCGCCCGTGCCAGACTAGGGTCAGAGCCTCCTAACTAGAAGGCCAAACATCTGCGTCGAGTTGGGGTGCGCGAGTCTGTTCTGATACAGTTTCCGACTTATTCCGGATATTCCTGGACAGTGAAACGATAGCACTATCCCCCTCAAAAATGATAGAGGCCGTATTCCGCAAAGCTTCCAGGAAAATCCCAGGCATCGCCATTCCAGTCTTGCGATAGCATAAACCCGCAATTGGGACAGTGAAAAATTCCAAGAGCCGCTATCTGGCCCATAGGGCTGTCCTCAAGTCTCTGTGTGTATTATATCACGCTTTCCGGCCAGGCCCACAAAATCCATGATTAAATTTTCTCTCTTCCTTTGAAACTGACCCTGAGCCCCCAATCCTCTGAACAATCTCTTAATATATACAAAGGATTAGCGGCGAGAGTGCCAGCCTGACTTCAGACTTGTGAAAGTCGATCGGGCCGGCACTCGCGGGCCAACCCCAAACAAGAGAAACTTGAGTGTGCGTATGCTTGTTAATGTCCTGCAAGTCCTGTGGGCAGCGTCTGCCGTAGGCATTATTGTGTTCGTGTTGCTGCACAGCCCCAAAGGCGATGGCATTGGGGGCATTGGCGGACAAGCCCAGCTTTTTACCAGCGCTAAAAGTGCCGAAACCACTCTCAACCGCATCACCTGGGCGCTGAGTGTGATTTTTATGGGGTTAACGCTGATTTTGAGCGCTGGGTGGCTAGGCAAGTAGCCGTCCTATTTGGAATGTTGCGTGAGTAAGAAATTTAGACTCTAAAATCAGCCATATATGCGCTGGCTGCGACCGCAGGCAGTTTTTTTGCTCGCCATTCTCACCGCCTTACTTGTTATTATTACTCACTCCCGTCTCCCAGCCGCCAACCCCACCGGCGGCTTGTATTCAGCTGCGCCGCTGCTGAGTTCCACCGACCTGCCTCAGGGACTGCCACCCCCGCGCCCCCACCCCCTGCCCCCCAGTTTGGCGCAGTGGCGCGATCCGGCAAACAGCGGAGATTATTTCGATCGGGTAACAGCGGGGGAAGTGGGCCATCTGGTGTGGTCGCAATTTCCCGTGAGGGTTTACGTGCAGCCAGCTGACGGCAACCTAGCGGGCACTCCCTCGGGCCATCACCGGCAGGAGCTGCGGGTGAGTGCCGTATTGCAGGCGGTGCGGGAGTGGGGCGTCTATTTGCCCTTAGAAGTGGTGGCGCAGCCAGAAATCGCGGATATCGCCATCTGGCACCGGCAGCCGAGCTTGCGGATGTCTCCCACCGGCACTCCCGAACGCGCCCGCTCAGCGGAAACCCGCTACGAGCTCTACATCCGCCAGCCACAGGGCCAGCCGGCCATTCTGTCCCACCGCTGCACTATCTTCTTGAGCCCCAACCAGCACGGGGCGTACATCCAAGCAGCGGCTCGCCACGAATTGGGCCACGCTCTGGGCATCTGGGGGCACAGCCCCAGTGAAACTGACGCCCTGTACTTTTCCCAGGTTCGCACTCCGCCCCCCATTTCCCCCAGAGACGTAAACACGCTGAAACGTGTTTACCAACAGCCGGCGCGCTTGGGATGGCCGGTCGATTCTCCGCCCAGTTCCCAGCCGCCTCCGGCAACGAGCAGGGTGCGCTGACCGCACACCCTGCCCGTGGGGCGCTCGCTGGCACTTCTCTCACTTTCACCTGAGATATTGACTCAATTGACTCCAGAGCGGTTCGCGGAAGAATATGATAGGATTTCAGCCAAAGGCAATTCGCCTGCTGGAATCAAATTAGTCAAGCTGAAGGCAGCGGCGACCTGCCAGCTTTCTTCCAGACTGCGGCCATGCCAGTGTTTTCCCTTAGCCCTCAGCTAACAAGCCCGGGATCGGGCAGGCAAAGCCGGTAAAAACCCTGTGAATTCCCACTGCTCTCCTGAGTTTTTGGGGTTTGCCCACTGAGCCGGTCCTTGAAGTTTTTCTCTCCCTGTCCCCTAAGCCCCCAAAAGTGACAGCGCTCTCCAGGCGCAACTCCAGTTTTGGCGGGGCCGGCCCCAAGCGCTTCAAACCCAACAAACACGGGCATTCCCACACTTGGCTAGGGCACTTTTCCCACCGCCCTGATGAGGAAATGTTAATTTCTCAGACTTACCCACTGTCAGTTTCCAAATTTATTGACTAGAATAGCTGCATGGAGTTCGGGTATTTCTCCCGATGGATTTTGTTACAAACTTAAGTAGTATTTAACAGAATGTAGCTTTCAGCCTTGAGGACTCAAAGGGGGGTGCCGACCGGTACCGTTTGGGAGCGCCGGCACTTAGCGCGTGGCTCGTCAGAGAACGGCTTCTCTGCTGTAACGGAAGGCGCAATCCTGAGGATTCGGCAACGCCCGACTTGCGGGCTTCCATCTTATCGTTCCGCCCGGGCTGCGACGATCGCGCCTCCAATCTGAGGGAGGTGCCACCGGCACAGCGCAGCCCCCAACTCACCACTCAACAGCCGGCACAACCGGCACCGACTCGCTTGCGAATTGCCCAGGCAATTCAAGGACAAAGGGTAAATATGGGTGCGTCAATGATTCTCGCTTGGAGCTGCAACTCAGCTGGCAAAAACGAAACGCTCATGTTCCAACTCACTACCTGGAATTGGATGGAACCCGCTGTCCCGGAAGGTCATATCCGGGTAGCGCCTGTCAAATCTCCTAGTATCTTGTAGACTTTTCAAGCACGCAGCTAAGATCGCATGGTAGAGCTGGACAAAGCTGAAGAAGCGCGACTTCCCGACACCATCGTTAAGCCGACCAAACAGCGTGCTTTTTTTGTGAAAAAGGCTACAATCGGAGAGGTCTTCGCAAGATCCGAGATAGCCGTATTCAGTGGCGCTTCTCCCCAACCTTTTGGTGGCGCTGAGCGCGATGTATCTTTCAGTCAGCTAGCTAGCGGTTGTTCGAGCCACTTGTGGCTTGAAAAACTTGGCAACAGGCTAGTCTGTCTGGATCTCAACCGAACACGCTATTCAGTTATTGATTGATTCATGAAGGAGCATGAGGAACGCGGCATGACCCAGCCTAACAACACACTGGAAACTCTCGATCGGAATGCGCTGGATATCCCCCAGCCCGAACTCGATTTAGATCGGTTAATGGAAGATACAGAAATGGAGCTGAGCGACTCCAGCGACCTAGAGGTATCTCTGGACATTCCGCCTGAGGAGGAGGACGGCAAGTCTGGAAAGGTTCGCTCCAGCCGTCGGAAAGCCCAGGCTAAGAAGAAGCACTATACTGAAGATTCTATTCGCCTGTACCTGCAAGAAATAGGGCGGATTCGGCTGCTTCGCGCTGACGAGGAGATTGAACTGGCGCGGAAAATTGCCGATTTGCTGGAATTAGAGCGCATCCGAGAGAACTTGTGCAGCGAGCTAGAGCGCTCTCCGCGCGATGCGGAGTGGGCTGACGCTGTTAAAATGCCCCTGCCGGCATTTCGCCAGCGCCTCCACCTGGGCCGGCGGGCCAAGGACAAGATGGTGCAGTCCAACCTGCGGCTGGTGGTTTCGATCGCCAAGAAATATATGAATCGCGGGCTGTCGTTCCAAGACCTGATTCAAGAGGGCAGTCTCGGTCTGATTCGGGCGGCGGAGAAGTTTGACCACGAGAAGGGCTACAAGTTCTCCACCTACGCCACTTGGTGGATTCGTCAGGCGATCACTCGCGCGATCGCCGATCAGTCCCGCACTATCCGCCTCCCCGTTCACCTTTACGAAACCATCTCTCGGATCAAAAAGACCACTAAACTCCTCTCTCAAGAAATGGGCCGCAAGCCCACAGAAGAGGAAATCGCCACTCGCATGGAAATGACCATCGAGAAGCTGCGCTTCATCGCTAAATCCGCTCAGCTGCCCATATCTCTAGAAACCCCCATCGGGAAAGAAGAAGACTCCCGACTGGGGGATTTTATTGAGTCCGACGGCGAGACTCCAGAAGATCAGGTCGCCAAAAATCTGCTCCGGGAGGACTTGGAAAGCGTCCTTGACACCCTCAGCCCCCGGGAGCGCGATGTCTTGCGCCTGCGCTACGGCCTTGATGACGGGCGCATGAAAACCCTAGAGGAAATTGGCCAGATATTTAACGTCACCCGCGAGCGCATCCGCCAAATCGAGGCGAAGGCCCTGCGGAAACTGCGCCACCCCAATCGCAACAGCATCCTCAAGGAATACATCCGCTAGCAGCGCTAATTGCCAATCCCTAATTGCTAAGCAATTAGCAATTAGCAATTGGCAATTATCAAATCAAAAAAAACTGGGGGCTAGTGCATGAACGCGCTTAATCCCGTCTCGGCACTCCCCCCAACGGTTGCGTGCGGCGCGGACTTGATATTATCCGTGTTCCCACCGGCACCGCACTGAGAGCTCAATTACATCAAGCCCCAGAAGTGCAGCACACCCTTGCCCGTCACCAGTTCCACAATCAGGGCGGTGGCAAAGCCTATCATGGCCAAACGACCGTTCCAGTTTTCGGCACCGGCAGTAAAGCCCCACTGCCAAGCATTGCGGTTTTCGTTTTGCATGGTAGCCCTCTCCTAGCGCAACGTTTTGTTAACTTCTGTTAATTAATGTAGCTATAACTTGCCAAAAGTGCAACAATCTGCACCGGCATGTTGGCGGCGCGGACAAAATGGCCCTACCCGAACATCACCCTTTGGCCGCCTCTCCTCTTCCGAGAGCAGGTCATGAGGTGATATCCGTTTGAATAATTCTAATAATAATAAAGCGGTCTTATTGCTTTACTTTTACAAAGCAAGGGAAACAGACCGTAAGCCGTGTTATTTAAGACAAACTAATCAGGCGTAAGTTATAAAAAGGGCTGTTTCGCTGCCCCTAGGGCCAGATGGCGGTGCCGGTTTCTGGGTCAAAGAGATGGATCTTGTCGGGTGGGATGGCCAGCCAGAGTTGCTCGCCGGGGCGCACCGCGCGGTCTGGATCGACTCGCACCTGCAGGGTGCATGGGGTGGGGCTGTTGCCGGCGAGGCTGACCGATAAATAAGTTTCGTGTCCGAGGGCTTCCACCAAGTCCACCTGCACCGGCAAGTTTTTCACCGCCGCCTGACTGACGCTCAAGTGTTCGGGGCGGACCCCCAAGATCGCACACTGGCCATCGTAATTTTCCAGGGCGCGGGCCCACAGGTCAGGCAGAGTCAGGCGAAACTGCGAGTGGGCAATCTGCAGGGGGGCTTTCACCTGCACCGGCAGGAAATTCATCGGCGGCGATCCAATAAATTCCGCCACAAACCGGTTTGCCGGTCGATTGTAGAGTTCCAGGGGAGGGGCGACTTGCTGGATTTGGCCCAAGTTCATCACCGCAATCCGAGCCCCCATCGTCATCGCTTCCGTTTGGTCGTGAGTCACATATATCGTAGTAGTGCCGATCTGGCGCTGCAGCTTGACAATTTGCGCCCGGGTTTCCGCTCGCAGTTTGGCGTCCAGGTTGGACAGGGGCTCGTCCATCAAAAACACTTGCGGGTTGCGGGCGATAGCGCGCCCGAGGGCGACGCGCTGCTTCTGTCCGCCAGAGAGCTGTTTGGGGAGCCGGTTCAGCAATGATTCGATTTGCAGCAGCTCGGCGACAGTGCGCACTCGCTCGTCAATCGCTTTCTCTCCTTCCGAAAGGTAGCGCAGTCCTTTGGGGAGGGAGCGGGTGATGGCGGCGAGGGTGTCCGAAACCCACCGGCTCTCTGTGTCCCCTGCGGACATGCCGGTGCGCCGCAGTCCAAAGGCGATATTGTCATAAACGCTCATGTGGGGGTAGAGCGCATAATTCTGGAACACCATTGCGATGTCTCGCGCTTTGGGGGGGAGATCGTTGACGAGGCGATCTCCCACCCAGATGTTGCCGGCGGTGAGCTGTTCCAAACCGGCAATTAAGCGCAGCAAGGTGCTTTTGCCGCAGCCAGAAGGGCCAACCAATACCATAAATTCGCCATCTTCGACGCTGAGGTTGATGCGCCGCAAGATGTTGACGCCGGCTTTTTGGGAGGAGGGATCTTCTGAGGGTGCCGGTGTGCCGGTGCGGTTGGGGAAGCTTTTGTAGATATTTTCGAGCAGGACTTGGGCCACGATGGGTTGCTGGGTGCCGGTGGGGTCTGTTTTGATTGTGCCTTATTTGGGGGGAGGGTGGAACCGCCTTAGACGCGAAGCGGCTTCCCGCAGGGTAGACGCCGAGAACGCCAAGGAAGAGAGGGGAGAGGGAGAGGGGCGCGAGCCGCGCGAGTTGAGAATTAAAGTAGAGAAGTAGGCAGGCATTGGGGGAGCAACAGATGACGCGACAGCCTCACGACCAGTTTGCGAAACAATATTTAGAGGAGCTGTTAGCGCCTCTGGGTCAAGTAGAGACTAGCCGCGAAGTGTCGCCGGAAGTCCGCCAAATTGATGTCTGGTTTGTGCCGGCACCCCAACCCGCAACAGACCCGCAGCTTCTTGGTTTGCTGGGCCAAATGGCCGCAACCGCCGCTCTGTTCGAGCCGTTCCGGAATCCCCCAACGCCAGAGGAAGTGCTAGATTGCCAAAGCAAGTTGAATGAAGTCCGCAGGGATCTGCGGCGGAGAGCCAGACGCGAACAGCGCCCCTTTAGCGAAACAGACTGGCCCAGGTTGTGGGTTCTATCGCCTTCTTGTTCCGCCAGACTGCTGAACGGATGTGGGGCCAAACTCGATGAGTCTGGCAACTGGCCCGCAGGCGTTTATTTTCTGCCAGAGTTCCAGAAGACGGCGCTGGTGGCGATTAACCAACTGCCGCGAACTCAAGAGACGCTCTGGCTGCGCGTTCTGGGCAAGGATAAAACTCAGGAAACGGCTATCTATGAACTAGCGGCACTCCCACAGGGGCACCCGTTACGCACCAGTTTACTAGAGCTGCTTTCTAATTGGCGCATGACTCTAGAAACAAGTGAAAATTTAACTAATGAGGATCGGGAGTTGATTATGAAGTTATCACCGGCTTATCTGCGTTGGCGGGAAGAAACCTTACAGGAAGGCCGGCAAGAAGGCCGACAAGAAGGCCGACAAGAAGGCCGGCTCGAAGACCGGCGGGAGATGGTTGAAAACCTTCTGAGAGTTCGATTTGGCTCTCTGGATGACCAACTGGCGGGGATAGTTGCGCCTTTGTTGCAGTTGCCGGCAGAGGAGTTAACCCGACTGCTGCTGAGTCTTTCTCGCGAGGAACTCCTGGAACGGTTTGGGGGGCAGTCTGGCTGATGGGTGGCGCGGTGGCTTGCTTTGGGGGTGCTGATCTGCTGCTGAAATGGCAGTGGGTTGGGTCAGGACAGCTTGAGCCCGGATGTGTTGCTGAGTGCCGGCGTGAGGGAACGCCAAGGAAGAAGACGGGACAGGGGGAGGGCACCGGCACTCACGGACACCAGCGCTGGCTGCTGGGTGCATTTCAATAGAGAGGAGATGGGCCATCCCTGCCGGCCATTCCTTAAAAAGAATATAATCCTTGACATTCCCTGAAAAGAATATTAGACTGGGAGGTAGGATGTGACTTGGACTTGGGAGCTGTATGAGGATGGGAGTGGGGAAGTCCCTAAGGCGCTGCTGGCTTATTTTGTTGAGCTGATGCCACCGGCTGAGTTGCCGGCAGATGGGCCACAGCCGGTGCTGACTCTATCGGAAAGCAACAGGCTGCAGTTCAATCTCCGCCGTCTGTGCGAGAAAGGGTTGGCATCTCTGATGAGTGATAATTTCGAGAAATTGGAGGATGATTTGTATGAGTTTCGCCTCACGAAGAGCGAACACAATCCTCGGTTTATCCTGACACCGGCTTTCCCGCAGCGTTTTGTGGTGCTGCACGCTTTTATGAAAAAATATGACCGTAGGATTCGTGACAGTGATAAGGAACCGGCTCGACAGAGATTGCGGGAGTTGAAGGAGAGGGAAGGGCGATGAAGAAGTATAATTTTCAGGAGTGGCTGAACACAAAAGTGAGTCACGATCCGGAGGTGATTCTGGAGGGAAAGCTGGAGTACCTGCGGCTGTATTTGACTGATGCGATGCGGGAGTTGCGGACAAAAGCCGGGCTGACTCAGGCGCAGCTGGCGGAAAAGTTGGGGGTGCAGCAAGCTGCTGTGTCGAAGTTGGAGTCGGCGCTGAAAGATCGGGAGTTCGAGTCGGTGCTGCGCTATTTGCAAGCGCTGGGGGCGGATTTGCTGGTGGCGGTAAAGTCTGGGGATGAACTCTATCAGGTGAGCGATAGTGAGGGGGGGGTTCTGGTGGATGTGCCGGTGGAAGTGCGAGCCCTTGCTGAGGCTGAGGGGATGAGTTTGCGGGAGTATGTTCTGGCGGCGATAAGGCATTTGTCGCAGAGAGATGTTTCTGTGATAGAATCGTTTCTGGAAAGTGATGAGCCGGTGGCGATAAAGGTGCGGGAGAGGCTGGGAGGGCGCGCGATTTCAGAACTTGCGGCTGACTTGGAAAGATGCTTGAGTCTTTCTGAAGAGGATGAGCGGATTTTTGCTGTGAAGAATCTGTTAGCCGGTGGGGTTAGTGCTGGGGGTGCGGGGATGAATCGCGATTCGAGTGATGAGGGGGAGGATGAGATTCAGTTGCTGGATTTGGCTGAAGAGTTGCTGGAGAAGTTGGGAGATATGGGGTTGATATAAGGTGAGTGTTTGGATAAAATAGAAGCTAGGATAATTTGCAGGAAGTTTGAAAGATAGGACTGGGAAGCTTTGCAGCTAGGTGAGTCTGCCGGCGCGAAAAAGTTTTGCAGGTTTGGCAGCACTGTCAGGAGCAGTCTATATGGCAAAAGGATTCGATTCTAAACAGCCCAAAAAGGTCAGCAAACGCCAAAAAGAGTATTTCAAGCTGATCGAAGCGCTCCTCGAATGTCGGAGTGGCCAGGAACTCAAGGTTTTGAGGGCTAAGCAACATCTGATTGATGCCGGCTTGCTCAAGACTATGGTACAGGTAGCAATGCTACTAAAGGAGGATGGCGAACGCGAGCTAGCTGACTTTTTAATGCATATTGCTGCGAATTTGGCAGTAACGCTGAAATTGGAACAACCTTCTGGGCGTCATGGCAACACCGGCAAGGAGTCACCTGCAGCAATTTCTCAAGAATGTCGCAATTTCATTATTCAGGCAATCATGCCAATGCTCAGAAGCGATGACAGCCCGGAATCAGCGCACCCAATTCTACAAGCATACCTGGAGCGAGATACTCACTTTATTCAGCGGTTTCGTAACTGGGCAACAGATATGCAGTCTGAAGCTGATCAAAAAGCAGTTATTCTGTACAATTTCAGTCAGATAATTACCAATTGTCCGCTCGGAAATGTAGCTGAGAATATAGAAGAGACTATCGCCTGCTGTCAAACTGCTTTGAAAGTCTTGAATCGCGATGCCAATTCGGAACTCTGGGCGGAGATACTATGGGCGGAGATACAAAACTTGCTGGGTATTGCCTACGGTCAGCGAATCAAAGGCGACAGAGCTGAAAATTTGGAAGTGGCCATTGACGCCTTTGAAAAAGCGTTACAGGTTTGCACTCGTGAGGATGAGGATTCCCCTGAAGGATGGGGCAAAATTAAAAATAATTTGGGGCTGGCTTACCGTTACAGGATTTGGGGCGATAAAGCCGAAAACTTAGAACGAGCGATCGCCGCGCACCAAGCCGCTTTGCAAGTCCGCACCCGAGATGTCTGTCCAAAATTATGGGCGATGACCCAAATGAATTTGGCAGTTGATTACCGCCACCGGATCGAGGGCGACAGAGCCGAAAATCTAGAATTGGCACTGGCGGCTAACAAAGCTGCATTAGAAGTTTACACCCTCCAGGAATTTCCCAGTGATTGGGCTGGAGTTCAAATGAATCTGGGGAATGCTTACTTCTTCCGGATTCGGGGTGAAAAGTCGGAGAATATAGACCAGGCGAGCGCCGCCTTTCAAGCTGCCTTGCAAGTTTACACCCGCAATGCCTTTCCCGAAAATTGGGCAATGGCACAAATGCATCTGGGCAATGTTTCTCAAGAGCGAGGGCAGATAGCGGAGGCATTAACTTATTATCGAGCGGCTCTAGAAATATCGACCCCCACAGCATATCCGGAACCTTGCTTCAAAGCAGGACAAAATATGGGCAATACAGCATTCAGGGCTGAACTGTGGGCAGAAGCGATTGAAGCATACGCCCTCGCTATTGAAGCTGTGGAAACCAGCCGCACTTGGGTAGCTTCTGAATCCCGCCGGCAGGAAATTATGGAAAAGGCTATTCCTGTGTATCACAATATGGTGCAAGCTTGCATCAACACCGGCAAACTCGACAAAGCTTTTGAATATGTCGAGCGCTCCCGCTGCAAACGCCTGGTAGACTTGATGGCGAGTAATGATCTCTACTCGGGGGGCGAAATTCCCCCAAAGGTCAAGGAGTTATTGCAGCAATTTGACAGCTTGCAACAGCAAATTGACCGGCAGCACTCTCAAAAGGATGCCGGCAGCAATCGCGAACTGATGGGCACGCTCAGCCGCGCCGCCCTAAAAGCCCGCAACGACACTATCGCTGCTTTAGAAGCCCAAAAACTGCAAATCTGGGAACAGATCAGACGCCTCGATCCCGTACTTGCCGGTGAAATTAAGGTAGACGCTCCTAATTTGCTTGCCATACAGCAGCTGATTTCTCAGCCTACAACTGCCATTCTCAGTTTCTACACTACCGAGAGCCACACGTATATCTTTGTGGTGCGGCAAAACCAGATTGCGGCGCAGATTTGTCCCGGACAAGGAATCAAAGTTTTGCCGGCTTGGATACGGGAAAATTGGCTGTTGCCCTATTTAGCCTGTGAGGGTGAAACCAAAGCTGAAAAAGCTGACCGGCAACAGCAGTGGCGCACCGGCATGAGTCCTTTCTTAGCGGAACTGGCTCACCGGCTTGAAATTAACAAGCTGATTGCCGAACATCTAGCCGGCATTGAAGAACTCATTATTGTGCCTCACCACTTGCTGTATCTAATTCCTTTCGCCGCTTTGCCGGTTCCCCCCTCTCCCACCTCGGATTCGCAGTTGGGGGCGAGCGCGAAATATCTGGGGGACAAATTCCTCATCCGCTACACCCCCAGCTGTCAAATTTTGGAATTTTGCGCCAATCGCGGCGAGGTGGAGACGCAACTCAGCGCTCTAGAATATGGCACGGTGGAAGATGCGGAAGACAACCTCCCGTGTGCCGGCTTTGAAGGCGAACAAATTGCCCAGCTGTGCGGCATTCCTGAGAGCCGGCGGCTGAAAGGCAAAACTCAAGCTACCCGCGACAACTACCGCCGGCTCGCTGAACAAGTCCAGGTCCTTCACTCCTGTCACCACGCCCAATCTCGCCTTGACAATCCTCTGGAATCTGTGCTAAGATTAGGGGATGGCAGTATAACTTTGGGGCAGCTGATGACACCGGCATGGCGTCTGCCGGCTCTCTCGGATGTGTTTCTCTCCTGCTGCGAGACGGGTTTGGGTGTGCCGCCACTGACGGAGGATATTTTGACGCTCTCCACCGGCTTTTTGTGTGCCGGTGCCCGCAGTGCGGTCAGCACACTTTGGGCAGTGGATGACTTGGCAACAGCGCTGTTTTCTATATTTTATTACAAACACCGGCAAGAAGGCAACAGCCGCCCGGAAGCTTTGCGGAAAGCGCAAGTCAAACTGCGGGAACTCACGAAAGCGGATTTGGCAGAAATCTCTCAGCAAGTAAGCTCGGCTCGAAAGGAAGCGAGAAGCAAGCGAAAGCAATTCCCGGAAGGTTCGGAGGACTATTTGAAATGGGATGGGGAATATCGCAAGTATGCCGGTGTGACGAATCAGATTGACAAACTTAAAACTTCTCCAGAGGAATTGCCCTTTTCACAGCTCTGTTTCTGGGCTGCTTTCACTTGCGCCGGCTTGCACTGACGGCTGGAGGAAACTTTAAAAAGCCTGCCGGTGGGAGTGCGACAGGCGTTCCCTCCGACCCATTTATAGCAATACACAGTCAGTTTAGTACAAGGGATCTCATTTGCTAGTAGAGACAGGGAGCGGAGGGAACGCCTGTCCTACGTCCGTGCCCTCAGTGCCTAGTGCTATAAAACTATAAAAAAGCCCGCGAAGGCGGGCTTTGTGTGTATAGCCCCAGGTTTCAACCTGGGGGTTTCAACCTGGGGGTTTCAACCTGGGGGTTTCAATCTGGGGTTTCAATCTGCGGGTTTCAATCTGGGGGTTTCTATCAGGGGGTTTCCATTGGGGTTTGCCAGTGGGGGAGAATTTATCCCTCCAACTGTTGCGAGCAAAGCACCAGGGAAACCACCCGCTCATCCGGTTGGAGCACCGGCACCCGCTCGCCCGTACCATTTTTTTCGGTCAGCGGCACTCGATCTACCGGCAGCCTGACTAACCTGTCAGCAGAAGTCGCCAGCACCACTTCAGAGGGCTCGCTCACCGGCACCATGCCAGCGAGCAGGTCCGTCCGATCCACAAACTGCAGCGCCTGAGTGCCAATGTCCCCCAGACGAGCCTGTCGCAGGATATCGGAAGATAGCCGTTTCCCGTAGCCCAGCTGGGAAACCAGCAGCAGCTCGCGCCCGGGGCTGACCACCGCACAGCCGACCAGCTTCTCCTGTCTGCTGAGCCACAGCGCCCTGTTGCCCTGCGCGCCGCGACCCATCACCGGCACCTGCTCCTCTGTTACCTGAAAGCGCAACAGCCGCCCGCCACAAGTGGCCAAGACCGCTTCTTCCCCCAGACTGATGAAATCAGCGAACAGCAGGGCATCGTCTTCTTTCAGCTTCACAACTACCAGACCTCGGGAGGTCAGATGAGCGAACTCGTCCAGCGGCACGCGCTTAATCCGCGCCCGCTGCGTTAGCACAACCAGGGTCTTGCTGTCAAGAGATTCCGGCAGGACATATTGGGCAACAATTGAGGGGGCATCCCCTTGGCCGGGGGTTGGGAGGAAATTCACCACCGGCACGCCCTGGGCGTACCCGCTGGCTGCCGGCGGAATCTCGCGAACCTTAATCCCGTAACCCATGCCGTTGCTAGCCAGCACCAGCAGCATCTGGTTGGTCTTGGCCTCCAGGGTTTTAGTCACCCAGTCATTGGCCACAGCTGGGCTTTCCGCTTTCTGCTCCTGAGCTGCCGGCAGGGCGTTTTTGGACAGCCGGCGCACATAGCCCCTGTGGGTGAATTCCAGAACCACCTCCTCGTCGGCAAGTGGGGGCGGGGGCGGGGGCGGGGGCGGGGGCGGGGGAGAGGGCGAGACGGGTTTGGCGGGAGGGGCTGGCCGTTCAGCCTTTTTCGCACGCACCTCTGGAACCGGGGTTGTGACGGCGGGCGCAACCGGCTCCCCCCCCCCCTCGGCGGGCGCAGTGGGGTTAATGCGGGTGCGGCGCGGATCGCCGTACTTCTTTTTGAGGGAGCGCAAGTCTTTTTTCAAAGCTTTGAGCAGCTCCCGCCGGTCGGAAAGCAGCCGCTGCAGCTCCTGGCGGTGGTTTGTCAGCTCATCGCGCTCTGTCTGCAAATTTTGCCTTTCTAGCCCCGTGAGGCGGCGCAGCGGCATGGCCAAAATTGCGTCCGCTTGCCGGTCGCTCAAAGACAGCCGGCTTTCCAGCTCTGTCTTGGCGCTGCTGCCATCCGGCGCATTCCTGAGAATTTCAATCACAGCGTCGAGGTTGCCCAGAGCGCTCAGCAAACCCTCGACAATGTGAAGCCGGTTTTCCGTCTGATTTAATTCGTGAGTGTACCGTCGGGTGAGCGTCTGCTCGCGGAAGCTCAAAAAGTGCTGCAGCAGCTCTCGCAGTGTCATCTGGCGCGGCTGGTTGTTCACCAGGGCCAGCAGGATCGCCCCAAAAGAGCTTTGCAGCGCTGTGTGCTGGTAGAGCTGCTGCAGGACATTTGCTGGATCTGTCTCCCGCTTGAGTTCAATCACCACGCGCATTCCTTCGCGATCGCTCTCGTCCCGAATGTCCGCAATGCCTTCAATCCGCCCCTGGTTGACCAGCTCCGCCATCTTTTCAATCCAAGCCGCCTTGTTGACCTGATAGGGGAGCTCCGTGACCACAATGGCGTTGCGCCGGTGACGCCCTTTGCCCGTCTGGACTTCTTCGACCTTGGTGATCCCCCGCACCGGTATACTGCCGCGACCGGTCGTGTAAGCGGTGCGAATCCCTTCCGTATCGACAATTTCGCCGCCGGTGGGGAAATCTGGACCCGGAATCAGCTCGAACAGCTTCTCGTCTGGCAAGTCCGGGTGGTCTGTCAGAGCGATTAAGCCATCGACAATTTCGCCCAGGTTGTGGGGGGGGATATTGGTCGCCATCCCCACCGCAATCCCGGAACTGCCGTTGAGTAGCAGCACCGGCACCTGCGCCGGGAGTACCACCGGCTCTTGCTGGGAGTTGTCGAAATTGCCGGTGAAGTCAACTGTCGCGGCGTCAATTTCACTGAGCAGCGCCTCATGGCCAATCGGTGCCAAGCGAGTTTCGGTGTAGCGCATCGCTGCCGGCGGGTCATTGTCCACGGAGCCGAAGTTCCCGTGACCCGCCAGCAGGGGATAGCGGCTGGAGAAGTCCTGCACCATGCGCACCAGAGCGTCATAAACCGCTTGGTCCCCGTGCGGGTGGTATTTTCCCAGCACGTCCCCCACGACGCGGGCGCACTTGCGGTAGGGCCGGTCTGGGGTCAGGCCCAGTTCGTGCATGGCGTACAGAATGCGCCGGTGGACGGGTTTCAAGCCATCGCGGACGTCTGGCAATGCCCGCCCGACGATCACACTCATGGCATATTCAAGATAGGACTGTTGCATCTCTGTGTGCAGGGCGGTGCCGATCACCTGACCTGTCGAGAGCAAGTTCAACTGTTTGGCCATGAGTTCCGTTCCTTTATTCCCAACTTCTTACAGTGTCCTGCATTTTTGGGCAATGATGCGTAGGATAGCAAGTAGCACTCGTCAGGACAGTTTTCACTTCTGACCGCAAGTCGGTGACTTCAACTAAACCGAACCTCCCCCCCCCCGTCCCCCTGCTGCCTCCCGCTCCCGAGGCCGGTGGGCTTGGGCGCGCCCTCTCGCCTCACTCCCCTTTCTCTTGTAAGGAAGGGGGAAAGGGGGTTAGGTTTAGTATGTGCCTCTACTCAGTGTCTCAAACCGCAAGTATGACTGTCACTGCACCCTCTCAAGCAACCCAAAAGGAAAGCGCCATGAGAACCGTTCTGATTGTCGAGGACGATTTGGTCAACGCTCGGGTTTTTTCTAAAATCCTCACCAAACGCGGTGGCTTAGCTGTCAAGCATACCGAAAATGTGGAAGAGGTGATGCAAATCGCCAAAGCTAGGGAAGCCGACATTATTCTGATGGATGTGTCTCTGGCTCGCAGCGTTTACAACGGTAAGGCGGTTGACGGCATCAAGATCACTCAGATGCTCAAGGCTGACCCCGAAACGGCTGACCTCCCGATTATCCTGGTTACGGCCCACGCCATGTCCGGCGACCGCGAACAATTTCTCGAACAGAGCGGTGCTAACGGCTATATCTCCAAACCCGTGGTCGATCACCAGGAGTTTGTCGATCGGATTAAGTCTCTCCTGCCAAAGGACTAGGCCGGCCTCACGGTGCGTGGATTTTAGATTTTAGATTTTAGAGACGGTCCAAAATCCAAAATCTAAAATCTCCAATCCCTACGGGGAGGGCTTTTCTGGCTGCGACGGGTCGCGGTTTTGCGCCAGGGTGGCTTGGATGCGCGGCGTTTGCAGGAACTTTTGCGTGTCTGCGAGCAAGCGAGCCCCCCAGAGATTTTCTTTGAGAAACTCTAAATCTGCGTAGCGAATGTCCAGCTTCAGCGCCGCTTCTCCCATCGCTAAGCCCTGCTCCCGCTCGCCTTTGCTGTAGAGCGCGACCGCCAGCGCCAGTTTCGGCTCGGCTGCTTTGCCGTCAATGGCCAACGCGGCTCGCCACTGCTCCATCGCCGCTTCGATATCCCCCCTCTCGTATTTGACCAGCCCAATGTTGTTAATCGCTGGCCAGAAGTTCTTCTCCTGAGCGAAGGCTTTTTCATACTGAGCGAGCGCCTCCTCAAACTGATTGAGCTTGTAGTAGGCATTGCCCAGATCGAACAGGGCTCCGGGCACATTTGGTTTTAATTTCAAGCCGGCAGAGAGCTCCTCAACCGCCGCCGCGTAGTTCTCCTGCTGAAAGCGCGCCGCTCCCAGGGCAAACAAAATCGCCGCACTCTCAGGATTGAGGGAGCGAGCTTGCTGCAGGGCTTTAACTCCTTTCTCCAACTCATCGGTTTGAAGGTACAAACTGCCGAGAATCGCCCAGGTTTGATAGCTTTTCGGTGCTAGCTGGGTGGCCAGCTCGGCTCTGGGCAAAGCCAGTTCATATTGCCTGAATCGCGCCAGCTGCTCCGCTTCCCCTGCGATACTCATCCCCGTTCTCTCCATCACGGCAGAGTCCAGTTGCATGGTGCGGGACAGGAATGCCTGTCCAAAAGCCGGCTGGGCGACACTCCCTAAACCGAGAGCGATTAACAGACTTGCGAAACGAATACGCTTGGGCACAGTAGGGGGTATGAAAAAATGCAAAGGGTTTTCCGCTAGCTTAGACCATCTCAGTTCAATGGTGACAAAAATCTCAGCCCCTGGCTAGTCCTCACGGTGGCTGTGTCTCTCTCTCCTGACGCTTCCGCCCTCCGGGACCCTCTCAGCAAAGCGGGCCCCCAGCAGCCGGGCGGGGGGACGCACCTGAAACTGTTTTTTGGCTGTTTTGCTGCCGGGTACTTTTATCTTACATGCCGGCTGCCGAAACCGGCTCCCCCCTCACCGCCGGCGCAAGTGCCGGCTGCAGCCCCACTTAGGGCAGAGTTGCGAATCTGCCCCCAGATGGACAAATCTGTCGGGAGCGCTCTGCTATCGTGATTTTAACTCAGGTGACAAACAGTTTGTATCTGGGAATGCGCTATCCCTGCAGATAGCGCCCAGTTCTTTTCTATAAATCCCTATCAAGAATTGAACATCAAATTCAACGACTAGCGCAACAGGAGTTTCCCATGTCTGAAGCCATCACCCCTGCCAATCCATCCTACGACGCCAAACAGCTCACCGAGGACATCTCTGCCGGTATTGTGCCCGCACCGGAGATTGATGTAGCAGCTGACTACCAAGCCTCAAAGGCATACAGCACGGGACTGGATGCTGAAGCGGCGGCTGCTGCGACAGCACCGCAATTTGAGCTGCCCCAACCTGAAGCGAAAAAACTGAACACTCAGCCAACAGGAAATCCAGATGATTTCCGCTCAATGGCGCAGGACCTTATCCCACCGGCACCCGCCGCCACAGTCTCTGACGAGATCCTGCGCAAAGCTCTGGACTTGGGACCGCCGGCTCAGTGAGCCTGTCTCTATTTTTTTACCTTAGCCTGCCAATTTTGGATGCAAGGATTTTGGATTTTGGATTGACCCCCCTGGCAGTAAAGCCTTTTCAGCTACATTCCGAAATATCGCACTAGCTACTTAGGTTAGGGCACGGAGGGAGCGCCTGCCCTACGTCAGGACTTCCTAGGATAGTCGCTCATTCCGGCGAGCGTGTCCTAACCTAAGTGAATATTGCTAGTTATAGCAGTATGCATTTAGGTGAGAACATTAAACCTTCAGGCTCGGCGGACGCCGTACATACGTCTATAGAGCAGTAAGCATTTAGGAAACCTACATTCCGGCCTCCCTTGCTCCAGAGCTCCCGAAGCTTCTATTGTTCTCACCAATATGACTGCTGCTATACAGGCTGCCGGCCCCACCTGACTTTCATTAGGAATTTCCTGGCTGCAAGCTTCTTATCACATCAATCAGTTCCCCGGGAGAGTCAATCAAAAAATCTGGGCGGCACTCTTCCAGCACTTGTCTTGTATTAAACCCCCAACTCACTGCAACTCCCTTGATATTACTTTTTTGGGCCGCCTCTATATCTCGCGTTTCATCCCCCACATAAATCACCTCTTCTGGCTGCAAACTATTCGCCCGCATGAATCTCTTAAGCACTTGGCTTTTCCCAAAAATCGCCGCTTCGGATTGAATCCAGGTAAAGCAATCTAGCAGACCTTTCGCTTTTAAAAATAGTTTGACGTTCTCCGCAGAGTTTGACGTAACGATACCCAGCCGTAAACCCTGACTTTCCAGCTGAAAAATAGCTTCTTTCATTCCGGAAAATTCAGCCACTTTCGGCAGATCAACGCTCAACTGCTTTTTGACTTTGCGAATCAGAAAGGGGAGCTTAAAGATGGAGACGCGCGACTGTTTTATGACCTGTCTGGAGCTTAAATTTTTGAACGTCTCAACCTCTTCTTTCGTAGTTGGCTCATAGCCAAACTCTCCAGCCAGACGATTCGTAATACCTACGAGTGTGTCTAGGGTATCCGCCACCGTACCATCAAAATCAAAAAGAATTACTTTTACAGTCATAGTTGGGCGGGGTAGGTCTGCAACGCCAATCGGTTTTGAGAGCGGCTCACACCGGCAGGAAAATCTAGAAATGCGACAGCTCGCGCTTCTGGAATTTAAAACTTAACAATCAGCGGCTCATATTTCTGGGTTCATTGCTAGGGGTTAACCTGATTCGCCCTGGCATTGCGCCGCAGCATCTGCGGTTTAATCCGCCGCAGCGCCGACGCCTGGAAGCGCCGGTCCCACTCTTCATCCGACAGTTCCGCGAGTTCTGTGAGTTTGGGAGCCACATTGCCGGGGTAAGGCTGAAATTCGCCGCAGTCGGTTTCTTTGGCGAAGCGCTGGTTCCAAGGGCAGACATCCTGGCAGATATCGCAACCGGCAATCCATCCCTGCAAGTGCGGCGCGATGCCATCTGGCAATTTTTCCGCCCGATTCTCGATGGTGTGGTAAGCGATGCACCGGTTGGCGTCCACTACAAAGGGCTGGACAATCGCGCCGGTGGGACAGGCTTCCACGCACCTCGTGCAGGTGCCGCAGTGTTCTGTGTGAGGGCGATCTGGTGCCAGCTCCAAGTTGGTCAGGACTTCCCCCAAAAACACCCAAGAACCGAACTCCCGCACAATTAGATTACCATTTTTGGCAATCCAGCCAATACCGGCACGCTGCGCCCAGACTTTATCCTGAACTGGTCCGGTGTCGGCATAGTAGCGAGCTTGAATGCCTTCGCCTTGCTCTTGCAGCCAACTGGAGAGCGCCTTGAGTTTTTTACCCAGCACCCTGTGGTAATCTCTTCCCCAGCCATAACGGGAAATTTTACCATATTCCCGACCTTCGGGACGCCGGTGCGGCGTGTAATAGTTGAGCGCCACACAAAGAACTGAGCGCACCTCTGGCATCACCTGGCGGATATCCTGACGCTTGGGGTTCGCCATCCAATCCATATCCGCACCGTAGCCTTTGGCCAACCACGCCTGGAGGCGCAGCGCCTCCTGCGAGCCGGCATCCCCCTCAACAGGGGCAATTCCGACTTTGTGGAATCCCAGCTCTAGGGCTTTTTGTTTGACTCGATCGCTGCTGGTTAGTGTTCTCACAGGCATTAAAAGCGTGTTTGTCAAGTCACTGTCAAGTCCGCAGGGGGTGAGAAACTCAGTTTCTGGCTGCCCTCACGTTTGGAATGCAAACACTCTCTCTGGTGAGAGCCGGTCATTGGGGCTGTCCCCTATCTCAAGTGAATGGCGTCAAGATCGCAAAAAATCTCAGCCCGATCGTGCCGCAGACGCTGCCGGTTAAATTATTTTAGAGGAGCAGCACCCCGCTCTGTAAATTTTCGGGATACCTTGTGACAAAACGTTACAAATGGCGGAGGAGCCCCGCAAACCAAGCCAGCCGGCTGAATCAAAACAAGCCTGCAGTCAAATAGCTTTTTTGAAAAACACCAGCAGGCTGAAGTCCAATCCGGCTTCAGCCTGCGGATATTTTATAGCAGCAGGCAGTCAGTTTAGGACATGAGCATTGCGGCGGGAGTGGGGCATTGGGCTGGCATCGGCGGGAGTGGGGCAAAAGCTGTGATTCTTCTATGATGCGCCATGCGGGCGTGCGCCATGCTCCACGCACCATACCATTAATGTCCGTGCCCAATATGACTGCGGCTATAAAACCTTAAAAGGTTATATTTCATACCAGACAGGGGCAGCGACCGAGCTAGCATCTAACACCCTAATCCTACATCCCAAAGATCGCATTGCCACTCCCTTGCGAAGGCTCATTAACTCACTGTGTCAAGTTTCCAGGGAGAGAACACCGCTAATATAAGAACACCCCGATGAATTTCAATTCAACCGCCGCGCCACCTGGAACCCAGCTAGCTCCTGCAAAAAGCTTCCAGCTGGCTTTTGGCAGAAAGCGCTGGTGGCGTGTCAGAAAAGAGATCGGGCGCTGGATAGAACAGTTCAGATGCCATCTCAACAAAGTACCGGCCCATTGCCGGCTGCAGCCAGCAAGCCACTAAACTTTTTTCAACTCTGGCAGACTCGTTTCCAACTTCAGACAGTTGCGCCCGTCGATTTGCAGGCAGTATTCCACCCTGTCCATCAGCCGGTTCATGATCAGCCAGCCATAGCCTCCGTCTGGCATATTTTCTGGCACCGGTGCCATATAAGTCGAGAGGTCATATCCCTGACCGTGGTCCCAAACTTCCAGGGCAATGTCCCGGTCTTTCAGTTCCAAGCGAATCAGCACCGGCAGGTTGGGTTTGTCCCTGTGGGCGTGACGGACCACATTCGAGTAGGCTTCCGCAAGCACCAAACGCAAGCGATTCGACTGGCGAGGCCAGTCCACATAATTGCCCACTTCAACTTCTAAACTGCCCAGCAGCCAATTTTCGACAATGGTCAAAAACCTCAAATCGCTTGGCACATGCAGCTCAGTTCTCATTGCTTACAGAACCTCCAGAGAAAGGATTGTTTGGTCATCTTCCTGCTGCACCCCGCGTTCGCGGATGCGAGCCAGTAAATCATTCAAATCTAGGGGGGCGGGCTGCACCTGCAGCAATTCCCAAAGACCTGACTGTTGCAGCATCGCGCTTGCTGCGGTGCCGGTGGAGTCATTTTGCGTGACGGTGGCTTCGGTGATGCCATCACTGGTCAGCAGAAATACGTCCCCTGGCTTCAAATCGACGCTCCCCGCTTTGCCTTTCCACACCGGCAGAATTCCCAAAGGAATACCGCGAATTTTCAGGAAATTCGGCTCTACTGCTTTGCCTGCAGCCAGCCCCGCCTGCGACCAGATCAGGGGGTAAATGTGGCCGGCATTCGCGTAGGCGAGCTGTCCGGTTGCCGGCGTGTAGCGAGCCAAAACCATTGTAATGAAGCAGTTATTGCTAATCAGGTCATCCGACAGACCGACGTTCAAATTCTTCATCACCTGTTCGGGTTCTGGACTATTATCCTGAGACAGTTCCCGGCGCATTACCGACATGGCGCTGGCCATAAACAGGGCGGCTGGAACTCCCTTACCGGAAACATCCCCTACTGCTATCCAAAGGTCTCCTTGAGAGTGGACATACACCTCAAAAAAGTCCCCCCCCACCTCTCGCGCCGGATAGCAACAGGCTTGCACCTTGGCATTTTCCAGTTCTGGCCAGCTTTGGCGCAGCAGGTTGGTTTGGATTTGGCGGGCCACCTCCAGTTCCGCCCGCATCTGCTGGGCTTGCTCTTGGGTGCGCTGGTAGAGTTTAGCTTGGGAGAGGGCGAGGGCGGCTTGCTCTGCTACGCCTTCGATCAGCTGGATATCTTCCGATGACCACGGGGAGGAATTGCCGTTCTGGTACAGCGACAGCACCGCCAGAAAATCCTTCTGATAGATCAGCGGCACAATCAGTCGAGTCAGGTTGCTGCCGTTGCTGTCTTCCGACAGGACTTGCGTTTGCCTGGTTTCCAAGACGGCTTTGATCAGGGGGTCGTGATTTTGGGGCGCTTGGGCGCTGTCCGCCAGGTAGGAGAAGGCGTCTGGCATCAAGCGATCCGCCTCTACCGGACGCAGGACGCCGCTGCTGGCACCAAAAGACCGCCCCACTGTCTCGACAATGGTGGGCAGCATGCTGCGGTAGTCCAGCGATCCCCGGATGGCACTCATCACCTCGTTGAACAGTAATTCTCGTCGCAGGGCTCGCCGCAGTTCATTGGTTCGCTGTTTTATGACTTTGTAGGTTTCAGAGGCTTGCTGAACTATCCCTTTCAGTTCATCTGGCTGCCACGGCTTGGTGATGTATTTAAATACTTGGCCGGAGTTAATTGCCTCCACCAGGTCCTCTACATCCGTGTAGCCGGTCAGTAAGATGCGAATTGTATCGGCGAAACGCTCTACCGTTTTGCCCAAAAACTCGGTGCCATTCATTTCTGGCATCCGCTGGTCAGAGATAATGACAGCCATCTCTCCGTGCTGTTCGAGCAGTTCTAGAGCGCTAAAGGCACTGTCGGCTCTGTAGACTTGAAAATCTCGCCGAAACGTCCGGTACAGCAAGTCTAGGTTGTCTGCCTCGTCATCAACTACCAAGAGTTTGAGTTTGCTCCGATTTCCTTGACTCATGCAAGACTCCACTTCCCGGCTAATGCATCAACTCGCCACCTAAAGATACCGCCAACAGCATCGGTATAACTGGTCTGGGGCAAACAATTTTTGGGACACGACTGGTATATTTTTAGGCGAGATGGTTTCACTAAAATAAAATACCCCAAATTGGGCTGGCTATAACAGGCTGACGCCGAGCGGCTGATCTGGGCTCAGGGAGTTTCAGCCGAGCGCCAGCGCCCGCACCTCTGTCCCTTTGCGACTTTTCGGTTTCACCCCAACATGTCTGTATCACGAGTTCAAGCGTTCCGCAAGTCTCAGCTTGGCGGAGCGAGAGCGGGGATTTTTGGCCTGCTCGTCCGCTTGCGGCAGCACCGGCTTTTTTGTCAGCACCCGCAACAGGGGATTTTCCCGCAGCCGGTGCTTCACCAGCCGGTCTTCCAAGCTGTGAAAACTGATGACACCCATTCTACCACCCGGTTTCAGCCATCCCGGCGCACGGTTGAGAAAACTTTCCAGCGATGCCAGCTCTTGATTGACCGCTATCCTCAAGGCTTGAAACACCCTTGTGGCTGGGTGGATTCTACCATGCCGGTATTTGGCCGGCACGCACTCGGCAATTGCCCCTGCCAGTTCCGCCGCTGTCTGGAACGGGCGCATCCCCACGATCTGCCGCGCTATCCGCCGCGACAGCCGCTCCTCCCCATAAGTGTAAAATATCTCCGCCAGCTCCCTTTCGCCCCACTGATTGACCACTTCGGCTGCTGTCAGGGACTGCCGGCAGTCCATCCGCATGTCCAGCGGCGCTTCGTGCCGGAAGCTAAACCCCCGTTCCGGCGTGTCCAGTTGGGCGGAACTCACCCCCAAATCCGCGACTATTCCCTCAAATAGAATCCCATCTGTCTCGAACTCGGCAAAATTCCCCCGCCAAAATCGCACCCGCTCCCCAAACTCCGCCAGCTCAGCTCTCGCGGCGTCCAGCGCCTGACCGTCCCGGTCAATCGCCGTCACCCGCACATCCGGCGCAGCTTCCAGAATTAACCGGCTGTGCCCGCCACCCCCCACCGTCGCGTCCAGATAGTGGCCCCCCGGTATAATGGCCAGCCCCTCTATCAGTTCCCGGCTGAGCACCGGCACGTGAGCGAAGCCGGCATTGACAATCTGTGCCGGTGTTTCTGTCTCCAGCGGTGTTTGCTCTCCCGCCCCCATCTTCAATCCTTCAGTATTTATAAATCGCCGCTCCCTCTATTTTGCGCAGTTTTTTTCCTATTTTATTACTGTACCCGCTCTCATCGCTCACTGGGCTGACAATCAACATATCAACCTTTTCGGGCCACTTCAATTCCGAGGCCAGCTTGTTCAGCAGTTTCGCGTCTCCGTCAGACACCGCCAATTTATACCAAGTCCGGCGAACCGTTACGCCCAGCACATAGAAACGCTGTTCGGGAAAGTATTTTACCACCTTTTGCGCCAAGTAAGCCTCTCTCACCTGCGGATACCCAGACAGTTTCTGGCACAGCTAACTCCCGTGTGCAAAAGCTGTATTTTGAGCAATTAATTTGCAAAACACCGCGCGCAAACTAACTGTCATGTTTCGATTTCAACATTATAGCACAATTCTTTACTGCACACTGCCCGCTTAATTTTCGATCTCTCCAGTTGGGAACTTCAGCCAAGAGTAAATCGTCTCGCTGCCAGAAAGTCCCAGTTAAAAGAGGCGATAGTTCCAGGCATTGAAGCGACTGTGGCTGCCAGACAGGTGCCCCAACTCGTGGGCGAGGACGGCGCTCAGCTGTGCCGGCGAGAGGGCTTACATCAGCGGCAGTCCCAGAAGCTGCTAGTTTTGCTGCCACCCAAAGACGCCCAAACGGGGGCGCTGGAAAACACCGGCATTGAAGTCATCGGTGAGCAGGATGCGGTGAAATCGCGGTGCGTCCAGGGCTTTTGTCAGTTTGTCAATCAGTTGAAACAGGCGGGGGACTTGATGCCGGTGCACTTCCAGTCCGGTGGGTGGGCGAAATGTCACCCACAGGGATTTGAGGATGATGAAGACCGGCACAAGTATCAGTATGCCCAACTTTACCATATAGAAGTTGATCCTGTCGGTCCACAAGACGGCCAGCACCAGCAGGGCCAAGATGGCCAGCAGTCCTGCCAGCACGCAGAAGATGTAGGCGTAGCCCAGTAAAGCCAGAAGCCCAACGCGAAGCTTGTAGCGCCCGGGCTGCCGGCGGGCCACACTCTCCAAGCGCTGGATTCGGGCATCAAACTGCTGTTGGGTTACGGCCATAAGACGCATCCTCTGCTGGGAATACCCAGCTCTTGTGAATCTTTCCGATCGCTTTTACCAATTTTGGCCTAAGCCCTGGGGCTTCAGCCAATATAATGAGGTGAGTGCAATAAAAATCAACATTAACTGGTAAAGCTGCACGCGCCAGTCCGGCGTCGCACCAGGAGGATGAAAACTCTTTGCTGCTGGGAACCCGGCACCCAACCCCCTCGCCGCGCGCGGGGAGGGGGCGACAACAGAGGGGTTGACCGCCGGCAATGCGACGCTGCGGGCCCTCTTGTGGCCCTCAGGCGGCAGTGGGAGTGCGGCGAAATGTCTAGATAGGGGAGAATGCGGAGCGATGCCACGGATTGAAACGAGAACGGAACCCATGATCCTCAACATGGGACCCCACCACCCTTCCATGCACGGGGTGCTGCGCTTGATTGTCACCCTGGATGGGGAGAATGTGGTGGACTGCGAGCCGGTGATTGGCTACTTGCACCGGGGGATGGAAAAAATCGCCGAGAACCGCACCAATATTATGTATGTCCCCTATGTCAGCCGGTGGGACTATGCGGCGGGGATGTTCAATGAGGCGGTGACGGTGAATGCGCCGGAGAAACTGGCTGACATTGCTGTTCCCAAACGCGCCAGCTATATCCGCGTTATTATGCTGGAGCTGAACCGGCTCGCCAACCACTTGCTCTGGCTTGGCCCGTTTTTGGCTGACGTTGGCGCTCAAACGCCGTTTTTCTACATTTTCCGGGAGCGGGAGCTGATTTACGACCTCTGGGAAGCGGCAACCGGCTACCGGATGGTGAACAACAACTATTTCCGCATTGGCGGGGTGGCGGCGGATCTGCCCTACGGCTGGGTGGACAAGTGCTATGACTTCTGCGACTACATGGACCCCAAGATTGACGAGTACGAGCGCTTGATTACCGACAACCCGATTTTCCGCCGGCGGGTGGAGGGGATCGGCTTCATCAGCCGCGAGGATGCGATTAACTGGGGTTTGACCGGTCCGATGCTGCGCGCGTCTGGCGTCAAGTGGGACTTGCGCAAGGTTGACCACTACGAGTGCTACGACGACTTCGACTGGGAAGTTGCCTGGGATACCGGCGGCGATTGCTTCGCCCGCTATGTGGTGCGGATACAGGAAATGCGCGAGTCGGTGAAGATTCTCCGCCAAGCTTTGAAGGGTTTGCCGGGGGGTCCCTACGAGAACCTGGAAGCGAAGCGGATGGCTGCCGGTCCGAAGTCTGAGTGGAACAGCTTTGACTACCAGTTCATCGGCAAGAAAATCGCTCCGACGTTTAAGATTCCCAAGGGCGAGCACTATGTCCGCGTGGAAAGCGGTAAGGGCGAGCTGGGAATTTATATTATCGGGGATGACAGTGTGTTCCCCTGGCGCTGGAAGATTCGCGCTGCTGATTTCAACAACCTGCAGGTTTTGCCTCCGCTGCTTCGCGGGATGAAGGTGGCGGATATTGTGGCGATTCTGGGCAGCATTGATGTGATCATGGGCTCTGTTGACCGGTAGGTAACCGGTAGGTAAATGTCTGTTTGCACACTGTAGGGGCGCGGCTGTGCCGTGCCCTTATCTCATAGTTTTTGAGAGTTTTATGGCGATTTGCTAGTTTCCAGGCGATTGGAAATCGCGTCATATTTTTTAATAGTTTTATGGCGATTTGCTAGTTTCCAGGCGATTGGAAATCGCGGCTATACAAACAAAGCCCGCCTGCGCGGGCTAAGAGTAGATCGAGGCTGTCAAAATATGCGAGGGTTTCTTCCCCTGAAAGTTGGCTCCGCCGGCTTCTCTCCCGTCAATTAAGCGATAAGCTGTTAGGCTAATAATGCTGCTTGTGTCTTGAAAGGAGGCAGAGCCTCCAGAAGGGCGTTCCCCGCCTGAGGCTGGAAGGGGATTGCTATATTAGGATTTGGGGTGAATATTTTATGCAAGAATTATTGTTGGTTGAGTCTAATCCGGTACTTTGTGATATAATCTGCCAGCGCATTGCTGAGAGTCCCCACCGGCGCATTACGTTTGCTGAGTATATGGATTTGGCGCTGTATCACCGGCAGCAGGGCTACTACGCTACGAATCAGGTCAATATCGGGGTGCGGGGCGATTTTTTTACTTCCCCTCACTTGGGGGCTGATTTTGGGGAGTTGCTGGCTGAGCAGTTTGTGGAAATGTGGGAGGTTCTGGGGCGACCGGCACCCTTTCAGCTTGTGGAAATGGGCGCGGGACAGGGTCTTCTGGCTGCCGATGTGCTGCGGTATCTCCACCGGCACTATTTTGACTTTTTCAATGTTTTGGAGTATATTATTGTTGAGAGGGCACCGGCTCTGATTGCGGAGCAAAGGCAGATTTTGGCGCGTCTGTCAAGTGCCGGTGGGAATATTCGCTGGTGCGCTTGGGAGGAGATTCCGGCGGATTCGGTGACGGGCTGTCTGTTTTCTAATGAGCTGGTGGATGCTTTGCCGGTGCACCAGATTGCGATTGAAGATGGGCAGTTGCGGGAAGTTTATGTGACTGTTGCTGCTGGGAATTCCTGTTCGCCGGATGAAGAACCCGGCACCCCAACCGCCTCCTCGCATGCGGGGAGGGGGGGTGAGAGGGAGTGTTTGTTTGCGGAGGTGATGGGGGAGGTTTCGACACCGGCAATTGCTGAGTATTTTAAATTGGTGGGGATTGAGTTTGCGGGCGCTGCGTATGAGGATGGCTACCGCACAGAGGTGAATCTGGCGGCGCTGGAGTGGCTGGGTGCGGTGGCGAGCCGGCTGCGGCGGGGGTATGTGCTGACTGTGGATTACGGCTATTCGGCGGAGCGCTATTACAGCCCGCGCCGGCGCGGGGGTACGTTACAGTGCTACTATCGGCACAGTCACCACAACGATCCTTATATCTGTGTTGGGCGGCAGGATATTACGGCTCATGTCGATTTTACGGCGCTGCAGCGTCACGGCGAGCTGTGCGGGCTGGAGCCGGTGGGGTTTACTAAGCAGGAGCTGTTTTTGATGGCGCTGGGGTTGGGGGAGCGGATTGCGGCGGTAACGGCTGCGCAACCGCAAAATCTGGGCGAGCTGCTGCGCCGGCGAGACGCCCTGCACCAGCTGGTGAATCCGATGGGGCTGGGGGGTTTTGGGGTGTTGCTGCAGTGCAAGGGGCTGAGTCAGGATGAGCGTGGGCGCGCGCTCAAGGGGTTGTGTGTGCCGGTGATGTAGGGACCCCACCCTATCCCGGGAGTATCCCCTTTTTGCAAAGATTCTCACCCTCACCCCCCTAACCCCCCTCTCCCATAAAGGGAGGGGGGGGGAAAAAATAAAGAATTCTCCCCTCACCCCA
>NZ_KB235952.1:7035-8512 GCF_000332335.1 Kamptonema formosum PCC 10802 | reverse complement strand
ATTGCCCGTGCTGAGTTGGGAGATAAACAGGGGGCGATAGAGGATTTACAGAAAGCGGCACAACTCTACTGCGCACAAAGGCACCCTAAGTGCCAAATAGCACAGGAACTTCTCAAACAGCTTCAGCAGTAACTTCTCACACAGAGCAGAGTCAGCCAAAGCGCCTTAACTCCCGACTGGTGCGGATGGCTGATAGCAGATAAATTGCGCCTCACTCCATCTCGCCACGCGCCACGGGGGGTGAACCCGGCACCCAACCCCATCGCCGCTTGCGGGGTAGGCGCGTGCCAGAGTTTTCTCACCGGCACGTCTGACGCGCCTGCCGGCGATTCCACTCCTGAGCTGCGATTTCGTGCTGTATCATCTCCTCCACTTCCCGAATCATCATCCGCAGTTGAGGCAGAGAATACTCATCGTTAGAGGGGATGGCTAGGCGATATTGCTTGTATAGCATAAACGGATGCCGTTGCCTGGAAAAGGGCCATCAAATCCCTGCCGGTGTACTTTTCTAATGAAATCCCGAATCTTGTAGGGTGGGTTGCGCGGTTGAGCGCAACCCACCTTCCCCTTAGGCAAACCGCGCCAATATTTCCTTGCTTCTTAAGTCCGCGAAGGCGGACTTCGTTTGTGTAGCCGCGATTTCCAATCGCCGGGGATCTCGTTTTCCCGCGCTGGTTTGTAGCGATTTCCACTCGCCGGGAGGAGATGTTTGTACTCGCTGAATGCTAAGATCCTGGCGACTGAAGTCGCGGCTATACAGACGAAACCCGCCTACTAAGATCCTGGCGACTGAAGTCGCGGCTATACAGACAAAACCCGCCTACGCGGGTTTGAAAGCGTAATGCTCAGATCCTGGCGACTGAAGTCGCGGCTATACAGACGAAACCCGCCTACCCTTCGGGAAGGGCTTCGCCCAACGCGGGTTGGAAAGCAATTTCCAATCGCCGGGAGGAGATATTTCTACTCGCTGAATGCTCAGAGCCTGGCGACTGAAGTCGCGGCTATACAGACAAAACCCGCCTACCCTTCGGGAAGGGCTTCGCCCAACGCGGGTTTGAAAGCAATTTCCACTCGCCGAGGGATGTTTCTTCCCGGAATTGTAGGGTGGGTTGCGCGGTTGAGCGCAACCCACCTTCCCCTTACGCGAACCGCGCCAAGAGTTCCTCGCGGGAGAGACTAGACAGCTGCAGCAATATAGGAGCAAACTCCTCTGCCGGTAACGCCATAAATCGGTCAATAATTGCTGACAGTTGCTCGTCTAATTCGCCGAAGCGTACTCGCAGCAGAGTTTCTATCGTGGTGCGGCGTTCTCGCTCTTGTCCCGCTCGCGTAGCTCGTTCCATATCTCGGTCGTAAAGTTCTTGTAACCGCACAAACACCTCCCGATCTTCCTGATCTAAACTTTCAAGGGGGCCTAAGTTATTAAAAAAGGACTTCAGCAACTTCAAGGCATTCAACCCTAAGGAATTATTGGGTG
>NZ_KB235952.1:1890-6935 GCF_000332335.1 Kamptonema formosum PCC 10802 | reverse complement strand
GGGGGTGTGCCGGTGGAAAGGCTGGGATGTTCTGCAAAACGTTTCTGGCTGTGTATTTTAACATACAAGTTATTAGCCCCCAGCCCTTAGCCCCCAATTGGAACAGATTTTTTATGGCAGGACAACTTTTAGATGGACGGTACGAACTCGCGAAAGCTCTGAGTTCGGGCAGCTTTGGCAAAACTTATCTGGCGAGAGATACTAAGCGTCCGGGAAATCCGCTCTGTGTTGTGAAGCAATTGCAGCCGGCTAAGTCCGATCCTCAGATTCTGCCGGTCGCCCGTCGTCTCTTTAATACGGAGGCGGAAACGTTGGAGCAGCTGGGGACGCATTCGGAGATCCCCCAGCTGTTCGCTTATTTTGAGTGGAATGGGGAATTCTATCTCGTCCAGGAATATATGGCGGGACATTTGTTGAGTGAGGAACTGCTGCCGGCAAAGCCTCTTTCAGAGGAGCAAGTGTTCCAGATTCTGTCAGAGCTGTTAGAAGTCCTAGAGTTTGTCCACCGGCACAATGTTATCCACCGCGATATCTGTCCGCGAAATATTATCCGGCGCGAGCGCGATAATAAGTTGGTCCTGATTGATTTTGGGGCGGTTAAGCAAATAACGGCCCAGACCAACCCGACGATTATCATTGGCACTCACGGCTATATGCCGGTGGAGCAAGCGCTGGGAAACCCTCGCTTGAGCAGCGATATCTATGCGGTGGGGATGCTCGCTATCCAAGCTCTGACCGGCATCTCGCCGGTGAAACTGCCAAAAGATACGCAAACTCTGGAAATCCTCTGGCGGGATAAAGCGCAGGTGAGTCGGGGGCTGGCGAATATTCTGGATAAAATGGTGCGCCACGACTGGAAGGAGCGCTACCCGTCTGCGAAGGAAGCGCTGCAAGCTTTGGAGGCTTGGAAGGGGCGGGGGAGTGCTGTTGGAATGCAGCCATTTGCAGTGGGCTCAGCGCTGCCTTTTCGTCTGGAGAAATCTGCTGTAATAGGGGTGTTGGCTGTAGGGATTTTGGCGGCTGCCGGCTTTATGTTATTAAATAATAAGAAACAATCGCCTGTGCAATTGCGACTCAGCGGTGAACTGGTGAGGGGGGCGCTGACTACCAGTGACAGCACTCACTTCGATCCGCTGGGGAATAATAGTTATGCGGATTTTTACGTTTTTGAGGGTCACGGGGGTGAGAAGGTGACCATTGAGATGAGGAGTGAGGTGTTTGACCCCTTTTTGATTTTGCGCGATCCGCAGGGGAAGGATATGGCTTTTAATGATGATGAGTCGCCGGTGGATTTTAATGCGAGAATTGTGGCGAAGCTGCCGGTGGATGGGACTTATACTGTGATCGCGCGCTCTAAGGAAACTGGGGAAACGGGGGATTATACTTTGCGGGCGGTGGGGAATTAGGGAAGAACCCCACCCCCAACTCCCTCCCCGGTTTGTAGTTGGGCTTTAGCCCAAAAGTTCGTAGTTGGGCTTTAGCCCAAAAGTTCGTAGTTGGGCTTTAGCCCAAAAGTTCGTAGTTGGGCTTTAGCCCAAAAGTAAGTTCGTAGTTGGGCTTTAGCCCAAAAGTTCGTAGTTGGGCTTTAGCCCAAAAGTTCGTAGTTGGGCTTTAGCCCAAAAGTTCGTAGTTGGGCTTTAGCCCAAAAGTTCGTAGTTGGGCTTTAGCCCAAAAGTTCGTAGTTGGGCTTTAGCCCCACACCCGCCGGTGCACTCGCCGGTACACCCCCCTGCGCCCAAACAACAGCGACGCCGCACCGGCATCTCCTCTCCGAGCTCTGAGCTCGAACGATGGACCTCTGAGCTCGAACGATGGACCTCTGAGCTCGGATGATGGACCTCTGAGCTCGAACGATGGATCTCTGAGCTCGAACGATGGGACAGGCGAGACGCCTGTCCTACGTCTTAACCTAATCTCAGGGACAGGATAGGGACAGGCGAGACGCCTGTCCTACGTCTTAACTTCATCCCACCGGCATCCTTGGGGCGATGCCAAGATACCTTCTCAAGTGGCGAGGCGCTCTAACAGGGATAATACAGGAACAGTACGACCTAACCACTAATCTATGATAGGACAACTTTTAGATGGGCGTTACAAGATTGTCGGAGTTCTCGGTTCAGGGACTTTTGGGCAAACCTATCGGGCAGAAGATACGAAGCGTCCGGGAAATCCGACTTGTGTTGTCAAGCAATTAAAACAGGCTATCTCTAACGCTGCAATTCTACAAACTGCCCGCCGGCTCTTTAATATAGAGGCGGAAACTTTGGAAAAGCTGGGGACTCATCCGCAAATTACCCAGCTTTTTGCTTATTTGGAGTCCGGGGGGGAATTTTACCTGGTTCAAGAATACATTGCAGGGCATCCGCTGACTCAGGAACTGGTTCCGGACAAACCCCTGCCAGAGGAGGAAGTGACCGGCATGTTGCTGGAACTGTTAGAAATTCTGGACTTTGTGCATGGCAATAATGTTATCCACCGCGACATTAGCCCGAAGAATATTATGCGGCGCGATGGGGATAAGAAGTTGTTTTTGATTGATTTCGGGGCGGTTAAGCAGGTCAGCAGCCAGGGGCCAAACTCAACGATTATGATTGGCACGAAGGGATATATGCTGGTGGAGCAAATCGCTCGCCACCCGGAGTTGAAAAGTGATGTCTATGCGGTGGGAATGATTGCGATTCAAGCACTTACGGGGAAAAACCCGCTGCAACTCCCACTCAATCCCGCCACCCAGGAAGTTATCTGGCGCGATCGAGTGCCGGTGAGCCCGAAGTTAGGGGATATTTTAGACAAAATGGTGCGGCGGGACTGCCCGCAGCGTTACTCCACGAAAGAAGCGCTGGAAGCTGTCAGGAACTTGAAAAAGCCTGCGGGTCTGCCGGCATTTTTATGGGCAGTGCCGGTGGTGCTGGTTCTTATTATAGCACCGGCAGTGATAAAGTTGCTCGCCGGCGGTAAAAATTCATCTTCCCGATTGCCGGTGAATGGGGAAGCGGTGAGCGGTGTTCTCTCCAGTGCTGACCGCAGCGACAACCCTCTGGACAGCACGTTCTCGAAGGTGTACTTTTTTGAGGGGCGCGGGGGTGAGCCGGTGACGGTTGAGATGGCGAGTCAGGAGTTTGACCCCTATTTGGTTTTGCGCAATGCGGATGGTAACACAGTGGATTATAATGATGATATATCGCCGCAGAATTTTAATGCCAAAATTGTCACGACTCTGCCGGCGGATGGGACTTATACGGTTATTGCTCGTTCTAAGGAAGCGGGGGAAACAGGGGCTTACACTTTGCGGGTGACTAGCGGTACTCGCTGATTGCTAGTTTCCAGGCGATTGGAAAGAAGCTGTTGGCGAATTAACGGGGGGTTAGACCTCTGGCTAGTTGGCCAGGTTCCTGGCGATTGAAAATCGCGGCTATACAGACAAAGCCCGCCTACGCGGGCTAAAGAAAGCCGTATTCTTTTTGCCAGGGTATATATGCTCTGGCGATTTGCCAAGTTTCCTGGCGATTGGAAATCGCGGCTATACAGACAAAGCCCGCCTTCGCGGGCTAAAGAAAGCCGTATTTTTTTTGCCAGGGTATATATGCCCTAGCCATTGAAAGATGGTGTTGGGGGAATTGATAGGGTATTTACCCCACCCCCAACCCCTCCCCGTTGACGGGGAGGGGAGCTTTGTGGGAACCTTTGTCGCTCTCTTTCCTGGTCTTTACTTGAAAAAAAACCTCGCATATTTTGAGAGTCTGGATCTACTCTTAGCCCGCAAAGGCGGGCTTCGTTTGTATAGATTTCCAATCGCCCCGAACCTAGCTAATCGCCTGGAACCCAGCAAAGCAAAAGGTATAGCCCCTCACGGATTTGCCAACTGTCTCCTGAAATCGCGGTTATCCAGATAAAGCCCACCGGCACCGGCATCGGCACCGGCATCCCGCAACATATTGTTACAAAAAAGCCTAGCCAAACGGGAGAATCTGTGATAGGGTAGTGAGAATCTTATAATCGCTTGCGGGGGAGAGGTGCCGGCCATGAAGCTCAAAGCAATTATAGCAGTTCTGGCGACAGGGGCAATGGCTGCCGGTTGCGCCAACACGACGGAAGTCTCGAAGCAGCCCGAATCTAATCCAGATAAGTCCAGTGAGACGGTCACTTTTATCTGCCGTGAGGGCTTCGACAAGGTGAGCGGTCAAAAATTGCCCACCACCTACGCTAGTAACGCTCGCGGTAAAATTGCGGTTGTTCGCTGGGAAACGAATTATTTCAGCAAGTCGGGCTACACTCCTAAGGAGCGCTGCGAGGAGGTGTCGCCCCGATTGCAAAAGGCTTACGAAAATGGCAGCCTTCTGTTCCTAGCTTATGGGACAATGAACGGTCAGCCGGCAATCTGCACGAGTCGCTCTGACGGAGGGGGTTGCGATACTTTGCTGATTACGCTGCGACCAAATGACGACCCTATGCCAATTCTACAGCAGCTCGGCGACACGCTCCAAGGTCGATCCACCGGCCCACTTCGCCACAGTTCCGGCGCTTCCCAAATGTACATTCAGGTGGATATTAAGGAGTTTCTCGAGTCTGCGCCGGTGGATTGAGAGCAGGGGTTTGGGACAGGCGGGATGCCGGTGCCACGGTTTGTAGTTGGGCTTTAGCCCACAGTTCGTAGTTGGGCTTTAGCCCCACAGTTCGTAGTTGGGCTTTAGCCCCACAGGTTCGTAGTTGGGCTTTAGCCCCACACCCGCCGGTGCACCGGCGAGAGGAAAGGGACAGGCGGGACGCCTGTCCTACAGGTTGTTAATTCGTGAATACTATATTATACACAGAAAGATGAATCGAAATTCGCTAATTTGGATTGCTGCTTTTGGACTGTTCCTGCTACCGGCATCGGCAATGTCTCTGGGGGGATGCACCCCCCAACCGGCAACTTTGGAGCAAGTCGCCGCGCCTCTATCCGAGGAGGAGTTGCAAAAGCTAGCGGCATCAATTACAGTAAAGGTAATCGCCAAAAATGGGGCGGGTTCGGGGACGCTGATCGGCAAGCAAAAGGGGGTTTATAC
>NZ_KB235952.1:1294-1790 GCF_000332335.1 Kamptonema formosum PCC 10802 | reverse complement strand
TGCCGGTGCGAACCAAACATCGATTTGTCTGGCTTCTCCCGCCACGCGGCGTGGCGCTTGCACTCCCCATAGGGCGATAGCAGTTCCTCCAGATAGTCTTTAGCGAATTGGTCGTGAATAAAGCGAGTCATTAGCCTGCACTTAGAGTAAAGCACCCTCGTGTATATGCCAACCATTATATCACCGGCAACCCACACTTACCCGCGCTTCTCCAAAATCAGCAACGTCTCCGAGCGAATCGAATTCACATGATGAACATCAAACCGGCGGAACGTATCCAACTCCATCCTCTCCCGCACCGCCCAACCCCTATCCACCGCCAACAAAGCCAGCAAATCAGGCGTGTCAATCGTAAAACTCCGCCCTCCCAACACAGTCTTATTCCGCCCCACAACCAGCGCAAAAGGCGCACCGGCACCCAGCAATTCCCCCACCTCCCCAAACATCACCGCCATATCCGCCAAATACTTATAAAGGAGTGCCGGCACATTCTGCC
>NZ_KB235952.1:0-1194 GCF_000332335.1 Kamptonema formosum PCC 10802 | reverse complement strand
AGCGGACCCTCCGCGCCTGCCGGTCTTAGTCCGATTTTCTTCCCGGTAGTATTCCTCCTGCACCTGCAGCAGCTTTGAGAGACAGCCGCAAACTTGTTCAGGAGTCACAGGGTTGCGGAAAGGCTCAAACAGACAGGGGGTAGCCATAAATCGCCCTAGCAGTCCCAGCGTTTCTGGAGCGCCGGCTGACTGGGGTGCCGGTGCGAACCAAACATCGATTTGTCTGGCTTCTCCCGCCACGCGGCGTGGCGCTTGCACTGTGCCGTAAGGCGATAGCATTGCCTCCAGGTAGTCTTTGGCAAATTGGTCGTGTATGAAGCGAGTCATTTGTCTGTAACTTGAGTAGATAGCACTCGTCTATATGATAGAATTTTATCAGACAAAGCGAGTCTTATACTGGTTTTTTACGCACCGGCTGCCTTCGTTTGTTGCCGGAACATTACAATTGCCGGTGGGTGTTTCTCCCCGGAATTGTAGGGTGGGTTGCGCGGTTGAGCGCAAACCCCTATCCACCGCCAACAAAGCCAGCAAATCAGGCGTGTCAATCGTAAAACTCCGCCCTCCCAACACAGTCTTATTCCGCCCCACAACCAGCGCAAAAGGCGCACCGGCACCCAGCAATTCCCCCACCTCCCCAAACATCACCGCCATATCCGCCAAATACTTATAAAGGAGTGCCGGCACATTCTGCCGGCGGAACCCATCCCTGCTGGTATCTATCGCACCCCTCAACTCCTGACACCGCACCCAGCAATCATAAGGCAACCGGCTCTCATTGCGCAGCATTTCCCCCTCCAGCTGCAATCGCTCTCCGACACTAATCTCCCGACTTCCAATCAGACTCCTTTCAGTTTCCCGAATCTCATCACCCCCAATCAATCCCAGCAGCACCAAACTCAAACGCTGCGTCTCAATATAAGGAAGCGCACTTGCATACGGCGGACTCGTAATTGCCGCATTGAACCGTTGCGAAAAATGCCCCCTCACCACACCGGCACAACTCCGCGAATCTCCCAACAAAGCCTCTTGCACCGCCGGCACCTCCGTGATATGCTGCCTAGCAGCCATCACCGCCCCAACCTTATCTGTCACCGCCGCCAAGAACAGCGGGATAGCCGGCGCATTCTCTGGCGAACTCTTGCGCCGGCGCATCCGCAAATCAGCCGGTTCTTGCAGAGACACCTGCCGCACAAT
>NZ_KB235951.1:3375-4635 GCF_000332335.1 Kamptonema formosum PCC 10802 | reverse complement strand
GGACAGTTGATGCCGAAAGGGCGAGCGTGCTATTCTAAAGAATAGAAACTTGTCTGGGAGAAATGGTATGCGCCTGAAAAAGATTCTCTTTGGAGACCTCATACGTCGCTATAGGGCAGGAAAAAGAAACTTTAGGAAAGTTAGTGTGGAGATTCCTTTTCCCGAATCCATGTCTTGGGAGCAAGGACAATTCAAAGGGTTGGATTTGAGCGGTATTATTCTGCGCAAGAGCAGCATCAGGTGGGTCAGAATCTTCATGGACGGGGTGATTCTGCGCGGGGCGGACTTGACCGATGTTGACTTGGGTGAGAGCAACTTCGAGGGAGCGGATCTGAGCCATGCCATTTTGCGGGGAACCAGATTTTTTCAATCGGTTTTCGACAGAGCTAATCTGAGCGGAGCCGATTTGACAGGAGCTGCATTGGTTGAGAGTCAATTTTTCTGCGCTAACTTCAGTGGAGTCAACTTGAGTAATGCAAGAATCAGCAGCATCGGGTTTGTCCGAAATGATTTTACGGAGGCGACTTTCCAGGGAGCCAGGTTGCAAAGCGTTTGGTTTGAAAAAACCAAGTTGCTCCGGACGGACTTCCGTGGTGCTGAATTCAGCCCGGAAACCTTTAGGGGCTCCGGAGTAAGATTTCGAGATTGCCATTTCGAGGAAACGCTCATGCCCGATGGCAGCGTGCGCAGTGGTAGCTAAGATATAGATATTCATCAGCGGTAGAGCGGCAGACAAAGCTATCGGGAGCGACACCAGGCGTCAATCGAACTGGACAGTTGATGCCGAAAGGGCGAGCGTGCTATTCTAAAGAATAGAAACTTGTCTGGGAGAAATGGTATGCGCCTGAAAAAGATTCTCTTTGGAGACCTCATACGTCGCTATAGGGCAGGAAAAAGAAACTTTAGGAAAGTTAGTGTGGAGACGGCTTCTGGAGAAAAAAGAACTTGGGATCAAGGACAATTCAAAGGGTTGGATTTGAGCGGTATTATTCTGCGCAAGAGCAGCATCAGGTGGATTAAAGTTTTCATGGACGGGGTGATTCTGCGCGGGGCGGACTTGACCGATGTTGACTTGGGTGAGAGCAACTTCGAGGGAGCGGATCTGAGCCATGCCATTTTGCGGGGAACCAGATTTTTTCAATCGGTTTTCGACAGAGCTAATCTGAGCGGAGCCGATTTGACAGGAGCTGCATTGGTTGAGAGTCAATTTTTCTGCGCTAACTTCAGTGGAGTCAACTTGAGTAATGCAAGAATCAGCAG
>NZ_KB235951.1:0-3275 GCF_000332335.1 Kamptonema formosum PCC 10802 | reverse complement strand
AACCCGTCGATAAGGAAATTCCCAGGATTTTCCAGAGTTTCGATAATCTCCTCTACATCAAAAACATATGTACTGCCGGTGCCATTCAAGTTCGGATAGGAAGCGTAGAGATACTTACTGTCATTTGAAAGCACCAGGTCTGCAGTCAGCGCTTGGGGAATCGGTCGAGTTGCCGCCACCAGCTGCGGATTAGTCAGCGGGTCTTTAATAATCCCAATATTCCCCCCAGCCCGCTTATCAGTTTGCAGGACACTGCCCTGACGGTTGCGACCGGCAACAAACGCATACCGCCCATCTGGCATCACTGTTACCGCCACCCCCTCATTGACATCGAAATAATCACCGACATTCCCCAAAGATAAATCTATGTATCGCGCACTTGCTGCAAAATTGAGAGGGTCATCATTCGTTACCTCAAGCACGCCGAAACCCTTTGCGTCGCTATTCTGTTGCCCATTGGTAAACGTTAGCTTCAACGGATCTGCAGTAGCTGCCACCCCGTCCGCCCCGTTGTTTGTCAGAACCGCCCCAATCTGCTCGTGCCACTTGCGCTCGTTCTGATTTGGAGCAGTGGGCCGGTCTTGCCCGTCAATATTAATGACATAAATATAACCATTCGCCGCTGTGACAAAAAGCTTGCGCCCGTCACTGCTAATAGCCATCTTCCGCAGCCCAGAGGACGCCGGATTCACCGCAATGGTTTGAACTACCTGATGATAAGTCTCCGAGAACGGATTGATATCCAGTATGTAGATATTTCCCCTCGCACTGTCGGCAATGTAAGCGTATTCATTCCGCGAGTTAATAACAATTGACCAAGGAACAGCACCGGCAGGCAAATTAATCGGATTAATATCCGGAATATCCGGTTGAGTGTCTACCTGCTGCAACACTATTGGATCTACTAACGCCACGCGCCCCGCACTCTCCAAAACCACATAAACGCGAGTTCCATCACTCGTTACAGCGCTCGCTCGCGGCCTATCTATTCGCTCAGGAGTGCCGACAGGAATGCTGGCGAGGAGCAATTTACTGCTGTTGCTGGCTTCCACTACTGATTCTGGGTCAGTGCCGTCGAGAACCGCAAGTCGGTCTGCCCCTCTTTGAGCAGCAAAAATGTACTCAGCGCCCTGATTTATCCGGATATTATTGCTATCGTACCCGACTTCTTCATACACCGGCTCTGTGCCATTTTGACCGGCCAAATGGTTCTGCCGGCGCGTCAGGACAATGCGCGACGCACCCAGAGGCACAGTATTGGGCACCTTAACCGCCACCTCAAAGCGATTGTCCCCCAACTCTCGGCTCAGATTGGGCAAAACCGTCCCCTCATACGCCGTATCGCCGACATAAAATTTAGCAACCAAATCCTCAAACCGGCTGCCAAGAAGGTCACTCCCGCTATTCACCAGCACATTACTGCCGGTTAGAAACAGAACCGGCTGATTGTTCTCAAATGGCTGATTGTTCTCATCCGAAAACTTCAGCTCAGCCTCTTGCAGCACCGGCGGTGCCGTCGGGTCAGACTCAGCCGGTGCCGGCATATTCAATGCCGCCGAAAAACTCGCAATCCCATCCTGATTGCGCTGCACACCCACCTCTGTAATCACCGGCAGTCCGGCAACCGGCACCGCCATCACCTTCACCGACGAGATATCATAAGAAACCGTCAAAGCTGCATTTCCAGAGCCAAATTGGTCAGGCATCAGCAACTGGCCAATTCCCCCTGGGGAAATCACCCCGAAGAAAGCAATCGGAAAATTATAGTTGAGCGTCAGCTGACCTTTGACAAGCGTAGCACTGCCCGTTGGACCCGAGTATACCACTATATATTCTCCCGGTCTGACAACACCAGGCCAAGGTGGCGAAGACGTGCGAATCATGCCGTCAGCACCCACTACCCCAGACTCTTCTTGCAGCCAAATAGGATTCCAGGTGCCGGTTTCATCCGGGAGCGCACCTTTACGCATAAAATAAACTTCAGTTCCCGCCGCCAAACCTGCCGGTGCGGGAATTGCCAGCTGCGCCGGCACGTTCATCGGGTCATCCCCAGCATCTAAATTGAACGCACCGGCAATCTCGAATCCTTCTGGAACAGGAAGCGATAAATCCTCCCGAGTCAGCGGAGTCAAACTGACAGTTGTATCCTCTTCTAGAGCGCCAGGAGCCACCATTACCATCGAGCCATCAGAAGCTCGCACCACACCCCCAGTATCTCCCAAAGTTGCCGGTCCGAGTTGCGGATTTTCTACCCGTATTGGAATAACTTCCACCGCAGAACCGTTGCTAACCGTTACAGTGGCGTCCCCCGACTTCAATGCAGTAACTAAACCGTCCTCACTCACGCTCAAAACTGAGGGGTCACTCACCTCATATCGCGTCCCCGACTCATCAGTGTTTAAGTTAGACGAATTGGATAATCCGTTTACCTTCACCGACAATTGCCGAGTCCCCCCAACCGGCAGAGAAACCGCATCGGGATAAGGATCTAACCCATAGATTTGAGCCAGCGCCACACTAAATTCTACTTCACTGACAGCACTGCCTGAATCATTGGTCGCCGCCGGCTCAAGGGTGAAGCGAATCCCCTTAAACTCCGACACATTGCCATATTCATCTATCGCCCGCAAATAAAGGGTGTGACTTCCCTCTGACAGCGCCCCGCCAAATATTTCCTCTAAAGCGTTGCGGTCTAATGAAAACGTTCCATCCTCGTTGAGCCGGCTGGCAATCTCAGTAAAACTCTCCACCGGCATCCCTTCAAAACCGGCACGCAAGCTGAAAATCCCGCTGACATCAATAACAGTACCCGCAATCGCCGGGTCAGAGGTAATCCCATCTGCAGAGTCCTCACCCGTATCGTTCTCTAGATATGCCGCAATTTCTGGCGGTTCGGTGTCCGCTGAATTGATTTCATCTAAAATTTGTCCCCCCAAAACTGTCCCGCGCCAGTCTAGGGATGGTACAATTACATTATTTACCGATGGGGCTGTGCCCGTCGCACCGGCGACCTGAAACATCACATCGTTGTAATCCTTATCCGCACCGGCATTCACCTGCATATCTTCAAAAGCGAAAGCGTAACCAGTGCCGGTGACATCAGCTATTTGCCCTGAATTGAAAGCATCCCTGGGGTCAGCTGTGGCTAATGAAAACAGGGGGCGTCGCGTGCCGGTCAGTGCCGGATTGTTAAAGACATCCTGTATCCTATTCCGGGGGGCTAATATAATCCCAAACTCATCCCCGGGATTCATAGATACTGTCTTGACGCCCTG
>NZ_KB235950.1:471511-472727 GCF_000332335.1 Kamptonema formosum PCC 10802 | reverse complement strand
CAGTTCTAAATCAGTGAGTCTGGCACATTAGGAGTTAAAAAATTCTCAACAACGTAATGTCCCAAAGCCCTGCCGGTGGCTAAGCCATCTTCATTGGCAGACAGGAAGTGAATCCCGCCATAAATCCGGCTCATACCGGCTTCCGAAGCCGCCTGGGAAAAGCTGTCAAATTGGCGCTCGACACCTGGCAATCCAATGGAAGTTGTGGTAAAATTGAAATTGTCGCCGAAGAGTTCAGTGAGAACTGCATCAGCAGCGCCACTGAAGGTACTGTGCCCAGAAACGTATTCGGGAAAGGGCGGGGTTCCTATCAGGGGGTCCCAAGTTATATCGGCGGCTGTCTGGGGGTTGCCATCGGTATCGGCTTGGTGGATGGCGGTGACCGGTCGCCAGAAGTCGTAGGCGTATTTGGCGTCCCAAGCTACAATGCCGGCGTCTGCTAGGGCGATATTTAGCAGGGCGAACATGCGGGCGTCTTCTACTAGGGTGCTGCCACTTTGTAAGGAGGCTTGTTGGGCGATTTGATTCCAGTGTCCGGGCGGGGTGTAGGTGCCGGCACCATCCGCCCAGAAGAGAGCGATTTCTGTCCCTTCTGGGGTGCGGGCGCTGCTGTTTTTTTTGCCCAATTCTTTGACTTGATTGAGTTCTCTGGTATAATCAGAACTGGTGAGGGGAGGGGGTCCGCTTGGGCGAAATTGGGAGTCGCTTGTGATGGCAAAGGGGGCGAGATTCGCCCACTGGGGGAGGAGTGCCGGTTGAAAGCCGGGAGGGGTGGGAATCCAATTTCCGGCACTGATTTGTGGGGTGTAGGGCACTTTTATGGCGGAACCGTCCGCACTTCTGGCGGCTAAAATTTGGTCGGCTGCGATTTGCCCTAGGGTGACGCCATCTGTTTCGGATTGGCTGTCGGGTATTGCGGCGAGAGAGTCGGTGAGTGCGGCGGAGAAGGTGGCGGATTGGTTGGGGTATAAATTGGTGAGAGTGCGGTGCGCTGCGGCGGCTGCGGCGGCTTCTGGATCGGCGTTTTGCGGCGCTTCTAGGTTGGCTTTGTATGGGGTGCCGGTTTTGGCGATTGCCGTGACGGCATCGTATATTGCTGTGTGGATTATTGCTAGGTTTCTTGCTGCTAATGGGGGTGCTGTTTTGTCTGTTTGGATGGCGTTTAATGCTGTCTGGTTCCAGTCGATGATGGTGTTGGTGGGATCTGCGGAAAGGA
>NZ_KB235950.1:467221-471411 GCF_000332335.1 Kamptonema formosum PCC 10802 | reverse complement strand
CGAGCGTCGAAAACCATATTAGACCGGTTTCCATTCGCATCGAAAGTGGAACTGACGTTATTGTCGAAATCATACCGCATCTTATCCCGCGAACCATCGGGATTGACAGTTTCAATCAAACGATTCCGACTGTCATAGCGACTCTCAGTTTTCCGCCCCAATGCGTCAACCACCAGCACCTGATTCCCCGACTGATCGTAACTATAAGAAGTCACCGGCGCACTTTGTGGCCCACTCCCATCCGGGTCGGCTTCAACCATCCTCACCAGCTGGTTCATCACATCATATTCATACTCCGTCCGATTGCCATTCTCATCAATCATAGCAGTTTGATTGCCGGCAGCGTCATACTCCATCCGCTGCACCGCCTCATCCGGCGTACCTTGAGCAAAAGTCACCTCAACAAGCCGGCCAAAATTATCATAATCGTAATCCGTCAACCGCCCCAGAGGGTCAGTCTCAGTATCAATCAGGTTCTTCTCAGTATAAGTGTAGCGAGTGATAACATCATCCCCACCGCCAACAGAACCAACAACCCGAGTTTCAGACAGCGTATTCCCAGTCAGCGTATCAATTTCATAAAGCGTCTGCCGGCCTAACTCATCCGTCACACTCGTCACCTGATTGAAAATCGGATCGTAAGTATAACTGCGCTTCCCAGTTCCCCCACCCCCCCACAGAATTAGTCGTATTCAGCCTGACAGAAACATTATTACTGCTAATGTTAGCTGTCACCAAATCCCTATCGCCATCAAAGTCGAGATCCGCCAGCGCCACAGATGCCGGTCTATAACTGACAGCCACATCATTTCCAGCTACAAAAGAGCCATCCCCCTGACCCAAAAGCACCGATACTTTACTGTCAGAACGGTTCGCGATAGCGATATCTTTCTTGCCGTCACCGTCAGCGTCTCCTACAGCTAATCCCACAGGATAAAACCCAACCGAATAATCCGTTTGTGGCCCAAAAGTGGCATCCCCCTGACCCAACCGCACTGACACACTATTCTGTAGAGGGTTAGCCGTTACCATATCTAGATCGCCATCGCTATCTAAATCCGACAAAGCCACAAACTCAGAACCAAACGCCACCTCGTAGTCAGTGACAGAATCAAAAGTGCCATCGCCGGTTCCCAAAAGCACTGAGTAATAGTCGCTATCCAAGCCATATCCCCTGCCAAACCCAGCAGCGACGAGATCGGGGTTTCCATCCCCATTTATATCTCCTACAGCCACAGATAAAGGTGCGTAAACCACTGAGTATTCATTTTGAGCGGCAAAGGTGCCATCGCCATTGCCTAACAGAATCGATAGGCTCTTCGAGTCGCGATTTGCGGTAATAATGTCAGAGTCGCCATCAAAGTCTATATCTCCCAAAGCTACTCCCACCGCACCAGAGCCCACCATAAAGTCAGTTTTCTCAGCCCAAGTGCCGGACCCATTACCTAACAGCACTGAAACGCTGTTAGAGCTACTATTTGCGGCAATAATGTCGGGGTTTCCATCCCCATTTACATCTCCTAAAGCCACTCCTTGTGGCGCGTCACCCACTGTGTAATCAATATTGGGAGCCAAAGTGCCATCGCCATTCCCTAGCAGCACCGATACGCTGTTAGAACTGCTATTTGCAGTAATGACATCAAAGTCTGAATCCCCATCAATATCTGACACCGCTACCGAAACGGGATTAACCCCAGCTAAATAATCCTCTCCTAACGCAAATAGCTCATCGGTATTCCCTGTTGGGGGCTCAGACGCGCCCGAGCCCGAATTTTCATCAGAAATGCTAATTACATTCCCCTTCGCGTCGTATTCATACTCAGTAACTTGACCCCTGCCATTTGTCCTGTCAGTTACCAGATTCGACTCATTGCGCTCAACACCTGGCAAAAACCCACCGCCATCCCTTGCGGAAACCGCTTGACCGGCACCGTCAAGAATGGTAGACTTCACATTGCCATTCCCATCAGCTTGGCTTGATTCCACATCCCCCAAAGCAAACGCCACTGGCGCATTAAACGGGTCAATTGTCTCTTCAGAACGGTACAGCCCTGCCACCTGAACCGGCGCAACTTTCAAAGACTTTCCATCCTTCTGAGTAGCGCTTAAAGCCCGCCCCGCAAAATCATAAAACGTCTCCTCCCGATTGTTGCGCTTGTCTACCTCAGCAACTATATGGTGATCGCTGTCATATTCCCAAGTCCGCGCCGAACCATCCGGGTCCACAATCCGGGTTAAATTCCCCGCCGCATCGTATTCCAGCCGAGTAATTCTACCCGCCGGATCAGTAATAGCGCTAACCTTTCCTCCATTATACGAGAAAGTCGTTTCTAACCCCACCGAGTCAATAATTTTCGCAAGCTTTTGCTCCCCATTATAAACATACCGCGTCTCATTCCCGTTTCTCTCTGTTACCAACGCCAGCTTATTGTGCCCGTTGAAACTGTAAACCGTTTCGTCCTTCATCGTGCGGCGAAAAGTTCCGTCCGCCAGACGTTCCAGCGTTGAAAAATCTCCCGGAGGAGCCATATAAGCGCCAGTCGCCAGAGGGGAAGCCTCAAATAGCAACTCACTTCCATCCCCATCAATCAGCAGCACAGAACCGTTGGGATTCTCCACCAATTTCTGCAATCCTGCCAGCCCCCAGCCACTTCCCCACGGACTGTTAATCGTGTTAACATTGATAATTTTTCCCTGGCTTTCTGTAGAAGAACCAAAGATAGCTTCGCCCTCAAACAGGTAAAGCCCAGAGTTTAAAGAATAGTCATACTCTCCCGAACTCAGAGAGCGCATGTCTGCCTGGAGCGCCGCATCAATTTTTGCTCCCCTTTCCTGCGGAATCTCCCAGAAATGTTCGCCGCCCTTAAGACCGTAATTTCCTCCCTCAAATCCGGGGAGTTGGTACTCAAAAGACCCCCGCGATACCGTTAAATCAGCAATCAGCCTCCCCTGCGGGTTTGGTACAGTATTGTCGTAGCCGAAATGCAAAATAGGTCGCGGGTCAGCTCTTAATGAATCGTAAGTTAGCTGCAAACCTCGCATCGCGCCCAAGGATTGATAAGAGACGATATTGTGCGTCTCCATTACCGTTCCAGAGTGAAGTTCCGCCACCGACGTGAAGTTGCAATTCTCCTTGCATTCATTGCCACCTTCATCTGGATTGCGGTCGTCCTGATTGGGGTCCTGAGGTTGCGCTCCAAAGAAGTGCCAGCTGCTGTTGCGTATCCCGCCGGAAATGGTCTCAATTACGCTGCCATCATCGCTGACTTTCCCCGTACCTACGTTGTCAAATAACCCCGTTGTCGGGTTAATTGACCACAAATCCATCAACGTTCCCGGCGCATATCCCGCCCGATTGGGAAGCGACAGAGGAGCCGGTGTTGTGAATACCATTTCTCCTGGCTGAATCGTCACCACTACATCGGGATGCAAGTTAGATGGCAAAGCAGCCGGTGTTAATTCCGCCGGCACTTCAGTTATGCTAAGCTGTCCTGTATACGGATTGCCCTGCTGGTTTTTCAAAGAACCCGCCGCCACAAATACAGACGCCCCCGGTATATTAGAAGTTGTTACCGTGACATCCGCCGCCGGCTCAATTGTTTCGGCATTCGCCGTGTCAATTGGCGGCAAATAAATAGGCCGGCTGATGACATTGTTGACCCCTGTGTAAACCTCGTGTTCTAATAACAGTGGCAACTTTTCAGCAATGAACGGATAGGTCACATCCCCGCTAATTCCCTCGCCGCGAATTTTGAGGGTGTTGTCAGGTAAAGCCCCCGGAGTTTCTAGTATAAACGAGCCATCTGCTGCGGTGACTGTTTGCAAAGAACCCAATTCTATAATAACACCGGCAAGCGGTTCTTGCGCCGTATTTTCAATAATCCCAGAAACCCGCGTACTCGTCACTGGGTCTGCTGCGACAGTTAAAGTAACTTCTTGGGGAGTCTCTAGCGCCCCGTCACTGGCGACTAGGGTGAAATTATAGGTGCCAACATCATCGGGTGCCGGCGAGAAAATTAGCTGTCCATTGCCTGTTATTTTGCCTTTGGGAAGTCGGCTGTCTGACCGAATTGAGTAGATAACTCTATCTCCATTTTCGTCTGTTGCACTGAGGGGAATTTCCAGGCGTTCTCCCGGTTTAACAGTTAGCGCCCCCACAGGATTTAAGTTGGGTGCAGTATTGGGTTCCC
>NZ_KB235950.1:462657-467121 GCF_000332335.1 Kamptonema formosum PCC 10802 | reverse complement strand
GCGGTTTCTGCCGCCCAGCCGGTGCTGCCTTGTTTGCGGATTAAAAAGTTTTCTGTGACTGAGAAATCCACAGACTGTGAAGCCTGGTTGCCGGCTGTGTCAGTTGCAATCACCCCAATATTGTGGTCGCCTAGCCCTAACCCATTAGCAGCAATCGCGGCGTCAAACTGTCCCGCTGCACTCACCGGCACTGGGGATGAACTACCGCCATCTAAGGAGTATTGAACATTGGGAACTCCCCCACCGGTATCGCCGGCTGAACCAATCAGCCGCGCTGTGGAACTGTGCGCCCAACCGGCAATCGGCGCTGTTAAGGAGAGAGAGGGTGCACTCGTGTCAATTGTAACAGTTAGTGGTGCGGAAGAAGCCAGCACACTGCCGGCAATATTTAAGGCCCTCGCCCGCAGAACATGTGGGCCATATGTCAGGGGAATTGAGGTAATTTGTGTGCTATTTCTTCTTGTTGTTTCCCCTACGAATTGCCCGTTTGCGTACAGCTGCACTTTCGCCACCCCCACAGGCGAACCCGTCAATAAGTCTGCCGCAAAGGTAGGCGTGCTGTCATTGGTTATATTGTCGGTGTTGCTGGCACCGCTGTCGCTGGATGACAGCAAATCTAGACCTATAGTTAGTAGAGGGGGCAGCAGGTACTGGGGGAGTGAGGGCTCTCTGAACTGGGGCAATAAAAAAGCCCCCTCATCGGCTTCAGGGAAGTTCAATAAATTGCTTGAATCGCTTTCACCTCCCGATGGAATCCATTGGGAGGGAATCTCTAACTCCTGAGTCCCGCCTGACGGGAAGGCTAACAAATTTTACCCAGTGTTTGGTTCCATGTGAAATGTTCCCCTGACTCCTCACTTGATGATGCCGGTGGGTTTGGCTTTTAGCAGCCCTCACCCGACACCTGCGTTTTTCCACTTGCCTTTTTGCGGCTCAACTTTTTTTACTATAACACCTGTTTTCAGATTTTCTTCGGGTTTTTTGTTAATTTCTCTTACCGTTTTTAGTGCCGGTGAATTTCTCTCACTTCAGTTTTTGTTAAAGGTTGTGAAAAACTTGGGAAATGTATAGGGTTTGTCCCGGAGCGACAGCCAGACAGTGGTACAGTCAAGGGTTTTTGAAAGACTGCCACTGAGCGGGGTCTGGTCATCCCTAAGGTACTTCTGCGACCCCACCCTTCATATCACGTCCGGTTGTTTAACCGGCAGCTTGCGCACCGGCCTTGGAGATTAGTAATACCCAATACGATGATGCCCAATCCCCGATGCCCCCATGCCCGCCGCCATGCCCCACGCCCCATCCTTCATCCCTCATGCCCAGTCCCTTTCAGCCGCTGGCGCAAAATAAATTCCGCAATCGCCAAATCGGCAGGCGTCGTCACCTTCAAATTCGTCTCCTCCCCCACCACAATCCGCACCGGCAGCCCGCACCGTTCAAACAGAGCCGCATCATCCGTCACTTCCCAACCCTGAGAGCGCCCTTGCTCGTGACACTCCGCCAATAACTTGACATCAAATCCCTGCGGAGTCTGAGCCGCCCACAGATTTCGCCGGTCGGGCGTGTCCACAATCAGCCGTGCTGCCGGTTCGACCACCTTAATCGTATCCTTCACCGGCACCGCCGCAATCAGGCCGGCGCACTCATAGAGCGCCTTGGCGCAGCGGTCGAGCAGCTCGGGAGTGGCCAGACACCTCGCCCCATCGTGAACCAGCACCCGTTCAGATGCCGGCGGTAGCGCCTGCAAGCCGTTGTAGACCGACTCCTGGCGCGTCGCCCCCCCTTGAATCAGCCGCACCGGCTTGCGCACAGACAGGCCGGCCAGAATGGCCTGAAAATCTGGCCAGTCCTCAGGCTGGCCGACAATGCCAATCCAGCTGATTTGCTCAGACGCCTCAGCAGCCAAAAGCGTCCAGGCAATCAAAGGCTTGCCCAGCAAGGCCAGCAGGAGCTTGTTGCGGTCGCTGCCCATGCGGCGTCCCATCCCAGCAGCGGGAATCAGTAATTGCACCTCAGTACCTCATTTCTGAATTTTCGATTGGGGATTGCCTTCGTGGCTAATAGCTAACAGCTAACAGGTAAAATAGACGATTGGCAAGCTCAAATAACCAAGATGCGTATACTGGCTCTAGTCCCTGGCGGGATTGGCGACCAAATCCTATTCTTCCCGACGCTGGATGACCTGAAGCGGTCTTACCCCAACGCCGAATTAGGCGTTGTGGCAGAACCTCGCGCCAAAGCGGCGTACCGCGTCTGCAAGTGGTTCCACGACAAGTCCCTGGATCTGATTCCCTTCGATTTCAAGAACCGCAACGGTTTGGCAGATTGGGCGAACTTGCTGGGTACGGTTCGCGATGGCGAGTACAATGCCGTCCTGTCCCTGGGCCGGCGGAAGGGCGTGGCATTCTTCCTCTGGTTAACCGGCACCCCCATCCGGGTTGGCTACGCCGGCAGCGGCAACACCTTTCTCACCAACCCCGTCCCCCTGAAAACCGAACAGTATGCCGCCAGCATGTACCACGACTTGCTGCAAGGGTTCGGCATTTCCCGCCCCTGTCCGGATCTGTCCATAACCCTGCTCAAGGAGGACATCAAGTGGGCGGAAGCCGAACAACAAAAGCTGGGAATCAAAGGCACCGGCTGCGTTCTCATCCACGGCGGCTCCAGCCAGATGGCCAAAGAAAAGGGGCTTGACAAAATCTACCCTGTGGAGTATTGGAAGGAGATTATCAAAGACTTCCAGCAGCGCCAGCCCCAACTGCCGGTGGTGGTGGTTAAAGGGCCAGAGGATGAAGCGTTCGTTGGCCAGCTGTTGCACTCGCTCCCCAACCTCAAAGTTACGGCACCAGAGGATATCGGCAAGCTGGCGGCGACGATTGCCGGCGCAAACCTGATGGTGTGCACCGACAGCGCCCCCATGCACCTGGCGGTCGCCGTGCAAACCTACACGGTGGCCCTGTTTGGCCCCACCGACCCCAAAAAATTGCTGCCGGTTAACGACAAGTTCATCGGTATCAAATCCCCCACCGGCTTGATGGCCGATATCTCCCCACAAACCGTACTGCAGAGGGTGTGGGGTGGCTAGACCAGCTGTATTCCTCGACCGGGATGGCGTGCTCAATGTCGAAGCCGGCTACATCCACCGGCTCGAAGACCTGCACTTAATCCCCGGTTCCGCTGAAGCGGTGCGCCGGTTAAACGACCGGCAAGTGTTTTGCTGTCTGGTGACCAACCAATCGGGACCGGCACGGGGGTACTACCCCGCTTCCCACGTGGATGCCCTGCACCGGCGTCTCTGCCAGCTGCTGGACGCCGAAGCCGGCGCTCGCTTAGACGCGCTGTACTCCTGTCCCGACCTGAGCCCGCCAGAAGGGGGCGTCACCCCAGAATTTAGCCGGTGGACCACTTGGCGCAAACCCAACACCGGCATGCTGGTGGCGGCGGCGTGGCAGCACGACTTGGATTTGGGCCAGAGTTTCATGGTGGGTGACAAAGCCACCGATGTGGATATGGCCCACAATGCCGGCTGTCAGGGGATATTGGTGCGCACCGGCTATGGCGAGCTAGTCCTCTCTGGGGACTACCAGCACCACACCAAACCCGACTTCATCGCCCCAGATTTAGCCGCCGCTACCGATTGGATTTTGCAGCACATTAGCGGTTAACTGTCAAGCATTTTCCTGATTTTCACCCGGTATTAGGACGGGCGCAGGTTTTTCCAGGTTCTGCAATATCCCCTCTTTTTTTTCTCCCCCTCCCTTGAGCTAGCGCAGTCCTGCTGTGGCTGGCCCTCGGGACGCACGCACCGGAGCATTGAAATTGCCGGTGCAATTGGCACCCCTACTATCCCCCCCACTGTTGCCGCCGCCGGTGCGATAACCTGTGCCGGTGGGAACGAAGGCCACCCCCAAGGGCAGCGAGCTGGCATTCTGGAGTTTGTTCACAGTCAGAACGTCATCCACAGAGATATCAAGCCTGACAAGTGCATACTGCTATATCACGAAGACGAAGAAAGCGGCGAGATTAACTGGCGTCCTCTAGCATAGCAGCAGTCATATTGGTTAGAACAATAGAAGCTTCGGGAGCGGGCGAGCAAGGGAGGCCGGAATGTAGGTTTCCTAAATGCTTACTGCTCTATAGACGTAGGGCAGGCGTCCCGCCCCCCTTGAAGGTCTAATGTTCTAACCTAAGTGCATACTGCTATACTTGCCAAAAAAGCGACTACCAGAGTGCGACAGAGGCGCGGCAGGCATTGCCACTCCACAGACAGCAAAAAAACCAACGAAATGTCTATCAGAAGACAGAAGTCGCACCGGTGCCTACAGAAATATCACCGCCGTCAAACCCGTCCTAACCAGAGTGCAAAGAGCGGAACAAATCGCCCTGAAGGCAGGCAGGCTAAGGGCTTCAGATGTATCTGCACTCTCACCAGTCATGCTGCTTCTGTTGGTTCCATCGCCATTAGCT
>NZ_KB235950.1:445006-462557 GCF_000332335.1 Kamptonema formosum PCC 10802 | reverse complement strand
TGCATATCCCCTCTTTTTTTTCTCCCCCTCCCTTGAGCTAGCGCAGTCCTGCTGTGGCTGGCCCTCGGGACGCACGCACCGGAGCATTGAAATTGCCGGTGCAATTGGCACCCCTACTATCCCCCCCACTGTTGCCGCCGCCGGTGCGATAACCTGTGCCGGTGGGAACGAAGGCCACCCCCAAGGGCAGCGAGCTGGCATTCTGGAGTTTGTTCACAGTCAGAACGTCATCCACAGAGATATCAAGCCTGACAAGTGCATACTGCTATATCACGAAGACGAAGAAAGCGGCGAGATTAACTGGCGTCCTCTAGCATAGCAGCAGTCATATTGGTTAGAACAATAGAAGCTTCGGGAGCGGGCGAGCAAGGGAGGCCGGAATGTAGGTTTCCTAAATGCTTACTGCTCTATAGACGTAGGGCAGGCGTCCCGCCCCCCTTGAAGGTCTAATGTTCTAACCTAAGTGCATACTGCTATACTTGCCAAAAAAGCGCTACCAGAGTGCGACAGAGGCGCGGCAGGCATTGCCACTCCACAGACAGCAAAAAAACCAAACGAATGTCTATCAGAAGACAGAAGTCGCACCGGTGCCTACAGAAATATCACCGCCGTCAAACCCGTCCTACCAGAGTGCAAAGAGCGGAACAAATCGCCCTGAAGGCAGGCAGGCTAAGGGCTTCAGATGTATCTGCACTCTCACCAGTCATGCTGCTTCTGTTGGTTCCATCGCCATTAGCTCAGACAGTCAGACTCTTGTCAGCGGTAGTGATGACAGAACCATCAAGCTGTGGCAACTGTCCAGAGGCAATCTAATTCGCACCTTCACGCAGCAGTCAAGGTTTTTCCAGCGTGAGTCTACCTGGGTTAGATCTGTCGCTATTAGTCCACAGAGTCATGCTGTTTCAGCTATGCTGGATACGAATGCTGATCGCGTGATAGATGCGGTGGTGGAGCTGAATCCTAGTGATGGAACGGTAGTTTATACTGGGATAGATATGGATCAAAATGGCACAATTGATGTTTCTTACAGTGGGGATGGCACCATCCATATGGCAGACCTAAATGGCGATGGCATTTCGAGTTATGAAGAGGTTTCCTTTGCTTCAGCAGCTGTTGATGCGTTAGCGGATGTGTAATTTGGAGTTGGATGAAAGCAAGAAGACGTTTCTGCAACCCCCCGGGCACTTCCAGGGGGTGTTTAGTGAGGCATTCTTTGCTCATATTCTGGCTTACAGAGTCACCCTATTAACAGCGACGGCGTTCGGGTAGTCGATAGGGCACCTGGGGCGATCCGCGCAACGCACTGCGACGGTGCCAGTCAGTTCGCTCGCCGCAGTGGCCCAAGGGCGGGCCGGCTCTGCTGCCGGTGGGACGCCCCCACCGGCACCTCTGGGCCAGCTTTTCTTTCTCGGCGGGTAGCGCTGCTGGACTGTCTCGCTCTCAGGGTGCCGGTGGGCGCAGATTCCTTTGCCACACCCTCTCAAGTTATCCTTGACAAAAGTCAATTCATCTGTTATAATACTTCCTGCAAAACTGTAAGTCTTGCAGAGGTGACAAACTTGCGGTCGCTCGGTTGAGCCTCACTGATTTGAGCTTCCCAGGTGCCTCGACCACCGGCAGCCGGCAGCCGGCAATCAAAATCTTTCTCCCCCACTCTCCCCCTCACCGCTGACCCCTCTCCCAGAGCAGGCTGCCGCCAGCGTTGAAGTTTTATGTAGGAAAGGACTCTCAGAAACACCGTATTTTCCGCAAATCTTTGTTAAGTATTTATAAAGTTTGGGCGGTTTTCCCGGAATGCTAAGTGAAATCACGCAATCAGAGTTGTAGGTACAACCGCAAAAACCAGGAAAGGCAATGAGTACCCAAGAAATGCTGAACCATATCCTGAAGCAAGTTGACGCAGGCGAGCCGGCAAAACGGCTTCAGCGAACTGAGGAGACAGTAGAGGAGGTTATCTTTGAGTCTCATATTGATGGGACACGTTACTGCCTTGTGCGCTGCTTCCCCAGATCCAAGAGTCAAATTAGACTCAGCCCCCGCGAACTGGGGATTGCCAGATTAGTGTCACAAGGTCTTCCGAACAAATCCATTGCCAAGAGACTTGACATCAGCCCTTGGACAGTCGCCACTCATCTGCGCCGCATATTCGGCAAACTCGGTGTCACCTCCAGAACCGCAATGATTGCGCAGCTGCTAGAGGAAAACTTGCTATAATATCACGCTGGCTTAAATACCCATAATTCTCCCTCGGTGGGGTATCATCGCATTGGGGATGCCCGGATGCCCGCATCATCGCATTGGGCACTGGGCATCACGCAAAAGGGGATGCAAGGATTTGGGATTTATTGTTGTGTTCAATGCCCCATGCGCTATGCCCCATGAGCCATGCGCCATGCCCCATGCCCGTTTGCGCCGTGCGCCACGCCCCACGCCCCATGCCCATGCGCTCTATCAATTTTGTTTGAATACTTCTAATTTGTAAACGCAGACTGACTCGTTTTAGGCGAAAAAACGGGTAAATTAATATGAGCAATCAACCGGATTGTCAGGGCCGGTGGCTTGTTTTAGTAGTTTTTAAGCGGATATTATTTTATCAAGTGTGGCGAGGGGGAGAGGGCCACGCTTGTTAGGCTAATTGAGAATTGTTATTATAAAATCAGTTGAAAAAAGGAATCATCCAAGTCGTAGCCGAGCATCTTAGCCATAGAGAGGAGCTTGGATTGGCTGGGGAGCCCCTGCCTGCCGAGCCAGTCGGCGATCGTAAAAACCTTGTGCATCAAGAAGATTTCCAAAGCTTCTGGGTTGAACTGAATGCCCTCGGTGCGGTGGAACTGGTGGGGGACGAGCATAGCGGCGTAGCGGGCAAGCTCACCGGCTTGCCAGTCGAGCAGCACCGGCAGCCAGGGATAGCAGGAGTCCAGGCGAATAAACCAGAGACGGACCTCAGGGATTTCCGAGAGTTCGCGCGGGTCGTCCGGTTCGGTGGGACAGTCAATCTCAAAGCGCAGCAGCTGTTCGGGGGCGGCTTTGGGGTGGGAGTGGAGCAATTGGTCAATGGCGGATTGAGCCGGTGAGAGGTCCAAATTGCGCAAGCACTCAGAATCGATCGCGATAGTGATGGCCATTGAAAGGGGGGGAGAGAAGTAGAGCCGGGAAAACAAGATTAGTCGCCTCTATGCAGTCTATCAGAGAGCAGCCAGAGCCGGTCTTGAGAGGCGGGCGCAGGCGAAAAGCTCGCTCGCCAGTCAGGGTGAGGGCTTTCCCAGGGCTGCGCCAGCACGGAGGTGCCCCGGGAGCGCATAAGAAAGCGCCCTTTGGCAGACGGCAGAAAAAATCCTAGGATAAAATGAACGAGAAAAAGGTCGGTCAGCGACTAACAAACGGTATATGAAAAAACAAGGATGAAAAATGAGGCTAGCTCGTGAAACCAATTGCCACATTAGAAGATGCTCTTAACCGTTGCCAGAGCCTGGGTATGCGCCTTTCTCGCCAGCGCCGCTTCATACTGGAACTGCTTTGGCAAGCCCATGAACACCTGTCGGCGCGAGAGATATACGACCGCTTAAATCAGCAAGGCAAGGCCATTGGGCACACCTCAGTGTATCAGAACTTAGAGGCGCTATCCGAGCGGGGGATAATTGAGTGTGTGGAGCGCTCCGAGGGACGCTTGTACGGCAATATCAGCGACCCGCACAGCCACATCCACTGTCTGGACACAGGTCGGATTGTGGACGTGTATGTGGGGCTGCCAAAAGACCTGATTGAGAAACTCGAGCAGCAAACCGGGGTCAAAATCACCGACTACCGGATTGACTTTTACGGCACTGAAATGGCACCCGCCCCAGTCCCGGAAGGGGGTGCGGCGGGCGGTGCGGCGGGCGGTGCGCCAGCAGCCCCAAGAGCCGCAGCGCCGGCACCCCCGCAAGAGCCCCCCTGCGCCAATGGCAGCTCGTCGGGGCACCACCCCAGCGGCACCTCGGTGCCAGATCCCACCTGCGTGTCGCCGTAAGGAGAGAGTTTGGGTCTTCCCAGCAAGCAGTCAGTCTTCTTTGGAGGTGCGCGTGAAAAAACAAGGAAACACCAGCAGGGGCGTGACCGGCGGCAAGCCCGTGCTGTCGTCAGGGAAGAATTTAGGCCCGGACGTTCCAAAAGCGCGGGCGCGACCCTATAATAGGACGGCAAACGGCTTCTTGATTCACAAGTGACAAGCAGCGATTGAGAGAGGTGGCCCTTGAGAGGCCATGCTGAAACAGGGAAGCGGCAGCGGCCCAATCAACTCTCCGGATACACAGCTCTATAAACTGCGTATTGAGGTGACGTCAGATTGCTGCAATGCTTGCGGCACAACCGCCAGCAACCCGCCAGCTTCCTTACCAAGTCAGGCAACAACGTAGCATTGCAGGGAAAGGCAGCAAGCGATGGCTAACAGACAATTTGAACACTCCCATTTACCCGCAGCCCGCCGATTCCTTTTGCGACGGCGCAGGCGCGAGCCGGTGCGCAGGCCAACAGCTAGCGACAACCCATCCACTGCTGCGATGCCAAAACCAAGTGCAGATACGATTAATCCCGTTCAGACTGACAAGCCAGCCGCTCAAAGCCTGCCCGGACGGAAGGATTGGGGGTGGTCACTGTTATGGCTAAGTGTGCTCCTTGTGTTTGGGGGGACAGCCGGCGGCGCGTTTTTCTGGCTGATCACCATGCCGCCTGCCGTCAACTGCAAGCAAATCTCCCCCCTAGCGCCCGATATGGAGCGGCTGCAGTGCGCCGGGGAGGCAGCGGCAACCCGCCAGCTAGAACAGCTCGTTAAGGGGCTCGAACTCGTCAAGAACTGGCCAAAAGATCACCCGCTGCACTCGCAGGCCAAAGAACTCGAAGACCAGTGGTCAAAGTGGGTGCTGGACGTAGCCACCAAAAAGATGGAGACCGGGGATCTCAAGGGCGCAATTAATATTGTCGCCAACATCCCTGAAAGCAGCTCTGTGTATGCGGAGGCTAAAGCGACGGCTGCCACCTGGGAACAGGACTGGGATAAAGGTATGGCCATTCACAACAAAGCCATACAGGCAATCAAAGCGCGGCAGTGGGAGCAGGCGACAAACTACACCCAGGAACTGTCGCGGCTGCGCAATGAATACTGGGGGCAGCAACGCATGGGCGAGCTGCTCAAGCAAATTACGGTGGAAAAACGAGCCTGGCAGCGGCTGCGAGAGGCGCGGGATATCGCTTGGTACGACACGCCGGCTGACTTGGAGGAGGCGATAGCCCAGGCTCGCAAAGTCAGCCCGCAAACCTACGCCTATGCATCGGCGCAAACAGAGATTGCCCAATGGAGTCGCAAGTTGCTCGATCAGGCCGGCAAGCGTCTGAAAGAGCGGGATTTAGATGGGGCGCTGGGAATAGCCAAGCGCGTCCCTTCAGACTCGGCGCTCTACCCCGAAGCCCAAGACTTCATGCAGCTCAGCCGGGCTGAGCTGCTTGTCCCAGATATAATGGTGCTAAATCAGCCTCCGCTGACGGCCATAGCATCTGTCCTGGAAGCTCAAGCCGCCGCACGCCAGCTCGCCCCCAACCGCCCCCTCTACAAGCAAGCCCAGGCAAAAATTGCTGACTGGCAAACGCAACTGCAAGACCTGCTCCAGCTGCAGCTGGCAAGTACCCTGGCCGGTGTGGGCCAAGGGGGGGCGTTCCAGCTGGCCATAGACCAAGCGCAAACCATCGGGCAAGACCGCCCCAAGCGCATCCAAGCCCAAACGCTGATTGCCCTGTGGCGCAAGGAACTGGCTGACACACAGGACCGCCCCTATGTAGTGCGAGCCCAACTGGTGGCAGCGGCGGGAACGGTTGATGCGCTGAAGGCGGCGATCTCTGAGGCGCGTCAAGTCGCTCCGGGGCGTCCGCTGCGCGCTGAGGCACAAAGTCTGATCGCCGAATGGGACAAACGGATTCAAACCCTCGAAGACCAGCCGGTCTTAGACCAAGCGCGATTGCAGGCTAAGCAGGGCAATCTCAGCAACGCTATTCGCACCGCTGAAAAGATTGGCTCCAACAGAACCCTCTACAAACAGGCGCGGGCGGCAATCGCTGACTGGAAGGCCCAAATTCAAATCGCGGAAGACCGCCCTAAGCTCAATGAAGCTACGAAGCAGGCCGCTCAAGGCCGCCTCTCGGAAGCGATTCAAATCGCCTCCCAGATTGCTTACGGTCGGGCCCTCTACTACGAAGCCCAGGAGGGAATCGCCCGCTGGTCTGCTGAGCGAGATACTATCCAGGGCCAGGAAACGGCTGCGGCTGCGGAACCCTATCCAGCTCAGACCTCTCCCCCCTCAGCGGAGTCCGATTCCCCCCCGGCTCAGACCTACTCTCCCCCAGCCGAATCTTTTTCCCCCTCCGCCGAACCCTATTATCCCCCAGCCGAATCCTATTCCCCCTCCGCCGAAACTTACTATCCCCCAGCTGAGTCATACGCTCCCCCACAGTAAAATTAGCTGTAAGCTATCAGCTGGTAGGGGCGTTGGCGAAGATAGAAAATTTAGAGCGATCGATTAGGAATTTTGAAGAAATTCAGCATTCAGAATTCAGAATTGATAATTATTATTTTCTGTGCTTTCCAGTCCCCAACCCCTAAATTCCAGCGTGATGAGCGAGCGCTCCTTGAAACTGCTGCTGATTGATGATGACCCCATCTTCCGGATCGGTCTCGCTACCCTGTGCGCCCAGTTTGACGACCTGCAAGTGGTGGCAGAGGCTCAAGACGGGAGAGAGCTCCTGCAACGGCTCGGAGAGCTTCTGCCACAGGCAAAGGCTGGCGACATTCAACCGGCACCGGGTGCCGCCCCCTCCCCGCCCCACCTCGGTGCCGACTTGGCGATTCTGGAGTTGGCCTCGGGCCGCCAGGGCCCCGGCAGCCTGTCAGGACTGGCCCTCTGCCAGCATCTCAGCGCCTACTACCCCCAAGTGCCGGTATTGCTGCTCACTTCCGTCACTGAACCCGCACTGCTAAAAGCGGCGCAGCAAGCCGGTGTCAGGGGTTACTGCCCGAAAGGCACCGCGCCGGCTGACTTAATCGCGGCTATCCGTCAGGTGGCCCGTGGCCAAACTTATTGGGGTCACCTGCCCGCTCTCCCGCTATTGCCGCCAGAATCACAGACTCAACTCTGGGCGCTCAACCCACTGGCACTCGTGCGCCGCAACCTCCAGCAGTCTGGGCTGCGGCACATTGAAGCAGCTATTGCCGGTGTGAGCGCCGAACTGCAAAATCCGGCGCTCAATGTCCTGGATCGGGCTGTCCTCTCCGGACGCAAGCGCGAACTCCGGGCGGCTCGCTGGATCGTGAATGCCCTGCTGGCTGCGCCTGACGCCCAACCGGCACCTGCAGCCCTCCCACAGAAACAGAAAGATTCCTCTCTCCCGGCGAAAATCCCGGAAAAAAGCGAACAATCCTCACTGGGCGCAGCGGAAGCGGGCGGGCTGCCGGTGCCCTCTCCCGCAGTCGAAATTAGTTTTAGGGCCCTGCAATCTGAATTATTTGAAGCCAGCCTCGCCAAGCTGAATTCTCATCTTCCCAATCTCACGGATTTGGCGCTGGAAATCGATATTTTACGGGCAGAAAAAAAACGGGAGTTGCTGTCAACTGTCCTGCGCCAGTTACAGGAGATCCTCGATGAGCTGCGGTTTTCCCAAGTGCAGCTACCTCAGCTGAGCGAGAAACGGTCTGCTATTGTGCTGGATTTGTGGCAAATGGCAACTGTGGAGTTTTTTGGCAAATACTATACGCTGATATCCGGCCATCGGGAAATAGAAGTGGTGCCGGTTTTGCTGCAAGACGCTGAGATTGTCGGAAAGGAGATTTTGGATAAAATTCCCCTGCTTGTCGAGCTCTTCTCCCACTTGCTGTTTCAAACTCCGTTAAGGCTCGACAGTGCGGCTTACGGGGCCGGCAGCCCGGAAGCCATGCTGCAAGCTGAGTTTTTGCTGCACAATTTGGTCATTCAAGTGGCGAATGCGGTGGTGCAGCCGCTGCTGAATCATTTTCCCGATGTGGAGGAGATTAAGCAGGGTTTTTATGACCGGCGCTGGCTTTCTACCCGCTCGATTGAAAAGTTCCGCAACAATTTGTCTTGGAAATATCGCCTGGAAAAATATATTGGGGAACCAGCGGCGATTTTTGAAAGCCGCTATTGGCTGCTGGTGCTCGACTATCGCGGAATCGCCAAAATCAATGTCTATGCCCCCCGGCGTCAGGAGTTAGGGGAGCTTAAGGGGGTTCGGCTGGCGGTGACGCTGGTGCTCGAAAGCCGCGATGCAGTCGCGCCTCGCCTGCGCGAGACTGTTTCTTTTCTCGGCACCGGCGCTGTCTATGTGCTGACGCAAGTGATTGGTCGGGGGATTGGCTTGATCGCCAGGGGCGTTCTTCAAGGCATGGGCTCTTCTTGGCAAGAAAGCAGGTTTGGGAAAAATGTCCCCCGCCAGAAGCGGGAGAATTAATAGCCGTGATAGTGGTCGGTGCACCGGTGGCAGGTGTTAGGTGTCCGAGGTGCCGGCATTTCAGGAAAAAGCTTCCCGCATATATGTGAGACTTCGATGTCAGGTGCCACCGGCGCGCGCCCTTTGCGGCACCCGCTGTCCGAGGTGCCGGCACCTGACTCTTAAACCCCTCTCCCCTAAACCCTCTCCCCTATCCCCTAAGCCCTATCCGCTATTCATCGATCGGCCCAGGCCCATCGCTACCACTTCCTCTAAGGTGTAGGGGTTGCCGGTTTCAGGGTTCACCGGCTTGAGCACTTTCAGCAAAATATCTATCGTCGGCAGGGACGGTCTTTTGACAAAACCGTTTTCGTATCGGTTGATCGTTGAAGCCGATACCCCAAAGGCGCTATCCTCGCCTTCCTCTGAGCCCACACCATGCAGTTTGGCCTCAAAGTCTCGCACAGCACGCTCTAGCTCCGCTAGGCTCAATCCCTTGGCCTCTCTTGCTTCAGTGAGGATGGCACCTATGGCCCGCAATCCGTCAGGTGTGAATTTTGTCTTTCCTCTACCGGCCACGTTAAATTAGCCCAGCATACAGTTCTTTCTTCATTAAAGCATTTCCCGCACCTGTCAAAAAATCTTTCCTCACCCCCTTGACAGCTTCATTGGATATATAGTATACTATACATAGCAAAAAAAAAAAGGGCCACCCTGGCCCAAAGGAGGCGCAAGATGGCTAAAAAACAAAACTTAACCCAAATCTACCACAGGGTCAACCCGAAAGACTTCGATATCACCCCACAGGTGATCGCCGAGGTAACGGATATCCCGGTGTCCCAGATTCGGCGAATCGTAAAGAAAAAGTACGTGATTCTGGTGCACCGGTGGCATATGCTGTCGGTGTTTGTCAGCTATCGCAAGCTGCGCGAGTGGCTTTTGAAGGTGGAGTTGCTGATTCGCCGGTGTGCCACTGTTGAGGAGCTTATGGAATGGAAGGATCTGCTCGCGCGGGAGTACAAGCGCTTCAACTATCCCCGGGAGTGGGTGGACACCCTAAACTTTGCCTGGCACCAGCGACAGTGGCAAATCGTGTTGGGCATATAACCCCGTTCGGGAGCTCTCCCATGCCCCCTGGGGGCTAATGCGCCGCCGGCACTCGAGTCACGAGTTGCGACAGCCGGCAGGTCCTGTGCTGGCCATTTGCCTGAATCGAGCCACCGGCACATGCCAGTAGCCGCCACTTCACCGGCACTTTTACCCCCGCGCCCGGGCGAGGGGGGGTTTCAACACGCCGGTAGTCCTGCACAAGTAAGGGTGTCTTTACTAACACGTTTGATTTTCCGGTAGAATTATTTTTAATAAACCGGCATGTGCTGCGCTCAGGCGAAGGATAAAAACCCCGGAAAGCATAGAAAAAAGGCTAATCGTCCAACAAGTTATCTTCGGTAAGGCTTTCTACGGAAAATTGGGTTGCGGCCCAAGCCCATCATTATAGCAGTATGCACTTAGGTTAGTACATGGGCATCATCGCATCACGCATGCATGGCATCACGCAAAAGCTGGTAGAGGCGGGTTTACTAACATCTGGTAAAACCCAGAGACATCTTGGGTGAACCCGCCCCTACTTACCCCATGCGCATGAGCCCGATGCGCATGAGCCCCATAAGCCATGTCATTAATGTCTTAACCAATATGACTACTGCTATACCTATGCAGGACTACCTAAACCTGTAGTCTCACCACGCCAGCGAGAAGCTTTCCCCGACTCGAGGTGCCGGTCAGTCGCGGGCGCTTTGGAACCCGACTGCTCCACTGGCGTCGTTTTTCCATCGGCGGCACACGGCACTCCTTACTGAGAGTGCCGGCGTTAACACTCAGACAGCTCTGGGAAAACTTTTTATATAGAGCGGTGAAAAGCTGTGTGAGGAGGGCGTCGCCGAGCTAAAAAACAGTGGCTTGCCTGTCTCCTACTGTGGGGATTTATTTCCAGCCACCTCAAGCGCTCTGCCTGCTGTGTCCGCACTCTCTCGTATCCGCCCGTTCTGGAAAAGCCCCCCGCCACACCCGCTCATCCCCTCCCCGCAAACGGCAGTCAGAAAGCCGCGCCCGGCTCCCTTTTTAACAAAATTAAACACGAGTTTACAAAACTTATATTTTTGAAACAAATCTAATCAATGATTCCCTACATTATATCAACTTATTGCAAGTTTTCTCAGATGAATTCAGAAGTTGAGGTAATGAAAATGGACGCCAACAGAAAAATCACCCGCATCGTTGAAAATGATGGCCACAAGAGAGAAATCGGCAGCCTGATAACCGTAGAGCGCTGGAAAGACACAAATCATTTGCAGAGGAGGCAGCAGCAGCGGGCAATCAGTAATGCCATGATTCAGGTTGCCCTCATGTATGGGCACAAGGGATTCAGCAGAGGGGCAACGCTCTATACCCTCAATGACCGCAGCTTGAGGGAAACTCCTTATTATAAATATATTGACGTTTTGAGAGGGTTAACAGTTGTCTGTCTTGCCGGCCCCCCCAACCCAGAAATTATCACCGCCTATTGGAACGAAAAAACCAAACGTCGGGTTCGCAAGTAGCGCCAACCTAAATGCCAGGGCCGAACCGCAGCTTATCGCGGCTCTGCCCGAGGCGACACGCCATTTATTATATTTTTTGGAAGACTTATCATTTACAAAAACGGATATCAAAAATTCGGCTTGTGGGGAAACATGCCGGACGTAGAAGCCCAGAAATTTATTAAAACTATTTAACCGGAAAGTATGAAATGTGTAGGGGAAGGCCCCAGGGGGCCGTGCCGGTAGGGGCCGCTGGCGCGGGCCAATTGCCCCCGCTCCGTGACCGGCACCTCCCACAGCCCCCACAGCAGGCAACATTGGAGCGACGGCTTTCGACAGTGCTTAATGCCCCACTCCCGCCGCAATGCCCAGTGCCCTAACCCCTGAAAGGTGCTGCCATCTGTGCGCGCTCCAAACAAGCCCTCAACTTAGCAGCCATAACCTGTACATTCGGAGCTTTCAAAATGCCAATGTGGTCGCCAGGAACATCGCAAACCTCCAATTCTCCAGCGGCTAATTTGCCCCACCCCAATTGGGGATCGGCGTAATAGGGGTCAAATTTATTGCGCTCCATCGCCCGGAATAAAACCATTTTGCCCGGGTAGGGTTGCGGTGCGTAATTTGTGAAAGCCTGACGGCGAACCATCTGGCGGACATCGCGCTGTGCCGCTTCTAGCAGCCGCAGGGGCGGATTCCCCCGAACCCTTTGCAGCGGAGCGAGATATATTGGCAAACTCGCCCCGGCGGGACGCCGGCTGCCACCGTCAAACTTGCCATAAATCCTGCCGGTGATACCGAGCAGCTTATCCAAGCTTAATGAAAGCCTCTGCCAAGCTTTTTTGAGAGCGTAGGAGAGTCCTTCTCGTGAAAGGTTCTGGAAATGAAGAGAAAGCCTCTCAGCTAATGGCAATTGTTTCCTGTCGCCCGGAACTAGAGAATCAAACAGAGCCAAAAGACTCACTGTCTCACCTTGCGCCCGCAGCTGCTGCGCCATCTCAAACGCCACCAAGCCGCCAAACGATTCGCCGGCCACAAAATACGGCCCCTCAGGCTGGAGAGTTCGTATTTGTTTGAGGTAGCGACTCGCCAGTTGCGGCACATTGCTTAAGCCGGCAAGCTGTTTTTCTGGCAAGTCCGCTGTCAGCAGGTCAACTTCATCCGGCAGGTACACCCCATAAACTGGCCTGCCGGCATCGAGGTGACGCGCCAAATCGTAATAGAGCAAGATTCCGTAAATGCAGAACAGAGGGGGTTTACTGCCCCCCCCACTCTTTGGGCAACTCAGCAGCACCAGCGATTCCTCTGGCGCTGAGAATCCTTGCTGGCGCAGAACAATAGCCAGTTCCTCAACCGTCGGTGCCCCGAAAATCGCAGGCAGGGGAAGCTCTTTGCCGAAAACCTCGCGGATTTTAGAGAACAGTCGCACAGCAAGCAGCGAGTGCCCCCCTAACTCAAAAAAGTTGTCCTTGACCCCGACAGGTTTAATCCCCAACACCTCCTCCCAAATCTGGGTTAGCTGCAGTTCAGCAATATCTTGGGGCGCACCGGCAGTTGCTCCCAACTCCGGGCGTTCTGTGTCCGGGAAGGGCAGCGCCTGCCGGTCTACCTTGCCGTTGGGTGTCAGCGGCAGTTCCTCGAGCGTCACCAGGGTACTGGGCACCATGTAATCGGGCAGCTTCTCCTTGAGGAAGCGTGCCAACTGCTGGAGTGCCGGTGCCAACTCCGGGTGCGGGACAGCGTAGGCCACAAGACGCTTTTCACCCGTTGCGTCTTCCCAAACCCTGACGGCTGCCTGCCGCACAGCTGGGTGGAGAGCCAAAGCCCCCTCGATTTCTCCGAGCTCAATGCGGAAGCCGCGAATTTTCACCTGCCCTGGCAGCTCCCCGTGGCTGCCCGCCCGACCGGCAATCGCAACGGTTCCGTCTGGACTGTACCGCCCCAAATCCCCCGTCTTGTAAAGCCGGTCAGCCGGTGTTAAAGTAAACGGATTAGTAAGAAATCGCTGCTGGCTGAGAGCCTCATCGCCCAGGTATCCCAGTGCCAAGTAGGGGGTGCGAATATAAATCTCTCCCAGTTCGCCAATGCCGGCTAGCTGCTGTCCCTGATTTAAAACTAGCAATTGAACATCCTCAATGCCTCTGCCGGCGGGAATTCGATAGGGGTTTGGGAATGGGGAATGGGGGGCCGGGATTAGGGGATTTGGGGATTTTTCTGTTTCTGTTTGTTTGGCGCTGTCTGCTGTTCCCTCACTGGGCACGATATAGTATGCCATTGCCTGAGGCGTTTCTGTGGCTCCATAGAAGTTGACGCAAGTGACATAGGGAGCCAAGGAGCGGATCAGAGCGACATCCCGACAAGTGAGCACATCTGCGCCAAAGAAGGCATAGCGAAGATGGGCGCTAGGCGCTAGGCGCTTGGAATGGGTGGTTGTTCCGCCTGTCCTGGGTCGGTGTTCCGCGAGCGGTGCCCCAAAGCTCAAGAGCTGTCCCATTGCCGGTGTCAGGTGAGCGACGCTAATCCGCATCTGGCTCATCCAGCCTGCCAGCCAGTCGGGAGCTGTTATCTTTTCTGGATCGGGGATGAGTAAAGTGCCGCCTAACCACAGCGGCGTGAAGATATCCCGCAGCAAGGGGTCGTGGGAAAGTCCCGACAGCATGCTGAACCGGTCGGACTCGTTGAGAGCGAATGTCTGAGTGTGCCAGTGCAAGAAATGGGAGAGGGGTCTGTGGGTTCCTAAAATCCCTTTTGGCTTGCCGGTGGAGCCGGAAGTAAAGGCAATATAAGCCAAGTCGTCGGGAGCAACTGTGATTTCTGGCGCTTCAGTCGAAAAGTCTTTCAAAAGGTTGCTGCCGGCGGCTGCCGTTTGGGGGAGCGCCAGCCGGCACGCACCCGATGCCGTGACAAATTCTTCGAGGGCCGGTGGGAGAGCTCCCGCTGCTTCCATTTGAATCCAAGCTTTGGGCTGAACCATTAGCAGGCAGTCAATCAAACGCTCTGCTGGATAGTTGGCGTCTAGAATCACGAAAGCGGCACCGGCTTTGAGAATTCCCAGTAAAGCCAAAACCAGGGAAGCGCTGCGGTGGGCATAAATGGCAACAATATCTTGCTTTCGAGCGCCCTGCGCCCGCAGGTAGTTGGCGATTTGATTGCTTTTTGCATCCAGTTGGGCGTAAGTAAAGCTTTCTGTTCTGTCCGCAACTGCCAAGCGTTCAGGAACGCGCTTGGCCTGCTGGCCAAATCGGGTGTGAGGCGGGCAAAACCATTGCAAGGAAAGGGGTTGAGCGGGATTGGGCAAGAGGGCAAGAGCCCGAGGAGTGACTAGAGAGAAGCGAGTGACTGTTTGAGCGGGGTTGTGAGCAATTTGCTCCAGCAGGTGATGGAGTTGGGCCAGCAGGTGGGCCATGCGATCTGCGTCAAACAAATCGGCACTGTAAACAAATTCCAGATGGATGCCCTCTGGCTTTTCTCGGGCGTACAGGGTTAAGTCGAATTTGGAATCCAGTTGGGAATGGGGGAGGTTTTCAGCGGTGACGCCGGTCAAAACCAGGCGGTTTTCTTCCAAGTTGAGCAGGTTAAAAAATACCTGGAACAGCGGCGTGCGACTCAAATCCCTGGGGGCATGCAGTTCCTCTACGAGCTTCTCGAAAGGCAAGTCTTGGTGAGCGTAAGCCTCTAGGGCAACCTGGCGCACCCGCCCCAGCAGCTCGAGAAAAGTGGGATTGCCCTGCAAGTGGGTGCGAAAAACTAGGGTGTTGACGAAGAATCCAATCAGCGGCTCGATTTCCGCCCGGTTGCGACCGGCAATGGGAGAGCCGACTGCTATATCTTCTTGCCCGGTCTGCCGGTAGAGCAGGGTTTGGAAGGCTGCGAGCAGAGTCATGAACAGGGTGGCTCCTTCCCGCCGCGACAGGGCTTTGAGCGCCTCGCTAAGCTCCGGGGATAGTAGCAAAGATTGGCTCGCGCCCCGGGAGGAACGCACTGCCGGTCGCGGTCGGTCTGCGGGCAAATCCAACACAGGAAGGTGGCCGCTCAGCTGCTGCTTCCAGTAGGAAAGCTGGGACTCGAGCACCTCCCCTGCCAGCCACTGGCGCTGCCAGTGTGCGAAGTCGGCATACTGCACGGGCAGCTCGGGAAGAGGGGACGTCTTGCCCTGGCGGTAAGCTTCGTAGAGCGCTGTCAGTTCCTTGAAGAAGATTCCCACTGACCAGCCGTCGAAGACAGTGTGGTGAACGGTGAGCAGCAGTACGTGTTCGTGGGAGCCAAGGCGCAGCAAGAGAGCTCGCAGTAAGGGGCCTCGGGCCAGGTCGAAGGGCCGCCCCGCTTCCTCATGGGAAAGCCGCTCGACTTCCAGATGCCGGTGTTCGGGAGGCAGGGGCTGTAAGTCTATCACCGGCAGCGCTGTCGCCACAGCTGGGGCGATAACTTGCACCGGCTGCCCGTCCACCTGTTCAAAGACTGTCCGCAAGGCTTCGTGACGCCGCACGATTTCGCTGATGCTGCGCGCCAGGACGGGGGCATTGAGCTCGCCGGTCAGCCGAATGGCTTGCGGGATGGTGTAAGCTGAGGAACCGGGCTGCAATTGGTCTAAGAACCACAGGCGCTGCTGGGCAAAGGAGAGCGGCAACTTGGCGTCCCGGGAAACCGGCTCGACGGGCGGAGCTTGCCGGCTGGAAGATCCCCCCCGGGCTGTCTCAATCGCCTCCGCCAGTCCGCGAATCGTGGGAGACTCAAACAGGCAGCGCAAGGGAAACTCCACCTGGAAGCTGCGGCAAACCCGGGATACTATTTGGGTGGCGAGCAAGGAATGCCCCCCCAGTTCAAAGAAATTGTCGCTGACGCCCAATTTTTGCACACCGAGCACTTCCGTCCAGATGCCGGCGAGCGCCTCCTCTACCGGCGTGCGAGGTGCGGCGGCGGTTGGTGCCGGCTGAGCGCCGAAAGAATCTGGGAAGGGCAGGGCGAGCCGGTCTGTCTTGCCGTTGGGTGTGAGCGGCATCGCCTCCAGCGTCACGAAGGCAGAGGGCACCATGTAATCGGGCAGGTATTTCTGGAGGAAGCTGCGCAGGTAACAGATCGCCGGTGCCGGCTGAACCCGAGGGACGATGTAAGCGACCAGGCGCTTGTCGCCGGGAGCTACCTCTCGCGCTGTGACTGCGACTTCCAGCACGTTGGGGTGGGCTTGAAGCCGGCTTTCAATTTCCCCTATTTCGATGCGGAAGCCCCGAATTTTCACCTGAGAGTCCAGGCGACCGAGAAATTCAATGTTGCCATCGGGCAGGTAGCGGGCTAAATCGCCGGTTTTGTAAAGTCTTGCCGTGGGGTGAGCGCCATCGCCTGATGCTGTCGCCGGTGGGGCAACAGCACTCTCCCCCTGGTCAGTGCCGGAAAACTGTGAACCATTGGCACACACTTTGCTCTCCGGAAATGTCAACCCCAGAGGGGTTCCAGTGGGGTCAGCGCCATCGCCTGATGCTGTCGCCGGTGGGGCAACAGCACTCTCCCCCTGGCCACTTGCTGAAAACTGTGTACCATTGGTACACACTTTGCTCTCCGAAAATGTCAACCCTAAAGGAGTGGCGGTGGGGTGAGGGCAATCTCCTGATGCTGTCGCCGGTGGGGCAACAGCACTCTCCCCCTGGCCACTTGCTGAAAACTGTGTACCATTGGTACACACTTTTATCTGCGAAAATGTCAACTCCACAGGAGTGGCGGTGGGGTGAGGGCGATCTCCTGATGCTGTCGCCGGTGGGGCAACAGCACTCTCCCCCTGGCCACTTGCTGAAAACTGTGTACCATTGGTACACACTTTTATCTGCGAAAATGTCAACTCCACAGGAGTGGCGGTGGGGTGAGGGCGATCTCCCTGATGCTGTCGCCGGTGGGGCAACAGCACTCTCCCCCTGGCCACTTGCTGAAAAGTGTGTACCATTGGTACACACTTTTATCTGCGAAAATGTCAACCCTAAAGGAGTGGCGGTGGGGTGAGGGCGATCTCCTGATGCTGTCGCCGGTGGGGCAACAGCACTCTCCCCCTGGCCACTTGCTGAAAAGTGTGTACCATTGGTACACACTTTGCTCTCCGGAAATGTCAACTCCAGAGGAGTGGCGGTGGGGTGAGGGCGATCTCCTGATGCTGTCGCCGGTGGGGCAACAGCACTCTCCCCCTGGCCACTTGCTGAAAACTGTGAACCATTGGTACACACTTTGCTCTGCGGAAATGTCAACTCCAGAGGAGTGGCGGTGGGGTGAGGTCCATCGCCTGATGCTGTTGCCGGTGGGGCAACAGCACTCTCCCCCTGGTTAGTGCCGGAAAACTGTGAACCATTGGCACACACTTTGCTCTCAGGAAATGTCAAGCTCAAATCCCCCTGTCTTGGCGGCAAAAAGGGATTGTCAATGAACCTTTCCGCAGTCAGCTCTGGCCGGTTGAGATAGCCTCTGGCCAACATGCCGCCGATATAAATTTCCCCGGGCACGCCAACCGGCACTGGCTGCCGGTGGGAGTC
>NZ_KB235950.1:443987-444906 GCF_000332335.1 Kamptonema formosum PCC 10802 | reverse complement strand
GTGGTCAGTGCCGGAAAACTGTGAACCATTGGCACACACTTTTATCTGCGGAAATGTCAACCCCAGAGGGATTGCAGTGGGGTCAGCGCCATCGCCTGATGCTGTCGCCGGTGGGGCAACAGCACTCTCCCCCTGGCCACTTGCTGAAAACTGTGTACCATTGGTACACACTTTTATCTGCGGAAATGTCAACCCCAGAGGGGTTCCAGTGGGGTCAGCGCCATCGCCTGATGCTGTCGCCGGTGGGGCAACAGCACTCTCCCCGTGGTCAGTGCCGGAAAACTGTGAACCATTGGCACACACTTTTATCTGCGGAAATGTCAACCCCAGAGGGGTTCCAGTGGGGTCAGCGCCATCGCCTGATGCTGTCGCCGGTGGGCAACAGCACTCTCCCCCTGGCCACTTGCTGAAAACTGTGTACCATTGGTACACACTTTGCTCTCCGAAAATGTCAACCCTAAAGGAGTGGCCGTGGGGTGAGGGCAATCTCCTGATGCTGTCGCCGGTGGGGCAACAGCACTCTCCCCCTGGTCAGTGCCGGAAAACTGTGAACCATTGGCACACACTTTTATCTGCGGAAATGTCAACCCCAGAGGGATTGCAGTGGGGTCAGCGCCATCGCCTGATGCTGTCGCCGGTGGGGCAACAGCACTCTCCCCGTGGTCAGTGCCGGAAAACTGTGAACCATTGGCACACACTTTTATCTGCGGAAATGTCAACCCCAGAGGGGTTCCAGTGGGGTCAGCGCCATCGCCTGATGCTGTCGCCGGTGGGGCAACAGCACTCTCCCCCTGGCCACTTGCTGAAAACTGTGTACCATTGGTACACACTTTGCTCTCCGAAAATGTCAACCCTAAAGGAGTGGCCGTGGGGTGAGGGCAATCTCCTGATGCTGTCGCCGGTGGGGCAACAGCACTCT
>NZ_KB235950.1:443238-443887 GCF_000332335.1 Kamptonema formosum PCC 10802 | reverse complement strand
TACCATTGGTACACACTTTGCTCTCCGAAAATGTCAACCCTAAAGGAGTGGCGGTGGGGTGAGGGCGATCTCCTGATGCTGTCGCCGGTGGGGCAACAGCACTCTCCCCCTGGCCACTTGCTGAAAACTGTGTACCATTGGCACACACTTTTATCTGCGGAAATGTCAACCCCAGAGGGATTGCAGTGGGGTCAGCGCCATCGCCTGATGCTGTCGCCGGTGGGGCAACAGCACTCTCCCCCTGGCCACTTGCTGAAAACTGTGTACCATTGGTACACACTTTGCTCTCAGGAAATGTCAACCCTAAAGGAGTGGCCGTGGGGTGAGGGCAATCTCCTGATGCTGTCGCCGGTGGGGCAACAGCACTCTCCCCCTGGTCAGTGCCGGAAAACTGTGAACCATTGGTACACACTTTTCTCTCCGAAAATGTCAACCCTAAAGGAGTGGCCGTGGGGTGAGGGCAATCTCCTGATGCTGCCGGCGGTGGGGCAACAGCACTCTCCCCCTGGCCACTTGCTGAAAACTGTGTACCATTGGTACACACTTTGCTCTCCGAAAATGTCAACCCTAAAGGAGTGGCCGTGGGGTGAGGGCAATCTCCTGATGCTGTCGCCGGTGGGGCAACAGCACTCTCCCCCTGGCCACTTGC
>NZ_KB235950.1:430526-443138 GCF_000332335.1 Kamptonema formosum PCC 10802 | reverse complement strand
GAAAATGTCAACTCCACAGGAGTGGCGGTGGGGTGAGGGCAATCTCCTGATGCTGTCGCCGGTGGGGCAACAGCACTCTCCCCCTGGCCACTTGCTGAAAACTGTGTACCATTGGTACACACTTTTATCTGCGGAAATGTCAACTCCAGAGGAGTGGCGGTGGGGTGAGGGCGATCTCCTGATGCTGTCGCCGGTGGGGCAACAGCACTCTCCCCCTGGCCACTTGCTGAAAACTGTGTACCATTGGTACACACTTTGCTCTGCGGAAATGTCAACTCCAGAGGAGTGGCGGTGGGGTGAGGTCCATCGCCTGATGCTGTTGCCGGTGGGGCAACAGCACTCTCCCCCTGGTCAGTGCCGGAAAACTGTGAACCATTGGCACACACTTTGCTCTCAGGAAATGTCAAGCTCAAATCCCCCTGTCTTGGCGGCAAAAAGGGATTGTCAATGAACCTTTCCGCAGTCAGCTCTGGCCGGTTGAGATAGCCTCTGGCCAACATGCCGCCGATATAAATTTCCCCGGGCACGCCAACCGGCACTGGCTGCCGGTGGGAGTCGAGCAGGTAAATCTGCTTGTTGGCAGTGGGACGACCGATGGGAACAGTGCTTGGATGGCTATCGCCAGGGCAGAGCCAGCAGGTGGCCTCAACGCACGCCTCTGTTGGCCCGTACATGTTGGACAAGCTGGCTCGCAGCTTAGCTGTGTGCTGCGCGCAGACTTCTGGGGTTACAGGTTCGCCGCCGCAGAAGACGTGCCTGAGCTGCTTGCAATTCTCAACACCCGGCTCCTGGAGGAAGACCTGCAGCATGGAAGTCACGAAGTCGAGGACAGTGATTTGATACTTGTTAACCAGTCTGAGGATGTGAGCTACGTCCTGATGCGCCCCCGGTGGAGCGACAATTAACTGGGCTCCAGCTGACAGGAAACTGAATATTTGGCAGATTGCCGGCTCAAAGGCCAAAGGAATTGTTTGCAAGATTCGGTCTGTCTCGGCGATCTTGAAGGCTTCCTGCCTCCAGAAAATTTGATTGCAAATAGGCCGGTGTTCCATCATCACGCCTTTGGGCTGCCCTGTGGAGCCCGAAGTGTAGATGACATAGGCTAGGCTGTGAGATGTGACATTGCTGGCAGGGTTTTCAGCGCTTTGGGAGGCAATTGTCTCCCAGTCTGCGTCCAGCGCGATAGCGTGGGCTCCGTGTTGGGGAAGGCTCCCCACCAAATGCTGTTGGGTGAGCAGCACCGGCACCTGAGTGTCTCGCAGCATAAAGGCAAGGCGCTCTTGGGGACAGGCTGGGTCTAGGGGCGCAAAAGCCGCACCGGCTTTGAGGATTCCCAGCAAACCGACTACCATTTCTAAGGAGCGCTCTAAGCAGATTCCCACGAGAACTTCCGGTCCGACTCCGAGAGACTGCAAGTGGTGGGCGAGTTGGTTGGCGCGTTGCTGTAACTGCCGGTATGTTAGAGAGGCGACTCTTAGCTCAGCGTCTTCAAAAACCACTGCAACTGAATCGGGGGTTCGCTCGACTTGCGCGTCAAAGAGCCGGTGCAAGCAGGCATCTTTGGGGTAATTTGTCTCGGTGCTATTCCACTCGACTAGGATCTGATCCCGCTCTTGCGCCGCAAGCAGGGGCAATTCTGCCAGAGACTGGCAGGGATTGACCGCCATGCTTTCTAGCAAGGTCTGAATGTGTCCCAGCATGCGGGTGATGGTGCTGTCATCGAACCGGTGCCGGTCGTATTTGATTTTGAGTGAGAGTTCTGCGCCCCCATACACCGCCACAGTCAGGGGATAGTTGGGTTGTTCGAGGAGGCGAACTTCTATATTTTCCCACCGGCCCCCTTGGGATCGCAAGGTGGAATTTAACTGGTAGTTTTCAAATATCAGGATGCTGTCAAACAGGGGGGTTCCTGCCGGCAGTTCGCTCCACCCCTGAATTTTGACGAGAGGCGTATGCTCCCAGTCTCGCAAGGCAACCCACTGCGCCCGAAGTTTTTTCAGCCAGGGGAGCAAGTCCATCTGTGCCGGCACGCTGACTCGCACCGGCAGGGTATTGATAAATAGTCCCACCATCGATTCGGCACCGTCAATCGTTGAGCGCCGGCAGGATTTGGTGGCACCAAAGACGACATCTGTCTCGCCGGTGTAGCGATTCATAAGCAACCCCCAAGCTCCCTGGACGAGGGTGTTGAGTGTCAGTTGGTGTTCTTTGGCTAGGGACTGCAATTGAGAAGTTGTTGCTGTCGGCAGGTTAATTTCTTGCTGTGCGAAGGCACTGGCAATGGGTGATTCTATCCCGGGCTGCTTTATTTTTATGAGACGAGCTTTGTCTGCGAGAAGCGGTGTCGGTCCGCTAAAGCCTCGTAATAACTCGCGCCAGAAGTTTTGCGCTTTGGAGAAGTCCTGCAGCAGCAACCACTGGATATAGTCTCGATAGGGGCGGGGGTCTTTTAGCTGCAAGTCCTGTCCTTGGCAGAAGGCATCGTAAAAGGCGAAGACTTCTTTAATTAGGATGGGAAAAGAGCGCCCGTCGAGCAAGGCGTGATGAAAAGTCCAAACGCATGAAGCGTGAGATTCGCTGAGATGGAAAAGAGCTAGGCGCATCAGGGGCGCTCGGTTGAGTTGGAAGTCTTGCTGGCGATCGGATTGGAGATACGCCTGCAGCCGGTTTTGCTGTTCAGATGCCGGCAGTGTGCGCCAGTCGTGCTGTTGCAGCGGAATTGTCACCTGCCTGCCGGCGCACTGAAGCGGTTCGCCCTCACCTCGATCGTGAAAGCTTGTTCTCAAGACTGGGTGCCGGTGTGCGACTTTCTGCCAAGCTTGCTGGAAGGCTGAAACATTTAAATTTTCATGCAGGTCAAAGATTACCTGCTCAATACAGGCACCGGAGTGCTGGGCGTAAAGGCTGTGGAACAGCATGCCCTGCTGCATGGGTGAAAGTGGGTATGAATCTGCAACCGTCTCTACTTGCATTTTAAGTTCCTTATGCTGGTTTTGCTGTGATAGAAAGTGAGTTTGTTTGGCTCGATCTGAGAGCGCGATATTTGCAAGTCTGTGAGGGAAAACCCGGCGGGGTTGCGATACCAATTTTGGATTTTATATTTTGGATGTCCGGATTTTCCCCCCGGATATCAAGGGTTTTTCCTCGAAAAAAAATACTGCCTGTCTCAACTTGGTATGAAGACTTGCTAGACTCCAGCTGGGAAAGGAACTGCAGCTGCCGGTGAGCGAAGGACAGCTGGTAGGGAGTAGGGTTCAGTGAAATCAGCAGTTTTAAGCAATTTCCGGCTCACGAGAAAATCAGCTTTTTCCCAGCTCACTTCTTCGAGCGCCTCAATCTCTTCACACAGTTCATCGACTATCCGGGTCTGAATTATGCCCCGATCTCGCGCTTCTGAATAGGGGATGCGGTGAAAGGCTAGCATGGAATAATTGGGAATAAAATCGTTGGGATATCTTTCGGAAAGAGCTAGCTCTACCTTTTTCTTCAGTAAGAATTTCGGATTGGCCACCCGATCGCGCAGTTCTATATAATTCTCAAGGGAGAGGTCGGCAATTGCGTCGGTATTGACTTTTCTCTGTTTTTGGAATTCTGGAAATACTTTTTTCCAGTTCGTTCCATATTTTTCCACACACTCATCTAGATAGGCGCAATCCTCCAAGGCGCAATTCATACCTTGCCCGTGAAACGGAACAATGGCGTGAGCTGCATCTCCTAATAAGAGAGCTTTGTCCCTCACATGCCAGGGGTCGCACTTTATGGTTAGTAAGGAACCGGCAGTCTTGGCAAAATACTTTTCTACTAAAGCCGGCATCAGCGGCAAGGTATCCGGAAATTGTCTTTTGAAGAACTCAGTAACTTTTATTTTAGAGTTCCATGTTTCCCAACTTTCTTCCCCATAAAAAGGAGCAAATAACAGGGCAGTAAAGCTTCCATCTAAGTTGGGGAACCCGCACAGCATATACTGCCCGCGCGGCCAAATATGCAGGGCATTTTTCTCTAGCAAGAACTCTCCGTTTGGGCCGGCAGCGATGGTTAGCTCTTTGTAGCCATGATTTAAGTAAGACTGGGAAAAATTAAAGCCTCGCTCTTTCAGCATGGACATTCGCAGAGCGGAAGCAGAGCCATCTGTTCCGATGACTGGACTTGCCTTGAGCGCTGTTTGCTGGCCATTCGTTTCGTCGCGCAACTTCAATTCGCCGGTGTCAAAATTCATTCCCGCACACTGCTGGTTGAAGTGGATTCTGACATTTGCGTATTTTTCCGCTTCGTTCATTAAAGCTATGTTGAACTGGTTTCTGGCAATAGAATAAAGCACTTCGCTATTTTTTCTGCCATAGGGCTGAAATGCTAGCTCCCCACTCAGGGAGTGCATCATTCTCCCCTTCAGGGGGATGGCTGCTTTCATCACTTCTTCATATAAGCCAATTTGCTTCAGTACATATATTCCCCGCGCCGACAGCGTTAAATTAATGGATCTGCCCCCACTAAATGGAACTTTTCGCATGTCATATCTGCGCTCATATATATCCACTACAAAGCCCCTTCGGGCCAGATAAATCGCTAAAACGCAACCGGCTAAACCGGCACCTATTAAGGTGATTCTGTCTGCTGAGTGGGGTGGTGATTTGATTTGATACATGGGGGGTAGCCTTTAGAAAATAACTTCACTCGCTTGAGATTGTAAGCAGCCTTCCGAGAATTTTTCAGTTGGGTGACACTGCGAGTGCCTGCGGCAAACTTTTGGGCAATCCACCACAGACTGATTATTTAAACTGCTCAAAATAACGATACGCTTTTGCCGCCGTCCTAGAAAAACTCATTTAACATGGCAGAATTATTTCCCAAAACACTTTTAGAATCATTTAAGGTGAAAAGCCGAGTAAAATGTCGTTCATATTTGAGGGGAGCTCCTTTTGTATCTGCTTGGGCTGTTGCATCTGCACCACTCATACTTTACAAGAAAGGACAGGCTATTTTTCTAGAATCTGCTCTGCTTAAAGATTTACAATTAATAAGCAAACGCGCCTTTAATCAATACTGTAACTGTGCTGACCGAGGCTGTGTTGCCACTTTGGCAGAAATTTTGTGGGGAAACATGAAGACCTGAGGGGCCCTGCCATCCTCTAAAAGGACGGAAAGGCTGGCTGTCGGGGAAATCCTGATTCTTAGAAGAACTGCCACCTGAGTGGCCGAATGTCTGAAATCCTTATCAGGCATGCGTTTGACAGATTTTCCCCCTGAAGCGCAGACAGAATGTTTCCCACCATGAACCAGGGGCAATCATTTTACGCTCGTTCTTGAAAAGAGCCGATATTTGTAATATTTCTTCATAAAAAAATACATTTTGTAATTTTATTTAAATAATCTTCAGAGTTTTGCACTAAAGCGCTTTTAAACTTTCGCGAAGAATTGCTTGTGGCGGGAGTGGGTTATTAGAAAAAGGGTTAAAAACTTAAATGATAGGGTGACTTAACTTACTGGCAGTATACTTTTTGTAAGTTTTTGCATTGATAGGAGTGTTTTGTTACTAAGAATACAAAATTCAGTCAGGTTTTATAGGGGCGGGAGGCTCCGCGATTTGCAGTTTTGCATCCTGTAGCGGGACTTGAGCGCCACAGATGCGGGAGAGAACCGGTGGAGTAGAAGGAGAGAGGGAGAGCCTCTGGGGGCTAGAGGCTAGAGACTGTGGGCTAGGGGCGCGCGCGAGCTCCTTTTACCCCAGTCGAGCCCTCCTAATGCGCCGTCCATTCTTCCGTCTTGCTTCTTCCTTGTTCCTCCCACACAGGCTAGCCGGCAGCTCGCCAGAGTAAAGTGAAGATACTGCAAACAAAGCCTCTAATGGGATAGTCTGACTTTATGAAGCTATGGGAAAGGGCAATGAAACAACTCGGAAAGCAGCCACGCCGCTACAAATTTTTCTTTCTCAATCCCTACAAGGACGTGCGGTTCTCATACTGCCCCAAGTGCCAAGGCAAGACTAAGCTGCGCAAGGTGCCCCTCGCGATCCAGGTGCAGCCGGTGCAGCTGGTGGCGGTGAACAAGTCGTGCCGCTACTGCCCTGCCTGCGACTTGCTGATTGCCCATCAGGATGAGGTGGAGGAGCAACTGGCCCCCAAAAGTGGCCCGCGCCCACCGGCTTTGATTAGCAATAGCTACTTAATTATGGGCACGATGGAGCGGGCTGACTGGCAGCGCAGCTGCACCGAACCGATGACGCCGGCTCAACTTCAGGAGTGCCTGTACGCCTTCAAGCAAGTCTTAAAGTTCGAGCCCAGCAAGTGGATAAAATTAAACGTGGAGTGGAAGCTCATAGATTGATATCCAATCCAATCGATCTCCTAATAAAATGGAGAGGGCAGGATAGATTGGCAGCGCCATCGGCCAGAGGGCCAGCTGCAACAGTGTCTGGATACCGGAAGCGTTCCAGCACCGAATGCAGTTGCCGCCTTGATTAGAGCCGAGAGCCCGCTTCCGGGTCTGGAGTAGGGGGACTTTCCGGCGTTTCTGGGGCAGAAGCACCCTCCGACTCACCAGTCAAATTCACCAACAGGGACCGCAGCGGCTTGCGCGGAATATACGGCCAGCCACTCTCGGCTTCAACATCCTTCAGCAGCGCGTAGAGGGCCTGACGGTTATCCGGTAAAGACTCTTGAAACAAACCGTCGCGAATCTCTTGATGCAAAGTCTCTAGCGCCCGCAGCAAGGCTAAAATGGCCATACTATCCCCTTTACAGCTTTGGGCCAAAGCGCGGATGTCAGCGGCAAGCGCTTGCAACTCCAACTGCAACTGTCCTGACTCCAATTTTGCCCCACTGTTCATACTGTCCATCCTTCTGTATTCAGTCAAAATAAATTTAGCTTGGGCGAAAGGCGGGACGCCTGTCCCGCATCTCGCACTGGGCCAAAACCCTTATTCTCGCAGAGAAAGCCGGTGCCCTGCCAGTGAGGTTCGAGTTCCCTGTGTCGGGCCGGACATTGCAGTGCCAAGAATGGATAGGATAGATGGGGATCTGACTTGATAGCTCGATCCCGAACCAAACAGCTGGGGAGAGAAAATTTAATCACGGATTTTCGCAGGCCAGGCCGCAGAGCGTGATATAATACACACAGAGATTTGAGGACAGCCCTATTGGCCAGATAGTGGATCTTTGAATTTTCCACTGTCCCAATTGCGGGTTTATGCTATGGCGGGACTGGAATGGCGATCGCGTGAGATTTTCCTGAAAGCTTTGCGGGATAACGCCTGTATCATCTTGTACGGTGATAGTGCTATCGTAGCATTGTCCGGTAATATCCGGAATAAGTCGGAAAATGTATCAGAGCACTCTATGGATTTAGTCGCACTGCAAAACGGGTTGGACAACATCTCGTTTGCTGTCCTATTCGTGACCATGTTAATTTACTGGGGAGGAGCAGCCTTTCCAGAAATTCCCTACCTGCCGGCCATCGGCACAGCGGGAATGGCCAGCGCCAACCTCGGCATTGCCGCCTTGCTGTTAGCTCGCTGGATCGAAGCTGGCTACTTCCCCTTGAGCAACCTGTATGAATCCCTATTTTTCTTGGCCTGGGGGATTACCGCCGTCCATCTGATTGCCGAAAATATGAGTCGCAGCCGGCTGGTGGGCGTCGCCACCGGGCCAGTGGCGATGGGCATCACCGCTTTCGCCGCCCTCACTTTACCCTCGGAAATGCAGTCGGCGGCCCCTCTGGTTCCCGCCCTCAAATCCAACTGGCTGATGATGCACGTCAGTGTTATGATGCTCAGCTATGCCGCCCTAATGGTTGGCTCCCTGCTGGCGATCGCATTCCTCGTCGTCACTCGCGGCCAAAACGTCGAACTCCAGGGCAGTTCCACCGGCACTGGCGGCTATCGCCACGAGAGCAACGGCAGTGGCCACTACCAGCTACAGCGCAACAGCGAACCCCTCGAGCCAGTCCAACCGCTCTCGCACTTGCAGGCACCCAGTCTGGCTGATAACAATGGCGGCGTCAAAACCGCAGTCCTAGATCGGGTGGTGGCTGAACCGGCAGAGATCGCCACCGAGCCGGTTGCGCCCCTTTCGCCCCTGCGGCTCAGCATCGCCGAAACTCTCGACAACATCAGCTACCGCACCATCGGTTTGGGATTCCCCCTCCTGACGATTGGCATTATTGCCGGTGCTGTCTGGGCCAATGAAGCTTGGGGCTCTTACTGGAGTTGGGACCCCAAAGAAACCTGGGCCCTAATTACCTGGCTGGTGTTCGCCGCCTACCTCCACGCTCGCATCACCAAAGGCTGGCAAGGGCGCAAGCCAGCAATTCTAGCCGCCACCGGCTTTGCCGTCGTCTGGATTTGCTATCTCGGCGTCAATCTTCTAGGCAAGGGTTTGCACTCCTACGGCTGGTTTTTCTAAAACTTTCCGTCTATTTACTTACTCCTCAATTCAACGTCTAACTCACCTGCGCGCAAGACACTGTCCTGAGGTGCATCTCAGTTTTTCGCGCGGCACACAACCCCACCCCCCTCCTCCCGCAAGGAAACGCGACTGTGCGGAACACTCAGTAAATGATTCCGCCAGAATCCTTCCGGGGAGGGAATTACAGGGGCAAAGAAGTCCCGGAACCGGTTATATTTTGCCAGCGTGGGATGCTCCTACTGTCGTGCCCTTTACAGTTGCCCGCTCTCCAATCTTGCCCGCTAGCTCAGTTTTGATATCCCTATAAATTCAGGCGTTAGACATTAGTATCAACAGTGGATTTGAGCCGATGGAATGCGAAGATGCAGTTTTGTCTCTATAAAATTATAAAGAACGAGTCTTAATTGACGACTCCATGTTCAAAGCTGCTAAATTACTCCTTGAAATGAGGTCACGAGTTAGAGATATTTATAGCCTCCACTGGCAAGAAGAATCTGCGCAACCTAAGAAAAGATGGCTTTCTGATGGCGTGAGGTGGGAACTCCTAAAACCAGGAGGCCGGTGGCAAACAGAAAAAATTAGAATGCGAATCTGCCTGAAGTTTTGCCCTGATGAACCTGTCTCGCCCCAAGATGACATCCCCCAGCCAATGAAAGAATCTGACCCTAGTTCCTGATGGCATCAACTTCAGAATTTGCCTCCTCACCGGCAAGAGCCTCCTATTTTTGCTATGCAGGGGTTCTAAATGATTTGTTATAGCCGTATTCACTTAGATTAGGACATTAATGGCCTGGCGCATGGGGTATGGCGCATGGGGCATGGGAAAGACTCACAGCAATGCGATGATGCCCCATCGCCGACTGCCCATGTCCGTTCCCTAAGTGCCTAGTGCTATAGCAGCAGTCATATTGGTTAGAACAATAGAAGCTTCGGGAGCGGGCGAGCAAGGGAGGCCGGAATGTAGGTTTCCTAAATGCTTACTGCTATATAGACGTAGGGCAGGCGTCCCGCCCCCCCTGAAGGTCTAATGTTCTAACCTAAGTGCATACTGCTATATCCCTCTTTTATCACTCTAGGCAGAGGAAAAGTAATATTGCCACTGCTGGCCGTTTACGGAAATGGCCGGTGGAAAGAAATTCATTAGAGAAATTAAGCGAGTCAAGCCTAAAGTTAACTGAGGGATAGGGAAAACCTTTAACCAAGGCTTGATAAGATTAAAACAGACTAGAGGGAGAAGAATTAAGCGCAGATTGTTAAAAATATTTTTCCAGCCTTCTTTTTCGTCCCATTGCTGATGTTGAGGAAATCTTTGGTGAACAGGACTTTGGGGATTCAGGCAAAACCTCGACGCTTTTTGACTAGAGGCAGCATAAAGACTGACCATTAAATAGGCGCTCTCTACTATTTCCCACCATTTTTCAATGTCCTCGTACTGAGTGAGGCGAAAATCCGCCCAGCCCAGTTCATTTTTGCTTTCTTTGAACCCATATTCTATCCAAGTTCGGCTCACAGAAAAATTGCCAACCTCAAGGTAAGTGAGGCCAGGAATTATCGTCATCACATACCAAGTAGAATTTGACGGGAGCGTTTTTTTATCCGCAGTTATCTCCCAGTAACGCCGCTCTCTTCTTTGGCCAAATATCCATTCTATAATGAATCTAATTTCTTGACGGCCATCGGCAAAAACTCGCTTAAATTTTTTCCACTGAGATGCTGTAACGCTTTGCTCGGGAGGGAGCCAGACTCCGTGATTACTTCTATAGCACTTGTCATTTAGGTCAAAACGTGCTAAAATACTAATAAAGAGCCTTTAGGAGTCTATTATATATGCCAGCACCTTACAGCTATGACCTGAGCCAAAAAGTAGTAGCTGCCGTAGAACGCGGCATGAGTATAGTTGAAGCTGCTCGGGTCTTTGACGTGAGCCGCAGTACAATTTACCAGTGGCGCAAGCGTCAGTCCGCGACTGGGGACTTGAAACCGGAGTCAGGCTATCAACAGGGATGGGGACATAAAATCGAAGACTTGGAGTCTATTCGGGAATTTGTCCTGGCCAACGGAGAAAAAACTCAAGCTCAAATGGTGCGAGCATGGCCACGAAAAATCAGTCCTTCTACTTTCAGTCGCGCCCTTAAAAAAATTGGATTTACTCGCAAAAAAACTTACGGGTACATTGAAAGGGATGAGGTTTCAAGACAGGAGTTTTTAAAGCGTCTTGAAGGCAAAGCCCCAGACAGTATGGTTTTTGTGGATGAGTCCGGTATAGATAACCGAGAGGATTATCCCTATGGATGGTGTGACAGGAGTGAAAGGTTTTACGCCTTTAAGTCTGGTCGCCGCAAGCAAAGAGTGAGTATAGTAGCCGCTTTAAGAGGCGAGAGCTTGATAGCACCACTAACCTTTGAGGGCTCTTGTAACCGTCAGCTCTTTGAAAGCTGGGTCGAGACTCAACTTATTCCCGTTTTAAAAGCGGGCCAAATTGTGATTTTAGATAATGCCAGTTTTCATAAAGGTGGGAGGATTGAGGAACTGATTAAATCAGCGGGGTGCGATTTAATTTATTTACCGCCCTATTCCCCAGACCTGAATCCAATTGAAAGATGTTGGGCAAGACTTAAAAACTATATCCGTCAAGCTCTCGTCAGGGGTGAGGAGTTAAGGCAATCAGTTGATGCAGCAGTTTTATCTATGTCCTAACCTAAATGCATACTGCTATAATTGCCACAACGAAGATTCATCTCTTCTAAGGCGGAGATAAATCTGCTGTTGCTTTCTCCATAGAAGCTGTCAGCTAGCACTCTCTCTATTTCAAATCCCATCTCTCTTAACTGATGGAGTAATTCAACAGCTATTTCTGGCTGGCTTTTGTAGACATCTCCTGGTTGGAGGCGCTTTCTCGGCTTGTACACTTCAAAAATTAGGGGGAAAGTTATGCCGTCGATTAATCCATAAGCCAGCCACTATACCGTTTTCAACTTTCCCTAATTGGCCCCACAAGTGTTGAATCTTAACAATTCGACACAAAAAAAGCGCCCAAAACGTGCTATGCTTTCGGATAGGGTCAAATAAATCTTGTTAACAAACTGTGCTCTACTCATTTCCCAAGCTTGTCCAAAAATGGTTGGCATCTTTGCCCACAAATGATTATCCTGTCCTAAATACCCGCTTGGATTTATCCATAGGGTTGAGCTATGCAATGGATAAAAGATTGACCAGTATGAGAGATATATTCAAGCGACTCAATGTCAGTGGCTTGGGAATCGATATTTCAACTTTATCCAAAGCTAATAAGCACAGAAGTAAAGAACCCTTTTTGAAATTTGCTCAACAGCTTGATGAATAAATTTGTCGTCACAAAAAATACAAAAATATGAATTGTGTCCGATTGATTCAACCGTCATAACTCTGACAATTAAATTGCTTTGGCTGCAAGAATACTATCAAGTCAAGCTTGTTAGCTCCTTAAACTTAACAACAGGAGTAACCGAAGAAAATCTAATAAATTTTGGATACGACTCGGACTACAGATACGGTCAAGAGATGTTAAATACTTTGCCCTCTAACAGCGTAGCAGTAATGGATAGGGGCTTTTCTGGTTTAAATTTTTTACGGAGGCGAGCCAGTCAAAGAAGTATTTTGTCTTGCGCATCCCTAACAGCTACAAACTTCAATTATCTGAAACCAATGGACATTTTATAGTAGGGACAGGTAAGAACTCAGGAATATATAGAGTTGTTAACTTTTGTGATATTGAAAAGCGCGCCGAGTATAGATTGGCCACCAATCTGGAGCGGGACGAAGTGTCCGATGAAGAGCTTATGGAAATTTACAGATATCGCTGGCACATAGAGTTGTTATGGAAGTTTCTTAAAACTCACCTAAAATTGGACAAACTGATTACTAAAAATGTAAATGGTATAGCCATACAAATTTATGTGTCGCTGATAGCTTACCTCATATTAAAGATAGTAGATATTCCTAAAGAATGGGGGACTACGCTACTAGATAAACTCCGCTATCTTCAATGTTGTATGTGTCAAGAAATCAGCTATGTCCACTGGATAGAACGACTCCTCTCTGGGTAAGCATTTTTACTCAGGGCCGGAGAAATGTAAGCTAAAATGTAAAGTTTTGTAACGGAATTCAACACTTGTGCGTTTGAGGGGGGTGGAAAAATGGGGTTGAAGGCGGGAATGCTGAACTGCCTCCTGTA
>NZ_KB235950.1:425786-430426 GCF_000332335.1 Kamptonema formosum PCC 10802 | reverse complement strand
CTGATTACTAAAAATGTAAATGGTATAGCTATACAAATTTATGTTTCGCTGATAGCTTACCTGATATTAAAGATAGTAGATATTCCTAAAGAATGGGGGACTACGCTACTAGATAAACTCCGCTATCTTCAATGTTGTATGTGTCAAGAAATCAGCTATGTCCACTGGATAGAACGACTCCTCTCTGGGTAAGCATTTTTACTCAGGGCCGGAGAAATGTAAGCTAAAATGTAAAGTTTTGTAACGGAATTCAACACTTGTGCGTTTGAGGGGGGTGGAAAAATGGGGTTGAAGGCGGGAATGCTGAACTGCCTCCTGTAAAGTGCCCGAGGGAGAAGGAGAGAGAAAGTTGGGGGAGTGGCAAAAATCTGCTGTGACGGGGATGGCTTTAGCAAACTGCGATTGCCGGGGATAATTTAGTCTGCGGATCTCACGCTAGCAGTCAGGCTGTCGAACAGACTGCTTCAAGACTTGCGCCAAGCGTCCCGCCTGTTCTGTAGCTGCAACCGGCAAGTTTCTACCAAGTGTTTCTCCCTCTCTCCTTGTTCCCGTCTCCCCGAGAGGGATACCGTGGAAATACCTAAGTCCTGTGCTGCTTGGTTGGAGCCCTTGGAGCGGAACCTCACCTACCCCGCACAGATATTTATCCGCACAATTGCCGGCTGCCGGCACCCACGTAGCAAATTGCTGCGGTGTCTGGGTCTCCAATTCGATCTCTGACGGTTTGCACTTCAATTTTACAAAAAAAAGTGTAATATCAAGGCGAGTGAACTGCCAGTAATTTATTTTAACCGTCTTTTCTTCTATCTAACGCTTTCCCATTCTTTTCCCCACTTCCCTGCAAGATGAGCGCCTGATTTTTGATTCTATATCGTTTATCGGCTCTGTCTGTAACCCCGATTAGAGAGGCGCTGCGGCCCCCCAGAGCAGATTAAAAGCATAATATATAAGCTTTAGCTTTATATATAGCAGCAGTCATATTGGTTAGAACAATAGAAGCTTCGGGATCTCTGGAGCAAGGGAGGCCGGAATATAGGTTTCCTAAATGCTTACTGCTATATAGACGTAGGGTAGGCGTCCCGCCCCCCCTGAAGGTCTAATGTTTTAATCTAAGTGGCTACTGCTATAATTTAAATCCTCCCGCACCGAAAAACACCTTGTTTGCACTAAATTAATGCCTGAACAGGCAATTTTATATCATTCCTTTCCATCCCCGAGCTTTGCAAAGCGCGGTTGAACCGGCTGGAATGCGAGCGATTTAGACCCGCAAGACACCGTGTAAATTCTGCTCCCCTCACCTGACTTGATAGGATATCACTCGCGATCAGCACAGGCATTGTAAATCTTTCTATTCTGCAAGCGGAGCTAAAAGCCCACGGGCCGGTCGCTGGTTCACTCCCTGCAATCATCAGACGAATCCGATGCACCCGGAATTGATAGAAATGTCTTATCTGGGCTTCAGCGAAGAGCAAATATTGATTTTTTATATAGATTTTACTATCTATCAAAAAAAATGATGTAATAAACTTTCAAAAAGCGGGAACTTTTTGTATAAAATTAAGTCTACAATAATTCATTTGCGACAGAAAGCGCATTTAAGCTCTCGTAAAAATGCGGCAAAGAGAGGCAAAATTTTTTGACGATCTGCCTCTTGCAATGTCGGGAACAAAAAAGCTAAACTAACAGACAATTTGTGGCATCTCCTCCTGACGGCTAAACATGATAAGATTCGGCGAGTCGCGCTCTCCTTTGAAAGGAGGGCGCACACAACCTATTAAAAACGCGCTCTGCTCCCCTCTACTAGCTTCTGGGAGAGCGGACAGGTTGAGGCAAGGCAGGATCGGCTCAGATTCAGCTTAGAACGCCGAACATTTCATACAAGCTCCCCTCCAGGAAACATCGCCGTTAGAGCGGCAGCCTCTGCTTGGACACAGAGGTAGGTTCTCGTATTGTGCGCAAAGCGTCAGTTTGGCGCTTTTACTTGGAGGGAAATTTCTGGGAGCAAGTGGCCACAGTGCGGGCCTAATGGCTAACGTGCGATGGTCCAGTATGCCCGGCAAGCCCCAATGCCAAAAGGGTGCGGCAGAGATGGCTTGAAAAAGACAGGCTCCAGGTGACCTTATCGCCAGGGCACCCGCGCTTCTGCGTGCGGGCACACTTTAACAAGCTGCTAGTCCGGCGGGTGTTCAGAAAAATTTAATTTGTAAGGTTCGTATGGCCCACGTCCCAACCGATCCTCTTTACCCACAACAGTGGTATCTGAATAACACCGGCACCAACAGTAACGGTGGCACAACCGGTATGGACCTCAACATCGTCGATGACAGCCCCGACAACTTCGACTTGTGGAACGACTGCACCGGCAGGGGTATAACAGTTGGCATCATCGATGATGGCGTAGAGTCCACCCACGAAGACCTGGCAGCCAACTATAACAAGGCCCCAGTGGGGCTAACCGCCGGCGATCTAGCTTCAGGACAGCCTCAGGCAGCGGATGAAAGCCACAGGACAGCCGTTGCGGGCATCATGGCCGGTGTGCCGAACAAACAAGTGGGCATCAGCGGCATTGGCTACAGCGCCAAAATCACCGGCTTGCGGGACACGAACCTTACGGGCACCGACGCCAGCGTTTTGAGCACCCAGCAGTTTTTCGACGTTTCCAACAACAGCTGGGGTTTTGATAATCCCTTTGAGACCAACTTCAAATTACCAGCTGGCCAGCTAGCCGGGCAAGGCATACAGGAAGCGGTCACCAAAGGTCGTGGCGGTCTGGGAACTGTATTTACCTCGGCGGCGGGCAACGCTTTTGAAACCGGCGCTAACGCCAACTGCGGCAACTGCGAAAACTCCCGCTACACCATTGCGGTCGCAGCCGCCGATGCCAACGGCGTTTTTGCCCCTTACAGCGTACAATGCGCAAACCTGCTGGTTTCCGCCTTCGGGGACAGCGACCCAAAGAATAATGTCAGCAGCACCATCCTCACCACCGACAGGATGGGTGACGCCGGCTACAACGCAGCCGGAAAAACCGGCGAGGCAGACAGCGTTAATTACATCTACATCACCCTGCTGTCCCCAGACAGCACCGAAACCATACTCTTTGACACTCTCGCGCTCAAGACACTGGAAGTCGGTGACGATGGGAATGGCAACGGAGTCGAAGTACCGTTCGCAGACTTGCGCACCAACCCCAGCCAGTTCACTCAAGATGCCACCGAGCAAGCCCTGGGTGAGTCCTGCCAGAAAGGCATCAAGTTCACCTTCGGCAGCACCTTCTACTGGGGCGAAACCGGCGAGGGAGACTGGACGCTCAAAGTGGAGGATCGGGGGAGTGCCGGCACCTGCTCCCTCAACAGCTGGGGCTTGCGGCTGTACGGGGCCCCGATTAGCCCTGACGGCACCAATATCTATACCGACGAATTCGGCACTGTTGCCTGCAACGACACCGTGCGGGGGACGCTGACAGATGCCGGCGGTATCGACACCATCAACGCCGCCGCCATCACCACAGGCATGACCCTGGACCTGACTCCAGGCTCCACCGGCAATACCCTGGCCGACGGCACCTTGGCCATTGATGCCAACACCACCATCAAGAGTGTCTTCGGCGGTGACGGCAATGACACTCAAGTCGGCAACAACGCCAACAAAACGATTTTCGGCGGTCGCGGTGCGGACAGCCTCATGGGCGGTGCGGGAGATGACACCCTCATGGGTGGCAAAGCAGCCAACACTCTCATGGGTGGAGTGGGGGCTGATGTATACGTGCTGAGTTCCAAAAGCGGCGGCACGTTTATCCAAGATGAAGACGGCGCAGCCGACACCCTGGTCTTCAGTGAAGATAGTATCACCGGCTTCAGCGCTGCGCCCGCTGCCGGTATGACCCTCTCCGCAGACGGACTGGCTGCGGGAGTGATGGGAATCGTGCGGCAAGGCACCAATCTGGTCATAGACCTCGACGCCTCAGGGACGATCGAGGGGGCTAGTGACCTGACGATTGCCAACTTCTCACAGAAGAGGACACCGTTGCGGGTGCCGGCTCGATCGAAACCCTAGCTAACCTCTCAGGAAACCAACTACTTGGTCTTGTTGATATGGAAGACACAATAAACGGCGGTCAGGACACCACAACCGGCGCTACTGGTACGGACACCACAACCGGCGCTACTGGTACAGACACCACCACCGGCGCTACTGGCACAGACCCCCTCGCCGCCACTACTGGCCCAGTCACCACCACCGGGGCTAGTGGCACAGAGACCATGCCCGGCGGCACCGGCACAGACACCATGCCCGGCGGCACCGGCACAGACACCATGCCCGGCGGCACTGTCACAGACACCATGCCCGGCGGCACTGTCACAGACACCATGCCCGGTGGCACCGGCACAGACACCATGCCCGGTGGCACCGGCACAGACACCATGGCCGGCGGCACTGGCACAGAGACGATGGCCGGTGGGGAGTTCACCATCGCCGACATGAAGATGGCAGAAGGCAACGACACCATCACCGAGATGACCTTCACCGTCAGTCTGGCAGAAGCCGCCACAGAAGATGTGACCGTGGGATACATGACCAAAAACGGCACGGCAATGGGCATCTCAGACCCGAACGCCAAGCTGTTTGCCGCTGAACTG
>NZ_KB235950.1:403076-425686 GCF_000332335.1 Kamptonema formosum PCC 10802 | reverse complement strand
ACACCATGACTGGCGGCACTGGCACAGAGACGATGGCCGGTGGCGAGTTCACCATCGCCGACATGAAGATGGCAGAAGGCAACGACACCATCACCGAGATGACCTTCACCGTCAGTCTGGCAGAAGCCGCCACAGAAGATGTGACCGTGGGATACATGACCAAAAACGGCACGGCAATGGGCATCTCAGACCCGAACGCCAAGCTGTTTGCCGCTGAACTGACCGGCGCTGAAGAAGTGCCGGCCACCCAATCGAAAGCCACCGGCATGGCTGTGGCAGAACTCAACGCCGCCGGAGACGCCCTCGATTACAGCGTCACCGTTCAGGGTCTGGACTTCACCACGCTCACCGGCGGTCAAGCCTCAACACCCGACACCGGCGATGATGTCAAGGGCCTGCACATTCACGCCGGCAAAATGGGTCAAAAAGGCGGCGTCGTCTTCGACATTCTCCAGGATCTGGCAACCGACACCTTAGACACCTCAGCCACTGTCAATTCAGATGGCACCGTAACCATCAAAGGCAAGTGGGAAGCCGATGATACTCTTGCCGGCAGCCAGCCGCTGAGCAATTTCACCTCCCTGATGGGCGGGGAGTCGGGAAGTGACACCGGCCTGTACGTCAATGTCCACACCAATGCCAATCCCGACGGCGAAATTCGCGGGCAGCTCATAGCAGATGATGCGGATTTTGTCAATAAGGCTGGGGAATTAACTTTCGCGGCAGGAGAGACGCAACAGACCATCACGGTAGGCGTGATTGGGGACATGATGCAGGAGGAAGACGAAACCTTCGCAGTCAGCCTGATGGATGCCAAGGGGATGGAAGTGGCGAAGGCCACCGGCACGATCGGCAATGATGGTGACACCATGACTGGCGGCACTGGCACAGAGACGATGGCCGGTGGCGAGTTCACCATCGCCGACATGAAGATGGCAGAAGGCAACGACACCATCACCGAGATGACCTTCACCGTCAGTCTGGCAGAAGCCGCCACAGAAGATGTGACCGTGGGATACATGACCAAAAACGGCACGGCAATGGGCATCTCAGACCCGAACGCCAAGCTGTTTGCCGCTGAACTGACCGGCGCTGAAGAAGTGCCGGCCACCCAATCGAAAGCCACCGGCATGGCTGTGGCGGAACTCAACGCCGCCGGAGACGCCCTCGAATACAGCGTCACCGTTCAGGGGCTGGACTTCACTACACTCACCGGCGGTCAAGCCTCAACGCCCGACACCCTCGATGATGTCAAGGGCCTGCACATTCACGCCGGCAAAATGGGTCAAAAAGGCGGCGTCGTCTTCGACATTCTCCAGGATCTGGCAACCGACACCTTAGACACCTCAGCCACTGTCAATTCAGATGGCACAGTAACCATCAAAGGCAAGTGGGAAGCCGATGATACTCTTGCCGGCAGCCAGCCGCTGAGCAATTTCACCTCCCTGATGGGCGGGGAGTCGGGAAGTGACACCGGCCTGTACGTCAATGTCCACACCAATGCCAATCCCGACGGCGAAATTCGCGGGCAGCTCATAGCAGATGATGCGGATTTTGTCAATAAGGCTGGGGAATTAACTTTTGCGGCAGGAGAGACGCAACAGACCATCACGGTAGGCGTGATTGGGGACATGATGCAGGAGGAAGACGAAACCTTCGCAGTCAGCCTGATGGATGCCAAGGGGATGGAAGTGGCGAAGGCAGCCACCGGCACCATCACCAATGATGACAGCATGGCCGCAGCCACGGAACAGGCCGACACCCTGACCGGAGGCGAAATGGGTGACACCATTGACGGTCTGGGTGGCGATGACGTAATAAAAGGCGGTGCGGGCAACGACATCATCAGTGGCGGTGCCGGCAGTGACATGCTCGACGGTGGCCCAGGAGATGACAGCCAGGTTGGCGGTGACGGCAATGACACCCTGATGGGCATGGAAGGCGCTGACACCCTCGATGGCGGTGCCGGCAACGACAGCCTGGTGGGCGGCAGCAAAGGCATGCTGATGGGAGGTGCCGGCAGTGACACCTACGTGCTAGACAGTATGACAGCTGCCGGCACGATGATTATGGACTCTGAGGGCGATGCGGACACCCTGACTCTGACAGGAATCACTCTCTCGGTAGATGCGACCTTGCCGGCAGGCGCAGTAGGGCTGCAGCGGCAAGGCACCAACTTGGTAATAGACATCAACGCTGACGGGGTGTTCGACGAGACAGACCTGACCGTTGAAAACTTCTTCACCGCCAATGACACCGTTGCGGGCACCGGCTACATCGAAACCGTTGGCAACCTCACTGGCGAACAAATCCTTGCCAGTGTGACAGAAGCACCGACACCGGCACCAATGATGGAATTGTCCATCGCGGGTGGTTCGGCGGCAGAAGGCAGCGACACCCTCGCCTTCACGGTGAGCCTGTCAGGGGCGAGTACCGAAACGGTGACGGTGGATTATACCACAATTGCAGACACAATTGAAGGCGCAGCCACTGAAGGGGAAGATTACGACGCTGCTTCCGGTACGCTGACCTTCGCGGCGGGCGTGACGACTCAAACCATCACCGTGTCGCTGATTAACGACGCTGATGTGGAGCCAGATGAAACCTTCACAGTCAGCCTCAGCGGTGCGATGGGGGCGGAAATCACAACGGCTCAGGCCACCGGCACCATCACCAATGACGACACTCTCGTCGGCGGTACTGAAGGCGCTGACTCACTGACAGCCACAGGCGACGCAACCTTCGAGGGCAGCTTGGGCAGCGACATCATCACCGGCGCTGTTGGCTTCTTCAGTCAAGTCACCTATGTCAGCTTGACGGTAGGCATCTTGGTCAATCTGCTGACTCGCATAGTCAACAAGGGAGATCTGGGCACCGACACTGTGGAAGGCATCCAAGCCGTGACGGGTTCTAACCAAGCTGACACCATTGCTGGTGCCGGTGGTAATGAAGAACTCATGGGAGAACTTGGGAATGACTCCCTTGATGGCGGGGAAGGCAACGACACCCTCGATGGCGGCATGCCTGAGGATGTGCCCGATAACGACACCATCACAGGCGGCGCTGGCGATGATGTGGTCATGGGCTGTCTGGGCGGCGACAGTGTTGACGGCGGAGAGGGTGCTGACCAACTCACCTATGTCAAGGCCAAAGCCAGTGTCACAATCGACGTGACTCTTGGCACGGTTGCAGTGACAGGGTTCGACACCGACACCATCACCGGCATTGAAACGCTGGAGGGTTCTGATTTCGGTGACACCCTGATTGGCGGCGGTGAAGGCGTTACCGTTACCCTGAAAGGCGGCAAGGGCAATGACAGCCTCAAAGGCGGTGGTGCCGGCGTTACCTTCATGGGTGGCAAAGGCAATGACACCTACGATATCGACTCGGTAACGGGTGGCGGTACTGTCATTGAGGAAGAAGAGGGCGACGGGGATACCCTGACAGGGTTCACTCTCAATGCCGCTTCCCTGACCTTGGCTGCCGGCGTTATTGGGGTGCAGAAAACCGGCACTACGCTGGAAATCGACCTCAACGCCAGCGGAACTTTCGAGGCGGCAAGCGACCTGAGTGTCTTGAACTTCTTCTCTACAGGGGATACGATTACTGCTGGCGCTGGGTATATCGAATTCATCGGCGGCATCCAAGGCAGCGCGCTCCTCGACTTTGTGACCAACGCTGACACCACTGGTGGCGGTCAGGACACCACCGGCGGCGGTCAGGACACCACCGGTGGCGGTCAGGACACCACCGGCGGCGGTCAGGACACCACCGGCGGCGGTCAGGACACCACCGGCGGCGGTCAGGACACCACCGGCGGCGGCACCGGCACGGACACTCAGACCGGCGGCGTCGTAGTTACGCCTCCGCCCATTTCCACTCCCACACCGTCGCCCACACCCTCGCCCACTCCCACTGCAGGGTCAGACACCTTGACCGGCACTGACGGTGCCGACACCTTGGCCGGCGGTGCCGGAAATGACGCAGTCAGTGGCGGTGCGGGCAACGACGCTGTCAATGGCGAGGATGGCAACGACGACATCACTGGCGGCGACGGCGAGGATAGCCTCAGCGGCGGCACCGGCAACGACACCTGCGCCGGTGGCGCGGGCAACGATAGCCTTGCCGGTGAGGACGGGGCTGACAGTCTCGATGGCGGCGACGGCGGCGACAGTCTCAATGGTGGTGCCGGCAACGACACCTGCGCCGGTGGCACCGGGAATGACAGCATCAGCGGCGACGATGGCGACGACAAGGTCAAGGGCGACGACGGCGAGGATGAAGTCAAAGGCGGTGCCGGCAAAGACGAGATCAACGGCAACAAAGGCAGTGACACGGTTGAAGGCGGCACCGACAACGACATCTGTCAAGGCGGCAAAGACAACGACAGTGTCCGGGGCGACCAAGGCAACGACGTCGTGCTGGGCAACGACGGCGACGATGAAGTCGATGGCGGCGACGAAACCGACTACATCCACGGCAACAAAGGCCGAGACATGGTCACCGGCGGTACCGGCAACGACATCTGCCGGGGTGGCAAGGACAATGACACGGTCATCGGCGGTGTTGGCGGCGACGCCATTATGGGCGACAGCGGCGATGATGTGCTGATCGGCGCTGACATGGACAGCGCCACCCCAGGCATGGGTCAGATGGATGCCCTGACTGGCGGTGCCGGGTTCGATATGTTCATACTCGGTGAGGGCGGCAAGTGCTTCTATGAGGGAGATGGCACCGGCGGCATGGCTGTGATTCGCGACTTCAATGCTTCTGAGGACAAGATCCAGCTGTGTGGCTCGATTTCTAGCTACCAGTTGCAGGTTGAGGTTAGCACCTCCACGACAATCATCACTAACCTGGACGGCGATGTGATTGCTCGCGTGGAAAACACCACCAATTTCAGCCTCAGCGCTAGCTACACGATCTTTAAGATCTAATTGTCTCTGTTGAATAGCCGGTGCCCCTCATGGGGCAACGGCTTTTCCCAATATTCCGACTCGTCCGCTGCGGCGGACTTTTTTTTCTGCAGGGTGCGTTAAGCTACATCGCAGAGCATGGGGCATGGGGCATGGGGCATGGGGCATTGGGCATTGGGCATTGAGGAAAACAATTAATTCCCAATCCACGCATCCAAAATCCACGCATCCAAAATTGACCGGTGGGGATTTAGGCCGGGATTAGGGGATTAGGGGATTAGGGGATTTGGGGATTTGGGGTTAGGGGAAAGCAAATCCCAAAGCCTAAATCCCAAAGCCTAAATCCCAAAGCCTAAATCCCAAAGCCTAAATCCCAAAGCCTAAATCCCAAATTCAAAAGCCTAAAGCCAAAATCCAAAATCCAAAAGCCTAAAGCCAAAATCCAAAATCCAAAAGCCTAAATCACAAATGCCCAATTCTTGGACGTCTCTCCACGCCCGAGTGCACCGCAGCCTGGGGCACCGGCAGCTGCTGCCGCGAAACAGTCGTATACTAATTGCAGTGTCCGGCGGGCAAGATTCTGTTTGCTTAGCGAAATTGCTGCTGGATTTGCAGCGGAAGTGGGGGTGGGAGTTAGCAATCGCTCACTGCGATCACCGCTGGCGTCGGGACTCGCAGGCGAATGCGGATTATGTGGGAAATATGGCTAGAAATTGGAACCTGCCGTTTCACCTGTCTGTCGCTGAGGGAGTTCCTGAAACTGAGGCGGCGGCGCGTCAGTGGCGCTATGGCGTTTTGTCGGCAATTGCCGGCAAAAATGAATACGCTCACATTGTCACCGGCCACACGGCGAGCGACCGCGCTGAAACTCTGCTGTACAATCTGATTCGGGGTGCCGGTGCGGACGGGCTGCAAGCGCTAACCTGGAAGCGCCCCCTGGATGCTAATATCTGGCTGGTGCGCCCCCTGCTGGAAGTCACGCGCTCACAAACCGGCCAGTTTTGTCAAGACTTCGGGCTGCAAATTTGGGAGGATTCCACTAACGCTGACTCCCACTACGCCCGCAACCGCATCCGCAACGAATTGCTGCCCTATTTGCAATCTCACTTCAATCCCTCTGTTGAGGGGCATCTCGCTCAGACTGCTGAACTGCTGCGTGCTGATGTAGAATATCTGGAGGAAGTTGCCGGTCAGTTGCTGGCACAGGCTTTAGCACAAAACCCTGAATTTGTCAATAGGGAAGCGGGAAAAATTTCAGTAAACCGGCTCGTCTTGCGCAATGCGCCGGTGGCAATTCAGCGCCGCGCCATGCGCCAGCTGCTGCTGCGAGTTTTGCCGGTAGCGCCGAGTTTCGAGGATGTGGAAAAGCTGACTGCTTTGATTGCAGCGCCTAACCGTTCGAGAACCGATCCGTTTCCGGGAGGGGCGCTGGCAGAAGTTGCCGGTGAGTTGATAGTGCTGGCGGGATTTTAGCCTTTGCGGCTGTTCGCTTCTGCTGGCATTGCCCCTCCCGATAGAATTATATTTTAAACTATAAATGCACGAGTAAAAAGCTACTTGACAGGAAACAATGATGTTAGAAACTGGCACGTTTTGGGCTAAAGTTAAAGATACCACAGAACGCGCACTCCGGTGCGGTGCGCTACAGCCAATAGCGACTGAGTGCGAGTTCGCAGAGGAGAGCGGCATTCGCTTCTTGGTGAGGGTGGCATCCAACCTCGTCCGCAAGGACTCCGCACTGAAACAACAGGACAAAAAAAAGGCTGCTTCCGGAAAGGAATTTAACCCGTTTCTGCCTTATGACAGGGATTTGTTTGTTGCAGATATTTCCGAGACGCACCTGTGCCTGCTGAACAAGTTTAATGCGGTAGATTATCACTTGCTGATTGTCACGCGAGAGTTTGAGGAGCAGGAAACTTTGCTGGCGCGGCAAGATTTTGAGGCGCTGCTGGCAGTTATGGCAGAATTTGATGGGCTGGCGTTTTATAATTCAGGGAGGGCTGCCGGTGCGAGTCAGCGACACAAGCACTTGCAATTGGTTCCCCTGCCACTAACACCTTGTGGTGGTAAATTTCCGATTGAACCGGCACTGGAAGCTGCTTGCTTTCAGGATTCGGTTGGGAGTGTGCCGGCTTTTCCTTTCGCACACGCTTTCGCTCGGCTGGATTTGCCGGTGGGGGGATCTCCTCTGTCGGCGGCGGAAGCAATGCTTGAGCGCTACTGCACTCTGTTGCGCTCTGCCGGTTTGCTGGAAGGGGGCGTTGGGAGCGAAAATAAGCTTGCCGGTGCTTATAATCTGCTGGCAACTGCGGAGTGGATGCTTGTTGTGCCGCGCTCGCAGGAGCATTTTGAGTCGATTTCTGTGAATTCTTTGGGATTCGCCGGCACGCTTTTTGTTCGCAATGAGGAGCAATTAAAGGTTCTGAAAGATTTGGGTCCGTTGACGGTTTTGAGTCATGTGGGTAAAATGAAAGGATAGGGGAAGGGGGAACCGCCGCCGTGAAGGAGCGCCAAGGAAGAGGGGAGGATTTTGTCTGTTGGGAATGTTTATGTGAGGGGTGCGGGATGTGGGGAACCGCCGCCGTGAAGGAGCGCCAAGGAAGAGGGGAGGATTTTGTCTGTTGGCAACTGTTAGATAGGGATATTATAATGATGCTGTAGGGGCTTTCCGTGAACAGGTAACACCCCAGATTGCCTCTTCTTGGCGTCCTTGGCGTCTTGGCGGTTCATTCTCATTATAATGAGGGGATATGCTTGAACTTCACTGTCACACGACTTATTCGGACGGCACGCTGACGCCTGGGGAACTGGTGGCTAGGGCTGCTGGGGCTGGGGTGCGGGCTCTGGCTATTACGGATCACGATACGCTCTCGGGTTGGGAGGAAGCGAAAGTTGCCGCACTGGCGCACGGGATAGAAATTGTTCCGGGAGTGGAATTGAGCACTGTGCACAGCAGCCGATCTATGCACATTTTGGGATTTTATCCTGATGCGGGATTGTTGGGCGGTGCTTTGTGGGAGCGTGTGGAGGGGAGATTTCGCCGCGCTTTTAAGATGGTTGAAAATTTGGCGGCGCTGGGATATAATATAGAGTTGCCGGTGATGGGGGAAGGGATGGCACCGGGACGCCCTCATCTTGCGGCGGCTTTGGTGAGAGCGGGTTATGTTCAGTCGAACCAAGAAGCTTTTGAGCGGTTGCTGGGTGAGGACAAACCGGCTTATGTTGGTTATGAGAAGTTTTCGAGTGGGGATGGGATAGATTTGTTGCGCCGCTGCGGTGGGGTGCCGGTGTGGGCGCACCCTTATCTGTTCAGAGGTGGAAATGTTGAGGATGTGCTGGTTGAGCTGGTGGAAGTGGGGTTGATGGGAGTTGAGGTTTATCACCCCAGTCACTCGCCGGTGCAGGTGAAAAATTTAGAACGGCTGTGCGCTGAGTACGGTTTGCTGATGACGGGCGGGAGTGACTATCACGGTGCGAGTTTGGATGGGAAAAGTGCGAAGAGTACCAGTTTAAATATGCTGCATTTGCCTTTGGAGTTGCTAGAATCTGTCAAAAAGGCGGCTGGAATTTGAGCCGGTGTTATGGAAAAGCAAGATGAAAGTAACGTTCCTAAACGACCTTCCCTCTGAAGGGGTGTCCCACAATGCGGCTACTGAGTGAAAGGAGGACTGATGAGAATCAAAACGTTTACAGGAATGGCATTTAGTATTGTTAATATTGTGGTGGGGTTTGTGGCGCTCGCTCCCTCCAGTGCGGCACCGCTACCCGAAGAAGCTCGGCTGACTCAGGCGCAAGTTAAACTATTGCAGTCTCTCGGTGTTAGAGTCGCCGCTCCCGCTTATGTCCCTGCTGGATTTAGATTGGAGAAGGTTCAAGCTGAGTTAGCCCGAAGCACCAGAGTGGGTGGGATAGGGTACAGTCTGATCTATCAGAAGTATGACTCTAACTCTGGGAAAAATCTTTGCTTCGCGATTGAGGCGACTAACGGGGGAATCGGCAGTTTGCCAAATGGAGAAAGCAGCTATCCGGTGAAGAATCCGGTGTTAGGCAGCAGTACAATAGAATACGGCAGATACAGTGAAGTTTCTAACCCGACCTTGCTGGGAAATTGGATGGGAGGGGAAAATGGTCCGTTTTACAGGTTTGCCGGTGCCGGCGCTTTTCCAGCTTTGTCCCGTTGCGAGAATATTAGCCCCCAAGAAGCTGTGCGGGTGTCGGAGTCTCTGGTATACTTACCTTAGTTGGAGGAGTGCGTTGGCGGGAAGGTTGGGCGAGCCTTTCGACAGACAGCGACTAAGAAGAAAGTGAGGTTTCCATGAAATCACGAGTTCTGATTGTGTTCTTGACAGCTATACTTACTGCGTCTTGCACGCCACCGGCTCCTACCAATCCACCAAAGCAAGTCAATCAAACCTGGAACCTAGCCGCTTGGACTTCCAGGCCAACGTCCCAGCTGAACGCTGGCCCAACTGGCACTCTGGCACAGCCAGGAGATGAATTTCTTGGCTCCTCATTCCCCAAAAAATCTTGCCGAGAGTCATTTCCCGAAGAGCCGAGCGCTTATCCAGTTGAGTTTTATCCTGTCTTTCTCAGCGAGAAGATATCTTTAAATTTGGTACGGTCGAAATTTTGCCAGGATGCTTCTTATCGCCTAAATGGCAGTAGATCAATCTTAGTCGGCTCCATTATCGGGAAAGAACGGGCTGAGCAATTACATAAATTGCTCCAGAAAGAGTTTGGCAGTGCAGAAGTGGGAGAGCCAACAGTGATCAAGACTAAGCCTCCCTCATCTCAATCTGTTGCTAACGCCGCGCAATTAACTTCTGAACAAGTTGAACAGTTGATAGCCCTAGATAAAAATAACGCGCAGGGGATAGATGTAAAAATTATTGTGCCTACTTATATTCCTGCGGGCTTTCAAGCTTATAGAGTGGAGGCAGAAGATGGGCATTTTGGCCCAAACTATTCAGTGACTTACCGAAATTATAGCAATAATACGTGTTTTACTATGACAGGTGCTTCAGGAGGATTTGGAGCAGAGCCAACAAACTATCAAACTGTTGAAGTTAATTCACCTGCTCTGGGACGAGTTACTATTGAGTACACGAACTTTAATCAAACTTTTAAACGTCCTTATATAGGTTTTAAAGATTTTGAAACAGCAATTGTTGAAGGTAGCCAACTCTATCTTTTCAGCCCCTATAACAGCAGAACTGATGGCTGTAGTAACATTATAAGCTTTCAAGAAGCTGTAAAAGTTGTTGAGTCTCTTCAATACCTGAATCCTTAACCGGTTACACATAAAGAGTCAATCAACTAAGAAATAGATAAGGAGGAAGAAAAAATGAAACTTAAGGCGTTAATAACTTGCTTGCTGGCAAATATTTTGGTAGGATGTGGTGGGACTAACCCGCGCACTACAGTTCAACCGGCACAGGCACAGGCACAGGCACAGGCACCGGCACCGGCACCAACACCGGCACAAAAACCGACAACTGAGCCAACAAAAACGCCGGCACAACCACAGGTGTCTGTAGGCGAAGCCGCTAAACTTTCACCCACTCAAGTTGAACAGCTGTTGGCTCTTAGTAAGAATAATGCTAAAGGTATGAATTTCAGGATTATTGTCCCAACATACATCCCCGCTGGGTTTGAGGTTGATTCCTTAGAAATACTGGATGAGCCAGATCGTCCATTTGCAAAAACACAATATATTCTGAAATACAGAAATCATAACAATTTTTGTTTTTACATTGAAGGATATCATGGCCCTGTAGGACATGCACCTTCTTATCATCACACTATTGAAGTTGATTCACCAGCTCTTGGCAAAGTGATTCTTGAGATTACTTACTTCGATAAAGTTTCTACTTACGCTTACACAATTGGCCTGTTAAAACAAGACGAACAAACCTTTCAACTATGGCATTTTTATACATGCGACGAAACAATTAACATCGAAGAAGCAATCAAAATGGTTCAATCTTTTCAAGACTTAAAATAGGTGAGCCGAGGGGTGCATTTGGATTTAGCAAGCCGGGAAGAAACAATAAAACTTAAGAGGTTAGGAATTGCCCTGCTGATTGGAATACTAGCAGAGGGTGGAGGGGCTAACCACTAACTATATTACGGGGATATGGTTTTCCTGGAGGAGGTGGGGGCGCTTCTACAGGATAAGATAACATCAGGGTGAATGTCCATGTAACCTTTAAGCCACTGACAGCCTCGCTCCAACAGTTCATCTAGATTCTCAACTCGCCATAACTGCACGCTACCTTTATCTCCCCCAGCCGCAATATATCGCCCATCAGGACTAAAACTTATCCCCCAGACTGCACCACGCTCGTTATTAAACTCAGCGATTTGCCGCCCTTGCAAATCCCAAAACCGCACCGTACCATCCATTCCTGAAGTGGCTAAATATTGTCCAGTTGGGCTAAAACTTATGCCATTAATCCCACTCTGATAGCTGAAAAATTCCAGCCGTTGCTTTCCAGACAAATCCCAGAGCTTAACTACACTATTATTGTCTGCGGTAGCAAGCTGCTGTCCGTCTGGACTCCAACTCAAACTCCGGATTTGACCTTGATGGCCCTGCCATTGCTTCACCGGCTTCCCAGATAAATCCCAAAGTCCAATCGTGCCATCCCATGCGCCGGTGGCAATCAGCTGTCCATTGGGACTAAAACTAACTTTGTAAACGACATCTTGATGTCCTTTTAACGTCGCCACTTCCTCTCCCGACAGGTTCCACAGTCGCGCCGTTTTGTCCGCTCCTGATGTGGCAATCAACTGTCCATTGGGGCTAAAGCTGACGCTGGAAACCCAACTCTCATGCCCTTTTAATCTCGTTTTTAACTTCCCTGACAAATCCCAGATGCGGACAGCATTGGCACGTCCAGCGGTGGCAATCAACTGTCCATCCGGACTAAAACTCAGGCTCCAAACCGCACCCCCTTGAAAAAGCGCCTCCCATTCAGCTTTTTGCTGTCCCGACAGGTTCCAAACTCTCAGGATACCCTCATCGCCGGCACCCACAATTAGCTGTCCGTCGGGGCTAAAACTGACACTGTTGACATCCTCTTGATGACCCGGAAACTGCACCGTTGCCCCCCGCGCCGACAAATCCCACAGGCGAGAAGTGCCATCCCGTCCCGCTGTCACCAAATATCGCCCATCCGGGCTAAAATTCGCCCTCCAGACCGTCCCGCGATGACCCTGCAATCGGGCAATTTCGTGACCAGATCGCTCCCAAAGTCTCACCGTCCCATCATCCCCCGCCGTAGCGATACGCTTTCCATCAGGACTAAAGCTGACAGCAATTACCCACCCTTGATGTCCCTCAAGTTTTTGCAATTCCTTCCCCGACAAATCCCAGAGGCGAACCGTACTGTCATTCCCCGCAGTTGCCAAGCGTTGGCCATCCGGGCTAAACGTAACGTCAAATATCTGTTGCCCGTGTCCTTTAAATTGACTGAGCTGTTTGCCAGACTGATTCCACAGTCGAACTGTCCCATCTTTCCCCGCCGTCGCTATTTTCTGACCATCCGGGCTAAAACTTATCCTATTAACTCCTCCTGGATGTTCTAATTTCGCTTTCTCCCGTCCCGATGTATCCCACAAGCGCACAACACCGTAGTCATCACCGGATGCAAAACGCTGTCCGTCGGGACTAAAACTCACCGTATTGACCACAGTTTGGTGTTCCATCTGCGCCAGTTGTTTGCCGGAAATATCCCACAGGCGCACCGTGCTATCCCCTCCAGCACTGGCAATTTTCCCGCCATCGGGACTAAAGCTGATATCGTTAACCCCTCCCAACACGCCCCCTTTATGGCCTTGGAGTTTAACCTGTTTAAAGTTCAACAGGCTCCAAATTCGCACGATTCCATCTCTGCCGGCAGTGGCAATAGTTTGTCCGTCGGGACTAAAACAGGCTGCTTTAACTTCTCCGGCATCGACATCTAATCGGTTGCGCTCGTAAATGGTATCAAGAATTTTCTGTAAAGCCAACAGGGGACTCGTGGCTGGATAGTTCCGCACAGCACGACCGTCCCGAACCAGCGCTCTCAACTCTTGCCCCGCCCGCATTGCTGACAGTAAAGCTTCTAGTTCCCCAGAGCGAAATTGCCGCAAAGCATTAACACCGGCTTGCTCTAACTTTGTGCCTTCTTGAGCTTCTTTAAGCCCTTGAATAGCTAACCCAGCAGCTCCGACTGCTAGAGCTGCAAAAACTAAGCTCACGGCTAGGACAAGGCCCCCATTGCGGATTGTCCGCTTTGCTTTATGGTTGGCATCATTTAGAATTTTATTTGCCTGCTTCTCAGCCTCTTTCTCTCGTTTTTCAGCGTCTAAAGCAATTTCAGCTTCTAGCTTTTGCAGTTCTACTTGGCGCTTGTCATAGTCTTGACTGGCAGTTAAAAATTGATAGTCCCGGTCGCTCAAGCTTTTGGCAGCTGCCCACGCCAGGGCATCTCGCAACGCCTGACCCCGCAACAGCCGCGATTCATCCTGACAGCTAGAAGCGACCCAGGCTCTAAAAGTCTCGGCATAAGGGCGCAGATTGCCTAACTCTCTATCAACCCAAGTTATGTCAAAAACCGATTGGTAAATGGGGTTATAAACCCTCAGTTGACCCGATTGCCTGACCGCTAATCCTGTCAGCCGCAGTTCCATCTGTTCTGGGCTGCCATCATCTGGCACTCCCCCCTGTTGCAAAATTTGCTGATATAATCCTAATAACCGACCGACACGCTGTTCGCTTCTCAGAATCCGGTCGCGAATCGTCTTCAAATGCTCTGGAACGTCCTGCGCTTCCCAATTCTGAATCACCTTCGCCTGTACTAAACTTGCCACCCACTCAGCTTCCCTTCCCTCAGGAATGGGAGAACCTGCAGAAAGGATAAGCTGGCAAACCTTTTGAGTCAAAAATGGCTGCCCTCCTGTCCAGTCCAGCACCGCTTGCAGCACAGCTTGGGGATTGCTGGCTGTTGCTGCTAAACCCAAGCTCAGTGGTTGGGCTTCTTGGAGTTCAAACCCATTCAGTTCAATCGCTCGACCAATATTTAAGGGCGTGCCTTGCTTGTTTTGAATTAAATCCGAGGGAGTCGCTACTCCCAGCAGGACAAATGTCAGACGCTCATATTCTGGCTTATCTGCCCGACGGTTATAGCAGTAGCGGAGCGCGGCAAAAAAGTCGTCCGTGCTGAAATTTAAGCTGCGAGTTAGGTCAATCTCATCTATAAAAATGATAATTTGTTCCGGAAGCTCCTTGAGCAAAAAATCCTCAATAAAGTGGCTGAATCGCTGGACATAAGAGAGCAACCTGCGCTCATCCCACCAGCTATCTAAATCAAATGTTTTATGCAAATCCAAGCTATTGACAATCTGATCGATGACACCGACATACCACTGTTCTTGAGTAATAGAAGTGCCGCTGCCTTGAAGGTCAACGGCAGCACAAGCAATTCCCTCGGCTTGCAACCGCTTCATTGTCCGCACCCGCAAGCTAGATTTTCCCATCTGCCGGGAGTTGAAGACGTAACAGAACTCGCCCGCTTTCAAACCTTCGTAGAGGTCTGTGTCAGCTTGTCGCGTAACATAGGTAGGGGCATCAGCGGAGAGACTGCTCCCCACTTCGTACATAAAAGTTGAGTCAGGTGCTGCACTCATTGGATCGCCCCCAAGCGAGTGGAGAAATACTGGCGATAAAGGTCACACAGGGGCATCACCGCATTCCCCTGAAACTTTATCAGCCCCATACTGCGAAGCTTAAACGCCTCTGTTGAACCTATCTGTAGTGGCTCGGAAGAGGCAATAACTTCCTTGATAGCTACCATCAACTTGACATCATTTTCCAGGGTCAGTAAGTGGCGGCGCAGGTGTTCGTAATATGGCCCTTCTTCCGTGGGAGCCACTTGCAGCAGCTTTTCCAGCGCAATCCGATCGCGTGTGATTTTATCGAGAGCCTTTTCCACCAGATAGGGATGCCCGCCAAACATTGCCATCATTTGCTCGACCTGTTCGCCAGACCAATCTAACCCGTGCCGTTGCACCAAGTCTCGCACCTGTGCCGAGTTCAGCTCTGGCAAATCAATTGCCAATCCCACATTAAAAGGGGACTGATTGATGTTCAGGGGAACGTAAACCTCCTTAGAATGGGCAATCGCCAACCTGAGTTTTTTCCAAATATCCTTAGTCTTGGCCTTTTCATGCCACGAGCGCAGCAGCCCAAAAAAGTCAGTGGCAGTTTCCTGATGTGGGAAAAGCAGATCGACATCATCCAAAGCCAAAACTAATGGAGTTGAAATTTCTGAAAGCAGGTATTTTTGAAAGTAGTTGGCACACTTATCGTTGCTGCCCCGAACGCCCTTCCAATAGTCATCCAGCTTATCCGGCAGGTTCAATTCGTCAGTAATGCTGGCACAGAACCACTGCAAGAATTGATCCAGATTGTTCAGGCAGTGTGTCCCCGCTGAATAAAAGTTAAGGCACACAGTCTGATAGCCTTGCTGGCTGGCATGATGGAGAATTCGCGTCATTAAGGAAGTTTTGCCCATCTGCTTGGGCGCTTTAATCCGGATCAGCGCTCCTGGGAGTTCAATCGTCTTGTAACAGACAGCTTCAATGGGGGGGCGCTCCACATAAAATGCCGGCGCATCCGCAGTAGAAACTGCTGGAGGCAAGCCCTGTGCTGAAATCTCTCGCCAAGTCAGAGGGGAGACGGCTGGATTTTGACAAATCACCGGCAGCCAGGAAGCGCAGGGAAACCAGGGAAACCGATTTTCTAATATATACAGCTGTTCCCGCGCCTCTCGCACAGAAGCATACAGCGACTTGCCGCCAGAGAATGCCGGCAGAAAGTTTTTCAAGAAAGCTTGCGCCACAGCATCGATCACCGGCTCGCGCATAACAATAATTTGGGGAATGTTCAAATCCGCCAAATCCGAGGCAATGCCCAACCCGTCACAGGAGTTGAAGATGGCCAGTTGCAACCCTCGCTCAATAGCCGTTTTCAGAGCAAACTTTAACTCGGGCACTGTCAAACTATCCGTGGAATTGAGGTAAATGCAGCCGGTTGTCCCATCCGGTTTACTGCTGCTGTGCCCTGCGAAAAATAGAATATCCCATCCCCGCTCATCCCACAGCTTTTTGTTCACTTCGTCGGGTTTCGGTTCGGCGAGGAACTCCGTTTCGGCACCGGGCAATTTCTCTAGGAACTGCCTGTCCGCATTGATGTCAATGTCGGTTTTATCTCCTAAAATTGCTAAGATTCGCACCTTGGATTTGGCTTGCCACGCTCTAGCTACTCCCTCGTATGCCGGCGCACTCAGCGCCACCTCTGCTTTGGGGTAGCCCTCAAAAAAGTCCCACAATTGCCAAGGCAGTCGCCGCAACTGGGCATTTTTCGTCTGCACAATCACCCGCACTTCGTTATCAGGGGTTAATGTCTGCAGCAATTTCTCCCGAATCGGGCGAAACTCCTCCGACTTAAGCCAGGTATTGATGCTGGCACTCAACACTTGGGATGAGTCCTTAATGGAACAATGGGTGACTTGTCCTGCTGGGGATTCCAGTCGCACACCCCGCCCCAAACTGCGATAGGCAGTCTGCCACTGTTGGTAATCTTGGGGAATAGAAGCCTTTGGCAGTCTGCCGTGGACTTCTATTGAGGGGTGAGCGCCATCTTCGCCAATTTGCAGAGTCACAGGGAACCCCTGATCGAAGTCACCCTCTTCTATTTTCAGGGTAACTAACTTACCCATTGCTTACTTCCTCCTCACATTCAGATCGCAACAACTGGCATGAACCTGGCCTCACCGAGTGCCACCTTAACGCTCCTTAAAGCTAAAGTGTTCTCCAGGCTTCCCCCTAAATGGCAGATGCGGGCGATTCCTGCCGGATGCACTGGTAATAGTATATCGCTTTGGCGGTCAGATTTCAAGTCTATTGTGTTAATTAATGTAACAGGATGAGCCGGCGGAATGTGCCGGGGAATTAGCTTGCCGGCTCTTACCCAGAACGGGACTTTCAGGGTTAGTTCTTGAGGAACAGGGTGCGCAGGCGAGTCCCAGGTTCAAATTTGATGGGCCACTCAAGAGGGAGTCAGCGGTTTGCCAGCCGGCTTTAAAGATACTTGGCCAAATCTTGAAACTCAAGCTGCAGCTCCCGATCCAATGGCTGTCGGTCAGCCGTTTGCAGTTCGGGTAATGGCCCACAATAACTTTTTTCGGAGACATCTCCTCCTGCTGTGACAAATCAGGCTAAAATATCTCCGCCGGCATATCGTCTCTCGCAAGTGCCGGTGACGCGCTAGAGTTGCGCTATAATTTATCACAGGTACTCAGCGAGCCATCGCTACCGCACCCAAATTGCTACCAGCAGGGTTTTAAACCCACCCTCGCAGTAAAAGATGAACCCTCCCCAGATACCACATATAGTCATCAAGCTCCCACTCAACTGCCTTGGCAATATACTCCCGCGCTCCCGCCATATCGGAGCCGGCTTCGCAATACAACCCAACATAAAGATGGCTGTAAAATAAGCCGCGTTTGCCGTCAAGTTTACCAGCGGCGAGAACATTCTCTGGGGCGCAATTTCCCGCATACAAGTCCCAGACGCGCCGCATCACTTGGCGCGGGTCGTTTTTTACCTCTAGCAATGAATTCCGCGCCTCCGTTGCGCCCTGTTGGCGAGCAATGCAAAGATACCGCCACACCGTCTCTTCTACATCTCGGGCATTGACGGTTAAGTCTACCTCGAATTGTTTGGCTCCTTCTTCAAATCTCTCAGCGTAGTAAAATGACAGTCCGCGCTGCCACAGGTAGGGCGTCAGGCGCGGATCTAGCTTTTCTGCTGTGTCGAAATCTTGAATGGATTGAGGGATTTTAGCCAGCTTGAAGTTGACCATGCCCCGCTGGATGTAGGCTTTTGGGTCATGGGGGCGAGAGCGGATAGCGCCATCCCACTCTCTAAGTTGACTTTCTAGGAAATTTTGCAGGGCGGTTAGCCTTGTCCCACTGTCCATATTGCAGGCAGATATATCTAAGTTTATCCTAAGAGTTTAACATATAACAAGTCTGGTGAAAATATAGGTTGAAAGGATAATATCCTGGCAAAGGTACTGTGGGAACCCGCAGGCTCACCTTGAGCGCGAGTGCCGGTGGGGTGGCGCACCGGCAAGGCACTCTGGGATGCCGGTGGCGGACAAGATGGCGTTGCAGTAAGACAAGATGATGTCAGCAAAACGGGTTGGGGTGCCGGGTTCATCCTGCCTTTGTGCAACCCCAAATGAGTTATATTAGAAAGTTTACTCCCCAGCAACTGCGCCTAGCCCCCAAGTCGCAAATCTCAGAGCTTATCAGTTGCCCGGGCAGAAAAGAGCCTCTGTGGCCATTTGACATAGCCACGCTCAAGTATGATAATTGTGTTCAGAGTCTCCCTAGCAGGGCAGTTGAATGACAGCGAGCGAATTCGGCGCACAGCGCCTGCGCGGCGCGGCGCTCCCAGACATTGACTCCTGGGGGAACCCCAACCGGCTGGAAAGGTGGACAGAAAAATTAGACGTTCATCTTGTTGGCTGCTTTGGGGAGCAACTTCCTGTAAAGTGAGAGACTAGAAAAATAACTTTTTCAAGTTAGGGGGAAAAATGTACATCGTACAAATTGCCTCTGAATGCGCTCCTGTCATCAAAGCAGGAGGCTTGGGCGATGTTGTTTACGGACTCAGCAGAGAGTTAGGAATTCGGGGGCATGAGGTAGAGATTATTCTGCCCAAGTACGATTGCATGCGATACGACCATATTTGGGGGCTTCACGATGCCTACCGTGACTTGTGGGTGCCCTGGTATGACGGTGCGATAAACTGTTCTGTGTATTGCGGCTGGGTGCACGGGCAACAGTGCTTCTTTATCGAGCCCCACTCCGAGGATAATTTCTTCAACCGGGGCTGTTACTACGGTTGCCTGGACGATCACATGCGATTTGCGTTCTTCAGCAAAGCCGCTCTGGAATTTCTGCAACGCACCAACAAGCGCCCTGATGTGCTCCACTGCCATGACTGGCAGACCGGCTTAGTTCCAGTCATGCTTTTCGAGATTTATCAATATCACGGGCTGGAGAATGTGCGCGTATCCTACACGATTCACAACTTCAAGCACCAAGGGATAGTTGGCGCTAATGTGTTGTGGGCAACCGGTCTGAATCAAGAGTCTTACTATTACGATATCGAGCGCCTGCGCGACAATGGCAACGAAACAGCGCTGAACTTGATGAAGGGGGGCATCGTTTACGCCAATTTTGTCAACACGGTTTCCCCCCATCACGCCTGGGAAGCTCGTTTCACAGACGTCGGCTGCGGTTTGGGTCACACCTTGCACACATACCAGCACAAATTTGGCGGGATTCTCAACGGCATCGACTATAACGTGTGGAATCCGGAAATCGACCGCTACCTTCCCTATAACTACAGCTCGGATGATTTGACAGGAAAAGCCCTCAACAAAAAAGCCCTGCGGGAGCGCCTCTGGCTGCGCCACGAGAATAAGCCGATTATTTGCTACATTGGCCGGTTGGACGACCAAAAAGGCGTTCACCTCGTCCATCACGGCATGTATTACGCACTCCATCGGGGGGCGCAATTTGTTCTGTTGGGTTCGGCTACGGAGCCCGGTATCCACTCCTGGTTCTCGCACGAGAAAAATCACTTGAATGAGAACCCCGACTGCCATTTGGAACTGGGCTTTAACGAAGAGCTGTCCCACTTGATATATGCCGGTGCTGACATGATTATTGTCCCCAGCAATTACGAACCTTGCGGGCTGACGCAGGTGATAAGCTTGAAATACGGCACCGTGCCGATTGTCCGGGGAGTTGGCGGTCTTGTCAATACCGTATTTGACCGAGACTACGACTCTAATAAACTGCCTGAAGAGCGCAATGGCTATGTGTTCTACCAGACAGATAATCAGGCGCTAGAATCAGCGATGGATCGGGCCATTGATTTGTGGAACTCCAAGCCCAAAGAGTTCCGCAAACTGGTCAAACAGGGTATGGAGTATGACTACTCGTGGAACAATCCAGGCAGTCAGTATGTAGGGATTTACGACTTTATCCGGCACAAATAAAATCAGCCAAGATATTGTCCCGTTAAAAATTTTTTGTCGCTAAGAACACCAGGACTTGCGCAAACTATCCCAGTCTGCCGTAAAAGTAGGGGGCGTTAATAACGCTCCCCTGCCGGTAGAGTTCTGCGCAAGTCCTAAAAGTTGTGAGGGGAATTCTAAAGCGGGAACTAAGTAAGCAGTTGACGCTGCCGGTGCGACACACGCCCTTCCCATGCGGGAATCTGCCCAGAGTTTAGGCACTGGATAGTTAAATTTACCCATCGATTTCTATGCCTGACTCAAAAGCTGTAAAAACTCCAGCACGACTCGCTCGGGTTCTGCGGTACATTCGCTAGCGCCGCAATGCCGGATAATGCGGATACCCTGAGATTGCAGAATTCCATCGGTTCCCGTCTCCTGCTCTGCGTCCCCCAAGTCCACAGCCAGAATGCCTAATTTGCCTTCGTAACAGATGAGAAAATGAAGGTCTTGGTTTTGCTTGCCGTCGGGAGTCGTCAAACGAGCCGTAGCTTTGGGGAAAAACAGCACCCCTGCGCGATTGAGTGCCTCGGCAATGCTCACCTCTCCTGCTGAACGAAACTGCCAACCGTTCCAAATATGAGAGAGTTTTTCAGCGGGAGAATGCGCGTTCGGGTTTGCCGCCGGTTCAGCTTTTGTCTCCTCTCCGTCCAACTCAATCTTATCATCCGGTCTTTTATCCTTGTATAAATCTGCTTGACAGGAGTCGGATTCGATGTTAGCAAAGAAAATACTAGATCCAATTAAGTTTGAGCCGCTGAGATTGACTCCTGTTCCCTTATTTTGCTGTAAAGTTATGTGATGCCGGCGTAAATATCGCTTCAGTACAGACTGGAGATTACTTTTTTTGACTTTTTCTCCAAATGCTTCTGTGAGTAACTTCCAGAGTTTAGCACCTGTGGCCTTGATATATTCATAATCGTATCCAGCGACTTGAGCAATTTCCTGATAGGAATGCCTTCCTTCCCAACATTGCCGAAAGATCAACTCTTGAACGTTGTTGAGGCGCTCGTCCTCAAGAACGGTTTCCACGAGCGCCAGTGCTTCCTCAACCTTCATCTATCAAGTCCACTCGAACGTTGTTATGGTACTCTCAGCCAGGGTTAGGAGGAGGTGGCACACCTGAGCCGGTCTGCTGCAACCTCTTCAGGACTTACGCAAAGCCTCTATATGTAGGGTGGGGAACGCGATAGCCTAACCCACCCCACACCACATTAAGTGGCGTAAGTCCTGCTCTTGACAGCAGGAGTCAGTCCGCTATCCTAGCCGTCGAATTTCCGCTGATTCTACCACACCCCGCCAAAAGTTACTACTTTTTCTCACTTTTTGTCACTTTTTCTCACTGTCGGAACGAAGGAAGCGGTGTTACCGTAGGTGAGAGTCATACGAATTCGAGTGAGAGAATCACACGAATATCAATCGTGCTGAACAATCTGTAAATATTGGAGGGAGACGAATGAAAGGAAAAGCAGTGATTTTATTGCTTGGTAGCGTTTTAGCCGTGAGTGGGGCTGTACTCAAAGGATCTCAAAACGCGAATGCCAATCTACCGGAAACCAGTGCTATCAAGGCTAATCAGACAAGTATTAGTCCCAAATCCGGTAATAACCTTGACATTATAGCACAGTATGGGGATAGTCCTTGGAATCAAAGAATTTCACCCACAACTTACACGAATCCTGATACAGGTCAACAATTGTGTTTTTACTATAACTCATCACGTTGGGGTCCGTGTCCTGGTCAAGGAGACCAAATAATTATACCTCAAAATGCCAGATGTCGTGGTTCGCAGTCTTATAGCTTAGAGATGAGCAAAAATGTTTGTCCAGCAGAAAAATGTGCGCACGCTAAGATGTTCGATGCTCTCCAAGGGGCTATAGATGCTACTGCTGGTGTTAGTAGCGTCTCAAGAACACCACCTTGTAATGGTTTACCCTAGTTTGTGATTGTGCATGCGGGTAGGGGCGGGTTCTCTAATAATTTCTGAGATTTTCAAAGAACTGTTAAAAACCCGCCCTGTCTTAACCGTTAATTTGGGATGAGGCGGGTTTTAATGATTTGCTTGTCAGTATCAAATATCTGGGAGACTTTTTCCATTTTTTTGAAAAAAATTTTTTGTCCCTCAAATCCTTGCCTAGCAAGGGACACAAGAGTTATCACCCCTTGAAGGGGCGGGCGATAAGCTCATACAACAAACTCCCAAATGCCCTCTTCATTAATGATGATGGCGAACTCATCGTTTATGCCAGCTTGAACATAAATAGTTTTTAACGCAGTATCGTAGCGAAACACTGGGTTGATACAAGTTAGAAAGCATTTGACAAACTCTCACACTCCCATACGCTTGGGCAACAGTGGGCAATTTTTCATTTCACCTCAGCAATTTTAAAAGACAAAACCCCCACAATTTAATGTAGGGGTCTTGCCGAATATTACCCTGGCACCGAGCTATTTTCCCAGGCAGTGACCCACCAAGTATCTTCGCCGCAGCAGCGTTTCACCTCCGAGTTCGGGATGGGATCGGTGTGGTTCCACCGCGCCAAAAGCACCAG
>NZ_KB235950.1:371058-402976 GCF_000332335.1 Kamptonema formosum PCC 10802 | reverse complement strand
GTCCCCGACCTGAAGGCAGATTCTCACGCGTTACTCACCCGTCCGCCACTAGAGGATTTCTCCTCCCGTTCGACTTGCATGTGTTAAGCAGACCGCCAGCGTTCATCCTGAGCCAGGATCTAACTCTCTGTGGTGTTCTTTGAGTTTGTGACTCTCTCCCCAAAAGGGGAGGTTTTTGTTATAATGAAATCTCCAGGTTGCCCTGAAGACCTCTAATTGCTTTGAAGAGGTTTTTGATGCTTTCGGGCTTTCAAAGTATTCTTTTATCTAGGTTCGGCGCTGTGAGGGCGTCGGGCCGCTTGCGCTGCCTCTTTCCTCACCGCGCTTTACTAGTGTAACAACCCCCAAAAAATTTGTCAAGCTTTTTCGGGAAATTTTTTGAAAAAGGTTTCGGAAATCCTGAATCGACCTGCCGGTAAGGGTTTGAGCTGGATTGCGCTGCTAGGCGGACACCGGCAAAAGCAAAAAGTTTAGTGATGGCCACCGCTGTTTGACCCCCGCCGGCCCGCCCCACCAGTGGCCATTCCCTCCTGGCTGGCCCCTTAGGGTTGTGGGAGGGTGTGGGCTTCTCTGTCAGTGAGCGCCGGCGAAGAGGGGATCTCCCTACCTAGAATATTGCTCTGCAGCGCCGGCAGAGGCCAGGGGGAGCGGAGCTGGCCCAGTTGTGCCGGGGGCCCCAACCTGTCCTAAAAATGTGGCCTGCGCCGTCCGCACCGGCCAGTCTGAGCGCGCCCCCACAAAAGATTAAATATAAAGAGGCGATATGTGGCCTCTGGTGTGGGTAGCTCTTCCTTGGTGCGGCCACCTTTTGCACCCTCAAGGCACGCACTTTGGCGGCGGCAACCCTCGGATGGTGGCACCGGCTGCCAGGGAAAAGCCGCCTGCCACCTCCTGCCGGTGAACCATCCCACGGTGCTGCAGCTGTTTGTTGCCAGCGCGCTTCTCCAGATAAACGATTCCCTCCCCGCACCGGCCAGTCGGCGCTCCAACCGGCCCCCCTTCAGGTGCGGGCAGTGACAGATAAGTTATTTGTGAGACTGAGACATAACCCATGCCTCACATCCTTATATAGAATCTGCCAGTCCAGTTGCGGCACACAGGCCAGGAGCCTTGACTGGCAGGGAATTTCAGCAACCAGCGCCACCCCCGACCGGCAGCCGGTGCCGCCGGCTGCTAGGCAGAGGGTATCCTAGAAAGCGGGATAAACTCACAGCTTTATAGCAGCAGTCATATTGGTTAGAACAATAGAAGGTTCGAGAGCTCTGGAGCAAGGGAGGCCGGAATGTAGGTTTCCTAAATGCTTACTGCTATATAGACGTAGGGCAGGCGTCCCGCCCCCCCTGAAGGTCTAATGTTTTAACCCAAGTGAATACTGCTATAACAAAATCCTCAGCCAATCTCAGGAAGCGAGTATCGCCTCAGCTAGCTCATGGATCACGCAACCGCCCGTAACTTTGTCATCAATCAGGGAACCGCTCTGCTAACCCAGAAAAATCCCGACGCTCTCCTGATGCTCCTCAAGCAGGGCAAGCCCCCAATTCCCGGTCAAATGACTTCTCTCTTGCTAGCACTGAAAGTCCTATTTGACGCCGTGAAGGACACCCCCAGCTTCGACCGGCAGCTGGCAACCGCCCTGTACCTCCTGGCATATGAAAGCCGCCAGCTGTTTGTATATGGCCAGATGACAGGGATCGATTGGCCACCGCTGCTGGAAGAAGACCTCAACCGGCTGGGGCTGGCTGTCAAGAGCATCTTTACCGGCGTCTGGCACTCGCTAGTTTGAGGAGCGCAGAATACTGATGATTACAGGTAAAACCAAACTCCTAGGAGTGATCGGCCATCCGGTGGAGCATTCCCTGTCGCCGGTGATGCACAATGCCGCAATTGCCCATCTGGGGCTGGATTATGTCTATCTCCCCCTGCCGGTGAAACCAGAGGATCTCCCAGTCGCTGTTGCCGGCTTTGCCGCTCTGGGTGTAGTGGGATTTAGCGTCACAATTCCCCACAAACAAGCCATTTTGCCCTTGTTATCGGAAGTCTCCCCAGTGGCCAAAGCAGTGGGGGCCGTGAACACTGTCTGGCACACCGGCAGCGGCTGGGCGGGCACAAATACTGATGTTGAGGGCTTTCTCGCTCCCCTGCTCGCCTGCCATCGCGATTGGAGCCAAACTTCAGCACTCATTTTAGGTGCCGGCGGCGCGGCGCGGGCTGTTGTCGCGGGGTGCGCCCAGTTGGGCGTTCGGGACATTGGCGTCGTTGGGCGTGACCGGCACAAACTCGAAGCCTTCCAGCGCAGTTGGGTGAGTTCCCCGGTGCCAGTGCTGGCCACCCACACCTGGGAAGAACTGCCCCAGCTGATCCCCCAATCCTCTCTGCTGGTTAACACTACGCCGGTGGGCATGTATCCCAAGGTTGACGAGATGCCGGTGAGTCCCGCCCTGATGGTGGCGCTGCCCGCCGGTGCTATTGTCTATGACCTGATTTACACCCCCAACCCCACCGAATTTCTCAAAGCCGCTCGTTCCGCCGGCGCGATGGCCATTGATGGGCTGGAAATGCTCGTCGGGCAAGGAGCCGCTGCCTTGCAAATCTGGCTGCAGCAGCCGGTGCCGGTGGGTGTCATGCGCCAGTCCCTGCGCCAGCACCTGGGCTTGCCAACTTGACCGGCCATCCCGCCCAATTTGGCCACCGCTTTCCGCACGCAGATGCAAGCCCGAGCTCCGCTTGCCGCTGGGGGTGCCCTTCCGACGCCGGTCTGCCGCCCTATCTGCGTTTGTCCTTGTACTTCTGCGGTGGCTATTTGGGATTGGAAATCTAACACTCTCTTCTAAAACCTCAATTTTATGCCGGTCAAATAAGATGCCTTTCTGTGAGAGAGAGCATCTGATTGCGCTGCCGCACCTGCGCCTTAATTATCTCGCAGTTGACTCGAACCAATGTTGGCGGTTACTGAAGCTGCTAGAGTGGCTTGCGAAAATTTATCCGTCAGCCTTAACTCTAACTTTTTCATAATTTTGCTCAATTTATGAATCTCTTCCTCTGTTAATCTGAACTCTGTCAAATCCAAGTGGGTGTTCACTTCTAGAATTTCCGGCTCATTTGAATTCCGGCATTCCACAGCCAGAAAAAAATCCTGAATCAAATACAATCTATTGGCTGTTTCCATGCTCGCTAACTCCTCAGCAATAAACTCCCAGTCTAGTATCTATCAAAAGGCCAGAATCCTCAAGGGTCATCTCTCTTTAGATAGATTATCTGTACTTAATAAGATATATATTTGTCCCTCTCCCCTAAACCGACTTGACTTGATGTCTGGAACTCAAACCGCCTTCTGAGTTTTGGGCGCGCCTTGCCATTGAACAGAACAGCCCGCTTGAGCAGTCGGGGTTGCGGTCCGGATCTGGTGCTGAGCGACCGAGCCCCATCTGGAACAGAGATGCCGCCATACCCTTGGGGCACTCAAAGGATTTCGTCCCAAATTTGCGGTAAGCTGAGGGGTGGAGCTGCTGCCAACAATTCATCCAGTCGTTAGGGAGTTGATGCTATGGTAAAAATGCGGTCGCGAGCCCTCGTTGTTGCGATTGTCTCCTGTCTTATCGGAATGGCTACTTGGTTCTGGACGCCTCCGGCGTGGGCGCTAACCCAAATTAAACTGACCGACATTTCCTACAAGGACTGTCCGCCGGAACTGGCAGAGGGAAGCGTCACCAGTGGCGGAAACCCTATGGCGGCCACCTGTTATATCGTCACCGGCAAAGCTGTCAACACCACTTATAAAACCGTTTACGATGCGGATATTTTTGGCCGCATCTACGATGCCAATAATAACAACGTCTCGCCCAACCGCACCCGCCTCGGATCGATCGAAAAAGTCCCCCCCGGCGTCAGCGAGTTTCAACTGCGAATCACCGTGCCGGCTAATCAGCCGACTCCCCTGAAGCTCCAGCAATTCAAAGCTGCCGGTTTCGCCGGCAGGGTTCGCAATTATTAGAGAGCGCGATTCCATCCGGAAGGTTTGCTCCAATACCTTTCAGCGGCGGTTTGCAGCGAGGACTTTCATCCTTGCGTCAAATTAGACAGCAAGCACTACAGTCCTGGCCCGCTCGCCGCCAGGAATTCCAATAAGCAATTAACCGGATATCCGCTGAGTCGCACCGGCATGACTCGTCTGGCAGCCGGCCACGGGTTGCGATTGGGAATGGGCCAGACAAGGGGAAGCACCGGCATGGGGTGGCCGCCGGTGCTCCCTGGGTTGCGCTAGTTGAACAGCCCTGTAACTGAAAAGCCTGTGGCGCTTAAAAGGCAAATCCCCCAAGTAGAGCGGGGAGAAGCTGCTGGAGGAATTGCAGGAGGACGATAGCGAGGATAGCGGAAAAGTCAATCCCGCCGAGGGGGGGAATGATAGAGCGAAACAGGTTGAGATAGGGGTCGGTTAACTGGCTGAGAATCGAAAAGGGTGGGTCATACCAGTTGATATTGGGAAACCAGCTCAAAAGAATCCGAATAAACAGCAGCACCAAGTATATGCTCAAAAACCTGCTGAGGGTTGTAACCAGTAGCACGACTGCAGAATCCATAGACTTTGAAGCTTCCTTTAGTATTTCACAGACTGTTTGGACTTCATTTAGTTTAATCGATTTCAGTCTGGCGAGGGGGGAGCGAAGGCGGCTCGCTCCCGCCAATCCTTGGGCTGGTGGCGCTTTGGCAGGGATTCAGGCATCTTCAGCTAGCGAGCGCTCGCTGTTGCGTGCCGGTGCGGTGCCATTCACATCCCTGAGCTGCACCCGCACTTCGTCTATCGCTTCATTGAGCTGAGAGATTTTATCCTCCAAGCTGCGGCGCGCCGCTTCAATACTCTCTTGTTTCAGAGGACGGCTTCTCCCTTTGATCGCAGACGCCTCTGGCACCGTGGCGGAGCGTAACTTGTCGTCGGCTTCGCTTGGGGTTTCGTCAGTGCGTCGAGATAGCAGGACGCCCAAAACCCCACCGAGCAAGCCGCCCACTACAGCACCGGCGAGAAATCCACCTGTAAAACCATCTCGATTGCTCATCGTTTATAATTGGTAACTTTGCTTTAATTTCAGCTTAACCCCTGGCTGGGAGCGCTGCCTAGTGGGGGCTACAGACGGGGTTGCCGAAGAATTCGGCGAGCTGCGGCTAGGAAAGAGGGCCCTAGCCGTTCAGGTGCCAAAGGTGCGGTCGCCGGCATCTCCCAAACCGGGCACAATAAAGCCACGCTCGTTGACCCCTTGATCAATGGCCGCTGTGTAGATGTTCAAACTCGGATAAGCAGCCCCCAGCTTTTGCAGGGCCGGTGGGGCTGCCACCACAGAAATGATCCGGACTAAGGCTGGGTCAGCCCCGCGCTGGGTGAGTTCGGCCATTGCGGCCATTATCGTGCCGCCGGTGGCCAGCATGGGGTCGCTGATCAGCACCCGCGTCTGAGGGGCGAACTGCTGGGGCAATTTGTTTAAATAGCAGCTGACTGCGAGCGTCTCCTCATCCCGAACCATGCCTAGATGGTATATCGCTGCTAAGGGCAGTACGGTTTGCGCCCCTTCCAGCAGCGCCAGTCCCGCCCGCAGCACCGGCACCACCACCACCGGCACCTCCGGATTCACCATCGTCGCCGGACAGGTGGTCAGGGGCGTCTGCACTGTTGTTTCTTCTGCCGGCAGCCAATCTCGGCTGGCCTCATAAGTCAGCCAGCGTCCCAGTTCTGTCATGGCGCTGCGAAACAGCGCCGGTGGGGTCAAGGCGTCGCGGGCGACAGCCAGCCAGTGCTTGATTAAGGGATGGGGGGGAACGTAAACACGCAGTTGGAGCGTCATAGGCGGGAAAGTGGGCGGGACAAGAGCGATGAAACCTGAACGATCATACTCCCTGCGCGGTGCACCGGCAGCACCTCCGGCTCCCGCCCATCCGGGCTCTGGCAATTTTTTTCAGCTTGTATTGATAAAAATTTTCAATAAATGCTATAGTAGCTTTCAGTGTTCTCCTCTCTAAGTACCGGCAGGCGGGATCGGTAAGTCGTAGCAAACAGATCCCGTGCTTTTTTTTTGGGAGCACCCAGTCGCCGGCAGAGGAAGCGGGTAGGATAAAGTAAAGAAATGTTTAGCGCTCGCACCCACCCATGCCTGCTAATACCACCACCACCCAGCAGCTATCCGATCAAGCCAGTTCAGGGACAGAATTTGACGTGATTGTCATCGGCTCCGGCATCGGAGGATTGGTCACGGCCACCCAGCTTGCGGCAAAGGGAGCCCTTGTGCTAGTGCTGGAACGCTATCTGATTCCCGGAGGCAGTGCCGGCTACTTTGAGCGGGAAGGCTACCGCTTCGATGTCGGAGCCTCGATGATTTTTGGATTTGGCCAGGAAGGCACCACCAATCTCCTGACCCGCGCCCTGCAGGCGGTGAGCGTCAGCTTGGAAACCATCCCCGACCCGGTGCAGATTCACTATCATCTGCCGGGGGGTCTGGAGCTACAAGTTCACAGGGCTTATGAGAAATTTTTGCAAGAGCTGGCCAGTCACTTCCCCCACGAACGGGAGGGGATTCGCCAGTTTTATGACGAGTGCTGGAAGGTGTTCAACTGCCTGAACGCGATGGAATTGCTGTCCCTCGAAGAGCCGGGCTATCTGATGCGGACCTTTTTGCAGCAGCCCAAAGCCTGTCTGGGACTGCTGAAGTACCTGCCGGTGAATGCCGGTGCCATCGCCCGCCGGTACATAAGCGACCCCAACTTACTGAAGTTTATTGACATTGAGTGTTATTGCTGGTCGGTGGTGCCGGCAGACCTGACGCCGATGATCAATGCCGGCATGGTGTTCTCTGACCGGCACTATGGCGGCATTAACTACCCTAAAGGTGGAGTGGGCCAAATCGCCCTGAAACTGGTAGAGGGGCTGGAAAAAGCTGGGAGCAAGATTAAGTACCAAGCTAGGGTGACGGAGATCGTCACCGAACAGCGGCGTGCCGCCGGCGTTAAACTGGCCACCGGCGAGGTTTTCCGCGCCAAGCGGATTGTCTCCAACGCCACGCGCTGGGATACCTTTGAGAAATTGCTGCCGGCGGAGGACATCCCACTCGACGAGCAGAGATGGCAGGAACGTTACAAGCCATCTCCCAGCTTTCTGAATTTGCACTTGGGGGTTGAGGCGTCTGTGCTGCCGATCGGTACGGCGTGCCACCACATCGTACTGGAAGAGTGGGAGCGGATGGAAGAGCCGGAAGGGACAATCTTCGTGTCGATTCCCACGCTGCTAGACCCGGATCTGGCACCGGAGGGGTATCACATTGTCCATACGTTCACGCCCAGCCGCATGGACGAGTGGAAGGGGTTGGGAGCCAAGGAGTATGAAGAGAAGAAGGAGGAAGCAGCTGGGCGGATTATCGACCGGCTCGAAAAGATTTTCCCCGGATTCGATGCCGGTTTGGATTACATGGAAGTGGGGACTGCCCGCAGCCACCAGCGGTTTTTGGGGCGTGCGGACGGCACTTACGGGCCCATCCCCCGGCAGAAGTTGAAAGGGCTGCTGGGGATGCCGTTTAATCGCACAGCGATTCCGGGGCTCTACTGTGTGGGGGACAGCACCTTTCCGGGACAGGGGCTAAATGCCGTGGCCTTTTCCGGGTTTGCCTGCGCCCACCGAATTGCTGTGGATTTGGGGCTGGGGTGACGGGAGCGGCCATATATGTGCGAATCGCGGCGAAAAGGAGGGAAAAGGTAGACGCCGAATGGCAAGTATAATCAGCGTATATTCGGTTTTATTGATAAATGCCAACGAGCGGGGTTTCAATTCCCCTGACGCGCACCGGGCCAAAATCGGCCCCTGCGCCGGCGGGTGAATGGGAATCGCCATCGCAAATTCCGCTCCCTGTTCGGGTGAGGAAATGGACTTGAATTGACCGGAGTGCTTTTCGAGAACTCTCTGGCAGCTCATCGACCGTCCCAGACTGCTGCTGCCGGCTCTCTAGGTCGCAAATCCTGGGGAATAGAGCAGCTTCAGTACCTCCTCTGCCATGTCCGGGGCGCTATTTGCAATACGAATTACAATATCGGAATTGGGCAGATGGCAGGAAGCATTGGGCAGTGCAGAGAACTCCCATGCCCCATGCCCCCTTCTCCATGCTTGATGCCCGATGCCCGATGCCCGATGCCCCTCTTCTATTTTCGGCTTTTTCAAGATAATAAAGCCGGTCAGGAGTCGCGTCACTTTTGCGCTATCAATCCCCTATTATCGGCTATTATTGCGGCTATAAGCCTCCGCAGCATCGAAGGATTCATTTTTCATCAGTGCCTTATTCCTAGCAGAAATGAAACGTTCGGGGTCAATCCCCTCAAAGGTTGGCGGTATCCAGGATCGAACTACCAGGAGGGCAGCCAGAACCAGCAAGAAAGCGCCGGTTGCCAAGATATGAACCCAGGGAGTTTCCAGCACGCCTCGGACGATGACTTCTCGCAAAACGGAAACGATGGAAACTTCAACCGCGACGCCAATGGAAACCCGCTGCTCCTGCAGGTAGATAATCAGGAGTCGGAACAGCTCGACCAAGATGAGCAAAAATAGGATATCTGCGGTCACTTCTTGGAAATGAAGGGGAGGCAGCAGCGAGAAGAACATATCTCGCAGCTGGAGCACCATGAAACAGAATAGACCGATACACAGGGAAATCACGATTAAGTCTTGGATCGTTTCCAGACCGCGCACGAGCCGATTGCGATTAAACCAGCTGTACGACTGGCTTGACGAGTTATTTAAGGAATTTTGCATTTATGGCTTCTCCGTGTCGATGCTTCAAGCTTAGGTTAAAGTGAGCTTATAAGTCAACTTCCTATTGATAAGAATTATCTATACCAAAGATTATTTAGATTGGGCTGGCGAACACAGCGGCGCGGCCCATTGTGGGCCAAGCCACCCGGGTTCAGCGCTGGCCTATCGCCTGTGTTTTGGCCTTAGAGCCGGCTGGCAAGTGTGCGGCGTCCACCGGCACGGGTGAGGCGCAACGAGCCCTGGCCGGCGGAAACTGGCCAGTGGTATGGCCTCCTTTAGCGGCGCGCCGGTGCCGGCGAACCCTCCCATCCCTCTCTCGTCTCCCTTGCAGGCGGTGAGCCGGTTGTGAGCCGGTTCAAATCAAAAAGTCAAGAAAAGATAAAAATTAGTTTAAAATCCTTAACAGAGTTTTTTCAGGGAAGAAGCGAAACAGAATGGCTGACATAGTTGATATTGCGGTGGGTGCCGGCTCTTTCAAAACCTTGGTGGCAGCTGTCCAAGCTGCCGGTTTAGTGGACGCGCTAAAAAGCCCCGGACCCTTTACTGTCTTTGCGCCGAATGACGATGCCTTTGCAAAACTGCCACCGGGCACTGTACAAACCCTGGTGCAGAATACCCCCCAGCTCGCGAGGATTCTAACGTATCACGTTGTTTCTGGCAAGCTGATGAAGGCTGATTTGGAGAAACTCAATTCTGTCACCTCACTAGAAGGCTCACCGATTAGAATTGATTGCTCTGACGGCTTTGAGGTGAAAAATGCCACAGTTGTCGCCGCTGATATAGAAGCGGATAACGGCGTGATTCACGTCATTGACAGCGTGATACTTATGGGGTAAAATAATAAATTCTGTTTTCAACTAGGGTGGGCGGTGTGATAGAAACCGGGTTTCTTGAAGAAACCCGGTTTCTGGCCTCCTGAAGTCTCACAACACATAACCGCTATATTATAGGAAAGGCGTGGCAACTTGTTCTAAGCAAAGTTTTAAGCAAAGATTCGGGATAGAGCGCAGGTAAAACCGGGCAGAAGCGGGCTTGTCAGCTCGTCATTCCTAAAGAGGGTTGCCACAAGCTTTAGAGTGGCTTGCTCGCGCCGGTAGAGCTGAATTTGTTGCAAGCGCCAGTCGGCAATCCAGTATTCCTGCACCCCCTGCACTGAGTAGAGCTTCAGCTTTGCTTCCCTGTCTCGCCGTTCATTTCCGGCACCTGGGGAGAGAACCTCTACAATTAGTTCTGGCGAGCCGGTTAAATGCCCTTCCTCATCGAGCAAAGCAGCGAATCTTTCATTGCTAGCCCAGACGATATCGGGGATGACATTATCCGCATCCGTAAAAATAATTCCCGGGCTTTGGGCGGTGCGTCCTAAACCAGTTTCTCGCGACCAGTTTTTTAACTCAGTACAAATATTGGCAGAAACCTCTTGATGGCCCCAGTGCGGTGCTCTTGTCACAAATAACTCTCCATCGATAATTTCATAGCGGTTCCCGTTGTCTGGCAACAGCTCGAGGTCGGTGGCAGTCCAGCGTACCCTCTCAACTGCGGTCTGGCTCATACAAGCACTCCTTGTGGGTGATGCCTGCATTATAGCGTTTATATTCGAGTTGAGAAAAGGTAGAAACCCGGTTTCTTTGAGAAACCGGGTTTCTGGCCCTCGGTTTAAGCCCCCCTTTTTTAGGGCGTTTGGGGGAATATGCCCCCTTTTTGTCAGGGGGGTTGAGCGGATTTGCTTACCTGTAATCCTGGCGTTGAATATCCCGCAGGCGAGCTTCCGGACGCTTGAAGCGATCGATCTGCGCTTCAAAAAACTTCCGGTTCGCCATCAGATGCTTGGGATTGGGGTCATCTAAAGGATAGAGCAGGGCAGTCCGCAACGCTTGAATGACCGCAGAGGTGACGCAGTACATCGAGCGCTGGAAACTGATACCGAGCTGAATGAGCATATCATCTTCGCCCCGGCAGTGCTGGCTGTAGTAATCCACCAGATAGGGCGGCAAGAAGTGCAGCATATCTTGCATCAGCTGTGTCGGCGGAATGCCGGCAGTGCCGACTGGGAAAACGTCGGCATAAAGAATCCCGTAGTGGAAATCTTTCTGGTCTTGAGGGACTTGCTTCGCCTGCGCGTTGTAAGACTTCGTACCCCGGAAGGGAGCCGTGCGGTAGAAAACCGCTTCCACATAGGGCAGTGCCGCTTCGTACAGCCACATGAAGCCCTTGGATTTGGGGATGATTTCGTAGCATTCGCCGCGAATGTAGACGTGGTGGTAGATGGGGCGACCGGCAATCGCAAAAATCCCGTTGACCAGGAAATTCATCGCTTCCGGGACGCTTTTAATGCTCCCTTCGTCATAGCGGTCGCTCATTTCAAAGAAAACCGGAGCCATCACCTCCCAGAACAAGCCCAGATTAGCGTAGTAAGACAGCTGGCGCACCTGTTCGAGGAACATATCTGGGAACAGCTTGTAGAGTCCCAGCATCACCGGATTGAACTTGAAATAAGCCTGAATCGCCCGGTCGGCGCTGGCTTTGTATTCGTCGGTGTCCAGGTACGGATCGAACTGCCCGCCCATTCCCCTGTGCCATAACATGGCGCGCATGCACGCTTCGGCGAATTCCATGTTGATGCGATCGTGCCACAAGTGGTGGAACAGCTTGGGCATTTTGAAGGTTTCGCCCTTCTCCATAAAGGCCAGGAGTTCGGGGTGGGCTGTAGCTTCTCCGCGCCATATGCGCAAATCGGCATCATCACCGGCATAGTGGTTGTGCCGGTCTAAATACTCCTGGGACAGGAAGTATTTAAAAAACGGAAATGGCTCTAAAAAGACTTGCTCGGCAATATAGAGAAGGTCGCGCCAGTAGAAATCCATCGGCACGGCATAGGCTTTGTAAAGGCCGATGATTTGCATGAGATTTTCCGGAGTGTCCGGCAGCATCGCGCCACCGGCTTCCAGGCGGTGAATGACTGGGGCAAATTCGTGACTGGAAGGCGGCAGTTTAGTGACGGTTTTAACAGGAGTTTGTACCATGTTAGTTGACTTTGAGTGAATCGCTATATTCTGGGTTTAACGGTCACAAAATTAGGTGTCTGAGAGGGAGTGGGGTGCGCCCCGACGCACCCTCCCTGTTATTTCTTGGCGGGTAGCTCGATTGCTGTAGCGACTTGGGGATTGCTAGCCGTCTCAAAAGCAGTCACCATTGCGGTGGTGGTTGCCTCACTCCAGCGCAAAAGCCACGACGGCTGTATTCCCAGGAAGAAGATAATTGCTGCTAGAATGAGAGCCGGCGTGCGCTCGGGCCAGCGGACTTTGGGATAATACGCCAGAGAGTTGTTCAACCGGCCAAAACAGGTGCGGTTGAGCAGAATCACGAAGTAAACTGCGGTTAAGCCAGAGGAAATAATGCACAGAAGGGTTGGCACTGGAAAAGCTGAGAAACTGCCCTGAAATACCAGAAACTCAGCAATAAAGCCCACCATGCCGGGAATGCCGGCGCTGGCCATGCCGGCTAAAACGAGCAGGGAGCTCGTCAGGGGCAAACCCCGGATGGGATTCATCAGCCCATTGAGCACGTCCAATTCGCGGGTGCCGACTTTTTTCTCGACAACGCCCACCAAGTGAAACAGTATGGCTAAGATTAAACCGTGACTGACCATTTGCCCGACAGCCCCCAGGAGGCTGAGCGGCGTGCCGGCGGCTGCAGCGACTAGAATATAGCCCATGTGCCCAATAGAACTGTAAGCCACCATTCGTTTGATGTCTTTTTGGGCGATAGCGGTGAGTGCGCCGTAGATGACACTAACGACGCCGATAATTGCTAGCCCGGGAGCCACAAGCGCCCAGGTTTCAGGAAACAGCTGCAAACCGAAACGCACCAAGCCATAAGTTCCCAATTTGGCGAGAATGCCACCCAGCAGAATTGCCACAGGCGGGGAAGCTTCCACATAGGCATCTGGGAGCCAGGTGTGCAGGGGAACCAGGGGTATTTTAATGCCGAAACCTACCAGCAGCACGGTTATCAGTACCAGCTGCGTCGTCAGGGGCAAGTCGCCGGTGGCGATGGAGTTCCAGTCGAAGCTGCCAGATCCGCTCAGCCACGCCATCCCCAGAAATGCTGCGAGAATCAGGATTCCAGAAACAGCGGTGTAGATGAGAAACTTCATGGCTGCGTAGCCGCGCTTCTCACCCCCCCAGATGGCAATCAGCAGGTACAGGGGAATGAGTTCCAGTTCGTAAAATAGGACAAACAGCAGCAAATTCTGGGCGACAAAAGCGCCGGCAATAGCGGAATTGACGAGGAGAATCAAAGGATAGTAAAGCCGGGGGCGCTCAACGCCTTCGCCACTGCCATAGATGGCAATCCAAGTCAGCAGAGCGCTTAGCACCAGCAGCGGCAACGACAAACCGTCAGCACCCAGACTGTAGCTAAGACCTAACTGTGGAATCCAGGGCAAATACTCTTGGAACTGCAATCCAGAAGCAGTTAAGTCAAACTGGCCCAACAGCCAAAAACTCCAGAGGAGGATGCCGCTTGCGAACGCCAGCGCGATAAAACGCAGCCGGTTTGCTGTGTGGTTTCCGGGCAAAAACCCGACAGCCACAGCCCCCACCACGGGCAACCATATCAAGGTACTGAGCATATTGGGATTCGGCTCCTTTAGAAAAGTTTTCTCTCGTTATCTGAAGTTCCCCGGTTGAGCTGGGAACAATAAATTGAGCGAGGGCTAGCTAACCATAGTCACGGCTCCGGTGTCCAAATCGTAATAACCCCCTACGACTTTCAGTTTTCCTTCCTGAATTAATTTAGAAATGACTGGAGATGCTTTCAAGTTTTCAGCTTGATGCAGAACATTCTCTTTTGTGGCGTTTTCCAGCGCGTCGCCCGACTTTCCTTTTGACTTGTCTACAGCTGGTTTAATGGCCTCTAGCAAACTGCCAATTTGACCGGGTACTTGAGCGCCTTTGATTGTGGCGTCTACCGCACCACACCGTTCATGGGCGAGTACCATTATGACTTTCGCCCCTAATACTAGGGTGCCAAATTCCAGACTGCCAATCTCCTCGGGAGTGGCGATATTCCCGGCTACGCGACAGACAAAGAGGTCCCCAAGTCCCTGGTCAAAGACAATCTCCGCCGGCACCCGCGAGTCGGCACAGCCGAGAATCGCCGCAAATGGCTTCTGACCTTTGGTAATTTCTGTCAGACGTGCGGTGTCTTGGTTGGGGGTTTGACGTTTGTTGGCAACAAAGCGCTGATTCCCCTCCATTAAATGTTGCACAATCTGATCGGGGGTCATGTCATTATGGTTAATGGCCATTGGGGAAACAGCCCCCTTTGTTGGTTCGGAAACAGGGGTCTTGGCTGGTTCGGAAACCGCCGCATTGTTCTTGTTGCAGCCGAGTCCTGCTGTCAGCGCCCCTGTCCCGATCGCACCGGCACTTAATTTTAGCAAATTTCGGCGGGAAAGAGGCAGCCTCTGATTTTTAACGCTCACGTTCTCCTCTCTGAATTTTCAATTTTAATTTCTTTTTAAGAATATACCATGAATTTGATATTTTAGATTGACTGTTCAATCTAAAATATCACATCTCAGCTCTCAAATCACTTCAACCGGCTCCCACAATCAGGGAAAGGCGAGACAGCAATGGCCAGCTCACCAAAAATCCGATGAGCGCTGTTCCGACGAGGATGGTCAGGACGTAAAACTGACTCTGACCGGAGACGCTATACCTCAAGCTCTGCCCGCCAAAAAGAGTGGCCAATCCGACCAAGTTCACCACGCCATCCACGATATAGCGGTCAAGCCAGTAAATTACCTTTGAAACTGAATCGACGGCAAACACGATCGTGAGGCGGTAAAGCTTGGCGGTGTAGAAGTCGTAGGCAAAAAAGTCTTGCAGGGACTTGGAGCCAAATTGCACCGGCAACTTTGAGCTGTTATTGAGGTAAATCACCGCCCCTGCGCCGCAACCGAGAATGCTGGACGCCAGCAGCAAGCCGGCAGCGGTTTTATCGAGGGTGGCCCAGTCTGGCAGCAAGTGCCACTGCAGCAGCAGCAGGGGAACGTGCAGGGTAAAGCCGGCTAAAACGACCATCGGCAAGGCCATTGGCCAGTGGACTTCGGGCGAGCGTTCGGTCATTTGCTTGGGTTTGCCGGCAAAAATCAGGCCAAACTCGCGAGTGACGCTGAAGGCGGTTAAGGCGTTAACCAACAGCAAGACGCCCACCAGCAGGGGTTGGGTGGCCCACAAGCTATCGGCCATTTGCAGCAGCGCCCAGAAGCCGCCGAGAGGGGGGACTGCGATTAAGCTAGCAGCGCCGACGATATAGCACAGCCCGGATATGGGCCGCCGCGACCAAAGTCCGCCATACTGGGTGAGGTCTTGGGTGATGCTGTTCCAGACGATGGTGCCGGTGCTCATTACCAGGAGGGCCATGGAAACGGCGTAGGTGAGCAGCAACATCAGGGCTGTTTGGTCAAGGTGCGTCCCCACGGCGATAAACACCAAGCCCATGTAAGCGCTGACGGAGTAGGAGAGGGAGCGCTTGATGTCAATCTGGGCGATGGCGATTGAGGACGCGCCAATGGCGGTGACTGCGCCGATTGAGATCATGACCGCACTCGCTACCGGCGACAGGGCTAAAACCGGCTGCAGCTTGATCAGCACCCACGCGCCGGTGGCCACGACCACTGAATTCCGCAAAATCGTAGAGGGGACCGGCCCTTCCATCGCTTCATCCAGCCACAGGTGCAGGGGGAACTGGGCGCACTTGCCCAAGGGGCCGGCGATTAATGCCAGACTGAGCAGGGTAGCCACCTTGGGGTCGATAGTAGCAGTCTCCGCCCACTGGGCCAGTTCGGTATAGTTCCAGGTTCCTGCCAGGGGCAAGAGGGCAACCACCCCCATGAGCAGGATTAAATCTCCCACCCGCTTGGTGAGGAAAGCGTCGCGGGCACCTGTGACCACTAGGGTCTGGCTAAACCACAGCCCGACTAGCAGGTATGTCCCCAGGGTGAGGATTTCCAGAATTACATAGCTAAAGAACAAGGAGTTGCACAGGACTAGGGAGCACATGCCGGCTTCAAACAGTCCCAGCAGGGAATAGAAGCGGGCCCAGCCCCAGTCCATCTCCATGTACCCGACCGCGTAAATCTGCGCCAGCAGGTTCAAGCCGGTGACTAAGAGCATGGCCCCGACACTGACCGACGAGATTTCCAAGTCAAGGTCGAGGTTCAAACCGGCAGCACTCAGCCAGGTTACAGAGAGCTGTTGCGCCGGCTGGTTCCAGGTGGCCGACAGGGCGAACAAGCTGTGCGCAAACGCCAGCAAGGTCATTAATAGGTTGACGTACCCTGCCGGTCTTGGCCCAGTGCGCCGGATAAGTCCAGGCGACCAAGCTCCGGCAAAAAGCGCACCCATTAAGGCGTAGCAAGGGACTAACCAAACGCTCTCAAGCAGGAACTGAGCCATCCGCATTACCTCTGATAAACCAAAAACATAGAGAAACTTTGGGCCCAACCCTGAGGCTGTCCCAGTCAGTCCGCGAGCCGGACGAAGGCAGGTTAATGTTTACTTAAGATTCCCCTTACAGATTATCTTGAGATGGCTGCAAATTTTCTTCGCGATCCCAAGAATTCGCCGATGGTAACTGTAATCGAAACTTATGATACTGCGTTAATCGGGCGTCCTGCTGAGCATTAATCCCTAACCATTTTTCAGTCATTACAAAGACCAATGGTAATCATTGATTATTTTCTATAGAACGGGTTTAATCTCCTTGAAGCTGGGTGAGAAGCGTAACGGAGCGCAAAAGTCAATAGGCTTTTCAGACAAATCACTATAAGTGGCGTCGCACATCAAAAGGATGAAACTGTAGGGGCACATCCCCCTGGGGTCGCCCCCACACTTCGGACGGGGCGGGCAGGGGGGTCTGCCCCTGCAGGCATTGCCGTCCCGCAATTGGGCAACGCCCCACAAGTGAGCGCCATCTAAGTAACTGCCCAAAATTTAATTGGGGCCCCCAGAACGGTAAGTAATTGTACATATTCCTGAAGGCGTATGTCAGGGGGGAGGTGGCGCTTTGAGAGGCGCAGCCCGCGCCGGCGCGTGCGGAAAGCTCAGTATGGCGCGATCCCAGCCGGTTTGCCGGCAGCATGGCAGCCGGAAAGGTGTCTCCATCTGTGGAAATAGGTAATAGAGGTGAGCCGCCGCTGCCATTGCTGCCCTTGCCCTAAGTGCGCCACCTCTGGCCAAGTTGCGAATTCCCTAAACATGAGAATTGCACAGAGGTGCATCACTGCCAAAACAACCAGACCCGGTTTCTGGATCTGTCCACTTTTCAATAGCAGTGAGTCTATCGTGGCAAACTTAATTCCTCGGCACAAATCGCAGTTTATTTCTATCCCGGATCGGGATTCGCGCAAAGGAGCGCTGCGCGAACTGCACACAAGAGCACTTTCCAAGATCCAGGCGGTATTCGGTTCCAGAGACAACCGCAATAACCGGCACCGCCCGGTTGCAGGGGGGAACCGGCAGCCACCCGATCCCGAAGATATAAGCGCTAGGGACAGCACCGCCCAAAGCCAGCCTATTCAGAATTTAGGGACGGAGACGCCGGATTCCGAAAAAGCCGGCATGATTTGGCTGGAAAAGATCGTTTTATGGGTTGCCCTGATTTTGCTGGGGATTGCCGCAGTCAATACCGCAATTGCCATTTATCCCCAGGAAAATCCGCAGCGCCAGCAGGAAGTCCAGCAGTAGCGGGAGCTTGGCAATGCAAGCCGGCTGAAACGGTAAACTACCCCGCCCGCTTCCAGGAACCCGGTTTCTTCTGAGAAACCGGGTTTTCAGTTTATCGAGTTAAATCTCCAATCCTATCGGATTGCGCACTGCCGCTAAATTGGCTGTCCGGCTATTTAACAAAAATTAGCAATCTTGCCCTTGGAGTGTTAACTCAGTTTAATTTATCTTAAATTTTTTTGCATTAGCGCCCCAAGTCCGCCAGTCGGGAGCATAGCGAGCTATGAATGAAATAAGCGCCGGCACTGTTGAGCGCGGTGCGCTCCTGTTGAATCGCCAGATTGCTATGAAAAACCCTGTTACAGCCAGTCTCTGGCAAAAATTACCGCAAAAATATGGATTTACCGGCATCCTGGGCATACTGAGTGTCTTCCTGGTGCTGGGTGTGGCGCTGTTGTTCAACCCACCGGCGCTCACCCGAGATAAAGTGACGCTGAATGTATTAATTGCCGCCGCTGAAAAGACCCAGTGGGCACCGCTGGTTGAGGAATTTCACGCCAAAAACCCAGACATTCACTTCAACATCCTGGAAGCGCCGAATGCGACTGATGCCGTCGAAGACCTGTACACCTCAGCATTTATCCTGGGCGACTCCCCCTACGACCTGGTTTATATGGATATTGTCTGGGTGCCCAAATTTGCAGCTGCGGGATGGCTGGTAGATCTGTCAGACCGGCTCTCTCAGCAAGAATTAGCGGAATTTATGCCGGAGGATATCAACGGCGGGCGCTATCAGGGCGGGCTGTACCGAATTCCCTTCACATCTGATGCCGGTTTGCTATATTATCGCAAAGACTTGCTACAAAAGGCAGGGTACAAACCCCCAGAAACCTTTAACGAGCTGGTGAAAATTTCGCAAGCGCTGCAAAAACAGGGCGCAGCCCAGTGGGGTTATGTCTGGCAGGGGCGACAATACGAGGGGCTGGCGGCGACATTTGTTGAGGTCTTGCACAGCACCGGCGGTTTCTGGATTAACCCCGAAACCGGCGAGGTGGGGCTGGACAAACCGCAAGGGATAGAGGCGGTTGAGATTTTACTGAACACTATTGAATCTGGCATTTCTCCCCCCGGCGTAACCACTTACCAGGAAGAAGAAACTCGCCGGCTTTTCCAGAGTGGCAAAGCAGTTTTTCTGCGAAACTGGCCCTATGTTTGGGATTTGGCGAATCAGGCAGATTCTCCTGTGCGAGGCAAAATTGCGCTGAAACCGATGGTTCACGCATCGGGTGGTGCGAGCGGCGCTTGTCTGGGGGGATGGGGTTTGGGAATTTCCAAATCTACCAAACATCCAGAGGAAGCGTGGAGAGCGATTAAGTTTTTTACCAGTGCCGATGCTCAGAAAAAGTACACCTTAGATACGGGAAAAATGCCGGCGCGGCAAGCGCTCTACACTGACGCCGAGATTCTTGCTAAATATAGCCACTTTTTGCAAATTTTAAAAGTGCTTGACAATTCGGTTTTGCGCCCCCCGATTCCGCAATACGCCCAGGCATCCGATATTTTGCAGCGCTATCTCAGCGCCGCTCTCACAAAGCGGCTCAGTCCGGAACAAGCCATGAAAGCAGCAGCTGGCGAGACGCGCCGGTTGCTGGGCAGTTGATTTTAGATTTTAGATTTTGGATTTTGGATTTTAGATTGGGTATTTTAGATGGTGGGTGAGAGAGAAATGGATGAGCGACAGTTTAAAAAGCGGACAAAAGAGATGGCCCTGCGATGTATCCGTCTTGTGGAGTCGCTGCCAAAAAACCGAACCGCAGAAGTGATTGGCAAGCAGTTGCTGCGTTCTGCCACCTCTGTGGGGGCTAACTACCGGGCAGCCTGCCGGGGAAAATCAACAGCTGATGTCATTGCCAAACTTTGTATAGTAGAAGAAGAGGCAGACGAAAGCCTTTACTGGATGGAGCTGCTCATCGAAGCTGGAATGGTAGAGGCAGCGAAGCTAACGAGCCTAATATCCGAAATCAACGAAATTCTGGCTATGACTGTCGCATCAATCAAAACCCTCCCCACTAAAACCAGACAGCACCCCCAATAAAAATGATAGATCCAAAATCCAAACTCCAAAATCCAAACTCCAAAATCCTATGATGAAATTGGACGCAATTCGCAAACAAGAGCAACTGACCGGCTGGATATTGGCAGCACCGGCGCTGCTGCTGCTACTTTTAATTTTTGCATACCCCATTGGTCGCGCCTTTTGGTTGAGCCTGTTTACGCAAAATCTGGGCACCCAATTGCAGCCTGTCTTTTCTGGATTCAACAATTACCTGCGGATGTCTTTAGACGGGCGCTTTTGGCAAAGCTTGCAGAACACAACAATATTTACTGTCGTTTCTGTCCCCCTAGAATTAGTTCTGGGAATGGCAATTGCTTTAGTGCTGAATCAATCCTTTCCGGGGCGAGGGGGAGTGCGGACGATTGCGATTATCCCCTGGGCTTTGCCAACCGCTCTGATCGCACTGGGTTGGGCGTGGATGTTTAATGACCAGTTCGGTGTTGTCAACGATATCTTGCTGCGGTTGGGCGTGATTGAATCTCCCCTCACCTGGCTGGGAGAACCGGCGCTAGCAATGGTGGCGATTATCGCTGCTGATGTTTGGAAAGCCACTCCTTTTATCAGTATAATACTACTAGCCGGCTTGCAATCGATTCCCCAAGATTTTTACGAAGCCCACGCCATTGACGGCGCTAGCCCCTGGCAAAGTTTCCGCGACATCACCCTGCCCCTGCTGATGCCGCAAATCCTGATTGCCCTCGTGTTTCGGGTTGCCCAAGCTTTCGGCATGTTTGACTTGCCCAGGGTCATGACCGGCGGCGGACCTGCCAGTGCGACAGAGATGGTTTCGATTTACGTTTACGCGACAGTGATGCGATACTTGGATTTTGGCTACGGTTCGGCCCTGGTTGTGGTAACATTTTTGCTGCTGTTGCTAGCAGTGGCAGTTGCCAGTTTATTTTTAGCAAAACTGCGGGCAAAAGCGGCTGGTTCGGATTAGACCTGAGAATACCATTTAGCTGCGATTTGGCCAAATTGGCTCCCGTCAGCCCCTAAACAAGGGGGACTTGCAGGTAGAGATAAAAGAGAGACAAACCATGACTGCGACCCAAAAGTTCACCGACCGGCAAACGGTTTCAAAAGCTATTATAATGAGGCGAATTGTCTTGCCGATTTCCGTATTGCTAATCGTGGGATATTGCTTGGCCCCTGTGGCGTGGCAGTTTCTCACTTCTATCAAAGTGAATGCAGATATTTCCGCTGTTCCCAATGTGTACTTTCCTAAAAGATATACCCTCGCTCACTACATCGAACTTTTCGAGCGACGCCCGTTTCTCAACTACATCTTCAATAGCGCCTTTGTCGCCCTAACCTCCACCGCCCTAGCTTTGGGTTTAGGGGCACCCGCCGCTTATGCCCTAGCGCGTTTAAGACTTCCGGGCGATAAATTGATCGTCACCGGCGTCCTGACTGTCACCCTATTCCCCTACATCCTGCTGTTTCTGGGCTTATTAGAAATCGTGCGGGCGCTCAATCTCGGCAACAACTACTTAGCCCTAATCATACCCTATACAGCCGTCAACTTACCCCTGACCATTCTAGTAATGCGGAGCTTCTTCCAGCAACTGCCGAGCGACTTAGAAGATGCCGCCCGAGTAGACGGATACAGCATCTGGCAAATGCTGGTGCGAATCTTGCTTCCGCTCACTGTGCCGGCCTTGATCACAACTGGCATCCTCACCTTCATCTTCGCCTGGAACGAATTCATATTCGCCCTCACCTTCATCACTCGCGACAGCATGAAAACCATCCCCGTTGCAGCCGCCCAGTTGGGAGGAACATCAGTCTTTGAAATTCCCTATGGTCCGATCGCCGCCGCCACTGCAGTCGGAACATTCCCCCTGGTTCTCCTCGTACTCTTCTTCCAGCGCAAAATCGTCCAGGGGCTGACAGCCGGTGCCGTAAAAGGTTGAAAAAACCAAAATTTCAGCATAAAGGGCTAAAGCCCTACTACGAACCTTTTCAAGTCAGAGTTCCCCCAACCTCAACCTCCCTGAAAACTCTTCTTGGCGTCCCTTCACGGGGGCGGTAAAAAAAACTATGCCCAAACTGCAACTCCAAAACCTCAACAAAACCTACAGCCCCAAAATCATCCCAGTCAAAGACATCAGCCTCGAAGTCGGCGACGATGAATTTCTCACCTTACTCGGACCGTCTGGGTGCGGCAAATCCACCACCCTGCGGCTGATTGCCGGCTTGGAAGAACCAACCCGGGGAAAAATCCTGATTGGCGATCGCGACGTAACTCATTTAAGTGCCGGCGACCGCAACATTGCGATGGTATTTCAAAGCTACGCCCTCTACCCCCACATGACTGTCTGCGAAAACATGGCATCCGGACTCAAGCTGCGCAAAATCCCGCCCTCTGAAATCGGGCAGCGCGTGGGTGAAGTGGCGAAAAAGCTGGGATTAGAAGACTTAATGAATCGCAAACCCAGCCAGCTGTCAGGGGGGCAGCGACAGCGGGTGGCGGTGGGTCGCGCTTTAGTGCGCAAACCGGACGTGTTTTTGCTCGACGAACCGCTGAGCAATTTGGATGCGCTGCTGCGAGAGCGAGTGCGGGCGGAACTCAAGCAGCTGTTTCAAGCGCAACCGGCACCGGTTGTTTATGTCACCCACGATCAAACGGAGGCGATGACGCTCTCGACAAAAGTGGCGGTACTCTATAATGGCGACGTGCAGCAGCTCGATTCGCCGCAGCGAATTTACACCCAGCCGGCAAATCAATTTGTCGCTGGCTTTATTGGCAGCCCCCAGATGAATTTGCTGGCGCTAAAATGTCAAGGAAATTCTGCCATGCTGGGAGAGTTCAGAATTCCCTTGCCGGCGCTCCCTACAGTTCCGCCAGAGATTGTGCTGGGGGTGCGCCCGGAACACCTCCAGCTGGAGCCACCGGCAGATTCGCCGGCAATTCAGGGGAAAGTGTATTTGGTGGAAAATTTGGGAGGGCAAAATTTAATTAGCGTGCGCGTCGCCTCAGGAGGGGGAGAAAGCGACTCCCTGACCGTGCGTGTCCTGCTGCCGGCAGATCGGACGTGGAGTGGTGAGGAGATTAGTTTAGGAATTCCGCCACAGTCGATTCACTGGTTTGATCTGCGCACTGGCGACCGGCTGAAGTTTTGAGGGGCAGAAACCGGGCTTCTTCAAGAAACCCGGTTTCACCGGTTTCTCTGCGGCTAACTCATGCGTTCTTCCAGCAAGTCACTCACCTGTTCCAAAAAGCGCCAAGCAACCAGCAATTGAGCGAATTCAGTCGCAGAAACTTGTTGGCGCTCCCGCTTGAGAATCGCTTGCTCTATGGGAATGCCGGTGAAATCGACAATGTGCCGCTCTAGTTCGGCAATCGTCTGCTGCGACAGCACGCCGTCGATATGTATAATCATAACATTTCGCCCCCAGTAAGTGCAGGGAACTGCTGTCAGCAAAAAGGGCGGCTGGTTGGCATTCAGCATCGCCGCCAAGTCAAATGGCAGGGGCAAAGTGGGCAGGGGTGCGGGTGCCGGCACGACAATCAATTCTACTTTATAATACCCTTCTGGCAGCTGGCCGGTGAACTCGTGGCGGGAAAATTCTTTCAGGCGGCTGTTAAAGATTTTAATCACAACATCGGCACTCGTCTTTTGGAAATCCAGCCACCGCTTGTAAGCTGCTTCCCGCTTCAGCATCTCCTCCACGAGTGTCTCAGCGCGGTGCCCCCGGCGCTTCACGTCGCGCTCAAATTTCCACTGCCACTTGACATCGTGATCGGGGTCAACATAGATGCTGAAATCCAGGAGGGGAAGTAATTCTGGATAGAGGGCGTGCAATCCTTCGACAATGATAATTGGCTTGGGGGCGAAGGGCACCGGCGGGTCAAAGAAGCCGGTGGCGTGATTGTAAATCGGAACGTCTGCGGTTTTCCCCTGTTTCAGCTGGGTTAAGTGTTCGCGCAGCAAATCCAGATGGTTGGCGTCTGGATCTAGCGGCAAGCGCCCGCTGATTTTTCTTTGCTCCCGGTCTTCTTTATGATAGCCGTCCATTGCGATAGTATCAACAATGTCAGTACCGATAAGCCGGCGGATGCCGTAGCTGTAGGTGGTTTTGCCGCTACCACTGTCGCCGGCGACGCCAATGATAACAGGAGAGCGCAGCTGCGACAGCTGGGAGCGCAGGGTAATACAAGTTGGCTGGATGTTAGGTGTTGGTTCGATGGTTTGCATGGGATTGTCGGTTAATAATTAGGTTTTTTCTACTTAAATTTTGCAGCATTTTCAAAAATAGGGAGGCAGCAGCACTCTCTACAGGGGGTTCCTCGGATGAAAGGCTGTTGCGGGAAGAAACCCGGTTTCTTTAAGAAACCCGGTTTCTCAGCTCCACTCAATTTCCCACTTTGAACTGTTGCTCCAACCGGCGATATTCGGGAACGCCAATGATTTTCTCGAATTCCTGGAAGTTTACCAAATCCGAGAAACCAGCGGTGGTGCCGTTTTCTTTCAGGTAGCGAAAGCACGCCGCCATTGCTTTGGTGGCGGAAAACAAGCCGGCAAGCGGGAACACCGCTATTTTATAGCCGAGTTCCTGCAACTCCCGGGATGTGAGGAGGGGGGTTTTGCCGCCTTCTATCATATTAGCAAATAAGGGAACATCTGGAAAGGCAGCGGCTATCGCTTTCAAGTCTTCAAGGGATTGGGGCGCTTCGATGAATACGATATCAGCACCGGCCTCACGATACGCCCGCCCCCGGCGAATTGCTTCTTCTAAACCTAGCGGGGCGCGGGCGTCGGTGCGCCCAATGATGACTAAGCCGCTGTCGCCTCGGGCGTGGGCGGCTGCTTTAATTTTTTCGATATGTTCTTCGGCGGGGATGACGCGCTTGCCTTCAAAGTGGCCGCATTTTTTTGGCCATTCTTGGTCTTCCAGGATGATGCCGGCGACACCCAGCTGCACGGCATCGGTGACGGTGCGGATAACATTGAGGGGGTTGCCATAGCCGGTGTCGATATCGGCGACAAGGGGGGTGCTCACCGATTGAACAATTCGCCCGACGCTGTAGAGCATTTCGGTTGCGGTGAGGAAACCGTAGTCGGGACGTCCGAGGGTGGAGCCGGCAATGCCAAATCCGCTAGTGAAGACAACCTCGAATCCCAGCTGCTCCACAAGCTGTGCGCCAATGCAGTCGTAGACGCCGGGAAGTACGAGAATTTCTGGGCGTTCCAGGATTTGCCGGAGTTTTTGGGCTTTGGACATGAATTGTAGGGGTTAGTTTTCCTAGACGATTTTCCTATTTAATCAAAGTCTGTAGGCGTTAGAAGTGATTTGTGAAACAATTATTTTTGGAACCGCCAAGACGCCATAGACGCGCTTTCTCGGCTTCCCTAAGGATAGAACGCCAAGGAAAGAGAAGAGATAGAATGTCACAGATTGTTTATATAGCAGCAGTCATATTGGTTAGGACAATAGGAGCTTCGGGAGCGGGGGAGCAAGGGAGCAAGGGAGGCTGGAATTTACGTTCCCTAAATGCCTACTGCTATATAGACGTATGTACGGCGTCCGCCGAGCCTGAAGGTCTAATGTCCTAATCTAAGTGGCTACTGCTATATAGCAGCAGTCATATGGGTTAAAACAGGCTATGGCCCAATATGACTGCTGGTATATCAGAGGTTAGGGGCGGGTTTATCGGTGTTGTAGCTGTGTGGCACAGGTTGTGGGTAAACCCGCCCCTACATCATGTTAAACCCCTTGTCCTAACCTAAGTGCATAGTGCTATAACTGCTATAGATAAAGAAGCGAACCGCCTCAAGCCCCAAGGCTGCAATCGCCTGGGGTTGAGATAAAAAAAGCGGTTGCCCTCCCCTCGGACTTTCGCCTCGCACGGAAAGGGTTTCCGCTAATTTTTGTCTGTATCCAATTGCCCCATGTCAAGCAAAGGAGGGCAGCATCGGGTCTAGAGCGACTGGATGTAGCTCTCTAGTGTCCCAATGTTCTGATCGTAGGCAGAGTAATCACCTATTGAAACACCTTGGCTCTGCACAAAAAATTGAACTGGCAAATTTCTCACCCCGAAGAAGGTGACAAATCCGTCTGGCTGAAGGGTATCTCCGTTCAAACCAATGGCCCAGTACCGGTCTTTGTAATTACTCAGCTCATTGATTGTCCCTTGGCAAGCTTGAATCTCACGATCGCGTACAATTTGGATATAGTTTTGCAGGGTAGAGATGTTCAGGTCGTAAGCGGATGGGTCGCCTATGGAAGCGTAATTCCGTAAATAAAATTGGAACGGCAGATTGCGATCTGAAAAGAATTTCAGAAATCCATCGGGCTGTAAGGTATCTCCGTTCAGACCAATGGCCCAGTGGCGACTCTTGTAATTATTGAGTTCAGTAATAGTCGCCTGAGCGGCTTCGATCTCTTCTTTGGGTAGAAGACCTACTTGTGGCAGTTGCGTCATATACAATCTTATGAAATGCGTGATATTTTGAGTTGAACGCCGGTTGCTTACATTCAGCCATAGGGTTTGACTGAACTGGCCCCACTGGCAAAAAGTTGAGAGGCTCGGCTGTTCTTTCTATATAGTACACGATTTCACAGGGCAGTGTGTGACTTTTTGGAGTTAAAGATTTTTTTTACAAACCGGAGGCTGCCGGCACCAAAAACAGCGTTTCAGGGTTTCCCGCAGCGAAAGCGCCAGCCGGGGATGGCCAATCCGCCCCTACTTGCGGCTAACCCACCATAAGAAACCGGGTTTCTTGTGGCTTCACTTTTTCTTTATAAATCAGCTCTCACTGGCGGCAGTGAGAGTCGGGATGTTTGGCCAGTTTCGCGAGCCGCCGGCTGGCGTCTTAACGCACCCTATAGCCTCGCCAACCGAACCCGCAGGCCATCTTTAGGACGGCGAGTGGGAATCTGAACGGCTTCCAGACTCTGACCGGCGAGCAACTCCCACTGATACTCCCGCAACAAATGCGCCGCCACAATCTTCATTTCCAGCTTGGCAAAGGCAATTCCAATACAGACGCGGGGACCGCCGCCAAACCCAATCAAGCGAAACGGGCGCTTTTTGTGTTCCTGACGCTCTGGACTGAACCGGTCGGGGTCAAATTTCTCCGGTTCCGGGTAAACATCAGGCAGCCGGTGCGTCGTCACAATAGAATACTGAAGTTGCCAGCCAGCCGGCACATGATAGCCGTTGAACTCAAATGGCTTCACCACGCCACGAAAGCCACCACCCACCGGCGGGTGCAACCGCTCAATTTCTAACAGGATTTGCTCTAAATAAGGCATTTGCCCCAGCTGTTCCAAATTCAGCGGGCCGGTTTGCGCCAGCTTCATCTGCTCTTCGCGGGCGCGCCGCAACACCTGCGGATTGCGCCCCAACTCCAGGCACAGCCAAGTTAACATAGAAGTTGTCGTTTCATGGCCGGCAAACAGCATCAGCATCGCTTGATCTATCAGTTCTTTCTCGCTCAGGGAATTGCCTTCCTCATCGCGGGCTTGTATGAGCAAACTGAGAACATCCTTAGTGGGGTTTTGCCGGCGCTCCTCAACAACTTTAGCGATGTGCTCTAGCAGCTGGTTGCGGGCTGCGATCGCCCTGCCGAACTTCGTCCACGGCAAGCGGGAAGGAAAAATCGAAAAGAACCCATTCGTCAGAGTGGAAAACAGCCGGCTGACTCGCGCCACCTCGGGACCAGGAGTTGCCCCCACCAGCAGCTGGCTGGCAATATCAAACGTTAATTGTTTGAACTCCTCGAACCAAGTGAGTTCCCCTTTTTCCTGCCACCGGCGCAGATAGCTTTGGACAATTGACTCCATCGTACTGGCATAGCCAGCCAGTGCCGGTCCGTGAAGCGCCGGCATCATCAGCCGCCGGTTGCGCCGGTGCGCCTCCCCTTCTTGAAGGAATAGGGATTCCCCCAGCAGGATCTTAAACGTATCTGGCCAACCTTCCCGCCAGGAAAAACAGTCGAAATGACTTGCCAGGACAAACTCAGCCGCCTCTGGGCCAATCATAAATACAGTCGGTTTGCCCAGGAGCCCACTTTTAAAAATCGGCCCGTACTGGGCGTAGCGCTTCTTGAGATAGTCCCGGTCGAACAGAAATTGCAGGGTTTGGCCAATCACCGGCCACCCCATCTCGCCGGGAGGGAGTTGTTTGCTAGGCATAAAACAGCTATCTACACTTGCCCCCAGCCTATCAGCTGCAGTCCGGCAAAAGCATCCTCCGTCCCAGAGAAAAAGAAGCCCCATAAGGCGCGGGCGGCACAGATGGGGCTATTGACGCAGTTAGGAAGTATCTTATCGTTTCTAGTTAGCCACAAAAATCTGGCAAACCGGATTCTCTTAATAACTTCTTAAGCTTAAGGGGGAGATTTCCCCAGATTTTAGGTTAATCTGACCCAAAGACAGAAGATTTAACCCTTTCTCCCTCCTAACTAGCTGTATGGCCGGCTACTTTTATGCCACCTATTTTCTTATGGCACCTATTTAGCAGAATCGAGATTGATAAACGGCAGAGGACTGCTCCCCCCCAAAACCGTCGGAAAATGGCCATCCCATTTCTCAATCGCCTGCTTTTGCAGAATTTCCGGGGTCAGATTTTCCCGCAGCAGTCGCTGCGCCTCCGCCTGACCTTGGGCGCGGTTCACTTCTGCTTCCGCCTCCTTCATCGCCTTCAGCGCTACAAACTCTGCCCGCTTGGCATCTTGTTCCGCGATTTGCTTCGCCTCAACCGCCTCCCTGAAGCGGTCAGAAAAGTGGATATTAACCAGCGAAATGTCATCCACCGCCAGGTTATAATTAGCCAGTCGCGCCGTCAGCTGCTCGTCAATGCCGGCTTTCACCTCTCCCCGCTTGGTAATGATTTGCTCCGCCGTGTACTGCGCCATCACTGCTTTCAGCACTTCTTCAATCGCCGGGTTGATAATCCGCTGGACAATTTGCCCCTCATCACCTATCTGCTGAAAAACCGTATTTGCCCGTTCCGGCACAATGTGCCAGTTGAGCGCCACATCCGTGTACACATCCTGCAAATCTTTCGAGGCCGCCTCAGCAGGAATTTGGTGTTTCTGCACCCGCACGCTCAGCCTTTTCACCGAATTGACAAGCGGCACGATCGGGTGAATCCCCTCACTGAGAACCCTGTCCTCAACTTGCCCGAAATTCAACACAACACCCCGCTCGCCGGCATTCACAATGGCGAACGGCTGGAAAACAATTAGCGCCAGCACGAGCAGCGCCGCCACCGCACTGGCAAGATAAATTCCATTCGTCGATTTCATAATCTGCCTAACTTTTTTTGCGTTTTGGGGCGGGCACTCTTTCCCGCCCCTACAGTTCGGGAACGCAGATCTGAAAGGATCTGCCTCTCGCTAACAGGAGGCTGGAGCCTCCTGCTGCGTTCTTGGCTCAGGATCGGTTTGTTCTTCACGGAACTACCGCTTAGCGGCTGGCGCATTTAAAGACCCCGTATCGATATTAATAAACGGTAGCGCACCGCTGCCACCCATCACCATCGGAAACCGGCCATCCCATTTTTCAATCGCTTGCTTTTGCAGCAAGTCTGGCGTCAAAGTCTGCCGCTGCAATCGCTGCGCCTCGGCTTGACCCTTGGCGCGGTTGATTTCTGCCTGCGCTTCCTGCTTCGCCTTCAGGGCGATAAACTCCGCCCGTTTGGCTTCTTGCTCAGCAATCTGCTTGGCCTCAATCGCTTTGGCAAATTCTGGGGAGAAAGACACATTCACCAAAGACACATCATCCACGAGCACCCCGTAAGCGGCTAACCGCGCTTTCAGCTGATTGTCAATTTCTTGCTTCAGTTCGGTGCGCTTGGTGATGATTTCCTCAGCGTTCTTTTTGGCAGCCGCCGCCTTGACCACTTCCGACACTGCCGGCGAGATAATCCGATTCACAATTTCTGTTTCATCCCCCAGCCGCTGGAAAACCTCATTCACGCGATTGGGGTCAATGTGCCAGTTGAGGGCCACATCGGTTTTGACATCTTGCAAGTCTCTGGATGCCGCTTCGGCGTTCACGTCGTTCTTCTGCACGCGAACGCTGAGTTTTTTTACCGAGGTTACCACCGGCACAATAAAGTGGAGCCCCTCATCCAGGACCTTATCTTGAACTTTGCCGAATTGCATGACTGCCCCCCTCTCGCCGGCATTTACAATCACAAAAGGTCGGAAAAGAATCGCCGTCAGCAGCAGTACAATGCCCCCGCTAATGTACAGGGCTGTCTTATAAGCATCACTAATATCTGCGGTTTTCATGTTTCGCTCAACTTCAGGATATGACGCAGCCGCACGAGCGCAGCTCGGCAGGGTTTTTCAGGTAAGACAATCACTCAACTCAGATGTCGCCCTACAAAAAAGATGCTATAATTTGAGTCCGAGGTGTCTCCTGATTTTGTAGGTGTTAGGTGGCAGGTGGCGCGGTGGCAGGTGGAACGGCGCGGGGTGTCCCTCCAACCGGAAACCTCTTCCCCTGAGCCCTAACTCCTAACCCCTCAAACCCTGTCACTCTGAATTTAGTTTAACTAATATGCAGATTAACCAGCGTCACTCTTGGCCCCTCACGATCGAGGAGGCAATCGCAATCCAGGAGCTGCTGCGCCAGTCCGTGATTGCGGAAGACCAACTCGGGCCTGTGCGCTATGTGGCCGGTGTCGATGTCGGCTACGATCTGGCAGAGAATATGACTCAGGCGGCTGTCGCCGTACTCAGCTTTCCCGACTTGCACCTCGCCGGACACGCGATCGCCCGCCGCCCCACCACCTTTCCCTACATTCCCGGTTTCCTCTCCTTCCGAGAGGTGCCGGCAGTCCTCGACGCCCTGGAAAAGCTCAGCCTCACCCCGGACTTGCTGCTCTGCGATGGCCAAGGCATCGCCCACCCGCGCCGGTTTGGCATTGCCTGCCATTTGGGCGTACTGACAAATATACCTGCTATCGGCGTCGCTAAGTCCCTGCTGGTTGGCACACACGACGAGTTGCCCCAGCGGCGAGGCAGCTGGCAACCCCTCACCCACCGGGGCGAGACGGTGGGCGCAGTTCTGAGAACCCGGTGCGGAGTCAAGCCGGTGTATATTTCCACCGGCCACCGCATCAGCTTGACAGCAGCCATTGATTGTGTTATGCGCTGCACGCCTAAATACCGGCTGCCCGAGACAACCCGCTGGGCGGACAAACTGGCATCCGGGTAAATCCAATCCCTGCTGCCGGCTGTCAATATAAAAATGTCAGGTGTTGCAGTGTCTACAATTGCTCCAATTCCGGTTAAACAGTTTGGATACCCCCCGGGCTCGGGAAGAAACGAAAACTTTGGGTTTCCCCGCTGCCGGTGGGAAACAATTGAAAGTGTTTACGCGGATTTATTATAATTTGTACAGCTGAAGTGCTTGTATGACAATGGTTGCAATGTCTAAAATTAGACAATTTCCGGTTAAACAGTTTGGATGCACCCCCGGGCTCGGGAAGAAACGAAATTTTCTGTTCCCCGGCTGCCGGCGGGGCGCACTGAAAGTGTTTACGCGGATTTATTCTAATTTACATAGCTGAAGTGCTTATCTGACAATGGTTGCAGGAGCTAAAATTAGACGAATTCCGGTTAAACAGTTTGGATGCACCCCCGGGCTCGGGAAGAAACGAAATTTTCTGTTCCCCGGCTGCCGGCGGGGCGCACTGAAAGTGTTTACGCGGATTTATTCTAATTTACATAGCTGAAGTGCTTATCTGACAATGGTTGCAGGAGCTAAAATTAGACGAATTCCGGTTAAACAGTTTGGATGCACCCCCGGGCTCGGGAAGAAACGAAATTTTCTGTTTCCCCAGTGCCGGTGGGGCGCACTGAAAGTGTTTGCGCGGACTTATTGACTTTAACACGGCTAGAGTGCCTGTCGGGCAGTTGTTGGGAGACTGTTGGCTTTTTCGCCAGGGGTTGGGGATGTGGCGGGGCGGGTTTTTGTGCTTTTCTGGCTGTGTGGCACTCTTTGTGGATGAACCCGCCCCTACATGCTTCCATTCCTTTGTCTGACTCCTCCCCAGCGCTGTCTGGGGGGTTTGTTCGGTTAACCGCATGCGGAGTTACGGAAAACCGAAGCAAGGGTGCCGGTTCAGGTTCACCGGCAGCCGCCACCCGCCCGCAATCCCTGCAGAAAGGGGATTTCACCATTCCTCCCCAGCGCTGTCTGGGGGGTTTGTTCGGTTAACCGCATGCGGAGTTACGGAAAACCGAAGCAAGGGTGCCGGTTCAGGTTCACCGGCAGCCGCCACCGCCCGCAATCCCTGCAGAAAGGGGATTTCACCATTCCTCCCCAGCG
>NZ_KB235950.1:370513-370958 GCF_000332335.1 Kamptonema formosum PCC 10802 | reverse complement strand
TCTGGGGGGTTTGTTCGGTTAACCGCATGCGGAGTTACGGAAAACCGAAGCAAGGGTGCCGGTTCAGGGGGATAAACTTACTCAATTTCCGGTTAAACAGTTTGGATGCACCCCCGGGCTCGGGAAGAAACGAAATTTTAGGGTTTCCGGGTGCCGGTGGGGCGCACTGAAAGTGTTTACGCGGATTTCTTATAATTTACAGAGCTGAAGTGCTTGTCTGACAGTGGTTTCATGGTCTAAAATTAGACAATTTCCGGTTAAACAGTTTGGATGCACTCCCGGGCTCGGGAAGAAACGAAATTTTAGGGTTTCCGCTTGCCGGTGGGGCGCACTGAAAGTGTTTACGCGGATTTTTATAATGTACTGAGCTGAAGTGCTTGTCTGACAGTGGTTTCATGGTCTAAAATTAGACGAATTCCGGTTAAACAGTTTGGATGCACTCCCG
>NZ_KB235950.1:369548-370413 GCF_000332335.1 Kamptonema formosum PCC 10802 | reverse complement strand
TGGTCTAAAATTAGACAATTTCCGGTTAAACAGTTTGGATGCACTCCCGGGCTCGGGAAGAAACGAAATTTTAGGGTTTCCGCTTGCCGGCGGGGCGCACTGAAAGTGTTTACACGGATTTATTATAACTTACAGAGCTTAAGTGCTTGTCTGACAGTGGTTGCAAGGTTTTAAATTAGACAATTTCCGGTTAAACAGTTTGGATGCACCTCCGGGCTCGGGAAAAAACGAAATTTTCTGTTTCTCCGGTGCCGGCGGGGCGCACTGAAAGTGTTTGCGCGGATTTATTGACTTTAACACGGCTAGAGTGCCTGTCGGGCAGTTGTTGGGAGACTGTTGGCTTTTTCGCCAGGGGTTGGGGATGTGGCGGGGCGGGTTTTTATGCTTTTCCGGCTGTGTGGCACTCTTTGTGGATGAACCCGCCCCTACATGCTTCCATTCCTTTGTCTGACTCCTCCCCAGCGCTGTCTCGGGGGCGCATGGGGTATGGCGCATGGGGCATGGCGCATCATGGAAGACTCACAGCTTTTGCCCAATAGGATGATGCGATTATGCAATGATGCGATGATGCGATGATGCGATGATGCTCAATACGATAATGCCCAATGTCTAATGCGATCGTGTGATGATGCGATGATGCACAAGTGTTGAATTCTGTCACAAAACTTTACATTTTAGCTTACATTTATCCTGCCCTGAGTAAAAATGCTTAGCCAGAGAGAAGTCGTTCTATCCAGTGGACATAGCTGATTTCTTGACACATACAACATTGAAGATAGCGGAGTTTATCTAGTAGCGTAGTCCCCCATTCTTTAGGAATATCTACTATCTTTAATATCAGGTAAGCTATCAGCGAAACATAAAT
>NZ_KB235950.1:354291-369448 GCF_000332335.1 Kamptonema formosum PCC 10802 | reverse complement strand
CTTTTCAAGATCGCAAAAGTTAACAACTCTATATATTCCTGAGTCCTTGCCTGTCCCAACTAGAAACTGCCCCTTATTTTCAGAAAATTGAAGTTTGTAGTTGTTAGGTATGCGCAAGACAAAATACTTGTTTGACTGCTGGGCGAGCCGTAAAAATTTTAAACTAGAAAAGCCCCGATCCATTACCCCTACACCGTTTGGGGGCAAACTAGCTAACATCTCTTTTCCATATCTGTAGTCAGAGTCGTATCCAAAATTTATTAAGTTTTCTTCTGGAACTCCTGTGGTTAAATTTAAGGAGCTAACAAGCTTGACTTGGTAGTATTCTTGCAGCCATAGCAATTTACTCGTTAGAGTAATGACAGTTGAATCAATAGGACACAGCTCATATTTTTGAAGGCTTTTTTGACGGCAAATTTCCTCATTAAGTTGTTGATAAAGTCTCAGAAATGGCTCTTGACTTCTGGACGCATTAGCTTTGGAGAAAGTTGAAATATCTAGCTCATAGCCAGTTCCATTTAGTCGCTTGAATATATCTCTCATACTGGTCAAGCTTTTATCCATTGCATAGCTCAACCATATGGACATAAACAAGCGGGTGTTAAGGACAGGATAATCATTTTTAGGCAAAGAAGCCAAACGATTTTGGACAATCTTAGAGAATGAGTTGAGCACAGGTTATTAACAGGATTGATTTGACCGTAGCCCAAATCATAGCACGTTTTGGGCGCTTTTTTTATGTCGAATTGTTAAGATTCAACACTTGTGGCGATGATGCCCATGTCCGCGCCCTAAGTGGCTACTGCTATTTTTTATATAGCAGTAGCCAGTTAACTTAGGATATTAGATTAAGAGGGCAGGCGAGACGCCTGCCCTACGCCTTTTATCCGTGCCCAATAGGACTGCTGCTATAAACCGGCTCTCAGCGCCCCTGCGATCGTCAGTGGGTTTTGGGAAGTTCCACCGGCACTTCTCGCTCAGCGAAGAATTCAAAACTCTCCCCCCGTGAGTCGATCGTGATTTGACCTTGCAACGTTTCTCCCTCTATTTTACCTTGAATCGTCACCGTCTCTCGTGAGACTCCTGCGGGGGGACTGGCGGGTTCGGGGCAGAGTGCCGGTGTGGCAACTGAACCGGCTAAAGTCAAATTTCCTTGGTCCCACCGGCCCGAAAGTGCCGGTTTCTCCTCAACCTTAACCCCTGTAGAGACGGGACATGTGGCGTCTTGACAGCTTGCCGGCTGCAACGAGCCATTTAAATAAACCCCCGATTGCAGAATCGTTAAAACTAGAGCTTCCGACTGATTGCATCTGGGCAATTGTCTTGTGTCAGTGAGATACCGTCCAGCTATAGGCGGAGGAGCCTTAAGATTCGTCTCCCCGTAAGCGCTTACGACCTTAAACAGAACCGCTACAGATCCGATTGCAACTGCATAAAACGTTAATAGCTTTACACTTAAATGGCTCATAGGTTGAGGGATAACTAAAAATTTGAATGTCTGTTTCTTTACTTTTCAATCCAGCTGACAGGATTCAGCTGACAGTTCCTCCCTTCGCCGGCTTAGAAGTTCTAAATGATTTGTGATCCCCCTCTCTCCTCTCTTTCCTTGGCGTTCCTTCCCGGTGGCGGGTTATTAAAAATAACAATTGTCACAACTCACTTAGAACTCACTTAGAACTGTCAGACATTATGCCGGCGAACTAGACATTATCTGCGGGCTGCCGGCTGCTGTGCGAGGACCGAGGCGAGGTGAGGGGTAAACTGGGAGTGCCGGCGGCAAATCAGCAGGGAGGAGTGGCACTCAATGGCCAGCTCATCGGTGTACCGGCCCAGGGTTTGCCGCTCTATCCCCCAAGCGCGACTGGTGCCGGCAAGGGTGAGGTCAGCGGATTTAGACGCTTCCACCACCGCTTGGATTGGCTCTGGCGCTTCCAGAACGGGAAATTCTATGCGATCGCTGACAGTATCTGGCAATTGCTCCATGAGAGCGCGAAACTCGTTGCTGAATTCGCTCGCCGGCATGCCAGGGGCTGCAGCCCGCAGCACCGCCAGCCGCCTGTTACTGTCATTAACCAAAAGCCTCAAGGCTAATTCCAGCGCCATGTCATCGTGAATATTGGCGGAGTAGGGCACCAGCAGAGAGTCGGAGCGCTCCCGCCCCCGGTCCACAAAGACGGCGACATCTGCGGCAGCTGTGGTGAGAACTTGACCGACTCGCCCCCCCAAGCGGTTGTTGCTGAAGGCGGGGCGGTGCCATCCCAGCAGGATTAAATCCGCCCGGTCGATTTTGGCAATTTCAGCGGTTTCCCGCGCCACATCACTGCAGATGCGGACAATGGAACGCACGCCGGCCCGATTTTCAGGCGGTTCCAGGCTTTGAGTTAACTCTTCGAGGCGCTCCCGGCGCTCTTGGATTAAGCGCTCTGCCTCAAGTGGGGTGCTCTCAAACAGGTAGTCTTCTTGCAGCTCAATCAAGCTCAGCAGGTCAACCGCTGCGGGTTGCGAGGCAGTGCCGGCAATGGCCACGGCCAGCTGCAGCAGCCCTTTTTGGGTGCTGGGATTTGCCACTGGCACCAGAATCCGGTACGCCGGCATCTCCAGCTCCTGCGGAACCGGCGCGGAACCGGCGACGGGCTCTGACGGGGGCACCGGCACTGCCGAGTCCAGGCGGATTAGCTCTTTTGGATAAGTCCACTCTAGCAGGGGGGAAGTCATAAAGGTCGTCACCAGCGCCATAATCACCAGCATGGTGAACAGCAAGGGCGAGATGACGCCCAGGGACAGGCCAATATTGAGGACAATCAGTTCTGTCAGCCCGCGAGTGTTCATCAGCCAGCCGAGGGCGGAGGCTTCCCGGCTCTCAATGCCGCAGACTCTAGCAGCGAAGTAGGTGCCAACGTACTTGCCGGCGATCGCTACGGTGAGGACACTGGCGCACAGCAGCCACAATTCAGGCCGGTTGAGCAGGCCAATTTCCGTGCGCAAACCGCTGTAGGCAAAAAACACCGGCAGCAGGAAGATGAGAACAAAGTCTTCTGTTTTTTGGGCGAGATCCCGCACCAAACCGGGGTTTTTGGGCATTGCCGCCCCCAGGAGGAAGGCACCGAAGATCAGGTGAATGCCGATCCATTCGGTGATCAGGGCGGAAGCCACCACGCCCATATAAATCCACGCCAGCAGCAGCTGGCTCAGCTTGCCGGTGCGGTTGTAGTGGGCGGAAAGCCGGTTCAGCAGCCAGCGCCCCGCTGTCAGCATCAAGACAATATAGAGCACGGATTCCACAATCGTGGGCAACGCGCCGGCCATGCTGTTGGTGCGAGTGACGGCAATCGCCACGGCGAGCAAGCACCAGGCTGTCACGTCGTCCACCGCCGCGCAGGTGAGCGCCAGCGTGCCCAAGCGCGTGCCCTGGAGGTTGTTCTCGGTAATAATTCTGGCCAGCACCGGAAAGGCGGTAATCGACATCGCCGCGCCCAGAAACATGGCGAAGGCGGTGAACGACACGCTGGAATTGGAAACCAGCGGGTAAAGCAGCAGCGCTAGCACCGATGCCAAGGAAAAGGGCACCAAAATACTGACGTTTGAGGTCAAAATCGCTACCTTTAAGTTGCCTTTGAGGTATTTTGGGTCTAGCTCCAGGCCAATCAGAAACATGAAAAAGATTAGCCCCACCTGTGAGAGCACGTTCAGAAAGGGAACAGTCTCGGCTGGGAACAGGAACGCTGACAGTTCTGGGGCAATCCAGCCCAGCAGGGACGGGCCCAGCATGATGCCGGCGACGATTTCCCCGATGACCAGGGGTTGCTTGAGCCAGCGGAATCCCAGACCAACTAGCCGGGAGAGTCCGATCACAGTCAGAACTTCTATCAGAACTAGAACGACGGCGTGCATGATTTCCTCAACGGGGCTGGACAAGGGGGTGGCGCTATCTTCTGCACTCCTGTGCTCACGGTGCGAGACTCGCCTGGAAGACTCGCTAGAATTAAGTTAGCCCAGTGCTGTGGCAGCTCTGTACTGAAAACTGGACTGAAAACTGGGCGTGGGGCTTTCCGGGCATGGGGCATCATCGCATCATCGTCAATTATTACTTACCCTCTAACCCCTAACCTTCGGTGTTGGGTGTCAGGTTTTAGGTCTGAGGTGGGATATCCAACACCATCAGCCTCAGCCCTAACCCCTAGCCCCTAATCCCTAACAATGTTTTTTTAGCGTTTAGAGGCGTTGCAACTGGCGGGAGATAAGTGGATGATCTTGATTAAATGCAGCAACGGGCACGAAAATCCGGCGGGGTCACGTTTTTGCGCCAGCTGCGGCGAATCGTTGCTGGGGACTGTCGCCGGCTCTCTGCAAAATAAGGGGGCGAGCGCACCGGCTTCCCAAGCGCATCCTTTGGAGTTACTGCCGGGAACGCAGCTTCGCAATCGTTATATCATAGTGCGCCAGCTCGGTCAAGGGGGGTTTGGCAAAACTTATCTGGCGGCAGATACCGGTCGCTTCAATGAGGCGGTGGTTCTCAAGGAACTGACGCCCAGGTTATTGGGCACCGGCACTCCTGAGAAAGCTTCGCAACTTTTTGAGCGGGAAGCTGTTACGCTCCACAAGCTGCAGCACCCCCAGATTCCCCGGTTCTGGGAATGGTTTCGGGAGGGGAAACGCCTGTTTTTGGTTCAGGAGTGGGTGGGGGGTGAGACTTTTGAGGCTTTGCTGCGGGAGCGACTGCAGCGCGGGGAGTGTTTCCAGGAGGCAGAAATTGTTCAGCTGTTTTGCCAGCTGCTGCCGGTGCTGAGCTATCTCCACCGGCTCGGCGTGATTCACCGCGATATCTCTCCTGATAATATTATATCCCGGCAGCGAGACGGTCTGCCGGTGCTGATTGATTTTGGCGGGGTCAAGCAAGTGGCTCTGGAACTTGCCGGTGGGAGTGAGTCTGGAAACGCGACTCGCCTGGGGAAAAGTGGCTACGCTCCTGATGAGCAAATGCGTCTGGGAATTGCCGCACCGCACAGCGATTTGTACGCTTTGGCGGTGACGGCTGTTGTTTTGATGACCGGCAAACAGCCTCAGGAACTGATAGATCCGCTTTCTATGGATTGGCTTTGGGAGAAGCAACTGAAGTTGAGCTCGAAGCTGCAGGGAATTCTCCAGCGGATGCTGGCGCAGCAGCCGGTTGAGCGCTTCCAGTCAGCCGAGGAAATTTTACAATTGATTGACCCGAATGGGTTGCCACCGGCAACACAAATGAGTTATACTATTAGTGCCGGCGGCAGGACCGGCTCGCCTTCCGCGAGTGTGCCGGTGAATAATTCCGGGGAGGGCGGTATTTTGAGCGCCAGTCAGGTGCCGGCGGAAATCCCGGGTTGGAACTGGGGGGCATTTTTGCTTCCGGGTTTCTGGTGCCTGACCAATCATGTTTGGATTGGACTTATCGCTTGGGTTGATATCACCCTTGTCACCGGCGGGTTGCCGTCTGTGACGGTGGCGTTTATCCTGGGGGCGAAAGGGAATGAGTGGGCGTGGAGGAGCCGCCGGTGGAAGAGTGTTGCCGCTTTTAAGGCTCATCAAAGGGCGTGGGCGATTGCCGGATGTTTGATTTGGGGACTGATTTTGCTGGCAGTTTTATTGCTAGTTGTGGGGATTGTATTTTTTGGGATATCTGCCATAATGGGTTAGGATTAATCACCCGAAGCTGTGAGGGGGCGCTAACGCTTGCGCCTGCCGGTTCGGCAACGCTCACCGGCACTACTTTGGCGGAAAGGACAGGCGAGACTGCTGTCCTACGCCTTAACTTAAGTGACTGCTGCTATAAAAGCCTTCCAGCTAGCCCCGCTCAAGGTTTTTCAGGAAACTGATGCTGGGTGCAAAGAAAAATTCCCCTCCCTTCATGCTAATAAAATCAAAAAAATCCACCTGCACCCGATCGTTTTGGCCCCAGTCTTTGGGCCACATTTGCCCCGCATTCTGTTTTTTCCCCTGTCCCACCAGAGCGTCAAGGCCGGTTGTGTAGTTGACAAATTGCTGGTTATTCGCCCAGTTCTTTTGCACAAACATGAACTGGTTAAAGATGTCCGCCTGGAAACACAGGAACAGCAATCCCACTTTCTCCCCTTCCGCCGGCTGGACTTTTATGTCTCTTAAATGCGCCAGCTGATGGTGAAACCGCGACAGTTTGGACAGCGAATTATCGCGGGCTTCCGGCATTTCGCCATAGCTGACTGCCCGCCGGACAATTCGGTGCGCGCGGTGCTCTTCCAGCGTCTGGTAGCGGTCGTTTTTGTCGCCGCGCGGATTCGTCTTGCGGATGTGCGCGTGAAAAGGACATTTCGATCCTTCCCCGTCTCCATCATAATTGAAATTATTGAACACCGGCTCGGGATTTTGTTCCGTGGGAGAAAGCGTCACCGGCGTCCCATCTCTGAACCGCCCCACAGCTAAAGCTCCCGCTCTTTCCGCATTTTTCCCTGAGAGTCCCAGCTTTCTCGAAAGCTCTCTCTCTGCTTCTTTGAAGCCCCGCACGTCTTGTTCGAGTTTTCGGTAAACGCAATAGCTGCCAAAGCTGTGCTCCCCTTCACCGAAAGGGTCTTTTACAAGCACTAATTCTAAGGGAGCGGTGGGGTCCCACTTATCGGTGCCCTGTTCTTTTGCCACTTGGTCGATATCTTCTTTCAGAAACAGGGGCTGGCTGATTCCATCTCGGAAACCGAAATGTTCGATGGCTTGCCCTTTTCTATTTTTGAGAACCACACCGGCTTCTGTGCTGGCAATCTCGCCTGCCCTGCCAATTGACTCCACAACTTGTTTGGCGGCAGACTCCAGCCGGTGGCAGTCGTCATCAGCGAGGAGAATTAAAGCGTGGATTTCCTCTTGAAATCCTTCCTCCCATTCGTGCCAGTGCGGGTCTTTCAGCACCTGCTGTAATTGCCCCATGCCAACCTTGAATGCCGGACTGGGAAATTCGCGATTGCCTCCCGCTTGTAATTTGAAGCCCAGAGCCTCATATCCCCTGTAGGTTAGGAAAAAATTGGCAAACAGGGGTTCGGATTTTTCGCCGGCACTCTCGTCTAGCTGCTTCTTTGCCGAGGTGACAAATTCTTTGGCGAAGTCGCTAATCCATTTTCTGGCGGCATCCGCGTCGGGCTTGAATTTGACGAAAATATGTGCCGAGTAGTCTCGCTCGTGACTTTTGAGGATATTTCCCTGTAAATCTTCTAACAGGGGTTGGTACTTCGGCTCGTTGGGATCTATCTTGGTTTGGGTTAAGTCTACTGACACAGATTCCTCCTCCAGCGCTTCTCTGGTTCGCCAACTCTCTATAAAATAATTGACGGCGGTGGGTCAAGAAACCGGGTTTGTGTAAGAAACCCGGTTTCTTAGCTAAAGCTCTCTAATTGAGAGGGTGAGAGCTAAATCCCTCACTGCGAACACGTTGAGTTTATTGATGCTCACCCGCTCGCACCTGCCGGTGAGGTGGCGAACTGCTGGATTTTCTTCAAGGTTATCAGCCTGCCGGCGATCTCTCAAGATGTAAAACACATTTAGCTGAATGTAGAGTTTTATTAATAAATCTTGACGCCCAGAGAGGGCCTAAATATACTGGTCGGAAACCGATAAGAATCTTATCGGGGAGCGTTCTACCTAACTATTCGCAGAGAGGTCAATTATGGATAAACCTCCTTACCCTCCTGACTTGGCCGAGGCGTGGGCTCGCGTCTTTGGCCACGCTTGGCACAAGGACAACAGGGAGTTTCTGCAGGGACTGCGGAAAGACCCCAGGCAAACAATTTCTAATGTGGTCAATTGTGGCCAGCCGGCAAGTATCATAGGCCCTTGCGCTACTATCCAGGAGTATGTGAGTAGCGACAACAGCGAATATGGTTACATAGCGATTCCTGTGCTGCCAGAGGGGTTGCAGGGATTGACAGACGAACAGCTCTATGCGTATGCCAGTCAGAGCGAGCTGTACGGAATTATGAGACACAGCTGAGCGGAAGCTCCAGGGAGTTGAGAGTGGCCAATCCGCCCTGCGATTTGCTCAAGTCCCTGGGATTGCCTTAAGCTTTTTGTTGGGGATGCGCTTCCCTGACGATTTGGCACAACCTACGCATGAAAAGAGGTAAATTATGACAGTCGCCTACCGCCCAGCCAATTTACAGAGTCGAACCTCTGCTTGTCCACAAGAGTTACGGGATGCTTGGGCGCGGGTTTTTGCCTACGCTTGGAGCCAGGACAATAAAGACTTTCTGCACCGGCTGAATAAAGACCCGAGACAAACGATTACTGCCGTAGCCAGAAATCGCCAGTTCGGCAATTCAGCAGTAGCAGCAGCTTGCAGCACTATCCTCAGGTATGTAGAAGATCCCAACTCGGAGGAGGGTTTCTTGGCGCTCCCTCCTTTGCCAGACAGTTTCACAGATGAACTAACCGAGGAACAGCTCTATACCTATGCCAGACAAGACGGACTGTACGGAATTCTGAGGATATCTTGAACTTCAGAACTGCCCGTTTAGACTCCAGCAGGATCTGATAGGGAGAGCGCTAATTCACAAGGCTGCTTGGGAATTAGCGCTCCTTCTTAAAATCACTGCAGTGAAGTAGATCCTATTGCACCGGCATGGCTTGAAACTTGAAAGCGGGTTCCAGTAAAATGGTGAGTTGTGGAGCGTTCGCGACGCTGAACGCGCTACAGCTTTGTGACAGGAAAGCGAGACCTACTATTTAACTTCTATACCTTGATTAAAAACTGCCATGCGCCAGCCGAGGTTTAAACACTGTTTTCGCTGGGAAATTGTCCCTTCAGAAGGCGTATTTTTCCGGTCTGAAAAAGAACACTTCCTGCTGCGGGGAGACGCCTACATTCAACTGGCACCGCTCCTAGACGGACAGCACACAGTAAAAGAAATCGCAGATATCCTGCAAGACCGGCTGTGGGCTCCTGAAGTATTCTATCTGCTCGACCGGCTGCGAAGCAAGGGCTATATTGCAGACGCTAACCCGTGCGTGCCTGCCGAGCGAGCCGCGTTTTGGCAGATGCTAAACCTCGACCCAGAAGAAAGCGAAAAGCGCCTGAAAGAGGTGACGGTTTCTGTGGTTTACTTTGGCGAACTTGGGAGCAAAACCTTTAAGGCAATGCTGGCATCTCTTGGGGTGAAAGTCGGTGAGAGTGGCGAGCTATGCGTGGTGCTGGCGGAGGATTACCTGCAAGAGGAGCTGGAGGCTTTCAATCGGGAAGCTTTGAATAGCAATCGCCCGTGGATGCTCGTCAAACCCGTGGGAATAGAACTGTGGGTTGGCCCTATATTTATCCCCGGAAAAACCGGCTGCTGGGAGTGTTTGGCGCACCGGCTGCGAGGGCACCGAAAAGTCGAAAGTTACCTGCAGCAGCGAAACAAAACTGCTCAACTGCAGCCAACTTCCATTGCGGCACTGCAGTCAACCCTCTCCACCGCCCTGGGGCTAGCCGCCACCGAAACCGTCAAGTGGATAGCCGGGGAGCAAAATGAATGCCTGGAGGGGAAAATCGTCACCCTCAACGCCCTCTCCCTGGAAAAGAACAGTCACGCCCTCGTGCGGCGTCCCCAGTGTCCGCGCTGCGCTGACGCAAACCTGATGGCAACGATCCAGTCAGCGCCGGTGGCGCTGCAAAGCTGGAAAAAGACATTTACCAGCGATGGCGGACATCGCAGCCTTTCGCCAGAGCAAACGTTTAAAAAATTCTCGCACCACGTCAGTCCGATTACCGGCATCATCGGCGCTTTCCAGCGAACCTCTACCTGGGAGGATGAGGGTGGGCTGACAGCTTCTTACCGCGCCAGTCACTGCTTTGTACCTGCCGGCAGTGACCTGCACTCGCTGCAAGAAAGCTTGCGCAGCGAATCCTACGGCAAGGGAAAGAGCGACACTCAGGCAAAAGTCAGCGCCCTGTGCGAATCTGTCGAGCGCTATTCCGGCGTTTTTCAGGGGGATGAAGCCAGAATTCGAGCCAGCCTGAAAGACCTGCGAGATGCCGGCATTCACCCAAACGCCTTCATGCTTTTCAGCGAACGGCAATTCCAGAACCGCGAGCAACTGAATGGAAATCGCACCAGAGTTAACAGATTTAACTGGATTCCAGAGCGATTTGACGAAAACGCGGAAATTGAGTGGAGTCCCGTTTGGTCGCTCACCGGCAGCGCGCCCCGATACATTCCGACGGCTTGCTGCTACTACGGCTATTCCCAAAAGCACAGCGCCCGCTTCGCTTTTGCAGACGCCAATGGATGCGCCGCTGGCAGTAACTTAGAAGAGGCAATCCTGCAAGGCTTCATGGAATTAGTCGAGCGAGACAGCATTGCCCTGTGGTGGTATAACCGCCTGCGCAAACCGGCAGTGGATCTGTCGAGTTTTGACGCCCCCTACTTTCAAGAACTGGTGGCGCGTTACAAAACGCTGCACCGCGACCTCTGGGTGCTGGATCTCACGAGCGATTTGAACATTCCCGCCTTCGCCGCCATCTCGCGCCGCCATGACCGAGAGGAGGAGAATATCATCATGGGGTTTGGGGCCCACTTTGACCCGCAACTTGCCATTCTCCGCGCCTTAACTGAAATGAATCAGTCGCTTCCCGCCGCGTTTTTTGGCATACTAGACGCAGACAAAGCCTATCGCGACCGCGACGCGGAGGGGATTGAGTGGTGGGAGACGGCAACCGTCGCCAACCAGCCCTATTTGCTGCCGGACAAAACCGCGACCCCAAAGACTCGCTCCGACTATCCAGGGTGCTGGAGCGACGATCTCTATATAGATGTGATGAACTGCGTGGAGATTGCCCGGAGTTGCGGGATGGAAACCGCAGTCCTCGATCAAAGCCGGCCCGACCTCGGACTGCGTGCGGTGAGGGTTATCGTACCCGGTTTGCGGCATTTCTGGCCCCGATTTGCAGCCGGTCGGCTGTATGACGTACCCGTTAAAATGGGTTGGCTGGCTGAACCCCGGACTGAGGAGCAGTTGAATCCCCTGCCCGCTTTTTTCTAAAGGGGCGAAGGGGGAAACCACTGGTGTCAGGAGGGCGGCTACGGGGGGCCGGTGTGAGGGCGGCCACGGGGGGCATCGGTGTCAACTTAAGCTCCAGGCGATTGAAATCGCGGCTATACAAACGAAGTCCGCCTTCGCGGACTTAAGAGAAGAACTAGAATCTTAAAACCCAAGCCGAAGCGGGTTTTGTCTGTGTAGCTGCGGTTTCAACCGCCCAGAGGCTGCGGGACACAGCTTAAGTTGACACCAATGCCACGGGGGGCCGCCCCTACAAAATGTTTGTAGTTGGGCTAAAGCCCAACCGCATCGCCTGCTGCCGGCCAAGTTTTCATTGGTGGCGGTCTGCGCAGTTCCGAAGCGACTGACTTGAAAATAGTCCTGTAGTGCCGATGGCACCGTGCTCGCCCCGCCCCGGGGACAATTTTCATCGGTGGCGGTGTGCGCAGTTCCGAAGCGACTGCCTCCAAAACCCGCGCAGGCGGGTTTTGTCTGTATAGCTGCGGTTCCCCTGCGGGAAGCCGCCAAGGGCGGCTACAACCGCCCAGAGACTGCGGGACACAGCTATAGCAGTAACCAGTTAGGTTAGGACGTAGGACAGGCGTCTCGCCTGTCCCTATCCCTACTAGCAAGTGAGATGCCCTGTCCTTAACTGACTGTCCCTTGCTATAGCGAGGGAAATGTAAAATCTAAAATCGGGATCGCCCATGCTTAAGGGATATCAAATTATAGATGCGGACTGCCACGTACTCGAGCCCATCGACCTGTGGGAGAAGTACCTCGAACCGGCATTTAAAAACCGGGCACCGTCGCCAGAGATGAAAGTCGATGGCCAGATAATTTATCACAACGTATCCCGCAAACTGCAAGACGAAGGGCTGAAGGTAATGCTGCGGGACATAAAGAGCTATGGGATCTGCAGCTACGATCCGGAGTCCCAGGTCAAGGCTATCGCCAAAATGGGGGCGGATGTCTCGTTCCTGTATCCGACGATGGGGCTGTGGCTGTTTGCAGTTGACACAATGGAGCCGCAACTGGCGGGCGCATTCGTCCGCGCCTACAACAATTGGCTGCGAGATTTTTGCAGCTACAACCCGCAAATTCTCCGAGGGGTGGGAGCGATTAACCCCCACTCCCCGGAAGAGATGGTGCCCGAATTGCGCCGGATCGCGGAATTTGGATGGAAAGCGGTTGTTGTGCGGCCCAACCCGGTGAGGGGCCGGCTGCTTTCTGACCCCGCATACGAGCCCTTTTGGGGCGAGTGCGAGCGCCTGGGAATCGCAGTCAGCATCCACGAGGGCACCCATTCCCAGCTGCCCACCACCGGCTCCGACCGGTTCAGCACCCGTTTTGCCACGCACGCCTGCTCTCACCCGATGGAACAGATGATGGCCCTGCTGGCCCTGATTGAGGGGGGGGTGCTGGAGCGCCACCCCGATCTGCGGGTGGGCTTTCTGGAGTCAGGCTGCGGCTGGCTGCCTTACTGGCTGTGGCGGCTGGATTCGGAGTACAGCCAGCTGGCTTGGGAAGTGAAAGATCGTGTTAAGATGAAGCCGTCTGAGTATTTCCGCCGGCAGTGCTTTATCTCATTTGAACCTTCTGAGCCTTACCTGCCAGAGATTCTCAGCTACATCGGCTGCGATAACCTGATTTTCGGTTCTGACTTCCCCCACATAGACCACCATCCGGACGTTATCGACCAAGTGGTAGGGCTGAGCGACCGGCTCTCCGAGACAGCGATGCGAAAAATCCTCTGGGATAACCCCCTTCGCTTTTACGGAGTGGAGAGCTAAAATCTTTTAATATCTGTCCGGTTCGTTCACAAGTCCCACTTTCGATCCCCCCCTGCCCCCCTTAAAAAAGGGGGGAACTGAAACCCCCTGAAACAATATTTACTTCGATGAATCTAGAAAATTACTCTGCTGGAAAAGCCTCTCCCCCTACAGCCCCAAAATCTCCTCATATCCTTTCATGTCATGGAGATGAGCGCACCGACAACTACTTTTGGATGCGCGACCGCAACGATCCAAAACTCATTGCATATCTGGAAGCCGAAAACGCCTATACGGCCTTGATGATGCGGGACACTGAGGACCTGCAAGCCAGTCTCTATGATGAAATGCTCGCTCGCGTTCAAGAAACCGAAATTTATGTTCCTTACCGACAGGGTGATTTCTACTATTATTGGCGCGCGGAAGCGGGAAAGAACTATAATGTTTTTTGTCGCAAGCGGGGCTATCTAGATGGGCCATAAGAAGTGGTTCTCGATCAAAACAAGCTGGCAGAAAAATACAACTATTTGCGTTTAAATGTATGTGAGGTTAGCTCAAATCACCAGATTTTAGCCTATTCAATCGACCCGCTCGGTGCCGAGCAATACACACTTTTCTTTTTTGACCTCACTACATGTGAGCTATACCCAGAAAGCATAGCTTTGGTTGACTCTTTTGTTTGGAGTAATGACAGCCAAACCTGCTTTTACACCCAAGTTGACTCTGTTAACCGGCCTTCCAAACTGTTTCGGCACACCCTAGGCAGTGACCCCAAAGAAGATATTCTGGTTCACGGTGAATTAGATGAAGGGTACAGTCTCAAAGTCTATAAAACCCGCAGTCTAGCCTATATATTATTGTATTTGGCTAGCCTGCGAACATCGGAAGTTCGGTATTTAGATGCTAATCATCCAAGGGGCGATTTTCAGGTAATACATCCCCGAACTTCTGGACTTTTTTACACGGTTGAACATCACAGCGATTACTTTTACGTCGTTACCAACGACGAGGCCATCAACTTTAAACTAATGAAAACGCCGGTGGCATCTCCCTCAAAGGAAAACTGGCAGACTGTAATTCCCCATAGAGAGACGGTAACAATTAAGCAGGTAAGCGCTTTTGCTGACCATTTGGCAATTTACGAAAGAGAGGGGGGATTGCCAAGGGTGCGAATTTGTCGGCTTTCCACAGGAGACGAACACTACATTGATTTTCCCGACCCAGTTTATGAGATCGGAGAAGATAATAACCCAGAATACAGCACTAATATTTTGCGGTTTGGATACAGGTCTTTAGTGACTCCTGATTCCATTTTTGATTATAACATGGGGTCCAGAGAGTCCACACTCAAAAAACAGATGGAAGTTCTTGGCGGCTATGACAAAACCCAGTACAAAAGCGAGAGGATTTGGGCCCCAGCCACTGACGGCACAGAGATTCCCATCTCCCTTGTCTACAAAAAAGGAATAGAAAAAGATGGCAAAAATCCACTTTTGCTGACTGGCTATGGTGCCTACGGAGCCTGCGAATATATTTCTTTCTCGCCCACTCGACTCTCACTGCTCGACCGTGGGGTAATCGTTGCCATCGCTCACGTTCGTGGGGGTGGGGAGATGGGTCGCCAGTGGTATGAAGATGGCAAGTTCTTGAAAAAGAAAAACACTTTCACTGACTTCATCGCTTGTGCCGAACATCTTGTGGCGAACAAGTGGACAGCAAGCGAACGATTAGCTATTGTTGGGGAAAGTGGGGGCGGACTCTTGATAGGATCTGCGCTCAATATGCGACCAAATCTCTTCAAAGTCGCCGTTGCTAAAGCGCCTTTTGTGGACATACTGACTTCTATCTTGGACACGACTCTTCCACTGTCAGTGTTGGATTGGGAAGAGTGGGGAAATCCCAAGGACAGAACCTATTACGAATATATCAAATCTTACGCTCCCTACGATAACGTTGAGCCGAAGGATTACCCTCATTTGTTGATAACCACTGCCTTGAATGACTCGAGTGTTCCCTATTGGGAGCAGGTGAAATGGACTGCCAAGCTGCGAGAGCATAAGACTGATGACAATATTTTGCTACTTAAAATCAATATGAGTGCGGGGCACAGAGGTGCGTCAGGACGCTATGATATCCTGAAAGAGGTGGCTTTCGAGTATGCGTTTCTTTTAGATCGATGGGGGCTTAATTTTAGAAAGTCAAGCCGATTTTTACGGAGTTAAGAGGCTGAAGATTAGCCGAATCTAGAGCTGCAGGGCGCACAAATTCCACCTCGTGGAAGCGGAACGCGCCCGCGTGCTGGGCAACTATGCCGAAGCCCGAGAGCACTACGACTCGGCAATCGCCCTCGCGCAAGAAAACGAATACCTCAACGAAGAAGC
>NZ_KB235950.1:353216-354191 GCF_000332335.1 Kamptonema formosum PCC 10802 | reverse complement strand
CCGAACCCTAGAGCAAAAAGTCATCGAGCGCACCGCCCAACTCGCCGCCGCCAACCAAGAAATCACCCTGCTCAACGAGCGCCTGAAAGCCGAGAACATGCGGATGGCGGCGGAACTGGAAATCACGCGCCGGTTGCAGCGGATGATTTTGCCCAAAGAGGAAGAACTGCATCAAATACCGGAACTGGATATTGCCGGTTTCATGGAGCCGGCGGACGAAGTGGGCGGCGACTACTACGACGTGCTGCAAAGCGGCGGGCGCGTTAAAATCGGCATCGGCGACGTAACCGGACACGGCTTAGAAAGCGGCGTGCTGATGATCATGGTGCAAACCGCAATCCGCACCCTGCTGGAAAATAGCGAAACCGACCCCAAAAAATTCCTTGACACCGTTAACCGGACGATTTATAATAATGTTACGCGGATGAATTCCGACAAAAACCTCAGCCTCGCCTTGCTCGACTACAGCGAGGGAGTCCTGCAGCTGAGCGGACAGCACGAAGAGATGATAGTCGTGCGTGCGGGAGACGTAGCACAGGCGTCCTCGCCTGTGATAGAGCGAATTGACACAATGGATTTAGGCTTCCCCATCGGGTTAGAAGCCGACATTGCGGATTTCATCGCGGACATAGAAGTGCGGTTAAATCCCGGAGACGTATCGGTGCTCTACACCGACGGGATTACCGAAGCGGAAAATCTCGGCGGCGAGCTTTACGGACTCGACCGGCTGATAGAAGCGGTTCAGGAGAATTGCCACTTGCCGGCGTCGGGAATCAAGGAGGCGGTGATTGAGGACGTGCGCCGGCATATCGGCGAGCAAAAGGTGTTTGACGACATTACTTTGGTGGTGTTAAAACAGAAGTAGGGAGGCGAGAAGAACCCCACCCCCCAACCCCTGCCCCTTATCCCCAGAGGGGGCCCCCCCTGCCCCTTATCCCCAGAGGGGGCCCCCCCTGCCCCTTATCCCCAGAGGGG
>NZ_KB235950.1:339624-353116 GCF_000332335.1 Kamptonema formosum PCC 10802 | reverse complement strand
TAAAATCGGCATCGGCGACGTAACCGGACACGGCTTAGAAAGCGGCGTGCTGATGATCATGGTGCAAACCGCAATCCGCACCCTGCTGGAAAATAGCGAAACCGACCCCAAAAAATTCCTTGACACGGTTAACCGGACGATTTATAATAATGTTACGCGGATGAATTCCGACAAAAACCTCAGCCTCGCCTTGCTGGACTATAGCGAGGGAGTCCTGCAGCTGAGCGGACAGCACGAAGAGATGATAGTCGTGCGTGCGGGGGGAGAAGTCGAGCGGATAGACACAATGGATTTAGGCTTCCCCATTGGGTTAGAAGCCGACATTGCCGATTTCATAGCTCACACAGAAGTGCGGTTAAATCCCGGAGACGTTGCGGTGCTCTACACCGACGGGATTACGGAAGCAGAAAATCTCGGCGGCGAGCTTTACGGACTCGACCGGCTGATAGAAGCGGTTCAGGAGAATTGCCAATTGCCGGCGGGGGGAATTAAGGAGGCGGTGATTGAGGACGTGCGCCGGCATATTGGCGAGCAAAAGGTGTTTGACGACATCACTTTGGTGGTGTTAAAACAGAAGTAGGAGCGCAGGAGCCGGTTTCTAATTCCTGCTGGCTTATTGCTACTTCCCTGGCGATTGAAATCGCGGCTATACAGACGAAGCCCGCCTACCCTGCGGGAAGGGCTTCGCCCAACGCGGGCTAAGTAACTCGTAGGGTGCGTTCCCTCGCGCGGGAACGCACCCTACCCCTTTTGCCTCTTCCCCGAAACCTTTATTCAGAAAGCCGGTTTCTTTGCCTCTACACTCTCAAAGCGTAAGGATTGCCGGCGCTGAGGATTGCCGGTGCATGCATAAGGATTGCCGGCGCATGCATAAGGATTGCCGGCGCATGCATAAGGATTGCCGGTGCATGCATAAGGATTGCCGGCGCATGCATAAGGATTGCCGGCAAATTAAATGACAAATTTTGCGCCCATACCGGCTTGTATTTAGCGCTTTAATTGCTTCATCAAGCGGTCTATATTTCTCAGAGTTCCCTCATCATCCGGCTTAATCTCAAGAGCTTTATTATAAGCCTCCAGCGCTTCGTTATTCCGTTTCAATCGCTGCAGCGCCAGCGCCTGCCCATTCAAAGCTGAGACAGTTGCTGTTTCGTTTGGTTTGATTGCAACCACTTTCCCAAAAGAACTGACGGCTTCTTCAAAGTCTCCCACCTCACACAGCCCTATCCCCCGCAACAGCCAAGCTTCCCAGAACTTCGGTCGCTTATTTAGGGCTTCATCATAAGCTGCAATCGCTTCTTTCGACTTATCCAAACTGAACTGTAGTCTCACACCCTGCTTAAATAACAGCTCAAATTTTTCCTCTTGCTCCAGCTTGCTGACATCGATCCCAAACATCAGGCATATATTTTCCAATCGCTTGGTGATACTAATGGGTTGTGTCATGGCTGCATCCCCCTGAAAAACGTTTCACTGAACTCTCTACACCCAGCTTAGCCTCAGGAAACAAGGTCAGTACAGACTTCGCGAAATCTTCACACAAGTTTTAACGAAACTTTAAATTCTTTTGCCACACTGCTTAAAATCCTAGCCGAAAAAGCTGAAAATGTCACCTACCTTGCGGTAGAAACTGAGGTGCGTTCCTGACGGAGAGAGCGGGAAGCCCCAGCAGCTTTCGCAGCTTGAGCTGGACAGCAGAGAACTTAACTGCCGGCAATTTACCCAACTGGCGCTTAGTTACTGTTGCCCATCTGCAATTCGCCAGTGCCGGCAGCTGTGAGGGGGGATAAATTTGCTGGCGCACCCTTGACAAACGCTCAGAGAAAAGGTATAATGTTCAAGTCAGTCAATAGCCTGTAAGAATAGGACAAGATGTTTGCGCCGGCGGGGATGCTTCCCTCTATGAGAGCCGGCTGCCAATAAGTTCTACAGCCCTAGCCACCCCATTCTCAGCCCCGATTTTCTCCCCGATGGCGGCAGCCCGCCGGCACATGTCCTCCGACGATACCGCCAGCCGAATCGCAGCCGCCAGCTTATCAGCCGTGAGCTTATTTTGCGGTAGGGGTGCCGGTGCGACGCCCAGCTGAAAAAGTCGCCCCCCCCAAAACGGCTGATCTCCGAAAAACGGGCAAATCACTGCCGGTTTGCCGGCACGCAAACCCGCCGCAGTCGTGCCGGCACCGCCATGATGCACCACCGCGCGACACAGCGGAAAAAGCCAGTCATGGGGAACCGATCCCACCTGAAAAACAGTATCAGGCAGCGGCGAAGCAGCCAAACCGCCCCAGCCGGTTGCCAGCACGCCGCGCTGTCGGGATTTTGCCAGCGCTTCCAGCACAATTTCGGTAAGCCTTTCCGGATTGCGCCCAGCCATACTGCCAAAACCGACATACACCGGCGCTTCCCCAGTGGCGAGAAACTCGCAAAGCTTCGCAGGGGGTTGCCAGTTTTCTTCCCTATCCAAAAACCAGTAGCCGGTGACTGCAGCCGTATCTCGCCAATCCTCCGGAATCGGAACAGCGTGCCGGCTGTAACAGTACAGTATAGGAAGCGGCTCCCCAAAAAGCAGCACCCGCTCACTCGCCCCAAACGAGCGTCGCGGCAACTTCAAAACCCTCTCCCGCCACTCATTAACCGCAGCCATATAAGGCGCACTCAATAACGGCAAAATTTTGTAACTCAACTTGTTGAGCCACCCCCCCAGCTTCCAATCCGGAAGTAACGGCAGGGGAAAAGCGCTCGTCGGCGTATAAAGCGGCACCGGCACGCCGAGGAAACCGGGAATCTTTAGCTTTTCCGAAATGTGAGAGCCGGCCAAAGCTTTTGGGTGGTAGACAATCGCCTGCGCTCCCTGCGCCGCCGCCCAGGATTCATCGAGCATTTTGCGGACTGCCGGCATAACTTTCTTTAACAAACCCAACGGATTGCCCCCCGATTCCAAAGCAGCGCGACCTTCCTCTGTCTCCGCCAGCCGGATCAGCTCATCATTCATAAAAGCGTATTGCAAGCCGCGCTCTCTAATAAAACTTGCAAAGTGTTCGTGCGTGCAAACCGTCACTTCATAGCCCGCCCGTTTCAAGCCGGTGCCAAGCGCAACAAAAGGTTGCACGTCGCCCCGCGAGCCGGTGGTTAAAATGGTAATATTCATAAATCCCAAATTCATTTAGGCGTAAGGTTTTGCTCTCGTTCCCAGCCTCAAGCTGGGAACGCAATCTGGAGGCTCTGCCTCCTTTCGACCACATGCAACATTATTAGAGCGGTTTTCTGCCAGAAACCCGGTTTCTTAAAGAAACCGGGTTTCTCAGTACCTCTTCTCTTTCTTATCTTGCCTTGGCGTAACCGGCACGGCGGCGGGCTCTCAAAAAAATCACAAATCAGTGAAATCCTATCGCATCAATTGGCGAGAAAAAAGTAGAGCCGGCGAAGGCAAGACCCGCGCCGGCGCACTCCCTGCCGTTAGCTTCTTTGAACTCCATCCACTTCATCTAGAGGGAGGAAAAAAATAGTCAGCATACCGGGAATGGTTAGCAAACAGACGATGATGAAAAATTCAGGATACCCGACAGCTTTCTGAATGTGACCGCTCAGCACTTCAGCCAGCGTCCGTCCCAAAGCCATAAAGCCGGTGGAGATGGCATAGTGAGAAGTTTTATATTCACCTTGCGCCGCGTACATTAAGTAAACCATGAAAGCGGTGAAGCCCAATCCGTAGCCAAATTGCTCTATGGAAACCAGCCCGTACACTACCTGTATGGGGGGGTGGGTGTAAGCCATGTACACATAGACTAAATCGGGTAAGTTCAAGGCGAAAGCCATTGGCAAAATGCTCTTTCTTAAGCCATACTTAGAAATGAGTGCGCCGCCGATGACGCCCCCTGCTATCAGTGAGAACACCCCAACTGTTCCGTAAATGAAGCCCACTTGTTTGGTTGCTATGGCCAAGCCCCCTTTGTCTGCGGAGTCTAATAAAAATAGCTTGGCTATCTTGCCAAGCATGACTTCCGCGAATCGGTACATTAAGATAAACGCTAAAGTAGCTGCTACTTTATTTTGCTGGAAGTAGGATTTGATAATTTCGGAAAAAGGTACTGTCTCTTGTGTTCTTTCTGGCTGGGGTTCTGCCGGTTGGTATTTTTCCTCAGGATAGGGTAAAATCAGCTTGTGATAGATAACCGTTGCGCCGAGAATTAAAGCTGACAGACCCAGGGTTAAAGTCCAGCTTAAAGGAATGTTACCGGTGGATTCTTCCAGCTGGCCGGCAAAAACTACTAAAAAGCCAGTTGAGAAAAGAATGGCTATTCTAAAAAAAACATTGCGAATGCCGGCGAAGAAGGCTTGCTGTTCCGGCGTTAATGCCAGCATGTAGAACCCGTCGGCTGCAATGTCATAGGTAGCAGACATGAATGCAGCTACGGTAAAAGCTAGCAGGGAGAGAACAAAGAAATTTGGCAGCTGCAGGGAGAAGGCTGCCACGGTCAAGCAGCACATCCCGGCCAGCTGAGCGGCAAGTATCCAATTTCTTTTGGTTGAGTAAATATCCACCCAAGGAGCCCACAGCATTTTAATTGTCCACGGCAGGTTCAGCAAGCCTGTCCAAGACGTGATTACGTCTATTTCTAGCCCCATCCTTTTGTAAAGGATATCCAAAACGCCCGTGATGATAACGTTCGGAAGCCCTTGAATAAAATAAAGGCTGGGCACGAAAGTCCACGGGTTGCGATATTTAACTTTTTTGAAGAGCATAAAATGCTTAGCGGGGTAAATTGAATGGATTATACCTGGAAATGCGGCTAGATTCAGGATGCGGGAGCAAAAATCCGCAAGGGCGGGCGGGACAGAGCCGTTTTGCACCGGCACCCTCCCGCTCGCTCGTTGCGGCGTCTGGTGGCGGGTCAACTGTTATTCGGTCAGTCTGGTTCCCGAACCGGCATCAATAAAAGCGCTCAAAAGCGCGGCAGGGGAGAGCCGGCAGGGGGTTCCGCCTCATCTGGGCTCGATGGCGACTTTGATCGCCTGGCGCGAGCCCATGTCGTGAAAGACGCGCTCCAAATCTTTCAGTGGCCGGTGTTCGCTAACCAGCAACTCAAACGGGACAGCACGGCTGGCCAGGAGTGACAGGGCTGAGCGCACATACTGGGGGGTGTTGTGAAAGACGCCTTTGAGTGTGAGCTCGCTGTAGTGCAGCTGTTCTGTGCTCACGGTGATGCTGGTGTCCCTCGGGCAGCCGCCAAATAGGTTGACAGTGCCCCCCGGACGAGCGCAGGCAATGGCGGTTTCCCACGCAGAGGGGACGCCGGTGGCTTCGATGGTGACATCGGCCCCCCAACCATCCGTTAAATCTCTCACTATATCGGGAATCTCTGCTGAGGCCCGCCCCGCTCTCTCCTCCGGCGATTGGGGGGATTTGACATGAGGTGTTAATTGATGGTAATTAAACGTATGAGTGGCTCCCAGCTGTTGGCCAATCCGCAATCTTTGGTCACTGCCGCCGAAGAGGAATACTTCTGCCTGCCACTGCGCCGCCAGCACCGCCACAAACATCAGGCCAATGGCCCCATCCCCCAGCACGACGGCGCGATCTCCGGGTTTGACATTGGAGCGGGCGGCTCCGTGCAGGACGCAGGCCAGGGGTTCGGTCAGGGATGCCAGGGCGTCTGGCAAATCGTCGGGCACCGGCAGCATGTTGTGCTGGACAATGGGTGCGGGGATCTTGAGGTACTCGGCAAAGGTGCCGTTGTTCCACGTTAAATTTGGGCAGAGGGAATATTCTTGCCGGTGGCAGAAGAAGCAGGTCATGCAGGGGGCGGAGTTATTGGCCACTACGCGGTCTCCGACACGCCAGCCGGTGACGCCCTCCCCGAGGGCCACAATCTGGCCGGCGGCCTCATGGCCAAACAGTGTGGGCGGTTTGAGCATTCTAGCATGTCCGCCCCGCCGCCAGACTTTCAAGTCAGTGCCGCAAGTGGTCGCCGCGCCCACTTGAATGACCACCTCACCGGCAGCCGGTGCGGGATCGGCCACTGATTCCAGGCGCAAGTCTTCTTTTCCGTAGAGTAATGCTGCTAGCAAGTTTCAGATCCCCTAACCGTCAATGCCAATGATTTTATCAGGGCTGCACCGGCATCAAGTGTCAAGTGAGAGCGGTCAAGCGGGCGCAGGGGCTCGCTTGCCAATCAGCGCTCTAAAATATTTTTGAGGCAAATGTATAAATTAAGAGGTAGTATTTGAAGTTATTCGTTATATCCTAAAATAATCTTTTCTCAGTGCAGCACTTCTAACTTACATCCTGACGCGCCGTGCGAATCGGAGAGCGGCTGGAGTGGATTTGGCGGGGGAATCGAGCGAGCTGCCGGTGGCGGCTCGCAACTGCGCTGTTTGACCGGCGGCTGCCGGTGCTAAATGTCTATGTCTCCAAAGACGAACGGGCGAGCCACCCCTGTCTGCTTCCGTTGAGGGAGCCGCCGGTCAGGAGTGGCACAACAGCCGTCAGGACATGCAATACCAGTAGATACCCCCCATGCCTTATGTGCCGCAGCATCTGAAAACCGCCGCAACAAGGACAGGTTTCGCTTCCCACACTCATCAGCGTAACTCCCGCGTTATTAAACTCAGCAAATATAGATATTATTCGTTTGCCCTAAGATTAGAATCTTCCTTTGGAGATATCTCTGGACTGTAAAATTGGATACCGGAAGCGGGGATTGTGGGGAATTCGCCTGAACAAACAGTCAGGGAGCGAGGGGAATTGAGCTGAGAGCGAAAAGCTGAGCTTTTATAGCAGTAGGCACTTAGGTTAAGACAAGGGGTTTAACATGATGTAGGGGCGGGAACACCGACAAAGAGTGCCACACAGCTACAACACGATAAACCCGCCCCTAACCTCTGATATAGCAGCAGATTATATTGGGTGGTAAACCGGCTCCTCTCCGCTCAGCATTGTGTGGGGAGTGAAGTTTTTTAGAGGGCGCTCCCAGCGGGTGTGCCGGCGGACTTTTGGGGGAGGGGGGAGACTGCTGCGGAGCCCGCATGAAACGGCGCAAGCGATTGGGGAAAAGCAGGAAACTCTGCCGGTGGCGCTGCGCTGCGGGGGCACAACCTTTTCCTGGTGCAAAAAGCCGTCTGCCAAAGGGTTTATTTGCGGGCAGTCGCTACAGTTTCAAGGTCGTCCCAGTGGGAGGGATTCGATGTGTTTGCCTCCGGACCTGTTGAGTGGCTCGGTTAATATTTGAAGCGCAATTTCGCTCAAGTGCGAGGATTGGCAGTCGGGTGAGCCGGCACACCCTATAAAGCCATAGAAAGATAGTGGCAAGCCCGAGTTGCTGTAGCCGCCCCTTGGGAAGCTTGGGGGGGGCTGAGCTTTCCTGCCGTCTGCCGGTTCAGGCGAGTCTTGCCAGTTTTGCCAGTTTTGAGCCTTTTGCCGGGTGAGAGGCTGGCCATTTGAGTTCTTCGTTTGGCTGTGATTCGGGACATTCCCAAGTCGGTAGAGGTCCTGACACTGCCTCTGCTTTCTGCCTGGAGAGCCAGAACTCTACGATCTTGTCCTGCCTCCTGACTGGTTTGTAGCAGTCTGGTGAATAAGCTCTCTCAAGATATTTTGTCTTGGGAGGGCTTTTTGCTGGCGGCACAGATGAACTGAATTTTTTTTTGATTGCTAGTATTATACCAGCAGAACAATTTATAGTTAGCCAATCCCGCCCTTATTTTTAACAAAATTTAACCTTTGCGGGCGCGGCCAAGACCCGCCGGCGCAGGGCCGATCTGATCTTTACGTTGGATTGCATGTCAGGTTGGCCTGGGCCTGCGGCCCGATAAAGAAAAAATGGATGTCAGGGATGTGGGCAGTGGAGGGGGACATGAAAAAAATATTAATTAAACGGATTGCAGGAGAGGGGGGGCAGAGGTGAGGCCCGGAGGGGGCGCTGCCCTTGTGGAAGCGCTTGCCGGGAAAGCCGGCTTTGCGCGCAGTGCGGAGACAGTCTTTAAAATGGTGAAGTTGCGAGGCAAGGATGTGGCAGATGCTGAAGCGGATTTGGCACCAGCTAATGAGGTTAGTAGAATGGGTATTGGGATGGTTGAGACAGTCCCCGCCTGCAGCGGCAGGGGAGCAGGCTGTTCAGCCGATGAGCGATGCGGAGTACGAGAATTATTTCCTGCAGCTGCTCGATGGGGTGAGTCGGGGCTGGGGGCTGGTACAGATCAGCAGGTTTTTTGAGGGGATCGCGCATCGCGCCACCACCGAGCAGTGGGAGGAGTGGCTGCGGCGGTTTGGCAGGGGATTGCTGGCGTCGCCGGCACCCAACGCCGAGCTGGGGAGCTATCTGGTGCGGCTGGGCGAAATTTTGCTCGAAAGCCAGTCAAAGCGGGAGTTCGGAGAGCTAGCCAGAGAAATTGGCGCGCAACTGCTGGCGCGGCAGACACCGGCAGCGGCAACACCAGCAGAACCCCAGCCTTCGCCACCTGCCCAGTCGCAGCCAGAGAGGATGGAAGGCGGTGGCAGGGCTGAGAGTGCTCGCGACGTCGAGTCCTGGTTTAACCAAGGGGTTGAGTGTCTGGAGGCAGAAAACTACAGCGCCGCCCTGGCTGCTTTTGAAAGAGTGATTTTACTCAGTCCCAGGGATTTCCGCCCTTGGATAAACCGGGGCAATGCCCTGGCAAATTTGGGCCGCACGGAAGAAGCGATAGCCTCTTATGACCGGGCTACAGCCATTAAACCCGACTTCAGCATTGCCTGGATGAACCGGGGCGACGTGCTATTCGATTCGGAACACTATGAAGAAGCGCTAGCCAGCTGGAATAGAGCCCTCGAACTCGAACCCGACAGCGGCGAGACTTGGTACAAGCGAGGGCTGGCCCTAGGGAGGGGCTTGGGCCTCTGGCAGGAAGCGCTCCCCTGCTTGGAAAGGGGATTGGAACTGAACAGCGATGAGGCGGAAATCTGGTTTAATCACGGGCTGGTTCTGGGGGCACTAGAGCGATGGGAAGAGGCGCTAGCCAGCTGGGATAAGGCATTGGAAAAGCAGCCAGACTACCGAGAGGCGTGGGTTAACAAAGGAGTGGCGTATCAGAAGTTAGGGCGCTACGCCGAGGCGATTGAGGCCAATAATATGGCGATCGCCCTGCATTCAGGCATGCCAGGGAGTGTGACTGCCCTGCCGGTGCCCCAGCCATCAGAGGCAGGGGTTGCGCCCGCCCCGCAAACGCAGCGCGAGCAAGTCTCCCCGTCTGCAGATGTGGGAGCGCAGGAGGCTGTCCCACAGGAAAGCACTCAGGATATAGAACCGGCAATCCCCACCCCGCCAGAGCACAGGGAAAGTGAGCAGCCCTCCGCGCCGGCGATCAGTGAGGCGCAAGAGGCTGTCCCAGAGGAAAGCTCTCAGGATATAGAACCGGCAATCCCCACCCCGCCAGAGCAGCAGAGTGAGCCAGTGTCCCCACACGCCGCTTCTGAGGCTTCGGCAGAAGCGCGCCAAGAAGCGGCAGAGGAACTCTCACCAGCAGTGGCCAGCACCGCAGCCAGCGACAGCGAGGCAGTTTCCCCCGATGCCGGTGTGGCGGATCTGGAGGCAGTTGAGCCAGAAGGCGCACAGGAGAGCGAGCCAGAACTTCCGAGCACCGCAGCCAGCGACAGCGAGGCAGTTTCCCCCGATGCCGGTGTGGCGGATCTGGAGGCAGTTGAGCCAGAAGGCGCACAGGAGAGCGAGCCAGAACTTCCGAGCACCGCAGCCAGCGACAGCGAGGCAGTTTCCCCCGATGCCGGTGTGGCGGAGATGGAGGCAGTTGAAGAAGAGGGCTCACAGGATAGCCAGCCAGAACTTCCGAGCACCGCAGCCAGCGACATCGATGCAATTTCCCCCTATGCCGGTGTGGCGGAGATGGAGGCAGTTGAGGAAGAGGGCGCACAGGAGAGCGAGCCAGATCTTTCGAGCACCACATCCAGCGACAGCGAGGCAGTTTCCCCCGATGCCGGTGTGGCGGAGATGGAGGCAGTTGAGGAAGAGGGCGCACAGGAGAGCGAGCCAGAACTTCCGAGCACCGCAGCCAGCGACAGCGAGGCAGTTTCCCCCGATGCCGGTGTGGCGGAGATGGAGGCAGTTGAGGAAGAGGGCGCACAGGAGAGCGAGCCAGAACTTCCGAGCACCGCAGCCAGCGACAGCGAGGCAGTTTCCCCCGATGCCGGTGTGGCGGAGATGGAGGCAGTTGAGCCAGAAGGCGCACAGGAGAGCGAGCCAGAACTTCCGAGCACCGCAGCCAGCGACAGCGAGGCAGTTTCCCCCGATGCCGGTGTGGCGGAGATGGAGGCAGTTGAGGCAGAGGGCGTACAGGAGAGCGAGCCCGAATTTCCCAGGACAGTGGCAGAGCTCCGGCATCTAGAGGTAATGGAGCAAGGCACTGCCAGTTTTGAGACAAGCAGCAATCTCGAGTCCTTGTTTAATCAAGGGCTTCAGCATCTCGAGACAGGAAACTACAGCGCCGCCCTCGCTGCTTTTGACAGAGTGATTGAACTCAATGCCAGGGATTACCGCCCTTGGATAAACCGGGGCAATGCCCTGGCAAATTTGGCTCGCACCGAAGAAGCCATTGCCTGTTACGATCGTGCTATAGCGCTTAAACCCGACTTCAGCATTGTCTGGATGAACCGGGGCGACGTGCTGTTCGATGCAGAAAACTATCAGGACGCACTATTGAGCTGGCATAGAGCTCTGGAACTCGAACCCGAGAGCGCGGAGACTTGGTATAAGCGAGGGCTCGCCCTCGGAAGGGGCTTGGGCCACTGGCTAGAAGCCCTCGCCAGCTTTGAGATGGCTTTACAGCTGAACCTCGATGACGCAGAAACCTGGTTTAACTACGGGCTGTCCCTAGGCGCGCTAGACCGATGGGAAGAGGCGATAGCCAGCTGGGACAGGACTCTGGAAAAGCAACCAGACTACGCAGAAGCTTGGGTTAATAAAGGAGTGGCGTATCAGAAGTTGGGGCGTTACGCCTTGGCAATTGAGGCCAGTGATATAGCCACAGCTCTGCAATGGGGCATATCAGTCGGTATGACTGACTCATCAGAGCCCTTGCCTTCAGAGACAGACGTTGCGCTCGCCTCACAACCAGAGAGTCAGGAAATTTCCCCGGATGCCGGTTTTGAGGGAGAGGGGGTAGCTGAAGAAGAAAACACTCTGGAGCAATCCCCGGAAATCCCAACAGCAGCAGAACCGGCAGCTGAGTCGGGTTCCCCAACTGCCGGTGTGGAAACTCCTGAAATCGAGCAAGTCTCAGACACAGACTCGCCGGCACCGGCAATCCCAATAGCAGAAGAACCGGCAGCTGAGTCGGTTTCCCCAACTGCCGGTGTGGACACTCCTGAAAGCCAGCAAGTCTCAGAGACAGACTCGCCGGCACCGGCAATCCCAATAGCAGAAGAACCGGCAATCCCAATAGCAGAAGAACCGGCAGCTGAGTCGGTTTCCCCAACTGCCGGTGTGGAAACTCCTGAAATCGAGCAAGTCTCAGACACAGACTCGCCGGCACCGGCAATCCCAATAGCAGAAGAACCGGCAATCCCAATAGCAGAAGAACCGGCAGCTGAGTCGGTTTCCCCAACTGCCGGTGTGGACACTCCTGAAAGCCAGCAAGTCTCAGAGACAGACTCGCCGGCACCGGCAATCCCAATAGCAGAAGAACCGGCAATCCCAATAGCAGAAGAACCGGCAGCTGAGTCGGTTTCCCCAACTGCCGGTGTGGAAACTCCTGAAATCGAGCAAGTCTCAGACACAGACTCGCCGGCACCGGCAATCCCAATAGCAGAAGAACCGGCAATCCCGATAGCAGAAGAACCGGCAGCTGAGTCGATTCCGGCAACTGCCGGTGTGGAAACTCCTGAAATCGAGCAAGTCTCAGAGACAGACTCGCCAGCACGGGCAATCCCGATAGCAGAAGAACCGGCAATCCCAATAGCAGAAGAACCGGCAGCTGAGTCGATTCCGGCAACTGCCGGTGTGGACACTCCTGAAATCGAGCAAGTCTCAGACACAGACTCGCCGGCACCGGCAATCCCGACAGCAGAAGAACCGGCAGCTGAGTCGATTCCGGCAACTGCCGGTGTGGAAACTCCTGAAATCGAGCAAGTCTCAGACACAGACTCGCCGGCACCGGCAATCCCGATAGCAGAAGAACCGGCAGAAATCCCGATAGCAGAAGAACCGGCAGCTGAGTCGATTCCGGCAACTGCCGGTGTGGAAACTCCTGAAATCGAGCAAGTCTCAGACACAGACTCGCCGGCACCGGAAATCCCGATAGCAGAAGAACCGGCAGAAATCCCGATAGCAGAAGAACCGGCAGCTGAGTCGGTTTCCCCAACTGCCGGTGTGGAAACTCCTGAAATCGAGCAAGTCTCAGACACAGACTCGCCGGCACCGGCAATCCCGACAGCAGAAGAACCGGCAGCTGAGTCGGTTTTCCCAACTGCCGGTGTGGAAACTCCTGAAATCGAGCAAGTCTCAGACACAGACTCGCCGGCACCGGCAATCCCGACAGCAGAAGAACCGGCAGCTGAGTCGGTTGCCCCAACTGCCGGTGTGGACACTCCTGAAATCCCGCCATTGGAAAGCACTCACGAGCAAACCCGGGAAATCCCAAAGACGGCAGAACCGGCAGCGGCACGACTTCCCAATTCTGACGGTGTGGGGGCACAGGAGGTTCTGCAACAGCAAGGCGCTCTGGAGCAAGCTCTGGAAATGTCCAGCACGCCCGCACAACAGCCCGAACCTGTCTCCGCTGCTGTCAGTTTTGATGAGGGGGGTGCTGCCGCAGACACGGGCACTCAGCCGCCGGTGAGGGAGGGTGAAATAAACAGCACTCCTGCTACAGATACAGCGGAGGAGCCTCAGCAACCCCGCGCTGCTGTTGAGCGCCCGGAGGAGGTGGCTCCGTCTGCTGGCACTGAGGAGCAAGCGAGTGCCGGTGCCCAAAACTCTACCGGTGGGGAGTGAGCAAGCTTTAGCCCCTGCCGGTTGGGATGCAAGCGGCGGGGAGCCAGACACGGGCGCACAGAGCCCCAAAAGGCGAACCTGAAGGAAACCCCACAGGCGCACAGGGCGCACAGAGCGGAGCCTGTAGCTCCCTCACAGCGCCCTAACTGACAGGTCAATTCTGGCCTTTTGCTGACTGTTTCAGCTTGTTCTAGATTTTCACTGTTCCCGCCCCTCTCGCACACCCAAACCGAAAATGCCACAATTGCAATCAGCCGGCTGCGTTTTATCGCAGTAGCCACTTAGATTAGAACATTAGACCTTCAGGCTCGGCGGACGCCTCCCCTACGTCTATATAGCAGTAAGCATTTAGGAAACCTACATTCCGCCCTCTCTTGCTCCAGAGCTCCCAAAGCTTCTATTGTTCTAACCAATATGACTGCTGCTATAGTAAACCCGCCCCTACCAGCTTTTGCGTGATGCGATGATGCGATGATGCGATGATGTCCATGTACTAACCTAAGTGCATACTGCTA
>NZ_KB235950.1:325417-339524 GCF_000332335.1 Kamptonema formosum PCC 10802 | reverse complement strand
CTATTGTTCTAACCAATATGACTGCTGCTATAGTAAACCCGCCCCTACCAGCTTTTGCGTGATGCGATGATGCGATGATGCGATGATGCCCATGTACTAACCTAAGTGCATACTGCTATAAAAGGCATAGGACAGGCGAGACGCCTGTCCTACAGTCCTCATCTAAGTGAATACTGCTATATTTTATAGAGCGGCTCTCAAGGAGAGGAAGAAAACTCTCAATAACTCACCCTATGGCCATATCCCCAGCTTTTTCCCTGAAGAATGTTGCCAATTTATCTAGTTTTGTGTTAAGCTATAAAATGCTGTATTTGATAACAAAAAGCAACTGGGCGAAGTCAACACAGCACCTGCAAAAAGACTGTGCGAGTTGTAATACTGAGGGAGCCGTGCCGCAAAACCTAATGAACAGGCAACGGATTCCTTGTGGGGATTCAGCAGGCTGAGATAGACCGGCGGTGCGACACCCGGGCATCGCAATCTTTAAGACACGCTCGCCACAATCAGTTTAGGGGTGGCAACTGCCAGTATGGCAGCGACTGCTGTATCTCCCTTTGTCAAGAAAATCACACGAGCCTCCTCCTGGAGAGCCGCCTGCTGCGCCACGCGCTTCTAATCTGCGGTTGAAGGTGAGGATTTCTGTCGGCAGCAAAATGGGTTGAGGGGTCAGGGCTTGCTTGCAGAGCTGGTTTGTTTGGCACTCTAAGCTAAAGGCGCAGGCAATAAGCCAGCACGCAGCAGCCTCTTACTTTTCGCAAAAGCTCTCCAGGCAAGCAAGCCGTTCTGGCAGTCCTTCCAACTGAGCGGCAATCTGGGCTTCCTCCCGGCAATTGGCGGTGTTGCGCTCGCAGATTACCGTCGAGCCTGGATATGAGGCGCTGCTGCGCTCCCAAGGCAGCCTGGTAGAAGACTGGGATGATTGATGGCGTCTGACTTCCAAGATCGGGCCAAGCATGGCGGTATCCTCAATTCTTTCCTAGGGAGGGAGCGAGGCTGCTGCCACCGCTCACCCCCTATTTATATATTTCCCAAAATTTGGGAAGAATCAGCAAAGCTGTAAAATTGTTTAAGAACTGGCGGGGATCAACTAAAACAGCATCCGGCGGGGCTCTCTAACCCACTGAGAAGGGTGCCAGTTTGGCAGGGAGAGCCAATGTAAAATCTACAAGCTTAAAGCTCTGCCGGCAGCTTGGGGCGAGGCCGGCATAGAAAGACGAGAGCTAGCCCGCAGGTGCTGCCACTGTCAAAAAGCCCGCTCCCCCCGCCGGCATCACTGATGCCATGCCAGAGGATGTCCATCAGGAAACCGGCTGTCCTGCTGTGATGCCGGTGTTCTGCCGTGGAATCTCTGTCCGAGAGCTGCCGGCACAAAAGAAATCGGCGCTCGTGTGGGGTGAGCGCCGGTGTGAGCTGTCCACAAGCTGTAGAGTGCGCGGTAGCACCCTGCTGGGGATTCAATACTCAGGAACAGAGGGGTCGATTTCCCGACTCCAAGCGGCAATCCCGCCTTTTACGTTCGTACCGGCAATACCGGCTTCCTTGAGGATGCCCAGGGCCTTGGCCGATCGCCCGCCCATCTTGCAGTGAGCGATCAGCCGGTGCCCATTAAGCAATTGCCGCACTCTCTCCACGCCTTCCCCGCGCTCAATATCGGGTAGCGGCACCAGCACCGATCCGGGAATCTTAGCAATCTCGTACTCGTTGGGATTGCGAACATCGACAAGCACGAAATCATTCGCACCGCTGTCAATTAGTTCCTTGAGCTCGCGCACCGTCATCTCAGGGATTTCCATCTTTTGTTTCTCCTCCTCTGCTTTAGCTTGGGGAATACCGCAGAACTGCTCGTAGTCGATTAATTTCTCAATCACCGGTCGCACCGGGTTCGGGCGCAGCTTCAACTCCCGGAACTTCATATCCAGGGCGTTGTACAGCAGCAGGCGTCCGCTGAGGGTGGTGCCGGCACCAGTAATTATTTTGACGGTTTCCGTCGCCTGGATGACGCCGATAATCCCCGGCAATATCCCCAAAACGCCGCCTTCTGCGCAGGAGGGCACCATCCCCGGTGGCGGCGGTTCGGGATACAGGTCGCGGTAGTTCGGGCCATCTTGGTAGTTGAAGACAGTCGCCTGCCCTTCAAACCGGAAGATGGAACCGTAGACGTTGGGTTTGTTCAGGAGCACGCAGGCGTCGTTGACCAGATACCGGGTGGGGAAGTTATCGGTGCCGTCCACTATGATATTGTAGGGGCGGATGATATCCAGGGCGTTCTGGGATGTCAGGCGGGTTTCGTACAAGTCCACCTGGCAGTCGGGATTAATCTCCAGAATCCGGTTTTTAGCGGACTCTATTTTCGGCTTTCCCACCCAGGATGTGCCGTGGATGACTTGGCGCTGCAGGTTGGAACGATCTACGATATCGAAATCTACGATGCCAATGCGCCCGACACCGGCAGCTGCCAGGTACAGCAGCAGCGGCGCACCGAGTCCGCCGGTGCCCACGCACAGCACGCTGGAGGCTTTCAGGCGCTTTTGCCCTTCCAGTCCGATTTCCGGCAGGATCAGGTGGCGCGAGTATCGCTCGTATTCTTCTTTTGTCAGCTGGATCTCGTCGAGATTCGGATTGAGCATAGCAGTCTAGCTAGCGGAGAGCGGAATATTATCTTATCTAAATCCGCTTGCCTTTGTTGGCCGGCAGTTTTTAGAATTCTTTCTCTATCAGGGTGCCGGTGAGGATTTCCTCTGCCTCGAACCGGCGGGCGTCATCCAGGCACCAGCTGCGGATATCGCCGGCTTTGCCTTGCCGGACTTCGACAATAATATAGGAGTAGGTTGCCCAGGCGTATTCCCGATCGCACTCTGAGGGAATGGCCCGACTGTCGGGATGGCTGTGATAGAGTTTCAATCCCGTTTCCGGGATTCAGCTGGCCAAAAATCATCCGCTCCTACCCCCTGCTGAAATCATTGTCGCATTCATTTGGGCTTCTTTGCACAACGGGGATGCTCCCGTGATAGAAACCGAGAATGACTAGCTGCCGGTTCCGCGCTTCCCGCTGCGCTTCCAGCATCGATCTCGGCTCAATAACATATCTCCGCTTTTTTGTCAAGGAGGCGTCGGCTGACAGCTCTTCAGCAGTTTCGGCAGTCCAGGCGTTGGGAGCCGGCCTTACTTCTCGGACTGTTTTCTCATCCCTGCTGATTGCGCCCAGCAGCAAACCGCAGCACTCTTCGGGATAGGTGCTTTCGGCATGAGCGCGGATGCTTTGCAGGTGCTGGGGGTGGAGTTTTATAACCGCCATAGACGCACAAGCGGCTTCCCGCAGGGTAGACGCCAAAAACGCCAAGAAGGCAGATATGTATGTGGGCATTAATTAGGATAGCACTTTCACCGGCTCGCTGTCAATTCACGAACCTTTATGGGGGGATTTTTCTAACCGCAAAGACGCCAAGAAGGCCAAGAAGGCAGGCCGATATGTGGGTTTAATAAGGATAGCAGTTAACCCGGCTGTCTGTCAAATCTGAATCTTTGATGGTTGGTGTTTTCTAACCGCCAAGACGCCAAGGACGCCAAGAAGGCAGGCCGGTATGTGGGTTTAATACACAAGTGTTGAATTCTGTCACAAAACTTTACATTTTAGCTTACATTTATCCTGCCCTGAGTAAAAATGCTTAGCCAGAGAGAAGTCGTTCTATCCAGTGGACATAGCTGATTTCTTGACACATACAACATTGAAGATAGCGGAGTTTATCTAGTAGCGTAGTCCCCCATTCTTTAGGAATATCTACTATCTTTAATATCAGGTAAGCTATCAGCGAAACATAAATTTGTATAGCTATACCATTTACATTTTTAGTAATCAGCTTATCCAACTTAAGGTGCATTTTAAGAAACTTCCATAGCAACTCTATGTGCCACCTATATTTGTAGATTTCCATAAGCTCTTCATCAGAGACTTCGGCCCGCTCCAAATTGGTGGCCAATCTATACTCAGCACGCTTTTCAAGATCGCAAAAGTTAACAACTCTATATATTCCTGAGTCCTTGCCTGTCCCAACTAGAAACTGCCCCTTATTTTCAGAAAATTGAAGTTTGTAGTTGTTAGGTATGCGCAAGACAAAATACTTGTTTGACTGCTGGGCGAGCCGTAAAAATTTTAAACTAGAAAAGCCCCGATCCATTACCCCTACACCGTTTGGGGGCAAACTAGCTAACATCTCTTTTCCATATCTGTAGTCAGAGTCGTATCCAAAATTTATTAAGTTTTCTTCTGGAACTCCTGTGGTTAAATTTAAGGAGCTAACAAGCTTTACTTGGTAGTATTCTTGCAGCCATAGCAATTTACTCGTTAGAGTAATGACAGTTGAATCAATAGGACACAGCTCATATTTTTGAAGGCTTTTTTGACGGCAAATTTCCTCATTAAGTTGTTGATAAAGTCTCAGAAATGGCTCTTGACTTCTGGACGCATTAGCTTTGGAGAAAGTTGAAATATCTAGCTCATAGCCAGTTCCATTTAGTCGCTTGAATATATCTCTCATACTGGTCAAGCTTTTATCCATTGCATAGCTCAACCATATGGACATAAACAAGCGGGTGTTAAGGACAGGATAATCATTTTTAGGCAAAGAAGCCAAACGATTTTGGACAATCTTAGAGAATGAGTTGAGCACAGGTTATTAACAGGATTGATTTGACCGTAGCCCAAATCATAGCACGTTTTGGGCGCTTTTTTTATGTCGAATTGTTAAGATTCAACACTTGTGGGTTTAATAAGGATAGCCGCTAAACCGGCTATCTGTCAAATCTGAACCCAGAAAAATTAAAGCAAGCTGCTTTTTACAGTGCTAGCGCTTTAATACCGTCCTGAATGTCAGGGATACTTTTCGGCTTCTGACATTGTATAGCAGCAGTCATATTCGTGAGAACAATAGGAGCTTCGGGAGCGAGGGAGCAAAGGAGGCCGGAATGTAGGTTTCCTAAATGCTTACTGCTATATAGACGTAGGGCAGGCGTCCCGCCCCCCCTGAAGGTCTAATGTTCTAACCTAAGTGCATACTGCTATATAGCCTCTCTCATATTAGTGAGGTACTGGGCCGCAGTTCATTCAACTGAGAAACTCTATAAATCTTTTGAGGCTGTCCCAAAGCCCCCCGGAAGGGAGGCTTTAGGTTTATCTACGGTGTTTTTTGCAATTCAGGGCGTTCTTCTGCAACAATCGCGCCTTCTACTGGGCAGACCTGCAAGCAGATTCCACAGTCGATGCAGGTGGCGAAATCAATCCAATACCAGTCAGTTCCCTTAACATTCTTGCCCGGACCTTCATGAATGCAAGCGACAGGGCAAGCTCCGACGCAATCGGCGACGCCCTCACAAACATCAGTAACAATCGTGTGCGGCACAGTGTTTTTCCTTTTTCAGCTGTTGTTAATTAGGTGCGGGGGTGGCACCTAATATTATCTTTAACTCAACGTTTCAATTTCGGGATCGCCGGCACTCCTGACGCGGGCAATCCGCTTAATCCCCCGGCGCTGGGCGTATTCGCGGAGGGATTCGGGCTCATCCCGCAGCCCCAATTCCACTTCCACCCGCACTAACTCACCGCTTCCCCTGAGCTTTTGGGCGTAGGCGAAGGCTGCAGCGCCATCGTGGGGAGTCACCGGCACCACTAGCCAGTCACAAGGTATTGTATCGTCAGGAAGGTTGCCGGTGGGCTGCAGCACTTGCTGCAACTCTTCGATATTCAGGCAAAAGCCAATTCCCGGTGCGGTTTGCCCTTGGGGATCGTACAGCCCCAGCAGTTTATCGTAGCGCCCGCCTTGCCCGAGCACGCGCTGCCCTCCTTCTGTCTCGCTGACGACTTCAAACACGATGCCGGTGTAATAGTCGAAAGTCTGAATCAAGCTCAAATCCAGAATCACCGGCAAGTCAACCGGCGAGCACTCCTCAAGCAACTCAATTAGCGATTTCAGGGTATTGACAATTTGCCGCTGGTGTGCGTCAAGCTCCAAACTGCCAACGCGCTGCAGCACGTCAGCGGGGCGTCCCCGCAAATCGAACAGCAGCAGGGCTCGCTCCCGCAGTTCTGGGGACAGGGGGAGAGTTTCCAGTGTCACGCGGTCGAGATTTGCGATCGCGTGGCGCACGGTATCTTGGAGTGCCGGCGGAAAAGCGGAGAGCAGCGATCGCATCAGCCCCGCCTCTCCTAAAATCACGCGCCACCGGCTCAGCCCCAAACTCTGCAAGCAGTCAGACAGCAGCAGCAGAATTTCCGCATCCGCCATCAAACCGCCCGCCCCCAGCAGTTCCACTCCAGCTTGGTAGAACTCCTGCTGTCCGCCGTGAATCCGCTCCCCCGCCCTGCGGAACACGTTGGCAATATAATAGAGGCGCAGCGGATAAGTCGCGCCCGCCATGCGAGTCACGGCGGCGCGGGCGATGGAAGCAGTCAGTTCTGGGCGCAACCCCAGCACCTCATCCTCATCATACACCTGGATGACCGTTGAGGGCTCGATAGCGCCCCCAGCCATTAGGGTATCGAGGCGTTCCAGAGTCGAAGTAATAATCCAGTGATAGCCCCAGCGGCGAAAAACTTGCCGCAAGCGCTCTTCAATCCAGTATTTTTGAGCGACATCGAGGGGGAGTAAATCCCTCGCGCCCATAGGTGGTTGATGAACCATTATTTTTTCTTACCGCCAAATAAACCGCCAAAGAAACCGCCTCCTGGCTGTTCCGGCTTGCCGGATTTCGCTGGGGGCTGTGACCCCTTACCGGCTGGTTTCTCCGCCGGCTTTGCCAGGAGTTTCTTAGCTTCTAGCGCCACCGGCTCAGAGGGATTCAATTCCAGGGCTTTATTAATGTGAACTTTTGCCATTGCCGGCTGATTTTGCTTCAAATAAACCATCCCCAGCATTCCGTGACACCGGCTATTTTTCGGCTCTATTTTCAGAGCGTCTTTCAACTCCAGAGTCGCTTGGGCGAAATTTTTGCTCGCCACCCACTCTTCAGCCCGCCTGTAGTAGACAGCCACGCGCGATTCCGCCTTAGCGGCGGGCGGCGGGGAGGGCGGTGCGGCGGCTGGGGAAGCTCCTGGGGTGCGAGTCGGTGCAGCCCCCGCTGCTGCCGGTGCCTGCGGCTTCGTTTGCGAGGCAGGTCCCGCAACTGCGCCCTTACTCTCTTTCCGCATCAAGTAAACCATATTCAGCTCACTGATTTGGGCGATCGCTTCCAGGCTTTTTGCCAGAGACTCATACTGATGTTCTGCCAGGTTGCCCACTAAAGTTTTGTAGGCTTTCTCCAACTCGCTCGCCTGAGAGAGCTGCTTAGCCAAATCGCTCTGAATTTGAATTTTAGCTCCCTCCTGCAAGACGCGCTTGCCAATCATCCCCAGCAGTACAGTATATTCTGCCCGCTCCCGCTCGTTTGAAAATTTCGAGTAAGCCGGACTCACCAGCTTGGAAAAAAAATCGCTAGCCAGCTTTTTTTCCGCTTCGCTTTCAGCCTTGCAACTGTCAGGGTGCAGGCGGCGGGCAATTTTCAGATAGCGTTTGCGGATTTCATTGAACTCCGCACCAACCGGCACGCCTAAAATGGCGTGGTAGTCGGTGAAGTCAAACGTAAATAGACCTCGCTCAATTGAAAAAGACATGGTGCGCCATCCCCCTTCGCTGCCGTTCAATTCCTTCTAATGTATCGCGCCTGCCCTCACCCCTGCATTAGTAATTTTCCGAGGGGACTGTAACACCCCACGATGCTAGAGGGCGAACCTGTAACAATTCTTTGCTCAGGCGGTCGTGAAGGTGGCCGTTGGTGGCCAGAACCCGTCCGGAGCCGATTTGCAAAGGGCTGCAGTCGTAGGCTGTCACCCGTCCGCCTGCTTCTTCTACCAATACCACACCGGCGGCGATATCCCAAGGGGAGAGCCCCCGCTCCCAGTATCCGTCGAGCCGCCCGCAGGCGACGTGAGCCAAATCCAGCGACGCGGAACCGCTGCGCCGCACGCCCTGGGTCAAATGGGTGAGGTGGCAGAACTCGGCATAATTATTATCTGCGGTTTCCCGCCGGTCGTAGGCGAAGCCGGTGACGAGCAAGCTCTTGCCCAACTCCGCTGTTTGAGAAACCTGTATGGGGCGGCGGTTGCGGGTTGCACCGAGCCCTCTGGCGGCGCGAAACAATTCGTTATGAAACGGGTCGAAAATCGCTCCCACTTGGGGAACGCCGTCAATCAGCAATCCTACTGATGCCGAAAAGAAGGGATACTGGTGGGCGTAGTTGGTGGTGCCGTCCAGGGGGTCAATCGCCCACAGGTATTCGCTGTTAGTGTCCCCCAGGGCACCGCTTTCCTCTGCCAAAATCGCGTGTGCGGGTACATGACGCCGCAATACGGCCAGAATTGCCTCTTCCGAGGCTTTGTCCGCTGCGGTGACCAAATCCCCCGGACGCCCTTTTTCTTGAATGTCTTCTAATTTGCCCAAATAGGCTTGCTGCACCGCACCGGCAGCGCACGCCGCCTCGGTGGCGATATCCAGGAAGGAAAGCAGCTGTTCAGGGGTATGCCGGTTCACAGTCACGGAAGCACCTATCTACAATTGACAATTTACAATTATCGAGTCTGGCGGCGAAACTCAGCCGGCTCCAGGCGCATCGGGCTGTCAGGGTTCCAAATCCCCTCTCCCATAAGTCGGGCCCATTCTTGGGCGCGCGCCAAGCGTTCAGTATATTTGACGTTGGGAGATCGCGGCTCGGCTAGGGCGTAACCCTGTTTAACCAGCTCTTCATTGAGGAGTTTGCCCTCTCGCCAGACATAAGCCAATTGCCGGCACCGGCTGTCATAGCAAAATTTCTCCTGGACATCAAATTCCAGCAACACCGGCTGGCTGTCAATCATCGCCTCCAGCCGCTTTTTGGCTTCCAGCCCCCAGGGGTGCTGCTTGAAATCCGGTGCCTCAATCCCAATCAGCCGCACCTGCTGCGGGGGATTGCCGGCAATCTGTAACAGTTGCCCGCTCACGGCACGCTCCACTGAGACTGTCACGCCTCGGGGCGCTGCCGGTGCGGCGCAGCTCGCCAGAAGCAAACAGAGGATCAGCAGCAGACAGCCAGCTTTGGACATTCGCCGGATGAAGAACCCGGCACCCCAACCCCCACCCCGCCAGCGGCGAGGGGGAGTTTGAGGGGATTTTCCATGAGTGTCCAAAGTTTTAATCCTCCTTCCAGTTTGCAACGCCACACCGCCGGTGTCCAAATGCCTCAGTCCTCATCTAGGGGCAATCCCGCCCGCACCTTGCCTTTGCCAAAGTAGCGCCCAAACTGGAGTTCGTAGACTTCATCCTCATCTTGGGTTTCCACTTCCAAGTCGGAGCGGGGGTAGCTGACGCACAGCAGGGCGTAGCCTTGCTGGCGCAGTTCGGCAGACAGCCCCATTGCCTCGGGCTGGTAGAGCTCACCGGCTTTGACGCGCACCGCACAGCTGGTGCAAGCCCCATTCCGGCAGGAAAATGGCAGATCCAAGCCCTGGCGTTCGGCGCTGTGCAGGATGTAGCGATCTTCTGGCACTTGGACGACGTATTGCTTGCCGGTCTGCCGGTGGTGAATTTTGATGGTGTACGATTGGGTCATGGGTTCGCTCAGCCTCACGGGGGCTTAGCTCAGTTATTGGTCTGTATAGAGGGTACGACAAAACCGGGGCCCAGATCCAGCCGGCGGGCCCCCGTTTGTAGTTGGGCTTTAGCCCTACCCGTTTGTAGTTGGGCTTTAGCCCTACCCGTTTGTAGTTGGGCTTTAGCCCCACCGGCTGGCATTGGGCTTTCGGCCCACCTGGCCAGGGCTGCCGGTGCCGAAAAAAAAATTTTCCCAAACCCCTTGCCAAGCTGCCGGTGGTTTGCTACGATAATATTCCTGTGGGCGAAAAAATAAACTAAATAGTCTAATTTGCCTCTGGAGAGGTGGCTGAGCGGTTCAAAGCGCTGCACTGGAAATGCAGTTTGAAGGTAACTTCAACGAGGGTTCGAATCCCTCCCTCTCCGTACCAAAATTAAGAATAAAGATGGATGCCACAACTGTGCCCTAACTGTTATAGTGTGAGATAAAAGCACTTGACAGTCAGGGCTGCAGTTATGGGCAGAGCAAAAAAATCTGGCAAAATTTCAGTTGAGTGGGAATCCTGTAAGGGTAAGTTGCGCTTGCGTCTTCCCCGTGAAGTTTATGCCGGCAAGCAAAGATACTTAACCTTTGCTGATTTGCCTGACACTCCAGAAAACCGTCTGTGGGCGGAGTCTAAGGCGAGAGAGGTTGAGTCAGATATTCTATCAGGTAACTTCGATCCCAGTCTAGTTAAATACCGGCAGCATGCAAATTTAGCGCCGGCAAAACCGGCAGGCTTTCAGCGGAATGCGCCTCCCCTGCTGGAACTGTGGGAGGGTTACACAGAGCACCGGAAGCCTCACGTTGCTGCCAGCACAGAGACGCTTACTTACGATAATATCGCCAATCATCTCAGAAAAATTCCTTTTCAGGAAGTAGAAGATGCGGAGGAAATTTTTCAGTACCTCCTAGAGCACAACTCGGATTACCGAGCCAAACGAATTATAACACAGTTAAATGCCTGCTGCAATTGGGCTTGTGAGCTATCACTGATTGACGATAACCCATTCAGGGGGATGGCTCACAAAATAAAGATAGTGGAACAAGAAAGGGATATTGACCCTTTTACCTGCGCGGAGCGGGATGCGATTATTCAGGGATTTCAGGAGCATAAAACGTACTGCCACTACACCGATTTTGTGAAATTTTTGTTTGCGACAGGTTGCCGGACTTCTGAGGCGGTGGCGCTGCAGTGGAAGCATATCAGTGAGGATTGCTCGCAAATTAATTTTTCGGAGGCGGTGGTTTGGGCTGCTTCTAAAAAGATTCGCAAGGATACGAAAACTCACAAGCCCCGAATCTTCCGTTGCAACGCTTCTCTGCAGGAACTTTTGCAGTCAATTGACCCTTGGGGCTGGCTAAATGAGGAAGCCTTGGTTTTTACTTCTTTAACCGGCAGAGAAATTAACACCCACACCTTTAATGCGCTATGCTGGAAAGGGACGACAGTGCATGGGCAGTATATAGAAGGCATCGTCAGTCGCTTGGTGCGGGAAGGGAAGGTCGATCACTATCGCTCGCAGTACCACACGCGGCACACTTTTATCACCGAATGTATTAAAGCTGGGGTGAGTGTGGTAGAAGTTGGGGAGTGGGTGGGAAGTTCGGCTGAGGTGATTATTAAGCATTATGCGGAGATAATGAGGAGATATGAGGTGCCTGAATTTTGATTTTTTTTTCAACCGGCATATCAGCACTGTTAACGCACGCCGCTCCCAGCCCGCCAGGGGAGATCGAGATTCTTTAGAGTATCTTTAGATTTTCAGCTAGTTTGTGGCTATCACTCCTGCTATAATAGGGTGATGTTACCTCAATTGCCAGAGAAACTAAACGATGGCTGTAAAAGCGCAACTGTTCATCACCTGCTTGGCAGAACAGTTCTTTCCTGGGGTGCTGAAAGATATGGTGGCGGTGCTGGACCGGCTCGGGGTTCAGTGCGAGTTCCCGGAAGGGCAAACCTGCTGCGGGCAACCTTTTTACAATAGCGGCTACCAAAACCGGGCGCGGGATATCGCCCGCCAGTGGATTCAGGTGTTTGGGGAGACGGAAGGATATATTGTATCGCCTTCTGGGTCTTGTGTCAGTACGATAAAGCACCACTATCCAGAAATTTTCCCCTCGGGAAGTCGGGAATACGAGCGGGCGCGGGATGTCGCTAGCCGCACTTTTGAGTTCAGCCAATTTCTGGTTGAAGAGCTAAAAATAACTGATGTGGGCGCGTATTTTCCCCACAAAGTCACTTACCACGCTTCCTGCCATTTGCTGCGGGCGCTGGGCGGGCGCGACGAGCCAAAACAATTGCTGCAGGCGGTTAGGGGGCTGGAATTGATTCCTTTGGAGCAGGAGGAAACTTGCTGCGGGTTTGGGGGCGTTTTTAGCGTGCTGTATCCGGAGGTGTCGCAAGCGATGATGGAGGCAAAGGTGCACAATATTGAAGCGAGCGGCGCTCAGGTGGTGGTGGCGGGAGATGCGGGCTGTCTGATGAATATTGGCGGCGGTTTGAGCAAAGTTAATTCGCCGGTGCGGGCGATGCACTTGATTGAAATTCTGGCAAGAAAGGGAGAGTAGCAATGAGTCAGATTAAGGAACGCATTGACTTTCGCGCTAATACGCAGCGGGTTCCGCCCGAGATGCCGGTGGCGGTGCAGAAGGCGACTGGGCGCTTTTTGGGAAATCGGGCGGCGGTGGTGGCAGAAATTGGGGAGAAGCGCTGGGAGGAATTGCGCCAAGCTGCTCGCGAGGTGCGCTCGCACGCGCTAGAATACCTGGATTTCTATTTAGCTCAGTTGGAAGAGCGGGTGACGCAAGCGGGAGGGCATGTTCACTGGGCGCGGGATGCGGAGGAGGCGCGGCGCACTGTGCTGGAAATTGCGGCGCAACACGGGGTAAAGCGGGCGGTTAAGGGCAAAAGTATGGCCACGGAAGAGGTGGGGCTGAACCGTGCTCTGGAAGCTGCCGGTGTGCGGGTGCTGGAAACGGATTTGGGGGAATATATTATTCAAATGGCGGGTGTTGGTCCGTCGCACATTATTGTGCCGGCAGTTCACCTGACGAAGGAGGGTATCGCGGAAATCTTTCGGGAAAAATTGGGGGTGGAGGTGCCGGCAGATCCGCAGCTGCTGGCGGAAATTGCCCGCGCTAAGTTGCGGGAAGAATTCCTCGCCGCTGATATGGGAATTTCGGGGGGGAATTTCTTGGTTGCGGAAACCGGCACTCTGGTGCTGGTGAGCAATGAAGGGAACGGGCGGATGTGCACGACTTTACCGCCGGTGCATGTGGCGGTGGTGGGGATTGACAAAGTGGTGCCGGACTGGGAAAGTTTGACTATGTTGCTGCAATTGCTGGCGAGAAGCGCCACCGGCCAAAAAATTACTACTTACACTTCTTTTATCACCGGCCCGCGCCGCACGCAAGGGGAAAATGGCCCGCAAGAATTCCACTTGGTTTTGCTGGATAATGGGCGCAGTAAAATTCTGGCAGATCCGGTAGCGCGGGAGACGCTGCTGTGCGTGCGCTGCGGGGCGTGTTTGAATGTTTGTCCGGTGTACAATCATGTTGGCGGGCACGCCTATGGCTGGGTTTATTCGGGTCCGATTGGGGCAATTCTGGCACCGCAATTGCTGGGGAGTAAAGTTGCTGCTGATTTGCCTTTCGCTTCCTCCCTGTGCGGGGCGTGCGCTGATGTTTGCCCGGTAAAGATTCCGATTCCGAATATATTGCTGCATTTGCGGCGTCGCGCTGTGGAAGGGGATGCGGTGGAAGGGGCGGTTGCGCCGGCGGCGCTGGATTTGGGCGTGCGGGCGAGTGCGCTGCTGTTCGGATGGGGCTGGCTTTACAGGGTTTGCTCGCAGCTGTTTAAGGCGCTGGCGGCTCCTTGGGGGCGCGATGGGTGGCTGAAATGGCTGCCTCCGCCGCTGAGCCGGTGGACACAGGTTCGCCCGTTTCCGGTTTTTGCGGCTGATTTTCGCCGGTGGTGGCGCGAGCGCAACTCACGGGAGTGAGGGGGGACTCCTTCCAGACTCTGACTGGAAAAGGTTCGTAGTTGGGCTTTAGCCCAATCAGCGTCTCATCAAACAGTTCAGATCCCCCCCAGCCGGGCAGGCAAGGTAGCAAGTTCGTAGTTGGGCTTTAGCCCCACAGACGTGCCATCAAACAGTTCAGATCCCCCCCAGCCGGGCGGGCAAGGTAGCAAGTTCGTAGTTGGGCTTTAGCCCAATCAGCGTCTCATCAAACAGTTCAGATCCCCCCCAGCCGGGCGGGCAAGGTAGCAAGTTCGTAGTTGGGCTTTAGCCCAATCTGAGTATCATCAAACAGTTCAGATCCCCCCCAACCCCCCTTAAAAAGGCTATCCATTACCCACATCTTTCTTAATGAAGATTTATGTATAGCCCATTTGGAAGTCCATCACCTCTTTGGGGTGGCCAGAGTCCCTCAGTTGCCAAGTAGAGGCAATATCATGGAGTCTACACAG
>NZ_KB235950.1:262026-325317 GCF_000332335.1 Kamptonema formosum PCC 10802 | reverse complement strand
TCGGTTCAAATGATGGCGCGGTGGTTGAATTTTAATGGGGGTGAAGCCTAGGGTGAGGGTGGCCATTCTTGCCGGACGCTCTGGATGACGCTGCAGCTCTAAAATTAGGTGGCCAACTGAGGGAGTTTGACGCATGGCTTCATGCAAATAAGTTGCCTGATGTTCGACACGGCGATTGTGGGTGCAGCGAATTAACAAATGTGAATTAGCCGGGCGGGGCATGGCAAATAGTTCGTAGATGTCTCCTTCCCGATCCGCTACTGTCACTACCTCAATGTCTGGCGGGACTATCTGTTGTGTCAGCGACAGTCCATTCAGCCAGCGCTGACTCTCTTTATCTTTGGTTTCTCGCTGACGGCGCTTTTGAGCAATGCCCACCGTTTGTGGATCTCTTGCCCATACCTGTTGATCTATTAATCCCAGTGGCACTCCGAGCTCGCTGACGGCAAAGGTTGAATGGACTTTTAGCCCCCGCAGTGCCGGATGATCAGTCGGGCCAAGTCCTGAGGTGGCCGGATGATGAGTAAAGTTTAAGTCTGTGGTATCCTGAATTGCTAAAACTCGCTCAAGGCGCTGAATTCTGCCAATCGTACTCTTTTGATGAGCTTGACGGATATCAGCCGGACTAAAATAGGGAGACTTCCAAAAATCATAGGCGGCGGTAGTGGCCGCTTTATCTCCTGATGCCTGTGGCACGCTCGCCCCAGGTTGGCTCACCAAATCGTCCACAATCCGAATGAAGCGCTTGTGGCGTCGCTGATCTCCTAGTTGAGCGTATTGTAGCTCACTACTGGCCCATTCAAGCATAACTTAATTGCTCCCCGCTTCTAGCCCCAGGATGCTTAAAACTATAGCCCATCAATGTTCCAGGATTTTTTAAGAAATATGTACTTTATGTTAAGAAAAATGTGGGTAATGGATAGCTTAAAAAGGGGGGAGCAAGAAACATATGTTGCGCGATTAAATCAAATCTGTATCACGGGAGTGAGATGTAATATGAGTGATAATTCGGCTCGAAATAGTATTTTAAGTGAGGTGCGTGCGGCGCTGCGGCGGGAGGGGGAAGCGGTTGCGCCGCCGCCACCGGCAAGTGCGCGGGTGACTCCTCGGGTGGCGGGGGATGTGCCGGCGGAATTAGAGCTTTTGCTGGCAGAAATTGAGCGCGTCGGGGGGAAAACTCGGCGGATAGCGGGAGAGGGGGATTTGAGAGCGGCGCTGGCGGAGTTGGTGGCGGCGGAAGGGGTGCGGAAGGCAACAGCTTGGGAGACGCCGGTGTTGCAGGAGTTGGGGGTGTCTGCGATGCTGGGGGAGCTGGGGGTGGATATGGTGTCGCCTTATGCGGAGAAGGAGTTGCTGGCGGGGTGCGATCTGGGGGTGACGGGGGTTGATATGGCGCTTCCTGAAACGGGTACGCTGGTGTTGCGCTCGTCAGAGTTGCAACCTCGTTTGGTTTCTCTTTTGCCTCGGGTTCATTTGGCAATTTTGGGTGCGGGGGCTTTGCGTGCCGGTTTGCATGAGGTGTTTGAGGAGGTGAAAAATGAGGGGTATTGTGTTTTTGTGACGGGTCCAAGTCGCACGGCGGATATTGAGTTAACTTTGACGATTGGTATGCACGGTCCTGGGGCGCTTTATGTTTGGGTGTTGGGAGGAGTTTTTTGAACCGCCCCCGTGAAGGAGCGCCAAGGAAGAGAGGGAGGTATAAATGCGAAAGTCAGTGAGAGTGGGGGGATTGTGGAGAATCTGAAACGTCCAGAAGTCAGACGCAAGCTATACCTTGAAATTGCGCTTCGCCGGTGCCGTCCTGGCACCGGCAGCAGTGTAGAATTTATCAATAGAAGAACTTGGAATCGTCCCGTGAGTAATATTAAGGCTATTCTCCAAAAGAGTCCATTTGTAGTAGTGGGGGGCATTGCGACTCGGCTTTATATGCCGGAAAGGATCACTGATGACCTCGATATTTTGGTACTGACTAAGGATGCGTCTAAGGTGTATCGGGAATTAGAGGGAGCCGGCAGCAGGAGAGTGGGAGAACTCAGCATTGGGAGCGGAACTTGGCAACTGCGAGATGGCGATATTTTGAATGTACTTGAATCAGAGGAGCCTTGGGTTAGGGAGGCTATTAGGAATCCTAATCGGGCTCCTGATGGTTTGCCTGTTATCGGGCTGCCTTATCTGGTTTTGATGAAGCTGCAAGCGAGTCGCGGTATAGATATCGGCGACATTAGCCGGATGTTGGGATGTGCTGAAGAAACTGCTTTGCAGTCGGTTAGGAGGGCGGTAAAAAGCACAAGTGTTGAATCTTAACAATTCGACATAAAAAAAGCGCCCAAAACGTGCTATGATTTGGGCTACGGTCAAATCAATCCTGTTAATAACCTGTGCTCAACTCATTCTCTAAGATTGTCCAAAATCGTTTGGCTTCTTTGCCTAAAAATGATTATCCTGTCCTTAACACCCGCTTGTTTATGTCCATATGGTTGAGCTATGCAATGGATAAAAGCTTGACCAGTATGAGAGATATATTCAAGCGACTAAATGGAACTGGCTATGAGCTAGATATTTCAACTTTCTCCAAAGCTAATGCGTCCAGAAGTCAAGAGCCATTTCTGAGACTTTATCAACAACTTAATGAGGAAATTTGCCGTCAAAAAAGCCTTCAAAAATATGAGCTGTGTCCTATTGATTCAACTGTCATTACTCTAACGAGTAAATTGCTATGGCTGCAAGAATACTACCAAGTAAAGCTTGTTAGCTCCTTAAATTTAACCACAGGAGTTCCAGAAGAAAACTTAATAAATTTTGGATACGACTCTGACTACAGATATGGAAAAGAGATGTTAGCTAGTTTGCCCCCAAACGGTGTAGGGGTAATGGATCGGGGCTTTTCTAGTTTAAAATTTTTACGGCTCGCCCAGCAGTCAAACAAGTATTTTGTCTTGCGCATACCTAACAACTACAAACTTCAATTTTCTGAAAATAAGGGGCAGTTTCTAGTTGGGACAGGCAAGGACTCAGGAATATATAGAGTTGTTAACTTTTGCGATCTTGAAAAGCGTGCTGAGTATAGATTGGCCACCAATTTGGAGCGGGCCGAAGTCTCTGATGAAGAGCTTATGGAAATCTACAAATATAGGTGGCACATAGAGTTGCTATGGAAGTTTCTTAAAATGCACCTTAAGTTGGATAAGCTGATTACTAAAAATGTAAATGGTATAGCTATACAAATTTATGTTTCGCTGATAGCTTACCTGATATTAAAGATAGTAGATATTCCTAAAGAATGGGGGACTACGCTACTAGATAAACTCCGCTATCTTCAATGTTGTATGTGTCAAGAAATCAGCTATGTCCACTGGATAGAACGACTTCTCTCTGGCTAAGCATTTTTACTCAGGGCAGGATAAATGTAAGCTAAAATGTAAAGTTTTGTGACAGAATTCAACACTTGTGGGTAAAAAGTTATCTGCCTGATGCGGTGGAAGATTTAGAAAGTTTAATTATGCTGGGGAAGTTAGAGATGGGGAGGGAATAGAGAAGTTAGGGTTTTTTGAACCGCCGCCGTTGCGGTGACGCCAAGGGATGGGGGTGGCCGGTGGGTGCGGGGGTGCCGGTGGGTGCGGGGGTGCCGGTGAGTTAGCAGAATGTTACAGGTTGCTAACAGTATCGAAGCTAGGGTGTGGGCGAACGCCTTTTAATTTGCCAATACGAGTAAAGGGCGCTCGCCTTGCTAATAGCTACAGAGGGAAAAGGAGAGCGATAATGGTTATGCTGTTCCTGTCGCTTTCTTTTGCTTTTTACACTTGAACATCGAACCAGCACCCAAAGCTCCAACTCCCAGCAATCCGAAAACTGTACCAGGTTCGGGTACAGAAGTTTGTGGGCCTGTTGACGGCAGTGATGCGGAACCCCATATCTCACCGGAAAAACCTGTAACGCTTTGATTGAATGTACCTATTCCTGTTGCTAAATTGATAATAATTTGCTGCCGATTACCGGTGTAGCCGTATAAAACCCCATGATCGTCAAAAGCCAAACCATAGACACCACCAAAACCAATATTACCGATTTTGCTAGCTGTGCCATCCAAAGCAATCGACCACAAGCTATCACCGACTGATGTACCTAGAAATCTATTGTTAACAGGATCATATACTATATCACCACTGCTACTGAAGCCAGCAATATTAGATACTAACGATGCAGCACCAGTTGAGGTGTTGATGGAGTAGAAACCCGCCCCCCCTGTTCCATAGAGCGAATTACTGGTAGTGAACCCCAAACCATTCATGGAATTACCCAGATTGCCAATATATGAGGATATACCCGTGGTTGTGTTGATGCGATACAACTCACTGAAAGTGATGCCGAAAAGTTCTTCTGAATTAGATAAAGCGATGTCAGAAAAAGTTGGGCCACTGGAAACTGGGCTAAATACTCCTGTTGTGTGATTGACTGTTCCAACTTTTCCGTTGTCGGTGGAAACATAAAAAGTCGTTGCACGTACTGTTGCTCCGGTTCCGAAAACCATAAATACCGCTCCAACTATAGTGAGCGATAATTTCTTCATCAAAGTTAAGGTAGCCATTATTTTGATTTCTCCAAACAAGTAAGGGTTGACAGTGACCATATTCACAAGTGGGATCAGGGAAAACTCCAGGGATGTTATACTCAAAAGCAATCCAGAGACTGCTTGACATTCCATTCCTCACTGAAATTGCGGCTTTCAGATGTGTGACACTGATTGAGGCAGGTATGGGGGTGATAGCCGGCTCCCTGGCCCACTTGACCGGCACACCGCACTGCTGTACGATCCCCTTAACAAGCGCATCGCACTGCTGTACGATGCCCTTAACATCTAATATAAGCTAACCAAACTCATCCGTCTCCTGACCCCCATCAGGAATTTCGCTAGGATTTCATCAGGAATTTCCCTCCCCACCTATGGCACCCACCGGCGATCCCTTCCCCCAGGCGGCTATGCACTGGGACTTGGACACCCTCTACGCAGACTTGGCCTCCGCCAAGGGCAAGCCCCTCACCCCCACCGAGAAGCTGCACCTGCGGGGGTTACTCTGCGGTTGCAGTCCCGCCGAAATAGCCGAAACCCTGGAAAAGAACGTCAAGGGCGTCGAGACAGACCTGTGTGCCACTCTGTATCGATATGTTAAGAGTCTGGTGGGCAAAGGCAGCGAAAAGATAGATAACTGGAGAACCATCACTTCATGGCTCAAGGAAGCCGGATATACAAGTCAGCCGGCTCCTAAATCGGCGATCCCGAAATCTTTAAACGAAAAATTGAACATCACTAATATAAATTGTGAGAACAATCAAATAACCATTGAGGTATTCCTGCAAATCACCATCCCCGTACCTTCAGATATCCTAAGACAAAACCCAGACAAAGGTGAGGATAACAGTCACAACGGCAGGGAGCAAAATTGAAGCGGGTAGAGGGGTGTACCGGCTCGGTTCTAACCTCCGCCACCGCCGATTGCTTCCCCCCTGGCTCGCATACTGTTGTTAATCTGCAACTGCAACAAAAATTTACACGCTTTACATTGACATAAGCAGCAGCATGTGATATAATGGCAGTCGCGGATTTTTAACCGGCCCCTGGCAAAACCCTTCCAGAGAGCCGGTGCGTTCCGCCGCATGGAAAAACTTGGCAGAAGTGGTGCCGGTGCGCCGGCGGAACGCACCCTACGACTGGGAACGAGTCAAATAAAAAAAGAAGGGCGAACTAACACTCGTTAATTCACCCTTCCTGTGCGAACCTCTCACCTATCACTTAGCAGTTTGAGCCGCCGGCTTCTTCTGAGCGAGCATGCGCTCAACACTCATGGCAGCAACGCCCAAAGTCACCAGAACCATACCGAAAATCTGCATGGCTAACAACTTCTCCCCAATAATCACAAAGCCAAACAAAGCCGTCAGAGCCGGCCCGCTCGTCCCGATAATCGACGCTAGCGCCGCCCCCGCAAAGCGAATAGCAAAGTTATTCAGCAGATAGCTAGCCAGTGTGAACAGCCCCAATATAGCGCTGCCAATCACCAGACTGGGCCACAAACTCCAGTTGAACTGCACTGCCATTGCTTTTGGTAAAGGCAGCAGCAAACTGACTGTGCAAAACACCAAAATCGACAGGAATCCAACCAGAGTGAAAGGAATCGGGTGCAGCTTTTTCTGCCCCAGCTGCGCCGTCAGCACGTAGCCGGCGAAAGCGATACCGGCTCCCACTGCAGCAGCAACGCCCAACTGGAGATTGCCTTGAGCACCCCCTGCCGGCAGCGCCAAAACACCGCCTCCCGTAATCACGCCCATTGCGGCAATCCGGACAATCGAAGGTTTGTCTGCAAACAGCCACCAGGACGCCAGCACCGTCACAATCGGATAAATAAAGAAAATCGTGATCGCAATGCCGGTGGGAATATTCCCAATCGCAATATAAATCAGCACCTGCGACAGGAACAGAAAGAAACCGCTGCCCACCACCTTCAGCCACTGGTCAGGATCGCGAGACTTGAAAAACCGGTTCAGGTCTTGCCAGACTTGCGGGTACAGGAAAGTCGCCAGAATTGGCATCACCGCAATCACCACAATTGTCCGCAGCAGCAGGATCAAAAGCGAATTCCCGAATCCGGGCGAGATAAATCCTTGCAGCTGCCAGATGCCAAAAATCATCCGGGGAGCCTTAGCCTTGAGGATAATCTTCAGGGAAACATTAAACAGCGACAGCACCACCGAAGAAATCAGAGCCAGCACCAAACCCACCTGCACCAGCGATGCCGGTTTGGGCGCAGCTGCCGGTGCCGGTGCCTTTGGCACAACCGGCTGAGCGATGGGTGCCTCAGGCACCGGCGGCACAGGGGGCGCTACCGGCTTCGAGGAGGGAGCGAGCACAGGTGTTTTGCCGGAGTTCAGCTGCGGGCCAAGCTGAGCCGGCTGGCTGTTCTGCAATATGTGTTCCAAATCCTCCTGTGACAGCTCAGCCGCAGTTGGGACAGCGTTTCCTTCCTGTTTCAGCTGCTCAATCAGACGGTTGACCAGCGCCTCCAAAACGACCTCACCCTGCTGCTGCAGGCTGTTGAGGCGCTTCAGGTGTTCGGCGAGCCGGTTCTGATAGCCGTCGAGCTCCTCTCGCGCTGCCTCGTAGTTGGCCATCAGGGTGCCGTCCATCGATGCCAGGAACACCCCAGCACCCCTCCTGTCGCGACCGGCATTGGATGCCGGTGCCAGTCGCGCATCCGCAGCGGCGACTGACTGCTTAGCCGCCGCTGCCAGCTCATCAATCTGCGGCGACAGTCGCTCTTGCACTTGCGCCGCCACCAAGTCAGCGAGTTGCGCCGTCAGCTGTTCTTGCTGGGCCTTTTGCTGCTGGGAAAGGGATTCGAGCCGCTCAACCAGCTGTTCCTGCTGGGCCTTTTGCTCCTGGGAGAGAGATTGCAGCTTCTGGAATTGCTGCTGCTGCTGCTGCTGGATGAGCAGCTTGTCGATTTCCTCACTCAAGCGAGATGTTTCAGACAAAAGCCTCGTGAAGTCTTCAGAAAACTTGACGACTAAATCTTGCTGTAAATGCCTCAGATCCTGAGTCACCGCCCTCAAAGCCTTCTCCACGGCTTGAGGATCGCCTGCTTCCGGTCTGTCCGGTCCATTGTCCAGGGGCTGCATCAGTGTCTAACCTCTACTCTGTTGCTATCAAGGGTTCTAATTGCAAGTGCGCCATTTCGTCAATGCTGGCATGTATTTTGGCAAATTAACTTCCCAATGGGCGTCAGTTCCCCTTAAAGAAATGTAATCTTCTGTTTTAGACCTCACCCTGCAGAGGTTTAGGGGATTTTGCCGCAGTTGCTTCCCGCCGGAATTGCTTGTGCGCGGCTTGGCTGCCGGCGGCTGAAACGTTTCCGCCAGGGGATGGCGGGAGCGAGGGAGGCCTCTTTTAGAGACGCGATAAATCGCGTCTTACCCTCACCCCCTCACACCCTCACCCCCTCACCCCCAAGCCCCACCCCCCAGACTGCGAGCAATGGTAAAGATGCCGGCACCCAGACCGGCAGCGATGGGAACCGTAATCAGCCACGCCAAGACGATTCCCCGCACAGTTTCCCAGCGAATGGCGGTCCGCGAGCCAGTTTTCGACCAGCTGCCCACAAGTCCAATGCCGGCAACGCCGCCCACAAGGGCGTGAGAGGTGGAAACCGGCAGCCCCCAACGGGAAGCGAGCAAAACCGTGGTGGCGGTGGCCAGTTCGGCGCAGAATCCCCCACTCGGCTGCAGGGGAATAATCCCCTCCCCAACTGTAGCAATCACGTTTTTGCCCAACACGGCCAAACCGGCGACAATGCCGGCACCGCCCAGCACCAGAATCCAAAACGGGACTGAGAAATTGGCGCTGGGAACCGAGCCGGTGCGCAGGATATAATCGATAGCGGCGAGGGGAGCCACCGCATTCCCCACATCATTGGAGCCGTGAGCGAAAGCCACAAAACAGGCGCTGAGGATTTGAAACCGCGCCAGCAACCGCTCCACAGCTTCCACTGACTTGGGTTCTGGCTCACCAGTTTCCTGTTTGTCGTTCGGCTTTAGCCCCAGGGTTTGTAGTTGGGCTTTAGCCCCACCGGTTTCCCCTTTGCAGCTGGGCTTTAGCCCTAAGGTTTGTAGTTGGGCTTTAGCCCCACCCGCCGCCCCTGGGCTCGCCCCTAATGTGTCCAGCAGCCGCCAGCTGACTAGGGTCAGGCCAACTGCAGCGCCGGCACCCAAGGCGAGGGAGATATCGTGAGGGGGAATCGCCACAGCGAACCGCTGTGCGATCCACGCCTGTGCCGGTGCGCTGAGAGCCGGCAGTGCCAGCGACCCAAAGACGCCCAGCAGCAGCGCCGAGAGCCAGGGAACCCACTCGTACAGTTGCTGTGCGGGTTCCGGGCTGTCGAGAATCCAGCGCTTGACCAGGCTGTACAGGCCGGCTGAAATGGCGGCGCTGACTGCCGGTGTCACCACCCAGATCAGGGAGATGGTGCCAATTTGTGACCAGCGCACCGCACCGGCACCCCCAGCCACCCAGCTGAAGCCGGCGATTGCCCCTACAATAGCGTGGGAGGAGGAAACAGGCCAGCCCCGCAGGGTGGCCACTTGCACCCACAGCCCGCAGGCGAGGGTGACGGATACCATGCCGGTCAGCAGCACCCCGGTCGAGCCGACAAACTCAGCGGGATTGACGATTTTAGTGGCCAGTGTTGCGGATACCCTTTCGCCCAATAATACCGCGCCGGTGAACTCCAAGATGCCGGCAATTGTCAGGGCTTGGCGCAGGGTGAGCGCCTTTGACCCCACAGAGGTGCCCATCGAGTTGGCCACGTCGTTCGCCCCCAGATTCCAGGCCAGATAAAAGGCCAGAAGGGCAAGCAGGACTGTCATGTCGGTTTTAGGTTTAGATTTTAGATTTTAGATGGTCTAGCCGGCTCTCCCCCTGGCCACACCCCCCGCTCCCCGGTGGCGGAAAAATTTTTCAAGAATGTTCTTGACTTTTTGTCAGGCAGCGATATACAATAGACGATTGTGAGTTTTTATAGCGTTATGAATGCTGAAGCGATTATCCGCTCCATCGAAGCGGAGCAACTGAAAACCAATCTGCCGGACATCCACATTGGCGATACTGTCAAAGTGGGCGTTAAGATTGTAGAGGGCGGCAAAGAGCGGGTTCAGCCTTACGAGGGAACCGTGATTGCCAAGCGCAATGGGGGGCTCAACACCACCATTACCGTGCGCCGCATCTTCCAAGGGGTGGGCGTCGAGCGGGTTTTCCTGATCCACTCCCCCCGGATTGAAAGCGTCAAAGTCCTGCGTCGCGGTGTGGTACGCCGTGCTAAACTGTATTTCTTGCGGAATCGGGTTGGCAAGGCAACCAGGCTCAAGCAGCGGTTCGACAAAAGTGTTTAGAAAAAATTCTGGCTTGGCAGTCTAGCCAATAACGCAGCGATGCGTTATACTAAATTAGACAGGCAGATGAGAGCCAAGCTCAGAGTCGTGCCCCGTGCGCTCTTAGTTCAGTTGGTAGAACGCAGGTCTCCAAAACCTGATGTCGGGGGTTCAAATCCTCCAGGGCGCGCTGAACAAGGTCGAAGAGCAGTCCTGCCCGAAAGCAGCTGGCTAGATGCAAAACGCGCATCAAAGTGGTAAAATTTCGGGTAGAATTGTCATAGGAGTCACTAACTGACCGCGCGCGCACTGGCGTGGCGGGGGCTGGACATCCAGCCGGTAGGTGAGCAGCCGCTACTGGCAGGTCCGAGATAGAAAATATCGGGACCGGCCAAAGCGCGACCCGAGCCCCAAACCCCCTCCCTGTCGGGGGAAGGTGGGTTAACCACTGGGGAGAGGGGGCAAGGGGGAAAAGAAAGGGATTGCTCCGAAAGCCGCCCTCCGGAACATCGGGCCGGGACAGGTGGGCCAGTTGAAGGCCGGCAGGCGGAGAAAAACTGGAGGCTTAACCGCCCTCCAGAAGGGGGCAAGACCCGGAAAGCGATAAAATATAGCCTGTAGCGATCCCAAGAGCGAGGCCGCAAGAAGATGGCAAAGAAAAACGAAGCTGAAATTCAGCAAACCCCTCCGGCGGGGTTTAACATTGGCACCTTTTTTGACGAAACCAAAGAGGAACTCGCTAAAGTCGTTTGGCCTTCGCGGCAGCAGCTGATCAGCGAATCGCTAGGCGTGCTGTTGATGGTAACTCTGGCGGCAACATTCATCTACCTGGTGGATAACTTATTTGCTTGGGTAGCTTTACAGGTGTTTAGATGAGTTTTGCATCAGAAGAATCGCGCGTTTCAAAGAAACGGGCTGAACCGGATCTGCAAAAGGCGGCGTCTCTACCCGAGGCGCGGTGGTATGCGGTTCAGGTCGCGTCTGGCTGTGAGAAGCGGGTGAAGACGAACCTGGAGCAGCGGATTCAAACGCTAGACGTTGGGGACAGGATTTTCCAGGTGGAGATCCCCCAGAGTGCGGCGATCAAAATCCGCAAGGATGGCTATCGCCAGCAAACGGACGAGAAAGTCTTCCCCGGCTATGTCCTCGTCTCAATGGTGATGGACGATGAAAGCTGGCAGGTGGTGAAAAACACCCCAAATGTGATTAACTTCGTGGGGGCGGAACAGAAGCGCCGCTACGGAAGAGGGCGCGGACACGTCAAGCCGGTGCCGCTGAGCGCTTCAGAAGTGGAGCGGATCTTCAGGCAAGCGCGCGAACAAGAGCCGGTCCTCAAAATTAGCACGGGCGTTGGCGACAAGGTGATTGTGCTGTCAGGGCCATTCAAAGATTTTGAAGGCGAAGTGATAGAAGTGAGTCCGGAACGGGGTAAGCTAAAAGTATTGCTCTCAATCTTTGGACGGGATACGCCAGTAGAGTTGGAGTTTAATCAGGTTCAAAAACACTGACAGGTAGATGGCAAAGAAAGTAGTTGCGGTGGTGAAGTTGGCCATCACGGCGGGGAAGGCCAATCCGGCACCTCCCATCGGGCCAGCGCTGGGTCAGCACGGCGTAAATATTATGGCGTTCTGCAAAGAATATAACGCCAGAACAGCTGACCAAGTAGGTCTAGTGGTGCCGGTGGAAATTTCTGTCTATGAAGACAGGAGCTTTACATTTGTTCTGAAGACGCCGCCGGCTTCAGTGCTGATTCGCAAGGCTGCGGGGATTGAGCGCGGCTCGGGCCAGCCGAACCGCACCAAAGTCGGGTCGATTACCCGGGCTCAGCTGCGGGAGATCGCCGAAAAGAAAATGCCTGACCTCAACGCTAATGATGTGGAGGCGGCGATGAGAATCGTGGAAGGCACCGCCCGGAATATGGGCGTTTCGGTGGCTGACTAGGGATAGGGCTGGTGTGAGCGCAATGCCGTTACCGGCGCGACACTCTCACAGGTTTTAGCCGTTTAACCGTAAAATGAATTATCGGGGGAGAGGCATGGCCTCGCTAAGCACCCCAGGAGACACAGATGGCGAAAAAAATTTCGCGCCGATTGCGCGAACTGAACAAAAAAGTTGAAGACCGGCTGTACCAGCCACTGGATGCGCTGAACCTGTTAAAAGAGACAGCCACAGCCAAGTTCCCGGAATCAGCAGAAGCCCACATCCGCCTGGGGATTGACCCCAAGTACACGGACCAGCAGCTGCGGACGACGGTGGTGCTGCCCAAGGGAACGGGCCAGACCGTGCGCGTGGCGGTGATTGCGCGGGGGGAAAAGGTGCAAGAAGCCACCAGTGCCGGTGCGGATATTGTGGGTTCGGAAGAGCTGATCGCCGAAATCCAGCAAGGGCGGATGGACTTTGACAAGCTGATCGCAACGCCGGATGTGATGCCTCAAGTGGCCAAACTCGGGAAACTACTCGGTCCGCGCGGTTTGATGCCATCCCCCAAAGGCGGTACGGTAACATTCGATCTGGCGAGTGCGATTGCGGAGTTCAAAGCTGGTAAGCTGGAGTTTCGGGCGGACCGCACCGGCATCGTTCACGTTATGTTTGGCAAAGCGGCGTTTACTGCCGATGACCTGCTCGTGAACTTGAAGGCGCTGCAAGAAACCATTGACCGCAACCGCCCCTCAGGTGCTAAAGGTCGCTACTGGCGCACTTTCTATGTCAGCGCTACGATGGGCCCGTCGATTCAACTGGACATCAACGCCCTGCGCGACATGAAGCTGAATGAAGCCGCCTGAAGAAAATTTTGAATCGAGAGTTTCCCGGCGATTGAAAATCGCGGCTATACAAACAAAGCCCGCCTGCGCGGGCTAATTGTAGAGAAGGAAATCTCGATAGCAAATCAGTTCAGATTTGTCAAGTCAAAAGTAAAAGTGAACTGAATAGGCAATTGCCTAAGACAGCAGGTGCCTGTGGCTTAATTTCCTGCCGAGGTTTGCGCCCCAATACCCTGAATGGCCAGTGCTGCCGCCGCCAGCGGCAGGTGACTGCACGCCATCAGGGGTGCGCGGAACCCCGGCAGGAGACAAATGTCCGGGGTTTTTGATTGGTTAATTTTGAAATTTGAATTGGGTTTCGCAATCTAAATTCAGGGTTCAAAATTAGGGGGTTCCCAGTTAAGGAGGTGAAATTAGCGTGGGGAGAACAGTAGAGAACAAAAATGCGATTATCGCCGAACTCAAAGAAACTTTGAGCGAGTCGCAAATTGCAGTTGTGATCGACTACAAAGGTCTAACTGTCTCGGAAATTACGGATTTGCGCAGGCGGCTGCGCCCGAAAGGCGCGGTGTGCAAAGTCACCAAAAACACGCTGATGCGAATTGCGGTTGAGGGTGACAAGCAATGGCAGCCGATGCAGGAGTTGCTGGAGGGTTCTTCGGCGTTCTTGCTCGTCAAAGACGATATCGGCGGTGCCATCAAAGCCTATCAAGACTTCCAAAAAGCCACCAAGAAGACTGAACTGAAGGGCGGCGTGATGGAAGGGCGGCTTCTCAAGGAAGCTGATGTTAAGGCAATTGCGGATTTGCCATCCAAGGAACAGCTGATGGCGCAAATCGCCGGGGCTATCAATGGGCTGGCGACCAAGATTGCTGTGGGCATCAAGGAAGTGCCGGCATCGATCGCTCGCGGTTTGCAGGCTGTTGCTGATAAGGACAAGAGCAGTGGGGAAGAACCGGCTGCGGAAGAACCGGCTGCAGAAGCGCCCGCTGCGGAAGAACCGGCTGCGGAATAAGCCGGCTGCCTAATTGTTTGCTTTTTGACGGATAACGGATCGCTTTAGAACGTTCAACACAGGAGTTAATCAATGTCTGCTGCAACTGATGAAATTTTGGAGAAACTAAAAGGTCTGACTCTGCTGGAAGCTGCTGAGCTGGTGAAGCAGATTGAGGAAGCTTTCGGGGTGAGCGCGGCTGCGCCTGCCGGCGGTATGATGATGATGGCCCCTGCAGCCGCTGCTGCAGCTCCTGAGCCGGTGGAAGAGCAAACTGAGTTCAGCGTTATCCTGGAAGAGGTTCCTGCTGACAAGAAGATTGCTATTCTTAAGGTGGTGCGCGCTATCACCGGCTTGGGTTTGAAAGAAGCCAAGGACTTGGTGGAATCTACGCCGAAGCCGGTTAAGGAAGCGGTGGCTAAGGATGCTGCGGCTGATATCAAGAAGCAGCTTGAAGAAGCCGGTGCTAAGGCTTCTGTCAAGTAGAAATTCCCCCTCACCCCCCAACCCCCTCTCCCACAAGGGGAGAGGGGGAGTGAGCGGTAGCCGGTGTGTGCCGGTGGGTGCCGGTGTCTCGATGGTGAGATGCCCACACGTTTGGCCAGGTTCCAGGCGATTGAAATCGCGGCTATACAAACGAAGCCCGCCTTCGCGGGCTAAGAATAGAGCGAGTTTTCCCGATTAGTAGAATGATTCCTCGTTGGGAACGAGGGTATAACCGGCTTTCTTGAAGAAAGTCGGTTTTTCAATTGCGCGGCTTACTTTAAATCCAGCAAGCCGTTTTCTTTGATTTTGGGATTGAAGCGAAGTTCCATTCGCACGCCACGGGCTTCTAGGGATGCTAAAATATCAGCTTGAACCCGCCGCGCTACTTGTTTTAGCACTTTTACCTGTTCCAATTCTTGACCGGCAGCCTTTTCATAATTCGCCTTTTCTTCAGGCGTCATCAGCATTCTAACATCAATCGCCTGAGTCCATTTCGCTTCGTCACCGGCATTTCCTGCCGGTGGTGCGCCATTTTCGGCAATCCAAGACTCGCGGATAGTTTCTAGAATGGTGCGGCTGGGGCGTTCGATCGTTTGGGCTTTCAGCCAGTAGCACTGCTGGGGCGATCGCACGAGGTGCTGCTTGAGGCTGAGAGACACGTCGCGAGAGTACCCTACATATTGTAGCACTTTTTCGGCATCGAATATGGCGTAGACGCCGATTTTTCCCTGAAATTCCTCGGGGATTTGACCGCCGGCATCCAGGTAGGGCATGTATTCCAGAGTGGCGAGGGAGGGAATGTCTGTTCCTGCTGTCATGGGGGTATTATCTCACTTGGCGATAAATAGCGCAGAGGCGGCTGGGGTTGAATATTTTGGCTTTGAACATGAAGTTTGGCGGGACGTTGATTATGATATGATCCGCCGACTGGTAGTAGGGCTCAAATTCCGCCGGCATTCCTTTGGGGGTGGCTGTGCTGTAGGGCACCGGCTGGAATATGAGTTCGGTGAATTCCACACTTTTAGATGTGGCATTTTCGGCGACTTGCTGGAGGAAAGCTTCACCCTTCAATAAGTTGAAGAGGGTTTCTTTTGCTGCCGGTTCGAGGGTAAAGCTGCTGTCGAAGTTTTCAACAATCTTGAGAGGCATTTTGCGGGGATACGGATTTTGGGGATTGGGGATTGGGCATGGGGCATTGGGCATGGGGCATTGGGGATTGGGAATCTGCCAATTGCGGTGCCTAATTGCGGTTGAGTCACCGGCACTTCTGCCGAATCTTTTCAGGGTATTGGCTTTGGGGACGCCTGTCAACGCCAGCAGGAAGCCGGCACGATTAAGAATTGTAAAGCCGGCAGTCTGAATTTGCCGGCTGGTTAGGCAGAGCGGCGGTCAGTTGAATGAGGTACGCTCCCCCCGAAAGGGGGCGGGCACGGGGACCATCGGCGTCAACTTAAGCTCCCGGCGATTGAAATCGCGGCTATACAAACGAAGTCCGCCTTCGCGGACTTAAGAAAAGAGCTAGAATCTTAAAACCCGCGCAGGCGGGTTTTGTCTGTATAGCTGCGGTTTCAACCGCCGAGAGACTGCGGGACACAGTTTAAGTTGACACCGATAGCACGGGGACCCGCCCCTACGATCGCCGGGTTTTTATGCACCTCACTAATATGAGGCCGGCTATATTTTGCCGGCACCCCTAACAAACCGGCACTCTTCTTTACCAGATAATTTTATCAGTTGGGGAAGGTTTGGGATTTGGCGGGTAGGGTGATATAACAGGTTGAGGGATAAGTTTTGGGATAACAATTCCGGCTATTGCGGCGATTGCCAAGGCAATTCCAGCTAACCAGAGGAATTTGGGTGTTTGGGGTGGCGGGGGTGGAGGGAGAGGTACTGTGGGGGGTGCCGGTAATGTCATTTGGGCGTTAATATCCGCCAAGACTTCCGATGCGGATGGGTAGCGCTCTTTGAAGTGATAGCGTACCATTTTATCTAAAATTGTGGCTAACTTTGGGCTGACTGAAACCCGGTATTGCCAGATGACTTCCAGGGTGTTGGGATCTGTTGGTAGCTGATTGGGCAACACCCCGGTGAGGGCTTCAATACACACCATTCCCACTGCATGGATATCGCTGCACAATTTGGGATGCCCTTTCGATTGTTCGCTGGGCATATAGCCCTCTGTGCCGATGGGAACTGTTCCATTGAATTGCCCTTGAGCATGTATCTGGGTGCTGATTTGTTTCACCGCCCCAAAGTCGATGAGGACAATTTTCCCATCTTTGGCGCGTCGGATTAAATTGGCGGGTTTGATATCGCGGTGGATGATCTTGTGCCGGTGGACAAATTCCAGGACTTCCAAAATACCGCGCAACAGTTCTGTTACCTCAGTCTCACTTAGCTGTTTTACCGGTATAATTTCCTTAGTGAGGTCGTGCCCTTCAATATATTCTTGGACAAGATAGAACTCTTGATTTTCCTGGAAGTGGGCGAAGAGTTCGGGAATTCGGTCATGCTTGCCTAGTTTGTACAGGATTTCCGCCTCCGTCTCAAACAGCCGGCTAGCCGTTTGCAGGACAAAGGGATCGCTGGACTGGGGCTGGAGTCTCTTGACCACCCGCAGGGGATGGCCAGGTAGGTGGGTGTCTTTGGCGAGATAGGTTTCGCCAAACCCGCCTTTACCCAGCAACTTGATAATCTGGTAGCGCCCGCCAAGGGCCGGTCCCTGAGTCATCATAGAGCTAATATGGTAAAATTAGGCTCTATTATTGCACACTCTAGCAAAAAGTATTATAATGCAGTAAATTTGTCAAGGGCTATCGCTTAAAGTTCAATTCACCCCATTGACAAGATTGGACTATGACTGTCAAGACATGCCGGTTGATGATGCCAGTTCTCGTTACGGGTTTGATGCTGTCTGGGACTGTAGGGTGTTCGCCGCAAAGCGCTTCCAGCGAGGGCGAGACACCGGCAGTGGCGACAGCTTCCAATTCCACCGACTCGACAAGCTTCGAGTGCGTGCAGCAAGAAGGTGGGTGGGCGACTATTGCCAAAAGAGGGAATGTGTTTTCCGTTGCGCCCCTGCTGACGTGGAACAGCACATACTTTGGCCCTGAGTACACACCCGAACAGCGCTGCAAAATTGTGTCCAGCAAGCTAACGGATGCGGTGAAAGCGAATGGGGGAAAGTTGAGGAATTTGGATTTAACGACTGGCCAGGTAGACAAGGGCTATACTGTGGTCTGTTTGGCGACGGAGGGGCAAAGGAATTGCACCTTGGCCAATATGCTGTTTACCTTGAATAAGGAAAATGCCAAAAACCCCAGTGCTGTGCTGGCACAGATTACCAATTTTGCCCTGGGGAAAGCTACTGACATGACAGGAACATAAAGTGGGGTGACCGAGTCCATTGTTTTGGAAACATTGGTCAATCGCTCGTTGCCAAAGGATAGCGGTTTCTAACCCCGCCCCCAACAACCGGTAGGGGCGGGTTCACCCGACACCTTGGGACATTGGGAAAAAACCAGATAAACCCGCCCCCATCCCAGGTTCCTGGCGATTGGAAATCGCGGCTATACAGACAAAGCCCGCCTACGCGGGCTAAGAGTAGAGTAAGATTGTCGAAATAGGCGGATTTTTAGATAAACCCGCCCCCACCCCAGGTTCCTGGCGATTGGAAAGATGCTGTTGGCGAATTGATGTAGGGTAAGACCCCACCCCCAAGTTTTCTCGTTCCCAGCACGATCTGGGAGGAGGAAAAACCGGGCAGATTTTGAGAGTCTCGCTCCATTCTTAGCCCGCGTAGGCGGGCTTAAGAGTAGAGTAAGACTGTCGAAATAGGCGGATTTTTAGATAAACCCGCCCCCACCCCAGGTTCCTGGCGATTGGGAAAAAACCAGATAAACCCGCCCCCAATAACCGGTAGGGGCGGGTTCACCCGACACCTTGGGACATTGGGAAAAAACCAGATAAACCCGCTCCCATCCCAGGTTCCAGGCGATTGGAAATCGCGGCTATACAGACAAAGCCCGCCTACGCGGGCTAAGAGTAAATCCAGGTAAACCCGCCCCCACCCCACCAAGGCAAAGGTTGCTAATGTACCGGCTTCTCCCCTATAATAGAAAAAATTGCTCAGGACAGGATATCATTTATTCCCGGCGAGGAGGTTGATTATGGTGCGCAGACTCTCAATTACAGTCGGAATTGGTCTAGCAGTGGGTGGGTGTTCCCTCTTGTCGGCAGGGGACAGTCCCGCTTCATCGTCAGAACAGGTGGGAAAAATAGCTACAGAAATTACGGTTATAATTGATGGCTGCAATTCGGGGTTTGGGGTGCTTTACAAACGTGAGGGACATACCTACTCGGTACTCACCGCTAAGCACACTGTCGATAAGTCGGATGCGATTTGTCTGGTGTTTGCGCCAGATGGAACCGTGTATCGGGTAGATTCCGGTAAAGTGACTGCGCCGGTGCCTGGTGTGGATTTGGCGGTGCAGACTTTTAATAGCGACAAAACCTACAAGCTGGCCAAGTGGGGCGATTCAGAAAAAGCGACTGCCGGCAAAATCGTTTACGTCGCCGGCGCACCGGCATTCAGCGAGAGAATCCCACAGCGGACTTTAGTGGTGCCTGAGGGCAAAATTGTGGGTCTGGCGAAGCAGCCTTCTGAGGGGTATACTTTGATTTATAATAATCCCACACTGCGGGGGATGAGTGGCGGGCCGGTGCTGGATAAAGCGGGGCGCGTGATTGGCATCCACGGAAAGGGCGACAGGGAAAACGGGGAAAAGACAGGAGACAATTTGGGGATTCCCATTCAGGTGTTTTTAAAGCATGACAGCCAGATGGCGAAAAACACTCAACCTGAGCCGGCCAAGGATGCCACTGCCCATTTCAGCCAAGGCTTTGCTCTCGAAAAGCGAGGTGACTTAAAGGGTGCACTTGCTGAGTATTCCCTGGCAATCGCGATTAATCCCAAATATGCAGAAGCCTACAACAACCGGGGTCTTGTCCGCTACGACTTAGGAGACAAACGGGCGGCGCTTGCCGATTACACTGAGGCTATTCGGATTAATCCCAAATATGCAGAAGCCTACAACAACCGGGGTCTTGTCCGCTACGACTTAGGAGACAAACAGGCGGCGCTTGCCGATTACACTGAGGCTATTCGGATTAATCCCAACTTGGCCCCTGCCTACTACAACCGGGGTCTTGTCCGCTACGACTTAGGAGAGAAACAGGCGGCGCTTGCCGATTACAATAAGGCTATTCGGATGGGGCTCAACTATGCCCCTGCCTACTACAACCGGGGTCTTGTCCGCTACGACTTAGGAGACAAACAGGCGGTGCTTGCCGATTACAATAAGGCTATTCAGACCAATCCCAGTGATGCCAATGCCTACTACAACCGGGGTCTTGTCCGCTATGACTTAGGGGACAAACAGGCGGCGCTTGCCGACTACAATCAGGCTATTCGGATTAATCCCAACCTTGCCAATGCCTACTACAACCGGGGTCTTGTCCGCTACGACTTAGGGGACAAACAGGCGGCGCTTGCCGACTACAATGAGGCTATTCGGATTAATCCCAAATATGCAGAAGCCTACTACAACCGGGGTCTTGTCCGCTACGACTTAGGGGACAAACAGGCGGCGCTTGCCGACTACAATGAGGCTATTTGGATCAATCCCAACTATGCCAATGCCCACTACAACCGGGGTCTTGCTCACTACGACTTAGGGGACAAACGGGGGGCGTTCTCCGATTACACTGAGGCTATTCGGATTAATCCCAACCTTGCTAATGCCTACTACAACCGGGGTCTTGTTCACTACGACTTAGGGGACAAACGGGGGGCGTTCTCCGATTACACTGAGGCTATTCGGATTAATCCCAACCTTGCCAATGCCTACTACAACCGGGGTCTTGTCCACCGCGACACGGGAAATAAACAAGGCGCGAGAGAAGATTTTCAGAAAGCTGCCGTTCTCTATAAACAACAAGGAAACCAAGAGTGGTATCAAAATTCGCTTAATCGGCTCAAAGAGCTATCCTAATAGATTGCCGGCGGTGTCGGGGCGGATTTATTCACATTCTCCGTTTTGTCCCAAATAATTCCGGCGAACCCGCCCCTACAGATTGCCGGGGGTGAGCGAGATTCCCCAAATACGAGATAGGAATCGCCCAACTCAAAGCTTCCATCTCCAGGAAAACCTCATCCACCGGCACCCCCCCACCGGCAAACTTAAACGCATCAATCCCCGCCAAAGGGTATTTCGACCGGCCATTAATCCCCACCAACTTTCCCTCCCCATCCAGCACCGGCCCGCCGCTCATTCCCTGCGCGATATCATTAGTATAACCCAACTGGTATCCCTCAACAAGCGGTTCCGCCGGCAGCATCCCCACCTTTCCCCCCGTCACCCGAAACGCTCTCACCACCCCCCACTCCCGCGTATTCTCAATCTCACTCCCATTCTTCAACTGCCAATTGGGAAAACCCGCCGCATAAACCGCATCCCCCACAGATAGCTTCCCCCACTCTCCCAGCACCGCCACCCCATAACTCTCCCCGCTCTTAAATTCCACCAAAGCCAAATCCACCTCACCAAATACCCTCCCCACATCTCGCAGCCACTTCCCCGCATGAGCCGCCCCATCTTCTGTTATAATAGTATAGCCATTCTCCTGACTCCCCGCAACAACGTGCCGGTTCGTCAGCACCGTATAAGTCCCCCCCTCCCGCTTAACAATCACCCCAGAACCCGCTCCCGAATCATATAAAATCCGCACCGTCACCCGCCGCGCAATTTCCGCCACCTGCACTCTTTCGGGCTGAGAAAAAACTGCCGGGGTAGGGGTTTGTAGGGGGAATCCCGCTGCTATTCCGCCGAGCAACAGTGCTAGGATTAAGGGGCGCAGTTTTGTTGCGAAGTTGGGCATAGGTTTAGTGAACCGCCAAGACGCCAAGGACGCCAAGGTAGAAGAGAGGTTGTTGCGGGGGGAAAGGGCTTGTTTGTTTCTCCCCCCTATGTTATAATATAACACATTTGCTACTGAAGGAGGCAGAGCCTCCAAAACGGTGTTCCCAGGCAGAGGCTGGGAACGAGGAGAACGAGGGGAAACCGCGCGAATTTTGAGAGTCTCGCTCTTCTCTTAGCCCGCGCAGGCGGGCTTCGTTTGTATAGCCGCGATTTCCAATCGCCAGGAAACTAGAAATGACCGCGATTTCCAATCGCCGGAAAACTAGAAATGACCGCGAATGTTATAATAGAACTCAGGGGCTACTGAAGGAGGCAGAGCCTGCAAAACGGCGTTCCCAGGCAGAGGCTGGGAACGAGGAGAAACGAGGAACGAACGGCGTTCCCAGCCTGAGGCTGGGAACGAGGAGAAACGAGGGGAAACCGCGCAGATTTTGAGAGTCTCGCTCTACTCTTAGCCCGCGCAGGCGGGCTTCGTTTGTATAGCCGCGATTTCCAATCGCCAGGAAACTAGCAATCCCCGCGATTTCCCATCGCCGGGAAACTAGCAATCCCCGCGATTTCCCATCGCCCGGAAACTAGAAATGACCGCGAATGTTATAATATAACTCAGTGGCTACTGAAGGAGGCAGAGCCTCCAAAACGGCGTTCCCAGGCAATTAACGGGGGGTTAGACCTACAGCTAGTTCCTCGGCGATTATCGCAAGTTCCTGGCGATTGGAAATCGCGGCTATACAGACAAAGCCCGCCTTCGCGGGCTAAGAGTAGAGCAAGATTCTCACTCCAAAGCGCGGTTTTTTTCGAGGAAAGACGAGGAAAGGGGGGGACGAAAGGTTCTCTCGAAAGCTCCCCTCCCCGTTAACGGGGAGGGGTTGGGGGTGGGGTCAAACCCCCTATCAATTCGCCAACACCATCTTTCCGATCGCCAGGAAACTAGCAATCCCCGCAAATGTTATAATATAACCCGAATTTATCCTGAAGGAGGCAGAGCCTCCAAAACGGCGTTCCCAGCCTGAGGCTGGGAACGAGGAGAAACCAGGGGAACCCGCGCAAATTTCGAGAGTCTCGCTCTTCTCTTAGCCCGCGAAGGCGGGCTTCGTTTGTATAGCCGCGATTTCCAATCGCCAGGAAACTAGCAATTCCCGCGATTTCCAATCGCCGGGAACCTAGCAATACCCGCGAATGTTATAATATAACAAAAAGCCCAACTACAAACATTTTCAAGTCAATCACTTCAGAAATGCGCACCACCGATGAAATTTGTGCGCTCCTAGTAGGGACGCTGATTGGGCTAAAGCCCAACTACAAACCTAGCTAATAAACTGCATAAAAGGCGAGTTTTGAGCACACCGGCAGTCGCCCAATGGTACTTCAATTCCTCCAAAAATTACCCTAAAATGAAGTTTTATATCGAGATGTTGGATTACCTGCGACTGCTGGTTCTAGAATATATAGAATTGCACCAGCAGCAACAAGAAACGCCCAAATCAGCACCAGACTGATAAAATCTACCACATGAGCAACCAACCGACCACACCCGAAATCCCCGCCTGCACCTGGCACCGGCCCACCGGCAAAGGGTGGGACAAACCTTACACTGTCCGCTACGCCAGCAACCTCGACGATGGCCCTTGGCACGGTATGCCCCTGGGGGGCTTCGGTGCCGGCTGTATTGGCAGATCCCCGCGCGGCGACTTCAATTTCTGGCACCTCGATGGCGGCGAACACGTCTTCCGCAATTTGCCCGCTTGCCAGTTTAGCGTCTTTGAAGAAGCTGCCGGCAAGAAGCAAGCTTATGCGATGTGCTCGGAAGCGCCTGAGGATGGCAGTCTCTCCGCTTGGAAGTGGTATCCTGAAAAAATTAACCGCCCAGACGCTAAGGGGGAAGAAGACAAGTTTTCTGGGACTTATCACGCCCTTTACCCGCGCAGTTGGTTTACTTATAATGGCGTGTTTCAGGCAGAATTGAGTTGCGAGCAATTCTCGCCGGTGTGGGCGCACAACTATCAGGAAAGCAGCTATCCGCTGGCAATATTTGAGTGGACTGCCCACAATCCCACGGATGAGCCTATCACTCTCAGTATAATGCTCACTTGGCAGAATACCTTGGGCTGGTTTACTAATTTAATTAAATCGCCTAAGGTGCGGGTGCGCGATGATGGCAGTCCGGTTTACGAGTACCAACCGAAGTGGGGGGAGAGCACCGGCAACTTCAACCAGCTGGTTGAGGATTTCCACCGCGTCGGGTGCGTGATGAACCGCGTCAGCATTCACGAAGAGGTTCAGGAAGGTGAGGGGCAGTTGGCAATTGCCAGCATTACCAACCCGGCAGTGCAGGCATTCTACCACACCCGCTGGAATCCCACCGGCACGGGGGAAGATGTCTGGAAGATGTTCTCTCAAGACGGATCTCTGCCAGATGTGCAAGACGAAACACCGGCAGATCCTGGACAGCAAGTCGCCGTCGCCCTCACCATCCGCTTCACCCTCCGACCGGGAAAAAGCCGCAAAATACCTTTTATATTAGCGTGGGATTTGCCTGTCACCGAATTTGCCGCCGGTGCCTGGTACTACCGGCGCTACACGGATTTTTACGGGCGCAATGGCAAAAACGCCTGGGCGATGGTGCGCACCGCCCTCAAGCATGGCGACACCTGGAAAGAGCAAATCCAATCTTGGCAGCAACCCATCCTAGACCGGCAGGATTTGCCCGACTGGTTTAAAATGGCATTATTTAATGAGCTGTACGCCCTGACTGCCGGTGGGGCGCTGTGGACAGCTGCCGATGAAAACGACCCAAAAGGCCGGTTTGCGGTGCTGGAGTGCCTCGATTACCGCTGGTACGAAAGCCTCGACGTGCGGCTTTATGGCTCATTCGGGCTGCTAATGCTGTGGCCAGAATTGGAAAAATCTGTCCTCCTCGCTTTCGCCCGCGCCATTCCCACCCGCGACGACACGCCCCGGATTATTGGCTACAACCAGGCGGAAGCAGTTCGCAAGATTGCCGGTGCCACCCCCCACGACTTGGGGGCACCCAACGAACACCCCTGGCAGCAAACCAATTATACCAGCTACCAGGACTGCAACCTCTGGAAAGACTTGCCCTGCGATTTCGTCTTGCAGGTGTACCGCGATTACCTCCTCACCGGCGCAAAGGATGTAGAATTCTTGTGGGAGTGCTGGCCGGCTGCAGTTGAAACCCTCGCCTACCTGAAAACCTTTGATTTTGACGGCGACGGCATCCCCGAAAACGGCGGCGCACCCGACCAGACTTTTGACGACTGGAAATTGCAAGGCGTCAGCGCCTATTGCGGCGGGCTGTGGTTGGCGGCGCTAGAAGCAGCGATCGCCATTGCCGAGATTCTCATTGAAGACACCGAGTCGTCAAATTCCCCAATCCCGACTGTCAATCTTGAGGAAACCGCCGCCACTTACCGCACCTGGTTGCAACAGGCAAAGCCGGTGTATGAGGAGAAACTCTGGAATGGGCAATACTATCGGCTTGACAGCGAAAGCGGTTCAGAAGTCGTGATGGCGGACCAGCTTTGCGGCCAATTCTACGCCAAACTGCTGGGACTGGCGGATATTGTGCCGGTGGATCGCGCCCTCAGCGCCCTGAAAACAGTCTACGACGCCTGCTTTGTGAAGTTCCACGGCGGGGAATTCGGTGCGGCGAATGGGGTTCTGCCTTCCGGGAAGCCGGTGAATCCCAACGCCACCCACCCTCTGGAAGTGTGGACAGGGATTAATTTTGGGCTGGCGGCGTTTATGGTGCAGATGGGGATGAAAGATGAGGCGTTTCGGATGACGGAAGCGGTTGTGCGCCAAGTGTACGACAACGGGCTGCAATTCCGCACCCCGGAAGCGATTACCGCCGCCGGCACCTTCCGCGCCAGTCTCTACCTCCGCCCTATGGCCATTTGGGCGATTTATGGCATCCTCACCAAATTCCAGGCGTAGGACAGGCGTCCCGCCTGTCCCATTCCCAGGCGTAGGACAGGCGTCCCGCCTGTCCCACCCCTCCAAGGCACAGGCGAGTGCACAGGCGAGACGCCTGTGCTACGTCCTCCGAAAGGAGGCGATCTGATAATTTTTCCGATTAAATGAGATTCGCAAAAAACGGCCTTGCTCTCAGGTCAACTTCAGGGCGGGCTATATCTCACCCTTTACCACAAAACCGCCCGATAACTTATTTTATAAATACTTTCTTAATAATCCCAGATCCCAGTGGGTGGCGCGAGAGAGCGGGCCACAGACAAGGGCTGTGGGAGATTCCAAATGTTAATTTTTGTAACAATTCGGGGGCATCGTGCATAAAGAGTAGACGGTTAGCCTGATATCTCAATAGAGATACGAAGCGAGACGGACGACGAGAGTACAGCAAAGAGTTCATGGAATCCTTTGGCACTCTATTCGCGCTTGCATTCGGTCTTATTTCAGGAGTGCGGTGCGCCGCGTTGGGGAAGTAGTGGCAGGCGGTTTGCCGGCTGAGGACGCTCTAAGAGCGTCACAGCAACGAATTCCACACATGGCTGAGATCAATCCGTGAAGCGTCTGCTGTCACGCCTTCATCAAAAAATTGTCATTTTGGCAACCTACCTGTGATTAGCGCAGCTACAGTCTTCCTTTATTTAAAGCAGCCGATTGCGGAAATGGCCGGTGACTTTTTTGTTGAAAGCCTGGGGAGATCGTTTTTACAGCAGTTTTCAGTGGCGTGGAGTGCAGTTATATCCTCCAAAATCCCCCAAAAAAAGAGGGGCGCTCCCAGCTAGGGGGGATCGAATTTCTGTACCTCACTCAGTTGCAATCTGCTAGATATCCAGAGTAAAGAATGATATGACCGGCTCTTTTAATTCATACAACTTTTCCACCTTAGTGGAGTTACTGCGCTACAGAGCGCTACACCAGTCGGAGCGAACCGCTTACACCTTTCTGCGGGACGGAGAAACAGAAGAAGTCAGCCTGACCTACCGAGAGTTAGAACAGCGCGCTCAAGCCATCGCTGCCAAACTGCAGTTCCTGGCGGAACCAGGGGAGCGGGCGCTGCTGCTTTACCCACCAGGCTTAGAATTCATAGAGGCGTTTTTCGGCTGTCTCTTAGCTGGAGTCGTTGCAGTGCCCGCTTATCCCCCCCGCGCGAACCAGTCTCTGTCCCGCCTGCAAGCGATTGTGGCGGATGCGCAGGCGACGCTAGCGCTCACCACCACAGCCGTCTTCTCCAATATAGAGCGAAAGTTGGCCCAGTCTGCTCTTCTACAGGCTCTGCGCTGTCTGGCAACCGACAGCATTCCTAGCGACTCGGCACAGCAGTGGCTTGAGCCAGCAGTAAGCCGCCACACCCTAGCCTTGCTGCAGTACACCTCTGGCTCTACAGGCAACCCCAAGGGAGTGATGCTCAGCCACAGAAACTTGCTGCACAACTCAGCTGCGATCCGCCAGTGTTTCAAGGACACCCCCGACAGCAAAGGGGTGAGCTGGCTGCCCCCCTATCACGACATGGGACTTATCGGCGGAATATTGCAGCCACTCTACGTTGGGGCGCAGATGGTGCTGATGTCGCCGGCAGACTTCCTGCAGCGCCCCCTGCGCTGGCTTATGGCCATTTCCCGCTACAGAGCAACCACCAGCGGCGGGCCTAATTTTGCTTACGACCTCTGCCTTCGCAAAATCCCTCCCGAACAGCGGGCGAATCTCGACCTGAGGGGCTGGGAGGTGGCTTTCAACGGAGCCGAACCTGTCCGCGCCGAGACTTTGGAGCAATTCGCAGTGGCTTTCCAGCCCTGCGGTTTTCGCGCCAGTGCCTTCTATCCCTGCTACGGGATGGCTGAAACAACCCTGATTGTTTCTGGCGGGACTAAGGAAGCCGCGCCGGTGCTGAAAACCGTCCAGGAAGATGCGCTGCAGCAAAACCGGGTGGTTGCAGCGGTGAGAAACAGCGATGCAGCCCGGACACTTGTCTCCTGCGGTCAAACCTGCCTGGAACAGAAGATTGTCATTGCTCATCCCGAAACTCTCACCAGCTGCTCGCCCTTAGAAGTGGGTGAGATTTGGGTGTCTGGCGCTAGCGTCGCTCAAGGTTACTGGAACCAGCCCTTAGAGACAGAGCGCACCTTCCGAGCTTACCTGGCAGACACGGGAGAGGGGCCATTTCTGCGCACCGGCGATTTGGGATTTTTGCAGGATGGCGAACTGTTTGTCACCGGTCGGATAAAAGATTTGATTATTATTCGGGGGCGCAATTACTATCCGCAAGACATTGAGCGGACCGCACAAGAAAGCCACCCAGCACTGCGAGCCGGCTGCGGTGCGGCGTTTTCAGTGGATGTGGATAGAGAGGAGCGGCTGGTCATTGCCTTTGAGGTTGAGCGCCAATACCTGCGGAAGCTGGATGCAGATGCGGTGGTGAAGAATATCCGTCAGGCAGTGGCCGAGCAGCACGATTTAGAAGTTTATGCCATTTTGCTGCTCAAAACTAACAGCATCCCGAAAACATCTAGTGGCAAGATTCAGCGCTACGCTTGCCGGACAGGTTTTCTGAATAACAGTTTGGAGGTGGTGTCGGACTGGACGAATAATCCTCGCATGAAAGCCGAGTACAGGCACTTGATTGAGGAAGTAGAATTTTTGGAGCGGCAACTGCAAAATCGCCAGCTGAACAGTGCCAGTGGGGGGGAGAATAATGCTGCCGGTACAGCCAGTTGCCAAAAGGTGTGTGAGCGAGCGGAAGCTATTCGAGATTGGTTAGTTTCTAAGATTACCGAGCTGCTGAAACTTAACCCTCACGAGATAGATGTGCGGCAGCCCCTCACCAGTTACGGTCTGGATTCGGTAGCGGCGGTCACTCTTTCTGGCCAGATGGAAGACTGGCTCGGGTGCCGGCTTTCTCCCACCCTGCTGTACGATCACCCCACAATTGAATCTATCGCCCAACATTTAAGTTCTGCGCCGGGCTCAGAGCTGCTGGTCCTGGTCGATAATCTTTCAGAAGAGGAAGTAGATTCGTTGCTTAACAAGTTATTGAATTAGGAGGTCTGTCAGTGAGCCCTAATGCCGCCAATATCTCTGCCCTATCCCTGGAAGAAAAACGCGCCATTCTCAAGCAGTTGCTCAGGGAAAAAGCGAATAGCTATTCTAGCTTAGGCCAGCCTGTTATGTTGCCAAAACAGAGCGAATTGCCTGCTGGCGCTGGCGAGATTCTTCCAGAACACTATCGGTTCGAGCTGTACCCGAAATACCTGAATCTGCGACAGCAAATGCAGGAGATGGAAGGGAGTGGAGTTTTAAACCCATATTTCACAGAGCATGAAGGTATCAACAGCGACACGACCCAGATTGGGGGTCAGCAACTGATCAATTATGCCAGCTACAACTATTTAGGCATGTCCGGCGACCCAGCAGTGTCTCAAGCTGCTAAAGAAGCTATTGATCGCTATGGCACATCTGTATCGGCAAGCCGCGTTGCGTCGGGGGAAAGACCGCTGCACCGGCAGTTAGAAAAAGAGCTGGCTGAGTTTATTGGCACTGAGGACTGCATTGTTTATGTAGGGGGGCACGCAACGAACGTAACGACCATTGGTCATTTATTTGGTGAAGACGACCTGATATTGCATGACGAATTGATTCATAACAGCGCCCTAGAAGGCTGTAAACTGTCTGGAGCCAAGCGACTTTCATTCCCGCACAACGACTGGCGAGCGCTCGATGAGATACTCCGCAACCAGCGCCGCCGCTACAAACGGGTGCTTGCCGTCATCGAAGGCGTTTACAGCATGGATGGCGACATTCCCGACCTGCCAAAGTTCATCGAGGTCAAAAAGCGCCATAAGGTGTTTTTAATGGTGGACGAAGCTCACTCCGCAGGGGTGCTGGGAAAGCGGGGGCGAGGCATCGGGGAGCACTTCGGAATCCCTGCCGCTGATGTTGACCTGTGGATGGGCACGCTCAGCAAGTCATTCGCAAGTTGCGGCGGCTATATTGCCGGTGGCAAAGCTGTGGTAGAATACCTGAAATATACTGCCCCGGGTTTTGTTTACAGCGTCGGCATGTCGCCGCCAAATGCAGCGGCGGCGCTAGCCGCTATCGAGGCGATCAAGGCAGAACCAGAGCGAGTCGCACGTCTGCACGAGCGATCGAAGCTATTTCTAAAACTGTGTCGAGAGCGAGGACTGAATACCGGTTTTAGCCAAAACTCTCCTGTGGTTCCAGTTATTGTCGGCAACTCTTTGCAGTGCGTGCAACTCTCCCAAATGCTATTCCAGCGTGGCATTAATGTCCGGCCCATAATTTATCCGGCTGTTAAAGATAATGCCGCGCGTCTGCGCTTTTTTCTAGCTTGCACCCATACCGAGGAGCAAATCCGCTTCACTGTCAGTGCTGTTGCTGACCAGTTAGCCAAGATCCAGCGCTATCCTGTAGCGAAAGTCAGTCAATAGACTGGCGAAAAGAATGCCGGCCTTTCCGGGCGAGGACAGCGCTGGTGAGCCCTGTACCAATTGTTTTGCCAAACAAAGGATAATCAATGAAGTCTACTTGGAAATTGCCAAAGCTGATTTACAGAACAGCCATGCTCAAGCTGAGTCACGCTGACTCAGACCAAACGGCAGACTACGATACAGCGGCTGCGTCTTACGATGCCTATTATTCCCAAAATTTGGGCAAAAGTGCGTTAGGAATGTTGCAAAAACTTCCTGTGGGAGAGGGGCAATATGTTTTAGATTTGGCCTGCGGCACCGGCTTTTTCACTCACCGGTTAGCGGGGAAAGTTGGAGAGCGTGGGAGAGTGGTGGCAGTAGACCTTTCTGCCGGCATGCTGCAGCGCAATCAAGAAACTGCCGCTGAACAGGGGTTCTCGAATATTACCTTCGTGCGCTCTGACGCTCTCTCGTTTTTGTCAGGAATAGCAGATAGTTCAGCTGACGGAGTGGTTTGTGCCTGGGGAATTTGCTATATGGATCATGGCAAGTTTATCCGGGAAGTCGAAAGAGTGGTTAAACCGGGTGGATTTTTGGGAATCCTTGAAAATAAGGCATCGTCTTTGAAGGAGATTTCTGACCTATTCAGCAAAGTCATACTCGATTTCCCGGAGGCCATGATTAAGAATGTAAACCTCAACCTGCCCAAAGATAAGAATTATCTTGTCAAGAAGTTTGGGCAAGGGAAGTTCCGCGTCCAAGAGGCGTGGGAAGGCCAAGTTTTGGTTCCCTGTCAGAACGGAGATGAAGTGGCTGAATACATGACGAAATCTGGTGCAGCTGCTGGCTTTATAGACGCCTTGGATAAAAAACTTCTTCCTGAAGTTATGCGAACGTTTGTCAGTTATGCAGACCGGCGTTTGGCTATGGGTAAGCCGGTGCCTGTCCGGCATGAATTCTGCGCTCTTGTCGGAATCAAAGCTTAAAAAGATAGCTCTGACCGGCATCTGTTCAGAAGGTGTCGGTAAAATCAGCTTGCAGTGAGGCTATCGCCTCACACTCGTTTCTACTACAAAAGATTATCAAAGGTAGAGAAAGCAGGAGGACAAGCAGTGGCGTCTGCAGAACCATCTATTAGGAAACATATTGACTTTTTGGACGGCTTGCGGGCTCTCGCTGCTCTGTTTGTGCTAGTCAGCCATACCTGGTATCAAATATGGCCGGCTGTTGTCCCGCCCTTTGGGTACAGTGACCGACCGACCGGAGTGACGCTTATCTTAACCAGCTGGCTCTATTACGGGCATTTTGCCGTAGTTGTGTTTATCGTGCTGTCAGGCTTTTGCCTGATGCTGCCGGTTATTCGAGGCGATGGCACTTTGCGCGGCGGCACAGTAGAATTTTTCAAAAGGCGTGCGAGGCGCATCCTGCCTCCCTACTACTTCGCTCTGTTGCTCTCACTATTTCTCATCTGGGTTTGTATTGATTCAAAGACGGGCTCGCAGTGGGATATCAGCTTGCCAGTCACACAAGTTGGCTTGCTCGCTCACTTTTTTATGTTGCAGGACCTGATTGCTGCGACAGAAATTAACTATGTCTTCTGGTCGATTGCCTTAGAATCGCAGCTATACCTTTGCTTTCCCCCTCTCGTACTGAGCTGGCGGCGCTTTGGCAGCACCGGCACAACAATTGCTGCAGGCTTTTTTACCTACGCGACTATTCTCTCGCTCGAACGGGCGCAGGTGAGAGACATTCCGCCACAATTTATAGGGCTGTGCTTTCATTTCGTGCTGGGAATGCTTGCGGCAACCATCGTGTTTTCCCAACAGGATTTGTGGCCAGTGCTGCGCCGGCATTTTCCCTGGCACTTCGCTGCTGCTGGTTTAACTTTGCTGATAGTCTTCTTCTGCTATGTGTGGGGATTCGACACAGCAGAGGCGCGGTTTGCTTTCTTAGATACGCTTTGTGCGTTTGCCACGCTGTGTTTGCTGGTTGCTGCCGGTGGTCAGGGCGAAAATAGGCTGCGCGATTTTCTAAGTTTTAAACCCCTTGTATTCATTGGCACTTTCTCCTACAGCCTCTACCTAATTCACGCCCCCCTGCTACAATTGATCTGGCAGTACGCGCTGCATCCATTGCATCTAGGAGACACCAGCGAGTTTGTCTTGCTTCTTCTTGCCGGCAACCCACTGATTCTGGCGGCAGCCTATATCTTCTTCTTATTTGCCGAGCGTCCGTTCTTGAACCGGCCCGGAGTCCCACTGTCAAAAGGAACAAGCCCGATTGCAAAAAAGTTAAAATAAATTCAAGCCACTCCCCAGCAGCCCTGACAGCGCTGAGGCAGCTAAAATAATTGACAGGGGATCAAAAGGTTAAGCTTGGCTAGCCGCGCCGGAGTTAAAGATGAAAGATGTGTTGTGCCTAAAAGCAGGAGGTCATTGGGTGATTCTCTTATCAATTGCTGCTGCGCTAGTTCCCAGCGGCATCGCTTTCTACAGTCTGGCAAATATCCAAACCGCACAACAGAGTCAAAGTAACTCCCCAACTCCCAGCACGCCGGCTGTGACTGGGATTGCTGCTTTGGGGCGTTTGGAACCGGAAGGGGAAGTTATTCACCTGTCCGCAACTCCAACCCCTGAAGGTGCCCGAGTGGCTGAGCTGCTTGTCAAAGAGAATGACTGGGTTAAATCCGGACAGGTGATTGCCATTCTGGACAGCCGAACCCGGCTGCAAGCTGCTTTAGAAAAAGCGCAAGAACAAGTCAAGGTTGCCCGAGCGCGTCTGGCACAAGTCGAAGCCGGTGCGAAAGCAGGAGAAATTGACGCTCAAAAGGCAACTATTGCCCGACTTAACGCCCAGCGGCAAGGACAAAAAGAAACTCAAGGAGCCACTATTGCCCGACTAAAAGCCCAGCTGCAAGGGGAAATTGCCGCTCAACAGGCAACGATTGCCCGACTTAAGGCTCAGCTGCAAGGGGAAATTGCCGCTCAACAGGCAACGATTGCCCGACTTGAGGCAGATGCCAGCAATGCTCGAAAGGAGTTCGAGCGCTACCAGCTGCTCTACCAAGAAGGTGCGATTTCCATTTCTTTGCTTGACAGTAAGCGCCTGACACTAGACACCGCTAGCGAGCAGCTCAAAGAGGCGCAAGCCAACCTCAACAAGATTGTGGCGACCAGCCAGCAGCAGCTCATCGAACAGCAAGCCACCCTCAACAAGATTTCGTCCGCCGGTGGAAAGCAAATCGAGGAGGCGACAGCTACTAGGGTTGAGACGGAAGAAACACTGCAACAGCAAATCGAGGAAGCCAAAGCGACTCTGGAGCAGATTTCTGAAGTGCGTCCTGTGGATGTGACAGCAGCGAAAGCGGAGATTGATAGTGCCCTCGCTACAGTAAAACAGGCTCAGTCAGACCTGGAGCTAGCCTATGTGCGCTCGCCTGTAGCGGGCCAGATTTTGAAAATTCACGCTAGACCTGGAGAAATTGTCGGCGAGCGAGGAATTGCCGATCTGGGTCAAACGAACCAAATGTATGTGGTGGCTGAGGTTTATGAAACAGATATTACTAAAGTGCGTGTCGGGCAGCGGGCCACTGTTACAAGTCTGGCGCTTGCAAGTAAATTGCGGGGAACTGTCACCCAGATTGGGGCGCAAATTGGCAAAAAGAATATCTTCAATCCCGACCCAACCGCCGACTTGGATGTCAGGGTGGTGGAAGTAAAAATCCGGCTCGCCCCACCAGATAGCAAACAAGTTGCAGGACTGACTAATTTACAAGTAGAGGTGGTCATTGATCTTTGACCTCTCTCATCAAGTCCATACCCGGCATTAGAGATTTCAAGAGGCTTGGCTGATGTCTGTCAGAATATCCCTAGCGTGGCTGCAACTGAGCAGCGCAAAAATGCGCCTCCTGATGGCAATGGCCGGCATTGCCTTTGCCGACATTCTCATGTTTATGCAATTGGGGTTTCAAGCGGCTCTCTATGAAAGCAATACCAAGCTCCACAAGAGTTTGCAGGCCGACTTGTTTTTAATCAGCCCCCAATCTCAAACCATTGCCTATATGGAAAGTTTCGACCGGCGTCGCCTGTACCAGGCGAGAGGGTTTGATGGGGTCAAGTCTGCCAGCCCCCTGTACGTCGATTTTATTCGGTGGAGGAACCCAGAAACTCGCCGCAACAGGACGCTATTAGTTTTAGGATTTAATCCCGACATTCGAGTTTTAAACTTGCCCGGAATTGCGAAAAATATAGGCCAAACAAAAATCCCCGATGTGGTTTTGCTAGACCGGGACTCTCGCCCTGAATTTGGCACGGCTGAGGTCGGAGAGAAAATTGAAAAAGGACAGGCGGTTTATACTGAAGTGAGCGGCCACAGAATTAAAGTGGGCGGTTTATTTGATTTAGGAAGTTCTTTTGCAGCTGACGGAAATTTAATTACAAGTGACCTGACTTTCTGGAAAATATTCCGATTGCAAGGCCGCACTCCAGAACAAATAGAGGTGGGCTTAATTTCCCTAAAATCTGGGGCAGATGCCAAAAAAATTCGGGATAATTTAGTGGCTAACTTGCCGGGGGACGTGAGAGTGCTTACCAAGCAGGAATTTGTGGACTTTGAGCGAGATCACTGGGCTAGCAGCACGCCGATTGGCTTTATCTTTGGCCTGGGCGTAATCATGGGATTTATTGTTGGCTCTGTTATTGTATATCAAATCCTTTATACTGATGTCTCCGCTCACCTAGCTGAATATGCAACCCTTAAAGCAATGGGGTATGCAGATATCTACTTTCTGGGTGTGGTTTTACAAGAAGCCTTGATTTTGGCCGTTTTGGGCTATCTTCCTGGATTGGCGTTATCTTTTGGCTTGTACAGGTTGGCTGCCACAGCAACTTTATTACCCATCGCCATGAATGTTTTCAGGGCTTCTGGGGTACTCGCCCTGACCATTTTAATGTGCTTTATCGCCGGGGCGCTTACAGTCTTTAAACTGCGTTCTGCAGACCCAGCCGATCTTTTCTAATTCTGACTCAATGCAACTCCGAGAAGACTTGCCGGTGAACTGCTGCTCACAATTTAGCCGGTGTGCCAGTTGCAGCGGCGAAATTTAGGCTATAATATATCCTGACCCGTTTAGGCGCTGCCCAGTGTAGAAGCAACCCAAGCGGTTTCAACCGAAATCAGGGTTTTGCAGGTCAGCAGCTCTTGCTGGAGAGCTGCAACCGCTAGGACGCTTTCTGGCAGCCCTTGCCCCAAAAAATAAACCGCTATTACAGTACAGCATAGTACAGGACCGCTGAATTCTCGCTCTTGGCGCTCGCCAAATCCATGTTGACAACCACATTTATCTGAACAGGAGTTACATTCAATGCGCTGGATTCCCCTCATTTTGGCAATCCTCCTAGAAGTGGCCGGCACCACTTGCATGAAATTTTCAAAAGGCTTCACTGAAATATTTCCTTCAATCTTAATGGCCCTCTTCTATGTCCTCAGTCTCAGTTCCCTGACGATTGCCCTTAAAAGGATCGATTTAAGTGTCGCTTATGCAATCTGGTCAGGTTTGGGAACAGCTCTGATCGCAATTCTGGGCATTTTGTGGTTTAAGGAGCCTGCAAATACCTTGAAAATAATGTCAATCGGACTGATTATAATAGGAGTGATTGGTTTGAACCTGAGTGGCGGAACCCATTAAAACTAACTGGGGCGCGTCTGCGAAAGCGTGACCCCCGTGCCACGCTCGGTTTGCCTTACCTGAAGGGGAATGAGACAGTCTCATTCCCCTATTTTATTTGATATGAAGCGAGGGATAAAGAACATCGGATACAGCAGTAAAAATAAATTTGGCAGCCACCAGTTCAGGTCAAAATCAGCTCTAAGCGTCCAGAATGAAATTGCTTGAAGGCCAGAGCAAAAGGTCAGGATTAACGATACGAGCGCCACTCGATCCCAATTCTTCCTACCTTTTGTGTAGAGAAACAAGCTAAAAAAGCCCGTGGCCGATATCAACAAATCAAGGGGCAGAAACGACCAATTCCATGCGACTAAGATGGGATTGTTATAGTCTTTAAATAGATAGCTCTCGGGGAGCAAATGAAATAAGGTGATTAACCAATAAAGGATGAATCCAATATCAGTAACAAGAAAAAAGTTTTTAAGCCTTTTCATAGAAATGCAGCAAGTATGGGGGTACGATAACTAAAGGACGGTCGCGGCGAAGGTCGCAGTTGCGCAGCCTCATGCAACCATTATACAGCAATCAGAACGCCAAGTCTGCGACAGCGGGTTGCAATTGTGCGCCCCGGAAGCGATCGCAGCCGCCGGCACCTTTCGCGCCAGCCCCTACCTCCGCCCTATGGCCATTTGGGCGATTTATGGCGTCCTGACCAAATTCCAGGCGTAGGACCGGCCTCCCGCCTGTCCCACCCCCTCCCCGCACCGGCGAGTCAGCACCGGCGCAAAAGCACCGGCAATTTAGCACCGGCGCGTAATTACAGGCATGTAAATACAGGCGCAAAGTGACAGGCGCGGGAGCACAGGCGTCTCGCCTGTGCTACGTCCTCGAACCGAAACTATCTGATAAATTATCCGATTAAATGAAATTCGCAAAACACGGCCAGCAGTCGAGTTTTGTATATATGCTTTCAACCGGATATTAGGAGATTTGCGTTTATGCCCCGCAACCTGCCATTTTGGCAGAATACCTATTGACAGCGCGAGGTTAGTGAGCTGTGTCTGGATGAATTGAATAATTCTGGCCAGATGCCTGGGGGAACGTTTTGATAAAGTAGGCGGACTATTCTTGGCGCTGCTTATAGGTAAAATTGCTGAAACTAAGGCGGGATGAGCCATCTAGATATTTTATAAACAATTCTGCCATTTTGGCAGACTGCCTCTAGACAGGGCGAGTTTGCTTAGCTAGTCTATATAGATAACTCAAGATAGATAACTCAAGTTCCTACTTCCCAGTAAGTCCGGCGAGATATCTCCTAGCCCTCCCTAACAAAGGGGGGACAATCTCAAAGCGCCCCCTTTTTTAGGGGGAAAAGGGAGGATATGGATCGTTAGACCTGTAGGTAGCAACTAGGGTTATATAGAGAGGGCGGATAAATAAATTTTACCCCAGATTAAAGAATTTGTGTGCAGCCAAGGAGAGTTTTATGTTGATTTGCGATTTGTAACAACAGAAAATCGGTTTTGAAGGCATGCAAGTTGAAGGCGGTTAGTACAAGAACGCAGGAGTAACTCACTAGAATGAGGTGCGGTTGCGCTCCCTAACCTCACTCAAGAAAAACAAATCATGTAGAGCGCAATCCAACACTTCAAGAGTGGGTATTGTCCTGCAAAAATTGCCGGATAGCACTTGGCCTTTTTCAGAGAAAATCAAACAATTATATCCTGGGTTTGACCGTGAAAATTAACACCTAAACATAGCGGTTTTTAAGTAACTGAAATTACACCTCGGATTGTCCACTTATTTTTTAATCCGGTAGGTGGGTAAACAGAAGCGAAAGCGCCTGAAAGTTGTCCCTAAAAAAAACAAACCGGCTTTCCTCAAGCAAGAGAGACGGGCTTTTGGCCCATCGCACAAAAATTTACAGTCCGGGCGGGTTTCCCCTGGGAGGGAGGCAGCCACTTGCCAGAACGCACGCAACGGAATTTTGCCCAAACAGACAGTCAGGAACATTTTCAGAAAACTGAAGGTGTGATGCCAGTGAAACCGGTGCTATGAAAGGAAACTTAGCGAGTCAGGAAGGTGCGGGACTTTCCCCAGTATTGCTGCCAACCGCCTCATGGGGCTGGCTTGCTGTCGCGCGGCTCCTGACAGCCAGTGAGAGCGATGTCCGAATGCCTTCAGAACGAAGCCAAGCATTTGAACTGCTTAGTTTCCAGTGAGGGGATGCGCTGAGTCATGTGGGGTCATACCCCTCAGTAAAACACTCAATCTCAATAGATTAGAGCCCAGTCATAAATAATTGTTAAGGACGCCTAGGAGTGAGAAACTGAGTTTGGCTTAACTTTTCTTTAGAAACACTCTTTTAAGAGTGCTTTTTATCCCGTCTGTTCCGGGGGGTGCGGCTGGGGACAAGAACTGTAGGGGCAGTCTCCCCGGACCCTAACGGCGGAGGTTTTATAGCAGCAGACAGCTCAGTAATGGCCATGCGCCTGGGGCCATGCGCCATGCCATTAATGTGCGTTCCCAATAGGACTGCTGCTATCCCAATTATTAAGACGCGCTACAGCTTGGGCAGGTCAGGAAGAGCAGCCTGAAATGAGCCGTGAAATGAGCCGTGAAATGAGCCAAAAAACTTAAACCGGAATGCTACTCTCTAGATATGCTAAGTAGGAAAACTTTAGGGAAAGCGCCTGGAACCTATCTTCGGGTGAAACCGTCTTTAGCCAAGCCAGAGAAACGCGCTTTTGGCCCATTCAAAAAAATTTACAGTCCGGGCGGGTTTCCCCTGGAAAGGAGCCAGCCACCGGCCATAACTCACACAAATGAGTTGCGCCGAAACAAACAGTTGGGATAATTTCACGAAAGTACAGCGTGTGGTGGGAGTCAAAATGGGTGCTATGAAAGGAATCTCAGGGAGTCACGAAGGTGCGGAACCAAACGCCTCAACAAGCTGGCTGGCTATCGCCCAGCTTTTGACAGCCAGTCAGAGTGATGTCAGGATGGCTTCAGAACTAAGCCAAGCATTTGAAGCGCTTAGTTTCCAGTTAGGGGAAGAGTTCATTAATGTAGGGTCAGACCCCTCAGCTAAAAACACTCAATCTCAAGATATTCAGAGTGATTTTTATCTAGTTTTGTGCGGGCGGGTGCGGCTGGTTGTCTTTGATGCGGAAAGACAGCAAGAGGTGTCAGCCTTGGTGCTGGAAGCGGGCGATACCTTTGGCGCGGACGCTCTATTCTGCCACCATTCCCTGCCTTACCGAGCTATAGCAGCCACTGCCGTTTCGGTGGCTCGCATTGCCACCGGCACACTCCAGCAGTATTTGCAGCGACTGCCAAATCTGCAAAACCACCTGTGCTCCATTGCCAGCAAGCGACAGAGCCTGATATTCTTCAAAACTCTAACAGAATTGCGCCGGTGCTCCAGCCTGCAACTGGAGGAACTGCTGCCTTATTTGACGCAACTGCGGGTTGCCGCCGGCGAATCCCTGCCAGCGCGGACTCCCGCCGAAAAAGGCAGATTTTGGCTTGCCGGCGGGCAAATCTCGCACCAGGGCGAGGCTTCGCAACCGCCGGAGATTGGGACGAGCTGGGGCTATCCGGAGGCCACACCGGCTTCCTGGGTGGCTGCCACAGAGTTGCTCGTCTATCACCTGCCGGTGGAACACTGGCAGCAAGCCCACTCCGTCGCACCGGCACATTTCAAATTACCAGAAGGCAGCGGGAATGGCAACCGGCAGCCGGCACCCGCCCCCAGACGGCACCTGTCAGCGGTTAGGGAATCAGGACACCTGTCCCCCGCTGCCGGTGCGGACACAGCAGAGCCAAATAAACAGGAGAGAGCAAAACAGAGCGTCCAACCGCCCCCTGTCGCCTTTGCCAAACCGGCAAGCCGGCGTTTCCTGGATTTTCTGGCGAGATATCCCTTCATTGAGCAGCAGAGCTCATCGGATTGCGGTGCGGCTTGTCTGGCGATGATTAGCCAGTATTGGGGGAAGCGGTTTACCCTCAACTACCTGCGGGAGCTAGCCAATGTGGGCCGGTCGGGGGCGTCCCTGACGGGAGGGCTGGCCAAAGCTGCAGAAAGCCTGGGATTCCACGCCGTGCCGGTGCGGGCTTCCCTGAACAAGCTAGAAAACCGGAAAAACCCCTGGATCGCGCACTGGGAGGGAATTCACTATATCGCTGTCTACCGCTGCAAGGGCGATCGCATCCTGATTGCCGATCCAGCGATAGGCCGGCGCACCATCTCGCGGCAAGAGTTTGTGGCCAAGTGGAGCGGGTACGCGCTGCTGCTCGATCCCACAGATCGCCTGCAAGAGGTGGAATCTCAGAAAATCTCCCTGAGCCGGTTTGCCAGCGCCCTTGCCCCCTACCGCACTCTGATCGGGCAAATTATCCTCGCCTCCCTGCTGATCCAGGCTTTTGGCGTCGTCACCCCACTGTTCACCCAACTCATTCTCGACAAAGTAGTGGTGAGCAAAAGCTTCAGCAGTCTGAATGTTTTCGCGCTGGGGCTGGTGCTGTTTGGGGTGTGGAGCACCGGCTTAACCGCCACCCGACAGTACCTGCTGGACTATTTCTCCAACCGCTTTGACCTCACCCTAATTAGCGGCTTTATCAGCCACACCCTCACCCTCCCCCTGAAGTTTTTTGAATCGCGCCGGGTGGGGGATATCATCACCCGCGTTCAGGAAAATCAGAAAATCCAGCAATTTCTCACCCGCCAAGTCGTCCTGGCGTGGCTGGACATGCTGATGGGGGCTGCCTATATGGGGCTGATGGCTTACTACAACTGGCAGCTGACGGTGCTGGTGCTGGCTCTGATTCCCCCGATTGCCATCTTAACTTTGGTGGCGACTCCCCTGCTGCGGCGGGTGTCGCGGGACGTTTTTAACGAAGAAGCCGGTCAGAACTCCTTGCTGGTAGAAATGCTCACCGGCGTCAGCACTGTCAAGGCGGCTGCAGCGGAGCGAGAAATCCGCTGGCGCTGGGAGCATCAATTTACCAGCGCCCTGAATGCGCGGTTTCGCGGCCAAAAACTGGCCAACGTCCTGCAAGCTGCCGGTGGCTCTATCAATAGCTTGGGGAGTGCGGCTTTGCTGTGGTATGGAGCTACCCTGGTGATTCAAGACCAGCTCACCATTGGCCAGTTTGTGGCTTTCAACATGATGATTGGCAAAGTGATCAGCCCCGTGCTGGCGGTGGTGAATCTCTGGGACCAGATGCAAGAAGTGTCGATTTCGGTGGAGCGGCTGAATGATGTTTTTGAAGCCCAGCCCGAAGAGACTCCCGGACAGCAAATGCTGAGTTTGCCCCGGTTGCGGGGGGAGGTGCGCTTCGAGAATGTCACCTTCAGCTACAGCCCGCAGCAGGAGCGCAATACGTTACAGAATATTTCCTTTGAGGCGCGTCCGGGACAGACGGTGGCCATTGTCGGGCGCAGCGGTTCGGGAAAGAGTACCTTGGTCAGCCTGCTGCAAATTCTGTACCGCCCTGATTCGGGCCGCATCCAGATTGACGGGCACGATATCCGGCTGGTTTCTCCGCAATCCCTGCGATCGCAAATGGGCGTGGTGCCGCAAGAGTGCTTCTTGTTTTCAGGAACGATTCTGGAGAATATCACCTTATACCGGCCTGAATTCACGCTGGAGCAAGTCACGGAGGTGGCCAAACTGGCGGAGGCGCACGCTTTTATTCAGGACATGCCTTTAGGATACAGCACTAAGGTGGGCGAGCGGGGTTCAATGCTGTCTGGCGGACAGAGACAGCGGATTGCTATTGCTCGGGCTTTGTTGGGAGATCCGAGGATTTTGGTGCTGGATGAGGCGACGAGCTCTCTGGATACGGAATCGGAACGGAGATTCCAGCAGAATTTGGAGCGTTTGTCGCGGGACAGGACGACGTTTATTATTGCCCACCGGCTCAGTACAGTGCGCAATGCGGACAGTATTCTTGTGCTGGACAGGGGGATTTTGGTGGAGCAAGGCACTCACGATCAGCTGATGGCGCGGCGAGGGCTTTACTGTCACTTAGCGCAGCAGCAGCTGGATCTGTAATTCCACGGAAACCCCCAACATCAGTTGTTGGGTGAAGGGCTTTGTACCAAGAGGGGGAAACCCCTCCCCCCCCCACCCCCCATTCCCTTCACGGGGAGGGGGGATTAAGAGAAGAGTTCACTGCAGGAACAGCCCCTGGTTTTGAAACTTGGCTTTATAAAAAGACAAAGTTTCTGACAGCGGCTATTTGGGCTCTGGAAGGCGATATCCGTGTTTTTGCAAACCCAGCTTCATCAAAACTTTAAAAAAGGGCGGTTCCCAGTTAAATTTCAGCCCGCAACTTTAAAGATTCTGTAAAGTTACTTATGGAACTGTCAAAGTCACCGACAAAAGCAGTAAATTTAATGTGGGCGATTGCAATCCGCTGTGAGTTCCTGAGAGGAATGAGGGACAGCTAGGCTTTTCTGCTTTTAATCTTCCTATCTGCCCAAAGGAGACAGAGCCTCCAAGACGGCTTTATAAAGCTGAGACTGGAAGGGATAGAGATGTAAGCGTGGAAATTTAATGCGCCCTAGCGTACTAAAATTTGCCCTTCGCGGGAAGGGAGCGGGAACGACAGCGGAAAGGTCAGTGGGTGGCAATCCTGATTGAGTCCAAACAGGGTTCGATTAGGAAAGCGCCAATAACTCTGAATGAAGGAAGAGTAGAGAGGATGAAGACTAGCTTCCGAAAACATTTCGTAACGGCCAGTCCTTTGGGCGCGATGCAGGCAAATGCCTCCAGTCAGGAGAGCGTTTTGAATGAGCCGGCTGTAGCTGTTGGGCCCCCGGATAGAAACCGGGTTTCTATGCAGGATCTCGACGGCGATTTTTGTTCCGATGCTTATGGGAAGGGAGTTTCGATTTATGGGGGGATCGCTTCGGCAGTAAGTGCACCCCAGACACTGGCTTTTTTGCCAGAGCAATCTCCGCCAGAAACTGCGGAAAAAGCGGTTGTGCCGGTGGGGAATTGGTCGCCTTCGCTGCAGAGTGTGCTGGATGAGCCACCCTCGTCTTTTGCCTTTCGGGTGATGCTGGGGGGTATGGCGTTCTGCGCTGCTTTTGCCGCTTGGGCGTGGGTGGGCCAAATTGAAGAGGTGGGACAGGCTCGCGGACAGCTGGTGCCGAAAGGGGAGGTTTATAAGATTAATCCGGTGGAGCTGGGCAAGGTGGCCAGTGTGCCGGTTAAGGAAGGCCAGCCGGTGAGTGCCGGTGCGGTGCTGGTGGAACTGGACACCCAGGTGGCTGCCGGTGAGGTGAAGCGTCTGGAGGAGCAACTGAAGTCGTATTCGGTGGAGTTGAGCCAGAAGCAAACGCTGCTGGAAAAAGCGCGTCTGGAAGCCGGAACTCGTGAGGCGATTGCGGCGGCGGAGATTCAGGCTCAAAACGCGGCGCTGGCGGCGGCGAAGGAAAAAGCGGCGGCGGCGGAGGTGCTGCTGGCCCAACTGAACTCGCAAGCTGTGGCCCATCAAGCTCGTATCGACCGGCTGCAACCGCTGCAGGCGACAAACCAAGAACTGCAGGCGCAACTCCAGGGAGACGCGGTGGCGGCGAAGGAGCGATTGCAGCGGCTGAAACCGCTGGCTGGCACTAATGAGGAGTTGCTCAAGCAAATGCAGGCGGATGTTGACGCCGCCAAGGAGCGGGTTGAGCGGTTAAAACCGCTTGTGGAACAGGGCGCGATTGCTAAAGAGCAGCTGTATCAAGCGGAGCAAACCCTGCGGGACCGCATGAGCGCGATTACCAAAAATGAGTTGCAAGAGGGGACGAGTTTGAAGGAACAGCTGTTTCAAGCGGAGCAATCCCTGTCGCAGGCGACGCGCGCGATTACCCAAAGCCAGCTGCAAGAGGGTACGAATTTGAAGGAACAGCTGTTTCAAGCGGAGCAAGCGCTGCGCGACAGCCGACAGTTGATGACTCAAAGGGAGGGCGAAGCTGAGGGAGCGAAAGGGGAAGCTGACCGGCTGAGTGCGGTGCTTTTGAGCAAGGAAGCGGAGGCGCGGCGGACTCAAATCGAGTCGCAGCAGCAGGTGCAGCAGCTGGAAGTTGAGCTGACTCAGCTGAAAGCCAAGATTGCGGAGACGCAAACGCTGTTGAATAGCGCTAAGGCAAAGCTGAAGGACAGATTCCTGACTGCGCCGGCGGATGGGGTGGTGCTGTCGCTGAATGTCACCAAACCTGGGGAGGTGGTGCAACCCGGACAAACGGTTGCGGAGATTGCGCCTAAGGATGCGCCACTGGTGCTGAAGGCGAGTTTGCCGAATCGAGAGGCGGGTTTTGTGAAAACCGGCATGGATGTGAAGGTGAAATTTGACGCTTATCCCTATCAGGATTATGGAATTGTCCAGGGGAAGGTGACTGCTATCTCGCCGGATGCCAAACCGGATGAGAAGTTGGGCGCTGTTTACCGGGTGGAAGTGACTCTGGAGCGCGATCGGCTGAAAGGTGCTGGCAAAACGGCTTTTAAGTCGGGCCAAACTGCCACTGCAGATATTGTCATCCGCCGCCGCCGGATTGCGGATGTGTTGCTTGACCCCATTAAGCAATTGCAAAAGGGCGGCATTGATTTGTAAAACGGGCTGTGTACTCATCAGGGAGACTTATCATGTTTCGGTCAATCTCTAACAAAAAAGTCGAAAAGACCATTTCTGCCGAGCAAGTCCAGCAGATAGTGGGAGCGATCAAGGAACACAAGTATTCTTGGGCTTGTGTTTTGATGCTGCGCTGTGCCGGTTACAATCCTTTGCAGTATATTCCGTACCGGACGTACAACCGGCTGCTTAAGGAAAACGAGCTCGGTGAGGGAATGAAGGGGGAGTCTGTCAGTCACTCCCAGATGGCGAGCGAATGTGTCCCTGCCGGTATGTCACAGTTTCGCGCCGGTGCTGCGGCGCGATCTGTCAGATCGATGGTTTAGACTCGGTTCGGGAGTGCCTTTTGATCGTTCGCACGCCGCGCCGATGTCCTGGGTGAAGATTGATTCAGGATTGGATTTTGCCCCCAATCCCGCACAGCCGGCTCTGGTTGCTTGGCCATTTGAGGGAGGGCTTTGGGACAGCCGGTGTGGGCAATTGAACTGCCTTTACAGAAGCTTTACAATTTAACGCTTATTAGCTGCCTAATTTAAAGTTTAGATGAATTAGGTTGGCTATTCTTTTTGAGACTTTTATAAACAATCAGATAGGAATAGGACGCCGGCAGAACCTGGGTTCCCTCCCGCGATGTCTTGAGGCAACAGCCCTTGTTTCAGAACCAGAAACCCGGTTTCATCCCACAGTTGTGCGGAAGTCCCGAAGAATAGCCGGCGGGGCGATACAAATTTTTCTCTAACAAACCTGCCATTTTGGCAGAATACCTATTGACAGAGCGACTCGGGTTAGGTATGTCTGGATGAATTTAATAATTCTAGCCAGATGTCGGGGGGAAAGTTTTGATGAATTAGGCCGGCTAGTCTGGGCGTTACTTACAGAGGACTTACGCAGCGACGTTTCATGTGGTTGCCGGTTACGAAGCACGCGTTCCCCACCCTACAGATAGAGGCTGTGCGTAAGTCCTGTTACATATAAAATTGCTGAAAGTAATGCGGGATAGGCTGTCCAGAGTTTTGAGAGACAAACCTGCCATTTTGGCTGAATACCTATTGACAGCGCGATTCGGGTTAGGTATGTCTGGATGAATTCAAGAATTATGGCCACCTGCATAGGTGAAAGTTTTGATAAATTAGGTGGGCTATTCCTGGCGATACTTCTATGTAAAATGCCTGAAAGTAAGGCGGGATGTGGGATCCAGGGATTTGAGTGACAAAGCTGCCATTTTGGCAGCCTACCTCTAGACAGAGCGAGTTGGGTTAGTTAGTCTATATATATAGAGAGGGCGAGCCGAGAAAGCTCCCCCAAGATAAAAGGATTTGTGTACTAGGAGAGTGTTATGTTGATTCGCGATTTGTCACAGCTGGAAGTCGTTTCTGAAGACAAGCAAGTTGAAGGTGGGTACGCATTTGCTGATGCCTATTCGAGTGCCGGTGCTAGCGGGAACTACTTCGCCTCTAGCTACACCAGCACTTATACCAACGCCAATGCCGCCGGGTACTACGGGTACTACGGTTACTACGGGTATTACTACGGTCCTTCTGCTTCCTCTGGCTCTTCTTCTAGCTCAGCTGCTGCTTAGTTGAAGCTTTGGTGAATGCGCTCTTTGCGCTCTTTTGTCAACACTTTGGAATTTGTGGAATTGGAGAAACGCTATGCTTATTTGCGATCTGTCACAACTGGAAGTCATTTCTGAAGAAACCAGCGTCGAAGGTGGGTACGCATTTGCTGATGCCTATTCGAGTGCCGGTGCTAGCGGGAACTACTTCGCCTCTAGCTACACCAGCACTTATACCAACGCCAATGCCGCCGGGTACTACGGGTACTACGGTTACTACGGGTATTACTACGGTCCTTCTGCTTCCTCTGGCTCTTACTCTAGCTCAGCTGCTGCTTAGTTGAAGCTTTGGTGAATGCGCTCTTTGCGCTCTTTTGTCAACACTTTGGAATTTGTGGAATTGGAGAAACGCTATGCTTATTTGCGATCTGTCACAACTGGAAGTCATTTCTGAAGAAACCAGCGTCGAAGGTGGGTACGCATTTGCTGATGCCTATTCGAGTGCCGGTGCTAGCGGGAACTACTTCGCCTCTAGCTACACCAGCACTTATACCAACGCCAATGCCGCCGGGTACTACGGGTACTACGGTTACTACGGGTATTACTACGGTCCTTCTGCTTCCTCTGGCTCTTACTCTAGCTCAGCTGCTGCTTAGTTGAAGCTTTGGTGAATGCGCTCTTTGCGCTCTTTTGTCAACACTTTGGAATTTGTGGAATTGGAGAAACGCTATGCTTATTTGCGATCTGTCACAACTGGAAGTCATTTCTGAAGAAACCAGCGTCGAAGGTGGGTACGCATTTGCTGATGCCTATTCGAGTGCCGGTGCTAGCGGGAACTACTTCGCCTCTAGCTACACCAGCACTTATACCAACGCCAATGCCGCCGGGTACTACGGGTACTACGGTTACTACGGGTATTACTACGGTCCTTCTGCTTCCTCTGGCTCTTACTCTAGCTCAGCTGCTGCTTAGTTGAAGCTGAATGCGATTGAGTACAGGACTTACGCAAAGCCTCTATATGTAGGGTGTAAAACGCGATAGTGTCACCGGCATTACACTACATTAAATGTCGCTGCGTAAGTCCTGAAGTAGAGGGATCGCTGAAGTTAAAATAAATAAAATTAGGAAAAACTTCAGCGATCCATTAATATTAATGGGGGGAAAATGAGTCACTTAACAATTGTCGATCTCAGCTTCTGCGAGAGCGCAATTCCCACGAATAGAGAAGTGCGAGGCGGATTGGGAGTTACTGTCTACTCCCCTAGAGGTGCCTATTCAACCAGTGCTAACTCCGCTCACAGTTCAGGCTATTTTACAGGCTATTATTTTGACAGAAGCACCGGCAGCGTTGGCTATGTAGTCTCGGCTGGGCACTCCGCTGGCGTTGCTGCTGCAGTAGCTGGTGCCATTGCTGATGGCTCTACCTACGCCGGAACATATACGGGAGCGGGGACTTTCTAATTAGCTCGCGTAGCGCTAACTAGCGGGCAAAAATTCCTTTAGGATTTACGCAGAATTGCGGATAAAATCACAGACAATATGCGTAAGTCCTTCCCTTGATTTATATTTGGATACCTCAGCTTTTTTGAACCGCCTCAGTTGAGAGAGAAATCATGAACTTGTCAGCATCTTATATTGAAGCGGGTGAGCTGCTTACCTTGCTAAAAAGAGACATCCAATTCAAGGAAGTCTCTCAGAGACTATTGCACCAAAAACTTATAGAAAAAGTTGCTCGGGAGAGAGGCGTAACCATTACTCCCGAAGAAATTGAAGCGGAGGCGAATCGCCAGCGCTATGAAAAGCGTTTGCAGAAGGCTTCCGACACCCTAGCTTGGCTGGCGGACCAAATGATGACGGCGGATGACTGGGAAGCCGGCATTCGGGATCGCCTGCTGGCGAAAAAACTCGCTGATTATCTGTTTGCCAAAGAGGTTGAAAAGTTTTTCGCCCAAAATAAGCTGGATTTTGAGGAAGTCTTGCTCTATCAAATCCTGCTGCGGGATGAAAAGCTCGCCCGAGAACTCTACTATGAAATAGAAAATCAGGAAATAACTTTTTATCAAGCGGCTCGCCTTTATGACATTGATGAGCGCCGCCGGCTGCAGTGCGGTTATGAAGGCAAGCTTTGCCGGTGGGGGATGAAGCCGGCGATCGCTGCTGCTGTATTTAGCGCTCCTTTGGGAGAGCCAATCGGTCCCCTGCGCACAGAACAGGGATATTACCTGCTAATGGTTGAGGAGTTTATCCCCGCTCAGTTATCCCCGGAAAGGTATCAAGAACTCCTTAACCGCATGTTTCAGCAATGGCTAAACAGTGAGTTGAACTACCATCTCAGTAATCAGAGCTTGACTTCTCAAATAGCTGTGCCGGTGTGAGGAGTCTAACTGTTACAATCTAGCGTTTCGCAAATAGGAACGCACCCACTAACTGCTAGGAGGAAAAATGACCAATTATAGAGTTTTCACCCACCGGCTAACGTCTCCAGATGGGAAAGTCCCCGCCGAGGCAACCAGTGCCGCATTCGCCGCCGGCAATAGCCAAAATACAGTCCGCCAAACTGTTTCTGTCAAAATTCATTCCTCTGGAAACAGTTGCAGCAGTAGCTCAACTTCTGCGATCGGTTTTATAAAGAAAACATGAATGTCCGTTAGTACCGCTGTTATCTTGGCGCTCACCCGCCCCTACAAGGGTATGTATACAAAAACGATGCAAGCGGACATGATATTAATTGCCCAGTATTTCTCCCAGCGCTCTGTAGGGGCGGGTTCGCCCGAAATGTATCGGGAAAGCGGCGGAAATTCATAAACCCGCCCCCACCCAGGGAATTTGCGCCTATTGATAAATTCGCCCCCAACAATTACCTATTTTACCCCGCACCGGCACTCTCTCGCAATACCTTCTATATAGCGTTTCTCAGTTGGATGAATTATAGCCCATAAACCCGGTTTATTAAAGAAACCGGGTTTCTGAGTACCTCACCAATATGAGAGAGGCTATAATATCTGTTTAAGATGCAACCCAGATGAAACGCTTACCGGATTTAATTTCTGTGAATTGCGAGCATTATTTATTTAGGTTAGGACATCAGGACAGGCGAGACGCCTGTCCTACGCCTTTTTTTTTGACATTAGGGTCGGAAGGAACACCTGTCCTACGCCTTTTTCCCTAGGTCACGAATGTCTTAACCTATATGACTGTTACTATGGCTTTAGTTTCCCGAGGATTGCGGTTTTTTTTCTGGCTTTCCACCCAACGCAAAGGAAGAAGATAGACAGGGGCAACGCCAGTGGGACTGAAGGTTCAGGAACGGCAACGTTCGCCTCAATTTCCTGCACTTCCACTAAAGTAAGCTGAGTTGCGCTGTTGAAATCACGCTGATAGGAACCCTGAAAGTTAGCTGAAGCCAAGGATTCTGTGGCGGTTCCGTACATGTTCGCACCGCCCCTATACCGAATATTGCCGCTACTTTGCAAGCCCAAAAAATTATTTCCACCGGCTGCTACTTGCCCGAATGCTGAAAAAGAGTCTAGCAGACTTGGCGGCCCACCATTAGCGCTGCCAAACAGCCAGAAAGCTATTCTTCCTGCAGCGTTTGCCCTCTCTGATTGGGGAGCGCTAACTGAGCTGGCCAGGGCTAAAGAAGCTCTGAAATTGAAACCAAAAGACTCTCCTGGCCCTACTAAAAAATTCCCCACAACTTGGGCCAGACTTTGCGCTACACCCAAGTAAGAACTCCCTTGGCCACTGGCTGCACTCGAAGAAAAAGTGCCTGCCATTCCGGGGACAAAATAGCCAAAAGCGCTGGCCGTTGCTGTTGTTAAGGAGGCTGGCCCTGTAGTGAGCGTCAAAGTATTAGTGTTTGTTGCCGCCCCCACCGAATAAGCGGTGTGACTGAAGTTATCGAATTGGAAAGTTGCTTCAGAAGAAACCAGGGTGGCTGCCACTGCCGGCGCTTGCGACCATGCCGGTGCGGCAACTATTGGAGCAATTAGCGCGACTAGACGCTGGGCAATTTTCTTGTCTGTTTTCATAACACTCTTTCCTCCCTCACGCTGCCTGTGGCCAACATTTTTTTGGATAAAAGCAAAGGGTTCTCTTTTTTTTATTATAGCTGAGGCCCCCACATAGCTATTGCCATTTTGGCAGATTTCTTCTATGAACAAATATGTAGGAGTTGTGAGAGCGTTAAAGCCGGTAATTGCGCAGAAAAGTGTGCGCCGGCATGGCGGGAGTGAGAGCCGGCGGGAGGGGCGATCGCAGCGCAACGTGCCGGCGGCACTGCAACGGCGCAGGAGCCCCCGCCCCCACCATTGCTTGTACAGCTGCGATTCATAGCGTCTCCGGGCGTTTTATCGCGTCTCACCGCGTCTCGGAGCGCCGAGCGAAATATTCATTCCACCTGGCAATTAACTGGGCTTCACATCAACAGGGCTCCAGAAAATGCAGCCCTGCGACCCAGGGAATATACTGAATGGTAGAGTTGCCGGTGAATCCCACAAGTCATCTCTCCTTGGTGAGATTTTAGATTAAATTTTTATAAAAAAGCTTGTGTTTTCACACTATTATGATAGAGGCAGTAAAAACAAATTCACCGTCAGGGAAGCGCCTAAAGCCGGTGTCTGGGCTGGGTTTGAGGGGTGCGGCTCCGCCGCGTGCCTGAGCTGCCGGCGGTTGGTGGCAGCTCCCTTCAAAGCAGGAAGGGACAAGAGCGGTGCGCCGGGGAAGGGCGTGCGCGCAGCCTGCATTCCGGAGGGTGCCGGCTTCAGTAAATCACCGGAGAGTTTTTTAAAGAAATGATGTAGGGCGAACCGAGTAATTTAAAGTTTCTGTAAAGCTCCGCAGTTTTCACAAGTTCTTCACAGCAGCGCTCTACTCTCCTAGTAAGGGCCAGTGAATTTACAGACAGAGCGCTAGCCAGTCCATTTTGAAGGTGGCGCAGACCGAGAAGAGATACCACCTAGCTGCTATGGGCTTTTGGGTTTGACAGGTGGCGGTCTGAGGTCTGGGAAAACCTCTGGGCGAGCAGCGACTGAAACAGCGCGCCCGGGTGCGCCGGCGCGCCCAAACGGAAGCGCGCTCGCTCTTCGCGCAATCTGCAACAGACCTGAATGACCTGGCGCGCGCCCCCAAACAGGTGAACCAGCTCACAAGCAAAAACCATGTCAGAAAAACTTAAACTTTTCAGGACTTGCTCCGCCACCCCACAAGTAGGAGTGCGTTCAGAACGCACCCCGCTGCTACTCAGGCAGCCACTCTACAGGTAATCGGGCTTAAATTTGGGATTAAAACCCGAGACATCAAGGGGCTTTTGCCGTGCCAAAAAAATACTCTCTATCTCAACTTGATATTACTGTCTCACAGTTGCTGTCTTTCGGAGGCGGGCTTTCCTGTCAATCCCCTTACGGGGATGAGCGTGCGGCCCGATTTGGTTTATGAAAAACAACTTAGAAGGTAGGGAGGAATCCCAACCTCCTTTTTCACGATTGCCGGCAGAGCCGGCGCAGGGTGCCGCTCCGCTCAACCTGCTGATTCCAATGAGCAGCAATTCCAGAGCGGCGTCTGACTTGAAAAAAGCCTTTGAAACCGGCGATTTCCAGTTAGGGGACGTGCTATTCAATGACACAGTTCCAGAACTCTCAGAACAAACCGCGCACTCCGAAAAAAGGAGCGGCGATCTTTACGTCGTGTGTCAGGGGCGGGTGCGGCTGGTTGCCTTTGACCCGGAGCGACAGCGGGAAGTGTCAGCGGCAGTGCTGGAAACCGGCGACACCTTTGGCGGGGATCGCCTGTTCTGCAACGATCCCATGCCTTACCGGGCGATCGCAGCCTCTGCCGGCTCGTGCGCGCGCATTTCTGTTTCCAAACTGCACGCCGAGCTCAGCGAGCTGTCGGGGTTGCGAGATCGCCTGCAACAGCAAGCCGAGGTGCGCCAGCGGCAGCTATTCTTCAAAACGCAGACAGAACTGCGCTCGCTTTCGAGCCACCAGCTGCAGCAACTGCTGCCTTACCTGACAGAACAGCGGATTGACAGAGGCGCTCAGCTTGTGAAAGCAACACCGGCACAAACGGGACGCTTCTGGCTGCGCTCTGGGAAAATTCACCAGCCATCCAACCCATCCCAGCCCAAAGGAGCCGGTGGCAGCTGGGGGTATCCGAACACAACACCGGCAGACTGGGTTGCCCAAACCGATTTGTGGGTGGTGCAGCTGCCCTGCGAACACTGGGAAGCCGCACAGGGAGTCGCACCGGCACTGGCTTTAGCCGTTGGAGAGATTGCAGGTGGCAGCGGACACCTGAAGCCAAGAGCCCGATTCCAGCACCAGCGCACAGAGATTTCCCTTCCCTCACCCGCACAGCAGGGGAGCGCCGGCGCACCGGCAGCCCCCCGCAGCGCGGGATCGCGGCAGGGGGGGAGCGCCGGCGCAGCAGCGGAAAATGCCAAAGCGGAAACAGCAGCATTTCCCAAACCAACTCGCCGGCGGGTGATGGACTTTTTCGCTCGATATCCCTTAATCGAGCAGCAGAGCTCTTCCGATTGCGGGGCGGCGTGCCTAGCTACCATCGGGCAGTATTGGGGAAAGCGGTTTAGCATCAACTTTCTCAGGGAGATTGCCGGTGTGGGGCGTTCCGGCGCTTCCCTGCAAAGTTTAGCCAAAGCGGCGGAAAGCCTGGGCTTTCAGGCGAGGCCGGTGCGAGCGTCTTTGAGCAAACTTGCCGAGTCCAGCAGCCCCTGGATAGCGCACTGGCAGGGAATTCACTACATCGTCGTGTACCGCTGCAAAGGCAACCGCGTGCTGATTGGCGATCCCGGAGCGGGAAAGCGCACCCTGTCGCGGGAAGAATTTGTCGCCAACTGGAGTGGGTACGCGCTGCTGCTCGAGCCGACAGAGCGGCTGAAAGAAGCTGAATCTCAGAAAATCTCCCTCGGGAAGTTCGCCAGCGCCCTTGCGCCCTACCGCTCCACGATCGGGCAAATCATCTTTGCCTCCTTACTGATCCAGATTTTTGGCCTCATTACCCCGCTGTTCACCCAAATCATTCTCGACCAGGTAGTGGTGAACAAAAGCTTCGTCACCCTGAATGTCTTTGCCCTGGGGCTGGTGCTGTTTGGCGTCTGGAGCATTGGCTTAACCGCCACCCGCCAGTACCTGCTGGACTATTTCTCCAATCGCTTTGACCTCACCCTAATCAGCGGCTTTGTCAGCCACACCCTCACCCTGCCCCTGAAGTTTTTTGAATCGCGCCGGGTGGGGGACATCATCACGCGGGTTCAGGAAAACCAGAAAATCCAGCAATTTCTCACCCGGCAAGTCGTCCTGGCTTGGCTGGACATGCTGATGGGGGTTATCTATTTGGGGCTGATGCTCTACTACAACTGGCACCTGACCCTGCTGGTGCTGGCTCTGATTCCCCCGCTGGCGATCTTGACCCTAGTGGCCACTCCTTTCCTGCGGCGCATCTCCAAGGAAATCTTTAACGAATCAGCAGAGCAGAACTCGCTGCTGGTAGAAATGCTGACCGGCGTGTCCACAGTCAAGGCGGCTGCAGCGGAGCGAGAGCTGCGCTGGCGCTGGGAAGACCGCTTTACCAGCTTCCTGAATGCGGCCTTTCGGGGCCAGAAGCTGGGGAATGTGCTGCAAGTTATCGGCGCGTCGATTAATACGCTCGGCAACACGGCATTGCTGTGGTATGGAGCCACGCTGGTGATTCAGGACGAACTGAGCATTGGCCAGTTTGTGGCGTTCAACATGATGATTGGCAAGGTGATCAGCCCCGTGCTGTCGGTGGTGAATCTCTGGAACCAGATGCAAGAAGTGTTCATCTCGGTGGAGCGGCTCAATGATGTGTTTGAAGCCCAGCCAGAAGAAAGCCCTGGAAAGCTGATGCTGATTTTGCCCCGCATCCAGGGGGAGGTGCGGTTCGAGAACCTGACCTTCCGCTACTCTAGCGATCGCGATCGCAACACGCTGCAGAATATTACCTTCGAGGCGCGTCCGGGACAGACGGTTGCCATTGTCGGTCGCAGCGGTTCCGGAAAGAGCACCTTGGTGAGTTTGCTGCAGGGCCTGTATTATGCTGAGAGCGGTCGCATCGTGATAGACGGGCACGATATCCGGCTGATTTCTCCACAATCTTTGCGGTCGCAACTTGGCGTGGTGCCGCAAGAGTGCTTCTTGTTTTCGGGAACGATTCTGGAGAATATCACGTTATACCGGTCTGAATTCAGCCTGGAGCAAGTGACGGAGGTGGCCAAACTGGCGGAGGCGCACGCATTTATCCAGGACATGCCTTTGGGATACAACACCAAGGTGGGTGAGCGGGGATCTCTGCTTTCTGGGGGACAGCGACAGCGGATTGCGATTGCGCGCGCCCTGTTGGGCGATCCGAGGATTCTCGTGCTCGACGAGGCGACGAGTTCCCTCGATACGGAATCGGAACGCCGGTTTCAGCAGAATCTGGAGCGCTTGTCGCGCGATCGCACGACTTTTATTATTGCCCACCGGCTGTCTACGGTGCGCAACGCTGACACGATCATCGTGCTCGACCGGGGCGTTCTGGTAGAGCAAGGCACGCACGAGGAACTGATGGGGCTGCACGGTCTGTACTATCACTTAGCGCAGCAGCAGCTGGATCTTTAACTGAGGTGCGACCCGGTTTCTTTAAGAAACCGGGTTTCTGGAGGGCCCTCAATCCAGCTGAAAACCCCTCGCAGCCTGAGGTGCGCACTGCCGGCCCGCTCCAGCGGTGTCTTGATTGCAACTTTATGAATGCAGTACAAACACGGAGGTCAGGCAGCAAGTGCTTTACGAAAACTTTAAAATAGCGGCAAAGCCACGAGATTGTGCGAGAGAAGTTTAAAGAAACTGTAAATCAAGCTACAAAGATGCCAATATGGCCAACTCAGCCCTGAATTCCGTCTTAGTATAATTACGGAACCCTTCCAGAGGCAAGAGCGTCTATCCGCAGGAACTCTGTACAGTCACGCAGAGAGAGGTTTTGGGAAGATACTGAGGGGCGATAGGCATTCATGCCAGCGGTTGGCAGCCCGAAATGGGATCAGTCAAGTGTGGGAGGGTTCGATTGGGTAAGTGGCAAGCAGTCTCGAAAGGGAAAGGAAATCAGACGATGAATTTTGGTTTCAGAAATCGTTTGGCAGCTGCCAATCCTTTACAGGGGTGCGATGGGAGCAATGCCTCAAGTCAGGAGGGAGTTTTGCATCGGGAGATGGATCTCGGAGTGCAAAATCTCTCCTTAAATGACTGCGACGGCAATTTTGCCTCTGATGCGTCTGAGCGGGCTGCTTCTATTTATGGGGGTGTGGCGGCTCCCGTGAGGGAAATTCCGCAAACACCGGCAAATTTCCCAGAAGAGCGCCCGCTGGCTGCTCCCCAGATAGGGGCTCCAGCGTTGCCCAACTGGTCTGTGTCCTTGCAGACGGTGCTCGACAGACCGCCGGCGTCGTTTACCTCGCGCGTGATGGTGGCAGGTTTGGTTTTCTGCGCCGCGTTTGCCGGCTGGGCGTGGCTGGGGCAAATCGAAGAGGTGGGTCACGCCAGGGGGCGATTGGTGCCTTTAGGAGAGGTCTATAAAATTCACCCGGTTGAGTTAGGCAAGGTGGCAAATGTGGCGGTCAAGGAAGGTGAGGCGATTAAAGCCGGTGCGGTGCTGGTGGAACTGGACACCCAGCTTTTTGCCGGTGAGGTCCAGCGACTGGAGGAGCAGCTGAAGTCCTACCAAGTTGAATTAAACCAGAAGCTTTCTTTGCTGGAAAAAGCGCGTCTGGAAGCCGGCACTCGCGCAGCCATTGCCGAGGCTGACATTCAGGCGCAAAAAGCGGGGCTGGTGGCGGCGAGGGAGAAGGCGGCTACGGCCAGCCAGCTGCTGGAAGCGCTGCGCAAGCAAGTGATTGCGCATCAAGCCCGACTGGAGCGGCTGCAACCGCTGCTGGCGACTAACCAAAAATTGATCGAGCAACTGCAAGGGGATGCGCGATCTGCATCTGGGCGATTGCAGCGGCTGAAACCTCTGGCGGGCACTTCTGAAGAATTGAAGCAGCAATTGCAGGCGGATGTTGAGGCGGCGGCAGAGCGAGTCGAGCGGTTAAAACCGCTGGTGGAAGAGGGGGCGATCTCCAAAGAATTTTTGTTTCAAGCGGAGCAAGCTTTGCGCGACCGGCAAAGCGCGATTGCGAGAAATGAGTTGCAAGAGGGCGCGAGTTTGAAGGAACAGCTGTTTCAAGCGGAGCAAGGTTTGAGCAGCGCGACTCGCGCGATTACCCAAACTCAGTTGCAAGAGGGGACGAATTTGAAGGAGCAGTTGTTTGCGGCAGAGCAAGCTCTGCGAGAGAGCCGGCAGTCGATCACTCAAACGGAGGGTGAAACTCAGCAAGCGAAAGCGCAAGCCGAGCAGCTGCAGGCTGTGGTCAGCCAGAAGCAAGCTGAGGCGCAACGGATTCAGCTGGAGGCGCAGCAGCAAATTCAGCAATTGGAAGTTGAGCTGACGGCGCTGAAAGCCAAAATTGTTGAGACGCAGAATCTGCTCCACAGTGCGAATGTAAAGCTGAAGGAGAGGTTTTTGAAAGCGCCTGCCGATGGGGTGGTGCTGTCGCTGAATGTCAGCAAGCCTGGGGAGGTGGTGCAACCGGCACAAACGGTGGCAGAAATAGCTCCCCACGGTGCGCCCCTAGTCCTGAAGGCGTCCCTGCCGAATCAAGAAGCGGGCTTTGTCAAGACCGGCATGCCGGTGAAAATCAAATTTGACGCTTATCCCTATCAGGATTACGGAATTGTTCAAGGCAAGGTTACATCTATCTCTCCGGACGTAAAACCGGATGAAAAGCTGGGTGCTGTTTATGAAGTGGAGGTAACTCTGGATCGCAACTATGTGAGAGACGACCGTCAAAGGATTCCGTTTAAGGCGGGTCAAACCGCCACTGCAGATATCATCATCCGCCGCCGCCGGATTGCAGATGTGTTTCTAGCTCCTATCAAGCAGCTGCAAAAGAGTGGCCTCGACCTATAAGATGAATGACTTTAAATTGGCTCGCACAAAATACCTCTTGAGGGGGATTCCAAACCCTCGCTATGCAAAATAAAGTGAGAGCAAATTTATTAACTCAGCGGGACTATCAGGAGATAATGAGCATGTATTCACAATCTTCGTACTCCAGTGCAAAAATGGACAGAGCAATGAATGCTGACCAGTTCAATCAGGTGGTGGACGCCATACTGGCGGGAAAGTATTCTTGGGCTTGTGTGCTGATTTTGCGTTTTGCCGGTTACAATCCCTTACACTACATTCCCTACAGGACTTACAACAGGCTGATCAAAGACAACTCCCAGGTTAACAAACAGAATGCCGAGAAAAGCAATATAAACACCAGCAGCCAAGCTTCATCAGGCAGCAGAGGGGCGGACACCCGCCAGAAGGTTTCAGCAAGATTGGGGATGTGAGCGACCCAGAGACTGTTACGCGCCACTCTTCACGCAGCGGCATCACTCTGGACGCTCCTTAAGCTCGTGTCTGGTTCCATAGATTCTCTGCACGCAGTTTTAGGGGTGGGTTTATCCCAGATATCGGCGGGTGGTCAAGCGATTAGTGAACCCCCCCACCCCACAATAAGGTGCGAGGCGGACACGATATCACTCTCCCTTGCGTTCTCGCTGCATCCAGCTGTTTCGGGTTTGGATTGGCGGCGGTTAGGTTTTCCAACATTGCTCAAGGCTTATAGGTGGCTAGTTCTGCTTCGTTACTTGCTGTGACGGGGCGGTTTTTTTTTAGACTGTCCGCTGCGGGCGGGCGCAATGGGCCCGCCCCTGCCACCGCTGTGCGCCGGCTGCCCACCAGAAGAGAGAGGGAGAGGGGCTTCAGGGAGAAGGGCAAAATGGCAACACTGCCCTGATTGGGGAAGGTATATTAGTATCAAAGCAATGCAAGAAATATTGCAAGTCTAAGAGACGGAGAAAACATGATTATCTCGGATTTAGAGACTTCAGGACTGGTGCCTGAAGAGACGGTCGTTTTCGGTGGCCGGTCTGCAGTTGGAGTTGGTGTTTTGGCAGAGGCATTGGGCCAATACACCAGGACGAACGCTGAGACTTTCAGCGTTGCTAGAGATTTACCATTCGGCGGTTCTATAGCTTTTGGCTTCGGGAACATTTTGGCTTTTGCATACACTCCCCCTTCACTTCCCTAAGAAAGGTTAATTGCCAAGAGGCTGGATTGGAGCTGCTAGCCCAGTGCTCTTAAGGGAGTCTGAACAGCACTAGCAGAGGCTCTGTTCGCAGCAAAGTAGCTGGCGCAAGTTTACCGTGCGCCAGAGGAAGGACGCCGGCTGTCGAGAAGAGAGTGGCTGCCAGCAAACCCAGATAAAGGGTGGCAGTTATAGTCGCTCATAGAGAAGCTTGTAAATCCAGTCACGATGAGTGTTCTGTCCCTAAAGCGGAATGCTAGCCCACAGAGATTTAGTTTAAGCGTAAGCTTCAAAATCCCCGCAACATACATCCTGCCAGGTTCTTTTAGATAAAAAGGATCCCTTTTTTTAATTATTTTAGGAGGAAAACCTAATTAAATATCTATCCATAGCTTTATTGCCATTTTGGCAAAGCTATTGCCAAAATGGCAAACAAAACAGCTGCATTTAGCTACAGTATTAATAACAAGTTAGCCAAACAGGTCTAACGCAAAGATTTAGGAGGAACTCCCAATGATTATCGCTGATTTGACCCATCTAGAAGTCGTTTCTGAAGAAACCAATTCAATCAATGGCGGCTGGTTTTACACGTTTGAGGGGATTGCACTTCCTATTGCTAAGGCTGATTCCGCTGCGATTGCTGATGCTATTGGGTTCCAATCCCTGACAAATAGCGTCGTGAAAACGGCTACGGTCAGCGGCCTATTCTCTAGCTCTATAGCAGCAGCATCTTCACTGTCTGTAGGTTAAAAAAGTTTTGTCATTCCCTATTTAACAAGAAAATCGCTGAGAGCTAGGGGGAATCAATCTTTCAGCGATTTTAATTCTTCCGGCTTCTTAACCGCTCGGGGGAATGACTTGGCAATAGGGCAAGTCTGGACTCAATCCCTTACTTAACCTTACTTAAAAGGAGAGACGCTATGAGCGAATTAGCGATCGCAGACCTAACTTTTTTTGAGCCCGCCGGTCCTGACAAATATGACATCAGGGGCGCTGGGGGTATAAACACCACAGGTCTGACACCCAGTGTTTCAACTTCCATCAGTACAGCCATTGACACTTTGGCATTTTCAAACCATGACGTCAGCGGAACCTTCACCGATGGATTTAAGCTCAACCTCATTGGTTATGGTGGCGCTGCAGGTTCTGCTGCTGGTGCTGCCTCAATTGGCGGTGGGGCTGGCACGCAGACTTACGCTGGGAATTTCATCGGTGGCCTGCTGTAGTCACGGAGAAAGGCAAAGCGAGGTTGTTCAAACGCTTCAATTTCAAGGAGAAATCCAATGATTATTTCGGATTTGAGCTATTTGGAAAATGTTTCCGAACCTCCCAGGATTGTAGGGGGAGAGTATGGGTACACAGTTGAAGTAAACCGCGCCCTAGTAAAACAGAGTGCTATCGCTGGAGCGACTGCCTTTGGGTTTAAGAGCGACGTACTGGCCACAGCTATTTCTCTGAATAGCTTTGACTTTTTGCAGCTGTAAAATAATGGCTTCTTTACTGAGAGCCGGAAACCGCTGGAGGCTGCCACGCTTTCAGCTGTTTTATGTGGCTGGGGAGTGGCCGGTGGCGAGCGGGCGGTGTCTGGTGGCGGGAACTCCCTGCAACCAGATTCAATTGTTTTATTATAGCAATAACCAGTAAGTTTAGGACATGAAAATTGGGCGTTGGGTATTGGGTATTGGGCATTGGACAAAAGCTGTGAGTCTTCCCCATGCGCTATGCCCCATGCGCTATGCGCATGCTATTAATGTCTTAATCTAAGTGAATACTGCTATAGTAAATGGGTGCTGTGCGGCTGGTGATTGTAGGGTGGGCGAAAAGCCCCCGCCATTCTCATGGGGCGGGCTTTCTGGCCGGCCCTCTAAATTTGCATTAGGTAAAATCGCTTTCAAGACCTGTTGCAAAAGTCAGCCGAGAAGACTGAGATCGCAGTTCTATCTATAAGGAGAGCCGGTGGGTGCGAGTGCCGGCAAATATCTCCTACAGACCGGCACCGCACAGAACCCTCGCCTGTATCGTTCCCGCTGGACAGGGACTTAAGAAATTTAGCCGGCATTGGCGCACGCCACGGACGAGCGCAACCCGCCGCCCAGAGTGCGAGCATGTGTTCCTTTTCCGCAGCAGCACAAATCTTGAGGCAGCGCAGGAAAAGCCCCGCGCAGGTGGCAGAGAGTTGGCGCTCGCTAGACGCCCTCTCACCGGCATGGGGAGGTGCCGGCTTAAACTCTTCGAGCTAGAGATGTCTCAGCCGGCTCCGGGTCAGCGCTTCCTGGCAGGAACGCACCTGAATCTCGCTTTTGCCTACAGTTCTGAAGCTAGAGCGGTTGCCAGGATAAAAAAACAGAATTATCTGCCAAATTGGCAACACGGTGATGTTCTGGTTCGTTAGAGTGTTAATAACAACAAGAAAAGGTTGTGAGCCACAGAAAAACTACTTGGAGGAACCAATCCAATGATTATCTCTGACCTGAACCATTTTGAAACCGTTGCTGAAGCTGGCGTTGTGGGAGCCGGTGTTAACTTGTCCGCCTTCAATACTGCCGACGTGTACCAAACAGCCTTTTCCACAGCGTTAGGCGGGAAGGCTACCGCGAACAAGGGATGTGCCTATGCCGATACGACTGCCATCTCTACTAACACCTCCTTCCTTGCTCAGTCCAACAACATCCAAGACGTTGCCATCGACCCGTAGATCCCTAAATCTCAACTCATGAAGTTGAGCGGTTGAGGAGTCCTAAATGCCAAAGGAGAACAGAACGGCTGAAACCCCCGGACCTGTTTAGGACTCCTCACACTGGATAAAAACCGCTGCAACTTTTTACTCATTTTGGAGGAGAAGAACAATGATTATCTCTGACCTGAACCATTTTGAAACCGTTGCTGAAGCTGGCGTTGTGGGAGCCGGTGTTAACTTGTCCGCCTTCAACATTGCCGACGTGTGCCAAACAGCGTTCTCCACAGCATTAGGCGGGAAGGCTACCGCGAACAAGGGCAGTGCCTATGCCGATACCACTGCTATTTCCACAAACAGTTCCATGCTTTACCAGTCGAACAATATCCAAGACGTAGCCATCGATCCGTAGGCTTCTAAATCTCAACTCATGAGGTTGAGGAGTTGGGGAGTCCTCAGAAAGGATAGGAGAAAAGCTGAATCGCTGCGCCCTGACCCCGGACTCCCAGGAAACCCCCTTAAATGTTCAACGAATTGTCAAGGAGAAGAACAATGATTATCTCTGACCTGAACCTTTTTGAAACCGTTGCTGAAAGCGATGTTGTGGGAGCAGGTGTTGACCTGTCTGCATTCAACACGGCGTGGGTGTCCCAGTATGCTGATGCCTACGCTCTCGGCGGGAAGGCTACTGCTAACAAAGGCAGTGCCTATGCCAATACGACTGCCATTGCCACCAACTACTCCGAACTCTGTCAGTTGAACAATATCCAAGACGTAGCCATCGATCCGTAGATTTCTAAATCTCAATTAATGAGATTGAGGCGTTGGGGAGTCCTCAGAAAGGATAGGAGAAAAGCTGAAGCGCTGCGCCCCGTTCCGGGACTCCCAGGAAACCCCTGAAACCTTCAACGAATTGTCAAGGAAAAGAACAATGATTGTCTCTGACCTGAACCTTTTTGAAACCGTTGCTGAAAGCGACGTTGTGGGAGCCGGTGTTGACCTGTCTGCATTCAGCACGGCGTGGGTGTCCCAGTATGCTGATGCCTACGCTCTCGGCGGGAAGGCTACTGCTAATAAAGGCAGTGCCTATGCCAATACGACTGCCATTGCCACCAACTACTCCGAACTCTGTCAGTCGAACAACATCCAAGACGTAGCCATAGATCCGTAGACTTCTAAATCTCAACTCATGAGATTGAGGAGTTGGGGAGTCCTGAGACAGGATAGGAGAAAAGCTGAAGCGCTGCGCCCCGTTCCGGGACTCCCAGGAAACCCCTGAAACCTTCAACGAATTGTCAAGGAAAAGAACAATGATTATCTCTGAACTGAACCATTTTGAAACCGTTGCTGAAAGCGACGTTGTGGGAGCCGGTTATAGCTACAACCCACCAGTATCCGGTGTTAACCTGTCTGCCTTCAACACGGCTTGGGTGAGCCAGTATGCCACATCCTTCGCTCTCGGCGGGAAGGCTACCGCTAACAAAGGCAGTGCCTATGCCAATACGACTGCTATTTCCACCAATACCTCCGTGCTGGTTCAGTCGAACAACGTGCAAGACGTAGCAATCGACCCGTAAATTTATACAAATCTCAACTCATGAAGTTGAGCAGTTGGGGAGTCCTGAGAAAGGATAGCAAAACAGCAACAAGCACAGCGTCCTGACTCCGTACTCCCAGTAAACCCCCTGAAACATTCAATTAATTCTCAAGGAGAAGAACAATGATTATCTCTGACCTAAACCTCTTAGAAACCGTTTCTGAAAGCGACGTTGTGGGAGCCGGTGTTGACTTGTCTGCTTTCAATACGGCTTGGGTGAGCCAGTATGCTACATCCTTTGCTTTGGGCGGAAAGGCTACCGCTAACAAAGGCAGCGCTTATGCCAATACGACTGCTATTTCTACCAACAGCTCCATGCTCGCCCAGTGCAACAACGTCCAAGACGTTGCGATCGACCCTTAGATTTATAAACCTCAACTCATGAGGTTGAGCAGTTGGGCAGTCCTAAAAAAGGAGAGCAGAACGGCTGAAACGCTGCGAACTGTTTAGGGCTCCTAAAACCTCTCAGTAAACCCACTGAAATTTTCAACTCACTATACAGGAGACGACCGATGATTATCTCTGATCTGAACCATTTTGAACCCATTTCTGAAAGCGATGTTTTGGGAGCCGGTGTTAATCTCTCCGCTTTCAACATTGCCGATGTTTACCAGAGTGCTTATGCCATCGCTTTCGGCGGGAAGGCTACCGCTAACAAAGGAAGCGCCTATGCCAATACGACTGCTATTGCTACCAACACCTCGGTGCTGCTTCAGTCGAACAGCGTCAAAGACGTAGCCATTGACCCGTAGATTTCTAAATCTCGACTAATGAGGTTGAGCAGTTGAACTAGGTTAACCGCTGAAAGTCTAGCCAGACTCGATAAATCTTTCAGCGGTTTTGTCGAGAAAAAGGAGAGACACAATGAGCGCACTACCGATTACAGATCTAAGTTTTTTTGAAGAAATGAACTTCACCCTGAGGGGCGATATAAAAGGCGGATCTGTGAGCACTTCTAGCGGAGTAACAATTGACGCCCCGCCAGACAAGGTTAAGATTAAAGGGCCTGTGAATTCCTCAACATCTGTTCAGGAGAGTTCTTCGGGAAAGACTTATTTTGGAGAGGGAGTCAATCAATCTGCCGATCTCCTAGTATTTTATTCCCCTTTGTATTTGGCCAATCTTGACTCTAATTGATTTCGTAGCCTTTAAACCCTACTTCTAAGGGTTAAACCCGCTGAAGAAAATATCAAAAAATTTTTCAGCGGTTTTATCCCGACAGGCTCTTTTGAGTTGGTGCCCTCTCCTGCAAAAGACACCAGCAGCAGGAGCGCCACAGGGAGGTAAGCTGTTACGCTTTTAAGATGCTTATTGAAAAAAGAAGGCAGAGCCAACCGAGGCGCGTTCCCAGCTCAAGCTGGAAGGGATAGAGATGGATATAGCAGCAGTCATATTGGTTAGAACAATAGAAGCTTCGGGAGCTCTGGAGCAAGGGAG
>NZ_KB235950.1:159398-261926 GCF_000332335.1 Kamptonema formosum PCC 10802 | reverse complement strand
AAACAGACTAGAGGGAGAAGAATTAAGCGCAGATTGTTCAAAAGATTTTTCCAGCCTTCTTTTTCGTCCCATTGCTGATGTTGAGGAAATCTTTGGTGAACAGGACTTGGGGGATTCAGGCAAAACCTCGACCCTTTTTGACTAGAGGCAGCATAAAGACTGACCATTAAATAAGCGCTCTCTACTATTTTTCCCCATTTTTCAATGTCCTCGTACTGAGTGAGGCGAAAATCCGCCCAGCCCAGTTCATTTTTGCTTTCTTTGAACCTATATTCTATCCAAGTTCGGCTCCCATAAAAATTGCCAACATTAAGGTAAGTGAGGCCGGGAATTCTCGTCATCACATACCAAGTATAATTTGACGGGAGCGTTTTTTTATCCGTAGTTATAGCAGCAGTCATATTGGTTAGAACAATAGAAGCTTCGGGAGCTCTGGAGCAAGGGAGGCCGGAATGTAGGTTTCCTAAATGCTTACTGCTATATAGACGTAGGGCAAGCGTCCCGCCCCCCCTGAAGGTCTAATATTCTAACCTAAGTGCATACTGCTATAGCAGAAATTAAATGCGCAATAGCTTATAAAAAAGCAACTCTTTGCGTTGCTGCTGCAACGCCACAGCAACGCCAATTAACGTGGGCGTGTTATTAGCTTATTTGACGGAATAGAGGGGGGACAGCCTCTAGGGACAGGCGAGAACAATGATTAATTTATCAAAGGCATCTATTGAGCCTGCTGAAATTGTTAGCTCTCTGAAAAAAAGCGTGCAGTTTAAAGACGTCTGCCTGACTGTATTCTATCAGAAAATTATTAACAAAGCCGCTCAAGAAAGAAATTTAACAGTCACGCCCGAAGAAATTCAAGCTGAGGCGAACCGCCAGCGCTATGAAAAGCGGTTGGAGAAAGCTGCGGACACACTAGCCTGGCTTGCAGATCAGCTGATCTCAGCGGATGACTGGGAGGCTGGCATTCGAGATCGCGTGCTGTCTCAAAAATTATCTGAGGCTCTCTTCGCCAAAGAAGTGGAAAAGTTTTTTGCCCAAAATCGGCTGGATTTTCAGCAATTAGTCCTCTATCAACTGATTGTTCCCTATGACAAGGTGGCCCTAGAACTCTTCTATCAAATAGAAGAGGAGGAAATCAGCTTTTATGAAGCGGCGCACCTTTATGATATTGATGAAAAACGCCGGCAGCAGTGCGGGTATGAAGGAAAGCTTTACCGCTGGAGCTTAAAGCCCGATATAGCAGCAGTTATTTTTAGCGCTACCCCCAAACAGGTCGTTGGCCCCATCAAAACAGATTTGGGGTATCACCTGCTGATGGTTGAGGAGTTTATTCCGGCTGAGCTCTCACCGGATATTTATAAAGAGATTAAGGAGCGCATGTTTAAGGAGTGGCTGGCCAGCGAGCTAACCTATATGCTCCACTCGCAAGCAGGTTAAAAGCTCATCCCTCTTTTTTATTACAAGTTTGCTAAACTATATTATAAACTTATAAGTTGAGCGACAGGATTTCGGCGGGGGATGATATACTCTAAAGGATTAATCCAACGGACAATCTCAGCAGAGATAAACGTAACGTCACCGGCAGCCTTTCTCTCCCGGTGCGGCTCAAAGTAAAAATTCGCCAACCTGTTACAGTCAAAACTGCCTCTGGTGACAGTGCAGCAGCTCAACCTCTAGCTCGACTTATAGCAGTCACTCTATGAATATTTTAATTCTGGGAAATTCCTCAGACGCTCACGCCGCACACATGAAGCAGGCTCTCACACAAGCCGGTGCGGCGGTAGAGTATTTGGACACCCGCCTGTTTCCCACTCAGTTACGAATGTCTTGGCAACCAGACGAGCGGGTTGGATATTTGACACTGCCGGCTGGGCATTTGCGTAATTTATGGTATTTTAAACTATGGCTTAAAAAGGTTTTATAGCCTTGTTTCAATCCATAATTAGGGGATCTAAAATCCAAAATTAGTATACCGGCTGACCACCGGCTGCTCTCTTCTGAAGTCAGTTGCGATCTCTGGTCTCTACCGGCTTCTTTCGGACTTTAAACCGCAGGCATATCAAGCCGAAGGAGAGTAAAGCGAACGCGCTTGAGGGTTCCGGGACTTTAACGATAGCCTTATTAGTCTTAGTTTGAATTAAAGTGAGGTGAGTTGGGCTATCGAAATACCGCGAAAACGACCCCGCCAACTGCACCTGGACAGCTTCTTGGTTCCCTCCCAGTGCAGCGCCAGCCAGATTCTGATACAGAGCTATGCTATCGCTTTTGATAAAATCGAGAGAGTCCGGTCCTTCTGGGGTAGCTATCGCACTCGAAATCGCCAAAAAGTCTAAGAGCACCGGCTGGTCAGTTGTGTCGAACACACCGAAAAATAAATTCCCATCCGCACCGGCATATTCTTCTTTGGGAAAATCAATAGAAGTTCCCATATTTAAATAAGCTGCGAAATCAAAGGAAAACTCCTGTCCAGACTCTATGAAAAACTGCCCGATAAGTTTCGACTCTGTTTCCGCCACTCCCAGGTGGTCGTTACTTTCGCCAAACGCTAGATTGGACGACAAATCAAAAGTCCATGTTGGGGCGCTAAAAAAAAGCGCCTCTTGTTGAGCGAAGGCAGCCGCAGAGGCTCCGGTTTTGGAAAAGGTAAAAGCGCTGGCACCAGAAAAAGTCTCAGTTGAATAAGGGCTTTGACTGAAATCCCCGAACTCGAATAACCCTTCAGAAAAGGCTAGAGTTGCAGCCTGAGCCGGCGACGCCGCAACACTTCTCAACACTAAAGGAGCAATAAGCAATAGCAACCGCCTAGCAAATCCCTGACTTGCTTTCATACAATCCTCGCCGCTCCCATTAAAAATGATTTCGATATTTCAGCCAAATATTTTGGCACTTTGATAAAAAGATAAATGATCGGACCAGATGAGTGGTGCCAGGTTGGCACCTTTTGTATTAAGAAAATATGAAATCGCGTGCTAAGGTGTAAACGTTGGCAGTGCCACAGAAGACTGTGGGCCAGGGGGTAGGGATTAGGGGGTAGGGGTTAAGGGGTAGGGGGTAGGAGTCAGGGGCTGGGTCTAACACCTAACTCCTCACACCTCAGACCTAAGACCTAATACCTACGGTATAGGGGAGGGGGTTTCATCGTTCAGCTTTACCCCACCTGACACCTGACACCTGACACCTGACCCCTGAGCCCTGACCCCTGACACCCAAGACCTAGCGCCCGTCCGCTTCCTCGCTCGGGACCGGCGCAACCGTGCTGCGGCGTCAGGACTGGGCTTTCATCCCTAGGGGCAGCCCGAACAGCCAGCAGAGGATATATCATACTGTAAAGATTGGCGCTGACTCCTACATTTCCCTGCGACAATTGTAGTAGACGGCGCAGCCAGAGGAGCATTTCCGCTCCCCGGCGGCGCACTGGCAATAGGTGCATCACAAAAAAGCCAGACATCTGCTGAAAGCCTCAAACCCGGAAAGCCGCAGCCCCACAAAAGCTGGCAGGCTGCCAGCTTATGGCCCTAGCTCCCGCCCCCCACAAACCGGATGACCCCCCTAAAAAATAGTATTTTAATATTGAACCGCAGCCGAAAACTCAACCGAGAACGCTTATCAAAAGTGGATAAATTGACGCTGCCGCGCCTGAAAGGCAGTAGGATTTTTCCAACAAAGGCAGGCTTACCTGCTAGACTTTACTCCCCCGCAGGGTTTAAACAAGCCGGACAGTTTCACTCGCCTCCAGTCTCTCGCCTAAAAAAGGCTCTGAGCGCACTTTCACTTTCGCTCTATGTTGATTCCCTCGCCCAGCGCCCACGCTTCAACCTTTCGCAGGGTGCGTTCCTCAAAAAGGAACGCACCCCGCCAGTCTGCGAGCTCCTGTTGGGGAGCGTCAACCCGCTTCGGTCAGGGGTCATCCTCTCTGGACTATTTTCTTTTCCAAATTTTATCGCAGACGGCACCCAAAAGTGCAAAATTCAAAATATTCCTCCCAGACCTAAAACCCTGGGTGTCTAGAGGATAGATTTTCATGAAAATATTAGCGTTTTGTGCGATTATACTGCACGGCACAGTTTCAGGAATCGGGCCCCTAAGCGCGCAGGAACCGCCAGCTCGGTCGCCGGTACCGGCAGCCCTCGCCCAACAGCCCGAACACCCACCCTCTGAAAGCAGTGCCGGTGACGAAAGCAACTCAGACATGACGCCGTTTGACACCGCAGTCAAAGATGCTGAAAAATTGCAGGGACTGTTCACCCTCTACCGCCAGAAAGAAACGGGCAAAATTTACCTGGAAATAAAGCCAGAACAGCTCAACAAAAACTACCTCGCCGCCATCACGATGGAATCCGGCATTGGCGAGGGCATTCTTTACAGGGGATTTCCCCTGGGGGAATTCCTATTTTACTTCCGGCGCGTCAATAAAAACCTACATTTTGTCGTGCGCAACGTCAATTTTCGCACCCAGCCAGACGACCCGCAAGCCCGCTCTCTGCAATCGTCGTTTAGCGATTCAGTTCTGTACTCCCTGAAAATCAAAAGCATTCACCCCCAGCGCAAAACCCTGCTCATAGACTTCAGCGAATTGCTGCTCAGCGACGTGCCCGGGCTGACACAAATACTGCCGTGGATGTTGGGTGCCCCCTACCAGCTGGATAAGGACAAATCCTATATCGGTGCGGCAAAAGCCTTCCCCTTAAACGTAGAGCTAGAGTCTGTTTACGGTTTTTCCGGAGGCGGGGACACACCGGCATACATACCCAGCCTGCCTGACAGCCGCGCCTTTAGCATCTCGGTGCGCTACAGCCTCTCCCAACTCCCGGAAAATAACGGCTACCGCCCGCGCAAAGCTGACGAGCGCGTGGGCTACTTCCTCACCGCCTACAAAGACTTCTCCAACGACAGCAGAAAAGATCCGTTTGTGCGCTACATCAACCGCTGGCATTTGGAAAAGCAAGACCCCAGCGCCCCGCTGTCTCCCCCGAAACAGCCGATAGTCTTCTGGATTGAAAACACCGTGCCGGTGGAGTACCGCCAGACCATCAAAGAAGGCGTCCTGATGTGGAACAAAGCCTTCGAGACAGCGGGATTCCTCAATGCTATTGAAGTGCGGCAGATGCCGGATAGCGCCAGCTGGGACCCCGCTGACGTGCGCTACAACACCATCCGCTGGTCGAATTCCTTTGAAAGCTGGTTCGCTGCCATTGGCCCCTCTCGCGTCAACCCGCTGACGGGGGAAATCTTGGACGCCGACATCATTGTCGATGGCAGCGTCGTGCGCTCGGTCAAGCAGGGGTTTCGCACCTTTGTCGAACCTCGCTCCGCAACCGAAAAATCTTTGCTGTGGCGGATCGCAGAAAACTACTGCCACTCCTACGATTTGCCATCCCGGGCGCAGACGCCCCGCAGCGCCACTGTCGAAAACACCGGCTCGCCCGGACAAACGAGCAGTCAAACTTTTGTCCCCGCACCACAGCAACTGCCGGTGCAGGTGCGCTCTTTGCTGTCGCGCCTGATGGGAGCTTACGACCTGTGCCACGGCTTCCAGTCCACCCAGCATTTCGCAATGGGAGCCCTCAACCTGTCCCTGCTCCGCAATGCCGCGCCCGACAGCCCCGAAATGAAAGAGTACGTGCGCCAGTATTTGCGGGAGCTGATCGCCCATGAAGTGGGCCACACTCTCGGCCTGCGGCACAATTTCCACGGCAGCACCATGCTGATGCCGGAAGAGCTCGAAAACACCGAAATCACCCGCACTCGCGGGCTGGTTGGCTCTGTGATGGACTACAACGGCGTCAACCTCGCCCCTCCCGGCGTCGGGCAGGGAGACTACTATACCACTCTGGTCGGTCCCTATGACCACTGGGCCATCGAGTACGGCTACGCGCCGGTGCCGGCAGGCAATCCCCTAGCCGAATCGCAGTTTTTGCAGGGGATTGCCCAGCAAGCCCCCCACCCCGAACTCGCCTACTCTACAGATGAGGACAGCGCTGATATTGACCCCGGTGCCAATACCTTTGACTTGAGCGGCGACGTGCTGCGCCACTCCCAGCTGCAGATGGACTTAGCCCGGGAAATTTGGTCGCGCCTGGAACAGCGCCAGCCAGCAACCGACGAAACTTACAGCGACATTCGCCAGATGTTTGACACGGTGTTGGGTTACTATTTCAACCAAGCCATGCTCCTCACCAATTACATCGGCGGGCAGTCTTTCCACCGCGACCGTCCCAGCGACCCCAACGGACGGTTGCCCTTTGAGCCGGTGCCGGTGGACAAACAGCGCCAAGCCCTGGCGGCCCTGCAAAAGTATATCTTCTCTCAGGACGCTTTTCGCTTCTCGCCGCAACTGCTCAACAAGCTGGCCTCCGAGCGCTGGAGCGACTGGGGCAACGCACCGGCACTCAGTCTCGACTATCCGATTCACGACCGGCTCTACTTCGTGCAGGGCGTGCTGCTGCGAGTCCTCCTCGACGGCTATCGCCTGACTCGCCTGCGCGATATCGAACTCAAGAGCCCGCCCGGACAGGCGCTGACGCTTCCAGAACTGTTTGACTCCTTGGAGTCCGGTATCTGGACAGAAGTCCTGCCAGGAGATAGCGATTCGCTGTCCATTTCCAGCGTCCGCCGCTCCCTGCAGCGCGATCACCTGGGTATTTTGATGAAAATGGTGCTGCGGACTTCTGATGTGCCTGAAGACGCCCGCACCCTGGCTTGGCAGGAGCTGCGCCAGTTGCACAAGTCGATTGACAAAAAGCTGAGAAGACAGGGCAGAAACCTTGACGCCTACACGCGGGCTCACCTGGAAGAAACTCGCGACCGCATCGCCAAGACTCTCGACGCCGGGCTGCGCAGCAATTAATCGCTGCCGGCGGAACGCGCCGCACTGTTATAGCCGCAGTCATATTCGTTAGGACACAAAGGACAGGCGGGACGCCTGTCCTACGCCTTATATAGCAGTATGCACTTAGGTTAGTACATGGGCAATGCCCAATGCCCAATGCCCAATGCCCAATGCCCAATGCCCAATGCCCAATGCCCATGTCCATTCCTGAGCTCTCTGCTGCTATACATCAGCTCTCCTCCCTCAGAAGTTAAAACCCAACCCGATTTGGGCTTCTACGTTGATGTCGCTGAGAAACAGGAAATTCACCATCCCTGTCAGCGTCCAGTCCGGCGTCAGCAGGTAATCGATGCCGCCGGTGAGCATGAAATCAAACCGGCTTTCGTCATCTTCTTTTAGCGTCACCGCAACTCCCGCCCCAGCAAAGGGAGCCAGTCTGTCTCCCGATTCGCCAGTGTCGAGAGTCGGCTGCTTGAATTCGATGGTTGCCGGCAAGCGCAGGTCTATCAGGCCATTACTAAAGGCCAGTGAGGGACGCGCCGACAGGCTCCACGCCCGATCCTCCCCAAAGGGAAATTCCAGCAGTCTGATTTTGCTGAGGATAACAAAGTCAGCAAAGTCATCGTTGTCTCCAATGCTAGCGCCGGCACCGATGAAGTTTGTTCCCGGCGGTGTGTTTCTCCTGCCAAACAACTGGGCGATGGCGGGGGCGTTCTCCTGCGGTGCCACTCCAGTTTCTTCCGCCGGTGCCGGCACTGGGGTTAAATCCGCCGCTGAGGTGGAAACCGGCTCCCCTGGCACTGGCTGGGGCCGCTCCGCCTCCGAAGGGCTCGCCGCCGCTTTGGCCACCGGCTCGGAGGAGTCCGCTTCAGCCCTGGCGCTTTCCCCATCTGGCGTTTGAGAGCCACTCGCTGCTAATTTCGATTGCTTCGCCCCAACGCTCGCTGACTCCCGCGCCGGCACACTGACCGGCTCAGCGGCTGCAATCTGGGATTCAGCGCTGGTGCTGGCTTGCAAAGCCCCACCCCCTGCCGCCTGAGTCTTTCGCTCAAAGGGGATGTTCAGCCAGCTTGCCGGTGCCGGGGCAGCCATGCCGGTCGCCGCCCTAGCCGTGCTTGCCATTTCCGTTGCGGAAGCCGCCACTGGCGCAGTTTGTCCCTCCGCCACATCCCGCCGGGGTGCCGGTCCTGAAGCCGCCATTTCCGCAGTGGCGGCTGGGGTGGGAGCCACCACTGCGGCGCTACTCGTTTCCGAGCGAGCCGGTATTGCTGCCAAAACCACGCTCAAGGCTGTCAGACTGACGATTGCCGGCGCACGCTTGATAAAAATTGGTTTCACGGTCGCTCCTCTCCACTGATGCACGATTTGATGTATGTGTCAGATGCTGAGATATGCTATTCTAAGTTCGCTTACCGTGTAATTGCCATCCCTCCTAGGGCAGATTTATATCCAGCATGCTGGCGATTAGCTTACCCTCCTTCTGAAAGAAGACTAACTAAAACTACAAGTAAATGCCATACTAAACTGTTTAAAGTTGTCTTATATCTTGCATTTCGCCACCAGCGCAGGGGCTCGGCAAGCATTGCGGCTCCCCAGAACCTAAGAGTTGTGAGCACTTGTTGGGCAATTTCCCGCTGGGGAGTTCCAGGTTTCCCGCCCATATCTCTTGACAAAATCGCTTTTGTGTGCTATGGGCTACCTGCGATAGTGAGAGACCGGATTTCTAGGACACTGCGAGAGTGAGAAACCGGGTTTCTCCTAGAAACCCGGTTTCTGGGACACGCCGAAAGCTAGAAACCCGGTTTCTGAGAAAGTGCAAAAGTAAAAAACCGGCTTTCTTCTAGAAAGCCGGTTTCTGAGATTTCCGTAAGGCAACCCGCATTCGGTTCCCGAAAAACTAACTGCTCTTAGGCTCTGGAATCGTGATATCGATGGAGGTAACGCTGATGCCGCTTTTCAGACTGGTCAGGGGAGGCTGAATCTCAGCCGAATTGCCAACCACCAGCGTCACGATATTCTCTGGCTTGAGATAAGTTTGGGCAACTCGCTGCACGTCAGCAATAGTTGTAGCTTCGATGCCCTTGCGGTACTGGAAAATAAAATCCGGCGGGTAGCCGTAATATTCGTAGCGCATCAGGCGCGACAGCGTTTGAGCGGGATCGGCAAAATTGAAAATAAACGAGTTGAGCGAGGATTCTTTCGCCAGAGCTAACTCTTCGGGAGCGATCGGCTCAGTGCGGATGCGCTCAATTTCCCCGAGAATCGCCTTAATAAATGGCACCGTTGCCTCCGAGCGGGTTTGGCCACCGGCAGTGAAGGTGCCCGGGTAGTCATACCGGGGGCTCCAAACCCCATAAACCGAGTAAGCCAAACCCTGGCGGGAGCGCACCTCATTAAACAGCCGCCCCCCAAAGCCATTGAGGACATCATTGAGTACAGACAGCGCCGGATAGTCAGGACTGTTGAGCTGGCCGCCCAAATGGCCCATGAGCACAGAACTCTGAGTCAGCTGGGGCTGGCTGACAAAAAACACGCCACCCTGCTTTTCCTGAGATACCGGCGGCAGGGGGGGGATGTTGGGATTCCCCTTTGGCCAGGAGCCAAACTTCTCTTGGATCAGGGCTCGCATCTTCTGGGTGTCGAAATCGCCGACAATCCCCAAAATCATATTATTCGGGTGGAAATACTGCCGGTAGAACTGCAGCAAATCCTCGTGGCTGACATTGCTAATCGTCGCATACTCAATCGTGCGAGCGTAGGGACTGGCACTGCCGTAGAGGAGTTTCTGGAATTCCCGGCTGGCAATATCACCGGGGTCATCATTGCGGCGGGCGATCGCACCGGCCCGCTGCTTCTTGGCCAGCTCCAGCTTGTCGGGGGCGAAGGCCGGCTCTTGGATCACCTCAGCAAACAGCCCGAACACTTCCGGCAAATCCTCACTCAGAGCGCTAAAACTGGCGCTTCCGGAAGTCCCACTCACCGAAGTTTCCACAGAAGCCGCCCGCTGCTCCAGCATCTGGTTGAGCTGATCGGCAGAGTGCTTTACCGTGCCGCCGGTGCGGATCACCTCGCCCATCATATCAGCCAGACCCACTTTAGAGGCCGGCTCAAACCGGTCCCCGGTGTGAAACAGAGCCGTACCGCTCACCAGGGGCAGCTCCCTGTCTTCCATCAGAAACACAGTCAGCCCGTTATCGAGCTGGTAGCGGGTGTAATCGGGCAGTTTAATCTCCGGCACCGGCGGAAACTGCAACTCAGTGTAGTGCTTCGCCGCCGCACCGGCAGCCGGCTGGCCCACTTGCGAGACAAACAGCAGCACCAGCGCCAGCAACCCCGCCCACATCACCCGCTTCTCCTTGAAAATCTTCTTTCTGGGCCGTAGCCACTTGACAGCCATTCTTCCCCCTGCGTTTTCTGCGCCTCTGCGGTTCATTTCTTAGCCCTCCTTAGGCAAAAGCCGCCCGACAGTGCGGTTTGCTGGCTGGAAAGTCGCCTGAGCGACGCGCTGAATATCTGCCGGAGTCACCGCAGCGCTCGCTTCCAGTTCCTTAAACAAGTTGCGCCAGCTGCCGGTTTTCACTTCATATTCCAGCAGCAGCTGCGCCATGCCCTCATTGGAATCCAAGGAGCGCAGCAACCCAGCGCGGTACTGGTTTTTTACCCGGTCGAGTTCATCAGCTCCCACCGGCTCTGTTTTCAAGCGCTCAATTTCTTTGTTGAGCGCCGCCGCCACCTCCTCCACGGTGTGGCCCGGAGCCGTCAGGGCGTAGAACAAAATCATATTGGGGTACTTCTCCCCTGGAAACCCGCTGAAGCCCTCAGCCGCCAGCGCCAGCTGCTTTTCTTCCACCAGCGACTTGTAGAGGCGAGAGGTGCGCCCATTGCTGAGCACAGAGGCAATCATCTCATAAATGACGTGATCTGGGTGTTTCATGGCGGGCCGGTGGTAGCCTTCCAGATACCACGGCTGGGAGGGCAAGCGCAGCGTCACGTCCCGGGGTTCGGTTTGGGGGGGCTCCACAACTGCCAGATCCGGAGGTGCCGGTTTAGCTGGATAGCGACCGAAGTAAATCTGGGCCAGCCGCTTCACCTCAGCCGGGCTGACATCGCCGACAATGGCCACCGTCAGGTTGTTGGGGACGTAGTGGGTGTTGAAAAACTCCTGGACATCCTGGCGCGCCAGATTTTGGATGTCTTGCATGTAGCCAATCACGGGGCGCTTGTAGGGGTGCGCCTGATAAGCCCTGTCGAGAAACGCCTCGATCAGCTGGCCCACTGGGGAGTTGTCCGTGCGCAACCGGCGCTCTTCTATTACGACTTGTTTCTCTTTGTAAAATTCCCGAAACACTGGGTCGAGGAAGCGCTCCGACTCCAGCGACATCCACAGCTCGAGCTTGTTGGAGGGGAAGCTGTAGAAGTAGCGGGTGGCGTCTGTGGAGGTGTTGGCATTGAGTCCGACGCCGCCGGAACGCTCCACAATCTGGCCGAACTCATTCTGTTTGGCGATGCTGGCGGCTTTCGCCTCCACTTTGCTGAACTCCGCCTGAAGGGTTTGCACTTCGGCTTTTTTGTTCGCTGCTTCAGCCGCCTCAAGACGCTTGGCGAGCTCGTCGAGCTTATCCAGTAGTGGTTTTTCTGCTTTGTAGTCTCGCGTGCCAATCAGGGTAGTGCCTTTGAAGGCTAGGTGCTCTAGGAAGTGAGCCACGCCGGTTTTGCCGTCGGGCTCGTTAGCGCCGCCGACGTCAGCGTAGGTGAGAAAGGAAATCACCGGCGCTGTGTGCCGCTCCAGGACAATGAACTTCATGCCATTGTCGAGGCGAAACTCCGTCACATGCTGGATCACCCGATCCAGGTAGGGCTGGATGGACTGAGTGATGGCGAAGGGCGCTATGTTGCGGGCAAAACTGGGTGCCGGTGCGGCCACCCACCACAGCAGGACAGCTGCCAGAACCGTAACGGTGAGGCGTCGCCACCTCGCGGTTACAGGTGGCCGGTTGTGACGGCGGGCAGTGGGCAGGCGGTTTGGAGTCATAAAATACAGATTCAAGCGGTGCTATTTCCAGGATAAAAAATTACAGAGGGCCTTGGGTATTTTAAGAACAGCGATCGAGCTTAACGTTTGATGACAGTTTTGGAGAATCTCACTCTAGGCGTAGGACAATAACTCTACAAATTCTAATCGCAACTATTAGTCCATTTCTATGCGTGTGTTTAACCGGCCCCCTCAGTCAGAAGCCCAGACGCGCACCCGCATCTTGCGCTCGGCGCAGCGGCTGTTCGCCCACAAGGGCTACGACGGCACCACCACCCGTGACCTGGCCAGTGCGGCTGGGGTGGCGGAAGGCACCCTATTTCGCCATTTTCCCAGTAAAAAGGCCATTTTGGTGGAGGTGGCGACTCAGGGATGGGTGGAAATTCTCACTGACTTGCTGACGGAACTGAGCGAAATGGGCAGCTATAAGGCGGTGGCGCAGGTGATGCGCCGGCGGATGCTGCACATGCAGCAGAATGTTGATATGATGCGCGTCTGTTTTCTAGAGGCCCAGTTCCACCCCGACTTGCGCGAGCGCATTCAGGCGGAAGTGATTGCCAAAATGACGGATGTGGCTGAGGCGTTTTTCCAAACGGCGATGGAGCGCGGCGTTTATCGCCAAATGAACCCCCGGATTGTGGCGCAAGTCTTTTTGGGGATGTTTGCGGTGGCTGGTTTTAGCCACAGCACCCTGTTGGAGGAGGACACTTCCCCGAAAGCGATGCTGGAAATGGCAGAAGGACTGGCTGATATTTTCCTCAATGGGGTGCTCAAGAAGGATGGGGGGTAAAGCGGTTCCGACCGAGAGGTGTTTTCCCCGCCCTCTGAAAAAGGTTCTGTGTGGGGTGTCAGGAGTGTGTGAGCGCGACATGTCGCGTCTGTGCGACATGTCTCGCCTCCAGAGTGTGTTACAGCAAACGGGCTTGCTGAATCCACTGTTCCACTTCCCCGACCGAGGGGCAGAGGTCTCGGCGCTGCATGGTGGCGACTTGCAGTCGCAAAATTTGCTGGTGCAATCGCTGCGCCGGCATCTGAGCGAGCTGGGCGACAGAACCCACACCGGCATGCAGCAACAGTCCGCAATACTGGCACCCGACGCTGGGGATGCGCGCTAGCTCCGCCAGAACTACCCATTTATTAACGTGCTGAATGTGAGTCTGCAAGCGATTGGCCAGCGCCTGCCTGCTCGCTGGGGTGCCGGCTTTTCGGAGCAGTTGCCCAGTTGTGGCAATCCCGCACTCCTGCAGTTGGGATTTGTCTTGAGGTGTCAGTCCAGGCAGCCGCTCAATTGGCCAGTCCGCCGGCCCGAGAGGGTTTCGATAAGTTTTCTCACAGTTTACCATAGGTTTTTTTCGATGTTTGCAACCGCCAAACTTTAGACTCTAAAATCTAAAATAATGGCTCTGTATCTTGAGAGTTAAATGAAAATCCTGAAAAAACAGTTCAGCCTGACATCCAGTTCGAGGCATTGGGCATCATCGCATTGGGCATGGGTAACTCAATTGCCGCAGTTTAGCGACACGAGACAAGCTATCCTACATATAAGTTGCGCAATACTCATTGGGTGCGGAGCCTGAGGCGAGCGGCTTTTCATTGAAATACGGTTATTGCACGTTGCGCAACTGCGGCGACAGGAAAGTAGGCAATGCAAGTTAGATACATTTAATGTAGCCGCGCCCGATGCCCGAGGCCCGAGGCCCTGTAATGAATCGCTGTTTTTATTGATGCTATCTCCCCATAAATCCCAATGATAGAAATTCACACGGATTGCCAAGGCACCGGCACTCCGCCACCGCCGGCAGCAATTGGCGGCGCTGGTTGATTTCCCTGTCACGCTCTGGTCAGGAAGCCGCCCGCCGCGCAATTTTTCGGCAAATTAGTTTCCGTTTCGCGCGGTTGAGTCACTTCCTTTATTTTGCCGGTGCGCCCAAAGAGGGCGCGGCCATTCGTCAGGAAGCGGGCCGGCTGGAACTGTTCGCAGACGCTCCGCCCCCGAAAAGCGCGCTCTGGCATGCGGAAATGCCGGCGCGCCAGGAAATCGCCGGTCTGATTGGGGCTGGTGCGGCGTTCCCGATGGCACCCAGATTGAAGCCGGTGTGTTCGCTGCGATCCAAGGGATTATTATAGCACACAATATGACTTTTGCCTATGGCAGTATTGTGACCGCGCACGGGGAAGTTTTGCACAATGAGGGGAGTATTTCATTGATAAAGATAAAATAGTAGCCTTAACCCAAGTGCGAGAGAAGCATCACTCTGCTATATTTGCCATCTTCTGTATCAATGAAACAGGAGTCTGCGGAAGGCTATGATTCAAGGTGAGTTTGATGAGAGGGGACAGTTATTTTGTGAGATTGGGTTGATTGCTGCCAGTGGCGAGATATTCCCGGTCAGTGCGCTGCTGGATACCGGCTCTACAGAGTGGCTGGCAATTAACGACCAGGATTTAGAGGCTCTGGAGTAGCCTAGTGTTGAGACAAGGAATTTGATAACCGCAATGGGTGAAACGACTCTTAATACCTACTTGGGAAAAGTGCTATTAGATGAACAGGAGTTTACTATTCCAGTCGTTGCCGGTGCGGGATTTAGGGAAATTCTCATGGGTGCGCCTTGGTTGAGAGTGAAGCGACTGCTGGCGGATTTGCCGGCGGGTGTGGTGGCGCTGGGGTAGGAGTGAGGGCGAATCGAGCGAAATTTGTCCGCCGGCACAGGGCGAGGGATCGGGGATTTGGCTGAATTTGGCGCTTCACCGAGCTGGGCAGCGCACAATTGGGGAGTGCGGGCGCTGCCGGATTGGGGCGGGCGGTGCCGGTGGGAGTCCGCCTCCAGAGCCTGGAACGCCCAGTGGGAGGGCGGTTGACAGACGAGCTGCGGCTAGCTAAGATATAACTGTATAGTGTTACAGTCAAGGAAGGTTGGCTCATGCAACTGTCCAAGAATAATCTCTCCGAGCGCCTGAACCATACTTATGATGCGATCGTGGTGGGCGGAGGTGCGGGCGGGCTGTCTGCCGGTATTTACTTGCAGCGCTTCCACCTGTCCAGTTTGATTATTGATAAAGGGAAAGCGCGTTCTTTTTGGATGCAAGAGCTGCATAATTATTTGGGGCTGCCACCAGACACGCCGGGGCGAGAGCTGCTGCAGCGAGGGAAGGAACACTACGCCAGTTTGGCGGGAGATTTTCTGAACGGTTACGTTGAGGAAGTGGTGGATGAGGGAGAAACGTTTGCCGTGCGGGTGAAAGTGGGCCGGCAAAACAGTATTTACCCCGTGTTACGCTGTAAATATTTAATTGCTGCCAGCGGCATTATCGACCACCTGCCGGCCTTAGACGATATGCGGAACGTCTATGAGTATGCTGGCTACAACTTGCACGTCTGTATGGTGTGCGACGGCTACGAAATGACCGACAAAAAATGCGGGTTTTTTGCCGGCACCGAGGCGAGCATTGAAGACATGGTGTTTGCTGTGAGCTGGTTCACGCCTTACATTACGGTGTTCACTCACGGGGCGTTTGAAGTCAGCGAGGCATTGAAGGCGAAACTGCGCGATCACGGGTATCGTCTTGTGGAAACGCCGATTAAGCAATTTTTGGGAGAGAACCACAAGATGACAGGGGTTGAGTTAGTGGACGGCTCGGCAGTCGAGTTGGAAACCGGCTTGATTTCGATGGGTTCGCGCTATCACAACACCTATCTGAAAGACATCCACTTAGAGGTGAAGGGGGAGAATGTGGTGACAGATAAAATGTGCCGCACGTCTCACCCAAGAATTTTTGCCATTGGAGATTTAAAGGTGGGGTTAAATCAAGTGGCGATTGCAGTGGGCGACGGGGCGCTAGCAGCGACGCAAATTTGGCGGGACATTCGGCGCGAGCGGGGGGCTCGCCGGTGGGAAGAAAATCTCTCTGCTGTGGTGGGATAATAATATCAGGCACACGGCCTGTAGGGGCGGTCCCCGTGGCCGCCCGCAGTTTCTAGTAGGGGCGGGTTCAGTCAAGATGTCTGTACGAAGTGTAGAATATTAGTCAACCCGCCCCTACTTCACGTTTTGTTTATCGCGTTTCTCATCCTTTGTGAGGGACTGAGAAACCCGGTTTCTAAAAGAAACCGGGTTTCAAAGGCTATAGTTCATCCAACTGAGAACCGCGATATAAACACTCTCTCAAACAGATTTGCCATGTGGGAGCGTCAAACATGCTAAAATTGTTCTTGACTGTCTTGTTCGGGCTGTGCCTGTCTTTTTTGCCCGCCGGCACTCTCAACCCAACACCGGCAGCGCTGGCGGCTAGCGCAACTGTGGGAGCGCCGGAAGGAGTTGCCACCTTCAGCGAGAATGTATTCGGGGAGATTGACCGCTATCTGGGTTCAATTCCTAGGGGATATTATACCGTGATGAAGGTAGATGCTTTAAAATCCCTGATTCAAAGGGAGAGCGCCCTGCTCGTTGACGTGCGAGAGCCGGCGGAATACGCAGCCGGTCACATTGCCGGTGCGATTAATATTCCCCTGCGAACTTTAACCCAAAACCTTGACAGAATTCCCCAAAATCGCCCCGCTGTTTTGTATTGCGCCACCGGCTACCGCAGCGCAATGGGGGTGATGGCGCTGCAAATGCTGGGATACAAAAACGTGCGGGGGTTTCCGCCGAGCGTTCAAGGGTGGAAAGCGGCGGGTGAGCCCCTAGAGCGGGGAAAAGCCTGAGAAAAACTGGCTCCTGGCATTTGAGTGCTAGGGGAGTTCGGCGGCGAGACAATAGAAATATAATATTGGGCTAAATTTGGAGGTAAAAAGTGTGAATCACCGGCACCGTTTTGGAAAAGGTAAAAAGTCTGACTGCCACCGGTATGCTGCAGCGGGTTTGTGCGCTGTGACGGTTGCGACTGCTGCAGTCAATACTAATGCTGTTGCTAGCACTCCACTAGATGACAGAGCGCAACAAGCGATGGTGGAAGCGATTAACGACGAATATCGAGCCAGAGCTTTTTATGCGGCTGTCATAGAAAAGTTTGGCAAGGTGCGTCCGTTTAGCAACATTGTTCAAGCTGAAGGCCGGCACATTAAGCTGTGGGAGAATTTGTTCGCTCAGTACGGGCTGCCAATTCCAGAAGACAGCTTTGCTGGAAAAGTTGCAGCTCCCGACACCTTGCAAGCGGCGTGTCAAATGGGAGTGGAAGCAGAAATTGCCAATGTAAAAATGTACGACAATTTTCTCGGCTTTATCCAGACTCCTGACCTGAAAGCTGCCTTTACCCAACTCCGCTATGTCTCTCAAAATAACCACTTAAGAGCTTTTGAGCGCTGCACCGGCAGCCTTTCTGGAATCGGGCGCTGAAATTTAAATAAATCACACCAAGATGACTCCCCCCATACCGGCTTAGTCAGGGGGGGTTATGCTGACGCAAGGCAAAATTGAAACTGTGGGGATTTAACCGCACTTATCGCGTTTCTCAGTTGGATGAACTGCCAGAAAGCCGGTTTCTTGAAGAAACCGGGTTTCTTTACCTCACTAAATGAGAACCGCTATAAATTGAAATTGTGGGGATTTAACCGCACTTATCCCTAAGTGGCGCTTTTTGCGGGGGGCATAACAACTTTTGTTGCCAGACCCAGGGTTTTCAGGAGCCAAATCGCCCACCAAGTAACATCCACTTCCCACCAGCGCCAGCCGGCTTTTGCTACATTAGGGTAAGCGTGGTGGTTGTTGTGCCAACCTTCTCCATAGGTGCAAATTGCTGCCCACCAGAGATTGCGGGAATTATCCTTAGTTTCAAATGTCCGGTATCCCCAAACATGGGTGACTGAGTTGATAAACCAGGTGCTGTGCCAGAGCAAAACCGCTCGCATAAAAACACCATAAATTACAAACGACCAGCCCCCTAAAGCATAGAGCAGAAGCCCTAGAGGGATTTGCAGGAAAAGATAGTAGCGGTCGAGCCAACAGTAAAAGGGCTGCCGGACGAGATCGGGAGCGAATCGCTTGTACTGTTCGTAGTTAAAGAATTCTTGCCGGGGATAGATCATCCACAGCAGATGGCTCCACCAAAATCCCTTGCGAGCGGAATAGGGATCTTTGTATTCATCCTCGGTATAGGCGTGATGCAACCGGTGTCCGGCTGACCAGAAAATGGGGCCTCCCTGAAGTGCGAGCGCACCGATAAATGCGAGTGCATACTCCAGCCATTGTGGGACTTGAAAACTGCGGTGACTCAAGAGCCGGTGATAGCCCAAACAAATGCCGATACTGCCTAAAAACCAGTGCAGCAATAAGGTGACACCTAATGCTCGCCAGGAGAAAAACCAGGGAGCCAATAAGGCGAGGAGGTGTACGCTGGTGAAAAAGAAGACAATGGTCCAATTTATACTGGGTTGATTCTCAGGAGATGTGGGCAGCGAGTCAAATGTCATAAATAGTTCCTCAACCACAAATTTGAGCCAGCTAAGAGCGTGTTTATACAGGAATTTTTCCGACAGCGAATGGTCCAGTAATCGGGTTTCTCCTGCAAAGAAACCCGGTGTTTTGTGACTTCACTTTTTGTGTGTCAATCCCCTCTAAACTGGCTCTTAGGAAATTTCAGAAAAGTCATTTAGCCGGCAGTCACGGCGGCAGGAAGGAGATGGGCGAGGGCAGGATCTCGGTATTTCCCATTCCGGTGAGTGATGCGAACAGCCTCTGCTAATTGTTGAGTGGGAGCATTCTTGGAGCAAAACCCATCGGCACCGGCAGCCACTGTAGCGGACAGCGCCTCTTGCCGGTCGGGATCGACCAGCACCAGAATTTTGGACGGAATCACGTAGGAATTTGCCTGAACTTTGCGAGCTGTGCGAAGGAACTTGTCCAGCTCCATATCTGGGAGAGTGCTGTCAACAACAGCCACATCGACATCAATAGATTCCAATAGCACTAAGCCGGTTTCACCATTCGTGGCTTCGCTAGCAACTTCAATGCCATTTTGCGCCCGCAGGTTCACCCGCAAGTCGATGCGAGTTTGCTGCTCGTCCTCAATCACAGCCACCTGAATTATATCATGCTGGTGATGGGCTTTGGTATAGGTGTCGCCTTCTAACAAGTCGTTGGGAGCGCCGCAAGCGGAAAGCGTTCCCACAAAGTCGATATCTGCGGGGCGTTCCTGTTTGATCTGAGCCATTTGTTCCGGACTGAGAATCTTAGCTTCGTCAAAGCCAAACTCAATTTCCGTGTGCAGACCTTTCTGCTTCACCCGCTTCAGGTTGTAGAAGCGTTTGTTGAGAGTAGTTCTCACAAAGGCCCAGAGACATCCTAGCAAATACCGGCGCTTGAACGGATCTTTTTCAAACCAATACTCCAGAAACTTCCAGGAATAGAACCGGGCGTAATTGCGGAGGACGCCTTTGAGAACTTCCTCCCGGGTCATATTTTCAGGTTTAATGATGGGCGTGACGAAGTTGTAGTGAGAGTAATCGCGAATTTCAACTTTATCCGCTAAATCCTGAAACAGTTCCGAGAAGGGCCAAGGCGTGTACATATTCCAGTTGGCCATATCGGCCTTCCAGTCCCGCGCCATGCGATAGGTTTCCTCGATGGTTTCTGGCGTTTCGTTGGGAAGTCCCATGATGAATTGAACTTCCGCAAGGATGCCGTTTTGCCGCAGGAGTTCAACCGCGCGCTTGTTGTCAGCAATCGTGGTTTCTTTGCGGAACAAATTGAGGTTTAACTGGGCGGCGGCTTCCGTTCCCAAGGAAACGTGAACCAGACCGGCTTGCCGGTACAGGGGCAGTTCCTTCTCATCCCGCAAAACATCAGTGACTCGCGTGTTGATGCCCCAGTGTACGCCCAGATTGCGGTCGATGAGTTCGCGGCACAGTGCCATAAACCGGGATTTGTTGATAGTTGGCTCCTCATCCGCCAGGATGAAAAACCCAACTTTATAATCCCTCACCAACCGTTCAATTTCATCCACGAAGTGTTTCGGTGAACGGGAACGGTATTTGCGCCAGAATTTCCACTGAGAGCAGAACCGGCAGCGGAAAGGACAGCCGCGCGAATAGTTGGGGACAGCCACGCGCGTCTTCAGAGGCGTATAAATGTATTTCTCCCAATCGAGCAGGCTCCAATCTGGGGTGAGCGTATTCAAATCCTTAATGGGGGGATGGGCGGGAGTTGCCACGATTTTACCATTTTCTAGAAAGGCAATGCCCAGGATATTGCGGCGAGTTAGCTCATCCGTCCCGTCAGCGATCGCCCGCAGTAAATTAACGGTAATCTCTTCCCCCTCGCCCCGAATAATGTAATCAATCCAAGGAGCGTCAGTCAGCACGTCCCGGTACATATAGGTGGGGTGAACCCCTCCCATAACCGTCTTGGCATTGGGACAGATCTCTCTCACAAGCCTCAGCGTGTTCTGAGACTTGTAGATCATGGGCGTAATTGCGGTTGCCAGAACTACATTGGGCTGATAGTCGCGGATGATTTCCGCTAATTCAGCGTCTTCTATGTAGTTGGTCATGGCATCCACAAAACGCACTTCACTGAATCCTGCTGTCTTCAATGCGCCACCGACATAGGGCACCCAGCTAGGGGGCCAGTTTCCGGCAATTTCCGCTCCCCCGGAGTGATAATTGGGCTGAATCATCAGGATACGCATCGTTGGCCTTCCTCCTTATTTACACTTATTTACAGTGAGTGGCTAGGCTGTCTCAAAACTCGTTGCGGGGTCTTATATCATGTCCGCTTGCATGGGTTTTGTATACCCTACCTTGTAGGGGCGGGTTCTGCCAAGATATTTCTGGCACAGAACAGAAGAGGAATAAACCTGCCCCTACCCCTTGCGCACAACAGCGGTGCTACCGGACATGATATTAAATGGCTCTGGAGAAATTGGTAGCTGTTTTCTGGTGGAGATAGGTATCAAAAACGGCAGCGATATTGCGGATTAACAAGCGTCCGGCGGGAGTGACCTGAATGCGATTGTGAGAGAGGCGGAGCAGCCCATCTGCTTCCAGCTTCTTCAACTCAAAGTGCTCGGCGGCAAAATATTCGTCGAAATCCCGGTCGAAGCTGAGATGGTATTTGGACTCGAACTCATTTTTGCACAGTTGGAACTGGCACATTAATTCCATAATGGCTGTTCGCCGAATCACGTCCTCTTGGCTGAGACTCACCCCTCGCTCAATGGGTAAATCTCCCGCATCAATGGCTTGATAGAAGTCTTTCAACCGCTTGTGGTTTTGAACGTAGACATCATGCAGCATGCTGATGGAGGTGACGCCAAATCCAATCAGCTCGGATTCCGGTTGGGTGGTGTATCCCTGGAAGTTGCGGTGCAGCTGTCCTTCCCGCTGAGCGATGGCTAGCTCATCGTTGGGTTTGGCGAAATGATCCATGCCAATAAACTGATAGCCGTTTTCACTCAGGTCTTCAATGGCCATTTGCAAAATATCGAGTTTTTCTGGCCCTTTGGGAAGCGCTTCTTGGGGGAGCCGGCGCTGTACGGGTTTGGACCAGGGCACATAGGCAAAATTGAAGACGGCAATCCGGTCTGGGTCGAGTTTGATGGTTTTGTGGATGGTGTCGCGGAACGTGTTCAGGGTTTGAAAGGGCAGCCCATAAATCAGGTCAACATTGACACTCTCAAATCCAGCTTCTCGCATCCAGTCCATGACATTAAACAGCAGGGCTTCTGGCTGAATGCGGTTAATCGATTCCTGGACTTGGGGGTTAAAGTCTTGAATGCCAAAACTAATGCGGTTAAATCCTAAATCTTTCAAAAAGAGAATGTAGTTCCGATCCAGAAAGCGGGGGTTGACCTCCAGGGAAATTTCAGCGTTGGGAGCGAAGCGAAAATGCCGGTTGATGGCTCCCCATAAGTTTTCCACTTGCTTGAGGGAGAGGTAGTTCGGGGTTCCGCCGCCCCAGTGCATCTGGTGGATTGGGCGGTCCCTATCAATGAGCTCAGCTAGCTGCCGAATGTGACGGGCAGTATACTGCAGATAGGGATCGGCTACTTCTTTTCGCTGGGTAATAACGGTATTGCAACCGCAGAAATAACAAGCCGTTTCGCAAAAGGGGATATGGCAGTAGAGAGAGAGTGGCGTTTTTTTATAGTTGCCTACTGCAATCGCCGCCCTGAAATCGACTAATTCAAACTCCGGTTTCAACTCTGTCGCCGGTGGGTAGCTGGTGTAGCGCGGGACGGCTTGGTCGTACTTGCGGAGCAATTTTGAGTCAAATTGAACGGCTGGAAGCGAAAAGATCATGTCGTTCCCTTTTGAGTTGGTAAGTGGTTCTCTAGCCAGAGACAGTCAGTAATGGACAGGGCATCTCACTTGCTAGTAGGGGGACAGGCGAGGACAGGCGAGGACAGGCGAGGACAGGCGAGACGCCTGTCCTACGTCCTAACTTAAGTCAAACGAATAGAGTCAAATGCTATATTAAATCGCTGCGACTTCGCTTGCGGAGCGATTCGGCCTTCCCTCTGTGCTGCCCGGTTTATCCTGACGGGTGAGCAAATCAAATACATGGTCGCCAATGGCCGCTTTTACATCGTCTTCTAGATCGTGCATGACATCGCGATTCAGTTTAAAGGCATAATTGGCCTCGTCTACGATGCGCTGAATCGTTGCCTCGTCAAAGGGTAGGGAGTTGAGCGCTAGACGGTAGGTTTCCTTAAATGCCCGTCTCGCTTCTGGTGTGGGAATTTGGTCGAATTCATGCAGTCCTGTCCCTCGATCTGGGGGTAAATTCAGTGCGGAGCGAATAATGTTTTTCAAAGCCTGACCGCCGGACAGATCGCCCATGTAGCGGGTGTAGGCGTGAGCGATCAGGAGGGCTGGATCGGTATTGGCGATTTCGTTAAGGCGATCGACGTAAATCTGACCGGCTGGCAAGGGAGCAATTTGTTCGCGCCAGTTTTCACCGTAGTAAAATTCTAAATCTTTCTCCAGATTTGCCGTGCGGTTTAGCTCGGAAAAATAGAGCGGGCCCACTGCGGGATTATCCTGGTGCCGGCGCAGCGATTCTTCCAGCGTGCTGTAGACAAAATACAGATTAGCTAGCAACTTCCGGAATGGCTCCCACTCAACAATGCCTTTCAGGAAACACTTCATATATGCGGTGTTTTCTGCGGCGGTGTGAGAGTGCTGGGTGCCTTCTCGCAGGCGGTTGGCTAGATCCTGGCTCATGTCAAATTACCTCATTCCTGAGAAATGGTGGTCTGGGCGGTGCCGGTTAGGGCCATCAGCGGTGCTGTCCTTCGGGCGCGGCAACGCCTTAACTGTCCTGGTTCCATAACTGTACAGCTATGGAGAGATTCATGGAAAAAAAGTTTGCATAACTTAACACTAATTTTTGGGGCGGGGTCTGTCCCCGATTCCGCGCCCACCATCTGTAGGGGTTTAGTGGGCCGCTTACCCTACCTGTAGCGTAAGCACGCCTGAGATTCTCTATATACTAAGGAACAGCTGTTATCGCAGGAGCCACTTAGGGAGTGGACGGAGGACCGGCGTTCCCTCAGTACGCGCCCGCACGGAACCGCCTGTCCTCCCGGCTGGACAGCGGGACAGTGGAGCCCGACGGCCCACACACAGACCCACACATATATATAGAGTGCGTGCCCCCCAGGGGCGGAGCGGCTGGGCCGGTGCCCTGGATTTCAGTCCCTGAAAGGGATTCGCACACTTCGGCAAGCCGGGGGCAAGAAACCCGGTTTTTGAAGAAACCGAGTTTCTGGAACGCCGGCTCGCCGCAGGCAATATCACACTTTGCGCTTTTGCGCAAGGCATATGCGAGAGAAAATTGATAGAACTTTTTCGGTAACAGGTATTGACAAGCGCCGGGAAGCCGTATAACTTAAACACTATTGAGTTATGAAGAGTTCGACCTATGGTTAATTCTCCGCCGAAGCCCGCTCTGGAGATGGGGGAAGTCAAGACGAAGGCCATCAAGGAAAACATCCTCACGCCTCGGTTTTACACAACGGACTTTGAAACGACGGCCAAGCTGGACTTGTCGGCGCAGGAGACTGAGTTCCAGACCATGCTGGACGAGATGCGGGCCGATTACAACCGGCACCACTTCGTGCGCGATGAGGCGTTCGAGGGTTCCTGGGATCAGCTTACAGGAGAAGCCCGACAGGCATTTATCGATTACTTGGAGCGCTCCTGCGTGTCCGAGTTTTCGGGCTTTCTGCTGTTTAAAGAACTGTCGCGCAAGCTGAAGGATCGCAGCCCCCTCCTCGCAGAGATGTTTAGCCTGATGGCGCGGGATGAAGCCCGCCATGCCGGCTTCCTAAATAAAGCGATGAGCGATTTTGGCTGTACGATGGATCTGGGCTACCTGACTAAGCATCGGGTCTATACTTTCTTCCCGATCGAGTGGGTGATTTACACGGTCTACCTGTCAGAGAAAATTGGCTACTGGCGTTATATCATCATTTACCGGCATCTGGAAAAACATCCCGAAAATCAGTTTTACCCACTGTTCCGCTATTTTGAAAGTTGGTGCCAGGACGAAAACCGGCACGGGGATGTTTTTAAGGTACTGCTGCGCTCGCAAACCAAACTCTGGAAAACCTGGCAATCCCGGTTGTGGAGCCGGTTTTTCCTGCTGACTGTCTTCGCCACCCACACGCTAACCGTACACGAACGGACGGGCTTTTATCGCGTGCTGGGAATAGACCCCACGGATTTTGATGCGGAAGTGATTCGCAAAACTAACGAAACTGCAGCCCGCGCTTTCCCGTCTGTTCTGGACACGGAACATCCGGAGTTTTTCGAGCGCTTGCATCGCTGTTCCGAACTCAATTTGCAAATGTCTGAAATCGACCGCAGCTCTCAGCCCAAGTGGGTGAAGGCGTTGCGCAAGTTACCGATGCAGCTGTCCATTGTCGGTCATCTCCTGCGGATTTATCTGATCAAAGGGATTGATGCCGAAGCGCTGCGGGGAACAGTGCGGTAAAGCGGTAGAAGAGTTGAGGCGCTCGCTGTTGCAGGTTACGGTGGGGCGAACGCTTCATTGATCTCTAAAAACTCATTTACAAAGAAAAAGTTAAGCTCAGAGAAACCGGGTTTCTTGAAGAAACCCGGTTTCTCGCCTTACAGGCTTAACAATTACTTTATAAACACGCTATTAAACCCACCAAGGGGTTTCCCCGGTGCGGGGGTCAATCTCTGTCCAGGGAGAAATCAAAATCGCATTATCTTTAACAGAAACGCGAACTAACTTGAGAGGGAGAGGTGCCGGTCCGCGCAATACAGAACCGTCGGCACTGTAGCGAGAACCGTGACAGGGACATTGAAATTGCTGGTCAGTTTCGTTCCAGGGAAATGTGCAGCCTAAATGGGTGCAGTTATCTACAATTCCCGCAGTGTCTAAAGTCCCGTCCTGTCTGACGGTTAAATAAGTCGGCTCACCGGCTAACCCCGCAACGAGGGCGCGAGTGCCGGCAGGTTCGGCTAAAATTTGGCCGGCGGGAATGGGTTTGCCCAAGATATCTTTGGCGATGACTGCTCCCCCTTCGCTGGTTTCTGCTGGGGGGATAAAATATTTGGCGACGGGGTATAGTGCGGCACCGGCAGTGGAAGCAACGACTGCCCCAGTCAGAAAATTGAGTAACTGCCGGCGGGACATGGAAGGGTTTTCGAGCGGAAGGCTGCTGTCCATTGTGATTTTCCTTAATTAATAATATTTCCCCGAAGTGGAGCGACTTAATTCGCCTAATTGCTAGGCCATGCGGACAGGAAGCACATTCATCTATTTCCGATTAAATCCCCAATTTAGCCAAAACAGGTTTGGGCGAGACGATGTGCTTGTTCATCCCCAGCTTTCCCGGTTTCATTCCTAACGCCAGTCCGATGATTTCTGTGATATAGAGGATCGGCAGATTGTAAGAAACGCCGTATTTCTTCTCGATATCTGACTGGCGCAACTCCAGGTTAGTGTCGCACAGCGGACACGCCAAAACGATGCAATCCGCTCCCAGGGACTTGGCCTCATCCAAGAGTTTCTTCGTCAGGTCAAAGGCCACATCTTGCTTGGATACCAGAATTGGCCCGCCGCAGCATTTGGTTTTTGACCGGAAATCAACCACATCTGCCCCACAAATCTCAGCCAATCTATCCATCGACGTGGGAAACACCGGCGAGTCCCATCCCGTGATATCTGCCGGTCGAGTCAGCAGACAGCCATAATAACAGGCCACTTTCAGACCGGTTAATGGCTTTTTGACTCGCGAGGCAATATCCACATCGTTAACCAGCACATCCACAACATTTCTGACTCGGATATTGCAGTCAGAAACAGATACGCCCATTTCCGATAGAATCGCCGTAATTCTCTCTTTTTCAGTTTGATTTTCTAATGCCTTTACAGCCCGGGCCGATTTGTTGTAGCACCCGGAACAAGACGCCAAAAGGTCGAGATTTTGCTTTTGCGCCAGGGCGACATTTCTGGCAGCCAAAGCCATGCCGACATCGTGAGAAACCCCAGCTGCTACGGAACCACCACAGCAGGACCAGTCCTTCAGTTCCTCTAGCTCGATTCCCAGTTCGCGCATCACGACTTTGGTGGAGATATCAAACTCCTTGGCAGTCGTGTGCAGGCTGCATCCCGGATAGTAAGAGTATTTCATTGTTTTTTCGCTTTTTCTAAGGCTTCACTAAAGGCTTTCGGGTCTTTAACTTTGGCAGGAAGGGGCGACATCTTGCCCTTGATCACTAATTTAACTCCCAATTCTGCTTGTTCGATCATGGCTTTCAAACCGCCATACTTCTGCATCAGCTCGGGTTCAAAGAGGATGCCTCGTTTCTGAACCAGCTCCACAAATATCTGATTGAACCGGGTAGAGTCGTTCTCGATTCCCTCTCGAATCGCAATCGCCTTCACCGCCTCAATCACATCCGAAGGACGCACCCCGCGCGGACATCTGGACGTGCAGATGTAGCAGGAGCTACACAACCACAGGGCATTACTTTTGAGGACTTTTTCCCACTCCCCTCTTTGCACCATTAAAACTAGGGTTCTGGGGGACATATCCATCAGGTCAATATTAGTGCAGCCACCGCTACAGGTGCCGCACTGCATGCAGGCGGCGATCGCCGCACCCTCCCCCCCCTCAGCTAGGACTTTCTTCAGAAAGTCCGAGTTCATTTTGTCGCCATCAAGCTGGCGATCTACTTTCAGCCCGAAAAAACATTTTTTAGGTTTTACTGCCATTGCTCTAGACCTCACTTAAGCGATGCTGCCACTGTAGCGATTGCTGGCTGCCCATTTGGAAAACCGGCTGCCGTACTTGCGAGAAAACCGGCAATTTCCGCCGCCGCCGAGCGCCCATCCGTAATGGATTCCACAATTGCTTTTGGCCCTGTTGCCGTCCCCGCCAGAAAAATACCTTTTTTGGCAGAAGCATTATTAGAATATTGCTGGTGAGCGGTGCTGTAGAAGCGGTCGCAGCCAACGGTTAAACCGGCCACCTCTGATAGCTCCGCATTCCCCTCCATCCCCACCATCAAAACCAACAGGTCAACACTCAGCCGCATGGGTTTTGCCGTTAAGGTATCTTCTAACCGCAGCAATAAACTGCCATCAGTTTTCTCACCCGCCTCAGAAAGCCGGCCCCGGATAAACTGCACGCCATATTTTTCCTGAGAGGTTCGGTAAAGTTCCTCATAGCCGCGACCGAAAACCCGAATATCCATGTAGAGGCAGTAAATTTCACAGTCGGGAATCAGCTCTTTAATTTCAATCGCCACCTTAATGGCATTGGTGCAGCAGACTCGCGAACAGTAATTATTGTTCACTTTCTCATCGCGAGAGCCGACACAGTGAACCATCGCCACTTTTTTCGGCAGTTTACCGGCTCGGGTTTTAACACTTTGCGCCTTCAGCATCGCATCCAGCTCTACCGAGGTGATGGAATTATCGTAAATCCCGTATCCATACTCCTCTTTAAAGGCCGCATCAAAATGCTTAAATCCAGTGGCCACCAGAATCGCAGACGCATCAATTTTTTCCCCCGTCGATGTGGTGACTTGAAAATTAGGTGCGGCTCCTTCAATTCGAGTCACCGTAGCATTACTTAAAATTCGGGTCTTCCCCAAACCCGCCTTAAGATTGGCGATAATCTCAGACGCATCAGTAAAGTCAGGAAAAACTTTATACCATTTGTTTAAATGCCCCCCCACTTCTGCTTGTTTCTCAATCAAAACCACATCGAATCCAAAATCCTGCAGTTTTCCCGCCGCCGCCATGCCAGCAGGCCCGCCACCAATTACCACTACTTTTTTGTTCATTTTTTTTACCTTTAACGTTTCTTTGCTGCTTCCGGTAGTGTGACCGGTGGGGGCAATTCATCAATTGCCCCTCCTGACCTAAAAAGGTCTTCTGCGTTCTTCTGCCGTCTTGGATTTGTCATAGGGGATGCCGATTTTATCCAGCAAAGGCTCGACCGGCACAGCTTTTGCATTCAGCCCGCAATCCTTAAAGGGGTCATAGCCCAACAGCACTCCAGTCAGTTGCGCGTAGTCAAGGATGCTGACGTTGAACTCTTCTTCCAGCACCTCTTTAATGGTTCCTTGCTCGGCATCCAGAAACACCGTACATCCCGGACAGTTGGTGAGGATCAGATTGCAGTCAGGGTGCGCTTCTTTCAGACTCTTTAATTTCTTGTACACGCTACTCGCGGTGTAGTCGCGGTTTTCTGGGAAAGCGCACTGGCGGAAACCCATCCCGCAGCAGTGCCGGCGTTCAGGATAGTCAACAATTTCCGCACCGAAAGCTTCCAGCAGCCCCACTAACACTTGCGGGAACTCCGCCCCACCCATTGCTTCACCAGGAAAGATTTTTCCGTAGTGGCATCCGATGTGATCTACCGCCTTAACTCCCTTGAGGCTGTACTTGGCTTTTGCCGCCAGTTTATGCCGGTTGGCAAAGAAAACATCGGAAGCGTGGACAACAGAAGGTCTGCCCCCCGAGACGTGAGGAATCCAGAACTCTCTTCCCGTAGTTTCTTTTAAAGTTTTTTCCGTGTATTCCCGCAACTCCGGTTCTTCTTCCCAGAGTTTAATCACTTCCGTGTAGTTGGCAAAAGAGGTGACACAGAAGGAGAACAGATTATCCACACCCAGTTCGTGATGAGCTACGGAAAAATTCCGCGCCGCCACCACCATTTGCGTTTCCAGGTTGGAGACATCCCCGTGATATCCAATCGCCCCACAGGAAGTATGCCCCGGTGCTTCCCGCAGCTCCATACCCAGGTCGTTTTTTAAGATTTTATAGGCAATCCCTTCGGTGTACGGAGCCGCACTCTGTAGAAAACAGCTGCGGAAGCATCCCCACAATTTGCCGCCTGGATCGTCTACGGTTGGGACTTGCTTTTGGTGTTTTTGCCAAGCCAGATTTTCTCTTGCTACTTTCATAATTTATGCTCCTTATTTAGGCTATTCGATTTCGTAGTTCCTGCTATCGCCGGTTTCCAGCCAAGTCTGCCAGTATTTTTCTACTTCTTTCTTGCTGCCCAGTTTCCTTTCCATGCCTTTTTCAACGGCATCCATTAACTCAATCGCCCCCGTGACTTTATAAATAGCCCGCAGTTCTTCCATGTCTTTTTCGGGAATCACTCGGTGGGAGCCGGCGCTATTTTCCAGATCCATTGGCACATCCCACCACTCCCGCATCTCTTCCCTGTGTTCGTAATAGTATTCCCAGTTTTCCCCGAGTTCTGGGAAGTGGGCGGGGGTGATATTTTCTGCCAGCAGGGTATAACCTCGTTTTAATATATTTTCCCCAAAAACCCGCTTGGCGAACAATTGCTGTCTGCCTTTTTCTGACTCGGCAAAGAAACCGTGACGGATGGACATCCGGCGCAGGGCGAGAATGACTGAGGCGGTACTGTTGCCTCTCGGACACCGGGTTTTGCAGGAAAAGCACTGCCCGCAATACCAAATTTTGTCTGATTTTAGCAGCTCCTCAATCTGCTCGTCATCTTCCGATTGGCAAATATTCATCACCTCTCTCGGAGAGTATTCATTGAATTCTGCTGCAGGACAAACGGCAGTACAGACGCCGCAGTTCAGGCAGGCATTCATGCCGTGCTGGTACAGAATGTCTTGTTTAAGTTCTTCAAACAGTTTGCCCACAGGTAAACCTCCTCATGTCAGCTAACTGGATTTTAAAAGTCTTGACTATCTAGCTGTATTTCTATACTAGCATAGCTTTATAAAAAGTGCTTTTTTGTGACTTTTTCTAAAAGGGGTAATGCTAGAATAGGATGGATCAGAAAACTGAGAGATCGATGCTTTGCCGTCTGCGACACGCCCGGTCGCGAGGGCCATCACTCTATATACAACTATAACTTTATAGTTGTATTGCTGTCAAGCTTTCAAACAATTTTTTTCAGATGGCTGAAATCCAGGTCAATCAGCGCTTTCAGCCGTTTTAGGCATGGGGCGGTGCGTTTTGAGTCTAAATACCGCCCGCACCAAACGTTAAGTTTCGCATTCCAAACATCAAAGATTTTTTTCACTTCCTGAGATGAAATTAGGATTTTGGCCTAATAAGTGAACTTTGATTTCCTTTACTAGGAGGATTCTCTGGCCTTTGAGATTTATGAACTCCGGAGTGATTTTGAAACAAAACAAACCCGGCAACACCTAAAAGAAAATAACCGAAACTTTTCTGGAGCTGTTGAGCTGAAACGAACTGAGCTAAATAAGCGCCGACTAAGGTTCCCAAACCAGCGGCTATTGTAAACGATACTGTTAGGGAAATGTTGAATGAAACATGACCCAAGTAGCCCAGCAATCCAGCCACAGCATTGAGAAAAATAATGAGCAGGGAGGTGCCAATAGCCTCTTTCATTGGGGTATTCCCTAACAGCACTAAAGCCGGAACAATCGCAAATCCTCCGCCTACTCCTACTAAACCCGTTAAAATGCCCACTCCCAATCCTTCAGTTGTTAACCACAGCCAAGAATATTTGGAGACGAGGTGAGGGGAAAAATCTGGTTTGTATTCATCTTTTTTTGCAGTATTTTTCGTTTGAGAGTTCCGGCGGATCATGAAGAAAGCCATGAGCAGCATCAGAACAGCAAATAAAGTCATTTGAAAGGTATCTGTAACCACAGGTAGAGTCGCTATTTTTGCCCCCAAAAAGGCCCCTAACATGGTAGCCGAACCAAAAATATACGCCTTTTTGAAATTAATATTTCCCCGCCGCCAGTGGGGAATAACTCCGAGCAAGCTGACGCTGCCAACAATAACTAAGGTCATCACAATTGCGGGCTTGGGAGCTATTCCCATAACATAGACCAGAATTGGCAAAGCCAATACAGAGCCACCCCCACCCAACAATCCCAAACTAATACCAATACAGACAGCTAACAAATGCCCGACAGTCCAGACAGTCATCGTTTTTTCTCTAAGAAACTTTTGGTTATTGTGAGAGTTTGGCCCATTTTTGAGGCCCTGGTTTTATCTATCTTAGCATCTTTTTCTAAACCCTGCTTTTTTGTGCCTTTTTTTCCAGTGGGGAATGCTAAGACAGGATTTCGCAGGGAAGTGAGATATCGATGCTTTCCCGTCTGTGGCCCGCTAGTTCGCGAGCGCCAACATTATATATATAGCTCTATGGCTGTATTGTTGTCAACCCCCTGTGATGATTTTTTGTCCTAGGGCTGAAATCCAGGTAAATCAAGGCTTTCATCCGTTTCATGCCAGGGGGTCATGCCAGGGGGCTGGCCGTCTTGGGGCTTAAATCCTGCCCGCACCAAATCGGGGGCCAGAAAGCCGATTTCTTCAAGAAACCGGCTTTCTAAATGTTAGCTGTTAATTGCGGGAGCAGTTAAAGCAACAGGTTGCAGATTGCCGGCAGCCAAATCGAGGGGGAAGTTGTGAGCGTTGCGCTCGTGAATCACTTCAATCCCCAAGTTAGCGCGGTTGATCACGTCAGCCCAGGTACTGATGGGGCGACCTTCAGCGTCAAGAATTGACTCGTTGAAGTTAAACCCATTCAGGTTAAATCCCATCGTGGAAATTCCCAAAGCGGCGAACCAAATGCCCACCACCGGCCACGCGGCCAAGAAGAAGTGCAAGCTGCGGCTGTTGTTGAAACTCGCGTACTGGAAAATCAAGCGTCCGAAGTAACCGTGAGCGGCGATAATGTTGTAGGTTTCTTCTTCTTGCCCGAACATATAACCGGCGTTTGCCGATTCATTTTCGGTGGTTTCGCGAACCAGAGAAGAAGTCACCAGAGAGCCGTGCATCGCGGCAAACAACGCCCCGCCAAACACACCGATAACGCCTAACTGGTGGAACGGGTGCATGAGAACATTATGCTCGGCTTGGAACACGATCATAAAGTTGAACGTGCCAGAAATTCCCAGCATCAACCCATCAGAAAAGCTGCCCTGACCGATAGGATAAATTAACAGCACGGCAGTGGCGGCTGCCACAGGAGCGGAATAAGCAACGGCAATCCAGGGGCGCATTCCCAGCCGGTAGCTGAGTTCCCACTCGCGCCCCATATATGCGTAAATGCCGATTAAAAAGTGCAGCACAATCAGCTGGTACGGACCGCCGTTGTACAGCCACTCATCCAAAGAAGCTGCTGCCCAAAGGGGGTACAAGTGCAAGCCCACTGCTGCTGAAGTGGGGACAACGGTAGCGGTAATGATATTATTGCCGTAGAGCAAAGAACCGGAAACCGGCTCGCGAATCCCATCTAAATCCACCGGCGGGGCGGCAACCATCGCCAGGATAAAAACAGTGGTGGCCGTTAAAATTGTGGGAATCATTAACACGCCAAACCAACCAATATACAGCCGGTTCTCCGTGCTGGTAATCCAGTCACAGAAGCGCGACCACAGGTGATTGCCTGTCTTTCGGGATACAGCTGTTGTCATTGCCGTGATATCTCCTTCGCGATAAATGCGTTACAGTCTGCGAACAGGTGCGCTCGCGTCCCTGTATCTATATATAACCACATAGTCATACTGCTGTCAAGTGTTTAGCAAAAAAATTTTTTCCAGATGGCTGAAATCTAGGTACATCAGGGCTTTCAGCCGTTTCGGGCGGGGAGGGAGGGGCGCACCGGCAGCTTTGGGCCAGGGTGACGCCCGCCGGTTATAGCAGCAGTCATATTGGTAAGGACCCGAAGAGCGGGGGAGCGAGGGAGCCGGAATGTCCTCACCTAAGTGGCTACTGCCACACTCACAAAACACCTTTTCTGTCAAGGGTGCGAACAAAACTTTCTGGGCGCTTCTGGGGGCGCGCCGGTTAAAATCGGGGGGGCAGGCGAGTGGACATGAATAAACGCCATCGGATGGGAGACAGTAGGGTGGGTTAGCGCGGTTCGTAACCCACCACACAATTAAGTGTCGATGCGTAAGTCCTGGACATCAATAAACGAGATCGGATGGGAGCCAGAACCCCTGAGAGACAGAAACCCGGTTTCTTAAAGAAATCGGGTTTCTAGATTAGTTTCTAGACTTATGCCCACCTACTTATTATTTTTCCCGCCACTGCAGAAACTTGATATAATCCCCCTCAAACCGCTCTCCTTTTAACATCCGGTTCCAGTAAACCCAAGGCAGGACGTGTTTTTTCATCAACCACATCACCCAGCGCTCTTTAGCGGGGTTGAGAGGAAAACTCGACATCGGGCGGCCAGTGTAACCGTCAAACTCCGACATCACAGTTCTGTCATAGCCGGTAATTAAAGGGCAGCAGGTGTACCCGTCATATTTTGCCCGTAAAGGTTGCGAGCCCATAAACGCCAGTAAATTTTCTGCCACCACCGGCGCTTGCTTGCGAACCGCCGCCGCCGTTTTCGACGTGGGCAGCGAAGACGCATCCCCAATCCCAAACACATTTGGGTAGCGGTTGTGCTGCAGCGTGTCTTTATCCACATCCACCCAGCCATAAGGGCTGTTCGGAACCGCCAGCGGGCTGTTTTTAATAAAATCTGGAGCGCTTTGGGGCGGCGCAACGTGAATTATGTCGTACTTGACGCTCACTTCACCAACAATCCCGCCCTCATCGAAGACATCAAAAATCGCCTCTTTCGTGCCGGCTTTAATCTCCTTGAGATTGTGGCGGAATTTCACTTCAATGTCCCGCTCTCTCACGACGCCTTCCAAAATCTTGGAATACGCCGGCACCGCAAACATTCTAGTCGCGGGCGTGAGAAACATCACCTTCGTTCGCTGGCGCACTCCCCACTTACTGCGGAAAACATCGTCCGCCATGTACATAACTTTCTGGGGCGCACCGCCGCACTTAATCGGCGTATTGGGAAAAGTAAACAGCGCATTTCCGCCTTGAAAATTCTTAATCAATTCCCACGTGTAAGGGGCGTAACGGGGCGAATAATTGCTAGTCACGCCATCTTTCCCGATCGCTTCTTTAAGACCTTTTATTAAATGCCAGTCAGTCTGAATTCCCGGGCAAACAATTAAGCAATCATACTCTACCCGGATGCCTTCAGAGGTGCAGACGGCACTGTTATCTGGATCTAACGTTACCGCCCGATCTTTAATCCAAGTCGCCCCTTTGGGAATTAAATCTTGTTGATTTTTGACGGTATCTTGGATCTGAAAAACCCCACCCCCCGTCAGCGTCCAGCCCGGTTGGTAATAGTGTTTGTCCGACGGTTCGATGATGGCGATATCCAGCGAGCGGTTTTTCGCCAACAGTAGTGAAGCGGTCGTAATCCCAGCAGCACCGCCACCGATAATCACGATCTGGTAGTGAACCGTTTTGCGGACTTCCGGTTGGATTTGTGGAACAGCAGTCTGGGACTGTCTTTGTGCTAGCGTTGCCATTGTCTCTTTTTCCTGGTGAGCATTTTTACCGAGCCCGCTTTGGGCGGGGCAGGAGGCACGCCTCGCCCCGCCGGCTGGGTGAATCTACTTAACCCTGCTGCAAAAATTTTTTTGCATCCCCTGTCAAGCTTATCTGTCATATCACTATATAGTAATATTTGTAAAACGTCAAGCTGCCGGTTTCCCACCGGCTCGCACAGGGCCAACAGCCCTGGCCAGCGAGCGAGCCGCTTCTGGGCCATGACCTGCCGCCGTGGTGGCCTGCCCCACCGGCACGGGAGGGAGTCTGGGACGGGTGCTGGCCTTCCCTTGGCCTGGTGAGCGCTTTACCGCGCCCCCTCCTCCCCGGCGAGGAGGCCCGCCTCACCCCGCCGGCTGAGTTAATATACTCAATAAAGAGGCAAAAATTTTTTTTGCCTCTCTTGCTAAATCAGACTCTTTATATTATTGTATAGTCATATAACTGCCCAAGGGGAAAGTGAAGCTTCTGGCCGCAGGGGGCGAAAAGCCCTGGATGGCGTCGCCCACTGGGCCATTGCCATGCCGGTGAGAGACGGTTGTGCTGTCCCGGCGATGCCGGCGCGAACAGCGCCAAACAGCCATCCAGACAGGGTTCCTGCCAAAACAACAGATTGACCGCAAGGAGAGAAAACCATGCTGTTCCGCCAACTCTACGACAACGAAACCAGCACCTACACTTATTTAATTGCCGACGAAACAACCAAAGAAGCGGTTTTAGTCGATCCGGTGATCGAGCAAGTCGATCGAGATATGAAACTGCTGCAAGAATTGGGACTAACATTGCGGTACTGCCTAGAAACCCACATTCACGCCGATCACATCACCGGCACCGGCAAACTGCGCACCTTAACCGGCTGTCAGGGAATCGTCCCGGAAAATGCCAGCGCCGCCTGTGCCGACCGCTTCATTAAAGATGGAGAAATCTTGCGCATGGGAGACATCGAAATTCAAGCCGTCGCCACCTTAGGCCACACCGACAGCCACATGTCATATCTGGTGAGTGGCTCTCATATTTTAACAGGCGATTCCCTGTTTATTCGCGGGTGCGGGCGCACAGACTTCCAAAGCGGCGATCCAGCCTTAATGTACGAGCACGTCACCCAAAAACTCTTCTCCCTACCAGACGAAACCCTAGTGTATCCGGGCCACGACTACAGGGGGCAGACCGTTTCAACCATTGGCGAAGAAAAGAAATACAACCCCCGCTTTGCCGGCAAAGATCGGGCCAGTTTTATCCAGCTAATGAACAGCCTCAACCTGCCCGATCCCAAGAAAATTGCCGAAGCCGTTCCCGCCAACCAGCGCTGCGGTAACGTGCCGGCATAGGGGCGATACAAAAAATGCCAGAAAATGCCGGTCAAGCAGGCGCTGATCGTGAGAGCGTCAGGGCATTTACCGGCTTTTCAGCGCTGTTTGAGCGGGTTTTCTCCCCCGCTCCCTCTGCTGTGCTAAAATCGTGCCATAAATGTGCCAGCAATTCGACACAAAGACCTTCCAAAGTTTTGGCCAAGCCATAGCGAAAAGTCCCTCTTTTGATCGATTCCCTTTCATTTCCAGATTGAGCCGGGCTCTCCCAATTTTAACATGGGGGCTGCACTACCGGCGCGAATATTTGCTCGGAGATGTCACCGCCGGCATTATCGTTGCCAGCTTGTTAATTCCCCAGGGAATGGGCTACGCCATGCTGGCTGGGCTGCCCCCGCAAGTAGGGCTGTACGCCAGTATTCTCCCGCAACTGGTCTACGCCGTTTTGGGAACCAGCCCCATGCTTTCAGTTGCGCCGGTGGCCGTAGATTCCCTCATGGTGGCGGCAGCAGTCAGCGCTCTAGCCAAAGAAAACACCCCAGAATATTTAGGGCTGGCACTGACTTTAGCATTCCTCGTCGGTGCCCTAGAACTTATAATGGGAGTGTGCCGGCTGGGATTTTTGGTTAACTTTCTCAGCCAGTCCGTGATTTCTGGATTTATCAGCGCCGCAGCCATTATCATCGGGTTCAGCCAAGTCAAACACCTGTTCGGGCTGAAAATACCCCAAACGGAATCCTTTGTACAGCTGGTCAGTTACCTGGCAGAAAACATCGGGACATCCAACTGGATAACCCTCAGTCTGGGAGTGGCCAGTTTGGCTCTATTGGTGTATTTTAACAAAGGCTTTAGCCGGCATCTGAAAAAGTTTGGATTGCCGGATGCCGCCACTGTTCCGATGACCAAAAGCTCGCCTTTAATTGCTGTCACCGGCAGCACCCTGATTGTCTGGCTGTTTCACCTCGATAAAATAGCGGGGGTTAAAGTCGTGGGAGAAATCCCGCAAGGGCTGCCGGCGCTAACCTTTCCCCTCTTTGACCTCAATACCTTTCAATCTTTACTGCCGGCAGCCTTAGCCATTAGCTTTGTCGGGTTTATGGAAGCCTTTGCCGTTGGCCAGTTTTTGGCGAGCAAGAAACGGCAAAAAATAGATGCCAATCAAGAATTAATCGCCTTAGGTGCGGCGAATGCCAGCGCCGCCTTAACCGGGGGCTATCCCATTACAGGCGGGTTGAGCCGGTCGGTGGTCAATTTTTCTGCCGGCGCAAATACCGGGCTAGCATCCATTATAACTGCTTCCGCGATTGCCGTCACCGTAATGTTTCTGACACCGCTCTTTTATTTTCTCCCCCACACCAGTTTAGCAGCGGTTATCTTAGTGGCTGTAGCGAACTTACTGGATTTTGCCACCCTCAAACGCCTGTGGGCTTACGATCGAGCGGATGCCGCTGCCTGGTGCGCGGCATTTGTGGCGGTGCTTGCCACCAGCGTGGAAAAAGGGATTGTTATCGGTGCGGTGATTTCTCTGGCGCTGCACCTGTGGCGCACCAGCCAACCTCATATCGCCATTGTCGGGCGCGTGGGCGAAACCGAACATTTCCGCAACGTGCTGCGTCATGAGGTGCAAACTTGCCCGCACGTTTTAGCGATTCGAGTTGACGAAAGCCTTTATTTTGTGAATGCCAAATACCTGCAAGATTACGTCCTGAAAGCCGCCGCCAACTCCCCCCAAGTAAACTCTTTGGTTTTGGTGTGCAGTGCTGTCAATATTATTGATGGCAGCGCTCTATCAACTTTGCAAAGTTTGATAGCTGATTTAAAGACAATGGGCGTTGAATTTTACATGTCAGAAGTGAAAGGGCAGGTGCTGGACAAACTAGAAAAAGTCGGGTTTGTGGCGGCGCTGGGGAGCGAGCGCATTTTCTTAAGCACAGACCAAGCCATGCGCAAGTTAGAATGTGTGTGAGGGCAATTTAAGTCGGGTAGCGGTGAGGGGGAATCGCAGGGAATTTGTCTGCCGGCACCCCGCCTAAGCCAGCCCTTAGGGATTTGGCTGAATTTGGCTCTTAACCCAACTGCGAAATTCTCTAACCAACTCTAAATAATCCGCAGTTCCCGCTTGCTGTAAAAACCGAGAAATTTCCAGCACCGGCACATTGGGAAATGCCAGACTGCGCTCACTCGGCAAATACTCCTTATCCCGCAGCACATTAATACTGAAGGAATCCCCATCGTAAACCCAGACTTCCGGAACGCCTAGCTCTGCATAGACAGGAAAGCGAATTTTGTAACTGCTGGTGATATCAATCTCAACCACTAAATCAGGGGGCGGGTCCTGATTGAGGTCGATTCTCTTTTTGCCTTGAACTGCGTTCAAGTTCTGAATATAGAAACATTCGTCTGGTTCCGCCCCACTAAGTTCCGGGCGTTGGAAAGTCGTGGAGCCTAGGGGTTCAATGCCAACTTCTGATTCTTCAGCCAGGGTTTCGACAAAGCGGCCAATTATTTTTTTGTACCGTTCGTGTTCAGGTGATGGAACCATAATTTCAAGTGTGCCACGATTGTAAGTAAGGCGCAGCCTGCGATTGCTCAGTTCAGCCAGCAAGGCTTCATAAGTTGGCCAGCTGATACCGGAGAGCTGGATTCGTTCTGCGGGTTGGGTGAGAGTGCTAGTTGTCATAGGGCGGTTGGTTCAGGTTGAGACGGTCGCCTTCCTAAATTATATCACAGACGGTTAGCTGCCGTCAATTGTTTGCTATTAATTATTATTAATGGCAGCGCTTTGGCACCCGGAAAATTTTTGATAGTTGATTTCAAGACAGTGGGGGTTTAATTTTATATTTAATTACTGACATATCCGGGGCAAGACAAACTAGAAAAAGTCGGGTTTGTGGCGGCGCTGGGGAGCGAGCGCATTTTCTTAAGCACAGACCAAGCCATGCGCAAGTAGAATGTGTGTGAGGGCAATTTAAGTCGGGTAGGGGTGATGGGGAATCGCAGGGAATTTGTCTGCCGGCACCCCCCTAAGCCTGCCCTCAGGGATTTGGCTGAATTTGGCTCTTAACCCAGCTGCGAAATTCTCTAACCAACTCTAAATAATCCGCAGTTCCCGCTTGCTGTAGGAATCGAGAAATGTCCAGCACCGGCACATTGGGAAATGCCAGACTGCGCTCACTCGGCACATACTCCTTATCCCGCAGCACATTAATACTGAAGGAGTCCCCATCGTAAACCCAGACTTCCGGAACGCCTAGCTCTGCATAGACAGGAAAGCGAATTTTGGAACTGCTGGTGATATCAATCTCAACCACTAAATCAGGGGGCGGGTCCTGATTGAGGTCGATTCTCTTTTTGCCTTGAACTGCTTTCAAGTTCTGAATGTAGAAGCATTTATCTGGCTCCGCTCCGCTAAGTTCCGAACGTTTGAAGGTAGTGGAGCCTAGAGGATAAATTCTAATGGCTAATTCTTCTGCCAAGGTTTCGACAAATCGGCCCACGATTTCTTTGTACAGTTCGTGTTCAGGTGATGGAACCATAATTTCAAGTGTGCCACGATTGTAAGTAAGGCGCAGCCTGCGATTGCTCAGTTCAGCCAGCAAGGCTTCATAAGTTGGCCAGCTGATACCGGAGAGCTGGATTCGTTCTGCGGGTTGGGTGAGAGTGCTAGTGGTCATAGGGCGGTTGGTTCAGGTTGAGACGGTCGCCTTCCTAAATTATATCACAGACGGTTAGCTGCCGTCAATTTCTTGCAGGGCTAAAGCCCAACTACAAACCTTTGGGCTAAAGCCCAACTACAAACCTTTGGGCTAAAGCCTAACTACAAACCTTTGGGCTAAAGCCCAACTACAAACCTTTGGGCTAAAGCCCAACTACAAACCTTTGGGCTAAAGCCCAACTACAAACCTTTGGGCTAAAGCCCAACTACAAACCTTTGGGCTAAAGCCCAACTACAAACTTTGGGCTAAAGCCCAACTACAAACTTTGGGCTAAAGCCCAACTACAAACCCTTCACTCCTCAAAAATTGCCCCGCGCTCCGTCAGAGCTTGCTTCATCGCCTCAGAAATTCCAGAATTGCCGGCAAAGCGAGCGCTATCCACATTCGCACCAGTCAAATCCGCACGAGTCAAATCCGCACCGGCAAGATTAGCACCCACCAGATTAACGCTAGTTAAATCAGCATTTTTCAAATAGGCACCCCTGAGCAGCGCACCGGCAAGATTGGCGCGAGATAAATACGCACTGCTCAAATTCGCCTCAATCAGCAGCGCGCCGGCAAGATTAGCGCCGCTGAGGTTCGTGCGCAGGTCCGCACCCCTCAAATTAGCGCCACTGAGGTTAGCGCCGGCAAGATTTGCATTCGTCAGCACCGCGCGGCTGAGGTTAGCGCCGGCAAGGTTCGCCCCCGCAAGATCCGCCAGATTCAGGTTAGCGCCTACAAGGTTAGCCTCCCGCAAATCCGCACGGCTCAAATCTGCATAGTGCAAGTCAATATCGCTCAAATCCGCACCCGCAAAATCCACCTCTGGATTCAGCCCCAGACTCCTCGCCAGCGCCACAAAGTCAGAGGTTTCGCTGCTGGAAAATAATTCTCGGGCGAGGGCGCGCTGCTGCTGCAAGCACTGCATCGCCTGCGCCGCTTCTCCGAGCGATTTGTACGCCAATCTCAGATTTCCCAGCGCCTGAGCCTCCGCTTGCCGGTCGGACATTTCCCGCGCTATTGCCAGACGCAGCTGCAAGTATTCTATCGCCTCACCGGCATCCCCCAACTCCAGGAAAGCATTTCCCAAATTCAGCAGCGCATTCCCCTCTCCGCGCCGGTCGGAAATTTCCCGCGCTATCGCCAAATGCTCTCTATAGCATTCAATCGCTTTTGTCAAGTTTCCTAGCGCCTGGTAAGCGACTCCCAGATTTCCCAGCGCCGCTCCCTCCCGCCGCCGGTCTTGAATTTCCCGGTAGCTCGCTAGCGCTTTTTGCCAGGACTCCAGCGCCGCCTCAAACTCACCCGTCTGATATTGCTCAATTCCTTGTTTCAGCAGCCGAGCCGCTTCAGACATCATCTGACTTCCGCGCTTAATAGTAATGTTAATATTGTCTGGCTATCCGGGCTGTCACAGCTGTTGGCATTGGGCAAGGGGCAATGGGAACTGGGCGTTGCTAATCCCCCTCGCCGGTCTCCCAGTGGCAATGAATCAACCCGACATAATATCAGCAAATGCGCCGCAACTTTAAACAGCCCGCCGAGAGAAATGCCGGCAAAAGCTGCAGGGCCAGTGCGCGCCGGTCGCGAACAAGCGCTATCTGCAGCCGCTCAGAGATCCTCAAAAATCGCGCCTCGCCGCTTTAAATCTGCTTCCATCTTCTCAGACAGCCCGCAATCCTTTTTGAATCGCGCTTCCTGCACCAAAGCGCCTGCCAAGTTAGCGCCGGTGAGATTGGTTAAGACTAGCCCAGCGTGGTGCAAGTCAGCAGCCTCCAGGTTGGCACCAGTCAAATCAGCATCGCTGAGATTGGCATTGCTGAGATTCGCCTCCCTGAAATTGGCACCCTTGAGGTTAGCGCCGCTCAAAGAAACCAGCGCCAGAGCGCAGCGGTGCAAGTCAGCACCCTCCAGGTTGGCATCGCTGAGCAGCGCGCCGCTCAAATCAGCGCCGGCCAGCTTCGCCTCACTCAACTGCGCCTCACTCAAATCTGCATCGTTGAGCAGGGAGCCGCGCAGGTTAGCGCCGGCAAGATTGGCACCGGCAAGGTTAGCGCCATTGAGGGTAGTGCCCTGCAAATTGGCACCGGCGAAATCCGAGAGCGGATTGAGCCCCGCAATATTGGCCAGCGCCACAAAGTCATCAGTTTTTGCCCCTAAAACTTGGTAAATCAGTGTTTCCAGCTCAGCGGAGCTAACCGCCGACTCCTCAGTTTTGTAACTGCTCCAGTGGGGCGAAACAGAGAGCGAATTGTATTGCAGCACAACAGCGCGGCTGAGATTCGGCTTCAGTTGCAGCTCCTCGATGGACATCGCCAGCTTTCTTTCGAGCACCGCATGTTTGTTGGGGCTGATGTCGTGCGGCCAAAGTCCTTCAACACCGGTGAGGCGCACGCAAGCCGGTGGCACTTCAAACACGCCCCGCACTTCGCAAGGCATCCCCGTGACTTGCAGCGTTCCGAGCTTGAAATTTTTGATTTCCGCTGTTAAAACCGGCGGGCTGGCCAGAGCTTTTAGGGCAAAAACCCAGCAGGGTTCCACCTCCGTACCGCTCGCTGTCACCTGACAGGCGGTAGAGTTTTCGTCGAAAAGCTGGACGCTGCCGGTGAGCTGGCGCGACTGTTCCGCCATTTGGCAGTTTTCTAGCGCCAGTTTCAGCTGCCCGCCGGTGAGGCCAAATTTGAAGCGCCCCCCCATCAGCGGCTGCCAAGCTTCGTCAAAGTGCAGCGTCAAATACAGGTCAATCCGATCGCTTCCCGCTGCGCCGGTGGGGGCGGGGATGCCGGTCAATTCCATTGACAGGCAGTCTGGCTGGGGTTTTGAGGTCAGAGGTGCTTGCATTGCCAATTTTCGTGTCGTAGGGACCTACCTGATATCCCAAGCTACCATATATGGGCATTGGGCATTGGGGATTGGGGATTGCTGAACCTCTTCCCCATGCCCCATGCCCTGCGCCCTGCGCCCTGCGCTCTGCGCCCTGCCCTGCGCCCTGCGCCCTGCGCCCTCCGCCCTGCCCTCCGCCCTGCCCTCCGCCAAAAATTTAAGGGCGCTCTTTCTTGTGAGCGCCCCGCCAGTGTTTTTTCAATTGAGTGAGTTATATTGAGTTGCTTGTTCCGGTGGGTGGGATCGGTCGGCTCGCCGACCGGCGGCAACCACTGCGCTTGAGTCCTAGGAGGCAAACCACAAAGCGATCCTGGAATCGTTGCACGTTAGCTCATCGTTGCATGGCTGCGGTCGTAAGTCACTCGGTTGGCGGCAGATGGCTTTCCTTGAATGGGGTTCCAGTAGTCACTGGCGTCGAGTCCCACTTCAGCCGCCGCACGAGTCAGCAAGGATTGCTGGCGGTTCTTGATCAGGTGATGGTGGCGCATCATCAGGACGCGAGCTTGTTCTTGAGCGGACATGTCAAATTCCTCCGATTTAATACTTTCAATTTCTATCGCTGGATGTTCTATTGCTCGATGGCACTTAGCTCATCGTGGCCTGCGATCGGTCATAGCTGATCTGGTTTTCCGAGTGGGGCTTGCCTTGAATGTGGCCCCAGTAGTTGGCGGCTTCTGCGGGAAGGCCAACTTCCGCAGCGGCGCGGCACAGCATGGACTGCTGCCGGTTCTTCACGAAGTGATGGTGGCGGAGCATCAGAGAGCGAGCTTGTTCTTGAGCGGACATGGTGGGTTCCTCCTGGTTGTCTGGCCGGTTGGGCTTGCTTGTTTGCCCTTCTGTATTCACTATATCAGGTGATTCTGTATCTAAAACTACAAAATGCCTTATATTTACAAAAATTTACATTAATCTTAATTTGGACTTCGGGATCGCTGGGCCCGGGCGGGGTGCGCTCTCCTCTGTCAGTCCCTCCCGTGGGGGCTGTATTCTTGCCGGTGCCGCACCGGCACAAATATAGCAGTAGCCACTTAGGTGAAGGCATTCCGGCTCCCCCGCTCCAAAAGCTCCCCCGCTCTTCGGGTCCTAACTAATATGACTGCTGCTATAGCAGTAGCCACTTAGATTAGGACATTAGACCTTCAGGCCCGGCGTTAGCGCAGCGGCGCGTTAGCGCTACGCCGTACCTACGTCTATATCCCAGTAGTAATATGGGTTAGGACAATAGGAGCCGGAGTGTGGGGGTGCAAAAGAGGCCGAAATGTACGAACCTAAGTGCCTACTGCTATATAACAGAGGCTCCCTCACGAGTAGTGAGGGAGCCAGGGCCGGTCAGGTGAATTTGTCAGCAGGTAGGGTGCGTTCCCCGCTGCCAGTCCCAGGCTTAGGGGCTTTTTCAGGGAACGCACCCTACAGGGGTTGGCTGTCCCAACTGTCAGCGGATCGCGGCGGGCACCGGCAGGGGCTGGTAGACGCGATAGTCGATGTTGGGGAAGATGTTGTCGAGCTCCTCGACTTTTTCCAGCCAGCCGGCGTCGATTTTGCCCTGGCTGATGTCGTCGTAAATTTTGTTGAACCGCATCAAGTGGGAGCGAGTGCGCCGCACCGCATAGGGCACCATCGTGCCGGTGCGCATAATAAACGCCCAGTCAGAAGATTGGGCCAGCAGCAATTCCCGCGCCGCTTGGTTGAGCGCTCGCCACTCCAGCTCGTCTGCCGGCAGCCGCCTAGCCAGCTCAATCATCCGCTCTGTGGCTTGGTGCAGGTGGGGGTAAATCCAGGAATTGGTGTCATTGAGCCAGTATTCGTGGAACCCTTTCCACCCCCAGCTCGACTGTGCCGGGCGGGCAACTTGCTGTTTGGGGTGCTTTTGCAAATAATCCGCCAAGTGCGTCATCTCATAGGTTTTTTGGTCGTACCAAGTCTTGCGAGCGCAAAAATCAATAAACCACGGGCCCTCATACCACCAGTGGCCAAATAGCTCGGCGTCGTAAGGGGAAACCACAATCGGGGGGCGCTGCATGATACTGTGCAGGTGGTAAATTTGGCGCTCCCGGTTCATCATGAAATTGCCGGCGTGATCGGCGGCTTTTTCTCGCGCCCAGTAGGGATCGTACAGCTGCTTGTCTGCCAAGCTCAGCCCCCGACCGGTAATCTTGTGGTACTTGATGCCGACATTTTTCCGCTGGCCATTGGGCATGATGTAGGGCTTGATGTATTCGTACTCCGCTTCCCATCCCAAGTCTTTGTAGAACTCCCGGTAGACTGGATCGCTCGGATAGCCCAGCTGAGTTGACCACACCTGTTGCGAGGATTCCTGATCCCGACCGAAAGCCGCCACCCCACACTCGGTATAAATCGGAGCGTAGCTGCCGCAGCGGGCGCGGGGGCGGGAGTAGAGCAGCCCGTGGCCATCGGTGAGGAAGTAGCGCAAACCGGCTTCCCGCAGCACCAGCTCCAACCCTTCAAAGTAGGCGCACTCCGGCAGCCAAATCCCCTTAGCCGGACGCCCAAAGTTCTCTTCGTAGTGGTCGCAGGCCACTTTGATTTGCCCCCACACCGCTTCTGGATACATCCTCATCAGTGGCAGGTAGCCGTGGGTGGCACCGCAGGTGATGATTTCCAGGTTGCCACTGTCTGCGAATTGCTTGAATGCCTGTACCAGATCCCCGTTATAGCGCTCCCACACCTGCCGCGCCTGGTTGAATTCTGTGGCGTAGTGCTCTGCCAGGTAGCGGATGTGGCCATTGTGCGCGTTGTGCTCTATCTCTCGCTCCGCCAGATCTTCGAGTTTCGCCAGGTGAGCGTCGTAGCGCTCTTGCAGCAGCGCATCCCGCAGCATCGACACCAGGGGCGGTGTGATGGTCATGGTGATTTTAAAATCGATGCCGTCCCGCTTCAGCCCTTCAAATACTTTTATTAAAGGGATATATGTCTCTGTAATCGCTTCGTAGAGCCACTCTTCTTCTAGAACGTAGTCGCTTTCGGGGTGGCGGACAAAAGGCAGGTGGGCGTGCAGAACCAGAGCCAGGTAGCCAAGAGCCATAGTGATTCCAGGAGCGTGGGTTGATGTTAAACTTTAGCAGGCTATGGAAAGTTTTACAATATTTAAAGATTTTACGATTAAATCACGGTGCCGGATCGAAATATGCTAGAAATATTTCCCAAATCGCACCACTAGGCATGGGGCACTGGGCATGGGGCACTGGGCATGGGGCACTGGGCGTGGGGCACTGGGCGTGGGGCACTGGGTGTGGGGCTTTCTCCCAACCCCCAACCCCTCACCCCTAACCCCTAACATGGGCATGGGATTTCCTCGTTCTCAGGCAGATCCTGGGAACGCCTGACAGGAGGCAGTCGCTTCGGAACTGCGCACACCGCCACCCATGAAAACTGGCTTCACTGCGGACGCGCCGGTAGGGCTAAAGCCCAACTGCAAACCTCTTCTAAGGGGCGAGGGGCTATACCCCTCATTGTTCGCCAGCAGCATCATTTATTTATGTCACCGCAGGACAGGCGTCCGGCAGCGCAGTGCGACGCCGGCGCACATCGCAGCCGAGATGCCGGCGCTGCCACAGCCGGTCGGCGACGCCAGAGGGCGGGGGTGAAATCCGTTTGATTGCTTTTAATTTTAAAACAGCAGATAAAATCTGAGAACAAATTATATTTTTATTTTACGGTTAAACACATTTTCTAACATAGAAAGTCTCAAATCTCGCGCAGGCGTAGGATGCGCCGCTTCCCGGACCGCGCCGCTTCCCTCTCGTGCCTGCAGTTTCGCTGGATGAGCGCGGGATGGCATCCCTGTCTGGCCGCAATGAACAGAGGCCGGCGCAACACGCCCGCAGCGGACTCGCGGGACGCCTGTCTGTGAGGCTTTCTATCCCTTTTGGGGTGTGAGATCCCGGGAGTGAATTGCTGGCACTTTCCCCCGACGCCACAGGTCAAACAGCTTGAGCTGTCGTTTTAGAGTTTCGGAGGGTAATGGGTACACTATGTAAGGGTCAGCAGGGGTATCACCTCTCATCCGCTCCTTTGAAAGGGATAGGATTTTCACCTCATGAATCCACTGAAGGAGAACTGTAGCATTCCGGGAGTCCCATGCAATATCAAGGGCATCCAACTAAACCCACACTGGAGCAGGTCGTCGAGCGAATCTTTTCTACTCACCGGATTACGCGCGGGGACCAACAGCTCTTTATGAAGACTCTGTTATCTAAGGATGCGCTGAGCAACCAGGAACAAGAGCATATCGACCGCGTGTTCGACGGCTTGCGCCGGGGCTTGCTCAGGGTTGTGGATTAGAGCTGATTTATACATAAAAAGTGAAGCCAAAAGAAACCCGGTTTCAAATGGTGGGTCAGCGGGATGTAGGGGCGTCCTTAGAACATCCGGGAAAACCCTGAGACATCTCCGGTGAGCCCCACCCCTACCAGCAATATTACCGATTTATGGCCCCACTCATCCCTATTTTGAATTTTGGATTTTGGGTTTTGGATTAAAAAAACGGGAGGAAAGCCTTTTCAGCCAGAGGGAAAATCCTATGTATCTCAACTTTATCTCAGCCTTAATCATTCCTTTACAAGCACGCTCTTAAGATTTGCCGGTTCGCCAGCTGTCCGCACACCCCTTAAGAAAAAGCAATTAAATAATTTTAATAAAACTTGACTCTGCTTCCCCAATCAGTGTGAAAGCAGCCCAGTCTCTGGGGTTGGGGTGCTGTTGCTTTGTGGCCAGCATTGCGGAGCGCAAGGCGCGGGCTTTGTCGGGGTTTTTTTGCAGATTGTGATAAAATTCAGCCATTAAGGCGGCGGTGGGGGCGTCCTGTACCGCCCACAGGGAAACAATGACGCTGGGTGTGCCGGCACTGATTAAGGATCTCGACAGCCCAACCACGCCGTCGCCGGTGATTTTTCCCCTGCCGGTGTTGCAGGCGCTCAGCACAACTAATTCGGCATTTAATTTCAAATTGAGGATTTCGTCAGCGGTGAGCAAGCCATTATCATCGCCAGAAGGGGCGAGGGCAATGGCGCTGTCCAATCCCCGGATATCGTCGAGCAATCCGTGGGTGGCTAGGTGAATTATACGCGCTTTGGGCAGCAGTTGCAAAATAGCGGATTTGGTGGCTTGACTGCCGGTGATCGGTTTGGTGTTGAGCAGGGGGGCAATAGCAAATGCTTCTCGCTCCGCACCGGCTAAGGGAGGTAGCTGTTGGGCCGGCTCTCCGGGTGCCGGGGGCACGCTGGGCATGGTGGGATTTCCCACCACTAAGTTTCGCAGAGAGGATATCTCTCGCGTCTCTAGATGCTGGCGGGTTAATTCTAAGACCTGAATGGCGGGTGCGGTGAGGATAGTATGCTTTTCAATCAGGGCTCTGCCGGCCCTATCTTGCAGGGCAGGAAAGGGAATGAGGAACAAATCGTCTTGGGGGATAAAGATGACTTTATCGTTGGGGTCAGCTGGCAGCAAGTCGGCAATCGGTTCAATCAGAAGTTTGTGCAGTACCTGCAATTTTTCGGTTTGGCTCGCTTCTGCCTGTCTCTGTTGAGAGCCCGGTCTGGCAGCGGTGCCAGCCCCCGGCACCTGCGAAAAAACTCCGATGGATTGGCGGCTGCTGGCAATTAGGTTTGCTAGAATGGTATTGAGGGATGTCAGGTCAACAGAGCGAAAGGCGATTTCGCCGGTGGGTTTGATGACCCAAATGTAGAGTGCCGGTGACAGGATAGGCTGGCCGGTTGGGTTCAATGGATTGAAAATTGAATATTCAACGAGTGCCGCGTTTTGCTGTTTGGCGATTTGTTGAATTTGCCACAGGGTTGGGGGCTTGACTGCCGGCTGGCAAGAGTCGGCATCTGGGGGCGCGACTCCGCGCTCTGCAGGAACACAGGAAAAGCGTTTGGCTAATAATTCGACAAACGCCCGCGCCCTACCGCGTTCGGAAATTTCTAACGCCGCCAAAGTCTTATTTTGGGCGATCAGGGCTTTTTGCAGCGCTAGGTAATCGTTAGCGTGGGTGTCGAAAATGGAGACTTTATCGGCATCAGTCAGTCCTGGGCGCAGGGATTCTTTGACCTCAACGGCGGCGAGGAGGGCGGTTTCTGCTTCGGGGAAGTTGCCGGTGAGCAGGTAAGTCAGGCCAATATTGCTGAGCATTGTCCCCTCCCCCGCCCTGTTGCCGGCTTCTCTGGTTATGGCTAAGGCTTGCCGGTAAAATTGCAAAGCTGTGGCACACTCACCCAGACTGCCGTAAACTAACCCAATATTGTTGAGGGCTGTCCCGACACCGGCTCTGTCGCCAACCGCTGTTGCAATCGCACTGGCTTGCTGGTAGTATTGCAAGGCTGTGGCGTGCTGGCCTAAACTGCCGTAAACTAAGCCAATATTGTTGAGGGTTCTCCCTTCCTCGGCTCTGTTGCCGGCAGCTCTTGCAATGGCATTGGCTTGCTGGTAAAATGGCAAAGCTGTGGCGTGCTGGCTCTGGCTGCCGTAAACTAAGCCAATATTGTTGAGCGCTCTCCCCTCCCCCACTCTGTCGCCGACAAATCGGGCAATAGTTAAGCCTTGCTGGAAGAATTCCAGAGCTCTGGGGTGCTGCCCGAGATTGTGGTAAACTGTGCCAATATTGCTGAGCGCTGTCCCCACACCGGCACGGTCGCCGGCAAGTCTGGCAACAGTTAAGCTTTGCTGGTAGAATTCCAAAGCTCTGGCATACTGACCGAGATTGCGGTAAATTGACCCAAGATAGTTGAGCTCTGCCCCAAGGGAGTATCCCATTTTTGTCATCGGTCAATGCCCTTGCCGGTGGGGATTGAAAATTCACCTTAACACAGCTGGATTGCCGGTGGGAGATTAATTAACAAAATTTTAACAAAATTTAACAGGGGGGAGAAGCCGGTGGGCAAGCACAAGAAACCCGGTTTCTTTAAGAAACCGGGTTTCTCAGTACCTCAGTTAGATGACAGACGCTATCCGTGCAAACTTATTCCCGTCCCCGCAACCGGCTTGTCCAATACCAGATTTTTATTTGAACCGCAGATAGACGCAGAAGTAGAAGTAGATGGGCGCAGATGATAGCGGAGATATCTGTATTTCTGCGGTTCAAATAGACATCAAGGCATGTCCGAGTTTGGCCAGAGCCGGCGCGTCAGGGGAAAGCCGGTCAGCCCAAGAGCGACAAAAGTTACATTTCGCCGCTCTTGGACTGAAGCAGCTAGCTCGCGATTGTCAGGCTCAACACGTGGGTATAGCTTTCCAATTGACAGTGAGATAACCTGTGTTATCCGCGTAATAACGCTTGTCGTCATTCATCATGAAGATAAGGGTTTCATTCGGTTTCATGGGAATTTGCTTTTCAGTATTCACCAGCGTCGCCACGCTAAGATCTGCGCTCGCCGCTACCAAGGCCCCCAAGTTGTACTGTGGGTAGGGAGAATTCTTTTGGTAAACTGTGTAATCGGGCCCGACAAGCCCTGATGCGTCGCATACGAAATTACTGGTTGCTGTGTACGCCGACCATTTACCTAATGGAGTACATACTATGCTGACGTCACCATCAACGGGGTTGGTAAACTTCACTCCACCAGGCTGATTCGCTTGCACCTCAAATTTCCCTGAAGCCAGCACATACGGGGTGCCACCCTCGAAGGACGCACCCTTAAAATTAGCACCCTTTAGGGTAGCGCCGGTTAAGTCGGCCCCCCCGAGTTTTGCCCCGCTGAGATTGGCATTCGTCAAATCCGCATGGCGCAGGCTAGCACCCGTCAGATCTGCTTTGCTGAGATCCGCATTGCACAAGTAAGCATAAGTTAGGTCTGCCTTTACGAGCGAGGCTCCCTGTAGCTGGGCATAGCCCAAGAAGGTATAGTTCAGGCTGGATTGTATCAGGAAGGACCCCCACAGTTTCGCCCCCAGCAGGTAGGAATAGCTGAAGTTCGCACCAGAGAGGTTCTTAAAGTTACTCAGGTCAACGTCGGGCAAGTAAAGGTACAGAAAATCCCGTTTACCTGCACCGTACTGATCGAGGATGGTTTGGGCTGTCGTTACCATAGTGGTTTCTAGCTCCCTGATTGGGGTTAAGTGTTGAACTTTGCGGGAGGATGTGATGCCGGTGAAATCTTGCCCACCTGGCGGCGTTCGAGCTAAAAGCTACGGTGCTTTCTCTCACATCTACTCTGTTAGCAGAAGTGTGAAAGCTTTTTGGCACCTTCAACAAACGCCAGACGGCTTGGGAAATTCCCGAAATAGACTGTCAGCCACTGGCTAAGCAGCTGTCCAAATCCTCTCTGGGATTTCGCCAGAAATCTCAAGCAGCATTCCTCCTACTTTTGCATGCGCGGGCCATTCAGCCGGCGTCTGGCCGTACTGTACTTTACCCGCACAAACTCAAAGTTTAAAGGATTTAGCAAGCAATAGATCAAAGTTTGATGTAAATAAATGCAACTAAATGTAACTGTATAATAAGTAAATGTAAAGCTCCAGAGAAGGGCGACCTTCACTCGGCCCGAAATCAACGTGCGTTCCGCCGGGGCGTTCGCACAATCCGCAACAATCCCCGCTCTCATTTCCGATTGTTTAGTTTTTCCATAATAAAGGGCAGCTTTCGGGATCCGGGGGGCAGAGAGAGAGCAGATTCTCTGCCCAGCAGGAAAAACGCAATCCGTGCGACCGGACCCGCTCTCAAAGCGAATTTATACTAATTAATCGGAAATTATGTAAGGGTGGCGCACCGGCTCTCCCGATTGGCCTTAAATCACCAGACAAACAATCGGCAGCGCCGCGATTTCGGCAGTCTTGAGGACCCGAACAGGGGGATTGGGTTGCTGGGGGACTCTTGGGACGCTATAGCAGCATGCAGTTAGGTTAAGACAGTAAGACCGGCGAGACGCCTTTCCTAATCCTTTTGTCCCTGCGCCATTGATGTCTTAACCAATATGACTACTGCTGTATTTTTGTCCGAGTGCCGGTGCCGCAGCATTTCAGCTAACCCCTAGCGCGTCACGCCATTCTGTGCTATCCCGCACAGGAAACAACTGGGCCACAATTTTGCCGGCTTTCCCCTCCGGAATCATATAAATCGCCACATCCAGCCCCAAGTAACTTTAACTTTCTTAACAATTACGCTATAAATTCACGCTTAAAGAATCGAAGAGACTGCTAGATGAATAGTTATTAATGCCCACCGGCAACGCCTATTGGCTAGCCATACTTGAGCGCCGGCTCCCTCCCATATCTGCGAGCTAGGCGTGTGATAGCGAGGGGGCTAAGTCCGAGGTTCTTAGAAAAGAGCCGGTGAATTACAAGAACTGGCGGGACTTTTGAGGGGGCATAAATCTGCATCTCCGAGATGCCGCTGAGGAGAGGGCGGCAATCCGTTTTGTGTTGTGGGGACGCGATAAATCTTGTCCCCACAAGAAAACGTCTGAGGAAATTTGAGATGATTCCCTGATAGCATGTGGTAATTATATCATTTCAGGTTGACTGATGTCAGAAATTAAAATTGTTTTTACAATCCTTCTGTTCTAACAGGAAGGCTTTTAGGGCAGAGCTGCCCTGAAAGATTTGTGACGCGGCGAAAGATGGCACTACTCCTGCCCAATCCCCCATGCCCATGTTAGGGATTAGGGGTTAGGGGCTAGGGGTTAGGGGTTGGACGAAAAGTTGATAATTAACTCAATGCCCGATGCGATGATGCGATGATGCGATGATGCGATGATGCCCGCAAGGCGTCACAAAGAACTGTCAAATCGAGAAACAGAAATGGTCAGCGACAGTAGGGCAGCTGTCCAAATCCACTCTGGGATTCCGCCGAGGACCGCAAACAGCCCACTGAACACAAGACCCAGGATTCCCGCCATGTAAGTAAAGGCAAAGGTTGCGATGATTAAAATGATAAGGCCAATCAGTTCCTGCATAGCTTTGCTGAATCTCTTCCTACTCTTGCGCTGGGGGTAACTGAGCCGGGGTCTTGCCAAGCTGTTCTGTACCCGCTTAAGTACATAGTTTAAACAACTTAACAGACAATTTCCCCAACTTTACGATAAAAAATGGCAATAGTTAGGATAGGATAATGTCAATGGGTGGAAAGAGTTAGAGCGGGGTGCGCCCTGAGTGCGGCACCCTGCAGGGGCATTAAATCACCTCAAAAGTCACCGACAGCGCCGCCATCTGGGCCGTATCGACGCCGCGAACGGCTCGATTGCCGGCAGTTGCCCCGCCGCCGCGAGTGGTTTCCCCCAAATCATCGAGCAAATCGCCCACCACCTGCGCTGGCTCGGCCAGGGTCACGGGTCCGCGCTGCTGTCCCGCGTGGGAGGACAAGTTGCGCAGCGCTTGCAGGGCTTTGCGCAGGGGGGCGCTGCTGGCGATCGCCAGCACCTCGCTGACGCCTTTGGGCTGCTGGGTGACCAGCTGGAAGCCGTCCTTGCTGGGGTCTGGAATCTGGAGGGTCTGACCGGCACCCAAGCGGGTGACGTCATCCGAAGCCGTCCACTGATTGGGAAAAATCACCGAAATTTCCCCTGCCGGATCGATGGCCAGCACGCTCAAATAGAGATCGCGCCCCTCACTGTTGGCAATCAGGAATTGAATCGGCGTCCCCACCGGCAGCCGGTTGGCCCCGGGCGCGACTTGTGGCTCGGGGCTGTTGCGCCCGACGCCCCGCACGGGGAACGACTGGGCCAAAATCCTGCCGGCTTCCCCCTCCGGAATCATCGAAACCGCCAGATTGAGCCGCGAGGAATTGGTATTGAGGGCCAGCTTAACCGTCCGGGCGGCGAGCAGGGACTTGAGTTTCGGCTGCAAGCGGCTCACTGCAGCGCTCACCGGCTCGCCCGCCGGCCCAAAAGATCCGGGAATCACTTCCAGACTGGGCGAGAACAAGCCGGTGCTGTTCAGGGCGGGGAGGTCCGGAACCCGCCGCGATTGTAATTCTTGGAAGTAGGTGCCGGTCATCCGCCCTAAGATATACTGCACCTCCCCCTGCTGGAGGGGGAGAGCTTCCATGCGAGCGATCGCTTCCAGGGCTTGTTTGGCAGCACCTGCATCCTTGCCTAGAGAAGAGTCAAGCCCGAGGCGCAGCGTCAAATCGCTGGGAACCCCGCGCACTCGCTCTTGCAGCAGCGCCCCCAGTTCCGCAGCTTGGAGCACCTGACCCCGCCCGACCAGTCCCTGGCGGGATTCCAGCCGCACTATCCCGCGCTCCCGCCCGCCGGCGTCCACCACGCTGAGCAGCGCACCCGGGCCAAAGGCGGCCAGACTTTGGGGGTCAAGCCCCCCGAGCCAGAGTTCCGCCACCCCGCCGGTGATGCCGGTGATAACTGCTTCCGCCGGTGGGGTTTGCCGGCTGATAAAATAGAGCGGCTGGCTGTCATTATTGCTTGCCGGTTTAACTTCAAATACCGGCTCTTGCCGGCTGAAAGAAAGCCGCGTCGTACTGCGAGCAATATTGGGGATAGCGCTGATAAATTGCGGGCTGCCGGTTTGCTGCCACAGGTACTGAGTCATCAGGTAAGTGAAAGCGCCGGCAAAAAAGTCGCTAAACGGCGCGTCAGCGGCTAGCTGGTTGCGCTTTGTCGAGGCGATTGCTACCCCTTTCGCCACCCCGGCGCGGCGCTGCTGAATAAACTCCTCGTTAGAAAGATTCAGGCGCTTCAGCCACTGCTGCTGGTAGTCAAATTCAGCCGGACTGGCTTGCAGTTTTTTGCCGCCGGCTCGCGATCTCACCGTCATATTTCCCCGCGTTCCGCCTCCGGAGTGACAGCTATCCAAAACAGCGGTAACATTTTCTGTTGGCAAAGCCGCCATTAGCAAAAATAGCGTGTGCCCGGTGATGTCTTGCACTGCGCCTCCTTGGGAGGGGAAACCGGAGGGAAGTTTGCTATCCACCGGCACAAAAGTGCTGTTTAGACCGTCCGGACTGTCTCTATCGGGGTCAATCACTTGGGAGCCGTGTCCGGAGTAGTGAAACACGGCCACATCTCCGGGTTTGGCTTGCTTTATCAAGTGTTCCTCAAACGCTTGCAGGATGCCGGTGCGGGTGGCTTCTGCGTCAGTGAGGGTGAGGATATCTTTGGGATTGAAACCAAAGCGGTAAATCAGCAGCTTTCGCTGCAAATTCACATCCGTCACGCACCCCTGCAATTTGGAAAAGCCGGCAGTGCTGGGATAGTCATTAATTCCGACCAGCAAGGCGAGTTTGCGCGGGGTGTTTTGAGCTAGCACCTTCCCGACGCGGTTGCCCTGCTGCTGAATGTCCAGCTGGCTCAACCCCAAAGTGGCTATAGCGGAGCCGGTGAATTGCAAAAACTGACGGCGCTTCATAAATGAGGTGTTAGGTGTTAGGTGTTATATCCCTATTTTGGATTTTGGATTTTTCTCGTTCCCAGGCTCCAGCCTGGGAACGCTTCAGGTGAGGCTCTGCCTCCTCTCTTTTCTTGAAGTGAGGCTTTTCGGAGAGCATCTTACTTGAGTGAGCAGGATATTTAGGGGCGTTACACTGGCGCGTAACGCCCCTACTTTTGTTTGAGGTCCGGGAGAAAAATCCAAAATCCAAAATCCAAAATCCAAAATTTGTATCACCGGCTTTGCCGGACCGGAATCTCCATGACAAACTCCGCACCCTTGCCCAGCTGCGAGTTGCAATATAACCTGCCGCCGTGCTTTTCTACCACAATTTGATAGCTGATAGACAGGCCCAGTCCCGTGCCTTTGCCCACAGGTTTAGTGGTAAAGAATGGGTCAAATAGCCGCTTTTTCACAGCCTCGGGGATTCCGGAACCGCTGTCGGCAATCGAGATAGCGACCCACTCCTTATCGAGGGCGGAGGTAACAATTTTTATGGTGCTGGGATTGGCCTTCAGGTCTTCGGGCGTCACCTTGGCTTGCTGTTCGTCTAGGGCGTCAATGGCATTATTCAGGAGATTCATAAACACTTGATTCAGCTGGCCGGCGCAGCACTCCACTAAAGGTAAGTCGCCGTACTCTTTAATCACCTGAATTGCCGGATGATCGGGGCGCTGCTTCAAGCGGTTTTGCAGGATCATTAGAGTGCTGTCGATGCCTTCGTGGAGGTTGACTTCTTTGACCGCCGCTTCGTCGAGCCGGGAAAAGGTGCGCAAAGAGCGCACGATCTCACCGATGCGCTCTGCTCCCATTTTCATCGAATCGAGCAGCTTTGGCATGTCTTCTGTGAGAAAATCCAGGTCGATTGCCTCTATTTCGGCTTCAATTGCAGCGGCGGGATGGGGATAAGTGTCGCGGTAGAGCTGAATCAGGCTTAACAGATCGCCGGCGTACTCTCTGGCATGCTCAACATTGCCATAAATAAAGCTAACCGGATTGTTAATTTCGTGAGCTACCCCCGCGACGAGCTGGCCTAGGGAGGACATTTTTTCACTCTGAATCAGCTGGGACTGGGTGCGCTGGAGTTGCTGCAAAGCGAGTTCCAGCTGCTGGCTCTTAGCCGTCGCCTCTTGGGCAGCTTTGCGGGTTCGCTCGTAGAGTTCGGCTTGGTTGATGGCAATGCCCACTTGCTCGCTCACGGCTTGCAGGAGTTCTATTTCACTTTGGCTCCAGTAGTGGGCTGAATAGCAAGAGGCAAATATCAGCACGCCAATTTCCTCGGAGCGCGTTTTAATGGGAAGAACGGCCTCCGATTTGTGGCCCAACTTGAGCAAAAATTGCCGAAAAATCGGTTCGGGAAACTTGTCTGCCTCACTGACACAAATCATTTCTCCTGCTATAATTGTATCGGTGACGGGTCCGACGTCACTGGCGGGATAAAAACCCAATTGGCTGGGGAGAGCCGGTGCTTTGGCTTCCTCAATCACCTCCCAAGAGGGTGGATTGGCGTGGGGGCGATACCAGGCGAAGTGACAGCGGTCAATCGCAAGCACATTGCGGGTGGAGTTCACCGCTGTTTTTAAGAGTGTGTCCAAGTCCAGGGACTGGCGGATCTGGCTCGCCAGCCGGTTGAGCAATTCCGCCCGCTGCGCTTGCTCTCGCAACTGGGCTTCCGATTGCCTCAGCGCCTCTTCGGCTTGTTTGTATTCGGTGATATTCTGGGAGACGAGCATGCCGGCAAAAATTTCTCCCTGGTGATTTTTTACCGGCAGCGTTTGCATGAAGTAGATGTTCCCACTCCAAGCGTTTTCTTCCGCCCTCACCTCACCGGCAATCGCCGCGCGGTGAAGCTGGGCAATTCGCTCGCGAGCTCCTGCCGGCCAAAATTCCACAGCATTTTTACCCTCTACAGAGGCTGAGTCAAAACCCAGCCGCTCTAGCTCAGAGCCACCGGCGAGGATGTAGCGCAAGTCGGGGTCAAATAGAAATACCGCTCCATCGGGAAAATTATCCACCAAAGTGCGGTACAGTCCCTCACTTTTGCGCAGCGCCTCTTCAGCTTGTACGCGCTGCGTGATATCGCGAGCGATGACTGACAGGAACTCCACCTCGCCGCTTTCCGATTTGTGGGACATGGAAACCTGGGATACAGGAATTACCGTCCCATTGCGATGTTGCAGGGCAAACTCGCCTCTCCACACCCCCTCGCTCACACAGGTTGGGATAATTTCACTGGCCGACTTCTCAATTTCTGAGTCTGGGATAAAATCGGGGATAGTGAGAGCGGTAATGTCTTCATCTTCGCCAATTCCCACCATTAAGCGACCGGCTCTGTTAACGTAGATCATCCGTCCAGCCGCATCAGACATGGCAACAAAGTCCGTGGTGGCTTCCAGGAGCGCAGTCAGTCGGGCTTGAGCTTGCTCGGCTTGCTTGAGATCGGTAATTTCCACAACCACTGCGCCCAAACCGATGGGAGTTCCGTCCTGACCGGGAAGGGGAAAATAAGAGCACAGCCAGTGCCGGTCAACACCAGGATCGCTGGCAATTTCACCGCTCAGCTCCTGATTGAGCAGGGGCTTGCCGGTCGCCAACATTTGCCGGTACAGTGGCTCTATAGCCTCAGCCAGTTGCGGCTCTGCTTCCCTGAGCGTCTTGCCCAGATAGTCCCCGACTGACCGCCCCCCCATTGCCGCTAAAGCGCGATTAATTTGCGAGTAGCGCAGGTCGGTGTCGAGAATCACCATGCCGGCGGGGGCAGCAGTGAAGAAAGCGTCAAATTGCGCTTGCCGCAGGGCTAATTCTTCTTCCAGAAATTTGCGCTCAGTGATATCTAGCATCAAGCCATCCCAAAGCATAATGCCGTCCACTTCCTGTTTGAGTCTGGCTACTCCTTGAATCCACTTGATCTTGCCGGATGGCGTGATGCTGCGCCACTCCCTGCGCCACTGCCCAGTGTGTGCGGCGGCGAGAACAGACTCCGCCAAGCCCCTCTCGTCCTCCGGGTGAACTTGCTGCCAAATCAAGTCACCATTTCGCACGACGGTTTCTGGCTCTAACTCAAAAAGGTCACAGCAACCGGCACTGATATAAGGAAACTCTCCTCTGGGATTGCCGGCACAGTACCGGTACTGATAGATCAATCCCGGCAAGTTTTCCGCCAACCCCTGGAACCGCGCCTCAGATTCTTGCAAAGCAATTTCAGCTTGTTTGCGGTCACTAATATCCGTAACTGTTCCCACATAGCCTCGGAGTCTACCATCCTCCCCCATCTCAGGAATTGCCTGCACCAAGCACCACACCAAACTGCCATCAGGACGCACCAGCCTCATTTCATTTTGAAACGGCACGCCACTGAGCGCAGCAGTCCTCCAGGCGGTAAAGGCTCGCTCCCTGTCTTCAGGATGCACTGCCTCTGCCCAGCCATTTCCCCCCGCAGTTTCTAAAGTCTGTCCGGCAATCTCGCACCAGCGCTCGTTGGCGTAGGTGTTGTTTCCTTCGGCGTCGCTGCGGAATATTCCCACCGGCGACAGTCTCGCCAAAGTTTGGTATCGCTGTTCGCTCTCGCGCAAGGCTTCTTCTGCGTGTTTGCGCTCGGTGATGTCACGCGCCACCGCACAAATGAACCCTTCCTCAGGAACCGGCATTGAGTTCCAAGCCAGCCACTTGTACGACCCATCTTTACAGCGATAGCGATTCTCAAATTGAACCGACGGTTTTCCCGTGGCGATTTGCTCTTCGCCTTCCGCCACAGTTCTAGCTCGGTCGTCTGGGTGAATCAGCTCTATCCAGCGAGCCGCCAAAAATTCCTCAGCTGTGTAGCCCAAGATAGTTTCTACAGCAGGATTGACTCGCTTAAAATACCCGTCCATATCCGCAATCGCCAGCAAGTCAGCGGAAACGCTGAACAGCCGGTCTAGCTCCATTTTAGCTGCCTCCAGCTCAGCAATCGCTTGCTGCAATTGCGCGTTTCTAGAAACCAGTTCTGCAGTGCGCTCTTCAACTCGCCGCTCCAGATCCTCATTTCCCCGCTGCAGCGCGATTTCTGCTATTTTTGTGTCTGTTATATCCGTGGCGGTGCCGGTGTAACCCATCAAGCTGCCATCCGGGGCAAATCGCGGTGCGCCGGCATGCATTACCCACCGGCACTCCCCACTCGCTCCCAGCGACCGGCACTCTATCTGGAACTTTTCCCCGACCTTAACGGCGGCGAGATAGGTGTCCCGACACCGCTGTCTGTCCTCTGGATGGATGCTGCTCAGCCAGCCCATCCCTTGCTGCCCGGACAGGGGACGCCCTGTCAGTTCCAGCCAGACCGAATTGCAGTAATTCCAGCCCCCGGAACCATCTGCGATCCAAATCGTGAATGGGGCTGTCTCAGCCATCAAGCGAAATTGCTCCTCACTGTCGCGCCTTTTGGCCTCCAGTTGCGAGCGGGTCCTGTCGAGAGTTTTTGATTTTCGGTTAGCCATTATGACTTACCTTTTTGTGTTGAGGGGTTGACTGAAAGAGGGGGACTAATTTATAATTTAACGTTTCGCTCAAACTATCTTCCCTGACGCTTAAAAAGTGGCTCATCTATGGCGACTGCACTCTTATTATATAACACCTGAGAGATTTTGACACGGGTCAGGCTGGCGCTGTTCAATCGGGTTTGGCCAGCCACTGCGTGACGCCGTTTTTTCTCACTCCCCCTCTCCCCTTGTGGGACAGGGGGGAGGGGGGTGAGGGGGCATTCGTGCGGTAAATCAACTGGACATAAATTACAGCTATAGCAGTTCTAAATGATGGGCGCAACCGCTGAGGGCCCCGAACCCCGGGTTAAAGAAACCGGGGTTCTGAAATTCACACGAAGGGACAGAACTCGCTGTATCTGCGCACCCTGCGGTTCCTTTATCCCAAATCCCAAATCCGCCCAATCCCCTCACAGCCCATTGCCAATCAAAATAAACGGAGCCCAGTAGTAAGGGTGGCGGTAGCTGCCGGCAATCAGGGAGATTTGAGCGGTTCGCAGGGCTTCGGCTTTCGTGACGGTGCCGGTTTTCAGCGCCGCATAGAAAGCATCCATCAGCACTTGCGTGCTGCCGTCGTCCACAGACCACAGAGAAGCCACCGACGCCCTCGCACCGGCTTGCTGCATCTGGTAGCCAAAGCCCAAAATCTCCACCCCATTCCCCAGCACACCGCCGACGCCAGTTTTGCAGGCGCTCAGCACCATCAAATCCACATTCGACAATTTCCAGTCTCCCACATCTGCGAGCGTAACGCGACTGCCATCCCCAAAAAGAATAAAAGAATCTTCTGGCTGACCGCTGGCAAACTCCGCATGGGTTGCCAGATGGACAGTGCTGTACTGATTCATGCGGGGCACAGTGGCGTCGCGGCTGAAGTCCCGGTCTAGCAATTTCGTCGTCCCCGGAAATAGAACCGCCAGATTTTCCACTTCCTGACCGGCAAACGGCAACCCAGCGAAGGGAACCTGGCGCGTCCCCACCCAGACGCTGTAACTGCCGGTGGTAAAGGCACCGGCAAGAATGCGGGGCTGATTTTGCGGTGGGGTGTCGAAGTTCGTCAGGCTGGCAGCAGTGATATTATTGACGCTGAAGCGCTGCGCCAGCCACTGCTTGCCATCAAAAAGAGCGGCGAGGGGAATGTAGCGCAACTGGCTATCAGGAGCGTAGAGAATGATTTCGGCGCTGGCTTGCGCCAGGTCCTTTTCCACCGGCTGAATCAGCCAGCCATACAGCAAACGCGCGGACTCCTGAACTTTGATAACTGATTTTGTGCGATTCGTGAGCGCTTCCCGAAAGGCTGCAATCGCTTCAATAAGTTCTTTCCGCCGCACCGGCACTGTGCGGTGAATCGGGGTCGAATCCGCACTCACCAGCACCAATTCCAGCCGGTCTTCCAGCACCAGCGGATACAGCACCACAGGCGTCTTCCCGCTCTCTCTTCGCCGCAGTTTTTGCAGAGTCTCTCGCAGCCGGTTGAGACGGGGCAAATCCAGATTTTCTCCTGCTGCTGTTCCGTCGAGCTGCCGCACCCGCGCCACTACCTCAGGACGGCGGCTGAATTCCCTAAATTGCTGGCGAATTTCCTGCTGAATTTTCTCCAGTTCCGCTAAGCGCAATTGCTGGGCCGGCGTTCGGGATGCCGGTGGAATCTTTTGCAGTTCTGCCAGTTCTTTTCCCAGCTGAATTGCCCTGTCTTGAATGCGCGCCCACTCCGCTGATACCCCCTGTTCAGAGGGCAGCAAGTCCACCCCCCCAGATGTCCGCTCATTTCCCCGCACGGTTTTCAGGTAGTCGTCGAGTTCCTGAACCTTGAGCAAATCCAGAACCTGTTGCGCTTCCAGCACCCGATTTTCCCTGAGCAGCAGGTCAGCCAAACTGCGATAGGTGTCGGCTACTGTTTCTGTGTAAGACTGCTGCTCTTCCCGAGACAGCTGCCGCAAATCTTGCCGGATCGCCTCGGTAATGTTGACGGCTTGCTTGTAGAAAACAATCCCTAACTCCGGCTGGTTCTGTCGGGCAAAGACAAACCCGATATTGCTGAGCGCTTTTCTCGCGCCGGGTTTGTCGCCAATTTCTCTGGCGAGTGCCAGCGCTTGCTGGTAGGATGCCAGCGCCTCCGGATACTTGCCGGCACTTTCGTAAAGAGCGCCAAGGCTGTTGAGCGTGCTGTTCAGGCTTCCCCTGTCGCCGGTTTCTTGAAGCGCAGGCAAAGCTCGCTCGAAGTAACTGATGGCTTGAGAATATTCTGCCTGCTGCCGGTATAATACCCCGATGTTATTGAGAATGCGACCGGCACCGGCTCTGTCGCCAATTTCCTGGCGAATGGCTAGGGCTTGCTGGTAGGATTCCAGCGCTTTCTTGCTATCTCCCAGAGTGTCGTAAACGCCGGCTATATTATTTAGGGTGCGCCCTTCGCCCCGCTTGTCGCCCACTTGCCGGCGAATCGCTAAAGCTTGCCGGTACAGTTCCAGCGCCTCGCCATACTCGCCCAAATCGGCCCTGACAGCAGCGATGTTGTGGAGCGATTCTCCCTCCACTTCCAGTTTAGCAATTTTTTGAGCTATTTGCAAGGCTTGCCGGTGCGAATTCAAAGCTTGGGAATACTTGCCCTGCCGGCGGTAAACAAAACCGATATGGTTGAGAGCCACCGCCTCACCGGCGGGATTGTTTAGCTGTTTGTAAAGCGCTCTCGCTCGCTCTAAATTTTCTAAAGCTGTCTCGTATTCGCTCAGATTGAGGAGAACTTCACCCATCTGGTTTAGGGTGTCTGCGATGCCGGCTGTGTCGTTGAGCTGCTGGCGAATGGCGAGAACTTGCTGGCAGGTTTGCAGGGCGTCTCGAAAGTAGCCGGTGCGCAATTGCTCGGCACATTGTTGAAAGAGCCGGTCCGCTTCACCGGCGCTGGGGACTGCCGGTGTGTTGCTGCGTTCCTGTGCTGCTGCTGCGCCCCTCAACTGCCAATCCCCTCTCCCATAAGGCGAGGAGGGGAGTGCGAGGATTGCCGGCATTAACAGAATAACCGTCACAAGGCTGAGGGAGCGAAAGCGGGAAGGCAGCATTTAAGTCCTCTCAAAGCAGCTTTGGCAGATGATCTATAACTTAATTATTAATTATATAGCATTTTTTTATGGCGCGGTTAATTTTTTTTACATTATTAAGTTGTATAGCGCGCCTGCCCTTGTCTCTACTAATCACAGCCTTGCTCGGATCTTTTCCCATCGCTTACGATCGCCCCGCACAGATTGGCCCCTTCCAGGTTAGCCCCTTCCAGTCGCGTATTCCCCCAGTAAGCATCGCTTCTTAAATCAGCGCCCCTCAAGTCCGCACCCCTCAAATCCGCACCTTTCAAGTCAGCAGCGCTGAGGTCAGCACCGCTCAGGTTAGCATCCCTCAGGTTAGCATTCCTGAGCTTAGCGTGAGTTAGGTTAGCGCGATTCAAGTCCGCATTAATCAGTTTAGCACCGTTCAGGTTGACACTATTGAGGTTAGCATTATTCAGTTGGGCAGCACTCAAATCAGACCCACTTAAGTTCGCCCCACTCAAGTTCGCCGCTTGCAAATTCGCTTGACTCAAATCGGCACCGCTAATATCTCGCCCTCGCCCTCCCAGACTGACAATCTCCCAAACCAGACGCCATTTGGCGTCAATTTTTGTCGTCCGGTCGATTCTGGCATTTTTGAGTGTGGCCGCAGAGAGGTTAACATTGCTGAGGTCAGCACCTCTGAGATCCGCATTTTCCAGGTTGGCAAAATGCAGTCCGGCATTTTGCAGGTTGCTGCCGCTCAAATCGGAACTCTCCAGGTTAGCATACTTGAGATCGGCACCGCTCAAGTCGGCGCGGCTCAAGTTGACTCCTTTGAGGTCGGCGCGGCTGAGACTGGCACCTCTGAGATCGCATCCCTGACATTGATTCGTGTCACGCAATTGATTGATTTCTTGGAGGTTTTGAGCCTGAGAAAAATTTGACCAACCGAAAGTATGATATATAATTGTAACAGCTGTCAGTATTTTTATTGTGACTTTATGATACGACATCAGGGCTCTCCGCTATCAGTCGATCGCCAAATTTTCAGGCCAGAGAATTCCAACTGATTTTTGAAGTTGCCGGTGACTGCGGTTGCGCCCGAACCGGGATTTTGCCCCTGTGCGATAGCCGGACCCAAAAGCGCCGCCGGCAGTCTCCTGAAAAAACTGTAGGAAAAATATAAGCCCATAAAGTTGAATTTCCCGTCACCTTTCAGATCGTGTTCGGGTGCGTCAGTCCGCCCTCACTGGGGGGAATTGTCAGATTCAGAGGCCGGTGTGCGGATGCGAGTCAGATCCAAGCTGGGGTACTGACCGTTGAGATACTTATCCAGACTAATGTAGACGCGGGGGTCTGTTTCGCTGATTGGCCCGTCAGCCGGAACGCGGATGCGCAATATCCGTTGCAGAGCACTTTTGGGGTTCTTCTCATCCGACTTTAGCGGAAACAGCACCTCGGCGCAAGGCTCCCCCGCACCCTGAGCGGCGCACGCCACCACTTGGCCATCCCTCCTCGCCGTCGTAATGTAATTCAGCGTGCCGGTGTCATAATAAATCTGGAATTTTTCAGAGACATTCTCGCAGCGCTGCTGTGGCGTATCGCCGGAATCCCCGATATCTGGAGAATTCCAGAGAATCACCGGCACCTCTTCCCCTCGGATGCGGGCGATAGTTGCGGGGATGCCATCGCTCGCGCCGCAAAAAAAGGTTGTACCTTCCGCCGCGCCCGGGTGACTGAAAGTGGCTGCTGCGCCCAGTCCCATTGCCAAGCCGGTTAACCGTTGAGCCAGTGAGGGAGTTTTCATCGTCATGTCAGGCCATTGCTGAAGACATTTCCGGGATTTACATTATCATAGCATTTGGCAGCCTCAGCCGCAGCCCAGCTCTCGCCGCACCAGAGCCCCCACGTCAGCGAGCTTTTTTTAATAAACCGCCGCCGTTCCGGTTACGCCAAGCAAAGAAAAGAGGGACAATTTAACACATCAGCTAGAAGCGTCTCAATCCCAGGAAGATATTGCACAACCCCGGGTTCTCAAAGAAACCGGGGTTCTGGGCCCCCAGAGGTTGCCAAAATCATTGAAAGCTGCTATAGATATTCATATCCCGCTCGCCCCAGCCGCCCCGGTCAGATGAGTCAACCACTTAAAAGCCGAGTCTATGAAATCCTAGAATCCTCAGACCCTCAGGACTGGCTGAGCCGATTTGACGACATTAGCGTCACTGTTTTAGTCATCTTAGATGTCAGCGCCTTTATTTTAGAAACATCCAAAGCCCTCTCCTTTCAGTATAACATACTCTTCTCAGGAATTGAGCTGACAGTTTTACTGTACTTTACAATTTTATACATTTTGCAACTGTGGTCATGCACCGCCGATCCCAGATACCGGCATCCGATTTGGGGGAGACTGGGATATGCCCTCACCCCCTTAGTGATCGCCGACTTGATGGCCATCCTGCCCTTTTACTTAATGGCCCTATTTCCAGATGTCGCGCTGATAAAAGAAGCCGACATCTTTCGGCTGCTCCGCTTATTAAAGCTAATTAGATACTCCCAGTCGCTGCAAGCCATTTTACAAGTAATAGGAAACAAAAAAGATGAGTTAGCGATGACATTCCTATCCGTCTTAATCCTGTTAATCTTTGCCTCATCGGTCATGTACTATGCAGAAAACAAAGCACAACCCGCAGCATTTCCCAGCATAGCGGCAGCCATGTGGTGGGGAGTAGTCACCCTGACAACCGTTGGCTATGGAGACGTTTACCCCGTCACCCCCCTGGGAAAATTCTTCAGTGCGGCACTCGCCTTCATTGGGATTGGCTTATTTGCCCTCCCTGCCGGCATCATCGCGTCCGGGTTCTCCGAAGAAATACAAAAAAGAAAGCAAAACGACATTCCCCCCCAAGAAGAAACACAGCCCAAGGAACCATCCCCAGAACAGCAACAGGAGATTGCCGGCCACATCGAGGAGTCAGCAGAACTGATGAAACTCTGCGTCGAGACAGCAAAAAAAAAATTCGGAGATTCCTTCGAGAGCGAAGAAATCATCCGAGACTTAGCGGTGGCGCTTTACCGGGAAGCCGTGGTAAAATTGAAAGAGCCGGGATTAGGGGATTAGGGGATTAAGGGATGGGTCGCGGTTTTCAAAGCGGCGGAGTGCTTGTATCTCCGAAATTCACCAAAAGCGCCACAGGTAATTTAGAGACGCGCATTTCCGAGATAGTTTGAGGTAAGCTGTTAGGCTTTTAGTTTGCTTGTAGGAGAAAGGAGGCAGAGCCTCCAGAATCGCGTTCCCAGCCTGAGGCTGGGAACGAGTAAAGACCGGGATCAAGAATTTTTTGCCCCTCATAACACGCAGCAATAATCTGCTGCGTAAGCTCAACGAATTCTTCCAATCCCTTTGTCATAGCTATACTTCAATCTTCTAATTTGCTAAACCCCCAATCCCCAAATCCCCAAATCCCGGCCCAAACCCTTTAATAATCCAAAGGCAAACCGTACTGTTCCAGGACTGAGCCATCTCGCAGCAGTTCGCGGGTTGGCGCATCTGCCTGAATTTCCCCACCGGCCAAAACTAGCGCTCTGTCTGTGGTTTTGCCAATCCAATTCAGGTCGTGGGAAGCAATGAGCAGCACCCGCACCGGCAGCTTAGAGAGCACTTTGGCTAGGTGACGCCGCCACCCCGGATCGAGGCCGGTTGTGGGCTCGTCCAAAATTAGCACGGAAGGCTCTAATGCCAGAATAGCAGCTAGGGCGGCAAGGCGTTTCTGGCCGCCGGAAAGTTCGTGCGCGGAACGGTGGGCGTAGGTTTCCAGACCGAATTCTGCGAGCAGTTTGTGCGCTTTTTCTGCTGCTGCTGCGGGTTTTGCGCCGTAATTGCGCGGGCCAAAGGTGATGTCTTCCAGGATGGTTGGCATAAACAGCTGGTCGCTGGCGTCTTGGAAGGAAAAACCGATTTGCCGGCGCACTTGCGGCAGGGTTGCCGGTTCGAGGCGAGTGCCCTGTATCCAAATTTGGCCGGCGTTGGGCTGTTTCAAGCCTATCAGATTTTCCAGTAAGGTGCTTTTGCCGGAACCTGTGGGCCCGAGCAGGGCAACTCGCTCTCCTTGATTGACGGTGAAGGAAATCCCCCGCAAAACCGGCGGCTGCTGGGGATAGGAAAATACTAGGTCGCGAACGGCAACTCCAACTGTGCGGGGATTGGGGGTTGGGGATTGGGGGTTGGGGGTTAGAACACTCATATCATGTCTGGTTAATTTCCCGTAATATGCGCCTGAGGCTAGTGTGCGGGTGTCTCTTGCAGAGACCGAATTTATGCGGTCTGGCAGCAAGGGAGAGAGGAATTATGGGCAATTGGCCGGACATGAGATTGAAACGGAAATTTCACCACTCACAATTTTAAGTATGACGCCAGGGTTAGCCAACCGGCAACTAAAGCCCCACCGGCCAAACTGGCGCGCTCAAAGGGGGTGGATCGCTGGTCCACCGGCAGGAAGCCGTGATAGCCGCGAGCCACCATTGCGCCGTAAACTCGCTCGGCTCGCTGGAGGCTGCGGATGTATAGAGAGCCAATCATAGCGGCGCTGGTGTAGCGCAGCCAGCCTGCCGACCCTGAAAGACCGCGACACTGGCCGGCTCGCTGCATGCGGGTGACTTCGGAGAGCAAAATTTCCAGATATTGCCCTGCTAGGAGGACATTTTCCAGGAAACGAGCCGGTAGGGGCAAGCCTTTCAGGGCGATTCCGAAGGTGTGGGGGGGCAAGCTGAGCAGGAAGCTGTTCATGGTTAGCAGGCAAATGAGGGAGCGAAGGAGCAAAAAACTGGCTCGCTCCCACCCCAGGGGCAAGGCGATTAAGCTCAGTAAAATTAGTTCTGCGCCCAGCAACTGCAAGAGCGAGCGCACCGGCGTCCGCAAGGCGGCGGCCCACAGGAGTGCGACTGCGCCGTAGGCACTCAGGGCAGTCCAAGCGCCGGTTTTCAAGAAAGCTGCCCCGATGACGATGATTAGGGACAGCCGCAGCCGAAATGGGATGGAGAGTTTACGCATGTTTCGGTTTTACCAGCCGGGCGAGTCCAAATGCCACCCCGAAGGACGCGCCACTCCCCAAAATGCCGGCGATGCTGGTGCCAATTGGCCCGAAGCCTTGAATCTCGTAATCCGCCAGGGGGGTGGGCACCGTCACGCGCGCGTTTTCCGCCAGCTGGATAAAGCCGAGGTCTTCGGCTACTTTTTCTAACCCGTCTGGCCACGCTGAGGCGGCTAGGGAGAGGACGCCGGCAATCAGGAATACGCTGACTACAGGCACGAGCCACTTCTGGAATTGTGGCTGCTCTCCGGGCAGCAAGTCGGGGCGTGCGGTGGCCAGGTAGGTGAGGACGCCGCCGGTGATCGCGCCTTCGCCGACTCCGATCAGGATGTGGATGCCGGTCATGGCGGGTAAAACTAGGTTTGCTGGTGCGGTTCCAGAAAGGGCTAGCTCGATGCTGCAGGCCACTGCTGCAGCCACTACGCTGACGCCGGCAGCAATTCCGGCAGCTAGGGGCAAGCGATTTTTTGACCCGCCGAGGAGCCGGTGCAGGACGCGGGTCAGTCCCCAGCCGGCCCACACTCCAATTACGCCCATGTTGAGGGCGTTCGCGCCCAAGGCGGTGATGCCGCCATCGGCGAAAAGGACAGCTTGAATGAGCAATACGGTGGTGATGCAGATGGTGGCTGCCCAAGGACTGCCCAGCACCACCGCCGCCAGAGTGGCCCCCAGCAGGTGCCCGCTGGTGCCGCCGGCCACTGGGAAATTAATCATCTGCGCGGCAAACACAAAGGCTGTGGTTAAACCGAGTAGGGGGGCTTGCCGAATACCATGCGCCCGATCCGACCGCGAAAGGGCCACTGCCACCGCCGCCACACTCGCCACGCCGGTCGCCGCCGCCACCGGCACTGAAACAAACCCATCTGGGATGTGCATTGCTGTCCTCCATTACGTTCCGGAGTCGTTCTTTACAGAAACGGATTGGCGGCAGACTTTTCAATCCCCGCCCGGGGCATTTTCACTCTCGCGACGCACCCCCGACCGCTCGCTCCTTTTTCTACGTTTAATCACTTAACCTTAAATCGCCCACTATTTTTATTTTATCTTTATTATTCTTATGAGTAATTACACGGATTTATGAATTTTATTGTGAGCCCCCGCTTACTTCCAGGACATCAATCTTTACGCGCTCAAGTTGTTGACAGTGACTGTTTGGCTGTTTATAATGCTGTCATGTCACGCTTTCTTGCAAAATATTTCTAATAGAGGGCTGGCAGGAGCTGCCCCGCCCAGTGGCTGCCGGCAGTCCCGTGGCTGCCGGGGTGGCCCTCGCTCCCCCACCGGCAAGGCCACCGCCTGTTACGGGACTGCCGGCGCTCACCCCAGTCCAGGAATGCCGGTTGCGGCCACTCCTCAGGCTAATAGTGAGAATATCTCGCAATTGCTACGGGCCAGTTTGACAGAAAATTTTCCTCACAACCTGTGGCATATTTCTGAAACCCTTGCAAAACGGTAAGTTTATGAACATCCGGTTCGCTGAATGTGAAAAATTGTTGAGATATATAGGCAAAAAGCTAAAAAGGAGATATTCTTAAAGAGTGGCGGACTGCAGGCAATCAGCCAAGCAGGTGGGCCATTAGGTAAGCGAATGGCTGAGCCAAGTCTGGTGAGCGGCTCAAGCCAGCCAGCCGACTCTTAGGAATTATTCCTGAGAGCCCACGGACAAGTATTGCAAATTTTTCTGAACTGTTGGTGTCTGGTGTAATCTACACCCGAGGAGGGTTTCCTATTGTGGTGCAATCTGGTAGTGATTCAAGTTCAGCTGCATTTCCCAAACAGCTAGACATCGCCCAAGTCTGCGTCTACGGGCTGAGCATCTTGTCTGCGGGTTTGTTTCTGTTTTTGCCCTTTGTTAACCTCTTGCATCCGAGCCCCTGGCAGCGGTGGATGGGGACAATTCATGGCTTTGGAGCCTTGCTGGCAACGGTTGTAGCGGTTTACACGGGGCACTTGGCGTTTCCCTTGCTGCGCGGCGCGAGTAAAATCCTGCCTCAAATGCGCACCCTGACCTTTTGGTCCACTGTGATAGCGTTTCTGGGAATCGCCACCGGCAATTTAGCTTACATGCGCTTCCGAGCTGGCATGGAGTTCGGCGGCGCTTCCGCTTGGCTTAAAGAAAATTCACCTTTAGGGCAGTACGTCCTCGCGGAATATCACGAATTAAGCTCGCTGTTCACCCTGCCCTTAGGCGTTGCCTGTACATGGATTTTGTGGGAGTACGGGGACACAATTCTCGAAAAGCAAAACAGGCCGGTCCTGACAGCCACCTGTGTGGCATTGATGGCGATGATGTTTTTTGCGATGGGTGGCTTAGTCAGCGGGCTGGGCGTTGCAAAAATCCACGCTTTGTGAGAAACTTCCCGCTTCCCGTCCTGCTATCTGGGAGCAAGACAAAAAAATGAGGCAGAGCCTCTTTTAAGGCATTTCCTGGGGGAGCCCCGGAACGAGAAACGAGAATGGTGGAATTTCAAAGGAGGGTAAAATGACTCGACAGCTGTCCCGCCCACCTGAAGTGGGATCGCAACCTGCTTACGCTCTAATTTGGGAGCGGGTAAAGACATTTCCTAAAGGCTTGGCAGAGGGTTCTGGGAACCCGCCGGCAGTTTCTGGCCCTGCCGCCGCGGCGCTGATTAGTGCGGCAATTGGCTGCTTTAGCATGATGGTGGCTCACCACTTGTCAGACACATCCAAAGCGCGAGAAAAATTGATTTGGGCGCTGGGCAGCTGGATACCTGGCTCTCACAATCCTGACCCCATGTGGGGCAACATTGGCAGCTACACCGGCAAGGAAACAGTGTTGCTGATTGGCTGGCTTGTCAGCTGGGCAATCCTCTCCCTGGTGCTGAAAGACAAGCAAGTCAAAGCCAAAACGATATTTTTCTGGATGTTTGTCTTGCTGATTGCTGCCACCGCCATGAGCTGGCACCCCCTATTCCCCTATTTGCCGCTGACGTAAAAAAAGTGTGAGGAGCTGAGAAATGGAAACACAACTGAAGCCGATACCTGCCAGGGAGATGCACAAAATTGTCTGGATTTGTCTGGGAGTTTTTGCTCTGATTGCCGGCAGCTATCCGTTGGCTTTCATGCGAGTTGCCCAAAAAGAAAAATTTGCCGGGTTTCACGTCAAGTCGCTGACGCTGGAGTACAAGCCGGCACAGCAGGAAACCGCTGCCGCAGAGGTTCAGCCTGCGGTTGAGCCAGCAGCGAGCAACCCCCCCGCACAGATAGATGCCGGTGCGGCGCAGATGAATGCCAGTGCGGCGACACCGCCGGTGGCTGCGGTATTGCCGGCTAGCAGCACGCCAGAAATTACCGATTCCGCTGAGCTGGTGGCGCTCAGCCAGACAGTTTACGACAAAATAGACCGAGCTTGGCAAACTGTCCCCACTTTTAGCCGGAATTTAGTTTACCGCGTCATCGCCCGCGCTGATGGAGCGCTCGCCAGCTTCGAGCCGGTGAATCAGCCGGCAAAGGAGTACCTGCAAGAAACTCCCCTGCCCAACTTGCTGAATTCGGAGCGCACCGGCACCCGAGCAGCGCCTGTCGGTAAATTTACGGTCGTGTTTGCGCCCAGCGGAGTGATAGAAGTCAGTCCGTAACAATAATTTCTCCTCGTTCCTCATTGCGGGGCTCCTTGTGGGAAACTCAATTGCAGAGGCTCTGCCTCCAGCCCTGACGACAAACCCGCCGCACGCCTTTAAAATAAGGTGACTCTACCGGCTTTCCTATCACCCATCGCTGATTGTTTGCAAAATGCAAGACCTGAAACCTCTAGTTTTGAATCGCCGAACCCTGCTGAGCGCGGGACTCGCCGCCATTGGAGTCACCGGCACTGCAGCAGCTTTGCAACAGCTTGCGCGCCAGCGCCCCCAAGGGCTGCCGGTGCGAGTCCCGCCGGTGCCGGCAAATCCGCCAACCGGCGGAAATCCTATTAGCCCAATGGCGGTGCTGCGGGATTTTGACCGAGGCACGGTCAAGCGCGAAAACGGGCGGACTGTCCGGGAATTTCGCATTACAGCCGGCAACACAACACTGCAGCTGAACAGTGCTGTTTCTTTCAACACTTGGAACTATAACGGGCGGGTTCCCGGACCGGCTCTCCGGGCGACAGAAGGCGAGCGCGTGCGCGTAATTTTTCTCAACCAGGGGGGGCACGCCCACACCATGCACTTTCACGGCACTCACCGCTCAGAAATGGATGGAATCAAACCAGTGCGCCACAATTCGGCATTTATTTATGAGTTTGACGCCGAACCCTATGGCGTTCACTTATACCACTGCCACATTGCGCCGGTAACTCGCCACATTGGCAAAGGGCTGCACGGGATGTTCATCATCGATCCGCCTTCCTTTCGCCCGCCGGCGGATGAGATGGTGCTGGTGATGGAAGGCTACGACATCAACGACGACAGCCGCAATGAACTGTATGCCTTTAATGGCATACCGAACTACTACATGAAGCACTCCATCCCCATTTACCGAAATCAGCTGATTCGGCTGTACGTCCTGAATATGATTGAGTTTGAGCCGGCTGTAACCTTCCACCTGCACGCCAACTTTTTCGATGTCTACCCCACGGGAATGACGCTAACTCCCAGCCACAAGACTGATGTCATTACAATGGGCGTGGCTGAGCGTCACATCCTGGAATTTAGCTTTCCCTACGCCGGCAAGTACATGTTCCACCCCCATCAGGATGTGATTGCAGAAGCCGGCTGTATGGGCCAGTTCGAGGTCATCGAGAAAGGATAGTACAACAATTTTATCAACTGTATTGACAAGATTTATCACTTCCCCTAAACTAGACACTTCAGTCGCACAATGCTTATTTCAGGTCGGGCTACAAAGCGCTCTCAAAGCTCGCCGTTGAAGCATCATTTCCACCAAAGCGGAGTCAACACCATGTCTTATTTTCGTTCCCTGTCTTTTGCCCTTGCGGCTGCCGGTTTGGTGGCGCTCACCGGCTGCAACAGCAATCCCACTGCCGGTACCACCTCAACTTCCTCCGATGCCACCCACTCAACCGGCACTGCCGCCAGTCACAGCCACCACGGCGGCAAGCCGAAAATCAACATCAACAGCGCTATTCTTTCGGAATTGGACAAGTTGGAAGCCAAACTGGGCGTGCCGGCGCTCTCCAACAAAATTCAAGGCAGCCGCCCCTACGCCAGCACGGAAGAATTGGTCTCCAAAAAGGTTATCAGCCAGGAGCAGTACGAGCAAATCAAAGACATGGTGACGATTGAAGATATCACACTCACCGGCGAGGCGAAAGATGTTGACTACATGACAAAACTGGGCTTGATGAAAGGCCATCTTATGGTAGCCAAAGAACTCCTAGATTTGCAAAAGCCAGACCAAGCCGAACCTCACATTGGCCACCCCGTAGAAGAGATTTACGTGGATGTGGAAGAGCAGCTGAAAGAGCGCAACGTCAAAGAATTCAAGACAGTGCTGATCGGCTTGCAAGATTTGGTGAAAGCCCATGCCAAAAGTGAAAAGCTGAACCCGAAGTTTGAAGCGTCCATGCAGGCGGTTGATGGGGCAATTCAGGGCTTGCCTGAAACGCAGCGCCAATCTCCTAAATTTGTGCTGCAGGTGATTAACGGGTTGCTGGATACCGCCAATTCAGAATATGGGGCGGCGATTGCCAATGGCAAAGTGGCGGCAGCCATCGAGTACCAAGACTCGCGCGGGTTTGTTACTTATGCTAGCACACTTTATAAAGGAATTGCCACCCAAATTGAAAAAGAGCATCCGGAAGCTCACAAAGCAATTGTAGCAAGTCTGGCTGAGCTGACCGCAACTTGGCCGGCACCCATTCCCCCAGCAGCGCCGGTGAAAACCCCCGAACAAGTGACTGCGCTGATTAAGGCGATTGAGGGGCAATCTCAAAAGATAATTGCCGGTGGCGCTAACAGCCAAGCCAAACAGTAGCAACGAAAAGGGAACCCGTGAGTTTCAATCCCCAGGGGATATAGCAATTCTAAATGCTGCTGAAATCCTGTCTCTTTTCTTCCCTTGGCGCAGCGTCTTGGCGGTTTATAAAAAGCCCCATGCCCATTGCCCAATATCCCCAATAACAAACCTATGGACTTTAGTTCTGCCCTGCCTACTTTTGTCATTACCCTGCGAGAAGGCGTAGAAGCCGCTCTTGTGGTGGGAATTGTCCTGGCTTGTCTGAAAAAAGCCAAGCAAACGCACCTGACGCCTTGGGTTTATGCCGGCGTGTCGGTTGGAATTGCAGCCAGTGCGGCGGTTGGCGTAATGTTTAGCTGGGCAATTCAAGCTTTGGGAAGTTCCAATCAAGTGTATGCGCCGGCAGTCGAGCCTTTGCTGGAGGGTGTCTTCAGCGTCGTGGCGATTGCCATGCTCAGCTGGATGCTGATTTGGATGACTCAGCAAGCCCGCTTTATGAAAACTGCAGTCGAGGGCGCAGTCAGTGCCGCCCTGAAAAGGGATGCCGGTGCCGGTTGGGGGGTGTTCAGCTTAATTCTGATCGCTGTGATGCGAGAGGGCTTTGAAACCGTCCTGTTTGTTGCGGCTAAGTTTCAACAGGGCTTCATCCCCGCCCTGGGTGCGCTTTGCGGTTTGGGCGCTGCCGCCTGGATTGGGGCGCTGCTGTTCAAGTGGGGCGTGAAAATCAACATCCGGGAGTTTTTCCGGTACATGGGCATTTTATTGCTGCTGGTTGTGGCGGGGCTGGTTGTTTCCTCTCTGGGGAGTTTTGACGCCGCCGTCACCGCCCTCTCGCAAATAGATCGCAAGTCCGCATCGCTGTGTTTTTATTACGAACGGTTTGCAAGAGAGCACTCTTGCATCCTCGGGCCAATGGTTTGGAATACTGCCAAAGTTTTGCCGGCTGAGCGGTTTCCTGGCCTTCTGCTCAGCGCCCTGTTTGGATACACCGACAAGCTGTATTTCGTCCAAGCAATCGGTTATGGCATTTTCGCGATCTCCATCGGAGGCATTTATTTCCAAAGTCTAGCCGGTCGGGCACTCTTTCCACTGAGAAATCCCCAGCAAGCCGTTGCGGCTGTAACTGACCGCGCGGATTATACCGCAAAAACTGCGGGCAAAACCGAAACTTCACCTCAGATAAAATCCGACTGAATGCTTTTTCCCAGTCCGAGGGGCTATTGGGAATTGATATCAGGGCGACTGCCCCGGAGACTGGCTGGCAGTCAGCCGTGAGGCAGCTCCCCACTCCCAGAGGAGGGCTGAATCCCAACCGGCCCCCTCCTCGCACTGCCGGTATATACAATGATTGTTACAGCGGAGTATAGGAGATAGAGGGGAGGGCTTTTCCCCTGCCCGCTTTTCCCCTATAATCAAGGGTATTCTGCCGAACAGAACTGCAAGAAATAATGAGAGAGCTGGACGTCCAAAAAACAACCGACCTGCTGAACGCCATCATGGAATTTGAACTGGCAGGGGTGGTGCGCTACACCCACTATTCCCTGATGGTCACAGGGCCAAACCGCATTCCCATCGTCAACTTTTTTAAAGCTCAGGCGAGTGAGTCCTTGCTCCACGCCCAGCAAGTGGGAGAAATCATCACCGGCTTAGAAGGGCATCCCAGCCTGAAGATTTCTCCCATTGAGGAAACCGACAAACACACGGTGCAGGACATTTTGCAGGAAAGCCTCAACCACGAGAAAAAAGCGCTGGAACTCTACAAACAATTACTCGAAATTGTGGAAAATGCCAGCATTTATCTGGAAGAATTCGCCCGCACCCAGATCGGCCAGGAAGAAATGCACAACCTAGAAATCAAAAAGATGTTGCGCGATTTCAAGTAAGTTGCCAGTCGAACTCCCACAGTTGAGAAACCCGGTTTCTTTGAGAAACCGGTTTATCCCCTCGTTATCCCCTCGTTCCCAGCCAGCCTTACGGGAAGCCTGCGTGCACTGTGAGGAACGCAATCTAGAGGCTCTGCCTCATTTCAACGGAAAAGCAGGTTGAAAGCCTAGCAGCTTATTCTGGGGATTCAAGCTAACATGATAGAATCCCCAGTTGGGATAGCGCTAGGCTCTCTCATATTAGTGAGGTGCTGAGAAACCCGGTTTCCAGGGCATTGCTCATACAAGTGAAAAAGTCTAGTATCTTTACCGGCTGCTAAAAAGGCTTTCCTGCCGCCTTTTTCAATCCACTATCCAAAATCCAAAATCCAAAATCCAAAATTGCGTATAACTTATGGATTTTAGTGCTGCCCTGCCTACTTTTGCAGTCGCGCTTCGCGAAGGCGTAGAAGCCGCGCTGGTTGTGGGAATTGTCCTGGCTTGCCTGAAAAAAGCCCAGCAGAGCCAGCTGAACCGCTGGGTGTATGCGGGCGTTTTGGTTGGGATTTTTGCCAGCGCCCTGGTTGGCGTACTGCTGGCGGGTGCGCTGCAAGCTGTCGAAACCTCTAACCAGCCCTACGCGCCGGTGTTTAAGCCGCTGCTGCAAGGGATTTTCAGCGTCGTGGCGATTGCTATGCTCAGCTGGATGCTGGTTTGGATGAGCCAGCAGGCAAAAACCCTGAAAGCAGAAATCGAGGGTGCGGTGAGTGCGGCTCTCAAACAGGACACCGGCAGTGCCGGTTGGGGCGTATTTGCCTTAATTTTCATCGCCGTCTTGCGAGAGGGCTTTGAAACCGTCCTGTTCATTGTGGCCAAATTCCAGCAAGGCGTTGCGCCCGCCTTGGGCGCGCTCGCCGGCTTAGCCGGTGCGGCGCTTTTTGGGGCGCTGCTGTTCCAATGGGGCGTCAAAATCAACCTCCGCCTGTTTTTCCAAATCATGGGAGTTTTTCTCCTCCTGATTGTGTCTGGTTTAGTGATTTCAGCCCTGAAAAATTTTGACGCAGCCCTTGGCACCCTCGCCGGGCTAAACCCCGAATATGCCGCCTTCTGTCTCTCCAAAAGCACCTCCTGCATCCTCGGACCGCAGGTTTGGGATGCCACCGGCACCCTCCCCGACAGCCGGTTCCCCGGCGTCGTTCTCAAAGCCCTCTTTGGCTACCGATCCAAACTTTATCTGGCTCAAGCCGCCGGCTATCTCTTGTTTTTAGTCACCCTCGGCTGGTTTTATTTCCAAAGCCTCGGCTTTCGGGCGGCTGGCGCTCCGCCCAACCCCCAACCCAGGGGTTAGGGAATTTAGAACCGCAGATGAGCGCAGATAAACGCCGATGTTTTCCCCTCGTTCCCAGCTCAACCTGGGAACGCCGCTTTGGAGGATCTGTCTCCTGAAGTACCCATTTGGATTGTATTAATCCAGCAGGAAAAATCTAAAATAGGGAATATCTAGTTTTAAATAGTAAATCGTGAGCGCAGTAAAAGTCAAGCAATTATTCATTCATCCCATCAAGGGGCTGACGCCCGAGCAGTGCGAGCGCGTGTTCCTGACAGCTGGACACGGGATTAAAGGAGATCGCGCCTTTGCCCTGATATTTGGTGACGCTCTTGCCGGTGCCTCCGAAACCGCCGTGCCTTGGAAGAGCAAAAAAAACTTCGCTGTGCAAAATGACTGGCCCGGGCTGGCGGCGCTAGACTGTTCGTACAGCCCAAATACTGACCGGCTCACCGTCAGGCATCAGGGCGTTGAGCTGCTGACGGCTTCCACCGGCACCCCTTCGGAGCGCCAGCGCATTGCTGCCTTCTTCACCGGCTATCTGGCGGCGCAACAGCCCACAGAAGCGGCGCGGCACCCAGGGCGAGCGCCCCTGCACCTCGCCGGCACCGGCAGCGGCGAGACGCGCTATCCCGATCGCGAGCCGGTGCACATTTCCCTGCTCAGTCAGGCAACCCTGGACGAACTGACTCAGTCTGCTGGCCAGCCGGTGGACGTTCGCCGGTTCCGCCCCAACATTCTCCTGGAGGGCGTACCGGCGTGGGAGGAATTCAGCTGGATTGGCAAGCAGTTTCAGCTGGGAGGCGCTTCCATTGCCGTCACGGCGCGTATCGGTCGCTGCGTCAACATAGAAGTTAATCCCGATACCGGCGTGCGAGACATGCCACTTTTGACCCTGCTGCAAAAACAGTTTGGCCACGCCCAGACTGGCGTCCTAGCGACGGTATCGAGCAGCGGTGCTGTTGCCATTGGGGATAGTTTAATTCCCCACTAATCTTAGTAGGGTGCGTTACGAGCAGCGCTAACGCACCCTAGAAACTCGATTGATCGATCGGCAATTTTTCTGGCAAAAGCCTAAGCCCTATCTACCATATCTTTGGCCCGATCTTTCAAGTCTTCTTTGGCGTGCCTGACTGCAGCTTCCTCCTGTTTTATTCGACCTTCTACTTTGTCCTGCGGGTTGCCGGTAATCTCACCTATCGCTTCTTGGACTTTGCCTTCAATGTTTTTGGCAACTGCTTTGGCTCTCTCTTCAAGGCTCATATTTTTATCCCTCACAAATCTGTATATTCACCTTTCCTCATCTCCAACTGTAAAGGCTTGATGAGGGAGCCGGCCTCTCTCCGCAGTTAGATTTCCAAAGCACTCAAACAGCGCCACCCCAACCAGTAGCAAAAAGAGCACGCGCAGAGGTTCTAGGGCTGCCGGTGGCACCTGACATGTTAGAAATGATATCCTGTACGGCCAAGTGCGCCCGCCCCCACAGGGAGCGATGGCCTTAAGTATATATCCCTCTTTTGTCAAACAAGGGTGAAAGCCGGATCTGTCGTTGCCTGAAATAGTGCAAATTCCTCAAATTGCCCCAAAGTGACAGAAGAGGGATATCCAATCAGGAGTCTTCAGGGGGTTTGGCCGGCTCTCGAGAGCCGGTGGGGCCGGGGTTCTGCTTGCCCCGCCCCTGTTGGTTTGAACGAACGGCGGTTGCCAGCGACTGGCGGAGAAGGGGGCAAAATTTAAGCCAGATTGAGGATTTTTTAGCCACAAGATCGCCGGTCTTGTATTAAAATTGACGTGAAAAAATAGGGGTATTCTGACGGGAAAGACCGAGGGTTCCGAGGGCAAACCAAAATAAAGCCGGTTTCTGAGATTTCCAGACCGGCGCTCTTGCGCCCCGGAGCAAGGCGCAGGGGCCCCTAACTAGGGCTAACCACTGTTTCTAAATCAGCAGGAGTATTGCAATTAAAAAGCACGGTTGGGTCACTCACCGGCAGTTCCAGGACCTTACAGCTGGCCAGCCAGCCCTGAAACGACCGGCCCCCCTGGCGGATATACTCGCTGAGCGCCGGCAGACAGGCGAGCCGGTAGAAACCGCACAAAGGCTGCCAGAGACCGGCATCGCGCGGCAAAAGTGCCGTCACATCAGAGCCGGCACCCAACCGCAGGCCCATCCAGTCCCGGAACACCTCAACCCGCAACCGGGGCAAATCGCAGGCGAGCGCCAGCACCCATTCAGTTTGCACTTGCGCCAGTCCTTGGGCGAACCCCACAAGTGGCCCGTGGGGTTCTGTCTCTCCGGGCAAAGAAACTTCTGGAATCAACTGGCAGCTAGCAGGCAGGATATCACGGTATCGTTCAGGCCAGGAAGTCACCACATAAACGCGGGAAGGGCACTCCAAGGCGACCTGACAAACCTGCTGCAGCAGGGGAACGCCCTGAGGGGCGAGCAGGGCTTTGTCCTGACCCATACGGGAACTTTGGCCACCGGCCAGCACAATGGCAGACAGCTGGAGAGCGCTAGGATTGGGTAGGATATATGACACAAAGACCTCACACAGTCACGCCAAATTTTAAGTTTTTTTAACTGAGTGATGAGAGCGAGAGTCAAGCAATATCTGTGAGTGACGCTCCCCACCGGCAGCGTGCGCTGGTTCCGCCGGCAAAAAAGCCGCCGTTCACCCCAGGTAGCGCCGGCAACTCGGGCAGTGTTACCTTACACCTACTGGCCGTCGCCAGCAACGTCACGGAGGGCTTTCGAGCGGATGCGGAAATGAAAGGGGCAAATGAACATTTAGAAAGCAGAATGCAAGAGCCGATAGAGGCGTTAATCCAAGCGAATGAAAAACTGCTGGTGGAAATTGCCGAGCGCCAGTGGACAGAGTCGGCCCTGCGCACCTCAGAGGCAGAACTGCGAGCACTTTTGGCGGCAATGAACGATGTCATTGTCGTCTTGGACGCCCGGGGGCGCTATCTCAAGATTGCTCCCACAAATCCCTCGCTTTTGCACAGATCCGCCAGCGATCTGATAGGGCAAACGCTGCACGAGGTGTTTGAGAGAGCGCAAGCTGAGACATTTCTCGGCTACATCCAGCAAGCTTTAAACAACAGTCAGACCGTCAGTGCTGAATACAGCCTACAAATAGGGGACAGGTTAGTGTGGTTCGCCGCCAGCATTTCCCCAATGGTAGCAGACACGGTAATCTGGGTAGCCCGGGACATCACGGAGCGCAAGCTGGTGGAGGAAGCCCGGGTCCAGGAGCGCAACTTCGTCTCAGCAGTCCTCGACACTGCCGGTGCCTTGGTCATGGTTCTCGATCCGCTTGGGCGAATTGTCCGCTTCAACCGCGCCTGCCTGGAAACCTCCGGACACTCAACAGCGGAGGTGCTCGGGCTGCATTTCTGGGATCTGTTCTTGCTTCCTGAAGAGGTGGAGCCGGTGCGCGCCATCTTTGACAGCCTCAGCGCCCGACGGTTCGCCGACCAGCCGCCCCTGTCGCCCAAGGGCTCTCCCCCAACCGGAGCCAGCGACAATTTGCCGGCTCTTGACAAAACTCAGAAAAATTTGTGTACCAATGGTACACAAAATTTGGCCAGCCAGCCGCCCCTGCCGCCCAAGGGCTCTCCCCCAACCGGAGCCAGCGACAATTTGCCGGCTCTTGACAAAACTCAGAAAAATTTGTGTACCAATGGTACACAACATTTGGCCAGCCAGCCGCCCCTGTCGCCCAATGGCTCTCCCCCAACCGGAGCCAGCGACAATTTGCCGGCTCTTGACAAAACTCAGGAAAATTTGTGTACCAATGGTACACAAAATTTGGCCAGCCAGCCGCCCCTGTCGCCCAATGGCTCTCCCCCAACCGCAGCCAGCGACAATTTGCCGGCTCTTGACAAAACTCAGAAAAATTTGTGTACCAATGGTACACAACATTTGGCCAGCCAGCCGCCCCTGCCGCCCAAGGGCTCTCCCCCAACCACAGCCAGCGACAATTTGCCGGCTCTTGACAAAACTCAGAAAAATTTGTGTACCAATGGTACACAACATTTGGCCAGCCAGCCGCCCCTGCCGCCCAAGGGCTCTCCCCCAACCGCAGCCAGCGACAATTTGCCGGCTCTTGACAAAACTCAGAAAAATTTGTGTACCAATGGTACACAAAATTTGGCCAGCCTGCCGCCCCTGCCGCCCAATGGCTCTCCCCCAACCGCAGCCAGCGACAATTTGCCGGCTCTTGACAAAACTCAGAAAAATTTGTGTACCAATGGTACACAAAATTTGGCCAGCCTGCCGCCCCTGCCGCCCAAGGGCTCTCCCCCAACCGCAGCCAGCGACAATTTGCCGGCTCTTGACAAAACTCAGAAAAATTTGTGTACCAATGGTACACAACATTTGGCCAGCCAGCCGCCCCTGCCGCCCAAGGGCTCTCCCCCAACCGCAGCCAGCGACAATTTGCCGGCTCTTGACAAAACTCAGAAAAATTTGTGTACCAATGGTACACAAAATTTGGCCAGCCAGCCGCCCCTGCCGCCCAAGGGCTCTCCCCCAACCGCAGCCAGCGACAATTTGCCGGCTCTTGACAAAACTCAGAAAAATTTGTGTACCAATGGTACACAAAATTTGGCCAGCCAGCAGCCCCTGCCGCCCAATGGCTCTCCCCCAACCCGCAGCCAGCGACAATTTGCCGGCTCTTGACAAAACTCAGAAAAATTTGTGTACCAATGGTACACAAATTGCCGGGACGGACAGTTATGAAAGCCACTGGGTGGCAAAAGACGGGACTCACCGGCGGATTGCCTGGTCGAATACCGCCCTTCTCGATGCCGCCGGTTCAGTAAAGTACATCATCTGCACCGGCACGGACATCACCGAGCGAGCGAATGCAGAAGCCGAGCTCAGACAGGCAAAGGAAGAACTGGAAATCCGAGTCGCGGAGCGCACAGCGGCGCTCAAGGAGTCCAACGACAGCCTGGTGGTGGAAATTGTGGAGCGCATCCGGGCGGAAAAAGAGCTGCGCCAGCACCAGGAGCGCTTGGAAGAGCTGGTGAGAGAGCGCACTGCAGAGCTGGAGCAAGCCAACGCCCAGCTGCGAGCGGAAATTGCCGAACGGCAGCGGATAAACGAACTGCTTTTCCAAGAAAAGGAGCTGGCTCAGATCACGCTGCACTCTATTGGGGATGCCGTGATTGCCACCGACGCTTTGGGGCGGATTGCGCTGATCAACCCAGCCGCGCAGAGACTCACCGGCTGGCCGGCTCAGGAGGCGCTGGGGCTGCCGGTGAGTCGGGTGTTCCTGCCCCTCAGCGAAATCACCCGAAAGCCGGTGGAAAATCCGGTGGAAAGCGTGTTGCGGGGCAACCGCACCTGCTCCCTGGCCAACCCCAGCTTGCTGATAGCCCGAGACGGCACTGAGCTAGCCATTGACGAGTCCGCTGCGCCCATTCACGGCAGTGATGGCCAGATTGTCGGTGCGGTGCTGGTGTTTCACGACGTCACCCAAGAACGGGTGCTCGCCCGCCAGCTCTCCTGGCAAGCCAGCCACGACGCCCTCACCGGCTTGGTGAACCGGCGCGAGTTTGAGGGGCGCTTGAAGCGGGCCATGCTGCAAGCTCAGACGCAAAACCAGCAGCACGCGCTGTGCTATCTGGATCTCGACCGGTTTAAGATTGTCAACGATACCTGCGGTCACGTCGCTGGGGACGAGCTGCTGCGCCAAGTCAGCGCCCTCCTGCAAGCCGGTGTCCGCAAAACCGACACTCTAGCGCGTCTGGGCGGCGATGAATTTGCTGTGCTGCTGCAGCAGTGCCCGCTGGAGCAGGCTCGGCGGGTTGCCAATTCGCTGCGCGAGAGCATCCAGGCGTTTCGTTTCGTGTGGCAGGACAAAACTTTTACCATTGGTGCCAGTATCGGGTTAGTGGGGATTAATGCCGAGAGCCGGTGCCTGACGAGTGTGTTAAATGCAGCGGATGCCGCCTGCTATGCCGCTAAAGAGCAAGGTCGCAATCGGGTGCACGTCTACGAAGCTTCCGACAGCGAGCTGGCGCAGCAGCACAGCCAAATGCAATGGGTTTCGCGCATCACTCAAGGGTTTGAGGACAATCGTTTCCGCCTTTATTTGCAGCCTGTTGTTCCGGTGACGCCGAGGCGGTCGAATATCGAGTATGGCGAAGTTCTCCTGCGGCTTGAAGATGAAACCGGCAAGCTGGTTTCCCCAATGGCGTTTATTCCTGCTGCTGAGCGATACAATATTATGCACACCATCGACCGCTGGGTGATCCGCACCTTCTTCGCTCATTTGTCAGCTGTGGGAGCTGAGCTCAATGCCGGCAGTGGCGAGCGACATCTGACAGCTGACACTCAGCAAAGGCTTTACGGTATCAATCTCTCTGGTGCCAGCCTCAACGACGACCAGTTTTCTGACTTCCTGCACGAGCAATTCGCCACTTACCAAATCTCGCCGCAAGCGCTCTGTTTTGAAATTACCGAAACAGTCGCCCTGGCTTCTTTGAGTAAGGTGGGGCAGTTCATCCGCACTTTTAAGGAACTGGGCTGCTCGTTTGCTTTGGATGATTTCGGCAGTGGCACTTCTTCGTTTGCCTATCTGAAAAATCTGCCGGTGGATTACCTGAAAATTGATGGCACTTTTGTTAAAAATGTAGTGGACAATCCCGTTTATTTGGCTATGATAGAAGCAATTAACCGGATCGGGCATGTGATGGGCTTGGAAACAATTGCTGAGTTTGTGGAGAATGATGACATCCTCAAGGCAATTCGAGGCTTGGGTGTGGATTACGCCCAAGGTTATGGGATTGCTAATCCCTACCCTCTGGCGTTAAAATGAGTTGAGCATTTATCTAGGTTTAATTCAACCGCTAACGACGCCAATGACGCCGCTAAAAAAAAGCAATCAAAGAATGATGCATTTAAGCTGCACAGTTAAAAAATTGCGCAATGGCCCGCCCCACTTAGGGCGATACTTCAACCAGCTTGTGTTTTGAGGACAGCCCTGATTTTATTCGGATTTGAGATTTCGGCACCTCAAATTTTTTGGCCAAGACTTTGATGAGCTCCTCGTTCGCTTTGCCATCCACCGGCGGCGACTTCAGCTGCACTGTCAGGCTGCCATCGGGTTCTTCCGTTATCGTTTGCTGTTTTGAATTGGGTTTAACTTTGACTTTTATCAGTGGCATGCAGGGTGTGTTTGCAGGTGAGAGGCGCTCTAGCGCTGATTTCTGTTAAGTGTTGTAACAGGCGTTCTTTTCCGGTAAAAATATGGTAAAGAAAGCTTTGCGCCGGCGCGGGTGAGAGTGGGCACAAGCGCCTGTGCGCAGGGGCTGTCTCAGACGGCGACTAAATTGGCGTGTTCGATGCGGGTGCCCAGAACTTTGAGGAATTCAGCCAGCCAGCGGGGGTGGGCCGGCCATGCCGGTGCCGTCACCAGGTTGCCATCCACCACCGCCTCGTCAACGGCAATCTGAAGATATTCTCCTCCTGCGCGCACCACATCTGGACCGCAGGCGGGGTAAGCTGTGCAGCGCTTGCCTTCCAGCACGCCGGCGGCAGCCAACACTTGCAAACCGTGGCACACCGCAGCGATAGGCTTGTTGGTGCGGGCGAAGTGGCGCGTGATTTCCAGCACCCTTTCGTCGAGGCGGATATATTCCGGCGCACGCCCGCCCGGAATCACCAAGGCGTCGTACTCTGCGGCATCCACTTCCGCAAAGGTGGCATTTAAAGTGAAGTTGTGACCGGGTTTCTCGCTGTAGGTCTGGTCTCCTTCAAAGTCGTGGACTGCCGTGCGAACCCTCTCACCGGCTTTCTTATTAGGGCAGACGGCAGAGACAGTGTGGCCCACCATCTGCAGCGCCTGAAAAGGCACCATCACCTCGTAGTCTTCCACGAAGTCACCCACGAGCATCAAGATTTTCTTGCCAGCCATGTTGTTTCCCAGATAATGGTTCTTGTAAAATTATATCCGAAAGCTCCTGGATTAAAGCTTTCTGCGACCCCCTGCCCTAACCTTTGATGCCGGAAGCCGGTGTTGCCACAAGAAACAGGATTTCTTTTTGTGACAGAGCCGCAAAATTATGCTTTTCTAGAGAAAAACCCAGCTTCTGGCCCTACAGCTTCTTAACAATTACTTTATAAACCCCCTCACCAGAATGAGCGGCTGCGCCGGGCTGCGTCTCGGCTGCCGGTGCAGCTGCAGTGTTAACCGGCCCGCCCCACTCAGACAGTCGAGAGCCAACGCCCCTCTCTTTTAACTTTTAAATTTCCACCTTTCCCTCTCTAATTTTTACCTCCCCCTCCCCTTTCATTTCCTCGATTTCAAACCAGTTCACCAACACACCCGCAATAGGAATAGCGATAAATATACCTAACAGACCTGCCGCTCTCGCTCCTATCAAAAGTGCGAAAAACACAACTACAGGATGTATATTCAGAGAGTTTCGCATAATGCGAGGGTAAATCAAATTATCGCGGATCTGCTGGAGAATGATGCAAGCTACTAACACTTTAAAAGCCAGCCAAACATTTTGAGCGATCACGAGAAAAGAAATCAGGCTAATGCCTAATGTCGCTCCGATTCCCGGCACTAAGTCAAAAATGCCCAGGATAACTGCCAAAGCTAAGGGAAAATTTACCTGGAATCCCAGCAGGACAAGAAAGCTAGAAATTATCATAAATAGCATTAATACCAGCTGTCCCTGAAAAAAGCCTAAAAAGTTTCGCTGAATCGTAACTGTCAGTCGCTCCTGCAAGTGGGCCGGAATAATTTTAAGAACCAGCCTCCAAAGCCTCTCCCCATCTATTACCATAAAAAAAGACACAACCCAAATCAATATCAAACTCACTAAATTCGTTATAAAAACTTGCAGTACAGCAATACTAGAAACCATTACCGCTAAAGCTTGGGTGCGCAACTGCTCTTCAATAACCCGCAGATTTACCTGAAGGTTCCGCTCCCGGAGAAAAGCTTCTGTTCGCTCGGAGAGTGGGGCGAGAGCGTTGACAAACTGAGTGACGCTGTCGATTAATTGCTGACCTTGGGAGAGAAGCGCCAAGCCCACAGTGATGGTCAGGCTGCCAACCAAGACGAGACTCAGAAAAAACACTGAGCCAACAGCTAAACTGCGAGGGAAAAACCGCTGCAGCCATCTCACAGGATAGCTGAGCAGAAAAGCCACAATTGAAGAAAAAGTGAAAACCACAATCACAGTTTCAAAGTAAGCTAAGAGCTGGAGAAAAGCCCACCCTGAGGCGAACAGAAGCAAAAAGCGAACCAGCGCTAAATTACTGATCCAATCCCAGATATTTTTTTTCTGTGACTCACTCATGTTCTCGGCAAGTAAACTTCTCGTCTATTAAACAGTTCTTCCAAACCGACTCGGGACAGACAAGCATAAAATTAGACTCAGACTCTCAATCCAATCACAAACCCGCTGTTAAGCCACCAGTACAAAAGCGGTGAGAGCCGAACCATCCCAGCTTGAGCCGCATTCTGGCGCAGCCTCCCAATGCGTGCGGCAATCCTTAACAAAAGCTTGTCCCCCCTTTTCCTTTGCCCGCTCGCTCACTCACTCCAACTCCCGTCAGTATAGCAATCGACAGCTCAGTCATGGACAAGACCGGAACGCTGCGCTTACAAAGCCGCTGTACGCGCCCCCTCCGGCGGACCGTTGCAAGATGTCTGTCCTGCGAGGTATATCCGCAGGGCCGCCGTCTAGCCGGCCCTCAATCTCTAATCTCCTAACCAATTGGGCTAGTGCTAGAACTCAGCCACCCACACCATACGATAGCACTGCCGGCGGATAAGACTTATGCCGGCGAGAGGCTTTCACTTTGGCCTCAATCTCTGTGTGGCGGCAAATTATACTAAATTCTGACAAAATTTGACAAAACTGCGGCACTTGCCCGCGCAGCCAGCACCGCACGCAGATCCTCAGAACCTAGAACGGAAGCGCATTTCCTCAACAGCCCCATTCCGCTCTACTTCAAGCGGCACAGCTTGCCGGCTCTCACCGGCACAAGGCGCAGGCACCCCCAAATCCCCAAATCCCCAAATCCCGGCTGCCATCTGTAGCGCCGGCACAGCAGGGGCGGAAATACCCGCCGAGGCATCTCCAAATCTTCAAATCCCCAAATCCCCAAATCCCGGCTGCCATCTGCCCCGCCGGCACACCAGGGGCGAACCTGCCTGCCGGTGGGGCATTAGCCCAACTGCAAACGTTGGGGCATTAGCCCAACTACAAACGGCAGCGGGGACAGCCTACATGCCGTTGCGCCCCCAGACGACCATTGCGATCGAGAAGGTGAAAACACTTAGCAACGCAGCCCAACCCAGCGTGAGAATATCCATAGCCGTCCCTAAAAAAAACAGTACAAAATAACTCCAAGCCCTATATTATGTCAGTTTGAGCCCTCTTTTCCACCGGCATTGCCCGTGAGCGAGACATCCCACAGCGATTTAACCGCAGAGCGAATCGAATCCCTCAAAGCCGGCACCCTAGCGGCCTTGGCCCTCCTCTTGGCCTTTGGCGCAATCGCCGCCGCCAGCCAGCTGCTTTTGACCAAGCGCTTTGACGCCCTTGCCGGCGTACTTGTCCCCCCCACTGACCTGAAGCTGCCGGTCAGTTTGGCCATCGCGGGGCTGAGCGGGTTTCTCTTTGGCGTCACCTACCGCTATGCTATCCGCACCGACAGCAACCCCCAACTGAAAGCCGGTGCGGTGCTCGCCTTCGGACTCGTGCGGGGGCTAGCCCAGCTGGATGTGGGGCTGAGTGCCAGCAGCGACTTCTGGCCATTTGCCGTGCTGGGCGTTGAGAGCGTGCTGCTGTTTGCCGCCGCCGGCACCGCCCTGGACTGGGCCCTCGCTCGCGGCTGGGTCAGACCCTTCAGCTCAAAATAAATTCCTCAAACTCTAGGTTGCCGTACAGCATATTGCGGTCAACAGCGGAAAAGACCTTATTGTCCGCCGCCTGAGAAAAAAGGCACCGGCACACCAGCTGCGCCACATCAGCGCGGTGAATGGTGCCGGCAATCCGGCAATCCTCCGTGAGAATTCCGCTGCCGGTTGCCGGTTCCGACTTCAGCCCGCCCGGTCGTACAATTGTATAAGTCAGCCCGCTCTCAATCAGGTGTTCCTCAGCTTTTTCCTTCTCTGCCAGCACCGCACCGAGAGCTTGCAACGCTTGCGGGGGTATGGCCCCTTGGCTGTTGCCGGTGCCGATAGAAGAAACCAGGATAAACTTCCGCACTCCCGCTCTCACCGCCGCATCGATGAGATTCTTGTTGCCCAGATAGTCCGCTCTCTCGCCATCCTTGGGCAAACCGCCAATGGTGCTGATCAGGGCATGCACCGGCTCATCTCCCAGCATCGCCGTTTCCACATCCCCCACATTCAAAGCGTCGCCGGTGACGGTCTTAATGCCCATTGATTCTAGCTCATCGCGAGCTGTTTCCCCTCGCAGGAGGGCTTTGACTTTCACCTCCTTATCCACGAGGCACTTAGCAATTTCTCTGCCCACACCCCGACTCGCGCCGGCTAGAAAGATATAGGATTCTGCTGACATTTGAGTTCCTTAATTTCGCCCATCTATCCTAGGATACATAATTTTGGCTGCTCTGCCTTGCCACAAACTGGAGAACTTTTGCCAAACCTAGTTTTTCCCCACAACTCTCCCTGGACTTTCAGACAGGCGGAGAGCGCCGCTCTCGCTCAGGACTCTCTCGGGAACTGCGGGATATCATAAAGACTCTTTTCAATAGCTCCCTGTGCTGCGAGCTTCCCTAAGGTGCTGGAGGCCATCAACTTAGGAAGATTCTCAATATCTTCGAGTAAAGTCAGCTTGCTTTCTCCCGTTTGCGCGTCTCGGTGCGCTACAACTACAAAAGGAATTTTATCTGGTCCCAGTGCGTCTAGTAAAGCTGGATTTTGGGTTGTAACCAGTACATTAACTTGTCTTTTTTTTCCAATTTCTCTAAGCATTTTTACCAGCAGGTCTGCCCGGGATGGGTGAAGTCTGCTGCCCACATCTTCGATGACCAGTTGGCTCCCTTGCGGTCGCGTCAGAAGCGCTGTTAGAATCGCTAAAAAGCGAAGAATTCCATCCGAAATTTCTCTGGCATCTACCACTGTGGGAGGTTGACCTGCTCCCCACACTTCTTCACAGTAAAGCATCGCATCTTTTTTTAAGCGCCCAACGGGTTCCGCCCACACTCTGCAAATATCGCCTTCTGGCAAATCCCGCGCATAGGCGGACAGAGTTGATTCTACCGCAGCTTTCTGTTCTTCGGGCAATGCTGCCAGCACGCCAGCAATATTGGAGGCATCCTGTAACAGGCTTTCAGAGAGCCGTGAGTAAAACCGCATCTTAGAAGGAGCCGGATCTAGTATAAAGATTTCCTGAATCTTTTTTAAAACTATCCTCCCCGGTTCAAGAGACCGTTCCAAATAAACTCCTGGCAGCTGAATAAATTGAAAATGGCTTAAAATTGATATAGAACTGTGAAAAGCTATTACTCTGCTGTCATAGAGGTTAAATCTTAAGAAGATTAAATCGGGGTTCTGCGGCCTGCTATGTCTTTGAAATAAAAAAGTTTCTCCCGCCTCACTCGATTTTTTGTTCTGCTGTTTTATAACAGCTAGAGATTCAGCCAAAATCTTTACGCGCGCGCTAGTATCCACCGTGATGCTGTAGAGGTAATCTGTCCGCTCATCCTCACCCTGAACCAGCACCTTTAAGGTAAATTGAGTTTTTGGTCTGAGTGCGGCTCCCTCAACACCCCCTCGAATGGGGGGTAAAGTTTCATCCCCTGCTAAACAAGCTTGAATCTCCTTCCCCTGTGCCGTTCTCTTGAGAAATTCCAAGGCTTCAATCGCATTAGATTTGCCACCGGCATTTGTGCCGGTGAGAATGGTCAGCGGGTCGATATGCAGCACTGCTTTGCCGAAACTTTTCCAGTTCTCAAGGATGAGTTGCTTAAGCATTGCCCACTCCAAGACTCCTCTGAATCACGTCTGGTTCTGGCGGGTGAAGTTCGCCGGCTATTTTTGGGATAATTTTGGCCCACCGGCACCCCGGCGATAACCGGCTTTTCACCCCCCTCTGCCGGTGTAGCGCAATTTTACCATACAACCTCTTAACGCTCCTCTTGTGCTAAACTTTTTCCAGGCGCTCCCACGCCGCGCCCTCATAGCCAAAATCAAACAATTCGGGATGCAAAATCTCAGCTAAAATTTCTAGGGAATCGACTAACCTCGGCCCGGGCCGGTTGAAATAGGAATTGCCGTCGGTGATGTAAACCCTGCCGGCTTTAATTGCTTGCAAATTTTTCCAATTTGTGTTAATACTAAGGTGCATGGCATCTTGGCGAGTGCGCTCTAAATCAAAGCCGCAAGGCATGAAAACAATCACTTCTGGATCTGCTGCTGCGAGCTCGTCCCATTGCAGCCAGGGGGAATGCCAGCCGGCAGTGCCAAATAAGGATTGGCCACCGGCAAGGCTGACTAATTCCGGAACCCAATTGCCGGCAGCCATTAGGGGTTCCGCCCACTCTATGCAAGCGACAGTGGGGCGCGTTTGCCCAATCTTGCTAGCGCAAATTTCGACGCGGGATTTCAATCCCGCAACCACCGGCTCTCCATCCACCCCGAGGGCGCAGGCGACTCGCTCAATATCTGCCCACACATCCGCCAGAAAATTCGGCTGCAGGGAAATAATTTGGGGTTGAGTGCCGGTGAGGGCTGCAGCAGCTCGCTCGACATCTGCTAGACTGACCGCACAGACTTCGCACTGAGCTTGGGTGATAATGTGGGTTGGCTTCAGCTGTGCCAAGACATCCATTTTCACCTGATAGACACTCAGGGCAGATTGCAATAAATCCGTGACTCGTTCGTGGATTTCCCTGCTGCTGCCTTCTGGATTGAACTTGGGCTGAGTGCACACCGGCAGCTGTTGAACTGCCGGCGGAAAGTCGCACTCGTGGGAGCGCCCCACCAGACAGTCCGCCAGCCCCAAAGACGCTATAATTTCTGTGGCAGACGGCAGCAGAGAGGCAATTCTCAGATTTGAAATCATTTCCGTCTTACTCCTCATATTTTACTGGCGCTGCCAGACACCCGATCTTTTAAGACACCGGCTTTCTTGATGCCCCACCGCCCACTGCCCCAGTGCCCCATGCCCAATCTCACTGGAAGTAAAAGCCAGACGGTTTGCATCAAGCTTCGCCCACCGGCACACAGGAGATGCCCGAAAAGTCACCCACCCGCTGCCGGTGTAGCGCAATTTTACCATAAAACCTCTTAACGCATAAAACCTCTTAACGCTCCTGTGCGGGCGCTCAAGTTTGTAGTTGGGCTTTAGCCCAAAAGTTTGTAGTTGGGCTAAAACCCAAAAGTTGCAGGGGCGGGCCCCCACCGCGCTTCTCATTTAAATGAGTCCCGCCACAGGAACCATGAAGGCTTGGCAGTTAGGCTATCCTGCGCTCACTGGCTCCCCCTCACTCCCATGAGTGATAGGAGAGTGTCTCACAGCGGCTCCCATTCAGGGGGGATCTGGTTGACCTCAAAGGCAAAGTCCTCATCAAATTCTGTCCCCGCGTGTGGCGTTTTTTGTGAGACAGTGCTGCGGCTAAATGGCGTTAAAAATTTAGCGTGCCGGCGCAAACCCTCTACCAAAAGCTGCAGCGTTTCCAGAACAGGTTTTTCCAGCGATGACAGCACTTCGCTCACATGCAGCTTTCTCACCGCTTGCTCGCCGAACACCGTCTCGAAGCAAGCCGCCACCTCCTCTACTTCTTGCGGATCTGCCTCTACCTTTTTGCCCGCACCGGCATCCCCATCCAACCCGGTGCCGGCGCTCGCTTTCAAGGCGGCGACTTCCGCTTCCAGGGCTTGCTTCTCCACCGCTAGCTGCTTCCTCTCAGAGTCCGCTCGCCGCAGGTGCGCCAGCAGTGCCTTTTGCCGCTCCCAGAAATCCGCCATTTCCTGCCGCGCTTGCACCAAAGCCTGCTGGTAGAGACTGCTTTGCTCCTCGATCAGCTTCTGGTTCTTTTCTTTGAGATCCCGCATCAGCTTCCGCTGCCTTTGCAGTATGTCCATCAGCTCGTTGTAATCCTTCATCGAAATCGGCGCTGCCCCCGATTTGCCAATCCGCCGGTGCGACAGCACCGGCAGCAGACGCTCTTTGTGGATCTCCACCGCCGCTTGAATGTGGCCCACCCTCACTTCGATTTCCGTCGCTCCCTCACCGGCCTCCTCAAAGGCCAAATTGCGGGCGCACTCCTGCAGGCTCTTTTTCTCGCTCTCTTCGACTTCGTACTTCTCCCACCCCAGCCGCTGCCAGTCCTCTTCCGTGGCGACAGCCTGCGGATCTTCTGTCGGTGGTGCTTTCAGGCTGCGCTGCAGTTCTCTAATCGCCTTGACTGTCCACTTCACCCCCGATGTCAGCACTTCCGCCACTCGCTCGTCGTCCAGTTTGCTGAGGGCGGCTAGGGCTGAGCGGCTCCATCCCATCATCTGCTCCTTATACTGGAGCTGGCGATTCACCAAGCCTGCGATGGCCATTGCCTGGCGGATTTGTGGCCTCTCGTCCGGAAAACAGTGCGCCAGCCACTTTTGGAAGTCCTTCCCCAGATCGCGCTCCCGCTCCAGTAACTCTTGGCCCAGAGCCACTAGCCTCTCGTTGACCTTACAGAGCTGCCTGTGTCCTTTGCGGGCTGTGGCCTGCAACCCGGCGATTTGTTCGCGACTCAGGGAGCTGCTGTATTTGAAGGGCGGCTTGAAGCCGGCCTGTGAATTGGGTTGTTCGGAAGTCGCTTTTTGTGTCATATTAGTTCTATATTTTTTGTTTGGTCCACAGCAGTTTATTTTGCTGTGGTTTTTACTTTACGCCATCTGGGCTGCCGGCCTGGCAATGCAGTAGCTAGCTAGCCCCTTATTCCTATCTTAGGACGGCTTACTCCTCTGGGAGCTCCTGTTTAACAAAAATTTACATTGCTGCAGCCAGGGCGAACTGGTCCGATGGGATTCCTGTCCTGCAGCCGGCGGTTCAGCTTGCCGGCGATGGCCATTGCCTGGCGGACTTCTGCCATCCCGTCCGGAAAGCAGTGCTGGCCTTTCCTGACTGTGGCCCTTTTTTCAGTTTATAGTTGGGCTTTAGCCCCCTGCCCGTTTGTAGTTGGGCTTTAGCCCCCTGCCCGTTTGTAGTTGGGCTTTAGCCTCCGTTTGTAGTTGGGCTTTAGCCCCCTGCCCGTTTGTAGTTGGGCTTTAGCCCCCTGCCCGTTTGTAGTTGGGCTTTAGCCCCCTGCCAGCAAATTTACCCCGTTTTGCGCCAGAGGAATTGCATGAGCGCGGTTGATACTAAGCTGTTATGTTTTTAATATGCTTATTATACAAAGGAGGCAGAGCCTCCAGAGGGGCATTCCCAGGCGGAGCCTGGGAACGAGGAATAGAGATGGATAGCAAAAATTAAATGCGCAACAGCTCAATCGTGTCATTTTATTAAGAAAAGCCAAAGCGTTTGCAGCAAACCGACAATCACGCCCAAGACCCCCCCTAAATTAACAATTGCTTGCAGCTCACTCCTGACAATGCCTTGAATTGCCGCCTCCAGGTCTTGGGGAGAAGTCGCCTTAACTCGGTTAATAATCACCTCGTCAATATTCAAAATGGGGATTATTTTAGCCACGAGGACTTCTAAATCCCGCTCCAGATAGCGTTCCAGAATCAAGGCGAGCTCTTTGCTGACGAGTTCCAGGGACTGGCCAACCACCGCCGAAGACCGCAGCCGGTTGAGAATCAGCTTGGACATATTTTCCCAGTCCACAGACTGGCTCAATCCTTGCAGCAAGTCTGTCCCGCGAGTTTGAATGTAGTGGCGGACACTCTCTCGCAGGGTTTTGCGCAGCTGGCGCACGGTGGAAATCGGCAAATTTTGCAAAGAAATATTTTGCAGCCATTCTTTGAAGCGGGAGCGAATGCCCAGAGTTTCGATAAACTCAGTCAGACGAGCGTTAGCCTCTTCTTTTTCATCCAGGCAAAAAGTGCGGAGGCGAGTCAGGGTGTTGCGCAAGCCGAACAAATTAGCCACCACCCAGTAGGTGCCGCTGGCTTTTTCTCGAAACCCCTCATCAAGGGCTTGAATATTGCGGTCTGTCAGGAAATCCACCAGAGCTTGGCGCAGCACGTCAGGGGGCAAAACCACCTTCAGCAGCCAGTCTGACAGCTGAATAGCCTGGGGTTCAGTCAGCTGGAATTCCAGCAAAACTTGGTCAAAGATTTGATTGATCTGGGGTTCTAGAAAATCTTCGCGGCGAGCGAGTACCTTGAGGATGCGGGGGAAGGATTCACCGAGCAAGTCTTTGAGAATGCCGGCCATAATTTTGGCGGTTTTCTGCTCGGTATCGGACTGGACTTGCTCTAGCGCCAGCTTGAGCAGCCAGAGAATCGCCCCTTGCATGCGCTCGGTTTCGAGAAGGCGGCGCGCCAAATTTTGCAATTCCTCTGGAGTCAGCAGCGACCCCATAATGGTGTCGGCAATCCGCTTCGCCAGACGTTCCTGGTTGGCGGGAATCAAACCAGGGGTAAAGGGGAGCTTTCGCCCAAAGAGGTAGTAAGTCCGATAGGGGCGAAAGAGCATGTTGATGGCTATATCGTTGGTGAAATAGCCAATAATTCCACCGGCAACCGGCGGAACCAGGTATTGCAATAGCTCAGGAAAATTCAAGGTGGCAATTCAATAGAGCTATCAGCCATCAGCTCTCAGCCATTAGCCTTGGCTGACTGCTTTCTGAGGACCGATGACTGGTGAGAGTTCTAGCGGTTCTCACTTGGATGAAGTGCGTCCTTTGAAAGTCGGTTTGTTTAAGAAACCGGGTTTCTCAGTACCTCACTAATATGAGAGCCGCTCTGTTATTTGGTAACAGCCAATACTCCCATCATACCGCCGGCAATGGGGTAATGTGTGGCGCAGGCAAAACCGGCTTGTTGGGCCAAGTGAACTTGCTGCGGGCCGGTGGGGAATCTGTCGAGGCTGGGACTGATGTAGGCGTATTCTTCCGTCAGGCCGAACTTTTGGGCGGCAGGCACCACGAGGGTGTTGAGATACCACTGCTGAAAAGCCTGCAGGTTGGGGTTGCTGGGGCGGTGGAAGTCGAGGATAGCGGCGGAAGCTGCCGGTTTGAGGACGCGGCGCAATTCCTGGAGACAGCGGGGGATGTCGGTGACGTTGCGCAGTCCGTAACCGATGGTGGCGGCGTCAAAGTGGCTGTCTGGGAAGGGCAAATTGAGGGCGTCCGCCTCCACCCAGGTGATGGGGGCGCAGGGGTGGAGCCAGGGTTTGTCACGCTGCGCCGCCACCGCCAGCAGGGCTGGTGAGAAATCGGCCCCGACAACGCGGCCTTTGGGGCCAGCTTGCCCGGCCAGCAGGATGGCCAAATCGCCGCTGCCGGTGCACAGGTCCAGGCAGACATCTCCGGGTGCCGCACCGCTCCACTTCACCGCCATTCGCTTCCATATCCGGTGCAGGCCCAAGCTGAGGCTGTCGTTAAATTGGTCATAAACCGGCGCAATGCGGTCAAACAGGGCTTGAATTTGCTGAGAGTTCATCGGTTGCTGGGCGCAGGGTGGGGGAAAAACAACTGCAGGGCGGACAGCTGAGGGGCGGACAAAATCATCTAAAGGCCAGGGTGCTGGCGATTGCCAGGGCCACCTGCCTGGCCGACAGGTGAACCAGTGTCAGTTCGTCCTCTTTGAGGGTGCAGGGTTGGTGCCACTGTAGCGACAAAAGGGCTACAACTTTATCTCGGTAAGTGATTGGGAGAGCGATGTGGCTCTGGATGCCAGAGGCTTGGTAGTGAGGCACACCAGCCAGAGTGGGCTCAGCGGGAATATTCACCGCACCCTGGATCTGGTGAGTGGAGATCGCTTCCGTGGCCAAGGGGTCGTTCGGCAGGCAGTTTTCCGCCGCCCCACCGGCGCTGTAGGTGCCAGACTCACCGGCCAGAGCAGCGCCCTCTACCAATTGCAAGATCGCCACATCCGCAGCGAAGCTTTTCCCGAAGGCGGTGGCAATGCTCTCCAGACACCCCTGCAAATTCTCCGATTCCTGGGCGGCTTGCAAAATCGCTGAGATCAGGGTGGTTTGCGCCTGGGCGCGGCGCAATTCTTCCACCCGCTGCATTTGGGTGTCGTAGTTCTCAGCCGCCCGCTCCACAACTGCTTTCAGTTCATTGGGGTCCCACGGCTTGGTGATGTATTTATAGACTTGTCCAGAATTAATCGCCTCTACGAGGTCTTCAATGTCCGTGAACCCCGTGAGAATAATCCGCACCGTGTTGGGAAATTGGGGTAACGTCTTCTTGAGAAACTCGGTGCCCTTCATTTCCGGCATCCGCTGGTCAGAGATGATCACAGCCACCTCCCCCTCTTTTGCCAGCACTTCCAAGGCGCGGACACCGCTTTCCGCCTTGAGTACCTGAAATTCACGTCGGAAGGTGCGGTAGAGCAGGTCGAGGTTGTCTGGCTCGTCGTCTACCACCAGCATTTTGGGTTTTTTCGGTCGGTATAGGCTCATTAACTGGCGTCTGATATTCTCAAGCTCTGGGATAGCATTATCCATAGGTTATCGCAAACTCCTCGGGCAAATCTGGGGCAGGCTACCGAATATGCCTCGCCAGCGTGAAGCTTCCAGCTATCATCAGGCAGAGGCGGACAAGTAATAGGCTGGTGGGCTGCCTCTCTGGCTCTCTGGCAGCAAAGCGGCTCATTCCTGATGTTACCCAACTTTGTGCAGCCACCCGACGCTTGGCTTCTGTCACCAATATAGCTTTTGTGAAAACATGTATTTTACCAACCGGCACCGAAAAATTACTTAATGGCCAAGCCCGCCAGCGAGATTTATACTCCGTGCTGCTGCTGGCTCTCGGTGACTGGGGGCGGGTTTATTGCACCCTTTCCCTGCGCCACAACTCTCAGGTGCCTAGCTTGCTCCTGCAGCAGTTTTAGCCCCCTATGAGGGCCGGCCCCTCACCGGGCGCGACCCCATGCCCTGCCGAGGCCGGTGGCCGCGCCAAAATATTGCCCGCCGGCTTCCTTGACATTTATTCCGCAATGTGATAAAGTCAAAAAAAAAGTCTGGGTCGATTTGTGGGAGATGCCTGCCGGCACCCTCCCCCTTCAGGTTTTGGGAAAAGCAAGAGCTAGCAACACCGGCTCTGCACAATTTTCATAGCGGCTCTCCGGAAGAGTGTTTGACACTCTTCACCGGCTGCCCGTCCATTTGACCCTACCTCACTCAACATTCGGGTGAGGTGCAGTTGAAAATTAAAAAAGCGTAAGTCCACCGATAAGATTTCAAGGGAAAAAAAATTATGCAAACTTTAGTAACGATCCCCAAAATACAAGCTTCAACAGCCGTTGCCCTCGCTCCCTAAAGCGCTTTAACTTATTTTAGCGTTCTTATGCTGTCACCCCTGCGACCGGCGCGCAGAGACGAAAGTCTCCTAAATTTCAAAAAAACCGAGTGACAGCTCGCACGACTTCGAGCCAAAACCAGCGAATTAGTCAATCAAAGTGCTAAAAGGAGCCGTAACTTTGGAACTCACAGAGGCGCAACTACTGCCATTTGCAACTGAATCGAATCCTGTCAATCCCTCGCTGGATGGGCTCTCCACCAACGCCCCTAGCGGATTGCCCTCTGTGGGCGTGGGAACTCGCACCGATCTGCTACTTTTTACCGATCCAGTATCACAAATCGAGTTTGATGTCAAGGGGCAAGAAAGCTCACCAGCACCTGCTTCCCTGACCGGCACTGCCTTCACGGATGTGGGGGGAGCAACGGATGCTGCAACATCCGTTACCGCCGGCACGTTTGGCGCAGCTAATGCTGACCCCCTCACCGGCTCTCCTGGACAGCCCGCCACCCACCAGATAGTCGTCATTGACCCCAGCGTTGGGGACTGGCAAAACCTGGCTGCCGGTGTCACTGAGGGGGCGGAAGTATTCGTCCTCGACGCCACAAAAGATGGGGTAGAGCAGATTGCGCAGCGGCTGGCGGGACGCACCGGCATTTCTGGCCTGCATATTGTCTCTCACGGCAGTACCGGAAGTGTGTCTTTGGGGAATAGCTTGCTGAGCGTGGACACGATAATTGATTATGCAATACAGTTGCATAGTATGGCGGGGGCCTTGAGTGCCGGTGCCGACATTGTGCTGTATGGGTGCGAGGTGGGAGCCGGTGTTGCGGGTGAGGCTCTCACCCGCCGGCTGGCCCAGCTAACTGGGGCAGATGTGGCCGCCTCCGACGATCCCACCGGCAGCGCCGCAAAAGGCGGAGACTGGGTGCTCGAATGCGCCACCGGCACGATTGAGGCACCCCTGGCATTTCAGAGTGGGGTGATGGAAGCTTACGACTGGGTTCTCCTGCCTGCCGAGCTGTTCATTTCCGAATATGTTGAGGGAAGTGGCAACAATAAAGCTCTAGAATTCTACAACGGCACCGGCGCTGCCATTGACCTAGCCGCAGGTGGCTACGCCGTGGATATTTATTCTAATGGGAGCGCAACGGTTAGTTTTACTCACAACCTGACCGGCACAGTAGCCAGCGGCGATGTCTATGTCTTGGCACTCAATAATAATACTAACGCAGCTATTCTTGCCGAAGCCGACCAGACGAATACCGACCAATTTTCTTGGTACAACGGCGACGATGCAGTTGTGCTGCGCAAGGGAGCAACAGTCATTGATGCCATCGGTCAAGTTGGCTTCGATCCGGGAAATCAGTGGGGTGCTGGAGCGACAAGCACTCAAGATAACACTATCCGCCGCAATCCCAATGTAACTGCCGGCGATACAAATCCCAGCGATGCCTTCGATCCGAGCCTGGAATGGATTGGGTTTGCCAACAATACATATAATGGTCTGGGAAGCCACAACAGCGCCCCCGCTATAACTTTATCCGCCGCAGGGCTGAATTACACTGAGAATGCCGGTGCAGTTTTGATTGACGGAGCGGCAACCCTCACGGATAGCGACTCCCCTAATTTTAACACTGGCAACCTGACTGCCAGCATCATTGCCGGCGGCGCAGCGGAGGACCGGCTAGCGATTCGCAACCAGGGAACAGCTGCCGGTGAAATTGGCGTTTCTGGCAGCGATGTCACTTATGGCGGCGTCACAATTGGCACCTTTACGGGAGGCACCGGCACGGCACTTCTGGCAATCACTTTCAACGCCAGCGCCACGCCGGCAGCCGCCGAAGCTTTGCTGAGAAATATCACTTATGAAAACATTTCAGAAAACCCCTCAACCGGCAGTCGCACGGTGCAGTTGCAGGTGACAGATCAACTCGGCGGTGTCAGCAACGCGGAAACCAAAACCGTGAGCGTGACGGCGGTTAACGACGCGCCGGTGCTGGATAATTCTGGAAGTTCAACTCTGGCGACAATCAACCAGAATGATGTTGGCAACCAAGGCACTTCAGTTTCAGATATTATCGGCAGCAGCATCACTGACGCAGACACCGGCGCAGTGGGGGGGATTGCTGTCACCGGCACCGACACTAGCAACGGCACTTGGGAATATTCCACCGACGGCGGCACCACTTGGACAGCTTTTGGAGCCGTATCCGACAGTTCCGCCACGGTTTTGACTGCAGCATCTGCTAACAGAATTCGCTTTCTCCCCAGCAACAATTTCAGCGGCACTGCCAGCATCACTTACCGCGCTTGGGATACAGCGGATGGCAGCGCTAACGGAACTGCCGGTGCCGATGCCTCAATTAACGGCGGCGCAACCGCTTTCAGCACCGAATTTGAGACTGCCGATATCACTGTTACCGCCTCCACCCGCATCCGGGAGATCCAAGGTGCGGCTCATATTTCCCCTAAAAACGGTGAGTCAGTCACCAACGTTACCGGCACCGTTACCGCCACAACCTCTAGCGGATTTTATATGCAAGACCCCAATCCGGATGCGGATGATGCCACATCTGAGGGGATTTTTGTCTTCACGTCCTCAGCACCGGCTGTCAGTGTTGGCGACTCGGTATTGGTCAATGGTACAGTGAGTGAGGTTCGCCCGGATGGTGTTGCCAGCAACCTTTCTGTTACTCAGATTGCCAATCCCACGATCGCGATTTTGTCTTCTGGCAACTCTCTACCCACTCCTATTATAATTGGTAGTGGAGGGCGCACGCCACCGGCACAGATCATTGACAATGACGCCGCTGGTGGGAATGTGGAGAATGCCGGCACTGCATTTGACCCTTCTGAAGACGGGATCGATTTTTACGAGAGTCTGGAAGGGATGTTGGTGGGAGTAAATAATGCTGTGGCAGTTGGGCCAACGAGCGCTGCCGGGACAATTCCTGTGCTGGCGGATGGTGGTGCGGGTGCGAGTGTGCGAACCCCTCGTGGAGGCATTGTGATTCAGGCCAATGACTTTAACCCAGAGCGGATTATAATTGATGATGAGATAGTTGCCGGTGCGCCGCAGGTGAGTGTGGGCGACAGCTTCAGCGGTGCCATTGCGGGCGTGATGGATTACAGCGCCGGTAACTTCAAACTCCTGAATACTTCTGCCCTACCTAGCATAACTTCTGGGGGACTGACAAAGGAAGTCACGAGTTTAAGTCCTACCGCCAGTCAGCTAACAGTCGCCACCTTTAATCTGAGCAACCTAGATCCAGGCGACAGCGCTGCTAAATTTGCGAATCTCGCCAGCACTATTGTCAGCAATCTCCAGTCGCCGGATATCCTCGCGGTTCAGGAAATCCAAGACAGTAACGGCGCGACGAATGATTCTGTGGTTGACGCCAGCGCAACTTATGCTATGCTGATAGCAGCGATTCAGGATGCCGGTGGGCCAACTTACGAGTTCCGCCAAATTGACCCCGTGGATGACGCCGATGGCGGCGAACCGGGAGGGAATATTCGCGTTGGGTTCCTGTTCAATCCGACTCGCGTTAGTTTTGCGGATCGTGCCGGCGGGAGTGCTATGTCTGGTGTCAGTGTTATTAATAATGGGGGTGCGCCGGAACTGTCTGCAAGTCCAGGGCGAATTGAACCGGCGAATTGGGGGTTTAATAGCAGTCGCAAGCCTTTGGCGGGGGAGTTTGTGTTCAACGGGCAGAAAGTTTTTGCCATTGTGAATCACTTTAATGCTAAACTGGCAGATGAGCCGCTGTTTGGGGTAAACCAGCCTGCCGGTCAAAGCAGTCAATCTCAGCGCAATCAGCAAGCAGCTATTGTGGCGAACTTTATCAAAAACGGTTCGACCGGCATTCTGGATATAGATCCTAATGCGAATGTGGTTGTGCTGGGGGATTTGAATGATTTTGAGTTTTCCAGTCCGCTGAATATCTTGAAAGGCGCGGGGTTGAGTGTGCTGGCAGAGCAACTGCCTGCCGGTGAGCGCTACACTTACAATTACGAGGGGAATTCCCGCGCTATGGATCACATTCTTGTGAGCGGGAATCTGCTGGGAAATTTGGATGGGTTTGATATTGTTCACGTCAACTCGGAGTTTGCGTTTAAGTATAGCGATCACGATCCGAGTTTGGCGCGGTTTAATTTGGCGAATCCGGAATTAGATGTAAGCTTTAATGCCAGCAGTTTCTCAGAAGGGGCGGGTGCGATCGCGGCAACCGGCACGGTGACTAGAACCGGCACCACTGCAGGTGCGCTGACAGTCAGCCTTTCCAGCAGCGACACAACGGAAGCGACTGTGCCTCTAACGGTAACGATTCCGAATGGTGCGGCGTCTGTCACTTTCGCGGTGGGTGCGGTTGACGATCCGGTTGTGGATGGTTTGCAGCCGGTGACGGTAACAGCTTCTGCGACAAACTATATTGCGGGTGCGGGTGTTTTGAGTGTTACCGACGATGACACAGCCGGTGTGGTTGTCAGCAGCGCAATCGCCAGTGCGACGGAAGGGGGTGCCGGTGAGAGTTATCAAATCTCCCTGCAATCCCAACCGGCATCTGAAGTTACGGTACAATTTGACACCGGCAGTCAAATTCAGCCAATTGCGCAACTCACCTTCACTCCCGCAAATTGGAATAATCCGCAAGTCGTTATTGTAGCGGCGGTAGAGGATGCCGTTGCAGAAGGAAATCACACCGGCACAATTACCCACACGGCTGTCAGTGCGGATGCCAATTATAGCGGAATTGGGATTAACGCCACAGTTGTGTCGATTACAGATAACGACAGTGCCGGTGTGACGGTTAGCCAAACCAGCCTCAGCGCGACGGAAGGGGGTGCCGGTGAGAGTTATCAAATCTCCCTGCAATCCCAACCGGCATCTGAAGTTACGGTACAATTTGATACCGGCAGTCAAATTCAGCCAATTGCGCAACTCACCTTCACTCCCGCAAATTGGAATAATCCGCAAGTCGTTATTGTAGCGGCGGTAGAGGATGCCGTTGCAGAAGGAAATCACACCGGCACAATTACCCACACGGCTGTCAGTGCGGATGCCAATTATAGCGGAATTGGGATTAACGCCACAGTTGTGTCGATTACAGATAACGACAGTGCCGGTGTGACGGTTAGCCAAACCAGCCTCAGCGCGACGGAAGGGGGTGCCGGTGAGAGTTATCAAATCTCCCTGCAATCCCAACCGGCATCTGAAGTTACGGTACAATTTGATACCGGCAGTCAAATTCAGCCAATTGCGCAACTCACCTTCACTCCCGCAAATTGGAATAATCCGCAAGTCGTTATTGTAGCGGCGGTAGAGGATGCCGTTGCCGAAGGAAATCACACCGGCACGATTACCCACACGGCTGTCAGTGCGGATGCCAATTATAGCGGAATTGGGATTAACGCCACAGTTGTGTCGATTACAGATAACGACAGTGCCGGTGTGACGGTTAGCCAAACCAGCCTCAGCGCGACGGAAGGGGG
>NZ_KB235950.1:157153-159298 GCF_000332335.1 Kamptonema formosum PCC 10802 | reverse complement strand
GAATAATCCGCAAGTCGTTATTGTAGCGGCGGTAGAGGATGCCGTTGCAGAAGGAAATCACACCGGCACGATTACCCACACGGCTGTCAGTGCGGATGCCAACTATGACGGAATTGCTGTTGACAGCGTTACGGCTTCCATTACAGATAACGACAGTGCGCCGGTGTTGGTGAATAGCGGTTTAACACTTGATGAGGGTGGGGTTGCGACGATTAGCAGCAGCGAGTTGCAAACGATCAATACCGCTCAAGATTCGGGATTGATATTATACACTATAAGCACAGCACCTGTCAAGGGGATTTTGAAAAAGAGCGGGAGTGGTTTGAGTGCCGGTGACACTTTCACGCAAGCTCACATCGATGCAGGCAATATCACCTACGATCACGATGGGAGCGAGACGGTTAGCGATAGCTTCAGCTTCACAGTCTCGGATGGTGTAAGTGGTTTAGCTGGAGGCACTTTTGCCATTAGCGTCAACCCGCAAAATGACGCACCCAGCTTTAGCAGTAACCCCCTACTAACCGGCACTGCAGACACACCCTATAGCTACACCATCAGCACTACTGACTCTGACAGCGGCGACACCCGCATGATAGCCAGCGCCACATCCCTGCCGGTTTGGCTTAGCCTAAGCGACAGCGGAGATGGCACTGCAACCTTGACAGGAACGCCAAGTAATGATAATGCCGGCAGTTACAACATAGTATTGCTGGTAACGGATGCCGGTGGTTCAACAGCGACGCAAAGCTTCACCATCGCCGTCAATCCTATCGCCACACCGGCACCCACACCAGAACCGACTCCCATCCCTATACCCACATCGGCACCCACACCGGCACTCACTCCCATCCCTATACCCACACCGGCACCCACACCAGAACCGATGCCGGTTCCTGTACCGGTGCCGGTTCCTATACCCACACCGGCACCCACACCAGAACCGACTCCCATCCCTATCCCCACACCGGCACCCACACCAGAACCGATGCCGGTTCCTGTACCGGTGCCGGTTCCTATACCCACACCGGCACCCACACCAGAACCGACTCCCATCCCTATCCCCACACCGGCACCCACACCAGAACCGATGCCGGTTCCTGTACCGGTGCCGGTTCCTATACCCACACCTGCACCCACACCAGAACCGACTCCCATCCCTATCCCCACACCAGCACCCACACCAGAACCGATGCCGGTTCCTGTACCGGTGCCGGTTCCTATCCCCACACCTGCACCCACACTAGAACCCACACCCATCCCTGTACCGACACCGGCACCCACACCCATCCCTGTACCGACACCGGCACCCACACCAGAACCCACACCGGCACCCACACCAGAACCGATGCCGGTTCCTGTACCGGTGCCGGTTCCTATACCCACACCGGCACCCACACCAGAACCGACTCCCATCCCTATCCCCACACCAGCACCCACACCAGAACCGATGCCGGTTCCTGTACCGGTGCCGGTTCCTATACCCACACCGGCACCCACACCAGAACCGACTCCCATCCCTATCCCCACACCGGCACCCACACCGGCACCCACACCCATCCCTGCACCGACACCGGCACCCACACCGGCACCCACACCCATCCCTGTACCGACACCGGCACCCACACCAGAACCCACACCGGCACCCACACCAGAACCGATGCCGGTTCCTGTACCGGTGCCGATTCCTATACCCACACCGGCACCCACACCAGAACCGACTCCCATCCCTATCCCCACACCGGCACCCACATCGGCACCCACACCCATCCCTGTACCCACACCGGCACCCACGCCAGAACCGATGCCGGTTCCTGTACCCACACCGGCACCCACACCAGAACCCACACCGGCACCCACACCCATCCCTGTACCGACACCGGCACCCACACCCATCCCTGTACCGACACCGGCACCCACACCAGAACCCACACCGGCACCCACACCAGAACCGATGCCGGTTCCTGTACCGGTGCCGGTTCCTATACCCACACCAGCACCCACACCAGAACCGACTCCCATCCCTATCCCCACACCGGCACCCACACCGACACCCACACCCATCCCTGTACCGACACCGGCACCCACACCAGAACCGATGCCGGTTCCTGTACCGGTGCCGGTTCCTATCCCCACACCTGCACCCAC
>NZ_KB235950.1:155534-157053 GCF_000332335.1 Kamptonema formosum PCC 10802 | reverse complement strand
GAATTGCTGTTGACAGCGTTACGGCTTCCATTACAGATAACGACAGTGCCGGTGTGACGGTTAGCCAAACCAGCCTCAGCGCGACGGAAGGGGGTGCCGGTGAGAGTTATCAAATCTCCCTGCAATCCCAACCGGCATCTGAAGTTACGGTACAATTTGACACCGGCAGTCAAATTCAGCCAATTGCGCAACTCACCTTCACTCCCGCAAATTGGAATAATCCGCAAGTCGTTATTGTAGCGGCGGTAGAGGATGCCGTTGCAGAAGGAAATCACACCGGCACGATTACCCACACGGCTGTCAGTGCGGATGCCAACTATGACGGAATTGCTGTTGACAGCGTTACGGCTTCCATTACAGATAACGACAGTGCCGGTGTGACAGTTAGCCAAACCAGCCTCAGCGCGACGGAAGGGGGTGCCGGTGAGAGTTATCAAATCTCCCTGCAATCCCAACCGGCATCTGAAGTTACGGTACAATTTGATACCGGCAGTCAAATTCAGCCAATTGCGCAACTCACCTTCACTCCCGCAAATTGGAATAATCCGCAAGTCGTTATTGTAGCGGCGGTAGAGGATGCCGTTGCAGAAGGAAATCACACCGGCACGATTACCCACACGGCTGTCAGTGCGGATGCCAACTATGACGGAATTGCTGTTGACAGCGTTACGGCTTCCATTACAGATAACGACAGTGCCGGTGTGACGGTTAGCCAAACCAGCCTCAGCGCGACGGAAGGGGGTGCCGGTGAGAGTTATCAAATCTCCCTGCAATCCCAACCGGCATCTGAAGTTACGGTACAATTTGACACCGGCAGTCAAATTCAGCCAATTGCCGAACTCACCTTCACTCCCGCAAATTGGAATAATCCGCAAGTCGTTATTGTAGCGGCGGTAGAGGATGCCGTTGCAGAAGGAAATCACACCGGCACAATTACCCACACGGCTGTCAGTGCGGATGCCAATTATAGCGGAATTGGGATTAACGCCACAGTTGTGTCGATTACAGATAACGACAGTGCCGGTGTGACGGTTAGCCAAACCAGCCTCAGCGCGACGGAAGGGGGTGCCGGTGAGAGTTATCAAATCTCCCTGCAATCCCAACCGGCATCTGAAGTTACGGTACAATTTGACACCGGCAGTCAAATTCAGCCAATTGCGCAACTCACCTTCACTCCCGCAAATTGGAATAATCCGCAAGTCGTTATTGTAGCGGCGGTAGAGGATGCCGTTGCAGAAGGAAATCACACCGGCACGATTACCCACACGGCTGTCAGTGCGGATGCCAATTATAGCGGAATTGCTGTTGACAGCGTTACGGCTTCCATTACAGATAACGACAGTGCCGGTGTGACGGTTAGCCAAACCAGCCTCAGCGCGACGGAAGGGGGTGCCGGTGAGAGTTATCAAATCTCCCTGCAATCCCAACCGGCATCGCCGCTAACGCTAACGCTATCGGAGGGAACGCCTGTCCTACGTCCGTTCCCTAAGTGGCTAGTGCTATACCGCGCGTTCCGCGC
>NZ_KB235950.1:111922-155434 GCF_000332335.1 Kamptonema formosum PCC 10802 | reverse complement strand
CTATCCCCACACCTGCACCCACACTAGAACCCACACCCATCCCTGTACCGACACCGGCACCCACACCCATCCCTGTACCCACACCGGCACCCACACCAGAACCGATGCCGGTTCCTGTACCAGTGCCGGCACCCACACCAGAACCGACTCCCATCCCTATCCCCACACCGGCACCCACACCAGAACCGATGCCGGTTCCTGTACCGGTGCCGGTTCCTATACCCACACCGGCACCCACACCAGAACCGATGCCGGTTCCTGTACCAGTGCCGGCACCCACACCAGAACCGACTCCCATCCCTATCCCCACACCGGCACCCACACCAGAACCGATGCCGGTTCCTGTACCGGTGCCGGCACCCACACCCGAACCGACTCCCATCCCTGTACCCACACCGGCACCCACACCCATCCCTGTACCCACACCGGCACCCACGCCAGAACCGATGCCGGTTCCTGTACCCACACCGGCACCCACACCAGAACCGACTGCCATCCCTATCCCCACACCGGCACCCACACCAGAACCGATGCCGGCACCCACACCGGCACCCACACCAGAACCCACACCCATCCCTATACCGGCTCCCATGCCTGTGACCGCTCCTGTAGTAGCGCTCGATCCTGCACCGGCTCCAATTTCCATGCCAGTTGGTGCGCCAATTCCTGTACAGGAGCCGGCACTTGCGGGGGAACCAGCATCTATACTCGCTCCCGCACTCACACCGGCACCTGCGCCAAGTTCCCCCAACGATTCTCGCGGATTTTACTTTGAAAACTTTATCCAGTATTATGCCAACCGCAACATTCCCTTCATAAACCTCTTCTTCGATGAAAACTTCTATCTCGCCGAAAACCCAGATGTCGCCGAAGCCGTAGCCAAAGGCATTTTCACCAGCGGCTTCCAGCACTTCGCCGAATGCGGGAAATTTGAAGGTCGCAACCCCAGCACTCTCTTTGACAATCAGCTCTATCTCGCCCAGAATCCTGACGTTGCCGAGGCTGTTGGCAAAGGAATTTATGGCAGTGGTTTTGAACATTTCATGTTGCACGGACTGTTTGAAGAGCGCGATTTAAGGCTGTTGCTGTTTGACGAAGGCTACTATCTCGCCACGAACTCAGACGTTGCCGGTGCTGTCGCTTCTGGCTCCTTCCAAAGTGGGTTTGAACACTTCATCAAATTTGGACAGGTTGAGGGGCGCAATCCCAGCATCCTGTATGACGAAACCTTCTATCTCGCTCACAATCCCGATGTGGCAGAAGCGGTTGCCTCTGGCGTTTACCGCAGCGGATTTGAGCACTTCATGCAGTTCGGTTTAGCGGAAAGTCGCCAATCCTGCGCCCTGTTTGACAGCCAGATCTATCTCGCCCAAAATTCTGATGTAGCTGCAGCAATTGTCCGAGGTGATTTGAGCAGTGGGTTTGAGCACTTCCTGCGCTGGGGTCTTTCTGAAGGGCGTCACTCCCAGCTGCTGCCAACGGACCGCCTGCTTGCAGTTGAAAAATTTACCGAATTTTTGAGTGATGAAGGTCGCGGTGCCCTGGCGGTATTCTATAATGAAGATGCGTATCTTGCGGATAATCCAGATGTCGCAGAAGCCATTGCGAATGGTCAGGGCAACAGTGGGTTAAAACACTTCCTCCAGTTTGCTCCTCGTGAGGGGCGCGGAACGATTTCCCTGTGTTTCAACGAAGACACTTATTTGGCGTCCAACCCGGATGTGGCTGAGTCTGTGGCTGGGGGTGGTTCGCTAAGCGGGCTGGAACACTTCCTGCAGTTCGGTTTATTTGAGGGGCGCGATCCGAGTTTCCTGTTATTTGACGAAAGCTTCTATCTGGTGGAGAATCCGGATGTGGCGGAGGCGGTGGCGAAGGGCGGTTTCACCGGCGGGTTTGAACACTTCCTGAAGTTTGGACAAGCTGAGGGGCGCAATCCCAGCATGCTGTTTGATGAAAGCTTCTATCTGGCTAAAAACCCGGATGTTGCTTCCGCTGTGGTGAGGGGCGCATTTCGCAGTGGTTTTGAACATTTCGTCAAATTCGGATTGTTTGAGAATCGCAACCCCAGCGCGGAGTTTGACAGTCAGCGCTATCTGGCGGAAAACCCCGATGTAGCTGAGGCGGTGGCGAAGGGTGTCTGGCGCAGTGCGTTTGAACACTTCCTGAAAACCGGCTATCTGCAAGGGCGCGCTCGCACTTTGCTGGCGTTTGATGAGCAGGCTTATCTGGCAGCTAATCCGGATGTCGCTGCAGCCGTAGCCGCCGGCACTTATCGCAGCGGGTTCGAGCACTTCTTGGGTTTTGGCCGGTTTGAAGGTCGCGCCGGTGTGGTTCAATATAGAAGTAGCCACTTAGGTTAGAACATTAGACCTTGGGGGCAGGTGTAACGGCTGCGCCAGCAGTTACGCCGATCCTTGGTCCGTGCCCTAAGTCGCTAGCGCTAGAATATAGCACACCTGTGGGAGTCCAGAACTCCGGTTTCTTAAAGAAACCGGAGTTCTGAAATTTAGAGCGTGCCAATGTAGCCGGGCAACATACCCATGCACCGGCTCAACATGGTTCTCCCAGAGTGGGAGAGGGATTTCTCGTCAGGTGGGCGAATGCCCCACAACGAGAGAGGTTGAGAAAAAATGGCGGTGAGGTTGACAAGTCTGAGAATTTAAGGTAGAGTATTATAAATTATAAAAAGTGCAAATCGGGGGAGATCCCTTATGAACTTCGCCGCCGGCTCATTGAGTTCGTTGCTGCTTATTGTTTCTTTTTTCGGCTCACTTGCCTCTGCCAAACCGGCACTCTCGCAACCGATCGCACCGGCACCCGACGGCACCGGCACAACGGTGACGCCAGAGGGTAATAACTTTAACATACAGGGCGGCTCCCTGTCAAGCGATGGCGCGAATCTTTTCCACAGTTTCCAGAAATTTGGCCTGAGTTCTGGAGAGACGGCCAATTTCCTCAGCAATCCCGATATCCGCAATATCCTGGGGCGGGTTGTCGGGGGCGACGCTTCCTATATAAATGGGTTAATCCAAGTCAGCGGGGGGAACTCCAATCTATTCTTAATGAACCCCGCCGGCATCCTATTTGGCCCAAATGCCAGTTTGAATGTGCCGGCATCCTTCACGGCGACAACCGCCACCGGCATTGGGTTTGGTTCGGGCTGGTTTAACGCGGTTGGCAGCAACGATTACAATATTTTAGTTGGGACGCCGAGTGCGTTTAATTTCGCGGTATCACAGCCCGGGGCGATTGTCAATGAGGGCAATTTAACCTTAACATCTGGGAGCAGTCTAACGCTGTTGGGCGGGACAGTAATAAACACCGGCACCCTGACAAGTCCTGGGGGGAATATTACCATTGCGGCAGTGCCGGGTGACAGTGCGGTGCGGATTTCTCAAGAGGGGCATTTGTTGAGTTTGGACATCGAGCCGGCGGCGCTAACAGGGGCGGAGGTTCCGGCGGTACTACAGCCTATGTCTTTACCGCAATTGCTCACCGGCAGACCAGATTTTGGCCACGCCTCTGCGCTGAGTGTGAGTGAAACAGGGGAAGTGTCTCTGACGGGTTCTGGGGTGACAATCCCGGCATCAGGGGGGATAGCTGCCGGCAATATTGACACGAGTTCGGAATCAGGGGATGGCGGGGCGATTACCTTGAATGCCACATCAGATATTATAACAGGTTTTCTGCGGACTGCAGCCGGCGGCACCGGCACCGGGGGGAATATTGCGATTGCCAGCAGTGCCGGTGGGATTAAGACTCGTGCCGGCAAACTAGACGCCAGTTCTGATGATGGGGATGGAGGTTCTGTCACCCTGACGGCGGAACGAGACATTATAACAGCTGAGATTTTATCGGCATCGGTTGAGATTACCTCCACTACCGATGAATCAGGCACCGAGCAGTTGTCATCTAAGGGAGGCACCGGCACGGGAGGGAATATCAGCCTAGAAAGCCGCAGCGGTGCCATTGATACCAGCGCCGGCAATCTGTCGTCTTATTCATTGGAGAGTGATGGGGGTTCTGTCACCCTGAGTGCTTTTGGGGATATTAAGACAGGTGAAATCCGCTCTTCTTCAGGTTTTTACGACCCGAATACATATGCTTGGCTTGGCACCGGCACCGGCAGTGGGGGGAATATCACCCTCACTAGCAGTGCCGGTGGGATTGATACTGCCCTCACTAGCAGTGCCGGTGGGATTGACACTGCCTTGGGCGAGCTATCCTCTTCTTCAAATCAGGGGAATGGGGGTTCTGTCACCCTGACAGCTTCTGGGGATATTAAGACAGCTAACATCTCGTCGTCTGGCACCGGCAGTGGGGGGAATATCGAGATTTCCAGCAGTGCCGGTGGCATTGACACTGCCGGTGGCAAGCTAGACTCTTCTTCAAGTCAGGAGAATGGGGGTTCCCTAACTCTGACGGCTTCAGGGGATATTAAGACAGGTGAGATATCCGTGTATTCTGCTGGCACCGGCAGTGGGGGGAATATCGAGATTGTGAGCAGTGCCGGTGGCATTGATACTACCTCGGGATCGCTATCCTCTTCTTCAAGTCAGGGAAATGGGGGTTCTGTCACCCTGACTGCTTCAGGGGATATTAAGACAGGTTACTTCATATCGTCGAATTCTAATGGCACCGGCAGTGGGGGGGATATCAAACTCACTAGCAGTGCCGGTGGGATTGATACTGACTTCGCTACCAGTGCCGACGATCCTGTCCAGCCCTGGCTAGACTCTTCTTCAAGTGAGGGGAATGGGGGTTCCCTCACCCTGACGGCTGCTGGGGATATTAAGACAGGTGGTATATTTACGAATTCTTATGGCACCGGCAGTGGGGGGAATATCGCCCTCACTAGCAGTGCCGGTGGCATTGATACTACCTCCTACTGGCTGGACTCTTCTTCAAGTCAGGGTCAGGGGGGTTCCCTCAGCCTGACAGCCAGCAGTACAATCACCATAGGCGACATCAATTCCTCGGGCTTATTGCGGGGGGGGGACATTACCATCACCAGCCAGTTGAGTGACATCATCTATCGAGGATTTCTGAATAACTTTTCTGAGAGTGGTGCGGATGGGAAACGCACCACAAATGCTTATGCCGGCAGCCAATCTCCAGGAAATCTCAGCGGGTTGAGGAATATTACGATAGCCGGTGGGGGCAATGACGAGCCAATCGGTGCTAACCCAGACGCCAGCGTCACATCCGATGCCGGGAAGATTAATACTGTCGCAGGGAATGTCACCTTGGGAGCTCACAACGACATTACAGTCAGCCAACCCATAAAAACCTCTTCGATCGCCAGTTTAGAACTGATTGCCGGTCGCAGCATCAACATCAACGCCGACATCGACACCTCAGGAAGCAATGGGGATATCGCACTGCGAGCCAACTCTAACAGCGCTGACCCGAAATATCGTGAATCTGGCCCGGGTTCCGTGACAATGGCACCCGGGACTGCCCTCAATGCCGGCAGCGGCAATATCGTGATAGAATTGGGCACGCTCGGAGAAGTCGGCAACATCACTCTGAGCAATATAAACACGACAGGCGCTCTCACAGTCAATGCCGCAACGGGGAATATCCTGCGCAGCTCAGCCGATTCGTTAATAACCGCCGGCAGTGCTTTCTTACAGACATCTATAATAGACAGCGGCAGGATTGGGTCGCCGGCAGAACCGCTGCGCATAAGCGTTAGCAATTTAGAGGCAAGAGGGGGAAGTAGCGGGGCGTTTTTCGAGTCTCCCGAACTGGGAGTAACGGTAGGCGGCGCTACCGATTTCCCCTATGGGATTGCAACATCAGGTGGGGGTGACGTTTCGCTACGTGCCACAGGGGACATCACGATTATCGAGCCGGTCAGCACTGGTCAAGTCTTTGATGAGAATGCGGGGAATATCATCTTGAATAGCAGCGGCGGTGCCATTAATGCCAGCGCCACTCTCAACTCAAGCGCCGCACAGGGGAATGGGGGTTCTGTCACCCTGACGGCTTCTGGGGATATTAAGACAGGTGAAATCGCGTCGGCTTCTAGTATCATTGGCAATGGGGGGAATATCGCCATCACCAGCAGTGCCGGTGGGATTGACACTGCCGGTGGCGGGCTATTATCTAATTCATATGAGGGGAATGGGGGTTCTGTCACCCTGACGGCTTCTGGGGATATTAAGACAGGTGAAATCACGTCGGCTTCTAGTACCATCGGCAGTGGGGGGAATATCGCCCTCACAAGCCGTGCCGGTGGGATTGACACTGCCGGTGGCGGGCTATTTTCTTTTTCAGTTCAGGGGAATGGGGGTTCTGTCACCCTGACGGCTTCTGGGGATATTAAGACAGGTGAGATCAGGTCGTATGCGTTTGGCCCCGGCAGTGGGGGAAATATCGCCCTCACTAGCAGTGCCGGTGCCATTGATACTACCTTAGGCGCGGGATTATTCTCTTCTTCATTTGAGGGGGAGGGAGGCACAGTCACCCTGACGGCTTCTGGGGACATTAAGACAGGTGACATCTGGTCGTCTTCTGGTGGCACCGGCAGTGGGGGAAATATCGCCCTCACTAGCAGTGCCGGTGGGATTGACACTGTCTCCGGCAGGCTATTATCTGCTTCAAATCTGGGAAATGCGGGTTCTGTCACCCTGATGTCTTCTGGGGATATTAAGATAGCGCAGATTGAGTCAATGGCGGGTTTTAATGCGTTGGGCGCGAGTGCGTCTGAGATAACGTTCACCCCAGTTCCAAACACCACCGGCACCGGCGGAGACATCACAATAGAAAGTAGCCGTGGTGGGGTAGATACCAGCACCGGCTCACTCAACACCATGTCTTCCGGGGGCACTGCCGGCAGTGTTACTATTAATGCTGCCGGACACGTCGAAATCCGCGACATCCGCTCAGACGGCGGATTGCAAGGCGGCAATCTTAGCATCCGCAGCGACAGCCCCAATAGTATAAATGTCGGCGGCAACCTAGACACCTATTCTGACAGTGGCACTGCCGGCAATATCACCCTATCGAGTCCGGGTAGAATTGCCCTAACGGGTGACATCACCTCCTATGGAAGCACCGAAAGTGGGGACATTACTGTCACCAGTGAGAGCAATAACGTCACGACAAATTCTATCACCACTCAATCGGGAAACGGCCCCAGCGGCAATATCACTATCAACGGCAATAACATTGCGGCAGGCAACCTCGACTCCATCGGCAGCACCGGCGCGGGCAATATTCAAGTGCGTGCCGGCAACAGCGTCACGACTCTTAATATACAGTCGCGCACAGATGAGGGGAATTCTGGTAATATAGAAGTGATAGCCCCTGGCGACATCAACACCGGCGACCAAACCACAAGCACCGGTGATGGCAATACCGGCAACATCACTAATACTGCCGGATCTGATGTCACAGCCGGCAACCAAACGGCAAGCGCCACCAATGGCAATACCGGCAACATCACAAACACTGCTGATGGGGATGTGACAGCCGGCAACCAAACCGCAAGCGCCACCAACGGCAATACCAGCAACATCACTAATACTGCCACTGGCAACATTACCGCCGGCAACCAAACCACCAGCGCCGTCGGAGGGAATTCTGGGAATATCACCAATACTGCCGGATCTGATGTGACAGCCGGCAACCAAACCACAAGCGCCGTCGGAGGGAATTCCGGGAATATCACCAACACTGCCGGTGGGAATATAACAGCCGGCAATCAAACGGCAAGCGCCACTAATGGGAATTCCGGGGATATCGCAAATAGTGCCGGTGGGAATATAACCACCGGCTTGCAAACCACAAGCGCCACAGGTGGAACTGCCGGCACGATAACCAACACAGCTGGCGGCAGCATTACGACAGGCAATCTTACCCCCACCGGCATCAATGGAAGTGGTAACATCACTGTCACTAGCGCCAGCGGACCAATTAACACCGGTCAAGTGCGCACAGATACAGGAAGAGTGATAATTCAGGTGTCTGAAGATAGCAGCATCAACCCCAACATATCAAACCGCCCAACTCCCACCGCCGACAATAACAATACCACAGTCAGCAACAGCGCCCAACAAATCTTAACAAGTCTGAATGTGAGCAGCAGCAGCCCGCTGGCGGTCAGTTCCGCTGAAACTATAGCGCAGCTAGAGCAAACCCGGGAGCGGGAATTTGCCAACTACTTCGGCTCAGATATCTCTAACCAGCTGACAACCACAGAAAGCATCCGAGAAGCTCTGTCAACCATTGCTTCCCAAACCGGCAACCGCTCTGCTATAATATATGTCACCGCACTGCCCGACCAATTGGAACTGGTAGTTTTCCCGCCGGAAGGTCAGCCAATTCGCAAGACTGTCCCCGCCGCCTCTCGCGAGGAACTCCTGAAAGTTGTCGTAGCGTTTCGCACTGAAGTTACCAACACCCTGAAACGGAAAACCACCAGCTATTTGAAACCGGCACAGCAGCTCTATCAGTGGCTGATTGCGCCAATCGAGCCGGAATTGCAAGCCGCTAAAATTGACACCCTGCTGTTCAGTATGGATGCGGGGTTGCGCTCTTTGCCGGTGGCGGCGCTGCACGATGGCAAACAGTTTCTCGTGGAAAAATACAGTCTGGCGCTTATTCCGAGCGTCAGTTTGACCGATACGCGCTACCAGCCCCTACAGGGGAAACAAGTCCTGGCAATGGGGGCGTCTGAATTTCCCGAGCAAAAACCTTTGCCCGCCGTGCCGGTGGAGCTTTCTGAAATTACCCAGAAGTTGTGGCAAGGCAAAGCATTCTTGAATCAGGACTTCACGCGAAACAACCTGATAGGACAGCGCTATAATTCTCCCTATCCGATGATTCACCTGGCAACTCATGGCCAATTTCTCCCCGGAAACATCAGCAATTCTTACATTCAGCTGTGGGACGAGAAACTGCGCCTGGATCAGCTGCGCAACCTTCGCCTGAACAATCCGCCGGTGGAGTTGCTGGTGCTGTCTGCCTGTCGCACAGCAATAGGGGATGAACAGGCGGAATTGGGGTTTGCCGGTTTTGCGGTTGCAGCGGGAGTCAAGACAGCCGTCGCCAGTTTGTGGTATGTTAGTGATGCCGGCACTTTAGCGCTGATGACCGAATTTTACCGGCACTTGGCGGATGCCAAGATTAAGGCGGAGGCGCTGCGTCAAGCACAGCTGGCGATGATTCGGGGAGACGTGCGCATAGAAGGAGGTGAGTTGCGCCAAACAGGGATTCGTGACGGTGTTGCGTTGCCGGCACAATTGCGCAACGAAGGTTCTCACAATCTATCCCATCCCTATTATTGGTCTGGCTTTACCATGATTGGCAGCCCGTGGTAAACACAATGGGGTGTATTAGGGAGCATCCCATTTTTATAATCCCCCTCACCCCCAACCCCTCTCCCACAAGGGGAGAGGGGAGAATTCTTGATTTTTCCCCCCTCTCCCGCCCTGGGAGAGGGGGGTTAGGGGGGTGAGGGTGACAGTCTTTGCAAAACAGGATGATCCCGGTGCGTTCCGCGAAGCGGAACGCTACAAGTTACTTAGACTGCTTTAAAAGCTCAGCGATTTCGTGCAGCAAACTGATAGCCTGCTCTAATTTATCAGCAATCTTCTCTTTATTTTCAGCACTTACACCCGACGAAGGGGGAGATGAAGGCGTCACCGGCGCTGGGGATGAGTCCTTCTTCGCCTCTTCCGTTTTCCCCGCATCCGCCTTGGAAGCAGCTTCACCATCCAGCTGACTGATCACTTGCAGCAAATCATTATCCCGCCTCAGCCATCCCTTAAGATATCGGCTGTCGCTGGGATTTTTCTGAACTCTCTCGTGACGGGCATCAATACGAGCTTGACAGTAAAGTTTCGCAGTTTCCAGAGTGTTTTTCTTCTCCAGCGCTGCCACTGTTTTCTGGCCAAATTTGCCATCAACGGGCAAAACGCCCAGCGCTTCTTGCAACAGTTTAAGGCTGCCGGTGATGCCAAAATTCACAGCGCTGTCAAAGTGAACAATTGCGAGCGGCAGACACATCGTATCCGCTTTAGAAGCTTTCCAGTAATCATTATAGTAAATATCCTCAACCTCAGTCTCCGTAATTTTCAGCACCGGCTGCAGGGGCAGACTTTTCCGTTTGCGATAAGTATCGTAAGTAACTTGCATAATTCCGCGATTCACCGTACCGCTAGGGGTTGCGCCCCCTTCCCACTGGAGCGTGAATCGCAGAGCGGTTTGAAAGCCATCAAGTGATTGAGCCATATTCTAGATTTTGGATTTTAATCTCCCCAGATCAACGCTTTCCCTGAGCCAGAAACCGGGTTGCTGTAAGAAACCCGGTTTCTCCGCTCCGCTACGCTATATCTGCATTCATCGGCGTTCATCTGCGGGTTTTAACCATTGAGCTACTGGTGAGATTCGACCGCATCTAGCTCTCATCAGGAACCCAATCGAAAATCCAAAATCCAAAATCTAAAATCGCTCGCTCCGCTGGATTTGGGCGAAGATTTCATCCAAAATTTCCTGGGCACCCATTTGCCGCAACCGGCTCGCGAGCTCCACGCCCAGCTGCTCAGCGCTCTCAGCCGCGCCGGTGACGGTATCTCTCACCAGTCGCTTGCCATCCAGACTGGCAACCATGCCGGTTAAAGTCAGCTGCTCCCCTTCAATGTGGGTGTTCACCCCAATAGGAACTTGACAGCCGCCTTCAAGTGTGCGCAAGAAAGCGCGTTCCGCGTAGCAGCGCTGGGCGGTGGGGGTGTGTTCCAGCGATTTAATCAGATTGAGGGTTTCCGTGTCGCCGGCGCGGCACTCAATGCCGAGGGCACCTTGCCCGACAGCGTGCAGGGAGATTTCCGGCGGGATGACTTGATGGATGCGATCGCTCATTTCGAGCCGGTGCAAGCCGGCATACGCCAAAATCAGGGCGTCGTACTCACCGGCATCCAATTTCGCCAGCCGCGTATTCAGGTTCCCCCGGACATCCTTAAACTCCAAGTGGGGGAAGTGGTGGCGCAACTGGGCGAGGCGTCGCAGCGAAGAAGTGCCCACCACAGCGCCCGCCGGCAGCGTGGAGAGCTGCTTGTCTCTGTGCTTTTCGTGAACCACAAGGGCGTCAGCGGGGTTTTCCCGTTCCGTGACGCATCCGAGCACCAACCCTTCCGGCAAATTGGTGGGCAAATCTTTCAGGGAATGCACAGCGAAGTCCGTCTCGTTGTTGAGCATTCCCAGCTCCAATTCCTTGGTAAACAGCCCCTTATCGCCAATCTTGGCCAAAGCGACATCGAGGATTTTGTCTCCCTGAGTGGACATGGTGTGGACTTCAAAACTGCGCTCCGGGAAGCGCTGCTGGAGCTGTTCTCGCACCCAGTAGGTTTGAACCAGGGCGAGTTGGCTTTTGCGGGAACCGATGCGAACGGTGGGTGTGGGAGCGGAAACAGTTGACGACATAAAGCAGTAAATGGGAAGGATTAGCGCCCTCACTCTCGAAGGGTGGGGCGGCGCGTGCCGGAGGTGCGAGACGCCTGTCCCGCACCGGGGGACATGAAAGACAATCTACTAATCTAGACTACTGCAGGGGGGGACTGCAATAAATTTATGCCGTCAATCGCTGAACTCCCACTCCGAAAGCCTCAGCCGCGCTGAGCGAGCCCTTCGGCAGCCGTGGACACCGGCTGTTTGCTAGACGGGGAACTCACAGCCACTGCCAGCCTATTTCTGAACAGACCAGAATCTAGGCTTCCCCGATTGGAACAGACCGGCTGGTTGACAGGTTGTGGCAAGCTGCCCCTCAGGTTCTTCAGTATATTCACGTATTTTTTTTTGTGAACTTTCCGGATGTCTGCGTGTTATCCCAGAAAACCCGGAATGTTGAATGTTACCAAACGACACACCAATGACCGTAAGACTACACTTTCTCAGAGATACCTTCCTCAAGCAAAGCACAGCCCAATCCAGCACTCTGCCAGATTCGCAGAAGCAGATGATTCCTCAAGGAACCACTCTGGTTATTCTGGCTTACTTAACTGGGCAACCAGAGAATCACATCAAGATTACCCTCAAGGACATTGCCTTCAAGGGCTTCAACAGTTGGTACGTCTATGCGGATCACGTCAAAATTGTGTATTCTCCTCCGTATCCCCTCGATCCCTACGTCTCTACAGTCATCCCCAACAGCTGGAATACCTTCAGCTCAGATGGCGAGACAATGAATAGCGACCTGGAGCCGCAAAATCTAGAGTCTGGCATTAAAACAGCCGTCTAATCCCAATTTCCTTGCTTCCTCTCGTTCCCAGGCTCCGCCTGGGAACGAAGTTCTGGAGGCTCTGCCTCCTTTCTCTCCCAAGCAGATTAAAAGCATAACAGCTAAAACTCCACCTGAATAAAAGACAGCCTGCTGGCAATGTAGGGACGCGACCTGTCGCGTCCCCACACGTCTTGTTTGCGCTGCGAGAGATGCTCTCTTATCGCGCGATTATAGCGGTTTTCAGTTGGATCGAGTACATGCCAGAAACCCGGTTTCTTAAAGAAACCGGGTTTCTCAGCACCTCACTCAGATGAAAACCGCTATAAATTGAAATTGCCCTAAGCCGCCGCAATGGAAGCGCCGGACTCAGACAGATCCGCCGGCGCACCATCCTGAACCAAAGAAGGGCGCTCTTCTCCTCGCACAAAACTGCCAACCATCGCCAGCAGCGCACTCACCTTGCGGGTGCGCCACTCACAGATCTCCCGCTCCACCGCAGCCGCCGGCAGCCGGCGCTGCATTGCCTCATACAAATAAGCCGCATGGCCGGTTTCATCCTTAGCGACACTCAGCATTCCCTTCTTCAGCGAAGCGCTGCGCGGCTCATCCTCAGGCAGCACATTCGCCATGCGCTCGAAATCCTTGCTCGCATCCAATTCCAGGATATACGTGCTAGCAAAAAACACCGTCCAGTCAATCGTATCGGGCTTCAATTGCTCTTGCTCATAGCCCTCAAAGTAGGCAGCAAAAAACGGGCTGCGCTTCGGTTTCTCTTGCTTGCCCCCATCAGTCTTGGGCAGACTCTTGAAGTCAATCACTTGCTTGTTCAGCTGTTTCAGCGCTTGGGCGAAAATCTGCCCGTGCCGGCGCTCATCAGCTGCGTGGCGCTCCAGTTTCTCTGCCAGCCAAGTATCCCCCTCACGCGCAGCGCGCTGGCTGAGCGCTTCCAGAAACGGAACCGAACCGGATTCTGCCAGCTGTAACCCCGCTAGGGTATTCGGTCGAGTCAGGGGATCGCGCAAATTCCGCGCCGAGAAATAGGCAGCAGCGCCAGAACCGGCAAGGTGCAGCAGATGAGTCCAGAAGTTCATAGAAGATGGCTGTCTCGTAACGTTAGGCAGATAATATTTTATCGCTAGGGATTGCTAGATGTTGCTCGCTGTGATACAATGATTTTATAGGGCTACAGCCCGCCGCTGCCGGTGGCCGAGGTGAGCCGGCATGGGCTCAATTTCAAACGGAAACTTTAATAAAATTAACCGCCACAGTATCGCTGTCTTTCCCCAGTGAATACTGCGTGTGTTTTCTGACACTCCTGAACGTTAATAGCTCCCAGCCAGCCGGCAGATTGTCCCCCACTTGTGCGGCGGAACGAGCGAGGCCACTGCTGTTCGCATTATAGCGTTTCTCATATTAGTGAGGTACAGAGAAACCCGGTTTCTTAAAGAAACCGGGTTTCTGGACTATAGTTCATCCAACTGAGAACCGCTATATACGGCATATTACCATTTTATCTCCCTTACTGTCAGGCGCACAAAACAAGAATCGAATTTTAATGGCAAGTCGGTTGCATGACGGTTTTCCGAGAGCGAACTTCTAGCAAATCTGGGTCAGAGGCGGGATTTCGGTCGCGCCGGCGCACCGGCAATCGCCATCGCACGCCGCCACAGAACAGATACACTGAGAGAAAAGCTCCTACCACCCTCAGTTTTGAATGTCTCCGTCTGAGAGTCCCAGCCTGAGCCTCTGCGCAGCACGCCTAAAAGCCACGGGGGCAGAACACTTCGCCATCTGGGTCCTGAAAGCGCCCTACCCCAGTGGCTACGTCCACGAGGACTGCATTTGGCCAATCGAATTGACCCAGACTTGGCACGCATGGCAGCAGCTGTTTTCCACGCTCCAGCCACCAGCCACTCTCCCTTCCAGCCAGACGGCAGCCAGCGCCTCCCTGCAAGAAATCCCCCTCTCCCCCTCTTCGCAGCCACTGAGCAGCCGGCTGATGCAGCAGCTGGGGTTGAGCCTGTGGCAGTGGCTGTTTGCCGGCTCAATTCAAAACAGCTTCGCCCAAAGCCGGGGCATTGCCATCGGACAGGATAAACCCCTGCGGCTGCGGCTAGAAATTCGCGACCCAGATTTAATCGCCTTACCGTGGGAAATCATGCAGCCCGTCGCCGGCTTCCCCGCCATTTCTCTCAACCCGCAGCTGCTGTTTAGCCGCACCACCAGCGATGTAGAACCCCTCTGCGAGAAGCGCACCAGTCAGTTCTTAAATATCCTGCTCGTTTTAGGGCAAGACGCCCTGGCGCAAGCCGGTGGCAGCCCGCCCCGCCTGCAGCTGCAGCAAGAAGCCGCTAACCTAGCTCAAATCCTGCAGCAGTGCGGAAAAACTGACACTGCTAGCAGCGATTGCAGCACAGTTTCCTGCAAAGTCGATACCCTCATTCAGCCCACACCGGCAGAACTGATTGACCGCCTGAAAACCGGCACTTACAATATCTTTTTTTATGCCGGTCACGGCGTGCCGGCACCCGACGGCGGACAGCTATTTTTGAGAGCGAACACGGCACTCAGCGGCACAGAATTGGCGCAAGTCCTGGTGTCTCGCAGCGTCACCTTAGCGGTATTCAATTCCTGCTGGGGAGCCCAACCCGACCGGCACAACCGGCAGCCGGTACCCCGCAGCAGTCTAGCGGAAGTGCTCACGCATCATGGCGTGCCCGCAGTTTTAGCCATGCGCGACGAGATTGCCGATCTCGAAGCCTTGAGTTTTATTCAAGCTTTTGCCAGAGCTCTGGCGGAGAGGGTGCCGGTGGACAGAGCCGCCGCCGCCGCCAGACAGCATTTGCTAACACTCTATAAATTCAACCAGCCGGCTTGGACGCTGCCGGTGCTCTACATGCACCCAGAATTTGACGGCGCGCTCATCGAGCCTAAAAACGATCTGAGTACAGACCTGCCAGAAAATTCTACCACCTTTATCCGGCGGCGCATCCCCCAAGCCTTTTTGCGGTCGCCGGAAGCCGCTGGCAAAGTTTGCCCAATTCGCGGCGGGCTGATGCGCGTGGGACGCCTGTCAGAGAATGATTTAGTAATAGAGGAGCGGTGGGTGTCTCAAAGACACGCCGAGATTTTCTGCCGCGACAGCCTCTCAAACGACGCTGTGCCGGTGTATTTCCTGCGGGATTTTTCTCGCTACGGCACCTTAATGCTGGTGGGGGACGGCTGGCAAAAAGTCCACCATCAAGAAGTTCCCCTGCCCTCGGGCGTGCGGCTGAAATTTGGCAGTTCTCAGGGCCAGATTTGGGATTTTGTCATAGAAAACTCGCAACCGCCCACTGGAAATTAGGCCGGCTGGCACAGCGGATTGCGGAACTGGCTGAGGTGCCGGTGTAGCTATCGGAGGGAAATCGGCACACCCGCCCGCCGCACTCACACCACCGACAGACCTATGGATTCTCAATACTCTCAACCACCGGCAGCCCAGGCTGAACTGGAACTGCTAGAAACACTCCTGCTGGCTGACCAAGCTTACCCCTGGAATCCCGCAGAACCGCAGTCGGAAGCCTTCTTTGCAGCTTTGGAACAAGAGTTTGCCCTAGAAGACTGGCCTGGAAATGAACTAGCCGCGCAAGCGCAAGCCTTCTACACCCAGCTGGAGGGACTCTGGCCGGCAGCTGCCCCCGCAGGGGAATCGCTTGCGGGCAGGGCGATCGCATCTCTCCAGGCATCTTTGCGCCGGCAGTTTGCCGCCCGCCTCCCCGAGGAGTGGCTAGATGAGATCGCACACAGCGCGGCACAGCTGCTGCCAGCCAACCTCTCCCTGGGGGAAAAGCTGGTGCGGTGCGCCCGCGCCCTGCTGCCCCAGTGGGCAGAGGAAGATTTGCAGGTGCTGGCCCGACCCTTGGCCTACGCCATGCGGGGAAATGAAGCCGCCGCCATTGAATCGGCAGTAGCCGGTGTGCGACAGGTCCCGCCGGCGGAGCTGTCAGAAATTGAACAAGCCCGCTTAATTTTGGCAGTCGCCCGCTATGCCTTGACAGAATTGCAGAATTATGATAATTAAAGCCCAAAGTTAGTAGTTGGGCTTTAGCCCAAGGTTTGTATAGCAGCAGTCATATTGGTTCGGACATCAGTGGCCTAGGGAAAAAAGGCGTAGGACAGGCGTCTCGCCTGTCCTAAGAAAAGGCGTAGGATAGGCGTCCCCTCCGTAAGCGTTGCGGGACGCGACAGCGTCCTTCCTACTTTCCTAACCTAAATGAATACTGCTATAGTTGGGCTTTAGCCGAAGGTTTGTAGTTGGGCTTTAGCCCAAAGTTCGTAGTTGGGCTTTAGCCCAAAGTTTGTAGTTGGGCTTTAGCCCAAGGTTTGTAGTTGGGCTTTAGCCTTAGGCTTTTAATCTTCCTATCTGCCCAAAGGAAGCTGAGCCTCCTGGAAGGCGTTATCATGAGGAGCCTGGGAAGGAGGGATAGAGATGTAAATATTCTAATTAAATACAAAATGTATGTTTTATTTCCGCTGATTACTTTGTCTTGCGGAAAAGGCTTTCCTGCCGTTTTTATCAATCCAAAATCCGGGCATCTAAAATCCCAAATTGATATTATATTAATTCCCCGGGCCGGTGATACGGGTGGCGAAGTTTTGGGAGCGGGTTGGGGAGAGGGAGCGAGCTTTGAGAATAGCTGCAGCCAAAAAGGCATAGGAAACAATTCCCACAAAGGCCAAGAGGAAGACACTGAAAGTGCCGGTGGCATTCCAGAGGGCGTGCAGCGCGGCGGCGCTCAGGTAGCCAACCGTCAGGATCAGCCAGCGCTTCTTAGATTTGAGGACACTCAGACCGATGAAATATCCCAGATAGCCGCTATAAGCCATGTGACCGGCGATCGAACCCAAAAGGCGGGGAATCAGCAGCTGCAATCCCACCAGTTGGGCGATGTCTTTTCCCCCTTGCAGGGTGACATTCTGCATAATATTAGGGATGTATTGCCCCAGGGTTTCCAGCAGGGTGAACCCAACGGCAGAAGCCGTTCCCAATAAAATGCCATCCAGGGGCTCCCAAACCCCCAAACGCTCTCGCCACGGGGATCGCAGCCTGGTTCCGATCAGATAGGCGAGCAGCACCGGCAGCGCCTTGAGCAGTTCCTCCATCAGCCCCGCCCCAAAAAACATCCGGAGGAGCAAGACGGGGAAGCTCAGGGACTCCCTTTCGCCGGGGAGGCGTCCGGGGAGGATTTCGCGAAACACCACCAAAAAGCCGGTTAAAATGGGGCTGAGCAAGATGACAACCGTAATCAGCGCAGTGGCGAACAGCCACCACCAAGGTTTGCGCACTCCGCAGAGCTGGTAGACAAAATAGTAGGCCACTCCCGCCAAATAAGCCGCCAGCAGCAGATTGAACCCCACCGGGTTGCCGATCGCCGCAAACATCAGCACCACAAAGGCCACGGTAACGGCCATCGGCACCAGGTATGCCTTGCGCTTGAGATCCCGACCGGTAGAGAGAATGGGAAATAGCTGCGTCAGGGTGACGGTATCCGGTTGGGGCGTTCTGGGTGGGGGTAACTGTGTCGCCCCCGCGAGTTCAAAGATGAATTCCGGGCCATTATTGCCCAGAGTGATGCGGTCGCCTGCTTCCAGCGACCGGCATCCCTGCACGCGCTGGCCATTGACATAAATGCCATTGGCGCTGTTGAGATCGCAAATTTCCCAACTGGGCGGTGTTGAGCCGGCTGCCGTGCTGGCGAGGGGGCGGACTGCAGCGTGCCGGCGGGAGACGCCACCGTATTCGCTGGAATCCAGGACAATGTGGCAGCTGGGATCTCGCCCCACCGTCACTTCCTGGGTTGCGGACAGGGGGTGGACGGGGGGTTGAGCGGCTGTGCCGGCGGCGGAAACCTGCCGCAAGGTAGCGCCAGAGGTTGGGGTGGCTGTCATGGGTGGGGTGAGAAGCTCACAAGCTTACTGGTTGGCTCGGGCATCCCGCACTGCCGCATAAAAGAGCAGAGCAACCGCCGGCACGCTAAGAGCCAGAATGATGCCGGTGGTCAAATTCCCCAGCTGGGGGTGGCCAGAGGACAGCTCGAAAATCGAGCCAACCGCCGCTATCGCAGCGATGCAGGATGCTCCCAGGAAAATACTACTTTTCGGGCTTATAGGAATCACGAGGCAGAACCGAACGACTATCTAGAGCCTAGCTTATCAATATGCCTGTGGAATTTTGCCGCAGAGTGCTGTGGGGCTAAAGCCCAACTGCGAACGGTGGGGCTAAAGCCCAACTACAAACCTTTGGGCTAAAGCCCAACTACTACAGTAATATTCACTTAGGTTCGGACACACTCGTCGGAAAGGAACCCCTATCCTACGATATCCCGACGTAGGGCAGGCGTCTCGCCTGTCCTAACCTAAGTGGTTAGTGCTATAACGGTGGGGCTAAAGCCCAACTACGAACTTTTGGGCTGAAGCCCAACTACGAACTTTTGGGCTGAAGCCCAACTACAAACGGGGGCTAAAGCCCAACTACGAACGGTTCTGATTTTGAGGGCTGCCTTGGGCGAGGGGTTTGACGGCGCGAGGCGAGAACTTGTGTTTGGTGAGCTCCTCGGTGAGCGCCAGCTGATTTTCCACCCGATCGACAAACAGCACGCCGTTGAGGTGGTCCATCTCGTGCTGGATGCAGCGGGACAAAAGCCCCGTGGCGGTTAGGGTTTTCGGACGCCCCAGCTCGTCTTTGTAAGTGACTTCGATCATTTCTGGGCGCGTCACATCCAGATAGACTCCCGGAATGCTGAGGCAACCTTCTTGGTAGACGCACAGGTCGCCGCTCAAGCCCTTGATGGTGGGGTTCACCAAAATCAGGGGCAGTTTGGCGGGGTTTTCCGGTTCGACATCTACTACTATGAGTTGCTTTTGGATGGCGACTTGGGGTGCTGCTAAGCCAATCCCATCGGCGCAGTACATGGTTTGCAGCATTTCGCGCACCAGAAGCCGGATTTCGTCATCCACCTTGGCAATCCTTTTGGCGTTCTGCCGCAGAGCCCGGTCGCCGAGATAGTGTATCTCTAGCGGGGGTTTGGCCAATTTTTTCTTTTCAACCTGCAAGTCAGCGCTCATGTGGGTGGGGTGTTAGTCTGTGTCCTTTTCGATTTTAACTCGCCGGGGCTCGGCCCGCCGCCGCGCTCTCCCGCCTGTCCGGGGGGGCGCTGGGTGCCGGTGGGTGTGCCGGTGGGTGTGCCGGTGACAGCCGGTTGGGTGGCCAATACGCAGGGCGAAGCATGAGCATCAACCTAAAAACTCAAGCCGCAGGGTGCCGGTGCGGTATGCTGAGTTTGTAGAGTTGCCCTTTTATTTAAATTAAATTTTGCACCGGCAGACTTTCAGTCAATAGCGGCGCTGCTGGGAAGCAGACTGTTTTGGGTCTTGATCACGGCGCAAGCGCCTATAGCGCGACGCCTGTCCTACGAGGTATAGACGTAGGGCAGGCGTTCCCTCTGTGCCCTCATGCCCTCAAAGTCTAATATCCTCACCTAAGTGGCTCCTGCTATAAATGTCGTATCTCTAGCTGTGAGCGACTTTCAGTTAGGGTTATCACCTTGAGTTTTCCTGTTTTTTTCTGGGCAAACCTCATTAGCAACAATCTCGTTTCCTGCTATTAGGTCATTTAAGCTGACATAGGTAGGGCAAGAACTTTCCCGGAGAGGATTGGGCATAACGTTTCGCTCAAAGAGTTGCAGCATATCTTCCAAGGTAGCTTTGGCATCTTGATCCGGCTTTAGGGTGTAAAGCAACCCTGTGCATCCCTCACCCACACGGTCTGTAATGCAAATAACTTTTTGGTGATTCATTACCCCATGAGTAATGTACCGCCCACCCTGCTTGAAATATATATTCATTCTTTCAGTAACCTGCTGACAGCGTTTTTGAGGAGTATAGCCAGCTTGGCTAAATGCATCAGATACCCAGCGGATAAGCTGTCTGTCCCCCTGGGCAGTTTTAGCGACTGTTGTTGGCACACCAGATACTGTTTTACAGGTAAAAGTTACCCTAGATGAAGCTGTAGCAGACTTACTTGGACGGTCGAGCGAAGAGTTTGCTGTTCTCGGTTCCGTGATTGAGGCTGATGATGAGAAAGATGGCTCTCTGACAGGGCGTGCCGGTGAGGCTGCTTGTTGATATAGTATAAGCAATTTACTCAGGGAAAGACTGATGGCCAACGCGCCTAATAGACTGCCCACAATCACAACTTTCGCCGGGAAATTCCTTATTATTGAAGGCGAAGCAGAAGACGACGGCGGCGAAGTCCGAGAAGAATCGACAATTGTACTGACAGTGGTATGATGTGTCAAACTCCTGAGAACTTCTAACACCTCCGATGCCGACTGGTAGCGCTCCCGATAGTCAAACCGCACCATTTTGTCTAAAATATCTGCTAGTCTATCGCTAACCTGTGCGCGATTGCGCCAGATGACTTCACCTGTTTTTGGATCTCGCGGTAATTCCGAAGGTAATATCCCAGTTAATGCCTGAATCGCAGTCATGCCCAAGGCATAAATGTCACTGCTATATTTTGGATATCCTTCCATCTGTTCTGGAGGCATGTAGCCCTGTGTGCCAATGATAACGCTGAAGCTTTCTTTAGCCTTAGAGGTTAGCATCAAAAGGCTGATTTCTTTCAGCAATGCGAAGTCAATCAAGACGATTTTGCCGTCCGGATCGCGTCTGATTAAATTGGCCGGCTTGATATCACGGTGGATGACGCCTTGCCGGTGGACAAACGATAAAACTCCTAAAACATTCTGCAAAAGTTCAATCACCTCGTCCTCACTCAGCTGCCCTTTGGTCATCAGCTCCTGGCTCAGGTTTTCGCCTTCAATGAATTCTTGCACTAAATATAACTCTTGATTTTCCTCGAACCAAGCGAAAAGCCTTGGGATCTGAGGGTGCTGTCCTAGCATACACAAGGTTTCAGCTTCTCGGCTAAATAAACCTGTCGCCTCCCAGACAAGATATGGATCGCTAGACGGTATTGTTTGTTTCTTTATCACACGATAGGGCTTACTTGGGAACCTTGTATCTTCAGCAAGATAGGTTTCAGAGAATAACCCGCTGGCCAGTTTTTGGATAATTTCGTAACCTTTACCGCTAAGGTTTAAAGCATGTTTTTTTTGGGAGTATCTGTCCAGTTCCAGGCAAGCATTCAGGAATTGATAATCTTGAGAGCTCAAGATTTTATCGGCTCCCCAAACCAGGGCATCCTGCAATGCCTGTCCGCGCAACAGCGCCGATTCATCCTGACCGCCTGAAGCTGACCAAGCTGCCAAAGCACCGGCATAGGGGCGGATATTCGCCAGCTCTTTCTCAACCCAACTTAGGTTAAAAACTGACTCAGAAATGCGATTATAAACTTTTAACTGTCCATTCCGGTTGACCGCTAAACACGACAGCCGCAATTCCAGCTGTTCTGGACTGTCATCAGCTGCTACTGGGCCTTTTTGCAAAATTTGCTGGTAGAGTCCTAGCAGGTAAACCTTTCTCTGCCTGCTCCTGATAATGCGGTCGCGTATAATCTTGAGATGGGGCGGTTCATCCTGAGCTTCCCAATTTTCGATTAGGCGAGAGCGCACCAGATTATCAATTACTTCTGCTTCCCTACCTTCTGGAGTGGTAGAGGGCAAACTTTCAATAAGTTTGCAGAGCTTTTGGGTGAGAAAGGGTTGCCCGCCTGTCCACTCCAGCACTTGTTGCAGTGCCGCTTTTGGGTTTTTGAACTTACCCGAAATCCCTATAGCTAGAGGTTGGGCTTCCTCCAGCGAAAACCCTTTCAGTTCAATCGCCCGACCGATATTAAACATACTGCGCTGTTTGTCTTGAATTAAATCGTAGGGACTTGCTACGCCAAACAGCGCAAAAGTGAGACGGCTGTATTCTGGATTGTCTGCGCGTTTGTTGTAGCAGGATCGGATAAGCGCGAAAAAGTCGTCAACCTGGAACTTCAAGCTGAGAACGCTATCTATTTCATCGACAAAAACCACAATTTGTTGAGGCACCTCTGCCAGCAGCACCTCTTCAATAAACTGGCTCAAGCACTGCACGCGAGATAAAGACTCGCGATCGCTCCACCAAGTTTTCCAGTTGACTTTCTCAGAAAGTGCAAAACTCCTGACTAGACGATAGGCAATACCTTTGTACCACTGAGATGGGGTGACTTGGCTGCCAATCTGTGTCAGGTCAATCGCCGCACAGGCAATACCTTCTGCTTGCAGTTTTTGCATGGCTCGCACGCGGAGCGAGGACTTGCCCATCTGTCGGCAATTCAGCACATAGCAACATTCCCCGGCTTTCAATCCTTCATAGAGGTCTGTATCGGCCTGTCGCACGACATAAGTAGGAGCATCAGGTGGTAAACAGCCTCCGACTTGATATTTATAAGCTGAGTTAGGCTGTATGTTCATTTTTTAACCGCTCGTGAAAGTACAGACGATAAAGATTGCAGCGAGGCTCAACATCATTGCCTTGCATGCTCACCAGCCCCATGCTGTGTAACTTATATGCTTCCACCGGCTCTAATCGCACTGGCTTATCTCCCTCAACGACTGTTTTCATCGCCTCCACTAGCCCTGAATCCTTTTCTAAAGTCAGCCAATGCTCCCTGAGATGGTCGCTGTACGGACTGGCTTCGGTGTGAGCGATTTGCAAAAATGCTTCTAGTGTAATATCTGGATGAAATTTGAGGTGAGAAAAGGCTAGCTTCAGCAGATAAGGATGCCCGCCTACTTGTTCCATGAGTTGCTCAACTTCTTTCTGGCTCCAAGTTGGTTTAGACTTAGACATGCCCGCAAACTCCTTCACCTGCTCTAAATTAAACTCCGGCAATTCCACCGGCTCCCCCACATTAAAAGGAGAGCGATTGATGTCCAGTGGGATATAAACTTCCGTTGAGTGTACAAGTATCAACCGCAGTTTTTTCCAGAGGGTGCTACTTTTGGCCTCCTCATGCCAAGCTCTCAACATACCCAAAAAGTCTTGAGCAATTTCCTCCCGCTCGAAAATTCGCTCAAGGTTGTCCAAACCAATAGCCACTGGCTGGTCTGTTTCCTTAAATACATATTTCTCAAAGTAATCAGTGCAATTATCGTTGCTACCCATGTCCTTATCCCAGAAACTCTCCAAATCATTGGGTAGCCCTAGTTGCCGGCAAACGTTTTTACAGAACCAGCGGGCAAATTTATCAACGTCTGCGAACATTGATTCATTCGCTTGCAGAAGGTTTATCAACACTATTTTACAGCCCTTTTCTTCCGCACACTGGAGGGTTTTGGCAAGCAATAATGTTTTGCCCATCTTTTGGGGGGCTTTGATTCTGATTAGTGCCCCCGGTTGCAATATCGTTTCGCAACAGAGAGATTCGATGGGTGGGCGCTCTACATAGATGTCAGAAGTCATCTTCTCCTTGCCTGCCAGTGGGGACAGCAGCGTCGCTGCCGGCAAGGCTGAACGCGCCGGCAGAGCTTGGCGCGTTTGGTACTCGGACATGAGTAACTGCTGCACTTTGGCCAACTTGCCCGTGCCCCGCCCGGGGATATTGAATTTGGCGTACACCTCGCCCAGCCGCTTGCGCACTGCATCGGACGTAATCTCTAGCTCTGTGCCTATGGCCTCCGCCGATTTTCCTTCCAGAGCAAGGGACAAAGCCTGTTGTTCGGCAATGGAGATGCCGCGTTTAGCAGCCAAAGCTGCCAGTGTGTCTCGAAGTTCTTGGGTCATCATACCGGTTCTCTCGCACGTCCACAGCCAGCTCTTGTGAGCTCTATATATATTGATTATACCTTTGTGAGCCACCGGATGTGGATAACAAAGGAACATCAATTTAAATATACAGCTTATTCCTGCCCCTGCAAGTCTCTCTCAAGATTGATTCGGATAGCCGGTCGGGGTGAAACCTTCTATGCTACAGATGTACCATACCTGGCCAGCGCGGGCCGGTCTGACGCGAACCACTTTATTATAGCGCTTGCCACATAGGTGAGTGTATTAGACCCTGAGGGTCGGAGGGAACGCCTGCCCTACGCCTATATTTCTTAGGACAGGCGTTCCCTCCGACGAGCCTGTCCTAAACTTACTGTCCATTGCTATACTTGGCCATGTCCCAGGGTTGGGGTTCCGAATGACTTACATATATATAGAAAACTTTGACAGTAGAGGAACTCTTGGATACATTTATATGTAAGCCAGTGATTCTGCTTACGTTAGATGGCCATTATTCAGATCAGCCGGCCTGAGCGTTGATGGGAGCCAGCTTCCTTCCCCACTCCGAGCCGGCAGCCGCCGACATTCGTCGAGCTGAACTGCAAACCCAGGGTGCGTCAGTCAATGGCGGCAGATCACTAGCTCACTTCACAGGAAAGTCCCGCTCGGGCTCGCGCCCAAGTGGGAGCGACAAAAATCGTTTTTCGTGAGCTCCATTATATGCTAGAAGGATTCGACCCGACCAAATCCATCCCCCAAGCCGGTGCTGACAGCACCGGCTTGGGCCAACCGGCGAGCTTTCCGGCCACCGGCAGCCAGTCCCCAGACAAAGTGGCCCCGAAGGAAAGCCGGCAGCTGCCACGGGGCAAAGTCACCACCCCCCACAGCGTGAATCACGACATTTATATAGTGTGCCGGCAAGGCGTGATCGCCATCGAGAAGTGGCGATCGGGCATGCAAGAGTTTCAGCGGGCCATTATTTACCCCAACCAGTCTGCAGTTTATGTCCCCGCCGGCTGGTTTTATACGCTCGTCAATCCCAGCGCAACTGAGATCGCCGAAATTGAGCTTTACCACTTTCCTAACTAACCCCTAATGTCCCACCCATCGGCGATCGCCGATGGGCCACCCCACTCTTCCAGATGAGAACCAAACAGCAGAGTGCCCCAAATGTCGGTTCCCAACTCAAACCGCAGCGAAAGTGGATCTGGACAATCGGAATTTTAGCCAATAGTTCTGCCGCCAAAATATAAGAAATTTTTATATGTCTGCGAAGTTCATTCAGACGGCTGCTGTCCGCTTTACACCTTTGTGAGATACGGCGTCTGGAGAGCGGAGGGAACGAATATCCAGCAGCCAACACCTATTAGAGATTTAAATGTAAAAGTCGGGCCGTGCTGGGGCGCTTGCGTTATATTTAAATCTAATCCGCCCTTACACTTAACCGAGCCCCACCCTTCCAGATGAGAACCAAACAGCAGACCTCAAATTATCACACCCCCAGTAGCCCAACTGCCAGTTCCCAACCCAAACCGCAGCTCAAGTGGCTCTTGCTCATCGGAATGTTGGCCACCGGCGCACTCGTGATCCCGCTAGTATTGGAATTGCTGACCCCGCCAGTCTACACCGGCATCGCCCTGGACTACTCCCAGTCCGCGACCCCTTTCGCTGCTGAGCGCCGACAAGTTTGCAAAACAGTGTCCCAGCGGCAGAAGACCGGTGACGGGTCCGCAATCGTCACCTTTGCAGACCGGGCCGAGATTACGTCCCACATTGGCTTTGTCTGGAACAAGCTGGAACTGGCCGCTCAGTGCCAGCAGCCCGAGCTTAAGAAATACGGAATTGGGAAATATTCCGGGACTTCTCTAAGCTTGCCCCTCCAAGAATTGATCGATCTCCAGCAAAGACAGAAGCACAGCCAGGATTCAAGACCCTTTGTTGGCATAGTGTTCCTGCAAGAAGCAGAGGCCGGCCCTAATCAGCCAAAGCTGGATTTCGAGGAAATCAAAGCTTCGATTGAGCAGATTAATCGAAATAACGGAGTAGTAGCCATCATTGGCCCAACAGGACACCTCAAAGAACAACTCAAAGCCCATCTAAAAGATACCAAAGTAGAGGTTTGCTCCTTCGCAGAAATAAATTATTGTGTGGACTGGAGTTTTACAGAAGGCAGAAAGCGATGATGGCCACTGGTTGGCATTTACAAAATACACGCCACTAAAGTGCAACGCAGATTCGTCGAAAACTTGGAAATTTCATTAGAATTGACCCAGGCATAATCATGGAGAATGACTTTTACAGGCACTGGACTGAAAAGGCCAGAAAATTTATGGGTATCCCTCAACGCAACCTCGATCTGGTTGATGACGCAACAGCCACCAGCGCCAAAAGTCTAGTCGAAGACCTTGGTAAGTTTGATGCATCCAACAGACGAGCAAACCAACTCGAGAAGCTGGCCGCCTGGACTTTTACGCGAGCAACAGAATTGCAGATCAAGGTCGGCGTCAGTGTGGCCATTGGCAGCTTGCTCGGCAACACATTTGCATTGCAAAGCGCAAAACTTGGCCCTTGGGCACCTATTGCTAGTTATCTAGGCGGGATAGTCCTAAACCTGGGGCTAGATCACTTAGCCACGAATAACTTCAGCCTCTTGCACCGGCAGCGCAACCTGAATAGCGCCCTGGCCAGTATTGACAGGTTGCAATCCAAAGACAAAAGAAAAAGCGATTTTATTAATGCGTATTATGACGCCCAGCGCTTATGGGTAGAAGAAGTTGAAGGTAACACCGAATCCCCGAACAGCATCTATATTATACTGCTGGGGGCGGGTTTGCTGATTGAATTTTTTGCCTCTCTTTTCCTATCCCAAACCTTAGACGCAAGCAGTGACTCGCTCAATAAAATCATAGCTGCGGCTCTCCCGCCACTGCTAGTCCTGCTGGCAGCAGCAGTCCAAAGCGCTATTATCGACCAGTCCAAGGATGCCGCCTCAGCCATTGCGCAGTATAAAAAAATGTCAGACGAGTTGATCGGCGACAAACATCCACAAAAAAAAATTTCTTATGAGGAGGAGGATGATGAACCGTAGAAACGAGGAAGCCGCCCGCATTGACTCCTTGCTGGAAGGGTACATGGGATCTCCGGCTGTCCCATCCCCAACCCCACAGATTGCTATGCTGAATTTTCGCTTGCAAGAAGCTCAAGAGCGGCTCCGGCAAACCGAACAAGAGCGCGACACAGCTATTAAAATAATGGTGTCGAAAAAACAAGCTGACTTGGAAAGTTTGCCGCAGCAATTCCCCATCACTTCTGATTTGGAAAAGCTCCTGGTTGCCAAAGGCAAGTTTGAGCCACAAATCAAAAAAGACCTCCAGGAATTTGAGCGTCACAGGGCCAAATGGGTGGCAGAGGAGACACCTAAGCGCGAAGCATATTGGAGCGAAAAAGTCAAGACAACAGGTTGGGCTTATCACACCAAAATCGAACAAATTAAGACGGAGATTGCTGAATGGGAAATGCACATAGCTGCCGCTGAAAAGAAGTGGTTAGAACCGCACTCAGAGCCATCCGATAAGAAAGGTTTGAGCGGCGGTGGCAGCTTCTTAGGTTGATAGCTAACGGGTGGGGAGGCTAAGAAACCGGGTTTCTGAATCAAGGGTTTGGCTTAGATGCAAAGTCTGTCGCAGAAACCCGGTTTCTGGTTTCTGGGGGGACTGATAAACCGGGTTTCTGAATCAATGCCACACAGCCTGTAGGGCCGGCCCCCCGTGGACGCCCCCGGTTTCTAGTAGGGGCGGGTTCAGCCAAGATGTCTGTACAAACTGTAGAATATTACTAAACCCGCCCCGACTTCACGTTTTCTTTATAAAAACTCTCTAAGGCGGAACCCGATTCCGCCTTAACCGGCAAAAGCGCCATATAGCCTTTCTATTTGAGTTGTGAAAGCGTAGAAACCCGGTTTCTCAAAGAAACCGGGTTTCTCGCCCCCAAAGCTTTCACAACTCATTTAAAACCGCCATACAGCCCCCCTCTTTTAACATTCCTTCATCAAACGACTTACAACCGACCTATGCAAAAAGCGGAACACCGCTATGCAAAAAGCGGAAATCCGAATTAATCCCAACTCCATTCCCCCGTTCAAAGCAGAGCTGGGAGACTCAGCAGCAACTCTTGAAAAAAGATTAACTCTGCCGCCGGCTGCCAAAGAATCTGGTAGCTTCTACCTAGCAAATAACAGAACAGCAGTATGTACGAGAAAATCACGCCCCCAACAACCGGCGAACGCATCAGCTTTAAAGACGGCAAACCCATCGTCCCGGACAACCCCATCATCCCCTTCATTCGCGGCGACGGCACCGGCGTCGATATCTGGCCGGCATCCCAAACCGTCTTTGACGCCGCCGTCGCCACCGCCTACGCCGGCAAGCGCCAAATCAGCTGGTTCAAAGTCTACGCCGGCGACGAAGCGTGCGAAAAATACGGCACCTACCAGTACCTCCCCCAAGACACCCTCACCGCCATCAAAGAATACGGCGTGGCCATCAAAGGCCCCCTCACCACTCCCATCGGCGGCGGGATTCGCTCTCTCAACGTCGCCCTGAGGCAAATCTTTGACCTCTACGCCTGCGTCCGCCCCTGTAAATACTACACCGGCACCCCCTCCCCCCACAAAACCCCAGAAAAACTGGACGTCATCATCTACCGGGAAAACACCGAAGACATCTATCTCGGCATAGAATGGCGTCAGGGCACCGAAATCTGCGAAAAACTGATTCACCTGCTCAATAACGACCTCATTCCCGCCACCCCAGAACACAAGAACAAGCAAATCCGCCTCGACTCCGGCATCGGCATCAAACCCGTCAGCAAAACCGGCTCCCAGCGCCTGGTGCGCCGCGCCATCGAACGCGCCCTGACGCTGCCCAAATCCAAGCAAAGCGTCACCCTCGTCCACAAAGGCAACATCATGAAATATACTGAAGGTGCCTTCCGCGACTGGGGCTACGAACTCGCCACCTCGGAATTCCGGCAAGAGTGCGTCACCGAACGCGAATCCTGGATTCTCAGCAACAAGGAGCGCAACCCAAACATCTCCCTGGAAGACAACGCCCGCGAAATTGAGCCCGGTTACGACGCCCTCACCGACGAGAAAAAAGCCGCCGTTTGCCAGGAAGTGGAAAGCGTCCTCAATGCCATCTGGGACACCCACGGCAGCGGGCAGTGGAAAAACAAAATCATGGTCAATGACCGGATTGCGGACAGCATTTTCCAGCAAATCCAAACCCGACCGGGAGAATACTCCATCTTGGCGACGATGAACCTGAATGGGGATTACCTCTCCGACGCCGCCGCCGCTATTGTTGGCGGATTGGGCATGGGCCCGGGTGCCAATATTGGGGACTCCTGCGCTATCTTTGAAGCGACTCACGGCACCGCCCCCAAACATGCCGGTCTGGATCGTATCAACCCCGGTTCGGTGATTCTTTCTGGCGTAATGATGTTAGAATATATGGGGTGGCAAGAAGCAGCTGACTTGATTAAGAAAGGCATTGCCGGTGCTATTTCCACCCGGGAAGTGACCTATGACCTCGCTCGATTAATGGAGCCGCCGGTGGAGCCGCCGCTCAAGTGTTCTGAATTCGCCCAAGCGATTATTAAGCATTTCAACGATTGAGGGTTTTTCGCTTTCAGTCTCAGTCCTTTTTCAGATGATTTTAACCGCAGATGAACGCAGATAAACGCAAATGGATGTGCATTTATCTGCGTTTTTATGCTTCTGAATTAAGCTTGTAGGGTGCGTTCCGTCCTGCGGAACGCACCCTACTTTTCATATTAGTGAGGTACTGAGAAACCCGGTTTCTTTAAGAAACCGGGTTTCTGACTGAGAACCGCTATATCTGCGTTTTTCTGCTTACGGATTCGAGAAGGTATTAATCTGTCCGCCGCCAATGGTACGGGGGACTGAGAAGTTGGGCTGCTGGGCAGGCTGAGCCGGCCCGGCGCTGGGATTGCCGTAATTATAGGGATTTGCCGGCATGTTAGCCCCAATTCCCGGGCTGACGCCTGGGTAGGGTGCCCCAGGGGAGGTGACGCCGATTCCGGGATTGACGCCTTGATAGGCAGATCCAGGAGAGGTGACGCCGGCTCCCGAATTGACGCCTTGGTAGGCAGATCCAGGGGAGGTGACGCCGGCTCCGGGACTGATGCCCTGGTAGGTTGGGCTAGGGGCGCTGACGCCGAGTGTGGGAGTGACGTTTTGGTAGGCTGCGCCAGGGGCGCTGACGCCGAGTGGGGGAGTGACGTTTTGGTAGATAGCGCTGGGGGGTGTGATGCCGAGTCTTTGATAGATTTCCTGCATGCCAGAGCTAGGAGTCGTCGCTCCAGTTGCCGGAGTTGAGCCGCCCAGCGGATTGCCCAAGGGCGTCGCCCCCAGTCCTTGATTCAAGCCCCCAAAAGGAATTTGTCCAGCAGTGTTCTGTGCGGCGGCTGAGCCCTGCGGCTGTAGCGGGTTCCCGGTTGGGGCGTCTGCTGCGGGCCCAGAGCCGGTTAAATAGGTGTAGGCATTTGGGGAAATAGCCCGATTGGCCGCGTCAGTGGGAGTCAAGCCGGTCAGGCCAGGGAGGTTGAGGGTGCGGGGAGAAATCGGTGTGGCTGACTCTGGCACCGGCATGCCGGTGGCCGCTTCCAGGTAGCTTCTCCCGTCTGGGTTTGCGGAGAGCGGTGCCTGTGCCGGCGTTGCCCTTGAGCTGGCCAAAGGCAGGGCTGCCCCAGAAGACTGTTGGAAACTGGCGGATGGCGCGGAGGGGCTGGCCGGCTCGGCAGAAGATGGAACCCGGCCATAGTATCGGTCCATCGCTGCTTGCAGCGGGCTGGCGGGAGCCATTTCTGGGCTAGCGGGCAGGAGAGAGCCGGTGCCGGCGGTCGTGCTATACCTCTGTCCGGCTGCTGGCGACTCGGAACGCACGCCAGCCGGTTTGTTTCCTGGCAATATTCCCAGCGCCTGCAAGGCGCTGGGGCTGAGCGGGCTGCCATCTTGAGCTGTCTGGTCTTGCTTGCCAGAGGCGCTATTCTGTGCGCCGGCACCCGGTTTGGCTGCCGGTGCGCTCTCCTTGGCGCGACTGTCGATTTCTTCAAATAAACCCTTGGTCGGGGGGGCTTCGGTTTTCTGGCCCGGGGCGGCACCGGCCTGTTTCAACTCCTTGAGCAGCACTGAGACGCTATCCATATCAGCCGCCTTGGCCCTTTCTTCTTCAGTGAGGCCAGAAGCCCCATCAGGGTTATTTTCCTGACTCACGAGGGAGCTGAACCGCTCTGGGTGCGCCCGGTACTCCGATATAAACAGCGCCACCAGCAACAGCACCCCTGCCGGGCCCCAAAATATGGGTCGCAAGAGAGGCCGCACCTTGGCTCTGATATTGTCGATGGAAGTTGGCAGCTGCTTGTGAATTGACATAGGTTTAGTCCTGGGTTTGCTGGCACGGCAGGGGAATAGGTTCTGCAGTCGGGTCAGCGTTGCCAATCGTTGAGTCGGTTGCGGGTTTGACGCCTATTTTTGGCAACTGGCCGGTGCGCAGGGCAACCGCCGAGCGGGGGGGAACGCCTTTGCGATGTTTGACTGTGATTCTATGCTAGCCTTGAATCAGCATTTTCGGTTGCTTACTGCGACGCCCGCAGCAATACCACTATTCCCATCCCCAAGCCGCACAGTGTCGGCAACCACCCTGCAATGACGGGAGAGAGGACACCGCTCAGTCCCAGCGCGTCGCCAATCGACATTAATAAATAGTAAGAAAAAACCAGAACGACACAAATGCCAAAGCCTGTGGCTTTGCTCGTGCGCTGCGGCTTGGTGCCCAAAGCTGCCCCCACCAAGCCAAAGGCGAGGCAGGCAAAGGGGAGCGAGTATTTCTGCTGAATGCGGATGATCAGTTTGCGAATGTTTTTCTCTTTGCCGCTCTGGCGCAGCAACTTGAGATACTCTTGGGATTCGGCGATGTTCATCTCGTCGTAGTCCCGCTTTTGGCTGGCCAGGTCTAGCGGAGCGCGGGGCAGGTTCAGCTGCTGGTTCTCAAATTTCATAATATTGCGGTAAGACCCGTCTGGCGCTACAATATAAATCGTGCCATTGAAAAAGTTCCAGACGTTAGTCTCGGGATTCCAGGTGGCTGATTCTGCCACCAAGATTTGATTGATGTCCGGCTGGGAGCGGTCTAGAATAGTCAAGCCCTTCATGCGCTGGCCGTCAAATTTTTCAGCATAAAATAAGCGCACGAGAATGTCTTCTTTTGCGCCACTCTCCTGCCTGACTCTCCGAAATTCAGGATAAATGATATTGTTTTCTTGAAAGGAGACTGTTTTTTTCTTCACGGCTCGGTCCAGGGTGACGGACGCCTCGTAGTTGGCCGCCGGCACCACCAGTTCGTTAAAGACAAAGGTGATGCCGGTAACGACGGCACCCATCACTAGAGCCGGCAGCACCAGCCTGGAGACACTCACCCCACAGCTGCGCAGGGCGATCAGCTCGCTGTCGCTTGACATCCGGCTGTAGGTGAGCAAGGTGCACAGGAGCATGGACATCGGGAAGGCGAGGACGATGAAAAACGGCAACTTTAACAGCAAAATTTTCATCGCCAGCGTCAGCGGCAGCCCGGATTCGGTGACTCTCCGCACCAAGTCAAACATCGTCCCAATCGCCACCCCCAAGGAGGAAAAAACTCCCACCCCAAAGAAAAATGGGGGCAGGAGCTCCGAGATAATGTACCGGTCCATGACCGATCCCGCAGGAGCTGGCCAGCTGAGAGGCTCAACAGAGTTCGACAGGCTTAATCTCATTGTTTGGGAGAAAAAATTGACGGTTTAGGAATTTTAACAGAGCCGAGATATTTCTGTTAAGTTGTGAGGGTATTTTCCTGGAATAAGCCTCTTGGGAATTTGGGATTTTCTATCGAGTTGCTTTCCCACAGGTTGTTTGCGCCCCATCTTCTAGAAGAACGCGCCCACTTGTCAAGGCTGAAGGAAGAGAGGGGAAAATTATGAAAGCTGAAGGCAGAATAAATTCATCATTCCTCTCCCCACTGATTAGATTTGCTGATGATTGACTGCGGCGGGGCTATCGCTGGAAGTTCTCACCCAAGTAATACTGGCGCACTAGGGGGTTGCTGTAGAGTTCTTCGGCATTGCCGGCAGCCAGGATTTGGCCATCGCGCACGATGTAGGCCCGATCCGTGATGGCCAGGGTTTCTCGGACGTTGTGATCGGTAATCAAGATGCCCATTTGCCTGTCCTTCAGCTTAGCGACAATCTGCTGGATTTCCGCCACCGCTATGGGATCGACACCGGCAAACGGCTCATCCAAAAGCAGGAATTTTGGGCCGGTCCGCCCTGCAGCCAGAGCTCTCGCCAGTTCAGTCCGCCGGCGCTCTCCCCCAGACACCTGCACCCCGAGGGTGGACGCCACTTTTTCCAGGCGAAATTCTCGCAGCAGGGAGTCCAGACGCTGCTGCCATTCGCGGCGGGGGACGCCGGTCTGCTCGAGAATCACTAGAATATTGTCCCGAACGCTCAGGTGGCGGAAGATACTCGCCTCTTGGGCCAGATAGCCAATGCCCAGTCGCGCCCGTTTGTGCACCGGCAGGCTCGTAATGTTGAGGTCGTCGAGCCACACCGCGCCCCGATCGGGTTTGATCAAGCCGGTGGTAATGTAAAATGTCGTCGTCTTGCCGGCACCGTTGGGACCGAGCAGCCCCACCACTTCTCCTTGCGCCACTGAGAGGTTGACTCGGTTGACAACGACGCGCTTGCCATAAGATTTGTGAATATTCTCCAGCCAAATTTTCACGCGCCCCACTCCTGTAATTGCTGAGTGTTCAGAAGGAACAAGGAACAAGCGACGGGGAACATTGGATGAGAGTGCTGTGCCGGAACAGGGGAGAGTTCCGCATCGCCCGAGCTCACCGGCATCAAAAAGAGGGGATGGCCGGCTTGGGTTGAGCGCCGGGGGCGGCGGCATTTTGCTCGGGGACGAGATAAATCGATTCGACTTGCCGGCTGCTTTTCGGGACAGCGATAAATCGCCCCTCATCAATCAGGTAGGTGATCGTCTCGCCCCGCAGGCTGTTGCCCTGCTGCAGGACATAGACATCGCCGCTGAGGACGATGCGGCGCTCGCGGCTAAAATACTGAGCTTGGGCGGCTGTGGCTTGAATTTGTCGGGCTGGATAGTCAATTTGCACGTTGCCGCGAGCGGTGACAATCCCCGTTTTGGCATCGGCTTCTTGAATGTCAGAGCGCAGGGTCAGCGAGCGGTCCGCACCGGCAGGCTGCGGGTAGGAGGGAGCGGCACTCGCACTCAGGTACGCCACCGGCAGCATCAAGGCAAATCCGAGGCGAAGCATGAACAAACCAGGCAGTTTCGCAAAGGGCATCATGGACAAGTGAAGCTCACGACGTCAGCAATCAGTGGCACGACAGGGTCGCAGACTATTGGTCCGGGACAACCTGCTGTAGGTAGTTTACCGTGTCCTGCTAAAACTCTATCGCCATCCTTATGATAGCGACCGGCACTTAGCAAGCCCCACATATTTGGACGACTGGGGATTCACGGAGGTTTCCCGAGCCCGCGCCTTTCCAAATTCAGTAAAATGCCGGATGGACAGATCCCGCTTCCTTGTGTGAAAAACAAGATAGCCTGAGGTAGCAGCGGGCTTTCCGCAAAACTCGCACACCACCAGTCATCCTGGAAGTGTTTGCATATCCGGGTCACACCCCTCAAGGGGAACACCTTTCCATGCTGCCACTGTTTAGACCAAACCTCAGGCATAAAGGCCATCGGGGCGCACGCCCTGGCATCTATTCGGCAAAAACAGAGGGCATATCGGCTCCTGTTGCGCCGGCAGGGTGTTTGCGGGGCCGCTAGCGGAGGGCATTCCCCATCCTGCAATTCCTGCAAAGTCGGCTGAATTTACCGGTTTGGAAGGGATTCTGTAGGGTTTTTAGGATATCCTTCCAGGCAGTGATTCGCACTCCGACAGATATGCCAGTTGCTGAAAGCGGTCTTTTGCGAGGACTGAAGTCTCCGCGCAGCCGAACCTCAACCATAACCCGCCGACATTTTTACGATTTTTTAATTTTTTCAGGCGCTCTGCCCCTGCGACTGCGGGGAGGTTTCCCTGCAAAATGCTGGGACTCTCGCTCGTTTCGCTAGCGATGTTTTGGCGGCAAACAGCCACACGGCCAAGCGGAGCATTTCTACCACCGGCCTGTAAGTTTTGCATTTGACACGGGAATCTAAAATATTCTACACTTCAACAGTTTCGCAAACACGCTTTGACGTGCCAACCGTCCTGAAAAACTGCCAAAAGTATGAAAAGCTCAGTCAGTATAGCTTTGAATGTTTGTTAAAGTTTCCTAACACTTGAAACGCTCTAGGAAGGGTTGAACGGATTTGCTTGTCTGCGAGCACTGCCGCACACACCCCCTAAGGGGTTCGCTTTTTGCCGGCGCTGCCCAATTGGGTGAGAGTCTTTTCCTTTGGGAGTATGCCTGCCTGCCAATCTAACTGTAGAATATCCTGCATGACCGAATCCGTCACCCAAATCAATCCCCAACCCCCTATCCAAAATCCCCAATCCAGATCGCTAGTCCTCATTGACTCGGGCGTGGGAGAGTGCCAATTCCTCGCTGCCGGTGTCAGAGAGGGTGTGGGAGCAATTGTCCTTCGAGGCGACAGAGATGGGGTCGAAGCCATCACCGCCGCGCTGGAGAAATTTGCCGCCGCTTGCGGATCAATTGATGCAGTTCACATCGTCGCTCACGGCAGTCGTGGCCGGCTGCAGCTGGGCAATACTGTCCTGAATTCAGACACCCTCTCCCAGTACAAAAGCTGCTGGCAGCAGTGGCGGAATCTACTGGCAGAAAAGGCGAACATCCTCCTGTACAGCTGCAGTGTGGCCGGCGGAGATGGGGCCACCTTTGTGCGCCAGATCAGCCAATTAACCGGCGCTGCGATTGCGGCTTCTGCTGAGTTAATTGGCGGTGGAAATTGGAATTTAGAATTTACCACCGGCCCCATTAAAGCGCCTCCCGCATTTAAGCCAGAGGTGAGGTTAGCACACACTGGTTTTTTAGCCATCCTAACCGTTACGAATAATGCGGACAGCGGTGCCGGTTCGTTAAGACAAGCGATTGCCAGCGCGGCGGCGGGGGATACGATTCAATTCGCTCCCAGCCTCGCGAACCAGACGATAACCCTCACCAGCGGGCAACTCAATATTACCAAAAACCTGACGGTTGATGGGGCGGCGGCTCCTGGGCTAACCGTCAGCGGAAATAATGCCAGCCGCGTCTTTGAGGTGGCGGGTGCGGCCACAAATTTCACTCTCAAGAATCTGACGGTAGCCAACGGGCGCACTTCGGATAAAGGGGGAGGGATTCTCACGGGGGTGGGGGCGGTTTTAACGGTAGGAAATTGCAACTTCAAGAATAATGTCGCGGGGGAGGGCGGCGCTATTGTTGCGGGCAATTCTAGCACCACTACGGTTGAAAACTGTACCTTTGACAGCAACCAGGCTTCGGCAAATACTGAAAGTGCCGGCGGCGCAATTTTTGTAAACAGTTTAAGCAGTCTGGCAGTCAGGAACAGCGAATTTACCAACAACAAAGGCATCAACGGCGGGGCGATTAACAGCCTGTTGAGCCAGCTGACGGTAGAAAATTCGACGTTTATCAATAACGACTCAACGGCAGGAGGCCCGTTGGGGCAGGCGGCCACCAATTATACCAGGGGTTACGGCGGGGCGATCTATACCGATGGGGCGTCGGACAGCGCGAATCCGGATGCGGGCGAGATTCGGATTGCTAGCAGCCGGTTTGAGGGGAATAAAGGAGCCGGCCAAGGGGGAGCCCTGTTTTTGTTTGCGTATCCCCCGGACAGGGTAATTGTTGAAGATTGCACAATTGCCGGCAATCAGGTGATTGAGGACGCCAAAGGAGATTCCTTTGGCGGTGGGATAAGGCATGGGAACAGCGAACTGACCGTCAGGAATACCACGTTTGAAAATAATGTGGCGCTGGTGCAAGGCGGGGGATTGTGGGTGGGAGAAACGTCGCCCGTTACGATTGCCAATAGCACCTTTTCTGGCAACGAAGCAAAAGATGCTGCCGGCACCGGCGGGTTGGGTGGGGCGATAGCGCTCAACAATGGCAGCAATCCAACCACTATCACCAACTCGACGTTTGCCAACAATAGCGCCGGCTTTCAGGGTGGGGCGTTTTGGGGGGGCGGTGCGAGTACAACTCTGAAAAATACAATTGTTGCCTACAATACGGCGGCAAATGGGGGCAATGCTTGGAATATTAAGCAACACACCGGCACTCAATTCACCGATGGCGGGGGGAATATTCAGTGGCCGCCAAAAAATCCTTCTGACCCCTCGGATCTGAATGTAACAGCGAGTGTGACGCTTGCCGATCCCTTGCTTGGTCTGTTGCAAAATAATGGCGGGCTAACGTTCACGCACGCCCTGCTGGCGGGAAGTCCTGCAATTAATGCCGGTGTGGCGGGGGAAACATTAGATCAGCGCGGCGTCACCCGGGTGAATGCGGATAGTGGTGCCTTTGAGCAGTTTCAGATTCAGTTTACCTCTACCGCCTCAAATGCCAACGAACCGGCTAGCGGTTCCGCCACTGAAAATATCCAAATTCAACTCAGCCAAGCGGCAGGTTTTGACGTAACTGTGCCGTACACAGTGACGGGGGGTACTGCCACCAGTGGCAGTGATTTTACTGCCCCAACCGGCACAATTATTATACCAGCTGGCAGCACCACCGTCAATATCTCCCTGGAGATATTGGCAGACAGCCTAACTGAACCGGCGGAGACGGTGCAGCTGGGGCTGACAGCAGCGTCTGGCAGCACCTATGTTTTGGGCGCAAATACTGCCCACACCCACACGATTAATGCCAACTCGGCACCGGCACCGACTCCAACCCCAACGCCGGTGCCGACTCCAACCCCAACGCCGGTGCCGACTCCAACCCCAACGCCGGCACCCACTCCAGCACCGGCACCCACTCCGACGCCAGTACCGCCACCGGTGCCGGTGCCGGTGCCAACACCCGCACCCGCACCTGAACAGAGTTGCCTTTGCGATCTGTTGCCCAACCCTAATTTGGGCAGCGCCAGCGCGATTCCCAATGCCGTCTCACAAACCTTCAATGGCACAGGGGGGGACGACATCCTGAATGGGAACCCCGGAAACGAAGCCCTGAATGGCTTTGATGGCAGTGACACGCTGATTGGAAGCGCCGGCAGCGACAACTTGGACGGGGGGAGTGGAAATGACTTGCTTTACGGCAATCAGGGGGCTGACTTTACAGAGGGCGGAACTGGAAACGATCGCATTTTTGCCGGCAAGGATAGTGACGGAGTGAGTGGCGGGGATGGGGATGACACCCTCGCCGGCGACTTCGGCAGCGACACCCTCAATGCCGGTGCCGGCAATGACTTGCTGTATGGCAATGCTGGCGCTGACTTTGCAGATGGGGGAAATGGCAGCGATAGCCTTTCTGGGGGCAAGGAAAATGACGCTCTATTAGGTGGGGCTGGCAATGATATCCTGGCCGGCGATTTAGGCGATGACACCCTGGGGGGCGGTGCCGAAAATGACCTGCTGTACGGGAATGCCGGGAATGATTTTTTAGCTGGCGGAATAGGCAGCGATACCCTGTATGGTGGGGAGGAGAATGATACCCTTAAAGGAGGTTTGGGCGACGATCTTCTGTCGGGCGATATGGGGGATGATACCCTGTGTGGGGGGGAGGAAAATGACCTTTTGTTCGGAAACGCTGGCGCTGACCTGATAGATGGGTGTGAGGGTGATGATAGCATCCAAGGTGGCCAGGGCAGGGACACTCTGATAGGCAACCAAGGCAACGATTTTCTCGATGGCGATCTGGACAATGATTTTATTTCCGGTAACTCGGGCACTGACCGGCTCGATGGCGGTGAGGGCAGTGACACTCTCAATGGAGGTCAAGATAATGACACGCTTACAGGTGGCAGCGGTTCGGATGTGCTCAGCGGCGATAGAGGCAGTGACTTTCTCACTGGGGGTGCCGGGGGCGATGTGTTTGTCTTGAAATCTGGCAGCGGCAGCGATACCGTGGCAGATTTTGCAGATGGGGAAGATTTTCTGGGATTGGCCCTCGGCCTGACGTTCAGTCAGCTAACTATTTCCCAAGGCACCGGCACCACTTCTATCAGTATTGCCAGCAGTGGTGAAATCTTGGCTGTTTTGAATGGACTCCAAGCGATCGCCATTGACATCCAGGATTTCATCCTTATTTAGAAGGCGAAAGCTCTGCTTTTGCCCCCCGTTATTTTAGACAGGGCGCATTGGTCTGATTTGAAGTTTAGAGAGACAGGAAAAAATCTGTGGGATTCCGGCTCAAAATTTATAGCAGGTCAGTCTACTTTCTTGAGCGGTTAGCCAGAAGCTTTAGGTTCTGGAGTATCCCCCAGGGGGCAGCATCTGACTTTCAGTCAACTTCAAAAGGCATCTCCTATCTTTTCAGACTCACAAGCTAGATAGGGGCCGAAACCCTGACAGTATTTTCGCTGGAGCTATTCATGTGTTTGGCGCAGTCTAAAAGTATCGCACTCGCGTCTAACTTTCTCCGGGGGTGTATCTACCAGAAAACTTTTCCCTGGAGTATCCATCGTGACAACTGCTTTCCTTTCAATTCCTGAGAAATCTAAATTATCCACTTTCTTCCCGAGAACTGCTGTCTTTATTGACTCGCGCGTGGATGACTGCCAAGTCTTAGCTGCGGGTGTGAGAGAGGATGTGAGAGCCACCGTCCTCGATCCGGATAAAGACGGCATCAAATCCATGACGGCAGAGCTTCAAAAAATGGCCATTGATGGCAGCTTAATAGACGCAGTTCACATCGTAGCTCATGGCAGTTGTGGCCGCCTGAAATTAGGCAATACTGTCCTGAGTTCAGATACCTTGGAACAGTATACAAGTTGCTGGCAGGAGTGGCGCAATCTACTGGCCGAAGAAGCGAACCTCCTACTGTATGGATGCCGTGTTGCCAGCGGAAATGGGGCAGCGTTTGTGCGACAGATCAGCAAATTAACCGGCGCGGCGGTTGCGGCTTCTGCCGAGTTAATAGGCGGCGGAAATTGGAATTTAGAATTTACCACCGGCCCCATTAAAGCGCCTCCCGCATTTAAGCCAGAGGTGAGGTTAGCACACACTGGTTTTTTAGCCATCCTAACCGTTACGAATAATGCGGACAGCGGTGCCGGTTCGTTAAGACAAGCGATTGCCAATGCGGCGGCGGGGGATACGATTCAATTCGCTCCCACCCTCGCCAATCAGACAATAACCCTCACCAGCGGGCAACTCAATGTCACTAAAAACCTGACAGTTGATGGGGCGGCGGCTGCCGGCTTAACCATCAGTGGGAATAATGCCAGCCGTGTGATTAACGTGCAAAGTCTCGTTAATTTTACCCTAAAGAATGTAACCGTCGCGAATGGCCGGCTTACTGGCACAGACGAAGCCACGGGTGCGGGGGCGGGAATTCTGGGGGGTTCTAGCAGCACCTTAACGATAGAGAATTGCGCCTTTAATAACAACGTTGCTGGGTTTGCCGGTGCCATTTATACGGGTTTTCAGAGTACCAATACTGTAACTAACAGTACATTTAATGGCAATGATGGCACCTTGGCCGGCAGCGAACGTGGCGCGGGCGCGATTGCTACCAAAAGTGCGGGCAGTCTGACTGTCACCGGCTGTGAGTTTACCAATAACAGAGGGATTAATGGCGGGGCAATTAATAACCTCTTGGGGACGCTTACAGTAGAGAACTCCATCTTCACCAATAATGACTCGACGCCGGGCGGGCCATTGGGGACAGCTGCCACCAATTATACCAGGGGTTACGGCGGGGCAATTTATACCGATGGCGCGAATGCTTCTGGACCGGCCTTCACACCGGGTTCAGTGGGCGGTACGATTACCATACGCAACAGCCAGTTTGACGGGAATACAGGGGCAGGACAGGGCGGGGGGCTGTTCCTGTTTGTTTATAACCCCGATAAGGTGGTTATTGAAGATAGCACCATTTCCAATAATTCGGTCATTAAAGACGCCAAAGGAGACGCCCTTGGCGGCGGGGTGCGGATAGGAAACGGTGACGTGACCGTCAGAAATACCACCGTTGACAACAATTCGGCCCCGGTTCAAGGCGGTGGCTTTTGGGTGGGAAACAGCGCCACTCTCACGGTGGCCAACAGTACCTTTTCTGGCAACAAAGCTACAGATACCAACGCGCTGGGTGGGGCGATAGTGCTCAACAATGGCACCAATCCAACCACCATCACCAACTCGACGTTTGCTAACAATAGCGCCGGCTTTCAGGGTGGGGCGTTTTGGGGGGGCGGTTCGAGTACGACTCTGAAAAATACAATTGTTGCCTACAATACGGCGGCAAATGGGGGCAATCCTTGGAATATTAAGCAACACACCGGCACTCAATTCACTGATGGCGGGGGGAATATTCAGTGGCCGCCAAAAAATCCTTCTGACCCCTCGGATCTGAATGTAACAGCGAGTGTGACGCTTGCCGATCCCTTGCTTGGCCTGTTGCAAAATAATGGCGGGCTAACGTTCACGCACGCCCTGCTTCCGGGAAGTCCTGCAATTAATGCCGGTGTGGCGGGGGAAACATTAGATCAGCGCGGCGTCACCCGGGTGAATGCGGATAGTGGTGCCTTTGAGCAGTTTCAGATTCAGTTTACCTCTACCGCCTCAAATGCCAACGAACCGGCTAGCGGTTCCGCCACTGAAAATATCCAAATTCAACTCAGCCAAGCGGCAGGTTTTGACGTAACTGTGCCGTACACAGTGACGGGGGGTACTGCCACCAGTGGCAGTGATTTTACTGCCCCAACCGGCACAATTATTATACCAGCCGGCAGCACCACCGTCAATATCCCACTGCAGATATTGGCAGACAGCCTGACTGAACCTGCCGAGACGGTGCAGCTGGGGCTGACAGCACCGTCTGGGAGCACCTATGTTTTGGGCGCAAATACTGCCCACACCCACACGATTAATGCCAACTCCTCACTCAATCAACCCCCCAGTTTTACCAGCAGTGCGGTGACAGCTGCCACCGAAGATGTTGCCTACAGCTACAATATCACCACCACAGATCCCGATACCGGTAACACTTTAACCATTAGTGCGCCCACCCTCCCTGCCTGGCTAACTTTCACGGACAATGGGAATGGCACCGGCACCCTAACTGGCACCCCAACAAACGCTGAAGTTGGCACTTACAGTGTCGTGTTGCGGGTATCCGATGGCATGGCAACTGTTGACCAGAATTTCACGCTCTCCGTGGCGAATGTCAACGATGCGCCGGCACTCCTCACCCCCATCCCTGACACACCGGCAGCGGAAGATACCGCCTTCAACTTCCAAATTCCCGCTTCTACCTTCTCGGATATTGATGCCGGTGACATTTTAACATATTCCGCCACATTAGCCGGCGGCACTCCCTTACCTTCGTGGCTGACATTTAATGCGGCGACTCGCACCTTCACCGGCACACCTACTAACAGCGATGTTGGCACAATCTCCGTGCAAGTGACAGCTACCGATAGTGCCGGTGCTTCTGTCAGCGATACCTTTAATTTGACAGTCGCCAACACTAACAATGCGCCAACTGTCGTCACCTCGATTCCTGACACACCGGCAGCGGAAGATACCGCCTTCAACTTCCAAATTCCCGCTTCTACCTTCTCGGATATTGATGCCGGTGACATTTTAACATATTCCGCCACATTAGCCGGCGGCACTCCCTTACCTTCGTGGCTGACATTTAATGCGGCGACTCGCACCTTCACCGGCACACCTACTAACAGCGATGTTGGCACAATCTCCGTGCAAGTGACAGCTACCGATAGTGCCGGTGCTTCTGTCAGCGATACCTTTAATTTGACAGTCGCCAACACTAACGATGCGCCAACTGTCGTCACCTCGATTCCTGACACACCGGCAGCGGAAGATACCGCCTTCAACTTCCAAATTCCCGCTTCTACCTTCTCGGATATTGATGCCGGTGACATTTTAACATATTCCGCCACATTAGCCGGCGGCACTCCCTTACCTTCGTGGCTGACATTTAATGCGGCGACTCGCACCTTCACCGGCACACCTACTAACAGCGATGTTGGCACAATCTCCGTGCAAGTGACAGCTACCGATAGTGCCGGTGCTTCTGTCAGCGATACCTTTAATTTGGCAGTCGCCAACACTAACGATGCGCCGGCACTCCTCACCCCCATCCCTGACACACCGGCAGCGGAAGATACCGCCTTCAACTTCCAAATTCCCGCTTCTACCTTCTCGGATATTGATGCCGGTGACATTTTAACATATTCCGCCACATTGGCCGGCGGCACTCCCCTACCTTCCTGGCTGACATTTAATGCGGCGACTCGCACCTTCACCGGCACACCTACTAACAGC
>NZ_KB235950.1:79303-111822 GCF_000332335.1 Kamptonema formosum PCC 10802 | reverse complement strand
GCAGCGGAAGATACCGCCTTCAACTTCCAAATTCCCGCTTCTACCTTCTCGGATATTGATGCCGGTGACATTTTAACCTATTCAGCCACATTAGCCGGCGGCACTCCCCTACCTTCCTGGCTGACATTTAATGCGGCGACTCGCACCTTCACCGGCACACCTACTAACAGCGATGTTGGCACAATCTCCGTGCAAGTGACAGCTACCGATAGTGCCGGTGCTTCTGTCAGCGATACCTTTAATTTGACAGTCGCCAACACTAACAATGCGCCAACTGTCGTCACCTCGATTCCTGACACACCGGCAGCGGAAGATACCGCCTTCAACTTCCAAATTCCCGCTTCTACCTTCTCGGATATTGATGCCGGTGACATTTTAACATATTCCGCCACATTGGCCGGCGGCACTCCCCTACCTTCCTGGCTGACATTTAATGCGGCGACTCGCACCTTCACCGGCACACCTACTAACAGCGATGTTGGCACAATCTCCGTGCAAGTGACAGCTACCGATAGTGCCGGTGCTTCTGTCAGCGATACCTTTAATTTGACAGTCGCCAACACTAACAATGCGCCAACTGTCGTCACCTCGATTCCTGACACACCGGCAGCGGAAGATACCGCCTTCAACTTCCAAATTCCCGCTTCTACCTTCTCGGATATTGATGCCGGTGACATTTTAACCTATTCAGCCACATTAGCCGGCGGCACTCCCTTACCTTCGTGGCTGACATTTGATGCGACTGCCGGCACCTTCACCGGCACTCCCACTCAGGGCGATGTTGGCACAATCTCCGTGCAGGTGACAGCTACCGATAGTGCCGGTGCTTCTGTCAGCGATACCTTTAATTTGACAGTCGCCAACACTAACGATGCGCCGGCACTCGTCACTCCAATCCCTGACAGATTTGCCGCGCAAGATACCGCCTTTACTTACCTGTTGCCTGTGTCTACCTTTTCGGATGTGGATGCCGGTGACATTTTAACCTATTCAGCCACATTAGCCGGCGGCACTCCCTTACCTTCGTGGCTGACATTTGATGCGACTGCCGGCACCTTCACCGGCACTCCCACTCAGGGCGATGTTGGCACAATCTCCGTGCAGGTGACAGCTACCGATAGTGCCGGTGCCAGCGCCAGCGATATTTTTAACTTCACAGTCACTGCGCCTGCGCCAACTTCTGACGAATCTTGCATTTGCGATCTATTCCCCACGCCAGATTTCGGCACCGGCAGCGCGACTCCCAACTCCGTTGCGCAAACCCTCAATGGCACAGAGGGAGACGATTCCCTCAACGGCACAGAAGTCGGCGAAGCTATCAATGGTTTGGGTGGCAATGACACCCTCGCTGCCAGTGATGGCAATGATAACTTAGACGGAGGCAGTGGCAATGACTTGCTCTATGGCAATCAGGGCGCTGACTTCGCCAATGGCGATATAGGCAATGATACCATATATGGGGGCAAGGATGGTGACGCTTTATTAGGCGGCGATGGCAGTGATATCCTCCTGGGCGACATCGGGGCAGACACCCTCTATGGCGGGGATGGCAACGATCTTTTGTTTGGCAATACGGGTGACGATTTCATCGGCGGAAGCCTGGGGGACGATACTATTTATGGTGGCCAGGATAATGACGCTTTATTAGGTGGAGCCGGCAATGATATCCTTCTGGGCGATTTGGGTAACGATACCCTAATCGGGCGCAGCGGCGATGACCTTTTGTTCGGCAGCGCCGGCGCTGATTTTATCGGCGGAAGCCTTGGCAGCGATACGATTTATGGGGGCATGGACAGCGACATTCTCAAAGGCGGTGCCGACAATGATACTGTCCTGGGCGACATTGGGGATGACACCATCTGTGGCGGTGACGGCGAGGATGCTTTGTTCGGCAATGTTGGCGCTGATTTGATAGATGGGTGTGCCGGCAATGACACCATCAATGCCGGCCAAGACAGCGATACCGTACTCGGCAACACCGGCAGCGATCTCCTCGATGGTGACGCCGGCGATGATTATCTCGCCGGCAACCAAGGCGCTGACACCCTCAATGGCGGTGACGGCAATGACACCCTCAATGGCGGCAAGGATAATGACATCCTCACGGGTGACACTGGCGATGACTGGCTGCGCGGGGATTTCGGCAACGACACCCTTATTGGCGGTGGCAATCTCGACACGTTTGTCTTGACAGAAGGCTACGGAAGTGATATAATATTAGACTTCCAAAATGGGGAAGATTTGCTCGGATTAGCCGCCGGTTTGACGTTCAGTCAGCTCGCAATTACCCAAAGCAGCGGTGCCACTTTAATCAGTATTGCCAGCAGCGGTGAAGTCTTGGCATCCCTTCAGGGAGTGCAAAGCAATCTCATCGGGGTTGAGGATTTCACCCTCATCTAAAACAGGGCGGCATACCTTGTTATTCGGGAGCGTCCCACTTTTTTAAATAGGCGGTTGGGGTGGGTTACCTAAGAGGGAACCCACCCTACTTTTCTTGGCGATCCTTCACAGGGGCGGTTCACCAGACAGTCTAGCTACTTTTGGCAACTGCAATACCAAACGAGCCCACAGCAAAATCAGCCACTTTTTCTGGCCCTGCCTGTTGCAAATTCCCTAAAAGTTCCGCACTTTGCGCCACTAATTCCTTGACATCAATGCCAAAATATGCTGGCTGATAGGAGCGCAGCCGGCTGATTCCTTCTCCCAGCAAGATTGCGGCACCGCGCCAGTTGCCGTTGCCGAGGTGATAGAGGGCGACGGAAATTTGCAGCACGCCCTGATAAAAAGTGCGTTCTGGTTCTGACGCCTCCATCCACAAAGCTTCTAAGGTATCGTGACAGGCGTAGAACTCTTGCCGGTTGAACTGCTCTACGCCTTGCCAAAACTCATCTGGTATTGCTTCGGACATTCCCCTCTACCGCTCCATTTTTTGCCTCGCACATTATCAGGGGGATTGAAAAATTTTCGGCTATTATCCCTCCCCTTTCTTACTCCCCCTCCCCGCATGCGGGGAGGGGGTTGGGGGGTGGGGTTCCTCCGACATCCCGCACTACCGCTACATTTTCTCGCTGCCTAAATTTGGCTCCTTTAGCTCAAAAGCCGCCCAGAAAGAGGCTTGCCGCTGATTTAACCAATATTTTGGGTGTGAGTTTTGATTTCTTCGAGCGAAATTTCTTGCTGGTCACCGGCAAAGTCGTTCTCTGGGGTGAGAAACAGCATGCAGTGGCACTCTTTGCGCTCGCGCATGGGGACGCACGGGCAATTCCAGAAAGCTGCTTTCACTTCGGCTTCCTTGTCTTCGTAGTGCCGGCAGGGACACAGGGGCGAGCCGAGTTCGTCTTTATGTCTGGCCAGCCCTTCGATCACCACAGCGGTCACCGAGGGGTCAACGCAGAAGTAGGTGCCGGTGCGCTTGGCGTAGGTTTCCGAGAAGTGCCGCATTGCCTCCAGGGTTTTATCCCTGTCTTGGATTGGGGTTTCTGTTTTGTTCATGAAAGCAGATCTCAAGGGCGATCGAAGTCTTCCTTTGCATTTTACCGCAGTGCTCAACCGTCCGCCTTCAGCAATGAGTCGCACCAGCCAAAGCTCAGCTTGCCGCTTTTGAGCGAGTTGCCCACCGGGGGAGCATCCCGGTTGTGCAAACAAGCCCAAATGAATGCGACGCTAATTTCAGCAGGGGGCAGGAGGAGAAGATTTTTGGCCAGCGAATCAAAGGAAACGGGATTGAAACACTCTCGTTCCCCCTTTACCTCAGCGGGGACTGCAGCTGCAGTTGCAGGGGTTTGTCAGGCTGGATCTCAATGCCCGGTTTGTCCCGGTTCACCGGCATTTTTTCCCCGTCCTCAACGGGAGCCGCCGGTGCCCACAGCACCCACCGGCTCCCTGGTGGCAGGGAATTCAGGCTCACAGGATTTTGAGTCAGCCAGATCGAGGGCAACTCTGGCAGAGCCCCAGATCGGGCATCCTCACCAAAGCCGGTGCCGGCGAGGGTTTCCAAAACGACTTTGTGCCCGTGAACCAAGCCGGTGCCCGCTGTCCACAGTTGCGCAGAAAGCTGAGTCCGGCTGGCGTAGAAGTACAGCGAAACAGCCGCTGTAACGGCTTGCTCAAAGTCCTCCGGACGCCACATCCAGGCGCTGTCCAAGGCGATGATAATTTCTTTCCCGCCGGTGGAAACCTCTAACTCGCGCACCCGCAATTCGCCATACCGGGCGCTGCTGCGCCAGTGGATCAGGCGGGTCGGGTCGCCAAACCGGTAGGGGCGCAGTGTGCGGGTGATGCCTTCGGTTGCCATTTGAGACCGGCGATCGCTGTGGGGCAAGGGGCTGTTTTGCTGGCCAATTTCATCGATTAGGGGGCAGCTCTTTATGGGTAAAACCGCAGGGTAGACAAAGGCAGTGGCTTTGGCGTACTGGCTGCGCCGGCACCAAAACAGTCCCAGGGGCGTTCCTGTGCGCAGCTGTATCTCATCCCAGCGGTAGATCCCCCTTCTGCTGGCCTCCTGATAGTATACCCACAGATAAACCCCTTGGGGGGGGATGCTTTCGATGGTGCTGGCCGGCGGCTGCCCCAAAACGTAGGGGAGAACGTCCCGGACTTGCAGCAGAGTCTTCGGTTGGGGAGTTGGATTTTCGATTTCGATTTCAACCGTCAGCTGGTCGCCAACACTCACCGGCTCCACGGGACGCCGGCGGACCGTTATCTGGCGCAGGGCTCGCACCGGCAAAACCGCTGCAATTGCCAGCAGCGCCAAACTGACACCGCTGATCGCGTAAAGCCACCCCGCCATTGTATTCGTCGCCGCTGCAAAGAAGAAAATGGCCAGCCCTCCCAGCAGCCAGCCGGCGTAAGCGGGGCTCGCCCAGTGGCTTTCCAGCCAGTCTGCGACGCGCCGGCGCACCCGTCCGGCAATTCGCTCAGTGATGTTCATAAAACGTCCCTTTTGCCTGGGTAGATTCGCACACTATAACGTTTGTATTTGAGTTGTGAAAGCCTAGAAACCGGGTTTCTGCCCTGGAAGAGAGGTTTCGTGGGGCTAAAGCCCAACTACAAACTTTGGGGCTAAAGCCCAACTACAAACTTTGGGGCTAAAGCCCAACTACAAACTTTGGGGCTAAAGCCCAACTACAAACTTTGGGGCTAAAGCCCAACTACAAACTTTGGGGCTAAAGCCCAACTACAAACGCTGCGGCCCGGAGAGCCATCCCCGGAGGCGGGCTGAACTCGACGCACTGCCGGTGGATTTTTTATAATTATAAGTACCAGCGCGGATGATTTTAGAGCCAATTTTTATTATATCACTTCAGGAAAAGAGCATCTATTCATCTCACAACCTCTGTCATCCGTAACAGCGATACCCCGCCTTAGAAAGAAAAGGAAATGGACAAAATGAATGCTTCTGCTGCGCCCGGATCTCCGGCTAATCGACCCCCCAACGCGCCGCCGCCACCACCACCGCCGCCACCGCTGAGAGGGGCAGGCCAAGCCCAAGCGGCCACTCACCCCACTTCCATTCAGCAGATGGTCAAAGACGCCCACGCTCATAAAGCCTCTGACATTCACATTCGAGTCGGGCAAGTTCCCCGATTTCGGATTCGGGGCGAAATGGTGCCGGCGACGGATCAGCTAAAGGTGACGCGAGAAATTTTAGAGCAGTACCTGGCAGAAATATTAACGCCGGTGCAGCGAAAACAGTTCGCAGAAACCAAGGAACTGGATACGGCAATTTTCTACCCAGGCTTTGTGCGGTGCCGGGTGAATTGTTTTGACTCCCTGACCGGCGGCGCGATGGTCCTGCGGCTGATCAGCCTGCATGTGCCTTCCATTGATGATTTGTGGCTGCCGCCCGTCCTGAAAAAAATCGTCAGCTCCCATCAGGGGCTGATCCTAGTAACCGGCCCGACCGGCTCAGGAAAATCGACCACTTTGGCGGCAATGATCCGCCAGCTCAACGAGACAGAAGCCAGACACATTGTAACAGTTGAAGACCCGATTGAGTTCGTGCACACCTCGCAAAAATGCCTGATCAGCCAGCGAGAAGTGGGGCTGCACACGGTGGACTTTCACCAAGCTTTGCGGGCGGTATTGCGGGAAGATCCGGACGTAATTCTAATTGGGGAAATGCGCGACCGGATTACGGTTAACACCGCCCTGCAAGCCGCCCAAACAGGGCACTTGGTGATGGGCACCCTGCACACTCGCAACGCCATCAACGCCATTAACCGGCTGCTGAACCTGTTCAACCCCGATGAGCAGCCGTCGGTGCGCATCCAGATATTAGAATCTCTGGTGGCGGTGATTGCCCAACTGCTGCTCAAGACTACGGATGGGCGTCGCACTGCAGTCCACGACATTTTAATCAACACGCCGGCGATGCAGGATTACCTGCTCAAAGGTGAGGAGGATGAGGCGCAGCGGCTAATGGCAACCGACACGATTGAGGGCATGCAGATCATGAATGTGGCGCTTTATGAACAAGTGCTCATGGGGCGAGTCACTATCGAGGATGCGATGAGCATTTCTCCAGAGCCCAACGATCTAGAGCGCCGGTTGCGCACCGGCGGCTATGACTCGTCTCGCTCTCCTCGCGATTTTGCCTGAGTTCGCAGTAGGGCTTTAGCCCAAAGGTTCGCAGTTGGGCTTTAGCCCAAAGGTTCGTAGTTGGGCTTTAGCCCAAAAGTTCGCAGTTGGGCTTTAGCCCAAAGGTTCGCAGTTGGGCTTTAGCCCAAAGGTTCGTAGTTGGGCTTTAGCCCAAAGGTTCGCAGTTGGGCTTTAGCCCAACCGGCAACTGGGCTGCCCGACTGCAACGATTATAGCACACTCTTGAGACTTGCAGGAGAATTCCCCCATAACAGTTGCTTAGTGCTGCTCAGTTGGGAGCCCCCAAAAGACATCACTGCATTAAGAGGTGAGAGCTCACCTGTCCGCACATTATACCTCGATGGTTTAGGTGCGGCATCTGCTGAACTTCTCCGAGAAAAAGGTTTGCGGGACGAGGAGAAATGGCCAGACCTGATTGACACCTACCGGGGCAATCCCTTATGGTTAAACCTAGTTGCCACCCTGATTCAAGAATTATTTAGGGGCGGGGTTGCAGAATTCCTGAAATATGATAAGCTATTCTTAGGGGAAGAATTGGCGGCTCTCTTACACCGGCATTTCGATCGCCTGTCGGAGTTAGAGAAAGCCGTGATGTCCCGCCTTGCGAGTCAAGGCGAGCCGGTGACTGTTTCCCAATTGCTAGAACACACGCAGCTATCGCCGTCTGAAGTCTTCAGTGCGGTGCAGTCTTTGAGCCGGCGCTCATTGATTGAAAAACAGGAACAGGGGGATGAAACCCTTTTCACCCTGTCGCCGGCGATCCAACAGTATGTGAAAAACATTTAATCTGCTCATAGGAGAGGGGGAGGCGGAGGGTGCCGGTGTGCGTATCGATTAATTCTGTCAATAGAAAGTACCAAAACAGGTCGTGTGCCGGCTCGCTCCCTACCTGGTACTGGGTCGAGATTTACAAAATATATCTGGCCTCTGTGGACGCTCATAAGCCTTCCAAGCCATCCATATCAGTCACGGCAAACTCTTCATTGATGGCAGCTATCTCAGCCTGAATTTGTGGGTCGTTTGCCATCGCCACAATATGCTCTTCTTCAATTAAGACCTCAGAAAAGCCTTCTGGTTTCGAGAGATTGGGAAAAGCAGAGGGAAATACACGCTTCATCCTAGCTTCGAGCCGGTTTAATTTCCCAAAAATCTCAAGCATCGCTTCCTTAATTTCACGCATCTCGGCAGCCAGATGCTCGGCTTCTTCATGAGTTGCAGGCAATAACTCTTTTTCTGTCATAGGAGATACTCCGCACTAATCATAAGAGCGTTTGCCGGTTGTAGGGTAAGGGACTAGAGAGCTGGTTGCTTATTGATTTTTCTCTCGTTCCCAGGCAAACTGAAGGGTGGGCGCAGCCCACCCTATCAGTTATCTTAACGCTTCACCAACTTCTTGCTCAGCTTCCGCAGGCGAATCGACTTCGGCGTCACTTCCACCAACTCATCGGGTCCGATGTACTCCAGAGCGCGCTCCAGACTCATGTCCACCGGCGCTTGCAGCTGCACCAGTTCCTCACCGCCAGACGCGCGGTGGTTCGTCAGCTGCTTCGTCTTGCAGACATTGAGATCCAAATCTTGCGGGCGGTTGTGCTCGCCGACAATCATCCCCTTATACACCCGCGTTCCCGGCGTGATAAAGAACACCCCGCGATCTTCAGCATTCTTCATCGCATAGAACGTCGCCACGCCTTCCTCAAACGAAATCAGCACGCCATTGCGCCGCGCTTCAATATCGCCGATGATAGGCCGGTAGTCCAGGAAGCTGTGGTTCATAATCCCTTCCCCGCGAGTCAGGCGCATGAACTCGCCCCGGAAACCAATCAGCCCCCGCGCCGGAATGGCAAATTCCAGCTGGGTGCGCCCATTCCCGCCAACGCGCATGTCCTGCATTTCGCCCTTGCGCTGTCCGAGTCGCTCAATGCAGCTTCCCACAGCGTCTTCCGGCACATCCAGCACCAGACACTCGAATGGCTCACACGGCTGACCGCTGACTTCCCGGTAAATCACTTGCGGCTGGGATACCTGGAACTCATAGTCCTCGCGGCGCATGGTTTCAATCAGGATGCCCAAGTGCAGCTCGCCGCGCCCGGACACCAGGAATTTGTCGGGGGAGTCGGTTTCTTCCACGCGCAGGGCGACGTTGGTTTCCAGTTCGCGGAAGAGGCGGTCCCGCAATTGCCGGGAGGTGACAAACTTCCCTTCCTGACCGGCAAACGGGGAATCGTTCACCGAGAAGGTCATCTGCAACGTCGGCTCGTCCACCTTAATCAGCGGCAAAGCTTGCGGCTCGTTGGGACAGGTAATCGTCTCGCCAATATTGGCGTCGGCAAAACCGGCAACCGCCACAATATTGCCGGCTGAGGCTTCTTCAACATCAATCCGCTTCAGCCCTTCAAAGCCCATCAATTTTGTGACTTTTGCCTTGACAATTGCGCCGCTTTCTGTTACGAGCGCGGCTAGCTGGCCGGCTTTGATGCTGCCGTTGTGGATGCGCCCAATAACGATCCGCCCCAGATATTCCGAATAGTCCAGGGTGGTGACTTGCAGCTGCAGCGGCTTGTTGAGGTCGCCCACCGGCGGCGGTACGTGGTCGAGGATGGCCTCAAACAGGGGCTGCATGTCTTTGGCTTCTTCGTCGAGCTCTTTTTTGGCCGTGCCGTTGAGCCCCGATCCGAACAGGTACGGGAATTCGCACTGATCTTCATCAGCGCCCAGTTCCAGGAACAGATCGAGCACTTTATCAATAGCGCCGTAGGGATCTGCTTGGGGACGGTCGATTTTGTTGACGAAGACAATCGGGCGCAGTCCCTTTTCCAGGGCTTTTTTGAGGACGAAGCGGGTTTGGGGCATTGGCCCTTCGTTGGCGTCCACAATCAGCAAGCAGCCGTCCACCATGCCGAGCACCCGCTCGACTTCGCCGCCAAAGTCGGCGTGTCCGGGGGTGTCCACGATGTTGATCAGGGTGTCTTTGTATTTGACTGCAGTATTTTTGGACAGGATGGTGATCCCGCGCTCCCGCTCAATCGCGTTGGAGTCCATGACGCAATCTGGTACGTCTTCCCCTTCGCGGAAGATGCCGGATTGTTTGAGCAAGGCGTCAACGAGGGTGGTTTTGCCGTGATCGACGTGGGCGATGATAGCGACGTTGCGAATGGGGAGAGACATAAGGTGTCAGGGACAACTAGCAGAATGTGACTGGGAATCGCAGTCTGTTTAAATAACTTAATAATTTTAGCTTATGTCTGTGCCGGCTGAGCCGGTGCGCAGTGGTGTAAAAGCCGCACTCCCCACCGGCGTCCCGCCGGCCTTCCCGGAGGCCCGCCGGCCCAATCCCTTGGGCCCATCCCGCAGCCGGTGGCTTTCAGAAGGTGTCCAGCCAGTAGTGGGCATTGCGGTAAGCTTCTCGAAGTGACACCAGCCCTTCCTGGGACAGCGCATGCTTGAAGACGCTCACCAATGGGCCCCAAATGTATAGTTCGGCAAGGGAATGGGCGAGTTCAAATTTTTCCTTGTAAAAGGCCAACCAGAAGGGGGGAGCTTGGTCTTTGTTGGACTTCCAGCGCTTGCGCCACCGGAGATAATCCGCGCTGTCGGGCGGATCTACTCCCAAAACCGGCGGCAAGTCGGCATAACTGACGGGAGCATCCCATTTGTGCAAATCTGCGCATGGGATGCGATAATGATTTCAGCAGGGGGTCGGAGGAGAAGATTTTTGGCCAGCTGAATCCCGGAAACGGGATTGAAACTAACTGACAAACTTGCTGAACTTCTCGCCAATCACGAGCATTGCATTGGCCCAGTAGCGAATTTCTTCTATTTGCTCCACTGTGACGTTAAGGAGCAGTGCCAGCGCTTCCACCGTGGCGAAGCGGGCCATTGGATGGGGATTTGTTGCTTCGTGCTTGATCAGTGCTACCATCAGAGATGACCTCCAGAGGGTTCTAGCCTCCATAGGGGGTTATTTTCCCACGACAGTGGGAAATTTTTCTAAGCCGTCGCCCTTCAGTTTGGTAAGTCCGGAGGGCGACTGCCTTTATCATGGTACTTAGTATAGTTGAAGCACCGGCGGCCTGTCAAGAGGGGAATGGGTCAGATTGCGGAGCGAGGAGTTGGCCGCTAGAGAGGGCTGGACGCTAAAGGAAATGTCTGACCGCTCAGCAGTCCTCTACCGCACGATTAAAACTTATGCCGTCTCTCCTGGAATGACAGTGGCTGACTTGGCTGCCCCGATCGGGTTGGCGCAGGCGTTTGACGTGCTGATAGAAGACTTATTCGAGGTCATAGAAGATTAGGTGAGGGCCCGGTCAGGTGGCCATTTGGCTGTGGGCACCGGCATGGGGGCAGCCGGTGGGACAGTGAGAGTGTGGCGAGAGATTTCGCGCTGAGAAAGCCGGTCAAACTATCATCACGGAGCGTGCACCGAGAAAAACTGGATGAGTTGCTGTCTCAGCGCGGCAGTGAGGCAATTTACAATTTGGGACAGTGGCTTAACGCTTTGGGATTGAAAATAACGGTGACTGTTTGTGAGAGCGCCAGTGAAAGTGCCACAGAGGTTTCCAGCAGTTCTGAAGTGCCGGTGTAATAATATTAGAATGAGGAGGGAAGATAGGGATATAGCAATTTTCAGTTGGATGAAGAGTACGCCCCAGAAACCCGGTTTCTTAAAGAAACTGGGTTTCTCAGTACCTCAAATATGAAAAACTATATAAGTCTACTGCTCGCCTTGTTTCCAATCTTCCCCACCCGGTAATTCAGCTAAATGCTCATCGATAACCTCAGGTAAATCGCCGGCTGAATAGACATAAGTGAGAGCCAGCAACTTCTGAGCCGCAGCGATTATTTGCGCTCTGTCGAGTAATTGTGCGAGCTGGAACGGACTTAATCGCCCACCCCGCACTTCCGCACTAGCCGGACGGATTGCTGCCTTGAGGCATTCTTCCAGGACTGGCTCCCACTCATGTTCTTTGATGTAGTAAGAGGTCTTGTTATCCTTGAGATTCAGCTGTTGAATTTGTTGAACAGAATCTCCGATAGAGGCAGCCCAAGAATTGGTCAGTCGCTGCTCGACTTGATTTTTAATCAAGTGAACCACCAGCCTGACAGTAAAAGATTTGAGATTCCGCAATATTGCCTGTTTGCTCATTCCCTCTAGCTCATCCACAAGTGCCAAAGCGTCCTCATAGCGCCCTTCCAGAATGCTATTTCTTAAGTCGGTTAGTTCCTGAGTCATAACGGTTTCCTTCACTTGCCGGGGGTGATAAGCTTAATATAACACGAATGCCAAAGCAGCCGGCATTGGGTGCGTGCCTTGGCTCTCTGGCGGTTGGAAACCGCAGCGATACAAACCAAACCCGCCTTCGCGGGTTTTGAAGCCCTAGATGTGAGGGCAAAAATGAGATAGCCGGCACTTGGGTGAGAAAGCCGGCTTGTTTAACAAACCGGCTTTCTGGAATTTTAGTGAAAGGGTAGCGGCTGAGCGCCGGCACGTCTGCTTGACTGTGAAACCTCGCCAAGTGTCACAAAAGATCGAGATGCCGGTGCAAAAAACATTCAGAATAGAGATAACGCATTCAGGCAGAGGTGAAGGGGATGTATTTCAGTTTCGCCGGCTTCACAGCTGGACTCGTGATTTTGCTGCTGCTGGCATTTGGCATACTGCAATGGTTGCACATACCCGCCGGCAGCTTTCTCGACTGGGTAATAGGCGGGGCGAGTTTTTGGTGGCTGCTGATCATTGTCACTGTACCTTGGAATATTCACTTTCAAGCCAAAGAGGTTTTAGCAGAAGCGGAACAGTCAGCTGAAAAAGGAATTGCCGTTGATGCCAAGCAAATCAAATACGTCAAAGTCTTGGCGAAGCGATCGCTGCTAGCAGCTATCGCACTCCACTTGCTTTCAGCTGCGGGATTTTACGCTCTCGCCATCACCGGCATCAGTGCGGTTGGCTACATCAGTTCTGGCGCGGCATTGCTGCTAACCTTCCTGCCACCGGCAGTGCGAGCTTATGAATATCTGGCGGCGCGACTGGCGATGATTGGAGAGCGAGTCAAGTACCCTCGCGAAGATGTTGTGGAACTGCGCAATCGGGTTGCCGGTTTGGAGTCAGCCGTCAAGAACCTGCAAGAACAGCTGGACCCCAACAGTGAAAGTTCTTGGACCTCGGCGCAACAGCGGCAATTAGAAGGCGCTCGCAACGATTTAACTCGAATTGCGGCGTCTTTAGAGCAATTGCGAGCTGCAAATCAAGCGGAGCACGACCGGCTGGGGCGGGAAGCGCAGAATGCGATCGCGCAGCTGAACGCCGACAGCCAATTTCTCGACCGGGTTCGCGAAATCATTCGCTTTTTCAAAGAGGCATAATTGGGCATGGGGCATGGGGCATTGGGCATGGTTAAAAACAATCAATCCCAATCCAAAAGCCCCAATTTACAATCCGAAATCCGGGTATCCCCAATGCCCATTACCCGATTATTTTACAGCAAACCAGCCTCTTCATAGAGGCGTCTGAGCAGCGCCATAATCTTCTTGCCATAGTGCAAGTCTGGCGACCAGCGCCCGCTGAGGTGTTCTACCGTGGGGGCTATTCCCCGGGTGAGAAAGCGAAACCTCGGAGCGACGGCTTCCTGCACTAAAGGTTCCTTAGTAGCGTAGCCTTTTAGATGCTGGATGTGCGCTCTTACGCCAATTCTGGGACTGGGAAAAGAGCCTCCTGAAGCGCCGGTACTAATGCCGCCCAAACCGCCAAAGTTGTTTTGTGCCGGTTTGAGCGATCCGCCAAAGCTGAGAAAGTTTGTCTCCAGGCACATTTGACAGAAGGCGAGGTCATAGTTGATGCCTTCAATAATGCCTTCTTCTCGGTAGAGCTTGGCGATATCTTTAGCAAGTTCTGGAAACTGAATCAGGGCAGCTTCATTGTTGGCTTTGAGAAACATCATGAGCTGCAATTCGGTGGTGTTTCCCGGACCGGCGATCCGGTCGAGCTGACGCCGGCACACATTTAGGATAGAGCGGAGAGCGACTGTGCCGGTGGCGGCGTCCCAGCGGACAGAGATATTGAATTCCCGCAGTTCGATAGCTCGGATATAAACAATATTTCTGTGGGAGACGCGGCGGATTTGGGGAACTTGAGAGAGATCGACCCCCAAGCTATCTGCGAGATCGATGGGAATGCAGGCGTTGCCATTGACAATCGCGCCCTCTTCGCCATAAAGTTGACCGTTAAGGTTGATATTGCACGGGCGATAGGTGTCTGCCGGCTGGGGAGCGAGAGGGTTCCCCGCACCGATCCATACCGCCAGTCCGTCTGCAATGCCGGCGGCTATGTCGCGGCGTCGATTTTGGATCAGGTAGCGGTCATCGGGGTTGGGGAGGGAGCCAACTTCCATCAGCAGGGAGGGGATGACAATTCCCCGGCAGAATGGTAAACTGCCGGAAGTGGTGGCGGTATCTGGTTTAGCTCCCCGATCTGGCAGTTGGGGAACTCGGCCCACAAGGGCGAGCAGCAGCTGTTCAGCATCCCCTTTCCGCTCGGAGTTGCCGGCGATGTAGAAGACGGAGGCTCCCCGGAGAGTTGGGTTGGAAGAGGTGCCGGTGTGGAGTTCCAGGGCGCAGTCCCCCAGGCGCTGGCGAGCGTTGATCCATTCGATGGTTTGCCGGCTATTCAGATCGTCGGGAACCGCAAGAACTTCCACGGAGCGGGAGCGCAACTCAGCCGCTACCAGATCGCGCAGCTGGATCATTTCTCTGGCTTCTGTGGTGGGGCTGGCAATTGTCCCTGTATCCGTGGGTTTCCCGTCATAGCCGCCGTGACCGGCGGAAAGAAAAATTCGTCTCATACGGTGTTTCCTTTTGTGACAGAGCTCTCTCACTTTCAGGAACTAGCATAATTGGTTGCGCTCTGTTCGGGTTGGCGCAGGACCGGCCAGAACGCCTGTCCCCATTGTCGGTGTCTCTTGACGTAGGACCGGCCAGAACGCCTGTCCCTATTCCCCCCATCTCAATGACGTAGGACCGGCGTCCCGCCTGTCCCTATTCCCCCCATCTCAATGACGTAGGACCGGCGTCCCGCCTGTCCCAAAAGATGCTTGCCCGTTTTTGCAAATTTTTGTTACGGCACGCAAAGCTTTTTAGCAAATGTAAAACTTTCATGTATTTCTCTGCCAGAACGCTCGGCGGTGAGTTAGATTGAAAATGTATAGAGTAGTTGGGAAGGATGAATCTTTTGCTAGCAGCGTGGCAGATGCTGGGCGAAGATGAGCCGCTTCATGGTAGATGCCATCCTCCCAGTTGCTCTTAATTTTATAACAATTTAATATTCGGGTTTGGCGGGGTTGGACTGGCTTTTCGGGGGGGCATGCCGGTGGGACGCATTGGTAACAGAACATGGAACGCGACATCCAGAGACTTGAAGAACTGGGAAATCCACGCTCGCTGTTTATGATAGGTTTCCGATTTGGTATCTATTACAGATTGAGCAAATTAACTTACTGCCGCAGTTATATGGGGCGGTGAAGATTCCTCAAGCTGTTTTTGATGAACTGGGGGCTGAGTCGCCGGCAGCAGTCCAAAATTGGATAAGGCAACTTCCTGAGTGGTGGGAAATTCAGACAGCCGGTGTTTCCTCTGATGCCGGTTTGGAACAGCTCGATGCAGGGGAAGGGGAGGCAATTTTTTTGCGGGGAAACAGGGTGCCGGTTTAGTCGTGTTGGATGACAAAGCAGCAAGGCGGAGAGCGCGGTTGACGCGGGTTGAGAATTATGGGATTGCTTGGCGTTCTGAAGGATGCTGGGGGTGCCGGTGTAATCGACCTAGCAGTAACTTTTGAACGTTTGCGAGCCGTTGTTTTTTGGGTTGCGCCGAGCTGGCTGCAACGGCTGGTGGAAGAGGAAAAAGACCCTAAAAGATTATTAATGGCTGCGTAAAACGCGCATTTTACGCAACTCCCCGCAGAGAATGGCTTGCTTATTACTGCCAGGTCTTTTACCCCTATTCCGAATATCATAGCACAGTTAAATATGTTAAATTAATCCATCAATATTTAATTGTATTTGCTGCAAAAAAAGGGGGGACTGACACGCCCGCTAGGGAGAGTTTGCGGAGAAAAATGCTACATGTTATTGATTACTAATCAAGCGCGATAGGCTTTGCCGTGAGCGGTAGCTCATTCGCCCGGAAGGGGGTGTGGGTAGCGATACCGACCAAGGTATTTTTCTCAATGTTGAAGAGCGGTGGCGGGATGAGTGTTAGTTGTTGATGGCTGTTTGTTGGCGCCCTCGCGCTCTTAGAATAATGGCAAGGGAGATAAAGTAAATGCGACCGCCTTTTTTCAATCAAAAAAGGGGGCGGTCGCTTTTTAGGTGGCGGGACTGCAAGAAGGTGGTGCCGATCTCTAATTATTGCAGAGTTGCGCGGATGTGCGAGTTGGTGTAAGGGGGGCGATTGTATCCTGTAACGCTCCCTATTTCGGAGTTATTGGTTAACGAAACAAACCCGCCGTACAGGCATTCTGTCCGTCCCCTATATTATTAACCCAAACCTTGGCATTTGTACCAGGGCAATATCCATACTGCGCCTGCGCCCGCGTCCACGCCAACGGGTCATCACCAGCTCCATAAAAGCAAAACCCTGAAGATTTCACTCCGCAACCTACCGTGTTTTGTGGTAGAGTTGTATTAATGTGTCGGGAGACAGCTGCAGCTTGAATTGGAAGTTTCATGTTTTTTCTCCTTATTTTTCAGACTCCCACAGTTTAAATCCTAGTTTTAGGATTGTATTGCAGTTAAAAAATGGTTAGCCAATTGAGCCAAATTTCTCCCTCAAAAAATGCCACAGGCGGCAAAGCACATCGCCATTGACACGCCTGAAAATATAGGGCACCCACAGTCAGCCGGCTCGGAAAATTTCATGGGAGCGTTCGGATTGGGATTTGAACCGTGCACGTACTGATATTCCCGGCGGCTCAACCTGCCTTTACTGTCTTTAACAGACACTAATACCAAGTCCGGCTGGATGAGATATCTCCTACTCACGGGGAGAGACTGGTTCGGAAGTTTCATAAGCGCTCCTTTGGGGATACAAAGACAACTTCATGTGCTGGATTAATGGAGCGAGTTATACTGAAGCATGGCAGTATTTTCCGGAAGAATATACCTCAACCCTGACTTCAGCTTTAGTGGCGGTTCAGCAAAACGAAGCCAGACATCTTCCGCCACATTTCCCAATGTTCCGGCGCTTCTAATTGAGCCAGCAGCGATTTGGGCAAGACTTCCCGCTGCAAGCGCTGCCCCTCCTCCAGCAGGGAGCGAAATTCCACGCTCATCCAACCATATCGCCGAAAGAATTCAGTTCCTTCTTCGGGGGCGAATTGCAAGGTTGCTTCGCTGGAATTAAGCGACCCACCTATGCTTTTCTGGAAATATCGCAACGCACTGGGCGAGGCCAGATCCGTCAGCCACCACCGAAACTGGGGCTGTGCGTACAGGTCAGCAGCCAGTGCGGCTACTTGCTCGGCAGTCATATAAATGAGCAGCCCTTCCGTAACCGCCAGTACCCGTTTTGCTGCTATACCGACACCCTGGAAGAACATCTGCCTTGCAATGATATCAGTAACGTCCAGCGAAACCGATTCCAGAACGCACCTCGGCTGCACGCCGGCAAGTTTGTTGGCTTTGTAGGCTAGGACAACTGGCAAGTCGCACTCGCACCAACGCAGGGAAGTCGGCAAAGGCAGCCGATAAGGTCTCGTATCCAGACCAGCTCCCAAGTTCAGCACTGTATCAACCCCGTCTTCTTTGACAGTCCGCAGAATCAGCTCATCCATCACGCAAGTACGCACGGCACAGCCTGATGCTCCTGCTTTTCCCCCTGGCATGGCCTCGACGAGCTTTTTGCCCCGCTCCCCAGCTAAAATTTGGGCGTGGGTATCTTGGAAGAGAGCGTCTGGGCGCTGGGTTTCCAAGGCGCGATAGGCAGCTGTCAAGAAGGCAGTATCAGAGATAGATTCAACTGGTAAAGAAGTCAGATTCATTGTGCCGTTGTTTAGCGCCTGTTCATTAGCAGTTTGACTTGGCAGCGAAGGTTACTCAGCCCTTTTAGAGATGCTCGGTAGTTGTTCGGCGTGCAACCACCGAGCAAGTGATCGGGCTACTGTTTGCTAGCAACCCAGGCTAGGGAGCATGGTTCAGAGTTAGATCAAAGAGGTCAGAATTGGGGCAGCAATTGGGGCAACGGTCTTGACAACATCCAGAACTGTGTCATACCATGCGCTGGCTTCAACACCAGTTTGCCCTGAAATTGCAGTCGGAGCGAGGGTGCGTTCGACGGGTGCAGATTGTTTGGGAAGGTTCATGATTTTGCCTCTTTATCCTTGATGTTTTTAGGAGTCGTTCGGGAGTTTTGAGCAACCCCCGAACGAGGAATTTTGTTACAGCCTTTAAGCGAGGCTGATTAAGCTGCCTAAATTAGAGACTGCCCAGAACGGTTGTGGCAATTGGAGCTACTTTCTTTGCAACTTCCAGCAGGGTATCATACCAGGCGCTGGCTTCAACACCACTTTGTCCTGAAATTGCAGCCGGAGTGAGCGTCCGTTCCACGGGGGCAACTTGCTTGGGAAGGTTCATAACTTTTCCTGATTTTTTCTTGAGTGTTTGCTTGTCTGTTGTCTCCGAACAATTACCGCTGGTAACGCGGTACGTGTCCGGCTTGGATAGGAACTTTCATCGCGGTTTCTCCTGTTTGAGTGATTTTTGCCCGGCAATCCCCGATTCCTAATACGCAGCCATACAGAGATTCCTGGCCAGACCTTTTAAGTTGTAACAGCTCGTGTAGTCGGAAATGCTGGCCCCTGAACTATTCAATAAGGGGGATGTCGTGTTAATATTACGAACCACGGGCTGAGATTGCTTTGGCAAATTATTCATGAGGGTTTCTTCTTGTAGAACCTTTGGCAGAAATTAAATAAAGTTTGATGCAGCTTTTTAGTCCGAGACAGACCAGGTACGCACCTCGCCAATCGTGACTGGCATAGTATCGCTCACATCCACAGTGAAGCGATATACTTTTTTCGCCCGGTCGTCATTTTCCGGATCGAAAAACTTCAGTTTGACATCCCAACAATCTGAATCCATCCGACAGAACGGGCTTTTTTCTGTTTCAATACGGTCAAGCTGCATCCCCTTACTCGTTGCCTCGCTAAACGCTTGTGCTGCTTGGAACGCATTCGTCGCCGCGAAATTGAGCGCTCGCTCCTGGGATGTTTGACCCAGATTCCGAAATTCGTAGTACATACGATTGAGAAACTCCTTCAGAGAAGCTCGCGTAGCTTGCTCCTGCTGAGCAGCCTGCGTTGCTGTAGCGCTTGCTTTTGCTGCATTAACCGCCAGTGTTACCAATTGGTTGACGTTCCACTCGTACATCCCGCGAACTTCTGGGGCGATCACGGGAACAACTTGCCCAGAAAATAGCCTGACGTTCTTGCCTGTCAACACACCAGGAATTGAAACCCTGGAAATATATTCAGGATCGTCTTCGGGTTTGATTTGCCCCTTGATAGCTGAAATCAGGTGCTGATAAGCTTGCTCGGCAAAAGAACCAACAGGTTCAATTGCGTAAATCGGTGTTAGCTCTAGGTTTAACGTCCAAATCAGCGATTTTGCTTCGTAGGGGTTTGGCTCGAGATAATTCACCATCTGGCTAACTACGTATGGATTGGCCGGGAAAGGCGGATTGCCTTCAACCATTGGCATTAGCTGTTTAAAGCTATCTCGACGAGCCTCGGTGCCGAAATCGTAACTAACTGTTCCCAGGGCGTAAACTAGAGATTTTGCACCGGCACCGTTACAGCCGCAGTTTTCAGAAGCCACCACGCTGCTGGGCGTGACAGAAGGTGTTGCTAGTTGGCTAGGCGTTACAGTCATTGTATTTTCCAAATTCTTTACAGTTGTTGAGACAAATTCAGCTGTTGTGACTTCTGCCACCGGCACGGCAACATCTGGCAGCTGGTTGGCGGACGGTTCTAGATTGAGGCTAGTCGCGTCACTAGGTTGAATCATCGCTTCCTCTAATTTCTCCTCAGACACTTCTTTCCTTCCTCGTCCTGCAATCAGGGCATAAGCCCCAGGAATATTGAGACTTCCGACCAAAAAGCGACGGCAATCTGAAACCGCTTCTGGGTTGCAAGGCAAAGCGCTCTTGAGAAGCGCCTCACGGACAGCGTGGGGGTCGGGCTTTTCACCACGTTGCAGCTGCACGCTCAGCAGCAGCGCCACAATTCCAGATACAATAGGAGTCGCAAAGCTGGTACCGCTTTTCAGAACCGTACCGCCCCCCGATTCCGCACCCTGGATGTTTTCACCAGGAGCGAGAATGCCTTGGGTTTGATATGTCTCCCCCCAATTACTGAAATCGAAGGGCAATCCCTGCGCATTCATCGCACCCACAGCGAGAACTGAAGGCAAGGCAGCCGGAACGTGGAGGCACTGACACCCATCATTTCCCGCAGCAGCCACAATCAGAACACCACTGTCATTGCAGAATTTGACCGCTTTTGCCAGTATTGGGTCAGCCTCTGTCGCTTGAGCCAGTTGACCGCCGCTAATGTTAATTACATGAGCGCCGGCTTCAACCGCTTGATTGATAGCGCGTGCGAGGTCTAGCTGGGAAAGCGAACCTCTGCGATTATCGGAAAACACCGGCACAATCAGTCCGCGACAGCCAGGAGCAATACCGGGGACGGAACTGTTATGCTGACCGAAGATGACGCTGGTAATGTGCGTTCCGTGACTCGACATCAGCCCGGTGCTAGCCGTCTCTGAAATCGTGGTTTGCACTCTGGTGAGGTTGGCACCGTCAAAATAGGGATGAGACTGGTCTACTGGACCGTCAAGAATGGCCACACAGATGTGGGAGTCGCCTTTTGTTTCAGACCACAGTTTTTCTAGTCCGGGTAATCCTGAAATATCAGTGACGTTTGTCTGTGTAACTGCCATGCTTGAACCTCATAATTTTCTTGTCGGTTGCCAAATTTTTCTGCTGGTATTGAACCGGCGGAGACAAGATTAAGTTTTTCTTTTTCCTGTCTTCTGCTTATAAGACGATTCCGCCTCTCACTTTCTGAATTTTTCGAGTTAGCCTTTTTTATAGCTATATAGCGGTGTCAGTTTGTCAAAAATAAATGCTCCCATAATATGTTCATTCTTCCCAGACATGAAGCCGTTGCTTAACAAAGCAACGGCTGCGTCAGCTAACTTTTATAGAAGGCCCGGTTTTAGGGTTCGTATGTCAAGCTTCCATCCAGGTTAGCGATATGCTCATTTAAATTAATGGAAGTAGCCTTTACCGTAACGCTGTCCACTGTTTTACATTGATCTTTGAAAGTGCTATTGTCAGCGATTTCGAGGGATTTGCACGCTTTAGAGACAGCCGTTCTCCCCCCAAGACAGGTTGCCATTTGCATTTTGAATATGCCGGTCTAAATCAATAGAGCTTGGAAAACCGGAGCTACTAGCCTTCTGACAGCTAGCTGATAGAACCGCGCCTTTAAGTTGAGCATCTTTGCAGGTTTTGCTTAAATCGCCAGCCGCTAGAGCGCTGTTGCTCACAGCACCGAAAAACAGAGCAATTGCTACCAAAAAATCGCAGCTCTTTTTGAGAAAATGCATGACCTTTTTCATTGGAAGTTGACCGTCAAACTTGAGCAAATAGGCACACAAAATTTGTTGGTCTTTCCGCCTTGCGTCCCTACACCCTTAAGACGATTACAGCAGCCAATTTCTGAATTTTTCGAGTTAGAGTTTTTTCCCCTAACCCAATCTGCCCCGTAAAACCGGCCACAAGTTCAAGAACCGTTTTGCCTCCGACAAAGCGAAGTAGGGTGCGTTAGGCGCAGATTTAGAGCGCTCGCCCCTCATCCTCAGACTTTATAAAGTGCGCTTTTATCCCTTTCAACATCAATTTAAAAGCGCTCCCCCTCTTTCAATAAAAAAGAGGAGCAGCGTTCGCACGAACGTAATTAAAATGCGCTCATTTAAGTAAATATATTCTGTGCGCTAGACAGTGCGAACTAGCTTCACTTCTAGAAACAACTGCCAGGGATGATTTCTGAATTTTTCGAGTTAGCGCGGGTTTTTCTTAACTTATAGCGGTTTGCAGCCGAATGAGGTACCGGAGGGGGTAGGGTTCCCAGATGCTGCGCCCAAAACCTTGTACCTCATCATGAGCGAAAACAACTATCATCTACACTAGGAACCGAGGCAGGAAAAGCAGAAAAGGGAGCGCTCGCCCCCTCTTTAGCAGGCTATACCAAAGAGAATCGCACCCCTTCGTTTCAAGCTAAACAAGCAATCGCATTCTTGTAATTAACAAGAGGTACGCTCGCTTTGCTGTCCTAATTACGCAAACCTAGTAATGGAAAGATTCCAGGTAATACTCATAATTGTCAGCGTTGTTTATAGCTTCTAATGGGTTTGTTTTTGCTAATTCTAAGCATCGGCTTTGACCGTATTTATGATCGTTAGTGTTACCCACTAAATGTGATATTTCATGGAGCAGTGTACCTACTTGGGAGTTAGTACCATATAAGGGGGCTGTGAAAAAAGCCTCACACAAGTTAATTATGATTCCAACACCTAATCCTGCACCAGGTGCTGTGACATAAGCAAAATCTCGTCGCTCGCAATCAGCTCCTCCACATTCAATAGTTACAGAGTTATTCTCTAACTGCCTGACCATAGGATAAATTACTCGATCGCGGACAGTCGCTAAATTTGCAGTATTTATGGAGCCAAACCACTTGAAAAAACGATCCGCCTCCTCTATATCTTTGGGTTCGTAGTTTTGTCCCGGGCTGTATTTTTGCAAACTGATTATAGCACTATTAGCCTTGCCCAATAAGAAGCGAACTTCATTGTAGGCTTTTTGGCCTTGGTTTTTCTGACTCTCGTTACAGTTTAGGTAGGTTGGGGCTGGCATTTTTTCCTCTCATTAAAATTCTTTAACTTGAATACCTTTTTAGGCTTTCACACCTTAAAGACGATTCCCCAGCTCAATTTCTGAATTTTTCGACTTAGAGGCGGTTTTTCCCCAACCCAATGCCCCCACCAACCGGCCCCCAAGAACCAGAACCCTTTCCCTACCTAGCTTGCAGCCGTTTCAGCGCCCCCTCAACCTCCCCTCGCTCGGGATAGAGCAACTGCTGGCTCAAAGCGCGTTGATACGCCTCCACCGCACCCCTCACATCCCCCAACCCCTCCAAAGCTCTCCCTTGCCAGTAACAAAGCACAGCCGGCTCAAACTCCATCAGTTCCAAACCAGGCCCACAAGCCGCTTCCCACCACCGCCGGCTCGCCGCCTCATCCCCCAGCACCTGATAGCTCTCCCCCAACCACACCGCCGCCGACACAGATGCCAGATAGCCCCCCGCTTCTGGCAACAGCTGCCATCCATGCGCCAACGCCTCCACCGCCTGCCGGTGTTTCCCCGCCAGCGCCAACACCCGCCCGTGACGAAACCAAGCATCCGCCAACACCGGCATTAGTTGCGTCCCCTTCGCAGAGAGACTGCACCCCCGCTCAATTTCCTGAAAATGTTCCACCAGCACCCGCCCCGCCGTCGCCCAAACGCTCCAGCGATGGGGAAAACGCTCCAGCATCTCCTCTACTATTGATGCAAGGGTGACTTCACCCCCCTCTCCAGGCCGGTTGCTGTTCCCTCCCCCTAAATCCCCCTTAAAAAGGGGGACTTTCAGACGGGTTCCCTCTGTGTGCTTTGCAGACGTAGCCTCCTCAGAGTCCCCCCCTTTTAAGGGGGGCTGGGGGGGATCTGCCGGCGTAGGGCCAGAGGTCATCCCCGCCGCCGGCAAAATTTCGCACAACGCCTGATAAATTTCGCCATCCTTGGGGTACAGACGATACGCTGCCAGCATCGCCTCAGCCGCCCTCTGGTATTCACCCGTGCGGAACAAGCACCGTCCATAGGAATACCAGCCCCTGGGATTATTCGGGTGTTCCTCGGTAAACTGTGCCAGCACCCCGACTCCTTTGGCCCACTCCCCTTGGAAAATCTGATAATATGCCAGCAACTCGCAGGCATCCACCGCATCGGGAGCCTGTCGCTGAGCGGAGCTAATCATCTGTTTAGTCTGCTTCGCCTCCTCCCCCGATACCAATCTCATCCGGCAGCGATTGTCTATCTGTCGTTTGAGTGCCCTGATGTCGTCGGGAGCCAACTCCAGCACCCTGCTCAACCGCCGCTGCGCTTCCCTGACATTACCCAGGGCAATCAGCGCATCGTAGCTGTCAATCAGCGCCACTATATCGTCTGGCTTCAGTGACAGCACTGCATCAAACGCTCGCACCGCAGCAAGTGCATCCTCTGTCTCCATCCGCACCCGCCCCACAGCCAGCCAGTGAGCCGCGTTTTCCGGTTCTAGGGAAGCGGCTGACTCAAAAGCCCCAATCGCTCCCTGAGTGTCACCCCTGCAAACTGCAATTAGTCCACCGATATGCTGCCGAGTCGCTTCATCGCCTACCAAGGACAAGGCCCTCTCATAAACTGCTGCTGCATCCAGCTCCTGTCCCATTAATTGCAACATTTTCCCCAATTTCAACCGCACCTCAATTAATTGGGGCTGTCGCTCGATGACTTGCCGGTACTCCTCAACCGCCTGCTCCCAACGGCCCATTGCGTACAGCAGGTTCGCCAATTCTAACCGTTTCTTCCATCCAGAGGGATACTGCTGCACATACTGACTTAATGTTTTGATCTTCTGGTTAATTCGGGCTGGCTTTTCGTCTAAGACCAGGGAAACATTTATCTCCACCCCTGATGGCTGGGTGAGCAATAAGACGCATGAGACAGTTTTTCTAGGCATGTCGCTGTTAACTGATAATTGATTGCTGCAATCATGCACCCTGAATCCATCGCTACTGGAGAGTCCGATTGGGAACTAACCACCACAAAATTACTCTTTTTGCAAGAGGTTTCGGAGGACGCTAACACGGAATTGTCCGCCCCAGACAAATACCTTATCAAACGCTTTTTCAGAATATCTCGCGCCTGTTGTATGCGTTTGTAAGCGTTATCTTGGGATAGCGCGAGTTGTTGGGCAATATCTGGATAGGAAACTTGATGGTAGTAAAGCAGGACAAAAGGAGTGCGGAGTCGGGAAGGAAGAGCGTCTACAGCGTCGCGAATGACCTGTCCCAACTCATCACGTAGAATTGCTGATTCGGGACAGTCTAAGCTAGAGATAACCGCTTCTTCTTCTTTAACGGCTATTTCTTCAAGGCTCTCCATTCCTATTGCCTTCCTGCGGCGCTCTCGGTGGATATCCACACAAAGATTGTGGGTGAAGCGGGTGAGCCAAGCGCGGAGATTGGTAATTCTTTCGGCACAGGCTGGCAGTTGTTGCAACGCTTTGAGCATTGCTAGACTGAGCGCTTCTTCTGCATGGGTATGATTGCCTCCCATCCAACTGATACAGCGATGATACAGGTACTTTTGGTGCTGTTGCCAGAGTTGCCAGAAGGCACTCATTTCGCCTTCGGAAAGGCGCTGTAATAGTTGCTTCTCTTCTAACTTGGTTAGGTTTCGGATCTGGTTTACAGAAAGGGAACGAGTTTTGCTCTTGGGTTTTTTTCTCTGCATAAAATAAGTTCCTAGCGTTCAAATCAGGAAGTTAAGCGCTCTCTAGTTATTGCTGACTGCGAAAGATATCTATACATAGGTTACGAGTCAGCCGGCTCACCCAAGCTTTAAAGTTAGCGCTAGGACTGGCACCGGCTTGTACTTTATTCCACGCTTTCAGCATTGCCTGACGGAGCCCATCCTCCGCACAGGTTGGGCTGTTCCCCATCCGCTTAAGACAGCAGCGGTAAAGCTCTTCCCGCTGACGCTCCCACAGCTGCCAAAAATGGGATCTTCTATATTCTATGCTACCGCTATAGCATGACAAAGTGGGTGTTTGAAACACTAATTTTCATCTTCCTCAGTCCCCGTCGTCACGGAACTCGCTTTTTGCGAGCCTCACTACAGGTCATTCTCCGAGCAACCCTGTTGAAATTGTACGTTTTTACACACATCCTCTACTGTAATCTCCCCTCACCACAATGTTAATGCCCCTGAGGAGAAAATTTCATTTTTTTTTGAGCCCTTCAATTCGGACATGAGCAGTCTGGCAGTCCGCAGGTTTATGTCCCCTGACTGTTGAGTCCAGCAATCATTTACACTGGCTATTCTTGCCCCTAAATCAGCAAAATTTTCTCACGCAAAAACCTAGCTATCCGAGATTACTCAAGGACAGCCATTTGTTTCAATACACCTCTAACACCGCTCTTGGTAAAAAAGAGCCACTGGCTCTAAATACTGCAAGCGGATTACAATTGTATGAGTGCCACCGGCACGCAGTGCTGCACGATGCCAGCTCTATAAATGGATGCCTCAATTTAAGGCACAATCTCAAACAATACTGCCAGCCCAGCAGTGCGGCGGACTGTGGGCCAAAAGCGCGGCAGCCGGCGATCCAAGCCGAGGCGATCGCCGATGCGTTCGCCAACGGGCCAACATTTCTGTTCCTGGCCTTTCGGCACTGCCACACAGTTACCTCCAGCACCCACAAACCCCTTGACAGAAGTTCCACTTGTGTGAGTAGGGCGTTGAACCCCTTAATTTTCTGTCACCTATTTTGATATATATATACTCTACTTCTGAGGATAGACACCTGTCAACGGCCCGCATTTAAACTTTCTGTAAAGAACAACCCTCTAATGTAAAGTTATGCCTTAGCTGCCGGCTTGGCCATCTCCCATGCCCGTCAGGGGTTAGGGGTTAGGGGTTAGGGGGTAGGTGTCAGACGGTAAGTAAGAATTGACCATCACCCCAATGCCCAATGCCCCAATGCCCAATTGCCCCCCGTAGTGGGGGGGCGGGTTTATTCATCTTCTTCACGGTGTCCCAACAACGTCTAGAACCCGCCCCTACCAATTCCCTGCGCCCCATGCCCAATGCCCCCATGCCCCCATGCCCCATACCGGCGTCACAAGCGCAGAACTCCACTCGCTGGCCCTCAAAAACTGAACCGTTCAGTACAGATGGGGCTACAGTGGGCCAAACCCTGCCCAAAGCCGGTGTTATATCAAGTCACGTTCACCGGCTCTTCTCGGGAAGAGCGCGTGAGCGCCACTCTCTTTACCACCCAGCCGAAATTTAAAAACGCTCACGCTTCGCCCTCAAACGCCTGATAGATTAATATTATATTCACAGTTCAGCGTTCTGTCAAGAGGGTGACAGCAAGATTTCAATCTGCGTGCTAAGCTTGCCAATGAGCCGCATTGATCGGATAGACTAAAAATCAGCTGTTATGCGCAAAACCAAGATTATCTGCACAATTGGGCCGGCTAGTTCCGATGCCATCACGATTAAAGCAATGATAGAAGCCGGCATGAATGTCGCCCGGCTGAACTTTTCCCACGGAGACTACTCCACCCACGAGAAAAACATTCTCACCCTCCGGCAAATCGCCTCCGAACTGAACAAGCCCCTGGCACTCCTCCTCGATTTGCAAGGTCCCAAAATCCGAGTCGGAGATATGGAAGAAGGTATCTTCCTCAGCCCAGGACAAAAAACCACCATCACCATCAAACCAGTCACCGGCACAGCAGAGCGATTTAGCACCACCTATAAAGGACTCTTCTCAGACGTAAAAGAAGGCGACCCCATCCTCATCGACGACGGACTGCTCTGCATCCGTGCTGAGAGAGTCACCGGCACCGAAATCCAGGGAACAGTCATTCATGGCGGACCCTTAAAAAGTCACAAGGGAATTAACCTCTCTAACTCCTCCATCTCCACCCCAGCCCTGACACAAAAAGACATCGAAGACTTAGATTTCGGGTTGAGCCAAGATGTGGATTATGTGGCACTATCCTTTGTCAGGGAAGCCTCGGATATCAAAGAAGTCAAAGGGGCAATCAGGCGCAAAGAAAAAACCGCCCACGTCATCGCCAAAGTGGAGCGCCACGAAGCCATTGATGACTTAGAAGCCATCGTAGACGCCGCCGATGTGATTATGGTGGCGCGGGGAGACTTGGGCGTTGAGCTTCCCTTGGAACGAGTTCCCCTGGTCCAGAAATTGATTATCCAGACTTGCCGCAGCCACCTCAAGCCGGCGATCACCGCCACTCAAATGCTGGAGTCGATGCTCCTCAATCCCAGGCCAACCCGCGCCGAAGTTTCCGACATCGCCAACGCCATCTTCGACGGTACAGACGCCCTGATGCTTTCCGGAGAAACTGCAGTCGGGCGCTACCCGGTGGAAGCGGTAAAAACAATGGCGCGCATCGCCGAAACAGTGGAGGCGGATTTGATTCGCTCTCCCCATTATCTCAATGGCGTCAAAGAACACCAAATTTCCAACTCCGTGGCTCATGCGGCTTGCCAGCTGGCGGAAAACTTAAAGGCTAAGGCGATCATTTGCTTTACAGAAAAGGGGTTCACCGCTCGCGTGCTCTCCAAATACCGCCAGCCTATCCCTGTAATTGCGGTAACGCCCTCAGAGTCGGTGCAGCGGCGGCTGGCTCTCAACTGGGGGGTTCAGTCCCTGCAAATGCAAGAGGTTTCCAGTACAGATGAGATGATAGCATTAGTGGAGCGGGCAGTTGTCGAGCATGGATTTGTCGCCAAGGGAGACACGGTTGCGATTATTGCCGGTTTGCCTCTTCCCATCACCGGCGTCACCAATCTGATTAAGGTTCACCGGATTGGGGAAAGCTATGCGATTTAGAACCTCACCCAATTTTCCCTTTGTAACTAGGGTAAAATCAGGGCTTTAGGGGGAGTTTCAAAGTTGGGAATTCGGGATCTGTAGAACACTCGCCTTCTACACTTGTCCGCGCAGGAAGACTTGGTTTGTCTAGCCGCAATAGCCATACGGGACGTAGGGGTGAGGGGATCTTCGCCCCTGCCCCTGGATACAGTCGCCAGGGGATATAGCAGTTCTCAATGATTTGTGAGAGCTGTGGGTGCCAGAAACCCTGTTTCTCAAATAAACCGAGTTTATACGCTGTCAGAAGTCAACGATAATCGCTTGATTTATGAAAAGGCTATAGCAGTATGCACTTAGGTTAGAACATTAGATATTCAGGCTCGGCGGACGCCGTACATACGTCTATAGAGCAGTAAGCATTTAGGAAATCTACATTCCGGCCTCCTTTGCTCCTTCGCTCCCGAAGCTCCTATTGTTCTAACCAATATGACGGCTGCTATATAATGTGGTTAAATCTGCTTTTAAACTTGTTTTTGCTAGGAGCGGGTATTTAAGAGAAAAATACAGCTAAATTTAAATTTTATCGCAGTCAAACATAGCGATAGTCAGTTAGGTTAGGACATGCAATTTGGCATTGGGCATTGGGCATTGCGGCGGGAGTGGGGCAAAAGCTGTGAGTCTTCCCCATGCGCCATGCCCCATGCGCTATGCCCCATGCGCTATGCCCCATGCGCTATGACTCGTGCCTTGTTTTTTGTCCGATCTACTATTAATGTTTTTATCTAAGTGCATACTGCTATAGCAGTATTCACTTACGTTAGAACATTAGACCTTCAGGGGGGGGCGGGACGCCTGCCCTACGTCTATATAGCAGTAAGCATTTAGGAAACCTACATTCCGGCCTCCCTTGCTCCAGAGCTCCCGAAGCTTCTATTGTTAGAACCAATATGATTGCTGCTATATTCTGCCAATTATTGCGGCCATATTTTCCGGATAGATGGCTGAGAGAAATTATTTTGTAAATCAGCGTTAAGTTTGCCCTCAAATTCCGCAAAAATTTCCTATAAATAGAAATGCTTACTGCTGTGATGTCAATCCAAAATTCCAAATCTAAAAGACAAAATAGGTAGAAGTGTGTGCCGGCTCGGTAGTCATCAGGCCGGAGCCACCTCAAGCCAAGTTTAAAGTCTCCCTTCAGGGAGCCGGCAAAAATAAACAGAACCTCAAGAAACCAGGTAGCTTAAAGAACCCTGGTTTCTCGCCGCCGGTCCGCTCCGCCGCTATGTTATGATTAATTAGGTATAGCAGCTTGACACTTGCTGGCTTTAAGAACTATAGGCAATTTCTTTGAGCGGGGTGGGGTCCCTCTCTGTGGGGAACGGTACGAGCTGACAGCAGAGAGTGCCTGCCGGCCACCGGCGGGCCGGTGCCGGCATGGAGATATCGGCCACGAAGCGCCGGTGCTGCCAGCTTTGTTAAGAAAATAATAAAAACTGCCCTCAACTTATACCAGATGTTATATGCTGGGATCGCAGAAGATCAGAGGCATAGAAACATGCCAGTGACGCAACAGCAGGAAATTGCACAGCTCGTCCGGGAGACCAGGCGACGGCTGGGACTGTCGCAACAGAAGTTTGCCGCACAGCTGGGGGTTTCATTTCAGAGCGTGAACCGCTGGGAAAATGGACGGACTCAGCCATTACCGCTGGCCTTGAAACGGATTGAGGAGTTGCTTGAGTTGATGGGCGCTCGCGGCCAGGATTTGCTGGACAGGCACTTCCCACAGGGCCGGTAGGAGAGTGGGGCCAAAAACCCCCTGGGAAAAAAACGGCGATCGGCGGAACGTACCTGAACTGTACAATTTTTCGGCAGAGAGCAACTCTTGCGCCGGCTGCCAACAGCTAGCGGGACAGCTCAGAAGCAAAAACCATTACTCCTCACCGAGCCTAAGCCTTAGCCGCTCTGTCCTCCGGAACTGGGGGAGACACCGGGAGAGGGGGGATGGGAGAAAAAGAGTTTTTATTCAAACCAGGGGAGGGAAAGTGGGGGTGAGAGGCTTGCCGCAGCGAGAGAGAGAAACACCATAATGGTAACTGTTCCGGCTAAACTGGCCTGCCGGCACACTCAACAGGAGAGACCTATGAGACAAATTTTGGTAGTGGATGATTCAGCAACCATGCGGCGGATGGTGATGGCGTCGCTGCGCAACTTAGCTGACGTCAAGTTTGAGGAAGCGAGCAACGGTCTGGAAGCGATTGAACAGTTGGCGATAGCGTCAGTGGACTTAATGATTCTCGATTTGAACATGCCCGACATGCACGGGATGGACGTGCTGAAGTTTGTGCGCGAACACCTGAGCCATAGCGACATTCCGATAGTCGTGCTGACGACCAAAGGAGACCAATACACCCACATGACCGCAATTGGAGCCGGCGCATCGCGCTATATGACCAAGCCATTCGACCCGCAAACGCTCGCCACACAGGTGAGCGAGTTGCTGCATTAGAATTATAGCATAACTGACTGCCGCCGGAGAAAAGTATTTCAAAGAATTCAGAAGTTAAAGTTCAGAATTCTCTACAGGAAATTTCCCAAAGTTGGACGGCAGACTGCGGGTTCCTATTTCTGCCCGCTGCCCCCTGACTTCGGAAGTCTGACACGGACTGCCGGCGCTCAGTCTTAAAGGCCGGTGAGCTGATGGGAACTGCCATGAAAAACTAACCTATGAAAATCCTAGTCGTAGATGATTCGCCAACGATGCGGCGAATGGTGATTTCGTCGCTGAGAGAGTTGAGAAACGTACATTTTGAAGAAGCGGGGAACGGACTCGAAGCCGTTGAGCAACTGGCGGTCGGGCACTTAAAGCAAGCGCCGGTGGATTTGATTATCCTGGACTTGAACATGCCCGACATACACGGTTTGGAGGTGCTCAAGTTTGTCCGCTCTTATGATTTTTACAGCTCAATTCCTGTGATTGTACTGACGACGAGAAGCGACACGACCACCCGAACTGCGGCCCTGGCAGCTGGCGCTTCGTCCTACATGACAAAACCGTTTGAGCCCCGGACACTTATCGCACAAGCAAACAGCTTTTTGAATTAGGAATAGAGAGATACTCGTGTCTACGGACGTTAGCAAACCCCATTTTTTTGATGAATTCCTCGACGATTATTTTGCCGAATGTGAGGAACACATGACGGTTGTGCGCCGCAATTTGCTGGCGCTAGAACCGCTTGTGAACCAGCCAGCAATCGAGCGGTCGCTGCTGGACGAACTCTTGCGCAGTTTTCATTCGCTCAAAGGTCTGTCGGGAATGGTAGGGGTGAGAGAAGCGGAGCAACTCGCACACTATATGGAGAGTTACCTGCGAGATTTGCGGTCGCAACAAGTGGTGCTCACAGGTGAAGGAATGGATGCCCTGATCGGTGGCACCACAATGTTGGAAGGGGTGATTGCCACGCGCCGGTCGTCAAATCCCCCACCGGATATCACTTCTGCGCTGCAGCAGCTAGCAGCGATCGTCAAAAGCGAGGATCTCAGCTTGTCGGAGCCTGCGCCCTCCCCCCCGCCTCCGTCTGCAGGGGCGGCGGGCGAACCGCCCCCCCCTGAGGATGTCCCAGAGCCCCCCAGCACCGGCACCGTCGCAGCAACAGCGCTCTCACAAATCCCAATCGCCTTGAAACCAGAAGAAAGCGACCGGGTCGGTGTAGCGCTCCAGAGTGGCGGGCGAGCTTGGCGCTTTGAGTTCGCGCCGGTGCCGGCCCTGGCCGAACGCGGTGTTAACGTTAACAGCGTTCGCGCTCGCCTGCAAGCCATTGGGGAATTAATTCACGCCGCGCCCCGCGTCAAACCCGGGGGAGGAATTGTCTTCGATTTTGTAGTAGCCAGCAAGGCGGATGAAACAGCCTTTGCCGGCTGGGCCAACGACGGGCTGCTCTGGGCACCCTTCAAAACTCAGGAGTCACAACTCACCCCAGACACCTGCAGCACAGCCGTCTCCCCTCCCCCCCCCTCTGAGCCAGCAGTGAAAACTCAGCGAGTCAGAACACAGAAGTCAGCACAAAAAACTCAAAAGTCAGCCCCTCACACCGGCAGAGGGGGCGAGACGCCTGCGCCCCCCCCAGACGGTAAGGGCGGTGCCCCCGCGCCGGCCCCCCCCGCG
>NZ_KB235950.1:59740-79203 GCF_000332335.1 Kamptonema formosum PCC 10802 | reverse complement strand
CCCCCCGCGCCTGCCGCTGCCCCCTCCGCGCCTGCCGCTGCCCCCTCCGCGCCTGCTCCCCCGCCCGCACTGGCACCGGCGAACATCGTGCGCGTGGATCTGGCGCGGCTGGACGAACTGATGCGCATGGTGGGCGATCTGGTGATCAGCCGCGCCCGCCTGGAAGATAACCTGGCGCGCCTGGAAGAAACCGTCCCCGCAAACCAACTGCGCCCCCTGCGAGAGACCAACCAGGCGATGGAACGCCAGCTGCGCCAGCTGCGCCAGGGCGTGATGCGCGTCCGCCTGGTGCCGGTGGGCGAGATTTTCGCCCGCATGCAGTTCGTGGTGCGAGACTTGGCCCGAGAGAGGCAAAAGAAAGTAACACTGGAACTGAGCGGTCAGGAAACCGAAATTGACAAATTTGTCGTCGAGCGGATGATGGACCCCCTGCTCCATCTGGTGCGCAACGCCCTCAGCCACGGCATAGAATCGGAAGAAGAGAGAGTGCGAGCTGGCAAACCGCCGGAGGGGAAAATCGCCCTGCGAGCGATTGCGGCGGGAGAAATGGTGGCCCTCGAAATTGAAGACGACGGGCGCGGCGTTGACGCCGAACGGGTTGTCGAGCGAGCGCGGGCGCTGGGCTTGCTGGGTGTTGACACTTTCGGAAAAAATTTGTGTACCATTGGTACACAAATCTTCGGCAGCACGCCTCCAGGCAAGAGAGCCATCACCTCCTCCCTCTCGCTGCAGGCGCGGGGAAATTTTCCTGCTGCCGGTGCGGACAGCAAAGGCGGGCAGGGGGGAATCGATTCGGCCACCCTGCTGGACATCCTCTGCGCCCCCGGCTTTTCCACTCGGGAACAGGCGGATTTGACCAGCGGTCGCGGCGTGGGAATGGCTATTGTCAAAAATAGAGTCCTGGAACTGGGGGGCACCCTGACGCTAGAGACGCAACCGGGCACCGGCAGCCGGTTCAGGATTCAACTGCCACTCACCCTGGCGATCGCCGACGCGCTGATCGTCTCCGTGGCGGGGCAGACCTTTGCCGTTCCCCAGTCTTGCGTGGGCGAGGCCATCGAAGTGCAGCCCGAAGCTGTTACTGTCTTTGAAAACAGCGAAATTATTTCCTACCGTGGCGGCGTCTTGCCGATAGTTCGCCTAGCGCGTCTGTTTGGCCTGAGCGAACCGCAGCACAGAGGCGAAGCGGCACCTCGGAAAGTCGGGCCAGGAGGTCGGTCCGAGGAATTCCCCGCTAGGCGCTCTCCTTCCCTGGCCCCTGCGGAATGCGAGAGAACTCCCCCACCTGAGTCTAGCTCCGCGACCGCACGCTTCTACGCCTTCGTCGTCGGCAGTGGGCTGAATGCGGTCGGCATAGCGGTTGACCGCATTCTCGGGCTGCGCGAAATTGTCGTGCGCCCCCTGACTGACCCGCTGGTTTCGGTTCCTGGAATCGCCGGCGCTACCGAACTCGGTGACGGACGTGTGGTTTTAATTATTGACGCACCGGCCTTGACGAGATTGTAGAGTTTAGAGTGTAGATTGTGGACTGTAAATGAAATCCCAAATCCGGGCATTGAAAAAATCCAAAATCTGCAGTGCCTATCTTGACACAGCATTCATCTTGCAGCGAAGCACGACTATGTTAGATATTGAGAATGGTTCCAAAACTTACATCCTTTTTGAACTAGCCGGCACAACTTATGGCATCCGCTCTGACATTGTGCAGCAGATGGAAATGGTCGAACGCATCACGCCGGTGCCAAACACTCCCGCCTTTGTGGAAGGGGTGGTCTTCTCTCGAGGCCAGGTGATTACAGCCATCAATTTGCGATTGCGATTTGGCTTCGAGAAAATTCCTTATGATGCCCGCTCTCGCCTGATAGTGATTCACACCGGCAGCCGCACCGCCGGCATGATTGCAGACACCGCTCGCGAATTTATCTCGATTCCGGCAGAGACAGTTCAAGACCCTCCCGAAGCCATTTCGGGTTTGAGTGGCAGATACATAGAAGGAATTGCCACCTTAGGCGAAAGAATCGTGCTGATTCTAAATGTTGAGGAACTGCTGAACGCCACGGAGACAATAGCGCTGACGCCCTCCTTGGGCCATGCGGATGCGGGTTGAAAGAACAGTAAACCCCGCCCGGCACAGCCTTACAAAAAAAGGCGTCGCCGCAGGGCACAAGGCCCCACACCCCCGGCAAGAAGGGGCGGGGCGGGGCGAGAGATAATTTAATGTTGCTCACCGAATCGGGTTGGAAAAAACTATTATGGGTATTTTTTTACTGGCATTCTTGTCACTCACTATTTTTGCTCTGGCAATTGTTGCGCAAACATTTTTCGGGCGCAAATCGGGCGACAAGCTGAACGTCGAAATTGCACAGATGCGCTCGGAAGCCGAGCAAGTCACGAAAGCGGCTAGCGAACTCGCCCGGATTGGGGAAGAAGTCAAAGACGGTGTTCAGACGCAGCTGCAATCCCTGGAGCAGACCGTGAGCGGCACAAACCAAATGGCGGCATCGCTGAAAGAGACGGCCACACAAGCTGAAACCGTTGCTTCTTTAACGGAACAGCTCGTCTCCTCCATCAACGAAATCGGGGCGTCCATTGAGGAAGTCACCGGCAGCACCGTGGATCTGGCATCGGGAATCAGGGAAACAGCGGCTTCCATAGAAGAAACCGCCAGTTCCATTCAAAGCGTCACGGCTACCGCTCAGGAAATGGCCACCTCTGCCACCCAGGTGACCACCTCCATGACCGAAATCACCAGCTCCATCAAAAGCGTCAATCGCGATACAGATAGCCTAGCCAGCGCCATCAACCAAACCGCCGCCTCCATAGAAGAAATGACCCGTTCGATTCAGGGTGTGGCGGTGAACGCCGATGACGTAACCGCCGCCGCTGAGGAGACGACCGCCTCAATCAACGAAATGGCCGCATCCATCGAACAGGTTTCGGCGACGACAGAAAACGTGGCGGCGATGGTGGAAGAGGTTGCCACCTCGATGGAGGAAATGGCCAGTTCCATCGGGGGGGTGGCGCAGAACGCCGAACGGATTACCGACGCCGCCACCAATGCAGCCACCAGCGCCACCCAACTGGAGCGCTCGATCCGTTCCGTGACAGCGCTGACCAAAAAAGCCGATGAAGTGACGCGCCGAGTGGCGCGAGATGCAGAAGAAGGCGGGGCAACGGTGCAAAAAGCCATTTCCGGACTCAACCGCGTCCGCGACTCAATGGTGCAGTCAGCGGATGTGATTCGCGAAATGGGCAAGCGCACGGGGGAAATCAGCACTATTGTGGACACGATTAACCTGATCTCCGAGCGCACCAATCTGCTATCGTTAAATGCTTCGATAGAAGCAGCGCGGGCGGGTGAGGCGGGGCGCGGCTTTGCCGTTGTCGCGGAGGAGATTCGCAACCTGGCGGATCGCGCCGCCCGGGCCACTACCGATATTGCTGCGATTATTAAAGCGTTGCAAGCCGTGGTGCAAGAAGCTGTCGCCACCTCGAATGAAGGGGTGCGGGTGGCCGAAGAAAGCGGCAGTCTCGCCGAAGCCGGTGTGGGCGGGCTGAAAAAAATCCTGGCCGGTGTGGAAGAAACCGCGCAACTGGTGAGCCAAATTGCCCGGGCTTCGGAGGAACAGCTCACCGCTGGGCAGACGGTGGTCAGCGCCGTCAACACCACGGTCAACCAAGCGAAAGAAGTGGCCAAAGCCACCACGGAACAAGCCAAAGCGTCTGCAGGTATCGTCGGGTCCACCGTGCAAATGCGCAAAATCACTCAGCAGATGACGCTGGCGATGAGCGAACAAGCGCGGGCGGCGCGTGAGGTAATGAAGGCGGGGCAAAATACGGCCAGTCTGGCGGGGCAAGTGCGCAAAGCCACTGCGGAACAGGCCAGCGCAGTCAATCAGATTATGAAAGCTGTAGAATCAATGCGGCGCGGTGCGGGAGCCACCACTCGCGCCCTGGCGGAACAGTCGGCAGCCGGCGATCAAATCTCTCAAGAGGCAGATCGCCTAGCCCGCCTGATCTCTGGCGTCAGCAAGGCGATGAGCGAACAAGCCACTGCTGCGACTCAAATCTCAAAAGCCGTCGAGAGTATGCGCCGGCAGTCGGATCAAGTGGCCAAAGCAATGGTCGAGCAAGGGCGGGCCATTAAGGATATGACCCCTAGCGCCCAAAACGTTTCCAAACAGATCGCTGCGATCACCCGCGCCAACCGCGAGCACTCTAGCGTTTCGGCACTGATTCTCAAATCTCTGGGGGACATTCGCGCCATTGCCGAACGCAACGCCTCTGGGGTGAAAGAAACCCAGCGCACCACTGCCAGTCTGTTGGAACGGTCCCGCACGCTGACTCAGATTGCGGAGCGCTTAAGCAGTTAGAGGCATGGGCTATGGGGTATGGGGCATGGGGCATGGAGCATGGAGCATGGAGCATGGAGCATGGAGCATGGGGCATGGGGCATGGGGCATGGGGCACCCGACCGTCGGGGATACTTTGTGTGCATTTTGCACACATTTATTACTTCCGGAAGAAAGCATATATACAAAAACCGTCTTCATCCGGTTTTTTGCAAAAACCATTCTTTCGGATTTCTCGTGGGGGTGGCGTCCCCGCTCTGGCCCACACCTGAATGGGACACTGGTTAGAACGCGACCACAAACCTAACACCTAACCCCTAACCCCTGACCTCTAACCCCTGGCTCTGTGGCATGGGCCACGCTCCCGTCGAACTGTCCGAGATATTTTGTGCCACGCCGGCAGACATTTCTGATATCAGGAACAAAGGAAATAGACAAAATAGGTCTGAAGCCGTCTTTTGTAAAAACCATTCTTTCGGATTTCTGTTAAAGATGAGACTTGTAGCTCACCGTATCGCCCGCCCCCGGAATGGGACATGGGGCATGGGTTGGAGTCCGACCTGAAACCTAACCCCGAAAACCTCACCCCCAACCCAAAACCTTAAGTCTTAGGTTTTAGGTTTTAGGTTTTAGGTGTTAGGTGGTATATCTAACTCCTAACTCCTAACTCCTAACTCCTAACTCCTAACCGCTCACCCCTAACCCCTAAAACAGTTTGAGTGATTTCGGCTATTTTAGAGCGATAAAGTATTATATCTTTGCCCAGATTTCTGGTGAGTTATTGCTGCTTTTTCTGAGTCGCTATTGGCTATTAGCTACTAACAATTAACCCATGACTGACGAACCACAAATCAGCATTTTCACAACCGACGCCAATCTCGTCGTGCGTTCGTGGGACGCTTGGCTGGAGAGGGCTACGGGCCAGTCTGCCTCGGCGGCGTGCGGGCGGAACCTGACCGCCCTAATTCCGGATTTGGAATCGCGCGGCTTGCTGTTGCGCTTTCAGCGAGTGCTGGAGCAAGGAGTGGTGGAAACTCTGGCACCGGCATTTCACCATTACCTGATCCCCTGCCCGCCGCAAAGGCCGTCCAAACATTTTGACCGCATGCAGCAGCGGGTGACAATTGCGCCGTTGCGGGAAAACGACCGCATCGCCGGCACCGTCGTCACCATCGAAGACGTCACCGCACGGAAAGACAAAGAGCGCGACCTGGCAGAACAGCTCGCCTCTGCCAAGGAGAGCGACCGGCTGCTCGCCGCCAGAAGGCTAGGAGAGATAGAGGGACTGGAATTGTCTGGGGATGGGAGCTTGGCGGCATCGCCCCTGCTGGAAGCCCTCGGCGATGAAAGCTGGCGGGTGCGGCGGGTGGCGGTGGACAGCTTGGCGCTGCGGGCCGGCACGTCCACCACAGCAACCCTTTTGCGGGCGATTCGCGAGAACCACCGCAACCTCAGCGTTCTCAACAGCGCCCTGCAGGTGCTGGCGCTCAGCGATGTGGACGTGATCGAGCCGCTGATTGAATTTTTAAACGACCCAGATGATGTGGAGCTGCGCATCTATGCAGCGCTGGCGCTGGGAGAGCGAAAAGATCCGCGAGCGATTCCGGCGCTGATCCGCGCTTTAGCCGATGCGGACACCAACGTGCGCTATCACACCATTGAGGCGATCGGGCAGTTGCGTGCCGCTGCGGCGGTGGATGCGCTGCTGGCCATAGCCGAGTCGGGAGATTTCTTTCTGGCGTTTCCCGCCCTTGACGCCCTGAGGCGGATTGGCGACCCAATCGTAGCGCCGCATCTGGTGCCGCTGCTGGCGGACGAATTGCTCTGCGAGCCGGCGGCTGCCGCCCTGGGACTGCTGGGCGACCGAGAGGTGGTCGCGCCCCTGGTGGAGCTGCTCAATGGGCCGAATCCGCCCGCCCGAGCCATCGCCTCCAGCCTGGCCGCCCTCTACGAGCGCTATGAAACAGTTTATCGGGAAGGCTCCCACATTGCCGACCTGGTGCGCTTGGGGATAAGCGAGAGAGGAACGCAAAATGTGCTCGACGCGCTGCAGGTAGCGAACGCAGAGGAACTGAAAGCCCTGGTGCAAGTCCTGGGCTGGCTGGAGGGGCCGCCGGTAGAGCGAGCCCTCGCCAGGTTGCTTAGGCGAACGGCAGTGCGCAAAGCGGTGCTTGACGCTTTGGTGCGAAAAGGAACGCGGGTTAAGGATTTGCTGGTCTCGCTGCTGTCGGAGGAGGATTTGGAAACGCGCAAAGCGGCAGTGGTGGCCCTGGGGCGGATTGGCGACACGCGGGCGGTGCCGGCACTGATAAACCTGCTGGCTGAGGACCCGGAATTGGCCGTCGCCGCTGCCGAGGCGCTGGCGCAAATTGGCGACCGGGGCGCTTTTGAGGCGCTGCTGCTGCTGATTGGCCATCCAGATGCGGCGGTGCGCCAAGCGACGATCGCCGCCCTCGACTCCCTCGGCCATCCTGATATGTCGGCGCGTATGGTCGAGCTTTTGAGGGACCCTAATCCCTACATCCGCGAGTCAGCGGTGAAAATCGCCGGCTATTTCGCTTTCGCTGAGTGCCTGGACTTGCTTTTCGAGCGCTGCACCGATCCTGACGAGCGGGTGCGCCGCGCCGCCATTGAGCACATTCCCTATTTGGAAGACCCCCGCGTGCTGCCGGCACTGGCTCGGGCCCTAGAAAGCGACAGCTCTGCCGTGCGAGCCGCCGCCGCCCGGGCGTTCAGTCTGGTTGAGAGCGACCGGGCTTTTCCCTACCTGAAGCAAGCCCTCTGCGATCCAGATCCCTGGGTGCGCTATTACGCGGCGCGCTCCACCGGCACCCACGGCTATCGGGAAGCCGTAGCCGCTCTGACCCACCTGGTGCTCACCGATCGGGCCAACCAAGTGCGGGCGGCGGCGGTAGAGGCCCTGGGGCGCATCGCGCATATATCACAAGCCGAGACAATTGTCAAGCTTTTGGCACCGCTCGCCACAGACGAAAGCGGTGACGGCGATTTGGCGCGGGCGGCCATTGCGGCGCTGGGAATGATTGAACATCCGGATGCCGGTGGGCCACTTTTGTGTGCCCTGCAATCTCCGGACCCCCAGCGGCGGTGCGATGCCCTAGTCGCGCTGGGGAAACGCGGCGGCGAGGGCGCAGTGGGGGCTATCCTGTGGCTGGCCGCATCAGATCCGGAACCAAGTGTCGCCAGCGCCGCCACGGACGCCCTAGCTCGCATCAGCTGTGAGGAGGCGATAGCGGCGCTGATCGACCTGAGCGCGGATCAGCAGCGAGTGCAAGCCTGTATCGCAGCACTGCTGCGCACAGAAGCGCGAACAGGCGTTTCCTTCGACAAACAGATCGAATGGATCGGACGGGGGTTAAGCCACCCGCAGGCTCAAGTGCGGTGCGCCGTGGTAGAAGTCCTGACGCGGTTAAAACACCCGCACGCCTCGGAACTGCTCACCAATGCTCTCGACGATGCGGAGCCGGCAGTGCGCTTAACCGCTGTGCGCTCCCTGGGATATTTGGGCAATCGCAGTGCCGAACAGAAACTGGCGGCGCTGTCGCGCACCGATCCCGATCCAGCAGTGCGCCGCGCGGCGCAAAAGGTGCTGCAAAGCTGAAGTCTGAAGCCTGAAGTCTGAAGTCTGAAATAAGAAATTCAAACTTCACACTTCATCCTTCTGCCTCAAAGCTTCTTCCTTCAAACTTCCCCCTTTACCCTTCACCCTTCACCCTTTTTCCCCCATCTTTCATGCGACTGTTCCCACAACCTCTCGATTTGCCGGAGAGTACGTTTATTCTTTTACGCGACTTGATTCACGAACGCTCGGGCGCGTACTACGAAAATGACAGGCGTGACATTTTGGCAGACAAACTTTTTCCCCGCTTGGGCGAACGCAGCTTAGACTCATTTTTGGACTACTACTATCTCCTGAAATACGATGCGGCTGCGGACGAAGAGTGGGAGCACGTAATGGACGCGCTGGCGGTGCCGGAAACTTTTTTCTGGAGAGAGTTCGACCAGATGCGGGCCCTGGTGGAGGTGCTGCTGCCTCAATATTTGGCGAGCAACCCCACCGAACCCCTGCGGATTTGGAGCGCCGCCAGCTCCACTGGAGAGGAAGCTCTGACGATCGCCATGGCTCTTAACGAAGCTGGCTGGTTTTACCGGCTGCCGGTGGAAATTTACGCCACGGATGCCTCTCCCGTGGCTATCTCCAAGGCGCGACAGGGACTTTATCGGGAGCGATCGTTCCGCAATTTCTCACCCGAATTGCGCAATAAATATTTTCACGAAGAGAACGGGAACCAGTGGCGCGTGGTGCCCGAACTTCACTCCCGAGTCAAGTGGGGGACGGCCAATTTATACTGCGAAGCGGAAGTGAAGTTCCTAGCCCGGTCGCCGGTGATATTTTGCCGGAATGTATTTATTTACTTTTCCGAGCAGGCGATTCGCAAAACAGTGCGCCTGTTCTATCAAGCTATGCCCACGCCCGGATATTTGTTTGTGGGCGTTTCGGAATCCCTGTTGAGGTTAACCACTGATTTTGAATTGCAAGAAATCGGCGGCGCGTTTGTGTATGTCAAGCGGTAGCGCCCGGCGGCGCAGGGGAATACTAGAAGAAATTAGGCAGGTACCCCAGAGAGAGACAGAAGATTTATCTGGGCGAGCCCCTGCCCGTTGCGCCCCTTTTTTAACGAGAGGGGAGAAACGGGGAGATGTGCGTATGCCACGGGCGCGGTCCCGTTCCAAGGCTAAAGCTTCGAGCGGGTATTCTCCTGGAAACTCGCGCCCGCTCACTCAGTCAAGAAAACTTTCAAAGTGAAGATTCGCATAAAAACAGAAGGAGAGCCTCGTTGGACAGCTCAAACTGCTCTCCGGTCGGGCGGGCTGCCGGCAGGCCAAGCGGCGATGTGCCGGCAGGCCAACCCTGAGGCAGTCAGGATGGGGGCGGCGATTGTGCCGGTGTCATGCACGCCGTGGGCATTAGACAGTCGAATCGCTGTCAAAATGTGGGGGAAAAATTTGTCTCCCAATGGGAGATAAACCGCTGAGGGAAGGTTTTATGGCCAAAATATTGATTGTGGATGATTCTAGTTTGTCCCGCCGCATGCTGCGGGCAATCCTGGCACCGGCAGGGCACGAGGTTGTCGAGGCGTCTGACGGGCTCGTGGCCCTGGAGCGCTACGCTCTCGACCCGCCAGATCTGGTCTTGCTCGATCTAGTGATGGCCGGTATGGATGGATTTGAGGTGCTAGAAAAAATCCGCCAGATAGACGGTGAGGCGCGGGTGATTGTGGCCACCGCAGACCTGCAGACACTGACCCGCAAGATAGTTGAGACAGCGGGGGCAAAGGGTTTGATCAACAAGCCCTACGCCCCGGAAACGGTTCTGGAGGCTGTCAGTTACGCCCTAAAAGGAGTTGCCCAATGAAAGTGCTGACTGAGCAACAAGAGGACGCACTGTCCGAGCTGATCAATATTGGCTTCGCCCGCACCGCTGCTTCCCTCTCGGAACTCACAGGTCACCGCGTGGTGCTGGAAGTGCCAAAGGTTTCCATTCATGCGATTCATAAATTAGTGCCCGAGCTGGCCAATTTTGTGCGGGGCGACGTGGCCACGGTCAGCCAGATTTTCACCGGCTCGGTGTCAGGCAACGCCCTGTTACTGCTGAACTATGATGGTGCGGTGATGCTCACAGATTTGCTGACACCCTTGGGAACCCAGCCTTCGCACCGCCTGGACGCCTCCGCTAGCGAGGTGCTCACAGAGGTCGGCAATATTTTGCTGAATGCCTGCCTGAGCGTATTCGGCAACCTGTTGCAGATGTACGTCTCCTTTTCGGTGCCGCGCTTGCATCTGGAATCGCTCAGCGCACTCATCGATTCGCTGGTGATTGGCAAGGCAGAAATGCGCTATGCGATGGTGGTGTACACAGCGTTTCAGCTGCGCGACAGTTCGGTGACCGGCTATCTGGTTATGATGCTCAGTGTTGCCTCCCTCGACTGCTTTATTCAGGCGATCGACAACTGGGCGGAGCTGGGGATTGGCAGCCAGTGAATCCCAAGGGTATGGGGGCAGCGGGCAATGGGGGCAGCGGGCAATGGGGGCAGCGGGCAATGGGGGCAGCGGGCAATGGGGGCATGGGGCATTGGCTTTCCCCCAACCCTCAATCCCTAACACCTAACCCTTAACCCCTCACCTCTAACACCTCACCCCTAACCCCTAACTTAAGGTTTACTTTATAAATCACCTGTCAGAGGTTTATTATAAGTGAGGCAGCGCAATTCAGAACGGGCATCAAGAAACTGAATAGTTATGAATAATTTGAACCGTGTCGCGGAGCTAAGAGAAGCCATCCTACAAGGGCTAAATAACTTGGCCGACCTGGGCATCTTCACCACAGATGCCCAGTTGAATATTTCTAGCTGGAATCACTGGCTAGAAATCCACAGCCGGCGCAGCGCCACAGAAATGCTCGGGCGTTCTTTGCTGGAAGCCTATCCCGAAATGGCCGAGCGCCGGTTGCAGCGCTTTTACCAGCAGGCGCTCAATGGCCAAGTGGTTGTGCTGTCGCAGCGCTTGCACGGCTATCTCATCCCCATGCGCATAGCTGCCGTTAGCTGTAGCCAAGCGCAGATGCTGCAAAGCGTGAGGATCGCACCGCTGGTTGCTGGGGGACAAAACATTGGAACCATCACCTTTATCGAGGACGTGACCGAAAGAGTCGAGCGGGAGGCGGAACTCCAGCGCCAGATTGAGGCGCTGCAGCGAGCGGAGGTGGCGCTACTTTCCACTCAGCACCGGCTGCAGCACCTGCTCTCATCCAGCCCAGCGGTCATTTATACCTGCAAGCCTTATGGCGATTGGGACGCTACTTTTATCTCTGACAACATCACCGCCCAACTGGGGTATCATCCGTGGGAGTTTATGGAAGATTCCCGCTTCTGGATTGACCGCATCCACCCAGAAGACGCCCCGCAGGTACTGGCCGATATGGCACAGCTGAGGTCCCGGGGGCATCACATCCTTGAATATCGCTTCCTGCACAAAGACGGCAGCTACCGGTGGGTGCGCGACGAGATGAAGTTGGTGCGCAAGAGTGACAGCAACCTACTGGAAATTGTGGGGGCGTGGCATGACATCACTGATCGCAAGCAGGCAGAAGAACAAGTGATGGAGCAAGCCGCCTTGCTCAATATCGCCACAGACGCGATTCTGGTTCGAGATTTAGACAGCCGCATCTTATTCTGGAACAAAGGAGCTGAGCGCCTGTACGGCTGGACGGCAGAAGAAGCCACCGGCCAGTTGAGCAAGGTGCTTTTGCACAAAGAAACTTCGCCGCACGTTGCAGACGCTCTCAAAACCGTTACCGAGGCGGGCTCGTGGCAGGGCGAGCTGCATCAAGTCACAAAAAATGGTGCCGAAATCATCGTTGAAAGCCGGTGGACTCTTGTGCGCACCCGGCGGGGGAAACCCAAATCTGTACTGGTCGTTAACACCGACATCACGCAGAAAAAACAGCTGGAAGCCCAGTTTCTCCGCATCCAGCGCATTGAGAGCATCGGCACGCTTGCCGGCGGCATCGCCCATGACCTAAATAATATTCTAACACCGATTCTAGCCAGCGCGCAACTTTTGCAAATGGAACTCCCCCCAGAAAAAAAGCAGGGGCTGCTGGTGATGGTAGAAAACAATGCCAAACGCGGCGCTAATTTGATTAAGCAAGTGCTGTCCTTTGCTAGAGGAATGGAAGGCGAACACACGATTCTGGAAGTCTCGCACGTCATCCGGGAAATTGCGGAAGTTGCTAGAGAGACGTTTCCTAAATCCATCGAAGTGCGGGCAGATATAGCGGCGGACTTGTGGGCAGTGTCTGGAGATGCCACCCAGCTCCACCAGGTTCTGATGAACCTTTGCGTCAACGCTCGCGACGCCATGCCCTCAGGGGGCAAACTCAGCATTTGCGCCGCCAATCTTTGGATTGACCCCCATTACGCGCAGATGAATATTGAGGCGAGAGAGGGGCCTTACACTGTGATTGCAGTTTCCGATACTGGAACAGGCATTCGTCCGGAAATACAGGAGAGAATTTTTGAGCCATTTTTCACGACGAAAGAGTTAGGGAAAGGAACGGGACTGGGGCTTTCAACGGTTGTGGGTATTGTCAGGAGCCACGGGGGATTTATAAAGCTGGACAGCCAAAGCGGCAGGGGGACACAATTTCAAGTGTACTTGCCGGCAGTGGGATCTACTGAAACGCCGGAATTGGAAGAGGTTGAAATTCCCCAAGGGCAAAAAGAACTGGTTCTCGTTGTTGATGACGAACCCGACCTGCGAGACATTACCGAAATCGCACTGCAAAAATATGCCTACAGGGTTTTAACTGCCAGTGATGGCATTGAGGCAGTAGCCCTGTACGCTGAATATAAAAATGAAATTAGTGTGGTGCTGCTCAATATGATGATGCCCCATATGGATGGGCCAACAGCCATCCGCACGCTGCAAAAAATTAAGCCGTCGGTTAAGATTATTGCTGTCAGCGGACTCCTTTCCACCGAAATGATCGCTGAAGCTACTCGTCTGGGCGTGACGGCATTTTTGTCGAAGCCCTACACAGCTAAGGAATTATTAAAAACTTTACATAAAGCGGCGCAGTAGGTTCGGCAAAAGTCTGGCGATAGCAGTGGGGTGCCTTCTGCGCACTCTACTATGTAGGTAGGGGTGCGGACCGGGTGGAGACGGCCCGTAGCGGTTTTCAGCGGCTTAAAGCATGCGCTCATGCGCCACAGGCTCTGTGGCGGCTGGCGAGCGCAGCAGGCTGCTGTAATAATCCACCCGGCTGCGCCCGCCGGCCCACTTGCCCAAAGACTTACGCATTGGAACGTTAAGTGTGAGGAGAGGGCACAACAGACAGAGGCGGGTGCGCCCCACGCGGAGCGTTAAGCCGGTTTCCAGTGACTGCTGCGCAAGTGCGGCAAAAAAATTGCACAAAACATCTTCTTAAAAAGGCAGAAGCGCGTTATGGAGCGAATGTTGCGAGTTTTGGTGGTGGATGATTCTGCTTACGTGCGCAAGGTGGTCAAGCAGATGCTGTCCCGCAGTCCGTTTATCGAAGTGGTTGGTGCGGCGCGTGAGGGAGCGGAAGCCCTGGAAATGGTTGAAAAACTCAACCCCGACGTGGTGACGCTGGACTTGATCATGCCCAATATGGACGGGGTGGCCTTCTTGCGCGAGCAAATGCAAAGGCGTCCGCTGCCGGTGGTAATCGTCAGCATTGCCAGCGAGGGAGGCGAGAACGCCTTGGCGGCGCTCGATGCGGGGGCGGTTGATTTCGTGCAAAAACCAACGGCGCTAGCAACGGAAAAGATTTTTGAGATTAGCGACGAGCTCGTCGAGAAAGTGAAAGCCGCCGCCAATGTGCCCCTGAGCCACTTGCCGGCTGTTCCGCCCCGCGTGGGGATACCGGCATCGCTGATACCCGCGCCGAGATCGGGGAAAGTGGATCTTGTCGCCATCGGCATTTCCACCGGCGGACCCCAGGCGCTCAGTTTCGCGATCCCCCAGCTCCCTAAGAACTTTCCCGCACCCGTGGCGGTGGTGCTGCACATGCCGGTGGGCTACACCGAAATGTACGCCCGCCGGCTCGATGAAATGTCCGAGATCAAAGTCGTTGAAGCCCGGGAAGGGGAGGTGCTGCGCCCCGGGGTGGTGCTCGTCGCCCAAGCGGGGCGACACCTGACTTTCCACCGCCAAGCTGACGGGACAGTGACAGCCCATCTCGACGCCCGCCCGTTCGACACGCTGCACCGCCCTAGCGTGGACGTGATGTTTCAGTCGGCGGCAGAGGTTTTCGGCGAGCGGGTGCTCGGCGTGGTGATGACCGGCATGGGTTCAGACGGCAAACAGGGCGCAGCGTGGATTAAATCCCACGGCGGCACGATTTTTACCGAAGCAGAGGAAACTTGCGTGGTGTACGGGATGCCGCGTTCGGTCGTCGAAGCCGGTTTGAGCGACAGGAGCGTGCCCCTCGATCGCATGGCGCAAGCGATTGTGGAGGTGCTGTAATGGCTAAAATCTTAATTGTGGGTGATTCCAATCTGTCTCGCCGGATACTTCGCGGCATCCTCGAGCCTGCCGGTCACGACATTATCGAAGCCTCAGACGGGAGTGCGGCTATTGAGCGCTATTTTCTGGAAAAGCCCGATTTTGTTCTCCTCGAGCTGCTGATGAACGGGATGTATGGCTTAGAAGTGCTGGACAAATTGCGCGAGTTGGACGCCGGGGCGCGGGTGATTGTAGCTAGCGCCGACGTCCAGAGTTTCACCCACAACAAGGTTAAGGCAGCGGGGGCGCAAGGCTTTATTGGCAAGCCGTTTGACACTCAAACCGTACTCAGCAATTTGAGCGCGGCACTCCAAGGAGGTCCGCAGTCTGGGGCTGAAGCTCTCTGCAGAACGTAACGGATATAGAGAGCGAAAAATCTTCATAATGAACATGAGCGTGCCTGAACTGACAGAGCGAAAAATTATCAGGGAACCGCAAAATGGCGTTAGTTCTAATTGTGGAAGATTCCAGCTTTACGCGCAGGGCGCTCTCTAAAGCCTTGCAAGCGGACGGTCACGCCACCCTGGAAGCGGGCAATGGGTACGAAGGGTTGGAGAAGGTTCTCACCCTGGCACCCGACTGCATTCTGCTGGATCTCCTCATGCCCGAGTGTAGCGGCTGGGAAGTTCTTCAAATGTTGCAGGATCAAGGCTCGAACATTCCCGTAATTGCAGTCACGTCACAGATTCAGGAAACCGTGCGCCAGCAATGCCTTCAACTGGGAGCTGCGACAGTGATTAACAAGCCCTTTAATATAGACGAGCTGCGCCAAGCGGTAGCCCTCGCTATGCAACACACAAAGGAGACCTCCCCATGAACCTCACAGCTGACCAAGTTTACGCCTTGCAGGAAATCGTCAATATCGGTGTCGGTCGAGCCGCCGCTATGCTGAATCAGATGATTCAGTTTCCCATTCGCTTGCAGATCCCTTATATCAAGATCCTTTCGCCCCTGGAAGTGAAGCTCGAACTAGAAAACCGGCTGGGCGACAATACCATATCTGCCGTGCAACTTGGCTTCGACGGTCCGTTTTACGGGAGCGCCCAGCTGGTCTTTCCTATAGAGAGCGCCTCCCTGCTTGTAGCTATCCTCACGGGTGAAGAACTTGGAGATCCCGAACTGGATTCCCTCAAAATGGGTACGCTAAGTGAGGTGGGCAATATCCTGCTCAACGGAGTCATGGGGTCAATTAGCAACATCCTGCACGAGCGCCTTGACTACACAGTTCCTTCCTATACAGAAGATACCGTCGAGAACCTGTGGCGGTTCAATGAATTGGATGGCAATTCATCTATCCTCCTAGCGCAAGCCCGCTTTACAGTCGAAGAGCTTCATATTGAAGGGGACGTCATCGTGCTTTTCAAGATGGGGTCGTTTCAGTCCCTGATGAAAGCTATCGCGCAAAAAACTGGATAAGGAAAAATTTATTATGAAGGCAATGCAAATGGGTGAAGAAACTTTTAAAATTATAGAGCGCGTCCCCATCTGCTCCTGCGTTCTCCGGGAAGATTTTACTGTCCTGTTTTGGAATACATGCCTGGAGGAGTGGACAAAAATCCCTCGCAGCCCAATCGTCGGGAGGAGCCTGCTCGCGCATTTCAATCATTTGAATGAGCCGAAGAACGCCCGCCGCCTGCAGCAGATTTTTGAAGGGGGGCTGCCAACCATTTTTTCTTCCCAGCTTCACAAATATATAATTCCCTCTACTCTTCCGGACGGACAGCCCCGAATCCAGCACACCGCCGTTACCGCTATTCCCGCCGAGAACGGCACCGGCTTCTACGCCCTTTTTAGCATTGAAGACGTTACAGATATAACGCGGCGCATCGAAAACTACAGGAGGGTGCGGGATCGGGCTTTGGAAGACGTGAGGGTGCGCCAGCAGGCGGAAAACGCCTTGCGGGAGAGCGAAGTGCGAGTCCGGCGCTTAGTCGAATCGAATATAATCGGTATTATTTTAGCAGATTTTCAGGGCAACCTCCAGGAAGCCAATAACGCTTTCCTGCAAATAGGCGGGTACGACCGGCAGGATTTTGTGGCGGGAAAAGTTCGCTGGACAGACATGACGCCAGAAGAGGCGAAATTTAATCCTAGATTTTTGACGCAAAGCTGCGAAACGTGATACAATACAGGCACGACAGAACTGAGGAAGCAGCGTTGGTAAAGTATGTCAAGCCAAAAGAAGCGGCGAAAGCCCTCGGAGTCCACGAGCGGACTCTCTGCCGGTGGGAAAAAGAAGGGCGAATCGAAGCTATTAAGACTCCCTCAAGACAGCGCCGATACAACATCGAATCCTATACCTCCAAGTCCATCGGAAGATATAGAGGCGCGAAGACTGTTATTTACGCCAGAGTCAGCCGACGAGATCGACAGCCAGACCTCAACAGACAAGTTGCGTTTGTCTCTGCGGAACCCATCCCTAGTGCCTGCGAGCAGGGAACGCAGTTTATTTTCTCTGGGAAACGATGGTTTGCTATTTTCCCCGAGCCCGCGCAAATGAGTCCCACGAAAGCAGAGGGGGGAATTGCGCTAGATCCGGGTGTGAGAACTTTCCTGACAAGTTTTGACGGACGCAAATTCTTGGAGTTTGTCAATGGGGATATTGGGCGCATTACCCGCCTTTGCCAGCACTTAGATAATTTCGTCGGTCGAATCGCAAAAGAATCCAAAAAAAGGCGGCGGCGCAGTATGAGACGAGCCGCTCAGAGGATGAGAGGCAAAATTCGAGACTTGATAGATGAAGCCCACAAGCAAATTGCGCACTACCTAATTCGCAATTACCGCTTAATTTTTCTGCCCGCCTTCGAGACTTCTGGCATGGTTGCCAGGGCGAAGCAGAAAATTAGGTCTAAAACGGCGAAGGCGATGCTGACATGGGCGCACTATCGGGTCAAAATGACCTTAAAGCATCAGGCTGAATTAACGGGAACCACTGTTGTGGACGTGACGGAAGAATATGCGAGCAAGACTTGTACTCGTTGCGGTCATGTCCACTCTCATTTAGGTGGTTCCACAATTTTCCACTGTCCCACTTGCGGATTTACACTGCCGAGGGACTGGAATGGCGATGCATGGGATCTTCCTGAAAGCTTTGCGGGATAACGCCTCTATCACTTTTATGGGTGATGGTGCTATCGTTGCGTTGCCCGGAATCTTTCCAGGTATAGCAGTATGCACTTAGGTTCGTACATTTTGGCCTCTTTTGCCCCCCCCATTCCTGCTCCTATTGTTCTAACCCATATTACTGCTGGGATATAGACGTAGGGCAGGCGGGACGCCTGCCCTGAAGGTTTAATGTCCTAATCTAAGTGGCTACTGCTATAATGTCGCGTAAATGTATCAGGACGGCTATATGCTGATTCCCCAAGTCAGGGCGCTAGAAACAGGGAAAAACAGGCTTCTTCCCGCTGTGGCGCTTACGGCTTACGCTAAAGAAGAAGACCGCCGGCAGGCTCTTTTGGCAGGATTCCAGTCCCCTGTCCCCAAGCCGGTGGAGCCAGAGGAGTTGGTTGTGGTGGTGGCTTCCCTTGCCGGTCGTTCTGCAAAGGCTGATTTCTCAACTGCCTGAAAAAAACGGTTCACGGCGCAGCGCCTGACTTGATTGCCAAGTTTTTTGAGCGGCTGCACATTATGTAAACGCGGTGCTATTAAGAGGTAATCATGCTCTTGACAGAGCGTCAAAAAGACGCATTTACTCAGTTTATTAATCTGGCTTTCTCTCGCTGCGCCGTCTCTCTGTCAGAACTGACAGGCGACGTCGTGAGACTTGAAATTTCCTCGATTTCTGTGCATTCAATCAGTGGGCTACCTGCTTTTCTATCCAGTGTTGGGGAGGGCGAAGTTGCGACTGTGAGCCAGATTTTCAAAGGCTCTATGTCGGGAAACGCACTCTTGCTTTTTAACTATGAAAGCGCCGCACTGATGATGAATTTACTGGCCGGTCAGCAGAATATGGAGCCCCCTTTTCTGAACGTCTCTGCCTACGAAATGCTAACTGAGGTCGGAAATATCTTGCTAAATGCTTGCCTGACGATGTTAGGCAATCTTCTGGAAACACAAGTCGTCTTTTCTGTGCCGTTTTTAAATCTCCAAAAGCTGAGTCTGGTGATTCACTCCCTCGTCTCTGGCAAGAGCGAATTGCGCTATGCGCTCCTGGTGCGCACCTCTTTGCACCTGCACGAACACTGGGTGAGCGGTTATGTTGTGGTGGTGTTGGGCGTTCCCTCTCTGCACTGCTTGATTAAGGCTATCGAAACTTGGGCAAATATTGCAACGCCGGATCGCATAGCGATTGGCTATTAGCAGCTCGCTCTAGCGGCTATAATTGAGCCATGAAAATAAATGGTTCAACAAATCCGCTAGGCAGCTATAATGGGATAATGAAATCACAGTATTCAATAATACAACAGGCCTATATTGGAATAAAAATTCAGGAGTGTTTAAAGATTAAATTTGCTTCTATAATGGGACAGCAAAGGAGAAGAGATATAGCAGCAGTTATATGGGTTAGAACAATAGAAGCTTCGGGAGCGGGGGAGCAAGGGAAGCCGAAATGTAGGTTTCCTAAATGCTTACTGCTATATAGACGTAGGGCAGGCGTCCCGCCTGCCCTCAAGGTCTAATGTTCTAATTTAAGTGGCTACTGCTATAGTTCTGAAACTAATAGTTAAGGCCCGCGAGCCGGCCACAAGTGTCGAATTGTTAAGATTAAACACTTGTGACAGGGAAGAACTCAGGAATATATAGAGTTGTTAACTTTTGTGATATTGAAAAGCGCGCCGAGTATAGATTGGCCACCAATCTGGAGCGGGACGAAGTGTCCGATGAAGAGCTTATGGAAATTTACAGATATCGCTGGCACATAGAGTTGTTATGGAAGTTTCTTAAAACTCACCTAAAATTGGACAAGCTGATTCCTAAAATGTAAATAGTATAGCCATACAAATTTATGTGTCGCTGATAGCTTACCTCATATTAAAGATAGTAGATATTCCTAACCAATGG
>NZ_KB235950.1:57791-59640 GCF_000332335.1 Kamptonema formosum PCC 10802 | reverse complement strand
TTATATGGGTTAGAACAATAGAAGCTTCGGGAGCGGGGGAGCAAGGGAAGCCGAAATGTAGGTTTCCTAAATGCTTACTGCTATATAGACGTAGGGCAGGCGTCCCGCCTGCCCTCAAGGTCTAATGTTCTAATTTAAGTGGCTACTGCTATAGTTCTGAAACTAATAGTTAAGGCCCGCGAGCCGGCCACAAGTGTCGAATTGTTAAGATTAAACACTTGTGACAGGGAAGAACTCAGGAATATATAGAGTTGTTAACTTTTATGATATTGAAAAGCGCGCCGAGTATAGATTGGCCACCAATCTGGAGCGGGACGAAGTGTCCGATGAAGAGCTTATGGAAATTTACAGATATCGCTGGCACATAGAGTTGTTATGGAAGTTTCTTAAAATGCACCTTAAGTTGGATAAGCTGATTACTAAAAATGTAAATGGTATAGCTATACAAATTTATGTTTCGCTGATAGCTTACCTGATATTAAAGATAGTAGATATTCCTAAAGAATGGGGGACTACGCTACTAGATAAACTCCGCTATCTTCAATGTTGTATGTGTCAAGAAATCAGCTATGTCCACTGGATAGAACGACTTCTCTCTGGCTAAGCATTTTTACTCAGGGCAGGATAAATGTAAGCTAAAATGTAAAGTTTTGTGACAGAATTCAACACTTGTGGGGACGGAGCCGTTCCTTGTGGAGGCATGGAAGCAATATCAAGAAGCCGCGAAACGAGTAGGCGAGTCCGAAAGTAGGAAGTCTCATTCTCCCTCGGAGCGGTTCTCCCGAAAGCATAGAAAGTGCAGCCAGATAGCCAACCGTAAAAAGTTAGGGCGAAAAGCTGCGCCCAATTCTTAGCCTGAATCCCCGTCTCTGAGCGAGCGGGGAGTGGCTCAACACCTTATCCGATTTGGTGCAGTTGCCTTGGGTGGGAAGTGGCTGACAGCCCTGCCGGTAGCATCCGCATCTTTGCGGTTGCAGGGGAGCTCGCCCGCCTGTGGAGCGGGAAAGAAACTTAAAATACTTATGCAAACGAAAGTGATAAAAGCTAAATTAAAATGGCGAGCGCTGTTTGCTAAAAACCCGGTTTCTTAAACAATACCTTCGCCAAATCAGCTGAGGTTGCTACAAGCGGGTGGCCGGTGGATACGACCTAGGCGGGATATACGTTGGAAAATCTGAGCCAATAAAACTGGCTCAGGTTTTTCCGGAAGGAGTTTTATGATTTCGGCCACATATTTTGAGCCCCGACAGATGGCTTTGAGATCCAGCACACTGTCCCCACAATGCTTCCCTGGGCCAGTCCCGAGCAGGTGATGGGACAGGTTGACCATAAAAAATGAGAGATTGGCTGCATTAGTAACTGCCGTTTGGCTGACATTCATAAAATCTTCCAGGCCCCAGAATTGTTGTCCCGAAAATTAAATTCGATTTGAAAGCGCCGGCTGTAAAAATTTATTACTTGTCGTAAGGCAATTAAGGTTCATTGGTAAATAAAATGAGGGGGTGGGGAGCATTAGTGTTTGGATAATTTTTGCCAGGAATCACCCCTTTAGGAGGTGGAGCAAATTCTTTGTGGAGGAGTTGCGCTTGATAGATATCGGTGAGAATTGGCCCATCAATCGTGCTGTTTTTCAGGTATTGAGGGGGCATGTTGCGTAGGTCAAGCTTATCTCCATATTTGCGGCGGCACTTTCGGTCAGGGTCGGGGTTTTGATAGGGGATATAAAGCGCCGAATCGTAACGAAGCTTTGAAATTAGATGTAAATTCAGCCGGCGGGCCATTTGCAGAGATGCATTATTGCCAAAGTGACCGTCCAATAGCAGATAAGTCAGGGGCAGCATACCGCCCA
>NZ_KB235950.1:52455-57691 GCF_000332335.1 Kamptonema formosum PCC 10802 | reverse complement strand
CGCATAGCGATTGGCTATTAGCAGCTCGCTCTAGCGGCTATAATTGAGCCATGAAAATAAATGGTTCAACAAATCCGCTAGGCAGCTATAATGGGATAATGAAATCACAGTATTCAATAATACAACAGGCCTATATTGGAATAAAAATTCAGGAGTGTTTAAAGATTAAATTTGCTTCTATAATGGGACAGCAAAGGAGAAGAGATATAGCAGCAGTTATATGGGTTAGAACAATAGAAGCTTCGGGAGCGGGGGAGCAAGGGAAGCCGAAATGTAGGTTTCCTAAATGCTTACTGCTATATAGACGTAGGGCAGGCGGCCCGCCTGCCCTCAAGGTCTAATGTTCTAATTTAAGTGGCTACTGCTATAGTTCTGAAACTAATAGTTAAGGCCCGCGAGCCGGCCACAAGTGTCGAATTGTTAAGATTAAACACTTGTGACAGGGAAGAACTCAGGAATATATAGAGTTGTTAACTTTTATGATATTGAAAAGCGCGCCGAGTATAGATTGGCCACCAATCTTGAGCGGGACGAAGTGTCCGATGAAGAGCTTATGTAAATTTACAGATATCGCTGGCACATAGAGTTGTTATGGAAGTTTCTTAAAACTCACCTAAAATTGGACAAGCTGATTACTAAAAATGTAAATAATATAGCCATACAAATTTATGTGTCGCTGATAGCTTACCTCATATTAAAGATAGTAGATATTCCTAACCAATGGGGGACTACGCTACTAGATAAACTCCGCTATCTTCAATGTTGTATGTGTCAAGAAATCAGCTATGTCCACTGGATAGAACGACTCCTCTCTGGGTAAGCATTTTTACTCAGGGCCGGAGAAATGTCAGCTAAAATGTAAAGTTTTGTAACAAAATTCAACACTTGTGGCCCCCTCAATACCTGAAAAACAGCACGATTGATGGGCCAATCCTCACTCATATTTATCAAGCGCAACTCCTGCATGAGGAGTTCGCTCAACCTCTGAATGTGGTGGTTCTGCTCAAGACTCATCAAAGCACTAATGCTCGCCACCACGTCATTTTATTTACCAGTGACCCTGACTTGCCTTACGACAAGTTAATAAATTTTCACAGCCTGCGCTTTCAAATCGAATTTAATTTTCGGGATGCCAAACAATTCTGGGGCCTGGAAGATTTTATAAATGTCAGCCAAACGGCAGTAACTAATGCGGCCAATCTCTCATTTTTCATGGTCAACCTGTCCCATCACCTGCTCGGAACTGGCCGGGGGAAGCATTGTGGGGACAGTGTGCTGGATCTCAAAGCCATCTGTCGAGGCTCAAAATATGTGGCCGAAATCATAAAACTCCTTCCGGAAAAACCTGAGCCAGTTTTATTGGCTCAGATTTTCCAACGTATATCCCGCCTGGGTCGTATCCACCGGCCACCCGCTTGTAGCAACCTCAGCTAAATTGGCAAAGGTATTGTCTCAGAAACCCGGTTCCTGGCCGAACCCCGGGTTCGGGCCGGTTCTGGCCGACGGCATGTTATGCTTAATTATGCCGGCACCGGCGCTTTCGGAGCGCCTCACAAAGAGGACTGATGGACGTTCCCAGCTTGCATCGCGACACCATTGAGGAAGTAAAGCAACGAGCTGACATCGTAGATGTCATCTCGGAGCGCGTCGTGCTCAAGCGGCGGGGCAAAGACTTTGTGGGGCTGTGCCCCTTCCACAATGAAAAATCCCCCAGCTTCACCGTCAGCCCCAGCAAGCAGATGTACTACTGCTTTGGCTGCAGTGCCGGCGGAAATGCGATTCGCTTTCTGATGCAATTCGAGAAGCGCTCCTTCACTGAGGCGGTGCTGGATTTGGCCAAACGCTACGGGGTGCCGGTGCGAGCTCAAGAGCCACAATTGCGGCAAGAATTGCAGCGCTTGCTGTCTGTGCGAGAGCAGCTTTACGAAATTCTGGCTGTGGCGGCGAGTTTTTACCGGCACGCCCTGCACGAGGCAGGAGGGCAGCAGGCTCTGGAATACTTGCAGTCCCACCGGCACCTGAGCGCGGAAACCATCGAGCAGTTCGGGCTGGGTTACGCACCGGCAGGTTGGGAGGTGCTCTATCGCTATTTGGTGGAGTACAAGCGCCAGCCGGTGCAGCTGGTGGAGCAAGCTGGGCTGATTGCGCCCCGAAAATCCGGAGACGGCTACTATGACCGGTTCCGCGACCGCATTATTATCCCCATTCACGACATCCAAGGGCGCGTTATTGGCTTTGGCGGCAGAACCCTCACTGATGAGCAGCCCAAATATCTCAACTCCCCGGAAACCGAATTATTTGACAAAGGCAAAACTCTTTTTGCCCTCGACAAAGCTAAAACTGCTATTGCCAAACAAGACCAAGCTGTGGTAGTGGAGGGATATTTTGACGCCATCGCCCTCCACGCTGCCGGCATCACCAACGCCGTCGCCTCCCTGGGCACAGCTCTGAGCTTGAACCAAGTGCGCCAGCTGCTGCGCCACACCGAATCCAAGCAAATTGTCCTCAACTTCGATGCTGACAGAGCCGGCACCGCAGCCGCCGAGCGAGCCATCGGCGAAATTGCCGGTCTGGCTTATACAGGCCAAGTCCAGCTGCGGGTTCTCAACATTCCCGACGGCAAAGATGCCGATGAATTCCTTAAAAATAGCGGCTCGCCAGAACCCTACCGGCAGCTGCTCGCCACCGCTCCTTTGTGGATCGACTGGCAGCTCGAGCAACTCTTGACGGGAGCTGACCTAAAACAGGCCGCTCAGTTTGGGCAAGTCGCTCAGGCCATGGTAAAATTACTCGGAAATATAGTTAGCGACAACCTGCTGGCACACTACAGCCGCCGGTGTGCGGAACTCCTCAGCCTGGAAGATTCCCGACGAGTTTCACTGCTAGAAAAAAATCTCCTCGACCAAATTGTCCGTCACTGGGAAAAACTCCTGAGACAGGACGCTTCCCTACAAGCTCCCCTGTTTGTCGCCAACCGGCTGAAGTTAAATAATCGCAATTTGCCCCGCCGGCATTCTAACTCCAGCGAGACTTCTGAAAAAATACTGCCGGTTTCTGGCGAGCGCAATCTTTTGGAACAAGCCGAGGCGTTGCTGCTGCGCATTTACCTCCACTCCCCCGAACACCGGCAAGCGGTCAAAGATGCCTTAGAGGAGCGCAATTTGCAATTTAGCCTCTCCCACCACCGGTTCTTGTGGCGGCAAATCTTAGAATTGCAACCGTCTCTTGCCGATCCAGGCCAGCTGATTTCAGCGCTGCAAGACCGGTATGTGGAGTTTCCTAAGGAGATGGCGTTTGTGTCTCACCTGTTTTATCTGGAGGAGAAAACCAAGCTGGACATCTTGCGGCAACCCCTAGTCATTCGAGACGCAGCTGCCGCTCTGGAGCGGGTGATGTGCGAGAAACGCTATCGTTATTTTAACGATCAGTGGCGGCAAACAGACCCGAAAGCCAACCCCGAACTGGCTCAGTTTTCCCAAGAGCAACTGTATGCCGAAAAAGCCCGCATCTGGGAATTAGACCGGCAGCGCCACACCGAAAGAAGACCGGGAGTCTGGTAGCCCCGCATTTTCAAATCGGGGCGGAAAGACGACTCGCCTGATTTATCAGGCGTCACTTATGCCGTCACTTATAATGATGCGGAGCGTTAATGTACGCTTCTATAATGGCTGAACTTACCTTCCCGGTTGTGTCGTATAAATATGCGTGAGCCCACAAAGTAGGGAGTTTAAGCAGGTGCGGGAATTCCTGCCGCAAATATCTTGAAGAGCGCCCCTTAAATGCTTTAACTATTGAGTTGATATGGGTGCTTGGAGCGTGTTCAACCAATAAGTGAGCGCGGTCTGGAGCTATCTCCATGCACTTTATTATCCACTTTTTCTCTGCTGCCACCTCTGTTAAAATCTGACTCAGCCTAAACTTTACGTCTCCTATTAAAACTGGTTTCCGGCGTTTAGGTATCGGGACTAGATGTACCGTCGCCGAAGCGACAGAGTGGTTGTTGTGCCTATATTGCCTGCTTGTCGTCTTCATAATTCTTCACATATACCCCTTGACAGTCCTAAGCGCTTGTTGCTACTGTTGATAGTGTAGCGCGATAGACAAAAGCGTATGGGTGATTAATATTGGCTAGGAGTAAGACAGCATCGTTCATCACGGAACTACCGTTGGTTGTAGACAGCAAGCAAGATGCCGAATTGCTGTCCCGGTTTCAAGCGGCGCGGCAACTGTACAACGCCTGCTTGAATGAAGCGATGGTGCGGATGGAACTATTGCGCAACTCTGAGGCATACAAAGCAGCCAAGAAAATACCTAGAGAACAAAAGTCGGAAAGAAATTTAGCTTTTGGTGATGCTCGGAAACAATATCGCTATTCAGACTACGACATTCAGGCGTATGCTACCATTGTCGCTAACAAATCTAAGTGGATAGGTAAAAAAGTAGATTCCAATACTCAACAGACGTTAGCCAGCCGTGCGTTTAAAGCTAGCGAGAAAGTAATATTCGGACTGGCCAAAAAGGTACGCTATAAAGTCCCCACTAGGTTTAAGTCAGTAGAGGGTAAGACTAACAAACAGGGTATCCGCTGGAAGGATAACCAGTTTGTCTGGGGTAAGTTAGAGCTAACGTCAATAATTGACTGGGATAATCCGGTAATCTTACACGGTCTTACCTCTAAGGTTAAGTATGGTATTGTGGCGTGAACTTAATGGTAAGCGTCGTTGGTATGTTCAGTTAATTAATGAAGGAGTACCGTACCAGAAAGAGAAAAACTTTGTCTCTGATGGAGTAGTTGGGCTAGACCTCAACATATCCAATATTGCCTTTGTGGGAGATAACGGTGCGGGATTATTACCATTTGCAGAGGGAGTGCCAACCTATGAGCGTGAGATAAAAGCCTTACAGCGCCAGATGGAGAGGTCCAGACATGCCAATAACCCCGATAACTACAATTCTGACTTTGAAGGAAAACGAGGGCGCAAGACTGTCGTCAAGAAGGGTAAGTGTAAAAAGGGTAAATCCAAATGGAATAATTCCAAGAGATACCATTGTGTTTCCCGTAAGAAACGTGAGTTAGAACGTAGAAAAGCTGCTTATGCAAAGTCCCAAAACCGTAAGGTGGTTAACGAGATACTTAGGCATGGCAAGAATATCAAAACCGAGAAGGTATCGATAAAAGGCTGGCAGAAGCGTTATGGTAAAGCCATAGCTGCTAAGTCCCCAGGTTTTGTCCAAT
>NZ_KB235950.1:47674-52355 GCF_000332335.1 Kamptonema formosum PCC 10802 | reverse complement strand
CGGCTTTGGTGACGACCACTTCATCTCCTGCCAGAAGATATACTTCAGAACTCCGGTATAAATGCTGGCGAAAAAAGACCCAGAACAGGGTAGCCCAAGGTCGGGCCGTGTGGAAGAATCGTTGGACAGTTCGATAACTCCCACCTGGGCCCGCCCAGCGGGACAGACCCAACATGGTCACTCGCCCTGTCATGGCCAACATTGCGAAGGCAATCCGGCTCAGCTGACGCACACTGGTGGCCCCAATCTCTGGTTGCAGGCACTGTAAAAGTGGTAAGATGTCAAGCATGGGCTTTTGTGGAGTTCTCAGTTGTCGTTGTAGTAAACAACAACTGTACTACAAAAGCCCTTTCCTTTTTTGGCGAAGGTATTGTTAAAGAAACCGGGTTTTTAAACCCTTCGTTTATCCGTTTAATCAATAGGCCTATGGCTGCCAGGTGGCGGAGCAGGACGCAAACCGCACAAGGAAATTTTATCTCAGGTAATCGCACTCCAGGGTTTCGCGAGTGTCGCGACCGGTGACGGGATTGGTGCCTTTGGCCACCTGGCAAAGCTGTTGCTGGACGTCCTTTCTCAGCAACACATCCGTAAAATCAGCGCCGTCAATGATGGCTCCGTCAAACTTGGTATTGAAGGCGAAGGAACCCTCAAGAATAGCGTTAGTTAAATTCGCCCGGGTAAAGCGTGCCGTGTCCAAAGTCGCGTTGCGCAAGTCAGCCCCCTCCAAAGTCGCCCCCAGGAGACTGGCACCGAAAAAACTAACCCCCTGCAGGTTGGCGTGGCTGAAATTGCTGCCGCGAAGATTCGCTTTTGTAAAGCTGGAATCTGTCAAATCCCGACCCGAAAAATCGGCGTTGTTCAGTGTTTGTTTGTTGTAGTCGGCAGCGAAGGCGGGTGCCGGGTGGAAGCCAATCGCTGTCAGGCAAGCCACCGCACAGAAAACCGCACAGAATAGTATGGCTGGAAGACGCTTACGAAATATGGAATTCATTCTGTTTGTGTTGAACCGGCAACCGTTTGTTTAGCACAAAAGAGCTTTTGAGTCAACAGCTAGTGGGGGAGTTGCGCCCTTTAGCCGTGTGTGCTATTTGGTAATCGTACCAGCTTGCGCAACAAAACTGAATTGCCCCCATGCCTGAAGAGCGAACGCCACCCTATGCCAGTGAGAGCCGCACCCCTGATCGGGGCGCATCAGGAGAGGACTTAGTTGCTGAGTGGTTACAGCAGCAAGGTTGGGAGATACTCCACCGGCGCTGGCGCTGCAGGTGGGGAGAGATAGACATCATTGCCCACCAAATGCCGGCGGGCGGTGACCGGCAGGGGGAAGCCACCCTAGCCTTTGTAGAAGTCAAAACTCGCCGGCGGGGGAGCTGGGATGCAGGCGGTCTGCTGGCCATTACGCCGAAAAAGCAGGAAAAACTTTGCAAAGCGGCACAGCTGTTTTTGGCCAACCGCCTGGATTTAGCAGAGATCCCGTGCCGGTTTGATGTGGCCACTGTCAGCTGCCTGGAGCAGCCGCCGGTATGGATCGCCGGCACCCCACCGGGTGTCCCCCCCTTACCGGTGCCCGTCAGACTCGGAGAGCCGGTCTTCCGGGGACAGTACCAACTCACCCTGCAAGACTACATCGAGTCAGCATTTGCCGGGGGCTAGGGGTGAGAGGTGAGGGGTGAGGGGTGAGGGGCTAGGGGTGAGGGATAAGAGGGACACGCGACACTCGCACCTACCACCTAAGAGCTATAGCAGTAGCCACTTAGGTTAGGACATGGGCATGGGGCACGATCGTATTGGGCACGTTCGTATTGGGCACGTTCGTATTGGGCACGTTCGTATTGGGCAAAAGCTGTGAGTCTTACCCATGCGCCATACCCCATGCGCCATACCCCATGCGCTATACCCCATACGCCATACCCCATGCGCCATGCCATGAATGTCCGTTCCCAATATGAATACTGCTATAACACCGACCACCTCAAGCCAGGGTTTCTGGGCAATAGCCCAGCCCTTTAACGAATTGCCGGCGAAACTCCTCAATCTCGCTCTTGTCCGGATGCCCGTGAGAGACCACAGCCATATGGTAGCGACGCATGACATCAACGGGGGACTGTCCGTTTTCCAAGCTCCAAAGGGCCATTTGCAAGCGAATTCCCGGAGTGTAGGGAATTCCCAGTTCATTCATAAACGCTCGGAAGTTGCTGTCAATCTGCGGCTCCAGGCGGTCGCTCATCTTGACCCGAATCACCCAGCCATCAATCTGATGAATAACGCTCATAAAGGCAACTGGCAGATGGCTGGCGCTGTTGAGGTATTCAGCGATTCTCAGCGTCAGGCTAGCATTGGCAACGTAATACAGATATTCCATTTTTTGCGGGATCTTGCGTGGGCTACTCTTTATATTTTCCCCAGATGCGTCCCCTAAAGACTACGGGGATCGCCCCGAGTTCCCACTCCTAGAGTTCCCCAATTACTCCCCAAATTCACAGGGGCAACTCGGTAAAATAACAGAGATATAAATTCCCCAGACTGTCATCCACCGGAAGTGAGATATTTGAGCCAGCATCTGCTGCCGCCTCAAAGCTGTCGCGCTTGCGCAGGTGAGCGTCAGATTTGCGGATTATCAGCGAGGAGCTTCAACATTGCTAGACCCTGACGCGAGCCAGATTCACCCCCTATCGCCAACTCCAGCCCAGAGTGGCCCTGACTGGGATCTGTCCAACGCCGCTTATGACTATTTTTTGCCCGCCGGTCGGATCGCACAGAATCCAGCTGTCCCCAGAGACAGTTCCCGGTTGCTGGTGGTGGATTCTCCCACTCACCACAGCCACCGGATTTTTCGGGATTTGCCCGATTTGTTACAGCCGAACGACTTGCTAGTCCTCAACAACACGCGGGTCATCCCCGCCAGACTCTACGGTCACAAATCCACCGGCACACCGGTAGAAGTCTTGCTGCTCGAGCCGCGCACCTCCAGCACCTGGCTGGCTTTAGTCAAACCGGGAAAACGCCTCAAACCGGGGGCATTGATTGAGTTTGAACAGCTCCCTCCCTGCCACCGCCAAGGAAGCGCTGAGCACTCACTTTTGAGGGCAAAAGTTCTGGACACGGATGAAGGCACTGGCGGGCGGATTCTGGAGTTTGATGTTCCAGAGGGGGTATCGTTTGCCCAGCTGATCGAGGAATTTGGCCACGTGCCGCTGCCTCCCTACATCACTGAGTCTGCTGCCTCACCGAACCAGTATCAAACAGTCTACGCTGACCATCCTGGAGCGGTGGCGGCTCCCACCGCTGGGCTGCACTTCACCGAAGAGTTGCTCCAGCGGTTGGCCCACCGGGGGATAGATCGGGCGTTTGTGACGCTGCACGTCGGGGTGGGGACGTTTCGACCGGTGGAAGTTGAAGACCTCACCACCCACAAAATGCACGAGGAGTGGGTGGAGGTGCCGGTGGCCACCGTGGGGCAAATCCGCCAAACCCGGGAGAGGGGAGGGCGAGTTATTGCTGTGGGCACGACGGTGGTGCGAGCGCTGGAGGGGGCAGCTGCCTCGGGCCAGTTGCAGCCGTTTTGCGGCAAGACAGATTTGTTTATCTATCCGGGATACGAGTGGCGAGTGGTGGAGGGGCTGATTACCAATTTTCACCTGCCCCGCTCCAGTTTGCTGATGCTTGTGAGCGCTTTGGTGGGGCGCAAGCGCTTGCTGGACTTGTATCAGGAGGCTATCGCTCAGGAGTACCGGTTTTATTCTTTTGGCGATGCCATGCTCATTTTGCCGGATGCCAGGGGTTAGGGTTTAGGGGTTAGGGTTTAGGGGTGGGGTGCCGGTGCCGCCGGCATTAGTCCGGTGCCTGTGCAGGGAGAGGAGTCCTAGCGAAAATTTGTGAACCATTGGTACACAAAATCATCGGCGAAAGTGTCAACCCCTGCCGGTTTTCCGGGCCCGTCTCAGGGGTGGGGTGCCGGTGTTCCCTGACATTCCCCCGGTGCCTCTACAGGCAGAGGAATGCTAGGAAAGATTTGTGAACCATTGGTACACAAAATATCTGCGAAAGTGTCAACCCCCCTGCCGTTTTTCCGGGCCCGTCTCAGGTGTGGGTGCCGGTGCCGCCGGCATTAGTCCCTACAGAGAGAGGAGTGCTAGCGAAAAGTTGTGAACCATTGGTACACAAAATATCTGCGAAAGTGTCAACCCCCTGCCTCCCTTCCGGGCCCGTGTCAGGGGTGGGGTGCCGGTGCCGCCGGCATTAGTCCCTACCGAGAGAGGAGTGCTAGCGAAAAGTTGTGAACCATTGGTACACAAAATCATCGGCGAAAATGTCAACCCCTGCCGTTTTTCCGGGCCCGTCTCAGGGGTGGGGTGCCGGTGCCGCCGGCATTAGTCCCTACAGAGAGAGGAGTGCTAGCGAAAAGTTGTGAACCATTGGTACACAAAATCATCGGCGAAAGTGTCAACCCCTGCCGTTTTTCCGGGCCCGTGTCAGGGGTGGGGTGCCGGTGCCGCCGGCATTAGTCCCTACAGAGAGAGGAGTGCTAGCGAAAAGTTGTGAACCATTGGTACACAAAATATCTGCGAAAGTGTCAACCCCCCTGCCGTTTTTCCGGGCCCGTCTCAGGTGTGGGGTGTCGGTGCCGCCGGCATTAGTCCCTACACAGAGAGGAGTGCTAGCGAAAAGTTGTGAACCATTG
>NZ_KB235950.1:46785-47574 GCF_000332335.1 Kamptonema formosum PCC 10802 | reverse complement strand
TATTGCCTTTGTGGGAGATAGCGGTGCGGGATTATTACCATTTGCAGAGGGAGTGCCAACCTATGAGCGTGAGATAAAAGCCTTACAGCGTCAGATGGAGAGGTCTAGACGTGCCAATAACCCCGATAACTACAATTCTGACTTTGAAGGAAAACGAGGGCGCAAGACTGTCCTCAAGAAGGGGAAGTGTAAAAAGGGTAAATCCAAATGGAATAATTCCAAGAGATACCATTGTGTTTCCCGTAAGAAACGTGAGTTAGAACGTAGAAAAGCTGCTTATGCAAAGTCCCAAAACCGTAAGGTGGTTAACGAGATACTTAGGCATGGCAAGAATATCAAAACCGAGAAGGTATCGATAAAAGGCTGGCAGAAGCGTTATGGTAAAGCCATAGCTGCTAAGTCCCCAGGTTTTGTCCAATCTGAATTGAAACGCTGGCGCTGAGAACGCTGGCGGTTCATTCTATAAGTTTTCTACTCAGAAGACAGCGCTATCACAAACTCATCTGAATGGTGAGCGGATTAAGAAGAAATTATCCGAGAGAGTTCATCGTGATGTAACAGGAGTTGTGATGCACCGGGATTTATTTAGCGCTTACCTGAGTAGATACGTTGATGAGGATGACAAGCTTTCATTGCAGGATGCTAGTAATAGTTATCGGGGGACGGAGCACAAGTGTTGAATCTTAACAATTCGACATAAAAAAAGCGCCCAAAACGTGCTATGATTTGGGCTACGGTCAAATCAATCCTGTTAATAACCTGTGCTCAACTCATTCTCTAAGATTGTCC
>NZ_KB235950.1:46284-46685 GCF_000332335.1 Kamptonema formosum PCC 10802 | reverse complement strand
CTTTGGGCGGGCTAGACTCTGTATTTTCAGACCCGTGGCTCAACTTTTCACGCTCGCTCTTGATGACTTGTTCGACCCTTATAGGGAATGAACGTTTTTCCTGAACACTTACTAATGATAGTGTGAAGAAAGATAGCCCGGTTAAGGATTTGCCATACAGACTAGAAAAGAAGCGCTCAAGTCCGTAGGTTTTTTACCGGCTTTGGTGACGACCACTTCATCTCCTGCCAGAAGATATACTTCAGAACTCCGGTATAAATGCTGGCGAAAAAAGACCCAGAACAGGGTAGCCCAAGGTCGGGCCGTGTGGAAGAATCGTTGGACAGTTCGATAACTCCCACCTGGGCCCGCCCAGCGGGACAGACCCAACATGGTCACTCGCCCTGTCATGGCCAACATTG
>NZ_KB235950.1:0-46184 GCF_000332335.1 Kamptonema formosum PCC 10802 | reverse complement strand
TGAACCATTGGTACACAAAATCATCGGCGAAAGTGTCAACCCCCCTGCCGTTTTTCCGGGCCCGTCTCAGGTGTGGGGTGTCGGTGCCGCCGGCATTAGTCCCTACACAGAGAGGAGTGCTAGCGAAAAGTTGTGAACCATTGGTACACAAAATCATCGGCGAAAGTGTCAACCCCTGCCGTTTTTCCGGGCCCGTCTCAGGTGTGGGGTGCCGGTGCCGCCGGCATTAGTCCCTACAGAGAGAGGAGTGCTAGCGAAAATTTGTGAACCATTGGTACACAAAATATCTGCGAAAGTGTCAACCCCCCTGCCGTTTTTCCGGGCCCGTCTCAGGTGTGGGGTGTCGGTGCCGCCGGCATTAGTCCCTACAGAGAGAGGAGTGCTAGCGAAAAGTTGTGAACCATTGGTACACAAAATCATCGGCGAAAGTGTCAACCCCTGCCGTTTTTCCGGGCCCGTCTCAGGTGTGGGGTGCCGGTGCCGCCGGCATTAGTCCCTACAGAGAGAGGAGTGCTAGCGAAAAGTTGTGAACCATTGGTACACAAAATCATCGGCGAAAGTGTCAACCCCTGCCGTTTTTCCGGGCCCGTCTCAGGGGTGGGGTGCCGGTGCCGCCGCCATTGATCCGGTGCATCTACAGATAGAGGAGTCCCAGGGAAAATTTGTGAACCATTGGTACACAAAATCATCGGCGAAAGTGTCAACCCCCTGCCTCCCTTCTGGGCCCGTCTCAGGGGTGGGGTGCCGGTGCCGCCGCCATTGATCCGGTGCATCTACAGATGGAGGAGTCCCAGGGAAAATTTGTGAACCATTGGTACACAAAATCATCGGCGAAAGTGTCAACCCCTGCCGGTTTTCCGGGCCCGTCTCAGGGGTGGGGTGCCGGTGCCGCCGGCATTAGTCCGGTGCCTCTACAGGGAGAGGAGTCCCAGGGAAGAGTTGTGAACCATTGGTACACAAAATTCTCGGGGAAATGTCAACCCCCTGCGGGCCGGGCTCCCGGGCCCGTCTCAGGTGTGGGCTGCCGGTGCAGCCGGCATTAGTCCGGTGCCTCTGCAGGGAGAGGAGTGCTAGCGAAGTGTTGTGAACCATTGGTACACAAAACATCTGCGAAAGTGTCAACCCCCTGCCTCTCTTCTGGGCCCGTCTCAGGGGTGGGGTGCCGGTGTTCCCTGACATTCCCCCGGTGCCTCTACAGAGAGAGGAGTGCTAGCGAAAATTTGTGAACCATTGGTACACAAAATATCTGCGAAAGTGTCAACCCCCTGCCTCCCTTCTGGGCCCGTCTCAGGGGTGGGGTGCCGGTGCCGCCGGCATTATAGCAGTATGCACTTAGGTTAGAACATTAGACCTTCAGGGGGGCGGGACGCCTGCCCTACGTCTATATAGCAGTAAGCATTTAGGAAAGCTACATTTCGGCCTCCCTTGCTCCAGAGCTCCCGAAGCTTCTATTGTTCTAACCAATATGACTGCTGCTATAGTCTTGTGCCTCTGCACAGACAGGAGTCCCAGGGAAAATTTGTGAACCATTGGTACACAAAATCATCGGCGAAAGTGTCAACCCCTGCCTCTCTTCCGGGCCCGTCTCAGGGGTGGGGTGCCGGTGCCGCCGCCATTGATCCGGTGCATCTACAGATAGAGGAGTCCCAGGGAAAATTTGTGAACCATTGGTACACAAAATCATCGGCGAAAGTGTTAACCCCCTGCCTCCCTTCTGGGCCCGTCTCAGGGGTGGGGTGCCGGTGCCGCCGCCATTGATCTGGTGCATCTGCAGATGGAGGAGTCCCAGGGAAAATTTGTGAACCATTGGTACACAAAATCATCGGCGAAAGTGTCAACCCCTGCCGGTTTTCCGGGCCCGTCTCAGGGGTGGGGTGCCGGTGCCGCCGGCATTAGTCCCTACAGAGAGAGGAGTGCTAGCGAAAAGTTGTGAACCATTGGTACACAAAATCATCGGCGAAAGTGTCAACCCCTGCCTCCCTTCCGGGCCCGTCTCAGGGGTGGGGTGCCGGTGCCGCCGGCATTGATCCGGTGCATCTACAGATAGAAGAGTCCCAGGGAAAATTTGTGAACCATTGGTACACAAAATCATCGGCGAAAGTGTCAACCCCTGCCGGTTTTCCGGGCCCGTGTCAGGGGTGGGGTGCCGGTGTTCCCTGACACCCCACAGAAACCCATGCCCAATCCGCAATGCCCCATGCGATGATGCCCCATGCCCAATCCCCAGTGGGCTATTCGTCCTCTTCCTCCTCAGCAGAGGGATAGACAAAGGTAGAGCGTCCAGTCAAAACCGACTTGCCCAGCGACAGGGCTCTTTGGGCTTGCAGCGTCGCCTTGCGCTTCCAGGTGGCTTTGCGCTTATCCCGCTTGGATTTCGATGTTTTCTTCTTTGGGACGGCCATGACAGTAAAAACTGTTAATTTTCGACAATCTTTCTATTATAAGGCATCCCCTCTTTTCTGAATAGAGCGCGGGCAATTTTGGATTTTGGATGCAAGGATTTTGGATGCAACCATTTTGGATTGGGCACTGCGGTGGGCTGGGACATGGGGTGAGCGAGCGCTTCCGTCGAGGAACCCAGCCCCTAACCCCTAACCATTGGGTGTGGGCATGGGCTATTGCTAATCTCGCCCAGACCGGAATGCAATTAATCAACCAGCCAGAGGAATAGTAAGCATTTAATTTGCACTATCTAAGGTATTATTTATCCCAAGAAGTTAAGTTAGAAAGGTTTAAATAGCCAGATTAACTTAAAGCAAAAAGCAGATTAAACGCGGAAAAGCTGGGGGTGGACTTGGCTCTGGTGGGGGAAAGATACGGCGAAGGAAAGCTGGCCAACCTTTTGGGAGCATCCCGACTAATGCAAAGAAGCCGAAATGAATGGGATAATGATTTCAGCAGGCGGCAGGAGAAGAATATTTTTTCCCAGCGGAATCCCGGCCACGGGATTGAAACGCCCAGCCGGCACGACAGTCGGCTCCCCGCTCTGCACACTGCCAGCCCCAGTGGCGGGTGCGCTCGGCCCAGTCGGGGGCGCGCTCGGCCCGGTCGCGGGTGCGCTTGGCCCGGTCGCGGGTGCGCTTGGCCCGGTCGCGGGTGCGCTTGGCCCGGTTGCGGGTGCGCTCGGCCCGGTCGGGGGCGCGCTCGGCCCAGTAGCGGGTGCGCTCGGCCCAGCCGGTGCGGCAGTCGGTTGCCCTGCTGGTGCAGCCGGCCCAGTCGGTGCGGCAGTCGGTTCCCCTGTTGGTGCTGTGCCGGGCTGTCGTGCTGGCGATCTGCCGGGCTGCCGTCCCCGTGCTGCGCCCGGTTGGCCTGCTGGAGCTCTCCCCGGTTGGCCTGTTGGTGCTGCGCCCGGTTGGCCTGCCGGTGCTGCGCCCGGTTGCCCGGGTGCAGGTTGAGGTGTGCCAAACCCCAGCAGAGTCTTAGAGCTAGGATAGTATCTGGCCCATCGCTTGGCAGCTGGCCTGGTTCGCCACTGATTGCGACTCACTTCTAGGGACAGAATCGGTGCAATTGCCCCTTTATTTTCAGCGAGAACAACAATCGAAACTTCGCTGACCAAAATATCTCTGTCAAAGCTCCGCTGAACCGCTGCCCGAGCCACTGTTTCAGCTCTGCGAAGCAGGGTTTCGTAGCTCTCACCCAGTTCACTGGCCAGAGAAATGTCAGCGCGCGCGGTATACGCTCGGGCAATCTGGGGGGCGGCGGAGCTTTCTAGCAACCAGACTCCGGTCCCCAATCCCAGCACCGCTGCTAAACTGAGCGCCGCTCCCACCCGGAAGCCGGCGCTGGCTGTACGCTGTGGGAGGGCCACACTCAGGCCAGACGTCTCAGACTTGAGTGCCGGCGGTAGGCGGAATTCACTGTATCTGCAGGACTCGTGCGGTAGGTTTCTAGCATTCCCGTAGGGTGCCCGCCCGTTTCGGCACATAGCTGCTAACCTCCTGACTGAAAAAATAGCAGGGGAGCGGGAGGCTGGGGGGCAATAGGAGGAAAGGGAAAGATTTCCAGCCACAGTTGGCGGCCCCTGGGTGTAATTGTCTCACCTTGTACTAGAAGGATCTTAGCAAGGCACCGGCGGCGCAGAAGCTCCCGTCACGCACCCCCTTTGTTTAGGCCACTCACCGGCAGCTCAACCCTAAAGCAGGTTAAACCGGCTTCACTGCTCACCTGTATCGAGCCTCCCAAGCGCTCTGTCAGTTTCTGCACCACAGCCAGTCCCAGTCCAGTCCCGCCCTGCTGCCACTGGTCGGCTTTGGGAATGCGGTAAAACTTCCGGAAAATTTGCGAGAGCTCTTGTTCCGGAATGTCAGCTCCGGAATTCGTCACGCTCAGATGCAGGCAACCGCCGGTAATGCTGACGCTCACGGTAATTTGTTCGCCAGCCGGCGTATACTTGCAGGCATTGGTGAGCAATTCTCGGAGGATGCGCCCCACAAGCAAAGGGTCGCCGACTACAGGGAGCAAGTCGGCAGGCATGTCGAGCGCCAGAGCTTGTTGCTGTCTTTGGGCTTGACCTTGAAAACTCCGCACGATTTCGGGTATGACCCGGTGCGGGTCGATAATCGCCGGTGCCCAAGGGTGAGAGCCGGCATCGAGCTGCTGCAACTCCAGCAGGTCTTCGATCAAACGGATCTCTCGCTCGCACTCGTTGCGGACAATCTGGAAATAGCGAGCCACTTTGCTGCGCTGCGCCTCCGGCTTAGCTAGGTCGGCAAAAAACTCCCTGTCCTGATTGAGAGCGATAGCCAGCATTTGGATCGCCATTTTCATATTCGCGAGCGGCGTCCGCAATTCGTGGGGAACTGTACTCAAAAAATCTTCTTGGAGGCGAGCGAGTTTGTCCAGTTCCGCCTTGTGGGTGTGCGCGACTCGATCCAGTCTGGCCTGACGGATTGCGATAGCGCAGTGAGAAGCCACCTGCCGCACCAGCCGGATCTCTTGCTCGCGAAAAGCTCCCTCTGGCGGCTTGACCAGGCACAGGTCGCCGATTGCCTCTTGAGAGTGGAAAATAGGGCAAACCAACATAGCGACCGCACCCAAGCTTTTGCTGCCACCGATCGGGCAAAACTGAACATCCTGGCACAGCAGTAGCTGGTGGCAGACTTCAGGAGAAGAAGCCATCACCGGCGGAACCGCTTGTGAAGCCAGCTCCGAGGGGGGATACTCGCAGCAGCTTGTGCGGGTAGTTCCGTCAGCGCTGTAGGTAGAGGCGCTGCAGCGATCGACTCGGAGCGCCAGAGCTAATTCCCGCACCGCCGCTTGCAAAATCACCCGTTCATCCAAACTGTCGCGGAGTTTGTCAGTGATGCGTTCGATCGCTGCCAAAGCCTCCTGCGCCTGCTGCAGCTCAGCTGTGCGCTCCTCCACGTGACGCGCCAATAAGGTGTTGCCGGCTAGCTCTATCTCCAACAGTCTAGATTGCTCCACAGCCACCTTCACCTGCGTCACCAGTGAGCCTAGCAAATCAATGTCAAACTGCTGCCACTGCCGTGTGCTGGCGCACTGGTGCACCATCAGCAGCCCCCACAACTGCGTGTCCGGCTCTTGGACATCTGGCGGAAGAGGAACTTCTGACTGGGCGAAAGGCAAAAGGCACTGCTCACTTTTGATCAAGATCGGCGCGACCAGCATCGACTTAATATCAAACAACTCCAGCAGCTGGATGTGACAGGAGTCCAGACCGGCTGAGTGGATATCCCCCACCGCCTGAATGCCCCCGAGCTGATACTGCCGCAGGTATGGGTTCTGGACTCCCCAGGGCACCCCCAAAGGAGCCGCCGGTGCCCTGAGACGAAGCACCAATCCCAGCATGGACGGCCAGCCAGGCCCCACAGATTCCGCAACCACTGAGCCTTGCATATCCCCACCGTAGCGATAGACTATCGCCCGCTCTGCTTGCAACAGTTGCCGCACAAGATCTGCGCTGGTGCTGAGAATTTCTTGGAGATTAGCACAGTGGCGCACTGCCCGGAGGCCGGCACCGCCGAGCCGGTGCTGCTGTTCAGGCGCACCCCCCACCGAAAGGGCAGGCTGGCCAGCAACGGCCCCCGAGCGCGGGCTGGCGCTGATTTTCTCCTGCTGCTCGCCCTTCCCCGCCACAGACGAGATGAATTCCCACTCAAAGCCGGTGCCATCAGCCAGCCAGTGTTCCAGATCGCCGACGAGGCGCTGCACCTGCAGATCCTGCGGAGCGGGTGCGCTAGCGCAAACCATCGTTTGCTGCATAGCAGCTCCCAAGATGTCGGCCACCTGGCAAGCCAGTTTAATGTGTTCGGCAGTGAATGCGCCCGGAGTTTCGGCGGTCAGTTCCAGGCAGCCCAGCAGGGGCGACCCGCTGAAAAGCCCGTCCTCCGCCTGTCCGAGCAGCGGGACATGGAGGCAAGAGCGCACCCCTCCTGCAGCGAGCGCAGCTGTCGCCTTTGAGGGCGCAGAAAGGGGCAGGATGTCTTCCACTAGGTAAATTTTCCGAAGCCGCAGCTGTGGTATACTGGCAAACATTTCCAGAGGCAGGCGGGCTCCCGTCGCCACCGGCGGCTGCTCTTGCGGTGCCGGCGCAGAAGGGCTCGTGATGTTCGTGGCGAGTACAAGAGCGACGCCTGCTTCATGGTCGAACTGGACAATACTGGCCCACCGGCAGGGCCATTGCTCAATCTGGCGCAGCGCCCAGATCGCAAGCGCCTCCAGCGCTCGGTTCGCCTGCATAGATTGAGCGATCTCTCCCCGACTCAATTGGCTTGCGGTGTTCTGCATCAATCTCTCCTCTGTGTGGAATGCGCTGCCGGTGTGCGGGCTAGATTTGGGCAAACTTCCTCTGTGTTCTGCAGCGCGCCGGCACTGACTTTCGCTGGCACTCTCAGAGTCCGCAGGTCGGGACCCCCCCGAATGTGCTGAGTGCGGAATTTTGACTTCAAGCTTTTACTGGCTCCCAGGCTGTTGCAAAGCAACTCACTCCCGCCCGCTTGCAAAGGCGCGTGCGGAGCTGAACTCTCACAGATCCGCTCCTGACGCCGCCCGCCTTGGAACCGATAGGTGCTGAACATGCCGGCGGGGGCAATTGCCCATGTGCCGGCGTCGCGCCCGCTTTCGCAACCCGCAGTTTCGGGCGGGCTGACAGTTCTGTCCGGGACTTCAACGACTGTCGCGCCAGTCACTCCGTCGGAGTCAGGACGCAGGCGGTTAACTCGTGACGCCAGTGCGGGATAGTAAAAGCTTGCCGGTAGGGATAGTGGGGATAAGTTTCTGCCTGAGTTTCAAGTGCTTCTTCTGGTCCCACCGGCCCCGTTAACTTCACTCTTTCTCGCTCCATATTTTCCCCCTCAATTTCCTCTGGCTCTCCCCAGGCATTATGTTATCTTTCTAGCTTTTCATCCCAAGCAATACTTGATTTTTACATTTTTTTTATTTCTGGTGCTTTTCTAATCTAACTGCTCAGGCTCTCTATAATTTACACGATGTTTTCGTTAGTTGGCAGCTCCTGTTCTGACAGTTACCCCAGCTCAGGAAAGTCGGTTCCCGCCTTTGCCTGCAACAGCAAATGCGGGGCTGCAATCCCTCTCTGTTCTGACGAGCCAAAGAGCCGCCAATGAGCTGAGTGTTAAGGATGCAGTCATTTTGGGCATTTCTTCTCCTGGGTTGACGCTGCTGTTTTTGATTAAACCCCGCCCCGCTCCTGCGGTCAGCTATACACCTTCCCCCTTTCTTGCCGCACGCTGATGCGCGACACTGCTCCCTGAAACGCCGGTGCAATAAAAAAAGTGACCGAAAGCCTGCGCCCGCTTGCAGGGGGGGGAGCGAGTATATTGACACTCTCGCCCCTGGAAGGGGTGAGATTCTGTGCCCTTTAAGCCAGCGGAGGGCGAGTGGCTTGCCTTCAGGTTGGCCTGCCTCTAGCGGGAGCATCTGGCTCTTTTTTGAAATTAGCGCCCAAATGTGAAGAACTCGTGAAGAGAAAGCGGGGATCGCTAAAAATTTATGCCGGAGATTTTTCGGCGGGAGGACAGGTCAATATGTGAGAGGCTGTCGGTTCCGTGCCGGCAAGAAAGCGGGAAGCGACCTGAAGTTGGGAAACACAGGTTCGGCGCACCGCGCCCCAAGAATCGATCTCAACAACAAACGCCCCAGCTAGGGCATCTTCCGTCGAAGGCAAGACCTCTTGGTTCCGCGTTGGCTTGCCGGGATCGCAAGAGAATAAAAAAGCCACCGCACAAGCCGCAAAGCTGGTTCGGTGGCGGAAACGCACAGCTGGGGGACTCTTTGCCTTCCCTCCGCCAACCTCAGGGGAGGAGCGGGGGATTGGGCGGTCCTGAACTAAAAAATAGTTAGCTCTTTTGGCTGGCACTGCTGAATCTGCATAGCAATTCCTAGGGCTCCCTCCAGTTCCAAATCTTCAATGTAGCCAGAGTGGGCTTCTTCAGCTTCCTTAGCACTCAGAAAAGGGCCGAAGTAATAGATACAGCTGGGCTGGTCAGTGACTATTTTCAACCACCAAGCCAATCCCAGCCGCTCCAAGCCAGAAATAAAAGCCTCTTCAATTACTGTTGCCAACTTCATGGGGGTTCTCCACGATTTGTGTGGCTCAGTAGCGGTCCGGATCGAGGGCAACCGGCTCCTTGCACTGAGCGGGTTTTCTTTTCAACACGCACGTTTTGTTTCTGCCGCGCCCTAGCTGCGCCCGCTACACGGGAAAAGGCGGCGCGGGATTGGGGGCCGTGCAAATTTATCACTCTCCCATTTGCCGTAGAAAAATTTCTGATATTTCGCCTCAACTCTTCCAATATAATTAGGTATTCAAACGCAGTCTGCCGGCACTAGCGGGGCGCAACGCTAAGCTGTTAGGCTTTTAACCTGCTTTTGCGTTGGAATGAGGCAGAGGCTCCAGATTGCCTTTACAAGAAGCTCCAGCAAACCTGAAACTTGAAACTTTTAGTGCAAATTTAATGCGCGAAATTCTCTTGCCGCAAAAAGCGCGCGGTTTAGTCAGTGTTGGGCATTTCCAGAAAACTAAAGTCTGGAGTTTCGGCGAGTTTTGCCGTACCATTCAATACCATTATAAACCTCACGGCTGGGGCACCGGGCACCGGCAAGAAAAGGTGCTAGCCTAAGGGGGGTCTGTGAAATCTCTTCTCAATCCCCAGTGTTCAGCGCCGGGCAGTCAATTACTCTTCAAAGGTTCAAAGCTGAGAGGGCCGGCACCTCTCACTAAATAAGGCGCTATTTCCCAAGGGCAATCCAGTCGTCTGCTGGCTGCTTTTTTCTCTGTAGGGGCTAGAACATCGCCAGATTTTCTAGCACTAGCCACTTAGGTTAGGGCACAGAGGGAGCGCCTGCCCTAGGTCAGGACTTCGTAGGATAGGCGTTCTTTTCCGACGCGCCTGTCCGAACCTAAGTGAATATTGCTATCTAAGGTTTGTATAAGCAACTTAATTGGAAAAAGCAGCGCGACGTTTCATTCAGTCCCGGCAGTTCTTATTTTATGCGATCGAGAGTCTCTGGGAACGCCATTTTGAGATGGCGAAAAACTTAAAAAACAGCATTCTCCTTTGGGTTTAATATGGAAATCATTCCCCAGGAGAGCTTGCCCGACTTGTTGGGAACCTTTAGTCTGTTCTCGCAGGAGAAAATCGGACTGAAGCCGCCACCTTGCAAGCTGTCGCTCCCCAGCGCCCCCAGACTGATGGCTTCAGTTTTCGGGTATGAGATAGAGCGGTTCTCAGTTAGATGAGGTACGCCGGTCGAAAACAAAACAGTTTAACGAAACCGTTTGCTGTAGGGGCGGGGCTCACCGGAGATGTCTGTCAGAAGCTCCGGATGTGACTAAACACGCGATAGCAATAACCAGTAAGTTTAGGACATGGGCATTGCGGCGGGGATTGGGCATTGAGCATTGGGCATTGCTGTAAGTTTTCCATGATGCGCCATGCCCCATGCGCCATACCCCATGCGCATGCTATTAATGCCCTAATCTAAGTAAATACTGCTATACAGCACAGCTGAACGCCTCAGGAAAAATGTACCGCACTGATATGAAAAACGCTATAACAGCATTAAACGTTTTCCGGCTCTCCTGTCTTTGCGACAATAAGTAAAGCAGATGATTAAATCCAAACCCATGCTTGCCAAGGAATTGCCAATTGCCAGCTTCCTGTGAGCCGTCTCCCAAAACCCTATTTTCTATTTGGGGGTGGGGTTGTCCGCCGCAAAGGCTGGAGAAACCGTTTTTTGTGGCTCTGAAAGAATTGTTTAACTTTTCCCAACCCGCGCACTGGCTGACATTTCCCCATTAACTTAATATTATACAATGCTTTGGCGGGAGATTATGTTAATTTTTCTTACGGGCGACTGGAGTCGCCCGGTTCGCTTATCGCCGTATCTGAAGCCAGGGGGAAAACGGGAACGTTTCTCAATTTGGAGTTGGGGTTGCCGGTGGGGTTGAATGTCGGGGGCGAAGTGGCGGTGGTTTACAAGCTCCAGGAGAGAACTTTTGCCACCTGACCTGCGAGGCTCATGGGGTCGAAGGGTTTGGCAATCACCCCTGCGACTCCCAGTTCAGCGAACCGGCGCTGGTCATTAGCCTGTACCTTGGCGGTTAACAAAATCACCGGGATCTTCTGGGTGGCGCTGCGCCGCTGCATCTGTGCTAAAGTCGCAGGGCCATCCATATCAGGCATCATAACATCGAGGAGGATAGCATCAGGCTGCTCGGCTTCCGCTTTGTCAATTCCCTCGCTTCCCGAACCGGCTGTCAGAACTTCCCATCCCCCCACCATCTCCAAACTGAGCTGGGCGACTTCCCGGATATCGTCTTCATCATCTATCACCAGGATGCGCTTGGCTGCCATAACACGTTTTCCTCCTCTGTTTTTAAATGCGTTTAAATCTGTGGGTTGCTTGAGTCAGCGCAAGCATTACCCCTTAGCATATCTACTTTGTGAGGTGCTGGGGGCGCGTTCACCGGCAGTTGCTGCGTTCGCGTGCGATACACCTTCGTGCGGGGTGCCGGTGGGAGTGCCGCACGCGCACCGCAAGAACCCGGATTAGTATATTGACAGTTTTGCTCTGTGTCCATCCATAAGCTGCAATCGGGGAGATCGCACAGCTAGCTACCAATCTAGTGAGCAAAAACTAACAATTTACACCAATCCTTAAAAGGGGCAGGCGTTGAACTGTGTCCCTGCCGGGTGGCGGTTGAGGGCAGGGATTGGGGAAGTTGGTGAGCGAGTCGTTTTGCATGCCCGGATGCATAGATTGTGAATTGGGGATTGGGGATGGATTGTTTGGCGCAATGCCCAATGCCCGGTGGGAGCGTGGGAGAGTGCCTGATGCGTTAGCGAAGCGGCTCCGCAGGAGCGGCGCGCCCCTACACTGTGTCAAGTCGGAGCGGCAGGGTGAAGCAGAAGGTGCTGCCGTGACCCAAGGTACTTTCCGCCCAAATGCGACCTCCGTGCTGCTGCACGATAGTGCGGCAGATAGCCAAACCCAGGCCGGTGCCCCCGAAAGCTCGCGAGTCGGAAGAGTCCACCTGCTGAAAGCGCTCAAATATTGTATCGAGCTTTTCCGCCGGAATGCCCCGCCCCTGGTCCGCGACAGCAATCAGCAACTCCGCAGGGGCAGGTTCCCGCGCCTGCGCCCCATCGCCCCCTGCCGCAGGCGTCGCGCCAGTGCCGGCAGGCCGCACGCTGGCCACACGCTCGCCGGCGGCCTGGGGTGGATGCCCTCTTGTAGGGGTGGCCCCCCGTGGCTGCGCCCCCCCGCCGACGCCCTCTTGGGGCTGCTCCCGGACAGAGCCGGTCACGGAGACTCTGGTTCGAGCCGGTGAAAACTTAATGGCATTGCTAAGCAGATTAGTCAGGACTTGCACGATGCGGTCGCGGTCCGCCTCCAGGAGAACCCCTTGCGGGTGGCCGAGAATCGGCTGCACCGAGAGGGTGACGCCCTCCTTCAGGGCCATCGCCTGCATTTCCTCAACCGCCTGCTTCATCAGATCGCCGGCATCGCAAAGCTGTTTCTCCATAACAATCTTGCCCGACTGGATGCGCTCCAGATCCAGAATGTCATTGATCAGGCGCACCAAGCGCTCGGTGTTAGAAAGCGCGATATCCAGCATGCGCTTAGCCTTCTCAGGCTGGTCAGTGAGCAGCCCCGCCGCCAGCAGGCCCAAGGCACCGCGCATTGAAGTCAGGGGCGTCCGCAGTTCGTGGCTGACCACCGAGATAAATTCATCCTTCATCCGCTCCACAGCCAACCGTTCGGTGATGTCTTTAAAAGTCACAACCGCACCGACAATCTTGCCTCGCTCCAGAATCGGCGTGCTGACGTACTCAACCGGAAAAGAGCCATTCTTTCCCCAGAAAAGTTCGTCAGTGACATGGTGAGCGGAGCCGTCCTGCAGTGAGGCATAAATCGGAGAGTGCTGGCTGGGAGAGAGTTGAGTTTCCCCAGAAGAGGGTGAAACTTTGGCACTGGCATGACTGTCCTTGTTAAGGCGCTCGCTCACCGCTCCTGACTCACAGCGCCCGCCCTCAGGGGGGAAAGGCTCACCCAGGAGTTCCTTAATTTCATATCCTAGCATTCTCGATGCCGCTGGATTGACGAAGGTTATTCTCCCCCTGGCGTCCAGCCCGCAAATTCCTTCCCCCGCTGAATTTAAAATTAATTCATTTTGATGGCGCAGTCGTTCCAGAGCAGCTTCTATGCGCTTGCGGTCGGTGATGTCGCGGGCAATGGTTGAGACGCCCGTCACAGAGCCGGTGGCGTCAAAGATAGGAGAAATAGTGAGGGCGACGTTGATGATCTGGCCATCTTTGCGCAACCGCAGGGTTTCATAATGCTCCAGTCGCCCTCCCTGCTGGATTCGTTCCAGAATTTGCGGCATCTCATCCTCATGGTCGGGCGGGGCGAGCACAGAGGAGTAGCGCCCGATCGCCTCAGAGGCAGCGTAACCGTAAATCTTCTCGGCACCGGCATTCCAGCTAACAATCACCCCATCGAGAGTCTTGCCAACAATAGCGTCGTCCGAGGACTCCACAATCGACGCCAGACGGCTTAGCTGTTCCTCTGCCTGTTTGCGCTCGGTGATGTCGCGCCCGAGAACGACCAGCCCTTTTCGCCCTCCGCTGGGGTGAAACAAAGGCACTTCAATCAGGTCGTAGATTTTGGCCGTTCCGTCCGGTTGGGGAATCACTTGCTCTACGCGAGAGAGCGTCCCTTTGCTCCAGGCGGCTTCATCTGTCCGCTCGCAAGTGAGCAAGGCATCCCCATAAAAACTGTTGAATTCGGCAATCTGGGAATCCTTCAAACCCCGGTAATCGAGCCCTTCTAGCTGGAAAACTCCCAGCATCGCCTGGTTCGCCATCAGCCACCGCCCAGACTCATCCTTAAAGCAAACAATATCGGGCATGGCGTCAATCAGCGTGCGCAGCGGCTCCTGACTCTCGCGCAGCGCCGCCTCCACCCGCTTTCTCTCCCCGATTTCCCGCTGCAGCTGTTCGTTGGCCAAAGTCAGTTCCTCGGTTCGCGCCTCCACCAGATCCTCTAACTGTTCCCGGTACTGCCTGAGCTCCTCCTCTGTCCGCACGCGGTGACTGACGTCGCGCAGCACCGACAGATGGCGGCCTGGCAGAAAGTTGGCCACCGCAGAATACTCCACCAAACGGGCGCTTCCGTCTGCGCGCCGCAGGCCGAACTCGCCGGTTGCCCGCCCGAGTTCCCGGAATCGCCGCCACTGTTGCTGCAATTGAGAAAGCGGCGCAGTTGCAAACTCAACCAGATGGCGTCCCGCGAGTTCCTTGGGCGGCAAACCGAACAGTTCCCCAGCGGCGGGGTTGGCTGCGATATACTCGCCTGAGTCATCCGCAATCACCATAGCGTCCATCGCAGCCTCGAAGACGGCTTGCAGCTGGTGGGCGCTCTCTTGCAGCGCCTCCTGGGCTCGGGCTGCCACTCGGGCGGCCTCTACCCGCTCCGTAACATTGTGAAAATAAACGGCCAGTCCGTCTGCCCCGGGGTAGGCGTGAACTTCAAACCAGATATTGAGCGGCGGGTAAAATTCTTCAAAGCTGACGGCTTGTCCTGTCTCAACCGATCGCGTAAACTGTCCAAAGAAAACGGAACCGGCAGTTTCTGGAAACACCTCCCAAACGTTCTTACCCAGAAGTTCCTCCCGCTTTTTCTGCATAATCTGCTCGGCTTGGCGGTTGATATAGGTGAGCCGCCACTGCCGGTCTAGGGCAAAAAAAGCGTCCGTAATGCTCTCGAGAATGTTAACAATCCGCCGGTTGGATTCTCGCAGCGCTTCCTGCGCCCTCTTGAGTTCGGTTACGTCCTGATTGACGACAATCGCCCCGGATATCTCTTGCGAAAGGTTCCGCAGCGGCACAGCTGAGTTTAAAATCGTTTTGCGATCGCTGGAAGCGCTTTCGATGTCAATCACTTGATTGAGTGAGGTTTCCCCTTTGGCGAGCGCGCGAGTCAGCGCCCACTCACCCGCTGTTACGGACAAGCCGGTGTCAGAAAATTTGAGATTTTGCCAGCAGCACCAGTCGCTGTGCTCCCCTTCCCGCAGCGCGCCTGGAAACGATAGCCATCCCAACCCGTCACCGCCCCAAATTTGTCTGCCGGCTGGATTTTCTAGCAAGATCCGACCCCGCTCGTCTGTAACCCACACTCCCACCGGCAGAGTTTCTAATACTTTTCTCAGCAGCTCTTCACTTCGCTGCAGCGCTTCTTCGGTTTGCTTGCGGTCGCTGATGTCCCGGCAGGTGTAAAGCACTGTCCCCCCTTTGATAGCGACGCGCTTCACGCTCACCAGCAAGGTGCGCCGCTTGCCGGTTTTGCCTGCGATCTCCCGCTCGATATTCTGAATTTCTCCCGCTCTCTCCAGTTGAATTTTATCATAAATCCGCTCCCCAAGCAACTCATAAATGTTGCCTAACGCTTGCACTTCTTCAACTGAGTGTTCAAAAATTAGGTAAACATTGGGAGAGATGTAAGTAAACTTACCGGCGCTATCTGTAATCAAGATAGTTTCGGAAATATTGCTGAGTGCCAGCCGGTGCAGTTCTTCTGAAGCTCGCAGCGCCTCTTCCATTTGCTTGCGCTCGGTGAGGTCGCGGCTGACCACGAGCACGGCGGGCGAATTTGCGTCGCCCACAGGAGTGACGGCTGACTCCACGCTCACTTGTGTGCCGTCGGTCCGCAACAAGGTTTCTTCTATAAAAGGAACGGCTTGTTTTTCTTCTGTTACCTTTCTAATCCGCTCTTGGAAAATTTCCTGAAACGCAGGATGTACGAAATCCATGACAGGCTGTCCGATGAGCTCTCCGACACCGGCAGCACCCAGCAGTTTGACACCGGCAGTATTAATCAAATCTATCTTCCCCGCGCTCGCGACGACGATCGCTTCGGGCGAGAGCTCTACGAGCTGCCGGTAGCGCTGCTGGCTTTCCAGCAGCGCCGCTTCTTTGGCGCGCAACTGGTGGCGGCGGCGCAGCGCCATGATGCCATAAGCCAAATCGGAGGCCAGTTCTTTCAGCAGCTGGACTTCTGTTGCGTCAAAGGCATCCGGTTCGGAGGCGCAAATAGTGAGAACCCCGAAGCACACGGGGTTAGCCTGTGTGTTTTGCTCCGGCACCCCATCTAACCCGCTCTCCATCAGTGGCAGGGCTATCGCCGATGCGCAGCCTCGCGCTTGCGCCGCAGCTCGCCAAGGAGAGCCGGCGGGAGCGCTGAGGATGTTTTGCACGATGCAAGGCGAGCCGGTGCGAATGGCGGAATAGGCGGGATGGCAGCTCAAGCCGTTTGAAACGCACTCCTGCGAGCTCAATCGTATTTCTGCGCCCAAAGATTCCAGATAGCTGGGCGATTCGCCATACTGGGCGTGCGGGCGACATGAGCCGTCCATTTCTGGAAAGCCGACCCAGGCCAAGCGGTAGCCGCCGGTTTCTACAATAATCCGGCAAATATCACTGAGTAACTCTGACTCTTCTGTAGCCCGCACCAGTGCTTGGCTGCAATCGCAAATCGCTCTCAGGGAGCGATTGGCCCGACACAGCTCTTTTTCCATAGCGAAGCGGGACGCGACAGCGTTCTTGTGCCGGCGCTCGGTCAAGTCGCAGACGATCGCTGAATAGCCTGCCAATTGCCCTCGTTCATCTCGCAGGGCTGTAATGGTCATGTTGGCCCAGAACTTTGACCCGTCCGGGCGCACGCGAACGCCTCCGTCCTCACACTGACCGGCGCTGATCGCCAGCTGCAGTTCTTTTTCCGGTTTGCCGCACTCAATGTCTTCCCTCGGATAAAAGCACGAGAAGTGCTGGCCAACAATCTCTTCTGAGCGATACCCCATAATGCGCTGAGCGCCGGCGTTCCAGGTGACCACGTTTCCTGCGGTGTCCAGCATGAAAATAGCATAATCCCTGACGTTTTCCACCAGCCAGCGGAAGTCTAGCGCCGGCATTGCCGCACTCAGCTTTTTCAGTTCCTCGGACAGCCGCCCGCACCGCAACAGGTTTTCCACCCTCAACTCCAGCTCGGCAGGAAGGACGCTGTCGCGTCCCGCTAGCGCTGACGCGCCGCTAACGCTAACGCTAACGATGGGGGCTGCGATAGCGTCGTCCGCCACTCCCCCCAGTACAGACGCCCCAATCGAAGCCCAGGGGCGTTCCGCCACCAGAAGCACCGGCAAAAATACAGGCTCACTGGCGGCTTTTAGAGCAGCGATTTTTGGCCCATGCCTGCTGAGAGCCGCACTGTCGGCAATGCAAAGGTGAAAGCTCGGCGGGAGAGCTGGGAGTGCCCCTAAATTTTTTAATTTTTGGGGGCTCTCCGCCCCACCCGCCAGCCAGCCACTCGCCACCTCTTCTGCGAGCAGTACCCCGTAGCGGTCGCTCAGCCAGTTGGCCAGCTGGCACTGGATTTCTTTGTCATCGAGCAGGAGCAAAATTTTGCGTTTTTGGTGTTGCGTTCTTGGGCGGCTCATTGTTCAGCCTCCGGATGGGGGCGGGGTGATTACAATCTTTTTGTTGCTTCTAGCTGGGGTGAGCCCGCTCCTGCTTTCCCAGGGGGCGTTGCTGGCGGCAGCGGAGGCGGCGGGTTGATTCATATCCGGCGCTCTGCCAGAAATATCTGAGCGTGAACTCGCCCCTATCAGGGAGTTGCAGGTCTGGGCTTTTCCTCGCACCGCCGGCAATATCGCCGGAGCCCAGACAGTCCAGAATTGTCTGCGATGCGCAGCTACAGGTCTTCCCCTCTGTGTAATAGCATTTTAGCCTAAGCTTTGCTTTCAGATTTTCCCTGCAGAACCCCCCCGCAGCTTGAGAGACGCCACATGTCGCGCCTGTACTTGACGGACTGCTTTCAAATTGCACTTAAGAGCAGGGGGAATTCCACGGGGCACCAGGGGCCGGTTTATCTTAGGATCGGGTTTCCAGATATAACAGTAGCCACTTAGGTTCGTACATTTCGGCCTCTTTTGCACCCCCGCACTCCTGCTCCTATTGTCCTAACCCATATTACTACTGGGATATAGACGTAGGTACGGCGTCCCGCCTGCCCTGAAAGTCTAATCTTTTTACCTAAATGCATACTGCTATATAAGGTAGGGGAGGGGAGGAGGGGAGGAGCGGGGGAAATTGTCAATGCCCAATGCTCCATGCCCAATACCCCATGCCCCACGCCCATTTATAACGCAACCGATTTTGAAAATTGCCCACACAAAACGCGAACTTCATGCTATACTAAAAAAACAGCACTCTAAACATTAATCTCGCACAGCCGCTCGAAGTCTTCAAGCGTATCAATGTCTGTAGCGCCTTCCGAAAAGGGAATGCAAGCCACATACTGGCTGTAGTTTCTAATAATATCTTTAGCCCCCCTGTCACCACTCAGACTAGCCAGTTCTGAAAACAGTCTCCGGGAGAAAAGCGCCGGCACACCTAGCGTACCCGCATACTCTGAAGCGACAATAGGCTGACCTGAGAGAGAGTAAGTATCGACAAGCTTATTAATACTTTCAGCGGATACGAAAGGCTGGTCGCAAAGCATTATTACCACTGCCTCTAGCTCTGTAGGACCGGCATTCAACGCTTCAATCCCCCTCCGAATAGAAGAACTAATCCCCTCCGCCCACTGCTCATTTTCTACCACCCTCACGGACAGATGGCGGACCTCATTTCGCAGCAGACCGGCAGAAGCTCCCAGCACGACAGCAACAGGCCGGCATTTTGACGCTACAGCCACCTCTGCGGAATGTCTGAGCAAGCTTCGCCCCTGATACAGCAATAGCTGTTTGGGTGTCCCCATGCGAGTTGAGGCTCCCGCTGCAAGAAGAACGAGCCCGACATGGGGTAAATGGCTTTCTTTCTGTTCATGAATTTCAGACAACCTGTCTTTCATCACTTTGCGAGAGAAGTTGGGATTTTTTTTACCGCCGCCGTTCCGGTTACGCCAAGGAAAGAGAAGAGAGTTTATCTTCAAGGCGGGTGACTAAGTGCCAGAAACCCGGTTTCTTAAAAAAACCGGGTTTCTCAGTAGCGCATCACTGAATTGGCGGGTGAATTGGCCCCCACCGGCGCTTTAAAAAACCCCCCTGACGACCGGCTAAAACCGCTTGAATCTCAGCCAGGACAGCCAGGGCGATTTCCTCTGGCGTTTCCGCTCCTATATCCAGCCCTACAGGACTGTAGAAGCGAGCGAGATGTTCTGACTTTATTATAACCCCTTTTTCCTGTAATTCGACAAGTAACTTTTCGCTTCGGCTTTTAGAACCGAGAAGACCTACATAGGGCAAAGGAGAGGTTAAAAGTATCTTCAGGATTTCCAGGTCGCGGAGATATTGATGCGTCATAACAGCAGCCACCGTGCGACTGTCTGGCTGAATGTGCCGGTCAATCGTTTCCGCACCGGCAACAATCACCTCATGTGCGTGAGGAAAGCGAGCTGGGGTTGCGTAAGCGGGACGGCGGTCAATGACTGTTACCTGCCATCCCAGTTCTTTCGCAAAGCGGACGACCGGCACAGCACCAGCACCGGCACCAAAAAGTAACAGCCGGACGGGCGGCGGGATGACTTCAATAAAAACTTCAGCCTTGCCAGCTTTTAGCGCATACAGTTTCACTGTAGACCGGCTGTTTTCCAGAACTTCTAAAGCCCCCTCGCGCAGAGCGCCGGCGAGATCAGAATCCGCAATATTATTAATAATAGCACCATCTTGGCGCAGCATCAAGCGGTCGCCAACTTTCGCGCTCAACTCGCCTGTGACAGAGAATACAGTCGCGATAGCTCCCACCTGTCGCCGGTGGAAGCACTCGGAAATAAATGTTATGGGGTTTGCTTGACATTCTTGTGCCAGACACTCAATCAGAATGCGCACTATTCCATTACAGCCAAGTCCGAGCCCCCAAATGATATCCTCGCCAGCGTTTGTGTCGTACTCAACCGCAATCGGATTGCCCGAGCGCATCACCTCCCCAGCCCGCTCCAAAACATCATCTTCCAGACATCCGCCGCTCAGAGAGCCAGCCACGGCACCCTCTTCAGTCAGCAGCATTCGGGCTCCAGGCTGCCGGTAACTGGAACCCTGAAGCTTAACCAGAGTGGCGAGGGCTGCTGTCTTGCCGCAACTTTCCAGCTTCTGGAAAGCTTTAATAATATCCTGCAATTCCTTCATAGCCGTCGCCCAATTAATATAGCAGTTTTAATGTTTGCGAACTCTTCTTTCTTTGCGCTCTTGGCGTCTACCCTGCGGGAAGCCGCTGGCGCGTCTATGGCGGTTCATTAAAACCCTATAGCAACTTATCAGGCATAATCGGGAGATCGCGGATGCGTTTTCCCGTTGCGTGGTAAACAGCATTAGCAATTGCCGCTGCCACCCCAACGATAGAAAGTTCGCCAATTCCTTTCGTCCCGAGGGCATTAACGTGCGGGTCGCATTCATCTACAAACACCACCTCAATGTCGGGCACATCGGCGTGAACGGGTATCAGGTAATCGGACAAATTAGCGCTGACAGTGCGCCCTTTATTGGGGTCGATAACCGTTTTTTCCATCAGCGCCATGCCGATACCGCCAATCATACCGCCAATCATCTGGCTGCGCGCTGTTTTGGGGTTGAGGATTCGCCCCGCACCGTAGACACCCAGCATCCGCGTTACCCGCACTTCGCCGAGCATGGAATCCACTTTTACTTCAGCAAAGTGCGCTCCAAACGAATGCATCGCGTACTGCTTTTTCTCGGCTCTGGAAGTTTGACTCTCCGCTGCGACGCTTTCCAGCCCCTGACGGGTGAGAATGTCTGGATAAGTCTCTCCTTTTGACGGATCTTGGCTGAGGAAAAGCCGGCCTGACTCGACGCTAATCTCCGCTTCTAAACACTGATAGAGCGGCGATTTCGGATCTCCCACTGCTATCTGAATCACCTTGCTCCGCGCTGCTAGGGCCGCCTGCCGCACGGCTGGGCCAACGCTGCTCGCGGTCATGGAGCCGCCGGTTACAGGAGCTTTTGGCAGCTTGGTGTCACCGAGATCGAACCGCACGCGCTCGCAAGGGATGCCCAGCGCCTCAGCGGCGACCTGAGTCATTACGGTGTAGGTGCCGGTGCCCAAGTCCTGGGTGCCGCTTTGGGCCAGCGCTTCCCCGCTGGCAAAGATTTGCACCTTTGCGGACGCCGGCACGGAATAGACCGGGTAAGTGGCGCTGGCCATGCCCCAGCCGGTGAGATAGTGGCCCTCGCGCATAGAAGCGGGCGCGGGGCTGCGCCGGTGCCAGCCAAAACGCTCTGCCCCGATTTGGTAGCACTCTTTCAGCGACTTGCTGGACCACTCCTGTCCCGTGCGGGGGTCTGTGTCCGCGTGATTGCGCAGCCGCAGCTCAATGGGGTCGATTTCCAGGGCGCAGGCGAGTTCGTCCATTGCCGATTCAAGGGCAAACGCCCCCGGGGCGTGGCCAGGTGCCCGCATCATTGTGGGCGTTCCGGCGTTGATGCGGCCCAGAATGTACTTTATTTCAAGATTGGGGCAGGCATATATGATGTCCGTCCCCGATCCAACCGGCTCAATATAGTCATCAAAGGGTGAGGTCAGGGAGGTGCCTGTGTGAGTAATTCCAGTGAGTTCCCCCTCTTTCGTTGCGCCCAGAGTCAGGTGCTGTCGGGTTTCGGGCCGGTACCCGCAGGAGGTGTACATCTGCGCTCGCGTCAGGACGAGTTTCACGGGACGGCCAACGTGGCGAGCCGCCACGGCAGCGAGAACTGTGCTAGGCCAGACAAAAGCCTTGCAGCCGAAGCCGCCACCGATGAACCGCGAGATAGCGCGGACATTTTCCGGGGGCAGATTCAGGTACTGAGCCACGCCTTGCTGTGTTTGAGAAACCCCCTGGGTGGAGTCGTAGAGGGTTAGGAGCTCGCCTTCCCAGACGGCTACAGTTGCCAGCGGCTCGATGGGATTGTGGTGTTCCACCGGCGTGGTGTAGGCTTGCTCAACCCGCACTTCTGCCTGAGCCAGACCTTGCGCGACATCGCCCCGACTGTAGCGAGCCGGCATCATCCCCCAAAGCGATTCGGGCTCGAATGCTTGTTCGAGAGCCTCTTCCATCACTACCACCGGCTTATCTTCTTCGTATTCAATCCTAACAAGCTCGGCGGCGCACACGGCTCGCTCGAAGGTGTCTGCTACAATGACGCCCAAGTGCTGCCCGCTGTAGTGCACCGTGCCGTCTTGCAGCACCGGCAGGCTCTGACCGGCTGGAAAATAGCTCACTTTGGCCAGAGGCGGGGCGTTGAGGTGGGTAACAATTCCCAAAACGCCGGGGGCGGCTTCAGCGGCGCTGGTGTCAATCTTGACGATCCTGCCCTTGGCGATTGTGCTTTCGATGAGAGCGCCGTATGCCAGGTTTTCAATCGGGAAATCTGCGGTGTAGAGCGCCTCACCCGTAACCTTCAGCCGGCCATCGACCCGATCGAGCGGTTTGCCAACAATCTGATTCATGAGATTCCTGCAACAGTTGAGAGGGCGCGGACAAGGACACGTTTGACCAATTCTATTTTGAAGCCGTTGTGCTGCTGGGGTTTAGCGCCGAGGACTGCAGCTTCTGCCGCTGCGGCAAACGCCGCCAAGCTTGCCGGTTGGCCCACGAGAGCGTCCTCAGCGGCTTGAGATCGCCACGGTTTCGGGGCGACGCCGCCGAATGCCACCCGCGCCGACTGTACGGTGCCGTCTGTGACTTCCAGCGCTACGGCGGCGGACACGAGGGCGAACTCGAAGCTGGCGCGGTCCCGCACTTTCAGGTAGTGGGAGCGTGCCGTCAGCGGGGAGGCTGGCACTTCTATGGCGACGATTAGCTCTCCGGGCTCGAGTGCGGTTTCCCGCGCCGGTGTCTCCCCAGGCAACAGGTAGAAGTCCCCGATGGGAATGCGGAGATCGCCGCTGATTCCAGAAGTGCAGAGGGTGGCGTCCAGGGCTGCTAGCGCCACAGCCAAGTCGGAGGGGTGTGCCGCAATGCAGTGTTCGCTAGTGCCAAAGATGGCGTGGCTGCGGCTGTAACCGGAGATGGCAGAGCAGCCTGTGCCTGGATCGCGCCGGTTGCAGGGAAATGCCGGATCGCGAAAGTAAGGGCAGCGCACCCGCTGCATGAGGTTGCCACCGGCAGTGGCCATGTTCCGCAGTTGCGGGGAGGCGCTTTCTAGCAGCGCTTGCGACAGGACGGGGTATTGAGCGCGAATAGCGGCGTTACCGGCGATCTCGCTCAGGCGTGCCAGCGCCCCGATGCGCGCCCCGCCGGCTGCCACTTCGATTTGCGCCAGGGGCAGGGGGTTGATGTCTACGAGTTCGCTGGGTGTTCGCACGCCGTTTTTCATCAGTCCCAGCAGATCGGTGCCGCCGGCAATGAATGATGCTGCTGGGTTGCCGGTGACTGTTGCGATAGCCGCTTCTTTTATATGGGCTCGGATGTAACTAAACGGGCGCACTGTTTTCCCCCACCACTTGGCGAATCGCTGCGACAATATTTGGGTAAGCGCCGCACCGGCAGAGGTTGCCGCTCATGCCTTGCCGGATCTCCGCATCGGAGGGGACCGGGCATTCTGCAAGCAAGCCGGCGGCGGACATAATTTGACCGGCGGTGCAGTACCCGCACTGAAAGGCGTCGTGAGCGATGAAGGCGGCTTGCAGCGGGTGAATTTGGCCATCCTGTGCCAGACCTTCAATGGTGAGGATTTCCGCACCGGCGTGCATAATTGCCAGTGCCAGGCAGGAGTTGGTGCGCCGGCCATTCACGAGTACGGTGCAAGCGCCGCACTCGCCTTGTTCGCAGCCTTTTTTAGTGCCCATCAAGCCCAGATGTTCGCGCAGGGCGTCGAGCAGGGTGACGCGCGGTTCTATGCTGAGAGTGTGCCGCACGCCATTGACCTGCAGTGTGACGCCGGTGCTCTCAGCTGGGAATCTTTCCAGTTCTGGACTTTCAGGTTTTGCGCCGGCTGGCGCTGCGGGAATTGTGCTCACAGATTGATTGTCCAAAGTGAACGGGACTTCAGCATCAGGGGCTCTCTATAGATTCTAAGCCACACCGCCGCTGTGCGAAGGCCGGTGTCGCGTCTCCGAGATTTCGCCTCTCCCAGATGTGGCGTCTGTAGATTGCGGAGCGGCATTTGTGCCAGCCATTCAGAGCGGGGTTAGATAGCAGCAGCCACATTGGGAGCGGACATGAATGGCATGGCGTCTGGGGCTCATGCGCATGGGGCTCATGCGCATGAGCCCCATGCGCAGAGGGAAGACACACAGATGTATGCGTTCTGGCGATGATGCCATACATGCGTGATGACTGCCGCCCTAAAAAATAACGCATTTAATTTGCGCTTTTTTACTCGGTAGATAATAGCCTAGCTTATTAAAAAAAACTTACGGCTCTTTACTAAATTTACTAAAAAGCAACTTAGATGTGGGGATGTCAATTTAGCCCGCTATGCACCCGCCTTTCGGCTTCTGGAGTTGGCAATCGGCTCAGTGCGCCGGCACGACGCAATTGCGCCCTGCGGCTTTAGCTTCCTCAAGTGCGGCGTCGGCTGACCGGTAGAGGGTTTGCAGGTCAGAACCCTCCCTGGGATATTCGGCAACACCGGCACTGAAGGTGGCCCGAAACGTCTCGCCCTTGGAGCCGGTGAACTCCTGCTGGCTGAAGCTGTCGAGCAACTCCTTAAGGCGCTGCAGGCCATCGAGCTTGCTCATGCCATACATGCCGGCGACGAACTCTTCGCCGCCCCAGCGAGCCACGACATCCTCACTGCGGAAGTGGCGGTGCAACAGTTCGCCCAAGCGGCGCAGCACGGTCTCACTGGCAGCGTGGCCATATTGGTCGTGAATCTGCTTGAGCCGGTCCACATCCATAACAGCCAAGCACAGGGGCTGGCTGTAGCGGTCAGCAAGGCGCAGCAATTGCCCGAGGTCTTGGATCGACTTGCGCCGGTTGGCCAAGCCGGTGAGGGGATCGGATTCCGCCATACTCCGGATCAGCTGGGTGCGTTCCAGGCGGTTGAGGATGCGGGTGACCAGTTCCGGGCCCACAACGGGCTTGGTCACGTAGTCATCGGCACCGGCGGCGAAGACTTTGTGCAGGGTGTCGGCATCGCTGTGGGCGGTGAGGAACAGCACCGGCAGCCCGCTCCAGCAGGGGTCGTTGCGCACCACTTGGCACAGTTCAATTCCGCTGTGTTCGGGCATCTCGACATCAAGAACCAGCAGGTCTGGGACGCTGCTTTCCAGGGTGTCCCAGAACTGGTTGGGATCTTCCAAGGTGGTCAGCTTAAAGCCCCAGGGTTTCAGCAAAGCCCGCAGGGCTTCGAGCACTTCCAGGTCGTCGTCCACGATCATCACTTTGGACTGATTGGCGGCGGGGCGCTGCAGCACGTCCAGAACCGCATCCATCACCAGTGCCGGCGAGACGGGCTTTTGCAAAAAGGCTCGCCCGCCCCGTCTGGCCACTTCCACGCGGTCAGCGAATCCATTTCGACCGGTGAGCACCAGCACCGGCACCTCCGGGGACCGGCCCGTCAGTTCGCTGAGCAGCTGCAACCCCTCACTGGCTGTGTCGGCGCACGAGAGGTCGAGCACCACCACATCCGGCGGCGCAGAGGCGAAAGCAATTCTTGCGGCGCACCAGTCGGGAACTTCTACATCGCGCATTCCCAGGGAGCGAGCCTCTTCGCTGAGTTGCGCCGCCAGTGCGTGGTCGCTGACAATTAGGAGCAGTGACAGCTGGCTGTGCGGCGCTTCCGAGGGGCTGGCGGTCGGAGTGGCGCTGCTCTCGGGGAGCCTGCAGGAAACGGCTAGTGCCGGTGGGGACTCCAGCTGCCTGTGCAAGGACTGCACCATCTCCCAGAGGTGCGGCACTTGCTCTTGACTCAGCCTCGGGTTTATCAGCGCGTGTTCGATGTTCCGGGCTAGCTTGGAGCCCAGGGGGAAGCCATAGGTTCCCAGCGAACCGGCAAGTTTGTGGGCTTCCGAGATGGCCCTGTTGCGGAGATCCTCACTCAGCCTGCCTTCTTGGAGGGCGGCGACCGCCCGCTCGATCTCAGCCACCCGCTTTTTGCTGGGCTCTTTGAACCGCTTCCACAATTCGCTGACTGCTTCTTCTATTTTCTGCTGCGTTGCTGCCGGTGAGAAACTGTTCGGCGCTTCCTCCGCAGCGCTAGACAGACTCCCTCTCCTGTCGGACTCCTGGGTGGCGGGTGCCGGTTTTGAGGCGCGATCGGCACTTTGGGGGTGTGGCTTGCCACCGCCGTTTAACTCTCGGGCCCTGGCGGCTTCCTGTTGCTCCTGGGCAGCCCCGGCAGAAGAGCGAGCCGGTGGGGGTTCGGGTTTGAGGCGATAGCCCAGTCCGTAAACCGTCTCGATCAAGTCCGTCGGGGCACCGGCACTTTTGAGTTTCTGCCGCAAACCTTTGATGTGCGCTCGGACTGTCTCTTCTGCCGGCGGCTCTTCAAACGACCACAGCTGCTCGAGAATCGCACTGCGACTGAATACCCGATTGCTGTTGCGCATGAACAGCTCCAGCAGTCCGTACTCCTTCGGCGTCAGGTGCAGCAGGTGCTCGCCGTGGCTCACCTCACAGGTGCTGGGGTCGAGGCGCAGGCCACCCCACTCCAGCACCGGCGGCAAGGGCGCTTTTCCCCGGCGCAGCAGGGCTCGAATTCGAGCCACTAATTCCTGAGGGTCAAAGGGTTTGACCACATAGTCATCGGCACCGGCATCGAACCCCATGACTTTATCGCTGCTGCTGTCTTTGGCGGTCAGCAGCATGATTGGCACGCTCATGCGTGCGGAGCGCATCCGCCGGCACAGGGTAATCCCGTCCAGCTTGGGCAGCATCACGTCTAGCAGGATCAAGTCGTATGTAAACGCCTCTGCCAGATCCCAGCCCTTGAGGCCATCTTTGGCCACATCGATTGTGTGGTGCTGTTCGCTCAGAACTATCTCCAGGGTTTTTGCGAGATGTTCGTCGTCTTCTACCAGTAGAATCTTCATCGTGGAAAGCCGGTTCACGCATCTTGTCCTCGGACAGCAAACAGCTGAATTTTTTACTTTCCAGCATGCGTGCTTTTTTCGACACCCTTGAGGTGCCGCACTTATTTTCTGAAGAGCGGGCAGCCTTTTCAGCTGCGAGCTCTACCTCTGACTCGGCAAGACAGCGCCTGCTGCCTGACTCTTGTATTCCAGGCCGGTGCCCAAACACCTCCGCGATCCCACAGGGCAGCCCCTCCCGCTCTTGGGGGCGGGTTTATCGGGAGCATCCCGATGGTGTGAGTCTGACCCCATGAAACGGATAATGATTTCCGCCGCCGGCAGGAGAAGAATATTTTTAGGCCAAGCCATCCCGGCAACGAGATTGAAACAGCGCCCGAGAGTGCTCTCCGCCTGCAATCTTGCGTAACATTCCCGGAAACAGGCCACTTTGGGGTCAGCGTGCGGATTCCTGGAGTCAGGATTTCTACCTGACGCGATCGAGTAAAAGCCCGCCCCCATCTGGCTTCTCTTTGCGGGCGCTCACTGAGCGCCGCCCGGTAAAAATGGACAACTTCGTTACAGACGGCTTTTTTTGCCCCAAACTCGTCTGTTTTACTGTTTTTCAGTTTTTTGCCCTTTGGTTTTGACGCTGTGCCTTCTGCCATAACGAAGTCATCACCTCTTAAATTGCTTGCCTGTTTTTAGTTTTTTAATTTCTTAAAACTCTAAGAACTCGCTCTGCTAAAATAGACAATCGCTCCTTACGGCTCAGGAAAAATGAGCTTTTGAGCTCATCAGGGTGTTGAACTAAGCGAACGAGTTACCCCGCCCGCTCGTCTTCAGAACCGGACGTGATACTTTCGCATCATCCGGCTCCTCAGTTGCAGGACTCTTGTCACGAGTACCAGACCCGTCGTAACGGGTTTTCCAATCGTGGCAGTGTTTGTGGAGCAATTGCAGGTTCTCATACCCTTTTCCACCGCCTTTGGCCTTGGATTGGATATGGTCTATTTCCCACAAGTCTCCCGGTCTGAATGTCAGTCCGCAGTGGGCGCATTTCCCTTTCTGTCCCTTCAGTAGTTTTGCCACCACTGGCTTGACTTCTGGGTACTGTCCCATGCTCGCGCTCCAGTATGCGAGGTCTCCGTCGTAGGGACTGGCTTCTCCTTTCACCTTTGTGTGCCTCACAATCGGGGTTTCCGAATGTTTCCGCAGGATTAGAGGGTTGGCATCCTCTCTGGTGGCGAATGTCCAGTTGTTTCCCCCGATGGTGTGCCAGTATTTGTTAGTGCACCACGCACCATTTTTGTTGGGGTGGCGGCGGCGTGCCCAGCGGCGCAGTTTGGCGTAGACCATATGGTCTGACTCTGAGAAGGTTTCTTTGCTGCACACTGCTGAATAATAGTTGGCCCATCCCCGGATTATGGGGTTTAGACGCTTTATTAGGGCTGCCTGAGGGGCTGCCCTGTGGGCGTCGATGACCTCTGCTATCTTTTCCTGGTGCAGTCTGACCTTTTTGTCCGCTGGCTTTATGATTGTTTTGAACCCTAGCTTTTGGCCGTGTGTGTTTTTACCTGACTGGTGTTTCCCCACGGAGAACTGCCTCACTGTAAATCCCAGGAAGTCAAACCCTGGTTCTGTGCCATCAGGCATTTTGTGCAGTGTGTGGGCTAACCGAGTTTTGGATTGGCTTAATTCCAGCCCAATTCCCTTTAACCAGTCAGCGATTATTTCTTGGCACTTCTGAACGGCTTCGGTGTTTTCATGTAATACCACGAAATCATCTGCGTATCGGATTAGGCTCAGGGCGTGTCTTCTGTCTCTTTTGCTTCCTCCTTTAAGCGTTTCTGCATGTTGCTTAACCCTTTCCTCTAATCCGTGCAGCGCAATGTTGGCCAGCAGGGGAGATATTACTCCTCCCTGTGGTGTGCCTAGATTTGTCTCCTCAAGCACGCTCTTATCCATGACCCCGCTTTTCAGCCATGCCTTAATTTGGCGGCGTAGAGAGGGGAATGTATCCACTTTTGTCAGGAGGGCCTTGTGGTCAATCCTATCGAAGCACTTCGCAATATCGGCATCCAGCACATATTTGGCCTTATATCGAATTGCGTCGAATATTGCTCCGATTGCATCGTGGCAGGAGCGCCCGGGTCTGAAACCGTAGCTGTTAGGTTCTTCCTTGGCTTCCCATTCGGGTTCTAGCGCTTGCTTCACGAGAGCCTGTAATGCGCGATCGTACATCACGGGTATCCCTAATGGCCGCTTTTCATCCTTCCCGGGTTTAGGTATCCACACTCGGCGTGTTGGTTTGGATTTCCCGGAGAGCCTTAATTGGCCTGTTAAGGCGAGACGTTGCTTTGGGGTTAGCGATTTTACGCCATCCACACCTGCCGTCTTCTTGCCTTGGTTATCTTGCGTGACTCGCCGTACCGCAATCATTTTTGCGCTCCATGAGTGAAGCAAAGTTTTCTGGAGTCTGCGAACTGCTTTAGTGTCACCGCGCTTGCTGGCTTGATAAATCCGCTTCTGGAGCTTGAAAACGCGACGCTCAAGTTTCTTCCAGTTAATCTGGTTCCATTCTTGCGGAACGCTCATCCCATCCTGAATTGTGAGTTCGGCTTTAGGCATCTACACTCTTTTCTCACAGCTTTATCCTTCCTTACAACCGGGTGTCTGTCTGCATATCCAAGCCATTACAGCAAGGCTGAAAGCTTCTGACACCATCCCGTCCACCCGCGTCCTAGATTGCTCTAGAGGTTGCATCTTGGTTGATTGCCTCAGGCTCGACTCCTGGGGAAACATCGGGTGGGTTACTTCGTTCCAGATAGTTATTTGTTTGAGGCTTTAGGGCGGTACTATCCACCGGGTTTTGGGTGTGTGCCTAGCAGTCCAAGCCAAATTGGCTGCCTCCCATTCCCCTTGACTATTGGTCTCCAGCCTTGAGCAGCCTTATTGTGGCTGGTCTTTACTCACGATGGTTCAGTCGTACCTTTCTTGCGTACCCATGACCCCTTGCTCGACCTGTACCACCCTAGGCTGGCAGTAGGAACGCCTTTCTATCCCGCTTTACCGGTTGATGACCAGTCTCTACAGTAGGGATAGTGCTTTCAAGTCGGCACTTGACCGGAAGGACTTAGCCTGTTGGCTTCACCTTCATAACTGTCCAGTTGTCAAGGTTCAGTTTCCTGTCCCTAGCTGGCCGTCCCTGGCCATTTATGGCCATTTAGGCTCAAACGAATCGCACGCAACTAAGTAAAGTATACGCACAAAAACTGCTGGTGTCTTGCTGCCTTGAGCGGGCGCTTTATTGCAAATGCCGTCAGAAATGAGGTCGGGGCGCTACCGCTGCGGAGCGAGGTAGCGCCTGAATTTTAGGGAGTCGCCCACTCAATGCTTGCTCTCCTGCCTCAGTCAGTCGGGGCAGCCCCTGCAACTGGAACCCTGGAAGCATCCATGCCAATCTTAACTCTGTTGCCGCAGAAGCGCTGCGGCTGGAAACTCTCTAAAAAATGTAAAAACTATTTGAGTCTTTACCACTGTTTTAGTAAAGAAATGTAACGCATTGGGGGCTTGCGCCCCACTGTTGTTTGATAGGGACTTGCAATCAAAGGAATTACTGTCCGTATTTCCCCCGATCCTGCAGCCGGCAGCTCGCCCCATCTTCTGCAATGGAAAGCCACTGGGCAGATGGTGCCACCTTCGTCCCTCTGGGACGCTCCTGTAGCAGGCTCTACCACTTCCCGCAGGGTGCGTCTGCGCACAACCGGCAGTTGTGGGGCTCGCATAAAGATCAGCTTGTTTCCTCTCAGTCAACTGGTTCAGGGCGACTGCGCGAGAGGGTTAGCGCCCTTAAGCGCGTCCTTCACGGGAGCTGCTGACGCTGCCGCTGCGCTAACGGGACGCGAAGCTACTAACTTTTACCAAACCTGCTAAAATCTCTAGCAAAAACAAGCAGGTTCCTGTTACACTATAACAAAAAAATCAGCCACTCATAAGGTGGGAAATCCCCACACGCCACACGGACAGTATAGCGCTTATCAATGATTTTTCAACCTGTGGCGGGGATTGAAACCTGCTTTGGGGGCGGGCGCGGGGGCACCGGCCCTACGCTGCTGCTTTGGGAGCCTGACGGGACGCGCCCTTACGCTCACCGGGTTTCTCCACTCTCACCACTCACAGAGCAACGCGACAGAGACGCTCACTGTCCTGTAGAAAAACCCGGTTTCTTTGAGACACCGGGTTTAAACATTATTGAATTTTGCTGTCTGGTTTGGACTAAAATTTAGTAAACTATTGGACGCCAATCAAGTTAATTTTAACCCCATTATAGCAGCAGTCATATTGGTTAGAACAATAGAAGCTTCGGGAGCGGGGGAGCAAGGAAGGCCGGAATGTAGGTTTCCTAAATGCTTACTGCTCTATAGACGTAGGGCAGGCGTCCCGCCCCCCCTGAAGGTCTAATGTCCTAACCTAACTGGCTACTGCTCTAAGAGTGGCAAGCACCTCATCAGTCCCAGCAATTTTGATAGTAGGGGCACCGTTTTTCCAGCTAATTGTCAGTTGCTGGAATTGCAAACCACCGGCCAATATTAGGGAATCAATGCCATTTTCAAAGGCAGTAATTTTATCACTGCCCTTGCCTGCTGTCAAGATGAATTTGTCAGCACCGGCACCGCCAGTCAGGGTGTCATTGCCGGTAGTCCTGCACAAGTAAGGGTGACTTTACTAACAGGTTTGGTTCTCCGGTAAAATTGGTTTTAATAAAACGGCATCTGCTGCGCTCAGGCGAAGGATAAAAACTTCGTAAATCCTAGAAAAGATGCTAATTGTCCAAGAAGCCAGTTTCGGTAACGCTTTCTACGGAAAATTTGGGGCGGCAAAAGCCCATCATTACCTATGCAGGACTGCCACAGCTAGAAAATTTTTACTAAGTTCCGAAAAGTTAAAAAAATGGAATAGAAGGTCTTGTGATGAGATTTAACACTTGTGGTTAAGGGTTAGGGTTGAGGCTTTAGATATAGGAGCGAAAACCTAAAACCTAAAATCCAACAACATTGGCCGGCGGTTAGGGATTCGCTTTTAGGAGTTGAGTTTCAGGAGCCAGCTTTGAGGTATTCGGTTTCAGGTATTAAATTTCAGGTGTTAGGGGAAAAGCAATGCCCCATGCCCCATGCCCCATGCCCTATGCCCCATGCCCTATGCCCCATGCCCCATGCCCCATGCCCCATACCCTATGCCCCATGCCGGATGGGAAGGTGCCCCCAAATCCGAGATAATTGTCAATATAGGTGGCAGCGCAGAGGCTGTAGGGGCGGGTTCACCTAAAATGTTTGCTGGTAGGGAACGATATCTGCTTGCCCCGCTCCTACTCCCTAGCGCCACCCATATTGGCCAAAAATGAACCTCTGGCAGAGGGGATCAGCGATGAAACCCAGATCGTTTTTTTCTATCGTGGCAGCCGGCGTGCTGGTGCTGCTGTTAATTGGTGCCGGTGGCTTTTACTGGCTGACAGCCAACAGTCCGCTGGCGCTTTTGGGGGGCGGAGTGTCAGCCAGCCCAGCAGCAGCGATGTTTGTGCCTTCTGGCGCACCGGCGATGGTGTCTTTGCTCGTCAATCCAGACCGGCTGAAGGCGCTCACTGAGCTGCTGGCGTCACCCTCCCAGCGCCGGCTAACAGGAGCGGAACTCGACGAGTTCAAACAAAACTTGCTGGGGCTTGCCGGTTTGGACTACAACAAAGATGTCCAGCCCTGGCTGGGGGAGGAAATCACCGCAGCTTGCACCTCGGCAGACATAGATCGCAATTCGGAAAACGGCATGCAGCCTGGGTATCTCCTGGCGCTGTCCACCCGAGATGGCTCCCGCAGCCGGGAATTTTTGCAGCTGTTCTGGGGAAACAAAGCCAGCGCCGGCAAAGATTTGGTCTTTGAGCCCTACCGAGGTGTCACCCTAATCTACAGCAGTGCCGGCACAACCGCCGCCCCAGAGACAGGCGTCCCGCCTGTCGAGCCAGCTCATAGCTTGGCCACAGCAGTCGTAGCCGACCAATTTGTCCTGTTTGCCAATCACCCCAAGGTGCTGCGCGACGCGATCAATAACGTCGCAGCGCCTAACTTAAACCTGAGCAGTTCCAGTTCCTACCAGCTAGCTTTGAACCGGCTGGATCAGGCTCGCATTGGTGTGGCGTTCCTGAATCTCTCTCAGCTAGCTGCCCTGACCGGTAACAGGCTCGAAGAAAACCCGTCCCCTGTCACCTCTTCCGAGTCGCCTAATTTAGCCCTCGCCGCAGGATTGAACCGGCAGGGGTTGCTGGCGCACACAGCGGTGCTGATCCCGGAGATGCCGGCACCGGCGGCTCCGGGCTTGTCCGAGCCGGTGGGAGCGCTGCAATACGCTCCAGAGTCAGTGGCGGTGCTAGCCGCCGGCTCGGATTTGCGCGGGCTGTGGGATCAGCTGGACGCCAGCCTTTCCGGACAGGGGCTGCTCAAGCAGCCCCTCAGCGAGTCCCTCACCGCCCTCGGGAATCGCTGGGGAATCGACCTGGCGCGGGATATCTTCGAGGGTGTGAGGGGAGAGTACGCCTTGGGATTGCTCCCGAGCCAGGCAGATGGCACCTCCGACTGGATTTTTGTCGCCCAGCAATCGCCAGAACTGGCCAAGAGCGTTGAGCGTCTCGACGGGATCGCCCGCAGTCAGGGGTTGAGCGCTGGCGCTCTGACGCTGGGGAGCAGGCAAGTGACTGCTTGGACTAAACTGAGCGCCTCGGATGCCGGCGGGCAAAAATCGAGCCCGCCCCAGCTGGTCGCTCAGGTGGTCGGAGTGCGCGCACTGGCCGGCAATTACGAGATTTTCGCCTCCTCAATTGGCGCAATGGAGCAGGCCCTCTCCGCCGCTAAGGGGGGGAGCGCACTCGCCGCCCTTCCCTTCCTGGAAGCTATCTCAGCGCTGCCCCGACCGAATTACGGCTACGCCTATCTCGACTGGTCCGCCACTCAACCGATTTTAGAGCGCCGGCTGCCTCTGCTGGGGCTGGTGCAGCGGTCAGGGGCGTTCAAACATTTGCGCGGTATCGGCGTTAGCAGTGCCGGTGGCGACAAGGGCGTCCTCACCGCCGATCTGTTCATCCGGCTCCGCTCTTAAAGCCTCCCGCTTCAATAGCACAAAACGTGACGAATGACAAGTGCCTCAAGGCAGAAAAACATGCCTGTCACTCGTCACGAAAAAGTTCTCGGTGTGCCGGGAAAAATAAACGGAAGATGGATAAACCCGGGAGGGTTGGGAACCCCGGTTTCTTGTTACCGGCATGTCAGGGTTAACTGTGCCGGCGCACGGCTCAATTCCGTCTGTACCGGTCTTCTTTATTTTTCTTACTCCCCCGCGATTTCAGCGCCTTGGCGGTTTAATAAAAAACCACACTGCCGTAAAAATCGGCTGTGCGGGGGCGGGTTTATCAGACCAGCCGGCTGTGACGCCAGCAGGTCTGGCCAAACCCGCCGCTGCGGGTGGCAAAAGAAAAAGAAATCTTTTATAGCAGTATGCACTTAGGTTAGGACATTATATCGAGAGGGCACAGAGGGAACGCCTGCCCTACGCCTTTTTCCCTAGGTCCGTGACGTCCTAAGCAATATGACTGCTGCTATACCTGGTGAGATGTTACTTTTGAGGTTTTGGCTGGCTGAAATAGGTTTTGAACAGTTGCTTGGCGATGGGTGCGGCGGAAACCGCGCCATAGCCGGCATTCTCCACAACAACGGCGATAGCAATTTCCGGCTTGTCAATCGGCCCAAAGGCCACATACATAGCGTTGTCTTCCTGACCGAAGACTTCAGCCGTGCCGGTTTTGCCGGCAGTCAGGGGAATGGAACCGTCATTGAGCTGCTGAGCGGTGCCTTTTGCCACCACCGCAACTAGCCCATCGGCAATAGTAGCCACCGTGTCAGGTGACATGCCGGTGGGTTCTGGTTTGGTTTCCTGTGTGTTGGTTTTCGCCGCCAAGAGATGGGGTTTGACGCGATAGCCACCATTGGCGATCGACGCCACCATCACCGCCAGCTCCAGGGGCGTGGCCAGCACCAGACCCTGGCCAATAGACATGCTGACCGTATCGCCGATATACCAGGGCTCTCCATAGAGCTTCTCTTTTTTCGCTGGCGTGGGCAGGAAACCGTGAGTGCCACCATCGAGCCCCAAAAGCTTGAAATCAGTTATGTCGCCAATTCCCAGTTTGCGCCCCCATTTAGCTATATCATCGGCTCCTACGTTCATGCCGATTTGATAGAAAAAGGTGTTGCTGCTGTAAGCAAAGGCGTCCCGATAGCCGATCGTGCCATAACCGCCGCCATGTTCGTGGAAAAGAATCCCACCAACCGCGATCGCAGAAGAGGAGAACAGGTAGGTGTTAGGAGGGAACTTGCCTGACTGCATACCGGCAGCGGCGGTGACAATCTTGAAGGTGCTCCCCGGTGGGTAGCCTTGCAGGGCGCGATTGACAAAAGGCTCGTCGAGGTTTTGCAGTCGCTCCCACTCAGAGGCTTTCACCTGACGGGTGAATATATTGGGGTCGAAAGACGGTCCGCTGGCCATCGCCAGCACAGCGCCGGTTTTAACATCGAGCACCACTACTGCCCCCCGTCGCTGGGCGAGGGCTGCTTCAGCGGTTTTCTGCAGCTGGAGATCTAGGGTCAGCCGCACGGCAGTGCCCGGTGTGGGAGGATCTACGCCCATTTGGCGCAGTTCCTCACCCATCGCATTCACCTCAATCAGGCGGCGGCCCCAGACGCCGCTCAGATCCTTGTTGGCCATGCGCTCGATCCCCATTTGGCCAACTATCATTCCCATCGGATAGTCTGGGTGCTCTAGCAACTGTTCGGGGCTGGCTTCGCCAATATATCCGAGAACCTGACTGGCCAGGTTGCCCTGCGGATAGAAGCGGCTGGCTTCAGGACGCACTTCAACGCCCCGAAATTCGGCAGCTCGCTCGGCCAGCGCGACGAAGGCATTCTGGCTGAGAGCGGTTCCGAGCCGCACCGGCAGGGCTGATTTGTAGCCGGTCTTCTGCAATTTTTTGAGAATGTCGGCGGTGGGGATTTTGAGGACAGCGCTAAGTTTTTCAGCTGTGCGCGACCATTCTTCTGGCTTTTGTTCCTTCGGCCACAAATAGAGGGAACGGGAGAGGCGATTCGCCGCCAGCAGTTTGCCGTTGCGGTCTAGGATATTTCCTCGTTCCGCACGCACTGGCACCAGACGGATGCGGTTGTTATCCGCTCGCTGCCGGTTTTGCGAGCCCTGTACCAGCTGCAGGTTCACCAGACGGTAGGTGTAGCCGCCGATCAGGGATGTCACGACCAGCATCAGCACGATCGCCTGGTACATTCGGCTGCGCCGCTGCTCAGCCTCTCGCAGTTGGTATGTCTTGAACCCGCGCTTTCCCGATCCTAAAAAAAGTCCGCCAGCCATGTTCATTACCTTCCGCAAAGGGACTTTATCAATTGCAATTTTTATATGCAGTTTTTGATACATTTGTTTCCTTCAATTTTCTCTTAAAATTTAAACTTTTTATAGAGTAAGTTGAAGGTATTTTTTGTTCTTTTTGTAGGGTTTTCTCTGGCCCGGTTAATTTTCTTTAGCCTTGAGACTGTAGCAGCGGAAAAAAGTGTCCTAAAGGCCCGCTGCCCCCTCCAATTGGCAGGGAGTGCCGCAGGGCGGAGGTAACGTATTCCTTGGCCTGTTTGATGGCAGATAGGGGATCTTTTCCCAGGGCTAGATTGGCGGCTGCCGCCGCTGAGAGGGTGCAGCCGCTGCCGTGGGTGTTGCTGGTGTCCACGGCAGCTGTCTTCAAGGTTTCCAGTTTGTGGCCATCGAACCAGACATCGACGCCCCGCAGACTTCCCTCCATGCTTCCCCCTTTGACCAATACGGCTTTCGCTCCCAACCGGTAGATTTGCTGAGCTGCAGCTCGCATGTCATCGAGGGTGTGAATCTGCAAGCCGCTCAAGAGTTCGGCTTCGTATCGATTCGGGGTGACAATCGCCGCCAGCGGCAGCAGGGCCTTCCGCAAGGTGGCGGCGGCGCGATCATCAATTAGCCTCGCGCCGGTGCGCGACACCATCACTGGGTCCACGACCAAGTTGGGCAGACTTAGGGCTCTCACCCGCTCCGCCACAGCTGCAACAATCTCCTGGTTGAGCAGCATGCCGGTTTTGACCGCTCCCACTGGAATGTCCGAGACAATGGCCTCGATCTGGGCAGCGACCGCCGCAGCCGGCAGCGCATCCACTCGCGTCACCCCCAGAGTGTTCTGAGCCGTCACGCAGGTTATGGCGCTAGTGCCGTGGACGCTGTGAAAGGCAAATGTCCGGATATCAGCCTGAATGCCGGCTCCGCCGCCACTATCGGAACCCGCTATCGTTAAAGCAACTGGGACGCTTGTTGGAGCTGCACCTGTCATACCCACAAGTGTTATATTTCGTTACAAGCCACTCGTCGTGTCAGGATCTGGGACTGTCTGACATGAATTATGGAGCTGTAACTTAAGTTTACTGAGACTTCTGGATACTTCTACAGGAAATTTAGATTAGTATTTTAAACCCTATATATAAGATTTACTTATACCCGCTCCAAGTCAGGAGCGATCGCTTTTTCTTGACAGGCGCTTCCCAATAGGGTATAATGTGCTGCTTATTTCTCAGGACTTGGCCCGGTAAGGGGCAGGCTGGGTGTGGCAAACAATTTTCAAGATTGTATTTTGAATTGAGAATTGCTCAGAACTCTATTTCAGCGGTGAGCGCGTAGAAACTTGGTTTGTTAGAGAAACGGGCTCTCTCACCCAAACGGGCTCTCTCACCTAAGTCTCACAAATCGGTGGCAACTGCTTTATAGGAATTGATCTCATGTCTGTTGCCGTCAGCTGTTATAGCAGTATGCACTTAGGTTAAAACATTAGACCTTCAGGCCAGCCAGACGCTGGCCTACGTCTATATCCCAGTAGTAATATGGGTTAGGACAATAGGAGCCGGAGTGGGGGGGGTGCAAAAGAGGCCGAAATGTGCGAACCTAAGTGCCTACTGCTATATCCTCTTCTGTCACTTTGGGGCAATTTGACGAATTTGCCCTATTTCAGGCAACCACAGATCCGGCTTTCACCCTTGTTTGACAAAAGAGAGATATTGTAGGGGAGCGGCGGGTGCCAGCCAAAGCCGGGAGGTTTTCCTCTGGAGAGATCCGGACCTTACAGGGCGAGAAGATGGGTGCAGCGGGATACGATACGTTGCAGGGGGTGACGATTGCATCCCAAGCCGGCGCTGAGCGGCAGTGTGGGGGAGTGCCGGCTGTGAGTTGCCCCTATTCCATGCGCCGCAGAGCGTCACTGATGATTTCACCGTGATTTATTATTTTAATATTCCCCCTGAAAAATTTCAACGGGTCACTCACTTTCAACCTTTAATTTTTCTTGGGAATTTCTTGAGGCTGGCCAGCAGCGATTTTAGATTTTAGATTGAATTTAAAATCTAAAATCTAAAATCTAAAATCTCAGCTTTTTGGCGGACGCCGGCGCTGCAGGAATTCAGGAATGTCCAATCCCGGTGGCTGTTGGGGTTTTTGGGGTTCGTAAGCGGGTGGGGGTGGTGCCGCCGGCCTAGCAGCTTGGCGTGAGGGGGTAATTACTTTCGCCGCCGGCGCATTAGATTGAGGTTCGCCGGTAAATCCAGTGGCGATCACGGTAATTCTGATCTCACCCTGGAGGCGGTCGTCAATAACGGCACCAAAAATAATATTGGCATTGGGATCGACAGCTTCGTAGATGATGTCGGCAGCGCCGCTCACCTCGTGAAGCGTCAGGTCGCTGCCGCCGGTGATGTTAAACACTACGCCCTTAGCCCCTTCTATAGAGGATTCCAGCAACGGCGAGGAGATAGCTGCAGTAGCTGCTTCCCGGGCCCGGGATTTGCCAGAGCCAATACCGATCCCCATCAGAGCCGAGCCGGCATCGGCCATCACCGCTCGCACATCGGCGAAGTCAACATTAACCAAACCTGGAATAGTGATGATATCGGAGATCCCCTGAACCCCCTGGCGCAGGATGTCATCTGCCACCCGAAAGGCTTCTTGCACCGGCGTTTGTTCAGAGATCACCGCCAGCAGCTTGTCATTGGGGATAATAATCAGGGTGTCCACCCGACTTTGCAGAGCGTTAATGCCTTCATCTGCCTGGCTAGTGCGGCGACGCCCCTCAAAGGTGAACGGGCGAGTCACCACGCCCACGGTGAGAGCGCCAACTTCCTTTGCCACTTCAGCCACAATTGGAGCCGCTCCCGTGCCGGTGCCGCCGCCCATACCGGCGGTAATAAACACGAGGTCGCACTGACCCAGAGCCTGGGCGATCTCGTCGCGAGATTCTTCAGCCGCCTTTTGGCCAATTGCCGGATTGCCGCCCGCGCCCAGACCGCGCGTCAGCTTTTGTCCGATCTGCAAGCGTTGGGGCGCACTCGACTGATTGAGGGCTTGGGCGTCGGTGTTAATCGTCCAAAATTCTACCCCTGACACATCACTAGCAATCATGCGGTTAATGGCGTTCCCGCCGCCACCACCCACGCCAATCACTTTTATTCTGGCTATGGTGCTAGGCACAATCTCCCCACTCCTAGAATCTTCCCCAGGCATGCCTTTTACGCTGTTAGTTTGGCCCAAATAAAACCCTGAGTTGCCAAAGGGATTGGAGTTGTCCACTGTTCCTGGAAAACCTGACTGTCCTTGGGAAGGCGGGCTTTCATGGGCGAGCCCTATTTTACTATTAAGTGTCATTGCAATAAAGAACGCTCTATAAACAACTCTTCAACTTTAGGCAACTCTAGTCAACTATAGGGTATGTCGCTCATATTACCAACAATAGCAATCGCTTGTTGACAGTCCCTGACTTGCTGCTGCACTCTCACGGGCGGGGCGGGCGGCCTCACCCCTGAGTGGAGCGCCCTCAGCGCGCGCCCGAGCTCCTGTTGGGGGCTTTTGGCGGCGCTTTGGCGGAGTCGGGCAGAATTTTAACGGCAGGGGAGGCTGGATTTTTCAGGTCGATGTATGCTATCTGGCTGTAACGCGGGTGTTTTGGTAACTGACGCATGCGATCGAGGACTTTGAGTTGCTCAACAAACTTGGAACTGTACGGCCCCAAATGAACAGTGCCCAGCTCGGTTTTCAGGACTAAATTAGCTCGGTCCTGCCAGTCAATTTGAGAAACTTTGACGGGAGAGCGGCTCACGGCTTCATACAGGGGGGGCCACTCATGGCGGTACTGGTCGGGATTGCCGATCACTTTCAGGGCCGGCAGTTGCAGGGAAGCCTCCAGGGAGGTGTAGCTTTTTAGGGGCACCCACCAGCCATTTTCATCGAGTACCCCCTGGTGAGAGGGGTTGCTCGGAGCGGCCTCCGGGCCCGCTGCCGCCGGTACGGTCAGCGCCACGGGATATCGTTCTTTGACGGTGACAGTCAAGCCGGCAGGAAACAGATGGCGGCTGACCGTGGCTTTGGCAATCGGGGCTTGGGACTCTAGCTGCTTAGCCATCACCTCGGGTTGCAGCCGCAGCAGCGACTGGGGATAGGATACAGGCAGGAGAGAGCGAATGGTCCTGGCTGAGAGGAGCTCGTTCCCCTCGATGACAACCTGCTCTGGTTGGTGAATCACCCAAGCGGGCCGGCCCGTCACCCAGACTAAACCCCAAGCCAGACAGCCTGCGCTCACTGTTTGCCAGCCAACCTGTAGCAATCTCAGGCGTCGAGCGCGCTGCAGCTGTTTGCGCCTGAGTCCTAATTCTGACTGAGAGACCGATGCGATGCTATCCATCCACTACCTCTCAATTGCCCTTATAGAAACTTATGTTACCCGCTCTGCATAACTGGCTAATCATAACTGCTCTCTCTCGCCTGGAACTTCTAACTTTTGGTTTGTTTCTAGAATTGCCCCCCTGCCAAAACCAATCGGGAAATCCCAACGGCTTCCCCCTGTAGGAAAACCCTCTAACCTGGGCCGGCGCGACGCTCGCCACGCCAGTCGAACAGCGCCACGGCACGCCCCCTGGCCGGCCTTGGGTGCTGCTGACTTAACCAAATTCTGCCAGAATTCCCCACAGGGCGTCAGGCGAATCGCCAGATCTGGCGCAGGGCGCTTATGTCAGGGGGGCCAAAGCCAGCGGCTAGAGGCATTGGGGGGAAGGCAATCTGCCCCCGCAGGGCATGGTAACACGTTAGGGCCAGCATCAGTTGCAGCGCTCAGCTGCGACTGCGGCTGCCTCAACCCACACCGGCCTGGGGCTGTCGCGATCCTCCGATGCCGGCTCAGGGCAGAAGTTTGAGAGCGTGCCGGCTCAATTGCGGAATTGATGTCTTGCGCCCGCGGCCTCTCCCCCTTCACTCTAATGGCCCACGGGCAATCAGCCGGACGCGATCTAGAAGCAGTCATATTGGTTAGGACATCCGGGACCTAGGGAAAAAGCCGTAGGGCAGTCTTTACCTCCGTGCCCTCTCGCTCAAATGTCCTAACCTAAATGCATCCTGCTATAGGAGAGGGTGGGGATCGCCCCAAACCCGTTAGAAACGCTGGCCCAGTCGCCCTCTGGCGGGGGCGTGGCCGCTAAAAAAAAAGGCCCAGAGGGTTCAGGAGCGGGCCGCGATGGCAGGTGCTTCAGCGCCTGACCAGATTGCACCAGACGGCGAGCCTGTCCCGCCACACAACTTTGCCCTGCCGGGAAAAGTAGCCAACCTTACAGAAAAACTGGCGCTTGAGGGGATCGACCGCGACGTGCTCGGGTGCCGGTGTTTGGCGAAAGCCTGGAGGGGAGTTTCAGGAAAGGCATGCCTCGTGAAGCGGTACAATAGAGCCCGTCATTTCTACTCAGGTACAATCCGAACTTTGGTGCAATCCAAGCTTGTTGAGTTGAACAGTCCTCCACCAGAGGACTCCTGCAAAGGTGCGGCAGAACCCCCATTCACGCTACAGGAGTTGAAAGCTGCCATTCCGGCGCATTGCTTTGTGCCATCCCCTGGAAAATCACTAGCCTATTTTTTCTGGGATGTTTCGATCGTTGGCCTCCTCTATGCAGTGGCCACCTATCTGGATTCCTGGTTTTTCTGGCCAGTGTTCTGGCTGATGCAGGGCACCATGTTCTGGGCTTTGTTTGTGGTAGGCCATGACTGTGGCCACGGTTCCTTTTCCCGAAGCAAATGGCTGAACAATCTGATTGGCCATCTCGCCCACACCCCGATACTCGTTCCCTTTCATGGCTGGCGCATCAGCCACCGCACCCACCACAACAACACCGGCAATATCGATACGGATGAGAGCTGGTATCCCGTCACGGAAACCACGTACCGAGAGATGCTCTGGTACGAAAAAATGCTCCGCTTCGATCTCGCCTTACTCTTTGTCTATCCCCTCTACCTGTTTAAGCGCTCTCCCTCAAGGCCAGGAGGCTCCCACTTTCACCCGGGCAGCCCCCTGTTTCGCCCCTCGGAAAAATGGGACGTGCTGACCAGCACCGCCTGCTGCACGCTGATGCTGGGCTTCCTGGGCTGGCTGACTTATGAATATGGCTGGCTGTTTCTGCTCAAATACTATCTCGGGCCATACATCGTTTTTGTGGTCTGGCTGGACTTGGTTACCTTCCTGCACCACACCGAGCCTGATATCCCCTGGTATCGCGGCAAAGACTGGTATTTTCTCAAAGGTGCCCTCTCCACGATTGACCGAGATTACGGCTTGATCAATAACATCCACCACAATATCGGCACCCATGTGGCTCACCACCTGTTCATCGGCATTCCCCACTACCATCTGAAGACTGCCACCGAGGCGCTCAAACCGATTCTGGGGAACTATTACCGGCACTCGGGCGCTCCGATCTTGCAGTCGTTCTGGCGCTCATACAAAAGTTGCCATTTTGTCCCGGATACAGGGGGGATGGTTTACTACCGCCCCAAAACTGAGATTGCTTCAGCCCCAATAGACAGCAATCTCTAAAATACCTGTCCCGCAATCATCCATCCCTCTTGCTCCTAACTTAAGGCCGGTGCGGCTCGCTCCCCCCCTCGCCAAGGGCAGCCGAGCCGCACCGGCCTTGCCACTGTCCCAAAAGCCCCAGCTCTCACCGGCTCTCTTCCCCCATCCCCAACACTGCCGCCATCCCGCCACCGATCCCCCACCACAGGACGAACATATCCCTGTTGAGCGCCTTTCCCCCCTCTGCCGATCCGTTCTCGCCCTTTTCCACTCTCCCTGCGTATTTATTTGTCTGGCTAATTTCTCGATTTTTTCGGGAAGAGTGCTATAATACCCTGAGAGCGACAATTCTTTGGCCGATCCGATGGCCCACCCCACTGGGGGTAAACGACCCGCGTTCGGGAGTGCTACCTCTGTATCAAGTTTAAAGTCTCTGCCCCTACCGCTACCAGTCTCCCCTTGGCCCGGTCTGAAAAATCTAAATAGAAATTGCCGCTAAATAAAAGCAAGTAAACAACCTCATTAGAATTCAAACTAAAAGGCGCGACTCGCTGGCAACACCCGTCGAAAAACAAATAAGGTTAGCTCAGCCTGAATAGACGCCTGTGGACTGGAAGGAGCCGTCTCCCCAGGGCGAAGCAGGAAGTGAACATCAAACTGAATCAGTTTGAGTAAGTTTCATCGAGCGGCATGTCAATTGTAAATCAGATTCAGTTGTAGGGTTATTTCTTTGCTACAGAATTTCCAAAGGATGTACCCTTGCGTGTCGGCAGGCATATCTCCGAACCTGAATCTCTACGATGTTTAACTTTGGAGGTATTCCATGTCGATCTATGTAGGGAACTTGTCCTACGAAGTAACACCAGACGATCTCACCTCTGTTTTTGCTGAATACGGAACCGTGAAGCGGGTTAATTTGCCCACTGACCGGGAAACCGGTCGCCCGCGAGGCTTTGGTTTCGTGGAAATGTCAACAGACGCTGAAGAACAGGCAGCTATTGACGCCCTGGATGGAGCGGAGTGGATGGGCCGCGATCTCAGGGTTAACAAGGCTAAGCCTCGGGAAGACCGCCCGCCTGGGGGCGGAAGTCGCGGTGGCGGCAGCCGGGGTGGCGGTGGTGGCTACGGCGGCGGCGGGAAAGGTCGCCCACGCTAATAAACTCCTAGCGCAACAATTTTAGTTTCGGCCAGCGACGCTCATCCGGCTGGCAGTATGAAAGTTATCATATGGCACAGGTATCTTGCCTGTGCCTTTGCTTTTGACTTTAGCCTGTTATAGCAGTATGCACTTAGGTTAGAGCATTAGACCTTCAGGCTCGGCGGACGCCCCCCCTACGTCTATATAGCAGTAAGCATTTAGGAAACCTACATTTCGGCCTCCCTTGCTCCAGAGCTCCCGAAGCTTCTATTGTTCTAACCAATATGACTGCTGCTATAAGCTGTTAGGCTTTTAACCTGCTTTTCCGTTGAAACGGGGCAGAGCCTCCTGATTGCCTTCCCAGATTAATCTGGGAACGATAGAATAGAAATAAATAATGCGAATTAAGTGTATAAAACTGATCGTATGGGTTAGGGCACGGAGGGAGCGCCTGCCCTAGGTCGGAACCTTGTAGGATAGGCGATCATTCCGACGAGCGTATCCGAACCTAAGTGAATATTGCTATATAGCAGTATGCACTTAGGTTAGAACATTAGACCTTCAGGCTCGGCGGACGCCTGCCCTACGTCTATATAGCAGTAAGCATTTAGGAAACGTACATTCCGGCCTCCCTTGCTCCTCCGCTCCCGAAGCTTCTATTGTTCTAATCAATATGACTGCTGCTATATCATTACTGACCGCTTGACGGCGGCAGATGTTCTGTGGCGGAAGGGCACTAGACTGGGAAAATTCCGCTCAATCTTATGCCAATAATTTATAAGCTGTTAGGCTAATGATGCGGCTCCTTAGAGAAGGGAGGCAGAGCCTTTAGCGCCAGGAAAGCGTGCCTGCCGAGGAACGTGGCGCTCCGGGGCGGTTCCCGCGCCTGTCGGGGAACGAGGGGAACGAGGGGAAATCCAAAATCTAAACTGCAAAATTTCTATCACCTGGATAGAAGCCTCACCGGCAACTCCCGAAACTGTGCCATAAACCGCCGGTCAATCCAATCTTTCCAGCGCCACAGCAGCGGCGACGGGCCACAGCTAAAAGAACCGCCCAAAAAAGGAACAGATGCGATAGCCGACCGGTCGCCGGTGCCAATTAAGGAGAGAAATTGCTTTTGCGGTCTAAATGGCTTCACCTCCAGCCCCAGCAAAACCCGCCGCAAATTCTCGTACAGCGGCTTTCCCTGGCGCACAGCAAACACCCCAGCCTTAGGGCGGGGATAATTCACCATCGCAGCCACATCCCCCGCAGCAAACACCCTCGGGTGTGACACCGACTGCAGCGTATCTCCCACCAGGATAAAACCGGCAGCGTCCGTTGCCAGACCCGCCTCCCCCAGCCAACTCGCCGCCGACGCCTGCGTCACCCAAAACACCCGGTCGCACTCCACCGCCAGCCCCGACTCACACCGCACGCACACCGCCGGCGATCCCAACCCCAGCCGGTCTCCTCGCGGCTGCACCTCACAGACTTTTTCCCCCAGATGCAGCGCAATCCCCCGGCGGGTGAGAATTTCTCCCAAGCGCCGGCCCAACCGGCTGCTGTGTGCCGGCACAATCCGATCTCCGCTGTGAAATAAATGAATTGCCACACTCCCCACCGGCACCCTGGCGTCCCGATCCATTTGCTGCAGGTGAGATCCCATCGCCAGCGCCAGTTCCACACCACCGGCACCCCCACCGACAATCCCAAGGCGCAGCGGTTCCCCCGGAGAGCCGGTGCCCAGATCCACAATCTCCTTCCAGCCGGCAAGCAACTGCGGCACCGGCTTCGCGGGAATCGCATATTCCGCCGCACCCGCAACCGATATCGCTGCAGGGGTGCTGCCAATATCAACAGACAGCAGCTCAAACCCCACCTTTTCACCGCTGGCGCACAGGACCTGATTGCTTTCCAGATCCAGACCAATCGCCCGGTCAATTAACAGCTGCGTGCCGGCAAACTGTGCCAATTGCCGCAGGTCGATGTGACACTCCTGAAAATTGTAAAAGCCGGCGATATATCCAGGCAGCATCCCCGAATAGGGCGCGTGGGACCTGTCCGAAATCAGGGTGAGGCGCACACCCGATAAGGGTTTCGCGCCAAACAGTTTCAGCGCGATGGCGTGGCTGTGGCCACCTCCTATCAGTACGAGGTGTTTGTCCATTGGCTTGTTCCGGAAAGCAGAATTGTCTGCAAATTGTAGAGCGTTGCGGCAGCTGGGGTGCCGGTGCACTGCTATCGAGGTGTATAGCAGTATGCACTTAGGTTAGAACATTAGACCTTCAGGGGGGGCGGGACGCCTGCCCTACGTCTATACAGCAGTAAGCATTTAGGAAACCTACATTCCGGCCTCCCTTGCTCCAGAGCTTCCGAAGCTTCTATTGTTCTAACCAATATGACTGCTGCTATATCCGATTAAATGAGATTTGTAAAACACGCCTTCAGACAGGTTTTGTATATATGCTTTCAACCGGAGATTAGATAATTTGACCCGCCGGCACCCCCTTCTGTGGGGCCAATCGGCTGTTCGTGGCCCACTTTCGGCTGCCGGTGGCCGCTTTTCGGCAGCAAATTGCCGTAAATGAGA
>NZ_KB235949.1:758996-760651 GCF_000332335.1 Kamptonema formosum PCC 10802 | reverse complement strand
TGCTTAAAACTATAGCCCATCAATGTTCCAGGATTTTTTAAGAAATATGTACTTTATGTTAAGAAAAATGTGGGTAATGGATAGCCCACGAGGGGAGAGGGGGGGAAACTGCGCTTGCGGTTGGGGGTGAGGGTGAGGCGGTATCGGTTGTGAAGCTAATACAAAGGCGGGTGATTGAGAATTGGGAGGCGCAGGATGAGCCAGAGCATTTGAAGACGATTCGGGCTCGTCTGTTGAGAAATGAAAAACGGGCGGGATCTCTGTTGAGTTTGTACGGGCAAGTGTTGCGCGACGGAGGGGTGCCGGCGGATGGGACTCCGGAACAAATGGAGTTGCGGCTGTCGGGTTTGGCGGTTAGGCATTCGGGTGTGTTGGAGGTGGCGAACCGGATTTACGGGGAAGTTTTTAATTTGAGTTGGGTTGAGAGGGAATTAGCCAATTTGCGACCTTACTCAGAGGCGTTTAAGGGTTGGGTAGATTCGGGCTGTCAGGACAGTTCGCGGCTGTTGCGGGGGCGAGCGCTGCAGGAGGCTCTGGCGTGGGCGGCGGACAAGCGTTTGAGCGACCGGGACTACCAGTTTTTGACTGCCGGTCAGGAGGTGGAAAAGCGCGAAGTGCTGCTGACTTTGGAGGCGGAAAAAGAAGCGGGTCGGATTTTGGCGGAGGCGAACCAGACGCTAGAGGAGGCGAACCAGACGCTAGAGGCGGCGAATCAGAAAGCTTTGCTCAGAATTCGTGCCGGTGCGGTGGTGCTGGCAATTTCCTTCGCTGGGGCGGCGATGGCTTCAATTATGGCGCTGGCAGCTTTGCAGAAACAGCGAGAAGCGCAAGCCGGTACGAGATTAGAACAGGCGGGGAGTAATGCCTGGCGACAGTTTGAGTGGCAGGAAATCGAAGCTTTGCTCTCAGCAATGCAGGCGGGGCAAGAGCTGAAAAATATTGTTAAGGACGGTCGCCCCCTGGAAGACTATCCCGCCGCCGGTCCGATGCTGGCGCTACAGCAGGTTCAAGGGCAGATTCGGGAGCGAAACCAGCTGCGGCATCAGAACCCGGTTCGGAGCGTGGCGTTCAGCCCGGACGGCAAACGGCTGGCCACCGGCTCATCTGACGGCACCGTCAAGCTGTGGGACTTGCAGGGGAAACAGCTCGCCTCCCTGAAAGGGCATCAGGGCTGGGTCAATAGCGTGGCGTTCAGCCCGGACGGCCAACGGCTGGCCACCGGCTCAGAGGACGGCACCGCCAAGCTGTGGGACTTGCAGGGCAATGAGCTCGCCTCCCTGAAAGGGCATCAGGAGCCGGTCACAAGCGTGGCCTTTAGCCCGGAGGGCCAACGGCTGGCCACCGGCTCAGAAGACGGCACGGCCAAGCTGTGGGACTTGCAGGGCAAAAAGCTCGCCTCCCTGAAAGGGCATCAGAGCTGGGTCAGTAGCGTGGCGTTCAGCCCGGACGGCAAACGGCTGGCCACCGGCTCATATGACGGCACGGCCAAGCTGTGGGACTTGCAGGGGAAAGAGCTCGCCTCCCTGAAAGGGCATCAGGAGCCGGTCTTTAGCGTAGCGTTCAGCCCGGACGGCAAACGGCTGGCCACCGGCTCAAATGACGGCACCGCCAAGCTGTGGGACTTGCAGGGGAAAGAGCTCGCCTCCCTGGAAGGG
>NZ_KB235949.1:751663-758896 GCF_000332335.1 Kamptonema formosum PCC 10802 | reverse complement strand
CGCACATTTTGAGAGTCTCGCTCTACTCTTAGCCCGCGTTGGGCGAAGCCCTTCCCGCAGGGTAGGCGGGCTTCGTCTGTATAGCCGCGATTTCAAGATGCTGTTGGCGAATTGATGTAGGGTAAGACCCCACCCCCAAATTTCCTCGTTCCCAGCTCAAGCTTGCAGGAGGAAAAACTGCGCAGATTGTGAGAGTCTCGCTCCACTCTTAGCCCGCGAAGGCGGGCTTCGTCTGTATAGCCGCGATTTCAATCGCCAGGAACCTGGCTAATCGCCTAGGAACTAGCTGTAGGTCTAACCCCTCACGCATTCGCCAACAACATCTTTCAATCGCCAGGAACCTGGCAAACTAGCCAGAGGTCTAACCCCTCACGCATTCGCCAACAACATCTTTCAATCGCCAGGAACCTGGCTAATCGCCAGCGAACTAACTGTAGGTCTAACCCCCCATTAATTCGCCAACAGTCTCTTTCAATCGCCAGGAGCTTAATTTGACACCAATGGCACGGGTACCCGCCCCTACGGCTCTGCCTCCTTTCACAGGAAAAGCAGCATTATAGCAGTAGCCACTTAGGGCACGGACGTAGGACAGGCGTCGCGCCTGTCCCAGAGATATTGAGGGCAGGCGAGACGCCTGCCCTACGTCTATACTTCCTATCCCTCGGATTGGAGGGAAAATAAGAAATGTATACCATTGGTACACAAAGTAGCCGGCATATTTGTCAATCCTGTCTACCAATGGTAGACAAAGTAGCCGGCACATTTGTCAACACCCCATGCCCAATGCCCCATGCCCAATGCCCCATGCCCTATGCCCCAACTTTCAATTGATTGAGCAGCAGGGAGGCAATTTCGCTCACCGGCAGGACATGCCGGGCGGCACCGAGGGCGATAGCTTCTTTAGGCATACCAAACACAACGCAGCTCGCCTCATCCTGAGCGACGGTCAAGCCGCCGGCCTTAGCAATGGCCAGCAAGCCGTCTGCGCCATCTCGCCCCATGCCGGTCAGCAGGACGCCTGCCGCCCCCTTGCCATAGAAACTGGCCACAGAGTTAAAAGTGACGCTCACAGAAGGGCGATGTCCCGATACCGGTGGCGCTGCAGAATAGATAAACCGGCCTCCGGCATCCAATTCTAAATGACGCCCTTCTGGCGGGAAATAGACCGTTCCCGGCTTTGGGCACTCATAGGCGGGGGCAATTCTCACCGGCAGCTGGCACTCCGACGCCAGCCAATCCACCAATCCCTGCAAAAAGCCCTCACTGATGTGCTGCACACAAATCACCGGCAGGGGGAAATTCTCCGGCAGCTGAGTGAGAATCGCGTGCAGGGCTTGCGGACCGCCGGTTGATGCCCCAATTGCCAGCACCTTCTTCAATGGGTCCTGGGAGCGAGCCAAATTTTTGTCTGCAAATGGCAGACAGAAGGGGCTGGTTGCGGGCTTTGGGGCAGGGGGCGGTGGGGGTGAGCCGGGGGCGCTGCTGGGGCGGCTTCCCGCAGCCGCCCCGCGCAGCACTGTTACCCCACTCTCGTTCCCTGGCTCGCGCCGGGGAGGGACCTTGCGGTCAAGCTCAACAGCTTGCCGTTCCGTGCGGGCTGCTTTGGGGGCAGCCGGCAATCGGGCGGAGGGCGCATCAGCCTTGGGGTACTTGCGGCGCAGGGTAAAAACAGCCACGCCGCTGAGGATCTTAATTTTATTGATCAGTTCTAGGCGGACAGACTCGTAATTGCTGCCAATTGCGCCCCGGGGTTTGGGGAACACGTCCACCGCCCCGGCTTGCAGCAGCCGAAACACATTTTGGGTATCTTCTTCCTGCACCGAAGAGCTGATTACCAGAATCGGGCGCGGGCAGTTGGCCATCACCTCCTGAGTGAATTCCAGCCCGTCCATTTGGGGCATGTGCAAGTCGGTGCAGATCACCTGAGGCTGGAGCGCAGGAATGAGCGCCAATCCCTCGGTGCCGGTGCGAGCCGTCCCCACCACCACGATGTCGGGGCATGAGGCGAGCATTCGTTTGAGGATCGTTGTGGCCACCAGCGAGTCCTCTACCAGCAAAACGCGAATCGGGGGACGATGCATAAGAAGGATGAAGGGTGAACGGTATTGGGCTGAGCTTCGATGAAGTGTGAAGTTGATCTCACACTTCATCCCTCACACTTCATACTTTCTTAGACCAGTCTTCTGAGAGTTTCTAGGAGTACGTCTTGGTTGAACGAGCTTTTAGTAATGTAAGCGTTGGCACCGGCTTCCGCTCCTCTTCGCTTGTCCTCATCTGAGGCCAGAGATGTAACCAGAATGATCGGCAATTCCCTGTATTCCTTCAGCTGGCGAATCTTAGCAGTCAGCCCCAAGCCATCCAAATTAGGCATTTGGATGTCAGACACCACCGCATCAAAGGATCGAGTCTTCAGTTTATTGAAGCCATCCAATCCGTCTACTGCAGTCACCACTTCGTACCCCGCGCTTTCCAGAATGCGCTTTTCTTGGGTGCGAGTGGCAATCGAGTCTTCCACCAGCAGAATCACTTGTTTTCTTTTTGCCCGCTCAACCCCTTTCACGGGAGCCACAGGTAAAGCGTGCCGCAGCACAGACTTGATCAAATCCTGGGGATTTAAAACCATGCAGACTTCGCCGGTTCCCAGAATCGTTGCCCCGGCAACATTCCGCACCCTTTTGAGCAACTTACTCTGCGGTTTGAGCACGACATCCTGCTCGTCGAGCAGCGCCTCTACGAGCAGTCCCAGACGTTCTTCTCCCACTTTCAGGATAATACAAGGCGACGCCGCAGATAACACCGGCAGAGTATTCACAGCAGCCGGCAATTCCAGCAAATCGGCCAGCCGCACCACCGAAACCGGCTGGCTGTCGAGGACAATCGTTTCCCGACCTTCAATCGTAAAAATCTCCTCTGGATGCACCAGTTTTGCCATTTGCACGAACTCCACCGGCAGGGCCAAGGGCTGGCCACTGACGGCCACCAGCAGCACGTGCGCCGTAGCCAAGGTCGCGCCCAGCTGCAAGCGCAGCGTGCATCCCCGCCCCCGTGCCGATTCCACTTGGATCGTGCCTTTGAGGTGCTCGACATTGGTGCGCACCACATCCAGCCCCACTCCGCGCCCCGAGACTTCGGTAACAAAGGTGCGGGTGGAGAAGCCGGGAGCGAAGATCAGGGACTGAATTTGACTCTCACTCATGGCGGCGAACTCTTCTTCCCGACAGATACCGCGCTTGAGCGCTGTCCGCTTAATACTCTCGATATCCAAACCGCGCCCGTCATCGGTGACTTCAAGAATAATATTCGCGGCTGTTTGGTAGCCCCGCAGGCGAATCGTGGCCACCGGCGGCTTGCCGGCAGCCAGACGCTCTGCCGGTGTTTCGATGCCGTGATCGATGGCGTTGCGAATCATGTGCGTCAGGGGGTCTTTCATCTCTTCGAGGATGCGCTTGTCCGCCCTAGTTTCCCCCCCTTCCACAAGCAGCTGCACTTGTTTGCCTTCCTGTCTGGCCAGATCCCGCACCATGCGGGGAAACAAATTAAAAATCGTGGACAGGGGCAGCAGGCGCAGGGTGCGAATTCCCTCCTCTAATTCATCGGCGACCACTTCCAGTCTGGCGGTGTCTTCGTAAACCGCACCCCTGAGCCGGTTGACGATCGCCCCGAGCCGCTCCAGCCGATCTTCGGCGCGGTGGTGCAAGTTCTGTACCAGGTTAGCCAGCGGTGCCCCTACCGCCCCCTCTCGATTCCCCCGCCCGATTTCCTCGAAGGCAAAGCGATTGACAAAGGTATCGCGGCTCCACTCCTCCCAGAGGTTGACAATTTCCTCAATTTCTGCTAGTCTGTGCGCGATGCGAATTTTGGTAACAGTGAGTTCGCCGGCTTGGGTCATCAAGCTGTCCAGATTTCGGGTTTCGACGCGAATCGTCTCAATGCGGTAGCCGTCGGTGCCGGCTTTGATGGCGGCACCGTCGCCGGCACCGGCCTCTCTGGCCGCCGGCAGGACTGGGCTGTTCGGTTTGGGGCTGGCGTTTACGAGCTGGCTATGCCGGTGCAAGCTGCGATTGCCCTGTTGCAGTGCCCCCTCTGGCGCACCGGCTAGGGGCCGGAAAGTCACTCCCCCCGGCTGCGCCGGAAATGCGTCGGGCGAACCCGCAGCAAGAGCGCCTTTGGGAGCAGCCACTGGGCGCTGCGGCTGATTCGGTTCCGGAAGCGAGGGAAACATCTCGGGCAAATCCGCCCCTGCCACTGCCGGTGGCAAGTATCCCGCCGGGTCTCCCCCTGCCACAATCGGGTAGGGGGAATCAACCTCGGTTGCCTCTGCCACAGGCTCCTCTAGCGGTGCCGGTGGGCCAGCCACCTCTGGCGTCCGATCGGCGGGCGACATCAGGGCCAGGGCGTCGGCAAGCGTGAGGCCGGTTTCCTCGCCTGTGACCGCTTCGCGAACCAGCAGGCGGATGGCGCGCAACCCTGCAGACAAGCAGTCGCAAATCGCCGGCCTTAGGGTGATTTCGCCCCGGGTGACGCCATTTAAAATGTTCTCCATTTGGTGCGCTAGGGTGCTCACATCTGAGACTCCCAGCATGCCGGCGTCGCCTTTGATGCTGTGCGAAACCCGCAGCAATTCTTCGATTTTGGCGGAGTCGCTGGGGGATTTCTCCAGGTGCAGCAATCCGCCGTCGAGTTTTTGCAAATGCTCCTCACAGGCAATTTTGAAAGTTTCCCGCAGCTCGTCGTCTTGGATATAGCGAGGGGAATTCTTACCGCCATTCGTCAGATTTGCGCAATTTTGGTGGCTGAGTGCGGGTTCGGTGCCGGCGGGGCGCGCGGCGCTAGAAGCCTCCTTCCGCCGTCCCGCACTCTGCGTCTGTTTGCCCTCACTTTTGAGTGGGGTTTGCGGCTGCCAGCTGGAGACTGGTCTGTGGGAACAGTCTTGAGCTTTTGCTTCGGCTACCGGCTCTGGGGGCGCTTGCAGGCTTTCAGCAACTTCCAGCAGCTTGGGCGGCGCTTGCGCTTTAACCTCAGCTCCCATAAGATGGGCGAGGGCGTAAAAAGTGTTGACTCCGGCAGGAGCGCCGGTGACTGCTTCACTGACGAGTTTGCGGATGGCATCTAGCCCCTGAGACAAGCGGTCGCTTAACTCCTGCGCCAGCTCAGTCTCGCCTCGCTTTAAGGTGCCTAAAATGTGTTCCAATTGATGGGCTAGGGTGCCAATATCTTTGACGCCCAGCATATTGGCATCTCCTTTGAGACTGTGAGCTTCCCGCATCAATTCGTCTAAACACCCTAGATCGTCGGGGTGTCTCTCTAAATGCAGCAGCCCGTCATCCAGTTTCTGCAAGTGTTCTTCGCTTGCAACTTTGAAGGTAATCCGGAGTTCTTCGTCTTCTATGATCATGATTGGCAGCTCCTGTAGGGGGTGGCGCACGATATCCTGAATTTAGATGTCCTGAATTTAGATGTCCTGAATTTTTTAGGGGATATGATAAGCTGTTACTCTTTTATAGCAGTATGCACTTAGGTTAGAACATTAGACCTTTTGGGGGGCGGGACGCCTGCCCTACGTCTATATAGCAGTAAGCATTTAGGAAACCTACATTCCGGCCTCCCTTGCTCCAGAGCTCCCGAAGCTTCTATTGTTCTAACCAATATGACTGCTGCTATAATATGCTTATTTTAGAAAGGGGGCAGAGCCGACCGAGGCGCGTTCCCAGCTTGAGCTGGGAACGCGGGATAGAAATGGATAGCAAAAATTAAATGCGCAACAGCTTATTCTCTCCGGTGATATCGCTGTGCGGCGAGTCCCGCGATCTCCTCCTTTGTGGGGCTGAAATGCGAGCCCGCTCAATGCCCAATGGCCTGTGCCGGCTGCCCAGTAGCCCTAGTCTGGCAAAATCGGTGCGAGCGGAGATTCCATGATGCGCCGGTTTCGCCCGGATGGCTTCTCCCGTAAGGGGCGTTTCCGCCACCGGCATTTTAGCCGCCGGCTCCAAAGCAGTCTCCTTGCCAGTCGCCGCCTGCAGGCACCTGATACGATGCGCTACGCGCCGCCGAAGGCTATCGAAACTTGCGCCGGAATGCCAGCAAACCCCTTGCCGCTGCGGAACGCGCCCGGGGCGAGAAGCGTCGCAGGCGAGCCAAAGCGGACAGACGAGAGCCAGTTGGCTCCAGAGCAAGCGTACCGGCTGCATTTGGCAGCGCAAACACCAGATGCAGACGCACGAGAGCCAAAGTGGGCAGGCACGGGGGTCTGCCCCTACAGGAGGAGATTTGCTATAACCCAGTTCTGCCCGGCAGCACAACAGAAAAGTCCGCACGCCAGTCTTTCTTTTTCACCAGCCCCCACACGCTTGGTATCCCGTTTAGGCGGCTCCGATCCAAACATAACAGTTTCAGACATCCGGGTTAATTGATTTAGGTAAACTTTAATTTTTGTTGAGTTTTACCGAGTTTTATAAAATTTTGTTAAAGGGGATCTGACCTGAAAGCCGGTAAGTCTGTCAAATCGAGACATTCTCCCCCTCTCGCCCAAAGGGCACCGCTGTTTTTCTGTTCAGGAAGCTGTGTGGGAAACCTCTCTGGTGAACTTACCCCTACAGTTCCCATCTTCGCGCTACGGCGGGCAGACGTTAACCCCCTACCTAAATTTATGAAATCCCGAGATCGGAGTAGATGCTTCCTGACCAATTGTAGCTTTCCCCCCTGGGAAAGGCACCCTGCCAGTCGAGGGGTCGCTGTCCACCCACGGAGAGCGTGTTTCGCAGCAGCTGCGCCAGCAGCAGCGCGACGGGCTCGTCCCACACAGTTTTGGCCATTTCTGTCCCGTGCCGGTTTCCGCCATCCGCACCGCTATTTTATAACTGCATAATTTCTCAAAGAAAGGTTGTTGTCGCAAGCCCAGACAGCCTGACAAATTAAATAATAGAATCAATAAAAAGCATGAATTTAGTCCGGCTGCCGGTGGGCGTTACTCATAAATATCGCCTATCACCAAACAGACTTTATAGCAGTATGCACTTAGGTTAGAACATTAGACCTTCAGGGGGGGCGGGACGCCTGCCCTACGTCTATATAGCAGTAAGCATCAGGAAGTCATTCGGCTCCTTGCTCCAGAGCTCCCGAAGCTTCTATTGTTCTAACCAATATGACTGCTGCTATATAGCGTAGCGCACCCGGACGGTGCTCCTTCGCAGAGACATTTTAGGTAAACCCGCCATTACCGGCAATCGGCGGGCC
>NZ_KB235949.1:727071-751563 GCF_000332335.1 Kamptonema formosum PCC 10802 | reverse complement strand
AGTCCGGCTGCCGGTGGGCGTTACTCATAAATATCGCCTATCACCAAACAGACTTTATAGCAGTATGCACTTAGGTTAGAACATTAGACCTTCAGGGGGGCGGGACGGCCTGCCCTACGTCTATATAGCAGTAAGCATTTAGGAAACCTACATTCCGGCCTCCCTTGCTCCCCGCTCCCGAAGCTTCTATTGTTCTAACCAATATGACTGCTGCTATACCAGGGAAAGTAGTCGCCTCACCTTCTGTTTGGCATTCCAATAGTAGCTCACCTATGATACCCATGTTTAAGGAAATTGCACCTTTCAAGGGACAGGGGAGAAGGTATTGCTGCAATTTCAGGGCAAATGATAGAATTGTAGCAGGAAACACAGACGGATGGGTGCGGCAAAAGCCGCAGCCGCTTTTAGAGGATGGCTGCAAGCTTCTGGGCGGCATCGTTGAGTTTTTCTGTGCCGGCTCTGACAAGAGAGATGCCACCGGCAGTTTCTTGCACAGCTTGGTTGAGAGCGTTCATCGCCTCCAGCACTTCCTGGATGGCAGCGGCTTGTTTTTGGGCATTGAGGGAGATTTGCTGGTTGCGGTCAGCAACCTCATTGATAGCTTCTATGACGCCACTGAAGGCATCAGCTGTTTGTTGGGCGATTCGGACGCCGGCATCTACTGTCAAAGTTCCCTCACTCACCGTGTTCGCCGTGGCGTCAATCGCCGCTTGGATATCGGCGACAGTGACATTAATATTCTGGGCGGATTGTTTGCTCCTTTCGGCGAGGAGGCGAATCTCAGCAGCCACCACGCCGAACCCCTTACCGCTGTCACCGGCTCGCACCGCCTCCACCGTGGCGTTGAAGGCCAGCAAATGAGTCTGGTTAGCCAGATCGCTGACCATATCTGCAATTCTGGCAATCTGACCGCATCGGGACCTGAGGTGGCTAATGTGAGTGGCAATTGCGCCCACTTTGGCTCTGACAGTCGCCATTTCCTCAAGTGTCCGCTCCACCGCCCGCGTTCCCCCATCTGCCATCTGCAGTGCAAGACCGGCACTGTGGGCGGCGGCTTTTGCTTGTGCGGCGGACTCACCGGCAGAGTTATTCAGCACGTCCACACCGGCGGTGAGTTCATTGCAAGCCCCCGCCTGCTGGGTTATGGCAATTTCCTGCTGCGCCACGGTTGCCGAGATGGCGGTAGAGGAGCCAACAATCGCACTGATAGTGCTGGAAATCCGTTCAATCAGCGGCTCAGTCACAGAAATGCTGAGGGCGGTGGCAATCGCGCCAACAATCAAGGCGGTCAGCACAGTCCCCACCCCGACAGTCAGCAGCAGCCGGTCGCTCGCCGCCAAGGCAATTTTGGGGTCGGTCTCAATCAAAACCACCCAGTCGAGCGGCGGCAGACCTTCCAGGTTTTCCATAGGAGCCGTAGCTACCAAAAGATTTTTCCCCACCACCTGATTGAAAGCGATTTTAGCAGCGGGCGCAGAAGGCGAAAGCACTTCAGGAAAGTCAGGATACTCTTGCCGCAACTGTTTGCTCAAGTATTCCCGACTGTGAGCGACAAAGAATTCCCCTGCCCTATCGATCAAATGGGCTGTATCGCCATTCGTGTTGAAGCCTTTCAGCGCTTCTTGCAGGTAGTTCACCGGCATCCGCGAACGGAGAATAGCGGATGTCCTGCCGGTGGCGATATCTTTTACTGGCGCTGCGAAGTGAATGACCCACTCGCCACTAGATTGTGAAAAGGTTGCATTGCTAATAACAGCGCGGTCGGTTTGGACGACTTCCTGAAAATACTTCCGGTCGCTTTGGTTTTCGAGCGGGGCTTCTGAAGAAGATTTCACGAGCAAGTTGCCCTTTAGATCGAAAACAGCAATACTGTCATAGACCCGGTAAGCGGTTATGTATTTATCTAGCAGCAGCTGCTTTTCCTGGAGAGAGAGAACCTTGCTGACGCGGGGCGTCGTGAAAATAGCCAGATTGGCCAGTACCTGAATGTCGGCATAGCGCTCAAATATGAAGCGGTTGGTTTGGTCAGCTAGCTCGCGAGCGCGCGCTTCTTTTGCCGCCAACACTTGCCCCTCAATCAATTGGCTGGTAGAGTGGTAAGCCAGCCCACCGATGAGCAACACCGGCACCGTACTGAGGGCGACCGATAGAAGGACGGCTTTGCTTCTTAAACTCCGGCGGGGTGATGGCACTGGGGAGGACGGATTCAACATTGGGTTTTCCCTTAGTGTAAGATAGCTCTCATATTTTGGGCGGGCAATATTGCAGTTCGGGTTAACTTTAACTTGCGATTCGCCACTGGCGGGCCTGTTCCTGAGGAGGCAAAAAAGGAACTGACCGCTGCGGTGAACCCGCGCAGAAAATTTGATAGGCAGAACGCTCAGGCACACCCTAAATCGCTTTTTGCTTTCAGAATTAATCTAAAGTTATCAAACGGATTTTGCCGGGATGGATGCTAGATGAAGGCTCCTAACTTCTGGGCTGCTTCCTTGAGGTTTTGCAGGCCAACTTTGGTTTGAGAGATGCTGCTGGCGATTTGCTGTGCGGATTGGTTGAGGTTGCTCACCGCATCTGCCGACTGTCGGGTAGCGGTGGCTTGCTGGCGGGCATTGAGGGCGATTTGCTGCACGCTCAGGCTAACTTTATTAATTTCTTCGACCACTCGATCGAGGATTTGGCTCACACGATCTGTCGCTATCACCGTGGCTTCCGTGGCCGTTTTAATGTCGAGGATCAGGGCGTTAATCTGCTCGGCAGATTTTTTGCTTTGGTCAGCAAGCCGGCGAATTTCGCTGGAAACCACAGTAAAGCCCCTGCCGCGATCTCCCGCACGAGCGGCTTCAACAGCTGCGTTGAGGGCCAGCATGTTGGTTTGATTGGCAAAATCGGTAACCGCTCTGGTGATGCTGCCAATCTGGCTGAGCCGGTCGCTCAGTTGCAGGATTTGGGCTTGCATGGCGGTTATTTGGTCTTTCAAGCTTGGCCCGTTTTCCGCAGGCCAATCAAGCCGGCTGTCACCGGCGACTAGGGCCAAGACCTGACGGGTGCCGGTGGCTGCGGTTTCGGCTTGCTCAGCGGACTTGCGCGAGGAGGCTCCCAACTCATCAATGGTTGTGGCCACTTGATTGAGGGAGGTTGCCTGTTCGCTGGTGGAGCGTTCTTGTTCCGTGGCGGCTGAGGCAATCTGGGTAGCCGATAAAGCGATGCTCGTCGTGTCTCGGGCGATCTGCTGGGCAATGAAGTTGCCCGCCGACAAACTCAGCCCCAAGGTGACAGTCAGCGATATCAGGGTGCTAGCTCCCACGACCGCCAGCAACCAATCAATGCTAGACTCAACTTGCTGACTTTTTTCAGCCTGAATTTCATGCTGTTTTTGGCTGAAAGCATCCAGGTCGATTTGCAGCTGCCGCGCTTGGCTTCCAAGAGCGTCGGAAGCATAGATGTGAATCGCCTTTTTGACCTTGCCCGCCTGGGCGAGTTGAATTAAATTTTTATGAAATTCCACCGATTGTTTGGCCAGCAATAAAATTTCCGCAAAGCGCTCTCCTGCAGGCGTGAGCGCAGCGGCAGCGTCAGCAGCAACGCCACCCCGGGCTGCCAAAGATTTGGCAGATTTTTCAAACAATTCTTCATTTTTGTTGAAGTTTTGCAAATGGCTCTCATCTTGATTTAGGAGATAGCCCCTAGCAGCCCGCTCGATGCCGGCAATACTTAAGGCGAGCCGGTCGGAGTCCCTGACGAGAGTTTGGCCAATGGTTTGCGCGCTGATGTGCTGCTTGAGGTCGCCGATTTGTAAGCACACCAGCACCGCCGCGACCAGTGATAGAGCCAGCAGCACCAAATAGCCGAAAGTGATGCGATCCTGCAATTTTAATTTCTCGAACATTTTGCTATCTCCTGGGGAGGAAATACTGTGGGTAACGCTTGTGATTAACATCATTCCTGCCGGACTCCGGTGAACCGCTGTCGCGAGCGCGGTGTTTTAGCGAGCGGACTTTTGTGGGGTTCAGTGCTGATTTTAACCGCAGGTGCACCACCGCGCTCAAGATTGGCTCCCACAGCGGCGTCAAGATGTCAAGAAGCGGCTTGAAATAAGCTTGGGCAGGCTCGCGCGCCGCTCCTGCAGAGCCGCTTGGCGTGCCGCACAGGGCATTGGGCGCGCTGGCATAGGGCACTGCTATTGGTCTTCTTTATGAAACCATCCCCACGCCCCACGCCCCACGCCCCACGCCCCACGCCCCACGCTCCACGCCCCACGCTCCATGAGGTTGCGCTGCCGGTTGGAGTGATTGTTAAACCGCAGCCTTGAGAGCGTCGGCGGCTTCATTTAGCTGTTGCGTGCCAATTTTGACTTGAGTGATGCCAGTCGCAGTTTCTCGGGCAGCGGTGTTGATAGCGTTCATGGCATCTGCCACCTGCTGGATCGCAGCAGCCTGCTGCTTGATACTGAGTGAAATTTGCTGATTGTTCAAAACCACCTGGTTGATGGCATCCGCCACACCGGCAAAAGCGTCGGCTGTCTCTCGGGCGATTCCCATGCCCTGTTCAACAGTCTTGCTGCCTTCATCGGTCGCTATGACAGTAGCGGCTAGGGCGGTGTTGATATCGGCAACGAGGGCGTTAATCTTCTCGGCTGATTTTTTACTCTGGTCGGCCAATTTGCGAATCTCGCTGGCGACGACGCCAAACCCCTTTCCCCCCTCGCCGGCGCGGACTGCTTCAATTGCGGCATTCAGCGCCAGCATGTGGGTTTGGTTTGCCAGATCGCTCACCAGACTGGCGATGCTGCTAATCTGGCTCGTCCGCTCGCTCAAGCGCTGAGCCTGCTGGGCAATCGCGTCTACTTTTTCTCTGAGAGTGGCCATTCCCTCTAGGGTGCGATCCACAGCCTTGGTTCCGCCACCAGTCAGCGAGAGCGCTTGACAGGCACCCCGCGCTGCTGATTCCGCTTGCTGCGCGACTTGCTGCGAGGAGGCTCCCAGCTCATCTAGACTGGTGGTGGTTTGATTCACCGAAGCAGCCTGGTGGCTAGCGTTGCGCTCCTGCTCCTCCATCGTGACGGCAATCTCCCTGGAAGCAGTCGCAACCGCACTCGCCGACCGGCTCATCCGCTCAGCAATCCCGGAGGCAACCCACAGACCAATGGCAATGGCCAGCAGGACAGACAGCGCTGTAGCGGCCACAACCACAGATACAAGCGCATTCAAGGCAGCATTTTTCTCCTCTTCTCTTTGCAGCACAATCTCTTTTTCGCGCGCTTCAAAATTCTTTAATAGGCTTGTGATCTCTTCATCATACTCGCGACCATCTTTCAGCTTCCACGCTTCAATTGCCTGCTGGACTTGTCCCCTATCGACCAAGGCAATGAACTCTCGATTCATGGCATCCAGCTGGCTCACAACCGCTAAAATTCGGGGGAGCTTTGCTTGCTGTTGCGGGTCTTTCACTAACTCAGATAAAGCGGCAGATAAGGTCTGAACTTTTTGCTTAGACTCTTGGTACGAATTCAAAGAAACCCCACTCCTGTCGAGCAGATATCCCCGAACGGATCTCTGCATGACTTGAATATTCAAAGCCATATCTTGATACCGCTCTAAAATCCCTCTCGAAACCGCCAGCATTGAGGATTTATCTCGGACTGTCTCAGCATTTGTATAAACCGAACCTGCTGAAATTACCCACAAAATAGTTGGCGCAACATATCCCAATAAAATGCGATTTTTTAGGCGTAAATTATCGAACATAAAGAACTGACCTCTGAGTTCGCTACAAGACATACAAATCTAGCGTTGGCTCTCACCGACATCAATTATTTTCCTTATACCAGCAAAAATTATAATGGCAATACAGATTAAACTTTGCTTGCCATAAGGAAGGGAAGTCAGGGAAAGCATGAAGGAGAAAAGCGGGAGGATGAAACAATAATCCCTCTATCATAGCCTAACCTTGGGTGCTCCCACTCCCAGCAGAGAGGAAGCCACCTTTCTAGCGATAGCTGTCCAGCTGTCTTTACTCCAGCGCCTTAACGGAAGCTGATACGCTGGCAGAAGGAAGAAGAAAGACACATGAGCGTTTCTCCCTCGCTCCTCCTCTAGCTCCAACCGGCAAGCCAACCGTTAAACTTCCTCATTGACAGCCAACTCCCCTTTGGTGAGAATTTTTGGCATATCCAGCAGCGTCATCATCTTGTCCCCGTAGGGAGCAGTACCTCGCAGGTATTCATCATTTGCCGAGTGGACTGCTGTGGGAATCGGCTTAATCTGCTCTGGGTGCAGGTACATGACATCGAACACTTCATCCACAGTCACACCGGCTACCACATCGTCGATATGAATCACCATTGCCTTGGATGCCTGGGTAATGCCGGTGAGCGGCAAGTTTAACAGACTGCGAATATCCACCAGCGTCACAATCTCGCCCCGCAAATTTATATTGCCGACAATATGCGCCGGCGTGCAGGGGATGGGAGTGACTTTGCGGATGTCGGTAAACTCCCGCACCATTTCCAGCTCCAGTCCAAAGTATTCTCCCTGCAACCCAATAATAGCCAGCGGCACCAGACCGGCAAAGTCCTGCTGGTCTGTTGAGCTTCTGATATTTTCGGCACGCTCCCGAAAAATCGCCCGTTCTTCGGGGGTTGCGTGGGGGCAAAAAACGCGAGGCGCTCGCGGTACTGCCTCAGACTCTTTGGAGTAGTTTTCGCCCTTCGCGAAACGGCCAGCACTTTCGTCGCTGATTATCGGCTCAACAGCTTCTGAATAGCGGATTAAATTCTCGTGGTTGAGCAGCATCACGATACCACCAGCCATCTGAGCGACGCCGGACACAAAATGGTGGGAGTGCGCTGGGAGTTTTCGCCCGTAAAAGAAGTCTCCGATCTCCTCCTCTGGAGCCAGGTCTTGCACTTCGTGGACTTGATGGACGATAATGCCAATCTGAAATCCTTGCAACTCCAGAATGATAGCGCTATCTGTCAGCTGGTACTCCCGCGCTCGGTATCCGAGGCGCAGATCGAGATCCATTACCGGCAAAATATTGCCTCGCAGATTGACGACTCCCACAATGTCCGGGGGTGCCTCCGCCACCGGCGTCAGCTCCGGCAAAAAGAAAACTTCCTGGACGCAAGACGCTTCCACACCATACCGGCTGCCATTGAGACTGAATATAAGATAGGGTTTGGGTTCCATATCTGCCCCTGGTGAACTTCTTGAGGTAAGAAATGTGAGAAAATATCTTTTATTAAAAATCTCTCCTAAAGGGCACGGGGTGAGGGGCGAGGGTTATGCCCCACACTCCTGTTTTCCCCTAGCAGGGGCAAGGGCGAAAGGTGCAGCTTAGATGTTATGGGCTCTGCTTACTTAGATTCATGGTTCCTCAGCATTTTTTTGACGTACAGCAGCAATTCACTGGCTCTCAGCTGGCTGTGCTGCTCTAGAGTGGCGTCTGGGGGCAATCCCTGGAGCAGCTCAAAAGCTGTCGTGCGCATTTTATTGGCTCTGGGCATATCCTCTTCTCGCTCGTAAAGAGAAGCCAGTTCAAGATAGGCAAAGATAGAAGAAGGAGCGAGATAAATAATTCGCTTGAAAAACATTTTGGCAGCTTCAATGTCTCCCTGTTCTTCAGCAATATGCGCTAACAGGTAGTACGGATCGGCTGAGAGAGAGTTGATTTGAATCGCCTGCTGAGTGGCAAGCTTTGCTTTGTCGTATTCCCCTAAATTGGCGTGGGCCTGCGCCATCAGGTAATAGGCACCAAAATTGGCCGGTTGCACAGCGATGGCTTGTTTTGCTTTTTGAATCGCCTCACAGTAAGCTTCCTTTTGGAAAAGGGTTTGCGCCTCACTGAGGATCTTGTGTGCTACCTCGGGGGAGAGGGTGGAATCCGCCGGCACAGGAGAGCTTCCGACGGTGGATCGAGAGATGGGAGTGGGTGCCTCAATGGGTTGGTAACTGGAAAACCCGGGGGGGGTTGGCGAGGTTGCCGGCGACCGGCTGCGCAGCTGGGGCGGTTCTCCAGGGATTGGGCGACCGAGCGCCGCCCGATCCGGTCCCAAGGGCTGCCGGTGGCTCGCACTGCGGCGCGAGTGCGACTCTCCAGACCACAGGCCAAGCTCTGGCGCAGCCGCAGCCGGCAAAGTGTCCACCGGCCAATCCTCACGCCGCTCATAGACCACGGATTCCGGAAACACCTTGGCCCGCAACCGCCCCAGCTGCTGGCCGTAGAGTTCAGCATGGGCGGCGATCAGATATCCTCCCGGTTTGAGCGTGCTGTAAAATTTGTCCAAGACAGTGGCGATCGCCTGGGAGTCAAAGTAGACAAACACATTCCGGCAGAGAATCAGATCCATATTGCAGACGCCGGCAGCCTGGGAGGGGAACGGGTCCCGCACTAAATTTCCATAGCGAAATGTCACCATCTGCCGAATCCGTTCCCGGATTTCCCATTCACTTTGGCGGTCGTAAAAATACCGTCTCTGTAAATCTGTATCTGCCAAACGAAATGACCAAGAATTGTAAATTCCTCGCTTGGCCTTCTCAATGTTGGTTTGATTAATATCTGTTCCTAAAATAAAAATCTGCCACTCTTCCCAGTCCGGAATCATCTCTTGAACGAGAATGGCCAGAGAGTAGGGCTCTTCCCCTGTCGAGCAGCCGGCACTCCATATCCGCAAGCTGCGAGCTAGTTTTTGCCGTTCGATTAATTCTGGTAAAATCTGATTTTGCAGCAGCCTGAACTGTCCTTGATCTCGAAAGAAATAACTCTCGCTGGTGGTCAGCAGCAGTGTCAGCTCCTTCCATTCGCATTCCCCCGCACACGCATCCTGCCCATTTGTCGGGACAGTTCCCGCCGCTAGCAGCTTGTAATACTCCTCCGCTGCGGAGAATTTTAGCGCCTTCATCCGAGTCCATATCTTCTTGCGCAAAGTCTCCCGATCTTGCTCTCGGATGTTCAAGCCGGTGTGGGAGCAGATCAGCTTGGCGAATTCGTGTATTATCGCATCATTCATTAGCAATTTCCCAATCCAGAACGTTTTTTATTTTATAAAACTAGACCTGTGGCAACGCCCGTTAGCTCTAGCTCGCCGGCACCCTAAATCTAAAATTTCAAAGCTAAAATCGAGCGAGGGGGAGAGAGGGAGAAAAGAGATTTTCATCCAAACTTGCGGGTTGCAGTACCCGCTCCGCGCCGAAATCGCCTGAATAAATATAACTCAAGTTGCTACCTACAAGCCGTGAGCTTTTCGATCTGCCCAGACGGGGCGGGCTTTTGTGCCACCGGCACTAGAAAAGGGGGGCTTTTCCAGTTCCCCTCGTTCCCCTCGTTCCCAGGCTCCTTATGGGAGACGCCGTTTTGGAGGCAGAGCCTCCAAAAGTTGCAACTTGGGTTAAATATAGCAGTATTCACTTAAGTTAGAGGAGTAGGATCGGAGAGAACGCCTGTCCTACGTCTTTTATAGCAGTATGCTATAGCCCCCAGCTCTGACCCCCCTGACCTGCCACAGCCAGACCTGGCACCCTAAGCGTTCTGGGGGGATGGGGGAAAAAAGCGTCTTGCCGGCCAGAACCAGGTAAGCGCGCCCGGGAGCATCCCGGGTGTGCGAAGAAGCCCAAATAAATGTGACAGTGATTTCAGCAGGGGGTAGGAAGAGAATATCTTTTGCCAGCTCAATCCCGGCAGCGGGATTGAAACAGCGCCCCCCAAGTTCCACGCGGCGGAAGTCCGATGTTTATTTCCAGCGCATGGGAATTTGAATCGTAAACTCTGAACCCTGCCCGAGTTCAGAAAAACACTTGAGGGAGCCGCCATGTTTCTCCACCACGATCTGGTAGCTAATGGACAGCCCCAGACCGGTGCCTTTGCCAACCGGCTTGGTGGTAAAGAAGGGGTCAAACAAATGCTGCTTGACATTTTCCGTCATTCCAGGTCCGCTGTCCCGAATGCGAATCACCACATGTTTTCCACTGGATGCTGGGAGCTGCTGCGAGGCTGCCTCACCGGCGGCGTCTGTCACCTCGGTGCGGATAGAGATCGCCCGAGGGTCACTTTGGCTTTCCAGGGCGTCTATAGCATTGCTGAGGATATTCATAAACACCTGATTCAGCTGGCCGGGGTAGCACTCGACCTGAGGGATATCTCCGTACTCTTTAATAATCTGAATGCCAGCACTCTTCCCTTTTGGCTTCAAGCGGTTGTGCAAAATCAGCAGGGTATTGTCGAGCCCTTCATGGATATCCACAGATTTCTTTTCCGCCTCGTCGAGGCGGGAGAAGTTGCGCAGCGACAGGACGATCTGCCGGATGCGGTCAGCTCCCATCTCCATCGAGGAAAGGATTTTTGGCAGATCCTCGATCAGGAATTCCAAGTCCATCTCCTCTGTTCGCTCTTGAATTTCCGGCACCGGCACCGGATAGTGCTGCTGGTAGAGTTTTAACAGCCCCAGGATGTCTTGGATGTAGTTATTGGCGTAGGTGAGGTTGCCGTAGATGAAATTGACAGGATTGTTAATCTCGTGGGCGACACCGGCGACCATTTGGCCAAGACTGGACATCTTCTCGCTCTGAACCAGCTGAGCTTGAGTTTGCTTGAGGTTGTGCAGCGCCTCACTCAGCTGTTGCGCTTGGGTTTGAGCCGCCAGAGCAGCGGCGTGGGTTTGGGCGTAGAGTTCCGCTTGGTCAATGGCGATCGCCAGCTGGTTGACCACCGCTTGCAGCAGCTCCACCTCGCTGTCGCTCCAGGGGCGCGGACCGCTGCAGTGACTGCAGACCACCGCACCGAGCTGGCCAGAGCGCGTCTCCAGGGGCAGCAGCAGCTGAGACGTCATGCCCAAACTTTTCAAAAGCAGGTGTGTGTTCCCATCCAAGTCGGTTGCCAGCTGCAAGTCATCAACTCGCAGCAGTTCCAGGTTCTGGATTCTGCGAGCTAAACAGTCAAAGTGCTGCGGCGGACAGTCGCTCAGCAGACTCGGCAAATCAGCGGAGCGGGCTTCATGGGTGACCATCAGGCTGGGACTGTCTGGGTGCGGCAGATACCACAAGAAATGGCACCTGTCAATCTGCAACAGGTTGCGGATCTCGCACACCGCCGTTTCCAGGATAGTGTTGAGGTCGAGGGAGTTGCGGATCTGGCTGGCCAGACGGAACAGCAAGCCCTCTCGGCGTTTGAGGAGAGCTTCCCGCGCCCAGCAGCGGTCAATCGCTACCGCGATGCTATTGGCCACCCACTCCAGCAGGCTGCGAACCTCTTCAGTCACCGGCAGGCAGCTGTACACCGCCATGACCCCCACCAACCGCTCCTCCACAATCAGGGGGTAGCCTGTAAAATAGTTTTTCGCTGTAGGGGCAGGTGCCGCTACGCCCCAGCTGGCACGGGTTGGTGAGGGGTAAAGGGTCAGGGGTGAGGGGGAGTGGCCACTGCTGCTAACCGTTCTCAGTTTGCCGCTCACCGCTCGCAGCTGACCGCTCACCGGCTGCCGGTTGCTGGCAATGAAATCGACGATCGAGGTTTCCCCCTCGGTGTCTTCAGGGCGCGTCGGCTCGCCGCTTGTGGCCTCCAGCTCTAGCCGGTTGGCCGTGGGGTTAAAGGTCCAGATGCGAGCGCCGGCAGCCTCTAAATGCTCGACCGCAGCGCTGGTGCAGCGTTTGAGGACTTCTGGCAAAGCGCCGCCAGAGGCTAGCGCCATCCCCACCGCCGCGCACAGCGCCCACAGGCTCGACCGCTCGCCGTCAGAGCCAGATTTTCTGTCAGTCACGTCCCGGCAGATGACTGACAGCCCATCCGGGTAAGGGCGAACTCTGACTTCCAGCCAAATTCCCGCCGCAGGGTGCAGCGTCTCGAACTCAACCGGCACTCCAAGCGATGCCGACCGCTCCAACCCGACGCGGAAAGTCCTTTCCGTGCGGGCTCCGCAGGGGGTGCCGGTCACATCGGGTAAAAAGTCCCAGACACACTTGCCAATTAACTCATCCCTGGTGTGACACCAAAGCACCTCCGCTTGCGAGTTCAAACAGGTGAAGCGCCAGTCGCGATCCAGGATAAAAAAGGCATCGCTGATGCTGTCCAAGATGTTGGCCATCTGCCGGTGGGTTTGTTTGCCTTCGCTCTCCTCCATCTCCACACGCTCGCTGATATTAAAGATGACGCCGAAAAGGGACTCCCGCCCGCTGCCTCTCACCTCTCCCTCCCGGGTGAGACTGACGGCGAGATCCCGCACCCACCTCACCGTGCCATCGGCGTGAATCAGGCGATAGTCTGTGGAGTAGGGCCCGCTTGAGCCGCTCCAGCGCTGCCACCGCACCCGCTGCCAGTCTTCTGGATGAATTAGACTGGCCAGCTTGCAGCCATCCCCCCGGATCAGTTCCTTGGCTGGATATCCGCAAATCTCTTGGATCGTATCGCTGATGAACTCGACGCCCCAGGTCTTGTCGCGGCACCCCAGACAGTAAATGGCAGCGGCCTGATTCGACAGTCCGGTTTGCAGGCCCTCTCCTGGCTCCTCTGGAGCGGGGCCGGTGCCCTCGCTGGCGCAGCAGCCCTTGACCCCTGCGCTCCCGGGAACCGTCAGCGCCTCACTGTCACGGAAGCTCAGCAGCTCCGCCCCCAGCCGGCTTAACATCCGCAAAGCCTGCTGCTGCTCGCAGCTGAGAACTCTTGCCTCGTAATCCATCACCGACAGCACCCCGAGCGTGACACCGGCAGCACCCGCTAGCGGGTGTCCCGCGTAAAACCTCAGCGGACGGCCTTCCTGCCTCAGATATTCCGCCGGATCTCCCAGCAGCGCCGATTTCGGATTGCCTCCCTTGGGGCTGACAGGACAGCCGTCCGCTAGCAGATCCGGGACAATCAGCAAGTCAGATTGCTGGCAAGTATGGTAGCACGCCGGTCTGTAGTGGCAGGCTTGACTCTTCTGGCAGCCAAACTCAGACACCACAGCGAAGCTTGGCGTGCCGTCGGGCTCCTGCTGCTTTCCATCCCTGAGGCTGAGAAAGGCCACCGGCGTCAGGCATATGTAGGCCGCCAGGCGAGTCAGATCGTCTAAGTCTGCCTGAGACGCAGCGCCACCGATGCGATACTGCGATTCTTTTTTTTGGGGTGGCGGCGCGCACCCGCCTAGCGGTGCTAACCTTTGCAACGGTGCTTTCATATTTCTGCTGTTCTCCCCCATCGGAACGTGTCACACTCTTGTTCAGGGCAAGCACTTGACGGTGTTTGAATTTGAGTTTTTCTTTTTTTAGAGGCGTCCGCCACCCGCATTACCGCCCTCTGATTCCAGTTCAGCCTGAGCGCGTCAGCTGTTTTCCCGCGAGCAAGGTGTTTCCCTCTCAACCACCGGTGCTATCGCTGCCTGCTGCCGGTTCGGGCCGCCGCAACCCCTATCCCACCCCTCCTTCTCTTGGCTGCCCGCAGGTTAAAACACGCTTGCTGCACCTAGAATCCGCTAGTTCTATTATGCCCCCAAAACGGATGTTTCTATCTTTAAATTTTTAAGCTTTTTTAAACCGTATTTAAATAAATATTAAATTTCTTGCCCTCAGCCGGCGCGCCCCCTTTCAACCCCCGACCCGTTTTCCTGCGGGGGGGAAAGAATTCCCCTTCAATCCAGATAAGGCTCGGCGGAGCGGTCCTTCTGTCAAAGGGAGCGTCCCACTCAAGCCAAAAATGAAAATTTTCCCCCCCCGCCCCGGGCCACCAGGAGGTGAGGCCGGCGCTAGCCCCGCCGCCCCTGCGCGCCAATACTTACTGTGTCTGGGAATCTGCTATGATATATAATTGCTGCGCCATTCGTTTGCCTGAATCCCTACCGGCGATTGAAATTCCCCTAATTTCAGCTCAAGGCCCCTACTCCCTGCCCCAGCCCCCCGCACCTCCAAACACGCGAGTAGAGGGCATAAATGCCGGCTGCCGCATTCATTTGAAAACTCCTCTGGGTTGGGGCGCAAGCCCGTCAGGCCCCTCAGCTGTAGCGGGCTCGCCACCCACCGAGAGCGCCCCCCGTGACCGGCCCTTTTTTCCCGTGCCGGTGCCATCCGCCGCCGGCCCGCACCCTTAAACAACTGTTAATAAACTGCGCGCAATATTAAGAATTGCTTATTTTTAGACTGTCCCGACCTTAAAGTTCCTTAAGGTTCAAGTTTTTCACCGGCAATCAAGAGTACGATAAATTCTGGCGATCGCCTGACCTGGACAGCGCGATTTTTCAAGCAATTTTTAAAGGTCCTCTCACCCGGTCAAGGTCTGCGGTCCGGCTGCCGGCTGGCTGCCGGCACAGCCTGTAAAATCAAGGGTTCTCCCTCGTCTGACGGAGTTGGAAAAAGGAAGAATAAATAAAACTTCTGCCACTCTCCTGCAGGTGCCGCGACGCTCGCGCTCTGCATTCTCCTTATGCCCCCACTCCCGACTGCAGCCCCTGTCTGCGACCGCCAGGCTCCTGTGCCTGACCCCGCAAAGAAAGCAGGCCGCCTGCGGTACGGGCTATCAATATCCTGATGATCTAGTGGAGGAAACGATGCCTTCAAATTTGAATTCTGTACCGACGATTCTGGCAGTGGATGATAGCCCTGTCATGCTTGAACTGATCAAACGAACCCTTGAAGCCGACTGTCGGGTTCTAGTCGCCGACAATTCAGTAGATGCCCTGTCTATCATTTACCATGAGAAGATTTCGGGCTTATTACTGGATATTTCCATGCCAGGGATTGATGGCTTAGAACTCTGCCGCACCGTGCGCAACTTGCCTCAGTTTCAAACTTTGCCGATTATTATGCTGACCTCTCGTGACGGACTCTTCGACAAGGTGCAAGGACGCCTTGCCGGTGCGACAGAATATTTAACAAAGCCCTTTGAAGCCGCACAATTGCGTCTGGCTGTTAGCAAGTTTTTCGGGATCAATTCGGGGGCTGAAATCAAAGATAAACTCTAAGGGTGAGGGGGAAGGGGTTAAGGGTTAGGGATTAGGGGGCAGCTAAAACCTAACACCTAACACCTAAGATTAGGAACTAGATATACTACCTAAAACCTAACACCTAACACCTAAAACCTAACACCTAAAACCTAACACCTAACCCCCAATCCAAAATCCTTGCATCCAAAATCCAAAATGAATCAGGCTGGGTAAATCCGCAGCCGCCGGTTCGGCTCGTCCCCAAAACTGCTGGACTTGAGGCGGTAATGCTCCACCAGCTCGTGCTGCATTTTGCGCACTTTAGCCGAGCGGGGGAGCAGCTCCACCGGCTGTCCCTTGGGAATGACAATTTGCTCAACCGCCAGTCGGGCTTCTTCGAGGGCTTCGATCTCGTCAGAGCTGCCGCTCTGAGCAAACAGGTTGAGTTCGGCAACGTCGGGCGTCCCAGGCTCGTCCATGTCCAGCATGCGCCGCAGGGCGCGAGTGATCTGGGGAATGCTGCTGCATTTAATCGTGTGAACCGGCAGCTGGCGAGCTTTGGCAATTTGCCGCAGCTTGGACTGGTTCTTGACGTGGGAGCGCAGCGCCAAAACGGCCTCAGCGTCGTCCATATCCTTTGTCAGCACGACCGGCAAGTTCAGCACCCGAATCACTTGCTCGAGCTGCTGGCGGCTCACCGCGTAGGGATAGACGTGCACCGGCCAATCCTCCCCATTGGGCCCGGGCGTGCGGGCAACAGCCGCTTCACTCTCCTGCAGGGCTCCATTTCCCCCGATTGCGCGCTGCCCAAACGCCGCCGGCTGGTTCAGCGACTCATCCAGCAGCTGCTGGAAATAGCGTTCCTGGGTCAGGGGCTGCTCCTGCGCCGGCGCTGCGCCAAGGGCTGCTTTGGGCGCGGGCAAGGGAGTCATCTGCCCCGACGCCCGCCAGCCGGTCTGTGCCACCGGCGTCGGGGAGGGTTTGGAGAGCGGCGCAACCGGCAGCTCCCAAGTCACCGTCACCTTGCCGGTTTCGCTCGCCGTGCGCACTTGCAGGTTGGGCTGACGCCCCCGCAGCAGGGTGTCAACCGTTTCCGCCACTTGCTCGTGCACCACCCAGCGCTGCCGCTCCATCATTTCCACCGCAATCTCAAAGGTTGGCGGCGCTTTGCGCTCCAGCACCGTCTTTTGAGAGCCCCGGCGGCGAGCCTCCTCATCTCCCAGCGTCACCGCCTGGATGCCGCCCACCAAATCTGCCAGCGTCGGGTTTTTGATCAGGTTTTCGATCCGGTTGCCGTGGGCTGTGCCCACCAGCTGCACCCCCCGCTCCGCAATCGTGCGAGCCGCCAGAGCTTCTAGCTCTGTGCCAATCTCGTCAATGACAATCACTTGCGGCATGTGGTTCTCCACCGCCTCAATCATCACCTGGTGCTGGAGTTCAGGGCGGGCCACTTGCATGCGGCGGGCCCGACCGATTGCGGGGTGAGGGATATCTCCATCGCCGGCAATTTCGTTAGAGGTGTCGATAATCACCACCCGCTTGTCCAGCTCATCCGCCAGCACGCGGGCAATTTCTCGCAGCGCCGTGGTTTTGCCGACCCCTGGACGCCCCAGCATCAGGATTGACTTGCCAGTTTCCACCAGGTCGCGGATCATGCCTATTGTCCCGAATATGGCCCGCCCGACGCGGCAGGTCAAGCCAATAATCTCGCCGGTGCGGTTGCGGATAGCGCTAATTCGGTGCAGGGTTTGCTCAATACCGGCCCGATTGTCACCGCTAAAGTGACCCACGCGCTGAATGCAGTAATTCAGGCTCTCTCGGCGAACCGGCGTCTCGGACAGGTACTCTGCTTTTCCCGGAAATCGAGCTTCCGGCAGGCGTCCCAGATCCATGACCACCTCAATCAGACTGTCCCGCTGCGGGTGCTGCTCTAAAGGCAGTCGAATTTCATCTGGCAAAATGTCCAGTAATTTGTTCAGATCGTCTGTAATCTGCATCCTTCCCAGATCGACGTTTGTCATCAGGAGTTGCTTGTCAGAGGGGTTTACAGCGTTGGACTGCACCATAGATGATTTGGGTTTTGGTGTTTGGGCCTCAAAACATTGGGACTAGCGCTTCGGCTGGAGTCAAGCTGTTGCTATCACCATGAATGCCTGCTATTTTCAGGCAAATTTTCCACGCTTGGTTTGGCTTGTCGCTACTGGGGGCGAATCCTGTTTACTTTTTCATGGCAGTTTCTGTGAATTTTAGGGGGAATTTGAGTTGAGAGACCAGGGAATCCGCTAGATTCACTGCTTCCCACAGCAGCCGGCAATTGTCTTCCAAGCGAGCCAGTCGGGGAATGGAACCAGATGCCCCTAAATTAGGGAATGGATTGCCAGCTTCCAGCTCGTCTAGCACCGGCTTGAGCAAGACGCGGGCGTAGCTGCCGTATGCCACACCGGCGATGTGAGGCTGAGCGGTGTTGGGTGCGGGTGCCCCCCGGGGCGCTCCCCCCAAAACCCCGCCTGATTCATCTTTCATCCCCTTTACTTCCTGCGGTTGCAGGAGTCCGGCGGCGCGCAGTTTGCCGGCAGTGCTGTCATTTGTCCCGCCGGCCAGCTGCACATATCCGGGCAGCCGCGCCGCTAGGACTTTCTGGCCCAGTTTGATGGCGGCGCGAGTGGTGCCCCCACCAATATCTCCGCTCATCGGACGCCCGTCGGTTTGCCAGATCAGGGGGCAAGGCAGGGGTGAAATCAGCTCCCAGAGCCACCACAAGTAGTCCGCCAAACCCTCTCCGTCCGGACAGCTGATGGCCAGCAGTTTCAGGCTGCCGGCAGCCGGCGCGATCGCCGCCCACAGGCGCTGGAAATCCTCCTTCCGCCCCACTTGCGTGTGAATTTCTATCGCCTGCGCACCGGCATCGAGCACACTAGGCACCACCGCTGCCGGTGCGGACACATAAGAGCGGGTGACAATCTGCCCGATCGGGCAGACCGGCAAACACCGCCCACAGCCATAGCAAAGCCCGTCGATCACCCCAGAGAACTTCTTCTCAGGGGCGTCAGCGTCAGTAGCGAATGCTATAGCTTGTGCTGGACAAATCCTTTCACACGGGCGCGAGCAATCAGGTGGGCAAGCTGCTGGATTAAATTCTGCTTTGCGAAAATGCGGGTCTTCCCCATCATTCAAGCTCACCATCAGCAGCGGGCGTCCCCTGTAGCCAAACCCCCGCTCAGCCGCCGCACTGGCCAGCTGCTCGGCACTCTGTAGAGCTTCCGCCGCAGCCGAAATCACAGCTGGATCTGCCGCCACATCAATGCAGTCGGCACCGGCTAGAGTGTAGGCCAGCGCCAGATTCCGAACAGATGGCAAATGTTGGAAGCTGGCTCCGCAGATCAGCTTGAACCAGTGGCCTTTTGTTAAGGAATTTAGGGGATGAGAGAGATTGATCACACTTCTATGCTAATCCGCGACGGCAACAATTGACAGGCAAATTTAAAAAATCATTTCCCCATGCTCTCCGTGGCCCGCAGATGCTGCCGGCTCGCGCTCTCTGGGGCGGGTTGGCGCTGTCTCGGGCAAGCAGAGGCTCTTTACAAACACGCCCTCACCCGGGCAGAATTGGGCAAACAAAACCGGCAGTTCAGATTTAGGGAATCCTATCGAGTGCGAGACTCTATATATAGGGTGCTCTGATTCGCGCTCGCACAAGGAACAAGGAACAAGGAACAGCTGTTTTTCCCCACCCCCTGCAGCCCATAGAGGAGGCCGGCGGGGACGCCTGTCCATTCCTGAGCTGTCCATTGCTGTAAGCTTTTAGGCTTTTAATCTTCCTATCTGCCCAAGGTCGGCAGAGCGTCCAGGACGGCGTTCCCTGGCAGATCCTGGAAGGGATAGAGATGTAAGCATGCAAATTCAATGCGCCCTAGTTTATCAGCTGGTACGATTTTATAGCGGTTTTCAGTTGGATGGAGTACATGCCAGAAACCCGGTTTCTTAAAGAAACCGGGTTTCTCAGTACCTCACAAAGGATAAAAACCGCTAGAACTGAGGGCCAAGATATTTCTAAACCGGCCCCTGAAAAACCTATCCCAACGTCAGCGCTTCCTGTGGCGGCGGCGCGGGCCGCTCTCGCACTAAGCCGATTTTGGCCAAGTAAAGCGAATCGTAGTTCCCTCACCTTCTGGAGACTCCAGACGCACAGTCCCCCCCTCACTCTCAACAATTTTCTTCACCAAAGACAGACCAATGCCGGTGTTTTCTATCTGGTCTCGCGGCAGCAGCGTTTGGAAAATGACAAACACTATATCGTGATACTGAGGGGCGATTCCGGGACCATTATCTGCTACAAAAAACTCATAAAAATTCCCGACCAATTGCACTGATATTTTTACAAACCCCTGAGCCTTATTATTGTGCTTAATAGCATTGCTAATCAAGTTAGCAAACACTTGCTCCAGCAAGATACGCGAAGTTTTAATCACCGGCATTCCTGGGCCAATTTCAATCGTAAACTTGGGCGGGGGAGCCAGAGAGTCAATCACCTCACTCAACAAAGTTTCAACCGAGACGGTTTCCAATTCCGTCCTCACGCGACCGGCGCGGGAGTATTGCAGCAAGCCGTTAATCAGATTTTCCATGCGATAAACGCGGTTGCGCAGCAAATCCATTTGGCGTTTCGTGTCTTCAGTGAGCTTGTCGCTGAGGTCTTCTTCCAGCCACTGAGACAGATTGGCAATCGCTCGCAAGGGAGCTTTCAAATCGTGGGAGATAAAATAAGCAAACTGGTCGAGTTCCTGGTTGCGCTTTTCCAAAGTTACATTCATCTGAGTGAGCACAGTAGTCATGCGCGCTAGCTCGTCAGCGCGAGACGAAAGAGCTTCCTGAGCTTGTTTAGCTTCAGTGATGTCGAGCATCAAACCGCGCAGCTTCCGCACGCCGCCCAAAGTGTCCCGAACAATGTAGGCTCTGTTGCGCAGCCAGACCGTCCGACCGCTGGCAGCCAGGCACCTGTACTCCCACTCACAATCTCTGCCGTCAATAATTTCCTGGCGGCAGAAAGACACAGCCGGCTCTCTGTCGTCGGGATGGATAACCTCGATCCAGAAATCCGGTTCTCCCACCCACCGCTTGGCTGGATAGCCCAAAAGCTTCTCAGCACTCTGGCTGACAAAAGTGAACTGCAAAGTAGCTGCATCTGCTTCCCAAAAGATGGCGTGCCCCAAACCGTTCACCAAATCGCGAAAGCGCTGTTCTGCGGCTTCAGCTTGAGCTCTTGCGGCTTGTTCTCGAACGAGCAATTCATCTTTCACGCGATTGGCAGCTTCCAGTTGAGCGGTGCGCTCAACAACTCGTTTCTCCAGTTGCCCGTTCAGGGTTAAAATTTCTTCGGCTTGCCGTTGCACCTCGGCAGTCTTCTTGAACAGGTCAACAAAAACTGCCACCTTTGACAGCAAGATTTCCGGCTCAATCGGTTTGAACAGGTAGTCTACCGCTCCCAGAGCATACCCTTTGAATATAAAGGGGTCACTTTTGCTGAACGCGGTCAGGAAAATAATCGGAGTGTGCCGCGATCTTTCCCGCTGCCGGATCAGAGTTGCTGTTTCAAATCCATCCATTCCTGGCATGTGGACATCGAGCAGGATCGCAGCAAAATCTTGATTCAGGAGAGAGCGCAAAGCTTCAGGCCCAGAAGTCGCGGTTACCAGGTTTTGGCCGAGACTGTCCAGCACCGCCTCTAGAGCCAGCAGATTTTCCGGACGGTCGTCAACCAGGAGGACATTAACTTTTTGTTCCGACGTCATACAAATGAGAGTGGGTGAGGGTTGAGGGGGAATTCAACAAGCGCGGGAGCGTAAATTTTTGCCCGGTGGCTTTGCCCGGTGGCTTTAATTTTCAAATCGAGACTTATTTTTGAATGAGCCGGCCAGACTTAAGCGGGCAGAGATGAGGAATATAACTGAGTTTAGAAACCAGGTTTCTTTACATCTGGTTTCTTGATATTCCGTTTCTGGGTGCCATCCAGCGGACGCAACATTTCTGGAACTCAAGGCTCAGCCCTCAACCCTAAAAACACTCCTCTGTAACTCAACACTCACCTCCCACCCAGCAGGGGGGAGTTGCCATTCCTTGGGGGGAGTTGCCGTTCCTTTGGCTCTCAGGCTAGAAACGCCCCTACTGATAGAGCCAGACGCGCAGCAGGGAGAGCAACTGCTCAGTATCGACCGGCTTGGGGATATAGTCAGACGCGCCGGCTTCCAGACATTTCTCCCGGTCCCCTTGCATGGCCTTAGCGGTAAGGGCAATCATGGGCAGGGAGCGGAACTTGCCAATCTTGCGGATAGCTCGCATCGTCTCGTAGCCGTCCATTTCCGGCATCATCACATCCATCAGAACGATATCGATGTCGGGCGTATTTTGCAGCAGGGCAATACCATCCCTGCCGTTTTCAGCATACACCACCTGCATGTGATGGCGCTCCAGCATGCTGGTGAGAGCGAAGATATTGCGCATATCGTCATCCACAACCAGCACTTTCTTGCCCGCCAGCACCAAGTCAGTTTGCTGGAACTTTTCCAGCATTTGCCGCGTTGCTTCTGGCAAAGACGCCTGACGCCGGTGCAAAAACAGAGCCTCCAGACGCCCGCTCCCGAGAGCCGGCATTCCCGACACCCTCTCGATCTCGCCGCCGCGCACCGGCAGCTCCTGCGGAGCCGCTGCGCTAGCGCTGGCTGGCAGCGGGTAAGTGTGCGGCAAATATAGCGTGAAGGTGCTCCCCTCACCCAGCCGGCTCACCAGCCCGATCTCCCCGCCCAGCAGTCGGGCAATTTCCCGGCTGATGGACAAGCGTCACTTCGGACGCGAAGGAACTCAGCTGGTCCACCATCGTGTCGATCGTGTTCTTGAGCTCGGAAATTTCCCCTTTCACGTCAACGGTGATTTTCTTGGACAGGTCGCCGGTGGCCACGGCTTTCGTCACTTCCGCAATGTTCCGCACCTGCGCGGTGAGGTTTCCGGCCATTGAGTTGACGTTGTCCGTCAGGTCCTTCCACGTGCCGGCCACCCCTTTCACATACGCCTGCACCCCCAGCTTCCCTTCTGTCCCCACCTCTCGCGCCACCCGCGTCACTTCCGAGGCGAAGGAGTTGAGCTGGTCCACCATGATGTTGATCGTGTTCTTCAGCTCTAAAATCTCCCCTTTCACGTCCACGGCGATCTTCTTGGAGAGGTCGCCGTTGGCCACTGCTGTCGTCACTTCCGCAATGTTCCGCACCTGCGCGGTGAGGTTTCGCGCCATCGAGTTCACGCTGTCTGTCAGGTATTTCCAGGTTCCCGCCACTCCCCGCACGTCCGCCTGACCGCCGAGTTTGCCTTCCGAACCCACTTCTCGCGCCACCCGGGTGACTTCTGAGGCGAAGGAACTCAGCTGGTCTACCATGATGTTGATCGTGTTTTTTAGCTCCAGGATTTCGCCCCTCACCGGCACGGTGATTTTCTTGGAAAGGTCGCCGTTGGCTATGGCGGTTGACACTTCGGCAATGTTGCGCACCTGCGCTGTCAGGTTGCCGGCCATTGAGTTTACTGAATCCGTCAGGTCTTTCCAGGTGCCGACTACTCCTTTGACTTCCGCTTGCACGCCCAGCTTGCCTTCTGTCCCCACTTCTCGCGCCACCCGGGTGACTTCTGAGGCGAAGGAGTTGAGCTGGTCCACCATCGTGTTGACCGTGTTCTTCAACTCCAGAATTTCCCCTTTTACGTCTACGGTAATCTTTTTGGAAAGGTCGCCGTTGGCTACTGCTTTTGTGACTTCGGCAATGTTGCGCACCTGCGCTGTCAGGTTGCCGGCCATTGAGTTTACTGAATCCGTCAGGTCTTTCCAGGTGCCGGCTACCCCTTTTACTTCCGCTTGCACTCCCAGCTTTCCTTCTGTTCCCACTTCTCGGGCAACCCGAGTGACTTCTGACGCGAAGGAGTTGAGCTGGTCCACCATCGTGTTGACCGTGTTCTTCAACTCCAGAATTTCCCCTTTTACGTCTACGGTAATCTTTTTGGAAAGGTCGCCGTTGGCTACTGCTTTTGTGACTTCGGCAATGTTGCGCACCTGCGCTGTCAGGTTGCCGGCCATGAAGTTGACGCTATCTGTCAGGTCTTTCCACGTGCCGGCAACTCCGGGGACTTCTGCTTGCACGCCGAGTTTTCCTTCGGAACCGACTTCTCTGGCAACCCGCGTGACTTCAGACGCGAAGGAGTTGAGCTGGTCCACCATGATGTTGATGGTGTTTTTCAGCTCTAGAATTTCTCCTTTGACATCGACGGTAATTTTTTTGGAAAGGTCGCCGTTGGCTACCGCCGTCGTCACTTCGGCGATGTTTCGCACTTGGGCGGTGAGGTTTCCCGCCATTGAGTTTACGCTGTCGGTGAGGTCTTTCCAGGTGCCGGCTACGCCTTTGACATCGGCTTGCACGCCGAGTTTTCCTTCCGAACCCACTTCTCGGGCTACGCGGGTCACTTCTGAGGCGAAGGAACCCAGCTGCTCGACCATTGTGTTGACGATTTGGGAGGTTTGCAGGAATTCTCCTTTCAGGGGTCTGCCTTCAATTTCTGTCGTCATTCTTTGGGATAAATCGCCATTCGCAACGGCTCGGATGACGCGAGCGGTTTCTGCTGTTGGCTGCACTAAATCGGCGATTAGGGTGTTGACGTAATCAATGCAGGCTTCCCACTCTCCGCCGGCGCTTCCTAGGGTGGCTCGCTGGGTAATTTTGCCCTCTTTGCCGACGACTGTGCTGATTCGCTCTAGCTCTTTGGCCATCCTTTCGTTGAGCTCAATGACTTCGTTGAGCGTGTCGGCTATTTTGCCGGCAATGCCGGTTTGGTCGATGGGCATGCGAACGCTGAAGTCACCTTTCTTGACCGCTGCTAGGGTTCTCAGCAGCAGTTTTTCGTCGAGATCGTCGGTGGGCTGTTGGGTTGCCGGTGCGCTTGCCATAGGTGTGTTCTTCTGGGGGGTGAGAAATTCGCTTTTTTTTTTAATCTTTTATCTACATTTTATTCACAAGTGTTGAATCTTAACAATTCGACATAAAAAAAGCGCCCAAAACGTGCTATGATTTGGGCTACGGTCAAATCAATCCTGTTAATAACCTGTGCTCAACTCATTCTCTAAGATTGTCCAAAATCGTTTGGCTTCTTTGCCTAAAAATGATTATCCTGTCCTTAACACCCGCTTGTTTATGTCCATATGGTTGAGCTATGCAATGGATAAAAGCTTGACCAGTATGAGAGATATATTCAAGCGACTAAATGGAACTGGCTATCAGCTAGATATTTCAACTTTCTCCAAAGCTAATGCGTCCAGAAGTCAAGAGCCATTTCTGAGACTTTGTCAACAACTTAATGAGGAAATTTGCCGTCAAAAAAGCCTTCAAAAATATGAGCTGTGTCCTATTGATTCAACTGTCATTACTCTAACGAGTAAATTGCTATGGCTGCAAGAATACTACCAAGTCAAGCTTGTTAGCTCCTTAAATTTAACCACAGGAGTTCCAGAATAAAACTTAATAAATTTTGGATACGACTCTGACTACAGATATGGAAAAGAGATGTTAGCTAGTTTGCCCCCAAACGGT
>NZ_KB235949.1:695582-726971 GCF_000332335.1 Kamptonema formosum PCC 10802 | reverse complement strand
GGAAATCTACAAATATAGGTGGCACATAGAGTTGCTATGGAAGTTTCTTAAAATGCACCTTAAGTTAGATAAGCTGATTACTAAAAATGTAAATGGTATAGCTATACAAATTTATGTTTCGCTGATAGCTTACCTGATATTAAAGATAGTAGATATTCCTAAAGAATGGGGGACTACGCTACTAGATAAACTCCGCTATCTTCAATGTTGTATGTGTCAAGAAATCAGCTATGTCCACTGGATAGAACGACTTCTCTCTGGCTAAGCATTTTTACTCAGGGCAGGATAAATGTAAGCTAAAATGTAAAGTTTTGTGACAGAATTCAACACTTGTGCATTTTATTGCCCAGTGCGGTTAGGCTGCGATACTGCCCTGGGAGCTAAGTTTACGGCCTCGTGCCGGTGTGGCAATCGCTACGATTTCCCGCTGTCGCGCACCCGGGCGTGAGTATTTTTGCAGGCGGGCTTGGGAGTGGGGGTGGGGGAAAAGTTTGGGTTCCATTGAGGGAGGGATGTAATGGGAGTATGCCAGGGCATGCAAAAATATTATGACTGCCTCAGAGGGGGTTTGGGGGAAAGGAACAAGGAAAAAAAACACCCCGGCGCTAGGGCAGGTCGGTACAGTTGCGGTGGGGCTAAAGCCCAACTACAAATGGTGGGGCTAAAGCCAAACTACAAACGGTGGGGCTAAAGCCCAACTACAAACGGGGCACCGGCACGCTCCCGATATAATTGCTTATTCTGCAGCACGCAGGAGTGTAAACATCTCTGCCGAAAGGAGGATGATAAATGTCTGTCTTGCTGCATGTCCCTCACCGCCTCCTCGGATGAGAATGCCGGTGAGGTTCGCTCCTGTCTTGGGGTGTCGGGGACAGAGTTGCCTCTGGACGCCTGTGCCGGTGAATTCTCCCAGGGAGATATAGCAATAGACAGCCAGTTTAGGACAGGGCATCTCACTTTCTAGTAGGGATAGGGGCGGAGGGAACGCCTGTCCTACGTCCGTTCCCTAAGTGGCTACTGCTATCTGTGCGTTTATCTGCGTTCATCTGCGGGAAAAAAACAGCGTCACTCACAACAGCAGCGGGCACAATATCCCCCGCTTGCAGCCCGAAAACCAGAAACCCGGTTTCTTGGAGAAACCGGGTTTCTTGAAGACCGCCGGCGAGCTGTGCTTTGCGAATTTATGCCGGCGCACTCACTCAGTCCGCGATCGCGTTGAGCAAGACTTCCGCCAGAGTCATGTTTTCCATATCGTCAAGGGTAACAGTGTCAACAATGTCAAACTTGGCACCGGCACTCTGCAGCTCATCATCGAGCGCTTTGAGAAACCGGGTTGCTGTTGCGTCGGAACCCACTTGAATGAAAGAAATGGCCAGCTCTTCATCTCTGTCCATCAGGCGAGATGCGTCAATAATCACCTTCATCACCGCTCTGCGATCGTCTGGCTCTCCGTCCGTGATCACCAAAATGGTTTCCCCACTCAGCTTCGTCTGACCGGCAGTCTTGCGCTGAAAGTAGTTGCTCGTCGCATCCAGCAGCACAGCCGCCAAGTTAGTGCTCCCAGAAGGGTCGTTTTCTTGAAAGATTTGTGCCACCTTACTGGAGGTCACGCTCTCGAACCGCTTGAACCGGCCCGAAAACAGGTAAACTGTAATCCCGTCCGGGTCAAACTGCTCGCATTTTCTCGCCACCGCCAGGGTAGACTCCTGCGCCGCATCCCAGCGACTTTTGCCGCCCAGTTGGTCGGGAGTGGACATGCTGCCGCTTTTGTCAATAATTAAAGTATAGTCGCGATCTTGCAAAATATTACCTCCTTGCATTCAGAGAAAACCTCCAAGGACTGTCAGGGTTTCTTCTTCTAGCCTATACGACCCTCAGGAAAATGCCCTGATTTTTAATATAAAAATCACAAATCTCCCTAGCGGGCTGGGTTTACGGCCCAGAAACCCGGTAGGGGCGGAAGGCCCCGCCCCTACGCTCACCGGGTTTCGCAGTACCTCACTAATATGAGAGCCGCTATAAAACCCCTAATCAACAATTGCCTTGAGCAGCACTTCTGTCAGCGTCATGTCTTCCATGTCCTCGAATGTTACCGTGTCAACAATGTCAAACTTCGCACCGGCACCCTGCAGCTCATCATCGAGCGCTTTGAGAAACCGGGTAGCTGTTGCGTCGGAACCCACTTGAATAAACGAAATAGCCAGTTCCTCATCCCGCTCTATCTTGCGAGAGGCGTTCATAATCACATCCATCACTGCCTTTCGATCGTCAGGCTCCCCATCAGTGACCACTAGAATTGTCTCTCCCTCTGGTTTGCTCTCACCGGCAGCCTTGCGCTGAAAGTAGTTGTTGAGGGCATCTTGGAGGACAGAGGCTAGATTAGTGCCGCCAACCGGCTCATTTTCCTGAAAAATCTGCTCCACTTTACTCGCTGTCACACTGTCGTACCGTTTAAACCGGCCCGAAAACGTATAAACCGCAATCCCGTCTGGGTCAAGTTCTTCGCATTTCCTCGCCAGAGCTAGGGTAGACTCCTGCATCACCGCCCACCGGCTTTTACCCCCCGGCTGGTCTTGGGTGGACATACTGCCACTTTTGTCAACAATCAGTGTGTAGTCGCGAGCTTCTATAGAAGCAAGCGCCTTCAATCCTGCCGGTGTCCGCTGATTGGCAGCGTTCATAACTACCTCTGTCACGCTCTTATTTCCTACCTCTTCCGCCGTGACAGTTTCACCAATATTAAACTTTGTTCCAGCTGCCTGCAATTCTTCCCCAAGGCGCTTGAGAAATTGTGTGGCTTGGGAATCAGACCCAATTTGAATAAAGAAAATTTCTAATTCCTTAGCCCTCTCCATCCGGTTGCTGGCTTCTAGAACCACCTGAGTAACAGCCTCGCGATCGCTCTCACCATCTGTGATTGCAAAGATAGCCTCTCCATTCTGCTTACCCTGACCCGCAGCTTTTCTGTGAAAGTAGCTGTCAGTTGCGTCCTTTAACACACCAGCTAAGTTAGTTCCGCCATCAGGACGATTTCCCGCAAAGATGGGCGCTACCTTGCTGGATTGGACGCTATCATTTCGTTTAAATCCGTCTGAAAACAAGTAAACGGTAATCCCGTCTGGGTCGAACTGTTCGCACTGACTTGCCAGTGCTAGCGCCGCCTCTTGCGCTGCAGCCCACCGGCTTTTACCACCTGGCAAGTCTGTCGCTGCCATACTGCCACTCTTATCGATGATTAACGTATAGTCCCGGTTTTCCAGCATCACAAATTCTCCTCAAATACATTAAGTGACTCTCTGCTAGTCCCTGGAGCAGTTCTAAATTTTTTCTGAGCTCCCTCTCTCTTTTCTTTCCTTGGCGTTCTTTGCGTCTTGGCGGTTTATAAAAAAAATAATTATCACAGCTCAATTCTAACCGATCTAAAGCCAGCTGCTTCCCGTAGAGTAAACGCCCTCGGTCGCAGAGGGAGGGAACGGAGAAAGTTGTTTAGGGGTGGCTGTCACTCCTTATTAACCACTCCCTAAACAGAATGCTAATCCACGATGGCATTAAGCAGCACTTCCGAGAGAGTCATATCTTCCATATCCTCGACAGTAACAGTGTCAACGATGTCAAACTTAGCGCCCGCACCTTGCAATTGATCGTCCAGCACCTTCAGGAATTGAGTCGCTGTCGCATCGCTCCCCACTTGAATAAACGAAATCGCCAGCTCTTCATCTCTGTCCAGCCGGCGAGACGCCTCAATAATCACCTTCATCACAGCTTTGCGATCGTCTGGCTCCCCGTCTGTGACCACCAAAATTGTCTCGCCATTGGCCTTTGTCTGGCCTGCTGCCTTGCGCTCCAAGTAGCTGTTGCAGGCATCTTGGAGCACCTTTGCCAGATCGGTGCTGCCAGAAGGCTCATTTTCTTTGAAAATTTGCGCCACTGTTGCGGCGGTTACATTGTCGTAGCGTTTAAACCGGCCAGAAAACACATAAACCGTAATCCCATCCGGGTCCAGCTCCTCACATTTGCTGGCCAAGGCAAGGGTAGACTCCTGCATAAGCGCCCACCGGCTTTTCCCCCCCGGCTGGTCTTTCATGGACATGCTGCCACTTTTGTCGATAATTAGTGTATAATCACGGTTTTCCAACATAAGCGTCGTTCCTGTGAAAGTATTAATGGCCTTTTCCCACTGTCCGCTGATGGGATAGGGGGGTGAGGGGGGTGAGGGTGAAACTCTTTGCAAACATCAGACCCTAAAGCATGAACAATCCCAAATCCCCTAATCCCCTAATCCCGGCTTTCCTTATAGCCTCACTCTTCTTTAAAACTATCAAACCCAGCCAGCGCCCAAGGTTTTTTCCGAGTAAATTTTTCTTAAGACCGTTTGTAGTTGGGCTTTAGCCCCTCCGTTTGTAGTTGGGCTTTAGCCCAAAGTTCGCAGTTGGGCTTTAGCCCCACCGTTTGTAGTTGGGCTTTAGCCCCTCCCCGAGAGCACCCCGCAACTCGACCGTCCGAGCTCCGAGCTCGAACGGTGGACCTCCGAGCTCGAACGGTGGACCTCCGAGCTCGAACGGTGGACCTCCGAGCTCGAACGATGGAGCTCTGAGCTCGAACGGTGGACCTCCGAGCTCGAACGGTGGAGCTCTGAGCTCGAACGGTGGACCTCCGAACTCGAACGATGGAGCTCTGAACTCGAACGGCGGACCTCCGAGCTCGAACGGCGGACCTCCGAGCTCGAACGGCGCAGCTCTTGAGGGCTTGCCCCTACCGGCGAAACCGTGTCCCCCGCACACCGGCAGGTGTTCCCGGCTTCAGGCGGCGGCTAAGGTATCTTTCAGGGGCTTCCAGCGGAAGAAGCGCTCGCCGCCCATCTCGACTGCAATTTTGACGCGGGGCTCGATTTGAGGCAAAGCCGTCAAATATTCAATTTCCTGACGGGAGAGGATGTGTCCTTCGATGATCCACAGCACCAGTCCCTTGGCTTTGGGGGGCAGGTGGTCTAGCTGGGTGTTTAGAATCGGGGGGATGTAGTAGACATAGCCCACTGCAGCGCCGGTGCTGAGACTTTTCTTGCCGAGGTGGGGGGGGCGAACGCCGTGAACCCCTGTGAGATAGGCGGCTAAGTCTCCCAACCCCCGGGCGCTCAAGTTGTAGGTGGTGTACCCTGCTGCCCGTATGCGGCGCTGGTAGCGACCTTCATATCCCCCTTCTAAGGGCACATACAGTCCCAGCGCACCGTTCTTTTCCAGATCGCGAATCAGTTGGCCCCCGGTGGTGATCAGTGCCATAACTGTGCTGTTTACCTTATCCTGTAGTTTTGTGAACTGCTGCTGGCATTTTATCCTGAATCAGGGGGGGCTGGACTGCGCGGCGGCCCTGCTGCGCCACTGATGCCGGCTGGCCACAGGGCCGCCGGCAGCCGAAAAAAAAATTTCCCCCAAATACTAGACAAGTTCAAATAGATAGTTTAATATTTGAGATTGTCGGCAAATTTACAGGCATCCCAGTCTGCTCAGGCAAGAAGGGAGAGTTTGGGCCTGCGATTCCCCAGGAAAGGCGTTGCAGAAGAGGAAATGAGCGGCACGGCTGAATGGCCAGTTCAGCGCTGCGGCCAGTCTCACCAGTTGGATACTGAGCGGCTCGCTGCTTAAGTCCCTAGAAGTTCCTCCAAAGGCCGGGATAAAATGGCCCGGTCGCTGACAGTTTAAGACAAAAGGCAATTTTGGCAGAGAACTGCCGGAAAGCTGGTTTCCTGAGAGATCGGGGAACTGGTGCTGGCTGGGCTGGTTAAAAAACTTTATGGGAGCAAACGGATGGGAGGGAAGCCTGACATCCGGATGTATAGTAGTGCGTAAAAAAAGGAGGCCATCAAACCCGTGGCATTAGGTATTGTGGGCACGAAGCTCGGCATGACACAAGTGTTTGACGCGGAGGGGAAAGCAGTCCCAGTCACCGTGATCCAAGCAGGGCCATGCCCGGTAACGCAAATTAAAACGGAAGAGACAGACGGCTACAGCGCGATCCAAGTGGGATACGGTGAGGTGAGGCCCAAGGCGCTGAACAAGCCGCTGCTGGGGCACCTGGCTAAGTCGGGGACTGGGCCGGTGCGGCACCTGCAAGAGTATCGCGTGGAGAATCCAGGCGAGTACCAGTTGGGACAGGAGATCAAAGCCGATATTTTCAGCGCCGGCGAGATTGTAGACGCAATCGGAACCAGCATCGGCAGGGGGTTTGCCGGCTACCAGAAGCGGCACAACTTCGGACGGGGGCCAATGTCGCACGGTTCAAAAAACCACCGGCTGCCGGGTTCTGTGGGAGCGGGGACAACACCCGGTCGCGTTTACCCGGGCAAGCGGATGGCCGGTCGTCTGGGAGGCAAACAGGTGACGGTTCGCAAGCTGACAGTGGTGAGGGTGGACGCGGAGCGCAACCTGCTGCTGGTAAAAGGAGCGGTTCCGGGCAAACGGGGGGCGCTGCTCAATATCATGCCGGAGAACAAAGTAGGCCGGTAGGTTTGTAGTTGGGCTAAAGCCCAACAGCAGGACAGGCGTCCCGCCTGTCCCCCCAACCCCCAACCCCCCAACCCCCAACACCTGAGAAAGGACGAAAGATATGGTTAATTGCGTAGTGCGAAACTGGCAAGGAGAAGAAGTCGGCTCGGCGACTCTGGAGCTGCGGGTGGCGAAAGAAGAAAACGCCGCTCACATTGTCCACAGAGCGCTGAGAATGCAAATGGTCAACGCGCGTCAGGGGACAGCCAGCTCGAAAACGAGGTCGGAAGTCCGCGGCGGCGGACGCAAACCCTGGCGTCAAAAAGGCACAGGTCGCGCGCGCGCCGGCTCAATTCGCTCGCCGCTGTGGCGGGGGGGCGGTGTCATCTTCGGGCCCAAACCCAGAGACTACAGCATCAAGATGAACCGCAAAGAGCGGCGGCTGGCCCTGAGGACGGCTTTGCAAAGTCGCGCCGAAGATTTGATTGTGGTTGAGGAGTTCGCCTCTCAGTTCGCCAGACCGAAAACCAAAGAATTGGTGGCGGCGCTGGGGCGCTGGGGTGTCGGGCAAGAATCAAAGGTGCTGCTGATTGTGAGCGAGCCCGAAGAAAACGTTCTCCTGTCGGCTCGCAATCTAGTTGCAGTGAAGCTCATTTCAGCGACAAGCTTAAATGTGTATGACGTGCTAGCGGCAGATAAAATTGTCACGACAGCCGCCGCGCTGACAAAAATTCAGGAGGTTTACAGTGACTGAATACAACACCCGCAAATTGGCGGATCTGGTGCGTCGCCCTCTCGTGACAGAAAAAGCCACCCTGTTAATGGAGCAGAACAAATACACGTTTGAAGTAGCTCCAAAAGCGACGAAACCGCAGATAAAAGCCGCAATTGAGTACCTGTTTGAGGTAAAAGTGGTGAGCGTGAACACCCAGAGAAGCCCGCAGAAAAAGCGTCGGGTGGGCAGGTTTGTGGGGTTCAAGCCGACTTACAAGCGGGCAATTGTGACGCTGGCAGAAGGGGATTCCATCACCCTGTTCCCCGAAGTGTAGAAAAGTCAGGAGTCAGCCGTCAGTGACAGCCAACAGCTGGTCGCTGGCAGCTCTCCGGGGACAAATGACAGCGGACAGCGGACAGCTGACAACAGAAAACTGACAGCGGACAAATTAAGCTATGGGCATCCGTTCTTATCGGCCATACACATCAAGCACTCGCCAGCGCTCCGTCTCGGACTTTGCCGAGATAACGCGGGACGAGCCTGAAAAATCGCTCACCGGCGCGAGACACCGGCCAAAAGGCCGGAACAATCGCGGCGTGATTACCTGCCGGCACCGGGGTGGGGGCCACAAGCGCCTGTACCGGCTTGTGGACTTCAAGCGCGACAAGCGCAATTGCAGCGCCAGAGTGGCCGCGATCGAGTACGATCCCAACCGCAACGCCCGAATTGCCCTCCTGCACTACCAGGACGGGGAAAAGCGCTACATCCTGCACCCCAACGGATTGCAGGTGGGGGCGACAGTGGTGGCGGGTCCGGAGGCTCCGATTGAACCCGGCAACGCCCTGCCGCTGGGAAATGTCCCCCTGGGCACCAGCGTCCACAACGTGGAGCTGACTGCCGGAAAGGGCGGCCAGATCGTGCGGGCAGCGGGGGCAAGCGCTCAGGTGGTGGCGAAAGAAGGAAACTTTGTCACCCTGAAGCTGCCGTCGAGCGAAGTGCGGATGGTGCGCCGCGAGTGCTACGCTACCATAGGCCAGGTGGGGAACACCGATGCCAGAAACATCAGCGTCGGCAAGGCGGGGCGGACTCGCTGGAAAGGACGCCGCCCAGAGGTGCGGGGCAGCGTCATGAACCCGGTAGACCACCCGCACGGCGGCGGCGAGGGCAGAGCCCCGATCGGCAGGTCAGGGCCAGTGACACCTTGGGGCAAACCCGCGCTGGGCTACAAGACTCGCAAGCGCAACAAGCGCAGCAGCGCTCTAATCGTGCGCCGGCGTCGCAAATCCTCCAAGCGCGGTCGCGGCGGTCGGGAGTCCTGAGGCGTCCCGCACGACCGGTCCTGCCGGTGCCGCGCCAAAAGCCCTCACCCAACAGCATCATCCCTCACGGTTTATTTTTTGGAATTGAACTATGGGTCGCTCTCTCAAAAAGGGTCCTTTCGTTGCCGATCACCTGCTGAGCAAAATCGAAAAGTTGAATGACAGGGGCGAAAAGCAGCTGATCAAAACTTGGTCGCGAGCCTCAACAATTCTGCCGCAAATGGTCGGGCACACCATTGCAGTGCACAACGGACGCCAGCACGTGCCGGTGTACGTCACAGACCAGATGGTAGGGCACAAGTTGGGCGAATTCGCCCCAACTCGCACCTTCCGGGGGCACTCTAAAGGTGACAAGAAAGCAAAAAGATAGTTGGTCTTGGGGGTTGGGGGTTAAGGCCAGGGGTCAGTAAACGGCAGGGGCGGGGCGAAACCGCTATAAAAGCCGCACAGCTGGCGCGCGCATTTCCCGCCCCCCCACAGAGCGCGACAGTCGCGCCAGCGAGAAAACTGACAGCCGACCGAGAACAACTGACAGCAAGACCTGCTTCATAAGGAGAAATCAATGGCTATAGACACCGAACAAGAAGCCAAAGCGATTGCTAAATACATCCGCATGTCTCCTTCCAAGGTGCGCCGGGTGCTAGACCAAATTCGCGGGCGCTCCTATCGGGAAGCGCTGATTATTCTGGAGTTCATGCCTTACAGGTCATGCGAGCCCGTGCTCAAGACGCTGCGCTCAGCGGTGGCCAATGCCGAACACAATTTGGGGGTAGAGCCGGCGAAACTGATTGTCTCTCAAGCGTATGCCGATATGGGGCCGGTGCTGAAGCGCTTCCGCCCCAGAGCCCAAGGTCGCGCTTACCAGATTCGCAAGCAAACCTGTCACATCACTGTGGCGGTGGCTCCCGAAATCTCGGAAGAATAGTGAGCGCGAGAGTGGGATTGAGAAAGCGTCAGCAAGATTTTAGATTTAAAATCAGTTGATAGAATCTAAAATCTAAAATCTAAAATCTAAAATTGCTATGGGACAGAAGATTCATCCAGTAGGGCTTCGTTTGGGAATCACGCAAGAGCACCGCTCTCGTTGGTTTGCCGATGCCAGTCGCTATCCAGAACTGTTGCAAGAGGACTATAAAATCCGCAAACATGTGGAGAGAACCCTCAGCAATGCGGGGATTTCCGAAGTGCGGGTTGAGCGGAAAGCCGACCAGATTGACCTGGAAGTGCGCACGGCCCGCCCCGGCGTGGTCGTCGGGCGCGGCGGTCAGGGGATAGAGTCCCTGCGCACCGGCCTGCAAGAAATGCTCGGCAACAGCAACCGCCAGATCCGCATCAATGTCGTGGAAGTGGCCAGAGTCGATGCCGACGCCGGGCTGATTGCCGAATATATCGCCGGACAGCTGGAGCGGCGCGTTTCCTTCCGGCGCGTGGTGCGCCAGGCCATCCAGCGGGCCCAGAAAGCCGGTGTGGAAGGGATAAAAGTGCAAGTCAGCGGACGGCTCAACGGGGCGGAAATCGCCCGCACCGAGTGGACTCGGGAAGGGAGAGTGCCCCTGCACACCTTGCGGGCCGACATTGACTACGCCTACCGCACCGCCAAAACCATCTACGGCATTCTCGGCGTCAAAGTGTGGATCTTTAAAGGCGAAATCATTCCCGGACAGCAAGAAGTGACCGCCGCCGGGGCAAATCAGCCCCCGCGCAAGCAGCAGCGCCGCCGCCAGAAGTTTGAAGACCGCTCGAATGATTGAGACTCACCAGCGACCTGGAGCGCACTGCCAGCTCGCATCGCCCCCACTCAGGGGAGAGCAGCAGGCACCTGGGCAACAGACAGCTGACCGCAGAAAGAATTGACCAATCATGTTAAGTCCAAAAAGAACGAAATTCCGCAAGCAGCAGCGGGGGCGGATGACCGGGATTGCCACCAACGGCAACACCCTCAGCTTCGGCGAGTACGCCCTGCAAGCTTTAGAGCCGGCCTGGATCACCTCCCGGCAGATTGAGGCCAGCCGGCGCGCCATGACCCGCTACATTAAAAGGGGTGGCAAAATCTGGATACGCATCTTCCCCGACAAGCCGGTGACCATGCGCCCCGCAGAAACCCGGATGGGCTCCGGGAAAGGCTCGCCCGAATTCTGGGTGGCCGTGGTAAAGCCCGGTCGCGTTTTATTTGAAATTGGCGGCGTCACAGAAGAGATAGCCCGCGAGGCGATGCGCCTGGCAGCGTACAAGCTGCCCATCAAGACCAAGTTCATCTCGCGTGAGGAGGAGCAGTCGTAATTATGGCGTTGCCGAAAATTTCAGAAGCGAGAAACTTGAGCGACGAACAGCTGGACGCAGAAATTCTGGCAGTGAAGCGGCAGCTGTTTCAGTTGCGGCTCCTGCAGGCCACTCGCCGGCTGGAAAAGCCCCACGAGTTCAAGCACGCCCGGCACCGGCTGGCTCAGCTGATGACCGTTGAAGCGGAGCGCGGGCGCGCCAAAGCGGCGGGAGCGCCAGAGGGAGCAAAATCTGCAGGCACAGAATCGGGCGCAGTTGTGGAGTAGGTGACAATGGCAGTAAAAGAACGAGTTGGCTTGGTGGTCAGCGACAAAATGAACAAAACCGTAGTGGTGGCCATCGAAAACCGGTCGCCCCACCCGAAATACGGCAAAATCGTGGTGCGCACCAAGCGGTATAAAGCTCACGATGAAGAAAATCGCTGCAAAGAAGGCGACAGGGTGCGGATTCAGGAAACTCGCCCCCTCAGCAAGACAAAGCGCTGGGTGGTAACAGAGATTCTCACCGGCACCGCGCAAGGTTAAAGAGTTTTTGGGAATCTTGCTGGAAGTTTTTAGATCGGTAAAAACGTGCCAGCGTTCTAGCGTTCCAGCGTTCCAACTGCAAGGAAAACCAACTGTGATTCAGCAAGAAAGCTACCTGAACGTTGCCGACAACAGCGGAGCCCGCAAATTGATGTGCATCCGCGTTCTCGGAGGCGGTCGCCGCTACGCCAATGTCGGCGACGTGATTATCGCCGTCGTCAAAGACGCCATCCCCAATATGGCCGTCAAAAAGTCGGACGTCGTGCGGGCGGTGGTCGTGCGCACTCGCAAGGGCCTGCGCAGGGACAGCGGCATGAGCATTCGCTTTGACGACAACGCCGCCGTGATCATCAACGCCGACGGCAACCCCAAAGGAACCCGCGTGTTCGGGCCGGTGGCTCGCGAACTGCGCGACAAAAATTTCACTAAAATAGTTTCTCTGGCACCGGAGGTACTCTGATGGCAGTCCCAATTAAGGGCGGCTCGCAAAAAGCAGGCAAAGAACCCGTGCGCTATAAAATGCACGTCAAAAAAGGTGACACCGTTCAGGTGATCGCCGGGAAAGAGAAAGGCAAAGTCGGCGAAATCCTGCGCACCCTCCCCAAAGAGAGCAAAGTGGTGGTCAAAGGGGTGAATGTTAAAACAAAGCATATGAAAGCCCAGCAGGAGGGGGAGTCGGGGAAAATTGTAAATTTTGAAGCCCCGATTCACAGTTCCAACGTCATGCTGTATTCCGCCAAGGAAAAAACAGTCAGCCGCGTTTGCTACACCTTTACCGAAGACGGGCGCAAAGTGCGCATGTTGAAAAAAACGGGTGAGATAATTGACTAGCAGCTAGGCTTGCTGGCGCGGGCGGAACGGCATTCACGCACAAGTGAGCCAAGCTGCCGGCAGCTGGGCCCTGAATTCATCTAGAGAGTAAAGTCCCTGACCAAGACCAGGGAGTGTGAGAAGGAGAAATTATGGCAGATCGGCTCAAAATCCTGTACGGTGAGAAAATTGTCCCCAAATTGATGGAGCAGTTCAATTACACGAACATCCATCAGGTGCCCAAGCTGGTAAAAGTTACGGTGAATAGAGGCATCGGGGATGCGGCTCAGAATGCTAAGGCGCTGGAAGCGTCCTTGAAGGAAATCGGTTTGATAACAGGCCAAAAGCCGGTGGTGACTCGCGCGAAAAAAGCTATTGCCGGTTTTAAAATCCGTCAGGGCATGCCGGTGGGGATTATGGTGACCCTGAGAGGCGAGCGCATGTACGCCTTCCTGGACCGGCTGATCAATCTGGCGCTGCCCCGCATTCGGGACTTTCGCGGCGTAAGTCCCAAGAGTTTTGATGGCCGGGGGAATTACACCTTGGGCGTTAGAGAGCAGCTGATTTTTCCAGAAGTTGAGTACGACAGTATTGACCAAATCCGGGGGATGGATATTGCCATCACTACCACGGCAAAAACCGACGAAGAGGGCCGCGCCTTGCTTAAAGAAATGGGTATGCCCTTCCGGACTACCTGAAAAGTTTTATAAGGAGGAACGATGGCGGCTAACGACACAATTGCAGACATGCTCACTCGCATCCGAAATTCGAGTATGGCCCGGCACGAAACCACATTAGTGCCGGCCACTAAAATGACCCGGAGCATTGCAAAAGTCCTTAAGGATGAGGGATTTATTGCGGAGTGCTCAGAAGAGGGCGAAGGGGTGAAAGTGAATCTGGTGCTGGCCTTAAAGTACAAAGGGAAGAACCGCAAGCCCATTATCACCGCTCTCAAGCGAGTCAGCAGACCGGGATTGCGGGTGTACTCCAACCGGAAAGAATTGCCACGGGTTCTGGGCGGGATCGGCATTGCGATCATTTCCACGTCATCGGGCATTATGACCGACCGAGAAGCTCGCAAGGCTGGCTTGGGAGGAGAAGTGCTCTGTTATGTCTGGTAGAGGCGTTTTTAGATTTTAGATTTTAGAGAGAAGGGTTGACTCCTTGCATCCAAAATCGAAAATTCATGCAGTAGTTAGGAGTGATCGTCATGTCTCGTATCGGCAAGCGCCCTATTCCCATCCCTGGCAAAGTAACAGTAGAGATTGACGGACAGCGGGTCGCGGTCAAAGGCCCGAAAGGCGAGCTGTCTCGGGTTTTGCCCCAGGAAGTCGAGGTCGTTGAAGACAGCGGCACCATTGCGGTGAGGCGGCGGGACGAGTCCAGAGCGGCTCGCCAGCGCCACGGCCTGTGCCGCACTTTGGTGGCCAATATGATTGACGGCGTATCCGCCGGCTTTCAGAAACGCCTGGAAATTCAGGGGGTCGGCTATCGGGCCCAGGTGCAGGGCCGCACCCTGATTCTCAACGTGGGCTACAGCAAGCCGGTGGAAATTCAACCGCCCGAAGGCATCCAGGTGGCCGTGGAAAACAACACCAACGTGATTGTCAGCGGCATCGATAAAGAAGTGGTGGGGAATACAGCGGCCAAGATTCGGGCTGTCCGCCCGCCGGAAGTCTACAAGGGCAAAGGCATCCGCTATGCGGGTGAATTAGTCAGACGCAAGGTTGGCAAAGCAGGAGGTAAGGGTAAGAAATGAAGCTAACTCGATCTCAATCCATCGCTCGCCGCCACCGGCGAGTCCGGCGCAAAGTGTTTGGCACCCCAGAACGCCCTCGCTTGGCGGTGTTCCGCTCCTCTGAACACATCTACGCTCAGGTGATTGACGACACCGCGCACCACACTTTGGTGGCAGCGTCAAGTCTCGAACCGCAGCTGAAGTCTCAATTGAAGTCTGGGGGCAACTGCGAGGCGTCGGTCTCGGTCGGCAAGCTGATCGCCGCGCGGTTGCAGGAATTAGGCATTCAAAAGGTTGTTTTCGATCGCGGCGGCAACCTCTACCACGGTCGCATTAAAGCCCTGGCCGATGCCGCTCGCGAAGCTGGATTGGATTTTTAGGGGGTTTGTGGGAGAGCCGGGGCACACTCAGGTGAGATGAGCGCACTTGAGGGAGTGCCGGAAAACGTTCTTTCCTTTAAACTTTGAAACCTCAGTAAGGAAAAAGCTATGGCGGAACAGCAGCAACAGCGCAGCAGCAGAAAAAAAAGCAGTCGCCCTCGGGAAAAAGAAAGCGAGTGGCAAGAGCGGGTGGTTCAGATCCGCCGGGTGACAAAAGTGGTTAAGGGCGGTAAAAAGCTCAGCTTCCGCGCCATTGTCGTGGTTGGCAACGAGCGGGGCCAAGTCGGCGTGGGCGTCGGCAAAGCGTCTGACGTGATCAGTGCGGTCAAAAAAGGCGTGGTTGACGGCAAAAAGCACTTGGTTGAGGTGCCGCTGACCAAGTCCAATTCCATCCCCCACCCCTCTCAGGGAGCAGCCACCGGCGCTGCTGTAATGATGCGACCGGCCTCTCCGGGGACGGGCGTGATTGCCGGGGGCTCCGTGCGCACGGTTCTGGAACTGGCCGGCGTGCGCAACATCCTGGCCAAACAGCTGGGCTCAGGCAATCCCCTGAACAATGCCCGCGCAGCAGTCAACGCCCTGGCGGGCCTGCGCACCTTCTCGGAAGTGGCACAAGAGCGCGGAATTCCCGTCGAGAACCTTTACAGTTAGTTTTTTGTCAGCTCTCAGACCTGTTGCAAATCAGTCCCTGACAGCTGACAGCTTCCAGCACAACAGATGCAGGTAACAAACCGATGAGATTGCAAGATGCGGTGCCCAAGGAGGGCTCCCAAAAGCGCCGCCGCCGGTTGGGGCGGGGCGTTTCTGCCGGTCAAGGTGCCAGCGCCGGCAAGGGGATGCGCGGTCAGAAAGCCAGATCGGGCGGCAGCACGCGGCCCGGGTTTGAAGGGGGCCAAATGCCCCTGTACCGGCGCTTGCCAAAACTGAAGCGCTTTACCATCATTAATCGCAAGGAATACACTACGATTAATGTAAGCAAGCTGGCATCCCTGCCGGCGAATACAGAAGTGACTCTGGAGTCACTGCTCGAAGCTGGCATTGTCACAGCGAACAAAGGCTCGCTGAAAATTTTAGGTGATGGGGAGCTCAATGTGCCGCTGAATGTAAAAGCAGCTGCCTTTACAGCCGGTGCCCGCGCCAAAATTGAGGCGGCGGGCGGCAGCTGTGAAGTCGCAGGAGCCAAGTAGGAGCGGGGAAAAGCCCGAGATGTCTGTTGGAGACAAAGGATATCTGTCCCCCCCGCCCCCACACTCTCGCGCGCTGGCCAGTCCCAGTCGCGCAAGTGCGCTCGCTCAACTGTATTGAGAGCAGGATTTAATCCTGGATTCTTGACGCAAAGCAGCGGAACGCGGTATAATGCAATAAATCAGGAGCATGCATAGCGTGATTCGACTCATGCCAACCGTTTGATGTCGCGCTTAATTCTCGACCCGCCTTTGAGACTTCCGACACGGTTGCCAGGTGAAACGGGTTCTTGAGCTTAAAGCAACAAAAACGGCGCTGACTTGAAGACGCCTAAGGTGGTGCCAAAACACCGTCTTAAAACGTTCCTGAAATAGCGCTCTTCGGGATTTTCCTGAAAGCGAGTGCGGGATACCGCCTCTATCACTTTTATCGGGGATAGTGCCATCGTTGCGTTGTCGGGAATTGTCCCACATAACGTCGCGTAAATGTATCAGGTACGCCTGCATGGTCGTTAGTAGAGATAAAGCTCCAACAGCTCAAGAAACTTTTATGCAGATGGCGCAAGCGGCTGGCCTCAGGGGCCGGCTGCTCGTCACTATTGGCCTGCTGATTTTGGTGCGCCTGGGCATCTTTTTGCCAGTCCCGGGGGTGAATCGCAGCGCCTTTACAGCCAATATTAGCAACAGCCCTTTAATCGGTTTCTTGGACTTTTTCTCGGGGGGCGGCATTCGCACCCTGGGAATTTTTGCCCTGGGAATTTTGCCTTACATTAACGCTTCCATCATTTTGCAGCTGATGACAGCAGCTATCCCCTCCTTGGAAGAGCTGCAGAAAAATGAAGGGGAAGCGGGCCGGCGCAAGATATCTCAAATCACCCGCTACGTAGCAGTCGGCTGGGCGGTGATTCAAAGTACCGGCATTGCCCTGTGGGTCGCCAATTCCGGAGCCGCGGTCAGTCCCGGCCCTGTGTTTGTTGCCGAAACCGTGCTGGCCCTCAGCGCCGGCTCGATGTTTGTCATGTGGGTGTCGGAGCTGATTACCGAGCGCGGCATTGGCAACGGCGCATCCCTGCTGATTTTTCTCAATATTGTGGCGGTGCTGCCCCGCTCCTTGGGCAACACGATTGAGTACGCCCAGACGGGGGGCCGGGAGAGAGTGGGCCAGGTAATCGTCCTGCTGGTGGTTTTCTTGGTGATGATTGTGGGGATCGTCTTCGTTCAAGAAGGAACCCGCCGCATTCCCATCATTTCAGCACGCCGGCAAGTCGGGCGACGCCTTTACAGGGAGCGCACCAGCTATCTGCCGCTGCGCTTGAATCAGGGGGGCGTGATGCCGATCATCTTTGCCTCAGCGGTTTTGATTTTGCCCTACTCGCTCGCCCAGTTCACTCGCAATGAATTTTTGATTCAAGTCGCCAACTATCTCAGCCCGGGTGGCCCCGCCCCCTGGCTGTATGTGGCTTTCTACCTGACCCTGATAGTGTTCTTCAGCTATTTCTACGCTTCGCTGATTGTCAACCCAGTGGATATGGCTCAGAACCTGAAAAAAATGGGGGCCAGCATTCCCGGCATCCGTCCGGGCAAGGCGACGAGTGAGTATGTGGAGCGGGTGCTGAACCGGCTGACATTTTTGGGCGCGGTCTTCCTCGGCTTGGTGGCCATTGTGCCCACCGCTGTGGAAAGCGCCACCGGCGTCAGGACTTTTCAAGGTCTTGGGGCGACTTCCCTGCTGATTCTGGTGGGAGTGGCGATCGATACGGCCAAACAAATTCAAACTTACGTGATATCCCAGCGATACGAAGGAATGGTGAAGCAATAGTGGCGCGATTGATTTTCCTCGGACCTCCGGGAGCGGGTAAAGGCACGCAAGCTCACAAGCTCGCTGAACTCTGTGAGATCCCTCACATCTCCACGGGTGACATGTTGCGCTCCAACGTCGCCGGGCAGACTGATTTGGGTCAAAAGGCGCAAGCGTTCATGGACAGGGGCGAGTTGGTTCCCGACGGGCTGATCCTGGACATGATGCGGGCTCGCCTGAGCCAGGCGGACGCCAAAGCCGGCTGGATTTTGGACGGCTTCCCGCGCAATGTCTCTCAGGCATCGTTTTTGGACCTCCTGCTCGAGGAAATGGATCAGGTCTGCGAGCGCGTCGTCAACCTTGATGTGCCGGATGAGGTCTTGGTGGCTCGCATGCTCAGCCGGGGGCTCAAGGAGGGGCGCAAGGACGATAACGAAGAGACGATTCGCCGGCGCTTGGAAGTCTATCGCCAGCAAACCGCACCGCTGATCGACTTCTACAGCGAGCGCCTGCAGCTGGTTTCTGTCAATGGCAACCTGTCAGTGGAATTAGTCACTGCGGAACTCAAACAAGTCATTGGCTCCTGTGACGCCCGCTCCGCTGCTGTTGAGTGAGCCCGCCGGCCCAGTTCTAGGGGCGGCGCAGCCCTCCGCCCTTGTTTCAGACTGCTTTGGGGTCAAGCTTTACTAATTTATGTTAAAATAAGAGCCCCAGAGCAGTTCCCGTCACGGGAAAGCGGAAAACCGTGTTCGTTGAGTTCCACCAGCCGTAGCGTTGAGGTAAAAAGAAGTTGGCTAAGCAAGATTTGATTGAGATGGAAGGCACGGTGACGGAATCCCTGCCCAATGCCATGTTTCGCGTTGACCTGGACAACGGGTTTAACGTGCTGGCCCACATTTCTGGCAAGATCCGGCGCAACTACATCAAAATTTTGCCCGGCGATCGGGTAAAAGTCGAGCTGACCCCTTATGACTTGACCAAAGGTAGAATTACGTACCGGCTTCGCAAGAAGTAGGTTTAGATAAAAGGTTTTCAAAACTCAGTGAGAGCCAGGGCTGAGAAAAGAGTTTGTTGCAATGTTGCAGATAAATTGATATAATATTACGTTTGTAGTGAGGGAAGCCCTCTCTTCACCGCCCCTCTCCCAGCTCTTTTCTGGAAAGGGGCTTGCAGAAAGCCAGCTGTTGAGCGCGCTCACTTTAAGTGAGCCACCTCACATGAGAGTGCAGCGGGCTGGCTGACCTCGCCCTTGGGTTCGGGCGGCTCGCTGCGCGGCCAGTCGTGCGGGGCCCTTAAGAACATCTGGGCGGGCGCGAAAACGGAAACAGCCAGCATTCTGGCGCAGGTACGGCCCGACCGGCGAAAAAACGGGCAAGCAATTGACACCAGGGAAGCGCCACACCCCGCCTCGCTTTCCTCCCTTGGCCAAATTAGGCTGGCAGGGGGTATCCAGCGGGATTCTTTGCATGAAGGTAAGAGCATCAGTCAAGAAAATTTGCGAGAAATGCCGGATCATCCGCCGGCGCGGACGGGTGATGGTAATCTGTTCTAACCCGAAACACAAGCAACGTCAAGGTTAGAGGCAGGACGCCGCACAAGGGAATGCAGGCATTGCATCAAGTCCATCATCGAAAATTCTAGCAACACGAGAAAAACACTAGGGGGAAAGAAGCGTGGCACGGATTGCCGGGGTAGATCTTCCTCGCGACAAGCGCGTAGAGATTGGCCTGACCTATATTTACGGAATTGGCCTATCGCGCTCTCAGGAGATTTTGGCCAAAACGGGTGTGAGTCCAGACACCCGAGTGAAAGACTTAAGTGACGCCGATGTGGCCGCATTAAGAGATGCGGTAGAGAGCGACTATCAAGTCGAAGGGGATCTCAGGCGCTGGGAAAATATGAACATCAAGCGCCTGATGGATATTGGCACCTATCGGGGACGCCGGCACCGCCTGGGGCTGCCGGTTCGCGGGCAGAGAACCCGCACCAATGCCCGCACCCGTCGCGGTGCCCGCCGAACGGTAGCTGGCAAGAAGAAGGCAGCCGCTAAGAAGTAAGTCACACGCCTGCTGAACAGTCAAGTAAAAACGCACGCATTGAACTATGGCGCGACAAACACCGAAAAAAGCTGGGGCACGCAAGCAAAAGCGGAATGTGCCGAATGGAGTAGCTTACATCCAGTCTACCTTCAACAACACCATTGTCACGATTGCCGATCAAAACGGTGAGGTGATCTCCTGGGCCTCAGCGGGGTCCAGCGGCTTTAAGGGAGCCAAGAAAGGCACTCCCTTTGCCGCCCAAACCGCCGCAGAAAGTGCGGCCCGCAGAGCCAATGACCAGGGAATGCGCCAGATTGAAGTGATGGTGAGTGGGCCGGGAGCGGGCCGGGAAACTGCAATACGCGCCCTGCAAGGTGCTGGGCTGGAAATCACACTGATTCGGGACATTACCCCCATCCCCCACAACGGCTGCCGGCCCCCGAAACGCCGCCGAGTCTGAACGCACGCTTTGCTGCTCAAAAAAAAGTCAGGCGTGAGACGGCAGAAGAAAAAAGCCAGAGGTGGGGAATGGATTGCACCAATGACCCTCACCGCCCGCACCCCTCACCGTCTCTGACGGAGAGGCGCTCACCGGCCTTTTGGCATCCCCGGACACTGCCGGGGCAGGGGACGAGCGTCCGCACACAGGGGGCACCGTCAGGGAGCCTTGCCCGGCAGCGCCCGCCCGTGAGTGGCTGCCGGTGGTGACGCTGATAGTGAATTCCAGCGGCAGCGGCTTGACAGGCGCAAGGGAACTCAGCGTTGGCTCCCCTCTGTGTCAGCGCCGGCGGCAGGGGCGGCTTGGGGTTATGTGGCCGTTGCGGACACCTCGCTCTCCCGAGATTTTAACGCCAGTCTCAATCTGGAAAACTATCCTGATAGGGCGGCATGGGGCTCGTGGGAACTCAACAAATCCTGGTGTGGCGACATCAGGGACTCAGTAAAGCAGGAAGTGAGTATGGCGCGTGGTTTTGTGTTGGCTGTCATGTCCGCGCTGTATCAGTCAAAGGTTGCAGCATTCACCCCCGGGAGCGCCTGCGGCGCTTCCAGGCATCTTGGAGTAGGGAGGTAACTCCGTGGCGCAGTTTCAGATAGATTGTGTAGAGTCCAACACTGAGAAAGACCAAAGCCAGTACGGCAAATTTATTATAGAGCCGCTGGAACGAGGGCAAGCCACAACAGTCGGCAATGCGCTGAGGCGGGTGCTGCTGAGCAACCTGGAAGGGGCCTCCGTGACGGCAGTCCGCATTGCGGGCGTCAATCATGAATTTGCCACCATTACGGGGGTGCGGGAGGATGTGCTGGAAATCCTCCTGAACATGAAGGAAATTGTCCTCAAAAGCTACACCTCTCAACCGCAAATCGGTCGATTGCTGGCCAAAGGGCCAGCCCGGGTGACAGCGGCCCAGTTCGACCTGCCCTCTGAGGTCGAGGTGGTTTCTCCCATCCAGTATGTGGCCACCCTCTCCGAAGGAGCCACCCTGGAGATGGAATTTCGCATTGAAAAAGGCAAGGGCTATCGCTCAGTCGAGCGGGGGCGCGACGAGGGGAGCGCCCTGGACTTCCTCCAAATTGACGCTATCTTTATGCCGGTGCGCCAAGTCAACTACATCGTTGAAGACGCCCGCATCGGCGGCTCTACGGAGAAAGACCGGCTGATCCTAGAAATCTGGACGAATGGCAGTCTTAGCCCCCAAGAAGCCCTCAGCTCTGCGGCCAGTATTCTGGTGGAGCTGTTCAACCCACTCAAAGATATTAACTTTGAGGGGATGGAGAGAGGTGACATCGATTCAGAAGACCCAACGAGCCAGATTCCTATCGAGGAATTGCAGCTCTCAGTGCGAGCCTATAACTGCCTGAAGCGAGCCCAAATTAACTCAGTGGCGGACTTGCTGGACTACACCCAAGAAGACCTGCTAGAGATAAAAAACTTCGGTCAAAAATCAGCCGAAGAAGTCATAGAAGCCCTGCAGAAGCGGTTGGGGATCACGCTGCCCCAAGAAAAGCAAGCTAAAACTACCTAGAAAAGGGCGATCTGTCAAATTGGAAGGGTGAAAAAATTTATCTTTCATCCTTCATCTTATCTCACTTGAGGCGTCAGGCTCCTGAAAACTATTTGATTGAGTGGGAGCGGCTGCCAGGGCACGCTAAAATACATAAAAGCGAGCCTCTGACACAATCCCCTGTCTGGCTGGAGGCTGCCAGTCTAGGCCACTTGACAGGCTCCCTTGACAAATAAAACCAGGAGCCCCGTCAGGGGCAATAATCTTGAGCCAGACAGCTCGTGAGTCAACCCAGCTCAGACTAAAAAAAGAAAAATTCGGCTTTGGGGCGCGCGGCTGGCTACCCCTGACAGGGGGATCTTGGCTGCGCCCTTTGAGAGGAAAATCTCTCTGGATTAAACCTCTCAAAAGCCTAACCAAAATCAAAGATTTAATCGGGAAGTGCGACTTCCCAACTGCTCACTCACACTCAATTCTTCACACCTCACACTCTTATTATGCGTCACGGTTGTCGCGTTCCTAAACTGAGCAAGCCAGCTGACCAGCGGCGGGCTCTGCTCCGGGCTCTGACCACAGAGCTGATCCGTCACGGTCGGATCACCACGACCAAAATGCGGGCCAAGGCTGTCCAGCCTGAAGCCGACCGGATCATTTCTCTGGCCAAGGATGGCTCTCTGGCGGCTCGCCGGCAGGCCATAGGCTACCTTTACGACAAACAGCTCGTCCACGCCCTGTTTGAACAGGTCAAAAACCGCTACGGCAATCGCAATGGCGGGTACACCCGCATCCTGCGCACCGTGCCCAGACGGGGCGATAATGCTGAAATGGCAATTCTAGAGCTGGTCGATTAACCGCGCCCACTTTGATGCCAGACACAGAGCCCCTGTCAACCCAGCGAATCGCCCTGGCTATCCAATACCTGGGCACCCACTTCCACGGCTGGCAGCGGCAGCCCAAAGAGCGCACTGTGCAGGAAGAAATCGAAAAAGTCCTGCACTCGGCACACGGCAGACCGGTGACCCTTTACGGTGCGGGCCGCACCGATGCCGGTGTCCACGCAGCCGCTCAAGTGGCTCACTTTGACACGGCGAGCACTGTCCCGCCCCACAAATGGGCGGCTGTTCTCAACACCCACCTGCCCCCTGATATCGCGGTGCGAGCCTCGGCGCAGGTTGACAGCAACTGGCACGCTCGCTTCTCCGCCGCTTGGCGGCGCTACCGCTACACCCTCTACACCGATCCGCAACCGAACTTGTTCGTGCGGCCCTTTGCTTGGCACTATTATTACGCTGAACTGGATGAATCTCTCATACTCGCCGCCTTGCAGCAGCTGATCGGTCACTACCATCTGGCCGCCTTCCACCGCAGCCGCAGCAGCCGCTCCCACTCCTGGGTGGAGGTGCAGGAGGCTGTGTGCTACCGGCAAGGGCCCTTCCTGTACATCGAAGTGCAAGCCAATGGCTTTCTCTACGGCATGATGCGCCTGCTGGTGGGGCTGCTCGTGCAAGTGGGGCGGGGGCAGCGCACCCTGGCTGACTTCAAAGACCTCTGGGCTAACGAGCGCCGGGAAGAGGTCAAGTACGCCGCACCGGCATGCGGGCTGTGCCTGCTGCGAGTCGGCTACCCCGACTCCCCTTTCCCCCCAGATATCTGGTTCGACACCATGCCCAAGTTCCTCCTCCCTGGCAGCACAGAGCCCCCCACCCATGAAAATTCTTCCCTAACCCCTTGACAGGGGAAACCGAAAGGTGTAACGGGGAATTGCTCTAACGGCCAGCCGCCGGCGATCGCCCTGTCCGGGAAACTATCTACTGACAATAGCCTTTTAACCGATGAACAAAACCTACGTCCCCTCACAAAGCACCCTGGAGCGAAACTGGTACGTCGTAGACGCTGCCGGTCAGCGCCTGGGGCGTCTGGCAAGCGAAATCGCCAGAGTCCTGCGCGGCAAGAACAAACCCACCTACACCCCCCACCTGGATGCCGGTGACTTCGTGATTGTGATCAACGCAGAACTTGTGGCAGTCACCGGCAAAAAACGCAGCCAGAAGCTCTACCGGCGTCACTCCGGCAGACCGGGCGGCATGAAAACCGAAACCTTTGCCCAGCTGCAATCGCGCCTGCCAGAACGCATTATCGAACAGGCCGTGCGCGGCATGCTGCCCAAAAATAGCCTCGGCAGAAACCTGTTCACCAAGCTAAAAGTCTACAAGGGACCCAACCACCCCCACCAAGCTCAAAAACCCCAAGAATTGAAAATCCAGACCATACCCGGAGGAGAGGAATAATGCAAGCCACAGAACAGCAGGGCAGAGCCGTGTACTGGGGCACCGGTCGCCGCAAGTCAGCCGTCGCCCGCGTGCGCCTGGTTCCAGGGAGCGGCCAGCTGATCGTCAACGGTCGTCCCGGAGACCAGTACCTGCAATTCAACGCCAGCTACCTGTCCGCCGCTAAGGCCCCCCTGGAAACTCTGGGCCTGGAAAATGAATACGACATCCTGGTCAAGGTGGAAGGCGGCGGACTCACCGGCCAAGCGGAATCCATCCGCCTCGGCGTGGCCCGCGCCCTCTGCGAGCTCGACCCCGACAACCGCCAGCCTTTGAAAATCGAAGGCTACCTGACCCGCGACCCCCGCGCTAAGGAGCGCAAGAAGTACGGCCTGCGCAAAGCCCGCAAGGCACCGCAATACTCCAAGCGCTAAAAATTGGGCTGTTGCGCATATAAATTTCACTTTTAGCTGTCTTGTATTTCAGGGCTGTCGCCCCTGGAGCATGAATGGGAACGCAGGTAGCGCGGGTTTCGCGGCTCTCTGCAGGCTTGGTGTGATAAGCGGATTAAAAGCGCAACAGCTTGTTTGGGGCCGGCGGTTGGCCGCTAGATGCCGGTGGGAACCTTTGAGGGGTTTCAAGGCCGCGCTCGTCTGGCAGGCTGACCGCCTGTGGCGATGACGGGCTACAATCTAAGCAGAGCAGGATTTAATCCTGGATTCTTGACGCAAAGCAGTAGGACACGGTATAATCAGATAGGTCTGGCTCGAAAAAATAGCGTTAGCGAACTGTGCCGACCGCTCGACTTGAAAATAGTGCTTGATTTCTTATCCGCCTTTGAGACTTCCGACACGGTTGCCAAGCGAAACAGGAAATTGAGCTTAAAGCAGCTGTCATCGGCGCTGAGCGTGAAAGCGCTCTGGGTTTAAGTAGGTGCCAAAACACCGAAGAGAAACGTTCCCGAAATAGTGCTTTCGGGCTCTTCCCGAAAGCGAGTGCGGGATAACGCCTCTGCCGCCTTTATGGGCGATAGTGCTATCGCCGCACGGTCCGGGAATGCCTGGAATAATGTCGCGTAAATGTATCAGAAGAAAACAATGGCAAAACCTGACATCCATCCCAAGTGGTATCCAGAGGCTAAGGTGTACTGCAACGGAGAAGTGGTGATGACAGTCGGCTCCACTAAGCCAGAACTCCACGTCGATGTGTGGTCTGGCAACCACCCGTACTACACCGGCACCCAGAAAATTATTGACACGGAAGGGCGCGTTGAGCGCTTCATGCGCAAGTACGGCATGGGGGACGCGGGAGCCAAAAAAGGGGAAAAGGGCACTAAGAAGAAGTAGCGACGCTCTCAGCTTGTCGATGTGGGAGGCAAGGATTTGGGAAGCACGGATTTTAGAAAAGGCCGCACCGGCCTTTTCTGAAATGGCTTTTCTAAAATTCCCGCTGCCTAAATACTGCACTACATATTTTCAATAAGCGAGAGCAACTGACATGGCTGAGACTTATCTGCTAGAAAAACTGAAATCCGTTGAGCAAACTTTCAACGAGCTAACCCGCCGTCTGGCTGACCCAGATGTGGCTAAAGACCCGAGTGAATTTCAGCGCTTGGCTAAGGCGCGTTCGTCTTTGGAAGAGGTTGTCAATACCTATGACGTCTGGAAGGCGGCGCAAGAAGAGCTGGCCGGCGCAAGGCAGGTTTTGAAGGAAGCCAGTGGCGATCCCGATTGGCAAGAGATGGCGGCGCAGGAAGTTGAGGATCTGGAAGCTCGTCTGGCGGATTTGGAGCAGCGCTTGAAGATTTTGCTGCTGCCGCGCGACCCCAATGATGAGAAGAATATCATGCTGGAAATTCGCGCCGGCACCGGCGGCGATGAGGCCAGTATCTGGGCGGGCGACTTGCTGCGCATGTACTCGCGCTACGCAGAAAGCCAAAAATGGCGGGTGAAGCTGGTGAGTGAGTCTCTGGCAGAAATGGGCGGCTTTAAGGAAGCGGTTCTGGAGATTCAAGGCGAGGGGGTTTACAGCAAGCTGAAGTTTGAAGCCGGCGTCCACCGCGTGCAGCGGGTGCCGGTGACGGAAGCGGGAGGGCGAGTTCACACTTCGACGGCGACTGTGGCGGTGATGCCGGAAGTGGACGAGGTGGAGGTGCACATCGACCCGAAGGATATTGAGCTGACTACGGCTCGTTCCGGCGGTGCCGGCGGTCAAAATGTCAACAAGGTGGAAACTGCTGCCGATTTGTTCCACAAACCTACCGGCATCCGGATTTTCTGCACGGAGGAGCGCTCCCAGCTACAAAATAAAGAGCGGGCCATGCAGATTTTGCGGGCTAAGCTGTACGACATGAAGTTGCGGGAGCAGCAGGAAGCTGTCACCTCGATGCGCCGGTCGCAAGTGGGCACCGGCTCTCGCTCGGAGAAGATTCGCACCTACAATTACAAGGACAATCGGGTCACCGACCACCGCTTGGGCGAGAATTTCTCCCTGAATACGGTTTTGGAAGGGGATATTGAGCATGTCGTCCAAGCTTGCATCGCCCAAGACCAGCAGGAACGCTTGGAGGAGTTAGCCGCTTCGAGCTCAACGGCTGCAACTTCCGTCTGAGGTGCCGGTGGCACATAACTCTGGCACAGACGCGCCTTCCGGGCCACTGCTGTGCCGGTGTTTTGATTTTTGTTAAAGTTCACTCCGCCAGCTAGCTCTCCTCTTCGCTCCACTCCTGGGCTTTTAATTGGGCCAGCCGGCTGTCCAGGGCCTCGTCAATGTAGTCACTCATCTCGGTAATGTAGGAAAAATGCTTATATTCCCACCGGCAGCCTCTGGTAAACCGGCCCAACATATGCAAATCCGGGCATTCGAGAATTTTGGCTATCACCAGTTCTTGCCAGATGGGTAGCTTGCGGTAGCTGAAGAACTGGCTGCAAGTCCTGCCGTCTTGGCCTTTGTAGGCCACCCAGATCATGTGTTTCTTTAACCTCACCTCTGTGACGCGCACATTGAGGATGGCCGATACTTCGTGTTTGATTCGCCCGAGAAATCCGGCCAGCTGGAGTTCTGGGTTGAGGAGTTTGCGGGCAATCAGGCTCTCGCTCGGGCCGGTGTACCGGCGGTTGCGTTTGGCCAATCTGGTGTTAGCGCTCATCGTCTTTGCTCCCTACTTTTAAACAACGGCCCAAAAGCCTAATATTTCCGCCATCATGAGTAATTCAGAGGAACTGGCAACGTGTTAAACTGAGTTCACAATTGTTGCCGGACTGCTGTTTGAGTTTGGTAATGGCCACTTTCAGGTATTATTTACTCTGGGAGTGGTTTATTAAAACTTTGGGTGAATGTATTAAGTCTAGCAAGTCGGTTGGGAAATGACAAGCGATTGTTACAATTCGTTACAATTAACGGCTTGACGGGCCGTGTGGGCCGTGATCAATCCTGACCGGCAGCCGGTGGAATGGGCCATAGGGCGTGGGGCGTGGGGCGTGGGGGCATGGGGAAGCTTCTCGGCAAGGCTCCATGCTCCATTCCCCGGCAGCCGGCAATGGTGCCGGTGCGCCGCCAGTGGGGGGTGGGAAATGTCAGTGGTGAGGGTGCCGGTGTGGGGCTGGCGGTATCGATCGTGCGGGTGCGGGCTTGCTGTTAGGCTCGTAATGCGGCTTGTTAGAGAAAGGAGGCAACGCCTCCCGAGCCGCCTTCCCAGGTTGAGCTTGGAAGAAGGGGATTGTTTACAATTAACGGCTTGACGGGTCCTGAGGGGCTAGCTGAACGCTCACCAACTGCCGGTGGAATGGGGCGTGGGGCGGGTGGGGCGTGGGGCGTGGGACATGGGGCGTGGCGCATGGGGCGTGGGGTATGGGGCGTGGCGCATGCGGAAGATTAACAGCAATGCCCTTTTGCCCAATTCGATGATGCCCAATTCCCAGGAAACAGGGGTGCCGGTGAGCAAATCCAGGGGAGTCAGCGCCGGCAGGCTCCCTGGCGCGGGAATCCGCCAGCAATCGGGGCGCTGCCGGTGGGCAAGAACTGTGGGATGCGTTTTCGGGGGGGGACGCACCCCACTGATGGCCACAGAGCAGGATATTAGGGAAGATAATATATAAGTGTAGCTTATATATATATATATATGCTATAAGCAATTTAGAACATCAAGACGGGCTGAAAACAAACCCAACCGTTCTAGAATAGGATAGAGTAAATTATGCGACAATGGCCAGCTCAGTAACTCTCGCCAAGAACCTTGAACTCCTGGCGTAATCTGACCTGCGCGCTTGTTATTCCTATAAATCTTTACCGGCATCTACTCATGTCACGCCGCTCCTGTCAATCCGAGACCGGCAAAAGCAACTCGCCAAAAGGCCAGATGCTGACACCATTCCAGCGCAAGCTGCTGCAAAAAAGTCTGTCAGACGATTTGCCCGAGAAGTACCGCCAGCGCATCCAAATCATGCTGCTAGCAGATGAGGGGAAAACTCAGCTGAAAATCTGCAAAGCGCTAGGCTGCTCTCAGGAAACGGCGCGGCACTGGATTTTCACAGCCAAAGCAGGCTTGGCTCACACCTGGAATGATAGCCCCATAGGCCGGCCAAAAACTGTTAGTGACGAACATTTAGAGCTGCTGAAAAAACTGGCCAGCAACAGTCCCCGCGATTTTGGCTATCCATTTCAGCGGTGGACAGCCCAATGGCTGAGCAAGCATCTGGCGAAAGAGTGTGGCCTTGAAATCAGCGCCCGCCACATCAACCGGCTGCTGAAAGAAATGGGACTGTCCACCCGCCCCAAACCCGCCGCAGCTGAGGATACCGCGCAGCAAACCGGCACCCGCCTTGCAATTCGCGACCTGACGGGAGACTGTGGGCCAGATACAGACCTGTGGCTATTCAATTCTATCAGTTAAGGTGGCAGCTATGGCTGAAAAGGCATCTACTTCCGCAGTGTCTGGGGAACTGCTGGAAACAATATTAGGACAGTCTGTTGCGGAGCGGGAACTCTCAAGTGCGCTACAATATATTAAAATACTAGAGCCACCGGCACTCAAACAGTTCTGGAGTTCGCAAGACGCTGAACCGGGTATCTATATCATTATTGCCGGCAAGTGCAGGCTGCTCGACCGGCACAATAATTCACCGGCTTCCCTGAAAGCAGGAGAATCATTTGGGGAACTGACTCTGTTTCCGGAAGAGTCCTTTGAGCCTTATGCGGTGAAAGCTGCCAAAGATGCGCCGGTGCTGGGCTACATTGCAAGTGAGCGCTTGCAAGACTTGCTGCGCAAATATCCCAAAATCCGAGAGCATCTTCACCGGCAAGCAGTTGAGAGAGATTCGCAGCTGAGAGGCGCTGATGGGGTGCCGGTGGAGACGGGTTTCTCCTCTGCGCCGGTGGAAAAACCCCTGCCGGTGGAGAAAGCCGATTTCTCCGAGGTGACGGAGGCAAAAAACCAGAAAAAGATTAGCAAGGCTTATTTTCCCAGCCCCACCTTGCAGATTGGCCATTTGTGGCAGCATTCCCTTCGGCGCTATCCATTTTTCGCCCAGCAAAGTTCGTCTGACTGCGGTGCGGCGTGCTTAGTAATGGTGGGGCGATACTGGGGGAAAAACTTCAGTGTCAACCGGCTGCGGGATATGGCAAATGTTGACCGCAATGGCGCATCACTGCGGGGAATTTCAGCAGCTGCGGAAAGTATTGGGTTTTCCACAAAACCGGTGAAAGCTAGTCTGGATCAACTGGCGAAACAGAACTTGCCGGCAATCGCGCACTGGGAGGGGAAGCACTACATTGCTGTGTATGAAATCACCCGCAAACAGGTTATTGTATGCGATCCGGCGATCGGCCAAAAAGCTCTCAGCCACGCAGAATTCAAAGCCGGCTGGACGGGTTATGCGCTCCTATTGCAGCCCACAGCTTTGATAAAAGATGCGAAAGAGTCCACTACGCCTTTCTGGCAGTTTTTTGAATTAGCCAAACCGCACGGGTTAGTGCTGCTGGAAGTATTCATCGCCTCCCTATTCATCCAGATTTTTGGACTGATTACGCCCCTATTCACCCAGTTGATTTTAGATCGGGTAGTCGTGCAGCGCAGCCAGCTGACTTTGACAGCAGTAGGGTTAGGGTTGCTGATTTTTAGCCTGTTTCGAGTCGCCATGACTGGTTTGCGGCAATACCTGATTGACCAGACAGCAAGCCGAGTCGATGTGGCGCTGATAGTCGGTTTTATCCGGCACACCTTCCGATTGCCCCTCAGCTACTTCGAGTCGCGCTATGTGGGCGACATCATCTCCCGCGTGCAGGAAAATCGTAAAATCCAGCGCTTTCTCACGGGTGAGGCGCTGTCCATATTGCTGGACTTAATAACGGTTTTTGTTTATGTGGGGTTAATGCTGTGGTACAGTTGGAAGATGGCGCTGCTGGCATTACTGATTGTGCCGCCGTTTGTCTTGCTGGCGCTGATTGCCACGCCATTTTTGCAGCGAGTTTCGCGAAATATTTTTAATGGCGTGGCGGAGGAAAGCAGCTATCTGATAGAATCTCTCACCGGCATCCGCACGGTAAAATCAATGGCGGTTGAGCAGACAGTGCGCTGGCACTGGGAGGAACTCCTGAATAAGGAGATTAAGAGCAGCTTTTCCGGACAAGTCATCAGCAACCGGCTGCAGATATTCAGCTCCACTATTGAAGCGCTGGCTACCACAGGGTTGCTGTGGTTTGGGGCGTGGCTGGTGATTCAAAACCAGCTGACGATTGGGCAATTAGTGGCGTTTAATATGTTGCTGGGCAATATTATCCATCCTTTCCAGCGGCTGGCGGTGCTGTGGAATCAGTTGCAGGAAGTGACAGTAGCCATTGAGCGCATCAATGATGTGATAGACTCGGAAGTGGAGGAAGATTTGCAGCATCAAGCCCGACAGTCATTGCCCCAGCTTCGAGGTCACATTCGCTTTGAAAAGGTGACTTTCCGCTATCACCCAGAAAGCGACATCAACGTGCTGGAAAATCTCAGTTTTGAGGTTAAGCCAGGGCAAACGGTGGCGCTGGTGGGGCGCAGCGGTTCGGGGAAGACGACGATTTCTAAGCTGGTTTTGGGGCTCTATCCCCCTACGGATGGGAAGGTGTTAATCGATGGGCAGGATATAACCAGTTTATCACTGCGGTCGCTGCGGCAGCAAGTTGGTGTGGTGGATCAGGATACGTTTCTGTTTGGGGGTACGATTCGGGAAAATATTGCTATCGGGCACCCATCTGCTAAACTGGAAGATATTATGGAAGCAGCGCGACAAGCTGGGGCGGATGGGTTTATCAAGAAACTGCCAATGGGCTATGAAACCCAAATTGGGGAAGGGGGTGGGATGTTATCGGGAGGACAGCGACAGCGTTTGGCAATTGCTCGCGCTCTGTTGGGGAATCCCCGCTTGCTGGTTTTGGATGAGGCAACCAGTCACCTGGATGCGGAATCGGAACGGATTATCCAGAATAATTTTAACACGATTATGAAAGAACGAACTGCGCTGATTATCGCCCACCGGCTCTCGACGGTGCGCAAGGCTGATTTGATTTTGGTGCTGGATAGGGGGGTTTTGATGGAAAGTGGGACTCACGAGGAGTTGATGGCGAAGCGGGGGCATTATTTTTATCTGAATCAGCAGCAGTTGGATGTTGCCGGTTGAATTAAATCTCGCCTCCTCTCGTTCCGGGGCGGTCTCCGTGGGTGGCCATTAGTGTCTCGGCGGTTGAAACCGCAGCTATACAGACAAAACCCGCCTGCGCGGGTTTTAAGATTCTTGCTCTTCTCTTAGTCCAAGGGAGACGGACTTCGTTTGTATAGTTTCTCGGCGGTTGAAACCGCAGCTATACAGACAAAACCC
>NZ_KB235949.1:695176-695482 GCF_000332335.1 Kamptonema formosum PCC 10802 | reverse complement strand
CAAGGCCGCGCTCGTCTGGCAGGCTGACCGCCTGTGGCGATGACGGGCTACAATCTAAGCAGAGCAGGATTTAATCCTGGATTCTTGACGCAAAGCAGTAGGACACGGTATAATCAGATAGGTCTGGCTCGAAAAAATAGCGTTAGCGAACTGTGCCGACCGCTCGACTTGAAAATAGTGCTTGATTTCCGATCCGCCTTTGAGACTTCCGACACGGTTGCCAAGCGAAACAGGAAATTGAGCTTAAAGCAGCTGTCATCGGCGCTGAGCGTGAAAGCGCTCTGGGTTTAAGTAGGTGCCAAAACA
>NZ_KB235949.1:663697-695076 GCF_000332335.1 Kamptonema formosum PCC 10802 | reverse complement strand
TTCCACAATTTGGAGGCAACATCCCTGACGTGTCCCTCGGTACATTCGCAGTCCTCTGCAATTTTGGAGTATCGCTGACCTCGCACAGTCCCGCGCAGTATGGCCTCTTGCAGGTTGTCCAGGTGGTTGCCGGTTTTGGCGAAAAACAGGTTGTCGGCCAGTTTTAAGACTTCCTTAATGTCCATCGGTGGGGTAGGTGCGGGGGTTTTGCCTATTGTACCCGACATTTTCCGACATTTTCCGACACTGCCGGCTTTTTCCGACATTTTCCGACATTTTCCGACATCCGGGGGAGTAAAACTCCCTACATTTTCCGACATTTTCCGACTTGACAAGACTGAGATTTGGCAAGAGTATGGATACAAACACTGGCGCTGCACCAGGATGATGAAAACTTTTTGCCGGCATCCTGGGAACCCCACCCCCCAACCCCCTCCTCGTGTACGGGGAGGGGGGGAAAAGAGAGGGGTTGATCGCAGGTGCTGTGCAACGACGCAAATTAACTTTGGGGAAGTTGCTAGTTACAAGTGAACCAGTTAGATCCCCCCAACGCCGGGGCGGAAGGGCCCGCCCCTACAAAGGGGGGGGACATTCTCAAAGCCCCTCTTGTAGGGGCAGGCCCCTGTGCCATTAGCAGTCTCTCGGCGGTTGAAACCGCAGCTATACAGACAAAACCCGCCTGCGCGGGTTTTAAGATTCTTGCTCTTCTCTTAAGTCCGCGTAGGCGGACTTGGTTTGTATAGTTTCTCGGCGGTTGAAACCGCAGCTACACAGACAAAACCCGCCTGCGCGGGTTTTAAGATTCTTGCTCTTCTCTTAGTCCAAGGGAGGCGGACTTCGTTTGTATAGCCGCGATTTCCAATCGCCGGGAGCTTAAGTTGACACCGATGGCACGGAGGCTCGCCCCTACATCCTGGGAACGCATAACTGGAGGCTCCGCCTCCTGCTATTCACCGGGGAGATTAAAGGTAAGGTAGATACCACAAACCTTCGCCGACCGGCACCGGCTTTTCCAAGCCAGAGTTCAAGTCAAAAATTGTGATATAATTCAGATAAAACTATGCCTAACAGTTTGAATGGAAGTCCCCCAACCCAGATAGAAGAAGAGCGGCGAGCCGGCGAGGAATTATCCCCTGCAGCACCGGCTGCACCCAGTGATGATTGGTCCTATGCCACTCAGGAACTGCTGGACACTTTACCGCGACCTTGGACGCGGGGTTTGCTGTATTTTTTGCTGGTGTTTGTTTCTATCGCTTTACCCTGGGCGATGCTATATAAGGTGGAGGAAACTGGCACTGCGATGGGGCGACTGGAGCTGAAAGGGGGTACGGTTAAGCAGGAGGCGGATGTTGCCGGTGCGGCGATTGCGGTGCGCGTGAAAGAGGGGGACTCGGTGAAAGCTGGGGATGTTATAATGGAGCTGGAGTCTAAGTCAGTTCGCGACGATATCCAGCAGAGCCAGATTAAATTGGAAGGTCAGCAAAACCGGCTCAACCAGCTGAAGGTGAGCAAAAACCAATTGGTACTCTCGCTCAGTTCCCAGCAGCAACAGAACAAGGCTCAAGAATTGGAAAAACTCGCTCAAGTGAGTCAGGCGCGGCAGACTTTTGATTCTCTCAAGACGGCTTATAATTTGCAGGAAGAGGAAAAACTCGCTCAAGTGAAGCAGGCGGAGCAAAACCAGGAACACAGCCAGACGGCTTATAATTTAGCAGAGAATCGTTTGGCTGACGCGCGGGTGGAAGAGGAGCGCTACCGCAAACTCTGGGAGGATAGTGTGGTTCCAGAAATTAAGGTAAAAGAAATGGAGGGGTTGGTAAAAGCACGCCAGCAGGAGGTAGAAGGAGCGAATTCCGATTTGAATCAAGCCAAACTGCGTTTAGAAGAGCAGCAGGAGAGCTATCGGAGAACAGTGCATCAAGTTGAGTCGGATATTGAGCAAGCCAAGCTGCGCCAGGAGGAGCAGGAAAATAGCTATCAGAGTCTGATTCATGCGGGTGAATTGGCGGTGTCGAAGAGTGAGCAGCAGCTCAACGATCTGGAAACGCAAATTGCAGGGCTGCAATCGGAAATCGCGGGGACGCAAAGTCAGATTAAGTCGCTGAAGGAGCAGTTAAATAAATATGCGATTGTGGCGAAAAAGGATGGTATAATATTTCAGTTGCCAATTCAGCAGCCGGGAGCGATGGTGCAGCAAAAGCAGCTGATTGCTGAGATTGCGCCTCAGGGAACTCGCTTGCTGTTCAGGGGGCTGATTCCCACGTCGGAAACTGAGTCGTTACGGGATGGGAAGGGGGGAAAAGATGCTAAGATAAAGTTGGATGATTATCGGGTGGAGGACTATGGAGTTGTCGGGGGGCGGCTGACTTGGATTTCGCCAGATTCTAAGGTGGCGGAGACTCCGCAAGGTAAGGTGGCTAGCTATGAGGTGGAAATTGAACTCAAGCAGGGGTGTATTCCCACGGCTAAGGAGTGTGTCCCTTTCCGAGCCGGTCAGACAGGAACTGCTGAGATAATTATCCGTCAGCGCCGCATTATTGATTTTATTCTTGATCCGTTCAAGAAATTGCAAAAAGATGGGTTAAAATTGTAGTGGGGGGTGTGCCGGTGTGTTGGGCGCAGGCGAGATGCCGGTGTGGGGGATTCCAGGCGAATGCCTGGGGAATGAATGATGTTTTTGGCTCTCTCCGTGAGGGGTTAGACATGCTTGCTAGTTTCCCGGCGATTAGCTACTTTCCAGGCGATTGGAAATCGCGGCTATACAAACAAAGCCCGCCTGCGCGGGCTAAGAGAAGAGCGAGATTCTCAAAATATGCGCGGGTTTTTTCCTCGTTCCCAGCTTACCCTGGGAGCGAGGAAAAACAGCCACCCACGGAGACTGCGCCCAAAACGCGGAACCCCACCCTCCAACCCTCTCCGTGAACTTGGGGGTGGGGATTAACCCCCCATTAATTCGCCAACAGCATTATGAATTGCCCGCTCGTCAAACAAAGCCTGCCGGTGCGGGCTAGCTGAACTAAACAAACACTAACATAATTTGGGAGTTTAATATGTCACAACCTATCACGATTACCGGCGAGGATATCCTTCAGCAAGTTAAGCTGTCTTGCCAAATTCCTGAGTTCATCGAAGCGATTGTGACTCGCAAGGTTATTGCAGCTGCTGCAGCTGAGGCTGGGATTAACATAGAGATAGAAGAACTTCAGAAAGCAGCGGATCAATTGCGGTTGGGGAACAAACTGCTGAGTGCCGGTGATACCTGGGCGTGGCTGCAAAAGCACTGTCTGTCTCTGGATGATTTTGAAGAAATCGCGCACACCAGTCTCGTCTCTGGGAAGCTAGCGAAACATCTGTTTGCGGATAAAATCGAACCCTACTTTTTCGCACACCAGCTGGATTATGCCGGTGTGGTGATGTATGAAGTTGTCTTGGAGGATGAAGACTTGGCGATGGAGCTTTTCTATGCGCTGCGGGAAGGTGAAATGAGTTTTCCGGAAGTGGCTCATCAATATATCCAGGATAAGGAGTTGCGCCGCTCTGGAGGATATCGGGGGATAGTGCGGCGCAAGGAGCTAAAACCGGAGATTTCTGCTGCTGTTTTTGCGGCTAACCCGCCGCAAGTTCTCAAACCGATTGTGACTGCTAAGGGAGTTCACCTGATTTTTGTGGAGGAGGTGATTCCGCCGGTGTTGGATGACAAGCTTGGCCATCAAATTGGTTCAGATTTGTTTGCTGAATGGATAAAGCAGCAAACTGATGGAGTTGAAGTGGTGACAAACCTTGATTCCACAAGCTACCCAGCTGCTACCACTAAGACTTTCTGACGGGGAAAAACAAAATCAACGTCTCTGGATTGCTCCAGAGACGTTGATTTTTACTGCTTACTTCTATGGGCAGCAAATGGGGATATTTACGATCCTATAGGACATGCGATCGTGAGAATCCCGATATTGATATTAATGACAACAGTCTTAATCTTAATCTTATCACCACCTAACACTCCCCCGATTTCTTGTTCCGTCAGCTCCTGCATAAAGCTTTCAGAATCCGCAAACAGATCGGAGCCGGCGGGGCGCAGGTCAGAAATTGTAATGTTAGCCATTGGTAAATGTCCTCTGAAGTGAAGTTATTTTTGATCCAGGATTAGACTTGTGATTGCCTCCTCCCACTACTATCTTCATGTATTCACTCCAGAATTGCAAGGCTGTGACTACTGTATAATGGACAAAACTCATACAATTATGTCTCCAATTTACCCCAACTCGCCAGCGCCATTCACCCCAGACACTTAAAAAAGCCCGCCAGTTCAAAATTCCCGATTTCTCCGACGGGGACATAATTCCCACACTTTAGTCCTTTTTACTTCCCTTGCCACCTTCATCTCTCCACCAGAGAAAACCCCAATAAAAAATCAACCCGAGAACTATAGCAGTAGTCCTATTGATTAGGACATCCGTGGCCTAAAAAAAGACGTAGGACAGGCGTCTCGCCTGTCCTAATGTCCTAATAAAAGGCGTAGAACAGGCGTCTCGCCTGTCCTAATGTCCTAACCTAAGTGAATACTGTTATATCTCGGGTTGAAGTAGAATAACTCCTCTGTCAAATCCCCTATAGGGAATTGGCAGTATTAAGTTAACCGGCAGTGGGTGTCGCTACATGACGTATTAGTTCAGACGGATTGTAGTTATCCGTAATCATTTGCGGACAGCGCACACACGCTACCTTGCCTTCTTGCAACCACCACCGGCAATTTCGGCGAATAGCACAGGGTGGAAGTTCCTCTGCTACCGCCGGCATCTGCGCTACAATGCGCTTTGCCAGACGGCAATCTGTGCCATCAAAATGCTGGCAACCACTGCCGGCGCACGGTGCTGAAATCCGAAAAACTTCGGTAGGCGTCACAGGGTGAGACAGCGCCATCAGTTCATCAGTAACAGACTGAATCTCCTGCAGATAAGTCACGCGGGGTTCTTCAACCGTCCCAGTCACTACCCCGAAAACAGCACTGTTCTCCAATTCCGGTCGAGCACTCGGGCAAAGTGGCTCAGTCTTATTGACAGGAATGACAGGAATGTCTTTCATAATATCTTGTTAGATATTGGACTTTAGAAACCTATCACAATTTACTTCAAGATACTTTTTGGTTTTTCTATATAACCGGATAGCACAAATGGCGGAAGCATACCCGCAGTTGCCACCGACAGCGACGCACCACCCGCACCACCCGTAACGCCTCCCGCCTGCTCATCAGACAGTGTCGGTAACAGCTCGTCTGAATCGAGAGCTTGGTTGCGTCGCGCCTCCGCATTATAAACCGCACCGGCAATCAGGTCGTTAATTTGAATTTTTCCTTGAAATTTACCTGGATTCTCGTTCATTTTCCCTTTCGTCTTAGATTCGGCATTTTGCTGCCGGTAAACAACCTGGCTTGCAGGTTACTAATAAAGTCCCGTTCGCCAAGAAATTGATTGCTGATAGATGTCATCGTAAACAATGTCCATCTAATTATAGCATTTCTGTTATCAGTGCGGTACATTTTTACTGAGGCGTTCAGTGGGGGCGGGTTTAGTCACATCCCGGGCTTCGGATAGACATCTTGGGTGAACCCGCCCTTACAGCAAACGGTTTCGTTAAACTGTTTCGTTTTCCACCGGCACACCTCATCTAACGGAGAACCGCTATATCACTCTCCCCAATCCAGTGGGGCGTAGACATCCTCAAAATTAGCATTAAGATAAGCACGCTGCAAGTCAATCCCCAAAACAGAAAATTGCTCCTGAATCGCACTCATCCGCCCTTCTGGCGAGTCATCCCCAGAGTGCCAAGCTTCCAGCAAACCATTAGCCACAATTTGGCACCGATTCATCCCAAAACTCTCTTGTTCCCCAAACTTGCGGTTCGGTTCTTCCGCTAACCCCAACCCCGGTGCTAGCCACTTGGTAAAAAGCGGCACTTCCGCCTGAAAATGCCCGTGGTGTTCGCCATAGACACTCTCCAGCACCAGCCGGATAGCTTCATAATCCCTCTTTTCAAAATACAGCACCCCTGAATCGTAACGCCCGTAGTCACCAGGATTGTACAAAACCTTAAAGCTGAAAGGAATAGCCATTTCGTTCAGCTTCTCCGTAACAGCACCCATCACCGCAACCGCACCTTCTGGAGTAAAATTGAAATAGATGCGCACAATCGCCGCAGCGCCCTCATGCTTGGGACTGTCTGAACCCGCATTGCCAACCGCCATGTAAAATCCATTTTGCATCAAATTCTTCGGCATTCGCACCGCTACCGAATCCCCAACAGCAGCACTCTGCTGAGAGGGTTGCAGATCCCGTTCGCGTTTAACATGCAGCCTCAAACCACCCTTAGTCACCGCTAAACTGCCATCACTTTCCTCCCTGAGAACATTCCAGCCATAGTCAAAATAGCCGGTGCCCTTATTATTTTCGTGCAAGCGAGCGTAAAAAGCCAAATCCACTCCCAGTATGCTACTATTATCTAAGTTCTCTAACTTGAGTGGCAGACGATTGGAATCCCCCTCAATGGCGAGATCCTTTCGCCTATAACCATTATAATAGATAACGTAGAGAAAATTGCAGAGGAGCAAGCTCAAATGTTTCTGCTGAAGCTCCGCCGGCATCTTCTGAAAGCGAGCCACCACCTCTGGCGGCAGATCGAAAGGTTTGTAATCTGGATGGCGAATGCAGAAGTCAGGCTGTATCTGAACCTTGCTAGCAATATCTTGCAGAGTCTCCCGCAATCCAGCCGGCACATTATCTTGCAGTATAATTCCAGAACGATCCACTAATTGCATAATTGCTCCGTCACTCAATACTCTTGATAGGAGAACAGTTGAACCCATATTAGGCTATCTCGCCCCAAGGTCAAATCGAGGCAAAGGCTCCATGTTCTCGTTCCCGCCTGCGCTCTCCAGTCTCATCTTTCAGGGTGGGAGACATTGCCTTGCCAAAAATCGTTGGCACAGATTGTTCCGGACGGCATAACAAACTTTTCGCCACCTGTAGCATCCCAATCCCCATGTTACCCAAAGCTCCTTGATACCTGATCATTGGCATCGTTTGCATAATCAAGCCAGCACCGGCAAACTGAACAACTCGCCGCAGAAAATCAGGGCGAGCTTGCATAATTTCCGGAAATGTGTTAAAATAAGCTTGGGTCAGAGCCGCAATTGAAGGCTGGATTTGTTCGAGGGGAACGGTAGCAAGGCGCAGAGATTCTTCAATGCTGAGCGCCCTGCTGATGACCATGCTATTCAGCCAGAGAATCAGGTAGCTGGCAATCAGCGTTCCCAAATCAGACGCCGGCTCTCCCCAATTCGAGCGCTCCCAGTCAATAAACCGCACCATACCCTCACCGCACTCTTCCCAATCAGCGTTCAGCAGGATATTATTCAGCTTCAGGTCATTGTGCGTCAGGCAGCAGGGAGCAAAAGTACCAGCCAGCTCACCAACAGCCTGTCCTAAACTATCATAGCGCTGATAGAGCGCAAGTAATTTCAGCAATCCTGAAGTCAAACGGCCAAAAATTTCCGGCTCCACCCGTCCCAATTTATCAGCAAGGTATTGAGCCGAAGTCTGGGGCACCCCCTCACACTTTTGAGAGAGAAAGTCCCGATAGTCGTGCCGGTTGAAAGTGTCCCGATGCAGGGTGGCGATCTGGGTGCCGATTGCCTCGGCAATCGCTAGCGGAAAACGATTCTCCTTTTCGTAGAAATCCCACAAATCGCGACACTCATCCTGATATTTTACCACAAGAATATAATTCTTGGCATCAAAATGGAGTACCGCCGGCAGCAAGGGGCGAAAGTGGCCGAGTTCCGTAAATTCCTGGAAAAATTCTTGAATTCGAGCTTCCCTGACAAACTCGCCAGCCGCTTTCCCATCCCCACCGTACCGCTCTTGCTTAACCAGAAGCTTGCGCCCGTCAGGGAACTTCACCAACATGTTAAAATTCTTAGCCGGCACCGGCTCAATCTGGAGCTGGATTCGCTCCGACTCGGAGCAAAGCCCCAGCCCCCCTAAATAATCACCAACATTTTGCGAGCTTAACAGAAATTTCATAAACCACGTCCCTAAACCTTTTTCCCAGGCCGGTTATCCACTATTCTATATGCCCTTGCATTTATACCTGAGAACCTCTCCAGCATTTGAGGACATAATTCTAGGAGTTAAGTCTCCAACTGCTCAGGGAAGGGGAACTCCCGCCGGTGGGCAGCAACCAGGTTTCTCCTAGAAACTAGGTTTCTTATCTGCCGGGGGCAGCAACCAGGAAACTCTAACAAACCTGGTTTCTCATCCGGACATAATTCCGGGTATTTTGGATTTTTTTCTTTTTCCCCGCAGGGGTGAATCGCCGGAGAGCCCCCGCCTGAAAAAGGCCATCAAGAATCGCCCCCAGGTGCCGGTCGGGCTCAAGCAGAGGGCGCAAGCGCGACACCTCGCCTCGACAGGCATCTTGCCTGTCTTTGAAGTCCGGGGCGAAGCGCCTATCCTTTGCCCCACCCTGGATTACCGCACCAGAGCACCCTCTTGCCCCCTCCCCTCCAGGTGGACTTTTGATATAAAATCCTATCATTAGTCTCACCGGCACCAGTTGGGCCAGCCGGTGGGGCTAAAGCCCAACTACAAACGTTAGGGCTAAAGCCCAACTACGAACGTTTGGGCTGAAGCCCAACTACGAACGTTTGGGCTAAAGCCCAACTACGAACGTTTGGGCTAAAGCCCAACTACGAACACGCTTTCCGCAGTTAAGAGAGGATCTATCACTATGGCATTTACACTTCCCGAGTTACCCTACGCCCCCACCGCCCTCGAACCCTACATCTCCGCCAACACCTTCTCCTTCCACCACGGCAAACACCACGCCGCCTACGTCACCAACCTCAACAAGCTCATCGAAGGCACCGAGCTCGCCGACAAATCCCTCGAAGAAATCGTCTTGGCTTCCGCCGGCGATGCAAGCAAAGCCGGCATCTTCAACAACGCCGCCCAGGTTTGGAACCACACCTTCTACTGGAACTGCATGAAGCCAAGTGGCGGCGGCGCACCCACCGGCGCACTGGCAGAGAAAATCAGCGCTGACTTCGGCAGCTTCGACAAATTCAAAGAAGAGTTCAAGAATGCCGGTGTCACCCAGTTCGGCAGCGGCTGGGCTTGGCTGGTCTTGGACAGCGGCACCCTGAAAGTCACCAAAACCCTCAACGCCGAAAACCCCATCACCAAAGGCCAAACCCCCCTGCTGACGATGGACGTTTGGGAGCACGCCTACTACCTGGACTACCAAAACCGGCGTCCCGACTACGCCCAAACCTTCATCGACAGCCTGATTAACTGGGATTTCGTCGCCGCAAATCTCGCCGCTGCTTAACGCACCGGCACCCGTCTGAGTGGGGGGGAATACCGGCCTCCCCCCTTAGCATAAAATAAAGCTAATGTCAAGCAGTCGCGGCAGAAATTGCGACTGTTTTTTTTATCAACCGCCGCCGTTCCGGTTACGCCCAGGAAGAAGAAGTGGGGAGATTGCTGTGCGCCGGATTTGACAGGACAGCCGCCACAGAAAAAAACTTAATATAATTTAACAAAACCGTAACAGGGAGAGCGAGACATGGATAGCAAACAGCTGGCAGAATACATCGAAGCCACCGGCGGCATTTCCAAACCGTGGCTGCTAGTCCAACTGCGCTTGCAGAAACTCCAAGAGCGCCGAGCCACCCTCTCAAATACAGAATACACGCGCGAACTAGCAGACATACACCAAGACTTAATGAACCTCGGTGAGTGGTGGCGCGGCAGAGAAGACGAAGCTTTCGGCTTGTAGGGGCAATCCCCCCGGCCCAACCCCCGTGGCTGTTTCCTGAATCTAGGGGCAACCCTCCGTGATTGCCCGGCGCATTGCAAAATTTAATTGGGGTTTTTCCACCTCTTCCCCCCCTCCCCCGTAGCGGGTGAGGGCTGGGAGGTGGGGTTCCTTTATAGTGTGCCTAGCCCCAGCTTGAAACGCCTTCAGGGACAGCCGTTGCGCTAAGAACTATGCCGACAACCGACACCACTGCTACCGAAATAAACCTGTGCGACCCGCAATACTACCTCAGCCGCGAACTCAGCTGGCTGGAGTTCAACTACCGCGTGCTGCACGAAGCCCTCGACCCCCGGACGCCACTGCTGGAGCGGCTCAAGTTTTTGGCCATCTTCAGCTCCAACTTGGATGAGTTCTTTATGGTTCGCGTCGCCGCACTCAAAGAGCAGGTAGAAGCGAATGTCAGCAAGCTCACCCCCGACGGGCGCACGCCAAGCGAGCAGCTCTCGGCCATTAGCCAGCGGTTGCGCCCGATGGTCGCCCAGCAGCACCGGCATTTTGAAGAAATATTGCGACCGGCACTGGCAGATCGCGGCATCCACATCCTGGAATACATGGACTTGAGCCAAGAGCAGCGGCTGTACCTGCAGCGCTACTTTGAAGAGCACCTGTTTCCCGTCCTCACCCCCCTGGCGGTAGATCCAGGCCACCCCTTCCCTTACATCTCCAACCTCAGCCTCAATCTGGCAGTCGTCGTCAAAGACCCAGAAACCGAAGAAGAATATTTTGCCCGCGTCAAAGTGCCCAAACTGCTGCCCCGGTTTGTCCCCCTGCCTTGCGAATTGGAAAGCTGGCACTCCAAGAGCGGCAGACCTTCCTTTTCCTTCGTCCCCCTGGAGCAGGTGATTGCCCACAACCTGGAATTCCTGTTCCCCGGCATGAATATCCAAGAATATCACGCCTTCCGCGTCACCCGCAATGCCGACCTGGGGCTCGAAGAAGACGAAGCGGACGACCTGCTGCAAGCGATAGAGCAGGAACTGCGCAAGCGCCGGTTTGGCGGATCGGTCGTGCGACTGGAAATTCAAGCCACCATGCCGGTGCCGGTGCGGCAAATGCTCTGTGAAGAACTTTCCCTGGCAGAGAGTGACGTTTACGAAGTGGACGGCTTGCTGTGTCTCGGCGATTTGATCTGCTTGATGGACTTGCCCCTGCCAGAACTCAAAGATCCGCCCTGGACGCCGGTGGTGCCCCCTCGCTTCCGCCGGCTCTGTGACCCCAGTGACGATTGCCCCGACAGGGATGCTGAGGAAGGCGAAGATTTGTTTGCCTTAATTCGCCAGCGGGATATCCTCGTACATCACCCCTATGACTCCTTTCCCGCCACCGTACAGCGCTTCATCACCCAAGCGGCCAGTGACCCCGCGGTTTTGGCGATTAAAATGACCCTCTACCGCACTTCCGGAGATTCGCCTATTGTCAATGCTTTGATTCAAGCTGCTGAAAATGGCAAGCAGGTGGCGGTGCTGGTGGAGCTCAAAGCCCGGTTTGATGAAGAAAACAACATCCAGTGGGCGCGGAAATTGGAAAGCGCCGGCGTGCATGTGGTTTACGGTTTGGTGGGGCTGAAAACTCATACCAAAGTGGCAATGGTCGTGCGCCGCGAAGCTGACCGCATCCGCCGCTACGCTCATATCGGCACCGGCAACTACAACCCCAAAACAGCCCGGATTTACACAGACCTGGGACTGCTCAGCTGTCGGGACGAGCTGGGAGCAGATTTGACTGACTTGTTTAATTACCTGACCGGCTACTCCCGCCAGCGAGCTTACCGCAAGCTGCTCGTTGCGCCGGTGAACATGCGCTCTGGCATGACAGCTCTGATTCGCCGGGAGATGGAACACTGCAAAAATGGCAGCAGAGGCCGGATTGTGGCTAAGATGAACTCGCTGGTAGACCCGCAAATTATTGCTACCCTTTACGAAGCTTCCCAAGCTGGGGTGGAGATTGACCTGATTGTGCGCGGTATGTGCTGTCTGCGCCCGGGGGTGACAGGCGTCAGCGAAACTATCCGCGTCCAAAGTCTTGTCGGTCGCTTTTTGGAGCATTCGCGGATTTTTTACTTCCACAACCGGGGTCAGGAAGAAGTGTATATCGGCAGTGCGGACTGGATGAGCCGCAATCTCAACCGCCGGGTGGAAGCTGTCGTGCCGGTGGAGGAGCCAGAACTGGCCAAAGACTTGCAGGAAATTCTCGGAATTATGCTGGCGGACAACCGGCAAACCTGGGACTTGCAGCCAGACGGTCATTACATCCAGCGGCGTCCCGCTGACGAGCCCAACGAACACTGCGCTCAGAAAATCCTTATGGAAATGGCCAGTCGCTAGCGAGGGGTTAGGGGTGAGGGGTTAGCTGTTAGGGGTTCGGTGTTAGGGTTGAGGGTTCCAGCCCACACCTACCTTCACTGACACCTCCAGCCAATCCCCTATTCCCTACGCCGCCCGCAGTCCCGTCGCCATTCTGTAAATATATCCGAAAGAATGGTTTTTACCATTTACCGACTTCAGACGGGTTTTGTATATATGCTTTCTTCCGGAAATCAGAAATTGTCTGCCATTGGGCACACAAAATAGGTGCCGCAGCTGTCAACACTAGCACACCCAAAAGCCCGCTCCCATGGTGCCGGTGCCCCGATTGCCCCATGCCCCATGCCGCCAGAACTGACAAATGTGTACCAATGGGCACACAAAACAAGTGGCGAAAATGTCAACACCCTGAGGCCCATTGGCCCGCTGCGATGGTGCTGGTGACAAATGTGTACCAATGGGCACACAAAAAAAGTGGCGAAAATGTCAACACCCTGAGGCCCATTGGCCCGCTGCCATGGTGCCGGTGACAAATGTGTACCAATGGGCACACAAAAAAAGTGGCGAAAATGTCAACACCCTGAGGCCCATTCGCCCGCTCCCATGATGCCGGTGACAAATGTGTACCAATGGGCACACAAAACAGGTGGCGAAAATGTCAACACCCTGAGGCCCATTGGCCCGCTGCCATGCTGCCGGTGACAAATGTGTACCAATGGGCACACAAAACAGGTGGCGAAAATGTCAACACCCTGAGGCCCATTGGCCCGCTGCCATGCTGCCGGTGACAAATGTGTACCAATGGGCACACAAAACAAGTGGCGAAAATGTCAACACCCTGAGGCCCATTGGCCCGCTGCCATGGTGCCGGTGACAAATGTGTACCAATGGTACACAAAACAAGTGGCGAAAATGTCAACACCCTGAGGCCCATTGGCCCGCTGCCATGGTGCCGGTGCCCCGATTGCCCCATGCCCCATGCCGCCAGAACTGACAAATGTGTACCAATGGGCACACAAAACAAGTGGCGAAAATGTCAACACCCTGAGGCCCATTGGCCCGCTGCCATGGTGCCGGTGACAAATGTGTACCAATGGTACACAAAACAGGTGGAGAAAATGTCAACACCCTGAGGCCGATTCGCCCGCTGCCATGGTGCCGGTGACAAATGTGTACCAATGGGCACACAAAACAAGTGGCGAAAATGTCAACACCCTGAGGTCCATTGGCCCGCTGCCATGGTGCCGGTGCCCCGATTGTGCCATGCCCCATGCCGCCAGAACTGACAAATGTGTACCAATGGGCACACAAAACAAGTGGCGAAAATGTCAACACCCTGAGGCCAATTGGCCCGCTGCCATGGTGCCGGTGACAAATGTGTACCAATGGGCACACAAAACAGGTGGCGAAAATGTCAACACCCTGAGGCCGATTCGCCCGCTGCCATGGTGCCGGTGACAAATGTGTACCAATGGGCACACAAAACAAGTGGCGAAAATGTCAACACCCTGAGGTCCATTGGCCCGCTGCCATGGTGCCGGTGCCCCGATTGTGCCATGCCCCATGCCGCCAGAACTGACAAATGTGTACCAATGGGCACACAAAACAAGTGGCGAAAATGTCAACACCCTGAGGCCCATTCGCCCGCTGCTATGGTGCCGGTGCCCCGTACAAGCCGCTGCCCTGGAACTGAGAAATCTGTACAATTTGTACTAGGTGTCTTCTTTGTCAGCACCGGCACGCCTTTTCGCCCCATGCGATGATGCGATTGTAGGATGATGCCCCGTACAAGCCGCTGCCCCATTCCCGCTGCCCAACCCCGAACCTAGCAATCCATCATCTCCAGTGACAAAAGTAATTGGTTTAATCAGCGGCACCTCGGTGGATGGCATAGATGCCGCCTTGGCCGAAATCACCGGCACAGAATTGGACTTGAAAGTTGAGCTGCTGGCTGCTTCCACTTTCTCGTACCCAGCCCAACTGCGCTCCCGAATCTTGGATGTTTGCGCCGGCGCGGCGGTAACGATGGCGGAACTCGCAGAACTGGATGACGCCATCGCGGAAGAATTTGCCCGCGCCGCAATAGCTATCAACACCGGCCACCCGCAGGCGGAGCTGATTGGCTCTCACGGCCAAACTGTCTACCACCGGCCCCCTGGGAACACGGCGAGCCGGCCCGCACGACTGGGATACAGCCTGCAGCTGGGGCGCGGTGCTGTTATTGCGGAGCTGACCGGCATTCCCACGGTGAGCAATTTCCGGGCGGCTGATATCGCCCTTGGCGGACAGGGTGCGCCCCTGGTGCCGAAGGTGGATGTCTGTTTGCTGAGTCAGCCGACAGAGTGCCGGTGCGTGCAAAATATTGGCGGCATTGGGAATGTTACTTTTATACCGGCAACAGGAACTCCCGACTGGGAGCGAGGGGTGCGGGGGTGGGACACCGGCCCGGGCAATGTGCTGCTGGACATAGCGGTGCAGCACCTGACCGGCGGTGCCCAAACTTACGACAAAGACGGGGCTATGGCAGCCACCGGCAGCCCTTGCGCCCCCCTGGTAGAGCAGTGGCTGCAGCACCCATTTTTTCAGCAGCCGCCGCCCAAATCCACCGGTCGGGAATTGTTTGGGGTGGAGTATTTTCACCGCTGTCTGGCTGAGGCAGAAGGGTATTCCCTCAGTCCGGCTGACTTGCTGGCCAGTCTGGCTGAACTGACTGCGGCAACGATTGCGAGGGAATTGCGGACTTTTTTGCCGGTGCAGCCGGACAGGGTGCTGCTCTGCGGCGGGGGCAGCCGCAATTTATATTTGAAAAGCCGCCTGCAAGCTATGATGGAGCCGGTGCCGGTGCTGAAAACTGATGATGTGGGGTTGAGTGCGGATTTCAAAGAAGCGATCGCCTTTGCGGTTCTTGCCTACTGGCGTCAGTTGGGCATCCCTGGCAATCTCCCCCTGGTCACGGGTGCCCGTCAGGCTGCCCTGCTGGGTGACATCCATCTTGCCTGGGAAAAGCAATAAGATAGCATGTAAGGGCATTAAGGAATCGTGCCGTGAATCACACGTTTTTAATCGAACCAGGCCGGTGGACGCTGGAAGGGTACTGGCTGGAGCGCAATGGGATGCCCATTCCTGTCAAAGGTAAAACTCTGGTGGCATGGAATCAAGAGAATTGGTTCACTATGGTCACCAGACTGGTATTTCCAGGCACTGAGCGCGAGCAAATTACTTTACAGTACCGGGGGCACCTCGACAGTGGCGAGCGCCAGTACACTTTTGTCCTCCAGCACAGCGACCTGGGCCGCGTGGAGGGCGAAGGCTGGATTGCCCCGGAAACAATTGTGCAGCGCTACTGGGTACTCGGCGACCAGCAGCGACGCAGTGGCTTTGAAACCCTCTACCGCCTGGATGGGCACAAATACTACCACTCCAGCGCTATTATGGCCGGTCACTACCTGAGCAGCACTATGGAAGCCACCTATGAGCGCCAGCCGGACTAGCCCGAAAGCGGGAGCGATGATGCTCCATCGCTTGAGGCTCACCGGCGGTTTTATGACTGATTAGACGGAAAATAAGCGCGTCTATCGCCGTTTAAGATCGTGCCCTTACCTGGAGACGCATGTAAAGAAAGGCTCGTGCCTCTCGCACGGCGATGGCAATTCGCATAAAGAAGAAAAAATCCGTTTGATTGGTTTTAAAATATCCCTTTGGGGGCTGCCAGCAGCAGCCGAGAGAGGTTGCCCGCCGCAATAGGGAGCCATCTTAACCTGAAAACCAAAGGTGGATGGACTTTCCTGAGTTTAGATATAGCAGTATGCACTTAGATTAGGACATGGGCATCACGCATGCATGGCATCACGCATGCAGGCAAAAGCTGGTAGGGGCGGGTTTACTAACATCTGGTAAAACCCAGAGACATTTTGGGTGAACCCGCCCCTACTTACCCCATGCGCATGAGCCCCATACGCATGAGCCCCTGACGCCTTGCCATTAGTGTCCTAACCAATATGACTACTGCTATACCCGTTTTTTTAACTTTATAAAGTGGTAAATGGGATCTAGATTGCTCTGATGTATAATGCTGGGATTTGACTGCGGGCACGGGTTGATAGGCCTTGGTTGAGAGACTCTGAAGCTTATGTATTTATTAGCGACTGTTAAAGGTTGTTAGCAAAACAGTATCGGCTAGCATCGGTACAGGTTAATGGCCTGTAATTTTTTTTTGGCCCCAGGACAAAAGCCGCCGGTGCGACGCCCGATGCCTGAATGCCCTTGGGCTAAAGCCCAACTATAGCAGTAGCCACTTAGATTAGAACATTAGACCTTCAGGCTCGGCGGACGCCTGCCCTACGTCTATATAGCAGTAAGCATTTAGGAAACCGACATTCCGGCCTCCCTTGCTCCAGCGCTCCCGAAGCTTCTATTGTTCTAACCAATATGACTGCTGCTATACAAACTTTGGGCTTTAGCCCAACTACAAACTTTGGGCTTTAGCCCAACTACAAACTTTGGGCTTTAGCCCAACTACAAACATATTCAAAGCAGAGCCGACCTTGGGACGTCTCCGATAAGGACCCTGGGAGGGAGGGGATAGGGATGGGTAGGGCAAATTCAATGCGCCACAGCTTAGCTTTTCTCCCTCTCTCCCCCTCTTCCCATCGAGCCCCCATCAATAAATGACCTGTTCCTATCGAGAGGGTGGGGCAGCTACTCGCCCTGGGATGATATAGCAGTATGCATTTAGGTTAGAACATTAGACCTTCAGGGCAGCCAGACGCTGGCCTACGTCTATATCCCAGTAGTAATATGGGTTAGGACAATAGGAGCAGGACTGGGGGGGTGCAAAAGAGGCCGAAATGTACGAACCTAAGTGCCTAGTGCTATAAATATTCCGTTATTTAAGTTTTCAAAGGGTTGCTGGATAAGGAATTCTCGGTGCCCTGGGCCCCAGTCCCGCGCTCTGGGCCCAAGTGGGAGCGGAGTGCCAACCATTGCTGTCAGGCAACACCGGCAGGGTTTCCATTGGAGAGGGAAGGTCGGCGTCTTTCGGGATACATCTTTAGTAAAAACTTAACTTAATCTTATTGAATAGGTAAGCAGAGCTTATCAAAAAAGCATCACAGCTGTAAGTATGTTGTCAAAAAACTACAAAAACAGGCAATAATTCGGATATTAAAGAGACGGCTGTAAGTTGAGAGCAGTTAGCGGACAAATTGGAGGTGAGTAAAGTTGACGCCCCAACACCCCCAGCTCCTTTCCTCGCAGGAACAGAGCAAGAGACGGAGGTCGCCCACTGTGCGACAAAAAGGCTCTACTCAATCGCAGGACCTGCCTCTAAGCCCCACTGGTGCTTCAAAAGCTCCTGGTAGGTGGCTTCGCGGACGATCATCTGTTCGTAGAGCTTGACCAAAAACTCCTGAGCCTGTTCCAGGTTCATTTGCTCCACCTGCGTCTTAAAAGACCAGATACTGAATTGTTGCTCCAAAGAGAGTTCAATAGGTTGGTTCATAAAGACCTCCAAGTGTAAAAACAGCCGGGGAAAGCGAGCGCGTGCTGCGGAAGCCAGACTTATGACTTCCTTTCAGCCCCTGTCAGTGGGTTTCCGGATTACCTGACCCCACAAACGCCATTGCTTACTCTTAAAAAAGATAGCAATTATTTGACAGACTGCGCATCCCTCCTGCGAAACAAGTTGGGGGTAAAGAGGGCCAGAAAACTGGCTGAGTTCCCATACCGGATACAGGCAGTTGTATCAAATCGCAAACAGGAAAATTGCTCAACCTGAACCAAATCGCTGTGTAGCCTGCAAAGAATAATGCCGGCGCGTTCCTGCCAACAAATGCAGGCAGTTTCTGGCTTTTTGGATCGGTTAAAGACTTTTGACCCTCAAAGGGGGGAAAGCTTGCGTGCCGGCACCTGCGGGTTCGTGTCACGGCACTGACCCCGGGCCGCGCAACGCCTGCCGTCGGGGCGAAAGCGCCAAACCGCACCCCACACTCCTATAGAGACGAGATTATTGCCTCTGGCGGTTTCCAAAGGGCGTCACGCCTGCGCCCCTGCAAGGAGATGCGACCCTTGAGGCGCGGCAATAGCCGGCAATCCTGCGCTGGGTTGGGTGGGGAAAAGAACATCCCCCCAAATGGGAGGATGCTCTCTTCTTGCTGCCGGTCATATCACTATGCGGTTGATTATAGCAGTATGCACTTAGGTTAGGACATTAGATCAAGAGGGCACGGAGGGAACGCCGGCCCTACGCCTTTTTCCCTAGGTCACGGATGTCCTAACCAATATGACTGCTGCTATAACCCTCTTCTGTCACGTTGGGGCAATTTGACGAATTTGCGCTATTTCAGGCAACGACAGATCCGGCTTTCACCCTTGTTTGACAAAAGAGGGATAATCTGAAAAACCTAAGCCCTCTTATCCCAGCTTCCCTGGGAGAGAGGGGGGGAATATAGTTTGCTTTTTTCACCGGCCTCTCCTCTTGTGGGCAAAGGAGGGGGGTGTGGGGTGCGGCGGTTGAGCAGTCAATCAACCGGAGGTGATATCAAAGACCGGCAGGTACTCCTAGCAAAAGACTCAGCAGAGACACCCTGTCGAATCCCCCCACACTGTTACCTAAAATGTAGCGCAAAAAATCAGAGGGGGGGCTTGCCAAAATGCCAGAGTTCTGATAAAGGAGAGTGAGAGACAGCGGCGACCCGTGCCGGCGCAACTGCCACGGGCCGGTGGGCAAGCATTCTCAGCTGTGTGGCGGACATTCTAGAGCTCACCGGCCCGTAGCGGCCCACAGACTGGACAGACAGCCGCTAATTTTCAGCCCGGTCGCGGGCGTCTATGGCCACAATCACCACCGTAATGTTGTCGCGCCCCCCTTTCTCCTTAGCAGCATTAACCAGAGTCTGAGCTGCTGGCTCGCAGGCGCGAATACTTTTGAGGTGGGAGCAGATCGAGCTGTCAGGGAGTTCTTCAGTCAAACCGTCGCTGCACAGGAGCAAGCGGTCGGAGGGCTGCACATCCACCGGCTGGATATCAATTTCTTGCAAGTCTTGGCGTCCCAGACACTGGGAGAGGACGTGCCGCCAAGGGTGGTTGCGGGCTTGATCCAAAGTCAGGTGGCCGGCTTTCACCGCCCGCGAGATCCAGGTGTGGTCTTCAGTAATTTGCTCCAGCTTAGAGCCGCGCAGCCGGTAGAGGCGAGAGTCGCCCACGTGAGCCGCCCAGACCGTCTGAGCTTTTGTATCTGAGGGTTGAGAGGAGTCTTCCCGAAACAGGACGACAACGGCAGTTGTCCCCATATCGGAGCGTTCCGGATGAGTGCGCTGGTCTTGCAAAATTGCCTCATTAGCCTTAAAAAAGGCGGCTTCCAGGAGGGCCACAGAAGACTGAGCCGAATCCCAGTGTGTGTCGAGATAGCTTTGCATCACCTCCGTCGCGATTTGACTCGCCTCTTGACCTCCCGCATGTCCGCCCATACCATCCGCCACGATGAAAAATCGCCCGCCCGGATCGATATAGAAGGCGTCCTGATTCACAGAGCGAAGGAGTCCCTGGTCGGTGAGACCGGCAAAGTAGCGTTTCATGGATCGGTGCTGAGTGCTGAGTGGGAGTTGAGTGCTGAGTGGGAGAGGGGGATGGCAGGGCTGCTAGCGGGGAGCCGGCGCAGGTACTGACTTGTCTCCCGGAATTGAGACATAACAGATCCGTCCCGCCCCGACAGCGGTCTGTGCTGTCATCCTGCGGGCATCCCCTGCCGAGGCCTGGCAATTTTCCCCAGTCGGAGTGCGTCGGGGGTCAAAAGCGCTCGAAGCGGTCGAGGCGCATCAGGAGGCGGATGAAGGCCACGCCAATGGCCACTGCCACCAGAGCAACCAAGATTGCCAGCCAAACCTTATCGCTAACTAATAAAATCGTAGCTGACAACGTGAAGGCAGCGATAAGCATGGCGTAATTGCTGCCCAGCTGGATGCTGCTCAGACGCCGGAGGGCCCGGTCTGTTTCGGTAGAGCGAACGCGGATGCGAAGGTCCCCGCGCTCCAGCTTCTCAATCGTATCCTCTATGCGGCGGGGCAGACCCAAAGCCGTACTGCTGACCTGAGCCGCTTGGCGACCCAGTTCGTCGAGGAAGCTATTCCCCTCAAAAGAGTTGCCATTGGTCATAATCTGCATTGCAAATGGCTTTGCAACCTCCATAAAGTTAAACTCTGGGTCAAGTCCCTTACCCACCCCTTCCAGAGTAGAAAACGCCCGCATCACAAACGTGAAGGTAGCGGGAAAGCGAAAAGGCTGGTCGTAGGCGATCTCGTACAAATCGTCAGTAATCTCAGCCACAGACTGATTTTCAAAAGGCTGGTCCATAAAGTGATCCAGCATATACTGGACAGACCGGCGCACCGGCCCCATGTCGTCTGCAGGAGAGAGAGCACCTAATTCTACCAGAGCCGCCACCACCTGGTCGCCGCTTTTTTGAGCGATGCCAAAAAACAGCTGCATCAGTTTTTCCCGGATATCGCTCCTGACGCGGCCCATCATGCCGAAATCGTAGAAAATCAGGGCCCCGTCCGGGCTGACAGCGATATTGCCCGGGTGGGGGTCAGCGTGGAAAAAGCCATCATTGAGCAGCTGCTGCAGGTAGGCCCTAGCCCCCAAGTTGGCCAGCAGTTTGCGGTCGAGACCGGCAGCCTCCAAAGCTTCGTAGTGGCTAATTTTAATCCCCGGCAGATATTCCAGGGTCAGCACCCTCTGGGAGGCATAGCGCCAGTAGACGCGCGGCACCCGCACCCAGTCATAGCCCCGGAAGTTGCGGCGAAAGGTATCCGCATTGCGGCCTTCATTGATATAATCGATTTCTTCGTAAAGAATTTTGCAGCACTCGGCGTGGATGCCCATCCAGTCTCGGCCTTTGCCCCACTCCGGATGGTTTTGAAAGTAGCGGGCGATCCCCTTAGCGATATCCAAATCAATATCAAACAGCTGCCGCAGTCCCGCTCGCTGCACCTTAACCACAACGTCTTCGCCGGAGTGAAGCTGGGCTCTGTGCACCTGTCCGAGACTGGCCGCCGCCAGGGGAATCGGGTCAAAACTGAGGTAGAGTTGAGAAATCGGCTTCCCCAAGTCCTGCTCAACAATCCGCTCCACCTGCTCATAACTGAAAGCCGGCACCTTATCTTGGAGCTTGGAGAGTTCCTCGACGTATTCCGTGGGGATGATATCGGCCCGTGTCGAGAACAGCTGCCCAACCTTAATAAAAGTAGGCCCCAGTTCCAGCAGTGTCTCTCGAATCCAGACAGCTTGAGAGCGGCATCTGGCCTTAAGTTTGGCTTCAGTGAAGCCGCCGGGATAAGTCCAAGGTTTACTGTTACGCCATATACCGGCCATCAGCAACAAAACGAACGTCCAAATTTCGATGAAGCGCCGGCGATGGGAGTAACCTTCGCGATTCCAGCGGTAAGCCCTATCAGAGTTGGCTTTTCCGAGAGGTCGAGGCCAGGCTATCCCTTGGGCGGACGCGGCGCGATTCAAAGTGCCAAAGGCACTGACGCTTTCAGAACGCGACCCGTTTCTGCCGTTAGCGCTGCGGCTGTGCGGGAGCTGGGGCTCAGCATCCGCCGTGCGCTCGGCATATTGCTTGCGGGTGAGTTGGTCATCAGGGAGAGCAGACACTCGGTTTCCTAACGTATTTTTTCTGGTGATTGACGGGATTGAGGTTTCAGTTTTTTGGAATCTGGAATGAGGAATGAGTTATTATTTCTTATTTTAAACTCATTCCTCATGCCTGATAGATTCCCCGCTCGGGCGAGCTGGGGGATTAAACAGAGCGGCTGCGATAGCTTGCCAGCTGAACGCGCAGCTGAGCGATTTCTGCCCGCAGCTCATCAATAGTGGCTTGCAGGTCCCGGCCAGGTGAATCCGGCCCGGAGGGCTCAGAGTTAGGCACCCGGTTGGCGGTGGCAGTTTGGGCTTCAACACAGGCTCGTTCGAGGACTTGAGCGGTGAACTGCCGCAAGCGCTCCCGCTGCTCGGCATCAAATTTGCCGAGGTCGCTGAGGGCGTCCGTCAAGGTTTTTTCGAGCTGTTCGTTGAGCGCTTCAGCCAGGGCTCTGCCAACAAAAAAGGCATGGACTAGGGAATTACTCATAAAAAAACTCTGCGCCTGTCAGCAACAAATTATAACCTGCCCTCTAAAATGATGCCCGTTCCGGGAGTGAAGCCCGGATCTGGGGAAGGCACCTCCAAAAAGGGCTGGGGTTCTGGGGTGTCTGCCTGTGTGCCAGACGGCAGGACAGAAGACACCGGCTCGGGAGTGTGTCGCTGGGGGAGGGTGAGGGTCTTTTTCAGTGAGGTGCCGGTTAGCGGAGTGGCACTTTCAGCCCCATCCCGACTCGATAAAGGCCCGGCGGAGGCCGGTTCGGCGGCGCTTAAATCCTCGGGGGCAGGATTGGGGCCGTCCGGGGGCTGAGCCCCGAATTGATCGGAGTCACTCTCGTGCTGTCCGAATGCCTCAGATTCCGCTGGCGCTTCTGGGTCGCTCTCGCCAAAGGCGGAAGGGCTTTCGGTGCCGGTGGCATCTGCGTGCTGCGGGGCGGTTTCTGAGGCGGGCCAGTCGTTGCGGGCGGGAAAGGACTGGTCAGCGTGAAACAGGGTAGAACCGGGCTGGCCGGCGCTGTTAAACCGGAGTGCCAAGCCGGTGCCGGCACCGGCTGCCCCTGCGACAGCGGCGGTGACGATGAAGGCGACGGGAAGCCAGCGCCGGGATGGCTCATAAGCGGCAGGCCCTGCATCGCCGCCGTCCTGCCTGCTTTCTTGGGTGCTGGCGGCTGGCTGTGAGGGAGGCGCAGCAGGCACTCGGGTTTCTGCGGGTTCGCGGGCGGGGTCTGCAGCTGGGTAAGCCTGCGCTGGCACTTGAGAGGGGAAGGGCACAGGAACAACACAGGAATCGAAAAGTGGCAGACTTTCCCGAATCTGGGGAGCTTGCCAACTTGACGGCACTGCCCTTGGTTTGGGGGCGACAGGTGCCGGGAGCTCGGTCGAATTTGGCCTCACATCCTGGAATTCCCCGAAAATCCAGAAATCCGCCGCGCCAAAGCGGGCTGTATTGCTGTCAGAGCCGGATGGGCTCTGGCGGTGGGACTGTTTGGCTGGCGGTCGGGGGGGGGCCGGCTCTGCGGGAAGCTGCGGCGCGGAAGTCTCGGTGCCGGTGCCGGTGCTGGGGGTGCTGAACGCGACGATTTCGCGTTTCGCCCCACCTGCTACTGTTGCGCCCGGCTGGTGCGCCAAGCGCTGGGTGTTGGTGGCGGGTTGCGGTTGCGGCAAGAGTTCCAGCCACTCTTCTACGGTTTGCGCCCGCCGGTGGGGTTTGATCTGCAAGCCCAGGCGAATGGCCTGTTTGACAGCTTGGCTGAGGTTGAGTTGCAGCTGCCGCCTCTCGGGGAGGGAGACAGGATTCGAACCGGCTGCGGTTTTTGCTCGCGTCACCCGCAGGGGTGCGGCCACCGGCGGGAACCCGATGAGCAGGCAGTAAAGGGTGGCGGCGAGGGCGTAGATGTCGGTTGCCCGGGTGCGGGGCGCTGTTGGCAAGTACAGCTCAACCGGCGCGTACCCCGCTGAGAGGCAGGCGCGGGTTCGGTCTGCTCCGGGAGTTAACTCGCCGGCGAGGCTGAAGTCTGTCAGCACTGCGGTATTGCTTCCCTGGCGCAGGATGATGTTTTGCGGTTTGATGTCCAGGTGCAGCAAGCCGGTCTGGTGAGCCAAGCTCAAGCCCGCGCCTATCTGGCGAATGTAGTGAATGGCTGTCGCTTCTGGCACCGGCTGATTGCCTGCGATTTTGGCCAGGGTCTGGCCGGGAATGTATTCCATCACCGCATAAAACAGTCCTGCTTCCTCGAAACAGTCGCAAACTCGGACGAGATGGGGGTGCTGGCACTCCAGCAGCTTCTGCGTTCGGGCGCGGAATTGCTTGTGAAACTGCTCAAAGTCGGGATGCTGGCGCAGGCTGGCGCTGAGGGTTTTGATGGCCACTAGCTGGTCCGACCCGACCCGGGTGGCGCGATAGGTAATGCCAAATTTCCCTTGGCCCATGCTGTCAGTCAAGAGCGCCTCGATAGCGTATTGGCCACTTTTCAGGACTCTGCCGGCTGGTAAGTTGTTCATAAATATTCTCTCTGCCAGTTTTTTCCCATTTATGCTACCGCGCCGGGGGCACTGCCGCCTTGCCATTTATGCAATGTAAAGATTCGGCCCGAATGCGTGCCGCCGGTGGGAGCGCCGCGAGAAAGCGCATCATCTAGCGAACGAGCAGATCGGGAAGTTTCGGGAAGAAGATCAGCACGCTCTGCAGCACGGGCGGTATGCCGAGCCGGTGAGAGGGGGTGAGGGGCTGTCTGCCACACAGGAGACAGGGCGTGCCCTTGTCCCTACAGGCTGCCCTAGTCCTAAACCTCCCAGGCACTGGCAATTTTATTCTGGGAAGAGAGCAAGAATTCTCAGTCCCAGTTCAGGCTTGCCCACCGCTTAACTCTTAGTTTAGCCGGCTCTCCAATTGTTTGGGGGCGAGCGCTCGTTTAAAGAGCTCAAAAATACGGAACACTCAATCTAGCTGTCGCTGTGCCGGTTATTCACAGCGGAATATAGCGGCTCTCAGTTGGATGAACTATGGCCTTTCCAACCCGGTTTCTTAAAGAAACCGGGTTTCTCAGTACCTCGCAAACGATGAGAAAGGCTATAGCGGCCAATATGGGCATGGGGCATTAGGAAAGAAGAATTAGATCTGGGGCGCAACAATCACAGGACTTGCGCAGAACCCTGGTTTCTGAACCAGCTGTACCTCCAAGCCCTCGTTCTTTGAAGCAGAAACCCGGTTTCTTTCACCGTTGTGCCTAAGTCCCGAATCCATCCCCAATCCACGCATCCGGGCATCCACGCATCCGGGCATCCACGCATCCGGGCATCCCCACGCTCGCATTGGGCATTCGGGAAAACAGTCAATCCTCAATCCGGAGATCCCCAATCCACGCATCGGGGCATCCCCACGCTCGCATTGCCCATCGGGCACGCCGATCCTGCGGAGCTGCTAGCTGAGTTGCGCAGCCGCTACGAAGTGCGCTTGCCGCACTGTCACAGCTGCTCATTGCAGCAGTTCAAGGACATGATACTATAGAGGGTTAAAGAAAAAAAATCAAAGAAAAACCGCCTCACCAGTTGACAATTTTCACAATTTAATCCAATCCGAAAAATCACGCCCGGTGCCCTATACGGCGAGATTCTCTCAAAGGAACAGGGCCTTCATAGGGAGCCGCGCAATGGATAATATCGTATCCGGCTGTATCAAAATTAATAATGCCGGATTTTCCTAGGGTTGGCAAGGGCTGCGCGATCGATATTAGAAAAGCAATTCACCGTAAGTGATATTACTTCACCCTGCCGGCCCGCCGTGGCCATTGCGAACGGGGTAACATGTAACCGAGATCACAAACCCAGAGAGACCGGCCTCACGGGTGTGAAGTGTAATGTTTTGTAAAGTAACCTTAAAGATTTCTATATAGCCCCCGGCTGGTTGATAGAGCGTATATGAATCAAGAGCAGATTGAGAGGCACTTGCAGCGGTTAAAGGAGGAGCGGGAACTCATCCTCAACCAAGTGGACAATGCGATCGCGCTGTTTGACCGAACCGACCGCCTGGTTTTGTTCAATCGAAAACTGGCGGAGATTTGGGGGCTATCACCAGATTGGCTGAAAACCCAGCCGCACAGTGACGCCATATTTGCCGAAGTGGTGGGGGGGGGCTACTGGTCCGCCCAGCAAGGGGAGGAGCTGGGACAAGCCCTCGACCGAGCCGAAACCGAGAGCGTTTCCCTCTACCTAGAACAAGCCAACGGCATTTCGCTGGAAGTTTACACAACCACCACCTCCGATGGGGGACGGCTGTTTACCTTTCGGGACGTTACCAGCTACAAACGCTCCCAAGCCAGCTTAAATGACGAGGTGAGGCGTCTGAGATTTTTGCTGGGCTTGACGGAAAGGCTGCAAGCCTCCGGGGACTTGCGAGAAATTGGCCGATTCGCTCTCAGCTACCTGGTGCAAGCGATGAATGCCGCCTTCGGAGACGTCAAAGTCATTAGCGGGGAGGGGATTGAGCGCTACGCCGGCGTCCTCACCAATGAGATTTCCGGCCAGTTTCTCGCCACTTACGGCGAGCCGGCGGTGGCCGAAATGCAGGCGCTGCTGGATCGGGGAATTCCCTACGGACAGGGGCTGCTCTGGGAAGTGGTAGAAACCGGCCTGCCCCTATTTGTGGGGGACTACCAAAACCACCCCAAGTCAGTGCCGGGATTTCGCAGTCCGGCCATTGGCCAGCTGGGCATTTTTCCCATTCCTTCCACCACCGGCACGATTATCGGCGTGCTCACCCTGGAATCGCGCAACCTGCAAAAACTGCAGGACGCCCCCCAGCAGGACATGCTGCTGGCCGCCTGCCGCACCCTGGGGGTGGCCATCGAGCGCGTCCGCGCCCAAGAGCACCTGCGGCAGATGAATCAGGACCTGGAGCGGGCGTCCCAGCTGAAATCCGAGTTTCTGGCCGCGATGTCCCACGAACTGCGGACGCCTCTCAACAGCATTTTAGGCTTTTCCGACTTGCTGCTGCGGCAAACCGCCGGCTCCCTGACCCCGCGCCAAATCAATCACGTCAAGGCGATTGACAAAAGTGGCCAGCACCTGCTGCAGCTGATCAATGACATTCTCGACCTTTCCAAAATTGAAGCAGGCAAAGTCGAGCTAAACTTGGAGCCGGTCTGCGTTCAAGACCTGTGCAGCCAGTGCTTGAAAATGATTCAACCCCGCGCCGAAGCTAAAGCTATCGCTCTATCCCTGGAAGTGGATTACCGGCTCAGCCAGGTGCTGCTCGACGAAAGGCGGGTGCGGCAAATCCTGATCAACTTGCTCTCCAATGCCGTCAAATTTACCCCAGACAGGGGAAAAGTCAAGCTGGCGGGACGGCTGGCTTATGGCAGCGATCTGGCCGGGGACATCCGGCCCGACCGCAGTCCCATCAATCCCAGCACGGCTTACCTGTGTCTGGAGGTGAGCGACTCCGGAATCGGTGTGCCGCAGGAATTGTGGCACTTGCTGTTCCGCCCCTTCCAGCAGGTGGACGCTTCCCTGACGCGGCGGCATGAGGGCACCGGCTTGGGGCTGGCGCTGACCAAACGGCTGGCGGAACTTCACGGGGGGACGGTTTCGTTCCAGTCGGTTGCGGGTGAGGGGAGCATTTTTCGGGCGTGGCTGCCGGTGAAAGTGCCGCGCCAGGAGGTGCCGGCCTCTAAAAACCAGGAGGCCAACTCCTGGCGCTTGAGTTCGGGTGCCGGTGGTGCTGAAATACAGGCCGGTGCCAAGCGCGTCCTGGTGGTGGAAGACCAGCCGCTCAACCAAATTCTGATCGCGGAGCTGCTGGAATCTCAGGGGTACATGGTTGAGCTGATCGGCGACGGCGCTGCTATGCTAGAAACGATTCACTCGTCTCTGGTGAAGCTCGAGCTGCTGCCCGACCTGATTTTAATGGATATTCAGCTGCCGGATGTGGATGGGTTGGAGCTGATCCGCCAGCTGAAGGCTCATCCGCTGTGGGAGGGAGTGCCGGTGGTGGCGTGCACCGCCGCCGCCATGCCAGGAGATCGGGAGCGCTGCTTGCAAGCCGGTGCTGACGGGTATTTGAGCAAGCCTCTGGATCTCAATCACGCGATCGAGACTGTGGAATCTTTTATCGGTTCGGATTAAAATACAGCGTCCGCAACCCCTTACCCCTTCCCGCTCGCACAAGGATACTGGTGGCGAATTGATAGTGTTAATAATGAACCGCCAAGACGCCAAGGACGCCAAGGAGGAGGAGAAAAAGGAAGAGGTAGAGGAGAAATTTCTGAGGAGCCAGCCGAATTTATTTTCACCGCCATGCCAAACAACCCGCCCTGCATTCTGCTTGTGGATGATGAGCCTAGCAATTTATATTTGCTTGAAGAGTTATTGCAGTCAGAAGGCTACGCGACTCTCTCCGCTGAGTCAGGTGCGCGAGCGCTGGCGGTGGCAAAGGAGTCCCCACCGGCGCTGATTTTGCTAGACGTGATGATGCCGGATATGGATGGCTTTGAGGTGTGCCGGCGCTTGCGAGAAGATCCTCTTCTGATAGCGGTGCCGGTGATTTTCCTGACGGCGCTGGAGGATGAGGACTCCAAGCTAAAAGGACTGGAGATGATGGGAGATGCCTATCTCACGAAGCCGGTGAAAAGCAATCTGCTACTGGCGAAGATTGCCAGCACGTTGCGGTTGCAGGCGATGCGCGAGCAGCAGTTGCAATTGCAGCTCAGCCAGAAACTTCAGGAAAAAAACAAGCGCAATCTTTCCGCCGCTTGGCAAATCAATCAAGCGCTGACGGAAAAGTTCCGCCTGTTTGTGCCGGAACAATTTCTCCAGCGGATTGCGCCGGCTGGGCTGGAGTCGATTCAGCTGGGAAATGCGAAAGAGGAAGAGATTTCGATCCTGTTCTGCGACATTCGCGGCTTTACTGCCATCGCGGAATCTCAGGAGGCGGCGGATACATTTAAGTGGCTGAATGCGTTCTTTACTCAGATGAATCAAGCTATCGCCGCCCAGCACGGTTTCATTGATAAATTCCTGGGAGATGCGATTATGGCGGTGTTTGACCGGCAGGGGCAGCACGCGCAAGACGCCCTGACGGCGGCGGTGATGATGCGGCAAAGCCTGCCCGAATTTAATGATAGCAGAGTTTTGCTCAATTTGCAAGTGCCGGTGAATATTGGGATTGGAATTCACACCGGCAGGGGTTTGATTGGCACCCTGGGCTCTAATTCTCGGATGGATTCTACGGTGATTGGGGATGTGGTGAATACTGCCTCTCGCTTGGAAGAGCTGACGAAGGTTTACGGGTGCGGGGTGATTGTCAGCGATGCTGTGGTGAGCCGGCTGACTAACCCCTCGCTGTTTCAGTTGCGCTGGATTGACCGAGTGACGCCTCGCGGAAAGCAGCAGGCGATTGATATTTATGAAGTGTTGGGTGCCCAACCCTGTCTTGTCGATGAATCTGGCGAGGCTGCCGGTTTTTGAGCCGCTTCTCTCACCGTATCATCCGGACTGGCAATATCGATTTCGGGGCATATAACGGGTGTAAATTGTCCTGTTTGCTTCATGTTTTAGGTGTGGGTCTTGTGGACTTGACCGGCCTGTCTTGACAAAAAGGACAAAGTAGTAGGGCTGGCGAGCCATCGCTGCTCTATCCGCTCCGCCAGCTACGCTATCTGTAGAGCTGGCCAATTTCACCTACCCCGGCCAAAAATTAGCGCGCCCGCCTGGCGATCGACCGACCTTCGCTCACTGTATAATGGAGATAATGAAGTCAAAGCAATCCGCCAATTTACCTCTCCGGCTTGCTTTGACTTCCCGTGTCACTAGATTATATTTTTAGGAAAACACATTCTCTAGAATCAGAAGGCAGCCATGACCGGCAATCCAGAGCCCTACCACCCTCAACCTTTAGGAGCCTCTTCTCAAGGGGGAGCGGACTGGACAAGATTAGACCATTTATTGGCCCAAAAAGACTGGAAAGAAGCGGATTGGGAAACGCGCCGGCTGATGCTATTCATTGCCGGCGCGGACCGCCGGCGAGATTGCCTGCTCACGGAAAACGATATCCGCCAATTTCCTTGCGCTGACCTGGTTAGGATAAACCGACTTTGGGTGGCTCGCAGCAAGGGCCATTTTGGCTTTAGCGTCATTAAACAAATTTATCACGAAGTTGACTCGGACTACGGCAAATTAGCTGAGAGAGTTGGGTGGCGGACAGGGGACAAATGGCTCAAATATGATGAGATAATGTTTGGCAGTGAAGCTCCCACAGGGCATTTGCCCATTACTTGGCTCGTGCCCCCGACTTTTTCGATGTATTGGCTGGCCCGTTTCGCGTCTGCCGGCTGGCGATTGCTGTTACAAAAGGCTGCAGACTGCAATTTGTAGGTCGAAAAATGAACAAATCACCGGTATAATAGAGCCTGTAAACGAGAGGAAAAGCGAAGTTTTTTAGGGAGATTAAAGAGGTAAAATTGTGGCTCATCTTAACAAGCGCCGGCCCGAAAATATCAGCGGCGATTTTTATGTCGATAGCACCTGCATTGACTGCGATACCTGCCGGTGGATGGCACCGGCAGTATTTCACAGTGATGACGAGCAGTCAGCGGTTTACCACCAGCCGGCTAACGCCAGCGAACGGCTGCAAGCGATGCAGGCGCTCTTATCTTGCCCCACGGCTTCTATTGGCACCGTCGAAACGCCAAAGGATAGCAAAGACGCGCAGCAGACTTTTCCCATTTTAGTGAGTGAAAATGTTTACCACTGCGGCTACCACTCCAAGGATTCCTACGGTGCTGCCAGCTACTTAATTCTGCGGCGAGAAGGGAATATTTTAGTCGATTCCCCCCGCTTTACGCCTCCGCTCGTCAAGCGACTGGAGGAGATGGGTGAGATTAAGTACATGTACCTCACCCACCGGGATGATGTGGCGGATCACCAGAAGTACAGAGAGCATTTTGGGTGCCAGCGAATCCTGCACGCTGATGAAATTACCACCGGCACGAAGGATGTAGAAATTCAACTGACGGGATATGAGCCGGTGGAATTCGCTCCAGACTTGCGGATTATTCCGGTTCCCGGTCACACCAAAGGTCATACGGTTTTGCTGTATAATAAGAAATACCTTTTCAGTGGCGATCATCTCGCTTGGTCTGACGAATTTGGCCACCTGGTGGCTTTCCGCGAGGTGTGCTGGTACTCTTGGGAAGAACAGCTGAAATCGATGCGCCGGCTGGCTAACTACTCCTTCGAGTGGGTGCTCCCCGGTCACGGTCGGCGGTATCATGGAGATGGCGAAACAGTGCGCCGGCAAATGCAGGAGTGCGTTGCTTGGATGGAGGCGAATTAGCAGGAGTAGGGTGCGTTCCGCACGCTAAGCACCCCGCTTGTGTGGAGTGAGCAGAAAAAGCGGAACGCACCCAAACTCTGGGAACTGATATAGCCTTTCTCATAGTGGTGAGGTACTGAGAAAAGGTACTGAGAAACCCGGTTTCTTAAAGAAACCGGGTTTCTGGGCTAAAGCCCAACTACGAACCTTTGGGCTAAAGCCCAACTACGAACCTTTGGGCTAAAGCCCAA
>NZ_KB235949.1:610014-663597 GCF_000332335.1 Kamptonema formosum PCC 10802 | reverse complement strand
AACCTTTGGGCTAAAGCCCAACTACGAACCTTTGGGCTAAAGCCCAACTACGAACCTTTGGGCTAAAGCCCAACTACGAAGCTTTGGGCTAAAGCCCAACTACGAAGCTTTGGGCTAAAGCCCAACTACGAACTTTGGGCTGAAGCCCAACTACAAACGGGGTGGGAAATCACCCTTCAGTTCAGTTTTTCGCCCGCGTGATTTCAACGGTAATGTTGCCGGTAAAATCGGGGATGGGGGCAGCCGGCTTGCTCAAACGGACTTGGACTTGCCGCACCCGTTCGTCTTCCAACATCGCCCCGGCAATTTCCGCTGCCACTCTTTCTATTAAAGCAAACTTAGAGGTTTTTAGCAAGTGCTGCACCGTTGAAATCGCCTTGCGGTAATCGAGGGTGTCTTCGATGCGGTCGCTTTTGCCTGCCGGCGATAAATCCAGCCACAGGGTGACGTCGGCTTCAAACCACTGACCGAGGACTTGCTCCTCTGGCAAGTAGCCGGTGTATCCATAACAGCGAATGCCGGTGATTTGAATTGAATCCATTGCTAGCACTCTTAGGTCGGGAGCAAATCACTTGTATTTGAGCTTTCTAGCGCCACAAGCGGCGCACTTAAATCTTCAATATTGCCTTGGATAGTCTTGCAAAGGTCATCCAGGGGCAGGTCATTGGGGTCGTAACCGAAAGGATTTTCGATTTCATTGCCAATTTCTTCTACCCCAAACAGAACAAAACTAATTAAAATCACCATCAAGCAAGTCCCAAACTTCAAGTTTTCCACAAACTTAAAAGGCAAAGCAATGCAATAGATCAGCAAGACGCGCTTGAGGTAAATCCCGTAAGCCGGTGGGATTGGGGTGGTCAAAATCCGCTCGCAGCCGGTTAAAGCCTCGACCAGACTGTCGAGCAACTTATTCATAGCCATCAGCTGGTTGCTGTTCAAGCAATTGCGGTCGTGCTGCTGCTGCAGGTAAGCCCCAACCCAGCGAATTACTTCTAGAGGTGGGCTTTTCACACTGTTGAGCTGGAGAGAGAGGGAGGCGTCCACCAACTCCTCTAACTCGCCGCTCACCGGCTCTTGTCGCAAGCGCAACTTAGTCGCTACGGCAAAAGCCGCCAATACCCGCAGGACAGACGCTTTCTTCTCTCGGTCTGCCGGTTCAACTTCCGCAACCCCCACCCAGATTTGCCGCGCTAAGTTGCGGACACTCACAACAATAGTCCCCCAATTTTTCCGCCCTTCCCAAAATCTGTCGTAAGCCGTATTCGTGCGAAACACCAACAATAAACCTAAAATCAGATTGAAGACCACATTGCTAATGACACTCCCCAAGGCGCGCCACTCTAAAGGGACTTCAAAATAATAGAGTAGAGAGACGATAAATCCAAACCCCCCACACAATAGGGCGCGAGGAAAAACAGTAACAGCGACTGATCCGCGCAACTGAAAAGCAAGTCGAAACCATTCCATTTTACAGGTTTTAAGTGTTAGTTGTTAGTCGGGGTAGGAATGGGATAATTTGGCTTTGGGCAGGGGAAGTCAGGAACGGAAACAATTCCCAATCCCCAAATCCCCAAATCCCGGCTCAATTTCCAATTCCCAATTCCCCAATACCTATCTTACAGATCCTTGTGACAGAAAGGCTTAGCATCCTTACCCGAATAGGTAGCCACAACCTGACCGTCACCGGCAAGCTGGTATTTGTACGTCACCAGACCTTCCAAACCCACAGGTCCGCGAGGCGGCATCTTCTGGGTGCTAATGCCCACTTCTGCGCCAAAGCCGTAGCGGAAGCCGTCCGCAAAGCGCGTTGAGCAGTTGTGGAAAACACCGGCAGCATCCACTTGCGCCAGGAACTTGCCAGCCGCTTCCCTGTCTTCCGTAACAATCGCATCCGTGTGTTTCGAGCCGTAAGTATTGATGTGGTCAATCGCCTCTTCCAGAGAATCCACCACCTTAATCGCCAGAATCAAATCGCTGTACTCCGCCGCCCAGTCTGCTTCTGCTGCCGGCGAGACGCTGACAGTGGCGCGGGTGCGCTCATCCCCCCGCAACTCGACGTGGCGCTCTCGCAGCGCCGCAACAGCCACCGGCAAGAAATCGGGGGCGATGCGGGAGTGGACAAGCATCGTTTCAATGGCGTTGCAGGCGGCAGGGTACTGGGTTTTAGCGTCAACGGCAATATTCACCGCCTTTTCGATGTCAGCGGACTTGTCCACATAGAGGTGGCAGATCCCCTCAGCATGTCCCAGCACGGGGATGCGGGTATTTTCCTGCACGAAGCGGACAAACGAATTAGATCCTCTGGGTATAATCAGATCCACACACTGATCCAGTTTCAGCAGCGCCAGAGTTTCCTCTCTGGTGGCCAGCAACTGCACTGCAGCGGGGTCAACCGCACTTTCCGCCAGCCCTTGGTGGATCGCCCGAACCAGCTGGGTGCAAGAGAGTGCTGCTTCCTGTCCGCCTTTGAGGATAGCGCCGTTGCCCGACTTAATCGCCAGACTGGTAATTTGAATCACCGCATCGGGGCGAGCTTCAAAGATGACGCCCAGGACACCGAGCGGACAGGCGACGCGCTTGAGGACGAGCCCATCATCCAGCTGCCGGTGAATCCCCACCGCACCGACGGGATCGGGGAGTCGCCCCACATCTCGCACGCCGGCAATCGCGGCTTTTAGCTTGGTTTCATCCAACTTCAGCCGGTTGTAGAGCGGTTTGGGGATGCCGGCGGCCTCAGCAGCTTGGCAGTCCGCTGCATTGGCGGCCAAAATCTCATCAGTGGCAGCTTCTAGCGCCCGAGCAATGGCAACGATTGCTTGATTTTTCTCGCTGGTCGAGAGAATGGCCAGCCGCCGCGCCGCTTGACGGGCCTGCTGAGCAAGTTTAACTAGGGGAGGGGTTCCAACTTGGACTGTGGTCATGGTTTCGCAATCAGGGCAAGCGCATCACCCAAAGTTTAACAAAAGATGAAAATTTTATGGCTGTCCCAGCGATAAAAATTCAGTATTTTTTAAGTTTCTGCCAGCCACTTTTCACCGTGATAAAGCCCCCGCTAGCCGGGGGAGAGAGGGGGCAGGGTGAGGGGAGCATGCCAATGGAAAGATCTTCTAAAAAGTCGCCAAACCCGGTTGTAAAGCGGCACAATAATCGGCAGGGAGGAGCCACTTATAGATAAGTTTAACAGCCCGCCTATGTCTTTAGACATAGAGTGGTTCTAGCTAGCGAGTGAGGCAAAAAATATGTGCGGTATTTACCATTTATAAATAAGGGTGTCTGCCAGTGGAAAGAGCTTTGCCCCGGGAGTTACTGATGAGGCTAATTGGTGCGCTGTCAGGGTTGCCAAACAATTTTAGAGAGAGTTTCACAAGTTATTCAGTTTTGAGCGCTAAGCAGGAAAATAGAGCCTGGAAAGGAACAGGATTGGACGGGAGTGGCGAGGTGGGCTGGGGACGGACCCTTTGAGGGGAATAGAGATCCCTCATGAAGCTCGGTGAAATCTCACTCGTTCAATGTCTTGAGCCGCCCCAAGACAATTGAGATTCCCGAGGTGCCGGTCGGGGAGTGGGCAAGCTGAACTGGTGTCACTTAACTGTCGCCTCTCACGGGTCGATCGCTACTCTAAAAGTTTGGGGAGGGGCGGGAATCTTGCAGGATATCTGGTGGTGGTAAATGATAGCTGCACCCCCAACCCTACAGATCGCCGGCAGCAATTCCCCACGAAACGGGCAGCCGGCAATATACCCAAAAGAGGGTGCCACTCATCTACCGCTCGCACACATCCTCATCACTGGCAAAGGAGGCCAGAAAAACAATGATAGCCCTTTCTGAGAGTAAATTAGCGAATTCTTCTTGCCCACAAATTAAGTCGATGGATTCTCGCTCAGTTTGGACTTCCCCGAAGCGCATCCTCGTGATTGATGATGAGGAGGATATCCGGGAAGTGACCAAACTGTGTCTGGAAATCATGGGAGGGTGGGAAGTCAGCACGGCAGATTCCGGCAGACAGGGGCTGGCACTAGCGGCAGCCGAGCAGCCCGACGCTATAATTCTAGACCTGATGATGCCCGAGCTGGACGGAGTGGCCACCTTGAGCCGGCTGCAAGCCAATCCCACAACAGAACACATCCCCGTGATTTTCTTAACCGCCCACATACAGGCATCTAACCGGCGCGGCTTCTCCCATTTGGGAGTGGCAGCGGTGATACCCAAGCCCTTCGATCCGATCGCCCTCCCTAGCCAAGTGGCGAGAATTCTCGGCTGGAGCCAGTCAGGCTACCGGTAGTGGCCAGTCCCCGCTGGCTCTGGCGGCAGGTGCCAAACGTGCAAATTTTTGTGAGCATTCCTGGTGGCTTCACAAGGGTACTGAGAAAACCGGGTTCGCCGAAGTTACCGGGTTTCTGGGCGTTGAAGGGCGGGGCTGCAGGGGCGGGTTTTGCCGGAAATTTTTTACGGGAAGCTTGCTTTGGGCCGGTGCTGCCAGACCCACTTGCCAGACAGCGAGAAATACCAGTAAACCGGCCCCCCAGCGCGGCTCCGCTGTGCGAAGTTATTTAAAGCAAATCGAAAGATTATCTAAAGGCAAGCGGTTTCGCTGTTAATTTGCTCAAAGCTAGGAGAAACTTCCCTTAATAAAACCAGAAGAAGAACGTCATGGTAACCGCCACCGCAGCAGAAAAGCAAGTAAAAATCGGCCCGACCCAGCTGCTAATAAACAACGAATGGGTAAACAGCGTCAGCGGTCGCCGGTTCGAGACGCTCAACCCCGCCACCGGCGAAGTTATCTGCACCGTCGCCGAAGCGGACGCCCCCGATGTCGATAAGGCAGTTCTGGCCGCCCGGGCGGCGTTCACCGGCGGCCAATGGCCAAAGATGACGGCCTCCCAGCGCGGTGAATTGCTCTACAAGCTAGCAGACCTGATTGAGCGCAACAAAGAAGAGCTGGCGCGTCTGGAAACCCTCGACAACGGCAAACCGCTGAGCGAGGCGCTGTATGACGACTTGCCGCTGACGATCGCCTGCTACCGCTACTACGCCGGCTGGGCGGACAAAATCCACGGCAAAACCATCCCCATCAATGGCCCCTATTTCTGCTACACGCGCCACGAGCCGGTGGGCGTCGTTGGCCAAATTATCCCCTGGAACTTCCCGCTGCTGATGCAGGCGTGGAAGCTCGCCCCAGCCCTGGCCACCGGCAACACCGCCATCCTCAAAACCGCCGAGCAGACGCCCCTGAGTGCGCTGCGTGTCGGCGAACTGATTGTCGAAGCCGGCTTCCCCCCCGGAGTGGTCAATATCCTCTCCGGCTACGGGCCAACTGCCGGTGCGGCTATCGCCCACCACAGCGATATCGACAAAGTAGCCTTCACCGGCTCGACAGAAGTGGGCCACCTGATTATGGAAGCCGCCGCCCGGAGCAACCTCAAGCGCGTCACCCTGGAACTGGGCGGCAAAAGCCCCAACATCGTCTTCGCCGACGCCGACCTGGACGCCGCCATCGAAGGCGCTCACATCGGGCTGTACTTAAACCAGGGGCAGTGCTGCTGCGCCGGTTCGCGGCTGTTTGTCGAAGAAAAATGCTACGACGAGTTTGTCGCCAAAAGCGTTGAGCGCAGCAAGCAGCGCACCGTCGGCGATCCCTTTGACCCCAACACCCAGCAAGGCCCGCAAGTTGACCAAACCCAGTTCGACAAAGTGATGAGCTACATCGAGTCCGGGATGCGCGAAGGTGCCCAACTGCTGTGCGGCGGCAAACGAGCCGGCGACCGGGGATTTTTCATCGAGCCAACCGTCTTTGCTGATGTGCGAGACGGCATGAAAATCGCTCAAGAGGAAATATTCGGGCCGGTGATGAGCATCATCAAATTCAAAGACATTGATGAAGTCATCCAGCGGGCGAACAGTACAATGTACGGTCTGGCCGCCGGTGTGTGGACAAAAGATATTACCAAAGCTCACGCGATCGCCAACAGCGTCCGCGCCGGCACCGTCTGGGTGAATTGCTACGATGTTTTCGACGCTGCTGCTCCCTTTGGCGGGTTCAAGCAATCCGGCATAGGCCGAGAACTCGGCGAGTACGGCTTGCAGCAATATACCGAAATCAAAACCGTCACCATCAAACTGTAGCGAATTAAAGAAACCCGGTTTCTTCAATAAACCGGGTTTCTTTGCGGTTTATTTATGAAAAACTAGAGGGAATGAACTCAAAACTCCCTATGTCTTACGATCGAGAAAAACAAGTAGCTATCTCGGCAGTTTTGGCTGCAGTCAAACTGTGCGAGCGAGTCCGCCGCGACATACCGGCTGCCATCGAAAAGAAGGACAAAAGCCCGGTGACAGTGGCCGATTATGGCTCCCAGGCGGTAATTTGCCAAGCCTTAGGGGAGGCGTTTCCTGACGACCCGGTGGTGGCGGAGGAGGACGCCGCTGAGCTGCGCCAGCCGGCAATGGCAGAAACCTTGACAAAAGTCACAAATTATGTTAAGGATTTACTTCCCGATGCCACACCTGAGAAGGTGGTGAGCTGGATAGATCGGGGGAATGGCCAGGTGGGCCGGCGCTTCTGGACGCTAGACCCGATCGACGGCACGAAAGGGTTTTTGCGTCAAGACCAGTATGCGGTGGCGCTGGCGCTGGTGGAAGCAGGTTCGGTGAGGGTGGGGGTGCTCGGCTGTCCGGCGCTGACTGTCCTGGGTGAGACCGGCGTGCTGTTTGTGGCGGTGCGGGGGGAGGGGGCGTTTGCGCTGTCGCTTGCCGGTGGGGAGCCGCGCCGGATTCAGGTTTGTGGCGCTGATGCAGATAATCTGCATTTTTTGCAAAGTGTGGAAGCGTCTCACGGGGACCCGTGGCGACAGGAGGCGGTGGCGAAGGCTGCCGGGATTACTGCGCCACCTATCCGCATGGACTCTCAGGCGAAGTATGGGGCTGTGGCGTGCGGGATGGGAGCTCTTTATTTGCGCCTGCCGTGGCAAGAGTTGCCGGACTACCGGGAGAATATTTGGGATCACGCGGCGGGGGCGATTGTGGTGGAGGAAGCCGGTGGGCGGGTGACGGATATGTACGGCAACCCGCTGAATTTTTCCGCCGGCACTAAGATGGTGGAGAATCGGGGGGCGATTGCGACTAATGGGGCGATTCACGATAGGGTGCTGGCGGCGCTGCGGGAGTTTTGAACTGATTGCTAAGCATTGAATTTACTGGGCGGTTGTAGCCGCCCTTGGCGGCTTCCCGCAGGGTAACCGCAGCTATACAGACAAAACCCGCTTCGGCTTGGGTTTTTAGATTCTAGCTCTTCTCTTAAGTCCTTGTCATGCGGACTTGGTTGTAGTGCCGCGATTTCAAGAGACTGTTGGCGAATTGATAGGGGGTCTGACCCCACCCCCAACCCCTCCCCGTTAACGGGGAGGGGAGCTTTCGAGAGAACCTTTCGTCCCCCCCTTTCCTCGTCTTTCCTCGAAAAAAACCGCGCTTTGGAGTGAGAATCTTGCTCTACTCTTAGCCCGCGTAGGCGGGCTTCGTCTGTATAGCTGCGATTTCAATCGCCAGGAACCTGGCCAACTAGCCTGAGGTCTAACCCCTCACGCATTCGCCAACAGAGTCTTTCAATCGCCAGGAGCTTAATTTGACACCAGTGGCACGGGGGCCCGCCCCTACAGGCTGGTAACGCCAAGCAAGCCGGCTCTGTTTCCTTCCAATAGATAAGCAAATTAAAAGTCAAAGAGCTTGCTTTTGCTTTGCCAGTTGGGCTTTGGCTCGCTCCCAAAGAACGTCTAGCTCTTCTAGGGTATAATCTGTGAGGGGCCGGTCGGCAAAGGCTTCGACTTTTGAGAGCCGGTGGATAAATTTGTGGTTGGTTTCCTGTAAGGCGGCTGACGGATCTAAATTAGACCACCGGGCGAGATTAATTAACACAAATAGGATATCTCCCAATTCGGCTTGCTGCTGGGCTTTATCTTCGTGTTCGAGGGCGTGTTTGAATTCTGCGAGTTCTTCTTCAAATTTCGCCCACACGCCGGCAATGTCATCCCACTCGAAACCGGCTGCTGCGGCTTTTTGGGAGATTTTCATTCCGGCTGTCAGGGGCGGGAGGGTGCGGGCGTACCGGCTGAGTTTGCGACTGAGGAGTTGGGATTGTTGGTCTGTTTCTCCTTTCTCTGCGGCTTTGATTTGCTCCCAGTTGTGGCGGACTTCCGCAACGCTGCTGACTTCGACATCGCCAAAGACGTGGGGGTGCCGGCGAATGAGTTTTTCTGCGATGCCGGTGGCGATTTCTGCGAGGGTAAATTGATTGGACTCACCGGCAATCTGCGCTTGCAGCACGACTTGCAGCAGCAAATCGCCGAGTTCTTCTGCGATTGCATGTTTGTCGGCGCTGCGAATGGCATCGACTACTTCATAAGCTTCTTCAATGATGTAGGGAATTAGGGTTTCGGGTGTCTGGGCTAAGTCCCAAGGACAGCCGCCGTCGGGGGAGCGCAATTTGGCGACTACTTCAATCAGGCGCTGGAGGGCGGTTAGGGCGGGGGAGAGGGTTGCGGGAATGGAGGTGTCAGGGCTGGACATGGGGGAATTTTCCGATTGGACTGCTTTTAATAATTGTTAACGCGATTTTGGGCCGGTGCCAATCTTGAGGGCAATTTCGCTTGGGGGAGGCAGATTAAGATGTTAGGCTTTTAATCTGTTGGTAGGAGAAAGGAGGCAGAGCCTCCTGCGGGGCGTTCCCAGGCTCTGCCTGGGAACGAGGGATAGAGGGGGATAGCGCAAATTAAATGGGGAATAGCTTAATTTTTGTGGCGGTGTTTGACCGGCACGGATTTCGACCGGCGGTTCTGGGGACTCTTGGGGGAGTGCCGGCGCTTGCTGGGTTTGGCTGCTGGGGTGAGGGAGTGTCGCTGTGTTTTGAAGCGCTTATAGGCTGAGCCGGCCCAGTCGCTGAGGTAGTGGCTCATTGCGCCGAGCTCTAAACCGGCAAACAGGGCGATCCACTCGCTATAGTGCTGCTGGAAAGACTGGATAACGGCAGTGCCGGCTGAGTGCCAGTTCCAGTGCCAGCCCCAGAAGAGTTTGCCGGCGGCGGCGGCAAAAATCCACAGGGCGGCGATCCAGGAAGCGAGGTAGAATACTCGCAGGGCGGTGCCGATGAGTGGCCCGTGGGAGAGAAAGGAGCGGTGGCGCAGGTTCTGCTGGTATGGCTGCCAGATCCAGCGCAGCCACCCCCAGCGCTGGTATTGCCGGGAGTGGATATCGAGGTCTGGGCCAAACATTAGGCCGCCAAATAAGAAGCCGGTGGCAACTAATAGGGTGAGGTTGCCATTGCGGGTGAGAGTGAAGCTCAAACCGGCCACTGCCGGCAAGGTCCACAGGGTAATGCGGTCATGGGTGCGACCTGAGGGCATTCAGGAGTTTGGGGGGTGGGACTTGGGGCGGGATTGTTGGGAAAAAATTAGCTGGGGGGTGCTTGCTTTTTTTCGTACAGTCTGTTATATTATCCTTCTGTGAGTCAAAGATGCTGTTGGCGAATTCCTCAGGGGTTAGACCTGCAGCTAGTTCCTCCGCGATTAGCCCAGGTTCCTGGCGATTGGAAATCGCGGCTATACAAACGAAGCCCGCCTTCGCGGGCTAAGAGTAGAGCGAGACTCTCACAATCTGCGCGGTTTTTCCTCCTCCGAGCTTGAGCTGGGAACGAGGAAACTTGGGGGTGGGATCTGAGCCCCCTATCAAGTACGCCAACAGTCTCGTCAAATCGGGCGGTTAGCTCAGCGGTAGAGCGCGTGCCTTACAAGCATGATGCCACAGGTTCAAATCCTGTACTGCCCATAAGTGTGTGGAAGGTTGGGGACAGGCGAGACGCCTGTCCTACGTCTATATTTTGGGACAGGCGCAGGACCGGCGGGACGCCTGTCCTACGTCTAGGAGAGGCGAGACGTTACGGTTTGCAGCAATTCTTCAAATAAGGGGTCGGCAAAACTCATCAGTCGCAGGGATGGCATTTGGTCAAATATTTCTGGATAAAAGGTAACTTTGCAGTTATAATTTCTGTAGGTGAGCTGCCAGGTGCGTTCGCCCGCCGGCTCAAAAATGGCTCCGCAAGTTTTTAAAAGTTCTGAATTGACGAACAGCTGCTCAATGGATTCTGGGGTGAGGGGTGCGGGGGGGATTTGCCGGCGAATTTCTTCCAAGTCTGCTTCCACATCCATTGCTGCGATTTCATCTAAATTTGGCCGCACCGGCGGGGCTTGGAGGATGTCCTCAAACTCCGCCAGCAGCACGCCTTCTTCTTCGGGATCGGCACTCATGGCGGCGCGTTCGATAAATGTGGGCACTTGCGCTAAAATGGGTTGCAAATTTCCCACAACTGCGGTAAAGATATTAATTCTTTCGCGCAGTTTCCTGTACACTTTTGCCTCTACTGTGCCATCATAGTAGAAGTTGTGAATTCTGACGGTGGGGTGCACTTGACCGATGCGGTCGATCCGCCCGATGCGCTGCTCGACTCGCATGGGATTCCAGGGCATGTCATAATTGATTAGGACGCCGCAAGTTTGCAGGTTCAGCCCTTCGCTGGCGGATTCGGTGCAGAGGAGGATTTTTATCTGCTTGTCTCGAAACCGGCGCTTGATTTCTTCTTTTGGCACCGCACGCCAGCTGCCCTCTCGGTACAGTTCTCCCCCTCTACCAGAATAGCACGCTACCTGCGGTCCGTACAGCTGCTGCAGGGCTGACCGCAGGTAGTCCATTGTGTCGGTGTACTGGGTGAAAACAAGGGCGCTTTCCCGCTGGGTGAATTCCTGGCGCAGCAGGGCGATGAAGTGGGACAGTTTGGTATCTTCGCCGGTGGTTTCAAACCGGCGCAGCAGGTTTTCCAGGTATTCAATCTCTTGGGGGTCGGGCGCAAAATAGGATTCTAATCCTTCTATTATAGCATCACCGGCATCTTCTAAATCGCCTAAGTCGTCGGGGGTGATGCTGATGCCTTCCAGGCGTCGCTGCAAGGATTCTTTAATGGCGTAGAAGGAACTGGTTAAGCGCTTGCGGTAGAGAGTCATCAAAAATCCTAAGGCTTTGCGGCTCTCTTTTTGCGCTAATTTGTAGAAGTGGCGGACATAATCGCTGACGGCTATGTAGAGAGGAATTTCGCGGGTGGGTTCGAGGGTAATGGCGCTGTCTCGCACTTCGCGGATGGGTATATCGCTGTCGAGGATTCCGCGCCGGCGGTACTCGCGCAAGGTGTGGCGGGTGTGGCGGAACATTAGGTCTTTCAGGGGGGTGTTGGCGGTGAGGTACTGGCGCGATGCGCTGAGGAAGGGGGTGTCTTCTAAATGGTGTAAATCGTGCCGGCTGTTGGCTATTTTCTGCCCCCGCATCCAGATGTCTCGCATTCGGTAGGCTAAGAGGCGGTCGGTTTTTTCTTGGTATTTCTGCAATCGCGGACAGGGCGATCCGCCGCGATTAAAGTAATCTTGGGACATCTGCTGCCAGAAGTCTAAAATGTCGCGGTTGGGCTGACCGGCAAGGGTGGTAAAATAGTTGCAGAAGTTGTCGCCATGCGCCCAGTGTCCTTGGAGTCCCAGCAGCTGCAGCAGGTCGAATATTTCTATGGGATCTATCTGCATGGGGGTGGCTGAGAGCAGGATGAGGGAGCGGGTTTTGTGTTTGAGCTGCTGCATTAATTGTAGCAGGCGATTGGGGGTTTCTTTCCGGGATTGGGGGGTTTGCCGGCGGGCGTGGTGGGCTTCGTCTAGGATGACTAAATCCCAGGGTTGTGCTGACAGCAGTTCTTCCATTCTATCTTGCCGGCGCACGAGATGGGAGGAGGCGAGGATTAGGTTTTGGGTGTTCCAGGGATTGGGATTGAGAAACCCGGTTTCTTGAAGAAACCGGGTTTCTTTCTGGCAGGGGGCTTTAAATTCGCCCCGGGTATAGCTCCAGAAGTGGAGGTTGAATTTTTCCCGCAGTTCTTCTTGCCACTGGGGCTGAACGCTGGCGGGGGCTAAGATTAATACACGGGTGGCTTTTTTTGTCAAGAGGCCGTAGCGCAAAATTAGGCCGGTGACAATGGTTTTGCCCAAGCCAACTTCATCGGCAATTAGGAAATTGTGGGGGAAGTGTTGCGCGACGCGGCGAAGTATTTTAAGCTGGTGAGGCCAGGGTTTTATGGGGATTGATTTCAGGCAGAAGTCGAGGCATCCGGGGTGCCGGTGGAGTTCGGCAAGTTGGGTAAAAAGCTCGCTCTCTTTTCTTGTGCCGGCGGGGAGGGGGTGAGGGGAATTTGGCAGGGGGGTGGTGTCGAATTCAGTGTGCCGGCTCCAAGTGGGTTGAGTTGCCGGTGCGTAGCGCAGCAGTTTTTTCTGGATGGCTTCTGGGATGTCAAACACGCGCACGTTGGGGGCAGAATTGCTCCAAAGCTGCTCAAACCGAAGGCTTTCTTCTCGCACTCGCTCCAGTTCTCGCCCTTCTTCCCAACTGCAATAAACGTGGAAGGATTCGACATTGGTTTCCCATCCGCCTAGGGATTCGTTGTTGGAACCGCTGAAGGCTAATTGCTCGCCGGCGGTGTCGGTGAAGATGCCGGCTTTTTCGTGGAAGATGTGATGGGGTTCGAGCTGGCGCTGGCTGTCTTCGGGGCTGCCATCTGCTGTGAGGGGAATGGCAATTTTGATATCTAGGCTGCAGGTTTGAATCAGCCAGCTGAGGATTTCAAAGTGTTTGAGCTGGGCGAGGTTTTCTGGCGGTTTTAAGTCTGCATGGAGGCGGGCGATTAGGGTGTCTCGCAAGGAGTACCCGCGCCGGATGGCTTGCAGGTCTTCGGGTGTGAATTGGCAGCCGAGAATCAGGCGCATTCTGCCTTTATTGTAGAGCATTGCGCCGATTCCGCGAGCGACTTTGCTGAGAATGGCGCTGCTGAAAAAGCCTGATTTGCGGTCGTACTGTACGGCGCATTCTAGGGCGGGGATGTAGAATTCGGCGACGGGATTGTTCTGGTTGCTGGCATAGCTGATTTTCCAAGGGCGATCTCGCAGTAAGGGGGGCATAGTATTCTGGGGAGACAGGAGTTACGCTAATCAATTGCTTGGAGCCGGTAGACTTTGAAGCCGCCGCCTGTTGGCAGGGGTTGGCGATCGGGACCCATCGGATAGGCTACCATTGGACTCTGGGGGATGAAAGGTTTGGGGGCGACGTATTCCCCTTCTATTATAACGCGCTTTCCGATATATTGCTGGAATATTTCTTTGGAAATCTGGTCGGAAGTCCGCAGGATGACTCCCTCCGCTGCTGTTGGCTGTTCGATTTGTTCGATGTGGGCGTCTCCTACGTCGAGGACGTAATACTGGTTTGAGCCGGCCATCCAAGCTTCGGGGGTTGGCATGCGCCTTTCCAGGTCTTTGAAAATAATCGTGCCGGTCAGTGTAACTAGAGATTGACTTTCTTTCATTTTAACTTCTTTTTGGGGTTGTGTGTGCGCCGGCGCGGCAAAAGAGCACCCCGCCTGAGTGCCGGTCAGCATGAGCGCCAGCAATAGCGTCAGAGACGGGAGGCGATAAGCGTTAAGTCTATTTTTGGCAACCATTTGCTGTTTTTTCACCTTTTTCTAAATATAGCGTTTCTCAGATTAGCGTGCTACGGAGAAACTGCTCCTAACAGAGCCGCTACGCTAACGGTATGGGCGGGCACGGGGGCATTAGTGTCAACTTAAGCTCCCGGCGATTGAAATCGCGGCTATACAAACGAAGTCCGCCTACGCGGACTTAAGAGAAGAGCTAGAATCTTAAAACCCTTGCCTTGCGGGTTTTGTCTGTATAGCTGCGGTTACCCTGCGGGAAGCCGCCAAGGGCGTCTACAACCGCCCAGAGACTACCGCCCAGAGACTACGGAACACAGCTTAAGTTGACACCGATGTCGTGCCGCACCGCCCCTACGAAATCCTCGTTCCCAGGCGGAGCCTGGGAACGCCTGAAAGGAGGCGGAGCCTCCTTTTATGGAACCTATTACATTGTGCGGTGGGTTCCCCTGGGAGGGGAACCCACCCTACTCTCCGGCATCAAAATTGAAACTCATTTGCCCGTACTGCAGGGGCAATTCCAGCTGCTCAACTGTGACTCTAGCCTTAATTTCATCCATTGCCAGCCACAAATCTAACAGGAGTTTCTCTTCCGGGATGCGCTTTTTCTCGTCCCCAATTCGGGGGATGACTTTCAGCGCTACCTCAATTGTGCGCATGAACATGTCATTGCTAACTAAGCCCGTAGCTTTCATAAACCGGCGCACCGGCTGGATGTCCTGTTCTTCCTGGTAAATCGCTATAATTGCGTGCAGTCCATCTACGAGATAGCGGGCGGAAAATTCCTGATCGCTCACAGAAAAGGCGCGTTTTTTCAGCCTCTGCAGGGGGGTGAGGAGTTTGCAAGTGCCGCTGGCGGAGTCGAGGAGTTTGTAGGTTTTCGCTAAATCTGCGACGTTGAAACCGCCAATTGCTAATGCCAGCTGTCGCGCTTCATCGAAGGGGAATTCGCGGGCGCGGAAGGCATCCCAGGCGAGGAAATACCACTGGGTTAGGGGGTCAAAACCGGCAGTGTCGGTTTGCGCTAATTTGCGGAAGCGGTAGGAGGCGATGGCTTTTCTCGCTTCGGCAAATGCTTGTTCTGGGCGCACTTCGTCTCCGCTGCTGCTGAGTACCGGCCAACTCCGGCTAAATACGTTCAAAGCGGGGCCAAAAGCGCTTAGATATAAGTCGATGCCGGTGATGTCGCTGGCTTCAAATTCGGGTGCTCGCTGTTCGACGAGATTGGCGACTTCCGGGCGCAAATCATCCCACCACGCTTGTCCTGCATTTAAGTCGCGCTTGCGGCACACTAAAAGCACGGTACTGGAGACAGAATTTTTCTGCGCTTGGTGCAAGTTTTGCGGGTTTTCGGTGCTCACCGCCCAAGAAGCGGTAATCTCGAAACCGGCATCGATGAGGGATTTTGCCAGCACATCCCACGCGCCGGAATCTTTGTGGTTGAACTGCACTGTCATTACGCCGTCATCGCGCAGCACGCGGTAGTGTTCGGCAAAGGCGAGCGCCATTTTTGCCTCGTAATCGCGGTTGGCGAGTTCTTCTGGGGATGCTCCCATATTGCGGAAGCGCCCGGGATTGGCGATAGCTTCCTTATCTTTATCTGTTAGTTCGTTTAAAAATAAGTTAGGGAAAATATCTAGTAGGTTTACCCTAAGCCACACATAAAAAAAATCGGATAATTCACCATATCTAACTGAGTCATAGTAAGGTGGGTCGGTGACGATGGCATCGACTGATTTATCGGGGATGTGATAGAGGCTGTCTGCTGAGGCGGCGTCGATTTGGATGGATTTTGGCTCGCAGTGTTCGATTCCCGGAATGCCGGTGGCGCTGGGTTGTGTGCCGAACAGTGAGCAAAGTTCTTTATACTCTGATGCAAGAGCATCAGCACACCAGTGCCACAGTTCACCAGCGCCACTAACTTCTGGATAATTCCAGAATAGATTAAGTGCGTGCTGTCCTGATGCAGCTTGTGCAAAAGCTCTAGATGCTTGCCAATGAGATAATCTTGAGTTTTTATCTATACATCTATCCAACACTAAAGCCAAGTAAGTCGCGATAGCCTCCGCCTTCTCCCACTCACACTCAGCCTGAATCAGCGCCTTGGCCTCATTGATAATTTCCATATAGGTGACAAGGGTTAAAAGCTGGCGCGGGTTAAACATCTCATGCCAGTGATAAATTCCATAGAGGTACATATCTGGCCCTCGATGGGTATTGGAAGGGATTTCCTGAATGGGTATAAATCCGGACGTTCCCCACTCAGTTCTTTTCTCTTGGAAAAACTTAGCTGCTTTTTCCACGGCATCCAAATCAATTTTGGCAGGTTTTTTAAACTCTAGAGATGCGTTGCCTTTCCGATAAGCAACTGCATACAATAGATGTCCAAGACCGCCAGACTGAGCTTGAGCTTTAATCACATCATCTTCAATCACACTCCCACAATTAGGACATCTGCCCACACCCCGGCTAATCGTTGTTGTCGTCTCCGGATCGTACTCACCCTCAGCGGTTTTAATCGCTGTGCCCTTCCCCTTCTTGCCCCTCACCACTTCAAAATCAACCCGCTTCTTCTCAGGGTTAGGAATTGGCTTCACCGCATACCAATCACAGGTAATTTTTCGCGCTTGTCCTTTCCCTGCATAATTGCTAGTCTTGCTCAGCCACCAATTCGGACTCAGCGGCACCACAGACTCGCACTGAGGGCACACCACGGTATGCGCCCACAAGTAATTCTGCACCGTTTCCCCCGGCAAAGATGGGAAAAACTCAGCTAACCGCTTTTCCGCCTCATCTCCCACCCACTTCACCCACTTATCAATATCCTGCTGCAAATCTGGCCCAAATTTCAGCGGATATTCCATCGCCGCTTTCATCGTCACCACCGCCACAGGATTTAAATCCGACGCCAGCACATTCAACCCGTATCGCGCCGCCTCAAAGGGAATACTCCCGCCGCCGGCAAAGGCATCCAAAACTGTAGGGGTGCGAGTGCCCCAAACTGTCTCGCAATACTCCCGCACTTTATTTATGCGCACCGGCGAGGGAGGGGTTTTGTAGAGCTTTATTTCCTTTCCGGGTTCCAACCCCAGCAGGTATTCAAACTCTTTGAGGGTTACAGTTGCCGGGAGTAGGGAACCGAGCACGCTGGCGCGACTGAATGACAGGGGTTTGCGCGAGTACCAGCGGTGCAACCCCTTGAAGGGATTGCCCCCATGTTCGTAATAAACCTGCTCGTTGAGCAGCTTCACCGGCATGATTTTCTCGATAAATACAGCGGGGCGTTTGGGTGTGGGGTTGGACATGGGTTGAGAGAAGTTGTTGAACTTGAACTGCTTGCGTCTACTATAGCACAATTTTCAGTTGGGTGCGTTAGGCGGAGCGTAACGCACCCAATTTTTTTCGGGAGTTGGAGGAAGGCACCCCCAATTCTTTTTCATGGGGGAGTTGTGGGGTGCGTTCCCTCCTTTTTTATGGGGGTGTGGGGTGGGTTCCCCTGGGAGGGGAACGCACCCTACTCCTCTACTGTAACACAATCAAAGCGGCTGTCAAGGGGGCGATAATATAATAATTCCATTCCGATGGGCTCCCCTGTTTGGGAATCTTTAATGAGAATCACCCCATCTCCGAGTTCCGTACAGATTTGATTGGAGCGAGGGGCTTGCCAAAAAACGGTTAGCAGCTCCATTGCCGGTTCATAAAAGGCTTTGATATGGGCCATGTCCTTTCCCCTTATTGCATCTCTTTCTAAATCTGTTTAAATAGTTGGCGAAAAGTCTCACTCATACCTCTCGGATTTTCATGGACTGCACCTCACCCGTTTCCGAATCGATTTTAAAGATTTTGTACTCTCGCTCATACTTAGGAGAGTCAGTCAGGTCAGCCAGAGGATTTTTTGCTTTGTATGCCGGTCGGCTGAAACCTAATGTAATCAGCCAGAATTTTTTATCATCCGACAGTTCGACTTCTTCAAGCCTTAAGTCCTCGATTAGCATCCCTATCTGATCTTTCAGAGACTGCAAATATTCCTTGGCCGCAATCACAGCTTGGCGCACATCAATTTTCATGTTTAGTTAACTCCCACCGGTTGTTTTTACCTCGTTCCTAGGGCAGCAGGGGGCATCGGTGTCAACTTAAGCTGTGTCCCGTAGTCTCTGGGCGGTTGTAGACGCCCTTGGCGGCTTCCCGCAGGGTAACCGCAGCTATACAGACAAAACCCGCAAGGCAAGGGTTTTAATATTTTAGCTCTTCTCTTAAGTCCGCGAAGGCGGACTTCGTTTGTATAGCCGCGATTTCAATCGCCGGGAGCTTAAGTTGACACTAATGCAGCAGGGGGCTGCCCCTACTGCCTGGTAACGAGAGATTAATCTTCAGGCAATTCGCCAAAGCGCTGGCGATAGCGATCTAGCAGTTCTTCCGGAGTCAAATACCTGACTCCTTGCTGATTGTACCAGGAAAGCACCTCCCGCTCCAATCCGCCGGTTTGGGTGCGGGTGCGCCCGATCCCCAAGCCGATTTCTGGCATCCAGAAAGGCTCGCCAATTTGCTGCCGGTAACTGCCATCAACCAGGCGATACACTTCAAAAGGCTGGTGCCGGTCACGCTGCCAGTAGTCGGGGCTGTACACTATATAATAGAGTACCCCCAACCGGGCATAAATTTCCATTTTCTCGTCGTACTCTCCCCCCGGCGTGCGAGAGACGACTTCCAGGGCAAGAATCGGGACAGTTCCATTTTCCTCCCAGACGACGTAACTTAAGCGGGAACCCCTGCCCTTGCGGCGCTCAACTCCCAAGCTCAAAAACCCATCGGGAACAACAGGAACAAGGGGGTTGACTCCCGTGGTGTGATAGAGCGCCATATCGACGCCAAAGAACCAGTCTTGGCGATTGCCCCAAATAAATTCCAGCAGGAATAACAGGAAATTCGGAATAAAATTTTGATTTTCGTTGTCCACAGGTCTGTCATCCGAACAAGGAAGTTCAGCGCTAGTTGGAAGGCGCAGCCCGAACTCAGATTGTACCATAGTTTCACTCTCCCAGTAGTATCCGCATTGCCTTGAGCGCCGCAGAGCGTTTGCCGCCGGCAATCTTGGCAAACCAGTAGTGGGCCTCCTCATCGCTCATGGCCATCACTCCAGCAGTGATATTAGCAATTTTATCAGGTTTGGAGAGCCGCTGCAACGCCTGGAACAGCAGCGCCAGATTCACGCCGGAGTCCTCAGAAAGAACGTAGGGAGTTTGCCGCTTGTTTGTCAGGGTTTTGGGGTCATAGTTATTCGCTTTTAATGCCGCATAAATGGCCTGTCGCGCCCGCACCAGAGCCTCCCCTTTGAGCCGGCCAATCCGCTTAGCTGCTGGGCGCTTCTTCTCCCCCGCTTTTTTGTAGGCGCACTGGTACAGTTCCAGGGCAAAATTGTTGTTATCCGTAGCCACTACCCGCAGTTGAAATTCTTGCATAATTCCTGGACATTATTTTTCTCGTTACCGGATGGGATATAGCGGTTCTGAGGGGCTAGAAACCCGAGGGGCTAGAAACCCGGTTTCTTAAAGAAACCGGGTTTCTTCATTTGGAGCGCAGTAAACCGACCTACTTTCTAGCTCCCCCTCCCCGCAAGCGGGGAGGGGGTTGGGGTGCCGGGTTCTCCAATCTAATAAGTAACCCGAGCGCTCAAAGAAAGCCGGTCTACCGGATTGCGGTTGAGCGCCTGTTTAATTGTGCTCATCTCCGCGCCTTCTGGCAAGACTGCCGGTTGAAACTCAAAAGTGAGTTTCAAATTCACATTCGCTTGCGCATCTGGGGTGTTGAGCAAAGCATTGACGGGGGGAAAGAAACTCTGGAATCCCCGTATTCCGCCCTGGTATTCCAAGCGCACAAATTGCTCGCCGGACTGAACCGTTATCGTCTGGTCAACCAGCAGAGTGAACCGGTTCAGAAGCGGCAAAGCTGTGCCGAGTTTGCGGTAGTCCACCACTTGCCCGACTGATAGCTCTAATGCTACAATACCCTTAACCTTACTGTCAGCACAGCGGTCGCTCAGAGCCGTAAAAGCACTGTTAATACTGCCCTCCAACTCAAAGGTTTCGGGTTTAACCTGGAAGAGGCTCAACTGCTCACCGGCAGCTGAACAGATGCCAGCGCCACCCGTTGGATAAAGGAGAGTGTTGGGCGCACCGGCACCCAGCACCACCTGGGTTTCTTTCGCCGCCGTCTCGCCATTTCCCCAGTCAGCCACCACGCGAAAAGAAGTGGTTTTCCCCACACTCCCCTCCCACTCATCAGAAGGGCGAAATAAACCGGGAACCGCCACCCCATCCTGATAAAGCGTGACAGTCAGCGCTCCTTTTGCTTTCCACCTGACGCGCACCGGCTTAGCCGGTTCCGCACTCGGCATCACCTGAGCGCTCAATTCAACCTCTTTCGGTGCCGGCGGTTGCAAAATTCCCCGGCGATATAGTACCATACGATCGGAGAATTCAATGGTTTCTGGCAGGCTGGGGTTGCTGCTATCCGTCTTGACAAAAAAGCGCTCGCCGGCTTTCATATCCCAGTGCCCGCTGAGCAACCCCTCGCGGACAGTATCCCGCAGTTTTGCCACTTCCGCATCCAGCAGGATATGCAAGCTCAAATCCTTGGCAAAAGCTTCTCGCAGCGCCTTCGATGTCCAGGAGTCCAGCCCCGCCGGCCACACCTTTTGCAAAATGTAAGCCGGTGCGTAAGGTTTATCCCCTTCCAGGCGAATTTTCTGGCACTCCTTGAGCGCCTTCAAAATCACCTCCTGCTGGTTATTCTTCCCCTTGACAGTGCTGCAATCTTCTGCCGGCAAGACATAGTGCATCAAGCCCTTGGGCGCTTTCACCGGATCGCTAGCGGGATAGAAAAGGTGCCGGTAGGCATTGGTTAAAGACACGCGCACCGCCAAATCCATCTCCCCTTCTTTTTGCCGCAATTGCTTCTGCTGGCTTTCCGACAAATCGGCGAGCCGGTTGGGACTCCTGAGGATATTCTGAATCGCCTTATACTCGCGGGCGTTGGCAATCGCCCGCTGCAATTCTAGCTTATTCGCCAGCAAAAACAGCAGCCGGTTGCGGAAAATGCGGAACTTCCCCGAATCGCCGGTGCTATTGAAAATCCGCTCCACTAAAGGCGTTGGGCCATCCGTCGAAGCCGACACGGTTTCCTCATCAAAATCAATGACGCACAGGGCCACATCCTCAGCGCTATCCCCCACATCAGAAGCCGTTTCCGGTGCGGGGACGAGGGTAAAAAACTTGCTGGCAAAAATGCTGTCCCGGCGACTCCTCAAATCCGCTTTCGCCTCACTTATGCCCACAAGATCCTTTTCTTCTGCTATAATTTTATTCAGAGAAGGTTCTTCCCTGAACCGGCAAATCGAAGTCACCGGGTCTTCGTCCAAATACCAGGCGACAGAACCCAGCTGCTGAAGGGCGCGGTCAACAAAACCAATTTCCAATCCCGGCGTCAGCAGGGATAAATTCAACTCAGCCCGCCGGATTCCCGATGAAATTCCCTGAGTCAGGGAGTGCAGGAAAATAGTCCGCGCCACCCAGGTAGAGAAAGGGGGTTTACCGGCAGCCAGCCATTCCTCATCTTGCACCTGAGCGTAAGCTTTCCTGCCATCTGGGTTGTAGATATCCGCTTGCACCGGCAAGCGCATCAGCGAGCGCTTCAGGCGAGAAGTTAAATCATCAGTCACCTTATTATCCAGCCCCACTGGAATGTGATGCGTGTGAATTGCCGGCACCCAGTCAGAGGGATTTTGCCAGAGGTAGCGCACCACTAGGGCGAACAGCCGCAGCGCCCCCCGAGTTCGCTGAAAATCAGGAATTGAGGCAATCTTTTTTGTGAGCAGGTTAAACAGTTCTGGATGGAAAGGGTAACTGGCAGAAATCGCCGCCGCATAGCTAGCATCCTTGCAGCCATCCGGCAAATTAATCCGGCTGGAACGGTAGGTGTTTAAATACTCCTTCGCCGCCTCTGCAGCAGCTTTTTCGCTGACACTAACAAACATCCGCTGCTTGACGATATTGTAGATTTCCACATCCGTGCTGGGATTCAAAATGCGCTCTTGCCGTGCGGAAGCGCTAACTAGCTCGTTGAGATCCGCTGTCTCTTCCCCGAAGGTATCCGACCTTGTGGCGAGGGAGTAGACAAACACCAAATTATTGCTAGCCGCCGCCAAATCCATCAGCGAGAACAGGAAAGCCACAACCTGTTCGGATAGGGTGCTCTCAGCAATCTTTTTCGCTTTAGCCGCTCGCAAGTGGCGGGCGATTTCATCTAAAATAATTAGAGTGGGTTTTCCCCCTGCCAGCCGCTCCAGCACCGGCGTGCCCGGACTGATCCCCTTCTCATCGGAGCCGCGCAACAGCTGGTAGCCCTCAATCCCGCCTATCTGGTAGGCAATTTCGCCCCAAAGCGTGTGAGTGGTGATGCCGGTTTCGGGATGGTAGACCCCATTTTCCGGGTCTAAATCGCGCCCGTCAATAGCGGCGACCTGAATGGGCCGGTCGGGAATTAAACTCAAATCAGCAAACTGTTCCAACTCCTCAATTTTCCGTCCCTGCTTGCAGATGTGCCAGAGGGCGATTTTATCGTGAGTTTTTCCGCCCCCAAAGCTAGTTTCCAGGCGAATAACCGGCGAGCCGGCAGAAGCCCCGCACAGGCGTCCGAACACTTCGCGAATCAGAGTTTTTAGACCCTCAGTCGGGAAAGTATTGGCAAAAAAAGTATTGGCCTCCCCATAAACGCGGGGGGCGCTGCCTTTGACAACAAACCGCAGTTTGGCTGCAAAGATTTCCTCCGAGATTTCTCCTAGTTGGATTGACTCTCTAGGAGCGCAAGTCTTAAAAATTGATGGCAGCATGTCAAACTCCTAACCCCGTACAGTGCAATATTACACCGGCTCGCCGTTCCTGGCAAGGGGGAGGGAGTGGGGTGAGTTCCCGGGGGTGCGCACCCCACTTCTGCTTATTCCGGCAAAAACCGGCAATCGCGCGTAGATATTAGCACAGCGAGGGAAAATGTTATGCTACAGCGGATTCATATTAACCAGCACCACATCAAAGCCAATGCCAAAGGCGCAAATAAACCGGTGATTTCCGTGAAGGCCGGCAAGTCCAGCACTTACGGAAATCAAGTAGAAATTCTCGATGAAGCCGGCAATGTAATTGCTACGGTAGTTTACCGCCCCGACAAGCCTCTGAGCTGTGGGGCGAGGGTTTGGATTGAAACCCGGGCAAACATCCGAGTTGACGGACAGCCGCTGGAGTGAGCCGGCAGCCCGCACAACTTAAAGAAACCGGGTTTGTTTAAGAAACCCGGTTTCTCACCCCCATTCTGCAAACCGGGCCGGCTGCCGGTGCAGCCGCCAACTGTGAAAATAATCTAAAATTATCCCACAAAACAGTCTTGAGGAGAGAGAATGAGTGAGAAGTCACTTATGTTTGAGAAAATACAGCCAACCCATGAATCGCCCTCTCCACACTCTAGGAGTTCCGCCCAATGCCTGGGCAGTTGATGACGCGATCGCGGATATCACTCGCCCTCCCCTCGACGCGCGACCGGTTACTTTGGCAACAGAAACAAAGACATTGCGCCTGGACTTGGCGAAAGCCGCGATTCTGGTGATTGACATGCAGAATGACTTCTGTCATCCTGATGGCTGGCTGGCGCATATTGGGGTGGATGTCACACCGGCACGGGCACCCATTGGCCCACTGCAGGCGCTGCTGCCGGCACTGCGCCACGCCGGCATTCCGGTGATTTGGGTGAACTGGGGCAACCGCCCGGATTTGCTCAATATCAGTGCCGGTTTGCGCCATGTATACAACCCGACCGGCACCGGCATCGGGCTCAACGACCCCCTGCCGGCAAATGGCGCTAAAGTCCTGGCTGCAGGCAGTTGGGCCGCCGCCGTAGTGGACGAACTGGAACAGCTCCCGCAAGATATCCGGGTGGACAAGTACCGCATGAGCGGTTTCTGGGACACCCCCCTGGACAGCATCCTGCGCAACCTGGGGAAAACGACCTTATTCTTCGGTGGAGTGAATGCCGACCAGTGCGTGATGGCCACCCTGCAAGATGCGAACTTTTTAGGGTATGACTGCATCTTAGTACAAGACTGCACGGCCACAACTTCCCCCGAGTATTGCTGGCAAGCAACCCTTTACAACGTCAAGCAGTGCTTCGGTTTTGTAACAGATTCTCAAGCCATTTTTAAGGCAATAAAAGAATGATAACAAGGGGCGCAGCCCCCGAATGAATGACAGCTGTATCGCCAAAAAATCCTTGCATTAAAAAGGGGAAATTAATATGATTACATCTCTGCGCTGCGTGATTCCGGTGGTCAAATCTCCTAGGGACTACCAAGCTTATCGCATTAGCCCTCGCGACACCAACCGGCTGGCGATTGTGTTTGAGCCGTCGAGCGCAAACGCCTCCCTAACCTATTGCGTTGAAATTTTCGATGTCGGCGGGAAGACACCCCCCAACCGGCATCTCTACGCAACTGAAATGTTTTTCATCCTCAAAGGAGAGGGGCGAGCCACCTGTGACGGCAAAAGTGTGCGGATAAAAGCCGGAGACAGCATTTTAGTTCCGCCCACCGGCACCCACGTGATTGAAAATACCGGCTCCACTCGCCTGTACGCTTTGTGCATAATGGTGCCCAATGAAGACTTTGCGGAACTGATTCGCAGCGGGACGCCGGTGGAGCTCGACGAGGAAGATTTAGCTGTCCTTTACCGGAAAGACGACCTCGTTGCATGCTAGCATGATTCAAGGAGCGAGAAACCGGGTTCCTTCCAGAAACCCGGTTTCTTGAAGTTGCGAAGAGGAAAGGCTGTGAGCGTTATTTTGCACATCACAAAGCGGGAAGAATGGGAGCGAGCCAAATTGGCGGGAGTCTATCGAGGCGATACGCTGGAATCTGAAGGCTTTATCCACTGTTCGGAACCGGAACAAGTTATCCCAGTGGCAAATACCTGGTTTTCGGGTCAAAAGGGACTGAAACTCCTTTGCATTGACTCGCAGAAGGTGGGAGCGGAGATTCGATATGAAGGGGTGGGAGGAGGAGAGCGCTACCCTCACATTTATGGCGCGCTGAACCTGGATGCGGTGTTCCAAGTTCTTGACTTTGAACCGGCAGAAGATGGTAAATTTGTAATGCCGCAAGAAATCAGCAATATCGCCTGACAGAAAGTATGAGCGAAAAGATGTTCGATCCAGCTGAATATGTGGAGCAAATGGCTCGGTTGGTGGATTTGCCACTGCAGCCCGAACACCGCGCCGGTGTGGTGGAGAATTTTGCCAGAATTCAGGCAGTCGCCAAACTCGTGACAGAATTCCCCCTGCCAGAGGAAATTGAAGCCGCGCCGGTGTTTGAGCCATGACTTTAGATTTAAATCGAGCTGATGCCGTATCGCTTGGCGCTGCAGTCCGCACAGGACAAGTCAGCGCAAAAGACGCTGTTTCTGCTGCGTTGAACCGGATTGCTGCAAGAGATAAAGCGCTCAACTGTTTTACCTCTGTAACAGCGGATACCGCTCTGGTAGCAGCTGAGGAAATTGACCGGAAAATTGCCAGGGGGGAAGACCCAGGTCCGCTTGCCGGCGTGCCGGTTGCTGTCAAGAACCTGTTTGATATTGCCGGTATTACCACTTTAGCCGGCTCGAAAATTAATGCCGAAAAACCCCCAGCGACTCAAGATGCCACAGCTGTTGCCCGACTGAAACAAGCCGGTGCGGTGCTGGTTGGCGCACTGAATATGGACGAATACGCCTACGGTTTTGTCACCGAAAACGCGCATTACGGCGCAACGCACAACCCGCACGATTTGACTCGCATCGCCGGCGGTTCCTCCGGGGGTTCGGCGGCGGCGGTTGCCGGTGGGCTGGTGCCGCTGACGCTGGGTTCGGACACAAATGGCTCAATTCGCGTGCCGGCTGCCTTTTGCGGGGTGTACGGGCTGAAACCGACTTACGGGCGTCTGTCGCGTGCCGGCACGGTGCTGTTTGCCGGCAGTTTCGACCACATTGGGCCGTTCGCCCGCTCGGTGCGCGATATTGCCACGGCGTTTGATATCCTGCAAGGGCGGGACGATCGCGACCCCGTTTGCTGCGATCGCCCTGTGGCGGAGACGCAATTAGCCGCGTCTTTGCAAGAGATTGCCGGTGCCCGCATTGCGATCGCAGGCGACTATTTCACCAGAGGTGCGGAGCCGGCAGCGCTGGAGGCGGTGGCACAAGTCGCCCGCGCTCTGGGCGCAACGCAGTATGTCACCTTGCCCGAGGCGCACCGCGCCCGCGCGGCGGCGTTTGTGATTACGGCTTCCGAGGGCGCTTCCTTGCACCTAGATGACTTGCGATCGCGCCCGCAGGATTTTGACTTCGCCACGCGCGATCGCTTCCTGGCCGGTGCCCTGATTCCGGCAAGCTGGTACATCGGGGCGCAGCGGTTCCGCAGCTGGTTTCGCGATCGCGTGCGCGAGGTGTTTCAGGATGTGGATTTGATTTTAGCTCCCACTACGCCTTGCCCAGCACCGGCAATCGGGCAGCAAAAGATGATTTTGGATGGGGTTGAGATTTTAGTCCGCCCCCATCTGGGGTTATTTACGCAGCCTTTATCTTTTATTGGGCTGCCGGTTTTATCGGTGCCAATTCAGCGCCCCGGCGATCTGCCGCTGGGGGTGCAATTGGTAGCAGCACCTTACAATGAAGCGCTGATTTTGCGGGTTGCCGGTGTGCTGGAAGCGATGGGGGTTGTCTCCGCGCCGGTGCCGGTGGTAGAATAGCGATATAGCGCGTCTAAATTCTTCTTGTAAATTTCAGAAACCCGGTTTCTTTAAGAAACCCGGTTTCTAGGCGCAACTGAAAAATGAATGTCAAAGAAGTCAAACTTGGCAAATACCTCACCCTTGAGGATTTCTGCACTTGCACGCAGACCTATCAAAAGTATGCCGGCAAAATCAATCCCTTTCCAGAAAACCTAGAGGAGACGATTCTTGCCATCCGAGAGTTAAACCAGTTTATCCTGGACCCGATTATTGACCAGTTCGGATTTGACAGCTTCCGGCTGACTTATGGCTTTTGCTCCAAAGATTTGAAGCGATATTTGGAGCAAAAAGACCCAGAGACAGGTCAGAAAAATGGCCGCGTCGCACCGGCACTCGACCAGCACATGGCCCATGAGGTCAATAAGAATGGCAAGTATTACTGCCAGAGACTCGGCGCGGCGTGCGATTTTTTGATTGCCGGACTTTCCACGCGGCAGGTTGTCGAGTGGGTGTTAGCCCAGAGATTGCCATTTGACTCTCTATATTATTATGGAGAGGACAGGCCGGTGCACGTCAGTTATGGCCCGCAGCACAAGCGAGATATACGGACATTTAACGCGCAAAACCTGCCCACCCAAAAAGGAATTGAAGATTGGGTTAAGCTAGCCAAACAGGTTTGAGATTTTCTCGTTACCGGCGAGCCTCCGGTAACGAGACTTTCAACTAATTGCTCTCTCCCGCTTCCCTGTTTTTCCGACGCGCCTTCCTAGCCGAAAGCAAATATTTAACGCGGTAGGGGTCAGCATCTTTGCGCCAATAAACCTTATGGTTGCGAATTTCCGCGCAGTGTTCTTGCAAACATTTCAGCCACCCCTTGCGCGTGCGAATGGCACTCAAATCATCGAGAAGCCCCCAGTTTTCTTCCTGGCGGGTGAGTTGGGCGAAGGTCTTGTAAAGCGGGTAGTCGGGAGTGACGCAAGCGTCTTTGCGGTGCAGTACCGGCGGATTGTCGGAGGTGTCGCAATCCCGGTAAGTGACGCGCCGGTGTTTCAAATCTATCTGCATGCTGGTGTGCAAGGCTGGATGGGCGTCTGTGTCGAAGTCGGGATAAAATAGGTAGGAGATTTTCAGCGCGTCGGTGTGAAATTTAACCAGAGTGGCTTCATCCATGCGCCCAATTGTGCTGCAAACCACGCCTTCGTAAATCCTCAGGATGGCGTGGAGTTCTTGCAGGGCGGAAACGTGAACGCAGAGGGCGTTGGGGAGTTGCTGACCGATTTTGCTGTTCTGACAAATTTTAGCGATTATGCTGAGAATGCCGGTGCTGTGGAGCAGTGCGGTAGCGGTGTCACACGCTTCTTGGTAGGTGCCGAAAAGTCCTTTGATGTCGTTTTGGATTTCGGGGGCGTGGTATCCGGGATAGGCGAGCGACCGGTCTTCGCCCAGACTGATTTGTTTGAGGGCGAGATACACCAAGGTGTCTTGCCGGCGGCGGTCTGCGATCGCTTCCCACTCTTGGGGGTCAGTGACTTGTAAAATCGTCTGAAAAGCGCGGCGAAAATAGCCAAATTCCGCCAGCAATTCCGCCTCACCGGCAAGTTCGCCTTTAACAGGCAGCCTTCCGCGCTCGGTAACAAAAGCCATCAGCGGTTGCAGCAATTCCTGATAATCTTCAAAGCGCTTGCTGGGGATTCGCACTCGGGGCGTAATGGCGCGGGAGCGGAAGCGCGACATCCGGAATATTTCGGCTTCCGCACTGTCGCGGAAGACAAAATAAATCCCCAGTGCCGCTGGAATTGCGTCAGTGCCTAGAATTCGGTCGATGTAGATTTTCAGCTCTTCCTGGTCGAAATATTTCTGGAAGGTGTTGCGGCGGGTAATTACGCCGTCACCGTAGGCAATTTGTCCGCTGTTTTCATCATTGATAATAACTTGGGCGGCGACGAGCAAAACTCTGCCGGTGAGCTCCCACGCTTGGATGAGGGCTTCCCTGCGCTCTGACTGGATTTCGATGACATTGATGACGTAGCCTATATTGACAATATCAGCGGGGGTGCGGGAATTGTTGGGGAAATAGTAGGGGTCCCAGCCGGCAGCGCTGTATCCTTGCTGCGCGATGCGCTCAACATCTCCGCCGTACCCGCAACCGTAGTCAAAAAATGTGGTATTTTCGCTAAAAAGACCGGCTTCCAGGGAGAGGCGCACGGGGCGAGAAAGTTCGCTGCGGACAATGGCGGCTTTGTGGCGCTCTATTTGGGGCACCAAAGAATTTGTTGAGCCATCGGGCGCGTCTCCAGCTTCCACCGGCACGCCTTCAAGCCGGCGAACAACGCGATGTTCCTGTATTTCTAACCCGTCGTCTTGCAAGCATCGCAGCCAAACCTGACGAGTTCCAATGGCGCGGGCGGGATCTAAAAGCCCCAAGGCTTCTTCTTGGCGGGTGAGTTGGGCAAATGTTTCGTAGTGCGGGTAGTCGGGGGTGACAAAGGCATCTTTGCGGTGCAGCACCGGCGGATTGTCGGAGGCGCTGTAGTCGCGATAGGCGATCCGCAGATCCGGGAGGTCAATTTGTAGGCTAGCCTGCAATACGGGATGGGGGTTTGTGTCGAAGTCGGGGTAGAATAGATAAGATATTTTTGGTTTGTCGGTGCTGAATTTAACGACGTTCGCACCGTCAATGCGTCCCGTGCTGGCGCTGGCGAATCCTTCGTAGATCCTCAGCAAGGGGTTGAGTGCTGGGAGGGCAGAAATATGGACGTAGAGGGCACCGGGAAGTTTTTTGCCGGTGGGGCTGTTTTGGCAGCAGGAGGTTATTATATTAGTGTCGCTCAAACTATTGAGCATTTCCCCCACAATTTCACCGGCTTGCTGGGGGCTGTCGAACAGGGCGCTGATGTCGTTTTGGATTTGAGAGGGCAGGGTTTCTATCGGGCGGCGCGTGCTGGCAAGGTAGACGAGGATATCTTGCCGGCGTTTGTCGGTAATGGCATCCCACTGTTGGGAGCCGGTGGCTTGCGAGATGAGTTGGAAGGCGTCTTTCAGGGTGCCGAATTTGGCAATCAGTTCCGGTTCTTGGGGGAGTTCGCCCGCGATGGGGAGACGCCCGCGCTCGCTGAAAAATGCCATTAAGGGGGCGAGAAGTTGGCGGTTTTCTTCAAATTGCTGGATGCCGTTTCTGGCTGCCGGGATGGGGATGGGGGAGCGTAAGCGGGAGATGCGAAAGGTTTCGGCTAGGCTGGAGTCTCGGAATACGAAATAGACGCCCAATCCTGCCGGTACGGCGTCAGTTTGCAGGACTTTTTCGGTGTAGGTTTTTAGCTGCCGGTGCTGGAAATATTTCTCGCCGGCTGCGCAAGGAGTGAAAGTGCCTTCTGCACAGACAAGTTTGCCGGTTTCTCTGTCATCTATGAGAACTTTTTCGGCAACGATTAAGACTTGGCGTGCCAGCGCCCAAGCGTGCTGCAAGGTGTTGCGGCGCTCATCTGGGGATTTGATGGAGTTGAGGGTGTAGCTGAGGTTGACAATATCTGCCTGGGTGCGGGGGGTGTCCCTGTCGCCAGAGCAGTCGAGGAAGGTGGTATCTTGGTTGAGGATGCTGGCTTCCTGGGCGAGTAGCACGGGGCGAGAGGGGGGAGGGCTTTCTGGGGGCAGAGGAGTGGGAGCAGCCATAGTCGTTTGACGGGGTAGGCGCAAACAGAGGGACAGATTATTGCATACCATAAAAGTGCTCCCCCAGGCTGAAAATCTCGCGGGATTGGTTGGGGAGTGGGTGGGCTGTACCGGGGCGAGCCAAATATTTCGGATGTGAGCGGTATGCTGTTGCCGGTGTGGATGGAATAATAGAAGTGAGCGCTCTGGCGGTATGTGGCTGCTGACGCCGGCCCGATGATAGGTTAGAGTTGGCTGTTAACCTGAGAGGGGTACTCCTCAACGAGTTGCATTTCTTTGCAAGGTATTGACAAAGGGTGCGACAGGAGAGATAATTGTTATCTGCCAATTCAAGATAAGTTTTGGCGAATCTCATCTCTATCGCAACCAAGTAGCGGATCTTAATGGGCAACGAATCCAGTCAGGAAAAAATCTATCACCCTACCGTCCTCGATTTATTCTGCGGAGCCGGTGGGATGAGTTTGGGCTTTCAGAATGCTGGCTGCGAAATTTTAGGAGGGATTGATAGCAACCCCCACGCAGTTAGAACTCATCATAAAAATTTTACTAACTGCAGGATGAGGCTAGTAGCGCAGGATATTACTTCTATTGACATCCAGAAGCTCCCTGTTAAACCGGGTGAAGTTGACATCGTGATTGGCGGGCCTCCCTGCCAAGTATTTTCCCTGGTGGGCGTGGGTAAAATCAGGTCTTTGGGCAGGATAATTGAAGAGGACAAGAGGAACTTCCTGTACCAAAACTTTGTGAGCTTTTTAGGCCACTATCGCCCCCTGTTTTTTGTGATGGAAAACGTTGACAGTTTAACGAAAAAGAAGCAGATATTTTCTCAGGTACTCAGCAGTCTTGAATTCGGACTGCCACGGAATCGAGAGAACTATCCTGGCTACAGGATTTACCATCGAATATTAACTGCTTCCGATTATGGCGTCCCTCAAATTAGAAAACGTCTATTTATCGTTGGCGTGCGCCTAGATTTGGATATAAAATTTGAGTTCCCCCAGCCTCTGACAAAAAAACCTATTTCCGTGGGTGAGGCCATTAGCGATCTGATACCGCTCACACCTCCGTACATACGTCTGAGCGAAAAAAGTAGTGGCCCGAAACAGACAGACATGAAACAGCCTTATCTTTGTCCTCCCCAGTCTAGCTACCAAAAAGAAATGAGGCGGGAAATAAGCATACGGCCAGAGCCGGATGGCGTAATGAATCATATATGCCGGTCTCACAACCCAGTTGATATGATTTGTTTCGCCATGCTCTCGCCCGGGGGTAAATATACGGATTTGCCTGAATTTATGAGGCGGTATCGGTGGGATATTTTTGATGACAAGTACAAGCGTTTACCCTGGGACAGGCCAGCTTGGACATTAACCGCGCACATGCAGAAAGATTGTCTGGCTTACATTCATCCAAAGCAGACTCGGAGCATTTCTGTGCGAGAGGCGGCTAGACTTCAGAGCTTCCCCGATCATTTTGTCTTTGACGCACCTATGACAAGAATGTTTGAGTTGGTTGGGAATTCTGTGCCGCCTCTCTTGGCTGAAGCGATCGCCAGACCGATTGTTAAAGAAGTACAGGCTTACCGTGAGGCTAACTAGAAAGTGTTCAACTCAGCTTATTCTAGTATGTAGAGTTAGAAAAAAAGGCTGGTCTGCCTGTGATGTTACAGGATAGCAATCATGGTCGGCAAGCAGACTGAGGGGAATGGCGACTGCTGCACACCGCTGCTTCTAGTTCGCAAGATCGGCTGGCAGATTTGGACAATATGAAAAGCGGGACGGTGGTGCTGTGGGAGTGTGTGGATCGGGTCGCCGGCGGGACAAAAACAGACGACCGGAAGGCTCATAACCGCTTTCTCGAACTTATTGAAGATGTGGAGAAACACCTAGCTATGGTGTTCCACAGATTCTTGGAGATCCGCTTCAGAAAGAAGAGCATTACAAGCTGGCTCGCATTCAGGTAGACCTGCCGAATTCAATGGACAGTGACTGGAATATCGATGTCAAGAAGTCTAGGGCGCGTCCCCCTTCATCTCTGAGGGAAGACCTCAAGCGCATCGCACGGCTGACCAGGCAGAAAGCGGCAGACATATATCGGCACCGGGGAAAGGCGATCGCCAGACAGTCCTCTGAAAATTACGTCTTTCCTTGGATTAGGAAGGTTAAGCAGGGCACCGACCAGCATCAATAGTCTCGATCAGCTCACAGACGAGATTCTCGAACGCTTGGAAGATCCCCAACGTGCAGGTGCTTGGGATCGAAGAGGAATGGTTGTGGGACAGGTTCAGTCTGGAAAGACAGCAAACTATACTGGTCTGATCTGCAAGGCAGTTGATGCTGGATACAAACTGATTATCGTTCTGGCTGGTATGCAAAACAGTCTGCGGAGCCAGACGCAGTTGCGTTTAGATGAGGGTTTTCTCGGATTTGACTCACAGTATTTCCAGCGAACGGCAGCTGGATGATACCGGCATTGGTCAGCTTATCCTGCTGCACTTGTCTCTCGATGCGGGGCAAGGGCGCGGTGAGTCTTTGCCAGAAATAGTTGCCAGTGTAAGGTCGCTAGTCGAAAACGATCCGCTAGCCAAGGAAGAACTGGAAACACTTCTCTTTGAAGTCGGCTATCTGGACACACACGCCTCGCGCTACGAACAAATTGGCTACACCCAACGAGAGGTCAACTACTTCAAAGTCGAGGGGGATTTTCCCCGAATTGTCGAAGCGGACTTGCGCAATGGAGTCGGCGATGTGCGATACACCATCAGTGTCGCTGAGTGCCGGCGTTTTTCCTTACCGGAATCCGAGGTTGTGTCTGTGATTGGGTGCGGCAATGAGTGATGAAACAGGATTAATCCAGTTTGCGGAAAACCTCAGACAAGAGGTGATTATCAGCTGTAATGGCGGAAGTGACGCAGAAGGTGGAGAGGGGGATTCCTTCCGGGAGGATGAATTCACCCGCCTGATGGTGGAATACCTCACCGAGGCGGGGGAACTGGAAGACGGAGAGGTATGCTACCACAGAACTCGCGGCATTAAGGTCAATGGCTACAGCGTCAACCAAGACGAGGACTGCCTGAATCTGTTTGTGTCGATTTATACGCAGATCGTTCCGCCTGTTACCATCAAAAAACAAGAAGTTGAAACAGCTTTTAGCCGGCTCGCCAGTTTTTTAAACAAGGCACTCAAGGGATATCACCAAGAACTTGAGGAAGCGTCCAGCGCCTTCGATATGGCGATTCGGATTCACCAGCTGAGACAGCAGCTGAGTCAAGTCCGGCTGTATTTGTTTACAGATGGTCGCACGACCCTTGAGCTGAAGCCTCACGAAACTGCAGACGGTTTAACATGCTCCTTTCACGTCTGGGATATTGAAAGAACTTACCGCTGTGTGAGTTCAGGGAAGCAGCGGGAACCCATCGAAATCGACTTTGAGGCTAAGTACGGTTTAGCGATTCCCTGTCTGGAGATGCCGGCATCTAACTCAGACTACAGCGCCTATATGGCCATCATTCCCGGTAATGTACTGTACCAACTCTATGCCGAGTACGGTTCGCGCCTGCTCGAACGCAACGTGCGCTCCTTTCTGCAAGCGAGAGGGAAAGTCAACCAGGGAATCCGGCAAACGATCCTCAAGGAACCGCATCGTTTCTTAGCCTATAACAACGGGATTTCTGCCACGGCTGAAGCCGTTGAGTTAACTGATTTGCCGGAAGGCGGTAAGGGAATCAAGTGGGTGCGCGACTTGCAAATTGTTAATGGGGGGCAAACCACCGCATCGATTTATCAAGCAGTCAGGAAGGATAAAGCAGATGTCTCTAATATTTATGTCGGAGCAAAGCTATCGGTGGTAGTTCCGGAACGGGTGAATGAAATTGTCCCGCTGATCTCTCGCTACGCTAACAACCAGAATAAGGTGAGTGAAGCCGATTTTTCCGCCAATCACCCCTTTCACATTAAAATTGAGCAACTCTCTCGCACTATATGGGCACCGGCAGTGGATGGAACGCAGCGGCAGACTCGCTGGTTCTACGAACGAGCGCAGGGGCAATATCTGGATGCTAAGGGGCGCGAGCCAACCCCAGCAAAGAAGAAAGCCTTTGAGGCGGTGCATCCCAACTCGCAGAAGTTCACTAAAACCGATTTGGCCAAGTTCGAGAACACTTGGAATCAGTTACCGCATATCGTGAGTCTGGGTGCCCAGAAAAACTTCCGCGATTTTACAATTCGGCTGGCTAAACGAGGAAGATTTGAAGTTGACGAAACCTATTTTAAGCGGCTCGTCGCCAAGGCTATCCTGTTCAGGTCGGCAGAACAGGTTGTCCAAGCACAGCAATTCGGGGGCTATCGGGCCAATATTGTGACCTACACGCTCGCCTATCTTAGCTACAAAACGGCGCAGTGCGTCGATTTGGATGCAATCTGGAAACAGCAGGAGATTTCACCGGCATTGCAGGAAGCCATTGCGGCTGTTTCCAGGCAAGTTCATCAGATAATTGTAAATCCCCCTGAAGGCAGAAATGTCACCGAATGGTGCAAGAAGGAGGAGTGCTGGAAGACTATTCAGGAGTTTGATATCGAGTTATCTGCCGCCTTTTTGAAAGAGTTAATCCCAGTCGGCACAGCAGCGCCACATCACATTGACAAAGGAATCGACAGCCCCGACCTCATAGATTTACAAATCATTGCCCGAGTTAAGGAGGTGCCGGCTGAAACGTGGTTCCAGCTTGCTCAGTGGGCTAAGGAAACCGGCAACCTTCAAGTCTGGCAGCAAAGTCTAGCTTTCAAGCTGGGAACGCTTGCTATTAACAAGAAGAATCCTTCACGACGACAGGCGAACGAAGGTTTCAAAATTTTGCAAGAGGCAAAGCAGCGGGGATTTAAGTTGCCGTCATTATGAAGGGACTTTGTATATACAAACATTCTTCCCCACCGGCACCTAAAAATGGAGGGAGGTGAGACGGCGCTCACCCCCCTCTGAAACCAAACTTTTGCTAAAGTTTCGCATTTTTGAGCAACAGCATCCACAAACCGAGTTGCGGCATCTAAGCTGAAGTTGGACAGATAGCTAGAAATCTCATCTAAGTCCTGACTGGCTTCCGGTGAGATGATGATGCTCATGCTCGCTCCTCACTCGCTTTGCGGAGTTTCTCGCGGAGTCTGGCAATCACAACTTTACCATCAGTCAATTGTACCCTGTCGGCTTGCTCAATTCGCACTGCTATTTTTTTCCGCGTTTCCTCAACCCACTTTTTATAGTGCCGGTCGCGTTCTTCCAGCAGCCGAAATGCCTCAGCAATCACCCGATCAGCTGTCTCATACTTGCCAGTTTCCAGTTTGGCTTGGATAAACTGTTCCTGTTCTGGTGTTAGGGATATGTTCACGATCTGCAACTCCTCAAATATGCCTGTAATGTCCCAGTTATCGCTTGGGGTTGCAAAATTTACCCAACCTTCTGACTTGCCGGTGGGCTCGAAGGCGAGCGAGCGTGACCCCACTATTCTATTTTACACCCAAAACAGGCCGGTGCGATCGGCTCCTGCAAGAAAAGTTAACCGGCAGCAGTTCCAGCACCGCCGGCAGCATAGAAAAACGCAGCTGAGAGGGCAACCGCCCTCCCAGAGCAGCGAAAACTTGCCGAAATGTCAAATCAACCTAGGCATTGAATTGGGTTTTGATTGCCTCTATTCTTTGCCGGTTCACTCCCAAATCCGACTCTCCCAGACGAGAGGCTGAGCGAACCTGAATCACTTTCGCCCCCTCATCCAGATAAAATTCCACATCATCAACAAATCCCATTATCGGACTGGTAAACTCCGCATAGAGGTAATTCTCGCCCTCAGCAATGATTTTAGCATTATTCTGACTTTGGAGAACAGCCTTGAGTTTAGAAAAAGCCTCTGCCGGCTCAGCCTCAAACGCCAGCGGCTCAATCTTGTGCGCCGCGTCGGCACTCTGGCTGGACACGCAATTAGGAGTTTTTGGGCACTCCGCGAGATGGCCTTCCTTTACCCCCAAATTCGCGGGACGTTTCCCTGAAAAAGAGAAAATACTGGCGATAAGTGCCGGCGAGGACGGCTGGGCAAAAACAGGAAGAGTCTGCCCAAACCAGCAGCCGGTGGCGAAGAGCAAAGAAAAGAAGAGTGTTAGGAATTTTAACCGGACTAATTTTTGCATGGATGACTTCTGGATTCAGGACAGTACAAGGAAGGGCAATTGCTCTTTACCTTAATTATACCAGCAAAGGGGAGCGCTGCCGTGCCGGCGAGAATTCAGAAACCTGGCTTCTTTAAGAAACCAAGTTTCTCAGCCCTGTGGCTCACCGGCTCCGCCACGGGGATTGAGCCGGCACCGCCACATCTATCAAATCCTCAATCTTCTTGATATTCGGATCGCCGGCGAGATAGCCAATCCCGCGATGCAGGTGGAGGCGAAATTGAGTGGCGAGAGTTTCCCTGTCAGTGCCCAAGCCATCATTGTAGCAGCGCTGTTTCAGGGCGACTATCAGGATATCAGACATGTCTCCCCCAAAAACACGCCAAGTCATCTCGACATTACTGTCAGCTGGAACCGGCACCGGCGAAGGGAGAGTTGGCTCAGCGAGCGAGCGACAAAACGCCCACCGGCACAGAATATTCCACTGGTCAATTTTCGTGACACGCTTAAGTTTAGTCAGCTGCTCTTTAGAAGTTTGAGAGAGGCGAATTCTGTCAACAGGTGGTTCCATAATATTAAAGCCGGGCAATCATTACCATTCAATGTCCATTCTTGATTCTTCCCCTCTCTCCCCCCCTGGGAGAGGGGGGTTAGGGGGAAGAGGGTGACAATCTTTGCAAAAATGGGATGCTCCCTACCAGAAATACCCCGGTGCTACGATTGTCTGGCGCTTAGCTGAGTGATATTTTAGCAGATATTCCCGCGCAATAGCCTCCTGTAGCCGCAACCGTTCCACTTCAGCTTCCCCAATCTCCGTATCGGTAGACAGCAGTATCACCTGATGGCTGGCTGCGGGGAAGTAGCGCTCTACCAGATTCTGCCGGTGGGAAGAATCCAAGCGCCCCAAAGGGGTATCAATAGCCACCGGCAAGTTGCGCCCAGACACGCGAGCTAGTGACCACAAAAAAGCAATCGCTAGCAGCTGTTTCTCCCCCGCAGAAAGCCGGTGTTTGGGCACGGGTTGCCCCTGCGGATCGTACAGGGAAAGGCTAAAGGTATTAATATCAATAGCAATCCGGTGCACTAAATCCGACTTGTGCAGGAGATAGCGGAAACACTCCGTCACTTCCACCTCTAATTTATTCAGTTTTCGGCGAGTCAGTCGCTCCCGGAAAAGTTTGAGGGTTTCTTGGACTTTAGCCGAAGCCGCAATGATATGCTCATCATTGAAGCGCTCAATACTTTTCTCGCTGTACGCTTCCAGGTCTTTTTTGGTTTTGGCAATCGCCGCCTCTAATTCATCACACCGGCGCTTCCCCGCGTCGTAGCTTCCCTGACTGCTCGCCAAGTCAGCTTGCGCCCGGTTAACCGCCTCCTGTAACTGTTCGTAAACCTCCGGAGAAGCCGCCCCTGCTAGCTGTTTCTCGATAGAGATAATCTCCTCTTCCTTCTTTTCCAGATAAACCTGCTTTTCTTGCGCCATCTTAACCCGATGCGGCAGCTCGTAGCGAAGCAGATTAGCGAGGGCATCTTTGGTTTCCTCATCAGCAGCTAGCCACGAGTCTTCATCCCAGCCAATCTCACGCTCCAGCTCTCGATTCTGCTCATCAATCAACCAGGTAATTTTCTCCACTTGTTCCGGCGTCAGCCCCAGCCCACCGATGCGCTCCAGCAAGCGAGCGTCACGCTCCGTCAAAACATCTCGCGCCATTTTAGCCTGTTCCCGTTTCATTTCTTTCTCAGCTTGCGCCTCCGCCTGCGAAAGCAGGTGATCAATCAAAACGAGCGGCAAACTGCCAGAAGCTAATTCTATCAGATCCTGACGCGAGCGAGCGGCATCCGCCTCAAAATCACCCTTTTGTTTTTCTAGATGCTTGCGTTCCGCCGCAATTTTGCCCCCCTCCAACCTGAACTTGTCCGAAGCTTCCCGCAGCTTTTTGCGGGCTTGGTCTAAACCATTTTGCAGCGTTTTTATCTCTTTTTTGGCTCCCTCATATTGCTCCTGCTGAGAAGACAGCTTTTTTTCAATCTCATCCAAACTGGCGAGATCCTTAGTATTGGCGAGCGCCTTGCGCTTGCGGCTGACGAGAATATCCAAATCCTTTGAGAGGCGTTCCGCGAGTTCCAGCCCCAGCAGCGACTGAATCGCCTCAACAACTTCTGGAGGCGGCGTATCCTGTTCCGCCAGTTCCTTCACCTGCTCCCCATCAAACAGGAACAAATTAGAAATTCCCAGAGGCAGCACATTTTCTATATACTCATCCCAGGTATTAACCAGGTGAGTCACCGGCCAGTCACCCTCCAGAATCCCCAAGGTATCTTTGCCGTCTTTCGGATTTGGATACCAATACCGGACAATTCTTAACTCAGTCAATTGATCTTCCACGATATGCTCAACAACCAGCTCAATGCGAGTGTCCTCAACGGGTGACGTGTGCTTGTTAACCGACTGCGTGAGAAATTCACTATAGCCCAAATTGCCACGGGTGGAACACTGGGCCCGCTGCCCGTAAAGAGCGAGGCGAATGGCATCCATCAGGGTGGTTTTCCCGCCACCATTCATGCCGCCAAATAGGATAATCGGGCGCGGATTGCCATCCTTTTCCGGACGGAGGTTGATGACTTGACGCCCCAGATAGGGGCCAAAGTTTTGCAGTACGAGTTCGAGAAATATCAAGGTTCTGCCTCAGATAATCATTTAGTGTTCCCCCTCTTCCCTTGTGCGGGTGGTGAGGGGGTGAGGGGCGCTACTCAGCAGTATCGTTGCTTTGGAATTTCAGACTAGCCCAAGTCAGCTGTTTAACCGTGGCAATGTTGCCCTCACCGGCAGCCGTTTTCAAGTCGCGCTTGTAGTGGGCGTTCTTAATCGCTTCCTCCTTGGAGCGAGAGCTGGTTTCAAAGCACTTCTCCAAGGAATCGTATATGCCGGTGCGGCGAGCTTTCATGTAAAACTGGCGTTCTGTGTTGAGCAGTTTCGCCATCAGTTCTTGGTGCATGGCATCGCCGGTGCAGATTTCTTCGAGCACCTCCCACTCATCGCTGCCCAGCAAACTCCTGCCCGCACCCGGGCGGGAATCTTGGAACTCTTCGCCTGTGACTTCTTTGTATATTTTGGGCAAGCTGTCATCAAATTCGTGTTTTTCCTCCAGCCAGATGCGGCGAATTTCGCTAAGTTCCTCCAGGGTAATCAGCGTGATGTCCCGCATCTCTTCTGGGCCGGTGCGGCGGATTTGTGTTTGAGCGGAGAGAACCTTACTCAGCCATGTTTCCCGCCATTCTTTAGTATAGGGCCCTGGCATCGGTTCTACGGATATCTTACCATCCACATTGCGCTCAAAAAGTTCGACCTTACCGTAAATGCGGCGAAAGTCTCTCTTGACGCGATCGTCCTCAATATCCAATTCATTGCGGATATCCAGCAGAGGCTGCATCCATTCTTTGTCCTCGTCATTCTGAATCATTGCCTCCATAGATTTATCTTTACTGACCATTGTGCAAACCCAGCAACCAAAGCGAGAATCGCCACAGCTAGGAGTCGAGGTATCAATCACTAGAGGGCATTCATTATCAGCAGTAGCGCCCCGATACATCGTAAGTAAGTCTTTGTTGCTGTTTCCCCAAGGGTTAGGCCACTGATTTAAGTAAATCCAAACTTCATCAGTACGCCAGTCTTCAATCGGGAGGTAAATCAGGGAGTTAGGGCGGCTTGGATTCGTGTTTAGGCGATCGCGGAGCCGCCACTCTCTATGTTTAGCCATATTTTTGGCCCGCTGAATACTTTCAGCCTTGCGAGTACCCAAAACAAGAATCACTTCACCGTTAGTTCTAATTACGTCACGAATGAAAGAGTCAGCAGGTTTAATTTTTAGGCGTTCTGTACACCACCTAAAGCGGTTTCTAGGTGCTGGATAGCCTTTCCCAATTAAGCACACCCAGAACGTGTCTTTTACTGCAGGATAAGTAAGGTGCGGTTCGATGGGCATTCCTTGATCTTGGGAAGCAACCTTCATCCGTTCCAGAGAATTGCGCACCCAAGCGGAAACAATTGGATTCTCTACGAGTGTATCATTTGTAATTACATAAATTGTTTTGGTTCGTTTTTCGAGTGGCAATTCAGAAATCGCATTCCAAACAAGCTGCAAAGCCGCCGTTGAATCCTTCCCCCCACTATATCCGATCGCCCAGGGAATATCGTCCAGACAGTATAACTCTTGGATTTCCTTAGTTAACATTTGTATGTCTTCCACTAGCTCCGCAACGGTGCGCGGTGGGAATAGTGATAGCTGGATCTCTTCTGTCATCTCTGCACCCTCCTTCCTGTATGGCTAGTTTTCAAGCTTTTGTTCCGCACTCATTGTGTCCTCCCTACTAGGGCCGGGGCGTTTGGCCTGGGTCGCTTGCTTCTTGGAAAAATACCATTCCTAGTTTACACCCCCTGAGATCGGTTATAATCCCTGCATAGATTTCTCTCCCATTTTATTGCTTTACATGTCAGAAGACAACCGCCCCCAGCCTGAACCGCTCCAGCAACTCAATGACCTGCTCAATCGATACTTCGCCAAGTATCACCGGCAGAAGTGCTATCCCGGGCTGATTTTCCAGCAGGGTCAGCGCAAAATGGTGCAAATCAATGTCCCCGCCCATGACCTGCCCACCCTTCTCCAGGCCAAACCCTCCACTGACAACGATCCCGATTCTGGCAAAAATCGCCCAGAGGTGCAGGGTCATGCTGCGGAAATCAAACAATATATTCTGAAACGCGCCAGCAAGGGCCACCCCTGGATTCTGGGGACACTGACGGCGAATATCGCTCCAGACAAGATTGAGATTATCGAATTGGGTAGGGGCATTTGCTTAGTGGCCATTCCTCGTGGCGTTCAGCTAGACATTACTGACGGACAGCATCGCAAGCGTGCGATTCACGAATTGATTGAAAGTCCTGACAGCGAGTTAATTGGACATGATGATTTTCCAATTACGCTGGTTTTAGAGGGAGACTTTAACCAGTGCCAGACTGATTTCCGAGATATGGCGCAAACCAGACAGCTGGATAAATCCTTGCTCCTGTCCTTCGGCGAATTTGAAGGTCGGGTTGGCATTACTAAAATTCTGGTAGAGCGAGTCCCAATGTTTCATGGCAAGACCGAGAAGATAAAAGGAACTCCCGACACTAAAAAGAAATTGATTTACACAACAAATTACATAGCTAGGGCTGTCAGCTGCGCTTTGGCGGAGGCTCCTGAGAATGAGCTTAAAGATTTTGATGTTTACACATCCTCGGAAGCTCTGGTTCGCTGTCTGAATCAGTTTTTCTCGGCATGCAGCCAGACTCGACATATTTTTGAAACCCCTCAAGACGACTTGACAGTTGAGGACGTTGGTGCATTTAAAGAAGACAATCTCTTGGGCAGGAGTGTGGGGCTGGAAATTTTAGGGCGCTTGCTCCACTGCGCTTATGACAAAGACAGCAAGTCTTTTGACGCTGAGAAAGTCTCAGAGATCGCTCAACTAGATTGGTCAAGAGAAAGCAACATTTGGAAAGATAATGTTGTGATTGTCGATCCTAACCCCAAAAATCCGGCTAAACCATACAAAATATCAGCCGGTGCCAATGCCGTAAGAATAGCAGTCACTAGGGCCAAAGCCACTTTGGGATGGTAAACCCTGACAAATTGGCAGTGGCCTCCCTCTTTCACCGGCACTGACTCGGCGCTCGTGTGTGTCATGGTTTTCTCTCTTATATATTCTGTGATTTGCCATTTTCTTGACAGAGTAGCACTTCTATGATAGGGTACGGCGCATCAAATCAAACAATTGTGGGATCTAACCCCTCTCGGTTCGCGGCCACCCCCGACTCGCGAAGAGAATATAAGGAATAAATTCCCACGCTCGAAGGGACAGCATTGCCCACCGGCTCGCCCCGCTCACGAGGAGGGCCTGGGGGTGGGGCTGTTTCATTCCCAGAAAAATCAGGATGTTGTAGGGAACCGGCACCCGCGCCCCCCCTGGGTGTGGCCACCCACGAGCTGTTCGGCGTTTTCGGGATCGGGGCAACCACGAGGGGACTGCCCCGAAGCGAGAATAAAACAGCTCTGGGGCTGGGTGTGGCCACCCACCGGCAGAATTTTTATCCCCCAAGATAGTTGACAGCACAGACATTATATGATAAGCACCGGCTCTCCCAGCAGTCCGACAATCTCATTATCGCACAGTTTGGACTTTTTAAAAACTTAACTATACTTTAACACATTTTAGTGATAATTTTTTAAAACTAGCCCCAGAGCCGAAAACCCGCACCATGAACAGCCCATCTAACCCGCCGCCTGACATAGCCAGCCAAATCCTGGAACAGGAAAACCGAGACAGGCAAGCCCTCGCCCTGCTGCTGGACAGATATCTGCTCAGAAACGACCAAATTCTCGTTCAGAAAACCCAGATGGGCAACACCGAAGCATTCATGGGCTCAGTCACCTTAGAATGGCTGGACAGCCGCATTCGCTTCGCCTCCCAACTGCCCCTTTTCCGGCAAAAATTCGACTCCGACACCGGCAACGTTATAAGAACCGAAGAAACCATCGACGAAATTGTCCAGCGCCCGCTTGATTGGTCGCGTCAGGCACCTTTAGCGCTCTATTTAGCAGCGCGGAAGTCCCACAAATTCCCAGCAGTTTTAGTCGTGCAAAGCCCTCCCTGGGTGGACGATCCAAACGCACCGGAATGGAATAAAAAAGGACAGGCGCTCAAGTCAGCAGCTGATTTCACCCCCCTAGACAAAAACCGCACAGTAGGGCTTTTGGATGTCTCCGAAACTGTTTCCCTTTTCGCCCTGGACGGACAGCACCGGCTGATGGGAGTCCAAGGTTTAATGGCGCTAATCAAAACCGGCAGACTCCAGCGATACAGCAAAACCAAAAAGCCGGTGGGCGCAGCCATTACAGTCGCAGACCTCCGAGAGCAGTACCAAGTCGCTCCCGCTCACTTGCAAAGCTTAGCCAAAGAGAAAATTGGCATCGAATTTATCCCAGCAGTCCTGAAAGGAGAAACCCGGGAAGAAGCGCGGCGGCGGGTGAGATCCATCTTTGTGCACGTCAATCTCATGGCTGTAAACTTGACCCAGGGACAGCTCGCCGCACTCAATGAAGATGACGGCTTTTCCATTGTAGCCAGAAAAATTTCCGTCACCCACCCCTTATTAAAAGATATCAAAGGTCGCAATCCTCGCGTCAATTGGGACAGCGCCACTGTAGCGGCAAAGTCCACCGTCTTAACCACCCTTCAAGCGCTCAAAGAAATGTCCGAGCGGTACTTGGGGCCAAAATTCCCCCACTGGAAACCCCTGGATAAAAAGAATCTCATTCCCATGCGCCCAGAAGATGACGAACTACAGGAAGGCATTGACGAATTTAACAAACTTTTCGACCATTTAGCCACCCTGCCAAGCTATCAGAGGATCGCTCATGGGGAAGAAACGCCCGACTTGCGCCGGTTTAGCTTTGAGAAAAATGGCGGCGAAGGAAATATGCTTTTCCGTCCAGTTGGGCAAGTAGCCTTCGCGCAGGCGATGGGAATTCTGGTTTTCAAGAAAAAGCTGTCCCTGAAAGCCATTTTCGACAAACTTCGCAAGTACGATGTGGACGGCGGATTCGGTGGAATGGAGTATCCGGAGTCTCTCTGGTATGGAGTTTTGTATGACCCCAATAAAAAGCGGGTGCTAGTTTCTGGAAGGGATTTAGCCGCGAGGTTGCTAGTGTACATCCTGGGCGGAATTCAGGATGGCATGGAGCGTGCGGAAATCCGCCTGGAGCTTGCGGAAGCGAGAACCATTGAAGGCAAAGCAGTCGGATTTAACGGCAAATTTGTTGAGCCGAAACAGGTCGGACTCCCACCGCTTTTGAACTAAGCTGTTAGGCTTTTAATATGCTAGCCTTTTGAAAGGAGGCAGAGCCTCCAGAGCCTCGTTCCCAGGCAAAGCCTGGGAACGAGGGGAGAGAAACAAACCGCGCAGATTTTGAGAGTCTCGCTCTTCTCGAACGCCTGCGCAGGCGGGCTTTGTTTGTATAGCCGCGATTTCTAAGATACTGTTGGCGAATTGATAGGGGGGTTTTACCCCACCCCCAACCCCTCCCCGTTAACGGGGAGGGGAGCTTTCTGGGAACCCTTGTTCTCCTTTTTCTCGTCTTTCCTCGAAAAAAAACCCGCACATTTTGAGAATCTCGCTATACTCTTAGCCCGCGAAGGCGGGCTTTGTTTGTATAGCCGCGATTTCCAATCGCCAGCAACCTGGCCAACTAGCCAGAGGTCTAACCCCTCACGAATTCGTCAACAGCTTCTTTCTAATCGCCAGGGACCTCCCGCCCCAAGCCCCCTTTCAAGACAGAAACCGGCTTAAATCAAACTCCTCTTCTGAATGCCCATCCTTCACCCGTTCAGACATGAGCATCAACAGGAGTCGCTCAGTATAGTCTACCGCCCCCCGCAGCTCATCGCGCAAAATCTCAAGCCCCCCATTCGCATACTCTTCAAAAATCTGGATGCGCTTATCGCTATAGTTTCCCTCAGAAGAAAGTATTTTTGCCTCTTTAGTATCAACAATAGCCAGCAATTTAATAACCATATCGTAGCCCCTCGACACAAAGATATCTTCGTCAATGGGTCCGGGCTCTTTTTTAGATATTTCCAGCACCGGCAAACGCTTTTTGTGCCTCGCCCCCAAAGCTGCCGCAAACAATATCACATCAGCATAAGTCGGAAAAGGGCCGGCTTTGCTGCCCTCTGAGGAGGTTAATGCTTTCACTAACTCTGCCTTATCTTTAGCAATCCTAATTCTATTCGCACCCATTTGTTTGTTATCTGGTTTGGCGGACTCTTAATTAAATGCTGTGAGCTGCCGGCGTCGCGGAGGCTCTTCCCATTATACTCTATTTTAGCGCATTTCCAGGGCATTCCAAAATTAAGCCGGTGGCACACACTTCTTTCCCCTCTCTTCACCCCCCTTTTTCAGGGGGGGGCAGGGGGGATCGTCGGAAGGCAGGCGAGTTGTGGAATGGCGTCACAGACTGATTTAGGACGTGCCGCGAGCGCCTTCTACAACCTCACCCAGCAGGTGCCGGCTATTTGGCGCAACAAGTCTAATTTCCCATAAATGTTTGCAGCAGCCAGCGATTAATCTCCCCATCATCCTGAGTTTGGCTGCGTGTTAGGGCTTCTTCAACCAGTGCGATCCATAAGCCGGGAAGCACCAGCGACTCCTGAATTTCACCACTGCGCCCCTGAGAAATCTCAAAGGCAATCGCCTCCCGGGCATTCGTATCAACCACCCAATATTCCCGAACTCCCGCCCGTTCGTAGAGCAACCGCTTTCGCCCCAAATCATCACTGATAGAAGTCGCTCCAACTTCCACCACAAGAGTTGGCGGATCGCACTCATTCAAATCAACGGGTGAATTGCTTTCAGGAGGCACCCTCAACCCAGAACCGATGTAGAAAGCCAAGTCGGGTTGAAATTCCTGTAAGCCGGCTTTCCTGAAACTCGTATTAACAAACTGGACAATTGGTATGTTGTTGAGAGCAGCGAAAAGAACAACCAAATAGGAAACAATCGAATTCAGACGACCGTGACGCGGACCAACTGCTGCCATTTCAACCCTCATATAGCCTTGATGGTAATAGAATCTGCCCCTCTCATAAGCGGGAGCATCAGCCAGCGCCAGAAAATCTTCCCAGCTCCCCGCACACCAGGTATCCGTCACCGCATCCCGCAACACCGGCTCCCGACTATAAACCATAACCCACCTCTATAATCTCCGTGTACTCAAACTCATTTGGACTCTGCCGCACCAAAGGATAGCGCTCGCCATTCAACTCAATCCCATCCTCCTCACAATCGGGCTTAGGAGAATTGTAAACCAGCACATATTCCCTGCCAATATAATCCGCCATCTCCTCAGCAACCTCCCCCCGCCACTGAGTCTTAGTCACCAAAACCAGCAGCTGATTCGCCAACCGGGGAATCGAGCGCGCCACCCGCCGCCGGGATATTTCATCCAAACTGCCAAACGGAGAATCCATCACAATCGGGAACGTACTGCTATCCGGTCCCATCAGCGCATTCTTTTTACTCCACTCGCGCACCCGATCGATAATCCCGGCAATAAACGACAGACTCAGGATTTGATTCTCGCCGGTAGAAGCCGCCACCGGCGCGTCACCTCCCGCCGTATTCTCCACCAGCGACAGCTCGTATTTCTCATTCAGCTTAGGAATGTAAGGAGTGAACGAAATTTCGCTAAATATCTCCTGCACCCGCTTTTCCAGCTGCAAGCGGAACTGTTTCTCCAGCCGGCTTTTCACTTCCGCCAGCCGCTCCACCGCCTCCTGAGCCGCCGCAATCCGCCGCTGCGCCAAAGCTTGCCGCAACTCATTCATTTTTTGCTTGTCAATTTGCTTCCCCAAGCCTTCAATTTCAACTTTCAGGCTCTCCCCTTGCTGCTTGTTCGAGCCGACTTCCCGGTTCAGCTCACCGAGCTTACTCTCAATCTCATCCAAGCGCGTCTGCAAATGGCTGACATCCTCATCCGGATAATTCCTCAACCTTTTCGTCGTGTCCTCCAGCTGCGTCTCAATCCGGGAAATTTCCGCTCTCCACTGATTGATATTCGCTTGCAGCCGGTCCACCTCCTCCCAAAATTCAGGCACCTGCTTTTCAACTTCACTCACCTGCGCGATCATGCGAATAGCCGTTTCCTCCACATCAGCCATTCCCGCTCTATCCATCCAAGCGTGAACCAGTACGTGCGCCGGCGTACCCTCTATCAGTTCCGCACCGCAAATACAGCGCTTCCTTTCCAGCAGCTCCCCCACAAATTGCCGCTTAATTCCAGCCGGCAGCTCCCCTCTCTCCCGCAACCCATCAACAATCCCTCGGAATTCCGCCATTGCCGGTGACAGCAAAACCGTATAGCCTCGCGCTGAAATCGCTCGCTTCAAAACTTCATTCGCCTGTTTCAACTGCTCCCGGATTGACTCTCTCTGGGTTTCCAGGTGGTTGCGCAAAGATTGTAACTCTTCCGCACCCCCCAACTCTAGCAACCGGCTGCTAATCGTCTTTTTCAACTCCGCTTGATTTTGCAACTCCTGCTCAATCTCCCCCTGACGCTTGGCCAGTTTCTCCCTCTCTTGCTCTAGCTTTTGCTTCTCGCGCAGCAGCTTTTTAGTCTGCGGATCGCCAATCCCTCTCAAATCAGTTTCCAGCGATTTCTTCGCCTCCCCCAAATGCCGGATGGCTCGCTCTAACACCTCCACCCCCAGCAGCACCTTAGTAGCTTCAGCAATTTCAGCCTTCTTTTCATCGCGGACAATCCGATCTATCCGCTCCCCATCAAAGAAAAAGTATTGATGCAAGCTCTCCGGCAAAATCCGATTAATTATATCCACCGGCTGTTGCGGCGGTGGCGGCGGCTGCCAGCGCCCCTCATCCCCCGCTATCATCATGTACAGCTCACTGTTGCCATGAGAGATGCCCTCTTCATTCCTGTAAGCGCGGCACAAGCGCTTAACCTGGTAGCGCTTGCTGTCATGCTCAAATACAACCTCAACCCAGCACGGCACCGGTTTCCCCGCTTCAGCCTCGCTAATCGCCCGCTTATTCACCAGCTGCTCCTCCGCAGCAAAAGCCGCCGTAAATCTCTCATACAGCACCCAAGTAAACGCATTCATCAGCGTCGTCTTCCCGGCACCGTTATTTCCGTGAATCACCGTGGTATTGCGCTCCCCCCGCGAAATAAAAATCTCCGGCGTCTTGCCGTAAAACTGCCGAAAGTTGCAGAGCTTCATTGAAATTAGCTTCATTGTATGGCTTCCTTGATAATTTTCAGGATGTCATCGTTAATGTGGCGGGGAAGTCTCATGTAGAGCTTGTCTTTCTCAGCCTGCAACACCCGCTCAATCATTTGGCGGATCTCCGGAGGAGCGCTCGCAATCGGCTCCTGAATCTCATCCATACTCCCTTCGTCACTCATCTGCCGGCACCCTAAGTCTAATTTATTTTATCAAATTATCCCCTCGTTCCCAGGCTCTGCCTGGGAACGCCGTGAGAGGAGGCTCTGCCTCCTTAAGTAGCAACAGGAGTTATTTTATCAAATTCTCAACATTGTTGGTGGCGCTTTTTCCCTGGGATGTGATAGGATGGCAGTAACAGCATAGATTGACTTAATCCTCGGAATCCCTGCGGAGGCGAAAAAAGCGAAACTGTCCCCTTATTAAACATCATACCGCATTCTACCGGCACGACATCTTTACAAAATTTTACCGCCAACCGCTGCGCTGCCTCTGGGTTCTCGCGCCGGCAGCGGCGAACCGGCTGCGGTCGCTCGGCAACCCTTGCGGTCGCCCGGAACGAGAGATGCCCACCTACTTATAGCGGTTTTCGCCCAGAAACCCGGTTTCTTAAAGAAACCGGATTTCTCAGTACCTCACTTATATGAAAAACCCTATAACCTCAAATATCTAACAGCCCGTATCGCGTTTGAAGCTCCAATAATTTTAGCCGAGCCTCACCGGCATTCTCAGCCAAATCAGCAAACTCCAAGAACCGCCGCAACTCCTTGCGCATCAGATTGCGCTCCACATCCAAACTATCCCGCCCCAAATCCGGAGGCATCACAATCATATCAAACAGAGTAGCCCGCTGCTTGCTGGGGTGAGGGCGCAAAATTCGCCCCCGGCGCTGAATAAACTGGCGGGGATTGCTGCTGCTGGCCAGAATCACAGCCGTCTGAATCGCCGGGATATCCACCCCCTCATCCAAACAGCGAATTGCCACCAACCCCTGCAACTCGCCCGCCTCAAATTGCCGGCGCAAAACCTCGCGCTGTTCCAGAGGCGTCTCCGCCGTATAAGTATTAACCCGATAGCCCATTTCCGACCCCAGAATCCGGGCAGTTTCTGCCAGTTGGCGGCTGCTTTCTTGACTCACCTCCCCCTCCACTGACCCGTCCCCACAATAAAACAGCGTGTGCCCAGTTTTCAGACGCCTTTGCATCAACTGCCGCAGCGCCTTTAACTTATTCGCCGCCGCCCCAACTAACCGAGCCCGCTTCATCAATAAAGCTTTTAACCCTTCATCCTCATAAATATCGGCATTTTCCTTCTTTTGAAGCGCCCAGCCAATTCTTGTCGTCAGCCTCGCATAAACAAGACTTTCCGATTCAGTCAGAGGCACCAGAATAGGATAGTAAAGGTAGCGCACCAGCGCCTCCAGCCGGATCGCATCTCCCAGAGTCAGTTCAGGCTGCAACACCGGCCCGAAATAATCAAACAAAACCTCAGTCCCGCGCTCGTCAAAATACCGCTCCGGCGTTGCAGACAGCGCCAACCGCAGCCCAATTCGGCGAGGCAAACTCTCCTCCAATCGCGGCGCTCCCAGATTGTGCGCCTCATCGCCCACAATTAAAGTTTTATCTGGGAAATACTTAAGCTGCGACTGCAACCCCTCTTTTATCAGCGTAGCATTTGTCGTAATAACCGTGAGGAAAGGTTGACCGCCGGCACGCACACTGTAAAGCTGGCTTGAGAGTTGGTGCTGCCAGCTGCGCACATTTTCAAAAGCTAAAATTGGCTGCAGTCCAAATTTCTCGCTCTCTCGCGCCCACTGCATCACCAGATGCCGGAAAGGGCAGACCACCAGCAACGCCTGCAAGCCGATTTTCTGGTAGAGTTCTGTCACCAGAGCCAGAGCTGTAATCGTCTTGCCGCTGCCGGTGGCCATCTTGAGAGTGCCGCGCCCCTTGTTAGCAAACCAGCTGTTTACCGCTTGTTTCTGATACTGCCGCAACTGGAGAGACGGTGGCATTTCGGGGCATCCCACCGGCGGCTGATTTACTGTGAGTAGATTCACCTCTGGTGCGCTCAGATGCTAGCTTTCCTGAAAATAAACGGGTCAGAATAATTTTAGCCGGCAGCAGCCACGCCTACCAGTGGCCGTTCGCAGTTGGGCTAATGCCCAAGGTTCGCAGTTGGGCTAATGCCCAAGGTTCGCAGTTGGGCTAATGCCCCCGTTCGTAGTTGGGCTAATGCCCAAGGTTCGTAGTTGGGCTAAAGCCCAAGGTTCGTAGTTGGGCTAAAGCCCAAGGTTCGTAGTTGGGCTAAAGCCCAAGGTTCGCAGTTGGGCTAATGCCCAAGGTTCGTAGTTGGGCTTTAGCCCCCGTTCGTAGTTGGGCTAATGCCCAAGGTTCGCAGTTGAGCTAATGCCCCTGGCCACCCTGACCCCAATGGCCACCGGCACAGCGGGTAAAAATCCCTATCCCCCCCAACCGGCGCGAGCGTCAATCCCAGAAGCCCAATTGAAACATTAAAGATTGTGAAAGGGAGATGCCATGCAAGGGGGGTGATAGGAGATAACTGAAAAAAATCCCTTCTCGCTTGAAAATCTGCCGGTGCATCTATGACCTACTGCCTGAGAGTTGCAGACATCCCCGTTAGCGAACGCCCTCGCGAGCGATTGATGGCGCAAGGGCCGAAAAATCTGGCCACAGCCGAACTGATCGCCATCTTGCTAGGCACCGGCCAAGGGCAGGGAAAGCTTTCTGCACTCGGACTCGGGCAGTACATCTTGCAGAAATTGAGCGAACACCAGCGCGATCCGCTGGAAGTCTTGCGCGATATCAGCGTGCAAGAGCTGACACAAATTCACGGAATTGGGCCGGCGAAAGCAACAACTATTCTAGCCGCCGTTGAACTCGGCAAACGAGTGTTTCAATCCCGCCCCCCAGAGCGCGCAGAAATAGACAGTCCCGCCGCCGCAGCAGCCGCCCTCAGCCACGATTTAATGTGGCAGTCGCAAGAGCGATTTGCGGTTTTGCTGCTGGATGTGAAAAACCGCCTGCTGGGCACCCAAGTGATCACCATTGGCACCGCCACCGAAACCCTGGCCCACCCCCGCGAGATATTCCGGGAAGCGATCCGCCAGGGAGCCACCCGCCTGATTGTGGCCCACAACCACCCTTCCGGGAATGTCGATCCCAGCCCAGAAGACATCGCCCTCACCCGCCAGCTGCTTGCCGGTGCCCAATTTCTGGCCATTCCCCTGCTGGATCACCTGATTTTGGGCTGTGGCAATCACCAGAGCTTGCGCCAAATCACAACCCTGTGGGATGAGTACCCCCAGGGGGATTAATCGGGAGGGGGGAGTGCGCCCGCGAGGGGGACAGGCCAGGGACAGGCCAGGGACAGGCGGGACGCCTGTCCTACGTCTTCTGGAATTGAAACAAAACTTTACTTGTTTTTTTTCCGCTGCCTGTGCTATATTAATGAAGTCGAGGGCGATTAGCACAGGGGTAGCGCGCTTCCTTCACACGGAAGAGGCCACTGGTTCGAACCCAGTATCGCCCATTTGAACAACTGTGTAGGGTGCTTTCCCCCTTGGGGAACGCACCCTACTTTTGCCGCCGGCTCACTTGACAGTGCTGCCGCCTCACTGGACCGCACCTCACTTGACTGCGGCTCACTTGAAAGCGCCGCCGGCTCACTTGACAGTTTGTAGTTGGGCTTTAGCCCAAAGGGCCTAACCCTCCCAGACGTAGGACAGGCGTCTCGCCTGTCCCCAGCTTGTAGGGTGCGTTACGCGGAGCGTAAATTTCAGAAACCCGGTTTCGTAGGGGCGGTGGCACCGTGCCATCGGTGTCAACTTAAGCTCCTGGCGATTGAAATCGCGGCTATACAAACGAAGTCCGCCTTCGCGGACTTAAGAGAAGAGCAGGACTTTTCAAACCCGCGCAGGCGGGTTTGGTCTGTGTAGCTGCGGTTACCCTGCGGGAAGCCGCCAAGGGCGGCTACAACCGCCCAGAGACTACGGGACACAGCTTAAGTTGACACTAATGGCCCCCGTGCCCGCCCCTTCCGGGTTTCTGGGTTCAAGCGCGGTTGCGCAAATCATTTAAAACTGCTATAGATTCTCCCCCTCAACCAGTCGCGAAAACTGGAATGATACAAACTGTAACAAACTTCCCCACCGGCTCGCCTCTCCACTAAAAACTCCAGCCAATTCTCCAGGACTTCCCCCACATCATATTCATCCTCATCAATCATTTCCGCAACCAACCCCACCGGCACGGGTTGCTCTTGCTGCGCCAGCGCCCTCAGCACGCCTAACTCAAGCGAAGACAAATTCTCGCCCCCCATTTTTTGCCAGTGTTCCTGGTAGTATGCTTCTAGCCCGGCAGGAAGCCGGTCAAACTGCAAAGGTTCCGGGTATAATCCCTCAGCAATCGCGGGTAAAATATAGCTCAGGTAGGCGAAATTATTCTCACTTTTCGCCGCCAGCTGTTGCGTGAAGTCTGCCTCGCTGATATAATGATCTGTTAGCCAGGATTTGAGAGCGCCCCTTAATAATGCCGGTGCGAGAGGCGAGTTTTCCTCTCCGGTTCCCTCGGAGGGATCGGAGGGATGGGTTAGGTATCCCTCAATGTACGCCCGCACATCGGCTTGGTTTTGTTCCGGGTAGTTGCCCAAGTCAAGAAGTTGCGAGGGACTTTCGATTAATAAGCCGGATTTCTCTCGCAAGAAAGGTCTGCGGGCGAGCAGGAAATACACCCGTTCCGGGAGATATCTGGGGAGATAAAACAGATTTGAGTCTGGGGATTGGCTGTTGGGGTCAATGCGGTCGAGCCCATCAATCGCAATAACGAGCCGGTCCTCAGGTGCGAGCCGGTCGCTGATTTCCTGAAGTAACAGACTGTAGGGGCGAAGCGTTGGCGCAGATAAGCTCTGGGGTTCAGCAGTTCTTGCCGGCAAAGCTTCGCCCTGACTGATCAATTGCGTGCAAATTGTCGCGAGAAACTCACCGGCATCATTTTTGCCCCCCACTTCCGCACTATAATAGATAGTGCCGGGATTGGAGGCGACAAACTTGGCGAGGATGGCACTTTTGCCGGTTCCCGGCGCACCGACAAGGGTGAAGTAACCGCGAGCGTGCCGGTGGAGAAAGCCGGCAATTTCAGCCAAGACAAATTCTCGCCCGACAAACTTGGCGCTCTTGTCTCGAATCAGTCTCTGAAATTCCGTTGGGTTGGGAGTTGGGGGTCTGGGAGTGATATTCACGGGTATACCTCTATCCTTTCCAGCAGCACGACTAAGCGCGGATGCGCGGATAGTTGCTACCTACAAGTCTAAGCATCTAGATACCCCCAAACGGGGCGGGCACGGGGCATTGGTGTCAACTTAAGCTGTGTCCCGCAGCCTCTGGGCGGTTGTAGCCGCCCTTGGCGGCTTCCCGCAGGGTAACCGCAGCTATACAGACAAAACCCGCAAGGCAAGGGTTTTAAGATTCTAGCTCTTCTCTTAAGTCCTTGTCATGCGGACTTGGTTTGTGTAGCCGCGATTTCCAAGAGACTGTTGGCGAATTGATAGGGGGGTTT
>NZ_KB235949.1:604766-609914 GCF_000332335.1 Kamptonema formosum PCC 10802 | reverse complement strand
GGGGGCTTTGAGTATTTCCCCCCCTTTTTAAGGGGGGGCTAGGGGGGGATCTCACCTGACTCACTGGTAAGTAGAAACTTGGGTTAGATAGTATGTTTTCTGGAGCTGAAAAGGCTTTACTGCCCCCTTTTTCAATCCAAAATCCGGGCATCCAAAATCCAAAATTGGGATTAGGCATCCGTGTCGCCCTCCAACCGAAGGAAATGCACCCGCCCCGATTCCTCGCCCGCCACAACCGTCACCCCATCCTGCGCAACCGCACAGCACTTTATAGGACTGTCGCCGGTGAAACTGGCAATCAGCTTCCCACTGCGCAAATCCCAGATTTTCACGGTTCTGTCATCTGAACCCGAAATCGCCCGCAACCCATCCGGGGTGACGGCGACAGCATTTACCAAGCCGCTGTGACCCTTTAGGGTGTGCAGTTTCTTTCCAGAAACCAGATTCCAGACTTTCACGGTTCCGTCATCTGAACCCGAAATCGCCCGCAACCCATCCGGGGTGACGGCGACAGCATTTACCCAGTCGCTGTGACCCTTTAGAGTGTGCAGTTCCTCTCCAGAATCCAGATTCCAGACTTTCACGGTTCCGTCACGTGAACCGGAAATCGCCCGCGACCCATCCGGGGTGACTGCGACAGCATATACCGGGGCGCTGTGACCTTCCAGGGTGAGCAGTTCCTCTCCAGAATCCAGATTCCAGACTTTCACGGTTCCGTCACGAGAACCGGAAATCGCCCGCGACCCATCCGGGGTGACTGCGACAGCACTTACCCAGTCGCTGTGACCTTTCAGGGTGTGCAGCAACTGATCTCCAGGGGTAGTAAAGCTAGGGGTCAGGGGACGCAACCAAGGTTTATCTTTCCACAGCTTTGCTACATCCAGCATTTGCTGAATTTCGGGCTGTTTAAAACACTGCAATCGCCCCCAGAGTTGCTCCGCCAGTCGCGTCTTATCCTGATTTAAAACACGCACCGACAGTCCCAGCGCCCCTTGGATCAACTTCAGCGCCTTCCCCTTCTCCGGGCTATACTCCCGGCACTTCAATACCTCTGGTTCGCCTGCAAGATAGTAATCCCTAATCAGCGCTAGCACCCCAAACTCAGGGTGGTTAATTTTTGCCTCCAGGAATTCAAAATTTGTCAGGGTTTGGCAATATTTTCCAAACTCACCCGACTTGGCCTGAGTTCGCGGCAAGCTGCCCAGATAAGCGCGTTGAAAAGCGGCTGTTTTGGCCGCTAATTTGTCAGCCAATCTCCCCATCTTGCCCCATCTCCTTTTCCAAGTATTCAGCAATGCGCCGGTTCACCTCGACAAACAGCTTGCGTTTTGAATCCAGCTCCCGTTTGCTTTTCAGGAAGTCAAGGAAACTGGTATGATAGATAGTGTAGCAGGTTTCACCTTGGATTTCTTGTTCCTTCAAATACTCAAACCACTCATCCAACAAAACCTCTCGCACGTCACATTCATCCCGATCAGCAATCTTCGCAATCATCTCGCAGGGAACCGGCGTCCCAATCTCCACCAAGATAAACAGGACAATCGCTTTGGCTTTCTTGGACGCATCATCCATATTCATCCGCCCCCAGTAGGATTGATAATAGTCCTGAAGACCGGCTGGCAATTGCTCTAAAGTCAGGTCATTATAGAAACCGCGAGCAATTTCTGGCAAAACATAGCGCAAATACAGGAAATTGCTCTGACTCTTTGCCGCTACTTGCTCGACAAACGCTTCCGGAGCAATCTGGCGGTCTTTAATCCACTTTTTCAAGTCGTCCTTCTGTTCTGACTTGTCGCGAAAGAAGCGAATATACTCTTTCACATCTTCCCGACTCAAATCAGGGAACTTCCTTAAATCCAACTCCCCCACCGGCGCAGAGACAGTCAAACGCTTGTTCTCTGGGGTATAGGGGCGGCGCGTCAGCAGGAAATAGACGCGCTTCGGAAGCATCCCCGGTAAATATAAAAGATTTTTGTCGTCTCCTGGTTGCTCCACTTCATCCAGCGCATCCACCACAATCACGAGGCGTTCGTCCCCCGCAAGTTCTTTGCTTGCCTTTTCCAGTAAAGCCGGCAACTCATCTGTCTCTGCATTCAGCAAGGGGTAGCGCTTCATCAGCTGTTGGCGAATGCTTTCCAGGAACCGGTCGGGTTTATTGCGCCCCTCGGCGCGAATATTGAAATAGCAGGGCGATTTGTGTTCCAGGACGTACTTAGCAGAAATGGCACTTTTCCCCATCCCCGGTTCTCCCACCACAGTGAAGTAACCGCAGGGCTTTTCTTTGAGGAAGTTGTCAAAGGCGTCAAAGACGAACCCGCGCCCGCAAAACGTCCGAGTTTTATCTTCGATTAAGGCTTTAAACTCCGCTGGAACCTTGTCCACAGTCCAGTCCGGGTAAGGCTGAAATTCGCCGGCTCCAGTGCGCCGCGCTACGGTGATAAAAGCTTTCCCGAACTCTTCTAACTCTGGACGGATGTCAATTTTCGCCGCTCGGATCTCATCCCCCAAGATATTCCACTCAAGAAAATGTTCTACTTTCCTGAGAAACCATAAAGGACTTTTTGACCTATAGGCGTCCCAAAAGGCTTTTTTGATTTCCTTCTCTCGCCAGAGGTTAAGAATCGTTTCTGGCTTGCCCACGCCATACTCCACTAAAGTGTAAGCGTAAACCCCATCCACATCTTTGGGAGGCTGTACAGGGTCAAACCCGAAGTCCTTTAATATTTTGATAACAGCTTCATTGCGCTGAGCTTGATTCATAGCTAGGCTCGCAGCGGGACGCGCCATACTGCTAATCGCTTTAATTACGGAGTCCAGGTTGAACATTGCTTGTCTGGGGCATTCGTTTACACTTCCCTCTATTATAAGCGCCGGTTAACTATACCGGACTGATAGATAAATTATTGTCAAATATAAATATGTTATAATTATGTCAAGTCGAGACAAGGGAAGCTTATCCGAAATTCTCCCCTGCGGGAAGCCGGTATCCCGCTGTAGAAAAGTGTGCCGGCGCGATATGCCATCAAGGCGTAGGACCGGCGTCCCGCCTGTCCCCTGAATGCGCAGGCGAGACGCCTGCGCTACGTCATAGGACCGGCATTCCCTCCGACCCAAAACCCCCCTCCCAGGCGTAGGACAGGCGTCCCGCCTGTCCCAAAAACCCCCCTCCCAGACGTAGGACCGGCCTCCCGCCTGTCCCCACGGGGGGCAAATCCCCTAAACATTTGGTCAATCCCTTGCTATAGTCACAGAAGAAGGGCTAAACTCATGCGAAAAAATAGGGGTAAGCGTAGTGTACGCTTCACAGAAAAGGCCAGAGCCAGGGCCAGATAGTGCTGATTTCCCCAAGTTGCTCGATCCCGCATTGCTCAGAGCAGCTCGGAAAATCTATCGTACCTACCAGGAAGTTCATGCCGCTCGTCTTCAGCGCCCCCTCGGTGTGGTCATCGACCGGCTGACTTATCGGGGCCAATTGATTCTATCCCGCAAGCCAATCTTGTTGCCAAACGAATCTTTTGTGCCTTTTGAGCAGATTGAATCGGAACTCTATTAAGGGCGTCGGGGATGGCGCATGATGGCATTGGGCGCGGGACACCAAGGCACGAGCACCCCACCTCCGCCGCGCAACGCACCCCACATCGCCCACCCCGCACCGCACACCTCACACTTCTACATAAGTGGACACGCTCGTCACCTTTGCCGCCGGCTTGATTGTCTTCGCCTTGGGAGCTTCTATTGGCAGCTTCCTGAATGTGGTTGTCTACCGGCTGCCGGCGGGTCTGTCCCTCCTGTGGCCACCGTCTCGCTGCCCCAAATGCCTCAACCGGCTCGGCGCTCGTGAAAACGTGCCGGTGTTCGGCTGGCTGTGGCTGCGCGGGCGCTGCCGGCACTGCCGCAGTCCCATTTCCCCGCGCTACCCCCTCGTGGAAGCCGCCACCGGCACCCTCTTCTTGCTGGTTTTCTGGCAATTTGGCCCGACTTGGCAAACCGCCGGCTACTGGGCGTTCTTCAGCTGGCTGCTGGCACTCTCCCTGATCGACTTCGATACCATGACCCTGCCCAATCCTCTCACACAATCGGGATTGGTTGCCGGTTTAGCCTTTCAAACCGCAGCCGGTTTTCTGCCGGCACTCGCCGGTGCCGGTGCTGTCAAACAGCTGATGTCAGGCATTATCGGCGCAGTTGTGGGAATCTGGCTGCTCGACATTATCGCCTTCGTTGGCTCCCTCGCCTTTGGGCGAACCGCAATGGGTGCGGGAGACGCCAAACTGGCAGCCATGATGGGAGCGTGGTTGGGGTGGAAGTATTTGCTGATCGCCGGCTTTCTCGCCTGCGCCATCGGTGCCTTTGCCGGTGGCGGCGCAATCGCCCTCGGCTGGCTGGATCGCCGCCATCCCATGCCCTTTGGCCCCTTCCTGGCCATCGGTGCCGGCATCGCCGCCCTTTGGGGCGAAGCGATTCTCTCCACCTACCTGCGGCTATTTTTCCCCCTCAGTTAATCCCTGTTTTCAGGCGCGATACATCGCGTGTGTGCCAGAATTTACCCTCGTTCCCAGGCGGAGCCTGGGAACGCTGCTTTGGAGGCTCTGCCTCTTTTTTACAACCAGCAGCATTATAGCGCAATAGCTTATTAGATTGCAATAATGCGCGAGCCGATTGGGCTTTAGCCCAACTGCGAACCTTTTGGGCTAAAGCCCAACTACAAACTTTGGGCTATAGCAGCAGTCATATTGGTTAGAACAATAGAAGCTTCGGGAGCTCTGGAGCAAGGGAGGCCGGAATGTAGGTTTCCTAAATGCTTACTGCTATATAGACGTAGGGGAGGCGTCCGCCGAGCCTGAAGGTCTAATGTTCTAACCTAAGTGCATACTGCTATATCTGTCCGCCGCAGCCCGTTCCCACGCACGGCAACTTATCTAATATCCGGTTGAAAGCATATATACAAAAACGGTCTGAAGGCGCGTTTTGCAAATCTCATTTAATCGGAAAATTTCTCATTTACGGCAATTTGCTGCCGAAAAGCGGCCACCGGCAGCCGAAAGTGGGCCACGAACAGCCGATTGGCCCCACAGAAGGGGGTGCCGGCGGGGGCAAAGTTATCTAATCTCCGGTTGAAAGCATATATACAAAACCTGTCTGAAGGCGTGT
>NZ_KB235949.1:487201-604666 GCF_000332335.1 Kamptonema formosum PCC 10802 | reverse complement strand
TTACAAATCTCATTTAATCGGATATAGCAGCAGTCATATTGGTTAGAACAATAGAAGCTTCGGAAGCTCTGGAGCAAGGGAGGCCGGAATGTAGGTTTCCTAAATGCTTACTGCTATATAGGCGTAGGGGGGCGTCCGCCGAGCCTGAAGGTCTAATGTTCTAACCTAAGTGCATACTGCTATAAAGCCCAACTACGAACCTTTTGGGCTGAAGCCCAACTACGAACCTTTTGGGCTGAAGCCCAACTACGAACCTTTTGGGCTGAAGCCCAACTACGAACCTTTTGGGCTGAAGCCCAACTACGAACCTTTTGGGCTGAAGCCCAACTACGAACCTTTTGGGCTGAAGCCCAACTGCGAACCTTTTGGGCTAAAGCCACAACTACGAACCTTTTGGGCTGAAGCCCAACTACGAACCTTTTGGGCTGAAGCCCAACTGCGAACCTTTTGGGCTGAAGCCCAACTACGAACGGAAACCGCCCCGAAACAAGGTGAATTGCTATAACCCCTCACCCCTTAACGAATGAAGCCTTGCCGGTGGGCTGTGTCACCGGCAGCCCGATGGCAAACTCCGTACCCGTGCCGGCAGCAGAGCAAAACGTAATTCTGCCGCCATGTTTCTTTTCCACAATCTGGCGGCTAATTGACAGCCCCAAGCCGGTGCCCACACCTCTCGGTTTTGTGGTAAAAAAGGTATTAAAGATATTATTTTGCTTGTCCGGCGCAATCCCCACTCCATTGTCCGCAATTCGCACCACCACCCAGTCACTGTCTAGCTCAGTGGTGATGACAATCTGCTTGCCGTCTTGAGATACCTGTTTTTCCTCTAAGGCATCGACGGCATTGCTGAGGATATTCATAAACACCTGGTAGAGCAAACCCATGTACCCTTCAACCGCTGGGATGTCCCCGTACTTGCGCACCAGCTTAATATCCTTTTTGAGCCGGTTGTTGAGAATCATCAGCGTACTCTCAATACATTCGTGCAAATCTACAGGGTGGGGGGCGCTGTCATCCAGGCGGGAGAAATTTTTCAACGTCAGGATAATATCCCGGGCGCGTTCCGTACCGACTTTCATCGAACGTAAAATTTTCGGCAAGTCTTCTTTAACAAAATCCAGGTCTATTTCGTCTGAGTGCTCTCGAACTGCTGCCGGTGGGTTTTCTATCTCAGCTTCGTAAGTTTCCAGCAGCGCTAAAATATCCAATATGTAGCCTTTAGCTGCGTCTAAGTTGCCATAGATGAAGTTGATAGGATTGTTGAGTTCGTGCGCCACATCGGCAAGCGTGCGCCCGAGGCTGGCCATTTTCTCATTCTGGAACAGCTGGGCTTCTTTTTCTGCTTCCAGTTCTGCCAGCAACTGCCTTACTCTGACAATGAGTTGGTTGAGAGAAGTGGCTAAGACGCCCACTTCATCAGCAGAAGTCACCGGCACTTGCAGGTAAAAGTTAGATTCGCGGGTGACTTGCTGAGCGACACCGATGGCTTCTTCCAGGGGGCGAACAATAGCGCGGCGGGTGTAGCGAGCGAACAGGAACGCCACTCCCCCTGACAAGAGGATGCCGGCGGCAACAATCCCATTTTTGACGCGAATGGCAGCCATCATTGCAGCATCCCGCTGCTGTTCGAGATCGCGCCCTACTTGAATGATATCAGTTAGGGCATCCGCAATGCTATCAAACCGGCTCGCAACAGGGCTCGTGGTGAACTCCAGCAGGCGGTTTTGCGCTGCCAATCTCTCGTTTGGCTTCAAAGAAGGTGGATTGATTGGCGCGATGAGTTTATCTAGTTCCTGAAAGTATGCCTGCGGCACCCCTTGGTAGGTTTGCAGGAATACGGGGAGAGCCTCGGCATCAACATCGGTGAGGAAACTCTTCTTTTGCGCTAAGGATTGGACTTGCGACCACAGCTGTTTGACTTGCGCCGCATGAGTGAGGAGATGGGAGTATTCTCGCTGAAACTTTTGCGGCTGTCCTGCTAGAGGAATCAGCTGCTGCTGGTGCCGGATAGACTGGAGTACAGCGGTTTGCAAGTGAGTGAAAAGCCTGACTTCTTCGCCGGTTTGCTGCTCGCGGTTCTCGGCAAGTTGGCGGTAAGAGTCTCCCACCAGCAGCCCCGCTGAGATGCCGGCAGCGGCAATCCCAAAGCTGAGGGCGTAGCCGAGGCTTATTTTGGTTCCAATCTTCAGGCGGCGCACCTGCCGGTTGAGCCAGCCTGAGTTCTCCGATGAGTGGGCTTGCGAAGGGTTGGAAGCGGGTTCAGTTTTTGTTGGGTGAGGCTGAAAAATCATAGTTGTGCCATCCGTGGGCGAGTGGGGAATGGGCGGCTGGGCGGGCAGCAGATTTTAGCCAGCCAGCAGCCGGGTATCCAGCTTGCTGATTGACTGCAGGAAAGTCCCCTTGACCCCAAGCCAGGGTAGATGCTTGAGATTTGTAATTTTATTGTTTAATGTTTTGTAACAGCGCGGTGTGATTTAGCGCAATATTCCCAGGGTACAGCCCCACCGGCAGCTGCCGGTGTTGGGTGCCGGTGGCTCAACCGCTGGGGAAGGGTGGGCTTTCCTGCCCGAACAATCACGCCTGCCGGTGCCTTTGAGCGGTGTGCGGGCAGCGGGCACAGGGGGCTCCCACCCCACACCGCCCCACGATTTGCCACAACCGGCAGGCTCAAGCGGGCCACCCCTCGCTCCCCGGCTGAGGCGGGGAGCGCGAAAAACCAGAAAACGCACTGCTGCCTGAAAATCTGGTAGGTTGGGATAGGGCTTGGGCGGTGCGCCGCCAGAGCGGATTAAGGCCGGTGGCTTGATAAAATTAAGGTCGTCTGTTGGATCGCGCGCTCGAACTACTGGCAGCCGCCCGCAGGCTGAATTGATGCAGCAAGTGCTGGCCGCTCACGAGATCCCCACCCGGATTGTAGATTTGGGAGCGGGGTCTTATTTGGGTGCCGGCTGTCGGGCGGCGCTGCAAGGCAAGCTCACAAGACCGCTGGAGGGCGCTGCTCCTCCTCAGTCCTGTGGAGGGGGAAGAGTCTGGCTTGCCAGAGTGACTGGGTGTCGCTTTCCGGGTATAGGATAGAAAGTCTAAGGGTTTGACCGGCAGGGGAACTGCATGCGTCTAGTAAGGAATTAACCGCTTTCATGTCTCTATTTGATTGGTTTGCAAATCGACGGAAATCTGGCCCAATTAGCAAAGACCGGCAGGAGCGCGAGATTGCCGACGGTCTTTGGAATAAATGCGAGGCTTGTGGGGTGCTCTCCTACACTAAAGACTTGCGGGCGAACCAAATGGTCTGCCTGGAGTGCGGCCATCACAACCGGGTGTTCAGTGAGGAGCGCATCCGCCAGCTAATTGACGCCAACACCTGGACGCCCCTGGATGAGGAACTGCGCCCGACTGACCCGCTGAAGTTTTATGACCGCAAGTCCTATGGGGACCGCTTGCGCGAGTACCAGGAAAAAACCCGCCTGGCCGATGCGGTGCAGACGGGGGTGGGGCAGCTGGATGGGCTAACGGTGGCCCTCGGGGTGATGGACTTCCGGTTTATGGGCGGCAGTATGGGCTCGGTTGTGGGGGAAAAACTCACCCGTTTGATAGAGCACGCCACAAAGATGGGCTTGCCGGTGATTGTTGTCTGCGCCTCTGGCGGTGCCCGCATGCAGGAGGGGATGCTGAGCCTGATGCAAATGGCCAAAATCTCTGGGGCTCTGGAGCGCCACCGCAGCGCCGGTCTGCTCTACATGCCGGTGCTGACTAACCCGACTACGGGGGGGGTGACGGCTAGCTTTGCTATGTTGGGCGACATTATTCTGGCTGAGCCAAAGGCCACTATCGGCTTTGCCGGTCGCCGGGTGATCGAGCAAACTCTGCGCGAAAAGCTGCCCGAGGATTTTCAGAGCGCTGAGGACTTGCTCTCGCACGGCTTTGTGGATGCAATTGTGCCCCGCACCCAGCTGAAGCCAACTCTGGCTAAGCTGATTTGCCTGCATTTGACTCCCCTGCCACCGGCAGCCCACCGCCTGCAAATCCCCCAAGCTATCCCCCTCGAAGAGAGCCGGTCTGGAAAAGTCACCAGTGACCGCTGAGCGGTGAGCTTCAGCAGGACTGCCCTGTTGAGAGTGCCGGTTCAGCCTGACAGACAGGCTGCTAAGGAAAATGCTTTTAATTTGCTTATTCCTGCAATTATCAGATCCGCCTAAAGCTGCTTGAAGCGATGCTCATGGGACTTGGAAATTGGCTATAATAGTGTAAGTTAAATGCATAATTTCCTGATGTGGGCCAGCCCGAGAGCCCCCTCTCACTCCCCCTCCCCGCCTGCGGGGAAGGTGGGGCCCCCTCTGGGGATAAGAGGCAGGGGGTTGGGGTGCCGGGTTCAACATCGCTTGGAATATGCAGCGCCGGCCTGCCGGCTCCCTTGACTTTGACGCTCCGGTGTGGTAGGGAGTTCTGGCGGCGCAACCGGCTGCCGGTGAGTCTGGGGTGCGAAAATCTGACGCGGGATGTCAGCAGTGGGAGTGAATCCCGCAAACGGGATTGAAATTTGACACAGGTGCATCGAAAGGTGCGTAGAAGGTGGCATTATATTGACGTGGCTCTATCAACTCCTTTCAGCTAACCATCATCATTATGGGGTTTGCCGATTTGTCTATAGCAGAAATCGCCTCCGATTACAATCTTCCTGTAGAGGAGGTTTGCCGGCTGTGCGACCGGTTGGGCATTGCCTACAAACACCCCCAGACCCGTCTGGCGTTGGAGGATGCCAAGGCAATTATGTCTCACATCATCGCTCAACGCCAGGAGAGCGGTTCTGATGGGTAACCCCCAGCAATGCCCGGGGGAAAAGTTCTGCTTCAGATAATGTCTGGGGACATGTTTGTCAACCCCGAGATGGCCGGTGTGCTGTCAGAACGGTTCGGCGGCTCCGCAGCGTGCTGGGCGGCCAGAACAGGAGTAGATACCACCGATCTAAAGCTGTGTTGAGCGTCCAATAACTAAGGCTATTTTTTGAGGAAAACCATGCGGAAAAGGTACATCTGGCTTGCTGTGGCCACTGTATTTTTGGCGTTTCAGATGTTTGTGGGTGGGGCTAGTGCGGTGCAGCTGGATGCAGCAACCCGCACGGTGCTGCTGAACGAGCAGGGTGACACTGTTGTGTTGAGCTTGAAACAAGTCGAACAGGGCAAACGCCTGTTTAACGATACTTGCTCTCAATGTCATGCGGGGGGCAAAACGAAAACAGACTACAATGTGGGTCTGTCAACAGAGACTCTGGCTGGAGCCAACCCGCCTCGCAACAATCTTGAAGCCCTGGTGGATTATCTGAAACACCCCACAACCTATGATGGGTTTGACAATATTGCTGAGTACCACCCGAGTAAAGATAGCGCTGATCTTTTCCCGGAGATGAGAAATCTCTCGGAAGATGACCTGTATGCCATCGCCGGTCACATTCTCGTCCAGCCGAATATTATTGGGCCAGCCTGGGGAGGCGGCAAGGTCTACAATTAAGAACCTGCCACAAAAATGTAAACAGTAAAATGTAAAAAGTCAAAAGTCAAATGCTTTCCTGGATCTTTTGCCTTTTTACTTTTTACTGGCATCAGAAGAGGTTGATATCCAATGCTGCGCCGATTGTTCTCAGTTCGCGGTGTTCTAGCGGTTTTAGCTGCAGTGCTTGCCGTGATGGTGGCCAGCTCGCCGGCTTGGGCGGCGAGTGTGGACCCCTATGTGTTCCGGTACTTGAAAGCTCGCGAGCCGGTGCCGGTGGAAATGGACGGACAGGGTAGCACACGCCTGTTTTCTCCGGCGGACCTGACCGCCGGCAAGCGCCTGTTTGAGCAAAGCTGCATCAACTGCCATGTGGGGGGAGCGACTTTGCCCGATCCGAGCGTGTCTCTGTCCCTGGGCGATCTCAAAGGGGCGACGCCTCCTCGCGACAATATTAACGCTCTGGTGGCCTATTTGCGCCAGCCCATGATTTATGACGGCAGCGACATCACTTTTTGGTGCCGTCAGGTGCCTGAAAGTTGGCTGTCCCAGCCAGAGATAGAAAATTTAGCGGCTTTTGTTTTGAGATCGGCGCAAACCGCCCCGGGATGGGGGACGGAAAGGTTTGATTAATTTGCCGGAATCAAAAAAATTACGCTTGGCGCTTTAGTCGGGATAAAGCAGGATTATGGTTTTTTGGCCATCTCTAGAACAGCGCATTTCCGTTAAAAAAATTATGGTTTAGCCCGGGGCGGGCTCAGGGCTTACAGCTGGTTGAGACTGCCGAGAGGTTTCTCAACCCGGGGCTGTAAGGAGTGGGTTTCCCCGACGGCAAAGGCCGGGGGCTGCGCCATCTGGAGGCGATTGCGACCCTGCCGTTTGGCCTGGTACAGGGCTCTGTCCGCCTGGTGCAATAAGTCTTGGCTGCTAAGCGGGTTGGATTGGCTGGCGATTGCGCCCCCTATGCTGATGGTGACCGGGATCGCTAAATCTTCAGACACCTGGATGGGGTTACTGGAGATGGCAGCGCACAAGCTCTCACCATAGGCCCAGGCGCTGTTTGGGCTGATTCCTGGAGCAATGCAGACGAATTCTTCCCCGCCGTAGCGATATAAAAAACTGCTGGGGCGAGTGCTGCCCTGCAAGCGTCCCGCGAGGGCGCGCAATACCCAGTCTCCCGCCTGGTGGCCGTAGTTATCGTTCACGAGCTTGAAATGATCCACATCAATCACGAAGGCGCATAAATACCGGTAGCGAGCGCCGGCCTGACGGGAGCCCACTTGCTGCAGCAGGTGGGGCAGGGTTTGCTCCAGAGCCCGCCGGTTCAGCAAGCCTGTCAGCTGGTCGGTGAGGGAAAGAGACTCTAGCAGTTCGTTGCGAGCGGAGAGTTTCTGGTTGGCCGCCAACAGGTCCCGATTGGCCGCACTCAACTGCTGCATTAACCGTCCCACGCGGAGTCCAGCTCGCACCCGCGCTTGCAATTCATTCATATCTATCGGTTTCCACAAAAACTCGTCAGCGCCAGAATCGAGCCCCTCCACCCGATCTCCGACGCTGTTGCGCCAAGTCAGCAAAATAAAGAACGCGGCTGTCAGCTGCTCATCCGCCTTCAGCTGCCGGCACATTTGCAAGCCATCCATCACCGGCATCATCCAATCGCAAATTATTAAGTCCGGATGCAGCTGCCGCGCTAGCGCCAGACCCTCTTCGCCGTTTCTGGCCACTGTGACCTGATAGCCTTCTGTTTGCAGGGTTCTTTTGAGCAGCAACCGAGTGGCCGAATCATCATCAACAATCAAAATGTGTGACATGAGATGTGGCAGCCCTGTTGAATATTAAAAAATTGTTACAAACAAGGCGACGCTGGGAGTTTTATGTATTAATATCATAGCTTTCATTCCATACCCTTCATCGCTCTGCCGGCTTGGCTTCTCAATCCAAAACTCTGCGCCATCTCCGAGGGGGACAGGCATGCCGGCGAAGTGGGAAGCCTGACGCGAAGCGCCTCCTTTCCGCTCAGGACTCGATCCCGAGCTGCCGCCAACAGCCATCAACCACCGGCCTCTGGCAATCTATTGCGGCAATGTCGCAGTCGCTTTGGGCTAGCAGAACTAGCACTCCGGGGAACCGCGCCGCCCTCTCCCGACTGTTAAAGATTTTGAATGGATTGAGCGTGAGTTTTCCACTGTTCGAGCTGTCTTCTGCCACCATAACTTGGCCTGAGAGGTTATTCATCAAGAAAAAGTGAAGTCACTTGAAACCGGCTTTCTTCTCGTGGGCACGCCGGAAGTAGGGGTGGGGCAAGCTCACATCCGAAAAAACCCAGAGACATTTTTGCAGTGAGTCCGCAGTTAGCAGGGGCGAGCTCACTCACATCCGGAAAAACCCATAGACATCTTGCGCGCACCGGCCCCTATAACGTCAGCAAGATTCCCGGTTTCTGGTCCCGGTGCTATCTTAACAATTATTTTATAAACCGGCTCCCAGTCCTGCTGAGAGCCCTTCGCCCCCCGCAGGATTGCGGCTCTTGCGGATTGACCCAGGTATTTTTCGAGCTGGGGCGTTCCCACTGACCCCGCAGCCACCCCCCCCGGATCTTAGATAATGCAATCCTCCGGATTGCTTGTCGCAATTATCGCCGGCGGGCGACTTATAGCCCTTTCTTGCGGGGAGTCTGCGCCAGCAGTGCCAACCCCGCAAGAGGAATAATCTGTTTAATTAATCTTATTAAGACCTCCCCCTCTCACCATCTCAGCCTCAATCCCAGTCGCAAGTAATTAAACGGAAAATAGGCTAGGGGTGAGGTCTGCGGCCAGATTGAGGCGCGGAAAGAACATCAGGGCTGAGAGCGAGCCAATGGTTGCGACCCTAAAGGTTTTTCCGAGGGAGTATTGACAAAATGCGACATAATTTGATATAAGCAAAAATTTTAAAAAGACGAATAGATTTTTCCCCTTTCCCCTCTCGCCTGGGTTAAGAAGTGGGCTTTTTGCCGGCTTGCGGGTGTAGCTCCGCATGGTGTCGCGTTTTGTGTCAGCGAAGCGGATAAAATGAGGTCTTAGAAAAATTTCCTGTGTTTAGTAGAGGAGCACTATGTTGAAGAGACTCTTATCCGCTGTCCTGATCGCGCTGGCAGCGCTGACCGTTTTCACGGGTCAGCCGGCTCTAGCTGACGGCGCTGCCGGTGCCAAGATTTTTAGCGCCAACTGTACAGCTTGCCACGCCGGCGGCGGCAACGTGGTGATGCGCAACAAGACTCTGAAGAAGGAAGCTCTGGAGAAGTACAAGATGAACTCTGCAGCGGCAATTATCAAGCAGGTGACGAACGGCAAAAATGCCATGCCGGCGTTTAAGGGTCGTCTGAATGCAAAGCAAATCGAGGACGTTGCCGCTTACGTTTTGGACCAATCGGCAAAAGACTGGAAATAGGGCCATCCGAACGACTGAACCGGCAACCCACTGAATGGGGTTGACAAAATGATTGGTTAAGAATATAATCCTCCAGCCTGTCTGGAGGTTTTTTGTTTTGGGGGGTGCCGGTTGGGAGGGGGGGTGGACAGGCGGGGGATGGGGTGGACAGGGGAGAACCCCACCCCCAACCCCCGATTGTCCGCTGCGGGGAGGGGGCTAAGAGACGCCTGGACTGCGCCGGGACGCCTGCGCCGGGACAGGGGAGATGCCGGTCCAAAGTCGGGGTGGGGGGGACAGGCGGGGGGACAGGTAGCGGGACAGGGGAGAGGCCGGTGCAAAGTTGGGGTGGGGGGACAGGTAGGGGCGTAGGACAGGCGTCTCGCCTGTCCTACGGTCCGCGCCCCAAGTCAATACTGCGATAAAAGTGCTGATTGCAGAGGTGGTTGCCCAGCAGCTGGCTCACTCGCTGCAGTCCGCTTCTGCCGGCTCAAAGAATCCGTCGGGTCATTATGTACTTCCCAAAAGAACGCCGGAAGAACAGATGGAGAGGAATAAAGCTGCGATTGAAGGGTTAGACAAGTGAGCAGAAGAGGGAGACGAAGAGGAGCAGCGAGAGACATTTGAATATCTGCAACAAGCATGAGATGAAGACCGGCTTTCAAATCGACCTTTATTTACAAAACAATAATAATTGTGTTATAATTAGGTTCTTGGAACCTATTAACAAATCCAGGACTTACGCAAAACCTCTATCTGTAGGGTGGTTTAGCGGTAGCGTAACCCACCACACACCACATTAAGTGGCGTAAGTCCTGAAATCTCAAGGCGACACCGTTAAGGATAGAGTGCCGGTTCTGGGTGCGATGTTTGATGTCAAAGGGCTATAGGGTGATATAGCAGCAGTCACTTAAGTTAGGACGTAGGACAGGCGTCTCGCCTGTCCCTATCCTTACTAGCAAGTGAGATGCCTTGTCCATTACTGAGCTGCCTATTGCTATACTGCCTGAGATAGCAGATTGGAAAGTGTGGCGGGAGTTGCGGCGGGCGAATAAGACTGCCGGCATTGCAAGGCTTGATGAGTTTTGTTAGAAAAACTGCTAGTCGGACAGAAACTTGGGAAACTGGGCGCGGGGTTGCCGGTGGGAGAGGTTGCGCTGGGAATTGGGCGCGTAGTGCGTTCCTGGCAATCATCACTTGGGATATTCGCCGGTGTCTGGGGCGTCTGTTTTTTGGGATTCTGAAGGGGCAGGCAATTCAAGTCGAACCTTGATATCAATTGTTATTGTATTGTTGTTCTCCAAGCCTATATTAACTATATTTACTAAAGGTTCTAATGGCACATACTTTTTTGATTTAGATTCAGGAGGCGACTGAGTTTTATATCCTGCTGACTCTAGCCAGGTATTGATATTTCTCCAATTTCCTATTGGCTCATCTGGGGAATTGGCCATCTTTTTAAAGTATTGGTATAAAGTTTTACACAAAAAAACCTCAACTCCCTTGGGACTCTGGAGGAGTTTGCGGGCCATTTCAGCGGGGCTGTTACCGCACAGCAGCCCTCGCAGGTAAAGCTTTTCCGTGTTTGTCAGCCCCTTTCTGGCGCGAGGGGCCAGTTGCCGCTTGGCCTCGGCCAGGGCTTGGTACAGCCTTTGCAAGTCCCAGTAATGGGCCGCCTCGGCGAACATCTCCTCCTTATTATTTGCCATTGCAGTGCCGGGAAATTGGTAACGTGAGCCTAACTGAAAATTATAGCCTCTGTTAGTCGCCAGTTAGGTGGGGGGAGTTTATTATGGGTGTAAGCGATGAGGTTGAGCCTGCCGGCTGGTTCGCTAGCCAGTAGAAATACTCAAGCAGTGGCCAGGAGCGCGGTAGGGCTTGCGATTGGATCGCGAGACGACCGGCACCCTGATTAACCTTTAGGTTCTTCATCAAAGCACAGGTGCCAAAGCCCTCTCCTCTCAGTCCTCCAATTTAGGGAGGAAGGGGGGATAGCCCACAAGGAGTCAAGAGAAATGGTTTGGGATATTCTGCTGCAAGCCGCTGCAGCCTTTGTCCTGGGTGCAGCAGCCGGTTATGCTTTCGCTACCATTGTTGAGGCTTTATCAAGAGCTTTTGCTAGGTTATGGGAGAACCTGGTTGCAGCAGTTAAGGAGATTTGGGGATATGTAACAGAGGCAACCAAATACTATCTGGCCTTGATAGCTCAGTTTTTAGATAATAATTGGCCAGAGATTGAATCCTACCTGCGCCAAGAGTTTGGTTATAGTAGGGAGTGGCTGTTGGCTGTTTTTCAGGACGGTCTGGATACCATTCTCGCATTCATAGACCCAAGGCAAACGTATCGCGAGCCTTTTTTAATGTCAGTGAGGCCGGTGAATCAGGAGGAAGGTGTTCAGTTACCTACAGTGCAGAACCCAATGGTCACTAAACTGACGGTATAGTAAGTAAGTTTGGAGGTAGCTTAAATGGGCTTTTTCGCATGGCTTGGCGGTCTGGTAGATCAGTTGATTGACTGGCTGGGACGAGCTGCGGCTGCTTTTGTAATATCTTTAGTTTCCATCATACAAGCAGTATGGCATACCGCGATTGTCGGGGTTCTGATTCCAGCCTTTGGGATGGCCGATATTTTATGTGCAATCGTTTACGCAGGAGCAATTCTCACTGAAACTTTAATGGAGATTTGGGACCCCAAATCTCTCAACAAACCCTCACAGCTTTTCAGCATTGAGCAAGCACCTGAGAATACTCCCTTGCCCAAGCAGCGGTCAGAAGTGACAAAAGTAATGGTTCTGAAAAATCTCCAGTATTCTGAAGATCATTAAGGCCGCGATCTACATTCCGCATTAGGATTGAACTATGCCCCGCAACTCTGAACCAGAAAAGCTATGGAACCCGGAATCGGAAACTATCTATACTGTTTTAGATTTTCGCTCACCTTACCGTGAGGGTAGTTTGAGAAGGATTGAACTGTTTGGCCTACCAGGACTTAGACTGAATAACGGTCAATCTGTTGTTCCTGAGGAAACACAGCGCTTTTTCGATGATTTACTTGTTGGCCCCTTATTTAGGTCAAGTATTCGTGTCCGCGACTGTAATTTTAGGCAGCTAAAGATATGGCTGTATGACACACATACAAGACCGGAAGAAAGAGAGTATGAAGTCCCATCTATTGACAGTCGCGATTTGCCGATTGCCTCGAATGTACTGTTTTCTAAGCTAGAAGCGATTTATGTTCTTGATAATGAGTTAACCGGCCCAGAATACCAAAAGTGGGCGAGAGACGCTAAAAAACTGCTCGCGCCTCTTTTTAAGAAGTTTATCGCCCGGCCAGAACCCTGGGATATCTTGGCCAACAACTCTGTTGTTCAGTTTTTCCAAGACTTAGGTGAAACCTTAGGTAAAAACCTAGAGCCGTACAGCAAAGCCAAGAAAAAAATTACTTTCAATGCTTTGATTGTCCAAATCGACTGAAGGAGCTGATAATTGCCATGCCCAGACCTGATAGAGCGAGAGAGTTTATGGAGGCGCTTGGCTGCACCGGCATCTCTGGAAATGAGAGAAACGGTGAAGGCCAAAGAGCCAACCAAAAACAAGAAGTTGAGGGGGTTGATAAAGCCCCTGACTCCTCAATAGATTTTACCCCATATCTGAGAGATCCAAAATACACTCTAGATGATGTCATCCTGCCGAATACAACCAGACATCAGGTAGAATCAATAATAGCTGAACTGGAGTTTCAAGACTTAATTTACAGGGAGTGGGGGATGGGTGAAAAGCACAAGCTGGACAAAGCCCTCTCCGTCAACTTTTCGGGTCCGTCTGGTACAGGCAAAACTCTCACCGCTGAAGCCCTCGCTCATGCGCTAAAGCTGAAAATTTTGGTGGTTCCTTACCAGCAGCTTGAGTCTAAGTATGTTGGCGACACCCCGAAAAACATCGCCAAAGCCTTTGAGTTTGCCACCAGTCAAAAGGCAGTCCTCTTCTTCGATGAAGCAGATTCGTTCTTAGGTAAACGTCTGGAAAATGTCAGCCAATCCACTGACACTGCGGTTAACTTAACCCGCAGCGTTATGATAATGCAACTCTCTTCCTACGAGGGGATTGTCATTTTCGCCACAAACTTAATCCGTAACTACGATCCGGCTTTCATCAGCCGTATCCGGTGGAAGGTTCAGTTTGATTTACCGGATGAAGAAGCACGCGCCCAGATTTGGCAAGCTCAGATTCCCCGCAAACTTCCTTTAGATGATAAGTCGGTAGATTTTGCTGAACTTGCTAAGCAGTTTGATAAAATATCCGGTAGAGACATCAAGAATGCTGTCTTAAAAGCTGTAGTGGCTGCTGCCAAAGAAGACAAGCCCAAAGAAAAAAAGCGTGTCACCCAGTCTCATTTTAGCGAGGCAATGACTGAGATAATTGAGGCTAACAAGGCGGCTGAGAAGCAGGAATTCACAATAACGCCCGTCAATGGGAAGGTTGAGTTGCCACCTCAACCGCCTCAGTGAGAAGTGAACAAGTACCCCAGAAAAAGGATATTATGGCGACTGAATCGTTTAAAGTTTTGCAAACATTTGGCATCGATTATACCAAGTATAAAATTCTGGTTCAGGCTAAGAGCAGCAATCGTTACTTTGTCTGGTATGAAGACAAGATTGAGGCAGATGTAGGTCAAGAAGTTCTTATAACTTATGAAGGCGACAGTTGGCAGACGATAAATAACCCCTCAAATGGCAGGAGATCCAGGATAACTCATTCAGAAAAAGTGAATTAGCCGGGAAGCGCAAGCGCCCTTCCCCTCTCTCACCCCCCAATCCCACCGGCACTCCCACCCTACCCCACCCAAAAAAACTAACCTCCCCTAACCTCGCGTTGCAATAATTCCTGCAACACCGGCACTAGGGGAGGTAAATCATCGCGGATGGTTCTCCAAAGTCTTTCTGGATCTATTTGAAAGTATTCGTGAGCCATTACATTCCTCATGTCACCCATCTGACGCCAGGGAATCTGGCGATACCGCGACTGAATTTCATCAGGCACATTTATAGCAGCTTCACCGATGATGATAAAATTATACAGAATCCCTTGCCTCAAAATTCATTCCAGTCTGGCGAAATCCTCAAAAGTCATCCCAGCGGTAGTTTGCTGAATTCGCTCAATCGCTTGCAAGATATCCTGAATCCGCAGTGGCCATTCTCTAGAGGGCACGGATAGCCTCCTTGAGAACGGGTTCCCGCAAATGTTTCCTCAAAGCGTTCTCGGTTCCCAAATCTACAGAACACCCCAAGATATCCTCTAAGTAGTGCTGCACTCGTAAAAGTTGAAATAGCCCGCCAGGTTCAGCAAACTCCACTAAAAAGTCGGCATCACTGTCGGGGCGTGCTTCATCCCGCGCCACCGATCCAAACAAATCCAGCGACTTCACCCCCAAAGCTTTTAATTCTTGCCGGTGCGCCGCCAAAATTGCCAGTACCTCGTCTCTTTTCATCCTCCCTCCTGCCAATCACTTACGTTTAGTTTAGCACATCCCCGAACAAACGTGGCAGGATTTGCCGGCACTGCCGGTGCGGGATGCCGGTGTTGCCATTCCCCGGCGTTGCAGTAAGACAAGATTATATCACCAAAAACCCTATCTCTTTCTCCCCCTCCCCGCGTGTGGAGAGGGGGTTAGGGGGTGGGGTTCATTCCCCGAATATTCAACGCCATTCCCCCACCGAACCAAACACCGGCTCGCCCCGCCCCAACCCCCTACAGGTTGGCAATCTTTTGGGAAAACTAGAAAGCCGCACTGCCATTTTTCCCCTCATTCAACTGAGCTAAAGTCCGCTCTGTCAGAGCAATTGGCAACCCCTCCAGCGCCACAGAATATTCGCACTGCTGGTATTTGCCATCCTCCTGCAACCGAAACGCCAGCACCCTTTCGCCCCTGATATATACAATTCAGTATTCCGGAATTTCTAGATCCGCATACAGTTCCTTTTTTTCATCCAAATCAGTCGCAAGAGTAGTGTCAGCCTGCAATACTTGCCAACCCGCTCGAGCGGTGTTTCCGGTTCAGGAGGCGGTGACCGAGCGATCGCGCCCTAGGATTTTAGCGCGGTAGAGCGCCGCATCAGCGGCTCGGATAACCGCCTCGCCGGCCAGACCGTGCTCTGGGAAGACCGCCACGCCCAAAGAAAGGGTAATTCCGCCGAGGGGCTGCCGGTGATGCTCCATATTCAAGTGCTTAACGCCCTCACGCAGCCCCTCGGCTCGCTCCTGGGTGTGTTCCAGAGACGCTTCCGGCAGAATCAGCATGAATTCCTCACCGCCATACCGGCAGGCAATATCAGAAGAGCGGATATGCTGTTTCAAGAACAGGCCCAACTCTCGCAGCACAGCATCACCGGCTTCGTGACCGAAGGTGTCATTAAAGCGCTTAAAGTGGTCAACATCTAGCATGATAATCCCCAGGGATTGCTGTTCTCGCGAAGCGCGGTGTATTTCTCGGGTCAGCGACTCTTCCAGATAGCGCCGGTTGAACAAACCCGTAAGCGGGTCGCGAATGCTCTGGTGCTGGAGGGATTCGTACAGCTTTAAATTGGCAAGCGACAGAGAAATCTGCCTGGCCACCGTCACCGCTAACTGCTGTTTGGATCTGGTTAATTGCCCCGGTTCCATAAAACTCAAATACAGCACCCCCAGAGTTTCCCCTTGCGCCGCCATCGGGATGCAGAAATACCCGCTAGGCAAGAAATCGCGCTCCAGGTGGTTGCAGAGCAAACCGCTGCGGGTGTCTTCAACAAGATGAGGCTGCCCCCGGCGCAGCCCGATGCATTCATGGGTAGAAAACAGCGTCTGGCTAGTCACAGGTCTGCCCCAAGTGGTTATCGCTTCCACAAGGTTTCTGGAATTGCTGATTGTAAACACCGCTCCAGAATTATTAGGGAATAAGAGCGGCACCACTTGGGCAATCACCTTACAAGCCTCCTCGCGGGTCAGGCAGGTTTGCAGCAAATCGCTCATGTGGCTGAGCAAACTGATTTCGTCGTTGCGCTCCTCCAGTTCCTTCACCCAAGCCTTGAGTTGCTGGTTAGCTTGCTGCAGCGCCTCCTCCGTCCGCTTGCGCTCCGAGATATCTCGATGGATAGCAATCAGAAACAGAGGTTTGCCTGCCGTGTCGCAAAAAGCTTTAGCCGTCGTTTCGATTTCAATAAACGCTCCATTTTTTTTGCGGCTGAGGAGTTCATCGCCAAACACGCCTGTTTCCTGGATTTGGTTGATAATATTGGCAGCAGTCACCCCCTTACTGTCATGCCGGTAGAGAAAATTCAGCGGCTTGCCAATCACTTCCGAAGCCGCAAACCCAAAAATTTGTTCTGATTTGCCCATCCATTTTTGAATAGTTCCCTCCAAGTCTGTGAGGACGATGGAATCAGGCATTTGTTTCAGCAGTTCATCCGAAAAACGCAGCACCTCTTCCGCTTGCTTGCGCTCAGTGATGTCGAAAAACGAAAACACTACCCCATACGGCTCCCTCTGTTTCGGTCGGAACAGAGGTCGGGCATTCACAGAAATCCAGGTCACGATTCCTTCCGGTTTGCGAACCCCCATCACCACATTAGACTGCGGTTCGCCGGTGCGCAAAGTCACCATCGCCGGGTGAATCTCAGCCGGGAAAGGAGAGCCATCTTCGTGAATCGCACTCCAGCGCAAAGCCAGGGACGTCCGGCCCGTCATCTGATGGGCGGAAAGTCCGAGAATGCGCTCAGCGCTGGCATTGCAAGTGCTGCTCCTGCCATCTGCGTACAGCAGGACAATCCCCTCAGCTGCCGTCTCGATGGCAGAGCGATAGCGCTCTTCGCTTTCCCGCAGCGCTTCGGCAGCCTGCTTGCGCTCCGTGATGTCGCGGGTCATTTTTGCGAAGCCGCGCAGGACTCCGCTATCGTCTCGCAAGGCTGTAATCACCACATTTGCCCAGAACCGCGACCCATCTGCGCGGACGCGCCACCCTTCGTCTTCCACCTTGCCGCTGGCTGCCGCTCGCTCCAGCAACCGCTGCGGCTTGCCTTGCTGAATGTCTTCGAGTTGGTAATAGCACGAAAAATGCTTGCCAATGATTTCTTCTGTCCGATAGCCTTTAATCCTTTCCGCTGCGCGATTCCAACTCACCACATGCCCGCTTGGATCTAGCATGAAAATCGCGTAGTCTCTGACACCCTCCACCAGCAAGCGATAGATTTCTTCGCTCTGCCGCAGCGCCTGCAGAACCCGCACGCGGTGGGTAATGTCTCGATTTATACCCCGATAGCCGAGCAATTTACCCTCTGAATCGAAGACGGGGACCCCACTGGTTTCCAGAACAACCAGCCGCCCGTCTTTGTGGAGATTTGTGTTTTCCAGGCATGAGAATGGCTGGTGCTTGGCAACTATCGGGCCGAACATGTTGGCAGCGCGAAACGCCTCTTCTGGAGGCATGAGATCGAAGGGGGTTTTGCCCAGCACTTCTTCCGGCAGGAAACCCAATAAGTCGATCACTTTGGGGTTGCTGTAGGTGTAGGCACCACTTTCGTCCACTTCCCACACCCAGTCGCTGGCGGTTTCCACTAAATTGCGAAATCGCCGCGCTTGACTGTGCGGCGCTTCCTGCGCTCGGGCTGCCACAAGGGCAGCCCCTACGCTCTGGGTGATGTCGCGGATAGCCGCAATGCTTTCCTGTATCGCTGCTGGCTCATCTGTGAGTGGGGTTGCGCTCGGCCCCGCCCAAATCCCCTCGGGCGCTGGCGAGTTGGTTGCGGAGATTTCGGCTTCACTTGCCGCCGTTGCGCCCGGTTCCTGGTTTCCCCCTTCCAGGGCGACTGTCGCGCCGTCGCCGCTGCGCTCAAGAATGGATTGCAAGAAAAGCGTTTGATTGCGCAGCGTTTCGCAGAGTGCCGCCAGTTCTTCCGCCCGCGCTAAGGCATCTGCGACAGCCCGCTCTCGTGAGGTGATTTCTGTTTGCAGCTGCTGGCTAGTTGCTTCTAGTTGCTTCCTGCTGAAATGCGCTGTTTGTGCGAGACGGACTGCTAATGTCAGGAGAAAAGCCACTGCAATTCCTGCGCCTAGCGCTACCTCCGGGAGAGGGGATCGCTGCAAAGCCAGTAAGTCGGGTGCCGGCATGACTCGCACGCGCCAAGTGGTTCCATAAAACTCTATTTTTTCTTCTTTGACCCACTTCGGATTGGGCTTGCCGGCGCGATTGCTGCGGTAGATTTCTCGGTCGCCCAGGAAAATAGATATGGTGTATCCGCGCCTGATGTTCTGGTTGAGGGTGCCATCGAGCAATTCCTGAGTGCTCAAGACTCCGAGAATGTACCCGTCGGGCGTTTTTGGATTTTGAGTGGCGGATTTGGGATTGGGCAATCTCCCCCCCACTTCAGGTGCAGGACCGCGAGTCGCGCCTGTACATTGCGGCGCTTGCGAAAAAATGGGGACAGACACTAGGAAAGTCTTGCCACCCTGCGCCAGGTTGGCAGAGCCGGTGACGGTGAGGTCTTGCCGGCGGCTGGGAAGGGCCACAAGGGCCTGGCGCTGCGCTGCTAGTGCGGGGCTGAGTTTTTCCGCCGCCTGATACGCCTGCCGGCGCACAGTCCAGCTGGTGTTCAGCTCGGAGTCCGCCCACTGGATGGCAAGGTATCCGCTCCGCTGCAGGACATAGAGTGCTGCCTCGGCTTGCCATTGCTTTTGGGACGGCTTTGAGCAATTCTCCCAGCGCTTTCCCAGGGAGACTAGGGCCACGAAGAGCTGCTGCATTTGATTCGCCAGTTCGATTTTGACGCTCGCCGCTTCTAATTGAGTCTTCCGCTGAATTTCAGCGTCTTCGTGCGCCGCCAGTGCCTGCCAGAAGAAGAGAGTGATGGTTAGGGCGACGCCGCCGGCCAGCCGGTGCAGAAAACGCGACGCTGCGGACGAGAGTCTCCCCAGGACAGACGCCCTCAGGGCTGGCCAGCGCTGGGACGGGCTCTGTTTTTTCATGAAAAGTTTAGATACTTTTTTTGTTTTCATCCAGGCTGAATCAGATTATCTATATTTAGAGTTTCTTAATAAGATGATGCCTCTGTTTGGCCTCTGGCAAGACCTTTACTGCCCTTTCCGCAAAAATTATTAAACTTTCTAATGTCTTGCATATTATAGCGATATTGCGCTATAATAAAAAACCCCTCCACTGGGTAAAGAGGGGCGGCGTTCGCGCAGGGGGGGAGAGGGGGAGAACTTTTCTTGTTTGTTCCTTGTTCCTTCTTCCGGAGAGAGGAACAGAGCGAGAGTGGGGGAGAAGATGATGCTAAATTCCCCTGTCGCCTCAGGCGCTCAAACTGACGCAGGCCCAGACGCAAGCTTCCCGCTTCACCCTGGGGAGACGGCTCTTTTCAGTCCGCAGGCGTATATTCAGCCCTGCTGGGCTTGTTTTTGACTCCCGGGCTTGTGGCCCCTGAATTGCAGCGTTCACGTCCCGGTCTGTTTCAATGCCACAGCACTTGTCACACTATAATTCCTTTTCAGATCGACAATCCTAGACATGAGCGATTGGCACCCTACTGGGGGTTTCAGCAACGCTTGTGCCTTGCCCAAGTATGAAGGGAACACAGGCGTTATCTGCCGGGGATTTACTGCCAGACATCCCCTAACCCTCTTGACCGTTAAGTCATAGGGATTTCTTTTTGTCGGAATTGGGATATAGTCCGTATCTTTTACTGGGTTGTGAAGACCATAAGTCCGAGCGTCCATCTACATTCTCGTCAATCAAAGTCTATTACTGTCTGCTCTGTGAAGGAAGTTTTACAATACTCGCTCGCTCAACGACATTGGTTGAGTCCGGTAAAAGCCGCAGCGCGTAGAATCCTGCCTGTGCGGTGATTTTTCTAGTTTAGCTCCAATAAGCCGCAAGCTTAACTAATTTTGGATAAATTTTTGTAACCTGCTGCCAGCCCCCCCTCACCCCCCTGACGGCGACGCCGTAACCGCCCGGTCTCGCCCTGTCTTCTTGGCGCGGTACAGGGCGGCGTCCGCCGCTTGCAGCACCTCCTCCCGGGTGAGGCCGTGTTTGGGGAAGCTGGCCACGCCCAGCGACAGCGTTACCGGCCCGAGGGGCTGCCGCCGGTGCTGGACGTTCAAGTGCTTGACGCCAACGCGCAGCTGCTCGGCTCGCTGTTGGGTGAGCTCCAAGGACGCCTCCGGCAGGATCAGGGTGAACTCCTCGCCCCCATAGCGGCAGGCAATATCTGAACCCCGGATGGAGCCTTGCAAAAACATGGCCAATTCTTGCAGCAGGGTGTCACCGCCGTCGTGACCGAAACTGTCGTTGAAGTGCTTGAAGTGGTCAATGTCAATCATGATAATGCCTAAGGGCAGGCCGGCGCGAGCGGCTCGGTGCAGCTCTCGCTCCAGGAACTCTTCCATGTAGCGCCGGTTGAACAAACTGGTGAGCGGGTCGCGAATGCTCTGGGTTTTGAGGGTTTCCCGCAGTTTTAAGTTAGCCAAAGCTAGGGCAATGTGTTCGGAGACGGTACTGGCTAAATGCTGTTTGCCCTCGGTTAATTTTCCTGGCTCTGGCGAGCTCAAATACAGCAGCCCCAAGGAAACCCCCTGCGCCATCATCGGCACGCACAAACACTGCTCGGGCAGGGGCTGCTGGTAGTGCTGGCACGCCAGTCCGCTGCGCGTGTTTTCAAACAGGTGCGCTCGCCCGCAGCGCAGCGCCCAGCAGTCATTCGGCGCGAACACCGGCTGGCTGGTTGGGGGCGAGCCCCAGGCCGTCGCGGTTTCCACCAGATTTCCTGAGGCACTTATTATATAGATAGCTCCTGAGTGATCGGGGAACAGTTTTTGCATCAGCCGGGGAATCACCCTGTAGGCTTCCTCGAGGGTGACGCAAGCTTGCAGCAGATCGCTGAGCCGGCTCAGCAATCTGATTTCAAAGTTGGCTTCCGACAGTTCCCGGACGAGCTGCTCAACTCGGGAGGTGTGACGCTGGTATCTCAGCAAATAGGCAGTCACAAGGCCACTGAGAATTAACCCGCCGGTGAACGCCGTCCACGCCAAGTGGTATTTTTGCGCCCCTCGATACTCCGGGGTGAGTGTGAGTTGCAGTGACCAGGTGCGGTTGGCGACATTTAGCCTGCGCCGGCAAGCCGCTGGCTCCGGACATGAAAACCGCGCCCGGTGCTGGATTTCTTCGCTGTCTGGACTTACAGTGGCCCGCTGCGTTTTGGAGTCATAAAAGGCCTGGAACCTGTCTCCTGCCGCAGCTGTCTCGTCCTCCAGTAAAAAATTGAGCTTTTCCCAGTCGGGACCGTCTGACGATGCCCTGACAAATTTCGCCAGATTAAAAATGCCGGTGACAAACCCTTTTAGGTTCTGGCGGCGCGTTTGGGGGGTGTTGTGGGGGCGTCCGCTCGCGTAAATGGGCAGCGCCACCGCTATGGACGGCTGCTCTCCCCCCAGCAAAAACCGCCCCGTGGCTGTGAGGGTGCCGGTATCTCTCGCTTTTTCTAAGGCTGAGCGGAGTGTGGCGTCGGAGCCAAAGTCGAAGCCTGCCATGTTGCGAGCTGCTGGCTCGATGTAGGTGGCCGGGAAATATTCCTGGCGCGGCGCAGCCCGGCTCGTCGTCCCCTGAGGCTCTCCTTCCACTATTTGGAAGTTGGGATAGTCAGCGGAAGTTTCTGCCTCATAAGTTTGCCTGCCGGCATGGGTCACGCGAGGCAGCCACGCCAGCGCTTCCGCACTCGGATGGCGAGACAGGGTGCCGCCGGCAAACAGCCTGAACTCTTTTTGCCCCACCGTCGCGGAGGATGCCGCGTAAAAGTCCCCAACGCTTTGGACTGCTTCCAGATGGCTGTTGATACTTTTCTGCATGGCCGCAGCCAGGTTGTCCGCTCGTTTCTGCAGTTCGGCGCTCAGCCGCTCCCGCTCCCAGTCCCACGCCAGAAAAGACGCTGCAATAGAGAGTGCAACCCCGGCGCACAGCACCGCTCCTGCCTGGATGTAGCGTGGCAGAAAGGATACCTTCATTACGCCACTGACCCCCCGGCGCTCCACATTCATTAGAAGTCCCTGCTGCATATCTAATTCAGTTATAGGCGTTCGGTGCATTGGAAAGTGTGTCGCTGCTGATTCCATTCTTGTGAAGCCCCTGTGCATTATGCGAAATCTCCCTTGCGGATCGGAGCGCTGGCATCCAGTCTATTCATAATGCTCGCACTATTTTTCCGCTGAAATGGTTTTCTTTTTTATCCCGCTCTCACACCTTCTCAAACCGCTCCAACTCGCTCGCTCCCGCATCAGGGAGCGCCATTCTATGTTAGCCAAAACTAGGGCCATTGGTGAGGGCAGTTCGGTCGCCCCAGCCCGCTGTTTGGGTTTGGCTTGCTGTCCACCGATATAGGCTTGTAGCGCGTGCGATCTGATTCCACTAAAGTTAAGGGACAGTGCCATTAACTTTTAACTTCTCACTATAGAGAAAACTTGTGAAGGAACTGTGAAGTTTTTTGAAAACCGTTAGCAATTCTTGCAGATTTAGAAGCTATAAAAACCCGATCTGGGGAAATTGTCCGGTGCTTTATATCTCAAACCCACGTTAAATAAGTCACTGCACTCAAAGCCGCCCCGGCTGTCCCCACGTCTCGCCCGGCTGGAGGGATCTGGGGACTTAGACACGCTACCATCCTTTTTTGCGCTTTGAAGGCCGGCGGGAAACATTTTACGTTTAATTTTCTTCCCCTCGCTATATATAGCGCGTCTAAATCATTCGTGTAAATTTCAGACCCCCGATTTCTTAAAGAAACCGGGGGGCTGGGCCATAATTCATCCAACTGTGAGCCCCTATCGCTCGCTCAACCGGACAGGGTGCGCAATTCACTGCTCTGCTGCGTTCTAATGGCACCCCACAGCTGGCAAGCTTTTTAGAATCACCCATTACCGAGTTTTAAGAAAAAAGTCACCATGCCCATAAGTGCGGTTATCTGTCCAGGTATCCACGACCCAAAGCTAACTGAGCGGTTTCTCGAAGAGTTACTGTCAGAAGTAAATAATACATTTCCTTGCGCTTGTCAATCCGCAAATATACTGGTTTTTCCAGCCGAGTCCTGTCCGGCATACTCAGCAGCGCACATTTTGCAGTTTATCAGCGATCGTCTGGGCACTGGGCGCTGCCCCCGGCTCCCTGGGGAGCGGGGGGGAGGGAGCGCGCACAGCAGCGGCAGAGAGGTGATTTTGATCGGCTTCAGTGCCGGTGCCGCCGGAGCCATAGGAGCGGCGACCTGGTGGCAGGCGATGGGCGGCAGCGTTGCGGCGCTGATCGCCCTCGATGGCTGGGGGGTGCCGCTGTATGGCAACTTTCCCATCTACCGGCTCAGCCACGACCGCTTCACGCACTGGAGCTCGGCGCTCCTCGGTGCCGGTGAGGACAGTTTCTGTGCCGATCCGCCGGTGGAACATTTAGAATTGTGGCGAGCGCCAAAAACTGTTCAAGGTTGGTGGAACCCTAAGGCAGGTAGGGAATGGCAGCCACCGCGCCCGACAAATGCCGCCCGGTTTTTAGTTACCCTATTAGAGCGTCACGGTGCTCTCCTCCCACCTGTCTGTGAGCAATGAATCGTTTTCTGTCCCAATAGCGCTAGATAATTGCTATGCTTCCAGCCAGTCCCCCCCCCGCTGGTAGCGGGTTTCGAGCTCTGTTCAAGAATCGGCCCTTCCTGATGCTTTGGAGCGGTCAAATCCTCTCCCAGATCGGCGACAAGGTGTTTTTCGTCCTCCTGATCGGAATCCTGTCGGACTACAGCTCGCCCGATGCCTTGAAAAATTCCATGCGCTCGGCTTTAATGGTGGCTGTGACGCTGCCAGCAATTCTCTTCGGCTCGGCGGCAGGCATCTTTGTTGACCGCTTTGACAAAAAGCAAGTGCTGATTGTCACCAATGCCATGAGAGGGCTGCTGACACTGGCCATACCCATGCTGCCCAAGGAGTTTGTCATCCTGCTGGCGATCGCGTTTCTAGAATCGGTGCTGACGCAATTTTTTGCGCCGGCGGAACAAGCGGCAATTCCCCTGCTGGTGCGCAAAGAGGGGCTGCTGAGCGCAAACGCCCTGTTCACCACCACCATGCTCGGTTCTTTAATCGTTGGCTTTGCAGTGGGGGAGCCCGTACTCAGCCTCAGCAGCAAGTTGGGCGGGGACTACGGTCAGGAAATCACAGTCGGAGGGCTGTACCTGCTGGCCTCAGCGATATTTTATTTGATTCCGGTAAAAGAAACACCTCACGCCGAGCCGCCGCTAGCCTTAAACCCCTGGACTGATTTCAAGGCCGGCCTCCACTATCTCAAGCAAAACCGCTTGGTGAGCAATGCCATGCTCCAGCTAACCATTCTCTATTCCGTCTTTGCCGCCCTGACGGTTCTGGCAATTAATCTGGCGGAAGATATTGGCCTCCACTCCAACCAATTCGGCTTTCTGCTAGCAGCAGCTGGCATTGGCATGGTATTCGGTGCCGCGCTCTTGGGCCACTGGGGCGACCGCTTCCACAACAAGCCCCTGCCCCTGACTGGGTTTTTGCTCATGGGCTTTGTCCTGTGCGTGTTCACCTTAATTAAAGACCTCTGGCTGGGTTTGGCACTGAGCGCCCTGTTGGGTGTGGGAGCCTCCCTGATTGGCGTGCCCATGCAGACCCTAATCCAGCAGCAAACACCGGAACCAATGCGGGGTAAGGTTTTCGGGTTTCAGAACAATGCCGTCAATATTGCCCTGAGCGTGCCCTTGGCGATAGCCGGCCCGCTGACGGATGCCGTGGGTTTGCGGGTGGTGATGCTCGGCATGAGCGTCACTGTTTGCATCGTCGGCGTGTGGGCTTGGCTCAACACCCGCCGCGTGCTGCAAGACGTAATCTAGAGGTGTTGCCCGCCGGGCAACAAATAGCGGCTGCTTTGGGACAGGGATATCCAGGCACCGGGGGAGAACCGTTCACACTAGACACTACACGGCAGTGAAGCCGCGAGCTTTCGGCTGTGCCCTTGCCTGTGCCTTTTTCTCCCCCAAACGCACCAGAGCGACCTGCGTTCCGCCCTCTGCCGGCGGGCGAACTCCCGCATAGCGCGACGCGCGCCGCTGGCGTTACCCCCTTGCCTGTGAGTTGCTGCACAGCAGCTTTTCTAAAATTATTATCAAAATAAGATTGGAAGGTTCAGTCCTAAGGCATGATTGAAGATAAAAGATATGAAGCAATATCTAAAGTGAGGTTTTTCCGTGCAATTGCAAAGAAGTGTTGCTCTCCGGCGGGCGACTGGCGCTTTCGCCTTAATTGACAGTCTCAAGCGCCACGGCGTCAAGCATATTTTTGGCTATCCGGGCGGCGCGATTTTGCCGATTTATGACGAGCTGTACCGCGCTGAAGCGGAAGGCGGCATTGAGCACATCCTGGTGAGACACGAGCAAGGAGCCGCCCACGCCGCAGATGGCTACGCTCGCGCCACCGGCAAAGTGGGCGTCTGTTTTGGCACCTCAGGTCCGGGAGCGACCAATTTAGTCACCGGCATCGCCACCGCTCACATGGACTCTATCCCGATGGTGGTGGTCACCGGCCAGGTGGCGAGAGCGTCGATTGGCACTGATGCCTTTCAGGAAACCGATATCTGGGGCATTAGCTTGCCAATTGTCAAGCACTCTTACGTCGTGCGCGACCCCAAAGACATGGCCCGGATTGTCGCGGAAGCCTTTATGATTGCCAGCACGGGACGCCCCGGGCCGGTGCTGGTTGACGTGCCCAAGGATGTGGGTTTGGAAGAATTTGACTACCTGCCTGCCGACCCGGGCTCGGTGAAGTTGCCCGGATACCGCCCCACCGTTAAGGGCAATCCCCGCCAAATTAACCAAGCTATCAATCTCATCCGCCAAGCGCGGCGTCCTTTGCTGTATGTCGGCGGCGGGGCGATCGCCGCCGGCGCTCACGCGGAAATTCAAGAACTGGCAGAATACTTTAATATTCCGGTGACGACAACCCTGATGGGCAAGGGTGCGTTTGAGGAAAACCACCCCCTGTCTGTGGGAATGCTGGGCATGCACGGCACAGCCTACGCCAACTTCGCCGTCACCGACTGCGACTTGCTGATTGCTGTCGGTGCCCGATTTGACGATCGCGTCACCGGCAAGCTCGATCAGTTCGCCTCCCGCGCCAAAGTCATCCACATCGACATTGACCCCGCTGAGGTGGGGAAAAACCGCGCCCCAGACGTTCCGATTGTCGGCGACGTGCGGCAAGTCCTGCAAGACCTGCTGCGCCGGCTTCGCGAACTCAACGAGCCGGCTGACCCCAGCCAAACCCAGCAGTGGCGGGAGCGCATCGACCGCTGGCGCGAGGACTATCCCCTCGTGGTGCCCCACTATCCCGACAGCATCTCCCCCCAAGAGGTGATTGTGGAACTCGGGCGTCAGGCACCAAACGCCTACTACACCACAGACGTGGGCCAGCACCAAATGTGGGCGGCGCAATTCCTCAAGAATGGCCCGCGCCGGTGGATTTCTAGCGCCGGTTTGGGCACCATGGGCTTCGGAATGCCGGCAGCAATGGGCGCTAAAATAGCCCTGCCCGATCGCCAGGTGATCTGCGTTGCCGGTGATGCCAGCATCCAAATGAACATTCAGGAGCTGGGAACCCTAGCACAATATGGCATAAATGTCAAGACTGCCATCCTCAATAACGGCTGGCAAGGGATGGTGCGCCAGTGGCAAGAGGCGTTCTATCAAGAGCGCTACTCGTCCTCCAATATGGAGGCGGGGATGCCAGACTTCGTGATGCTCGCAAACGCTTACGGGATCAAAGGAATAGTGATTCGCGACCGCGCCGAACTCTCCGACGGGATAGCCGAAATGCTGGCCCACAATGGCCCCGTCCTGATGGATGTGCGCGTCAAAAAGAATGAAAACTGTTACCCAATGGTGGCTCCCGGCAAGAGCAACGCTCAGATGATTGGTTTGCCAGAGGTGAAAAAGAAGCTGGAAACAGAGATTTACTGTACCAACTGCGGGGCGAAAAATAGCTCTAACAACAGCTTCTGTCCCGAATGCGGCACCAAGCTGTAACCCCACCCCGAAGATCGCCGGCACCGGCGCACCCTACGTGGCCCTGCGCCCCGCCAGGGTTGCCACCGCATCAGCCAGCAGCGCCGGCTCGACCGGCTTGGCCAGGTGAGTCTGGAAGCAGGCTTCTAGAGCCTGCCGGCGCTCCTCCTCCCGGGCGTAAGCCGTGAGCGCCGCCGCCGGCAGATAACCCTCTTTTGTCACTTTGAGGCAATTTGACGAATTTGCGCCATTTCAGGCAACGACAGATTGGGCTTTCACCCTTGTGTGACAGAAGAGGGATATTCGTATGACAGGCGTAGGGCAGGCGTTCCCTTCAACCTCAAGCTCTAACGACCGACAAGGCGAGCGATCGCATCCGCCAGAAGGGCCGGCTCGACCGGCTTGGAGATGTGCGCCTGGAAACCGGCTTCCAGAGCCCGCTGGCGCTCCTCTTCCCGGGCGTAAGCCGTCAGAGCGGCAACCGGCACGAGTGGCTCCCCGCGCTCCTGCTGTAGCGCTCGCAGCTTGCGAATCAAACTGTAGCCATCTTCTTCTGGCATGCCGATGTCGCTGAGGATCGCGTCCGGTTTCCACTCGAGCAGCACCTCAAGCGTCTGGCGAACCGACGCCGCCGCCCGCACCTCAGCCCCGTACTCCTCAAGGATCGCCTCAAGCAATTCGCGCGTGTCGGCGTCATCATCCACCACCAGCACCCGCACGCCGGTGAGTGGGCGATCGGGAATGGGACACGGATCGCCCGGCGCTGGGGGTTCTTCCCCGATGCCCTTTTGCCCATGCCCGCTGCTCGATACCGCAAGTGGCAGCCTCAGCGTGAACGTAGCCCCCTTTCCCTCCCCCGCACTGGCAACTTCGATCGTTCCTCCGTGCAGTTCGGTAATGTGGCGCACGATTGCCAGCCCCAGTCCCAGTCCGCCGTGGGCTCTGGTGCTGCTGCTGTCCGCTTGGCGGAAGCGCTCAAACACAAATGGCAGGAACTCGGGGGAGATTCCCGTGCCGGTGTCGCTGACCTGGATTTGGGCATAGGGCGCAGGGGATTGGGGGATTGTGGATTGTGGATTGTGGATTGTGGATTGTGGATTGTGGATTGTGGATTGTGGATTGGGGATTGGAGATTGATTGTTTTCCTCGATGCTTGGTGCCCCATGCCCCATGCCCCATGCCCCATGCCCATTGCCCGACGCCCAATCGCCCATTTCCAGGGACAGCCGGACCCTCACCCGCCCCCCTGCCGGTGTGAACTTAATCGCGTTGGAGAGCAAATTCCAGACCACTTGCTGCAAGCGAGCCGGATCGCCTTTGATGGGGGAAACAGACCCAACTTTGACAAACTCCAGCTCAATGCCCTTATTCTCCGCCGCCGGACGCACAGTATCAGCCGCCGCCTCAATTACCTTGGCCAGGTCAACCGGCTGCAACTCCAGGCCCAGCTTGCCGGTAATAATCCGCGAAATATCCAGCAAGTCTTCTATCAGCTGTGACTGGCGCACAGCATTGCGCTCGATCGTCTCCAGGGCGCGTGCCGTCTTGGCTTCATCCAGTATTTGGCTGCGCAGCATCTTGGCCCAGCCCAGCATCGCCGTCAGGGGCGTGCGCAGTTCGTGGGAGACAACCGCCAGAAACTCGTCCTTCATGCGGCTAGCCCGGGCTAATTCCTCAGCCTGCTGCCGCAAAGCCTTCTCCAATTCCTTCCTCTGAGTGAGGTCAATCACAAAAGAGACACAAATATCTCGCTCCCCTTCCACCAGAGCACTGCCCAGCAGAACGGGCACGCGGGTGCCATCTTTGCGAAGATATTCTTTTTCAAAAGGAGTGCAGGCACCGGCAGCCAGCAATTCCTCTAGCGCCCGCTCGCCGGCAGCGCGGTATTCTGGCGGAGTCAAGTCCCGCAAACATATCTTGCCGGCTTGCAGCTCTGAGCGAGTGGCACCAATAATCTCTAGAAACGCATCATTTGCTTCTATGAGGTTGCCGGTCAAATCGCCGATGACAATCCCGATAATATTCGAGTCAACCAAGCGCCTCAACCGGGCTTCGCTTTGCCGCAGCGCCCGCTCTATCTGCTTGTACTCAGTTACATCGCGGCTGATGCCCAGCACAGATTCCACCGAACCGTCCAGAGCCAATTCTGGAACCAAGCGAGATTGATAGTAGCGGGTTCCGCTTGGCGTGTCGAATTGAAATTCAACCCAGCGCTCTTGTCCCGTGGCAAATATGTGGCGCAACTCCTCTTCCCATAACAGGCAGATTTCCTTAGGAAATCCTAACTCGGCGTTGCTTTTCCCGATGAACGACGCCGGCAGCATTCCTGTCGCTCGCTCTATCGCTGGGTTTACATAAAGGTGGCGCAATTCTTTATCAACCCGGGCAATGATATCCGGTGAATTTTCAGCCAGCGCCCGGAACTCTTGCTCGCGGTGGTAGAGCTCTTCCGACGCCCGTTTGCGTTCCGTGATATCGCTGAAAGATATAGCAATTCCATCCCCGAGCTTAACCGCCATATTGCGGAACCAGCCGGCGATACCTTCCGCATTATAGGGAATCTCAATATCGTGACCGGCACCCGTTTCCACCACTCGCACATAGCTGTCAAACAAGCCGCTGGTTTTGTTGCCGGGAAGTAACTCCAAAAGCCGCTGGCCGGTAAGCTCTCCGACGGTGTGGCGCAGAATTTTTGCCGCTGTGGGGTTAACATACTCCCACTCAAAATCAACAATCGCTCCCCCCGCGTCGCGAATGCTGCGCAAGACGGTAAACGCATCCAGGGAGAGTTCCTGTGCCAGACGGAAGCGCTCCTCACTGCGGCGCAGGGCTTGCTGCACCTGCTTGAGATTGGAGATGTCCTGAAAAACAATCACACCGGAAGCCGGATGCCCGTGCATCCCCGGCAGGGTATCAGCAAATACGATCAGCGGGCGAATGCCGGCGGGCGTGTGCCAGTTGATCTCAACCCCGTCGAGACGCTCGCCACGGGCCACCCGCACCCCAGGCATCGCCTCCTCGGGGATGGGATTCCCACCGGCATCGGTGCAGTAATAGCCCGTGTGGTAATCTTGAGCCGGTTTGCCCGCAGGAAATACCCCGCCAGCCATCTCGTCAGCCGCCCGATTGGCGAAAGTCACCCGCGCCGATCCGGGCTCGACAAACAGCAGCGGCACCGGCATCAGGTTGAGCGCTGCTTCCAGCCACTGCTGCTGCAGCAGCAGGGCTCGGGCTTGCTCGAGCAGCAGCTTTTCGGTGCGCTTGAGAGCGGTGATATCTGTTACGGCGGCTCCAATTCCCAGCAGCCGCCCGTCTTTGGCGCGGACGGGATAGTAGTTGGCCAGTCCGTGCTGCTCGCCAGCAGAGGCTTTTGTCTCGCCACTGATCTCCACATTAAGCACCGGCTGGCCAGTTTCCAGCACTTGTCGCAGCAGCGGCTCAACCGCGTCCGCCAATTCCGGCAAGAACTCTCGCATGGTGCGACCGATTGTTTCCCCGGCACGAACCCCATTAACCGCCGCCATATAGTCATTAATGCGAGCGCAGCGAAGATCGGGGTCAAAGAAAGCCATGCCCACGGGGGCGCTGGCCAGGAAGGTGTCCAGCAGCGCCAGAGACTCCTCCTTGCGCCGTTCCGCCTCCTGAGCCGAGCGGTAGAGCAGGGCGCTGTCAATGGCCATCGCGGCGCGCCGGGCCAGTTCCTCAGCCAGCCTCAAGTCCTCGCGCCCGTAGCGCTTGCCGGACTCCGCTGTCACGAAGACGAGCGCGCCCAGCGTTCGCCCCCGCGCTGCCAGCGGGACAGCTATGGCGGACTTGAAGCTGAATTCGCGCAGGATTTGCAGGTGATCGGCATCGCAGGCCATCTCCGCCAGCACAGCCTCAGAAATCTCGCCGAAAAGCTTTGGCTTTCCAGTTCGCAGCACGCAGGCGGTGAGGTCCGCTCTACTGGAGGAGGGCGGATAGCGCAGGTACAGCTCCCAGGCTAGCTGTATTTTGTCTGGGTGGGCGTGAGCCATTGCCAAGCGCTTGATTTCGCCGCCGGCATCCAGGATGTCAATGGCGCACCAGTCCGCAACTTGCGGCACCGCCAGATTCACCACACTGGCGAGCGTCGTCTCCCAGTCCAGGGAAGAGGCGAGCGCTGCAGAAGCCTCAAAGAGAAATTTCAGGGACTGCTCCCTGTGAACCCTGCCGGTGATATCCTCTACCAGACCAATCAGGCGCGCCGGGGTGCCGGTGTCGCCGCAAAAGACGCGGCCCATATCCGCCACCCAGCGGATAACGTTATCCGCCCAGACGACGCGAAATTCACACCGGTAGTCTTCGTTTGTGACTCGGGCGCGTCTCGCAGCCCGCACAACCCGTTCGCGGTCTTCCGGATGTATGCAATTACTGAAATCCTCGAAATCGTATTCCGATTTGTCTGGAACTGAGCCGAACATAATTTCTCGGCACCGCTCTGACCACCAAATTTTTCCGGATGCAATATCTGCGCACCACATTCCCAAGGAAGCAGCTTCCATAGCTAACCTCAGACGTTTCTCACTCTCTTGCAAAGCAATTTGAACTTGCTGGCGAGAGGCTATTTCTTGGGAGAGTTTGCGATTGGCAGATTCTAGCTCTGCGGTGCGCTCGCTGACGCGCTTCTCCAGCTCTTCGCTGAACCGGCGGCTTTGTTCTTCCGCCCGCACGCGACTGGTGATGTCTCGCGCGATTTGCGACGCTCCGATCAGCCGGTCGCTCCCGTCAAAATGGGCGCTGCAGGCAATCTCGTAGACCTTTCGCTCTAAATTTTCGTCGCCAAATTCCTCAATAACGGTGAAGTCTTCGCCGCGCAAGGCGCGACCCCAAATCTCTAGGGCTTTGGCTCGCTCCGAGGGCAAGTCTGCTAGGGCGTCATCTAACTTCATTCCCAGCTCAATTGGCTTGCCAAAGACTTTGGCAAAGTCTTTTTGATAGGCGCTGTTGAAGGCAATAAACCTGTATTCCAGATCCAGCGCCCCAATCGGGTTTGGGATGGCTTCAATGATGCACTGCAGGCGGCTGCTGGCTTCCTGCGCGGCGAGCCGCGCTTGTTCCAGCTGTGCTGTGCGCTCGGCAACTCGCTGCTCTAAAAAGGCATTGAGGGAGTGAATTTCCTGTTCCGCCCGCTTGCGGCTGGTGACGTCCTGGAAGTAAATTGACCAGCCTTCTTCCCAGGGATAGATGCGAAGGGCAAACCACTTGCCAAATCGGGGGAAAAATTCCTCGCACTCGACTGTGACTCGCTCTGTTTCGGCTTTTTGCAACAGGGAGCAACTCCCTGCGCTGACTAATTCGGGAAAAACTTCCCGCGCGAAAGAGCCGATTAGCTCTGAGGGAGTTTTGCCTAAAAGCTTTTCTGCTTGGGGGTTGATGTAGGTGAGCCGCCACTCGGTGTCCGTGCTGACAAAACCATCGGTAATGCTTTCCAGGATGTTTGCCATTCGCAGGGCAGTCTCTCGCAGCGCTTCTTCGGATTGCACGCGAGCGGTGATATCGGTGCACGCGCCCAGCATGCGGACGGCAGTGCCGGTTTCGTCGCAATAGAACCGGCCTTTTGCTGCAATCCAGTGGGTGCTGCCATCTGGCCATACGGTGCGGTATTCATCCTGGCAGTCGCCTTTTTCCGCAAGGGCGCGGTTTACCTTTTGCCAGGTCCGATCGCGATCGTCCGGGTGAAGGCACTCGAGGAAGGCTTCGCAAGTTCCCTGAAAGCTGCCCGGCGCTAGGCCAAATAGCCGTTCGAGGTTTTCAGACCAGGTAACTTTGCCTGTGCCGGTGTTCCAGTCCCAGATGCCGGTGCGACCGGCTTCTAGGGCCAGTCTCAGCTGCTCGCTGCTGGCGAGCAAGCTCCGCGCTTGCAAGCGCAAGCGTCTCTCGGACGCCTGCAAGCTGGCGATCGTAGCGCACAGCAGCGCCCCCTGCAGCACAAACAGGCTGATTTGCAGTCTGTGCAGCCAGCCGGCACCCAGCGAGTCAACTGGCTCTAGCAAAAAGTAATCGATCGCCGCCCCACTTAACGCTGTGGCCAAGAGCCCCGCTCCCAGCCCTCCATACCAGGCGCTGAGCGTCACAGGGGCAAAAAACAGCAGAAACGGTCTGATTGGCGCACCGGCGCGGTGGAGCAGCAGCACCAGCAGCAGCGTTATGGCTGGGGCGATCGCAGCCGCGCTGTAGCGCCGCAGCCGGCCCGGCTGTCTGGCCCCGCCCAGCCCCTCAGAAATCGTTACTTGTGACATATTCCGGCTTTTTTTAAAACAACTGAGCGATCGGCGCGGTCGAGAAAGTTCACCGCACGTTTGGGCTGGGAGTTCCCCGGCCTTCTCTTTCTGCTGAGTGGGGCTTTAAGGTTCCTCCGTCTCCCCCTAACCGGAGGGCGAGGCTATAATTTTCGGATGTTTAATTATCATTTTTAAGAGGGGTCTGCGGTTCAAAGCCTTATTAATCTTGAAGTCCATTTTCAGCCAGCCGCCCTGATAATATATATGAATTTTTCGCAGTTTAAGCCCGAGGAGCGCGCGGAGCGGAGCGGTGGCTCGCGTCAGGCTAATAAAAATTAAACCTTAAAGCCGGCACCCTGTCAAGGGTTTAAGAGATAATAGGTAGGGGGCAAAATTGCAAAGCGTCAAGAGAGGCCCGCCGGCTCTCCGGGGCGGGTTTCCCGGTGAGAGGTGCCTTGAGATGTGCCGGAGTGACAAAATTATAGTGGTTTTCATCCTTTGTCAGGTACTGAGAAACCCGGTTTCTTAAAGAAACCGGGTTTCTGGCATGTACTTCATCTAACTGAAAACCGCTATATCTGCTTGCCCGGTCCCTGCTGCAAATCCGCCCCTTACCCCTGCTGAAGCGAATTTAGTTTATTTTAATACAGCTCAGGGCGGGGGGGAAGAAACCCCCTCTTTCGCCGGTGGGTTTCTCAGAAACGCGGTTTTGAAGAAGGGGAGAGGGGGAAAGGGGGAGGTTTTTTTACCGCCCCTGTGAGGGGACCGCCCGCAGGAAGAAGAGAGAAGCCCACCGGCATTTAGCCCCACTGCAACCCCGTGCCGGCAACCGGCGACTCATACCGGCGCTATACTTCACCTAAGAACAGACAGCATTCCCGCCGCACGAGCGCATCCTCCTGGAGAAGTAGAAATGTTAAAAAAACCCAAAAAAAGCTGGGACCCATCTATCTGGGCGAGTTGGAAACCTTTTGGCATCGGAGAGCAGTACCCCAACAACTACTGGGAAGTTTTTCGGGCTGTGTTCGAGAACCTCGATGAGTTCCCCTACGCCTGGAAAATCCTCAATGAGGGTGTTTGCGATGGCTGCGCCCTGGGAACCACCGGCATGAAAGACTGGACGACTGACGGCATCCATGTCTGCAATGTGCGGTTGCGGCTACTGCGGCTAAACACTATGCCGGCACTGAACCCGGAACTTCTCGAAGATGTCTCGCAGTTGCAAGGTAAAAGCAGCGGAGAGTTGCGCGACTTGGGGCGTCTGCCCTACCCGATGGTGCGCCGGCGAGGAGAGCGCGGATTCCGCAGAGCCAGCTGGGATGAAGCGTTGCAATTGATTGCCGATCGCATCCGCGCCGGTGGGGGTGGGGAGCGCGGGAAAGCCGGCTTTTACCTCACCAGTCGGGGAATGCCCAATGAAAACTACTATGCCGCCCAAAAAGCTGTGCGGGCGATGGGCACGAATTCCATCGACAATGCGGCGCGGATTTGCCACTCTCCGAGCACTGCCGGTTTGAAAGCCGCCCTCGGCGTGGGAGCCACCACTTGTTCCTACAAAGATTGGATTGGCACCGATTTGCTTGTCTTCATCGGTTCCAATGTTGCCAACAACCAGCCGGTGACGGTAAAATACCTGCACTGGGCGAAAAAAGCCGGCACCAAAATCGCCGTCATTAACAACTACCGCGAACCGGGAATGGAGCGCTACTGGGTGCCCTCCATTGTGGAGAGCGCCCTGTTCGGCACCAAATTTGCCGAGCGATTTTTCCTCGTCAATGTCGGCGGCGATATCGCTTTCCTGAACGGCACGCTCAAGCACATGATTGCCAACGGCTGGCAGGACAAGTCCTTCCTCCAAAATTATACCACAGGCTTTCCAGAATTGCAAGCATCTCTCGACAGCCAATCGTGGGAAGACTTAGAGCGGGGTTCGGGGACAAACCGCGAGGAAATGCTCGCCTTCGCGCAAATGGTGGGAGAAGCGAAAAATGCGGTATTTGTCTGGAGTATGGGCATTACCCAGCACGAATGCGGGGAAGACAATGTGCGCTCTATTATTAATCTAGCACTCACTAAGGGATTTGTCGGGCGAGAGGGCTGCGGGCTGATGCCAATTCGCGGACATTCTGGCGTGCAGGGTGGGGCGGAAATGGGTTGCTATTCGACGGCATTTCCCGGCGGAAAACCGATTACTCCAGAGAGTGCTGCCGAGTTGAGCGAGCTTTGGGGGTTTGAAGTGCCGGCAACCAAAGGAATGATGGCACCTGAGATGATTGACGCCGCTCACGAAGGGCAGCTGGATGTGCTGTTTTCTGTGGGGGGTAATTTCTTGGAAGTTATGCCAGATCCGGATTATGTAGAAGCAGCGCTGCGGCGGGTGCCTTTGCGGGCGCACATGGATATTGTGCTGTCGAGTCAGATGCTGGTAGAACCGGCAGACACCGTGGTTTTGCTGCCGGCAACTACCCGCTACGAAATTCCCGGCGGGGTGACTTCAACGAGTACGGAACGCCGCATAATTTTCAGTCCGGAAATTTCCGGGCGGCGGATTGGGGAAGCTCGTCCGGAATGGGAAGTGATGATGGAACTGGCGCGGCGGGTTCGTCCGGAGATTGCGGAGAAGTTGCATTTCGAGGGAACGCCGGCAATCCGGGAAGAAATTGCCAAGACTGTCTCGTTTTATGAGGGCATAGAAAACTTGAAGGAAGCGGGAGATCAGTTCCAGTATGGGGGAGCTCACCTGTGCGCGGACTGGAATTTCCCGACGCCGGATAAGAAAGCTCATTTTGGGGCGGTGTCGCTGCCGTTTAATGGGGTGCTGCCGGTGGGGACTTTCCGGGTGACAACCCGGCGGGGGAAGCAGTTTAACAGTATGGTTCAGGAGAAGAAAGATGCGATCACCGGCGCGAAACGGGAGGCGGTTTTTATGAGTCGGGAGGATGCGGACAAGTTGGGGTTGAAGTCGGGAGAGGCGGTGGTTTTGAAGAACGAATTCGGGGAGTTGCGCGGACAGGTGTGCGTGGCGCAGGTGCTTCCGGGAAATCTGCAGGTGCACTGGCCTGAGGGGAATGTATTGTTGGATAAAGGGAAGCGGTCTAAGGTTGCCGGTGTTCCCGATTATAACGCCCTGGTGCGTCTGGAAAAGTTGTAGCACAGTAGGGTGGGTTGCCCTAAGAGGGCAACCCACCTTCCGGAACACTCAGCAATTGCAACTTGTTTCTCGAACGATGGAGCTCTGAGCTCGAACGATGGACCTCAGAGCTCGGACGATGGAGTTCAGAGCTCGAAGGATGGAGCTCCGAGCTCGAAGGATGGAGCTCCGAGCTCGGACGATGGAGCTCGGAACTCGGACAGCACCCTCAGAACGGTTCACCGATAGGATTGCCCTTCAAGTCCCACAACCGCACTGTCCCGTCATCACCGCCGCTGACGACTGTCTTCCCATCCGGACTGATGGCGACTGACTCGACAGCACCCACATGTCCTTTGAACGGTTCACCTTGGGGGTTGCCCTTCAAGTCCCACAACCGCACTGTCCCGTCATCACCGCCGCTGACGACTGTCTTCCCATCCGGACTGATGGCAACTGAGAAGACACGACCCTCATGTCCTTTGAACGGTTCACCTTGGGGGTTGCCCTTCAAGTCCCACAACCGCACTGTCTCGTCCCAACCGCCGCTGACGACTGTTTTCCCATCCGGACTGATGGCAACTGAGAAGACCAAACTCTTATGTCCTTTGAACGGTTCACCTTGGGGGTTGCCCTTCAAATCCCACAACCGCACAGTCCCGTCCTCACCGCCACTGACGAGAGTCTTCCCATCCGGACTGAAGGCGACTGAGAGGACAGAATCCTCATGTCCTTTGAACGGTTCACCTTGGGGGTTGCCCTTCAAGTCCCACAACCGCACAGTACCGTCCTCACCGCCGCTGACAACTGTCTTCCCATCCGGACTGAAGGCGACTGAGCGGAGAAGACCCTCATGTCCTTTGAACGGTTCACCTTGGGGGTTGCCCTTCAAGTCCGACAACCGCACTGTCCCGTCATCACCGCCGCTGACGACTGTCTTCCCATCCGGACTGAAGGCGACTGAGAAGACCAAACTCTCATGTCCTTTGAACGGTTCACCTTGGGGGTTGCCCTTCAAGTCCCACAACTGCACAGTACCGTCCTCACCGCCGCTGACGACTGTCTTCCCATCCGGACTGAAGGCGACTGAGCGGACCGCACCCACATGTCCTTTGAACGGTTCACCTTGGGGGTTGCCCTTCAAGTCCCACAACCGCACAGTCCTGTCCCAACTGCCGCTGGCGACAGTCTTCCCATCCGGACTGAAGGCGACTGAGAGGACATAACCCTCATGTCCTTTGAACGGTTCACCTTGGGGGTTGCCCTTCAAGTCCCACAACCTCACTGTACCGTCATCACCGCCGCTGGCGACTGTCTTCCCATCCGGACTGATGGCGACTGAGCGGACATAACCCACATGTCCTTTGAACGGTTCACCGATAGGATTGCCCTTCAAGTCCCACAACCGCACAGTACGGTCCGCACTGCCGCTGGCGACAGTCTTCCCATCCGGACTGATGGCGACTGAGTGGACAGGACCGAAATGCCTTTGGCGACGCTTGCCTTCTAGGGCCAATTTTATCCCATCCCGCAGCCCGAGAACCGGCGGCAACACCTGACTCTGCGGGAAGCGGATTTCCCCCGTCCCCTGAATTGGCGCAACTTGGGCGCTTACCGCCCCCACACTACTCCCATACTGCCTCACACCGGCACTTTCCCCCAGCGCCGGGGACACAACCGCAATAGCAGTCATCACCGCCGCAAACAAGTAACTCCACCGCCGGGAAAGGCGGTTTTTGCACCGGCACCCCACGCTTTTGAGTCGCAATTCCCGCACCCAACACCACAACTTGTCAAGGTAAGAATAATTCATCGTCAGTCATTCTCCCTGATAGCAATAATCCATGTTCGCACATACCGAATAAACTGGGTTTCTTTAACAAACCCGGTTTCTGGCCCTTCTGGCCCCTTCATGTCTCATATCATGTCCGGTGGCACCGTTGTTGTACCCCCGGTGGGGGCGGGTTTATTCATATTTTGGTCTGCGCCAGAAATCTCTTGGCAGAACCCGCCCCTACAAAGCTATGTATACAAAACCGATGCCAGCGGACATGAGATCACACTTTCGTTCTAAATCAGCGCCATCGGAGATGTTTTATCTACTCATTGTAAGGGTTCAGCAAGTAATGACACAAAACCCCAGACAGCCCTTTTATTCTCCTCCCTCTGTGCCCCCTGTTCCTCTGCAGTCTATCAAATCATTCCCCCTGCATATCTCACCCAAATTGTAGCGTATCCCAAAAGTAACGCACCCCACTACTTCTCCCCCTCCCCGAAGCGCGGAGAGGGGGTTGGGGTGCCGGGTTACCCCGCAGCCCCCACCCCCCGGAAAGCAAGCTATAATATAAGAGTTAGGGAGTTTTGGGAAAACCTTATGCAACCGATTCGACAAGGGGATGTGATTTTACTGCCGGTGGAACAGACAGAAGGGCAAAAGCTGCCTCACCTGACTCTAGCAGAAGGTGAAGTGACGGGACACAAACACCGCATCAGCGAGGGAGCGGCGGAACTGTACGAAAAAAACGGCACGCTCTACCTGAAGGTTGTTTCTGAAACCGCAATTTTAAGCCACGAAGACCATCAGGCTATCGCCATTCCCCAAGGCAGCTGGATGGTGCGGATTCAGCGAGAATACGAGCCGAAAGGATGGAGACTTGTAAAAGATTAGCATGGAAAACCTTACTGCTGAGCAAGAGGCGCTGATTCCTGCGTACCGGGAAAAGTGGAGGGCGCTCGCTCTCTCCACCGAGCCGGTGAATCGCCAGCAAGCGTCTGAGGCGGTCAAATTCGCCTATTCCGCGAGCGGGTTGAAGGAGCCTCAGATTCTTTTTTTTGACAGCCCTTACGCCGCTTTAAACACTGTTGTCCCCCTGCTGGGAACCCTGCTGAACAGCCAGCTTAACACTCAGTTGCGCCGCAATTTGGAGGGCGAGCTGTCGAGCGAGCGATGGGATGTTTGGGAGCAACTGAGCCACCGGCTGTGGCAGCAATTGGGCGGGGAATTTAACAGCCACCTGAGCGCGGAACTGAACTGCCGGTTGAAAAAGCAGCTCAGCGATGTGTTAATTGAGTGTGTTCAGCCGGAAGTTTGGGCGTGTGATGGCAGTTGGCTGGATTTTAGCGTCTCGGTTTTAAATGGCGCTCTCAATGAAAGAAAATGGCAAGCGTATCAGGCGCTAGTTCAGTCTTGCGGCTGGATTTTCCCTTACGAAATGATTTGCCTCGTCTGCAACCGGCCCCGCCAGATTCGCTTTGACAGCCAGCAGCGCCTCCACGCAGAAGGAGAGCCGGCAATTGAGTTTGATGATGGCTTCTGCATCTGGGCTTATCACGGCGTCAGGCTGCCAGAAAAATACGGCAAACTCCACCCCCACCAGTGGCAAGCGCAATGGCTTTTAAAGGAGAAAAATGCTGAGCTTCGCAGAGTGCTCATTCAGGGTATTGGTTACGGGAGAATCCTGCAAGACTTGCGAGCAACTGAATTAGATTCCTGGCAAGAGTACGCGCTCTTAAAACTCAAGAATCGGATTGATGTGGAGCCAATTTATCTGTTAAAGATGGTTTGCCCCAGCACCGGCGGCACCCACGCCACGCGGGTGCCACCTGATGTACAATCAGCTAGGGAAGCGATTCGCTGGGTGAACTGGGGAGTCGATCCAGAGGAATTTTCCGCGCAAACCTGATGAAAACACCGGCAGGAAGCAAAACCAAAAACCGAGTCTGGGTGGTAGAAAATGGCAAAGTGCGCTCCCACACAGACTCTCTCGCCACCGAAGAACCCCTGGAAATCCGCCTGATTGCCGGTGGGGTGCGCCGCACGGTGGCTGTTACCATGCGCACCCCTGGAAATGACTTCGAGCTCGCTGCCGGTTTTCTCCACACTGAGGGAGTTATTGCCAGCCGGCACGATATCCGCCGCATCAGTTACTGCGTCAATCCCGACACAGATGGCTCCCAGCGCTATAATATCCTCAACGTCCAACTCACCGCCGACACACTCCCAGATTTAGCAACCCTAGAGCGCCACTTCTACACCAGCAGCGCCTGCGGAGTCTGCGGAAAAACCAGTCTGGAAGCGCTGCGCCTGCGCGGGTGCTCCGCCATCCCTCCCGGACCGGCAGTTTCCGCCCAAATTCTGTGCACTCTCCCGGAAAAGCTTCGGGAATCCCAGCGGATCTTCCAGCGCACCGGCGGATTGCACGCTGCAGCTCTTTTCACCCCCTTTGGCGAACTGCTGGCGGTGTGCGAAGATGTAGGCCGGCACAACGCCCTTGACAAACTGGTAGGTTCCGCTCTCCTGAGCGATCGCCTCCCCCTCTCAGACTGTATCCTTATGGTTAGCGGGCGCTCCAGTTTTGAAATATTGCAAAAATCCCTCGCCGCCGGCATTCCGATTGTCTGTGCGGTGTCAGCTGCCAGCAGTCTTGCTGTCCAGCTTGCCGAGGAGTTCGGCATCACCCTGATCGGATTCCTGCGCGGGGAGCGATTCAATGTCTATTCAGGAATAGATCGTGTCCGCACAAATCCCTGAAAGCTTACCTATTCCTGTTATCCGCACGCAACTTTATAGAAAATCCGGTTAATCTATCTAATTAACCCCTCTCTTCTTAGGCGCTCCCTCACGGCAGCGGTTCCATCAAAACCCCTTCTACTCAGAAATGGGCACCCCCTTAAACGCCGCTGTTTGCGGCACATAGAGATCTATCGTGCCGGCATTGGGCGGCACTCTCAGCCAGACATAAGCATCCGCCGAGCCACCCTCGGGCATATTGGACAGAGAGACAGAGCCGGTGGAGCGCTCAGCGGGGTCAACAGCTTTGTAGGTTTCAGTCGTCTGGGGATTGCGAGCGGTTGTCTCGCCAACATTAATCATATTATCCCCCCCGAGTTGCTCCTCAAGGCGGCGAATCCGCATCTGGACATTCACCACATCGCGATTGCCGGTTTTTGGATCTTCCACCCGCTTGACTGAGAGCAATTCCACCTGCGCCTTGGTGCCGTAAGCTCGCCGCACAAACGACTCGGGCTGACTTTCAACGCTCGCTGCCGGCTGGGCTGCCGGTGTTCCGCCAGAGGGATTGACAGGTGACGTGTTTTGTGAATTCCTGCCAGAACCGGCAGCAGCGACCGGCACATTTCTAAATGTGCTTGTCTCATGGACAGAAATATCGATATTGCTAACGTCTTGTGGCACCTTCAGCACGATAGAGGCACTCACCGACTGACCTTTGCTCATGTTTATCAGAGAAATCAATCCCGACGAGCCTGTCTCACGCTCTACGGGTGGGTAGATGTCGTCGGTGACAGGATTGCGAGCGCTTGTTTGGCTGATATCCAGCATTTCCCCGCCGTCCATATCATCTAGCACATCAATGCGCATCCGCACCCTCACCTCGTCAGGATTTTGCGGACTTCGCTGGACAGAGAGCAACTCCACTTGCGCCTTATTTCCCAAACTCGGCTCCACAAATTGTCCTGGCGCAATGCTTGCCGGTGCCGGCGCAGCAGGGGCTCTGTTGGCTGGCTCGACTGGGGCGGTGTTGCCTGTACCCGTTTGATTGGGGCTAAAGGGATTTTTCACATCCCCAACTTCGATAGCTCTGTACAGCAAGTACCCCCCCGCACCGGCCAGCAGCAGGAGTACAGTAGCCGCACCAGCCAAAAAGCTGTTTAAACTGCTGCCTCTGCGACGCCCGACCTGTGCCTGCGCTGCCCGTCTTTCTATATCTTGATTGCGGACTTTCATGGGGAAATCTCCCAGAATTAGAGACGGTCCGATGCCTAACAAATATGTACTAAATCAAGCTATACCCTGACATCTGCCACAAGAGAGAAGTGTCTCTCCTGGATATTTCTGCTCAAACGCGACTGAAGCGATTAACTCGCTTCGGTCAGCCGAGCCATTTACCCCGACCGGCAGGCGGAAACTTAGAAGAGGGGGAGCGGGGGAGCTCTTGTAGAGACGAGATTGATCGCGTCTGATACGCTGGAGCTTTGGGAGTGGGGGAAAAACTTGTCTTCCTTGTTCCTTCTGCCCTGTTCCCTGTTCCAAGGCGCGCGCTCGTCGCGCCGGCTTTCCAGGTGATAGGGCCACTTTTGGAGCCGGTGGGAGCACAGCCGTAGGGAGCGCTTGCCTGTCTGGGAAATCCAAATCCGGACAGGTTTGTACTTAGTATATACTCTGTCAAGCTATCTGTGGCTATTAAATTGCATAAAAAATTTGCCTTCCCCATTGCGGGGCTGCTGCTCGTTCTGGGCGGGCACCCCCTGCGCCCCGCACCCGCTTTTGCCCAACCGGCACCCGGAGCGCCAATTTGTCCGGCGCAGCTGGGTGCGGCCATTGATGCGGTGGCCAACCGGCCCCAGTTCCAGCGGTCGCGCTGGGGAATTCTCGTGGAAACCCTCTCCCCCACCGGCAGCCGCACGCTCTACAGCCGCGAGGGCTCCCGCTATTTTATCCCGGCATCCAATGCCAAGCTGCTCACCACCGCCGCCGCCCTGGAAAAACTCGGCCCGCAGTTTCGCATTCGCACCTCGGTGTACGGCACTCCCCCCAGGGGAGGGACCGTCTCGTTGCGGGTTGTGGGGCGCGGCGATCCCAGCTTGACCGACGCCGAGCTCGCCACCCTGGCGCAGCAGCTGAAAAGCCGGGGCGTCACTCAAGTTGACCGGCTGATTGCCGATGACGGCTATTTCCAAGGAGAGCCGGTGCACCCCAACTGGGAGTGGGAAGACGTGCAAGCCGGCTACGGTGCCCCCGTCAGCAGCCTGATTCTCAATGAAAATGCCATTAACCTAACTCTAGCGCCCCAGAACCCAGGCCAGCCTTTGGGAGTGATCTGGGAGAATCCCCGGGAGGCGGTTGGCTGGCGGGTTGAGAACCGCTCCCGCACTGTAGGGCAAAATGACGAGGAGTTTGTGGACGTGGGCCGGGACCTCAACGGGCCCGTGCTGCGCGTCAGTGGCCAGCTGCGTGCCGGTTCGGAGCCGGAGCCGGTGGCTGTCGCGATAACCAATCCAGCGGAAAACTTTTTGGCGCACTTCCGCCAAGCCCTGGAGGCGGAAGGCATTGCCGTGGCGCGGACTGCTGTCGCCCGCAACAGCCCGATTGCCGGTGAGGCGGAACTGGCTGCAGTTGAGTCCCCGCCGCTCTCCGAGCTGCTGGAGGAAACCAACCAGGAGAGCAACAATCTCTATGCCGAAGTTCTCCTGCGCTCCCTGGCTGCCGGTCCTGCTTCCGGGGAAACACTGGCTGCCGGTCTGGAAGTCCTCAAAGCCACTTTAACTCGACTGGGAGTTAGCCCAGACGGCTACGTCCCAGAAGACGGTTCCGGGCTGTCCCGCCAGAACATGACCAGCCCAGAAGCTCTGGTGCAAACCCTCAGGGCGATGGCGTCTTCCCCTCGGGCAGCTATCTTCCGCGCCTCTCTGCCGGTTGCCGGTGTCAGCGGCTCTCTCAAGAACCGGTTTCGCGACACCGCCGCCCAAGGCACTGTCCTTGCCAAAACCGGCACCGTGGGCGGTGTCTCAGCCCTGTCGGGCTATGTCACCCCCCCTGACTACCCGCCCCTCGTTTTTAGCATTGTCGTCAATCAGTCCAACCAGTCTCCCGCAACCCAGCGCCAAGCCATTGACCAGATTGTGCTGCTGCTGGCCCGCCTGCGAAACTGTTCCTAAAGCAATTAACCGGATTTTATGTTTTTTTGTCGCTTGCTAATCCCGATAGCGAGTCTAAATGACCGGCGCGCCCGCTGGGGCCCAGAACCCCGGTTTCTTTAAGAAACCGGGGTTCTGAAACTTACATCAAGGATTTAGACGCGCTGTGCCAGCCAGCTTCCAGACCAACCAAATTTCATATAATCCGGCTGTACACTATATAAAACATTTTTTGGGGGCTCTCAATCGCTCACACCCAGTTTGCAGGAGTGGGGCGGGGGACTGATCGGAGCGCCCTTCCCCGAGAGGGGTGCCGGTGCAATTGCGCCGAGCGCCCCAGACGATTTAGTAACCCCGCTCCTCCTCGTATTCCGGAGCCTTAGTTTTTTCAGGGATATTGACGCGAGGAGCCTTGTAGGGCTTCGGAGACTCATCGTCCGCCCAGGCATCTGCTTCTACATCCTCGTACTCATACTCCTCCTCGTACTCACGCTCCTCGTAGCGGCGGGGTGGGGGAGTGTGCTTGCGAGCTTCGTAGCTTTCTCGGGGCTTCGCTTCGCGCCAGTTTTCTTCCTCTTCGAGCTCCTCTTCATAGTAGAGCGATTCAGCCGGTTGCTGGCGCAGGGGCTGGCGCACCACCGGCTCGGGCTGGGGTTCTTCCCACTCGTCATCATCCCACTGTTGCGCCGCCGGCGCTGCAGTGCGGACCTGCTCCGGTGCCGGCGTGCGAGCGCCGGTGCCCAGCTGCTTGTCAGCGCTCGCCACCGGCGCGTAATAAGTTTCCTCCGCCTCGCGCTCCCACGGCGGCTGGCCAATGCCCAGGCGCTCCAGCACCCCCACAGTCAGCTGAACCAGGCGCTCCTCTGCGCCCTCAAACACGATCAGGCGGTTGGGCCCACTGCTGACAATTTCCTCCACCGGCAGCTCATAAGTGCTCAGCACCTGCTCGGGGATCAGAGGCAGCCCCAGAGACGCAACGATCAGCGACAGCACCTTGCCGGTTTCGAGATTAAACTTGAAACCGCGCACTCTGCCGAGCATTTCGCCGGTTTCCGTAATCACTTCACTGTTAATCAGACTGCTGTAGGCGTCAACGTCAATATCTTCTATAACGTTCTCATCCTCAACCAGGATCACGTCCCCAATCTGGCTAATGCTGCTCAGCAGCATAAACCGGGGCATACCGGCGACCGAGAGCAGGTTGTCTCGCAAACCGAGCGCCACAACCTCCCGCCGGTCAATGTCTACCAATAGCTCCTTAACTACCCCCAGGCGCTTGCCGGTGTCGCGGGTGATCACTTGGGTATTTAAAACGTCTGAGCGCTGGCGGATTTGTTCAGATGTCATTCTGTTGCGAGTCCTGCTCTCGAATCCTATTTTTTTTAAGCCGTTAAGTGTCAGGTGTCAGGCGTCAGCAGTCAGCAGCGTCTCACCTCAAACCCGTGTGGGATAACCGGCGACCGGCGACCGCTGACTGGGACGGCGGGGCGGGTTAAATAGCGCTGACAGGTGCCGGTGCCACAACTGTCGCCTGTGAGACCGTCCCCACAACCTCTTCATACAACTATATATATATTTACACAGAAGCTCCGCTCGACTGCAACTTCAGCCCAATCACTTGGGTGTGAGCGCCTCTGGCTTGAGTGACACCGATCAGGCACTCAGGCGACTTGATCATCGGACCCTTGTGGCTGACCACAATAAACTGGGCTTGTTTCGCCTGCTGCTTAATCATTCTAGCCAATCGCTCCACATTTGCCTCGTCCAGGAACATGTCAACCTCATCAAAAGCGTAGAATGGCGAAGGGCGGTAGCGCTGCAGGGCAAAAATAAAGCTCAGCGCCGTCAGGGATTTTTCGCCCCCCGACATAGACGCCAGACGCTGCACCGGCTTGCCCTTGGGGTGGGCCACCAAGTTCAGGCCGCTGTTGAGCGGGTCCTCCGGATCGTCCAGCGTCAGAGTGCCGTCGCCCTCCGACAGTTCCGCAAAAATCCCCTGAAAATTTTCGTTCACCGCGTCGAAAGCTTCTTTAAACGCCCGCAGCCGCAGCGTCGTAAAATTCTCAATCCGCAGCAGCAGCTCAGTGCGCTCAGCTTCCAGCGTCGCCAATTTCTGGCTGAGCTCATCCAAACGAGCTTGAGTGCGGTCGTACTCTTCGAGCGCCAGCATATTCACCGGCTCCATAGCCTGCAGCCGTTTTTGCATCGCGCGCAAATTCTGCTGCAAAGACGGCAAACTGCGAGTTTCTTCCGTATCGGGCACGGCAGGCAAGGGGTCAGGCAACTCCGCCCGTCGCGCTTCCAACTGACTTTGCAGAGCTAAAAGCCCCTCCCGACGCCCCTGCTGGGTTTCCTGGAGCTTTTGCAGCTGCCACTGCAACTGCTGGAAGGCCAAATGCCGCTCTCGCAGCAGCTGTTCCGCTGCATCTCGCACCTGTTTCTCCGCTCCCAACCGGCTTTCCAGCTGAGCCAGTTCCGCCTTGATTTGGCCAATCCGCTCCTCCAGGGCGGACAGCTGTCCACTGCCGGTGGAGTGCTGGCTGTTCGCGGCATCCAGCTGCTGGCGGTATTCCTCCAGACGCCGGTGGGATTCCTGAATTTTTTCTTCCAGGCGCTGGCGCTGATTTTGCAGGTCTTGCAGGCGCTGCTCAGCTGAGCGCAGAGCCCGCTCGCACTCGGTGAACTTCGCCTCTCGCGACCGCAGCTCGACTTGCAGCAGCTGCCACTCACTGTGGGTTTGGGATTGCTCCAATTCCGCCATTGCCTGCCGGTACTGCTCCAGCTGGGCTTCTGCCGCCGGCAGCTCCACGTCCAGCACTTGCAGGCGTCCTCGGGCGTCGGAGAGTTCTTGGTTGTTTTTCAGCAGTTGCGAGCTCAGCTGCTCCTGCTGCGCCGTCATGTTTTTGAGTTCGGTTTGCAGCCCGTCGGCTTTCAGCTGGCTCTCCCGCTGCAGCTGCTTGGCTTCCTGCAGTTCGGCGGTTCGGGTTTTGAGCAGGGCACTCACCTGGCTGATAATTTCGGCGCAGCGGTCGAGAACGCGCTCAATTTCTTGCAAGCGCTCTCGCAAGGCAACTGTTTCGGCGGATTCGCCGGCGGTGCCGGTGCCGAAGTGCAAGCGGGAGCCGCCGCTGCTGGTACTGCCGCCGGTCATCGCTCCGGTTGTTTCGAGCAAGTCGCCGTCCAGGGTGACGATGCGGTATTGGCCCATTTGCCGGCGGGCGCTGTGCAGGGTGTCGAAAACGGCGGTGTTGCCGAAGATGTAGGCGAAGATGTCGCGGTAGCGGGGGTCGCAGTCAATTAGCCGGACGGCGTAGTCGATGAACCCCTCGACGGAAAGGGGGGTGAGGGGGAATCGCCCGGGCTTGATTTTGTTGAGGGGCAAGAATGTGGCCCGACCGGCTCGCTTTTGCTTGAGCAGTTCTATGCCTGCAGCCGCCACGCTGTCATCTTCGACGACAAGATTGGCCAGACGCCCGCCGGCGGCGATTTCCAGGGCCAGCTGGTATCGCGGCTCCACTCGGCCCAAGTGGGCGACGAGCCCGCACACGCCCGGGATGCCGGTCTGCAAAATCATCTGGGTGGCACCGGTGCCGCTCGCTTCTAGCATCGCTTGGGCTTGGGCTTCCAGTTTGTCGAGCTGGCGCTGCTTTTCCCGCTGTTCGGCGAGCAGGCGCTTTTGGGTTTCTTGCTGGGTTTGCAGCTCTTCTTCGGCGGCGGCGACGGTTCGCGCCAGGGCTTCTACTTGCCCGGACAGTCCGGCACGCTGCGCCAAAATATCTTCGTGAGCTGCCTGCTTTTCTGCTATATTGCGCCGCAATTCATGCAAAGTAGATGTTTGCTCTCCAATTTGTTTTTCCAGCTGGCCGGCGCGTTCTTGCAGGGTGGCGGAGCTGGTGCGCAGGGGGTTGAGGGTTTTCTGGAGGGTTTCGATTTGCCGGTGCAGGTCAGTTTGCTGGCCAGCCCAGGTTTCGGCGCTCGCCGCCAGGGCAACGGCAAGCTGCCGGCACGAGTCCAGGGCGCTCTGGGCTTCATCGCGGGCTGCGCCTAGTGCGGCTAGCTGCTGGACTTGCCCCTCGATTTGCCCTGCAGTTTCTGCAAGATTTTGCTGGTGGGTGTTGACTTCTTTTTCGGTTTGTGCTATGCGCTGTTCGGTTTCGCGGCGAGCGGAAAGCAGGTCGCGCTGGCGGTTTTGCAGCTGCCGGTATTCGGCTTCTTGGGTGGCGAGGGCGGATTGAACGGCGAGGAGTTCTTCTTCGCCGAGGGATTTGACGAGGGCGTTGAGCCGGTCAAGTTCGGCGGTGGATTCTTGGATTTGGGCGGTGAGTGTGGCGTGCTGTGCGGTCAGGAAGGCGCTTTCGCGGTCGCCTGCTTCGATCTGTTCGCGCAGCTGCCACTCTTGCTGCTGGAGCTTTTGGAACAGGAGGACTGCTTCCCAGAGTTCTTTTTGTTGGATTTCGGCGCGGAGTTTTTGGTATTTTTCGGCTTTGGCGCGGTCAGCCGCCAGCCGGTCGCGCTGGGACACTAGCTCTCGTTCGATGATGCGGCTCCGCTCTTCGCGCTCTTTTACTTCGTCTAATTTTTCTTTGGCTAGAGAAATTTTGCGGTCGAACTGGGCGACACCGGCAAGTTCGTCGATAATCTCGCGGCGCTCGCGGGGGTTCATGGTGATGATGCCGGTGACGTCGCCTTGCAGGACGACGTTGTAGCCTTCTGGGTAGATGCGCAGCAGGTTGAGCTGGTCGTGCAGTTCGGTGAGGGTGGAGGGGCTGCCATTGATGTAATAGGTGGAGGTGTAGGTGCCCTGTTTTGTCACCCGCAGTTTGCGCATCACGCTCCATTCTAGGAGGTGGGAGGCCAGGATTTGGGGATTTGGGGATTCTGCTGAGCCGTTTTGCCCGTCGGGAGGGCCGGCTCCGTCACCGGCATCATCGCTGGCAGTTGGCTGGTAATCTGTTTTTGCGGCGAGGAAATCTGGGGCGTCGGATATGTCCAATGTGACGGTGACGCTGGCTTCAACGGTGCCGCGCCCGTTGAGCTGGCTGTGGTTGACTAAATCGGGCAAGCGTTCTGCCCGCATTCCCTTGGAGGAGGACAGTCCCAGGGCGAAGAGCAGGGCGTCGAGGATGTTTGATTTGCCTGACCCGTTTGGCCCAGAAACTACGGTAAATACCGGCAGCAGCGGAATCGCTGTCGTCCCGCCGAAGGATTTGAAGTTGGTGAGTTCCAGGCGCTTGATGTGAACCATGCAGGCTGCAGGCCAGGTTTTGGGAGCCGGTAAAGGGGTTATTTATCAGTGTAGCGATGCTGTACGGGGGATCGCGGGGGCTGTCGGGATGAAAGGCGGTTGGGTGTGGGGCGCGCCGGCGTGGGAAGGTGCGCCAGGGGAGGGCGGCAGGTGAGGGGCGGCTGTTGGGGAGTTCCGCTGGTTGCTGAGTCAGGGCTTTTGTCTTGTGACCCATTTTCTTTGGGGATGAAACAGTTGCGCTCTTCCCCAGCTCCTTAAAAAAGGGGGGGAGCCTGAAGTATCTGTTTTTTTTACCGCCGCCGTGAAGGAGCGCCAAGGGAAGAAAATAGAGGGATTTTCACAAATTATGTAGAGCGGCTGTTGGGGAAGTCCGCGCCCTAAATGGCGGCTGCTATAACTCGTAGGGTGCCTTCCCTTTTAGGGAACGCACCCTACCTCTAAAAGCTGAGCGAGAGGCGCTGAAAAAAGCCAAGGACTCTCAAGTATATCCTTGATGAAAATGTAAGCCGGCTCTGCCAGGGGAAACCCCTAATAGGTGATTATCCTGGCCTGCACCCAATGCCCTATGTCCCATTCCCCATGCCAGTCAAGTGTTGCCGGCATGTAACGTGATTCCAGAAAATAGTGTATACTAGAAATAGCGTAAAGGTGAAAAGTTTATGACAGCACCGGCCCATTCCCAACAAACCACCACAATCGAGCTGCAACTCAGCGAAGACCAGAAGAAGACTTTGGAAGAAGCTGCCGCCAGGAGGTGCATGACTCTGAGCGAGTATCTGCTCGACATCGCCGTGAATGCAGCTACAGAAGAAATCCCCGAGCCAGAGTCAATTGTTCTGTCTGAGCGGGACTGGGACATATTTGTCTCCGCACTCGAAAACCCCCCGGAACCCAATGAAGCCTTGAAAGCAGCCATCAAAGAAAATCAGGAAAAATACGGAAAGTGGTAAGCAGTAATGGATTGGATTTTTGGCCCGATAGATGAGAGCGTCAGGAAAGAAGATTTCGACTGCGGCGTTCCGGAATTAAATGACTACTTGCAAAAATACGCTCGCCAAAATCACAGAAGAGGGATAGCCACAACCTTTGTGGCTATCCCCCAAGATGGAGACGGGCGAGTAGCAGGTTATTATTCCACCAGTATGGGTGAAATAAAACGTGAGTCTCTCCCCGAAAAGTACAGGAGAGGATTGCCCCGCTACCCCATTCCCGCTCTGCGTATGGGAAAACTTGCTGTCGATCAGTCAATGCAGGGGAAAGGGCTGGGAAAAGAACTGCTGATGCAATGCTTTCGCAAGGCTGTTCGCCTTTCATCTGAAGTGGGCATAGTTGCTGTGACAGTCGATGCTTTGAATGAACCAGCAAAACAGTTCTATATGAAATACGGTTTCATTCCTTTAGAAAATGATCGGCTCTCACTTTTTATCCCACTCTCAACAATATTGAGAGCGATTGAATAGGCTAAAAGAATTGCCGGTCGCCCCACCGGCAATCCCCCCACCGGCGATGAACTGACCCAACTCTCACCCCCCCTCTGCCGACACACTTTTCTTCTCCCAGCCATAATAAAAGATTTGGGAAATCTCTTTTTCCCTCTTCCTTGGCGCACAGGCGCGTCTTGGCGGTTCATTAAAACAACCAAATCAACTGTCCGCCCTTAGCCGGAAAAATTCCAAATAACGGCTCTCCAAAGCCGGTGCCCCACGCCCCATGCCGGCGCGCCCCACCGCCGGGGTCCAATTCTGGAATCCCCACATCTCCCTAAACCGACAAGTAACATAGAAGCAATGGGAAGAAGGAATTACGGATGGCTACTGCTCTTGAGATAGCGAATCAAGTCGTCAATCTTGTTAACGAACGGCGCAGTCTGGTTGGTTTGCCGGCGCTGACCCTAGACACTCAGCTGAACACTGCAGCGGACGCCCACAGCACGGATATGGCGCTCAATGACTTTTTCGGTCAGGAAGGCTCCAATGGCTCGACTGCGGCTACCCGGATCGCAAATGCCGGCTATAATTTTATCACCTATGCGCAGAATATCGCAGCCGGCGAGGCGACGCCAGAGGAAGTGGTAGCGTCATGGTTCAGCACCGGCGAAGGCAGCAACCTGCTCAAGTCTGACGTTACTAATATTGGCGTTGGCTTGTATTACCTGGAAAATGATACGGGCCGGTTTAATGAAAACTATTACTGGACTGTACTTGTCGCCAGTCGGGGCTCTAGCAGTGTCCCGATTGTGGGCAGCACGGATGAGCCCAACAGCCTCGAAGGTGCGGCAGCGGACAATACGATCGTCGGCGGGGATGCTGACGACACCCTGCTGGGGAATACGGGCAACGACTCCATCGTGGGAAACGCTGGGAATGACGCGATCGACGGGGTGGAAGGGAACGATACCCTGATCGGCAATCAGGGCAACGATACCATTCTCGGGAACTCGGGCAGCGACTACCTCTCGGGCGGCAAAGGCAATGACCAGCTGACCGGCGAGCGGGGAGATGATACAATTTTTGGCGGTTTGGGCAGCGACACCCTGCAGGGCGGTTTGGGGAGCGACTCCCTCGACGGCGGCGAGGGGAATAATGTCATTGAGGGGAACGAGGGGCTGGACACGCTGATTGCCGGTGCGGGCAACGACAGCCTTTCGGGGGGTTCAGAAACCGATTTCCTCAGTGCCGGTGAGGGGAAAAACTTTTTGGACGGTGCTGGGGGCGACGATACGCTGCTGGCGCTGTCCGGCGATGACACCCTGCTGGGGGGGGACGGCAGCGACTACCTGGACGCCGGCGCGGGGAACAACTCGCTGGAGGGCGGTGCTGGCAGTGACACCCTCTTGAGCCAGACTGGCAATGATACCATTTATGCCGGTTCGGGGGACGACTCGATCGCGGCGGGAGGGGGAGTAAATTATGTGGAGGGCAATGAGGGAAAGGATACCATCACTGCCGGTGATGCCAGCGACACTGTGTTTGCCGGTGCGGGCGATGACTCGATTCGGGCGGGCGGGGGCAACAATTTTGTGGAGGGCAATGAGGGGAAAGATACGATCGTTGCCGGTGACGGGAATGACAGCCTGTTTGGCAATGGGGAGGATGACTCGCTGATCGCCGCTGCGGGTAACAATTATGTGGAGGGCAATGACGGGAAGGACACTCTGATCGCTCTTGACGGGAACGACACTCTGATCGGCGGTGCGGGCGACGACTCTCTCGATGCCGGTTCGGGCAATAATATTTTGCAGGGCGAGCGAGGAAATGATACGCTTATCGCTTTTGACGGCAGGGACAGCCTCTATGGCGGTTTGGACAGTGACCTGCTGTTTGCCGGCGCGAGTAGCGATTTTGTGGATGGGGATCAGGGGAATGACACCCTGTTTGGCAATCAGGGCAATGACACCCTGCTGGCGGGTGCCGGCGACGACCTCACTTTCGGCGGCAAAGATCGGGACTCCATTGATGCCGGCGCTGGCAGCGATCAGTTCAACGGCAATCTGGGTGAAGATACCCTGCTTGGCGGTGCCGGCAGCGACTTGGGCTTCGGGGGCCAAGATAGCGACTTGCTGTTCGGGGAGTTCGGAGATGACACTCTCTACGCCGATCGGGGCGATGATACCGTCGCCGGCGGTTCCAACGCTGACCTTATCTATGGAGGCGATGGCAGCGACCTGGTTTATGGCGACTTCAGTGACGATACCCTACTCGCCAATCTCAGCAGTGATAAGGCCGGTGGCGTCTCAGGAGATGACACCCTCTACGGCAACGCCGGCGCTGACACCCTGATCGGTGGCGCGGGGAACGACCTGATGGCGGGTGGCCAAGGGAACGACAGTGTGTTCGGGGGTGCCGGTGACGACAGCTTGCTGGGCAATTTGGGCTCGGACACCCTCATTGGCGGCGAGGGGAGCGACACGTTTGGCTTGCAGCTTGGTGGCACAGCCCGCATCAATGATTTCATTGCGGGAACTGATTTTCTGGTGCTCAGCGAAGAGCTCAATTTTGACAGTTTGGTGTTCTTTAACGGTTCTGAGGCTAACACTTCAGAAATTTACGTCCGGATTCAGATTGAGGACACGACCGCCGGCGATACTGGGACTGGCGGCACCGGCACCCCCGAGCCGGTGTTCATCAATCAGCTGTTAGCGGTGGTGGTGGGCGTTCAAGCCAGTAGCTTCTCCAGCTCGAACTTTGTTTTACCGCCTTCTGAGAGCGACACACTTTCCTAGTAACCGCAGGGAGAGGAGCGCAGATTATAGGGTATATTCTACCAATTTGGGAGGCAAGGATGTCCGGATTTGGGATTGAAAAATTCCGCCCTTTATCCTTTTCATCACAAGGAGAAAATACTATAGCAATAGACAGTCAGTTTAGGACACGCTCGATACGAAGTATGGGCGTAGGTACGGCTTCCCCCTAGCCTTGATATCTCTGGGACAGGCGAGACGCCTGTCCTACGTTCGCGCCCTAGGTGGCTAGTGCTAGAACTATCCCAACTTGGTATTGTGGCGGTTTTCAGTTAGATGAAGTGCCAGGAACCCGTTTTTTTTAGAAAGTACAAGAAACCGGGTTTCTTGAAGAACCCCGGTTTCTGAACCGATTTCTGGCCCGCAGTCGGGCTTGACAGTGACTGTATCGATCAGCCCTTGGAGCCAGAGCGCTTCTCCCGCTCCCTGCGTCTGCGGTCGCGCCACTCGGCGGCGGTGAGATATGCGACGCCGCCGGTGACAGCCACCAGCATCCCTATAGCCATAATAGATAGAACAATCAGGACCGGATTTTCCACAACTGACGATTTCAGAGGTTAAATTTAGGGATTAATTTTAGCACAAAAACTGCCCCGCAGGTAGGGGTGAGCGCAGAGATTTTTTGGACCGGCAAAAACATCTGCCGGACGCTCTGGGGTGGGGGCTTCCTGCCCTTTGCCGTGGCAGGCTCCAGGTGCCGGGTGCGGCGCAGGCGTTCTGGCCGGCGCGGGCACTTGGCAAGGGGTTGGGCACAGAAGCGACCTGTCGCGCCCCCACTCCCCATCTGGGGGAAGTCCGATTCACCGGCACTTAAAAACGCCTTGACTTGCCGGCGGGCCACTGGCGGCGTCAGTCCTGATAGGGGGGCAGTTCTCCCAGGATCTTGAACCTGACGTGATTGATGGCGAGTTCGCCAATAGAAACCTCTTCTTTCTTAACCAAGGTGTTTTCAATTTGCAGGCTGGCAAAGCGCAATCCCTTGCCAATTTCAATATGATACCAAGCCAAGCCCATAAAAAATCGCATCGGATACGGGCCTCTTTCTTGGGTGTCGTCAGGATTGGATTCCATCGGCACCCAGCCAAATCCGGGGATGTAGAATTCCAGCCAGACGTGGTTGAAGTCGGGCATGAGGGGGACAAACATCCGGTCGGCATGGGGCGGGCACTTGTAGCGACCGATGGTGCGGCAGGCAATGCCATTGAGGCGCATCAGGGCGAGCAAGACTCCCACATACTCCCCGCAGGAGCCTACGCCCCGATCCAGCACCACATCGGGGGTGTCAATCTGGGGTTTAATGCCGTAGGACAGCTCGTCGTAGACGAAATTGCGAATGCTCAGCACCTGGCGCAGCAGGTTAGTTTCTCTGGCAATGGCTTCCCGGGCTGCCCTGCGGACAATATCCGTGCCCATTGCTAAGTTATCATTATCTACCAGGTAGCGCTGCTGGAAGTCAGGCGGCAGTGGGGGCAAGTCTTCCACCTCGCGGGGGGTGAGGCGGTATTTGACACTCCAGACTTCGAGGAGCGCTTTCCAGCCAAATATGCGGGATTCGTGAGGTTTGAGCGTGTCAAACTTAAACACGGCGATGCGCTCTCCATCGTGGATTTCTTCAGTGAAGGGCATGCCAACCGGCTCGACGCGCAGCACGCGCTGCCGGTGGGTGTTGGAGGGAAGGGCAATCCGCCATTCCAGGTTTTCTAGGTGCACCTGATCGAGGGGAGCGAGCTCTTCGACATAAGACATCTCAAGGAGATAGCCGTTGGAGAGGGCGAAGCGACCGGCTTCATTATAGTGAAAGTAAAGGGGGTGAATGAATGTGCGGTCGCGAAACGTCAGCTGGTAAGGATCGGAAGAGTTGGGATCGTCCCGGATGTAGGCTTCTTCTCCCGCATACGCCACATAGAGGATATCCTGGCCTGAAACCGGGTCGGTGTGAAAAGCTAGGCCCGAGGGGGATTCAAAGGGGGTGAGGACGCTAAAGCGCAGGCTGCCGGTGCCCCGCTCCAGGCAGTATACGGTTTGCTCGAGGGCGTCGCAAACCCACAGTTCCTCCCCCCGCACGGTGATGTTTTCCACTCCGACACCAGGTGCGTAGAACTTGGTAATCTGCTTGCCGGTATCGCGGTTGAAAATGAGAATGGAGCCGGCTCTCTGACAGGTGACGTAAACGGTCGATTCCCAAACAGCAACTCCGTTGGCGGTGCCGGGGAGGCTGACAAAATGCTGGGGGGTGAGATCGGGCAGGTTGCAGAAATAAACGTTTTCGTCGCGGGTGAACCAAAGAGTGCCCTCCCAAACAGCCAAGCCGGTGACGCCGGCAAAGTCTTGAGCCTGATAAGGATTGAGAATCGTCGTGTTTTCGCTGGCGCAATCAATTTGGAGCAGATGCCCCCGGACTGTGTCAGTGGCTAGCAGGGCGTCCCCTGCAAAGGCAATGCCGTGCAGCGCATAGGCTGCATGGGGCCTGATCGTCCGCAACCAGGGATTTTGGGTCAGTGGGAGAACTGGTGAGTCGGGAGCCATGTCTAATTTATCGTGCATAATAGTTTGGAGTATCCAACTAACCCGTTAACGCGGACTGTTTTTTGGATCGTTTCAGGGCAATGCATCGTCTAGAGACAATACCCGTCCGCCTGCCTTAACGTTGGGCGAGCTGAGCCCCTGATTAGGATACAACTTCCTCCTACCCTGAGAGGGTAGCGAATTTAGCCGGCTCCCATCAGCACCCGGGGGCGCTCGATTGCGGGCAGGGCGGCTGCCTTCGAGGCACAGAGGCAGATCCTGCCACTTCCGACATTCCATCTGCGGGTTTTTCCCGCTGTGCAACCAGACTCCTTGCCCTCACCCCCCTGACCCCCGACAAGAAAATTTCTTGCTCCCGTCTTCCGGTTGGGGCTGGCGGTTGGGGAGTGGTAGGTGTGAGGCTGGCACAAAAGCCGGGTGGCCAGAACGCACCCGCATCAGGGGTGCGGACTGCTGAGCGCCGTTGGCTCCTGCGCCACTCGCTGCCTTGTAGTATTGAGATAGAGCGGCTTCGTGGCTGGGTGGCAACACCGGCTCAACGCGCAACCGTATTTCAAGATAACACGATTTACCAAAGGGTTATTGTAGTATGGCTAGGATGAAGTATGGCCTGCAGCTGCTTCCACTGTCGTTAGCCCTATCCTTAGGACTTGCCGCCACCACTAGCTTGCCGATTTTGGTGCGGGCGCAGTCACAGGAAACTGGGGTCAGTCAAAGCATCGCTGGAAATTGGAACGCATTTAACCCCCCTAACCGAGGGCTTCCCGGTGAGGGGCGGCAAGAAGGTGGGGGTGTGCGCGGGGGCAATTGCCCCAACATTCAAAATAAGCTAATCGCTCTGATTCCGGCCACAAATATGGGGCTGACCGTATCGGAGTACCCCACACTCTACTGGTATGTCCCGGAAACAGCGGGGAGCGAAACTCCCGCCCCTGAAATGGAGTTTGTCTTGCAGGATGAAGATGGCAAGGAGGTGTACAATTCCGGGAAACTGCCAGCCCTGACAAGTGCCGGGATTGCCAGCTACACCGTGCCGGCTAAATCTAGCAAACCTTTAGAAGTGGGGAAAAACTATCAGTGGTTCTTCTCAATTATATGCAATCCAGATGACCGTTCAGGAGATGTGAGAGTGCAGGGGTGGATTAAACGGGTGGAAAAGAGCGAGACTCTGGCGCAGGCTCTGGAAGCAGCTCCTGAAAAGAAGCGCCCTTTTATTTATGCCAGAGAGTCTCTGTGGTTTGACACTCTCTCATCTCTGGCTCAGCTGCAAATGCAGAATCCTACTGATGAAGTCTTAGCTAACAAATGGGAAGAACTTTTGAATTCCGTTTCTCTAGGGAATTTGGCTAAAGCTCCCTTTGTTGAGATCAAAAAATCCCCCAGTTCGGCTTCCACTCTTTAATTAAATCAGGCGGAGACTCATCTAAAATAATCATAATTATCACAAAAACGGGTCTTTGGGGCGAGATAAGCCGTTTTTTGCCTGGACAATAAACCCGGTTTCTTCTTAAGAAACCGGGGGGGTGAGGGAACCCTGGAAAAAAGCCATCTGCGTTGAAATACCCGACGCAAAAGAAAGCCGGTTTCTTGCAGGTTTCGGGAGGAGAAACCGGCTCTGTTTTTTAGGAGTTAAGCTGTTCCGCTCACTCCTCTCTCACCAGAATCATCTGTGGCTTTCCCCCCGCCGCATAAATCTCCCACATCGCCCGGTAAGCTTTTTCCAAATTTATCACAAAGCGGCGCGTGTCGAACAGGGGATAAGTCAGCCGGTTCGCCGCCAGCTTCTCCCTCAACTGCTGCAACTCACCGGCATTTTTCCCCAAACGCACTGCCATTGTCTCATACTCCCGCAAATCCCCGGCAATCAACTCAGGCAAACCCACCGCACTCAACAAACTCGCCCCGACGCGAGAGGCAAAAGTTTGTCCCGGGCAAGTCAGCACCGGCACCCCCACCCACAAAGCGTCACTCGCCGTCGTGTGCGCGTTATAACAATAGGTATCCAGCACCAAATCAGCCAGCTTCAGCCGAGCCAAATGTTTCCGTTTTGGCAAAAAGCCGGCCAAAACAAGCCGGTTCGGCGCAACTCCCCGCGCCGCAGCTTCGCGCCGGAAATTCGTCTTCGTCTCCTCCTTCTCAGCATACAGCCAAAGGGCGCTCCCCTCAACCTCCAACAGCACCCTCATCCAAATATCAAAGATTTGCGGATCTATCTTGTAAGCTTGGTTAAAACAAGCAAACACAACTTCATTTTCTGGCAATCCCCATTCCGTGCGAGTCGCGGGTTCGGTATCCACCGGCTGCTGGCTGTCATTCACCTGGTAGCTGTGCGGCAAAAGCACCAATTTCTCGGTAAAATACTCCGCAGATGCCGGTGGTGTCACCGCCGCATCGGAGATGATATAATTAATAAAGTCAGCCCCCATTCCGGAGATCCCAGATAGCTGACTTGAATTGGGGCGGGGCGCAAGGCGAAAATCTCAAAGCGAGCATCCCGCGTGTACCCCTTCAAATCCACCAAAATGTCAATCCCATCTGCGTGAATGCGCTTGGCGCACTCCGCTGCAGATTCCTCCGCCAAGTTGCGGAAGTGTTCGCTGTCGCTAACAATGCGCTTCCTGTAAAAGCTGTCGTCATCTAGCCCCAGAGAGTAGGTAAAAATCTCAAACTCTTCTCGGGCGTGCGCTGCAAACATTCCCAGGATTAAATGACTGGTGGCGTGATTGTGGAAGTCAGCGGAAACATATCCAATCCGCAGTCGCCCCTCCCGCGAGCGCGAGTGCGCGAAATTCAGAGACTGTCGCTGTTTTTCGATACGCCGGCTCACTGCAGTGGCGTGACTGATAGCAATTGCCAGTTGCGCGCTCGGCTCTCCAAAAAATGATAAACTATCAAAGGGAACAGCATCGGTAACTTATTATTTGGTTTCCTGTCTCCGCCGCTATTATCTGGTTCCCAGTCTCCGCCGCTATTATCTGGTTCCCAGGCTCCGCCTGGGAACCCTTCTTTTAGCTGGTTCCCAGTCTCCGCCGCTATTATTTGGTTTCCTGTCTCCGCCGCTATTATCTGGTTCCCAGTCTCCGCCTGGGAACCCTTCTTTAGAGGCTCCGCCTCGTTTACTATATCACAAGCACGAGGCTCTGCCTCGTGATTTGCGTTCCCAGGCTCCGCCTGGGAACGAAGAATACCCTTTGACTCCGACAGTAAGCGAGAGGTGTCAAATGTCAGCCGGCGCTCAATTTCATCATCCTGAAATCCCAACGCCATCGGGCGGCTGACTCCGGGGATCGCCTGAACATCGTACAATTCTGTAATAATGCCTTCAAAGCGGAGCCAGCCTGCAATACTGCCGGTGTTCAGCTCAATCGCCATTAATCCGCACCAGGGTTGGTAATTTTTGGCGGTTAATTCATCGTCAAGGGGGAGCTCTGAAAAGCTCTTATCCCTTCTCGGTTTGGAGAGTCCGACAATAGCATAATCTTTCCAGAATGTCAACCCCCGCAAGTAGCCAGGGCAAAAGGCGACCGGCTCAAATTTGCCGGAAAGCAAATCGGCGTATCCAAAGAAGCCGGTGCCCGAATTGTGCAGCCACAACTTGCCGTGATAGAATCGGGGGGAGTGGGGCATCGACAAGCCGGCACAGACAATTTCATTAGAGGGCACATCAATCACCACACCGCCATCGCGCCGGCAGGTTCGCCACCCATCTATTATATCAGAGCGACTGCAGGCGGTGACAAAGCGCGGCTGCCCATCAACCACTGCCAAACCGTTGAGGTGACAGCGGTCTTCTGTTACAATTTGAGAGATAAACTTGGGTTTCCACAAGGGGGCGCAACTGTGGCGATCGCTCAAAGTTGCCAGACAGTTTAACAGGGTGCTGATAAAGATTACCTCACCGGCACTGTTGAGGGCAACCTCGTGAATGTCCAAGTCGCCGGTGGTGTGGCCAATTCGGGGGACATAGAGTTTGTCGTATCCATTATACAGCTGCCCTGGTTCCAGGATATTATCCAATTGCCACAGCTGGTATTTGGCGCTCATGTAAAGGCGTTCCGGGGTGGCATATAGTCCCATCGCCCTGTCGAAAAGGCGCTCAAATCCGGAGAACCTGCCTTGCGGGTTTGCGCCGAGAAGGATGAGGCGGGAGGTTTGATAGGTAGTGCGGGCGAGACTGATTTTCTCTGCGGTTAGCCAGTCGAGAAATTGGCGGGAGCCGTAGAATTACTGCTCCGGTTAGGCGGGAGATGTTGGGTTAGGTTGGTTCATTTAGTGAGAAAGAGGATTCCAGTCAAATCCCCGGCTTGTCTGGCCATCAGCTTTCAGAGAGCCGGTGGGTTTATCTGTTTTATATTCTCAGGTTTTTCGTCACCAAAGTCAAGCGGGATTAAAAAAAATTAACAGCAGTCCAATTCTCAAAACTCGCTGCGTGCGGGCGATCCCTATTCTCTCCCATCCGGGCGGGGGCGGGGGCGGGTTTATTATAGCAGCAGTCATATTGGTTAAGACATTAATGACATGTGGGTTTCTGTTTTGAGTGGCAGAAACCGGGTTTCTTTGCCAAGGGGGGAAGACACCGGATTTCTTTGCAAAAGTTATCTAAGTTTTACCGCTCCCTAAAATCTGAAACCCGGGATCTGGTGGTTGCCGGTTGCGAGAAACCGGGTTTCTTCCCCAAAGTTAGCTCACTTTTCCCTTTCCCCAGAACCAGAAAAACGGTTTCTGTTCCTGGGGCGATAAACTGGGTTTCTTTCCCAAAGTTAGCTCTAAACAATAAACCAGGTTGGTTAACTTCTCTCCCCCCAACCTGCGGGTTTCCCCCATCAATTCGTAAGCGAAGCGGCAGGCGTTAGCGAAGTGGCGCGTCAGCGCTAGCGCGTCTTTTGCAAAACTTAACACGCCAAAACTTGACAGGAGATTGAGATTGTGTTATATTTCCAAAATTGCAGGGCGCGTCACCGGCAGTTGTAGGCTAACCTAAAAACAGCAAACGTTTGGGAGAGAACAATTCATGCACTCGTTAGGGCGGGCAGTGTTGTGGTGTGGGGTGGCCGTTCCCGGTACAATTCTGATGACCGGCATTTCTGCAAATTACGGCGCACCGGCGGTGTCAGCGCAAATAGCAGACACCAGCACCCCAAACCCATGCGCGGTGCCCGATGCCCCCTGCCCAGCGCCCAGTCACAAATGGTATGATATTATAGCGCAAACCCCACCGGCACCGCCGGTGAACCCGCAACCCGATCCCAACCGGGAGCGTTTCCCGCAACCGGCACCCGAACCGCAACCGGCACCGGCGCAGGAACAACCCCCCCTAGAAACCCCACCGGCACCAACACCAACCCCGACAGAAACGCCGGCACTGAGAATACCGATTACAAAAATCGAAGTCATCGGCACCACAGTTTTCACCCCCGAAGACCTCAACCCAATTATAGCACAGGTAGAGGGAACTTCTGCAACTCTCGAAGACTTGAGAAAAGTTGCCGATGCCATCACCCAACTGTACCTGGAAAAAGGTTACATCACCTCGCGAGCCGTTCTCCCGGACCAGCAATTCACCGACGGCGTGGTAAAAATTGTCGCCATAGAAGGCAGCTTGCAAGACATTGAAGTGCAGGGAACGCGCCGGCTCAACCCCGAATACATCCGGAGCCGGTTGCGATTGGCATCAGGGAGCCCCCTTTCCAGCATCGCCCTGGAAAATCAGCTGCGGCTGCTGCGCGTGGACCCCTTATTTAAAACAGTAGAAGCCAGCTTGCGAGCCGGTGATAAAATTGGCTTCAGCGTCCTCACCGTGCGCGTAAAAGAAGCGGAATCCCTTGTGGCAGGCATCGGTGCGGACAACTACTCCCCGCCCAGTGTCGGTTCAGAACGAGTCGGCGGTTATGCCCTCTATCGAAACCTCACCGGCATCGGCGACGAAGTGTCTGTCTCCTATTACCGCGCGATTGGCGAGTCAAACGTTTATGACTTGAGCTACCGCGTGCCGGTGAATGCCATGAACGGCACCGTGCAGCTGAGATACGCCCCCAACAACAACCAAATTATCCAAGAACCCTTCAAACAATTTGACATTACCGGAGAATCCCAACTCTATGAAATCAGCTACCGGCAGCCCCTGGTGCGATCGCCCGAGCAAGAATTTGCCCTGTCCGTGGGCTTCGCTTACCAGCGCAGCCAGACGTTTCTCGCCGGAGAGCCTTTTGGCTTTGGGGAAGGACCTGACGGCGAGGGCGTAACCCGCACCAGCGTGATTAAATTTGGGCAGGACTATGTGCGCCGGGATGTGAGCGGCGCTTGGGTGCTGCGATCGCAATTCAACCTTGGCACCGGCTTGTTTGACGCCACTCTTAACGACGATCCAGTCCCCGACAGCCGATTTATCAGCTGGACCGGTCAAGCGCAGCGCGTGCAGCGCCTGAATACAGACAATCTCCTAATCGTACAAGCCGATATGCAGCTCACCCCCAACAGCCTGCTATCCTCCCAGCAGTTTGTAATTGGCGGCGGTTTGTCCTTGCGCGGCTACCGGCAAAATGCCCGCTCCGGTGACATAGGCTTCCGCGTCTCCGTGGAAAATCGCTACACAGTTCAGCGAGATGCCGGCGGCGTTCCGATTGTGCAATTTGCGCCTTTTCTGGATTTAGGTGCGGTGAAGAATGTCGGTGACAATCCCAACACCCTACCCGACCAGAAATTTTTAGCCGGTGTCGGTTTAGGGGTGCTCTGGCAAGCTTTCCCGGGGCTGAACGTGCGCGTTGATTACGCTTTTCCGCTTGTTGATTTAGACGATAAAGGCGGCAACGCTCAAGATCGCGGCTTCTATTTTAGCGTAAATTATTCGCCGTAGGGGCGGGTTCACCCGAGATATTTGCTGGTAGCGAAGGATGTCTGTAAACCCGCCCCTACTGACAAGCAACCCAAAGAAACCGGGTTTCTCAAACAAACCCGGTTTCTCCCTAGCTATAGGGAACAAGAAACAGTTTACCAGGGGCTGCCAATCAGAGTAAAACCGGCCCAGTAGTAAGGGTGCGAAAAAGTCCGCTCGCCGAGTGCTGCGAGTTCGGGAGGGAGGGGCAAAGAGGGAAACTCCCCGGAACCCTTTAAAAAAGCGCCAGAAATGCGGACTTGACCGCGCAGCAGGGCGAGCTGGGCTTGTCTGAGGGCTTCGGCTTTCACCGGCGCTTCCGCCAGCTGCCGGTAAAACTCAGCCATCAGCCCCAAAGTCCCCTCATCGCTAACATACCAGAGACTGGCGAGGGCAGATTTGACGCCCGCCCCCACAGCTAAGCCGGCAAAGCCCAATTCCGCCTGAGTGTCCCCAATGGCAGTGCGGCAAGCGCTGAGCACCAGCAATTCCACAGGAGGCTCCCTCAACCGAAGCTCTCGGAGTTGGTCGAGATGCAACTTATTATTCCAAAAGTAAATGTACGAATTGCTGGCTTCTCCTGACTTGAATTCTGCGTGGGTGGCGAGGTGAATAATTCGATAGGGTGCGTTTTGGCGCTGCGCTTTCAGGTTGTTGGGGGTGAATTCTTGGTTCAAAAAAACTCTGCCGCGCCACAGGTGCTGGGTGATGGCATCCAGCTCCAACGGCACTGCCGGCAAAGGCTTTTGGTCGGCAAAGGTGCTCGCCCCCATTGCCAGAACTTGAGCGTTTTTCAGGGAAGCGTAGCGAGTGTCGGTCAAGCTAATGCTGGGAATGATCGAGAGGCTGTATTTCTCAATGAGAAACTGTTTGCCATCGTGCAGGGCGGCGAGTGGGAGGCTGCGCAAACCGGCATCCATCGAAAACAGCAAGGTGTTGATTCCTGCAGCTTGCAAGTCGGCTTCCAGTGGGGCAATCAGCCACTGGTAGAGTTTCTGTGCCGGTGCGAGATAGCTGGAGCTATTCCGCAGCCGGTTGTCTGTGATTTCCGCTCTCAACTCAGCGACTTCTTTGAGCAAGGTTTCTCTGTTAGCTGCTGGGATGGTGTGGCGAATCGGTTTGCCTTCCGGGGTGTACAGCAGCAGTTCCAATTGGTCTGGCAGGGCTACGCAATAGATAATCGCCGACTTGCTGCCGGTCTGACTAACGATCGTGCCCAGCATGTCTCGTATGCTCTGAGTAGTGACTGCTGTCGCCGAGAGATTTTCCCGCAAGAATTGGCCAAATTCTCCTCCCCGCTGCTGCTCGATTTGCCGCGTCGCTTGCTGCAAGTCGCCTGCTGCCAGTGTCTTGCCGAGAGTCGCGGCGAACACCGGCACCGCCGGCATGTGTGGGCCAGGGCCACGCACGGGGGCGGGGGCGCGACCGCCGGGGGGGACAGGCCCAGAATGGGCGGCAAACGCTTGTGGGCCAGAAGGGGGCGGTGCCGGTGAGTTGGGCGAACCTGGGGCTGAAAAGCTGGGATTGCCGCTGCTGACACCTGCCGGCGCTGCGCCGGGAGCTGGAGGGGGGGGAATCTGCATTGGGCCAGCCCCACTTTCCGCCGAGATCGCCAAAGGTTCGGCGTAGGACAGGCGTCCCGCCTGTCCCAAAGGTTCGGCGTAGGACAGGCGTCCCGCCTGTTCCAAACTGCCGGCTCTCGGGTTTTGCGCCACCAGCTCGCCGTTTTCCAAACGGACGCCAGAACCGATCAGCCGCACTGTGCCGTCGCGGTGCCCCTTCATGTCGGTGGCGCTGCCAACATTGCCGCCGGTGAGCAGTGCCGGCAAAAATAGGGAATTGTTACTATCTCGGTCTCTGCGCCGTTCGGGGGGGTCCGGGGGCAAAGGTGGGATATCGACACTCAGCACATGCCCTTCTTGAGAGAGGCGCACCAGACTCCCACCCGGCACAAGTGCGGCGGTAATTTGGCCCCCAGGGGCGGAGAGAGTGCCGGTGCTGGTGACGCTTCCCCCCAGCAAGGTTAAATTCTGGCCCTCTGGAACCGCCAGCTGCCCGAAGTTGACAATCGCTCCAGGCTGTGCCATCCCGAAGTAAAACGCGCTGGGCGATCCGACTAGGGCGGCGCAGTCATTGGTGCCGGCAGCACTGAACCAATGTGACCCAAACCCGATTCCGCTCGCCGCTGTCGCTGTAAAGGATGCCGGCACGTCTAACCGGGCGCTGCCACCCAAAACGATACCAGAAGGATTTATCAGGAAAAGATTGGAATTGCCGCCCGTGACTTTAATCAAGCCGTCGATCTGGGAGATGCCGCCGCCAGTCACTCTGCCGAAAATATTGCGGATAGCTGGGGAGGACTGAAAGTTGGCAATCTGTTCCGCACTCAGGCCAAACTGAGTGAACGAGTGGAAGAGATTCGCGCCATCTTTCGAGCGCGCGCCGCCGGTGATGTTGAATTGGCTGCCGGTGGGGGTGACGGCGGTGCCGGTGCCGTCACTGGCGGGGACAATGGTTTGCGCTCGCACCTTTCCCACCCCAGCCGTCGCAACCAGAGGCAACAGGCAAAAGACAAAAGGCAAAACGTAAAATTTTGCTCTCGCCCTATTGACTGTTTGCTGTTTTTGTGATAAGAAACATCGGGCCTTTCTGCTGACAGCGGATAGCATTGTTAGTTGCTGGTTTGGGTGTTGGCAAAATAGCTGCAACGAGGCTCAACAAGTGCACCCTTTCTATGATTATATATTAGCTATCACTTCTGTGTAAATGTCACGGAGTTCCCCAGCGCTCAGCCGCCACTGTTACCGAATTCGCACAAATCAGTAATTTCACACAGAGAAAGCGGGTTTCTCGGTTTGTAAGCTTGACAATCTGCCAGCTTCCCAAGAAACCCGGTTTATTGCCGGTAATTTCACCAAGGACTGCCAATCATGGTGAATGCCGCCCAGTAATAGGGATGAGATAAATCTGGGCTGCCCATCTGCACTAAATCAGCCGGCAAAGTGAGATTTCCTGCAGAACTCACCAAATGACCGTCCTGCAAGCGGACGCGCTTGTTCAGCATAGCAATCTGCGCCTGTCTGAGCGCCTCTGATTTGATCGGCACCGCCCTCAGGTTCTTGTAAAATTCCCTCATGAGCCCCAAAGTGCCCTGATCGCTAACTGACCACAAACTGGCAATTGCGGACTTGACGCCGGTCTGCACGGCTAAACCGGCAAAGCCCAACTCCGCCCCCTCATCCCCCAAAGCGGTGCGGCAAGCGCTGAGCACCAGCAGCTCAACCTTCGGACTGTACCAGCCCAACTGCCGAACTTGCTCCAATCGCAGCTTGCTATCCCACAGCTGAATGTAGGCTTTCGCCGCCCCTCCCGCTTGGAATTCAGCGTGGGTGGCCAAGTGAATAATTCCAAACGGCGTGCGGGCGCGCTGCGACTTGAGATTGTCTAAGGTAAATGCTTCATTGAGGAACAACTCACCCCGCCACAATTCTTTCGCCACGGCTGTCAGTTCCACCGGCACGGCGGGCAAAGGCTTTTGGTCGTAAAATTCCGACGCTCCCATTGCCAGAACTTGCATATCCTTAATATCTTCATAGCGCGTATCGGTCAAATTGATGCTGGGCATGAGTCCGAGACTGTACTTTTCCACCAGAAACTGCTGTCCGTCATGCAGCGCAGCAAAAGGAAGCGATCGCAGCCCCACATCCACAATCATCACCACATTCTGGATGCCCCGCGCTTTCAGATCCGCTTCTAGCGGCGCAACCAGCCACTGGTACAGCTGTTGCGCCGGCACCAAATAGCTGGTACTGCGACGTTTGATCGGATTGGTCACGTCTTCCCTCAGCTGCTGCGCCATTGCCTGCACCCGGGCGCGAGTCGCCTCAGAGATCCGCTTCTGAACCGGCACGCCATCCGCCGTCACCAGCACCAGTGACAAACTATCGCTGCTTGTTTGGCGGTTCCCCTGCAGTTGCGATTCAATATCGCTGGGGGGATTGAGCGCCTGCCCCTCTGGCAAAAAAGTAACATAGTTCAGTGCCGGTCTGACACCAGTTTCCCGCTCAATCCGGCGCAGCACTTCGCGGATTTGCTGCAAGCTAGGAGAGGGAAGCTCAACGGAGATTCCCAAATAAGCCTCAAACTTTCGCGTGAAATACTCGTCCAGAGCAAAAACGCCCGGATCGATTTCTACCTCTGGGGGGTTGACAGGAACTGACAAATTTGGTATAATAGCCCGAGGGTGAGCGGTCGGTAAAAACCCCTCACCGCCTACCCGCTCTCTCACAAGAGGAGAGGGGGAAGGAGACTGGGGGATGGGCGGTGGTAAAGGTGTCGCACCCACCGGATCTGGCGTTGGAACAGGTGCGGGAACAGGTGCCGGTGCGGGAATCGGTGCCGGCGCTGGCGCGGGAATCGGTGCCGGTGCGGGAATCGGTGCCGGTGCGGGAACGGGTGCCGGTGCGGGAACGGGTGCCGGTGCGGGAATCGGTGCCGGTGCGGGAACGGGTGCCGGTGCGGGAACGGGTGCCGGTGCGGGAATCGGTGCGGGTACGGGAATCGGTGCGGGTACGGGAATCGGTGCGGGTACGGGAACAGGTGCCGGTGCGACAATGGGAACCGGCGTTGGTGCCGGAACCGGTGGGGGAACCGGCGTTGGTGCCGGAACCGGCGCAGGCGTGGGTGGCGGTGCCGGTGCAGGGGTTGGTGCCGGCGCAGGGGTTGGTGCCGGCGCAGGGGTTGGTGCCGGCGCAGGGGTTGGTGCCGGTGCAGGGGTTGGTGCCGGCGCAGGGGTTGGTGCCGGTGCGGGAACAGGTGCCGGTGCGGGAACAGGTGCCGGCGCAGGGGTTGGTGCCGGCGCAGGGGTTGGTGCCGGCGCAGGGGTTGGTGCCGGTGCGGGAACAGGTGCCGGTGCAGGGGTTGGTGCCGGTGCGGGAACAGGTGCCGGTGCGGGGGTTGGTGCCGGCGCGGGAACAGGTGCCGGCGCGGGAGTTGGTTCAGGAGTGGGTTCAGGAGTTGGTGCCGGTGCGGGAACCGGTGCCGGTGCGGGAGTTGGTTCAGGAGTGGGTTCAGGAGTTGGTGCCGGTGCGGGAACCGGTGCCGGCGCGGGAACAGGTGCCGGTGCGGGAACAGGTGCCGGTGCGGGAACAGGTGCCGGTGCAGGGGTTGGTGCCGGCGCAGGGGTTGGTGCCGGCGCGGGAGTTGGTTCAGGAGTGGGTTCAGGAGTTGGTGCCGGTGCGGGAGTTGGTTCAGGAGTGGGTTCAGGAGTTGGTGCCGGTGCGGGAACCGGTGCCGGCGCGGGAACCGGTGCCGGTGCGGGAGTTGGTGCCGGTGCGGGAGTTGGTGCCGGTGCGGGAACAGGGGTTGGTGCCGGTGCGGGAACAGGGGTTGGTGCCGGTGCGGGAACAGGGGTTGGTGCCGGTGCGGGAGTTGGTGCCGGTGCGGGAACAGGGGTTGGTGCGGGAGTTGGTGCCGGCGGGAGATCGATTAAAATATATGGCGCGGGAGGATTGCCCACCTCGGTGCGCTGGTAAAACGAACCGGATTCAATCTTAATGTCAGAATTCGTGACAAGCGCTCTCGCAGTGCCGTTAATCGGGTTATCCAAACCCACCGTAAAGGGCGTTTCCTCTGTAGTGCCTCCGGGCTGAATAATAATCGAACCGCCCCCCAACCCGCCGGCGGCAGAAATGCTGGCATCTATACCGTTCTCAGCGGTAAAAAAGCCGGTCGCTCGGATAAATTGCCCCGCTGATATCTCGACATTCCCGCCGGTGCCGTAATTATTGCCTGTACTGCCACCTTCGGCGTTAATCGAAACCAATTCAATATCGCTGAGAGCGCTCAGCGTCACCGCACCGGCATTTCCCTTGTCGGCGTGCGAATCGATCTCGCCGGCTGAAATCGATCCGCCGGTGCTAGTCATAGAAACATCGCCGCCATTTCTGCCCGCACTCTGCCCAAAGGTAATAAGATCGCCTGTGGTAATATTCCCACCGGCAGTCACGGCAATCCCGCCACTATTTTTAGATTCATGAGAGGCGTCTAACTTGCCGGTTCCGATCGTGCCGGTGCTGCTGAGATTGATAGATCTGCCCCTTGATTCAATGTGGCCTATCGTTAAGCTCGCTCCCGAAATTGTTATCTCTTCCGTTCCATCGTCTGGGCTGGGAAACCGCATGTTTTTCGCCACAAACGCTCCAGTCCCATCCCCATCTGCATCAGCCGTGAAAGTAATCGAGCCAACCTTCCCGCTGAGTTGAAGATTGTCCTCAATTGTGATATCATTTCTCGCCTCTAGGATGACGTTCCCATCTTTTAACAAGTCTTGCAGAGCCTTTTGAGAAAGGGTGAACATGTCACCAATATCTCCAGCCAGGATTTGACCGTCATCTAATTCTTCATCGCTGTCCGCTGTATTCCCACTCACAATTGTGATATTATCAGGATCGAGCAGCAGGCTGCCCGCCAGCCCGTTCGTCGCGCTGGTATCCACTGTACCGCTGAAGATCAGCTGCTGTTTTCCTGACACTTCCACAAAGCCACCGCTGCCTGAATTGCTGCCGCCGCGAGCGCTAATATTCCCGTAGAAGCCGGTCACTCCCTCCGCCCAGACGATAACTCGCCCGCCACTGCCGGTTTGTTTGGCATCCGCTGCAATCACAGAATCTCCGCTCACATAAGTTCGCTCTGCATTGAGGAGTGCGCCGCGCCCCTGATAGTCGCCACCAATCAGCACAGTTCCGCCGGCGGTGCTGCCAGACGCATCAATATGAGCGCCGGCTAACCCCACTTTACTGCCCAGAATTTGTACAGTACCGCCGGCACCAGATGCGGGTGCGGAAACGTCAAGCGTGCCGGCAACAATGGCGGTGCCCGCTTCATTGGGAACCCGCACACCGGAACCAGTCAGCCGCACTGTACCGTCGCTCGTTACTGTCATGCCGGTGGCGTGACTCCCACCCGTGCCGGTAAGCAGTTGCGGCAAAGAAAAAGGGGTGATGCCGGTGGGAGATAAACTGGAATCCCCCCCATCCCCTAATCCCCCAATCCCGGCTCCCACCTCCAAACTCAGCAAATGCCCTTCTTGAGAGAGCAGCACCGAGCTCTTTCCTGGAACAGCGGCGACGGTGATTTCTCCGCCGGGGGCTTTCAGGGTGCCGATGCTGATGGCAGTGCCTCCCACTAAGGAGAGATTTTGTCCCGCCGGCACGGTTAAGTTGCCAAAATTGAGAATAGCTCCCGGCGTTTCTATTCCGAAATAAAGAGCGCTGGGGGTTCCGGCTAAGAGGGCGTAATTATTGGGGCCAAAAGCGCTAAACCAATTTGACCCAAACCCAATCCCGTTTGCCGATGTTGCCATAAAGGATGCCGGCACGTCCAAGCGGGCGGACTGACCAAACACGATGCCGGCTGGATTGATGAGAAACAGGTTGGAATTGCCGCCGGTGACTTGGATTAAGCCGCCGATTGCAGAGGGGTTGCTGCCGGTAACTCTGCCGAAAATATTGCGGATATTGGGATGGGAGATAAAGTTGGCAATTTGGTCTGGGCTGAGGCCAAACTTAAGGAAGGAGTGGAACAGATTCGCCCCATCTTTGGAGGTGGAGCCGCCGGTGATGTTGAAGCGATTGCCATCTGGGGTGACGGCGGTGCCGGTGCCGTCACTGGCGGGGACAACCGGCGAGCTTTTCGGCTGTGTTTGCGCGCTCCCTGGCTCTGCGGTTGCCGCACAGCAAAAAGTAAAAAGTATAAACTCTAAAATAAAATAAGTCTGCCTTTTGTCTGCCCACAAATATGGGAAATAGGACGGTTTTTTAGAGTGTGACTGGGTTAATGGTTTAATGTTTTTCACGGCTGATTTCATAGATGTCTGAGTGACCAGAGGCTGTTAACTGTGGCCAATGCTGCCCTGTTCGCGCATAGCGCAAGCTCTGCCCTTAGAGACTCCGCCCAAAGGCGATCGGGGAGCCTTTTAAAACAGATATCCATCCTTATTTTTGATGGCTTGCACCCTTATTATAGGAGCGTCTTGAACCAAGAGATTGACAGCATTAATGGTTTTGTGACCCCAGAAATTACTAATTTTATTAGCGCTGACGCTCGCTCAAACCCAAGTTTTATCTGCAACAAATTGCCAAGTAAAAGGAGTTCGATTGACGTACCCACAAGCCGGCATTTTTTGCGGGACGGCAAACCCGTTTGAAATGCGAGCCGGTGGGGAATTTGGCACCGAGCGCGGGGCTTGATGCGGATTGCAGAATAGATGTAGCGGATAAGCGCCGGTCCTGCTGGGAGAGCAGGTTTAGTCACATTCTCCTGAGAGCAACCTGAGAGCCACCAGCAGAATTAGAAGACTGCAGGACTTCTCCCTGTCCTGCTTTCAGTCTTCTTTCGGAGCTTCTCCCCAATTCTGGGGTGTTTTTAGCTTGTTCGCATCTAACACACTAGAGATTCTACGGAACTTTTGTGAAGTTCTTGTGAAGACGGCAGGCCGGCGGACTGACCCGAGACAGCCCTTTGCGCGAAACGGATAAGCTCGCCGGATGAATTAACCTATTTCGTAAGCGTTGCGGGCTCGCGAAAGCGCGTCCTTCCGTGTCGTTCGGGCATCCGTGCTGTGCGCGGAGAGAGCGTGCCGGCTCAATAGCTTGTAAAATATAGGTTTAATTGAATATTAAATATCCGGAAAGCCCTGGCGCTGCCGGCACGCTGTCGCGCTCAGACATTAGAGGGTCCCAGGGAACCCGTGCCCTAGGGATACAGCTTGTAGGACCGGCAGCATCTTGCCGGTCCCAAGTCCAGCCGGCGTGCCGAGGTGGTGTCGGGTCCATGTTGGCCCTACCACTTTTGAGGGATGGGAGCGTCAAAGGGCAGAAAACGCCCCACTCCTGCTGCGTTCTGTGGCTCGCCGAGCTATAATTAGAACACAGTGCTTTAGAGTGTTATGTCTTACGAGTCCTATTCCCGTGGAGTTTCAGACTTAAAAGCGCATTTAGTGCTGGCGACAAAAGATGGAAGAGAGGTGCTCTCGGCCACCATGCTGGCGCGGCTGACTGAGATTGTGGAATCAGTGTGCGAGAAGTGGGGATGTCAGGTACTCGAGTTTAACGGAGAGGTGGATCACGTGCACCTGCTGTTTTCCTACTACCCCCAAGTGCAGCTGAGTAAATTTGTCAACAACCTCAAAACCGTTACCAGCCGCATGATTCGCAAAGAATTTCCTGCAGAAGTAGAGAGATTTTATCAGAACAAACCAGAATTCTGGACAAAATCATACTTTCTGGCATCTAGCGGCGGAGTCACGGTGGAAACTTGGAGGCGGTACGTTCAAAACCAAAACCCACCGGCGGGTTCCAAAAAGAGACTGTCAAACAGAGGAGTGTCCAACCCCCGTGTTTGACATACAAATCCACCCACAGGTCAAGTGCGCCGTCGCGATATGGCTTGAGGGTGGTAGCCATTAACCTGAAAGCAAAAAGCTGGGGCGCATTCAGGCGAAAAGCGCCTGGAATGTGCGTTCCCAGTCTGCCTGAACGTAAAATTGTTCCGGCGCTGCTTCTAACCCATTTTCCCTAACCCCACTCATGTCATCAAATTCTTTGCCCGATTCAAAATTAGCTTGGCACACCCTAGAAATTGACAGAGCTGTGGAGCAGCTGCAGAGCGACAGCACCTCTGGCTTGAGCGCAGGCGAGGTGGCAGAGCGGTTGCAGCGCTACGGGCCCAATGAATTGAAAGAAACTGCCGGTCGCAGTGCGTGGCAAATCCTGCTCGATCAGTTCACGAACATCATGCTGCTGATGCTGATTGGCGTGGCAATCGTATCGGGGATTTTAGATGTAATCGACATGCAAGCCGGCAAATTGAAACCCGGTGAAATCCCCTTTAAAGATACAATCGCCATCCTGATCATCGTCATTCTCAATGGCGTTCTCGGGTTTCTCCAAGAAAGCCGCGCCGAAAAAGCCCTCGCCGCCCTGAAAAGCCTCGCCTCACCGATAGTGCGGGCGATCCGCGACGGCAAAACCCTGGAAGTCACCGCCAAAGAGCTAGTCCCCGGAGACGTGGTGCTGCTGGAAGCAGGCGTGCAGGTAGCAGCGGACGGTCGCCTCATAGAAGCGTCTAACTTGCAAATCCGCGAAGCCGCCCTCACCGGCGAAGCCCAGGCCGTTAACAAGCAGCCCAACGCGCAGCTATCGGAAGACACCGCCTTGGGAGATCGCGTCAACCTCGTGTTTCAAGGCACCGAAGTGGTTCAGGGGCGGGGCAAAGTCCTCGTCACCAACACCGGCATGCAAACCGAACTGGGGCGGATCGCCGAGATGCTGCAGGGCGTGGAAAACGAGCCAACCCCGCTGCAACAGCGGATGGGCCAGCTGGGCAACGTTCTCGTCACCGGCTCTTTGGTGCTAGTCGCTGTGGTGGTAATCGCAGGACTAATCCAGAGCAAGGGGAATTTAAATGTCTTGCAAGACCTGGTGGAAGTCTCTCTGAGTATGGCGGTGGCGGTTGTGCCAGAAGGCTTGCCGGCAGTGATCACCGTGACCCTAGCCCTGGGCACCCAGCGGATGGTGAAGCGCAACGCCCTGATCCGCAAACTGCCGGCAGTGGAAACCCTCGGTTCCGTCACCACGATCTGCTCCGACAAAACCGGCACCCTCACCCAAAACAAAATGGTGGTGCAAAAGGCTGAAACAGCCAGCCACAGCTTGACAGTCACAGGGGAAGGTTACGCCCCGATTGGCGAATTCAAAACTGAAGACCGGCAGTTGAGCGCCGAGGGAGATCCCGAACTGCAAGCCCTGCTGGGTGCTTGCGTCCTCTGCAATGACGCAATTTTGCGCTCGGAAAACAGCCAGTGGATCATTCTGGGCGACCCAACGGAAGGGGCGCTCCTCTCCCTTGCCGGCAAAGCAGGCATCTACAGAGAAGAGTGGGCCGGCAAAATGCCCCGCGTGGCGGAATTCCCCTTTTCCTCAGAACGCAAGCGCATGAGCGCCATCTGTGAGAATTCGGGAATGTTTCAGGGGCTGTCCCCCAGCGCTGGCAGTAGCGAGGAATCAGCCGGAGATAGTGCCGGTGCGCCTTATGTGATGTTCACCAAAGGCTCCCCAGAATTAACCCTGGAGCGCTGCACACACATTCAGGTGGCCGGTCGGGCAGAGCCGCTGACCGGCGAGCAAAGAGATCGCATCCTGGAGCAAAATAACCAAATGGCCGGTCGGGGGCTGCGAGTGCTCGGCTTTGCCTGCAAGTCTTGGGACAGTTTGCCCCCAGAAGGCTCCGAGGAAACCAGCGAGCGCGACTTGGTGTGGCTGGGACTGGTGGGGATGCTGGACGCGCCCCGTCCGGAAGTGCGCGACGCCGTGGCCAAGTGCCGGCTGGCCGGCATTCGCCCCATTATGATTACCGGCGACCACCAGCTGACCGCTAGCGCCATCGCTCAGGATCTGGGCATCGCCCAAGCGGGCGATCGCGTCCTGACCGGCCAACAACTCGAAAAGCTCCGCCAGGAAGACTTGGAGAGAGAAGTCGGACAAGTCAGCGTCTACGCCCGCGTCGCCCCAGAGCACAAACTGCGGATTGTGCAAGCCCTGCAGACCAAGGGTCAATTTGTCGCCATGACCGGCGATGGCGTCAACGACGCCCCCGCCCTCAAGCAGGCCGACATCGGGATTGCAATGGGCATCACCGGCACCGACGTCAGCAAAGAAGCCAGCGACATGGTGCTGCTCGATGACAACTTCGCCACCATTGTCGCCGCCACCGAGGAAGGGCGGACAGTATACACCAATATTCGCCGGTTTATTAAATACATTCTCGGCAGTAACATTGGTGAGGTGATCACCATTGCCGCCGCCCCGATTCTCGGGCTCGGAGGTGTCCCCCTCAGCCCCTTGCAAATTCTCTGGATGAACTTGGTAACCGATGGCGTGCCGGCTCTGGCTCTGGCTGTCGAGCCGGCGGAACCCAATGTGATGCGGCGTCCGCCCCACGATCCAAAAGAGAGCATTTTCGCCCGGGGGCTAGGCTCCTACATGATTCGGATTGGCGTTATTTTTGCCTTTCTGACCATTGTCCTCATGGAATGGGCTTACACCCACGCTCACGCTGTGGTCACGCCAAATCCCGATTATGCAGACCGGTGGAAGACGATGGTGTTCACAACCCTCTGTCTGGCGCAGATGGGTCACGCGCTGGCGATTCGCTCCAACACTCAGCTGACGATAGAAATGAATCCCTTCACTAATGTATTTGTTTGGGGAGCCGTGATTGTCACCACTATTTTGCAGCTGATGCTGGTTTATGTTCCGCCCCTGCGAGCTTTCTTTGGAACTCACTGGCTGGATCCCGAGGAACTCGCTATCTGCCTGGGCTTCAGCGCTTTGATGTTTGTTTGGATTGAGCTGGAAAAGCTGTTTATTCGCTGGTATAAATCCACCAAAAAAGGATAGGTGGTAGGTGTTAGGTGTTAGGTGGTAGGTGTTAGGTGTTAGATGTTAGGCATTGGGTGCTAGACTGGAAACCTAAAACTTCTTCCCCTAACCCCTAAGCCCTAACCCCTAAGCTCTAACCCCTAAGCCCTAACCCCTAAAACCTAACCCCTAACCCCTAACCCCTGTTCCAGCAGGAAAGCGCACGCTCACTGCGAACGCCACTCGATCTCATTTAATAAAATCCGATAAAATAGTTATTACAAGTTCCGCCTTGAAGACAGGTTTTATAAAATGCTTTCTTCCGGAAAGAATAAATGTCGCCCTGGGCGGCAGAATAGCCCGGACAGCTGGGTGCCCAATGCCCCATGCCCCACTCCCGCCGCCATGCCCCATGCCCCATGCCCCATGCCCTAACCCATGTATCTCAAAACACTGCATCTGCGACAGTTTCGCAACTACCGAGAACAGCAGGTTGAGTTTTTAGCGAGCAAAACGATTTTGGTGGGCGACAACGCACAGGGGAAATCGAATCTGCTGGAAGCGGTGGCGCTGTTGGCGACGCTGAAAAGCCACCGCACGGCACGCGATCGCGACCTGATCCGGGAGGGAGAAGCAGCCGGCAGCCTCGCCGCCACCCTGGCCCGAGAGACAGGGCCGGTGGAGCTGGCCATAACCCTGCGCAGCAACTCCCGCCGCACCTGCGCTGTCAATGGCTCGTGCGTGCGCCGCCAGCTGGACTTTTTGGGCATCTTGAATGCGGTGCAGTTCTCCAGTCTGGACTTGGATCTGGTGCGCGGCGGGCCCGAAACCCGGCGCAACTGGCTGGACGCTCTGGTGGTGCAGCTCGAGCCGGTCTACGCTCACTATTTGCATCAATACCAGCAAGTTTTGCGCCAGCGCAACGCGCTGTTAAAAAGAATCCAGAAGTCAGAAGCCTCCCGTGAGAGTGCGGAATTGGCTCTCTGGGACGCCCAGCTGGCAGTCGCCGGCTCCCGGGTGACGCGGCGGCGGTCGCGGGCCATCGAGCGGCTGGCCCCCCTGGCGAGTGTCTGGCACCTGCTGATCAGCGGTCGGACAGAGAGACTGGAAATTAGGTACGCGCCCCATATCGGAGCGGTTTGTGAGCTGCCGGTGCGCGACAGTCCGGAAAAGGTGCGGCACGCTTTTCTGGAGCAAATCCGGCAAAAAGCGATTGCGGAACTGCACCAGGGCACCAGCTTGGTCGGGCCACACCGAGACGAAATTGAGCTGACGATTAACGGCACGCCGGCAAGGGCGTATGGCTCTCAGGGACAGCAGCGGACTCTGGTTCTGGCGCTCAAGCTGGCTGAGTTAAAGCTGATCGAAGAAGTGGTGGGGGAACCCCCCCTGCTGCTGCTCGATGATGTTTTGGCTGAGCTGGACCCCCACCGGCAGCACCAGTTGCTGGACGCGATTCAGGAGCGGTTTCAAACCCTGATCACCACCACTCACTTGGGGTCTTTTGAGGGAGGATGGTTGAAACAGTCCCAGATTCTCTCTGTTTCTGGCGGGAAAATAGTATAATTTACGGTGACTTGTGTTCTCTAGCGCGTCTATAGCAATAGACAGCTCAGTCATGGACAAGGCATCTCACTTAGTAGTGGGGATAGGGACAGGCGAGACGCCTGTCCTACGTCTGAACCTATGCCGCATTTGATGAGCGCCGGCTGACAGCCGGCAGAGCCGACTTTCAGGCGTTCCCAGGCTCCGCCTGGGAACGAGAGTGTGCGCCATGCGCCATGCGCCATGCGCCATGCGCCATGCCCGCCCCTTAGAATTTGTCGGTTTCTGGTGCGGGCGCTGCAGCACCGGGCTGGTTGAGGAAGAAGTTTTTGGCGGCTTCATTCTGGTAAATGCAGCTGATTTGGGGCGATCCCTCCAGAGTGCCGGTGAAGCCAAAGGTATTCATGCGATTTTTACAGTCGCGCACTTCGTCGGATTTGATCAGCCCTCTTTGCTCGAGAATGGCCCAGTTATTCGTGCGCAGCACGCAGCCCGGTCGCATGCTGGGCTGAGCGACATAGACATTAAACGGATTGAGGGTCATAAAGATGCGGGCGTCCATAACGACGGCGCTGGCTCCATACTGGATGCACAGTTCAGGATTTGGGGCGCTGCGGTCAATGACTTCGCGGGAGGCGACGTTTTCGGGGCTGAGGTTGGCTGTGGAGCTAAAGGCAATGCCAATGCCAACGCCCAACACAAAGGTGCCGCCAAACAGTGCCAGGGATGTGTAATTAAAACCGGAATCGCTAGGTTTGCGTCTCATGGTGGGTGAGTGGGCTCGGTGAGTCTTGGGGGAGAGTCAGGATCTCAGTCAGAGAATTGTAATGGCTCTATTGAGATCCTGGCGCGTCAGGCGCTTTGCCGGCAACTTAGGTATCCCGCCCGCTCCCGATTCAGGCCAAGAGCGGTGTCCCTGGAAAATCAGCGGTGCCGCCCTCAAAGCTGAAAATAGAAAGTTATGCTATAATAAGGTGTCTCGCACAGGCCGGAAGGCAAGCTCAAGGGTTGAGCGTTGCCTATTTGGGGGATGAACCCCACCCCCCAACCCCCTCCCCGCGTGCGGGGAGGGGGAGAAAGAGGTGGAGGTTTTGATGAAGGTAATTTGGTGAAATCATCTTTCAAATCTGCAACGCCCTCGATTGCGCTAGAGCTAACGTTTGGAGATAGCAGCGGTTATGAAAGAATCTGAAGTCCCCAAAGCCGAGAGCTTAGGAGAGTGGGCTTATCTGGCAATTGAGAAACATTTTGAGAAAACTCTCAAGCACGAAGCCGATGTCCTCAAAGACCGAGATCCGGAAGCGCTGCACCAAATGCGCGTGGGGATGCGCCGGCTGCGCTCGGCGGTGACGGGTTTCGCACCGGCACTGGAGTTGCCAAAAGCCGCCGGTGAGAGCAAAATTGCGAAAATCGCCCGCCGGCTGGGGGCGCTGCGAGATTTGGACGTGATGCTGGAAGCTCTGGAGCGCCGGTACAGACCCAGTTTGCCCCCGGAAGAGCACGAAGAGCTGGACACGGCGCTAGAGCGGCTGGCCAAACAGCGGCGCGAGGCTTTCTCACACGTGCGAGAAACCCTGCACGCCCAACCGTATAAGAAGCTGAAGCAGGCTTTGAAAGAGTGGCTGAAAAAGCCAGTATATCAGGAAATCGCTCAGCTGCCGATTCAGGATGCGCTGCCGGACCTACTGCTCCCACAAGTGAGCCGGCTGTTTCTGGAGCCGGGCTGGCTGGTGGGGGTGAGAGTATTTGAGGCCGAAATTCCCCTGTCTGAGGAGTTGAAGCTGAAAGCTGTTGAGGAAATTTTAGCCTCAAGGGGACCGCTCGCGCACAGCCTGCGCAAGCAAGTGAAGCGCGTGCGCTACCAAATGAGCCTGTTTAACCGGCTCTATGGCCCTAGCTATGCGGCTTGGGTGGAAGAGATGAAGGAGATCCAAGAAGTCTTGGGGGAAATTCAAGACAGTCTGGTTTTGGCAGAGGTGCTGGGGGATGTGCTGGGTGAGGAAATTGACACCGCCCTGCCGGCTCTGGCCCAAAAGCTGGCCCAAACCCGCTGCGAGGCGTGGCAAAAGTGGCAGCCCCTGCAGCAGCGCTATCTGAGTCGGGAAACGCGGCGGGCTTTGCGCTGTGAATTACTCCTGCCGCTGGAGGTGTCGGCCAACGGTCAAGTGCCGGCAGTGGCTGAGCCTGCAGATGGGGCAATGAATTAAAGATGGAAAATTAAAAATTTTTAAAGGGAATTTTTCGTTCCTTGTTTTGTGCCGGCTGGGCAATTTTTTAGTGGCTGCGGTTTATATACCGTTTTTCATATTATAGCAATATTCATTTAGGTTCAGACACGCTCGTCGGAATGATCGCCTATCCTACCAAATTCCGACGTAGGGCAGGCGTCTCGCCTGCCCTAACTAATATGACTGCTGCTATAGTGAGTTACTGAGAAACCCGGTTTCTTTAAGAAACCGGGTTTCTGGGGTGTACTCCATCCCACTGAAAACCGCTATAAATCGCCGGTGTGGCGAGCGAGAGATTGCCGGTGCGCCGGTCCGTGCCGGTGTTCTGGAGGCTTTCTGGCAGGCAAGCCGGCGGTCACGGTTCAAGGCTGTCTGGAAAATTTAGTGTGCCGCTAATCAAAGGATTACCTGGATTTTACCTGGGCTGTTTAAATTGGGGGCGAGGTTTTCAAACCAGTGTTTCCTGGCTGGGATTTACAGGCATGGTCCCCACTTCCAGAGCGATTCTAGAAACAGAGGCGCAGGACGCTAGCGTTGAGCGCAGCTTGCACTACTATTCCAAGGGGGAACCGATTCCCACGAAGTCCCAAGGCGTCTGGCAGGTTTGTAAAGGTCTGGTGCAGCTGAGCACTCTCTATCCGAGTGGTGAAGAGAGGTTGCTGGGTTGGGTTGGGCCTTCGATGTGCTTTGGCCCGTGGCTAACGTTCTTGCACATTTACCAGGCTAGGGCACTGTCAGATGTGTATTTGATGTGGTTTTCTGTGGGCGAGATAGAAGCTTCCCCCGAACTGTCTCACCAGCTTCTGCCGCAACTGAACCGCCGGCTGCGGCAAATGGAAGCGCTGCTTGCGATTTCAGGACTGCGACGGGTGGAGGATCGCTTGCACCAGCTGCTGGTGCTCCTAAAACAGGAAATTGGCCAGCCGGTGGCGGGAGGAACTCGCCTGAACGTTCGGCTGACGCACCAGGATCTTGCCAGCGCCATCAGCACCAGCCGGGTTACTGTGACGCGACTCTTCGGACAGTTAAAGCAGCAAGGGCTGATTGCTATTGACTCCAAGCGCCACATCATCTTGAAAGATGCCGGTTTTGCCGGTGCGGCTTGCCCTGGGGTGCTGCGTGCGTGAAGCTTTTGGCTCTCAGGATGCTGGAACGAAATAAACGGAACATCAAGCAACGGTGGTGAGAAACCCGGTTTTTGAAAGAAACCGGGTTTCTGGTGCGCAGGTTTCTTGGGTTTCTGGCAACTGCTGCCCGGGCCGTCAGGTTAAGATTCGGTTAAGACCGGTTTAAAATTCGCATAACTCGGCAAACTGGGGGAATTCTTTGCCCCGGACAAGACCTATTGTAACAGGCAAATGGCCGGCGGGAGGGTTTTCAAAGTTGGGTGCCATTCCAGATTTGTATTCCAGTCTCCTAGTTTGCCAGTTCAGCTCTCTGTCCACAAGCAGGGTAAAACTGTCACCTTGCAGGCGTCCCCATTCAATTTTGTCATACAGCTTTTGCCAGCTTTGCCCCTGCTCCCTGTAGATGATTTGCTGGGCGCTGAAGCCCAACTTACCGTCACTCGCTTCTCGCCAAAGACTGTCAATTTTTTTGAGTTCGTCGCAAGGAAAGTTTTCCAGCTCTTTGTAGTCAATATACCCCCTCTGATGGGACTTATCTCCTGCCAGTTTCAAGAGCAATTCATAGGTTTCTCCGTCAGCTGGTTTCCAATTTCTTACGGTTAAATAGTCTTGCAATGTGCTATACTCTAAACCGGCAGGTGCGGGAGTGGCGGGAGAAGGCTTTGCCATACCGGCCTGGCTTCCGGCTGGTGGGACGGGAGAGGGTTGCTGAGAGAAGAACTTGAATGAGATGGGTAAAGACATCGTGGCCAGAAAAAGACATATAAGGACGGCGAGCTCTAGGTTTTTCCACCGCCTCCCTCGTTGAGAGTCGCTTCTCAGTGCAGTTTCGGATTCGCCGCTTTTATTTTCTGGCCAATAAGTTTCTAAATTTTCCGCTCTATCTTCCCGATTTGTAGAAGCTAAATGAAGGTAAGCCTCAATGGCTTCACGCACTAAATATTCTATAATCTTAATGAGAAAGTGCAGGGCAATCATCACCAGCATCAGGCTGAAAATTGCGACCAGCAGGTAAACAAATATTGCATTGGCTGACAAATCCATAATTTTTTTTACATGACAGGGAGTAGAAGGCCGTTGCGCGTTCCATCCCAATCGTATCAGAGGTTTGCGGACGGCGCTGCTCGGTGATGACCGGCTGGCCCGCGCGGCGGGTTGGGCCACAACCCGGGAGTCCCAGCTGTAGCGCCCCCCTGCTAGCCCAACACTTCTGGCCAAGGCCGGCTGGAGCGCTCTCCGGCGAGCCGGCGGAGAAAACTCTATTTCTTTACTCTTGTTTGTAATTGTTTATCCCTCTTTTGTCACTTTGGAAAGAGTATAATAAGAGAAGAGCGTTCAAACCCTTGTGCTGCATATGGTTAAGCCCCGAGCTGCCCGACCGACCGTCAATTTTATCGATGAGTATTGCGCCCCCTACAGAGATATCTTTCCAGAAGTTAGAAGCTTTGAAGCTTTTAAGCTACTTCACCTCGGAATGATTTCAGACATGAAACGCAAAACTTTACCAGCTATAGCCAAAATCTCTGGCCTTGAGAACGAACAATCTTTGCATTTTTGACTCAATCACCTTGGAGAATTACCCAGCTAAAAGCCCGAAGAATTGAATTAATATTAAAGGCGCTTCGGGGGCGAAAAATTATTTGAATCATTGACGAAACCGGCAGCCCCAAAAAAGGAACTAAGACGGATTATGTAAGCCGGCAGTACATTGGCCAATTAGGGAAAGTTGAAAACGGTCTAGTGGCTGGCTTATGGATTAATCGACGGCATAACTTTCCCCCTAATTTTTGAAGTGTACAAGCCGAGAAAGCGCCTCCAACCAGGAGATGTCTACAAAAGCCAGCCAGAAATAACTGTTGAATTGCTCCATCAGTTAAGAGAGATGGGATTTGAAATAGAGAGAGTGCTAGCTGACAGCTTGTATGGAGAAAGCAACAGCAGATTTATCGCCGCCTTAGAAGAGATGAATCTTCCTTGTGGCAATTAGAAGTAATCACGGAGTCTGGCTCCCTCCCGAGCAAAGCGTTACAGCGTCTCAGTGGAAAAAATTTAAGCGAGTTTTTGCCGATGGCCGTCAAGAAATTAGATTCATTAGAGAATGGAGATTTGGCCAAAGAAGAGAGCGGCGTTACTGGGAGATAACTACGGATAAAAAAACGCTTCCGTCAAATTCTACTTGGTATGTGATGACGAGAATTCCTGGCCTCACTTACCGTGAGGTTGGCAATTTTTATGGGAGCCGTACTTGGATAGACTATGGGTTCAAAGAAAGCAAAAATGAACTGGGCTGGGCGGATTTTTGCCTCACATGAGGGCATTGAAAAATGGTGGAAAAGAGAGCGCCTATTTAATGGTCAGTCTTTATGCTGCCTCTAGTCAAAAAGGGTCGAGGTTTTGCCTGAATACCCAAAGTCCTGTTCACCAAAGATTTCCTCAACATCAGCAATGGGACGAAAAAGAAGGCTGGAAATATCTTTTGAACAATCTGCGCTTAATTCTTCTCCCTCTAGTCTGTTTTAATCTTATCAAGCCTTGGTTAAAGGTTTTCCCTATCCCTCAGTTAACTTTAGGCTTGACTCGCTTAATTTCTCTAATGAATTTCTTTCCACTGGCCATTTCCGTAAACGGCCAGCAGTGGCAATATTACTTTTCCTCTGCCTAGAGTGACAAAAGAGGGATAGAATTCGGTGGCGGCACACAAGGCCACAGCAGCTCGCAGCCAGAGCCAGCCACTCCATGTATCAGGACTGAGGCCTCTACAGAGAGTAAGGCAGTTCACTCAAAAAGCCTACATATAGAGTCATTACCCGACTGACGGCAGTCCTGTGTGTATTGCGATCCTCCGGATGCTTACTGTTGAGGGGGTGACACAGGACAGCCTGTTTTCCAGCTTCCGGGGCGGTTCTGATGCCACCGGCACAAATTTGTCTGGGGAACGCCTCAAAGGTGTGGCCGGCCCGCTGATGGCCACTTTCCCAGTGCTGCCCCACCGGCACTCTTTGGCTATAACCCCCTATTAATTCGCCAACAAACCCATATTCTTTAAGCATTTATAAAATTTTTCACTTAGGTTAAGACAGTAAGATCGGAGGGAACGCCTCTCCTACGCCTTTTATCCCAGGCCCCTGATATCTTAAGCAATATGACTGCTGCTAGAATGCCCAGCGTGTGTGAAAAACCTACACTTGTAAGCGCCCCCCATTCCCCAAGTCTTGGGCCAGCCAGCGAAAATTTAAAGATTGTTAAAAATACTTCTCAATAAGCACCCGCATGGTAATTTTAAAAAAAGCCGTTTAGATGAAAGAGGGTTGAACAACCAAAATCTTGTTTTAATCACCGGCTTCCACTCAATACCGGAGAAATGGTATGGAATGTCACAAATGCGCCGCCACCTGCCACAGCCGCACCGGCACAAAACAGGGCGGCTTGTTGAAATGGTTTAGGAAAGCGGAAGAAGCGCCGGGGACAAAACCGGCAAAAATTCCCCAGATTGCTTTAGTCGGGACGCCCAACGTGGGAAAAAGCGTGCTATTTAATGCCCTGACCGGCACCTATGTGACGGTTTCCAACTATCCGGGCACCACGGTGGAAGTCTCGCGGGGACAGGCGCGGATCGGCGACCGCCTTTTTGCGGTAGTGGACACGCCAGGAATGTATTCCTTGCTACCCATTACCGAAGAAGAAAAAGTGGCCAGAGACTTGCTGCTGGCTGAACCCGTGGATTTGGTGATTCACGTCCTGGATGCCAAAAATCTGGGGCGGATGCTGCCCCTGACATTTCAGTTGATTGAAGCGGGTTTGCCGGTGCTTCTCGCCGTCAACATGATCGACGAAGCTGAAAAGCTGGGCATCCAGATTCACCGGGATCACCTGGAAAAAGAACTGGGGGTGCCGGTGGTGACACTAGCAGCGGCGCTGAATTGGGGCGTTAAGGAATTAAAAGAAAGGATATGTGAGTATGTCAAATCTGATTGCTTATCCAGCTCCCATTGAGGAAGCGCTCGCCAAAATAGAGGCGGTGCTGTCGGGGGATTACGAATTGTCCCTCTCGAAAAATTATCCCCTGTCCAAGCGCAGCGTTGCCTTGCTGCTGCTGCAAAAAGACCCGGCTTTCTGGTCAGAAGCGCAGCAGCACGAACCCCAATTCAAGGAAATTGAAGCCGCGATTGCCGGCGCTCAAAACCAACTGGAGGAACCCCTGAGCGCTGCCATCGCCAGCGCCCGCCAGCAACTCGCCTGGACTGTCGAGAAAAGCGCCCTCAGCGAGCCGGCTGAAGAGAAAAAGCCCTTCGCCGAAAAGCTGCACCAGCTCACGGTCAATCCGGTAACAGGCTTCCCCATCCTAGTCCTGATTCTCTATTACGGAGTCTATAAATTTGTCGGCGAGTTCGGTGCCGGCACGGTGGTGGATTTCATTGAAACCTTCTTTGAAGAAAACATCAACCCAGCTGTCAACACCCTGACCGCCCAAATTTTCCCCTGGGAGCCGGTTCAGGACTTAATTGCTAACGAGTACGGCATCATCACCCTGGGGATTCGCTACGCCACTGCCATCGTGCTGCCGGTGGTCGCCACCTTCTTTTTGATGTTCTCCTTGTTAGAAGATAGCGGCTACCTGCCCAGACTGTCCCTGATGCTCGACCGGCTGTTCAAATCCATCGGTCTTTCCGGGCGCGCCGTCATCCCAATGGTGCTGGGACTCGGCTGCGACACAATGGCCACAATGGTCACCCGCACCCTGGAAACCAAACGAGAGCGGATTATCGCCACCTTTCTCCTGTCCCTCGCCGTGCCCTGCGCCGCCCAGTGGGGCGTTATCCTGGGACTTCTGGCCCAAAAGCCCGCCGCACTCCTGATTTGGGGCGGCTTTATTACCGCGATTTTCCTGACCGTTGGCTATTTAACCGCGCAGCTGCTTCCCGGAAAACAAGCCGGCTTCTACATGGAAATCCCGCCCTTGCGGTTTCCCAAGCTGAAAAATATTTTCATTAAAACCTGGGTGAGGATGAAGTGGTATTTCATCGAAATCCTGCCCCTGTTCATCTGGGCGTCGGTTTTTATCTGGATCGGGCGGCTGACCGGCTTGTTTGATATAATCATCAGAGCCCTCGAACCGGTAGCCTTGGCTCTGGGACTGCCCAAAGAAGCAGCGCCCATATTCTTGTACGGTTTCTTCAGACGGGACTACGGCGCAGCTGGACTGTTCGACATGCAGCAGCAAGGGCTGTTTACCGGCAACCAACTGGTCGTTGCCGCAGTCGTCCTCACCCTGTTCCTTCCCTGCATCGCCCAATTCCAAATGATGCTCAAAGAGCGGGGCCCTAAAATCAGCTGGGCCATGATTGCCTTTATATTTCCTTTCGCTTTCTTGATGGGATACGTGATGAATGTTCTTTTGACAGTTTCGGGAGTGAGTTTCTAAATGATTGCCCTAAGTGCGGTGAAAACTGGAGAGAGCGGCACAGTCGCTGACTTGCGGACAAAAGATGAAGCCATCATCCGGAAATTGATGGCGATGGGTGTAATACCGGGAATTCCCATTACCTTAGAACAGCAGTTCCCTTCTTACATCATCAAAGTGGGCCGAACCCGGGCTGCTATTGACCGGGAAATCGCGCAGAGCATTTATGTGAAGATGAAATAAACCGCCATAGACGCGCCAGCGGCTTCCCGTAGGGTAGACGCCAAGATCGCCAAGGTAAACTAAGAAAAGAGAGTTCTGTGGGTCAGGGAGCCGGTGGAACTCTCTTATTGTCCTGGCGTTAGTCCTCTGAAGTTCGTATCTCACAGACTAACCCGCAGGGAGGGCAAGGTTCATCCTGGAAACAATCAGGGGAAGAATCAGGGTAAGTTTATTGGGAAAAATGCAAACGCCTGAAGGCGAAAAAAACGGTGCCGCGCTGTTAACGTGACTTCTGTTCAGGGGAATTTTCTGACACCGGCACTGGTGATGACTTTGCACGAAATTGGGGATATAATTCGCGAGCGCACAGCGAGATCGTCTCGCCTGCAAGCGCTAGATTTGCTCGACGCTCTGGCGCACTTCGCCTCGGTGGAGCGCGACGGGCAAAAACAGCAAGTGCCGGTGGGGGAGGTGAAAGTTGGGGATATCGTTATTGTTTATCCGGGGGAACAAATTCCTGTTGATGGCGAAGTGCTGCGGGGGAAAGCGCTGATAGATCAGCAGAAACTCACCGGCGAGTCAGTGCCGGTGGTGCGAGAGGCGGGACAAACTGTTTTCGCTTCCACGCTCGTGCGCGAAGGAGAAATTTATATCAAAGCGCAGCGAGTGGGAGCCGACACCCGTGCCGGTGCGAGCATTAAACTCGTAGAGGAGGCTCCCGTCTACGACACGCGCATGGAAAACTACGCCGCAAAAATAGCAGATAAAGCGATTGTGCCGGCTTTGCTGCTGTCGGGGGGCGTTTGGGCGGCTACCGGCAGCCCAGCGAGAGCAGCTTCTATTCTCACACCCAAACTGTCCGATTTCGGCCAGCTCTTCGCTGATTTTTGTCGCCTGCAACGGCGAATTCCAAGGCGTGCTGCAGCACACAGATCCCCTGCGAAAAGAAAGCCGGTCGGTTATCGAAAAACTGCTAGCCGAGTTCGGCATGGAAATTCACCTGCTGACTGGAGACTGCCAGAAAAAAGCTTTCGCTGTAGCCAACGATCTTGGGGTTCCCTTGAAAGCAGTTTGCGCCGAAGCGTTTCCCGAAAAAAAGGCAGAGATTGTGCGGAAGTTGCATGATGCCGGCAAAAAAGTGGCATTCACCGGCGACGGATTGAATGATTCCGTAGCGCTGGCGTATGCGGATGTTTCCATCTCTTTTGGCAGCGGTTCCGAGGTGGCCCGAGAGACGGCGGATGTGGTGCTGATGAATAATGATTTGAGCGGTTTGCTGCAAGCGATTGCCATTGCCAAGCAAACCGTGCGTGTGGTTCAGCAGAATACGGTTCTGGCAGTGGCTCCCAATTTGGCCGGTTTGGGGCTGGCTTCCACAGTGGGGCTGCACCCCCTGGTGGCGACAGCGGTGCACAATGGCTCGGCGATTGCTGCGGGCTTAAACGGTTTGCGCCCCCTGGCGTCCCATCACTGGGAGAGGGCATAGGGCATTGGGCATAGGGCATTGGGCGATGGGGCATTTTCGAGGCATGGATTTTGGATTGATTGTTGTGCCCCATGTCCCATGTCCCATGCCCCATGCCTCATGTCCCATGCCCCATGTCCCATGCCCATTTTTCTGTCACAACATATCCATCTCTTTGACGAATGGCTGACACACGAGTTTCCTAAGCTATCAATCACAAGGCTAAGCCGAACCCGGAATTGAGCCTTGGTTCAGCAGTAAACCTCCGAGGAGGCTTTTATGACCGCCATTTCCGGCACGATAACTCGCCGCAGCCGCTCTTTGATTCGTTGGAAAAGTCGCTTTAGTGAAACCGCACCGGCCAATTGGGCCGTTGAACTCGCCCCAGCGCCGAAGCCCGACTCACACTCTTTTCAGTACATTCAGAGAATTGTGAGCAGCTATGGCTATAACTCGACGAGCTATTTGGCGCTGGAATCTGATAAGAAACACTTTTTTCACAGTGCAGTGGCGGGCGTGACCGCCTGTGCCGAATTTAATAAAGTGGTGATTGCTGCCGGCGAGCCGATCTGCCCGCGAAACGAACTGGCAGCGGCTATTGATGAATTTATGGCATTTAGCAACCGGCACGATCTTCAGCCGATATTTTTTGAAGTCACAGAGCCGGTGGTGCCGGTATTGCAGTCGCGGGGATTTCGGTTTCTCAAGTTGGGAGAAGAACCTTTTTTTGAGCTAGACCGGTTCACGCTCAAGGGCAACAAAATGGCTAACGTCCGCTCGTCGGGAAATACGGCACGCAACCGGGGCGTAACGGTACGGGAATATCACCCCGGCGGCGCGGATGCGGGGCTAATTAATCCGCAGTTGGAGGCGATTTCGCAGGAGTGGTTGCAGACGCGAGGGATCGGCGAACTGTCTTTCACTCTCGGAACCCTGTCGCTAGACAGACCGGGGAACCGGCGCTATTTTATAGCGGAACAGAATAGCCGAGTTGTTGCCTTCGTAACTTACACGCCGGTGTGCGCCCGCCAGGGGGTATATTTGGACTTGATGCGCCGGTCAGACAGTGCGCCCACCGGCACGATGGATTTGCTGCTGAGCGAGTCTTTCTTGCTGCTGAAGTCATCGGGCGTCAAACTGGCTACGATGGGAATGTCGCCGCTCTCTAATGTTAAGGAGTCGGAGGTGGATCAGTCAGAAAAGCTGGCTTGGCTCTTGCACGAGTTTTCCGTGCGCGGCGACTCGGTTTACCACTTCAAACACCTGCACGACTTCAAGCGCAAATTTCAGCCACACTTTTGGGAGTCGAAATATTTGGCTTACCGGCATTTGGGAGTTCGCGAACTGGATGCTATCTTGCAAGCATTGCTGCGCCAGAGTCTCGGCGGCTTGATTTGGTGGGCGCTGAACCAACCGATTTTTTGAAAGTCTAAAAGGTTGTAGGTTGAAGATTGAAGGTTAAAGGTTGAACGATGAAATCCAAACGACTGTGGGTGATAGGGGCGGCTTTTAGCCTGCTGCTAGCGGGTTCGGGTTACTGGTATGTGGCTATTGCCGGTGCGCCCCAGCTGGATGGTCCGCAAGCTGAGGGAAACACCACCTTGAGCTACCAGATGGCTAGTTACAGCAGCCAAGCAATGGGTGGCGTCCGCACCTATGGCGTTTCCTTACCTCCCGGTTACGCCGCACACCCCGACCAGCACTACCCCGTAATTTTTCTGCTCCACGGCGGACACGGCTACCCGACAGACTGGTTTAAAAAAGCAGCCGCGCTCTCGACAATCCAGCAACTTTACGCCGCCGGCAAATTACCGCCCAGCATCATTATTACTCCGGATGGCAATGACCGGCGCGGCTCCAGTCCCTTTTTTGACCCGCAGTATATTGATGGGCCAAATGGCAAAGTGGCGACTGCAATTGGGGAGGAACTGGTGAAAGTGGTGCGGAGCCGGTATCGCACCCTGCCGGCACCGGATTTCTGGGCAATTGGCGGACTGTCTTCTGGCGGCTGGGGTGCGGTGAATATTGGATTGCACCACCCCAATAATTTCTCGGTTCTCTTCAGTCACAGCGGCTATTTTAACGATACCAGCGGGGCGCATAACAGTCCCGCCGTCTATATTTCCAAACTTCCCGAACAGACCCTAAACCGGCTGCGCATCTACCTGGATGCCGGTAAGGAAGAAGAGCGGTTTCTCCAGGAAAGCCGGCAGTTTAACCAAGTTCTAGAAGATTTGAACGTCAGCCATGTTTTTAATGAGTTTGCCGGCGGTCACGGCTTAGTGGGCTCTGACTCAGGATGGAATTACTGGCACCGGCACCTGGCGGACTCCCTCTCTTATGTCGGCGAGCAATTCCAGCAGGCTGAACAGGCAAAAGCGCCTGCAGCGCCGGCACGCCAGATCACTGTGCGGGCAAAGTAATACCAATTTTCCATGCCCAGATTTTCTATTTTGGATGGGGCATGGGGCATGGGGCATTGAGCATTGGGCATTGGGTTAATTATCTACTTCTCTCCTAAAACCTAAGCCCTACCTCCTAACCTTAGGTCTTAGGTTTTAAGTTTTACCTCTTAGAGGTATATAGCAGGTCTAAATTATTGGATAAATCCTCTCTCTTTTCTTTCCTTGGCGCTCTACCCTGCGGGAAGCCGTATGCCGTAGGCGCTTTGCGCCGTGCGCTCTTAGCGCAAGGCATTCCCGTAGGGTGCCGCGCGTCTATGGCGTCTTGGCGGTTAATCTAGCAATAGACAGCTCAGTAACAGGAACCAGGCGGCTCAACCCCAATTATGTGCGCAGCCGGCTGGAAGTCGCCACCCAAAACGGTAATTCAAACTCCCACAAGAGAGCTAGCCCTGGGTTTAACCGCTTCTCGCCAGGAAAGTGAGACGGAACTGCTGGGGGAGGGATTTCCCCTGTCTGCCGGTGCGGACAGAGATGGGCGCACTCGCATCTCAGCCCTGCGGTTTTTTCAGGACTACACGCAGCGCAGCCGGCAGCAAGTTTTTGCCCTTCGCTCGCAAGTTAGTGTGGGAATTGGCGCTTTTGATGCTACTATTAATAATAGCTACCCCGACAGCCGGTTTTTCTCGTGGCGGGGACAAGCGCAGTATGTGCGCCTTCTCGCTCCTGACACGTTGCTGCTGCTCCGTTCCGACGTGCAGCTGGCAACCGAAACCCTGGTGCCTTTAGAGCAATTTGGCTTAGGCGGTTTGCGCAGCGTGCGGGGATACCGGCAAGACGATCTCCTAACGGATTTGGGCGCTTTTGTTTCGGCAGAAGTGCAGCTGCCGGTTTGGCGATCGCCAGAGGTTAAAGGTGTTTTGCACGCCGTTCCGTTTGTTGATTTTGGCTGCGGCACGAACCTGGGAGCCACCCCCGATCCAGACCCCAACACTCTCCTGGGTGTGGGCGTTGGGTTGCAGTGGCAAATGGGGGAGAATTTTACGGCGCGTCTTGATTATAGCATTCCTCTGATTGATAGTGAGTCGAGAGACAGGACATAGCAAGAAAAGGGTTTCTATTTTTCCATCAATTCCAATCCATTTTAGCAGGGTGCGTTCCCTGTGGTTTCCCGGCGATTGGAAATCGCGGCTGCACAAACAAAGCCCGCCTGCGCGGGCTATTGATCCTGGCTTCCAGGCGGGTTCTGGGAGCGAGAAGTCTCGCCCTGGGGAGTTTGTGCTGTGCGTTCGGGATGCCACCGGCAAGAGCGCAGCTCGTTCCCGACAGCACCCTCGGAGCATAAAATTCCGCCGTCACCCCCAACATCAATATTAATGGCATTCCCAGTCACCGGATAGATGCCGGCGCGACAAGAGGGGCGAACCTTTTTCACAGCTTTCGGGAATTCAACATCGGGGAAGGGCGAGGAGTCTATTTCACAAATCCCAGCGGTATTGAGAATATTCTAACGCGCGTCACGGGGGGGAACCCATCTAATGTCAGCATTCAAACAGCGCGGCTGACTGCTCGCGATGGGGGGCAAGTCGTCAATTCGACCTTTGGAGCCGGCAGTGCGGGAGAGCTAACTGTTAACGCAGATGAAGTCGAATTAATTGGGCGCTCTGCTGACAGCACTCAGCCCAGCGGCTTGCTGGCGCGAGTCGAAGAAACAGCCACCGGCAATGGGGGCAATTTGCAGATAAACGCCCGCCGGTTAAGCGTAGGAGATGGGGCGCGAGTTTCCGTAGCCTCCAGAGGACAGCAAGGAATGCCCGGCGATATCACACTGCAAACGAGAGACATACAGTTGCGGGATGGAGTTATATCCGCAACGGCTATCTTTGGAGCGGCAAAAGGCAATATCAATATTGCCACAGAAACAATCGTCCTTTTGCGGCAGATCGGAGTCCTGACTGACACCCAAGATCCTCAGGGTGGGAGCAATATCTTAATCGCGCCCCACCCGGAAAAAATTTAGTCTTATTTCAGTCTCCAGACAGTATAATAAACGCCAGTGGGCAACTCAGAATTCAAGGCAATATTCAATTCTCCAGTCCTGATGTTCCCCAAGTGGAAGTCGTCGATCCAGCAGAGCAGATTGCCCAAAACCCCTGCACGCGAGGTGAGGGGAGCGAATTTACCATCACCGGCTCCGGCGGCTTGCCCCCCAGCCCCAACGACGCCCTCAGCAGTGACGCCGTTCGCGCCGGTTTAGTCGAGCCTGCTCCCTTCCAGAGCACCGGCTCTCAAGCAGCAGATCGCCCCCCAATTTCCCACACCCAATTTCCCAATCCCATTGTGCCGGCTCGCGGATGGGCATTCAACAGCAAAGGCGAGGTAATTCTCACCGCTTACGACTCCACCTGCTCCCTCCCACAGCGCTCCCAGCCCAAGCCGGCGGGCTGCCGGTAAGTTTGGATTTTCTCGTTCCCAGGCTCCGCCTGGGAACGAGGATTCAGAGGCTCCGCCTCCCCCTACTTTCTCGTTCCCAGACAATGATGCCCAATTCCCCATGCCCAGTAAGATTTTTATTGACAGGAGACACCAAATCTGGTAGAGAAATCAACCAGATGGTGCCGGCAATTGCCGGCTCTTTTACCAAGAGACAGCTGGCTTGCAGCTGTGAAAAAAGCTGTGACAAAAATGGCAATGCCCTGTTCCTGCTGGAGCGCTATGAGGGGGCGCTAGCACCCTATGATAAAGCACTGCAATTACAGCCAAATGACCCAAAGACCTTAATTAACAAAGGCAAAGTTTTGTATCAGCTCGGTCGCTCGGAAGAGGCGCTGGAGGCTCACGAACAGGCGATTAAAAGCGAACCCCGTAATGCCGCTGCCTGGAATGGGAAAGGGATGGCGCTCATCGGGATGGGGCGCTGGGAAGACGCTTTGGCCGCTTTTGACAGGGCGCGTGAGATCCAACCTCAAGATCCGGCAGTAGCTTAAGTTGACACCAATGGCACGGATACCCGCCCCTACCGCCTGGGAACGCCCCTCGGTCGGCTCTGCCTCCTTCCCACAATAAGCATATTAAAAGCGTAACAGTTTATCAACTTTTCTCCTAAAACCTAAAACCTAACCCCTAATCCCTAACCCCTAAACCTGTTCGTCACGCCGGCGCACCGGCGGGCGAATTGACTCTCGCCCCACCATCATCATGCCGGCAACCCCCAAGCAGACAAACCAAATATACTGATACCAATATTCCCTCACCCGCTCCATCCAGCTCAGTTCTGGGTGCAGGCTGCCGATATATACTAGGAGCAGCACCATCGCCAGCCCCCCGAAACCGATAAAAGTCAGGCCGACTTGAATGCGAGCCGGCTGTAGCTCCTCATCCCCGATTGCCCCCCGGTCAATTTTGGCCAGTTCCGAGAGAAAAGCCAGCACCCGCTCTCGCAGTGCCGGCGTCTCGGCTGCGATGCACTCCTCCAGCGCCGGTGTCTCCCCTGCGCCAAAGTCCGCGCCCGAAACGGCTGGAGCGCTGGTGACATCGAGCCCGGAGAGCGCCCGATCCGCATCCTGCAGCAGATCCAAAGATTCGCGAGCCGGTGGGAAGGCAAATTCAAGGCGTTCTGGAGTGGCCTCGGACTTAGGTTGAGGTTCAAAATTCATATAGGATTGTAAATGTGTAATTAATACTTTCTATTGCAGTCTGGTGAGGGGCTTGTGGCGGGGGCGGCAGCAATCACCTGCGCCCCGCGCCCTGTGCCCTGTGCGAGCGTGACAAACGATCTCTAGATGGCTATTATGAAGCAGAAGCCTGCAATTCGTCGAGGCGAGCCAGAACCTCGACGCTGTGAATCGCCGGTCTTACGCCCAGAAACCTCTCGCGGAGGATGCCATTAGGGTCGATAATAAACGTATGGCGCATCGAGAGGTAGCCCAGCCAAGAGCCATAAGCCTTGCTGACGCTGCCATCCGTATCCGCGAGCAGCGGGAATTTCAGACCTTCGGAGTCACAGAATTCGGCGTGGGAATCCACATCGTCAGCGCTGACGCCTAGGATTTTAGCGTTGCGGGCCAGATATTTTGGCAAATCTTGCTGAAACCGGCGAGCTTCTAGGGTGCAGCCAGAGGTGAAGTCTTTTGGATAAAAATACAGAACCACCCATGTCCCTTTAAAGTCAGAAAGTGAAATTAAGCCTTTCCCGGTATTGGTCGGCAGGGTGAATGCGGGTGCCGGTTGATTCAGGGGAGGCAGCTGACCTCCAAGGGCAGTGGCGGCTGGGGTGCAATTGAGCCAAGTCAGGAATGCCAGACCGCAGGCAACTAGAACGCTGAAGAAACTGCGACGTGAGATCATGGTGAAAACCGAACACTCTACTTCAGACAAGTTTACAATTAGGGGAGAAACTCTCGTTAAAATGCACCTGGGGTTCCTCGCGCGGCGGCAAAGTGGAACTTTTGTCGCGCTTATTGCCACGAAAAGCCAATGAGGGGTAGCTATGACGCGGTATGCGTTAGTCGTTGGGATTGCGGATTATGACAGTTTGCCCAGTCTGATAAAGCCCACCCGCGATGCCGAAGCGGTGGCGCAGAGACTGGAAAAGCACGGTGACTTTAGAGTCGAGCGCTTTCCCAAGCGCTGGAATCCCGACAAGGACTGCTATGAGGTGGCGCAGGAGCGGCTGACCGGCAGACAGCTCGGGCAAGGACTGCGAGAGTTTCTGCAAAAGCAAGCCACCGGGAGTGACGCACTCATCTATTTTGGCGGGCACGGCATTACGATTACAGACGAGCTCGGGCAGCAGAAGGGGTATCTAGCCGCTTCAGACTGCACGATCGTCATGGAGGGCAAGCAGATTGTCGGGCAGCAGAACGGGGTGGCCCTGGACAGTCTCAATTGCTTAATCTCTCAAGCTGACCTCAACAGTTTGGTGGTCCTGCTCGATTGCTGCCACGCGGAGTATTTTTTAGAGAGCAATTCAATCAGGCAAATCCTGTCTGCCTTTACCTACAAGCCAGACTGCCATTTGATTGCAGCTTGTCGCAGCTTTGAATTTGCTGATCAAGGCGGACGATATGGCTGGGGGCACAGCGCCTTCACCACAGCCCTGCTGGAAGGACTCCTGCCAGCAAATGCCGGCAGCGATGGGCAAGTTAGGGTAGATGAGCTGTTTGCTTTCATTTCCAGGAAACCAGAGGAAAAAGAGTTGCGCAGAAATCGGGGTGACAGCGAACGCCCTATCTGGATGGGTTCCGGCAACTCCCTGACTTTGGTCAGCTATCCGCCCAAACAGACTCCGCCAAAAGCCGGCGTTCCCTGTCCTTACCGGGGGTTGCTGCCCTTTGAGCCGGCTTTCGCCCGCTTCTTCTTCGGGCGCAAGCCGGTCATCCAGACTCTGCGGCAAAAGCTGGAGGAGGGCAATTTTGTGCTGGCCATCGGGGCTGCCGGCAGTGGCAAGTCTTCCGCAGTCAGCGCCGGCTTGATTCCTTTGCTGGAAGCGAGCCGGTGGCGAGTCCTAAACCCGATTTTGCCTGGAAGCGAGCCGCTGGCGGAGCTCAAGCGCGCCTTAGCCGCCCTAGTGCCGGCAAAACACGCCCGAGAGCTTGACGAGCTCATCGACTCTGCGCCTGACCTCCAGCCGGTCATTCAACTCCTGCCCGGATCGGAGCGCGTCTTGCTCGTCGCAGACCAGTTTGAAGAAGTGTTTGCCGGTTGCTCCCCACCGGCAGACCGGCACCGCTTCATCGAACTCTTAACCCGGATTTCCCAAATTCCCTCGCGCCGGCTAGCCACTGTCATCCTCCTGCGGGCAGATTTTCTACAACCCTGCTTGGACTATCCATTGCTGGCAGAGCTGATTCAAGAGCGCGCCGTTTACATCCCCACTTTAGCTGGAGTTGGTTTGCAGCAGGCGATCGCTGACCCCGCTTCCCTGAGTGGCTTCCCCCTGGAAACCGGCTTGCTGGAAGCTATCTTGCAAGATGTCAGCCAGCAGAAGGCCGGCTTGTCGGAGCTGCAATTTGCCCTCACCCAACTCTGGCACCAGCGCGACCGGCAAACCTGCCAGCTGACCTTGGCCAAGTACCGGCAGCTGGGAGGCGTCAGCTCGGCGCTCAGCCGGCACGCGGAACAGCTGTACAGCAGCTTCCAGCCCCAGCAGCAAGATTGGGCCAAGCAAATCTTCTTGCAGCTGGTGCGGGAAAGCGCGGGCATTCACAAAGTGCGCCAGCGCCAGCCCAAATCCAAGCTGCTGGCGATTGCCGGTGAGGGTGCCGGTGAAAGGCTGGCCCTCAGTGAGATTCTGGACCGGCTGGTTGCGGAAGGGCTGCTGGCGACCGGTCAGTCCGCAAGCGGAGAAGTCTGGGTGGGGCTAGCCGGTGTGGCCTTGATGGACGGCTGGGAGCGGTTTGCCCAGTGGCGTCAGGAATACCGGTGCCTGCAGCTGTGCGGCGGTGCCGGTGAGCTTGTGGCCGCTCCAGAGTAATGTGCAGTTTGCCACTGAGTGAGGCGCACACATTCGAGTGAGTCAGGCGTGAGCTATAGCGGATCTCTCGTTCCCAGGCAGAGCCTGGGAGCGCAATCTGGAGGCTCTGCCTCCTTTCAATGGAAAAGTAGGTTATAGCGCTAGCCACTAAGGCTAGGACATTAGAGCTTGAGGTTGAAGGGAACGCCTGCCCTGCGCCTCTCCTACGAATATAAGGCGTAGGACAGGCGTCCCGCCTGTCCTTTGTGTCCTAATCTAAGTGAATACTGCTAGAAAAGCCTAACACCTTATCTGCATCTCACTCAATTGGAATCTGCGCTGGCGCGTTTCTATTTGACTTATGAGAGCCTAGAAACCCGGTGAGCCCAGGGGCGCGTCCCGCCACGCTCCCTTCCGGGTTTTTCGCCCCCAGAGATTTCACAAATCATTTATAGCAGCAGCCACTTAGATTAGGACATTAGACCTTGAGGCTCGGCGGACGCCGTACCTACGTCTATAACCAATCGCACTTAACCGAGGAAAATCGTACCTGTACCCTCAGCAACCCCTAGACTAAAAAGGGCGCTCTGAACCTGAGTCAGCGGCGCTGTAACTCCTTCCACCACAGCCACTAAGTCCCTGGTAGAACCGTTTCTGTAGATAGCCAAATTGCTGCCACTCACTTCTTGCGTGAAGTCATTAATAGTGCCGGCCACCTCGATGACATCGACTCCCCGCTCGAAGTTGCGGATCAGAGCGTAGTCGCTGTTTCCCTGACCCAAATATAGCTGTACCGCATTAGGCGTTGAAGGAGTGATGTAAGCGGCGGTAGAGTAATTGTCAGGGCCACTCGCACCGATGAGAGTGTCAATTTCTCCTGTCCCAGTTCCGATGACTGCGGTATCGTAAGGATCGGCACTGATCACTTCATAGGGAGTCGCGTACAGGTATCGCGCCTGACCAAAGCCCTCAATCCTGTCATTCCCCGTCGTGCCAACGAATGTGGCAACCCGATTTTCATATTGGCCATAACGGACAAAGTGTTCGTAGCCATACTTGAATAGGCCCCGATCCACTGCCGCCCTGACATCTGGATTTGATGCTAGGTAATCCTTCTCAGAGAAATTATTAACAGCGCCCAGATAGAAAGTACCGCCCCCTGTGGGATCGCCAATCAAAGGTCTATCGACCTGAGTCAGCGGCGCTGTCACCCCTTCCAGCACGGCCACTAAGTCTCTGGAGCTTTTCTGATAAATCAAGAGATTTCCGTTTGTTACCTCTTGCGTGTAGTCCGCCGGCGTCCCCGCTAGCTCAAGGCTATCTTCGGCAAATCCAAAATTTGTAATCAGAGCGTAGTCGCTGTTCCCCTGACCCACATAAAACTGTACGGCAGTGGGAGTTGAGGCAGACGTATACGCTGCCAGCGCATAATGATCTGTACCGTCCGCACCCACAAGGGTGTCTCTTTCGCCCGTCCCCGTCCCGATTACAGCGTAATCGTAAGGGTCGTCGCTGACTAATTCGTAAGAAGTTGGGTAAAAATATCGAGCTTCGCCAAACCCGCGAATTAGGTCATTTCCCGCCGTGCCGGTGAAGGTGGTAACGCGATTCTCAAATTGTCCAAATTGTATTAAGTGCGCGAGTCCGGACTCAAAATCGCCGCGCTGGACTGCCTCCCTTACATCAGGATTTAAGGCCAAATAATCCCCTTCATCGAAGAAGGGATAAAGTTCGCTATAGGTAAGTTCAGCCATTCCTTAGACACCCTTGACTGATTTGTTTTCCGCACTCATTACTCCTTAGCATACACCAAGAAAAGCCGCTTGTGATGCCCTATCCCTCACTTATATAAAAATATGAACAATAATTCTTTTTCTATAACCAAGGCTTATAGATAGGGTTTTTCAGTTGGATAATTATATCCCTGCCTTTGCCTTTTGTCAAGATAAAGGTGTCGCTGCCGGTGCCGCCGGTGCCGCCGGTGAGGGTGTCGCTGCCGAAATCGCCGCAGAGGACATCGTCGCCATTGCTGCCGGTGATACTGTCACTGTATTTGGGGTTGCCACCGTGCGGGGTGTCATTGCCCTCACCCCCATCCAGGGTATGAGCGCCCTGATTGCCATTGAGCAAGTCATTGCCCTGTGCGCCATTGAGGCTATCATTGTCCAGGTTGCCAAAGAGGATATCAAACCCATTGCTGCCGAGCACGGTGTCCGCGTCTTTGCCACCACAGAGGGTATCGCCGCCCTCTCCCCCATCAAGCAGATCCCCGCCCTGAGTGCCATTGAGCAAGTCATTGCCCTCGCCGCCACTGAGACTATCATTGCCGAGGTTGCCCCATAGCACATCAAAACCACTCCTGCCAAACAGGGTGTCACTGTCTTTCCCCCCGCACAGGGTATCGTCGCTTTCCCCTCCATCTAGGGAATTCTAGCAATATTCACTTAGGTTCGGACACGCTCGTCGGAATGATCGCCTATCCTAGCCGGTTCCGACGTAGGGCAGGCGTCTCACCTGCCCTAACCAATATGACTGCTGCTATAGCGCCCATATTGCCGGAAAGCAAATCATTGCCGTTTCCGCCACTGAGGGTGTCGCTGCCACCGTTGCCCAGGAGGGGATCCGCGCCGCCGGTGCCGGTGAGGGTATTGTCACCGGCATTTCCAGTTATAGTCTTGCCGCCTGTACTGTCATCATTGAGGAGTGTGTTTGGATTTGGCAGTATGCTGCTGGGCGATCAGCGAAGGGGGGTTGTGCCGGCACCCTCTGGTATGCTGCCAGTATCGCCGGAAAGCGTAGAAGTATCCCTGTCTGCTGTCAGGGTGTCGCCAGCCGTATCGCCGGGAAAGGTTGTGCCAGCATCTTCTGTCAGGGTGTCGCCAACCGTATCGCCGGGAAGGGTTGTGCCGGCATCTTCTGTCATGGTTTGGGGATGAAAGCGGATTTAATTGACGAGTCATTCAACGAAAGAATTGGAGCAAAAAAGGTATAGCAGTATGCACTTAGGTTAGAACATCAGACCTTCTGGCTCGGCGGACGCCTCCCCTACGTCTATATAGCAGTAAGCATTTAGGAAACCTACATTCCGGCCTCCCTTGCTCCCCCGCTGCCGAAGCTTCTATTGTTCTCACCAATATGACTGCTGCTATACCATCAATATCGAACTGCCTCACCCACAGCAGGGTGGCGGTGCTGTCGTACTTAGCGGCGAATACTTTTTTTGCACTCCCGTTATTGCTGCCCCACAAATTGCCTGTGGTGTAGCCTGTCCCGTAAACATTGCCAGCGCTATCGACGAAAAAGCCAGAAAAGCTTTGATCGCCGGCACTCCCCAACTGCTTCGCCCACAGCAGGGTGCCGTTGCTGTCATACTGGGCGACAAAGCCGTCCTCTCCCCCGGCACTGCTGCCAGCCAAATTGCCTTTGGTAAATCCCGTCACCCAGACATTGCCAGCGCTATCCGCAGCCACCTGCGTCGGTCTTTCATCACCGCCACTCACCAAGTGCCTACACTTGTAAGATGGGGGGATGGGGGGATGGGGGAGAGAGGAATTGCGGTTCGGGCTGTAGGACTTAACCGGACTTAATCTCAAAAAGCGGCAGTTTCGCCGGCTTTAGCGGTAAACTAGCCCCTAGCCTGTAGCGCCAAGATGAGTGAAGCCATATCTCACTCAGCCGTCAGAGAGGGGGACAGTTGGTGAAATGGAGATTTTGATAGTTGAGGACGAACCGGAAATCGCGCGGCTGATCCAGCACACGCTGGAAGCAGAAGGGTTTCGCTGCCGGTGCTGCCGGGATGGGCTGAGTGCGCTGCAAGTGTTTCGGGAACAGCCACCGGACTTAATCGTGCTGGATTTAATGCTCCCCGGTTTGGACGGGTTGGAAGTGTGCGCCCGCATCCGCCAAAAACCGGGCCCGAAAGACCCGTATATTCTGATGCTGACGGCGAAGGGCGAGGAAATTGACCGGGTGATTGGCTTGTCCACCGGCGCTGACGACTATATGGTCAAACCCTTCAGCCCCAGGGAATTGGTGGCTCGGGTGCGGGCGCTGTTGCGGCGCAGCTTGCGGCAAGGTGGCCAGCAGCAGCTTTACCGCACGCCACATTTCACAGTAGATATAGACCAGCACACCGCCAGCCGCCACCTGAGCGCCGGTGAGTCAGAAACGCTCGACTTGACGGCACTGGAATTTAATCTTTTGGCAACATTTGTCAGCCATCCGGGGCGCGTTTGGAGTCGAGCGCAGCTGATTGACAAACTGTGGGGGGATGACTTTTTTGGGGATGAGCGAGTGGTTGACACTCATGTTGCCCGGCTGCGGAAAAAAGTTGAGCCTGACCCGGGGAATCCTACTTTTATTAAGACGGCAATCGGCATTGGATACAAGTTTGAAGATGCAGCGATATAATAGGGCATGGGGCATGGCGCATAGGGCATGGCGCATAGGGCATAGCGCATCGGGCATGGCGCATAGGGCATGGCGCATAGGGCATGGCGCATGGGGCATGGCGCATGGGGCATGGCGCATGGGGAAGATTTTCAGCTTTTGCCCCATGCCCAATGCCCAATTCCCAATGCCCAATGCTTATGGGGGATGGGGGATGAGACATTAGGAGTTGAGAGGGCAATATGGGAAGACCTGATTTTGAAAATTTGCATGTTTACCAATTAGCTGAGAAGATGGCGAATGAGATTTGGCGTATTGTCAAGCAATGGAACGAGTTTGCTAAAGATACTATCGGGAAGCAAATTGTTCGCGCAGCAGATAGCGTCTGCGCCAATATTGCCGAAGGACGGGGGCGATATAATGGCCCAGAGAATAAACGCTTTGTCAAGATTGCTAGAGGCTCTTTATACGAAACAATAAACTGGTTGAGACTCGCCTACGCTCGACAGCTATTGACAATTGAACAGGTAGCCACACTCAAACCAATTATTTATGAACTGACCCCCAAGCTTAATGCTTACTTAAAATCAATAGGCAATAGAGAATAGGAGAGCATAGCGCATGGAGCGTGGGGCATGGGGTATAGCGCATGGGACATGGCGCATGGGGCATGGGGCGTGGGGAAGATTTTCAGTAATGCCCAATGCCCAATGCCCAATGCCCAATGCCCAATGCCCAATGCCCAATGCCCAATGCCCAATTAATATGACTAAAGCAGCACTGAGAACGCGCTTATTTTTCTCCCACTTACTGGTGATGGTGGTGGGCGTGGGCAGTTTTGTGATTACCAGCAAAGTTTCTTCGCCCCATTTGTTCGTCAGGCATCTGGAACAGCTAGAAGGCCCGGATTTCACCTTGCGCTACGCCCGCACTCAAATCGTGGAAGGGTTTGAAATCGCTTGGAATCGCAGCACTTTTTGGGCGGTTGTTGTCGGTGGCACGGCTGCCGGTGGCCTGTCGTACTGGGTGGCTAAACGGATTACGCAGCCGCTGAATCAGATGGAAAAAATCACTCAAAAGTTTGCCCGAGGTCAGATGGATGAGCGGATGCCGGCGTGGGAAATTCCAGAACTGAACCGGCTGGGTGCCAGTTTCAACCGCATGGCAGCCAGTCTGGAAGGCGTGGAGGTGCGCCGGCGGCAGCTGATTGGCGACTTGAGCCACGAATTGCGCACGCCTTTAACGGTTATGCGCGGTTATTTGGAGGAACTCGCTGATGGCAGGATTGAACCCTCTCCAGATATTTATTTGCGGCTGGTGAGGGAAACCCGGCGCATGCAGCGGTTAGTGAGCGATTTGCAAGAGCTCTCGAAGGCGGAGGCTGGGTATTTGCCGATTAATTTGCAGCCGGTGAATCTGCGTCCGCTGTTGGCATCTCTGGTGGAGAAATTTGCCGACCAAGTGCTCGAAGACGGGCCGGTCCTGCGATTGGAGTGCCCGCAACAGCTGCCGCCGGCACTGGCGGATGCGGACCGCACCGAGCAAATTTTGGTCAACCTGCTGGGAAATGCGCTGCGCCACACCGCTGCCGGTTCAATTGCGGTTCGCGCCTGGACTGACACCGGCAAACTCTGGGTGGCGGTAACGGATACCGGCACCGGCATTGCGCCTGAAGATTTGCCCCACGTCTTTGAGCGCTTCTGGCGCGCGGACCAGTCCCGATCTCGGGATTCTGGCGGCAGTGGCTTGGGTTTGGCCATCTCTCGCCGGCTGGTTGAGCTGCAAGGTGGCCAAATTGAGGTGGAAAGCCGGTCGGGTGAGGGCAGCACTTTTCGCTTTTGGCTGCCTTTGGCTGAGTGAGGTGCCCTGTTATAGCAGTAACCACTTAGGGAACGGACATTCTGGCTCCCCTGCTCCTGAGCTCCCGAAGCTCCCCGGCTCCCGTTGCTCCCCGGCTCCTGCTGTCCTAAGCAATATGGCTACTGCTATAGCGCGCCCGGCGGCAAGCTTTCTCAAGATTGTCACAAACCAGTCACGAGATCGACACACCCGAAACCTAAGCTGAAATTAGTGAAATGGGTTCCGGTTCTGGCCATGCCTGGTATGATTCTTTCTCTATTTCTGGTGAGTCTGCTGGTTTGTTCGGGATGGGCTGCCATCGCCTACCTGTTCCCTCACACCACCCCCCCAGACTAACCCCTCAACTGGTGTCGCAGCTCACACTCAATCACCCCCAGATGGATGCTAAACTATCCGTGCCCTGGAATGGAGCGGGAGAGTCACCTGCCGTCAGGGAATCGAGTTGGCCTCTGTCAAGGGCGTTTGCTGGAATGCCGCCAGTCAATGCCCAACCGCTATTACTAACGCGCCCCAGGGGGAGTTATGGTCGTCAAAGCAGCAACCAAGCAATTAATTGCGCTGGCAGGTGTGGGCAAGTCTTACAAACAACCCAACGGCCAGGAAATCACAATCCTGGAGCCGATCGATCTGGAGCTGGTTTCAGGGCAGATTGTCGCCTTGCTCGGGCCCTCCGGTTCGGGGAAGTCCACCTTGATGCGGATGATTGCCGGTCTGGTTCCGCCCACGCGGGGTCAAATTCTTTACCACAACCGGCCATTAGTGGGCTTAAATTCGGGAGTGGCCATAGTTTTTCAAAATTTTGCCCTCTATCCCTGGTTAACGGTGCTGGAAAATGTGGAGCTGGGGTTAAAGGCAAAGGGAGAGCTCCCAGAGGCGCGGCGGCAAAAGGCGCTGCGCATGATCGATGTTATCGGTCTGGATGGGTTTGAAAATGCGTATCCAAAAGAACTCTCTGGCGGGATGCGCCAGCGGGTGGGATTTGCCAGAGCCCTAGCCGTCGAGCCGGAATTGCTTTGCATGGATGAGCCTTTCTCCGCTCTCGACGTGCTGACGGCAGAAAACCTGCGCTTTGAGTTATTAGATTTGTGGTTAGATCGTCGCATTCCCACCCAGTCTATTTTAATTGTTACCCACGGGATTGAAGAGGCGGTAATTTTGGCAGACCGGATTGTCGTTCTCGGTCGCAATCCGGGGCGAATCCGGGCAGATATTGCAGTGAAGCTGCCTCACTATCGCGACCGCAAAAGCCCCCAGTTCCAGGCGCTCGTAGACCAGGTTTACAAAATTCTCACCCAGCCGGATATCAGCTGCGAAATTAGCCAGCCGGCCCCCACCGTTTCTGAGCCGCAACCGGCTCAAACCGCCAAATACCAGTCTTTGCCGCCGGTGCGGACAGGCGCGATTGCTGGCTTTCTGGAACTCTTGGAGGACCGGCAAGGAGACTTGTACCGCCTCGCGCAAGAATTGCTCCTGGAAGTGGATGAGATGCTCCCCATCGTTGAGGCAGCAAAGCTGATGAATCTCGTCTCTGTCCAGCAGGGGGATATTAGCCTCACTCCTGTAGGGCAGCAGTTCCTTGCCGGCGGGATTGATGAGCGCAAACAAATTATTCGCACCCAAATCCTAGACAATATCCGCCTCGTACAGCAAATTTACCGCCTGATTCAGGCGAAGCGCAATCAGCGCATTCCCAAAGAGCTGATCCTGGATATTCTGGAAGTCCACTTCAGCCCGCAAGAAGCAGAGCTGCAACTGGAAACTGCTATCGACTGGGGGCGCTACGCAGAACTCTATGGCTACGACAAGCCGGCTGGAGAAATTTTCTTAGAAACCAGTCAGCCACCGCTGGCTGTTCATAATTAAAATAGAGCGGTGAGAAACCGGTTGAATCCCGGCAAGAAGTGAGAGCCTCCCAGCTCTCGCAGTTTTGTTTTTAACTCGCTCCCGGTACAATAGCTAAAAATCTCAAACCGGCATGACTAGACCCCTGACTCCCCAGAATAAAACTTTAGACCGGACGGCTTGTAATTGGCCAGATTTCTTGCTAATTTTAGCAATTTTTTCTCTGATTGCGGTGGTTGTCCAAACAGCGGCGCAATTCAGCGGTTCCTACAGCCCGGCGCTCAAAATTGAGACGAGCGTAACCGTTTTACCCGCATACACAGCCCAAACCCTTTTGCGCATGGGTGTGGCTTATTTTTTATCCCTGCTGTTTACGCTGATATACGCCTACAGCGCTTATCGCTTCCCCCTGGCTGCTAAATTTTTAATTCCCCTGCTGGATATTTTGCAGTCAATTCCAGTTTTGTCTTTTTTACCGGGAGTGGTTCTAGCCCTCATTACCTTATTTCCCGGTGAGCGGATTGGCGTGGAGCTGGCCGCCATCCTGCTGATTTTCACCGGCATGACTTGGAACATGACTTTTAGCTTTTATCAATCTCTCTGCGGGATTCCGCGAGAGCTGCGAGAAGCCGCCAGAGTCTACCGGCTGAACGCTTGGCAGCAGTTTTGGACTTTAGAGCTGCCGGCGGGGGCAATTGGCTTGGTGTGGAACAGCGTCATGTCTGTGGCGGGCGGTTGGTTTTTTCTGATTGCCATTGAATCCTTTACTTTGGGCGACAAACAGTTTCACTTGCCCGGTTTGGGGTCTTTTTTGGGGACAGCAGCTGAGGAGGGAAATTTTGGGGCGATTGCCTGGGGCCTGTCGGTGTTGATTGCCGTAATTGTGGCGATTGATTTTTTTCTTTGGCAGCCGCTGATTGCCTGGGTGGAGAAATTTAAGATGGAGACGGTGGAAGCCCAAAGTTCGCCCCGCTCTGCTGTCCTGGCTTTTTTGCGGCGCTCTCCCACGGTGAGGATTTTAACATCGCGCCTGCTGCCGGTGCGGGAGAGTTTCGACTTGGCTTTAGCCAGAACGTTTGCGCCTCCGAGCGCAGTCAGTGCGGACCGCAGCCGGCGCTCCCCGATCTCTCAGTGGGTGAGCTGGCTGTTTGTCAGCGGGTTTGCCTTGATTGTTTTGTGGGGGACTTGGGAAGCTGTGATGCTGCTGCGAGTTTTGGGACTGTCTGACTGGCAAAAAGTTATTGCTGGGGCGATTTTTACCGCCTTGCGGGTCCTCAGCGCTCTCCTTTTGTCGCTGCTGTGGGCGGTCCCGGTGGGGGTGGCCATCGGTCGCAATCCCCGTCTGGCTCAGGTTTTGCAACCTCTGGTGCAAATAGCCGCTTCCGTACCGGCAACTGCTTTATTTCCTGTTTTGCTGCTGCTTTTAACCCAGATTGGCGGTGGCTTGCAGATCGGCTCGGTGGCTCTGATGATGCTGGGGACGATGTGGTATTTGCTGTTTAATGTGATTGCCGGCGCTCAAGCTATTCCCTCCGACCTATTTGAAGCGGCGAAGATTTATAAACTCTCCCTCATCGAGCGCTGGCGCACCGTGATTCTGCCAGGAATTTTCCCCTATTTGATTACGGGTATTATTACGGCTGTTGGGGGGGCTTGGAATGCCAGTATTGTCAGTGAGTACGTGCAGTTCAAAGGCCAGGTCATCGTCACAGCTGGTCTGGGCGCAACGATCTCTCAGGCAACCGCCACCGGCAATTTTCCTTTGCTGCTGGCTGCTACGAGTGTGATGTCGCTCCTCGTGGTGCTGACCAATCGTTTAGTCTGGCGTCCGCTTTACCGCTTGGCTCAGGAAAAATATCAGCTCCTGGTTTAAGTAAAAGAGTTTAGAAACCGGCTTTCTTTAAGAAACCCGGTTCCTCTAACTCTCGAACCCCGCTGCTTAATTGCTCGTGGCTTACTCTGTGAAACGCTCGTGCTTTACCATATTCTTGCCGTTCTGTTTGGCAAAGTACATGAGACTGTCGGCTCTCTCTATCATTTCCTCAACTGAAGTCGGTGGCTGGATGAAGGTAACTGCACCGATGCTAAAGGTTACCGGCCATTTTAGATCGATTACAGCCTCTAAGAGTGCGTTCTGAACTCGACTGATGGCTATTTGGGCGGGGTCGTATGCCGTCTCGGGCAGCAGGATGGCAAATTCATCCCCTCCGAGTCTGGCGATTAGATCGGTGCTGCGCAAATTAGTCAGAATAGTTTTAGCGATTAGTTTTAACAGGTCGTCGCCCGTGCGAAAGCCAAAATCTTCGTTAAAATGCTTGAAATTATCGGCATCAATATAGGCCACCGTCAGGGGGGTTCTGTACCTTTTTGCCCGGGCGATTTCCATGCCGGCTAATTCAAAAAAAGCCCGCCGGTTGGACAAGTTGGTCAGGGCATCTGTTCTAGCTAGCTTTCTCTCCCGATCCTGAGAATATCTAATCTCTCCTATCAGATAGGTAGCATTTGCAAAAAAGATAAATCTCATGAAGGCGTTCCACACTGGGATCGCAAAATAGCCGGCGGTGTTTTCTGCAGGATTGACTAGATACCACGTTACCGCACTGGCGAGAGAGATCAGCAAACCGGCCACCTCACCAGCTAGCCAAGCTGTCAGAGATACCGGAATTAAATAAAACGGTGAGAAAGAAATATTTGGGGGAATTTTAGAGTCGATAGCTCCCAGCAGAAGCACCAGGATAATTCCTAATAACAGTGCGAGGGGCTTGGGTTGTTTTTGCAGAGATCTGATTATATTCATTCCAGAAGCGTTCCTGACCTATTACTTAAGGGGGGCTGAAATCTGGCACCGTCACTACAAAACAGCTAGGCAAGCCGCAGGGGAGGGGAGTGCCAGATATCAAGTTATAGCAGCAGGCATTTAGGGCGCGGACATTAATGGCATGGCGCATGGCGCATGGCGCATGGCCCCGGGCGCATCATGGAAGACACACAGCTGCATGCGTTCTGGCGATGATGCGATGATGCCCTTTTGCGTGATGCCCATGTCCTAAACTGACTGTTTCTTGCTATACAAAATAGCTAGGCAAGCCGCTTGCTTGAGCGGGGTGCCAGATATAAATTCTAGTATGCCACTAAAAAAGGGACGGGCAACACGCCCATCCCATCTAATTGGAGCGAGAAACCTCTAAGGAAAAGCCAGCTATTGCACTTGGGCGGGGAAAGCGCCGGTGCGCACAGCTACGTTGAGGTTCTGGCTGTTGCGGCGCAACTGCACCTGCAGATCGCCACCCACCTTCCCTTTTTCCACGGCTTGCTGCACGCTGCCAGCATCCGTCACCGACTGGCCATTGATTTGTTTGATCACGTCACCGGCACGCAGTCCGGATTTAGCTGCCGGTGAGTTGGGCATGACTTTCACAATCAGCACGCCTTGATCCTCATCCACACTCAGAGCGGCGTTGGGATTGCTGTTGATATCTTTCTTCAGTTCCGGGGTGAGCGTCACCATCTGGATGCCCAAATACGGGTGATCCGCCTTGCCGGTGGCGATCAGCTGCCCGGCGATATTTTGCGCCCTATTGATGGGAATGGCGAAGCCCAGCCCTTGAGCGCCCTGGATAATCGCCGTATTCATGCCAATCACCTCACCGGCAGCATTCAGCAGCGGTCCGCCAGAGTTGCCGGGATTAATCGCCGCATCCGTTTGAATAAAGCTCACTCGCTTATCGGGGACGCCAATTTGGGAGCTCGTGCGACCGGTGGCGCTGATAATGCCCACGGTGACGGTATTGTCAAGCCCCAGGGGGTTGCCGATGGCGATCGCCCACTCTCCGGGTTGCAGCTTCTCGGAGTCGCCCACCGCCACGGTTGGCAGGTTGCTGGCCTCAATCTTGACAACGGCCACATCCGTCACCGCATCCGTACCGAGCACTTTGCCCTTGAAGCTGCGCCCATCCTTGAGCGTCACCATCACCGTATCGGCACCATCCACCACATGGGCGTTGGTGAGAATTTGACCGTTAGAATTTATAATAAAGCCGGAACCGCTCCCCTTTTCAACCCGCTGCTCGGGTTCCTGGGGCACGCGAGAGCCAAAAAACTGGCGGAAGAATGGATCGTTGAAGGCATCGGGCACCTGAGAAGTCACTGTGCGGGAGGAGTCGATTCGCACCACAGCCGGCCCGACTTTCTCAACCACTGCGGTAATAAAATTGGAGTCTGCACTCACCGGCAGTCTGGTTTGAATCCCTGGGGGTGCCGGTGCCGGTGCCGCTTGCGCCACAGGTTGGGACTGCTGGGATAAGAGCGGCTTGTTAGAAAGTAAGTAGGTGCCTGACAAGGTGATGCCGGCTCCCAGGAAAAGCATCGACAAGTAGCTGGCTGACTTTTGCCAGGAAAATTGGCCTTTGGGAGTGCCGGAGTCAGAGTGGGAGTCGTGGGGTTGTGTTTGCATCTGTATCACCTGGTCCTGTCTGGGTTGTCTACAAGAGACTACACTATTTAATTTATACACTCCGTATGACGCTCCTGTGACGGGACTGTTGCAGTTGGGTGAAAATTTTCAGCTCTCCTTCCAGCTCTCGGTGCTGGGGGGTGCCGGTGCCTGCCGGTGCGGGAAATTCACACCGGCTTCACCGCAACTTCACAACTGGCTGGTAAAATGATTGTTAATCGGTCGCTGGGGGCTTGACGCTCGCTTTCACTGTTCAGGCACTCTCCCCAGCGACTTCCATAACCGGCTCCCCCAGCACCCCCCAGGAGCACCACCGGCACCCCGCCGGCTCCCTCAGCCGCAAGCCCTCCAGGTGCCGGCTCAGCAAATTCTTTGCCACCGGCTCGTTTTTGTGCTATAATATGTAAGTTTGGTTGAGGTATGGGGACAGCTCCAGTAATTTTCGTGGGAAAAGTAAAAAAGCGCTCAGCCGGTTTAATGGCGATAGTTTTCTACAAGGCTTTCAGCGCCTCCCTGCTGGCTTGCACCTCCGCTGCTATCTTGCTGGCGGTGAAACACTATGAGGGTTTGCAGGACTTTGCTGAAGAGTACGCCTTAGAGGGAAAACTGCAAATTATTAAATTTTTGCTAGAAAACCTTTCTAACCTCAAGCCGAGAACCTTAGAGTTTAGCGGCATAGCCGCCGGCATATATTCCGCTATTTCTCTTGTTGAAGCCCTTGGCTTGTGGTATCAGAAAGCTTGGGCGACATTCTTAGTGCTGGGGCTGGTAGGGATTAGCCTGCCGGCAGAGATATTCGAGCTATTCCGGAGCGTCACCCCGGTAAAATTGGTCGTATTTGTGGTAAACTTAGCTGTGTTTTGGTACTTGCTGCGCGAGAGATTAAAAGACAAGAAGTCAGAGAGTGCCGGCGGTTAACGGCGCGGTGCCGGTGAGAGTTTGTCAGCACTATAATTTCTCTAAAGGACAGGCGAGACGCCTGTCCTACGTCCTGCGAGTTCAGGACTTACGCCAAGCCATTTTCACTCGGGTAACTCGCCAAAATTTTCCCGATAGCGAGCCAGCAGAGCCTCCATTTCTTCCCGCCGCCGGCGCTCCTGTTCGGCGCGTTCTTCCGCTTGCTGTCGCGCTTCGATTTCTTGCAAGAGTTCCTGAGTTTTCTGGCGCAGCGCCTCCGCTAGCTCCGTAGGAATCAGCAATTTCTCGCCGGTATCCTCCCGATAAAAGCCAATCAGTTTATCCTCCACTGCTAAACGCAATTGCAGCAGGGTGCTGCGACTGTCTGCAATCGGAAAGTAAATTTCTTCTTCTTCCCGCAGGCGATAGCCGCGCAATTTTTCTTCGACCCACTCCCCTCTGGGGTCAAACAGCCAGTATTCCTTTACCCCCATTTGCTCATAGATGGTTTTCTTGAAATTTTGGTCTTCCTTTTGAGTGCCCTTTGAAGTCATTTCAAAAATGACTGCCGGCACTTGTCCTTCCTCCCAAATTTTGTAATTGTCCCGCCCGCCAGGGGCGACATCAAAAATCACCATCACATCGGGGGCTACCCGCATTTTTGGGAAGCCCTGGGCGTAATAAAGGAACTGGTTGCCCAGCACAGTCGCCTGACGCCCCGCTAGGTATTGTTTCAGGACTTCTAGGGCTGTCATCATTGCATACAGGTGGTCATAAGTTTCAGCCACCGGCTCTCCATCCGCACTGGGGTAGAAGATTTCGGTTTGGTCGGGGTTGGATAAAATCGCAGTCATATTTAGGCCAGCGAGCATCACAACTCTATTATAGCGTTTCTCCTATTAGTGAGGTGCTGAGAAACCCGGTTTCTTAAAGAAACCGAGTTTCTGGGCCATCGTGCGAACCGCTATATATACTTTTGGCGAGCGTTTGTTCGGATTTTGTGTGAGCAGCTCCCCTGAAGGATCGCCAAAGAACTAGATAGAGATTCTCAAAATTTTTTTGGCGAAGGGGTTGACAGAGGCGGGCGGCTTGCGGTATCTTAGTATCATGGGAAAATGTGCCGGCATATAAGGTGGCTGCAAGAGAGAAGCGTCGGGGCTGCCGAGTTGAAGTAAGTGGGCGACAAGAAACGTAACATTCATAAACCTGGTTTTTTCAACAAACCAGATTTATTAAGTCATCCTGAGTTGTGCCACCCAGATTTCGGGTGAGAGCGCCCCTACTCCTCACTCTCGTCAAAGTTAACCCGCTCGTAGATATCCCGCAAGGGAATTTGGAAGTCTAGGGAAGACAGCGCCAGCACTGCATCAGCGGAGTCATATTCAGTCAACACCCATTTGCCTTCGGAGTTTTTAGCAAACTGCTCAACCTTAAATCTGTATTGCTCTATCATAATATATTCCTGCAACTCAGGAATTGAGCGGTAAAACTCAAACTTGTCCCCCCGGTCATAGTTTTTAGTTGATTTTGATAGAACTTCCACAATCAGCATGGGATTGGTGATTGTGTCTTTGCGATTTTCGTGATACACCGGCTCTCCCTGAATAACCATGACATCGGGATAGGTGTAGATGCGATAGCGCGGTATCCACAAGCGCCAAGCATAAAAACCCGATATTTCTGCCCTCGGAGCGCACCCCACCTGCAGCCAAGCTTTCCAGCCACTCCGCCACAACCGCACGGTTTTGTCCGAACTGCCACTGACGATATACTGACCATCCGGGCTAAATGCGACTGAGCTGACCCAAGACTGATGCCCTTGGAAAGGCTGGCCCACCGGCTCCCCCTTGCGGTTCCACAATCGCACTGTTTTGTCCCAACGGCCACTGACGATAAACTGGCCATCCGGGCTAAAGGCGACTGAGTAGACCGTACCCTGATGTCCTCGGAAAGGCCGACCTACCGGCTCCCCCTTGAGGTTCCACAACCGCACTGTTTTGTCCCAACTGCCACTGACGATATACTGGCCATCCGGGCTAAAGGCGACTGAGTAGACGTAATCCTCATGCCCTTGGAAAAGATTTTCTTCTGTGGATGTTTGAATCGCACTCAGCAAAGTGGACTGAACCGGGCTGAGAACCTGCTTCAATTCTGACTGGTTCTCGCCCGCCGCCTGAATTGCCAGAACCAGCCCATATACAGGATTTACAGATAGCAAATCCTCCGCCCTCGCTGCTTTTTCCCGCATCTGAGCTTCCAGCAGCAGATTGTTAGCAATCAAAGCCAGTGCGGTGACAATCGCCGCCGACACAACCCCAACACCAACAGCATTCACAGCGGCGCGGCGGGCTTTTCTTTCCTGCTCCAGGCGGCGTTCTGTCTGTTGTTGGAGCAATTGAGCCCGCCACTCCAAACTCTTCTCCACAAACTCCCGCTCGTGATCGCTAAATTCCTCGCCGCGCTTCAGCAGCCAATCTTTCGCCACATCCAGCGCAATCCCGCCCAACACCGCCCTGTTATCTCTGTTGCGACTCTCCCACTGCGCGATTGCCGGTGGCAACCCATCTTGCCAAGTGCGGAACTCCCGACTCGCACCCACCCACTCGCGCAACCGCCCCCAGTGCTCAATCAGCGCCTCATGCACCATTTCCACCGTCTCTTCGCCGGTTTTCTGGTTGCGATCCGTCACCACCAGTCGCGCATCCGCCAACCGCCTCACCAAATCCCAGTTTTCCTCATTTAAATCAGCGCCAGTCACCACGCGGCGAGTGTCTTTGGTTCCCGCACCCGGATGCACCAACTGGATAAACACCTTCTCGGCTTTTTTCCTGTCACCCTCGCTCAGCTGCGCATAAACAGATTCGGCATACTTCGCCAGCGCCTCCACCCCCCCGCCAATCTCCGTATACGCCGTGTGCGTCAGAGTTTGATTCGCCTGTCTCTCCCACAGCTCAGTCAGGGCGAACTCCAGCAGCGGCAAATGTCCCGATTGCTCCCAAACCGCATCAATCAGGCGTTTTGCCAGCTCTTCCTCCAGCCGAACTTTCATTTTTGCCGCCGGCTTTTCTATCGCTTCCTGCAATTCCTCGCGACTCATCGGGCTGAGGAATTGCAGCTCGCACTGTTTCAGCGCCTCCGCAAAAGGAGAGTAAGCGATCGCAGCGGGAAAAAAGTCGGCTCGCAGGGTGAGGACCAGGGTAAATCGGGGTGCGCTATTCACCGCCCTCAGCAAACTATCCAAAAAGCGCCGCCGCACCGGCTCATCTTCAGTCAGAGTGTAGAGCTCCTCAAACTGATCTGCAACCAGCAACGAGTTTCGGGCGCAATCCTTTCTATAACCTTCCCCCACTCCCCGCCGGCGGTGTTGGAAGTTGGGGAGTGGGTTTCACCGGCAACCAGCGCCTCGATAATATCCTGCAGCCCCCTGTCGCTGTGACGCAATTCAGTCTCCAATTCCAATTCAGCCAGCCGGCGGTTAACTTCTCCCGATACTTCAGGCAAAAATTGCCGGCTGTCACCCACAGGCGTTGCTGGATTTAAACTTTTCCCACTCCCAGAAAACCCGCTCTTACTCCCCCTCCCCGCCTGCGGGGAGGGGGTTGGGGGGTGGGGTTCATCAGGCAATTGTGCGACGTCAGAAATTAAACGCCCCAACTCAGCGAGCGCCACCGCCAGCGCCGCAAACGGATCTTTTCCCGGGCGAAAAGAAGAAACAATCCGCACCGGCATTTCACTGCTATCCCAGTGGCGCAACAAAGGAATCAGCCCCGCAAACACCACAGAAGACTTCCCCAACCCACTCGCACCGATAACCGGCACGAGAGTGCTAAGCAAGTATTGGGTGCCGGTGAGTTACCGCAGGTTGTTTTGGAAAATGTACCGTTTACGGTTGTTTGAGCCGGTGGGGGGGTGAGCGTCGCGTTTTGGCACATATATCCGGGCTCTAGATACTGCGACAGACAAAGCCCGCCTAGGCGGGCTTTTTTATAGCAGTGGGGTGCGTTACGATTTGCGGAACGCACCCTACAGATATTAGCTATCGCCGGCTACAGCCATCCCCGCGCCTCTACCGGCAGCCAGTCTTTGGCTTGCACCGGGAAGGTGCCCATCTGGTAGTTGATTGGAGAAGACTCCCGCCCCGCTTCCAGAATCTCTGCCACTCGCAAGGCTTGAATGGCTTCAACTGCGCCAGAAAAGCTGGATTTATCTCCTGCAAGTAAGATATCCGACAGCAATTTGACGTAGGCGGGTTGGTTGACTTCATGGAAGGCACTTTGATAGGTGAATTCCATCTTCACCGGCTCAAGTTTTATGCCTGAACCGGGCTGTTTCACGTTAAAATAGAAGCAGATACCTTCGTTGGGGTGGTGGCGAAACACCAAGCGGGCTGGCTGGGTGGCTGAGGGAAATAATTCCCGCACGCCCGTTCGCTGTTTGAACACTATTTCGATGCCGGTGTGCTTGTCTGGCAATGCTTTGCCGGTGATAATTTTAAGGGGGACTCCTTTCCATCGCCGCAAGGTGGACTCCAGGGTAAAGGCGGCTAGAGTTGGCGTCTTGGAATTGGGGTTTCCGCACTCTTCCCGATACCCGCTGTATTGCCCCCACACCGCTTTCTGGGCGTCTGTTACCCGCAGGGATAGCGCCGCGATCTCCTTTTGCTTTCTCACTTCTTGAATATCCAGCGATGCCGGCAGTTCCATGATTATTGGAAGCAGCATTGACAAGATAAGGTGGCTGTGCATGTCTTTTAGGCATCCACCCACAGACTCGAAAAAACTAGCCCGTTCTTTGCCTACGGGGATTTTTTCCAGGGCGCAGATGCGGATTTCGGATACAAACCGCCGGCTTAACAGCGGTTCAAAGGGGGTGTTGTGCCGAAATGCAAGCAGATTGGCGAAACTTTCTTTGAGATTGAAATGCTCGACTAATTCTACCCGATTTTCTTTGCCTGTTCGCCGGAGGAGTTCCTGCAAGGCTTGCCCTTCTGGCAGTGTCGGGGCGATCGGTTTCTCGACAACTGCTATATTGTTAGGGCTTTCCAGCAATCCGGCTGCTGCCAGCCCTTTGAGTGCGCTGGGGTATGATTTGGGTGGAAGGGACATGTAAAAAACTGCCGGTTCTTGTCCAATTATATCACGCAACTGCCGGTAACTCATCATTAGCCTCCAAATTAAACGGGATGTAAACAATGTGCTGAGCAAATTTGTCCCAATCACGAGCGCTGCTTTCTGGGGCAGTTTTTTTGGCTTTCATGGAATCGAGGATTTTGGTGCGGTAAGTCTCTGTTGACCACTCCTCAAGCCCCAGGGCTACAATCTGGAAGTCTGGGGGAAGTTGACCGGCGCACCAGAGCTGATATAATCCAGGCATAATCTGGCGGGCGCTCAGATCGCCGGTGGCTCCATAGAGGACGAATTTTTTGACCATGATTTTTTGAGCTTGTGCGGTACTCTTCTCGTTTCTAGCGCAGTGAGAGTGTGGCTGTAAAGCGAATTATGTCGAAGAATGTAGAGCGGACAAAAAGCCTGAAGCTGGCTGATTTCAGAGGCGCGGATCGCGCCTCTACGTTGAAAACCAAATCAACCAAACCAAACCGATGGGGCAAGTGATTCTGGGGCGTGCCGGTGCAAAACCCGCCAGATGGCGTGGTAAATATCCACTTCGCCTAACCGCATTTCGGTTATGACCATTTGGCAGACTTCTGGATTGGCGCAGGCTTGCTGCATTGCCGGTGGGGCCAATTCTAGGTTTTGCTGAATCTTAGCAGAGAGCCGGTCCTCTGTGGTTAGGGCTGCAATTTGAAAATGGGCGATCATCTTTTTTTCTCCTGGGTTAAAATGAGAGGGGCTTGATCCCCGTGCTTAAATCCACTCTGCCTTAGTTTCCTGGATATGAGAAGCGAAAAATGTAGAGCCAAGTCGAGACATGTCGGAGCGTCCAAAGGCCAAAAGTAGATTGATGTAGAATTATGTAGATAAACGTAGATGGGGGCTTGACGAACTCAGGTTGGCGATGATAAGGTAAAAGTGCCAAGCGAAAGGAGAAAGTATGACTTTACCCAGCTATGAGGAGTATGAGGGACAGTTCCTGGAAGCAATGGCCACGCGCTTTGGCTTCACGGGAAAGAACCTACTTATATTTGAGAAACGGTTTCTCGAAGGTAATGCCGGTGTCCTCGGCGAACAGTTGGCCACTAAATGCGAGACAAAGTTGATAGAAGGAACCAAAAACGGAGATGCTTCACGGATTTTCCGGCAGCAGTTGAGTGCGATTTGCGACAAGCTTGAGGCGGCGGGATGTCCGCCTACCGAGAACCCTAAAGATCGCTGGAAAAATGCCAAGCGGTGGCTGCGCGAGGTCAAATTTCCCGAATGGGCGAAGGAGCAAGGTCTAGTCGAACCGCCACCGGAACTCACTCCCGACCAACTCTGGGATCAATTAAAGGACAAAGCCACGCCCACTGAAAAAATGGGGCCGGTGCTGGTTCAGCGGGGGCCAACCCTGGATATGTGGACAACGCCGAGTCAGTACCCACAATACGTCCCTCTGGGGAGCCAGATTCGCTTTGAGGTGAATCTGGAAAGTGGCGGTTACTTGCTGCTGCTGGAAAAAGGAACGTCGGGGAACTTGTGGTGCTTGTGCCCCTCATTTTTGGCCCCGCAGCCCCACCTGCCGGCGGGAGTGGCAACTTTGCCGCAAGAGAAGTCGCCGCACAAATTGCTGACAATATCCGGTATGGCGGGTAAGGAGGAGATTGTTGCCCTGATCGCCAAGGAATCGCCACCCCTCGACTGGCTGCCACAAGGGACTCAGCCCCCTTTGCAACTGAAGAAAGACCACCTGAACGACTTGCTGGCGTACCTGAATCGCCGCCCAGACTGTCAAGTCCTTTACACGGAATACACGGTAACGGCATAATTGCAGCCCGCAAGGCAGGAGAGAACTTAGAGATGGACAAACAGCGCATTGAAGCCTATCTGAATTTGATTCAAGAACTGCTGAGTTGCCCCAGAGAAGAGCAACCAGAGATTTGGCGGGCGAATTCGCACCTGGTTGAGCGGGGATTGGTGGCGGTGATGGAAGTGGTAAATGCCGATATGATAGAGGAGGGCGAACTTAATGCTATTTAATAAATGGTGGCGAAATCTAGGGGCGCAATTTATAGAGCTGGGTGCAAAAGTGCAATGTAAACTGCTAAACCAACAGGCTTTTGAACTTTATCGCCAGGGCCAATTCGCTGAGGCAGTAGTTGTGGCAGAACAAGGTGTAAAGTTAGCCTTATCGCTTTACAGGGGAGACCACCCCGATCTAGCCATAAGCCTCAACAATTTGGCATTTTTCTACGAATATCAGGGGCGCTACGAAAAAGCGGAACCCTTGTATGAGGAAGCCTTGGCGATGAGAAAGCGCCTGTTTAAAGGCGACCACTACTATGTAGGCAATAGCCTAAACAATTTAGCATACTTTTACTATTTCCAGGGGCGCTACGAGAAAGCGGAAACGCTGTATGAGGAAGCTTTGGCGATGATAAAGCGCCTGTTTGGAGGCAACCACCCCGATGTCGCCATAAGCCTCAATAATTTGGCATTAATCTACCATTCCCAGGGGCGCTACGAGAAAGCGGAACCGCTGTATGAGGAAGCTTTGGCGATGAGAAAGCGCCTGTTTAAAGGCGACCACCCCGATGTAGCCAGAAGCCTCAACAATTTGGCAGCACTCTACAAATCCCAGGGGCGCTACGAGAAAGCGGAACCGCTGTATGAGGAAGCTTTGGCGATGAGAAAGCGCCTGTTTCAAGGCGACCACCCCGATGTCTCCATTAGCCTCAACAATTTGGCAGAAATCTACTATTCCCAGGGTCGCTACGAGAAAGCGGAACCGCTGTATGAGGCAG
>NZ_KB235949.1:485833-487101 GCF_000332335.1 Kamptonema formosum PCC 10802 | reverse complement strand
TGGTGGCGGTGATGGAAGTGGTAAATGCCGATATGATAGAGGAGGGCGAACTTAATGCTATTTAATAAATGGTGGCGAAATCTAGGGGCGCAATTTATAGAGCTGGGTGCAAAAGTGCAATGTAAACTGCTAAACCAACAGGCTTTTGAACTTTATCGCCAGGGCCAATTCGCTGAGGCAGTAGTTGTGGCAGAACAAGGTGTAAAGTTAGCCTTATCGCTTTACAGGGGAGACCACCCCGATCTAGCCATAAGCCTCAACAATTTGGCATTTTTCTACGAATATCAGGGGCGCTACGAAAAAGCGGAACCCTTGTATGAGGAAGCCTTGGCGATGAGAAAGCGCCTGTTTAAAGGCGACCACTACTATGTAGGCAATAGCCTAAACAATTTAGCATACTTTTACTATTTCCAGGGGCGCTACGAGAAAGCGGAAACGCTGTATGAGGAAGCTTTGGCGATGATAAAGCGCCTGTTTGGAGGCAACCACCCCGATGTCGCCATAAGCCTCAATAATTTGGCATTAATCTACCATTCCCAGGGGCGCTACGAGAAAGCGGAACCGCTGTTAGAGGAAGCTTTGGCGATGAGAAAGCGCCTGTTTAAAGGCGACCACCCCGATGTCGCCAGAAGCCTCAACCATTTGGCAGGACTCTACAAATCCCAGGGGCGCTACGAGAAAGTGGAACCGCTGTATGAGGAAGCTTTGGCGATGAGAAAGCGCCTGTTTCAAGGCGACCACCCCGATGTCTCCATTAGCCTCAACAATTTGGCAGAAATCTACTATTCCCAGGGTCGCTACGAGAAAGCGGAACCGCTGTATGAGGCAGCTTTGGCGATGGATAAGCGCCTGTTTCAAGACGACCACCCCAATGTCGCCACTAGCCTCAACAATTTGGCAGAACTCTACTCTTCTCAGGGGCGCTACGAGAAAGCGGAACCGCTATTAGAGGAAGCTTTGGCGATCACAAAGCGCCTGTTTAAAGACGACCACCCCGATGTCGCCTCTAGCCTCAATAATTTGGCATACCTCTACCGTTCCCAGGGGCGCTACGAGAAAGCGGAACCGCTGTATGAGGAAGCTTTGGCGATGAGAAAGCGCCTGTTTCAAGGCGACCACCCCGATGTCGCCAATAGCCTCAACAATTTGGCAGGACTCTACGATTCCCAGGGGCGCTACGAGAAAGCGGAACCGCTGTATGAGGAAGCTTTGGCGATGAGAAAGCGCCTGTTTCAAGGCGACCACCCCGATGTCGCCGATAGCCTCAA
>NZ_KB235949.1:376732-485733 GCF_000332335.1 Kamptonema formosum PCC 10802 | reverse complement strand
CAGCCTTAACAATTTGGCAGCACTCTACGGTTCCCAGGGGCGCTACGAGAAAGCGGAACCGCTGTATGAGGAAGCTTTGGCGATGTATAAGCGCCTATTTAAAAGCGACCACCCCAATGTAGCCCTCAGCCTCAACAATTTGGCATTGCTCTACTATTCCCAGGATCGCTACGAGAAAGCGGAACCGCTGTTAGAGGAAGCTTTGGCGATGTATAAGCGCCTGTTTCAAGGCGACCACCCCGCTGTAGTCACTAGCCTCAACAATTTGGCAGGATTACTGGCGGCGACAAATCGCCCCGTTGAGGCGCTGGCACGAATGAAACAAGCCGCTGAAGTCGAAGATAAGATGATTCGCCGCGTGTTTTCCTTCAGTTCGGAAAGCGACCGGCTTGCTTATCTCGAAACCATCAAAGGTAATTATTGGGTGTTGCTCTCCCTCGTCTGGAAATACCTGCGCAACTCACCCGAAGCAGTGCAAACTGCCCTAGATGCAGTGTTCAAACGCAAAGTCCTCACCGCCTCCGCTTGGGCGGCGCTCTCCGAGGCACTTTACAGCGGGCGCTACCCCCACATAGCGGAAGAATTCCAGAAATGGCGCTCTTTAAATACGGAGATTGTTCAGCTCACCTATCCTTCCCCCCTCCCCGATCCCAGCCTGACTTTGGAACAGTTGAAAGCCCAAGAAGCCGCCCACCGGCAGCGGCTCGCCGAGTTGCAAAAAGAGTCTGACAATTTGGAAAAGCTGCTCGCCTCCCAAGTTCCCGAAATCCAACTGCAAGAGCAACCAACGGATCGCCGCGCCGTGGCGCTGGAATTGCCTGAAGGCAGCACCCTGCTGGAATTTGTCTGCTTTAATGTATATGATTTCATCGCCAAGCAAATGCAACCGGCTCGCTATGTAGCGTTTGTCTTGCCTTCCCAACAGCCCGACGCCGTGCAAATGATAGACTTAGGCGAAGCCGAACCCATCGACCGGCTGATTAAGGTGTTTCGCGCGTCAGCGTCTCTCGGCGGCGACAATCTCGGAAGCCGGCTGGAGATGTGGGACACCAACCCCGAACCCGCCCCCGCCTTCCCGCAATACAATCCCGCCGGCTTTATCCCCCTGCGCCAAGCCATTTTCGACCGCATCCGCCCCGCACTCACCGGCTGCAAAGCCCTGATCGTCTCTCCCGATGGCGACTTGAACCTATTGCCCTTTCAAATCCTCCCCAACGACGACGCGGGAGAAACCCTGCTGAGGGACGAATACAGCATCAGTTACCTCAGCGTCGGGCGCGATATTCTGCGCTCCACAGTTCAGCCAAACCGCCCCGCTTCTGTCCCTCTCATTATGGCAGATCCCGATTTTGATTTAGCTGTTCGCAGTCAGGACTTTAGTCCTCCAAGCGCTAAAGCGCTTACTACAAACCGGGATCAAATTCTCAGCACCCTTGATGGCAAAGCCTTTGAACGCGCCCCCGGTACGCGCTATCTGGGAGAAAGCGTTGCCAAAAAGCTGAACCAACAGCCCTATCTCGATAAACACGCCCTAGAAACCCACCTGACAACCAGCCAGTGTCCGCACATTTTGCTGCTCGCCACTCACGGCGTTTTCTTGCCTGACTCGCAAGATCCCCCCCAACCCCCCCTTAAAAAGGGGGGGCTATTAACTACCTCCTTTTCAAGGGAGAGAGATATCTTCAATCGCCTTTCCGCCCCCAAAGCAAACAACCCGATGATGCGCTCTGGAATCGCCCTTGCGGGAGCGAATACCTGGATAGCCGGTGGGGATCTCCCCCCAGATGCCGGGAAAGGATTGCTGTTCGCGCAAGACGTGGCAGCACTGGACTTGTGGGCCAACGAACTCACGGTTTTATCCGCTTGCAATACCGCCATAGGAGATGTTAAAATAGGCGAGGGCGTGTTTGGATTGCGCCGCGCCTTTGCGATTGCCGGTGCCAAAACCCTGGTGATGAGTTTGTGGCCGGTTCCCGACAAGCCAACTGCCCTCTTAATGCAGCGCTTCTTTGACAACTTGCAGCGCGGTTTGGGGCGTGCGGATGCCTTACACGATGCCCAGAATTACCTTCGCACCATTACCGTGGGAGAATTGCGGCAGTTTCCCCTTGGCATGGAAGTCCTGGATGAATTATTAGCAGAAAACAGCCCGTGTTGTCAAGAGGATGATACCCCTTTATCACACCCATATTACTGGGGCGCTTGGGTTTGTCAGGGAGACACCACTCCCTTTAGGGTGGAATTTGCCGGTGCTCCTAATTAAAGGTAAACGGTGCAACCCCGCCCCACCCTCTTGTAGGGGCGGGTTCACCCGAAATCTTTCGGACACAGCGCAGAATCTTCATAAACCCGCCCCCACCACACGCTAATTCCCTAACTGCTATCATCGTTTATAATAATAGCTGTAGCCTGTCCTGTCCCCTATGAAAACAACCGGCATCCATCATGTAGCCATCATCTGCTCCGATTACGAAAAATCCAAGAAATTCTATACAGACATCTTGGGCTTTTCCATCATCGAGGAAACCTTTCGGGAAGCGAGAAACTCCTACAAACTGGATTTGCGAGCCGGCACCGGCGACCAAATTGAGCTGTTTTCCTTTCCCAACCCCCCTGAAAGACCTAATCGCCCGGAAGCGTGCGGATTGAGGCATTTAGCCTTTGAAGTCGAGGACATCGACGAAGCTGTCGCCGACTTGCAATCCAAAGGCGTGCCGGTGGAAGATATCAGAATCGACGAACTCACCGGCAAACGCTTCACCTTCTTTAAAGATCCAGACGGCTTACCCCTAGAAATCTACGAAAAGTAGGGTGCGTTAGCTTCGCTAACGCTACAAATGCTCTAAAAAGTCCGCGAAGGCGGACGAAAGTTTGTGTAGCCGCGATTTCCAATCGCCGGGAATCTTAGAAAAGTAGGGTGGGTTAGCTTCGCTAACGCTACAAATGCTCTAAAAAGTCCGCGAAGGCGGACGAAAGTTGACGAAGCCCGCCTTCGCGGGCTAAAGAATAGAGGGAGACTCTCACAATCTGCGCGGTTTTTTTTTCCAGGAAAGACAAGGAAAGGGGGGACTTTGCCTGCCAGAAAGCTCCCCTCCCCGTGAACGGGGAGGGGTTGGGGGTGGGGTAAAACCCCCTATCAATTCTCCAACACCATCTTTCCAATCGCCCGGGAGCTTTAGCGCGATGCCCTCGCATTCTAAAAAGGGTGGGTTACGCTTCGCTAACGCACCCTACAAATGCTCTAAAAAGTCCGCGAAGGCGGACGCAAGTTTGTGTAGCCGCGATTTCCAATCGCCGGGGATCTTAGCTTTAGCGCGATGCCCCTACCTGATACTCTTTAACTATTTGCCGGTTTCCACCCCTGCAAAACATTAGGTCGTCCCACCGGCACCGAAAACATTCCCTTAAACGCAGCCTCCCGATCCGCCGGCGTCTCCGTCGCCCAACTCGACAAACTTTCGTAGAAAAAGAACGACACCCCAGCCAACCCCCGCTCCCGAACAGCCTTGACTTGCTCCTCAATCTGTGATAGAGGTATAGACCGACCCTTCAACCCCGTCAAAATCCCAATACCCACAGGGATGTGACTCTTCGCCAGATCCACTTCCGCACGCTCCAATTCCTTACTAAACCGCTTCAAATCATTGCGATACACCTGCAAAACAATCTCTTCCGCAAAACCCCGTCTCTCCCAGGTAAACCAGTCCTGCAAATGAGCCGGTAGCGAGAAATGCAGCGGGTTCGGAGACACAGAAATAATGCAGTTAGGCTTTTGCGCCTTCACCGCCCGAAAAACCCGCTCCATGAACTCATTCAGCTTGTCCGCTCGCCAGCGCACCCAGAACGTTTCTTGGAAGTTATCCGACGGAGGCTGCTTAATTTCCTCCTGGTACATCCCAACCGTCAGCTTGTCATAGCCGAATTCCACCGGCAGCGCGAAATGGTCATCAAACTGAATTCCATCCACATCATACTTGCTGACAACCTCCATAATTAAATCTAGCACAAACTGCTGCACTTCTGGGTGAAAAGGATTCAGCCACACTCGCTCGTCAGAGCCTTCCTTCCAAATCTTGGAACCGTCGCGCCGGCTCGTCAGCCAATCCGGGTGGCGCAGCGCTAATTCCGAATCTGCCGGTGCCATAAACCCAAACTCAAACCAAGGAATAACAGCCATCCCTCGTTTGTGCCCCTGCTCAATCACTTCTTTCAGCATATCTCGCCCGCGCACCCCTAAATCTGGGTCGAGAGAGCTGTCTGCCGGCGTTACGAGACGCACCGCACGCCCGGTAACTCGTTCCGCAACTTTGCTAGGATAAAGTGTATACCCCCAATTCCAAATTGTGGGATAGACCGTGTTAAAATTCATCTGAGACAGCCGCTGAATTGACCGGGCGACGCCCCGGCTGGAAAACAGCGCGTCACTGTCAATATTAGTCAGCCAAACCCCCCGGATCTCTTTTGACTGAATGGCAGGCACCTGTGACAGCACCGGCGCTCCAGACGGGAATTTCCTCTCCGCGAAGGCGGGAGATAGAAGCAAAACAATTGTTACAGTCAAGGCAGCCAAGAAAGCAAATCCTAGCTGCCATTTGCGCGGGTAGAACATGTTATCGCAACTTAGAAGTATCTAGGTGGACAGGATTAAATATAACTCAAGTTGCTACTTAAGGAGGCAGAGCCTCCAAAGCGGCGTTCCCAGGCAGAGCCTGGGAACGAGGGTAACGAGGGGAAAAAATCCCAAATTAATATTACCGCCAAACCTGCACGCCACTGCCGGTCACAGTGCTGACAAACAGCTGGCCATCAGGGCTGAAAGTAATAGGCCACGCCGCCGGCTCAAGAGTGCGAAGGGTTCGTCCCGTTGACATATCCCAGAGCACGACTTGATTCCTCCCCGTACCTCCCGGTGGCTGAATATAAACATAGCCGGCAACAGTCTGCAAATCAGAGCTTATAGATGTCACCCAAGCACGCTGATAAGCAGCACCGGCATTCAGGGAAATCGCTCTGCCGGTTCGCCAATCCCACAGTTTAACTCCCTGGATATTCCCCGAATTAGATGACTGCGTAAAGCAGGTATAATCGCAGGTGCTAGCAAGCCGTTGCCCATTGGCAGCAAAAGTAAGAGTACCCACGCCCCCACCATTATTCAGCCGGCGAATTAACCTGCCATTTCCAAAATCCCACAGGTTAATCGTCTTATCCGAAGAACCGCTAGCTAAAGTAGTGCTGTCCGGACTGAAAGCCAAAGCTGTAACTCTCCCTGAATGCCCCGTAAGCGTGCGGATGAGACGACCGGAATACAGATCCCACACCTTAACAGTGCTGTCGGAACTTCCGCTCGCCAAAGTTTGCCCATCCGGACTGAAGGCAACAGCGTGAACGCCGTAGAGGTGCCCAGTGAAGGTGTAGATTTCCGTGCCGGTTTCCACCTCCCAAACTTTAACAGTTTTGTCCGACAAACCGGCAGCAACCATCTGACCGTCGGGACTGAAGGCAATGGCGCGAGCGAAAGTGCCGGTGAGGCTGTTTTGTGGCTCTTGATCCGACGCCCCAAAAGACTCAGCAGCCGTTCCCCGCAACAGAGTTCGCCGCATTTTTCCAGTTTGCAAATTCCACAGCGTCAGGTGAGTTTTTCCCTCGCCCGCCGCACGCTCGTAATTGTGGCTGCTAATCGCCAGCGTTGTGCCGTCGGGGCTAATTGCCACAGCCTGAATTGTAGTGTTACCGCTATTATAAAGCTCGCGATCTACCCGCAGCGTGCGCAGCAACTGGGAATTCTCCCACGAGTTCACCGGCACTTCTTCCTGCGACTGCGCGACATACTCCGCCGGCACCGGCGAACTGTCTCCCAGCAAAGCTTGACACAAAAAAGTTGCCACCTCAGCTCGCGTAGCTTGCTGATTTGGTCTGAGCAACTCCACATTGGGGTAATTGACGACGAGCCGGTTTTCCGCAGCAGCCGCCACCGCACTCACAGCATAGTCCGGAATCTGCGCCGCATCGTTAAAGAGTGTCATTAAATCGAGAGAGGAAAACCCTCCCGAACCGTAATTCATCCCACTCGTCAAAGCCACCAAAACTTGCACGCGGGAAATGTTTTGATTGGGCTGGAACACCTGCCCCGGATAGCCAGAAAGGAAGCCGGTTTGATAGGCTTGCCGGATCGCAGAGAAAGCCCAGTTTCTCTGAGAGACATCGCGAAAGAAAATTGCTGGGCGCACCGTCGTGGCAAAGGGGAAAGCTTTCCGAATCATCGCCGCAAATTCCGCTCTTTTCACCGGCGAATTGGGGCGAAACCGGCCATCCGGGTAGCCGGCGAGTACCTGTTGACTGGTGAGCTGTTCAATACAAGGTTGCGCCCAGTGCCCTCGCATATCGGTAAATCTGCTTTGCGCTGTGGCGGGAGTCCCCAGCAGTGCCGGTGTCAGGGACAGAGCAGCCAGCAGCCAAAGCGACCGCCTCTTGCTGCCGGTGCGGCGGCGTACCCCACCCCTGCCGGTGAGGGCTTTCAAAAATTGTAACATATTCTTGAATTATAGTTATGTCACAATTAACGAAAGGGGCTGAGAGCCATCAGGAATTCGTAGAGTGCGTTTCTCCGGAAAGCACCCTAGAGGGATATCCCTTTGCATCCTAACCGAGATTTGGGTAATAAACCCGGTTTCTCACCCCCCACACGACTGCAAAGAAACCGGCTTTCTCTAAGAAACCCGGTTTCTGAAACTTCCCGGTTTCTGTTCCCCAGCTATCTCCTACTCTCTATATAACGCCGCAACACCAAATTAATCGCGCTTCTATACTCCGCACCTTGCTCTCGAAACCATGCCATCACATCAGCATCTAGCTGAATCAAGTTACTAGCTTGGGCTGCTGGTATTCTCAGAGTAGCATTCTCAAAAAACTCTTCCGTCAGAGGGGGAATATCAGAGTAATCGATTTCCTCATCATTCATCGCCTCTAGTGCAGCCCAATCAGTCCGAGAGGTATTGTTCAAATCGTTGGCGCTCATATCGGTTAGCCCTTCGTGCTGATATAATTCTAATTATATCATATTGTCTTTCTGTCCAAACAATAACCGCTACAGTATTTCGCAAAAAGCCGATACCCAGCCAGCGCTCCTCCCCATAGTCAGTACGCTTATCAAGCTCACTTAGCATGGGGCCATCAAACATCTGAGGAACATCTGCGAAGTCAATCCGATGTTTGATAATGTTTTCCTCTCTCTTCGCTTTGTCCCATTCAAATTGCATAGAGTTTATATCGACGCTAAGTCAACTGTAAATCTATAATAAGCTATTTGGCAGTTATATAAACACCGGGTTTTTGATTTGAAGCGCTCGCCCCTCGTCCAAGAAATCGGGTTTCTCCGACAATTTTGACCGACCAACCGGGAGATTTACCGGCACTAGCATCTCCCCCGCACAATAATCAGAAACCGGGTAACTCCTGCGAAACCCGGTTTCTACATATTCGCTAACTCAGGCACCGGCAACTCGCCCGCACCCACCGGCACCTCAAGATTGCCGCAGAAAACTCAACAATTCCCGATTCACCGTATCAGGAGCTTCCTGCTGAATCCAGTGCCCGCACTGAGGTATAAACTTCAATTTAAAAGGAGCCGAAATCAACTTTTCCAACCCCTCCGTGAGTTTCTGACTCCACAAGAAATCTTCCTCCCCCCACAGCACCAAAGTCGGCACCGTTACCGGCACAGGATCTCGCCCCAAATGCGACAGCCAATTCTGCGGCGACAGCAGCTGCCGGTAGTAATTCAGCGCCGCCGCCAGCACCCCTGGCTTTTCCAGCGCCTGCTGGTATATCTTATTCGCCTCAGCAGTAAAAGCTCCTTGGCGAATCGCAGTTTGCCGAAACAAATTCTTAACAAATTCTCTCAAATTCTGCTGAATCAGCCACTCAGGTATCCCCGGGATCTGAAACGCCAACACATACCAGCTGCGGCGCAACTGGTCGGCATTATTTGTCAGTTCTTGCAAAAACCGCTGCGGGTGCGGCCCATTTAAAATGGCCAGCCGGTGCAAATATTCGGGGAATTTCTGGGCTAGGTGCCACGCAATCGCTCCCCCCCAGTCGTGACCCACAATGTTGGCTCTCACATATCCCAAACCGGAAATCAGACCCCGAATATCCGCACTCAGTGTGTCCAAATCATAGCCACTGGCGGGCTTGTCGGAATCATTGTAACCCCGCAGATCCGGCACCACAACCTTGAAATGCCGCGCCAGAGCGGGGATTTGATACCGCCAAGAATACCAAAACTCCGGAAATCCGTGCAGCAAAATAACCAGCTCACCCTGTCCTTGGGTGACGCAGTGCAAGCGGATACGGTTTGTCTCAACAAAATGGTGCTGCCATCCAGCTTCTTCCAGGGCACTGATCAACACTCGCTCAACCTCCTGCGCTCTGAGCCCACCGCACAGAGCAGTATCTCGTCAAGTACGCTCTCGAGAGGCTTGACAGCGCGGATGGCGAGCGCGTTGCTGCTGCGCGAGGGCGCAGCTGTCGCCCCAAAAGTCTGGTGACACTTCCAATTGCCGGCTCAAGCCCCCATTTTCTAGAGTACCACTTCCGGCATAGAAATGAACCGCACAGCCCACCTCAAGCCGGCTGGCGTCTCCCTTAAGACAGAAGACACCAGCCCGGCGCAGCGCCGGTGGGCAGAGCGTATCGCAATCGCGCCTCAGACCTTTTGAGCCAGGGGCGGGCAGCATTCAGCGGGTGCGATCTGGTACTTCACCAAATTGGCCAATTCCTGCAGCTGGCTGATCGCTTCAGCGCCTTCTAGCTTCATCAGTTCCCGGTCATCCCGCATCTCCGTCCAGGTTATGCCGTAATCCGACACCAGAAACCGGATCAGGTGGTTGTCCGCGAGGCTCACCATGAAAGAGGCACTGTTCATTTGACCGCCGCAGGTATAGCACGATGCCAGATAGCCCCGCCGCTCCAGCACGATGGCCAGGGCCTGAAGGTTCATCACTAAATCCTGGACGAATTGTCTGTGTTGTTCTGCAAGTCTGAGAAACACGGTTGTCCTCCTATCACCACACCTACGATTTTAAGGTGCATTTTATATTTTCTTAAGAATTCAGCAGGCTCGTGGAACCTCCTCGCTGATCGTGACCCCCGGAAACCTGAAAGCTGAGTGCGGGACTTTCCCAGAGCATATCCCTCGGAGCCTGGAGCAGTCGGGGCGTTTGGCGCAAGGCAAAAGGGAACCCTTGCGACTTTGGCCTCTGGCGGGTGTAACTTTTGACTGTTTACTTCCCTCAACTCCCTCACCCTACCGGAAAATTTATCCGGATACTGCAGTTCTAATGTGCGTGGCTGAGCTACAGGTTCCTCCTCTAGGTAGATTGACAGCCTGCCGGCTGTCTGACGATTGGCTGATCCTTGCATCAGCTTAACTGACCGTCCCTGACGTCAAAGTATCAGGAATAACAATTATCAGCTCAATCTCTCTGTTCTCCCGACTCCAGCCGCTCAGATAGAGTTCCATCTATAAAATCTCTGGAAGCAGACCGCTCTGACCGATAAAAAAATTAGGATCGGCTTGAGTCAAGCTCTCTCACTCGCTGGCCGCAATGAACTCCCCAAGCTGACCTAATTTGTTTAGACTTTGTTATCAGATGTATTTAGAATTTATATAGGTCTTCTGCTGGCTAGCGTGTCAGGCCGACAGCTCTAGTTCATGTGCCACCAGCCCAGCCCTGGACCGATGAAGACCACTGTTACCCACGTTACAATCAGCACCCCAATGCCGATCCAGGTTCCGCGAGTCGTCCATTTCATGAACTCGTCAGCTTGCCTTTTGCTGACCGGCAGCCAGGGAAGGATAGTTGGTTCTTGGCCGTATTTGTCCCCGAGGGCAGTTTTGCGGCGCTTGGATTCACCCATAACTTTAGTGAGCCTGTTTACTGTCAGATAGATGATAGCGCTTGCCTTTCTCCGATCGCTCAGTTTCTTAACAAAATTACAGCTTTCCCTCAGGGCCACTCCGATCCGCCCTCACCCATCTGTTAGATTAATTCCATAAAAAAATAAATGGCAGCAGCCATTTTCATGAGTTTGCCGCCAACGTATAGAACAATTATACAAACAGATTTCCTGCCAGTCTCTATGAGCGGTCGGGTTGGGCAAACCAGCTGGGATCGAGATAGTCAGTGCGGGCCAGGGGGCTGAGGGCGGCCAGGACTTGATGGCCATAGCTGCGGTGCAGGACGCGGCTGTCGAAGAGGGCTACCACGCCCTGGCAGTCCCGCACCGGCCTGATGGCCAGCTGCAGCGTGCTCAAAGCCTTGGGCAGCAGGTACAGGCGAAACCAGTCCAGGCGCTGCTGCTTGTAGTGCGCCACCCGACCGGCAACCAGAGGGTTTTCCAGAGAGGGCACCGGCAGCGTGGCGATCGCCAGCAAGTGCGGTGCCGGCAGCACCCCCTGATTCGCCAGCCAAAACTCCCAGCCGGTCACCAAAATCCCCCGGTCATCCAGACAGGTCCTCTCCACCTGAACCCGCGAGCCAAACTCAGCCGCCAGAGCCGCACCGGCGCGAGCCTTGAGCGGCACATCCCCCACAATCAGAACCGTCAGTCCAGCTTCCGCATCGCCGGCACCCAGCAGCGCCCGAAACTCCCGCATCAGGGCCTCTTGAAACTGCGGCGTATTGGGCAAAGGCAGCCGGTCGGGCAAATACAGCTGAATTAACTCATTTTGCCTCGCCGGCGAGAACTTCAGGCAGGTTAGCTCTCCGAGACCCAGCCGCTGGCGGTAAATCGGAGCCCCCACCTCCAAATCCATTGCCGCGCCAATCAGCACCACCGGCTGCTGTTGCCACACGGGGCTGAGCGCCTCAGCCACCTCCACCGGACTGCAGAACAGAGAAAACAGCCCCTGGCGGCGAGCGATTTCCGCCCACAGCAGCTGGCCATTGGTTTGCCAGCGCTGCCAGAAGCCGCACCAGGCAGCCGGCAGGCCCCAACTGCTGTCCGGGCGGAGTTCCGGCCCACCCTCTGTCTGCGCTGATGAACTCGGCTGCAGGGCCCGAAAAAGGCCGGTCAAAATCTCTCGCTCCTCAGCCTCCATCAAACAGCACTCATAAGGATTGGCGGGATGCTGGAACACCGCCCGCGTCAGGCGCACGCGGGCGTCCCTGATCGCCTCCGCCCGGTCCGGGCGGGCCAGCATCAGCTCATTCCAGTCCCCCGGGTGAATGCCGGCACTGAGCAGGCGTTCCGCCCACTCCTCCAGATCGTCCGCGCCATCCACCACCGTCACCACCCCAGCTGGAAACCCGCCCCCACCTTCGAGCCGGTCTTTCAGCCAAGCTTCCGGGGTCGTCAGCAGCAGCCCCTGGAACCCCTCCGAAGGCCAGCGCGAGCCGGTGCGGATGGCCTTGGGCTTGTCAAGCCACTGCTGCAGCTGGGGAATTTCCACATTGAGCACGCGCTGCTGCACCTCCTCAGCCGCCACCAGCACCGCCCGGTTTGGCCACATCAGCAGGGGCATCAAATAGCTCAGCCGGTATCGCCCGCCGGCTGCTGTTGGCGAAACGCCGGTCTGCATCAGGGCGCTGCGCTCCAGCCGCAACGCCCTCGCCACCAGCCGCGCCATCGTCAAATGGTGTGGCCACATTGGCTCGCCGGCTGAGCGCAAGAAAGTGCGCAATGAGTTATGGACTTCTACCTCTATCACGAGTTTGTCGCGCTTGGAATACTGCAATTGTTCCCAGCAGTCAGTGGCTCCTGTACCTTCGGCGCACCGCGCTTGAGCTGTCTGCGGAAAGAGTGCGGTCAAATCTGAACGCGCATCTGCGGAACGCTCTCTATTTCCAGAGCTAAAACCCGCTTTTCGACTGCGCCCGCGACCTGCTGTTACTTTCTCCTCAAATATTATAGGCAGGATTCAATCCTTTGTCGAGCCGTATCGTTTTGGACGTCCCGCCAGGGATTTTTTTTACCGCCAAGACGCCAAGGTCGCCAAGAACAGAGACAGGATGTCATGTTTTGGCGAATCGTTGGCTAGCTCCCACCAAAAGCCGGTGCAAGCAGAAGTTGCGCTTGCCTGTTCGCAATCTTTTTTATCCCCCGCTTGTACCTGCGGATATTTCCTTGGGTTTTCCCCCCATTGTAACATCAACTATTCTGCTCTGTCAAGCCTTTCTTAGAGGCAGATTTTCTGACCGGAAAGTTTTGAGTTCACTGTCTCTTGTCGGGGCGCGATAAATGGCGTCTCCAGGTGCGTTGCGTCTCTACAAGAACGACTGGAAGGCTCAGCTTACAGCCTTGAGAGTCTGCTGCGCAATTTATGCTGGCAGTCCTTGGGAATTGTCACTAGCATTAATTGCACTGGTTTCCTTATGGTAAGCGCATTCCCGGCAGGCAACAAAACCGAAGGGTTAATTAACATTTGTTGCGAAAAGTGCGTGCGGCCAGTGGCAGGTGCGGCTGACACCGGCCCCCCGCCCAAACGGTGGCTCGGACGGGGAAACCCAGAAAGCGGAGTGCGCCTTTTGGCTTTTCAGAGTTACCGGCGTCGAGCGCCGCTGCCAAACCCAGAAGGGCGAGAGGAGCGCCCACTGCCAAAACTGCCGGAGCGGGGCTTAGCGCCGGCAGGGCGGGATTGGCCAGAGGGTTTCAAGGTACTGCTGCCAAAACCGGAGCCAGTGGCTCTGTCGCGGGAGGAAGTCCCAGAAGAGGGGCGAGAGACTCCCGTCTGGGGCGAACTGATCCGGCCCGTCGTGCGCAGTTGGGTGCGATTTCGCTCAGCCACAGGCGGCGCTTGGTAGCGGGTTTGGTAGCTCTGAACCGCTTGGCTGTAGGTATTGCCATACCCACCATAGCCGGTGAGCGGCACTCCGGGCTGGTACACCGGCGGCACATAGTAGCGGGGCGTAAACAGCATGCTGCCTATCGCCTGTCCCGCTAGAGCGCCGGCAAAAGGTGTCCAAAAGCTCGATTCCTGGCGCACAACGACCGTTTGCGGCTGGCCCGTTTGCGGGTTGGTGCGGGTTTCCGTCACCGCGTGGACGTACTCGATCTTGAAATCTTCGCTCAGGTGCAGGGATGCCTTCCCGCCCTCCACCTTCAAATAACTCTTTTGGCCCCCTGAAATTTCCTGGTCGGTCAGGCGAGCCATCTGCAAGTCCGCCGTGTTAAACACCGGCGGTGAGGTGTTGAGCAAAAACAGGCTGTATTCGCCATTGGCGTCATTATAAGTGGCCTGCTGCACGGGATACTGGCCATCGGCCAGCCGAGTTTGAGCGCGCTGAGTGCTGGCGCTGGAGTTGGGAGACCCGACAGCGGAAGGCCCGCCGCAGGCAGCGGTTGTGTACGAGAGCGCCACAACCATTAACAGGGCGATCAGTTTGCGTAACATGGAGCGGGTAAGAGATGAACAACAGCACAGTTTGGGTGCCGGTGCCGCTAAACGCGGCTCAACAGGCACCACTCCCCTCGATCTTAAAAGAGAACTGAAATTGCCATGCGGGCCACCGTTGCGCCGCCGGCGCGGGAAGGGGGGCACCGGCAGCCGGTGCCGGTGCCCTATGCGAGTGGTGTTTTTTTTCAGCGGCAAGTTTTGCCATCCGGTCGATTGACCGCAGTACACCAGAGCAAAAATTGGTATTATAATCAAAGGTTTGTGGGTTAGACTTTTTGTGGTATGTTCTGGTTCGTGCGGGCAGCAACCGAGGCTGCCATCCGGGTAATCCAGTCTCGTGAATCAGAATTAAAGCCCACGAGCCTGGGCAAGCGCCAAAATGACGCACCGCTGAGCTGGTGTCTGTCTCAATCAACTCCACCAGGGCAAGCAACCAATTGTCACAGGCTTTTTCCTGCGCCGCCTCGATCAGATAGAGGACTGCCCGCACTTGTTTTGGCAGCAACAGGCATTTGACGCCAACCTGGTGACGCAAGCAACCGCTGACAGGGGGTTTCAGCGTCCCAGTCTGACCGGTCGGCTGTTCCGTGGCCCCGCTGAGAGTGCCAAGGAGTCGGTTCTTTGGCAAGACGCCCGCCCTGCGGGCTGTGCCGTAAAGGGAGTTACAGCAGTATGCACTTAGGTTAGGACAGGGGGACAGGCGAGACGCCTGTCCTACGCCTTTTTTCCCTAGTTCACTGATGTCCTAACCAATATGACTTTGCGGGTCCGGCTCCGAGGATTGGGGTTTGTGCACTTCGCAATTTTGCCAGACCGGCAAGGAGTGGGAAAAACGAAAGCCAGTTGGGAACAAATGTTTGGGGGCGGGTGGTGGGGAAACCGACAGATGGAGAGCTTTTGCCGCCTAAAATTTAAAGTGGGCCGGCGTGTGGCGGGAGGGGAGTGGCGGCTGGGGCCGATCTGATTTTCTCGCAGCTTTGCAGTCAATTGTCGGGCGTTCTGGGCAAGCATGGAAGAGATTCTGAAAATACTGGTGGTTGATGATGATGAAGTGGACCGTCTGGCGGTGCGGCGAGCGCTAAAGGCGGCGGGCGTGCGCATGGAACTGCACGAGGCCAAAGACTGCGCGGAAGCGATGGCCACTCTCAAAGACCAGAACTTTGACTGCGTGTTGCTGGACTATCACCTGCCCGATGGAGACGGTCTGGCAGTGGTGCGAGCCCTGCAAAAGGCCGGCGTCAGGACTCCCCTGGTGGTGCTCACCGGTCAGGGAGACGAGGAAATCGCCGTCGAGCTGATGAAGGCGGGCGCTTCTGACTATCTCTCCAAAGCGAAGGTATCGCCAGAGAATCTCTCGAAAAGCCTCCACAGCGCCATTCGCCTCTACCGGGCGGAAATGCAAGCCGCAATCGCCAACCTGGCGCGCACCGAAAGCGAAGAGCGCTACCGGTTGGTTCTGGAAGGAGCCAACGACGGGATATGGGACTGGAATATTTCCCGCAACGAAATTTACTGCAATGACCGGTTTTTTGAGATTACAGGGCTGGACTCCGGGTTCTCGGCGCTGACTTACGAGGCGTTTTGCCAGCTGGCGCATCCAGAAGACCGGCAAAAATTTATCTCGGCAGTCACAGCGCACTTGGAGCGGGGCGTTGAATTTAACGTGGAGCTGCGGCTGCGCCACGCTTGCGGGGGCTATCGCTACTGTATCGCCCGCGCCCGCGCTCGCCGGGACGCTTCGGGAGAGCCGTTCCGCATGTCGGGGACAGTCACGGACATGACGGAGCGCAAGCAGGCCGAAGATGCGCTGCGGTTCCTAGCGGAAGCCAGCGAGCTGCTTTCGGCTTCGCTCGACTACCAGACGACGCTGAAAAACTTGGCGAACCTGACGGTGCCCCAACTCGCCGACTGGTGCGCCGTCGATGTCGTCGAGGGCAGTGGGGCGTGGCAGCGGGTGGCGGTGGCGTGCGCCGACTCGTTAAAGCTAGAGTCGGAGTCTGCAGGTTCAGCCGGCAGCGCCGGCGGCATTACCGGCACGCTCTGCAAAACCGCCCCCGCTGCGGGGTTCAGGAGTGACCGGCAGCCGGCTGCCGGTGCGCCAAAAGTGAGAAGCACCGGCCAGTCGGAGTTCTATCCGGAACTTCCTGAGGAGCTGCTAGTCAGTTTTGCCGGCTCAGCTGAACACCGCCAGCTGCTGCGAGAGCTGGGCCCGCTGTCTGCTATCTGTGTCCCCCTTCAGGTTCGCGGGCGGACGCTGGGCACCCTGACTTTTGTCTGTGCGGCGCAAAAAAGGCGCTATGACAGCGGGAGTCTGGCTCTGGCTGAAGACTTGGGCCGCCGCGCCGCTTTGGCGATTGACAACGCCCGCCTTTACCGGGAAGCTCAAGAAGCGAATCGCATGAAAGATGAGTTTCTCGCCACTCTCTCCCACGAACTCCGCACTCCCCTCAACGCCATGCTGGGCTGGGCGCAGCTGCTCAAGAGCCGGAAGCTGGATCAGGAAAAGACGGTTCGCGCCCTGGAGACGATTGAGCGCAACGCTCGCTCCCAGACGCAGATGATTGAGGACCTGCTGGACGTGTCGCGGATTATTCGCGGGCAGCTCAACCTGAATATGCGCCCAGTTGAGCTGGCACCTGTGATTGAGGCGGCTCTGGAGACGGTGCGCCCTGCGGCTGCGGCTAGGGGGATAGAGCTGCTGGCAATTTTTGAGCCAACCTGCGGTCTGGTTTTGGGAGATGTCAACCGCTTGCAGCAAGTTGTGTGGAATTTGCTCTCTAATGCGGTTAAGTTCACGCCGCCGGGAGGGCGAGTGGAAGTGAGGCTCTCGGTGGGAGTGGGGCACCGGGAATGGGGAATCGGACATGGGGAATCGGGCACCGGCTATGCCGGCAACGAATCCTCAGCGCCCTGCTCCCAACCCTCAATGCCGAGCAGCCACGGCGCTGCGCCCTGCGCCCTGCTGCAGGTGACCGACACCGGCATTGGGATTAGCAGCGATTTTCTGCCATTCGTCTTTGAGCGCTTCCGCCAAGCGGACGCCACAACTACTCGGTCTTACAGCGGTCTGGGTCTGGGTCTGGCGATCGTCCGTCACTTGGTGGAACTCCACGGCGGCAGTGTCGGGGCGTACAGTGCCGGTCCGGAGCGGGGGGCGACTTTTACGGTGCGGCTGCCCCTCCTGGAAGGGAGCGAGAAACCCCAGCAGGGCGTGCGCGACGGCAAATCCCGCTCTCAGCCGGCCTGCGGCGGGCCGGCTCACCCCCTCACCGGCTTGCGGGTGCTGGTGGTTGATGACGAGCCCGACACCTGCGACTTGCTCAGTGTCGTCCTCAAGCAATACGGGGCCAATGTCCGCGCTGCCGCCAGTGCCGGTGAGGCGCTAAGCGCCCTGGAAATGTTCAGCGCGGACGTGCTGGTCAGCGATATTGGCATGCCCGGTGAGGACGGTTACGCTCTGATTCGCCGGGTGCGGGCGATGGAAGCCGAGCGAGGTGGGTTCCTGCCGGCTGTGGCCCTAACGGCCTACGCCCGCGAGTCAGACCGCCGGCAGGCCATCGATGCCGGCTTCCAGATGCACGTGCCCAAGCCGGTGGAGCCGGCTCAGCTAGTGGCAACGGTGGCCCTACTGGCTGGCCGCACCGCACCCGTTTGAGATAGGTTTCTTATTTTTTGCATACTTTCGATATTTTGGATTTTGGATGCAATGATTTTGGATGCAATGATTTTGGATGCAATGATTTTGGATTTTTAAAAACGGCACATTCAGCCAGAGTCAAAAATACTGTAAGCTTTTAGGCTTTTAATCTTCCTATCTGCCCAAAGGAGGCAGAGCCGACCGGATGCCGTTCCCAGCTTGAGCTGGGAGCGAGGATAAATGCTTACTGCTATATAGACGTAGGGCAGGCGGGACGCCTGCCCTGAAGGTCTAATGTCCTAATCTAAGTGGCTGCTGCTATAACGCCCTCATCTAAGTGAATACTGCTATAGATGTTTATTGCTATATAAAATTGGGACGCTTTTGGTGGGTGACGCACAGCGTCACCCACCCTACTGTAGAAACGGGATCGATCGCGTCTTCTGGCATCGGAAGCGACAGCTCGCGTCTTTTAGAGAGGGCTAGGGCGGGGCAGGGGGCGGGGCGATGCTGGTGATTAGGCAATTTAAATGTTTACAGCCCGGATTCAGAGGGGGATTAATTCCGGGAAATTTTGCAGCAGCTGGTCGTCGGTGAGTTCGTCGCCGAGCTGAGCCGGTGAGAAATGCACTTGCACGGCGAGCAGGCGGTGGTTGTAGTGCAGGTTAATCAGGGCTTTCAGCCCTGCTTTGAGGGCGGCGATATGGGAGAGGTCGGTTTCGAGATCGGCAACTTCGCCGTCGTAAGCCACTGCCAGCATGACCACCAGGTTGCTCGTCACCGGCAAGGACAGGGGCGCGTCTGGTGCCAATGGGCTGAGGTCGGGCTGGCTCAAATAGCGCTGAGCCGAGTCGGTAAACAGTTCGTTCACATAGTCACCGGCTTCCCCCTGGTTCCAGAAAACATCCCCTTCATTCGCCGCCGATCGCCAGTAGACATCGCACTGCAGTAGGTTCTGGCAGATTTCCACCAGCTGGGAGCCGGCCACCTCGATATCGCCCTCGGCGGCGATAACCTCTCTGCCGGCGCGATTGAGGACGCCCAACAGGGGGGCGACTTCTTCCCCGGCTAAATGGATAAATAAGCGGCAGACCACAATCCGAGTGCGGCCCATCATTTGATTGAACTTGTCGCGCCAAGCGTTCATGTGATTTCCTCACCACTACAGTTAGTTTACCTTGAGCTGTAGCCGGCGGTGGCGCACCCTGAGGGAATTGTCAGTTCAGCGGGCCAAACAAGGCAAGCACCCCAGAAAACACAAATAGCAACCGCAGCCGGCAGCAGGAATATGGCGTTGGCTTGAAACCGGGTTTCTTAAAAAACCCGGTTTCTGGATGTTCCGTTTATTTTTGCCGGCTGCTTGCCGGAGGCGATCCGCGCCTGAAGGTGGGGGCAGCCGGCGGCACGCCAAGACGCCCGCTGCTTACTGAGACTCGATCGAATAGAAACCTTTAATAAAATCGATCACAACAGTGAGGGGGGGGATGGCAAACTGCTGGCCTGACGGCATGCCGGCTGGGCCCTGAGTTGGGGAGCCGGCTTGATTCATAAACCGCTTGCCGAAACTCGGGTGGTGGTAGACACTCAAGCTGCGGTCGCTGGAATTGAGTAATATTGTGTGCGTGGGGGCTTGGAAAAAGCTAGCTCTCTCGACCATTGGGGGAAAAATTTTCGAGAGGTCAATAGCAGCGATCTGGTTGAGGGCTTGACTCATCACCGCACTTAATTGCTGGACGCGCCTGAGTTCTGGGATGCTGAGGTGGGTGGTGGCGTGGGCGCGGAGTTGCTTGACCGAGGTGATGATATTTCTGTGAGTGGCGGAGGCGTTTTCAAAGGGAAGAATTGCCACATAAGCGGTGGGAAATAATTGCTCGTCGCTGTCCACCCTAAAAGTGATCACCGTTCGGCGATAGCCGACTGCAATGCTGGGGGGCTGGCTGAGGCTGGGGTATTGCTGAGCGATTTTGTGATAGCTGGCGGCTAAGACAAAATTAGACTCCTGATCTAGGGGCGCGTCGATGACAATGCGGACAGTTGGCGGCGTTTGATTAAAAAACTTTTTCGAGTCTTCGCCGGTGAAGCGGTAAAGCTGGGTGTGATCTCCGTGGGGGCTGATATCAACCCAGTCGCAAATAATCCCATCCGTTTTCAAACCAAAGCGGGAAACGCCATAAAGCTTGGCACCCGTTAAGGTGGCACCGCTGAGGTCAGCACCCACCCACTCAGCGCGGCTCAAATTAGCTTGAGTGAGATCGGCGTGAACCAAACTGGCATTGAGCAAATTGCTGTTGCTCAAGTCAGCCCCTATCAAATTGGCCCCGCTGAGCTTGGCGTCACTGAGGTTGCCCCACTGCAGGTTGGCACCGCTGAGAACCGCCCAGCGGAGATTGGCCCCGCTGAGGTCGGCTCCGCTGAGGTTGGCGCGGTTGAAGCTCACATGTCTGAGTTCGCAATTATTCAGATTCGCACCGCTGAGGTCGGCTCCGCTGAGGTCAGTTTGGTTCAATTTGGCTTGCTCCAAATTGGCTCCCGCCAGAGATGCGCCCCGCATGTCGGCTTCACTGAGGTTGGCACCGCTGAGGTTGACCTGTCTGAGTTTCGACTCCCTGAGGTCGGCTCCGTTGAGGTTGGCCTCGATGAGATTGGCTCTGCTCAGTTCGGCTCGGATCAGCTCAGCGCGAATCAGGGAAGCTTGAATCAGTTCCGCGTCCGACAGGTTAGCCCGCACGAGGTTGGCCACATTGAGAATTGCGCCGTTTAAATTGGCTTTGCTGAGATTGGCACCGCTGAGGCGGGTGACATTGAGTTTTGCCCCGCTCAGGTTCGCTCCGCTCAGATTGGCTCCACTGAGATTGGCGACACTCAGGATCGCACCACTCAAATTGACCCCACTGAGGTTAACTCTGCTGAGGTTGATCTCGCAGAGGTTGAGACCTGCAAAGTTTCTTTCTCCCGCTGCATATTTTTGTAAGATTTCCTCAACTTCCATCAGAGTTCCCGTTCCAATACTTTTCTATTCTGTGGTGAAAACAAGCAGCTAGCTAGGGGTTAGTTCAAAATTTACTGGAGAGCAAATGCAAGCCCTGTATAAAATTTACAATTACACTGACAGGAGGGAGAGCGAGTTGCTGGCTTTCATCCAAACTGCCCGGGTAGAGTTCGATGAGTTCAGAGGTGTTCATCCAGCGCTTGCCGAAACTGGGGTGGTGGTGGACATCCAAGGTTCGGTTGCCAGAGTTCGTTATCACTGTCAGCGTGGGAGATTGAAAGAACTTTTCGCGCTTTACCAGCCTGGAAAACGTCTCCGATTTTTTGATCTCCTCGATTTTCCCAACCGCTTTATTGAGCAGATTGCTGATATCTTGTGATTCGATCATTTGCACCAAATTGACAATTTTCTCTTGGGTTAATCCGCCATCCTTAAAGGGCAGTATGGCCACATAAGCCGTGGGAAATAATCGAGTGTCGCTGCTGGTCCTAAACGTTAGAATGGTTCGGCGACCGCTGACTTCGATGTTGGGGGGGTAGCCCATCGCTGGGTAGTGGTAAGCAATTTGGTGGTAAGCGACCGCTAAAGCCAGATGGGCGTCGGGATTGAGCTGTGAGTCGATGGTAATTCGGACGGTTGGCAGTGTTTGATTGAAAAATTTTTTCGACTCTTCTGGGCTGAGGCGGTAGGTCACGGACCGGTCGCCGTTCGGGCTCAGGTCAACCCACTCGCAGATCAGCCCTTCTGTTTTCAGACCGAACCTCATCACCTCATACATTTTGGCACCGGTCAAGGTGGCTCCCGACAAGTCCGCTCCTGTCCAATCGACTTCAATCAAATTTGACTGCGTTAGATCCGAGTAGACTAAGCTGGCATTGAGCAGGTTGGCTCCGCTGAGGTCCGCACCTCTTAAATTGGCCCCACTCAATTTTGCCTCGCTCAGGTCCGCCCATCTCAGCGTCGCCCCGCTCAAATCCGCCCATCTCAAATTTGCCCCACTCAGATCCGCCCCTATCAGTTTAGCTTGCGAGAGGTTGGCCCGTCTGAGTTCGGCGTTTCTCAGGTTCGCCCCACTCAGGTCCGCACCCCTCAAATCCGTTTCCCGCAGCGTCGCCCTCTCCAAGTTGGCGGCTTTCAGCGAGGCATTGGTCAGATCCGCCTCGCTCAAGTTGGCACCGGCCAGATTCGCGTGCCTGAGTTTGGCCTCTCTCAAGGTGGCGGCGTTCAAGTTCGCCTCGCTGAGGTTGGCTCTGCTGAGCTCCACTCGGATCAGTTCTGCCCGAATCAGCGCCGCTTGAATCATCGATGCGTCACTGAGATCAGCCCTGATCAAGTTGGCCACGTTGAGGTCAGCGCCGTTCAGGTTGGCCCCGCTGAGATTGGCTCCATTCAGTTTGGCGACGTTCAGTTTGGCGTGACTCAGATTGGCTCCATTGAGATTTGCACCCCCTAAATTCGCGATACTCAGATTGGCCTGACTCAAATTGGCCCCGCTCAAGTTGACTCGACTCAGGTTGGCTTCACAGAGGTTAACAGCAGTAAAGTCCCTGATGCCAGATGCATATTTTTCTAGGAGTTCCTCGGTTTCCATCGGGGGTCCCTTTTAAACATCCCGACTTTACAGTCATAGGACTGGGCATTACCATGCTAGCGTTAAGGCTCAAAATAGAACTCAGTAGCTTGCAGTGGGTGGCAGATGCATATTGGTATTGTGGGGCTGGGGCTGATTGGTGGCTCCCTCGGTTTAGACTTGCGAGCGTGCGGGCACCGCGTTTTGGGGAACTCTCGCCGCCAAGAGACGTGCCAGTTGGCTGTGGCACGCGGGATCGTCGATGATGCTGGTGTGGATTTGACCCTGATGGCAGCCGCAGAGGTGGTGTTTATTTGCACGCCACTTTCCGTCATTGTACCAACGGTCGAGCAACTCATCCCCCATCTCTCACCAACAGCAGTTTTGACCGATGTGGGCTCGGTAAAAACGCCGGTGGTTCAGGCCCTCTCCCCCCTGTGGCCCAACTTTGTCGGCGGCCACCCTATGGCCGGCAAGGCCGAGAGCGGCATTGAGGTTGCCGAGTCCAGTTTATTCGCCGGCAGACCTTATGTCACTACGCCGGTGGCTTCTACCCCACCGGCAGCTCTGGAAGCCGTGGAACAACTGGCCCGCTCCCTCGGCGCTCGCCTCTACCGCTGCAGTCCGGAAGACCACGACCGAGCCGTGGCTTGGATCTCTCACCTGCCGGTGACAGTTAGCGCCAGTTTGATTTCCGCCTGCACCGGCGAACCCGACCCCGCTGTCCTGTCTTTGGCCAAACAGCTGGCCAGCACCGGCTTCCGCGATACCAGCCGCGTCGGCGGCGGCAATCCCGAACTGGGCCTGCTGATGGCCAAGTACAACCGCCGCGAATTGCTGCGAGCCCTTCACGCCTATCGCGGTCAGCTTGACCAGTTTATCTCCCTGATTGAGCGAGAGGACTGGAGCGCCCTGGAGCAACAGCTCACCCAAACCCAACAGGCTCGCCCTGATTTCTTGGAGTTTGATTCATAAGGCGGGGTTTTCAATAGCATTCAGCAGGGACAGGCGAGACGCCTGTCCTACGTCCGTTCCCTAAGTGGCTAGTGCTATTAGAGGAGTTTGGGCGGTGGCCACCGGCAATCCCCCATGCTCCATGCCCAATCCCCCATGCCCAATGCCTAGGGCTCAACTGATAATCTCTACTTATCAAATAGGCGGCAGAGATTAGCACAAACAATTTAAAATTTGTAGAAAACCGGCTCTCGCGGCAGATAAACCCTTAGAAACCTCGGTTCGCAAGGAGACGCAGTGATTCATGCCACTCCCGAAACAGCAGACACCGGCTCAACGGTTGCCAGAGAGTGCCGGCGCAAGCCCACCCCAGCTACATGCTAGCCCCAAGGACACCCGCCCTATGGACGAACTGGACAAGCTGGCTCTGGAAGCCCAGAAGCACCCCGCTAACAGTAAAGCCCGAAAGAAAGCTTTAACCAAGCTGGTTATGGCGATTCAGGCATCGGGCAAGCTTTATTGCGCAGACAGGTATGACTGCCCGCCCGAAGTCTACAATGAAGCGCTGCAGGAACTTTGGCTATATGTGTGCAAAAATATTGACAGCTATGACCCAAGTAAAGGCAAGGTGATCTCATGGGTCAACAATACGCTGAAGTGGCGGTTTCGGGACGCCGCTGACAGGCATCTCAATCGCAAGAGAGTGAGCCAGGACAACCAAAGAAAATGGGTGCAAACGCTCTCTCTAGACGTACATGTGAGAACTCCCGACAGTGACGGCGAATCGGGAGAGACTTATCTGGATAGCATAGCACAAAACCAGCCGTCTATGCTTTTGCAGGAGTTGCGGGACTATATCCAAGAAGACCCGGAGGGTGTTTTCCAAAAGAGGCATATCCGAAATCACCCTGAAGCGAATTATCGCACCATCGCCCTCTGTTTCCTAGAAGACAAGTCATGGCCAGAAATTGTAGCCAAGTTTGGGAATAAAATCCCTTATGTGACAATACACAGTTTCTTCAGGCAAGCGTGCCGGCATTTCGCACCGCAATTTCAGGACTATTTGGACAGCAAGGAGGGATTAGGTTAAAATGATGACTAACCTCACAGAACATTTGACTTTCAACGTTCCCCTGACGGCGGATAACTGCCGGCAGGCCGAAACGTTTAGCCGGCTGCACAAAAACCCCGATAAGGCGCGACAAGTTTATCTTAACTCCCTGGCGGTACAGGCGGTGAACTTTTACTGCCGGTGCGTGGGGATTGAGACTGATTTGCCGGCAAGTCACAGCTGGCAACCGGCTATGCAGGCTTTTCTGGATACAGCAGACTTGCTCGTAAAAGACTGGGGGCGACTGGAGTGCCGGCCCGTTTTGCGGGGGGCCAAAGTTTGCCCGCTTCCTGAAGATGTTCGGGAGGACCGGGTTGGCTATGTGGTGGTAGAAATTGACGAAGATGCCAAAGAAGCCAAGCTGTTGGGCTTTGCCAAAACCGCACCGGCTGGGGTGTTGCTCCTCAGCGAGTTGCGCTCTCTGGAAGATTTGATTGACGAAATTCCAGAACCTATTGACGAACCGGCACCCCCTGTGGTAAATTTACTGCAATGGCTAGAGGGTGTCTTTGATGCCGGCTGGCAGGCAGTTGAGGAATTGGTTTCTCCAAAACTGATGCCGGCTTTTAAGAGCCAGGTGGCTAAACGCGCTAAGCTGATTCGCGATTTGGGAATCGACGTTCAAGGACATCCCGTCGTTTTAACGATCAATGTCTGGGAAGAAGAGAAGGGAGCAGTTGGTGTCAAGGCGCGGGTTTATCCCAGCGGGGAAGACACTACCCTACCGCCGAATCTCAAACTGACGGTGCTGACTGACACCGGCGAGGTGTTCAAAGAAGTTACCGCGCGATGCGATGATGAGTTCATCCAATATGAGTTTGAGGCGGAACGGGGGGACAAGTTTGGCGTGCGAGTCTCTCTGGGGGATGCCGGTGTCACTGAACAGTTCTCGATTTGAGGAAAGCGATTAGCTAGGTTCCTGGCGATTGAAAGTTCGCCAACAGTCTCTTTCAATCGCCAGGCTCTAAATTACCCCGGTATAAATATCCCCGATCTCAATCCCCAGGGGAGCAACCACCGGCACTAGAATTGCCCAATCAAAATCTCCCCATCACCCCGATCACCGGCTAGCAATTCTATTCCAAGCTTCCACAACCTCCTGTAACCCTTCAGGCAGCCGGTCTTGAATAATATCGGCATAGCGAGTCGTACCGGCTCGACTGGTGAGCGTCACCGTGATATAGTCCGCAGAACCGCGAGCCGGCGGGTAATACAACCCATCAAACTGCTGCCAATCCACCCGCTGTAACAGCCGCTGAAACTCGCGCACCTCTTGCAAAGAAAGCCGGCGAATCTCCGTTGCACCACCAGTGCCAGTCACGCGAGTCCGAATCACCCGCCCGTCGCTCATCAGAATAGTCTCATAAGTCAAACCGGCAAACCCACCACTCGCATTCCCCCGAAAAATCGTCTCTCTGTTCAAAGGAGGCGGCAGTTCACCGGCAGGAATCCGAATCGGCCTCACCGTACCGCCACTATCAGAAAAACCGCCTGACTGATTCAGCTTCACCACAGAACCCGATTCGTTGGTGTGATAAACCCAGCGTTGCTGTGCGTTTCTCCCTCGTGCGATCTCCGCAGTCACCACCCAACCCGGCACAATCGCCTGAGTGCAGAACACTCCGGGACTCGATATGCCCAGACAGCCATTTGGCCACTGCCGCCGTTCCGCACTCACAATCCGCACCGCATCCGCCGGCACCCGCAACCGCCCCGACAAGTCCATCTTCACGGCGTCAGCCACACGCTGGGACAGGGAAGCCCCAGAGTCAGGGTCATTGGCCAACCGCACATTCCTGCCGGTGGCATCCGTGTAATAAGTCCACTCTTGGGACCCGTCAGACACCACAACCCGCCAGCCTTCAGTGAGCCCTTGAGCGCAGCGCTCGTCCCGGCGGGGCGAACCCAAGCAGCGATCGCGCCAAGTCTGCGGCTCCGCCTCCACAATCCGCAAGTTATCAAGCGGAATTCCCTCCCGGCGCGACAGATCCTGGCGAACGGCGAGAGCGATCTGGCGGGGTAAGCGACTCGCTCGTTGCGAGTTCTGGCTGACCGTTAGGGGGGCGGTTTGTGGCCCTACCTCAGCCGCCGCACCGGCGACACCGGTACCCGCACACAGAATGCCGGTCAGCGCCACCGCGCAAACAAGCCCGGTACGCGAGCCGGTTTTAGCAAAGTTAACTCGCGGAAACCGTTGCGGTTCCGCCACTGTTGCGCCAACTGCAACACCATTCTTTTCCGTCTGAAAGAAGTTCATATCACCCCTCTCCTTCACTTATTTTTACAATGACAGTTCAGAAGTCAGAAGACATTCTGACTTGTTTAGAACTTACGCAGAAACCGATTTTATGAACCAGACTCCTTGACTTTCAGCGCCGAGTCTCACACCATAAACCCAGTTTCTTTCAGTGTTTTAGAACTTACGCAGAAACCGGTTTTATGAACCAGACTCCTTGACTTTCAGCGCCAAGTCTCACAAAACCCGGTTTCTTTCAGGTCCTAAGTCCTAAAAAAGTGATTCCCCGTAAATTAGTCAATTTTCCATAAATCGTAATGCCGGCACCTCAACCGCTTACAGTTTCCACGACCACTAAAAGTAGGACGGCAGCAGGGTGCCGGTAAGTTCCGCAGGTTGGTGCGAAATCGGCACGACTTTCAAAGTGGGACAGGCTCGGCAAGGGCCTATTTTCACAGAGGGACTCAACCGGCGAAAATGGAAAGCTTCACCGGGGGCGTTGCACCAGGATAATTGAAACTTTTTCCAAGCAGCGAAAATCCCTTTAAGCTCCCCCTCCCCGCACACGGGGAGGGGGTTGGGGGGTGGGGTTCTTCAACCGGCGAACATGCAAAGCTTCACCGGGCGGCTCCACCAGCTAGGGCGATCGCACCTGTCACAAAAGTAGGGTGCGTTCCCCGAGACGCACCCCAGTCACTTGTCCAGGGACTGAGAAACCCGGTTTCTTTAACAATACCTTCGCCAAATCAGCTGAGGTTGCTACAAGCGGGTGGCCGGTGGATACGACCTAGGCGGGATATACGTTGGAAAATCTGAGCCAATAAAACTGGCTCAGGTTTTTCCGGAAGGAGTTTTATGATTTCGGCCACATATTTTGAGCCCCGACAGATGGCTTTGAGATCCAGCACACTGTCCCCACAATGCTTCCCCCGGCCAGTCCCCAGCAGGTGATGGGACAGGTTGACCATGAAAAATGAGAGATTGGCCGCATTAGTTACTGCCGTTTGGCTGACATTCATAAAATCTTCCAGGCCCCAGAATTGTTGTCCCGAAAATTAAATTCGATTTGAAAGCGCCGGCTGTAAAAATTTATTAACTTGTCGTAAGGCAAGTCAGGGTCACTGGTAAATAAAATGACGTGGTGGCGAGCATTAGTGCTTTGATGAGTCTTGACCAGAATCACCACATTCAGAGGTTGAGCAAATTCCTTGTGGAGCAGTTGCGCTTGATAGATATCAGTGAGAATTGGCCCATCAATCGTGCTGTTTTTCAGGTATTGAGCGGGCATGTTGCGTAGGTCAAGCTTATCTCCATATTTCCGGCGGCATGTTTGGCCAGGCTCGGGGTTTTGATAGGGGATATAAAGCGCCGAATCGTAACGGAGCTTTGAAATTAGATGTAAATTCAGCCGGCGGGCCATTTGCAGAGATGCATTATTGCCAAAGTGACCGTCCAATAGCAGATAAGTCAGGGGCAGCATACCGCCCAACAGTTTAAGCAATGACTCTATCCAACTTTGGATTTGCAATAATTCAGGATTGGGAGGGACGGCGCTTTTATTTTGATTTTTCCTGCCGGCAGGTCGCCCCCTCGATTTTTAGGTATTGGGTCGGTCGCCGTCGGGACCGTTTGATTTTTACTCCGACTTGCCTTGGGTCGTTTGACTTGGCCTTTGGGCGGGCTAGACTCTGTATTTTCAGACCCCTGCCTCAACTTTTCACGGTCGTTCTTGATGACTTGTTCGACCCTTATAGGGAATGAACGTTTTTCCTGAACACTTACTAATGATAGTGTGAAGAAAGATAGCCCGGTTAAGGATTTGCCATACAGACTAGAAAAGAAGCGCTCAAGTCCGTAGGTTTTTTACCGGCTTTGGTGACGACCACTTCATCTCCTGCCAGAAGATAGACTTCAGAACTCCGGTATAAATGCTGGCGAAAAAATATCCAGAACAGAGTGGCCCAAGGTCGGGCCGTGTGGAAGAATCGTTGGACAGTTCGATAACTCCCACCTTGGCCCGCCCAGCGGGACAGGCTCAGCATGGTCACTCGTCCTGTCATGGCCAACATGGCAAAGGCAATCCGGCTTAGTTGACGCACACTGGTGGCCCCAATCTCTGGTTGCAGGCACTGTAAAAGTGGTAAGATGTCAAGCATGGGCTTTTGTGGAGTTCTCAGTTGTCGTTGTAGTAAACAACAACTGTACTACAAAAGCCCTTTCCTTTTTTGGCGAAGGTATTGTAAAAGAAACCCGGTTTCTGGCGTCTTCACTTTTCTTTACAACCACTCTCTAAAGCCAGCCGGTGGGACAGAGCAAAAGGCTTGTCAGTGCCACCGGCAGCCGTCACCTGACGCCAACTCGGGCTTTTCCAGATCAGCCCTGCCGGCCTTCCTTCATTGAGTAGAAGCGCTCAAGAGCCAGCAGGATCACCAGGAGCAACAGCTGTAGATGCCAAGGTGCCAAAGCAAATCCCCAAATAAAACAAATGATACCCACTGCTGCCGCCAAAACTATGTAAACGTCCTGTGATGTTTTGACAAACACCCAGAGCGCTCCCAGAGACATTGCCAGTGCTATTAAATATATTGGAAACATAAAGATCGCCTCGTTTATTGGGGCTACAGCAAAAGCGAAGAGCCTTTGCAGTTTCAGACTAACATCCTATGGGGGAGAACTCAGTAGCCTAGCTAACATTAAGCAAGATTTCAGGCATCTGCGATGGCAACCCTCAACACGCCGCGCATCACGCTCAGCGGTCGGACCGGCATGACTCGATCCAGCGCGCGGATCGCTCCTGAGCGGGACTTGCCCCAACCCGCGCCGCGCTCACCGGCTTTTGCGGCGTCAGGCACGGCAAAGCCCACGGTGCGGAACTTCACCGTGCGGCTTCTAGGGAGGATTATTCCGCTGAGTAGCGCAGCCCTCTGAGAGTGGCCACCGTCAGAGCCAGCAACACCACTGTCCACGTCCACTCAGGGACATATTTCAAGAACATGAAGCATCCGGTAACAGCCAGACCCAGAAGGGCCCCGATATAGGTAGCAGCAATGGTTGCACTCGCCAGAATCAGAATCAAAATAATTTCCTGCATAATGCCGCTAAAGCTTGCTCTAGCACGATCCCCACCTTCAGCTTGTCACAACTGGCTGAACCGTGTCACCAAATTGTGAGAAAACTTCATAAAGGCGTGCTCAGAGCTGTGGCGAGCGCTCACCCCAGGCGGCGCTGATTCGGCAGTGAGACGTCTCTGGTGGCGAGCAGGACGAGCATCAGAATCAGCATCTGGATTGGCCAAGGTGCCAAAACCAGATCGAGAATAAAGCAGATAGCAACAATGGTTAAAGCCATGATGCGGGGGATCTCTTCCGAGACGTTCAAGTAGAAGTAGGCTGCCCCCAGAGCAGTCAGCAGTGAAATGAGCAATAGCGATGACATCTGGATCACCTCATAAGTTGGGAGCAGAAGCACACTGATGTCTTAAATATGCTGCTTTGTACAATCTATCACTATATCTCAATTTTGAGGGTGATGGCAATCCCCCGACTGGGCGATCGTCGTCGCCGCACCAGTATCCGGAGATCGCAAGTTTTTTATGACCGGCATCACTGGACTCGCTCCATGAAGATTGCCAGCCGTCAGGGAGACACTCGTGAAACTGGCAGCAGCCGGCAATGGCGCAAATCCCCTCAAAATCCTCCGCCACTGTCCGCCCCACTGGGGCATTGGGGGGTTCCGCCGGCTGGCTGCAGCTGACGAGTTTCTCCCCACCGGCGACGCCGCGACAGATAATTCAGCCCAGACATAACTGCGCCACCTCTTGTTCCCGGAGGGGCAGAGGAAGACAGCTGCGCAATGCACGTTCTAACACATCAGGGGCTCAACTGCTTGTAATATTGTTTTTTTAAACCTCCAAGGCGCTGGAAAAAGCCCCCAGAGTTAATCCACCACTTTCAGCCATCCCCTTCTAACTGCGTACAGCAGCCGGTCGATGGCACACAGCTCTTCTTGGCTGAGCCAGCCCCCTAACAGAGCCAGCATCAGCCGGTGGTGGTCCCTGCGAGTAATGCAGCGATAGCACCACGTCTGACTGGTAATTTCTGCCACAGTTACGGGCTGGAAAAGTGATTGAAGTTGCATGATATCGTCTGAATAACCTCTCCCTATAGCTAGACTGTACAGACCTTATTCTTGCCGGCACCCCACACGCCTGTCATCCGCCTGCGGTTTGATTCCACTGAAATTTTAGACCTTTTCCTCCCAATGTGAAGCTCGTGCTGTATCAAGGTTGCCAGCAGCCGGTCAACTTTATTAAATCTTTAAAAAACAGCCAGGTAATATGAAGATTGTGTGAAGGGCAGTCCCCCAGCACGCCCCATACTCTGTCAGAAGTAGGGTGCCTGCCCTCCTTTGAGAACGCACCCAAAGAAGGTCATGGTGCGTCTCTACAATTAGCCCCACTCAGCACGGACGAAAGCCTGTCCCAGTAGCTCTAGCAGCAGTCATATTGGTTAGGACATCAGTGACCTAGGGAAAAAGGCGTAGGGCAGGCGTTCCCTCCGTGCCCTCAATATTTCTGGGACAGGCGAGACGCCTGTCCTACGTCCTAACCTAAGTGCCTACTGCTATAGCTCCTGGGAACTAGCAAAAGTGACATGCTCCCTAAGCTGTTAGGCTTTTAACCTGCTTTTCGTTAAAAGGAGGCAGAGCCTCCATATTGCGTTCCCAGGCTCTGCCTGGGAACGAGATAATAGAGATGCGTAGTGCAAATTTAATGCGCCATAGCTTATCATGTCTCTGGTTGATTCAGAACCCAATGCCCAATGCGATGATGCCCAATGCGATGATGCCCAATGCCCGACAGAGAGCGAGATATAGCACTAGCCACTTAGGTTAGGGCAGGCGTCTCGCCTGCCCTACGTCGGAACTTGGTAGGATAGGCGTTTTTTTCCGACGAGTGTATCCGAACCTAAATGAATACTCCTATACTCTCAATACAGCTATACTCTCAATACAGGCGTAGACTCAAAGTAAATCCAGGCAATACGTCTTCACCGGCTAACGTTGCAGGAAGATTTCGCACATCCACATCTCGTCCTTGCCGGTAAATTTCTACCTGCTGGTTTTGGGGATTAATCAGCCACCCCAATCGCACCCCAGCATCGAGATATTCCTGCATTTTATCGCGGAGAATTTCTAGAGAGTCGCTAGCTGACCTTAACTCAATCACAAAATCCGGGGCGATGGGGGGGAATTTGCGTCTCTGTTCTGGAGTGAGAGCTTCCCAACGCTCCCGCCGAATCCAGGCGGCATCTGGGGAGCGGTCAGCCCCATTTGGCAATTTAAAAACCGTGGAGGAACTGAAGGTGAAACCCAAGCCGGTTTGCCGGTTCCAGTTTCCCAAATCGATAATTAAGTCTGCTTCTCGATTGCCGCTATCGCCTCCTACTGGTGCCATGATAATTAATTCTCCTTTTGCAGTTCGCTCAAAGTTCAATTCGCGGTTATTCTGACAGAGCTTGTAGAACTGTTCGTCTGTCAGGCAAACGGTGTCTAAGTTTAATGTTAAAGGACTGATAACCATACAGTTAACCTGAATAGCGATGACCATTCTTATTGTACCGCGCTGCTCTCTTATTGACAGCACAGCTTGCGGTAAAGGCTGTCGGGAAGCGCCCGGAGCCCCGTTTGTATAGCAGCAGTCATATTGGGCGCGGACATCAGTGACCTAGGGAAAAAGGCGTAGGGCAGGCGTCTCGCCTGCCCTCTTGATATAATGTCCGCGCCCTAAGTGCATACTGCTATAGTTGGGCATTAGCCCCACCCTTTGCAGTTGGGCGTCGGCCTTCAAACCGAGCGTTTCAAAAAAGCCGGTTGGGATGCGCGGCGGCTCCCCCCACCCTTCCCGAAAACTCGCTCATGTATATCAGCAGCAGTTGGCTGTGCGTGAATATCTTGAGCTGAAACCAAGTTGAGATAGATAAGCTGTTAGGCTTTTAACCTGCTTTTCCCTGGAAAGGAGGCAGAGCCTCCAGATTGCGCTCCCAGGCTGTAGGGGCGGTGCGGCACACGGAGACCGCCCCGGAACGAGAGTCAAAATTGCCGGCATTTATAGTCTTAAACCCTTGCCTTGCGGGTAAAGTTTGTCGCAGTATCTATAGCAGCAGACAGTCAGTTTAGGACACGCTCGACACGAGATACAAGATATAGGCGTAGGGCAGGCGTCTCGCCTGCCCTCAAAGTCTAATGTCCTAATCTAAGTGGCTACTGCTATAGTAGCCAGGAGCTATCCGCCCAAAGGGGATGCCCGATGCCCTTTCCCATCGCCGGGGCAAAAAAGGCGCGCTCCCCCACCGGCACTCACTTCTTGTGCGGTTTGTGTCGCGGCTGTCGCGGCTGTGCGGAAAAAGCCGGCACCACCTTTTGCTGCCAAACCGGCACCACCTGCTGCTTCCAAAACTTGTCAAAACTCGCCGGCTGAACCAACTTCCAAGCAAATCCCCCCGCCATCGCAAACCCAGCCACCGCCACCAGCGTATAGAGCAGATTCATCAACCAGGCAAAAAAACCGGGCTTCTTGTGAGATACAGCAGACCTGCGCCGCTGCACAGAAGGCAAATATACCGACCCAGACTTGTCCCGCACCCCCTCCTTATCCTGTGGCGAACCCAACTTGGAAGCCTTAATCGCCTGGCGCGTAAAGCGCACCCTAGACGCCAGAGCCTCCTCCTTATTAAAAGTTGCCGGTGGACTGACTGACATTCCCATTGACGAGCGAGGTTGAGTCACCGGCTGACTGACTGACACCGGCATCGACGAGCGTGGCTGAGTTCGCGGCGGACTATTGCCGGCTGCCCCCCCCTGCGTCTTAGGTCTAGCCTTAATCATCGCTTGCACCTGCTTTGTCACCAGCAGCGGTCGCTGACCCGAACGCGCCCACTGCATCAGCACCGTCGAATTAATGCAGCAAAGATTCCCCACCTCCAGCGATTGCATCCGCTGCAACAGCCGCAAACTGTCCGACACAAAAACCACCAGCTCCCGAGCGCGCTCCTGCGACAGAGCGTAGGCGCACTGAGCCACCGCCACCACCAGTCGCGCTTGCTTGCTCACTTGCGCCCCCGCAGCCGGCTGCAACAGCCGGTGGCTCGCCGCCGCATCACTCAGCAGCCAGCCGCTATACGGCCAAAAGCGCACAAACTCCCTCGCCACTTCCAGCTGGGTTCCTTCCTCAGCCCGCCGCGAGAGTTCCTCAATTTCCTCGTATACCACCTGCGGCAGATAGCAAGTTCCCAGCCGCGAGCACATTTCCCACTCCCGAGTCCTGCCGGTCATCAGGGCACCGAGATCGAAAACCACCACTATCGGAGGAAGTGCACTAGGCATAAGCAAATCTTCCCGCCACAAACTCCAGCGCCTACTAACTTCATACTACCTCGAACACCGGCTTTTTTTTCTCCTTCCCCTTCTAGCCCCAGACTCGGAGCGAGAGAAATCTTTCAAGGCTCTTTCTTGGCGTAACCGCAACCGGGGCGGTTCAAACCAAACAGGTCGCAGCGAAGCCGGCCCTGCAGTCACCCCCCGATGCCCAAACGGCCCGCCAAAGCCGGCGTCAGCGGCAGAAGAGTTGCCACCATCAAAAACAGAGCCAGCAACCCCAAAGCAGCGCGGGCGTCATCCGGTTCAGTCAAATCATTCAAACACGGGCGCTCCAGATTCCGCTGCAGGAACAGGATCGCAATCGCCCAGTACAGCGCCAAAGGATTGAACAGAGACACAATCGCAAGCACAATCAAAGTCGCCACCGTCGCCCCACCGGCAATCTTGCGCCCGTAAATCGCCTGAACAATCCGCCCCCCATCTAGTTGCCCAGCCGGCATCAAATTCAGGGCCGAAATCACCAGCCCCAGCCAGCCAATCACCGCCAGCGGGTGCACATTAACCACCGGCTTTTGCAGCGCCGAACCCAAAACAACTTTAGCCAAAGTTCCGACTAAAACCGAGCCTTGGAAAAAGTCAGCCGGAATTTCAAACAAACTCCCCTCACCGGAAAGCAGCAAGCCAACCAGGAGCATTGCCAAAGACACCAGCCCCCCCGCCGCCGGACCTGCAAACGCCACATCAAACAGCACCTGCCGGTTGGGCAGCAGCGACTCAAACCGGTTCAGCGCCCCAAACGAGCCCACTTGCCACGTCGGAATGAAAAATGGCCAGCTGAAGCGGACATGATTGCGTCTGGCCACTATCTGGTGGCCCATTTCGTGGGCCACCAACACCGCCCAGATCCCCGCACTCACCGGCAGCACTTCCGCCAGCCGGCTCATATTCTCAAAGAAATCGAACCCCAGCAGCAACCCTCCTGTCTCCAGGCTGCAGGCAATCGTCGCCAGCAGCAGCGCCGCCGCCAGGACTTTTTGCGGAACCGCCAGCGGTTGCGGGTCATTGCTGCTCGGGAGTACAATAACAGTCGGCTTGCCTTCTGGGGAAGCCACCAAAAACAGCCGGTAGCGCTCGCCCAAACGATCCTGCAGCGCCGCAGACAGCCGGTCGCGGACAGCCTCAGCCTCTCCCCGCAGATTGCCCTTGAAGATCGCCCCTTCCTGATAGGGGATAGTTTCCGTGGCAAAGAAGGTATCCACCCCAAAAATGCCCTGGATCGTCTTCAATTCTTCCCCTGGTATGGGAGCCACCTCGGGCTGGGCCACATTTCTTGTCCCTGCCGCCGGTATGTCCCGTCGATCTGTGCCGGCAGCCTCCTCCGCCGCTTTTTCTCCCGCCGGCGCTGGCTCCTCCTTGGACTTCAGCATCCCTTCCAGTCGCTCCCGCAGCGCCGCATCCTGACTTGCCGCACGCAAGCGATTCCCCAAAAAGATGTACAGTCCAGCACTCCCCGCCAGCAAAAACAGGATGCTGGCGAGGTTAATATACATGCCGGCGGCGAACAGCCCAAAGAAAATCAGCCAGGGAGTCATCAGCGACACCGACTGCAGCCACGCTAAAATTCCCAGTTTGCCGTCATGCTTGGCCCGGTAGTAGCCCCAGCCCAAAATCCCTATGGCAATCAGCACGATTGCAATTGTTGCCGTGTTTTCGGATGCAGTGTACATGTCCAACTCTTGAAGCCCTCTCACCAGACAAAGCCTGACCGACGTCAGGAATCCCAGATCGTTCTAGTTTGTTACCCTTTCACAAGCATAGCGCCAGAAGGCTCCTCCCACTCGCCTGCTGCCCGCCCCCCTGCATGCTTGCAAAGCAGCGACTGGCGCGCGCCTCCCCCCCCGCCCTGTGGGGCCGGTGTTTAACTCTCGAAGAATTCAGGTCTAAGCTGTTCCGCTTTCCGCTTTCAACCTGCTTGTTTTACTAATTTTGGATTTTTAATTTTGGAGAATGGAATTGAAAAAGGCGGCAGTAAAGCCTTTTCAGCCCCAGTTTAAATCCTATAAGCTAGGGCGCATCATCTGCGTGCGCGCTTACATCTCTATCCCTCGTTCTATCCCTCGTTCTCAGGCTCTGCCTGGGAACGCAATCTGCAGGCTCTGCCTCCTTTCAACTGAAAAGCAGGTTAAAAGCCTGAGAGCTTAGTCCCAACTTTGTATTAGAAACCCGGAGGCATATCCTAATTCCTTTCGTTCCCAAGCTCTGCCCCGGAGCGATATGGAAGGAGGAAAATTGTATTGCTGATATTTTTCTGAGTTTAGGCAGATTTTCCACTCGGCAGTATAGGGGTATCTTGAAAGTGTAAACCCGGGCAACCGGCCATACCTGTTTCGCACACTATGCAATTATATTGCTATTAAGCGTGCGTGACGCAGCACACAACCCTTAGTGGAGGAGCGTCACGCACGAGCAAGATCCCATTTTTATACAAATAATATTCAACCGGAGCTGAGCTTGTCGATCTTATTTTTGCCGCTGTTGGCAGCCGCCCTGACATTGCCCTGGTGTTCGTCGAGGAGGAGCTGAGCCTCTTGCATGTCCAGCCCTGTCCAGTGCATGAGCAGGGCCAGCTTCACCGACCGACCGCTGCGTTCCAGCAAATAGCCGGCTTCTTCGCGACTCAGGTCAGTGAGGTCTTGCAAAATGCGCAAAGCGCGGTCATGCAGCTTTTTATTCGTAACGGCCACATCCACCATGCGGTTGCCGTAGACTTTGCCCAGCCGAACCATGACGCTGGTGGAGAGGATATTGAGCGCCATTTTGGTAACAGTGCCGGCTTTCAGTCGGGTCGAGCCCGCCAGAATTTCTGGACCGACGAGCAAGCGGATATCGATATCCGCATCGGCGCTAACCTGTTCCGCCGGCACGCAGGCGATGAAAACCGTAGCAGCCCCTCGGGCTTTAGCCGCTTGCAGAGCCCCGTGGACAAAAGGAGTCGTGCCGCCGGCAGTAATTCCCACCACCACATCCAGTTCCGTGACCTGCCGGTGGGAGATCCCCTCCGCCCCATCCTCATACCGGTCTTCCAAATCTTCTGAGGACCGGACCAAAGCGCCGGCACCCCCGGCAATAATCCCCTGCACCAATTCCGGCGGCGAGCAAAACGTGGGCGGGCACTCAGCCGCGTCGAGAACGCCCAGCCGCCCGCTCGTCCCCGCACCCACATAAAACAGGCGTCCGCCGTGGCGCAGGGCCACAGCCGTGCGGTCTATTGCCAGTGCCAGCTCTTTCTTGGCGGCGGAGATCGCCGCCAGAGTTCGGGCATCTTCCCGATTAAACAGATCCACCAATTCCAGCGAACTCAGCTGGTCGAGATTCTGACTGTTGGGATTCACCTGCTCAGTCAGTAAATGCCCGCGCTCCTGCAAATTCTTCATTCTTGACACTCGATCCTTCTTTGGTTGCCCCTTCATCCTTCAACGCTTGCGCCTTGTTCCGAGATCCTGTCAGAGCAGCCCTTCCAGCTTGCGGCGAATCCGCTCTAGCTCAGAGTCAGACATCTCGGGTTCCTCAGACTTCTCAGCCTGCCAGTCTGTTCGATCCACATTATTTTCCGGTGGGAGTGCCAGCCCCCCAGTAGCCACGAGTTCCCAGTCGTAATCGCAGTCAGAGCAAAATTCCTTCACCTCAGAGTCCTCCACCGCTTCCACGGTCGCGGTGGGAAAATCTTGGGCTTCCAGCATCAGAGCGTAGCGCGTGGCGTCGTCTTCCGACTCAAACATCAAGACCTTGTTGCGCTCGGTTCGCAGATCCTTGAGCGTGTGAATTCCCTCATTTTCCGTTCGGGCGTTAAACAGCAAGACGAACACTCGCATGGGCTGACAAGAGTTTCTCAACTAAAACCTGTTATGTTGACATCCTACCACTTCCCCACCCCCAGCTGTCGGGGACAACCGCCAACCCGCGAGTCAGGGTTCTGGCTTTTCTCCAGAGCTTTATTCTCATTAGTTATGGCTTATTGCAAATCTCTCCGGGAGAGAAACAGAGCTAGAAGCAATACTTCTGAAAGTTTTCTGGGACTTGTGGGGAAGGGATAGCCCAGGAGGAGGGGCTGGGGGGGTGAGGGGGGCAATGCCGGCTCTCCGGGGCAGCCCCCCGTGGCTGCCCCTGTCATGCCTGCGCCGCCAAAGTGATAAAATCCCCCGCCGCCAGTGTCAGATTGGCACCCCCCTGCAAAATAGCGAGAATCTGAGTGGTGTTGCCGGTGCCCGGCAACTGAATAATCAGGTCGCCTGCCCGGTCGCCGGTGCCGCGAACAATATTCAAGTCTTGAAACGTCAGGTTCCCCGTCAGCGCAATCACATCCTGGCCCTGGTCAAAGTCAGTCAGCAGGTCCCCACCGGTCAGGCTGTCACCGATCGCGAATACATCGTCCCCATTGCCGCCGGTTAGCGTGTCCGCACCCCGGTCGCCCGAGAGGGTGTCATCACCGGCATCCCCAATCAGAGAGTCATCATCTCTGCCCCCCTGGAGCGTATCATTGCCCGCACCCCCCAGCAGCGTGTCGCTCCCCCGGTTGCCATTGAGATAGTCAGCACCTTCGTTGCCCAAGAGGCTGTCCCCGTCCTGCCCCCCCAGCAAGCAGTCGTTGCCCAATCCGCCCAGCAGCGAGTCAATGTCTTGGTTGCCGAAAATTAGGTCATTCCCATCGTCCCCTGTGATTGTGTCGTTGCCCTCGCTGCCCGCAAGGGTATCCTGACCGGCGTTGCCCACGATACTGTCATCCCCCGCCAGACCCTCAATGCTGTCATTGCCGGCAGTCCCTGTTAGGGTGTCATCCCCCTCCGTACCCGTCCTCACATTACTGCCACTGCCAGCTATGATGCTGCCCTGTACAGTGTCACCACCAGTCTGGCTGAGAAACTCTAGATACTCCGCGTACAGCCCCGCCAGGATCTCGTCTAAATCCGGCGGCACATCTTCTTTTAATGCCTCATTCCGTGCCTCCTCCAACGCTGCGGGCACTGGTATATCGCTAGAAACAGCAGTTGGCATAGCGCAAACACCTCACTAAGAACCTCTATACCCGAAGGGACTTCTAATTCCCCTAGCTGAAACTCAGTTTTCCTGGCCAGTCTCCCGGCTTACGACAGCGAACTCACAAGCGACTCCTTGCTGCGCCCAACTTTAAAGAAGATTTCAATCCCACTGCCGGAATGTCTTCTCAAGGCCACTCGCACCTTCATTTAACTCGCCTTATTTATTATCTACCACACCTTTGGCGTCTCCTGCTGGAGCCTGCCGGTGTGTGCAGCTGTACCGGCAGACAAAACGCAGGAGTGCCGGCTGTTTTTCTCCCTCTTATCCCCAGGCACGCCGGGGATAAGATTTTTGTATATATTGGAATGCCGGCACCATTCCCCACTCCTGCCGGGCGCGGCGAAGCGTGGGCCAACTCTTAACTCTACCGCACAGTAAAGAAATAGCGCTACTGAAACATGCTTCCAGCAGCCCTCAGTTGTGCCAGCAGCAGGAGCGGGTTCATCCGAAAGCTTTCAGACACAGCGCAGGATTGCACGCTTCCCCGCCCCTTGAGCGCTCTTTGAACAGATCCGCGCTCGAAACGTCTCTATAAATTGCTGCCCTTTGGCTGGCTGCATCAAACAAATGCGCAGGTCGCTGTTATTTGAAGCAATCAACGCTCCTGAGATAAATTCTTACTGGAGATATTAATCGCGCTTGACCCCAACCCACGCAGGCTCCCACTCCGATTTCCGGCAATCTCAACCGCTTTGCCGCCTGTGCGCTTTCCCCGCAAAACCTTGTTACAGCATGAGGGTGAGATGACGAACTCCCAAATTTCGGGCAACCAACTCGAGCTCAATACTAACCGGCCCCAAAAAACGCAAAGGATCTGGCTGGTTCTGCTAACCCGCACCGGCATCGCCCTGGGCGTCGCCGCACTGGCCGGCGGTACAGTCGGATTAGCATGGCTGTGGCATTTTGTCAATACAGACCTGGCACCCCTCGTCGCCAGAGAGCTGACCAAAACACTCAAACGCCCCGTAAAACTCGGGCGACTGGAAAGCTTGTGGCTCACCGGCCTGCGCTTTGGCCCCTCGGAACTCCCCCCCACTCCCACAGATCCAGACCGAGCCTCAGTCTCTGCCGTCAAAGTCGGCTTCAATATCCCTCAGCTGCTGTCAGCTCGCACCCTCAACCTGGACGTCACCCTCGTCAAGCCAGACGTCTACATCGAGCAAGACCAAAACGGCCAGTGGGTAATCATTCCCCAAATCGCGGCACCTGAACCCACTGGGCCAGTGAAAATCGATCTCGACACCCTGCGGCTGGAAAATGCCAGAGTCGTCTTGCGCCCGCAAGCCAAAGAGAGCCTGCGCCCACGCCAGGCCCCCGCGTTAGCCCCCACACCGCCGGCTCCCAATCTTAAAGAAAACTATGGCCTCCCCCCCGCCGGCCAGCCGGCTGCCCCGGCACGGCAAGCAGCAACTCCAGGCGCGCAGAAGCCCGCCGCACCCGCCCCTGCAGGAGCCGCCCCCCCAAACCGCCCCCCGGCAGCACCAACACTCGTCGAATTGCAACTTAGCAGCGGCAGCCTCAAACTCAGCGACCGCTACCAGAAATTCAACTACGAACTGCAAGGCGCAGCAACCGCCGGCGGCAACTTCCAAATCAGGGGCGACACAGCACTTCCCGACCTAAAAACCAATCTAACCGTCCAAGCGCAGAATTTTTCCGCCACAGAACTCGACCGGCTGGCCAAAAGCACCGTCAAACTCCCCATTGACTTGAGCGCCGGCGGTCTCGATGCCAACTTGCAAATCCAGCTGCAACAAAACGAACTCCTCGACTTCAAAGGAGTGGCCGGACTTCATACCGTTACAGCAAAAATCGATCCCTTACCCAAACCCCTCACGCAAACCAATGGTCAGCTGCGATTCAACAGCCCGCTGAAAGTCGCAGTGGAAAACGTCACGGCCACCTACGGCCAAATCCCCGTGCGAGCCAGCGGATTAATCGCCCTAAAAGAAAACTCCAACCTGGCCATTCAAGTCCCCCAAGTCAGCGTCAAAGACGCCCTAGAAACCCTGCAAGTTCAAGTGCCCTTACCCATCGCCGGAGAGGTGCAAGCCAACCTAAACGTCACAGGGCTGATCGCCGCACCGGTGATTTCGGGAACCGTTAGCAGCCTCTCGGCACCGTCTGCGCCGTTTAATCTCCCCGGAACCTCCGGGAGTTCGCTCGAAGCTAAACCGCCGTTGCAGGTTGACCGCATCGGCGTTAGCAGCTTTGGCTTTGGCTTCACCCTGTCTGGCGGAACCCTGCAACTGCGCGACATTAAAGCCACACCGGCTGTCGGTGGCTCCCTCACCGGCTCGGGCGCAATCCAAATGGGCTCCTCAAAAAATCCCCCCCAACTCAACCTGCAACTAAAAGCCAGCAACGTCTCCGGAGACGCCCTCGCCGCCCTTTATGGCGTCTACCTCACCGGCATGAGTACCGGACCGGTTGACGCACAAGCCACCATTGCCGGTCCGGGCGACAACCTGGAAACGGCAGCCCAGTGGCAGGCACCCAAAGCCACCTATCCCGCCAAAGGCGAAATCACCTTCATCGGAGCCAGCCAAACCGCCCTCCTGCGCAACACCGTCGCCCAAGTTGCCGGCGGCACTGTCGCCATCTCCGGGCAAATCACCGACAAGCAGTGGCAGCTCTATGCCGTCCCCACCGGCATAGAACTGGCTGAGATCCCCTCCATCCCCACGCTTGGCTCGCAGCCAGATCCCAGCCGGCAGGCTATCTCCCTTCCGCCTGCTGTCTACCGCCAAAAGCCTGTCGTCCTCACCGGTAACATCCGCCTTTCCGGCACTACAAAAGAAATTACAACAGAAACTATTCAAGCGGATGGCGGCGTAACGGTCAGCCTGGCCGCCGGCACCGCCAGCATCGAGGGGGCGCTGGAAAAGGGCCGGTGGCAGGCGACTGTCACTCCCTCCGCCATGCAGCTGAGCCAGCTGGCACAAATCGCTAACACGGAATTATTCCAAACGTCCGACTTCAAACTCCCAGCCGCCAGCCTCACCGGCAGCCTCACAGGCGGCACCATTCGCCTGGAAGGCACCGCACAGTCCATTACCCCAGAATCCATTAATGCCAGCGCCGATCTGGGCGTCAGCTTTGCCGGCGGCGCAGCCCGGATCGCCGGCACCCTATCGGACGGCGCATTCAGCGCCACCGTCTCCCCTGAGGGCCTTCAGCTCGACCGGCTGGCCGTCATCGCTGCGGACTTGAAACTCCTCAACCCCTCACAGCTGCGAGCTCTCGCCCCAGTCCTCGGTGTCGGCGCTTCCGGCGCAAAGCCCCGGCTTGGCGGCCAAATCACCCTGGCGGGCAACACAAAAAACTTGACAGAAACGACAATTAATGCTAGAGGGAATTTGCAGCTGAATGTCGCTGGCGGCTCCGTAAACATCCAGGATATCGCAGTCGCCGGAGGCCGGTGGCAAGCTGCTGTCCGGGCGAATTCTGTGCCGGTGGCTCCTTTCTTGCCGGCATCTCTGGGGCTTCCCGCAGGGGAACTCGGCGCTTTCTCCGGCAATTTCTTGGCCTCAGGCAGTGTGGCCGATATGGCGCTGAACACTCTCAGCGTCCGGGGGTCCGGAAGTCTCAGCATTGCCGGCGGCACTGCAACGCTCAGCGCCAATCTGAGCGGGGGACAGTGGTCCGCGACACTGGCGGCAGAAGATGTGCCGGTCACACCTTTCTTGCCCGAATCGGTCGCCCAGTTTGACTCCCAACTGGGCCGGTTCACCGGCAAATTCGCCCTCTCGGGCTCCGCCAGTGCCTTTACCGCAGACAGCATTCAAATTAACGGTTCTGGCAGATTGGCCATTGCCGGCGGGGCAGCCACCGTCACGGCTTCCACCAGCGGCGGCAGGTGGCAAGCCACTGTGGCCGCCGACGGCGTGCCGGTCAGCCCCTTCTTGCCGGAATTTCAGGGTGCCGGTGCCCTGTCGGGCTTCACCGGCAGTTTCGCCCTCTCAGGCAGCACAAATAACTTGACATTAGACGCAATTAGTGGTAAAGGCTCTGGCAGGCTGGGAGTGGCCGGTGGCGCAGTCACACTGGAAGAAGTGACAGTGCAAAATAGCCGGTGGCAGGCACTCGTGAGGGGCGCAGGCATAGGGCTGAGCCCCTTTGTGCCAGAATTGCCGGCAGTGGCCGACGGCCAGTTCAATCTGTCGGGCAGCCTCAGCCAGCTAACACCGGCAGGCATTCAAGCTGCAGGCACTGTGACAGTCGCTGCCGGCCCTTCCATCCCTCCGGATGTGCCTGCGGCCCGAGCTGCGGCCCAATTCTTGCCCCTGACAGCCTCAGTGCAGTGGGATGGCCAGCAGCTGCGGGTAGACCGGGCAAACGCTACGGGACTGACCGCCAGCGGCACGGTGAGCGTGCGAGCTCCTTCTTTCTCCTCTGTTGAGGTAACGGGCTTCGATTTCAACGTGGCGGCGGAAAGGTTCAATCTCGCCGCCGTGCCCTTCGACCTGCCCCCGGCACTGCAAGTCAGAGGCACTACAGATTTCACGGGGCGGATATTCGGAACGCTTCAAGCTCCGAGTGTGACAGGGAATCTCCGCCTGTATGACTTTGCCATCAATGAAGTGGCTTTCGATGCCGTCCTCGCCGGCAGCGCCGACTTTGCCTCCGGCAGGGGTGGCTCCTTGCAGTTGAGTGGCCCCACAGACAAAATCGAAGCTAGTGTGGACGCCAACAGCCAGCCGGTTGCCTTTTTGGTGCGCCGGGGTGAGGCCGTCGCCAGAGGCACGAACACGCCGCAACCGGACGGGGGCAATCGCCTGCGCCTGGAAATCGAACAGTTTCCGCTCGGAATTGTCAAACTGACGCCCCCTGCTGTGCCTGGACCCCTTGCGCCCCTGCTGGCTTCCGGGACTCTCTCCGGACGGGCGTCGGGAAGTTTTGACGTCAGCTTGCCGCCGGGGGGACAGGCGGGACGCCTGTCCTACGCCCAGGAAATCCTCGATCGCGGTATTATATCAGGTAATGTTTCAATTGTCAACCCCCAAATTGGATATTTATCGGCTGACCGGCTCGAAGGCCAGTTCGAGCTGTCGCAAGGGGTGGCAACGCTGACTTCTGGGGAGTTGCAGGTGGGGAAGAGCGTCTATATGGCGAGCGGTCGGGTGACTCTGGGTGAGGACCCGCAGTTCTTGGCAAATGTGAGAGTTGCGGAAGGTCGGGTGCAGGATGTGGTGGCGGCGGTGCAGCGGTTGAGGCTGCAGGACTTTATCGGGGGGCTGGGGCCGGCTGAATATGGCACGGCGGCTGACGTGCCGGCTTATGCGGTGGGTCTTCCCGGGGCGGACTTGCTGGCGCAGCTGCGCCGGTTTTCCGAAATCGACGCCCTGGTGGGAGCGGCGATGGAGCGCCGAGAGGCGGCTCCCCTGCCGGATATCGCGGAGTTGCGGGGCACTTTTGGCGGGGAAATCTCTGTGGCTGGCTCTCTGTCAGGAGGGGTGAGGGCGAATTTTCAGCTGGATGCAGAAAAATGGCAGTGGGGCAATTATGCGGTGGATAAAATCGCTTTGAATGGCAGTTTTGCGGACGGGACTCTGACTGTAGCGCCAGTGCGCTTGCAGGCGGGGGAGACTGTGGTGGCTTTTTCTGGGAAAGTTGGCGCACTGGAGCAGTCGGGGCAGGTGGTGGTGGAAAATTTGCCGGTTGAGGAACTGCAAGCGTTTGCGGAAAAGTTTACTGAGCTGCCGCCGGTGGATGTCACAGGCAAGCTGAATCTGAAAGCAACTCTGGCCGGCAGTTTGTTGCAGCCGCAAGTGAGAGGGGAGCTGTCGCTGGCGTCCGGGACTTTGAACCGGACGCCGGTGCGCAGTGCGGTGGCGAGTTTCCTGTACGGCGACTCTCGCTTGAATTTTGCTTCTACGATTGTGGTCACGCCCCCGCAGCCGATTCAAATTTCCGGCAGTGTGCCCTATCCGGCTTTTCCGGGCAATGAGCAGATTAATGTTACCGTGAACCTCAAGGATGAAGGTTTGGCACTGTTAAATTTGCTGGCGCGCCAGGAAATCCAGTGGGTGAGCGGGAAGGGGCAAGTTCAGGTGCGCGTAGGGGGGACTTTAGACCGGCCAACCGTTAATGGTGTGGCTGTGGTGGAAAATGCGGCGCTTGCGGCGAAGCTGCTGCCGGAACCGGTGACAGGCGTCACCGGCAGAGTTCAGTTTAACCGCGACCGCATCGCAGTGGCGGGGATTGAGGGCCAGTTCGGCGATGGCCGAATTGTGGCTTCGGGAGTGCTGCCGATTGTGAATCCCCTGCTACCGGGCGATCCGGATTTGCAGAATCCCCTGAAAGTTAGTCTGGAGCAACTGGCGGTCAATCTCAAGGGGCTCTATCGGGGCGGTGTTGCCGGTTCGGTTGGGATCGGCGGCACGGCGCTGGAACCGGAAATTGGCGGGACTGTCACGCTGAGCAATGGCCGGGTGTTGCTGGCTGACCCGCAGTCAGTGGCTGCTGCTAGTGGGGCAGGCGGTGGCGGCGCGGGTGGGAGTCCGGAGGTGAGTTTCAACAACCTGCGGCTGATTTTGGGCGATAATGTGCAAATCGCTCGCGAGCCGGTGCTCAGTCTGGTGGCGGCGGGCGACCTGACACTCAATGGCCCGCTGTACGATCTGCGCCCTTCTGGGACGATTCGGCTCAAGCGCGGTGAGGTGAATCTGTTTGCAGCTCAGTTCCGCTTGGCCGGTGGCTACGAACAGAAGGCTACTTTCTCTCCTGAAAGGGGTTTGGACCCCTACCTGAATGTTCGGTTGCGGGCAAATGTTTCGGAAGTGACCCAAGCTCGCCGGCTGCCTTCTGCGGCGACTCCTTCTGAAATTGCTGACGTTCCCGCTACTAGCCTCGGACAGACGCAAACTGTGCGGGTTGAAGCTCGGGTGGATGGGCCTGCCAGCCGGCTCTCGGAGAGTCTGCAGCTAACGAGCGAGCCCTCTCGCAGCGAATCTGAAATTGTGGCTTTGCTGGGTGGGGGGTTTTTGAATACTTTGGGGCAGGGGGACACGACTCTGGCTATCGCTAATTTAGCCGGTTCGGCTTTTCTGTCGCCGGTTGAGTCTTTCCTGACTGAAGCTTTGGGGCTGAGCGAGTTTCGCTTGTTCCCAACTGCGATTACTAAGGATGGGACGCGCAGCTCGACTCTGGGGTTGGCGGCTGAGGCTAGCTATGATTTGACCGGCAAGATTTCTTTCTCTGTGTTGCGGGTTCTGACTGACAATCAGCCGGCTCAATTCGGTCTGCGCTACCGGCTCAATGATGATACTCTGCTGCGCGGCACAACTGATTTGTCTGGGGACAGTCGGGCTACGGTTGAGTACGAAATCCGGTTTTAGGGCATGGGGCGTGGGGCATGGGGCATGGGGCATTTAGGAAACCTACATTCCGGCCTCCCTTGCTCCAGAGCTCCCGAAGCTTCTATTGTTCTAACCAATATGACTGCTGCTATATTTCTATTGTTTCGCCCCCAGACTTCTTGTGGTAAGGCAATCTGGAGGCTCGGCACCTTCTCGACAAAAAAGCAGGTGAAAAGCATAACAACTTAGACTGGCAAAATCGGGAGCGTCCCGATTGTGCCGGCCTGCTTATTCAATTTTTTTGGACATCAAAATGTAGCTGGTCGGGTGTTCGATGCCGCGAAAAACCTTCTCGCCATTAAAGGTGTAGGATTTGTATTCTATGGCCACCTTCTCTTGAAATCCCAGACTCCGAAATATATGCTGGGAAACAGCGCCGCTCGCTTCTGCAATGGCTGCGGTAAACTTATGATTTTTTGCTAGGTTCAAATTTTCTGTTACTAGGGTCTTGGCGATGTTCCTTCTTTCGTAACCCTCTGCGACTCCCAGCAGAAAAATGTGCAGCACTTCTCCTACTTTTAGGGGCTGGTTCGCTTTATATTTGTCCTGCAATTCGGATATGCAAGCTAGATCCGCTTCAATTTTTTTACTGAAGCTATAATTCTCTTCTTGATGCGGGTTCAGCAAATCCTCTGATATGCTGAAACCGACAATCTTTCCAGTTGCCTTGTCTGCCGCTACAACCGACAGTCCTTCTTCTGCGGCTCTCTCGCAGTGAAATTCAGCAAAATTCCGGTACTCATCGCAGGAAATGCCCAGGGCTAGGAGGACCGGCTCTTTTGCGGAGAAAACCTGGCACACCAGCTCCGCAGTCTGTTCGATATCGCAGCGCTCCATTCTTTTGAAAACGATTCCATCTTTTTCAGCGAGAATATCCATGAACTTTTCCAGTACCTGAGGTGTATTATAGCAGCAGTCATATTGATTATAACAATAGAAGCTTCGGGAGCAGGGGAGCAAGGGAGGCCGGAATGTACGTTCCCAAAATGCCTACTGCTATATAGACGTAGGGCAGGCGTCCCGCCCCCCCTGAAGGTCTAATGTCCTAATCTAAGTGGCTACTGCTATATTAAACCCCCGACTGGCGGATTAACTCTGCTGGCACCGGCATTGCGAGCCGGCAGGTTTAGTTAACTCGGCAAGTCGCGGCGCGAGAAGAAAACCCTCAATCTGTCCTCGATTTTCCCGTCTCCGGGCTTCATTAAAGAAGGCGCAGACGGGAGATGTCCGAGGGCGGCTGTGTCGGGGTAAAAATTGAAGTCACCGGCATCAATCCAGCTATGGAACGCACGCCAGCCAACCCGCTCGCCCAAACCTTTCTCGGCTTCAAAATGGCTGCTATTGGAAGCAATAAGGCTCTGCCATATCCGCTTTTGCACGCTAAATCCAAAGCGCCCGTTGCTGAACTCCACCCAAAGCCGGTTGATAATGCGCAAATCTTGCCAGGGTAAGGCGAGAATATCTCTCCTGTCTAGCCAACCCTCTCTGTCTTTACCAGACAGACTGAGGATTAAGGCGCGAGTTTCTTCATCCGCTTTTTTCCACTCGCCGGCAGCTAGCAGATCCCGCAGGTGGGTGAAGTCTGCGCCAGAAGCGAGAGAGACAAGCGTCAGCTCATCCGCCAATTTAGAAACTTGCGAGCGGAGTTCTGAGAGAGATTGCAGGATCTGCCTTTGAAAATCCTCCTGTTCGCACAGGCGCTGGGAGTGAAGGTGCTGCCATTGAGATTCCATGCGAGATTCCATGCTAGAGAATTGCGCTTTGAGTTGGGAGAAACCTTCAACAACCTGAGACGTGTTAGCGGTTTGAGCTTGTTCAATGTTCGCAAAACGCTCCCTTGTCTCCTCAAGCTCGGCTTTTAGGCTGCGAACTGCTTTCTGAGCTTCCTCTGCGGTTTGTTCGACAGCTGCAAGGCGCTCCTTTGCAGCTTGGCGCTCCTCATTAAGAGCTTGAGTTACTGTGTGAGAGTTCTGAAGTTCCGCTCTCAGGTGTTTCAGAGCTTCCTCAGCAGCCTGTATATCTTTCAGGTTTTGGAACTCCGCCAGAATTTCTTCCCGCAGCCTTGTCAGTTCGGCAATCGCTCTTTCGTAACAGCCTAGCGGCGTTTTCCAATCAGCAGAACCTGTTTGAATCATAACACATCTTTCTCCCATAAAACGAACGATATTCTAGGGATTTGACTCAACAGCTTGATCTGTCAAGAGTTCTTGTGCCTTCTGAGGATCTAGCGCCAGAGGAGCGGTGCAGTCATAAGTTTTGAGTGTGTTGCGCCAAAACTGGCAAAGTGCGCCATACTTGAGCCAATCTTGAATGGCTCTCTTTTTTCGGGATGGAACTTCTTTAGCTAACGCCGCCATTTTCGCTGCGTTCAGCTGGAGCTCTTCATAGGTTTTCAGAACTTCTTCTACGGAAGTGTGTTCGCTCAACTGGCTCAATTCGTGGCACTCGGTCAGTTCGTAAAGCTCAATGTCAGAAAGGCTGGGGCCAATTTTTCCTGAGATGTTTAGCAGCCGCCTGCAGTTATCAAAGGGGTTGGGCAAAGCGTGTGCCAAAAGACGCTTGAGGAAATTATTTTTCAGCTCCTCATTGGTTTTGGCAACCACTTCATCGAGTTGATCGATAATCCCCTCAGCGTCGAGAAATAATTTATCTTCCAGCGCCTCTAGTTTGTTAAAGGCCGGCTGCAACAGTTCGGTTCTAAACGCTTCGGGAGTGAAGCGAACGCTGATTTCTCTGACTTGCTTTACAGTTTCCATCACGGTCAGGGAAATGCGGTCGATTTGATGTTCTAAAGAGGAGTCTATTTCCCCGAGGGTCGCTCGTAAGTCCCGGATGGCTTCTGCCCGCGCTTGATTAATGGCTTCAAAGGTCAAGTTTAGGTTATCCTTGTACGTTTCATCCCCGCTTTCGAGCCAAGTATCAATATCATCCTTAACCGCGTCTTTTAGTTCAGAGATATCTTGAACGGCTCGGGTAGAGACTTGACCGGCTTGAGCGAGCCGTCTTTGAAGCATGTAATCGAACTGGTTAGCGAAAGGGTAGAGCCTTTCATCAAACAATTTCCCCATCTCTTCCCCGGCTGATGCCACAAAATATCGTGACAGGTTCTGGGCGGCGCGCTGCAATTTCCTAATCAGACTTCCAAAGATAAACCCCAACATATATCACTGTCCTCTCACTGCTTAAATAGTGGCAAAGCGCGAAAATATACCCCCGATTTTTGGGGCTAAAAAGAATGCTCAGCTTGGCGTCTAGCTTTCCTCCAGAGATTCCCTCGCTCCGCTCGCCCGCCTTTGGGAAGGGGAATGATGAGCGATGAATCAGGTGCGATGAATTTTCACCCCCGATTCAGGGCTGGCAATTCCACATTCCGGACAAGGTGAGGGGGAAGCAGACACCCTGCGGGGCTAGCACGCCCGCCTCTGGCGTCGGATTTCGCGTTCCCAAGCTTGCCTGTGAGGATTTTGCCTCTATATATTAATATTTCGCTTTTTTGGATAAATAAAAACTATCTAAAGATAGAATTTTCTCGGTTGCTGCGTTGGAGGTGTGGCGGGCAAGGCTTTCGGGGGCATAGGGCTTAGGGCTTAGGGCACAGGGCATTGGGGATGCAGGGGTTAGGGGTTAGGAGTTAGGAGTTAGGAGTGGGATATACCACCTAAGACCTAAAAGCGAAAACCTAAAACCTAAGGTTAGGGGTTAGGGGAAAGCCCATGCCCAATGCCCCATGCCCTATGCCCCTTTCCCCATGACCCACGCCCATTTTCTCATGTTAAATGTCTTTCAGCTTATCGTCAATCAGTTCTATCAACCGCTGGGTAGATTCGCGCACACGCTGGAGGCTGTTTTGGGTTTGGATGTCGGGACTTTTGGCTTTGTCGCACTCTTTTCTGCCGAGGAGGAAATAAGTGGTCATTTCGCCCTTGCCTTTGACTTGGATCGCACCCCGCTTCTCCAGCAAGTAATGCTCGCGCAATAGCTGGTAGGTTGCGTCGGAGACTTGAATTCGCCCCGCCAACCCGTGCGATTCCATGCGGCTCGCTGTGTTCACCGTGTCCCCCCACAAGTCGTAAATAAACTTTTTGATGCCAATGACTCCCGCCACCACCGGCCCGCTGTGGATGCCGGTGCGGATGCTGAAGGCTAAGTTGTTCTTGGCGTTGAATCGAGCGATTTCTGCTTGCATATCCAGCGCCATTTCAGCGATGGCATGCGCGTGATCCTGCCGTCGCACTGGCATCCCCCCGACCACCATATAGGCGTCGCCAATGGTCTTTATTTTTTCCAAGCTATACTTTTCAGTCAGCCAGTCGAAGGCGGAGAAAATTTCGTTGAGTAAGTTGACCAGTTGAATGGGAGAGAGATAGGAAGCGAGCTGGGTGAAGCCAACGATATCAGCAAAGAGAACCGTCACCTCGGCAAAGTCTTCTGCAATAGTGCTTGGCTTTTGCTTCAAGCGATCGGCAATCGGCTCTGGCAAGATATTGAGCAGCAAGCGTTCGGTTTTTTCCTGCTGGTGGCGCAGGGCTTCTTCCGCCTGCAGGCGCTGGGTGATGTCTCGGAACATGGAACGAATAGCAACCTGCTTCCCCTCTACGAATTTACAGTTGATGCTCCCTTCCACAGAGATTGTCTGGCCGGCTTTGGTAATTAATTCGGCTTTAACCGCACCCAGCTTTTCGCCTGCAATCAGCCGATCGAAGATTTGCAAACAGTACGCTTGACTGTTGGGATGAATGATGTCGAGCACCGTCAGGTCAGCCACTTCAGCTTCGCTATATCCCAGGGTTTCGCGCCAAGCGCGATTCACATACAAAAATCGGCCATTGGGAGCGACGGACTGAATCAAGTCGCTGGCATTTTCAAACAAGTCTCGATATCGCTCTTCGCTCTCAGCGAGGGCAGCTTCCGCCTGTTTGCGCTTGATAAACTGGCCTAGCTGGCTGCCAAGATAAGCCATCATCTCGATCAGGTCTTCATCGGGACTTTGTGCCTGGCGGCTAAAGAAAATCATCACCCCCAGAACTTCGCTGTCGCTGATGATGGGAAACCCCAAAGCGGCGTGCAGTCCCAGTTTGGCTGTGACTTCCCGGCGCAGGAAGTTAGCCTCACTGGCGACATCGACAATCCACTGCGGGGAATTTGTCGCCCAAACTAAACCAGGCAACCCCTCCCCAGGCGCAAAGGCGAGCTGCTTGGCGAAGGCTGTATATTCGGCGACGCCAGCTGCCGGTCTCGACCAAATTTCCGCACACCGCAGCAATTTTGGATTTTGGATTTCTTTTTGGCTCTGACTTCCTTCTACCATCCACAGCTCACCTAGAGCCAATCCCAGGCTCTCACACAGTGCAAGCAGGATTTTCGGAGCGGCTTCTTTTAGGGTGGGGGACTCTGACAGGATTTGAGCTGTAGCGGACTGCGCCAGCATGCGCTGTTGGGCCCGCACCCGGTGGGTGATGTCCCGACCGATATAGATAAAATGTTGCAAGTCCTCCAGGTCTGTCTCAATAGCTGAGCAGGAAAATTCAACGGACAGCTTTTTTCCTTTTTGGGTCTGGCAAACCACTTCTATATCCGTCAAGTCCCCCTCGGATAGGATATCTCCCTCAGTCACCAGGTTGAAAAAGTTACTGTCAGCTACCAGCATTGAGATGGGCCTGCCCTTGAGTTCGTCCTCGCTGTAGCAAAACAACTTTTGAGCGGCTTTATTGACTGCCTTGATAGTTCCTTTTTTCGTCGTTACTATCAAGGCATCTGCCATTGACGTAATGATTTTATTCAGGGAATCCTTGGAAGCAGATAAGGCACTCAGCAGCAGGGCTGTTTCGTTGGTACTCTGCACTAATCGCTGCTCCAAACTCATCCGGTCGCTGACATCTTGGAACAGAATAATCAGCCAGCTCTCATAAGTTTCTTCATCGCGGTAATGGTTGACATAAAAGTCCATGTAGAGAGGAGGCCCATGTTCGGGAAACCGCCCAATCCCTTTAAACTCGAAACTCTCTTGCTCTCCTTGCAAGACAGCCATTAGGATATCTTCAGTTCCGATCAGTTCGGGAAAGCCCGACCGGACATCCTGGCCAGGAAACACCTGATCGGGACAGTCGGCAAACTTGTGGACATCGGAGGAGGTTTCTAGGATAATCAAATCCGGCCCCACTATCAGGTACTCCAGGTGAAGTGGGACTAAGAGTTTCTTAAAAAGTTTCTTCATGCGGGCTCTCTCTCATGTTTCACACACCCTACCCTTAACTTATAACATCATTCTCCTTGGTTTGGCGACCGCGATCTAATGGAATCGTGACTCTAAACGTTGTTCCAACTCCAGACTCACTGGATACCGAAATTCGGCCCCCGTGCAATTCTACCGCTTTTTTGACAATGGCTAGGCCCAGTCCTGTGCCGGGAAGCTTGCGTGCGTTTTTGGCGCGATAGAAGGTTTCAAACAGTCGTTTTTGGTCTTCGGTAGGGATGCCAATCCCCCGGTCCTGAATCTCAAAGGTTGCCTCTCCATTTTCAGAAGTGATTTCAAAACGGACAGGGTTGCCTTGGGGTGAATACTTGACAGCATTGGAGAGCAAATTGGCCAGGATTTGCCGCAGCAGCTTTTCATCCATGCAAGCCTTGATGCATTCTTCTTGGCAGACAAAGGTAATTGCCGGCGCAGAAGCTGTACCGGAGGGACTGCGCTTCTGCGCCATCTCCATTTCTAGCGCGAGATGGCGGCAGAACTCTGCCAAGTCAAGGGGTTCTGGGTGAAACTCCAGTTTTCCCGCTTCGGCTTTACCGATGACCAGCACGTCCTCCAAGAGGTCGGTCATTTGTCTGACCGATGTTTGAATCATCTGGAAATACATTCGGGTGTCGTCATCAAGGATTTGATGGCTGGCATATTCCTCTTTCAGTAAAGCTGCTGCCGTTAAAATAGTGGTCAGAGGGTTGCGGAATTCGTGGGAAGTCATCGAAACAAAGCGGGATTTGAGCTCGTTGAGCTCTTTTTCTTTTTCCAGCGCTTTGCGAATTTCGGCTTCAGCCCGCTTGCGAGCGCTGATATCCCGCCCGATATAGACCAAATCCTGCAATCCCTTTATCTCTGTCTGAATGGCTGCGCAGGAAAAGGCGACGGTTATCTTTTCTCCAGTTTTTCTGTGACAGACGACTTCCACATCTTTCAACAATTCCCCTTCAGATAGAAAGCCCAGACGCTGGCTCGACCGGCGCAGGAATGTCTCATCGTCTACCAGCATTGATAAGGGCTGGCCAATTAATTCCTCTTCCCTATGCCCAAATAACTCTTGCGTGGCCGGATTGACGGTTTTTATGTGCCCTGACAGCGCGGTCACGATCAAGGGATCGGCCATTGAGTGAATTATTTTATCAATATAATCTTTTGAACTGGCTAAAGCGCTCAGCAGCAGGCTCGCTTCATTGGCCCTCTGCACCAAGCTTTGCCTCAAGACCATCATTTCTGTGACATCTTCAAAGAAGATAACCAGCTTGGGGTCTGGAGTCTCCTCGTCTCGGTCTGCAGTGGCATATAAATCAATATAGAGCGGAGAGCTTGGATCGGAAAAGCGGGCAATACCTTTTAACTCGAAATTCGCCCGCCGGCCCTGCAAAACTGCCCTGAGTATATCTTCAACGCCTATCAGTTCGGGAAAGCCGGCGCGGGCATCGGAGCCGGCCCTCACCTCAGAGGGAAGGTCGGCAAACCGCCCTGCGCCAAACGATGAATCGAGAATGATTAAGTCCTGATTCAATCTGACGTACTCGATGCGGGGGGGAGCTAAGAGTTTCTTTAAGAGGGGTTTCATGCCGGTGCTATGATTCTATAAGCTAACTGCAGAAAAATTTCGTCAGCGTATGCGCCTGTCTGGGACGAAGTTTTGTAAGTCCCCAGCACTCTATCCGGTGCCAGTTTGGGAGCTTGGGAAGCCAGTTCTTCTAGTTTTTTCTCATCCACGATGTCTGATTGATTCCAGGCAATAACAATAAACCCTTTCGGATTCACGGACAAAAACAGCTGAATGCGCTCACTCAAGATAGCCAGGGTTTCCTCTCGGCTGGCATCGGCAACAATCACTGCCCCGCTGGCCCCTTGCAAGTACCTCCGGGCGACGGACTTAAATTTGTTGCCGCACTGTAAATCCCATATTATAAGGTGTAATTTCAGCTTTGGCTGCTGATCCCCACCGAATACTTCTAGGCTCTTGTATGAAATTGTCACCCCCACGCTGGAAAGATAAGAATCGCTAAGCTGGCGCTTAACCAACCTGCTTCTATGGCTACTGTCCCCCACCAGCCCATCGCCAAGAATGCAGATTTTTTTAGAGAGCGCAGACATACGGTCGTTGCTGACACCGGATGTAATATCATCCAATTCTACCCGCACACCGGCTCCTTAGGAGGTTGATTTAAATCAACCTCAGGAGTGATCTGCCTCTGCGTCAGTTCTATTATCCAGGCTCAGGGAGACAAATTCAAGCCCGGGCGCACGTCGCAAGGCCCGCACCCTCAACCGCAGACGCCCAAATCTGGAGACTGCCCCGGGTGGCGTGCGGAAGTGGGCGACCCAGCAGGGGCTAGGGGTGCGCCGGCGTGCGGGGCACGCGAAACTTGGGACAATAGAGTACCAGAGGAGACTGCCAATCCTCGTGGCGATCTGGGGCTTCGAGACAAGAAATCGGGTCGCATCCACTGTTGCCAGCGCCTTCCGCGCTGTGAGGGGATTATACCATCAGGTCAGTAAACGGTCACGTCCGGGCATAGATAGCGATGAAAAAAATTCTGGTAATAGAAGACGAGCGAGCCATTCGCAGGCTGCTGGTGAAACTGCTCGCAGCTGAAGGATTTCAGGCTATTGAGGCCGAAAACGGCAGCATGGGGGTGCAGTTGGCTAAACAGCAGTGTCCCGATTTAATTTTTTGCGACATTATGATGCCCGAACTGGACGGGTACGAGGTGCTGGCCCGATTGCAACAAGATCCAGCCACAGCCACCATTCCCTTCATTTGCCTGACGGCTAGAGACGACCGAGCCGATCAGCGCCGGGGAATGGAGCTCGGAGCCAGCGATTATCTCACCAAGCCGTTTACCAAAGATGAGCTGCTCGGTGCCATCACCGCTCAGCTGGCCAAACAGGAAAGAGTCCGGCAGCAGCAAACCACAGCCCTCCAGGAGGCTATCGCCAAACTGGAATTGCAGGCTCATTACGACAGCTTGACCAACCTGCCGAACCGGCTGCTATTGCGAGAGCGATTTCACCAAATTCTCGCCACCGGCTCCCACCCCTGGCAATTAATCCCCGTTCTCGTTCTTAGCCTGGACCAGTTCGAGCGCTTCCACTTCAGTCTGGGGGAATACTACAGTGCCTTCCTGCTCAAACAGGTAACAGAGCGCCTCCTCTGCTGTGCGGGGGAGCGGGGTACGGTGGCGCGATTGAGCCCGGAGCAATTCGCTCTCCTCTTGCCGCCGGTGCCTTCCTCCGAGGTGGCGGCCACAACCGCACAAACTCTCCTGGAGACTTTATCTCGACCCTTTACCCTAGAGGAATATCAAGTCCTTCTCACCGGCAGCATTGGAATTGCCTTATATCCTGAGGATGGCAGCGACCTCGACGCTCTGCTCAAAAAAGCCAACGCCGCCATTCTGGGGGCGCAGAAACTGGGAGGCAATCGCTATCAGCTTTACACAGCAGCCATCCAGCAGAAATCCTACGAGCGCCTCATGCTAGAGATCAGCCTGCACCAGGCTGCAGAGCGAGGGGAATTCCAACTTTACTACCAGCCCCAGGTTGACTTGCGCACCGGCCAAATTGTCGGTGCCGAAGCTTTAGTGCGCTGGCTACATCCAGAGCGGGGGCTAGTTTCGCCCGCAGACTTTATTCCCATAGCTGAAGAAACTGGCTTAATTGTCTCTATAGATGACTGGGTGCTGCAGACAGCTTGCCAGCAAGCAAAAGACTGGCATGCCGCCGGAGTGTCCCTATCAGTTGCCGTGAATCTGTCGGGAATTCAATTCAATGAATCCGGTCTAGTAAAACGGGTATTAAAAATTTTAGAGACCACAGGATTTACCCCCAGCAGCTTGGAGTTAGAAATGACTGAAAGTGCCGTAGTGCAGAACCCGCAGGCGGCGATTGCTACCCTAAAAGAACTCAAAGCGCTCGGCATTCAGCTATCCCTGGATGACTTCGGCACCGGCTACTCTTCCTTAAGCTACCTGCAACAATTCCCATTCGACACCTTGAAAATTGACCGCTCCTTTGTCTGTGACCTCACCCAAAACTCCAAAAATGCCGCCATTGTCCTCGCCATCATTCAACTGGCGCACAGCCTGAATTTGAAAGTAATTGCTGAAGGGGTCGAAACAGCAGATCAACAGGAGTTCCTCCGCCAGTATCAGTGCGATGTCATCCAGGGCTATTGGTTCAGCCCTCCCCTGACCGCAGCCGCCTTGGAAAAGATGCTAAATGAGCAAGTGAGAAGTCAGAAGTCAGGACTTATCTTAAATCCGGACGCACCCGTCTTGCAAACAGGTGAGTGTTAGGCTGCAGTAGGGGCGCGGGCGATGGATGGCTTGGCTTTCAACGCAAGCAGCTGCGGGCAAAGGTCAAAACCGCGCACAATGCCTTTTATAGCAGCACACAGTCAGTTTAGGACAGGGCATTTCACTTGCTAGTAGGGGGAGGGACAGGCGAGACGCCTGTCCTACGTCCTAACCTAAGTGGCTACTGCTAGAGCAGCAGTCATATTGGTTAGAAAAATAGAAGCTTCGGGAGCTCTGGAGCAAGGGAGGCCGGAATGTAGGGTTCCTAAATGCCTACTGCTATATAGACGTAGGGCGGGCGTCCCGCCCCCCCTGAAGGTCTAATGTTCTAATCTAAGTGGCTACTGCTATATTATTGTAGCATTCCCTTGGGGAACGCACCCTACTTATCCTAAAACCATTGCCTTGCGGGTTTGGTTTGTATATAGGAGTTCTCAATTCTGTGAAGTGCGTCTTAGGAACCCGGTTTCTTTAAGAAACCGGGTTCCTTTATAAAAGCTATAGCTGCGGTTTTATAGCAACAGACAGCTCAGTAATAGACACGCTCGATCGGAGGGATCGCCTGTCCTGCGAGGTATAGCAGCAGTCATATTGGTTAGGACACTAAGGGCCCAATTGCCGGCTGCTATATCAGAGGTTAGGGGCGGGTTTATCGGTGTTGTAGCTGTGTGGCACAGGTTGTGGGTGAACCCGCCCCTACATCATGTTAAACCCCTTGTCCTAACCTAAGTGCCTACTGCTATATAGACGTAGGGCAGGCGTCTCGCCTGCCCTGGGCGCAAGATATCAGTTAAAATTTTCAATGAATACTTTGACCTCCTGCAGGAGTATTCCCACCCTCGCTACCAACTCCGCCGCTCCCTCTAACCGGCTCTCATTCGCCTGACTTTCCAGTTGAGCGGCTAGCTCTGGCACAGTGCGGACAGCCACCATAGCCGAAGCACCTTTGAGCTGGTGAGCGCGACGGCTGAGCGCAACACAATCACAAGCTTGCAGCGCACTCTCAATCCCCTGCAAATACATGGCAGCGTCTTCCATAAACGTTTGCAGCAGTTCCAGCTGAAACTCGACGTCCCCTCTGGTGAGTTCCCCCAGTCGCTGCAAATCTACCGGACAGTCGCCACCGGCAACCGGCTCTGCCAAATCCCCGCTCTTTTCCCGATCGGGCGTCACCCCGAGCCCAACTCCCCGCTCTGCAGCAGAAAGGGGAGCCCTGTCTCCCTCCTGTTTGGGGGAAAGCATTGCCGGTGCGCTCGAAAGAGAAACCGAGGGGATTTCCACAGACGCCCCACCCCTGAGTGCTGACGCCCAGCGATGGAGAACAGCCTCCAAGGTTTCCAGCTCAATCGGTTTGCTGATGTAGTCATCCATGCCGGCTTCCAAACACTTTTCTCGCTCACCTTTCATGGCGTTAGCCGTCATGGCAATCACCACAGTATGGCGGTATTCACCTTCATAGAAGCGAATCGCCTGCGTGGTTTTGTAGCCGTCGAGAACCGGCATCAGACAGTCCATCAGCACGATGTCGTAGTCAGTTTCTGCCATCCGGTCGAGAGCTTCCTGACCGTTGCTGACACAATCCGCTTGATAGCCGAGCACCTTCAGTTGATTGAGCGCAACTTTTTGATTCGTGGGCGTATCTTCCACCAGCAGAATTTTCAGGTTTGTTTTCAGATTTGCCCGCTGTTGGCTTTGAGAACCCGCTGTTTCGCCCCCCCGCAGGACAGGCGTCTCCCCTGTCCCTTGCGGGGAGGTCAACACGGGGGGGTTGACTGCAAAGGGCTTTTCGCAAACAGCGGACGACTGACTGAGCACGCGCATCAGGCAGTCCAGCAACTTGGACGGTTTCACCGGCTTGCTCAAATAGCCGGCAAACCCCAGATCCTGCGGCTGTATGGCTCCGTCGCGCCCCTGGATAGAGGTCATCAGAACCCACTTAGTCTGAGCCAGCACCGGCTCGTACTGGATCAGCTGGCCCAGCAATGCTGCGTTCACCCCCAGGATGTCCGCGCTGACAACCGCCACATCATAGGGCTGGCCCTCTGTGGCGGCTCGCCGCACAGTGGCCAAGGCCACCTCCCCATTTTCCACTTCATCGGCACGCACGCCCCAGGAGTCGCAGTAACTGCGGACAACCTGGCGATTGGTCGCACTCCCGTCGGCCACCAGCAGGCGGATGCCGGCGCAGGAGACCGGCACCGGCGCGGAAGGGCCAGCCGGCGTTTCCTGGAGTTCAAGCGTGACAGTGAACCAGAAGCTTGACCCCTCACCCACCACACTTTCCACCCCCATCTCACCCCCCATCAGCTCGACCAGCTGCTTGCAGATGGCCAGCCCCAAGCCGGTGCCGCCATACTTGCGGGTGGTGGAGGTGTCCACCTGCGAAAAAGATTGGAACAGCTTCTCAAGGTCTGCCGGTGCGATGCCAATGCCGGTATCCCTCACCGAGAAGCGAATCGCTGTCAAGAGCCGGTCGTCGCCCCGCAGGAGGGGCGTCCCGCCGGCTGTCCCACCGGCCAAAGACACCAGGACAGCCACCTCCCCGGAATCGGTGAATTTGATCGCGTTGCCCACCAGATTCACCAGAACCTGGCGCAGGCGACCGGCATCTCCCCTTAAGGCCAGAGGAACGTTGCTGTCAGCGACAGCGAACAGTTCCAGCCCTTTGCCGTAGGCTTGTGTGGCCAGCAAATCAGTCACTTCTTCCAGGCAAGTATTTAAGTCAAAGTCCAGCGTCTCCAGCCGCATTTCGCCTGCTTCCAGCTTGGAGAAGTCGAGAATATCATTAATCAGAGTCAGCAGGTTCTGCCCACTGACCTCGATCGTCCGCACGAAATCTTGCTGTTCCGGATTGAGAGGAGTTTTCCGCAGCAATTGGGCCATCCCCAGCACGCCATTCATGGGAGTGCGGATTTCGTGACTCATATTTGCCAAGAATTGGGATTTCATCCGCGAACCTTCCAAGGCAGCTTCCCGCGCTTCTACCAATTCGTTGATCGCCTGAGTCACCATCACGATGCCGCCGATACGGCTCTCTGAGGTGTGCCAGGGCTGCACAGCCCAGCGGAGATAGAGTTTGGAGCCATCCCCGCGCTGAAACAGGTCTTCGGATTTAGAGAGGACTTCCCCTTTCAGGGCGCGTTTGTGAATCCCTCGCCACTGAGCGGGAATGTCTGGGAAAACTTCATAGTGGGAGCGCCCGATCAGGGATTGCCCCTCCAGACAGTAATCTGTCAGCCACTGATTGCTGTGAGCGAGATAGCGCATCTCCGTATCAAACATGGCCATCGCCACCGGCGCATTGGCAATAATTTGCCGCAATTGCCGCCGCTCTTGCTCCAGAGCTTCTTCGATCCGCTTGCGGTCCGTAATGTCATTGAGCGTGCCAGAAGTGCCCAGTATCTTCTCCCCCTCCCCGCTGGCGGGGAGGGGGTTGGGGGGTGGGGTTCTGCGCGTCCCGTCCGCAGCTAAAATTAATCGCTTTTGAGCCTCCATCCAGCGGTAGCCGCCGTCTTTAGTCCGGTAGCGAATCTCGTGGCGGACGTAATCTTTTTCCCCTGAAAGCAGAGCTTGAAAACTCTCCAGACACGCCGCACGGTCATCGGGGTGAACGAAGTCTAAAAAGTGCTCACCCAGACTCTCTTCAATCGTGAAGCCAGTAATTTCTGTCCAGGCGGGGTTGAGAAATGTCCAGCAGTTCCGCTCGTCCCTTTGGAAAATGACTTCTTTTAAGCTGTCAACAACAGAGCGATACTTGTTCTCGCTCTCTTGTAGGGAGGCGATTAATCGCGTCTCTACAGCTTCCGCTTGCTTCCGCTCCGTGATGTCGCGCTGAACGGTAGCGTAGCACATCGGCTCCCCGGTTTGCGGGTGCCTGACCACAAACATACTGATCTGCATGTCGATGGGGCCGCCGGTTTGAAAGTGGCGCAGCGCAACCTCTCCCTCCCAGTGACCGCTTTGCACCACGGTAGGGATAATAACATTCAGGAATTGCTCCCAAGTTTCGGGAGCGTAATATTCCGAAAGGTTCTTGGACAGAGTTTCTGGCAAGCTGTCCAGACCCACCAGTTTCCGCCCCGCTTCATTGAGATACAGGGTTTTGCCTGACAGCGTTGTCATCCCAATGAAGTCGCTGCTGTTCTCGACCAGGGAAACAAATTTTTGCTGCTCCTCCTCCGCCCGCTTGCGCTCCGTGATGTCGCGAAAATTCCACACCCTGCCGAAAATGTTCTCTCCCTGGCGCTGCGGCTGGGAGTAGCACTCAAAAACCCGACCGTCTTTAAATTCTAACAGGTCGTAACTGTCGGCATCAAGCCGGTTGTACAGTTCTTTTACCTTTTTTAGAAACGCTTGCGGATCTTTCAGTTGCTTGAAGGCAAATGCCAGCGCTCTGGACTCCTCCCGTGAGGCGGCAATCCCCTCCGGAAGCCGCCACATTTCTACAAACTTGCGATTGAAGGTGTTAATTTTTCCCTGGCTGTCAACGGCCAGAATCCCGTCTGCAGTGGAGTCAAAGGTTGCCTGCAGCAGCGCCAGCGATTTTTGCAGCGCTGACTCCGCTTGCTTGCGATCCCGCGCCTCCATTGCCAGAGAAGTCATGTAGGCCAAATAGCTGGCAAAGTTCTCCTCTTCCAGCCCCCAGCGCCGGGGAGGGCCCACATGCTCGTGACAGATGACTCCCACCGTCCGCCCGCCGAAACGTACCGGCACGTCCAGCATGGATGTAATTCCCAGGGGTGTGAGATAGCTGGCGGAAAACTCCCGAGTCCGGGGATCGCTATGGGCGTCATCAGCGGCGATAATGCTGCCATAAACCAGCGCTTGAAAATAGGCGGGAAAGTCAGCGGCGGCCAGTTCAAAGCCCTGCAAATGCTGGCGCGTGTTCTGATCGTACAGGTCAGCGCAGCGCAGCGATGAGCCATCATCGCTGTAGAGCCAGACGCTGACTCGCTCTACGCCCAGGGTGTTGACTGCGATCTGGGTAATGTCGCGCAAGGCGGCGCTGAAATCGCCGGTGTAGAGTGGCTGGCTCTTTGCCAGCGCCATCAGCCCCGCCTGCTGCCTTCTCAGCCTCCTTTCACTTTGCTGCAGCGCCTCTTCTGTGCGTTTGCGGGCTGTGATGTCTTGGAACTGGCAGACAAAGTAAAGCAGTCTGCCGTCAGAGTCCTGCACTCGGGAGACATTCACCAGCACCCAGACGACGCGCCTTTTCTTGTGGGTGTACCGCTTTTCTATCTGATAGGTGCTAATTTCACCGACTAGCGCTTGGCGCAGATAGTGAAGATCGACATCTGCATCTTCTGGATGGGTGATCTCTTGGAAGGTCATTGCCTGCAATTCTCGCTCTGAATAGCCCAGGATCTCGCACAAGGAGCGATTCACCTGCAACCAGCGACCGTCAGTTCCCACCAGCGCCATGCCAATCGCTGAATACTCAAAGGCGCTTCTGAACCGTTCCTGGCTCTCCCGCAGCGCTGACTCTGTCTGCACCCGTTCGGTAATGTCAAAAAGGGTGGAGCGGCTCATCAGGTAATTCCCATTCGCATCTCTGACTGCAGTTGCGCTCAGCAGTGCCGGCAGGACCGTGCCATCCGCTCGCACCAGCTCCAACTCCACATCGCTCACCCAGCCTCGATCCTTCAAGCGGAGAAAGCTTTCCTCAAAAGTTGGCAAACTCTCTGCTGTCAGCAAATCGGAAAACTTTATCTTCCCAATCAGTTGATCTCTGGCATACCCCAGCCAATTGAGTTCGGTATCGTTGACTCGGATGAATGTGCCGCTTTCGTCGAGGGAGTGATACCCGCAGGGGGCGTTGTTGTACAGGTCTTGCAGTTCACAAGCGAAGCTTTGCAGCTCTAAATCCGCCCGCAAGCCCTCGGCGATTTCCTCCTGCAGTAATTGGTTAATTTCTACTAACTCGGCGGTGCGCTCCTCAACTCGGATTTCTAACTCGTCGCGAGAGGACTGCAGGGACTCTTGCGCCCATTTGCGTTCCAGTTCTGCCGCCGCCCGCGCCGCAAAAACAGTTACCAGCGATTCGGTCCGCCGGTCTTTTAACAGCGGCTTGTCATCCAGCACACACAGGAGGCCAATCGGCTTTTGCGATGTGTTAATTAGCGGCACTCCCAGGTAACTTATCGCCCGCAGAGGATGTATAATGGGGTCTGACGGGAACAGTTCCTGCAGTTTGTCCGGATAAAAACACATCTTCGCTTCTTTGATGGCGGCCTCACAGGGAGTCCCTGCTAGGCTGTAGGAGCAGTTTTCTCCCAGACGGTCCCCCGCCCACAAGGCCAGAGTCTGCAGCAATTCCTGCGGGCTGCCGGCAGCTAGACAGCAGACTGCGGCGTAGCGGACGCCCAGCGCTGTGGCCAGATGCCGGACAAGCGCCGGAAAAAATTCTTCTCCCGTCACTGAGGCTGTCCCCGCCACAATATTTTGCAGGGCGGCAGTCGCGAGCCGGCGTTCGGTAATTTCCGCCTGCAGCGCTGCGTTGGCTGCCGCCAGCTCTGCAGTGCGGCAGCGCACCAGGACTTCCAAGTTGTCGCGGGCAAAGCGCAACTCCTCCTCTGTCCGCTTCCGCGCCCCGATTTCTAGCTGGAGCTGTTCGTTGGTTTCTGTCAGTTCGGCAGTCTGCTCGCTTACAAGCTCTTCGAGCTGGTTCTGGTACTGGTGCAGCAAGACTTCTGCCTGCTTGCGCTCGCTAATGTCGGTGATTAACCCGTCGATGCGAGTCTCGATCCCGCTGTTATCCCCAATCAGCCACCCCCGGTGATTCACCCACCGCACCTCACCGTCGGGGCGGACAATCCGGTACTCTGTTTCTGCGCTGCCGGTTTCTAGAATTATTTCGATAAAGTGGGCAATGGCAGCTCTGTCCTCCGGGTGAATCACTTCTTGCCACAGGTGCCGGTTGTCGTGGAATTCCACCACTGAACGACCGTAAAGCGTTTCTGTGGCTGGGTTGAGGTAAAATACCTCAAAGTTCGTGGCTGAAATTGACCACACTACGTCTTGCAGCGAGTCCATCAGGCTGCTCAGTCGCGCTTCGCTCTCCCGCAAGGCGGCTTCCGTTTGCCGGCGCTCCCCAATCTCACTCTCTAACTGCTGGATTGTCTGCTTTAATTCGGCGGTTTGCTCCTCGACTCTTTGCGCTAGGGCGGCATTGATCTGGGCCACTGCTGCCTCTGTCCGCTTGCGCTCGGTAATGTCCCGACCGATATAAACAAAATCTTCTACCCCCTCTGCCTCACTCTCAATGGCAGAGCGAGAAAAGGCAACGAGAATTTCTTCTCCTGTTTTCGTCAGACAGACAACTTCCAGCGACTGCGGCGCGTTCGCTCCAGATGGCTGGCGGTAGAACAGTCGCTCCCCAGCAAGAATCAGGGAAATGTGATGGCCAATCAATTCGGCTTCTCTGTACCCAAATAAATCTAGTGTCGCTCGATTCACCGTTTTTATTTTTCCCGAACTAGCTGTGACTATCAACGCCTCAGCCATTGAGTCAATAATCCGCTCTATATGATTTTTTGAAGTCGCTAAGGCGCTCAGTAAAAGATGGGCTTCATTGGCTCTCTGCACCAAGCTTTGCTTCAAGACCATCTTTTCAGTTACATCTTCAAACCAGACAGCCAACTCGGGTTCCTGCGCCTCTTCATCTTGGCAGTCTGTCACCCATAAATCAATATATAAAGGAGAGCTATTTTCTGAATTTCGGGCAATCCCTTTTAACTCAAAACTGGCCTGCCGCCCCAGAAGAATTTCTTTTAATATATCTTCAACCCCTATCAGTTCAGGGAAGCTGTCGCGGACATCAAAGCCGGCCCTGACCTCTTCAGGCCGGTCGGCAAACCGCCCCACACCAAAGGAAGTCTCTTGGATGAGCAAGTCCTGATTCACCGTCAGGTATTCCATGCGGGTTGGCGCTAAAAGTTTCTTTAACAGTGGGTTCATAAACTTTTCCTTTGTCCTCCGTCCCTCCCTAAGTGCCTCACCGGCCATCCGTCACTGCTGCCTTGTGCGGGTGAGTGGGAAAATCCCATCAGGCCATCCCGGTGAGACTGTCCCGGCGAAACCGTCCCGGCGACCGGCACCCCCACCGGCCTCAATTGCTATTATGTCGCTTCTACCATTTTGTACGCTAATTTTTGAAACATTTCGTCAACATCTTTGCCGGTCTTGGCCGAAGTTGTGTGGGTGGCGATGACTCGCTGCTTCTCTGTAAACTGAAGAGACTGCGCCAGTTTGGCGAGTTTTTCCTCATCCACCAGGTCAGCTTTGTTCAAGGCGACGATCACTGCCGCTTTGGGATTCACCGATAAAACCAGCTGTATCCGCTCTGCCAGATTCTCAACGGTTTCTGGGCGGGTCACATCGGCCACCACGATAGCGCCGCTGGCTCCCTGCAGGTACGAGGGCGCAATCGCCTTAAATTTTGTGTGGCCTTCTAAATCCCAGATTAACAACTGTACAATCTTCTTGGCCGGCTGTCCTGCCTGTTCCAACTCAACGTTCTTGCGGGAGATCTTCACGCCCACGGTTGACAGGTACTGGTCGCTGAACTGGCGGTCCACAAATCGGCGAATCAGGCTGGTTTTCCCCACCCCAAAGTCGCCTACAAGGCACATTTTTTTAGATACAGTTGACATTATTTTCTGTTTGCCCCCTAGTCGAGCGGTTCAAATCGCACGCATCTACTTAACAATAGTGGCTGACTGGACTCCACATCTGCGGGAGGGTTTGCGCTCCCGGCGACAGTGAGCCGCCTGGCATCTATCCCTTGCCTGACGAGGGCGTCTCGCACCTCGCTGGCCCGGGCCAGTGCCAGCTCCTGATTTTGGGCGGGGGTGCCGGTGGGATCGCTGTGCCCTACTATCCTAAGAGATTTTTGGGGATATTGATTGAGAAACTCTTTTATCTTGACAATTGTCTGGAGATATGCTGGGCTCAAGGTGGCCGAGCCTGGATCGAAGTAGATCCGGCTGGAGATCGCGAGCGGATTGATTTCTACAGCGCTCAGAACAGACTGAACCCCTGGAATTTGCTTGAGGGCAGCGGCGATTTTCTCGGCGTCCTGCCGCCGGCTCACCGTTCCGCCCACCGTTACAGTGCGTTCATTGTAGCTCGTTGAAATCTCAACGCCCTCCATTTTATTCAAAACCGCTGTCAGCCGTTTCACCTCACCGGCGACCAGCACCGGATCGGGAGGCACATCGACAGTGATGATTTTATTCTCCAACCTCACACCCGGTGCGGCAGCCAGTGCAATTTGCTCCGCTTTCGAGCGCAGTTGTGGGTTGGGCAACTTTCCCGCCAGCTTCAAGGTCCCTCTCTCGGCGTCCACAGTGAGCAGGTAAACCGCAAGCTCCGGGGCTTCGGCTAAGGCTGTGGCAGCTCTGTGCGCAATGCGCCGGTCAATCCCGCTGCGATATTGAGCAATCCCCCAAAGCACGAGAATTAAGCCCAGTATCCCGAAGCCAATACCCAAGAGAGCGGTAGGAGCTTTTGCCTTATTTTCCTTTGTGGCGATTGCCATTAACGCTTCTAGAAGCTTCGGAACTGCCGGTGGGACAGTATCGGGATCGCCATCAAACGTTTCGATGGCTTTGCCATACTTGAGGACAATGGTGCTCAGCGTGTCCCGCAGCTGCCCGATCAGCGTCTTGGGCGGCTCTCCTTTAATCACCACCGCTATATAGCAGTATCCCGCCACCTCCAAGACGATTTTGGAACCGCCATAATCTATCTGGTCGAGTTCGGCGATTTCCCCAGACTGGACAATACAGTCATTCACAAAGCTGCGGATAGCGGTCAGCATCCCCGCCACCATCTCAGATTCCAGTCTCTGGCTGTCAGAGCGCTGCGCCTCAGAAATCACCAGACCCGATCCTTTGTGAATCAAAAAAACAGCCTGGACGATATAGGGCATCGACTCCTTGAGGATTAATTCCCCCTCGGAAACTCCCAGCATTCTGGCGCGTATCTTGCGGGAGATTCCCTCTGGGCTAAATGCATTCGCCACCTTTTCATTGATAGAGCGAATGGCTTCCGCCAAGTATTTAGAAATGGTGCTGCCAATCACCGGATACAGGGCGTCCACCATCGCGTCCCGCTCCAGGTTAATCTGTTCCTTGATGGCTGAGCCAATCGCAGGTGCCAGAGTGCTGACGATCTCCTCCCGATCCAGTCTAATCTGCTCCCTAATGGCCGCGCCCATTTCAGGCCCGATTGCCTTGGCGATTTCCCTTGGGGAGTCGCTGATCTGTCTGGAAATTGCCGCTGGTATCAAGTCGGCTATGGCCGCACTCATTGCCTCCTTGTCTTCCAGGCTCCTTCCCTTAATCACTTCATCAATGATTGGCACGATCGCCCTGACCACTTCTTCTTTTGAATCAGCGACCTTCAGACTCAAGATATCAGCAATCCAAGGCAGCAGCAGCTTAATCAATTCATTGGGATCGTAAATCTGGTGTTCCAAATTGCCCAGTTTATGTTCAATCGTTGCCAGCAGGTGACGCACCCCGGGCAGTTCAGAATCCAGCAGCAGCTTTTTCACGCGCTCGAAGTCGGACACGACGGAGCCGACAAGAATATGCTGCAAGCGCTCAACCGGATTGCCAAGATCATCCTCGGCGCTCCCCACCGGCAGCTGGGTCTTTTCGGCTCGCCTCACCTGCCTCTTGGGCAGATATCGCACGACAGGCACACTTTCAAATGCCGCTTTCGGCTCGTCTAAATTCTCCTGAGATAGCCGGGACTGTTCCGGCGTCATCCCCCAACTTTGGAAGGTTTCTAACAAATCTGGAGAATTATCAAATGCTGCAATTATTTCGTCTGTATTATCCTGATATAGCGGGAACTCTTCTGCTTTTTCCTCCCGCCTCTGGCGGGGAGGTGACACGATTGGCAGCTTTTCAATAGCCGCGATTAGAGCATCTAAATTCTCGTTAGATGCCAGGATATTTTCTGCCGGCGCTGACTGCGGCGGCTGAACTACAGGGCTATCTGTCCTCTCAGCAGGAGTCTCCTGAACCTCTAGCGCCGCCGGCTGGTAGGGGGGGCTTTCTGGGGCTGGCTCAGACCCCTGTGCCGGCTCTCTGAGCCGGTCTGAACCCTTACTCACAGATGTGAGTCCAGGGAGAGGCGGAGATAGCCGGTCCGAATCCCCCCTCACAGCAGTGAGTTGTTCGAGAAGCTCCGCCGGCTGGTAGGGGGGGCTCTCTGGGGCGGGCTCAGCCCCCTGTGCCGACTCAGATAGTCGGCCAGAACAGTCACTCACACCAGTGAGTTTTGCGAGAGGCTCCGCCGGCTCACTGGGGGGGCTTTCTGGGGCTGGCTCAGACCGCTGTGCCGGTGGGGATAGCCGGTGAGAATCCCCCTCCACAGCAGTCAGTTCTTCGAGAAGCTGTGCCCGCTCGTGCTGCGGGTGTTCTTGTGCTGGTCCAGCACCGGCAGGCGGTAGTTTCAGCCGGTCGTGCCCGAAAGCGTTCCCGCCGGCTTTACCATTTGAAGCATTGCTGTGCGGGGGGAGTTCCAGCTCAGATGCCTGAATTGAGTCAGCGCCCAGCAGGTCAGCCAATAGCTCCACCAACTCTTTAAGCTGCTCTGCTGAGCCCTCACGGGAGTCAGCAGAGTCAGGAAGCAGATCCCCAGCCCGATTCATATCACCCTGATTTTCTTTCGATAAAGCCATACTCTGCCATCCCTACAATTGCTGCTACTCTCCCCCCGTTCTCACTCGCGAGGTGTGGAGACGCCACCGACCCCTGTCTCTACTTTGAACTCGCCGGCGTTGGCTCTATTAACCGCACATCGGTATAGAGATTCGTGTCGGCAGCTTCTTTGAGTTCAGGAACAAACTCAGTGCCTTTCAACCGCATGCCAAGTTCAAACAGCAGTTCTGCCATATCGTCCTTAGACACCTTGTCGCCTTTCATCATCGTCAGGCGTTTCTCTAGCTCATCAAACACCTGATTCCTCAAATTACGAACTTCATCTTGAAGCCGATCTCTTGTTATCGCAAATTCGTCTCGGAGCGTGGAGTTCTGTTTGTCTACAGCCTCATCCAGCGCTTCAATACTGGTAGAGAACTTCCGGTTTATGCGGTCGAGCTGTTGCCGCAGATCCGCCGCTTCTTCCTGAGTGCTGATGGTCAGAGACTTCAGCTTCTTCTCAAAGGACTCAATCGCCGATCGCAGCTCGGTTGAGAGAATGCTCTTCACCTGCGCCGCGTAATCGTGCATCTCCTGCTGCAGAACAGACAGTTCCGTCTCCAGCTTCTCGAAGCGATTGTTAAAATCGCGGATCTGAGCGCCAAATATGATATCGCGAATCTGGTCAATGTTGCCCAGTCTTTCACGCATTTCTTCTTTGGTAATTTCCGGCATTTATACACCTCTAATTGGGTAAAATCTCGCTAGAATAGCCCCATTTTAATAACAGAGGGCCATCTGGGCGGCTCGGAAGTGGAATTTACAGAGATCCCGCGCATCCGCTCTGGAAGGCTAAAATAACCTGAGCGGAAATCTGTCGCCAGTTCCCGGCTGCGGGGCATTCAGGCAGGGCAGGACAGGGGGGAGTGGCGAGCGGGGGAAAGGCAACCCGACACCTGAAACCTGTGCGGGAGAAATTGCCCATTTCTGCCCCGATGCAGTCATCAGTTACATATATTGTACTAATGATGCGCTGCCTGCTGCTGTTACAATTCTGACTCTTGCGGCTGTATGATAGCAGGGGAATTGCCAGAAGGCAAATCTACCTAACCAGTTGCCCGACAGGCGGGACGCCCCGTCGAATGCCGGCGAGCGGGACGCTTGTGCCTGCGCTCCAATGCCCGCCTTCCCCACTTGCAAGCCTTTGAGGAATCAGAGGAAATGCGGACAGCGGGATAGCCACTCAGACATTAAACCGGAACAGCATCACATCGCCTTCCTGCACCAGATAATCCTTACCCTCACTGCGGAGCAAGCCTTTTTCCCGAGCAGCGCTCATGGAGCCTGCTCCCACGAGATCCCGGTAAGCAACCGTCTCCGCCCGAATGAAGCCCCGCTCAAAATCCGAGTGAATCACACCGGCAGCCTGCGGCGCTAGCATCCCGGCCTTAATTGTCCAAGCGCGGGTTTCCTCGGGGCCGGTGGTCAAAAATGTCCGCAAGCCCAACAGCTCATAAGTAGCGCGGATCAGGGATTTCAGCCCGCCTTCCTCAACCCCCAGGGATTGCAGGAAGTCAGCCCGCTCCTCTTGTGGCAACTCCACCAGCTCTGACTCAACTTGCGCCGAAACCACCACAACTTGGGCGCTCTGTGCAGCCGCAATCCCCCGCACCCGCTCCACCCACTGGTTTCCCGCCGCCAAATCGTCCTCAGACACATTGGCGGCATAGATAATCGGCTTGCCGGTGAGCAAATTCAGCGCCTGTATGGATTCCGCCTCCTCAGGCGTCAAACTCACCCCCCGCGCCTGCTTGCCCTCATTCAGGGCAGCCGCCAGTTTTTCCAGCGCCAAGAGTTCCACCTGAGCGTCCTTACTGGTGCGAGCTTGCTTGCGGGTGCGCTCGATACGCCGCTCAACCTGCGCCAGATCGGCCAAAGCCAGCTCCAGGTTAATGATTTCAATATCCCGCTCGGGGTCAACATTCCCGGCGACGTGGATAATGTCGTCATTCTCGAAACAGCGCACCACATGGACAATGGCATCCACTTCCCGGATGTGGGACAGGAACTGGTTTCCCAGCCCTTCTCCCTGGCTGGCACCCTTGACCAAACCCGCAATATCGACAAACTCGATGCGTGCGGGTACAATTTGCTTCGACGCCGAAAGTTTGGCCAGCACGTTTAACCGCTCGTCTGGCACGGCAACCACCCCGACATTGGGTTCAATGGTGCAAAAGGGAAAATTAGCCGCAGCAGCCTTGGCGTTTGCCACCACGGCATTAAATAAGGTAGATTTACCAACATTAGGCAGTCCGACAATCCCGGCTCTCAGCATGGCAGTTTAGCAACGTATCACCTCTGTCAGAATACCAAAAGCTATCGCGGGCATATCGGGAGCGGTGCCTTCCAGGGTGCTTTGACCACGACTGAAAAATCTATTAACTTCAGGAAATTTCTGCCCATGGCTCACAAATCGTTCCGCAACGTCACCCTCGCTGCCACCCTGGCCCTGCCACTGGTAACGCTGGCCGGCAGCGCCCTGGCTCAAGACATCATAAAAATCTCTGTCATCAACAACAGCGGCAAGAACATGACCGCACTGTACATGTCCCCGCCCGACAAGCAAACGTGGGGCAAGAACGAACTAGAAGGCACTCGCGTGGCTGACCGCGAGAAGGTGGACTTCGAGTGGGACCCAGCTGACTACGGGGGTTCTGAAGCCGGCTGCGTCTTTGACGTCCGGGCCGAATACGAAGATGGCAAGTCCACTGACTTGTACAAGATAGACGTTTGCAAGGAGACTGCCCTCAACTTTAACTAATCCTCACCGGCTCGCTCAAAACGCCGCAGCACAGGCGTTCCACCTGTGCCCCGCTTTATACCGGCCCGGGAATGGTTTGCGGTATTGGACCGGGCACCGGCTGGGGAATGGGCCCGGGCACCGGCTCGGGCACCGGTCCCGGCACCGGCTCGGGCACCGGTCCCGGTATGGGCTGCGGAATCGGTCCCGGCACCGGCTCGGGCACTGGCCCGGGTGCCGGTGGGGGTTGAGGCAGTGGCGGCAGAACCGGCTCCGGATTGGGAATCTCTGGCTGGGGATCGATACTGGCATTAATCATAAATTGCTGCTGAAATAACTCCATGCTTTCAAAGTAGTTAGAAACCAGCAGAAATGACATCTATCTAAATAGCTAGATTCTGTGCCGCTTTAGGTTAAAACAAGGCAACTTTCCCTCTGGGGGAAGGCCGGCACCCCCAGAGGCGGTGGGTTTCATCGAAATATGCCGGCAAAAATCAAGGGAAAATAGCCCGCATGAAAGCCGGTTTGATGCCACTTCCAATCAAATATATGAGGTTGATTTGATGGGGTGTGATGAGTTATCAAATAAACCGCCAAGACGCCAAGATCGCCAAGAAAAGAAAAGAGAGAGAGGTGTCACAAATTATTGAGAAGTGCTGTAAAATGAGAGATTGACAGCTACGGACGCCAACAGTCAAATCCCTACTGCGCCGATTGGAAACTGATAAATTGCCCCCGCAAGACCAAACCAGAGCGCCCTTACTGGAAGCCCTGCAAGAACTCGCCCACCGGCAGCACGCCCCCTTCTACGCCCCCGGGCACAAGCGGGGGCGGGGAATTCCCCAGCCGCTAGCTGACCTACTCGGGAAAACAGTGTTTGAAGCCGACTTGCCGGAACTCCCAGAACTGGATAACTTGTTCGCCCCAGAGGGCGCGATCCGAGAAGCGCAGCAACTGGCAGCTCAGGCGTTTGGCGCAGCACAAACTTGGTTTCTTGTCAATGGTTCTACGGGTGGAATTATTGCCTCAATTTTGGCGACCTGCGCTGCCGGCGACAAAATCATCCTGCCCCGGAATGTCCACCGCTCAGCGATTTCCGGTCTGGTTCTCTCGGGTGCGGTGCCGGTGTTCGTCAGTCCCGAATACGACCCAGCTTGGGATTTGGCTAACAGCATCACGCCGGCAGGAGTGGCGGAAGCCCTCGACCGGCATCCGGACGCCAAGGCGGTGATGGTGGTTTACCCCACCTATCACGGGGTTTGCGGCGATGTGGCGGCTATTGCTGAACTGGCGCACCGGCACGGCATCCCTTTGCTGGCGGACGAAGCTCACGGGCCGCATTTTGCCTTTCATCCCGACTTGCCGTCTCCGGCGCTGGCTGCCGGTGCGGATTTAACCGTGCAGTCGGCCCACAAGGTCCTCTCGGCCATGACTCAGGCATCGATGCTGCATGTCCGGGGAGACCGAATCGACCGGCAGCGCGTCAGTAAAGCTTTGCAGCTTGTGCAATCCACAAGTCCGAGCTATTTATTGCTGGCGTCCTTGGATGCGGCGCGGCAGCAAATGGCCACACAGGGGGAGCAACTGCTGGCGCAGGCGCTGGAGCTGGCGGAGGGAGCCAGAAGCCGGCTGGCCCAGATTCCGGGACTGTCGGTTTTACAGCCCCCATCCCCCGAGGCGGTGACGCCCGGTTTCGCCGCCCTCGACCGGACGCGCCTGACCGTGAGCGCTGCCGGTTTGGGGCTCAGCGGGTATGAAGCGGATGAAATCCTGCACGGGCAGCTGGGCGTGACCGCTGAATTGCCTTGCCTGCGGCAGCTGACATTTATCGTCAGTGCCGGCAACACGCCGGCAGATATTGAGCAATTGGTGCGGGGTTTTACCACACTAGCGGAGAAAGAGAAAAGGCTTGAGGCGGGACTGTCCTGTGCCGGTGTGCCGGTGCTGCCGTGTTCCCCCGCGGCTCCTGCCCTCACCCCCCGTGAAGCCTTCTTTGCCGAGACAGAAACGCTCCAGAGCGAGCGGGCGTGCCACAGGATCAGTGCCGAGATAGTCTGTCCCTACCCGCCCGGGGTGCCGGTGCTGGTGCCCGGTGAAATCATTACAACAGCGGCCCTCGACTACCTGCAGCGGGTGCTAAGCTCAGGTGGGACAGTCACAGGGTGTGGCGACCCCAGCTTGCAAACGTTAAAGGTTGTGCGAAAGTGAGGGGAGTAGGGGCGGGTTCACTTACAATATCTCTACGAAGTTCAGATGTTGGTAAACCCGCCCCTACTGCAGCGCCAAGAGCGCCACTGATGAAAACTATGCGCCCCTACGAGGCCAGCCGATTGGGCTCGTAGGGGCGGGTTCACCTAAAATATCTCTACGAAGTTCAGATGTTGGTGAGCCCGCCCCTACAAACGGTCAGCTGCCAGCAGGCAAGTGGCTCGCGGAGCTAACAATTCAAAATTAATTATTAAGAATTTACAGGGTGAAAACTTTTTATGCTATGGCCTTACGTTACCCCGGGTATCCCGGATGAGCTGTTCGAGCGGCTGCCCGGGATTCCCCTGAGCAAGCGCGAAGTGCGGCTGCAGATCGTCTCCCAGCTGCGGCTGATGCCAGACTCCGTGCTGTGGGACATTGGAGCCGGCACCGGCACGATTCCCGTGGAGAGTGGGTTGCTGTGTCCCCAAGGACGGATTGTCGCCGTGGAGCGGGATGAGGAAGTGGTCAGCCTGATCCGCCGCAACTGCGAGCGTTTCGGCGTCAGCAATGTAGAGGTGATTTTTGGCAGCGCCCCAGAATGTCTCAAAGACCTGCCGGAAAGACCCCTGCGGGTTTGCATTGAGGGAGGACGCCCCATCAAAGCCATCCTCCAGGAAGTCTGGCAGTACCTGCTGCCCAAAGGCCGGATTGTGGCCACAGCGAGCAATCTGGAGAGTCTCTACGCGATTTCAGAAAGCTTTGCCGAACTGCAAGTGCGCAATATTGAGGTGGTGCAGTCCGCTGTGAACCGGCTCGAGACGCGGGGCAACCATCAAGTTTTTGCCGCAGTCAATCCGATTTTTATCCTCAGCGGCGAGAAGTTAGATTGAGCCTCAAACGGGCCGGGGGCGGGGGAGAAATGGCTAAGCAGCGCCGGCGCAACGCCTGAGCTTCTCGGGGGCATCGAAACAGCGCCGAACTGCCCCACTGTTCCCCAAAATATGCCAAATTGGATTGGTTAACCCCAGGTTAACCCCCTCGCCCAATCGGTTGCTCCGGGCCAGAAAAGAAATTCTCATATCCAGTCCGGCTGATTAATTGCAATTAAAAGCCGGGCGAGGGGGATTCGCTTTTGCGTGATGCCCAATGTCCAATGCCCAATAAGCCTTAATGATTAATGAGTTCCTCTATTAAAGAGAAAATCGTCCTATGCCTTGGTCTCGAATCCTGAGCGGAATTGTCGCGATCGCCCTCGCTCTGGGGATGACTGTACTTGGGGGTTGGTACTTCACCCTCTGTTTTGGCATTATTGTCTATCTCGGCCAGCTGGAATACTTTGAGCTGGTGCGAGCCACAGGAATTGCGCCGGCAGGTAAAACGACCCTGGCCGTCAGCCAAGCCTTACTGGTGATTTCTACCATGTCAAGCGATCTAGCTGACGCCGTACTGCCGGTGGCCGGAACATTTATATGTTTCTACCTGCTGTTTCAGCCTAAATTAGCCACGATAGCCGATATTTCAGCGTCAATTTTGGGGCTATTTTATGGCGGTTATTTGCCCAGTTACTGGGTGCGGTTGCGAGCTACAGGCAGTGAAGTGTCCAGCAACCTGCCGATGGGCGGTTACTGGCCAGAAGCCGGGACCGATATCAAGGCGCTGCCAGAGGGACTAACTGTCACACTGCTGGCATTCATCTGCATCTGGGCCGCTGATATTGGGGCCTACACTTTCGGTAAGTTTTTCGGTCGGACTCGCCTTTCCGACATCAGCCCCAAAAAGACTGTTGAGGGAGCCGTGTTTGGAGTCGCCGGCAGCGTGGCGTGTGCGGCGGCAGGCGCTTGGTATCTCGACTGGCCCAGCTGGCCGGCAACCGGCATCGCTTTGGGCCTGCTGATCGGCATCGCCAGCTTGCTCGGCGACTTAACTGAGTCGATGATGAAGCGGGATGCCGGTGTCAAGGATTCTGGGCAGCTGATTCCAGGTCACGGCGGCATCTTAGACCGCGCCGACAGCTACGTTTTTACCGCTCCCCTAGTCTATTACTTCGTCACTCTCCTGTTACCTTTGCTGTCGGGCTAAAGGGCTTGTCAAGACATCTCAGAAACCGAGTTTCTTGAGGCTTGACCTCGGACAAATTGGTCAATACCCGCGATAGAAACTCGGTTTATTCACCGCGATTTTAATACAATACCGGCACGCTATAAAAGCAGCGGCAGCCCGGGTAAATGCTGCCGCAGAGGGCACTCTAGCGCGTCTAAATCCTTTGGATAATTCCTGCTGGGGCAGTTCCCCCGTGGCACTGGGGCCTTCCTCTTGGCGTTCTTGGCGTCTACCCTACGGGAAGTCGCTGACGCGCCTATGGCGGTTCCTGATTAACTTTAAATTATTTAAGTGCATATCATCCCAAGAAAACCGGTTTATATTTTAGCATAAAACCGGTTTCTTAAGTTGATTTTTTCATGCCAGACCGGCGCTGTAAAGTGCCCTTCACCCTTAACCCGGAAGCACGGTGATGCTGCCGCGACAAACCAGCTGGCTTTGGCGGAGGGTTAATTCCTGGATATCAACTTCTGGCCCTAAATCCAGTGTGAAGTCATCGGGCTGGGGAGCGGGCGATCCGGGCGGGGTCTGGAAATGGGGGCGGACAAACTGCAGCTCGCGGTTTGCGCCCGACAAGCCGGTGCCGAAGACAAAAGGCAGCTCAGTGCCGGTGGCAGACAGCAAAATGCCGCTGAGAGCCAGCTGGCCTGAATCAATGCGAATCTCAGGGTTTTGCAAAGTAATGGGAAGGGAAGCCATCTTGGCAAAGGCAGATGCCGGGGGCAGATTTTTGCACAAAAATTCGGTGAGAGCTATAGAGAGTAACGGCGCTGACACAGAAGCGTTGAGGTCGGCTTCTCGCAGCAGCAATTCCCCGGCAACCGGCAAAGGGGAGAGCAGGCGGAGGGGTTTGCCTTTGAGAACCTGACCGATATTGATGCGAATGCCGGTGGCGGTGAGTAGAAGTTGGCTCAGGTGCAGTCCTTGATAGACAGCACCCTTAGCGGAAAGGGAGACTGAGGGGATCTCACCTTGCAGGATCTGGCGATCTCCGCCCTGAATTTTCACCTGTAAGTCTTCGACGCGCTCAACTTGCGATAGCAGCCACAGCCGCACCGCCGGTGAGAGCACCTTACTGATCAGGCGGCTTTGCCGAGCCGGCTCGGCTGGTGAGGCCGCTTTGGCAGCGGCGGCGGCAGAGCGCTGCTCCTGCGGAGCCCCCACGGAACGGGCCTGTTGGCGGTCGGGATGGGACGGCGGGGAATCACCCTCGAAAAGCATGTTCAATTTTCCTAAAAAATCAGCAAGGAGGCAATATTAAGTCACAAAATAGTAAATATACCGCAAGCATTCAGTCTCCAACCGTCGAGCCCGAGCCTGAAGGGGTCAAAAGTCAGGGGTCCGCCGAACAATAACTGACAGCCTGCCGTTGCGCCCCCAACTTGATATCGGGGAGAAAGTCGGGGGGTGAGGGCCAGAGGCGACAGCTGACAGTCTGACCTTCAGCCGGTCGAGGAACATGTATAAAACAGTGAGATCCGAGGCTATCATCCTTCTTCTTGTAATATTTGTACATAATCGGGGCTGCTCTGAGGCCCCGATTCAGCCTAAACCTTATTGATTCGGAGCTGAAGCTAACACGAGCATGGAGGAAAGACTGCAAAAAATCCTCTCTCAGTGGGGCATTGCCTCGCGCCGTCAAGCCGAGGAAATGATCCTGGACGGACGGGTGCGACTGAATGGCAGAGTGGTGCAGTTGGGGGAAAAAGCAAATCCAGAGCGGGATCTGATTGAAGTTGATGGCGCACCCCTGAGGGCTGCTCGCCCGCAGCCGGTGTATCTGTTGCTGAACAAACCGGCAGGGGTGGTGTCCACTTGCAGCGATCCCGCAGGGCGCAAGACCGTGCTGGATCTGCTGCCCGGGCCACTCCGCAGCGGTCAGGGCGTTCACCCGATTGGACGCTTAGATGCGGAATCCACAGGCGCATTGCTGCTAACCAACGATGGGGAGCTGACGTTTGGCCTGACGCACCCCCGTCACGGCATTCCCAAAACCTATGAAGTGCTGGTGCGGGGGGCTCCGACGGCTGAGGCAATGCAAGCTTGGCGCAATGGGGTCATGCTCGACGGCAGGAAAACACTGCCTGCTTCTGTCCGCGCTATCAAGCAGTATCCGGACTCCCAGACGCTTTTGCAAGTAATTCTCGTAGAGGGCAGAAATCGACAGATTCGACGTGTCGCAGAGCAGTTAGGATATCCAGTGGTTAACCTGCACCGCACGGCGATTGGCCCCATTCAACTGCAACCGCCCGGAGAACCGCTGTTGCCCAGCGGTCGAATCCGCCCCCTCAAAGACTTTGAGCTGAGGTTCTTACAAGCCCAACTCGATCTCACATCAGTAAATCTGCCAGCCGACATTGAGGACCGCACTTTATGAATATTGTCAAGAGGCGTAAGAAAAAAAATATACGCAATTTTGAGCAAGAACGCGCAGAAAAACTGTCAGAGCTGGGGGCTCGCCTGCACCGGGTGCGCCTGGAGTTGAATTTGTCCCTAGAAGAAGTTTCGATGAGGACAATGATCGGGGTCAGGCACCTGCAGGCGATTGAGGAGGGCCAGCTGGAACACCTGCCGGAGCCGATCTACATTCGGGGCTTTATTCGCCGCTTTGCCAACGCCCTGGGGCTGAACGGGGTCGATCTGGCAAGTGATTTTCCGGTCGAATCGAATCTGCGATTGCTCAACTATCCCTGGATAAATTGGCCATCGGCGCAATTGCGACCGATTCATCTCTATCTCCTGTACATTGTGCTAATTATGTGTTCTGTCCAAGGTCTGTCGCAGATGCTCGACCGCTCGGCAATCCAGGCGAGCCGGCCCGACATCGAGCCGGCACCGCCGGCCAAGCCGGTCGGGCAAAAGGAGCGGCGACCGGCTCCCAGTCTGGCTAAGTTAACCGCTAAAGAATCTCCGACTCCGAACACCACAGCTGGAGCAGTGCGGATTGGCCTGACCTTAAAGGCAGAGTCTTGGATCGAGGTTGTGGCAGACGGGAAAACCCAGTTTGAGGGCGTTCTCCCAGAGGGCACCAAGCGCACTTGGGAGGCCAAGCAGGAACTGGTGGTGCGCGCCGGCAATGCCGGTGGCGTGCTCGTGGCTGTTAATGACGGACAGGCCAAGCAAATGGGAGCGCCCGGAGCGGTGGAAGAGGTGACCGTTAAAGCCAACCCTGAATCTTGAATCAGTGCCCAGTGGCTTCAGAGTCCCACCGCAGTTGCTTTGAGAGCGGGCGAAAGGCGGGGGCGGGGAAAGTGAGCAATCTTGGCGCTTGTGAGAAATATCTCCAGTCAGCCCGCCCCTGCTTGCAACCAACCCCTGCCACAGATATCTCCGGTGAACCGGCCCCTACTTTTGAACGCCACCGGCTGTCAGCTCGTCGCTTTCAGCTGTCAAGTGGCGCGGCCAAAGGTTTCCGTCATGCTTTTCAAACGGTGGCGCACGTCGCCGGTCAGAGCGCCATACCCGTATCGCCAGCCCCAGTTTCCCTCGGCAAGTCCGGGAGTGTTCATCCGCGCTTCGCTCCCCAGCCCTAAAATATCCTGCAGGGGGATAATCGCCAGATTCGCCACAGAAGAAAGGGCCAGCCGGATTAAATCCCAGTGTATGCCATCCGGACTGACGTGCCCCAAATAGGCCATCACTCCCTGCCGTTCGTGTTCGGCCAGCATGCTGAACCAGCCGGCTGTGGTGTCGTTGTCGTGGGTGCCGGTGTAAACCAGACAGTTGCGCTCGTAATAATTAAACGGCAAATAGGGATTGTCGCTGCCAGAGCCAAAGGCAAAGTGCAAAATCTTCATCCCCGGAAACTCGAACTTATCTCGCAGCGCCTCCACCTCTGGGGTAATGACGCCCAAATCCTCCGCCAGCACCGGCAGCTTGCCCAGCTTTTTATTGAGCGTCTCAAAGAAAGCCTCTCCCGGTGCCTTCACCCACTTACCCTTAATGGCAGTGGTTTCGCCCTGACGGACAGACCAGAACGCCTCGAACCCCCGGAAGTGGTCGATGCGAATGATGTCTACATAATTGAGCATCGACTGGAAGCGCTGCACCCACCAGTCGAAATCGGTTTTTTGCAGCTGCCGCCACAGATAGACGGGGTTGCCCCACAGCTGGCCGGTGGCGCTGAAGTAATCCGGCGGAACTCCCGCTATCCCCGCCGGCTCGCCAGTCTTTTTGTCCAGGCAAAAGATTTCCGGATGCGCCCAGACATCGGCGCTGTCGTGCGCCACATAGATAGGAATATCGCCGACGATCTCGATGCCCCGCTCATTGGCGTAGCGCTTCAGGGCTGACCACTGGCGGAAGAACTGAAACTGCAAGAATTTCTGGAAAAAAATCTCACCGGGCATCCGCCGCAGGCATTCCGCCAGGGCGGCGGGCTGGCGCTGCGCCAGTTCCGGCTCCCACTGGTGCCAGCTGGCTCCTTCTTTGGCCTCTTTGATGGCCATGAAGACGGCGTAGTCATCCAGCCAGTACGCCTGGGCGTCACAAAACACCTTAAATTCCTCTTGCTGCTCTTCCGACGCCTTGGCTGTAAAGTTCTGGCTGATTTTCAGCAGCAGGGGGATTTTCACTTTGGCCACCAGATCGAAATCCACTCTGCCGGCGGGAAATTCTGGCACCCCGCCAAAGTCTTCATGGCTGAGGAACCCCTCGTCCCGCAGCCACTCCAGGTTGATCAGCAGCGGATTGCCTGCCATTGCTGAGTAGCACATGTAAGGGGAATTGCCAAAGCCGGTGGGCCCGAGGGGCAAAACCTGCCACAGCCGCTGGCGCGTCTCTACCAAAAAATCAATAAAGTGATAGGCTTGCTCTCCTAAGTCGCCAATACCAAACCGGCTGGGAAAGGATGTTGGGTGGAGCAATATACCGCTGGATCTGGGAAAGGGCATGATCGGATCTGGGAAATAAAAACTAAACAGTTGCAGCTCAACTAGGGGAGCCGCTGGCACACAGCGACTGCCCGAGCGTATGCTGCTAAATGCCCTGACTTTATCACGGAACGCCCGCCGGCACATCGAATTGAGCCTGTATTGTAACAATTCTTACTTATATTTCAGGTAACTTTGTATGTATATTTACATTCGGAAATGCTTTGTTGGGGTGGGTTTCGCCCGAAGTCTTGGCCCCCGCAATCTATTCACAAACCCGCCCTCACCCCGACGGGTGCCTGTTCTCTAGCGGCTCTCAGTTGGATGAAATAGGCCCCTGAAACCCGGTTTCTTAAAGAAACTGGGTTTCTCAGTACCTCACTAATATGTGAGACGCCATATATTAAATTTTTATAAAATTTTCGGGACGGAATTCTGATAGAAATACTGCCAGAAAAATTGCCCAACCCCTCGCCAATTTCTCGCCCAACGGGGCGGAGCGATAGAAAGACCCTCCTAGACTCCGGGGAATTGCTTGCCATTTAGCATTCTCCCTTCTCCCTTTCCTCCTTAGCGTCTTGTCGTCTTGGCGTCTTGGCGGTTTAAAACAAAGAAAATTAATCTATCGGAATTCCGAACAAGCAAACAGGGCGGCAGCCCGAAACGGCGAGCGGAACGGTCAAGATTGGCGACCGCAGGTTCGCGTCAGAGTCAGCAGGCGGTGGCCGATGTCTGGCGTCTTGGCGTCTGGGCGGTATCGCACAAGCCCATCTTTACGGCAGTGACTCGCTCAAAATCCACCTCGCCGGCAGGAAACTCCGGCGCACCGGCCAAGTCTTCCTTGGAGAGCAAGCCTTTCTGGCCCAACTCTTCCGGGCTGATCAGCAGCGGGTTTCCAGCCATTGCGGAATAGCACATGTAGGGGGAATTGCCGTAGGCGGTTGGCCCCAAAGGCAGGTCTTGCCACAGGTTCTGGCCGCTTTCTGCCAAAAAATCTATAAAGCCATAGGCTTGTGGCCCTAAGTCGCCAGTCCCAAAGCGGCTGGGCAAGGAGGTGGGGTGGAGCAAAATCCCGCTGGCTCTGTGAAGCATATCCGTGCTGATTCCTGAGTCCTGAGCCATCTTATACTGGAACTGGGCGGCAAACACTCTGCCCCTAGCTGTATTTTTCCTTTTCAGATGACTTGCGGCTGATTGGTGTCGCTGTTTACTGACCGGCTTTTTGCATAACCCTCTATAATATCATGTCTGTTCTATTGAGCGCAATTAGAAGCGTGGGAAAGGAAACAGTATGCAGTTCCAATGCGATGATGCCCCATGTTAGGGGTTAGGGATTAGGGGTTAGGGGTTAGGGGTTGAGAGAAAAGTTGATAATTAACTTCATGCCCAATGCCCCATGCCCAATGCCCCATGCCCAATGCCCCATGCCCCATGCCCAATGCCCCATGCCCCATGCCCAATTCACTAAGCTGTAAAATCTAGCCTCTAAAATCGATATGGCTTATAGAAACCCAGTTCCGACTGTAGATATAATTATCGAGCTGATTGACCGGCAAGACCGGCCTATTGTGCTGATTGAGCGCCGCAATCCGCCCTACGGGTGGGCGATTCCGGGGGGGTTTGTGGACTATGGCGAGCCGGTGGAGGCGGCGGCGCGGCGAGAAGCTCTAGAGGAGACGGGGCTGCCGGTGGAGCTGGTGGAGCAATTCTATGTCTATTCTGACCCGAATCGCGACCCGCGCCAGCACACGCTGAGTGTGGTGTTTATCGCCACGGCGACGGGGGAGCCTGTGGCGGCGGATGACGCTAAAACTCTAGGGATTTTTGAGTCTTGGCGGGTGCCGGCTAATTTATGCTTTGACCACGATAAGATTTTGCGCGATTACTGGCACTACCGGCACTACGGGTTGCGCCCCAGGCTGTGAGCGCTCGCCGGTGCCGGCGACCGGCACTTTAGATAAGTGTGCAGCCGTAATTCATAAAAGTTTATTTGCGGTAGCGCATCCAAAAGTCAGGAAAGGAAAGCGGTAGCCGCAAATACTTATTATGTTTTGTTCAAGAATCCGGCTAATGACTCATATAAAATGCCGGTGGGGGGAGGGGAGTGATATAGCAGTATGCACTTAGGTTAGTACATGGGCATCAGGCATGCATGGCATCACGCATGCAGGCAAAAGCTGGTAGGGGCGGGTTTACTAACATCTGGTAAAACCCAGAGACATCTTGGGTGAACCCGCCCCTACTTACCCCATGCGCATGAGCCCCATGCGCATGAGCCCCATACGCCATATCATTAATGTCCGCGCCCAATATGACTGCTGCCATATGTCTCTCCTCCGGTGCGCTTTGGGCAGAAAAGATATCGAGCTGGCGCAGCTGCTGATTGCTGCCGGTGCTAATGTTGAGGACAGGATCAGCAACAGCTTTTTTCCCCCAGAAAACAGCAACAGACTGGGTGAAACCCTCTGGCACCACGCTGTGTGGGATCGCGACATTGAGGGGGTGGAGTTGCTGATCTCCAAGGGGGCAGATATCAATGCTAAGTTTGACTGGAGAATCCGGTGTCCCAAGTGCGAAAAAAACGAGATAACGCCGCTGCACTTGGCAGTGGAGAGACGCGATCGGGTAATGGTCTGGGTGCTGGTTGCCAAGGGGTCAGATGTCAGCGCGAGGGACAGCAACGGCGACACCCCGCTGCGCTTAGCGGAAAAAAAGGGCTATACAGAAATCGCTCAACGGTTGCGGCGCGGCGCGACAAAGTGAGCTTGGCTGTGTTAAGCTAAAGGGGAAAAAATTTAATGTCCGGGGAGTGACCGGAGATTATATGATTCAGGAGGAGTGCGTTTCGTGAATTTTTCTTATCAGCTCTCGGCGGCGTTAATTGGTGCGGCGATAGTGCTGGCGCAAACCCAAAGTGCTGTGCCGCAAACTGTGGGTGAGAAAGCCATCGCAGCGATGGCGAAAAGTGTCACCGTGGCGCTCAACGGTCAGAACCCGGGTTCGGGCGCAATCGTGGGCAAAGACGGCAACACTTACAGCGTGATAACCGCCAAGCATGTGGTGGCGACGCCGGATGAATATGAGATTGTGACTTCGGACGGAACCAAACATATCCTGCACTACCGCACGGTGAAAAAATTGCCGGGGATTGACTTGGCGGTTGTGGAGTTTACCAGCGAGAAAAATTATCCCGTCGCGGCGATGGGGAGTTCGGAGGCGGCGACAGAGGGGGCGAGCATTTATATTGCCGGTTGGCCCCATCCGGGACAAGCCATTACTCAGCGCATCTTTCAGTTCACATCGGGAAAGGTATCGGGGCGAACGCTGGGTGCGGGAGAAGAGGGGTACGAACTGGTGTACACGAATACCACTCAGTCTGGCATGAGTGGCGGGCCGGTGTTTGACGAGAAAGGTCGCTTAATTGGCATTCACGGACGCGCTGAGGGGGAAGTTATCTTTAATCCGGATACGGGAAATTCAGTGGCGATAAAATCTGGCTTCAATTTAGGCATCCCGATTGAGGTACTGTACAAACAATCCGACGTAACTCTCTTGCCCAAGAATCCCTCGCTGGCTGAAATACTGGCTGACTGGGCTGTATCTTCTCACAAACAAAAGGAAATTAGCCAAGCTCTGACATATTATGAAAAGTTGCTGTTTGTTAGCCCCAACAGTGTCTTTGCTAATATGAATATAGGGTTGATAGAATACGAGAGGGGAAATGCAGAAAAAGCAATCCAGCGCTGGCAGAGAGCAGCTGAAATTGCTCCAAAGGGAGGAGAAGCTAAATTGGCCCTTGGAGTGGCACTCTATGCCAGTGGGGAACAGGAGCGAGGATTAAAACTGTCTGCGGAAGCTCTCCAATTAGAGAGTAGTTCTTTTATTGATGAGAAGAATCTCCGCCGGAATCTTTGGGGCTCTCGTTTAATCGAGGCAGCAAAAGCAGTGGCGCAGAACTTTTCGCCGCTCAAAAATTTTGAGATTGCTGAGTTTCCGTGGCAGCACTGGGCAATCAGCCCTCAAGGGACTGTTTTGGCTACTTTACAGGCAGAGGGCAGCAATGGCAAACCTCTTGACGGTATTCCCCTCATCGATTTAGTCTCTGGGCAAGAAATCCGCCGCTTGTCCAAACCGCCACAGACGGTTAAATATAAGAGAGATGAAGGGATAATTCATGACAGCGTGAGGCCCAATCTGGCCATTAGCTCTGATGGGAAAATGCTGGCCGGTGTTTTTAGTACGAACAGCGGAGGTGGACAGGACGAGGAAAATATAAATCTACTAAAAGTGTGGGATTTAGCGTCAGGGAAAGACATTCATGCCATACCGTTTTCTTTAGACAGCGCTGATTCTCTCGCGTTCAGCCCGGATAGCAAAATTCTGGCGATAGGGGGGGAGAAGGCTATCCAAATCTGGGATGTAGCCTCTGGGCGAGAAATCCGCAAACTGACTGGACTGCCGGCAAACACTACCACTAAATCCCTAGCGTTTACTCGAAACAGTCAGAGATTGGTCAGTTGCCACGAAAACGGCACTCTCAAAGTCTGGAATCCCAGCACCGGCACTGAACTGAAGGGGTTTAGCGAGCTTGCCGGTGCAAAGTGCAATATCTCTATCAATGCAAAGGGCTTTGATATCAGCCCAGATGACAGGACAGTTGCCGTTGCCATTTCTCCTCAAAAAGAAGATGGGGATTATATTCAGCTTTTAGACCTGAGTAGCGGGGGAGAAATCCGGCGGCTCACTTGGCGGAATAAGCAAGATAAAGCCCGCTGTCTTACTTTCAGTCCGGACGGCAAAAATTTGGCGGCGGTTATTGACAATGACTACCTGTTGGTGTGGGATGTAAGCAGTGGGCGCGAGCGGCAATTTTTTCTGGCTAACGCCCGGGGCAAAGACTGTAAAACCCTGGTTTTTCAACCTGACGGGAAAACCCTGACTGGCATTTATGAAAGTCACGGGCTAGTTTGGCAGATTTCAAATCGCTGAAGTAACGGAAAACGTCATGAATAGCTCACCAAAACCCTTGGAAAAGTCGGGTGGGGTGGGGCGGGTTTATTAAGATTATCAGCTGTGCCCGAAAGATATCGGGTGAACCCGCCCCTACTGGGTAGTGGGGGGTTAATCCAACCTACATCATATTAGATATTAGACGTTTATGAGCAGTTCTTCAAACTCTTCGGACTCTGGAACTCAAAGTAGCAGCCAGCGCCCTCGCTATCAAAAAAATCGAGAACTGGGGAACAATCGCGCCGGCGGGAGAGTCTCCCACCTCGCCACGGACACCCAAACAGGACAGCCGGTGGTTATCAAGCAGTTTCAGTTCGCCCAGTCAGGCGCAGACTGGAGCGGATTCAAAGCTTACGAGCGGGAAATTAAAGCGATCTCCTCGCTGAATCCCCCGGCATTCCCCGCTATCTCGATTCTTTTGAAACGTACAGTCTAACAGCACGGCAAGGGTGCCAGAAGTTCAGCAGATCCAACTGAGCAAAGTTCCGCCTGCTCCCCTTACTGGAAACAATAGCCCACACCGGCTGTTGGATTTTTTCAAGGGGTTGATATCCCCTGAACCCCCAAACAGCTGGCAGCAGATATATAATCCTACTGAGGAGGGGGTGACGCTAGCCCTCACCCGGCGCGGCACCCCCACTTGGACAGAGGAGGATTTTCAACAGCTGCTCGTCACCCTGGGGTGCGCCGGCTACGGCTGGCTGATTCCTGTTGGCGTGTGCCGGCAGTTGGAAGAGATGAGACAGAAGAAACAGCTCGCGCAATCGCGCCCTCGCAGGAAAGGGCGGGGAAAACAGTAAACGCAGGTGCGTTCCCCCAGGGGGAACGCACCCTGCTGTGGGGGATGTTTTAAAGAAGTTTGCGCAATTATTTAGAAGACCCAGATGCCAGCTAAAATCACGCTCACTGTCACGGAAGGAAGCCTGAAAGGGCAGATATTTGAATTCAGCGACCGCACCACCTGCATTATCGGTCGCGCCGGCGACTGCTATGTGCGGCTTCCAAATGACGAAACGCATGGCAGCATCTCTCGCTATCACTGCAGGCTCGACATCAACCCCCCCCAGGTTCGCGTGCGCGATTTCGGCAGCAAAAATGGCACTTACGTCAACGGCAAAAAAATAGGGCAGCGCCAAAGCGACCAAACCGCGAAACAAGCCGTTATGATGGAATTTCCTGAATATGAACTAAAGGATGGCGACGAAATAAGGCTGAGCAAAACTGTGTTTCGAGTCAGCATTGAAACCGGCACGGCGGCGCAAGAAACGGAAACTCTGGAAACAGTGCGAGCCGGTGGCAATCTTCGGGAACAGACAGAAACTTTGGTCAGCAGGGGCGCGGCAGTTCTGCCAAGCAAAACAAAGGACTCGAATCTCCCGGAGATTGCCGGCCACACGACTTTGAAACTGCTGGGGACGGGGGGATGCGGCGCTGTTTACCTGGCTCGCCACAACGGCACAGGGGAGAAAGTGGCGCTCAAAGTCATGCTTCCGGAGCGAACAAACAGCCGGCGGCAGATAGATTGGTTCCTGCGGGAAGTGGAGAACACCAAAGCCTTAAAGCATCCCAATGTTGTGCGGCTGCTGGATTCGGGTTACTGGGACGGCACTTTTTTCTGCTTGCTGGAATATTGCGACGGCGGCACTTTGCTAGATTTAATGCGGGCTAGGGGTGGGCGAGTGCCGGTGGGTGAAGCGGTGCCGATTTTGCTGCAAGTGCTGGAAGGTTTGGAATACGCCCACAGCGCCGAGATTCCCAACGTCAGGCAAGCGGATGGCAGTTTTGTCAGGGGGCGGGGTTTGGTGCACCGGGATCTCAAGCCGGCGAATATTTTCCTCGCTTTTGCCGGCAATAGCCGCACGGCCAAAATTGGCGACTACGGGTTAGCAAAGGCGTTTGATTCAGCCGGTTTGAGCGGTCAAACGGTCAGCGGCACCACGGCGGGCACACCGGCATTCATGCCGCGACAGCAGGTAATTAATTTCAAGTATGCCAAACCGGAGGTGGATGTTTGGGCGGCGGCGGCGACTCTGTACTACACCCTCACCGGCACACCCCCCCGCGACTTCACAGGCAAAGATCGCTGGCTGGTGGTGCTGCAAACCGACCCCGTGCCGGTGCGCCAGCGCGACGCCTCCATTCCCCAACCCCTGGCGGATGTGATTGACTTCGCCCTGGCTGACAGGCCAGAAATCCGCTTTAAAAGCGCTGCCGAATTCAAGCAGGCCCTCGAAAGGGTGCTGTGATACCCACTTCCGGTTAATTACCTTTAATTAATTTATGTCGCACCTCAGCCTCTACCGCATTTTCTGCTTCTCCCCCTCTTTTTTTATTTAAGTTAATCAAACGGATATGCTCTCACCTCATCGCTTGGCAAGTGGCCACGGCTTGCCAATGACTTAAGCCTGTAAGTGTTGCGATACTTTCTCAAAAAGCTGTATGCTTATCAAGACTGTATTGCAACTGCCCGATCGGGAAGGCAATTGGCCCAAGTAAAGGAGTGAGCGAACGTGAACAAACAGATTTTCTGGGGTGCCGGTGCCGGCTTTCTGCTGCTGGCCGGTTTGGCCCTTAGCGCCAGCGAGGGGACGCAACCCGCCAGCGCCCACCACCACCCCGCCCACCAGGTGCAAGCCCCGATAGCCCAAAACTCCCTCACCCGTCTGGTGATGGTGTTTCCCTCTCGCCGGGATTCCACCGACTTGCAAAACAAAGCCACTGCTGTGGCCAAGTTCCTCTCCAAGGAACTGGGAATGCCGGTGGAAGCGATCGTTTCCGACGAAACAGCCGCCGTGGAAGCCTTAAGAGCCAACCGCGCCGATGTGGCTTTCTTGAGCAGCCGGCCCGCCCTGAAAGCAGAGCAATTAGCCGGAGCGAAGCTGGCTCTCGCCGAAGTGCGCTCCGACTATTCCGGCGGGCACACCTATAACTCCGTGCTGGTGGTGCGCAAAGACAGCCCCCTGCGCCCCCAAGGTTCGCAAAAGCAAACCCTGCAACAGCTGAAAGGCAAAAGAATGGCCTTTGCCTCTCGCACCTCTGGCTCCGGATTCATCATCCCCACCGGCCAGTTTGTGGGCCAAGGCTTAGTGGATGGCCCCGACCGCTTAGAGAATTTCTTTGGCCAAGTTACCTACGGCGATGGCTACAGCAGCGCCCTGCAAGCCGTGCTGCGCAAGCAAGCGGATGTCGCCGCTGTCTCGGAATACGCCCTCACCCCCCCCTGGATTACCGCCGAGGAAGCCAAACAGCTGCGGGTTCTCCAGGAATTCCCCGGGGTGCCGGCGCACGGGATATCTATTGATGACGACGTGCCGGCGGCAATGCGCGAAAAGATTGTCAGCGCGCTGCTGAAACTGAACCAGCCGGCGAACAATTCCATGCTGCGGGCTCTGTACAACTCCACCGAGCTGGTGAAAGTTGACCACAACAGCCACTTAGCGCCCATGCGCCAGGCGCTGCAACGTGCCAAAATTGACCCCTAATCGGTGAGAAATGCCTGCAATTGAGTGTGAGAACCTGGAAACGCCCTACGCAGCGTCGCTGAACCGTCCCATCCTCAGTGGGATTGACTGCGCGATCGCCCAGGGCGAGTTTGTGGCGCTGCTGGGACTGAATGGGGCCGGCAAGTCCACCCTGCTGCGATCGCTGGTGGGGCTGGTTCCGGTGCGGCGGGGGGAGATCCGGATTAATGGCGTGCCGGTGACTCCCCGCACCCTGGGGCGGATTCGCCGCGATGCCGGCTTGATATTTCAGGGAGGGGGGCTGGTGCGCCAGCTTTCCGCCCTGGACAATGTGCTGTGCGGGCGTTTGGGGGCGCTCTCCGCCTGGGAGACGCTCTGGGGCTTTGGGGAGGAAGACCGGCGGCGGGCGCTGGAGTTGCTCGCTGAGTTGGGGTTGAAAGACCTCGCTCAGCAAAAAACCGGCTCCCTCAGCGGCGGACAGCAGCAGCGGGTGGCGATCGCACGGGCGCTGATGCGATCGCCTCAAATCCTTTTGGCCGATGAGCCCACCGCTGGGCTGGATGTGATGGGGATTAAGCAGGTGATGGAGATTTTCGCTCAGCTGCACCGGCAGGGGATGACGGTTGTGCTGGTGTTGCATGACTTGGCGCTCGCAGCCGCTTATGCGGAGCGAGCGATTGTCCTCGATGCCGGTCGGGTGGTTCATGATGGCCGGTGCGAGAATTTGTCGGAGCGATTTGCGCAGTTGATTTGAACCGCCATAGACGCAGAGGACGCCAAGGACGCCAAGGGAGTTTAGCGGAGGGATTTAGGCGGAGTTTTTATGATGAAGGATTTGGTGAGTTTTTGGAGGCAGAATGTTTGGGTGAGGCGGCTGGCGGTGGCTGCCGGGGTTTTCCTGGTGTATGGTTGGGCGTTGAAGGGGCTGGGGATTGACCTGGAAATGCTCAAGACGAGCTGGCCATACATGGTTGATTTTCTGTCGCGGCTGTGGCCACCGAATCTGGAAATCGTGGATGTGGCGGTGAAGGCGCTGATTGAGACGATTCAGATGTCGCTGTGGGGAACGACGATTGGGGCGGCGATTTCTCTGCCGGTGGCTGTGTGCAGCGCCCACAATCTGGCACCTCGCTGGCTGCGAGCGGTGGCCAATTTTGTGCAGAATGCAGTGCGCTCGGTGCCGTCGATTGTGCTGGGGCTGTTTTTTGTGGCGGCGACCGGCTTGGGTGCGCCGGCGGGCACGCTAGCGGTGGGAATCTATACGGTGGGCTATCTTGCGAAGTTCTATCAAGAGGCTATTGAGGCAGTTGACCCGCGCTCGATTGAGTCTTTGCAGGTGGCTGGGGCGTCTTGGGTGCAAATTGCCCAGTACGGAATTTTGCCGCAAGTGCTGCCTTTGGGGCTGGGGTACACATTATATATGTTTGAGTACAACATTCGCGCGGCGTCGGTGCTGGGCGTGGTGGGTGCCGGTGGGATTGGCTTTGAGCTGGTGAGCTATTTCAAGAGTTTTGAGTACACCAAGGGAACCACGATGATGCTGGTGCTGCTGGTGGTGGTGACGGCGATTGATGCGATCAGCAGCAAGTTGCGCCGCCGGTTAGAGGCGATGTAGTTTCGCTGGAGGGAAAAAGAACCCCACCCCCTAACCCCTGCCCCTTATCCCCAGAGGGGGCCCCCCCTTCCCCGCTCGCGGGGAGGGGGAACTGGGAGTTTAAAGTTTTTGGGACAGGCGAGACGCCTGTCCTACGCCATTTCGGGGAACCGCCTTGAAAAGGTTTGTAGACTCGTAGGGTGCGTTCCCTCTTAGGGAACGCACCCTACCTCGGGCGAAACATGGAAAATTGGCATGACTGGGGATTTGTGTATAAACCGAAGCCGCCTGCGGGGAGGCTTTTGGGACAGGCGGGACGCAATTCCTACGCCACCGGCGGGGGGTGGGGTGCCTGGTTTTTGCCGGTGCGCCGGCGACTCCCGCTTAGAGGGAGCGCGAGGATTGCCGGTGTACCCCTGGGCAGTACACTGATAAAAAGGTGATTTTGAGGCGGATGATGGACGCGAAGGAGCTTCTAGCAAAGTACGCAGAGGGACAGCGGAACTTTCAATCTGGCAATCTCAGAGGGATAGACCTCAAAGGTGCAGACCTCAGTGGGATAGACCTAACGAGTGCAGATTTGACCGGAGCGGACTTGAGTGAGACAAACCTAACCAAGGCGGCAATGTCCTCGGCAAAGCTCAGTAGGGCAGAGCTGACAGGTGCAAATTTGAGTGGGGTAAATTTGAGAAGTGCAAACTTGAGTAATGCCAGCCTGGACAAGGCAAATCTGGGTGGGGCAGACCTGCAGAGTGCCAACCTAAGTAAAGCCTCCTTGGATAAAACAGACTTAAGTAAAGCCAATCTGAGCAGTGCATATCTAACAGGCGCTTCTTTGACAGAAGCCAACTTAACTGAGGCTGTTCTGACTAAGATGGACTTCCAAGATGCAAATCTGCAGGGCGCTAGACTCCCTTTAGCCAATCTGTCTGGATATGATTTCTCAGGCATAAATTTGGCTGATGCGGATCTGACTGGAGCAAACCTCAGCGGGATAAAACTCAAAAAAGCTTGTTTGCGAGGAGCGAGTCTAGCGGGAGCAGATATAAACGGGGCCGATTTGACGAATGCCAACCTGGATGGAGCAAACCTGAGAAAGGCAGACTTGACCGGCGCAAACATCTATGGGGCAAGCCTGAACGATACAGACCTGAGTGGTGCGATAATGCCCGATGGAGAGCGCAACAAGCAAGCCGACTCTCCGAAAACCTCAGGAAAAGTGACATCAATGACACGCAAAATCATCCGTAGCGAACAAGCACCGGCACCCGTGGGGCCATACAGCCAAGCCATCGCAGCCACCGGCACCATGATTTTCCTCGCCGGCCAGATTCCCCTCGACCCGAGAATCAACGAGATTGTCCACACCGGCGATGTGGCCAAGCAAACCGAGCAAGTCATGGCAAATATCGAAGCCGTGCTCGCCGCTGCCGGTGCCTCTTTCAAGAATGTCGTCAAAACTACCGTATTTTTGGCGGACATGAACGATTTTGCTGCCATGAATTCGGTTTATGCGCGATATTTTGAGGCGGGGAATGCGCCGGCTCGCTCTACAGTACAGGTGTCCCGCCTGCCGAAAGACGCGCTGGTAGAGATTGAGTGCGTGGCGGTGATTTGAAAAGCCGGTAAGGTGGGCAAATTAGCCGGCGATTGGAAAGTTCCCCGGCGATTGGAAATCGCGGCTATACAACCAAAACCCGCCTGCGCGGGTTTTATAAGCTGTTAGGCTTTTAACCTGCTTTTTCGTTGAAAGGAGGCAGAGCCTCCAAATTGCGTTCCCAGGCAGAGCCTGGGAACGAGAGAACTGCTATACATGCCAGAAACCCGGTTTCTTTAAGAAACCGGGTTTCTCAGTACCTTACTCAGATGAAAACCGCTATAAATGTGTTTTTATTTCACTGCAACCACCACTCCCTCACTCTCATTCGCCATCCTGTCAGCGGCGCACAGGGCGTAAGTTCCCGGCTCAACACTGACAGAAGTTGTCGCCACCGGCAGCACGCGCAGCAGCTTCCAGCTATCACCATCCTGCTTGTAAAGCGTCCACGAACGAATATCCCCACCGGCAGCCGGTTTCCAACTTATCTGCCCATTTTTCCCCGCGACTCCTGTTGGGGGTGCGGGGGGTGCCGCATCCAGTTCCGGCATGGTTGGCACCAGTGCCGGTGTGGCGTAGGTCGAATCTTTGAAATTGTCATAAACCCCTTCACGGTTGTCCTTAAAAGCCTTTATACTGTAGAAAATATTCCCCAGAGAGAGCTGATTTTTGTAGCCGCGAGAAATGTCAACCTGCTTGGTAATTTCCTCAACTTTCCAGCTTTTGCCGTCCAGCAGACTTAAATTGTTCCCCACATAAATGTGCTTGCGCTTGGGGTTCTGCTCAAGCCACCACTTGAGCAGCACGGGATAGCTCTGCGCCGGCGGATCGATGCGCCAGTAGAGTTGCGGCGCGAAATAATCCACCCAACCCTCTACCAGCCATTTCTTGGAATCGGTATACAGTTCCTCGTAAGTGTCCAACCCCCGAATTCCAGCCGGCTCTCCGGGGCGGAAAATGCCAAACGGACTGATGCCAAATTTGACGTGCTGCTTTTCGGCGTGAATCCCTGCGGCGAGGCGCTGAATCATTTGATTGATATTGTCCCGCCGCCAGTCGCCCAGGCTCATTTTGCCGCCACCCGCCTGATAAGCTGCATAGGTTTTACTGTCATTAAAAGACTGGCCGGCTATGGGATAGGGATAGAAATAATCATCGATTTGAATGCCATCCACATCATAGCGGCGCACCACATCGAGAATCACGTCGTAAGTTCTTTGCTGAACGACAGCTGCTCCCGGGTCCATCCACATGGCATTGCCATATTGGTAAACGTATTCCGGATTGGTTACGGCCATGTGAGGGGAAACTGTTTGGGAGCCGGTTAAGGTTGTTTTGGCTCGGAAGGGGTTGAACCAAGCGTGCACCTCAATATTGCGCTTGTGGCTTTCTTCAATCGCAAAGGCTAGCGGGTCATAAAAGGGCCAAGGTGCCAGACCTTGGATGCCGGTGAGCCAGTGACTCCAAGGCTCCAATTGAGAGGGATAAATCGCATCCCCTTCTGGGCGGACTTGCAAGACAATGGCATTGAAATTCATGGCTTGCACGCCGTCAAGAATCTGGATGAATTCAGCTTTTTGCTGCTCCACCGGCAGTCCTGGCTTTGATGGCCAGTCCCGGTTCCAAGCTGTTGCCACCCACACTCCCCGAAACTCCCGCACATGCCCAACATTAACCCGCTGTGCCCCGTCGTCGGGGGGAACCACAATATAGCCGGATTGAATGCTGGGAAGCTTGCCGGCATACACTAATGCTTGATAGATAAAAGCGGCAACATCGGCGCGGGTTGCTATTTGATTCGGTTTGAGGGATTTCAAGAGCGGGTAGTTAACCACCATTTTTGCGCCGGTGGCTGCTGCTACCTTGTCTGTTGCGTAGCCAGGAATCTGACCGGCATCTTCATACAGCTTTGGCAGTTCTGCTTTGAGGTTAGATGTGCTATTATAAGCAATATCTAAGCCACTGACTAGGGAAACTAAGGCTTGCACCTTTGTGATTTTGTCGTCAGGGCGGAAGCGCTTGTCGGGATAGCCGGACAAAAACTCACTTTCGTAAGCTTTTTGAATCGCTGCAACTGCCCAGTGCTTGGAAGGAACATCGACAAAGCCGGCATACTTCCGCTTGGAAGCTTTCTGAAAGGCTTTCTGGAGCATGGCCGCAAACTGAGCCCGGGTCATGGCTTCGCTGGGCCGGAAAGTCCCATCGGGAAAGCCGCTGACAATGCCGCGCTGGGCTAAGCCTTCTATGAACGGGCGCGCCCAACTATTTTTTATATCAGAAAAGCGAGGAGAGGTGGCTACCATATTTTACTTGAACTATATAAAGGAGGGCGAAAGGAGATGAGTGGCTGGAAGAAAGTTGGGAGATTATCACTTTTGAAATAAGATTTACTCCCTGAAGCCGCAGCTATCCGGATGGTTTCCCCAAAGCCAGAAACAAAGCCAGAAACAAAGCCAGAAATCAAGCCAGAAACAAAGCCAGAAACCCGGTTTCTTGGAGAAACCGGGTTTCTAAACCAAAGCCAGAAACCCGGTTTCTTGGAGAAACCGGGTTTCTAAATCATCGCCAGAAGAAAGCCGCAAGGGGGCGGGCACGGGGGCACTGGACTCAACTTAAGCTCCCGGCGATTGGAAATCGCGGCTACACAAACGAAGTCCGCCTTCGCGGACTAAGAGAAGAGCAAGAATCTTAAAACCCGCGCAGGCGGGTTTTGTTTGTATAGCTGCGGTTTCAACCGCCCAGAACTGGGAACAGCTTAAGTTGACACCAATGGGGACGGGACGCGCCCCTACGCTCATCGGGTTTCTAAACCTATTTGACGGTGACGGTTACGGCAGGACTTTCGTTCGCCATCCTGTCAGCAGCGCAGAGGGCGTAGGTTCCCGGATCGACGGTGACAGAAGTGGTCGCCACCGGCAGCACTCGCAACAGCGTCCAGCTATCGCCAGTCTGCTTGTAAAGTGTCCAGGAACGAACATCGCCACCGGCAGCCGCATTCCAGGTTATCTGCCCACTGTTTGCGCTGACTCCTGTTGGGGAAGCCGGCGGAACAGCATCGAGTGCCGGCATGGTGGGAACGAGTGCCGGTGTGGGATAAATCGAGGCTTTTACAGTGTCAGAAATGCCCTGACGGTTTTCACTCAAAGCCTTCATGCTGTAGAAGATATTCCCGACAGCGAGCTTGTCCGAGAGGCTGCGAGTAATCTCAACCTGTTTGGAAATTTCCTCAACCTTCCAGGCTACCCCATCCAGCAGGTTTACATTATTACCGGCATAAATCTGCCGGCCTTTGAGGTTATTGTTCGCCCACCATTGCAGGAGCACGGGATAGCTTTGGGCGGCTTGGTCTGTGCGCCAGTAGAGTTGCGGGGCTAAATAGTCAACCCAACCTTCTTGCAGCCATTTTTTGGAGTCGGCATAGAGTTGGCTGTAGGCATCTAGCCCTTGAATTCCTGCCGGTTCTCCGGGGCGGTAAGTGCCAAAAGGACTGACGCCAAATTTGACGTTTTGCTTGGCAGCGCGAATGCCGGTGGCTAGGCGCTGAATGATTTGATTAATATTGTCCCGCCGCCAATCTTCCAGGCTCAGTTTGCCGCCACCGGCTTGATACGCCTGGTAGGTTTGGCTGTCGGGGAAAGGCACATCCTTGATAGGATAGGGATAGAACGAGTCGTAGATGTGAATGCCATCTACGTCATAGCGGCGCACGACATCAAGAATCACGTCGTAAGCCCGATCTTGAACAACTTTCGCTCCGGGGTCCATCCACATCTGGCTGCCGTAGGGATAGACATATTCCGGATTGGTGACTGCGATGTGCGGGCTGACAGGAACCGTCTTCGCCGAAACTTTGGCGCGGTAAAGATTGAACCAAGCGTGCAGTTCAATATTGCGCTTGTGGCTTTCTGCGATGGCAAACTCCAGCGGGTCGTAAATGAGGGAAGGTGCCAGACCTTGTGTGCCGGTGAGAAATGCGCTCCAAGGCTCCAGTTGAGAGAGGTACAGGGTGTCTCCTTCGATGCGGACTTGCAAGACAATGGCATTGAAATTCATTGCTTGCAGCCGGTCGAGTATCTGGATGAGTTCAGCTTTCTGTTTGTCAGCTGAAAGTCCAGATTTGGATGGCCAATCACCGATGACTGGTGTCACCCATACGCCCCGGAACTCCCGCTTGTGACTAATATTAGCCAGCGTTGGAGTGGGAGTGGGTGTGGGAGTTGGAGTTGGAGTTGGTGCCGGTTTTGGTATGGGAGCCGGTGCCGGTGCCGGTGTGGGAATCGGTGCCGGTGCCGGTGCCGGTGCCGGTGTGGGAATTGGTGTGGGAGTGGGAATCGGTGTGGGAGTTGGTGTGGGAGTGGGAGTGGGAGTGGGTGTGGGAGTCGCACCAACGATGTAGTCAGATTTAATAGCAGGAACTTGTTTGAGATAGGCTAGGGCTTGATAGATAAAAGCCGCTACCTCTCCACGGGTTGCCCCATTCAGGGGTTTGAGCGACTTTATATTGGGGTAGTTAACCACCATCCCAGCGCCGGTGGCAATTTTGATTTTATCCGTTGCGTAGCTGGGAATTTCACCGGCATCTTGATAGAGCTCTGGCAGGGTTTTGAGCGTAGCTGCGCTGCTGGGAATCCCAAGACCGCTGACGAGGGAAACGAGGGCTTGCACCCTTGTGATACTGTCGTCAGGGCGGAAGCGCTTATCGGGATAGCCCGACAAAAACTCAGTTTCGTAAGCCTTTTTTATCGCAGCTGCTGCCCAGTGCTTAGCAGGAATATCTGCAAAGGAGGTGTACGGGCGTTTTGAAGGGTTTTGAAACGCTTTCATTAGGATGGCCGCAAACTGAGCCCGGGTCATGGCTTGGCTGGGCCGAAATGTCCCATCCGGAAACCCGCTGACAATGCCCCGCGCTGCTAAGCCTTCTATGAATGGTCGCGCCCAGTGTTCTTGAATATCAGACAGTTGAGTTGAACTCGCTACCATATTTTAATCGCGCTATACAAATAGGGTTATCTGGAAAGCAAAGTGACCGCTCTAATCCATTAGGTGCAGCGGTTGTTGGAATCCTACCGGAATGAAGGGGAGCGATCCGGATTTTTTTCAATTCAAAAATTGCTTCAAAGAGTTGTATAAATTCTACCGGCATTCGGGAAAGCTATCCGGAGTTTTTGCCAGGAAATATTTGCCGGCACTGAGGGATTGGCCCCTGCAATTTTAACGAGTCAGATGCAACCGGAAGTGATATCGCGAGTTGCCGGGTGGCGCACGCCGCACCTTCTCCCTCCGTCCCCGCTCTGGGCTGTGGCTGACTCGACGCTCGCCATGTCCTCCGGCGTCCGCGAGCCGGCACACCAGCTGGCCAATCTGGCGCGCGCTCGCGGAAAGGCATTGCTGCCGGCAAACCGAACTGTACCATTGAGGCGGGGCGAGGTCGCACAGGTGAGAGGTCGATTTCTCGCGCCAGTCTTTGCGGCTGCGCAGCCGGGGATTTCCCACCCGATGGAAGTCTGTCAGGTAGAGAGAGTGCCCAAAGAAAAAAATGTTGATGAAAAACTTGCTATCCCGGGCCTAACACAAACCAAAATGGCGCGACAAAATTGAGTTAATTATGGCTAAATAAACCTTTTGATAGAGGTTCAATTTTAATTTTATTAGTTACTGTATAGGTAGGGTATGGCCCGGAGCTTACCCCCACTCCCACTTACAAGAAAATAGGAAATTGAAAATGTTCGAAAAATCAAGAAAATCTCGCAATTCCCTTGAAATTGCCAACCTGATTGACAGCGCCGTTTCTAATGCTGCGGCGCGGCGAGCCAAAGTTGTAGATTCAGGAGATCCCTTGACAGCGCTGTCTGATGAGGAGGCAAACGCTATCAGTGGGGGTGCAACTTCTATCTCGCCTATTGTACAACCTCCCATCATTATGGGGATTATCGCCGTGGACAAGGAAGTATCTAATCTATCTTCCATAAGTTGAGGATAGTTTAATGGAAGACGTCACTGCCAACAAGACTGGGCCACTTTGCCCCAGTGCCCGACCAGAATTGGCGGACAGTGCTGTATTCGGGGTGGTGACTGGGACGGTGGAAGAACCCCGCGTAACTTATCTGCACCAGCCCTTGCCTGTCACTGATGAACTGATAGCCCTGTCCGGCCCAGTTACGCCAACCGAAGTTTTTCGGATTACGGCACCGTGCGCCGGCAAAGGTTGCCAGCATTTTGATGGCCAAGATTGCCGTCTCGCAAAGCGAATTGTAGAGCAGATGCTTGCGGTCACAGAGCAACTGCCGCCCTGTCCCATTCGCTCACACTGCCGGTGGTGGCAGCAAGAAGGCAAGGCGGCTTGCATGCGCTGCCCGCAAGTTGTTACGGATATCTACAATCCCTCTGAAAAAATGCGTCAGGTGGCGGCACCCACTGCCGGTTAAATCGACCGGCCCCACTCCGGACAGGTAATTTAACTTAAGCCTTGACTGATTCTGTTTCAGCCCGAGCTCCATCTCGGGTTGATTTTTTATGGCTGGGGAAGGCGGTCGAGAGAGGAAAAAAGACAAAATTTAGGGAATTTTGGCTGCCAAATAGTCCTCAGTTGGCTCATTAACCGGAGCTTGTCCGCTGCCTGTTGCAATTCTGCCGGCTCCACTTGAATGCCGGCTCCTGCAGCTGCATCAGCGATAATCTTGCGAGTCACGATCCCTTCCACGACAGAAGGAATTTGGCAGGATATCTGGAGCTGATGAAAAATATCCTCTCGCGAAATAGTTAGAGCTAGCAACATTTTTAAACCTGCACTTAAGGAGTTTCAATGGTCACTCATCAGATGAGTGACCTCTTTTTTCTCACGCCAGCACCTCCCCTGAAGCAGCCTGCCGGCGCTCCCAGCGGGTGCCGGTCACGCTCCAACCATACATTCCTCGCCTTTCTCCGCCAGAAAAGTCAAAGCCTGAAAACGCAATTCCATCAACTGATCGTAGAGCGGATTCAATTTACACAGTGGCGGGATGTGCAGGGTGCGCCCGAAGAACCGAATATCTCGCGCAAAGGGGCAAGAAGCAGGGATTAGCTCGCACACTCGTTGCGCCACCTTGGCGTCACGAATCTCAATCCCTTCAATCCACCGGCGCACCAGACCCAATAGTCCTCCCCTCTTGCTTTCAATTTTCCGGTAATCTTGCGGAGTCCTGTTGATGAATTGCATAACTCACCTCGTTTCTTTCCACCTGTAGTAATTAGGTCAGTTAAGGACAAACTTCTCGCTTCAATAAAATTTCCCCTGACCCATTCAAGACTTCTGTAAACTTCACTTTAGCCTTAATTAACCTTGCAAACCTCTACTCACTTGTCAGTCCCAAACCCAGGGATTACGCTAATATTTACATAACTTTACAGAGGGTCGGGGGAGAGGGTGAGGATTTCTCCCGCGTATTAGAGCGCCCGCGATCGGAGTCCCCAACGTCCGCCAGCAGCGGTCTGCCGGCGTCACTTCCCTCATCTGCGCGCGCCGGAAGCGGTTTGTGTGAGTTCAATGTATGAGGCCCAGTGGCATCTTAGATGTTCTATTTGGGCTCATGGCACATCGTTTCTAGTAACTTGAGATAGAGAGGATTTTACCTCTGGCTGAAAAGGCTAAAATTAGCGGCTAAAAAAGAGGCGTAACCCGCCCAAAAATCTGGATGAAGATTGAAGCGATCGAGACTTCCAGCAGCCGACTGTGATGCCAGCAGTTCTCCCAAAGGGTGCAGATATTTCAGCCATAAATCCAACCTCAGCGGATAGAATTGAACGGCCACAGCCCTGCCAGTTCTGGCGCATCAGCGGCGGTCAAGTCGCCAATCACCAGGCGGGTGCCGGTCTGCGGCGCAGTCCCGTCCGCTGGGGCGGGTTGCGATCGGGTAGACAGCCCTGAGTTTTTCAGCAGCCGGCTGATGTGGCGATCGCTCAGTTCAATGCCAAACTCTTTCGCCAAATGCTTGCCCAGCCATTGCGCCGTCCACCGGCGAAATGCGTAGCCAAACTCCCTCGGACTCTGGCAAACCAGCTGTTTCAGCCGCTGCAGGTATTCTTCACTCACCGTTTTGGGCCGGCCAATCGGGGTGTCATTCCAGCAGTGAGCCATGCCGGCTCCCGCCATGAAAATCCAGTGCCGCGCTGTCCCCTGAGAGCACCCCAGCGCTTTGCAGATTTGGGTTTGCGATTTACCCTCATCTGCCATCAGCATAATTTCGATGCGCTGCCGGTATTTCTCTGGCAAATCGTCTTGCAGGCTTTTTTGCAGCTGTTTGCGCTGAAATGGGGTCAGCAACTGGCGCTGACTGCGAGATGAAGCGACGAGAGCGCCGCTGGCGGGCGAATTGCTCCTGCCGGTGTCGGATTCAGAACGATGGCGTGACATAAGCAAGCACAAGGATTTGCGCCAGGAATTGAGCTAAATAGATGAGTGGAGATCCCTAACTTGCCCGGGTTAAAATCTGAGACTCCGCTTTCAACGGGTTGCGTTTCTGTTTACCTGTCAGACGCAATTGCACGATTTATGCAAATTTTTACAAAACTTAATATTATGCAGGCATTGTTTTCCGGACTGTTCCGTTTCCGCGCCACTGGCTGGCATCTCCCGCACATGTTTGTTCTGCTGTCAGTGAGTAATTTTTCACAGCAACCGGCGCAGCTCCCCTTTTGTCGTTTCCAGCTGTCTGCCGGCACCCCGTACCGGACTGCGCCAGCAACTCTGCCAGAGGCTCTCAGTGGGAACCATTGAGCCGGCACGCTCGAAGGCACCGGCCTCACCCAAAAGCGATTCTAGTTCTTTTAATTGTAGATTTACGCTGTGTATTTTACATTAAAAACGATTGTTTGGACAGCTCCGATGTAGCCTTCAAGATTTGGTTCAGCAACTTCACAAGACGCTCAGTCATGTATAATTAATATACCAGCCAAAAGTTACATCCCAACTTGAATGACAAGATTCGTCCATGACCAATTCGCAAAGCAATATCTCAAAGAGCTATTAAGCCCTATGGGACAAGTAGAAACCAGCCGGGATATGGCGGGAGAAGTCCGGCAAATCGATGTTTGGTTTGCCCCCTCATCCCAACAGCCGGCAGCCGTGGCGGAAACCCTGGGCTTGCTGGGAAAATTTGCGGCAACACCGGCAGTCTTTGAGCCTTTTCGCAATGCAGTTACGCCGGCGCACGTTCGCAGCTGCATGAGCAAACTTTTCCAGTTTTATGCCGAATTAGAGCGCAACCGGGAGAGTGGCCGAATTGCCGAGGCAGACTTGCCGCAGCTCTGGATACTCTCTCCTACCGTTTCCGCCTCCATCTTAGAAAGCTTTGGCGCTATACCAGCCCCAGATAACTGGATGAGCGGGGTTTATTTTCTCGCCTCCTCCCTCAAAACAGCAATTGTCGCCATTCACCAACTGCCGCGCACCCCAGAAACCCTGTGGGTGAGGGTTTTAGGTAAGGGAAACGTTCAAAAACAGGCCATTGCCGAGCTGAAAGCCCTTCCAAAAGATAACCCGTTTCGGGGAAATGCGCTAGAATTGCTGTATAACCTGCGAACGATTTTAGAAGTCCGTCAAGACTTAGAGCAAGAAGACCGGGAGTTAATTATGGAACTGTCACCTCTTTATTTGCAAAGGCTGGAAGATGCCACGCGAGCCGGTGTCCAGGAAGGAATCCAGCAGGGCCTACAGCAGGGCGTCCAGCAAGGTCAGCGCCTGATGGTTGAGAGCATGCTTCAGGTCAAATTTGGGGCTCTCGATGAGGAATTGTCTCAAATTATTGAGCCTTTGATACAGCTCGAACCTCTGGAACGCACCCAACTCATCATGCTGCTCAACCGCCAAGAACTCTTAGCTCGGTTCAGCCGGCAACAATAACCGGCTGTGCGATAAACTGTAGGGGCGGGTCAAACGCGCCCCACGGGTGTCAACTGTGAGCTACCCTGCGAATGGAATTCGCGGCTATACAAACGAAGTCCGCATGACAAGGACTAAGAGAAGAGCGGGACTTCAAAAACCCTTGCCTTGCGGACTTCGCCAAAGCCTCTACCTGTAGGGTGGTTTAGCAATAGCGTAACCCACCCCTTTTTTTATAAACTGCGGCGGTTAAAAAAATTCACAAATCAATTATAAACGCTCCAGCCCGCATTCGGAGAAAATCCGCGACCCCACAGCGTTCCCTCTTGCAAAGCTCAATCCTGCGATCTACGAGATTCGGAATTCCCGCTAGGCAAAGGCGTGCACCTTACAAATACCGGCATTTCTGGGGACAGCTGAAGCGCCGGTGCGCGGCTCGCCGGTGTCCATCCCTTCTGCCACCGGCACCCCTGTCAATCGCCCCCGCCCGACTTTCCCACAAAACCGATTGACAAAACACAAATTCTATGCTAAAAAGTATAATAAAAAAATGCCGCCCTGGGGCGGTCGCGATTCCCTCTCACCTGAGTCTCACATTATGGCCAAGCCGTTTAAACAGACTTTCTTAACATTGCTTAAACTTGCTCTCTTGGGGGTTTCTCTTCCCCTGGCGGTGTCAAGTCAGAGCTGGGTGCGGGCTGCCACTGTGCGGCATAACAGTCCCGAATACGCTCAAGTGCAGGCGTTGCCAACACCGCAACCGGCTCAACCCCCCGCTGCGAAAAGCCCACCGGCAAAACCCCCAACCTCCAAACCGAGTCCCTCCGCTGCAACCCAACCGGCATTACCCCCCAAACCGCAACCGACTCCCTCTCCTGTTGCGCAACCGAGTCTGCCGGTGACACCGCCACCGGCTCAACCCCCCGATGCCAAAAAGACAGATAAACAGAAACAGCCGAATTGGCTGTTAATCGCAACAGTCGCTGTAGGTGCGGTTGTCTACTTGGGAGTTCTCCGGTTTCGTCCCCTCTGGCTGCTGCGGCTACCTTCAGAATTGAAAATCCCTAGAATCCCCCCAATGATTCTAGCAGAAATCCCTATCCCAATTTCTGTTTTGCTTTTTCTCAAGTACCGCCCCCGCGTGCTGGAGGCTTGGGTGGCTGAGCGCATTGACAGCGCCCGGAAGGAATTTCAGATAAAGAAGACGGTAGAGGAGCGCAAGATTCATATTCCCATGCCGGTTGAGCTGAATGGGAAGGTGCTTAAAGAGCTGACAGTAAACGACTTGCAAAAGACTTTTGCCGGAGAAGAGATTCGCTTGCTGATTTGCGGGGAAGGGGGAGCGGGGAAGACGAGTCTTGCCTGTCAGATCGCTCAATGGGCAATGGCAGAGAAAGAAGAAGACCGGCTGCGGGCGCACCTGATGATACCCGTTTTGATTGAGGAAGAACTGTCGGAGCCGGCGGAGGGCAAATCGCCGTTTTTGGAGGCGATAGCCGTGCAATTGAAAAATCTCAGGGATGAGGAGGAGGCTGTTTCTGAGGAACTGGTCAAGCAGCTTTTGAAACAGCGGCGGGTTCTGGTGATTGCAGACCACCTCTCAGAGATGAGCGAGACGACTCGCGCCGCGATTGCGCTCAAAGACCCAAAGTTGCCGGTGAATGCTCTGGCGGTCACCTCCCGCGTTGAAGACATCCTGGGGAAAGACGTGAATCAAACAACCCTCAAGCCCCAGCGGGTTTCTAGCGGCTCGCTCTTACAGTTTATGGACGATTACCTCAAACAGCGAGGGAAACGCAGCCTCTTTCCGGATGATTTCCAGTATATCGAGGATTTCAAGCGACTGTCGCAAATCGTCACGGATCGGCGAGATGTCACCCTTTTGTTTGCCAAGCTCTATCTGGAACTAATGATTGCGGCGGCGGAGGGGCGGCGGACAGACGACTTGCCGGCGAATGTGCCGGATTTGATGCTAAGCTATATAAACGAACTCAATCAGAATCTCCGAGATAAGGCTTACGACGACGCAACCGTACAGCAGGCTTTAAAAGTCGTTGCCTGGAAATGCCTCCAGCAGACCTTTAAGCCAGAAACCGCTGACCGCCAGGAGGCAATCGCTGCTCTAGCTGCCTTGCGGGGAGGAGAGGAGGAAGCTAAACAGCTCCTGAAGTACCTGGAAAAAAATCTTGCCTTACTCCGCACCCAAATTGACGCCCGGTATATTCGTTTTACCCTTGACCCGCTGGCAGAGTATCTGGCTGGGCTGTGTCTGGTAGAGGACTGCAAAGATGACGCGCAAAAGTGGCGCAATTTTCTGGCAGAAGCTGAGAGCAAACCAAACTGTCCGGACGACATTAAAGGGTTCTTGCTGGCGGTGAGAGACTGCTGTCTCACCAAAGGCTCCAAAAAAGTGCCCGATTTCGTGGCTGAGGAACTGGGAAAATTAGCTGGGCTAGATTTGGAAGCCCTAAAACAAGCACAGCTCAAACGCCGCATTCAGCGCCTGATCTCCGAGCTCTCTGTTCCAGAGGCAGAAGACCGGCAGCGGGCTGCTCAAGAAATAGGCTGGATGGGTTCAGAAGCCTTCTTTGCGGCGAGCGATCTTGTCAAAGCCCTCACGGATGAGGATTCTGGGGTGCGTTCGAGCGCCGCAGAAGCCTTGGGCAAGTTAGGCAAGGCCACAGAGCCGGTGCTGCAAGGGCTGCTGGGGCTGCTAGCAGATAGCGATTTTGTGGTGCGTTGGAACGCCGCAGAAGCGTTGGGCAAGTTAGGCAACGCCACAGAGCCGGTGCTGCAAGCACTGCTGGGGCTGCTGGCACATAGCGATTCTGTGCTGCGTTTTAGCGCCGCACGAGCGTTGGGCAAGTTAGGCAACGCCACAGAGCCGGTGCTGCTTGGGCTGCAGAAGCTGCTCACAGATGATCAGGATTCTTCTGTGCGCCGCACCGCCGCAGAAGCGCTGGCAAAATTGGGCCATCCTCCTTCTGAGCCGGTTTAGCTATCCGCTTTACAATCGGGTTCACCGGCACCACTTCCCTCCCTTCCCCGATCCTTTCAGCCGGCACTTCCCCCCAATAAGAAAGGTATAGCAGCAGCCACTTAGATTAGGACACAAAGGACAGGCGAGACGCCTGTCCTACGCCTTATATCCGTAGGGCACGTGGCAATGCAGCCGCTCAACATGCTCATGCAGCCGATAGGATTAGGTTTTTCTGCAGATATAGCAGTAGCCAGTTAGATTAGGACACTGGGATATGACGTATAGACGTAGGGCAGGCGTCTCGCCTGCCCTCAAGGTCTCTGGGACAGGCGTCTCGCCTGTCCTACGTCCTAACCAATATGACTGCTGCTATATTATCAGACGGTTCCGTGCGCGGGAAGGCTTCTCCCAAACTGGGAGACGGGTTATACAGCAATGGACACCTCAGGAATGGACACGCCACCGGCACCCATTGCTCATGTCGTAAACTCCATTCCCCTACCATTAGGAAATCTTGCGGTGACAGGCTCGAAGCCTGTCCCACAAGTCACAGCCTCAGTTTAGTGATAGGCTCGGCGGTTGTACATGTGCCACAGCCAGATGGCAATCAGTGAGCCGATGACAGCGACAAAAAGACCGGGAAGGCTAAACGCAGTCGCCGTCAGCTGCAGACTTCCTGTTTGCAGCAAAGTCATCAGGGTTCCGCCCAAGAACGCCCCGATAATGCCCAGCACCATTGTGGAAAGAATGCCGCCCCCTTGATAGCCCGGATAGATGGCTTTAGCAATGGCACCGGCCAGCAACCCTAAAATAATCCAAGCCAGAATATTCATGGTTTAGAGTCCTTGACTGTCTGTCGCTAATGTTTCTCACGTCTCAACCCTAGCACTGCAAGCTCTAGCGTGCCTTCTGCCTAAAGATATAAGCGCCGGGATAGAGTGCCGGTGGGCTCTAGGTGGCCATTCTTGAGTTGGGAAATTTTTTTTGTTTTCAAATAAATCACAAATCAAGAACCAACCTCTATCCCCGGCATTCCTAGTAATCTGTAGGGTGGGGAACGCGATAGCGTAACCCACCTCACACCACATTAAGTGGCGTAAGTCCCGATCATAAATCAAGAACGACCCGCTATCCCCGGCATTCCTAGAAAATCAGAAGCTGCCCATTAAGCAATTCGGACGCACAGACTATTGCAAAGAGCAATGCCCCGAGCTACCATATTCGCAATTCCCGCTTGGCAAGTGGGTGCACCTTACAAATACCGGCATTTGTCGGGACAGCTGAAGCGCAGGTCCGCCAGCGCCGGCGTCCATCCCTTCTGCCACCGGCACCCCTGTCAATACCCCGTCCGCCCAGATTTCCCACAAAACCGATTGACAAAATACAAATTGTATGCTAAAAAACATCCTGCTGTGGGGCAGTCGAGATTCCCTCTCCCCTCACTCTCAGATGATGGCCAAGCCCTCTAAACGGCGTTTCTTAACATTGCTCAAACTTGCCCTTTTGGGGGTTTCTCTTCCCCTGGCGGTGTCAAGTCAGAGCTGGGTGCGGGCTGCCACAGTGCGGCACAGCAGTCCCGAATACGCTCAAGCGGCGGAATCTCCGACGGCGCAACCGACTCAACCCCCCGCTGCGAAAAGCCCACCGGCTAAACCCCACACCCCCAAACCGCAACCGAGTCCCACCGCTACAGCCAAACCGGCTCACCCCCCCAAACCGCAACCGACTCCCACCGCTAAAGCCAAACCGGCATTACCCCCCAAAGCGCAACCGACTCAACCCGCCGCTGCGAAAAAGACATCTCACAAACAGAATAAACAGCCGGATTGGCGGTTAATCGCAACACTCGCTGTAGCGATGGGTGCGGCTTCCTACCAGGGCTCTCTGCGGTTCCGTCCCCTCTGGCTGCTGGAGCTACCTTCCGGATTGAAAATACCTAAAATACCCGGACTGATTCCAACAGAGATTACCCTACCCATTCCTGCTTTGCTTTTCCTCAAGTACCGCCCCCGCGTGCTGGATGCTTGGGTGGCTGAGCGGATTGACAGCGCCCGGAAGCAATTTGAGATAAAGCAGACGGTAAAGGAGCGCCAGATTCATATTGCCATGCCGGTTTATATGGATGGCAAAGAGCTTCAAAGCCTCACCGCAAAAGACTTGCAAGAGGCTTTTACCGCACAAGAAATTCGCTTGCTGATTTGCGGGGAAGGGGGAGCCGGCAAGACGAGCCTTGCCTGTCAAATCGCTCAGTGGGCAATGGCAGAGAATAAAGCCGACCGGCTCGGCGCGCACCTGATGATACCGGTTTTAATTGAGGAAGAACTGGAGAAGCCGGCGCAGGGCAAATCGCCGTTATTGGAGGCGATAGCCAGGGAATTGAAACATCTCAGGGATGAGGAGAAGCCGGTTTCTGAGGAACTGGTGAAGCAGCTTTTGAAGCACCGGCGGATTCTGGTGATTGCAGACCGGCTCTCAGAGATGAGCGAGACGACTCGCCAAGCGATAGCGCTGAAAGACCGAAACTTGCCGGTGAGTGCTCTGGCGGTGACTTCCCGCGTTGAGGGCATCCTGGGGAAAGACGTGAGTCCAACAACCCTCAAGCCCCAGCCGGTTTCTAGCGGCTCGCTCTTAGTGTTTATGGACGCTTACCTCACACGGCGAGGGAAACGCAGCCTGTTTCGGGACGATATTCAGTATATCGAAGATTTTAAGCGACTGTCGCAAATCGTTCCGGACGATCGAGATGTCACCCTTTTGTTTGCCAAGCTCTATCTGGAACTCATGATTGCGGCGGCGGGGCGGCGGACAGACAACTTGCCGGCGAATGTGCCGGATTTGGTGATCAGCTATACAAACAAGCTGAATCAGAATGCCCGATATGGCGCTCCCGACACTGCAAGCGCAGAGCAGGGTTTAAAAGTCGTTGCTTGGAAATGCCTCCAGCAGAACTTTCAGCCAGAAACCGCTGACCGGCAGGAGGCAATCGCTGCTCTAGCTGCGTTGCGGGGAGGAGAGGGGGAAGCTGAGAAGTTCCTGACATACCTGGAAAAAGACCTTGGCTTGATCCGCACCCAATTTGACAGCGGTTCTATTCGTTTTACCACCGATACGCTGGCTGAGTATCTGGCGGGGCTATATCTGGTAGAGGACTGCAAAGACAGCAGGCAAAAGTGGCGCAATTTTCTGGCAGAAGCTGAGAGCAAATCGGGCTTTCTGGAGGAAATTAAAGGGTTCTTGCTGGCGGTGAGAGACTGCTGCCTCACCCACGGCTCAAAAAAAGTGCCCGATTTCGTGGCTGAGGAACTGGGAAACCTGGCTGGGCTAGATTTGGACGCCCTAAAACCAGCACCGGAGAAACGCCACATTCAGCGTTTGATTTCGGAGCTGTCTGTTCCAGAGGTAGAAGACCGGCGGCGCGCTGCTGAAGAAATCGCTAAGATGGGGTCACACGCCCAATTGGCGGCGAGCGCTCTGGTCAGTGCCCTCACGGATGAGGATTCTCAGGTGCGCTGGAGCGCCGCGCAAGCGTTGCTCAAGCTGGGCAGCGCCACTGAGCCGGTGCTGGGAGCGCTGCAGGGGCTGCTGGCGGACAGCAATTCTTGGGTGCGCTTGAATGCTGCAGAGGCGCTGGTTAAGTTGGGTCAGGCTACAGAGCCGGTGCTGGGAGCGCTGCAGGGGCTGCTGGCGGACAGCAATTCTTGGGTGCGTTTGAATGCTGCCCAGGCGCTGGTTAAGTTGAGTCAGGCTACAGAGCCGGTGCGGCAAGGGCTGTTGGGGCTGCTGGCAGACAGCAATGCTCGGGTGCGTTCGAGCGCCGCACAGCTGTTGGGCGAGTTGGGCAGCGCCACTGAGCCGGTGGTGCTTGGGCTGCAGAAGCTGCTGGCGGATAGCAATTCAGGAGTGCGTTTGAATGCTGCCGAGGCGCTAGTCAAGTTGGGTCAGGCTACAGAGCCGGTGCGGCAAGGGCTGCAGAAGCTGCTGGCGGATGAGGATTTTTCTGTGCGCCGCCGCGCCGAAGAAGCGCTCGCAAAATTGAGTCATTCTCGTGAGCCGGTTTAGCTATCGGCTCTAGAATCGGGTGAGCCGGCGGCACTTCGCTCCCTTTATCCCTCGTTCCCAGGCGGAGCCGGGGACCGCGCCTCAGGAGGCTCTGACTTGAAAATGTTTGTAGGGGCGGGTTCACCCACATCTGAACTTCGTAGAGACATTTTGGGTAAACCCGCCCCTACAGCCAAGGGAGGCGGGAATGTAGGTTTCCTAAATGCTTACTGCTATATAGACGTAGGGCAGGCGGGACGCCCCCCCTGAAGGTCTAATGTTATAAACTAAGTGCATACTGCTATACCAGATGTTAGTAAACCCGCCCCTACCAGGAATGCCCAATGCCCAATGCGATGATGCCCATGTACTAACCTAAGTGCATACTGCTATAATTTGTGCCTTTTAAATTCTATCTACACGACTGGGCAGATATTCACCGGCACCCCAGACTCTCTCGCGTTGAAACTCCCGTGACTGGATTCACCCCATCAGCACGTTTGCACAGCTGGGCGATTTCGTACCGGTCGAGAATTGCATCCGTAAAGTCAGCTCCCGTAATATCTACCCCTTG
>NZ_KB235949.1:364880-376632 GCF_000332335.1 Kamptonema formosum PCC 10802 | reverse complement strand
CAGCGCCACTGAGCCGGTGGTGCTTGGGCTGCAGAAGCTGCTGGCGGATAGCAATTCAGGAGTGCGTTTGAATGCTGCCGAGGCGCTAGTCAAGTTGGGTCAGGCTACAGAGCCGGTGCGGCAAGGGCTGCAGAAGCTGCTGGCGGATGAGGATTTTTCTGTGCGCCGCCGCGCCGAAGAAGCGCTCGCAAAATTGAGTCATTCTCGTGAGCCGGTTTAGCTATCGGCTCTAGAATCGGGTGAGCCGGCGGCACTTCGCTCCCTTTATCCCTCGTTCCCAGGCGGAGCCTGGGAACGCGCCTCAGGAGGCTCTGACTTGAAAATGTTTGTAGGGGCGGGTTCACCCACATCTGAACTTCGTAGAGACATTTTGGGTAAACCCGCCCCTACAGCCAAGGGAGGCGGGAATGTAGGTTTCCTAAATGCTTACTGCTATATAGACGTAGGGCAGGCGGGACGCCCCCCCTGAAGGTCTAATGTTCTAAGCTAAGTGCATACTGCTATACCAGATGTTAGTAAACCCGCCCCTACCAGGAATGCCCAATGCCCAATGCGATGATGCCCATGTACTAACCTAAGTGCATACTGCTATAATTTGTGCCTTTTAAATTCTATCTACACGACTGGGCAGATATTCACCGGCACCCCAGACTCTCTCGCGTTGAAACTCCCGTGACTGGATTCACCCCATCAGCACGTTTGCACAGCTGGGCGATTTCGTACCGGTCGAGAATTGCATCCGTAAAGTCAGCTCCCGTAATATCTACCCCTTGAAAGCTCGTGCGAGTTACAGTCGCTCCCGTTAAAATCGCATTCTTCAAGTTCCCATCCACCCAAAACACCCGATCTGCCAACGCCTCTGTGAGGTTTGCCCCTTCCAGATTGGCGTGAAGCAGCACCCCTTTGGTCAAAATTGCCTGCGTCAGGTTGGCACCGGTAAAGTTCGCCCCCCGCATCTCGGCTTCCACAAACACCCCACCTGTCAAGTCCTGGTTAGAAAAGTCATGATTGTTCAGATTGGCGTGGCTGTAATTCACCGTTAGTCCTATCGCCAGTGCCGGTGCGCCACTCAGCAGCCCCAACAGCCATAGCCAACCCAACCCTAACACTATTCTCCGGCAGCGCGCCCGAATTTTTCTCCAGCTGTTCTCCATACTCCCTCGATGATTTCTTTTTTACCTATAGTTATTATATAATAATTGGCGGCGAAAAATGAATTGTAACTTTTGGGGACAGGCGAGACGCCTGTCCTACGTCTTTTGGGGACAGGGGAGATGCCGGTCCTACGTCTTTTTGGGACATTTTTGGGGACAGGCGGGACGCCTGTCCTACGTCTTTTTGGGAACAGTTGGCAGCACCGGCTTTCCTGCCGGTCCGGACTAGGCGGAGGAGCCGCTCTCTCCCTTCATCACCGCCGCACCAATCAAATGTGCGAGGCGCAAAGCCTCTGGAACATTCCCGCAATCCGTCAGCCGGCGCAGCGCTGCGGCTGTCACCTCGGGAGACTCACCGCATACCTGGAAAAAATACGGCGGGTCGGCGTGAATCGTGCCGGCACGCTGCAAGAAAAGCAGGCGCTCCTCCGCTCGCGGCAGCCGGCGGATGACCTGTTCTATCGCCGCCAAATCGGGCTGACGCCGCATGACAGCCACACAGGGAATTTCCAGCCGCGATGCCAGTTCCGGCAGGTCAATCAAGTTTAGCCCGCCGAACCCAATCCCGTCAAGCAGTAAAATATGTAATTGCGGCAGGAATTTTCCGCCAATCAATAACTTGCAGATGGTTTCCGTTGCATCCAAACCGTCTGGTTCCATTTCTCCCCAGACCATGCCCTCAAAGCGAGTTCCGCCACAAACCACACCGGCTACTGACACGCTCTTGCCGGCGCGGCGAGAGAAGGGTGCGTCGTCAAAACCTATGACGCGAATCACGCGCCCGAGTCGCAGGAGAGATTCAAGCTGCATGTCTGGGAAACCACCTCACAAATAGGGAGAAGCCTCACACTTCTGTCAATATACCAAAGGCTAGCGCCCAAAGGTGAGCCAAAAGGTCGGCGGTTGCGCCGGTGCACCCTGGCGCAACCCCTCACCGATTTTATTGCAAAAATGGGACTGCTCCCCGCACGCAACCGCAGCCTCCCACTTGCTAGTAAAACTGCTGGATCACTTTCTGCCGGTGCCGGTGTGTGGCCACCCTTCAGTGCGCCGGCGCGTGTTGGGAGATGTGTTGAGATGATGCCTGCGATCGCACAAAGGAATCGATGGCTCCCTGTTCGATTATTGCCCGCGCCGGCTTCTCTAGATGGCGGGCTGGCGATGGCTCGCCGCCTGAGTTCCCCATCGGCACAACCAGCCACTTGCCGGTGACAGGATCGCGATAGGTTGTAAAAGGGTTCATTCGCAACACCTTGCTGGAACTGTTAGCCATATTGATGCACTCCTTTGCTAGTTGCAAAGTATTATACACCACTGAATAACTTTGTGCGCTGACGGATCGCTTTCTGGGGGTGTGATACATTCAGGCTGGGTCAGCGATCTCCCTCACTTTCCCCCCACTAGGATTCACCCCCCAATCCCCACACCCCCCACCCCCCAACCTCCCTCTCACAACACCGCAACACCACACTTTTATAAATCTCCCCCCAGACGGGTGGCAATAGTGCGGCGCTCTCTCTGCACAGTTCCGCTCTGGGACGAACCCAACTTCTTATCGTCCGGCTGCAACCGGCATTCGCCCCACCGGCTACAATCTCAACAAGCTTTTTGCTGCTGATTCAAATTGATGAACCCCCTCAAAAGGAGAAACACGCCATGCAGTTCCGACGGACAATCCTGTGGCTGGTTGCTAGTGCCGGTGTTGCCCTATACCAATTGTGGATTTGGGATTTTGGATTTGGGATTGAAAAAGGCGGCAGTCAAGCCGTTTCAGCCGCAGGGGAAAATACTGTCTATCCAAACTTGGCATTAGCGGCTGGATCGCCCCGCCAGTTCGCGGCGGGGGCGACTGAACGCCAACCCCGGGCTCAAATTCAAACACCCGCGCCGGATCTGCGACCTCAAGAAGGGTTCTCTGACGTGCCCTATGTGCCAACACCCGATGCAGTGGTAGAGGAAATGCTGAAACTGGCGGAGGTGACAGGTGATGATGTCCTCTACGACTTAGGCAGTGGCGATGGGCGGATTGTCATTACCGCCGCACAAAAATTCGGCACCCGAGGCGTTGGCATCGAGATTAATCCGCGACTTGTTCAGCAAAGTCGAGAAAATGCGCAAACAGCCGGTGTGGCTGACCGCGTGAAGTTCTCGCAGCAAAACCTGTTCGAGGCTGACCTGAGCGAAGCTACAGTTGTGACGCTTTACTTGCTTCCTGAAGTGAACTTGAAACTCCGCCCCAAGCTCCTCAAACAGCTCAAACCCGGCACTCGCATTGTCTCCCACAACTACGGCATGGGGGACTGGAAGCCTGAACGTGCGGTAATGCTGCGAGAGCCGGCTAAGCAGCACTACCTTTTTTACTGGGTTGTGCCCGAAACTGTTCCAGAACATTTGCGGTGATGCTGCCCTATCTCTAGGTGGGTTAATAGCTCACCCACTAAAATTCCCCTCGTTCCCAGCCTCAGGCTGGGAACGCCGTTTTGGAGGCAGAACCTCCTACAGTAGCAACTTGGGTTAAATAATTGAAACCCTCTCTCTTTTCTTTTCTTGGCACTCCTTCACGGCGGCGGTTTATTAAACAACTTTATTCTTACAGATAAAGGAGAACTGCTATAACACTCTCTTCTCCTGCCGGCAGCGCTGCTGCAGGGCGATCGCACCGCACAGCTGGCCCCACCGGCCTCACCGGCACCCAGAGCCTGAGTATTTATCGCCAGTGCCGGTAGCTCCCACAAATAGATGCGGGCCCACCTGACCTCTGTGCCGGCGGTTAAGGATATCTCCAACCGCGCCCCTGCCGCCGGCCAGCATCTCGATTTTCGGACAGCAGTCCCAGTGCAGCATGCCAGCGCCGGTTCGCCAGTTGCTGTCCACCCGCTCCGCAACTCGTGGCGGATTCCAGCTTTCCTCCAACCTCTGCCAGCGCTTTCTCCCCAGCCTAATGTTAAGTTTTGTTAAAATTTGGGAAAACATCCCCCGAGAGCGACCGCAGTGTGCTATCATGTATGATGAGAAATGATTCGGTTGTGAGCGTTTGTTTTTTTGACTGGCTTTGTGCTTTTGGTCTCAACATGCTTCTCTCCGAAATCTGAATCTCTACAATCCTATTGATTTTGGAGACAGTTTATGTCCATTTATGTAGGTAATCTTTCCTACAAAGTCACACTAGAGGACCTCAGCGCTGTCTTTACAGAATACGGTGAGGTGAAGCGGGTTCAGTTACCAACTGACCGTGAAACAGGTCGCCCTCGCGGCTTTGGCTTTGTGGAAATGGCGACAGAAGAGCAAGAAACGGCAGCCATTGAAGCGCTTGACGGTGCTGAGTGGATGGGGCGGGATATGAGAGTTAACAAGGCGAAGCCTCGCGAAGAGCAAAAAGGCGGTGGTGGCGGAGATCGCCGGAAGGGAAATAACAGCTTCTCTCGCCGTTACTAAGCTTTCAGGCTAAATCCGGGAAGCCGGTGTGTCTTAGCTCACCGGAGATGGGTGGCACACTCGGCGAGCTTCTATCTGGTTTACTTACTCTATTTTAACCTCAGAAGGCTCGGGCAGCAATGTCGAGCCTTTTCTGTTGGGACAGTTGCCCGTTCCGCCGGCAGCGGAAGGGTTGGTTTGCAGGACTGTCATTAATCATTCAAGTTATGGTAAACTCCAGCAAAGAAAAGCGCGCAGTTCAAGAGCCGGCGATCCTGTAAGCGAGCTGTCACTCCTGTGGGAGCTTCTCAGCGTTGGACGCAAGCGAACCCCAGATTTTGTAGGCCAGCAAATCTTATAATATCATCTCCGGCGGTTTACAGATATAGCAGTAGCCATTTAGGGCGCGGACGTTGGACAGGCGTCTCGCCTGTCCCCGTCCTTACTAGCAAGTGAGATGCCTTGTGCATTACTGAGCTGTCTATTACTATATCTAATGCTCGTGCGGGAACGATCTGGAAAAGAGCCGCCCGTGCAGAGATTGGGGTTAATTGTAAAAAACATCGTGCCCTGTAGAAGCAAGGGCATCTCCTTGTATCTAAAGCTGGCGCGGGTTCTCGCAAAGAGGACAAAACAGAAAAACACAGCCGCCCCCGGCAACCGGCTCTCCCTTGCTCTACCCAAAAATGCCCCCTCCGCCCCACACTGAATTGCGCCTTTCGCAGAAATATTCCGCCCAGAAATACATGCTGCCTTTTTTGTCAAGTCTCTTCCTCGCCCAAGCGGCACCGGCACCGCAGCCCCAAGAAATCCTCCAGCCCCAGGAAGTGCGCCCCCTGCCGGGGAAACTGGACAGCGTGCCGGTGTTTAACAGCAACAGCCCGGAACTGGTACTCAAAGAAGGGATTTTGCTCTCCACCTTTCCCCCGACCGGCAAACAAGTGCCGGCAGCTCACCTCAACTTCCCCTTCCGGGGGCGCTTTGACCTGTTCGCCCACCACGTGGCCAGAGCGGAACCGCCTGACAGCTTGCGCACCCTGTACCTGGGCGTCATCGCCCACAATCCAGGCCCAGTGCCGGTAACAGTAGACATCTTGCAGGCGGCGAGCTATCTGTCGCAACCAGACGCCCCATTTATCCAATTGCCCGATGTGGCAGAAAATCCAGACGGCAGCGTTTATGCCGGCCCGGGAAGCCGCGTGATGAGCGACATCCTGCGCGGGCAGCGACAAGCCGAGTGGCCCCCGCAATTGGTGATTCCGCCCGGTGGGAGCCAGATGCTAATCAATCACCCCATCCCCGTGCGGGGCCTCACCCCCCCGCTGAATGGCCGGTCAACCTTAATGCGGCTGCGCAGTGACGGCACCGTCTACATGGCCAGTTTAGCCCTGTTTGCCAAGGAAAACCCCGACGGCAGCGAGCGGGCACCGGCACTCGAAGAATGGCAAACCCTTCTGGTTTCCGGAGATTTAGCGGCACCCCGCGACCGGCCCCCCACTCCCCCAGACGCTCCCGGCAATATTATCTACGGTCGCGCTGCCGGTGTCGCCTCTGGCTCCCAGTGGCAGGCGCAGATTGTGGACAGTGCCGGTGCCCCCGATCTCACCATCCCGCAACCGGGCCAAGCCTTTTCCTACGCCATCGCCACCCTGCGGGGCGGGCAGCTGGGCGCAGGCCAAGTGCAAAGCGCCCCCATGCTGGTGCGCTACCCGGACACCGCCTATCAAGCTCACGGCAACTACGGCATTCACTACGCCCTCACCCTGCCCCTGCACAACCCCACCGGCAGGCAAGCCGCCGTCACCCTGGCCATTCAGACGCCGGTGAAAGAAGACCGGCTTTCCACCCCGGGACTGCGCTTCCTGGAACCGCCGCCCCCCCAAGTCTTTTTCCGGGGCACCGTGCGAGTCCGCTACAGCGACGACCTAGGGCGTCCCCAGACTCGCTACGCCCATCTCGTGCAGCGCCGGGGGCAGCAAGGCCGCGCCCTGGTGCGGCTGGCCATGCCTCCGGGCAGTCGCCGGCTGGTGCAAGTAGACTTCCTCTATCCCCCAGATGCCACCCCGCCGCAGGTACTCACCATTCAAACTGAATGATCGCCGATCTCACAAGCTGGAAAACGTCTCCTGATACATTTTCCGACTTATTCCGGATATTACTGGACAGTGCAACGATAGCACTATCCCCGTCAAAGATGATAGAGGCAGTATCCCGCAAAGCTTTTAGGAAAATCCCATGCGCTCGCCATTCCAGTCTGGCGATAGCATAAACCCGCTATTGGGACAGTGGAAAATTCAAAGAGCCACTATCTGGCCAATCGAGCTGTCCTCAAATCTCTGTGTGTGTTCTATAGCAGTAGTCATATTGGTTAAGACATCAATGGCGTAGGGATAAAAGGTTTAGGAAAGGCGTCTCGCCTGTCCTACTGTCCTAACCTAAGTGCATACTTCTAGAACGCGCTCTCCGGCTGGGCCTGCGAAAATCGGTGATTAAATTTTCTCTCCTTTTCCCGGTCCAAAGCCAGCGTGCGGGCGCAAGGCACCCCCCACCCCCTATATCTAAAAGTGGCAAACAGCGTGTCCGTATTTTTACGGAGGTGCCACTTCGTAGGCGGAGGGCGATCTGTCAAGAATCACGGATGTTTTCAGGGGGAGCTAATCGCTAATATTTAGTATGCTTCAGAGAGAAGGCGAACCCCTGCAATCCTTGCCGCCCATAAGACGTGGGGTTTTGGGTGACGCACTGCTGAATCTCCAGGATAGAGAGTTAACCGGGCCTCCCTTCTCTTTCACCCCACAAACACTGCCGCGCAGCCCTTAGGCTGCCCACTTAAAGCGGGACACTTGAAACAGGGAGGAGGGGAATAGGGGGATAGGGACATAGGGGGGGAAAGTCCCTTGATTTTATACCCTGTTCCGGCTTAACTAAGTAGTTAGTGGAAAACGCTGCTTTTAACGCAGTCATGCCTTTTGGCCCCGACCGCACTCTCGCAACTTGACCGCCGGCACCTGTTGGGGGACATTCAGGCCCCAGCTCGCTTTCTGTCAGGGCTTTCAGTTGGAAATGCCAGCGCCACCAGCCAGCCTGACTGTCTGACAGCTTTTTTCCCCTACTCCCTTGACAAAAAAAAAGATAGCTGATATAAAAAAGCTAAACTTTCACGAGCGTCTGCATTTAATTTTTCTCACAGCCGAAACTCTGCAACTTTCTAGCGGGGACTGTTAAGAACGAAAGGGAAAGTTATGGCAATTGCCAGCAGCTGATTCGCTGTTCAGCCCAGACCCTAGCGCATCTGGGCGAGAGAATCTAGAACAGCCCGAGTCAAGTTCCCAGTTAGAGTTGGAAAGGTTAGCAATACGGCGGGAAGATACTTGATAGGATACACTTGTGCGCCCGCTCCCTCACAAGCCCGAAGCATACAATTTAACCATGCAATATAACAAAACAGCTTTTTATTCAGCATCTTTAGAGCCAGGGACGGACCGGCACGCCCATTCCGTCGCCCCCGCCATACTGGTGAAAGACGATCTCGCCCCGCTTGGCGAGAAAAAGAAAATCTGCGTTTTGGTTGTGGGGGAGAAAGGGAAAGTGCTAGGTATGTTTACCGAGAGAAAAGCAGGGGAACTCGCCACCAGCGCCCTGTGGGATAGCCACCAGAGCGAAATCCCACCGGAGATGGCGCAGCCGGTGACGCAAGAAGCGGCGGTAGGGACAGAGGCGATTAACGCCTTGCGCTTGCTGTGCTGCGACCGACGCCTGGGGGCAGTCAGGGGGGCAGGTAAATTAGTAGAAAAATATTATAGCGGGGAGTGTTTTTCTCTCTCAAGAGAGATGGCGGCATTGCCTCCTGCGCCAGTCGCTCGCCGGGAATTCCTAAAAGCCCCGGAGGAGGGCGGTTGGGAGTTGGCGCTGGCAATGCCTAGCTCGATAGGTTCTGGCTGCCTGATAAAAGGGATGTCCGCCGAATCGGGGGACGGTTTGGAGAATCCCAAATGCGCTTTGAATAATTGTGCCGGAATGGTTGAAAACGGTGCCCCGGTGCGCGTATGGGAAACGCAACATCACACCGCAGGCGCAATGGCAACCGGCACAGGAGAGCCGGTGCAGCCATTGGAGCGGACGCGGCAAAATCCAGAAGCGGTGTGCCAGCTGCTGGCAGAGAACGCCACGGATATGATTTCCACAAGCACGGCGGCGGGAATTTTGCTGTACGTCTCACCGGCATGCCGGTCGCTGTTGGGGTACGAATCGGAAGAACTGGCAGGCCATTCTGTATGTGAGTTTGTCCACGCGGACGATTTGCGGGCGATTAAAGCCGCTCACACCGCCTTGCTGCGCTCTGGGGAACCTCAAACAGTCAGCTACCGCATCACCCGCAAGGATGGGGAGTGTGTTTGGCTGGAAACCACCAGCCGCACTCTACAAGCGGCCCAAACCGGCGAGCCGGTGGAAATCATTGGCGTGTCGCGGGACATCACTCGCCGCAAGCGGGCAGAAGAAGCGCTGCGACAGTCGGAAGCAAGACTGGAGAGCATTCTCAACTCGCTGCAAGATGTGGTGTGGTCGGTTGCGGTCCATACCGGCGAACTGGTTTACCTCAACCCGATGGCTCAGACAGTTTACGGACGCCCGACAGAGGAATTTTTTGCCAATCCAGCCCTCTGGCTGGATATTATTCACCCGGATGACCGGCATCTGGCTGTTAGCAGCTGGCAGCAGTTGCTGGCAACCGGCTCGAAAGACATAGAGTGCCGCATTTTCTGGCCTTCTGGCGAGGTGCGCTGGCTGCGCGATCGCGCTTGGGTGGTTCGCGACAGCAGCGGCGAGCCGGTGCGCATCGATGGCTTAACCACCGACATCACGCAGCGCGTGCGCATGGAGGAGGCGCTGCGGGTGCAGACGGCGCACGCCACTTGTTTGCAGGCGCGACTCCAGCACTTGCTCTCTTCGAGCCCAGTTGCGATCTACAGCGCAAGCGCTTCAGGGGATTTCGCCACGAACTTCATCAGCGCCAGCGTCACGGCAATGCTGGGCTACCAGCCCCGGCAATTCACAGAGGACGCCAGTTTCTGGGCCCGCCACATCCACCCGGAAGACGCTCCCGGCGTTTTGGCCGCCGTGTCGGAGATCGTTGAGCGAGAGTGTCACACCTTCGACTACCGGTTTCTCCACGCAAATGGCACTTACCGCTGGGTGCGCGACTCAGTGAGGCTGATCCGCGACGGCAATGGCAACCCGCTGGAGTTCGTCGGTTCCCGGGCGGATATTACCGCGCAAAAGCAGGCGGAGGAAGAAATTTGCAAAGCCCTGACTCGAGAAAAGGAACTCTCGCAGCTGAGAGCCCGCTTTATCACTCTCACCTCTCACGAGTTCCGGACGCCCCTGTCGGCTATCCTCTCCTCGGCTGACTTGCTGGAATTTTACCTGGAAAAGGGGGCCGCCCACAAACATCTCAAACATGTTGAGCGGATTCAAACCGCTGCTTTGCACATGACCGAGATGTTAAATGATATTCTGGTCATGGGCAGGGCTGAATCCGGCAAGCTGGAGTGCCATCCGGTGCCGGTGGATCTGGAAAATATCTGCCAGGAGTTGGTTGAAGCGGCGGCTGTCCGGAATGGCAGCCAGCACCCGATCAGTTTTGTCAGTCGCGGCGACTTTACCGGTGCTTGTATGGACGCGCAGCTGTTGCGATATATTTTTAGCAACTTGCTGTGCAATGCCATCGACTATTCCCCGGAGGGCAGCCCGATTCACTTTCAACTGATCGCTCAGGAGCGAGCACTCCGCTGCCGGCAGTCTGCACGGCGAGATTCCGCGCCGGGTGGGGGCGGGTTTGGAAATCTCAAACCCGGCGCGGAGATAGGGGCGAACCCGCCGGTACAGGCGTTTCCAGACACTTGCCACCAGGAAGGGGAGAAAGTCGCTATTTTCCGCATCTGTGACTCCGGCACCGGCATTCCCCCTGAAGATTTGCCGCGCGTGTTTGAGTGTTTCTATCGCGGCAGCAATGTAGGCAACAAGCCGGGTGCCGGTTTGGGCTTGGCGATTGTCAAGAAGTCGGTGGAGGCGCACGGTGGTTCTATTACCCTGAAAAGTCACGCCGGTGAGGGGGGTTTGCCTCGGGGCACTACTGTTACCGTTACGCTGCCGCTCAATTTTAACTGCTGACAGTGGCGTTCGCCACACTTCAATCACAGGTAAGATGCCTGTCGTGCAGGCGAAGCACCGCCGCCATGTTTCGCGCTGCGCGATGCCGGCACGGGCATTCCTGCTGCCAGCCCGATTCTCCTGAAAAGATTGCCGTTCAATTGCTTTTTATAGCAGTATGCACTTAGGTTAGGACATTAGATCGAGAGGGCAGGCGAGACGCCTGCCCTACGCCTTTTTCTCTAGGTCACTGATGTCCTAACCAATATGACTGCTGCTATAGCAGTATTCACTTAGGTTAGGACGGTAGGAAGGACGCTGTCCCGTCCCGCTTCGCTATCGGAGGGACCGCCTGTCCTGCGCCTTTTCTTAGGACAGTAAGCTGTTCTGCTTTTAATCTGCTTGTCTGTGCAGAAGGGCCTATCCTCATGGACGGCCTTAACAGGCAGATATAGCAGTATGCACTTAGGTTAGAACATTAGACCTTCAGGGGGGGCGGGACGCCTGCCCTACGTCTATATAGCAGTAAGCATTTAGGAAACCTACATTCCGGCCTCCCTTGCTCCAGAGCTCCCGAAGCTTCTATTGCTCTAACCAATATGACTGCTGCTATAATCTTCCTATCTGCCCAAAGGAGACAGAGCCGACCGGATGGCGTTCCCAGGCTCCGCCTGGGAACGAGGGAAGCCTTTTCAGTTACAGGAAAAAATACTATCTACCTCAACTTGACGCCCTGTTGCAATACATTTAATTATCCTCTTCAAGGAGATGTTTGTGTAATTTATAGCAGTAGTCACTTAGATTAGGACATTAGACCTTCAGGGGGGGCGGGACGCCTGCCCTACGTCTATATAGCAGTAAGCATTTAGGAAAGCTACATTCCTGCCTCCCTTGCTCCAGAGCTCCCGAAGCTCCTATTGTCCTAACCAATATGACTGCTGCTAGAATGCTTATAATTTATAGTTTAAAGGCTGCGCTAGCTTTGTTAGACAAGCAGATTAAAAGTCTGGCAGCTGATTGTGGACCGGCGCTGC
>NZ_KB235949.1:246537-364780 GCF_000332335.1 Kamptonema formosum PCC 10802 | reverse complement strand
CTTGCTCCAGAGCTCCCGAAGCTTCTATTGCTCTAACCAATATGACTGCTGCTATAATCTTCCTATCTGCCCAAAGGAGACAGAGCCGACCGGATGGCGTTCCCAGGCTCCGCCTGGGAACGAGGGAAGCCTTTTCAGTTACAGGAAAAAATACTATCTACCTCAACTTGACGCCCTGTTGCAATACATTTAATTATCCTCTTCAAGGAGATGTTTGTGTAATTTATAGCAGTAGTCACTTAGATTAGGACATTAGACCTTCAGGGGGGGCGGGACGCCTGCCCTACGTCTATATAGCAGTAAGCATTTAGGAAAGCTACATTCCTGCCTCCCTTGCTCCAGAGCTCCCGAAGCTCCTATTGTCCTAACCAATATGACTGCTGCTAGAATGCTTATAATTTATAGTTTAAAGGCTGCGCTAGCTTTGTTAGACAAGCAGATTAAAAGTCTGGCAGCTGATTGTGGACCGGCGCTGCTGCCAGTGTTTATACTTTAATGTACTGCCGCAATTTCACGGAGGCATATATCCGTATATTCACGGTTGCCAGATTTATAAGTTTTACCGATGCTTAATTGCTGTGTGAGCTTCTAGCATTTAATTGTCAGCGTTTGCCGGCGGCGAGCAGGAAATCGCGGGCTTGAGCGAGGTTGGAGCGGCCTAAAAATCACTATTGGTACGTTGGTTAATCCTGCTGGGACAAGCCCGTAACATCTATGTTACATTAAGAAAAAAAAGATACCGAAATCTCAGCAGGGTGGTTTAAGTGTCAACCGGCTTTCCGGAGTGGTGAAATATGTTTATAACGGGCACGAACGAAATCGACATTAATAAAATCGTTAAGGGGAGTTCCCGCCAGGGCTCGCCAAAAAAAATGCCTTCCTGGGCGCAGCATCTGGCCAACAACGGCGACCCCGAGTTGAAAAAAGGGGTAAATTATATCTGGAATTTATTGAGGCACCCTCTGGGCGGGAACCCGCCGGCTGCGAGCCATTCCTGCCGGGAGGAGCAGCTGTGTGCGGAAGTGGAACAGCTCAGGCAGCAGCTGCAAGCTTCTGAGGCTCGGTTTCGGAATGTCATCGACAAAAATGCTGATGCCATCGTGATTTGTGATGGCAGGGGAAGGGTGCGATTTGCCAACCCGTCGGCGGAATGCCTGTTTGGCTGCAGCGCGGCGGAACTGTTGAGCCAAGAATTATTCGGGACGCTGGTGGTGGAAAGGCCAGCCTCTGAGATGAACACTGACCTGATCCGGGGGATTGGGGCAGCGGCGGCGTCTGACATGCGAGTCGTGCAGGCGTATGTAGACGTCAGGCGAGCCGGTGGCGGCAGTGCTGTTGCGGAAATGCGGATCGTGGAAACCGAGTGGGAAGGAGAAAGGGCTTTTCTCGCTTCTTTGCGGGACATTACCGAACGCATGCGAGCTTTGGCGGCTTTGCGGCAATCGGAAGCGCGATTGAGAGAGCAAACCCAGCAGCTAGAGAAAACCCTTGGCGAACTCAGGCAGACCCAAGCTATGCTGGTTCAGAGTGAAAAAATGTCGGCCCTGGGCCAGCTGGTGGCCGGTGTCGCTCACGAAATTAACAATCCAGTCAACTTCATCACCGGCAATCTCTCCCACGGCAGCCACTATACCGCTGACTTGCTCGGACTGCTGGAACTTTACCAGAAGCACTATCCCGAACCGGTCAGAGAGATTTCCGAGCGAATGGAAGACCTGGACTTCGATTTTATGGTCGAAGACTTGCCGAAACTGCTGGAGTCAATGAAAGTGGGGGCTGAGCGCATCCGACAGATTGTGCATTCGCTGCGGATCTTCTCTCGCCTGGATCAAGCCTCGATGAAGCGGGTTGACATTCACGAAGGTCTGGAGAGCACCCTGCTGCTGCTGCAAAATCGCCTGAAAGGCAAACCCGGGCATCCAGAAATCCAGGTGGTTAAGGAGTACGTCGAACTGCCTTTGGTGGAGTGCTATGCCGGCGAGCTCAACCAGGTATTTATGAATGTCCTGACGAATGCGATTGATGTTTTGGAAATGGAGCACCGGCCATCGGGCACTGGGCATGGGAAAGAACAGGAATGCTCACACTCGCCACAGTGCCCAAACCCTACGATTCGGATTCGCACCGAAGTGGGGAATGGGGCATGGCCAATGGTGCCTGGGGGAGAAGAAAAATCCCCAATGCCCAATGCCCAATCTCCAATGCCCAATCCCCAATTTATTCGTATCCTGATTGCTGACAGTGGCCCGGGCGTAGCGCCTTCGGTTAAAGAGCGACTGTTTGACCCGTTTTTCACGACTAAACCGGTGGGTGCCGGCACCGGCTTGGGACTGTTTGTCTGCTACCAAATCATCGTGGAGAAGCACGGCGGGGTGTTGCGGTGCGTCTCGGAACCGGGTCAGGGGGCGGAGTTCGCCATTGAAATCCCCATTCGCCAGAGGTTAGGGGTGAGGGGTTAGGGGTCAGGTGCCAGGTGCCAGGTGTCAGGGGTTAGGTGTCAGGGATTAGCAGAGAAGCAGATCAGCTATGACGCATTTAATTCGCATTAAACATCACTATTTTATCGCTTCCAGAGCAATCTGGGAAAGCAATCTGGAGGCTCTGCCCCCATACAGTGGAAAAGCAGGTTAAAAGCCTAACAGCTTATTTCCCGAACCCGCACCATGCAATTTTTGATATGCTTTTTACCGGATAATATAAAGGTTGCCCAAGGCGACAAAGTGGGCGTTACAGCTGGGGAACCGACGCACAATGCCAGGTGCCGGAGAGGCGCGACAGGTGCCACACCCAAAGATTTATATTCTTCCGAAAGAATGGTATGTACAAAACTCGCCGGCGGGCGGGTTTTGTCCCATGCTTTTTTTTCGGAAATTTCGATTCTAGCCATAACCAGTAAGTTTAGGACATGGGCATTGCGGCGGGCCAGGGGCAGTGGGCGATGGGGCAAAAGCTGTGAGTCTTCCCCATGCGCTATGCCCCATGCGCTATGCCCCATGCGCATGCTATTAATGTCCTCATCTAAGTGAATACTGCTAGATGTGTTCAGACGCGCTTGCGCAGGCGGGACAGCTTGGCCCCAACGCCCGATGCCGGATGCCCGGTGCCTCACACCAGCGCAGAACGGTTGCCCGCCGATCCAGAAGGCACCTATCCTGAGATATAGTAGGGGCATTCTGGGGGATTTGACAAAAGTAATGATGCACAAGATTCTGGTGATTGAGGACGAGAAACCAGTTTTAACCAATATCCTAGAAATTCTCACCTCTGGTGGGTTCAGCGCCATTGGCGCTGAAAACGGCACGAGCGGGGTGCAGCTGGCCTTGGAACACCTCCCCGACTTGATTGTCTGCGACGTGATGATGCCAGAACTTGACGGTTACGGGGTGCTGACTCAGCTGAGAAGTGAGCCGGCGACCGCTACGATTCCGTTCATTTTTCTGACGGCCAAGGCGGACAAGAACGATCTGCGGCAAGGGATGACCTTGGGGGCAGACGACTACCTCACCAAACCCTTTCGGCGCAAAGAGTTGCTGGAAGCGATTAGCGCCCGACTCGCCAAACATCAAGCGGTGATCCAGCAATACATGGCTGAGCGCCAGCGGGCTGAAGCCCTGCAACAAAAAATGCAGGAACTCCAGCACATAAACGAAACCCAGAAAGGGCTGCTGAAAAAGCTGATTTCAGATTTGTCCAATCCCCTGTCCAATATCAATATGGCGATCCGGCTGCTGAAAAATCCGCCGCCGGGAGGCAACAGCGAGCGCTATTTGGAGATTTTGCAGCAAGAGTTTGACCGGGAAATAGCCCTGCTCAATCAAGTGTCTGAGTTGCAAAATCTGCTGACGCCGGATAACATCCGGCTGCTGCGGCAATTTAACCTGCTGAACTCAAAAATCGAGCGCTGACCGCTGCGGGGGAATCCGTTTGATTGCTGCCGCCCGGGCTCGCCCGCCCCGAAAAGGGATGGAACTGTGCCACGAGAGGGATTTTCCATAAGAGCTATTATTTAAAATTTCAAAGCGCCTGTGCTGCTGCACCTACTAATATTGGGAAAAAGCTTTTATGCAGTTTTCAAATTTACCGCAATCTCCGCACTCTCAAAGTCTAATGCCAAAGATTCTAGTTATCGAAGATGAGGCTCTTGTGCGAGCCAACATTCTGGAAATCCTTGACTCTAGTGGGGATTTCGACGCCCTGGGCGCAGAAAACGGTTTGGTCGGGGTGCGGCTGGCTCGGGAACACCGGCCCGATTTGATTGTGTGCGACATTATGATGCCGGAACTCGACGGGTACGGCGTCCTGGAGGCCCTGAGAGCTGACCCCGCTACCGCCGCGATTCCTTTCATTTTTCTCACCGCTAAGGCGGACCAAGGCGACCTGCGCTTTGGCATGAACTTGGGTGCTGACGATTATCTTACCAAACCCTTTCGGCGCACTGAGCTGCTGGTGGCGATCTCCACTCGTCTGCAAAAACAAACCGCCGTGGCGAACCGGTACAGTATCGAACTCAAGCAGGCAGAAGAACGGCTCAATTACCTGCTGCACTACGACAGCCTCACCCATCTCCCCAACCTGCAGCTGCTGCGAAACCGCCTGCGAGAGCTGATGGCCAAAGCAACCCGCCACCAGCAAAGCCTGCCGGTGCTGTCTCTGGATCTGGACCGCTTCAACCGGCTCAACCAGACCCTAGGCTATGAGGTGGGCGACGGGCTGCTCAAAGCTGTGGCTCACCGGCTCGGGGTTTGTGTCGCTCTTGGGGATACGGTGGCTCGCCTGAGAGCCGACCAGTTTGCCATTGTCCTGGCGGGTGGCGAACACAGCCGGGATGCTGCCGAGACTTGCGCCACTATCCTCAATGCCTTCTGCGAACCCTTCCTCCTCAACGGTCATGAAGTCTTTGTCACGGCAAGCATCGGCATCTCCCTTTACCCGCACGATGGCTCCGACACAGACACCCTGCTCCAGAATGCTGACTTGGCCCTGTCCCACGCCCGGCAGCTTGGCGGCAATCAGTACCAGTTCTACACCCCCCAGATGAATGGCATCGTCTCCCGGATGCTCGCGCTGGAGGCCAGCCTGCGCTACGCTTTGGAGCTAGGCCAATTTCAGGTCTACTACCAGCCCCAAGTTCACCTCCAGTCTGGGGAAATTGTCGGTGCGGAAGCTCTGTTGCGCTGGCAGCATCCGGAATGGGGGTTCGTCTCGCCGGCAGAATTTATCCCCCTCGCCGAACAGACCGGCCTGATTTTGCTCATCGATCACTGGGTCTTGGAAACCGCCTGCGCCCAGATCGTCGCCTGGAATCGCGCTGGTCTGCCGCCTGTCAGAATCGCCGTGAACCTGTCGGGCCGCCAGTTCCAGCAGCCCAATTTTAGCGAAAGAGTCCTCGAAATCTTGCTGGGTGCCGGCGCTGACTCTCACTATCTAGAACTAGAGCTTACAGAAAGAATCATCATCCAAACCGTTCAAAAAAATGTCGAAATTTTAAAAGCTTTAAAAGGCCACGGTATTCAAATAGCTGTTGACGATTTTGGCACAGGATACTCTTCTTTAAATTATCTCAAAACATTTCCCTTTGATATCATAAAAATAGACGGTTGCTTTGTCCGGCATATCGACCGCGATTCCAAAAACGCCGCCATTACTAGCGCTATTATTCAAATGGCCCACAGCCTGAATCTCAAAGTGATTGCAGAGGGCGTGGAAACGGAAGCGGAACTCGCTGTCTTGCGCCAATACGGGTGTGATGCCATGCAGGGCTATCTGTTCAGCCGGCCCGTCCCAGCCGCAGAGTTTGAGCGGATGCTGCAGTCTGGCAAACGCTTGCCGGTTTAGGGAAGATTTTGGATTTGGGATTTGGGATTTTGGATGGGGCATGGGGCATGGGGCATGGGGCATGGGGCATGGGGCCAATTATCGCTGCTCTCCTGAAACCTATTTTTTTCCGCATGACTAAACCCCCTTGATGCGCGGGTTTTTAATCCAAAATTCACAATCTATAGCAGTATGCACTTAGGGCGCGGACATTAGATCAAGAGGGCAGGCGAGACGCCTGCCCTACGCCTTTTTCCCTAGGTCACTGATGTCCTAACCAATATGACTGCTGCTATAAAATCCAAAATTGGTATAAGTTCGGCATCTTTACGAACCCCTCACCGGCTCGCCATCCGCAATATTACAGATGGCCGGTGCGCCGGAATCGGGAAGCGGGGAGCGGGGAGGCTCTCGGAGAGAGTCGCCGGTGCCTTCGCCTGCTCTCTGGAGCCTTTTTCTCCGCCACAGCTCCTCCCCCGCCTCCGCAATTTCGGGCAAGATGTCGGGCGGCTTCTTGTGGAAAATACGGAGAACCCGCCCGCTGCCATTTACTTATCAATACAGATGTCAGTGGGGAGGTGCCTCGATTAATCTTAAGAAAAGCAGCAAAGCAAGGCTTCTTCAATCAGCAAAAAAACGCTGTGACGCGGCTGAGGGAGGCCCCATCTAGCTGTGCGTTGCAATTAGAAGTAAACCTTTGGAAGGCAACTGTAACTTTAAAAGAGGAGTGAAAAATTTATGCCGGTGGGGCGCACATCCTGATTGCTGACCCTGATATCACAGCGGTCCCCAAGCTTCAAAAGCGCCCGCACGCAAGGGGCTACAGTATGGTGCGCCCCGCATCTTCTGGAGAGGGGCCATTCAACCGGCAGCGCCCGCCCAGCCAGTTTTGCTGCTGCTGGATATCAGGAAAACCGGCTTTTTTGACGGCACCGGCATCGCTCAACAGATCCGCCCCCGGTTTAATCTTCCAGCGGTGTGCGCTCTTGGGGTGTGCCGGTGGGCAAACTTTACGGGGGGCAAACCTTAGGGCAACTTTCCATTGCTCTTCTCATCCAAAGTGAGGTACCCAGAAACCCGGTTTCTTAAAGAAACCGGGTTTCTGAAGCGCAGTTCATCCAACTGAGAAACGCTCTAGAAATGGATCTCTGCCGGCACAGGAGGGAGCAAAGAAAGGCAGGAATGGCTAGCGACGTTCAGGGAGGTGTGCCGGCGATGCGGCGATGGCCACGCATAAAAATGGGGCCATTTATGAATCCGGTTAACGACCGGGACGCTGCTAGCATCACCGGCTTGCTTGACAAAAATAGAATTATGCGATATAAAAAATTGTCAGCTGAAAGAATGTTGAAATGTAAGCCAAAAAACAAAACCGGCAAAAGAGCGCTGGAGTTGGTTCACCCAGAAGAGGGGGCCAGGATTGTGAGTGCCTTGAATGACTTCATGGAAAATTCAGGTGGGACAGCACCGGCAGAGTGCCGGTTCCGGCATCACGACGGCTCGTGGCGCTCTCTTGGGCCCACCGGCAGCAATCTTGTGGCTGAACCGTGTTTTGCGCAGAGCGCCGCCAGATCCTCGGAGCCGGCAGCAGGCAAGCCCTGGCAAGAAACACGCTTGTCTTGCCAGAGAAAATTCCGCGCGGTTTTCAACAGCACATTCCAGCTGACTTGGCTGCTGGCACCGGATGGCGCTGTGCTGGAAGCCAACCAAACGGCGCTGGAGTTTGCTGGACTTGAGGCGGGGGATGTGACTGGGCGTTTGTTTTGGGAGACGGGGTGGTGGAGTGTGTCGCCAGAGACTGAGCAGGAGTTGAGAGAGGCGATCTCCCGGGCAAAAGCCGGTGAGGCAGTCCGTTATGCGGTGGGGGTGTTCGGGAAGGGGGATGAGGCGCTGACGCTGGACTTTTCCCTCAAGCCGGTGCTCGACCCCATCGGCAGTGTGGCGCTGCTGGTGGCAGAAGGCCGGGACATCACCGAACTCAAGCGGGCTCACAAGGAGCGCCAGCGCTTTTTCAAAAATTCCCTCGATTTGATAGCGGTTGCCGATTTCAGGGGCTATCTCACCTCAGTCAACCCAGCGTGGGAAAAAACCCTGGGCTACCGCCAAGAGGAATTAGAAGGCAAACACTACACCGAATTCCTTCACCCTGACGACTGGGAAGCCACAAACGCTGCATTTGAGAGGGAAATTGAAAGCAAACAGCCTGCGATCGCCTGCGAGACTCGCTGGCGCTGCAAGGATGGTTCCTACAGGTGGCTGTCTTGGAACCGCGCTCCGTTTCCGGAAGAAGGCTTGAGCTATGGGTTCGCCCGCGACATCACCCAGCGGGTAAAGGCAGAAAAAACGCTGCAAAAGCTTAACCAAGAGCTAGAAGTGAGAGTGGAGGAGCGCACAAATACCTTGAGGGCGCTAAACCGGCACCTGCTGTCCGAAATTGTGGGGCGCAAACGCGCCGAGCGAGCCCTGGGCGAAAGTGAGGAGCGGTTCCGCAACTTGGTGGAAACGAGCAGCGACTGGGTGTGGGAAACAGATGAAAATGCCGCCTGCACTTATGCCAGCCCCAAAGCGCGCGACATCCTGGGCTGCGAGCCAGAAGAAGTGCTGGGCAAGACTCCTTTTGACTTCATGCCGGTGCTAGAGGCGCAGCGCGCTGCCGGCATTTTTACTCCCATCGGTCGGGCGCAACAGCCATTCAGCTGTCTGGAGAGCACAAGCACTCACGCTGACGGGCATCTGGTTGTTCTGGAAACCAGTGGGACTCCCATCTTCGACTTAGAGGGCAAATTTCTCGGCTATCGCGGGATGACTCGCGACATTACGGAGCGCAAACGGGCGGAAGCGGCGCTGCGAGAGAGCGAGGAGCGCTATCGGCTGATGGCAGAAACCGCCACCGACATGATCAGCCGGCACACCCCGGAGGGAGTTTACCTGTACGCCTCGCCGGCCAGCCGCACTCTGCTGGGATACGACCCGGAAGAACTGGTGGGTCGCTCAGCTTATGCGTTTTTTCACCCAGAAGATTTGGCCCCCATTGAAAAATCTCACGCAACCATCCTAGAGGTGCTGGACATTTCCACCGTATCCTACCGCATCCGCCGCAAAGATGGCAGGTATATTTGGTTTGAAACAACGAGCCGGAGTTTGCGCGACCCAGACTCGGGGAAGGTGGTGGAGCTGATGGCCGTTTCCCGGGACATCACAGAGCGCAAGCGGGTGGAAGAAGCCTTGCGGGAGAGCGAGGAAAAATTCCGCCGAGTTTTTCAGGACGCGCCGATTGGGATGACCCTCAACGACCTGAGCGGCAAAGGGCTGCAAGTGAATCCGGTCTTCTGCGAGATATTGGGATATACTGAGTCGGAACTGAAGGAGCTGACGTTTTATGAGTACACGCCTCCGGAAGATATTGACAGAGAAACGCCCTATATTGAGGGGTGTTTCCGAGGGGAATTCTCCCGGTATCAAATCGAGAAGCGTTACCTCAAGAAGAGCGGCGAAACGGTCTGGGTGAACCTGACTGCCGGCATAATTCGGGACAGGTACGGGAACCCGCGCTACGGACTGGGCATGGTGGAGGACATCACCGAGCGCGTAGAGGTGGAAGAGAGATTGAGATTGCGAGACAGGGCGATGGCGGCCAGCAGCAATGGGATAATTATCTCTGATGCCAGACAGCCCGATCTGCCCCTGATTTATGTGAATTCTGCCTTTGAGCGGATTACGGGGTACTCGGCAGCGGAAGTGATTGGACAAAACAGCCGGTTTCTGCAAGGAGATGAGAGAAATCAGCCGGACTTGGACAAACTGCGGGCTGCTATTCGAGAGGGGAGAGACTGCACGGTTGTGCTGCGCAACTACAGAAAGGATGGCAGCCTGTTTTGGAACGAGTTGAGCGTTTCGCCGATTTACGATGCCAGCGGGAATCTCACTCATTTTATAGGCATTATAACAGATATTACGGAGCGCAAGCGAGCGGAAGAGGCGCTGCAGCAGGCAAAGGCTCAGTTGCAGGCGGTTTTGGATGCTGTGCCCGGACTGGTTTCTTGGATTGGTTCCGATTTGCGCTACATTGGGGTGAACCGGCATCTGGGCGCAACGTTCAACCTCCCCCCAGAGGCGTTTGTCGGTCAAGATATTGGCTTTCTGGAGCGCCGCCCCTATTTTGTGGAATTAATGCGCCAGTTTTTTGCCGGTGCGGACAGTCAAATCTCCCGAGAAGTGACTGTAGAGGTGGGGGGCGAGTCTCGCAGCTATTTGATCGTGGCGCAAAAGTACGATGGGGGACGCGCGGCGGCGTCGGTGGGGATTGACATTACCGACCGCAAACGGATGGAAGAAGAATTGCGAGCCACAACATCGAGGCTGACGGCACTGATTCAAAATCTGCAAGCCGGCGTGCTGGTTGAAAATGAGTGCCGGCACATTGCGGTGGTCAATCAAGAATTTTGCGGGATTTTCGGCATTCCGGCACCGCCGGAAGCTCTCGTTGGGATGGATTGCGCCGGTGCGGCTGAAGGGTCTAAGACTCTGTTTGCTGAGCCGGAACAATTTGTGCGGCGCATCTCGGAAATATTGCAGGACCAGCAAATTGTTACCAAGGAAGAGCTGGTGCTGGCAGACGGGCGGACATTTGAGCGGGATTACGTGCCGATTTTTGTGGAAAACAATTACAGCGGGCACTTGTGGATGTATCGCGACATCAGCCAGCGCAAGCAGGCGGAAGCCGCCCTGCAGCTGGCAAAAGACCAACTGCAAGCTGTCTTGGATGCGGTGCCGGGGTTTGTTTCCTGGATCGGTGCGGACCTGCGCTACCTTGGCGTTAACCGGCATCTGGCTAATGCCTCTGAACTCACCCCAGAAGAGTTTGCCGGTCAGCAACTCGGCTTTCGCAAGAACAGCCCGCAGTTTACGGAATTTATGCGCCAGTTTATGGCGAGTCCGGAAGAGTCGGCCAGCCAGGTTATTGACATCCAAATCAGCGGCTCTACCCGCAATTACTTGATGGTGATTCAGAAGTACCAGCAAGGCACTGCAGCGGTTTCCGTGGGGATTGACATCACAGAGCGCAAACAAACCGAGGTGCAGCTGCGCTCCTCGCTCAAAGAAAAAGAGGTGCTGCTCAAGGAAATTCACCACCGGGTGAAAAATAACTTGCAGGTGATTTCCAGCTTGCTCAAGCTCCAGTCGGGATATATCAAGGACTCCGAAGCGCTGGCGCTGTTCACCGACAGCTACAACCGCGTCCGCTCGATGGCCCTCATCCATGAGAAGCTCTACCAATCCCAAAACCTGGCCCAAATTGATGCGGCTGACTATATCCCCAACCTGGTTTCTAATTTGTTCCGCTCTTATAGCGTCTCGTCTCAGGATATAAACTTGAAAATAGAGGTGGAAAGTATCTGGCTGGATGTTGACACGGCCATTCCTTGTGGGCTGATGATGAATGAGCTGGTGTCCAACGCGCTCAAATACGCTTTTCCCTGTGGCGGAGCTGGGGAAATTTTGGTAAAATTTTTTAGAACCGGGGAGGGTCAGTGCTGTATGATAGTCAGGGATGATGGGGCCGGCATGCCGGCGGACTTTGACCTTGAGGAGGCGGAATCACTGGGATTGCAGCTGGTCTGGAATTTAACCGGACAGCTGGGGGGTGAAATCGAAGTGTCCTCACCGGCGGACGGCGGCACATTTTTTAAAATTACGTTTCCGGCGAAAATAAATTAGGTAGCGCGTCAATGAATGTAAAAATTTTGGTAGTCGAAGATGAAGTCATCATCGGCATGGATATCAGGAAAACTTTAAAAAAATTAGGGTATGAGGTTCCTTCGGTTGTTTCCGCCGGCGACAAGGCCATTGAGGGAGCGGCAGAAATGCAGCCCGATTTAGTGCTGATGGATATTATGTTGAGAGGCAAGATCGACGGGATAGAAGCTGCGGAGCAAATCCGCCGCCGGTTTAATATCCCGGTCGTGTTTCTGACGGCTCATACAGATTTAAGTACCTTGGAGCGAGCCAAGAAAGCGGAGCCTTTTGGCTATATTGTCAAACCTTTTGAAGAGAGAGAGCTGCACACAACGGTTGAGATCGCAATGGCGCGGCACAGATCCGAATCAGAAGTCCGCAAAGCGTTGCAAAAAGAAAAAGAACTCAACGAGCTAAAATCCCGGTTTGTCTCGATGGTCTCTCACGAGTTCCGCACGCCGCTGTCCACGATCTTATTTTCTGCCGGCTTGCTGGAAACTTATGGCCCCAAATGGCCAGAAGAAAAAAAAGTCACTCACTTGCACCGCATTCAAACCGCTGTCAGACAAATGACGGGGCTGCTAGAGGATATCCTGGTGATCGGGAAAGCCGAAGCGGGAAAGCTGGAGTTTAACCCGGCTCCCCTCGATTTGGAACAGTTCTGCCGCGAAATCGCGGAAGAAATCCAAATCACAGATGTCAACAAGCACTGCATCAACTTTGTCAGTCAAGGGAGGCTAAACGATGCTATAATGGATGATAAAATGCTGCGGCATATCCTCAGCAATTTGCTCTCGAATGCCATCAAGTATTCTCCGGAAGGCAGCACGGTTGACTTTGAACTGACTGCTCTCGAACATAGGGGAGAAGAGCAATCGCCGGCGGTGGTGTTCCGCATCCAAGATCGGGGAATCGGAATTCCCCCAGAAGACGTGGACCGGCTCTTTGAAACCTTCTACCGCGCCACTAACGTCGGCACAATTCAAGGGACTGGACTGGGGCTGGCCATTGTCAAAAGAGCTGTGGACTTGCACGGGGGTGAGATTGACGTAAAGTCGGAAGTGGGTGCCGGCACTAGGTTTACTGTGACTTTGCCCTATACGAATTTTGGATTTTAGATTTTGGATTTTGGATTGACCCCCCGGATATCAAGGATTTTTCGTCCGGCGACAAAAATACTATCTATCTCAAGTGGGTGCTGCAGCCGGTGGGGGCGGGTTAGAGAAATTAGTTAGGGCAATTTAGGGGTGACTCAGTTTTTTTCGGGTTTGATTATGCTATACTTATTCAATAACCTTTTGGTTTCGGGTAAGTTTATCCGGCCAAGTAGCTCCTACTTGGATCTAGCCTTTATCCCTGACGGGACATGCAGCCGGTGGAAGTCAGATATAGCAGTGATGCAGGCTGTTTCCGACTTTTTGACTGTTGTTGTTTCCTACACAATTGCGCTCTGGGTGTTTGACTTGGCCCGCCGGCGAAAAAATTTGCCATTTCGCGGGATGTTCTGGCTGTTAGGAGGTTTCATAATCGCCTGCGGCACTACCCACTTAATAGAGGTTTGGACGCTCTGGAATCGAAGCAATGTGGCCGGAGTTATGAACTTTATTTCTGTGGCCATTGCCGTTGTCATCGCCAGGCGGTTGATGCCCTTAATTCCGCAAGCGTTGGCGGTTGCAAACCTAGCTCAAATAGAAGCGGCTAACCGAGATTTGCAAAAGGAAATAGCCATTCGGCGGGAGGCGGAAGCGGAACTGAACCGCATCTTTAACCTCTCGGCTGACATGCTGTGCGTAGCGGGGGCAGACGGCTATTTAAAGCGCGTGAATCCAGCCGTAGAAACGCTTCTCGGCTACACTCCAGAGGAATTTACAGCCCTACCGTTTCTCAATTTTGTCCATCCCGAAGACAGGGACGCCACCCTTAATGTTGCGCAGAAACAGATAGAGCGCGGCGAGACTGTTTTCTATTTCCGGAACCGCTATCGCTGCAAAGATGGGTCTTATAAATGGCTGTCGTGGTCATCTGTGCCGGTGGTGGCAGAGGGGCTGATATATGCCGCAGCCCGCGACATCACTCCCCTCAAACAAGCCGAAGAGGCGCTGCACCGGCGCTCAGCAGCGATAGAAGCCGCTACAGACGGGATCGCCATTCTCAATAAAAACGGGGAGTACACCTACATGAATCAGGCTCACGCTCGCGTCTATGGCTACGACAGCCCAGCGGAACTTATCGGCAAAACCTGGAAACTTCTCTACAGCAGCAGCGAACTAAAAAGGTTTGAAGAAGAAATTATGCCAGAGTTCTTTATCAAAGGTTCGTGGCGGGGCGAAGGGTTCGGCAAAAAGCGCGATGGCAGCACCTACGCCCAGGAAGTCTCGCTGACAGCGCTGGAAGACGGGGGCTTGATTTGTATTGTGCGAGATATCACCGAGCGCAAGCAAGCCGAAGCGGAAATTAAACAGCTCAATGAGAGTCTCGAACGCAAAGTGCGAGAGCGCACGGCTCAGCTGTCAGCTTCCAACGCCCAGCTGCTGAGTGAAGTTGTCGAGCGCAAAGAGGCACAGCGGCAATTGCAAGAACTGACAGAAAATCTCAAGCGCTCCAACTTGGAACTGGAGCAGTTTGCCTATGTGGCATCCCACGACTTGCAAGAGCCCCTGCGAGCGGTTACGAGCTACACTCAACTGCTGTCCCAGCGCTATCAAGGCCAGCTGGATGCCAAGGCGGACAAGTGGGTCGCCTACATTGTGGATGGCGCGACTCGCATGCAGCAGCTGATTCATGACTTGCTGGCTTATTCGCGAGTGGGGACAAAAGGCAAGGAGTTTCAGCTCACAGACTGCAACGCTGTGTTCAAGCAAACGCTCACAAATCTGCAAGTGGCAATTGCCGAAAAAAATGCCGCAGTGACTTGCGACCCCCTGCCAACTATAATGGCAGATGGGGGGCAGCTCGTGCAGCTGCTGCAAAATCTCATCGGCAACGCTATCAAATTCAGCAGCTCAGATGTGCCGGAAGTTCACATTTCTGCCGTCTTGAAAAACGCTGAGTGGGTGTTTGCCGTCCGCGATAGCGGCATTGGCATCGCTCCCGAGTACGCTGAGCGAATTTTCCTCATTTTCCAGCGCCTGCACTCGCGCCGGGAATATGCCGGCACCGGCATTGGACTGGCAATCTGCAAGCGGATTGTCGAGCGCCACGGCGGGCGCATCTGGGTTGAGTCCCAGGTGGGAGAAGGAGCGACGTTTTATTTTACAATCCCCGCAATCGGACAGTCCACTAAGATCGTGTCCGGTGGATTAACCCCATAAATGCCCCCTCTTCCCCCCCATCCCCATAGGGGGCCCCGAGCCCCCCAACCCCCTCTCCCCTTGTGGGAGAAGGGGAGTAAGAAAACTACTAGATTTTTTGCGATCTCAATTGAACGGACAGTCCTGTGAGTGATATAAGAATGGTCAAGCCCATCGAAATTCTGCTCGTCGAAGATTCCCCCAGCGATGCTGACCTGGCGGTGGAAACCCTGGGCGAGAGCAAGGTTCTCAACAACCTCCACGTCGTAGAGGATGGGGTGGAAGCGCTGGCGTTTCTCAGGCGGGAGGGTGCCCACGCGAAGGCACCCCGTCCGGACGTGATTTTGCTCGACCTCAACCTGCCCAAAAAAAGCGGTCTGGAAGTCCTGACAGAAATTAAGTCTGACCCGCAATTCATGAGGATTCCGGTGGTGATTCTCACCACTTCAGCCGCCGAGGAGGATATTCTCAAGTCTTACTCGCTGCACGCGAATTGCTATATCACTAAGCCGGTGGATTTCGATCAGTTCACCAAGGTGGTAAAGTTAATTGAGGATTTCTGGCTGGCTGTGGTAAAACTGCCGGTGGAGTGAGCGGGCATTTTGGATTGGGCATGGGGCATGGGGCATGGGGCATGGGGCACCGGCTTTTCCCCTAACTCCTAACCCCTAACCCCTAACAGCTAAATAGGGCAGAATATAAGAAGCGAGTAAGCTGTTAGGCTTTTAACCTGCTTTTCCGTTGAAAGGAGGCAGAGCCTCCAGATTGCGTTCCCAAAGGAGGCAGAGCCTCCAGATTGCGTTCCCAAAGGAGGCAGAGCCTCCAGATTGCGTTCCCAGCCTGAGGCTGGGAACGAGAGATAGCTTAAAAATTAAGAAGGAGAAAAAAGGCTGATGACTCAAATCCTGGTAATCGAAGATACCGCAGATATTCGGAACAGCATACTGGATTTGCTGGAAGCAGAAGATTTCGAGGCGATGGGAGCGAAAAATGGCCGTGAGGGCGTCAGGCTAGCCCGGAGCCACGACTTTGACCTGATTGTTTGCGATGTGATGATGCCCGAACTGGACGGTTATGGCGTCTTGGAAGAATTGCGCCAAGACCCAGCAACAGCGAAGATTCCCTTCATTTTCTTGACGGCAAAAGGTGAGCGAACTGACTTGCGTCAGGGGATGAATCTGGGAGCGGATGACTATCTTGTCAAGCCTTGCACCAACGCTGAGCTGCTGGAGGCAATCCGGGCGAGACTGAACAGAGTGGCACAGCAGAATCAAACACTCAGACAAATGTCTGACCGGCTGGAGCGCCTAGAAAATTTTGACCCGCTCACCGGCTTGCCCAACCCGTCGGCTCTCGCAGGAGAGGCGGGGTATTTGCAGCAGGCAATTGCCAAAACTGACAGGAACAGCCGCCTGGTTCCTTTCCTGCTTGTGGGCGCAGACCGGCTGGGGCGAATTAATGATGCTATTGGCTATTCTAATGGCAACCTGATTTTGCAAAAACTCGCTGAGCGGCTAGCTGATTTTACTGGTAAAATTGAGGGGGCCGGTGTTGCCAGACTTGGCGGCGACGAGTTCGCCATCGTCCTGCCGCCGGCGAGCGACCAGGAGCTGGCTGTAGCAACGGCCAGAGAGCTACTCAAGGCTATCGCTCAGCCTTTTGCGATTGCCGGCAAATCGATTCCGCTGACGGCAACTATTGGCATCGCGTTTCACCCGCTCGCCCCCAGTCTCGAAGAACTGCGCCGGCAAGCCGGTGTGGCGATGGGGGAAGCCAAGCGAGAGGGAGGCAATCGCTGCAAAATCTACAGCCGGCCCATGTTTGGACTGGAGACTTCTCAAGATTTACAGCTCGCCGCCGACTTGTACGCCGGCTGGCAGAGAAAATCCCTGCAGGTATTTTACCAGCCACGAGTCGATCTTCGCAAAAATCAAATTGCCGGTGTGGGAGCTGCTGTCCGCTGGAACCATCCTGTGATAGGCTGGATATCATCCGCTAAAGTCCAGTCCCTGGCTGAAGAGTCTGGCTTCAGGCCAGAACTGGACGAGTGGGCGCTGCGGACGGCTTGCCAGCAAGCAAAAATCTGGCAAGCTTCTGGGATATACTTGCGGGTGTCTTGCCAAATGTCTGCCAAAATGTTTGAGTCCGAGAATCTTTACAGGACTGTCGCGGAGATATTAAAGCTGGTCGGGCTTGAGAGCCAGTTTTTAGAGCTAGAGATAGCGGCTGATACGGTAGCGACAGCGAAAAATGCCAATGTGACCGCCTCAAAGTTTCTGGCCTTGAAGCGCTTGGGAGTTAAAACCACAATCAGCCAGTTTGGTTTGGGGCACACAACCTTGAGCTATCTGGATCAGCTGGGGCTTGACAGTTTAAAGATTGAGGGCAGCCTGGTGGCGAATATCTCGCAAAATGCGCCGGCCATCAGTGCCATCATTCAAATGGCCCACGGCCTGAAACTCAGGGCGGTAGCGGACGGGATTTCTGGGGAAGCGCAGGTAGATGTTTTGAGAAAACTGAACTGCGACGAATTCCAGAAGGAAGCGTTTTGGTCTGAGGGGCAAATTAAAAGTATGATGGGAAAAAAGTAGGGCATGAGCGCTCGCAGTCAGGGGCCTTTTTTTAGCCAGGTCGTTCAGGGAATTGGCTCGGTTATTGAGGTCAAGTCTTCTTCTGAAGCGGTAAGAAACCGGGGGCATTCCGTTTTTGCAAAGACTGTCACCCTCACCCCCCTAACCCCCCTCTCCCGCCCTGGGAGAGGGGGGGAAATCAAGAATTCTCCCCTCTCCCCTTGTGGGAGAGGGGTTGGGGGTGAGGGGGATTACAAAAATGGGATGCTCCCTAAGAAACCGGGGGCAGGCACGGGGGCCTGTCCCTACCCTCCTAAGAAACCCGGTTTATGGTATGAAGGCTATTGCTGGGCTAAAGCCCAACTACAAACGTGGGCTAAAGCCCAACTACAAACGTGGGCTAAAGCCCAACTACAAACGGGTGCCAATCTAAAATATAAAATCTACGGTCTAAAATCAAACCATGCCGATTAAAATACTGCTGGTAGAAGATAACCCCGCCGACGCTGATTTCCTGCAAGAACTCCTGGAAGCATCTGCGGGTGTGGAGTGGGAGGTGGTGCCGGTGGAACTGCGGCGGGAAGCGCAAGATCAGCTGAGAGCCGGCAGCTTTGACATCGTTTTGCTAGACCTCTCCCTCCCCGACAGTCACGGATTGGAAACTCTGACGCGCCTGCGGGAAGTCGCACCCGACACGCCGATGGTGGTGATGACGGGTTTGAATGATGAGGCGGCGGCGCTGGAGGCGGTGCGGATGGGGGCGCAGGACTATCTCGTCAAGGGTCAGATCACCGCTCAATTGCTAGTGCGAGCCATTCGCTATGCCATCGAGCGCTCGCAAACCTTGCAGATGCTGCAGGAAAGCGAGCGGCGCTTTCGCGCTATTTTTGACCAAACCTTTCAATTAACTGCACTGCTGGCTCCTGATGGCACTGTGCTGGAAATGAACCAGACGGCGCTCAAGGAAGCCGGTGTCCGCGAAGAAGACGTGATGGGGCGTCCTTTTTGGGAAACGCAAAGTTGGCAGCTCTCACCGGCGCGCGAGCAGCTGCAACAAGCGATTTTGGCAGCGGCGAAAGGCGAGTTTGTCCGCTACGAGGTCGAGCTGCGCGGTGCCGGAGATGCCGTGGCGACTGTTGACTTTTCCCTCAAGCCGGTGTTTGACGAGACGGGGAAAGTGCTGCTGCTGATTGCGGAAGGGCGGGACATTAGCGAGCGCAAGCAAGCCGAGTCAAAAATTATCGAGGCGCTGGAAAAAGAAAAGGAGCTCTCCGCCCTCAGGGCCAGATTTGTCTCGATGGTCTCCCACGAGTTTCGCACCCCGCTCAGCACCATCCTGCTGTCGGCGGGATTGCTGGAAAGTTACAGCTACAAATGGGCGGAAGACAAAAAACAAACCCATTTCCAGCGGATTCAAGCTGCTGTCAAGCGGATGACCGAGTTGCTAGAAGACATCCTGGTCATCGGGAAAGTAGATGCCGGCAAACTGGAGTTTAACCCCACCCCTCTCGATTTAGAAAAGTTCTGTTACGACCTGGTCGAAGAGTTGCGCCGGTCGGACTCCAACCAGCACCCCCTCACCTTTTCTTGTCAGGGCAACTGCGCCGGTGCTAACATGGATGACAAACTGCTGCGGTACATTCTCACTCACCTGCTCTCCAATGCGATTAAGTATTCCCCTCAAGACAGCCCCATTCGTATAGAATTGACCTGTCACCCCGCAGGCGCTGAGTGGGAGAATGGTAGAGATCCCACTCCCGCAATCCCAGAGCCAAACGGCCAAATGCGGGTGGCCGTCTTCCGGATTCAAGACCGGGGGATTGGCATCCCCCCAGAAGACCTCCATCAAATATTTGACGCTTTCCAGCGGGCCACAAACGCCGGCACGATTTCCGGGACGGGACTGGGGCTCGCCATTGTCAAACGGTCTGTCGAATTGCACGGGGGCCAAATTTCCGTGGAGTCGGAAGTGGGTGCCGGCACGACTTTTACCGTAACCCTGCCAATGTCAGTTTAAGGAGCCAGGACTCACTCGGGCTAGGAAAAATTGTTGTGATGACCAAGATTTTAGTGATTGAAGACGAAGCGCCGATCCGCTATAACATTCTCGAACTCCTCAAAGCTGAGAATTTCGATTGCCTAGAGGCGAGCTGCGGTCAAGCCGGCATCCTGCTGGCCAAACAGGAGCTGCCGGATTTGATTGTTTGCGACATTATGATGCCCGACCTCGACGGCTATAGCGTCCTGACAGAATTGCGCTCCGAGCCGAAGACGGCGACCATACCATTTATCTTTCTCACTGCCAAGACCGAAAGGGATGATTTCCGCCTGGGAATGGAACTGGGAGCGGACGACTATCTCACCAAACCTTGCACCCCAGCGGAACTGCTGGCGGCGATCTCCGCCCGACTGAAAAAACATGCCGCCTACACCCAGCAGTCCAGGGCGGAGCGCGAGCGGGCCAAAGGGCTGCAAAAAAGAGTGCGAGAGCTACAGCAGCTGAGCGACACCAAAGAAGACCTGCTGCAAAGACTGTCTCGAGATTTGCGAGATCCCCTGTCGAATATTACGATGGCGATTCAGCTGCTGAAGATGGCCCCTTCCGAGGCAGCCCGCCAGCGCTATCTGGAAATTTTGCAAGAAGAGTGCGCCCGGGAAATTGCCCTGCTCAATCAACTGTCAAACTTGCAAGAGTTGCTGAGTCCAGAAAATGCCAAGATCCTCCAGCGATTTAATCTATTTAGAGAGCAAACCGATGAAAAAGATTCTAGTCATTGAAGACGAAGATACTATTCGAGAAAATATTTTAGATCTGCTAGAGGCAGAAAATTTTGAAGGCTTTGGGGCGGACAATGGCTTGGCCGGCGTCAAGCTAGCCAGAGAGCGCCAGCCGGATTTAATCCTGTGCGACTTAATGATGCCTGTCATCGATGGTTACAGAGTCCTCACCCTGCTGCGCGCCGAGCCGGCCACGGCGAGCATCCCCTTCATTTTCCTCACCGCCTTAGGGGACAGAGCCCACATGCGCACCGGCATGGAACTGGGGGCAGACGACTATCTTACCAAACCGTGCAGGCCCGACGAACTGCTGCGGGCGATCCAGACTCGCCTGGAAAAACAGGAAGCAATGCAGCAGCACTACATGGCTGAAATCCAGCGGGCGTCAGACAAACTCAATGACTTGCTTTACTGTGACAGCTTGACGCAGCTGCCAAACCGGCTCTCACTCGCAGAGCGGTTCAGCCAGATTCTCAACAGCTGCGCCCCCACAGACACAGGCAAACTCATACCCGTCCTGTGCGTTGGTTTAGACCGGTTCAACCGCATCAACGACACCTTCGGACACGAGAGAGGCGACTTGTTGCTCAAAGACTTTGCCCAGCGCTTAACAGCGTCCCTGGACACCGGAGCAACCGCCGCTCGCCTGAACGGCGACCAATTTGCCATCCTTCTCCCACCCGCAGACAAAAAACAAGATGCTGCCAGTGTCGCCCAAACCATCCAAGACAGCCTGTCTCAACCCTTTCTTTCAGACAGTCAAGAAGTTTTCCTCACCGCCAGCACCGGCATCGCACTCCACCCTCGCGACGGCACCTCCCTGGAAAAATTGCTCCAGCACGCCAGCCAAGGGATGCACCTTGCCAAACAGCACGGCGGCAACCAGTATCAATTTTACACCGCTGCTTTCCTGAGCGCCACCCCTGACGATCTGACCCTGGAAACCGATCTGCGCTATGCCTTGGAGCGGGATGAATTCCAGGTGTATTACCAGCCCCAAGTCAGCCTGGAAACCGGTGAGATCGCCGGTGCCGAAGCCCTCTTGCGCTGGCATCACCCAAAGCGGGGGTTAATTTCCCCCGCCAGATTTATTCCCCTCGCTGAGGCCACCGGCTTGATTGTGCCTCTCGGAGAGCGGGTTTTGAGCGCCGCGTGCCGGCAGGCGCAAGGCTGGCACCAAGCCGGTTTTTCCGGTTTGCGAGTCGCCGTCAACCTCTCTAGCCGCCAGTTCAGCCAACTCAACATGCGCCAGCGCTTAACCGATATATTAATAGAAACCGGTTTCAGCCCCACCTATCTGGACTTAGAGCTTACCGAAAGCGTCCTCCTGGAAAATTCCCAAGCCGCCATCCGGCGCTTGAGTGCCTTAAAAGCCCTGGGACTGCAAATTGCCATTGATGATTTTGGCACCGGCTACTCTTCCTTACGCTATTTGCAACAATTCCCCTTTGATATTTTAAAAATTGACCGCACCTTTGTCAGCAATCTCAGCGCCGACCTGAAAAACACGGCCATCACAGCGGCTGCGATCGACCTGGCCCACCACCTGAATCTCAAAGTGACTGCTGAGGGAGTGGAGACAGAAGCAGAGCTGGCCTTTTTGCGGCTGCAACAGTGCGATAAAATACAGGGCTATTTATTTAGCCGCCCCCTGCCGGCAGCCGAGTTTGAAAAGTTACTCCTGGCCGGAAAAACGTTGCCATTTCAGCCGGGCTCGAAATAAAAGAGTCTTGGAAAATAAAACCTGAAAGATATAGAAAACAGGTTGAGGGGAACCGGAAATCATTACATATCAGCTTCCCCAGCAAAACTAACCCTCTGTCTTGCAAAAAGTTTGCCAAACCAGACGGGAGTGAGTTAATCTGTGGGAAGAATTTCAACACCCGCCTGTCACCTCGCCCTTCCCCCTCCTGGGGAAGGCGACGGTAGCTCAGGTCATCAGTCACCAACAGATGAGCGCGGGACGGATTCGCTACTATCGAAACAAAACCCAAACCTAAAACTGACAGGAAATAGATGACAAAGATTTTGGTAATTGAGGACGAGCAAGCCATCCGAGAAAACATTTTAGAACTGCTGGATGCCGAGGAATTTGAAGCCGTTGGGGCAGAAAATGGCAAAATCGGCATCCAACTGGCTGCCCAAACCTTACCGGATTTGATCCTGTGCGACGTGATGATGCCCGAAATAGACGGTCACGGAGTCCTGACGCAGTTGCGCCAGAATCCCGCGACAGAGACGATTCCGTTCATTTTCCTCACCGCCCTCGCCGACAAGACGGACACCCGCAAGGGCATGGAACTGGGAGCGGATGACTATCTCACCAAACCCTGCACCCCTGGCGAACTGCTCACAGCGATCCAGACTCGGCTGGAAAAACAAGCCGCTGTTGACCGGCAGGCGAAGCAAAAGCTCGAGGATCTGCGCAGCAACATCACCTGGTCACTCCCCCACGAACTGCGGACACCCCTGAATGGAATTCTGGGTTTTTCACAACTTCTCCTCCAGGAACCCGAGTCGCTCGAGCCATCCGAAATCCGGGAGATGGCAGAACAAATCCACCGTTCTGGCCAGCGCCTGTACCACCTGATCCAGAACTTCTTGCTCTATGCCGAGCTGGAACTGATCGCCACCGATCCTCAGCGAGTCGGGGCGCTGCGGAGCGCCCAGATTAACACGGTCCAGAGCCTCATTGAAGCCACAGCCAGCGAACAGGCCAAACAAGCCGACCGGCTTGGCGATTTGCAATTAAAACTGGAAGAGAGCCGCGTCAAGATATCAGAAAACCATATGGCAAAACTCCTCAAAGAACTGATCGAGAACGCCTTCAAATTTTCCACTGCCGGCACGCCAGTCACCGTCACCGGCAAAGCTGACGGCAATCGCTATATCCTGTCTGTGACCGACAGGGGACGGGGGATGACGGCGGAGCAGATTGCGGACGTTGGCGCTTACCGGCAATTTGAGCGCAAACTCTACGAACAGCAAGGCTCGGGATTGGGGCTGGCCATTGCCAAACGCCTTGCTGAACTGTACGGCGGTCAATTAAAAATCCAGAGCGCACCCCAGCAAGAAACAGCAGTGGGAGTCACCCTGCCCTGCTGATTTACACTCCCTCCCGGGCTCACTTGAGCCAGCCTAAAAATCAGCACTTTCATTAAGAAAACATCAAGAAACCAGGTTTCTTAAAGCAACCTGGTTTCTGGCAGATCGCACCCGCATGGGGCATGGCGCGCCGGATATGGCCCACCCAGGAAAAAAAATAAATCCAAAATCCAAAATCCAAAATCCAAAATCCAAAATCCAAAATCCAAAATCCAAAATCCAAAATCCAAAATCCACAGTTCCCTATTGCCCCTTGCCCCACCCTCAGAGCTATGATAGGGAGCGAGCGAATTTGCTATAAAACTCCTCCCCCCTCCTTTTCCCGGCATCCGCAAACTCACGGAAATAACGATCCGGTAAATTGCCCATGACAGCCGGGATAGTTTTAAGCTTTCCTTAAGACAGCAGCCGGCACGCTGCCACTGACCGGCCAAACGGGCCCCCAGGCCGCGCCGGCCTGAACTCTCCACCCCAGCACAGCCATGCAGCCTCACGACTTCCCTCTCAGCCCGCCATCCCTAGAGCTTGCCACTGACCGGCACCCGCTCACCGTCGCCCCTGAGACCCCGGTCACAGAGGTATTGGCCCTGCTGAGCCAAAGGCGCGGCTACATCTGCCCCCTGAGAGACAGGACTCTCCCGCCCCCGGATGGCAAAGCCGGCCCGCCTTCGTCGGCTAGCTGTGTCTTGGTTGTGGGGGGGCGGCAACCCGTCGGAATATTCACCCAGCGGGATATTGTCAAACTAGCAGCGAAGGGTGGCAACCTGGAGGGCATTGCGGTGGCTGATGTGATGGCATCGCCGGTGATTGCCCTCAGACAAGCTCCTGACCAGAATATTTTCGCCGCCCTCTCCCTGTTGCGCCAGCACCGCATCCGCCACTTGCCGGTGGTGGGCGACGGTGGCGCGCTGGTGGGGCTGGTGACCTCGGAAACGATTTGCGCCAGCCTCGAGCCGGTGAATCTCCTGAAGCTGCGGCAGGTGGCAGAGGTCATGGCAACCGTTGTCGTCACCGCACCGCCCACCGCTTCCCTGCAGCAGGTCGCCGGGCTGATTGCTGAGCGACAAGTCAGCTGCGTGGCGATCGTACAGAGAAGCTCAGGTGAGAGCCCGGACTTGACCCTGCCCTTAGGGATTGTCACCGAAGGGGACATCGTGCAGTTTCAGGCGCTGCAGCTGCCTTTGGCCGAGATTCAGGCGCAGCAGGTGATGAGTGCGCCGGTGTTTTGCATCAGCCCCTTTGATTCCCTGTGGAAGGCGCAGCAGGAGATGCAGCGCCGCGATGTGGGGAGGCTGGCAGTCACCGGCTCGCGGGGGGAACTGCTGGGCGTCATCACCCGCACCCGCTTGCTGGCCCTAGGCGAGCCGGTGCAAATGTACAGCATCGCCCACACCTTGCAGCAGCAGGTTTCCCAGCTGAAAGCAGAAAAATTTCAATTGCTGCGCAACCGCAATGCTGAGTTGGAGCTACAGGTGCGAGCCCGCACCGCCGAGCTGCAGCAGCAGGCGGAGCGAGAGCGCCTGTTGGCCCAAGTCGCCTCTCGGATTCGCCAATCGCTCAACTTGCAGGAGATTCTCAACGCCACCGTCACCGAAGTGCGGCAGCTATTGCAGTGCGATCGGGTGGTAGTTTACCAGCTCGATGGCAGCAGCGACGGCACCATCGTTGCCGAATCGGTCGCCCCGGGCTGGCCGGTGGCGCTGGACAGCCACATCCAAGAAACCTGTTTCCGTCTGGGGACAGTCGCAGAAGAATACCGCAAAGGACGCAAGCGAGCGATTGCCGATGTCCGCACAGCCGGCTTAACCGACTGCCACTTGCAGATGTTAGAGCGCTTTCAGGTGCGAGCGAAGCTGGTTGCGCCCATTTTGATAGAAGAAGCCCGGCAGCAGCCAGATCCCTCCCCCACCCAACAGGCGGCACCCAACAGGGAAAATTCTCTGTGGGGGTTGCTGATTGCCCACCAGTGCGGCGATCCCCGCCAGTGGCAAGCGCCAGAGCTGGAGTTGCTAGACCGGCTGAGCGTGCAGATCGCCATCGCCATCCAGCAAGCGCAGCTTTTTGAGCGCATTCGCTCGGAACAAGAAGCGCTGCAAAACCTGGTCGCCGGAACAGCCGGCGTCACCGGAGAGGACTTCTTCCCCGCCCTGGCCCGCCATCTGGCCCTCGCCCTAGGGGTCCGCCACGCCACAGTCGCAGAAAAAGCCGGCGCGCAATTGCAGGGCAAGGCGTTCTGGTCGAATAACCAAATGCAGCCCGCCCTCACATATCAGATCGCCGGCACGCCCTGCGAACTTGCCCTCGCCCGGGGAATCTACGCCTGTCGGGAGCGGGTGCAGCAGCACTTCCCCAACGCCCCAGCCTTGGCCGTCATTAACGCCGAGAGCTACCTGGGGGTGGCGCTGACCGACAGTGCCGGCCTGCCTATTGGCCTGATTTGCATTCTCGACAGCCAGCCGCTCCCCGACCGGTCGCGAGCGGAGGCCATCCTCAGGGTGTTTGCGGCGCGGGCGGCGGCGGAACTGGAACGGCAGCGCTCGACGCGAGCCCTGCAGCAGCTCAATCAAGAGCTAGAAATCCGAGTTCAAGAGCGGACGGCTGAATTAGCCCGAGTCATAGACCAATTGCAGCAGGAAATTGCCGAGCGCGAACAGGCGCAAAAAGAAGCCCTAGCAGTTAAAGAGCGATTGCAATATTTGCTCTCCACCAGCCCCACCGCCATTTATAGCTGCAAGCCAGGAGAGGATTTCGCGGCCTCGTTCATCAGCTCCAACATTCGCGCCCTGCTGGGATACGACGCCCAAGACTTCCTGGAAGATAGCAGTTTCTGGAGCAACCGCGTCCACCCCGAAGACCTGCCGGGACTCTTTGCCGGACTGCCCTCCCTGTTCCAAAATGGGACTCACACAAATGAATCCCGCTTTTCGCACGCCGACGGCACCTATCGCTGGCTGCAGAATGACATGAAGCTAGTGCTCGACAGCGCCGGCACCCCTCTGGAGATTGTGGGCAGCTTAACAGACATCACCCACCGCGTACAGGCAGAAGAGCAGCTGCAAAAGGCCCTCAAAGAGCTGGAATTTCAAACAGTTGCTCTCGATCGGGCGGCGATTGTCGCCATCACCGACAGACAGGGCGTCATTACTTATGTCAACGACAAATTCTGCAAAATTTCCCAGTATTCCCGAGAGGAACTGCTCGGGAACACTCACCGATGCCTGAGATCTGGCTATCACTCAAAAGAGTTTTTCCGGGAGATGTGGGCGACGATTTCCAGCGGTCAAGTCTGGAAGGGAGAAATTAGAAATCGGGCAAAAGATGGCAGCTTTTATTGGATGGACAGCACAATCGTACCCTTTCTGGACAGCCAAGGAAACCCTTACCAGTATCTCGCGCTCCGCTTTGATATCACGCAGCGAAAGCAGGCGGAAGCTCAACTCCTGGAAGTCAGCCAATTGCAGCACGCTATCCTGGACGGGGCCAGCTATATGATTACTTCCACCCGCGCGGATACCACCATCCAAACCTTCAATGCTGCCGCCGCGCGGCTGTTAGGATACGCTCCAGAAGAAGTGATAGGCAAAGCCACTCTCGCACTCTTTCACGATCCAGAAGAATTGGAGCGGCGGGCAGCGATTTTCGCCGACTTGGGCCGGGGAATCCCCAATGAGAGCGAGTGGACGTATATCCGCAAAGATGGTTCGCGCTTCCCCGTGCTGCTGTCGCTGGGCGCTTTGCGAGACGAGAAGGGCAATATCACCGGCTTTTTTGGCATGGCCAGCGACATCACAGAGCGGGTCGAAGCAGCCAAAAGGGAAGCCCAGGCGCAGGAAGCGCTGCGGGAGAGCGAAGAGCGGCTGAGGTTGGCGCTGCAAGCTGCCGGCACGGTTTCCTGGGAGTGGAATATTTTAACCGGCCAGCTGATCTATTCCGAACAAGTGGAGCCCGCTTTTGGCTTTGCTGCCGGCACTTATCCAGGAACCCTGCCAGCTTTTCTCGAAATTGTTCATCCGGAAGATCGCGAGAAGTTCCTTCGGTCGGGGTTGCGCAGCATGCAGCAGAAAAGGGATTGCGAGCAGGAATTTCGCATCGCCGCACCAGACGGCACCGTGCGGTGGGTGGAGAATAAAGGCAAAGTCTACTTGGACGCCACCGGCAGGCCGGTGCGGATGCTGGGCGTAGCCATGAACATCACCAACCGCAAACGCTCCGAAGAGCAATTGTTGCAGAAAACCTCCGAGCTGGAAGCAATTTTTGCCGCCTCTCCGGATCTGTATTTCCGTCTGAGCGGCGAGGCCACGATTCTCGATTGCAAAGGCGGGAATATCCCGGACTTGTGCGCGGTGCCGGCAGCTCTCCCTGGCCAGCCGGTGCGGGCGGCTTTGCCCGCCGGTGCCGGGGAGATCCTGCACAGCGCCACCGAGCGGGTGCTGCTGGAGAAGAAGCCGGTCAGCACAGAGTTCTCCCTCACCTTTTCCGGGGGAGAGCAGCACTATGAAGCCAGACTGATGCCATTCCTCCAGGGTCAGGCGATTGCCATTGTTCGCAACATTACAGATCGCAAACAAGCTGAAGCCGTGCTGCGCTCCACCCAAGATCGCCTGCAATCCTTGCTCGCCTCCAGCCCAACTTCCATCTATAGCTGCAGCGCGGAGGGAGACTTCGGCGCTACCTTTATGAGCGACAATTCTGCCGGCATCACCGGCTACACACCGGAGGAATTTCTCAGCTATTCAGGATTCTGGGCTGACCGCATCCATCCAGAAGATAAAGCTCGCGTTTTTGCTGAATTGCCCCAGTTATTTGAGCGCGGGCATCACACCCACGAATACCGCTTCCTGCACAAAAACGGCACCTATCTCTGGATGCGGGACGAGCTGAGGTTGGTGTGCGATGCGGCAGGCAAGCCGGTGGAGATTGTTGGCTCCTGGACAGACATTACGGAGCGCAAGCAGGCAGACGAGGCACTCCAGCGGAGCAACCAACTGTTGCGGGTGATTAGCGCCGCTCAATCTCAATTCATCGCCAGCGCCGACCCCCGGATTTTATTTGATGGGCTGCTTGACAGTCTCCTCTCCCTGACCGGCAGCGAATATGGCTTTATCGGCGAGATCCTCTACGCCGCTGATGGCACGCCCTATGTAGAGTCAGCCCACATGAAGATGCGCGGCAGGCCCTACCTGAAGATCCATGCCATTACCAATATTGCCTGGAATGAGGAAATCCAAAAATTGTATGAGGGGAATGCCGGTGGGGGGATGGAATTCCACAACCTGAAAACTCTGTTTGGGGCTGTGATCGCCACCGGCGCACCCGTGATCGCCAACACCCCTGACACCGACCCCCGCCGGGGAGGGCTGCCAGAGGGCCACCCTCCCATCAGGACATTTTTGGGCTTGCCGCTCTATATGGATAAGCAATTGATCGGTATGGTGGGCGTCGCGAACCGGCCAAGCGGCTACGACTGGCACCTGGTTGAGTACCTCCAGCCATTTCTGTCAACCTGCGCCAATATCAGAGAAGCCCACCGCAACGACCAACGACGCCAGATCGCAGAGCAGGGGCTGAAGCAGCAGCTGGCCGCAATGGAAGCCGCCAGCGACGGCATTGCCATCCTCAATCAGGACAGTGAATTTATCTACCTGAACACGGCTCACCTGCACCTGTTTGGCTACCAGCATCTCGGCGGGCTGGTGGGCAAGACGTGGCGCGAGCTGTATTGCCCGGACGAAATCGAGCGCATTGAGCGGGACATCTTTCCCCTGATCCAACAAAATGGCCACTGGCGGGGAGAAGCGACGGCCAAGAGATGCGATGGCAGCACCTTTGCTGAGGAACTTTCCCTCACCTTTATTGAAGGCGTGGGGCTGGTGTGTGTCTGCCAGGACATCACGGAGCGCAAGCTGGCCGAGGCCCAGCTCAAAGCGGCCAAAGAGCAGCTGGAAGCAGTTTTGGATGCGGTGCCCGGATTTGTGTCTTGGGTGAGCTCCGACTTGCGATACCTCGGCGCGAACCGCCACCTGGCGGCCACCTTTAACCTCTCCCCAGAGGACTTTGCCGGCAAAAAACTCGGCTTCCTGGAAAACAGCCCGGATTTTGCTGACTCGATGCGCCAGTTTTTTGCCGGTGACTCCACCGCCACCAGCCAAGTCTTTGACGTGGAAATCGGGGGAGCCACCCGAAATTACCTGATTGTGGCCCAGAAGTACCAGAAAGGCACTGCCGCTGTTTCCGTCGGCATTGACATTACTGAGCGCCAGCAAGCCGAGGAGCAGCTGAAAGCCTCTTTGCAGGAAAAAGAACTCCTCCTCAAAGAAGTTCACCACCGGGTGAAAAACAACTTGCAGGTAATTTGCAGTATTTTTTCACTACAATCGCAGTACATTAAAGACACACAAATCCTCTCTGTGCTGGAAGACAGCCAGAATCGCATTCGCTCGATGGCCCTGATACATGAAAAACTTTACCAGTCCGACACGCTGGCAAAAATTGACTTTGGCGAGTATGTCAGAAGTCTTGCCAACAGCCTTTTGTCATCTTATAATGTGAGCACTCACCTAATTCGCACCAGGGTGCGCGTTGACAGTGTGTCCCTGACTCTGGATACGGCCATTCCCTGCGGCTTAATCATCAATGAACTGGTGTCAAACTCCCTCAAGCACGCTTTTCCCAACGGCATGGCCGGTGAAATCAGCATTGATTTATCTGTAGAGTCTGAGGGGGAAATGGGCCTGACAGTGCGAGATAATGGAGTGGGGCTGCCAGAAGGCTTTGATTTCAAGAAAAACAATTCTCTGGGCCTGCGGCTTGTCCGGGCCCTGACCCGCCAAATCCAGGGAAACTTAAACGCAACCAGTGCCGGGGGAGCCTGTTTTGAAATCACTTTCCCCATCTGGAATAAGGCAGTCTGTTAAAAGTTGGTGAGGTGCGTTCCGCCAGAGTGCGATTTTCGCACTCCCAGTCAGGTTATCTGGCGCGGAACCCACCCTACAGTCGGTGCGGTGCGTTCCGCAAGTTGGCAGGGTGCGTTCCGCCAAGCGCGATTTCTGCACTCGCCATCAGGTTATCTCACGCAGAACGCACCCTACAGTTGGTACGGTGCGTTCTGCCCGAGTGCGATTTTAGCACTCCCAGTCAGATTATCTGGCACGGAACCCACCCTACAGTCCTCTAAACTGTCAATTTTTACTCTACAGTTCTGTAATGTCAACTGTAAAAATTCTCGTTGTTGAAGACGAAGCTATTATTGCCGAAGACATCGCCAGCCGCCTGGAAAAAATGGGCTATTCCGTAGTGGATATCGTCGCTACAGGATCTGACGCCATTAGCGCAGCGACCGCCAATCAACCCAACTTGGTGCTGATGGATATCATGCTGCAAGGCAAGATGGACGGCATAGAAGCCGCCGATCGCATTCGCACCCTCCTTGGGATTCCGGTGGTTTACCTGACGGCAAATGCGGACGAAACGACACTGCAACGGGCTAAAATTACCGGCCCATTTGGCTACATCCTCAAACCTTTTAAAGAGAAAGAGCTGCGGGCGACGATTGAAATCGCCCTCTCGCGGCACCAGGTAGAGCTGGAGATGCAGGAAGCGCTCGCTAGCGCCGAAGCGATCCGCAAAGAAGCCCAGCAACTCAGCCAGCGGAAATCTCAATATGTCTCGATGGCGTCTCACGAGTTCCGCACTCCTCTCTCGGTGATAAAATTTTCTGCAGCGCTGCTGCGAGATTACGGTTCCAAGTGGAGTGAGGAAAAAAAAGAAAAGCATCTCCTGCGCATCCAAGCGGCTGCGGACAGCATGAACCAGTTGCTAGAAGAGGTGTTAACTCTGGGGCGGGCTGAGTCTGGGAGACTCGAATTTAACCCCGCGCCTCTGGATGCTGTCAGTTTTTGCCAGGAGTTGGTAGAAGCGCTGCAAATAACTGCCGGCGATCAGCACACCCTGACTTTTACCGCTGAGGGGAATTGCACTCCCGCCTGCCTGGATGATAAGCTGCTGTGGCATATTTTCAACAACCTTCTTTCCAATGCAATTAAGTATTCTCCCCAAGGCAGCACGGTATTTTTTACTCTCTCCTGTGAGGAAAGCCGGCTTTGTTTCCAAGTGAGAGACGAGGGAATTGGCATTTCAAAAGAAGACCAGCAACGCCTGTTTGAACCGTTTAATCGCGCCTCCAATGTGGGGGATATTCCGGGCACCGGCCTGGGTTTGGCTATTGTTAAAAAGGCGGTGGAATTGCATGGCGGCCAGATTGAAGTTGAGAGTGAAATCGGCAGGGGAACCGCGTTTACTGTCACCCTGCCTCTGGCAGCGAGCGCTTAATTTCTCTAGTGTTTAGGAAAACTGTCAGGTGGCGGGACCCATTTCCCAGAATTGTGTCTCCCCCTAACACCTCTCGAACGAAGCGAAGCATCTGCGATCCTGAAGACCACCGTATTATTACCGGCAAAATCGCCGGACTCGATCTCTGGGAATGGCTGTAGCGGTTCTAAATGATTTGTGTTACCTGTCAGTGGCCAGAAACCCGGTTTCTTTGAGAAACCGGGTTTCTAGTGTATATACCGGCACAGCATAAAATGGTCGCGCCGGTGGCGCGGCGCGCGCCGCTTGATGTGCCTCTTCCCCAGAAACTGGCACCCTCTCCCCCCCCACTGTTTCTTGGGGGAAATCAACCCAACGGGAGCTAACCAGCTTTCTAGCACCCCGCCCAATTGTGCCCATTCAACCCCACTTGATAGAGTGCCAGTCTTCATGAAAAATTTTACATGACTGTGGCGTTGCCAGGAGGGGAAATATGTATATAATCATAAATATTTCCATAGCAAAACGCTACAGATCCTGCTCTGTGAGAAACAAGGAGAGTTTTAGGCCCGAAATGGCCCACATATCGGTAAATTCCCGGATATGATATTCCAGTAAATATCCCATGACCGGCTCTTAATTTGTAAGTTTTGCTAAAAATAGCACCGGCACGATCGTACAGCCACCGGCAGTCTACAACCGCCGCGCTGATCGGGCCGGCAATTACGCCTCGATCCAGCAGCGCCATGCAACCTTACGATTGTCTCACCAGCCCGCCATCCCTGGATCTCGCCACTGACCGGCACCCGCTCACCGTCACCCCAGACACGCCAGTAACAGAAGTCGTGGCGCTGCTCAGCCACAGGCGGGGCCAAAGCTGCCCCCTGTCCGGCACTCATCCCTCGCCAAATGGCCAAACCGGCCAGCCCTGCGCCAGCTGCGTGCTGGTGATGCGGGGCTCCCACCTCACCGGTATTTTCACGGAGCGGGATCTGGTCAAGCTGGCGGCGCAGGGTGGCAACCTGAGGGGAATTGCGGTAGGGGAGGTGATGGCATCGCCCGTGATTTCCCTGAAACAAAGGCCTGACGGGGATATTTTCGCCGCCCTGTCCCTGTTGCGCCAGCACCGCATCCGCCACCTGCCGGTGGTGGGCGAGGGGGGCAGGCTTGTAGGGCTGGTCACCTCAGAAACCATTCGCACCTGCCTCCAGCCGGTGAATCTCCTGAGGGTGCGGCAGGTGGCGGAGGTGATGGCCACCCAGGTCGTCACCGCACCGCCCACTGCTTCCCTGCAGTGGGTCGCCTCCCTGATGGCCCAACATCAGGTCAGCTGCGTGGCAATCGTAGAGGGGTGGGGCGAAAAGAGCCTGAGCCTGCCCTCGGGCATGATCACCGAAGGCGATATCGTGCAGTTTCAGGGGCTGCAGATCCCTTTGGCGGAGATTCAGGCGCAACAGGTGATGAGCGCGCCGGTGTTTTGCGTCAGCCCGGAGGACTCCCTGTGGGTGGCGCAACAGCAGATGCAGCGCCGGTATGTGGGCCGGTTGGCCGTCACCGGCAGCCAGGGAGAGCTGCTGGGCATCGTCACCCGCACCAGCTTGCTGCGCTCCCTCGAGCCGGTGGAAATCTACGGCATCGCCCACGCCTTGCAGCAACAAGTCTCCCAGCTGCAAGCGGAAAAAGTGGAGCTGCTCGCCAATCGCAATGCGGATCTGGAGCAGCGCGTCAGAGAGCGCACCAGCGAGCTGCAGCAGCAGGCTGAGCGAGAGCGGATTTTGGCAGCGGTTGCGTCTCGCATTCGCCAGTCCCTCAACCTGCAAGACACGCTCAACACCACCGTCACCGAAGTACGGCTGCTGTTACAGTGCGACCGAGTGCTCGTGTACCAGCTAAATGAGAGAACCGAGGGCACGATCGTTGCGGAATCGGTCGCCCCGGGCTGGATAGTGGCCCTGGGCAGCCAGATCCAAGAAACCTGTTTGAGTATAGGGGAAATAGCAGAAGAGTACCGCAAGGGACGCAAGCGAGCGATTTCCGATATCTACACCGCAGGAATCTCTGAGTGCCACTTGCAGCTACTAGAGCACTTTCAGGTGCGAGCCAATCTGATTGCGCCCATTTTAATACAAGAAGCCCGGCAGGAGCAATCTCTCTCCCCCGAAAAGCCCCTCGCGCCGGGAGCGGACAGTGTTCTGTGGGGATTGCTGATTGCCCACCAGTGCGACCGGCCCCGGCAGTGGCAAGCCTCAGAGCTGGATTTGCTCGACCGGCTGAGCGTGCAGATCGCCATCGCCATCCAGCAGGGGCAGCTGTTTGAGCGAACCCGAGCGGAACTCGCCAGCCGGCTGAGGGCAGAAGCGGCATTGCGGAAATCCGAAGAGCAGTACCGGCTGCTGTTTGAGAGCAACCCCCATCCTATGTGGGTCTATGAGATCGAAACGCTGGCGTTTCTAGCCGTGAATCAAGCCGCCATCTCTCATTACGGCTATTCGCGAGAAGAGTTTCTGGCGATGAGCGTTGCTGAGATCCGCCCTGCCGAAGAGGTTGCTAAATTTCGGGAGGCGGTCTCAAAACCGCCAAACAACCTGTACAAGCCCGGTGTCTGGAAGCACAAAAAGAAAGATGGGACGATTATTGAGGTTGAGATTACTCGCCATCCCATCACCTGGTCAGGAAGGCCAGCCAGACTGATTTTGGCCAACGATATTACCGAGCGCCAGCGGGCAGAAGAGGCGCTGCGCCAGAGCGAGCGCCGGTATGCCACCCTGGCAGAAGCAGCGCCGGTGGGGATTTTCCGCACCAACGCCCGGGGCAAGTGCGTCTACGTCAACGAGCGCTGGTACGAAATTGCCGGCATCACTGCACAGGAGTCCTTGGGAACCGGCTGGTTGAGGAGTTTGCACCCCGAGGACAAAAAGCGCGTCTGGAGCGAATGGTATCAAGCGGTGCGCGAACTAAGGCCCTTTCGTTCCGAGTACCGGTTCGTAGGTCCGGATGGGTCCGTGGTCTGGGTATTTGGCCAAGCCATCCCCGAAAAAGGCAGCAGCTCAGAAATAACCGGCTACATCGGCACCGTCACCGACATTACTCAGCGCAAGCTGGGAGAAGAAGCGCTGCACAATCTGGTGGCGGGAACCGCAGCCGTCACGGGAGAAGACTTCTTCCCGGCGCTGGCGCGCCATCTCGCCCTAGCCCTGGGCGTGCGTCACGCCCATGTGACAGAAAAGGCCGGCGAGCGATTGCAAACCCTTGCCTTCTGGTCGAATGGCCAGTTGCAGTCCGGTTACACCTTTGCGATCAGCGGCACTCCCTGCGAAGTTACCCTGGCGCAGGGAATCTACAGCTGTCCGGAGGGGGTGCGGCAGCAGTTCCCCGACGCGCGAGTTTTGGCCCTTCTTGCGGCGGAGAGCTACTTGGGAGTGGCCCTCACCGACAGTGCCGGCCTGCCCATTGGAGTTCTTTGCATTCTGGACAGCCACAAACTCCCCGATCTGCAGCGAGCTTCTGCAATTGTCAGGGTTTTTGGGGCGCGGGCGGCGGCGGAGCTGGAGCGGAAGCGAGCCTCCCGGGCGCTGCAACAGCTGGCGGATCACCTGGAACTCCGAGTCACAGAGCGGACAGCTGAATTAGCGGATGCCATCAGGCGGCTGCAGCAGGAGATTGCCGAGCGCGAACAGGCGCAAAGGGAGAGCCTTGCAGTCAAGGAGCGATTGCAATATTTGCTCTCCACCGGCTCCACCGTGATTTACAGCTGCAACCCTGAGGGGGATTTCGGGGCCACTTTCATCAGCGACAGCTGTGCGGCGCTGCTGGGATACGAAGCCAGAGAATTTTTAGAAGAATCCAGTTTTTGGCTCAATCACGTCCATCCCGAAGACGCGGCCAGGTTGCAGGCCGAAATGCCATCCCTGTTTGAGCGCGGGCACCACACTTACGAATACCGGTTCGCACACGGGGACGGAGCCTATCGCTGGATACGGGATGAATTCCAGCAGGTCCGGGATGCGGCTGGCAATATCCTGGAGATAGTCGGTTCGATGACAGACATCACCGACCGCGTGCTGGCCGAGCAGGCCGTGCGGCAGCAATTGGAGCGGGAGCGGCTGGTGGTGGGGATTGCCCAGCGCATCCGGGAGTCTCTCGATTTGGACGAGATTCTCAACACCACTGTCGCCGAAGTGCGGCAGGTGCTGGCAGCAGACCGGGTTTTGGTCTACCGGGTTTGGCCCAATGGCACCGGCAGCGCCATCGCCGAAGCCGTCGCTCCGGGCCCGGCTCCAGTTTTAAACATTATTTTCCCGGAAGAAGTTTTTCCGGCGGAAAGCCAGGAGCAATATGTTTCCGGACGGGTTTGCGCCTTCGCCGACCGGAACAGCGCCGAACTGTTGCCCTGTATGGTGGAGCTGATGGAACAGCTGCAAGTAAAGGCTAAGCTGGTTGTGCCCATCCTCCAGCAGGGCGTTCTTTGGGGATTGCTGATTGCCCACCAGTGCTCTCATGCCAGGGAGTGGCAGCCCTGGGAAATTGAGCTGCTCCAGCAGCTGGCCACCCAACTGGCAATCGCTATCGGGCAATCGGAACTCTACAACCAGTTACAAGCAGAGCTCGGCGAGCGCAAGCTGGCAGAGGCGCAGCTCAAAACGGCCAAGGAGCAACTGCAAGCGGTTCTGGATGCCGTGCCTGGGTTTGTGTCTTGGGTGAGCTCCGACTTGCGATACCTTGGGGTTAACCAGCACATGGCGGCTACCCTGAACCTCACCCCAGAAGACTTTGCCGGCCAGCAGGTGGGCTTCCTGGAAACCCGCCCCAATTTGGCTGAGTGGATGCGCCAGTTTTTTGCCGGTCAGGCGAGCGCCACCAGCCAGGTCTTTGACGTGCAAATCCAGGACAGCACCCAAAATTACCTGATTGTGGCGCAGAAGTACCGCCCGGGCACCGCCGCTGTTTTTGTCGGAATTGACATTACTGAGCGCACACAAGCCGAGGAGCAGCTGAAAGGCTCGTTGCGGGAAAAAGAGCTCCTGCTCAAGGAAGTTCACCACCGGGTGAAAAACAACTTGCAGGTGATCTCCAGCATTTTCTCGCTGCAGTCCCAGTATATTGAAGCCCCGCAGATTCTCTCCATCTTGGAAGACAGCCAGAACCGCATTGCCTCCATGGCCCTGATCCATGAAAAACTTTACCAGTCGGACACTCTGGCACAAATTGACTTTGCGGATTACATCCAGCATCTTGCCAGCAACCTGTTTTTGTCGTATAATGTAAATCCGGAAAAAATTCGCACTCAAGTTCGGGTTGAGCATCTGTGCCTGTCGCTGGATACTGCTATTCCCTGCGGCTTGCTGCTCAACGAACTGGTGACCAACTCGCTGAAACACGCCTTTCCTGGGAGCAGATCGGGAGAAATCGCCATTGAACTCTCTGCCGTTTCGGGCGACCAACTGCGTTTGGTTGTGCGGGATAGTGGCATCGGATTCCCTGAAAGCTTTGACTTGCAGAAAACGAACACTCTGGGTCTGCGCCTGATCCGCGTCCTGACTCGCCAGTTGCGCGGTAAAATAGAAATCTACAGCAGGGATGGGGCGGTTTGCGAGCTGACTTTTCCCCTGCCAAAGTAGCGGCGCTGCACAATTGCGGAATGAACCCGGCACCCCAACCTATGCCCCTTATCCCCATGAGAGGCGGTTTTCCATGATTAGGGTGTAGGGTGCGTTCCCTAAGAGGGAACGCACCCTACGAGTTACTTCCCCTGTCTATTGCTATATAGCAGCAGTCATATTGATTAGGACGTAGGACAGGCGTCTCGCCTGTCCCAGAGACCTTGAGGGCAGGCGAGACGCCTGCCCTACGTCTATACTTCGTATCCCAATGTCCTAAACTGACTGTCTACTGCTATACTGTACAACGCCAAAGTAGTGCCTTGAATTGTTCACTGTGAAGCCGACCGGCAATGAATCCAAACTCGAAACTCCCAATTCCACGATTGCAGCAACTCACTCCGTACTTGTTTTTGCTCCCCGCCGGCGCTGTTTTGGCGCTGACGGTTTTTTGGCCGGCACTGCAAGCGTTTTTCCTCAGCTTTACGCGCTACGAGTACGATCTCACCCAAGCGCCGCAGTGGGTGGGTTTGGAGAACTTCCGCAAACTGTTTGCCGATCCGGTGTTTTGGCAAACGCTGCGCAATACTTTGCTCTATCTTGCCGGTGTGGTGCCGGTTTTGGTCGTCGCACCCCTGGGGCTGGCTATTTTAGTTAATCAGAAATTGCGCGGAATTAGCTGGTTTCGGGCAGCTTACTACACGCCGGTGGTGATTTCAATGGTGGTTGCCGGTATTGCCTGGAAGTGGCTTTATGCAGAAACCGGCTTTTTCAACCAGGTTTTGATGATGTTCGGCACTGTTCCCAAAGGCGAGGGAATTCCCTGGCTCACCAGCCCGCAGATGGCCATTTTTAGCGTCATGGCGGTGACGGTGTGGAAGGGGCTGGGCTACTATATGGTAATATACTTGGCAGGCTTGCAAGCCATTCCCGCTGATTTGTATGAAGCAGCTGCTATTGATGGCTCCGATGGCATCCGCAAACACTGGGACATAACAGTACCGCTGATGAAACCGTATCTATTTCTAGTAGCAGTGATTTCCTCGATTTCCGCCACTAAGGTGTTTGAAGAAGTGTACATTATGACCCAAGGGGGGCCGAGAAATAGTTCTAAAACTATTGTATACTATCTGTATGAGAAAGCCTTTCGCGAATTGGAGATGAGCTACGCTTGCACCATCGGACTGGTGCTGTTTTTGCTGATTTTTGGGCTGTCGGTTTTGAACCTGAAGCTGTCGGATATGCGGGGGCGCATCAGCTAGCAGCTTTTGGGCATCATCGCATCCCCTCGTTCCCAGGCAGAGCCTGGGAACGCCACTTTGGAGGCTCTGCCTCCTTTCTAAGGAAAAGCCGATTAAAAGCGTAACAGCTTAGCTGTAGCGTTCCTACGGAACGCTACTAATTTTTCAATCCAAAATTCAATACAAAATACAAAATACAAAATAAGTATGGGACGTGTTGAAGGAAAAGTTGCCCTAGTAACGGGTGGGGCTTCGGGAATTGGCAAGGCGACAGCTAGAATGCTAGCGCGTGAGGGAGCTCGCGCTGTTATTACAGATATCAGTGAGAGTGCCGGCACAGCTGCGGCGTCGGAAATTGCCGGTGCGATTTTTCTCAAGCACGATGTCAGCAGCGAACAGCAGTGGCAAGAGGTTATTGCGCAAACCATTGCAGAATTTGGCAAGCTGGATATTCTCGTAAACTGCGCCGGCATCACTGGTAGCAATGCCCCACAAAATCCAGAAACTGTCACACTAGACGCATGGCGTCAGGTGATGAGCGTCAACATGGAAGGTGTCGTACTCGGATGCAAATACGCCATTCCCGCGATGAGAGACAGCGGCGGTGCGATTGTGAACATTTCCTCTCTTGCCGGTGAGATTGGCACCGCTATGGCGGTTGCCTATGGCGCGAGCAAAGCGAGTCTCACCCAGTTTTCCAAATCGGTTGCGCTATATTGCGCCCAGAAAGGCTATAAAATTCGCTGCAATTCCATCTTGCCTGGGGCGATTCTGACGCCTTTATGGGATGCCTTGCTGGGAAGTGGCACAGAACGAGAGCAGCGCCTGAATGAATTTCGTGAGACAATTCCTTTGAAAGTGTGGGGTGAGCCTGATGATGTCGCATTTGCGGTTGTTTATCTCGCCTCAGATGAATCGAAATTTGTCACCGGCACTGAAATTGTCATCGATGGCGGACAGTCTGCCGGTTAACGGCTAAGAAACCTGGTTTCTGAATAAATCTTTCGCTCAGGAGGCAAAGTTTGTCGCAGAAACCCGGTTTCTGGCGGAGGGGGTAAGAAACCGGGTTTCTGAATCAATCTTTCGCTCAGGAGGCAAAGTTTGTCGCAGAAACCCGGTTTCTGAGGAGGCGAAGGGATCTTTTATCCAGTCTTTTCCCGCTCTTTTCTAGCATTTCGCCATCCAACTTGCCCTGTTCTTCAGCCTTTAGCAAGGCGCGCATGGCTTTGTAATACAAATCCTTGTCGTATGAAATCAGAATCAAATCCACACCGGCATTCACCGCCAGAACAGCAGCATTCTCCACCCCATCCTCACTTCCATAGACCGCGTGCATGCTAAAATCGTCTGTAATCAGAATACCATCTTGCTGCCAGCTGTTTCTAATAATTCCTGTGACTGCCGGTTTGGAAAACGAGACTGGACGCTTGGCATCAACCGCCGTCAGTTTAGCGTGTCCCAGCATAGTAAACGCCTGAGAGTTGCGCATCACCTCCCGAAATGGCACCCAGTCCTCCCGCATTAATTCCTCTACTGGCGCGCGCAATTCGGCGCTGTCGATATGCGTATCTGTCTCCACCCTTCCCAGTCCGGGAAAATGTTTAATGGTACACCTAACCCCAGATTCTTCCAAAGTTTGGCAGTACCACAGCGCCACCTTTGCCACCACGTCCTTATCCGCAGATATTGCTCGCCGGTAAATCTGAGAAAATTTGTCACTGGGATTGACAATTCCCTTGTTTAAGTCTACCACCGGCGCAAAATTCAGATTCACTCCCAGCTCAGCCAACTCCCTCCCCTGCTGTCTGGCATACTGAATGACCTCCTTCTTTTTGCGCTCTACTTGCGTCTCTCCCTCAACAATCTTTGATAGGGGAGGCAATTGACTCAGCGGTGGGGAGAGTCGGGAGACGATGCCGCCTTCTTGGTCCGTGGCAACCCACAAAGGGGGCAAACCCTGACTGCGGCGAATATCTTGCAGCGCTTTGATTTCTTGCTGGATTTCTTGCCGGCTTTTATTGCTGACATTTTTGGCGGTGACAAACACCCCACCAACGGCTTTCTTGGAAACCAATTGTTTGATTTCGTCGAAATTGCTGTAACCGGCAACAAAGTGCCGGCCTAACTTTTCCAGCCGGTAGGGATTTGCATTTAAAACGCTCTGTTTCGCCAGCGCAAAATTGATTTCTCCCGCCACAGCGGCGAACAGTCCCAAACAAGCGACCGCCACAACCGCCTTACTGAGAGCGGCTTTCTGGTTGGGTTTCTCTTTTGTTAGCCCTAGGAGTTCAGAAAAGATTAATCCCAAACAGAAGACGGCAATCGCCCCCAAGAGCTCAAATCTCACACTCGCCAAAAGAGGCGACCTCACATAGAAAGCGACCGGCAAAATTGCTGCCGCTATAAAGAGTTTAAGGAGAGAAATTAGCACAGGATTTATAAAGCAATTGTTAAGTACCTCGTAGCGTTCCCTATCCCACCGGCACAGATGGAGGTGCATTCCCGCGCGAGGGAATGCACCCTACCCCTGAGAAACCCGGTTTCTTTAAGAAACCGGGTTTCTGGGGCCTACTTCACAGGGTTTGCCTAGCCGCTCAAACCACACCAAATTCCTTGAGCGCCGGCAAGAAATTGCTGTTTTCGTGTTCCGACCGGCTGAGTTTAATCAAAGCGAAGCGGCGCAGGGGAGCGAGAGTTGCCCACTGTGCCGGTGTCAGCGCCACCCCAACTTCCTCCGCCTTTTTCCGCACGCTGTCGGGGACAGTTGCTTCATCCATCCAAGCGGGATGAGCATCGGCAGGCAAATCAGCAGGAAGCTTGCCGGTGTGTTCCAAAACGAGCCGGTGCAGCAACTCCCGGTAAGCTTTTGCCTCCTCAGAGGTACTTGCCGGCATATCCACCAGCGCCTGCTTTTCTTCCTGGCTGAACCGGTTCCACTCAGCCAATTTCAGCTTAACCCCACAAGTATCTAAATTCAAGCGCACCTGCATGGGAATGCAGCGCAGGGAATCCACAAAATCAGCTTCAAACTGAAATAACTCACTCATATCAATTTTAGATTTATCCCTCTAGGCCCCCTGCGGTAAGACTGCGGCTACCGCGTGGGAACGAGTATAACATTAGAGACAAGGTCATGCCCTTATCTCTCCCGAAGCCAAGGTTCCTGATCAGTGCGTTCCCAGGTAGAACCTGGGAAACAAAATAACGAGTAAATAATTCTTGGCGCTCTACTCTGCGGGAAGCCGAGAAAGCGCGTCTATGGTGTCTTGGCGGTAAAAAAAAAACAACCCCCACAAACAGCCCAACTCAATTCTACACCGGCACACCCGCCTCAAAAACCCCCAGTTCAGAAACCGCAACCCCACCAACACCAACCGGCACCAACTGCACCGCACAAGCTTTTAACTCCGGCTGTTTGGAATCCGGACAGCATTCTGGGTGAGTCAGGGCGTTCGCCTCAGCGTTTTCAGCCCACAGCGCGCCCCAGTGCATCGGCACAAAAACCGCCCCCGGAGAAATTGCCTTCGTCACCTTAGCCGGAAATCGAGCTTTGCCGCGCCTAGAGAGCACCTCAACGCAGTCGCCCTCAGCAATCCCCAGTTTTTCCGCATCGCGGGGGTGAATCTCAATAAACGGATTCGGGTGCATCTGGCGGATTTTCTCAATCCGACCGGTGCGACTTTGCGTGTGCCAGTGACCGTAGAGCCTGCCGGTAGTCAGCACAAAAGGATAGTTCAAATCGGGAGGTTCCGCCAACCCATTAGAGTGATACGCGCCAAACCGCGCCCGCCCATCCGGCGTATGGAAGCGCAAATCCGTGTACAGGCGGGATGAGTCGCGTTTTTCGCCACTCGTCATGTCGGGAAAAGGCCACTGAATAGGGCCTAATTGCTTCAACTTCTCGTGGCTCAAACCCGTCATATCGCAAGGACGCCCCCCTGTCAGCCGCACGAATTCGGCATACACCTCAGCTGAGTTTTGGAAAGAAAACTTGTCAGCAAAACCCAATCTTCGACCCACTTCCGCAAAGATTTCCCAGTCGGGGCGGGCAATGCCCTTGGGGGAGCGAAACGCCTCGCACAGCGTCACGCGGCGTTCCGAATTCGTCATCACGCCGGTTTTCTCGCCCCACTGCGCTGCTGGCAGCAAAACGTGGGCGTAAGCTGCAGTTTCCGTCGGGTAATAGGCATCTTGATAAACCGTAAACGGAGACTTGAGCAGGGCAGCTTTGGTGCGTTCCAGATCCGGCATGCTCACCACCGGATTTGTCGCCGCCACCCACAGGAAACCAACCTCGCCGGTTTCCAAACCCGTTATCATCTCCCAGGCGGTGCGGCCAATATTCGGCGAGATTTGACCGGCTTTCAGCCCCCAGAATTGCTCAACTTCCGCACGGTGTTGGGGGTTTTTCACCAAACGGTAGCCCGGCAGCAGGTTCGCCAAACCGCCCGCTTCCCGCCCGCCCATCGCATTGGGCTGGCCGGTGAGGGAAAATGGGCCAGCACCAGGCTTGCCAATTTGGCCGGTCATCAGGTGCAGGTTGATGATGCTGCGCACCTTAGCGGTTCCTTCGGAAGACTGGTTGACGCCCATCGACCACAAGGACAGGACGCGCTTGGACTCGCCCCAGTAGCGGGCGGCAGTTTCCAGCTCATCGAGGCGGATGCCGCAGGTTCTCGCCACCAGTTCCGGCGGATAGGAGCGAATCACTTCAGCGAAGTCGGGGAAGTTCGCCGTGCATTCGTCAATGAATGCCGTATCGAGATAGCCCCTGCGCATCAGCAGGTGAGCGATGCCGTTGAGCAAGTCAATATCCGTGCCCGGTCGAATGGCTAGGTGCAAATCGGCGTCTTCAGCGGTGGTTGTGCGGCGCGGATCTACCACAATCATTTTAACATGTTTGTTCTTTTTGTGGTATTTCCGCAGCCGGTTGTAGATAATCGGGTGGCACTCAGCGGTGTTGGTGCCAATCAAAAAGGCGCAGTCGGTAAGCTCTAAATCGTCGTAGCAGCAGGGAGGTCCGTCGGAACCGAAGCTTTGAATATAGCCGGCCACTGCGCTCGACATGCACAAGCGGGAGTTGGCGTCAAAATTATTCGTGCCCAAACAGCCTTTCATCAGTTTTTGGGCGATATAGTAGTCCTCAGTTTGAAGTTGCCCGGAACCGTACATGCAAATAGCGTCCGGTCCTTGCGTAAAGCGAACGGTTTGGATGCGATTGACGATTGCGTCTAAAGCGTCATCCCAGCTGACTCGCCGGAACTCTTCATCCAGGGAATTGCGCATCATGGGATGCAGGAGCCGGCTTTTGTCAATCGCCTCGGCAATCGTCGCGCCTTTGACGCAAACCAATCCCTGCGAGGAGGGATGCTCGCGATCTCCTCTTACTTTCCAAATCGGAGTTCCTTCAGCGTCTCGGTTGGTTGGCTTGCCCAGTTGGGCGGGGGGCGACACTTCTAAACCGCAGCCGACGCCACAGTATGGACAAAGGGTTTTCGTTGAGTCAGCCATAATTTCCGTCCTCAGTTCTCTGCGGTCGATATCCTTGTATAAAGTCCGGTTTATTACTCGCCATTAACTCTGATAATAGTCTCTGTTATCCCTGCCTACCATACCAATTGCTTATCTTCAGTTAAGTAAAATTTATCTCCCAGCTGTCCCGATTGGGGTGCTATCCCCCTCACCTATTTCTCGAAACCAGTGAGGTGGGATAGCAGGCACGCGGAACGCTACACTTGGCTGCGTTTGTCTCTGAGCACCGGCAGGGTTTCGGGTGCCGGCTCGCCTGCCGGTGCGGGTGCCGGTGCGGGTGCCGGTGCGGGTGCCGGTGCGGGTGCCGGTGCGCCGGCTCCCTCTTCATATTTAGCGGCAAAGGAGCCTTTCGGTTCTTTCAGGAAGAAGGCGCACAAACTGGCGCAGATGAGAGCGGCGACGCCCATTGTGGCAAATAGGGTTTGGGGAGCTGTGTCAGCCGGCGCTAAGCTGTAAATCGTCAGGTAAACCACGCCGCCAAAGTTACCGTAAGCCCCTACAATGCCGGCAATTTGTCCGGTACTTTCTTTTTTAATCAGCGGTGCCATTGCAAAGGTTGCGCCGCAACCGGCTTGCGCGAAGTAGGCGCAGAACATAGTGACGCCAACTGCCAGCCAAATCGGCCAGCTAGAGTTGATGCCGCTGGCGAGCAGGTAACCAATGCCGATGCCGGCGCTGACGACAGTCATCGTCCACTTGCGACTGCCCAGCTTATCAGAAATTAAGCCGCCGCTGGGACGGGAAACAAGGTTGAGGAAGGGATAGGTGGCAGCTATCATCCCCGCCATCACATGTTCGAGAGAGAAGGTGTGCTCGAAAAATGCCGGCAGCATGGAAACGGCGGCTAATTCGCTGCCAAAGTTGGTCACATAAGTGAACCCGAGCAAGGCAACTTGGCGAAACTGGTAGCGCTCAGCTGGGGAGTAAATTTTTGTGCCTTCCAGCAGTTCCCGGTTCACTTTCCACGCTTTGTAGGTTTGGTAGCCAAACAGCCACCCCAACAGCAGCCAGACGACAAGCATTTGGTCTGTCGTCAGGAAGTGAATCTTCGGCTGAGCCAGACGCCACGCCAGCAATCCCAGGGCAAAAATTAAGCCAAAATTCATCGCCAGCATCGCATAATAGCTGGGCGCACTGGTCACTTCCATTGCCCCACTGCGCTTGGGGCGCTGGTAAGTTTTGCCGGGAGGGGTGTCTGTGACGCTGCGGAAATAAATCGTGCCATAGACGGCTGAAATAATGCCGGTGAGCGCTATTGCTAAGCGCCAGTTGGTGGCTCCTCCCGCCAGAAATGCTGTGGCGACAGCAACCGAGGGCAGGGCAAATTCCGCCCCAAACGCACCGAAGTTCCCCCAGCCGCCATAAATCCCTTGCGCGATGCCAATTTCTTTCGGGGGGAACCACTCGGCTACCATGCGGATTCCCACTACAAACCCGGCTCCTACAACGCCCATCAGCAATCGGGCTAGAACCAGGTGGTGAAAGTTCTGGGAAGCAGCTGTGGCAAAACAGGGAACTATCGCAAACACCAGCAGCGATGAGAAGGTGATTCGCGGTCCGAAGCGGTCCAGCAGCATGCCAATGATGATGCGTGCCGGGATCGTCAGCGCTAGGTTGCAAATTCCTAAGGTCTTGATTTGCTCTGGTGCTAGATGGAATTCTTTCCCAATCGTTGTGGCGAATGGCGCAAAGTTAAACCAGTCCACAAAGGTGAGAAAAAACGCCAGCCAACTCAGGTGGAGGATGCGATAGCGTCCCCGTAATGACCACATCTCTTGTAGCATGCAAAACCTTCCTAAATGAATTGGGTTTAAGGACTAAAAGCCAGTTGAAGTCTGAAGTCTAAACCCTGAACTGTAAACCCTCACCCTTCCCACTCACGCTCGTACAGCTAAGTGCCCTAGCCCCACATCCGGGTAAACTTGTATAAAATATACTTATATTGTCTGGGGCAATTTTTCCAGATTTAGCCTCGTTTCATTTTGCATCTGGCGTGAAGGCACCCCCACCTGAGGAGCCGTTGTTTCCGGACTATACAGCTAATGCTTTCGGTTTGACTTCATGGCTTTATCCCTCAGTCTTGGTGAATTGCTTCTTCTAAGTTAAAGGTAGGCGGGTTGCCAGGGGAGATTCGTATCTTTCATTACAAAATCTCACCCGCCATGACTTTCCCGCATGATATGAATGCCGTTTTTACATGGCACCCGCTTGAGCGCGATTGACGGGTTCAACCGGCAAGCTGAAGCCGGCCCTCCAACCTGTCCCGATTTCTAACGCTCCCTACTTCCGCTTAAATAGTTTAATTACCACCGAGCGCCTCTTTGATGCCAACCTTTGCTTATAGCAGCAGTCATATTGGTTAGGACGTAGGACAGGCGTCTCGCCTGTCCCGGATATAAAGCGCAGGACAGGCGTTCTCTCCAACGAGCCTGTCCTAATCTAAGTGGCTACAGCTATCCCCCCAAAATGTATAAATAACTAATCAAAAGTAAAAAATTGAAAATTACGGGCTGTGCGGACAGCGCAGCCCGTCAGGCCAGAGAAATTCGTTGCGGTTATTAACCGACGTTGCTATAAATATAAAATTTTTATTATTTTTACGGACAGCCAAAAATATTCCTTATCTAAGCGCCGGCGTGCGGCAGTGGACAGGCGAGACGCCTGTCCTACGTCTTATTGAGGGGGACCGGCGGGATATGTCCCATACCCTTCCTAGGGGTTGACCTCTAGCACGCCGGTGGGGGCAAACACCACCTGGAATTGGGCCACCGGCTGCTCAGCCGCATCACCGGCATTATTGCCGGCTCGCTCGCTCAGCACCGGCAAAGGCGTTTCCCCAACGTAATCCTTAGCAGCTGGACTGACCGGCTCGTAACCAACAATCGCCCCATCTGCCTTAACCCTAACCCGGTACACCAAATCCTCCCCAAAAGTCGGGACAGTTCGCCAACTGGCGTCAATTTCGTCGAAAAGCTTCCATTTCAGCTGTTCTAGCACAGCAGGGTCAGTAATTGCCGGCGCTGCAGTTGCGCTGGAATCGGATAACTTGCCGGTTGAGTCAGACACCGTGGCGGTTGCGCCGGAAGAGGGAAGGGCGGAGTTGGACACCGGTGCGGTTGCGCCGGAAGAGGGAAGGGCGGAGTTGGACACAGGTGCGGTTGCGCCGGAAGAGGTGCCGGTTGATTCGGACACAGGTGCGCTCGACTGGATAACCGCAGTTTGTGCCGGCGTCTGGGAAGCAATCTTAACCGAACGACTCAAACCAATCCCCGCCGCCGCAACCGCCGCCAGCGCCAGCGCCGCACCGGCTTTAAGGGCCAAACCCCGCCCTCTCGGTGAGGGAGCCGCATCCTCTGCCGAACTCAGATCTTCACTGTGGGCGAACCGGTGGAACAAGAAGTCCAAAGCATAGTTGCGCAATTCCCGGTATCGCGGATCTTCCATCACCTGCGAGCGCACCCGAGGTCTTTTGAAAGGAATTTCCAGCACCTCACCAATCTTAGCGGAAGGGCCATTAGTCATCATCACCAGCCGGTCGGCCAAAAACAGCGCCTCATCAATATCGTGAGTGATCATCAGCACCGTCACCCGGTGCTCCCTCCAGATTTGCAGCAATTCTTCTTGCAGCTCTTCCTTAGTGATCGCGTCGAGCGCCCCGAAAGGCTCATCCAGAATCAACACTTGGGGGCGAATCGCCAAAGCGCGGGCAATTGCCACCCGCTGCTTCATCCCGCCCGACAGTTGACCGGGACGCTTGTTTGCCGCTTCCGCCAGTCCCACCATTGCCAGGTGTTCCTCAACAATTGCCACTTTTTCAGCGTGGGATTTTTCGGGATAAGCGGATTTAACCGCCAGGTAGACATTCTCAAACGCCGTTTTCCAAGGCAAAAGGCAATAGTTCTGGAACACCATCATCCGGTCTGGTCCGGGTTTGCTGATGCGCCGGTTTTGCAGGCGCACCTCGCCGCCGGTGGGCGTGCTGAAACCGGCAACCATATTGAGCAATGTAGATTTGCCGCAGCCAGAGTGACCGATAATGCAAATAAACTCGCCCTCAGCGACATTCAGGCTGACATCGTTAAGTACGGTATAGGGGCCGGTGGGAGTGGGATAGACCTTGGAAACGCTCTCGATCTCCAAAAACGGTTCGCGCCGGGAGTTCGATGCTTCCAGTTTTGAGTTTTTAGTTTTTTGAGTTAAAGAGGCGCTTGTTAATTGCATCTTCAGGCACTAGGGGATAAGGGATTGGGAATTGGGGTCAGAAACCCGGTTTCTTTAAGAAACCGGGTTTCTCAGCTTTCACTATCAAGCAGCTTGTTTGGTTGGGGAATCGATGAGGATTTCTTCGATGCGGAGTTCGCGCCGGATGGTGAACCGCTGGAGATAGCCGGTGGGATCGTCTGGGTTGAAAACCACGCCGTCAAACAGTTCAAAAGGCTTGCGATCGGGCTCGGCATCTGGCCATCCCAGCTGTCGGGCGGCTTCGCCGTACAGGTCCACGCGGCGGACTCGTTCGAGGATTTCGATCCAGTTTTTGGGGAAGGGGGTTAAGCCCCAGCGAGCCATCTGGGTCAAAATCCACAGCCCCTCGGCTCGTCCGGGACAGTTGGTATTTTCGATGTGGAACTGGTGGTAGCGCCGCAGCAGCAAAGGCGGTTCGCCGGTGCCGCAGTCGTAGGGAGCGATGAAACCCGGGCGGGTGTGTTCTGGGGCGGAACCGACATACTCGGGCCGGCACAGCAATGGCAGGATTTCTTGCCGGTGCTGCGGATTGTCGCAATATTCGCACGCTTCCAGGAGAGCTTTGAGCAGGGCGATGTGGGTTTCGGGATATGTGTTGGCCCAGTCTTCGCGGACGCCGAGGACTTTTTCAGGATTTCCGGGCCAAATATCGAGGTCGGTAGCGATGACAAAGCCCAACCCTTCCCTGACGGCTTGAGCGTTCCAGGGTGCGCCGGCGCAGTAGCCGTCAATTTTCCCCGCTTTGAGGCTGGCAGCCATTTGGGATGGGGGGAGCACGACTAAATTGATATCTCGGTCGGGATCGATGCCCCCACTGGCCAGCCAGTAACGCAGCATCAGGTTGTGCATTGAGGAGGGATGCACGACGCCGAGGTTGAAAACTCTATCTGGGCTTTGGGCGATTGCGGCTTTCAGGTCATTGAGGGTGCGCACCCCTTGCTGGTAAAACTGCTGGCTCAAGGTAATGGCGTTGCCATTGCGGCTGAGGACCAGGGCGGTGACCGCCGGCACCGGCGCAAAGCCACCCATGCCCAGTGTCAGCCCCAGGGGCATGCCGGCCACCATCTGGGCGGCGTCCAGGCGTCCGGCGCTGACGCCTTCTGCGATTGCTTTCCAGCTGGTTTCGCGGCAGAGGGTGACGTTTTCCAAACCGTGCTTCTGGAAAAAGCCTTGTTCTTTTGCCACCACCAGCGGCGCGCAGTCTGTCAGGGGGAGGAAGCCAATTTGCAAATTGACTTTTTCCACACCGGCACTCTTGCGCCCGGCGGCAGCCGGCTGTTTGGCCTTGCGTTTCTTGTCCCGCTTCTGCTGGTTGAGGAAGTTAATCATCTGATTCCGCAAGTCGTAGTAGCTGGGGTGGTTGACCACTTCCATGCGGTGGCGGGGGCGGGGGATGGGAACCTCCAGAATCTGGCCAATGTGAGATTCTGGGCCATTGGTGAGCATGACGATGCGGTCAGACAGCAGCAGCGCCTCATCGACATCGTGAGTCACCATGATGGCGGTGACGTGGCTTTCTTCGCAGATTTCCATCAATTTTTCTTGCAAACCACCCCTGGTGAGGGCGTCCAGCGCGCCAAAGGGTTCGTCCAGCAGCAGCACCTTGGGGCGGATGGCCAGGGCGCGGGCGATGGCGACGCGCTGTTTCATCCCGCCGGACAGTTCGCCCGGTCGCTTATTGGCGGCGTGTCGCAGCCCCACCATCTCAATGTGGTGTTCGATGATGCTGCGGCGCTCTCCGCTGGGTTTGTCTTTGAGGACTCGGTTGACGGCGAGGGCGATGTTCTGGCGCACGGTGAGCCAGGGCAAGAGGGAATAGTTCTGGAAAACGACCATGCGGTCTGGGCCAGGGCCTTTGATTTGCCGGCCTTCTAGAATCGCGCCCCCGTGCGTCGGTTTGTCCAAACCGGCCACCATATTCAGCAAGGTGGATTTGCCGCAGCCCGAGTGCCCGATTAAGGAGATGAATTCTCCTCTGTTGATTTTCAGTTCGATATTTTTGAGGGCGACGTAGCTGTTGCCGTTGGGCAGGGGGAAGACTTTATCAATATGATCGATTTCTAGGAAGGCTGACATGGATTTGGGGAATTTATGAGGAGTTAGTGGGGCCGGGATTGGGGGATTTGGGGATTTTTTTTCGGTGTTCTCTCGTTCCCAGGCTCTGCCTGGGAACGCCTATCCAGAGGCTCTGCCTCCTTTCTCGTGAGGGGGGTTATTTCTGTTCTTTGGGGACAGCGATTGAGGCGATGTAGGCGACGAGCCGGTCTAGCAGGAGTCCCACAATTCCGACGTAAATTAGGGCGATGATAATCTGGCTGAGGAGGGAGTTGTTGTAGGCGTCCCAGATAAAGAAGCCGATCCCCACACCGCCCACGAGCATTTCTGCGGCGACAATGGCCAGCCAAGACAGCCCTATGCCGATTCTCAAGCCGGTGAATATATAGGGAACTGTGGCGGGAAATAAGATACTTACAAAGTATTCAGCCCCAGAAAGCTGCAAAACTTTGGCCACGTTCCTGTAATCTTGTGGCAGCTGCTGCACCCCTACGGTGGTGTTAATAATTATAGGCCAAATTGAGGTGATGAATATGACGAATATCGCTGAGGGGTTGCTTTGCTGAAATGCCGCCAGGGAAATGGGCAGCCAAGCCAGGGGGGGAATGGTGCGCAGGACCTGGAAGATCGGGTCTAGGGCTTCATAGAGGGATTTGTTGACGCCAATCAGGATGCCCAGCGCTATGCCAACTATGGCTGACAGGGAGAAGCCAATGGCCACTCGCTGCAAGCTGGCAAAAATTTGCAAGGCCAAGCCTTTATCTGTGCCGCCGTTGTCAAAAAATGGATTGATGATATAGGGGTCCCAGGTGTCCGCCAGCACTTGCATTGGTCCAGGCAACCCTTTTGAGCCGGGCGGGCACAATATTTGCCATATTACCATAATAATGGCGAGGGCAATCAGGGGCTTGATTATTTTTTGGGAGTTTTTTTGCAGGTATGAAAGCATTAAATTCGGCTGGACGTTAGCGGTTCTGGTCAGATTGGCGGTCATTCTGTTTCCTGTGCTGGGTTCTGGGGGTTGGGCCAGGATTTGGGGATTTGGGGATTTGGCTGTTCGCTTTTTCCCCTCAACTCCCTTGTCTGCTACGCTTTCTTGATGGCTAGGCTTTTTAAGTATTCTTCTGGTTTCTCTGGATCGAATTTTATCCCATCAAAGAAGGTCTCTACGCCGCGAGAGGTGCTGGCGGGAATTTGGGCGGCTGGTACGCCTAGGGTTTTGGCGGCTTCTCTCCACAGGTCTTCCCGGTTCACTCTGTCAACGATTTCCTTGGTTTTGGTGTCAGCGGGAAGGTAGCCCCAGCGAATGTTTTCGGTGAGGAACCACAGGTCGTGGCTTTTGTAAGGATAGGAGGCGCTATCTGACCAGAATTTCATCAGCAGTGGGCTGTTCTGAACGGGGGGGCGACCGTCGCCGTAGTCAATGTTGCCTTTGGCGCGTTCGATGATGTCTTTCGCCGGCACTTTGAACCACTTCGCCTGGGAGACGATTTGGCACATTTCTTCTTTGTTTTCCAGTTTGTCGCACCACTGCTGGGCTTCCAGCACTGCCATTAATATAGCTTTGGCGGCTTTGGGGTGTTTGTCAACCCAGTCAGCCCGCATGGCAAAGGCTTTTTCGGGATGGTCTTTCCAGAGTTCGCCGGTGAGTAGGGCGGTGTAGCCCTGTCCTTGGTTGACGAGTTGCGCGTTCCAGGGTTCGCCGACGCAGAAGGCTTCCATGTTGCCGGTTTTCATGTTGGCAACCATCTGGGGCGGCGGGATGGGGACGACGGAAATATCTTGGTCGGGAATTATCCCGCCGGCGGCTAGCCAGTAGCGCATCCACATGTCGTGGGTTCCGCCAGGAAAGGTAATGGCGGCTTTGAGTTCGGTTTTGCCGGCACTTTTGGCTTGGGCGAAGGCGTCTTTGAGTCCTTTGCTCTCTAAGCCTACTTTGAACTCTTTGTAGGAATTGGCTATGGAAATAGCCTGACCGTTGGTGTTCAGCCGCGCCAGGAGGTACATGGGCACCGGCTGCTTGTTTTTGGTTTGACCCAAGGACATCAGGTAAGGCATGGGGCTCAAGATGTGGGCCCCGTCAATCCCGCCGCCGGCTGAGCCGATTTCTAAGTTGTCCCGCGTTACCGGCCAAGAGGCTTGTTTGACAACTTCGACATCTTTCATGCCGTATTTGTCAAACAAGCCTTTTTCTTTGGCCACAATCAGGGGGGCGGAATCGGTGAGGGCGATGAATCCCAGTTTGGCAGCGGTGACTTCGGGTGCGTCGGCGGGGTTGATGTTGGCTGCCGGTGCGGCGCTGGAGGTCTGCTTCGCTGTGTTTGTGGGGCCTGAACTGCAGCCGTGAGCCAGCAGGGTGCCGGCGGTGGCAGCCCCTGCAGTTAAGATGAATTTGCGTCGGGAAAAATTCGTCATCAAAGTAGTGTGTTGATTTGCAAGTTGTGGCTTATCTTTACCCACAGAATGTAGTTGAACTGCCTCCAGAACGAGGCCCCACACTACAGGATATCTCGAAATCGGCGATCGAACAGTATTGTATTTAGCAAAAACAGGCGGTTTTGGCAATTTGTTCTGGCTGCTCGGTGGCGGTTAGGGGTGAGGGGTTAGGGGTTAGGGATTAGGGAAATGGTTTTAGGAAAAAAGTTGATACTTAACCCCATGCCCCATGCCCCATGCCCCATGCCCCATGCCCCATGCCCCATGCCTGATTAAGCGTCAATCACGACTCGTCCCACAGGTTGGGCGCTGCAGGCCAAGATATACCCTCCCTCGCGGTCGCTGTCGTCGAGCGCTTGCGGATCTTGGGTGTAGTTGACTTCTCCTTTGAGGAGTTTTTGCTTGCAGGTGCCGCAGTTTCCTGACCGGCAGCTGGAAGGAAGCTCAATGCCTTCTCGTTCTGCCGCCTCCAGGATGGTTTCATCTCCCTCACAGGCGATTTTTTTCTTGGATTTAGACAGGACGACGACAGCCGGCTGGGAAGAGGGCTTGGATTCGGCGGGCACTTCTATAACGGGGGCAGCTGCGGCGCTATGTCCGTTGCCGTTCAGTGCCGGTTCGAGGGCAAATTCGACCTTGGGTTGAGCGCCGAACTGCTCGATCAGCAAACTGCGCAGCACCGGCTTGAGGTCTTCGCAAGGAATGCCCTTGGTGACACAGGTGCCGAGATGGGCGTCTTTGCCCACTTTGCCGCCCATATAGATGTCAGCACCTTCCACAGTTTTGCCATTTTTGCGGGTTTTTGTCCCCATCAAACCGATATCGGCGACTTGGGGCTGGCCGCAGGAATTGGGGCAGCCTGTCCAGTGAATCCGCACCGGCTTGGTCAGGGACAGTTCGGCTTCCAGTTCTTTAATCATCGCCAGGGCGCGATTTTTGGTTTCAATGAGGGCGAAGTTGCAGAACTGCGCGCCGGTGCAGGAAACCAGCGCCCGCGTCAGGGGGTCTGGATTGATGGAGAAGCGCTCTAGGAGCGGTTCTTTCAAGAAGGTTTCCAGGCGGGAGTCGGGGATGTTGGGGAGGATGGCGTTTTGCTCGACGGTGAGGCGGATTTCACCACTGCCGTAAACGTCCGCCATGCGAGCCAAATCAAACATGTCCGGAGCGTACAGGCGACCAATGGGGATGTGCAATCCTGCATAGTTCAAGCCCGGTTGCTTTTGCCGGTAAACGCCGATGTGGTCGCGCTTTTCCCAGTCGATTTCATCTTTGGGTGCGGCGGTTGCCAGCTCTCGCCCCAACTGCTTTTCGACTTGCGCCCGGAATTTTTCTACGCCCCACTCGTCTATCAGCCACATCAGCCGAGCTTTTTGCCGGTTGGCTCGCAGACCGCTGTCGCGATATACTGTCAGAATGGCAAGGCTCAAGTCAACGACCTCGCTGTTGGGTTTCACCCAGACATTCAGAGGAATGGCTGCTTCGCAGCGCTTGGCGGAGAAAAAGCCGCCGACGATAACGTTGAAGCCCAACTCGCCATTTTTATACGCCGGCACGAAGGCAATGTCGTTGATTTCTGCGTGGACTGAGTTATCGCGACCGCCTTCAATGGCAATGTTGAATTTTCTGGGCAAGTTGGTAAATTCTGGGTTGCCCTCACCGTTGTTGGTGATCGCGTCTTGAAGTTGGCGCACCAGCCCTCGGGTGTCAATCAATTCGCCGGCGTCGAGATCGGCCACCGGCGAGCCGGTGATGTTGCGCACGTTGTCCATGCCAGACTGGACGCTGGTCAGACCGACGGCTTTCAGGCGTCTGAAGATATCTGGAATGTCCTGAATTCGGATTCCCCGCAGCTGGAGATTTTGCCGGGTGGTGATGTCGGCATTGCCGTCGTCGCCGTAGCGCTGGACAATCTCGGCGAGCACTCGCATTTGAGTGCTGGTGAGAATGCCGTTGGGGATGCGCATCCGCATCATAAATTTGCCGGGAGTGACGGGGCGGAAGAAGACGCCTAGCCACTTTAGCCGGTAGTCCCGGTCGGTTTCGTCCATCGCTTCCCAGCCAATCTCGGCAAAGCGATCCAGTTCAGCCTTTACGGCAAGCCCGTCTTTTTCGGCTTTGATTTTTTCAAATTTGTTGAGGCTGCTGGTGGCTGCCACTGTCATCGGTTTACTCTCCTTGAATCTTTAATATGTGAGTTGTGCTGTTTCTGAAGTTGCTCTGCTGTTGCGCGCGCCCGCCTAAACTCTGTTTGTCTCAGCTTATGTATGAGATTTGAAAAACTTATTTGTATTTTTGGCAACAGAATGATAAGCGGTTCTGTCACGATGCCCTGTCAGGGATTGTGCGGACCGGCGCGTTCCCGGCATGGCGTTCAATTCAATAGTGGGCGTACTTCTCAAAAAGCCGGTTGCTTCATCCGTTAGCTGTTGGTTAAGGGTGGTTTGTAGATACCTTAAATCCAGCAAACAGGGGTAAATCGTATACTTTGTTACAGAATATTACAGGAAATGCGATTAATGCAATTATATGATGCAGTTTTTACATCATTGACATCGAGTCGAGCGGATTCACCGCAACTAGCAGTTTGGGACACTGGGCACTGGGTGCGAGCCACTGGGTGCGGGCCACTGGGCACTGGGCATTTTGGATTTTGGATTGATTGTTTTCCTCAATGCCCCACGCCCCATGCCCCATGCCCCCCAAGCCGCTGCCCCCATGCCCTATGCCCAGATATCAGACAGGACTGGCCACGACGCACGGCCATCAGACGGCTGCCCAAGGCAACCTATAGAAATAGGATTTCCCACCGTCACTGTTTCCGGCTGTGGGGAGGGGAGGTCTTCTATTGCTAGATGCAAATCTTGGATGGTGAACTTATCTGTTTTCATGGCTAGCTGAGGGTAAGATGCCATCCCTGATACATTTACGCGACATCGTTCCGGACATTACCGGACATGCAACGATAGCACTATCGCCGTCAAAGACGATAGAGGCGGTATCCCGCAAAGCTTTTAGGAAAATCCCACGCATCGCTATTCCAGTCCCGTGGGAGCATAAACCCGCAATTGGGACAGTGGAAAGTGAGCCTCATCTATTAAGTCTCGAATTTTAGTCCGCATCCTTTGAGCAGCGAGCCTCATGCTGTGCCGCCGCTTCTTTGGGTTTGACATATTTTGTCAATAGGACTGTCCTCGAACTCTGCGTCTATTATATCACGCTATTCGGCTTTGCCCAGAACCTTTGCGATTAAATTTTACTCTCCAACGCAGCCACAATCTGCAGCCTGCGGTTGCCAAAATGCCCTAACGTTTTGTGCCCCCAGACAAAAAGACCCGCCTCAAACGAGCTGGCGGGATTGAAAACCATATTGGTACCGGCTTTGAAAGAAGTATTTATACCAGTCTAAGATACTGGATTCCCGGCGGCTGCGCATCTACCCAGAGGAAGATGTGAGCCCCGCTGAAATCAGCCTTCTGGAAGAAAAGACTCCGTTCCGGAAAATAATCGACCGTGCCGGCACTCAAGTGGGCCACAGGACAGACCCTGGAAATGGCGCATGGGGCATAAGGCATAGCGTATAGGGCATAGGGCATAGGGCATAGGGCATAGGGCATAGGGCATAGGGCATTTAGAAAAACAATCAATCCCCAATCCAAAATCCGGGCATCCAAAATCCGGGCATCCAAAATCCGGGCATCCAAAATTCCCTAGAGCCTCAGCCAAGCTGTCGCGATGATTTGGGCCACTTCCCGAGTGGGCCCTGCTAAGCTATCGACCCCTCTCAAGCCTTTTTCTAGAGATTCAAGAGCCAGATCAATCAGGTCTTTATCCGGCTTGTCCTTTTTGAGTTCTTCCAGGACAACTTCCAGGGTTGATTCCAGATTTTTCTTTTGGTTGTTTTTCAAAATAGAAGTTCGGACTATTCCTTTTTTTATCAGGCGCAACAAGTCGAGAGCCTCTTGAATCTCTGTGGTGCGAGCTTCAGCGCTACTTCCCTCTAAGTTTGTCGCTGCTTCTGCTGAAACTTGACCGCCGGCAAAAGCATTCCCCTCTCTCACCCTAATGCTGCCGGTGAATGGAGACGGCTGGGTTTTTTTCTGGAAGCGGGAAGCCGGTGCGCCGGCTCCATCCAAAACCGCCGGCAGCTGCTCTTGCAGCTGGGCTTTTTCTTCTGGAGTGAGATTTTTTAGGATGTCCAGAATTTCGTCTAAACTGTATTTGGGCATTAGGGTTTACCAGAGGTGCGGTTTCCTGACAGGAGCAGTAGGGTGAGTTCCGCGAGCTTAACACCCTACCACATCAAGAAACCAGATTTATTGCCGCCGCCCTGTTAGGGTTAATTATGCCGGCTTTTTCAGACATTCCAACTCAAGTCGCTGCTGTCCGGATTCTTTGGCCGGCAGTTTGGCAAAAACGAAATTAGGGCGCTCAGCAGTGGGCGGGGGTGCATTGGGCATGGCTATAGCGGGTTCCAGTTGAGTGAAGTGCGCATGAGAACCCCGGTTTCTTAAAGAAACCGGGGTTCTCACCACCTCACTAATATGAAAACCGCTCTATAGAGCTTTTCTCTTGCGTAAAAGGCTTGACTGGCGGGTTTTCAATCCCCAATCCAAAATCCAAAATCCAAAATTGTTAGTCAGTGCCCTGCCATGCGGTGACCAATCTCAACTAAATCGGCTGTGGCAACTTCGCTCTCCAACACAAATGCCCCACCGGCCATCACCACAAGCCGGTCCGCCAGCGCTAGCAATTCATCTAAATCCTCACTTACCAGCAGCACGGCGACTCCCCGATTCCTCGCCGCAACCAGCTGGGAGTGTATCCACTCAACCGCCGCCACATCTAACCCAAAACAGGGATTCGCTGCGATTAGCAATCTAGCACTTTCTGATGACAGCTCTCGCGCCAGAACAGTGCGCTGCTGGTTCCCGCCAGAAAGCAGGCTCACCGGCATATCCACAGAGGTCGCTCTCACAGAAAACCGCTCAACCAAAGCCTGCGCGACGCGGCGCATCGCTTGCCGGTCGAGAAACCCACCCTTCTTGGCGATGGGAGGCCGGTCGAAGCTGCGCAGAGCGATATTTTCCGCAACACTCATGTGAGGGACACACGCATTTCGCAGCGGTTCTTCTGGCAAGCAAAAAATCTGGTGCCTCACCATTTCTGCCCGCGTTGCTGTGTAGACTTCCCCATTTACCAAAATTTTCCCTGCCGTGGCGCGGCGCTGTCCTGCTAGCACTTCTACCAGCTCCCGCTGACCGTTTCCAGAAACACCGGCAATCCCGACAATCTCGCCGGCACGCACGCTTAAATTCACTCCCGCGACAGCCTCCAAACCATTATCCCTATCAGCGCGAATCCCCTGAAGAACCAGCACCGGCTCTCCAGGCGACTGGCTTGTTTTCGACCGGGGAACAAAGGAGCGCTCCTCACCCAGCATCATCTCAGCCAAGTCTGCGGTTGAGAAATCCTCAACAGCGCCGCCCCCCGCAACCTGACCGCGCCGCAGCACCGTAACTTCACCAGCAAACGCCATCACTTCCCGAAATTTGTGAGTGATGAGCAAAACGCTTAACTTTCCCGCCTTTACGGCGTCGCGGAGCAACCCCAAAACCTCATTCGCCTCATCAGGAGTCAGCGCAGAAGTCGGCTCATCGAGAATCAAGACCCGATTTTTAAGGTACAGCTGTTTGAGGATTTCTACTTTTTGCTTTTCCCCAGCCGCCAGTTGCTCGACCGGCGCGTGAAGGCTGACTTGAAAAGGAGCAGTTTCCAGAAACGCATTTAACCGCTGGTATTCCGACTTCCAGTCGATAAACTTAGGAGTGTCAGGGCGAGCCAGCACGAGATTTTCTGCCACAGTCATTGCGGGGATGAGGGTGAAGTGCTGGTAAACCATGCCAATGCCATACTTGCAGGCGTCGTAGGGGCTGGCGACGGTTCTGGGAATCCCGTTAATGAGGATTGTACCGGCATCCGCAGTGTGGTAGCCGGTGACGCATTTTACCAGCGTACTTTTCCCCGCGCCATTTTCTCCCAGCAGGGCGTGAAACGTAGCCGGTTTGAGTTTCAGGGAAACGCCACCCACTGCTGTCATGGAGCCGAATCGCTTGACGATATTCACCAGTTCGATTTCGGGGGGGCTGTCTGGCAATTTTGGATGCATGGATTGTAGATTTTGGATTTATTGCGCACCGGCTTTTTAAGGCTTGGAATTAATCATTGTTTTTCCCTAGCGCTCCTGGGGAGCCGGCGGATGTGCGAGCCGGCGAACAGGTAAAAATCATCACCGCGAGTGTCAAAATATAGGGAGCGGCATTAAACAGGTGGTAGTAGGAACCGACGCCGGCGGACTGCAAGGCTGGGCCAAGCGCCTGCGCCCCGCCGAACAGCAAGGCGGCGTACAGGCACCGCAGGGGATTCCAGCGGGCGAAGATGACTAATGCCACCGCCACCAGCCCCTGTCCGCTGGAGATGCGCTCATTCCAACTCCCTGGATAGTACAGGGATAAGTAAGCGCCCCCAATGCCGGCAAGAAAACTCCCCGCTACGATGCACAGTGTGCGGACTCGCTTGACGGGGACGCCCATCGCTCTGGCGGCTTCTGGGCTCTCGCCGGCGGCGCGGATGAAAAGCCCCGGGCGGGTGGAGCGGAAAAACCACTGCATCAAGGGGGCGAGCGCGGCACCGATTAAAAACAGGGGGCTGACTTTCAGCGCCGCCCGGATTTGCGGCATTTCGCTCCAGTTGCCGAATTCAAGGGCGGGTAACTGGGGAGCCGCCGGCTGAATAAACGGCTTTCCCAGGAAGAAAGCCAAACCGCTGCCAAAAATAATCATGGCGATGCCAACGGCGACATCGCTGACTCCCGGGCGCTGCGCCAAAAAGGCGTGAATCGCCCCCAACGCCATGCCGGCGCACCCTGCGGCGAGCACGCCCAGCCAGGGGGAGCCGGTGAGGTAGGATATGGCATAGGCGCTCATCGCCCCCATGAGCAGGGTGCCTTCTAGACCGAGATTGATTTTGCCGCTTTTTTCTGTCAGGCACTCGCCTAAGCTGACGAACAGGAAGGGAGCGCTGCCCCGCAAGGTGCCGGCGGCTATCGCTAGGGGCACTCCCCACCAGCCCAGAGATTCTGCTGTCACTGTTTTTTGTTTGTTGTGTTTGCAGGAAGGGTTTTAACCGCCAAGACGCCAGGGACACTAAGATTATCTCTTTGTTGGCAAGCCTTGCGGGTGTCTGAAAGGAGAAAAAATTGGAAGTTTTCCGTATAGAGACTCGCTGAATAGGACGGTGAGGAAGACGATTCCCTGGAAGACGAGAACGGTGGCGTCGGGGAGTTGGTGGGCTCGCTGGAGAATGCCGCCGCTGGCGAGAATGCCGCCAAGGAGGATGGCGCAGAGGATGGCGGCGAGGGGATTGTGGCGGGCGGCAAAGGCCACTAGGATGCCGGTGTAGCCATAGTTGGCGTTCAGGGACTCGTTGGCTCGCCCGTGGACGGCGGCGACTTCGACAGTGCCGGCCAGTCCCGCACAGGAGCCGGCTAGAAAACAAATAGCTAAGGTTAGTTTGCCCACCGGCAGTCCCGCCATGCGAGCCGCCCGCAAATTGCCGCCGGCGGTGCGGGCGGCAAAGCCAAAGGTGGTGCGCCGAATCAGGATATAGGCGATTGCGCAGGCAATCAGGCCGAAGGCGAGGCCGTAATGAACGCGGGTGCCGGGGAGAGTCCCGAGCATATTGGCCTCTGGGATGGCGTAGGTGGAAGGCTTGTTGAGGCTGCTGGGGTCGCGCATTGGCCCTTCTACGAGGTGGTTCATCAGGGCGATGGCAATGTAGTTGAGCAGCAAGCTGCTGATGGTTTCATTGACGCCGCGATAGTGCCGCAGCGCTCCGGCAAAGGCGACCCACAGCCCGCCGCTGACTGTGCCGGCAAGGGCCATTGCCAGTTGGGCGATGAGAGGGGGGGCAGCCGGCAGGGCCAGTCCCGCCGCCACCGCCGCCACCCCCCCGGCGACGAGAGCGCCCTCATTGCCAATAATCACCAAACCCAGCTGGAAGGGCAGCAGGGTGCACAGGGAGCTCAGCATCAGCGGTGCGGCCCGAATTAAGGTGTTTTGCCAGGAAAACCAGCTGCCAAATGCCGCTGTGTAAATGGAAGCGCAGACCTCTGCCGGGTTAGCGCCGGCCAGGGCGCAAAACACTGCAAATACAAGCAGGGATACGAGCAGCGCTCCCACCGGCAGGCAAATTGCTTCCAAGGCTGGCCCGAGGCGGCGATAACGCATGGCGATTGTTTCAATTCCGTTTCCGGGATTCAGCTGGCCAAAAATCTTCTCCTCCTGCAACCTGCTGAAATCATTATTGCATTCATTTGGGCTTGTTTGCACAACCCTTGATGCTCCCTGGCGATTAGCTCTTGACGCTACCGAGGGCACCTTCGACGAGCCAGTTCATGGATTCTAGCTCAATGTCTTGCTGCTTGTACTCCTTGCCGGCAGGGATGATAACTTTGCCGGTGCTGTCTTTGATTTCGCCTTTGTAAATCACCATTGTGCCGGCTTTGAACTTAGCCAGTGCGGCTTCAGCATCTTTTTTAGCGGCTTCACTGACAGCGGGGCCATAAGGCGACAGCTTGCAAAAGCCTTCTTTCAACCCCCCCCGCAGCAGGTGAGGGATGCTGCCATCCATCAGGGTTTTGCCATCGCGAAGCATTTCTGCGTATTTGGAGTAAACATTTGCCCAGTCCCACTCAGCGCCGGTGAGATAGCCTTTGGGGGCGAGGGCGGCTTGATTGGCGTGGTAGCCGCAGCAAAAAATCCCCCGTTTCTCTGCTGTTTCGATGACGACTTTGGGGCTGTCTACGTGACTGGTGACGGCATCGACGCCCCGGTCTGCCAGGCTGTTGACGGCTTCGGCTTCTTTCACCGGCAGCGCCCAGTCGCCGGTAAAGATGGCCTGGGTTGTTACTGCCGGCTTGACGCTTCGCGCCCCCAGGGTAAAGCTGTTGATGTTCCGCAATACGACGGGTATGGGTTTGGCTGCAATAAACCCCAATTTGCCGGTTTTGGAGGTGTGAGCGGCAACGATGCCAGAAATATAATTCGCCTCGTCGATGTAGCCATAGTAGCTGCCCACATTTTTGGGGTGCTTGCCCTCCTGATAGAGCCCGCCGCAGTGGAAGAATTGCACTTGCGGGTATTCCCGGGCGACTTTCAGGATGTGCGGGTCAAAGTAGCCAAAGGAGGTGGGGAACAGGACGGTTACGCCGTCAATGTTGATCATGTTCCGCATGGTTTCTTCGACGGCTGCTGTTTCGGGAACGCTGGCTTCCTCCACTGTCTTGACCCAGCTCAGTTTGGAGATGCCGGCTTTGCCTTCGGCGTGAGCTTGGTTGTAGCCGCTGTCGTCTTTCGGCCCAACGTAGATAAACCCCATGTTGACGGTTTTGCCAGTGCCGGCTGGGGCTTGACCGGTTTGGCTGTGCTGCTGCGCCGGCGTGCAGCCGGTGGCAAAGCGCACGGTCGCGCCACAGGTGCCGGCTGCCAGCAAACCTCGAATCACTTGCCGGCGCGATAAGCGCGATAAGGACAGGGAACGTCTGGGACTCACAGGGGGGGCACTCCTTATTAGGGGTTTGCGGTTTGGGGTTTGCGGTTGGGGCTTAAGATAGCACAGGTGCCGGCCTGACGGGGAATTTTGATAAAACAGAACGGCGACTGCTGCCAGCTGCTGCCGGTTTGGGGTGACGCTGTTTTAACGGTTTGAGCCAGCAACCGCCATTTTCAGGAACCGGCTGTCTCTGACTTTTGCGGCGAGTCGCTTGCGCATTGTAACTCAAGTCCCCGTATCCGCATCAGCCTTTGGAAAGATTTATAAAACTGAGGCGCTCCCCATCCAGCGGAGTGTGTGGCCCGCTACTTATAAGATATTCTTATGTTTAGTTTTATAAAGTTGCGGGAATTGGCGAGCCAGTTAGATTAAGATGGAGTGCATAAAGATGGGCTTGATTTCGGGCGCGCTTAATGCAATGCTGAAAATCAGCGCCTGCCGAGAGCCGTATGTTAGGGTGAAACAGCGTCAGGGTTTTAGGCGCAGGAGGGAAGAAGAGCAGACGCCTGAATACAGTGCGACGGTTCGAGTCAAATCTGGGCCACTTCTGCTTAAGCCAAAGCGCTAGGACGCTGTGGGAGGAATGAAAAAGAAGAGCGACAGCAGAAAAAGCTTGGCAGATAGCTTGAGAAGGCAGGAAAGTCAAAGGGGGTTGACTTGGCTAAATTTTGACATTGGAAGTGCGCGAAAGAAGACGAGAAAAACAGAACACCTGAAAGACGAAGTTTGAGTCAAGGAGATTCAAGGTGAAAATCGGAGCTAATTATCAGGGTGAAGGCCGGTGCGAATTTACCGTTTGGGCACCCTTTCGCAGAGAAGTTGCGGTGCGAGTCGTTTCTCCTGACAAGCGCCCGATCCCGATGCAGCGGGACGAGGGGGGGTACTGGAAAGCAACAGCTGAAGGCATAGATCCGGGAACACTGTATTTCTACAAACTGGACGGGGAAGCCAACAGACCTGACCCAGCATCGCACTCGCAACCCAATGGCCCGCACGAGGCGTCTGAGGTGGTGGATCACAGCCAGATGAAGTGGACGGATGCCGGCTGGTCGGGCGTTCCCCTGGAGGAAATGATTATTTACGAACTGCACACCGGCACGTTCACGCCGGAGGGCACCTTTGAGGCGATTATTTCCCGATTGGCAGAGTTGCGGGATTTAGGTGTCAATGCCATTGAAATTATGCCAATCGCGCAATTTCCCGGCGACCGCAACTGGGGTTATGATGGCACTTATCCGTATGCGGTGCAGAATTCCTACGGCGGTCCGCAAGGATTGAAGCAACTGGTTGACGCCGCACACCAGCGGGGAATCTCAATCATTCTGGATGTGGTGTACAACCACTTTGGCCCGGAAGGAAACTACACCGGCCAATATGGCCCCTACATGACAGAAAAATACAATACGCCTTGGGGCTGGGCGATGAACTTTGATGACGCCCACAGCCCCGAGGTCCGCAACTACTTTATTGAAAATGCCCTCTACTGGTTCGATCGCTACCACATTGACGCCCTGCGACTGGATGCCGTCCACGCGATGTATGACTTGGGGGCGAAGCACTTCTTGCAGGAATTGGCGGACAGGGTGGCGGCGCTTTCCGAGTCCGTTGGGCGCAAACTCTATCTAATTGCGGAGAGCGATTTAAACGACGTGAGGGTGATTCACGAAAAAGAGTTTTGCGGGTATGGCATGGACGCGCAGTGGATCGACGATTTCCACCACTGCCTTCACACCTTGCTCACCGGCGAGCAGCTGGGCTACTATCAGGATTACGGTCAGTGCCAGCAGCTGGGAAAAGCCTATAAAGAAAGCTTTGTTTACTCCTGGACATACTCGCCCCACAGGCAAAGATATCACGGCAGCGATGCCAGCGACCGTCCGGGGCAGCAATTTGTCATTTGCGCCCAAAATCACGACCAAGTTGGGAATCGAATGCTGGGCGACCGGCTGGCGAACCTCGTCTCCTTTGAGGCGCTGAAGCTGGCTGCCGGTGCGCTTTTGCTGTCTCCCAACATCCCCCTTCTGTTTATGGGTGAGGAGTACGGCGAAGAATCTCCCTTTCTCTACTTTGTAAGCCACACCGACCCGGACTTGTGCCAAGCCGTCCGAGAGGGGAGGAAAAAAGAATTCGCCGCGTTTCATCTGGAAGGGGAGTACATCGATCCTGAGAGTCGCGAGACGTTTGAGAAATCCAAGTTGAAATGGGGGAAGCGGGAAGAGGGCAAGCACAAAACCCTGCGGGAATTTTACCAGCATCTCATTCAGCTGCGCCGCACGATACCCGCTCTGCAAAAGCTCGACAAGCAGAATTTAGAAGCCTCGGCGATTGAGGGAGAGAAGATTTTGTTCCTTCACCGCTGGAACGGAGAGAGCCAAATATACTGTATAATGAACTTTAATGCCAAAGAGGTGACGGTTAAGCACCAACATCCTAGCGGAAATTGGCACAAGATTTTGGACTCGTCTGACACCAAGTGGATGGGTTCAGAGCCCACACTGCCAGACCAGCTGGAGCCCGATGGTAAACTGACAGTCAAACGTCACAGTTTTGCGCTCTACCAGCAGTAAGCCCAAAGTTTGTAGTTGGGCTTTAGCCCAAAGTTTGTAGTTGGGCTTTAGCCCAAAGTTTGTAGTTGGGCTTTAGCCCAAAGTTTGTAGTTGGGCTTTAGCCCAACCCGCCCACACGGGGTTCAGACCGCTGTTTAGAAGTGAGAGTTCAAGCATGAGAATTCCAGTAGCAACTTACAGGATTCAAGTTAATTCAGCATTTAACTTTGAGGCGACAAAAAACCTAATTCCTTACCTGAAAGAATTAGGGATTTCAGAGATTTACGTCTCGCCAATTTTCAAAGCCCGAAAAGGCAGCAGCCACGGCTATGATGTCGTCGATCACTCTCAAATTAATCCTGAATTGGGTACGCCAGAGGAATTGGAAGCGCTGGTGAGCGAACTCCAGCAGCGCGACATGGGGTGGGTGCAGGATATCGTTCCCAACCACATGGCGTATGACAGCCAAAACCTGTGGCTGATGGACATTATGGAAAATGGCCAAGACTCCGATTACAGTGACTACTTCGACATTGAGTGGAATCACCCGTATGAAGATATCAAGGGGCGAGTGCTCGCTCCCATGCTGGGCACGTTTTACGGAGAAGCCCTGGAAAATGGCGAGATTCAGCTGAGCTATGAGGAGAGCGGGCTGAGCGTGAATTACTACAGCCTTAAGCTGCCGGTGCGCATAGAATCTTACTCCCGGTTCCTCACGCACAATTTGGGCTATTTGCCGAGAGCGCTAGGGGGAAGGAACCATCCAGACTTTATGAAGTTTCTGGGGATTTTTTACCTGATCAAGAACCTTCCCAGCGAGCCCAAAGGCAAAGAGCGATATGACCAGCTAGCCTTTGTCAAAGGACTGTTGTGGGAGCTGTACACGCAAAACCCTCACGTCCAAGAATTTATCGACAGCAATGTAAAAGTTTTTAATGGAGAGAAGGGGAACCCCGAGAGTTTTAACCTTCTGGACAGTTTGCTTGCGGAACAGTTCTACCGGCTCTCTTTCTGGAAAGTCGGGGCGGAAGAAATCAATTACCGGAGATTTTTTACCGTCAACGAACTGATCTGTGTCAAAATCCAAGAGCTGAAAGTTTTCAACAAAGCGCACGCTCTGGTTAGCAAGCTGGTTGAAGAAGGAAAAATAACCGGCTTGAGGGTAGACCACATTGACGGACTGTATGACCCAACAGAATACCTCAAGAGACTGCGGCAGAAAGTGGGAACTGCCTACATCACAGTTGAGAAGATTTTGGAGCTGAAGGAAAACTTGCCCGAAGGGTGGCCCATTCAGGGGACAAGCGGCTACGATTTCTTGAACTACCTCAATGGGATTTTTTGCCGGCGGGAGACGGAGCGCAAGTTTACCGAAATCTACAGTAACTTTACTGACTGTCACAGCTCTTACCAGCGGCTGTGTCTTGAGAAAAAACACCTGATTGTCGATAAGAACTTTGCCGGAGATGTAGACAATCTGGCTCAAATCCTGAAAAAAATAGCCGGTCAGTCCAGGCGCTCCAGCGATTTTACCCTGAACGGCTTGAAAAGAACCCTTTCTGAAGTGCTGGCGCTTTTCCCAGTTTACCGCACCTATGTCAATGGGGATGGGATGCGGGAAGACGACCGCGCCTACATCCAGGAAGTTATCGAAGAAGCGAAAAAGCGAATTCCGCTGCTTTTGAACGAACTTAACTTTATTGAAAACTTGCTGTTGCGGGAATTTGAAAAGCCGCTCCCGCCAGAAGACGCTCAGCGGCTCCACTTCGTGATGCGGCTGCAGCAGGTGACTGGCCCTCTGATGGCGAAAGGGATTGAGGACACGCTATTCTACGTGTACAACCGGCTGATCTCCTTGAATGAAGTGGGGGGCAACCCTGGAAAATTTGGCATCACCGCCGAGGAGTTCCACTCATTCAATCAACAGCAGATGGCCCATTGGCCTCACAAGATGAATGCGACCGCAACCCACGACACCAAACGAGGCGAGGATGCGCGGGCGAGACTGAATGTGCTTTCAGAAATCCCGGAAGAATGGGAAAAACAGGTAAAGCGCTGGAGTGAGATCAATCGCTCTCATAAAATCGAGGTTGGCGGGCGAGCGGTGCCGGCTGCCAATGACGAATATTTCTTTTACCAGACCTTGGTTGGGGCTTTCCCGGGTTATGAAAGTGAGCGGGCTGAGTTCGTCGGGCGGGTTAAAGACTACATGCTCAAGTCCGTAAGGGAAGCCAAGCTGCACACCGCTTGGCTGCGCCCCGATACGGAATATGAAGAGGGATTTCTAGCCTTTGTGGGGAAAGTCTTAGATCCTTCTGACTCAAATGAATTCGTGAAGGAGTTTCTGCCCTTCCAGAAGTGGGTGGCTGGCTATGGCATCTTTAACTCGCTTTCGCAGACCTTGCTGAAAATCGCTTCTCCAGGCGTGCCCGATTTTTATCAGGGAACGGAATTGTGGGATTTGAGTATGGTAGACCCGGACAACCGGCGTCCGGTTAATTTCGACCGGCGCATCTGGTTTTTGCAGGAGCTCAAAGAGAAAGCCAAGACAGATATTCTGAAACTCCTGCAGGCTCTCCTGTCGGATAAGGAAGATGGGCGGATTAAGTTCTTTCTAACGTTTCAAGCCCTGCAGGCGCGCTGCCAAAATTTGGAAGTGTTCCAGACAGGAGATTACCAGCCTCTGAAGGTGGCAGGCAAGTTCAAGGAGCATATTGTGGCTTTTGCCAGAAGCTCTGGCGACACGACAGCGATCGCCGTTGCCCCCCGATTCCTCACAGCGCTAGTGACGCCTGAGGGGTATCCCCTCGGCGAACAAGTCTGGGCGGACACTCACATCGAGATCCCGCAAGGTGCGCCGTCTTTTTGGCACAATGCTATCACCGAGCAGACGATTTCTGGCGGTGACAAGATGGCGATCTCAGAGATCCTGCAACACTTCCCTGTGGCGCTGCTCGTCAGCCGGCGCACCCCGTGATAGTTCCTTTTTCTCCTCGTTCCCAGGCTCCGCCTGGGAACGCAGTCTTAGAGGCTCTGCCTCTTTCCGCCCCGGAGCGCAGTCTTGGAGACTCCGCCTCCCACACCGGCATTCCCCCGGCTGCGCAGAGAGCGATAGTTTTTTGTATCCGGCGCTACAAGCTAACTTAATATTACTCCATTCTTGCGGTAGAGCTAAGTTAATTCCTCAGTTAGATGGTAGGGGAACAAGTGGCAGTTATTGTAGAAAAAGGTTACAGTTATAGCGTCTCTCATATTAGTGAGGTACTGAGAAACCCGGTTTCTTTAAGAAACCGGGTTTCTGGGCCAGAGTTCATCCAACTGAGAACTGCTATAGCAGCTGATGTGCGAATGCCGGTTGAATCAAGCGGAGAAGTCTTATGAGCAGCCTAATTGAATTTAAGTTATTCGCCCCTTATAACAAAGGGGCTGTTTTGATTGGGGATTTTTCAGATTGGAAAGAAATCCCGATGCAGAAAGACGACCGGGGGGACTTTCGCACTGAGGTTCAACTGGAAGACGGCGTTTATCAATATAAATTCCGCGTTCAGTCCCGAAGTGGGTTTCGCAAGCCGGATGAATGGGTGGAAATCAATGACCCCTGGGTGAGGGAACTCGACGGGAAGACAAAAAACGGTGTGGCCCGCATCAAATAGGGCCGGCGGATTCTGGATACCTACGTTTGGCAGCATGACGGCAAACCGCTGCTTCCCAATGAAGGCGCTAAACATTGTATCAGCGATCTCGCCCGACTTACTGCAGCTATTTATGGCCGTGAGTTTCGGTCTTTTTAAAGCGTTAGAAGCAGAGCTTCAGGACTTGACTGCTGTGCCATATTGACGAAATGTTGCTGTGTCGCTGGGAATCTGCAACTGAGAATTTCGGGACATCTCCAGCTGCCTTGTTTATTTCAAATCGGTTAACCTATCAAATCACTGCCGGGAGTGAAAATTTATTGCTGTACATCTATTTAACAGTTCGCAGCTGGCGCAACTTCTGCCCAAGGAATGAAGTTCAGCTGTTTTGCTCTGCGCCAAAAATACGCCTGAAGAGATACAGGGCGAGCTTTAAAGCACCATTACCGTTAAAAAACTTCCTCTTATAAAAATAGAAAAAACTCCCAGGACTTCAGTAGAGCCGTACAGGGAGAGGGCCTATGTCAAGAAACGCTATCGTCCTTGGATCTCACATAGCTCTGCAGCCATTGCTCTGAGACTCCGGCGATTTTGGCAGTCTGAGACAAGCTAAAGTTTTCTCTCAGCAATTTGTCAATCAATATCTGGATTTTCTTAGGAGAAATAACCTCGCTTTGGTAGTTTTGCATGAGCGGTCTGCCCTAAGTTCACTAAGCGCCGCAAAACTTCTTCGCGCCGCCTTGTATTCACTGTACCGTTTTGGCGAGGGGTTGTCTGTACGCTACCGTACCGTTGCAACTGAGACACTGACTGGCTCTTGCCTTTGCTGTATAGTAGATCACATAATTTCTTAACAAAAAATTCATCTGCAGTGGTACGAGGAGCCGGTGCGGCTAACTGTATGCTATACCCAAAGTGGTGTCAAGGAGGCTCCTCATGATACCGGTGTTTCAAAGCTTACGCAATCCCGCTGGGAACAAGCTTCTGGCTGCTTTGCCGGCAGAAGAATACCAGCGTCTCAAGCCCGTGCTAGAGGCCGTTACCCTGCCTTTTAAGCAATATCTCTACCACTGCAACCAACCCATCGAGTATGTCTATTTTCCCAACCGTGGCGTCATTTCCGTGGTCGCCCTCCTGGCAGACGGCGGCAGCGCCGAAGTGGCTATGACCGGCAGTGAAGGAATGGTAGGGATCTCAATATTGCTGGGGGGGATCGGATTCCCAATGAGACTTTTGTGCGGATTCCGGGCGACGCCCTGCGAATGAAAGCGGATGCATTCCGCAACGCCAGCGCCGGGGTCCTGAAGTTGAGTTGGGTTTACTGACAGTTGTGTCATGATTCATTTAAGGATTGAGATTGACTAAAATCCTCTCCTTCCCAGGCGGAAGGAGAAATATCGCGGTTCTCAGTTGGATGAACTATGACCCAGAAACCCGGTTTCTTAAAGAAACCGGGTTTCTCAGTACCTCACAAAGGATGAGAAACGCGCTCAGGCTGTTAGGCTAATATCCCTCTTTTGTCAAACAAGGGTGAAAGCCGGATCTGTCGTTGCCTGAAATAGCGCAAATTCGTCAAATTGCCCCAACGTGACAGAAGAGGGATATAGCAGCAGTCATATTGGTTCGGACAATAGGAGCTTCGGGAGCGGGGGAGCAAGGGAGGCCGGAATGTAGGATTCCTAAATGCTTACTGCTATATAGACGTAGGGCAGGCGTCCCGCCCCCCCTCAAGGTCTAATGTCCTAATCTAAGTGGCTACTGCTCTAATACTGCTTGGTGGAGAGAGGAGGCACAGCCTCCTGAGCTGCGTTTCCCGGCGGAGCAGGAGAACGAGCGGAAAAATCGAAAAGGCTTACAGTTGGAGGAGCCGTTTCAGCAATATCTCAACCCATTCGGGGCGCTGTTTGAGCTGGTAGCCCAATTCATAGATGACTTTTTCCAGCAAATATCCATCCAAAAGCACTTGCAATTCTTGCTGACTTTTTGGTAAGAAAGAGTCTTGGCTCGCCGTTTCCAGATAGCCATTCAGGAAAGCAGCGCTCACCCAAGAATACCAAAACTGCACCCATTGCTCCATCAAGGGGAGGCTGTCCGGACGAACCATGCCGCTTTCCACTTCATTGCGCAGCGCTGTTTGAGCCGCGTAGTTAAATGAGTGCAGCATTCGCGTCACGTCTCGCAGGGGCGAGCGCTTGATGCGCCGCTCGCTAAAACTGCGAGAAGGCTCTCCCTCAAAGTCAATAATTGTGAAGTCCTTGCCAGTGTAAAGCACTTGCCCGAGATGGTAGTTCCCGTGACAGCGGGTGCGCAGGGCGGTGATTTTTAGGTTGAGAACCGCCTGGAACCGTGCCAGAAATTCTTTTTGCCGGTTAAGAACGGCGTGCGCCAACTTTTGAGTGTTGGGTGGCAAGTCCTCCAGGCGATCTTTCAGCAGCAGGAAGACTTGCCCGGTGAGGGTGCGCGAGTGCTGGTAGATGGAGCGCTGGTAAAATGACGAAAAGGGTTCTGGGGCGAAGTTGGGATTCTCGGAGTCAGAAGCGAGCGCGATGTGGAGTTCGCCGGTGCGCTGACCGAGCAGTTTAGCGTTTGACAGGTAAGAACCGATCGTTTGGGAAGCGATTTCGGGAATCTCAGCGGCTTGCCAATCTAGCAGGGAGTCAGGGGGAACCGGCAGTTCTGCGGTCGCCCCCTGCTGCGCCATAACGCTGTCAAAATATTGGCGCAGGCTGTCGAGCGTGTAGTCCCAGGCATTGCGGGCGTCTGCAATAAACTCTTGCAATATCCCCACCGTCATCGGTTGCGCTTTTGGCCGGCGGTACTGCAGCACCCCGGCAATGGTGGGAAAGTTTTTAAAGAGTTTTTTCTCGCCCAAGAAGCGCGCGACCTCCAATTCGGGATTGACGCCCTCCTCAACTTGGCGGAAGAGTTTGAAGATCAGGCGATCTCCATAAACCACAAAGGTGTGGCTCTGCTCTCCTTTCAGGAGTGCGCCGTCCAGCTGAGAGGCGGAACTGTCAAGATGCGGGAACAAATCAGTAGCCGTGGCTGCCAGTTCCCCTGCCATTCCTTTGCAGGAGCGACTGCCAGCAATCGCATCCAGGGGGAAGGTCAAAAAGTTTTTGTCCGCTATGGCGTCGAATAACACCCCAATTTCTTTTTTCCCTTTAACCTGCAGGCGAGCCACCACAGAGTCTGGCATTTCTGCCAAAAGGTGCGCCGCTTGTTCGCCTTCTGCCAGGGCTAGAATCAGGAAGTAAGTTTCGGGATCTCCCTCGGTATAGTCTGCCCGCAATAAAATCATCTGCGCTTCCATGTCTTTGTAGGGCACTGGAATTGCTTCCGCTATCTGTGCCGATTGAATTGTTCGGGCAGTGCCGGCGAACCAGCGACAGGTGTGCAGGTAATCTGTCAGAATAGATTCCAGAGCCTCTTTTGCCTCTAGCTGCGAAAAAACATTCTGCCACTTGCCGGTGACTGCCAGCACCGGCACCTCGGCGTGCGGTCGGGGCTGCTGGATTGTGCTGGGTTGAAGTTTGAGAGCGAACCAGTAAAATGAGTAGGGGCTCATGCTGAGGAAGTAGGGCAACTCCCCCACCGGCGGGAACGCTGTGCGCCCAAAAATTTCCACCGGCACCATCCCCTTAAACGCTGACAGGTCTAATTCCACCGTCTGGATAAAGCGGGACAAATTCGCCACCACCAGGATGTGCTCCCCAGCGCAGGTGCGCGTGAACGCGAGAACTTTGCGGTTTCCCGATTGCAGGAATTCAAAGCTGCCCCTCCCGAACGCCTGGAAGCGCTGGCGGGTGGCGATCAGGCGCTTCATCCAGTACCACAGGGAATTGGGGTTCGCCCGCTGCGCCTCCACATTCACCGCTGCGTAGTGGTATTCCGAATCCACTATAACGGGTAAATACAGCCGCTGGGGATTGGCGCGGCTGAAACCGGCATTTCGGTCGTCGCTCCACTGCATCGGCGTGCGCACGCCATTGCGATCGCCGGTATAAATATTGTCTCCCATGCCAATTTCATCCCCGTAGTAGAGCACCGGCGTTCCTGGCATAGACAGCAGCAATCCGTTCATCAATTCAATTTGCCGGCGGTCATTTCCCAGCAGGGGCGACAGCCGGCGGCGAATCCCCAAATTAATTCTCGCTTGCGGGTCTTGCGCGTACACCCGATACATATAATCCCGGTCTTCATCTGTTACCATTTCCAGGGTGAGTTCGTCGTGGTTGCGCAGGAACAGCCCCCACTGGCAGTTATCGGGAATCACCGGCGTCTGCTGGAGAATGTCAATAATCGGGAAGTTATCTTCCAGGCGCAGCGCCATGAACAGGCGCGGCATCAGGGGGAAGTGGAAGTTCATGTGGCACTCATTCCCCTCGCCGTAATATTGAGCCGCATCCTCAGGCCACTGATTGGCCTCGGCTAGCAGCATCCGGTTGGGAAATTTTGCGTCTGTGTGCGCTCGCAGCTGCTGCAGGAAGGCGTGGGTTTCCCCCAGGTTCTCACAGTTCGTCCCCTCGCGCTCGTACAGGTAAGGCACCGCATCCAGGCGCAGCCCGTCCACCCCCATTTCTAACCAGAAATCCAGCACCTCCAAGACCGCTTTGCGCACGGCTGGGCTGTCGTAGTTCAAATCCGGCTGGTGGGAGTAGAAGCGGTGCCAGTAATACGCTTTTGCCACCGGGTCCCAAGCCCAGTTAGACGTCTCAAAATCTTTGAATATAATCCGAGCGTCCCGGTATTTTTCTGGGCTGTCGCTCCACACATAGAAATCTCGCTCCTTGCTGCCCGCCGGCGCTCTTCGCGCCCTCTGAAACCAGGGATGCTGGTCTGAGGTGTGGTTGACGATTAACTCGATAATTACGCGAATGCCCCGCTGGTGTGCCGCTGACAAAAATTCTTTAAAATCTTCCAGTGTGCCGTAAATCGGGTTGACGCTGGTGCAGTCAGAAATGTCGTAGCCATCATCCCGCAGCGGCGAAGGAAAGAACGGCAGCAGCCACAGTGCTGTGACTCCTAAGTCTTGCAGGTAATCTAGCTTTTCTGTCAGCCCCCGAAAGTCTCCGATTCCGTCCCCATTGCTGTCGGCAAAGGCTCGCACAGGCACTTCGTAAATGATGGCGTCTTTGAACCACAGGGGGTCGTCATTCAATATCGAGTGCGGGTTTTGCATGGAAGATATTAGGTCCTTTTACCTTGAAGTTCTGTGAAATTATACAGCAAATCTCCTTATTCCCGCAACTGCCCATAGGAGTAATCATTTGGACAGATATTTTGGGTTAGGGGTTAGGGGTTAGGGGTTAGGGGTTAGGGGTTAGGGGTTAGGGGTTAGGGGTTAGTCAATGCCCCATGCCCCATGCCCCATGCCCCATGCCCCATGCCCCATGCCCCATGCCCCATGCCCCATGCCCCATGCCCCATGCCCCATGCCCCATGCCCTATCCCCAATCCAAAATCCAAAATCCAAAATCCAAAATCCAAAATCCTTGACATTTCAGGCATTTTGTGATAAGTATAAGCAAATCACCAGCTAGCGCAACAATAACGCCGGCAGGTGCGTGGCTACCGGCTGCTGGCCTGTCAAGGGAAGTCTGCGGGCCCTGCTGTAAAGCTGCCGGCGGAAGTCGAAAAAGCCAGTTTCCGGGCAGCAAAACGCTTTCTATTTGGGGGATTTAATGCGCCAAGTATTTTCGCCAGATTCAAGGAATTGCCAATGAAAAACTACGCCGGAATTGTAATCGGAATCAATAAATATCAGTTCTTTCACGCTTTAAGTTACGCAAAACAAGACGCACAGGCGCTAGAGAACTTTCTCATTGAGTCAGCCGGCTTTGCCCCTGACCGGTGTGTGCTGCTGACAGACACCTCGCCGCCTGCCGACAGCCACTCAACCTACCCAAACCGGCAAAATCTTCTCAGGATGATAGACGAGCAGTGCCGGCACCAGCTGCGCTCTGGAGATGTCCTGTGGCTGTTTTTCTGCGGAGTGGCTGTCAGCGCGGACGGAGAGGACTACCTGATGCCGGCAGACGGAAATCCTGCCGATATCGCCAGCACCGGCATTTCTGCCAGATGGCTTTTTAGCGCCCTCAAGTCTTGCCGGACTCAACAAGTGCTGGTCTTGCTAGATATGTACGCCGCCACCGGCTCGGAGCAGCAGATAGGATCTCGGATCGCGAAATTAGCTCGCGAGATGGAAATCCCGGTGCTGCTCTCCTGCCAGAACAGCGATTTTTCCTCAGAAACGGATGCCCTGCAACACGGATTTTTTACAGCGGCGCTCCTGGAAGGGCTGCGCTCTGGCAAGTGCAAAACCTTCGAGGGTCTGGCGGAATTCTTGAGCGATCGCCTGCCTCAATTGTGGGAAGAATATAAAAGCCCCCGGCAAGATTTATTAATCACATTCAACCCGCCAGAAAAACTCAGCTATACTCTTTTACCCGACATCGACTCGCCAACCCCAGAGCAGTGGTTGCTCCCCGCTGTGCCCCTCCGGCCTGAGGAGTGGGAGCTGGTTCCAGAACAAGTGGGGGCGCTCAGGGAGCCGGTGGCGACAGGAGCGGTGGCCAATGCCCTGACCGGCGAGCCCCCCGCGCAACCCAAGCCACCCGTGCTTTCTCACAACGGCAAGACTCCCCCAGAAACTAGCGCCCCCCAGCCACAAACGCCACAAACGCCGGTGCCCGCCTCTCCCACCGGCTCTCAGTCGCCGCCATCCCAGACACCACCCCCCCCTGGCACACCCACCCGGGGGGTGCCGGTAGCGCCCCTGGCCCTGGGTTTGCTGGGGAGTGCCGTCGTGGGGCTGCTGGTGCTATTTGGCTTTCTCGTCGCCGATTTGCTCAAATTTGGGCAGCAGAAGTTAGCTCACCAACCGGCACCGGCACCCTCTGAACAAGTGCCGGCGGCTGTCAAGCCAACTCCCACCGCCCCACCGGCACCTGTCAAACCCGCCGAACCCAAACCCCCAACACCGGTGGCGGTTATTCCCGCCCCACCGGCACCGGCACCTGCTAAACCCGCCGCAGCCAAACCGCCGGCACCTGCTAAACCCGCCGCAGCCAAACCGCCGGCACCGGCTAAACCCGCCGCAGCCAAACCGCCGGCACCGGTGGCGGTTATTCCCGCCGCACCGGCTAAACCGCCCAAGAATCCGCAAGAGGCGAACCAGCAGAAGCTGAACAAAGCGCTTGTGTCGCTGCAACCGACTCAGGCGTACCAGTTCAGTGACGCCATCGCCCAAGCTCGGCAAATTCCCAAGAATGACCCCCTCTATCAAGAAGCCCAGAACAATATTGACCGCTGGGGGAGGGTGATTTTCGATATTGCCATCGCTCGCGCCAAACAGGAAAATTATAAGGACGCTATCGCCGCAGGCCGGCTCGTGCCCTCGGAAGCGACTGAGGTTCATAAGCGAACGCAGCAGCTAATTGACGTTTGGGAAAAGCTCTACAAGGACGATATCACCAACAAGCGCCTGCTGGCGGACGCGCAAAAACTCGTCCGGCGGGGACAGGCATCTTCTTATAGCAAAGCGATCGCCAAAGTCCGGGATATCGGCCCCGAAGATCCCCATTACCAGGAAGCCCGAACCCTGATTAACCAGTGGGGCGACAGTATTTGGCAAATCGCTCAATATCGCGCCCGCGTCCGGATGCTGCCGGCGGCTATTGCGGCGGCGAAGTTAGTCCCCTCTGACACGCCCGCCGGCACTGCCGCCCAGAAAGCCCTCAAACAGTGGCAGCCCCCGCAGCGCGCCCGATAGGTGTTGCTCTTCGAGGGGGCCAGAAACCGGGTTTCTCGATCGACTCTCGTTCTCTGCCGAGAAACTTGGTTAAGAAACCCGCTTTCTTCCTCTCGGGGGCCAGAAACCGGGTTTCTCGATCGACTCTCGTTCTCTGCCGAGAAACTTGGTTAAGAAACCCGGTTTCTTCCTCTCGGGGCACAAGGGGTCAGGGGTGATAGACCACCGGCCTGCAATGGGCCAAAACGCTGTGCAGCTTCACCACGTCCCCGATGGCGGCGATTGCCGGCGCTTCAAAGCCAGTTTCCTCAACTTGCCGCACAATGGTGGCCAGCGTGCCGGTCAGTTCTTCTTGATCCGGGCGCGTCCCCCAGCGAATTAAGGCCACCGGCGTTTCCGGGCTGCGACCGGCTGCAACGAGCTCCGCAATGATATGCGGCAGGTTGTGAATGCCCATATAGATAACGATGGTTTCGGAACCGTGCGCGATGGCCTGCCAGTTGACTTCGGGCCGGTACTTGCCCGCCGCTTCGTGGCCGGTGACAAATGTTACTGAGGAGCTGTAAGATCTGTGTGTGAGGGGAATTCCTGCGTAGGCCGGTGCGGCAATCCCTGATGTCACCCCCGGCACGACTTCCACCGGCACCCCGGCGGCGACCAAATCTTCCATTTCTTCTCCGCCGCGACCGAACACAAATGGATCGCCCCCTTTCAGCCGCACGACGACTGCATGGGTGTGCGCTTTTTCTATCAGCAGCTTAGCTGTCTCTTCCTGCACCAGGGAGTGACGCCCCCGGCGCTTGCCGGCATGAATTTTTTCCGCATGCGGGTTAATTAGGGCCAGAATTTGCGGGCTGATCAGGGCGTCATAAATCACCGCGTCAGCGCACTCCAATAGCGTTTTGCCTTTCACTGTCAGCAAACCGGGATCTCCCGGACCGGCACCCACTAGATACACTTTACCCAGACACTTCTTTTCGTTCGCCTTGTTGGGGGAAGTTTCAGCAGTCATAGGGTTTAAGTTAAATGAAGACTCTGTTCGAACGCTCAGCGGCATGAATTTGGGGTTCACCTACTCTTACTACTGTAAAATATCAACCGGAGGACATCGTATATTTGGCTACTAATAATATGTTATAATGATTTTATTTATGTTTTACATGCACTTTTTGCATCCCTCACCGGGCCGGTGGGAGAAACAGAGCGCCGGCTCACCCCGCCTTTCTGGGCCCGCTCATCGTTGAGGGGCGCAACCCCTCATGCGAGACAGGTCATGTTATGCTATTATAAAAAGTTTTTTGATCAATAAACCCCTTAGGAGCCAAGCCTTATGAAACCCCTTACTGACAGACGGATGAGCGCGTTACTGGTTGCTGTTCCCATTCTCGCTGCAGTTTGGGCACCGGCACTCACCCAAGCGCAAACTATCGCACCGGCAGCCGACGGCACCGGCACAGCGGTCACGCCTGAGGGAAATATCCTTAACATACAAGGCGGCTCTCTGTCAAGAGATGGCGCGAATCTTTTCCACAGTTTCCAGAAATTTGGCCTCAGTGAGGGAGAGACTGCCAACTTCCTCAGCAATCCCGATATCCGCAATATTTTCGGGCGAGTAATCGGGGGGGACGCCTCTTATATAAATGGCTTAATTCAAGTTAGCGGGGGGAACTCCAATCTCTTCTTAATGAACCCCGCCGGCATCCTATTTGGCCCAAATGCTTCTTTAAACGTGCCGGCATCCTTCACCGCGACAACCGCCACCGGCATCGGGTTTGGTGCGGGCTGGTTTAATGCGGTTGGCAGCAATGATTATAATGTGTTAGTGGGGACGCCGAGTGCGTTCAATTTTGCCGTATCACAGCCCGGGGCGATTGTCAATGAGGGGAATTTAAGCTTAACATCTGGGAGCAGTCTAACGCTGTTGGGCGGGACAGTAATAAACACCGGCACCCTGACAAGTCCTGGGGGGAATATTACGGTAGCGGCAGTGCCGGGTGACAGTGCGGTGCGGATTTCTCAAGAGGGGCATTTGTTGAGTTTGGACATCGAGCCGGCGGCGCTAACAGGATCTGAGGTTGCGGCGGGACTGCAGCCTCTTTCTTTACCGCAATTGCTGACCGGCAGACCAGATTTTGGGCACGCCTCCGCACTGAGTGTGAGTGAAACAGGCGAGGTGTTCCTGACGGGTTCTGGGGTGAGAATACCGGCATCAGGGGGGATAGCTGCCGGCAATATTGACACGAGTTCGGAATCGGGGGACGGCGGGGCGATTACCTTGAATGCTACATTAGATATTATAACAGATTCCCTGCAGACAGCCGCCGGCGGCACCGGCACTGGGGGGAATATCGCCATTTCTAGCAGTGCCGGTGGGATTAATACAAGTGCCGGTGTTCTAGACGCCAGTTCTTATGATGGGGATGGGGGGAATGTCACCCTGACGGCGGAACGAGACATTATAACAGGTGAGATTTTATCGGCGTCGGGTGAAATTCTTTCTTTAGGGACAGATGAGTGGGGCACTGAGCAGTTTTCATCGAAGGGAGGCACCGGCACGGGAGGGAATATCACCCTGGACAGTCGCAGCGGTGCCATTGATAGCAGCGCCGGCAGTCTGTCCGCTTATTCCCTGGAAAGTGATGGGGGTTCTGTTACCCTAACTGCCTTAGGGGATATTAAGACAGGTAACATCAGATCGCCTTCAGGTTTTTATAACTGGACTGCATCTACTTGGCAGGGCACCGGCACCGGCAATGGGGGGAATATCGCCCTCAATAGCAGTGCCGGTGGCATTGATACTGCCTCCGGCAGGCTAAATTCCAATTCAAAACAGGGGAATGGGGGTTCAGTCACCCTGACGGCTTCTGGGGATATTCAGACAGGTGATATCTCTTCTTTTTCTGGTTACTACGACTACAGTACAGAGACGTGGGCGGGCACAGGCAGTGGGGGGAATATCGCCCTCAGTAGCAGTGCCGGTGCCATTGATACAGCCAGTGGGAGACTATTCTCTGATTCAAGTCAGAGGAATGCGGGTTCTGTCACCCTGACAGCTTCTGGGAATATTAAGATAAGTGGCATAGACTCACATTCGGAGGGCACCGGCAGTGGGGGAAATATCACCCTCAATAGCAGTGCCGGGTCCATTGACAGTGCCTGGGGCTGGCTAGAATCTTCTTCCTTTCAGGGGAATGGGGGTTCTGTCAGCCTGACGGCTTCTGGGGATATTAAGATAGGTGAAATCGAGTCGCATTCTTATGGCACCGGCAGTGGGGGGAATATCGCCCTCAATAGCCGTGCCGGTGCCATTGATGCTGCCAGTGGAGTGCTATCCTCTTATTCAAATCAGGGGAATGGGGGTTCAGTCACCCTAACGGCTTTTGGCGATATTAAGATACGTTCCATCAGCTCGGTGTCGCATGGCACCGGCAGTGGGGGAAAGCTTGAACTCAATAGCAGTGCCGGTGGCATTGATGCTGCTAGCACGCTAATCTCTTCTTCCAGTCAGGGGAATGGGGGTTCAGTCACCCTGACAGCTTCTGGAGATATTAAAGCCAGTGACATCAAGTCGTATTCGCAGGGGGCAGGCAGTGGGGGAAATATCTCCCTCACCAGTCGTGCCGGTGCGATTGATACTACCAGTGCCCTGCTGGACAGTCAGCTGTACGACTCTTCTTCAAGTCAGGGGAATGGGGGATCACTCACCCTCTCTGCCAGCGGTATTATCACCACAGGTGACATCAAATCCTCTGGCTTTTTGCGGGGGGGAGACATTACCATCACCAGCCAGTTGAGTGATATCATCAACCAGGGATTTATTGAGTTCTCTTCTGAGAGTGGCACTCCAGGCGCGCTCACCATAAACGCATTTGCCGGCAGCATCTCCACAGGGAACCTCAGCGGTGCGCGAAATGTCACGATTGCCGGTGGGGGAAAAGACGAGCCAATTGGTGCCAGCGCAGATGCTAGCGTCACTGCCGGTGCGGAGAAGATTAACACGCTAGCAGGGAATGTCACTTTGGCAGCTCACAATGATATTACGGTTAATGAACCCATTCAAACCGACTCGATCGCCAGTTTGGAACTGATTGCCGGTCGAAGCATCAACATTAACGCCAGCATCGACACTTCAGGAAGCAATGGGGATATCGCCCTGCGAGCGAACAATAACAGCGCCAATCTCAATTATCGCGAAAAAGGTCCCGGTTCGGTGAGGATGGCACCGGGGACTGCCCTCAATGCCGGCAGCGGGAATATTGTGATAGAATTGGGAAGACTTGCCGAAGTGGGGGACATCACCCTCAGCGATATAAACACGGCAGGCGCTCTCACCGTCAGTGCCGCAACCGGCAATATCCTGCGCAGCTCACCCGACTCCTTAATTACCGCAGGGAGTGCCTTTTTCCAGACAGCAAGGTTAGGCACTGGCGGCATTGGGCTGCCGGCAGAACCGCTGCGCATCAGTGTCCGCAATTTAGAGGCAACTGCGGGAAGTGGCGGAGCCTTTTTCCAGTCTCCAGAGGGGGGCGTAACTGTCGGTGGCGCTACCGATTTCCCTATAGGGATTCTCACTTCAGGTGGGGGTGAGATTTCGATAAGCGCCGCCGGGAACATCACGATTGCCGAAACGGTGAGTGCGCCTAGTATACTGTCTGGCGATGCGGGGAATATCACCCTTAACAGTACCGGCGGTGTCATTGACACCCGCGCGGGATCTCTCAATTCCAGCGCCGCACAGGGGAATGGGGGTGCTGTCACCCTGACGGCTTCTGGGGATATTAAGACGGGTGACATCTCGTCGAGTTCAGACACCGGCACTGGGGGGAAAATCGCACTGAATAGCAGTGGCGGTGGCATTGATACTGTCAGTGGCATGCTATCCTCTGATTCAAGTCAGGAGAATGGAGGTTCAGTCACCCTGACGGCTTTTGGGGATATTAAGGCGGGTAACATCCTATCCTGTTCCTATGGCACCGGCAGTGGGGGGGATATCGCACTCACTAGCAGTGCCGGTGGCATTGACACAACCGGTGCCGGGCTGTCTTCTTTTTCCGACGCGGGAAATGGGGGTGCTGTCACCCTGATGGCTTTTGGGAATATTAAGGCGGGTAACATCTTATCCTCTTCCTATGGCACCAGCAGTGGGGGGGATATCGCACTCACTAGCAGTGCCGGTACTATTAACACTGCCAATAATAGCGAGCTGTCCTCTACTTCAACGCAGGGAAATGCGGGTGCTGTCACCCTCACAGCCTCAGGGGATATTAAAACAAGTGACATCCGCTCGTTTTCCTGGGGGGGAGGCAGTGGGGGAAATATCCAGATAACAAGCATAGCCGGTGGTATTGATACCGCCACTGGCGCGCTGAAGTCTGATTCAAATCAGGGGCATGGGGGTTCTGTCACCCTGAGGGCTTCTGGCGATATTAAAACAGCTAACATCGAGTCGTTTTCCCAGGGGGCAGGCAGTGGGGGGAATATCGAACTCACCAGCCATGCCGGTGGCATTGACACCGCTGCTGGCTGGCTGTACTCTTATTCAAGTCAGGGGAATGGGGGTTCTGTCACCCTGACGGCTTCTGGGGATATTAAGACAGCGCAGATTGCCTCAATGGCGGGTTTTCAAACTGAGGATGTGTGCGAGGATATGACTTGTGTGCTGAACTTCATCCCACTAGAGGGCAGCACCGGCACCGGCGGAAACATCACAATTGAAAGCAGCAATGGTGCCATAAACACCAGCGCCGGCGCACTCAACACCATGTCTTCCGGAGGGGCTGCCGGCAGTGTTACCATTCATGCCGCCAGACACGTCGAAACCGCAAGCATCCGCTCAGATGGTTTCTCGCAAGGCGGCAATCTCAGCATCCGCAGCGACAGTTCAAACAGTATCGCTGTCGGCGGCAATTTGGACACCTATTCTACGAATGGCACTGCCGGCGATATCACCCTATCAAGTCCGGGCAGAATTACCCTCACAGCTAACATTACCTCCTACGGACAAACTCAAAGTGGCGACATTACTGTCAGCAGCGCCAGCAACACCGTCGAGACAAATGCTATCACAACCCAATCGGGAACCGGTCCTGCCGGCAATATTACTATCAACGGCAATAACATTGCGGCAGGCAACCTGGATTCCATCGGCAGCACCGGCGCGGGCAATATTGAAGTGCGTGCCGGCAGCAACGTCACGACTCTTAATATCCAGTCGCGCACAGATGAGGGAAATTCGGGTAAGATCGATGTGTCAGCCGGCAGCGACATCAGCACCGGCAGCCAAACCACGAGCGCCACTAACGGCAATTCCGGGAATATCACCAATACTGCCGGTGGCGATGTGACTGCCGGCAATCAAACCACGAGCGCCATCAATGGCAATTCCGGGAATATCACCAATACTGCCGGTGGCGATGTGACTGCCGGCAATCAAACCACGAGCGCCACCAATGGCAATTCCGGGAATATCACAAATACTGCCGGTGGGAATATAAACACCGGCAACCAAACCAGCAGCGCTATTGGCGGAACTGCCGGCACCATTACCAACAGTGCCGGTGGCAGCATAAACACCGGCAATCTCACCTCGTCAGGCACACAAGAGAGCGGGGAAATCTCACTCAATAGTGGGACGGGAGAAATCAATACGGGTGAGATCCGCACGGGTGCGGAAGAAGTCAGCAACGCCAGTAACAGTGCTGCCGGCAATCCCAGCGCTCCCGCAGTCAACAGCACTCCCGTTGCGAACAGTCAGGACTTTAGTCCTCAAAAAGTTCCCCAAAACAGTATAATTGAATCCGTGCCGGTGCAAAGCAGTATTATCATCACTCTATCTGGCAATACGAGCAGCAGCACCGGCAGCAACAGTCCCCTCAACAGCAACCGCAGCGCCCAACAGATGGTAGGGAGTCTCAGCACCGCAAACAGCAGCCCTCTGGCGGTGAATGCAGCGGAAGCAGTGGCGCAACTAGAGCAGCGGCGGGATAAGGAATTTGGCGATTACTTCGGGCAAAATCTCTCCAACCAGCTGACAAACCCAGAAAGCATCCGAGACGCTTTGGCAACCATTGCTTCCCAAACCGGCAACCGCTCTGCTATCATATATGTAACGGCACTGCCCGAGGAATTGGAACTGGTAGTGCTGACGCCAGAAGGCAAATTGATTCGTAAGACTGTGCCGGCAGCCAAGCGGGAAAACCTGTTTCTTGCTATGTGGGATTTTCGCGAGATCCTGGCAGATGTAAAGCAGCGGAACAAAACCAGCTATTTGCAGCCAGCGCAGCAGCTATATCAGTGGCTGATTGCGCCAATTGAAGCCGAACTGCAAGCGGCTAAAATTGATACGCTGCTCTTCAGTATGGATGCGGGGTTGCGCAGTCTGCCGGTGGCGGCGCTGCACGACGGCAAACAGTTTATCGTGGAAAAATACAGTCTCGCCTTAATACCGAGCGTCAGTTTGATGGACACTCGCTATCAGTCCCTTAAGGGGGCGCAAGTGCTGGCGATGGGCGCTTCGCAATTTCGCGACCAAAATCCCTTGCCGGCGGTGCCGGTGGAACTAGACGAGATTACCCAGAACTTGTGGCAGGGCAAAGCTTTCCTGAATCAGGACTTCACTCGCTCCAACCTTATGGCGCAGCGTTCTAACTATTCCTATCCTATCATTCACCTGGCAACACATGGCGAATTCCAAGCGGGAAATATCGGCAACTCTTACATTCAGCTGTGGGACGAAAAATTGCGCCTCGACGAGCTGCGCAACCTTCGCCTGAACAGTCCGCCGGTGGAGTTGCTGGTGCTGTCTGCCTGTCGCACAGCAATAGGGGATGAAAAAGCGGAGTTGGGGTTTGCCGGTTTTGCCGTGGCGGCGGGAGTCAAAACAGCTATGGCGAGTTTGTGGTACGTTAGCGATGCCGGCACTTTGGGGCTGATGACCGAGTTTTACAGCCACCTCAGTGATGCTAAGATTAAGGCGGAGGCGCTGCGTCAAGCTCAACTAGCGATGATTCGGGGAGAAGTGCGGATAGAAGGGGGTGAGTTGCGCGGGAGTGGAACTCGCAGCGGCGTTTCCCTGCCGGCAGAAGTGCTCAAGGAGGGCTCTCACAATCTCAAGCATCCTTATTATTGGTCTGGCTTTACCATGATTGGCAGTCCGTGGTAAAATCCCCTCGTTCCGGGACGCTGCGGGACGCGCTCCGGGGCGCGTCCCGAAACGTGACCTCCAGAGGCTCTCCTTGCTTGCTGCAACAAGCAGATTAAAAACCTAACAGGTCATTTTAAAGAATTGTAAAGGAATCGGCTGAACCGAGAAAAATCTTGTTAAAGTAGAAAGCGAAAGGTTTGATAAACATCAACCGCCAGGAAGCAAAGTCTATGAAATCCGCTGCCGGCTCATTAAGTTCGTTGCTGCTTGTTCTTACCTCAGGCTACTTTGCCACCGCTAAACCAGCACTCGCCCAAGCGGAAAGCATGGCACCGGCACCCGACGGCACCGGCACAACTGTCACTGCCCAAGGCAATACCTTTAACATACAGGGCGGGTCACTGTCAAGAGATGGCGCGAATCTTTTTCACAGTTTCCAGAAATTTGGCCTGAGTGAGGGGCAGATTGCCAACTTTATCAGCAATCCCAATATCCGCAATATCCTGGGGCGGGTTGTCGGGGGCGACGCCTCCTATATAAATGGGTTAATCCAAGTCAGCGGGGGGAACTCCAATCTCTTCTTAATGAACCCCGCCGGCATCCTATTTGGCCCAAATGCAAGTTTAAACGTGCCGGCAGACTTCACCGCCACAACAGCCACCGGCATCGGGTTGGGTTCGGGCTGGTTTAATGCCGCTGGCAGCAACGATTACACGATGTTAGTGGGGACGCCAAGCGGTTTTTCTTTCACCTTACCGCAAGCGGGCGCAATTGTCAATGAGGGGAATTTAACACTGACGCCTGGGAAGAATCTCACCCTGTTGGGAGGGACAGTAATAAATACCGGCTCCCTGACAAGTCCTGGAGGGAATATTACTATTGCCGGTGTGCCGGGTGAGAGTGCCGTGCGGATTTCTCAAGAGGGGCATCTGTTGAGTTTGGACATAGAGCCGGTGGCGCTAACAGGAGCGGAGGGAACGCCTGTTCTACAACCGCTGTCTTTACCGCAACTGCTCACCGGCAGACCAGATTTTGGCCACGCTTCCGCGCTGAGTGTGAGTGAGAAAGGCGAAGTGTTGCTGACAGGTTCTGGGGTGAGGATACCGGCGGAATCGGGGATGGCAATTGCTGCCGGTCCTATAGATGTGTCTGCGCCCAGCAGTTTTGGCGGTGCGGTGAATATCCTGGGAAACCGCGCCGGACTTATGGGTGCAAAGATTAACGCTTCCGGTGCAAATGCCGGCGGTGAGGTGCGGATTGGGGGCGACTATCGCGGGGAGGGAACTGTGCCCAATGCCTCACACACCTCTGTCAGTTCAGATTCAGCGATTAATGCAGACGCCCTGTGGAATGGAAATGGGGGGCGTGTTATAGTTTGGTCAGATAAAACGACACATTTCTTGGGTCACATCAGCGCCCGTGGGGGCAGCAATTCAGGCCGTGGCGGATTTGCGGAAGTTTCGGGGAAACAGGACCTGATATTCCGGGGCACAGCTGATTTAAGTGCGGCCTTTGGGACAGCCGGCACCTTGCTCCTCGACCCAGAAAATATCACGATTGCCGGTGTGGGTTTCGGCCAAAATGACAGCGCCGTGTCCGACAGTCAGATCCTGTTGGGAGAGGGCACCGGCACATTCACTATTTCCGAAGCGAGTCTGGAAAGCCTCAATGGAAATGCCTCAGTCATATTAGAAGCGAGTAACAATATTACCGTAGCGCCAATATCCGACCAGCAATTAACTTTTAACGCCGGCAGCGGTTCCATCACCTTCAGAGCTGATGCCGACAGCAATGGCACCGGCTCATTTTCCATGAATGCCGGCGACACCATCCGGGCAGAAGGGAGAAATGTCACCATTGCCGGTGCCAGTATAGCAGCCGGCAATATTGACACGAGTTCTCCGGCAGCTGCCGGCGGCGCAATTACCATCACAAGCGGGGGAAGCATCACCACCGGCAACCTCACCACTTTCGGGCAAATCTCCAGTGGAAACGTTACCTTAAGCAGTAACAGCAATACCATCCAGACTGGATCTATTACAACCCAAGCATTTAATGGTCCGAGTGGCAATATTATTCGCAATGGCAGCAGCGCTGGCACAGGAAATCTCCAATCAATAGACAGTTCTAACACTTCGCCGGCACAAAATTCCGGCGAATCCCAATCCCCCGCGCCCACCAATTCCCAAACCCAACCTTCTACGGAAACACAGCCCACCAATTCCCAAACCCAACCTTCTACGGGAACACAGCCGGCCACTTCCCAACCCCAACCTTCTACGGCAACACAGCCGGCCACTTCCCAACCCCAACCTTCTACGGCAACACAGCCGGTCACTTCTCAACCCCAACCTTCTACGGCAACACAGCCGGCCAATTCTCAACCCCAACCTTCTACGGCAACACAGCCGGCCAATTCTCAACCCCAACCTTCTACGGCAACACAGCCGGCCACTTCTCAACCCCAACCTTCTACGGCAACACAGCCGGCCAATTCTCAACCCCAACCTTCTACGGCAACACAGCCGGCCACTTCTCAACCCCAACCTTCTACGGCAACACAGCCGGCCACTTCTCAACCCCAACCTTCTACGGCAACACAGCCGGCCACTTCTCAACCCCAACCTTCTACGGCAACACAGCCGGCCACTTCTCAACCCCAACCTTCTACGGCAACACAGCCGGCCAATTCTCAACCCCAACCTCCTGCCACCAGTCAGCCCCAACCCAACAATTATCAGGTACAATCCGCTGTCATCTCAGTCACAGGGACACAGCTAAAGAATCCTCAGACACAGCCCCTTACTGTCGCAGGGACACAGCCAAACAATCCCCAGACACAACCCCTGACAATCGCTCAACCCGAGCCAAACAGTGCCCAGGCACAACCCGTGACTGTCGCTGAATCTCAGCTCAACAGTGCCCTAGCGCAACCGGCTGCTGAATCCCAGCAAAACAATACGCAGGCGCAACCGGCTGCTGAATCTCAGCTCAACAGTGCCCTAGCGCAACCGGCTGCTGAATCCCAGCAAAACAATACGCAGGCGCAACCGGCTGCTGAATCCCAGCAAAACAGTGCTAACTCCCAGAACACTGCGGAAAATAAGCCTGATGCAAAAAAAACTGAAGCGCAGCCTGTAGCCCCGGCTCAAACTGTCAATAACTCCCTGAGTGCCGGCAATATCACCACCTTGCTAGAGCAAAGTCGGGAGAAAGAATTTTCTCAGTATTTTGGCATAAATTTTTCTAACCAAATTACGTCATCAGAAAGCATCCGAGAGGCTCTGGCAAAGATTGCTTCGCAAACAGAAAATCAGTCTGCTATAATATATGTTACCGCACTGCCCGATCAATTGGAGCTGGTCGTGTTCACTCCAGAAGGGCGGCCAATACGCAGGGCTGTGCCGGAAGCAAAGCGCGAGAAACTGCTGGAAGTAGCGCAAGCGTTTCGCGACAAAATTACAGCGCCGCGCCTGCGCAACACCACCAGCTATTTGCAGCCGGCGCAGCAGCTATATCAGTGGCTGATTGCGCCAATAGAGCAGGAACTGCAAGCGGCTAAAATCAACACCCTGCTGTTCAGTATGGATGCCGGCTTGCGGGGGCTGCCGGTGGCGGCGCTGCACGACGGCAAACAGTTTCTCGTGGAAAAGTACAGTCTCGCCCTTATCCCCAGTGTCAGTTTGATGGACACGCGGTATCAATCCCTCAAGGGGGCGCGAGTGCTGGCAATGGGCGCGTCGCAATTTCGCGACCAAAATCCCTTGCCGGCAGTGCCGGTAGAGTTGCAAACTATCACCGGACAGCTGTGGCGGGGGCAAGCTTTTTTGAACGAAGCTTTCACGCGAAACAATCTCAACGATCAGCGGCAGAACTATCCTTATCAGATTCTGCACCTAGCCACACATGGGGAATTTCAACCGGGGGAAATCAAGAATTCTTACATTGCGCTGTGGGACGAAAAGCTGCGCCTGAACGAGCTGAGCAAGCTGCGCCTGAACAATCCGCCGGTGGAGTTGCTGGTGCTGTCTGCCTGTCGCACTGCAGTCGGTGATGAAAAAGCAGAGTTGGGGTTTGCCGGTTTTGCAGTGGCGGCGGGAGTAAAAACAGCTTTAGCGAGTCTGTGGTACGTCAGCGACGAGGGAACTTTGGGGCTGATGACCGAATTTTACAGCCAGCTGAACCATGCCAAAATTAAGGCGGAGGCGCTGCGACAAGCGCAGCTAGCGATGATTCGGGGAGAGGTGCGGATAGAGTCGGGGACATTGCGCAGTGGCGGCACTCGCGGCGCAGTTCCCCTGCCGGCGCAACTGGCGACTTCAGAGAACGCAAATCTATCCCATCCCTATTATTGGTCTGGCTTTACCATGATTGGCAGCCCGTGGTAATGTGAACTTTTAATGTATGTATTACCGCTGCGTTACCGGTGTGTTACGCTTTGCGTAACGCACCCTACAGCTACAGCTTGACAGCAACCGGCAGTCCGTGCTAAGAATGAAAGATTCAAAATCCTAAATTTGCGAGAGAAAACGCCTGTGAACCGTCGTGAATTTTTAACTTGGGTTGGAGTGGGTTGGATGGCCAGTTCCCTGCCGGTGGCGATCGCCGCCTGCTCTCCCGACAGCACCACCAAGGCACAACCCACCCCACCGACAGCTGCCACCCCACCGGCACCGGTAGCGGGTGCCCCCCGCGCCGATGGATTCGTGGCTGCCGGCACCGTGGCGGAGTTGGACAAGAACGGTAAAATCCAGAATAAGACATTGCCCACCGGCCCCGTCTTAGTCGTTCGCAACCCAGCTGACTCCAAAACCCTGTACGCCGTCGATCCCACCTGCACCCACAAAGGCTGTTTGGTCGAGTGGGAAGCCGATGAGAAAGTCTTTGACTGTCCCTGTCACGATACCGACTTCGCTCCTGATGGAAAAGTGATCAAAGGTCCGGCAACCAAACCCCTCAAAACCTATCAAGTCAAAATAGAGGGAGATTCCGTTTTAGTAAAAGCCGGCGCTTAAGTTGCAGAAACCGGGTTTCTTCAAGAAACCCGGTTTCTTGAAGAGGTTTATTCGTTCAGTTTCTATCGCCCAATTTCAGAATTTCCTCCGGATAGTGCGCGCCTTCTAGCATCAGCTCCCCAATCGCAGCATAGGCATCCACCCACGCCTGCCTCACCTCCGGCGTCCAGTCCGCTCCCAAGTAAGACTCAAACGTTTTCAGCAGCGCCCCTCCCACCATCGGGTAGTGTTGCGGTAAAATGCCATAATTCACATGCCGCGCTCCCAGTCCCTTGAGGGCGTCTGACAGCACATCTGGTTTGCGCAGGTTGTTAACCACCAGCACCAAAGAACTGAACAGATGCTTCCGCTGCTCTTTCATATTGGTGTGGGCAAATAAAGGCTTTACCTCCGGATAGTCCCCAAACAAATTGTCGTAGAAGCTGCCGACAAACTCTTCTTCCTGCGGTTTGATGCGATTAAAGCTTTCTTCCAAAAGTTCGACGTTTAAAGCCATAAAATTCTCTCTGAGTCAAGAATGTCTCTCGCTTATTTAGCCGGGTCAGGCCGCCAATATATAGCGGTTCTCAGTTGGATGAAATATGGCCCAGAAACCCGGTTTCTTTAAGAAACCGGGTTTCTCCCTACCTCACTAATATGAGAGACGCTATATATAGCAGTATGCACTTAGGTTAGAACATTAGACCTTCACGGGGGGCGGGACGCCCCCCCTACGTCTATATAGCAGTAAGCATTTAGGAAACCTACATTCCGGCCTCCCTTGGTCCCCCACTCCCGAAGCTTCTATTGTTCTAACCAATATGACTGCTGCTATATAGTTTATGCCAAAATCTTTCTCCCTATGAACTTCTCGCATAAATTTAATGCTTTATTTACATTTCCCCCCTCCTCAGCAGCAGAGATTCAGCATAAGGTGTGGGTAGTCATGGGAAGCGCAGCTCGGGCTGAACGCCGGCAACCGGACTGTCGGGAGCTACCACCTCTGGCAAGCCTTTTTTGTAAAAAATTGTTGACTTGGAACTTTAACGATGTCGAGGTTTTCAGTTTTAGAGCAAGCGAATGCAGCCGCCACGCAAGCCAACTGGCCATTACTTAACCGCTACCTGCAGCAATTGCTCGACAGAGAAAATCGGGCCACACCCTCTGAGAAATCGGAGCTGCTGCAAAAAGCCGGCACTCAACTGCTCAGCTGGGCATTAGAAATTTTAGAAGCAGGCGACTTCCAAGAGCGCTGGGACGTTGCCAAACTATTTCCCAGTCTCGGACCGCAAGCCATTGAGCCGCTAATTGCCATATTACAAGATGAAGAAGCCGACACAGACTTGCGCTGGTTTGCCGGTCGCATTTTGGGCGAGTTCCACCGGCCCGAAGCGGTAGCCGCCCTCGCAGAACTCCTCAAAACCGCCGAGAGTGAGGAGTTGAGCGCAATGGCCGCCGATGCCCTGGCCAATTCAGGCCCTGCAGCCATTGAAGCCCTCACCGATTTGCTCGCCGAAGAAAACACCCGGCTGTTTGCCGTGCGAGCTCTCGCCCAAATCGGGCATCCCGAAACCATCAAGCCCCTGCTCAGCGCCGTCCGCGATCCTGTGGCCCAAGTGCGAGCCGCCGCCATTGAAGGGCTGGTTGGCTTGCGCGACGAGCGCATCCCGCCGGTGCTGCTGAGCGCCCTCAGCGATCCAGCCGCCAGCGTCAGGCGACAAGCCGTCACCGGCTTGGGTTTGCGCGCTGACACCCTCGACCCATTTCAACTCGTCCAACTGCTGCGCCAGCGGCTTTGGGACTTTAATTTTGACGTTTGCCAGCAAGCCGCCTTCGCCCTCGGGCGCGTGGGAACCCCACCGGCAGCCGCAGCCCTCTGGGAAGTCCTGCTTTCCAGAGCAACGCCAGTGCCCTTACAAATAGAAGTCGCGCTAGCCCTGGGCTGGATAGGCACAATTGAAGCAGTAGAATATTTGCGGCAGGCGCTACCCTTTGCTTCCCCAGCCCTCGCTCAAGAAATCGTCACCATTTTGGGGCGCAGCGAACACCCCGCAACCGCCCAAAATGCCGGTGAAATTCTCATAGAACTCCTCAAATCCGACCTCCCCACCCTGCAAAATCCAGGCGTCCAGCAAGCCGCCGCCCTAGCGCTGGCCCAACTCGGCGACCGGCGGGCAACAGAATCCCTCATGGAGCTCCTCGCTTCCCCAGATGCCGGTGTCCGCCTGCACGCCCTCGCCGCCCTCAAACAGCTGGCTCCAGAACACGCTCACCGGCAATTACAAGACTTGGCGAATAGCCCCCAACTGGCACCGGCACTGCGAGAAGGCGTCGCCTTCGCCCTGCAAGAGTGGCCTTTGTAAACGTGGGATCGGAGGGAACGCCGGTCCTACGAGATATAGGCGTAGGGCAGGCGTCTCGCCTGCCCTTCCCTCCTTCCCAAGCTCTGACTTGAAAATGTTCGTAGTTGGGCTTTAGCCCAAAAGTTCGTAGTTGGGCTTTAGCCCAAAAGTTCGTAGTTGGGCTTTAGCCCAAAAGTTCGTAGTTGGGCTTTAGCCCAAAAGTTCGTAGTTGGGCTTTAGCCCAAAAGTTCGTAGTTGGGCTTTAGCCCAATCAGCGGACCTCCCAGGAGCGCCTCAGCTGCTTTGCCTGTTGCAGCAAGCGCTGGAAGTCTTCCGTTTCCGTGATTTCCGCCACCTGGCGCTCCCTCTTGGCAGCGTCAATCTCGATAACCAATTCCCTTAAAGGAGCCGGCGGCACCGGCAGTGCGGCTGCAGCCACCGGCTTTGCCAATAACAGCCGGTAGACAATCCCTAACGCGAAAGCGAGCGCTAAAACTGGACTGACGATAAAAAGGACAACTGCAATAACAGTAATCGGTGCCGCTTGCCAGAGACAGTTAAAGCTTTTTTCCGATGTCATAAGGCTACCTTTGAACGCCACAACTTTATTAAATCTTGGCCGTTACTGGGATTGTCCTGAGACAGCCGGTTAGCAACCACTGACTTGTTCCTGACTTTCCCCTGAGTTGCGCCGTCACAAAAGCTCCCAGGGGCCCAAAACCCCGGTTTCTTAAAGAAACCGGGGTTCTGAAATTTACACAAATGATTTAGACGCACTATATAATAGTAGGCAGTTAGGTTCCGAGGTAGGACAGGCGTCTCGCCTGTCCCAAAGACCTTGAGGGCTTGGAGGGAACGCCTGCCCTACGCCTATACTTCGTATCCCGGTGTCCTAAGCTGACTGTCTATTGCTATATAATCTTATTGGGGGTTCTCAAGGTGAGCTATGTCCCAAAAATCAATCCGGGTGCGCCGAGAGTGCGTCAAGCAAGTCAAATCGGCTCTCGTTCGCCAGGGCTATGCCAAGCAGGAGGCTTTAGCCGAACACGCTCAACTTGGCTTAGCTACGGTTGGCAACTTCCTTAATGGCAAACCCGTTTCCCGCGAGAATTTTTTTGAACTCTGCCGCCTCTTGGGGCTAGAATGGCTGGATGTCGCCGCCGATTTAGAGGACGATGCCGCCCACAAACCTAGCAGCAAGCCCCCAAACACCCCTAACACCCACCGGGATTGGGGAGACGCCCCGGATGTGAGCCTGTTCTTTGGGCGCACCGACTGCCTCGACACGCTAGAGCAGTGGATTGTGCGAGATAAGTGCCGGCTAGTGGCGCTGTTGGGGATCGGGGGGATTGGCAAAACCGCCCTGTCTGTGAAACTGGCAGATCGGATTGAGAGCGAATTCCAGTACCTCATCTGGCGAAGTCTGCGCAACGCCCCACCTGTTCAAGACATCCTGGCGGTGCTGATCCAGTTCTTGAAAAGCCAGATCCCCCCCAACTCCCCCGAAGTTCGCAGAGGCGAAAGGGAGGATCTGCCAGACACCGCAGAGGATCGAATTTCCCTGCTGATCGACTATCTGCGCCGGCACCGCTGTCTGCTGGTGCTGGATAATGCCGAGTCGATTTTGCTGGGTGGCGACAGCGCAGGGCAGTATCGTCAGGGCTATGAAAAGTATGGGGAATTATTCCGGCGGGTGGGAGAAACGCCCCACCGCAGCTGCTTGCTGCTCACCAGTCGCGAGAAACCGAGAGAATTGACAGCGCAGGAAGGGGAAACACTGCCGGTTCGCTCACGCTACTTACCTGGTTTGTCCGAAAGCGAAGGGCAGCCAATCTTACAAGCTAAAGGTCTGGACTTTAGGGGCGATCGAGCAGCCAGCAGCGAATCTGGGCGTTTCGGAGTTTCCCCTTCCCAAGAACTGATTCATCGCTGCGGAGGAAATCCCCTATTCTTAAAAATAGTTGCCACAACTATTAAAGAGGTGTATGATGGGAATATCGCCGAATTCTTAAGTCAAAACACTCTGGCTTTCGCCGGGATTCGCTTCCTGCTCGATGAACATTACAATCGCCTGTCAGCTTTGGAAAAGCAGGTGATGTACTGGCTAGCGATTGAGCGGGAGCCGGTGGCAACACAGCACTTGCGAGAGGATATTATACCGCGAGTTGCGCAAGCGAAGTTGGTAGAGGCTCTAAAATCTCTGGCGCACCGCTCTTTGATTGAGAGAAGTGCCGGCAGGTTCACCCTGCAGCCGGCAGTTATGGAGTACATGACTGAGCGATTGATAGACAAGTGCTGTCAAGAGATTGAGGCGGGAGAAATTGCCTTATTTCAACGCTATGCGCTGATTAAAGCGACGGCGAAGGACTACGTTAGGGAGGCGCAAACGCGCGTTATCCTCCAGCCAGTTGCGGAAAGGCTGCTGGCTGGTTTTGGGAGCAAAGCCGGTGTGGGATGCCAGTTAAAGCAAATCCTGTCTGGGCTGCGAGAAAACCCCAAGCCGGGGTATGCCGGTGGGAACGCGCTCAATCTGCTTTGCCAGATGCAGGTGGATTTAACCAGCGCTGACTTTTCTAACCTGCCGGTTTGGCAAGCTTTCCTCAGAGGTGTGAACTTGCAGGGGGTCAATTTCGCTGGCGCAGACCTAGAAAATTCTGTTTTTACTGAAACTTTTGCCATAATTTTTTACGTCGCATTTTCTCCTTGTGGTAAACTCTTGGCTGCCGGGGATTACGAAGGCGGGATTCACTTATGGCGCGTTGCGGACGGTCAAAAACTTTTTACCCTCAAAGGACATACCTCTACGGTAAACTCCGTTGCCTTCAGTCCTGATGGGCGAACCTTAGCCAGTGGCAGTGATGATGAAACGGTGCGGTTATGGAATGTTTGTGAGCGCAGGTGCGTCAGAATTTTACAGGAACATAGGAATTGGGTAAATTCGGTTGCCTTCAGTCCCGACGGGCTTACTCTCGCCAGTTGCAGTGAGGACAAAACGGTGAAGTTATGGGATGCCGTCACTGGGGAGTGCCGGAAGACTTTGCAGGGAGACACCGATCGGGTATATGCAGTTGCATTCAGTTTGGATAGTAAAACCCTGGCTACTGGCAGTAGGGATAGCAGTGTCAGGCTGTGGGATGTTGGTGAAGGTAAGTGCCTAGCTGTTTTGCTGGGACATACGGATACAGTTCGTGCTGTTGCCTTCAGTCCGGATGGGCAAACCTTGGCCAGTGGCAGCGATGACAAAACCGTGAAGCTATGGGACATCCGAGATGCCGGCAGCAGTCAATGCCTCACCACTTTACAGGAGCATAGCAATCAAGTGCGTTCAGTTGCCTTCAGTCCGGATGGGCAAACCCTTGCCAGTGGGAGTTTTGACCAAACCGTGAAGCTATGGGATATCCGAGACGCTCGCAACTGCCGCGCCGCAACCACTTTGCGGGGGCACACGGCTTGGATACGTTCAGCGGCCTTCAGCCCGGATGGGAAAACCCTTGCTAGTGGCGGTTATGACCAAACGGTGAGGCTATGGGATGTTGGGGATGTTAGTCAAAGTGAGTGCCTAGCTACTTGGCGAGGACACACTAATTGGATATATTCAGTTGCTTTCAGTCCTCAAGGTAATATCCTGGCAAGTGGCAGTGCTGACAGAGCGATCAGGTTGTGGGATGTCAATAACGGTCAGTGTTTGACTGCTTTGTTGGGACACAGGGAGTTAGTGAGTACTATTGCTTTCAGTCCTGAAGGCAAGACTGTCGCCACTAGCAGTGATGATACAAACGTGAAGTTATGGGATGTGTCCTCTGGTGAATGTCTGGCAACTTTGCAGGGACATAGGCATTGGGTGTATTCAGTGGCGTTCAGTCCCGACGGTCGAACTCTCGCCAGTGGCAGTGATGACTTGACAGTCAAGTTATGGGATGTTCGCACGAGGGAATGTCGGGCGACTTTACAGGAACATACAGAGCGAGTGTTTTCAGTGGCATTCAGCCCTCAAGGCAAAATTATCGCCAGTGGCAGTCGTGACAGGACCGTGAAGTTGTGGGATGCCGGCACGGGTCAGTGTCTGGCAACTTTACACGGACACGAAAGAGAGATAAATTCCGTGGCTTTCAGTCCGGATGGCCAACTCTTGGCAAGTGCCAGTGATGACAAAACCGTGCGTCTCTGGGATGTCGGCACCCATGAATGCCTTGCCATCTTGCAGGGACACGACAATTGGGTGCATTCAGTTGCCTTCAGTCCTCAAGGTCATATCCTGGCGAGTGGCAGTATTGACAAAACTGTGCGTCTCTGGGATGTCCGCACCCATGAATGCCTTGCCATCTTGCAGGGGCACGATCATTGGGTGCCTTCAGTTGCCTTCAGTCCGGATAGTTCAATTCTCGCCACCGGCAGTGGCGATGAAACCATTAAGCTCTGGGATGTCAAAACCGGCACTCTCCTGAAAACCATGCGAGCGCCCAGACCCTGCGAAGGCATGAACATCACCGGCGCTGCCGGTTTAACCGAAGCCCAAAAAGCCACCCTCAAAGTATTGGGCGCGGTCGAATATGGGGGATGAGGACAGGCGAGACGCCTGTCCTACGCCTTTTATTAGGACAGCTTTGATCGGAGGGAACGCCTGTCCTACGTCCGTGCCCTAACTGCCTTCCCAGATCAGTGGTGTCAACCCCTGTCCGCCCCATCGGGCTGCAAGGTAAGATAGTTGGGATTCTTCCAATAAATTTAATCCTCTTCCCCGCCGGCAGCCCAACAAACCCTGCCGGCACCGGCTACGCTATAGAAAGCAGATTTCTGTCCGCAGACAGATGATAGCGACCGCTCCGTAAATCGCGCCAAGCCAGCCAGTAAATGACAGTGTTATAAAAACAGGAGCCTTGTTTTTATGAAATCTATCTTGCCTGTTGTTGCTATAGTTCTAGGAATACTTTTACCCCAAGCCGGCAGCTATTCCTTCCTGCTCAAGCCCCTGCTGATGTTTATCCTATTCTTCCCGTTCTTAGAGCTGAAAATAAATACTTTTTATAAAAGCACCCTATGGATAATAATAGCCAATATCGCCCTAGCCATTACAGCCTATTTACTTCTGCTTCCCTTCAACTCAGACCTGGCGTTTGTGTCCTTTATCACCGCCATCGCCCCCACCGGCATCACCGCCCCAGCAGTTGCCAGCTTTCTCGCCCTCGACGTAGAATATGTCACTCTCTCTGTTATCCTAACTAACAGTATCATTGCCCTGACGCTCCCCTTTCTCATCCCGCTCCTGACGCATCAAGCCAATTCCGTCTCCCCGCGAGAAATCTTGCTGTCAGTTTTAGGGCTGTTCTTAATCCCGCTCGCTGTCGTCCAAACCCTAAAACTCCTCAACCCGCAAGTCCTGAAGTCGGCTGGGAAATTCAAGATACTGTCTTTCTACGCCTGGAGTGCCGTGCTGTTTATCGCCGGCGCAAAAGCTTCCCATTTTATTCTCTACGAATCCACAACTTCGCCCCTGACGATTGCCGCCATTGCCACAATCTCCCTTCTGATATGCGCCGCCAACTTTGGCGTGGGATTCCTCATCGGAGGCAAACACTTCGCCCGGGAAGCCAGCCAATCTCTCGGCCAGAAAAATACCATGCTCACCGTGTGGCTTTCTCTTGCCTTCCTCAAGCCGGTGGTCGCTCTCGGCCCGATGTTTTATATCCTTTACCATAACCTGTACAATTCTTACCAGCTTGTCAGGACAAAACCCCATAAAATGTAGCGTTCTTGCGGAACGCACCCCGAGCTGTTAGGCTTTTAATTTGCTTATTGGGGAAAGGAGGCAGAGCCTCCAGAACCGCGTTCCCAGACTCCGCCTGGGAGCGAGGGTAGGGTACAGCTTACTGCTTTTGTAGGGTGCGTTACCCCCAGGGTAACGCACCCTACTTCTGCCAAAGGGAGGATTTTCCTGGGCCAAGAGGAACGAAAAACGCGGGCTGTATCAAAATCTACTGAACGATACCGGCAGACAGGCTATCCTCACGGTATACATAAAACCGATCCAGGCTACACACAACCATGCGGTTAGAGCAGTTGCAAGCCTTCCTAGCAGTCGCGGAAACCGGCAGCTTCCAGCAAGCGGCGGGAAAGTGCGGCGTCACCCAATCTACGATTAGCCGGCAAATCCAGGCGCTGGAAGCCGATCTGGGACTGCCTTTGTTCCACAGGACAGCTCAGGCTAAACTGACCTTGGGGGGCGAGCGCTTCTTCCCCCGCGCCCGCAAAATTTGTCAGGAATGGCAGAATGCCACCCAGGAGCTCGCGGACTTGCGTGCCGGCAAGCAGCCAGAACTGTGCGTCGCCGCGATTCACTCTGTCTGCGCCTACTGTTTGCCGCCGGTGCTGCAAAAATTTGCTAAGGATTACCCGGAAGTGCAGTTGCGCGTCACCTCCCTGGGCAGCGATCGGGCGCTGAAAGTCCTCAAAGACGGGCTGGTTGACATCGCCCTGGTGATGAACAACCGCTTTTTAACCGCCGGTCCGGAAATGGTGGTGGAAGCGCTTTACAGCGAGCCGCTGGAGGTGCTGATGGCGGCGAACCACCCGCTTAGCCAGTATGAGTGTGTGCCTTGGTCGGAATTAGCCCGCTACCCGCAAGTTTTGTTTAAAGATGGCTACGGCATGCAGCGCCTGGTGCAGGAGCAGTTCGACCGGCGGGGGCTGAAGCTGCAAGCTGCGCTAGAATTGAATACCCTGGACGCTTTCCGGGGAATCGTGCGCCAAGGAGAGCTGATTGCCCTACTGCCCGAATCTGCCCTGATTGAAGCAATTTCAGACCCGACTCTAGCTGTTCGCAAGCTGGAAACCGCCTCCGGTTCCGCTGAACCGGCGCTAACCCGTCAGGTGGTGCTGGTAACCACCCGCGATCGCCTGCAAATCCCTCCGATCGCTCAGTTCTTCAAGCTGGCGCAAGAGCTTGTCCCGTGGCAGTACAGCCAGCTAACCGGAAAAAAGCCGCTCACCCCGGCACAGCCGAGGGAAGCCGCCTAGCGCGCCGGTTAAATAGGAAAAATTCAGGGGAAGAAACGGGGTTTCTCTGAGCATAAAGACGGATTTTTCCTGGGGAAAGCGAAAAGAAAGCCGGTTTCTCCGATTTGAAGAGCGGCATTCTATAGCGTGTCTAAATCCTTCGTGTAACTTTCAGAACCCCGGTTTCTTTAAGAAACCGGGGTTCTGGGCCCGAGAGCGGTTGCGCCAATCATTTAGAGCTGCTATAGTGCTTTCATCAATTAGGGTATCTAGTTTTTCTGATTTTTCGCTCTCGTGGGTATTTATATGAGTGATGCGTTCAGGGAATTGCTGCGGAAAGTTGGCAGCGGTCCCCACACCGGCAAGGATTTAACTCGCTCAGAAGCTGCAGCGGCTACGCGGATGATGCTGCTGCAGGAAGCGACACCGGCGCAGATTGGGGCGTTCCTAATCGCTCACCGCATCAAGCGCCCGACTGGCGTTGAACTCGCCGGCATGCTCGACGGTTATGACGAGTTGGCGCAAAAGTTGCAACCCGGCAATTTTACTCGCCCGGTGACTGTTTTGGGCTGCCCCTACGACGGGCGCGATCGCTATGTGCCGGTGACTCACCTGACTGCGTTAATCCTCGCCGCCGCCGGGGTGCCTGCCGTGACGCACGGGGGCGATCGCATGCCCACAAAAGAAGGGGTGCCGCTGATTGACATTTGGCAGGGTTTGGGCGTCCGCTGGGGGGGGTTGGATATCGGGCGAGCGCAGCAAGTCTTCGAGAAAACCCTGCTGGGATTTGTCTATCTCCCCCAGCATTTTCCCCACGCTTACGAGATTGTTCCCTACCGCTTCCAAATTGGCAAGCGCCCGCCGCTGGCGACTTTGGAGTTAATCTGGTGCCCTTATGCCGGTGACAAACACATTGTTTCTGGGTTTGTCCACCCGCCCACAGAAGAGATGTTCCGCGAAGCGCACGCCCTGCGAGGCACCCAGCTGTTCACCACGGTGAAGGGGCTGGAAGGCAGCTGCGATTTGCCCCGCGAGCGCACGGCGATTATCGGGATAGCCAACCCGGACCAACCTTTCGAGCGCCTGCACCTGCACCCCCGGGATTTCGGATTTGCCGGTGCCAACCCGCCCTTGGAATCCACCGCAAAACTGCTGGAAGACACGCAATCCGTGTTGCGCGGCGAACCCTCGGAGCTGATGAAATCTGCCATCTGGAATGGCGGGTTTTACCTGTGGCGCTGCGGCGTTTCCCCGGATCTCAGTGCCGGTTTCGCTACGGCTGAATCTGTACTGACTAAAGGTGAGGCGGCGGAAAAACTCCTCGAACTCCGCAACGCCGTCGAGTCTGTTCAGCTCCCCGCGCCGGTCTAGCCCCCACCGGCTAGTTTCCTTGAGTAAATAACCGGAATCTATCTAAGTTTAAACTCTGGCGATTAACCCCGGTAAGGGTTATAAGTTTCATGTTTCTACAGATTACGGTTAATCACACATCCAAATTGCCTGCCGGTGCCGTCAAGTCTTGAAACTGCCGCCCCCGCCACCGGCTAGTTTCCTTGACTAAATAACCGTAATCTATCTAACCTTAAACGCCGGCACATAATATTGCTAAAGTTTACAGATGTCAGAATGATACAAATTACGTTTAATCACTACTCAAATAGCCCCCATGCCCAATGCCCCATGCCCCACGCCCCATGCCCCACGCCCCATGCCCCATGCCGGCTCTCGCTAGATTGGCCAGTAAAAGGAGTATACTGCTTGTTTGCCTCCACCCTCATCAAGAACAGCAACTCCCCTGCTATTGAAAGTGCAAGCTTGAGCTGGGGATAAATCTGGCGGTTGCGCCTCAGTCTTTTTCCCGAAGTTGAATAAAGAGCCAAACAGCTCCATCAATTGAGACAGCCCGTCTGCCTTCTTTTCTTCACGGACCAAACCCTCTCCTATCTCGCCAAATCGAATCACTTTCCTTTGAGTGTGAGCTTGACGGAGATACTCGACAGCTTTCACGTGCGTTGCTTCAGTGACAGTGCTTTTGCTCCAGGTTCGCTGCCCAAGAAGTTCGGGTCTGTATTCAATGATAACAGTTCTAACCGGACATTGTGGGTGCCCCCACTGTTTGTCAACCGTCTTGAGCGTAATGGTAGCACTTGTTCGGGAATGAATTTCGGCACGCTCTACCAAAACCTCCCAGCTCGCTCCACCGGCACGGCAAGGGAGAGCGCAAACTCCTATTATCAATAGCGACAGAGCCGATATCTCAGTAGCCTGAGGCATAATTTTCCGTTGAGCTTACAAGGTATAGTCTAGTATAAATTTTACAATTATGGTATAATATCCGCTTAAAAAGACAGTAAGATCAGGGTCGGCTGGGGCCAGGGTGAACCCTCGCTCGGACACCGGCAGCTAGCTGCTACTGGTGCCCGGCACCGGCAATCGATAGGGTGCCGGTGAATCGCTCTTTCCGCCACCGACTTGGCCCAACCGGCTGCTGTAGCGCCTAGAGCGCCCCTGCGGGCCAGGACTTTGGGGGATTGTTGAATTTGTCGTTTTTTTAGTTGGGGTGAGGCACTGGTGGCCAAAGAGTGATAGATTGATAAAAAGACAAGACACCCAAGATAGAATAAACAATGGAAGACATGGCTGCATTCCAAGTACCTCTTCCACCTTCAGAGAAAAAACAGCAAGCGCTCGCCCAAGTCCTCTCTGACATGGATGCCGAGATCGCCGCATTAGACAACCGCCGCGCCAAAACCCAAGCCATCAAACAAGGCATGATGCAAGAACTTTTAACCGGCAGGACGCGCCTGATATGAGTGAAAGCTACATAATTTATTTAGATGCGTGCTGCCTCAATCGTCCATTTGACGACCAAAACCAGGCCCGAATCGCCTTAGAAACCCGAGCAATCCTGACAATCTTGAGCGAATGCCAATCAGGACAGTGGAAACTCATCGCCAGCGCCGCCTTAGATGCAGAACTCGCTCAAACTCCCGATCTTGACAGACTGAATAACGTCAAGGCCATCCTGAGAATTGCTAAAATTAAGGTAATCAGCAGCCAATGGATAGAAGACCGTTCTATAGAACTCGTAAAATTAGGATTTTCTGGCTACGATGCCACCCACATCGCCAGTGCTGAACGAAGCCGTGCTGATATATTTTTATCCACAGATGACCGCCTAATCAAGAAAGCCAAACTACATATTAAACTTCTCAATGTACCCGCTAACAATCCCGTTCAATGGCTAATGAGCGTGACCTAACCAGAGGAGTAAAACCATGATAAAAACTCAGCAGGAAATTGTAAGACAAGGATATGAAGCTTTAATCGATTCGTTAGGAGTCGTTGATGCTATCCGGTTTATTCAATACTTTACTTCGGGTCAAGGCGACTATACCCAAGAACGCCATCAGTTTCTCGACAAAACGCCATTAGACGAGATTCTGCTATCGATGAAACAGCATCGAGAACACGACAGCAACCAATATGATGAAATTATTGAATAGGGCCATCATTTATTTATTAACGCTATATCCGGATCGGCTGGGGCCAGGGTGAACCCTCGCTCTCGCACCGGCAGCTAGCTGTTGCTGGTGACCGGCACCGGCAATCGATAGGGTGCCGGTGAATCGCTCTTTCCGCCACTGACTTGGCCCAACCGGCTGCTGCAGCACCAGCTTTCGAGCGCCCAGTCCCGTCGCTGCGGGCCAGGACTTTGGGGGATTGTTGAATTTGTCGTTTTTTTGGTTAACGTGAGGCAGTGGTGGACTAATAGTGATAGATTGGGAAAAAGACAAGACTCCCAAGACAGAATAAACAATGGGCTCACAGCAGCACCGGCGCTCAACCTCATCTAACTCCCACCCCAGGACTGAAAACAGAGATGTGGGGTTTGAGCCAACCGGCTCTCAGCTGCCAGCGGTTGCTCAATATGTGCCGGTGGCGTCGATTGTGCCGGCGAAATACCAGCCCCGGCATTATTTTGATGAAGGGGCTATGCAGGAGCTAACGGCGAGCGTTAGGGAACACGGTATCCTGCAGCCGCTTCTGGTGCGACCGGCAGGCATTGGCCAGTATGAGCTGGTGGCTGGGGAGCGCCGGTATAAAGCTGCGATTGCGGTTGGACTGAGTGAAGTGCCGGTGGTGGTGCGGGAGCTGACTGACTTTGAGGCGCTGCAAGTGGCGCTCACGGAAAATCTCCACCGGGGGGATCTCAATGCAGTGGAGGAGGCGGAGGGGATTTTGCAGTTGCTGGCGCTCCATCTGGACTGTGAGGTGAGGGCTGTGCCTTCTGTGCTGTATAAGATGAAGAACGCTGTGGAAAAGCAGTCGGAGTCTGGGGGTGCCGGTGGTGCAGTCCCTTCAAGCTCTCCAGCTTCTGAGGGAAATGGTTCGGCGGAGGGGGAATCCGCATCGGATGCGTCTAGGGAAAACGTTTTCCCTAACCCGGAATTTGAGAAGGTAAAGGAAGTCTTTGCTGGTTTGGGCAAGATGACCTGGGAGTCGTTTATCGTTACCCGACTTCGTTTGCTCAAGCTGCCTGAAGACATCCTAGAAGCTCTACGCCGCGGGAGGATTGAGTACACCAAGGCGAAAGCTATCGCCCGGATTAAAGACGATGAGTTTAGGGGAGAGCTGTTGGAGGAGGCGATAGCAAAACCTCTGTCCTTGAGTCAAATCAAGGAACGCATCCGCCAACATCAGGCGGAGCTGAAACCATCCGCGCCTTCCTTGAAGGGCCAAATACAGTCCGCCTACGCGGAGATTATCAAATCAAAGGTGTGGGATGACCCGGAGCAGCAGGAGGAGCTATCAGCGTTGCTGGCGCAGATGATGGCTGTCATATCTAGGAAATCCAGGGACAAGTGAGGGAATGTTTGCTCTCGCTATGCAGATCCCCTAAACAAAGCGCTGCAAGAGGCAACGCAAGCATATTATCACTGGGCTTGATTATCAAAGTGGTGCTAGCCCAGGGGGGGATCAGGCGGGATGAAGTATAATGCAGTCTTGTCTTCTTTATATCTGGGGCATAATGGCCAAATTACCAGACCAAACTTTAACGGCTATCTTTTACTTGCAGCGACGGTTGGTAGAACTGATTGATGAAGCTAAAGCCACTGAGTTTGCTCTATTTGAACGGTTTGGCGAGAATGAGGCAACTTTACCAGAATTAGAGCAGATGCAAAGCAGTGTCGAGAGGCTGAGAATGCCTTATTCGCGTCTGCATACCCTGGCGCTAGGCATAGCTGAATACCAGCCAATAGCGACCGATGCTATGCTGAACTTACTGGCTCAAACCATTGAACAGACTGAGGCATTAATCGGTGCTGTAGAGGCAAGCATTTCTGAAACCAAACAAAATTGGAATCTGCCATGAACCCACAACTCCAAATACCCGACCCCCAGATGAGAGAGCGAAGTGTCGCTAGGTGGCGCGAAGTTAACCAACAAATCGATTTGCTCACACTCCAGCTTGATGAATTAATTGCGATCGTAGAAATTGGTCTGCGAGAGCAACGTCTGGCTAGACTTCAAGGTAAAGGGAAGGGCCAAAAAGCAGAGACTGTTAAAGGGTGCTAAGCTGGAAGAACTGCTGGGTCACATGGAAGCGCTCCTGTTTGGGGAAGAGTGAAAAGCCCAGGGGTGTTGAGAGGTTGAACCGTTTGCCATACTGCCGGCGCATTGCGTTCGGAGTTTGGCATAACTGCCACAGTTGTAGAATTACTTCAGTTTTCTCAACTCGGTTTAAACCCTGAGCATCAAACCCTATCGCCCCTCTGCCAGGTCAGCATAAATGAATATCTCTACTCCCAAAACAATTAGAAGCAGAAGCTCTACCCCGGACAGAATAGTTATCGCTAGGGGCGGTTGGGATACCAGAAACCAGAATGCGGACAGCGCAACTACACCCGAAAAGACAAATGTAATTTCGTCAACAATCAACTGCCAAATCTTGCGGCGTTTGCGGTGCTTGTCGCTACGGTGGGCAATTTCCCAACCAAAAAGGGTTTCCAGCTCCGTATAGCCCGTATGCTCCTTAACCTTATCCACCAGTTTGAGGCGAATGTACCTGCCAATCGCTGTAATCTTCTCATCATTAACCAGATAAGTCCAACCGAGGATTAGGCAAATCCAAGGGATTACCAGTAAAGCGTAATAGTTGGATGAGTTGGAAAGTGCAAACGAGATAACCGTTGCAAACAAGCCCAGTGTCACGTAAAGTAGGTTGTCTCGAAAACCAATTCGCTGAGCCTCCTCTGACTTGAGCTTGTCGTATTCCTTAAAGAAAATTTCAAGAATTTGGTCTTTGTTAGTCATGGCCCGGTTAGAGTTCCTCAAACGTCTATTGTGACTGATAAGGAAGCATTGTTCAGCAAGTTAAAGAAATTTTTCAGACTCTAGACAAATCCCCAAAGAAGAGCCAGAATAGTAAATGTTCAGGTTCCTCGAAGGATTAACCCATGCCTCGTGCAGTAATATTAACTGCTCTGCCGGTTGAATATCTGGCTGTTCGTACTCATCTGAGGGATCTCCAAGAGGAGATGCATCCCCAGGGAACAATTTATGAGCGAGGAAAATTTTTCGCTAACGGTGAGTCATGGGAAGTTGGGATTGTCGAGGTGGGTGCGGGCAATGCGGGTGCGGGGGTGGAAGCGGAAAGAGCGATCGCCTATTTTAATCCCAGTGTCATACTCTTTGTGGGAGTTGCTGGAGGTATCAAGGATGTAGCCCTTGGCGATGTGGTAGCCGCGACGAAAGTCTATGGCTATGAATCAGGTAAGGCAAAACAGAAATTTCAACCCAGACCCGATTTAGGGCTTTCTACATACAATCTAATTCAGCGAGCCAGGGCTGAGTCCAAAAAATCAGACTGGCGGCAAAGACTGGCATCGCCATCGAGTTCGACTCCCCGCGTATTCGTTGCACCCATTGCCGCTGGGGAAAAGGTGATTGCTTCAACCAAATCCAGCGTGTTTAAGTTCCTTCAGTTGAACTATGGTGATGCGGTAGCGGTGGAAATGGAGGGGCGGGGACTACTCCAAGCGGCTTATGCCAATCCGCAAGTATCGGCACTGGTTATCCGGGGAATTTCCGATCTGATTGATGGTAAGAGTGCAGCCGATGCGGGTGGTTCTCAGGAAATTGCTGCTCGTAATGCTAGTGCCTTTGCTTTTGAGATTTTGAAGAAGCTTCCAATGGAAGAGGCGGGTAAGTCATCTTCTTCACAAGCTACTTTGCCGCTTCGGTTACCTGAATCTACTCAAACTATTAATTATAACGCTAAACCTCCAAAAGTTTTTATCAGCTATAGCCATGACTCCCAGCAACATAAAGAACAGGTACTGGCACTTGCAGATCGTCTTCTGGAAGATGGGATTGATGCCAACATAGATCAGTATGAGGAGTCGCCGTCTGAAGGATGGCAACGCTGGATGCTGAATCAAGTTGAAGCGTCGGACTATACCCTAATCGTTTGTACGCAACAGTATGACCGCAGATTTCGGGGACACGAAGAAATCGGGAAAGGGAAGGGGGTAACTTGGGAAGGAGGTGTCATTATTCAGGAACTCTACGATGCCCAAGGGAATAATTCAAAGTTTATTCCGATTGCCTTTACTTCTCAAGATTCTGAGTTTATCCCCAGTCCCCTTCGTAGTGCTACCTTCTACAGACTTGACCGAGAAGATGGGTACGAACAGCTTTACCTCCGACTGACGAATCAACCGCGCACTCGTAAACCCAATTTAGGCAAATTACGCACCTTACCGCCGCGCGATCGCAAACAGCTTTTTCAGGATGAATCCGAATCTTCTACAATTGAGAGTTTACCAGAAGCTCAAGCTCGTTCTACCAATTTTTTTGCTCTTGATGATACATGGGTTGGTCGGGAAAATCTGATTCGGGATTTGAGCCGTCGGGTTCGAGAGTCCTGTCGCTTATTGATACTGGTAGGAATTACAGGTATTGGGAAAACGGCATTGGGCGAAAGATTAGCAGTAGAGTTGTCGGACTGGTTTGATGGTGACTGGACGAAGTTTCACGAAGAGAATTTTGATAATGAGGAGCAAACTTCTGATTTTGCCAGTGTAGCGGCGAGGTGGTTGGAAAAGTGGGGCGAACTCATCACGCCAGAAGACCGTAAAGATACTCAACGCCTGCTATATAGATTGGTGAGACATCTAAGAGAGAATCGCTATTTAGTCCAAATTGATTCTTTGGAAAAAATATTGCAGGGAAATGAAGAGGAAGGATGGAGCGATTTTCAAGATGAGTGGTGGGTAAGATTTTTTCAAAATTTGCTAGCAGCAGATTCTTGCGAAAGTTCTATTATTCTAACTTCTCAAGATTTACCAGCTCAGCTCCCAACCATAGGAACAAGATATCAAAATTTTTGGTATTGTCAACCGCTGAGCGGACTGGAAGAAATAGAACGGTTGGCGTTGTTTGAGAAAACAGGTTTAGATGTTGGTACAGAATCAGGAGGTAAGCCCTATTTAGAAAGGATTGGGCGTGCTTATGAAGGGCATCCTTTAGCTTTGCGGGTGATTGCTGGGGAAATTAGAAATCAGCCTTTTGATGGTAATGTTCTAGCTTACTGGAATCAGTACGGTAAGGAAGTAGAAGAAGTTGAAAAGGCGATCGAGGAAGCAACAACGAAAGGAATAACAGCATCAGCCGATGATAAGTTTAACCTCCATCGATATACGCGCAGCTTACGAAGGAATGTGCGAGTGCGGCTGGAAAAGACTTTTAATCGATTGGCACAAGATGTTCGCTATGCCTATATATTGTTGTGCGAAGCTTCAGTTTATCGCTGTCCAGTACCAGAGGATTTTTGGCTGAGTCATTTGGAAGATTGGGATCGGGATGAAGAGGAACAACAGGTGGCACTGGATGCGTTGCGCGATCGCTATTTAGTGGAAGAAGTGGTTGAGCGCGATCGATGTTTATTAAGGCAGCATAATTTAATCCGGGGTGTGTCGCTTGAACATTTAAGAAAACTCGATGACGATGACGAATAATCTTGGCGAGTTCGCTCATGAAGAACAACAGGCTCACCAAAGGGTTTACATTACACCCCCTGGAGAGTCTGTATTGGCAGAACTTGGTATTGATATAGCAACACTGAAATCCATCAAGCCATTGTGGAAACGTAATCAATACATAGCTGTTACCAACTGGCTATTGATGTACAAACCTTTGCCATCAGCAACCAAGTTAGAGCAAGTTAAAGGTTTCTTAGAAGCTGTTTACCATCTTGGAAAGGCAGAATCTTGGGCTGAAGCATATACAGTTATCATGACTCGCCTCAATACTCCTACAAAAGAAGAATTGCATAATCAACTGAATACCTGGGGTTACTATCGAGAACAAATTGAGCTTTATGAAACAGTTTTATACAAAGTTCATCCCATTACAGATGCAATTTGTTTAAATGGTTTGGGCGACGTATATCTGGCTAAAGGCAAACTAGGTGAAGCAACTGATTACTATTCGCAAAGTGTAGAAATTGCACATAAAGTTTCAGCATATCGACTAGAAGGAATTGCCATCGGAGGTCTAGGCAACGCCTATCTGGCTATGGGAAATCGTAACCAAGCGATAGAGTATTATCAAAAGCAATTGAAGATTTCTCAAGAGCTTGGCGAGCGATGGATAGAAGTCATTGCCCTAATAGGTCTGGGAAATAGCTTTAATTTTATAGGAGAATTTCAGAAAGCAACTAGATACTATCTGCAAAGTCAAGAAATCGCTATCAGAGTCGAGCATAAAAGAGGTAGAAGAATTGCTCTAGCTGGACTAGGAAATATTCAAACTGCTATGGGACAGTATGAAATAGCTATTGAATATTACAAGCAAGAACTGGAAATTGCTAAAGAGATTGGCGAAATAGCTGGTGAGGGAGATGCGCTATGGAGTCTGGGAACTGCCTATTACTTGATGGAAGATTACCTCACCGCACTTGAATATTATCAGCAGTCTCTAAAAATAGCGCTAGATCTTGGAGATGCAAAAGGCAAGGCTAAAAGACAGGGAAGTATAGGAGTTATTTACCATAGTTTAGGAGAATATGAATCTGCAACTAACTATCATCAAAAATCTCTAATAATTGCTCGTGATATTGGAGACAGACTGGGAGAAGGAGAAGCTTTAGCTAATTGGGCAATAACTCATAGAGAATTAGGACAATATTCTGAATCTCTAGAAAAATTGTACGAAGCGCTGGAAATTTTTAGAGAAATTGAAAATCCCATTGAAGAGGCACGAGTTCTAAAAAGTTTGGCAGAGGTTAATCAAATTTTAGGTCATCGGCATGAAGCCATTGATTTTGTAGAGCAGGCTTTGATGATTACCAACAGAATAAAAACTCCCTTAGCAGAAGTATGCCAGAAGGTTAAGAATAATTTAGTGCAAGATAAACCTGCGGATAGCTCTCAGTCATTAAATGAGTTTTTAATCAATCAAATTCAAGAACAAAATAATCTGTTAAAGTTTTTTACAAATCAACTACAGAGAGATACACCCCACTTGGGCGGGGGTGAATTACGTTCAAATTTACCAACTTCTCAAGAGGAACAAGAATATCGGATTGAGGAACAGCCGTGGTATTCTCCAAACCTTCCTGACAGTCAAGAAACTCATGAAAACAAATGCGATTTACTAAAAAAGGAAATTGATGCCGTTATTATTACCGCAACAGATGTCGAATTGATATCTGTAACACACCTCCTAAAACCTTATCCCAGAAGAAAAAAAATTTTACTGGTTTACTCTGGACCAGAAACTTACTATCTGGGAAAATTCGGCGCGTACAATACTGTCGTTACTAAGTGTAGGATGGGAGCAATCGGTGACGGCTCTGTGATTCTAGCAACTGAGCAAGCTCAACGTCTCTGGAATCCCAAAGCAATTATCATGGTCGGTATCGCCTTTGGTAAAGATCCGACTAAGCAAAAGATAGGGGATGTGTTAGTTGCATCACAAATTATCTCTTACGAACAGCAGCGTGTTGGGGAAGAGATAATTTATCGCGGTAGCATTCCACCAAGTAACACAATATTGCTGAATCGTTTTGAAAACGTTCAAAATTGGCAGTTTGCTCGTCCCGACGGTTCATATTGTAGCCTCATTGTCAGTTCTATTCTGTCCGGGGAAAAGTTAGTTGATAATCCAGATTTCAAAGCCACTCTATTTCATAAGTTTCCCCAAGCAGTGGGAGGAGAAATGGAAGGGGCGGGGCTTTGTGCAGCATCAGGGCGCGTAGGTACAGCATGGATTTTAGTGAAGTCTATCTGCGACTGGGGAGATGGAAAAAAACACAAAAAGCATCAACCCTTAGCTGCTGCTGCTGCGGCTTCGCTCGTGCATCATGTGTTGTCTCAAAAAACTGCCATGAATGGAATAAAAAAATTATAAAAATCTTTGAGGTAAGATAATGAGTAAACCGAGTGAGTTAGATTTCCAAGATGACACAGTTTTAGATGAAGAAACTATCGTACCTTCTGGTGATTCGATTCTAGCAACACTAGGTATTGAACCAACAACCCTAAAGTTTATTAAAAATCCCTGGACGCGAACTCAATATCGCGCTGTTGTTAATTGGCTGACAAAATATAAACCACAACTAGATGCTTCAAATTTACAAATTGTACGTGGTTGCCTGGAAGCATTTCACCATCTTTGTGAGGTGGGTAATTGGGAAAGAGCCTGTGACATAATTTGTATTAACCTCAATACACCTACTAATGAACAGTTACATATTCAACTGGAAACGTGGGGCTACGAACACCAAAGAATTGAATTCTACAGTAAAACTTTAGGTAAGGTAGATTTATACTGGGACAGCCTTTGTTTAAATGGTTTGGGAAATGCCCACATTTCTCTAGGAGACTACCCCCATGCAATTAATTACCATCAGCAGCAACTAGTCATTGCACGACAAACAAATGATTGTTCTAGAGAAGCAGTTGCTTTTTGTGGCTTAGGTAATGTTTTCAGTGCATTAGGAGACTATAAACAAGCTATTTCATATTACCAACAGTATTTAACCATTAGCCAGGAAATAGGCGATCGCGATGGGGAATGTGCCGCACTAACTAATTTGGGTGGTGTTTACGATTCTTTAGGGGACTATTATCAGGCAATACAACTGCTTGAGCAAAGCTTGGTAATAGCGTTAGAAATAGGTGAACATCTTGGGGAATCCGTTGATACTGGAGCAATATTAAGTGGTTTAGGCAATGCCTATTATTCCTTGGGTAACTATCCCCAAGCAATTGATTACCACCAACAAGCTTTGAACATAGCCCAAGAAATTGGCGATAAATCCGGCTTTGCCGCAGCGCTAGGTAATCTGGGAAATGTATATTATAACCAAGCAAACTACTCTAAAGCACTTGATTACCATCAGCGAGCTTTAGAAATTGTGCGAGAAATTAGTAATCGCAAGGGAGAACAAACAGCTTTAGGGAATCTGGGTAATGTTTACGACGCTATAGGAAATTATAATCTAGCGATAGAGTTTCATCAGAAGGCTTTGAATATTGCACGGACTATCGGCGACCGTCTGGGTGAAGGGAAAGCACTGGGAAATTTAGGTGCTAGTTACTACATCCAGGGAAACTATCAACAAGCAATTAGCAACAGCGAACAATATTTGACTATCGCAAGAGAAATAGGCGACCGTTCTGGTGAAGCAAAAGCACTTGGAAACCTTGGTATTACATACGATTCCCTCGGGAAATATCGCCGTGCGATTAGTTCCCATCAGCAACATTTGACTATTTCTAGAGAAATTGGTGATCGCGAGGGAGAAGGTACTGCTTTAGGGAATCTAGGAAATACCCATTTTTCTCTGGGAAATTGCGACAAGGCTATTGACTACCATCAAAAGGCTTTAACCATTGCGCGAGAAATCGGAGACCGTTTAGGAGAAGCTGGAGAATTGGGAAATTTGGGTAACATCTTTGACGCAATGGGTGACTACACTCAAGCTATCGATTACTATCAACAACATTTAACTATTGCAAGAGAAATAGGCGATTGCTCTGGAGAGGGAAAGGCGCTAGGGAATTTAGGCGTTACTTATGACTCCTTGGGAGAATATCAAACGGCTATTAATTACTATCATCAGAATTTAGCGATTGCAAGAAAAATTGGTGAGCGCTCAAGTGTTGCCGCATCTCTAGGGAATTTAGGTGTTGCTTATTTTTCTCTGGGTAACTATGAAAAAGCAATTGAGTACCACCTGCAACAGTTGGCGATTGCACGAGAATTAGGCGAGCGCGAAGTGGAAGGGACGGCTTTAGGAAATTTGGGTAACACCTACTGTGCAGTAGGAGATAACAGCAAAGCAATTGAGTATCACCTACAACACTTAACTATTGCACGGGAGATAGGCAACTGCGATGGAGAAAGCGCAGCTTTAGGAAATTTAGGCCATGCCTACGATGCTATAGGAAAGCACAACATAGCAATTGAGTATCATCAAAAGTTGTTAGTGATTGCGCGAAAATTACGTAATCGCCAAAGAGAAGGAATGGCATTGTGCAATATGGGAGCCACCTTAATAAAACTTGAGCGATATTTAGAAGCTCAAGAAAATTTGCAGACAGCACTCAATATTTTTAGAAAAACTGGCGCTCGTCCGACAGAAGGGATTGCCCTTTATAACTTGGCAGAGATTAATCAAAATTTAGGTGATAGCATTCTCGCTCTTAAGTATTGCGCTCGCGCCTTATCTATTGCCACAGAATTAGACATCCCTCTACAAAAAGAGTGTAGAGAATTAAAACAAAAATTGGAGCGCTCCCATGAGTAATTGAACAGATAACTTCTCATTTTGTGTAAAACAATGGATCGACTAATACCCTCTGGTGATTCAGTTCTGGCTGAGCTTGGGATTGAACAAGCTACTTTAAAGCTTATTACCCCTAAATGGAAACGCACCCAATACAGAGCGGTCATCAACTGGCTGACCAAATACAAATCTGAGCCAGATTCACCTATATTAGAACAATTACGCGGGTGTCTAGAAGCATTCCACCACCTGTGCGGCGTTGATGCCTGGGAAAAAGCTGCTAACTTAATTAGGAGAGGAGTACCTGTTACAACTTCGACGGCTCCCCTAAATAGTTATGAAGGTATTTATTTAGAGGAAGCACTGCACAATCAACTCGGTGATTTTGGCTACTACCGAGAACAAATAGATTTGTGCGGCAAACTTATAGGAAAAGTTAATAATGAAGTTGATGATATTTGTTTGAATAGTGTAGGTCTAGCACATCGCGCTCTAGGCAACTATCAGAAAGCTATTGAGTGCCATCAACAACAGTTGGCGCTCGCTCTCGATCCCGAATCTCAAGCAACTGCCCTGACTAATCTTGGCAATATTTATGGTTCTTTAAGACAATATCAAGTAGCTATCGATCTTTACCAACAAGCCTTGGATATTTTCATTAGTATATCTAATGAAAAAGGTCAAGGCAAACTCCTGGGAAATATTGGTGTTATCCACCGGCTACAAGGAAATTACGAGCAAGCTATTAAGTTTCACCTGCAGCATTTGGAAATCGCCCACAAGATTGATGACCACCAAGGAATAGCTAACGTTCTTGTAAATTTAGGGATTGTCTACTACTTCTTAGGAGACTACCAGAAGGCTGCCGAAAATATGCAAGGGAGCTTATCCATTGCTATAAAATCAGGGAATCGAAGAAATGAAGCCAGTGTGCTAGGTAGTCTTGGCAATGTCTATTTTGCTTTGCAAAACCACTCGTTAGCCAGGGATTTATACCAGCAGCAGCTAGAACTTTCCCGCGAAATAGCATATTTGGAAGGAGAAAAAACAGCGTTAGTAAATTTAGGAGTAGCTTGTAATTCTACCGGACAATACGAGACAGCTATTAAATATTACGAGCGAGGATTAGCGCTCGCCCAGAAAATAGGCGATCGCCAAGGTGAGTCCTACGCCCTCAGTAATTTAGGCAATACTTATACCTGTTTGGAGCAATACGAAACGGCAATTGAATATCACAAACAAAGCTTAGGAATTGCCGCTGGAATTGGCGATAAATGGGCAGCAGCAGCAGCAATACATAATTTAAGCGATGCCTACCGCTTAATGAAACAATTCGATCTAGCCACATTATTAGGAATGCGAAGTTTGTATATATTTGCCTGTATACAATCTCCTGACGTAGAAACAGTCATGATGACTCTTAGTAAAATAGCGCTGGAAATTGGGATAGACAAATATGCCGAGATAATAGAGGAGCAATTACAAGTAATTGAGCAAGAAGAGGGCGGTAAAAATGCAGTAGCCGGGTTAAGAGAATTACTTTTTGAGATTTGAGTTTTAGAGGATTTGCTCGCGAATGTTGGTAGCGAAAAACTCAGGTTGCGCTCGCTGCTGATGGCGAGTAAGCTCTTTAAACAGAGCGCCTCTTAGTTAAACAATTAGTTATAATTAATACCTCCTTGAATCCCCAAGGCGTCACTTATGGAAAAACAGCTAGATTGGCAAAATGAGTAATCTTGCGTATCGCGGCCCACAGACCCCAAGGTATAGCAGTCAAGAGATTTTTGAAAATGGCTAACGAAGCACTCGGAACACAGCAGCAAAACATAGAAAACCAAGATATTTTACCTTCTGGAGAGTTAGTTTTATCGCAAATAGGGTTGTCTCCAACTTCTCTGAAACTTCGCAAAATATCGCCTCAGCTACGCGCCCAATATCGAGCCGTAATTAATTGGCTGACAAAATACAAGCCACCGCAAGATGCTTCCAATCTGGACAAGGTGCGGGGATACCTAGAAACTTGTCACCATCTTTTTGCCGTCGCCGCTTGGCAAGAAGCGATCGCCGTCTTTTCTACTCGTCTCAATCCACCACTCGCTCAAGAGTTACACCTACAGTTAACTCTGTGGGGGTACTACCGCGAAAAGATCGAACTTTGCAATAATCTTTTAGGCAATTTGGATTCTAGCGTTGATGCAACTTCGTTGAATAACCTCGGAGGTGCTTATTTCGCTATGGGAGATTATGAAAAAGCGATTGAATGCCACCAAAAAAGTTTAGCCATAGCCCGCGAATTAAAAGATCGAGAAGACGAAGAATTAGCTCTCAGAGGTTTGGGTATTACTTACAGCTCTAAAGGACAATATGAAATAGCAATTTCACATCTGCAACAGAGCTTAGAAAGCGCTCAAAACAGAAATGATCGCGCGAGTATTGGACGCTCTCTGAGCAGTCTGGGTAAAGTTTACAACTCCCAAGGAAAGTACCAAGAAGCGATTGCAGCCTGCGAACAAAGTTTAGCAATTTCCCGTTCTCTGGGAGATTGGGAGGCTGAAGGAGTAGCGCTGGGAAATTTGGGTACTGCTTACGTTTACTTGGGAGATTACGAGCGAGGAATTAACTACTATCAGCAGGACTTAGAAATAGCTCAAAAAATAGGCAACCGAGCAGGAGAAGGAACGGCATTGGGTAACATTGGCCATGCTTACTTATCTGCCGGCAATTACCGTCAAGCAGTTGATTTCTGCCAGCAACAGTTAAACATTGCCCGCGAGATTACCGATCGCCAGGGAGAATTGATAGCATTGGGCAACTTAGGGAATGCCTACACTTTCCTGACAGAGTATAAATTGGCAATTCAGTCCTGCCAACAAAGTTTAAATATTGCTAGAAAAATTGGCGATCGCAGTCGGGAAGGAGAATCATTAGGAGCCTTCGCTGCGCTCTATCTAGCAATGGAAAATTACGAACTGGCGCTCGACTTTTGCCAGCAGAGTTTAACCATTGCCAGAGAAGTAGGCGATCGCTCCGCTGAAGGAACGGCACTGAATTATCTCAGCATTGCTTACTATTCGCTCAAAAACTACCAAGAAGCTATTAATTGCGCTCAACAAAGCTTGACCGTTGCCAAAGAAATTGGCAATCGCACTATTGAAGGTATCGCATTGTGCAGTCTAGGTCTTACCTACTACTTTTTAGGAGATTACGCAAAGGCAATTGACTGTTTACAGCAAAGCTTAAATATGACGCGGCAAATTGGCGACCGCGCCAACGAAAGAAAAGTGCTGCATAATCTCGGTTTAGTTTATCAAGCGCTGGGAGAGCACACAATAGCTGTTGAGTGCTATCAGCAAAGCTTAATCATTAGTCAGGAGATAGGCGATCAAGCTGGAATAGGACAAGCTTCAGGAAATTTGGCAATGACCTACGATTCTATAGCAAAGTATCAGGAAGCTATAGAGTGCTACCAACAAAGTTTGATTGTTGCCAGACAGGTAGAAAACCTACCCAAAATAAGGGCTTTATTGGGAGGATTGGGTGCAGCTTACGATTGCTTAGGAGAGTACGAGAAAGCCCTAGATTTTTATTTCGCAAGTTTGGATGTAGCTCGCCAATTGGAAAACCATTGGCAAAAAGCAGTAACATTAAGGTTGATAGGTCTTGCTTACAACGCTTTGGCCAACCATCATCAAGCAATTTTATATTTGGAACAGTCTTTAGCTGTGGCGCAGGAGATAAATGCTCCTATTGAAGTAGGAAGAGCAGTGAGTAATATAGGTTCTGCATACTACGATCTAGGGAACTATCCAAAAGCAATTGAATACTATCAGCATCATTTAGATATAGCACGACAGATCGGCGATCGCGAAGAAGAAGCGGCAGCATTATGTAATTTAGGAAATGCTAAAAGCGAACTCGAACAATATACAGAAGCTTGGGAATGCTTGCGTGCAGCACTGGAAATCTTTAGAGAAATTAACGATCCTGCCAGCTCGGCGCTCGTTTTTTACAATCTAGCAGAGCTTCATTATCAAATGGGTGACTTGGATTTGGCTGTTTCCCATTGCGATGGCGCTCTATCCATTGCTACAGTGTTAGACATACCCTTACAACAAGACTGTAGGGACTTAAAAAAGCAATTGGAGTGCAGTCATGAGTAGCCTGAATAAGTTTGTTGCTCTCCAGCAACAGGTTATCGAGAAGGTTGACATGTGACGGTTGAGAAGCATCGAACCGGCACTCACTGCAATGTTGTGCTGGCTCTCCCGGCGATTCCAACAGCACGCCCAAGCGCGTTGCCGGTGCCGGTGCTCAGCAAGAGCAACAAGGCTCAAACAGCACTGCTAGCCTGCCGGCTACCGTGTGGGCTGAGATAGCTCCATTGAGGGTTCCGGTTACAGTTGCCGGTGTTTGCAGGGAGACAGACAGCAGCCGGTTGAGATTTTCTGTAGGGCTATTGCCGGTGCCGGTTTTTCTGTTCAGCTCCCCGCCCCAGTCATGCCCCCGCCCGGAACATCCGTCCCACCGGCTAGTTTTCTAGACTAAATAACCGTAAAATATCTAAATTAAAACGCCCTGCCTATTATAAAGCAAGGTTTAAAACTAACATATTTTTAAGATTTACGTTTAATCAATTAGCGAATAGCTCTGATCCCAATGCCGGTGCCCCGATGCCGGTGCCCCGATGCCGGTGCCCCGATGCCGGTGCCCCCAGTGCCTGTGCCCCCAATGCCGGTGGCCCGATGCCGGTGCCCAAATGCCGGTGCCCCATGCCGTCAAGTCTTGAAGCTGCCGCCCCCGTCCCACCGGCTAGCTTTCTAAACTAAATAACCGTAAGCTATCTAAACTAAAACACCGCCTTTTAAACATAGCAAAGCTTATAAATCACAAACAAATTTTTTAAATTTACGTTTAATCACTTAGTAAATTTTCCCGGCCTGCCCCCCGAATGCCGGTGGCCGGTGCCCAATGGCCAATGCCCGATGCCCAATGCCCGATGCCGGTAAATTTGTTCAGCAGCTCCCTCCGAGTGCGCAGCGCTAACGCCGCCCCCGTCATGCCCTCGCCAGCAACACCCGTCCCACCGGCTAGTTTTCTTAACTAAATAACCGGAAAATTTATAAAATTAAATAGCGCAACTTAACACAAGCAGCGCTTACCAATCTTTGCTTTTCGCAAAGTACGTTTAATCACTTAGCAATTGCTCCTGCCGGTGCCCCCAGTGCCGGTGCCCCCAGTGCCGGTGCCCCCAGTGCCGGTGCCCCCAGTGCCGGTGCCCCCAGTGCCGGTGCCCCCAGTGCCGGTGCCCCCAGTGCCGGTGCCCCCAGTGCCGGTGCCCCCAATGCCGTCAAGTCTTGAAGCTGCCGCCCTTGTCCCACCGGCTATTTTCTTGACTAAATAACCGTAATCTATCTAAACTTAAACCGCACATCTAAAGTCAGCTAATGCTTCCCAATCTCAGTTTTATGCCAATTCCGTTTAATAACTTGATAAATATGCCCTTGGCCCATGCCCGCGAGTCTATTCACCTTGCCGCCTCCGTCTCGCCCCCGCCAATAGCGGAACACCCGCCCCACCGGCTAGTTTCCTTGAGTAAATAACCGTAAGCTATCTAAACTCACACCGCAGAACTTAAATATGCTAATGCTTACCCATTTCATAATTAGAAAATTTTCGTTTAATAACTCATCAAATCTTGTCTTGGCTACTCTAGGTGTGGGACAGGAG
>NZ_KB235949.1:178971-246437 GCF_000332335.1 Kamptonema formosum PCC 10802 | reverse complement strand
TTTGCAGGGAGACAGACAGCAGCCGGTTGAGATTTTCTGTAGGGCTATTGCCGGTGCCGGTTTTTCTGTTCAGCTCCCCGCCCCAGTCATGCCCCCGCCCGGAACATCCGTCCCACCGGCTAGTTTTCTAGACTAAATAACCGTAAAATATCTAAATTAAAACGCCCTGCCTATTATAAAGCAAGGTTTAAAACTAACATATTTTTAAGATTTACGTTTAATCAATTAGCGAATAGCTCTGATCCCAATGCCGGTGCCCCGATGCCGGTGCCCCGATGCCGGTGCCCCGATGCCGGTGCCCCCAGTGCCTGTGCCCCCAATGCCGGTGGCCCGATGCCGGTGCCCAAATGCCGGTGCCCCATGCCGTCAAGTCTTGAAGCTGCCGCCCCCGTCCCACCGGCTAGCTTTCTAAACTAAATAACCGTAAGCTATCTAAACTAAAACACCGCCTTTTAAACATAGCAAAGCTTATAAATCACAAACAAATTTTTTAAATTTACGTTTAATCACTTAGTAAATTTTCCCGGCCTGCCCCCCGAATGCCGGTGGCCGGTGCCCAATGGCCAATGCCCGATGCCCAATGCCCGATGCCGGTAAATTTGTTCAGCAGCTCCCTCCGAGTGCGCAGCGCTAACGCCGCCCCCGTCATGCCCTCGCCAGCAACACCCGTCCCACCGGCTAGTTTTCTTAACTAAATAACCGGAAAATTTATAAAATTAAATAGCGCAACTTAACACAAGCAGCGCTTACCAATCTTTGCTTTTCGCAAAGTACGTTTAATCACTTAGCAATTGCTCCTGCCGGTGCCCCCAGTGCCGGTGCCCCCAGTGCCGGTGCCCCCAGTGCCGGTGCCCCCAGTGCCGGTGCCCCCAATGCCGTCAAGTCTTGAAGCTGCCGCCCTTGTCCCACCGGCTATTTTCTTGACTAAATAACCGTAATCTATCTAAACTTAAACCGCACATCTAAAGTCAGCTAATGCTTCCCAATCTCAGTTTTATGCCAATTCCGTTTAATAACTTGATAAATATGCCCTTGGCCCATGCCCGCGAGTCTATTCACCTTGCCGCCTCCGTCTCGCCCCCGCCAATAGCGGAACACCCGCCCCACCGGCTAGTTTCCTTGAGTAAATAACCGTAAGCTATCTAAACTCACACCGCAGAACTTAAATATGCTAATGCTTACCCATTTCATAATTAGAAAATTTTCGTTTAATAACTCATCAAATCTTGTCTTGGCTACTCTAGGTGTGGGACAGGAGGAGGCAGCAGCCGGCCCGTGCCGGCGTTCCCAGGCAGTAGGGGCGGGTGCCCGTGCCACTGGTGTCAACTTAAGCTGTATCCCGCAGCCTCTGGGCGGTTGAAACCGCAGCTACACAGACGAAACCCGCCTGCGCGGGTTTTAAGATTCTTGCTCTTCTGTTAGTCCAACGGAGGCGAATCTGCACTTCGGGTAGCCGAACCGCGCGTCTGCGTTTTTCGCAGTATCTAGAGGCGGGAGCTTAAGTTGACACCGATGGTCCCCGTGCCCGCCCCGGAACGAGGCTAATCCCTCTAACTCTACCCCGGCGTCAGCAAAACCAACTGCCGGCGCTGCAGCGAACGCACCCCATCCAACCCCAGCCCCACCCTTGCCAGAATCTCTCCCACCGGCTCTTTCCCCCCCTCCCCGTGAACGGGGAGGGGGTTGGGGGGTGGGGTTCCCACCGCTGCCGAGCAAGCTTGCAAAAACTCAAACTCCTCTATTGACAAACTCACATACTGGTAGTTATAATCAAACACTTGCTCACTCGGCCAGCCGTGAACGCAAGGGCTGAGTTCCGGAATCGCCCGCAAAAGCGCCTCATCATCAGACCAATCCGCCTTAGCAACAGGAGGACGCCCCAAGAAAAACTCGTAGTGCGTCACCTCCGGATCGAGCAGCTCAATCAGCCGGTAGCGCTGGCGCTCGCTCAACGAAGCCGCACGCTCCACCAGCACCGGCTCCTTCGATATCAACCGCTCCAACTGCCAGTAGTCCGGATTCGAGAAACAGATAAACTCCAAACCGGCAGCATCAACCAACTCAAACAGCGTCTCAATATTGTAATCAATCTCTTGCGGGTGAACATACATGTCCGCAAAACACTCATCCCGCTGATTTTCCAAAGACCACCGCTGCTTTTCGTACTTGACAAGACGGTTGTTTTCTGGTAAAGCCGCAAACAGCTTCCGCCCCACTCCCACCCCATCCCGGTAGTCGCCGCGCTTCTCACCTTGCAGCAAAGCAATAGCCTTCTGCATCAGCTGGATTTCCCACCGGCCCAGTTCCGCATACACAAAAATGTGCAGCAACCCCCCAGGAGCCAACTTAGACGCCAGCGCCTTAATCCCGCGCACCGGATCGGGCAAGTGGTGCAGCACCCCCACACAGTTAATTAAGTCAAACTCGCCCTCCAGCTGGCCCACATCATACAGACTCAGGTGGTGGAACCCCACCCGCCCCGCACCCGACCGGCGGCAGCGCTCCTTGGCCACCTCCAGAGCGCCGGCACTCAAATCAATGCCGGTGACTTGCGCCTGCGGGTTGAGGTGAGCCAGGTATTCCGTGCTCACACCCGTCCCGCAGCCGGCATCCAGAATCCGGACCGCCAAAGAAGCCGGTTTCATGCCGGTGCAGAAACTGTAAGCCGCCGGCCAGCTCCAGCGCCAGTTGTAGCCGGGGGGAGGTTCGTCGAGGAGGATTTCTGGAGGAAAAGGGTATGTGTCGTAAAGCCGCTGCACAGCAGCGCTAATCGCCAAAGAGTCTGACATAGAAAGCCAAATTGCGGCTACATGAGTTTACCGAATCTTTGGCGCACCCCGCTAGCAAACTTCTGGCTCTTGGACCTCGGACCGGCAACCGGCTCTCTTCCTCCAGAGCGATGCTCGGTGAGCCGTGCTCGGTGAACAATATACCAGTGGACACGCTAAGGCGCGACTCGACGCTCTACAGACAAAGCGTCGAGCGTGCCCTCAGGGACATTGGGACAGGCAAGATGTCTGTCCTACGAGCTGTATCCGTGGGACAGGCGTCTTGCCCGCCCTGGATGTCTGATGTCCTAACCCATCTCGCAAATCCTCTGCCCAAGGCCAAAACTGCCGGCAGTCGGGGATGAGACTCTCTCCCCCCGACACCGGCACCCTCAAGAAACTTTTTTCTACTATCCGATTAAACAGCTTTTACAAAACACGCCTTCAGACGCCTTTTGTATATATGCCTTCTTCCGGATATTCTGAAATATTGCCGCTGCCGGCCCCCAAAACGGGACAGACTCTCGCCCTTGAGACGGGTGAGGGGTGAAAAAACCGGCCAACTGGGCCAAAACTGCCGGCAATTGAGGGTGAAAATCTCTTTTCCCCGGCACAACAGGTTGTCCCCGAGGGTTTGCTAGGATATTTTACGACAGAACAGTTTTCACAAAAAGCCGAGTTTAGACCGGTTTTGTATATATGCTTTCTTCCGGATATAATGCCGGATGCCGGGGCAGCCGGCAATCGTCCCAAACGCCCATCTCCGAGGCGGTGGGGGCTGGGCCCGGGTTGGAGAGAAGGAGGCAGTCGCTAGGGAACAGCGCGCACCGTCACCAATGAAAATTATGCGCCCCTACGAGGCCCGCCGGTTGGGCTAAAGCCCAACTACAAACCTGCCCCCACACCGCCGGCACAGGGGCCGGCCCCCAGGTTTGTAACAAAACTTATCCCGCCTTTCATACGGGGTGGGGGAGCCAAATTCCGACAGGTGCCGGTCTTGGAACCGGCTCTCGTTGAAGCGGCTCCGCACCGGCAGGCCCTTGAGATATGGCCCGGACGGGAGGAAAACATTTCTACACAATTCTTAATAAAGCAGGGGGGTGAGACCGAAACGTTTTAATCTAAAAACTGTAGGTAGAAATTGACCTGCGGGCAGTCGCAGGACAGGATTCTTGAACCCCGCCTGTGGGACAAGGATGTTCAGTGGCACGGTTGTGTCAGGTTATTGGCAGTCAAGACTTTATTGGGAGCTTTTGAGAACGAATGAGTGTAAAAGCAAGTGGTGGAAGCACAGTTGCGCGTCCGCAGCTATATCAAACCGTACCAGTTGCAACCATTTCACAAGCGGAACAGCAAGACCGCTTCCTGCAGCGGGGCGAACTGAGTGAGCTGGAAAGCTATTTCAAATCGGGAGCCAAGCGTCTGGAAATCTCCGAGACGCTGACCAAGAACTCGGAACTGATCGTGTCCCGCGCCGCCAACAGGATATTCACCGGCGGCTCACCGATGGCCTTCTTGGAAAAGCCCAAAGAGGAGCCGGTGATGACCGCCGCCGGCACGCGCCTGGACACGCAAGAAGGCATGAAGCTGGGAACCGTCACCTACGTCGATAGCAGCGGCGGCGGCTTCCTGGAAAGCCTGCGGCAGCTGTTCAGCGGCTCGGGCAGCAGCGGGCCCACCCCGCCCGGATTCCGCGCCATCAGCGTCACCACCTACGGTCCCGGCAACATGGCCAAATCCCTGCGGGACCTCAGCTGGTTCTTGCGCTATATCACCTATGCCATAGTGGCCGGCGACCCGAACATCATCTCGGTGAACGTCCGGGGATTGAGGGAAATCATCGAAAACGCCTGCTCCTCCACCGCCACCCTCGTGGCCATGCAGGAAATGCGGGCGGCATCCTTGAGCTACTTCAAGAACGACGCCGCCGCCGCCACCATCGTGGGGCAGTATTTCGACGTAGCGATCACCGAATTTAAGGCCCCCACGCCGTCCACCAAACTGCGGCAGCGCCCCTCTTCTGACCAGCAAGGTCTGCAACTCCCCCAGATTTACTTCAACGCTTCGGTTCGCCGGCCCAAATTCGTCATGAAGCCCGGGCTGTCGTCTTCGGAAAAGCAAGAAGTCGTCAAAGCCGCCTACCGGCAAATCTTTGAGCGCGACATCACCCGCGCTTACAGTTTGGGGATTTCTGACCTGGAGTCCAAGGTCAAGAACGGCGAAATCTCGATGAAGGAGTTTGTCCGCCGCGTCGGCAAATCTCCCCTCTACCGCAAGCAGTTCTTCGAGCCGTTCATCAACAGCCGGGCTCTGGAATTGGCATTCCGCCACTTCCTGGGTCGCGCTCCCTCTTCTCGCGAAGAAGTGCAGAAATACTTCTCGATCGTTTCTAAGGGCGGTCTGCCGGCGCTGATCGACGCTTTGGTGGACTCTCAGGAATACTCGGACTACTTTGGCGAAGAAACGGTGCCCTACCTGCGCGGTCTGGGCCAAGAAGCCCAAGAGTGCCGCAACTGGGGTGCGCAGTTTGACCTGTTCAACTACAGCGCCCCCTTCCGCAAGGTGCCGCAGTTCATTACCCTGTTCGCCTCCTACACCCAGCCCCTGCCCGACCAGCACGTCTACGGCAGCGGCAATGACCCCCTGGAAATCCAGTTCGGCGCGATTTTCCCGAAAGAAACTCGCAACCCCAGCACCAGTCCCGCACCTTTTGGCAAGGACACCCGCCGCATCCTCATCCGTCGCGGTGCCGGTATCGAGAACCAGCTGAGCAACCCGGACGCCCGGGGCAAGGCTCCTGGATCTCTCGGGCCCAAGGTGTTCAAGCTCGACCAGATTCCCAGCGGTCAGGCCAAGTTCGGCAAGCGTACTGTGACGCCGGTGCAAGGCGTGAGCGTCAAATTCTCGGAAAGCTCGGCACAAGCGGTGATTCGCGCCGCTTACCTGCAAGTGTTCGGGCGCGATCTCTATGATGGCCAGCGCCAGAAGGTGGCGGAAATCAAGCTGGAAAACGGCGACATCACAATGCGGGAGTTTATCCGCATTTTGGCTAAGTCGGATGTGTTCCGCAACATGTACTGGACTTCACTGTACGTCTGTAAGGCGGTTGAGTACATCCACCGCCGGCTCCTGGGCCGCCCCACCTACGGGCGTCAGGAAATGAACGCTTATTTCGATATCTGCGCCAAGAAGGGTTTCTACGCCCTGGTGGATGCGATTCTCGACAGCAAGGAGTACGAGGAGTCTTTTGGGGAGGATACGGTTCCCTATGAGCGCTACCTGACTCCGGGCGGTTTGGCCCTGCGCTCAATGCGGGTTGGCACGATTGCGGATAAGGGTGCCAAGGTGGAAGTGCCGGAAACACCTCGCTTTATTGAGCTGGGTGCGGTTCCCGAACGGGCGATTCCGGATGTGGAAGCCCGCATCAGCCAAGGCGTGCAGAAGCGTCGCGAACAAAGTAAGGTGTTCAAGCTGACGACTCTGGCGGATAAGGTGGCGGTGCAGAATGTGATTCAGGCTGCCTACCGGCAAATCTTTGAGCGGGATCTCAACCCCTATATCATTAAGAATGAGTTCAGCCGCTTGGAAAGCAAGCTGCGGAATGGGGAGATTACGGTCAAGGAGTTTATTGAGGGCTTGGGTTGCTCTAGCCTTTATGTGAAGGAGTTCTACGCGCCTTATCCGAATACTAAGGTGATTGAGCTGGGCACTAAGCACTTCTTGGGACGGGCACCGCAGAATCAGGCGGAAATTCGCAAGTACAATGAGATTCTGGCTTCGCAGGGGATTCGCGGCTTTATTGGCGCGATGGTGAACTGTATGGAGTATTTGCAGACGTTTGGAGAGGATGTGGTGCCCTACCGGCGCTTCCCGACTCTGCCGGCTGCGAATTTCCCGAATACTGAGAAGCTGTACAACCAGCTGACTAAGCAGAATGATGAGCTGGTGGTGCCTAGCTTTGAGCCGGTGGATACTGGCATGGATGTCGCTAAGATGCCTCTGATGGCTGAGAAGATGGCGTCTATGCCGGCGAGCAAGGTTGATTTGGTTGGTGTGGGCCGGTCGGTTTCTGCCGGTGTGGCCAAACCGGCTGTCAGCAAGGTGGCGCGGATTTACCGGGTGAGTCGGAATTCGGGTGCTGCTGAGATGGATGCGGCGATTCGGGCGATTTACCTGCAGGTGATGGATGCTGCCGGTGAGGATCTGCCTGTTGCGGCGGATTTGGAGGCGAAGTTGCGTGCCGGTGAGATTTCGGTGCGGGAGTTTGTCCGCCAGCTGGCGAGTTCGGATGCATATGGCGAGCGTTTTGTCAAGCCTTTCCCGGCTGCTAAGGCGGCTGAGGTGCTGTGCCGGCATTTGCTGGGTCGCACACCGGCAACTGTTGAGGTGAACCAATCGTTGCAGTTGATGGCTGAGCGCGGTCTGCCGGCTGCTGTTGCGGCGCTGGTGGATGGTGCTGAGTACACTCGCTATTTTGGCGAGGATGTGGTGCCTTACAAGCGCGCGTAGTTTGTGATTTTGGGGACGCCGGTTGATGGCGTCTCTACAAGTGTTTCCCCCCCAGTTGGCTTTTGGCTGATTGGGGGGTTTTTGTCTGGGCTTAGAAACCGGGTTTCTGATTAAATCTTTCGGGTTAGATGCAAAGGTTGTCGCAGAAACCCGGTTTCTGCCGGTGCTTAGAAACCGGGTTTCTGAATAAATATTTCGGGTGAGATGCAAAGGCTGTCTCAGAAACCCGGTTTCTGCCGGTGCTGTGCTTAGAAACCGGGTTTCTGATTAATCTTTCGGGTGAGATGCAAAGGCTGTCGCAGAAACCCGGTTTCTTCCGGTGCTTAGAAACCGACATTAGTTAGAGCATTAGGACTGCCATTAAGCACTAATAAATGCGCTAAATTATCTACAGATTTGTTAGTAAGGCTGAATTTCAAACTCAACTGTAGACCACCAACCTTGAGGAAAGAAACGAACTTGCGCAACATCCTTTTTGTTGTAAGTTACATCTAGAGACTGATTGGCCTTTAAGTCGTATTCCTTATCGCCGGTTCGAGTTATACGAACTTTTGTGCTGCTACCGCCATCAATTTTAATGATTTTCAGGCGGAACTTGCCCTCGTAAAAGGAAGCATTTCCGGGGAATGTACATGTATCCCAATTCCAATTAAACCCCCCCAACCGACCAGATCGCGAGCAATTACCTGTGAAAAACTGATTAACTTCTTTAATGTTTTGTGCGCCAACATGGAGAGTCAGATAAATCAGTAATGTCAGCGGCAAGAAGAACAGCAGTGAGATGTTTTTCTTAGACATGGGAAAATCATCCAAAAGATTTGAGGATACTGCTAGCCCCCTTTTTTAGGGGGTGGGACATTCTATATCCCCCCTTGTTAAAGGGGGGGAATATGCGCTAATTAGACTTGCAATTAGCAACTAATTAGACTGGGTGTTATCTTTTCCGCTTCCTTGTATCTGCGTAGTGAGAGCAGTTTGCGGCTTGATTGCGACTCTTACAGTGGTCGCCAAAAATCATTGTCTTACCGCACCAAGTGCAGATTGAGGCTTGCGGAGAAATCAGGGGGTCTTTTTCCGGTTCTTCCAGTAAGGTAGTAGCACGGGAATGGTCGTCCAAGGTTTTGGTGGTATAGCACTCAACTGACATTTTGTTAGTCCTCTTTAGCAGATTAACTTTGTTTGCTGACGCTTGGCGTTTGGCCTTGCTTCCGGTGCGCACCCTTGTGTTCCCTTTGAGCTTTCGCCCTTAAATCCAACATAGCGAAAAATTTTCAAGTTTTTCAAGCTTGCCAAGTAGCAAATTTTCCACTATATTGAATTTCAACCGAAATTAAACCGTTGAATTATGGCGTACAAACCTGACCAGTCCAAATTATTCGGAGCCGCAATAAAGCATCTCCTCCAGGAAAGAAACCTGACCCAAAGGCAATTTGCGGCAAATGCAAAGCTAGATCCCTCCTACGTCAGCAAGCTAGTCAATGGTGAGATTGCAGAGCCCAGGCAAGACAAACGCCGTAAAATTGCAAAAGGCTTGGACGTTACAGAGCCGGAGTTACAGCAACTGGTGGCCCAGTACATCGAAGATCGTGGGGTGGCGGGTGCCGGTGGCTCTACTTCCGACGCCGAGGCGAACACCACCCCGGATACCCCATCTGTCCCCCCTCAGTCCCCTCGTGGCCAAGGGGACGAGGGGGAAGTGTTTCGCCGCATCCCCCACAACCTGCCGGCACCGACCTATACTGCTTTTATCGGTCGCAATGAGGAAATGCGCCGGCTGCTGCAACTCCTCTCGCCCGAGCATTCGGCCCACATGATTACAGTGGACGGCATTGGCGGCGTGGGCAAAACTGCACTGGTGGTAGAAGCAGCTTACCGGTGTCTGAAAGCCAGCCGTGAGAAGCTTCTTGGGATTCCCACATTCGATGCCATCATCTTCACTTCAGCCAAGCAACAGTACCTGACTGCGAGTGGCATCTTGTCCAGACAGCAGGCGCAGCGCAACCTGCGGGACATCTTTCGGGAGATTGCTATTACCCTGGACGAACCGGCGATTACTCAATCCGCCCCTGAAGACCAATTCCACCGGGTGCGGCAAAGTCTGGCCAGACAGCGCACCCTGCTGATTGTGGACAACATGGAAACCGTGCAGGACACCGAGAATATTGTTACCTTCCTGTACGATCTGCCTTCCAATGTCAAAGTGGTGCTCACCACCCGCGAGCAGATAGTGCATGTCCCTATTCGCCTGACAAACTTATCCCCAGAGGAAGGTCAGGAGTTGATTCGGCAACAAGCGGACGAAAAAGGAATAGCCTTCAGCGATGAGGAGTCAAAGCGGCTCTACGAGCGCACTGGCGGAGTTCCGCTGGCGATCGTCTATGCCATTGGCCAAGTATGCAGTGGCTATCCCCTAGAGTCGGTATTGGAGGGGTTAGCCTCAAACACAGGTGACGTGGCGGAATTCTGCTTTAAGGAATCAGTGCAGGGAATGAGGGGGCAACCACCGCACAAGTTACTGATGTCCTTGGCGATTTTCTCTGATCCCCCCATCCGAGATGCTGTGGCTGAAGTGGCTGGACTGACAGCAGATCCCGCTGCTGCCAACAGAGGCTTGGCTCGACTCCAGCAACTCTCCCTAGTAACTCAGAAAGATGGGCGCTACAGTATGCTCTCGCTGACTCGCGAATACGCCCTAGCGGAACTTGCCGCTTACCCAGATTTCGAGAAGGAGGCGCGGGAGCGGTGGGTGAAGTGGTATCTGGATTTTGCCCAAACACACGGACAGAAAGAATGGCAAGAATGGCATATTCAGTATGACCGTCTGCAGGAAGAAGGTGGAAACCTTCTGGCAGTGCTTGACTGGTGTGCGTCCCAAGAGCGCTATGAAAATATCAGGGATTTATGGCAGAATTTGAGACATTACGCTCACATCTATGGATATTGGGAAGACTGCCTGTTCTGGATGCAATGGCTAATTGAAGCATCGGAACGCCGTGGGGAGTTGTCAACCACGGTGTGGGCTATGGCAGAACAGAGTTGGAAGCTGATTCTCATGGGGCAACTAGAAAAAGCCGAATATCTTTTATCACAAGCGTGGAATATGCGAGAGCATGCCAGCTTTTATCTTAAGTCTCATTTCGCTGACTATTTCGCCCAGCTATATATCAGCAAAAAACAATACGAACAAGCCCGCTATTGGCTAGAGGAGGAAGAGATCCTTCTCGCCAGTAGCGATCTTGAAAATAGCTCCCGCATTCGCAATGCCATAACCGTTCAATATTATCGGGCTGAAATCCATCATAAAACCTGTGATTATGACCGTGCTAAGTCACTTTACCAGCAAGTAGAGAAACAGGGTAGAGAGATTAACTGGCAGCGAGCCGTTTACTACGCTCAGGGGGAGCTGGCTGAGATCGAAATAGCGCAAGGTAATTTTGATGAAGCGGAAAAACTGTTGAATACGGGCTTGCCTGTAGTTGAGCGCAATAAGGAGAAACGGCGTATCGCTTACTACCAAGCATCCTATGCCCGTTTGGAGAAAGCGCGGGGAAATTCCCCAGAAGCCCGCGAATGGGCCAATAATGCGCTGAAAGGTTTCAACAGCCTCGGCATGCTACGGGATGCTGAAGAAATGCGCCAACTGATCGATTCCTTGAAATAAAACCGGCATCCTTATATAGCGTGCCTAAACGAGCCGGCAAATCCACTGCCGGTGTGCCGCGCCAAGGGGTGCCCTACTATCCCCAAGGCGCTCGCCCTTTTCAAATGCCGGCACAAATACAAGCAATGACCTCTGGGCTAAATTCTAGCCCCTACAATACCAGCGGACTCCTGAAATAAGCTAGAATAAAACAAGCTAGCTTCTGCTACACCGATTTCCCAAATCACCCTTAATCTCCCCGATGATGGGATTAGAAATTACCAAGCCAGCGGAAAGCCCGACGCAATTCGGCGGTTCCATTGCTCTCGTACCAGCGCCCGTGAGAGATGATAATTTTAGCCGGCTCCCATGCCAGCATCCGCCCGACGCAGGCGCGGGCTTGCTCTTTTCGCCCCCAAAAGGTCATTCGCAAATCCAAGGGCATTTTGCCATCCGGATCAGCACAGCCTGTCAGTTTCAGCAACCAGTGAATCCACTGCGACGTTTTGTTTAGCTCGAAATTTTCAATGAGATCCGCCAGAATCAGCGTCCTGCTTTTGCGGTGGAAAAAGACAATTTCATCCATAAACCGGCTCCCCCGAAAAATCAGTTGGTCGAGGTCATTATTCCACTGTGCCGGCGCTTTGTCACTCAGGTCCGCATCAAAGACCACCTCGATGCGCTGCTGCGCAGCACGCTCTCGCACTCCTGGAGACGCCCAAGCGAGCGCGTCTGGATAGGCTTTCTCCCAAGCGCCAATGTGAGCGTAATGGATTTTGTTGGGCGAAACTAGATGCCGCACTGAGCCAAGTGCGTCAATTTCGGCTTTAAGCTGCTCAGTTAATTCGACAGGGGAATGGCACCACAACTCGCCAGAGGTTAGCCGCACGACTGTCATGCGCGTTGGAAAGGGGATTGCGGTGCCGTACATCGCCATCTCAACGATGGGTCCGTCCGCAATCCAAATATCTTCACCGGCAGGTTTGAGAGTGTTGAGCGGCTCGTATAACCCCACTAAATTCTCATTCATAGGTGCGCGGGACGCTCTCAGTGAGCGCCAGTTGCTCTTTTTTGCCATTATAGCACGGTGGCGCGGCACGCCCTAAGCGTATTCTAAGCCGCACAATTGAACGCACGCTCCTCAATAATTCTTTAGTTTATATGCCGGCACCTTCTCCCCCGATCCCATCCTAGCGCAAATCCGAACCTTTGTCTACCTTTCCCCGAACATTTATGTAGGGCTAAAGTCCTATTAAAAACTTTGGGCTAAAGCCCAACTACGAACCTTTGGGCTAAAGCCCAACTACGAAGCTTTGGGCTAAAGCCCAACTACAAACTATCTTCTTCAATGAAACCCGCGAAGGCGGGTTTCGTTTGTATAGCCGCGATTTCAATCGCCAGGAACTCTAGCCGAAGTTTATATGCCGGCACTTTCTCCCACGATACTATCCTAGCGCTAATCCGGAACTTTTTCTATATTTACCCGAAAATTTCTGTAGGGCTAAAGCCCAACTACAAACCTTTGGGCTAAAGCCCAACTACAAACCTTTGGGCTAAAGCCCAACTACAAACCTTTGGGCTAAAGCCCAACTACGAACTTTTGGGGCTAAAGCCCAACTACAAACCTTTGGGCTAAAGCCCAACTACGAACTTTTGGGGCTAAAGCCCAACTACAAACCTTTGGGCTAAAGCCCAACTACGAACTTTTGGGGCTAAAGCCCAACTACAAACTTTGGGCTAAAGCCCTACTACAAACCTTTGGGCTAAAGCCCAACTACAAACCTTTGGGCTAAAGCCCTACTACGAACCTTTGGGCTAAAGCCCTACTACGAACCTTTGGGCTAAAGCCCAACTACAAACCTTTGGGCTAAAGCCCTACTACAAACTTTGGGCTAAAGCCCAACTACAAACCTTTGGGCTAAAGCCCTACTACAAACCTTTGGGCTAAAGCCCTACTACAAACCTTTGGGCTAAAGCCCTACTACAAACTTTGGGGCTAAAGCCCAACTACGAACCTTTGGGCTAAAGCCCTACTACAAACCATCTTCTTCAAAGAAACCCGCGCAGGCGGGTTTTGTTTGTATAGCCGCGATTTCCAATCGCCTGGCCCCTTAACACAACATCCACCGGCCCCCTGAACACGACCTTATATGCCGGCACATTTTCTCACTCTACTATCATAACGCAAATCACAAACTTTGTCTACATTTTTCCCAAAATTTTCATCTCAACAAACCGGCACAATTCTGCCTGAGGGAGCGGGGTAAGGTGCCGGCTGCCGGTGCGTAACTAGGCAGGAATACCGCGTTGAGATAGCTAGAATTTAGGTCTATGACGGAAAAAGCTTTTCTGCCGGCTTTTTCAATTCCATTATCCGGGCATCCAAAATCCATGCATTGCTATAACCCACCGGCGTGTCTCCCCCTTTGCCCATGTGCCGGCAATTGCCCCACCGGCTTTGGGGAAGTGCTCTGCTGGGGGGAGAGCGACTTGCTGGGGGGAGAGAGCACCCGACTCCTTGCGGGAGAAGGGGTTCAGGGGTGAGGCGGCGGATGGGGCTGACAAAAAGAATTGGCCGGTGAGGGGCGAATTGGAGCTCGCGCCCAGATAATAGTGCAAAATCTGAATGTAAACTAAACCGCATAAACCATGAGTGACACGCACCGGCTCGAAGACGTGGCCACTTACAACAAGGAATCGCTCAGGACGCTGGTACGGGCGCTCGACCTCTCGCAGGGACAATTTTCCCTAATTTTGGTGCGCTGCAACTACACTCGCTTGCGAGATCGCATGCTGCTGCAGCTGCAACAGCTGTCCACCGCCCGCATTCACCGGCTCGCCCTCCCCGAGTCCGTCAAAACCCTGTTTGCCCCTATCGCCGCAGACATCGGGGACAATCCGCCACCGGCACTCACCATTCTGGGATTAGAGTCGCTAGAAAATATCGAGCCGGTGCTCACCGCCACCAACCTGATTCGGGAAGAATTTCGCAAACACTTTCCCTTCCCGCTACTGTTGTGGGGGAGCGATGAAGTCCTGCGCAAGCTGATTCGAGTCGCCCCCGATTTCGAGAGTTGGGCGACCACCGTTGAATTTGAACTCCCAACCGAAGAGCTAATCGACTTCCTCCACGAAAAGACAGGAGCCGTATTCGCCCGCGTCTTAGAGCCAGACACCGCTCAGTTGCCCCACCCCGACTTTTGCCAGATAGCCGCCGACGACCGGCTGCACGAGGAACTCGAATCCGCCTGGAAAGACTTGCAAAGTCGCGCCTACCAACTGCAGCCAGATATAGCAGCCACGCTCGAATTTATTCGCGGCCTGCAAGCCGATGAAAATGGCCAGACAGAGGCAGCTTTAGATCGCTACCGGCAAAGCTTAGCCTTTTGGCAAAGCGCCGCATTCTTAATCGTAAATTCCGAATTCATTGAAAATCTAGAATACCGAATCCAAAATCTCTTAGAGCGCCAGGGAGTCATCCTATTTTATACCGGCACCTGCTGTGGCTGTCAAGCCCAGCGACAGCCTGCAGACAGCCGCCGGTGCTGGGAGCAGGCACGAGATGCCTTCGAGCAAAGCATAACCGCCTTCGAGGCGGCGGAGCGACAGGATTTAGTCGCTCAGGTGGTCGGGCAACTCGGAGAAGTCCTGCGACACCTAGAAGCGTGGGAACAGTTGCAAAAGCTAGCCAAAAAATACCTCCCCGCTCATCAAGCCGCCGGCAGTCTGGCCCTGGTGGCCCAAGATTTGGGCTTTCTGGCAGAAGTCGCCCTCCAGCGCAACCAGCCGGCAGAAGCCCGCGAACTAGCCCAACAGGCGATTCGCACCCTAGCAGGAGCAGCCTCACCCCAACCCCAGCAGCGCGGGCTGTATTTGCTGCTTCTGGCGCGATCGCAGCGCCAGCTCAACGACAGCGACGCCGCCAGCAGCCTGGAAACCGCCAGACAGGAAACCGACGCGCACAGCGCCCCCAAACTGTATATAAATATACTGCAAGAATTGCGCCAGATTTACTTCGAGCGGGGTAAGTATCTAGAAGCCTTTCGCCTCAAGCAAGAACAGCGCGCCATCGAGCACGAGTATGGGTTCCGCGCCTTTATGGGTGCCGGTGCCTTGCAGCCGCACAGGAAAGTCGGACAGCAAAAAGTCAGCGCCGCCAAAGAAATTGAAGCCTCCGGGAGACAGCGGGATGTCAGCCGGCTGATCGAGAGAATTAGCCGCGCTGACCGCAAACTCACCGTCATTCTTGGCCCCTCCGGCGTGGGCAAAACTTCCATTTTAACAGCTGGGTTAGTGCCGGCGCTGCACAGCACCGCCACCGGCACCCACAGGGTTTTGCCGGTGCTGGTAAAATCTTACACCGACTGCATGCAAACCTTGGGCAGAGAATTGGCAAAAGCCCTCTCCCCCAGCAGTGAGCCGCCGGCAGACCCCTCCCTGAGCGGCGCTCTGCAACTGCTGGCTCAAAATGGCGAGCGGAACCTGTTAACCGTTCTAATTTTTGACCAGTTTGAGGAATTTTTCTTTATCTGTACAGATGCTAAAGCAAGGCATAAATTTTGGACTTTTCTGCGCGACGCTTTAAACATCCCTTTCGTAAAGATAATTTTGTCGTTGCGTGCGGATTACCGGCATTACCTGTATTACATTTTGGAGTGGGACGAGCGGACGCCGCGCCCTGACAGCGGCAGCCTTCTCAGCAGCATTCTCAGCGAAGACGCTCGCTACTGCTTGGGGAATTTTTCCCCCCCTGAAGCGCAGGCTGTGATTGAACACCTGACCGGGCTGGCGCACTTTCCCGTAGAGCCGGCGCTGATTGAGGCATTAGTGCGGGATTTAGCCGGCAGCACGGAGGAAGTGCGCCCAATTGAGTTGCAGCTGGTGGGGTCGCAACTGCAAACCGACGGCATTACCACCTTGGAAAAATACCAGCAGCTCGGAGAAAACCCCAAAGCAAAACTCGTAAAGCATTCCATTGAAAGCGCCGTCAGAGATTGCGGTGCGGAAAACAGAGACGCTGCCTGGAAAGTCCTGGCCTTGCTGACAAATGAAAAAGGCACCCGACCATTAAGAACGCGGGATGAGCTGGCAGAACTATTGCAATCCGACAGCGATAAACTGGATTTGATTTTAGAGATTTTGACCGGCTCGGGGCTGGTGGTTCGCGTGCCGGCGGAGCCAGAAAACCGCTACCAGCTCGTCCACGATTACCTGGTTGAGCCCATACGCCAAACTTGCAACTTCGGGCCAGAGGTGCGCCTGCAACTTGCCCTGCAACTTGCGGAAGCGCCCAAACGGCGCAGCAGCGCCAGCAATCCCACTCTCAAACAGGAACTGCGCCCAGCGCCTCTTTCCTTGCAGCGTGCGGTGCTGGGGCTGGCAGCGGTTGGCCTCCTCTTGGCCCTGGTGGCGTCACTCAACCAGAGCAGCGCCCAGATCAGAGCCATAACCGCCTCTTCAAAAGCTCTCTACAACTCGCACCTGGAGTTTGAGGCGCTGATCGAAAGTTTGAGAGCCGGCAGACGCCTCAAGACATGGCTGGGATCTATGGTGCCGGCTGACATTCGCATGGAGGCTGTCACGGCGCTGCAGCAGGCGGTAAACAAGGTGAGGGAGCGCAACCGCTTGCAGGGGCACAGCAATACCGTTGCTGGCGTGAGTTTCAGTCCCGACGGCCAGATGCTGGCCTCTGCCAGTGCTGACGGCACGGTAAAACTCTGGAACCGCAGTGGGAGTTCGATAAAAACTCTCAACAGCCATACGGCGGAGGTGTACAGCGCCACGTTCTCACCGGATGGCCAGACGCTGGCGTCGGCCAGTGGGGACGGCACGGTAAAATTCTGGAGTCGTGCCGGTGTCTTGAGAAGCACCCTCAAAGCGGATGCCGGTGGGGTTTTTACGGCCAGTTTCAGTCCCGATGGCGAAGTGGTGGCCACTGGCGGCTCTGACAGCACCGTCAAACTCTGGCGGCGGCGCGATGGGAAGTTCTTGCGGGCGCTCAAGGGCCACACGGATGAGGTCTGGGGGGTGAGTTTCAGCCCCGACGGCCAAACCCTCGCTTCCGCCAGCGCCGACAGGACGGTCAAACTCTGGGGCTTTGACGGTCGCCTGCTGCGCACCCTCAAGGGGCACACCGGCAAGGTTTTTGACGTGAGTTTCAGCCCCCAGGGCGAGATTGCCTCTGCCGGTGGGGATGGCACGATCAAACTTTGGAAGGGCGACGGCACTTTGTTGAGAACTCTCTCCGGACATGAAAATACGGTCTGGTCTGTGCGTTTCAGCCCCGATGGCCAAACCCTGGCCTCGGCGAGCGCTGACAGGACGGTGAAACTCTGGAGGAAAGATGGACGTTTGCTCAATACCTTTGGGAGTCACATTTTTGCTGTCAGGAGTTTGAGTTTTAGCCCGGATGGCCAGACGCTAGCGTCTGCCGGTGCGGACAATAGCGTCAAACTCTGGGATCTTGCCGGCACCGGCTCTCTGAGGGTACTGCAACATCAGGCGTTGGTGAGGCGGGCCAGTTACAGCCGGTCTGGGACTCTAGCCACTGCCAGTTTCGACAGCACGGTTAAACTGTGGGGCAAAGACGGCACGCTGCTGCGGACACTCACCGGCCACACGGACTGGGTGACGGACGTCAGTTTCAGTCCCGACGGTCAAACCCTGGCCTCCGCCAGTCAGGATAAAACGGTGAAACTCTGGAATCCTTCTGGCCAGTTGCTGCGTACCGTGGCGGCTGACAGTCAGGGCGTATACAGCCTGGCGTTCAGCCCGCAGGGCGAGATTGCCACCGCCGGCACTGACAAAACGGTAAAACTCTGGCTTCCTGACGGTGCGGCGCTGGCCACTCTGGCGGGGCGCAGCTCGCCGGCGCAAAGCGTGGCCTTCAGCCCCGACGGACAGCTGGTGGCTTCCGCCGGCAGTACAGAGGTGAAACTCTGGCGCTTTGACGGCACTGAGTATAAAACCCTGGGAAATCACATCGCTGGCGTCTATGACGTCGGTTTCAGCCCCGATGGCCGGATATTTGTCACCGCCAGTGCCGACAGGACAGTAAAACTCTGGAATCGGGACGGTCGTCTGCTGCAAAAGATACTGGGACACAAGGACAGTGTTTACACCGCCAGTTTCAGTCCCGATGGCCAGATTATTGCTTCCGGCAGCAAGGATAGAACCGTGAAACTCTGGAACCTGGACGGCAACCTGCTGGGCACCCTGGCGGCGCACAGCGATTCGGTTTGGGACGTGCGGTTCAGTCCCGACGGCAAAACGCTGGCCTCTGCCGGTGAGGACAAAAAGGTGATCCTGTGGGATTTGGATTTGGACCACCTCATGGCCCGGGGGTGCGACTGGATGCGCGACTATCTCCGCAACCCCACCGCCAATCTCAGCGATGAGCAGCGCCACCTCTGTGACGGCATTGGCCCTCGCAAGTAGGCGGCAGCGGCAATGCCCATTTTGGATTTTAGATTTTGGATAATGGAATTGAAAAAGGCCGCAGTCAAGCCTTTTCAGATTCAGGACCCCAAAAATATGCTTCCATTTAATTTTTTATAAAACTTCTAGCTTTCGCTGCCAAAATTGCCTATATACGGTAATTTATGGCAGGAAAACAGTTTTTTGAAAGCAAATTAAAAGCATAATATCGCAGCCGGCACTTAGGGCGCGGACATTAATGGCATGGCGCACCGATCGTGGCGCACTGATCGTGGCCTATAGGAAAGACTCACAGCAATGCCCAATGCCCCATCGCCCACTGCCCCAATGCCCCATCGCCCACTGCCCCATCGCCCACTGCCCAATGCCCCATTTAAGAAACCCGGTTTCTGGCAGGACTCCGCAAATCCCTCAGTCCTAACCTCTAGCCCCCACCCCCACCCCCCTGTCCCCTGATGAATCTGAGGCGAAATATTACAAAATATTAAGAACCTGTCGAGAATGTTAATGTCATGCTGCAAAATATCCATATTTGCGGAACGTGACTGGAGGCGAGCGGGACGGCCCTCAGGGGGCCCGAAAGGGCCAGCAAGCCTGACCGAAAAGTGGCCAGAAGCGACCGCAGCGGTAAACGCGCCCGCCGGAAAAGCTGGCTTTCTCTGACTGATTCGCGAAAGCGATCGGAAAAAAAGTTAGGTTTTATAATGGCAGCCGTTCCCTTAAAATACTGTAGGGGTGTCGGAGCGCAATCAAAAACTGCCGGTGCGAGTCCCCGTTAAACCGGGCCCGCTCAAAACTCTGGCAGATAGGCACTCGTCACCCACTGGCTCTAGCCAGACTCAGATTAGACACATCTGGTAACAATCTCATTCGGAGGAAAACGTTAAATGAGTATCGTCACGAAGTCCATCGTGAATGCTGATGCCGAAGCTCGCTATCTCAGCCCCGGCGAACTGGATCGGATCAAAGGGTTCGTCAGCACCGGCGAAGCCCGTGTCCGCATCGCCCAAGTGCTGACCGAATCCCGCGAGCGCATCGTCAAGCAAGCCGGCGACCAGCTGTTCCAAAAGCGTCCCGACGTGGTTTCCCCCGGCGGTAACGCCTACGGTCAAGAAATGACCGCCACCTGCCTGCGCGACTTGGACTACTACCTGCGCCTGATCACCTACGGAATCGTCGCCGGTGACGTCACCCCGATCGAAGAAATCGGTATCGTCGGCGTCCGCGAAATGTACAATTCCCTGGGCACCCCGATCGCAGCCGTCGCCGAAGGCGTTCGCGCCATGAAGAGCGTCGCCTCCTCCCTGCTGTCTGGGAGCGATGCCGCTGAAGCTGGTAGCTACTTCGACTACGTGATCGGTGCCATGCAGTAGGACTAGCTCCTGCTCTCGGATTTGAACCAATCAACCAACGACTTTCCGCACGACAGTTTAAGGAACCACAAACATGCAAGACGCAATTACCGCGGTTATTAATTCCTCTGATGTCCAAGGCAAGTACCTGGACGGCTCCGCTCTCGACAAGCTGAAGGCTTATTTCGCCACCGGCGAACTGCGCGTCCGCGCCGCCACCACCATCAGCGCCAACGCCGCCACCATCGTCAAGGAAGCAGTTGCCAAGTCCCTGCTGTACTCTGACATCACCCGTCCGGGCGGCAACATGTACACCACCCGTCGCTACGCAGCCTGCATCCGCGACCTGGACTACTACCTCCGCTACGCCACCTACGCCATGCTGGCCGGCGACCCCTCCATCCTCGATGAGCGCGTGCTCAACGGGCTGAAAGAAACCTACAACTCCCTGGGCGTGCCCATCGGTGCTACTGTCCAAGCCATCCAAGCCATGAAGGAAGTCACCGCCGGTCTGGTGGGCCCCGATGCTGGCAAGGAAATGGGCGTCTACTTCGACTACATTTCCTCTGGTTTGAGCTAAGAGGGATTTGAGATTTGAGATTTGAGGTTTGAGATTTCTGGGAAATCCAAACTCGAAAATCCAAACTCCAAAACCCAAGATCCTGAGGTCAGGGAAGTCTAGAGTGAGTGCTAGCTCGTCAAAGGCTTGTCCGCAACAGTCGATAAGTTTTAACGGTCTAACATTGACTCTTGACTCCCTGCCTTCGCTATAGATATCTGAATTCAGATGCAAAATTTTTCGCACCTTAAGGAGAGATAAGCCATGCGAATGTTTAAAGTTACTGCTTGCGTCCCCAGCCAAACTCGCATCCGCACCCAGCGGGAACTGCAAAACACCTATTTTACAAAGCTGGTGCCCTACGACAACTGGTTCCGCGAGCAGCAGCGGATCATGAAAATGGGTGGCAAAATCATCAAAGTGCAGCTGGCAACCGGCAAACCCGGTGCCAACACCGGCTTGCAGTAAATTCCCACTCAAAAGCAATACCGCAAAAAAGAGGTCGAGCCGGCCTCTTTTTTATTTGAAGATTTATAGGGTACTGAGAAACCCGGTTTCTTAAAGAAACCGGGTTTCTGGCCCCCTGAGCGCCCTCAAAAGTCTATTGACATTATTCCAAAAATGTGGTAAGTAACTGCCGCACTTGAAAAAGAAACCGCATTTCTTGGGGAAAGCCGGTTTATAAACTGAAGAGAGATCAGATAAAATCACAAATCGATAGAATGCTGCGCTTGTGAATATAAGCCGCCTGATACTCATCGTTGACCCCTCCGTGCGAGAGTGGTCCTGGGAAGCCCGCTGGCTGCGATGGTTAACCTTCCTGTGGCTGTTCGCGGGGCTAGTCGTCATGTTTTCTGCCTCCTACCCCAGCGGCTATACCGAGCATGGCGATGGGCTGTACTACTTCAAGCGCCAGGTGATGTGGGCTTTAGCCGGCTTGGTGGGCTTCAACATCCTGGTTCACTCCCCCCTGCGCTACATCTTGGGGCTAGCCGACTGGATTCTCCTGCTGCTGCTGGGGCTGATTTGGCTGACGATCGTTCCGGGACTGGGAACCACCGCCTATGGGGCAGCCCGCTGGCTAGCCGTCGGGCCGGTGGCAATTCAGCCCTCGGAATTAATCAAACCCTTCCTAGTGCTGCAAAGCGCCCGCATTTTTGGCCAGTGGAACTACCTGCCCTGGCGAATCCGCCTCCGGTGGGTGGGGATTTTTGCGATCGTACTCTTAGGCATTTTGATGCAGCCCAACCTGAGCACGACGGCGCTGTGCGGCATGAGCCTGTGGTTGGTGGCCCTTGCCGGTGGCCTACCCTCCGCTTACCTGGGGGGAACCGCCCTCGGGGGGCTGCTGCTGGCAACGCTAAGTGTCAGTTTCCGCGAGTACCAGCGCCGGCGGATCATGTCCTTTCTCAACCCCTGGGCGGATCGCAACGGAGATGGCTACCAGCTGACTCAAAGTCTGATGGCGGTGGGTTCTGGCGGCACTTGGGGCTCAGGTTTCGGGCTGTCTCAGCAAAAGTTGTTTTACCTGCCCATTCAGTACAGCGATTTTATCTTTTCCGTCTTTGCCGAAGAGTTTGGCTTAGCCGGCTGCGTGCTGCTGATGCTGCTGATCGCCACTTACGGCACAATCGCCCTGAGAGTCGCCCTGAAAGCTGACAGGACTGTACACCAGCTCGTCGCCACCGGCGCGATGGTGTTCATGGTTGGGCAGTCCCTGCTCAATATTGGCGTGGCCACCGGCGCTCTCCCCACCACCGGCTTGCCCCTCCCCCTGTTCAGCTATGGCGGAAGTTCCATGATTGCCAGCTTGCTGATCGCCGGTTTGCTGATTCGCGTGGCGCGCGAGAGTGGCGGCGCTGACGTGCTGTCTCTGGAGGAGCGCCGGCAAAAACGCCGGCAGCGCCGGTAGGGTTCGCGCTCTCCTTCCAGGTCAGGCTAAACGCGCTCGGGCAATTTCGGGCAACTCAACTGAATTCAACAGATTTGAATGCCCAGTTCCAACAACAATATGTCGCCTTGATTAATTCCCATTCCCCTTTCAGAATGTGCCGGTGCTGTTTGAGAATACTGCGACAAACAGCTTGCTCTTCCTCACCGATAAGTTCGGCGCAGTTCATAAGCAGGGGGCGCTGTTCTTGGAAAAGCACCCTACTTTCCTTTTGCTATAGCGGTTTTCATCCGAGGTGAGGTGCTGAAAAACCCGGTTTTTTAAAGAAACCGGGTTTCTGGACTTACTTTTCTTCTTGGCGTCCCTTCACGGGGGCGGTTCATTATTAAAATAAATCCCGCTATATTTGCAAAAGTGCTGCCCTCCGCCGGCTCTCACCGGCATCCCGACCGGCTCTCAACCCTCAGGTAAGTTACAATGCTACATGATTGGGCATTCCACGAGCCAAGCATGATTGAAACTTTACAAACTGAACTGTACCACCTGCAGCAACTTGCCAACAGCCTCGTCTCCACCCAGCTGACTCACCTCACCGCGCTGAGCGCCGGCGTGATTTTTAGCGCCGGCTTGCTCACCAGCCTCACCCCCTGCACCCTCTCCATGCTGCCCATCACCATAGGCTATATCGGCGGCTACGAAGCCAAAAGCCGCCTGCAAGCCGCCGCCCAGTCCACTTGGTTCTCCCTGGGACTGGCCACCACCCTCGCCGGCTTGGGCATCCTCGCCGCCGCCGCCGGCTCTGTCTATGGCCAAATTGGCATCGGCTTGCCGGTGATTGCCAGCATCATCGCCATCATCATGGGGCTGAACCTCCTCGAAGCCCTCCCCCTCCAGTTACCCTCCCTCACCGGCACCGAATTCATCTCTAAAGATTGGCCCGATGGCGTGCGCTCCTATCTCCTCGGACTCACCTTTGGCTTGGTGGCGTCTCCTTGCAGCACTCCTGTTCTGGCAACTTTGCTGGCTTGGATTTCCTCTACAAAAGACCCTATTTTGGGCAGCGTTTTGCTGCTGTCTTACACAGCCGGTTATGTCGCCCCCCTGATTCTCGCCGGCACCTTTACTGCTACGATTAAAAAACTCCTAGAACTGCGCCGGTGGTCTGGCTGGATAACGCCGGTCAGCGGTGCCCTGTTAGTGGGGTTCGGCGTGTTTTCCCTGCTGTTTCGCCTGCTGCCGGCAATTTAGCTATTATTCCCGACGTAGGACAGGCGTCCCGCCTGTCCCCTATCCTCAAAATCCAATTCCGACGTAGGACAGGCGTCCCGCCTGTCGGGAGGTAAAATTTCTAGTGAAGCTTATTCCTGTCTGCCCACTCAACTGTTATTTTCTATTAGCTATTAGCTCCTGATACTTGACAAATGACCGCGCAAGATTCGTTTTTCTCCAATATCTCTAATTTGTGGTTGGTTCCCGTGCGGTTTGTCCGCAGAGAAGTGGTGCCGGTGGTTGCAGATTTGCGGCTGGCAATTCTTCTCCTGCTGGCGATTGCCATCTTCAGCATTTCTGGCACGGTGATCGAACAGGGTCAATCTCTAGAATACTACCGGTCTAACTATCCAGAACACCCCGCCCTGTTTGGCTTCCTGACTTGGAAAGTAATTCTGTTTGTGGGATTAGACCATGTATACCGCACTTGGTGGTTTCTGTCAATCCTAATTTTGTTCGGAACTAGCTTAACCGCCTGCACGTTTACGCGCCAGTTTCCCGCGCTGAAAGCAGCTCGCCGGTGGAAATTTTACAGCCAGCCGCGCCAGTTCGAGAAGCTAGCTCTCAGCGCTCAGCTGAAGAGTGTTGAGATGAATTCCTTGGAGCAATTGCTGCAAAACCGGCGCTATCGGGTGTTTCGCGAAGGCGACTCGCTCTACGCTCGCAAGGGATTGATAGGGCGGATTGGCCCGATTGTCGTGCACGCCAGCATGCTGATTATTCTCGCCGGCGCGATTTTGGGAGCCATGACCGGCTTTCTGGCGCAAGAAATGGTTGCCAGTGGCAACAGCTTTCAAGTCAAGAATATCATCGATGCCGGTCCGGGAGCTGCATCCCAGATTCCCAAAGATTGGTCAGTGCGGGTGAATCGCTTCTGGATTGACTACAAGCCAGACGGAAATATCGACCAATTTTACTCCGATCTGTCTGTTTTGGACAAGCAAGGCGAGGAAGTTGACCGCCAGACGATCTACGTCAACTCGCCGCTGCGCTACCGGGGCGTGACTTTCTACCAGACAGACTGGGGAATCGCCGGCATTCGGGTGAGGATTAATAACAGTCCGATATTGCAACTCCCGATGGGTCAGCTGGATACCAACGGCAAAGGGCGGCTGTGGGGAACTTGGATTCCCACTAAGCCGGATTTGAGTGCCGGTGTTTCTATTCTAGCAAAAGATTTGCAGGGTATGCTGCTGATTTATGATGCTTCGGGAAAGTTGGTTAATACCGTTCGCGCCGGCATGTCAGCAGAAGTCAACGGCGTGACGCTGAAAGTCCTCGAACTTATCGGCAGCACCGGCTTGCAAATCAAAGCCGATCCGGGAATCCCGATTGTTTACACCGGCTTTGCCTTGCTGATGGCGAGCGTCGTGATGAGCTATTTCTCCCACTCCCAAATTTGGGCGGTGGAAAAAGACGGTCAACTTTATGTGGGTGGCAGGACCAATCGGGCGCAAGTTGCCTTCGAGCGCGAACTGATTGACATGTTAGACCGGCTGGCGCAGCCGAGTGCCGGTGCGAGCAGCAGCGCTTCCTAAATTGTAGCGTTCCCTTTGGGAACGCACCCTACTTCTCAGGACTGGGAACGATGAAAAAAACCGCGCATATCCCGAGAGTCTCGCTCTTCTATGAAAGCCCGCGTAGGCGGGCTTTGTTTGTATAGCCGCGATTTATAATCGCCAGGTTTCTAGCAAAAAGAGAGAGAATTTAACAAATCATTTAGACCTGCTAAACCGTCTCTAATTGATGTGTGAAAACCTTTTACTGCAGGCGCTCGTCGCGAAACAGGCGCAAGGCGTATTTTCCGGCGGGAGTTTCCCGCAGCGCCTCGATTGTCGCCTGCATTTCGCCCGGGATTTCGCTTAACTCGGGCAGCCAAGTGCCATACTCGGAAGGCCACACTGCAGGAGCGGCGAGACAGGCAAAGGTGAGATCTGCTGCTGAGAAACTATCCCCAACAAGGTAAGTGCGCCCATCCGCAAGCATCCCGCTCACTTCCTCGAAGATGCGCTTAATTTTCTCTTGCGCTGCTGTTGCGGACTCCGCTGTAATGTTCATCCAGGGACGCATGGCGGCTTCAATGCATGGAAAGACAATCGCAAACACCTGTTGCTCCAACGGCTCCACACCGTCGCAGAATATTTTCAGCATCAGTTCGCGGTTATCGAGAAGGTAAAAGTAGAACCAAACTCGCGTGCTAGGGCCGAGTTGAGTGTCGAATAAATCTTCCAGTTTTTCCACTTCACCCCGCAAGTTTGCGTCAGCGGGGTAGAGTTTTTTCGCTGCCGGTGCGAGAGTATCGAGATAATTTAAGATGTCAGTTGAGTCGCTAAAAACACCCGCCTCCGTCACGAGAACGGGAACGGTTGTGCCGCCGCCACTCTGGCTCGTCGCCAGCCGGTGCAGCAGCGGCACATGGCGCTCTTCGATATAGGGAATCGCAAGCCGGTGGAGCGCCCATCGGGCTTTTTCGCAGAAATGGCTGATTGAGATAGTAATCAGGCGAGAAGATGGGTTAGTTTGGGCACTCATATTATGTCCGGTTGCATTGATTTTCTCTAATTATATGGGATGGTTATGCAAATTCACCGCCGCACAGCGCCTGGGGCGAACTCCCTTTTTTTCTCCCCCTCGCCCCAGGCGGCGAGGGGGTAGGGGTGCCGGGTTCCGTGGCTCAAACCCTACTTGCGGTGGCGGACTTCAATGACGGTGTGGACATTGCCGCGAGGGGAGAAATCTCCCTTGACGGTGACTTCCAGGGGATTGCAGGCGGCTACGAAGTCATCTAAGATTTGGTTGACGGATTCTTCGTGGGAGATGTAGCGATCTCGGTAGCTGTTGATATAGAGCTTGAGCGCTTTGAGCTCCACGACTCGCTCGTCAGGCGTATAGGTGATGTGGATCGTGGCAAAGTCAGGATAGCCGGAAAAGGGACACTTGCAGGTAAACTCTGGCAGGGTTATGTTGATGTCGTAGCGCCGCCCCACTCGCGGATTGGGGAAGGCGATCAGCTGTCCTTCGGCAATCTGGCGTTCGCCGTACTTGATTGCAGGGGTAACGCCGGCGGTGGGTGCCGGTGGCAAATCTTGCTGGAAATCTTGCTGGGTTGGGGAGTGGCTCATATCAATGCTCGATTTTGGATTTTAGATTTCCGATCGGGGATTTATGGCTGAAACATAAGTATAGTAATAGTTTCAGCTTTTGGCAACCGGCTCTTTAATTTATACTGTTCAGCCGGATCTCACCGGCTGGCCGGTCGGCTAACGCCATAATTAGAGCTGGGTGGCAGATGTTACCCGCCAGTGTTTGCAAACCCTCCTTCACAAGACGCAATGCGCGTTCTGCAACAGACAGCCCTCTCACCCCCTGTTTTGCCGCACCGTGAGGCTGCCGGCGGTACTGTGGGGTGTGACCCCCGCCCCCTCGGGCGCTGGGGCTGGTGCGGCTAATATGAAGGATATTTATGAATTTTTTAGAGAATTTCTTGACGGAGAGCAGCTCTGGTTGTTCTAATCTGAGTCAGGATTTCCTACAGTCACGCCCCCTGAAAGCAATTGTGCTTAAGTTCAGCCCTTGAATCCAGATACCGAGCCTACTATGCGAAATGGTACTGCCTCTGGCAATCACACGCCACACGAAACTCACGGCTACTCCCCTTCTGTACCCATTTCCGTCTACCGGCAAGTGACGGCAGACTTAGAAGCGATGAAAGCCCAAATGGAGGCTCTCAACGCCCAAAACCTGCACTTAGCCAGAGAAAACCAGCAGTTGCGCCAGGAAATCGACAAAGTTATTCAGATCGCCTACCGCCTGCAGCAGATTCAAAACACACTGCCTCCGTTCAACCCGAATATGCCACCGCCACCACCGGCACCCAACCCGCCAGTGAGTGCCGAACCCCCTCACCCCAGTCACAGCTCGCCAGCGGGCATCCCTCAGAGCGCCGGCATCGGGAACGAGACGAGCAACCCTTTTCCCTTTATGGATTCTAGCTCCTCTAGCTCACCCCTGTCCGAGCGACTGTTTACAGAGCAGCAAGAAATCCGCCCCAGTCGCGGGTCAAAACCACCGCGGACTTCCGATATGGCCGGAGTGTGGCTCGTCGTTTTCCTGGTCGCAATCGTACTCTCCGCTTTTGGTGCCGGCTATTTTGTCGTGCGCCCGATGTTCCTCAAGCGCTGAGGCAATTTTCTTGTCCCCTTTCTGTGGGAGGCGGCACTCCTGTGCTGGCGGAAAGCAGAAATTCTTCATTTCTCTTTCCGCCAGAATCCTTCTTGCTAGTCTGAACGCCCAAGCTCTCGCGCTTTCTGCCTGTCAAACCGGCTTGGGAGACTCCGTGCGAGGCGAAGGTTTGGTGGGATTGACAAGAGGTTTCATGTCTGCCGGCACTTCCCGTCTGGTGTCAATTTTCTCCTATAAAATGCTATCCCAAGGAATGCCGCCCGCGCCCGCCCACCGGCCACCGCCAAGCTTTTCTCAGTTGCGGCTATAAATTCCTCAGCAGGCTCCTCTCGCCGGCAACCTGCGACCTTATATGCCGGCACATTCTCCCATGATACTAAGATAGCTCAAACTGCCCGCTCTGTCAACCATTTCGGAAAAAATATTACAAACATTCTCTCCTCTTCCCTTGGCGAACAGGCGCGTCTTGGCGGTTCCCTTCATAAACCAACTCCTCCGCCGGTGACACTTCTTTAAATTCGTCAGACTGCTTCTGTCGCCCTCTCGCCGGCAGCCGGCGACCTTATCTGCCGGCACCTTATATGCCGGCACCTTATATGCCGGCACATTTTCCCATAATACTAAGATAGAGCAACATGCCGGTCCTGTCAATAGTTTCGGAAAAGATTTTTCCGACTTTCGCTCCTCTGCCCAAGGCGATCCTTCACGGTGGCGGTTCGCTCCACCAGGCGATTGCCGGTCGGTGAGACAGCCGCGCCGGTGGAGGAAGGCAGCAGCCGAAGCCGGACACGCCGCAGCCCCGCACACCGGCACTCTCAAAAGCAGGCATTCCTCAGTAAAAACCCGGTTTCTTTTTTCCCAAACAAATGAGAGAGTAGGAGAGTGGGAGAGTGCGAGAGCAGGAGAGTCAGAGAAGGGCAGATAAAATAACCGGCTGTCTTGACAACTTGCTCCCTTGAATGACGCTTTATGAAAAGTAAACTTGCCAAACGCCTGGGACTATTTCTGCTGACCGTCACGATATGCGCCTGTGCAGCCGGCGCATTTAAAGACAGCGGCACGGCAAATTGCCCACCCATCGCTGCCAGCGCAAATACAGCCTTTGAGCCGGTCAAAATCCCCAATAGCAAACGCGGCGAAATCTACCTGAACGGAGTTTGGAAGTTTATTCCAGCAGTGGGCCCCTCCGAGGCGTCGCCCCCACAAAACGGCTGGGGTTCCATCACCGTACCAGGTGACTGGCAGCGCGAGAAACATCAATCCATACCCGGACTGATTTCTCGCGGCACCGGCCCTGAATGGGACAGCTTCGACGGCAAACAGCTGTCCAAAGCGTGGTATCAGCGCACCGTCAGCATCCCCGCCGGCTGGCAGGGGCGAAAAGTAGTGCTCGATCTCAGCAGAGTCAGCACCGATGCGACAGTCTATGTCAACGGCATCCAGTGCGGCGAAATAAACTGGCCCTATGGGGCAGCCGACATCACCAAAGCCGTCAAACCGGGTTCAGACGCTGTTCTCAGCTTGCTGGTTGTCGCCGCCAGCAACGAAAAAGAAAAAACCGCGATCATGGGGCCCAACGAGGTGTACAAAACCCCAGCCAAACTGGACTCGCGGGGAGTGATCGGCGAAGTGCGGCTGCTGGGCCTGCCTGCCGGCCCCCGCGTCAGCGACGTATTCGTGCAGCCCTCCACCAGGCGCAAGCAAATCAAACTCGACGTTGAACTGTCGAGCGTCACTTCTGCCGGCACCGTTCAACTCACCGGCAAAATGCTTGACTCGCAAGGGAAAGTCGAAAAGCAATTCACCGCCACCGCCAGCGTGGAAGCCAAACCAACTCAAACCCTTCAAGTCACCTGGGACTGGCCCAATCCCCGCCTCTGGGACGCTGGCAGCCCGAAGTTGTACACCCTGCGCCTGGAAGTCAGAGGCAGCGGCATCGACGACGAATACGACCAGCAATTTGGCTTCCGCGAATTCTGGATTGAAGGGCGGAAATTCTACTTAAACGGCAAAGAAATTCGCCTGCGACCGGTACTGCACCAGGATGAGTGGCAAGGTTGGGCGGTGGGGGTAACAGAAGTCCAAGACCGGATGATTGACGGCTATTTGTGGGCCGGCTTCAACATCGCCGAAATGTGGCCCTGGAACCCCTACGAACGCGGCAGGTGGCACTTCCGGGAACTGTTCGCCTCCCGCGCCGACCTCAAAGGCTTCCCCCTCATCGGGCCATCTGTGGGAATGTCTCATATCGCTTCCCCTAAAGGGTGGGGCAACCTGGAAGACCGGCAGCGCTGGGAGGCGCAAATGGTGACAGAACTGCGCCGCTACCGCAATCACCCGTCAATCCTGATGTGGGCCAACAGCCCCAACGCTTTCGGCCACGGCGATGACCAGAATCCCCTGAGAATCGGCAAAAAAAAGGTGGAAGGCCAGCTAGAAAAGAACGGAGACTGGCGGGTGAGGAATGTGTATCCCATCGCCGAACAGGCTATTGGGATTGTCAAACAGTATGACCCGACGCGACCGGTGATGACGCACCAAGGGGGGCCGGTGGGCGATGTCTACGCTCTTAACTCTTATTTAAATATGATTCCGCTGCAAGAGCGGGAAGAGTGGCTGTCCGACTGGGCGAAGAACGGCGACATGCCCTATATGGTGGTGGAGTTCGGCACCCCACTGCACACAACAATGATGCGCAGCCGAAACGGCTTTCGCAATGCCATTGTCAGCGAACCGCTGATGACTGAGTTTAGCGCTATTTATTTTGGTAAGCAAGCTTACGAGCTCGAAACTCCCGCCTACCGGCAAAAAATTCGCGAGCTGTTTGTTAAAGAGCAGCAGTACCGCAGCTGGCAAGGCAGCGACGAACTGGATTTTGCCCCAGCGTTCCAGAAGTTGCAGGAGCTTTTCAGCACCAATACTTGGCGCAGCTGGCGGACTTTTGGCATCACCGGCGGCATGATTCCCTGGAGCAATGGACACGGCTGGCAAGTGTCGGATGCCGGCAGGCAGACTGTGGATATTGGCCCGTTTCAGCCCAACCGGCGCGGCGTGTATCTCCCGAAAGTGCGCAAGTCTTTATGGCACTATTTGCAGATGGAGGGGAATATTATCCACCCGGGCGGCAGAGCCATCCTGCAAAACAATGCCCCGACTCTGGCTTGGATTTCTGGGCCACAGTCAGCGCCGGCGGCGAAAGACCGCAATTTTGCGGCGGGAGGGAAACTGCAAAAGCAAGTTGTGCTGATTAATGATACTGGGGCGAGGCAGGAGTTTTCCTTTGACTGGGAGGCGATCGTCGGCGGTAAGCCGGTGGCGACTGGCTCGAATAAGGGAACTATCGAGACGGCGCAAAATCTTTTCTTTCCGCTGGAGGTGAATTTGCCTGCAAAGCTGGCAGCTGCAAAGGTGGATGGAGAAATTCGCCTCACCGCTCGTTTTGACAAATGCCAGCATCAGGATAACTTCTCCTTCCGCGTTTTCCAGAAATTCCCAGCCCCAACAGCAGAAAACTCCACAGTTGCTGTGTTTGACCCCGCCGGCAAGACGGCACGCATGCTACAGCAATTGGGATACACTGTTGTGCCGTGGGACGGATCTTCCGCCCCCCGCCTTTTGGCCATCGGTCGGGAAGCGCTCTCTGGGGGCAACCAGTTACCAGGGAGTTTGGAAGCGTTTGTCCGCAATGGCGGCAAGGCTATTGTTTTCACGCAAAATCCGGAATGGATGCGCAGCGCTCTCGGCTTTCGCGTCGCGCCGCACCTCAGCCGCCGCGTCTTCCCGGTTGACGCAACTCATCCAGCGCTGAGGGGATTGGATGAGCTGGATTTGCGGGACTGGAAGGGGGAAAGTTCTCTGGTGGAAGCTTATCCTAACACGCTCAATGGCGGGGTGAAGCTTAGCCCTCACAGCGCTCCTTGGTACGGCTGGCACTGGGGGAATCGGGGCGCTGTCAGCAGTGCGCCGGTGGAGAAGCCGCATTTGAGTGGGTGGCGACCGATTTTGGAGTCGGAGTTCGATTTGGCTTATACGCCGCTGATGGAACTCGATTATGGCAAGGGGCGGCTGATTTGGAATGCGCTGGATTTGGAAGACCATGTGTCTTCCGATGCGGCGGCGGCGAAGCTGGCAAGGCAGATTGTGGGGTACGCCCAAACATCTGTTTTGACGCCAATGGGCAGCAACACTGTTCTGATTGGCAGCGATGCGGATGCGGCTAAGCTCGACCGGCTGGGGTTGGTTTACCAGCGGGCGGATTCTCTGGCAAATGATGCCGGTCTGGTTATTGTTGGTGCGGAGTCGAATGTCAGCGATGAGCAGTTACGCGGGTATTTGAGTGCCGGTGGGAAGGTGTTTTTCTTGTCGCGCCGCTTACCTGAGGCGGTTTTGGGGGTTCGCCTGCGGGAGGTGCGGAATTTCGGCGGTTCTTTGAAGGTGCCTTCTTGGGCGGAAACTCGCGGTTTGAGCGCTTCTGATTTGCGCTTTCGTGCTCCAATGGATGCGTGGCTGATTGAATCTGGCGGTGAGGTGGCGGCTGACGGGCTTTTGAGTCGGGCGGTTTTGGGGAAGGGTGTGGCGATTTTCTCGCAGATTGACCCGGATGGTTTGAATGCGGATGTTAATACTTATTTTCGCTATACGCGCTGGCGGCAAACAAGGGCGCTGGCGCAGATTTTGGCGAATATGGGTGCGAGCTTTAAGGCTGACAGCCGCTTTTTCCAGCTAGCCGGTGGAGCGCCCGAAGCAGCTGCAGCCGGCACGGCAAACCCGGCGAGTTTCTATCACCCCGATTACCGCACAGATTTTGACCTTGGCGACGATCCCTATCGCTATTACCGCTGGTAAGTCAGTCTAGCGGTTTTCAATGATTTGTTAAACTTATGGGTGGGAGAAAGCCGGTTTCTTTGACAGACCGGCTTTCTCCGCTCTCACAATTCAAATATAAGCGCGATAGAGGGTTTGTTTCATCTCGATTTTTATAGCAGCAGTCATATTGGTTAGAACAGTAGAAGCTTCGGGAGCTCTGGAGCAAGGGAGGCCGGAATGTAGGTTTCTTAAATGCTTACTGCTATATAGACGTAGGTACGGCGTCCGCCGAGCCTGAAGGTCTAATGTTCTAATCTTATTGGCTGCTGCTATAATGCAAATTAAGTGTAATAGACCTTGATAGGCCCACCGGCTCTCAGGCCGGCTAGATTACATAAAATTTAAATTAATCCTCACCGCCTCTTAACCTCTGGGGACTGCCGGCAGGATATTCTGCTAACGGTATCTAAAGTTACAGAAATTTTGGCTCTATTCATCCCCTCTGGGAGCTAGGGCACCGGCCCCCCGAGTTTTTGTAGCGCAGGTATCCAAACCGGCTAGCGCCTTCAGGGTACGAATAATAGCAGAAAAATTTCTCTCACTTCACGACGATCTCACAGGAGGCCCCACCTATGGAATTCTCTTATCCCGGTATCAGGTACGAACCAGATCGGCTCCCCCTAGAAACGAGCGAGGGGGATACCACCGGCAAAACTTGGGGGAGCCATTGCGGATTGCGCTATCCCAGACACATTCCCGTCCCTCAGCTCCTTCGAGCGCTCAGGGAGCGCGCCTTGACTCGTCCAACCGGCACCGAGATGGAAAACAGAGCCAATTCCGCCTCTCGTCTTGCGCTCCAGGAAGAGCCGGCCAAGATCCATTACAAAAATCTTTGCCGCAACATAGAACGCCGGCTGGAAGTAGCCAGAAGGCAGGGAAATGAAAAGTTGATTCAACTTTTAGAAGCTGAATTTGAGCAGGTATCTCGAAGCTGGCAGTAGTTTTGTTTATTAAAAAGGTTGGGAATTGGCTGAAAGCCAAACCCCAACCCACATCAGACATCAAATTCAAAAAGATGCCTGCACCTTCCCTCTCATCCCCGGACTCCAGCTTCCAGGGGACGGGCCACAACCTGCTCCGTATAAACAGGCTCTTCCATACCCATCGCTGGAAGGACGCTGTCGCGTCCCGCTTCGCTATCGAACCCACGCGGAATCTCTCTCATTGTTACCTGCCCAGCTTGCAGGGCCGTTTTGAGTATGTGCATCGCCCGCTTTGGCTCTCCCGCACCGCAGAAAAACAGGTCGGCGGCAAAATAGCCGTATTCTGGCCATGTATGGATGGCGATATGGGACTCAGCTAAAGTAGCTGTTGCCGTCACTCCGTGGGGACTGAACTGATGAACACACAGATCAATGAGAGTTGCGCCTCCTGCTGAAATCGCATCTAACAAGGCGCGGCGGATGCGTTCAGGGTCGTTGAGAAGCTCGCCAGGAGACTGCCAAGCATCAACAACCAGATGGGTTCCCATTTGTTTCATTCTGCCCGTAACACTCCACCCGAATAGATCGCAAACTTTTGCATTATATCACGATTTCCATACGCGCTCAAGCCGAAACGAAACGTTATAAACCGCTCTCCGGTTAAATTTTTGTTAAGTTTTGTTGCGCAGCCAGTGGGGGCGGGGGCCATTGAGAAAAAAAAGCCGCCGGCTGCCCAAAGCCAGAGCGGTGCCGGTGGCAAAATGCTATAATATGGAACCCAACAAGAAGTGTGGGTGAGAGAAGAAGGAACAGGGAAACAGCTGGCCCTCTTGGGACCCCCCAGAGCGACCGAGTTCCGCAGCCTGCCGGCTGGCCGCTCTCCCTGGAGAGCAGCAGGCGCAACTAAGAGTGAGTGGTGCCAGACGGGAGGATGGCCCCAGCGAGAAATGCCTGACTCAAACAAGCGCCGCTGAGGTTGGCTCCGATGAGGTTAGCCTCAGACAGGTTGGCCCCACTTAAGTCGGCTCCCCGGAGGCAGGCCAGCAGCAAGCCGGCGGCCCCCAAGTTGGCCCCTTGAAGGTTAGCATCCCGCAAAGAAGCCTCCACCAGGCAAGCGCCGGACAGGTTAGCGCCACTTAAATTAGCGCCCCGCAGGTCTGCCTTGCTCAGTTCAGCGCCGCTCAAATCTGCGCCGGTGAGCTGGAGGCCGCTGAGATTCGACCGGCTCAAATTGGCCAAACGCAAGTCAGCCGCCCTGAGGTTGGCGTCATTAAGAGTGGCGGCACTGAGATCTGCCCCGCTGAGATTAGCGCCGCCCAGGTTAGCGCCGCCCAGGTCAGCTTCTCGCAAAGAAGCCTCACTCAAGTCAGCCTCAGCCAGATTCGCACCCCTGAGGCAAGCGCGGTTCAGGTAGGCCCGAATCAGGCAGGCCCGAGTCAGGCAAGCCCCTGTGAGATTGGCCTCACTGAGAACAGCCCGGTTCAAGTTCACCGCGCACCCAGTCACGCCGGTGAGAGTGGCGCGACTCAAAGAAACGCCACTGAGCGCGCTCTCGGTCAGGTTGGCTGCCGTCAAATCTGCGCCCACCAGGGTAGCGCCGGTGAGAGTGGCCTGACTGAGGTCGGCGCGCTGGAGAATCGCGCCGCCGAGACTGGCCCCACTCAAGTCCGCCTCCCTGAGGATGGCCCCAGTCAGCGCCGACCGGTTGAGGGCAGTCTCAATCAGAGTGGCTCCAGAGAGATTGGCCCCACTCAGATTTGCCTCACCCAGGTTAGCGGCGATCAGTTTAGCCATCGTTAAATTCGCCCCCCTGAGATTGGCCCCCTTGAGATTTGTCCGGTTCAGATTCACCTGAGACAGGTTGGCCCGGAGCAACTGAACTCCGGGAAAATCTCGCTCTCCTTGTGCGTGGCGACTCAAAAGTTCACTAGCACTCACAAGTTCATTAGTATTCATAAAGATTTGCCTGATTTACCTTAAGGTTTGGAGTTGCCAGGCTCTACCTACATAAACTTCTGAGGAAAAGTTCATGTGTGAGTCAAAGAATGGATAGCAAAAAACAGTGGCAAAGGCGGGTGAATGCCAATCAGCGGCGGGGTTCAAGCCTGCGCCAAGACCTCGGTGAGAAACCGGGGTTCTCGCTCAAATTTAAGCGGGTTGCCCTGAAAAGCCAAAAAGCCGGTTTCTTGAACCTGCCAAAGGCTAGCAAATAGAACCCGAGCCGCAATCAGCACCACAGCCAAAGCCCGAAGCGCGAGCGCTCTGTTGAGGATGGTCGCAACAACAGCGCCCCGCAGGGCTAAATGGAGTCATTCCCCCAGTAGGGACAGCTGCGCCCCACTAGGTGTGCTCCGCTCTTTTAGCTGCAATGAGACGCTCACGCCCGGGCAGCCAGTGCTCAGGTTGCTGATTCGCAATCATGCACGCCTTAATTTCCTGTGGTTTTAAACTTTACTCAAATGGCCATCAGTCGCGGCACCGGTGCCGCGAGTCGCGGTCTGGACGGGTAGTTGGGACGTTTGTGCGGTATCTTGAGCCCCTGCAAGGGCCCTCAACCCGTGTCACCTCCCCTCACTGGTCCAGATATAACCCAATTGGAAAAACATTTCCAGCCAATACTGACGTTTGCTTGGTTTTTCAGCCCCTCGCAGGTCTTACCAAAAAAGGAAGCCCAGCCTTGCGCTCGGCTCTGTCCAGACAGACGGCAGGCCCCCCACTCAAACAAGCCGGAGGCGATCGTAGCAATCTGGCGCTAGGGTTGCAGCGGGATAGGGCTTCGCCCGCGCCCCGATGTCAGGCGCACTCGCGCACCGGCACGCGCGCTCCTCACCGGGGGTGGGGATCTGCTGTCAACTGCCCCATAATTAATAAAGATAATCGCTGGCAGCGAGCCGTTGCAAGCTAGGGGGCAGGGGAATCCTGTTGGCAGATCCCCAACCGGCTCCCCTCTGACCCGGGAAGAGCGGGCCCCTGTGACGCTCAAATCTCTCCTCAGAGGCCGCTTTGATTGCCCACTCTTGACCTTAACCGATTCAATTAGAATCTCATTTCTGGTGGGGGCAGAAGGTTTTTATCTCGGGTCAATACCCGCAGGCCCAAAGCTTGCAATCATTCCTCAACCCTCCCCCCTCGCGGAACCTTCAATCCCCACTCAGCACGAGCGGGCTGGGGACTGAAGACACCGGTTGTGCTGCGCCCCAGACTGTGTTTGTTTAATTTTTCCAGGTTAAAAACGCAAGCCTTAGAGGAGTTGACCGTGAGGGCGGGTAGGAAAGGCTTAGAAATGGGAATAATAAAGGGCATCTATGAAAAAATCTGAAAAGGAAAAAAAACAGATGACGGAACTCTACCTGACAGGAGCAGAAATGGAAGCCTATTTCGACCTGTCAGCTGATTTATTTTGCCGGATTGGCAGCGACGGCTATTTTGAAAAATTGAACGGGCAGTGGGAAAATATTCTGGGATGGACGCCATTGGAATCTCGCTCGGAGCCTTGGATTAATTTCGTGCATCCGGATGACGCCTCAGCTACCTTGATCGCGATAGCACAGTGCGGGGCGGGCAAAGTTTGCCAGTTTGAAAATCGCTACCGCCATAAAAATGGCCTGTACCGGTGGCTGTCTTGGAAGGCGACGGGAACTGAAAGTGGGTGGTTCGCCCTCGCCAAAGACATTACCGCCAACAAAAGATTAGAGCGCCAGATGTCCAGGCAGCAGGAACGCCTGAACGCATTTTTCACCTGCGCTCCCGTGGGTGTGGCTATCTTGGACAAACAGCTGCGGTTCGTTCAAGTCAATCAGGCACTCCTCGCTGTCAGCGGGGGGACGGCACCCGTTTATTTCGGCAAAACCTTCAGGGAAGTTTTGCCCCTGCTGGCACCGGCTGTGGAGCCCCTGCTGCAGGGGGTGCTGGCCAGCGGCGCTCCCGCCCTCAACGCCGAGTTGAACACCGGCCTTGACCTGTCTGCCCGCAGCACGTGGCAAGCTTCTGTTTTTCCCATACAGGACGAGGAGGGACAGTTCAAAAGTATTGGCCTGATCCTGGTAGAAATCACCAGCCGCGTACAGGCTCAAGAGGCGCTGCGCCACCGGCTGGCGGTGGAAGAAGCCGTCGCCCTCATCTCCAGATTGTTCGTCTGGGGGCAAGTCTCACTCCATAAAGTGCTGGAAATCCTCGGACAAGCCGTCGCCGCCAATCGGGCTTACATCTTCGAGTTCTCCCAAGACGGCGGCAAGGCCCACAACACCCATGAGTGGTGCGCCCCGGGAACCCCACCGCACGCCCTTCGCCTTCAGGAACTGGATACGGCCCAGTTTATTTGGTGGGCCCAGCAGCTATCTCGCGGCCAAAACATTATTATATCCGATATGTCAGCGCTGTCGGGAAAGGCTGCCGGCGAGAAAAACATGCTGGCAAACCGCAGCCCCCGCCCCAGCGATGTCCGCTCCTTACTGGCGGTTCCCATCCATTCCACCACCGGCACCCTGCTGGGCTTTATAGGCTTTGACGACACCGAAAAATGCCGCACCTGGCTGCCTGAGGAGGTGCGGGTGCTGCGTGCCGTCAGCGAGATGATCGCCTCCGACTGGGAGGCACAGCAGGCAAAAGCAGAACTCAGTCAGGTCAATCGCACCCTCAGGGATCGCAACTTGTCCCACCCAGAACCGCTGCCACTGAGCTCCGAATCCGAGTTGCCCTAGGAGATGGCTTTTCCCCCCCACCGGGCGTCCTGCAGCGCGGCGGTTGCGGCCTCACCTGTGATAGGCTGGAAACAGCCCTGGCTGTGAGCGCCGCCTCCGACCGGCCTGTCCGGAATATTCTCCGGGCCTTTTGATTCCCGGCCTGATTGAGAGCCCTAGCGCGGCAAAGATGCCGGTGCGCGGACCGAGGCTCTCGAACAGCCAAAGCGAGCTGCCGGTGGAAATGGCCTCAAGAGTGCGCTTCGATAGCCAAACTTCCTAAAGCGAATGCAGAAAAAAACATCGCGACAGGTTCCTCAAGTCTCCCTCTGCCCGCACGAGCGCCGACAAGAAACCCAACCCCCTTGACAGGGTTGACAGCAGCAGATGATTTGCTATCATTAGATGTAGTTCATTATAGTTTTCTAATGGCCGACGTCCGATTACGGAAAGCAGTCGAGTATTTTGGGCTGCACCCCACAACGCTCAGGAAGTTTGCAGATGAAGGAAAAATCAAAAGCATCCGCACGCTATCGGGGCAGCGTCTCTTCGACATCGGGGGGATGGGAGGGGATTCAGCTGCAACTGCCACTGTTTGCTACTGCCGGGTCAGCTCAGCAAAACAAAGAGACGACCTCGCCCGTCAAGTTGAGTTCATGCTCGAGCGCTACCCCGGAGCTGAAATCATCCAAGACAGTGGCTCAGGACTTAACTTCAGGTGAAAAGGGCTGCGCGCCTTACTGGTCAGACTTATGCGCGGCGATAAGCTCACACTTGTGGTTGCCTGCCGTGACAGGCTCTGCCGATTTGGATTCGAGCTGTTTGACTTCATGGCGCAGCAAAACGGTGGAAAACTCCTGGTTCTCAGCCAACCCCCTCACTGCCCGGAATCCGAACTCACAGAGGATCTTCTCGCCATCCTCCATGTCTGCCGCTTCGCTCAAGCAAACTACAGCTGCCGCATGCACGGACGATTGCGATACCGCAAGGAAATCTCGGAAGATCCGGATATTCCCAAGCCCTAGCCAGAAGGCGCTTTTGAAACAGTGGTTTGGCGTATCCAGGTATACGTACAATCACACTATCAAATACCTTCAGCAGCCAGAAACACAGGCAAAATGGATGGCTGTCGCTCCCATCGTTATGGGAGCCTTGCCTGAATGGGCGCTCTCGGTGCCCTATCAAATCAAGAAAATTGCAGTCAAAGACGCTTGCACTGCTGTTCGGGAAGCTAAGCGCGGATTTGCCAAAGACGGGCAGTTTCGCAAGTGCAAATTTCGCAGCCGTAGGGACAGGCAGCAAACGATCTTTGTCCCTAAGACCGCAATTAGCCAGCGCGGCATCTATCACACGCTTTTGGGGGAGATGCGCTTTGATGAGACTCTTCCGGAAGACTTTAGCGATGGCCGCCTAACGATGGCCTATGGAGAGTATTACCTGATAATCTCCCAAGAAGTGCAGCCGCGCCAGCCCGAAAACCAAGGGCGGGTGGTTGCCTTAGATCCCGGTGTCCGAACCTTCATGACTTTTTTCTCCGAATCGTCTTGTGGGTGGATTGGCGATGACGCCAATCTGCGGATTCAAAAGTTCTGCTTTAAGCTTGACCGCCTTATCTCAAAAATCAGTAAAGCCAAGTCAGCCCAAAAGCGGCGCTTCAAAAAAGCTGCTGACCGCATCCGATGCAAAGTGCAGCATCTGGTCAAAGAGCTGCACCACAAGACGGCCAAATTCCTTGTCGAAAACTTTGACGTAATTCTCCTGCCGAGCTTTGAATCGTCACAGATGGTGAGCAAGTCCCGGCGCAAAATCAAGTCCAAGACTGTGCGCCAGATGCTGACCCTATCTCACTATGCGTTCAAGAAGCACTTGGAGTGGAAAGCTTGGGAGACAGGCAAAATCCTCCTGTCCGACATCAATGAAGCTTACACTTCCAAGACCGTCTCTTGGACTGGCGAGATTGTCAAAATCGGCGGGGCGGGGGTCATTGAGTCCGAAATCGACGGGCGAGTCATGGACAGGGATCTGAATGGTGCTCGCGGGATCTTCCTGCGGGCATTGGTTGATACGCCTTGGCTGAGAGCTAGCCTCCCAGCTTATGTATTTGTTACCAATTGATAGCAATTGATAGCAAAAATGTATCGGATGCTAGATTTGACTCAGTTATAGCTATTCCGGACACACCTTTGATGCCGCAAGGCGTTGAGCAGAGCAAGAGCTGCGGATTTTAATGGCCGGAGATTCAGGAGAGAGCTATCTTGGACACACCTTTGATGCCGCAAGGCGTTGAGCAAGAACTCCGGGTTTTAATGGTAGAAGATTCAGAAGACGGCGCGCAACTGCTGCGGCGGGAACTGGAGCGCGGCGGTTACGAGGTGAAGTTTGAGCGTGCCGGGACAGCACCGGCAATGAATGCTGCGCTCGACCGGCACAGCCCGGATCTGATCCTAGCGGACTGTCACTTGCCGCAGTTGAGCGCCCTAGAGGCATTAAAGCTCGTTCAGGAAAGAGGGCTGGACGTGCCCTTCATTATTGTCTCAGAGCCTCTGAGGGAGGAAGAAGCCATCGCCGCCATGAGAGCCGGTGCCGGCGATTACATCATCAAAGACAACCTGGCCAGACTCGTGCCTGCCGTTGAGCGGGAGCTGCGCTCGGCGGCAGGGCGGGAGCGCCGGCTGTCTGCGGAGGAAGCGCTGCGGGCGTCTGAGCGCCAGCTGAGAGCGATCTTTGACAGCGCCCCCGACGGGATGATTATTTTAAATGACCGGGGCGAGCAGGTCAAGGTGAACCCAGCCGCCTGCGCCCTGTTCGGGCTGCCGGCGGAAGCGCTCCTGGGGCATTCTGCTGCCGACTTTTTAGCGCCAGGCAGCAATTTCGCAGAATTCTTGCAGACTTTGCAGGAAAAAGGGCAGGCCACCGGCGATCTGCGGCTGCAGCTGCCAGACGGAGCGGGCAGGGATGTCGAGTGCAGCGCAACGGCAAATTTTCTCCCGGGCTTGCATTTGGCGGTGCTGCGCGACATCACCCTCCGCGTGCAAGCGGAGGAGCAGCTGCTGTATAACGCATTTTACGATCCCCTGACCGGTTTGCCCAACCGCGCTTGGTTCCTCAACTGCTTGGGGCGTTCCATCCGGCAGGCGAAACGCTCCGGTGGCTCTTTATTTGCCGTGCTGTTACTGGACTTAGACCGCTACCAGATTGTCAAGTACAGCTTCGGACACCTGGTTGGCGACCAGCTGCTGGTGGCCACGGCTCGCCGCGTCGGGGCGTGCCTGAGCGCCAAGGATATTATTGCCCGCTTCGGAGGGGACGAGTTCGCCATTCTGCTGGCAGATATCCAGGAAGTGGGGGACGCCCGGGCGGTGGCTGACCGCATCCACCAAGAGCTGGCGTGGCCTTTTCACTTCAATGAGTGCGAGCTGTTCACCTCTGCCAGCATCGGCATCGCCCCCAGCACCATCGGCTACGACCAGCCGGAGGACTTCCTGCGCGCCGCCGATACGGCCATGCATGACGCCAAGAAGCAGGGCGGAGCCCGCTCTATTGTGTTTGAAACCGCGATGCACACCCGCGCCGTAGCGCTGCTGCAACTGGAAACCGACCTGCGGCGAGCCCTGGAACGCCACGAGTTGCGCCTGCACTACCAGCCGATTGTCTCCCTGAGCACTGGCTTGGTTGCCGGTTTCGAGGCGCTGGTGCGCTGGATTCACCCAGAGCGGGGCTTGGTTCCCCCCACCGAGTTTATCTCTGTCGCGGAAGATACCGGGCTGATCGTACCCCTGGGCGCTTGGGTGCTGCGCGAAGCTTGCCGGCAGTTGCGCCACTGGCAGGGGATTTCCCCGGCTCTGCGAGCTTCGGGAGCAAACCCTCTCGAACCGCTGACGGTGAGCGTCAATCTTTCCGCCATCCAATTTGCCCAACCCGGTCTGCTGGCGCAGATTGACCAGATCCTGCACTCCACCGGCGCAAACCCTAGGGCTCTGAAGCTGGAAATCACCGAAACCGCCATTATGGAAGCCGCTGAATCCACCACAGAAAACCTGCTCCAGCAGCTGAAAGACCGGCAGATTCAGCTGTGCATTGATGATTTTGGCACCGGCTACTCCTCTTTGAGCCGGTTGCAGCGCTTGCCTATTGATACCCTGAAGATTGACCGGTCTTTCGTCACTCAGATGGGGGTTGAGGGTGGCTGCGCCCCCCTGGAGATTGTCCGCACTTGCGTCGCCCTGGCTCACAATCTGGGAATGAATGTGGTGGCGGAAGGGGTGGAAACCGCCGAGCAGCTGGCTCAACTGCGCGATCTGGGATGCGAGTATGGCCAGGGATATTTGTTTTCTAGGCCGGTGGATGCTGAGGCGGCTGAGGCGCTGATTGGCGTGTGTTTCAGTCCCGCTGTCGGGATTGCAGCGACCGAGCGGGCACAAGGTTAACTCACCCCCCCACCAACGCATTTAATTTGCCGTTTTAATGTTTTTATAAAACCTGTAGATTCTTTTAATCCGATTTTATGTATTCCCATCCCCTTTCTTTTTAGGCAAATTAAATGCTTTTTTCGGGGTGGCAGCGCAGCAGGAGATGGCTCGCTCTGGCCTCTGGGAAATATGGCCAGCTGCCGGCTTCCCTGATTCAGGCATTTCCCACGCCGTAATGTAAAGTTTTGTAAAGTTTTTCGGCAGGCTGCGTAAATTATGGCTGTTGGGCAGATAGGTGAGCAGGCGGGTAAAGCGACAGAAATCAAATGCTGCTGCTGCGCCCCCAAACAGTAACAGTAAATTTGTGGAATTGGTGAAGGGGCGCAAACAACCACCCATTTCACCAATCGCTACGACAAGGAGGACTTCCCGTGTCGAATTCTTTTGAGTATAGCGTCCTAGAGAAACCGTCAGTTGAAGACCTAGAGCTGCTGCTACAGCGCTCAGTAATAGACGGAGAGTTCCGCAGTGAATTGGTGGACAACCCTGAAGCCTTTGGCATCGCAGCCGACAGGGAAAAGATCGAGCTTCCCAAGCCGGTGGAACAGCAAGACATGTCATTTGTCGAGTTAGTCACCGAGGATAACATCTTTGCAGAGTGCGGCAGCACCTGCGTCTCGGGCTTCACCATCCTGTGCGACGGGAATACGCAACCTAACTGCCGGCGAACCTGCGTTTCCGGCTGGACTATCCGTTGCGACGGCGCTACGGTGTAGTGCCGCTCTCCGCGCACTGGCTAGCAGGGCGACAATCTGCAGCCTGTTTGGCGATTTCCCGGCGAGCTAATCGCCGTAAATCGCACAAGCACGCTGCTGCCAAGCTCCTCTTCTTTTGAAGAGTCTTGATGCCGGTGCTGCGCCGGCACAGAAGCGCCAGGACCAGTGGCAGGCTCCCCCAGAGAAAAGGCTGTAGCCAACAGTCTCCCATATTTCCGCGCTGTTGGCTTTTCTCCTCTCAAAAAATAACGCTGGCAAATAAGTAGCGATACCCAGGTTCCCTCTCCCTCTCTCCGCTCTGGGCGCACAGGCGAACAGGCGAGGTTCCTTAAAGCACTAAGCTGTTAGGCTAATAATGCTGCTTTTGCCTTGAAAGGAGGCAGTCGCTTCGGAAGTGCGCACACCGCTAAAGCCCCGGTTGGGCTACGCTGAACTTACAAACCTTGCAGCCAAAATCGGTATGGCGCACCGCCCGAGAAGGAGTGAAATTGATGCTCTCATCAATGAAAGATTGCCTAAACAGTGTGGCGCACCGGCTCCCCCCGGACTTAGTTTCCAGAAAAGCCCTGTGCGAACTTTACACCGCAGCCGAAAGTCTGCCCCCCTTCTCAGACGCCATTCTGGAGTGCCGTTTAGGTGCCGGTGCGTCCCAAGTAGACCTAGCAGTTTTCCTCCCCAACCCCAGCATTAAACTCCCAGATACTGTCCCGAACCATCCCGTTTGGGGGCGCTTTCAGAAATTATTCCAGGAGTGGGCCGATCCAAATTCCGATCTGCACCACAGCGTCAATGCAATGTGGCTGGAGTTTGATGTGGGCGATCCCCCATCAACCCTGCCAATTCCCTGCGTTTTCCTGCATTTAGAAGAAGCCGCTGGCTGCCAAGCTCAATCCCTGCTAGAAATGGCTCTAAAGCTTCTCGACAGTCAGGTCCCCCCGCACCTGGACTCCAATCTCCAGCTGTGCGCCGGCACTCTACCCGCTGCCGCGAAATTTACTTGCATTGGTGCCATGCTGTCTCGCCAGTCCCGAAATGTCAGGCTGATTGCAAAGGGGATTTCTCCCGTTCAATTGCCGGTCTATTTAGCAGAGGTTGGCTGGGCCGGTTCAGTTAAAGAACTAGAAGGTATTATCCCTCAACTATCTATTGTGGTGGATAATATCGATCTCAGCTTCGATGTAGGCGATACCATTCCCTCCCGGATTGGATTGGAATGTTATGTGGCAAACGCCGGTCCAAAAGAACCTCGCTGGCAGCTATTTTTGGACAGCCTCGTCTCCAGCGGGCTTTGCACTCCTGCTAAGCGCAACGCCCTTCTGGCTTGGCCTGGACATGACCGGCAAGGTTTCGGTCTTTTTTTTAGGCTCACAGCTTACATCAAAATTGTCTGCCGGCAAGGCAGTCCCTTGGAGGCAAAAGCCTATCTGGGTTTGTGGCATTAGGGGGCTAAATAAAGCGGGCATAAATCATAAAATATGAGCTTATCCCTCGTTCCGGGGCGGGCACGGGGACCACTGGTGTCAACTTAAGCTCCTGGCGATTGAAATCGCGGCTATACAAACGAAGTCCGCCTACGCGGACTTAAGAGAAGAGCGGGATTTTTAAAACCCGCGCAGGCGGGTTTTGTCTGTATAGCTGCGGTTTCAACCGCCCAGAACTGGGAACAGCTTAAGTTGACACCAATGGCACGGGTACCCGCCCCTACTGCCTGGAACGTCCTGGAGGCTCTGCCTCCAGTGGGCAGACAGGCAGCATTATTAGCCGAACAGCTTATACATTTTAAGGCCGGTGGAGATAAAACATGATTGACAATCTTACCATTGCTGAATTTGCTTGCCGCGCGAGCAACCTGTCGGAGCGCCTCGCAAGCGCTCAACAGCTGGCTGAGATAAACGCTTTGCCGGCTTGCACTGAGCCACTCAGCTCGCTCGATACCTGGACGGTGAACAAATTGGCTGGCAAGTTAGCGGCGACGCAAGTCAAGCAGCAGCTTTACGGACAATTGGCAAGTCACATACCTGCAAAGAAGAACCTGCAACAAGTGCTAGCCGATTTTAAGCTGTTCGAGCGCAATTTGAGCAAGTTGCCGGCACCGGCTGTGCTAGAATTAATGCAGCCTAACGCAGCGTGGCTGGAGGTTTACCGAAAGGCGCTGGCAACCCTAGATTTGCCGCCGGCTGCTTTTGCGGATAGCTGGTGGTATGCCCCCGATATTTATTACCGGCGCTTTGCCAAAGTCTGCGAGCCATTCCTGCGTTTGCTGCAACAGGCGCTGCAGCCGGTCTGCGACGCCATCAATCAAGCTACAGAGGATTTCAGCATCAACCGGCAAGTCATCGCCAATATCCAAGCTCACTTGCTCGACCGCTTTGAAAGGGAGATAGCCGGCGCTCTGGAGACGGATATAAAGGTTTACTGCTACCAAAAAAAGATCGCCAACTTATCTGACGCTGCGGCGTATGTAGCTTACCTGGAAGAAACCTTCAAGGACGAGGGAACCTATCACCGATTTTATCGCAAGTTTCCCGTGCTGGGGCGCTGGCTAGCGCAAGTCACCCATTTTTTGATAGAAATGGGCGGAGAGCTGCTCTATCGCTTGACAAAAGATAGGGCGGAAATTAGCGCCACTTTCTTTGGCGGGGAGCCAATCAAGCAAATCAAATCGTTCTACTTAGGGCAATCTGACCCCCATGCCGGCGGTCGCAGTGTTGCCTTCGTCGAGCTAGAATTCCAGCAGCAGATCGGCACAGTCGTTTACAAACCCCGCTGTATAAAATCGGAAGCGGCGATGCAAGGGTTGCTCGAAACTTTGACCGGCTCTGGTGCTGTCGAGTTTGCTACTTATCGGGTGCTGTGTAAAGATGGCTACGGCTATGCAGAGTTCCTGCCGGTGCAAAACCGCACGGAAAGCCGGGAAGTTGTAGAGAAATTTTACAAGCAGTTAGGCGGGTATTTAGCCATCTTCCACATTCTGGGAGGCAGCGACCTTCATTTTGAAAACATTCTCGTCTCCAACTGCAACGCCTTCATCTGCGACTGCGAAACAGTCTTGGAAGTGGTGCCGCGCCGCACGGATAATTTGCCAGACACGCTGTTTGATTCAGTGTTCAGGACTGGCATGCTTGACTGGCCACTTGCCAAGATGGCTGATGGCGGCAAACGGTTAAGTTTAAGCGCCTATAACGGTGGCGAATCTTACGAGACGCCATTTGCGGTGCCGCAAATTAGCAACCGCATGTCATTAGAGCTAGAAGTTGAGCGCAAAGTTGGGGTCCGGGTTGAAGTGGAGGCGACGAATCGCATCTATTATAATGGTGAGTTAGTGCGCCCGCAAGATTACCAGCACTGTATTGTGGAGGGGTTTGGCAAAGTTTATGAATGGGCGGAACAAAACGCCGCGCAAGCCATAAAGCTTGTAGAGGAGCTATTCGCAGATTCCTCAGTGCGCTTTGTTAACCGGGCTACGCAAGTTTACGCTCACTTACTGGACGCAGCGCGGCACCCTAAATGCTTGGCGGAACCGCTGGAGGTGGATTTAGTTTTCCACACTTTAATAGAGCGCCCGCGCTTGTGGGACGATACCGGCAAGCTAGCTGAACTTGAATTAACTTCTTTGTGGCAATTAGACATTCCCATCTTTACGGCAAAAGCCGGGGAAAATTCTCTGATTTATAATGGCCGGCATCCGCTGCCGGACACTCTGGCGATTTCGCCACTGTCCAATGCGGTGCGGCGGATTCAGCAGCTATCGCCGGACAGCCGGTGCCGGCAAGAACAGTACATTCATGCTAGCTTCTCTGCCGGCGAAATTAACAGCCCGCACTTTATCGGTTCAGCGGTTAACTACGCCCGCCAAATTGGCGCGCAATTGTGTTCGCTGCTCCAAGATCCGTCTCAACCGGCACCTTGGCAAACGGTAGAGTTCACGCCGGCTGGCAAACGTCTGGCTAATATTAATAGCTCGCTTTACAGCGGTTCGGCAGGAATTTGCCTGTTTTTAGCTTATCTGGATGCCATCTATCCGCAGGCAGAATTTCGCCAAGCCGCCGAGCGGGCGCTCGCCCACGCTATCGAACAGCGCGACGGCACAATGATCGGGGCGTTCCAGGGTACAGCCGGCTCCATCTATTTGCTGACGCACCTCGCCCAGCTGTGGGAAAAGCCGGCGCTGCTAGAATTGGCTGGCGAATTGTGCGATGAAATTCTCCCCCGCATCAGTCAAGATACTTACTTCGACATCATACATGGCGCTGCCGGGGTAATTCCTGTTATAATTGGTTTAGCGCAGGCTGCATCTGGGAAAGGGCTGACTTGCGCTGAACTGTGCGCCCAACATTTATTAGAGGGCGCAATTCGTCAGGATGGCACCCTTTCGTGGCCCTACAATCCGGAGTTAGCGAGGGGCAATCTGACTGGCTTTTCCCACGGGGCGAGCGGCATTGGTTGGGCGCTAATTCGGCTCGGCTGCTACACCAACAGCCCTGAATACATTGAAGCAGGACGGCAGGCTTTTGCTTATGAAAAAACCCAATTTGATGAAGCGGAGCGCAATTGGTATGACTGGCGCACATCAGTGATGGTGAAACAAGATCCCGGGCCAAAATTTTCCTATTTTTGGTGCAGCGGTTCGGCGGGGATTGGCTTGAGCCGGATTGACAGTTGGGCGGCTTTGGGCAAAACTGACGCGGATCTGTTGCGAGAAGCTCAAACGGCGCTAGATACAACGCTGCGCAATTTTCACAAGCTGTCTGATGATTCGCTGTGCCACGGCAAGTCGGGCAATGCGGAGCTATTGCTGCGGTTTGCCCTGTTGAAAGACGAGCCTTATTTGCAGATGGAAGCCAATGTGCAGGCGACACAGCAGTGGCGGAATTTTGAGCGGGCGCGCCGCTGGACTTGCGGTGCCGGTGGCAGCGATCTGTTGCCCGATTTGATGACTGGTTTGGCGGGTATCGGTATGCACTTCCTGCGCTTAGCCTATCCGGAGCGCGTCCCTTCGCCGTTGCTGCTCGATTCGCCGAATTGGTAAGGGAAATGGTTAATTTTTCTGGCTGTCACTCATATTTTCTGCTAGCCTAGAGCGAGGAGCGAGAATGGAGGCAGAGCCTCCATTCTTCATTCCCTGGCGGTAGCCGCAAGCTTCCCGTAAGGGTGCCTGGGAACGAGAAAGAGAACAGGTCAGTTTTGCTAGTTTCCTGGCGATTAGAAAGATGCTGTTGGCGAATCGGTGAGGGGTTAGACCTATACCTATTCCCCTGGCGATTAGCTACTTTCCTGGCGATTGGAAATCGCGGCTATACAAACGAAGCCCGCCTTCGCGGGCTAAGAGTGGAGCGAGACTATCAAAATGGGATGAGCCCGACTTGTTCTGGCTCTTACTCATATTTTCTGCTAGCCTAGAGCGAGAATGGAGGCTCTGCCTCCATTCTTCATTCCCAGGCAGTAGGGGTGGGTCCCCGTGCCATTAGTGTCAACTTAAGCTGTGTCCCGTAGTCTCTGGACGGTTGAAACCGCAGCTATACAGACAAAACCCGCCTGCGCGGGTTTTAAAAGTCCCGCTCTTCTCTTAAGTCCGCGTAGGCGGACTTGGTTTGTGTAGCCGCGATTTCCAATCGCCGGGAGCTTAAGTTGACACCAGTGGTCCCCGTGCCCGTCCCGGAACGAGAAGGACATTTCATATCACTGGTGAAGATGAATAAAATTAACCGGCATTTCTGGATGGATTTTTTAACAATCGCCCAACCTTACTGGTATCCAGTCGGGGGAGGGGGGAGAACTTTCCTGGGGCTGTTGCTGCTGCTGCTGGTATTCGTCTTTGCGGCTTTTTTTCTGGCAGTAGGGGCATTCAGCTTGATGGGGCAGCACTATTTCCCACAACTCTCCAGCACTCTTGCGCCAGGGTTGGCTGAATCTATTACTAAGATTGCGAACTCTCCAGCTATCTACCTGCTGAGGCTCGCTCTCATCGCTCCCCTCTGCGGCTTTTTCTACTGCTGGAAGCATTTGAGATATCACTGGCGAGCGTGGTCAATGCTGGCTTTGCTGCTATTGTTGCTGCTATCAGCCAGTGGCATGAATGTGGCCAGCAGCTATGTAGGGCGGGACTTGGTAACCGCTATCGCCCAAAAAGAGGGTGCGAGATACTCACACCTGCTATTGCTCTACGGCTGCGTGCTGGCTGTCACCACACCGCTTGTGGTGCTCTCCCACTACGCCCGCAAAAAACTCGCGCTTAACTGGCTGCGCTGGCTCACCCATTATTTTCTGGATAAATATTTTCACAATCGCGCTTATTATCAAATTAACTCCCAGCCCGATATTGACAACCCCGACCAGCGCATCTCCCAAGATATGGGGCTATTCACCCACACCAGCATCAATGTTTTCCTGACGATTTTTAATCAAATTATTGACTTGCTGGCCTACAGTTGGATTCTCTGGTCTATCTCTAAGCCTCTGGTGGCTGCTATGATTGCCTATGCGGTTTTTGGCAACTGGGTCACTATCGGGTTGAGCCAGCGACTGGTTCATTTGAATTTCAACCAATTCCGGTGCGAAGGGGATTTCCGCTACGGTTTGGTTCACATTCGCAACAATGCTGAGTCTATTGCTTTCTATGGGGGGGAGGAGCCGGAATCTAGTCTGGTGAAGCAGCGATTTAATGAAGCTATTCAGAACTCGAACCAGATGATTGCGTGGCAGCGCAATCTGGAATTTTTCACGACGGGGTATAACTATTTTCTCCTGATATTGCCCTATTTGGTGGTGGCACCGCTGTATCTTGCCGGCGAAGTTGAGTTGGGGGTGATTACTCAGGCGAGCATTGCTTGCAATCAGGTTTTGGGCGCACTGTCGCTAATTGTCAGCCAGTTTGAATCCCTGAGTGCGTTTGCGGCTGCGATCCAGCGATTGGGCACTTTCTCGGAGGCTCTGGATGCGCCAAAGGCAAAAGTGCTATCTTCCCACATCATTGAGTCAGTGTCAGACAACCGGCTCGCTTTGGAAAATATGACGTTGCAAACACCAAACGGCGAGCGGATTTTAGTTAAAGATTTGTCGGTTTCAGTGGGAGCCGGTGAGAGTTTGCTGATCGTGGGTGCGAGCGGTTGCGGCAAGAGTTCGCTGCTGCGAGCGATCGCCGGTTTGTGGGACGCCGGCACCGGCACGGTGGTGCGCCCAAAACTGGAGGAAATGCTGTTTTTGCCCCAGCGCCCCTACATGATTTTGGGCTCTCTGCGAGAGCAGCTGCTATATCCGAACACGAGCCGCAATATTAAGGATGAGGAACTGCACCGGCTGTTGCGACAAGTCAACCTGGAAGACTTGCCGGCACGAGTCGGCGGCTTTGATGCGGAAATCAAGTGGGACGATGTCCTGTCACTGGGCGAGCAGCAGCGCCTCGCCTTCGCCCGAGTGCTGCGGTTGCAACCCCGCTATGCCATTTTGGATGAAGCCACGAGCGCCTTGGACATGAACAACGAGCTGCATCTCTACCGGCTGCTGCAACAGACGGAAACTGCGTTCATCAGTGTGGGCCACCGGTCGAGCTTGTTGAAGTACCACCAGCAGGTGCTGGAACTCCTGGGGGATTCCACTTGGCGGATCGTACCGGCTCACCAGTACAGCGCCAGTGCCGGTTAGCCGGCGCACAGCCGGCGCTCGACAAAGGCCCTTGGGCCACCTGGCTAGAGGTTGTCCCAACCCCCCCTGTCAGGGGAGCTCTTTATATATATAGTTGAGCTTTTCCGCAGGCTGCTGGGGCAGCTTTTGGGCTAAAGCCCAACTGCGAACTTTGGGGCTTTAGCAATAGACAGTCAGTTGAGGACACTGGGATACGAAGTCTAGGCGTAGGGCAGGCGTCTCGCCTGCCCTCCAGATCTCTGGGACAGGCGAGACGCCTGTCCTACGTCCGTTCCCTAAGTCTCACCTGCCCTCCAGATCTCTGGGACAGGCGAGACGCCTGTCCTACGTCCATTCCCTAAGTGGCTGCTGCTATAAAGCCCAACTGCGAACGGCTGACCGGCAGGGGGTTAAGAAGTGCAAAAATAAAGGGCGAACCTCTCGACTGGCTAGTAACCGTGACCTCCGATCTGTTGCTTCGCTCCGACAAAACTGCTGAAATATCCCAGCTTCAGACGATTTGGGCGGACAGCCTCACCGTTTTTTGGGGGGAGTGGCTGGATCTGCGCGTCCGGATTGCCCAAGTGGCGGCGGCTGGGTTGGTGTCTCCGCTGATCTATATTCTGGCCTTTGGCTTGGGGCTGGGCAGTTCTATTAAGCCCGGTGCGGGAATGAGTGGCGCATACGGCAGCTATTTGGAATTTATGCTTCCGGGGATGGCGGCGCTGTCCTCGATGACGATTTGTTTCGCCGGGACGACGTTTTCTCTTTGTGGGGAGCGGCTTTTCACTAAGACGTTTGAGGAGATGCTGCTGCTGCCGGTGCACCCGCTGGCGCTGTACTTGGGTAAAATGCTGGCGGGGATTGTGCGCGGGCTGATGACTTCGGGTTCGGTGCTCCTGGTGGCCATTGCCTTCACCGGCAAGCTCTGGTCTTTTCTCAACCCGCTGTTCCTGCTGGTGCTGGCGCTCAATTGCGCGGTGTTTTCTGGGTTGGGGGTGATTGTGGGGTTGAGGGTGCGCTCGCTAGAAAGTGTGGGCCTGTACAATAATTTTTTGATTGTCCCGATGTCTTTTCTGGGCGGCACGTTTTTTGACCCCACTCCCCTGCCGGTGGCCATCAAGGCGGTGGTTTACCTGCTGCCCCTGACGTATACGAGTATGGGGTTGCGCTCAGCGGCGTATTTGCCCCTGTCCCAGTTTCCCTGGTATGCTGTGGCGGTGCTGTTTGCTGTGGCGGTGGCCCTTAGCGCTGCCGGTGCCGGCCAGTTCGCTCGCCTGCAGGACTGAACGGCGACTGGCGGTGAGGCATATCAGCCATATCAATATAGAGTGAGGGTGTGCCGGTGGGTCTTGGCGAGTGCGTGTTTATTAACATAAATTTGCGCAAATGTCAAGGAAGCCGGCGCTTTAGGGGGGAGGGGGGAGCAGGCTTTCAGCCGGCTGTGCCGGTGTTCCCAGGCCAAATCCCATGCCCCATGCCCCCAGTCCCGCCGCCATGCCCCATGCCCAACTCCGTAAGGAGGGTATAGAGGTTACGCTGTCAACTGTCTGAGGGATAAATTAGCTGCGGAACGGGGCGGCTGATTTTACCAAAACGAGATTAAATTTTTTGTTAAGGAACGTTACCACGGCGTGGTATATTTCTAGATGTGCTTGCGCACGGGTGTGCACCGGACAGCTGGCAGCTGAGACGGTGGGCTTCCAAGTGCCGGCAAGCGCTTTTAAGCGCGAGCCTTGTTCCTTCAGACGGCAACAGCCGGCTGAACTCTCAAGGGAACGAGGCAAAGATTGGACTCCCTTTCCCGTCGCACGGAGGGAGTTCGGGCGTGATGCTGTGCCCGGGAAAGGTCGGTTTTTCCGATGTTTCCGAAGGATTTTGTCTGGTTTTAGCAAATCAGACGAATTTCCGCAACATAAAGGCTGTAGCTCGTGCCGAGCACGCGGCCAATCCCCTAGACTTGTTCCTGGGCTCTGTGACCTTGCCAGACGAAACTCTCGAACCCACACCGACTCCAGGAGACACTCCTGAGTCCAGCTCTCTGTCCTCAGAACCGGATGCCTCAATGCAAGAGTTCTACCGCCTCCGAGAGGAGCTGCTGGTCGTGACTCTGGCACTGACGGGGATTGTATTCATTTCTGTTTGGATTGTCTACTCCCTCAATATTGCTCTGAATTATTTGATCGGAGCGTGCACAGGTGTGGTTTACTTGAGAATGTTGGCGAAGGACGTTGAGCGCCTTGGCAGACAAAAGGAGCGTCTGAGCAAGACGCGGTTTGCGATATTCATTGGGTTGATTATAGTGGCAACCCAGTGGAAACAGCTACAGATTTTGCCCATTTTTCTGGGATTTCTGACATATAAAGCCGCGCTCATCGTTTACGTGTTGCGAACAGTCCTCGCACCTGACCCTAAATAAGTCGGGCAACCTGTCAATCCTCCAACTCCTCTTCGGGCTGGGGAAGCCTCCTGAATCGACATGCTGGACGTTTTAACCACCTTTGACTCTCTCCCCCTCGCCAAATTGGAAGTGGGCCAGCATTTTTACTGGCAGCTCGGCAATCTGAAACTGCACGGACAGGTGTTTCTCACCTCCTGGTTTGTGATTGGCGTGCTGGTAATAGCTTCTCTTGCAGCCACTCGGAACGTACAGCGGATTCCCAGTGGGATGCAAAACTTTATGGAGTACGCCCTGGAATTTATCCGGGATCTGGCCAAAAACCAGATTGGCGAGAAAGAGTACCGTCCCTGGGTGCCGTTTGTGGGCACATTGTTCCTGTTCATCTTCGTGTCCAATTGGTCGGGTGCTTTGGTTCCCTGGAAGCTGCTCCACCTGCCGGAAGGTGAGCTAGCTGCGCCCACCAACGACATCAACACCACGGTGGCGCTGGCCCTGCTGACTTCGCTGGCCTACTTCTACGCCGGCTTCAGCAAGCGCGGCTTGGAATACTTTGCCAAGTATGTGCAGCCGACGCCCATTCTTTTGCCGATCAACATTCTGGAAGATTTTACCAAGCCCCTATCCCTGAGCTTCCGTCTATTTGGGAACATTTTGGCGGATGAGCTAGTGGTGGCGGTGCTGGTGCTGCTGGTTCCCCTGTTCGTACCCTTGCCGGTGATGGTGTTGGGCTTATTTACCAGTGCCATTCAGGCGCTGATTTTTGCCACCCTGGCATCAGCCTACATTCACGAGGCAATGGAGGGGCATGGTGGCGAAGAACATCATGAGTGATTTCGCACTCAGATGATAAAATGTAGGATTTTAGAGGCTCTGATTGGGGATTTTGTCTGAAATCTAAAATCGAGAATCTAAAGCCTGAAAGCGCGTTGTGTAGTTAGTTCTTGTATCTTGTACACCTGAGGAGACTTATCATGGACCCATTAATTGCTTCCGCTTCCGTTCTGGCTGCTTCTCTGGCTGTCGGTCTGGCTGCAATTGGCCCTGGCATCGGTCAAGGTAACGCTGCCGGTCAAGCGGTGGAAGGGATTGCCCGCCAGCCGGAAGCAGAAGGCAAGATTCGCGGCACCCTGCTGCTGAGCTTGGCATTCATGGAAGCGCTCACCATTTACGGTCTGGTGGTTGCCCTGGTGCTGCTGTTCGCCAACCCCTTCTCGTAAGAACGCGAGCAGTCTGGGGAGAGGCGCGATAGGCCCGCGTCTCTCCCTGATGTGCGGGCGTGAGTTTTAGATTTTGGATTTTGGGTGGTGAATTATATCATAAATCTGAAATCTAAAATCTAAAATCTAAAATCTAAAATCGGTTGAGTTGCTATGACACACTGGACAATTCTACTAGCCGCTGAAACTGCTGCTAAAGAGGGGGGGCTGTTCGACCTGGATGCCACGCTGCCTCTGATGGCGGTGCAGTTTTTAGTTTTGGCAGCCATCCTGAACGCCATCTTTTACAAACCGCTGACCAAAGCGATCGACGAGCGGGACGAGTACATCCGCAACAATCAAAAAGAAGCTCGCGAGCGCCTGTCCAAAGCGCAGATGCTGGCTAAGGAATACGAGATCAAGCGCGGGGAAGCCCTGCGGGAGTCTCAGGCGATAGTGGCCCAAGCTCAGGCGGACGCCCAGAAGATCGCTGCTGAGCAGATTGCCCAAGCGCAAAAAGAAGCCCAGCAAGCGAGAGAGCAAACTCAGAAAGAGATAGACCGGCAAAAACAGGAAGCCTTGAGCTCGCTGGAGCAGCAGGTAGACACCCTATCTCGCCAGATCCTGGAAAAACTTCTCGGGCCTGAGTTGGCCAACCGCTAGACGTCCGAATTATTCTAGCTGCGGGCTGCGGGCAAGTGAACACAGTTAGGGGTAGCTTATGATGGGGATTTTTTTACTGGCGAGTGAAGTAGAAGCAGAGGTGGTCGAACACGGTTTCGGTCTGAATACAGACATCTTAGAAACCAATGTGATCAACCTCGTGATTATTATTGGGGTGCTGTTTTATTTCGGGCGCGGTTTTTTGGGGAATGTCCTGAGCGAACGGCGCAACAGCATCGCCACCGCGATTAAAGAAGCTGAGCAGCGCAAGAAAGATGCCGAAGCGGCACTTTCTGAAGCGCAGAAAAAGCTGGCTCAAGCCCAAGCAGAGGCGCAACAAATCCGGGCGGCTGCCGAAGATCGCGCCAAGCAAGCCAGAGAAGCAATTTTGGCTCAGGGAGCGAAAGATTTGGAGCGCTTGAGAGCGGAAGCTGCTAGGGATCTGGAAACTGAACAAGAGCGAGTGCTCAAGGAACTGCGCCAGCGCGTGGCTGCGATGGCGCTGCAGCGAGTGGAATCCCAGTTGCAGGAGCGCTTGGACGATGACGCTCAGAACCAATTAGTTGACCGCAGCATTGCGCTGCTTGGAGGGCGCTGATGAAAGGCAGCAGTACTGTAACTTCTGAAATTGTAGAGCCCTACGCCCAAGCCCTGATGTCCCTGGCGCAATCGAGCAACATCACGGAGCAAATTGGGGAGGACGTGCGTTCCTTGCTGAGTTTGCTGGAAAACTCCGAGGAACTGCGCCTGTTTCTGGCCAATCCCTTTGTTAAGGATGCCGACAAGAAAGGTGTGCTGGGGCGGATTGCCGGTGAGCTTCAACCTTACACGCGCAACTTTTTGATGCTGCTGGTAGATCGCCGCCGCGTCATCTTTTTAGAGGGGATTGGGCAACAGTACCTATCACTTTTGCGCAAGCTGAACCAAACCGTCTTGGCGGATGTTACCTCTGCTGTGCCGCTCAGTGAAGCGCAGCAGCAAGCGGTTCGCGAAAAGGTGCAAGGGATGACCGGCGCGCGTTCGGTGGAGCTCCAGACCCAAATCGACCGCGATTTAATTGGGGGTGTCATCATTAAAGTGGGCTCCCAAATCATTGATGCCAGTTTGCGGGGACAGCTGCGCCGGATTGGCATCCGCCTGGGTGCGGAGTGAGTCAATTGCGGATTTGGAATGCCTGGGTTTTGGACTGAGAGTTCTCTCGTCAATCCAAAATCCAAAATCTGAAATCTAAAATTGGTGAGGGCCATGACAGCGACTAAACAAGCGCACATCACAGTCGAAGACTATTTCGCCTTGGAAGAAAAAGAGGCGGATATTCGGCATGAATACTACGATGGCGAAGTTATTACCATGACAGGCACCAGTAAGCCTCACAATATCATTGTCCTTAACTTGGCCTTGGCTTTGCGCCAGCGACTCAAAGGTGGCTACTGCAGAGTGTTCATGGAAAATGTGCGCTTGGAAGTCGAGGGTGGACGCCATTACACCTATCCGGATGTTATGGTGACTTGCGATGGGCGAGATCGGGCAGATGATTATAACGTGCGCTATCCAGTGTTGGTGGTGGAAGTTTTATCCGACTCCACAGAAGCACTCGATAGGGGGAAGAAAGCATCTCAGTATCGCAAGCTGCCCACATTGCAGGAATATGTTTTGGTGTCCCAGTCAGAGTGCGGTGTGGAATTGTTCAGCCGCAGTCAAGCGCCCAGCTGGACTCTCACAGAACTGTCCGCACCCGACAGTGTTCTGAACCTCTCTTGCTTAAATCTCCAAATTCCCCTGAGCGAGATTTATGAAGGGATACAGTTTCAGGAAGAGGAAGGGGTTAATGGTTAAGGGCTTTTGATGAAGGGCCTCCTGACCGGCGACCGGTGACTGATTAGCGAACAACTAACAACTGATAACGAACGATGGTAAGCATCAGACCCGACGAAATCAGCAGCATTATTAAGCAGCAGATTGAGCAGTACGACCAGGAAGTTAAGGTTTCTAACGTCGGTACAGTGCTGCAAGTGGGCGACGGCATCGCCCGGATTTATGGCCTGGAAAAGGTGATGGCCGGCGAACTGCTGGAGTTTGTAGACGGCACGATTGGGATCGCCCTCAACCTGGAAGAAGACAACGTGGGCGCGGTGCTGATGGGCGAAGGGCGCGAAATTCAAGAAGGCTCCTCCGTGACGGCCACCGGCAAAATCGCTCAGGTGCCGGTGGGAGACGCCCTGATCGGTCGCGTGGTGGACGCCCTCGGTCGGGCCATTGACGGCAAGGGAGAAATCAACACCTCCGAAAGCCGCCTGATTGAATCGGGGGCTCCGGGGATTATTGCCCGCCGTTCCGTGTACGAACCGCTGCAAACCGGCATCACGGCTATCGACGCCATGATTCCCGTGGGGCGCGGTCAGCGGGAGCTGATCATCGGCGACCGGCAGACCGGCAAAACTGCCATCGCTGTTGACACGATCATCAACCAGAAGGGCGAGAACGTGATCTGCGTTTACGTCGCCATCGGCCAAAAAGCCTCCACGGTGGCCAATGTGGTCAACGTGCTCCAAGAAAAAGGAGCGATGGATTATACCATCGTTGTGGCAGCCAACGCAAGTGACCCGGCAACGCTGCAATACCTGGCTCCCTACACCGGCGCGAGCATGGCCGAATACTTCATGTATAAGGGCAAGCACACCCTGGTGATCTACGATGACCTCTCCAAGCAAGCCCAAGCTTACCGCCAGATGTCGCTGCTGCTGCGCCGCCCGCCCGGACGGGAAGCGTATCCGGGGGACGTGTTCTACCTGCACTCCCGCTTGCTGGAACGCGCAGCCAAGCTGAGCAACGAACTGGGCGAAGGCAGCATGACGGCACTGCCGATTATCGAAACCCAAGCCGGTGACGTGTCTGCGTACATCCCGACGAACGTGATTTCGATTACGGACGGCCAGATTTTCTTGTCTTCTAGCTTGTTTAACTCCGGTCTGCGTCCGGCGGTGAACCCCGGTATTTCCGTGTCCCGCGTGGGTTCCGCCGCTCAAACCAAGGCGATGAAGAAGGTGGCCGGTAAGATTAAGCTGGAACTGGCGCAGTTTGAGGAGCTGGCGGCGTTCGCGCAGTTCGCCTCCGATTTGGATCAGGCGACTCAGAACCAGCTGGCGCGGGGCCAGCGCTTGCGGGAACTGCTGAAGCAGCAGCAATATTCTCCTCTGCCGCTGAACGAGCAAGTGGCGATTATCTATGCCGGTATTAACGGGCTGCTGGATGACATCGCGGTCAACAAGGTTGCTACCTTTACGAAGGGGCTGCGGGACTATTTGCGCACCAGCAAGCCGAAGTACGGCGAGATCGTCCAGAAAGAGAAGCAGCTGACTGATGAGGCTGAAAAGCTGCTGAAGGAAGCGGTGGCTGAATACAAGCAGACCTTTAAGGCAGCGGCGTAATTTTGCAACCGCAGATAAAGGCAGATAAACGCAGATAGAGCGGTTCTCATATTAGTGAGGTGCTGAGAAACCCGGAAGGGGGCGGTCTCCGTGGGTGGCCATTAGTGTCAACTTAAGCTCCTGGCGATTGAAAGATGTTGTTGGCGAATCAGTGAGGGGTTAGACCTCTGGCTAGTTTGCCAGGTTCCTGGCGATTGGAAATCGCGGCTATACAGACGAAGTCCGCCTACCCTTCGGGAAGGGCTTCGCCCAACGCGGACTTAAGAGAAGAGCGGAACTTTTCAAACCCGCGCAGGCGGGTTTTGTCTGTATAGCTGCGGTTTCAACCGCCGGGAGACTAGGGGACACAGCTTAAGTTGACACTGATGGCACGGGGGCCCGCCCCTACGCTCACCGGGTTTCATGGGCATAACTCATTCAAATGAGAGCCGCGCTCTGCTCAGATGAATGTGACCGACTCTGCGTTTATCTGTGTCCTGCGGTTAGCTAATTGTGGGGACAAGTGATAACTGAGAATTGGCAAAATTATGGCTAATTTAAAAGCGATTCGCGACCGTATTCAGTCGGTCAAAAACACGAAGAAAATCACGGAAGCGATGCGCTTGGTGGCGGCGGCTAAGGTGCGCCGCGCCCAAGAGCAGGTGATTGCTACTCGCCCTTTTGCTGACCGTTTGGCGCAAGTGCTGTACGGTTTGCAAGCTCGGTTGCGGTTTGAGGATGCTGACTTGCCTTTGCTGAAACAGCGGGAAGTTCGTTCTGTGGGTTTGCTGGTGATTTCGGGCGACCGGGGTCTGTGCGGCGGCTACAATACGAATATCATCAAGCGGGCTGAAGCTCGGGCTAAGGAGCTGAAGGCGGAAGGGTTGGATTATAAGTTTGTGCTGGTGGGGCGCAAGGCTATCCAGTATTTCCAGCGCCGCAACCAGCCGATTGACGCTACTTATACGGGGTTGGAGCAGATTCCGACGGCGGCGGAAGCTTCGCAAATTGCGGATGAATTGCTGTCGCTGTTCCTGTCGGAAACGGTTGACCGGGTTGAGTTGGTGTACACTAAGTTTGTGTCGCTGATCAGTTCGAGGCCGGTGGTTCAAACCTTGCTGCCGCTGACTGCGCAAGGGTTGGAAGCGACGGATGATGAAATTTTCCGCCTGACGACTCGGGGGGGGAATTTTGAGGTGGAGCGCGAGAAGGTGAGTGCGCCGGTGAAGGGTTTGCCGAGAGATATGCTTTTCGAGCAAGATCCGGTGCAAATTCTGGACGCTTTGCTGCCGCTGTATTTGAATAACCAGTTGCTGCGGGCGCTGCAAGAATCGGCTGCTAGCGAGCTGGCGGCGCGGATGACGGCGATGAGCAGCGCTAGCGATAATGCGAAGCAGTTGATTGGGACGCTGACGCTGAATTATAACAAGGCGCGGCAAGCTGCAATTACCCAGGAGATTCTGGAAGTTGTGGGCGGTGCTGAGGCGCTGAGAGGTTAGTGCCGGTGTTTTGATTCGGTTTCCGGGAATGAACCCCACCCCCTAACTCCCTTCTCCGCGTGCGGGGAGGGGGAGTTTGAGGGGGTTTTTTGTGCGTTGGAAGAAGAGACCTCTGGCTAGTTGGCCAGGTTCCTGGCGATTGGAAATCGCGGCTACACAGACGAAGCCCGCCTACCCTGCGGGAAGGGCTTCGCCCAACGCGGGCTAAAGAATAGAGGGAGATTCTTACAATCTGCGCGGTTTTTTTTCCAGGAAAGACGAGGAAAGGGGGGGACGAAAGGTTCCCTCTTTGTTCCCCTCCCCGTTAACGGGGAGGGGTTGGGGGTGGGGTAAAACCCCCTATCAATTCGCCAACACCATCTTAGAAACTCACTGCGACAGACAAAGCCCGCCTACGCGGGATAAAGAGTCTATAGTGGGCTGCGCCCCCTGTCGCGTCTCTACATGTCCTTTTTAATAGCGGTAGGGGCACCCCTTGTGGGTGCCTTTGCTTTGGGGATTGTGGGGGCGTTTTGGGTTGGCCAGCTCGTTGAATTCAAAGATAACCATCAGATATATTTTTGGCTAGAGCTGCTTTTTGGGCAAACACTTTCTTAATCGATAGGGCGTTTCATTATATAACGCAACATGGCAGGGCTGACGGTTATGAAAATTGTTACAAAAAAAACTAATGCGTATGCCAATATTGGGTTGGCACCTGGCTTGATAAACGTTAAACTACCACTTAAAGAAGCTATGAAGTCAACGATGATTGCAGGCAACCAAAAGAGGAAAATAATTTTTTCTTTTCTGGCAAAAATATCTGTCGTGAGAATGTTTAGACCTGTGATGACGGAAGTTCCGATCGTAGCAAATGCGTAATTGCCGGGGTCCTGAACATTTCCGAGTTGGGCTAAGGCGTAGCCGGTGTCATTAAAATTAACAGTTCCTATTTTGGTTCCCAAAATCTCTAATATTCCCAAGAAAGTAGTGAAGGCATCACCAAGCATACCGATGAAAAACAAGAAAACTAGAGTGCCCTGCATTTTTTCTCCTATTGTCGCAAGTGATTAACGGACAAAACTAACTAAAACAGCAAGTAACATACCTAAAATTAGAGCCAAGATAGACAAAATAGCAAACAGGGAATCATCGTTTAATTTTATTTTTTTACGCCTGGTTCCAGATTTTGCTTCCACAAGGCCGATCTGAACAAGTCCTGCAATAAAATCCTTCCAGGTTTTCAGGCTTTCATCTCTCAGAGATTCGCCCTCTGGCAACTCAATTAAGCGTTCATTGTTTTGGAGCAGCAAATCGATGAGTTCCTGAAATTCCTTATAGCCGAGCTTGTCGCGATTTGGAAAGCGATCGAACTTAAAGGAGATGGATGACCTAGAATACTGCCTGAACCATAGTGAAATTCCTAGCTCATGCAAGCTTATCCAATCCTTAAAAGTGAAAGTTCTACGAGCTTTCCAAGCCACATCAATTGCTCTTGTGGTTCTGATGTCCTTCCTCTGAATCGGTATGAAATTCGAGGCGAGTTGTAAAACTCCCTCGAAAGACGTTGAATCTCTGATGTGTTGGATGGGTTGCGGGATATCTTTATCCATTGTTCTTTTCCCAGAAAAAGCAGGGGTTACCACCAACTATCGCTGCTAGAGCCAGAGTCAGAGTCACCACTGTCCCCAGAATCACTGCTGCCGGAATCATAACTATCACTTGAGCCGGAGTCATAGCCACCACTGTCCCCAGAATCACTGCTGCCGGAATCATAACTATCACTTGAGCTGGAGTCATAGCCCCCACTGTAGCCGGAATCACTGCTGCCGGAATCAGAATTATCACTTGAGCCTAAATCTGGGCCGGAATTGTTACCAACTCCGTCAGGATTAGAACTATCATTGCTTCCAGAGTCAAACCCAAACACAATAGCACTAATCAAACCACCTAACAAAGAGCCACCACTGTCCCCGGAATTACTGTTGCCACGGTCGGAACTGTGGTCTGACTCAGGTTCAGAACTGCTATTAACTCCGTCAGGCTTAGAATTCTCATTCCCTCCAGATTCAGAGCTCGTACCAAACCAACCACCAAACAAAGAGCCACCACTGTCCCCGGAATTCCTGTTGCCACGGTCGGAACTGTGGTCTGACTCAGGTTCGGAACTGCTATTAACTCCGTCAGGCTTAGAACTCTCATCCCCTCCAAAGCCAAACATACCACCAACCACAATACTAATCAAACCACCTAACCAAGAGCCACCACTGTCTTGGGAATTAGTGTTTCCAGGGTTGGAACTCTGGTCTGACTCAGTTTCGGAACTGCTATCAACTTCTTCAGCCTCTTCTTCAGCCTCTAATGTATCGTCTGTCTCTTTAAAAGCAGATGAGTCTTTTATTTTTTCATTGTATTTACTAAGGACAACTTTTGCCAGTTCTATCCTTTTATTGCTTTCATAGGCAGCTACACGCCGACCTTGTTCCTTGGCCTCTTTTGCAAGATTTTCGGCCTCTTCTACCATATCTGCATAGTCAGCGTGCCAAAATGAAGGTAAATCGAGCAAAACGGCTATTTCCGTTTCCTCATAACACAAAGCGGCTATTGCTAACCAAGGGTCCATGCCCTTTTTTTCATAAAAATCAATGTACCTATCTGACTTGACATGCGCGAATTGTTTATTGTATTGTGGCAGCAAATAGGCTATTGCAACTGACTCATACACTGGGGCATTGGCTCTGTCGCACTCTACCCACCTGACAGTCAGGGTTTCTTTCCGTTGAACCCGTTCCCAGATCCCATCATTTCCTTTATTTCCTTTTACTTTTGGTCCTGTAATCAAATGACCTTCCAGTCTGTCCAGAATATCTTTAGATGTTGCTTCAGCTTTTCCCACATATAGACTGTGTTCATCCTGTTCATCACGAATTAGGTAAATACCGGCTTTTCCCTGACATCCCAAGTCTTTTAGATCCTTTAACTTGTGAGTGTTAGGATCGAATTTAAAGGGTTCAGACCAGGCACTTTGTCCATAACTAGAGGCACCCCCACTGTGAGAGCTGCTACTGTTAGAGCCACCCCCACTGTGAGAACTGCTACTCCCTGTCCCCTGTGTCTGGCCCGCGTTTCCCCCACCGGTATTATCGTCTCTGAACATTCCACTAACGTGAGAGCCTATCTCTTTCACGCTGTCACGAATCCAATCCAATGCTCCTCCACTCACAGCTCCCTCCACCGGCACAGCCTGCTTGTCTGTATATGTTCCCTATACTACACTCATCTTTCCAACACTGACAACCCGAAAAAGGCGAAAAAAGACGGAAAAAGACGGATGTTGCTAACTTTACTGGCTAAGTTCAAAAAAGACGGAAAAAGACGGATGCCGCTAACCTTGGGAGGCTAAGTTGAAAAAAGACGGAAAAAGACGGATGCCGCTAACCTTGGGAGGCCAAGTCGGAAAAAGACGGAAAAAGACGGATGCCGCTAACCTTGGGAGGCCAAGTCGGAAAAAGACGGAAAAAGACGGATGTTGCTAACTTTGGGCGCTAAGTCGGAGCGGGACGGAAAAAGACGGATAAAGTCGGGTATAATAACGACATCTCTCTCTCCTCCCTACTGATGCTCAATGGACATTCAGGAGATATTACATTTTGTAGACGATGCTGTCTGCGCCAAGACAGGCCAGCGTCTTAGTGACCTGCAGCGTGCAATTATTGAGGGAATCCTGAAGCGACAAAAGTATTCTGTGATTGCAAAAACTTATGGCTGTACTACTGGCCATGCTAAGGATGAGGGTTACGAGCTTTTGCAAATGTTATCTAACATATTTGGTGAGGCCGTGAAGAAAAAAAATCTTAAACCGGTTATGGAACGGCAAGCCCATTTGAATATTAGTTTTAATAACAGCACCATCCTTGGTGCTAACAAGAATATAGGCAACATCAACTTTTGCTCCGAGCCAACCAAGGCGACCCCAGAGCCAAGTCAGCCCGCTACTGATACCTTCGAGCGCGGCAAGAATCAAGCTATGATGGAAGCGGTTGGGAAGGTACGGCAGTTTGGCTTGAGCGATGAGCAAATTGCAGATGTCCTAAATCTGCTATTGCAGGTGGTTAAGCAGGAGGACTTGGAGGAGTGAGTGCGTTCTAGTGACTGAGGCTGTTTCTGCTGGCCGGTGACTGGAGAGCGAGTTAGACAAGGTAAGATTGCCAACTTATCCTTTAAAGTTGTGTGAATTCGCCCCCTGGAATTAAAACTGTCAATAATGCGCTCGGACCAGCGGAGGACATGCCAATTCTTTCCCCGACTGCGAAGTGTATGCGCTAAACCGGCAAATTTCCGAGATTGTGGATATCTGCTATGATGAGATGGGGAGCCTGCAAGCCTCTCTGGCTCAGATTGAGCGGATTCAGGCGATGATTGGCACTCTGAACTCAACATCGCGCTCGCCCCACCCACCCAGCACAACCAACACTTATTATACTGAGGGAACCAAATCACCAGGGAACACCAAACAGATGTCCAATTCTGACTGGCCACCACAACCGCCAGAAGGTGCAAAGCCTAACTTGAACGATCCGGGCGCAGCAGAATGGCGCTATCAACGCTATAAATACGACCAATATCAAGCGGGGAAACAACAGGGAGATATCCTGCCCTTCGAGATATGGAAAGACCGGTACTTCAATCCAGCAGCGCAAGGGGGGCGTCCCGGAAGACCGGGGGGTAGCGACCAAGTGGCGGCTCGTCAAGCATTGGCCAGCGAAGGATTTCGGAACGTCGAAAACGTCGAGCTGGGCGGGCGATATCCCGATATGGTCAGATATAATGCGGATGGGAGTACCGATTACCTGGAGGTGGGAGAAATGCTTCAGAGTGGGATGCCGGAAGCGCGAGAAAGGGCCAAAATCGCCGACGAGATTCTAGCCCTGGGCGAGACTGATACAGTCGCTTTTGTATCCAAAATGGATATAACCAGACGCATTACCTACCGGCGCGGCGACGATGTAGAAACAAAAACTTTAGGCAATCAATAGCAAGCGTGCTACTTCACAAGGAGTATTGTTATGAGTTACTTTCTGCGTGTATTTTGCCAGTCTGCCCAACTTTTCCCCTGCAACGAGATTGCCGATTTCATACAGGATGGTTGCTTTTTCGATGAGAAGCCGCGTTTTGAGATACGCCAGGGCGCAGCGGATGCAGGAGAGACTGATTGGCAATCCATCACCGTACACTACCAAACTGGCCAACGCCCTGTCATTATCGAGAGAAACCTCAGCGACAACCTTCTGCAACAGGAAGTCAGCGAGATAATAGAAATCCTTAAATCATCGGGGCATTTGAATCAGCACCCAGACCTTGTTCGCACACTCGCCGGCAGCCAGCAAGTCATCGCTATCGAAATTGACCCGGTTGGCTTAACAGATGCCGGTTGGGAAATGCTGGACTGCCTGGAAGCGCACTTAGCCTCTAGTTTGTCCGGGATTATTTACGCGCCCAACCAAGGGTTTTACGACCGCAACCTACAGCCTCTCTACACCTTTGACGGGAAGTTTCCCCAATCCGCATCTTCCAACAGTGAATTGGCTAATGTCTGAAAGCAGAGATATTTTCATTGACTCACAAACAGGTCTGGCCAACCAGGCAAAGGAGATAGAATCCCTGTTGGATATCCAATTTCAGCTTATCTCTGACAGGTACGAAACCTGGTATGAGTATCGCAATTCTAGGATTAGTCTGACTCTGGGAGAGCACGATTTTGAAAATGACCGGGACATGAATTTTGAAGAATACCGCTATCACCTATCCGTGAGAGCGCTTAATCTGGACACTGAAGCGGAGCGGAAAAAGTGGCGCGATGATTTTGCGAGCTTTGTCTTCCAAAAGCTGAAAGCAACCCAGAAGTATCGCCTCATGCTTGTGGAAGACTTGCAGGTGAAGTTAGAAGAGTTTTGCCCGGTGTATGAATTGAGATAGTCATTATGATTCAATCGGAACTCCCCCAGCACCGGCAACCAGGGGGATGTTGCCGGTTTCAGCTAATGCGAGCGAGGGGGAAGCACCGGCATCTCGTGGCGAGGGTGCCGGTGTCTCAGGTTGACACTCACAAAACCCCTGAAACTGTGATAAAATCAAAACAAACCACTAATAGCGTTTATGGCCACCCCAGTCAGCGAAACCAAATCACCCCCAGGACTGGTGATTTCGTGGGAAGCTCTCCCTGATGATTTTCAGTTAGAGGATGAACCCGTGGAAAATACAGGACAGCCACTTCTAGCAGGGGCATTACGCGAAAGTTTAGAGCTCAGCGGGTTCATTCAACCGCAGATGTTAATCGCCTCCAACTTTGCTCTGTGCGCCACAGTCAACGGGCAATTTATCGCGAAAGCCCCAGATTGGATCTATGTAAGGTCAGTCAAAGAGATATTAGCCGAACGCCAGAGCTATACCCCCAATTTAGAAGGAGAGATACCGGCTCTAGTCATAGAATTTTTATCCGGTAAAGATGGAGACGAATATTCTTTTAAGCGCACCTATCCCCCTGGTAAATGGTTTTTTTACGAACAGATATTGCAAGTGCCCATCTATGTGATATTTGACCCGGATGGGGGATTGCTAGAATATTATCAGCTAGAAAACCAGCGCTATGAATTGCAACAGCCCGATGAAAATGGCCGCCATTGGATTGAAACAATGGGATTATTTTTAGGGACTTGGCAAGGAACAAAAGAAGGAAGGACTGGGTATTGGTTAAGGTGGTGGGATCGGGCGGGGAATTTGTTACCTTGGGCGGTCGAAAAAATTGAACAGGAACAGCAACGGGCTGAACAGGAACGTCAACGGGCTGAACAGGAACGCCAAGAAAAAGAAAGGCTGATAGCTTATTTGATATCTCAGGGGATCGACCCCAATAATTTGCCTCCTCTCCCCAGGTAAACCCAAGCTGGTGCTGACGCTGCCGGCACTCAGGGCAGGCGAGACGCCTGCCCTACGTCTATTGCTATAGAATGAGCGCCTTCTTGACACCCTATAAACCCGACTCAATATCCTGCCGGCTGATAACAATCACCTTTTGCTCAGCTGACTCCAAATAAGTGCGGCAAAAACGCGCTAGCCCCATCCCCTCCTCATAAAGCTTCAGCATCTCCTCTATAGGAGCCTCCCCCTTATCCAAAATCCCGACAATCTCTTCGAGCCGATCAATTTGTTCTTCAAATGATAGCGCATTCATAATATATTCTCACGAGTAGCAACTCTTATCATATAGGTTTTCTCATATTAGTTATCTGCTGAGAAACCCGGTAGGGGCGGTCTCCGTGGGTGGCACATCGGTGTCAACTTAAGCTGTGTCCTGTAGTCTCTGGGCGGTTGAAACCGCAGCTATACAGACAAAACCCGCCTGCGCGGGTTTTAAGATTCTAGCTCTTCTCTTAAGTCCGCG
>NZ_KB235949.1:108829-178871 GCF_000332335.1 Kamptonema formosum PCC 10802 | reverse complement strand
TTAACGGGGAGGGGAGCTTTCTGCGAACCATTGTCCCCTCCTTTCCTCGAAAAAAACCGCGCAGATTGTGAGAGTCTCGCTCCACTCTTAGCCCGCGAAGGCGGGCTTCGTCTGTATAGCCGCGATTTTCAATCGCCAGGAACTTGGCCAACTAGCCAGAGGTCTAACCCCTCACGAATTCGCCAACAGCTTCTTTGCAATCGCCGGGAGCTTAAGTTGACACCAATGGCACGGGGGCACCGCCCCTACAAAATCTATTCACCCCGACTAACTCTCTCAATCTTAACACAAGCCACCTCTCCCTGCCGCACAATTTCCACAGTCTCAAAACCTTCCAAAGACTCCCCCGCTGCAATCAACCGGCTCTCACTGCGCAGCAACGCAAAACCCCGCCGCAGCGGAGACAGCGGGTGCAGCGATTCCAGATGAGCTGACAGCGCCGAAAGTCGCTGCTGCGCACTTCCCAAAATCCGACCGGCAGCGAGTTCCATGCGCTCTTCCGCCTCATCCACTCGCTGCGTGTAATTGTGCAGGCGTTCCGGAAACCGCTGCAGTGCGTAACTGTTAGCTAGCGCCGCAACCGCCTGTTTCCTCTTCTGCAAAATCTCACTCATCCGCCTCGACAGCTTCCCCTGCTTTTCAGCAATAACCCCCAGCAATTCTAGTTTATCACGCTCTGTCACCAACTCGGCGGCGGCAGTTGGCGTCGCCGCCCTCACGTCAGCGACAAAATCCGCTATGGTAAAATCAATTTCGTGCCCGACTGCCGAAACTACTGGAATCTTCGACTCGTATATCGCTTGCGCTACTGTGCGCGTGTTGAACGCCCACAAATCCTCCAAAGAACCGCCCCCGCGCCCCACAATCATCACCTCACAGTCTGTTTGATTGAGCGTCCGAATTGCACCGGCAATTTCTCCGGGCGCGTTTTCTCCCTGCACGCTGGCAGGACAAAAATAAATCGCGCAAGCCGGCATCCGCCGCTTCAGAGTGCTTTTAATATCCTCAATCGCCGCACCATTTGGGGAGGTAACCACCCCAATCCGCCAGGGCAAACTTGGCAGGCGCTTCTTGCGGGCGCGTTCAAAGTACCCTCTGGCGGCGAGTTCCTGCTTGAGGGCTTCAAACGCTAGATACAAATCGCCCTTCCCCTGTTGGGTGATGCGACTGCAATCAATTTGGTATTTGCCTTGCGGCGGGTAAACTGTCAGTCTCCCCTCGACGATTACCCTCATCCCATCGGCTACCTTAAAAGACAAAGGTCTGCCTTTCCACAAAACGCAGCTAATTTGTGCGCCTTCGTCTTTTAGGGTAAAATAGCGGTGCCCTGATTGCACGGTTTTAAAGTTGAACACCTCGCCAGACACGCGGACATCGCCGATGCCGTATGTGAGAAGCCGGTCGATTTTTTCTGTGAGTTCGGTAACGCTGATAGCAGAATTTTTCGGTTGCGGGTTCATTGAGGTGGAGTGGGATAATTTTAATCAACCGCCAAGACGCCAAGGACGCCAAGAGGGTATAAAAGAGAGGGAGAGGGATGGGGGTGAGGGGGTTACATAAAATGAAAGGGAGGCAGAGCCGTAGGGGCGGGTCCCCGTGCCACAGGTTCCCAGGCAGTAGGGGCGGTGCCCCCGTGCTCGCCCCGGAACGAGTTTAACGAGTTTAATATCTGTAGGGGCGGGTCCCCGTACCATTGGTGTCAACTTAAGCTCCCGGCGATTGGAAATCGCGGCTACACAAACGAAGTCCGCCTTCGCGGACTTAAGAGAAGAGCGGGACTTTTCAAACCCGCGCAGGCGGGTTTGGTCTGTGTAGCTGCGGTTACCCTGCGGGAAGCCGCCAAGGGCGGCTACAACCGCCTAGAGACTACGGGACACAGCTTAAGTTGACACGGATGGTCCCCGTGCCCGCCCCAGAAGGCGGAAGGCTAGTGAGGAGAAATTTGGGATGTCTGAGAAGGATTACTCATTTGATGAGCTTTTGACCAAAATTGGGGATGCTTACAAAGATGCGGAAAAGAAGTTGGGACAGTGCAATGTTTTGGTGATTGGCAAAACCGGCGTGGGCAAAAGTACGCTAATTAATGCGGTTTTCCGCGACCGGCTGGCGGAAACCGGCGTGGGCAGACCGGTGACTCAAGGTATCCGGCAGTACACTAAGCCTGGGTGCCCGATTACAGTTTACGACACTCCGGGGCTGGAATTGTCTGGCGGGCAGATTGAGCGGGTGCGGCAGGAGGTGGCCAAACTGATTGACGACTGCAGTCTGCAACCGGTCACAGAGCACATCCATGTGGTGTGGTACTGCATTAATTATGAGGGACGCCGGTTTGAGGGGGTGGAGGAAGACTGGCTGAGGGAGCTGGAAATCAAAGATGTGCCTATTATTCTGGTGGTGACTCAGACGACGACCCACAAACGCACGGATTTCTTGGCCTACTTGGAAGGCAAGAATCTGCCGGTGAGTCAGGTTGTTCCAATCATGGCGGAACCGAAGGTGGTTCACGATGACTTCCCGCCGGTGGAGATACACGGTTTGGAGCGTTTGGTGGAGGCGACTCTGGAACTCATCCCCCAGGTGGCGCGCAAGGCTTTCGTCCGAGAGCAGATCGGCAGTATTGAGCTGAAAGCCAAAGAAGCGTCCAAGTATGTGAGCGCCTATGTGGCCGGCTCTACCATTATTGGCGCTTCCCCGATTCCGTTCTCCGACGCGCCGGTACTGATGGCCATGCAAACGGTAATGCTGGCCAACATTACGGCCATCTTTGGCTTGCCCTTCGACCGGGCGTTTATGAGTACGATTGTGTCGGCGGTGGTGGGTGCCGGCGGGATGGCGGCTGCCGGCAGGGCCATTGTGGCCAATTTGCTGAAACTGATGCCCGGTGTGGGCACGGTTGCCGGTGGGGCGATCGCGGCGTCCACTGCGGCTGCTCTGACAATGGCGCTGGGGCTGTCCTATACCGAGGTTCTGAAAATTTATCTGAAAGCGAAAATCAGGGGCCAAGAGATGTCCTCAAGTGACCTCACCAAGATGATTGTGGACTTGTATAAGGATTATGTGTCCAATCCGGGGCAAGCGCCCAAGGATAAGGAATCTCCCCCTCCCCGCACTATCGATATTCAGTAGGATCGCCTGTGGCGGTACAATCAGCAAGTGCGGCGTTGCACCAGGATGATGCAAAACTATTTGCATCCGGGGAACCCCACCCCCCAACCCCCTCCCCATGAACGGGGAGGGGGGGAAGAAGAGTTCGTTCCATGCGGTGTGCGACGCCGGCAGTAATGGTTACGCTCCCACTTAGAAGATTTGGCGCTTCACGCGACCGACTCACACAATGTCAAAGATTTATACTGTTGAAATTAACCACCAAGGCACCACCCACACTATCGAAGTCCCAGAAGGTAAGATTATTCTGCGGGCTGCTGTCGCTGCGGGCCTAGATTTGCCCTGCTCTTGCAATGCCGGTGTCTGCACCACTTGCGCCGCTAAGATCCTCGAAGGAGAGGTGGATCAGAAGGATGGCATGGGCGTCGGTCCTCAACTCCAGGCGGAAGGCTATGTGCTGCTGTGCGTCGCCAAACCTCTCTCCAATCTCAAGATTGAGACTGAGAAGGAAGATGAAGTCTACCAGCGGCAATTTGGCCAACCGTAGAGCGCCGGTCTTGAAATCTGAGAAACCGGGTTTCTTTGCGTAAATTTCAGAACCCCGGTTTCGTAGGGGCGGGCCCCCGTGCCAAAGCGTGTCAACTTAAGCTGTGTCCCGCAGCCTCTGGGCGGTTGTAGCCGCCCTTGGCGGCTTCCCGCAGGGTAACCGCAGCTACACAGACCAAACCCGCCTGCGCGGGTTTGAAAAGTCCCGCTCTTCTCTTAAGTCCGCGCAGGCGGACTTCGTTTGTATAGCCGCGATTTCAATCGCCAGGAGCTTAAGTTGACACCGATGGCCACCCACGGAGACCGCCCTCTTCCGGGGTTCTGGGCCCCCAGACGCACCGGCACTGCTGCCAGTTACGATTAATTGCATCCACTACCCGACAAACCGCGATGACGACGCACTTTATTACGGCTGAAATTGACTTGCAGGAATCGCCCAAGCAGCTGCAGCAAGCGATTGAGGCGGAACTGCAAAAGCGGGGGGAACCCCTGCGCTGGGCAATCACCGGCACGGACGCCGACCGGCAGAAAGCCCTGGTTGAAGCAGTAGTCACCGCCGATTCCGATTCCGCCGGCATGCCGGTGTGAGGGGATAACCCCACCCCCAACCCCCGCGTGCCAAGGCGTAGGACAGGCGTCCCGCCTGTCCAGACGTAGGACAGGCGTCTCGCCTGTCCCAAAGACGAGGGCTTACCCCCACGGCACGCAAATAAACTAAATAAACGGAATTTAAGATGATTCGGCGTCCGTATACAGTTGTGCTGATTGTGCCCACCGGCATTGGTGCGGCGATTGGCGGCTATGCGGGGGATGCGCTGCCGGTTGCCAGAGCGATGGCGCAAATCGCAGACCGCCTGATTACTCATCCAAACGTCCTGAACGGTGCCCAGCTGTACTGGCCGCTTCCAAATGCGCTCTATGTGGAAGGCTTCGGACTTGACAAATTTGCCAAAGGGTGCTGGGGGCTGCGACCGGTGCACCAGAACCGGGTGGGTTTAATCCTCGACTGCGGGATTGAGCCAGACTTGCGGTTGCGGCACCTGCAAGCGGCGGACGCGGCGAGGGCCACTTTGGGGATTTCCCTGACGGACTGTGCGGTGACAGACGCGCCGCTGGAGGTGGAACTGCGCACATCGGATGCCGGTGCCAGCTGGGGGACGATTGGCAATCCGGGAAGCTTGTTGCGGGCGGCGGAGGTGCTGGTTCGGCAAGCGGGGGCGGAGGCGCTCGCCGTGGTGGCCAGATTTCCCGACGACCCGGACAGTGAAGCGCTGCAGCGCTACCGGCACGGACAGGGCGTTGACCCGCTGGCCGGTGCGGAAGCGGTGATCAGCCACCTCGTCGTGCGCACCTTGGCCATTCCCTGCGCCCACGCACCGGCACTCTCGCCCCTGCCCCTCGATGCCAATCTCTCCCCCCGCTCGGCTGCTGAGGAATTGGGCCACACCTTCTTGCCCTGCGTTCTTGCCGGCCTCAGTCGCGCACCTCAGTTTATTACCACAAAATCAGAGATTTGTCAACCGGCAGATGTGTGGGCGGAGCAAGTCGATGCCGTGGTCGTGCCGGCAGCAGCCTTCGGGGGCAGTGCGGTATTGAGCTTTAGCCAGATGCCGGTGCTGGCGATTGCCGTCAGCGAAAATCAGACTACAATGCAAGTGCCTCCAGAAAAAGTGGGAGTTAAAGCCATAAGGGTAAACTCATACTTAGAGGCGCTGGGCGTTATGGTGGCTCACCGCGCCGGCATCAGTCCAGCTGCCCTCAGCCCATCTGTCCCGTCCTTGCGTTGCCTGTCTTTTACCGATGGCCGAACCACTTCCTAACCGTCCAGACATGGAACCCCTGACCCGCATCGAAATTTTAGGGTACATGGGGGTCACTGCAGTTATCTTGCTGCTGGTTGCCAAAGTTTGGCAGCACTTGAGCACCGTCTCCCTGCTCCCGCTCAGCCTGATGGGTTGGGCGCTGCCCTGCGGTGCCGGCGTCGGGCTGGCCATTACTGCCGCCAGCTCTATTGTCTACCGGCTGTGGCCGGCATACCGCCAGAGTGCGGATTTCTACCTAGCCTTGGTGCTCAAACCCCTGGAGTGGCCAGACCTACTGTGGCTGGGACTGCTGCCCGGTATGAGTGAGGAGCTCCTGTTTCGGGGCGTCATGCTGTCTGACTTGGGGATGGACACAAGTGCAGTAGTCATCTCCAGTCTGTGCTTCGGCATCCTGCATTTCAGCGGGCCACAACAGTGGTCTTATGTCGTTTGGGCCACCCTCGTGGGGCTAGCGCTGGGGTACAGCGCCCTGGCGACCGGCAACTTGCTCGTGCCGATTGTGGCCCACATTACGACAAATTGGATTTCCGGCTGCATTTGGAAACTGGGAAACGGGAAAAACGGTGGCAGCGCCCCGCCCTATGTTAAAATCTAAAGCCAGTATTCCAGCGCTTTAGCAACAGATGAAACTAATTCTCAAGGATGGCCGGTTTCTCCTGACATTCTATCTCATCCCGCTCGCCCTGCTGCTGTGGTTTGTCGCCAGCTTTGGGGTAAATTTACCGTTTTGGGATGAAATAGGATGGACAGATATTTTTAATAAAGTTAGCCAAGGGAAGGCAACCTTTGCCGACTTTTTTAACCAGCATAACGAACACCGCATGTTTTTCCCAAAGCTAATCGCTACAGCGCTAGCGTTTGCCACAAAATGGGACATTAGGTGCGAATTATATTTCAGCGTTTTTTTAGGGATAGTAACCTTTTTTGCCCTCTACAAAATAGCCGCCTACCAAAGAGAGAAGCAAAGAGAGACAGGAGGCAAAGGGCTGTTTCATTTAGCCAATTTCCTCACCTGCATGCTGGTGTTCTCCTTAGTGCAGTGGGAGAACTGGCTGTGGGGGTTTCAAATCGCCTGGTTTTTAATCAATGCTTGCGTAGCGATTGCGATATTTCTAGCAGTCGCACCGGCATGGAAGCCAATAACAAGACTAGCCGGTGCAGCTGTATTCTGCTTTATTGCTAGCTTTTCCTCCGCCCACGGGTTGCTCTCTTGGCTAGCGCTAGTCCCTACAGTAGCAGTTATTCCCGGAAATTTTCAAGAGAAGCGGAAAAGAATTGTCGGGTGGGTGGCGCTGTTCGCACTGTCAGCAGCAATTTATTCGATTGGCTATCAAAAGCCGCCCGAAAGTCCAGATATATTTTACTTTCTCAAACATCCTTTATTGGCGGGAGCCTATTTCTTCAGGCTCTTGGGTTCGCCCTTAGTCGCGGCAATCAATCCCTACACCTGGCTCGACTACCCCGCGTTCAAGAATCTGTATTCAACCGCATCAGTCCCAGAGTATGCTGTTAATCTCGCCCCGGTGGTGGGAGTAATAGTTTTTTGCGCCTACTTGTTTTTTGCCTTTCAGTTCTTCAGCAAAAAGTGCGATCCTGAATTTAGGATTGCTGCCGCCCCTTGGCTATCTTTAGGTTTATTTGCGGTATTCTACGCCAGCCTCAACATCGCAGGGCGAGCCGGTTCTGGCAGCGCAGTGTGGGCTTTGATATCCAGGTACACAACCCCGACTATATTCATAATAATCTCCGCCATACAGATGGGGAGATTGTTTTTGGAGCGGGAGGAGAGGGATATAGCCCCGGAACCCCACCCCCTAACCCCCTCCCCGCTAGCGGGGAGGGGGAATAATTGGTGGGACTTTGCCAAACTGAAATCCTCTCGTTTTGGGGTTCAGGTATATAGGGGACTGGCATTTTTTTTAATGGGCTTGATTGTGGCAAAATCGGGAGAGGCGATAGCCACTCAAATCAACAAAGTGCACATCCAACAGCAGAACGCTAAAACCTGCTTTGAACTGGTCAACTATATTGATGGGAGCTCGCCGGATAACTGCTTGCTGCTGGTTATTCCTCACGCACCTACGGCTAAGTATTTCGCAAAAAAGCTGGATGAAATCGGACTGAGAGAATTTCCCAAAGATATAAAGTTCATTAACGAGCCGAGTCAAGTGTACGGCATCTTTGACACCGGCTTCCAAGTTGAAAAAAAGACAGTCGTCAAGCGAGACGGGAGTTTGTTCGCACATGGATGGGCCATGTTTCCAGACCGGCTCGAACAGCCGGGTTTAGTTCTATTATCGGAAGGAAATAAGAAAAGATTCTTCGCGAGTGCGCATGTACACTTGGACAGTCCGGATGTGGCCAAAGCGCTGAATTCCAGCCGGTATGCAAAAGCCAGATGGGCGGTTAATTTTTCGGCGGAATCGCTGCCGGTGGGAGAAACCGCTATCAAGGCGTGGGTGTACGATCGGGCAGGCAGCCGGTTTCTCAAATTAAAGGGCGAACTCAAGGTAAAAGTGGAGAAGTAGTGAAAATGTTGGGCATCTCACGGAGTTTCCAATCCACCGTTTCCGCACTCTGCTACTCAATCATCCACCAGAACTGCCAGCCGGTTGACTTAGCAGAGGATTTTCCGCATAATGAAGTAGTGCGATTTGTCCTCGGGCAGTACCGGCGGATGCCTGACTTCCTGCGGCTGCCGGTGGCGGTGCTCACCCTGATTTTTGACCTGTGGGGCATTGGGCGGGGAGGCGCTCTTTTCCACCGGCAGCCTCACGCAGTTCGGTGGCGTCAGATTGAATCCTGGAAAAATTCGTCTTTTGGATTTTGCCGGGATTTGATGCGCTTTTATGAGAGTTTAGTGATATTCTGCTGGTATTCCAGCTACCCGGCGATTGGAAATCGCGGCTATACAAACGAAGTCCGCCTTCGCGGACTAAAATAAGAGCTAGAATCTGAAAACCCGCACAGGCGGGTTTTGTTTGTGTAGCTGCGGTTTCAACCGCCGGGGAATTCTAAAATGTCTGAATCTACCAATTCCAATGTTATCGCCAATCCGCCGGCGCAGCTGAGATGCGAAATTGCTGTGGTTGGTTCTGGGCCGGGCGGCGCAATTACGGCTTGTTTGCTGGCGGAAGCCGGTCGGGATGTGATTTTAATAGAAGAAGGCTCCTATTTGCCGCTGGAATCCTGCACGCCTTTTTCGCGGGAAGAGATGGTGCAGAAGTATCGCAATGGCGGGATTACTGCAGCGTTTGGAACGCCAAAAATTCAGTACGTTGAGGGGCGGTGCGCCGGCGGCGGAAGCGAAATCAATAGCGGACTCTATCACCGCACACCACCGGAAATTCTGGAGAAATGGCAGAAAGAATTTGAGGTGGACGCTCTCGATGAAGCGGATTTGCTGCCGCACTTTGAGGCTTGCGAAAAAGATGTGAGTGTCTGCTATCTTCCGGGTGAGGCACCGGCTGCTTCTCTGAAGCTGCATGAAGGTGCTGTGCGTCTGGGATGGCAATCTTTGGAAGTGCCGCGCTGGTTTAAATACGAGGAATCGGGGGATACAATAGCTGCGCAGAATGGAACGCGGCAATCGATGACGAAAACGTTTATTCCCAGGGCGCTGCAGGCGGGGTGCAAGCTGCTGGCAAATACGCGAGTGAAGTCAATTCGCCAAGCGGGAAATCAGTGGATTCTCAAAAGTGAGTTTGCTGAATCTCGCCCGGTGCAAATTAAAGCTGATACTTTGTTTGTCTGTGGGGGTGCGATTCAAACACCGGCACTGCTGCGGCGCAGCGGTATCGCGACAAACATTGGCAATTCTTTGCAGATGCACCCGTCTGTTAAGGTAATTGCGCGATTTCCGGAGGAGGTGAATTCAGCGGATATGGGGGTGCCGGTGCATCAAGTCAAAGAGTTCGCGCCCAGATTTAGCTTTGGCTGTTCTATCAGTTCGCCGGCTTACCTGGCTCTGGCAATGAACGATCGCCCCAATTGTGCCGGTGAGGTTGATAAAGCTTGGCAAAAAATGGCGATTTATTATGCTATGATTGCAGGAGAGGGTTTCGGTTCTGTCCGCTGCCTGCCAGGGTTTGGCGATCCGCTGGTGCGCTACCGGCTCACACAACAGGATTTGAAAGATTTGTCGGAGGCGCTGCAAAAGCTTTCGCTGCTGCTGTTTGAAGCCGGTGCGGTGGCGCTCTATCCCAGCATTACTCAAGGGCAAATATTCAGGCAGCCGGCTGATATTGCCCAGCTCCCCGATATGCCGGTGTCCCGCACAAATTTAATGACGGTGCATGTGTTTTCGAGCTGTCCGATGGGGGAAAATAAACAGCGGTGCGCAACGGATTCTTTTGGGAGGGTTCACGGATTCAAGAATCTTTATATTGCTGATGCGAGTTTGCTGTGTTCAGCTCCGGGGGTGAACCCACAGGGTTCGATTATGGCGATTGCGCGGCGAAATGCGCTGAAATTTTTAGGGAAGCTGTAGGATATGGATTTTAGCACAGATTTGGTGTTAGTTACCGGCGCTTTTGGCTGGCTGGGTGTTAGCTTGGTTGAGGCTTTGGTTAAGGGGTTGGCGGATTGCAAGGGGTTAAGCCAGCCGGCTGAGAATCTGCGGATTCGCTGTCTGATTTTACCGCAACAGGATGGTTCCCGCCTCAAAAGCATTTCCGAACGCATTGAAGTCGTCACCGGCGACTTGCGCAAGCCGAAAGATTGCGAGCGCTTCTGCGAGGGGGCGAGGGGCGCTATACTGTTCCACACTGCCGGTATTATCCACCCGCAAAGGGTGGCAGAGTTCTATCAGGTGAATGTAGGGGGGACGAAAAATCTGCTGGAGGCTGCCATTCATGCCGGTGTTAAGCGGGCTGTTGCGGTTTCTTCCAACTCTCCCTGCGGCTGCAACCCCCATCCCGATCACCTCTTTGATGAAACCTCGCCCTATAACCCTTACATGAATTACGGGCGCTCGAAAATGCTGATGGAATTGGCAGTGAAAGAGCGCCAGGAATCTGGTAAAATTGAAACTGTTCTTATTCGTGCGCCCTGGTTTTATGGCCCCAACCAGCCACCCCGGCAAACCCTGTTCTTCCGTATGATTCGCAATGGGAAAGGGCCAATTGTGGGGAGTGGGAATAATCTGCGATCGATGGCATATATCGACAATCTCTGTCAAGGGCTGCTGCTTGCCGGCGTGAGTGAAAAAGCCGCCGGTCAGATTTACTGGATTGCAGACGATCGCCCTTACTCCATGAACGAGATTATTGACACCGTGGAGCGTTTGTTAGACAATGAATTTGGGCAGAAGTGCGCGCACAAGCGATTGAGGCTGCCAGGAATTGCCAGTGAGATTGCGCTAGTTGTGGATGCTTTAATGCAGGGGGCAGGACTGTACAATCAGAAAATTCATGTCCTGTCGGAGATGAATAAAACGATTGCGTGCTCGATTGCCAAAGCGCGGCGGGATCTGGGCTATGAGCCAAAAATAGCGCTAGAAGAAGGAATGCGGCGCAGTCTGCGCTGGGTGTTTGAGAAATACGGGGGGATTGATGCTAACTGAGCTGCTAATATGTTAGGCTTGTAATCAGCTTGTTTCTTGAAAGGAGGCAGAGCTGATCGAGCCTAGTTCCCAGGCTGTAGGGGCGGGTCCCCGTGCCCGCCCCGGAACGAGGGGAACTGCGCAGATTTTGAGAGTCTCGCTATTCTATTAGCCCGCGAAGGCGGGCTTCGTCTGTATAGCCGCGATTTCCAATCGCCAGGAAAGGAGCAAGAAAAATTTGGTTCAGCTTCTTTACAAATGTGCGGCGCTGCTGTATGATGTTCGCAAGTGGTGTTGGTGGAGGTTGGACAGGAATACATGAAGCATTTAGTTACCGGCGGTTCGGGATTTTTGGGGAATCTGATTGCTAGGCGTCTCTGGGAGCGGGGCGAGGAGGTGAAAATCCTCGATATCTGGGAAGATCCGACTCGTCCGCAGGAGATAGAATTTATTCATTGCGATATCCGCGATCGCGCCGGTGTGGCGGCGGCGATGCGGGGTGCCGATATTGTCCACCACAATGTGGCGCTGGTTCCCCTCACAAAGTCGGGCGGAAAATTTTGGGAAGTGAATGTCGAAGGGAGTCGCATTGCGGCGGAAGAAGCTGTGCGGGCGGGGGTGAAGAGTTTTATTCACATGAGTTCGAGCGCGATTTTTGGCGCTCCGAAAAGTTGCCCGATTACCAGCGAGACTCCTACTAACCCCATAGAAATTTACGGGAGGGGCAAGTTAGCCGGTGAGTTGGCGGTGCGCGAGATTTGCGAAAAAGCCGGTATGCCACTGATTGTAATCCGCCCGCGCACGATTCTGGGGGAGGGGAGACTGGGGATTTTTCAAATCTTGTTTGAGTGGATTCAAGAGGGAAGAAACGTTTATGTCACCGGCACCGGCAATGTCGAGTTTCAGTTTGTTCACGCCCTGGACTTGATGGATGCCTACATGCTAGCCCTGGACTTGGGCAAGCCGGGGATTTACAATGTCGGCACAGACAGATACGGCACGCTGCGAGGGGGATTAGAGAATCTGATTGATTACGCCGGCACGGATTCAAAAGTTAAAAGTGTGCCGGCGTGGCTGGCAATCGGCACCTTGACAGTGCTAGACTGGTTGGGTTTAAGTCCCTTAGCGCCCTGGCACTACCTGACGTATCACAAAGCGTTCCATTTTGATGTGACGCCGTTACTGAAGTTGGGCTGGAAGCCGAAATACTCCAATGATGAGATGTTCCGCGAGAGCTACGACTGGTTCAGGCAAAACTATGATAAGCTAGCGGCTGAAAAGGCAAAATCACCTCACCGGCGTCCGGTAAAAGAGAAACTGTTATGGGTTTTGAAGCAACTTTCCTAGTCAGGCGGGGAGAATGAGATGAATGCGACTTGGGTGGCGTGGGGATTTCTGCTGGCGGCGGCGGTGAACAATTGCATTGGGAGTTTACTGCTGAAACGTTCGCGCTTGGAAGCCCCCGATCCCGGCTTAATTTCCTTGCTGTTCTCGCCCTGGTTCATCGGGGCGGTACTCGTGTATGGAATTAACTTGGTGCTGTTTGCGAAAGCGCTGGAGAAATTGCCGGTTTCAGCGGCATATCCCGTGTTTGCCGGCATCGGATTTGGCTTGATTGCCATGGGCGGAAGCTGGTTTTTTGGAGAGCGTCTGGGGGTGACTCAATGGGTGGGATTAGGAACGATTCTAGCCGGCATGATTATTATGTCACGAGCGTGACTCCGCATATCATAAAATTGCTGCGCCCGCACCAGTGGACGAAAAATCTATTCTGTCTGGCGGGGGTGATTTTTGGTGGGCGGCTATTCCAACCGGCTGCCACTGTCACAGCCTTCGCGGTGGTGGCAATTTTTTCCGCTGCTGCCTCAGCCATGTATATTTTCAACGACATTCAGGATATAGAGCGAGATCGCCAGCACCCAAAAAAGCGGTTTCGCCCCCTCGCCAGTGGAAAAGTCAGCGTCAGCGCTGCAGGTTCTATCGCCCTCTTTCTCGCCCTAGTCGCTTTGACTGGGGCTTATTATTTTGGGATGGCAACACTGGCGTGTCTCGCCCTCTATGTTGCCGTCAATTTCGCCTACTCGCTGAAGCTGAAACACTTGCCCCTGCTGGATGTCAGCTGCATTGCTGTTGGGTTTGTGCTGCGACTGCTAGCCGGTGTTTACGCGCTGGGCGACACACCGACGGCGTGGATTGCGCTTTGCACTTCTTTCCTGGCGCTATTTTTGGGGTTTGCTAAAAGGAGGTGCGAACTGTTCGATTTGGGGGATAAAGAAAACAGCCAAAGGCCGGTTTTGTCCCACTACACTGTACCCTATTTGGATTCTTTGGTGAACAGCACCGCCACTATGACGGTGATGTGCTATGCGCTGTTTACCGCCACTTCTGGGAAGAATCCCTCTCTGGTTGTGACGGTGCCGGTTGTGCACTACGCCATCATGCACTACAAACATCTGGTGATGGTGCGAGCCGGTGCTGAGGAACCGGATCGGATTCTGCTGCAAGACAGTCGCATCAAATTGAGCATTGTCATCTGGCTGATCAGCTACTTAGTGATTTTCTACGGAAATCTCCATTTCTTCCGCTAGGAAAGTAGGGTGCGTTAGCGAAGCGTAACGCACCCCATAACCTCGGTTCACCTGCTTATAAGCTGTTAAGCTTTTAATCGGCATGTGGTCGAAAGGAGGCAGAGCCTCCAAACGGGCGTTCCCAGGCGGAGCCTGGGAACGAGGGGATTCACCGGCTTAACGAATCTCAACGCGGTACACCCCTGTCAGCGGTACAGCGGAATGGCTTGCCGGCTTGTAAATCCAGGCTTTGAGATTGTGAGTTCCCTTTGGCATAATTTCCGCCTTCAAGTCAATCTTCCAGCCAGCGTTGCTGTAAGCGCTGCTTTGAAGCGCTTGCGCAACATCTGGGCGGGGTAAGTGAATTGTCGTAACGCCGACCGGCTTGTTATCCTTTCCATAGGTTAGCAAAACAAAATTCGTCTGTCCTTTGACTGATTTCCGAGTCGCCCATCCAGACAGCGAAATGGTGTCGCCTTTTCTAAAAGGCTTATCCTTCTTTGTGTTTCGGGTGTCCAGAAATCCCTTTAAGTCCGCAGTCGGCTTGGGGAGGAACTTGAGCGCACTCAGCCGAGATGAAATTTGTTCTAGTGAGATAGGTGGGGGCTGGACGCTGGCCAGATTGTAGGAGACAAAGCTTATCTGGATATTGGATTTAAAGAGAAAAGGATTTCTTGTCGAAAAGCTAAAGCTTTTCACCGGACTAGGTAATTCTCCTTGAAACAGCGAGAAGGCTTCAAGAGCGTCTTGAGGCAGGTGACTGATGAGGACGCCGTTTTCTGAATTCCCTGGAAGAAGTCTGGCAATCCAGCTAACATTATTCATGTCAGTGACCTCCACCGTAACCGGCGGCACTCGGAAGAGGGTTTTATAGAGTTTGCCAAACGTGGAATACTCGAACTTAATTGCGGCGCGAACTATCGAGCCCTCGCTCTTTTCCAAAGGCTGGGGCGTGTTCCAAGGAATTGAGATTGTTTTGCTTCCGGGAAGGGCGGAACAGATACTGGACTTGCGCCTTGACAGGATCGTCAGATTGGACAGACCTGGCATATTGATAAACTCAGGCAGTTTCGGGGAGACTTCATAGTTGCACAAAATGTAGAAAAATGTTTCAGGCTCGTCAAAGAAAGGGTGCCGGCCATCAATCGAGGTGAAGTTATAAAAGATGTAGTCTCTCGGCGCGGAGGACAGACTCTTATAGTTGGCGCTGTCCAGAAAGCGCGTGTAAGCTGAGTAAGACTGGAAAACAGGTCTGGGTTTCCAATTCAGTTGATTGGCCTCTGCTAGCAAGACTTCCCAGGGAACAATGTCTATTGCTTTGTTTCCCACCAGACGGATCGCCTTTTCGGGCAGCTTGATTTGAGCTAAATCTGCGGCACTAATTTCATTCAAACTGGACTGAAACGCCTTGAGATTGAGGAGGGATGACAGCTGCGCCCCCACTCTCGCCGGCGTTAACGCCTGAACGTAAGGGATGAATACCCCCAGATTCACAGTCAGGTAGGCGAGAGCCAGGATTAGGACGTAACCGTGCGCCAAATTTGAGAGCTTTTGAAAGCGCACTGTTTTAAGTTTTTCCCAACACAGCCAAACGATGATGGGGGTGAAGCGGATAAAACTAGCAGCGTGAAGCCCGCTGCGGACAAACCCATGTTTAAAGGCTAGCGCCAAAACAAACCCAAGAACCAGAGCCCAGCCCAGATTTCCTTCTCTGGCTATTAAGATGAGAAGGATTGATACCAAAATTAATTCAGAAACCGCCAATCCAAGCTCCCAGCTAGATCCTACTATACTCATGGCGCTGGAATACCCCTCTGAAATTTCCAGACAGCCTCTTATATAAGCTGCCAGTGAGGGCGAGGAATACAAAACTGTTACGCTCAGGAACAAACAGTAGGAGACATAAAATCCTCCCTTCCAGCCTAGCCGGCGCACTGCTGAGACTAATCCCGGCGCTCTCTTCTTAGCTTTTTTTGCTACATCCGCGATAAAGGGAAGAAGGATTCGTTTCTGCACCAGCCAAGTGACTGCCCCAATCATGCCGGCAAAAAACAGACACAGGAGTACCTCTTTCAGGCTTATTTTGGGGTTGGGGTTTAAAAATATGAAGGCAACAGAGATGGCTGCCAGTAAGGCATCGGTGACAGCCAAAAAGCTAATCAGCCTGTCGGATTTGGATTTGAGAGCGCTGTAGCAATTAGCCCCTAACAGCAAAATCAGCGAGCCAAGGGTGTAAATTCCGATAGTAAACTTGGTCAGCAAACAAAAGCCGGCAATGCCTCCCAGTCCCACAGCCGCCCATCTGACTGACTTTCGCTCCCACAGGCTGTCGAAAGACAGGACAATTAAAAAGGTGTAGATCAGTTCGTATTCAAAAATTGAGATTCCCAGCAGAAAGGGTACGGTCAGGCTGAGCGCTACTAACACCTTTTGTAATGGCTGTTTCAGCTTCCTTAGCTTCGCAACAGCCAGCCCGCAAAATATTAAGTGGACGGCCACATGAAACCCGACTACCGAAAAAAAGTGCTGCTTTAAGGCCAGTCCAAAAACAGCCAGGTATCCAAAAGGCCCGCAAGTGAATATAATGTCTTTGCCAAAGATAAGTTTTTCGGCGGCAGCGCGACCGATCGCATAAGTCCAAGAGGGGTCTAAACCTTTGGCCATTCCCACCGGCATTTGCAAGAAGGCCAGGAAAAAGTACGCGGCTGGAATCCCCCACGCCATAAAGGGCATCCAGCCTTTCATTCTTGATGTCACACTCATGTCAGTAAGTAGAAAGACAGCGTTTAAATAGCCATAAAAAAGACTACCACACTGCCGGCGTGTTTTATCCTAGACTGAGGGGTGCCAACCGGCACGCCCGGCGGCTGCCAGGACAATCGCTTGCAGCAAAATCTTGTGTTCCTGGACTTGAATGCGGGCGTGCAGGGTTTCTGGCGTGTCCTCGGGCAGCACCGGCACCGCTGCCTGTATAATAATCGGGCCACAGTCCACTTCCGCACGGGCGATGTGAACCGTACATCCTGTTATTTTCACCCCAGCTTTCAGCGCATCCTCAACACCATTCGCGCCCGGAAAACTCGGTAACAAGCTGGGGTGGATGTTGAGAATTCGGTCCGGGAAAGCGTCAAGGAGAACGTCGGTGATGATTCGCATCCAGCCGGCCATAATTACCCACTCCACATTATACTCCCGCAGGGTCTTGACAATTTCGCCATCTAAATCTTTGCGGCGCTTGTAGTCGCGGTGGTTGAGCAGCACAGCCGGCACGCCCCAGCTGTCGGCGCGTGCGGCGACTTTCGCAGCGGGGTTGTTGTAAATCACCACTTGTATTTTGGCGTTCAGCTGCCGGTCTGCAATCGCCTGGGCGATCGCTTCAAAGTTGGTGCCGCTACCGGAAGCCATCACTCCCAGTTTCAGCGGGGAGCCGGCGGGGGGATATTCCGCCATCAGGTTAGGGGGAATGGCGGGAGAGATGAAGCTGGGAGTGGGTTCAGCCGGTGCGCGATCGGAAGTCATGGGCAGAGGAATGAAATCTGCGGTTGATGCAATGCGTGCATCTTAGCAGGAAAATGCGCCGGCGATCTTAAAATAAAATAAAGCCGTAGTAGTAGGGTGGGTAAGCGTTGCGTAACCCACCCTACTGAGCTACTGACCTGTAGGCTTTGGCATAGCTAATCGCGCACATGGCCCCATACTTGACGTGATGGCCGAAAGCAACTCCCGTGACTAAGTAGTCGGGGTTAAACATGTTTTTCCTGTGCCCGCGAGAGCGAACTCCGTCATCTATAATTAAAGACATGACAATATCTTCTGCTGTCCGGTCGCCATAACTGATATTTTCTCCTGCCGCCCGCTGCCACTGACCGTAACGATTCATGCGGGAAAAAGGATCGCTGCCATCACTGCCACTGTGGCCGGTTAGACCTTTTGGCCCTTGGTCTTTTACGTGATCTTTCGCGGCTAGCGACAGACCTCTCGACACTTTGAGGGGCGGTAAAGAACGAGCCGACCGCAAAAAGAGGATTGCCTCCTCAACTGCCCTCACCCCTTCATTCGTGAGGACGGGTATTTCTCCTGGAACTTGCAGCATTTTCCCATTATAATACCCGATTCTGCTTTCCAAGGTGTCCGCACAGGCGGCTGGATTTGTCCGCGCAAGATTCATCTGCGCGATAACTTTTTTCTCTAGCTGCGAGAGGTAATCTTTCATAGAATTTTTCTCCGGGTTTAAAAGTGATAAACCCCGTTGGTTGGCGGGAGAGACTCGTGTGCCGGTTCAGGACAGGATAAATCCCGTCTCTACAAGAGATTTGCAATCCCTGTGCCGGTGCCTGTAGCTATCATATCATAGAATTTCAGTTGGCGTCATTTTATATGAGAAAGGCGGGGGCGTGACTGTGGGAGCGGGTTTTGGGGGCGAGGGCGGATTTGTTTCAGTCCTTCGCTGTGGGGCAAAGTTTCGGGTGAGTCTCGCCCCTACAGCATTCCGGCAGGGGCGGGCGCTTGTCAATATCTCGGAGGAACCGGGGTGAGGGGGCGGGTTTATTACAATCCTTCGCTGTGCGCCAAAGAGTTCGGGTTCGCCCCGCCCCCACAGCATCTTTATATAGCGTTTCTCAGATTAGTGAGGTACCCAGAAACCCGGTTTCTTAAAGAAACCGGGTTTCTGGACCCTACTAAACGCGATATCTATCCGCGGATTTTATTTGTATGGCTTTAATATTTATTCTTCAGGTATAAAAAAAAGGATACAGGCGGATTTGCTCTAACTGCCCACTCGGGGAGAGGCGCGGGGCGGGAAAGGCAATCCGTCTTTGCGGATTTCAAGGTGGGAGCGGGGAAAGATAAAGGCGACTGCTGCGCAGGCGGTGCGGAGTGTGCCGGTTGAGCTTGTCTCAGTCTCACAGACAGTTCATCCCCCAGATCCCCGCACGGCAGACACAAGAGCCCCACTTTGGGAATATTCCCACCGGCATATCCCGCAGCGCTCCGCCTGGAACGCACCCGACTTTCACAAAGTAAACACCCGGATTTAAGATGCGCTTCCCAGAAACTGACCGGCTTGGTATGATGGGGGGCATTGCTGATTAGGGGTAAAACATCAAGTCCTTGCAAATAAGATGAATTTAACTGCCCTGATTTTCCGAATTTACAGCCAATTACGGTTTTTTGGCCGCAATATGGCTGCATCCCTGGGGAAACGCCGGTCGCATCTGCCCGAAGCCGGAGCCGCTTCCCCGACCCCCGATTATCATACAAACCGGAAAAAAGGCAAAATCCTGGCATTCGGTCTTTCTCTGCTCTTCGGACTAGCCGTGACTCAGATTTACGCCGCTTTTCCACCGGCAGGACTAGCCCAACAGACAGAGCCGGCCTCTCAACTCGCCAGTGTTGGCCACACGCGGGAGTTCCGGGGCGTGTGGGTGGCAACCGTGGCCAACATAGACTGGCCCTCTAAGCGGGGAGTGCCGGTGGCGCAGCAAAAAGCCGAGCTGATCCGCATCCTCGACCAGATGCAAGCCCTGAACCTGAACGCACTGGTGTTGCAAGTGCGTCCGGCTGGAGACGCCTTCTATAACTCGCAACTGGAACCCTGGAGTGCGTGGCTGACCGGCACCCAAGGCAAGCCGCCAGAACCCTTCTACGATCCGCTGCAATTTGCCATCGAAGAAAGCCACAAGCGCAACATCGAATTGCACGCTTGGTTCAACCCCTACCGCGCCCAAGCAAAACAGCAATTCCGTCTCGCCGGCAATCACATGGCGGAGCAATATCCAGAATACGCCTACGAATACGGCGATTTGCTGTGGATGGACCCCGGTGCCAAAGTCGTTCAGGACAAAACCTATGAAGTCATTATGGATGTGGTGCGCCGCTATGATGTTGACGGCATCCACCTCGATGACTACTTCTATCCCTACCCCGAAGCCGGCATCGAATTCCCCGACTCCAGAACCTATTCCGCTTATCGGGCTGCCGGTGGCTCCCTCTCCCGAGGCGACTGGCGGCGCGATAACGTCAACAGGTTGATGAAGCGCCTCTCAGACGGCATTCGAGCGGCCAAACCTTACGTCAAATTTGGGATCAGTCCCTTTGGCATATACCGCCCCGGACAGCCGGCAGGAATTGTGGGACTCGACCAGTACAATGAACTTTATGCCGACGCCAAAAAATGGCTGGTAGAAGGTTGGGTTGACTATATGGCTCCTCAACTCTACTGGCGCATCGATCCGCCCCAGCAAAGCTACCCCGCACTGCTGAATTGGTGGACGCAAAATAACCCCCAAGGCCGGCACATATACGCCGGCAACTACCTGAGCCAACTCAACGGGGAAAGCTGGCCGATTTCCGAATTCAAGAGACAGGTTGAGATTTCTCGCCGCAAAGCAGACGATTTCTCTTTGGGAAATATCTTTTTCAGCATGAAGGTTTTCAAAGAAAATCGCCTTGGCGTTAATGATGCCTTCAAAGCCTCAATTTATCCCCGACCGGCACTCCCACCGGCGATGCCTTGGCTAGACGCCCAACCCCCCGCTCCCCCCACAGGCGTCACCGCCAGTGCCGGTACGATCGCTTGGGACCCGGCAGTTTCTGACGACATTCGCTCCTGGACTGTTTACAAGCGCACCGGCAACAGCTGGGCACTCCTGGGAATTGTCCCCGCCGACACTGCCGGTGCCAGAGTTGGGCCAGGAACCTACGCCGTCTCCGCCGTGGATCGCATCGCTAATGAAAGTCAGGGAGTTGTTGTCTCCGTGCAGTAAATAGGTCAGCAAAACTCCGCTCGTAAAACTCAGAAACCCGGTTTCTTCAAGAAACCGGGTTTCTTGATTTCGCCCTCAGTACAGGCGTGAGGGCGTTTCCTGCTTAAATCCTTGACATACAGTTAGTGATGTGCTATATAAAAAAATAATGTCCATTCCCTAGCAGTGTTAGGGAACGGTAAGGAGGGTCAGATGCGATTTATCGCGTCTCTACAAGACAGGCGCGATTTATTGCGTCTCTACCAACAGGAAAGTAAAATCTATGAAATTGAATTTTCTTATCGACGCAGAGTTTCGGCTGCTTAAAGCAGTGGCTCCCTCTTTGACTCCTAAAAGCTTCCTCGACGCGCTGCGCGAGTATTTCGATCCGAATTTATCGGATGCTGAAAACAAGGAACGAATCATGGGAGCTATCCGGAAAGGAATATTTGGGGAGCGACTTGCAGAAGCTGCTGACCCCAATGTTCAAGCCGATCCAACGATTGAAGCTCAATTGCTATCCCAACAGCCAGCCAATGAGAGCAGTTCCGGGACAACCAATACCACCGGGCAAACCGATATCACCCAGGAACGCGAGCGGGGCGGGCATTAAGATGCCAGTTTTTCCGGGAAGTTACAGCATTATTATCGCATAAGGAGAGAGAACATGACCACTGAAAATTTGTGGATACAATTAGGCATTACTCTCACTAAAGAGGGGTTGAGATGGGCATTAAACAAAGCAGTTGACTGGGCCATAGAGGAGTTGCGCAAGGGGTATTGACCTGGCGGTATTGAAAAACACCGGCATCCCGACGGGTGTGTTCGCCTTCTGTAGGGGTGGGTTCACCCTCGTTCCCAGGCTCCGCCTGGGAACGCTGTCCAGGAGGCTCTGCCTCCTTTGGGCAGATAAGAAGATTAAAAGCCTAAAAGCTTATCATAACCGCTTGCCTCTAAAGCTGCATTCCGGCAAGCTTCTGTCAGTTTCTCTGCTCTCCAAATTGCCGCACCTAATGAACTATCACCTCAAATTCCAGATTGCCGAGTTTCACCTTACTCCCCACTTCAAGTGTAACAGGTGCGGAGGGCTGTTTGGCGGCTTGGCAGATGAGAAACTCCCCATTGACAAAAGTGCCGTTGGTGCTGCACAAATCCACCACTTGCAGTTTCCCTTCAACCCACTGGAATTCAGCATGCCGGCGAGATACAGAAGGCGGAGTGCCCAGTTCGCATCCTGTCAGGTCAATATCAACTTTTACTGCCGGCGGATCGTGACGCCCGACAGCCATTTGCAGCCGGTTGAGGGGAAAACATCGCCCCGATGCCGGTCCGTTGAGCAACCGCAATTGGGCGGTATCGGGGGTGAGAAATACATCGGGATGGGGGGCGGTGCCAAAATCACTGCTCATATTTTATCTCGCTGGTATTCGGTATGGGGCATGGGGCATGGGGCATGGGGCATTTTCTCTCGTTCCCAGGGTATATTTGCTTTGAAACCCGCGCAGGCGGGTTTCGTCTGTGTAGCCGCGATTTCCAATCGCCGGCTGCTTTTCTGGGAACGATAATATGCTTCACTTCACATCACGCATCCCCTCCTAATTTCCGCGAATCCCTCAGCATTTTGGTAACGCCGTCGGGGTTCAATTGGCCAGTCTTTTTAAGCTCGTCAAGCTGCAGCTTCGCTTGACCGGCAATCTGCATCTCCCCCGCTCTCAGCGCTGCTGCCTGCATATTTTCCAGCAATTCCCCCGTGCGTTTGGGATCGTCGGTGCCAGTCAGATCGTCATTGCAAACATTTATATCCCAGCACAGCCGGTCGCGGTTGACTTCTGGGTTAATCTTTTGCGACTCCCCATAGCCATTGGTTTGATAAATCCCCGCTGTTGCCGCCACCGGCTTTGCTAGAATATCCGCCTCTAACTGCACGGAAATCACATCCCGATTGCCGGTTGACTCCCCTATTTGCCCTGGGGGGATGCTGACTTCAACTAGCAAGTCTGTTGGGGTATCGGCGCGAATCGCCCCCAGGCTCAATTCGTTTGGGGCGCTCTCCTCTAAGGGCATGTATTCCGGACGAAACCGGCAAAATCCCTCCACCCTCACACCGGCACTGGGAGCAAGCAATATTTTCCCTCCCACGGTGACAAACGCTTGGCAAGACGCCAGTTTCTTCCCCAGCTCCGGTTCTAGCGCTTCTGGGGTGTTCGCGTACACAAACCCCCCCTTGCCGCTATCGCTCAATTTTACCAGAAAATCCCTGTTAAAATTGGCGGCATTCCCCAAACCCACCGCACACACCATAATCCCCTCACTGCTGAATTGCTCTACTTTCTCAATCAGCAGCTTCCTGTCATTTTCATCCAGCACACTTCCTTTGAGATTGGTGGCGTGCCCGTCGGTTATCAAAATCCCCGCGCGGGCGACTCCTCGTTCCGCCGGCAAAGCTTCTTTCATCCATTCTAGCGCTAAATCCGTGCGGGTGCAACCGGCGGCTCGCAATTGGGAGAGGGCTGTTTTTGCTCTCTTTGCAGCGCCTTCCCCACCGGCAAGATTCTCCAGCAGCGGGCTCACCTTGGTGGCAAAACCCGCCAGGGATAACTTATCTTCCCGGCGCAGTTGGGAGACAACTGCTTGACAAGCTTCTTTGGCGCGTTCCAATTTTTCCCCCGCCATCGATATGCTGGTATCGAGGGCTACCGCCACGCGCACCGGCAGCCCACTCGCCCCTCCTGTCTGGGGGCGGATGCGCACTCGCAGGACGTGTTTTGTCTGGTGTCCGAGCAGTTTTGCCGGTCTGTCCCACTCTAATTCTAACTCAAACACGCTTTACCTCCAAATTTCCTTCTTTTATCCCCACTTCCAGGGCTTTTCCTGTCAGGGAAGCCGGTTCGGGAAACTCGTGGAAAATCCAGCGATTCAGCGGGCGCTCGACTAGAGTTTCCAGCAGGGTTTTTATCCGCCGCCCCCCCAGCAGCAAGTTGTTCCCTTTTGCCATCTCCTCACTGAGGGCTTCCAGAATTGAGGGCTGGAATTTCAGCGTTAGCTGGTACTTCTCCTCAGCCACCTCCGCCAGTTTGCCCAGGAATTTGCGGCCAATGTCCCTCACGAACTGCGGGCGCAAGATGTCAAACACTACTATACTATCACCCAACCGGCTCAAAAGTTCGGCTCGCCCTATCCAGTTGGTGAAATACCACTTGACTTCTGTCTCGAAGTGATCTCTGACTTTCTCGTAATCGAACTCGCCGGCATCGCTTTGCTCCACTTGCGCCACGATCCCGCGCCGGATTGTTACGCCAGTGTGCGGATCGGTTAAGTCGGAGGCTCCAATATTGCTGGTGAAAATAATTGCCGTCTGGTTGAAGTAGGCGGTTTGCCCTTTGCTATCCGTCAGCCGCCCATCCTCCAGAATTTGCAAAAATTTATCTAGAACTCGGGGATGAGCCTTCTCAATTTCATCAAAAAGCAGTATACTGTAAGGGTGTTGCAAAACCCGATTGGTCAGCTGCCCCCCTTCTTGATAGCCCACATATCCCGGTGCTGCCCCTGTCAGTTTCTCGGCGGCTTGCTCTTGTTTATACTCGCTCATGTCAAAGCGGGCAAAGGCTCGCTCGTCTCCGAATACCAGTTTGGTGACGGCTTTGGCGAGTTCGGTTTTGCCAACGCCTGTGGGACCGACAAAGAAGAAAATTCCTTTCGGTTTGCCGGCGCTGCTGCCGGTGAGGCTCAGTCCTATTCTAGCACTGGTGAGCATCGCTGTCACCGCTGCCACCGCGCGGGGTTGCCCAATCACGGCGCGAGAGAGTTCTGCTTGCGAGCGGGAGATTTTTTCGCGGTTCATTTGCTCCCAAGGAGCTTGCCGCCGGCCAAATTTAAATAAGTCCACCAGCTTCCAGACTTCTTTGAGTCGCAGGGGAATCTTTTGCTGCAAAGAGGTGTGGCGCAGCGCCTCCAAATCCCACGCTCGAAAGCCTTCCGTGAGGTCGGCAAATTCCTCTGCTAATAATTCTAGTTCAGAAGGGGTTTCCGGGGAAGGGCGCTGGGAATTAATTTGCTCGCCCTGATAAAACCCACCCGCCCCGCCAACCGGACAAATGAAGCGCAGGGCGAACTGCCGGCGCTCCTCCCGTTCGGGATGCGACACTTGCACCAGTCCGACAAAAGGGTTATTCTGGTAAAGCCACTCTGGCAGATGTTTTAAATCGCTGAGCAGGATAACTAAAGTGTTGCGATATCCTTTCAACTTGCCATCGCTGATAGTAGAAGCTTCCAGGGTGCATTTTTTCAGCAGCAGCAAAGGGTGGCCATTGCTTCCGCGCAGGACGCTTTCCGATACCAGCATATCTCCCAAGTCTAGCACACCGGCCACTGGGATTGCCGGTTGGGAGAGCGCACCGAGGAAGTGGCAAAATTTTTCTTCTAAATCGGAAGTGGTTTTCAGGTAATCGCGGCGCAGCGCCAGCTTGTCAAACTGCAGTCTCATTTCGCGGTTCGGGAAGTCGTACTCCCCCTCTACCGCATCGTAGCGGAAAATTACCTGGAATTGCCTGTCGGCGAAATAGGTTTTCAGGAACTCGCGGGTGTTCAGATAGTTTTCCCGCCACAGCAGCAAATCGTGGATATTGCCATAGAGGATAGCGTGCTGCCGGCGCAGGAGCAATTTCTCGAATTCCTGAATCCAGCGGGAGGATGCCGGTGGGTTCATCAAATACCTCCTTTATCTTGTGTTGGGTTTGTTGCCGGTGACAGACGAACGTGGGGTGCGTTCCGCCTCAATCCATTATCGCACAGGGGGGCACTTAGAGCTACCGGGCGATTGAAACTCATATCATGTCCGGTAGCACCGTTATTGTTGGCGAGGTAGGGGCGGGTTTATTCATATTCTGCTCTGTGCCATAAATATCTTGGCAGAACCCTCCCCTACAAGGCTATGTATGCTGCTGTCAACCCCCCGTAGGGGCGGGTTCGCCCGAAATCCCGATCTCACAGGGAAAAATATGACTAAACCCGCCCCGGCACTACCCGAAAACCCCGCCGGCAATCCTGGGGGGTGTTCGCACGCGGAACGCACCGCGCAGAAAATAGAATGCGTTCCGCGTCATCAATTCTCGCAGACAAATGGGAGGCAGAAAATAGGGGCGTTCCGCCTTATCAATTCCCCCGCAAAAATGGGGGGTATTCCCACGCGGACCCCTACAGCGAACCCACCTCCCACAACCGCACCGTACCATCCTCACTCGCCGACATCAGAATTTTGCCATCTGGGGAGAAGGCGACGCCGCACACCAAATTCCCATGTCCAGAAAGCTGTCGCAGTTTACTCCCTGTTGCCACATCCCACAGTCGCACGGTATTATCCCTACTCCCCGACGCCAAAATTTTGCCATCTGGGGAGAAGGCGACGCTCCACACCCAATTCCTATGTCCAGACAGTGTTTGCAGTTGTTCCCCAAAAATAACATTCGACAAAAATTGCCACACTGAATTCCTAGAAGCAACTTTATTCCCAGAAGCCACATCCCACAGTCGCACGGTTTTATCCAAACTCCCCGATGCCAGAATTTTACCATCTGGGGAGAAGGCGACGCTGCACACCGAATTCCCATGTCCAAAAATCTGTCGCAGTTCACTCCCTGTTGCCACATCCCACAGTCGCACGGTATTATCCTCACTCCCCGACGCCAGAATTTTGCCATCTGGGGAGAAGGCGACGCTATTCACTGAATTCTCATATCCAGAAAGCTGTCGCAGTTGACTCCCTGTTGCCACATCCCACAGTCGCACGGTTTTATCCCAACTCCCCGACATCAGAATTTTGCCATCTGGGGAGAAGGCAACGCTGAACACCGAATCCTCATGTCCAGAAAGCAGTCGCAGTTGACTCCCTGTTGCCACATCCCACAGTCGCACGGTTTTATCCCAACTCCCCGACGCCAGAATTTTGCCATCTGGGGAGAAGGCGACGCTGTACACCTCATTCTCATGTCCAGAAAGCTGTCGCAGTTCACTCCCTGTTGCCACATCCCACAGTCGCACGGTTTTATCATTACTCCCCGACGCCAGAATTTTGCCATCTGGGGAGAAGGCGACGCTGTACACCTCATTCTCATGTCCAGAAAGCTGTCGCAGTTCACTCCCTGTTGCCACATCCCACAGTCGCACGGTTTTATCATTACTCCCCGACGCCAGAATTTTGCCATCTGGGGAGGAGGCGACGCTGTACACCAAATCCCCCTGTCCAGAAAGCAGTCGCAGTTCGCTCCCTGTTGCCACATCCCACAGTCGCACGGTTTTATCCCAACTCCCCGACGCCAGAATTTTGCCATCTGGGGAGAAGGCAACGCTGTACACCGAATTCTCATGTCCAGAAAGCTGTCGCAGTTCACTCCCTGTTGCCACATCCCACAGTCGCACGGTATTATCCGAGTTCCCTGACATCAGAATTTTGCCATCTGGGGTGAAGGCAACGCTGAGCACCAAATCCCCATGTCCAGAAAGCTGCCGCAGTTCACTCCCTGTTGCCACATCCCACAATCGCACGGTTTTATCCGAGCTCCCCGACGCCAGAATTTTGCCATCTGGGGTGAAGGCGACGCTGATCACCAAATCCCCATGTCCAGAAAGCTGTCGCAGTTCACTCCCTGTTGCCACATCCCACAGTCGCACGGTTTTATCCCAGCTCCCCGACGCCAGAATTTTGCCATCTGGGGAGAAGGCAACGCTCCACACCCAATTCTCATGTCCAGAAAGCTGTCGCAGTTCACTCCCTGAAGCGACATGCCACAGTCGCACGGTTTTATCCCCACTCCCCGACGCCAGAATTTTGCCATCTGGGGAAAAGGCGACGCTGCTCACCGAATCCCCATGTCCAGAAAGCTGTCGCAGGAATTGCCCGCTGCGCAAATCCCACAAATAGATATCTCGCGCCCCACCCAATGCTAGCAGAGTGCCATCAGGACTCAAAGCGCCGCAATTCGCTGGACAATCTATTTCCCACAGCGCCTCACCACTGTTCATATTAAACAGTGCCGCGCCGCCACCGGCACACACCAGCACCAACTCCTGATTCAGGGGAATCACATTTCTAATCCATCCCCGTCCCAGTCGCCGCACCATTCCCTCCAGCGCCAGTTGTGGCAATATAAAATAGCCACGCAGACTTTCCACTGGTTGCGTCTTGGGCGATGGCGGTGATGATAGTGCACTCAGGACTTGCTGTGCTGTCCAGCGGGCTTTATAATCTTTTATCAAACCCCCTCGCACAATTTCGTCAAAAGGTGCCGGCACTTTCGACCAGTCTATCAATAGTTCACAGTCTAGCACAGCTTTTATCAACTCTTCTTCCGTCTCCCCAGAAAAGGGTAACTGACCGGTGAGCATTTCCACAATCATCACTGTCAAAGACCACAAATCCCAGCTGGGTGTAATGACTCTTTGATAAGCTTCAGGAGGAGCGTACTGGACTGTCGCTCTCACATTAGTGGTGCGAGTGCCACTTTTGGCACCGACACGACGCACTAAGCCAAAATCTGACAGTTTCCACTGTTTCCCCACTCTCAGCACGTTGGCTAATTTCAAGTCCCGATGCACTAATTTATCCGGTTGACTGTGGAGATATACTAAGGCAGATGCTAAACCTCGCACTATGTCCCGGACTTCATCAGCCGAAAAAACGCCCTGACCTCGACGCTTCTCTAGGGTTTCTTCTGCGAGTTCCATCACCAAGAACAAATAAGGATCTTCCTCGATATGGCACTCGCCAGGGGCAAAGCAGCGCAACAGATGAGGGTGATTTAGATTAACGGCGGCGATGAGTTCCTGGAGCTGGGCTTCGCGGTTTTTCTCCTCCTCATCCGCTGGAATCAGCTTGAGGGCCACTTGGCGCATAAAGCGATTGCCCACCACTTCATCGGCTTGGAAAACTGCCCCATATCCCCCTACCCCCAGCAACTCTTTCAGGTAATATTGGCCATTGACTGTTTGGTCTTTAAACATTTTCCAGAATAGCTTAGAATTCATACTCTATCTCCTATTTAAGTTCATAGCCGGCTTCCCATGTGACTTGCTCCCTATTGTGCTAGAATACACTGTAGGCGTCACTCTGTCAATCGCCTTGTAGGAAGTAGGGTGCGTTCCGTGTCATCCATTCTCGCACAGGGGTGGACTCGCGCGCGGAACGCACCGCTACCGAGTGGGGGTGTGTTCCGCCTTATCAATTAAAGCACAGGGATTCCCCCTCACCCCCTCCCCGCCCGCACAAGGGGAGAGGGGGAGAAAGAGAAAATAGAACGTCACGCAATCTCCCCAGAATCAAGCCGGCGAATCGCCACAACAGCCGGCTTCGGCGGGTCATTCGCCCCCTTACCGGGCCAATTGGAACCCACCGGCACCTTGCGACTTTGCACGAACTCCTTCCCATCCGCACTCAGCATCGCAAACTCCCGCATGTCCGCCGCCATATCCTTGCGAATTCCCATCGCCTCCCCCGGATGCTGCACCGACAGGAATAGCGTCTTCTGATCGCTGGTAAAAAACGGCCCCGTCGTCTCGCACTCCATTGGCGCACAACCGAAAAGATAAGCATTACCGGCATTTTCCCCCGATGTGGGAATATACCAGATAGAATTGTTGCCAAACGCACCCATCAGCTTCGACAGCTTCACCGGCTTTCCCTCAGCATCAACCCGACTCTCAACCGCTTTGTTATGACCACCGGTGCCCATATCCGTCACCATCCAAAGATTCCCGCTGCGGTCAATCAGCAAATTGTCCGGGTTAGCAAAACCAAGACCCCCAGCTGCTGGTTCCCCGCCCGTCGCCAGTATCTTCCAGCGGAAGCTCATAGCTGCGGGGTCATTTTCCACTTCCTGCAAGCGCACAATCCAGCCATACGGGTAAGGCGTCTCCCCATGTGGCCCTTTGAAAATCCGCTTGTCGGGTCCCCCTTCTTTCCCAGAAAGACCGGCAGTAAAGCTAATAAATAAAGAACCGTCAGGCGCAATTTCGGTGTCTTCCGGACGCGCAGTGCTAGTAGCGCCTGCAGCATTAGCGGCGTAGTGAGCGTCTATCAGAATCGCGCCTTGTTTCTCTTGTGGGGTGCCGGTGTACAAGTCGCCCAGCGTCTTGTACTTCTGCTTAAATTGCTTGATTTGCTCATCTTTCTTAGCTTCGAGATAGGACAGGGGAGCCCCCTGTTCTGCTTTATAGGGCAAGGGAATCATTTGCCCTATAATGTTGCTGGGGCTGTCGGGATTCACCGGCGTGTCGGCTTTCAGCGGAATCCAGGTGCCGGTGCCGTCCGACTTAAATTTTGCAGCATATAGCATGCCATTTGTCAACAGGTTGGAATTGGCTTTATCTTGCGGGTCGCCCACCGATTCGCTGCTGACAAACTTGTAGACGTGCCCGCCCATGCGATCGCACCCGGAATAAAATGCCAGGGGTTTGCCGGCTTCTACGCGCACCCCCACAGCTTCGTGCCGGTAGCGCCCCAACCAAGTGTGTTTGGTGCCGTAATCATCGGAGTTGGCTGGGTCGAGTTCCACAATCCAGCCGTACTTGTTGCCGGCGAGTCCGAACACATTCCCTTGCCCATCAATGCTGGTACTGCTGAAGGTTAATTCCCCCGGATCTGCAGCCGTGCCGTCAGCATACACCGGCTCCGCCACCTGCGCCTGGAAATTTTCCTCCCCACTCAGCACCGTACCCCAAGGAGTAGTGCCACCGGCACAGTTAGCCAAAGTGCCAATAATGCGATCGCCCAGTCCGTCGATATAGCCCTGTCCCTGGGTTTTCTGAAAAATGGCCACAGCCGGGCCGGTAGCTTTCAGATACTTGCCATCTTCCAGCCCAGAGATGCCGGTAATCCGCCGGTCCGCCGGGGAATTTGTCCGCTCCCAAGAGCCATCCGCCTTGCGGCGCAGGGAAATCACCCCCAGCCCCTGATCTGTCAGAGCTTCTTTGCAAATCTCCAGGATTTTAGCCTTAATCGGGTCTTTATCCGGAAGGGCGAAGGCATTCAGCCCTTTTTTGCCGCCGGCTTTTTTCACCGCATCGTCCACCTCCTCAAAAGGCAGGGATTTGCCAATCACCTGCTGGAAAGTTTGCCGCCAAGGGATATCGCTGATATACTCAAAATTGACCGTCAAGTAGCCCTCATCCGGGCCGGTTTCCACAAAAGAGAGGTAGTCGTTGTTGTAGCCAAAGCGAGAATTCCCAACCTTATCCCCCCAGGCGGCTATCACCTGATAGGCAAAGCCTTCTGGAAGTACCAAATCGTCCGCGACTTCATAGGTTTTGTAGGCTTCCAGCTGCTGTGCCGGTGAGATCCCATCCGTTGTCACCGGCATTGGGCCCTTAATAGGACGAAAGCCGAATTTCTGGGCGGCGGGCGAAGGCGCTTGTGTCGGGGTGTTTGGCCCACAGGACTGTAGGGAAGTCAAGGCGACTGCGCCGGCACTACCGCCCAGGAACAGCAAGAAATCTCTGCGCTTGAGAGTCATGTTGATTGTGGATTTTAGATTTTAGAGTTTGGATTGGGGGATTGCCCGGAAAAGATAAACCTCTCAGGACTCGTATTCTATTATTATTCATTCGGGTTTCTTTGCCAGTCTTCTCTTGCCACTCTTCTAGGGAGACGCACTTGCCTTCGGGAGCCTCCCATTTTTGTAATCCCCCGCACCCCCAACCCCTCTCTCACTTTGGGGAAAGGGGAGAATTCTTGATTCTTTCGCCCCTCTCCCGACCTGGGAGAGAGGGGAATGGGGGGTGAGGGTGACAGTCTTTGCAAAAACGGGATGCTCCCCTTGCCTTCCGCCAAAAAACACCACTAATTTTTCCCCCCCTCAGGTTAAGAAAAATTTAAGATTTTCTCATTTTTAGGTTAGCTCAAATCCCGCTTTGCCAGGAATTAATTTCTCCCCCCTCTCTCCCCCTCTTTCTTGGCGTCCCTTCACGGGGGCGGTTCAAAAAACTAACCCCGCTGTCCAGTAACAATATAAGCCACACGCTGACCGATATTAGTAGCGTGGTCAGCCATACGCTCCAAGTGGCGGATCACCAGCGCCAGCAACAGGATAGGCTCCACCACCCCCTTGACATCCCGCTGGTGGGCCAAAGTTTGGTACAGGCTGTCGTAGGCGCGATCGACGGTAGAATCCTGATCTTTCAACCTGCGCCCCGCCTCCGCATCCAAATTGGCCAGAGCCAGAAGGCTCATCCCCAGCATCGCTTGGGCGTCTTGGGACATCACCTCAACTTCAGGCATGCAGGGGTGGACTGGGTATGGGAACAGTTTAATGGCAATCTCTGCCAGGTCTTTAGCGTAGTCGCCGATGCGCTCGATGTCGCGCACCAGCTGCATAAAAGCGCCCAAGAGTCGGGAGTCTTGCGCCGCCGGCGCTCGCAGCGTCATCAGCAGCACGCAGTCGGACTCGATTTGCCGGTAAAATTGATCGATCTGCTTGTCCAGCGAGGGAATGGCCTGAGCCGCAGCTAAGTCCCGCTGGAACAGCGCCTGGTGGCTGAGGCGAAAGGAGTTTTCCACCAAAGCGCCCATGCGCAAAACATCCCGCTCTAAGCGCTTAATCTGGCGCTCGAAATTAGTTCGCTCACTATTTGGATTGGAAGACGCAGGATTCACCCCAGTTGTTTAAAATAGTAACGACGGTAACATTAGCTAGCACAGGGCTGCCAGTCTCAAGAGTGCTTTTCACTACATTTCACGCCCGAGTTCTGGCGTCGGGGCCAAATCGGACCGGCGGCTGGCACCGGCGATCGGGAAGATGGCTCAATCCTGTCCCTTTGAAAAGCAAACTTTTTATCATAACTTATTTTGAAGGAAAAATTTCAGGGTTGCCGTTAACGATACATAATTTAACATATTAAACCGGCGTGCGAGGGAAGCCAGACGTCCTGGTGAGTGCGACCCTCAGAAACCCGGTTTCTTTGAGAAACCGGGTTTCTTGATACTAGGCAATCCGGGAAATGGGAGCGAATAAATGGATTTGCAGCCACGCACCGCCAGTTTGGGGGTGGTTGCGGGCGGTGACGGTTCCGCCGTGGGCGAGGACGATCTGCTGGACTATGGCCAAGCCCAGACCGCTGCCGGTGCTGGAGGAGGAGAGGATTTCGGAATGGCCCGATGCCGCCTGTGGGGGAAGGCCGTTTGTGGCCCACACGCCTCGGGCTCGCGAGGGATCGCCCCGATAGAGCCGGTCAAACACATAGGGGAGGTCGGCTTCTGGAAAGCCCGGACCGGCATCAATGATATCGATTTGAACCTGCTCTCGCCCCGCCGCGTCTGTGGGGGCATCCTGTGCCGGCGAGAGGCAGGCGCTGACTTGAATCGTTCCCTGGTGGGGGCTGTAGCGAATGCTGTTATCGAATAAATTGAGGAAGACTCGGTAAAGACCGGACTCGTCGGCGTCTACCAGCAGCTTTTCGGGTTCGGAATAGGCCACGGAAAGCTGTTTCTGTTTGGCCAGCGGCTCCAGGCTTTGCCAGACAGACTCAATCAAAGCTTGCAGTTCCAGGGGTTTGCGCTTCAGATTTTTGCTGGGGTCGGCTTCCATCTGGATCAGGTCAAGCCAGTCCTGCACCAGCTTGATCAGCCGGTTGGTTTCCACAAGCATGCGCTGCACCCAAGTGCTCAAGGGAGGTTCCAGACGCCCCTGCAAGGTTTCCGCCACTAAGCGAATCGAGGTCAGCGGGGTTCTCAGTTCGTGGGCTAAATCCGAAACCCAGCGGTTGCGCGCTTGAGAGAGCGCTACAAAGTCCTGCCGGTTTTCCAGAAACACGCCCACTTGACCGGCTGGCAGTGGCCAGCTGTAGCCCCGCAGCGTTAGCGCGCCCCGGCGCTGCGCCTCCCCATCCGCAATGGCTGGGTGGAACACCCACTGGCACTCACACGGCTGCTGGCGCTGTCTGGTTTGCTCGATCAGCTGGTCGAGTTCGTAGGAGCGCACCACCTTGAGCAGCAAGCGCAACTGTTCAGGCTCCCAGTTGTGAATGCTCAACAGCTGTCGCGCCTGCTCGTTGCACCAGAGCAGCTGATTTTCTTCATCCACCTGCAGGTAGCCGGTTGGCGCGACTTGGAGAATCTGCTTCCAGGTTTGCACTTGCACCTCCAGCTGCTGCAGTTGCTGGTTCACCCGGGCAATTGAGCGCCGCAAGCGAGCTATCTCGGGCAGGGAATTCCCCACATCATCTTCCGGAAGCATCCCCAGAAGCCGCAGCAGCTGCTGGTTTCGCCACAGCTGCTGCATCAGGCAAAACCCGAGCCCTAGAGCTAAACCCAGAAAAAATGCGGCTAGAGCCATCTGGTGTCCCCTCGCAAAGAAAGTTTTGAGTTGTGAGGAGTGAGTTTTGCATTCACTTTGGCGCTGGGCACTCATCACTCACCACCTTCTTCAGCCTAACCGATAGCCAAATCCCCGTACTGTAATGATGTATTCCGGCTGGCTGGGATCGCGCTCCAGTTTCTCCCGCAACCAGCGGATATGAACGTCTACTGTTTTGCTGTCGCCAATGAAATCCTGTCCCCACACCTGATCGAGCAGCAGGTCCCGCGACCACACCCGGCGGGGGTAGCTCATAAACAGCTCCAGCAGCTTGTATTCCTTGGGCGACAGGCTCAATTCCTCCCCCCGGACAATCACCCGGCACTCTTGGGGGTAGAGGGCGATATCCCCAAACTGCAGCACCGGCGACTGCGGCGAAAAGTTCAAGCGCTGCCGGCGCAACAGGGCTCTGCAGCGGGCAACGAGCTCCCGCATGCTGAAAGGTTTTGTCAAGTAGTCATCAGCTCCCACTTCCAGCCCCAAGACGCGATCGGTTTCGCTGCCCTTGGCGCTGAGAATCAAAATCGGTACATGGTTGCCTTGATGCCGCAACAAGCGGCACAGATCCAGACCGTTGACCTGTGGCAGCATTAAGTCCAGAACAATTAGGTCAAACGGGAGCTCACTGTGCTTCGGAGTGGAGTCACACAGCAAAGTCAAAGCGGCACGCCCATCCGGGGCGGTGGCGACCTGAAAACCTTCCCCTTCTAGGGCCAAAACCAGCATGTCCCGGATCAGAGCTTCATCTTCCACTACTAAAATCCGGCCCGTTTGCCCTATGTCTGGCATGGCAGGGCTTTTCACTGACTCAGTAGAAAACATAGTTGCGGAGCCTGTTGTCTAAGTCCACTCCCATACATACAATAAAAATTGGCTCCTGATGGCTTTTGTTACAATAATCATAATATTCTCTTAACCCACCAGGGCGTTGAACAGGTAGCCAACCGCTATAATGCCGGCAGCCACCAACCCGACAAACACCGCCAGCAGTCTCGGTTGCAGGACTTTCCGGAGAATCACGATCTCTGGGAGGGAGAGGGCTGTCACTGCCATTGTGAATGAGAGTGCGGTGCCCAGAGGCATGCCCTTATTAACCAAAGCCTCGGTAATCGGCAGCACACCGGCGATGTTGGCATAGAGGGGGACGCCGATCGCAGTGGCAATCGGGACGGCTAGCGGATTTCCGGCACCCGCCCACCGGACAATCAGGTCTGCCGGTGCGTAACCGTGAATGCCGGCACCTAGGGCAATCCCACCTACAATATAGCACCAAACTGACTTAAAAATCTCGGCAGCTGAATATTGACCTTGCTCGATCCGCTGTTTCCAGGTCATTGCTATCTCGTCTGAATCGCCGGCATCTGCCTCGCCACTCCCGCGGGCTTTTTGCAATTCCCAGACGAAGGGCTCAACCCATTTTTCCAGTTTCAGCAAACCGATAATATAACCGGCAGCAATCGCCAGTCCCACCCCAAACCCGATATACAGCAGCACCACTTTCAGCCCAAACAGCCCCCACAGCAACACCACCGCCACCTCATTCACCATCGGGGCTGCTATCAGGTAAGAAAATGTCACCCCCAGCGGCACACCGGCTTCTAAAAACCCAATAAACAGCGGCACAGCTGAACAGGAGCAAAACGGCGTCACAATCCCCACCCCCGCTGCCATGATATTCCCGAGAAGGGTGCGCTTTCCGCCCAGCCAGTCCCGCACTTTTTCTGGCTCCAAGAAAGTTTGCAGCGTCCCCACCGCAAAGCTAATCGCCAGCAAAAGTGTCAGAACCTTGGGAACATCGTAGAAAAAGAAATGCAAGCTAGACCCCAGATGGGAGTCGGGGGATAAACCCAGCACTCGGGTGACAATCTGGGTGGCTAGCCAGTCAAAGGGATAGAAAGGGTCAAACATGATACAATATGCTGATAGGTCACAGGCAAAATTAAGAAGCTGGGAGTCAGGGAGGGAGGCACACATCAGGATTTCGCCGGTTCCTCTACCCCCAGCTATATTAGAGAAGCGTTTCCTCTCTCGGAGATTTTTAAGGGCAGCGGTTATAGTTGAGCTGGAATTGGTTTTAAGGAACCGCCAAGACGCGCCTGTTCGCCAAGAAAGAGAAGAGAGAGGTGAGCGCAAATGATTGACAGCTGCTAGAATAGAGGTTAAGGATGCAATAGGGGTTCGATTTGCTGCGGGGAAAGGACTTTGCCTTTGCTCACGACTTTGCCATTCACTGCGAGGGCAGGGGTGGATAAGACGCCCCGTTTAGCAATTTCAACGGGATCGGTGATGTGCAGCACTTGCACTTCCAACCCTGTCGCCGCAACCGCCCGCCGCGCATTCTCTTCTAGCTCGTAACACTTTTTGCAGCCCGAACCAAGAATTTCAATTTTTAGATGGCTCATAACAGCACTCCGTTTTTTTAGTTAATGTCACAGTTATGTTTGCCGTGTGGGGCGGGTTTATCAATGTTATCTGTTTGTGGCAGACATTTCGGGCGAACCCGCCCCTACAGGGTGGGGGTGCCGGGGCGGGTTTATCAATGTTATCTGTTTGTGGCAGATATTTCGGGCGAACCCGCCCCTACAGATTCAATTAATGTTGCCACCCGCTGCTTAATTTCATCCCGCACGCGGCGAAAGGTTTCCACCGGCTGTCCGTCGGGATCGTCCAGCTGCCAATCTTCAAACACTTCCCGAAGCACCCAAGCTTCTGGCAAATTCACCCCGCACCCGCACAGGGAAATCACAGCATCCCAGTCTTCCGGATTGAAATCGCTCAGCCGCTTAGAGGTCTGACTGCTGATATCAATCCCAATTTCAGACATCACCTGAACTGCGGTGGGATGCACCCGGCTCGCGTCCAAGCCGGAGCTGGTTGCCGAAATTTTCCCCTCTCCTAGTATTCTAGCAAATCCTTCTGCCATTTGGGAGCGGCAGGAGTTTTTCTTGCAAACAAACATGACTCGTTTCATCTTTTACCTCAAGACAGATTAGTAGGGGGCGTTACCTTTACCCTGGCACTTCACCGGCAGGTTCGAGAGGGGGGAACGCATCCCACACGCTGGAAGCTCTTCTCTCAGGTCCGCGCAGGCGGACTTGGTTTGTATAGCAGCGAATTCCATTCGCCAAGAGAATCTAAATCTCCCCCAAGAAAACGCTAGCCCTGCTGATAGCATCGTGGGTCGCGCAAAGTGGCCTTTTCTGGCTCGCGCCGGAACCAAAAGGCGGTGCGCTTGCAAAATTCTACTAACATCAGCATCACCGGCACTTCGATTAAGACTCCCACCACTGTCGCCAGCGCCGCGCCTGAATTCAAGCCAAACAGCATGACTGCTGTGGCAATCGCGACTTCAAAGTGATTGCTCGCCCCAATTAGGGCTGCCGGTGCGGCATCTTCATAGGACAACTTCAGCTTCTGCGCTGCTACATAAGAAATCAGAAAGATAAAGTTGGTTTGGATGAACAAAGGAACCGCAATCAGCAAGATATGCAGCGGATTGTTAACAATTAGCTCGCCTTTGAAGGCAAACAGCAGCACTAAGGTAATCAGGAGAGCGCTAATGGCAATCGGACTGAGATACTGCAAAAACCGGCGCTCAAACCATTCTTTGCCTTTATTTTTGAGAATCCAGTGCCGGCTGTACATCCCAGCTGCTAATGGCAGCCCAACATAAATTATCACCGACAGCACAATAGTTTGCCAAGGCACGACTAAATCATTCGCCGCCAGCAACCACCTCCCCAGCGGCGCGTACAGAAATAGCATCGTCAGCGAGTTCACCGCCACCATCACCAGGGTGTGTCCCTGATTGCCATAGGAGAGATACCCCCACATTAGCACCATTGCGGTACAGGGGGCAATCCCTAAGAGAATTGCACCGGCAATATAAGAATTGTACAGCGGAACTTCGCTGCCCCGGAGCAGTTCCGTCCCGGCGAGGAGGGGGCGAAACAGCCACGCCAAGAAAAACTGGGCGAAGGCTACCATCGTGAAGGGCTTAATTATCCAGTTTACCACTAAGGTGAGGATGACTGGTTTGGGGGCGCGGATGGCATTTTCTGCCTGGGTGAAGTCAATCTTCACCATGATGGGATACATCATGAAAAACAGGCAGATGGCGATGGGGATTGAGACTTGATAGACGCTCATGGCATCGAGCGCTACCGCCACGCCGGGAAACAGCCGGCCTAGGGCAATGCCGGCTATTATACAGAGAAACACCCAGAGGGTGAGATATCTTTCAAAAAAGCTAAGCTGGCTGCCGGCTTTAACGGCTGAGGCACCGGCTTCTGGATTCTTCGCACTCATTGGCATTACTCATCGAGGGTTTGCCTCGCTCTCCTTTATTTCAATAAATTTTGATACATTAAGCCGCAAAATTCCGCCAGAAGTGGGTTGCTCCTAGAGGGAACGCACCCTGCTCCTGTGTGCTTTTGAGATATAGCAGTAGCCATTTAGGTTAGGACGTAGGACAGGCGTCTCGCCTGTCCCTGTCCCTACTAACAAGTCAGATGCCTTGTCCTAAACTGACTGTCTATTGCTCTAACTTTGGGGTATGAGGCTATCGTATCAAAAAAACTTGATTCGTCAAGGGCAGTGAAACAAAACTTAATATTGCGGGGGGTTAGTCGCAGGAGCGAGCCGGCAGGACGGGACTGAAGCGCCGGCAGTCGGCGAGGTACTGTTCGAGGGCGGCAAACTGGGGGGGATTGAGGCTGTAGTGCATCCAGCGACCGTCCTGACGGGCGCGGACGAGGCCGGCGTCCTTGAGCGTTTTCAGGTGGAAAGAGAGCTTGGACTGAGCGACCTGCAGCACTTCGCAGAGTTCGCACACGCAGAGCTCCCGCTGCTGCAGCAGTTGCACGATTTGCAGCCGCAGGGGGTCAGAGAGGGCGTGGAAGCCGGAGACAATCTCAGCCGGTGCTGTCGTGGAGGTCTGAAACATCAGCTTTTTTCAAACGTTAACTAGATTTTAACCTGACCTGGCGCGTCACCCGCCGGCCTCGCTAGGATCGAACCTGTAGGATTACTGTAACAACCTAGCAATGCTGCTGCACTTAAGTACCTGGCCAGAAGTTGAAGCCTATCTCCAGAAGTCCACCGGCATCATTTTCCCCATCGGTTCCACGGAGCAACACGGGCCAACCGGCTTAATCGGCACGGATGCGATTTGCGCCGAAGCGATTGCGCGGGGGGTGGGAGAGGCCACCGGCGCACTGGTTGGGCCGGCCATTAACGTGGGCATGGCCCTGCACCACACGGCATTTCCCGGCAGCATCAGCTTGCGCCCCAGCACGATGATACTGCTGGTTCGGGACTGTCTGGTGAGTTTGGCCCGGGCGGGATTCACCAAGTTTTTCTTTATTAATGGGCACGGCGGCAATATTGCGACGCTCAAGGCGGCGTTTTCCGAGACTTATGCGGTGCTGGCGGAGTTAAATGTTGCCGGTGCGGAGCGGGTGCAGTGTGAGATCGGCAACTGGTTTATGTGCGGCTCGGTTTATAAGTTGGCAAAAGAGTTATATGGGGAGCAAGAAGGCTCGCACGCGACGCCGAGCGAGGTGGCTTTAACGCAGTATATCTATCCGGAGGCGATATGCCAAGCGCCTCTGGAGGCGGAGGTTTCTCGCGACCACAAGATTTACGGGGCGGCGGATTTTCGCCGGCGCTATCCGGACGGTCGCATGGGGTCGAATCCGGCGCTGGCGACCCCGGAACACGGGAAGCAGTTTTATGAGTTAGCGGTGAATGAGTTGAGCGGTTCTTATTTGAAGTTTTTGAGTGAGGGGTGAGGGATTGAGGGAGTGAGATGTGCCGGTTGTGGGGGAGGGCTGCCGATTGGCGTGGCATGAATTTGGGCGTTGCGTATTCCGGGGGTGAACTCGGCACCCCAGCCCCCTCCCCGTGCGGGGAGGGGGAGTTTGAGGGGGCGTGCTATTCTAAAGAATAGAAACTTGTGTGGGAGAAATGGTATGCGCCTGAAAAAGATTCTCTTTGGAGACCTCATACGTCGCTATAGGGCAGGGAAAAGAAACTTTAGGAAGGTTAGTGTGGAGATTCCTTTTCCCGAATCCATGTCTTGGGAGCAAGGACAATTCAAAGGGTTAGATTTGAGCGGTATTATTCTGCGCAAGAGCAGCATCAGGTGGGTCAGAATCTTCATGGACGGGGTGATTCTGCGAGGAGCCGACTTAACCGATGTTGACTTGGGTGAGAGCAACTTCGAGGGGGCGGATCTGAGCCATGCCATTTTGCGGGTAACCAGATTTTTTCAATCGGTTTTCGACAGAGCCAATCTCAGCGGGGCCGATTTGACGGGAGCTGCATTGGTTGAGAGTGGCTTTTTTGGCGCTAATCTGAGTGGAGCCAACTTAAACAATGCGAGAATCAGCAGTATGGGATTTGTCTGCACTGATTTGACGGAGGCGACCTTCAAGGAAGCCCGGTTGGCAAGCGTTTGGTTTGAAGAAGCCAAGTTGCTCCGGACGGACTTCCTTGGTGCTGAATTCAGCCCGGAAACCTTTAGGGGCTCCGGAGTAAGATTTCGAGATTGCCATTTCGAGGGAACGCTCATGCCTGATGGCAGCGTGCGCAGTTGCCAAGTAGGGGGTTCGGGGATATAATTATAGAAAGTGGGACGGGTAAAAAAATAAGTGAGAGAAGAGTAAAATTATGAAAGCTGAAGAGTTGCTTGTCAGGTATGCAGCAGGAGAGAGAAACTTTATTGGAGTAGATTTGAGAGGAGCTAATCTCAAAGGTGCTTACTTGTCGCTGGTTAACTTGAAAGGAGCCAATCTGAGCGGCGCTAATTTGAGTGGTGCCTTCTTGGGAGATGCCAATCTGGAAGGTGCTAATCTCAGTTGGGCTGATTTCAGAAAAGCTATGGTAACAACAGCTAGATTAAAACTTGCCAATCTCAGTGGAGCAAACCTACGCGATAGCAACCTGAGTAAATCCAATTTTGAAAATGCGCTCCTGATGGGAGCTGCTTTTTGTGGTGCTGAGCTAATCCAAACTAGGATCTATAATGCTGATTTAACTGCTGCCAATTTGCAACGCAGCCGTCTTGACATGGCTCGTTTCCAAGGAGCGAATCTCAGCCACGCCAACTTGAGACGGGCTACCTGTGCCTACGTTGAAGATGCTATTCTCTGCAACACGACTATGCCTGATGGGAGTATAAGGAATGATGGTTGCTGCTTTGAGGGATAGATATTTCTGAAATCAGCTGTAACTTTCTCTATTCTATTGGCCATTTATTCAGCGCTCTCAGCGCCAAGAAGGGTGACATTTTTAAGTTGACAGCAAAACCTTCTACAGATTAGAATTTTGGGTAGCGCCAATTACTTAAAGAGCTTGAACGGAGAAGTTATGGACATCCAAGAATTGCTCAGAAGGTACAGAGCTGGAGAAAGAAACTTCGCAGGAGTCGAGCTGACCGACTCCGACGAAACAAGGATATATAAAGACACTGCATATAGTGGAGTCGATTTCCAGGGTGCAGATTTGAGTGGTATCAACTTAAGTGGAGTCAACTTGAGAAAAGCGGTCTTGAGCTTCTGTACGCTGAATGGGGCTGACTTTAGCGGTGGTGACTTGTCAGGTGCGCTTTTTGAAGCCGCTGAAATGATTAACACCAATTTCAGCGGTGCTAATCTGAAAGAGACGTGGTTGCTGTCGGTCGAGCTAAGTGACTCCAACCTCACTGTCGCAGATATAAGTGGCGCTCAGATAACTGAATCTAGTTTGCATAATTCTCTCTTGATGGGTGCCTCCCTAGTGGGTGCCGAGCTTCACCAATCTGGATTTTATGGTGCCGATCTCAGCGATGCCAATCTTAGTGAAGCTATCCTAACTGAAGCTAGTTTTAAAAATGCTAATCTCAGGAATGCGAATCTGCTGAATGCCAGCGGTGCTGCTTTTTTAGACGAAGCCATCTTCTGCAATACTATCATGCCAGATGGAAGTATCAGGAATGATGACTGTGGCTAGATGCGAGAGGTAGAGCCTGTCCTGCTGGAGGCTCTGGGGTCGGCTTTCTCCCTCAATGAGAACTCTCGGTGGATAAGCTATATGGATTTGTCCTCTGGAACATTTGCCGCAACCAAATAGAACCATAAGCTTGCCGTTCCGGCAAACTTATGGTTAAACTAACACTACTTACATAGCTAAAAAAGAGGAAGTATGGACATCCAAGAATTGTTCAGAAGGTACAGAGCTGGAGAAAGAAACTTCGCAGGAGTCGAGCTGACGGACTCGGACGAAACAAGGGAGTATAAAGACACTGTATTTAATGGAGTCGATTTCCAGAGTGCAGATTTGAGTGGGATCAACTTAAGTGGAGTCAGCTTGAAAAGAGCTAATTTGAGTTGGGCTACACTGAATGGGGCTGACCTTAGCGGGGCTGACTTGTCAGGCTCAATCCTTGAAGCCGCTGAAATGATTAACACCAATTTCAGCGGTGCTAATCTGAAAGAGACGTGGCTGCTGTCGGTCGAGCTGAGTGACTCCAATCTCACTGGCGCAGATCTGAGTGGCGCTCACATAACTGAATCTAGTTTGCACAATGCTCTCTTGATAGGTGCCTCCCTAGTGGGTGCCGAGCTTCACCAATCTGGATTTTATGGAGCCGATCTCAGCGGTGCCAATCTCAGTGAAGCTATCCTAACTGAAGCTAGTTTTAAAAATGCTAATCTCAGGAATGCGAATTTACTGAATGCCAGCGGTGCTGCTTTTTTAGGCGAAGCCATCTTCTGCAATACTATCATGCCAGATGGAAGTATCAGGAATGATGGCTGTAGCTAGATGCGTTACTGTAGAGCTTGTCAGGCGGGAATAGCTACAGCCTACTTTCTTGCGTTACTGCTTGAAAAGCCGGCGGACAGGAAATGGTTCGCTATCAGCCTTCATATTGACTCCCTCTATTTTTAAATGTCGTCGCTCCTAATACTCCCATCCGGCATAGTGGTGTTCCGGTATATGGCATTACCGTATCCGAATTTCTTGGCATCCGTCAGGTTAGCATTGGTGAGGTCAGCACCATCAAATACAGCAGCTTCAAGATCGGCATTAGTAAGGTTAGCGCCAATCAGGAGAGCGTTCTCCAGGTTGGATGCATACAAAGTCACATTAGTGAGGTCGGCAGCACTGAAGTTTGCACCCTCGAAACTAGCCGGACTCAAACAGGCATTTTTCAAATTAGCGCCACTGAGGTTAGTGCCAATCATCTCAACACCTTCCAAGTCAGCCCATTCTAAATTAGCACCCACTAGGTAGGCACCGCTGAAGTCAGTACCTTGTAACCAAGCATTACTCAGGTTAATTCCTCTCAAGTCGGCACCTGTCAGGTTAGCATCTCTCAGGTCAACTTCAGGAAAATCTCTCTCGCCTGCAGCATACCGAGTGAGCAACTCTTCCGCTGAAATCGCTTGCATTTCTGGCATATTACTATCCTGTCCTACGCTCGAACTTTCTTGGTTGAAAATCTCTCCGGACAGTCCCGGAGTAAAGTCATTTAATATTCTAGCCATCCAGGACATATTTGTGTTAGGTTGGCTTCGCTGTATTGCCACGCTCAGCCATAGCCGTCTTGATGGAACTCGCTTCCGCGAATCTCAGCCACGCCAACAGGAGACGCGCTACTTCTGCGTTGAAGATGCCACTCTCTGCAATACGAGCGTGCCAGATGGAAGTATAAGGAATGATGGCTGCCGGTCGGAGGAACAGACATTGTTGAAATCTGGCCGGCAGCCACGGCTAGCCGAAAAATCGCTCCGCCTTATACAGAACACTGTGCCGGCAAGTCATATAATATTTTTCCATGCCGGTGTTATAATCGCGGCTTTTTAGATATAATTGTGGGAGAGAAAGCGGTTTGATATCCTTAAGGGATTAAGGAGTAAAGTTATGGACGCTGAAGAACTGCTCAGACGGTATGCCGGTGGGGAGAGGGATTTTGCTGGGGTTGATTTGAGATTGGCTAGTTTGAGTGGGGCTAACTTGAGTGGGGCTGACCTGAGCGGGGCTGACCTGAGCGGGGCACACTTGAGTGGGGCTATCCTTGATAGTGCAAATTTGAGCAACGCCAATTTCAGTCGGGCCGATCTCTGTGGAGCGGGACTGGGGAACGAAATTGTATTGAATGGGACTGATTTTAGTGAAGCAAAATTGCGAGGTGCTGACTTCAGTGGTGCGAGATTGAGTGGAGTCAACTTTAGGCATGCTGAACTGTGCGGTGCATTCTTCCAGCATACTATTTGGGAAAACGGAAATTTTGAACACGCACTTATGATAGGTGTTCAAATTTTACAATCTAGGCTAGAAAGGACTTATTTAGCTAGGAGCAATCTCAGAGGCTCTAGTTTTTATGGTGTCGAGATGACTGATGTTGACCTCAGTGATTCCGAAATGATGGGTGTCTGGCTGTTCGAGACTATCATGGTCAATGTGAATCTGAGTAATACCTGCCTGAAAGGTGCTGAGACAGAAGATGTCTTCTTTGGGCGATGCAAGAATGTTACTTTTGATAACACTACGATGCCGGACGGAAGCCTTTTTAAGGGTTGCATTTCGAGATTTTAAATAGAATCAGGATTTTGATTCAGTTAGCTATACGCTATTGTTTTTCGAGCGCTGCCGCAGCAGTCTGAATAGAGTTTGGCATCAAGAGCGCTAATAGGATTCTGGAAATTCAGAAGAGTGCCCTCGCCAATAACTTCAAAAGTCCAGTCTGGCGAAAATTGCAACAAAACAGCGATTGCCACTTAAATATCACATCGTTGTAATCCCTATCCGCACCGGCATTCACCTGCATATCTTCAAAAGCAAACGCATACCCCTTGCCGGTGACATCAGCTATCTGCCCTGAATTGAAAGCATCCCTGGGGTCAGCTGTCGCTACGGAAAACAGGGGGCGGCGCGTGCCGGTGAGTGCCGGATTGTTAAAGACATCCTGTATCCTATTCCGGGACGCTGTGCCCTATCCCTCGCTATACCCTCCTGGGCTGCCTTGGGGGACACGCTCGGGGGACTGCAGTTGCCGGCGGAGCACTGGTGTCTGGTCGAGACGCGACACCGGCGTTCCTGCAGCTGGCCGGCTGAAACTGGCCCCAACGCCGAAAACCCGCCCCCAACATATAGGGGCGGGCCGGTCCGCAACAAAAGTCCCACACAGCCCCAACGCCGAAAAACCCCGCCCAAAACCCCTCACGGATTCGCCAACAGTTTCATAACGGGAGCCAGGGAGCTATAGGGGTGGCCCCCAATAGCATTGGTGTCAGCTTTAGCGCCATATTCCATAAGATTGATCTTATAGCGGTTTTCAGTTGGATGAAGTACATGCCAGAAACCCGGTTTCTTTAAGCAACCGGGTTTCTCAGTACCTCACCTCGAATGAAAACCGCTATAAGTTGAGACCGATGCCCCCCGTGGCCGCCCCTACGCCGCCGGCCACCGGCCACGGGAGGGCACCGGCTGCCAGCCGGCAGTGCCGGAAGGGCTGAGTGCGGTGATGGGACTCATGCCGGTGCGCGAGTTAGAACACCGGCTCTGACTCGACAAACCCATTCCCCCCCTCATCCCCCTCATCCTCATCCTCGTCATACTCCTCGTCATACTCTTCGTCATACTCATCTTCGGAGTCTGCCGGCTCAAAGTTTTGGTTGGGCTGACCGGGAATGGCCTCAATAATGGCATCGAGCACCTTGGCTACCGGCACAATTTCCAAGCCCAAGTCGGGAGGGATTTGCCCTTTGGGGATGATCGCTCGCTTGAAGCCGAGTTTGCCTGCTTCCCGCAGGCGCAGCTCCAGCTGGGAAACGGCGCGCACTTGACCGCCCAAACCGACTTCTCCGAGAATTACGGTGTGCGGATCGACAACCCGGTCCCGGAAACTGGACACCACGGCTATCGCTATGCCCAAGTCAGCCGCCGGTTCCGAGACGACAAGCCCGCCAACGGAAGCGACATAAGTGTCTAATTTAGATAGGGGGATTCCCACCCGCTTTTCCAGAACGGCGAGAATTTGCAGGAGCCGGTTGGACTCGACGCCGGTGGTGGAGCGGCGGGGGCTGCCGGTGGAACTGGGGCTGACGAGCGCCTGCAATTCCACGACAATGGGGCGGGTGCCCTCACAGGCTACAACAGTGGCGCTTCCCGAGACGATTTCTTCTCGATTGCCCAAAAACAGTTCGGAGGGGTTATCGACTTCCCGCAGACCGTTGGCCACCATTTCAAACACGCCGATTTCATGGGTAGCACCAAAGCGGTTTTTTATCGAGCGCAGCAGCCGGTGGCTGGCGAAACGGTCACCTTCAAAGAACAGCACCGTATCTACAAGGTGTTCCAGAACTCTCGGGCCGGCAATCGCACCTTCTTTGGTGACGTGCCCTACAATAAAAAGGGTGATATTCTCTCGCTTGGCCACCTGCATGAGCGCCGAGGTGCACTCCCGCACCTGCGCCACCGAGCCGGGAGCCGATGTCAGGGAGGGAAAGTAGATGGTCTGGATACTGTCAATCACCGCCAGATGCGGTTTGAGCGATTCCAGCTCCCGGAGGATTTCTTCGAGGTCTGTTTCCGGCAGCAGGTAGAAATGGGGTTCAGAGTTAAGAGTTTTGAGTTTAGAATTGGGGGTTTGGGAGCTGGAGGAATCATGTTTGGCTGTGAGTTGCCCGATTGGAGATTGAGTGTTTTCCTCTGGGTTGCTTTCCGGCAGCCGGCAATTGCCCGGCCCATCTGGGCCATCGCCGGGTGCCGGGTCAGCTCGCAAGCGCCCGGCTCGCATTTTCACCTGCTGTCCCGACTCTTCCCCACTAACATAGAGGATGCGGGAGTGGTAAGACAGCTGATTGGCCACCTGGAGCAGCAGGGTCGATTTGCCAATTCCCGGCTCCCCGCCTATCAGCACTAGGGAGCCTGGAACGATCCCGCCGCCGAGCACCCGGTCGAGCTCCCCAAAGCCGGAGGAGCAGCGAGACACTGCAGCGTCGGCAATCTGGGATAATTTCAGTGACGAGCGCGGCTGGCCCTTGGCTTTGTCTGGCGTTCGCCCGTGTTCCTTGATCCAGGAACTGCCGTTCAAACTTGGCCTGGGCGAACTGCCGGCGGGCGCAATCACTTGCTCTTGCAAGGTGTTCCACTGGTTGCAGGCGGAACATTTGCCAAAGTATTGCGGGAACTCCGCCCCGCATTCGCTGCAAATATAGTGTGTTCGAGGCTTAGGCATTCGTTTAGATGTTAAAGACCCTGAATTGAACAGAGAAATATTAAAAAATCATGAAGTCTGGCCTGGGGTGAGTATTTATGCGCTCTCAAGGCTGGGGAATGTGAGATAATTCCAATGATAGAGTAGAAAAAATTAATACTGAGAAATCAAACTTAAGGAGCGCTGGGAGTGCGATGGAAAACCACAAAGAGAAGATACTGGTAGTCGATGACGAAGCTTCTATCCGTCGGATTCTGGAAACGCGCCTGTCCATGATTGGCTATGATGTTGTGACGGCGGCTGACGGCGAAGAAGCTTTAGAAACCTTTCGCAGCGCCACCCCTGACTTAGTGGTTCTGGATGTGATGATGCCGAAGCTGGATGGCTACGGCGTCTGTCAGGAGTTGCGGAAAGAATCTGATGTCCCCATCATTATGCTAACAGCCCTCGGAGATGTGGCAGACCGGATCACCGGCTTGGAGTTGGGAGCGGATGACTATGTGGTCAAGCCCTTCTCTCCCAAGGAACTGGAAGCTCGCATCCGCTCTGTGCTGCGCCGCGTCGAGAAAACGGGCGCAACAGGCATTCCCAGCTCTGGGGTGATTCATGTGGCCAATCTGCGGATTGACACCAACAAGCGGCAAGTCTACAAGGGCGATGAGCGGATTCGCCTGACCGGCATGGAGTTCAGTCTCCTGGAGCTTTTGGTCAGCCGCTCTGGCGAGCCCTTCTCCCGTTCGGAAATTTTGCAGGAGGTGTGGGGGTACACGCCAGAACGCCATGTGGACACGCGGGTGGTGGATGTCCACATCTCGCGCTTGAGAGCGAAGTTAGAAGACGATCCTAGCAATCCGGAGCTGATCCTGACCGCTCGCGGTACCGGCTATCTGTTCCAAAGAATTATTGAGCCCGGAGACGAGTTGAAAGGGTAAACGATTTTAAGTGAGCGGTGAGGGGTGAAGGCTTAGGCTGAATATGGCTAAACCAGACCAAAATCAAGTGCTGCGCCGGCTGCCGATTTTTGCCGGCTCTCTGGCGGGGGTGCTGCTGCTGGTCAATCGCTTTCTGGCACCCGAGCTGACTGATTTCCAAGCTCGCTCGGATGCCCTGGGCGTGATTTTATCCGCCCTGCTGATTTTGACGGGTTTGCTGTGGCAGCAAGTGCAGCCGCGCTCGCCATTAGCCGTTGAACTGAAGGGCGAGCAGGGGTTTGAACTGGCTCCCGATTTGCCGGAGCCGGTGAAAACTGAACTGGCTTGGGCTAGCTTGCTGTTGCTGACGAATACGGTGACTCGCTCGCTTGTGGTTTGGTATGGGGGGCGAGTGCTTTTGCGGCGGGGAATTTTCGGCGTCAGCCAGGAGGTGAGACCGGGCGCGATTTTGCAGCGGGTCTTGCAAAAACAAAAGCCGGTTTATTTGGTAGATTTAAAGGTTTATCCCGGACGCATCGAGTTTGACTATTTGCCAGAAAATACCCAGGGCATCATCTGCCAGCCGATTGGCAGTCGCGGTGTCCTGATTTTGGGCGCAAATGCCCCGCGCAGCTATACCAAACAAGATGAAAACTGGGTGGAGGGGATTGCGGAAAAACTCGACCACACTCTCAGCCAGTATTTGCCCTCAGAAGTGACCGGTCAGGGGTGAGGCGCTGGTCGCTCTCGCTATCAGGGCGATCCGCTCGGTTCGCCCCGGAGCCTCTGGGCGCAGTAGAGCGGAAATTACGCCGGCGTCAGCTCAAGTGTGGCGCTGACTGCTGGCTGTGATTTAAGTTATAATTTATGTTAAATTGCATAATTGTGTAAATTGAAACGCCTAGACATCGAGGACGCCAAGAGGAAAAAAGAAAGAGTCATAGATATTGCGTTTCTCATATTAGTGAGGGACTGAGAAACCCGGTTTATTAAAGAAACTGGGTTTCTGGGCCATAGCTCATCCAACTGAGAAACGCTATATATAAATTAGAGAGGGAGTCATACGAAGTGGAAATAAATAGCAGTTTGTCCGCACGACAAAACCCCCTTGATTCCCAGATTTTAAATCCCCAATCCAAAATCCAAAATCCAAAATTGGTATTAGTGATATTCACCGGCTTGCAGGGCTCTGGAAAAAGTACGTTTTTTCGCAACTATTTCGCGGCAACACACGAGCTGGTCAGCAAGGATTTGTTTCGCAACAACAAGAACCCATCCAGAAGGCAGGATCAGCTGATTGAAGCCGCTCTTCAGGCGGGGCGATCAGTTGTGGTGGACAATACGAACCCTACGGTTGAGGAGCGCCGGTCTGCTATACAAATAGGCCGAGAGTACGGGGCTGAGATTGCCGGGTATTATTTTGAATCGCCGGTGAAATGCTGTCTGGAGCGCAACCGGCAGCGGTTGGGAAAAGCCTGCGTGCCAGATGTGGCGATTTACGCAACGGTTAAGAAGTTAGTGCGCCCTTCTTTCGCAGAAGGCTTCGACAAGCTTTTTTGCGTCAGGATTGCGGGAAATTGGGCTTTTGAGGTAACGGCGCTCGCTGAAAATGAGGTGGCGAATGGATAGCAATGTCTTTGAACAGCAAATGCGCTCGCTGGAATATTTCCACAATCTGAGTCTGCTTCCCGGATGCTGGCCGGTGATTAGAGTGGATGGGCGCGGGTTCTCGCGGTTCACTCAGGTGTCAGGTTTCGAGAAGCCGTTTGACCGGCGCTTTCACGACCTGATGGTGCGAACTGCTCAGGCGCTTATGGAAGAAATGCAAGCGATTTACGCTTATACGGAAAGCGATGAAATTTCTCTGCTGTTCCGTCCGGACTGGGATTTTTTTGACCGCCGGTGGGAAAAGATTGTGTCTGTTTCGGCTAGCATTGCCACTGCAACCTTCACGCACGCCTGCCAAACTCCTGTCAATTTCGACAGCCGTGTCTGGCTGGGTGCGAATCAGTCTCAAGTTGTGGATTACTTTCGCTGGCGTCAGGCGGATGCCACCCGCTGCGCGCTAAATGGCTTGTGTTACTGGACACTGCGCAAAAGCGGTAAAAAAGTTGAGGAGGCGGTTGCTCTGCTTGAGGGGCAGTCGGTGGGATTTAAAAATGAGTTGCTGTTCCAGCACGGGATTAATTTCAATGATTTGCCGGCTTGGCAGCGCCGAGGAGCAGGCTTGTACTGGGAGGTGTGCGAGAAACAGGGCTACAACCCGATTGAAAATAAAGCGGTTGTGACTGAACGACGCCGGATTAAGGTGGATGAGGATCTGCCGGTGAAAGACGCTTATGGGGAGTTTATCCTTCGCTTGCTGGATGCTGAGCGAATTGGACGGTAAAATAAGGGCAGTTGAGTTTGAAGTCAGGCTCACAGATCATTTGAAAACTCAGCGAAGAAACCCGGTTTCTTAAAGAAACCGGGTTTCTCCGTACCTCACCAATAGGAGAAAGGCTATATAATAATAATGTCCCCGGAATTGAGGTGAAAGTTTATGGCGGTTCTCTACTGGGTTCTGGTTGCTATGATGCTCGTCGGGGTGGTGGGGGCTGTGGTTCCTGGCATTCCGGGTGCGAGCTTGATTCTGGGGGCGATTGCCATCTGGGGAGTGGCTAGCGGTTTCAGCGGTTTGGGGTGGCCACTGGGAGTGGCAATTGCGGTTTTGCTGTTGAGTGTGGGGATTGATTTTCTGGCCACCTACTGGGGGGCAAAACAGGCCGGTGCTAGCAAGTGGGGGCAGATTGGTGCCATCGCCGGCTTGGTGGTGGGATTTTTGGGCCTGCTGCCGGCGCTGCCCTTTGGTGGCCCGCTGCTGGGGATTCTGCTGGGCCCGCTGCTGGGAGCGATTGTCGGAGAGTATCTCTACCGGCGCGACTGGAAGGTGGCGCTGAAAGCCGGTGTGGGGATTGTGCTGGGAACAGTTGTGGGCAATTTGATTCAGGGGGTGCTGGCGATTGCGGTTGTGGCTGTTTTCCTGTGGGCGACGCTGCCGGCGGTGCTGGGGGGGTAGGGTGCTCTACGAAGGCGCTCGGCAGGCCAAACCCAAGCGCACCGGCACGCTTGTTGATATCATGGCTAATTCTAGCCACTTGAGAGTTCATTTATAAAGAAAAAAATTAATTCACAAGAAACCGGGTTTCTTAAAGAAAGCCGGTTTCTGGACAGGTTTCGGGCCCCACTCAGGCTTAAGAATTACTTTATAAACACCCTCTGAGCAAACTCGCTACAATGGTCTGTGATGGGTTCAAGCCGGCAGTCGGGGCGTCTAGCCTGCGAACGAAGGGCAAACAGGTGAGAGTGGGCCGGAATGGCAAAATGGGGGCCACTATGAATCAGAAGGAAATTGCAGCGCTAGGAGCTTCACTCTACCGGATCGATCCGAAGCTATTACGAGCCGAAAAAGATAGCCGGCAAATCCGAATATGGTATCAAGGAGACGAGCCTTATTTTGATGTGTTTTTTGAATTGAAAGATGGCGAGATTGTCTGGTTTCAGCTGACTTTTCGAGGGAAGTGCGTTTCATGGAATCAGGAGCAATCGCGCCTGCAAACAGGGAAAACGAATGAATTAATGGTTGGGGATGTCAGCTACTATTCCGCAAGCAAACTCATCCAGAACGACAGCACCCCGGATTGGGAACTGGTTGAATTTGCTCGCTCAATTCTGCAAAGTCGCGCCGGGGAACCTGTGTTCGCTCGGGCACTGGCGCTTTTGGAGAGCGCCAACTAGAGAATTTAGGGCGAAGGCCACAGGATTCCTGCAGGGCACCGGCAGAGCCGGCGTTGCAGGTGGCCCGCAGCGCCCATGGCCGCACCGGCTTGGTTTCAGAAAGTTTCGCTCTCGGCACGCCGGTGTGATATACTGCCAGGGCTGAGATTTCGCCGGCCTCCAGTCCAGCGGGCTGCAGGTTGGGTGGACAGGCGGGCACCCTTCTTTGTGCCGCGCTGCGCGCTGTGGTATTCTAGAAAGTTGAATCGATTTAGCGGGAAACTCACTAACGGCCAAGATGCAAAGGGCTGGCTAAGATTTGGGTATCCCTGTGCGGGGCAAGTGGGAAAGGCGGTTTTTAACAAAAAAATTAGATTTCCCCGATCGAAAGCGTGAAAATCCTGATATTCTTAAGAGCGATACTCAGCCGGCACTCCGTTCGGTGCCGGTGGGGGCAAAATATCCTGGCAGCCGACAAGGGTCCTATTTTTCCTATTTTTTAGGGCGAGCGGGCTTGATTTGACGCGCAATCTGCTGCCAAAGGGTATAATGCTAAATCGGTTCGTACATATGAGGTAAAATGACACAGGCCAAAGTTACGTTTTCCAAAAAGCTCGGTTTCCGAAAAGAGCTCAACCGGCGAGTGGAGGCTTATTTTGAGAAGGAGGGCCTATCTCAGCGAGACAATCCTCAGATGTACCTGAAGACCGCAATAATTTGCGCGTGGGTGATTTCATCTTGGATGTTTGTTCTGTTCGTACCGGCGGCTGTGCCGGTGAAGCTGCTTGGCTGTGTGATTCTAGCCCTGGGAATAGCTGCTTTTTCCTTTAATGTGGGGCATGATGCCAATCACGGCGGTTATTCTTCTAACCCGCAGGTAAATCGTGTGTTGGGGTTAACTTACGACTTCATAGGACTTTCAAGTTATTTGTGGAGATATCGCCATAACTTCCTTCACCACACTTACACAAATATCTTGGGCCATGATGTGGAAATACATGGGGACGGTCTGGTGCGGATGTCTCCCACTCAAGAACACCAGTGGTTTCAACGCTTCCAGCACATTTACACCTGGTTTATCTACTTGTTTATACCTTTCTATTGGTCTGTATATGATGTTTATTTGATTTTAATCAAAGGCAAATATCACGAGCATGTCATCCCCAAACCGAAAACCTCAGAGTTGATAACCCTGCTGGGATTCAAGGTTCTTTGGCTGGGCTACGTCATAGGTCTGCCTTTAGCAATTGGCTACACTCCGCTGGAGGTGCTGCTGGGGGTTTCGCTAACGTACATGACCTATGGTTTTACGATATGTGTCGTTTTTATGCTGGCTCATGTGATGGAAACAGCCGAGTTTTTAACTCCCGATCCTGTGACGCAGGAAATTGATGACGAGTGGGCGATTTGCCAAGTGCGGACAACGGTTGATTTTGCTACTGACAGCCCATTTTTCAACTGGTACATGGGGGGGCTTAACCATCAAGTCACCCACCACCTTTTCCCGCATATCTGTCACATTCACTACCCGCAGATATCGAAAATTGTCCGAGAAGTTTGCGAAGAATTCGGTGTGGAGTATAAGGTGTATCCTACCTTTACAGGGGCGGTCGCTTCTAATTATCGCTTGCTGAAAGCAATGGGATCTTCTCCTGAAACACAACTCGCTGAAGCTAAATAAACCGCAGGATGCCGGTGGCAAACCTTGCTCTGCCTGGGGTCTAATAATCAAATAAGATTTGGCCCCAGCTGCAGGGGAGGGTTTCGGGGTGAAGAAACCCGGTTTCTTTAAGAAACCGGGTTTCTCATCACCTCAAGATTCCCTGGAGCGACTAGGGTTTGGATTGCGGCTGCTGCTTGGAGAGCGCCAGCATTAAATTCGACTGACCGAGTTCAAACTGGTAGCCAATACCAAAATCCAGGGGCTTAATGCTCTTATCGCTTTGATAAATCTTCCTCAGATCGGGCTGCTCCCTGACACTGAACAGAGGGATCGGGCGCGTGTAGTTGCCGTAAAACTTCAAGTCCCACTTGGAGGAGTCAAAATAGCTGACCGGCATTCCGGAATCATCCTGCAGCAGGCTGTTGCTCTGTTCGAGAATCAGATTGCGGATGCTGGAAAAACTGTCGCGGTACATCAGGTAAGATGCCGCCTTCAGGTATGTTACCGGTTTTTGTAACTGTTTGACAAAGGTATTGAATTCCGCAGTTTGATCTAGCGCATCATTGGATAAATCGGCAGAGAAATAATACAGTGTGCGCGGCTGGGTTTCTCCTGCAGGGAGGAATGAAATCTTCACCCCCGGAATCAACTTTTGATCCGCACCGTCTTTTTGAGCCCCATCGACCGCCTGGATCTTGCCGGTCTTGTCCAGGCTGATGTGCTGGGCGTCGAGTATCTGATTGTTGGTGCGGGCCAGAAAGACGAACAAAATGGGAATAACGCCTTTTTCCGCCAAATCTTCCTTCATATCATTGGTGCGGAAAAAGCTCAATTGCAGGATAGCGTAGAGAGCTGTGTCGATTGACCGCAACTTTTTATCCAGTTGCGACTCTGGGATGTTCTCCAGCTCGGGGATGTCTCCCACCGGCTCCAAACCGGCCATAATATACTCGCTGCCTTTCGGGAAAAACGAATAGGCGTACAAAAAGTCTGGCCCGCTAAAGGGATAGAATATTGTAGGAGAAGATGCATTGAGTGACGCCAGTTCCGCCTGCGACCATTGTCGGATTTTCGACAGCTGTTGAGCGTCCAGTTTCCCCCACGCACTGTCAAGGTAAGACGCATGATCGCTCCAGGCTCTAGTGTTTTGCAGGGAAGCGATCGGACTGGAGGCATCCACCTTCATGCCGGCGATAAACTTAGCCGCATCCGTCAATTTTGCCGACTTCTTCTCATCGAATTGGGGAGCTGATTTTTGCAAATCTTGAGCCGCGCCGGCAGGCTGTGCGGACTGTCCCTGATTGCCAGTTGGGCTGTTGCCTGGGACAGAACTTTCTGTCCCTACCTTAGTGTTATTCGTGCAGGACTGGAAAAAAAACAGAGCCGGAATCGCAGCCAGCAGTAAATACGGGAGTTTTGTTCTGTTCATGGATTTGAACTAATTATTGCTGGAAATTTTAGGGTTCTAAGAAACAAGTCGCTGCTTGTCAGCAAAGAAGTAAACCGGCAGACCGAGAAGAATCGTCCCCAACCCCGCCAGTGATTCCGTTGGTTTGCCGGTGAAAATAAATACCAGCATCCAGAGACTGATAGCCAGAAAAACGATCGGCGTCACCGGATAGCCCCATGTTTTATAGGGTCTGGGAACGTCAGGATACTTGAACCTGTGGGCAAATACCCCGAAAACCGTGAGGAAAGAAGACAGGGTGAGGGTGAAGCCCAGATAGGTGATAACCGACTCAAAACTGGAGGTAATCACCAGGACTAATACGATAGCGAGCTGGGCGAGTATAGCGTAATAAGGAATGCCCTTTGCATTGGTGGTTGCCAGCAGTTTAAAGAAGGGGATATCCTCGCCGATCGTCTGCGTCACTCTCGGGCCGGCCCAAACCATAGAGCTGATGGAAGAGACAAGTCCGAGCGAGATCAGCAGGCTCATGATATTCCCGCCCAACTCCCCGAAAATCTGTTTGGCGGCTACAGCCCCTACCTTTTCTTTCGCCTCGGCCAGGGCTTCTATGGGCGTGGTGTGGAGAAAAATGAAGTTTACTGCCAGGTAGATCGCCATCACGATTAAAGTCCCCGCCAATAAAGAGCGCGGAATATTTTTTTCCGGCTCTCTCACCTCGCTGGCAATGTAGATAGAAGCATTCCAGCCGGAATAGGCATACATCACAAATACCAGGGAAATGGCAAAGGGAGAGCTAAAAATCAGGTTCAGGTCTTCCGAACCGGGCAAAAATCCTATATCCTGGGGTTTGCCCAGCCACAGCCCGCAAACAACTAGGGTGAGGATCAGCAGGATTTTCAGCAGGGTGAAGCCATTTTGAAAGTAAGTTCCCAGTTTGACATCCCGCGTGTGAATCAGCGAAACCCCCACCGCCACCGCCACGGCGATTGCTGTCGGGTGGAAGACTGGAAAGACTTGGGAGAAATACTGCCCCAGCGCCATCGCTGCAGCGGCAATCGGTGCGGCAAAGCCTACTGTAGCGGAAAGCCATCCTGAAAGGAAGCCGACTGCCGGATGGTAAATCTTGGACAGATAGTGATACTCACCCCCCGATCGGGGCATCACTGCAGCGAGTTCGCCGTAGCAGAGGGCACCGCAAAGCGCCAAGATGCCGCCGACTAGCCACAAACACAGCAAGGCAAAGCCCGATTTGATATCCCCCGCCTGGAAGCCGAGACTGGTGAAGACGCCCGTTCCGATCATGTTGGCGACTACCATGCAGCAAGCTGTGAACAGGCTGATGAGACGTTGGTCTTGATTCTGGTTTGAATTCACGCGCTTTAAGGGATTTAGTTTCCGTTCTACTGCTCTCCCCTGCGGGCGGGGACTGTATTCAATTCAACCTCGCTTTTGCTCACCCGGATGGTTTGATTGAGCTGGGCAACCCAGCGCTCCGGCTGGTTTCAATTATTTAAACTCATATCGGCTTCGCTGTCGAGCCGTTGGGGTGGGTGCGCTTGCCCGGGCACACCTCTGTCAAACCGCCACATTGGCTCAAAGAGGGCAAAACACGGGAGTCAGGGGGAATCTGCATAGGGCCAGAGATAGGGGCTAGGGACCGGCTTCGGTAGCAGTGAGGGTACATGAAAAAGTAGGTTAGCACAGGTGTGCTAACCTATATCCCCAAAAAATATGAGAATTCGCTGATACATTTACGCGACATTATTCCAGGCATTCCCGGACAGTGCAGCCATAGCACGCTTCACCGATAAAAGTGATAGAGGCGGTATCCCGCAAAGCTTTCAGGAAGATCCCGAAAGCACCATTCCAGTCTGGCGATATCGTAAACCCGCAACTGGGACAGTGGAAAACTTTAGATCCACCCAAGCGGGTGTGGACATTTGCCCCCTGCGGATCTGACCGTTGGGCTATGTCAATTTTTCACAGGTCTGTATGTATTGTATCACGTTTTGTAGGATTGCGCAAGAAATCCAGGATTAAATTTTACCTCTCCCGGCGTCACACCGGCAAAGGGGGTGCCGGTGCCCGAGCGCCCGAGCGCCCGGGCGGGGCCGGTGTGGCCACACCGGCGCAATGCCTTCCGGGCTGCTGGAAACGCCGGCTCAGTAGCCCCGCCGGCGTCTCGTCCAGCCGGTGCTGCGCCAAATGGTAAAAAATAAAGCGCTAGAGATCAGAGCCCCGAGGTTCCACTTGACAGAATTTTTCAGCAGCGCCATACGCAGATTCGACTGCGCGGCTTGAGCTTGGGGTTGGATGTCCTTTTTGGCACCGATAACTTTCTCCAGGATTTGGCTTCTCACTTCCTCAGGTTTTTGGCTGTCCACTTTCAACCCCAAACTGTTCAGCTGGGTCGCCAGATTCTGTATGTCTTGAGCGCTTCCCTGAGTGACTTGAGTTTCAACGTCTTGCAGCTGCTTGAGCTGTCCCGCCGCTTGGGCGGCGATTTGCTGGTTGTTTTGGCTATTGATCTTGAAGGTGTAAGCCAGTCCGGGGGGAATCAGCAGCAGAGACAGCACCGCCAGCAGCAGGGACACCCAGGACAGCAAGCTCAAGAAAGTCCTTTCCAATCCTGTCCGTTCCATGTCCTCCCCAAAAAAGACCAGGGCCAGCCCCAACAGGGGGACGGGCACCCGCTCTACCAGAGCCCCGATCGTCTGCAACACCCATTCAGGGTTGCCAACAGCCGCAGCAGTTGGTGGGATCAAAACCTGAATGGCGTCAATTAACGCTAACACCAATAGCCCGTAGCCTATCCAGCGCAGCCTGTATATAGACTGCCCTTCTTCGCCTTGCGATCCGCTCATAAAATTGGCACTCTGAATGTGAGAGTAATCGTGTCCTATTGTCTTCTAAAGGTGGCGCGAAGCGCAGCCTCGATCGGCTCTTACCAGAAAAACCGCGCAGTTTCTAGGACGCTTGTGGGCATTCCTTGGAGGAAGCCGTCTCTCTAGGGATGAACAGCACAGCTAGCATGCTGAGCCCGTCTCGCAGCTTTTCCCACCGAGGAACCAAAGCATTGCAGTGCGAAACTGCTCAGAGCAGCTCTTCTGGTTTAACAAAAGCTGGGAACGCTTTGACCCTCCTGCGGCCAGGTTTGACACACGCCCTCAACTGCGCTTCCTTTTGGGGAGCGAACAGGCCAGAGAAACCAGCCCTAATGGTCCTGGCTAATGTCAGTTTACCCGTTCGCAAGGTGCCTTCCCTCAAGGCACCGGCAACGGGTTGTGCCGAAGGGCGGCTTTCCTGCGGCCAGCCCCCCTATCTCGGCAGTTCACCCACTTCTTGATATACAGTTTAAATGATTTACCAAGCAATCTCAACTCTCGATATATTTGGTTCGTAGCAATTAAAGCCAGCATTTTATTAACATATATGGCGGTTAGTTAACACAGGAGAGCCCGCCCGATTCGCTCGGCAAAACCCCGAGCGGTTTCCATCACTAGCCGGCGTCCTGATTTTCCGGTTCATTTCGCAGTATCCAGAAATGGCAGAACAGCCCGAAAATCGCTGCTGCAATCATCGAAAAGATTACAGACCCCTGCCCAAAGTGCCAGTATTCAAACGCTCCTTCAGTGGAGTGCGCCACCAGATAAGCCATGAGAGCCACCCGCACCACATTGACCGCAAATCCCACGAATACCGCCACAGCCGGCACTAATATTTTCTGCTTCCTGTTTGTGGGGAACATAAATAAAAACAGAATCGCCAGCATCACCATCTGCATGATGACACTCAAGCCAGAACAGCCCGTACCGACTTCTACACTCTTATTTGCCAAAAATAAAAAGGCACCTTGGCGAGATACTGCAAATCCCAAGTACCAAAGCAGCATTCCTGAAACTTTAGCCGTTAAAGTCGTTAAATCAATCGTCTTTACTAAAATCGCCGGTGCGGGAGAGAGGGCGGGAAAACACAGGATAAGCAGTTCCTGCCAATATTGCTTTAATCCTCTCACGCCAGAGACGGCCAGCCCCAGACTCACAGCTGAAATCAAAGGGGAGAGGCGAATAAACCAGTGATACTCAGACAGGGACAAACTCTTTAACAGTACCAAAGCTATCAGAGTTCCGCCAAAAAATTTGGAGAAAACCCCGCTTTTCAGATTCAGGGTGTCTTGCTTTTCCCACAGCAGGAACGACGATGCCCCCCAAGCCAAGGCACTCGTGCCAAAGAGCTCAACCATCTTAAATCTGTCTGCCAAATAAAGCTGGACAGCTATTAAACTTGCTGCTATGCCCAGCACAAATAATTTCTGCTTTGGCACACTTTTGAGCCAGTCCATTTGAGTCATCGCAGCTCCCTGTTTGCAGTTTCAGCGGCCTCAAGGTTTAGTATTTGCTTCTTTAATCCCTAAAAGAAGGTCAGCTTATGCTGAGTTTTGCCGCCAATTTGGCAGGATTGTAACCCCTGCTAGACCGGCTCCTAGACCATACTATCTTAAGTTGCCCCGATTGCTGCCCCACTTATCTACCGCGCCTTTGAGCCTCACCCCCCTCACGCTGGGATTTCCGTAGAATTGCGCAGAAATCCCTCTCGTTTCTTTATAAAAGCTTCATAAAAGGCAGCCAGCACAGGGAGCAGCCATCATCCCAGAAGATGGGCCCAGCAGGCCGTGGGCTTGCGGACCGGGAGCGTCCCACTTTGATAAAAATCTTCTCAGCGGATCAGAGGGGGTTGGCCGGAGACACGACGGGGTGAGGGGTGGGGGGAGAGGTGGGGGAGAGGGGGACTTCAAAAACCGCACTTGTGCCAAGACATTTCGGTGTACTTACCAAATAAGGACGCACCCTGCGGACTGTAGAGATGTAACGGATGTAAGCCGTTCTGCGGGCACTCTATAGCACTCTAAAGCAGCTAGCCGCCGGGGCCAACTGCTCTGACTGATGACTTGCAATTCTGTTTAAAAATCCCACGACCCTTTTGTTTATGCGCTTTTGCGGTTCATGCGCCGGCGAGCCATTACCATACTGCCGAACCCCAGGGCTAGCCCTCCCATCGTGATTGGTTCGGGGACTGCTTGTGCATTGACGATGAAGTCGTTGTAGTCGCGGTCGCCACCGTCTGCCGCATCCTCGAAGCCAATTGTAATGCCTCCGCCAACAAACGGATTGGAAGACTGGTAGCTGTTAACGCCGGCCAATGCCTGACCGTCAGCGCTCTTAGAGCCTGATGACCCAAACACGGCGTGCTGGAGTCCGTACTTAGTGTTTAAGGCGGTTGTCGAGTAGCGCGTCCAGCTGCTGGTCCAGCCCTGGTTGAACAGGCCCAGGGTGTACACTTTATTGGCCAGGAACGTGAAGGACACCTGAGCCGGCCCCGTCAAGTTGGCCGCCGTTCCCAAATATCCGGTCGCCTTGGCTGCCGTGTTACCAATGCTGTTGAAGTTATCTGACCTCTGGCTTTCCTGGAATAGGTTGGCCACTTTCGCCCCTACCGTATTGCCATTGACCTCGTAGATTCCCAGGTTTGACAGGTTGGCCCCCGTGCTTTGCACAAAAGTAAATTTGACCTGTGTGTCTTGGCCAAAGCTGATGCCGCTCGTTCCAAATCCGAAAGCGTGGGCAGAACCGGAGAAGCCTAGCAGGGCAGTTGCGGCAGCAGCGCCGGCAGTTAGGGCAGTGAGCAGTTTAGTTTTCATCGCAGGCACTCCTTGATTGAGGGTTACATTTGAATACGACGCTCGCTTTCTTTCCAGTATTACCTGTAAAAGTTTATTTGCAACAGCGCGGCGCACGACTTTACAGAATCTTCACATAACTCGCTCATCCGAACAAGTTTTAACGCTGTTATCTTATTTATAAAACACGGCTATGGTTCAGGCAGTGATTTGTCTCACAGCTGAAAGTGATTTTTCTTGCCGCTGACCGTTATTTGTCTGGCCAAGTGTCAGTAAAATTTCGTTCGGGCAGCGCTTTTCCTGTTCAACTCTCAGTAATGTCTCGGAGATATCGCAGGATTTCGCAGCGTTGGTGGCGCACCCCACTTTTTCTTTTGAGGAAGCAAAAGCACCGGCGTGCCGGAGTGCCGGTGGCGCTGCCCCCCTCTCCTTTTCTAGGCGTACACCTTGCGGTAGTAAGCCTGATACTCCTGGGACAGCAGGGGCTGCCACCAATCCCCGTGGGCCAGATACCACTCCACCGTGCGCCGCAATCCCTCTCCCACCGTTACTGAAGGGCTCCATCCCAACTCAGTTTTAATCTTGGTGGCATCAATGGCATAGCGCCGGTCGTGCCCGGGCCGGTCTTTGACAAAGGCAATCAGCTGCTCGCAAGGGCGCACCGGCAGCGAGGGGGCCAATTCATCCATCAGCCGGCACAGCATCCGCACCAGGTCTATATTTTTCACCTCATTATTGCCGCCGATATTATACGTTTCCCCCGGCTGGCCACGGTGAATGGCGGCATCCAGGGCGCTGCAGTGATCCAGCACATACAGCCAGTCCCGAATATTCTGGCCATCCCCATACACCGGCAGCGGTTTGCCCAGCAGCATGTTGACGCACATCAGGGGAATCAGCTTTTCCGGGAAATGGTACGGGCCATAATTATTGGAGCAATTGGTGACAATCGCGGGGACGCCGTAGGTGTGCCAGTAGGCGCGAGCCAAGTGATCGCTGCCGGCTTTAGACGCCGAGTAGGGGCTGTTTGGCGCGTAGGGCGTCTTTTCCGTAAAGGCGGGGTCAGCAGGCCCCAGGCTGCCGTACACTTCATCTGTAGAGACGTGCAGGAACACTCCCGGGGGGGAATCGGGGAGGGTTTGCCAGTGGTGCCGGTAGGCTTCCAGCAGGGTGAACGTTCCCACCACATTCGTTTGAATGAAGGCACCCGGCCCTAAAATCGACCGGTCAACGTGGGATTCTGCCGCAAAGTGGCCCACAGTGTCGATCGCTTCTTCTCGCAGCAGGGTGTCAACCAGAGCCCGGTCGCAAATATCCCCGCAGACAAAGCGAAAATTCTCCCGCCCCTCCAAAGACGCCAAAGAAAGCCGGTTGCCGGCATAGGTGAGGGCGTCAAGCACCACCACTCGGTCATCTGGGTAGCGCTGGCACCAGTAGTGGACAAAATTCGAGCCTATAAATCCCGCACCGCCAGTCACCAGCAACCGGCGGGGATTGTGCTGTTCGCTCTCGCTTGCCTGACCTGTCATAAGAGATAATAGCCTCAACTTCAATCCGCACAAACGCCCTGCAGCGCCCGGGGTCGGGATAAAAATAGCTTGTCTGGATACAGGGCGAGAGCGGGCACCGGCCAGAAGGCGGATGGCCACATTCGACCGCACCAGAAGCTTTTCCAAATTCTAGCCCGTCCTGGCACGCCCCGCCGCCGCGTCGCATTCCCTGCGAACAGCAGTCTGAGTTTCAGCCTCTGTCAAAACCTATTATTAAAACAGCTGTGAGTGGTGAGGAAAGATATTGTGGATCAACAAGACATGGAGGCTTTGGCGAAAGGGGGCGATCCGGATGCGATTGCCTTTGCGCTCAACCTGGGGTTGCGATCGAAGGGCGTCACGGCGACAGCACTCCGCAAGGATCGCTGCTTGCACATCCTGCTAGATAGCGCTTCTGTGCCGGCTCAACAAGCCTGCGTCGATTATATTCGGGATGAGCTGCTCCGCCTCGGCGTGACATCCATCCCCACAGTCAAAGTCTGCGGGCGACAAACAGATCAGCCACTGCCGGCTTGGACTGAAGCGTTTGAGTTAAGGGCTAGCATTTTGGCTAAACTGCGCTCCATCTGGGCGCAGCCCCAGAAAAAGCCTCTGACTGACAGCAACCAGCCCCCGAACCCTGGCAAAACCAATGCTAAGTGGCTTTTTCTGTGCGTGGGAACCGCCAGTTTCGTCCTCGGCACCGGCACAGTCTCTGTCAGGATCTCTCAGCAGTACAGCCGGTTCGCCCCAATCTCAAGCTTAACTCAGAGCCCAGCAGAGCAGCCGGCTGTCTTTGAAACCCCCTCTATCCAGCCGGCACCGCCAGCCCGCCCTCTCTCCGGAGAGGCTCTCGGGGAAATGGTTTCAGCTCACTTCAGTCCGCCATTACCCTTCAGCAAAAACCCAGACGGACAGGCGTCAGAACTCCCGCCAAACAAGGAGAGATCAGCTCATCTTGCCGGCAGCTTCATGAACGCTTCAGCCGCCGTCGCGCCCTCCGCTGCCGCCACTTCCATTACCATAAAAGCCGTTGGCGACATCATCCCCGGCAGCAACTATCCTTACAGCAAACTGCCCAAAAACGAGCGGGTCCTGTTTCAGTCTGTCAAAGCCCACCTGCAAGGCGCTGATCTCCTGTTTGGCAATTTTGAAAGCACCTTGACAAATTATCCGTATTCTGCTAAGAATACCAGCACCGGCAGGTCTTTTGCCTTTCGCACGCCCCCGAAGTACGCCCAGCTGTTGAAGTCAGTTGGGTTTGACGTTTTTAACGTGGCCAACAATCACTCTGGGGACTTCTTCGAGCGGGGGTTTGAAGACACGTTCAACAATATTGAAAAAGCCGGGATGAAAGCCGTCGGCAAAAAAGGGCAAATCCTTTACATGACGGTTAAAGGCGTGCCGGTGGCTTTTATCGGGTTCAGCAACTATGACTTCCACAACTCCATCCTCGACCTGCCGGCTGCGAAAAAGTTGGTGGCAGAAGCCAGAAAAAATGCTAAGATTGTCGTGATATCCGTGCATGCCGGGGCGGAGGGTACTGGCGCGATGCGGGTGCGAAATCAGCAGGAAAGCTTCTATGGCGAGAACCGGGGAAACATGGTCCTGTTTTCCCGCACTGTGATTGATGCTGGAGCGGATTTGATTCTGGGACATGGCCCGCACGTCCCCAGAGCGGTAGAATTGTACAAGGGAAAGCTGATTGCCTATTCCCTGGGCAATTTTTTGGGATACCGCTCTTTATCTACTGTAGCAGAACTCGGCTACTCGCTGATTTTGCAGGTTGAGCTGAACGCTGAGGGGGATTTTGTTTCTGGAAAGATTGTGCCGGTACACCTGGATGGGGAAGGGATACCCTACATCGACCAATCTTTTCGCAGCGTCAAGCTGATTCGCAATCTCACCCAAAGTGATTTTCCTAAGACTGCGCTGAGGATTGAAAGAAATGGTAAGATAGTGAAAAAAACGGAAGCTCGTTAATAGGGAATAGGGAATGGCACAGGCGAGACGCCTGTGCTACAGGAGGCACATCTGAGACAGATGCGCTACATTTCCTCCAGCCTAGTTTGCAATGCAGCTTTTATTTCATCGGTCGTGGTTGTTGCTGTGCAGAACTGGCGCACGACTATGCTCGCAGCTAAATTGCCTAAAACAGCGGACTGCAACGGGGAAGCTCCTGCTGTTAAAGCCAGGGTGAGCGCCGCCACCACTGTATCTCCCATACCTGTAACGTCGAAAACTTCGGTGCGGTTGAAGGCGGGGATGTGGTGATCTGTGCCGGTGCTATCAAATAAACTCCGTTGCCATAGTCGGAACACACCATCGCATCGACTGAGGGGACTTCTTGGCGGATGTATTCGGCTAGCTGTTGCTGCAACTCTAGGGAAGGCAACTCATCGGATTTGCGATCCACGCGGACAATCTGCTGGGTGACAGACTGGCGCGCGTGTCCAGAAATGCGGGTTTTGGTGACAGTGGGCCGGTCAAGGTCAGTCACGGACTGCTTGACAGCTGCCCGGGCTAAATGTTTAATATAAGAAGACAAGGCTGACTATCTCGTAATCGCCATTGAACCCCGACACTAAACAGCTGGTCGCTTACTGCTTTCTTCACGAAGCACACGCAACCGGACATGATAGGATAAGTGACTGCTGTACAGGAGCTTTAATTTAGGAAATTGACTCAGGACAGAAAAATGAAAAGTAAAAGTTTCAAAATATTTGTAATATTCTTGCTTTTCTTTGCCGCCTTTACGAAAACAGATATAAGTGGCTGGAATATTTCTTCTAGAATGGCCACAATTCAGTCTCTGGTAGAGTATCATTCTCTGGCAATAGACCATTCTAGTTTGGCTGCCAAGACGGGCGACAAATACTTATATAACAATCAGTTTTATTCGGACAAGCCGCCAATGCTAGCTCTGTATGGGTCGATATTTTATTTTTTTCTAAACAAAGGGTTTCACTTGTCTTTGACAGCAGGCACCTGTCTGGCCTATTATTTAATAACTTTACTGACCGTAGGGGTGCTGTCAGCTCTGGGACTGGTTTACTTTCATAAAATATTAGTCGAGATATTCCGGATTGAGCAGGAGTGGTCTGACGTTCTTGTAATGATAGCCGGCACAGGAACTTCTTTCTTCACCTATTCAATATTATTTAACAACCATACGGTAAGCGGGGCTTTACTCATCTTAGGATTTTACCACTTGTTAAAAATCGAAGCCGGCGCAAAAAATATTGCCCTATCAGGTGTTTTCATGTCGCTTGCCGGCAGCATTGATATAACCTGTTTCCTATTTATCCCTTTCGCGTTGATTGTTTTTATTGGCAAATCCCTGAAGTCTCTAATTATTTTCCTTTTGTCCTGCCTGCCGGCAATTATAAGCTATTTAGCACTAAATTGGTATGTCTCTGGCAGTTTAATTCCCCCTGCCATGAATAAGGCATTGTGGGATTATCCTGGCTCGGCTTTTGTTAACGGTGAAGAGAATCTGTCTGGACTAGCCAGTCATGAGAGCCTCTCAGACCTGCTTATGTACGCATTCCATATGATTCTAGGAAATCGCGGAATCCTCTCACACACTCCTCTATTACTGTTTTCTATTTGGGGGTTTATAAAGATTTTTGCTAACCGTAAATTTCCTTACAAGACAGAGTATTTATACCTGAGCATTTCTTGCGTCACCTATATATTAATTTACATTTTTCGCACGGATAATTACAGCGGCAGCGCTTATGGAGTCAGGTGGTTCGCTACTCTCATGCTACTCTTATGTTTGCCCTTGGCTCATATCGGCGACTCTCTGAGAAATTCAAAACCGCTCAAATTTATATTTCTAACAATTGCCTCAGCTTCGATAGCGATATCTTTTGTGGGTACATATAAACCTTTCCTCCATTTTCAGAAACCCGGCTCGCACTACACCTTCCTCGTCAGCCTCAGTCAGATAGGCAGCAAGTGTTCAATCCTAAGTAAGATCCTCTTATTTATAAGCGCATCTCTCATCTTTTTGTGTTTCTATAAAGTCTTCAAAAAATTCCAATTAAAGCCTCCAGGTTAAGTTTAACAGGATTTAGGCAAATTCAATCGCGGGAGCGCCGGCTTTCTTTACATATAAGGTTAATGTAAGGAGTCGGTACTGCTCCCCTAGATTTGCCTGTGGCTTACCGCAATCAATTTTATGTTCTCTATAAAAAGCCTGGGTAGGCACCAGGCGAGACGCCTGTGCTACAGGAGGCACACAAGAAGCACAGGCGAGACGCCTGGGCTACATTTCCTCCAGCAAAGTTTGCAATGCAGCTTTCATTTCATCGGTCTTGGTGGTTGCTGTGCCGAACTGGCGCACCACTATGCTTGCAGATAAATTGCCTAATACTGCTGCTTCCCACGGGGAAGATCCGGCTGTTAAAGCCAGGGTGAGCGCCGCCACTACTGTATCGCCGGCACCTGTAACGTCGAAGACGTCGGTGCGGTTGAAGGCGGGGATGTGGTGTTCTGTGCCGGTGCTATCAAACAAACTCATCCCCTCTTCCCCCCGGGTGATTAAGATTTGAGAAGCGCCGGTGAGGGCGAGGAGGTCTTTGCCTGCGCGGGTGAGGGTTTCGGGGCTATTAATAGCATATCCGACGGCTTGCTCAGCTTCGGGCAGGTTGGGGGTGAATAGGGTAGCGCCGGCATAGCGCGCCAGCTGCTTCTGGGTGTCCACAACCGTCAGGCGGTGAGACAGCGCCGCCTCAATCACTGCCGGTGTTAACACCCCGTCGCCATAGTCGGAACACACCATCGCATCGACTGAGGGGACTTCTTGGCGGATGTATTCTGCCAGCTGTTGCTGCAACTGTGGGGAAGGCAACTCATCCGATTTGCGATCCACGCGGACAATCTGCTGGGTGACAGACTGGCGCGCGTGTCCAGAAATCCGGGTTTTGGTGACAGTGGGCCGGTCAAAGTCAGTCAAAATGCCTTTAGTGTCGATACCGGCAGCCTCAAAGATACCGCACAGCGCTCGCCCTTGGTCATCCTTACCCACCAAACCGGCAACCTTGACGTGCGCCCCCAGCTTGGCGAGATTGTACACCGCATTGGCACCGCCCCCGGGCACCTGACGGGTGTTTTCGTGGCGGATAATCAGCACCGGCGCTTCCCGGGAAATGCGCTCAACTTGGCCGGTGAGGAACTCATCGAGGGTCAAATCGCCGGCGACTAGCACCCGGGTTTGGGAAAATTTATCCAGCAGCCCGAATAGCCGGTCTGTTGAGGCGCGCAGTTGGTCGCAAAAGGTAGAATCTAGTGACATAAAGGGTTGTAAGGTTTTTTCGGGTCAAGTGGTGCCGGTGGGATGAGGACCCCCACCCCCCAACCCCCGATTGCCGGTTGCGGGGAGGGGGAGCAAGAGAGGGTTTTCCATGAGTGGAAAAAGTTTCAATCATCCTTTTACTGTGAGACGCCGGCGATTATAGCGCCGCAGGAAAGAACGGCGGAAAGCCCCACACCCCGCACTGCACCAGAATCCCATCCCGGAATCCCCCTATTCCAGCCCCACTCCCGGAAGATTCACCGCTCCGGTTTTTGCAGATCTATTTTCTGCGAAGGGCTGCCGGTTTTCTACTGGGCTATCGCCACTTTTCCACTCGGCCACTCATTATAAGGGACGGACAGGCTTTTCGGCTTGTCCTACGGGATCGCGGTGCCGCACTTCCTGGACATTAGGTGTCTGGTGCCTTTGAGCTGTAGCGCATTTAATTTGCCATGTTTATCTCTATTGCCCCGTTCCGGGACGGTCGGGGAGGGCTAAAGCCCAACTACAAACCAGGAGGGCTAAAGCCCAACTACAAACTTTTGGGAACGCCGTTCTGGAGTGCCCGCCTCCTGTAAACTCAGATTATATATGCTGATTAAAAGCAGAACGCCTCTCCGGCACCGATCGCACCTGTGCCACACCGGCGTCACCCCTACAAAATCACCAACGCCACTAACCCATTGCTAACCAAATTGCTAACCAAATTCCTAACCTAATTCCTAACGCGCGTTAGTGGTTTTTTAGCTGCCGCACCAGTTAGTCTGTTTTCAGACTCACTGAGAGCAGCTACCGGCAGTTGATGGCGCTGGGGCGAGCCCGGGAACCTGCCCCGATAAGCGGCAGTGCCCCCGGTTTGCACAGTTTTTAGTTACGAGTAGGGTGTATATGTCTAGTTTAGATGTGGGGCTATTGACTGGGAACCAAAGCTATAAAGTTTTTGTGGGTAGTTCTGAGCCACAGGATTTATATAATTTTAGCATCAGCAATACTGGAAGTTTAAGTGTGTCTCTGGGTGGGCTCAGTGACAGTGCCGGCTTGCAACTCCTCAACAGCAGTGGAACTGTGCTGGAAAGTAAGGTATTTAATGGGATAAGTGCGGAAGCTATTATTTTAAACGAGTTGGCGGCGGGGGACTATTCGCTACAAGTCTCCCATGCGGGTGGGGACACGAATTATAATTTAAGTTTAAGGTTAAATGGGGCTGGAAATACTCAAGGGGCGGCAGATCCGCTGACGGGTATGGCGACAGAGGAGTTGAGGGCACCGGCGGCTGATTTAGAATCGATGGCACCGGCATCCCTTGAAAATCCGGTGTATAATGTTGGTGATGGAACTGCTGTAGAGGCGACTCAAACTCAGGAGGTGATTGCGGGGGGTGATGCAGTTAGCCCGGATGCGGGCAAGAGTGAGAATTTGCCTGCAGATTCAGCTGTCGCGACAGCCAATCCGGCGGTTACGCCGGCAGCTGTAAATCTATTTACATCCGGGACGTTCACTGTGGACGAAACGGGAGAAATTGGGATTGATTACCTGTATAATGGTGGCATGTATCAGGGGGAACTGGCGATATTCAGCCTGAAGGGGATGGAAGGGCTGTCACCGGGTTCCGAGGAGTTTATTAAAGAGGCAGCCAATCGGGCGCTAAGCAATTCACTGCAGGGTTATGTGGTGATTGCGAAATCAGTGGAAGGGGCGAAATTCACCGGCCTTTTGGGGAGCGACAATTATAAGAATGGCGCATACTCTGGGGTTAAGACCTTTGCGATGACGCCGGGGGATGAGTTTGGGGTTATGCTAGTTCCCAATGGGAAGGTGCGAGAGGTATTTGAAAAACCGGCAATTGGCGGATCGAAACGCCCTCTGTTCTCGCTGGCAACTGCTAATCCCATTCAGGGTTTTCATGTCGGTCAGATTTCTGATGTCACCGGCGAGGGAAATACCTTCGTGATGGAAGATATGCGGGTTGATGGCTGGACAGATCGCGATTATAATGATATAATATTTCAGGTGCGGGGTGCGATAGGGAAAGCGGCGCTGATGGATGATGTGGTTGCGCCTGGGAAGGATTGGCGCACGTCAGATTTAGGTCAGGCGCTGATTGATTATGCTTTGGCTTATGTCACTCCTATAGAGGAGCCGGTTGAGGAATCTGTGGTAGAGGAAATTCCGACAATTGAGACAATTGAGACAATTGAGACAAGCTCGCCGGTTGCGCCACCGGCGGTAGGGGAAATTCCGACAATTCCGACAATTGAGACAAACTTGCCGGTTGAGTCACCTGTAGTAGGGGAGATTCCGACAATTCCGACAATTCCCACAGGCGAGCCGGTTGAGCCACCGGCGGTAGGGGAAATTCCGACAATTGAGACAATTGAGACAATTGAGACAAGCTCGCCGGTTGAGTCACCCGCTGTAGGGGAAATTCCGACAATTCCCACAACCTCGGCGGTTGAGCCACCGGCAATAGGGGAAATTCCGACAACCTCGGCGGTTGAGCCACCGGCAATAGGGGAAATTCCGATAATTCCCACAGACGAGCCGGTTGAGTCACCCGCTGTCGCGGAGATTCCGACAGTCGAGCCGGTTGAGCCACCGGCAATAGGGGAAATTCCGATAATTCCCACAGACGAGCCGGTTGAGTCACCCGCTGCAGTGGAAATTCCGACACTTGAGACAAACTTGCCGGTTGCGCCAATCGCGCCGGTTGAGCCACCGGCAATAGGGGAAATTCCGATAATTCCCACAGACGAGCCGGTTGAGTCACCCGCTGTCGCGGAGATTCCGACAGTCGAGCCGGTTGAGCCACCGGCAATAGGGGAAATTCCGACAAGCTCGGCGGTTGAGCCACCGGCGGTAGGGGAGATTCCGACAATTGAGACAAGCGAGCCGGTTTCACCACCGGCTTTAGGGGAAATTC
>NZ_KB235949.1:108055-108729 GCF_000332335.1 Kamptonema formosum PCC 10802 | reverse complement strand
GAAATTCCGACAAGCTTGCCGGTTGAGCCACCGGCAATAGGGGAAATTCCGACAAGCTCGGCGGTTGAGCCACCGGCAATAGGGGAAATTCCGACAATTCCGATAATTCCGACAATTCCGATAAACGAGCCGGTTGAGCCACCGGCAATAGGGGAAATTCCGACAATTCCCACAACCTCGGCGGTTGAGCCACCGGCAATAGGGGAAATTCCCACAACCTCGGCGGTTGAGCCACCGGCAATAGGGGAAATTCCGACAATTGAGACAAGCTCCCCGGTTGCGCCACCGGCTTTCGTGGAGATTCCGACAATTGAGACAACCTCGGCGGTTGAGCCACCGGCAATAGGGGAAATTCCGACAATTCCGATAATTCCGACAATTCCGATAAACGAGCCGGTTGAGCCACCGGCTTTAGGGGAAATTCCGACAAGCTCGGCGGTTGAGCCACCGGCAATAGGGGAAATTCCGACAAGCTCGGCGGTTGAGCCACCGGCTTTAGGGGAAATTCCGATAATTCCGACAATTCCGACAATTCCCACACGGCTCCCCGGTTGAGCCACCGGCTGTAGGGGAGATTCCGACAATTCCGACAAGCTTGCCGGTTGCGCCACCGGCAATAGGGGAAATTCCGACAATTCCGATAATTCCGACAATTCCGATAAACGAGCCGGTTG
>NZ_KB235949.1:107472-107955 GCF_000332335.1 Kamptonema formosum PCC 10802 | reverse complement strand
CACAACCTCGGCGGTTGAGCCAACCGGCAATAGGGGAAATTCCGACAAGCTTGCCGGTTGAGCCACCGGCAATAGGGGAAATTCCGACAATTGAGACAACCTCGGCGGTTGAGCCACCGGCAATAGGGGAAATTCCGATAATTCCCACAGGCTCCCCGGTTGCGCCACCGACGGTAGGGGAAATTCCGATAATTCCGACAAGCTTGCCGGTTGAGCCACCGGCAATAGGGGAAATTCCGACAAGCTTGCCGGTTGAGCCACCGGCAATAGGGGAAATTCCGATAATTCCCACAACCTCGGCGGTTGAGCCACCGGCTCTAGGGGAAATTCCGACAATTGAGACAAGCTCCCCGGTTGCGCCACCGGCTTTCGTGGAGATTCCGACAATTGAGACAACCTCGGCGGTTGAGCCACCGGCAATAGGGGAAATTCCGACAAGCTTGCCGGTTGAGCCACCGGCAATAGGGGAAATTCCGATAATTC
>NZ_KB235949.1:52908-107372 GCF_000332335.1 Kamptonema formosum PCC 10802 | reverse complement strand
ATTCCGATAATTCCCACAGACGAGCCGGTTGAGTCACCCGCTGTCGCGGAGATTCCGACAGTCGAGCCGGTTGAGCCACCGGCAATAGGGGAAATTCCGACAAGCTCGGCGGTTGAGCCACCGGCGGTAGGGGAGATTCCGACAATTGAGACAAGCGAGCCGGTTTCACCACCGGCTTTAGGGGAAATTCCGACAAGCTCGGCGGTTGAGCCACCGGCAATAGGGGAAATTCCGACAAGCTTGCCGGTTGAGCCACCGGCAATAGGGGAAATTCCGATAATTCCCACAACCTCGGCGGTTGAGCCACCGGCTTTAGGGGAAATTCCGACAATTCCCACAATTGAGACAATTCCCACAAGCTCGCCTGTTGCGCCACCGGCAATAGGGGAAATTCCGACAATTCCGACAAGCTTGTCGGTTGAGCCACCGGCGACGAGCACCACTCCGATAACCTCGGCGATTGAGCCACCCGTGGTAGCGGAAATTCCGACAATTCCGACAAACGAGCCGGTTGCGCCAATCGCGCCGGTTGAGCCACCGGCAATAGGGGAAATTCCGATAATTCCCACAGGCTCCCCGGTTGCGCCACCGGCTGCAGCGGAAATTCCGACAATTGAGACAAGCTCTCCGGTTGCGCCAATCGCGCCGGTTGAGCCACCGGCAATAGGAGAAATTCCGATAATTCCGACAATTAAAACAATTCAGACAATTCAGACAATTCCGACAAGCTTGCCGGTTGAGCCACCGGCAATAGGGGAAATTCCGATAATTCCGACAATTAAAACAATTCAGACAATTCAGACAATTCTGACAAGCTTGCCGGTTGAGCCACCGGCTGCAGCGGAAATTCCGACAATTGAGACAAGCTCCCCGGTTGCGCCAATCGCGCCGGTTGAGCCACCGGCAATAGGGGAAATTCCGATCATTCAGACAATTCAGACAATTCAGACAATTCAGACAATTCAGACAATTCAGACAACCTCGGCGATTGAGCCACCGGCAATAAGCACCACTCCGACAACCTCGCCGGTTGAGCCACCGGCAATAAGCAGCACTCCGACAACCTCGGCGATTGAGCCACCGGCAATAAGCACCACTCCGACAACAAACCCGGTTAAGCCACCGGCTGTCAGTAGCACTCCGACAAGCTCGCCTGTTGCGCCACCGGCGACAAGCGCAGAAATTCCGACAGCTGACAACCCAGTCGCACCGGCAATTGTTACCGCTGTCTCAACCGCCACTCAGCCAATTCAGCCGGCACCTGTCACGCCACAAGTCTTGACAAATTCTCTAATTTATGTTAATGAAGCGCAACTTACAAATAAGCCGGTTGCGCCGGCGGACACTATGGCCCAAGTGGCGGTTGGCCAGCCCGTTGCGCCAAATAGCGGTACTGCTGATGTACTGACGGGTCAGGCAGTTGCGCCGTCAAATGGCACTTTACCTGCAGGGCAGACAGTTGCGCCGGCAGATGTATTGACAAATAAGCCGGTTTATGGTAATGCAGGCGGATTGACAAATGGGCCGGTTGTGCCGGCTGCTCCAGCTGCAAATGTCCCTACAGTCGGGCTGCCGGTGCAGGACGTTGTTAGTACAAATGCAGTAACTGTTAATAAGCCGGCTGTTTCAGCTGCGGCGATTGCAGACATTATTACCGGCAGCAGTCAAGGGATTGCTGCTAGCGCGAGTGGGGCAGCGCCGGCATCTGCTCCCAAAAAGACGAGTGTCGCTGCGCCTGTCAAGCAGCCGGTGTTCGACTTTCCGAAACAGAATCAGCCGTTAGTGGGTGTGATTGACACCGGTTTTGCTGCGAATAATCCCGATATTGACTATTCGCGGATTACTTTGGGGCAAGATAGGGTGGATGGGGATGCGAATCCGTTGGTGAGTGCCGGTGAAAGCAACAAGCCGGTAAGCCCCGCGTTAGAGATTATTGGGGCCACTCAGAACAATGGCAAGGGCATTGATGGTATTAATGATGATGCGCCTCTGTTCGCAGCGCGTGCCAGTGGTTCTTCTGAGCAATGGGCGCAGTCGCTGATTGAATTTGTGGATGCGGCTAAGGCAGACGCACAACCTAACGCAATTGTCAATATCAATTTGAATTTGACAGAAGTTAAAAAAGATGGGACGATTCTGCCGCGCGAGCTGAAACCGGCTGAGCGAGCGGCAATCGCCTACGCGCAGAAACACAATGTCTTGGTTGTAGTTCCTGCTGGGGATAATCCAGGAAAAATGTCTGCCCTGGGTCAATTGTCCAAGGAATTTGACAATGTGATAGCTGTGGGGGCGGCGAAACGGGTTAACAACGCGGTGGCGCTGTCCAAAGCTTACGCGCCGGCGGATTATTCCGGCAGCGGGGAAGCCCTGGACATCTTAGCGGACGGCACTAGCGGCAACACATCTGGGACTTCTGTGGCAGCAGCCAAAGTAGCCGGTGCTGCTTCCCTAGTGTGGGCGGCAAATCCGAAGTTGAGCTATCGCCAAGTTATTGATATTCTGCAACGCACCGCAACTGATTTGAAGACTCCCAACTGGGACGAAGAAACTGGTGCTGGGTTGCTGAATATTACAGCGGCAGTGTATTTAGCCAAAGTCACCCCCGCAGTCGATGTTGATGTCCCTGTCAGGTGGGTGGACTTTGAGGATAAAAATCAGCCGCTCATTGGCATTATCGACACGGGTTTCAATGGCAAGAATCCAGATATTGACTACAGCCGGATTATTCTGGGACGTGACCTAGTGGATGGCGATAACAACCCCTTACTGGAAACGGGAGAGGGCAACGAACACGGCACCCATGTCTTAGGAATCATTGGCGCGACTCAAAGTAATGGCATTGGCATTGATGGCATGAATGACGATGCGCCGATTTGGCTTGGTCGTGCGGTTGGTTCGGGTAAGTGGGCGGAGTCTCTCCGGGAGTTTGTCGATGCAGCTAAAGCATCCGGTCAACCGAATGCAGTGGTGAACCTCAGTTTTGACTTAACCCAAATTAACCCCGATGGCAGTGTCACCACGCGCTACGAGTTGACACCGCAAGAACGGGAAGCCCTGGAATATGCCCGTCAAAATGGGGTGATGGTTGTAGTGGCAGCGGGGAATGATGGGGGAACCATGTCTGCCCTCGGTCAGGCTTCTCAGGAGTTTGACAATATTATTACAGTTGGCTCAATTGACTATAACGGTAATCGCGCTGAATACTCCAGCTTTGGGGATGGTTTAGATATAGTGGCGCGTGGAGGTACGTCCGATCAGCCTATTGTTTCAACTGTAGGTGAGGGGGCCGATCTTGATGGGTTCAGCAGCAATGACGAGATATCAGAAGATGAAATGTCTGCGATCGCCAACGCTACTTTTGAAGGAATCTTTGGCTCTTCGCTCGATACTGGAGCGTCCGAACCTGACGCAGTGCCACCAGAAGAGCTGAGTTCTGAAGATCGGCAAGTCTTGGAACAAGCGATTGCTGAACTCCAACAGCTATTGTCCGATGGCCTCGATCCAGATAAGGGCTTAATATCTCTGGAATTGCTAGATGGATATTTTAGTGCTGCTCTGGATGCAGTCAGTCAATTCTTAGATGCCTTTGGCGAAGATTTCACAGATTTGATTGTTAACGCTTTAGAAGCTTTAGAAAAAACGGTAGACGATTCAGATGTTTCAACTCTAACTGACGATTATTTTTCCATGTCCTTTGACTTTGGGGTTGGTGAAATGGCTGGCACTTCTGTAGCAGCAGCTAAAGTCACGGGCGCAGTTTCCCAAGTTTGGGCAGCCAATCCAGGTTTGAGCTACATCCAGGTCAAAGAAATTCTCAAAAAGACTGCTGTGGATCTCAACGCGCCTGGTTGGGATGAAGAAACAGGAGCGGGTTTGGTTAACATAGCGGCAGCAGTAGAACTAGCAAAACGCACTCAGCCACAAACCTATCAGCCTCAGCCTCTGCTATCTCCCTTGACTTGGAGCGGAGAAGGTGCAGTAACGCCATCAGAAAGACCTGTAGAAGTTACTCAGTATAACGGCAAGTTTTATCAGTGGGTTCCATATACTGTCCGTTCCGGCGATAATTTGTCGGCAATTGCTTCCCGAACTCTTGGGAACGGCGCTGGTTGGTCTTTAATCTTTGAACGCAATCGTAATGTTATCTCTAATCCCAACCTGATATATCCAGGTCAGCAGATTCTTGTGCCAACAGAAGACTTTGGATATTTGCAACAGCAAGAAGAGGAGCGCCGACGACAGGAGGAAGCACGACGCAAGCAAGAGCAACAGCAAGAAGAGGAGCGCCGGCGACAGGAGGAAGCACGACGCAAGCAAGAGCAAATACAAGCAATTATCAATCAAGTTACGAGAAAAGTAGGCGCATTAGGCAATCCACTCAGAAGCTATCTCAGTAATGGTGTGACTGTCTATCACTTTGGTAAAGGCATTCTGTACGTTCAGCCTGATGGCAGGTATTCTTTCTACCAGACATTGAAGAAAGGTACCCAACAATACAGAACTTTATATGGTCGAGTTCAGAACGTGTACAATGCGATGTACAATGCGAGCTCTAATTTATACAGACTAAGTAAGACAGATCGTATGCTGGTCAGTACCAAAGGGACAGCTAAAGTTGTTTATGAATTTGGCCGTTTTCTCAATAACAAACCTGGATTTGCCAATAAAGCTAACTGGGCCGGCAGGTTTTCTAATTTCGCCAATAAACAGCTAGTTCAAACCAAGGTTTGGTTGCAATTTAAGGCGAGGAGAGCAGTCCTCGAAACCAGAAAATTCTTGCTTGGTAATAAATTTGGAAGAGGGCTCGCAAGTGGGGCTAAGTTTGTAACGAAGTTTGTAAGGAACGTTACTAAAAAGTTTCCTTGGGTTCCAAAGGCTGCTAGAGTGGCTGGCAAGGCAATTAGGTTTTTGGGACCTCTGGCTCATGGCCTAAACTTAGCGTTAACGGTTGGAGATGTATTCACAGCTAAAACCGAACAAGAAAAACGCAGAGCGGTGCTTAAGGCAGGGGCAAGCGTTGTTGCAGGAGCAGTAGGTATGCTTGGTGGTCCTGGTATGGCGCTAACAGCAGCATCGATTACAAGTACGGTTTTTGATTTCGGTTATTGGGCTGCTGACAAGTTGGGTTATAAGGATAAGCTTGATAAGACTATAGAGACGGGCTTTAATAAAGTAACTGAAGCGGCAAAAAGCGTCGGTAATTTCTTCTCTGGCGTTGGCAATAAAATGAAATCATTGTTCGGCTGGTAGCTGAATTTCAAAACTATATTGTCCAGCGATTGCCCCTCTAATATGAAGGACAATCGCCTTTTTATTCTGGGGAGAGCCATCGCCTTTTTGTTCTGTTTATAAGGGAAGCACCTATTTGTTTCTTTTCACGATTCGCTCGCCTTTTTGGAATGGATAGAGCGATCAGATTTTCAAACTTTATTCCGAATAAGATCCCCCAATTATCCTCCCTCACTCCAAAACAACACAATGAACCCAAACCCAACAAACCTACCTCGATACTCTACCCACCCCCCCAGAACAACTCACCTCATCAGCCGACCTGCGCTGTACCCTTACCGACCCCCTCAAAACCCTACTCCAACAAACCAACCACACCCTCATAACCCCTTCCAAACCAACCCCCAACCCCGAAACCTTCCTCGATAGCCTCAAAACCCATCCCAAAATCTACCAAGCCTCGATGTCGCGCCAGTTCGCCGCCGACTTACCCCCTGACATCGAACAAACCACCCTCAAAGACGAACCCAAAGACTGGTACATCAAAACCGGCGACTTTGGCGACGACTGCGACAGAATTCTGCAACACCGCGACGGCGAATTCACCCAACTCCTAGAAGACATCACCCGCTATCACCAAATATTCCAACAAGGCTATGACAAAATCATCCTCTTTCGTCCGCCCATATACACCGGCTATGACATCCAACTCACAGCCGCCATGCAATGCTTAGGCTACACCAAAGAGCACTTTCAATTTATCATCGTTCAGCCTATCAAACTCTACGCCTTTCACCAACCCACCCAGAAAATCCATCCCTTACCCGACATCCCCACCGATGAACTCATCAAAGCGATCGGTATGGATGCTCTGCGCTGGCACAGTTTCCGCGTTCCTTTAACCGGCGTTGCTCCTATCAATATTAGCACGGCGGGACAGCCTACTTTTGAGGATACCTTGTATCGCGTTCAATCTGCCCATGCCCGTTGCTGTACCCTGCTGCAAGAAGCGCACTGGCAAGGTATTATAAAGCTAGACACGCGACACTGGCAAATCGCACCGGCACCCCAACCCCTAAACGAATGTGTCTGGAATTCTGCCGATGCTTCTAAACTTGCCAACCTCCTGCAATTAACTCCTAAAATCCTGCAAGAAAGTGCGGCAGAAATTGCCCCACATTTAATTTGCCAGCACTTAGAGGCGATCGCTCAAACGTGCGCTCGCTCTTTTGCGGACAATATACCCAACCGGCAAGATTGCGCCCTCCTCTTAGCCGCCAAGCAAACGATTTTTGACCTGCTGGAGAATATTCTGGAAATTGCCGCACCAGAATCGCTCTAGAAAGGACGATCGCCGTTGGGGTTTTGGGGCGGCGGGATGGCGGGGAATCTCCGTGCCGGTGGCGGGGTTAGAGGGAAGGGCGGCGCGAGATGCCGGTGGGTGTGAGTGAGGGGTGAGTTCGCCCTCTGAAGTAGATTATTACTTCTCTGCGGTTCATATACTTAATCCGATGACCGGCTATTTCAATGAGCCGGCACCGGCATTGCGGTTTTACTGCAACACCGGCACCCCACAAAACCCCCGCCGGCGGGTGTGAGTCAGGGGTGCGCTCGCCTCGCCTCCCTGGCGCTCCCCCTTTCCCAGATACCGAGCGAGCGCCGGCACTCGCCGGCAAGCGGCTCAAAAAACTCCCCGATTACTTCCTACCCAACCGGCATCACAAAGTCTTTGGTAGACTTCAAGCTATGATAAAGGAGAAAGTCTAGTAATATGAAGTAAGCCCCATGACTGATGAAGAACTCAAGCTACTGGTTGAAAGTAATGCCAGAACCGCCCAAGCGATCTTAGACGCGATGACTGAAGCTCGACAAGAGCGCCAATAACTCCGAGAGGGGATGATGCAACTTCAAAATGCTGTCGTTCGTTTAACGAATGTTCAAGAAGGCATTGCTAACCTACTCGTTTCTTTGGATGACGACCGCCCTACAATTCTTAGGAAGCTAAGCTCAATAGAGAACAAATTGGACAGACTCTTGGAACAAGAAGACACTTAATCCGAGCGCGGGTTATTTCAAGCCGCCGGTGCCGGCATTGCGGTTTTACTACAGCACCGGCACCCCACAAACCACCCTTGATGCCAGCGGGTGTGAGTCAGCGCTCGCCTCCCCTCGCCGGCACTCGCCGGCAATCGGCTCAAAAAACTCCCCGCTCGCTCCCCACCCAACCGGCATAAAAAGGTTATAATTAAGCTACTTCCATCAATCTACAGGCACCCCCTAAACTCTGATGAAAGAAACTCTCAAAACCATCTTAAGTCAAACCAGTCAAGGGATCAAAAAAATTTATGGCCCCCATCTTGACAAAATTATTCTCTATGGTTCTCAAGCCAGAGGTGATGCTGAACCAGACTCCGACATCGATATATTAATCGTCCTAAACCGAGATTTCAACCACGCAGAAGAGAGCAATCGCATTAGTCTTTTCATCGCCAACTTGTGCTTAAAATATAATATTTTGATAAGCTGCGCTTTGGCAAGCAGCCGACAATTTCACGAATATAACAACAGTTTCTTTCGCAATATCCGCCGGGAAGGAATCCCCCTATGACACCAGAACAGCAAAAACTGCTTGACAAAGCCAATCGCAGCCTGCAAGCAGCCAGAGAATTAAACAGCAATGGATTTCCAGATTTTGCCGCCTCCCGCGCCTACTACGCCATGTTTTACATCGCCACAGCATTTTTAGAAGCCGAGGGGCTTTCTTACTGCAAACACTCAGCGGTTATAGCAGCTTTTGGAACGCGATTTGCCCGCACGAAGCGCGTTCCGGTGGATTTGCACCGCTATCTCATCGATGCAGAAAGAACCCGTTTGAGAGCCGACTACAATACCGAACTAGATATCACAGAAGCAGAGGCAGATCAACTCATCTCTCGTGGAGAAGAAATGCTAAATTTTGCTTTAGCTAATATTGATTCACTGCCACCTCCTTCTCCATAAATTATATCATGTCCGGGAGCATCTTGTGTTTGGCCCTCCGTAGAGATAAGGGTTATCGCCGACCGCACATCTTGTATGAACTTTGTATGAATAATCGCATCTCTACCGAGACTCCGGGACATGATATTACATCCGCTTTTCCTCGGTTCGGGGATATTGTCATAGGCTAAATATAAATTTGTCATTTAGTCATATTTATGATGACCTAAGTTGCTAGTTAAAGAGGCAGAGCCTCCAAAGTGACGTTCCCAGGCAGTGCTTGGGAACGAGGGATCTGCGCGTTTTTGCGCAGATTTTGAGATAATCGCTATTCTATGAAAGCCCGCGCAGGCGGGCTTTGTTTGTATAGCCGCGATTTACAATCGCCTGTAAAATAGCAACATAGCCAAAAATATAACCCTTCATCAATTGGCGATCGGCATCATTCCATTCACCGGCAACCTCAATCGCCCGGCTATATTCCCTTCACCCAAACCCGCCCTAATTAATATCAATAAACCTCACACTCTCTCAACCCCCATCCCCCCGATACCCGTCCGGGCGAACCGTTCTGTCATCCAGATAAGCCTCCGAGAAATCCACCATCCTCGCCCGGTAACAGTTGCAGCCACCCATTTGCGCCTTCCCTAACTGAGCCCGCTCTAAATTAGCGCGGCTCAAATCCGCATCCCTCAAATCAGCCTCACACAAATCCGCATCATATAAATTCGCTCCCAGGAGATTCGCCCCCGACAAATCAGCCCCCCGCAAATTGGCGCGGCGCAAATTCGCTCTAGACAGATTCGCCCCCCGCAAGTTAGCGCCAGACAAGTCAGCGTGATAAAGCTTCGCGTCACTCAGTTCAGCCCGGCTCAGTTGAGCGCCGGCAAAATTAGCCTTGCTGAGATTAGCGTAAGGCAAATAGACTCCGGTCAGATTGCTCCCCTTGAGGTCAATTTCTCGCAAATCAGCTTCAAACAGATCCGCCTCCCTCAAATCAATCTCACCAAAGTCCCTTTTCCCACCAGCATACCCATCCAGTAACTCCTTCGCGCTTACCTTTTGCATATTGACTGTTCGCCAAAAGCAGCGACCCCCACCAGCCAGGCAGACTGGATGGGAAACTGCATGTTGCTCCTTCCCTTTTTTCTTCACCTCGCTTTACATTGTTAAGTAACGTTAAGAAAAACCTGGCAAGCTTAATCTTTTTTTAGGTTTTCGGGGGAGCGTCCCACCAAAGCCAAGGCGGAACATTTCTCCTCCCCACTCCCCCCGCCCCAGACCGCAAGGGGGTGAAGTCCCACCCCCCCGCCCCCACCGGCACGCCCCCGGCACCGGCACCCGAGCTGGAGACCGGAGGGACTTTCATGGCCCTAAAGCGTACAGCATCACCGGCAGCCCTGACAAGATTGCGGTCGGGAATGTCAAGATCGAGGCAAAGCAGAAGTGTCCTAAAATTACCCATCTATGCCAGAACTTCCAGTCTCCATCGCTCAGCACTATCACGAGCGCACCAAATATGACCCCCAGACCCTGGCGTCCAAAAGTCAGGGCTTGGACTGGGAAAAACAGCCCGTACCCTTCAAAGAGTACAAGATAGGCACATCCTTCGACCTCAAACCCTATCTCAAAACCGACGTCACTGACCCAGAGGCCAAGTGGTGGCGGCGGCTGTCCCGGTTGCTGTTTTGCAGCTACGGACTGACAGCCCGTGTGCCAACCATGACCGGCAGCCCCATGTACCTGAGAGCCGCACCCTCTGCCGGTGGCTTGTACCCAGCAGAAGTTTATATCATTTCTCGCGGCACACCCCAACTGCCTGCCGGGCTCTACAACTACCAGCCCCTCACCCACTCCCTGATCCATTTTTGGGACAGCCACGTTTGGTCAGCCCTGCAAGCCGCCTGTTTCTGGCACCCCGCCCTAGAGAGCACCTTCCTCGCCCTCGCCACCAGCGCCATCTTCTACCGCTCAGCTTGGCGCTACCAAGACCGAGCCTACCGGCGCATTTTCCTGGACACCGGCCACCTCCTGGGCAACATCGAACTCGCCAGCGCCTTCACCGACTATCGCCCCCACCTGATTGGCGGATTTAACGATGAAGCCCTCAAAGACCTGCTCTACCTCGACAGTGACAGAGAGGGTGCCATCACCGTCATTCCCCTAGCCGACCAGCTGGACTTCCAGCAAAACCTGCCCCTGTTCCGCACCGCCTTACCCTCCCCCACCCAAACCGAATATCCCAAAATCCCAGATGGGGAACTCCTCGCATACTTCCACAGCGCCACCGAACTCACCGCTGACCCCACCGGCACCGCCGGCTGGAAACTAGACCCAGACCCCAAAGAAGAGCAGGACAAATACAACTTCCCATTCTGCACAAAAGTCAGCACCGTCACCCCATCCATTTTCTGGGGAAAAGACCTGCAAGGGCTCGAAAGCACCATCCTCCGGCGTCGCTCCACCCGCGCTTACAGCGGCGCAGCCCTCACCCTGGAAGAACTCAAAGCCCTCCTCGACTTCACCTACCAGCCCCATCACTATATCGACCAGGGATTGGATAGCTCCCCAGACTATTTCGATCTAAACTTGATAGAGACATTCATCGCCGTCTGTGCAGTCACCGGCTTAGAAGAAGGCTGCTACTACTACGCCCCCAAAGCCCAAGAACTGCGGCAAATCCGGTTCAAAAACTTCCGGCGGGAGCTGCACTACCTCTGCTTGGGGCAAGAACTGGGTCGGGATGCCGCCGCCGTGCTGTTCCACACCGCAGACCTGAAAAAAGCCGTAGCCCAGTATGGCGATCGCGTCTACCGCTACCTGCACATGGATGCCGGTCATCTCGGACAGCGGCTTAACTTAGCCGCCATCCACCTCAGTTTGGGCGTCAGCGGCATCGGCGGCTTCTTTGACGACCAAGTGAATGAAGTCTTGGGCATCCCAGCTGATGAAGCGGTCCTGTACATCACCACCCTCGGACGCCCCCGGTAACTTGGAATTTTCAATTTTGAATTTGCCCTGAAGCCTGGGCGGGTTTATTCAGGATATCTGCTGGTGGCAAAGGATATCTGTGAGCCCGCCCCAACTGGAATTTTAAAATTTAAAATTCTTGTTCTTAACAGCTCAATAGATGCTGGTCAATAAACACAATGATCGCCGTAATTGTTGATTTATAAATAAAAAGTTACGTCACAAATAACCGGGAACCAATAAAATCTTTGCTGTAGGGCCCGCAGAGCCGAAAGATAAATCCGCGTGAAGTCGCTGTTCTCCAAGGCAGCCGGCCCGACAGCACGCTGCGCGTTGCGGAAAGATTCTGTGGTATAATACTCTACAATCATGCGTGCGGGACGGTCGCACCAGCTCCAAATCGCAGCGCTGGTGCCGGTGATGTCGCCGGTGGCCACACCGCAGGGGATTTGCGGGCGCATCCTGTCTGAAACGGCAGTAGCGGGAGCGCCGGCGCGCACTCACTGGGATTTTCCCAGAAATTGTCCCGCAAGAATCCCGCTGCCGGCAAGCGCTCTAATTTAGCAGCGAACCAGCGGCGGCTCACCGGCAGAGAAAATTTGCCATCCATAAATTTGAAAGTCGCGGGCTTCAAAGCTAAATTAAATATAGCAGCTCTAAAAGATTTGTGAAATCCTCTCTCTTTTCTTTTCTTGGCGCTAGGGCGTCTTGGCAGTAAAAAATAATTTCACATCAATTAGAGCGCTATGTATTAACTCTAACTTGGCGCGGTCAAGAGAGTTAGGAGAGCGGAAGAAGTCCTGTCGCGCCGGCTGGAACCGCGATGGGGGCTAGCGAAATCGCTACCTTGAGCGGGGGCTGGCAGCAACCCAACTTGAAAAATAGCAGAAAAAAATTGCATTTGACCTCCAAACGGCGGAAACTTTACACAAACTGTAGGGGAATGGCTCAGAGCGAATCCTTCGCCACAGCCCAATTTGTTTTGTTAAGGATTAATATCGGGCAAAATCAGAGAGGGATTGGTGATTGATAGCTTTATGCAGGCGTGATAATTTTTTAGGGATTGTGTGATGCTTGTCACCAGCACGGATAACAGCCAGCAGCAAGCGCCGGCGTCCCCCGAACAGACCGGCGACCTTCAGGGCGGCGCGCCGGGACAGGCTCCCGACGCCCCAGCACCGTGGGGGTGCCGTACCGTGAAGCTTCCCCAACCACAGGTTCCGCGCCTCGGACCCCCTCCGGAAAGCGCTGCGCCCTGACAGGAAGTGCGTATGTTATGTCATAATCAACCCAAAGAGCGTTGGGTTTGTGCTATGGTTGGTCAGTTTTTGCAGGAACGTTATGAAATTGTGCAAGTCTTGGGCAGCGGTTCATTTGGTCAGACCTATTTGGCAAAAGATATCAAGCGTAGCGGGAATTACCAGTGCGTGGTTAAGCAACTGCGCCCCGTAAATAACGCCCCTCAATTCCTCACAACAGCCCGCCGGCTCTTTAAACAAGAGGCAGAAACCCTAGAAAAATTGAGCCAGCACGACCGCATTCCCTCTCTCCTGGCGGCGCTAGAAGAAAATCAAGAATTCTACTTAGTTCAAGACTTCATTTCGGGGCGTCCCTTAACCCATGAGATTTTGCCCGGTCAGCCCTGGAGCGAGGATCGAGTTATCAGCCTCCTGACAGAAGTGTTAGAGATTTTGGTGTTCGTGCACCGGCATGGGGCGAACCACCAGAACATCAAGCCGGCAAATTTAATCCGACGCCAGACAGACGGCAAAATAGTCCTGATTGACTTTGGGGGAGTTAAACAGCTCGGCGCTCAAATGGCACAGGGGCAATTCCTCCGCGCAGTTATCGTTGGCACTCCGGGCTATATGCCACTAGAACAAGTGCATGGACAGCCGCGATTGAACAGTGACATCTACGCTTTAGGAATGATTGCAATCCAGGCGCTCACCGGCATGAGTGCGGAGGAGCTAGCAAGACTTCAAGGAGCTGACAGCCCCAACACCAGCCAGCTCCTCTGGCGGGAGCGAGTGCGGGTGAGCCCCGAGCTCGCAGAGGTTATTGACAAAATGGTGCTCCCGGGGTTCCTGCGGCGCTACCAATCGGCTTCTGAAGCCCTCGCTGACCTGAAAAAAATCCGCGCTAGCTTTAGGATGCCGGCGCTAACGCCAGAGACAGCGTCTTCTGTTTCTTCTGTAGGCTCAGCGCTCCAGTCAGCGATAAAGTCAGCCATAACTTCTTCTATCGACAAGATTCGCGAGCGCGTGACTTGGAGAGAAGGCCGGTTCATTTTGGCCGGTACAGCTGCTCTAATTGTAGTGGGCGGGCTGGTGGCGAACCTGCAGCCCAAGCTAAAGGCTAAAGAGTATTACAGCCAAGGGCTGGAAAAGTTTGACAGGGCAGATAAGCAAGGAGCGTTTGCGGATTTCACCGAGGCCATCGGGCTCAATCCCAAAGACCCTCAAACTTACTACGAGCGCGGTAGAGTCCGTTTCTTCCTCGAAGAATATCGGGGAGCAGTTGAGGACTGGAACAGAGCGATTGAGCTCAACCCCAACTACGCCGACGCCTACGTCCTGCGGTGCAGCGCTCAGCGCATTCTCGGCAAGTATTCAGAAGCCCTCGGGGATTGCACCGAGGCGGTGCGGCTCAATCCCAAGGATGCTGAAGCCTACCTCAACCGGGGAAATACCCTTTACAGCCTGGGAGACTTTAAGGCAGCGATTGAGGATTACAGCCGGGCGATTGGCATCAACCCCAACGATGCCAGATTCTACAGCAGCCTTGGCGCTGCCCGCAATGAACTCCGAGACTACAAGGGGGCAATTCAGGAGTACAATCAAGCGCTGCGGCGAAATCCCAAATATGCGGAAGCTTACAACGGTCGGGGTAATGTCCGCTCCAACCTGGGAGATAAGCAGGGCGCAATTGAAGATTACACCCAAGCGATTCGGCTCAGGCCCAAGTTTGCCAATGCCTACTTTAACCGGGGTCTGAGCCGCGCTGATTTGGGACAGGAATCCAAAGCGATTGAGGATTTTCAGCAAGCCGCAAAAATCTATTCTGAGCAAGGGCTGACCGCTGACTATAACCGGACGCAGTTGCAGCTCACCAAGCTTCAGCAGTATTAGCCAAAACCGATTTTGCGCATGGCGCATTGGGCATGGCGCATTGGGCATGGCGCATTGGGCATGGCGCATTGGGCATGGCGCATTGCGGCGGGAGTGGGGCGCGCCGCTCCTACGGAGCCGCAACGCTTACGCATTGGCCTTAGAGCGTATTTGTCAAGTAATTGTTAAGCCTGATCGGTGGCCTGAAACCGGGTTTCTTAAAGACCCCCGGTTTCTTGTTCCAAACTGAAAGCCATTTTTTATTATAAAACGCCCACTACTTCTAATTATTTCCCAATACAAAACCGGCTGAAAATTCGGTCGAGAACTGATTCAGTCACCTCCTCGCCGGTGACTTCTCCCAAGGCTTGAATCGCCAAGCGCAGGTCAATCGTCCAGAAATCGAGAGGCAGCTGATTCGCAATCGTAGCGCTCACTTGCTGTAGGGACGCTTTGGCGCGAGTCAGAGCGGCAGCTTGCCGCTGGTTAATCGCAAAATCTAAATTAGCGGCTTGCAGGTTGCCGGCGCTCACCGCTTCCAAGATAGCTTTTTCTAGCTCCTCAATCCCTCGGTTGTGGGCGGCGGCTGTCGCCACCACGCAGCCGATGCTGTCAGGGTACTGTACAGATGCCAGATTTTCCCCTGAAGCCAGGTCGATTTTGTTCACCACCAGAATCAGCTTTTGGTGGCGCACCTGTTCATAAATCTCCCCATCTTCCGGCGTCCAACCGGCACCTGCGTCAACCGTCAGCAGCACCAAGTCAGCGCCTAGCGCCACCCGCCGGGAGCGCTCCACCCCAATCTTCTCCACAACGTCCGCCGTCTCCCGAATGCCGGCAGTGTCCAGCACCTGCACCGGCACCCCCCCCACCGCCAGCTGCGACTCCACCACATCCCGCGTCGTCCCCGGAAGCTCCGTCACAATCGCCCGGTCGCACCGGCTCCAGGCGTTCAGCAAACTCGATTTCCCCACATTCGGACGCCCCACAATCGCCACCTTCAAGCCGGTGCGCAGCAATTCCCCCCGATCTGCTGTTGCCAACATTCCTGACACCTCTGCCAAAACCCGCTCGATTTGTGCTATAATATACCCCTCATCCAGCGGCGGCAAATCTTCCTCAAAATCAATCCGAGCCTCAATCTCGGCCAAGATATCCAAACAGGAGGCACGCAACCGGCGGATGGGAGCCGCCAGCTTCCCCTGCAGGCCGGCGAGCGCCGCAAGGGCTGCAGCCGGCGAGCGAGCGCCCACCAAATCGGAAATGCTTTCCGCCTGAGTCAAGTCCAGCCGGCCATTGAGAAACGCCCGCAGCGTAAACTCCCCCGCTTGCGCCAGTCGCGCCCCCCCCTCCAGACACAGCTGCAACACCTGCTGCACCGGCATAATGCCCCCGTGACAGTGGAACTCCACCACATCCTCGCGCGTGTAAGAGCGCGGAGCCTTCATCACCAGCAGCAAAACTTCATCCACCACCTGTTGGGTTTGCGGGTGGCGGATGCAGCCATAAAGGATGCGGTGACTTTCCCAGACTTGCCGCTTGCCGGCGGGGTGAAAAAGGGTTTTGGCAATCGAGAGCGCCTCCGGTCCCGACAGCCGCACAATACCGATGCTGCCCTGTTGCGGCGCGATTGCTGTTGCGATCGCCGCGATGGTTGTCCCTGGTGTAAATGTTTCGGACATCGTTGCCTCGGCTTCTACAAAATCTAATTTTCAGCAAGCACTGCCAAAAACCCCCCTATATAAAAATAGCGACAATCGCCGGCAGCCGGTGAAAAAACAGGGCTAATAGGGGTTTTCAGTTGGATGGAGTACATGCCAGAAACCCGGTTTCTTTAAGAAACCGGGTTTCTCAGTACCTCACCTCGGATGAAAACCGCGCTCAAGCTGTTACGCTTTTAATCTGCTTTTAATAAAAATGAAATGCAGCCTCCATAGCCGCTCTCCCAGACAGAGCCTGGGAGCGAGAAAATAGAGGTGGATAGAGCAAATTAAATGCGCAACCGCTAAGAAATTGTCCAGCCCGGGTGAAACGAGCGAAACGAGCGAGATTTACAGGGGGCTGATTACCGGCCCGCCAAGAGAGCCGGATCTCTCCTCAATGATGAAATCGGCAGCAGTGAGGGCGGGGGAGCCGGTGAGCGCCGCAATTTGACCCCCGTAACCAAAGCCTTCTGCAGAGCCATCCGTGTTGTAGAACAAGTTCCCGCTGCCGGTGCTGTAAACAATCGTCGCACCGCTCGTGGAAGCGCCGGCATCACTTTCGACAGTGGCAAACTCGCCCGCCACGCTAAAACCGGCACCGGGAGCGCTGGTGAGCGCGTAGAAATCCCACTTCGAGAGAAGAATTTTGTCAGCCTCCGCAGCGCTGAAATCGGCAATCACGTCCGCACCGTAGGATTTGAGGCGGAACGAATCGCTGCCGGCACCGCCGGTCAGGGTGTCAGTGCCATTATCCCCACCGTCGAGGGTATCATTGCCTTCCAAACCGCTGAGGGTGTTGCTGTTCGCATTCCCTGTAATCGAATTGTTGAGCGCGTTGCCGGTGCCTCTCACTCCGTCCCACAGGACTAAATTCTCCAGATTCGCCCCCAGGGTCCAGCTGCCGTTCGAGTATACCGTGTCTGTGCCGGCACCGGCATCCTCAATCAATTGGTCAAGCGTGCCGCTGGGGTTGTAAACATCATCGCCGGCACCTCCGATCAGGGTGTGATTCCCCCCATACCCGTCAAGGGTGTCATTGCCTTCGCCCCCGATCAGGCTGTCATTGCCGGATGAACCGCTGAGGTTGTCATTGCCTGCGCCCCCGTCGATGGTGTCATTCCCCGCACCCCCGTTCAGATAGTTGTCGGTGGCATTGCCGATTATAGTGTTATCCAGTTCGTTGCCGGTTCCGGAGATAGGGCCACCTCCGACGAGGATCAGGTTCTCGACGTTGGCTGCTAGGGACCAGATGCTGGTAGAAGACTGAACTGTGTCTGTACCGCTATTGTACTGCTCGGAGATTTGGTCGTAGGAGTAGGAGTAGGATGGGCCACCGCCGTTGGGATTGATGATGTAGAGGTCATCGCCCGCGCCCCCTGTGAGGGTGTCGCTGCCGGCACCTCCGTCTAAGGTGTCGCTGCCTGCGCCTCCGTCTAAGGTGTCGCTGCCTGCGCCTCCCATGAGGCTGTTGTTGCCAGCACTGCCGGTGATGGCGTTGTCCAGGGAGTTGCCGGTGCCGCTGGTGTTATCCGTGCCGGTGAGGGTGAGGTGTTCCAGGTTGTCGCCCAGGGTCCAACTGACGGAAGATTCCACCGTATCGATCCCCCCGCCACCGGCAGGTTGGGGCGGGAGGATGATGTCGCTAGCCGGTGTTGCGCCAGAACCGGCATCGTCCATCTCCACAACGGAGTCACCGGCACTATCGACGATGTAGAGGTCATCGCCCTCACCCCCCGTGAGTGTGTCATTGCCGGCACCGCCGTTGAGCGTGACATTGCCCGGCACGGAGTAGTAGTAATAGTCAAAGTCATTTTTGGAGAGGTAGTCATCGCCAGCGCCACCGTCGAGGCTGTCATTGCCGCCGCGACCGATGAGGGTGTCGCTGCCCTCTAGCCCCTCCAGGATGTTGTCGGTATTATTTCCCCGGATGGTGTTGTCGAGGGCGTTGCCGGTGCCTGAATAGGCTCCCGACCATCCAAGCTCCAGGTTCTCCAGATTGGCTCCCAGGGTGTAGCTGACTTCCGAGTAAACCGTGTCCGTGCCGGCACCGGCATCCTCGGTTACTGTGTCGAGGGTTGTGTCAACCGAGTAGTAGTCATCGCCTGCGCCCCCAGAGAGGCTGTCACTGCCCCCATTGCCGTAGAGGCTGTCATTGCCCTCGCCCCCGATCAGGCTGTCATTATCTTCTCCACCGTCGAGGTAGTCATTGCCGGCGTTCCCGTATAGGGTGTCATTGCCGGCACCCCCAGAAAGCCAGTTGTCGCCGGTATTGCCGGTGAGATTATTGTCTAGTTCGTTGCCAGAACCGCCGATCGGGTCGCTTCCTGTGAAGAGGAGAGTCTCCACGTTAGCCGGCAAGGAAAAGTTAACGGAAGACTCAATTGTATCCGCACCGCTGTCGAGCTGCTCGGTGACTGTATCGTTGGAGTAAGAGTAGTAGGAGTACGGATCTGAGCCGTCGGCACTGATAATGTAGAGGTCATCGCCCGCTCCCCCGTCTAGGGTGTCATTGCCTGCGCCCCCATCTAAGGTATCATTGCCTCCCAGGCCGGCTAGTGAGTCGTCCGACTTCTCGCCCACGAGGTAATTGTCGAATTCGTCTCCGATGAAAATTGCCATTAGAAACTTTCCTTTGATGCGAAATGTAGAGTTAGCTTGAGAAAAATGCGGGATTCCTGCTAATGCACCTCAGGCGGTTTCATCCGTATTTTCGCGTAAGTAATTGCTGAGTTGCGTCACCGGATATCCGTAGTTTCACTATAGCGCTGCGGAAAGCTAACCCCCCATTCTCCGTAATATTTCGGTACATTTGGCACCGGCAATTCTTCTGAGGGTTCAGTGAAGTGTGCGGTGGTTTCGGAGGGGGGTGAGGTGTTTCCCCCTTTCTGAATGCGGCTAAAAGGTCGCAGCTGCAGCCGGTGGTGGGTGCGATATCGCGCTTTGTCGCATCCCCCACTCAGGCAATGTGATGCCAGATTGAGGCGATAAGTAGGCCGGCAAAAATCAAGGGAAAATCAAGAAACCAGGTTTCTTAAAGAACCCGGGTTTCTGGCCTGTTTTTCTGGCCGGATATAGCCTACTAAAGTAACGTGATGTAGCTGGTGGCGCTCTCTTTTTAGAGGCAATCTAAATGTTGATAGCTCTCCATTCATCCCCTAAATACCTTTAGTTTTAAGGATTTGGATGCAAGCGCAAACGATAGGAATTAGTCTAGGGGGCTAGCCGCACGGCTGCGCTTGAGAAAATGGGGAAAGTTCACCAGCCGTTAGAGGCAGTTGACCGCCGGCGGAAAAATCTAACAAACAGGGGAATCTAGCTGGGGGGATAGGGGAGTGGATGGTTTGTGAAGTAGAATTGAAAAGGGGTTAAATATCTGCTCTGTCCGGGGGGCTGGATTGGAAGAAATCGGCTGAATCTGTTCAGGAAATATTGCTAGACTGGTGGCAGGCTGCGGTCGTTGCTGAAGGGGATCGAGCGGGCGCGCGGCACAAAGGGTTCCAGCTTTCCGGGCACAGGCGTCACTTTGAAGTAGTTAGGACTTACGCAGGGGCGGGTTCTGCAGGACGCGCCCGGCGGTATAGCAGTAGGCAGTCAGTTTAGGACACGGGCAGGACGCTGTCGCGTCCCGCTTCGCTATGGGAGGGAAGGCGTAGGGCAGGGGTCTGGCCTGCCCTCAATATCTCTGGGACAGGCGAGACGCCTACGTCCTAATCTAAGTGGCTACTGCTATAAAGTGCGTTTCGCCCAGTCGCGGCGTGCCAAGCGGCTGGGCGCGTTGAAAAGCTGCCTGTCTGCCCCGATCTCTAGCACCACCGGCACCCCCTCCCTTGCTGAGGGCGCGATTGAGAGCGGGCGGGTTGGGCAACAATAGAAAGAGGGAGGGTGATTCGCGCTCCGGCGTCGAGCCGGTGTGGATCTCCCGCAACACAACCGACCTGTAGCAGGCTGGGGTGCCGCCGTGATTGGTAAGCTTTTGGATGGACGTTACCGCATTCTTGAAGTTCTGGGCTCTGGTGCCTTTGGACAAACATATCTGGCAGAAGACATTCGCCGCCCCGGTCTGCCCAAATGCGTGGTCAAGCAATTGAGCCCGATCAGTAACGCTTCTCTATCGCTGCAAGCAGCGGGCCGGCTCTTTAAACGAGAGGCCGAAATCCTGGAAAAGCTGGGGAGACATGACAAAATTCCCCAACTTCTGGCTTATTTTGCGGAAGGGCAGCGATTTTATCTCGTGAAAGAGTACACTCCTGGCCATCCGCTGACGGAAGAGATTCTCCCCGGAGCTAACCTGTCAGAGCAGGCGACGATCGAGATCCTGTGTGAGGTGCTGGAGATTCTGGTGTTCGTGCACGGGAATCGGGCGATTCACCGGGACATTAAACCGGCTAACTTAATCCGGCGCGACTCAGACGGGAAATTAGTGCTGATCGATTTTGGGTCAGTGAAAGAAATCAGCTCGGCCCTGTCTCAGGGGCCAGCGCCGTGGACGATAGCGGCTGGGACGCCGGCTTACATGCCGGTGGAGCAATTCCAGGGGAACCCGCAATTTAATAGCGATATCTATGCTTTGGGTACGATTGCCGTGCAGGCGCTCACCGGCTTGCCGGCGGTTGACTTGCCGAAACTGCAAGACCCCAATACGGGGAAAATTATCTGGCGGCACCGAGCCCGAGTCAGCCCGCAGCTAGCAGATATCATCGACAAAATGGTACACCACCACTATGGCCAGCGCTACCAGTCAGCGGCTGCTGCCCTGGCTCACCTGAACAAGTTGCGCGTCCCCTCGCAGGTGCCAGCGCCGCCATCGACTATCATCACCGAGCACGAGACGATTCCCAGACCCCAGCTGCCGGTGCAGTTCATCGTCGCAGGGGCGGCGGCGCTGATCGTGGTGCTGGGGCTGCTGCTGCTGCTGCAGCGCCCCGACCGGACAAAGGCGGAAGCGTTTTACAACCGGGGGCTGGAGCGGGCGGAGAGCGGGGACCGGCGCGGCGCGATTGGCGATTACACCCAGGCGATTCGCTTCAATCCCAGCGAACCCCGGGCGTATTACCAGCGGGGCAATGCCTACTATGACCTGAAGGAATTGGATGCCGCGATCGCGGATTACACGCGGGCGATTGAGCGCAATTCCAACTATGCCGAAGCTTATTACAACCGGGGTTTGGCCAAGTATGACCGGCAGGACCCGCGCGGCGCGATCGAGGATTTCAACCAGGCGATCCGGCTCAATCCCAAAGAAGCCGGGGCATACTACCAGCGGGGTCTGGCGTACCACGACCTGAAAGACTTCCGGACAGCTATTGAGGACTACAACAAAGCGATCGAGCTGGCTGCGAACGACGCTAAAGCTTACCAGGCGAGGGGTCTGGCTCGCTCTGCCACCGACGACAAGCAGGGAGCGCTCGACGACTACACCAAAGCGATTCAGCTCGATCCCAAAAATGCCGGCGCTTACTACAGCCGGGGCAGAGCTCGCTTTTTTCTGGCAGACTATCAGGGGGCGATGGAAGATTACACCGAGGCGATTCGCCTCGATCCCCAGCACGCCCAGGCTTACAGCAACCGCTGCGGCGCTTATCTCAATCTCAACGACTATCGCAAAGCGATTGAGGACTGCACGCAGGCGATTCAGCTCAATGCTAAAGAGGTTACCGCCTATGACAACCGCTGTGTCGCCTACCTGAATCTTGGAGAGCACCAAAAAGCGATTGACGATTGCACGCAGTCGATCCAGATGCTGCCAAACAAAGCTAAAACCTACAGCAACCGGGGGCTGGCTCGCGCCGCCGGCAATGATAAGGCGGGAGCGATTGAAGATTACACCCAGGCGATTCGCTTGAGTCCCAGCGAGCCTTTGGCCTACAGCAATCGCGCCGCTGCCCAATCGGATCGGGGAGACTACGGCAGCGCTATTGCCGATTACGCTCAGGCGATTCGCCTCAATCCCAGCTTTGCCAGCGCCTACTACGGTCGGGGTGTGGCCCGGGCTCAGCTGGGGGATAAAGCAGGAGCGATGGAGGATATTCAGAAGGCGGCGACCCTTTATCTGGAGCAAGGCCGGCTGAGCGCCTACAAAGACGCCGTGCAGCAGCTCAGCCAGGTGCGGCAGTAATCGCGCCAGCTGTGGGGACAGGGGGCTCTGGCGTCTGGTGCGGGACGCCCAGGGGGTTTCGGGAAAGGGGGAGCGGGGGTAAAATTCTTGTATTCTGCAACCTCTCCCGAATGCGCACCGGCAACCTCAAAGTCCAAAATAGAGATCTAGCACTAGCCACTTAGGGCACGGACGTAGGACAGGCGTCTCGCCTGTCCCAGAAACCTTAAGGGCAGGCGAGACGCCTGCCCTACGCCTATACTTCGTATCAGGGGAATTATATTATACCATTTTTCACGGAATCCGAACATGTCAAATCTAACATCTAAAATCTAAAATCTATTGGGGTGCTGTGATGATTGGCCAACTTTTAGACCGGCGTTACCGGATTATTAAAGTTCTGGGTTCCAGCCCGTTTGCACAAACCTATCTGGCTGCGGACACGCACCGGCCTGGATACCCGCAGTGCGTGGTTAAGCAACTGCGCTCTCCCAGCAACCACCCCAGAACGCTGCAAGTCCTGGAGCTTTTATTTAAAAAAAAGGCAGAAACTCTGGAAAAACTGGGGAAACACGACCATATTCCCCAACTTTTAGCTGTTTTTCAGGAAAATAAAGACTTCTACCTGGTTGAAGAATTTATTGCTGGGCAGACTTTGGCTGCGGAAATGGCGACCGGTCAGCCCCTGCGGGAGGACCAAGCGATCCGCCTGCTGGAAGAGATGTTAGAAATTTTGGTTTTTGTGCACCAGCACGGGATAATCCACCAGAACATTCAGCCCGAGAATTTAATCCGGCGGCAGTCAGACGGAAAATTAGTTCTGCTCGACTTTGGGGCGTTTAAAGAAATCAGCGCTCAATTACCAACTCCCCCGAAAACGCCGCCTTTGTCTGGTGGGAAACCGATTTCTAAAAGTTACAAACCGATTGAACAAGTCCAAGGCAACCCACTGCCGGCAAGCGACATCTATGCCACCGGCATGATTGTCATCCAAGCGCTCACCGGCTTGGGTGCAGAAGATTTGGCCTCCGTGCGAGATCCGGGCTCTTCGGCTGCAGGCGAACTCTTCTGGCGGCACCGAGCTCAGGTTAGCCCCGAACTGGCAGAAGTGATTGACAGAATGGTGCGCTACGATTTGAATCAGCGCTATCAGAGCGCTTCAGAAGTCCTGGCGGATTTGAGAAGAATCAGGCGCAGGGCTGGAGGTAGCCAGTTGGGGCTGCCGCTAACTGTTGTTGAGCACAGTTACTTCCGATTGCAGCAGCACTTGAGGGGGATGGGCAGCCGGCGCATGCTGTCCCCGCTCTTCGCTGTGCCGGCAGCACTGGTGGCTGCCGGCGGATTCGGTTTGAGTTTCTATCTTCAAACTCAGAACATCGCTGGGGATTTGAAAAGCCGTGGGGTGGAAAAAGCTACGCGAGGCGATCGCACCGGCGCGATTGAGGATTACAACCAGGCGATTCGCTTCAATCCCAATGACGCGGAGGCTTATTACAAGCGGGGAAATGTCAACTACGATGCGGGGAAGTTGAAGGAGGCAAAAGAGGACTACTCTCAGGCGCTCCGGCTCAATCCCAACTTTGCTAATGCCTATTATAACAGAGGTTTGGCGAATTACGACTTGAAAGAGTATCAAGCGGCGGTGGATGATTATACGGAGGCGCTCCGAATTAATCCCAATGACGGGGAGGCGTATTACAAGCGGGGTCTGGCTCACTTGGAGTTGCGAGAATATCCGGCGGCGATTGAGGACTGCACGCGGGCGATTCAGCAAAATCCTAATGATGCGAAATCTTATATCAGTCGCGGACTGGCTCGCGCCGCCAGCGGGGACCAGCGGGGAGGATTAGCAGATTTTACGCAGGCGATTCGGATTGATTATAATAATGGGGAGGCTTTTTACAATCGGGGGAAGGTTCGCTTTTCTATGGCGGACTATCAGGGGGCGGTTGAGGATTATTCTGAGGCGATTCGGATTAATCCGCAGTATGCCGGTGCTTACAGCAGCCGCTGTGAGTCGCAGTTGAATCTGTCTGAGTTTGAGAGGGCGGTTGAGGATTGCTCGTCAGCGCTGAAGTTGAATCCGAATGATGCGGTTGCTGCGGAAAACAGGTGTGTGGCTTATTTTAATCTCGGCAACTATCAGAATGCGATTGAGGACTGCACTCAGGCGATTGCGCTGAATCCTAATAATTCTCAAGCGTACAGCGATCGCGGGCTGGCTCGCTCTGCCGGTGGGGATAAATCTGGGGCGATTGAGGATTATACGAGAGCGATTCGCATCAATCCTAGCGATGCGGTTGCGTACAGCAAGCGTGCGGAGGCTCACTTGGATTTGGGAGACAGCAGCAGCGCGATTGAGGATTACACGCAGGCAATTCGTCTGAAGCGCGAGCATGAGGGGGCTTATTATGGGCGGGGGCTGCTCCGCGCTCAAATTGGGGACAAGCAGGGGGCGATTCAGGATTTGCAAAAAGCTGCTAAGCTGTGTTTGGATCAGGGGAATACGGGGTGCTATAATGATGCGCAGTTGCAGTTGAAAAAGTTGCAGCCGTAGGGGGATAGGGGAGTGTGCCGGTGGGGGAATTGTGGGAGGATTTCCCGATAAACCGGCACCGGCAGGTTGTCATTGCTAGTTCCCTGGCGAATAGCTACTTTCCGGGTGATTGGAAAGAAGCTGTTGGCGAATTAAGGGGGGGTTAGACCTACAGCTAGTTCCTCCGCGATTAGCCCAGGTTCCTGGCGATTGGAAATCGCGGCTATACAGACAAAGCCCGCCTTCGCGGGCTAAGAGTATAGCGAGACTCTCAAAATCTGCGCGGTTTTTTCCTGTTTACCTCGTTCCCAGGCTCCGCCTGGGAGCGCTCTGCGATCAGCTCCACCGGCAGCGAGCGAGTTGCAGGGTAGGGCGGGTTTATAGATAAGCAAAGCCGGTTACAGATAGGTTAGATAAACCGGCACCGGCATTCATGGTGTGGGGGCGGGTTTATGACAATCCTGCGTTGGGTGGCTTGTATTTCGGACGAACCCGCCCCTACAGGCATTCGTGGGGTTGGGGCGGGTTGGTGCCGGGGCGGGTTTATGACAATTCGGCGTTGGGTGGCTTCTATTTTGGGTTCACCCGCCCCTACAGGCATTCGTGGGGTTGGGGTTGGGGCGGGTTTATAGATAAGCAGAGTATTGCGGTGGGGGGTGAGTCGGGATATAATTTGTGTCAAATTTCTGCGGAGGTGGCGGTATGGGTGGGCGTTGGGACGGGGATTGGCGTGTGTGGGGAGGGGTGAGGCGGATGAGAGGGGCAAGAGTGGCTGTTTTGGGGATGGCTGCGGTGTTGTTTTGGCCGGCGGTGCCGGTGGGTTCGCGCAGTGTGCCGGTGGGGGGGGAAAGTGGCTTCCACAAAGCGATAGATGGTTCGCAGTCTGTGTCAGAAAATAATCAGAGCCAGTTGGCTCAACAGCAGACTGGGCCTTCCGATAGCACTCGGGCAGCAGCCCAACGAGCCCTTGATGAAGGGATTCGGCTATTTGAGCGAAAAACGCCTGAATCCTTGCGACAAGCGCTCCCAAAGTTTGAAGAGGCACTGCGTCTGTGGCGGAATGTGGGCGCTCGCGATCGGGAAGCTGCAGCCGTCAATCGTATGGGTTTGGTTTACGAATCCTTGGGGGAAAAACAACAAGCGCTCAACTATTTTCATCAGGAACTAGAAATTTGGACAGGTTTGGGCAACCAACCCTGGCAAGCTGTGGCTTTAGACAGAATTGCTAGTGTCTATCTCTCCCTAGGTGAAAAGCAACAGGCGTTAAACTACTACAACCAAGCACTTCCGCTTTATAGAGCTTCGGATAATCGTCAGGGAGAAGCAGTTACCCTGAACAGTATTGGCTCTCTATATCAATCATTCAAAGATGGAAGAAAGGCACTATATTACTACACTCAATCGCTGCCGCTATGGCGGGCTTTAGGAAACCAAGGTTGGGAAGCTACCACACTCAGCAACATCGGTGAAATGTACGCCTCCTTAGGACAAAAACAACAGGCGTTAAACTCCTACAATCAAGCACTTCTGCTATGGCAGGCTTTAGGAAACCAAGGTTGGAAAGCCTTTACGCGCAGGAGAATTGCTGAAATATACGGCACCTTGGGTGAAAAACAAAACGCAATCGACTCCTATAAGCAAGCTGTGCTGCTTTATCGAGAGATTGGTGACAAACGGCAGGAAGCCTTTACGCTTAGTAGCCTTGCTGGAATATACGGCACCTTGGGTGAACAACAGAACGCAATTGACTCCTATAAAAAAGCTGTGCTGCTTTATCGAGAGATTGGTGACAAACGGCAGGAAGCCTTTACGCTTAGTAGCCTGGCTGGAATATACCACACCTTGGGTGAAAAAAAGAACCAAATCGACTCCTATAAGCAAGTTGTGTTGCTATATCGAGAGATTGGTGACAAACGGCAGGAAGCCTTTACTTTTGTGGGCATTGGAACAATATACCATTCATTAGGGGATAAGAAAAATACGATTGAGAACTGGGAGCAGGCAGTGCTTCTCTTTCGCTCCCTCAGAATGGACAATTTAGCTGGGAATATGTTGGTTAATATCGCGGCTATATATAATCTTTTGGGAGAAAAGCCAAAAGGGATTGACTTTTTAAACGAGGCCCTGCCTTTATTACGGGCTACGAAAGATCGAGTTAGAGAAGCAGAAACTATTAGAGCTATCGGGTTATTCTATATAGAATTGGGACAGCAGCAAAAGGCAAGAGAATACCTTAGCCAAGCGGTCGCAACCTGGCAGGCTTCGGGAAGTCGCAGTGGCGAAGCAATGACGCTTTTGGATATTGCTAAACTGGAGCGGAGCTTGGGACATTTAAATGAAGCTTTAGCTCAAATAAAAGCGTCTGTTAAAATTCTTGAAAATGAGCGTCAAAAACACAAGTCTAGTCCTGAAGAACGCGATTTGATATCGGAAGGATCGTGGAAATATTACAACTTCTACATTGACCTATTGATGCAATTGAATCAGCAGCACCCAGATGCCAGGTACAATTTAACAGCTTTTGAAGTAAGCGAACGCGGTCGCGCTCGCACTCTTCTCGAACTCTTAAACGAAGCGCGTGCCGATATCCGACAAGGAGTTGATCCAGCGCTGCGAGAGCAGGAACGCCAGTTGGAACAACAATTGGCTGCCAAAACGCAATACCAATTGCAACTGTTCAGTAGTCAACCTACGGAACAACAAATCGCTGCCATCAGCAAAGAGATTGCACAGCTCCAGCAGCAGTATCAACAAGTCCAATATCAAATCCGCGCCACCAGTCCCCGCTACGCTACCTTAACTCAACCGGAACCTCTCACCCTCAAAGAAATTCAGCAACAAATTGTGGATGCGGACACCATCCTGCTGTCTTACTGGCTGGGTGAAGAACGCAGCTATCTGTGGGCTGTCACCCCCACTTCCATCACCGCTTACGAGCTGCCCAAACGCGCCGATATCGAAACCGCCGCCGAAGAATTCATCAAATACTTGGCACCTCGGTATAGCGGTTCAGCCGACGCCGATGTCAAAGCCGCTACCCTGAGCAAAATAATTTTAGCGCCGGTTGCCGAGCAGTTGCAGCAGAAACGCTTGCTGATAGTTGCTGACGGCGGACTGCAATACATTCCTTTCAGCGCTTTGCCGGTGCCGGTGCAGCCTGCAGCGGGCGAAAGTCCCCAACTCCTGATAGCAGAACACGAAATTGTCAGCTTGCCTTCTGCCTCGACTCTCTCTATTATCAGGCGGGATACTGCCAATCGTCAACCCGCCCCCAAAGCTGTTGCTGTGCTGGCAGATCCGGTGTTTGGCGCTGAAGATCCGCGCGTGAAGGGAACCCCCACACCTCAGACACCGCCGCTGTTAACCCCCAATCTTACCCGAGGTACTGACAGTGAGGGGAAAACTTGGAATCCACTTCCTGGCACCCGCCTGGAAGCGGAAAGAATTTTATCTCTGGTGCCAGATTCTGAGAAAATGCAGGCATTTGATTTTGACGCGAATCTTGACAAAGCAACGGACTCTGTGCTAAGTAACTATCGGGTCGTGCATTTTGCCACTCACGGCTTTCTCAACTCCCAGAACCCGCAACTATCGGGGATCGTTTTGTCTCTCGTCAACCAGTTTGGCGCAGAGCAAAACGGGTATCTGCTCACACCGGCAGTGTTCAATTTGAATTTGCCGGCGGAATTGGTGGTGCTGAGTGGCTGTGAAACCGGCAAGGGAAAGGAGGTTAAAGGGGAAGGAGTTGTGGGGCTGACCCGAGGGTTCATGTATGCCGGTGCCAAACGGGTGATGGTGAGTTTGTGGACTGTGAGCGATGGTGAGGGTACGCCGGAGCTGATGAGCAGATTTTACCAGAAGATGCTGAAAGATGGGCTGCCGCCGGCGCGGGCGTTGCGAGAGGCGCAACTGTCGATGATAGCAGAGGGGAAAAAGCCTCATTACTGGGCACCTTTTATCCTGCAGGGCGAGTGGAAATAGATTGAATTTCTCGTTTGTTGTTCTTAGGCGGGGGCTGGGAGTGAGGAAACATTTAGAAACCCGTAAGGGGCGGGCACAGGGGCACATTGGTGTCAACTTAAGCTCCTGGCGAATGGAATTCGCGGCTATACAAACGAAGTCCGCCTGCGCGGACTAAAAGAAGAACGAGACTCTTAAAACCCAAGCCGAAGCGGGTTTTGTCTGTATAGCTGAGGTTTCAACCGCCGAGAGACTGCCGGACACAGCCCTCTATGGCAGAGAGCTGGTTTCGCGCCAAGGGGAGCGAGAAAATGCCTTCATATCGTCTATCAGAAAGACGGGAGGCAGAGCCTCCTTTGTCCTCGTTCCCAGGCAGAGCCTGGGAACGAGAAATCTTTCAGAAGTTGCAATTCGTGGGCCAGTTATTGCGAATTGGTAGAATTAGGTTTGCCGTTATTATAGAGAGGGGTTTCTTTATCCTGCGATTCTCCCTGCTTGGCTAAAGCTGACTGCACTGTTTGGCGTACTTCCTCCTTCTCTGTTGGGGTTAAATTGCTGGTACGCTGGTTAATACGTTCCGCCTTTTTGCGAGCAATCGCTTCAAGCAAATCTGTCATTGCAACAGCACCCTGTCTGGGATGTTTCCCTTGCTTTTTGGCTTTCAAAGCCACTCGATTTGCTGCATCGAGTACGGCTTCCCGGATTTCTCGCCCGCAGACATCTTCAACTTTGGCCAACTCATCGAGGGAGACATCAGCTGCTAGAGGCAATTCTGCCGGCAGGTGCCGGTGCCAAATCTCGCGGCGGCATTTTTCATCGGGCATTGGAAAGTGGATATGCCGCACCCGCGTCTCGAATGCTTTGTCATAGTTCTCAACCAAGTTTGTTGCGAAAATGACAATGCCGCGAAACTGCTCTAAGCAAATTAGTAGCTGACTCCGCATCGAGTTAATAGCTTGCTCTGAGCCAGAATTGACTTCTGTTAGCCGCTTTGAGAGTAAAGAATCCGCTTCATCAATGAAAAGCAGGGCACCATCTCGCTCAGCTGCGTAAAAGATAGCCTTGAGATTTTTAGGGCCATCTCCATGAAATTTGCTTTCAATATCAGCGTAGCTAGCCAGCAAAATCGGTTTTCCCAGTCGGGCGGCGATAGCGTGTGCAGCCAATGTTTTGCCAGTTCCCGGAGGGCCATAAAAGTTCAGAACTGTGCGCGGGTTTGGCTGAATTTTTCTCAACCCCCACTCATCAAAAACAGTAAACTCCACTTCAATCGCATCCACTGCAGACAGGAGAGTGTCCAGCACTAAGTCAGGAACTACCAATTGCTCAAAATCATACAGTGGTGATTCAGCTTGGTACTGACGCGCACGTTCAGCAATTGAAGAATCATTACTGTCTCCACTTTTGCCAAGATTGGCTGCTGTTTTAAGGTGGCTAGTGACACTGCCGCCATTTGGCATTTGCAATTCTGTCCCGATAACCAGTTTGATATCTTCTACGCCGGTTTGGTCAAGCAGTTCATTAACTGACCTGATTAGTCTTGAGCGGAACACTGCCGCATCAGGTTCTGGTACAATTTCTGGTATGCCGTGAATTCGGAGCTTCCGAGTTTTGCTCATTACTTTAATCCCTTTGTTCATCAGATAGGCAATGGTTCTGTAACACCTTGTTTGGAAAAGACTGGTGAGGAAAGAGAACCCCCCCCACCAGATTTGTGGGTTCTACTGGTAAATAACCAATTCGTCGTAGCGGTGAGCGTCTGCCACCTGATGGTCAACACTATCGGAGTTTATGGTTCTCGCTTCATCCAGGTTCTGAGACTCCGTATCGAAAATACCCTGGATAGTTTTGAATTTATTTGCGCTGATTTTTTGCTGGAGCGTAAATGCCACTTTTCGCTTGTTGATACGGCTTTGCCGGTTGCGAAACCAGGTAGCGATGTCGCTAAACGTGAGGTAAGCGATGTAGACAGTAATGGCTATATTAGCTGCAATCGAAGTAACTAAACTAATCAGCCAAAGAGTTTCCAAAAAGGCCACTGGATTTTCTCCTATTCAACAACAATTAAATTGTCATCACCAAATGCTTCGTTTAGCTCTTTGTCCAATTTCTTCACCGTCAGTTGTCGCCCGTATGGTGTACCATTAGGTTGGCACACCAACTGGTTGTCTTTGTCCAAAAATATCTGGATGAATAGCTGACCATGACGAGAGCGCTGCCGCATAATCGCTCCTTTTTTGACCTTTGGATCTTTTGGGCGCTGAGTTACGAAGTACCGCATCGCGTCGTCATAGGTCATTACGGGAAGGATTTCTGGTTCGGACGGCAGAAAGTTCCGCACCTCTGCTAACAGTTGGTTGATCAAGCCAGTCAAATTCTGGTAGAATTCCTCTAGGGTCTGTTTTTCTTGGGGCTGGGATTTATTTTTCATGGGTGCTGTCGTTTTTGAACTGGTTACATCTATATATCGGGAGTGGTTTAGAGAAATATGCAGGTTTCCCAGAAATTTGTTTTGTTGGGCCAAGCTGCGGATTTCTCCAATGGACTTGCCGGTGTGTAAGACTTTAGCTAGTATCCGGGCGATTAGAAACTCACGCAAAGGCAGACTTTCGCCCGTGCTGAGTGGGGCTAGAATGCAAGAGGGCATTCTCTTGGCCCAGGATTCTGTTTGGCTGTAGCCTTCTATAGATACATCAGGCTGGCTAAACTGTTTTATGCGGGGGGTGGGAAAAAAATTTCTCGAATTGTGGCAAATTCCAAATAGATCCTGGACACTCGGCTTGGCCAATCAGGGTGAAAGCCGCCCAGTCTCTGGGTGGGGGTGGGATTGTGGCGCGGAACGCAGGCGGTAAAAAACCGCAGCCTACCACCGAAAACCCACAAGGCAAGCAGAAGTCCGCGCAGGCGGACTTCGTTTGTATAGCGCCAGACTTCAGTCTGGCGGTTAAAACTTCGGGCGGTAAAAAACCGCAGCCTACCACCCAAAACCCACAAGGCAAGCAGAAGTCCGCGCAGGCGGACTTCGTTTGTATAGCGCCAGACTTCAGTCTGGCGGTTAAAACTTCGGGCGGTAAAAAACCGCATCTACACAAACAAAACCCGCCTGCGCGGGTTAAAGAAGTCCCCGCAAGCGGATCTGCACTGCGGAATTACATCACGGAACAAAAGGCTCTGTGGCCATATCTGCCAACCCAACATCCCCCAACAAATCCGCCCAGTCCTCGGCAAAAGTTTTATCCTCCGGGGAACGGCGGCGGAGTTCGGCCAAAAGTGTCACAGCCTCGTACCACAAACCATTCTCAGCATAAATGATAACGCGGTCGCGTTCCGAGGTGGCTGCCTCTAATTGGCTCTGAACCTCAGGCTTAAGCGCCTCTCGCGTCACCTTCCCTTCCACGAAATCATCTTTCATGCGGTCGGCTGAATCGCAAATTACAGTGAAAACCCACTGGTATGTTTTGCCACTCTCCAGCGGCGGCACTGTTTCCGGGAGGGGGACACTCACAATCCCCTTTCCCGGAACCGGCAAAGTAGTCTGATAAACGTCTTTTTTCCGGTCGTCCCGCAGCACAAACTCTGCCGAAAATCCAGGTTTGGAAGCATAGGGAATATAAAACCACAAAGTCGGGCGCTCTGAGACAGTTAACCCTATGAGTTCCTCCGTAACTAAGGCTGTAATCTGCTTTTCCGCTCCCCGGCAATTATTATCGCCCCGGCTTCCCGCACTTGTTCGGCGGGTCGGGTTTTTCACCGGCGCACTGACAAAGCGCACTCGCTTTCTTTTATTTTGAGCGATTGAGGTGGCGTTGAATAATTCTCCAGGGACAGGCTGTGCCGGCACTCCTGTGGGGGTGCCGGGTAAGTTAATCAGCGCCAAGGTGAGCGTGAGCCGCGTTATTTTGTTGGCCCGGTTCATAACCCCTTTTTTATCGATGCACTATAAACTACCACAATCCCTCCAGTCATTCCCAAGGCCAGCGCTGAGGGAACAAGCGGCACCCAACTGCCCTGTATCAAAAGAATATAGCAGATTCCAGACAAAATGACAAGAGCGCCGGCAATTGCCACCCCTCGATGTAACGGCTTGCGCCACCCCCAAACCAGCGCACCGCCCGCAAATGACCACCCCCAGATCCAGATAGTTTCGCCCCATGCCGGCCAAACTCCCAACAGGGGGCGCTTGTCCAGAACCGCACTGAGAATTTGACTCACCATCTGCGCCTGAATCAGCACTCCGGGCATTGTCTGGTACGGCGTCGGGTGATTGTCAGGTTTAGTTGGGTCAGTAACGCCAATCAGGACAATTCTATCCCTTACCCAATTCGGGTCAAATTGGCCATTCAAAACATCCGCGATGCTAACTCGCCGCGCCACGTCTTTGAAGGTGCGGTAATTCAGCAAAATTTGATAGCCCCGCAAATCCGTATGGCGGTAGCCACCGGCACCGGCAGGCTTGTCTGGATTGATTTGCAAAGGTTTGAAGACAGTCTTCCTTAACGTTAGATATTGAGTGAGGGCAGGGGCGATGCCCTCTTTTTCATCTAAGTAATCAAGTGCCAGCCGCAAACTAAACGAATGGTCAGCGCGACAGGGAGAATTAAACTTTGGATCGAAAAACAACAAGTGCCGGCGGATAACCTTGTCCGAGTCTGGTACAATATCGCTAAAGCCGTGCCGGTCTTCATCAGTCACTGCAGGAGGCGGTGGGATGCCGGGGTCATTCTCTTGAGGAACTTGACAGATGACAATAAGCCGGTCATTTTGCAGCTGTTTGACTAACTCAGCATTGCCAGTTCCCACCGGCACGTCGCGATAGATATCCAAACCAATAACCGGCGGCTGATGCGAACCTATCTTTTCTATCACCCGCGCCAGAATGCCATCGGGTAGCGGAAAGCCATATTTTTTGATATCATCAGAAGTAGCTTCAACCACCAGCAGTCGCGGGTCAGCTCCTTCGTCGGGGCGCACTTGCATGAGTTGGTCAAATGCCTTAAGTTCCAGTGTTTCTAGCCCCCCTAACTGTCGCACCCCCAGCACCAAGCTAGTGGCTGCCAAACTTGCCAGAAACGCCGCCCCAAGTTTGACCCAATTATACCGGCTTCCGCGCTCACCGCTCTTCCCACTCTTCCCATATCGCAACTCCTCCCAAGTCGGAGGCACTTCTGCCGGATTCTGGCAAATCACCGGCATCCAGCTAGCACAGGGAAACTCACGCTCTAACCCGTGCAACCTTTCCCGCGCCGAGCGCACCGCCATATATAAAGACGTGCCACCGGCAAACTCTTCCAAAAAATACTTCAAAAACTCCTGCGCCACTTTATCCGGCACCGGCTCTCGCATCACAATAACTTGCGGAATTTGCAAATCTGCCAGCTGCTGCGCCAACCCCAACCCATCGCAAGAGTTGAAAATCGCCACCTGCAAACCCCGCGCAATCGCTTTTCTAAACCCATTCTTTAACTCGTCAATCGTTAGACTGTCCTCCTGATTAATATAAAGACGCCCCTTTTTGTCTTCAGTGCGGCTGTGCCCCGCAAAAAACAATATCTCCCACGACTGCTCCCAAAGTTTGTCATTTATCTCCGTTAGTGCCGGTTCTGGCAGAAAAACAGGTTCAGTGTTGGGCAATTGCTCCAGCAGCGCCCGGTCTGCTTCGATATTAATGTCGGTGCTGTCCCCTAAAATCGCCAGAATGCGAACTTTCGCTCCCGCCGGTGCCGCTTTTTCTTGGCGCTCATATTTTTGGGCGCTCAAAGAAATTTCCGCCTTGGGATAGCGCTCAAAAAAGTCCCACAAATCCCAGGGAAGTCGCTGCAATCCCTCCTCAGCTTGAATGATTACTCTCACTTCATCAGAGGGCTGCAATTTTTCCAGCAAAGTCTCTCGAATCGAGCGAAAGGGTTCGGAATTCAGCCAATCGCACAAAACCTTCTTCAGCCTCTCGGCAGCATCGCGACAATCCTGGACAGGAGAAATCTGCGTTACTTGCGCGACTGGTTTATCCAGTCTGACCCGCAAACTCAATCGCCGGTACTTGGACTGCCAATCGTCATAAATCGCGGGTATTGTGGGGGCAGGGGGCAACTTGCCGTTGATTTCGGTGTCGGGTCCGCTCCCCTCTTCCCCAATCTGGAGAATCACCGGAAATCCTTGCTGAAAATCTCCCCCCACCAACTTTAAAAAAACTAATTTCCTAGCCATTGCCCTCCTCTAGCGTCCTATTTCTTTATACCGGAACGCTCGCCCTTTGTCAACCCTCAATGTCAACCCTCAAGTTTCGGAAACCCAGTTTCTCCTGTCAACCGGGTTTCCCCAGCGCTTTCAGATAACAAAACTTTCCGAAACACTCACCCCCTCTAACCCTACTTTAACACTGAACCACTCTCCCCGCGTTCCGCCCAACTTGAGCTGAATCCACTCATCAGCATCCCGGGCTTGCACTTCTAGAAAAATATCACCTTGTTCATCGAGTACCGTCAGCCCCAACCCCGGCGGCAGAGAAGTCTTGCCCCCCAGAGGATACACCCGCACGAGAATGGCAAGTTTTCCTTCAGCTTTGGGCAAAGCCGCTACCATCAGTGCTACGGCATGACCGGCTATCTGCATCCCCAAATCCTTTACCCTTCGGACACCCGATGCTGGATTGCCTGGATCTATTTTCCACAAGCTTTCAGCCGCCGCCCAGCGGGTTTCCTCATCAGTAGTTTTGCCCAGCAGGTAAATTAAAGCCTCAACAGCTTGGGGGGAACCCTTTCCAATTTCCCCCAATCTCTGCGCCGCAATTTTAAGCAGCCCTTCATCAGAAGTGGTATCAATCAGGCGAATTTTATTAGCGATGGCTTCAGTACCGCCTGATTCACTGCCTCGACTGCGAAACCCCCGGGCTAAATTGACTTCAGGTACTCCAAAAAGTTCTTCAATGGTCTGCCAGCCGGCCTCAACGACATTCTCAAACCACTGGCTTAAGTTGACTAATGTGCTAGCAGGTGCCGGTGCAACAGCTGCTGCAACAGCTGCTGCAACAGCTCCCGCAATAGCTAGCATCCGCCGCTTATACAGCTGCTGTCTCCAACTCCCATTATCCAGCAGCGCCCCCCACTGCTCAAACCCCACATCCAGGCGAGGCGAATAAGGAGAATGCCGGCTCAATTGCGCCAGCAGATTTTCTGCCGACATTGTATGCAAAACCGGCAAAGACTTCACCGGCACCCTTTCATCCGCACCGACTTCCACCGCCACCCACATCACATTCAGATTTTCAATTGCATCCTCCCGCCGCAAATAATAACACCGCTCCAACTCATCATATATCCCCTTACTTTTCAGCATCTCGTGGGTAGCGTACCCCCACACCCGCAACCAGCCCCCATCCGGGTTAACTTGCACCGCCAAATAATAGTCACCGGCCCAACTCGGAATATCCACCCACTCCTGCGGAACGCAGAACTCTGCAATATCCAGCGCTTCACTCGGAATCAGTATAAACCGCGTTTTATCAAGCGCAACAGCCGTACCATTTACCACTTCCCAAATCCCCGGCAAATCCGCCTCACTTGGCCACACTTTAGCAGCCAATCCACTCTCTTCTTCCAGCCACTGAATCACAAGAGTCAGACACAAACGGTTCAGAAAAGCATTCCAGCGAGCCGCATTATAAGAGTATTCCCCATCATTTGGCCATGCCGCTGACCGCTCCCTGCGGTCGAACTCCAGCCACAGCTGCTCTGGGAATTCTACCATAAGTTCAGGCACTGTAAACATTGAAATTCCTCCGAATTTACTCCAAATTACTCCAAAAAATTGCTCCAGTCTCTCACAAAAGCCCCCAGCCGGTTATCCGCCTGCGGGAGTTGCGACAGAGAAATCTGCAAGCGGGATTCCACATAGAGTTTCAATTCATCCCGCAAGCTGCTGCGCACCTCTGCAAGACGTGCCTTTGCGCCGGCTTCCGAAATTTTCATCTTTGTGAGAGAGGAAGCTAAGAAAGCGGCATAAGGCGCTTTGCAATGCTCTTCCAGCCACAGCTTCATCAGTTGGCCTTTCTTGTCAATCTCTTTTGACTTCTTGCCAAGCTTTGACTTTCCCTCATATTTCCCCAGCTCTTTTAACAGCTGAGTCAAGAGAACCTTGCCCTGCTTTTTCATTTGCCTGGAAAACTTCTCCTGCTCCCAGCCGAACAAGCCAGCCACTTCCTTCTGGGTAAAGCCCAGCCCCAGCCAGAGTTCAAACATTTTACGAATCTCTTTTGGCAGCAATTGGAAGCTTTGAGATAAAATAGAATTGACTCGCTCCCTTTCAAATTCCGGGCTGTCGTCTTCGCTGATATCATTATATATCAACGGCTGGGGAACCGGCATTGAGGGGGTCAGAGCTACCTCAAGGCTGCCGGCTGACGCGGGGGAATTTTGGGATTGCCGGCGAGCCGCATCAACAACAGTATTCAGCAAATTTTGCAGCTCTTCTACACTAACCTCTGCTTCCAATTTTAACTGACCGCGCAACTGGTTGTAGCGACCGGCAATCTCCTCCCACTTGACGGCGCTGGGTGGCTGCAGCTTCCGGCTCCCTTCTGAAGAAGCCGGTGTGTAAATGTCTGTGAAGCAGCGCCAAGCCAGCCGGTAAAGAGCAACCTGCGACTCTGTATAGCCGCAGTTTTCTAAAGCCTCTTCCAGAGAAGTTTTCCTCAGCGAGCGCAGCAGCGCCCAGTCAGAATATTTCTCCGCCTCTCTCCCCCGGCGCAACTCGTCTAGCAGATAACTCCTGAGTCTCATTTGCGCATAAGTCTGGACGCTACTGAGGCGAGAGTCATAGTTAGCAAAGAGTTTCGCGGGATTGCCGGCAAAATCTCTGGCAATTTGAAAGCAATCTGTGGGAGTGTGACCCCTATCAGAAAACTGCAGGCAAATTTTGACAGCTGTCCAATAGCAGGCGGTTTCCAGGTAAGCGGACAAGTGCCCTTTCGCCGGCGGATAGAGGGCAACTGGCACAGCCTCTTTCAGCCAGTGCAGCGCCCAAAAATTTTCGTTCGCCCCTGGATCTAGCTCAACCATCCTCTGCATACTGCGCTTCAATGCCGGCTCATAAACCCACCGGCTGATAGCAAGAGAGCCGGTGCGCTCTCCCACTATAGCAAAAGTGGAAAACTTGTCAATGAGAGTCTGACGCTCGCACATGGTGCACCTCACACTTGTTTTACGCTCGCATCCCATTTTCCCAGACTGGGGTAAACAGCAACTCATCACCGGCATTATCTCACACCTCTTTGCTTGCGAGCGGCGAGCGCTTTTTCCAAATGGGTGAGCGCTCCAGACGGCCACATTTCTTGCAGCGCCAGCAACAGCCGTTCGCCCAATTCCGCCTCACCGGGATCAGTGCCGGTTTCCAGCACCGCCAGAAGTCTCGGCATCGCCACCGAATCTACCAGATAAATCAGACCGTCCAAGCACCGCTCAAACTGCCTTTGAGTCAGGGTATTATCTTCTAAGGGTAACTCAATTGCGGCGCGGATTTCCCCATCCATCGGATTGTACTCCCAGCGCACCATCTTAACCTGCCAAGAAAGGGCCAGCAGAGTTTGAAACAGCACACCTTTATAGATATGCTCTCTGACATTGAGCAGCTGTGGCGCACCGAGCGAGAAATACTCTCCATCTTCCTTTAAGGCGATCGCAAGCAAAAACCGCTCCACGTTTTCCGCTCTCACGCCGGTGATGATGCGGTCATGTTCCGAATCTACCTCGTATGTCCAGTTTCGCTCGTCGAGATAGCGAGCGATCTGCGCTAGGGTCGTGGCCATAATCACCTCTGGATGTTCCTCTTACCTTCTGTATGTTCATCGGGAGAGGGTAGAGGAATTATGCAGCACCCCCCAAAAAATTTTCAAATTGTTTGAAACTGGCATTTGAAACTGGCACCGGCGTCTCCCCCAGGCGTAGGACAGGCGTCCCGCCTGTCCCCCCTGTCCCCGCCGGTCCCTACGTCCCGCCTGTCCCCCCCTGTCCCCCCCCTGTCCCCGCGTCCCGCCTGTCCCCGCTGTCCCCACCTCCCCCCTGTCCCCGCCGGTCCCCACGTTCCCCCTCTCCCGACGTAGGACAGGCGTCCCGCCTGTCCCGACGCATCTTTTAAAATTTTCCAGCTACCCCTTGCATATTTTCCCGCGCGTCTCCCGATAGAGACACAGAAGTCAAACAGAGATTCGCACCATGACATCCAACACCGTTAAAGACTTTCTGGAAACAGTCAAACCCGGACACAGTGGCATCACCTGTCCCGCCTGCGGCTCAATTCTCGGCATCCGCAAACAGGGAACTTACAGCACCATCCTCACAGAAAATGCCCGACTGGAGCTAGATGGCTCTATCACCAACTATCGCAGCTTCCTAGAAGGCATTGAAGATGTCCTCGAACAGGTCAACATTGCCGGTTTTACCTCAATTAAAGCCAACTCACCCTACAAGAAAGACCAAACAGACCATGCTGCCATGCGAGAGGGGGGTGTCTACACCGGCACACTGGGAGCCGAAGCAGTTGAGCAATTCATTCGCAACAACATCGACTATTTCGAGTGGGCGCAAAACTTCTACTCTTTCATGCGGCGAACTGAATTCTCAGAACGGCTTGACCAACCCCTTTCCGACGACAGCAAAGCCTCAATCCAGAAACTCTACAACCGCACCAAAGAGATCCTGGTTGCCGGTCTTGAGCCCCGGTCGATTTCTGGCCCCTTAGTCGATTTAATTCTCGAACAAAAATACGTCTCGCAGTGGATGAAAAAGTGCAGCGCATCGCGCCATGCCTTATACGACCTGCTTCAAGAAGTTTGCCCCAACATTCAGGGGTACTTGATGCAGCTGCTCCAGCTAGACCGGCACCTGAACCAAACCCCTGACCCCAATTTAGAAGAAGGAGTTTTAAGGGTTCAGTTTATTCTGGCCATCGTCCTCGGGCATAAAAGTGCAGCGCACATCAACACAGTGGCAGACTTAAGCATCCAGACCAACGTACCCTTCACCCTTCCCCGCTTAACCCTCGTCTCCCCCAAATTGCTGCAAAAACTGCTCTCTTCGGAAGTAGTTTTGGGCAATCCCAATCTGGGCTGGGATGCTAAATTTGTCGAAGCTGTGCGGCAGGGCAACGCCAACCCCCAACCCAATGGTAGCGTTTTTGGTGCCGGCTTGCAAATCGGAAACGGCTCCCCTGACGCAGTGGATAAAATTATCGAGATCCTTGGCGACCAAATTACCAAGTTTGTCCACTTTACCTGCACCGGCCCAATTGGCGACAAACCCGGCGACACAGCCGGTGCCGAACATACCTCACTCAAGTGTGGCTGGTATCCCAAACCCGAAAAAACTCACTCCGTCATCCTATTAGGAAGTCCTGGCACTGGCAAATCTTCCGTTTTGCTCACCGGCTTTACCGCCTTTTATAACAATGTCTCCGCCTTAGGAGCGACAGTGAGCTTTGATTCCCCAGATGACGAAGCTCGCATGAAGGAATTAAGCGAGAAATACTGGGCCGGCCAAATGCCCAAACCAACCCAGCACGGTGCCCGCACAAGTATCAAACTGTCCATTGAGTTCCCAGCCGAACCCTACCGCCCAACCAACTTTGTTTTCACCGATATTCCCGGCGAAGTTGCCGCGAGCAGCTTAACAGAGTATGGCTCTAACCCCGCAGTTCTCCGGACTCTTAAAAAGGCAGAAACCATTATTTTCTTCTTTGACCTGTCTGTGGAGCCCTGTGTCCGGGAAAAGCTGACAAAAGGCGATGATAGCAACGTTTGGAAAGTATTGGAAGACAACTACAAGCGGGTCAACGATTCCCGGAAACAAGTAGCGGGAGTCAGCCAGCTGCAGCTGCTGCAAAAACTGGTGCGGGATTTAAAACTGCAAAAAGGAGCGGACACCTTGCAAGGAACCAAGTTTATTTGCGTGATTCCTAAGTCGGATTTGTTTGCTAATTCAGAGGAGCCGGAGATGTTCTTCTTAACAGAGTTTTACAAATCTCTCCAGCAGCGGCAGATTTTAGTTTCATCCCGGCAGCACCGCAGCGAATCTTTTGCCGGTCTTTATTCTCTGGGGGGTGCCGGTTCGCAAATTGCTAACAGTCGGGGAGTGGAGTTGCAAAAACAGATTGGGCAGCTGATTTCCCAAGAAGCGCTCTCGTGCCTTGCTAAAATTGGCAATGCGTTAGGAGACGAGCCAGAGCTCGCGCCGCTCAAGAAGTCCCTGTCAGAGACGATAGCTGTGCGTCTTGTCGCCATGCTCAAACAGGCATTTGGGGAGGAAGATGCCGTTTATTTCCTGCCGGTTTCCGCGCAAGGAGAAGATAGCAAATCCATTGAGTTGGGGCATCCGCCCAATCAAAAGCTCTCGGAATATGTGTTCATTTTGCCCATCGCTCTCAGCGCTGAGAAGGTGGCACAGCCGGCAGCAACGCAACAGCAACCCGCATCGCGTTTCCGATAAGCGCACACCCATCCAAAACTGAGAAAAGCCCAGAAACCCGGTTTCTTTAAGAAACCGGGTTTCTCATATCAGATAAACCGGCACCGGCATTCATGGGGTGGGGGCCGGTTTATTGCAATCCTGCCTTAGGTGGCTTCTATTTCAGGCTTGCCCCGCCCCTACTGCATGGGGTTTCTAGACGTAAGAGAAGGAAGAGCTGGTAAGATTTAGATTGGAAACATCTTGCACAATTGCAATCAGCTCATCGGACTCGGAACCAGGTTTGTTGATATAAATCCCTGTGTCGGCTGCGGAACCGCCAACAGAGAACGGTGCGGATGTGAGGATATAGTCATAGGAGCTTCCTCGGAGTTGAATAATATCCTCAAACTTGTTGAAGTCAGCAATTAGAGCGTAGTCACTCGTGCCATTTGACCAATAGTAGTTGTTGCTGTCATCATAGAAGACTTTGCTCTCAGTCCCGAGAACGAACTTATCTGCCCCCAATCCGCCATTCAGGCTGTCAATTTCATAGAGTCCAGGAGTGGCTGCGTTTTGGTCAGCACCAATCAGGGTGTCCGCACCCTCACCACCGTTGAGGTTGTCGTAACCGGCACCGCCATTGAGGCTGTCATTATTATCGCCGCCTAATAGCAAATCCGTACCGGCACCCCCTGAGACTATATCATTGCCAGCGCCGCCATACATGTAGTCGCTGCCGTCGCGACCGTCTAGGGTGTCTGTACCGTCGCCGCCATGCATGGAGTCGCTACCGGCACCGGCAGACAAATAGTCGTTCCCGCTGCCGCCATCGAGGACGTTATTCCCATCGCTGCCATCGAGGAAGTCGTTGCCGTCGCCGCCATCGAGGAAGTCGTTACCGGCGTCTCCATTCAGGTAGTCGCTACCGGCACCGCCTTCTAGGAAGTCCGTACCGCCTCCGCCATGCAAGAAGTCGTTCCCGTCATTGCCTTCTATGAAGTCGTTGCCGTCGCCGCCATCGATGATGTCCATCCCAGCGCCGCCATACAGGTTGTCGTCGCCGGCTTCCCCATTTAGGAAGTCTGTACCGGCACCGCCAGACAGGTTGTCCGCACCATCCCCGCCATAGAGGTTGTCGTCCCCGTCTTGGCCATACAGGATGTCTGTGCCACTGCCGCCATAGAGGTTGTCGTCTCCCGCGCCGCCATCCAGGTAGTTCGTACCGCCGCCGCCATACAGGATGTCGTTGCCGGCACCGGCATTGAGGTAGTCGTCACCTAATCCGCCATCCAGGTAGTCGTCACCCTCTTCGCCATACTGGTAGTCGTCACCCTCTTCACCGTACAGGGTGTCCGCACCTGCTCCGCCATACTGGGTGTCGTTCCCGTCGCCGCCATCCAGGAAGTCCGCACCGGCACCCCCATACAGGGAGTCCGCACCGGCACCCCCATCCAGGGTGTCGCTATCAGCGCCGCCATCCAGGGTGTCGTTGCCGAACAGACCGAAAAGAGAGTCGTTTCCCGCATCACCCACGATTGAGTCATCGAATTCAGTCCCAAAAAGGGTGTCGCTTTCAGGGGTTCCAATGATCGCCATTTTGGTTTCTCCCGGTCGTTTCAGAGATGTCCGCAGAGGTGGCTGTCAGGAGGGCCCAAGTCTGTTTACTTAAATCAAAGCCGTATCGGGAATCTCGCAGGAGGCCCTGTCAGCCGCCTCTCACAAATCCGCAATTCTACTGTTGACTTCTGCGAATTTATGCTTTTCTATTTATGAGTCAGTATTTTTGCGGATTCCGTTCGCTTCTTTTTTGGGTGCTTTCCGGAAAGGTCTTATTCGGATATCCGTACTTGACAAAAGTGAGAGCTAGGTTATATTCGCCGGCGATCGAGGAAATTACTGAGCCGGTCTGAAGGATTGCCACAGCAGCGGGTGAGAGCCGGTGGGGAAAATGCCCGGAGTGGGGAGGCGATGTCTGGAGACACCGGCACCTTGGGGAGGTGCGGTCTCGGAGTGAGTTGCTTTTCGTCTTGCGCACCCCGCTTTGGCGAATTGCCAATTGCCGATAAGAAATAGGTCAAGGGGCTCCCCCCACCGGCACTCCCAGTTGGGCGCAGGGGATATAGCAGTATGCACTTAGATTAGGACATGAGCATCACGCTGGCATCACGCTGGCATCATCGCATTGGTGTGAGTCTTCCCCATGCGCCATACCCCATGCGCATGAGCCCCAGACGCCATGCCATGAATGTCCTAACCAATATGACTGCTGCTATATCTGGCGCTGTGAGACGCCGGCGGCATTTTCAAACGGCCTGCCGCCACCGGCAACCGCCGGCAACAGTCCCCCTTGACAACCGCCACAACACCGGCACCGGCTGCTCGCTCTCCGCCGGCAGGGGATTGAAAGCCTCCTCTCCCGAAAAAGATCCGATATGGCACCTTGACAAATCTCTATAAATGCGCTATCATAAATTGACATTCTGTGATTGGGGAAACTATGGAGCCGGCCTGACGGTCTTGGCCGTCTGGTGGTGAGCCCGCCGGTGGGGCTAAAGCCCAACTGCTTTCCGGGGCTGGAACCATACTACAAACGGGGCTAAAGCCCTACTGCAAACGGGAGCCTCGGCAGAAAGGCACCTCGGCACATAGGGGAAACAGGGGACAAACAAGGGGTGCTCCTGCAACCTAGCTGCGACCTAACCAACGGCAACTAGGGATTTTGTGGCAAAATCAACCCAAAGCTGGTTGGGTGGCTTGTTTGTGATTGGCAAACTTTTAGATCGACGTTACCGCATTCTTGACTTCCTGGGCGCAGGCTCATTTGGAAAAACTTATCTGGCAGAAGATATTCGCCGCCCGGGTTGCCCTAAATGTGTCATCAAGCACCTGCGCCCCATTCGCAACACATCTAAATCGATACTCGCCGCCCGCCGCCGATTTCTCAGAGAGGCGCACAGTTTGGAAAAGCTGGGAAAACACGACCGAGTTCCCCAGCTGCTGGCGTATTTTGAAGCAAAGGAGCACTTTTTCCTCGTCGAAGAGTTCATTCCCGGTCATCCCCTCTCCGACGAGATTGTGCCCGGATCGCCCTTGAGCGAAATCCAAACACTCGCCCTGCTGCAAGAGGTGTTAGAGATTTTGGACTTCGTGCACAGTCAGGGGGTGATTCACCGGGATGTGACGCCGGCAAACATCATCCGCCGCGAGACAGATGGCAAATTAGTTCTCATCGACTTTGGGGCGGTTAAAGAAATAACCGCTGAGCTGCAGGAGGGGGATTACCGGACAATAGCCACCGGCACCCCAGCGTACATGCCGGTGGAGCAATTCCGGGGGCAGCCCCAATTTAACAGCGACATCTACGCCTTGGGCACAATCGCTATCCAAGCCCTTACCGGAGCCAGCGTCAAAGATTTACCGCACCTGAAAAATCCCAGCAATTCCAGCAGCGGTGAAACTCTGTGGCGGCTGCAAGCCCGCATCAGCCCAAAGCTAGGCGATATCGTCGATACAATGGTGCGCGACGACTTCAAGCAGCGCTACCAGTCAGCCAGAGAAGTTCTCGAAGACTTGCAAAACATCGCCCCCACAACCGCCCCGCCCGAACTGCCGGCAACTATCATTGATTTTCCCACAACAGAGCCCCCTTTGGCAGCCCAAGGCAGCCCACTGGGGGAGCAAACAGATTCGCTGCTGCGCAAAATCACCACCGCCGGCGTAGGAATTTTGCTGGCGGGCGGGCTGATTCTGATTTTCCACAGCCAAATCCAGATCCAAGCCAACCAGTTTTACAACAGAGCAGCCGAGCGAGCCAAGCAAGGCGACGCCCAAGGGAGCATAGAGGATTACACCCGCGCCATTCAATTCAATCCCAGCGATGCCGGTGCGTATTTCAGCCGGGGAAAAGTCCGCTTGCAGATGGGAGACTTTCACGGCGCGCTAGACGATTGCAGCGAAGCGATCCGGCTCAATCCCAGCGACGCCTCCGCCTACGAAAACCGCTGCGTGGCGCACCTGCATCTCAAGCAGCTGGAAGAGGCTCTCTCCGACTGCACTCAGGCGATTCGCCTCGCCAGCAACCCCACCGCTTACAAGAACCGCTGCTCAGTTCACTTGCAGCTGGGAGCTTCTCGGCGAGCGATAGAAGACTGCACTCAGGCGATTCAACTCAATCCCCAAGATGCCGGTGCCTACAGCAACCGGGCGCTGGCTCTCTCTGCAGTCGGAGAGCAGAACTTGGCAATTGAGGACTTCACGCAAGCTCTGCGCCTAAATCCCAGCGATACCGGCACGCTTCCCGTCACCAGCGATCCTGCCGGTGCCGGTGCTTACTTAAATCGCTGTATCGCCCAAGTGAATCTCTCCAATTTCCCCGCCGCTGTCTCCGACTGCACCCAAGCGCTACAGCTCAATCCCGATTTAGCCGCCGCTCACTCGAGCCGGTGCGCCGCCGAGATCAATCTCGCGCAGCACCAAAAAGCCATTGTTGACTGCTCCCGCGCTCTTGAATTGAACCCCAGCGATGCCGGTGCCCACAGCAACCGGGGTTTGGCTCGCTACGCACTCGGCGATAAAGCAGGGGCGCTCGAAGATTTCACTCAGGCGATTCGCCTTGGCAGCAGTGCCGGTGCCTACAGCAACCGGGGAAATACTAACTATGACTTGGGAGATTACAGACAAGCCCTTGCGGATTACACGCAGGCGATTCAGCTGCAGCCCGACTCCCAACAAGCTTACTACGGTCGCGCCAAGACCCGCCTCCAGTTTGGGGACAAGCCGGGAGCCATTCAAGATTTTCAAAAAGCCTCCCAACTCTGTCTTGACAAAGGGCTTACCGCATGCTATAATGCATCGCAAAATCAGCTCAAACACCTTCAGAGTCAGGTGAATTAAACCTTAAAACTTAAAAACTCTTCCAATTTTAATATTTAATTTTTAATTCTTTGTCCGGAGCCTCTACTCAATCTCGTCATCCTCACAGGCAAAACCCAGTCCCAACTGTTTGAGCAAGCCACTCAGATTATTCTTCGCCGTGGTGTAGCTGGGGTCGATCTCTAGGGCGTGATAATACGCAGCCATCGCTTCTGCATATCTTCCTAGCTGCATCAGCGCAAAGCCGAGGTTATTCCAAGCTTTAGCCGAATTGGGATCGAGCGCTAGCGCTCGTTCGTAAGCGGTCAGGGCTTGTTCGTAATCTCCCATCTGGCGCAGTGCGAAGCCCAGGTTATTCCACGCTTTCGCATACTTGGGATTGATGGCCAAGGCCCGGTTGTAGGACGCTATCGCCTGTTCGTGGTTTCCTAGCTGCATCAGGGCAAAGCCTCGGTTGTTCCAGGCTTTAGCGTGCTTGGGATTGCTGTCCAAGGAACGGTCATAGACAGCCAGCGCGCTTTCGTAGCTTTTCAGATGCGCCAGTTCGGTGTTGTTCATCGCTCTGTCCCTGGTGTAGAAGTGAGCCCACTTCTATCAAAGCACGGACATCAGTTGCCATGCCACCGCGTTGTTACGGTATTTCAACTGTCCACTGGGGGATAGGGGATCGGGGTTAGGGAATAGGGGTTAGGGGTTAGGGGAAGAGGTTTCCGGTTTGAGACTGCCCGCAGCAGCCGAGAAAGTCTTTTCCATGCGCATGAGCCCCATGCCCCATGCCCCATGCCCCATGCCATTAATGTCCGTTCCCTAAGTGCCTACTGCAATACCACCTCACCCCTCACCCCTGACAGTCAATCCCCAGCCTGTATGCGCTTTAACAGCTCGTAAAATGGCTGCCAGTTATCCTCAACCGCAATTGGCTCCCAAACCGCCTCAATCTCCGGTCTGACTAACAAGGGATAGGGATTTTGCCGGCGCAACCGGCTCGCCATTTCCTCCATCTTAGCTGTTGACAAACCCTGCAAAATGTGGTAATAGAATTGCCGCCAAGGCTGAAATAATTCTGCCGGCTCAGCCGCACTAAAGATGAGACTGGCATCATCCCGCCAAGCGGGGGAAAACTGTTCCCTCAGCTCAGCAAAGAAATCCCCATACCCCACCTGGGTGTCTCTCAGCAGCTGCAGCGTCAGTCGCAGCATCTCCGACCCCAGTTCGGCAGGCAGCGAGGCAAACCCCAGCCGGTTGAGCATCAGCTGCCGGTAAGTGACGTCACAGCGATCGTCAAACTGGGCTAGCGCCGCCTCCATGTCACCTGGGTCAATCGCAGCCGAAAGCGGGCCCTGGAGCATCTCTAAATTTAACCGGCAAATCCCCGGCTGATTGCCGTAACTGTAGCGCCCGTAATAGTCAAAATAGGCGGCGGCAAACCCCGGGTTATAGGTTGGGATAAATGCATAGGGTCCATAGTCGAAACTCTCGCCGGTAATTGACATATTGTCCGTATTCAGCACCCCGTGACAGAAGCCGGCAGCCATCCACTGCGCCGCCAGTTCCGCCACCCGCCGCACCAACTCGGCATAAAACAGCGCGTACCGCTCAGCTTTACCCTCCTTTTCTTCTCCCCCTCTCCCCTTGTGGGAGAGGGGGTTGGGGGGTGAGGGGAAGTAATACTCCTCAATTACATGGTCGAGCAGCTTCTCGATTAAATCCTTGCGGCGGAAAAAGTGCAGGCGCTCAAACGTGCCAAAGCGAATGTGGGAGCTGCTGAAACGCACCATCACCGACGAGCGCGTGGGAGAGGGCTCATCTCCCCGCCACAGCTGCTCGCCGGTTTCAACTAAGCTAAGACAGCGGGAGGTGCGCACTCCCAGCCGGTGCAGCGCTTCCGCCGCCAGCACTTCCCGCACCCCGCCTTTGAGAGTCAGCCGCCCATCCGCACTTCTGGAGTAGGGGGTCCGCCCACTGCCCTTGGTGCCAAAATCGTACAGCTGGCCATCCGCGCCCCGCACCTGACCGTAGAGAAAGCCCCGCCCGTCTCCCAAATAGGGGTTGTATTCGCCGAACTGATAGCCGTGGTAGCGCAGCGCCAAAAAAGGCCGCACCCCCTGAAACTTGCCAAAGGCTTCGATGAAATGGCCATCGGTAACGGTTTTGGGGTCTAGCCCCAGTTGGGGCAGCAGGGCGTCGTTGCGCCAGCGCAAGATGTGATCGGGGAATTCCGCAGCGGCGACTTCATCGAAATAATCGCCGCCGAGGGATTCTAGCGCCGGCTCGTAATCGAGCAACCGCAAGGGATTGGGAGAATTTGAGGTTTCGGGCTGGCAGGGATTGGTCATTGAGGGCAAAGCTTGACTCGTCTCTATCCATCTTGCCAGTTCTTGCCCACCCTGATATGGGACTGGAGTGTGGGGGTGGGGGCTCGGTAGGGGGTTCGGTGCCCTTCCAGAAGATTTGCTCTCTAATTTGGGCCAGACAGCGGCGGCAAACCCTGTCTGATCTTAGAATCGGAGAAGATCCTTCCTCTCAGACGCCAGAGTTGCCGCTTCCCGCAGGGTGCGCATTAAGACATTCCAAGGGCTGAGGCTGTTGTGCGGCTGACAGGGGTAAGATATTCCAGCTATCATCATCGGGGGTGTTACCCGCATATCCATATGAATCCAGAACTCAAACAAGCTGAAACCGAAAAGACAAGAGTGCAAGTCAATGTCGAGCAAGCCGGTGCCATCACCAAAGTCAGCGCTACCGAGGAACCGGCTCAAGCGTGGCAGCGAATCAGAGATCAGGTTCTCCAAATTCTCTCTGAGCTGCCAGAGTACGTGGGCGGATTCTTTTCAGACTACCAAAAGCCGATTATCACTCTCGTCCTGCTCCTGTCGGGTGTGATTTCCGTCAAAGTGTTCCTGGCTGTGCTGGATGCGATTAACGACGTTCCCCTGCTAGCGCCCACCTTTGAGTTAATTGGTCTGGGCTACACCACTTGGTTCGTCTACCGCTATTTGCTCCGCGCCAATACTCGCAAAGAGCTGTCTGAGGAGTTGCAAGCCTTCAAAGAACAAGTCGTCGGTCAAAACTCCCCGAAAGCTTAACAAAACGTAACAGCTGGGGGCCTGCGGCACACCCCACAAGTGGGCCGGTCGCCAGCACAGGAAAATTGCCTTTGTGCCAGAAACCCGGTTTCTTTAAGAAACCGGGTTTCTTCATTGCGCCCCTTGACACTTCGGTTTTTTTATGCGCTCCTATTCAGGGCATGGGGCATGGGGCATCGGGCATCGGGCATCGGGCATCGGGCATCGGGCATCGGGCATCGGGCATTGGGCATCGGGCATTGGGCATCGGGCATCGAGATGCGTTCAAAACACTCAATTCCCCATCCAAAATCCCAAACCCAAAATCTAAAATCCAACATCCAAAATCTAAAATCTAAAATCTAAAATCCAACATCCAAAATCTAAAATCTAAAATCTAAAATCCAACATCCAACATCCAACATCCAACATCCAACATCCAACATCCAACATCCAACATTTATAGCAGCAGTCATATTGGTTAGAACAATAGAAGCTTCGGGAGCTCTAGAGCAAGGGAGGCCGGAATGTAGGTTTCCTAAATGCTTACTGCTATATAGACGTAGGGCAGGCGTCCCGCCCCCCCTGAAGGTCTAATGTTCTAACCTAAGTGCATACTGCTATAAAATCTCCCAATGCCCAATCCCCAATGCCCAATGCCCACCCCTATTAAGTTGGGTTGATGGCCAGAAGTTGGTGATTCAGAAACTTGACAAATTCTTCCACCGTAGAAAAGGCAGACACGTCAACCCGCTCGCTGATATCCACCCCAAAACAGCCCAGAAAATCCTCACACAAATTCATTTGCCAGTCGAACCAGCACACCAGTGTGAGCTGCAAATCTTGCTCGAGCCGGTCGCAAGGTCGCAGCCGCCCAATCTGCAAGCCGGAATATTTTTCCAGGTAGGTGTAAACAAAGGCGACAACCGGCCTGGTCATCCCACGAGGTCGCCAAAAAAAATCAAACCACTGATCTAGGTTTAGGGCTTGGCGATCGCGCAATGCCTGATTTACCTGCCGCCTAGCCTGAACATCCGGAGTGAGCTCTGTGTAGGTGCTGAAATTGAGAGCGATTTCTTTGAGCTTGCGCCACATCTTGCCGGTAACACCAACCGCATGGATCTGAGGGTTTTCTCTAGTGTTCCCAACTCAGCTTTGTGCTATCGGGGCACTGGGCACTGGGCATCATCGCATCATCGCATCATCGCATCATCGCATCATCGCATTGGAAGCCCCATGCTGGGTGCAGATGGGACGCCAAGCCCTCAAATTTAGAAATATCCGAAAGAAAGGTTTTTACAAAAACACGACTGCAGACCGGTTTTGTATATATGCTTTCTTCCGGAAGTTATAAATTTGTATCGCTTTTTCACCAAAGAGTCATGGGCCATCGGCTGAAATTTGGCCCTTGGACACTGGATCTATGCCCCATCCTGGGTGTTAGGGGACGCCAAACCATCTAATTTTGGGATATCCGGAAGAAAAGTTTTTACAAAAACCCGACTTTAGACGGGTTTTGTATATATGCTTTCTTCCGGAAGTTAGAAAGGTGTGCCAGGGTTTCACAAAATAGCCAAGGGCAGTTGGGTGAGATCATCCCAATGCCTCATGCCCCATGCCCGTTTGCGCCATGCGCCATGCCCCATGCCCCATGCGCCACGCCCCATACCCGCTAACCGCAAATTTGTTGCAGGGTGGGGGTGAAGTTGGGGTAGGAGATAGCCGCAGCTTCGGCGCGGTTGATGGTAGTGGTGCCGGTGGCCATCAGACCGGCGATCGCCAGACTCATGGCCACGCGGTGGTCGTCCTGGCTGTCCACCTCGGTGCCGGTCAGGGGAGCACCGCCGGCAATCTCCAGTCCGTCGGGCAATTCCGTGACGCGAGCACCGAGCCGGCTCAGCTGCGCCGCCATCACCGCCAGCCGGTCGCTCTCTTTCACCCGCAACTCAGCCGCATCTCGAATCACTGTGGTGCCTTTGGCAAAGGCAGCCGCCACCGCTAGAATCGGAATTTCATCAATCAGTCGCGGTATAATGTTACCGCCAATTTCACAAGCCTGTAGCTGCCCGGATCTCACCCGCAAGTCCGCCACCGGCTCGCCGGCGACAAGGCGCAGATTTTCCTGCGCAATATCGGCACCCATCATCTCCAAAGCATCGAGGATGCCGGTGCGGGTGGGATTGACGCCGACATTTTCAATCAGCAGCTCAGAATCGGGCACAATAGAAGCAGCAACCAGCCAGAAAGCCGCTGAGCTGATATCACCTGGCACAACCACCGGCTGGCCAGCGAGCCGGGCCGGGCCGGTGACAGTGACGCTGTGGGTTTCCGGATCAGTGCTGATTTCGGCACCAAAAGCCTTGAGCATGCGCTCGCTGTGGTCGCGGGAGAGCGCCGGTTCCGTCACCGTCGTCTGGCCCTCCGCCAGCAAGCCGGCCAGCAAAATGCAGGATTTAACCTGAGCGGAGGCAATCGGCGAGCGGTAGTGAATTGGTCGCAGCTGCTGCCCAGCAATCGCCAGCGGTGCCAGAGAGTCATTCTGGCGTCCCCAAATTTGCGCACCCATTTCTCGCAGGGGTTTGACCACCCGCGACATGGGGCGCGAGCGCAGCGACGCATCGCCGGTGACGCTAAAGAAGCGCCCCTTTTGGCCGGCGAGCAAACCCAGCATCAGCCGGATAGTGGTGCCAGAGTTGCCGGCATTGAGGACATCAGCCGGTTCGCTCAGCTGCCCGATCCCGACACCCCGCACCCGCACCAGTTCGGAGTTCAGTTCAGAAATCTCTGCGCCCAAAGCGCGAAAGCAGCTAGCAGTGCTGCGGGGATCTTCTCCCAAAAGAAGTCCTTCAATCGCAGTTTCACCTGTGGCTATCGCGCCCAGCATCAAGGCTCGGTGCGAGATGGACTTATCCCCTGGAACGCGAATCCTCCCACAAAGGGATAAACCATGCGCCGGTCTTTGAATGAGTAGCTGCTGCTGAGAGTCCGTAATATTGGCGATCGCGATCGGGGCAGGCATTGGGATAAACTGATGAGGGATTGCGCTAGCTATCCTACCGTTTTCTCAGCTCAACCGGCGCTCTCTGTGCTGTTAGCTGTTCGCTGTTATTTGTTTGTCCGCTGTCAGCTGTCAGCGGTCTGGCTCTGGGCGGGGTCTCAAGTGCTGTGTGAACTGTGATGTTTGTTTTCCCACTGACCCGAGGCGGGACGCCCGGGGGTACTGACTGACCGCTGACCATTGCAATAACCGGTGCCCTCTTGACCGATGACTTTTTGACCGGGAACCCGTGACAGCGCGCCTGAAATCTCTTTCGTCAAAACTCCTCACACGTTATGCTGACGCATCATCGCAAGCCCGTCTGCCTGTCACTGCTGTCCACAGACCTGCCGGTCTGGTCTGTCATTGAAACAGCCGCCACCGTCTATCAAAAAGACCAAGACCGGTTCCACATCCTCTTGACAGAACCGGCAATCTATGATATTGCAACTCCCACAGGCATTCCAGAAGTGGCCACCTTGCCCGCCGGCAAAACCTCCCGGCTCCTGTGGCTGGAGATATCGCCCTACCGCGCGATCATGACAATGCAGGGTAACGGTCAGTTCAGCTACCGGCACCTCTGGGAGCGAGGCATGTATGGCATCAGCCGCTTTTGGCTCCAGGGCGACACACTGGGCGCAAACAGCCAGATTCGTCTGCGCAACTACACCCGCAGCTTGACACTCACCGGCAAACCTTTACCAGAGCATCTGCGGCTGGAATACGAGCTGTGGTCAGACAAAGTGCAACTCGGTCGCTACATCTTAAATTTAGAGATCCATCAGTGATAGGGTGTCAGGTTGAATCCCCGGAATATATCTGAGGGGCAGTGCGCATGGCGCATGCATGGCATTGCTAGAAACATGATATTAGGGACAATTAACCCGACTTCATATGAGCTGCAAAATCGTTCATTACGGTACGTTGAAAGCTTATCCGAAAGCTCCCACAGCCGTCAGAAACATCCAGAAACCCGGTTTTTTTCAGAAACCGGGTTTATTGCGGGCGGTTTTGGGCCGACTGCCTGTTAGGTTTAATTCTGGGATTTCTGACAGTAGAGACGCGACATATCGCCTCTCTACGAAACAGGGTTTTCCCTAGCCATAACTCCGGTTTCTCCCCATTGGTGATATAGCAGTATGCACTTAGGTTAGAACATTAGACCTTCAGGGGGGGCGTCCCGCCTGCCCTACGTCTATATAGCAGTAAGCATTTAGGAAAACTACATTCCGGCTTTCCTTGCTACCCCGCTCCCGAAGCTTCTATTGTTCTAACCAATATGATTGCTGCTATAACTTTGAGTGCGGGCGAGCGCACCCTATATTTTGCTGCAGTAGCTGTTAATTTCAATTGCTAAAGCGTCTGCCTTCTTAGCGGCTGACTCAGCAACTTTACCAGCGGCTTGCACTTCCGCTTTTGCCTTTCGCACTGTTTCCCCACCGGCAGGGGTGGGAGGAGCGCCGCTGGCGGTTTTCAGCGCCTGACCCGTCGTGCGGAATGCTTGGCTCAGATCCTGATATATCTGAGTGAAGCGTTCCTGAAAGCCTTTGAGTTTTTCGTCTTTTAACTCGACCTTTTGCAGTTCCCCAATCGTGGCTTCGAGATCCCTAGCAAGCTTATTGGCAGCTGCCGCATCACTGGCCTGAAAATTGGTTACATGATTGTGCCCTTTATTGATCGGGTCAATCAGTTTATTGCACTCAGCCACCTGGCTGTTGCCGCAACCGGCCACCAAGAAAGCAACAAAGGCGCTAACTGTAACTGTGGGAGTTTTAGGAAGAAACTGCTTCAATGCACTCCAGGGGAATCTGTGAATCATGCCTATTTTGGATTTTGGATTTTGGATTTTGAATTTTGGATTTTGGATTTTGGATTTAACACCGGCAGGAAAGCCGTTTTAGCCTGAGGGAAATACTATCTATACGGGGTTTAATTGATCTGGAAAAGTTATTTTTATAATTCTCCGCTCCCGTGAAGGAGCGCCAAGGTAAGAAAAGTGAGAGGGCTCTCACAAATCATTTAGGGTGCGCTCCCACCGTCCGGTATAGCAGTAGCCACTTAGATTAGAACATTAGACCTTCAGGGGGGGCGGGACGCCTGCCCTACGTCTATATAGCAGTAAGCATTTAGGAAACCTACATTCCGGCCTCTCTTCCTCCCCGGCTCCCTTGCTCCCGAAGCTCCTATTGTCCTAACCAAGATGACTACTGCTATATCTTGCCAGGGGATTTGTTGGGGAAAATCGCTATAGAAGTTTTATTTTTTACAAAACTTATAGCAGTATGCACTTAGGTTAGAACATTAGACCTTCAGGGGGGCGGGACGCCTGCCTTACGTCTATATAGCAGTAAGCATTTAGGATCTCCACCCGCTCCCGAAGCTTCTATTGTTCTAACCAATATGACTGCTGCTATATCTGGGAAATGTCCGCCCTCCCCAAGAGCGCTGAAACCGATTTTGTGGGCGGCACCGGCG
>NZ_KB235949.1:15103-52808 GCF_000332335.1 Kamptonema formosum PCC 10802 | reverse complement strand
TAATTGATCTGGAAAAGTTATTTTTATAATTCTCCGCTCCCGTGAAGGAGCGCCAAGGTAAGAAAAGTGAGAGGGCTCTCACAAATCATTTAGGGTGCGCTCCCACCGTCCGGTATAGCAGTAGCCACTTAGATTAGAACATTAGACCTTCAGGGGGGGCGGGACGCCTGCCCTACGTCTATATAGCAGTAAGCATTTAGGAAAGCTACATTCCAGCCTCCCTTGCTCCAGAGCTCCCGAAGCTTCTATTGTTCTAACCAATATGACTGCTGCTATAACGCACCCTAGTTTTGGTTTTGTTCGCCCCACTTAGAATGTAAAGGTGGTGCGCAGTGTGCCAATCACAACATCATCGTTATTGCTGTTGTGATCCGGTGCCGTAATCCAGATGACACCGGGGGTGATGGCAATGTTATCCGTCACCTGATACTGGTAGAACGCTTCCGCGTGCACGGATGTGTCCTTGTCCTCCCCAAACAGATCGGAGAGTCCGGGCACCGCCGTACTGACGCTGGAACTGCCTACCTTGGGCTCTATGCCAACGATGATACCCCCTACGTTGCCTTTTTTGCCCAAATCGGGGAACGCCAGGGTCACAGCCCCGTTCCAGGTTTCCAGAGATCCCCGGTCAACAAGCCCGCTCAGTGTGGACAGGACGTTGGTCTTGGTGTAGCCAACCCAACCGCCCAGGACAAACCGCTTGCTCAGTTGCCACGACACTTCCGCCCCGAAGGAGTTGCTGGAAACCGGCAGATCCAAACCAGCTTCGTTATTGAGAATCGAACGCAGATTGGCCCGCCGGCTGCCGGTGAGCGATTCGGTGTTGTAGGAGTTGACGTAGGTCAGTCCTAGGGTGAAGCGCTCGCTGGGCTTGAAGGTTAGCTGGGCCAGCGCACCGTAGGGCCCGTCGAAAAGGCCGCTGCCTTTTGCCGGATTGGAGGCATTTGTGGCTAAATAGCCCAAGCTGAGTTCCAGCCGGTCGCTAAACTGGTGTCTGAGACCGAGACCGGCACCGCCTAGAAGGTAGTAAATTGGGTTGCGAGTCCCAAAGTTGGAAACGGCACCGCTACCGCCGTCACCATCAATGAAAGGGTTGACGGTGTTGGTAAAGTCATCCGCCGCACCGGCATTGGCTTCCACGATAACAGTTGTCTTTTTGCCCAGGGGGAAGCTGTACAGGAGCGCATCTAAGCCGACTTGATTGCTTCCTGTGCCGAAAGCACCGGCACTGTATCGCAACTCGCCCTCGGGTGAGGGGTTGGAATTGGGGTAAAATCCATTCATCCCCACCACTTGCAGTCGCGTCCTGAGCAAATCCTCGCCGGTGAAGCTGGTGTCAAAGTTAAGCCGAGTCCGGTATCCCACAAAAGGCACACTGCTCGAACCCTTACCGATGCCGTCTGCAGCGGCAAAGATGACTTCACCATTTAGCTTGGTGGTGGTGGAAAATTGATTGGCTTCCAGTTCGGTGGTGCGAGCTTCCAGGGCATCGACGCGACCGCGCAGGGTGGCCAGTTCTGCCTGAAATTCTTCTGTCAGGCGCTGCAGCGCTGCTAAGTCTTGTTTGGTGACCAGGTTGGACGTGTCGGTGCGCCCAATCAGCTGAACGATTCTTTCCAGACAGGCATTTAAACCGGCAGCGAATTCATAGCGGGTCATGGCCCGGTTGCCCCGGAATGTCCCGTCTGGGTAGCCTGCGATGCAGCCATAGCGCTCCACTAGGTTCTGCAAGGCTTGGAAGGCCCAGTCTGTGGGTTGGACGTCCGACAGCTGGGACACGGAGGTGACTTGGCCCATCCCTTGGTCGCTGGCGGTTTGATTTTCTGAACCGCCCGGCTGTGCCGGCACCTGAGCGATGGTGTCCGCAGGACCTGCGGGTGCCGGTGTCACAGGTGCCTGCGCACCCGCTCCTACACTCTGTTGAGAACCTATTGGCTGTGCCGGCACCTGAGCGATGCTGTCCGCAGGACCTGCGGGTGCCGGTGTGACTGCGGCGAAAGCACCCGCTCCGACACTCTGTTGAGAACCTATTGGCTGTACCGGCACCTGAGCCGTAATGTCCGTCGAGCCGGCGGGTGCCGGTGTCACAGGTGCCTGCGCACCCGATGCGAGACTCTGTTCTAAATCGCTCGGTCCTGCCGGCACCTCAGCCAAGCTGTCAGTGCTGCCGGCTAGTGCCGGTGTGACACCGGCACTAGCACTCGATGCGAAAGCTAGCGTTGCGGCTAGCACACCAAGGCTGACGCCGGTGCCAGCCCACAAAATTTTTGCCATTTTTAGCTTTTCTGATACATTTACGCGACATTTGTCCGGCAATTCCGGGACAATGCAACGAGATCGCTATCGCCATCAAAGACGATAGAGGCGTTATCCCGCAAAGCTTTCAGGAAGATCCCGAAACCCCCATTCCAGTCCCGATATAGCGTAAACCCGCAATTGGGACAGTGGAAAACTTTGGAGCCACCATTACGGGCGCGAACGTGACCGCAGCGAGTGCGAGTCTTGCTCTCCTCACCCTAATAAAGGGGCCCAAATTGCCCATTTGCAACTCTCGCCCGCAGCTATTCCTGTGGCGGCTCTCGCCTTCTGAGGGCTGTTTTCGGACGATGGCCCATTGTCTTAAGAGTTTCATGATTATAAATATAAAGTTGGCAACTGTCAACTTTTTCGCAAAAAAAGTTTAATCGGGGGGCGCTGGGGGTTGCCAATGGCTGCGGGCGGGGCGAGCCGGTCTACCTGGAGGGCAGAACACTTTAAAATTAGAGGGATAGTGTTTGTGCTTTGTGGCGTTTGGCTTTTGGCCCCGGCACTAGGGGCCGGCCAAGAGCGGTGATGGCGCTTTCCGCAGGTTTCAATCCCGTTTCCGGGATTCAGCTGGCAAAAAATCATCCGCTCCTACCCCCTGCTGAAATCATTGTCGCATTCATTTGGGCAGATTTGCACAACGGGGATGCTCCCGTAGCACAGACAGCGGTGAAAAGGAATTGAGAATGGCTAAGAGCAGCTTTGACGGAAATAGCGGCCTCTGGGGATATGTACCTATCGTCCTGCCGGTGGCCCTGGGGATGGTGGCGCTCGTCGGTGCCAGTCGCATCGCTGCCCCTGTGGCTGTGGTGCTCGGTTTGGCGTGGGGGTGGAAGCGCTACCAGCAGCAGAAGAAAAAACAGGCGCACCTGAATACGATCTTTTACCGGCTGATTCAGGACAATGGCGGGCGGATTACGGCGCTGGACTTTGCCATCAAAGCGAATCTCTCTGGAGAGGAAGCCCGACAGTATCTGGAGGAGCGGGCGGTAGAATTCTCGGCCCAGTTTGACGTGTCTGAGAAAGGGGGAGTGATGTATTGCTTTGAAACAACCCCTGCTGGCGAACGCAAAGAACCGGCCAAACAGCTCGAAAGCATGCCAGCGGCCATTGAAGTGGCGGCTCGGGAGAGCGGGAGTGGCGCTGAGCTGCCAGGGATGGCTGTCCGCCCGCAAGCGGCACTGCCGGCTGAAAATGCGCAGAAAGAAACTCAGCCATTGGAGCCGGTGGCCAATCCGTTCTGTTTGCCATCGCCCCTCAACCAGGCTGAATTGGCTCGCCGGTTCAATGTCCACGCCAACACAGTCAGCAAGCGGAAAACCCAGGCGGAATTCCCCGAATGGAGTCGCAGCAAAGATCCGGCGGGAATCGCCTGGGAGTACAGCCCCGCCACCAAGACCTTTTCTCCTCTCGCTACGGGAACCGGCAAGAGCGAGGCTCAATAGGAGTGGCTTTCGCCGCTGGACTCAACCGGCAGCTCCCTTGCCGCTGCCACCGGCGGGTGCCAGGGACTCGCTGCAGGAGTTAAGATTGCAGAAATGCCGGTGCGATCCCCAATCAGGGCCTTCAGCCGGAAACTGGGCGTGAAGCCACTGGGAAGCCGGAGTGCCGGCAGAACTTCAAATTAAGAAAAGTTCTAAAAAACAGAGAAACAGAATATTTCGTGCTATACTTGCGTATTGAACAAAAAAATTCCCTAAAGTGGGCGTTCAGAACTTTTCTCAGTGAGGGGTGTTTGGCAACCGTCTTGTGACCGACTTGTCTGGGGGACGCCGCAGGGCGATCAGTGGCGCTCACGAGTCGGCAGGGTGCTGTGACGGAGAAGGAGCTTGGGGTGATGCCAGCAGCTCGTCAGCAGTCCGACTGGGACTGGTGGGATTGCGAACAGTGTGTGAGGGGAAACACTCGCTCAAGTGAGTTCCCGCTGCAAATCTTCAGGGCGATGGGGAGCCCCTTTTTGGCCTGAAGGGTTTAAATGGTATCTCGTCAGGAGGCTTGGGAGAGGAGTAAGCTTGGAATTTTACCTTTGTTCTCGTTGAGTCAGCCGGCAGGTTTTCATAAAATACAGCCAGAGATTCTCTCGGTCAAGTCTTTTACTTTAATAGTTTCTTTAAAAGTATTAAGAAAGCTTGCAGCCAGGAGGGAGGGCAGACAAGAGGGGTTAGACTTGAAGGAGTGAGAGGGAGTTCCCACAACCAGCCGCGAATCAGGGCGAGTAAAAATTAGTTTCTCAAAAGAGAGGTGGTTTGGATCATTTTAATTTATTCTAAGTGCGGTGCGTTAAAGATGTTCAGAGTGAGAGGAGAGAAGTATGGCCCTGTACTGCGCTACAGTGATAAACTAGCCTCCGAAATCTCACAGCAAAATAGAACTCTTAAAGATTGTTGAACTGTGCCTTTTGCCTCCCACTGAAGGTCTTGTAATGACGAAGAGCGTTGAAAAATCTAATTGGTTGGACTCTATAGAAGAACCTGAAACAGGAAAAGTGAAAACCGGGCGCTGGAGCTGGGTGCGCTATACAGTTTCGGGGGTGGGAGCAAACGCCCTGCTCTGGGGGGTAGTGGTAACGTATTTGAAAGTAGCGCCTCCCAGTTACATCTGTGAGTGGTCTTTGATTTTGCCGGAAACCGGGGTAAAATCAAACGTTTCCATAAATAACATCGGACAGGCATCTTCCTCGAGCGATTCTCCCTACTCCAGTTTATCTCTAGATCCGAGAGCCAATTACCAGGCGATCTTAGAAAGCGATCCCGTCCTGGAAGCGGCGGCGCAAAAGCTGGGGATAGAGGTTAAAGATTTAGGCGAGCCGAAAATCAAGCTCGTCCCTCAAACTGCTGTGATGAATATTAGCGTGAGCGCCAAGAGTGCTGAAGGCTCGACAAAGAAATCGCTGGCGCTCTACGAAGCCTTCCAACAGCGACTCGCAGAACTGAGGGCGGAGGAAGCTCGGCAGCGACAGCAGGGAGTTCGAGATACCATCGAAAGAGCTAGAGATAAGCTGCAAAAGGCGCAGCAGGAGTTGCTGGCTTATCAATCCCGCACCGGCTTGGCATCTATAGACCAGTTTAGAGAAATCTCGCTCAACATCGAGCAATTGCGGAAACAGCAAATAGAGGTGCAGGCGGAGCAAGAGCAATTAAATCGCAAGCAAGCGCAGATGTCAGCAAGTCTGGGGCTGACACCGCAGCAAGCTGCGGATGCCCTTGTCCTGCAAGCTGATACAGTCTTTCAGCAATACCTGAAAAACTATGCTGAATCGAGCGCCCTCCTGAAAGCGTACCTGTCCAAATGGTCGCCAACCCATCCCGGAGTCGTTGACGAGCAAGCCAAACAAGAAGCGGCTCGTCAGGCATTAATGCAGCGCATTCGCCTGTTAGTGGGGCGAGAGCTGTCCGAGCAAGAGCTGCAGCCTTTAATGCTGAGCGATGTCAGCAACAAACGGGCGGACTTGTTTCAAGAGCTGATTTCCGTGCGGGCGCAGCTAGAAGGTCTGACCGGTCAAGCGGAGGAGCTGGGGCGGAAGATTGCGCAGCTGGAGAGCAAGCAGCCGCAAAAAATAGAGGAAGCGGCGAAGTTAGAGGATTTGCAAAGCCAGCTGCAAGCGGCAGAAACGGTTTTCCGCTCTACAATGGCCCAGCAAGATGTCGGGAAATCCGACATTTACGCGGCGTATCCGCTGGTGCAGCTGCTCAAGAAACCCGTACCGCCGGAGAAACCGAATAATCTCAAGACACTGCTGGTGTTAGCGGGGGCGTCTTTAGGAACACTGTTTGTAACAGCGGGGCTGATTTTGTTGTGGATGCGCGAGCGACGATATCACCAAGAAATTTCCCAGAAAAACTGATCTGGCACTCTATGGTAGGCACCTACGGGTTCTACGCGATCGGGGGGCTGTATGTAGTCGCTCCTGTCATCGCTTGGATTTTGCTGTTTTACCTGGGCAAAAAGCTGTGGGAGCAAACCGACCGAACCCCGGAGGAGGAGCGGATCTCGATTCCTTTAGGAGTGTGGGTGTGGGCGATCGCCATGCTGGTGATGGAACTGGCGCTGGTCATGGGCCACCTCGATTACAACTTGGGCTTGCCGGCAACCATCAAATCCTCGATAGGCTGGGCCAAAGGCTGGGCGCTGATGGCAATCTTTCCCCTGATTGGCTGCTTGCCAGTTCGCCCCCAGCTGATCTATCGCGCCGCCTGTATCGTCTGCTACCACACCGTGCTGCTCGCGCCCATCTTTATCCTGGCCCAGAAGCTGCACCTGCCGCCAATGCTCTACGTCTCGCCGCTAAGACTAGTGGGCGGACCGGGAGACGAGTTTTTTTCCTTTAATCTTTACGAGCTCGAACCAGACTCTGGCGCACCCCGGTGGCGGCTGTTCACGCCTTGGGCACCGGCAGTGGGGTTTGTGGCCAACATTTATTTTTTCTTCGCGCTCCAGGAAAAAGAGAAAAAATGGCGCTGGTTCGGGATTGCCGGCAGCATTCTCATGTGCCTGATGTCGAAATCGAGGCTGGCGCTGCTGTGCCTGCCGGTGGTGGCCTGCGTGACGTCCTTATTAAGCAATTTAAGCCAGCCAGTGCTGCTGATCCTCATGGGGTTGGGCTCGACTTTTGCCGGGTTTGCCGCTCCCGCGATTCTGGACGGGATCTCCGTTTTCTGGGACAAATTCAAAAGTGCTCGCGCCGCTTCGTCGCGGGTGCGGGGCGAGCTGGGGAAAATCGCCGTAGCCCGGTGGGAGAGCGAAGCGCCGGTATGGGGGCACGGCGTTGTCGAAAAAGGGCCGCACTTAGTGGAATTCATGCCCATCGGCTCTCACCACAGCTGGTATGGCCTGCTGTTCGTGAAAGGCATCGTCGGGCTGCTGGCCCTCGCCGTGCCGATGCTGTGGAGTTTTGCCGACTTGCTGGTCAAGGCCCAGAACAGTGCCGTGGCTCGGGTGGGGTTGAGTATGGTGCTGATTCTATTTCTGTACACGTTTGGGGAAAACTTAGAGATACTAGCCTATCTCTTTTGGCCGGCCCTAGTGATCATGGGCGTGGCCTTTAGAGAAAAAATCCCCTCTCGGGGTTTGCTGCGGTAACTTTAAAGGAAAAATGCCGATATCGCCAACTAATCAGATACTGAACATTGTGCGCCAGACTTGGCGGAAGCTGAACACCAAGCGCGTTCCCTTCGACCGCTTGCTCTGCGGTGGGGAGGACTGGCTGTCGGCGGCCCAGTACGCACGCCACACCGGCAACTGCCGCCGGCCCTCCACCCCCTTTTCCCAGTCGCCTCACGTCCAGTTGCTGGAACAGTACCAGCAAATCGGGGACGAGATTTTCCGCCCGGAGGTATTCCAGGAAACGGCTTATTTTGCCAATGCAGCTGAGTGCATCAACGTGACAGGCCACTACTTCAGCTGCACCCGCCCCGAGCAAGTCGAGCAAGTGGCCCGCCGGTTCGTCAGCCGGTTGGGCAACGAAACCCCCCGAGACTCGACCCCGCTTCCCTCGGCCTACTCTGCTTACTTTTCCTCAACGAGCTCACAGGTTTGCGTGCACCCCATCCAGCACTCAAACTGTTACGAGGTCATGGATGGCAACCACCGGCTGGCCCTCGCTTATGTGCGCGGCGAGAAAACCTACCCGGTGCGCCCCCTCGGCCCGGCCAGCCTGACGCCGCTGCAAGAGCGGTTGCTAGAAGTTGGCTGGCTGCGGGGCGAGCTAATGCTGTACCAGCCGATTTCCAGTCCCGAACTGGGAAAAAAATGGGTGGTGATGCGCCGCTGCACCGACCGGTTTGAGATGATGCAGCGGTTTCTGGAAACGCACAGCCTGATGCCGCCCCAGTGCCGGACGTACTTGGATATCCCCTGCGGTTACGGCTGGTTCGTGCGGGCATTCAGCCAGCTGGGGTTTGAGGCCCGGGGGGTGGATCTGGACTGGGCATGCATTGAGGCCGGCAAGGTGGCCTACGGTCTGGCACCGGCTCAACTGATTCGATCTGAAGCAGTTAGCTTCCTGGAAAGCCATCCAGAACGCTACGATGTCACCACCTGCCTGGGCCTGCTGCACCGCTTCCTTTTGGGTGAGGGCAGCATCTCGGCGGAGGAAATGCTGCGGTTTCTCGACGAGATCACCGGCAGCGTCCTGTTTTTGGAGATGGGGCAGGGCCACGAAGCCCCGTTTCGCGACTCCCTGGCCGGTTGGGACGCTGACCGCATCGAGGAGTGGCTGCGAGACAAGACTAGCTTCACGAAAATCTGCCGGCTGGGGACAGACTCGGACAGTGTCCCCCCGTTCGCAGATCGCTACGGTCGCACTCTCTTTGCTTGCTTGCGATAGGAAAAGGAACCCCAATGTCACTGGATTTTCTCAAAAAGAAGCTGAGCAATCCGTTTATTCGCAATATCGGCTGGCTCAGTGGGTCAGAGTTGATTATCCGGATATTCCGGCTGGTCACAACGGTGGTTTTAGCCCGCTTGCTGACCCCCTACGACTACGGCTTGGCCGCTGTGGTGCTGACAACGAATGAGTTCACGCGGGTGTTTTCCCGCAACGGCATTGGGGCCAAACTGATTCAGGCCGGCGATGAAAATTTAGAAACCCTGTGCAATGCAGCCTACTGGTTAAACTGGGTGGTTCTTTCCAGTTTATTTGTCATTCAGTGTGCGGTGGCCTTCCCGATAGCCTGGCTGTACCATGACAGCCAGCTGATTTTACCGATATGCGTCACCGGCTTAGTGTATTTAATGATCCCCATAGCGGCGGTGCAGTCGGCTCTGATTCGTCGAGACAACCGGCTGAAAATCCAAGCCTTCGCCAGTACGCTGCAAATTTCTGCAGATAATGTACTGACCTTAATTTTTGCTCTTTTGGGCATGGGGATGTGGGCTATTGTCCTGCCGAAAGTTTTAGTTGGGCCGATTTGGGTGGCGATCAACTATACCAATCACCCCTGGCGGCGCACCTCAGGATTTACCACCCAGTACTGGAGGGAAATTTTCATCTTTGGCCGGAACGTTCTGGGAGTTGAGTTGCTAAAGACTCTCCGAAATAACCTAGATTATTTAATTATAGGCCGTTTTTTGGGAATTCAGGCTCTGGGGCTGTACTACTTTGCCTTCAATGCCGGGTTGGGGATTAGCATCAGCATTATCAACGGCATCAATTCAGCATTGCTCCCCCACCTCTGTGCGGTCCGGTCAGAAGTGTCCAAGTTCAAGGCTCGCTATTTCAGCAGCCTGAAAACGATTACCACCATCATTGTACCCCTGGTGCTGTTACAATCGAGTCTAGCGCCTTTCTATGTGCCGGTTGTTTTTGGGCAAAAATGGGTGGGTGCGATTCCCATCCTGGTCTTGATTTGCCTGTCGGCAATTCCCCGTCCTTTTGCTGATGCGGCGTCTCAGCTGTTGCTGGCCGTGGACAAACCTGACGTGGACTTGCGCTGGAATATGATCTTTACAGCCCTGTTCACCGGCGGACTGCTGGTTGGCGTTCAGTGGGACGCGACTGGGGTGGCGGCGTCGGTTTTCTTAACTCACGTGATTTTACTGCCTCTGTTTACCGTTTGGGCCAGCCGTTATGTATTTGTGAAATTTTTACAGCCTGAAATGTAGGGGTTGGGACGGGCCAGTAGGGTTTGGGAATTTTTTCAGCCTGAAAGGTAAGGATTTATACCAATTTGGGATTTGGGATTTTAGATTTTGGACTGAAAAAGGCGGCAATAAAGCCTTTTCACCCCGAGGGGAAAATACTATCTATCCCAACTTGGTATGAGACGGACCTGTATTTTATTGGGGGGTATGGGGATGAGGGCCAGAATTTTACACTTAATAAACGACAGGAGGCTGGGAGGAGTTAATAAGGTTTTAGATTTTCTGAATGAATCGCTGAGAGAGCACTACAAAGTGATTGAATGGGAGATCTATTCTTGGGCATTTATAAATGAATACGCTCCCGATTTAATCATTTTTCATGAGAGCTCGGCGTGGCTAAAAATGGTGGAGCTAATTTTTTTGAAGAGCCGGAGCAAATTAATTATTCACGACCACCAATACTGCCAGGGATTTGAAACTTACAATGTTGCCAGGCCCTCCCGATTTCGCCTGATGCTGAAATTGGCCTACGGTTTGGCCGATCGGGTGGTGGCCGTTTCTCACGCTCAGGCGCAGTGGATGGCAGAAAACAGGCTGGTTAAACCGTCTAAACTGAGAGTCATTCAACAGAGTACAAAGATAGAAGAGCTCCTAGCGCTTCCCCCTAAGCCGGTGAAGTCGCCCCTAATCTTGGGAGCCTACGGACGCTTTTCCCGGCAGAAGGGATTTGATGTTTTAATCCAGGCCATGCGGCTGATCCCTCAGGCAAATGTGCGACTTTACCTGGGAGGGTATGGGCCAGATGAAGCGGCTTTGCAAGAATTGGCCCGGGGACAAGAAAATATTAAGTTTCTCGGAACCGTCCGTGATGTCGCGGCTTTTTTAAACGCTTGCGATGCGGTGGTGATTCCCTCGCGGTGGGAGCCTTGGGGGAATGTGTGTCTGGAAGCGAAAGCGGCAGGCAAGCCGGTGATTGCCAGCCGTGTGGATGGCTTGATTGAACAGCTCAGTGATTGCGGTATTCTAGTAACACCAGACGAGCCTGAATCTCTAGCCGGCGCGCTCGAAAAACTCTGCTCTCTCCCCGAGTCAGCGCTGAAAGACTGGGGGCAGCGGGGTCGCGAATCAGTCAGGGACGCATGGAAAAACTATGTTATTCAGTGGGAGAGCTTAATTTGGGAAATCTTACAAGACTGATTGATTTTTTAAATCAAAAGCTATCCAATCGGTTTGTCCGCAACGTTGGCTGGATGGGGGCGGCAGAAGTTTTCATCCGGATTTCCCGATTGGCCGCCACGGTGGTTCTGGCCCGCTTGCTCACGCCTTACGATTATGGCTTGGCTGCGGTTGTCCTGACAACCAATGAATTTGTCAGTGTTTTCACTCGCAATGGCATCTGGGATAAGCTAGTTCAAGCGGATGAGGAGGATTTAGAGGAGCTTTGCCAGACTGCTTATTGGCTAACTTGGCTGATCTGTGGCTCCCTGTTTGCTATTCAGTGCCTTGTCGCTTTAGCCGTCGGGTGGTTCTACAAAGACAGCCAAGTCATTTGGCCAATCTGCACAATCGCTCTCGTTTATTTAATGATTCCCCTGGGGGCCATTCAAGCCGCCCTAGTTCAGCGGGAAAATCGCTTGCAGGTAACGGCGCTCGCTAACGCACTGCAAGTGTCATCCGACAACGTTTTAACCGTTATTCTGGCTTTTTTGGGGTTGGGGATGTGGGCGATTGTCTTGCCGAAAGTGCTAGTCGCTCCTGTCTGGGTGACTGTCCACTGCATCCACTATAAATGGCGCTGGCCTAAGAAGTTTAGGTTATCTCGGGCGGGAGAAATTTTCCGCTTCAGTCGCAGTATTCTGGGCATTGAACTCCTGCAAACCTTAAGGCAAAACATAGACTACTTAATTGCGGGACGCTTCCTGGGGATTGAGGCGCTAGGAGTGTATTACTTTGCCTTTAACGCCGGATTGGGGATTAGCCTGAGCGTTATCAACGCGATAGACTCGGCCTTATTCCCCCACCTGTGCGCGAGCCGGTCGGAGCCAGAGGAATTCAGGAAAACCTATATAAGCAGCTTAAAAAACATCGCTCTCCTGATCCTGCCAGTGGTTCTCCTGCAATCTTGCTTAGCCCCCTGGTACGTGCCCATTGTTTTTGGCCAGAAATGGATTCCCGCCATTCCTATTTTGATATTAATTTGCCTGTCGGCAATACCCCGGCCTTTCGCCAATGCAGCATCCCAGGGGTTGTGGGCAATAGATAAACCCGACTGGGACCTGCGCTGGAATTTAGCGTTCACAGTGATTTTTTCTGCAGCCTTACTGATAGGGGCGAACTGGAATATTCTGGGCGTGGCTGCGGCGGTTTTCCTCGCCCACGCAGTTGCACTCCCCCTGTATACCTTGTGGGTGACGCGATATCTGGTTACAAAAACAACTAACCTGACGGGAGCGGCATAATGGCAGGACTGTATGTAACGATTGGCAACACGAATACCCGCCGCATCTTCGCAGCGGCGCAGCGGCTCACTTTTTTCCCTGGCGAACACGCCTCAATCATTGAGGAGCCTGGGTTAGGGATTGCTTGGGTCAGCCATGACCCGCCCGAGCTGTTCGCACCGGCACACCACGCGCAAACCGGCGTGCGGGTGGTGACGGCAGGGCGGGTGGCGTGGGATGAGCCTGACTGGCAAAGAGCCGAGAAAATGAAGGAATACACCGGCGGTTTGAGCAATCGGCTCCTCCTGGATAAATACCTCTCTGGAGGGATCAGCGCCATTGAGCGGCACAACGGTTCGGCGGCACTCCTGATTTGGGACCCGCGCTCGCAGCAGCTGCACCTGCTGACAGATCATTTTGGTTTTTATCCGGTGTTCCTCTACCGCCCCCAAGCCATAGAAGGGTGTGCGATCTCATCATTTCCCGATGCGATAGCAGACGACCCAGAGGTAGAAACCACGCCCGATTATGTCTCAATGGCGGAGTTTTTGCGGGAGTGGCAAGCCACCCCACCGCACACCTACTACAGCGAAATTAAACATGCCGGTGCTGCCAGCCACTGGTGCTGGGACCTGGCGGAATCAACCTGCCGGCAGCGGGCCTACTGGCAGCCCTTTCAAGAGGGCTTTTTCCCCAACTTGAAAACGGCTGCAGAGCAACTTTCGGAAGCTGTAAAGAATGCGATTAAAATCCGCACCCTCCCCCGTCTCGGTCCGGCTGTCAGCTACACCAGCGGCGGCATGGATTCGCGAGCTGTCCTTTTTTCTGCAGCTGACCGGTCGTGCGTATATGGCGTCAACCTCTATGACGTTCCCAATAAAGAAGCGGCTTTAGCCAAGCAACTGTGCGAGACAGCCGGTGTGAGATACATTGGCTTTGCCAGAGACGACGACTATTACCCGCGCTGGATGCGCTCTGGGGTGCGCCTGTCCGGGGCGATGTGGTCAGCAGAAGACAATCATTTTCTGGGAACCCGCGACCTGCTCCAACAGCTGGGCGCTCGCACAGTGCTGACAGCCTGCCCGGTGGACAATTTGTTCAAAGGAGACAATTTAGAAAAAAGTTACCAGCAATTCTTGGGTCGCAACCTGCCTTTTTTTCAGCTGGAAAGCGATCGGCAGGATAGCTTTGGATATGAACATCCGCAGCGACCGGCACCCCCAAAATTTGGCCCGGAGATGGAGCGCCGCATCAAGGAATGGTTTGGGGACACACCGTATCATCTCAAATCGAATCAAGACCACCTCAAATTTGAAGACAAGCAAAACCGGCCCGGCTGCTATCACGCCGCCAGTTCCGGGCCAGTAATGTTTCGCCTTTTTCCTTACGATTCCTTCATCGCTGACCGCGCCATCGCTGAGTGCTACAGCCGCATACCGGCGCGGTGGAAATTGAACGGCACTTTGTGGGAGTTGACAGTTGCTCGCATTTGTGGTACAAACGTGGTTGATGCTAACCGGGGCTGGCGGCCCGGTTCTTCCAAAGCCAAAAAACTCCTGATTTTTGCCAAAGACTGGGTGCTGCGGCGTCTGAAACCAGTGCCGGTGGCGCAGCATCAAGGGCCGGCTACCGATGGGTCTTGGCCAAACCTGGGCTGGTATGTGACTCACAGCACCACTTTGCGAGAAATGTGGGAGAGCGCGCCGGTTGCTGACCGGCAGCTGATGTGCGATCTTTGGGGGAGCGATCCTTGGAGCGTGCCCCTTGCCGAGTGGTCAAAGCCAGCCGTACTCAACTCGAAGGGGATGAGTCACGGCAACTCACCTTATTCTTTATTCCGGATTCTGACGCTGCTGAATTATTGGTCAGTCCGCCGCGACTCAACAAATAAGTTTGTTGCCTAGTTTTTCTAAAGTACCATGAAAAAAGTATCAGTTATTGTTCCCGTCTACAGCGTAGAGAAATACGTCGCCCAGACGATTCAATCTGTACTGGAACAGACCTACCCGCATTTTGAGCTGATCGTTGTTGACGACGAATCTCCAGACAGGAGTGTGGAAATTTGCCGGCAATTCCAAGACTCCCGGATTAAAATTATCAGCCAGAAAAATCGAGGGCTGGCCGGTGCCAGGAACACCGGCATCCGCCACGCCACAGGCGATTATCTGGCATTTCTCGATTCCGATGACCTTTGGCTGCCAGAGAAGCTGGAGAGACACGTCCAGCACCTGGACAGTCGCCCGCAAGTTGGGGTCAGCTTCAGCCGGTCAGCTTTCATTGACGGTGAGGGCAACCCTTTAAACTACTATCAGATGCCGAAACTCACCGGCATTACCACGCCTCACCTGCTGTGCCGCAATCCGATTGGCAATGGCTCCGCGCCGGTGATCCGCCGAGAAGTGCTGGAAGCGATTCGGTTTCAGGATAATATCCACGGAACTGTAGAAGATTTCTACTTTGATGACCGCTTCCGCCAGTCAGAAGATATTGAGTGCTGGATTCGCATCTCGATTAAAACCGATTGGGAAATTGAAGGCATTCCAGAGCCGCTGACTCTGTACCGGGTGAACACCGGCGGGCTTTCTGCGAGCGTGCTAAAACAGCTAGCCTCCTGGGAGCAGGCGATTGAGAAAACTCGCTCCTACGCGCCAGATATTGTTGACAAGTGGGGGAAGTTGGCGCGAGCCTATCAATTGCGCTACCTGTCGCGCCGAGCCGTCCAGATCCGGGATGCGAAAATGGCCATCCAGCTGCTGCACGAAGCCCTGCTCACCGATCCCCGCATCATTGTCCAAGAACCCCGGCGGACGATTCTGACTTGGATCGCGGCTTATGTGCTGGCTATTTTGCCGCGCAAACTCTATGACCGGCTGGAGGCGCGCGGGATGCGTCAGGTGGTAAAATCCCAAGAACGCATTATCTATAAAGGCAGTAAGGGTTAGGAGGTACAGGGTTAGGGGGCACGGGGGCACGGGGTTAGGTTTCAGGACGTAAGTGATAAGTGACCCAATGCCCCATCGCCCACTGCCCCATGCCCCATGCCCCATGCCCCATGCCCAATCCAAAATCCAAAATCCAAAATCCAAAATCCAAAATCCAAAATCCAAAATCAATATGATGCAGGTTGGTCGTAGCAAATTTATACGGGTGGCTGTGATAGCTATTTTACTGGTCGCGGTTCCTTTTTGGCGCGGACCGGCAGTTGCCGACCGGCTGCTGGATCAGGAGGTTCAGCTCCTGGCTAAGGGGGTTAACTTGAGCCACTGGCTGGCTCAGGCGTCACTGACTCCAGAAGAGATAAACAGCTCGATTGTAGAAGATGATTTTGCTCTCGTCCGCTCGATTGGGATGACTCACGTGCGCCTGCCGGTCGATCCGGACCTGTTGCAGGAAAAGACAGAACCCTACAGGATTCGCCCTGAAAATTTTCAGTATCTGGACAGGGCGCTGGACTGGGCTGACCGGCACGATTTGGCGATTATTATTGACCTCCACCCGGCACCGTCGCCAAACGATGTCATAGAACCGGCAGCGGTGAGCCGGCTGGAGACACTCTGGGGGGAGATCGCCAAGCGCTACAGCGATCGGGGGGGAAAGATTTTCTATGAACTGCTCAATGAACCCCAGCTCAAAGATGGGGCGGCTTGGCAAGAAATCTGCAATGCCCTGATCCGCCGCATTCGGGACGCTGACCGGCGTCACACGATTATTGTTGGGGCGCACGGGTGGAGCAATCCACAAAGTTTTGCCGATATGAAGCCGGTGGGGGATGGCAATGTCATTTACACGTTCCACTTCTACGAACACAAAACGTTCACTCACCAAGGAGCGGACTGGATTTCGGGATTGGAAAAGGTCAGGGATATCCCTTACCCCTACGACGCGGCGCGGTTCCGGTTAGCCAGACAGTCGATTCCCGCTGCGCCGGCGCAAAAGTGGCTTGACTGGTACCAGTATGAAAAGTACAATAGCGACCATATCGCCCGCGACTTGGAGCCGGTGTTGAAGTTCCGCCAGCAGTACCGGGTGCCGGTGTACTGCGGCGAGTTTGGCGTCTACAAGAAGGTTGGGCCGGCGGCAGACCGCCTCAACTGGCACAGGGATGTGGCCAATTTGCTTTCTCGCTCCCAAATTGGCTATGCGCTCTGGGAGTACCAGGGTGGATTTGGTATTTTTGACAAAAAGCTGCTGACGGAATTAAAGCTCCGCAATCGGGATACCCTTGACTGGTCTGTCCTTCACGCCATTGGTCTTTAGGGAGGAACACCTATTTGACGCGCCGGTGGCAGTTTGTGCTAAAAAAAGATTTTTTCTGGCACAAGCGGTTCAGCCCGGTGCCGATCTATCATGGTTAAAATACCTATCCTCTATCGAAGACCGCCGGTCTCCAGGGTGTGCGGTGGCAAAACCTGAGCCGGTGAATCTAACAGTAAATCTACGGATGCTCAGAAACTTTTCTTAACAGTTGAGAGGGGCTATACCGTAAATTCTCTAGGTTACCTATGGCTAAGCTGGGGATAAAACTTCATTAAAAACTCTCTCCGGGGTTGACTGGCAAGTCTAGGGGAGAAGCTGCGAAGCTTTGAGCGGGTCTGTCCAAAAAAAGAGGCTTCTTTAGCCTGCCATACGGGCCGGTGGTGTGCGGACAGGTTAAATGGAAGTTAAGAATTATTAATTTTGAAGTTAAGCAGAACTCTTCAGGGCTAAAATGACGGCAACCAGAGTAGAGGGAGGTGGTGAGGGCTTGTCAGCGTTCAGCCAGCTAGCGTTAAGGCAGCCAGCAGAGCGCAGGCTTAAGAAAAATTTAAAAAATAGGAACTAGCAGTATTTCGGTCAAGCAAGTGGGATTAATAACTGGAAGAAGCGAACTGTCGCTGCCGAGTAAATGGTGCAGGTATGATTTTAGTAACAGTAGGAACCGAGCAATATCCCTTTAATGCCTTAATGGATTGGGTGGATGTCTTAATCCGCTACGGGATAATCGACAGAAAGGAAGAAGTGATTGTGCAGTATGGCTCATCCACAAAAATTCCGGATGGAGCCAAAGTATACCAGTGCCTGCCGGAGTCCGTCTTCCAAGCTGTAGTGGAAGAGGCGCGAGTTATTGTCGCCCACTGTGGGGAAGGGACAGCAATGCTGCTGGAATCCTTGGGGAAACCTTTTATATTAGTGCCGCGCACCCGGCGGTTTGGCGAGCATGTTGACGACCATCAAATAGAGATGGCGGAAGCCTTAGAACAGCAAGGCGTGCCGGTGGCTTGGTCAGTTGGGGATTTGGCCAGATTTCTGGCCGCACCGGTTCCTTGCCGGCTGATTCAGAATAACAATGAAAGCAAAATTTGTCAGGCGCTGAAGCAGCGCTATGACAGGCAGGAATACAAAAAACTGATGCTGGTTTGCTCTTCAGGTGGCCACTATAAAGCGATGCGGCAGCTGAAAGGGTTTTGGAGTCAATTTGAAAAGGTTTGCTGGGTGACTTTCAAGACAGGCACCACAGCATCAGAGCTGCAAGCGGAAAAGGGGCGCGTGTACTGGGCTTACAGTCCGACCAATCGCAATATCCCTAACTTAATCAGGAACCTCCTGCTGGCGTTCAAAGTTATACTCAGTCTGGAAAAACCGGATTTAGTGCTTTCTACGGGTGCCGGTGTGGCAGTTCCTTTCTTGCTGATCGCCAAATTCTTCTGTGGCAGCCAGGTGATCTTTGTAGAATCCAAAACTCGGTTAAAGCAGCTGAGTCTGTCGGCTCGGATATTGCAAGCTTTATCGGGGATCGATCAACTCATTGTCCAAGGGAAACAAATAGCCAGTCTCTATCCGAAAGCTCAATATATTGGGGAGGAGCCGGTGACCCCATCAAGGGAAGCTCTTGCTTTAGAATGCAAGCCGCAGACTATGGTGACTTTCAAAGATACTTTGATCCTGCTCACGCCTCCAGCTTTTACCCAGCGGGCCTTCCGGGAATTCAAAAAACATTTCCAGCAGGGATTCCCAAAAGAGGTGCGAAAAATTGTCCTGGATATGAGCAAAACGAAGTTCATTGATAGCCTGGCTTTGGAAACTTTGGTTGATATCCACAACATCGCTCGTTCTCTAGGCCGGCAGCTCGTGTTCTGGAGTGTGGGGCCTGAAGTCAGGCTGATTTTATCGAAAGCTGAGCTGGATAATGTGTTAACCATCGAAACGGCCACGGAAACAGTTCGCACGCCCAGCCTAACCCTGCCTCCCACACGGCCATTGCATTCTGCTGCCCCGAATCGCACAGGGCGTATCACTGACATTTTAGGGGGCTGTATTGGTCTGGCGATTACAGCGATTGTGTTTATTCCCATCAGTATCGCCATTAAGCTAGAGAGCCCGGGGCCAATTTTATTGAGTCAGGTTCGCTGTGGGTTGATGGGGAAGCGCTTCCGCCTGTGGAAATTTCGCGCGACGGCAGCCGGTGCGAGAACGTTGGCAAAGCCCGTATCTTCCCGGGTGATTGATAAGTTGGTTGAGAGCGAAGGCGAAGCGAAGCTGACTCGGGTTGGGCGTTTTTTGCGGAAGACGGGACTGGAGCAATTGCCCGAGTTCTGGAACGTCTTGATGGGAGAGATGAGCTTGGTAGGGAGACGAGCCCTGACGGAAAAGGATCTCAATAAATATGCCCTGCAAGATGGCAGCCGTCTGAATTTTAAACCGGGTATGACTGGGGAATGGCTGGAGCGTGACGGCTTTCCGGAAAGGCGCGGCAAGCATCGGATGCATAGAATGGCAAAAATTTTGTTGAAGCTGAACAGAATTGGGCGGAAAAGAAGGAATCGCAAAAAAGCTGCTATGTCCCAGCCACCGGCAGGCAGCGACAAGGTAATATATTTGCAGTCTGAGGAAAACGCCAAAACAGACCAGTCGCAGTAAGCCGGTTAATTGACGGCGGATCGGCTAGTCATTGGGTGCGCCGGTTGGGCTAAAGCCCAACTACAAACTTTGGGCTAAAGCCCAACTACAAACTTTGGGCTAAAGCCCAACTACAAACTTTGGGCTAAAGCCCAACTACGAACCTTTGGGCTAAAGCCCAACTACGAACGGGTCTAGTATGAGAGCTAATCGCCGCTCCTTTCTGAGAACTTTTGGGCTGTCTTTGCTGGCCACTCAGGTGCCGGCATTCGCCCGAGACAGCCAATCTCCAACCCCGATTTTGAAGCCACCCCGCTTGAGAGTGGGGGATACGGTGGGTTTGGTTAATCCCGCCAGTTTCCTTGACCCGGAAGATGTGGATATTGCCAAAAAAGAATTAGCACAATTGGGATTAAATGTAAAGCTAGCAGCGCATGTGCGCGACAGGTACGGCTATCTGGGGGGACGAGATGCTGACCGCGCTGCCGATATCAATAGTATGTTCGCGGATTCATCGGTGCGATCGCTGATTGCGATGCGCGGGGGTTGGGGCAGCAGCCGGATTTTACAGAGGCTGGATTACGATTTGATACGCCGGCAGCCTAAAATTATTATGGGCTACAGCGATATTACGGCTCTGGTGCTGGCGATTTATGCTAGGAGTGGGGTGGTGACTTTTCACGGGCCGGTGGGGACATCGAGCTGGAACCGGTTTACGCTGGACTGGGTGAAGCGGATTCTGTTCAGCGGGGAAGCGGTGACGCTGCGAAATCCCTGGTATGACTTGAACTACCGGGTGGAAACCCTGACTGCCGGCAGGGCGCGGGGCAGACTGGTGGGGGGAAATTTGTCGGTGCTGGCGGGGATGGTGGGCTCGCCTTACCTCCCAGACTGGCAGGGGGCGATTTTGTTTGTCGAGGAGATTGGGGAGGAGGTTTACCGGATCGACCGGATGCTGACTCACCTGAAACTGGCGGGGATTTTGGACCAGATTTCTGGGTTTATCTTTGGCCAGTGCAGGGATTGCGATCCTGAGGAGCCCGACAAGTCCCTGAGCTTCCGGCAAATGCTGTCGGAACACATCAAACCTTTAGGCATCCCCGCCTGGTACGGTTCCATGATTGGCCACATGAAGGATAAATTCACGGTGCCGGTGGGTGCTTTGGTGGAAATTGACGCCCTCCGGGGTACGGTTAAGCTCCTAGAGCCGGCGGTGAGCTGACGGGAGCGCTATAAAGACGCAAATAAACGGAAAATACAGAAACCCGGTTTCTTAAAGAAACCGGGTTTATGAACAGCAATGAGGGTCTGGCTGCGCTGAACTGTGACGAATAATTTGCAAAGTCCGGCTAATTACTTAACATTAACTCCTCCCGCTCCCAGGCAGGCAGCCCCTGACCCGTGACTCCTGACCCCCAACACCTGACCCCTGACAGCTGACAATAGAGATGGCACTGACTGGAGGGAGAAGCTATGACCAGTTCTAATACGCAAGAGCGATTCTGGGGAAAAGTGAGGGTTTTGGAAGAAGGATCGCGCTACCGGATCAATCAAATTGAGATCAAGCCCGGGCACACCATGAGCACGCAGATACACTATCACCGCAGCGAGCACTGGGTGGTCGTGTCTGGCACGGCCAAAGTGACCTGCGGCGAGGAGGAGTTATTGGTTCCGCAGAACTGTTCAACCTACGTTCCTCAATGCACGCCGCACCGAGTGGAAAATCCAGGAGTGATTCCCCTGGTGATGATTGAAATTCAGAATGGCGAGTACCTGGGAGAGGATGACATCATCCGGCTTCCAGAAGAGGAGGATATTCCCGCTGACTCAGGGGTTGGCGAGGACTCAGCCAGTGAGCCCATGCAGATTGGCTAGCAGGGCAGAAAAAACAGTGGGGTGCTAGCGGCACCCCACTGCTAGAAATCAGTTGCTGTTGACCAAACTCACCGAGGGAGTGTTACCCTCGCCCTCCGGAAGGTTTGCGCCTTCGAGAAAGGCATTGCGGAGATCCGCATTGGCCAGATTGGCACCGGCCAGGTTGGCACCGGCCAGGTTAGAACCGTTCAAATTGGCACCGGCGAGGTTGGCGGCGCTCAAGTCGGACCCGCTGAAGTTCGCACCGGCGAGGTTGGCGTCACTCAAATCCGCATCCCGCAGGTTAACGCCGGCGACATCAATCGGGTAAGGGCTGCCCCCGATCGTAGCGACACTGCGGCTGCTGGCGAAAGACTGGCGGGCTTTATAGAGGTTGGCACCGGTGAGATCGGCACTTTCCAGGTTGGCTCCTATAAGGTTGGCCTCACTGAGGTTGGCATTTTTCAGGCTGGCGATCACCAAGCCGGCCATGCTGAGGTTGGCACCGCTCAAGTCCGCATTATCGAGCACAGCACCGTGCAGTTTGGCACCAATCAGCGTCGTGTCCTGCAGCGACGCGCCAACCAGGTCGGCTTTATTGAGGTTGGCCTCATTCAAATTGGCTCCCTGGAGGTCCGTTCCCCTAAGGTTGGCTCCCTTCAAGTTGGCACCACTCAAGTTAAACCCTTCCAGCCGGGCTCCGCTGAGGTCGCACCCCTGACATTGCATCGTTTCGAGCAGCTGTTTCAGGTGTTCCGGATTTTCCGCTTTCGCTTCGGTCGCCATGCCGAAGGCCATCAGTATTGCTGCCAGCGCCAACATCTCAGGTTTCATCTTCCACCACCTACACAACTCACTCTTACTAATATGAATGATTTTCGGCTGGCGCTGGGTGATGGGAATCTTCGAGAGAATGTGACAAAAATCCTGCCAGTTTGTGATTTCAAGCACTCAGAAAATGCGCGGCGCTGGCAGCCGGCAGGCGGCTGGCTGTTCCGTCACGCTGAAATTCACGCTCAACTGGGCCTTGCCCCTATATCTGGGGTGGGAGGAGAAAGGATGCCTCTATATCCAGGCAGTCAGGGAGAGGAGTCAGCCGTAGGTGGGAGGCTATCTGCATATTAGCACGCGCAAGTCAAGCTGCATGTAAAAAAAATTAACGAAAGCTGAGAAGGGGGCGCTCAGGGAATAATTTAATTTTTCTATAAAACAAGAAGCGAATGATAAGTTTTTATTAAAGTTTGAGAAAAGGGGTGGGGGGGTGGGGAGGAAAGCGAGGCTAGGACAAGCCTTTGGCTGAATGGGCGACAAGCATATTGGAAGAGAGAAGTGGGGAACCAAAACGATGTCTAAAAAGTCTAAAAGCGATTCCGGCGAAAAGCCACGGAAAGCCAAATCGAAACAAAAGGGCGAGCGGACTCGCGAGGCTCTGTCACGGTTGGAAGTGAGGCTTTTTGAATTGCAGGGGCAGTTGCAGCAGGCGGCGCAGGAGAGAGCGCAGCTGTACGAGCAGTTGCAGCAGGCGGCGCAGGAGAGAGCGAGCCTGCTGTCTCAGCTGGAGTGGGTGCTCTACCGGCTCGAACAGTTCAACCCAGAGCAAATGCAGCACTCCCTGTGGCGGCTGGAAGAGTGGCTCAGTGGGGGGCAAAGCCAGGGCTATCTGAGTTCTGAGGTGGGGGTGGACTACAGCCACTTGCAGAACCTGCTGGCAAAAGGGAAGTGGCGAAAAGCGGATGAAGAGACTTGGGGGGCAATGCTGAGAGTGGCCGGTCGGGAAGAGGAAGGCTGGCTGACGGTAGAGGACATGAAAAACTTTCCCAGTACGGATTTGCGCACTATTGATACGCTCTGGGAACAGCACAGTAACGCTCGGTTTGGGTTGAGCGTGCAGTTGCGGATCATGCAGGGTGCCGGTGGGGACTACACAAACTTTTGCGATACTGTGGGGTGGCGCGTCACCGGCAACTGGAAGTATTACGACGATCTGACATTCAGTATTGAGGCTCCTGAGGGGCATTTGCCGGTGATTGGGTGGCGGCGGCGCGCCTGTTATGGCGTTGGCAAAAGTACGGCGAGCGAGAGTTTTAATCTGCTGGTGGCAAAACTTGTCACACAGTAGGGTGGGTTGATAACGCACTCTACCCTCGTTGGTAGGGTGCGTTTCCCCTTAGTTTCTGGGTGATTAACAGGAAGAATGAACCGCCAAGACGCCAAGGACGCCAAGAAGGAAGAGGAAAGTTTGTAGCGTTCTCCCCTGGGGAACGCACTCTACTTTTAGTCTTCGGTCAGGAGTTGGTTGAGTCGGTTTTGCAGTTGCGCTCGCAAGGCTTCTGCTTTATGATAAGTAACTGATCGCTCTGTTCCTGGAGGGGTTTGAGAGCCGGTATCTTCCCAAGGCCGGTAGAGGGGCTGAATATAGTAGCGCAGGCGGGTTTTCATTGCCCAGACTCCCATTGAGGGAAAGAGCGCAAAAGGAATCATTAAAAAGGAAATGGGGAAAAATGGCAATTTTGCCAGACGGGCTAATTTTTGAATATTAATCGCTAGAGGGTGCAGGGATTCGCTGCCGGTGCAGACGACCGGCAGGATGGGGATTTGGTAGCGCTCGCTGAGGCGAATAAAACTCGGGTCGAACTTGGCGAGTTGATAGCGCCGCCGCCAGTCTTTGGCCGGTCCGCGCCCGCCTTCTGGGGCGTAAAGGAGAATAGTTTTTTGGTTTTGGGAGTTAAGTGCTGTTTCAAAGGTATCTTTTTTTGCCGGCACTCCGCCCAGGATTTGGGACCAACCCGGGGGCAGCCACCACTTCACCCAGGGGTGGTCAAAGAGGCTAGTATGAGCGAGGGATTGCACAACCCATTGCTGTTTCTGGCTTAAGAGAAAGGCTAATCCGAAGAAATCCCAAGGGAAGTTCATGCCGGCATGGTTGAGGATGACAATCAGGGGGCCGGTTTCGGGGATGTGTTCGGTTTGGATTAACTCGCCTTGAAAGTAATGTGTTACAATGGGGGTGAGGATTTCGTCTCGGAAGGCTTGCTGGTACGCCGGCTCGATTTGGCAATCTTCTGTTTGGGGCAGCCGGCACCCCAGGCGCAACCACCGGCTGAACAGTGCTAGGTAAAAGCCGCCGGGAAGGAGAAATAGGGCGTATTCCAAACCAATCCACCCGTCTGGATTTGGGTGGTAGTGCTGCCAGTGCCGGTTGAATAAAATCAGCCATGCTGGGGGATACCACAGGCAAAACCAATCAAACCAGGTAAACCGATAGGGATGGGACAAGTCCTGTGCTGTTGAGAGAACCATCTGCTTGGCCGGTGCGATAGGTGCTATCCTTATCCTAGCGAAAGCAGTTGTAGGGTGCGTTCCCTTGGGGGGAACGCTACTTCTAACCTAGGCCGGTGGAATAGCTATTATTCCTATGCTAGCTAAAACAGCTGTAGGGTGCGTTCCCTTGGGGGGAACGCACCCTACTTTTAACGCAGACGCGAAAAATCGCGTCTCTGCAAAAGGGGGAGAGGGGAAAAAGGGAAGAGATGGGAAAAATCCTCCCCGAGACAGAAGTATTGAGGTTAGCTGTTGTGTTATTAGCTGTTAGGTTTTTAACCTGCTTTTCCGTTGAAAGGAGGCGGAGCCTCCAGATTGCGTTCCCAGCCTGAGGCTGGGAACGAGTGAATCCAAAATCCAAAATTGGAATCACCGGCTGCCGATTGTCTTCTCAAAGAATGCAAAGACTGCCGGCAGCTGCCCTCCCCAGAATTTGTAGTTGTGTGCGGCACCGGCAACAGGGTGGTATTCCACAGCAATTGTGTTGCCGTGCTGGCGGATTAGGGCTTCGTAAAATAGCCGGCTTTGCTCTTCGGGTACGATATCATCGGCGGTTCCGTGGGCGAGATATAGGGGCATTATCCATTCTGAAACTCGCGCCTGAGGGTTGTCGCGCCCTTTCCACCTTTCGGGGAAATTCGCGTATGCGCCGTACACTGCAGTCATTAGCCGGTCGTCGGGGGTGTTTTCCTGGCTGAAATCGCCAGAAAGGCTGGCACCGGCAACAAATACCCCCGGATTTTCCAGGGCGATGAGGGCGACGCCCCTGCCGCCGGTGGACAGTCCCAAAAGCGTATTGTTTCCCCCTCGCACGAGAAGGTTGTGTCTTTTTTGCATTTCTGGAATGAATCGCTTTTTGATAAATTCTCCCCCCGGAAGCTGATTCCATTTTAGTTCAGTTTCCGGATAGTAGGAACTCTCGTAAAGGGTTTCCAGCATTTCCGGAAGAATGACAGCGTATCCGCCTTTTTCAGCATATTCGATGAGGCGGGAGTTTTCCACCCAGCTGGTGCGCGGGAAATTCCAGCCGGGAAGCACGACAAGGGTGCGGTTGCGATAGTTATTGGGAATGTAAAGGTCGTAGGCAACATCATCAACCTTGAGGTTTTTATTCCAGCCGGCAGTGGCGTTAGTAACTGCCGGCGGCTGTGGGGGTTGGGGAGTAGTATTTTGAGTCATTGGAGAGGTATAATTTTGAGGGAGGGGAGAGGGTTGCTGGCTGGCACAGGTTTCTACTGCAGTTGCTAAGAAAGGGAGGAGCAGTAAGAGGGGGATCTGATTGGGCATTAGGGTTGATTCGGATTTGGTATTATTATCTCAGGAAACCCCACCCCCTAGCCCCCTCCCCGCACGCGGGGAGGGGGAACAGAGGAGAGGAAAGGGGGAGGGCTAGCCGGCTTTCGGGGCGAGGCAGTTTGCAGCCTGTCAGCACTCATTTCTAGGGGAGTGGGCGGGAATCAGCACAACTCAGAGAAATAGGAGGTTGGAAGATGTTTGGGGGTTCCCGTGAATTTGACCGGCACATTATGGCGCTTGCGGCTTGGCTAGCCGGTGGTATAATTGAGAAAAATGGAGCGAAGGAAGATGGCAGCTAAGGAGAAAACGCTAGAAAACCTGGAAAAATTGCAGAAACTCTATCAGTTGGGGGGATATGGCAGTGAACTCGTAGAGCGAACCCTAGACAAGATTATCGCGCAGGAAATAGCAGCCGCTCAGCGGGATGCTGCCGGTTTGCAAAACAGATTGCAGCGGTTTGAAGCGCAGTATGAGATGTCATCAGCGGATTTTTACCGGCGCTTCCAAACCGGAGAACTCGGCGATGACATGGATTGGGTGGAGTGGAGTATCTTTTATGAAATGTGGTTGTCTGTACGGGAACGATTAGCCATTTTGGAGTCAGAAGCGAGTTGATGGAAGCGCAGGAGTATTTAAAGGAAATTCAGACTCAACTGCTGGCCAGTTTTGCTGTGGCTACTTTTAGCGTTATAGAAGATTACGCCTTGCCGGAGCGGGGTTACTTCCGGGCGCGGCTAACACTCAGCAATGGGGAGTTTTTGGAAATAGCAGAATATTTTACTGTTGAAGAGGGGCGTTGTGTGACGCAGCGCTATCGATATCAGTGGATGGATAAGTCGCAGCAGGTATTGAGGAAACGCTGGGATAATGTAAAGCATTTCCCCCATCTGCCGAATTTCCCGCACCATGTCCACATAGGGGAGGAATCCAATGTCGAGCCAAGCCGGTCACTGAGCATTGTAGAGTTAATAGACATTCTGGAACAGGAACTCGGCGCTTAGGCTGTGTTGCAGCTGGCTTCAGATGATGCACTCAGAGAGGCTCTTGCCATCTGTCCGGAGAGTGAATTATACTGCTAGGAGCGGGTGTGTTCGTCGCGCCTAACTCTGTAGCCTTTAAATTTTCACTTGGAAGTTAAGTCTATGAGCCAAAGTGGATGGAACCGAGGAGAGGGAATTGCTCTACTGAGCTTGATTGTGGCAGTTGCTGCTTTCGCAACTCCAGAAATTAGATGCTTCTTTCGCTTGCCGTCGGAGTCATGCCCATCTACACACACCACAGTTAGCCCTTCTCCACCAGCTAAGGTTAACCCTTCTCCACCAACCCCAGTTAGTTACTCTCAAACCGCCACGTTAGCTTCAGAAGTAGGGGCAGGCTACAGCGAACTGCAAAACCTGCTGGCATCTGGGAAATTTAAAGAAGCCGATGCGGAAACAAGGAGAGTTATGCTCTGGGTAGCCGCTCGTGAAAAAGAAGGATGGATCGATCCGCAAAGTATGAAGAAATTTCCCTGCACAGACCTCCGCACCATCGATCAGCTTTGGGTAAAATACAGCAATGGCAAGTTTGGCTTCAGCGTGCAGAGGCGCATCTGGCAGGAAGTGGGCCAAGACTGGGATAAATTTGGCCAGCGCACCGGATGGTTATTGAACAACAAGTGGCTCAACTACGATGACTTGACCTTCGAGCTTCGAGCCCCGGCTGGGCACCTGCCGGCGCGGCGGGTGGGAGGCGCAGAGGGGTTTAAGAATTTATGGAATATCTTCTCTCCTAGACGGGATGCTTGTAAACTGTAGCCTGTCTTGATGACAGCGCGTTACGATAGGTTATATAGCGGTTCTAAATGATTGGTGAAACCTCTGGGGCCAGAAACCCGGTTTCTCAAATAAACCGGGTTTATACGCTTTCACAACTCTAATAGTAACCCTATAAAATAACCTTTAGCAGTTTTGACTCAATCTAACATCCAAAATCTAAAATCTAAAATCAATATGACCCAAGCCCAAACGAAACTAGCAACAGATGAATGGGTGACAGCCACTTGGGATGAGTACATCCAAGCCATTGCTGAGCCAGCTTACGAACCCGCTAAATGCTATTACTACAATGGACAGCTGCGAATTGAAATGACTCCTCAAGGCTTCGACCACTCCTGCGATAACTTCTCTCTCGGGTCTGCTATCGCTATATTCAGCGGTCTTAAACGTATTCCCATCCGGGGACTGACTAACTGCACTTTCAGAAAACCTGGTGAGGCGGACTGTCAGCCAGATTTAGCCATCTACATTGGGGAAACGGCCAAAATTATTCCCTTTGCTACTTCTCAGGTTGATTTAAATGTTTACCCGACCCCAGATTTAGTCATTGAAATTGCCAAGACATCTCTCTCGGATGATTTGGGGAGCAAGCGCCTGCTCTATGAGAGGCTGGGAGTGGCTGAATATTGGGTTGTGGATGTGCGTCAGTGCCAAGTAATTGCTTTTGCTGTTGCTGGTGGCGGAAGCAAGCAAATCACCCAGTCTCAAGTGTTGCCGGCTTTACCCTTAACCCTGCTCGAAGAGGCTCTGCGGCAGAGTCGCGAAAGTGATGGCACAATGATAAACACTTGGCTAATCGCTCAAATTCAGGCTCTCGGTGATTAGCAGCCGGTTTGTGCTATAATTTGCTCAGGGGGGAGGCGGAGCCTCCCACTCTTCATTCCCAGGGGGAGCCTGGGAACGAGAAAGAAACATTACATCCAACCAAAGAAGTGAAGGATTCCTTGACCGGTGGTTAGCTCAACAATCAGAGCAATCAGAAAGCCAAGCATGGCAAAACGACCGTTCCAAATTTCGGCACTGGGGTTAGAACCGAACTCGAATTTAGTCGCAAATTCGCCGTATTTCCGGTCTAATTGGCTGTTGTACGGGTTTTCTGCCTTTGGTGTGTTAGTCATAGTGCGATCTCCCAATGAGATAAGTTTGCTGTGCCGGATATTAAGTAATGTAAATAATGCCGGCGTCAAGCGACATCTACCTTTGGAAAGGTAAAAATATCAGTGCCGGTAAGTAAAAACTCTGCCTTGAGACGGGAAAGAGTCAGTAAAAGCGGATACAGCAATTGTAGGGCGGAGATCGCACGGAGACTCCCGCAGTTTCTAACTCGCTGACGTTTTCTTTATAAACACTCTCTCACACCGGCGCTGCCAAAGTTCCGTTTCCCAGACCGGCATCCCGCAGCCGGCTGGCACCGATATTGCGGCTGAGCACCGCCAATCCCGCCAGGTGCGCCTGCAATCCTGCGGTGCTGGCGCAGCAATCCGTCAGGACAACCGGCTCAATGCCAATATCGAACAGATCCATCGCGATTTTCAGCACGCACATATCCGTGTCGATGCCGGCGATACAGACGCTCTCAATATGCTGCTGCTGCAGGTAGCCGGCTAGCTCATCTGGCATCCCGCACACTCCAGACTTGCAGAAGACTGTACCGGGCTTGACAAAAGGTTCGAGTTCCGGGACAAGATTGATTTCAGGCTCTTGTTCGCAGCCGTGCCATTCCAGAAAGCGATAGTATGGCCCATCCGGCGCGTTTATGAAGCGAGTGAACAGCACCGGCGCGCACTCGCCGCTCCCGATCAGGCGGGCGACGCGCTGGGGGATATGATGCGTGTACTGGTTGATAAAACCGGCTTGCACGTCAACGACGAGTAAGGGCTCGGACATCTGGACGCTCTCCTCCTGTGGACGTTCGCTTCCTGTAAGCTGCTCCAGATTAATTGACGGCGGCGAACGGCTGAATCCCCCTGAGGAGATATTTTTAGCCGGCTCTCCTAAACCCCTGCTAGCTTCAACGCTCTCAACCAATAGGTTCCCACCCAGCTGAAAACTGAATTATAGTCTAAGTAACCCAAGGTGTGCACCGAATGAGGCAGAGCCTCCAAAGTGGCGTTCCCAGCCTGAGGCTGGGAACGAGGTGAAGCAATAGGTTCCCACCCAGCTGAAAACTGAATTATAGTCTAAGTAGACGAGAACAAATGCTGAGGACTTGGGTTGTGACTGAAAAAACTACCTCCAAATGGGACGCCGGCAGGTTTGCGAAAACCCTAACCTATTTCGGCGTTATCCCCTTCGTGGGTAACGCCAGCTGGATACAGCAGCTTCTCAAAGGTGCCGGCAAAAAACAGAAAGCCACCGATACCAACAAACAGGGAGTCATACTGGTTGCCGGTGCCACCGGCGGCGTCGGCAAGCGAGTGGTGCGCCGGCTGCAAGAGCGGGGGTACAAAGTGCGAGCCCTTGTCAGAGATGCCAAACGAGGGCGGGAAATCCTAGGGCTAACTGTGGAAATAGTCGAGGGAGACATCACCATCCCAGAGACGCTGACTGCGCAGGTGATGAGCGACATTACCGCCGTAGTCTGCTGCACCGGCACGCGGGTGCAGCCGAAAGAAGGCGACACCCCAACCCGCGAAAAATACTATCAGGGCATCAAATTCTACATGCCCGAAGTCGCCGACGTTCCCGAAATTGTAGAGTGCAGGGGGATGGAGAACCTGCTGCGAGCGGCACGCCAGCAGCTCGGCGAAGAAGCCGGCGGTGAAAAAATGCTTTTCGACTTCACAAAACCGTCGCAGGATTTGAAAGACACCTGGGGCGCACTGGATGACATCGTAATGGGTGGCGTCAGCGAGAGTTCCATCCGGATAGCCGATTCCACCGCCCTATTTTCCGGCTTCGTCTCAACCGCAAACTCCGGCGGATTCGCTTCCGTGCGCACCCGCAACTTCGACCCGCCGCTCAACTTAACCGGGTGTGCCGGCATCGACTTGCGCGTCAAAGGAGACGGCAAGCGATATAAATTCATCGTCCGCAACGAGACGAAATGGGATAGCGTTGCCTACTGCTATTCCTTCGACACAGTGTACAATATCTGGATAACAGTCCGCATCCCCTTCGATGCCTTGATTCCCGTGTTTCGCGCCAAGACCTTGAAAACCGGCGAGCCCTTCGACCCCAGCCAGATTTACTCCTTCCAGCTGATGCTGAGTAAATTTGAGTACGACGGGGCGCTGAATCCCAGATTTGAGCCGGGGATTTTCCAGCTGCAACTGGAATCCATCAAAGCCTATGGCAGCACCATTTTACCGCGATTCGTGCAGGTCAGTTCTGCCGGCGTCACTCGTCCGGGACGTCCGGGACTAAAATTAGAGGAAGAACCGCCGGCGGTGAGATTGAACGACCAACTGGGGGGAATTCTCACCTGGAAATTGCGCGGCGAAGATGCGATCCGAGCTAGCGGACTGCCTTATACTATTATCAGGCCGTGTGCGATGACGGAGGAACCGGGGGGCAAGGCGCTGATCTTCGACCAAGGCGACAATATTAAGGGCAAAGTCAGCCGGGAAGATATCGCCGAACTGTGCGTGCGGGCGCTGTCAGAACCCAAAGCGTGCAATGTCACCTTTGAGGTGAGAGAGAGTCCCAATGGGGGCAGCCCGGAGGATTGGGAAACTCTGTTTGCCGGTTTGAAATCTGACAAGTAACCGTGGTATGATTTTAAAACCTGCCGGTTTGTAGAGACGCGAGTTCAAGAAACCCAGAAACCCGGTTTCTTTAAGAAACCGGGTTTCTGTTTGGGGTTCGGCGCGTTGCATGAGTCCTCAATAACGACTTGAGATGAAACCCCCTAACTCCAACAGCAAATTTCCCTACCTTGAGTTCATCGAGCGAGAACTTCAGCGCTGCAGCACAGGCGTCTCGCCCCTGGCTATCGATTTGTTTGCCGGCTGCGGGGGGATGGCGCTGGGGTTTGAAGCTGCCGGTTTCAGAACTGCCGGTTATGAAATGCTGCCAGACGCCTGCGCGACTTACCGGCACAATCTGGGGGGAACTTGTCAGGAAGTTATTCTAACACAAAACACGGATTTAGTCAAGGGGGCAGTCGCAATCATTGGCGGGCCGCCCTGCCAGCCATTTAGCGTTGGCGGGCACCAACTCGGACTCCGCGACAGCCGCGACGGCTTCCCTATTTTTCTGAAGGCTGTTGAGCGCTATCGCCCGCAAATTGCCCTGTTTGAAAATGTGCGGGGGATGCTTTTTCGCAACAGGGATTATTTTGAAGAGATTGTTACAGAACTGAAAAATCTTGGCTATATTGTGGAGTGGGAAATCCTCAATGCTGCCCATTATGGGGTGCCGCAGCGCCGGGAGCGTCTTTTTTGCGTCGCCCACAAAGGGGGGTGGGAGTGGCCAGTAAAGACCCATCTCAACTCAGCTTACACTGCCGGTGACGCTTTAGGAGAGCTGGCGTTTCTCGCACCGGCAGGCGCAAAATTTCTCACACCTAAGATGGATGAATATGTGAGAAAATACGAGATAGCATCGAAATGCGTTAAGCCTAGAGATTTGCACCTAGACGCTCCGGCTAGAACGGTGACCTGCCGCAACCTGAGCGCCGCCACCGGCGACATGCTGCGCGTCCGCTTGCCCGATGGGCGCAGGCGAAGGCTCACTGTGCGTGAGGGGGCTCGCCTGCAAAGCTTTCCCGACTGGTTTGAATTCAAGGGTTCTGAGGAAAGCCGGTGCGAGCAGATTGGCAATGCAGTCCCTCCGCTTTTGGCAAAAGCTCTTGCGTGTTCTGTGAGGGCGTGTGTTACCGGCGCGCCCACTTCTTCCGAGATTGTGCGGAACGTTGTATCCTAGGAATATATCTGTAATACAGATAGGATTCTCTCGTTCCCAGCCTCAGGCTGGGAACGCAATCTGGAGGCTCTGCCTCCTTTCAATGGAAAAGCAGGTTAAAAGCCTAACAGCTTATATCTGCAATCCAGCTCTGACGATATTTGTCACGCTCCAAAGCCTATGAGACGAAGTATCCTAATTGCCACGGCTTTGTTGGTTCCCCTTTGGCTAGCCGCGCCGGCTGGCGCGCAAACCCAGCCGAACACAGAGCAAATCCTGCAAGCTTGCGCCTCCGACCAAATTCGCACTTTGCCGGTGCCTTTTTCAGACGTGCCGGCAGATCACTGGGCGTTTGACGCTGTGATGAAAATGCACTACTGCGGGCCTTATCGGGGCCCGCTGGCGGCAGATGAATTGCGAAGATTGCAAGGTCAGAGATCCCAAATTGGCGAAGGCGAAATAGCCTCTCTTCCTCCTATGAACACTGTATTATCGGCACCCTCTGCCGTAGAAATTGAGGGCCGGCAGTATGTTTTGGAAACCTATCTCTGGCGGGATTTCATGCCAATAAGCCCGCCGGGGGGCAAACCTCTAATCGCTTCGATTCGGGTGAGGGCAAAGGATGAGGGAGCTTTTCCCTCTTCGCTGCAAGCGGACCGGCTGTGGGCGATCAAAGATGAGGGACAGGTGTGGGAAACTGAGCTAGCCGGTGAGGGCAGGCAACCCACAGGGAACCAGCTGGAAAAAGTTGCCAGAAACGGGCCAAAATGGGAGCCGGGGACTAAAGTCGATGTCGTTGTCAGACTGGTAGACAGAGACAATCGCACCTATTTGCTAAGAGCTCCCCAGCAAGTGATTTCGCGCACGGATTGAAGCTGGTAAGTAAGAAACCCGGTTTCTTCCAGAAACCGGGTTTCTCCTCTTCTGGTGGGGAGGCAGAAGTTGGCACAGGCGTCCCGCCTGTGCTACAATAACGATATTATCCTCAAGAAACCGGGTTTTTCAGACCGAAGGGCGATATAATTTACTTGGGTTTTGGGAACCGTGAACAGGGAAGAAGGAAGAAAAGTTCTGCCCTGCGCCCTCTCACCCCCGCACCCTCTCACCCCGTGACCAGATTCAGGCAGGAGAAACTCGACAGACAACCTATGGACATTGAACGACATTACGACAGTTTGCCCTTTTCCTGGTCAAAAAACCCCGAAAGGTGTCTCAACGACCAGCGGTGGCTGGAATCGATTATCCGCAATTCCGCCCCCTTTTCCGACTGGTGGGTGAAAGCGCGGATTGTGCAGCTGGCGTATCCCAACCCGCCGGATGCCGCACCGGCAGCTGATGCCTTGCCCACCTATGCCGGTTTAAAATCTGAGGCAGAAATTGCCAAAGCCGTGCGCTCTTTGTGCGACCTGAATCAGTATCCCGATTTGGCGGCAATTGTGGGGGAAGAATACGTCATTAAAACGCTCAACAGCTGGAAAACTAAGCAATTCAGCGCTGCCATCAGCCGCAACTTTGAAGTGTACGCCGACCGGTTGCACGAGAACGTATTTTTAGTCACCAGCACGGCGACAATTTCCCTGCATGTAGACCGGCATCTGCCGCCGATGGTGCGCTACAGGCCCCTGTTCAATGTAAACGAATTGGCTGAAATCATGCGGGAGCGCTCCTGCGAGCGCTTGACGCTGCGCACCCACGGCTATGCCACCCCGGCCAGAGTATTTTACAAGTTGTTTATCGCCGAATCGGATCAGCTGAATCGCCCCGCTGACAGCGGCAGCAAAATAAATCCATCGCCCCCAAATTACCTGGGGAACAAACACTTCTACATCGGCTATCACTGGCCCAGTGAGGAGCCTTTCTTAAGTCCAGGACTGTGGGTTGATTTTCGCTATAGCTGGGGCATTATCGTGAAGTTTTTATTTGTGCTTGGCGGTTTTGCAGCTGTGGCTGGCACACTGGTATATGCGCTGCTGAAACTGTTGGTCATTCCCCTGCTCATAGGGCTGGGAATGCTGCCCAGTATTGCTCAGCTAAAAGACCTGCTCGACTTTCGCCGCGCCGTGGAAGCGGCAGCGGTCTGGTATTGGATTGTGCCAATTGTGTTTATCTTCTGGCTGCTGCTGATGCAGCTGTTGCGACTTGTGGCGTACCAGCGAGATCGCTACCGGGCGATTCACTACGGCGCTCCGGACTTGGGAGAATTCTTTTGGCGGCTAGATACAGCTCTGCGCAAGCTGGACTCAGATCAACCCCCCCTTTCATCTGAGCAAAACACCCCGGCACCCATCAATCAGGAGGGGACTAAAGAGGGGCTTGAGGGGCAGTTTTCCACTCCCCAATCCCCAACTCCCAACCCGCAACTGCTGACAGTCAATCTCATAGGGCACAGCATGGGGGGGCTGCTGATGGTCAACGTGCTGCGCATCCTGTCCGATCGTTTCGGCAAAGATGACCGGGGGGCGGTGCTTCCCGATATGATGCTGGTGCAAACCGACGCCGGAGAGCAATTGGTTCCCCAATACCTCTCTGCTGCGACTGCCGATCGGATTGGCGATTACATGCTGCTCGACAAGTTGATTTTGGCTGCCCCGGATATTCCCTTGGAGTTTCTGCGGGAAGGGCGCAATAACTACGTGCGCTCGGCAATGCGCCGGTGCCGGCAAATTTATCTAATGTCGAGCGATCGCGATACCGTATTGCGCTACATGTCAGCCCTGGGAAACTGGTTTAGCGAACCCAGTTTGGAAATGTCCGGGCTGAGGTTGGGGAATGTCTATCTCAAGCCGGTGCCCTCTTCTGGCGAAGACACCCCCTACCGTCCCTTTATCCGCAATATGTCTGGCTCCCTGCCGGCAGTCGCGCCGACCTCTGCCTACGACCTGTTTCAAAAATTCAACTACATCGACTGTTCTGAAATGGTGGGTTTGAACGGAGTTAAGCTGCCTCTGAACATCTTCACCGGCGTGGCGATAGACATCCTCAATAACGTCTTGCACATGCTGGGCAAAGTTGATGACCACGGGGCCTATTTTTTCACATATACGCCCTCCTTTGCCATCTTGAAATTGCTGATGACAGTCGATAGTTCCGAGCCAGAAAAAATCTGGAAGGAAATCCACCGCCTGAGCGCCGGCACCCCGCTGCGCTTTTTACCCAGCCAGCCCTTCCTCACCGGCAATACGACCGCTCAGTATATAGCCGCTCGCAGCACTCCAGCAGGCGATAATATTACCTCCGCTTAATTGTCGGCAGCTGTTTCCCCCTGTTTTGGCACACGAGTCCCCTTCCAGGGACAGGCAACATGCCTGTCCTGCCGGATATATCCGCAGGGCAGGCGTTCCCTCCGACCTCAATGGCAATCGTACCTATTTTGGATTTTAGATGCCAGGATTTTGCATTGAAAAAGGCGGCAGGAAAGAATTTTACGCTCAAAAAATCTCGCAGTAGTCATATTGGTTAGGACAATAGAAGCAGGGGAGCAGGGAAGCAGGGGAGCAGGGGAACAAGAGAGGCCAGAATGCCCTAATCTAAGTGGCTACTGCTATACTAAATATTACAACCGGGGAGCAGTTTTCTCGGCTGATTGCCGGTGGCGCTCTCAACGCTTAACAATCTAAACCCTAAAATATAAACTCTAAAATTGCTCTGTCTGGTTCTTCCGCCGCAAGGAAAACCGGCCAATAATCTGCACATCCAGTTCATACTGTTCAGCAAGTCCGCGACGCTCTATGGCCCGCCGGCTCGCCACAGCCGACCAGTGAATTAAATCAATTTGCCGGCGGGTCAGATTCTCGTCATGTATGCGATAATAATAGAGGGCTTTATTGAGGTGCCTAATTTGAATTATCTCTGAAAGTCGCAAGCACAAATCATAATCTTCCGCGAGTTCCATTGAGGGGTCAATCCCACCGACAGCCAGGTAAGCATCCGCCCGCATCAATCGGAAGTGGAAGGTCATGAAGTCAATCAGCAGCCGGTTTTTGGAATAGGGAATTTGGCTGCGCTGTCCGATTCCTCTGACATTGCCCAACGCATCAATGACCAGATAATCGGTGTAGACGAGTCCCACTTTTGGGTTGGCATCCAGAAAACCGGCAGTTTCTTCCAGTGCTGTTGGGGATAGTAAATCGTCGCTATCTACCCAGCCGGTGTGAGTTCCCGAACACATCGCATGAGCCGCTTTGAGAGTCGGTGTTCGCCCTTGATGAGGGGCAGCAATTACTTTCACCCGCTCGTCTAGTTTAGCATAATTGCCGGCGATATCTAAAGAACTGTCGGTGGAGCCGTCATCCCACACCAGAAGCTCGAAGTCCTTTCGCGTTTGCGCCAAGACACTTTCTATCGCAGCGCCCAAATAGCGCTCTCGATTGTAGACGGTCATAATTAGGGAAATTGTGGCTGTCATGGGGTGTGAGAGAGGTTTTAAACTGAGAAAATTGGGATGTATTATTAATACAATGCAGGGGTTTTTGTCTTTATTGCTCCTATCCTGGCGATTAGAAATCGCGGCTATACAAACGAAGCCCGCCTACCCTGCGGGAAGGGCTTCGCCCAACGCGGGCTTTAAGAAGAGCGAGACTCTCAAAATCTGCGCGGTTTCCTCGTTTCCCTCGTTCCCAGTCTCCGCCCCGGAACGCGGCGTTCTTGAGGCGCTGACTTGAAAAGGTTTGTAGTTGGGCTTTAGCCCAAGGAAAGTAGTTGGGCTTTAGCCCAACCGGCGCTCCTGGCAAGAGCGTATAATTTCCATCGGTTTGTAGTTGGGCTTTAGCCCAAGGAAAGTAGTTGGGCTTTAGCCCAATCCGGTACCGGTTGCCGGCAGCTCCGAAGCCATTGCCTCCAAAAGTTGCGATTTATATTATAACACAAGAACACCCCACCGGCACTACCGAACCGGCAGTTCTAAATCAGTGAGTCTGGCACATTAGGAGTTAAAAAATTCTCAACAACGTAATGTCCCAAAGACCTGCCGGCGGCTAAGCCATCTTCGTTGGCTGACAGGAAGTGAATCCCGCCATAAATCCGGCTCATACCTGCTTCGGATGCGGCATCAGAAAAACTGTCAAATTGGCGCTCAACACCTGGCAATCCAATCGAAGTTGTGGTAAAATTGAAATTGTCGCCGAAGAGTTCAGTGAGAACTGCATCAGCTGCGCCACTGAACGTACTGTGCCCGGAAACGTATTCGGGAAAGGGTGGGGTTCCTATCAGGGGGTCCCAGGTAATATCGGCTGCTGTCTGGGGGTTGCCATCGGTATCGGCTTGGTGGATAGCGGTGACCGGTCGCCAGAAATCGTAGGCGTATTTGGCGTCCCAAGCGACAATGCCGGCGTCTGCTAGGGCGATGTTCAGCAGTGCGAACATGCGGGCGTCTTC
>NZ_KB235949.1:14569-15003 GCF_000332335.1 Kamptonema formosum PCC 10802 | reverse complement strand
CGCATCGAAAGTATAAGTAATTGTGCGGGCGGCATTTCCACCGGCATCCAGCCACTGCTCAGAAGAAAGCCGGTTAAGCTCATCATAGACAAACTTGCGGACGCGATTATTGCGGTCAGTAGCTGTCAGCTGGTTGCCGGCGGCATCATAAGTGTAAGCACGCTTTAGCCCCAGCTGATTAGTTTCCTCAACCAGCCGGTCCAAATCATCGTAAGTGAACGCCGTAGTGTTCAGACCTGGGTCAGTGACAGAAAGGACATTGCCGACAGCATCATAAGCTGTGGCCGTCGTTTTGTTGAGAGCGTCCGTAAACGCAATTTGGCGATTTAGAGGGTCGTAGTTATAGCGAGTGACGTGCCCCAAAGCATCCGTGACCGCAATCGTATTGCCATTGGCATCATATTCTGTCCCAATCGTCTGACCCAGAGGATCTC
>NZ_KB235949.1:13969-14469 GCF_000332335.1 Kamptonema formosum PCC 10802 | reverse complement strand
CAGCTGTACTCCGTTACCTCACCCGTAGCAATCTTAACCCGCTTAGTCCGGTTCCCCTCAGCATCATACTCGTAATTGTAAACTCCATCTGACTTCAGCTGGTTATTCGCCAGAGTCTGGTATCCCGTATTAGTGCGGTTGCCATTCCCGTCATAACTATAAACCTCATCATTTTGGTAACTGTGGTCTGTACCCGTCACCTGGTTGCGGTCGTCGTAGCTGTAGTTGCTGCTGCCATCGCCAGAAGTAAACTGAGTAATTCGGGTAGCCGCATCGTAACTCCAATTATAATTCGCAAACGTCGCCGTCCCTTTGCGATGAGTTAATTGAGTCAGCCGTCCCGCACTGTCATAAGTATAGCCGGTAGTCGCCACCTGTTGCGTCCCCGCCAAATCGCTGTAGCGAGAGACACCCGTCATCTGGCCAGCAGCATCATAGGCCATGTCCACTCGTTTGCTCGCTACCCCATTCCCGCTTTGAGTAATTCGAGTAACGCGGTT
>NZ_KB235949.1:13261-13869 GCF_000332335.1 Kamptonema formosum PCC 10802 | reverse complement strand
CAAAGACTTTCCATCCTTCTGAGTAGCGCTTAAAGCCCGCCCCGCAAAATCATAAAGCGTCTCCTCCCGATTGTTGCGCTTGTCTACCTCAGCAACTATATGGTGTTCGCTGTCATATTCCCAAGTCCGCGCCGAACCATCCGGGTCCACAATCCGGGTTAAATTCCCCGCCGCATCGTATTCCAGCCGAGTAATTCTACCCGCCGGGTCAGTAATAGCGCTAACCTTTCCTCCATTATACGAGAAAGTCGTTTCTAACCCCACCGGGTCGATAATTTCCGCAAGCTTTTCCTCCCCATTATAAACGTACCGCGTCTCGTTCCCGTTTCTTTCTGTTACTAACGCTAGCTTATTGTGCGAGTTGAAACTGTAAACCGTTTCGTCCTTCATTGTGCGGCGGAAAGTTCCGTCCGCCAGACGTTCCAGCGTTGAAAAATCTCCCGGAGGAGCCATATAAGCGCCAGTCGCCAGAGGGGAAGCCTCAAATAGCAACTCACTTCCATCCCCATCAATCAGCAGCACAGAACCGTTGGGATTCTCCACCAATTTCTGCAATCCTGCCAGCCCCCAGCCACTTCCCCACGGACTGTTAATCGTGTTAACATTGA
>NZ_KB235949.1:7899-13161 GCF_000332335.1 Kamptonema formosum PCC 10802 | reverse complement strand
AAGACCTGCCGGCGGCTAAGCCATCTTCGTTGGCTGACAGGAAGTGAATCCCGCCATAAATCCGGCTCATACCTGCTTCGGATGCGGCATCAGAAAAACTGTCAAATTGGCGCTCAACACCTGGCAATCCAATCGAAGTTGTGGTAAAATTGAAATGGTCGCCGAAGAGTTCAGTGAGAACTGCATCAGCAGCGCCACTGAACGTACTGTGCCCGGAAACGTATTCAGGAAAGGGCGGGGTTCCTATCAGGGGGTCCCAGGTAATATCGGCTGCTGTCTGGGGGTTGCCATCGGTATCGGCTTGGTGGATGGCGGTGACCGGTCGCCAGAAATCGTAGGCGTATTTGGCGTCCCAAGCGACAATGCCGGCGTCTGCTAGGGCGATGTTCAGCAGTGCGAACATGCGGGCGTCTTCTACTAGGGTGCTGCCACTTTGCAAGGAGGCTTGTTGGGCAATTTGGTTCCAATGTCCGGGCGGGGTGTAGGTGCCGGCACCATCCGCCCAGAAGAGCGCGATTTCTGTCCCTTCTGGGGTGCGGGCGCTGCTGTTTTTTTCGCCCAATTCTTTGACTTGATTGAGTTCTCTGGTATAATCAGAACTGGTGAGGGGAGGGGGTCCGCTTGGGCGAAATTGGGAGTCGCTTGTGATGGCAAAGGGGGCGAGATTCGCCCACTGGGGGAGGAGTGCCGGTTGAAAGCCGGGAGGGGTGGGAATCCAATTTCCGGCACTGATTTGTGGGGTGTAGGGCACTTTTGTGGCGGAACCGTCCGCACTTCTGGCGGCTAAAATTTGGTCGGCTGCGATTTGCCCTATGGTGACGCCATCTGTTTCGGATTTGCTGTCGGGTATTGCGGCGAGAGAGTCGGTGAGTGCGGCGGAGAAGGTGGCGGATTGGTTGGGGTATAAATTGGTGAGAGTGCGGTGCGCTGCGGCGGCTGCGGCGGCTTCTGGATCGGCGTTTTGCGGCGCTTCTAGGTTGGCTTTGTATGGCGTGCCGGTTTTGGCGATTGCCGTGACGGCATCGTATATTGCTGTGTGGATTATTGCTAGGTTTCTTGCTGCTAATGGGGGTGCTGTTTTGTCTGTTTGGATGGCGTTTAATGCTGTCTGGTTCCAGTCGATGATGGTGTTGGTGGGATCTGCGGAAAGGAAGCGGTTGAGTTGCCGGTCGAATTTGAAGGCGGGAGAACAGCTTCGCCCTTCTGCTATGCCGTGGATTTGGAGGTGCTGTAATGCTAGATTTCGGTTGCCGGTGCAAGCTTGGTTGACATCGGGGTTGTTAGCTAGGTAGTAGTCTAAGCTGACATAAGGCGAGAAAGTGCGTCCTTCTGCTATGCCGAATGTTTGCAGGTGTTTGAGGAGTTGATCGCTGTCGAGTCCGGCCAATTCGGGGTTGCTGGCGCGATAGAAGTTTAGGTCTATTAAGGGGGAAAATTGCCGTTTTTCTGCAACGCCAAATTGTTCTAGGTGGTTGAAGAGTTGCTCGTTTGTTAAGCCCGATAGGTCTGGGTTTTTGGCGCGGTAGTAGTTGAGGTCGGCGAACGGGGAGAATTGCCGGTTTTCGGATAAGCCTTTGGTTTGGAAGTGCTGGAGTAATTGCTGGGGGGTGGTTATGCCGGCGGCGGCTAAGTCGGGGTTGCCGGTGGCGTAGAAATCGGGGTCAAATAATTGGACGGACATAGTGTTCCTGATTTACACCTGATAAAAAAAGAGCGCTAATTCTTCAATCCCCCCGCTGGCTAATGCTTCTTCTAATTAACCGGGCCATAAAAGCAATTATGAAAGCTTGAATCAAACGGTTTATCAATGGCCTTAAAAGATTGCCTCAAAGCCCGGTCTATAAAATCTGTATCAGCCTACGTCAATAAGACTTTTCCCGTCGTTGTTAAACGAGTTGCGGAGCCGTGACAAAAATTCTCTATCCAGTGTCTTGGCATTTCTCAAGTTCTCCAAGTCTTCGCGTTGCTTGGCTAGTTCTCGGAGCGTCCAAGGGTGATTTATCATCTCTTTCTCAAGCCTTTCAAATATGTCCTCAGGCAGCGGATTATCACTGAAGTAATATTCCGAATAAAGAGCTAAGTGAATTGCCCTCAAAGCACAATTCACTACGTCGATAATACAGCTCAGGGAAGGATCGAGACATGCATCTAAAGTGTAAAGAATTGCTATAGCTGCTTCTCGCGCCTCCCCGTCGTATCTGGATTCGGGGAAATCCTCAGAATTGGGCATTACATCTTCACTCTCACAATCATCTATTAATTGGCGGATTCTTGCCGCATCCACTGGTTTTCCTTGCAAAATTTGCCAAACTTCATCCAGCGCCGTCCGTAACATAGAGATATTACCCCAATTTTCCGTTCGATAAAAAGCGGCATAGTTGGGAAGCAACCTCTCACAAATAGAAGCGGCAAACGCAATTCTCTGAGGGGTTGGCAGTGCCTCTATTCCAATTTCCAAGTCATCTAATCTGAGAGGATACTCGAAAGGATTTTCAGCCATTTGATTTTTCCTTTGGATTTATTGCCGATTTTTCCTAGCCTGTCCCGGCCTTCCACTAGGTGGCTGTAGCGGACGGAGAAAAGAATCAAATACTCAATCCTATTGACAGTCATATTCAGAAGAATAACAGGTAGGCTAACCCATCAGGCTCAATCAAGTTCAGTCCAATTCAGCCGGCTCTGCATACCATTTCTGTATTTCTGAAAACCATTCATATGCTTGGCGCATGGCAGCCTCTTCTTTAGGGGAAGTATTTGTACCTCTATTATTCTGTCTAGCTTTATATCGAACCCTGTAAGCTCTAGGTAGAGTCTTCCAGTAAGTAGCCTGCCAGGGTTCTAGCACATCCCAAACCTCAGTCCCAGGGATAGGAACCTCGCTCCAGATATAGGTGCTAACGCTCAGCAGCTTTTTTATCAATTGCCGGTCGGCACTGAGTATCTCGCATTCATATTCAGGGATTTTACCAGACCTATAATCTCGGCAGACATATTTGTAATACCTGTTCCAATTAGGGGAAAACACAGCTTCCCATCGGCTCCCTCCCTCGGCACTTAAATAATAATAAGGCTGGAGTTTACCATCTAGGGTTGCTTGAATTTCCTCTAAGGTCATTGCGACATCTGAAAATTTAGTACCGTCCCGGTAAACTTCTGCCAAAATGTCTCCTTTCTGAAACAGATTGTGCGCCGCAATTAGTATGTCAGCCTGAGAAAGGTTGAAGTCTAACGCTACATCCTGTAAATTTTGGTTACAATCTCCAAAACTCTCCCAAACACGTCTAACAATAAAGTATTCGGCTTGTTGAATGGCAGTTTCATTAGCGGCTGTGTAATTGTTAGCTAGTGGGTAATCTGTGATATTTAATGGCTCTTCCTCAAATTCAGGGTCTATGTACCATTCGCTAATTTCCGAGTACCACTTCTGGGCCTGCTGATATGTCTCAAAAATATCTAGAGGCGTGTCTGGGCCAATGTGCGGAACTCTTTCTCTAGCTTGATAGCGAACTCTATAGGCTCTGGGTAGAGTCTTCCAGTAAGTCGCCTGCCAGGGTTCGATAATATCCCAAACCTCTGTACTAGGAATGTGAATAGAGTGACTGGGAAGATAGCAATCAATGCTGAGAAGCCACTCTATCAAGTGTCGATCAATAGCTACCAATTCACAATTCCATAATTCGCATTCAATACTTTTATAGTCGTCACTGTACCATTCAAAGTAGCGATTCCAGTCTGCCTGAGCTACAGCTTCCCAACGCGCTCCTCCTTGCGGTGTTAATTCATAGGAAGCTCTAAGCTTCCCGTTCAGATTAGCCTGAATTTCGTCCGGCGTCAAGATAATATTTGCAGTTCCAGCAGGGTCATTTTTGTGATGGAAAACCCTCGCTATTATATTTCCATTTTGGAATAAATTACTGGCAGCAACTGCTACAGCAGTCTGAGAAAGTGCGAATTTATAGGCAACTTCTCTCAGCCATCCGTGAGTTTTTATTGCACTTCTAAGAATACAGTATTCTGCCCTGTTCATTGTTTTTCGTAAAAATAGCGCTTTTTGACAGCCCTCTCTAACTTTTCCTGGTTTTTGTACCGGAAAAATTTCTCGCTGTTTCATTTGTTACCCTTTCCGGAATGCTCCGTTATACTCATAGTACTTCTGGCCGAAACGACCCTTGATGTTTAAAATAGCAAACCTATTTTCTAGATGGGGTTTTGGTTTTTCTTCGCAACATTCACAGCTTCCGACTGAGCCTACGCCCTTACTATTCAGCCAAGCTTGTTTTGGGTTTACATCATAATGAAACAATTGAGCTGGCTCTGGACAACAAGTTGGTCTTTTTACTCCAGATGCTTTGTTTTGTAGCTCCCCGAAATCAGCCTTCCACCAGTCTGGGTAGTCGGGCTCTAAACTATTCATTTGTTTCCTTTTCTGAGCTATCCCCCTCAAAACGTCTTTTTCATTCAAATAGATAAAGCCTTTAAATGCCATACTTGCTGACTCAATCTTTAACTGTTCGCAAGTCTTATATTCAGGATACTCATCTTTGCAGGTTTTTTTACAATCATTAGGATCTTCAGGTGAGGAGGTGGGTACAGGCGCAGGCTCTGGAGATGGACTTGGAGTGGGCCGTGGTTTTGGCCGCTGTAGTGGGGGTGGCGAGGTAGGTGCCGCCACCGGCGATGGTTCTGGATAAGGGCTGGGTGCGGGTTCCTGCGCCGGAGCGAGAATTTCCTCAAGCGCGTGGCCAATAGCTGCACCAAGAACTGCACCGCTCGTCGCTCCTGCATATCCACCACCTACGGTCCCACCACCGGGCAGAGCTAGAGTTCCACCGGCACCTCCTATTATACCACCAATTATTCCCCCTATTGCTCCACCAATCGCCGCTCCTAACGGGCCGTTCCCTGACGGATCGGTAAAGTTGACAGGACTGTTATCCACATACCGGTACAGATTGACATCCCCACCGGCAAACCCAATCGGGTCCTCACTAATAAATCTTCCTACCCCTGCATCATAATAACGCGCCCGGTAGAAAGAAAGCCCCGTCTCCTCATCCAACTCCCGCCCCGTATAACCAAAGCGGAAGTCCAAATTCGGATTCGTCTCACCCGTTACCTTCCCAAAGCTATCATACGTGAGGTGATTTTGTAAAGCCCCCGCCTCATTAACCAAATCCCGCACTGTCCCCTGATTATCTGTCAGCGCCCACAGCACCTGGCCCGAAGCACTTTCATCCGCCAAAATCTGGTCAATTACCGGCC
>NZ_KB235949.1:7410-7799 GCF_000332335.1 Kamptonema formosum PCC 10802 | reverse complement strand
CCACAAATACAGACGCCCCCGGTATATTAGAAGTTGTTACCGTGACATCCGCCGCCGGCTCAATTGTTTCGGCATTCGCCGTGTCAATTGGCGGCAAATAAATAGGCCGGCTGATGACATTGTTGACCCCTGTGTAAACCTCGTGTTCTAATAACAGTGGCAACTTTTCAGCAATGAACGGATAGGTCAGATCCCCGCTAATTCCCTCGCCGCGAATTTTGAGGGTGTTGTCAGGTAAAGCCCCCGGAGTTTCTAGTATAAACGAGCCATCTGCTGCGGTGACTGTTTGCAAAGAACCCAATTCTATAATAACACCGGCAAGCGGTTCTTGCGCCGTATTTTCAATAATCCCAGAAACCCGCGTACTCGTCACTGGGTCTGCTGCGACA
>NZ_KB235949.1:6771-7310 GCF_000332335.1 Kamptonema formosum PCC 10802 | reverse complement strand
AATAGTCATACTCTCCCGAACTCAGAGAGCGCATGTCTGCCTGGAGCGCCGCATCAATTTTTGCTCCCCTTTCCTGCGGAATCTCCCAGAAATGTTCGCCGCCCTTAAGACCGTAATTTCCTCCCTCAAATCCGGGGAGTTGGTACTCAAAAGACCCCCGCGATACCGTTAAATCAGCAATCAGCCTCCCCTGCGGGTTTGGTACAGTATTGTCGTAGCCGAAATGCAAGATGGGGCGCGGGTCAGCTCTTAATGAATCGTAAGTTAGCTGCAAACCTCGCATCGCGCCCAAGGATTGATAAGAGACGAGATTGTGCGTCTCCATTACTGCCCCAGAGTGGAGTTCCGCCACCGACGTGAAGTTGCAATTCTCCTTGCATTCATTGCCACCTTCATCTGGATTGCGGTCGTCCTGATTGGGGTCCTGAGGTTGCGCTCCAAAGAAGTGCCAGCTGCTGTTGCGTATCCCGCCGGAAATGGTCTCAATTACGCTGCCATCATCGCTGACTTTCCCCGTACCTACGTTGTCAAATAACCCC
>NZ_KB235949.1:5970-6671 GCF_000332335.1 Kamptonema formosum PCC 10802 | reverse complement strand
TCTAGCGCCCCGTCACTGGCGACTAGGGTGAAATTATAGGTGCCAACATCATCGGGTGCCGGCGTGAAAACTAGCTGTCCATTGCCTGTAATTTTGCCTTTGGGAAGTCGGCTGTCTGACCGAATTGAGTAGATAACTCTATCTCCATTTTCGTCTGTTGCACTGAGGGGAATTTCCAGGCGTTCTCCCGGTTTAACAGTTAGCGCCCCCACAGGAGCGAAGTTGGGCGCAGTATTGGGTGCCCCCACAAAAACCGAAGTGATAACCGGCACTACGGAAAAGTTGGGATTGCTGAAGATTACCTCAACCGGCGCGGAACGAGCCCCCGCATCTAACCCCCCGGGTAAAATGGCATTGCGGAGGTTAATATAAGGTCTGCCGGCGGCATCAACTCCCGAGGCATTTTGCAATGCTACCCCCGCCGGCAGGTTAGCGAAACTGACAGCCACATTCCGACTTGTAGCCGGTCCATTATTGATTACTTGCAAAGCCGCTGTATATAAGCCGGTGGCTGAATTCAGGCGCACATCGCTCAAATTCACCTCCAGCGCCTGAGTTTGAGTGAGGTTGCTTATATTCAGTGCCGGTCCTATTGTAGCCTTCTTCTCCTGTACAGGAAAAATTGGGCTAGCAACCCCTTCCGGATCTGTCGTATCTGTCAAATTATTCACTGAGACGGCACTGCCGGTATCGGTGTCGCC
>NZ_KB235949.1:2318-5870 GCF_000332335.1 Kamptonema formosum PCC 10802 | reverse complement strand
CCAAAAGCACCGATACTTTGCTGTCAGAACGATTGGCGATAGCGATATCTTTCTTGCCGTTCCCGTCAGCGTCTCCTACAGCTAGCGCTACAGGTTCAGACCCAACCGTATAATCAGTCTGCGCTCCAAAAGTGCCATTTCCAGAACCCAACCGCACTGACACCTTATTGGTCAAACGATTTGCCGCAATAATATCCGAGTCACCATCACTGTCTAAATCTGACAGCTCCACTGCGGAAATCCCAACCCCAAATGCCACCTGACTCCCAGCTCCAAAAGAGCCATCGCCATCCCCCAACAGCACCGACAAGTTGTCAGAATTGCTATTGGCGCTAACAATGTCAAAGTCGCCATCCCCATCCACATCTCCTATCGCCACACCCACCGGAGTAAACCCAACCGAGTAATCAGTTTCAGGCGCAAAAGTGCCATCTCCATTCCCCAGTCGCACTGACACGCGGTTCAAGGCGGCGCTAGTCGTAACCATGTCTAGATTCCCATCGCCATTCAAATCCTCTAAAGCCACAAAGTCAGATCCGAACGCCACCTCGTAATCAGTGACAGTAAAATTGCCCTCACCATCCCCCAATAAAACTGAGTAATAGTCACTGTCAAAGCCATAAGCTAAACCAAAACCAGCCACGACAGCATCTTGAAAACCGTCTCTGTTTACGTCTCCCGTTGCTACCGAGAGTGGCGCTAACTTGACCGCATACTCACTGTTGGGAGAAAAAGTGCCATCGCCATTCCCCTGCAGCACCGATACGCTGTTAGAACTGCTATTTGCAGTAATCACATCAAAGTCTGAGTCCCCATCAATATCTCCCACCGCTACCGAAACGGGATTAAACCCAGCTAAATAATCCCCTCCTAGCGCAAATAGCTCACCCGTATTCCCTGTTGGGGTATCAGACGCGCCCGAAATTTCATCAGAAATGCTAATTACATTTCCCTTCTCGTCGTATTCATACTCAGTAACTTGACCCCTGCCATTTGTCCTGTCAGTTACCAAATTCGACTCATTGCGCTCAACACCTGGCAAAAAACCACCGCCATCCCTTGCGGAAACCGCTTGACCGGCACTGTCGAGAATGGTAGACTTCACATTGCCATTCCCATCAGCTTGGCTTGATTCCACATCCCCCAAAGCAAACGCCACTGGCGCATTAAACGGGTCAATTGTCTCTTCAGAACGGTACAGCCCTGCCACCTGAACCGGCGCAACTTTCAAAGACTTTCCATCCTTCTGAGTAGCGCTTAAAGCCCGCCCCGCAAAATCATAAAACGTCTCCTCCCGATTGTTGCGCTTGTCTACCTCAGCAACTATATGGTGATCGCTGTCATATTCCCAAGTCCGCGCCGAACCATCCGGGTCCACAATCCGGGTTAAATTCCCCGCCGCATCGTATTCCAGCCGAGTAATTCTAACCGCCGGATCAGTAATAGCGCTAACCTTTCCTCCATTATACGAGAAAGTCGTTTCTAACCCCACCGAGTCAATAATTTTCGCAAGCTTTTGCTCCCCATTATAAACATACCGCGTCTCATTCCCGTTTCTCTCTGTTACCAACGCCAGCTTATTGTGCCCGTTGAAACTGTAAACCGTTTCGTCCTTCATCGTGCGGCGAAAAGTTCCGTCCGCCAGACGTTCCAGCTTTGAAAAATCTCCCGGGGGAGCCATATAAGCGCCAGTCGCCAGAGGGGAAGCCTCAAATAGAAGCTCACTTCCATCCCCATCAATCAGCAGCACAGAACCGTTGGGATTCTCCACCAATTTCTGCAATCCCGCCAGCCCCCAGCCACTTCCCCACGGACTGTTAATCGTGTTAACATTCAGTAACTTGCCCTCAGTCTCTGTCGAAGAACCCGCAAAGATTTCCCCATTAAACTGGCGAATCCCCGACCTGAGATAATAATCATACTGCCCCGAAGACATAGAGCGCAAGTCAAGCTGTAGCGCCGCGTCAATTGGGCCCCCATTTTCAGGAATCTTCCAGAAATGTTCCCCGCCAGTTAAGCCGTAGTCTTCCCCAATAAATCCCGGCAATTGCAACTGAAAGGCACCCCGCAATACCGCCAGAGAAGCAATCAGCAGGCGGTCGGGATTAGACCCGACAAAACTGTAGCCAAAATGCAATATAGGACGCGGATATGCTCTTAATGAATCGTAAGTTAGCTGCAAACCTCGCATCGCGCCCAAAGATTGATAAGAGACGATATTGTGCGTCTCCATTCCCGTTCCAGAGTGAAGTTCCGCCACCGATGTGAAGTTGCAATTCTCCTTGCATTCATTGCCACCTTCATCTGGATTGCGGTCGTCCTGATTGGGGTCCTGAGGTTGCGCTCCAAAGAAGTGCCAGCTGCTGTTGCGTATCCCGCCGGAAATGGTCTCAATTACGCTGCCATCATCGCTGACTTTCCCCGTACCTACGTTGTCAAATAACCCCGTTGTCGGGTTAATTGACCACAAATCCATCAACGTTCCCGGCGCATATCCCGCCCGATTTGGCAGGGATAAAGGAGCCGGTGTTGTGAATACCATTTCTCCTGGCTGAATCGTCACCACTACATCGGGATGCAAGTTAGATGGCAAAGCAGCCGGTGTTAATTCCGCCGGCACTTCAGTTATGCTAAGCTGTCCTGTATACGGATTGCCCTGCTGGTTTTTCAAAGAACCCGCCGCCACAAATACAGACGCTCCCGGTATATTAGAAGTTGTTACCGTGACATCCGCCGCCGGCTCAATTGTTTCGGCATTTGCCGTGTCAATTGGCGGCAAATAAATAGGCCGGCTAATGACATTGTTGACCCCTGTGTAAACCTCGTGTTCTAATAGCAGTGGCAACTTCTCGGCAATGAACGGATAGGTCACATCCCCGCTAATTCCCTCGCCGCGAATTTTGAGGGTGTTGTCAGGTAAAGCCCCCGGAGTTTCTAGTATAAACGAGCCATCTGCTGCGGTGACTGTTTGCAAAGAACCCAATTCTATAATAACACCGGCAAGCGGTTCTTGCGCCGTATTTTCAATAATCCCAGAAACCCGCGTTGCCGTCACTGGATCTGCTGCGACAGTTAAAGTAACTTCTTGGGCTGTTTCTAGCGCCCCGTCACTGGCGACTAGGGTGAAATTATAGGTGCCAACATCATCGGGTGCCGGCGAGAAAATTAGCTGTCCATTGCCTGTTATTTTGCCTTTGGGAAGTCGGCTGTCTGACCGAATTGAGTAGATAACTCTATCTCCATTTTCGTCTGTTGCACTGAGGGGAATTTCCAGGCGTTCTCCCGGTTTAACAGTTAGCGCCCCCACAGGATTTAAGTTGGGTGCAGTATTGGGTTCCCCCACAAAAACCGAAGTGATAACCGGCACTACGGAAAAGTTAGGATTGCTGAAGATTACCTCAACCGGCGCGGAAGTTTCCCCCGCATTTACCCCCCGGGTTTAATCGCATTGCGCAGGTTAATATAAGGCTTGCCGGCGGCATCAACGCCAGAGGCATTTTGCAATTCTACCCCCGCCGGCAGGTTAGCGAAACTGACAGCTACATTGCGACT
>NZ_KB235949.1:0-2218 GCF_000332335.1 Kamptonema formosum PCC 10802 | reverse complement strand
TTGTAAAAGCCATTCTTGCGGATACCCTGAGATTTTAAGGAGTTTCGCCATCCTTGGGGATGGGGGCAAGCCGGCGAAAAGGGACATGGGGGAATGGGGGATGGGCCATTGGGCCTGGCTCTGGCACCCCCAGCTATTGACAACTAACCGGTTTATTTTGTGTACCAATGGTACACATTTCTAACCTCCGGAAGAAAGCATATATACAAAACTGGGATAAACACCCGGTTTTGTAAAAGCCATTCTTTCGGATACCCTGACATTTGATCGAGTTTCGCCATCCGTTGGGTAGTGGGGGCAAGCCGGCAAAAAGGGCATGGGGGAATGGGGAGATGGGCCATTGGGCCGGGCTCTGGCACCCCCAGCTATTGACAACTAACCGGTTTATTTTGTGTACCAATGGTACACATTTCTAACTTCCGGAAGAACGCATATATACAAAACGGGGATAAACTCGGAGTTTTGTAAAAGCCATTCTTGCGGATACCCTGAGATTTTAAGGAGTTTCGGCATCCTTGGGGATGGGGGCAAGCCGGCGAAAAGGGACATGGGGGAATGGGGGATGGGCCATTGGGCCTGGCTCTGGCACCCCCAGCTATTGACAACTAACCGATCTATTTTGTGTACCAATGGTACACATTTCTAACTTCCGGAAGAAAGCATATATACAAAACTGGGATAAACTCGGTTTTTTGTAAAAGTCATTCTTTCGGATACCCTGAGATTTTAAGGAGTTTCGCCATCCTTGGGGATGGGGGCAAGCCGGCAAAAAGGGACATGGGGGAATGGGGGATGGGCCATTGGGCCTGGCTCTGGCACCCCCAGCTATTGACAACTAACCGGTTTATTTTGTGTACCAATGGTACACATTTCTAACTTCCGGAAGAAAGCATATATACAAAACGGGGATAAACTCGGAGTTTTGTAAAAGCAATTCTTTCGGATACCCTGAGATTTTAACGAGTTTCGCCATCCTTGGGGATGGGGGCAAGCCGGCAAAAAGGGACATGGGGGAATGGGGGATGGGCCATTGGGCCTGGCTCTGGCACCCCCAGCTATTGACAACTAACCGGTTTATTTTGTGTACCAATGGTACACATTTCTAACCTCCGGAAGAAAGCATATTACAAAACTGGGATAAACACCCGGTTTTGTAAAAGCCATTCTTTCGGATACCCTGACATTTGATCGAGTTTCGCCATCCTTGGGTATGGGGGCAAGCCGGCAAAAAGGGACATGGGGGAATGGGAGATGGGCCATTGGGCCGGGCTCTGGCACCCCCAGCTATTGACAACTAACCGGTTTATTTTGTGTACCAATGGTACACATTTCTAACTTCCGGAAGAACGCATATATACAAAACGGGGATAAACTCGGAGTTTTGTAAAAGCCATTCTTTCGGATACCCTGAGATTTTATGGAGTTTCGCCATCCTTGGGTATGGGGGCAAGCCGGCAAAAAGAGATATTGGGGAATGGGAGATGGGCCATTGGGCCTGGCTCTGGCACCCCCAGCTATTGACAACTAACCGGTTTATTTTGTGTACCAATGGTACACATTTCTAACTTCCGGAAGAACGCATATATACAAAACGGGGATAAACTCGGAGTTTTGTAAAAGCCATTCTTGCGGATACCCTGAGATTTTAAGGAGTTTCGCCATCCTTGGGGATGGGGGCAAGCCGGCGAAAAGGGACATGGGGGAATGGGGGATGGGCCATTGGGCCTGGCTCTGGCACCCCCAGCTATTGACAACTAACCGATCTATTTTGTGTACCAATGGTACACATTTCTAACCTCCGGAAGAAAGCATATATACAAAACTGGGATAAACACCCGGTTTTGTAAAAGCCATTCTTTCGGATACCCTGACATTTGATCGAGTTTCGCCATCCTTGGGTATGGGGGCAAGCCGGCAAAAAGGGACATGGGGGAATGGGGAATGGGCCATTGGGCCGGGCTCTGGCACCCCCAGCTATTGACAACTAATCGGTTTATTTTGTGTACCAATGGTACACATTTCTAACCTCCGGAAGAAAGCATATAGACAAAACTGGGATAAACACCCGGTTTTGTAAAAGCCATTCTTTCGGATACCCTGACATTTGATCGAGTTTCGCCATCCTTGGGTATGGGGGCAAGCCGGCAAAAAGGGACATGGGGGAATGGGAGATGGGCCATTGGGCCGGGCTCTGGCACCCCCAGCTATTGACAACTAA
>NZ_KB235948.1:6927155-6929393 GCF_000332335.1 Kamptonema formosum PCC 10802 | reverse complement strand
TGAAAGCGCCGGCTGTAAAAATTTATTAACTTGTCGTAAGGCAATTCAGGGTCACTGGTAAATAAAATGACGTGGTGGCGAGCATTAGTGCTTTGATGAGTCTTGACCAGAATCACCACATTCAGAGGTTGAGCAAATTCCTTGTGGAGGAGTTGCGCTTGATAGATATCGGTGAGGATTGGCCCATCAATCGCGCTGTTCTTCAGGTATTGAGGGGGCATGTTGCGTAGGTCAAGCTTATCTCCATATTTGCGGCGGCACTTTCGGTCAGGGTCGGGGTTTTGATAGGGGATATAAAGCGCCGAATCGTAACGAAGCTTTGAAATTAGATGTAAATTCAGCCGGCGGGCCATTTGCAGAGATGCATTATTGCCAAAGTGACCGTCCAATAGCAGATAAGTCAGGGGCAGCATACCGCCCAACAGTTTAAGCAATGACTCTATCCAACTTTGGATTTGCAATAATTCACGGATTGGGAGGGACGGCGCTTTTATTTTGATTTTTCCTGCCGGCAGGTCGCCCCCTCGATTTTTAGGTATTGGGTCGGTCGCCGTCGGGACCGTTTGATTTTTACTCCGACTCACCTTGGGTCGTTTGACTTGGCCTTTGGGCGGGCTAGACTCTGTATTTTCAGACCCCTGGCTCAACTTTTCACGCTCGCTCTTGATGACTTGTTCGACCCTTATAGGGAATGAACGTTTTTCCTGAACACTTACTAATGATAGTGTGAAGAAAGATAGCCCGGTTAAGGATTTGCCATACAGACTAGAAAAGAAGCGCTCAAGTCCGTAGGTTTTTTTACCGGCTTTGGTGACGACCACTTCATCTCCTGCCAGAAGATATACTTCAGAACTCCGGTATAAATGCTGGCGAAAAAAGACCCAGAACAGGGTAGCCCAAGGTCGGGCCGTGTGGAAGAATCGTTGGACAGTTCGATAACTCCCACCTGGGCCCGCCCAGCGGGACAGGCTCAGCATGGTCACTCGTCCTGTCATGGCCAACATGGCAAAGGCAATCCGGCTTAGTTGACGCACACTGGTGGCCCCAATCTCTGGTTGCAGGCACTGTAAAAGTGGTAAGATGTCAAGCATGGGCTTTTGTGGAGTTCTCAGTTGTCGTTGTGGTAAACAACAACTGTACTACAAAAGCCCTTTCCTTTTTTGGCGAAGGTATTGTTAAAGAAACCGGGTTTCTCGCCCGTAGTTCATCCAACTGAGAACCGCTATATTATGAAGCGCAAAAAAAGCGAACTCCTTGAAATGGTAGTGCGTGACGTTGAAGTAGAAGCAATACAAGAAGGCTACCAGCCTGTTAGATTGATAGCGAGCCGGGGTAACGTTGAGTGCCGCTATTATAAGGTAAATAATGCCCAAAAGGGTGCGATTTGGGTTGGTGGTGTGGGCGGTGACTGGGATACGCCGGCTAAGGGACTCTACCCCCGGCTTTGCCAGGAGTTGATGGGTGAAGAGATCGCCTCACTTCGAGTGCGATACCGCTATCCCACAATACTCGAAGAAGCAATCCTTGATATTCTGGCGGGTATTAATTATTTGCAGGGAGAGGGCATCAAGGCTGTTGCGCTGACCGGTCACTCTTTTGGCGGCGCTGCTGTCATCTGTGCCGGTGCCAACTCACAGACTGTCCGCACTGTTGTGGCGCTGGCAACGCAAAGCTACGGCGCAGCGATCGCCTCCCAGCTGGCACCGCACTGCTCGCTCCTGCTGCTGCACGGCACCGGTGACGAGGTACTGCCGGTGTACTGTTCCGAGTATGTTTACCAGCTTGCCGGTGAGCCCAAGCGCCTGATTCTCTATCCAGGCGCTACTCACGGTTTGGATGAAGTCGCCGAAGAAATTCACCAAGCAGTTCGCAACTGGGTGATAGAAAAGCTCAGCGAAGTCGCCCAGCGAAGTCGCCCTCCTCTAAACATCACAAAGCCCCTTCTCGCGAAGTGGAGAAGGGGCTTTGTGTTAAATATTACCCTGGCACCGAGCTATTTTCCCAGGCAGTGACCCACCAAGTATCTTCGCCGCAGCAGCGTTTCACCTCCGAGTTCGGGATGGGATCGGTGTGGTTCCACCGCGCCAAAAGCACCAGGAAAAACCGTAGGGTTTACATAACAGAACCCTGAAGACTGCACAGCAACTTATCTTTATATCAAAACATCAATGTTAGAGGTCAAGCCCTCGGTCTGTTAGTACATCTTGGCTTCATACATTACTGCACTTCCACCTGATG
>NZ_KB235948.1:6926672-6927055 GCF_000332335.1 Kamptonema formosum PCC 10802 | reverse complement strand
CTATCCAACCTTGGATTTGCAATAATTCAGGATTGGGAGGGACGGCGCTTTTATTTTGATTTTTCCTGCCGGCAGGTCGCCCCCCTCGATTTTTAGGTATTGGGTCGAGAGCCGTCCCGACCGTTTGATTTTTACTCCGACTCGCCTTCGGTCGTTTGACTTGGCCTTTGGGCGGGCTAGACTCTGTATTTTCAGACCCCTGGCTCAAATTTTCCCGGTCGCTCTTTATGACTTGTTCGACCCTTATAGGGAATGAACGTTTTTCCTGAACACTTACTAATGATAGTGTGAAGAAAGATAGCCCGGTTAAGGATTTGCCATACAGACTAGAAAAGAAGCGCTCAAGTCCGTAGGTTTTTTTACCGGCTTTGGTGACGACCACT
>NZ_KB235948.1:6901641-6926572 GCF_000332335.1 Kamptonema formosum PCC 10802 | reverse complement strand
GGATCAAACTCTCCGTGGTGTTCTTTGAGTTTGTGACTCTCTCCCCAAAAGGGGAGGTTTTTGTTATAATGAAATCTCCAGGTTGCCCCGAAGACCTCTAATTGCTTTGACGAGGTTTTTGATGCTTTCTGGCTTTCAAACTATTCTTTTATCTAGGTTCGGTGCTGTGAGGGCGTCGGGCCGCTTGCGCTGCCTCTTTCCTCACCGCGCTTTACTACTGTAACAACCCCCAAAAAGTTTGTCAAGCTTTTTCGGGAAATTTTTTGAAAAATTTTTCAACCACCCTCAAACCCTTACACGGCGGTGGTTTCGCGGTACAGTAGGGGAGGCGTCTCCCGAGATAGCGAGAAAAAAACTTGTGAACTTTCAGTCCGTCATTGCCACCTTGCACCAGTTCTGGGCCAATCGCGGCTGCCTGATAGCCCAGCCCTACGACATTGAGAAAGGGGCCGGCACCATGAGCCCCCACACCTTTTTAAGGGCCATCGGGCCCGAGCCCCAGTGGCCTATGTGGAGCCCTGCCGCCGGCCCACAGATGGGCGCTATGGCGAAAATCCCAACCGCTACCAGCACTACTGCCAGTATCAAGTCCTGATCGAGCCCTCTCCCAATCACATCCAAGACATCTATCTGGATTCCCTGCGGGCCCTGGGCCTCCGTCCCGAAGATCGCGACATCCGCTTCGTGGAGGACAGCTGGGAGTCCCCCACCTTGGGCGCTTGGGGCGTGGGCTAGGAAGTCTGGCCCGACGGCATGGAAATCACCCAGTTCACCTACTTCCAGCAGTGCGGCGGCATCGACTGCCGGCCCGTGCCCATCGAGATCGCTTACGGGCTGGAGCGACTGGCCATGTATCTCCAAGAAGTCGATGCCTTTTACCGCATTTTTCAGGACTGGGTTGCTGCGGCAGATTTGCAGTTGCGCCGATCGCGAAAAATGGTGAGCAAAGCACGGCGACGTTAGGGCCATGACGACGGGAGCCGAGGAGCCGGGGATGAGGGCAAATTGGATCTCGCAGTAGGGTGTTGGTCAATGCTGGGATGAATCAATATTTTGCCAAGGCCGGCTCAGCAGGGATCAGCTCCGGTTCCAGGCTAACTTCTGGGATCTGGGCAGTTGGCTCAGCATTGGTGTGGTCTGCCATCTCTCCATCTCTAAGATGACCCAATTGCAGAGCTTCAGGTTCAGCCATTTCGATTTCTTTAGCCCCTGATTCCTCTGACGGTTGCAGGGGAACTTGGGACGATGCGGTGCCAGCAGGAGATGAAACCGCTGGCTGCTGCGGGATTTCCTCTGAAAGGGTAGATTCTGAAGTAAATGGGATCAGTTCCAAGATTAGCGTACCAGCTAAAATCAACGCGATACCAATCAGTTTAGGAGGATTAGATAACTCATTGAAGATGAATATTCCAATCACAGTCATTATGGTAATGCCCAGCCCACACCAGATTGCGTAAACGATACCGATTTCTAATCTTTTGACAGCTAGTGCAATCAGTATACATGTGCCACAGTAGCAGGCCAACATCAAAATAGAGGGTCCAACTTTCGTTAGACCTTCAGATAACTTTGTACAGGTTGTGCCTACAATTTCTAGCAAAATTGCAGAGCCAACCAATATCCAACTTAGAAGATCGCCTTCCATCATTCGAGAGATCGTACCTGACATCCACTCTGCTTTCATAACAGTCAAAAATTACTTCAAGTTTATTGAGTTATACCTGCTCCCGGGGCTCGATCAGGACTTCGTTAATTCCGACATTGGGCTTGGCCATAACTGCACCAACAATGCAGTCTGCAATATCAAACGGGCTGAGCAATTGTGAGTCCGAAGCCCACCCATGTCCCACCTTGAATTGCGGATTAATACCGAGTGCCTCAAGCGCCTTCGTGTCGCTATTGGTTCGCACGAGATCCGTTCGGACATCCCCGGGCTGAACATCGGTTATTTTAATGCCTTTACCACGAAGCTCTTTGCGCAGGTTCTGTGACAGAGTGGTGACAAAAGCTTTTGACGCACAATACACCGCCAACCCAGGGAACGGCATCTTGGCGGCATCACTGCTGACATTGATGATATGGCCAGATTTCTGCCCAATCAGCACAGGCAAGACAGCGCCGATGCAGTTGACCACCCCAGTGATGTTGACATCAATCGTTCTGGCCCATTCTTCAAAAACTCCGTTTTCCATAAAGGTGTAGAACATCACGCCGGCTGCGTTGATCAACACATCGACACGATCGTAACGCTCCATGACAGTGCCAACCAAACCCACCACTTGTTCGCGCTGTGTGACATCCGTCTCGGCGACGAAGCAAGCACCGCCTTGCTCCTCAATGAGTGCTTTCACTGTGTTGAGCTTGTCGGCATTCCTCGCGGCCAGGACGACGGTGGCCCCCTGAGCGGCCAGCGCGATCGCCGTCGAGCGGCCAATGCCAGAAGACGCACCCGTGCAAATAGCCACGCGACCTTTTAACCTTTGTGATTGAATAGAATATTTTTCAGTCTGGATCAACCAGTACGTTTTGATACCCTCTTCGATGTCTTGGAGCTTGTTCTTGAAGGCTTCAACCGTCTTGGCGAAGGCAGCGGCGGAATACTGTGCGCTGATTTCATCCTCCTGTGCCAGCAGACGATCGAGTTCGGTCTGGGTGTGATGGGTGTAGCTTTCTGTATCGTTGGTAACTTGAATCCGAATAAATGTATTGCGCTCGAACAACTCGTAATACTCTGACTGCATGAGCAGGTGATAACCCTTGCGATCGAGCACTGCCTGTTGCTCTTGGGTCAATGGCTGATCGGAGATACCATAATCAGTGGCAAGGAATTTGCCACCGGGCTTGAGCCATGACCTGACCTTCTGAAGAAGTTGATTTTTTCGCTCGTTATCGAAGTGCAACAGGGCATCTCGACAGATGATGTAGTCAAAGGAGTTGCTGTCAAAATGCGTAGCGATGACATCGCCGAGGATAAATTCACACTTGGACGAACGTTCCTCTGCCACTCGTCTGGCGTGTTCGATTAGCTCCGCTTCCTGATCAATGCCAGTGACTTGAGCCCCATACTTATCCTCAAGATAGAAAGCGCTGCCTCCTAAACCGCAACAGATGTCCAGGATATGTGTGCTCGCTCCGAGATCCTCATCCGCAAAGAGTGCGTCAAGATAGGCTGACCCGCCGCAGGACATGAACCCTTCACCAAAGGCTATTTCAAATAGCCTCACGTTCGACCTACTGTATTGTTTTTCAGTTACCGGCATCACAAAACTCCTGATTGTTTGAGGTTTTCCAGGTACGAACTGGGGCACTCAGGGATCTGGGTTTCAGCCCGATCGACACCCAGCATCCTCGTCATCTTGGCTGCCTGCTCAAGGTTCAATGCGGTGTACAGACCCCATTCGATGGACTTGCTGCCCAACAAGCAGCCGTGATGAGCCAGCAACAAGATATCAGACCCTTTTTTGAATTGATCGGCACAGGCGGCGGCAAGCTGCTGAGTGCCCGGTTGAATGAATGGCAGGATAGCGACCCTGCCAGCCAGGTAGTAGGTATGATCGACGGTGATAGTCCTGATGTTGATATTGGCAGTGGCGAGCAGGGTGGCTTGCTGGGGGTGAAAGTGCAACAAGCAGAGGAAATCTGGCCGCGCTCGATAGCCGGCGAGATGCATCGCCGTCTCGGAGGATGCTCCTGCAGGAACATCGCCGTCCAGTTTAAAGGATACGAATGAGTCAATATCGAGTTCATCAAGACACGCGCCTGAACGTGTGATGGTTATCTCGTTGGCTTCTGCGTCGTAGGTGGACAGGTTGCCACCATCAGCGATAGTTAGCTCGGATCTGACTATCTTTTTTCCCAGTGCAATCAGTTTGTATGCGTTCTCTTCGATCATGGGGCACTCATATACTCCGCTGTCAGTCTCCAGCGCGGGGAGGATGTCACTCTACCTATCTGGTCTGAAGGTATTGATCAATGGCTTTCAAATAGAGCCCATGAAAGTGATGAACTCCGTGTTCGCTTTCACCCTTGTCGTTTCCACTGCACACGACGAAACGCCCCCCTTTTTCGTAGGCAGGTGTCTTCATGCCCCGATGCACGCTTTCAATAATATCGATATCTTCCTGCTGTAAAACTTTGTCGATATATTCAATCGCTTCCATCTGCTGAGGAGTTGGGGTGGATTCTTGGAAGAAGAAATCGAAGGTTTCGATAGTCGTTTCCGCATCAACTGGAATGAAGTGCCAGACCATCCAATTCGGATCGCCTGGGTAACGCAGCAAGCCGGTATTGGGCCACAGCCACCAGAGGAAATGTTCTTGGACGCTTGCCCCTTCAACGTTGTAGGCTGAGTTATTGGTCATGCTCACCGGCCCAATTTGGCTGGAGTAAATATCGTAAGTTGTGACCTGGTAATTATGCATATCCAGTAACGTTACGAGATCTTTGTGGGCCACCGGACAGTGATAGCATTCCAAAAAATTATCGACTGCGATCTTCCAGTTGCCCTTGACACGATAGGTGAGTCGGTAGGAATGGGTAAGCGTCTCTAGGTCAGGGGCATATTGTAGAATTTCACGGGCGAGCTCGCCTGATTGAAGGGACAGCGGTTTGGCCTCTGGATTGAGATTGACGAAGAGCATGTGACAGAACTCTTCTATTTGAACCGGCATCATCCCGAAATCGTCACAGTTAAAGCCTTCAATGGTATTTGAATGTCGGGCTGAGTGGAGGGTTCCGTCTAGGTTGTAGACCCAAGCGTGATAAGGACAGACCAGGGTTTTAATGTTGCCTCGATCCTTAACTAGCTCATGGCCACGATGCCGGCAAACGTTGTAAAAGGCCCGCAACACACCCTCGCGATCGCGGAGGACTGCGATCGGTCGCCCCTGAATATCTATGGTGATATAGTCTCCGGGATGACGGAGCTGCTCCACATGGCAAACATACTGCCAGCTGTTGTAAAAGATTGCCTCCCGCTCAATCTCCAGAATATCTGGATTGATATAGGCCCGAGCTGGCAAAGAGTACGAACATTTTGGAGCGCTATTAAAATGTTCAGTTAAGGTTTGTAGCTCACGAATTGAGACAGTCATTTTTCAACCTCCGAATCTGGTTTGGGTATATGCTAGCTGATGATTGTTGGTGCTTTTTAGGTTGGTGGTACAAGATAAAAAAAATAAGGCTTCATTTCCTAAATCTCGAATGAAAGGACCCTGGACTGCTTTTCAGAATTATGAGAGCCACTCTGAATATCTAAAACTACCGAATCTCCGATTTTTAGGTTAAATATCTTTGCAAATGAGCCCATGTTGACAGCCATCTCTATTCTTCCATAATCGTCTTTTAATATGAGAGGCTCTCCTTCGGCAACATCGCTAAATGTCCGGCCAATTGGCAAACATAAACTCTCAGCATGAGAGCGTTTTATTTTAATGCTGTCTTTCTGGTCTAATCCTAATTCTTTCCAAAGTTCATATGTTATGTTCAGATGAACAGCCCCAAACCGGCTAATTTGGATAACGGTAGCGTATACTAAGTTATCAACAACCACAGCCTCATCATATACTGCCCCTACTAGATTGTTTACATCAATACTGGTTCCGAATTCATCAAATGAAACGCCATTTGATAGATGGGCAGCAGCTGGAGCAAATATATCTCGGCCTTGGAATATCTGTGAAATTGGTGTCCGTATGTATTTAGTATTTTCAATTGTAGTAGCTTTTACGATCCCCCCCAAACTCCTTGCTGCGGGAATTAGAATCCCGTTATCTGGGCCAAGCAACCAATCACCACGGGACGTTTCTAAGATCAGCGACTTACGGTCAGACCAGACCCCGGGATCGCATATACATACATGAGCACCAACTGGAAGAAAAGCAACCTGCTCTAAGGTTCTTGCTGCCGCAATAATATTAAATGGAGGCAATTCATGCGTTAAATGAATAACATGTGCGTGAGGAGATATTGACAATATAACGCCTTCCATTAGCCCTCCTCCCTGACCTTGGGCACCAAAATCAGTTGTTAAAGTAACAAATGCTTTTTTTCTATTCATAGAACTTCAATCAACGTCATGTACACATGATTCTAATGCTCAGTGATATCTTCTTATCACACGCTGATTTCTCACGGGGCCTTTCCCCCGCCAACTAGCTAATCGGACGCGAGTTCATTTTCAGGCGATAAATCTTTCACCTCTCGGTGCATCGGGTCTTAGCAGCGGTTTCCCACTGTTGTTCCCATCCCGTATCTTGGTTCGGTGCCGTGAGGGCCATCTGGTCGCTCGCGCTTCCCTTTTCTCACCGCGCTTTACTAGATTAAACTTTTCTAAGCCCTCAAACCCTTACACAGCCGGAGGTTCGCGGTACAGTAGGGGAGACGTCTCCTGATATCTCGAGGAAAAAACTTGTGAACTTTCAGTCCGTCATTGCCACCTTGCACCAGTTCTGGGCCAATCGCGGCTGCCTGATAGCCCAGCCCTACGACATTGAGAAAGGGGCCGGCACCATGAGCCCCCACACGTTTTTAAGGGCCATCGGGCCAGAGCCCTGGTCAGTGGCCTATGTGGAGCCCTGCCGCCGGCCCACGGATGGGCGCTATGGCGAAAATCCCAACCGCTACCAGCACTACTACCAGTATCAAGTCCTGATCAAACCCTCTCCCAATAACATCCAAGACATCTATCTGGATTCCCTGCGGGCGCTGGGCATCCGTCCCGAAGATCACGATATCCGCTTCGTGGAGGACAACTGGGAGTCCCCCACCTTGGGCGCTTGGGGCGTGGGCTGGGAAGTCTGGCTGGACGGCATGGAAATCACCCAGTTCACCTACTTCCAGCAGTGCGGCGGCATCGACTGCCGGCCAGTGCCCATCGAGATCACCTACGGGCTAGAGCGACTGGCCATGTATCTCCAAGAAGTCGATGCCTTTACCAAAATTCGCTGGACAGATCAGGTCACTTATGGCGATGTCCACCTTCAGGGAGAAATTGAGCAGTGCACCTATAACTTTGAAGCCTCCAATCCCGATATGCTGTTCACCCTGTTTGGCCTTTACGAGCGGGAGGCGGAGCAGCTGGCGCAGCGCGGGCTGGTTCTTCCCACTCTGGACTGCGTACTCAAGTGCTCTCACACATTCAACCTGCTGGACGCTAGAGGGGTGATTGCGGTGACAGAGCGCACCCGCTATATTGGCAAGATTCGCAATTTGGCCCGCCGTGCCGCTCAGCTGTATTTGCAGCAGCGAGAGCAGCTGGGTTTCCCTCTGGATAAAGTGCGGGAGGCTCAGCCCCTGGCGGTTTGATGAAATTTGTATTATTTTAAACCGCAGGAACTGCGAACTTCCAGAGAACAAGAGGTGGTTAAACGGATGGTTAATTTGAGTGAGCTGCTCGAACCGATTGCAGCGCAATTCCGCAATCTGGGAATTCCTGAGCCTATCACCCACTGGGGTCATCCGGTGATGATGGGAATTGTGGTGTTTGTCATGGGCAGTTTTGTCGGGTGGACCGGCTGGCGCGGGCGTGTGCTGGCTGAGGAGGCGGCGGCGACTGAAAGCCGGTCTTTCCACCGCAAATTAGCACCCCCGATGTTCCTGTTTGTGGCGCTAGGCTCCACCGGCGGTTTGCTGTCTCTGGTGATGCAGCACAAGCCGGTGCTGGAAAGCCCCCATTTCTGGACCGGCTCTATTGTCCTCCTATTGCTGGCGATCAATGGCGCGATTTCTCTTTTCGGTTTTGCCGGCAATAAAGCCGCTCTGCGGACGGCTCACGCTTATCTGGGCACTGCTGCCCTCGGCATCATGTTCCTGCACGCGATCTTCGGTTTGCAACTGGGTCTGTCTATATAAATAGAGTGGAGCGGTGAGCGATGACTCCTGTCGGTGGCGTCATTCTCTGTCTGGCTTATATCCTCGGATTGCTGTCGGTGGCAATTCCCTGGCGGCTGTTTGGCGTGCCGGCAGGCGGTTTGGCCGTGCTGGCTTTGGGCGTGGCGGCGGCAATCTCCCTGCCCCGCGTCTGGCGCACCGGCCCGAAATTCTGGCTTTGGCTGGCTGCCGGCACGGTCGGATTCCTGGCAACTCTCTATTTTCAGGCGCGAACGCCGCAACCGGCAGCGAGTGATGTCAGTCGGTTTGCCCCACCGGCAGATGGCATGGCCCAAGAACAAAAGGTTGTGGTCTGGGGCGTTGCTGGCAGCACGCCTCGCCTCACCCGCTCTCAAAAGGCTCAATTCTGGCTGGAGGCGACTGACCTCAAGCAGATTGTCTCGGAGGGAGCCGCACCGGCATTCTACCAAAACCCATCTGCCGGTGAAACTGAGAAAGTGACCGGCAGACTCTATGTAACGGTGCCCCTGCTCCAGGCCACTGGCCTGAATCCTGGCCAGCTGGTGGCAGTCACCGGCAAGCTATACCAGCCCAAACCGCCGGCAAACCCTGGCGGTTTTGATTTTAAAGCTTATTTGGCTGCGCAAGGCTGCTTTGCCGGTCTGGCTGGGCGTCAAGTCAGCGTACCAGACACCGAAATAAAACCCAGATGGGGGTGGTGGGCGGTGCGCCAGCGCATTGTCCGCTCCCAAGTGCGGTGGCTGGGCGTCCCTGAAGGCCCACTGGTCAGCGTCATGGCTTTGGGGAAGCTAGCAGCGGATCTGCCCCATGACATCCAAGACCGGTTTCGTCTGGTTGGGCTAGCCCACGCGCTCGCCGCGTCGGGAGCCCAAGTTTCGATGATTTTGGGGGTGATGCTGGCGCTGATGGGGCGCTTTTCCGCCCGGACGCAATTTATAGCCGGCACGAGTGCTTTGGTGATTTTTACAGGTTTGGCGGGTTTGGAGGCTTCTGTATGCCGTGCGGCTTTGATGGGTTTCGGGGCGTTAGTGGCTCTGGTAATGGAGCGCAAGGTGAAGCCGCTGGGCTCACTTCTGGTCGCCGCAACCCTTCTGCTGATCTTTAATCCGCTGTGGATCTGGGATTTGGGGTTTGAGCTGAGTTTTCTGGCAACGATGGGATTGGTGGTGACGGTGCCTGCAATCACGGCACGGCTGGACTGGATGCCGGTGGCGATCGCATCTGGGTTCGCTGTTCCCCTAGCCGCCTCGGTATGGACGCTACCGCTACAGCTGTATTGCTTTGGCTTGGTATCTCCTTACAGTATCTTTGTCAATATCATCACCACTCCCCTGATTGCGCTGATCAGTCTCGGCGGTTTTGCCAGCGCTATGGCCGGATTCATCTGGCCACTGGCGGGAAGTGGGCTGGCTTGGCTGCTGTTGCTGCCGGCACAAGTGCTGCTGGGAATTGCGGGGTTTTTCAGCCAGTTACCGGGCAATACTGTGGCCACCGGCACTATCTCGGTACTGCAGCTGGTGGCGCTCTACGGCATAATTGTCTGGGTCTGGCTGGGCAAGTGGTGGCACAAGGGGCAGCGCTGGGGTTTGGCTTTGCTGTTTGCTGCCAGTCTGGTGCTGGTGCCGGTGTGGCACGCTCAGGCGACTCTGTTTCGCGTCACGGTGCTGGCGACATCAGGGGAGCCGGTGCTGGCTATCCAAGATAAGGGGCGGGTGACTTTAGTGAATAGTGGGGATGATAGGGCGGTTCAGTTTACTGTCCTGCCTTTTTTGCAGCAGCAGGGGGTCAATCACATTGACTGGGCGATTGCCACCGGCTCCCAACTCGGCACCCGCAGTGGCTGGAATCAGCTTCTCAATCGCTTGACAGTTAAAAGTTTTTATGGTATAGAGTCTTTATCTGGTGTGAGTGCTGTTGCCGAGAAGTCTTACCAAGCGCTACCGGTGGGGCAGCCGGTGCCGGTGGGCTCGACCGAGGTTCAGTTGCTGAACGCTCAACCGCCGGTGCTGCAATTGCGGATTGGGGGACTAACTTGGCTGTTGTTGGGCAATCTCAAGCCGGCTGAGCAGCAGGACTTGCTGGCAAAAGGACGCCTGATGCCGGTGGGAGTGCTGTGGTGGGCTGGGGGGAAGCTGAATCCGGGTTTGCTGGAGGCGCTCAAACCGGCAGTGGCGATTGCCTCGTCGAGGTCTGTCGATCCTGAGACGGCGGCTCGGCTGACTCAGGGCAAAACGCTGCTATACTGGACGGAGCGGGACGGTGCGGTCGGGTGGACTCCTGACGGCGGGTTTGAGGCAATGGTGGAGGGAGCGGAAAATAAAGCCGCCCTGCTGTGAAATGCCGGCAGACCTGCTATAATATAGACGTGACCGAAACACCTGGAGAGGTGGCAGAGCGGTTGAATGCGGCAGACTCGAAATCTGCTTTGGGGGTTACTCCAACGTGGGTTCAAATCCCACCCTCTCCGTTGACAGTGGCGATGAAGTTAAGAAGTTCAAGGCGCTGTCTTAAACTGACTGCATACTGCTATATTAGATATCCCATTCGATGACAGCAACAATGGCAGCAGCAATCTCTAGCATCGTAACCTCAGACACATTCCCCAGTCGGCGGATGAACCTTTGCAAATCTACACCCCTCAGTTGCAAAGCGTCAATTGCAGAAACTTTGCTTAAACCATTCGTGGCATCCGGCTCAATTTTGACGTGCCAGAAATTTTGGGAGAAGTAAGGTTTCCAGTCTGTAATCGGAGCAATAAGTTTGATAGGGAGCTTGCCCACTGCATCAGAACTCATGATAACGGCGGGGCGCACTTTCTTGATTTCGGCACCAAGAGTAGGGTCGAAGTTTACCAACCAAATTTCTCCCCGTTTGGGTATATCATGGCTAGCAGTCGATGATGTCACCTGTCATTAACTCCTGCCATTCAGAATCTTGTTGATAGTGAGCGATCGCTGTCTCAGCTTGACTTTCGAGAATACGTCTGCGTTCAGCTATTGGTAACTTTAGGAAAGCAAGACGTTGCTCTAAGGAAAGAGCCTGCTTGTCAGCAGGATAAGGAGTCGTCTCTGGAACTAGAATAACGACTTCGACAGTTTGCCCCACTGAAAGGCTCGGTTCTTGAATTTCAATTCGGTTTCCAGGCAAAACTTTGGCTGTGAGATATAAGGTTGATTTCACTACTCCTATTTCCCCTCGCACTGAAAAAGTTACATTAACTGCAGTCGGGACTCAAAGCTTCAGTCTGATCTTGAGTCAGGTTTTGGCAAAAACCCGCTTTGCCAGCAAAGCAAGCTTCTGTATCCTATGATAGCACCGGCACCCAGCGCCAGCAACGTTAATCCGCGCTACCTGACAGCAGTCACATCAACAGGGTGGCGGCAAAACCCACCTGGGGATGGAGGGGGTTTCCCCCCCGCGCCGGCTTTCCCTGCCGGCTGTGCAGCACACAATATAGATGCAGCCCGATTTGAGAGCGAATAGCCGCGCTGTAGCAGCTAGAGGGCTGTTTCAATGCTTGCTCGCTCTATGCTCTTGAATGATATGAATAACTGAGGGCGCAAAAGAAACAACAATAATCGCCCCAACAATCGGCAATAAATACTTGTCCACATCAGGAATGATTCTTCCCAGATAATACCCCATGAGCGTCAGTCCGAAAGTCCAAAGGAAGCCGCCGATCAGGTTGTAAAACATAAATGTCCGGTAACGCATGGCAGCAATACCGGCAACGATTGGCGCGAAGGTGCGGACGATTGGCATGAAGCGCGCCAGCACTATGGTTTTCTTGCCGTGCTGTTCATAAAAGTTTTGGGTTTTCACCAAATGTTTTTTATGAAACAGCCAAGAATCTTCTCTGTCAAAGAGCCGGCGGCCAAATCTGTACCCAGTGGCGTAGCCAACATTATCGCCGAGAACGGCACAGACGAAAGCGCCAAATAGGAGAGAGCGAATGTCAAAGAAACCGGGCTGTGAGGCGATAAACCCAGCAGTAAAGAGGAGGCTATCTCCCGGAAGGAAGAAACCAATCAGCAATCCCGATTCGGCAAAAATAATGGCCCACACGCCAAATAAGCCGATTGATTTGATAAGTTCTGGCAATTCAGGCATTTGAAATTCTCCCAGTGGAAGTAAGGGTGGGAACAAGTTCCCGCACAGCCGGCAGACTCACCGGCATCCCCGGCATCCCCGGCGCTCGCGCCGGGAAATGCCATCAATAGGTGTCAATCTCTCAGTCTCTTTCTCAAAACCCAGAGAATAAATGCTATAATGATAGTGACCAGCACAACTTTGGAAACTGGTTCAATGTATTGTTCCACTAGCTCGTAGTTATCGCCCAGCAAGTAACCGGCAACTGTCAGGAACCCGACCCACAGTGTTGTGCCAATGGTAGAGTAAAATAGGAAGGGCAGCACCGGCATGTTGGCGAGGCCGGCGGGAATGGATATCAGCGTGCGAACTCCGGGCACAAGCCGGCAGAAAAACACGGCTTTATTCCCGTGCTGGTCAAACCATCTCTTAGCCTTTTCGATGTCGTGCGCGGAGATGGAAATCCACTTGCCATATTTGTCGGCCAAGGTTTTCAACCGCTGCTCTCCCAACAGCTTGCCGGCATAATACCACGGAAGTGCGCCGGCAACGGTTCCCACAACTCCTGCAAAAACCGCCGGCGCAAAATCCATTTTGTTCTGGGCTACCGTGAACCCTGCGAGCGGCATAATTAGCTCCGAGGGGATGGGGGGGAAGAGGTTTTCCAAAAACATCAGCATCCCAATTCCCACATATCCAAGGGAAGTCATGGTGCTAGTTATCCATTCCTGCATGGGGTCAATTCCTTATTCTCTACGATAAAGGGTGGGCTGCTGCCCACCCCAGTGTCTACTTGCTAGTGGCTCAAGTTCCGGACGTCCAGGAATTGATGTACTCAATTTGAGCGGGCGTCAGGGTGTCAATAGCAATCCCCATCGCTTGCAGTTTCAGCAGCGCAATTGCTCGATCGACTTCCACCGGCACGGAATGCAAGCCAGGTTCCAAGTTGCCTTTGTTCTTCACCAGGTACTCGCAGGCGAGGGCTTGGTTGGCAAAGCTCATATCCATAACGGCGCTGGGGTGCCCTTCTGCGGCGGCGAGGTTGATCAGCCGGCCTTCGCCCAAGACTACCACAGATTTGCCGCTCTTGAGGCGGTATTCTTGGGTGAATGGGCGCACTGCCGCTACGTCAGAGGCGAGAGTTCCCAGGGCTTTGAGGTCGATTTCAATGTCGAAGTGCCCGGAGTTGCAAACAATTGCGCCGTCTTTCATCGCCTCGAAATGTTCGCCGCGAATGACGTGCTTGTTGCCGGTGACGGTGATGAACAAGTCGCCTTCAGCGGCGGCTAGGTCCATTGGCATGACGCGGAAACCGTCCATGACGGCTTCAATGGCGCGAACGGGGTCGATTTCGGTGACAATAACATTGGCTCCCATCCCTCGGGCGCGGAGGGCGGTGCCTTTCCCGCACCAGCCGTAACCGGCAACGACGACATTTTTCCCGGCGAGCAGGATATTGGTGGCGCGGATGATACCGTCTAGGGTAGACTGGCCGGTGCCGTAGCGGTTGTCGAAGAAGTGCTTGGTGTCGGCGTCGTTGACGTTGACGGCGGGGAAGGTGAGCACGCCGTCTTTGAACATGGCGCGCAGGCGAACGATGCCGGTGGTGGTTTCTTCGGTGGTGCCAATCAGATCCGCGATTTGGTGCGGGCGTTCTTGGATCAGGGTGGCAACCACGTCGCTGCCGTCATCGATAATGATGTTGGGCCGGTGGTCGAGGGCGATTTGGACGTGCCGGTGGTATGTGGCGTTGTCTTCGCCTTTGTAGGCATACACTGAGATGCCGTGCTCGGCGACGAGATAGGCGGCGACGTCATCTTGCGTGGAAAGGGGGTTGCTGGCGATCAGCACCGCATCGGCACCACCGGCTTTGAGTGCTAGCGCTAGGTTAGCCGTTTCTGTGGTAACGTGGCAGCAGGCGACCAAGCGGATGCCGGCGAAGGGCTTTTCTTGGGCGAAGCGGTCCCGAATTTGCCGCAGCACCGGCATTTCCCGACCGGCCCACTCAATGCGCTGCTTTCCAAGGGGCGCGAGGGACAGGTCTTTTACTTCGTATTTTAACTGGACTTGAGTTGCGGTCATAGACTTGGTTGCTCGACAAACTCCACCTTAACAAACCTGAGTGCCTTACGTCACGAAAATCCAGAAACCGGGTTTCTTAAAGAAACCCGGTTTCTTAAAGAAACCGGGTTTCTTAACCCGCCTTAACCGCCCGGGCTGGGGCTAGGCGTCGTGGGCCAAGACTTTTTTTGAGTTCGCGTGTGGGGGGTGAGGTGCCGGTGGACCGGATTTCCTTAATTTGACTGACTTGAAAGACTAGGCTGAACCGGCGTCCCAGTTTTCGGTAAAGGTAGTCCTCTACTTCGCTCACTTGCTTTGGGGTTACGGGTGTTTTCGCCCGCACACTTAAGTAGATTTCAGGGGGGTGTTTGTTCCAGTCTACCTCGATGGGCTTCATCAAATCAACTTGCTGTCCCACTGTAATGGTTTCGCGGAGCAGTTTTTCTTTGAGTGTGGCTTGTACGGCGGCTTTTGTCAGCAGCGCCCACAAACTGAGAAATAGGGGGACTATCAGGATGCCGGTGAGGGCAAGTATCCAGCCTAAGGCGCGCCCCAGTTTGCTGCCTTCTAGATAGTACCCGCCCCAGATGAAGACGAGCATGCAGGCTAGGGTAATGCCCAAGAGGTTGGTGAGATAGAGCAGGAATGCGCCCCAACTCCCCGCCCAGTATGCCTGGGAGAGGCTGATTCCGACGGCGCACAGGGGGGGCATGAGGGCGACGGCTATGGCGGTACCGGCAAGGGCGTCGCTGATTTTGGGCCGAATTTTGGCAAAGCCGCTAATCGCCCCTGCTGCCACTGCTACGCCTAAATCGGCTAGAGTGGGTTGGGTGCGAGCCAGGATTTCGGGGGTGAATTCCGATGCCGGCAGGTTGAAGGCGCGCCCGACGAGCCCGGAAAGGGCGATCGCAATGCCGGTGCCAGCGGTTACGGATATTAGGCTTTTGCGGAAAAGCACCACGTCTCCTTCTAGCGCCCCCAAGGCTAATCCCCGCAGGGGTAGCATCAGGGGGGCAATAATCATGGCTCCAATGATGACAGCCGCACTGTTGCTGAGCAAGCCAAATGTGGCGATCAGGCAAGCGCTAATGGTGAGCGCGAAATAGTTCAGATCGGGCTGGGAGTCTTCTAGCAAGTTCTGGCGAAGTTTTTCCAGGGCTTCTGGAGAGGCTTTGGACATAGGTGTGGGTTGGCAGTGCCGGTGCGGTGAAAGTCTCCTGCTGTCAGGGCGAGTCCGCCACAATAGAGTATAGGTCTCGTTTAGCTTTCCTGGCTCTGCTGTGGAGCGAGAAAAGGCAAGATGTCTATACTATAGCAAGAAGGTGTTTTGTGGTGGGGCGCTCTATTATTCACGGGAGAGCGATTGATAATGTAGCACTGTTGCGACGCGCAGCTGATCCTCACGGTTTTGCTGTTGAGGGGATAGGGGAGCGACGTATTCTATTCTATTACAAAAAATTCAATCTTGCGCAGGGCAAAATTGAGCGAGAACATTTGATAGATTTTGGGGTGCAAAGGGATCCATGAAAGTTGTTTTTTACTGGCGCGATTACAAGTATCTGCCGTATGAAAGAGCGCTCGCCGCACAGGAGTTGTTGGGATTGTTTGGGCGGGAGCCGGTTGTGACGGAGGATGGGCTGTCTGTTGAGGGGGATGCCGGTTGGGAAAGTGCGGCTTACCGGACAACTTATTTTCGGGAAGCTGTTGGGGAAGATGGCTCTCGAATTGTTCCGCTGCAAGCTGTTTTGGAAGCTGCTGCGCTCGGGAAACGGCAAGGGCGAAACCGGCAGAAGACTCGCTACTCGGCGCACGGCATTCACGAGTATCGCGGGAAGTTTAATCCGCAAATTGTTCGGGCGATTGGGAATATGTTAGGATTAAAGGGGGGGGATTGGGTGCTCGATCCGTTCTGCGGGAGTGGCACAACTCTGCTGGAAGCGGCTCATATTGGGTGGAATGCAATTGGGGTAGATTGCAATCCTCTGGGGGTGATGATTGCGCGAGCTAAAATTGTGGCGATGCGTGTGCCGGTGGGGGAATTGTTGGGAGAAAGTGAAAGTCTGAAAGAGAGGCTGTGTGAAATTTGGCACCTGGCGACTGGAAGTCGCGGCTATACAAACGAAACCCGCCTGCGCGGGTTTTGGGATGCGGGTGAGGGGGAAAGGGATTTTGGGACAGGCGAGACGCCTGTCCTACGTCTGGAAACACCGGCACACGCTTTTAGTGAGGAGCAAATACGGTTTATTGGTGGGGAAGGTTGGGAATATCGGGTGCCGAGTTTGGAGTATTTGCGGCTGTGGTTTGCGGAGTCGGTGCTGGTGCAGCTGGCGGCGATTTTGGGGGAAATTGAGAGGGTGCGATCGGTGCCGGTGCGGCTGATTCTGCGGGTGATATTGAGTGATATTGTGCGGCAGGTGTCTCTGCAAGAACCGGCTGATTTGCGGATGCGCCGGCGCAAGAGTTCGCCAGAGAATGCGCCGGCTATCCCGCTGTTCTTGGCGGCGGTGACAGATAAGGTTGGGGCGGTGATGGCTGCTAGGGAGTATATCACGGAGGTGCCGGCGGTGCGAGAGGCTTTGTTAGGAGATTCGCGGACTTGTGCCGGTGTGGTGAGGGGGCATTTTTCGCAACAGTTCAATGCGGCAATTACGAGTCCGCCGTATGCAAGTGCGCTTCCTTATATTGAGACGCAGCGTTTGAGTTTGATGCTGCTGGGATTGATTGGGGGTGATGAGATTCGGGAAACTGAAAGGAGTCTGATTGGAAGTCGGGAGATTAGTGTCGGAGAGCGATTGCAGCTGGAGGGGGAAATGCTGCGCAATGAGAGCCGGTTGCCTTATGATTGCTGGGTGCGGTGTCAGGAGTTGAGGGGTGCGATAGATAGCAGCAGGGATGGGTTCCGCCGGCAGAATGTGCCGGCACTCCTTTATAAGTATTTGGCGGATATGGCGGTGATGTTTGGGGAGGTGGGGGAGTTGCTGGGTGCCGGTGCGCCTTTTGCGCTGGTTGTGGGGCGGAATAAGACTGTGTTGGGAGGGCGGAGTTTTACGATTGACACGCCTGATTTGCTGGCTTTGTTGGCGGTGGATAGGGGTTGGGCGGTGCGGGAGAGGATGGAGTTGAATACGTTCCGCCGGTTTGATGTTCATCATGTGAATTCGATTCGCTCGGAGACGTTGCTGATTTTGGAAAAGCGGGGGTAAGTGTGGGGTGCCGGTGATATAATGGTTGGCATATACACGAGGGTGCTTTACTCTAAGTGCAGGCTAATGACTCGCTTTATTCACGACCAATTCGCTAAAGACTATCTGGAGGAACTGCTATCGCCCTATGGGGAGGTGCAAGCGCCACGCCGCGTGGCGGGAGAAGCCAGACAAATCGATGTTTGGTTCGCACCGGCACCCCAGTCAGCCGGCGCTCCTGAAGTGCTAGGATTGTTAGGGCGATTTGCGGCTACTTCCTGTCTGTTTGAGCCTTTCCGCAATCCAGCGACTCCCCAAGAAATTTGCGACTGTCTGTTAAAAATGTTACAGGTGCGGGGAGAATACCAGCGGGAGGCAAATCGGAATAATACCAGCATTCAAGAGGCTGCTTTGCCGAGATTGTGGATTCTCACGCCCACGGCATCAGCTGCGCTGGTATCGGAATTTCGCGCTATAATAGATGACAACTGGTTGCCCGGAATTTACTTTATGGCCAATCCTCTGCGGACAGCCATAGTAGTCATTCACCAGTTACCCCGCACTCCAGAAACCCTGTGGGTGAGGATTCTCGGTAAGGGAAGCGTGCAAAAGCAGGCGATTGACGAACTGGAGACACTGCCGGTGGACAGTCCATTCCGCTCGAATGCTCTGCGGTTGCTGAAGAACTTGCAAAAGAACTTAGGAATCACTCAAAATGTAGATGAGGAAGATCGGGAGTTGTTTATGCGATTAGCACCACTTTACGACCAAGATATAGAACGCGCTACGCGGGAAGGTGAGCGGCGAGTGGTAGAAAACTTGCTGCGAGTACGCTTCGGCGAATTAGATGAGCAACTGTCAGCAATTATTGAGCCATTGCTGGCGTTGCCGGCAGAGGAGTTTACTCCTATATTGCTGCAATTGTCTAGTCTCTCCCGCGAGGAACTCTTAGCGCGGTTTGCATAAGGGAAAGGTGGGTTGCGTTCAACCGCGCAACCCACTCTACAATGGGGGGATAAACAACCACGGGCGAGTGGAAATTGCTTTCAAACCCGCGAAGGCGGGTTTTGTCTGTATAGCCGCGACTTCAGTCGCCAGGATCTTAGCATTCAGCGAGTATAAATATTTCCTCCCGGCGATGGGAAAGCGCTATAAACCAGCGCGGGAAACCGAGATCCCCGGCGATTGGAAATCGCAGCTATACAAACGAAGTCCGCCTTCGCGGACTTAAGAGGCAAGGAAATATTAGCGCGGTTTGCATAAGGGGAAGGTGGGTTGCGCTCAACCGCGCAACCCACCCTACAATTCCGGAAACACCCACCGGCAATTGTAAAGTCCCGGCAACAAACGAAGGCAGCCGGTGCGTAACAAACCAGTAGAACTCGCTTTGTCTGATAAAATAGTATCATATACACGAGTGCTATCTACTCAAGTTACAGACAAATGACTCGCTTCATACACGACCAATTTGCCAAAGACTACCTGGAGGCAATGCTATCGCCTTACGGCACAGTGCAAGCGCCACGCCGCGTGGCGGGAGAAGCCAGACAAATCGATGTTTGGTTCGCACCGGCACCCCAGTCAGCCGGCGCTCCAGAAACGCTGGGACTGCTAGGGCGATTTATGGCTACCCCCTGTCTGTTTGAGCCTTTCCGCAACCCTGTGACTCCTGAACAAGTTTGCGGCTGTCTCTCAAAGCTGCTGCAGGTGCAGGAGGAATACTACCGGGAAGAAAATCGGACTAAGACCGGCAGCCGACAAGAGTCCGCTTTGCCGAGATTGTGGATTCTCACGCCTACGGCATCGGAAAATCTCTTGTCGGGATTTCGTGCTACAATAGATAAAAGCTGGATGCCTGGTGTTTACTTCATGGCTGACTACCTCAGGACGGCGATAGTAGTAATCCACCAGTTACCCCGCACCCCAGACACCCTCTGGCTGAGGGTTCTCGGCAAGGGGACAGTCCAGAAGCAAACGGTTGATGAACTTGAGGCACTTCCACCCAATAATTCCTTAGGGTTGAATGCCTTGAAGTTGCTGAAGTCCTTTTTTAATAACTTAGGCCCCCTTGAAAGTTTAGATCAGGAAGATCGGGAGGTGTTTGTGCGGTTACAAGAACTTTACGACCGAGATATGGAACGAGCTACGCGAGCGGGACAGGAGCAGGGAATCCAGCGAGGTCAACGCCAAGTTGTAGAAAACTTGCTGCGAGTCCGCTTCGGCGATCTAGACGAGCAACTGTCAGCAATTATTGACCGATTGATGGCGTTACCGGCAGAGGAGTTTACTCCCTTGCTGCTGCAATTATCCCGCGAGGAACTCTTGGCGCGGTTCGCGTAAGGGGAAGGTGGGTTGCGCTCAACCGCGCAACCCACCCTACAATTCCGGGGAGAAACATCCCCCGGCGATTGGAAATTGCTTTCCAACCCGCGTTGGGCGAAGCCCTTCCCGAAGGGTAGGCGGGTTTTGTCTGTATAGCCGCGACTTCAGTCGCCAGGATCTGAGCATTCAGCGAGTAGAAATATCTCCTCCCGGCGATTGGAAAGCGCTACAAACCAGCGCATAAAACCGAGATCCCCGGCGATTGGAAATCGCGGCTATACAAACGAAGTCCGCCTTCGCGGACTTAAGAAGCAAGGAAATATTAGCCCGGTTCGCGTAAGGGGAAGGTGGGTTGCGATCAACCGCGCAACCCACCCTACAACATTCGGCATTTCATTAGAAAAGTGAACCGGCAGGGATTTGATGGCTCTTTTCCAGGCAACGGCATCCGTTTATGCTATACAAGCAATATCGCCTAGCCATCCCCTCTAACGATGAGTATTCTCTGCCTCAACTGCGGATGATGATTCGGGAAGTGGAGGAGATTATACAGGAAGAAATCGCAGCTGAGGTGTGGAATCGCCTATAGGCGCGTCAGACGTGCCGGTGAGAAAACCCTCGGACACCCGCACCCCGCAAGCGGCGATGGGGTTGGGTGCCGGGTTCACCCCCCGTGGCGCGTGGCGAGATGGAGTGAGGCGCAATTTATCTGCAATCAGCCATCCGCACCAGTCGGGAGTTAAGGCGCTTTGGCTGACTCTGCTCTGTGTGACAAGTTACTTCTGAAGCTGTTTGAGAAGTTCCTGTGCTATTTGGCACTTAGGGTGCCTTTGTGCGCAGTAGAGTTGTGCCGCTTTCTGTAAATCCTCTATCGCCCCCTGTTTATCTCCCAACTCAGCACGGGCAATACCCCGGTTGGCGTAGGGTGTAGCTAAGTCAGGCTTGAGTTCAATGGGTTTGCTGTAATCGGCAACTGCCCCCTGTTTATCTCCCAAGTCAGCACGGGCAGCACCCCGGTTGTTATAGGCAAACGGGTGAGGCTTGAGTTTAATCGCTTGGCTGTAGGCATCTATTGCTGCTGGGTAGCGTTTTAATTTTTGCAGCACATAGCCTCGCAACAAATAAAAAACAGAATCTTTGTCGTTGAGGGCAATTGCTTTATCAAAAGATGCCAGCGCCTCTGGGTATCGTTTCAAGTTGTAAAGCGCTTCACATCGCTTGCGCCAAGCTTCATATAAATTTGGGTTTATTTCAGTCACTCTGTCAAAAGATGCCACAGCTTCTTGATATTTATCCTGATCGCTAAGCGCCAATCCGCGTGCGTACCAAGCTTGATAGAACTTTGGCTTGAGTTTAACCGCTTCGTCAAAAGCCGTCACGGCTTCATCGTATTCAAATATGCGCCACAACTGATTGCCATAATTCACCCAATCCGTCTCCCTCGCACCGCTGGCAGGTTGTTCTAGAGGAAATAATAAAGCAAGCATCAAAGCTGATTTTACTTTACTCACTGGCAGAGGGGCCGATGTTTCTACGATCAACCACTCTGGTTTTATCCCTGCTTTTGCAGCTAAATTTAAGAAAGTCCTCACCGGCACCCCTAAACTGTAACCCAGCTGATATGTTATCTCTCCTTCCGCACCGGCGTTAATCCCAATCACCCGCCCGCGAGTATCCAATACCGGCCCCCCGCTCATCCCGCCTTGAGTTGTATTGGTGTAAACTAGCTCGTAGCCGTTCGTTAAAGAAAAAGAGTCTTTCGCAAGAATAGCCCCTGCTTCTTGACTGAACTTCAATCCACTGGTAAACAGCCGGGAGGAGTTGCTCGCGCCTTTTACCCCCGACCACCCAGAGACGAAAACAATTGCAGGTTCTTTTATATCATATTTTGCCAAAGTCGCCACAGAATAAGTTTCGTTGCTCTGGAACTGCAGCACCGACAAGTCAACCCCCTCCAGTCTTTTCACCGTGCCATAGTTCACCGGCACTCTCGCCCCATCCGGCGTCACAACCTGATATTTACCTTCCTTCTCCACCACATGATCAGCTGTGAGGACATAATAAGTATTCCCCCGCTTGGCAACAATCACCCCCGAACCATTCCCATTTAGCCCATCAATCCGCACCGTAATCTCAGCAGCTTTTTTGTTCACCTCCGCTGCAATGCCGGTGAGGGGTGGAATCGCGCTGTTTCCCACTCTTTCAGGCGCTACCTCAGCCAATATCTGCACCGGCACCCCCTAACTCAAGCGGTTCATCTGCTGCAACTGCGCCTCGCTGGGGCGGGAACCGTCCTCAAATCGGTAGGCATCCGCCAAAATCGGAAAAGCACTCATGCCATTAATGCCAGTCACCTCACCAAAATAGTTTAGCACCGGCCCGCCACTCATCCCCTGCTGGATATCATTAGTATACCCGATGCGGTAGCCCCCCCGCAATGCCTTATCCGGTAAAAGTTCAATTTTCCCGGCACTCACGATCGGGCGATCCGAGTCAAACGGAAACTCCGCCGCCAAAACCTTATCTCCCACCGCAAAAGAACGCCGGTGTCCCAGCGCCGCCACCGCATACTCTTCCGCCGCCCGAAACTCCAGCAGCACCAAATCCTTCCCCTGAAAATCGGCATTTTTAACCACCAATGCCGTGTGGGTTTTGCCGTCCGGCGTCCCGATGCTATACGGCTGTCCCGGTGTCAGGACGTGCTGGTTCGTCAGCACCGTATAAACCCCCTTTTGCTTGCCGATCAGCGTCCCCGAACCGGCCCCATTTTTGGCCAGCACCTTGACTGTAATTGATGCCGCTAGCTTTTGCAACTCCTCCTCGGATAGAGGCGCGGCGACTTGCTCCAAAGTTGCCGGTTGGGGGGCGCATCCCCCCAGAGAAATTGCCGATGCCGGTAGCAGGAACAGTCCAAAAGCAGCAATCCAAATTAGCGAATTTCGATTCATCTTTCTGTGTATAATATAGTATTCACGAATTAACAACCTGTAGGACAGGCGTCCCGCCTATCCCCTCTCTCCCCCCGCAGGACGTAGGACAGGACCACAGCAAAAGCCCCTCACCCCCCAGCCCAATCCAACGCACAGCGTCCGATAGTAATGGTGGGGTCAAAGGAGGAATCGGGGTCTTGTGAATGGTACAATAAAGGGCCTGCCACTCGTGGGCTTCAAGAATTGTATCACAAGGCGCATCAGGGCAAAAGTGTTGAATTTCGTTACAAAACTTTACATTTTAGCTTAAATTTCTCCAGCCCTGAGTAAAAATGCTTTCCCAGAGAGGAGTCGTTCTATCCAGTGGACATAGCTGATTTCTTGACACATACAACATTGAAGATAGCGGAGGTTATCTAGTAGCGTAGTCCCCCATTTTTTAGGAATATTTACTATCTTTAATATGAGGTAAGCTATCAGCGACACATAAATTTGTATGGCTATATTATTTACATTCCTAGGAATCATATTGTCCAATTTTAGGTGAGTTTTAAGAAACTTCCATAACAACTCTATGTGCCAGCGATATCTGGAAATTTCCATAAGCTCTTCATCGGACACTTCGTCCCGCTCCAGATTGGTGGCCAATCTATACTCGGCGGGCTTTTCAATATCACAAAAGTTAACAACTCTATATATTCCTGAGTTCTTCCCTGTCCCTACTATAAAATGTCCATTGGTTTCAGAGAATTAAAGTTTGTATAGCACTTGTCATTTAGGTCAAAACGTGCTAAAATACTAATAAAGATCCTTTAAGAGTCTATTATATATGCCAGTACCTTACAGCTATGACCTGCGCCAAAAAGTAGTAGCTGCCGTAGAACGCGGCATGAGTATAGTTGAAGCTGCTCGGGTCTTTGACGTGAGCCGCAGTACAATTTACTAGTGGCGCAAGCGTCAGTCCGCGACTGGGGACTTGAAACCGGAGTCAGGCTATCAACAGGGATGGGGACATAAAATCGAAGACTTGGAGTCTTTTCGGGAATTTGTCCTGGCCAACGGAGAAAAAACTCAAGCTCAAATGGTGCGAGCATGGCCACGAAAAATCAGTCCTTCTACTTTCAGTCGCGCCCTTAAAAAAATTGGATTTACTCGCAAAAAAAACTTACGGGTACATTGAAAGGGATGAGGTTTCAAGACAGGAGTTTTTAAAGCGTCTTGAAGGCAACGCCCCAGACAGTATGGCTTTTGTGGATGAGTCCGGTATAGATAATCGAGAGGATTATCCCTATGGATGGTGTGACAGGAGTGAAAGGTTTTACGCCTTTAAGTCTGGTCGCCGCAAGCAAAGAGTGAGTATAGTAGCCGCTTTAAGAGGCGAGAGCTTGATAGCACCACTAACCTTTGAGGGCTCTTGTAACCGTCAGCTCTTTGAAAGCTGGGTCGGGACTCAACTTATTCCCGTTTTAAAAGCGGGCCAAATTGTGATTTTAGATAATGCCAGTTTTCATAAAGGTGGGAGGATTGAGGAACTGATTAAATCAGCGGGGTGCGATTTAATTTATTTACCGCCTCCCCAGACCTGAATCCAATTGAAAGATGTTGGGCAAGACTTAAAAACTATATCCGTCAAGCTCTCATCAGGGGTGAGGAGTTAAGGCAATCAGTTGATGCAGCAGTTTTATCTATGTCCTAACCTAAGTGCATACTGCTATAGCTGTTAGGGATGCGCAATACAAAATACTTCTTTGACTGGCTCGCCACCCGTAAAAAATTTAAACCAGAAAAGCCCCTATCCATTACTGATACGCCGTTAGAGGGCAAAGTATCTAATATCTCTTGACCGTATCTGTAGTCAGAGTCGTATCCAAAATTTATTAATTTTTCTTCGGAACCTCCTGTTGTTAAGTTTAAGGAGCTAACAAGCTTGACTTGATAGTATTCTGGCAGCCAAAGCAATTTACTTGTCAGAATAATGACGTTCAAATCAATTAGATATAATTTTTATTTTTTGACTACAAATTTTTCATTAAACTGTTTATAAACCATTAAAAATAGCTCTCGATTTCTGCGCTTATTAGCTTTGGATAAAATTGAAATATTGATTTCTAAGCCCCTGGCATTGAGTCGCTTGAATATATCTCTCATACTGGTCAAGCTTTTATCCATTGCATAGCTCAACCCTATGGATAAATACAAGCGGGTATTTAGGACAGGATAATCATTTGTGGGCACAGATGCCAACCATTTTTGGACAAGCTTGGGAAAAGAGTAGAGCACAGTTTGTTAACAAGATTTATTTGACACTATCCGAAAACATAGCACGTTTTGGGCGCTTTTTTGTGTCGAATTGTTAAGATTCAACACTTGTGGCATCAGGGTGGCGACGCGCTTCATAGGTCAGCCATAATAAACGCCAAGCCACAATACTGTAAGTTGCTATTGCCCTCTCTATACGGTCTGCTGTTTCTAGTTGCAGTTGTTCGAGCCGGCAAC
>NZ_KB235948.1:6900524-6901541 GCF_000332335.1 Kamptonema formosum PCC 10802 | reverse complement strand
AATGTAGATGAGGAAGATCGGGAGTTGTTTATGCGATTGGCACCACTTTACGACCAAGATATAGAACGCGCTACGCGGGAAGGTGAGCGGCGAGTGGTAGAAAACTTGCTGCGAGTCCGCTTCGGGGATCTAGATGAACAACTGTCAGCAATTATTGACCGATTGCTGGCGTTGCCGGCAGAGGAGTTTACTCCCTTGCTGCTGCAATTATCCCGCGAGGAACTCTTAGCGCGGTTTGCATAAGGGAAAGGTGGGTTGCGTTCAACCGCGCCACCCACCCTACAATTGGGGGAGAAACATCCCTCGGCGAGTGGAAATCGCTGTCAAACCCGCGTAGGCGGGTTTTGTCTGTATAGCCGCGACTTCAGTCGCCAGGATCTGAGGATTCAGCGAGTAGAAATATCTCCTCCTGGCGATGGGAAAGCGCTATAAACCAGCGCGGGAAACCGAGATCCCCGGCGATTGGAAATCGCAGCTATACAAACGAAGTCCGCCTTCGCGGACTTAAGAGGCAAGGAAATATTAGCGCGGTTTGCATAAGGGGAAGGTGGGTTGCGCTCAACCGCGCAACCCACCCTACAATTCCGGAAACACCCACCGGCAATTGTAAAGTCCCGGCAACAAACGAAGGCAGCCGGTGCGTAACAAACCAGTAGAAAACTCGCTTTATCTGATAAAATAGTATCATATACACGAGTGCTATCTACTCAAGTTACAGACAAATGACTCGCTTCATACACGACCAATTTGCCAAAGACTACCTGGAGGCAATGCTATCGCCTTACGGCACAGTGCAAGCGCCACGCCGCGTGGCGGGAGAAGCCAGACAAATCGATGTTTGGTTCGCACCGGCACCCCAGTCAGCCGGCGCTCCAGAAACGCTGGGACTGCTAGGGCGATTTATGGCTACCCCCTGTCTGTTTGAGCCTTTCCGCAACCCTGTGACTCCTGAACAAGTTTGCGGCTGTCTCTCAAAGCTGCTGCAGGTGCAGGAGGAATACTACCGGGAAGAAAATC
>NZ_KB235948.1:6900027-6900424 GCF_000332335.1 Kamptonema formosum PCC 10802 | reverse complement strand
CGCAATCCAGCGACTCCCCAAGAAATTTGCGACTGTCTGTTAAAAATGTTACAGGTGCGGGGAGAATACCAGCGGGAGGCAAATCGGAATAATACCAGCATTCAAGAGGCTGCTTTGCCGAGATTGTGGATTCTCACGCCCACGGCATCAGCTGCGCTGGTATCGGAATTTCGCGCTATAATAGATGACAACTGGTTGCCTGGAATTTACTTTATGGCCAACCCTCTGCGGACAGCCATAGTAGTCATTCACCAGTTACCCCGCACTCCAGAAACCCTGTGGGTGAGGATTCTCGGTAAGGGAAGCGTGCAAAAGCAGGCGATTGACGAACTGGAGACACTGCCGGTGGACAGTCCATTCCGCTCGAATGCTCTGCGGTTGCTGAAGAACTTGCAAA
>NZ_KB235948.1:6797227-6899927 GCF_000332335.1 Kamptonema formosum PCC 10802 | reverse complement strand
CTTTGAAAGCTGGGTCGGGACTCAACTTATTCCCGTTTTAAAAGCGGGCCAAATTGTGATTTTAGATAATGCCAGTTTTCATAAAGGTGGGAGGATTGAGGAACTGATTAAATCAGCGGGGTGCGATTTAATTTATTTACCGCCTCCCCAGACCTGAATCCAATTGAAAGATGTTGGGCAAGACTTAAAAACTATATCCGTCAAGCTCTCATCAGGGGTGAGGAGTTAAGGCAATCAGTTGATGCAGCAGTTTTATCTATGTCCTAACCTAAGTGCATACTGCTATAGCTGTTAGGGATGCGCAATACAAAATACTTCTTTGACTGGCTCGCCACCCGTAAAAAATTTAAACCAGAAAAGCCCCTATCCATTACTGATACGCCGTTAGAGGGCAAAGTATCTAATATCTCTTGACCGTATCTGTAGTCAGAGTCGTATCCAAAATTTATTAAGTTTTCTTCTGGAACTCCTGTGGTTAAATTTAAGGAGCTAACAAGCTTGACTTGATAGTATTCTGGCAGCCAAAGCAATTTACTTGTCAGAATAATGACGTTCAAATCAATTAGATATAATTTTTTATTTTTTTGACTACAAATTTTTCATTAAACTGTTTATAAACCATTAAAAATAGCTCTCGATTTCTGCGCTTATTAGCTTTGGATAAAATTGAAATATTGATTTCTAAGCCCCTGGCATTTAGTCGCTTGAATATATCTCTCATACTGGTCAAGCTTTTATCCATTGCATAGCTCAACCATATGGACATAAACAAGCGGGTGTTAAGGACAGGATAATCATTTGTGGGCACAGATGCCAACCATTTTTGGACAAGCTTGGGAAAAGAGTAGAGCACAGTTTGTTAACAAGATTTATTTGACACTATCCGAAAACATAGCACGTTTTGGGCGCTTTTTTGTGTCGAATTGTTAAGATTCAACACTTGTGGCATCAGGGTGGCGACGCGCTTCATAGGTCAGCCATAATAAACGCCAAGCCACAATACTGTAAGTTGCTATTGCCCTCTCTATACGGTCTGCTGTTTCTAGTTGCAGTTGTTCGAGCCGGCAACCGCTTTTTAGTACATAATGATAGCGTTCAATCAGCCATCGATAACTGTACCAACGCACGCATCGAACAGCCTCATCGAAGGCACTGACAGGTAAAGTTGTCAACAATAACCACCTAATAGGTTCTGCCAGAGGTGGTGGGTATTCTTCGAGTGCGCATATCACTTGAACTAAGACCGGCGGCAAAGAAGTTCGCCCTATGTGATGGCGTGGCGGTTGTATAGCAGTAGTCATATGGGTTAAGACAATAGGAGCTTTGGCAGCTCTGGAGCAAGGGAGGCCGGAATGTACCTTCCCTAAATGCTTACTGCTCTATAGACGTAGGGGGAGCGTCCCGCCTGCCCTGAAGGTCTAATGTTCTAACCTAAGTGCATACTGCTATAATGGCATGGCGCATCATCCCATGGCGCATCATCGTATGGCGCATGGGGAAGACTCATCGCAATACCATGCATGCGCTGATGCCCAATGCCCAATGCCCAATGCCCATTTCTGAGCTGTCTGCTGCTCTATCTGTGTCAAGTAGGTGTCAAGTTTATTGATGTCCCTCTGCTGATGCTGTTTTTGTTTTATGTTGTGGTTTACGATATTCCCTGCGACAAGCGCCGCAAAGCGGTGTCCGATTTGCTGGAGGGCTATGGGCGGCGGGTGCAGTATTCGGTATTTGAATGCGTGCTGACTGGGCCAAAGTATGAGGAGCTCCAGAAAAGGCTGAGGAAACGGGTGAAGCTGGAGGAGGACAGCCTGCGGTTTTATGTTGTGCCCAAGCACATGCTGGGACAGGTGGACACTTGGGGGGTTGGGCCACCCCTGACGCCGCCGCCCTCTTCGGTGGTTCTCTAGTGGGGGAATGGCGGGTTAGCAAGGGGGTCGGGAAATGGCTGGAATGCCGATTCTTTCGCCAACCCCCGCGTTGCCGCTCTCTGTAAGGGTTTCAGCGATTTCGGAAGGGGAAAAATCGGGTTTTGTTAGTACAAACCGGCACCCCCCCGCGCGTTCCGCGCCGCTTCGCTAACGCAAACCGCCTCTAGACTGCCGGTGTGGTAAGGATTTACAATCGAGGGATCCCCACTCGCTGGGGACTCCAAAAGAATGGAAACCAGTTTGGGCAGATTAGGGTGCCGTTGTCGGCTGGATTAGGGGTCCCCACTCGCTGGGGACTCCAAAAGAATAGAAACAGACAAATATGTTCTGCCACTGCCGTAAGGCTATCATTTTGGCAAGTGCCAGCATCTGCCTGACACTGCCAGCACCAACTCTCGCACACCCAGGCCGCACCGACGCCAGCGGCGGGCACACAAACAGGAAAACAGGCACATATCACCGTCATGGAGGCGGTGGTGGTAACGGCGGCAGCAGTAACGCCAATATTGGCGGTTATGGCGACAGTGCTCTATGCAATGATCGCAATACATGCCTGAGAGCGGCCCGCGCACACATGGCAGTCTATAACTGGAATATGGCGCGGATAGAGCTTTCGATGGCTCAATCTTTTTCTTCGCGAGATGTCGAGGTTGAAGCACTTCTATCCATTGCCGACGTATACAGCCTAGGCATTCTCTTGCCAGGCTCTTGCGCCACCCATAACGCTTGCCTTGCAAACGCTCAGAACGCTATGAAAAAAGGGGACTACCAAACCGCTTTGCTAAATTTCAAAAGGGCGCTCTACAGAAAGCCTGGAAGCGAACCGGCACACCAGGGAATCTGGGACGCCTGTCGGGCCATCTACCAGTAAATCGATCAACGCCACGCCTTGCGGCATCAGAAGTGTGGGCAGTCTCCCCCCTGAGGCTTGCCGGTCCCCACTTGCTGGGGACTCCAAAAGAATGGAAACCGGTTCCGGAGTGGGTGCAAGCGGCACAGAGTCTCGTCCCCACTCGCTGGGGACTCCAAAAGAATGGAAACCCAAAATAATGGAAACTTTGATAATATAGAACCTGTAGTAATATGAATTATCACTTTTTTCCGTGCTATGAATACTGAGACAAATTCCCCCCTCATCGAAGAGATTCTTTCCGTGTGGCAGGAAAGAATTGGGGACGACTATCCGGGGTACAGAGGGCATGTCTATCGCATGTTCAACTTCTGTCTGGCACTGCGCTCCTGCACGGAAGAAGAAAACACCAAATTGGCTATTGCCGCTTGCTTCCATGACATTGGTTTATGGTCAGACCATACCGTGGACTACATCTCGCCATCAGTAGCACAGGTCAAGCAATATTTATCTAACGCCGGCCTTGAAAGATGGTCGGAAGAAATAGGACTGATGGTCGAAATGCACCATAAAGTCCGCCCTTATAGAGATGACCGCTACCCGCTAGTTGAGCTGTTTCGTCAAGGCGACCTCATTGATTTTTCCCTAGGCTTTTTCACTTTTGGTCTTCCCAGGCGCTATGTAAACCAAGTCAAAGAAACCATACCCAACAACGGGTTTCACAAATTCCTCATAAAGGGGGCAAAAGATTGGTTTTCAGAACATCCCTTTAGTCCTCCTCCTTTTATGAAGTGGTAGCGCCTAACAAGTCGCTCTAAAGCCAAACGCAACATGTCCCCACTCGCTGGGGACTCCAAAAGAATGGAAACAAAGTTTAGGGTTGCCGCCGGCAAAATCACCCCCTGTGCCGGCACCCATCTCACCCAAGTGCCGCCCGCAAAAGCACCCCCTGTGCCGGCACCCATCTCACTCAAGTGCCACCGGCAAAAGCACCCTACTGCGGATGGAGCTCCCTTGCTCGACACCGGCACAGCAATGGACATTAGAACCGGCATCTTGCCGGCACTGCCGGTGCAGCAAATCCGCCGGTGCACCACCGGCAGCCATGCCGGCAGTCTAAACTCTGGTGGGGCATTAGCCCAACTACAAACCTTGGGCATTAGCCCAACTACAAACCTTGGGCATTAGCCCAACTACAAACCTTGGGCATTAGCCCAACTACAAACCTTGGGCATTAGCCCAACTACGAACCTTGGCGCTAAAGCCCAACTGCGAACCTTGGGGCTAAAGCCCAACTACAAACTGAAACCGCGTCGCACTACAGCCATCCAAAAGGAAGGAGCTCCCCATCAACCGCCCTGAATTCAACAGTCCTGTCCCTCTTATTATAAATAGCATAGCGCAGTTTTTGAAGCCGATCGCGACTGTAGCCAACCGCCCCCACCGAAATAATATGCCGGTCCTCTCCCTCCAAGAGAAAAGGTTCCCCATACTTGAAATTATAACATGTCGCCGAGCCGAACTCCTCAGACCTTTCCCCAAAAATCAGAGGCACGTGAACGTGTCCCACAAACACCAACCTGTGCGGCGTTTCATCAAACACATTCCAAGCCTCAATGCAATTGCTGACCTTATTCTTCTTGCGGGGAGAGATATGAGTGTAAACCGCATCATCTTCCGCCACACTCTCCGGAAGCTGCATCAGGAAACTTCGCACATCCTCAGCCAACACCAAATCATTGAACTCATCATGGTTTCCCCGCACGCAGACAATATGATTATCCCTGAAAAACCGGACAACTTTATCATTGAAATTCCCCCCATCCACCAAATCCCCCAAACACACAATCCTGTCGCACCGGCACCCTTCAATATCCGCCAAAACCGCCTGCAACCCAGCCCAATTCCCGTGAATATCCGAAATTATAGCAATTTTATCCATATTGATTCACCAAACAGTCCCCCCTTCAGTTTACCCACCGGCAAGCCCCGCCATAGCAAGATAAACCCCTCTTCTCTTAGCCCCCTCCCCGCGTGCGGAGAGGGGGGTTGGGTGCCGGGTTCCCCGGATGCCGGTGAAAAGCCTAACTATCTCGGATAGCCGGTGCCATTGCCAAAGTTTCCGCAGCTTTTTGCATCGCTTCAATATCCGACGCAACCCAGCAGCGAGTGTCCTGACAGTGATGAGCGATGAGCAGCCCCCACAGCCTTTTCCTATTGAGCACCGGCACAACTAAATTAGAGCGAACCCGCAGACTGCGGAGAAACTGCCGGTGACAATCTTGAATAGATTCTACTTCAATATCAGCAATTCCCCGCACCCGTCCCGCTTGGTACATTGCCGCATATTCACCATTAAAACACTCATCCGGCCCCTTCATCCCCAAAATAGACAGATCGCTAGAGCTCAAAGACTCAAAAGTGACCTGCCCATTCCACTCCCGATAGAAATAATACAAAACTGTGCGATCAACCTGGATAACCGCTCTTAAATAACTCACCGTTTCCTGAACCAAAAAGTCCCGAAAGAGATTAGAAGAGAGCCGGTTGATAACGTGTTGCATTCCCCGGATCGGGCATAAGAAAAATTGTTGAACTTCCGCCCTGATTATACAGCCAAGTAGGGTGCGGATGTGCGGCTCGGAACGCACCCCGGCACCCCCAAAACCGAGCGGAACCGGCACCCGCGCAACCCCAACGCTGGGGAACCGGCACCCGCCCAACCCCAACCAGGGTGCTGCACTCTTGACTAACGCACGCCACTCTTGTGCTAATTTAACTTGGGTGGCGCAGTCTCGGCTAACCCATCCTACTGCCTGGGTGGATGGAAGTCCCCACTCGCGGGAGACTCCCAAAGAATGGAAACATCAAGATCGCCGGCGTGAGATCCGGGTAGCGCTTGTCCCCACCCCCCGGGGACTGCAAAAGAGTGGAAAGGAGAACAGCTTTGGGTATAGAACTGCGCAGTTATGTATTTCTCGACAGCTTGCAGCCCCAGCACGCGGCTTACATCGGGACAGTGGCTTTGGGGTTCTTGCCGCTGCCGGGGGATACCTCGCTGTGGATCGAAATCTCACCCGGCATCGAAATTAACCGGATTACCGATATCGCCCTGAAAGCCGCCTCTGTACGTCCGGGGGTGCAGGTGGTGGAGCGCCTTTATGGCCTCCTGGAAATTCATTCTAGCCGGCAGAGCGACACGCGAGCTGCAGGCAAAGCGATTCTGGAGACGCTGGGAGTCCACAGGGACGAGTGTCTCAAACCTCGCGTCATTTCCAGCCAGATTATCCGCAACATTGACCCCCACCAAACACAGCTGATCAACCGCACCCGGCGGGGGCAGCTGCTGCTGGCGGGCCAAACCCTGTACGTCCTGGAAGTCGAACCGGCAGCTTATGCAGCGCTGGCGGCGAACGAAGCAGAAAAAGCCGCCGCCATCAATATCCTGGAAGTTCAGGCCGTCGGAAGCTTCGGACGCCTCTACCTCGGCGGCGAAGAGCGGGACATACTCGCCGGCTCCAGGGGGGCGCTGGCGGCGATAGAAAGGGTGGCCGGTCGGGAAAATCCCCTCAGCCGGCGCAAGGAATAGCCCGCCGGTGCTGGCCCAACCGGCTGCCGGTGCGAACTCACAGTAATTTCAGGCGCAGCCTCAGGATAAAGTCAAAATTGGGGCGTTGACCCTTCTCACTCCCCCTCCCCGCCGTCGAGGAGGGGGTTGGGGTGCCGGGTTCATCCGGCAATTAATTCAGCAAAGGAGACAGATAATGGTAAATACAGAGCACCTCGCCATACTAAAGGAGGGTGCGGTAACATGGATTAAGTGGAGAGCGAGCAACCCCCACGCAGAACCAGACCTGAGCGAAGCGTATCTCGCCGGCGCTAACCTCAGAGGTGCCAACCTCTGCAATGTTAGCCTGAGACGGGCAGAGCTGTCCAGCAGCAAACTGATTGCCGCCAATCTCAGCAGCGCCAACCTCAGCTTGGCCAACCTCAACGAAGCCGAACTGATGGAAGCTAACCTCAGCCAAGCCAACCTCACCGGCACCACCCTGATGGCATCTGACCTCAGAGGCGCGGATCTGTGCGATGCCAACCTCATAGGGGCCGAGTTCAGGGGGGCCAACCTCAAAGGCGCGGATCTCAGTGACGCCAACGCCACCGGCACCGGCTTCAGTGGGGCCAACCTCACCGGCGCGAACCTCAGCAATACCAACCTCAGCAGCGCTAAGCTCCACGAAGCTGAGCTGATGGGAGCTTACCTTTACCGGGCGGACTTTTCCAAAGCGTCCTTGTGTCGGGCGCACCTGAATGGAGCTTACCTTTTCCGGGCGAAGCTCAGGGAGGCTGAGATGGCCGGTGCTGACTTGCGATGGGCCAATCTCACCCGCGCTGACCTCAGAGGCGCGAACCTCAGAGGCGCGAATCTCCGAGGCGCGAATCTGACTAAGGCTGTCCTGACCGGCGCTAACCTCCAGGGGGCAATTCTCCCGGATGGCACAGCTCACGATTAGCCGGTATTTTTTATATTGAACCGCCAAGACGCCTTAGACGCGCTAGCGGCTTGCCCGTTGGGTAGGTCGCCAAGGAAGAGGAGAGAGTGTGCCGGCTCCTGACGGGGAGCGGAGAAATCTCTCGCCCCGCTACTTGACGAAAAAATCAACGCACGCTAAGATAAGGGTATAGGCTCTCTATATGTGATGTAAACAGCACTTGACCAATCCTGCGGAATAGGAAGGGAGAATCGGCATGAGGCTAGATAAGATTGACTTAAGTTCTGTCGTGGCTATCGGTCACTCTGACGGGCAATTGCAGGTGTTAATCGACCGGGGCGAGGAGATGGAATATCTGGAACTGAACGCCCCCTATGCCGCGTACCAGGGCCTGCAACAGCTCGCCTATATTGCTAATAATGACATCTCGTCCTTTTCCGATGAAGAGACAGAACTGCCGGCAGGAAAAGAGCCGATCGCCATGCTGCCGGTGCGCTCAACGATGGCCTCAGCGATAGGATACGATGAAGACCGGCAAATTTTGCAAGTCGAGTTTTATAATGGGGCGGTCTATCAATATTCTGGTGTCGAAAGTGAGACTTGGGAAGACTTGCTCGACTCAGACTCAATAGGAAAATTTTACAACTCCGAAATCAAAGGCTATTACGACTGCGAGCGTGTTGAGGACAGAAAGTAGGGTGCGTTCCGCGTCATTCATTCTCGCACACATAATGGGAGGGACTCGCACGCGGAACGCACCGCTACAGGGGGGTGCGCTCCACCTTATCACAAATAAGGGGTGCGGCGGAACGCACCCTACAGATGCTAAATAATTTGTGAAATCCTCTCCCTTTCCTTGGCGCTCTTGGCGTCTTGGCGGTTTATTAAAAAACGAAAAAATGGTAGCAGCAGCACAAGAAAGATTACAGCGCTCAAAAAAGAACCTTCAAGAACATCTAGGTACAGGAAAAGTCAAGTGGTTCCGCCGGCACCTTGGGGCGTGGGGCGACCGGCACTTTCGGGACTTCCCCTGGCGCAGGACAAAAGACCCCTATGCGATTTTCGTAGCGGAGTTCTTGCTGCAGCAAACCAATGCCGCAAAAGTAGCTCCCATTTACCAGACATTTGTGGCGCGATATCCCACGCTAGGGGATCTAGCAGCAGTGCCGGTGGGAGAAGTGGTCAGTCTGTTGCAGCCGCTCGGTCTTTTTGGACGGGCGGAGCGACTGCGCCGGTCAGCGCAAATCGTGCTGGAAAAATATGGGGGAAAATTTCCCCGCACAGAAGCGGAACTGCTGGAACTGCCCGGAGTTGGGCCATACATTGCCCGGTCTGTTTGCGCCCACGCCTACGGACAGCCCTTAGCCGTTCTCGACACCAATGTCGCCCGAATCTTAGAGCGATTCTTTGGATTGGAGGGAGGTCGGGTGAAGTGGCGCTCCAGTTTGCTTTGGGAGGCAGCCCTTGCAGCTGCTCCCAAGAAGCAAGTTGGAGTGTGGAATTTGGCCCTGCTGGACTTTGGGGCGGCAGTTTGCACCGCCAAGAACCCTCGCTGCGCCGAGTGTCCCCTGCGCTCGCAGTGCGACTGGGCGGCGCAGCAGATCAGGACTCCCTGTCCTTAGCAACTTGGCGGAGGGCTGCTTTCCACTCTGCAGCTTCCTCGACAGTTTTGGGATATTTGCCAACTAGGTCTATTAGCTCAGCGCGAGGTTTGGCTCCCAACTCGCCTTTTGTCCGGTTTCCCAGCAGGCAAATCGCTCGCAGCAGATCCTCGGACTCCCGGGGAACTAAAGGGGGTAATTTGGGTTTGTTGGATTTGGATTGGGATTTCATTACAGTCGTCCTCGTGTTGGCGATCCGACACTTTTTAATTTACCGCACAGTTCGTGTCGGTGGCGAGCTGTGGGCTTAAGGAAAGCCGGCAAATTTGTCGGTTGCCTCAATCAGGGCGCTGCGAATGCCCGGTTCGCTCATGGAGTGACCGGCATCCGGGACGATCCTCAATTCAGCTTCTGGCCAGACTTTATGCAGCTCCCAAGCGTTTTTCACCGGACAGACCATATCGTAGCGTCCGTGAGCAATAAAGCCAGGGATGTGGCGGATGCGCCCAGCGTTGAGAAGCAATTGATTTTCCGGCTCGAAAAATCCCTTGTTGACGAAGTAATGGCATTCAATGCGGGCAAAAGCCTCGGCAAATTGCGTCTCCCCAAATCTTTGCACCAGCTGGGAATCAGGCAGCAGCCGGCTGGTGCTGCCCTCCCAGATTGACCAAGCGCGGGCGGCTTCAAGTCTGATTTTTGGGTCAGGGCCGGTCAAGCGCTTGTGATAGGCTGAAATCAGGTCGGAGCGCTCCTCTGGGGGAATCGGTTTGAGATACTCTTCCCAAGCTTCGGGGAAGATGTAACTGGCACCTTCTTGATAGAACCACCGCAATTCCTCCTGTCTTAGCATGAAAATGCCGCGCAGAATTAGCCCAGAGCACCGGGAGGGGTGGGTTTGGCTGTAGGCTAAGGACAGGGTGCTCCCCCAACTGCCACCGAAAACAGTCCATTGATCTATGCCTAAATGCTCTCGGAGTTTTTCAATATCGCTGACCAAATCCCAGGTGGTGTTTTCGCGCAGTTCGGCGTGGGGGGTGCTTTTCCCGCAGCCCCGCTGGTCGAACATTACTGTACGCCACCGGCTGGGGTCAAAATACTGCCGGTAAGAGGGCAGGCACCCACCGCCGGGACCCCCGTGCAGCACGATGACTGGCTTTCCCTGGGGGTTGCCAGATTCTTCAAAATGCAGGGTGTGCAAATCGGAAACTTGCAAGGTTCCCTGTCTGTAGGGTTCGATTGGGGGGTAGAGCTCTCGCATTTTTCTGGGAACCACCGCTGCCGGTGGCTGATAAGCATTTGAATTGTCCGATTTATGCTAACATAAGAGAGGGGAATAAGTGTCGAATAGCCCAACTATGCGGATTTTGTCTAGCGCAGAGGTTCAGGTTGCGAGTACAGCGTCGTTTACCTACACTCCACCCAAGGCTGCGATTGCGGCTGAGCGAATTTTGGTCAAACCCAACTTGGGGTATCCGGTTAAGCCGCCGGTGACTGTCAGTGTGGGGGTGTTGGGAGAGGTGTTGCGCGGGTTAAGACAAGCGAGTCCGAATGCGGAAATTTTGATTGTGGAGGGAGTGTGTTCGCCAGTCTCTTTGGCAGAAATTATCAGCCGCAATGGGGTTTGCAGGGTGCTGGATGAGGGGATGCGGGTGCTGGATGCTGACACGCTCCCGCTGGCGGATTATCGGAATCTCTCGCCGGTGCCGGTGCGCTTCAAATCGATGCTAGCACCGGCACTGCTGGCTGAAGTGGACTGCCGGATTGCGGTGGGCGCACTGAAACGCACTCATTTGAATGGAGAGCCGCTGATTTCGGCTTCTTTGAAGAATCTGTACGGGCTGTTTCCGCGAGCGCACTACAAAGCGCGAAGTCCCAATTCGCGAGGGCAGCTGCACCGGCCATCTGTGCCTTTAGTTTTGCAAGATGTTTATTTCTGCATTGGGCATTTATTTGATGGGGCGGTTGTGGATGGCGACCGCAAGTATTTCAGTGCGGACTGGAAGCCGGACAGAGGAAAATCTGTGGTGTTGGGGAAGGTGTTTTGGGGGGACGATTTGATTGATGTGGACAGGGAAGCTTGTCGGGTTGGCGGGGAGCCGGTGCCTGACTATCTGGATAAGATTGACGGTTTGCGAGCTGAGTGGATGAACGGTTGAGATTCCTTTCTCGACTGGTGGGAGAGTTGGGGGTGTGACCTCATCAATAGGGGCTGGAATCGAGGTTGCAGACGCCTTTTTTGAGGCGCTTTACAGGTGAGTAAAACCGTACATTTTCGGGATAAAAGCCGCATTTTTTGGCAAGTTGATGGCAGAGTTATTTTGAGTTAAAATAGAGGGAGTTAATAAAGTAAACGCGAATCTTTATGAAAGTTCAATCTTCAGTGTTAGTCCATCTTGGATTCGGCAAATATGTGCGTTCGGATCGGGTAACAGCGCTGGTGCCGGTGGAGGAAGATCGCGGACCGGGGCGGCGGACTTTCGTTCATATAGAAGGGCAAAGCGACCCGATTGTCGCGGCGCGTGCTGAAGACACGATCGTGCGGGATCTGGTGCAAGAACCGCGTGAGGTTATCCAGTCGCGCCAGCAGCAGGACATTCTGCAAGATTTGCTGGCAGATTTGACTGGCGTCAACGCAACTGTGCGCCGTATTTGTCGCGACGAAGGAGGTCTGGATCTCGAGCGGTTAGAGCGGCGCATCCGTCAGGTCCTGGAGGCGTAGAAAGCTGCTTGCATGCTAGATGCGGCGGATTGCCGGTGCGGCAAAAGTCATTGCGGAGAGGGCGATCGCAACCAAGTTCTATCGGGGTGCTGCCGGCGATCCGTTTGCAGTTGGGCTTTAGCCCAAAAGTTTGTAGTTGGGCTTCAGCCCAAAAGTTCGTAGTTGGGCTTTAGCCCAAAAGTTTGTAGTTGGGCTTCAGCCCAAAAGTTCGTAGTTGGGCTTCAGCCCAAAAGTTCGTAGTTGGGCTTCAGCCCAAAAGTTTGTAGTTGGGCTTTAGCCCAAAAGTTCGTAGTTGGGCTTTAGCCCAAAAGTTTGTAGTTGGGCTTTAGCCCAAAAGTTCGTAGTTGGGCTTTAGCCCAAAAGTTTGTAGTTGGGCTTTAGCCCAAAAGTTTGTAGTTGGGCTTTAGCCCAAAAGTTTGTAGTTGGGCTTTAGCCCAAAAGTTTGTAGTTGGGCTTTAGCCTGCTTTCTGGGACGCCCCTTAGCAGAGTCTGGTGGGGGTGCGCCCCAGAAACAAACCAGAAACAAAGATTTGAACACAAACGTAGAAGACTGCCAACAGGGATATTGGCAGTCTTCAAAAGATTCAAGTTAGGGATGCAGGTTTTGCTAGACAACCAGACTTGGCTCTGACTGCAGAGCCATCATCTCTTACTTTTTGAATAGGCACTTCACATCTTCAATCAAGCAGGAGAAAAATTTGTCCCGTTCTATCTGCAACGCCACCCAGGCATTTGCTCCTGTTTTCACTCCCGATCGAGTGTCGATGGATGTCAGTCCCCGTGCCAGCTCACCCTTTGTTTCAACCTGAACTTTTGCCCTTTTCAACATCAGGGTTTCTGGATAGAATAGGTATCCTAAAGTTGCCGCATCGTGGACAAGAAAACCAGGAACTCCTAAGGTTTGTCGATAGCCCAAGGCTGTGCCAATCAAGAACTCACAAAGAGCTCTCAAAAATTGAGAAAGTTGACTATTCGGATTTTCCTGAGTAATCTTCTCAGCTATATCTCGTGTGAAGATCAACTGATGGGTCACGTCTACCGGCATCACGACAATATCGTCTCGGCTGTCAAATACAGCCTGAGCAGCTTCTGGGTTAAACCAAATATTGAATTCAGCATGGGGAGTCACATTACCCGAATAGAAGAAAGCGCCCCCCATGATGATAATTTCTTTGGCTTTTTTGAGAATCCCCGGACTTTTCGCTTCCGCAGCCGCCAGGTTGGTCAAAGGACCGATCGCTAGAATGGTAATTTCCCCCGGATCGGCGTTCAGTTCCTTGATGATGATATCGTCGGAGTATTCCGCTTTCTCAAAGTTATGGGTGGGCTTTGGTAAGGTATGGGATAGATTGCCCATGCCATCCGCCCCATGAATGTAGGAGGCATCTTCCACATTTTCTGTTTTTAAGGGGACACCGCGCCCCAGCTTTATCTGTGGTAACCCTACTAAATTTAAAATCTGGCTAGCACTGGAAAACGTGAGCTTGCCATCGACATTGCCATAAGTGGAAGTCACCGCGACAAGTTCAGCGTGTCCTTGCTTGACCAAGCTCAGAAGCCACAGTAAGGCAAGGATATCATCTCCACCCGGATCGGTGTCGAGAATAATTTTGGGACGAGTGAGTTGAGCTGTTTGAGCTGTCATTTTTCCGGCTTCTAGGAATTGTTCTGGAGTTTAGAGTAAAAGCAGGCGAGCGCTGGCAGAGGAATCTGCGTGTACTTAGTATAAATTCCCCTGGAACCGAGCTATTTTCCCCGGCACTGCCCCGACAATTATCTTAGCCGCAGCTGCATTTAACCTCCCTTTTTCGGGAAGTCCTTTGTAGCTTGACCGCGTTTGACAGCATCAACATTGAGGATAAGATATGGATTCCTCAATCGCTTACTGTACTTTTTAATATACAAGTTTGCATTGACGATGGGGAAGTTTGCCATCTTTTCCAGGAATAGCAAGTGAGGAAATCCATAATCTAATTCGTTCCCAAAGTCACTAGGTCTGGAGCCAAGTAATTCATAATTTCTATGGTTGACCAGGGCAAACGCATCTAATTTCTAAATTTCTATATGTAGTGCCTTAGAGGAAGGCAAAACACTATATGTAGACTAGAGATTCTCAACAAGGAAGAATAAAGCCGAGTTATTGTGCTAAAACCCGTGCTTATTGACAAGATGCGTTTGCCCTGTATGGTTGACAGCCCCTTGAATTCGGCATCAATCATAGAACCCTGGAGCATATCGCCTGAAATCACATAAAGCACGTTTTTCTCTTCTGCGCGCACTTTATTGATATATCCTCAAAGCAGGGACAGCCCACCAATCAAATGACCTTCTTGTGCACCGCTAGCTTCTGCCAGAAAGTCGCATGTCATTTGAATGCAAAATCGTAAACTTTTTATACCGTTCTGTGGTCGCAGTTGCAGTCTTCTCAGTGGTCGCAATTGTCATCTTCTTTTACCTCACCAGGTTAGGACTGCATGAGAATCCAGCTGACCTTGTTGTTCCTGACAAGGGGCGTTGCTGAAATGTCACACTTCTATTTATTTGTTCTTGAGTTTAGCACTGCCGGGCAGCACTGTCAAGTCCAAAACCTTTTTTTTCTGGTGGAGGTAAGCGGTAGGGGAACGGCTGACTTTTCCCGTACAAAGGCAGCGCTCGCTGAGAGCCACACACACTGTGTGGGTTGTGGATTTTGGATGTCCGAATTTTGGTTTGAATCTAAAATCTAAAATTCCTGGCAAGTGGGCCATGCTGGCCTCCAACCAGGAATCTGACGATTTGAGATTTGACATTCAATCTAAAATCCAAAATCTCAAATCTAAAATCCATAGGAGATGGGCCATCCTGGACTCGAACCAGGGACCTCACCCTTATCAGGGGTGCGCTCTAACCACCTGAGCTAATAGCCCGCAACCCGAACCGGGAATCGTCCCGAACCGGAAATTAGTTTGAAAGCCTTTTCCTCAAAAACCTCGCTCGACCTTGGGATGACTTGACTGCACGCTTTATTTCTGTTGGGTAATGCGTTTCAGTACAAGTTGGTCTCCCTAAAAAGGAGGTGATCCAGCCACACCTTCCGGTACGGCTACCTTGTTACGACTTCACCCCAGTCACCAGCCCAGCCTTCGGCGTCCTCCCCCTTTCGGTTAGAGTAACGACTTCGGGCTAAACCAGCTCCCATGGTGTGACGGGCGGTGTGTACAAGGCCCGGGAACGTATTCACCGCAGTATGCTGACCTGCGATTACTAGCGATTCCTCCTTCACGCAGGCGAGTTGCAGCCTGCGATCTGAACTGAGCCACGGTTTGCGGGATTGGCTTGCACTCGCGCGCTCGCTACCCTCTGTCCGCAGCATTGTAGTACGTGTGTTGCCCAGGACGTAAGGGGCATGCTGACTTGACGTCATCCCCACCTTCCTCCGGTTTGTCACCGGCAGTCTGTTCAGAGTTCCCAACTTAATGATGGCAACTGAACACGAGGGTTGCGCTCGTTGCGGGACTTAACCCAACATCTCACGACACGAGCTGACGACAGCCATGCACCACCTGTGTTCGCGCTCCCTAAGGCACCCCCACCTTTCAGCGGGGTTCGCGACATGTCAAGCCCTGGTAAGGTTCTTCGCGTTGCATCGAATTAAACCACATACTCCACCGCTTGTGCGGGCCCCCGTCAATTCCTTTGAGTTTCACACTTGCGTGCGTACTTCCCAGGCGGGATACTTAACGCGTTAGCTCCGGCACTGCCAGGGTCGAGCCCGGCAACGCCTAGTATCCATCGTTTACGGCTAGGACTACAGGGGTATCTAATCCCTTTCGCTCCCCTAGCTTTCGTCCCTCAGTGTCAGTTGCAGTCCAGCAGAGCGCTTTCGCCACCGGTGTTCTTCCCAATCTCTACGCATTTCACCGCTACACTGGGAATTCCCTCTACCCCTAATGCACTCTAGCCGTTCAGTTTCCACTGCCTTTCCAGGGTTAAGCCCCAGTCTTTGACAGCAGACTTGAACAGCCACCTGCGAACGCTTTACGCCCAATAATTCCGGATAACGCTTGCATCCTCCGTCTTACCGCGGCTGCTGGCACGGAGTTAGCCGATGCTTATTCCTCAGGTACCGTCAGAATTCTTCCCTGAGAAAAGAGGTTTACAACCCAAGAGCCTTCGTCCCTCACGCGGTCTTGCTCCGTCAGGCTTTCGCCCATTGCGGAAAATTCCCCACTGCTGCCTCCCGTAGGAGTCTGGGCCGTGTCTCAGTCCCAGTGTGACTGGTCGTCCTCTCAGACCAGTTACCGATCGTCGCCTTGGTAGGCTATAACCCTACCAACTAGCTAATCGGACGCGAGCTCATCTTCAGGCGATAAATCTTTCACCGCTAAGCACATCGGGTCTTAGCAGCCGTTTCCAGCTGTTGTCCCCGACCTGAAGGCAGATTCTCACGCGTTACTCACCCGTCCGCCACTAGAGGATTTCTCCTCCCGTTCGACTTGCATGTGTTAAGCAGACCGCCAGCGTTCATCCTGAGCCAGGATCAAACTCTCCGTGGTGTTCGTTGAGTTTGTGACTCCGGAAACTATTGTTTCCGTTTTGTTATAATGACATCTCCAGAGATGGACTCTGAAGACCTCTAATTGCTTTGACGAGGTTTTTGATGCTTTCTGGCTTTCAAACTATTCTCTTATCTTGGTTCGGTGCTGTGAGGCCCTGGGCCGCTCGCGCTGCCCCTTTCCTCATCGCGCTTCACTACTATAACAAGCCGTTCTGAGCTTGTCAAGCATTTTTCCCAAATTTTTTGAAAAAATTTTCCCGATGGCTGAATCGCCCCACCGGCAAGGGTTTGAGCTAGCTTGGGGCGGGGTGGCACCGGCTGGGGGAGAACGTTGGGTGAGGGCTACCGCTGTTTGGCCACCGCCGGCCCGCCCCACCCGTGGCCCTTCCCCTGTTGGCTGTTTAGGCCGGTGACGATATTTTATCTAACGCGCTTTTGGTAATACTCGTTTCCGCTCTTGTATAAACATAGGTTTCCGGCTCCGTTAGTTTTTGGGTTTTGAATTTTTTTTCCGCCCGTTGCCAGAAGTCCGTATCCTCCCCATAGGATAAGTCGCTGTACCCATTTAATTCAAAAAAAACTTCCCTTTTGCCAAAAAAAGTGGGTCCCATAACGCAGTCCCGTATATTAATTATTCTGTCGGGCTGAAAATAATCAGTACAATAAAATTCTTCCTCACTGAATAATCCGCCCGAAATTAAGTCTACATCGGGATTGGATTGCATATATGCGTGACGGGATTCTAAATGATTCACTTTATAGGTGTCATCGCTATCTATAAAAGTTATATACTTCCCTAACGATGCCTGAATACCTACATTTCTAGAAAAGCCCTGCTTTCTGTTTTGATGCTTAATGTACCGAATATTTTTAAACTTCTGTATATAAGAATTGACAATTTCAAAAGTATTGTCTTGACTGCCATCATCAACTACCAAAAGCTCCCAATTTTGAAAAGTTTGATTGATCGCACTGTCAATGCAATCGTTCAGATATTTTGCTCGATTGTAAGTGCATAATATAATGCTGATTTCTGGACTTAGGTCATAATTTAAAGTCATCATAGTAGATCTCTCCCGATTAACTTAGGCGGACTCAATAAATAGAAACTTTTGACCCTGATAAAGAGCTGTGAAAATATGGGCCGATCGGGGGCGCTGGCGCTACCCCTTTCCTGATGGCTCTTAACTAAGATAACCAGCCTGTCTGGGGCTGTCAATACCTTTGAGTAAATTTTTTGAAAAATTTTTCCTGATGCCCTCAAGTCCTGTACCGGCAGGGGTTTGAGCTGGATTGCGGCCTCAGGGGACAGCCACCGGCACGCCCACCTGTGGCCATCACCAGCCGGACTCCCCAAGGAGTTGTGGGGGGGAGTGGGTGGCGCGTTCCGCACTCTTATACTGACAGGAGCGGTCGAGCCTAGCAGCGTTGGAGCATTGGACGTGCTGCCGCCACCGGCACTAAAGGCGCGTTGTGGGCGATGATAGATTCACCCCCTCTCAGCCTCTCGCCCGGAAACCAGAACATCGAGACGCTGCCTTTATTTGAGACAAAATATCCGTTAAAATCAAATCGGATCTCCAGAGCTTTCTCAATCAACCACCAACACAGCAGCCCCCTGAATTTTTCCTGCCCGCAGCGCCTCCAGAGCTTCGTTGGCGGCGCTCAGGGGAAAGGGCTGCACTTCCGTGCGCACCGGCACTAAAGGCGCTAAGGCGAGAAACTCTTCCCCATCCTCGCGAGTCAAATTGGCAACGGATCTCAACATCCTTTCTCCCCACAGAATTTCATAGGGAAACGAAGGGATATCGCTCATGTGAATGCCGGCACACACCACCGCCCCTCCCTTGGCAACAGCCCGCAGCGCCGCCGGCACCAGCTGCCCTGCCGGTGCGAAAATAATCGCAGCATCCAACTCTTCTGGCGGCAACTCGTCAGCCCCGCCGGCCCAAACCGCTCCCAACTGACGCGCAAACGCCTGCCCCTCAACATCCCCAGGGCGAGTGAAAGCAAACACTTGCTGCCCGAGATAGCCGGCGACTTGCACCAGAATGTGCGCCGCCGCGCCAAATCCATAAAAACCAATGCGCTCCGCATCACCGGCCATCTTCAAAGAGCGATAGCCAATCAATCCCGCACACAAAAGAGGAGCCGCTTGCAAATCCGGATAGCCGGCAGGAATGCGAAAGCAAAAGCGCTCGTCCGCCACCGCACACTCCGCATAACCCCCATCGATTTGATAGCCGGTAAACGCCGCACAATCGCAAAGATTCTCCCGCCCTGACCGGCAGTAGCGGCAGCGGTTGCAAGTATAGCCCAGCCAGGGAACCCCCACCCGGTCGCCGGCAGCAAATTTCTCAACCCCCTCACCCGTCTGCACCACTGTCCCGACAATTTGGTGCCCCGGCACTAAAGGCAGTTTGGGACTCGCGAGCTCTCCATCGACAATATGCAAATCCGTCCGGCACACAGCACAGGCGTGAACCCGGAGCAAAACTTGCCCCGCACCCGGCACTGGCACGGGTAAATCAGCAAAGCGCAGGGGTTGACCGGGCGTTTCCAAAATCATTGCGCGCATGACCGCAAACACCAATAGCCGCACAGGACATATTTATTATACGGTCAGCCTTTACGCCCAAGTGCAGGGCTGGGGTATCCCCTTACCCTACAGTCCCGCCAAATGAATCACCGGCACACAACCGATTCGATCGGACGCTGCGCATTAATACGCATTTAATTCGCATTACAACTATCCATGCTTCGTTCCCAGGCTCTTCCTGGCAACCCTGCTATGGAGGCTCTGACTCCTTTCTAAAAAAAGCAGATTAAAAACTTAACAGCTTATTGTTCCGTTGGCACCCAAACCGCCTGCTTGACCAGCGACCGCACCGCTTCAACAATGGCATCAGCATCAATTTTAGCGGCGTGGAGCAGTTCCTCAGGCGTGCCAGAACCGGGCATGTCCCGCACGGCCAGCTTAATCAGGGACAGGTTCGCAGGGCCATAGCTAGGAGCGGCACCGGCACCGGCAAAAGCATCCAGCACAGCGTCACCGAGCCCCCCCTCACTCCAGTGATCTTCCACAACCACAAAATTGCCATTCGTATCGTGCGCCGCGTGATGCAGCGTCTGCGCGTCAATCGGCTTAACCGAATAGGCATCGATCACCCGAGCCGTGATGCCTTCCTTTTTCAGCCGGTCGTAAGCCTTCAGCGCTTCGCCCACAGTGATGCCGGCAGCGACAACCGTCACCGCATCCCGGTCAGAGATGCGAACCGCCTTGCTCCCGCCGATGGGAAAATCTTCATCCGCCCCATAAATAACCGGCGTGCTTTCGCGGGTGGTGCGCAGGTAAACAATCCCCTCCCTGTCCGCCATCTGAGCGACCAGTTTAGCCGTCTGGTTGGCGTCGCAGGGATAGAGCACCGTGCTGCCCCAGACCGCCCGAAACGCCGCCAAATCTTCCAGCGCCATCTGCGAGGGGCCATCCTCACCGATGGACACACCGGCATGAGATCCCACCAGCTTGATGCTAGCGCGGGAGACAGCAGCCATGCGGATAAAATCGTAAGCTCTCGTCAAGAAAGCCGCGAAAGTTGAGGCAAATGGTTTATATTTTCGCACCTGCAAACCAACCGCCGCAGCCACCATTTGCTGCTCGGCAATGTACATTTCAAAGTAGCGCTCCGGATATTCCTTCGCAAATTCCTCCGCATACGTTGAGTTGCTCACCTCCGCATCGAGAGCGACCACATCGGGTCGGGCGGCTCCCAAAGCTTTCAAGGCGTCACCGTAAGCCCGGCGCGCTGCCACTTGCGAGCCTTCCTGGTAAGTGGGAAGCTGTAGCGATTCAGCCTGTGCTGCTGGTGCCGGTTGCGCTCCCTCTTCCGGCTTATTTACTTCAGCAATAATATTCCGCTCCCCGCCGAGTTCCGCCAGCGCTTCCTTTGCCTGGTCGGGTTTGAGCGCTTTGCCGTGCCAGCCATTGATATCCTCCACAGAAGCAACGCCCTTCCCTTTCACGGTGCGAGCCACAATTAATGTGGGGCGGTCAATGACACTCACCGCTTCGCCATACGCCCGGTCAATCTCCTCAATATTGTGACCGTCGATTTCAATCACCTCCCACCCAAATGCCTTCGCCCGATCGCAGTAACAGGAGGTTTTCCACCCCAGCATTGTCTGTCCGCGCTGCCCCAGCCGGTTGACATCTACGATCGCGATCAGGTTGTCCAGACTGTAGTGCGCGGCGAGCTCGAAGGCTTCCCAAACCGAGCCCTCAGCCATCTCGCTGTCGCCCAGCAGCACCCAGACGTGGTAGGGGAGCTTGTCCAAATACTCGCCGGCGAGAGCCAGCCCTACCGCCATTGGCAGTCCCTGTCCCAGAGAGCCGGTGGCCACATCCACCCAAGGCAGCACCGGCACGGGATGCCCCTCCAAGCGGCTGCCAAATTTCCGCAGCGACATCAACTCCTGATCCGAAATAGCGCCGGCTGCCTTATACATCGCATACAGCAGCGGTGCGGCGTGCCCTTTAGAGAGGACAAAGCGGTCATTATTGGGGCTGTCCGGATCGCTGAAATCGTAGCGCAGGTATTTAGCCAGCAACACCGCCATCAAGTCAGCAGCGGACATCGACGAGGTGGGGTGTCCTGAACCGGCGGCGGTTGTAGCGCGAATGCTGTCCGCTCGCAACTGTTGGGCTAGTTCGTGCCATTCGTGCGGTTGAGTTAAAGTAGCCATCGCCATCTCCTTTGCGTCTTGAACCGGTGATATCACGTCCTTGGCGTCCTTGGCGTCTTGGCGGTTCATTATTAAGATTCATCAACCAGACGCAATCTTAAACCGGCAGACCGGCAGCCCTCGGCCAATAGAAAATCCATAGCGTGCCGGCGGAGCCTTTGATAGGGGAACTGCTGTGCGGCGGGTTAGACCGGCAGTTGCTTCAAACACGATTCCCCCAGGGTGCCTCTCTCCCAGAACCGCTGCCTCCATCCTGACAGATTTACTCCTGTTATTCCCTGCCTTATGATGGATTTTTCGGTCGCTCAGTAGCCGCCGGATTCACCACGGTTTCTTCGCCATCTCTAGTGGCATTCGCCCTTTCCCCGAGAATATCTTGCGGCTCCACTTCCGTGTCAGCAGCAGTATCGAGCCGACCCTCAGCATTCGTATTGGGTTTTACGGAATAGCCTTTGTGGCTAGCATGACCGCTCGGCATGATTTTTTCCTCCCTGACTCAACATATCTCAAGCTTAGATTCAGCTGTTGGGAGAAATAAACTATCCTAAGGCTTATCTCCCATCTCTGCCAAAGGTATTAAACTCAGGCGGTGCTGTAGACTCCCCAGTCTTGAACGCCCTGACCGGTCAAAATAGATTCAGCTTGACGGATTTCCTCATCCGTGCCCTCCACCGTGACTAAATAATGACCCTCGGAGAGGTGTTCGCTGTAAAGTCGGGTTTGCTCTTTCGAGACGCCGTTTCCCAAGATCGCGCCGATGATGCCGCCCCCAGCTGCGCCATAGTAGCCACCGGCAAACATCCCAGCAGCTCCTGCCAGGGCGACAGAACCCAATCCAGGAACCGCCACTGCAGTCAGACCCGCCGCTAACAAGCCGGCAATTCCTCCCAAAGATCCCCCCGCAACGATGCCCTTTCCCAAGCCTTCAATAGATTTATCTTGAATGAATTTTTCTGGAGTGCGGGCTAGCTCATCACCTTCGCTGACTTCCCGCGCCACCACAGAAACCTTCTCCATAGGAAAATCATAATTCTTCAGCTGCGTGAGAGCTGCTTCTGTGGCTTCGCGGGTCGGAAATACGCCAATAGCGCGATGTCTGCCCAGAGCGTTTACCATCTTTTTTGTTCTCCTTGTGTGTGAGACTGATCGCTGACAGCAGCCAGTGAGCGATCGGGCTGCTGGTTATTTAAACTTTTTGTAAACTTTTTGCTGCTTTCCCGAACTTACGCCCAAGGGCCGGCACCCGTTTTTTCCTCACGGCGAAAACCCCTAGATGTCTGGGGTTTCTAATCCAAAATCCGGGCATCTAAAATCCAAAATTGCGCTTAGATTGCCACCGGCTGCTTGACGCGCACCAAATAGTGCGCGAACCACTCACGCGCCAGTTGCGCCACTTCTTCGAGGGCACCGGGCTCTTCAAAAAGGTGAGTCGCTCCGGGAACGATTTCCAGCTTCTTTTCCCCGCCCAGCTTCTCTAGCGCCCCCCGATTCATGTCAATCACCGGCAGGTCATTCCCGCCCACAATCAGCAGTGCCGGTGCCTTAACATTCGGCAAGGCTGTCCCAGCCAAGTCAGGCCGGCCCCCCCGCGAGACAACCGCGCTAATGGCTTCTCCGAGTTTCGCAGCTGCAGCCAAGGCGGCTGCAGCGCCGGTGCCCGCACCGAAGTAACCGATTTTCAGGTGGTGAGTGTCGAGGCTTTGGGCGATCCATTCCGTGGCGTCAATCAGCCGCTCTGCCAAAAAGTCAATGTTGAAGCGCAGGTGTTCTTTTTGGCGGTCTTCCGCCTCTTCATCTGGGCTCAGCAAGTCTGCCAGCAGGGTGGCGAACCCCGCTTGGTTGAGCGTTTCTGCCACATAGCGATTGCGGGGGCTGTGCCGGCTGCTGCCGCTGCCGTCGGCGAACAGCACAACCCCACGGGCGTTTTCCGGCACGCTCAAATGGCCTTCCAAGCTGATTGGGCCTGATGGCACCTGGACTGAGCGATGTTCAACCTTTATTTTTGATGTTCTATCCATTGCTGTATTCCTATTCTGTTATTAACGTTTCAAATTCGCCGGCAATAGCTGTAGAGGTGCCGGAAGGGCGTCAGCCACAGCTGGTCCTGCCGGCAGCTGCCCCACCCATTTGGGCCAAATCTCTCTCAAGGCCGGCACGCACCGGCATGCTGCCCAGACATTCATCCAATTCACCCATCACAACCGCGCCTGCCCATTTCATTGCGCCCTGTGTGGCCCTATCTCAACTCCACGGGTGTTTGCAGTTCCCCCTCGGTCTTTTCCTCTCACAAATTACTGGGCATTCTATCTGAAAGTCAAGTTTAGCCAAAGCCGCTTGCAGTTTCATCCTCCTTTGGGAATATATTCCCCCAGCGCCCGCTAAAATTTTTCTCAAAATCAGGCAGAGAGTGCCGCCCTCTGCCCCCCCTAAAATTATGTTATTTTTTCCGATAAAGCAGTTACTCGCTATAGTTATTGCAGGCCCCATTCCCGATCATTTGCTGGCGGTATAGCGACGGAAAGCGAACCCTAAACTCCTCTGGCATTTGAGCCCGTAGGATGGGCTCCCTAAATCCTGATTTGTTAACTGTCTTCACTCCCGCTAGCTGTGAGAGCCGGTTTACGGGAGGTAGCGAAGTCTAGGGCTCACTTTCCCTTTTATAGCGGTTTTCATCTGAGGTACTGAGAAACCCGGTTTCTTAAAGAAACCGGGTTTCTGGCATGCACTCCATCCAACTGAAAACCGCTATAAATCCCTCTAAAGGTCGATGTAGCTACGGTCAAACCCGTGTCAATAATTGAAGAGTTTGGTAAGAAAATAAAGGGTCATGCCGGTGAAAACTCTCCCGCCTGAAGGTAGTGCCATGAATCTATTCAAGCAAATTTCACTGAAATTAAAATATTTTCTGGGCTCACTCTTCTATTTGGGCTACGCCCCGCAGGCATTCCTCTACTCGCGCAAGCGCGACTGCATAGAGCGCCAGTTTCTCACTCCGCCGGCAGGGGAAGGTTTTGACAGCCCAGGCAAACTGCTGCAGGCTGAGCCGGCAGTCAGAGGCGCTCACTTCTATTTCGAGCGAGCCGAGCTTGAAGTCAGTTTTCTGGCTCCCGATTTCGTCCGAGTTGACTGGTTTCCTGGCATTCCTCCCGTTCCCTACGGCATCTGCCGCCACGATTGGCCCGAAGTAGAAAAGGCGCTGGAAAAGACTGATGAGGGCTGGAGCGTGTCGAGCGAGAGCCTGAAAGTCACCGTGGGAGTAGATGGCAGCCTGAAATGGAGTGACTCAGCTGGAGTTACCCTGCGAGAAGAATTGCCCCCAAGGCGAAAAAACGAGGGGTGGGTTCATCAAGCGCGACTGCGAAAAGAAGAAAGCCTCTACGGATTGGGAGAGCGCGCCGCCCCTCTGGACTTGCGCCGGCCAAAAGACGGCAGGCTGGAAGGCAAATACCGGATGTGGAACTTCGACGCAGCGGGGAAATACGGGCCAGGTTCCGACCCGATGTATATCTGCATTCCTGTATATTTGGGCCTGCACGAGGGAGGCAGTTACCTGGTTTTCTATGAAAATTCTTTTGAGGCTTATTTTACCTTTGGGGAGATGGCGACAGCCGACTTCCAGGGCGGGGGGCTGCGCTACTACTTCGCTGCAGGAGAGCCGGCGCAACTGCTGGAGCGCTATACGGAGCTGACTGGACGCCCGCCACTGCCTCCGCGCTGGGCTTTGGGCTACCACCAGTCGCACTGGGGATACCGCACCGAACAAGCCGTCCGAGAAGAAGCTCAGGGATTTCAGTCGCACAATTTGCCTTTGAGTGCGATTCACCTGGATATTGACTGTCAGGTGGGATTCCGCGCTTTCACCATCGACCCGGATCGCTTTCCCAACCTGGGCAGTTTTACGCAAGAACTGTTAGCGCAAGGGGTGCGGTTTATCGCAATTCTCAACCCTGGAATTAAGTACAGCCGGCAGAGCAATTTATTCCTGGAAGGTCAGGTGCTGGGCGGGTTTTGCCGGCTCCCCAACGGCGAGCTGGCCACCGGCCCGGTCTGGCCTGGGTGGTGCGTTTTCCCGGATTTCACCAATCCCGCCGTGCGCAAGTGGTGGAGCCGGCAGTACCAGTACCTGCTCGATGTGGGCGTGGCGGGATTCTGGCACGACATGAACGAGCCGGCAGCCTTTATCCTCTGGGGCGATCGCTCGCTTCCCAAAGTCACGCAGCATTATATGGAAGGGAGAGGCGGCGATCACCGCGAGGCTCATAACGTTTACGGGTTGCTGCAAGCTCAGGCGGCGTATGAAAGTCTGCGCAACTACCGATCTCACGAGCGCCCTTTCATTGTCTCGCGTGCCGGTTGGGCGGGGTTGCAGCGCTATGCCTGGACTTGGACAGGAGATATTGAGTGCACATGGGCGGCGCTGCGCCAAACTGTCGCCACAGTCGTGGGTTTGGGACTGTCGGGAATTCCGTACAGCGGGCCAGATATCGGCGGCTTCCAGGGAAATCCAGAGGCTGAACTTTACCTGCGCTGGTGCCAGATGTCCAGTTTTCTCACCTTCTGCCGCACCCACTCCTCTAATAATGCTGAACACCGCACGCCGTGGACCTATGGCGAACCTTACCTGAGTTTGATTCGGGAATTCTTGCAACTGCGCTACCGGCTGATGCCGTACTTCTACACCCTGGCGTGGGAAGCGAGTCAGAAGGGCTATCCGCCGGTGCGCCCTGTCTTCTGGCGCGATAGCGGTGACGGGGCGCTCTGGGGTGTGGATGATGCTTTCTTGCTGGGGGATGCGCTGCTGGTGTGTCCGGTTTTGGAACCGGGGGCGCGTTCGCGGAAAGTCACCTTGCCGAAAGGGCGCTGGTACAGTTTCTGGGATGGTTCGGTGATGGAAGGTTCGCAGCAGGTTGAGCTGGAAGCGCCGCTAGAGCGGATTCCGCTGCTGGTGAGGGCGGGAAGTATTCTGCCTGTGGGGGAAGGGGAGCTGCTGACTCTCCACCTCTACCCGCCGGTGGCAGGAACTTGTGAGGCTTCTGTCTGCAGCGATGCGGGGGATGGGTATGGAGAAAGTCGCCTCGATCAATTCCTTTTGGCGCGCTCCGAGAAGGGTTTAGAGCTAAGCTGGAATCAGGAAGGGAATTATCCTTTCCCTTATAAAAGTGTGAGACTGCATCCGCACGGGATTGTGGTGCAGCAAGTCTGTGCCGACGGCACAGAGGTTGTCTGTCAGGGGCAGCCGGTGGAGTGCGAGCGCTTTCAACACGTTCGCATTTCTGGAGAGTTTAAGAACAGGTGCTAGTTGGATCAAATCCGGAGGCACTGCTATTATAGGCTAAGGCAGGTGCGGGTTTATAGTAAGCTTTTAGGCTTTTAATCTTCCTATCTGCCCCAAGGAGGCAGAGCCTCCAGGACGGCGTTCCCAGCCTGAGGCTGGGAACGAAAGAGATCCAAAATCCAAAATTACAAATTTGCCCCCTACTTACCTGAGGAATAGGCGCTAAAGCGCCCACGACAAACAATCGCAGTTTAAAAGCAGAAATGTCTAACTATTCGCAGCTAACATCAGCAATTATTCAAGAGACAGAAGCGCGTGAAGATGCGCGGCACCTGATGGATGAAACCTGTCCCTCTCGGTTTTTTCTTCACCCCAGCCCAACAAATAAGGTGTGCCTGTTTTTTCACGGGTTTACCGCAACGCCAGAGCAGTTTGTGCCCTTAGGAGAAGCTTTCTTTAATGCCGGCTGCAATGTGTTGATTCCTTTGCAGCCTGGACACGGGATTGCCGGCAGCTGGGATGGAAACAACCCCCCTCCCCTGCCCGAAGATCCGCAGATTTATCAAGACTTCGCTTTGGAATGGCTAGAAATTGCTCGACAAATGGGGAAAAAAGTTGTCACCGGCGGGCTGTCCAGCGGCGGCACGCTGGCGGCTTGGCTGGCGCTAGAACGCCCCGAAGAAATTTCCCAGGCTTTGCTGTTTGCCCCCTATTTGAGTGGCAGCAACAAGTGGGTGGATTGGTTCGTGCGCCTATTTAATATCTACTTTGAATGGAAAACTCAACTGGGAAGAGTGCGTTTTGGCTATAAGGGCTTTCGCATGCGGGCTTTGCGAATTTTTTTAGATATGGGAGAGCGGGTTCTCAAACGGGCAAAAAAGAGTTTTGCCGCTCCGATGCTGATTGTGTCGAGTGACAGCGACGCCGCTGTTGGCAAGGAGGATCACGAAGCTCTGTTTGAGGCGGCACTCAAGTTTCAGCCCAAAACCTGGTATCACTGTTTTGAGCGAGGGCTGGATATTCCCCACACGATGATGACAAAAGCTGAGGGGAACAGCTGTATAGATTTGCTGATTGCTTTAGCGAAAGCTTATGTGGGGAGCGATTTGACTTGGGCGGAAGTTGAGGGGATTGGCGAGCGCATGAGGGAGGGCTACTCTTTCGAGACGGCGGTTAAGACTCTCCACCTGAGTCAGCGGGTTTCTCGGGAACTGCCGGCGATTGTCACACGTCTTGCGCCGGTGGCAAAAGTTGGTTAGAGAGGTTGAGCCGGCTGCGGACTGGCCCAAAGTTGGCAAAGCGCTGGCACATTTGGCTCTTTACAGGAGTGCCGGTGTGGCGTTACACTTATATTGAATACTCGTAAAGTCACATTGGCCAGTTACCCATGCTCTTAGCCAATCTCACCGGCGAACTTCTCATTGAAGAAAATCTGAAGAAATTTTTGCTGGTTCTTCTCGTTTCTTTAAGCGTGGCGACGCTATCTCAATCCTTCACTTGGTTTCGCAAGATCCCCTACACCTTGCTGCTAGTGATTGTGGGGCTGTGCTTAGCCTTTGTGGATGTCCGGCTGGTTAATCTCTCGCCTGAACTGATTCTCTTAATTTTTTTGCCCCCTCTTTTATTTGAAGCTGCGTGGAATCTGGAATGGTCTAACCTGAAGCGGGATTTGATCCCGATTGGTTTGTACGCTGTGGTGGGAGTGATCATTTCTGTCACCGGCGTGGCTTTCGGGCTGAAGTCATTGCCTGGAATTTCCCTGGCGACAGCCTTGCTGGTGGGCGCTAGCGTCTCCGCAACCGATCCCGTTTCTGTGATTGCCTTATTCCGCGAACTGGGAGTGGAGAAACGCCTCTCCACCCTGATGGAAGGGGAGAGTTTGTTTAATGACGGCATTGCTGTCGTCGCTTTCAGTCTCCTGGTGGGCATCTCTGCCGGAACCGAGAAATTTTCCCTGACGAATAGTGTGGCTCAATTCTTTGCTTTTATGGGAATTGGGATAGGCATCGGGGCGTTAATCGGTTTTGGGATTTCTTACCTCACCGAACGCTTCGATTTGCCCTTTGTGGAGCAATCGGCTACTTTGGTTTCAGCCTACGGTGCCTATCTGATCTCGGAAGACTTGGGCGGTTCTGGTGTGATTGCCGTTGTCACCACCGGCATGATCTTGGGAAATTTTGGCTCGCGCATCGGGATGAACCCGCGAACCCGGCTGATTGTCACTGAATTTTGGGAATTTTTGGCTTTTTTCGTCAATTCAATTGTTTTTCTCCTGATTGGCGACCAGATCCACTTTGCTATTTTAGCAAAAAATTTAACCCCAATTGCTGTAGCGATTGCGGCTGTCATCCTGACGCGAGGGGTCGCCATCTACAGTTTGAGCGCCTTGAGCAATAGGCTAGCCAAATCACAAATTTCCTTACCGGATCAAACCGTGATCTGGTGGGGGGGCTTGCGGGGTTCGGTATCGATAGCGCTGGCGTTAAGTATACCAAATAGCTTGCCAGACCGGCAAGATACAATCGCGATTGTGTTTGGAGTGGTCCTGTTTACGCTGCTGGTGAAAGGTTTGACAGTTAAACCAGTCATTGACAAATTGGGATTGTTGAATGCGCAACCCAAGCGCCAGGAATATTTGGAGGCGCTCGCTCGTCGGGCTGCCCTAAATCGGGTTATCGACCGCATATCTCAGCTCGCCACCCGCCCGGAAATTGAGCCTGAGTACCAGCGGGAACTGCTAAATCGCGTGGGAGAAAAGCTGAATGGCGTTCAGGAAGAAATTGAGGAATTGCGCCGGCAATCCCCGGAATTGCAGGAGTTCTCTATCAAGCAAATTCAGCAAGAGCTAATAGCGCTAGAATCAGATACCTATGCAGATTTTGTTCGGACTGGCCGGCTGAGTGAATTTCCCTCCCCCTTGCTGCGGGAAGTTTTCCAGGATGGGGGTGAGAAAAAGGAATAGGGTGCGCTAATACCCTTGCCTGCCGGCGCACGCCGGCCTGTCCTCGCTGCCATCATCTTTGGGCGGAGCCGCATTCTCTCTGTGGGCAGAGGTGCAAGAAATGCCGGTGGAGTTATTCTTCAAAGGTAGTGTAGCGTTTCTATTTCAGTTGTGACAGCAGAGAAACCCGGTTTCGTAGGGGCGCGTCCCGCCACGCCCCTTCCCGGTTTCTGGCCCCAAACCCAGACGCGCAAATCATATAGAACCGCTATATATCGGGCTCGATCGCACAGGGATACAGATATGCAAACTCAGTCAGACTACTCCTCGATTTCGCCGGCTAAACAAAAAACGGTAACAACTTTTCGCCTGGTGGGCTGGATGGCCTTCTGGTTAGAGTTAGCGCTCGCTCTCGCTTCTGGATTAGTGTTGCTGTTTGCTATTTCCGGGCAGAACTTCGCAGCGGAAACCAATGCCGGCATTGGAATCGGTATATTTTGGGCGATAGGCGGCGTTATCGCGCTGCTATTCAATACTTTTCTGGCGTTTCGCTACACTCGCATAGCCAAAGGTCTAGAAAATCCAAATACCGACCGGCACCCCAAGAAAGGGGATACGGTTCAGCTCCTGCGACTGGGATTAATTGTCGGTTTGGTGGGGATATTCCTGTGCCTCGTGGGTGCCGGTTCGACTTCAGGAGTGCTGGTGGCAAAAGCGGTATCCCAACCGCCTGGAGTGGCGATCTCCGACCCCAACAGGATTATTCGAGCGCTTGACGTTTTTGTGGAAGTCGCGAACATCAACGGCATTGCTGCTAACTTTGTGGCTGTTTTAACGTCTCTGGGGCTGCTCAACTGGATTCAGTCTGAGTAGCCGGTCAGTCAGGTGCGGTGCTGGCGGGAAAGCGCCTGAATCTCAGCCCGCAATGCGGCGATTTCCTCGTGCAGGGCTGCGATGGATTTGGCACCGGCGATTTCTGCCTCTTCGTCTTCGGCATCGCGCCCGACAAGAAATGTGGCGAGTGTTGCCGTCACATAACCAAATACAGCAAAGGCATACAGTGCTAAAAACAGGCAGAGCACCCGACCTTCTGGCGTTTTTGGCCAGTATTCCGAACCCATTGTTGTCATTAGCATCGCCGTCCACCACAGCGCCGCGCCGTAGTCATTCAGTCCCCCCCCACCAGCAGTGTTGCTTTCAAATGCGTACATTCCTGCAGCTCCCACCAGGGTGACAGTCACAGTCAGCGCCAGGACATAGCTGAACCCGTAACGCCTCATCGCCGCTCTCAGCGAGCGCATACCGCGATTTAAAGAAGTGATGACGCGCACCAGTCGCAGTCCCCGGGTGGCTCTCAGCAGGCGGAAAACCCGCCCTATCCGCAAAACGCGCAGCGCTGGGAGTAGCAAAGAAAAAGCTGTCAGCCAATTTTGCTTGAGATAGACGACTTTTTGAGGAGCCAGAGTGAATCGCAAGGCGAAGTCGAGTAAGAAGGCAATCCAGATGGCGTTGCTGACGGCTTCGAGCAGCGGATTTAAGTCCCAAATCAGCTCGACGACCAGCAGCGCTAACCACGCGATGGCTAGCAATAGCATGGGGATTTCCAGCCAGTCTTCTAGCTGTTGCAGGATTTCCTGCCGTTCTGTTTCCAGTTCCTGTTTTTCAAATTTATTCGGGTTTTTCATCGGGTTGCTCATCGGGTTTTAGGGCTTTTAATGCCACCTGATATCGCGACTCAATATCCTTGCGATCGCACTCTGCCGTCACAGTCTCGCGGCTGCTGCGCTCGATCTCGCCGGCGTGACGCAAAAGAACCGCCCTGTCGCTCTCGCTGCCGGTGTGGGGAGCGATAGCTGCAATCGCTTCCAGCAACCGAATCGTAACCGCTACGCTCGATTTCCCGTACTGCCGGATCTGGTTGAAGGCAGTGTCGGTTACTCCCGCAAATGTCACCGGCTCGGCGATCGCGCGAAGTTTATTGTGCTCGTCGTAGCGGTAGGCGGAGGGGATATTCCTTTCCGCCAAATGGCTGAGCGCCGCACTGAGTTGGTCAACGGAGCGGATGGCAGTATAGGGATCGTTAATGCCAGGAGAAAGCGCGCGCACGGCAATCTCAACCAATTGGTTCACAGCAAACTCCACATCTTGCTGGTGAGTGCGCTGGTTGCCGAAAATGAACGCCTCATGGATTTCTTTGGCAAGCTTTTGATTCAGCAGCTTCCCGGGCCAAACCTTCAGGAGGTGGCTCCCCTGCACGACAAAGTTTCCCGGGCGACAGTTGAGACGCAAAATTAAGTTATTTTCTGTGGCTCGTTCCAGCAACTTTTTCTCATCAATGGCCTGGATATAACCGCTTTTTCCGGCTAAAACAGCCCCCGCTTCCCGGTCAAAATTTTCTGGGATGTCCTCTCCCACCGGCTGCTGGGAGTCCCCCGATGCGCCGCGCCCTATTTTTTTCGGGAATAGCCGGTCGATCGCCCGGTCCAGTTCAACGCCTACCTCGGCGATAACGGTGTCTGCCTGAATCGATGATGCCGTGTGGTGGATGAAGAAAATGAGCACGCCGACGCTGGCGATCGCCAGGAAAACGCTCAGCGTCACAGAAATGTTCGGCACAAATTCGCTTTCTTCTCCCGCTCGGATCGTCCTGAGTACGAGCAAAGTGTACATAAATGTGGAGATAAACGTGCCGAGTACAATTTGATTGCCGGTATCCCCCATGAAGTTGCGCAGCAGTCGCGGGCCAAACTGGGAGGAAGCGAGCTGCAGCGCGACGATGGCGATGGAAAAGGCGGTGGCGGCGACAGTCATCATTGAGCCGGCAACCGTTGACAAAATCGCCCGCGCACCCTCCGGTCCCCGAGTGTAGGTAAAGGCAAGGCTTCCGAACCACTCGTTTGTCCGCTGGTCAAGCGCAACAGTCACGACGGAAAGCCAGATGGCGCTGGCGACCATCAGCGCCGGCACGAACCAGTAGCTGGTGCGCAGCGCGTCCCAAATTTGCCTGAGTTTGGTTTTCATACAGTGCCGCCGGCGTATTGCCGGATGTAAGTATGCTGTTACGCTTTTAATATGCTTATTGTACAGAGGGGGCAGAGCCGTAGGGGCGTTTCAGAGTGGCCGCCCTCCGAACGAGGGATAGAGATGGATAGCAAAAATTATAGCGGTTTTCAGTTGGATGAAGTACATGCCAGAAACCCGGTTTCTTTAAGAAACCGGGTTGGTCAGTACCTCACGCAGATGAAAACCGCTATAAATGCGCAACAGCTAAAAAAAACTTGCGATGCAAAACCTGAAAAAGTTGGCTCGGCTCTCACTCTGTCGCCCTCTATCGCCGCACCAGTGGGTTCCATATTGAACTTCATTCAGAAGGGGACTGAACCCGTTCGCAACGCCCACAGGGGTTCAAGCAATATAAAATACTCAACGACTAAGCGGTTGCTAAAAATTTTGCGCTGTCTGTACTGCCAGCGGTAGAGTTCAGCCACAAACTGGCTGAGATTTTCTGGTTCCTGAAACACAATTCGCCGCACGCGATAGCGATCCGCGAATGGCAAACTTAGTCGCTACATAAGCGCTGGTGTAAGGTTGACCGGGAGCATCCCGAAGCAAGCAAAGACTGTCACCCTCACCCCCCTAACCCCCCTCTCCCTTCATGGGAGAGGGGGGAAAAATCAAGCATTCTCCCCTCTCCCCTTGTGGGAGAGGGGTTGGGGGTGAGGGGGATTACAAAAATGGGATGCTCCCGGTTGACCGGCAGCGCCAACTACCGAGTCAACATTGATTAATATGCCGCTCCCCTGTTCGCGAAAATAAGGAAGCGCCGCCCGCGCTCCATGAATGTAACCAAATAAATTGGTTTCAATCACCCGGCGGTAAACTTGGGAGGGGGCGTCTTCAAAACGGGCAAATAAGGTGACGGCAGCATTATTAATCCAGACATCCAGGCGGCCAAATGTATTCACCGCCCGCTGCGCCAGTTCCTGTACAGCTTCCTCGCTGGTAACGTCAGTTGGCACGGCTCGGGCGCGCCCACCCAGTCTTTCGCACTCAGCAGCAACTTCTTCCAATACACCTGCTCGGCGGGCTGCTAAAAGTAAGGTTGCGCCCTGTTTGGCAAGCTCTAGAGCAGCGCGCCCAATACCGCTAGATGCGCCGGTGAGCGCGATAACTGAATCTTTAATCGAGCGAGGCATATAATTTTACTCCTTAAGAAATAGGCAATCCAGCCAATCTGAGGTAGAGTTCAGCAGCCAGCTTAGCTAATTCCTGAACGCAGACCTACTGGTTCAGTTAAGTAGAATTATCTAATTAAACCTAAAACATTTAACTTGACAGCCTGCTTTGGGAAGCTCCAGCAGTAAGGTTTTCCACGCCACACACTGCTGGCTCCAATTTTGCTTTCATTATAGCGCAGTATCCCCCCTATAATTCTAGCCAATTTGTAAAAAAACTGTAAAGAAACTCTCCCTGAGAGAGAGGGGGTTTTTAGCTCAACCCAGTCTAGCGCTGAGTTTGATTTTCATGGAGTGCCGTCCGCGTTTTGAGCGCTCCGGCTCCCATTTGTTCGCTCCCGGATTTCGGCAAGTTTCCTGAGCCCACCGGCAATGCTGCGCGGCGAAGGCACTTCGCCCTGACCTGCCGGCCATCCCTCACGCTGCCTGGACCGGTCGCCATCCGTCTCCTCGGTTTGGTCGTGGAAGAGCACCTGCACTGTCGGAAAAGCCAGGTCAATGCCGTTAGCAACCAGCTTGTTCTTAATCTCCGTGAGCACTTTATCCCGCATGTCGAGAGCGTCCGCCCTTCGCGGCGGTTGAATCCACCAGCGGGCGCGAATGTTGACGGTACTTTCCGCCAGTTCCATCGTCAGCACGTCGGGAGGCGGATCGCGCAAAACTCCATCCACGCCCCACATCGCTTCCAAAATCAGCTGCTTCGCCCGCTCGATGTCGTCGCCGTAGCCGATACCGACATCGTACTCCAGCCGGCGCTTCTCAAAAGCGGTGTTGACAATTACCGAATTCGTGAAAAGTTCCGCGTTGGGAATCACCACCCGCCGGCCATCGTAAGTCCTGATCGTCGTGGCTCGCGTTTGGATATTTTCCACCGTTCCCTCGTAGCCTTTAAAGACAATTTGGTCATCCAGCTCGAACGGCTCAGTCAACAGAATCAGGATGCCGGCTAAGAAGTTCTGGAGGATGTCGCGGAACGCGAAACCAATCGCCACACCGCTGATCCCCAGCAGCTGCACCAAATCCCCTGCCTTAAACGTCGGGATGACGATAGACAGGGCGACAAATAAACCGATTAAAATGGTTATGCCCTGCGACAGGCGTCCGAGTACAAGCCCTAAATTCCTCGCCTGCCGGTGCCGGCGGGTGAGGCGTTTGACCAGCATTCTGAACCCCTTGCCGGCCCACCAAAAAAGCGCGAAGACGATTAAAGCCAGCACAAGGTTTGGCAGCATGACGATTGTGCCGCTTAACATTCCCTGAATTTTTGACCACGCTGCCAGGACTGCTTTGTGGAGATTCATCACACCTCGGGCTCTCTTGAAAACATCTCTGTCCTTAATTTCCGGAAATAGTATTGACTTATTCGTCTATAAATGCAGAAGCCACAATCCAAAATAGCTGTTAAATGGGGCTTGCTCCAGATGAAGCTGTTGGATGAAATTCGCCCCATAAAGCCGGAAGTAACGTGGCGGTAGCGTCCCTACAGTCACCGGCTTGCTCAGGTACTAAAAAAGTAGACAGAACGCTATAAATATTGAGCGCCATCTCTACTTAAATTTGATTTGTTCAGCTTCCATGTAGAGCGTTTTGCCGTTCAGTTCTTGAGCCTCAGCGGAACTCAAATCCCATTGCTGCTGGGCTTGCTGTGGGTTTGGCAAGATTTTGAGCACGCCGGTCAGATTGAGAGTCTGTCCCTCTCGAACAACAATCCGCTCCTCAGCACTCCCTTCATCCAGTGGCGGTGCCAGAACAACAAACAGCTTTTGGGTATTATTTGGCCCCACCCAAAAGGTCCTGTCCCCCACGACACTGCGAACCCTGACGTTGGTAAATTGCACCCGTTTGCCGGCAAGCAACTCCTGGTTCGGCGCGGCGGCAATTACGACGAGATTGGTGATGGGTTCGCGAGGAACCGCAGCAGTAGTGGGCGCAGGTTGCGGGCTAGGACTGACAACCACCGTCTGAGTGGGTGCCGGCTGCGGTGCCGGGCTGACAACCACCGTCCGAGTGGGTGCCGGTTGCGGAGTGGGGCTGATCACCACCGTCCGAGTGGGTTCGGGCTGCGGCGGAGGGGTGGTGGCGACATCGCGGCGGTCTGGTGTCCTTTGGCAAGCGGCGACTGAACCCGCCAGCAGTGCCAGGACGGTTGCCCCGCTCACCCGCATCCATGTGGCAACAAAATTATTCGTGCGTGTCATAGTTCTGCAAAGCCTCCTTGTCAGCAAGCATTTTTCTCTTTAATAAGTCTGGCCGTTCCCTTTTTACTTACCTTAACCACTTGGGAAACGATTTTGCTTCTATCTAATGGAATAGTGAGCCGATCTGTAGGAATGAAAAAGCAATACGCTATAATTAAACAGGCAAGCTGTCGTGCCAATTATTGACTGCTAGTTGGGGGTTCCAGAACACTGACATCAATCAGCGGCGTAACATTGAATCCCTCGGCGAGCAAATCGGTTTGGATGGCGCGTGTGAGGCGAGCGCGGATCTGCTGGTCTGGCTCAGTGACGCCGGCTTGGCGCTGGACGTAGACAACGCCCCGCAGGGTATTCTGACCTTTAATGCTGGGGCGGGTGAAGCGGACATTGGCTTCCACCAGTTTTGCCAGACCGCTGCTCTCCACCACGTTCTGGATTTGGGCAGCGGCTCGCCCGGCGCGAGTGGAGCGCTGCAGATTGGGGGGGGTGGAAAACTGCCACGCGAGCAAGCCCGCCAGTACCGCCACCGTCACCCCCAAAGCAGCGGGAAACACCCATTTCTTCCCCCGGTTGTAGCGAGCTCCCCGCGCCGACAAGCCAAAAACCCGGAACAGGAGGGAGGCGGTTAAATTGATGCCGGCCAGTTGCAGCAGCAGCAGGAACAAACCGCTGACCGCCATATCCCACTTGCCGATAGCGCTGGCCATGCCCACAATGCCCGCCGGCGGTGCCAGGGAAGCCGCCACCAGCATGCCGACAGCCGCACCCGACACCAAGCTGCTCCTTTCCGACTGAACCAGATTCAGGGCACCGGCAGCGCCCGCCGCTAGGGGCTGTTCACCGCCACCGAGGAAACCTGACTCCTTTCCACCATTAAACTCGTCGGGATTTCTTGCCGCAGGAGCAGGCTGAGCGCCGCACACACCAGTACCGTCACCCCCAGTGCTGCAAAATAGCGCCACAGACTCCGCCAGAGCAATTGCCGGTCGCCTCGGGCTGTGGCGATGGCCACGTTCATTGCCGGCCCGGCGAACGGCGCAATCAGCATGGCAGCAGTCAGCAGGTAAATTGTATTGGTGTAAAGGCCGGTCCAGACCACAAAGCCCGCCGCCGCCGCATACCCCAAAAAGCCCCGCCACGAACCGACGCTCTGCAAACCGGCGAGAAACACCTCAATGGGGCTGCGCTCCTCTACATTTTTCACCTGCTGCGGAGCCTCAGAAGCCGGCGGTTGCAGGGCCATTACCCCAGTCGGAATTAGGGTGACGTGCACATCCGGCAGGTCTTGCAATTTTTCTAGCAAATCCTCAATTTTTTGATTAGAAACGTGAGCGATTACCACCTCTACCGGCTGATCTTTTCCAGTCGCTTCAAACTGGGCGAGATTCACCCCGTCATGAGACTGGGCGATGTCGAGGACAGTTTTCCCGCACCCCCGAGGAACCTGAATCAGTAGCTGGCGCATCTTTCTCTCTCTCCTGTGCCGGCGCTAGCCGCAGCCCTCACCAGCGGTCACAAACTAGCTTGACGCAAAAACTCCCGCACCTTCATCAGTCGCAAGGCTGATTCACGAGTGTTTAAGATTCAGTAGAGAGCAGCGCGTCTCTCATCCTTTGTGAGGGACTGAGAAACCCGGGGTCTTTAAGAAACCGGGTTTCAAAGGCGGGAGATCACGCAACTGAGAGGCGCTATAAAGGAAGTGATCTCACGACCGCCGCTGCCGGTGAATGGCTCGCCTCAAGGGACGGAGCAGCGAGGAAAACAGGAGCAGTACAGGGATAATGGCAATCAGGGCGTCCGCGCGATCCGCATCCGCCTCATCCAAAATCTCGCCCTGTGCGATGCTGGCGTGGAACACTCGGGCGTCGCACTTCTGCAAGACGGCTCGGGCGCGTTCTGAGGAAGCCTCGATGATGGCGACCTCGTGACCGTCTTTAAGCGCTAATTCTGCTAGGCTGGAGCCTTCCGGCCCCGCACCGACGACAATTAAATACATATAGATACATAGCAGTTCGCTGACAGGACAGAGCCAGACCGGCATGCTTGCCGGCGAGCGCGTTTCCCCAACTTCACCCAGCTGGGCTGCATGCAGACCTCTGCTTCTGAATCTACCTTTGAGAGGAGTGCGAGGCATCTGGAATTGGATAGAGTTTTTAGTATTGAGCGCCGATATGAGCCGCTCTTTTCCGGTTGCGGGTCACGGGTGAAAAGATCGTTGGTTTCGCATACATGACCCCTATAGCTATAAAAATTTAAGTTATGAGTCAGTTAGGAGCGAGTGAGATCAATATAGTCCTGCTGGCCCTTGGCGGGCTCGTTATAGTGCTCGGGCTGTTCTCTGGATTTCTCAAAGAGCGCCTTTTTCTCTCAGACCCTTTAGTGGCCCTGCTAGTCGGGGTGACGCTCAGTCCAGCGGTCTTTGGCTGGATTGACCTCGCTCACTGGGGCAGCCCGGAGGGGATTCTGGAAGAGGGAGCCCGCCTGGCAATCTCCATCCAACTGATGGGGGTGGCGCTGCGACTGCCAAAGGCTTACCCTCTCAAACATTGGCGGTCACTATCTCTCCTGCTAGGGCCGGTAATGCTCCTCATGTGGCTGAGCAGCGGTTTGCTGGTGTGGCTGATCTTGGGCCTGCCTTTTTGGGCGTCCATGCTGGTCGGGTCTGTGATTACTCCCACCGATCCGGTCGTTTCTACTTCCGTTGTTACCGGCAAGATTGCAGAGCGGAACCTGCCCGAACGCATACGGCACACCCTTTCTGCTGAGTCTGCCGCCAATGACGGTTTAGCTTACCCTTTTGTACTTTTGCCGATTCTGATACTGACCAAACGGCCTGGGGAAGCCCTGTTTGACTGGCTGACTAAAACCCTGTTATGGGAAGTGCTAGCAGCTGTAATTTTAGGAGCAATTTTAGGCTGGGCAGCTGGCCAGCTCTTGCAGTGGGCTGAAGCAAAAAAAACCATAGACAAGCAGTCGTTTTTAGCCTATAGTGTCTCCCTCTCTCTGACGGTGCTGGGGTTAGTCAAGCTGCTGGGCGGCGATGGCATCCTCGCAGTTTTCGCCGCCGGAACGGTTTTTAACATGGTCGTGAGCGGTCATGAAAGAGCAGAAGAAGGGAAGGTGCAGGAGGCAGTAGACCGCTTTTTTACGATGTATATTTTCGTGCTGCTGGGTTTAGCGCTCCCCTGGGAGAAATGGCTGGAGCTGGGGTGGCGCGGCCTGTTTTTGGCAGTGGCGGTGCTGTTGCTGCGCCGGCTGCCGGCGGTGGTGGCGCTGAGGAAATTCCTGCCCCGACTGCAAGGACTTCAGGACGCCCTGTTTGTGGGATGGTTCGGCCCTATCGGCGCGGCAGCGCTTTTCTATGCCATGCTCTCGCAGCGCGCGACGGGAGTGGAGGAAGCTTGGGCAGTTGGCAGCCTGATAATTTGCGCCTCCATACTCGCCCACGGTTTGACCGCTGTCCCCCTGACTAAACTCTATGGAAAGCGCGTTCAAAGCGCGAGTGGGTTGCCAGAGGGGGCTAAATGAATTCTCAACAGAAACGCCGCCCCGACAATAGCATTCGGGCCGGTTTCGCAGCAGGAATGCAAAAACAAGGAAACGGCAGGCGGTTTCTTAAATATGCCCAAAGTCAGAGCTATATTTCCCTCTCCTGTGAGATAGCGGCGGCGAGTTGAACGAATAAGCTATAGGCAGAGAGAGCTGGAATACCGCTAGTTTAATGGATATTCTTTTTAGACTTAATTGGGAGGAGATGTTCGTTCCCACTGCCTCCATCGCCGAGATGGTTATGCGGGGAACACTTGTCTACCTAGGGCTTTTATCACTCTTGCGCCTAGTTTTGAAGCGTCAGTCGGGGACGCTGGGAATCACGGATTTGCTTGTAGTGGTTCTGATCGCCGATGCTGCCCAGAATGCAATGGCAAGCCAATACAAGTCTATCTCTGAGGGGTTAATTCTCGTCGGGACAATTATTTTTTGGAGCTACTTCCTCAATCTGCTCGGGTACTATTTTCCGAGATTTCAGCGCTTCACCCACCCAGACCCCCTACCGCTAGTGAAAGAGGGCCAGTTGCTGCGACACAATATGCGCAAGGAATTAATCACTGAAGATGAGCTGATGAACCAGCTGCGCCTGCAGGGTGTGGAACAGGTATCCGAGGTGAAAAGGGCTTATATTGAGGGGGACGGTCGCATCAGTGTCATCCCGAAAAACTCTGACAGGGAAGACAAAGTACCGGAGAGCCGGACTTTATGATAAGCTGTTACGCTTTTAGTAGGCTTTCCCTCCGAAAAGAAGGCGGAGCCTCCGAGTCCCTCATTCCCAGGCAGAGTTGGGGAAGGAGGGGATTAAAACCGCTATCTATATTTTGGCAAATAATCAGGGAAAAACCGTGTTAAGTACCAATTGGCGAGGTTATCGAGTAGCGGCTTGGGTCGGGCAGTTTCTTCTGGCTGTAGCGACTGCCTATGAAATGGCTCAGGGCGACTGGAAGGGCGCGACCGCCCTAGCTTGCTTTTTAGTAGGCTCATTTATTTTCGTTACCGCTGACCAGCGACTGCCGACGCTGTTCGATTTTCTGTTTGTGGTAGCGGCGCTGCTCAATGCGGGGGGCTGGGTGTGGGATCTATTTTACATGCCCGGCCCTTATGATGAAATTACCCACGCTTTCACAACCTTTTCCGTAACCTTGGCCCTGAGTTTCCTGTTTTACAGCCCGATGCTGCCCCTTTTCCAGGATCACCGCTGGCTGTATCTGCTGGCGATCGCCAGTTTCGGAATTTCCATCGGTGCGCTCTGGGAGATAGTTGAGTGGCTGACCCAAGTGATCGACAGCCTCAATGACACCATTGTTGACTTAATGATGGACGCGCTCGGGGCTGGTCTGGCGGCGGGGATGAGTCTGTGGGCGTTGCAAGAGCGCACCCATCCAGGGAGCGGCAACCGGCAGCCGGTGGGAGCGCACCATCACTGAACCCATACCAGCACAGTGCGTTATTAACGCATCCCAGGCTCTGTTGGTAAATCTTGTGTTGGGAAATCTTGCCGGCGGTCGTCTGTTGCATCTTTGTGCCACTTGTTAAGTATATCGTGAACCAAGACTTCTTTTATCCAAATTTGTGACACAATTAGCAGGGGAACCGCCATAAATAAACCTAAAAATCCGAAAAAAGCGGCAAAAATCACTACGGCTAGCAGCGTAAATGCTGGCAGCAGAGATACCGTTTCCTGCATGACAAAGGGAACCAAAATAAGGCTTTCCAACTGCTGGATTACAATGTACATCACTAGCACCGCACCGGCTTTCCAAGGCGCATTGAGCAGGGCCAGCAGCATTGGAGGAATCACGCTCAGGGTGGGGCCGAGATTAGGGATAAACTCTAATAATCCTGCTAAAATGGCATTCACGAACGGCAGTGGCACGTTCAAAATCCGCAGGCCAATATAGCTAAGTAAACCAATGACAAACATATTAAAAAGCGTGCCTTTAATCCAGCCAACCAAAGAGCTCTCACATTCAGAAAGGATTTGAGCGACTCGCCGTCGGTAGAAGGCAGGAAATGCCAGGATAAAAACCCGCCGGTAAGGTGAAGGGTTCACCAAGAGCATGACGGTCAGGACTAAAACCAATAGAATGTTCAGTACAGTACCAATCGAGTTATTAAACCAGGTAAAAAAGTTGCCAAATATCCGAGTGCCCCAAGTTTGCAGATTTTGCGTGAAACCCCTGAGGTTGCGAATATCGTCTATCAGTTGCTGGGGGATGACATTTTGCAGCCCGTACAGCCACCCGCGCAACCGCTCTAATGCCTGCGGCAAAAGCTCAACTAGCTTTTGAAATTGGTCGATAATGGGCGGTACAGCCAAGGCAAAGAAGCCAGCGATGAGCACCACTACAATAAAAACTGATAGGGCAACGGCAACGCCTCGCTTGATGCGGGAGCGCTGCAGTCGCTCCACGAACCTGTTCAAGACTGTCGCCAATACTACAGCTACAAACAGCAGCAAAATAACTTGCCGAATTTGCCACAAAATGTAGAGAGCTACTATAAGAGCGAATAAGCCGATCCATTTTCCTAAAGTCACAATGATTCCCCCATTTAGGCCAATTTAGGATTTGGGATTTGGGATTTGGGATTTTAAAGACAGCTAGCTCAACTCTATAAATCTCATACTGGCACTCACTTTTCCCCTCGTCCCCTCATTCCCAGGCTCTGCCTGGGAAGGCAATGAAAGGAGGCTCTGCCTCATTCGGTGCTGGGTTATAAAAAGTAAAAATATGATGGCGCTGGGATAGGAGAGCGCAGTGAATCCCCCTCTGTTACACTTGGCCTCAAGCGATTCTTGGCCAAAACAGACCCCAATGGCCTTAATCTATTTCCTGCCACTTGTCCAGCACGTCTTTAATCAGTATCTCTTTCAAGCAAATTTGGGCGACGACCAAGATCGGGAGAGACAAGAACAATCCCAAAAGGCCAAAAAAGAGTCCGAAAGCAGTCATAAGTGCCAAGGTGAATGCCGGCAGCAAAGAGACTTGCTTTTCCATAATCACGGGGGTGACGAAATTTCCCTCAATTGGCTGAATAGCGAAGTACAGAACTATTACCGCACCGGCTTTCCAGTTTAAAGCCGTTGCCAAAATCGCCGATAGAAAAACTAAAAAAAATATGGGCCTAATTTGCCACAGGATATAGATAGAGATGAGCAGGGCGATTAAGCCGATCCATTGTCCGAGACGCACAGTGCTGCCTCCCTCTGCTGGCTGTTCGAGCTGTTGCGATCAGTTTATTTTTTTTTCAACTTATAGCACTATCCACTTAGGTTAAGCCATTAGACAACTTTTGTCACCGGCGTTAAAAGCCGGCCAGTTGGCTCCGTTCCGACTCGGCAAGAATCGGTTAGGGTTCCCATTCTGACTGTAAACCCCTGACCGGCAGCTAGACTTGACAGTCCCCAAACCAACAATTTTGCAGGCAAGGGAGAGCGACCGGCTCCCAAAATCTATTGGGATCTAGACAAATTATCGCACCTCTTGGATTGACCGAGCGACGATCACCGGCTTGTCTCTATATTCCGCTTCTACCTTTCTCTTTAAGTCCAAATCCCAGCCCAAATCGTAATCGCGCTCGAACTCAGCCAGCACGAACTTGCGAACTTCCCCCGTCACCCGGATATCCCTGCCCTCAACAATGGGAATTGCTGTCCCAGTCGCATTCACGACCAGCACTTCGTCGCTGCTGAAGATGCTTTTGTCTTCGATCTGGAACGCGCGCGGGCCAAATATTTCTTCGACTTCGCCTGTCACAGTCACTGTCTGACCCAGGAGTCTGTTCGGATCTTCAGCCACTCTTTCCACGGTTGTGCCTCCGGGAGCCGCAGGTACCCCAGGCTCGCGAACACCCGCCTGTCTCTCCTCTACGTTGCAAGCGGAAAAAAGCAGAGCGACGCTTGCCAAGGCGAACACTCCCCGACAGTTCCACAGCCCTCGGGCGAAACCGTTACCGTGTGCGCGAACGCGCTCAGCAAAAAGGCTATCAGCAAGTCTATTCTTCATTGAAAGAACCTCCTAAAGCATACTTCTGGGCTACTCTTTCTAAGATGCGTCAGTCGTTGCGCCAGTAGAGCCCCGGCACCGTCACGCCCCTTTAGACAGCCGACTTGTGGCGCTGGAAAAGTGCCCAATTACCACAGTAAAAGCATCAACTCCTGTTTAGCGTCTGCCAAAAGAAAGAAAATTTCGCTTTCCAGCAAACTCGACTTTAAAGCAAACTGCCACAAAGTTCTGGCACTAACGTTTTTAGCCATAGTAAGCAACTTTTATTCCGCTCACCCAAGCGTGCGAGCGCCAGCGCCTCCAGATTATACGGGCTCTGCCAGACCGAAAAAGGTCTGTCCAAAATCGCCCGCAAGCTTCTGTTCCCCCGCCTAAAAAAATTAAATTTGAGTGAGCCTCTCCTATCTCATTAGAAAGAAGCCAGAGGTCTGCCATTAGGAAGATGCCAAATCAAAGGCAGCGATTTTAAATAATAACTGGGAGGGCGGCTCTTGCAAAAGATGAACTGTTTTCGATAAATTTAAAAAGTCGCTCCCAAAAAGTCAGCGCCCAAATGGGCCGGCAAAATCAATCAAGTCTTGTAAGGAGAACTTTCATGCTTGCCAGTCAACTCTCCAAATCCAGTGTGGATATTGCAGTTCACTGCGCCTATGAGTGCGAACACTGTGCCGACAAGTGCATTGGCAATATGCCCAAATGCGCCAGCCTCTGCAGAGATTGCGCCCAAATGTGCTGGACTATTGCTGCTTTCATGAGTCGCAGTTCGGGCTTCATTCCGGAAGTCGCTCGCTCCTGCATCTCCATCTGCGAAGCGTGTGCCAGCGAATGCGAGAAGCATTCAGACGAACACTGCCAGAAGTGCGCTGAAGCTTGCCGGCGGGCTGCTGGTGAGTACCGCAAAATCGCCAGTGTTGCCGGGATCGCCTAGTAAAAATTGAAGCGATAAGGCGGGGGCGCATACTGCTTCGCTGGCGATATGCGACCCCCTCCCGCAGCAGCACGGAAACATCTATTGGAGGGTTTTCGGATTCAGCCATTCACATCTCCCCCGCAATGATATCAATTTCGCTGGCATCTTTGTTTTAGGGGAGGGCGGGGTGGCCGCAAATATCTGCCAGATGCAAAAGTGGTAAATAAAAGCGCCCCTGCCCAAACTGGATTTAGGGGAATGGTTTCCGTTGTGTTGACCGCCAAGACGCCAAGATCGCCAAGAAGAAAAGAGAGGCGATTGAGAATTGTTTTAAGTATTTCCGTCAATTAATAAGTATAGCATAGAATTATATTAGGTTTACTTCGGGAAGATTCTGAGATTATGGTACTGCAACTAACCGTTCCTAAGATGGCCTGTTCTGCTTGTGTGGATACGATCGCCAAAGCAGTGAGGACAGTGGATGCCGGCGCGACTGTTCAAGCCGATCCAAAAACCAAGCTCGTCAGGGTAGAAACTGAAGCACCGGCAGCAGCTATTCAAGCAGCGATTGCCGCTGCCGGCTATCCAGCCGTTTAATTGTTCATTGACTTTTAAGCGGGCGTTTCTCCCGGAAAGCGCACCTCCTGAAAGCGCCCGACCTCCAGCTGGAACCCCGGACAGGCAACCTCTGTGCCATCCACCAGAGCGCGCTGCGGCTGGAACCCGTGGAAATGCAGCTGAACAGCTCAATAAGGAAAAGCAAAATCCCCGCGCTCCTCCCAGGTGAGCTGCAAACCGCTTCCGCCGATCGCCATGCGGAACCGGTCGAGCCGCCACTCTCCAAAACCATCTCCGGCATCGCTGTAGAGCGAGCCAGCACCGGCTCCTTCTGCCGGCGGGTAGAGGTGGAGAGTTAACTGCCGGTCTTGTTCCACTGGCAGGACAGTTCCCGCCTTGACAAAAAGCGGAATCCGCTCCAGGGGTGCCGCCACCTCAATCTGCGCCGGACCTTCCGCAACGGCACCCTCCCAAAAATCATACCAGCGCCCTTTCGGCAAAATAACCGGGCGCGAGCGGGCAAATTCGCGCATCACCGGGCAGACGAGCAGCGCCGAGCCCAGGAAAAAGGCATCCTCTACCCCCCAAAGTCGCTCGTCACCGCTGTCGTGCCAGAAAAGCGGGCGAATTGGGGAGTGCCCCGTCTGCGCCGCTTCCCAAGCCAGCGTGTAAAAATAGGGAATCAGCCGGTAGCGCAGCCGCAAGAATTCCCGCACAATACTGAGGGCCGGCTCGCCGTAACTCCAGGGCGTGCGCGGCTTGACATTGTTGGCGGAGTGGGTGCGGCAGAAGGTGAGAAAGCACGCCATCTGGAACCAGCGCAGGTACAGCTCCTCCGAAGGATTTCCTTTGAAACCCCCGATATCCGGGCCGGTGTGAGGAATCCCGGAAAGGCCCATCCCCAGCACAGTCGGCACCGTCTGGCGCAGCGCTTCCCAGCTGGTTTCCACATCTCCCGTCCAAGTCCAGGCGTAGCGCTGCAGCCCCGCCCAACCGGCACGCGAGACAATAAAAGGCCGCCGGTCTGGCTGGCACTCGCGCAGCGCTTCGTAGCCCGCTTGAGCCTGAAGCAACCCGTAAACATTGTGCGCCTCCACGTGATTGCCGCCCCTGCCTTCGAGAAAATGCCGGGTGGGTCGGGGTAGCGTGGCGTCTCCCCACAGGGTAAACACTCCTGGTTCGTTCATGTCGTGCCAGAATCCCGCCACACCCAAATCGAGGAGATATTCGTACTGCCGGCTCCACCAGTGGCGGGCTAGCGGGTGGGTAAAATCAGCAAAGGCGCACATACCGGGCCATACAGGGGCGAGGGCAATTTCTCCATTCGGGAGTTTGCAAAACACTTCTTGCGCTTTGCCCTCTTGAAACAGTGTGTTTTTGCGATCGGCTCTCACTCCCGGGTTGACAATGGCAATCAGCCGCACTCCTTTAGCTGCCAGTTCCTGGTTGAACTCGGCTAGCTTGGGAAAGAGATCCGGGTCGATGGTGAAGGAGCGGAATTGATCTTTGCAGTCGATGTCCAGGTGAATCGCGCTCAAGGGCAGGTCGTGCGTCTGGAATCCCTCAGCCGTTTTCCTCACTGCGTCTTCGGTTTCGTAACCCCAGCGAGACTGGTGATAGCCAAACGCCCAGCGGGGAGGCAGCGGCGGGCGACCGGTCAAGTCGGTATATCGTTGCAAAAAGCTGACTTCCAGTTCCGCTTCCTGGAAGTAGAAGTGCCCGCCTCTAGCCGTTCGCTCCACCTGCAGCAGTTTTCCGGGCGTTTTAAAAGGCTTAGCAGTTTCAAGGTTGGGAAACTGGCGCTCCAGCCGGTCTCTCTGGAGCGAATAGACCAGCGAACCGATAAAGCGCTCCAGCTTGATGTAACGGAAGGTCAATTTGAGTTTTTTGAAAAGATTCATCAGATTTCCAAAATTTCCAAAAGTTTACAGACCGGCGAATTCCGCGAAAATAGTCATCTTAAGCGCGGTGAGGAGTTGATTGCGCCGCCGGCACACATCTGTGAGAAGACGTTACTGCCCTCTTTCTACTTTACCTCGCCTTCTCCTGGCCTGTTTAGAAAGTTTAAATCGCTTTTCTGATAGAAAATCGGAAATAAAATATTGGCCCTTTGCTGTTTGATTGAGCCGGCTCGAATTAAGTCGATCCGTGAGGGCGTGAAATATTACCTCCGTCGGGAATATCGGGCCAGACTTGGCATTTCCTAATCTGACACCACTGAAAAACAAATTGCGATTTTGCAGCCGAGAGTGTCTGCCGCTTCTGGGAGGAGGGGGCGTGCTGGGAGCCGGCGGTCGCTGCCAGAGGACAAAGGGAATGCTGAGGAGGCCCAAGATGGCGACCGACGCAGCGGTTATCCAGACTGTCAAGCGATTGGGCCGGTAGCTTCCCCGCTCAATTTGCCAGAAAACCCGGTTGTAGCGCCACGCAGATAAGCCAATCAGGAGAACGCCAAGAATGACCAAACCCACGCCTAGGGTTTGGGAGTTGACGAAAGGTTGGCTCCTGACGTTTTCGCCGGTGAGAGCGGATTGCAACTGGCGCAGGAAGAGACCGAAACGAGCGATAGCAAATCCAAACCCAATCAGGGCAATGGAGGTGCGCAGCCAAGCCAGAAAGGTGCGCTCGTTCGCTTGATGCTCTCGCTGCCGGTCTATTTGTGGGGGTTCGCTCATTTTTCTGCCAGTAACGGTAGGACTTTCTCACCGAAAACGTCGATGAAATGCTGCTGCTCTCGGTTGACACTGTGCAAAATAATCTCACTGAATCCGAGCTCTATATCCTTGTGCAGCCACTCGATGTGCCGGTGGGGATCTGCAGAGATCCGCACAAACCGTCCAGATCCTCCGGCTTGACAAACTCCGCCGCCGAGTCGAACTGCTCGGGAGTTGAGAGTTCCGCCAGCACATCACTCCCGAAGATATTGGTGCGCCACTGATCGTAGGCTCTGTTCGTGGGATGCGTGATAGGCAAACTTGACCCCATAAATGCCTGAACGAAACGCCAGAGTGCGAATCCAATCAAGCCAATCGCAACCAAACTGAGCAAAAACTTCCCAAATGGCTGCGTCACGATAGTTTCCAGGGCACCCCGCGCGTCCGTTGTCCTCCCGCCTGCGCCAAATGCCGCCTGCGCCGCCAGCAAGCCAACTATGGCGTAAACTGCCCCCTTTGCCGCATAGCCAAATCGCGCCAGTCGTTCGGCACACGGGTGAGCCGCCGCCTGGGAGGCTGCGCGCTGCGCCCGGGCTGTAACATTCTCGTTTGGTAAATGGTGCCGTGTCATATTGATGTGTCCTTTTGTGTTCGTTAATGCTAGCTGGGACAAGCAATATTGTTCAGCCTGGTGTGCGGCTCCGCTTGCAGATCGCCGCTTTCAAGGCAGGGGGAATTCTCCCGCCGGTGAGGATTTGGCACAGGGGTTTTTCTCAACTGTGCTGCCCGGAGAGTTTCTTTTCACCTATCGCTGGGCTGAAATTAGACAGATTTGCGCCTGTGTTCTTTTCAGCCTGTAGAAAGAAGCACTTGTTTCCTGAATTGCGGTATAATTTTTCAAAAAAATCCCACAGTAAATTTTTCGGAAAGGGGCCGGGATTTGGGGATTTGGGGATTTGGAAAGTAGGGGCGTGTTTGCCTGAGAAAGGCTGCAATCTACCAGCGCCCCGCTTTAAATATAACGGCCTGCCGGCAGTGTTTGTTTTGTCTGCGGAGCAACTGCGAAGTAGGTTGGCTTTATCCCACAGGGGTTCAGTTCCTTTTTATGTCAGGCTATTAACGTAATTAATTTTGAAGTTTGATTTTTTCTGAGGAAATATCTTTAGAACTGCCTGGATTTAAAGATGTAATTGAGCAGCGCAGCGCGGAGTGCGCCAGCGCCGCCCAAATAACTCTTTTCCAGAACATTAATAGCGCTCCCTACAGCCCACTAGGGGTGTTCTTTAGTAGAACTACGGCTCCATTGGCAATATATTGCACGGCCATAGCTGAAAGTAGCACCCCCAGTATCCGCGTCACCACATTGATTCCCGTCTGGCCTAAAAGTTGAGCTAAGCGTCCAGACAGACACATTAGCGCGTAGGCAATCAACAGCACAACGATCGCGCCTGCTAGAATCATCACTATACCGAAAGAATAGTCCGACGCCTCATTTTCCAATATGATAATGCTAGCTAGCGTACCTGGCCCTGCAATCAGAGGAATCGCCAGCGGAAATACACTCACATCCTCCTGATTTTCAGCTTCTTTTTCTTCTGCTTCTGTTGGCTGCCCCGGTTCATTGAATACCATATCTAGCGCCAGCTTGAATAGCAACACTCCCCCCGCCACTTGGAAAGCTTCTATGCTAATATTTAAGTAGCGCAGCAGGAAGTTACCTCCCAAAATAAATCCTAGCATAATACTGGCCGCAACCAAAACTGAACGGCCAGCAATACGGGTTTGTTCTTCTAAAGAATGGTGCCCAGCTATAGTTATGAATAGGGGGGCCAAGCCTATCGGATCGATGACGGCAAACAGGGAGAGAAAGTCTTTTAGCAAGAAGGAAATCACCGCAAGTACACCTCATATCATGTCCGGTAGCGCCGGAACCGATCCATTGGCGCTCTATCGCCAGTGGGCAAGTTCCATTTTCAACTCTGCAATAACGATACCAGACTTGATATCGCGCCACAACCCCTTTGATACCGGCTCGCCCAAACAGCGGGACTGAAACCTGACAAGCGCCCAGGAAGCGCCCAGGTGTGGGACATGGCCCCCTGCTAAGTGGCGGTGGCTGATGGCTGATACCTGTTTGCAGCCTGTTTGAGCAAGTTGCGAACCTCTTCATCCGTCGTTTGCTCGAAATTGTAGCGCCACAAACCAACACGAATAAAGGGGCGCGGCGTTTCAGCGCAGACAATTTCGTCTGCCTCGGTTTGGAATTCGCGGCAGGTGTCGGGTGCCGAGATGGGCACACCCATCACGATACGGGGGGGTTGCTGCTGGCGCAACGCCATAACCGCCGCACGCATCGTCGCGCCGGTGGCTAAACCGTCACCCACCAAAATCACGGTGCGTCCGCGCAAGTCGGGCGCGGGGCGGCTGTGGCGTTCTTAGGCGCTCCCGCCGCTCTAGTTCCTGCTGTTCTTTTTCCGCCACTCGCTCAATGGCGGCTAGGGAAATCTGAAACGAGCGCACCACGTCTTCATTGAGCACCCGCACGCCGCCAGAGGCGATCGCTCCCATTGCCAGCTCCTCATGATCGGGCACGCCCAAAAAAGCGCACCAGAAAAACCTCTGAGGGAGCATTGAGCGTGCGGGCGACTTCAAAGGCGACGGGAACGCCGCCCCTGAGCAGCCCCAATACTGTAGCAGTATGCACTTAGGTTATAACATTAGACCTTCAGGCTCGGCGGGACGCCCCCCTACGTCTATATAGCAGTAAGCATTTAGGAAACCTACATTCCGGCCTCCCTTGCTCCAGAGCTTCCCAAGCTTCTATTGTTCTCACCAATATGACTGCTGCTATATCCGATTAAATGAGATTTGTAAAACACGCCTTCAGACAGGTTTTGTATATATGCTTTCAACCGGAGATTAGATAATTTGACCCGCCGGCACCCCCTTCTGTGGGGCCAATCGGCTGTTCGTGGCCCACTTTCGGGTGCCGGTGGCCGCTTTTCGGCAGCAAATTGCCGTAAATGAGAGGGTTTCCGATTAAATGAGATTTGCAAAACGCGCCTTGAGACCGGTTTTGTATATATGCTTTCAACCGGATATTAGATAAGTTGCCGTGCGTGGGAACGGGCTGCGGCGGACAGATATAGCAGTATGCACTTAGGTTAGAACATTAGACCTTCAGGCTCGGCGGACGCCCCCCTACGTCTATATAGCAGTAAGCAAGGTGCGCAGTTTCGCAGCTCCAGGCCGCTTTGGTCCGGTCTTTAAATATCATAATTCTCGCTCTCGCCACCGTTGAGAAAGCCGAAAATTTTTTTACTAATTCTCCTGCTCTGCTTCGGGGAAGTCGTCGGGGTTCATCTCTTTCGCCGGCAGGGTGCCGGTGCCCGCTGACACAGCCTCAATCCCTTTTTCTCCCGCTTCGGGAAAATCGTCGGGATTCTTTTCTGCCGGTCGTCCCAAGGTGCTGTCTTCGTCTAAACTGCTTTCGCGGCTTTTGTCTCGCTCCGTGTGCATGGTTTAACCTCTAATTAGTGTGTTAAAATAGTCAATTGCGCCCCTATAAACTGAAGGGAAAAGTTTCGGGCACTTCGCCTTTTTCCCAGTGTTCTGTGCGGTCCAGTGGCTCTACCGCTCGCGTTTCATCAAAGTGGATGATGGCGTCGAACTGGTCGGGCAGCCGCGCAGAGAAATAGTGGCTGATTCGCTCGCTGCGGGGGAAATAGATAACGCCGATCGCCCGCTCCAGGGGGGGTTCGCGCAACCCTTCTATGACCCGAGCTCGCAGGTCGCTGTCTTGGCTGCCGGTGTGGCGCAGGGTGAGCGGGAAGCGCGACAGGCCGGTGTCGTGAAACAGGGCTTCGTAACTGCCGGGGAGTGGTGGGCGGACCGGCTTGCGCCCGGCGGGACCGCCCCAGTCTGAGGCGGCGGTGACAGTGCCGGTGCAGCCGGTAAAGCCGATCGAAACGGCATCGCGACCGTACCTTTCGCGCACCAGCTGGCCCAGCTTCAACTCACCGGCATCACCCATAGCGGTGGCTCCCAGTCAGAGGCGGCACCTGTCAGTGGGCTCGCCACTTGGCGCAGCGCACCGGTTAGCTCAGTCTCAGTCGCTACAGGCATTGTTTGTGCCCTCCTTTTAAAAATTTGCCACTCCGCTCAACGGGTTGCAGATTGCCGGTGAGAGCTCCCGATGAGAGCTGCCGGTGGGAGAGAGCGAACAGCTTTGGATGTGGGAGCGTTCTGCAGCTGTTGCGCCATTCGCAAACCCGTCACCCAATGCCGGCGCGCACGCGATTTTTCCTTCAGATGAGAGGGCAACCCAAGTGAATGGAAAAAGGCTAGCCCTGCTTCGCGTAGCGCCCCATCAGCTGTGCGGCATCTAAAATATGCCCTTCCATTGCCACCTCAACCTGCGCTTTGCTGGCACCGGCTTCCAAACCCAAGATTTGATCCAAGGCGTAGAGTTTGAAGAAGTACCGGTGGGTGCCGTCCGGCGGACAAGCACTGCCATAACCGAAATGACCGTAATCATTTTTCCCCTGCACTCCTCCATGTGGCAACTTTGGCAGGTTAGGCACTCCCTCTGGCAGGTGGCGGAGATTGGGCGGCATATCGTAGACGAGCCAGTGGGTAAACGACCCTTGTGGCGCGTCGGAGTCTTCGACAATTAAGGCGAAGGTAGCCGTCCCTTCCGGTGGCTCTTCCCAGCTGAGTGGTGGGGAAATCTCGTCGCCATCGCAGGTGTATTGATAAGGAATGGTGCCCCCTATGAAAAAAGCAGGACTTACTAAGTGCATAACTTTCGTTTGGGTTGACAAAAAGCAGAAACTCACAATATAACTGACAGGGGCTTTTTCAGATTGCTGCCACCGGCTCTCCCGCACCTATAGCGGTTCTCAGTTGGATGAACTGCGGCCCAGAAACCCGGTTTCTTTAAGAAACCGGGTTTCTCAGTACCTCACTAATATGAGAAACGCTATATCTCTATTTCGGCGCGAGTTCTCTCGCCCCTGTTGCTTTACTTCAGCCGGTGCGCTGTCTCCCTCTACCTAGCCATTACAGCGGATTCTCCTTCTTTTATTTAGCGATTTTCAGAGCTACAGGGCATCTCACTTTCTAGTAGGGACAGGGACAGGCGAGACGCCTGTCCTACGTCCGTGCCCTAACTGGCTACTGCTATAAAAATTCTGAGTCATCCCTCGAAAGGATGATATTTGGAGTGGCAAGGGCGAGCCAGAGGCTGACTGACTATTCGATCTCGCCGATGGCTTTGCTCACCTCAGCTGGGGTTTGATACTCTTGGTCTGGCAGCTGCTCTAGGGTGGAGCGAACGTTCTCGTCGGCACCGTGCTGCTTGGCGTGTTCAAGCAAGTCTTGCTTGCTGGCTGGATAGTCAACTCCTTTCAAGTCTTTCTGCACCCGCACTGGATTCACTTTAGCCATTCCTGCTCTCCTGAAAGTTTGGCGCGTACTTCACAGTCACTCTTTTAACTTACTGCTACTGCGAAGCCGGCTTATCCTCCCAGAGACACAAACTCATGTTAAGATTGTCTGTTACCGGCAATACAGCTCCCCTATAAAATCGCTGCATTCCAGCGTGCCTGCTGGGTTTCGCTATTTGGATGAGGGATCTAGCTGCTCTCATATTAGTGAGGTACTGAAAAACCCGGTTTCTTAAAGAAACCGGGTTTCTGGGCTATATTTCATCCAATTGAGAGCCGCTATAAATGAGAGAGAAGCTCACAAGAAACCGGGTTTCTTGGGTTTGTGAGGGTTTAACGCACCGGCTGCACCGGCACAACGTCGTGGAAGCGGGAGTAGTCGATGCTCATTGGCCCGTCACCTCTCCTCGACAAGACATCGACAAACCGCATATTCCACAGGATTTCGGAGGCGATAAAGGAGTGACGGGCGTGGACAGTCTGCGAAACGCTTTCGTCGAGGCCGGTCATCGTCACTACGATTTCGATTTCTTGCTCAGCCAGCAACTCGGGCGTGGCTCCGTGGAGGGGGCTCGTCTCGTCAATGGCGTGCATCACTGTCCAGCTGAGGGCAAAAATTGGCGTCCGGCTGCGCACCAGGTTGAGATCGTAGAACCGGCGCATGAATTCCCCCTCAGGGCTGATTTCGTTGCGCACCAGCGTCACCGACATCTGCGCTTCCAGAATCTGGTTATAGCGCAAGTTAGCTGCGCGGAACATCAAGGTAGGCACGCCATGATACGGTCTGATCGCCGCCACGCGGCTGAAAAGCACTCTCGCTGTGGGGCGGGAAAACCGGGCGAAGGCCAGCCCTGTAACCATCGCCACCCCCAGCAAACCCACCATCGCTTCCACCGTTACCACCCAATTTGCATAATCCGTGGCGGGAGACATCCCCCCGTACCCGATGGTAGCCATCGTCTGGACGCTGAAGAAGAAGGCGTCTTGAAACGAACCCGGGCGGGCGTTTTGGATGCAATTCCCTCCCGCCAGGTAGGCGAGGGCAAACAGAGCGTTGGAAACTGCGTACAGCACCCACATTAGGCCCAGGAACGCTGGCCAGGACATGGTGAGCAGCGAATGGTACAAGTCGTGCCAGTGGAACCGCCAAGTTCCCTTGCGGACGACGTTGAACTGTCCAACCCGTCTTGCCATGCCTGCTAGTGAGTTTAGACTCTGCTTTTTGGCCATTGATGGAGCGCTTTTGTGCTGGAAATCTAATCGATCTTAGCGAAAGTGAGCGCTATTCACCGGCACCTCGCCGGAATTGAGCCGGTAAAAAGGCAAATTGCCGCTGCCGGGGAAAGCCGGCGGGCGGAAAGCGGCAGCCGTAGCGTTCCGCTTTCTTTGGGTTATTTTATTTGTATTAGCTGATTCCACAATTCCAGGACGGGAATTTGGCTGACGCCCGCAAATTGGGCATCTCCTACTTCTATCACCACCCACTCCCCACTGTCTAATTGCCCGATATCGATGGCTGCATAGGGCACGCCCAGGCGCTCGGAGGCGAGAAGTGCTAAACTTAAGATGTCCTTTTCTTCCGCCGGCGAGAGCTGGCTCAACTCATCCCGCTTCACTTAATACTATCATTGCGGCAATACGGATTTTGGATTTTGGATTTTGGATTTTGGATTGAAAAATGCGGTAGCAGTAGCGTTCCGCTTTGCGGAACGCACCCTACTTAATCAGTGCTGTAAGGATTATTTTTTGCCTGTTTTACTGTTGAGGATATACTTAGTGATTAACCAACCTAAAACACTAACAGCAGCCCCAGCAACGACACTCCATCCGACGGCAGCGACAAAGGGATGAACCGGCAGGGAAAAAGAGGGTGGCCATTGCCAGGGTTTCTGCTCTATTAATTGATAGCTGCTGGCTATAATTCCCGCAACCCCCACACCGGCACCGATGCCAACCCCTAGGGATTGGATCGTTTTTTCTAACTGGCGATCGCGCTCCGCTTCGTCAATCTCTACGAGTCCTCGAATGGTAGAAATCGCTTTGTCTAGCAAATCTGAACCGTGTCCCAAATAGTTTAAGTACGCTTGCAGTTGCTCCTGGAATTTCCGGCAGTCCAGCTGGCTGAACCGTTCTAAATATTCCAATTCTCCCCCACCTATATCATACTGCTTTCTCAGCTCACCGGCAAGGATCTTTAACTTTTCTTCATAATTGTCGCCGTTAATCTCAACCGTCGTGCGGGCATATTCCAGGTTGCGCAAGAGTTGGGAATACTCTAAGGCGATTTGCAGCAAGGTTTTCAGCTTCTGTTTCAGATCGGTGAGCTCGGCTGAGCCCAATGCCGGCTGAGCGGGAATTTGTTGCAGGTTGGCAATTTCTCGCTCTATGTCTTGGCACTTCTTCCGGGCGGTTTCATAGTCGGCTTTGCCGCTATAATAAGAGTATAGCACTTTACGCCGGTAGAAGAACAGGTCGGCAAACTCCCGATAGTTATCGACGAATTTTTCACTGGCGATCTCGGTGAGGAAGAACCAGACTGTCACCTCGCACTCCCCTGGCTCTCCGGGGATGCTATACTCAAAGATAGGACTGCCAAATAGCTGTGCGGTTTGCTTGAAGGGGAGGGGATCTGATGGGATGCCGGTGAAACTGCGATAGCACTCGTCGGCGAGCTGTTGCAGGTTTTTGCTATATTTCTCCTGCTGTTCTTGGCTCAAAAATGCCGTGAGCAGCAGGTGCTGTCCCAAATTGCTGCCGATGAAACTTGGCAGGAAGCACCCATCTGGGTTAAAATCTTTGAGGCGGGTAATTTCTACCGCGTCGTTGCCTTTCTCTTGCGGGCGGCGGATGTTGAGCGCCAGGAGATAGCTGTCGTAGAGCCAAACGGGATAGGCGAATCCTTTAATGGCTAGGGGTTGGTTGGTGTTGGGGTCAATTTTTCCCGCGAAGGGTTGCAAAACTTTACCTTTTGTGGCTAGCAAATCCGCGCGGGTGGCGAGGAAGTCGCCGGGTTTGATGGGGATATCCTGCGGCTGTATCTGCAATTTTTGCGCGAGGGCGCGGTATTTCTCCCAGAGCAAATCTTTCGCTAGGTCGATTGGTTTGGCGTCGGCGGTAAAGGCGGTAAATACTTTTTGGGCGTGACAGGCGAATAGATGGATATTGGGGGCGTATATTTCCTCAGCCATTTGACTCTTTTTCCTTGATGTCGGTTTTTGCTCTGGGGGCGGGGTTTCCCCCGCTTTTACGGTTGCCCACTTGCAGGGGTTGCAGGATTTATGGCGTTTTTCAGGGTGTCTTTGACGAGAAGGACGTTTTCTTTTATAGTTCTTTCCTGTTCGGGATCGGTTGGCTTTATATCTTCTACGTCTTTGCGCGTTGCTGCGATGTCCAAGGCGTCTCGAAGAGGGGCATGGTTTTGCTCTCTGCACCAAGCATTAATCGCTCTGGCTGCTTCGACGCTTCCTCTTGAGGCGGGTTGTAGTCGCCCAGATATTCATCCTTCCAGGTTTCTAAGTCTTGCAACTCTTGCTGGGTGAATTCCTCGACATAGATAGGATCGCGACGATCGCGGGTGAGGGTGAATGCCTGAAAGCTAGAAGTGCCGATGTGCCAGTCTAAGATAGCAGTGCCGGCGTCAACCAGCCGCCAGATGTCCTCAAAGGTGATGGGTTCGACTCGCTGGGTGAGGGTGAATTCGGGATCGTATTCCTTAATCCGGTTGAGGAGTTCGTCGAGTTTGCGCCGGTCCTTTTCCAACTCCTGGCGCTGTTTTTCGATATACTCGAAGTTGGGATTGCCAGATGTACCGGCAACTTGTCCCCGACTGTTCCCTCCCTCCCCGCCGGTTGCTTCTAACAGCTGCTGTTTGGCGGAGATGCTGTTGCGCAGCTGTTTCAATTTCTGCTTGTCTTTTTTGGATGCGCCTTTGGGGTAGAGTTCTTGATTTTCCAGGAGTTCCACTAAGTTGCGGGATTTGCTGCGCTCAACGGTTTCTAGGGCTTTGCGGAGATTGCCGGTGTTGATGCAGGCTTGTATCATGTTCTGGTAAACACCGACAGCCTCTTCTCGCAGTTTTTGCTTGCCGGTGGGCGAAGTCGCCCACGCGCACCTTTGCTCAACTGCTTCCAGGGCTTTTTCGTAAGCAGAGATGGCTTGTTCCCACTCTTGCGCCTGGAAGTGGGTGTCGCCGAGATTTCGCCCAATTATGACGCATTCTACGGGAAAGCCGGTGGGGGTGAAAATTTCTAGGGCGTCTTGATACTTCTGAATCGCTTCGGGAATTTGTTGCAATCTGCGGTAAGCATTTCCCAGATTCCCCAGGGATGTGGCTTCCCCACGCCTGTCGCCAATTTCCCGCGCAATCTCTAACGACTGCTGCTGATACTCTATCACCTCAGTGTACCGCCCCAGGGAGTGGTAAGCATTTCCCAGATTCCCCAGGGATGCGGCTTCCCCACGCCGGTTGCCTATTTCCCGGTAGAGTGTCAGTGCTTGCCCCCAAGACGGACATGCCTCTCGATACTTGCTAGCATAATACTGGTCAATCCCTTGCTGGAGCAACTTGTCGGCTTCCGCTTTTTTGGTTTGCGCCACCGGCGACACGCCGCGCATGATTGCAGCCAGTATGGTTGCCAGATTTTTTAACCACTTTGCCATTTCCCTCTCACCCCTGCGCTCCAGTATAACAGCCGAGAGTCGCATCAGCTTCACAAACTGGGCGTCTAGCAATTCTGGGCGGGTGCTCAATATCTCCCCCGCTCGCTCCTTGGGGCTAGCCAGCAGTTCGTATATTAGCTGATAATAGTCTTGGTTCCCCTGTCCTTCCATCCCTCACCCCGAAATTATCCCACTTACGGTTCACCGGCACCCAATTCGCTTCGCCCCAGCCCCCACTACTCTATATATATAATGTGCTCTCTCACCGGCACTCCCCCCAACCGGCATCCCCCTGGCGCATTCAGTCGCGAGAGGACTAATGTCCTTCCCTATTGGGCTAATGCCCCACAGACGCTAGGGGAGTCCCCTGTTTATTTTCACCGGCACTTAACCGATGCCGGTGATGCCGGCTACTCCTTATTATATAGGTGTCGCATGACTCAGGGGAACCCCATCCCCAACCCCCTCCCCGCATGAGGCGAGGCGTACAGGGTGCCGGTGCGTTGTTTGTAGTTGGGCTTTAGCCCCAAGGTTTGTAGTTGGGCTTTAGCCCCAAGGTTTGTAGTTGGGCTTTAGCCCCAAGGTTTGTAGTTGGGCTTTAGCCCCAAGGTTTGTAGTTGGGCTTTAGCCCCAAGGTTTGTAGTTGGGCTTTAGCCCCACCGGTGCATACAATGCGATTGCCGGCGCGTGCAATCCGATTGCCGGTGCTTGAAATTGGATGATGCTGTTTGCGCTCTCCGTAAGGGATTAGACATGCTTGCTAGGTTGCCTAGGTTCCAGGCGATTTCCAATCGCCTGGATCTTAGCAACAAAGACAGCCGTCTCCAAGATTATGTTCGCGAATTAATGGGCGTAATAACCGCCGGCAGATATCCTCAACAAACCCGCCCCGGCACACAAACCGGCATCTCCTTCCCCACCGGCACAAAAAGATAAACCCCTGACGTTTGACTGCCGGCTGGCGCAGTCGAGTGCCGGTGGGCCACAAAAGCTGACCTTATATGCCGACACCTTCTCCATTATTATTACTTTAACACAAATCCTGCCAATTGCAAGGGGTTTCCCCTAAAATTGAAAAATTACAGGAGGGTTTCATGGAAAACGACTTACTAGAATCTCTTAAAAGTGCGAGTGTTCGGTTCATCCGCGTGCTCTGGTGCGATAACGCCAATGTGATTCGGGCTAAGGCGTTTTACATTGGCGTGCTCTCGGAGCACATCGAGACAGGTATCGGCATTTCGGCGGCGCAGCAGGCAATTCCGGTAATGTACGACGCCGTGGTTCCCGAAACTGGCCTTGGGCCGGTGGGCGAAGTCTGGCTGGTGCCCGATTGGTCTAGCCTCAGCGTTTTGCCCTACGCGCCCGGTCACGTCCGCGTAATAGGAGATATAATCAAAGATGGAGAAACTTGGTCGCTCTGTCCGCGCGGCTTCCTGAAACGGATGGTTGCGGAGGCGAAAAACGAGGGACTTGAGGTGATGGCTGCCTTTGAAAATGAGTTCTACCTGCTGCGCCGAACTCCAGAGGGAATCGTGCCGGCTGACGAGACAGTGTTTGCCTCCACCCTGGGGATGGATCTCAACCGAGCGGTTATCGACGAAATTGCCGACGACCTCATCGCTCAGAAAATGCCGGTGGAGCGGTACTATCCCGAATCCGGTCCCGGACAGCACGAAATTTCCATTCGCTACTCAGAAGCTTTGCAAGCCGCCGACCGGCAAATTGCCTTCCGGGAAACCGTTCGCGCTGTCGCTATCAAACACGGATTGAGAGCCTCTTTTTTGCCTAAAATATTTGCAGATAAAGCCGGCAGCGGCTGTCACCTGCACCTGAGCCTGTGGCGGGACCGGCAAAATATCCTCCCCGATGCTGCCGGTGCTGGGGGGCTGTCGCAAACCGCTCGCGCTTTCATTGCCGGCATTCTCCACCACTTACCCGCCCTGATGGCGCTCACCACACCCACCTCAAACTCCTACCGGCGCATCCGCCCGCACTTCTGGAGCGGCGCTTTCCGCGCGTGGGGTCCCGACAACCGCGAGGCGGCTGTCAGGATACCCAGCAACCCCGCCCCTCCCAGCCCGACTCACTTTGAGCTCAAGACGTCTGACGCCTCCGCCAATCCTTACTTGGCGTTGGGCGCAGTCATCGCAGCTGGGCTGGATGGCGTGCGCCGCAATCTCGATCCCGGCGAGCCGGTGGCGGTTGACCCCGGATACCTGTCAGAAGCGGAGCGCAGCACTGGCAGAATCGACCGGCTACCGGCTTTTTTGGGTGACGCGATCGGGCAGCTCAGCCGCAACGAAACGCTGCTGAGCGCCCTGGGCTCAGAACTGGCGCGAGCTTATCTGGCTGTGCGCAAAGCGGAGTGGGAAGCGATGAAGGATATGGAGCTCGAAGAGGAGGTGAAACTCCTGCTGGAGCGCTACTGATGGATATTTGGCAGATTCCTGTAATTGACCAGCACGCCCACAACCTGCTCAAACCGGCAGTGGCGGCGAGCTACCCCTATCCCGCTTGCTTCACGGAAGCGCATGACGCCGAATATGCCAGCACCGGCGCTCGGCACACGCTTTGCTACCGGCGCAGCTTGCGGGAAATTGCGGCGCTGCTCGATTGCGAGCCGGCAGAAGAGTCGATCCTGGCGCAAAGAGCCAGCTTGGGGCTAGAGCGACTCACCGAGCTGTGCTTCAGTGCCGGCAAAATCGAGACGATTCTGCTGGATGACGGCTTTCTTCCCGATGATATTTTACCGCTAGAATGGCACCAGAGGTTCGTGCCGGTGCGCAGGCTCCTCCGGCTGGAAATGCTGGCGCAAACCCTCCTGAGCCAGACAGACTCCTTTGAGACATTCTTAGAGCGATTCCGCGCTGAGATTGATCCGCCGCCAGCCGGTGTTGCCGGTTTCAAGAGTATCGCAGCGTACCGCACGGGTTTAGATATACAGTTTGTATCGCCGGAAGTTGCTGCCTCCCGCTTTTATGCCCTGGTAGAGACGCGACGAAATCTTGCGCCCCTACAAGAAAAGCCGATGCGCCTAGCCGACAAACCCCTGATAGACTTTCTCCTAGGGCAAGCCTTAGAGATTGCAGCCAAACACGGGATGCCGGTGCAGTTCCATACAGGATTTGGAGATCGCGACCTAGATTTAATTAAAGCAAATCCCCTTTATTTGCGCCCCCTGCTGGAGGATCCCAAATATCAAAACGCACCGATTGTTTTGCTGCACGCCTCCTACCCATACTGTCGGGAAGCGAGCTATCTGGCATCTGTCTGTCCGCAAGTTTATCTGGATTTTGGCTTAGCCGTACCCTTCCTAAGCGTTTCTGGAATGCGGGAAGCGGTGCGCATGCTGCTGGAACTAGCACCGGCAACCAAGCTAATGTACTCCTCAGACGCACATTTTATTCCAGAACTGTACTATTTGGCTGCCAAATGGGGGCGAGAAATCTTAGCGCAAGTTTTGCGAGAAGCCATCGAGGATTCCGATTTGACTGTGGGAGAAGCCGAGGAAATTGCCGGTGCTGTTTTGCGAGAGAACGCTCGCACTCTCTACCGGCTGTAAAATTGTTAGGTCAGGTTATATAGCGGTTTATCCCTCGTTCCCAGGCTCCGCCTGGGAACGCCCCTCTGGAGGCTCTGCATCCTGTTTCCAACAAGCCGCATTATTAGCCTAACAGCTTATCGCTCCTCGTCTCTCAAATCCCCTCTCAGCTCTCTTTCGGTGCTGTACATTCGGGGTGAGACAGCAGGGTTTTGGACAATCTCTTCTGGGTTGCCGGTGTAGCCACCCCCATAAACAAGATCCTCTGCTGGATCTACCGCTGGCTGGAGTGTCTCTATCGTTCTGTTTCTTTTTTTGTGCGGTAGATTGACTGGAGGTTTCACTCTTCATGGCTTATTCTCCTAAAATGGTAAACTAGATCGAGTGCGTATTGCTTAACTCAATTTACCAATTTTTACTCCATATTTTTAATTATACCAACCCTAGATAATTCATATTATAGCAGTATGCATTTAGGTTAGAACATTAGACCTTCAGGCTCGGCGGACGCCGTACCTACGTCTATTATATAGCAGTAAGCATTTAGGAAACGTAAATTCTGGCCTCCCTTGCCCTCCCGCTCCCGAAGCTTCTATTGTTAGAACCAATATGACTGCTGCTATAATAGACAGGAATTAAAGCGCAATATACTCAATTCGTAGTAGGGGGAGGGACAGGCGAGACGCCTGTCCTACGTCTTAATAACCCGCTGATCTGCGGCGATTTTTCATCGAATCAAGAAACGCAAAATAGCAAGTTTAGACAGCTATTATAGCGGCTTTAATCTGAGTGAGTTCTGAGAGATTGAGAAACCCGGCTTCTTAAATAACCCGGGTTTTTGGCAATACTTTATCTGACTGAAACTGCTATATTCAGGTTGCTTGAGGGAGCCTACTTGCTGTCTGTATTTCAATCCAAAATGCAAAACACAAAATACAGGCTTGATACAATTCCCACCGGCGAGCTGGCGCGGGGAAATAAAAAGTGAGAAAGGTAAAATGACTTTTACCCTTCTCCCTCGTTTTGGTGAACTCCCAAACCGCCTGCCCCTTTGCTGTTCCCTCGCGCCGTTCCCATCCCCACGAGGCGGGCAATTTAAAAATATAAAATTTTCTCTCAATCCCGGCGGTTATGGTAATCTTCAGAAGACATGGGGTCTAACTCCCATCTCTTATCATCCCGTGTTTCCAGAATTTCTGTGGTGTGCAGAAATTCGCTGTCGTCCATTTCCAAACCGACAGCAGCTCCCAGCTGATCGACAACGCTCTGATCGGGAGTGGCAACCGTTCCGCCAACCGCTTCCTCTCCCACCGAATCCGCCTGTTCCCACGCCGCATCGACATCTCCGCCGGTGAGCCGGGGGCTAGTCGATGTGTATTTTTCCAACTCCTGGATCATCCGGCGACTGCCGACATTGCGCCCCGGCACTTTTGGGATGCCTGTTTCAGCCGGCGTGTTTTCCTGCGGCGGTGCCTCGCTTTTGGGCGGACTGCCTGTATCTCTAGTTTCTTTATGGGCTGACTCTACCATAACACTTCTACTTTATGCCTCTCTTTTAGTTTAGTCACAAAGCGGCGAAACCGATATATCCCTTTAGAAGGAAACAAATCTATGACTTTAGGGTGAAGAGAAATGAGCGGCAAACGTCCTACGCTAAAAAAAGATTTGACAGCGCTGAGCAACTTGTGCTGTTAAGTGGTAACACGAGAGGAAAAGAAGAAGATGACGACACAAAACACTGGAACCAGCAATGAGCAATACGACTTGGTGAGCGTGCTCTATCACGCGCTAGAGGGCGCTGAGACGTACCAGAAGTATGTCGAAGACGCGCAGCAGGCTGGGGATAGCGAACTGGCCGATTTCTTCCAAGACGCTATGGATCAGAGCCGCCAGTGTGCGGATCGGGCGAAACAGCTGCTCTCGCAACGGATGAGCCAGTAACCGGTGAGTGCGGGGTCAGCGCGTCACTCGACCCAAAAAGGAAAAAGTAAACAGGAAAAAGGCAAAAGCTTAAGCCCTCCTTTTTGCTTTTTCCTTGTTGTGCCGGCAGGCGTGCGTGTGTGAAGGATGCGACGAATAGGAGGAAAAGTCGTGGGATCAAACAATCGAGAAAAAGCTAAACGAGTCGCCATACTCGTAGAAAGCGGTTTCGAGGATTCAGAATTTCAAATCCCCTACAAGGCGATGCAGCAAGCGGGGTTCGAGGTGAGGGTGCTCGGCTCTCGCATGAATGAAACCTACAGAGGCAAGCGGGGAAAAGTTTCCATTAAACCAGACGCCACAACAACGGAAGCGCGAGCGCTGGATTTCGATGCGGTGATTGTCCCCGGCGGCGTGGCTCCCGACAAGATGCGCAAAAACCCCAATACCGTGAAGTTCGTCCAACAGGCTGCCCGCGAGGGGCTGCTGGTGGCTGCAGTTTGCCACGGACCGCAGCTTTTGATTGAAGCCGACTTGCTGGCGGGCAAAAACGCCACCGGCTTTATCTCTATCCGCAAGGATATAGAAAACGCCGGCGCGCACTACATCAACCAGGCGCTTGTGGTTGACGGCAACCTGATCACCTCGCGACAGCCAGGAGATCTGGCGATTTTCACGACGGCGATTCTCAACCGGCTCGGTTACGGGGGGAAGGAAGCGGCGCTGCCGGCGGAGAACGATCCGGCGGCGGAATGGTGGAAACTCGCTGACGCTTGGGGCGGCTCCACCAAAGGGGATATCGTGAAGGCGCTCAACACGGCGCTTGCCGGCGAGCGCTATTCCCGCCAAGCGTTCGAGCAGTACGCCGAGAAGACATCCGATCGCGAATACCTGGCGCTGCTTCACGAGATGCTGGAGAGCAAACAGCATCACATCGAGATGCTGGAAGCGCGGCTAAATGCCCTCGGAGAAAAACCCTCCCTAGCGGCGAACACGGCTGAGCCTTTAGCCAAGTTGAAAACCGCGCTGCACGGAAGCGACGAAATCGATTTGCTGCGCCGCACGCTCGGCGATATCGGGACCGGCGTTGTTGACATTTACAACCTGCACAACCAGTTAACCGATCCAGTCTCTGTGGAGCTATTCAACCAAATCGAACTGGATCTGGCTCGCTGCGAACAGCGGGTGGCGGAACTCTACCACGCCCGCTTGGGAGCGCGAACGGTTAAGCCGGCAAAGCCGACAACTGGCGCTGCCGTTACCTGATTTCGGGCGGGAAAAACGCCGGCAGGTCATATCAATTTCGCTTGAATCCCTCTAGTTTGTAAAGCGGTTGGGAACGCCCCTCTAGAGGCTCTGCCTCGTTACGCAACCGATTGAGATGCCATGAATTAGAAGCAATTAGTCGGAATGGCTACAGGGGGTAAAAGGCGAAAGAGAGAAATTTCTCTTTTTCCTTTTTCCTCTGTCTTTTATCTTGACAGAAAGGGAGAAATATGCTAAGCGCGACTGGTGCCGGCCTGACTGATGCCGTGAGGTCTGCCGCCCTGCGACTGACGGGTGCGGCGTCTGACTGGGACTCACTGATGGAACTGATCGGTGACGCCCGCTTTGTGCTGCTGGGCGCGGCCTCCCACGGCACGCACGAATTCTATCACGCCCGAGCCGAAATCACCAAGCGGCTGATCCAAGAGAAAGGCTTCGCGGCAGTGGCGGTGGAGGCGGACTGGCCCGACGCCTATCGGGTGAACCGCTTTGTGCGGGGTGCCGGGGAAACAAGCATAGAAGCCCTCGATGGCTTCGAGCGCTCAGGAGCGTGGATGTGGCGCAATGTCGATGTGCTGGACTTTATTGGCTGGCTGCGGGAATATAATGACGCACTGCCGGCTGGCGCACCGGCTGCCGGCTTTTACGGTTTGGATCTCTACAGCCTGTCGGCCTCAATTCAAGAAGTCCTCAACTATCTCGACAGAGTTGACCCAACCTCCGCTAAGCGGGCGCGACAGCGCTACTCCTGCTTGGGGCACGTCTCCGAGAAAAACCCATTGTGCAAAGACGCCTTTGGTTTCAACTTCTCCGAATCCTGCCAGAAAGAACTGGTCAAACAGCTGGTTGAGCTGCAGCGCCGTGCCGGCGAGTACAAGCAGCGGGACAGCCGGCTGGCGGAGGACGAGTTCTTCTACGCCGAACAAAACGCCCGGCTGGTAAAGAACGCTGAGCAATACTACCGATCCATGTTTGGCGGTCGCGCTTCTTCGTGGAACCTGCGGGAGCACCACATGGCGGAAACCCTCGACGTCCTGGTGGCCCACCTCGACCGGCAGGGGAGAGCCGCAAAAATCGCCGTTTGGGCGCACAACTCCCACCTCGGCGACGCGCGAGCGACAGAGATGGGAGACTTGGACGAGTTCAACGTCGGAGAGCTGGTGCGCCAGCGATACAAGGGCGACGCTGTGCTCGTTGGCTTGACTGCCAACACCGGCACCGTCACCGCAGCTGCCGGCTGGGGCGGGCCAGCCGGGCGCGTGCGCGTCCCGCCGGCACTCCCAGACAGTTACGAGGCGCTGTTCCACGAGACGGGAATCCCCAGCTTTTTGCTGCCCTTACACGACGATCCCATCGCCGCCGGTTTGCGCCCGCGCCGGATGGAGCGGGCGATTGGTGCCGTCTACGATCCAGAGATGGAACTCGTTAGCAACTACTTTTACGCATCCCTATCGCACCAATTTGATGCCGTGGTTTACTTCGACGTTGCGCGGGCGGTCGAGCCGGTCGAGACTGCCGGTGAGTCGCAGACAGACGGAGTGCCGCAGACCTTCCCTTCCAGTCTTTAATCACAGGCAACCCTAACAAACCCTCTTCTTCTCTTTCCTTGGCGCTCCCTCACGGGGGCTGTCAAAAAAGGTACTGAAAAACCCGGTTTCTTAAAGAAACCGGGTTTCTGGACCGTAGCTCATTCAACTGAGATCCGCTATAGCTTCGCTCAATACCGCCCGGTTACAAATTTCGCTTTATAAGGATATAAATCCGTGACAGAGTATAAGTTTCACGATCAGACAAGCCTGGGGGAAACCGCAGAAAAACTAGGAAAAGAAGCTGTAAATTTAGGGCTGATTCCCAGTTTGGTCGTCCGGTACTTTTCCGACAGCCGGCAATTCTACATCCCCAACGAAAATGAATGCCCACCCCTGACCTCAGAGCAGGCATACATGCGCCTGAAAAAATTAGTTGAGGAGTCAGGGAAACAAGCCGCCGGTGCGGCAAGCTGACCTCAAGGTCAAGCCTGGAACCAGAAACCGGGTTTCTTCCCTCAGAATGAACTCTCCGCCGGTTGGTATAGCATGCAACATCCACCCAGGGGATATTGTAGCGGTGTGGCGGGCCGGTGGGGCAGTTCGCCATCAAAAGTATCAATAGCGGAACACCGCTGCTAGGGGTGCTTCATCGGGCACTTTGTCTGGATCGACCGCATAAACTGTGCCGCCGTGCAAGATGGTTTCAATCGCTGCGGTATCCAATAAATCCTCGTCACCGGCTTCTGGATCGGGGTGGAGCTGAAGGGTGCTATCTTCGGGATTGAAGACGCCCCACTTGTGAGCGCCAACGCCAACAAACAGTTCGTCGATTCGCCCGTAATGAGCTGCCGGTATTGCCTCTTCAACGTTGGTGGAAGTTCGGCCCGTGCCGGCAAGTTCCTTGTAGCGCTCAATGGCTTTTTGCTGCGCCTCCATAAACAGGGGCCCCACAATCGGCCACGCTTGGGCGTGCAATTCTTCTGGCTTCAGGATTTCAGCGTTTCCCGCAATCCCCTCACTGACTAAATGCTGGTAAGTATTTGCCTCCCGGTAAATCGGCAGCAGGTACTCGACACTGGCTAGCACAAGAGGGGCTTTTTCTTGCCGCAGACATTCGCCGTAAACTGCCTTATTAATGATGTGAAAATATTGCAGGATATCCCGCTTGATATCGTCGCTGTCAGGGCTTCCCTGTCCGTGAAACGTGCCGGGCTGCTGAAAAGCATTGGCTGTTCCCCCTTTGGAGGTTCCCATTCGGTACTGCGGGTCTTTGCTCCTATCGTCATACAGGAGGGCTTCCTCCATACTCTGTGGCAAATTTTCCAATTCTACTTCCCTGACGCTGTAGCGCGTGCATTCCAGCAGCCTGACTTGCTTTTGGCTCAAAGCCAGAATATAAAACCGGCCATCGCTGGTGAGGAGGGGCAGCAGCGGTTTGAGATGGAAATGGTTGCTGACCGCAACGAATTCTTCAAAATTTAGCGGCAGCCGGTAGGAATGGAATGCGCCGTCAGCCAGGAATATTGCCAGTCCGTCGCTCTGGCGCTCCCAGAAAAATGTGTCATCGAGTTTTTCAGCAGCCGGCTGCAAAAATTCTCGGGCCTCCCGCTGGCTCATCCCCGTCTCGACCAATCGCTCTTCCGCCTCTCGCAGCAAATTTTTGTACCGGATGGGGTTCTGCTGAACTTCTGCCCCTATTCGGTAGGCCGGCATATAAATTGAGACGCACACTCCCTGAGGCTGTTCTACCAGTGTTTTGAGTTCTTCTGCGGACAATAAGCTCATATTTCACTCCCTTTTAACTGCCAACAGCTTTACCTGATGGTGAGGGCGCTGGTTCCCCGATCGCTTTAGCTGACTTGTGCTTGATTCCAGTTGGCTGCAACAGCAAGTCCGCGAGGATAAGTGCGCCTCGCCAACAAAAGATATTTGAAGGTTAATTGCTTCTATAGTAACTGCTACTCCGTTTTCTCACTTATACCGAAAGGCAGAGTTTTATGTTAAGTTTCATGTTAATTGAGGGGGCGAGCCAGGAGATAACAAAACAGAAGCTCGGGCGGTTGGCGGCGGCAGGGAAAGGATGAACAAATTCATTCTGGCTTCCTGCTTCCCGCTCCCACCAGAAATGGGGGCCGGCACCCGGAACCGAGAAAGAATCTGCACTTGACAGAAAGCCGCTTCTATGGTAAAATTAACAAATTATCTTCAATCGGCTTTTGAGTCGTTCAATCAATGTGGGCACGCAAACGGTTGGATATCGATGGGCTGGATTTGGCCTGTGGCCTGGGCGCTGCCCTCAGCTGCCGGCAATCTGAGCGTCAAGCTATCCAAGAACAGCTGGAGCGCGGGTGGCTGGGAAGCTCGCCGGGAGTGGCTCTGGCGTGTCTGTCGGTGCGTTCTGGCTTTGACTTGCTGCTGCAAGCGCTGCAACTGCCGGCGGGGAGTGAGGTGGCGCTCAGCGCTCTCACTATCCCGGATATGGTTCGCACTGTCCGCTATCACGGGCTGACGCCGGTGCCGGTGGACCTGGACCCGGCGACTCTGGCACCAGAGCCGGCTTTTCTGGAGCGAGCCATCACTGCTTCTACTCGGCAGGTCGTGGTGGCGCACCTGTTTGGGACTCGCGCTCCCATAGAGCCGGTGCTGGAAAAAGCCCGCCGCTGCGGTGCGCTAGTGGTGGAGGACTGCGCCCAAGCTTACGCGCCGGGCTTCACCGGCCACCCGGAAGCGGATGTCAGCTGTTTTAGTTTTGGCAGCATTAAGCGGGCGACTGCCCTGGGCGGGGCTTTGCTGCGCGTGCGAGATCCGGCGCTGGCAGGGCGAATGGGGAGCATCCCGGTTGTGCAAAGAAGCTCATATTAATGCGATAATGATTTTAGCAGGGGGTAGGAGGAGAAGATTTTTGACCAGCTGAATCCCGGAAACGGGATTGAAATTTGCCGGCGGCGAACTCTTCCCCCGCCTGCGCCAGCAGCCCTGCACTCCCCTGCTGGCCCTGCTGGCGCGCCGGCTGCGCCGCTACACTCCCGCCCGCATGGCGGCGCAGGTTGAGTGCGGCGAAACTCTGGTCCGCCTGTTGCGCCAGCGCTGCCCCGGGGTCACTGTGCCTGGATCTGCCGCTCCCTACCGCTCCCACTGGGTCGTGCCGGTGCTGGCTGAGCGCCGGCAAACCCTGATTGCCGCCCTCGCCGCTGCCGGTTTTGACGCCACCTCTGGCAGCAGCATGTGCGTGGCCGACGCCCCTGATGGCCCCTATCTGGCGGCCACCACGACTCGCCAAATTTTTGAGCGCCTCGTTTACCTGCCTTGCTATCCAGCCATGAGCGAGGCGGCACTCGTGAGGATGACTGCGGTACTGGCAGCACAGCAGGGAAATATCGAGCGCTTCAGTATTTTGGGCGCAAGCGCCGGTTTCGGCAAGAAATCCCCGACTGCCGGCTGACTGGAGACGCCGGCCTGACCGAAGCTCCAGTCGCAGAGGGGGGGAGCGGGGTTTAAGGCTTGCCGGTCGAGCTTTCTTGGCATCAATCTTCCTCCCTAATGTAATTGATTTTAAGAATCAAATATCTCTCTTTTGAGAGATGCAATTTCAACATAAATACTGTAATGATAAACATGGATTGCACGCATCATTAAGTTCACATAAATCGTCTAAAAGCAGGGGATCTATGAGCGCAAATTTCCGGAATAAATTTTCCGCATTCCCCCATATAACTTTAATAAGTTTGTGGGCGATATCTTACAGTTTGGGGTGGATTATGCTGGGGGCAGCTATTTTGTTAGGAGCTTATTATTCTTGGAAAGATCCGAATAATTATGACAGGCTCTTCAAGTCCTTACCCAAAAATTCCGGCTCTGGGTTCCCGTGCTTTTAAATCCCTGTCAGCGAGTGAAACCTAAACCTGAAGCGGAGGCGGCGTTCTCTCTCGCGGCGAGACATGCAGAGCGCCTACAGTGAGGTAAGGCAGACCGAACCCATTGGCTAGCAGAAAGTTTGGCGCAATTTAACAGTTCATTTATAAAGACAAACTCAAGTCACAAGAAACGGGGCTCCTTGTGGTGGTTTAGCGATAAAATTCTGCTTTCCTACAGAACAATACTGGTTCATGGCCCCGCGTTATTAATTTCTTGAAAAATCCTGTCAAACTCAGGCTAGCAGGTTATGTAATCTTCTTAAATTCTGGAAAAAAGGGTTTTTATAGATTGAATATAGAGGGCACACGCCAAGCGTTAATCGACGACTTTCAGGAATCCTCTTTGGAGAAAATCAAACACTTTTTGAACTTGGGTTTCTTCTTCGGGGCTAATTGAATCTTTGGATAGCAAGGCCGTCATCAGCAGATGCTGGTCCATGCGAGAGATGCGGCGGCGGGTAAATATCTGGCAAATCACTTGTTCGACTGTTAAGGGTAAGCTGGCTGGCATCGGGGTGGCTTGAACTCGACCTTCTGACTGTGCGGCATTCCTGAGGCTCGCCTGGTGATGGCAGGCTTTGGCCAGATGTGATTTTTTGCTCTGGACACTGTGATGCCGATCGCCGGTGGCGGAGGGAGGGGGAAAAGGGCGACAGGGGGAGATGGGGAGAGGGCGAGAGGTTTGAGGTTTCAGCTTGGAGGTTGGGGCCGATCCCCCACACCTTCCCCTCACCCCCAACACCTCACCCCTGACCTCTCACCCCTAACCGGCGAAGCCCAGGATCGGGACGGGTAGGGCACTCGCACCCGCTAGGTCAGCACCAGTCCCGCATTCGGACTGCCCTTCCAAGAATAGTTTTTCTCGCTCATGGCAACTCCTTGTTGATGAGACTGTTTTATTTATTGTTACACTTTATTAAGAAAAAGAAAAAGCGATGCCGCAGGAGGCCAGCAGGATGATAGAGAGCGGGGTGTTTCAATCCCGTTTCCAAAGATTCGCTGGCCAAAAATCTTCTCCTCCTACCCCCTGCTGAAATCATGGTCGCATTGATATGGGCTTCTTTGCACAACCGGGATGCTCCCCATCTTCCCCACCGGCCTCGGGTTGGCCCCACTGGGCGGGTGTCCTGATGGTTTCGGGGGGTGCTGGAAACAGTCTCGTAAGGTACAAGCAAGTCTGGAGCGTGGGATACTTCTCTATCCAAATCCTATTGCTAAAATACTGCTTTGCTCCCACTCAACCGGCGGGAGCGTGCCATTGCATGCAAAAATTTTCACCCTCACCCCCTAACCCCCTCTCCCATCATGGGAGAGGGGGAACGCAAAAAATGGGTGCTTCCCAACCGGCTGACCGCACGCTGAAAAACCGCAATCAACCACTAATTTACAGGAATTATATATGCAAGACAACACTAAAACTCCAAAGCCCAAGCATATTGTTTTAACGTCGCACCCAACGCGATTCGGCCCGAAACCAATTCCGATTCACTGGGGGGAAAAAAACCCGCTCAACCGAGGCCCAGTCATCGCTACTGTGACGAATTCGGCTCACCGAAATGTGATTGGCACTCACGCCGGCTCCTATGCAGTTTATCGCGCCCTCGCCGTAGCCCGAGGCAAACTGCAATCCAATCACCGGCCCGATCTTACCAATACCTCTCCCGCTGAGCAAATTGGCCCCCACCCCAGCTGGGCTGACCCCGATAAGATTGTCTCCCTCGATCCCTTTGGCGCTCTGGTGGGTGAAGTTTACGCGCAATTTTTCGAGGGGGGATACGATATTCGCCCCACAATTGCTATCACAAAAGCTCACATTAATATGCCGGAACTTAAAACGGCAATTCAAGAGGGGCGCTTGCAGGTAGACGGCAAGATTGTCAAAGAGGGTGGGGATTTAGTTGTCACCAAAGCCGCCATTGATCCGGTTTGGTATTTGCCCGGAATCGCCAAGCGCTTCGGAGTGGGAGAAAGCGACCTGCGCCGCACTCTGTTTGAGCAGACGGGGGGGATGTTTCCCGAACTGGTGACTCGCCCGGATCTGAATGTATTTTTGCCTCCGATTGGGGGATTGACAGTTTACATTATTGGGGATATTGCAGCCATTACCGACCCCAATAAACCCCTGGCGGTTCGGGTGCACGACGAGTGCAACGGTTCGGATGTGTTCGGTTCCGATATTTGCACCTGCCGGCCCTATTTGGTGCACGGGATTGAGGTCTGCGTGGGGACGGCTCAGGAAGGCGGGGCGGGCGTAATTGCCTATTTTCGCAAGGAAGGCCGCGCTCTGGGTGAGGTGACGAAATTTTTGGTGTATAATGCGCGGAAGCGCCAGGAAGGCGGCGATCGGGCGGAGTCCTATTTTACCCGCACGGAATGCGTGGCAGGGGTGCAGGATATGCGGTTTCAAGAACTGATGCCGGATGTCCTGCACTGGCTGGGGATTTCCAAGATTGACCGGCTGGTTTCGATGAGCGATATGAAGTATAGCGCTATCGTGCAGTCGGGAATTGAGGTGGTTCAGCGAGTCGCGATTCCAGAGGGGTTGATTCCGCCTGACGCTCAGGTGGAAATCGCTGCCAAGAAGGCGGCTGGTTACTACACTGAAGGGGAGGTGCCCGACCGCGTGGCGCTTGCCGAAATTCAGGGGCGCGGTTTAGAATAAGTAGGTGCTGGAGAAACCTGGTTTGTTAAAGAAAATCAGGTTTCTATAGCGGTTAGAATTGAGGGGTGTTAGAAACCGCCGCCGTGAAGGAGCGCCAAGGAAAGAAAAGAGGGAGGGGGCTCACAATTACTGAATGAGAGAAAATTACGAGGCTATCGCTTATTTGCGCTCGCCGGCAGCTATTCGAGAGCGCTGCGAGCGAATCTTTACTCTAGCATGTGAGGGGAAACTCCGCTATTTTCGCCCTCGTTTGAGCCGGCTGGAAGACGTGGCGGGTTGGGTTATTCAAGTGATTTACGGGCAGTATCCGGATTTGAATATTCCCTTCCATTCGCGCTGGCGGCATTTCGAGGTTGGGGATGTGCCGCGCACAGCTGGGCTGGATGGGGCGCTAGCAGGTCTGAGTGCGGTTGAGCGGGCGCAAGTTAAGTTTGATTTGGCAATGGTTAGCGTGCTTCTGGATGCCGGTGCCGGCGCTGACTGGCAGTATTGCGAACAGGAAACAGGGCTAGTTTACCGGCGATCGGAAGGGCTGGCTGTGGCGAGTTTCCGGATGTTTTGCAATGGCACTTTTTCCAGCAATAGTGAGATGCCGGTGCGAGCGGATGCCGGCGGACTTCAGGGGTTAACTGAGCCAGCCCTGGCGCAGGGATTTCAAGTGAGTCAGTCAAATCCTTTGGTGGGTGCTGCCGGCAGGCTGGAATTGCTGCAGCGACTGGGACAAGCGTTGCAAACCCATCCGGAAATATTTGGAGAGGATAGCCCGCGCCCGGGCAATTTGGTAAATTATCTTTTGGGGAAAGCGCGTGAGGGCAAACTGGAAGCTAAGGCTGTGTTAAAGGCTGTTTTGGAGGGGCTGGGCGAAATATGGCCGGGAAGATTTGCCATTGCCGGTGTTAATCTGGGTGATGTGTGGCCTCATCCCGCGTTGCGAGGGGAGAGCCCCGGCGCTGAGTATGTCCCGTTTCACAAACTTTCCCAGTGGCTGACTTACTCGCTTTTGGAGCCCCTTGAGGAGCTGGGGTTGGAAATCACTGGGCTGGATGAGCTGACGGGTTTGCCGGAATATCGCAACGGCGGGCTTTGCCTGGATTTAGGATTGCTGGAAGTGAAAGAACCGGCAGTTTTGCAAGCGCGTCACTTGCCCGGATCTGAGATAATTGTGGAGTGGAGGGCGCTGACGGTGAGTTTGCTAGACCGGCTTGCTGAGGCAATTCGCAAACAGCTGGGCGCGAGCCCAGAGGCACTGCCCCTGGTTAAGATATTGCAAGGGGGAACTTGGAGTGCCGGTCGGAAAATTGCCGGTGAGTTAAGGGCTGGGGGCGCACCCCCCATTCAGATTGAGAGCGATGGGACGGTATTTTAGAGGGGTTTGTGTCTGGGAACGAACTCCCCGGCGAATGGAATTCGCGGCTATACAAACGAAGTCCGCCTACGCGGACTTAAGATAAGAGCGGGACTTTTAAAACCCGCGCAGGCGGGTTTCGTCTGTATAGCTGCGGTTCCCCTGCGGGAAGCCGCCTTTGGCGGCTACAACCGCCGGGAGACTACGGGACACAGATTTAACGAGAAATCTAGTTAATTAATTAAGGAATTTGTAAATGACAGCCTTCCTAACTGTAATTAGCCATCCTTTAATCCTGCACAAGCTGACGCTGATGCGGAAAGCGGACACCAGCACGGCGAAATTCCGCACGCTTTTGAAAGAAATTGGCATGCTGCTGGCTTATGAGGTGACGCGAGACTTGCCGGTCAAGTATGAGACGATTCAAACCCCAATGGCAGAGATGAGTGCTCCCGCGATCGCGGCGGAAAAGAAGCTGGTAATTATCTCAATTATGCGGGCGGGACAGGGGATTTTGGACGGGATGCTGGAGCTGATTCCTTCGGCGCGAGTGGGGCATATTGGGCTGTACCGCGACCCCAACACTTTGGTGGTGATTGAGTATTATTTTAAGGTGCCCCAGGATATCGAGGATCGGGATGTGTTGGTGGTCGATCCGATGATGGCCACCGGCAACTCTGCGGTGGCGGCGGTTCAGCGGATCAAGGAGACAAACCCCCGCTCAATTAAGTTTGTCTGTTTGCTGGCTGCGCCAGAGGGAATTGAGCATTTTCACGAGCAGCACCCGGATGTGCCGGTGTACACGGCGGCGATTGACGAGCGTCTGGATGAACACGGTTACATTATTCCCGGACTTGGCGATGCCGGCGACCGGCTCTACGGGACAAAGTGAGAGCTATTTTGGATTTTGGATGCCCGGATTTTGGATGCAAGGATTTTGGATTTTGGTGCAAAATTTAATGCAATTAATGCAAAGTTTAAAAGGCAAAGTCGCTGTTGTCACCGGCGCGAGTCGCGGCGGGGGGCGCGGTATCGCCCTGGTGCTGGGTGAAGCGGGCGCAACGGTTTACGTCACGGGACGCAGTGTCAGGGGTGGGCCAACCACAGAGGGCCGGCCAGAAACTATCGACGAGACGGCGGAGGGCGTCACGGCGCGGGGGGGTGCCGGCATCCCGGTGCGCTGTGACCACACGGTGGATGCAGAGGTGGCAGCCCTGTTTGAGCGCGTGAAAGCGGAGTGCGGTCGCCTGGACATTCTGGTCAACAATGCCTGGGGCGGGTACGAACGCTACGATGGAGATCGGTTTGAGGATGGCACAGCGTTTGCCGACCCGTTTTGGGAGCAATCGATGCAGCGCTGGGAGGGGATGTTCACCGCCGGCGTGCGGGCGCATCTGGTGGCCAGCCGCTACGCCGTCCCGCTGATGCTGCCTCACCGGCAGGGGCTAATCGTCTGCACAACGGCGTGGGATCGGGACAAATATCTCGGCAATTTGTTCTACGATCTGGCGAAGAATGCAGTCAGCCGCATGGCGTATGGGATGGCGCGAGATCTCCGCGATCACGGCATCGCCGCCCTAGCGCTCGCTCCCGGTTTAATGCGCACCGAAAGGGTGCTGGCGGCGTATGAGGGGCAAGATTTTGACTTCAGCATTACGGAGTCTCCGGAGTATGTCGGGCGGGCGATCTCCGCTCTCGCCGCCGATACGAATGTGATGCAAAAGTCGGGAAGGGTGCTGGCGGTGGGCGATCTAGCGCGAGAGTATGGTTTTGTGGATATTGATGGCCGGCAATTGCCGGCGTTTAAACTGGAGGAGTGATACGATTTTGGATTTTGGATGCCCGGATTTTGGATGTGCCGGTGTTGCAAAAAGAGTAGATTGACCTTAATAATGAACCGTCATAGACGCGCTGTCTCTCGATATTCCGCGCTCAATTGTCGCGGCTTTCTTTAATATAAGCAATGCCAAGGGCGGCTGGGGGGGTGGATTTGCCGGCTAATCCGACGAGGGCGAGGAGCGCGACGCAATAGGGCAGCATGACTAATAATTGATAGGGGATGTTGAGATTGAAGGCTTGAATGCGCAGCTGCAGGGCTTCTGTGGCTCCGAATAGCAAGCTGGCAAGGGCGGCACCGGCAGGGTGCCACCGGCCAAAAATTAGGGCGGCGAGTGCGATGAAGCCTTTGCCGGCGCTCATCTCTTCTGTGAAGAATCTAACGTGAGCTAAGGCTAAATATGCGCCTCCCAAACCGGAAAGACAGCCGCTGAGGGTGACGCTGAGATAGCGCACAGCGGCGACTGGCACTCCAGCGGTGTCAGCTGCGCGGGGGTACTCGCCAACGGCTCTGAGAGACAAACCGATGCCGGTGCGAAATAGAATGTAGGTGCTGAGGGGAACGAGCAGAAAGAGAAAGTAAACTAGGGGGTCTTGATTGAAGAGTAGGACACCGATAATAGGGATATCTTTGAGTGCGGGAATGCCGGCTGTCGGAATGGCAGGCAGTTGCTGGGTGCTGCCACTGCTAAATACGAGTCTGGCTAAGAAGGAAGTTAAGCCGGCGGATGCCAGATTGAGAGCCAATCCTGAGACTAATTGGTCAACTCGCAGGGTGACGCAGAGATAGGCGTGGAGCAATCCAACTGTTCCTCCCGCAGTGAGGGCGGCAAGAATGCCCACCCAGACACTGCCGGTGTAAAATGCTGCAGCGGCGCTGGCAAAAGCGCCGGCTAGAATCATTCCTTCCAGCCCAATATTGAGGACGCCGGCTCGTTCTGAGAAAAGCCCGCCTAAGGCGGCGAAAGCGATTGGTACTGACAGGCGCAGGCTGGCTGCAAGATAATCGGTGAAAAAGGTGATATCCATTTTATAATTTAGCTCTTAGCTTCTAAATTATCTCGTTCCCAGGCTCCAGCCTGGGAACGCATCGGGAGAGGCTCTGCCTCTCGTTCCTCATTCCTCATACGAGTCACAAGAGAGCGAGAGAAAGGAGGCAGAGCCTCCTGGGAGGCATTCCCAGGCAGAGCCTGGGAACGAGAGAAACTTTGGGCTAAAGCCCTTTATTGTTGCGAGCTTCGAGTGCTAGACTAATAGCAATGAAGAGGACTGTCAGCCCCTGAATGGCATAGACGACAGTCACCGGCACGCCGGCACTGCGCTGCATGACATTCGCGCCGCTGCGCAGGGCACCAAAGAAGAGGGAAGTGAGGACAGCACCGGCAATATTGCCGCGACTGAGAAAAGCAATCCCCAGCGCATCAAAGCCGTAACCGCCAGAGAACTTGTCGAACAGCCTGTATTTTAAACCCATCACCTCACCGGCACCCGCCAGCCCAGCCAACCCGCCCGCCAGCGCCATCACTAACATAATAGTGCGCCCCACAGAAATGCCAGCATATCGCGCCGCAACGGGATTGAGCCCCACGGCTGCGATTTGATAGCCCAGAGGTGTGAGCTGCAGTATCGCCCACACGAGCGCCGCCGCCACTAGGGCAATTAAAATGCCGGCGTGAGCGAGACTGTTCGGCAGAATCACCGGCAGCTTTGCCGAGTCAGAAATCAGCGGCGTGTAAGGGCTGGGCGCTCCTTTTTCCATGAGTGGCCCATCCACGAGATACCCCACAAAATTGATGGCGATGTAATTCATCAGCAGAGTAGAAATCACCTCATTGACACCTCGCACCGCTTTGAGATATCCTGGAATTAACCCCCATATCGATCCCAGAACAAACCCGCCCAGCAGCGCTAGCGGCACATGAAGAAATGCCGGCAAACCCTGCAGGTAAAGTCCCACCAGCGCACTCCCCAAACCGCCCATATAAATCTGCCCTTCGCCGCCGATATTGAGCTGGTTCGCTCGCAGAGCAACCAGCACCCCCAGCGCAGCTAAAAGCAGCGGAGCCATCTTAGTCAGCGTATTGCCAAATCCGAAATAAGTCGCCAGCGATTCTTGAAACAGGGCGACATAAGCCGTCACCGGATTCGCCCCAGCCAGCACAATCAATCCCGCCCCAACCAGCAGCGCAGCCGCAACCGCAACCACCGGCGATAAAAATGGCACAAACCTTCCTGCTTTTCCGTCTCTTTTCACTCTTCCCTTGGCGTTCTACTCTTCAAGAAGCCGGTAGCGCGTCTATGGCGTCTTGGCTCAAGAAACCCGGTGTCTTTAAGAAACCGGGTTTCTCTTCCCACCCCCCATCAACAACCCCACTTCCCCCACAGTAGCACCCTCCGCCTCCAAAATATCCACAAACTTCCCCTTATACATTACAGCAATGCGGTCACTCACCGCCATCACCTCCTCCAACTCCACAGAAATATACAGAATAGCCGCCCCGCGCTCCCGTTCCGCCAGCAACCGCTGCTGCACCGATTCAGTCGCCCCGACATCTAAACCCCGCGTTGGCTGCATTGCGACAACCAGCACCGGCTCGCCGTCGAGTTCCCGCGCCAGCACCACTTTTTGCTGATTTCCGCCCGACATCTGGCTCACCCTCACCTGTGGGTGAGACGCCCGAATGTCATATTGTTGCATAGCCTGAGTGGCGCGGTCAAGAATGGCTCGCTCTTGCAAGAAAAAGTGCCGGCAGAATGGCAAGCGCCTGAAAGCTTTGAGAATCAGGTTTTTGGCGATACTGAAGCCCAGCACCAGACCCATTTTTTGCCGGTCTTCTGGAATGTAACCCACTTTCAGCTGCTTCAAATGCTGGGGGGAAAAATGGGTGACATCCTCGCCGCACAGGTGAATTTTGCCGGCTGTGACTGGGCGCAAGCCGGCGATCGCATCCGCCAATTCTCGCTGACCGCTGCCATCTACACCGGCAATTCCTAATATCTCACCGGCACGCAATTGAAACGACACATCCCGAACGGCTGCGAGATGCCGGTCATCTCTGACCGTTAATTCCTGAACTTCCAGCACCAATGCCCCATCTTTTAGCGGAGGTTTATTCAGCTGCAAGGATACCTCACGCCCTACCATTAATTGCGCTAATTTTTGCGAATTTGTGTGTTGAGTTGCTGTCGTGGCGACGACCTGACCCCGCCGCAGCACTGTCACCGTGTCGCAGAGGCTCATCACTTCTTCTAGCTTGTGGCTGATGAAGATTATTGTGTGTTGATTGGCTGCTAGCCGGCGCAGTATCTGGAAGAAGGAATCGACTTCCTTAGGTGCCAGCACTGCTGTAGGCTCATCAAGAATCAGCAGCTTGGCTTTGCGGTAAAGAAGCTTGAGAATTTCGACTCGCTGCTGCGCTCCCACCGGCAAATCCCCCACCCTGGCGCTGGGGTCAACTTCTAAGCCATAAGATTGGGAGAGAGCAGCGATTTCCTGCTGTTTCGCTGGCAGGTTCAGACGCCAGCTTGAGCCGGTTCCCAGGATGATATTTTCGGTAACAGTCAGTTGCGGAACCAGCATGAAGTGCTGGTGAATCATGCCGATACCGAGTTCAATGGCTGCTTTGGGGGAAGGGATCTGCACCGGCACGTCTTTCAGGTAAATTTGGCCGGCATCCGGTTGGTAAAGGCCAGAAAGGATGTTCATTAAAGTGGTCTTGCCGGCTCCGTTTTCTCCCAGGAGGGCGTGAATCGAGCCGGTGGCGACACTCAGGTTGATGCTGTCGTTGGCGACAAAGCGGCCAAAGCGTTTGGTAATTCCTTCTAGGCGCAGGTATGACATCTTTGGATTTTGGATTTTGGATTTTGGATTTTTAAATAGGGTAGGGGTAGGGTGCGTTCCCTCTTAGGGAACGCACCCTACGAGTTACTGGAAACGAGAAAACTCATGAAAATTATGTGCCGAGCCCCGCCACGGCGGTTGGGCTAAAGCCCAACTACAAACCTGGGAACGAGGAAACGAGGAAGTTTTAAACCTTCTTAACGCACCAAGTATCTTTGCCGGCATCTTTGCACGGTTCAAAGACAATCTTGTTGGAAAGGATCGCCTGTTTCGCATCGAGTGCCTTTTTCTGTACTGCTTCCGGCACCATTGCGCCAAAGCGTCCCAAACTCACGATCTCCGGTTTTTCCAGACCGATGATGTATTTTTCCCCTTTTAGCTGACCCTTTGAAGCCAATTCTGCCAGATAAGCGATGGCTAAGTCAATCCGCTTGACGGCACTGGTTAAAACCGCCTTGGGAGCGGCATCCAGCTGGTCTGTGGTGTTGCCAAAGGCGTAGGCTCCCTTTTCTGCCGCCGTTTGCAGCACCGCCGCCGAGGCAATATCCAGCCACTGGTAAACCACATCCGCACCGGAGGAAATCAGAGCCACTGCGGCTTCTTTTGCCTTGGCGACATCATTCCAGTCTCCCGTATAGGTGGAGCTGATTTTGATATCGGGTTTGACGGAATTGGCTCCCAATTCAAAGCCGCGCAACTCTTGCTGAGTCGCTTCAAAAGATTGGCCGCCGAGATAAGCCATGTGGTTGGATTTTGTGAGGGAAGCGCCTATTATACCGCAAAGGTAGCTCAGGTGCATGTTATTGATGCGGAGGGAGGCAATATTCTTGCCGGTGGCGGCACCATTAACGACGACAAAAAAAGTGTTGGGAAACTGCGCGGCGACCTGCCCGACAGCCGCATCAAATTGTCCCCCGTGAGCGAAAACCAGGCTGTACCCCCGGCGGGCGAAGTCCGAGAGCGCCTCGACTTGATCGGGTTGCGCTACCTTTTCTACATAGGCAATTTCCGCGCCCAGCTGTTTTTTGACTTGGGTTATGCCCTCGAATCCCGTCTGGTTCCAGGCTTGGTCGGTAATGCTTCCCGGTATGACGATTGCGGCTTTAAAATTGGGGGTGCCGGTGGACGTGGTTTGTGTGGGTGCGGGACTGCTGCCGCAAGCTTTCAGCAGCAGGCTGGAGCCAACGGCTGCTGAACTGTACCAGAGAAATTGACGCCGACTGTATTTTCCCGCCATGCGAACTCCTAGAACATCACCGGGGTTGGAAACAGTCCCCAAGTGGGGAAGCCCTCTTATTTACTATAGCGGTTCTCAGTTGGATGAAGTAGCCCTTTGAAACCCGGTTTCTTAAAGAAACCGGGTTTCTCAGTAGCTCACTAATATGAGAAATGCTATAAAATAATTTTGTCACATAAAACTGTACTTTGAGATACTTTATGCCCTCAGCCCAAGCGGTCAGACAGCTGCTGGCCCAGCCGATAGCGCCAGAAGGCTTCCAGCGGTACGGTCAGGTCATCTATCCCAGTCAAGACGGCAAGCGCTACGATTCCGAGGACGCCCAGCTGGATCTCAGCAACGGGATTCCCCGATTTTACATTATGCGCCTCACCGACAGAGGCCGAAGATTTCGCCATATTACTCGCCACGTCAAGTGTACGCAGTGTTTGGGATCTCTGGAAGGGAAGGAGTGGTTTATTGCGGTCGCCCCACCGTCCGAATCGCCGGTGCCGGTGCTGGAGGAAATCTCGGCTTTTCGGATTCCGGGCAATTGCTTTATCAAGTTGGAAGTTGGCACTTGGCATGCCGGTCCCTATTTCGACCACGACTTTGTTGATTTCTATAACCTGGAGCTATCGGACACGAATATCACTGACCACGAAACCTACAATTTTCGTGCCCAGCTGGATTTGGAATTTGAAATTGTTTAGGAACCGGCTTCTTTTTTCTAAATAACCAAAGTTGCTACCTAAGGAGGCAGAGCCTCCAAAGCGGCGTTCCCAGGCAGAGCCTGGGAACGAGGGGAAAGCGGACAAAAATCAACGGAATATCAAGGAACCTGGTTTCTTAAAGAAACCAGGTTTATGGCCAAGATGTGAGTCAGCCGGCTTAATCGCCCCACGTTGAGATGGGTCGGAGGACTTGTGGGATTTCTGCATCCGGCGAAAACTCAAGTTGCGTCTCGCTCAGGGGGAGATAGCCAGAGGATGTGAAAAATAAAAGCATCCTGCACAGCGCTATCCAGACCTCATAATCGTATTCCCAGTCTTGATTTAAACTAGATTTGCACGCGATGGAGCGCAGCGCCCAAAAGTAATTATTGCGGACAGTGCCACCGCCTTTTTTGTACTGGGGCACGTCCTGCCGGTGGATGAAGAGAATTTCGTCTTTGATGAAAGCTCTCATAGGTGAGGGTTCCTAACTCAACGTCAAGTATGAAGAAAAACTGTCTGGACGGTTTCTCTGACAGCTGGCAATTCCGATCCTAGCAGGCTGGAGCGCCGGCTGGAGGGCGTGGTATGATGTTGGGTAGCGCTGGAATTGTAGAGACGCGATAAATCGCGCTTCAACAAGAGATATAATTTTCCCCCTCACCCCCCTAACCCCCCTCTCCCTTCATGGGAGAGGGGGGGGAAAAATCAATAATTCTCCCCTCACCCCAAAGTGGGAGAGGGGTAGGGGGTGAGGGGGAGTAATGGGATGCTCCCAAAGCCAGTTTCTTTAATACCCCCTAATTGTTGATTCTTCCTATGGCTCCCGAAACTGTATTCCCCCTAAATTTACCCCCAAATTCTCCACCCCTGCGAGTTTTGATTGTGGAAGACGATCCGGTGATGCAGCTGGGGTTGGAGCAGTCGCTAGCGGCTCACCCCCAGCTAGCCATCGTGGGACAAGCTGAAGATGGTTACTTGGGAGTGCGAGCGGCGCTGGATCTGAAGCCGGATGTGGTGGTGATGGATATTGGTTTGCCGCGTCTGGATGGGATTGCGGCGACAGCGGAAATCAAAAAGGCGCTTCCCAATGTCCGGGTGGTGATGCTGACATCCCACACGGCGGACACGGAAATTATTGCGGCGCTTTCTAGCGGTGCGGACGCGTACTGCATCAAGGGAGCCAATGTAGACCGGCTGCTGGTGGCGATCGCGGCTGTTGCTGAGGGAGCAGCCTACCTCGATCCGCTAATCGCCCGCAAAGTTATCGACCGGCTCAAACCGCCGGCACCCGCCGGCAATTTCGCCCACCTGTCGCAGCGGGAGTTAGAAGTGCTGAAACTGATGGTAGAAGGCTACAGCAATCCGGAAATTGCTGCCAGACTTTACCTGAGTGCCAACACGGTCAAAACTCACGTCCGCAACATTATGAATAAATTGTCGGTGGACGACCGGGTTCAGGCGGCTGTGGTGGCGCTCCGCTCTGGACTGGTTTGAGAGGGTTTTGGCTCTCCTGTATTTTTGGGTATTGGGAGGGAATTTGTCTGCCAGCACCGGCATTTGAATATCGCTCATCCTCATGGGGGCGTTTCAATCCCGCTGTCCGAATTTAACCCCGGCAAATTTTTGAACGCCCTTGGTTTAATTTTAGCTCGAAAAATACTGGCTGTAAAGTGCCTGGATTTGTTGCTTGAAGCGCTCGCGCACGCTTGCCGGTGAGACGATCTCACAGTTTTCTGCATAGGGTAACACTTCTCGCAGCAACCAGAATATATTCGATTCCATTCGCCTGACTTGCTTTACTGGAGGGTCGCTGTCCAGCCAGCTCACCTCCAGATCCTCAGGCTTGCGTTCGTAACTAAAAGCCAGTCCGCCTTTCAGGTGCAGGACAACTTCGAGTCGGTCTAGGTCAGGAAGCCAAGCTTTGTCTGCAGAAACCACAGCGGCTTCTGTAATTCTGTCCAGTCGCAAGCTCCAGTTGTGAGCCAACTCCGGCACTTCCTGATTGCTGCGAGATTCTTCACACCGGCACTCCAGGTAGTGTCGCTTCTCTCTAAAAGCAATCTTGGCGTGCAGCACAGTATAGTTCCACTCGCGGTCGGCAGCATCGCGATACGAGAGCCGAAAAGGCTGCTGCTGGCGAATCCGGCGGTTGATTTCCACCGCCCAAGCCGGCGGCGGTGAGCCCAGGAAGCGCTCGACTTCCGCTCTAAAAGGTATCGAGAGTTCGCTGCGCTCTATTAAAAGCTGAGCGATCTCTGTGGCTCTGTCCACCTGACCAGTATCCACTAAGGCTTTGAGTGCCCGGTTTAAGGCTTCAATGCGGGGTTGCGACCAGTCGTGGTTGGGGGCGACTGACAGCTTCCCCCTAGCAATAGCTTCCACCAGCTTGGAGATATTCGGGCGCTCGCCCCACGTCATGCCCAGCTCAAGAGCGATCGCTTCCAGCTGGGCTTTGTCCCGCTCAGAAATCGACAGGGTGATTGACTGGCCTTTGCGACTCATTTTTGTACGGACACTTTATAGTGCAAGTTTGTTGTCAATTTCTATTTTGCCTGCCACAATCGACTGTAGCAACAGTTTACGGACACTATTTCAGTATCCATCCGGCTCGCCCATGAAAATTTCCCTGCTCCCCCTCTACTCGCAGCTCAACCCTGGCCCTGGCCACTGTCCGCTGGGCTGCAGCTCCTACGGAGCCGCTACGCTAACGGTGAGCTGCCTCGCAGACGAGAAGGCTCCTCAGCTCAAGCAGGACCCAGCCCACAGATGTCCGCTCTCCTCGCACCAGGCTGAGACTTGCGCTCAGATTAGCCACGGCAGTGCGGATATCGTATTTAACAGTTCCGCCACGGGGGACGGGAAATCTCTGGCCAGTTCTTTGCCGGCGCTGCTCAACCCTGACTTCCGCATCATGGGGCTGTATCCGACAATTGAATTGGTGGAAGACCAGACCCAACAGCAGCATCGCTACCACTCACTATTTAATTTAGAGGCAAAAGAGCGAGTTGACTGCCTGTTTGGCGCTGAGCTGAGCCGGCGGGTGAGCGCTGCCAAAAGCAATAAGTTTCAGGAGTTGCTCTTGGCTATCCAAACTAAGCCGGTTATCCTGACGAATCCAGATATTTTTCACCTCATTTGCCATTTTAAGTACCGAGATCCGGCTTACGGCAGTGACTTGCTCCCAGTTATGCTTGCCGGCTGGCCAGATTTGTGGGTTTTTGATGAATTTCATATCTTTGGCCCCCATCAGGAAGCGGCGGCTCTTAACAGCTTGACCCTGATCCGCCGCACCCAACAGCAGCCGAAGCGGTTTCTCTTTACTTCCGCCACTCCCAAGCCAGACTTTATCGAGCAATTGCGGCAGGCGGATTACCAAGTTGCAGAGGTGAGAGGGGTTTATGCGAGTGCGCCGGCACCTGGCTTTCGCCCCATCTTGCAGCCGGTGGAATTGGAGTTTGTCGAGTTAAAGGATACAGACTCTCTATCTTGGCTAACGTCCCAGGCGCATGAAATTCGAGAGATTCTTTTTGCCGAAACTCAAGGCAGGGGGTTAATCATTCTCAATTCTGTGGCGCTAGCCGGTCGGGCGGTTCGCGAACTGCAAACTTTGCTGCCAGAGGTAATGGTTAGAGAAGTCAGCGGGCGAATTGACCGGCAGGAACGCGCTCTCACCCAAGCCGCGCTCAAAAATGCCCCGCAGCCGGTGTTAGTTGTCGGTACTTCAGCCGTGGATGTGGGGGTGGATTTCCGGATTCACTTGCTGATTTTTGAGGGGAGCGATTCAGCAACCGTCGTGCAGCGTTTGGGCCGGCTGGGCCGGCATCCTGGGTTTTCTGCTTACAGAGCTTTTATCCTGCTGCCGGCTCGCACTCCTTGGATTGGCTCTCGGTTGCGGGAAAAGTTAGAGCCGGAGCAGGTTTGCGACCGCAACCAGCTGCAAGAAGCGATTGTTCATGCCTTTGAACCCCCTCAAAACTTTCAGGAATATTTTAACTGCTGGGGCGCTTTGCAGGCGCAGGGAATGTTCTGGCAGATGAGCGAGGGCAATGCGGCGGTGATGCAGCCAGTGCGCGAGCGCATGGCGAGTGACCTGCAAAAAGTTTACGGCAAAAAATTAGAGTCAGCCCAGAAACGCTGGTTTGCTTTGGGCAAGGATACCAGAGAGCCGGTGGCCACTAGAAATGCTATCCACGATCAACTCCTGAGGTTTCGCGGCGACTCCAGCCTGCAGGCGGCTGTTTGGGAGGGAAACCGCTTCTATCTTTATGACTTGCTGCGACTGCTGCCTTATGCCAGAGTTGAAATTATCGAGCGCGAGAGGTTTTTGAGTGAAGCCACTGCTGCTGGACATGCGGAAGAAGCTTTTCCTGAGCGGCACACCCACGTCTACTTGCAGTTGCGGGAATGGGTGGACCGGCGGTTTGAACTCAGCCTGCACTGCAACCTCAATAGTAATGAATTGGAGCCTTGCCAGCTGTCTCTCATCAGCCGCCTCAGCATCGCAGGACATCCGCAGGCTGAGGTGAAAACTTGCTTGCGACAGAAGAAACTGCTGGCATTTTTGGTGCCGGTGAGTCGCGACCGGCTCAACCGCCACTGGGATGTGAGCCGCACGCTCCATCTCAACCCTCTGTTTGGGCTGTACCGGCTGACAGACGGAGCGGGCAAAGCCTATGCCTGCGCTTTCAACCAAGATGCGCTGCTGCTGGAGGCGATGAAGTGGAAGCTGAAAAAGTTCTGCCAGAGCCAACCTAAATCCTTAATTTTTTAAGGGCCATGAAAACTCTCTTACAAACTCTACTCATTGAAACCCTGAAAGGGGATGACCCGATTTTGCGAGCTTATATCGAGACCGTCCTGCCGGCAATGGAGCGGGAGTTTGCTTTCATTCACGCTTTGGGGGGTTCCGAAGCCGAAAACTACAAACTTTTGTCCCGGCTTGGCGACCCCAACGCCGCCGAGAAGGCGCAGCGGTGGGCGCGTAATGCCGACCAAAGTTTGCTGGCTCACGTCCTGAATGGGCTGCTGACGGCTTGGAATTTGACTTCTTATTTAACTAAGCCGCTGTCCGATGTGGAAAAGTATCTCCTCTGTCTGGGGTTTACGTTGCATGATTACAATAAATATTCCCACGGACAGGGAGAGGGAGCGCCCCGCGCTTGGGAAATCCCAGCCATTCTTGAGCTGTGCCAAGAGTTAGGAGAAAAACTGGAGTTTGGCGCATTTTGGCCGGCTTGGCAGCAATACCTGCCTGAGATTGGGTACTTAGCTCAAAACACTCAATTCAAGGTGGGTACGAATCTCCCGCCCGCCAACTGGCCTAAATTTACTGCCGATCACCGCCGGCTAGATATACCCCTGCGCCGGCTGCTGGCTTTTGGGGATGTGGCGGTACACCTGCGCGATCCGGCGGATGTGGGGACGGAAACAGCGGGCGACCGGCTGCGAGAGCACCTGCGATTTCTGGGCATTCGCAAAAAACTCGTCTATCACCGGCTGCGCGACTGTCGCGGCTTGCTGACAAATGGCATTCACAACGCTGTGGTGCGATTTGCCGGCCCGCTGGATTGGCAGCCTATCCTTTATTTTGCACAAGGTGCTGTCTATCTCGCGACGGAAACATGCCATACGCTGGACTTAACCGAATTGCAGGAGTTTGTTTGGGAGCAAATTAGCAGTCTGCTCGGCAGTAAAATGCTGGGTGGGGATATTGGTTTTAAACGGGATGGCAAGGGGCTGAAGGTGGCACCTCTGACTCAGGAACTGTTCAGCCCAGCTGATTTGATTCGCCAGCTCCCAGATGTGATAAAGTCGCGTGTGGGGAATGTCAAAGATCCCGCGACGCCGAAGCGGCTGGAAAAGTTAACGATCGGGGATGAGGAGAGAGAGAAACTTGCCGGGGTTGCGTACATTTGGGCTGACCGCGTTGCGGAATTTCTTATCCTCGTACAGAGGGAATTTTTTCAGGGGTGCGAGAAGTATGCGCCCTGGGTTTTAGAAGCTTTGGGAATCAGCAGCCAAATCTCGCCTGAGGACACACAAATTGAGTCGGGCGGTGTCAACTACGGCTGGTATCATGCGGCGGCGCGTTACATTGCCGGTCATCCCAGCTGGAGTGATGAGGATGTGTCAGCCCAACTGGCTGATTTGGCCGACCGGCTGGCTAGCTGGGCTGAGGAGAATGCGTTGCTGCCGGTGCGAGATAGCCTTACTCGCGAGGTTTTCTTCAGCTATCTGGAGCAATATCTGGAAGTAGCCGGTTGGGAAAACCGTGCGCCGTCGTTTTCCGGGGAGCTAGCCGCATACACGGCGGCGAAAGCCAGAAATCAGTGGATTTGCTCTTTGAGTTCTGGGGAATTTCCGGCAGAAGAACAGCTGGAAGCTGTGGTCCTGTTCAAACAGCAGCAGTACAGCAATAAAAATGCGCTCGGTGGCGGTACGATTAAGCGGGGAATCTCGAAAATTTGGTCGCTGGAGATGCTGCTGCGGCAGGCGCTGTGGGCGGCACCGGCAGGCAAATTTGAGGATCAGCAGCCGGTTTTTCTCTATATCTTCCCCGCCTATGTGTATTCGCCCCAGACGGCGGCTGCTCTGAGGTTGCTGGTGAGTGAGCTGAAAGACGTCAGCCTCTGGAAAGTGCGGGACTGCTGGCTAGATGCCGGCATGAAGTGGGGCGGGCTGCAAAATTTACCCTGGCGCGAGGATGGGGAAGTGCAAGCGGTGCGGTTTCCAGAGAGGTATTCGGGTGAGGATTTGCCGTTCATGGCTGTATGCCACACCACGACTCAAGGGAAAACTGCTGCTGAAGCTTGGGTGGAACCGGCATTCCTGGCACTGGCGCTACCAATGCTCCTGGGCGTGAAAGTAGTTGCCACCGGCAGTTTTGAAACGCTCTACACGAGCGATAAGGAATTCTTTGAGTCAGTGATTCTAGATGGACCTGCCGGCTTCTGGAATCTGCTGGATTTGCCGGCATCCCTGAGGTTGCAGGAGTTGCCGGCTGCTTTAGAGCGTTTGCTTGTCACTTACTGTTTGCATTTAGACACTCGCAGCAAGGATAATGACGCTCGCTGGAAGGCTTTTAGTGGGACGGTTAGGGAGGTGGCCACCGATGTGCTGAATGTTTTTACTTTGGCTCAGGAGGGGTTGCGCCGCAGCAAGTGCGAGCGCCCCAAATCAGAAAAAGTGCGGCATTTTTGGAAGTATGCCGAAATTTTGGCCAATTTGGCAAAAGGAGAGTCCTGTATGAGTTTGTATGAGAAACTGGTTGATGAGTACCGCCGGTTTTACCGGGTGCGGGGGAGTGAGTCGAGCCACGCGATTTTGCTGCCGCTTTCAATTGTTCTGGAGACGATTCTCAGCCCGCAACCGAATGAGCTATCGGCTGAGGATTTAATTTTGCAAGGTGCCGGCAGCATTCAGAAAGCTGTGGAGCGCCGCAATATGTACATCTACCGGCCACTTGTGATGGACAAATCTGTCGGTTTGGATTATCCCGCTCGTAAAGCGCAGGAATTAGCGGCGATTGAGACATTTACCACCACCTGCGTGAGGGACTTATTCTTGGGGCTGTATAAGGGCGACCGCGCTTTCCTCCAAGAAAACCGCAACCGCATTAAAGCTGCCGCTGAATTTGCCTACCGCCGGCTGGATTTGCAAGACAAATCCTCCCCACCGCCATCCCAGGATGAGTCTGCGAGCGAGGAAGTCCCTTAAGGCTGTGAGAGCGCAGGAACCGGGTTTCTGGAAGAAAGCCGGTTCCTCACCCCTGAGAAAGGAGTTAAACACTGAGAATCTGATGGAGAATCAAAATGAGCGTTCTTGAAAGCTTGAAGTCGGAATTTCATACTGCCTTCCCCCGCTTGGCGTCTGGCAAGTATGTTCACTTTATCATGGTGCGCCACAGCCAGTCCTTCCCGGTATTCCAGACAGACGGGGTGCTGAACACGGTGCCTACTCAAGCCGGTGTGCGGGATCGCAAGCGGATTAACCGGCTCGTCATGTTCAAGCGCAAGCAGACAACGCCTGAACGCTTGGCGGGGCGAGAGCTATTGCGCTCTTTGGGTTTAACCAGTGCTGATAAAGAGGATAAAGAAAAGGGCTGTGAGTATAACGGCGAGGGTTCCTGTAAAAAATGCCCGGACTGTATTATCTACGGGTTCGCTATTGGCGACAGCGGCTCTGAGCGTTCCAAGGTTTACTCGGATTCGGCCTTTTCGATTAGCGCCTATGACAGCTCTCACCGCAGCTTTACTTTCAACGCTCCGTTTGAGGGGGGAACGATGAGCGAAGCAGGCAAAATGCGCACTTCGATTAACGAGCAAGACCACGTTTTGCCTGAAGTGACGTTTCCGGCGGTTGAAACTCTGCGCGATCCAACCTGTGAGGGGTTCCTCTATGTGACGGGTAACTTGCTGCGGGCGCGGCGCTACGGGGCGCAAGAAACCCGCACCGGCACGATGGAAACCCACATCCTGGGCATTGTCTTTTGCGATGGTGAAATTTTCAGCAATCTCAAGTTTACGCAGGCGGTTTATGATGCGATGGAGGGGGATATGACTAAGCCTCTGAGTGAGATTCGGGTTCTGGCGAGCCAGGTGGCGGAAAGTTTGCTCAGTGAGGAGCCGGTGCGCAAAAGCCAAGCGATCTTCGGGCTGCAGCTGGCGGAGTTGCTGGCTGAGGTGAGGGCGATTTACCAGGATGAGGCGCGTTTGCGGGAAACGATTGGCGCTCTCTACGAGCAAACCCAGAAATATGCCGGCGATTTCGGGGCGAATGCCGGTGGGGATAAGAAAGCCAAAGGGAATGCCCGTGGGGGTAAGAAAGCCACCGGTAACCCGAAGTCGAACTCATAGCCACTCCTATTCTGGAATTCTCGTTCCCTGGCTCTGCCAGGGAATGCAGATCCAGAGGCTCTGCCTCGTTCAGAATCCATAGGGGGAGGCTCTGCCTCCCAGGAAGGGATAATAACTTCAGGAGATGAATTATGCCTGTCTACAAATGCACTTTAACCTTGCACGACAATGTATTTTACGCTACGCGGGAGATGGGGGTTCTCTATGAAACTGAGAAATACTTGCACAACTGGGCGCTCAGTTATGCTCTGTTCAATGTTCAATACATCCCGCAACCCTACCGGCTGCAGGGACAAGCGGCGCAAACACCGGGATATTTAGATGCCGGTTGCGAGCAAAATCTGCTGCACCTGAATCAGGCTGGGATCTATGTGTTTCCAGCAGTGCCCCTCTGCTGGTCTTATCAAGTGAATACGTTTAAAGCGGCTCAGGTTCCCTATTACGGCAAATCCAAGAAGTTTGGAGACAAAGGGGCGCTGCGCAACTACCCCATTAATTTTGGGCGGGCTAAAGAACTGGCGGTTGGCAGTCAGTACGAAACCTATATCGTTGCTGGGGAGGGGGTAAAAATTCCCCGCTGGATTCGGTTGGGGAAATGGGCGGCAAAAACTCATGTTGAGGCGGCGCGGATTTTGCAGGTTGAAGAGAAATCGGGGGAATATACTTGCGCCCATCCCCTGAATCCGCTAGACTTGCCGAGTTCATGCCGGTTGGTACTGTATAATCGGATTGTTATGCCGCCTGTGAGTCTGGTCAGCCAAGCTCAACTGATTGGCGACTTCTGGCAATTGCCAAACCGGATTTGTTTGCCGCGAGGGTTGTATTATGGAGCCGGCTATGTCCCTACAGTATCCTAGATATAGTTTGCAGTCACTGGTTGTTGAGCTAGGGGCGGCTAATCAAGGAATGCCGCCGTCTACTTTGGGGCGGGCGCTGCACGCTCTGGTGCTCAACTGGCTGCAGCGGGGCAACCCGGAACTGGCGGAGGCGGTTCACGACAGCCAGGAGTCTCCTTTAAGTATATCAGGTTTAGTGGGGGAGCGCCGCCCGAAGGGAACCCAAGCGGGTGATGAGTTTTTTTTCCGCATTGGGGTTTTGGATGGGCGGCTGATTTCGCCGCTGCTGAGCGGTTTGGAACACTGGGGCGCGTCTCCTATTTCTTTGGGGAAGTTTCCTTTTGCGATTCGCTCTGTTTATGCAATGCCTGGGACGCACCCTTGGGCCGGTTCTTCTGATTATTACGCGCTGGCGAACGCACCGGCTCTCAGTAATGACGTGACGCTTTCTTTTCTGTCGCCGACGAGTTTTAAGCAGAAGCAAGGGGTGCAGCCTTTTCCTCTGACGGAATTGGTGTTCGATGGGTTGCGCCGGCGCTGGAATGCTTTCGCTCCAGAAGAGCTGCTCTTTCCTGCTGTTGAGTGGAATGGGTTAGTTTCGGCTTTTGAGCTGCAAACCCACGCGCTGAAGATGAAGGGGGGAGCGGAAATTGGCGCTCAGGGGTGGGTGCGCTACCGGTTCCCGGATGCTGAGCAAGCAAAAGTTGCTGCGGTTCTGGCTCATTTCGCTTTCTTTTCGGGTGTGGGGCGCAAGACGGCGATGGGAATGGGCCAAGTGAAGTTATTGGCTGAATCTTCGTCAGGGGGTTGAACTATGGGCGAACAGGACTATCTGCCTCTGTCTTATTTAAATGCCTGGGAGTATTGCCCCCGGCGCTTTTACCTGGAGTACCAGTTAGGAGAGATGGCGGATAATGAACACATTATTGCCGGGCGCTATCTCCATGAAAATATTGATGAGGAGGGGCAAAACCGGCAGGGCGATACGCTGACGCACCGGCACCAGTGGGTGTGGGGCGATCGGCTGCAAGTCCACGGGGTTATCGATGCGGTTGAGGAGAGAGGTGGGGCGCTGATTCCTCTGGAGTTCAAGAAGGGTAAAATGGGAAAGCATCTGAATGACCATTTTCAGCTCTGTGCGGCGGGGCTGTGTTTGGAGGAGCGAACTGGGCGGGAAGTTGCCGGTGGGGAGATTTTCTATTATGGCAGCCGGCGGCGGCAAAAGGTTGTTTTCTCGCCGCAGCTGCGCCAAGCTACAGAAGAAGCTATCCGGGCGGCTCGCGCTGCGGCGGCTGGGGATATGCCGGCACCGATGGCGAATCGGAAAAAGTGCCGGGATTGCAGTTTGCAGGGAATTTGCCTGCCTTTTGAAGTTGAGCTGCTCTGCCGGTGAGTGGGAAAGCCCGCCCCCCAGGGCGGGTGCCGGTTCAAGAATATTTGCGCAGTGAGGTTTAATTATGTCTGTTCTCTATGTGACTCAGCCTGATGCGGTTTTGAATAAAAGTTATGAGGCTTTTACGGTGGCGCTGAAGCAGGAAGATGGCTCGTGGAAAAAACAGAGCGTGCCGGCTCAGACGGTTGAGCAGGTGGTTTTGATGGGGAATCCGCAAGTAACGGGGGATGCTTTGTGCTATGCTTTGGAACTGGGGATGCCGGTGCATTATCTTTCCAGTTTTGGCAAATATTTAGGTTCGGCTCTCCCAGGCTATTCCCGGAACGGTCAGTTGCGGCTGGCTCAGTATGCAGTTTATAATGATGAAAAGCGCCGGCTGGATTTAGTGAAGGCGATTGTCACCGGCAAGATTCACAATCAGCATGGGGTGCTGTACCGGCACAGCCAGCCAGACAATCCGCTGAAGTTGCGGAAAAAACAGGTGAGCGAGCGGGGAACGCTGGATGAGGTGAGGGGGATTGAAGGTTTGGCGGCGCGGGAGTATTTCGCCTGCTGGCAAGAAATGTTGGGGGATAAGTGGTTTTTTGCCGGTCGCAATCGCCGCCCGCCGACCGATCCGGTCAATTCGTTGCTGAGTTTTGCTTATGGGCTGTTGCGGGTGCAGGTGACGGCGGCGGTGCATGTAGCGGGGTTAGATCCTTATATTGGATACCTGCATGAGGTGCATCACGGACAGCCGGCGATGGTTTTAGATTTGATGGAGGAATTTCGCCCGCTGGTGGCGGATAATTTGGTGCTTTCTGTGCTGCACAACCAGGAAATTAAGCCTAAGGATTTTGTGGAGAGTCTGGGGGCTTACCGGCTGTCGGATGGGGGGCGGAAAACCTTTTTGCAAGCGTTTGAGCGGAAGATGAGCGATGAGTTCAAGCACCCGACTTTTGAATATCGCTGCACCTACCGGCGAGCGATTGAATTGCAGGCTCGCTTGCTGAGCCGGCACTTGCAGGAGGGGGTTGTTTACAAGCCTTTGATGTTGCGATGAGTAAGCTTTTTTACCTAGTGATTTACGACTTGCCGGACACCCAGGCGGGGAACAAGCGCCGCACCCGGCTCCACAAGCTGCTGTCTGGCTATGGGACGTGGAGGCAGTACAGTGTTTTCGAGCTATACCTCACGGCTGTGCAGTTTGTCAAGCTCCAGCAACAAATCGAAAAACTGATCGAGCCGGTGGAGGACAGCCTGCGGATTTACGTGCTGGATGCCGGTGCGGTCAGGAAAACTTTGACTTATGGGTCGGAAAAGCCTAGACAAGAGGAGACGATTATATTATGATGGAGGGGAAGCGATGAATTTGGCAGTCCGAAGCGGGGCCGAAAACCCTGGGGGGTTCGCCAAAACGCCCGGAACCTTGAAAATTGAATAGTTTTGGCCTATGGCCACGCCGGCAGCGGGGGGGATACAAGCCTGGCAACGGGGATACGAGATGGGGTTCGTCAAAACCTCGCCTCGAAGTCCCTTCTCGCTGCGGTTTCAATCGGCGGGCTTTCCTATAGCTGAATCCCGGCAACGGGATTGAAACATGAGCAGCCCCTGCCGGATATTGTGCCAATGCTTTCTTTCCTATAGCTGAATCCCGGCAACGGGATTGAAACACAACACTATCGGCATCCAACCCTGTGGGGATGAGACTTTCCTATAGCTGAATCCCGGCAACGGGATTGAAACCTAAATGGCCTGAGTGTTGGCGTAGATGTTTTCATGCTTTCCTATAGCTGAATCCCGGCAACGGGATTGAAACTGTTGACGTCACCCTACCGGCAACCTCTGCTCGAACCTTTCCTATAGCTGAATCCCGGCAACGGGATTGAAACCGCGTCAGCAATCAGCAGGCGAGACAGTCCTGATTTCTTTCCTATAGCTGAATCCCGGCAACGGGATTGAAACGCCGAGCTGGCACCTTAAAGCCCTGAGCCTCTAGCCACTTTCCTATAGCTGAATCCCGGCAACGGGATTGAAACCGGCGAAATGCTTGCCGCAGTCACTCAGGATTATATGCTTTCCTATAGCTGAATCCCGGCAACGGGATTGAAACCCGGCGACCGCAGGGGCGGGGAACGGGCAGGGGCGGAACTTTCCTATAGCTGAATCCCGGCAACGGGATTGAAACAAGAAACAGGACATCTGCGCCGTCTGGCAGCGAGGGACTTTCCTATAGCTGAATCCCGGCAACGGGATTGAAACAGTCTGGTGGCGGAGGAAAAGGATTTGAGGGAGCCCTTTCCTATAGCTGAATCCCGGCAACGGGATTGAAACTATCGCCTTGGGTCCGTGGGCTTTTGCTGTCAACCCTTTCCTATAGCTGAATCCCGGCAACGGGATTGAAACCCTAAAGGAGTTGGAATTCCCCACCAAGCCCACGGAGCCTTTCCTATAGCTGAATCCCGGCAACGGGATTGAAACCCGGCAGCAAGCCGGTGCATCCGGGAAAGCTTTCCCTTTCCTATAGCTGAATCCCGGCAACGGGATTGAAACATCCAATCAAAAAAGCCGCGCAGTTCCTTGTGCGAGGGGCTTTCCTATAGCTGAATCCCGGCAACGGGATTGAAACAAGGGCTTTGTCGGAGAGCCTCCCGCTCCCGCTGTGCCGGTGCCGGTTCTTTCCTATAGCTGAATCCCGGCAACGGGATTGAAACCGCTGTTCAGCAGCCGGAACTGTGGCCGCAAGCTTCTTTCCTATAGCTGAATCCCGGCAACGGGATTGAAACCCTGCCGGTGCAGTGTCCATCAGTCGTGACGGACAGACTTTCCTATAGCTGAATCCCGGCAACGGGATTGAAACCAGGCTTCCATTTTCCCTGTCGCTGCTGATTTTGGCTCTTTCCTATAGCTGAATCCCGGCAACGGGATTGAAACGAAGAGTTGCAGAAGTCCGTAGGTTGGATTTCTGCGCTTTCCTATAGCTGAATCCCGGCAACGGGATTGAAACTGGCAGTGGCTTGGTGCAACGGATAACGTTAACCGCTTTCCTATAGCTGAATCCCGGCAACGGGATTGAAACACGCCAGCTACTGGCACGCGCCAGGTAAGCTGCCGGCTTTCCTATAGCTGAATCCCGGCAACGGGATTGAAACTGGCAAGCGGAAGAATGCGGACAAAGGTTCCCAGCGGCTTTCCTATAGCTGAATCCCGGCAACGGGATTGAAACAATCTTTCTTGCTCTAGTCTAATCAATTTGATTAGAGCTTTCCTATAGCTGAATCCCGGCAACGGGATTGAAACCTAAATTAGAAATAGTTGGGGGTTGGCGGTGCGAGACTTTCCTATAGCTGAATCCCGGCAACGGGATTGAAACCCGGCATGCTAGCTGTTCAGCAGAACTGGCCGCCGGACTTTCCTATAGCTGAATCCCGGCAACGGGATTGAAACCGGCATGATGAAGCTGAACCCAAGAGTTTTGCGGTCTTTCCTATAGCTGAATCCCGGCAACGGGATTGAAACCACCCAGCATGATTTGCGTTACTCGGTTACTTGTACCTTTCCTATAGCTGAATCCCGGCAACGGGATTGAAACTTTCAGGACTGCCTTTTTGAGCTTTTCCTCAATCTTTCCTATAGCTGAATCCCGGCAACGGGATTGAAACCCGGCACGACATCAACTTACTGCCGGCATTTCTTGACTCTTTCCTATAGCTGAATCCCGGCAACGGGATTGAAACAAGCAACCCTCGGAACCATGAAAACTAAATACCGGCCTTTCCTATAGCTGAATCCCGGCAACGGGATTGAAACGTTTCTGTCCAGACCTTCTTCTGGTTACGGAATCCTGCTTTCCTATAGCTGAATCCCGGCAACGGGATTGAAACCCCGCTCAGGCTTGTTCAAGCACGCCTGCCGGAAATCTTTCCTATAGCTGAATCCCGGCAACGGGATTGAAACCTCATCGGGACGACGCGGCTTTATTTTTGACTGCGACTTTCCTATAGCTGAATCCCGGCAACGGGATTGAAACCAGGCGAGAAATTGCTATCCGCAGGGAGCCCTTGTCCTTTCCTATAGCTGAATCCCGGCAACGGGATTGAAACGATCCAGCGCCCTGAGCCGGTTTGGGAGGATAGAGCTTTCCTATAGCTGAATCCCGGCAACGGGATTGAAACAGGCAAAACTACCGAGAGCAGAGAGCAAAATCTGAAGTCTTTCCTATAGCTGAATCCCGGCAACGGGATTGAAACCGGGCATCAATGGCTAGGCAATAAAATCCTAGTCCCTTTCCTATAGCTGAATCCCGGCAACGGGATTGAAACACAGTCTTGACGCCCAGTTCGGCGGTCAGGGCTGCTTTCCTATAGCTGAATCCCGGCAACGGGATTGAAACGGGCCATCAGGCGTTTTGTCCGTTTTTGACGAAGCCTTTCCTATAGCTGAATCCCGGCAACGGGATTGAAACACTAAGGCAGCCCTAGCTCGCTGCCACTCCCAGGTCTTTCCTATAGCTGAATCCCGGCAACGGGATTGAAACCTTGTATAATTAATTCAGAACCAAGACAATCCAAGAGCTTTCCTATAGCTGAATCCCGGCAACGGGATTGAAACACTGCCCCTGGGGACACCGGCGCGTCAACGCCATCCCGCTTTCCTATAGCTGAATCCCGGCAACGGGATTGAAACCCGCATCGCCTGCCTTGAGTCCGAAGCTCTTAAGGCTTTCCTATAGCTGAATCCCGGCAACGGGATTGAAACCGGACACTGGCGGCACTCCGCGAGTCACTGGGGCCACTTTCCTATAGCTGAATCCCGGCAACGGGATTGAAACTGCTGGACTCTATTGCATAAAAACGCTCGCCCTCAGCACTTTCCTATAGCTGAATCCCGGCAACGGGATTGAAACTTTCAGCCTTGGCGCTAAACCGTTTAAACGTCCTGCCCTTTCCTATAGCTGAATCCCGGCAACGGGATTGAAACAACTCCAAAAAAGCCCAGCAGCTGGCCAAAGTCCTGCTTTCCTATAGCTGAATCCCGGCAACGGGATTGAAACGCTCAACTTTTGCTGCAGCTCGTAGTGGGAGGGGACCTTTCCTATAGCTGAATCCCGGCAACGGGATTGAAACGCGGAACTCAGTTGCCGATTGTCTCCGAGCTGCTGGCTTTCCTATAGCTGAATCCCGGCAACGGGATTGAAACTGAGCCTTGCTGACCTCCCCCCACAGGAGCGCAAAACTTTCCTATAGCTGAATCCCGGCAACGGGATTGAAACCCCCAGTGCATAGATATCTCTCTATGGCGAGATATTTCTTTCCTATAGCTGAATCCCGGCAACGGGATTGAAACCGGAACTCTTTACGAGGCATGGGCCCAACGGCGCTTTCCTATAGCTGAATCCCGGCAACGGGATTGAAACCTAAAAATCCTGCCGGAAGTGGCGGCCTTCGGGGCTTTCCTATAGCTGAATCCCGGCAACGGGATTGAAACCAGCGATTTGGCCGCTTTATCCCGTGCCTGTCACAGTCTTTCCTATAGCTGAATCCCGGCAACGGGATTGAAACATCGCTCCTGACCCGGGAAGTGCCGGCAGGGGAAGTAACCTTTCCTATAGCTGAATCCCGGCAACGGGATTGAAACAACTGTCGAGTTTGCGGAAGAATCAGGCTTCCGAGTCCTTTCCTATAGCTGAATCCCGGCAACGGGATTGAAACGGAGCAATTAGCCCACCACGTCGCGTGCGCCTTGGCGGCTTTCCTATAGCTGAATCCCGGCAACGGGATTGAAACCAGGATTGCGGGTGTCGATTCGCCCTTACCACTTTCTTTCCTATAGCTGAATCCCGGCAACGGGATTGAAACCGTACTTTTCTTCCCCAGCGCCCCTTTGTGATCCCGGGCTTTCCTATAGCTGAATCCCGGCAACGGGATTGAAACAAGCAGAGCGGCAGCAGAGAGAGAAGCCGCCCTAAAACTTTCCTATAGCTGAATCCCGGCAACGGGATTGAAACCAACCTTAGAGCGCCCAACGATTTGGAGATAGTGCTTTCCTATAGCTGAATCCCGGCAACGGGATTGAAACCTGCCTCGTGCGGCAGTAGGGGCGATTCCTCTGGTCTTTCCTATAGCTGAATCCCGGCAACGGGATTGAAACAGTTTGGAGCTCCCCATCTCCGGGAGCGCCTCTTCATCTTTCCTATAGCTGAATCCCGGCAACGGGATTGAAACATTGTGACTGTGCCATCGTTGGCAACAGTAGCTTGCCTTTCCTATAGCTGAATCCCGGCAACGGGATTGAAACACTTTCCCGCTGTATTTTGGATCGTTGATTTGGACTAAGGCTTTCCTATAGCTGAATCCCGGCAACGGGATTGAAACTCAAGGAGAACGCAACAATCTGGTTGGAGACCTGCCTTTCCTATAGCTGAATCCCGGCAACGGGATTGAAACCAGGCTTCTTCCCCTGGGAGCGTGCGGGCTGGGATCTTTCCTATAGCTGAATCCCGGCAACGGGATTGAAACAAAACATGGAGGACAGGGGGAAGAAAACCCGACTCCGGCTTTCCTATAGCTGAATCCCGGCAACGGGATTGAAACCAACGACTTACTGGGCTATCCGGCGGTTCTGATTTGGCTTTCCTATAGCTGAATCCCGGCAACGGGATTGAAACCCCAATTGCTAGGAATTACCCCCGACGGCGTTCGGAACTTTCCTATAGCTGAATCCCGGCAACGGGATTGAAACATCTGTGCTGTTGCCAGGTCGGCGTTGACTTGCTCTTTCCTATAGCTGAATCCCGGCAACGGGATTGAAACGGCTAACTTGCCGGTGTTTGGCTCAGGCATGGACTATGAGGCTTTCCTATAGCTGAATCCCGGCAACGGGATTGAAACCAGGCCACATGATGAGTCAACCGGTCCCATCCTTCCGGTCTTTCCTATAGCTGAATCCCGGCAACGGGATTGAAACAGCCCCAAACGGCCCCCAGTGAGCTTTGGCGTAGCCCTTTCCTATAGCTGAATCCCGGCAACGGGATTGAAACAAGGAATCGACACGCAGCCCCGCGAGTTCTGGGTACTTTCCTATAGCTGAATCCCGGCAACGGGATTGAAACCTCGCCCGGTTTTGGTTTTTGAGGAAGCAGCCAAGCTTTCCTATAGCTGAATCCCGGCAACGGGATTGAAACCAGTAGGGGTGGTAGTTTCTCAGGACATTTTTTAATACTTTCCTATAGCTGAATCCCGGCAACGGGATTGAAACAAATATGTGGATTATCGCCCGTCTGAGCCAGGACTTTCCTATAGCTGAATCCCGGCAACGGGATTGAAACCGCTGCCATGTCATTTTTGTCAGCCACGCCCGAACCCTTTCCTATAGCTGAATCCCGGCAACGGGATTGAAACCTGTAGTAGGTTACGTCCCACCGGCTCTCTTCCCCAGGCTTTCCTATAGCTGAATCCCGGCAACGGGATTGAAACTTGAAAACCACTGTAGTCAAAGACCTTACCTCTCTAGCTTTCCTATAGCTGAATCCCGGCAACGGGATTGAAACGTGGCAGGATGGCAGGCCGCCTTCTGAAAGGGGCTTTCCTATAGCTGAATCCCGGCAACGGGATTGAAACAGGCAAAAGTTGACACTCCCCAGATATGCCTCCTGCAGCTTTCCTATAGCTGAATCCCGGCAACGGGATTGAAACCGGCCATGCAGACGCAAGCGAAGCGTTCAGGAACTTTCCTATAGCTGAATCCCGGCAACGGGATTGAAACTTGCTCGTTCCTTTCCTGTTCAGGGGTGCAGGTAAGCTTTCCTATAGCTGAATCCCGGCAACGGGATTGAAACACAATGGCCTGCCCTCGTTGTGGGCAGCAGACCGAGCTTTCCTATAGCTGAATCCCGGCAACGGGATTGAAACCGGTAGGTATTGGGGTTTGATAGCCCTTCCGCGCTTTCCTATAGCTGAATCCCGGCAACGGGATTGAAACCCGGCTTTCCCCGCAAGGGGGCACGCACACCTACCCGAACTTTCCTATAGCTGAATCCCGGCAACGGGATTGAAACACACCTCTTTTGGCGTGGCAGCCGCCTCAAGCGCTTTCCTATAGCTGAATCCCGGCAACGGGATTGAAACAAGTCAGGGCGTGTGACACAGCGGGCGAATTTCCGCTTTCCTATAGCTGAATCCCGGCAACGGGATTGAAACTCGCGTCGATTTTCCCCCCTGCGGTCAGCAATGGAACTTTCCTATAGCTGAATCCCGGCAACGGGATTGAAACCTGGCTTTTAAGACCGTATCTTTTAAGACTCTTAAACTTTCCTATAGCTGAATCCCGGCAACGGGATTGAAACCGTCGCGAACGAGCAGTAATCGGGGGATGGTAGGACTTTCCTATAGCTGAATCCCGGCAACGGGATTGAAACCGCACACGCATTTAAGGAGACGAAAACAGATGGCACGCTTTCCTATAGCTGAATCCCGGCAACGGGATTGAAACCCCGTTTCGCTCCGGGGGCCTTAAGTCGTGCGAGCGGACTTTCCTATAGCTGAATCCCGGCAACGGGATTGAAACATTCATCGGGAGCCCTAACTTACGTGCTAGATGCAACTTTCCTATAGCTGAATCCCGGCAACGGGATTGAAACTGGGCTGTATGCGACTCAAACAAAAATACGATAATTCTTTCCTATAGCTGAATCCCGGCAACGGGATTGAAACTATTCATGCTGTTTGGGTGTGAGTGAGGACTCCCGACTTTCCTATAGCTGAATCCCGGCAACGGGATTGAAACGCTCAAACCTTGAACCTCTGAAGCGAGAATTGTTGTATCTTTCCTATAGCTGAATCCCGGCAACGGGATTGAAACGGGAAAAATTCCAGCTAACGACCAAACTGCCCCCGACTTTCCTATAGCTGAATCCCGGCAACGGGATTGAAACTTCAATCAATTGGCAACTCAATCGTCAGCATTCTGGCTTTCCTATAGCTGAATCCCGGCAACGGGATTGAAACAATGAATCGATAGCGACCGCAGGCCCCCGAAAGGGCTTTCCTATAGCTGAATCCCGGCAACGGGATTGAAACGAGCCCCCTCCCGAACCGCCGCTGGATTACTCTGGCTTTCCTATAGCTGAATCCCGGCAACGGGATTGAAACCAGGAACAGATCAGGAACGAACCCCCCGCACTCGACTTTCCTATAGCTGAATCCCGGCAACGGGATTGAAACAGCAAAAATCTACTAAAACTAACAAAGACAGATTTTTCTTTCCTATAGCTGAATCCCGGCAACGGGATTGAAACCTGGATTTAAGACTTCGACTGGCTTGATCCGGTGGGGATTTCCTATAGCTGAATCCCGGCAACGGGATTGAAACATTTCGCTCCCGGTGCTGCACCGGCAGAGGAAGATCCGCTTTCCTATAGCTGAATCCCGGCAACGGGATTGAAACGCTGGCGTGCCGCCCGGGAAAGAGGTAGGGGTTCTCTTTCCTATAGCTGAATCCCGGCAACGGGATTGAAACCACTCCACCGGTCGCTTTTTCTCGGGCGCTCCTGGTAACTTTCCTATAGCTGAATCCCGGCAACGGGATTGAAACGAAAATATGCGCAGTTAGCGAACCATCATTGAATCCTTTCCTATAGCTGAATCCCGGCAACGGGATTGAAACTAGCTAGTCTGTATCTGAACGCCGGCATCACGCAGACTTTCCTATAGCTGAATCCCGGCAACGGGATTGAAACTATTATTGAAAATGTTGAGATGGCCCTGACCAAAGGCTTTCCTATAGCTGAATCCCGGCAACGGGATTGAAACCTTTGAGAGCCACCTCCCACGGGCTTCTGTAGGTCTTTCCTATAGCTGAATCCCGGCAACGGGATTGAAACCTCTAGCCAGCCCACAAAATTCTGGAAACAATAACTTCTCTTTCCTATAGCTGAATCCCGGCAACGGGATTGAAACCAGCCCTTCCTGAGGTTCTAGCTCCCCGGGGAACAGGCTTTCCTATAGCTGAATCCCGGCAACGGGATTGAAACATGAACATGCCCTGGGGAGACAAAAAAGCTGTGGCTTTCCTATAGCTGAATCCCGGCAACGGGATTGAAACTTGCAAATGTTGCGTCGGATGGAGTCGGCGAGTCCAGCTTTCCTATAGCTGAATCCCGGCAACGGGATTGAAACCCGTAACAGTTTAGGCATGTTTACCCGACTAGCACTTTCCTATAGCTGAATCCCGGCAACGGGATTGAAACCCGCAAAGTTCTGTTTATCCTTGCGCCCCTGTTACAACTTTCCTATAGCTGAATCCCGGCAACGGGATTGAAACAGCTAAGAGATGTTAGGGCACTGGCTTTTTACTATCCTTTCCTATAGCTGAATCCCGGCAACGGGATTGAAACGGCAGCACTGTCAAGCAAAAACTGGCGCAAGGAGACTTTCCTATAGCTGAATCCCGGCAACGGGATTGAAACAGCGAGCTCGCACGCCGCGTTGTAGACTGACTCGTGCTTTCCTATAGCTGAATCCCGGCAACGGGATTGAAACAGTGTCTTG
>NZ_KB235948.1:6796687-6797127 GCF_000332335.1 Kamptonema formosum PCC 10802 | reverse complement strand
TCTACAAATATAGGTGGCACATAGAGTTGCTATGGAAGTTTCTTAAAATGCACCTTAAGTTGGATAAGCTGATTACTAAAAATGTAAATAATATAGCTATACAAATTTATGTTTCGCTGATAGCTTACCTGATATTAAAGATAGTATATATTCCTAAAAAATGGGGGACTACGCTACTAGATAAACTCCGCTATCTTCAATGTTGTATGTGTCAAGAAATCAGCTATGTCCACTGGATAGAACGACTTCTCTCTGGCTAAGCATTTTTACTCAGGGCAGGATAAATGTAAGCTAAAATGTAAAGTTTTGTGACAGAATTCAACACTTGTGGATTGAAACAGGCACGCTCTTGACGGACGCAAAAAGATGCCTCATTCTTTCCTATAGCTGAATCCCGGCAACGGGATTGAAACAACTCTTCGAGCAGTATAGTTGTCGGC
>NZ_KB235948.1:6794107-6796587 GCF_000332335.1 Kamptonema formosum PCC 10802 | reverse complement strand
CCTATAGCTGAATCCCGGCAACGGGATTGAAACTCGCGTCGATTTTCCCCCCTGCGGTCAGCAATGGAACTTTCCTATAGCTGAATCCCGGCAACGGGATTGAAACCTGGCTTTTAAGACCGTATCTTTTAAGACTCTTAAACTTTCCTATAGCTGAATCCCGGCAACGGGATTGAAACCGTCGCGAACGAGCAGTAATCGGGGGATGGTAGGACTTTCCTATAGCTGAATCCCGGCAACGGGATTGAAACCGCACACGCATTTAAGGAGACGAAAACAGATGGCACGCTTTCCTATAGCTGAATCCCGGCAACGGGATTGAAACCCCGTTTCGCTCCGGGGGCCTTAAGTCGTGCGAGCGGACTTTCCTATAGCTGAATCCCGGCAACGGGATTGAAACATTCATCGGGAGCCCTAACTTACGTGCTAGATGCAACTTTCCTATAGCTGAATCCCGGCAACGGGATTGAAACTGGGCTGTATGCGACTCAAACAAAAATACGATAATTCTTTCCTATAGCTGAATCCCGGCAACGGGATTGAAACTATTCATGCTGTTTGGGTGTGAGTGAGGACTCCCGACTTTCCTATAGCTGAATCCCGGCAACGGGATTGAAACGCTCAAACCTTGAACCTCTGAAGCGAGAATTGTTGTATCTTTCCTATAGCTGAATCCCGGCAACGGGATTGAAACGGGAAAAATTCCAGCTAACGACCAAACTGCCCCCGACTTTCCTATAGCTGAATCCCGGCAACGGGATTGAAACTTCAATCAATTGGCAACTCAATCGTCAGCATTCTGGCTTTCCTATAGCTGAATCCCGGCAACGGGATTGAAACAATGAATCGATAGCGACCGCAGGCCCCCGAAAGGGCTTTCCTATAGCTGAATCCCGGCAACGGGATTGAAACGAGCCCCCTCCCGAACCGCCGCTGGATTACTCTGGCTTTCCTATAGCTGAATCCCGGCAACGGGATTGAAACCAGGAACAGATCAGGAACGAACCCCCCGCACTCGACTTTCCTATAGCTGAATCCCGGCAACGGGATTGAAACAGCAAAAATCTACTAAAACTAACAAAGACAGATTTTTCTTTCCTATAGCTGAATCCCGGCAACGGGATTGAAACCTGGATTTAAGACTTCGACTGGCTTGATCCGGTGGGGATTTCCTATAGCTGAATCCCGGCAACGGGATTGAAACATTTCGCTCCCGGTGCTGCACCGGCAGAGGAAGATCCGCTTTCCTATAGCTGAATCCCGGCAACGGGATTGAAACGCTGGCGTGCCGCCCGGGAAAGAGGTAGGGGTTCTCTTTCCTATAGCTGAATCCCGGCAACGGGATTGAAACCACTCCACCGGTCGCTTTTTCTCGGGCGCTCCTGGTAACTTTCCTATAGCTGAATCCCGGCAACGGGATTGAAACGAAAATATGCGCAGTTAGCGAACCATCATTGAATCCTTTCCTATAGCTGAATCCCGGCAACGGGATTGAAACTAGCTAGTCTGTATCTGAACGCCGGCATCACGCAGACTTTCCTATAGCTGAATCCCGGCAACGGGATTGAAACTATTATTGAAAATGTTGAGATGGCCCTGACCAAAGGCTTTCCTATAGCTGAATCCCGGCAACGGGATTGAAACCTTTGAGAGCCACCTCCCACGGGCTTCTGTAGGTCTTTCCTATAGCTGAATCCCGGCAACGGGATTGAAACCTCTAGCCAGCCCACAAAATTCTGGAAACAATAACTTCTCTTTCCTATAGCTGAATCCCGGCAACGGGATTGAAACCAGCCCTTCCTGAGGTTCTAGCTCCCCGGGGAACAGGCTTTCCTATAGCTGAATCCCGGCAACGGGATTGAAACATGAACATGCCCTGGGGAGACAAAAAAGCTGTGGCTTTCCTATAGCTGAATCCCGGCAACGGGATTGAAACTTGCAAATGTTGCGTCGGATGGAGTCGGCGAGTCCAGCTTTCCTATAGCTGAATCCCGGCAACGGGATTGAAACCCGTAACAGTTTAGGCATGTTTACCCGACTAGCACTTTCCTATAGCTGAATCCCGGCAACGGGATTGAAACATGTGGCGGCTGCCGGTGTGCTGCCAGCTGGCAGCGCTTTCCTATAGCTGAATCCCGGCAACGGGATTGAAACCCGGCGGAAGAGGCAGAGCCTCAGGGGCGGGGGGTGCTTTCCTATAGCTGAATCCCGGCAACGGGATTGAAACCGCAAAGTTCTGTTTATCCTTGCGCCCCTGTTACAACTTTCCTATAGCTGAATCCCGGCAACGGGATTGAAACCAGTGTGATCTCGGTGAGGCGGGACAGTGGCGGACTTTCCTATAGCTGAATCCCGGCAACGGGATTGAAACCACAAGTGTTGAATCTTAACAATTCGACATAAAAAAAGCGCCCAAAACGTGCTATGATTTGGGCTACGGTCAAATCAATCCTGTTAATAACCTGTGCTCAACTCATTCT
>NZ_KB235948.1:6748943-6794007 GCF_000332335.1 Kamptonema formosum PCC 10802 | reverse complement strand
AGTATAGCTATACAAATTTATGTTTCGCTGATAGCTTACCTGATATTAAAGATAGTAGATATTCCTAAAGAATGGGGGACTACGCTACTAGATAAACTCCGCTATCTTCAATGTTGTATGTGTCAAGAAATCAGCTATGTCCACTGGATAGAACGACTTCTCTCTGGCTAAGCATTTTTACTCAGGGCAGGATAAATGTAAGCTAAAATGTAAAGTTTTGTGACAGAATTCAACACTTGTGGATTGAAACAGGCACGCTCTTGACGGACGCAAAAAGATGCCTCATTCTTTCCTATAGCTGAATCCCGGCAACGGGATTGAAACAACTCTTCGAGCAGTATAGTTGTCGGCTGCGGGTTGCTTTCCTATAGCTGAATCCCGGCAACGGGATTGAAACTGGCGATCCTGAAGCACGATCACGTTTCGCGTTCCGGAACTTTCCTATAGCTGAATCCCGGCAACGGGATTGAAACGAGCCGAAACAGGACTAAGACCGCCGGGGGGAGAACCTTTCCTATAGCTGAATCCCGGCAACGGGATTGAAACTTCCTGGAGCCCGAGTGCAGGAGCTCCAGATCTCGTGCCTTTCCTATAGCTGAATCCCGGCAACGGGATTGAAACCGCTCGCAGCTGCCGGTGGTGCGCTCGCAGCTGCCGGCGCTTTCCTATAGCTGAATCCCGGCAACGGGATTGAAACTTGCGTGATAAATTGTGTCAGTCGTGGCACAGGCTACAACTTTCCTATAGCTGAATCCCGGCAACGGGATTGAAACGCCAAATGGCAAAACCTGCCATAAGTGGTTCGTGTCTTTCCTATAGCTGAATCCCGGCAACGGGATTGAAACGATACAGGACTGGTTTGCCTCTTGCGTTGACCCGGCTTTCCTATAGCTGAATCCCGGCAACGGGATTGAAACGCGATGGACTTAGAACTGCTCCCCACAAGGCTTTGCTTTCCTATAGCTGAATCCCGGCAACGGGATTGAAACTTGTGCCCATCGCCCTCCCCGGCATCTGGATGGGGACTTTCCTATAGCTGAATCCCGGCAACGGGATTGAAACTTCCTGCCTGACCTGCGCTTGCAGTCAACGCGGGCTTTCCTATAGCTGAATCCCGGCAACGGGATTGAAACAACCCAGATGGGACGCCCCACTGGGCCTCCTGCCCACTTTCCTATAGCTGAATCCCGGCAACGGGATTGAAACGAGCCACTCGCAGAATTCGCGCCATTGGGCAAGTTCCTTTCCTATAGCTGAATCCCGGCAACGGGATTGAAACACGCGCTTCCCAGGAATCCCAGAGCCAGCGCCGGTGCTTTCCTATAGCTGAATCCCGGCAACGGGATTGAAACTACCCAGGGCCACCTACCAAAGGTGGATCGCCGGGACTTTCCTATAGCTGAATCCCGGCAACGGGATTGAAACAAACCAAAGGGGCCGTAAATGCCCATTTCTATCCTGGCTTTCCTATAGCTGAATCCCGGCAACGGGATTGAAACTTTTAATCAGGTTAGCCAGTTCTAGATTCAAAAGGGCTTTCCTATAGCTGAATCCCGGCAACGGGATTGAAACTGCTCCAGCTTCACCCGGGTTTCCGCCGCCGCCCGGCTTTCCTATAGCTGAATCCCGGCAACGGGATTGAAACTCTTTTAAGACTCTTAAACAAACAGCGCTCATTTAGAACTTTCCTATAGCTGAATCCCGGCAACGGGATTGAAACTTATCGACCGATTGCAAGCCGCCTTACTCTGCCAGGGCTTTCCTATAGCTGAATCCCGGCAACGGGATTGAAACAATCTTTGTGCGAGCAACTTGAAAGATTTTCCTCTACTTTCCTATAGCTGAATCCCGGCAACGGGATTGAAACAGCTAAGAGATGTTAGGGCACTGGCTTTTTACTATCCTTTTCTATAGCTGAATCCCGGCAACGGGATTGAAACTCTTAGGTCGTCTAAACTGGGCAGCTTTTCTTCAGGCTTTCCTATAGCTGAATCCCGGCAACGGGATTGAAACTCTTTAACCTAGTTTTTTCAGCAACAGGAGGCTCTACGCTTTCCTATAGCTGAATCCCGGCAACGGGATTGAAACAAAAGTCCCTTCGCTATCAAGTATCTCTTCGCCAATACTTTCCTATAGCTGAATCCCGGCAACGGGATTGAAACCGTCAATGTCGGGGACGGCTACAGCTGGCTTCGACACTTTCCTATAGCTGAATCCCGGCAACGGGATTGAAACAACTACCTGCTCCGCCTCATCAAGAATAAGCGTCGCGCTTTCCTATAGCTGAATCCCGGCAACGGGATTGAAACGAGCCGTCCCCGATGATCCCCACTGCACGCCGGCGCACCCAGCTTTCCTATAGCTGAATCCCGGCAACGGGATTGAAACTTAAATAAGCAAAAGTTTTAATTAAATTTTGCACAGGCTTTCCTATAGCTGAATCCCGGCAACGGGATTGAAACACGCCAATTTCGGCCTTCCATGTTATGGACTGTATGCTTTCCTATAGCTGAATCCCGGCAACGGGATTGAAACTCAGAACTTCTATTGCGAGCGGAAGAGAGAGCCTGCTTTCCTATAGCTGAATCCCGGCAACGGGATTGAAACAGGCGCTCCAAGGGAGGCTGCGGGGATGACCGCAAGCTTTCCTATAGCTGAATCCCGGCAACGGGATTGAAACCGAGCAGCAGCTCATTGCGGCAGAAAAAGCGGTGGCGCTTTCCTATAGCTGAATCCCGGCAACGGGATTGAAACCCGGCTCGGGTGCCGACTCAACTTCCGGGCCCAGGCTTTCCTATAGCTGAATCCCGGCAACGGGATTGAAACAGCAGCAGGGTGCGCTTGCCTTCCGCCAAGTTTTCCTTTCCTATAGCTGAATCCCGGCAACGGGATTGAAACGCGCCAACAGGGTCGTCATCAAACCAGCCTTTAAGGCTTTCCTATAGCTGAATCCCGGCAACGGGATTGAAACCAGTCGCGGACGCGCGCCATCGCCTGCACAATTTCCTTTCCTATAGCTGAATCCCGGCAACGGGATTGAAACTTTGCTCTTGGTTTTCTGGCTGTCGCAGAGCCAGAGCTTTCCTATAGCTGAATCCCGGCAACGGGATTGAAACTTTGCACGTGAACTTTCACCCACGCCCAGAATCCGCCCTTTCCTATAGCTGAATCCCGGCAACGGGATTGAAACACTTTACCCGACTAGCAATCGGGGCAGCCGGCCAACTTTCCTATAGCTGAATCCCGGCAACGGGATTGAAACAACATCTACTCCGTTGAGCAAATAGCGAAGATATATCTTTCCTATAGCTGAATCCCGGCAACGGGATTGAAACGGCCACGCTTGCAGCTTGGGCCAGACTAGTTTTAGCTTTCCTATAGCTGAATCCCGGCAACGGGATTGAAACTCGTAATACCTGAAGAGGAGAAGCGAGAAAGAGCTTTCCTATAGCTGAATCCCGGCAACGGGATTGAAACGGGAGAAAAAAAGCATTTTGCTCCTATTTTGGGGGCTCTTTCCTATAGCTGAATCCCGGCAATGGGATTGAAATCAGTATATATTCGTGGCGTAAAAGACTTCACCTCCCTTTCCTATAGCTGAATCCCGGCAACGGGATTGAAACGGCAGCACTGTCAAGCAAAAAACTGGCGCAAGGAGACTTTCCTATAGCTGAATCCCGGCAACGGGATTGAAACAGCGAGCTCGCACGCCGCGTTGTAGACTGACTCGTGCTTTCCTATAGCTGAATCCCGGCAACGGGATTGAAACAGTGTCTTGCGGCTTGTCAACCGCCGGGAGTTCCTAGACTTTCCTATAGCTGAATCCCGGCAACGGGATTGAAACAGAACGCTTAAAAGGTCTAGCGCCGAGGCTGAAATGCTTTCCTATAGCTGAATCCCGGCAACGGGATTGAAACTTTCCCAATCCCTGGATGGCGTCCTATCGAAGCTTGCTTTCCTATAGCTGAATCCCGGCAACGGGATTGAAACATGATCCAGAACGATTAGGGACTTCGCTCTCTCCAGCTTTCCTATAGCTGAATCCCGGCAACGGGATTGAAACGTCGAGCGTTATAAAACGCTTCTGGGTCCGAATTATCTTTCCTATAGCTGAATCCCGGCAACGGGATTGAAACAAACGACCTATCCGACGGCTCCCCACACCTGTCTCACACCACCGGCAACCCTTCCGACTCCACCGGCAACCGACTCCACCGGCAACGTCTCTTGGCGTATTAGCGGTCAAAAAAACGCCGGATCGCTACAATAAAACCAGTTTATTGTAACTTCACTGTTCCTTTATAGGAAAACACATTACCGCCGGCTTTCACAATCCAAAATCTTTGCATCCAGGCATCCAAAATCCAACCTTCAAAAATCCACCACCGGCAGCGTAAACCAAAACGTCGCCCCCGCACCTAGCGAGCTAATCACCCCAATCTTACCCCCGTGCGCCGCAATAATTTGCCGGCACAAATACAGCCCCAAACCCAAGCCGGTGGAGCGGCGTGTCTGGGAGCCGCGTGCGTAAAGTTCAAACAGCTCCTCGCACTGCTCCTCACTCATCCCCACCCCATTATCCTGCAGGGCGCAGCGAATCATCTGGGAATCCGATTGCTCCCCCTCACCCCCCTCAACCGCCGCAGTAACAGTCAGACTCAATCCCGGCGGGTTGTGATGCAAAGCATTGGCAATCAAATTTTCAAACACCCGCCACAGCTGCCCCGAATCCGCACTCAGCACCGGCAAATCAGCCCGCACCTTATTCCTGAGAGTCGCTTGATTTTTTGCCAGCAGGGGCTGGAAATATTCCACAATCGATTCAATCAGCTCGCCCAGGCGCACCTGCTCCCGCTGGAGCGCAATCCCCCGCACCTCGCTGGCGTGAACATCCAGCAGCGAATTAATCAATTTCAGCTGGCGCTCGCTCCCCTGAACCATCCGCTCCAGAATCGAGCGAGCCACCGGAATTGCTGGCGGCTGACTCCCGCCAGCACCCGGCGCAGAACTGTTCAGCAAATTCTTCCACACCAGCAACGCACCGATCACCGGCGTGCGCAAATCGTGCGTCACCGCGTGCAAAAACAAATCCTTCATCTGGTTGAGTTCCTGCAGTTCCCGATTGCGCTGCTGCAGCTGAGCCGTGCGCTCCTCCACTTGCTTTTCCAAATTCGCATTGAGTGCCGCCAGCCGCTGGTAGAGCTGCCCTTGCTTAATCGCAATCGCCACTTGAGTTGCCAGTCGATCCAGCAATTCTATTTCAAAAGGCTGCCAGCAACGCGCCCCGCTGCACTGGTGAGCCACCAGCAAACCAAACGGCTTCTCATCCACCACAATCCTCACCGCCAAGCTCGCCTTAATCTGGTAGTCCGCATAGTGTTGCGCCAGATAAGGCAGCACCGGCACTGCAGAAGTATCCGCAACAGCCCCAACCGGATGCCGGTCAAATAGCGCCTTAACTTTCCTAAAATAAATGTCGCGCTTCAGCGCGTATCCCAGCATCGGCGGGAAGCCGGCAGCCACCGATTCCGCCACCACCAAAGCGTCAGAATTATCATCCAGATAGCCAATATAAACGCGGTCAGCTTTCAGGACTTGACGAATCTCACAAACTGTGCTATTTAGAATATTATCCAAATCGAGTGACTGGCGAATGCGCAGGGCAATTTCTGCCAGCAAGCGGTCGCGCTCTTGCGCCGCCCGCAGCTTTTCCTCCGCCCGCACTCGCTCTGTAATATCATTCGTCGCCGCCACCAAACAGCGCTCACCGGCAATCTCGACAATCTCAGCCGAAAGCAAACCCACCCGCACCTCGCCCGTCTTCGTGCGGATTTTAACTTCCATATTGTCAACCGCACCCCGCTCTTGCAGCGCCTGTGTCATGCGCTCCCGATCTTGCGGCTCGACCCAAATATTCAGATCCGTAACCGTTCGACCAATGACTTCCTCGCGCCGGTATCCTAAAATGCGCAAGCTAGTCTCATTGACATCAATGTAGCGCCCCTCCTTGAGAGTGCTGATGGTGATGCAATTCGGGCTGCAGCGAAAAGCTTTTGAGAACTTCTCCTCCGACAGCTGCAGCGCCTGCTGAGCTTCTTTGAGTTCCGTAATGTCAACGCCGACACACACAGCCGCCTCACCTTGAAGGTACTTCTGAGCGACTAGGATGTGATGTCTTTTCCCCCCCACTGCAGCACCGGCATCTTGCCGGCGCGCAAAAGCCATTTCTTGCGAGGCTTCCCGTGCCGGTGAGGCGAAAAATTCCGACAAAAATTCCTTCAGCTCACCCGCTGACTTCATAAACCCCAATTCCTTTCCCACAAAATCTGCCGGTGTGCGCCCAAAAGTCTTCGCCAAATACCGGTTCACGCCCAGATACTTCAAATCCGAACCAATCCAAGAAACGCACCCCGGCACCGCATCCAGCACCGCTTGCAGCTGGTCTTTTGCCTCCTGCAGCGCTTTTTCTGCCAGCACGCGGTGGGTGATATCCAGAACATATCCTTCATAGTGGGTAACTTCCCCCCGATCGTTGCGGACAGCCGCCGTGAAATCGCAAACCCACCGCACCTCCCCACTGGCGCGGAAAATGCGATAGTCCTGCTCAAAGGAGTCCAAAACCGCCGCATTATGCGCTTGCAGTTCAGCCGCAATTCTCGGCACATCATCCGGATGCACGATGCTGGCGTAGGGCAATCTGCCACTGGTAAAATCATCAGGATTGAACCCCCACTGAGTCACATTGGGAGACACATATTCCACCGGCCAATTTTCTTCCGATCTCCACCGGAAGATGATCGCCGGCCCTCCCGCAAACAGCCGGCGCTCTCGCTGCAGCGCTTCCTCCGCCTGTTCGCAGCGGATTCTCTCCTCTAGCAGCCGGTTATTGGCTGCGTTTAAAGCCGATTTCAGCTCCTCAACTTGGCGCTTAATATCCGCATTTTCCTGCAGCAGGTTCCGGAATGCTTCCACTATTTCTGAATCCGACCCCCCCCCTTGTTGAATTTCGTTGAAATTTTCTCCCACGTTTTTGCCCCCAGCAGTAGGTCAGCATAAATAAGCTGAAGAACCCCACCTACCAACCCCCTCCCCGCGCTTTGGGGAGGGGGAGTATGACTCTTTTAATTTTTATTTTGCCCAGCTATTTCACAAACACAATCCCCCGATAGGATGATTTTCATGAGGGAAATCGAGAGCCGGTGAAAAGTGGGGGTGGGGTGCGTCCAGAGGCACCCTACCGGGAGGGGATTCACTGGTCAGAGCGGTTTTCAGTTGGATGAAGTATCCCGCAGAAACCCGGTTTCTTTAAGAAACCGGGTTTTTCACGCTATCAGCTTCCAGCTCCCCCACAAACCCGGCAACCGCAGCGACAAATTCCGGGGCAGACTCATAAGGCAGAACATTTCGCCCCTTGATTTGAAGCCCCCGCCCCTGCGGCAGACAGTCCAAATAGTCAGCCAGTCGTTGCGCCGGCAGCTCTTGCTTGCCTTCCCGACTGATGCTGGATGCTTTTTCCCCAAAAACAACAAGCGTTGGTTGGGCGATGGCCGCCACTGCCGGTTTGTAGTCCTTTCGCCAAAACCCAGCCAGGAAAGAAAAAACAGCATGCCGGCTGGCTGGATTTGCCGCACCGGCTTCCAGAGTGTCCAGCCACTCAGCATCCACCGAATTGGCATCACCGAACAGCTGTTTGGTGGAAAACGATTGCAGGAACTGCCGGCGGCGGGCGTAGCGGTAAAAAGCGCTGCCTGCCGGTGAGTCTAGCAGATTCCAAGTCAATTTTTGCTGCCAAGCCGGCGTAGGTTTGGTCATAATTCCCCAAGCCGGCGGGCCAGACAGCACCAGCCCGCGAATCAAATTTGGCTGCAATTGCGCCAATTCAATCGCCACCGGCATCAGCGCCCCTTGCGCCACAATAACCGCCGGTTTTCCCACCACCGTCTGCAAAAAGTGCTGTAACTGCTCAGCCCAATCTGCCGGCGTGTAAGCCGCACGCGGCATATCACTTTCCCCACATCCGAGTAAATCTGGATTGTAAATCGGATTCCGGCGACCGGTTTGATACCACGCTTTGCAAAAACGGTGCCAGAACTGGCGCGACAGCCCCACACCAATCGGGTGTAGCAGCAGCAGGGGGAGGCTGCTGCCGGCATCTGAATGTGCCGGTGTGTGGAGTTGGTAGGAAGCGCGGTAATCGCGCCAAGTGTAAAACAGTGTTTGCGGGAGAGAGTCGGTTCCCCCCTCAGTGGGTTGTGCTGTAGTAGATTTTGCTTGCATAGTTGCTGGTGTTTGCGTCTGTAGTAATTGTGCCAAAAATTAGCGGATAGCGCAACGCCCCAGGGGAACCGACTCGCAGGGTGGGTTCCGCAAGAACGCACCCTACTGGGAACACCTGTAAAGTTCTAGATGGTTTGTTTAGTAAAAATAGAAAGCAAAACCGGCCCGAGAAGATCGTAATGCCCCGCGCAGCCCAATCCCGCTCGCACGCCTAGCTGTTCCCGCAACTGAGGGCTGTAAAGTCTGATTCCACCCGGGGACATCGATAATAATAACTGCGGAGAGGTTTGCCAGCGAACTGCGAAATCGGCTAAGTAAAAGCGCCCGCCCGGAGCGATCACCCGGCTGACCTCAGAAAATACCTGTTCGGGGTTCGGGTAGTGCAGGAAACTGATAGTGTTAAACACCGCATCAAACTGCCCGTCAGCGAAAGGAAGAGACTCAGCATTCCCCTGCAGGTAGATGAGACGGGGGCGAACGCTATCGGGCTTGCGCCGGCGGGCCTGACGGATCATCTCAGCAGAGAAATCTAAACCCGTTCCTTGCAGATTTGGGAACTCGGTGGCGAGGCGAGTCAGCAGGCGTCCGGTGCCGCATCCGATGTCGAGCACATTCGGCTTTTCTGGCAAATTCACACACTCAAGCAGCCGGTGGTGAATCGCTTGATAGAATACTGAGGTAAACACCCAGTCGTAGTTGGGGGCCCACCGATCGAATAATTTCTGTTTGCTGTTTATAGCATTAGGTTTCATCATAATATACCATTTCGGTGTGAAATTGGCAGAGGTTATAGGCTGCTTGGCGGTTGGAAACCGCAGCTACACAGACGAAACCCGCCTGCGCGGGTTTCAAGAAATTCTGAAGTCTGCGTTGGGCGAAGCCCTTCCCGTAGGGTAGGCGGACTTCGTTTGTCTAGCCGCGAATTCCATTCGCCAGGTAGCTCTAAATTACGCCTGGTAACGAGGGGATTGTCGCCCGCGCCCTGGGAACGAAGGGAGAGGCTGGTAATTTATTCCCTGCCGGCGTTACTTGCGCGACAGGGCCGCATTGTAAACCTTTTCATTCGCCTCAGCTGACTTAAATAAGTCTACCACAGGATTGGGGTAATCAACACCAATTCGCACCTGGAAACGCTGCTGCTCAACCGGCAATAATTTCCACGGTTCGTTAACTTTGCCAGCCGGCACCTTGGCCAGTTCGGGAAGCCAGTGTTTCACGTATTCGCCCTGGGGGTCGTAATCTTTGGATTGCTTGAGGATGTTGAAGAAGCGGAAGCCCCGCGCGTCATTGCCCACACCGGCAGTGTAGTTCCAGTTGCCCCAATTGCTGCAAACATCATAGTCAATCAGCAGAGACTCAAACCACTCAGCCCCCATTTGCCAGTTGATGCCTAAGTTCTTAGTCAGGAAACTGGCGACATTTTGCCGGCCTCGATTGGACATAAAGCCGGTGGCGGCCAGTTCCCGCATATTAGCATCAAGCAGGGGGAAGCCGGTTTTCCCCTCTTTCCAGAGCGCGAATCGCTGCCAGTCTTCTTGCCAGGGAATCGGCACCCCCTGCAGACCTGACAGGTGAAAAATGCGGTTCCCGTGCTTGGCGCAGATAAAGCGGAAGTAATCCCGCCACAGCAACTCGAATACCAGCCAGTATGTGGAATCGTTTTTAACCCGCTGTTCTTCGTATTTTTGGACTTGCTCGAAGATATAGCGCGGCGACAGGCAACCCAGTGCCAGCCACGGCGAAAATTTCGAGGAGTAATCCGCGCCGAGCATGCCATTTCGGGTGTCTTTGTAGACTCTCAGCCGGTCTTGTTTCCAGAAGTATTGCTCGACTCTTTCCAGTCCAGCCGTTTCCCCGCCTTTAAATTGTAAGGCGGCTCGCTTGTCGGGCGCGGGTGGCTGAAGTCCGAAATCTGCCAGTTGCGGGAGGGTGCCGGTGTCAATTTCGGGCAGGGGGGGGAGACGTTTGGGGGTTGGGAAAGTTGGATCGACTTCTGAAGATTGCTCAACTCGCTTGCGAAAGTTGGTGAAAACTTCCGGGATATTGCTGATGCCGAAAGGCAAATTGTCTGGATGGTAGAGCGTGTGCCCCCAGAAAGATTTGAGCGCGGCACCCAGCGGCTTCAGCGCTTTGCTGAGAGCTTTTTCTACCGCCAACTCTTCTGAGGTGACTTCCTCATGGAAATAGACAGCATCAGCGCCCAATTGTTTGGATATCTGTGGTATAATAGCTTCTGGACGGCCTTTGCGAATGACCAAATTGCTGCCCAGTTTTTGTAAGGATTGGCGCAGGTCAGCAACACTTTCCAGCAATAATTGGGCGCGAAAGTTGCCGGTTTTGGGGAAACCAAAAGAGGTTTGGCCAAATTGCCTCGGATCAAAGCAGTAAAGCGGGATGATTTGGGCTTTTGCTTTGATCGCTTCATGGAGGGGCTCGTGGTCGTGGAGCCGCAGGTCATTGCGATACCAGAGGATAATTCGCTTGGCAGTCACGGCGGATTCTTCGAGTGAATGGGTTTTTCTGGCATCCCCAGGACAGTTGGAGCTGCAGCAGTTTTTACACTTCTTACAGTTTGCCACAAACCGGAGCTGGTGTCATCGAGAAACCCGGTTTCTTTAAGAAACCGGGTTTCTGCAGCCGGTCAAGTATCGAGAGGGTCGCAGCGAATCTCGATGATAAAGCCATCGGGGTCGTAGACGTAGATTCCCCGTCCGGTGGGGCGGGTCACTGGGCCATGATCCAGGGGCACTTGATGCTGTCGCAGCACCTCAACAGCGCGGTCAAATAAGTGCGGGTCGATGTCGAATGCCAGGTGATTGGCGCGGGTAAAGGCGCGTTTGGGGTCTGGGTCTGCCGGTGCGAGATCCGGTTCGTAAAACAAATCGATAACCGTGCCATCTGGGGTGACGAAGTTGCTGACTTTGCCGGCGGCGACCAATTCTCGCAGGGTTGTGGGAACCTCGTCGCCGGTGAGTTCGTGCAGACCCAGGATATTGCCGTAAAAGTTGCGGGATGCCTGGAGATCGCGCACGTTGAAGGCGATGTGGTGCACGCGGCGCAGGCAACCCGGAGCGATGCCGGTGGTTGGGTTTTGGGTAGATAGCATGATTTTAAACCAATAACTTCTGTTAGTGCGATACTTCCTATAGCAAGGGTACTGCAGTGAGGTGCGTTACTGCGTAACGCTACAATTCAGCTGTATGGGCGAAATTAAAAAAAGCGATTGCCTTGCTATGAGAAGTCATCCAAAAGCAAAAACATCCATGTTAATCGACCTCAAAGGTTTGGCCTCGCCATGCACCATCAGCCGGACTTTTTCCGCTGTTTCGCGACTGAATGTGACTTCGCCGCACCGGCAACAAATTTTGGCGGGAATCCGCTCAACCAGAACCGGCTTGCCATCAATCTGAAAAACTTTGCTCACCAAATCTTCGCTGGCTTGGGTTGAGCCACACACTTGGCATCTGAACATACTTACCTCCGCTGATAATCATTAATCCATTGACCGCCATCAGGTTCGCAGAGCGCAATAGCTTAACTTCACGCACCGCGTGTTCGCCGAAAGCAGTGCTCTCTCCATTATACGACATCTGGGTGTGGGGGCCGGCTGCCCGTGCAGCCCACAGCACTCAGAAGTGGGGTGCGCAGTGCGGCACCCCGCACTTCAGAACGGAATCTCGTCGTCATCCGGGTCGGAAACCGGCTCTGCCGGCTGAGCTTTGGCTAGAGCTTCATTCGCCTCCTTAATCCTCTCAAACAGAGATGGCCTCGACGTTCGCTGCAGCATCAGTTTGTCAATGCCGTATTTAGCTTTAATGGCATTTATCACTTCCGGTGGGGTAGCTTCTTGAGGCCACTTCAAATCAGCCGCAGTGACAACCGGCACTCTTGGCCCCAACTGCTCAACCGGCATATCCGGAAGCCGCACCAGAAAATATTCGCGCCTCCGCTTGATGTTAGCAGCCCGACTTTCAATTTCCTGCAAAACACCCGCCAGCTGGCTGGGGTGGTGAGAAGAAATGGCAACCCGAACTTCCAAATCGTCTAGCGGAATTCCTAGAGCTTCAGCTTTATCCAGCAACTCCTGAGGGATCTGAGTGGTGAGGGGAGGATTAACAGCAGCTGACATTTCCGCCACAGCCTTTTTCACAGTTTCCATCGCTTCAGCGACGGTCAGATTGCTCGCTCTCTCTGCTGGAGTCGTTTCAACCATGCTTTGCAGGCGGCTAGCAGCCTCCCGCAACAAATCTATTGCAGCCTTGAGGCGGTCGTATTCCATCTATTAATTCCTTTTTGATAGGCTCAGGTTGGGAAGAGAGACTTCGATTCAGAAACCGGGTTTCTTTAAGAAACCCGGTTTCTCAGTTCTTAACGCAACCCGCGAGGCTTCCCCAAAATCAAACGTTTCAGCTCGGTCCCTCTGAGACTTTAACGATCAGTTTGCCCTGATTGCTCCCGTCGAAAAGCTTTCGCAGCGCCTTGGGTGCGTTTTCCAAGCCCTCCACAATGTCTTCAGCATATTTAAGTTTCCCCTCTCCGAGCCACTGCCAAAGTTGACTTTGAGCCGCCGGCCACCGGCTAAAATAATCGCTGACAATGAATCCCTGCACGCGAACTCGCTTCATCAGAATCATGCCGAAATTATACGGCCCTGGCACTGGTTCTTTTGCATTGTAAGCTGAAATCAAACCGCACAATACAATCCGCGCGGACAGATTAACATTGGCCAGCACGGCATCAAGGATAGCGCCGCCAACATTCTCGAAATACACGTCAATGCCATTCGGGCAAGTTTCAGCGAGAGCTTGCGCAACGTCGGCGGTTTTATAGTTAATCGCCGCATCCAAGCCAAGTTCTTCGACTATCCACCGGCATTTTTCATCCGAGCCGGCTATCCCCACTGCACGGCAGCCTTTAATCTTGGCAATTTGCCCAACAATGGAACCAACCGCACCGGCAGCCGCCGACACGACAACAGTTTCCCCTTGCTTGGGCTGTCCTATGTCCAGAAGCCCAAAATACGCCGTGTGACCCGTCAGTCCCAGCACTCCCAGATAGGCGCTGAGCGGTGCGGACAGGGGCTGCTGCAGTCGCGTGATGGACACGCCGGTATTCCCTTCGGCGATCGCGTAATCTTGCCAGCCAAGCAAACCCGAAACCAGATCCCCCTGTTTAAAGTTTGGATTTTTGGACTCTTCCACCACCCCTAAATTGATGCCGCGCATGACAGCCCCAACTTCAACGGGACGCATGTACTGCGGCCTATCGCTCATCCAAATGCGATTGGTAGGGTCGAGCGACAGATAGATAGTGCGTACCAGCACCTCCCCATCTTTAGGGGTTGGAACCGGCACCTCCCGGTACTCCAAATCGGTGTCCTTTATCTCCCCTACAGGACGGGAAACTAAACAAAACTGCCGGTTGATCGTTCTTGTCATGGGTTTCTCCTTCGCGCGTAATTTTCTCCGGAAGAGCGGCTTGGCTCATCCTAAGTGCCTGTCTCGAACGCAGGCCAGGGGCTGGCTCTCTCAATGCCGGCGGCAACAGCCTTCATATTCAGCTATTTTAGCACAAGCCAGACCATTGTTTGACATTGATAGAAGTCCTTTCAGTAAATTGCTACATGCTGGCCAACAGCACCGTAGCTCTCAATCCGTATCGGTGGCGCATAAGAGCCATATCTGGCTGTTGCGTTTGTCAACCCCAAACCATGTAACATCCCACGCAACGTTCCCAAACCAAGGCGACCAAGCATCATAAGAAATATACATTTTGATTTCGTCGTATCGCGGGCCAAAAAGAGCGTCACAAAATCGCACTCCAATCGCCTTCGCCTCGACTGCAGTACCCTGGTAGCTCATATAAGCTCAGCCCCGCACCAGAACCTTTGCCAACTCCCCGTCAAAGGTAAAGGCGCTAGTATCTTCTTTTAAATTGAGCGGGGAAGGGAGTGGATTTTGAATTGACAGTGAGGGCAAAGCGCTGGCGGCTGCCGGTGCGGTTAGGAAGCGGTCAAAAAAGCTAATTTTAGGCAGCTTTTTCTGAGAGCAGAACCACTGGAAAACCGGGTGTTACGACAGCTGAAACCGTGCGAACTCGGCACCGCCATTAACGTAAATTGCCCGCAACCGCTCCAACAGTTCGTCAAGGGCTGGATGTTGGAATGGCAGAGGTGTTACCTGCAATTCGCCCCACATCTGCTGCACATCCTCCTGGGAAGGACGCTTTTGTTCTAAATCTAGCGCAAGCATCAACACTCATTCCTCCTAAAGTTCTAAAGTTATTCCTCTGCAATCGCCGGCGAGCACCAGCCAGTCATAATTTTGTAGCCTAACGGTAGGGAAAGCAAAAAGTAAACCCTGTGATGGAGAGAGGCAAGCGATCCTCGCCTCTCTCCTCTTATCCGTTTGGAACAATCATCCTAAGCTTAGGGCCAGCATGACCCGCCCCGCTAGCTAGATTTCTCTGACTGTTCCTCCTGTGGCATCGTATTTTTTGATTCTTGCAATTGCTTGAGGTGAATATTATTCACCTGAACAATAAAGTTTTCGATGGCTTGCTTGGCCTTTTGGTCTTCTTCGGCGGTATCGGAGGAATCGTAGGAACGATAAAGCGGAGTCACTCCCAAGACAAATTTCTCTTGCTCAGCCTCTAACAGCTCAACAATCGTGTTGGCAGAAATCCAATTTTCCTGAAAGGGAAAAGAGGAGACCATACTGGCAACGATAGAGGCAATGGCCGGACAGATGACAGGAAGCCACTTCAGCCAATTTTGACCGACTAGCAATTTGTCTACCAGGACTAGAATTGGTGTTACCCCAGAGAAGAAGATGGTCGAGAGTTGCAAAGTGTAGTAAATATTCCGCGATTGACTGCGAGTTCTCTTGTAATCGTCAATCAATTCTTGGCAATACTGCAAAGCCTTTTCTCTCCCTAGGGTTATCGAGTTATTCGCGGATGGGTTAGTTTTGGCCAGATATAACTCTGCTTTTCGCTTAATATCCAACTCACTGTTTGCGGATTTTACCACTTCTCTGTTTAGGAGAAAGAAAAAAATAAATCCCGCTAGAGAAATAGCTATTGATGGGGGATTTCTTTGCTCGGTTGGAACAAGGATTGCAAGGATGCCTGAACAGACAAAAGCGGTCAGAAATAGATACTCTGCTACTTTCAGTAAAAGCAGCAGTGCTTGACTCGGACCGTAAATCTCTGTCGGTATTTTCTCCTCCGTAGAGGCCATTTCGGAACTGCTCATTGTTGCCTTCTCGATTCTCTAAGGGGTAAAAATGCAGCCAGTTTAGCGGACAAACCGCTCTCTCCCCACTCGCGACTGTAATTCGGCGACCGCGGGAACTTTTTGGCCATCATTCAGAATTATAAGCCAAAAGGAAAAAGCTGTCAATAGATTCTAGCTGGATTCTGGTCAGCCCCGCCAGGGCCAACACATCTAAGCTTTGAATCTCCCTATATAGGACAGTCCCCCCAACCGGGTGCGGGTACCCCTCCGCCAGTCACTTTTGCTCGGGTTCTCACCTCGTTCCCTGGCTGTAGGGGCGGGCCAATTGCGCCCGTCCAGGGATACAGCCGGAGGCAAGTTCACCAAGAAAAAAACCCGGCTTTTCAAAAAACCGGGTTTGTGCTATTGGGGTTTCCTATCGCCTCACTCTTTCACCACCAAAGTAGTCGAAGCAGAACGCCCAAACTCCTCAGGAGCGTACTGTAAATGCGCGTCCGCACCTGGCCACAGGAATGTTCCTGGCGTAACCGAACGCACGAGATAGTGCAAAGTATAAACTCCCGGCTCCAAACGGTCGGCATAAGCTACCACGCGATCGCGATAAATCGTTTGATAGCCAATTTGCCAGCGATTTGCCTGCGCCTGCACTGCCGGTGTGGAGGTTTGGAAACTCTCATCCACCGCCTCAAAACCTGCCGGCAGCGGGTCAGCAATCACCACCCGATCCACAGGACGGTCGGTAACAATTTCCAACCCAATATCAAACACCTGCCCGCTGCCCACAGTCAGGGGCTGGTCGGGAGCGCGAAGCTCTTGCCGGCCCAGCACTTTTTCCTCATTCGCAGGGCGGATTTCTCGCGACACCCGCAACCCATTAAACCGGCCCGGCTGATTTCCCTGCAAGCGATAGCGATACGCCACCAGATAGTGCAGCGTGCCCTTCCCGGATTTCTGGAGGAGTAAGTCACTGCTGCCGCGAGGCAACTGCGTCATCCCCACATTCAGAGACAGGCTGGGGTTTTCGTACCCCTTAAACTGAGCTGACTCTAACTGCTTGCCGGCAAGTTTCACCGCAGCAGTAAAGTTCGGCGGCGCTGACTCCGTTTTGCTGTATTCCACCAGAGCGTTGAGCGCTTCGGCGTTATCGTAAGTGCTGCCCCAAGTGCCCTTCCGCCGCAGATTTAGCAGCCCTTCCAACAGCCGGTCGGTGACTTCCGGTTTGCTCTTTTGCGCGAGCGCGAGACGCAGCACTTGAGCTTGAGCCGTCGTGCGCGAGCTTATCCACCGCCAGCCTTGCGGCAGATTCACCGCAGCCGAGCGCCCCGTCTCATTTACAGTCTCCTGCAGCTGCTTGAACAGCGTTCTTGACTCATCCTGCCACTCTGGGAACTGAGATAAGTAACGCGCCAATTTAATCTGAGTTACCGCATCGAATTGCTCCCGCTGCGCGTAAATGTCTGCCAGGAAATCATTGCGCTTCTCTCCGAGTTCTGCCAGCGCCATCAGCGCCCCCAGCCGCACCTGAGTCTTGCACAATTGGTCGCAAAACTCATATTTTCCGGGGTCAGCCAGAATGTTCTTCAAGTAGGCAGTCACGCGAGAAACCATCCCAGAATCAACTGCCAAACCGGCAGCCTTCGCTCTGGCAAGGCTTTCCGCCGCGTAGGGAGTGACAAACGGGTCAGATTTCTCTTGCCCTGGCCATGCGGCAAAACCGCCGTCTGGCAGCTGGAGTTTTTGCAGCCAATTGAAAGACTGGGCAGCCTGTTCGGTGGTGTTGAAATCAGCAAATGTCTGCTTGTACTGTTTGCCCATAATTTGCAGGTTAGCTGCAATGGCCAGCTGGCTCGCTGCCGGCTCTAGGAAAGGCAAGTCATCCTCTTCAAACACCTGCCGTGCCGGTGCCGCAATCTCCGGAATTAACGTGCTGGCGAGAGAAACCTCCAACCCGCCGGTGTCTGGCACAACATTTTTGCTGACATTCAGGGGAATCTTGACCTGACTGTCAGTTGTGCCGGTTTCGACGACTTGTTCGGCAACATCTAGCGGCTTCACCGGCAGAGTCACTTCAAAAGCGTCAGCTGTCCCATTCAGTTGGGTGACAAACCGCACCTTACCCTCACCCTTGCTAGCCGCCACCATTGGAAAGCGATAAGCGCGGGTGCCGGCTTCCGCCTGCGTTTGCAAATTCTGGCGGTTCTGGTTCTTTTCAAACTTCACCGCACCGCTAACCTCGCCATTAATCGCCAGATTTCCTTTTTGCCCGGTAGTGTTCGTTACAGACAGACCTGCTTGCAGAACGTCGCCCGGACGAGCGAACTGCGGCAGCACCGGATTAGACATCAAAGGTTTAGTGGAGATCAATGTCGCATCCCCATTTCCAAACCGCATATCCCCACTCGCCGCAACCGCCATCACCCGCCAAGTCGTCAAATCGTCGGGCAGTTTAAAGCGAACACTAGCCCGCCCCTTAGCGTCGGCAATAACCGAGCCATTATAGTAAGCCAAAGCTTGAAAATCCTTGCGGATGCGAGTGTTGGCAGCGCCCGATGAAAGCCCGCCGTCATAACCCCAACCTTTTTGCACCGGCGAGGCGAGGGGTTGCAGCACCACATCAGCGCGGTTATCGCCAAAACGAGTAGAAATCGACTGCTCAGCATAAACCGTTTCCACCAAATCCGGCGGGCGATAGCCACTCAGTTGCAGCACCGCCTCATTCACCACCATAACGGTGAACTGTCCCTTGATTGGGTTCCCCCGCTCGTCCTTCAATTCCAGCTGCACCGTCTCCTCAGCACGGGGCTGCAATTCTGTTTTATCGGGCGTGACTTTGACCTTTAAATACTTCTCGTCCAAACTGGTTTTGAAAGGAGCAAAGCCAATCCGCGCCAAGTTTTCCAGACTTCCCGGCTCCACCTTAGCCAAAGGAGCGCCCTGTCGCACCAATACAGCTTCCACTGCTGCGTTCGGCAGCATTTCTGGGGTGACTTGGAACTCAATCTGGGGCGCACCTCCCTTAACTTTTGCAATCGTCCGGTAGAGAGTTTTATCGCGCACAACTGCAAAGTACAGCTCCGCTTCTGGGTAGGGCGACTGAATCAGCGCGGTGGCAGTTTCGCCCGGTTTGTAGGTGTCTCTGTCTAGCTTGATTTCCAGGCGATCGCTGTCGCCCCGCCGCCCCCAAGAAACCGCACTTTCGCCCGTCGCCCAGATTTGCAAATCAGTGGCGGTTATCTCATCTTTGGCACCGGCAAAGTTGGCCCGGATGCGGTAGGAGCCTGCTTCCGGGGGGTTGAGCGAGACAGTTTGGGGACTCTTGCCGGATTTCACCTCCGCTTGCGCCACAGTCTTGTATTCGACCTGATTTCGAGGATTTTGGCTCCCTTCTACCACCTGCGTGACGCGGCTGTAATCCATCTTTTGCAGCTCCACGCGCACCCGCTCACCTTCGATCGCATTTCCTGCCGGATCGGTGACGGTGACTTGAATGGGAAAAGGTTTGCCGGCATCGGCGACAAAATTGCTTTGCAACCCAATCAGGCGATCGCTAGGCAGTGCGGTAAAGGTCTGGGAATTCGCCACCGACAGATTAGACACATCTGAGACTTCCGCATCCACCCGATACACCATCGGGTAGGGCAAATCCTTGCCGGCAGTTACGGTTAGACTGTCCTGACCGCTGGCGTCCAGCACCTGATTCTGCTGCAGGACATCGCTGGAAACAGAAGGTTCTTCCTCTGGCCAAAACCACTGCCGGCCAAAGGAGAATTTATCCCACCCCTTCGGGGTGAATTGAGTCTTGTTGCGGGTGACGTAGTATTTAACTTTTCCTCCTTCCACCGGCGCTCCAAACAGGTAAGTGCTTTTGGCTTTAGCCTCAACTTTATCATCGCGCAGGGCGAATTGTTTGTCAAGGCTTAACTCTACCTTGAAATTGGGCGGCTTGAACTCAGCGACGCGGAATTGCCCTGTAATTTCGGCTCCGCTATCTCCCTTTGCCCGGACAGAATAGTAGCCGAGCGGCTGGTTGGGTTTCACCGGCACTTCTAGGGAAAAGGTGCCAAAGTCGTTCGTCGTCTGAGCGCCCAAATTAGTTTTGCTGCCATCTGGGCTTTCCAGGGTAACTGTGTAGCGGACATTTTTGTCCTGCTTGAGGGTGCCATTTTGCAGGTAGTAAGCAGCGCCGGTGAGCCAGGCTGTTTCTCCGGGCTGGTAAAGCTGCCGGTCGGAGAAAATTGTGCCCCGCGATTGTGGCTTGTCACCATCCCAGCCGGCATAAATGCCGTAGCCATAAGCGCCGCTGTACTCCTGAGTGCGGGCGAATGCCCAATCTTTGCTCTCACGGGCAATGACTAGCAATTCTGGGGGTTTTTCCGCACTCTGACTGTTCAGACACTGCTGCAAATCCTGGCGTCTCAGCAGCAGGGTGCCGGTTTTGTCGGTTTTGCCGGTGGCGCAAGGGGCGGGTTTGGGTTGAGATTTCGCCTCCAGTTTGGATTGATAGATCTCCACCGGCGCACCGGCTGCTGGCGAACCGTCGGAGAGGTGGTGCACTCGAACCAGCCCCGACTCTGGAAACCACTGGGCGAACACTCCCAAATTAGTTAACTGCACCATCCCGTAAAATGCCGGTTCGCGCCACTTTTCCAGCCCATTCTCCTGGTAGCGATTGGTTCGCGCCCGCACGCCATAAGCGAGCATCCCAGTGGGGGAATTCAGCTTTTCCCGCAAGGGGACTGCCATTTCTGCGGACTGATTTTTCTTGCCCGATACCCGGACAGATTGCCAGTCAGCGGTATTGGGGAGTAAATTATACTCCCCTTCTCTGGGATAGGCGGAGTTGGTATAGACTAAATCTGCCGGCTGCACAACCTTGAAGCCGGCTTTATACTGGGAGTCTGGCAGATTGACCGCCGAAATATTTAGCTGCAAGTCTTTGCCGGCGGGGAAAATATTCAAGCCTTCGGGGGCCCAGATGTCCGCCGCCACATCGCCGGTTTCGTATTTCACCGTAACTGGCTTGCCCAAGGTTTGCCCGAACTTGTCTTTCAGGTTGGCACCGATGGTAATGGTGTAAGTGGTTGCCGGTTCTAACGCCCAAGGGTTAAGAGTGACAGCGCTTTGGTTTTCAACCGCTCCCACAAGTCGCGGCTCCTTTTTGGGCGCAGGGGTAACGGCAATATTCTGAAGTACGGAATCCGCTACCAGCCCGTTATTAAATTGCAGCAGGGCGCTGCCTTTAACAAACCGTCCGTAGGCTCCCCCCGCATCGGGCTGTCCCACATACTTGATTTCCTTAAAGGCCAGCGGCGCATAAGTTTCCACCTCGCTGGCAAAAGTATTTTCAGTTGGCAGATTGCCACGGGCGGGACGCACACCGGGGGAAAATTCCAAGCGGTAACGAGTCCCTTTTTCTAGACTTTGCCGGGGAACTATGGTATAATTCCAGGGGCGAGCAGAAGGGTCAAATTTTGACTCCGGGTCAGGCGCGGGTTCCGCGCCTTTACGGTTCTGTTCCTCTGCTTTTTCCGGGGCGACATCCAGCCCCACTGCCGAAGTCCCGCCCGCCGGCACTAGCTTCAAATGCTCCGCCACCGAAGCCAGATCCAGCTCGACATTGGAGGTGAATTTCAGTGTGGGCTTTAGGTCGATGGGTTCTGGGTCAGCATAGGGACTTTTCTTAGTGGCCGGCAAATTGGTCAGCTTGATGGGTTCAGTGTTGAATGTCCACGCAAAATCCTGGGCGAGCCGGTGATTTTTCAGGTCTTCTAAACCGGCTTTCAGGGTGATTTGGATTCGGGTGGCTTTAGGCAGCGCTCTTTCCGGTTGAAAGCCCACCATGCGCGGGGTCAAAAATCGAAATTGACCGGGAAGTGCCGGTTGAATCTCAAACTGCTTTAATTTGGCCTGCTGTTCCGGACTGTCCAGACTCTCCACCGGAATTAGAGCGTCTTTAAAGCGAATCCGGATCTGGGCGAGAGGTTCCGCAGAGCCGGTGGGACTGATTTGCTCAATCCAGTCTGGCAGTTGCGGCGTAGCGAGAGGCGCAACCGGCGGCAATTGTTCCACTTTGTTCAGCGAACCGCAGCCGGCTATCCCCCATACGAGTGTCAGGATGAGCAGGAACCTCATCCAACTTTTGACGATTAGACCCATGTCTTTCCTCACAGCTAATTTACCTGGGCGGTCGCTTGCGTCCCGCCCCACACGCAGCCCGATCGGAGTGACACAACTCCTCTACTATGTCTCCCGCCATCTGAGACGGGCATATCTTTATTAAAGCGCAGATTTTTCCGTCTGCAAGTGATTTTAATTTTTCTTAATATTTGAGACGGACTCCCCCCACACTCTCCCCATATTTTGCCAGTACAATAATAAGGAAACCCCGCGCTAGAGCCGGCAAGTCCAACAGTCTATGACCAATCAACCCCCTGCAGATTATGACAGTCCCTGGAAAGAGGCGCTCGACCGCTACTTTGAAGCGTTCATGGCCTTCTTTTTCCCCCTAGCTCACGCTAACATAAACTGGGAGAGGGGCTGTGAATTTCTCGATACCGAACTCCAGCAAGTCGTGCGAGATGCCGAACTGGGCCGGCGTCTGGCGGATAAACTGGTGAGAGTCTGGCGTTCAGACGGCTTTGAAAGCTTGGTGCTGGTGCATGTAGAAGTGCAGAGCCAAGTGGAGTCAGAGTTTGCCCAGCGGATGTATGTTTACAACTACCGGCTATTTGACCGCTACCAGCTGCCGGTGGCGACCTTAGTCGTTTTGGCCGATGAGCAGGCGTCCTGGCGTCCCAACCGATTTGAGTACGAGCTTTGGGGAAGCCGGACAGGTTTGCAGTTTCCCGTGGTGAAACTGTTAGATTACGAAGCCCAGTGGTCGGTGCTGGAGCAAAGCAGCAATCCCTTTGCTGCGCTCGTGATGGCGCACCTGAAAACTCAAGCCACGCGCCGGCAGCCTGAGGAACGCTTACAATGGAAACTGAGGGTAGCCAAGAGCCTCTACCAGCGGGGCTACAACCGGCAAGATATCCTGGAGCTATTCCGGTTAATCAACTGGATGATGGCGCTCCCAGAAGAGTTGGAGCGTTCCTTTCAAGAACAGGTCAGAGTTTACGAGGAGGAAAACAAAATGCCGTTTGTCGCACCTTTTGAGCGTATAGCACGGGAAGATGGCATCCAAGAAGGCATCCTAGAAATGGGTCGAGAGGCTGTTATCGAAGTCTTGGAGACTCGGTTTGAAAGCGTCCCCACTGAGCTGAGCGATGTCATTAATCAGCTGAAGGATGCGGCTCTGCTGAAAAGGCTTCATAAGCGGGCAATTACCATTGGCTCGCTCGCCGAATTCCAGCAGCTCATTGAGCAGGCTCTCTCCGAGGGGGGAGCCGGTTCAGCCTGAAACCCGGCAGTCTTGATAGAACTGGGCGGTCGCCTCTGTCCCCAAGGGCGACCGCCCCTTTTTGTGCGGGCGCTTTAGCACAGGTTCATGTCACTTGTGTTAATATACGGGTGATTAGAAATCGCGTCTATTGCTAGGTTCCTGGCGATTGAAATTCACTGCGACAAACAAAGCCCGCCTGCGCGGGCTAAGAGAAGAGCAAGAACCTTAAAACCCGCGTAGGCGGGTTTCGTCTGTATAGCTGCGGTTACCCTGCGGGAAGCCGCCAAGGGCGTCTACAACCGCCGGGAGACTGCGGGACACAGCTTAAGTTGACACTAATGGTTTCCCCCGCCCGCACTCCGCCTCTGCGCCCCGCTCTGTGGCATTGTCCCGCCCCGATCTCCAGCAATCCAGAGTTACTTGACAAGACAGGGAGTTAATGGTAAGGTGTGAAAATCACTCTAATAAGAGACAGATTGCCCTGTCAAGAGTCACCCATCCGGGGCAGCGATTGGGAGATGGCCACTCCCAGGCGTTCATCCGGGCGCAGTCTGTCAAATTGAAACTGAATTAGGGACAGGAGAAACCGTATTATTTCGGCACCAAGTCAGCTAGATGACAGGTGCGCGAGACTCCACCGTTAACCCGAAGAAACGCCGGTGAGGTAAATTGATGACGAATGAAAAACTGCTGCAAATTATTGAACAAGCTGCCAAGGATAGGGTAACATCCCTTGACCTCTCAAACAATTGGCTGACAAAGCTGCCGGCGGAAATCGGCGGGCTGAGTAAACTGACATGGCTAGACCTCAGCGGCAATCAACTGACGGAGCTGCCGACGGAAATCGGCAGCCTGACTAACCTGACACGGCTAGACCTCAGGGGCAATCAACTGACGGGGCTGCCGGCGGAAATCGGCGGGCTGACTAACCTGACACGGCTAGACCTCAGGGGCAATCAACTGACGGGGCTGCCGGCGGAAATCGGCGGGCTGACTAACCTGACAGAGCTAAACCTCAGCGACAATCAACTGACGGAGCTGCCGGCGGAAATCGTCCGGCTGATTAACCTGACAGAGCTAGACCTCGGCGGCAATGAACTGACGGGGCTGCCGGCGGAAATCGGCAAGCTGACTAACCTGACACAGCTAAAACTCCTCTTCAATAAACTGACGGGGCTGCCGGCGGAAATCGGCAGGCTGACTAACCTGACAGGGCTATACCTCAGCTACAATAAACTGACAAAGCTGCCGGCGGAAATCGGCAGGCTGACTAGCCTGACAGAGCTATACCTCAGGGGCAATCAACTGACGGAGCTGCCGGCGGAAATCGGCGGGCTGACTAACCTGGAATATTTAAACATCGACGACAATCCACTGACTTCTCCGCCGCCTGAAATTGTAGAGCAGGGAACAGAGGCGATTTTAACGTATCTTCAGGAGCGTTTGCAGGACAGCCAGCCGCAGTGGGTTTCCAAACTTCTGGTGGTGGGCGAAGGGGGTGTTGGCAAGACTTCACTGTTGCGTGCCCTGCGCGGCGAACCCTTCAACACTCAGGAATCAACCACCCACGGCATTGAACTCCAGACACTGGAAGTGGCTCATCCCACCCGCTCGGATGTTACGATGCAGCTCAACACCTGGGACTTTGGGGGGCAAGAAATCTATCACGCCACCCATCAATTCTTTCTCACCAACCGCTCGCTTTTCCTGCTAGCCTGGAATGCCCGGTATGGATTTCAACAAGGCAAACTTTACTATTGGCTCGACACCATCCAAGCACTCGCTCCCGACTCGCCCATTTTGCTCGTCGCCACCCACATCGACGAGCGAGACGCCGACCTTCCCCTTAGCGAGTTACGCGACAAGTACCCCCAGATTCTCGGTCAGTGCGAAATCAGCAGTAAAACAGGTAAAGGCATCAATGCGCTGCGGCTGGCGATTGCGGAAGCTGCTGCCAAGTTGCCTTTGATGGGTGAAATTTGGCCGACCACCTGGCTGAATGCCGCCAGTGCCCTCCGCTCTCAACCCGAAAAACACGTCACCCCGCAACAATTGTACGGCATCATGGCCGAAAAGGGGGTTGACGAGAGGGGCACGCCGGTGCTGGGGCAATGGCTCCATGAATTGGGCGAAATTCTTTATTTCCAGAACAGTGAAGAACTCAGCGACCTTGTTATCCTCAAGCCCCAGTGGGTGACTGAATACATCAGCAAAGTTTTGGAAAGCGAAAAAGTGATACAGGAAAACGGGATTTTTACCCGCGAGTGCATGAATGAACTTTGGCATGACCTCGCACCAGATATGCGAGAGCATTTCCTGCGCCTGATGGAGCGCTTTGACCTTTCCTACCGAACTCTGGAAAACAGAGATATCAGTCTCGTTGTGGAGCGCCTGCCCCTAGAAGCCCCAAATTACGAACAGAAATGGAGCAAAATCACACAAACGGACAGCTGCCAGGAAATCTCGATGAGGTTCAAACTCAATACGATTCCCGCCGGCATCCCCACCTGGTTCATCGCCCGCCAGCACCGCTTCACCACCCGCACCCACTGGCGCACCGGTGCCCTTTTTGCCTACGAAACTGAGCAAAAACATCTGGCATTAGTGCGAGCCTTTCCCCACGACCGCTATCTCCAGCTGACAGTCCGGGGACAGCACCCGCACAACTTCTTTGCCTTGCTTCAGGATGGCGTCGAGGTACTTTTGAAGCGGTTTCCAGGATTGCAGGTCGAGCGCAAGATTCCTTGTCCAGGCCACAACGGCCAGCCGTGCCGCCACGAATTCGACTATCAGCAATTGCTGAAGCGAGTTGAAAGAAAGAAGGACAAAATTGAATGTACAGAGGCGATGGAAGATGTATCAGTAACAGAACTCCTGTATGGCTTGGACTGGAGTACGCAGGATGCTGTTTTGAAGCGGATTGAAAATTTGGAAACAACACTTGTTGAGGGACAGGCAGACTTGAGAACAACGATTGTTAAAGGAAACGAGGCTATTATTGATGAGTTAATAAATCTGCGAGAGCTGGTGCAGCGGCAATTTACCAATGAGTTCCGCCGCGAACAAGCAAAAATTGATTCTCACTGCCCTAACGTCTTTGTCCTGCGCCCGCGCGATCGCAAAAAAAAATTGGCAGATAGCGCTCGCGGGACAGCAGTTAGATTTGCAACTCTACTGCCAAGCGCCGGGCTGCTGGCATCCCACCCAAGAAGGCGGTCATTACGAAATTGATGACCCTGCCAAGTGGCTGAAAGTAACGGCACCCTATATCCGCCGGTTAGTCGGGGTGTTGAAATATGCCGCACCTCTGGTTGGCCCGTGGCTGGACGTGCTAGATATCAAAGAATACGAAACGCACAAGTGTTGAATTCTGTCACAAAACTTTACATTTTAGCTTACATTTATCCTGCCCTGAGTAAAAATGCTTAGCCAGAGAGAAGTCGTTCTATCCAGTGGACATAGCTGATTTCTTGACACATACAACATTGAAGATAGCGGAGTTTATCTAGTAGCGTAGTCCCCCATTCTTTAGGAATATCTACTATCTTTAATATCAGGTAAGCTATCAGCGAAACATAAATTTGTATAGCTATACCATTTACATTTTTAGTAATCAGCTTATCCAACTTAAGGTGCATTTTAAGAAACTTCCATAGCAACTCTATGTGCCACCTATATTTGTAGATTTCCATAAGCTCTTCATCGGAGACTTCGGCCCGCTCCAAATTGGTGGCCAATCTATACTCAGCACGCTTTTCAAGATCGCAAAAGTTAACAACTCTATATATTCCTGAGTCCTTGCCTGTCCCAACTAGAAACTGCCCCTTATTTTCAGAAAATTGAAGTTTGTAGTTGTTAGGTATGCGCAAGACAAAATACTTGTTTGACTGCTGGGCGAGCCGTAAAAATTTTAAACTAGAAAAGCCCCGATCCATTACCCCTACACCGTTTGGGGGCAAACTAGCTAACATCTCTTTTCCATATCTGTAGTCAGAGTCGTATCCAAAATTTATTAAGTTTTCTTCTGGAACTCCTGTGGTTAAATTTAAGGAGCTAACAAGCTTGACTTGGTAGTATTCTTGCAGCCATAGCAATTTACTCGTTAGAGTAATGACAGTTGAATCAATAGGACACAGCTCATATTTTTGAAGGCTTTTTTGACGGCAAATTTCCTCATTAAGTTGTTGATAAAGTCTCAGAAATGGCTCTTGACTTCTGGACGCATTAGCTTTGGAGAAAGTTGAAATATCTAGCTCATAGCCAGTTCCATTTAGTCGCTTGAATATATCTCTCATACTGGTCAAGCTTTTATCCATTGCATAGCTCAACCATATGGACATAAACAAGCGGGTGTTAAGGACAGGATAATCATTTTTAGGCAAAGAAGCCAAACGATTTTGGACAATCTTAGAGAATGAGTTGAGCACAGGTTATTAACACGATTGATTTGACCGTAGCCCAAATCATAGCACGTTTTGGGCGCTTTTTTTATGTCGAATTGTTAAGATTCAACACTTGTGTACGAAACGGTGTTCAAAGATGACATAGATTTGATGAAAGAATTGGCCGGCAAGCTGCCTGAATTAAAAGACTCTGACGATTTGGAGTTAGCCGGCAAAGTTGGGATTGGCGACACAGCAGAACTAGACCCACAACATGCCGATGGCGCTGCTCTGCGTGCCTTGCGCCAACTTTTGGACGAAAAAGACCCCCAGCAGCACTGGGGCGGTCTGAAGAAAATCTTAACTCCAGAGGGGCATTACTTGTGGCTGTGCGACTATCACGCCAAGCAATACAAAGTGTGAGTTGAATACGCTTTTGTCTGACTGCGCAACCGCCCTTCTCTCACCGGCAAAGAAGGGCGGCTCACATCAAAACACCAAAGCTACCGGGCGATTGAAAGAAGCTGTTGGCGAATCCGTGAGGGGTTAGACCTACAGCTAGTTCCTCCGCGATTAGCCGGGGTTCCAGGCGATTGGAAATCGCGGCTATACAGACAAAGCCCGCCTTCGCGGGCTAAGAGTAGATCGAGATTCTCACTCCAAAGCGCGGTTTTTTTCGAGGAAAGACGAAGAAAGGGGGGGACGAAAGCGCCAGGGAACTAGCAAGCGAGAGGGAATACGGGTTTCTTTAGCCCGCGCAGGCGGGCTTCGTTTGTATAGCCGCGATTTCAATCGCCAGGGAACTAGCAAGCGAGAGGGAATACAGGTTTCTTTAGCCCGCGTAGGCGGGCTTCGTTTGTATAGCCGCGATTTCAATCGCCAGGAAACTAGCTAATCCCCAGGAAAACGTCTAAAACGGTACGCTGCCGGTTGGCATTCGACCTTGAGCTAAGCCAAAATAAAGTAACTACCCACCGGCACAGGAAATAGCAGATGAGAAACATCCCCCAGCTTCTAACACAGATTCAGCACAGCACATGGCACCGGCTGAGTCGCAAAAACCGGCAGCGGTGCAAAATTATCCTAACTTTCGCCCTCCTTTGCCTGACAGTGCGAACCCTCCCCTATCTCGCACCCATCCGCGCCAGAGACATCGCACAAGACCGGCAAGCCATCGAATTTACAGATCGCAACGGACTCCCCCTGGGAACCTTGCTCACCCGCGACCAAGAGCACACCGCCGTCGCTCCCCTCAACCAGATTTCCCCCCACTTTATCCGCGCCATAATCGCCGCAGAAGACCAGCGGTTCTATCACCACGGTCCCCTAGACATGAGAGCAATCGCCCGCTCCCTCCTGGAAGCAGCGCAAGCCAAACAAATTGTCTCCGGCGCATCCACCATCACCATGCAGCTGGCGCGGATGCTAGACGCCTCCCCCCCCACCTTACCTAACAAATTCCGCGAGATTTGGCTCGCTTGGCGCATCGCCGCCGGCATGAACAGAGATGAAATCCTTTCCGCCTATATCAACCGGCTTCCAATGGGAGGCAACATCTACGGCGTAGAAGCTGCTTCCCGCACCTATTTCGGCATCCCTGCCGCTGACCTCAACCTGGCGCGAGCCAGCGTCCTCGCCGCCCTTCCCAATGACCCCACCTACCTCAACCCTTACGACAATTGGCAATCCCTGAAAAAGCGGCAAGCCTACGTCCTCGACCGCATGGTCAAAGACAAATATATCACCCGCAACCAAGCCGACAGAGAGCTCGCCGAAGAGATACTTCTCCAACCTCGCCGGCAGGGAATTATTGCCGCCCCGCACTTCTTATTCTGGCTAGCCAGCCAACTGCCAAAACAGCACCCCTCCCAGATCAAAACCACCCTCGACCGTCCCCTCCAGCAATTTGTGGAAGCGCAAATTGAGCAAATCATTCGCGACCTCGCCCCAAAGAACGCCCACCACGCCGCCGCCTTAGTTATCGACAGCCGCACCGGCGAAATTTTAGCCTATGCCGGCTCTCCCGATTACTTTAACGAAGCGCAAATGGGGCGCAACGACGGAGTGCAAGCCCTGCGCCAGCCCGGCTCAACCCTCAAGCCTTTCCTCTATCAATTAGCCTTAGAAAAGCGCATCATTCGCCCCAATACTATCTTAGCAGATGTGCCGGCACATTACGCCATCCCCGGCGCAAAACTTTACAGCCCAACCAATTATAATGAAGAAACCTTTTTAGGGCCGGTGCGCGTCAGGGTGGCCCTGGCCAACTCCCTCAACGTTCCCGCCGTGCGGGTGCTGGAAAAAGCCGGCGTGCAGACATTCTTAGACCGGCTGCACCAACTCGGCTTTAACCACCTCAAACATCCCGCCGACTATTACGGGCTAGGCTTAACTCTCGGGAGCGGCGAAGTCAGTTTGTGGGAGCTAGCCAGGGCTTATCTCACCCTAGCAAGACAGGGAAAGCCGGTGCCGGCTGTCACCCATTTCGGGTTGCCAGACTCCGCCTCCAAACCCCAGGAAACCAAAGAAATTGACTCACCGGCAACCTGGGCGCTGATTACCGACATATTGAGCGACCGGCACGCCCGCGCCGCAGCATTTGGCGTCGAGTCCGTGCTGAATTTACCCTTCCCAGCCGCCGTAAAAACCGGCACCTCCTCCGATTTTCGCGACACCTGGACAGTCGGCTTCACCACCGACTATACTGTAGCCACATGGGTGGGAAATTTCAACGGCGACCCCATGCGGCAAGTTTCTGGAGTCACCGGCGCAGCGCCCCTGTGGAACCGCATCATGTTGCACCTCCACGAACATCAAGAACCCGCCCGCTTCCCCCCGCCAAAAAATCTCGCGCAGCGCCCTATCTGCGCGATTACCGGATGGCGACCGGCACCAGATTGCCCCTCAGTAGTTTGGGAATATTTCTACCCAGAAGACCTCAGCGCCTACGAACGCCAGTCAGGCAGCCAACAGCTGTCCCCAGAGTACAGCGAGTGGCTGGCAATGCAGCAGCACCCCACATTCTCTCGCGGACTCAAGATAGTTTTTCCTAAAAATGACGATTATTTCCTGCTCAACCAGAGAGAATCTTCCCGCTTAGAATTCAAACTTGCCGGCGCACCCGCCGCGCCGGTGGAGTGGTGGCTGAACGGCAAAAAGCTAGCCGCACAGTCATCCCCTTCCCTATTTTGGCCCATGACTGCCGGTGAGTGGACTTTGCAAGTGAGAATGGGAGAAATTAGCGATGAGGTCCGCTTTCAAGTACAATTAGGTGAGAGCAGACCCACGCGCCGGGGCTTCTCGATTAGAGAAAGCAAGAAGTGACCCCCATTTAGGGGAGCATACCCTTTTTGCAAAGGTTTTCACCCTCACCCCCCTAACCCCCCTCTCCCGCCCTGGGAGAGGGGGGGAAAATGGAAACCCTTTCCCCCCCTGTTCTCGTCTTTGCTGGAAAAAAACCGGGCAGATTTTGAGAGTCTCGCTCCACTCTTAGCCCGCGAAGGCGGGCTTCGTCTGTATAGCCGCGATTTGCAATCGCCTGGAACCTAGCTAATCGCCGAGGAACTAGCCACAGGTCTAACCCCTCACGGCTCGCCAACAGCATATTTATAATAGCCAGTGCCTATTTACTGTAGCTACCAGCCAGTTCCAGAAGTGGCTGGCGGGTGCCGGCAACCGGCACCCCGTGGTGCGAAATTGGATGTGTCGCTACTCTCTAATTATGCTCAACCTGAAACTTTCTGTCAAAGACTTGAAATTATGGCTGTTGGGTCTAGCCGCCGGCTTAATTGCCCTGCATCTTACTTTGACTTGGAAAAGCGGAAACAGTGACCTGCTGAGCACGACCGTCCTGTTTTGGGTGGCGGTATCCGCCCTGCTGTGGAAAAAGCGCGACACCTTAAATCTGGAAAGCGATGTTTTCTCCAGCTTTCTCGGCGCATCCCTCCTGACTTTGGTTCTTCTCAAGAGCGCCCACCTCTCTGGCAATCCCTCTTTCCTTCGCATCTCACCTTTCCTTTCCGGTCTGGGGCTGGGTCTTCTAGCCTCTGGCGTTAAAGGATTAAAGCAATACTGGCAAGAACTCAGCCTCCTCTGTTTTCTCTCCGTAGCTGAGGGATGGCTATTCCCCTTTGATATCTCTCTGCTAACCGCTAAATTCGCAGTTTTTGTCCTTTGGCTATTAGGATTTCCAGCATCTAGCCAGGGGGTGTTGGTGAATCTCCCCACCGGCTTTATAGAAGTTTACCAGGGCTGTTCCGGCATCGGTCTGATGCTCCAGCTATTGGGATGGGCATCTATCCTGCTAGTCATAGTTCCCACTAGCTGGAAGCAAAAAATATTGGTGCCGGTGGTGGCTGCCCTCCTGGGATTTGCCGTCAATGGGGTGCGGGTTGCTCTCCTGGCTGTCCTCGCCGCCCTCTCCAATCAAGAAGCCTTTGAATACTGGCATCGCGGGGATGGATCTCTGATATTTTCTGCGATAGCTGTGCTGATTTTCGGACTATTTTGCCACTTGACAGTCCTCGCAAAACACTCCTAAAATAGGAATAGTAGAATTATAAAAACTATGAAGGGCTGGAAAAGACTCCGGATTTCGCTATTGGCTGCCCTCTTTGGCAGTGTTCTCTTGGTTCTGGGAAAGTCCCTCCTGTATCCCACCGGCAGCCAGCCCACACTCACCCCCTTCAATTTTCCCGCAGCGGTTTCTTTGCCGCAATGGCAGCCTTTGGCCAGCACTCCCCTGGACAATAAAACTGCCAAAAGTCCTAAATTCCTTTCTGGAAGGCGCTATCACTACATCCAAAACGGTGTGCCCCTCGATATTGAGATGCGCTATTTTGTTATTACCTCTGGTGGGATTGACTCATACATCAAAGCCCACACGGCTATCTCCTCATCTGCCGATAAAGTTCTGCCGGTTTTGCGCGAGAAAAAAGGGGTAGGCTCCTACACCCTTTTCGCTCACCAAGGACGCGCCTACCTGAGCGCCTGTATCAACCCGCGTGGCGGAAGTACCGTCACAGATGAGCAGTTTAGGCGCAACCGATATACCTACGATGTGCGCTCGCACCGTTTCCTTCCCTGGTTGCTAGGTCAGGCAGATTTTCGGGATATGCGCTGTCTCTGGGCGCATTTGTCAGTCCCTTTAAATAATTCCTCACATGAAAAGGCTTACCAAACTCTAGAAAAAGCCTGGTTTTCCTGGTATCAGTGGTGGAGTCCGCGCTTTCCGAATCCATGATATAGCACTTATAAATAATTTGTGAAATCCTCTCTCTTTTCTTGGCGCTCCTTCACCGGGGCGGTTTATTTAAATCAGGGCGGGTTCAACCGAAATATTTGTGAACCCGCCCCCACAGCACTGCGAACCTCTTTCTAATTGCGAGGCGGAGTGCTTCTCAATGCCATCAACCGCTTCCAGGCAAAGTATATCCCCAGTAACAAAACTGCCAGAATATTGCCCAGAATTTGCCCCGGTTCCGGAACAGAGGAATCAAACGACTGACTGGGTGCCGGTGCAGCGGCGGGTGCCGGCGCAGGGGGAGGTGCCGGCGCAGGGGGAGGTGCCGGCGCAGACTTGGCTGCCAGCATAGGAGGGGCTGCCGGCATTGGGCTCAATTGCCCTTGGATATTCATACCCTCCGGCATTTCCACCGGCACTCGCACCTGGCGGGTGCTGCTCGTATCGACTCGCACATCAGAAGAAACGGCCACAAACGCAGTATATTTAGACATCAGCCGGTAAGCCAGCGCCGTATCAGTAACCGCCTTCACCCCTTGAGCAGTTTCGCCCCCATACATTTGCTTCATCAAATCCTTAATCCGGGCGCGACCCCAAAGTTGGGCGATTGCAGAATTGCCGCCGCCCTCAAACTCCACCGGCACCGCCTTCTCATAGCGCACGCCACCCGCCGCAATCCCTTTTATGCGCAGCGTGCCACTCTTGCCGTCGCCTTTGCGCCCAAACAGCACCAGCGGCTCATTCGCAAACAAATCCGGCGACTTGAGCGGATAAATTTCCGGTTCCTTCCCAGAACCCTCCCAGCGGACTTCAATATTCGCCAGCACCGGATTGTTGATTTGGCGGAAAAACTTTTCTGCCACTTCCTGCGCCGGCTCATTCGGAAGCACCACTCGCGACGCACCCCGCCCCTCCTCTGCCAGCCGGTCAATTAAAAACCGGTTCACCGAAGAACCAACGCCAAAACTGTAGAGCCGGTTGCCCGGTTTCAGCTGCTTTTGCACTTCTGCAATTATCTCCTCGTCATTGCCAATCAGTCCGTCGGTGAGCAAGACGATACTGCGCAAACGCCCAGCCGGTGCCGGTGGGAAATTCAGCACAGCGTTCATGCCATTCATTAACTCCGTGCCCCCATTGGCTTCCAGGCGATTGACATAAGCAATCGCTTTGGCGCGGTTTGCCGGCGTATTCGCCAAAGGTTCAGCAGACAGCTGCGTTGCCGTATTGGCAAAGTCAATAATAGTAAACGTGTCGTCCGGATTCAGCCCATTAATAAACTGCCGCATCAATTCCTTAGATTTCAGCAGCGGATCGCCCGATTGCGAGCCAGAGGTATCCATCAAGAACACCACATCTTTGGGCACAATCTCATTCGTTTGATACTCCACCGCCGGGATTAAATAAACGGCGAAGTGACCGCCGCGCTCATCCGCCTGACTCAGCACCGCCGACTCGGTTTGCTTGCCGGCAACTTGATACCGCACAACCAGGTCTTTGTTGGGAATCGCCGTCTCGCTGCTCAGCTGGACCCGCATGATGCGCCCGTCTTGTGTCGTGCGGATTTGATGCGAAGTCGAGCGCACCCCAGACACCGGCACCCCCGCCTCAATTTCCACCGTCACGTTAATATCCTGTCCGGAACGGGTGCCCGCCGGCAGCACCGGCGGAGTGATTTGCGAAGCGTCTGCAACCTTGTTGGTATTGCCGGTGGCATCGCCCGACCCTCCCGGAATATAGCGCGGGCCCACCACCATCGGAAAGACAAATTCGTAATCCCCTCTCTCAAACTTCAGGCTTTCCGTATAGCGAATGGTGACATCAATTTTCTCCCCCGGTTTGATATTCGCCAGAGACTGCGTAAAGATATTGTCCCGCTCTTGCTCCAAAAGACCGGCAGTTTTTCCCTCCCGCTTGGCTTGCTCGTAAACTTGCTTCGCCTCTTCCCGTTTTTTGATCGCCCCCCGGATGACGCGGCTGCCAATTTTTATTTCCATATCATCCACTGCGGCCTCATCCGGCAGCGGAAACACATAAACCGCCTCTAAAGGTTCCTGAAAGGGATTTTCAAACGTCTGCGTCACCTCCACCCGGGAAAGATTGCCAGCGATTTTGGCCATCACTTCCGTGTGTTTCAGGGGGAAAACCTGCTGCCGCCCATCTTTCTGGACATACAAGCCGCCTTGTTTCGGAGTGTCTTGCCGGTCAGATGGCTGCTGCGTCACCCCCCCATTATTGACAGTCGAAACCTGCTGAATCGCAGGATAAGTCAAAGACCGAACTCCCGCCGATGCCAGCGCCAGAATGGCACCCGCCACCAGCCATTTTTTATTGATTGCTGGTGCCTGGGGAAGCGAATTTGAATTCAAGTCTTTCAAGACTTCCTCTGCGGACTGGTAGCGCTGCTTCGTGGCGCTTTGTAGCATTTTGTCGAGAATTTTACCTAACTGAGGGCTAACCGGCGTTTTCAAATACTGCCGCCACACCCAGGCATCTTCACTCGTATCAACCAAGTCAAAAGGAGGCACCTGAGTCATCAGGTGGGTGCAGGTGACGCCCAAACTGTAGATATCGCTGGCAAAGGTTGCCTTGCCTTTGGTCTGTTCCGGTGCCGTGTAGGCAGCAGATCCTATCACCGTTCCAGTCCTGCCCAGCGCTGTTTCCGTGGCGTATTTTGCCGCGCCAAAATCGACGATAACCAGGCGGCGATCCCTGCGCCGGCGAATAATGTTTTCCGGTTTGATGTCCCGGTGAATCATCTGGCGATCGTGGACAAACTGCAGCACCGGCAGCAGGCTGTTGAGCAGATCCCGTATCTGGGTTTCATCAAAAGGCCCATTCTCGGCAAGTTCTTGAGCCAAGTTTTGGCCATCGATAAACTCTTGCACCAGATACTGGCGTCCTTCCAGCTCAAAATACGCCAGCATTGCGGCAATTTGGGGGTGTTTGCCGAGAACTTTTAACCCCTGGGCTTCTTGGCGAAATAACTCTGCCGCTTTTTGGGTGCTGTTGGAGCCTTGGTGTTGGGGGAAAAACTGCTTAATTACGCAGCGTGTTTGGGATGGCTGGGATTCATCCACAGTCAGAAAAGTTCTGCCAAAGCCACCCTGCCCAATGGGTTTAATGGATCGGTAGCGATCCAAGAGCAGCAGCTGGGAGCCACAACTTTGGCAAACCCCGGCGTCTCGCGGATTTTCCGGACTTTTGCAATCGGGATTGAGGCAGTAGCACCGCTGCCGGTTGTCGGCGGTGTTCTCTTGAGGCGGGAAATTCGTCATACCACCTATTTCTCCAAACCGTTGACGCCATTCTAGCCTATCTCATCGTGAGAGCGGTGAAATTTATTACTTCTTCATCAAAACTTTTTACAAAAATTAAGATTAAGTAAAGTCGCCCTGGCCCGCCCCAGCCAGCTTCTATTTCTCGGCAAATATGATATATTTCTCGTTCCCAGGCTCCGCCGGGGAACGAGAGATGCCCAAATAAAATACCGGCCCGAAAATGCGTGAAACCCGGGTGAGTAGCCTTCTCCCGGGTTTCGGTTTATCGCCCATTTGCGCACGCCATTGCATTTAAGTCAGGGCATAAGGATAACTTAGAGTCGCGTTTTGCCAATTAAACTACCGGGGTATGGGGCACCCCAGGCTGGATACGAGCCAGCATCTCGACCCTGAATTTTCCCAGACATTCGCTTTGGCGATCGGCGATGAATGCTGAGTTTAGAGTGATAACTTGAACTTGAGGTCGCGCCTGACCGGCCAGAAGCCGGTTGGCTCATCCCGCTCCTACTGGGGCTGCAAAGCCAGGCGGTGGCAGGATTTTAACCAGGTTGAAGTTAAAGTTTGAGCTTGAGCTTGTACTCTTTTTCTATATTAACTCAAACTTTAAAAACCTGCAAGTGTCAGCCTAGCAAATATTGAAACACTCGCTGAGCGACACGCTGCTCTTCTGCTTCGGTGCTGTTGGCTTCCTCGCGGGCGAACTTAACAGCTTGCTGCAGCCGCTCCATGCGCCCGAGCAGTTCGTTGATCCGGCTCGCCGGCAGGGCACCGGAGAACTTCACCGTCCGCCAGTACCCGACTGTAACATCTTCGTAATAAACTTCCACCTGAGCCGGGTGGTGTTCTGTCGCCTCAGCTTTGACGTGGTTGCGGGGGATTTTCTTGGTGCGGACCGTTTGCACCGGCTCTGTGGCCCAGCAGTCTGCCGAGGGGTCAAATGCCCACGTCTCCGCTGGGTCAAGCACCGGCAGCTTCTTAATACAATTTTGCAAATCCGCCAGCTGCTTTTCCAAAAAAAGAAGGTAAGATACCGGCACCTGCGCCAGCAGAGTTTGACCGTCCACCACCACGTCCGCACGGGCGCGACAGTTTGTCCAGTCCTTCGTGGCGGTGACGTCAAACAGCTTGGTCAGAATCTCAACCGTCTGGCGCAGCACCTCCTCCGCCTTGACTTGCACCTTGTTGGACTCAGGCGGCAGCTGCTCGCCCTCTTCGTCTTTGGGCCGGTAGGTGCGGGCGATGCCGGCCTGCAGCGCCGGCTTCTGGAGCGCTTGCTGCGCCGCCGCCAGCTCTTGAGCTGACCGGTTTTTTATCCCTTTCTCAATCGCAATAATCTGGTTCAGGCGTGCCATAAATGCTATTTAATGTCTGCTGAATCCGCTTTCTGGCCTAGTGTAGCACAATTGTAGTATTGGGGGGGTGTGTGACCCGCTCGCCAAACAGGCCCACCGGGTGGCACGGTAGAGGGTGCCGGTCGCCGGTCGCCGGTCGGGAAGGGGGGGCGGGTTAATTCGGAGGGCGCAAGCCATGCCGGCTCGCCCCTTGCCGGCGTCCTGAAAAGCAGACTCGACATAAGAGAAACTTCAGTGTATGCTCCTGGTTATTTAAAGACCTTGACAAACCGCAGACATATCCCTGAGGAACTTACCGAATCCCTGCTAAAGTCAACCCATTGAGTAAAAAAACGAAACACCATGAAAACTTCACTCCGGCTGGTTGTGGTGGCACTTGCCACAGCCACAGTCTCGACCGTCAGCGCTTTCAGCCAGGCGCTCGCTGTCACATTTGGCCAGCAAGAAGTTGACCAAAACAAATTCATCGCCGTCGCTCAGCCCCTTGCCGGTAACAGTTACAAACTGCTGCTGATCGAGCAGATATCCAACCAGCGTCCGTGCTGGAGCGAAAGTGGCTCCAACCCCGTCAAGGTAGAGGCCCTGCTCTTGCAGTTTGACTTCACCGGCATTTGCGGGCGCGGTTTAGACAGCAACGGCTATTCCCTCCGCATGGCGGAGCAAGACTTTGGATTGCAATACACCCTTAACTTAGTTAACCGCGATGGCGATATCCAGCTCGTCGCGATTTCCAATAAGGACCCAAAAGCCCCGCCGATTGTGATTGGCAAGACCAATGGCATCGCCGATGGCTTTCTCAAAATAAATCTAGATCCAGGTTGGCGGTTTACCAAAAGAACCTACAACGGAAAAACCCTAGGCCACGTCTATTTTACCAGTGACATAGCGCTGGGCGCAACTCCCGAAACCGCACCGGGTGGGAGTTCGTCAAAGTTCAAAGACGTAGTGAATGATGTCTACGCTCCAGAAATTGACGAAGCTGTGACGCTGGGGTTCGTGGCGGGTTTCAACGACAATACTTTCCGCCCTCAAGCCACCTTAACCCGCGAGCAACTGGTGTCTTTAGTGGTGGAATCGCTCAAAAGGCTGCCTAATGTCAATATCACCGTTCCCAGTCAAGCTGCATCTCGCCCCTATCCCGATGTGGACGCTTCCCGGTGGAGCGCTGCCAAGATTCAATTTGCGCGAGATAACAAGATTGTCAGCGGCTACCAAGATGGGACATTTCGCCCCGAGCAGCCGGTGACGCGAGCGGAACTGGTAACGGTGCTGCGCCGCGCTGCGGAATTTGGCAAAACACAGCGCGGACTGAGTGCGGAACTCACTCCCAAAGAAACACCCAAAACCTTCTCAGACACTTCTACCCACTGGGCGGCGGCAAACATCAGCCAAATGTCTGGCTACTGCAAGGTCGCCTCTCCGTTGAATGAAGTCGGCAATTCTTTTTACCCAAATCAGCAGGCTCGCCGCAACTACGCAGCTGCAGCAACCCTGCGGATGCTCAACTGCGTTAAAGCAGAACAGTAGGGTGCGTTCCTCCGGAACGCACCCCACTACTACTCCCCCTCTCCCTTTATGGGAGAGGGGGCTGGGGGGTGAGGGTTTTATTGCGGGCAATCAGCGGAATTTTATCTGGGCGGTTCAGCGAGAGATTCGCTACAGGTCACGAGCCGGTGGGCGAGATAGCAATAACTCGCCTCTATCCATCTCGTCCAGCGCTGGTATCCGATTCCCCCCGACGGCAGGTGTCCTGTGGGAGCGCAAATATCGAACGTGAGTTCTGAGTAGTTTAGCCAGTAGTTGCTGACGCGCCATCCGACCCGCTCGCCAAATTTTTCAAAGTCCTGTCCCGCTTCAAAATAGATGGGGTTTTGGGCGCTGAAGCCGAAGCGACCTTGGCTGTATTTTGCCCACAAACTGTCCATAGTAAGCAGGTCAGCGCAGGGTAATTTTTCTATGGATTCTAAGCTGAACCAGCCCTCTCTCTCCCGACCGGCTGCCAGAAGCATGACAGCGCTGGTTTCTAGATCCGCTTCTTTCCAATTCCCAACGGCCAGTAAATTCCGCAAGTGAGTGTAATCTATCCCCACAGTTGAGAGAAGTTCATCTCGCTCCGACATCCTCGCACCCTCCTGTTGTTTGCGCGCACGACGACTGCGCCACCGGCATTGGCGGCGTCAAGGGACTGACCCACCCCGGGTTGCGGGGGGAATCGCCCTCCCACAAAATTCTATGAATCTTTGACGGCCTGCGGTACACTGAGATTCATGAAAGTTAATGTTCTACCCCCCTCAGTCGAGCGACTCACAGAGCCCACCTCCATCGCCCTCGCCCAGAACATTGAGCGAAAGGCAATTGCCACTCCTTTGAGCCAGGTGCCGGTTGCCACCACCCTCGTCCGTCAGGGGAGTGGCGGGACACCCATCTTGCTGCTCCACGGTTTCGACAGCTCCGTGTTTGAGTTCCGCCGCCTCTTGCCCCTCCTTGCCGCACACAGCGAAACCTGGGCGCTCGATTTGTTGGGTTTTGGCTTTACGGATCGCCTTGCCGAAATCCCCATAAACCCGACGGCCATCAAAACCCATCTTTATTGCTTCTGGAAAACTCTGATTGACCAGCCGGTGATTTTGGTGGGCGTTTCAATGGGGGGTGCGGCGGCGATTGACTTTACCCTCACTCACCCCGAAGCGGTCAAAAAGCTCGCCCTCATTGACAGTGCCGGTTTGGCTAAGCGTCCTGTTGCCGGCAAATTCCTGTTTCCGCCCCTTGGCTACCTGGCTACAGAATTTTTGCGCAATCCCAAAGTGCGGCGGCGCATCAGCCTCGCCGCTTACTGCGACCCGAAATTTGTTTCCCCAGATGCCGAATTGTGTGCGGCGCTGCACCTGGAAATGCCCCGCTGGAATCAAGCGCTGATTGCTTTTACCCAGAGTGGCGGGTACGGCTCTTTTGCGGACGAACTTGCAGAAATTGAGCAGCAGACCTTGATTTTATGGGGGAAAAATGATAAAATTTTAGGGACAGCTTATGCCGCAAAGTTTGAGAAAGCAATCCGGCGCAGCCAGCTGATCTGGATTAAAAATTGCGGTCACCTCCCGCACCTGGAACAGCCGCAGATCACCGCCCAGCACATTTTAGATTTTATGGGCGATACTGACTGATGCCTGTCCAAGTAGAAACCAGGTTTCTTGATATGATAAAATTTAGCCCGCGCAGGCGGGCGAAAGTCTGTATAGCGTCCGGTTTTAACCGGACGTATTGTGAGTATATAGCCCTGACTGCGAACTCATCGCTCAGCACTGGATCTGCTCTTTCATGCGCTGCTCCAGATGCTGCACTAAGGTATCGACATCCTTGGCGACTCGCTCAAAACAAGCGGGGGGTGCCGGTTCCGGCTCAAAATAAATCAGCTTGATTTGGTCGCTGCCAATCCCGATCATCAGAACTTCTTTTTCAGGTTTGTGATTGTCAACAAGCCCCAAAATCTCCTGCAGGTGGTTGTCAACCTTGCGATTCAGGGTTTCTATAGCCTCTCGGGGACAGTAGACGAAATGCGGTGCCGGCTTGAGGTCAATTCCCACAGTATCAATTTCCTCTCCCTTTTCCAGAAATAGCCCCCAAGCTAAAGCGGCCAATTCTTCCTGGTTCGCCTTGACGAACTCATCTAGCTGGCGTCGCCAGTTATTTTCTGCCCCATTCGGCTGGGTCCTGCCAAACATGATCATGGTCTGTATTCCGTCGCTGGCACTAAGTAGGTGGACATGAATAAACTTAGCCGTAAACCCCACCCCCCCTACCCCCCCTCTGGGCGATCCGGAAGTGGGGGGAGATTTTTCCCCCTCTGTTGTACCGAGCGGGGTAGGGGGGAGAGGTGATTTTACGTTTAAATTTGTTCCCCTATCATCTTACGCCCATTTGCACCCGCCAGAGACCGGCATATATCCCGTGCTGTTCGAGGAGTTCTTCGTGCCGGCCCCACTCTACCAGTTTCCCATGTTCCATGACATAAATGCAATCGGCATTTCGCACAGTGGAGAGCCGGTGAGCAATCGCAATCGCAGTCCGGTTCTGGATAATCCGCTCCAAAGAGCGCTGAATCGCAGCTTCTGTCTCGTTATCCACTGCAGAGGTCGCCTCATCGAGGATGAGCACCGGCGGGTTCTTCAAAACTGCTCGCGCGATGGCGAGTCTTTGCCGCTGCCCCCCTGACAATTTCTGCCCCCGCTCGCCTACAATTGTCTCATATTGGTGCGGGAGTTGCGTGATGAAGTCGTGAGCTTCAGCAACTTTCGCTGCAGCTATTATATCTGCCGGCGCGGCGTCAAATGTGCCGTAGGCGATATTCTCGGCGACGGTGCCGTGAAATAAGAACACGTCCTGACTGACTAAGCCAATGGAGCGGCGCAAATCTTTGAGATTCAGTTCGCGCAACTCAACGCCATCCAGGGTGATGCTGCCAGATTCAATTTCGTACAGCCGCAGCAGGAGTTTGACTAAGGTGCTTTTTCCGGAGCCGGTGGAGCCGACAATCGCGATAGTTTTGCCGGCGGGAATGTGCAGGGAGAGATTCTTAATCACCGGCGCTCTATCCCGGTAAGCAAAAGTCACATTCCGCAATTCCAGCTCGCCCCGAACTGAGGCGACAGATAGCGGTTTGTCTCCCGGATGAATGGCAATCGGAGTGTCGAGCAAATTGAACACCCGCCTGGTGGAAGCCATCGCCCGCTGATACTGGTCGAAGGTTTCTCCCAGTCGGGTTAAAGGCCACAGCAACCGCTGGATGAGAAAGACTAGCACGCTGTAGGTGCCGACAGACATTTTGCCGGCAACTGCTTCCATCCCGCCATAGAGCAGCAGTGCGGTGAAGCCGGCTAAAATTATCATCCGAATCAGCGGCACGAAGGCAGCAGAAAGGGCGATAGCGCGGTGGTTGCTTTGCCGGTAGGCTTCGCTCTCTCGCTGAATGCGCCCCGCTTCGTACTCTTCGGCGGTAAAGCTTTTAATCGTGGTGATGCCGGTGAGATTATTGCCCAGCTGTCCGTTGAGCAGGCTGACTTTTTCCCGCACCTCAGCGTATCGGGGGGCGAGGAGGCGCTGAAACCAAACTGAACCCCACAGGATAAACGGCATGGGCAGCATTGCCATCCACGCCACGCTGGGAGCTAAAATAAAGAAAGCGCCGCCAATAATGATCGCTGTGGCAGTAACCTGGAGGATTTCATTGGCTCCAAAGTCGAGAAAGCGCTCCAGTTGGTTGATGTCGTCGCTGAGTACAGACATCAGCGCGCCGGTGCTGCGCTCCTCAAAATAAGCGAGCTCCAGTTCTTGCATGTGCCGGTAGGCATCCTGGCGCAAATCGTGCTGGATGTTCTGACCGATATTGCGCCACAGACGGGCGTAGGCGTACTCAAATACGGATTCGAGTATCCAAACGATAACGGTGAGAACCGACAGGATTACGAATTGCCCGTAGATATCTTTAACGCCGAGCTTAGCGATGAGGGAGTCTTGTTTTTTGACGACCACATCGACAGCGACTCCGATTAAGCCGGGGGGTGCCAAGTCGAAGAGTTTATTGAGGAGGGAACACACCGTTGCCTGCCAGATTTGCAGTCGGTACTTGTGCCCGTAGTCGAGCAGACGCCGCAGGGGGTGCGCCGTTTTTGGGAGTTTCCGCCGGGAGGGGGGGTCGATTTGGGATTTGGGATTTGGGATTTGGGATTTCATTGAAGTAAGATTAACATCAAGCGCAACCGTGAGAACAAAAAACCAGGGGCAGCCGTTTCGTATTTACCTGATTAATTTTACTTCAAAAGTGAAATTATACGCCCCTGAAACCCGGTTTCTTTAAGAAACCGGGTTTCTCAATGTTTCTCAGTACCTCTCCTACCTGACAATTCTGACTTTACTCGCCGCCCGCGCCGCCTTTTCCCGCGCCTCCTCAACATTGCTCCCCTTCGCCAGAGCCACCCCCATCCGCCGAAAAGGACGGGAATCCGGCTTGCCAAACAGCCGCAAATCTACATCAGGCTCCGCCAGAGCCTCCGCCACCCCCTCAAAGGAAATCGAATCCGAATGCTCCTTCGCTAAAATCACCGCACTCGCGGAAGCTCCCAGCTGCTCAATCTTGGGCACCGGCAGCCCTAAAACCGCTCTCAGGTGCAACTCAAACTCATTGAGATTCTGCGAAATAAGCGTCACCATCCCTGTATCGTGGGGGCGGGGCGAAAGTTCCGAGAAAATCACCTCATCTTTCGTGATAAAAAACTCAACCCCAAAGATGCCGGCACCCCCCAGCGCATCCGTCACTTTTTTCGCAATCGCCTGCGCTGACAAAACCTGCGCCTCAGAAATCCCCGCCGGCTGCCAAGATTCTTGATAGTCTCCGCGCTCTTGCCGGTGCCCGATGGGCGGGCAGAAAATCGTCGGGGCGTCCCACTGCTTAACAGTCAGCAAAGTAATCTCTATCTCAAAATTGATGAACTCCTCAACAATCACCTTTTGGGTGTCGCCCCTGGAACCCTCAATCGCGTAATTCCAGGCTTTTTCCACCTCACTTCGGTCTTTGACCACAGACTGGCCCTTGCCAGAAGAAGACATCACCGGCTTCACCACATTAGGAAACCCGATCGACTCCGAAACCTCAACCAGCTCCTCCAGCGATGCCGCGTAAGCATATTGAGCCGTCCGCACGCCCAGATGCCGGTGAGCCAGTTCCCTGATTCGGTCGCGATTCATCGTGTAGTCCGTTGCCTTCGCCGTCGGGATTACCGTGATGCCTCGCCCCTCAAATTCTAGCAGTTTCTCTGTGCGGATTGCCTCTATCTCTGGTATAATGAAATCGGGCCGGTGTTTCTCGACAATCCTTTCCAAGTCCTCAGCACTGAGCATGGAAATCACTTCGCTGGCGTCAGCTACCTGCATTGCCGGTGCGTTGGCGTAGCGGTCAACGGCAACAACATAATTGCCCAGACGTTGAGCCGCGATCACAACTTCCTTGCCCAACTCTCCCGATCCCAAAAGCATCAATTTTTGAGGCAGTTTAATCGATTTTGCCATTGATTGGTTGACCCCGCTCTAAAACTTGAGTAAATTTATTGTACCAGATACCGCGCACCCCTCTCAATCAGGGGTGAGGCTTTGCCTCCCAGCTGTTCCATCCGCCTGGGAACGAGAAAACGAGAGATGAAAGCATTCTTAAGCCCGCGCAGGCGGGCTTTGTTTGTATAGCCGCGATTTCCAATCGCCAGGATCTTAGTGAAACTTCGAGTAAATTTATTGTACCAGATACCGCGCACCCCTCTCAATCAGGGGTGAGGCTTTGCCTCCCAGCTGTTCCATCCGCCTGGGAACGAGAAAACGAGAGATGAAAGCATTCTTAAGCCCGCGCAGGCGGGCTTTGTTTGTATAGCCGCGATTTCCAATCGCCAGGATCTTAGTGAAACTTCGAGTAAATTTATTGTACCAGATACCGCGCACCCCTCTCAATCAGGGGTGAGGCTTTGCCTCCCAGCTGTTCCATCCGCCTGGGAACGAGAAAACGAGAGATGAAAGCATTCTTAAGCCCGCGCAGGCGGGCTTTGTTTGTATAGCTGCGATTTCCAATCGCCAGGATCTTAGTGAAACTTCGAGTAAATTTATTGTACCAGATACCGCGCACCCCTCTCAATACGGGAGGAAGCGGATCCTCCCAGTTCCGACTCCGCCTAGGAACAAGAAAACACTCCCCCTCCCCGCTAGCGGGCTATCCATTACCCACATCTTTCTTAATGAAGATTTATGTATAGCCCATTTGGAAGTCCATCACCTCTTTGGGGTGGCCAGAGTCCCTCAGTTGCCAAGTAGAGGCAATATCATGGAGTCTACACAGCCCACGCCAAATTGTCTTGACTCCCGGTTCCCCATCACCCTTACG
>NZ_KB235948.1:6673355-6748843 GCF_000332335.1 Kamptonema formosum PCC 10802 | reverse complement strand
TTTTAAGAAATATGTACTTTATGTTAAGAAAAATGTGGGTAATGGATAGCCGCGCTTCGGGGAGGGGGTAGGGGGGTGGGGTTTCTTCTTACCCCTCACCTAATTGAACCGAGCGCCGCGAGATGTTAAATCCCAGCGCAGCTCCTCCGCTATGCCAATCCCTGTGCCAAACCGGCACCCCTCAACGAGCGCACCTGACCATATCGTTTCATTGAGAGTTGCGCCGGTTAAATCCGCATCTCTCAAGTCAGCTGCAGTAAAATTGGCAAACAGGAGGTCGGCATTGACTAACCGGCTCCCTCTCAGGTTCGCCCCGGATAAATCCCCCCGGATGAAGTTCACCCCATCTAAAACCAACCCCGATAAATCCGCTCCTCGGAGGTTAGGGAATTTCACCCGGTGCCGGTTGCCGAGAAACCGCATCACACAGGCTACATTTGCCTCAGTCAAAGGCATTACAGTTAAAAAATCGTAACGCGCTAACCCCAGGTTCTCAAGCACCCGCAGGCGTTCTGTAGGGGTTTTTCCGAGAAACTGGATACAGCTGCTGCGCAAGTCTTGAGTGGGGGAGTTAAGCATTATAGCACTAGAAATTGGTTAGCACGTTAGATCCTATAGCGGTTTTCAGTTGGATGAAGTACGGCCCAGAAACCCGGTTTCTTTAAGAAACCGGGTTTCTCAGGATCTCACTAATATGGGCAGACACCTACCCCTCAATCTTGACAGAAAGAATCTTGTCACCCTTGCGGATAGCATTGACTACATCCATGTCCTCCGTTTTGCCAAAGGTGGTGTGCACTCCATCCAAGTGCGGTTGGGGAGAGTGGCAAATAAAAAATTGACTCCCCCCCGTATCGCGACCGGCATGCGCCATCGATAGCGTGCCGGCCTGGTGTGTGTTGGAGTTAATTTCACACTTAATTTTGTAGCCCGGACCGCCCGTTCCATTTCCCTTCGGACAGCCACCTTGTATCATAAAATCCGGGATGACTCGGTGAAAGGTCAGACCGTCGTAAAAACCCTTTTCCGACAGCTCAACAAAATTTTTCACCGTGTTAGGGGCATCCTTGTCGAACAGCTCCAAGTGGATTGTCCCCTTTTGCGTTTCCATTATAGCGCGGGTCATAGCTTTTCCTTTCCAAAGGATGATTGACAATTTTTCGGTTGGGCGATATAATATGCAGCCCGTGGCTGTAGCGCTCGCCCACAGCCCTAATATCTTAGATCGAAAGCACTCCGGAGAGACTGGCTCCAATCAAATTTCACAATTTCTTAAGGGCAGTGTCTGGCGTCCGGAGCCGGTGAAGCGGGAAAAATTTGTCTCCGCAGCTCCAGACGCGATAAATCGCGTCTCTACAAGAGCTTGTACGCGATAAATCGCGTCTCTACAAGAGGCTATTACCCATTCTAGTAAAACTTCCCAAGTTTACAGGAGAGGGCGTCACACCAGCGCCCTCTTGATACCAATTTGATTGTTGGATGAAACACCAAATATCTTGGCTCTCACCCGCCCCTACAAGGGGAGCTATACAAAACCGATGTAACCGGACATTATATGATGGGTATATCCGGTCAATTTAAGCCCCCAGTTCAGCAAGCTCTAACCAGCGCTCAGTCGCCGCATCGATCGCCAGCTTCAGCTGCTCCACCCGCTCGTACAATTCTCGCACCTTGGTGACTTCCCCAGGCGGTGCACTGTAAAGCGCCTTCTCAACCTCCGCTTTCTCCGCTTCCAGACCGGCAATCTTACCTTCCAGCATCTCAAACTCGCGCTTCTCTTTCGATGACAGCTTGCGCGGCTTGCTGCTATCCTGCTGTGACTTCCACGATTTCGGCTGAGCTTCTTTCGTCTTCTCCTTGACACCGGCACTCTCCCGCGCAGCAGCTTCTTCCTCCTCCCGCTTGAAATCCAAATAAACCGTGTAATTTCCCGGATACTGCCGCAACTTGCCCCCCTCCTCAAAGGCAAAAATCGTATCCACCGTGCGGTCGAGGAAATAGCGATCGTGCGAAACAGCAATCACGCAGCCATTGAAATCCTCCAGATAATCTTCCAGCACCGCCAGCGTTTGCACGTCCAAGTCATTCGTCGGCTCATCCAGAATCAGCACATTCGGCGCACTCATCAGCACCCGCAACAAAAACAGCCGGCGTTTCTCACCCCCAGAAAGCTTGTAGATAGGCGCATATTGCTGGTTCCCCGGAAACAAGAAACGCTCCAGCATCTGAGAGGCGCTGATCTGAGTCCCGTCCGCCGTCTTGACAAATTCCCCCTCTTCCTTTATATACTCAATCACCCGCTGATTTTCATTCATCGCCGCCAGCAACTCCTCAGAATGCTGGTCGAAATAGCCGATGTGAACAGTAGAGCCAATCTCCACCGCACCGGCATCCGGCTGCACCCGCCCCGTAATAATATCCATCAGCGTCGATTTTCCGGCACCATTGCCCCCAATAATGCCGATGCGTTCTTCCGGAGTTAACTCATAAGTAAAATCCTTAATTAACACCCGATCGCCATAACTTTTCCCCACATTCACCAGATCGATCACTTTTTTCCCAATCCGCCGGCTGGGAGTAGAAATATCCACCTTACCTTCAGCCTGCTTAAACTCCCTAACCCGCATTTCCGCAATGCGCTGAATCCGAGCTTTCTGTTTCGTACTCCGAGCTTTTGGCCCCCGACTCAGCCATTCCAGCTCGCGGCGCAGCACCCCCTGATGTTTCCGCTGACTGCTCGCCGCCGCCTCTTCCGCGAGAGCTTTTTTCTCCAGATAGTAAGAATAGTTCCCATCGTAAGTATAGAGATCGCCCCGGTCAATTTCTATAATCCGATTGGTTACCCGATCCAGAAAATAGCGGTCGTGAGTGATCAGCAAAAGCGCCCCCCGAAACCGGTTCAAATAACTTTGCAACCACTCAACCGACAGAGCGTCCAGATGGTTTGTCGGCTCATCCATCAGCAGCACATCTGGCTCAGATAGCAAAGCAGCTGCAAGGGCAATACGCTTGCGATAGCCACCAGAAAGACTTTCAATGCGGACGCTGACATCTTCAATGCCTAACTTAGTGAGAATAATTTTAGCATTCGTTTCCAATTCCCAAGCGCCGGCAGCATCCATCCGCTGCATGACGCCAGACAGACGAGACATCAGCTGGCTGTCTCCCGGCGAGTGAGCCAGCTTGTCTGACAGTTCCTCATACTCGCGCACCAGAGCCATTTGCTCCCCACTGTCAGCAAACACCTGTTCGATAACCGTGCGGCTCTCATCCAGCTCGGGCTGCTGCGGCAAATAGACAATCCTGGCTCCAGAATTGACCAAAATTTGACCGCTGTCAACCGGTTCTAAACCGGCAATCATCTTCAACAGCGTCGATTTGCCAGAACCGTTAGTGCCGATCAAACCAACCTTATCCGTGGCCCCCAGGCTAAAACTGGCATCTTTGAGGATTTCCTTGATGCCAAAGTCCTTTTTGACCGATTGCAGTGTGAAGATACTCATCTAGTTCCTATGCGCCACAGACTCCTACTAGAGTACCTTAGCACGGGTTAAGAAACGGGTTAAGAAACCCGGTTTCTTTAATAAACCGGGTTTCTGGGACGGTTTCTGGGACGGTTTCTGGGACGGTTTCTGGGACTGCCACACCGGCTGTCAGTCCGCATCTGAGCGCACGACGCCCTCAATTTCCAAGATAAAATCTGGCCCGTAGGCGTTTGATGGCGTCTGGAAACCGGCACTCACCTCTCCCGCCAGCACCTTTCCCACAGCCGTCAGCGCCGTCAGCGCCGTCAGCGTATAGCCTTCAGGGCATTGCAACCGGCTCGCAGCCCTTTTGCCAGCACTGTCTTGCGCCTCTCCCCAAAACAAACTCATCCCCTGTGCGCGTTCAGCGTCAGTTGGCCCGGGGGGCTGAGCCTGAATCAGGCGCTTCTGGAAATTCTGCACCACCGGCAAACCAAGCAGCTAGCCGAGATATCGGCTGGCCACCATCGCCCGCAGGGTGGATTCCGGGAATGCGGCGTAGTTTCAATCCCGGCAACGGGATTGAAACCTCCAAGCCCAGTTCTGCCGCTTGCGCCGCCAGTTTGTTTTTGTCCCGCCCGGCGAGTGTCGGGCGAAGTCCTCGCCCGGCGGCCAAGCGGGCAATCAGACTGCCGGTGTAGCCGTAAGAACCGTAGAGCAAAAAATTTGATGCCATTTGTACAAATTGCTCGTTCTAAGTAGGTCTGATAAATAAACTGAAAATAAAGCCGTTTCCCCCTGTCCCCCCTATCCGGGGTTGCAGTTCCCTCAGAAAGGGAACGCACCGTACTTCAAATAGATATCATTGGGAAGAGTAGGGCAAATTCAAAAAATCAGGCAGAATTGCCCCTGATAAGGAGCGGGTTGATTGATGGTTAGCATTGTCATCGTAGCTCACAGCGCTAAGCTGGCAGCCGCAGTGCGGGAGCTAGCTGAGCAGATGGTTCAGGGCGGGGTCAAAATTGCCCTCGCTGCAGGGATTGACGACCCAGAGAATCCGTTTGGCACCGATGCTGTGCGGGTGTGCGAGGCGATTGAGTCGGTTTACAGTGACAGGGGCGTAGTGGTGCTGATGGATTTGGGCAGCGCCCTGATGAGTGCTGAGATGGCTCTGGAGTTTCTGCCCTCGGAAAAACGGGACAGGGTGAGACTGTGCGAGGCACCGCTGGTGGAGGGGGCGCTGGCGGCGGCGGTTGTTGCCGGTGCCGGCGCTTCTCTGGAACAGGTGATGGCAGAAGCGCGGAACTCGCTGGCTGCAAAAGCCGCTCAGCTGTCCAACCCCCGCGCAGAGGAAGGGGAAAGCTCTGGCGTGCCGCAGCCCGGACAGCATATAAAGGAAATACGCCTGAGTGTGGGAAATCTGCTGGGCATTCACGCTCGACCGGCAGCCAAATTCGCCGCCACAGCCAGCCGGTTTGAGTGCGAGATCGCGGTGCGCAACCTGACCTGTGCCAGCCCGCCGGTGAATGCCAAGAGCATCAATCAGGTCGCCACCCTGGGAGTGCGCCGGGGGCACGAGATTTCCATCGCAGCGGAGGGAGCGGAAGCGGATGAGGCTTTGGCCGCACTGCAGCAACTGGTAGAAGCCAATTTCGGCGAAGCGCCGGCATCCCACCACCAAAGCGAACCCCCCCTTTTCAAGGGGGGGCAGGGGGGGATCGAAGAAACAGGGGGTGGGGGTGAGGGTTTTCAGCTCACCGGCATCGGGGCATCCCCTGGCGTCGCCATCGGGCGAGCGGTTTGGTATCGCCCAGCGGTTCTGGAGGTGGCAGCCGGGCCAGCAGACAGTCCTGAGGGGGAGTGGCAGCAGCTCGTGCAGGCCATCCAAACCGCGCAAATGGAAATTCAGGCGCTGCGCCGGCAAACCGCCAGCCAGATGGGGGAAGAAGAAGCGAGCATTTTCGACGCCCACTTGCTGTGCCTGTCAGATCCCGCCGTGCTGAAAGTCGCTCGCCAGCAGATTTTCCAGCAGCGCCTCAGTGCCGCTGTGGCGTGGCAGACGGTGGTGTCCGAGATGGTTGCGGTTTACCGAGCGCTGGACGACCCGTACCTTCAGGAGCGCTCAGCTGACGTGCTGGACGTGGGCCAGCGAGTGCTGCGGCTGCTGATCGGTGGGGAAGTGCCGGCAGCACCCCCTGCGATCGCCGGCAGCTCCGCAGGAGCCGGTGCGCTAACGACGCCTGTCCTGCGGCTGTCCCACAAAGGGGAAGCCGGGGCGATTCTGGTGGCTGTCGAACTCACCCCCTCGGAGGTGGCTCAGCTAGACCCGATCAGCGTCTCGGGCCTCTGCACCGGCAAGGGCAGCGCCACTTCCCACAGCGCGATTCTGGCCAAATCCCTCGGCATCCCCGCTGTGTTTGGGGTTGGGACGGAACTGTCCCGCATCGAGGATGGCACGCCGCTGGCCCTGGATGGCGGCACCGGCTCCCTGTGGGCCAGCCCGGATGAGGCCCGGGTGAGGGAGCTGCAGGCAAAGCAAGGCAGGGGCGCAACCGCACAGCACGCCGTCAGGACTGCAGCGAAGCAACCGGCATTAACACGCGACGGGCGAAAAGTCAAGGTGATGGCAAATATTTTCGGGGTGGCAGATGCCAAAATTGCTGCCGGTGCCGGTGCTGAGGGCGTGGGATTGCTGCGCAGTGAGTTTCTCTATTTGGAGCGAGCGCAGGCTCCAGGGGAAGAGGAGCAGCTGCAAGTGTATCAAGCGATCGCAGAGATTTTAGGCACTCGCCCCCTGACGGTGCGCACTCTGGATGCCGGTGGCGACAAGCCCCTCCCCTATTTGAATTTGGAACAAGAAGCCAATCCGTTCTTGGGGTGGCGGGGGATTCGCCTTCTGCTGGATTGCCCGGATTTGCTGAAAACCCAGCTGAGGGCGATTTTGCGGGCTTCTGCCGGTCACGAGATTAAGGTGATGTTTCCCACGATCGCCTCGGTGAGGGAGATCCGCGCCGCCAAAGAGATTTTGGCCGCAGTGCGGGTGGAACTGGGCTCTGCCGGCATCCCTTTCGATGAAAAGATGGAAGTCGGCATGATGGTAGAAGTGCCGGCAGCTGTGGCGGTGGCTGACCGGCTGGCTGCAGAAGTGGACTTTTTCAGCATCGGCACCAACGACCTCAGCCAGTATGTGATGGCAGCTGACCGCACCAATCCCAAAGTGGCCACTCTTGCTGATGCCTTCGAGCCGGCAGTGCTGCGGATGATTCAGCAGACTGTTCGAGCGGCGCACAGTGCCGGCATCTGGGTGGGAGTCTGCGGCGAGCTGGCGTCGCACCCAGAGGCGACACCGATTTTGGTGGGGCTGGGCGTGGATGAGTTGAGCGTCAGCGCGCCGGCAATTCCTGAGGTGAAAGCGGCGATTTCCCGACTGGCGGTGGCTGAGGCGGAGGCGATTGCCGGTGCCGTTTTGCAGCTGGATTCAGCTGAGGCAGTTAGGCAGTATGTCGCTGCGCAGTTGGGGGGTGAGTGATAGTTAGGTGCAACCGCCCCTAAAAACTGTTTTCCCTAATTACAGGTATTTAACTGACTTGATATTAGAGCGGTCCGCTATGGTTAGCTGGGGGTTAAAGTAAGCTGATAGAATACAGCAAATAGGTTGACAGCGAGTTTTTCGATGAAAACAGAGGCCAAGACTGAAGAGACAGCGAAACAGACCGAATCTGCGCCGGTGCCTGAGAGGGAGCGAGGATTCAACTGGAGGCTGTGCTGGTATCCGGTCGCATTTGTTCAAGACCTGCCCAAAGACCGGGCTTATCGCTTTTCCTTGTACGACGAGCCCTTCGTCTTGTTCAGAAACCGGGATGGGAAACTGGGATGTTTGACAGATCGCTGTTCCCACCGCGCCGCCAGACTCTCCGACGGACAGATAACCGACGGCAAAATCGAGTGTTTGTACCACGGCTGGCAGTTCGGCACCGGTGGTGAGTGCGAGCACATTCCGCAATTGCCGGTTGATGCTAAAATTCCGGCTAATGCCTGCGTGCGATCCTTTACCGTTGTGGAGCGCCAAGGCATGGTCTGGGTGTGGCCCGGGGAACCGGAAGCAGCTGACGAAGCTCGCATACCAATCATACCGGAGCTGGACAAGCCGGAATTCCACAGCGCCGACTACATGCGTGACCTGCCTTACGACCAAACGTATTTCATAGAAAACGTCATCGATCCGGCTCACGTCTTCATCAGCCACCACGGCACCGAAGGCAATCGAGAACAGGCCCAACCGCTGGAAATGGAAGTGCTGGAAAGTTCGGTTGAGGGGATCAAGGGCAGGTGGCGGGGAATGCGGAACCCCAATGGCCGCTGGAACAACCTTGATTTCACCGCTCCAAATTTAGTTATGTATAGCTTTGGTGTGGCGGGCAGGTATGGTGGAATAGCTCTGTATTCAATCCCTCTCGGTCAGGGTAAATGCCGGATGTTATTAAGAAGATATGCCAACTTTTTGAGTTGGAAAATACAGCTGAAGCCTCTGTGGTTGGAGCATCTCCGCCAGAACAAAATATTAGAGCAGGATTTGCAAGTTGTTGTCGGGCAAAAAGCTGAATTAGAGCGATTGAGGCAACCTCTAAAAGAGCTTTATTGGCCGCTCAAGACATCCGACACCTTGGTGATTGAGTACCGCAAGTGGCTGGATAAATTTGGGCAGGGTTTGCCGTATTATCAGGGATATGCCACCTCGAAGCTGGGGAGCGACAGTGGGGAGTGCGGCGGAGAGCCGGTGCTGCTAGACCGGCTCTCGCAACACACGCAGCTGTGCGGAACCTGCAGTCGAGCCTATCGGGTCACGAGCCGGTTGCAACAAATCTCGGTGGGTGCGGCGGTCGCAATCGCAGCTTTGGCGATAGTTGCAGACGGGTTTGGGAGTAAAATCGTGGCAGTGTCGGCTTTTGTCTCGGCAGCAGCTTTGGCGGCTGTGGCGGAGAAAGTCAAAACCCACTTTGAGCGTTCCTACACTCGCCACTAATAAGTCAGGCGAAAAGTTACGCTCAGGAGCGAGAAACCGGGTTTCTTTGGTTGACAAAACTCAGTTTTCATGTTTTAATTATAAAAAACCCGGTTTCTTGGTACTGCCTCACCCATGTCTGAAAACAACCCAGTGGAATTTCCCAGTGCCGTTGAGAAAGTGGCCATCATCGGTGCTGGACTTGGCGGTCTGGCAGCGGCGATGGCGCTGCGAAAACAAGGCATCGACGCCCAAGTTCCAGGGCTCTCGCGCCTATGACGCCGACAGCGATACATTTCAGCGCACAGCGATGGAGCGGGCGCAGGCGAGTCAGCCCGACTTTGAGGATTGGCTTTATAACTACAACCGATCTGTGATAAGTTAAGAGTTGCGCCGATAGTGAAGGAGATTGCCGCGATGTCAGCAGAAGCCATTGAAAAACTTGTAGATGCTTACTTTGTCAATATGGCAGCGATGAATCCACAGGGGTGGCTGGAGAACTTTGCTGAAGATGGGGTGATCTGTGACCCCGTTGGCAAGCCGCCCAGCAAAGTCCACGAGGATTCTCAGAAATTTTTCGGGATGCTGTCTGCGATCTTTGATAAACTAGAACTGTCAAAAGACCATATCTTTGTGGTCGCCGGCAGTGGGGCAGCAGTCAAGTGGACAATGCGGGCGGTTGGGAAAAATGGACGGACTGCCACCGGCGAGGGGATCAGTGTTTTTGAAATTAACGGTGCCGGCAAGATTCAAAAAGTGTCGTCTTACTGGGACGATCCTGCGTTCATGGCTCAACTGAAGGGTTAGTCATGCCGGCAACCTATATGCCGGTGTATTTTTGTTGCGTTACTTAAATGTTGCCAATAACTTCCTCTACCGCCCTGAACATCTTTTTGGAAAACCTCCTCTTCCTGGCGGTTTCCACTGCTTTTTTCGTATATATGGGCAGGGTGTGGCAGAACTCCAAGCCCTTCACCCTCCCTTTACCACTGCCAGCTTGGCTTTCTGCCTGGGTTATAATTGTGCAGGTAGTGGGGATAGCCCTTCCTCTAGTGGCAATGATTCTCTGGGGCGTCTGGTGGAGTCATCCCACTGTCCTGCAAGTCTTCCTGTCCTACTTTCTGATGCTGGGGTTGCAAATTGCCTTCGAGATTGTCACTTTGAGACGATTTCAATCGTGCGTGTGGGTGATGGTGCCCTATTTGTACCTGCCCTATCGCTTCTGGCAGCTCTATACTGGACTGACACTCCTGAGTGCTGAGAGCGATATCGTCTGGGTGCAAAGGTTGTTGATTGCCGAGATAGTCCTCTGGACTGTCAACTATGCCATCGATGTTTCCCAGATTCCAGTGCTGCTGCGCTGGGAAGTCCAGTCTGAGAGGGAGTAAGTCTGCAATTGCGCCCAGAAAGACGCTCTGCAATGAAAACATCTCACTTTAAGTTAATGAGAGGAATTATGAATCTCCAAGAACAGCACTGGACAAAATTATTCGAGCGCGTGACAGCTGAAGTCAGTTCCTGGTATGGCATCTGGACTGTGCGCTCTCCCGAAAAAGAGGTCATCAAGGAATTTAAAGGCATCAGGCATTTGCAGGCTAATGAAGATAAGACCGTTATCACTCACACCAATCAATTTCCATCGCCTGACGGAACTGTGCGGGAAAACCAATGGCAAATCGAGAAGGAAGCTTGCAACCGGCCTGATGGACTGGCGCACACAGCCGCTCTTTCTAAAAGAGCGCTTTCCTTGTTGGATTGGGGTGTCAGCGCTTGGGTGACTAAAACATTTGAACCGGGACGCGATTTCGGAATTGAGTTTTTCTTGAAGAATGGAGATTGGAATAATAGCTTAGGGATTGTCTATGGGGAGAGTGGCAGCTTAGACAGGATTTTGCACATTCGCGAACACCTGGGCAGTTTCCCCGAACCGGCAGCCGAAACGGCCATCGAAAACTTGTCCGGGAAGTGGGTTGGGAAAAAAGAGACGATGACCCCGGATTTGCAAGTGTCGCCGGGAGAAGACACTCAAGAACTTGTCGTAGACAGAACCGGCGGCAAAAACGAAACTTTCTTCCTGGCGGAAGGCATCGTCCTGAATTATCCTGCCAAACTGCCGGTGGGAGAAGAATTTGAGCTATCAGCCGGCAAGCTGGTGTCGGAAAGCGAGTTCAAGCGGCTGACTGCCAAGTATGACAGTTCCGGCGCTTTTGCGCTGCTGATTTCCGAAGTGTTCCACCGGCAAGAGTAGCAAGAGTAGGGTGCGTTCCTGCGGAACGCACCTACTGGCTAGATGCTAATATGATCAAAAATAGGATGTACCGGCTCTCACTAACAAAACAGTGCTATGGACTTTAACCGCTATTTCACCAATGAGGAACTGGAATCAGTTCTGCAAGAATGGGCGAAGAACTATCCTGAATATGTGACTCTCAGCCAAACCGGCACCAGCTACCAGGGAAATCCGATTTGGCTGCTAACGCTCACCAATCGCGCCACGGGAGCAGATACAGAAAAACCGGCGGTTTGGCTGGATGCCAACATCCACGCCACAGAACTTGCCGGCACTACAACTGTATTGCATATCGCTGACAAATTGCTCACCGAATACGGACGCGACGATCGGATTACGCGCCTGCTTGACAACTGCACATTTTATGCAGTGCCGCGCATCAATCCAGACGGTGCGGCGCTGGCAATGTCTTCTGCGCCGCAATTTATTCGCTCCGGCGTGCGGGCGTATCCCTATGAGGAAAAAGCCGAAGGTTTGCACCGGCAAGATATAGATGGCGACAGTCGCGTCTTGCAAATGCGCGTCCCCGATCCAAACGGGGACTGGAAAATTAGTTCCCTCGACCCGCGCTTAATGGAAAAACGCGCCCCTGACGAACACGGACGCACCTATTATCGCATATTTCCTGAAGGTTTGATAGAAGATTTCGACGGCTATCTGATCAAAACTGCTCGCCCGCATGCGGGACTCGATTTCAACCGCAATTTTCCCTTCGAGTGGCGACCGGAAGCGGAGCAGGGTGGGGCGGGACCATATCCGGCATCTGAACCGGAAATCGAAGCGCTGGTAGATTTTATTGTAGCGCACCCCAATATCAACTTCGCGCTCACTTATCACACCTACAGTGGCGTAATCCTGCGCCCCCCCAGCACCCGACCTGACGAGGATATCGAAACCGATGACTTGCAGGTGTATAAGAAAATTGGCGAGCGCGGCTCCCAGCTGACCGGCTACCCCTGCCTTTCAGTATATCACGATTTCCGCTATCACCCCAAAGAAATTGTCACCGGCATTTTTGACGACTGGATGTACGATCATTTTGGTGCGTTTGCCTTCACGATTGAACTGTGGAACCCGCTGGAGCGAGCCGGTGTTAAAAATAGCAAGGTGTTGGATTGGGGGCGCGAGCACCCGCATGAGGAGGATTTAAAGGTTTTGCAGTGGTTCGACGAACATGTTGGGGAAGGCGCTTATGTGCCGTGGTATAATTATAATCACCCCCAATTAGGGCCGGTTGAGCTGGGCGGCTGGGACCCACTTTATACCTGGCGAAATCCCCCGCCTGCTTTCATGGGTGGGGAAGCAGCCCGCAATGCACCCTTTGCCTTAGCGCTGGCTGATATGTTACCGCACTTGTCGATTCACACTTTGGAGGTGACTTCTCTCGGCAATGACAATTACCGGCTAAACTTGGTGGTAGAAAACACCGGCTTTCTGCCCACTCACACCAGCCAGCAAGCCAAAAAACGCAAATCCGCCCGCCCTGTGCTTGTCGAATTGGAATTGCCCGAAGGGGTGACGCTGCTCACCGGCAAGCGGCGCACTGAGCTGGGTGATTTGGAAGGGCGAAGCAACAAACTGACGCTCGTTCAATTCGGTTTAGGTCACAGCTCCAGTACCGACAATCGCGCCCGCGCCGAGTGGGTGCTAAAGGTGACGGCACAGGCTAATATTAACATCATTGTGCGCAGCGATCGTGCCGGTGTGCTGCGGCGTGAAGTGCAGTTAGGGTAAAGAAAAGGGGTTGGGATAGCCGGTGCCCTTGTGCCAAGTCCTTTTGAGGCGCGATAAATCGCGTCTCAATCGCGTCTCAAACCGGCAAGTTATGCTATAAAAATAAACTGTTAGATTCAAACAAATCGAGAGGTGACTGTGGCTCGCAAACGCTTTATCATCGAAATGGGCATGGGAGTTGACCAGCATGGGCAAGAACCCACTGTCGCAGCAGCCCGGGCTGTGCGCAACGCCATCGCTCACAATGCTTTACCCGGCATTTGGGAAGTTGCCGGTTTGAGCCACCCCAATCAAATGATTGTGGAAGTGCAGGTAGCAGTGCCCTATCCGGAACAGGTGCGGCAAGATGAAGTGCTGGCTGTGCTGCCTTTCGGGCGCAAAACCCTCACCGTTGAAGCCGGCGGCATGGTGGTGCAGGGGCGGGCGATTGACGAGTTTAATGATAAAAATGACGAGATGCTAATCGCTGTTGCGGCGGTTACAGTTTGGGTGGAGACGGAGTAACTAGAATAAACTATCGACAATATGACAGAGCTGACGCTACCCGTACTGAAAACCGCCGCCCGAGATTTTCTTCAAGAATTGAGCGCTATGTCGATTCCCAACCTGTATGGCATTACAGATGCTAAAGCCGTAGGGACATATGTTGAACAGGCATTTCACCGGTATCTTGTAGCCCAATATTCTCACACACCAGGCAGCTCGGCGCTCGGTATCGATTTTCCCACATTAGAGGTAGACTTAAAGGTAACATCCATCCGACAGCCGCAGTCTTGATGTCCCTTTCGGGATGCCAGCCAGAAAGTGTACGGACTTGGCTATCATCTTCTCGTGTTCGTCTACGAAAAAAATGACGATTCTGTCTTAAGGGCTGCTCGATTGAACTTCCAGCACGCAATTTTTGTAGCGCGTGAGCGAACGGGAGATTACCAAACAACCTACGGCTTGAGAGAAATCCTGCGCCGGAATGGCAATCAGGATGATGTGGTTGCATTCCTTGAGGATCGCAACCTTCCTCTGGACGAGATTGGACGCGAACTGCTTGCGGAACGGATAATGGCGCAACCTCTGGCTCTAGGCTACCTCACTATTTCTAATGCGTTGCAGTGGAGGCTTCAGTACAGCCGAATCATCACTCTGGGAACCCTAGGTACAACTGAAGGATTGGAGAATCTTCTTGTCTAAACATTTCGGCGACTTTCAAACCCCACCGGCACTTGTAACCGCAGTCCTGGAATCTCTGGCAGCCCCCGGCACAATTTGGCCCAGAGTCCTCGAACCGGCTTGCGGTTGCGGAAACTTCATCACCGGCTTGCTCAATCTTACCACTCCCCCTCGCGAAATCCAAGGAATTGAGCTGCAAACAACTCATTTCCAAAGCGCCCAAAAACTTGCCGGTCAATCTCCCTCAACTCGTGTTATCATAAAAAATGACAAACTCTTCGCTCTGGATTTTCGCCGAGACTTGCGCTGGGAAACAACCGGCTCCCTTCTTGTTGTGGGAAATCCGCCGTGGGTGACAAACTCCCAGCTGGGAGTTGAGCGGAGTGCCAACCTCCCGCACAAGACAAATCTGAAACACCTGCGAGGGATTGAGGCGCTAACCGGCAGCTCAAATTTCGACATTTCCGAGTACATCTGGATAAAGCTGATTAGGGAACTCGCCCCGGAATATCCCACAATTGCCCTGCTTTGCAAAACATCTGTGGCGCGGAACGTCTTGCAGTTTGCCTTCGATACCGCACTGCCGGTGAAAAGCGCGTCTGTCCGAATGATTGACGCCAAAAAGTGGTTTGGGGCTGCGGTTAGCGCCTGCCTGTTTTGCGTAGAATTGGGTTCAGGAATACCGCAGTACGAAGCACCTGTATACCCGGATTTACACGCGACTGATCCAGAGTGTACTACCGGCATTGCCGGCACAAGTGTTGAATTCTGTCACAAAACTTTACATTTTAGCTTACATTTATCCTGCCCTGAGTAAAAATGCTTAGCCAGAGAGAAGTCGTTCTATCCAGTGGACATAGCTGATTTCTTGACACATACAACATTGAAGATAGCGGAGTTTATCTAGTAGCGTAGTCCCCCATTCTTTAGGAATATCTACTATCTTTAATATCAGGTAAGCTATCAGCGAAACATAAATTTGTATAGCTATACCATTTACATTTTTAGTAATCAGCTTATCCAACTTAAGGTGCATTTTAAGAAACTTCCATAGCAACTCTATGTGCCACCTATATTTGTAGATTTCCATAAGCTCTTCATCGGAGACTTCGGCCCGCTCCAAATTGGTGGCCAATCTATACTCAGCACGCTTTTCAAGATCGCAAAAGTTAACAACTCTATATATTCCTGAGTCCTTGCCTGTCCCAACTAGAAACTGCCCCTTATTTTCAGAAAATTGAAGTTTGTAGTTGTTAGGTATGCGCAAGACGAAATACTTGTTTGACTGCTGGGCGAGCCGTAAAAATTTTAAACTAGAAAAGCCCCGATCCATTACCCCTACACCGTTTGGGGGCAAACTAGCTAACATCTCTTTTCCATATCTGTAGTCAGAGTCGTATCCAAAATTTATTAAGTTTTCTTCTGGAACTCCTGTGGTTAAATTTAAGGAGCTAACAAGCTTGACTTGGTAGTATTCTTGCAGCCATAGCAATTTACTCGTTAGAGTAATGACAGTTGAATCAATAGGACACAGCTCATATTTTTGAAGGTCTTTTTGACGGCAAATTTCCTCATTAAGTTGTTGATAAAGTCTCAGAAATGGCTCTTGACTTCTGGACGCATTAGCTTTGGAGAAAGTTGAAATATCTAGCTCATAGCCAGTTCCATTTAGTCGCTTGAATATATCTCTCATACTGGTCAAGCTTTTATCCATTGCATAGCTCAACCATATGGACATAAACAAGCGGGTGTTAAGGACAGGATAATCATTTTTAGGCAAAGAAGCCAAACGATTTTGGACAATCTTAGAGAATGAGTTGAGCACAGGTTATTAACAGGATTGATTTGACCGTAGCCCAAATCATAGCACGTTTTGGGCGCTTTTTTTATGTCGAATTGTTAAGATTCAACACTTGTGCATTGCCGGCGGGCGGCTGGTTGCAAATCTCACAGCTTACAAGCGCTCAGCTTTTGCTGATGGAAATTGCCCGTTTACCTGGCGTCAAGGGCTGAAACACGACGCCGCACCCGTCATGGAACTGACCTGCGATTCATCGGGCTGTCTCCACAACAAGCTGGGCGAAACGGTTATCGCTGAACCTGAATATCTCTATCCCTTGGTCAAAAGTACGGATCTGTTTCACCAAGCAAATGTTAAGCCTCACAGGGCTGTAATCGTGACTCAGAAGCGCCTCGGGGATGACACGCACCAGTTGCAGCAGACTGCGCCTGGTTTGTGGAGTTACCTGACCGCACACGCCGGCATATTTGCGCGACGAAAGTCATCTATCTATCGGGGGAAGCCACCCTTCTCTATGTTTGGCATCGGAGACTATTCTTTCGCTCTCTACAAAGTCGCCATTTCGGGTTTGCACAAGATTCCCAGGTTTCGAGCTATCCAGCCGGTTGGTGGGCGTCCGGTTATGCTTGATGACACCTGTTACTTCATCGCTTGCTCTTCTCCAGAACAAGCTGCTTTCCTCACTTGTCTCCTGAACCACCCACTCTGTCTGGATCTTATCTATTCGCGGTTATTTTCAGATGCCAAGCGCCCGATTACCAAGAAACTGCTGCAGCGCATCGACCTGAAGGCAATTTTTGATAGAATTGAACTGCAGTCGCTGCTGTCTGGGGCTGAGGTTGAATTGGCAAAATTAGGGAATTTTGCAGAAATAAAACCTGTATGGCCTTCTTCATTAGAGGAACTTCTGGTTGAGCGAAAGCTAGACGCTGGGTCAAAACTTTGACGCCGCACTTGCGGCGCACTGCTGCGCTTCGGAAGCGGCTGTGCTATATGTTAGGGTGGAGACGGAGTAGGGGAGGTGCCGATGGCGGAAGCGAAAGTGCCCTCGCCTCTGCCGGTTCGCAGCGGTCAGTTGAGGTAAAATGTAGAAAGATAAGTAGAGGATAAAAAACGCCATATGCCAAAACACCCTCTCGCAGAAGTATTTGGGTTTCCCCCAGACAACCTCTCCCCAGAAGCCGAACGCTATCGGGGACACCGACTCTGCCCTTACAATAACAAGGTGCCGTCTTGCACCAAGGATAAAGCTAACGATCCGTTAGGAGTTTGCAGTGTGTTCGAGGGGGATAAAGTCGCGATTACCTGCCCAATTCGCTTCCGCCAGGATTGGATTATCGCAGACGATGCAGCTGCCTTTTTCTTTACCGAAAGGGCGACGTGGACTTCACTTACAGAAATCCGAATAAATGATAAACACGGACAGTCTGCCGGCAATATTGATGTAGTTCTGGTCGCTTACGACGACCGAGGGCGCGTGACGGATTTTGGCAGTTTGGAAATCCAATCAGTGTATATCTCTGGCAACGTGCGCCGGCCTTTTGAATATTACATGGAAGACCCAGCCAACCGCTCGAATATGGACTGGACAAAACAGAGAAACTATCCCCGTCCTGACTACCTCTCTTCTTCACGCAAGCGTCTGGCACCGCAGCTAATCTACAAAGGGGGAATCCTAAAAAGCTGGCAGAAGAAACAGGCTGTCGCTTTGCACAAAGGCTTTTACAGCACACTCCCGCCTCTCCCAGAGGTTGAGAAGCAAGAAGCAGATATGGCGTGGCTTATATACGACCTCACGCGCGATTCTGATAGAAACCGCTATCAGCTTACTCTGTCTCGAACAGTCTACACTCTGTTTCAACCGGCCTTAGAAAGAATTACCGCGCCGGAAGCTGGTTCAATAGACGACTTTATCGACCATTTGCAGGAAAAACTGGATGAAAGGTTAGATAACCCTCCAGATGCTCCCACATTACTAGACCTTTTGTAGCTTCAGGGTTTGAGATGCAGCAACTATCGCTTTTTGGGGACATTTCCCTCAACAAAATTACTAACGTCGCGTCAGTGCCCCAGCGCAGTCCTTTCCGATACCCAGGCGGGAAAACGTGGCTTGTACCGCGCATCAGGCAGTGGCTAGCCAGCTTGCCAGCGCCACCCGCTGAGTTTATTGAGCCTTTTGCTGGCGGCGGCAGTGTCAGCCTCACTGTTGCCTTTGAACGGCTAGCGAATCATGTAACAATGGTGGAGATTGATGAGCAAGTAGCAGCTGTTTGGCAGACCATTATTAACGGTGATGGTGAATGGCTGGCTCAAGAAATTGTGAGTTTTGATTTTTCGCCGATATCCGTAAAAGCTGCCTTGGGAAAAGATGCCTTAAGCTTGGGAGACAAAGCATTTCAAACAATTCTCAAAAACCGAATTCATCGCGGAGGTATTTTGGCGGCTGGAGCGGGCAGAATAAAAAGTGGAGAAAATGGGAAAGGAATCAAGTCACGCTGGTATCCAGAGACGCTGAGAAAGCGAATCGCAGATATTATAGCCGTGCGCGAACGCTTGACTTTTCTTCAGGGGGACGGAATGCGCCTTCTCTCGCAAAACGCCTGTCGCGCTGATGCCGCGTTCTTTATCGATCCGCCCTATACTGCTGCGGGAAAAAAGGCGGGAACTCGGCTCTACACCTATTCGGAAATCGATCACGAAGAACTTTTCCAAATTGCCAGCGCAATTGAGGGTGTTTTTCTAATGACCTACGATAATACGGAAGCTGTGAGGGATTTGGCACACAAGTACGGATTTGAAACCCGAGCTGTTGCCATGAAAAATACGCATCATGCGAAGATGACCGAACTGCTGATTAGTCGCAATTTGAATTGGTGCCGGTGACAATTATTATACCGCCGACTGATATCATGTCCGCTGGCATGGATTGTTATCTTTGTAGGGGCGGGGCTCACCCGAACTATTTGCGACACAACGAAGGGGTGAAATAAACCCGCCCCCTGCTATACAATAACCATGCTACCGGACTTGATATGACGAACAGCGAAAAACAAATAACAACCTCCCATGAAAAAACTAATCAATCACCCCTCAGACGTGGTGCGCGAAAGCCTGGAAGGCATGGCAGCCGCCCATCCCGACCTGATCCAAGTCCGCTTTGACCCAACGTTCGTTTACCGCACCGGCGCACCCGTCCAAGGCAAAGTCGCCCTCATCTCCGGCGGCGGCAGCGGACACGAACCCACGCACGCCGGCTTTGTGGGCACCGGCATGCTGGACGCCGCCTGTCCGGGTGAAGTCTTCACCTCCCCCACCCCCGACCAAATCCTAGAAGCCGCTCGCCAAGTAAACGGCGGTGCCGGCATCCTCAACATCGTCAAAAACTATTCCGGCGACGTGATGAACTTCGAGATGGCCGCCGAACTGGCTCACTCCGAAAGCATCCGGGTGCTCAATATCCTCATCGATGACGACACAGCCGTCAAAAACAGCCTATACACCCAAGGACGCCGGGGAGTCGGCACAACTGTTCTCGCGGAAAAAATCTGCGGCGCAGCTGCGGAAGCGGGTTATGACCTCAGCCGGCTGGCCGACCTCTGCCGCAAGGTGAACCTCAACGGGCGCAGTATGGGCGTGGCGCTCACCTCCTGCACCGTGCCGGCAATCATGCGCCCCACTTTTAACCTGGGTGAGGGTGAGATGGAAGTAGGGATTGGCATTCACGGGGAACCGGGATGCCAGCGCGTGCCGGTGAAATCCGCCGATGAAATTGCCGAAATGCTGGCGATTTCTATTATCGAGGATTCCGCCTACACCCGCACGGTGCGCGAGTGGGATGCGGACAGCGGCGAATGGGCAGAAGTGGAACTGACTGACCCGCCTTTCAATGCCGGTGATTCAGTTTTGGCGTTTGTCAACAGTCTGGGCGGCACTCCTCTTTCTGAACTGTACATCATCTATCGCAAATTAGCTCAAATCTGCGAAAAGAAACGGCTCAAGATTGTCCGCAACTTGATTGGGCCTTACATGACTTCTCTGGAGATGCAAGGGTGTTCCATCACCTTACTTAAAGTAGATGATGAGATGATTAAACTGTGGGATGCGCCGGTTTGGACGCCGGCGCTGCGCTGGGGAATGTGACGGTTTGTAGTGAGGGCTTTTTCCTCGTTTCCTCGTTCCGGGGCAGTCGCTTCGGAACTGCGCACACCGCCACATCAGAAAACTGTGTGGGGGCTGGGTCCGGCGGTAGGGCTAAAGCCCAACTACAAACACAATAAAGACGGGGAGGTTGGAAAATGGTGACAAAAGAGCAAATCTTGCGGTGGTTGCAAGCAACCGCAATCATTCTAGAACAAAATAAGGACTACCTGACCGAACTCGACGCCGCGATTGGCGATGCTGACCACGGCATCAACATGAACCGGGGTTTCCAAAAGGTTATCGCCCAGTTGCCGAGTGTTGCTGACAAGGATATCGGTACTGTCCTCAAAACTGTCAGCATGACGCTCATCTCTAATGTGGGGGGTGCCAGCGGGCCGCTTTATGGTACTTTCTTTCTGAAGGCTAGCGCAGCAGCTGCCGGCAAGCAGGAACTCACCGGCGAGGATATTTCCGCTCTCCTGCAAGCCGGTGTGGAGGGTGCCGCGCAGCGCGGCAAAGCGAATTTGGGCGACAAAACTATGCTCGACGCCCTCTCACCGGCAGCCAGCGCCTTCCAGCAAGCGATCGCTGCCGGTGCGAGCGTTCCAGAAGCATTGCAACAAGCCGTAGCCGCAGCAGAAGAGGGGATGAAAAACACTATTCCTCTGGTGGCGAAGAAAGGACGAGCCAGCTACCTGGGCGAGCGCAGTGCCGGCCATCAAGACCCCGGTGCCACTTCCGCTTATCTCATCCTCAAAACCCTGCTAGAAACACGCTAAGCGGAAAGCTGCTTGAGCGCAGAAACCCGGTTTCTCAAAGAAACCGGGTTTCTGGCCACCACAGGGAGCACAAATCATTTAGAACCGCTATATAAGAACAACCTCACCCCCTACCCCCCCACCCGGTCCGGGAAAGGGCGGACAGGAGAAAGATGACCACCGCAATCAGCGATTCTCGTCTTCCAGGACGCACTTATACCCTGTAACGCCCTTCCTGCAAGCGACACACGGCTGTATCTAATTTGGCCCTGCTATCTAGCCATCCTTTGAAAAGGCCAAATATCTCTCCCATAATTGTGAAGGATTGCAACAATAATTAAGCAAGCGTTAAAATTGCGCCGGCCTATTGACAGAGCCTGAAGACTGGAGAAATAATCGATACAGGTGCGTCAGGAGCCGGTGGGAGCCTGAGGCTCGCGAACGTGAATTAACCTGAGAATGCAATTGCTATGACTTTCAGAATTTTGAGTTTTGATGGCGGGGGAATTCGGGGCGTACTCTCTGCCCGAATCCTTAAAGAAGTTGAGCGGCAAATCAAGGAAAAGACGGGCCAAGACCTGCACCAATACTTTCACATGATTGCCGGCACTTCCACCGGCTCAATTTTAACTGCAGGAGTGGCCAAAAAACTGCATACTGACCAAATAATTGAGTTATACAAAAAATACGGAGCGAGTATCTTTCCCTCTAAATTTAGAGTGCCATTCCTGACCAATCTAAAAGAGGGAGTCGTTCCCGGCAAGGGCTACAAATACTCTCATGAGGGACTGGAAAATGCCTTAAAGGAGCAGTTTGGAGATACTCCAATCAGCCAAATCGAAAGTCCAATTATATTGATTCTTGCCTACGACACACTGTATCGCAACACGACCTTTTTTACCAACTGCCATCCTGACCTTGGATCGCGGTGGTTCGATCCCATTCCCTTGTGGAAGATATGTGTCTGCTCCTCATCCGCTCCAACTTTCTTTCCTCCTTATCAATTAGAGTCACAGAAAGAAATTGGACAGTGGTTCTTCCCGCATATCGACGGGGGAGTCTCTGCCAACAATCCCTCTCTGGCTGCCATCAGCCAAGCTCTCAGTATCAGCCAGTCAAAAGATGTCCCTGAAGAGGTGAAACAGAAATACAAGCTTAACAACGTCCAATTGCAAGATATTTCTCTCCTTTCTATCGGGACGGGGCAGTCTGGCAATCCATTCACTTACGAGGAAGTAAAGGGCTGGAGTGTTCTGCGTTTGGTGAGCCATCTGGTTGATATCTTTATGGAGCCAAAAGGGGAGATTGATAGCAGAATTTGCCAGCTGCTTATGGGCGGACTGGAGTCAGATCGCTACTTGCGGCTTCAGTTTGAACTCAATGAGAAATTTGCAGCAAAACCAGGGGAGACTTGGCAAGACGCTCGCGTGCGATTGGCGGAAAAGGATCGAAAAAATAAGTTTACAAACAAACCCCTCACGGAAGAAATGGATAAGGTTGAAGCAATTGACTCGCTGATTGAAGCTGCGGAAGCTTTCCTTGACACTGGCCGCACTTATTATACGAGAGCCAATACTTTGTCCGCGAAAGCCATTGATGGCCCGCCGGTAAAAGAAGCAATCGCCAAGTTTATTGACGCCAACTAGAAGAACCCCACCCCCCCACCCCCTCCCCGCAAGCGGAGAGGGGGAGTGAGAGGGGTTTTTCGCGCCTCGGAAAAAGAGGTGGGGTGCGTTCCGCATCGTTGATTCCCCATCCTGGGGTGCGTGTTCAAGCGGAACGCAGCCTACATGCGCAGACTACCGGCACCTCGCTGGTATATCTCCCGCGCCCAGTCAGTCCAAACCCCCTGCCCCCAGTAGCGGAAACAGCTGGTTTGCAGCAACAGGTTGTGCAGCAGCGCCTGCCGGTAGCGCGATTCCCCGGTAATGCTTTCGTCTGACTCCACCAAGGAATCGAATGTTTGGTGGAACAGAGCGCTCAGCTCATTCATGGGAGTCAAAACATTTTCGTATCCCTTCACCCAACTGAGATGATTTGTCCAAGACGCCCCATCGACATGAAAATTTGGGTTTTCCCGCTGCAATTCTTGAATGGCATTATCTACCGTTTCTGGCGTGCAATTATCAGGCGCAACTCGCTCCCAGATTTTGTGCTGCCCGATAGGTTGACAAGCGGGATACTCATCTGGTATACTTCCGGCAGCTTCAATCAGTTCCAGGTATTCCGTGCCGGTGAGCCCGACAGTGCCGGATTTCCCCCCGCCCTGACGCGCCACTTCATGCCAAGCTTGTTTGAAGCCGCTGGGAAACTCATTCATCATCACGCCGCCATTTTCCCCATCCCCAATTTGGGTCACTAATGGGGGGACGGAAACCGCACCCAACTGCTGCCGGCACAGGGTTTTCGCCTCGTAGTAAGGCTGCATCTGAGCCACCAGTTTGGTGTCGGAACCCTGGGTTTTAATCAGGGCGGTGATGCTGGCAGTTTCCCCGTGGGAATTGCGGGCGACGAGCCGGTGGGGCAAGTGTTTGTATCCGAGGGGTTCGCCGGTGAGGGTTCCCACAGAATGCTCTTGAACCAGCAGCCAGCGGTAGCCACACTCTTTGAGGGCTTTGACAAATTCAAACAGGGTGTCGGGGTGATTGGGGAGGTGCATTTCTGGGGGAGAAAACCCCTTGACGCGAGCCAGCGCTTCCCAGCCAAAAATTGCCGCAAAGTGGTGTTGCCAAGCTTGAATGTGCAGTTTAATATCGGGAATAGGGGTCGAGGGAACAACGGCGTGGCTCCACATCGTCCCCAACCACTCGACATAAGGCTGGTAAGCTGGATCGCAGGTGATGCGCTTGAGGTTTTCCAGGATATCTCCGCGCCCCATTTGCCGCAACCCCCAGAGGAGATTGCCGGAATAATCCAGCATGACGCGGGGATTGCAGCCGGTGGCGACAAGTTCGGGAATGAACTCTGCTATGCGGCTGTAGCACCAGGCAAACACACCGGCATTGTATTTATGTTCGTCGCTTCCCCGTTCCAACATGTACTGGAGGTTGCTAATTAGTTCGCCGTTGTGTCCAGCGGGAATAGTCGGCTGGTGCATGTGCAGGGCGATGGCAAAACCGGCAGTTATATCTTCTAAGCGAATATTCGTTTTGTGCAAGAATACGGGGTCGCTGTTTTGCGTTACAGAAGCCACCTGTTTTTCCCACCCGCAAATATTGGGAAGTCCGTCAGGGATTTCCGGCAAAACCGGCAGGTTAGGGAGTTGAGTTGAGGATATCATACAGAGTTATTAGAGGATAGCTGTTCGCTGTGATACCTGACGCCCCACTCGTGCATGGCGTCAAGAATGGGTTTGAGCGTTTCCCCCAGCGGTGTCAGGGAGTATTCCACCTTGGGCGGGACTTGCAAGTAGACGTGCCGGTGAATCAGTCCATCTTCCTCCATCTCCCTCAGCTGCTGGGTGAGCATCTTCTGGGTGATTCCGCTCAGCGCCCTGTGCAGTTCGCCAAACCGCTTCACGCCCCCGAACAGCTCTCTCAATATTAGCACCTTCCAGCGCCCGCCAATCACCCGCAGCGTGGTTTCCACCGCACAGCTGAGTCGGGTGTGGCTTTCCGTTTTGGCTGACATAGTATCTTTTTGGTAAGTATCTTACTTTTAAGTGCATACTTTTCATTTTAGCCTTACCTGTTCTAAAGTTTGAATAGTAGCAACCGGCTCTCAAGGAGAGAAGACGATGATTACGGTACGCAAAGCCGAAGAACGCGGACACGCCAATCATGGCTGGCTGAACACCTATCACACTTTTTCTTTCGCCAACTATTATGACCCCGCGCACATGGGATTTCGGGATTTGCGGGTGATTAATGAAGATTGGGTGCAAGCCGGCATGGGTTTTGGCACCCACCCGCACAGGGATATGGAAATCATCTCTTATGTGCTGGATGGGGCGCTGGAGCACAAAGACAGTCTGGGGAACGGTTCTATTATTCGTCCCGGTGACGTGCAGCGGATGAGTGCCGGCACCGGCATCACCCACAGCGAGTATAACCCCTCCCCCTCGGAGCCGGTGCATCTCCTGCAAATCTGGATTCTGCCGGCAGAAAAAGGGCTGCCCCCCAGTTACGAGCAAAAAATGTATTCCGCAGAGTCAAAGCGCGGCGTTTTCCGGCTGATTGCTTCTCGCGACGGCAGGGATGGCTCGGTGACGGTCCATCAAGATATGGATCTGTACGCCACCGTGCTCAGTGCGGGAGAGCGGGCTGTGCGGGCTCTCCGCCCCGACCGGCATGCGTGGGTGCAAGTGGCGCGGGGGGAAATTGCGCTCAACGGCGCGGTTCTGAAAGCCGGTGACGGGGCGGCAATTAGCGAGGAAAGCCGGCTGGCGGTGGAGGCCAAAGACACCGCAGAGGTCCTGCTGTTTGATTTGGCGTAAAAAAGTAGGGTGCGGAACGCGCGAGAGTACGGCACCGGCACCCTTCCCGGCACCGGCACCGTACTCTTCCCATCTGGCGGGGGCGGGTTTACAGACATGCTTTTATTACCAGCAAACATCTGGAATGAACCCGCTCCTGCCATCGGGAGCATCCCACTTTTGTATGCCGGCGAATTTTGCCCAATCAGTCGCACCGGCATCTCTACCAGTATTCACCGCCGCGAACCGGCCCTTTTACATCTGTCTTATAAGAGGTTTACATCGGCTTCCTGATTAATTAGTATCCCACACATATTTTTTGGCTTCTGTCAACCCTGTTTGGCAAAGATTTCTTAAAGAAAATCCCTGTTCTATGATGTTAATGTAAAGCTGTGCCCCAACAAGGCCTGAAAACGCTCTCGCCGGCTGTGCTCCTGCTCATGGGGGCGACGGCCAATTCATCCTCGCCGCCGCGCACCTGATGCTAGTCTATCGCTTGTGGCGAGCGTTGCTACCCGCTCCTAAGAAAGCCGGTTGGGGCATACCCTATTGCAAGGACAGGCGAAACGCCGGTCCTGCGTTGTTTGAATGCCGGTAATAGCCCTACCCGCGCCGGGTACAATCGCTGGAACTCCCGTTTTTACGCCTTTTTCGGCGCTCGCCCCCGAAAGCTCCCAGAACGATGAAACCAGGTTTTCCAGAACAGATAGCTTGACGGGGCATTTTTACAGGCTATCTTTAAACGGATATTAGGGCCAATACCTCGCGGCTATAGGTGCCGGTGATGCCAATCGACACCGCAGCGGCTGAAGAGGTGACGCGCACGCGCCGGTGGCCACAGACGGCATTGTTTGCCAATCTGCCTTACTTCTTTACAGTTTGTTACACGGATTTAAGATTAATTTACAAAAAAAAGGTGGAAACCTTTTGACGGGCACCTGTCGGAAGGAATAGAGTAGGTATGTCGAAAGATAGAGGGCAGTTGTTCTTAATCAGACCAAAACCCAAGTGTTTCCTCTGTCTGCAGGTTCACGCCATACCCAGGTAAAGGAGTATCAGCTTGAATTCTCTGGCATCAACGCAAACAGAGCGCCGCGCTCGCCGGTCAGAACTGGCCAAAATATTTTGGCAGCACTGGCAGCAATATCGAGATTATCTTTATCGTTGCTGCATTAAGTGGATGGGCAACCCAACCGACGCCGAAGATGCGCTGTCACGGGCGATGCTGAAGGCTGGGGAAAAGGTGCAAAAGTATGCGGCGGTGGAAATAACTAATTTTAAGGCATGGCTGACCAGCCTGACAAAAAATCTGTGCGTGGACATTCATCGCGAACGCGCTCGCGGCGCGAATAGAGTTGAGAATATAGAAGTGTACGCCTCTAGCGAGGGAGAAGAACTGGTTTCCCCGGACGAGACGCCAGAAAGCGCTTTGGAGGCGGACGAGAAAAAGATTGTGATTCGCCGCGCCATAGAGAATTTACCTCCCCGTCTGCGCGAGACGTTTATCCCCCACTATTATAAGGATCTGTCTCATCTTGAGATTGCCCAAAAGCAAGGGATTTCTTACCAGAAGGTCTGCAAGCGCATCTCCCAGGCGCGAAAGATTCTGCGAGAGGAGTTGAAGGCATATTTTATCGACGACGATGCTCCTGGGACGGATTCACCGGTTCCCTTGGCAGCAACGGAGTCTGCAATCGAGGAAAAGTCCCAGGGGAATGGGGGAGTTGAACTGAGGATGGTGCCTGTAGCAGGGAGACAGGTTATTTTCCCCAACCACACCCTAGAAGAACAACTCGTGTGCGCTGACGATGCTGAGCGAATCTTGGTTTATGAGGTGACTAAGAGCACCCTACCTGTCAGCCTCTACAGGGGAACAGTTAAGCTCTCCGAAGTGAGTCCTGGAGTCACCAAGGTGAACTATGACAGCGTGTTTATCCCTGTGGGAGGGAAAGATCGCCAGCAAGTTCCAGCCGAGATTGAACAGATATTCAAAGCTCGATTTGAATGGTTTAAATCGAAGTTCAACACCAAGAATTAGAGGCTAGAGGTGAGGGGCAAGAGGCGAGAGCCCAGAGGGCTCAGTTCGCAATTACTCTCCCCGTCGATAAGAGCGATCTAACCAGTCTACCATCCGTTATCTAGTAAGAAGGAAAAATTTCATGAGCAGCGGTGCAAATGTGACAGGTATTGTGAGATCACCCATTAACAAGGTATGGGATCTATTTAGGGCTTTTGGTGCAGAAAACTTAAAATGGTGGCACATTTATGAATACCTGCACCTAGATCCCCTGGGAAAGATGAGGTTGGGGCTGTGCGCTCGTTTAAAACTAAGGCGGGACGCGAATACAAAGAGCGTCTTGAACTGCCCGATGACCAGAACCACGTGCTAAAGTATTCGCTGGTGGAAGCAAAGCCAAGCGCACTCAACCTCAAGAGCATCATGACCACGGTGGAAATGTCTGCCAAGAGCCAGACGGAAACTATTGTTCATTGGTCAGCCGAACTAGATGTCGGTCAGGTGTTTGCTGGACAAATTGTCATCGCTCAGGAGAAAGCTTATAAGGAAGCGATCGCCTTCCTTGACGCTCATTTTAATCCCAGTTTTGGCAAGTTAGAAGTTGAACTGAGCAGCGGGAGCAATCTGATCCGACCCAGCTTGTTTTCGCCCGATCCCTATGCTGTCATCGATCTTGACGACAGCAAGCCACAAAAATCGAAAGCTCGGTTTAATACTCTTAACCCCTTGTGGGATCAAAATTTCACCTTTGATGTAGTGAACCCTGCGGGTAAACTGCGGTTAAGTGTCTGGGATGCCAACCTCGGTCGAGATGATTTTATGGGTCATGCAGAGGTGAATCTGCAAGAATTGAAATCAGGGGAGAAAATACGCAAACAGCTAAAGCTACAAGGTGTGGAGCATGGAGAGATTGTTGTCTCCTTGCTGCTAGAACTCGAAGCTGAGGAAAAACTATCTGCCACTCAAAAGATGCAGCAGAAGCTAAAAGAAGGGCTTCCTGTCCTGCTGCAGGTGCTGGAAGATATTAAAAATCAAGTCGTGCTAGTGACGCAGCAGCAGGCACTGGGTGGCGATCAAAAGTATGAATATCAAAAGTATCCGCGCCGCAAAGATTCACCCGACCTACCCCTGGAAGATTTTCCGCACATGGTAAAAGGTCTGCCCTCAGGTCAGGCATTGCCGCCTGAGAAGCTGGGATTATTTGCAAAGCGGATGGCTGAGTATGTTTACTCTGAAGTAGGATTGCGTCAACAGCTAGAGAAGATTGTGCAGGATGGTGGCGATCCTTGGACAGCTTACTATGCCAAGTGGATTCCTTCGCCGGTGCAGATTCCCCAGATTTGGAAGGATGATGTTGAATTCTGCCGCCAACTGATTCAAGGGGTCAATCCCATGTACATTACCCTCTGTACAGACGCATCCGCCATCCCGCAGGAGATGCTCAATCTGACCGCTCAGGGCAAATCTATTCAGGAGCTAATCGCTGAAAACCGGCTGTTCATGGTGGATTACGGGGATCTAGAGGACATTCCTCAACTTGACGGTAAGGTGTTCTACGCCCCCTACCTGTTGGTATACCGAGAACTGCTCGATGGTGGCAAGTCGCGGCTTAACATGGTTGGCATCCAGTTAACTCGCCACAAAGACCGCAAGAATGAGGTTTACACCCCCAACTCGCCCTATCCCAACAAGTATCTGCTGGCGAAGATTCACACAGCCTGTGCTGACGACCAACTTCACCAATTTGTCGTCCACTTGGGCATGACACACCTGGTTGTGGAACCTTTTGTTATTAGCCATCACAACGCTTTCCCCAAGGATCACCCCATAGGTATCCTGCTGAAGCCACACTTGCAAGAAACTATCGGCATAAACTACCTAGCTCGTCAGACTTTGATTGCTAAAGAAGTGCCCTTTACTGACAAAACGTTTGCCACCGGTACAGCTGGGGGATTGCAGTTATTCTGGAAGGCATGGAAGAAGTGGGACTTTTTTGGTATGAGCTTCCCGCAACAGCTGTTGGCGCGGGGATTTGACGAGCAGGGTTCGGATGGGGTAGAAGACTTCTTCTTCCGAGAGGATGGTTACAAGATTTGGAATGCACTGACTGAGTACGTTGGCAATGTGGTAGCGGCTGTGTACAAAGACGATGCCGCCGTAGCAGCAGATAAAGCTATACAAGATTGGGCAGCGGAAACTGCCGATCCCGAACGGGCAGCCGTTCCAGGCTTTCCTGCTAAAATTGAAACGCGGGATTTGCTGGTAAACAGCCTGACAAACATTATCTTTCTAGCCAGCGCCCACCATTCGGCAATCAACTTCTCCCAGTACCAATACCTGGGGTATGTGCCAAACCGACCTAACGTCCTGTTCAAGGGTGTGCCTGAAACTGAAGGGGATATCACTCTTGAATACATTTTGAGCGCATTGGCGAACTTTCCTGATGGCCACTTCCAGGTCTTTTTCTCCAACCTTCTTTCCACCCCATCTCTGCATCCACTGTCAGATTTGCCTGAAAATCATTTGTTCCCCGAAATCCACGCTGCTTTTATAGGCAAACTCAATGATATAGCAGCGGAGATTGAGGAACGGAACAAAAAGCTGGAACAGGAGGGTAAGATTCCCTATCCATACCTGTCGCCCAAGCAAATTGCCTCCAGCATTGATACTTGAGGTTCTTTTCCGCTAATTCTCAGTTCTAGCAGTAGGGCTGGCCATGCCCGCCCTACGCCCATTCTCTGTGCAACAGAAGCATCAGTGAGAAGCAATAGTCCGGTCTATTGCAGCAAAAAACAGAATCCTGAAATAAGTACGAACTTAAAAATCGCTGAAAACCCAATGACCTCGGCGATCGTCTTAAAGAAGATGTAAGGGCGAAAAATAGACAGTCGGATTTCGTTCTAATCCAAATCCCAACTAAAGGTTAGGCAAACTTAAAAATTCACTTGGCAGGGAGTACCATGACTTTCAAAATTCTCACTCTAGATGGCGGCGGCATCCGTGGAGTTTTATCGGCTACAATTCTCAAGCAGGTAGAAACGACACTGAAAGAAAAGACAGGGAAGAAACTGCATGAATATTTCGACTTGATTGCTGGCACATCCACTGGCTCAATTCTGGCGGCTGGGATTGCCTGTCAGATGGACGCCCAGCAAATGATTGATATCTACCTAAAACAGGGAAAAAATATCTTCCTAGACTCGGTACGCCAGCAGCGAAAATGGCCAATTGGGCTTATTGAGCAAGCGATGGGAAGCCATCTGTTATACCCCCACGCAAAGGGAGAGCAGGGTTTGGCTACAATATTGCAGAAACAATTGATTCACCCGGAGTTAGGATCTCCAAAAATTTGCGAGATAACTAAACCCTATATTCTGATTCTTGCTTATGACGTTTATTCCCGAAACACAACGTGGTTTGCCAATAACCCTGCCGATGCAGGAGCATGGTATGACAATATCGATTTATGGAAAATATGCACCGCTTCATCGTCAGCACCCACATATTTTCCCCCTTATGAACTCCCCTATAACGCGGAGCAAAGTCTCCCTCATATCGATGGGGGTGTGTCGGCTAATAACCCATCGTTAGTCGCGATAGCCCATGCCTTATTTATCGAAGAACAGAACGGATTAGATTTGAATAATCTTGCTGTTCTATCCATTGGAACTGGCAAGACTACTCGTCCCTACAGCTATAAAGAGATATGCGGCTGGGGACAGCTGGGCTGGGCTCAGCATCTAGCCGATATGTTCCTGAATCCTTCTGCGAAAAATTCAGGAGATATCTGTAACCAAATTATGGAAAGTGTGGGGAGCAGTTATCTGCGTTTGGATTTCGATCTAAACGAGCGATTGAAAGGAGAACGACAAGACAAACGCTTGCGGCCATTGCTAGACAAGCCCTATAACAAATACATTGCCGAAGTGAAAAATTTGAAAAAAGAAGTCAGCGAAGAGATCGACAATCCGGAGAATTGTCAAGACCTGATGGAGGCGGCTGAATGCTATCTTCAATGCGGCCAAGTCTATTATAAGAAATCAAAGGATGTTCCAGTTTTAGATGCCATTCAACAATTTATCGACGCCCATCCTGATTAAGCCTTCAAGGATGGGCAGGCGATCGCCTCTTTATCTTTCTTGAAATTGACACAACTTTCAAAAAGTGGAGAGAGATCAACCCCTTCTTTAATTCATATCATGTCCGGTGGAACTGTTGTGGTATTGCAGATGGGAGCGGGAGCGTTGATATGCTTCCCTTTGTGTGGGGGCGGGTTTAGAAATATTCTCGGCTTTCCCGATACATTGCTAGTGAACCCGCCCCTACAAACCTTTCCACACACAACAGATGCGAGCGGACATGATATCAACCCTCGACACACTACTCCTCGCCCATCTCAACCACCGGCCTTGCGATATCCGTAATGCGACTCGCCGGCACCGACACTCGTAAAGCCGGGAAATCCGCAAGGGCAAACCGTTCCACTCTCACTCGCGCCACCCCCAACCCCGGTGGCTCTCACCGCCGAAAAAGTCGAACCCCCGCGATACCCACCCGACAAAAGTTTTGTCCGGGTGCTTTCCCACGTTTAACTGATCTAACACCTGGTTGGTAGCCTTTATCGCCCGCCGCAGCGCCCAGCGCGTCTGCGCCAGCACCACCAAGTCCTCCATATAGCAAACATAAAAGCAGCCCATTTCAGCCATCTTATCTTCTGGCGGCAACAGGAACAAAGCACCCATGCGTGGGAGACAGGGGACATCCCAGGGATATCCCCTCTTGGATAATTGCTTAGTTGTCCCACCGGCACATCCATCCCCGCCCAAACAGCTGCCCAAAGCACAACCTCATCACACTGTACTGCGATAGCGCAGCACAATATACTGCTTATGTACCAACGAGTATAAAATAGCACCGGCTTGTGATATTTTAAAAATTGTACAGTGGGGCTTTATCTGCAAAAACCCACCTCAGCCCCTGAATCCCGCCCACAAGCAAAACCCGCTTTCCACCACCAGCAATAGCTTTTAGCCATTTTACCAGAACATCTCGCCCCGTGCCGGTGCTGCCGGTGGCACCGGAACAAAAGTCGCAATTATTTACTCGGAAACGAGCTTTTGAGGTGGGGTGCCGGTAGGGATTCCCGTACCTAAAAAGCGATTTTTGGCCAACTTTCGGCCACTTTACCTTAAGAAAATCTTAAGTCAACCGTAGGCCGGCTTTAGAGCGATTGCAGCACAAGCGCAATATATTGTACTGCAGCTGTACCGCCAGCGTGCGCTGCGCCTGTCTGTACAAGTATAAAATTACACCGGCTCGCGCTATACTAAAAGTTATCTTTGCGGGACTATTGCCAAAATGCTGGGAATGCCCCAGAATCCCGCCATTGGGGAAAACCTGCTTTCCCCTGACCGGCACATAACGTGCGGGCACCTACCGCAACCCCCTCTGTGCCGGTGGCGCACGCTATGTGCCGGTTTATAAAATCACTGTTTAGACAGCGAGAGGGCCAGAAACCGGGAATCTTGCTGCAGTTGTGGGGGCCGGCTCACCCAAAATGGCGAAGCGCCGGATCTCAGCAAACCCGCCCCTACTGACCGCCGGCACACCACAAGAAAGCCGATTTCTCGGGACTTCACGTTTTCTTGATAACAGACCTCTAAAGGCTGGCTTATAAAAGTTAGATGACGCGATGTGATATTCTAGTCTGGGGAGGATAATATCATGATACCTGTTACTGCCCTCAATCATGCAGTGCTTTACGTGCGCTCCCTAGAGCGCTCGATTCAATTTTACAAATCTGTTTTTGGCTTCGAGGAAGTCGCTCTCATGCAAGGGAGGATGGCATTTCTGCGAGCTGCAGGTTCCAGCAACCACCACGATTTGGGGTTGCTGGCGCTGGGGGATGACGCGCCCTCCCCACCACCAAGAGCAGTCGGTCTTTACCATTTGGCGTGGGAAGTAAAGACCATTGAAGATTTGGCGAAAGCTGCAGAAACTCTCAAACAGCTTGGCAGCTTCACTGGTGCCAGCGACCACGGTGCGAGCAAATCGGTTTATGCAAAAGATCCGGACGGACTGGAGTTTGAAATTCTCTGGCGAGTTCCCCGCGAAAAGTGGGGTGAGTTTGAGCGTAAAGCGATTGTGGCACCGCTGAATCTGCCCCTGGAGCTGTCGCGGTACGGTAGCGGGCGCGGAGATCCAGGAATTCCTGGCGCATCTAGTTCGCACAGTTAAACGTTTTTTTCGGAAAAGCCGGTGGGAGCGAAAGGGGAGAAAGTAGCCTAGCAACAGGCGTCGCGCCTGTGCCAGTGGCGTCCTGCCATTTGCCGGTAGGGCTAAAGCCCAACTACAAACTTTTGGGCTAAAGCCCAACTACAAACTTTTGGGCTAAAGCCCAACTACAAACCTTTGGGCTTTAGCCCAACTACAAACCTTTGGGCTAAAGCCCAACTACAAACTTTTGGGCTAAAGCCCAACTACAAACCTTTGGGCTAAAGCCCAACTACAAACTTTTGGGCTAAAGCCCAACTACAAACTTTTGGGCTAAAGCCCAACTACAAACTTTTGGGCTAAAGCCCAACTACAAACTTCATGCCGGCATGTTTCGGAACCGGCATTCTTGGCGCTTTCTGGAAATCCGCCGGCACTTTACCTAACCCAGTCCCAAACGCCGCTTGACTTCTTAAGCGCGGAATTCCCCCTTCTGCTTTCAAGGAAGCCCTTGATTCTTGCAAGATGGCGATAAATTCAGGGTTCATGCAGAGGCTGACTGTCTCTTTATCGGCATTTCCAACCGGCATCAGTGCTGCCACAGGTTGACCGTCAACGCTGAGAATCAAGGGTTCCTGACCCATATCCCGCACGTGCCAGTGATGCTGTTGCTTCGGCGAGTTCAAGTTTTTTCATAAGTCTACTAGCTTATTGCCAATCTGTACGTGGTTAGGCAGGATGGGCAATGCCCATCCCATAACCTAAGAACCCAAGTTCATCGCTGTATCCCCAAAGTCCTCAGCATTTGTTGGAAACGAGAGTCCAGCTTAACATTTGCCAACTTATCGGGAGGGAAATTAGTGATAAAATCTAGGGCTGCCTTCAAGTTGATATTAATAGCCCGCTCTCCAAGTTGTTTGGCGAGGATCTGGTAATTCTTGGCGCAGGAGGTATGCTGCAAGCGGGAGCCCACATCAGTGTCCTTTACCAGGCTGACAAAGATAGTAATGTGCTTGTCTTGCCACCGGCTTATCAGATCTTCATAAATCGGCTCTGCGAAACGGGATACGCCGTAGGGGTTTCCCATCCGGCACATCGTTAATACCCTGACATACTTTTTCACCACACTGTCTGGAACATCCCCGCTGTCTGGAACAAGTGCGCGGACCCGACGTGCCGGTGACAGCTCGTTGTAAAAGTTGTCCCAGCCGTTATGTGACTCCAGCAGATCGTCGAGAGCCGCAGTAATTTCAACAGCCAGACTTCCTGGCGAAAGATACGCAAGGCCATCTACCAAATCCAGAAACTCCCGCGCTAAGCTGGCTCTGGAGACTTCCCCATTTGCCGAAAACGATTCGTACTTCAGACCAGCGTCATACCGCGCATCGTCAGAGCAGACTTCCCACACCTCTTTCGCTACTAATTGGATATTGTTTCTCGTACTAGCCCCCAGCTTCGGATCTGTGTACATACCAAACATGGATCGCAAAAGTGACCGTGAAAGATCGTCGGGTAGCTTTTGGACTGCCTGTGCAATAGCTGGAACATTATCTTTCGACAAGTCCTCCTCCCGCAGGCTTCGCAGGAGCTTGCGCACTTCGAACGCAGGCTGCTCTGGTTCTTTCCCAAGAACCTCTTTGATGCAAGTTTCAAGCCAGCTAGCAAGCTGTAAACCTGTCAGCTCGTTATGGTTCGGGTGCGCAGCACTGGCGTAGTTCCGCATATCCCGTATGTACTCTAAATGCCTGTACCCGATCTCACTAATGATTCCTGTCTGTTGGCACCCCTTAACAAGCACCCAGTCATCTAAATCTTTGAGTTCGCTCTCATCTTTAAAATTTTTACGGCGTTCCGTATCCGTAACTACACTGTCGTAAAAATATTCAAGATCGAACCGAGCCACCTTTTCCCGAAGATTGCGAACGGTTTCATTCCAGAGGTAATTAAGGGCCGCGTCGAACAGACCCACAGCACACGCTGCAATGAACTTTGAAATATACATAGAAGCCGTGCGCTGGCTTGGGGTCAGGTCTTCTACGACAGCTGGCAGGTTGTTGATGACCAGTCGCCTTTCCTTCATTTTAACAAGAACAGATTCCGCAGGCAGATCCAGGAAAATGAGATAGTCAGACAGCCCTTGAGATAACTGATCGAGATCCGGCACAATTTTTTCTGGCTGATAAGGTTGCATCTCTGAAGACACGAGTTAAAGCCTCCCTTTTTGTTGCTTTTAATCTATCAGCTTCACAAGTCAATAGGCTTGTTAAGCCGGCTGTGTTGAATTTCAGCCTATGGAAAATGCAACGCCGGCGAATCATTGCCGCGCTCCATCCCCCACTACTCTGGTTACTACATCTGTAGTATAGCAGTTCGCACAACCGGCAAACAAGTTTCTCGGCACCAGGCCCGCCAGAGCACTGTCCTGTGTTCCCAGAACATGCGCAACACGGTATTTTTGCCCGGCTCGACTGAGTGAGCTAGGCACATCAAAACCGAAAATATATAAATTGTTTAATCGGAAATCGCCTCAGCTTTCGCTTCCGCACCGGCCTGACTGCTTCCCAGCAAATCGAGAGCAACTTGCAGGGCGCAAGCCACTGCTACCAAGGCAATCAGCACCACCGGCGACAGGCTCACCCCAGCAACCGCCAGAACCAGAACAAACGCCGCAGATGCAATGCGATAGGCGGACAAGATTTTGCGCCGGCGTGCCGGTCCGAGGCTGCAAGCGATCGGGTGGGTGACTCCCAGAGAAACCAAGCACAGCGCCTTTAGAGCACTAGGCACTTAGGTTCGTACATTTCGGCCTCTTTTGCACCCCCCCACTCCTGCTCCTATTGTCCTAACCCATATTACTACTGGGATATAGACGTAGGGGAGGCGTAGCGCTAACGCGCCGCTGCGCTAACGCCGGGCCTGAAGGTCTAATGTTCTAACCTAAGTGCATACTGCTATATCAGCGGACGCGCCGCCTTGATATGATATCCCGCCAGGAGATACTGGACAATCAAAATCCCGCAAATGGAAACGTAAGACAGGGCTTGCGCCGGCTGAACTCTCTTCTAAACCGTGATGCACATTCACCGCCAGCACCGAAATCGCCACCATTTGCAGCAATGTCAGCAGCCGGTGCCCCAAATCGTCCGTATCGAAGCGGGTGGCGTAGAAAGTTGCCCCAATCCAGGACCGCCACACCGGCACGAATAGCAGCACGCACTCAAAAAAACCCGACACCGAGACGTGCTTGCTGAGATAGTGAGCCACTTGAGACACAGCCGCCACAAAAATCAAGTCATAAAACAGTTCCAGCCAAGTGGCGCGTCGCTCCTCTTCCGTCTCTCCCACAGTGCGCAACCGGGGAGGCTGCCACAAACTTTTTGTCATCCTGTGGATCTCCGCATCTCGCTTCCAAACTCGTCAGGCGGCAACAATCGCTTGACTTTGAAAAAATTATAAAGTTTAGGGGCACCGGGCGTGGGGCATGGGGCATGGCGGCGGGACTGGGGGCATTGGGCATGGGGCATTGGGTTAAGTATCAACTTTTCTGCTAAAACCTAACCCCTAACCCTTAACTCCTAAGCTCTAAAACCTAACCCCTAACCCCTAACCCCTAACTGTTTGAGCCAAACCGAGAGCGGATAATTTCCCATCGCTCCCCGACAGCCGGCACTTGACAAAAAGCAATCTATATGTTATAAAAAAGACTGGAACCTCTGCCCCAACCGCACATCTAGGGGCAGCGGCAGACCCGTAACCGTCCGAGCCAACGCGACTGTTACCGGGATGTTTGCCACCTTGGGCGTGATCTGTGCAAGCCACCCACCCGGTAGGGCTAAAGCCCAACTACAAACCTTTGGGCTAAAGCCCAACTACAAACCTTTGGGCTAAAGCCCAACTACAAACCTTTGGGCTAAAGCCCAACTACAAACCTTTGGGCTAAAGCCCAACTACTAACCTTTGGGCTAAAGCCCAACTACAAACCTTTGGGCTAAAGCCCAACTACTAACCTTTGGGCTAAAGCCCAACTACTAACCTTTGGGCTAAAGCCCAACTACTAACCTTTGGGCTAAAGCCCAACTACAAACCTTTGGGCTAAAGCCCAACTACTAACCTTTGGGCTAAAGCCCAACTACTAACCTTTGGGCTAAAGCCCAACTACTAACCTTTGGGCTAAAGCCCAACTACAAACCTCCCCAGTTCCGCCTGCAGTCAGGGTGCAAGTCAGTCGCAAAGGGCAGTCTGTCGCCCAACTTCAGGACATCTACCCACTAAAAATTACCTGACTCAACAGAATTTGGTTGGGGCTGGCACCTTCAGTCTCCGGAAAGGGATAAGGCTCGACTCTTAGCCCCTGGCAGGCATGTTGAGTGTTCGCCCCACCCCAAAACGACAACACCAAATTTACCGCATCCCGTGTGTCCTATGCAACCACCACCCGAGGCACTCTACTGCAACGCCCTCGAACCCCTAGTCGCTGAAGAAGTGCACCGGCAGCTTGAGAGTTTGCCGTCCCAGCTGGTTCCATATATCAAGCCGGCAGAAGTGATCGCCTACGCTCTCAATCGCCTGCCTCCATTCTACGCCACCAGTGAGGAGGGATGGCAGCAGCTACAGAACCGCGCTAAAACTCAGCTGATGCCTAAAATCATCCAGGCTGTGCGTCAAGGCTTCGCTGCTGTCCGGCGCGACCCCTTGAAAGTTTCAACTCCCCTGAAACACAAATGAGATCGGGTGCATCTTGTAGAGACGCGATCTATCGCGTCTCACCCCCCTTCTTCCCGAGCGGAAGGAGATGGAGAGAGAAATTATTTATAATATTATAACAAATAATCTTAACTTTGTCGAGGAATGAAACCGTGAGCTACCAAACAGCCAAACAGCTGCCCATTCCCCCCCATTTCGACCCCCGCAAAGTGGGAGAAGTCTGGCGAGTGCCCTACCAGCAGCGGGCAGGAGAAGCCCAAAACTGGGCAAAACAGCACGGCATCCCACCGGCATCCAGCGACCAAACCCGCATTTGCCTGCTGGCGATTGACGTGCAAAACACCTTCTGCATCCCCGAATTTGAACTGTTTGTCGCCGGCAGGTCCGGCACCGGCGCTGTGGGTGACAGCCAGCGGCTGTGCGAATTCATCTATCGCAATCTGGGCGCAATTACCGCCATTGCCGCCACAATGGACACCCACACCGCCGCCCAAATCTTCCACCCCATCTTCTGGATTAATGGTGCCGGCGAACACCCCGCCCCCGCCACCGCTATCACCCCCGAAGATCTGCTCAGTGGCGTCTGGAAAGTAAACCCCGATGTTGCGGGAAGCATTGGCCTCGATGCCGCTGAGCTGGAAAAACACGCCCCGCACTACGTCAAAACATTGAGTGCCGGTGGCAAATACCCCTTGATAATTTGGCCGTATCACTCTATGCGGGGAGGGATCGGTCACGCCCTCGTATCAGCGGTTGAGGAGGCGATGTTCTTCCACAATATCGCGCGTCACAGCCCAACTCTTTTTGAAATGAAAGGCAGCAATCCCCTTACCGAGAACTATTCCGTTTTGCGTCCGGAAGTTTTGCAGGGTCACGACGGACGCCCAATCGCTCAGAAAAATACTCGTTTCATTGAAAAATTGCTGGAATTTGACGCTGTGATTGTTGCCGGTCAGGCCAAAAGTCACTGCGTTGCCTGGACCGTGGGGGATTTGCTGGCGGAGATTGCCGCGCAAGACCCCAACTTAGCGAAAAAAATCTATCTTTTGGAGGATTGCACAACGCCTGTGGTGATTCCGGGTGTGATAGACTTTACGGAGCAAGCGGATGCGGCCTACGAGCGCTTTGCCGGTGCCGGCATGCATATTGTGAAGTCTGCCGAGCCAATTGATACCTGGCTAGACATCCGCTAGCGAAGACGGGCTTCCTAATCTAAAATCCGTTTGCATCCATATTGTTTATATGACACCCCAATCCTCTGCGAGCGATGCTTTTGTTGTGTGATAATCAGATTTACTCCATGATAGTTGCCAATTAACTAACCGTAATTCATCTCATGTCCTGCCGGCGAGCTTGGAGATGGCAGCAATCACCTGAGCCGGGTCCACCGGCTTGGGCAAGTGCAGCTCAAAACCAGCCGCCAGGGCATCCCTGACATCAGACTCCCTAGCATACGCCGTCAGCGCCACAGCGGGGATGTGCCTCCCGCCCTGCGACTCCAAAGCCCTCACCTTGCGGAGCAGCCAATAGCCATCCTCACCCGGCATAGCGATATCGCTCACCAAAACATCTGGGGGAGACTGGGCAATCGACTCGAGCGCAAGGACGGCACTAGCCACCGCCTGCACTGCGCCCCCGCCATTTTCCAGAGCGGCGTGGAGAAACTCCCGCGTGTCAGCCTCATCATCCACCACGAGAATCCGCAACCCCGACAGTGGGGCTGCCGGTATGGCGCTCTCCAAGGGCACCGGCATCTCATCCCCGACGCCCGACGCCCGACGCCCGACGCCCCAATCCGCAACCGGCAGCCTCACCGCAAACGTCGCCCCCTGTCCCAAACCCGGACTGGCAGCGCTAACCGTTCCGCCGTGCAGCTCCACCAAGTGGCGGACAATCGCCAGCCCCAGACCCAGCCCGCCGTAGCTTCTAGTCGTGGAGCTGTCCGCTTGGCGGAAGCGGTCGAACACGAAAGGCAGAAAGCTCTCAGAGATCCCCATGCCGGTGTCACTCACCTGCAGCTGAACGCAGTCACCGGCAGCTTCGAGGCGGACAGTCACCCGCCCCCCAGAAGGAGTGAACTTAATCGCATTCGAGAGCAGATTCCACACCACTTGCTGCAGGCGGTCCGGATCGGCCCAGACCACACCGGCTCGATGGGCGAGCTCAGTCTCGATCTGTATCCCCTTAGCCTCCGCAGCTTGGCGCACCACATTCAGAGCCGCTTCAATCGAGCCCGCCAGCTCCACAAAGCGCGGATTCAGCTTCAGCTTGCCCCGAACGATCCGCGACACGTCCAGCAGGTCGTCAATCAGCTGAGTCTGCAGCCGCACGTTGCGCTCAATCGTTTGCAGGGCTGCCCTTGTCTTTTCCTCACTCAGCTTGCGTGCCAGCAGCATCTGCACCCAGCCCAGCATGGGATTGAGCGGCGAGCGCAGCTCGTGGGAGAGCACCGCCAGAAACTCATCCTTCATCCGATTTGCCGCCTCAGCTTCCGCCCTCGCCGCCCGCTCCGCTTCGTACAGGCGGGCGCGGACAATCGCCCCGGCGCACTGCTGCCCCAGAGCGAGCGCCAGAGCCCGCTCCTCGGAGCTGAACTCCCGACTCTCGCTGAACGACAGACCGATTGCCCCCACCGGACATCCTTTCACCAGCAGCGGGATGCTAGCGAAGGCGCGGTAGCCGGTGACGGTCGGGAGCGGGGCCAGGTGCGGGTAGCGGGCGCTCAGCACTTCCAGACTTTCCAGAAACACCGGCTCTCCCGTCCGCACCGCTTCTGCCAGCGGCACCGGCGAACTGACACAGAACCTGCGCCAGGAGTCCAAAATCTCCTGCGGGTAGCCCACAGCCCGCACCACCTCAAGGGCAGACTCTCCCTCCGCCAGCAGCGCCATCGAGCCGGCACATGCCCCCAGGGCGGCAACCCCCTGACTGACGGCCACTTCAGCCACCTGTGCGGCAGTGAGAGCCTCCGACAGTGCCGAAGTAATCTCCTGCAGGCGGGCAACGCGGTGGGCTGCCCGCTCGGCTAGCTCTCGCGCCTCCTGAGCTTGCCGGTGCGCCCGGGCGCTGTCTATCGCCAGACCGGCCCGGCAGGCCAGTTCCTCAGCCAAAACCAGGTCCGCCTTTTCGTACTGGCGACCTGACTGAGCCGCTACAAAGGCAATCGCCCCAAGCGTTTCTCCGCGAGCGGCGACCGGCACAACCATCGCCGATTTCAATTGCAGCTCCTGCAGTTCCCGCAGGTGTTCCGCGTCGCGGGCGACTTGCTGCAGCAGCCAGTCGGGAATCGAGGAGTGCAGCTCGGAGGTGCCGGTGCTCACCACAAAGGCCACGCCGCTCCCTGCCGCGCCGGCAGGATGCCGCTGCCCCCCATGCCTGTCCTCGCACCCTGAACCTGTGCCGGTGCCGGCCACTGCGACCTGACACAGACCGCCGCTCTCAACCACGTAAACGGCACACCAGTCAGCGATTTCCGGCACCACCAGCTGCGCCAAGCTCAACAGAGTCGTCTCGTAGTCCAGGGAGGAAGCCAGCACCCGGGAAGCCTCCGCAATAAAGGCGAACCGCCGCTCAGACTTCTCCGCTGCCGACCGGATCGCCTGCTCGCGGATGAGTTGGGCGCGTTCTTCCTCAGCTTTTTTCCTCTGGGAAATCTCGCGAATGATGCCTAGCCCCCCGACGATTTCACCTGAATCGCTGTGCAGCGGAGAGTAGTACGCTTCAAAAAATCCCTGCCGGCCAGTCTCAGGTATATTGTAAGGCCGGTCGCTGCTGATTTCTCGCGCAGCGTTCGCGTGTTTTCCTTGGAGAACTTCAAAGAAATACTTGTCTTCGCCGATTTCTTTCAAAAAGGGGAAAACCTCGAAAGCGCATTTGCCCAACACCGAAGCCTTACTCATCCCTGTAAGTCTTTCCATTGCCCGATTCCAGACGGTGTACCGGCACTCTCGGTCAAACGCGAGAATTCCGTCAAAGCTGCTGTTAATTAGTCTTTCGGAAAAGTCTTTCTCTCGCCGAATTTCTTCTTGGGCTCGCTTGATTTCGGTTATGTCGCGGCTGACTATCAAGCCGTACTGGATTGCGCCGTCACTGTCCAGTTCCGGAACGACGCGAGATTGGTAGGTGCGCAGTCCGCCGGCGGTGGGAGCTTGAAATTCTATGGACTGTTCCGCACCGGTTTGAAATACTTTGAGCAGGGTTTCTTCCCAGAGCCGGCACAGTTCATCTGGAAAGCCGGTGTCGAGACAGTGTTTGCCGGTGAGGGCTTCTTTTGGCATTCCTGTTGCCCGCTCTACGGCTGGGTTCACATATACGTAACGCAGCTGTCTGTCACAGCGAATAATTATATCAGGTGTGTTTTCAACTAGCGCTTTGAATTCCTGCTTGCGGCGGAGCAATGCTTCCTCTGCTTGCTTGCGCTCGCTGACGTCGCGCTGCACAGCTACCCAGTGGGTGTGCCAGCCGCCAGAGTCAGCCACCGGCACGACGCTCAGTTCCACCCAAAACTCGGAGCTGTCTTTGCGGTAGTTGATTAGCTCAACGCGCACCGGCTGCCACTGCTTGAGCGCTGTCCGGATTTTATCGAGTGCGGCGCGGTCGCTTTTTGGCCCTTGCAGCAGGCGGGGGCTTTTGCCCAAGACGTCCTGACGGGTGTGGCCGGTCATGCGGGTAAAAGCGTCATTGACGTAGATTATTCTCGGACCGGGTTCGCTCACTGGTTCGGCTTCGGTAATCACGATCGCGTCATTGGCGTTCACGACGGCTGACTCGAGCAGCCGCAGCCGCTCCTCGGTCTGCTTGCGCTCTGTAATGTCGTAAAATGCGGCGGCAGCGGCGACGGGAACCCCAGCGCGATTGCGAATGGGAGCGGCGCAAAAGGACAGAATTCCCCAAGTGCCGTCGCCGCGCTGGATTTTCAGCTCGATGCCGGTCAGCGCCTCCCCTGTCCTGATGGCGCTCTGCAGTGGCAGGTTTTCCGGTTCGCACGGTCGCCCGTCGGGATAGTAGGCGGGCCAGTCCCTGTACTGTTCAATGCTGGCTGGCGTTCCGCTGGTGCTGTTAACCTGCCGGTAGATCGCCTCTGTCTGCTGGTTGGCGAAAATCAGCCGTCCCGAAGGGGCCTCGGCAATGGTGACGCCGAGGGGCATTTGCTGCAAGACGGCTTCTAAAAGCCCCCGCTCGCTTTCTAGCTGTTCGAGCAGGAGCTGGCGCTCTGCATCGAGGAGCTGCGCTTTGGCGATTTGCTCGGTTAGAGAGGCGTTGGCTGCTGCTAGCTCGGCGGTTCGCTCCTCAACCCGTCTTTCTAATTCGTCGTTGGCGGCTTGCAGGGCCTCTTGAGCTTGCTTGCGGGCCGTGATGTCGCTCCCCACACCGAGCATGCGCGCGGGGGAGCCGGTTTCGTCGCAAAATATCTGTCCTACTCCCGCTATCCAGTGGGTGCTGCCGTCCGCCCAGAGGATGCGGAATTCGATGTCGCAGTTCTCTCGCCGCTCAACGGCGCGGGCGATGGCGCTGCTGACCAATTCCCGGTCTGCCGGATGAATGATGTTTAGGAAGTCGGCAAAGGTGCCGCCAAAACTTTGCCTTGAGTGGGTGCCCGGAGCCATGCCGTGTGCTGCTTCTAGGCTGTCAGACCACTTGACGGAGCCGGTGAGGATATTCCACTCCCAGATGCCGGTGCGACCGGCGCGCAGGGCTAACTTCAGTGCTAGGTCACTCTGTTGCAGCTCCTCCTGTGCTCGCACCCGGTCGGTGACGTCCTGAACTACGGACAGCACTGACACTAAATTGCCGGTTTCGTCTAGCAGCGCTGAGTTGTGCCACTGGCAGTGTATCACTCCGCCATTTTTCGTGCTGTTTCGATTCCGCGAAATATTTTGCTGTTCTAGCCCGCTGCGCAACCGGGCGATGGCCTCGCTCACCGCCGGCCAGTCCTCTGGCACTACGAATGACCACTCATCCGGATGCAAGCCGGTTACTTCGTCCGCCCGCCACCCGAAAAGGTTTTCAGATCCTCTGTACCAGAGCTTCACTCGAAAGTCGCCATCCCACTCTATGACTGCCAGCGGCGTGTTTTCCAGATGGAAGGTCAGTTTTTGGAGTGCGGTGCGGACTTGCTCTTCGGACTGCTTGTCAGAGGTGATGTTTTGGTATTCCACGCTGCGGGACCCTCCTGATAAGGATATGTGCGCACTGCTAGCCACAGAGTTGGCGGCGTGCCGAACTGCTCAAATTTAATGGAAACCAGCCGGTGGCTACTCTGTTTATTTCCTGGAGTAAATTAGGCGCTCTGTACTATATCCTATTATTTTTATTATCGGTTGCTAGCACCCAGGCGTCTTACGGCGTCGCGCAGCAAGAATGATTGAGGGACGCCCACAAGAAGCCCTCACCCCATGCCCCCTCTCCCACAAAGATGCGCAAAGGCACGCTTCGTGACCCCCCCCACAAAAGCTCCCGCTGCGGAAATATCCGTTTAATTGCTAATGTTTATATATTATGAATTTTACTCTTTTTCCATTGCTATTGTCGTCCTTTTACGGGGGCGGTTTATTATTAATAATAATCAATAAGACGTAAATAGCCGCCGGCCAGTCAGGAGAGCTCAGAGACCAGACGGGGCAACTCGACGCAGAAAGTGGACCCGACACCGACCTGGCTGTCAACGGAAATCGTGCCCTGCATCAGGCGGACGAGGGATTGCGTGAGGGCGAGTCCCAGACCGGTGCCCGGGTACTTGCGATTGAGGGCCTGATCCACTTGCCGGAAGGGTTCAAAAATGTGCTGCAGGTCAGTTTCGGCGATGCCGATGCCGGTATCGGCGACCGCGAGAGCCAGCTGATCGGTCGCTGTGGGCAGCACCGACACCCGCACGCCGCCAGACTCGGTAAACTTAATGGCGTTGGAAAGCAGATTGGCCAAAATCTGCCGCAGGCAGGAGCGGTCGTTGACAGTGTGGGAGTCGGGCAAATCCACCTCAACCTGCAAAGTCAAATTCTTCTGCTGGGCCATGGCGCGGAATTCAACGACAGTTCCGCGCACCAACATAGCGACATCGAACGGTTCCAGTTTGAGCTGTCGCGCACCAGCTTCGATTTTCGACAGGTCGAGGATGTCATCAATCAGCATCAGCAAGTTTTCGCCATTGCTGAGAATGCGCTCCACCAGCTCGGTTTGCTTGGGGGCCAGCGGATTCTGGCGCTGGCGCAACAGCACCTGGGAAAAGCCCATAATCACATTCAGAGGGGTGCGCAGTTCGTGAGACATGGTAGCCAAAAACTGCGATTTCAGCCGCGCCGCTTCGATCAGTTGCAAATTCTGCTGCCCAATCCGCTCCGACAAGCTTTCGAGCTCCCGGTTCTGGCGGGCGAGCGTGTTATTCTGAACCGCCAGAAGTTCCTCTCGCTCCTCCAGGGTTTTGATCAGCCGGGCGTTGTTAATCGCGATCGCCGCCTGCTCCCCAACCGCACCCAGCAGCAGCTGGTCGTCGGGATCGAAGGCACCGGCATCTTCCCAGTTGCCGACTGCGAGCACTCCCAGACGCCCGCCTGCTGGCGCGGTGCCTGCCACCGGCTCCCGAGACTCGATCGCCACGGCATAAACAGCAGCCGGCACCTCCAGGCGGGAGCCCGGATGCCCCGACTCTCGCCGCAGCAGTCGGGATTCGCCGGTGGAAAACACCTGGCTGAGCACCCCGTCCTCTGTCTGCAGAGGTCTTCCCACCGGCAGGTTTTCCGTGCCCGGACCGGCTGTAGCGGTCAGCTGCAGCTGGCAGCTCTCCGGGTTGTAAAGTACGATCAGGCAAAATTGCGCTCCCGGAATTGACTCGCAAACCGCCTCAACCATCACCTGCAGCAAACCGGGCAGGTCAGCGATGCGCTGGTTGAGCAAATTGGTCAGCCGGTGTACCGTCCGCAACTGGTGCTGGTGCTCGCCCAAAATCAAGATCGCCTCCCGCAGGTTCTCTCCTGTCTCCTGAGCCTGCCGGTACAGCAGCGCCTTTTCTACGGCATTGGCGGCGCGGCAGACGAGATCCTCCGCTAAAGTCAGGTCGGCTGAGGTGTAGCGGCGAGAGGAGTCACAGAGGGCAAACAGCACCGAGCCGAAGATTTGCCGGCCCAGCCGCACCGGCAAACAGATGCAGGATCTGAGATTCAGCGCTCGCAGCAGTTGCAGGTGTTCCTCATCGCAGGCAATCGCCGCCAGCTTTTCGTCAGTAATATCCAGACAGATAGAGACGCACCAGGGCGCGTCTGTCTCGCCGCCCCGCAGCCGGCGAAGGTGGCTGTAGGTCCCATCTCCAGAGGCTGGGTAGCGGCGGTGCAGCTCCCGCACCAGCTCCGCTCGCGAGGGGTCTTTGTGGGCCACGGCCAGACAGCGGCAGGAGCCTTCCGGCTCGATGACATTAATGGCGCACCAGTCAGCCAGGAAAGGCACTATCGCCTGTGCCAGGTTTTCCAGGGTGGTTTGATAGTCCAGGGAAACCCCCAGGACGCCCGACGCCTCGGCGAGGAAATACAGCGCCGCTTCAGTCCGCTTGCGCTCGGTTTCCACTTGCCGCTCGGCCTGCATTGCCTGGTGCCGCACCAGCTGCTCGCGACCGAGCAGTTCGTCTTTGAGCTGGTTAGCCGCTTTCAGCTGCACCGTCTGTTTGCGGGCGAGCCGGTCGAGCTCTCGATTGAGGCTGTAAATTTCGGCTTCTGCGAGCTTGAGTTCGCTGATGTTTCGGGACACCGCGACCGTCTCAAAGACGGTATCCCCATCCTGGTGGCGCAGGTATGAGCCGGTCGTCTCAACCCAGATGTACCTGCCGTCTTTGCGCCTCAGCCGGTGGGCCAGCGCGTAAGTCCCGAGCGAGCTGCCTTGGAAGCCGTAAGTTCTTTTGAAGGTGGCGGCGTCTTCGGGGTGGAAAAACTGGTAGAAGGAATGCCCGACGAGTTCGTCTGGCTCATATCCGAGCAGGGTGCGGCAGCCCGGCGAGACGTACAGGTAGATTCCCTCTGGGGTGTGCGTGCAGATTAGCTCGGTAGAGTGTTCGGCGATTAACTGGTAGCGCTTTTCACTCTCAGCCGCCCTGTTTTGGGCCGCCTGTTCTGAGCGCTTCAACTTGTCTGTGTCGGTGCAGGTTCCCACCCACTCCACAACAGCGCCACTCTCTGAGAGCACCGGCTCGGTGCGGGCCACCGCCCAACGCTCGCTGCCGTCTGCCAAAAGCAGCCGCAATTCCATTTCCCAGCCAGCTCTCTGGCGCAACCCCTGCAGCAGGTGAGCTCGCAACCGCTCCCGGTCTTCGGGATGGACTGATTTGAAAAACCAAAAGTCCAGCGATTCCGCTTCTGGCGCTCCCCCACACTCGTACCACCGGCGGTTGAGATAGGTGATTTCCCCGGAAGCGCTGGCAGCCCACACTCGCAGGGGCATGGCTTCCATCAGTCTGAGATGCCGGTCAACACTAGCCTCTAGCGCCTGCTTGAGGCTCTCGACTTGCGCTCTGAGTCTCTGTATTTCCTGGCTGGGGGCGCACGCTCCCAGTGACTGTTGGTGGCAAGTGTTATTCATAGGGATTTTTTAATCAAACCAGTCCTCACCCGGTTGCAGGCTTTGAGTGCCTGTGCAGCCATCTTAATCTGTGCGGGCACCGGCGAAAACAAAAAATTATATCAAAACTGCCGAAAGAATCCATCCTCTATAAAGGTGAGTCCTCTGGCAGGGCCAGCACCCGGCAGGGAATCTCCCCGCGCCGGCCAATCTTTTGTTGAATCCGGTGCGAGAGCGGTACAATGAACCTAAGCCGCACGCGAGCCTGCTTTCGGTGAAAAAACAAATGAGCAAAGGCCAGACGCAACCGGGCGGGCCGGTCTTTTGACGGCATGGGGAAACGAACACCGCAGCCACGGAAACGGCAAATCCTTGAGGGTGGCTGAGAGAGGCTGTCTGTTTGGGATGAGGGCTTTCGACCAGTGGTTCCGACACGGGCTAGAGATAAACGGAAAAGTTCAACCTAAAAACCAGCAGACAGCAAGCTTGTGCGAATCAGCCGCCAGAAAGGAGTTTGGCTCTCCTGGCAAACCCCCAAGCGTGTGGGGGAGACCCTGACTTGTCTGTTTGGCGCAACGGCCTTTTCCCTTGTTCCCCTCTGCGCCCTCTTCATGAGCCAGCTTTGTACTCGACTGGCGCTCCGATTGCCGCCCGGGTTTTGCAGAGCGGCCAGAGGGGGCCGGTTGGGGAAAACCGGCTTCAAGCGCGGAAGCTTTGGAAGTGTCACAATGGAAATGTAACTGAAGTGCTTTGCTCCTTACAGCTGCCAATAGGTGTATTTCAGCGAAGCAGGGTTAACCTTTTTGTAAACGGCTTTTTTAAGAATTCAACCCCTGAAAAGTTGGCCAAAAGAAAATGAGTGAAATTCGCGTTGCTCTGATTGAAGACCACGACCTGACTCGGATCGGTATCCGCACGGCTTTGCAACAGCGTGAGGGCATCAAAGTTGTCGGCGACGCCGCCAATGCCACAGAAGGTCTGAAACTCCTGAAAAAGGAGGAGCCAGACGTCGCCCTCGTGGATATTGGCTTGCCGGATATGGACGGCATTGAACTGACTCAGCGGTTCAAGTCGTCCCTCACACCGAACTCAGAACCGAAAACAAAGGTGCTGATCCTGACGTTTCAGGACAATGAAGAAGCTGTTCTGGCTTCCTTTGCCGCCGGCGCGGATTCTTTCTGCATGAAGGATATCCGCTTCGAGCAGTTGCTGGAAGCGATCCGAGTCACCCATGAAGGTCACTCCTGGATCGACCCAGCTATCGCCGGCATCGTGCTGCGCCAAGCTCGGAATAAGCCGGCAGCCCCCACCTCCTCTGAGCCGTCCAAGCCGTCAACCGTTAGCATTCACGCGATTGACCAGGAACACAGCCAGCTGCTAGAAGCCTATCCACTCACTGACCGGGAGTTGGAAGTTTTGGAGCTGATCGTACAGGGATACAGCAATGCGGCTATTGCCCAAAAGCTCTACATCACTGTCGGCACCGTCAAAACTCACGTCCGCAATATCTTGAACAAGCTCTCGGCTGATGACCGCACTCAAGCCGCTGTCATGGCTCTCCGGTCTGGTTTGGTTGGGTGAGGGGCTCTCTCTGAAGATAGAGAATAGTGACCCGGGGAACCGTCCTGTCAATCTGTCGCTGGATAGATGACTGAAATCATCACTCTTTTATAGAGTCAAAATACTGTTACCGCAAACACAGCGGACTTTTACCCAAAGCGGGCCCTTTCTGCCGGTGGTGGCGTCTCGCTATTACCCGCAGGGTGCGTTTCCTCTTTTGGGAGCGCACCGAAATATAGGATGTCCCGTTCGTTGGGCGCTGCCGGTCAAAATGCCGGTGCCATCTAGCGTAATGGTGTTAGCGATTCGCGCTTTGTGCCGGCGGGAAAAAAATTGGGTTTGCAGCCTCCGCTATAGCAGTCTGCCCCACGGGTTAGCCCTAGAGCGCGGACTGAACGCAAGAAATGCGTTTGACGCCCACCGGCAGGGCTGAAAGCTGAATGCTTAAGCTAAAGCTGGACTTAACACAATCTTTCTCAATAAAGGTCTAGGTAGCTAAAAAGTTATCTAGACATTTTGGCTGGAAGCCTAATTTGAAAATCCGCCGCAATCGGGCCGGTAATTTATGCCTGGAGAGCGATGGCTGAGAGAGTTTGAAGGGGGAAAATAGGAGTGTGAAGGTCAATATCCCCCGAATCAAAGAGGTTCTATGGCGGCTCTCATTGAATTTAAATTATTTGCTCCTTATAACAAAGGCGTTACCTTAATCGGCTCCTTTTCCAAGTGGAACGAAATCCCGATGACAAAAGGGAATGACGGTTATTTCCGCACCAAGGTAGAACTGAAGGATGGGGTCTATGACTATAAATTCCGAGTTCAGTCGAAAAGCTGGTTCCTCGATCCTGACCAGTGGGTGGAAATCATCGATCCCTACGCGACAGACGTGGATGAGAGCAAAGGAGTCGGCACAGTCCGCATCAAAGATGGGGAAAAGATTGTCGATACCTACGTCTGGAAACACGACGACAAACCGCTGCCTCCCGACCGCGAGTTAGTCATCTACGAACTGCACGTTGCTGACTTTTCTGGCGGCGAAGATGACCCCCACCCGCGCGGCAAATACAAGCACGTTATTGAGAAGTTAGATTCCCTCTGCGAACTGGGGATTAACGCCATTGAACTGATGCCGGTGAAAGAATATCCGGGCGACTACAGCTGGGGTTACAACCCTCGCTATTTCTTCGCCACGGAAACTAGCTACGGCACCACGGAAGAATTAAAACACCTGATTGACGAGTGCCACGCACGCGGCATTCGCATCATCCTGGACGGGATTTACAACCACTCGGAAGCCTCTTGCCCGCTGACGCAGATTGACCACGATTACTGGTATCACCACTCTCCAAAAGACCCGGTAAATAACTGGGGTCCAGAGTTTAATTACGAACACTGCGATGAAAATCTAGATATCAAGCCGGCGTGGCAGTTTATCGGCGACACGGTGCGCTTCTGGATTCAAGAATACCACATCGACGGCATTCGCTACGACGCGGCGCGGCAAATTGGCAACTTCGACTTCATGCGCTGGATTGTTGAGGAAACCAAAAAGACAGCTGGAATGAAGCCGTTCTACAATATCGCTGAATACATTCCCGACACGCCGGCAGTCACCAATTTTGACGGTCCAATGGATGGCTGCTGGCACGACAGTTTCTGGCACACGATGATTCCGCACCTCGGCGGTGACACGTTTGATATGGAGCGCCTCAAGGATGTCATTGATGGCAAGCGGCAAGGCTATATGGGCGCTACTAATATCATCAATTATATCGGCAATCACGACCACCACCGCTTTTTTGCAGAGTTAGCCGAGCGCAATATCTTTGGGGAGGGGGCTTTCAAGCGAGCTAAGCTGGGAGCGGCTATACTGATGACCGCTGTCGGGGTGCCGATGATTTGGATGGGAGAAGAGTTTGGGGAGTGCAAGCACAAAACGATAGAGCCATCTAAAATCAACTGGTCGCTGCTGGGCAATGACGAAAATCGCGGCTTGTTTGAATACTACAAAGGCTTGATTCACCTGCGCAAAAACAATCACGCCCTCTACACGGAAAATATTGAGTTTTTCCACGAAAATCCGGATTGCCGAGTTTTAGCCTACACCCGCTGGAACGGGGAGGGATCTCGCGTGGTGGTTGTGGCGAATTTCTCGGACAGCTATTTGGCAGGATACCGCGTTCCCCACTTCCCCTGTGCCGGCACCTGGCATGAGTGGACTTACAACTACGATATTGAATCCGGGGAGGATGACATCTTGGTGGATTTGGCGGAGTGGGAAGCGAAAGTGTTTGTCTGGCAATAGACTTGCAGGGTGGGTTCCTCCGGAACCCACCCTGCCGCAACCGCCATTAATTCATAAGTGTTCCTGCGGAATCTAAGGCCGGCATATCAGCGTGCCGGTACAGACCAGGTTTCTTAAAGAAACCCACAAGTGTTGAATTCTGTCACAAAACTTTACATTTTAGCTTACATTTATCCTGCCCTGAGTAAAAATGCTTAGCCAGAGAGAAGTCGTTCTATCCAGTGGACATAGCTGATTTCTTGACACATACAACATTGAAGATAGCGGAGTTTATCTAGTAGCGTAGTCCCCCATTCTTTAGGAATATCTACTATCTTTAATATCAGGTAAGCTATCAGCGAAACATAAATTTGTATAGCTATACCATTTACATTTTTAGTAATCAGCTTATCCAACTTAAGGTGCATTTTAAGAAACTTCCATAGCAACTCTATGTGCCACCTATATTTGTAGATTTCCATAAGCTCTTCATCGGAGACTTCGGCCCGCTCCAAATTGGTGGCCAATCTATACTCAGCACGCTTTTCAAGATCGCAAAAGTTAACAACTCTATATATTCCTGAGTCCTTGCCTGTCCCAACTAGAAACTGCCCCTTATTTTCAGAAAATTGAAGTTTGTAGTTGTTAGGTATGCGCAAGACAAAATACTTGTTTGACTGCTGGGCGAGCCGTAAAAATTTTAAACTAGAAAAGCCCCGATCCATTACCCCTACACCGTTTGGGGGCAAACTAGCTAACATCTCTTTTCCATATCTGTAGTCAGAGTCGTATCCAAAATTTATTAAGTTTTCTTCTGGAACTCCTGTGGTTAAATTTAAGGAGCTAACAAGCTTTACTTGGTAGTATTCTTGCAGCCATAGCAATTTACTCGTTAGAGTAATGACAGTTGAATCAATAGGACACAGCTCATATTTTTGAAGGCTTTTTTGACGGCAAATTTCCTCATTAAGTTGTTGATAAAGTCTCAGAAATGGCTCTTGATTTCTGGACGCATTAGCTTTGGAGAAAGTTGAAATATCTAGCTCATAGCCAGTTCCATTTAGTCGCTTTAATATATCTCTCATACTGGTCAAGCTTTTATCCATTGCATAGCTCAACCATATGGACATAAACAAGCGGGTGTTAAGGACAGGATAATCATTTTTAGGCAAAGAAGCCAAACGATTTTGGACAATCTTAGAGAATGAGTTGAGCACAGGTTATTAACAGGATTGATTTGACCGTAGCCCAAATCATAGCACGTTTTGGGCGCTTTTTTTATGTCGAATTGTTAAGATTCAACACTTGTGAAAGAAACCTGGTTTCTTGATATAGCAGTAGCCACTTAGGTGAGGACATTCAGGCTCCCCCGCTCCCCCGCTCCAATTGTCCTAACCAATATGACTGCTGCTATAAAGCGCCAGCACCGGCAATCGCGCCCCACCTGGTGTGAGCCAGGAGAGAGCTCACTGTTTCGCTGATCTGCCCCTTGGGAAATTATAGCGGTTTTCATCTGAGTCAGGTACTGAGAAACCCGGTTTCTTTAAGAAACCGGGTTTCTGGCATGTAAACCGCGCTTATCTCACAAGATCGTGCCGATTTCCTTGAGATAAACGCGAGTAAAGGTCTCGCCTTCGCCGAGGCGGTACTGTTCAATCAAGCCTTGGCGTCGGATGGAGACGAAATCGCCCTCCTTAACAATAACCGTAGAGCTGTCGAAGACATCCCGCGCCAGCATCTTTTCAGTTTCGGAAGGATTGTCCAGAACTGCCATATTGCTGCCGAAATAAAACATCCCGTCCCTTTCCAAGACAGTTTCCCCGCACTCAGCAATCAGCAAATCAAGCTTGGGATTGCGCAGCAGGTTTTGAACATTAGTGTTAGAATCTTTGTGGGGGACTTTTTTCGAGCAGTTGACAAAGACTGCCTCCCGGCAAACCGCGCCAACAGTCCAGTCGGGGCGCTGCAAAAGAATGCGGTCAATTGTTTCCTGAAGCTCTTTAACCGAAATGCGATTGAAGGTAACGGCGGGTATCCGCGCCTCCGCACCGGATTTAAAAAAGGTTTCCAGAATGTTCGACCCCACATCGACACTCTCACCGGCAGCGGGTCTGAGGTGCATAGAAATGCCGGGGGCGGCGTTGATTTCCAGGATGGCAAAGTTGCCGTCCTTCCAGGATTTAGAGAGCGTTTCAGCGATCGCATCGATGCCGAGACAGGTCAGCCGGAAGTGACTGGCGATGTCTTGCGCCAGGATGATGTTGTCGGGATGAGCGGTGCGCGTGGCGTCGATGCTGACGCCGCCGGCGGAGAGGTTGGCGACTTTGCGGAGATAGACGGTGCGGTTTGCCTGGATAACGCTGTTTGTGGAAAGCCCCTGTTCGTGGAGGTACATTTGCATTGCCTCGTCGGACTGGATCTTGCTCATAGGGGAGGTTGGGGTGTCCTGACGTGCCGGTTTGCGGTTTTCTCTGCCGATTAATTCGGCAATGGTTGAGCGCCCGTCACCCACCACCGATGCGGGGCGGCGTTCGGTGGCGGCGACGAATCTGCCGTTCACGCACAGCAAGCGAAAATCCGCACCGGCAATGCTTTTCTCGACGATAACATGTTTTGGCCCGTCGGGACCGATGGACTGCACCGCCCGGGCAAAGGCAAATTTCAACTCCTGCACGTCTCGCACGCCAGCGGTGACGCCGATCCCTTTGTGACCGGCAACCGGTTTGACTGCCACCGGGTAGCCAATCCTTTCAGCGGCTCTTTCTGCTTGCTCGCCGGTGGTGACGATATCACCTTTGGGTACAGGGAAGCCCAAGTTGCCCAGAAACGCTTTGCAGTCATCCTTGCGGGTGGTGAAATCAGAATCGAGATGGCTGTCGCAGTCAAAGGTGGTAGCTGCGCCGCGAATTTGTTTTTTGCCATAGCCATACTGAACGAGCCCCTCATCCCACAGGTAAAAGGTGGGAATGCCTTTCTCGGCGGCTGTTCGCCACAGGGTGTAGACTGTCGGTTCCCCGCAGACGGAGTTGCGGAATATCTCCTGCAGGGTTTCTATCTGCCGGTGTAGGGGGAAATCCTCGTTTTGAGTGATGGTTTCAAACCAGTCCCAAACCGCGTAAATCACTCCGCGCTGGGTGCGGGCGTGCAGCGCTTCTGTGGCAATTCTGGCATGATGTTCATAGGGCTTGACACTCCAGCGGTCGAAGTGCAAGTCCATGTCCAGCTTGCCCACTTCTGAGACGGTGCGAGCGAATAGGTGGGCGTAAGATTCGTAAGTGTCATTGCTCAGGTGCCGGTAGCGCTCGCTGACCGCCGCGACATAATCGGCAATGGGTAAGGGCGACAGATAGCCGGTGAGGGCGAAATCGAATACTAGCGCCCCCCTGTTCAAATAGGGGTTGGGGCCGATGTAATGCTGCAAGTTAAAAATATCGAATGCGTCGGTTTTTCTGGCATTGATGCGCAAGGCATCGGTAATTTGGTCTTGGACGATCGTGGGTAGCTCCCTTTTTCTAAACTGGCTTTTGGCTCTCGCGAGGAAACGCCCGGGTTCCATGTCTGGATCGAGGGTAACTCTATTGCCTGTGCCTTTTCAGCTATCCAAAGACATACTCTGCGACCGGCTTGACGGGAAAATAACGGTTTTCCTAACCCCCTGACATTTTCCAGCAGTCCGCATTCCAGCCGGCAGTCTCATCAAACCATCTGAGAGTCTGGCAAAAAAGATGAGTGGCCTTACATGCAACCCCCTCAAGACGCATTTTAGTCCCAGGAATATATAACTTTTGGCAGGTGCCAGAGAAAGCCAAGCCGTTTAAATATAGAGGAGAGCCTTCAGGAGGCAGCAGCTATGAACAGTACAAAAACTGCTCTCAGAGATCAAGTAGAAAAACTTGCCGAGCGAGCTTTCCACCTCAAACTTATCTCTGGCTACGGCGATGGGCCAGATAAGGACGAGTGCCAGATTGTCTGGCAGGGAAAACCCAGGCATTTCTCACTTGAAAAGGCACGCTCTCTGTTGCGCAAATAGCTGAAAAATCGCCAGAAATTCCTAGCCTTGCGCCAGCCCTGCTAGCAATCCGTGGCGGCGGGCGAGCGGGTGAAATCAGTTAGTTGTCGGTGCCGGGGCGGGTTTATCAATCCCCTCGGCTCCCCCAGGAGAATTGCTGGCGAACCGGCCCCGGCTGGGGGTTCGGGTGGGGGACAGAAAAAACCTGGGATGGGCTGTATCAATCTCTACCTTTTGGGTGCTGTCAGGCGAGAACGTCTGCTGCTTAATTGAAAGTAATGGGCTGAAAACTGGAGGGACTATGCCGAAGAGTGGGACTCGCGGGCCGTTGGTGATTGTTGGCGGTGCGGAAGACAAGGAGGGGGAGTGCAAGATCCTTCGGGAGTTCGTCCGGCGTGCCGGCGGCACAAAAGCCCGAATTGTGGTGATGACGGCTGCCACAGAGCTGCCTAGGGAAGTGGGAGAAAAGTATATCAGAGTTTTTGAGCGCTTTGGAGCTGAGGATATTCGCATTCTTGACACCGTAACCCGTGACGATGCGAGTTCGTCCAGTGCCTTAGAAGCGATTGACAAAGCCACCGGAGTATTTTTTACTGGGGGAGATCAGGCTCGCATCATCAAGCACAATTAAGGACACCCCTCTGGATGAGGCAATTCACCAGCGGTATGCGGAAGGAATTGTGGTAGCCGGCACGAGCGCGGGAGCAGCCGTGATGCCAGACGTAATGATTGTTGAAGGGGATTCTCAGACAAATCCCAGGGTTAACGTTGTGGAAATGGGGCCCGGTATGGGCTTTCTTCCGGGGATAGCGATCGACCAGCATTTCTAGGAGCGCGGGCCTCTGGGGGGCTTGCTCTCAGCACTGGCGCAGCAGCCTGCTGTTTTGGGGTTCGGCATTGACGAAAATACCGCTGTGGTTATAGATGGCAACCAGTTTCAAGTCTTTGGGGGAGGGGCTGTTACTGTTGTCGATATTTCAGAAATTAGTCACTGCAACCTGGAGGAATTGTTGAAAGATGAGGCGCTGGCGATTTGCGGTGCCAAGCTTCACATTCTCCCGCAGGAATATCGGTTTGACCTGGAAAAGCGAGTGCCTATTTTTGAGACAGCCGCTGCCCAAGCCGCCTAGAGGTGCCGGTGCTGTATTCTGGGAGCCAAACCAGCCAGAAACCCGGTTTCTTTAAGAAACCGAGTTTCTCAGCCGGTGCGATATGTACAGAAAAAGCCCGCGCTGGCGGGCTTTTGTTGAGAGGGGATGAGTTTACGCACTTTTCTGATGGAAGTCTGGGGTGTTCGGCACGATGTCCCAGCCGGCGCTCCTCAGTTTTTGGTAGGTTGCCCAGCCCTTCGATCCGCCAGGAATCTGGTAGTCTGGCACAGCATATTCTGGAAAAGCGTTATAAGGTCGCCACGGCTGGTTGGGTGCGGTTCGCAAGTGCAAAACCTTCTCCCCATCCGCTCCCATGACCGGCAGCCAGCACATTTGTTTCAGCATGTAAAGCTCCTTAATATAAATCCAGCTAAAGTCCGCTATACGGTTGCGCAAATCTGACTTCAGGATTTTTAGGGCGCTGGACAAGTTAGCGTGTAAAAAAGTAATTTTCGTTACAAGTGAAATCTCGCCCTACGATCGTCTAGAGGCAGCAGCCCACTGTTTCTCGCTCCCGATCTGCCGCCCGGGAGCGAGGGAAAATTGAAATCTCGCACTATTGTTATCTAGAGGCAGCAGCCCACTCTTTCTCGCAGCCAGGGGGCAGACGCCGAAGCGGCTTCCCGCAGGGGGGCTGGCAGCGAGAGTAACTGTAGATGCAGATGTGAACCGATTTGGACTAGCTTAAAACACCGGCGAAATGCCTTATCTCCAATATAGCTGTTGAGCAGGACTTGTTGCCAGTCGCTTTTTTTTGTTAGGCACATTGGCAGTCGCGATTCCGTCCGAGTAGAAATACCCAAATTGCGGCGTTCAGGGAGCCGGCAGCAAGCCAAGCGCCGCCCCGATTTGCTGCCGGCTGGCGATTTTTTCTTCCTTGAGAAGGATGCGCCAGCCAGGTTGACTGTTAAATAATATTACCATTTGTTTCGCTGTTATAATGTTCTTGAGGGGGGGTGGCGCGGCTCGCCCGATAGAATGGTGAGCTATAGCGGTTCTAAAGGATTTGTGAGGCCGGGGCCAGAAACCCGGTTTCTCAAAGAAACCGGGTTTCTAAGCTCCCACACCTCAAATCTAAACGCTATATCACTCCTTCAAAGTTAATAAGCGAGCGATTATTAAGTTTGAAATCACTCCTTAGATAGAGTCCCAAGATGAATTTCAAAACCATTGTAAAACTGCTCAGAGCAACCTTTGCGGAGTGGCAGGAAGACAAGGCGTCCCGGCTGGCGGCGGCGCTGGCCTATTACACAGTCTTCTCGATAGCGCCCCTGCTGATTATTGTAATTGCCATTGTCGCTCTGGTCTTTGGCCAAGATGCGGCTGAGGGCGAGATTGTCGGGCAAATTCAAGGCTTGGTTGGCCGGGATGGCGCAGAAGTGATTCAGACAATGATACAAAATTCCCGCAAGCCGGCGGAAGGCATCATCTCCACCCTAATCAGTATCGCCATTCTCCTGTTTGGTGCCACCGGCGTGTTTAGCGAACTGCAAAACTCCCTGAATACCATCTGGGAAGTAACGCCAAAACCCGGACGCGGCGTCAGGGGCATCATCAAAGACCGCTTTTCCTCCTTCACGATGGTGCTGGGCATTGGATTTTTACTGCTGGTTTCAATGGTAGTCAGCGCCGCCTTAGCCGCACTGAGCAACTATTTTGGCCACTTTTTCCCCAGCCTGGAAGTCGTGTGGCCAGCAGTAAACTTTATATTTTCTTTCGGTGTCATCACCCTGCTGTTTGCAATGATTTACAAACTGCTTCCCGACGTTAAAATCGCCTGGAGTGACGTCTGGACCGGTGCCGCTATCACCTCCCTGCTGTTTACCATTGGCAAATCCCTGATCGGCATGTATCTCGGCAACAGCAGCGTTGGCTCAACTTACGGAGCAGCCGGCTCGTTTGTTGTCATCCTGCTTTGGGTGTATTATTCCGCCCAAATTCTCTTTTTTGGTGCCGAGTTCACTCAGGTCTACGCCAACAAACACGGCTCCCGGATTGAACCGGCACCCAATGCCGTCCCCCTCACGGAAGAAGCCCGCGCCCAGCAAGGAATACCCCACACGGATCATCTCGAAGCCCTTGCAGAGCGGGCACCGGAGAGCCGGCACTCTCGCCCCAACGCCGGCGAACCCACTCCCCCAGCGCCGGACCGCCAGCGCCCCTCCCCGCACCCCGCAGCCATCGTGCTGAGTTTACTGATCGGCGCTTACCAGGGCGCTGCGGGACTGATGGGGCTCAACAGGAGGAAGCGCCGGCAGCCGTAAAGCAATTTCTGCTTGAACACTTATTAAAGTTCAGTCCGCTCGCTGCATATTTTTCTGGCTCTCACAGGTCCGCCCGCGATAAATTTTAAAAAGTAATCAACCGTAATTTTACGAAAGTTCCGAGCTGCAATCTGGAAGGCGAACCCCATCAGAGCGACGGAGGGCCGTTTCTGAGGGATGCCGGGTACAGGGAGGCGATTGCAGCTCCGTCTTAATTATGTCCGCAGGCAGATGTGTGAAATCCAGAGAAAACTGTTTAATTAATCTAAGACAAACACATTCGAGAAACAGCAGCGATGGGTTGGTTGCAAAGACTATTTGGTGTAGAAAAACCCGAACCCGAGGGAAGCGCTACAGTTGAGCAGCAGGCACCAGCAGAAGCTCAAACTCTGTCAGCGACCTGCACCGCACTTATCGCACCCGAAAGGGTGGGATTGAATGGAGAATACGATCCGAGTGGCTTAGCCAAACGAGTCGTTCTGGCGTTCGAGCGGGATGCGGAGGTGGAGGAGATTAAAGGCATCTGCGTGGCTCAGCTTGGCAGCACAGTAGTGCTGGCGGGAAGAGTCCCCAACCAGCAAATTCTCACCCAATTGGTAGCGATTGCCAGCCGGGTTAGCGGCGCAACCGGCATTCAAACCGAGCGAGTCAGCATCGGCGCGCCCCACACTCACCGCCCAGCAGATACGAGCGGTTTTTCGGGCATATTTTAAGAGGTTGAAGCGACTGATAAACCGGGGTGCCGGTGAAAATTGTCAGGCTCAAACTCGCTCTTGAGACAGTCAGCCCGGTTTCTGAAAGCGAGCGATTAGAAACAGACAGTACGGTGCGGGCTTGCAGGAGATGGCAGGTCTCAGCCCTGGCGCTCCGAGTGGCCAGTCAAATTTTTAATGACTCCCGCGCCTCAGAATTGCGTTAAAAGCGCGGATTATAATTTTTTTATTTGAGGTAAAATGATGTTTGAAAGTGCGCAAATCATGGTGCCGGCGCAGGAACCCTTGGCATTTTGGCTAGCTCAGATGCCGGTGGGGCGCGGAATGGTCACGCCAGAACAGGCATCGCTTGTCTTTTCGGGGCCGGCATTTTTTATGGCTCTGATTTCAGGGGTGCTGCTAGCCTTTGGGTTTCAACTGCTGCTAACAAATCTTTCAGTAGCCGCCGGCATTTCCTACTTGGGGCGTCCGTCACGCGACGAGCGGACGGATGAGCGGACGGATGAGCAGACAAGCCTGGGCGGAACGATTCGCCAGATTGAAACCAAGCTGGGGATGTGGACGCTGATTTCCGTCAGCCTCGCCCTGTTCTTCGGCTGCTTGCTAGCCGTCAAGCTGAGCCTGATCACCAGTATCGCCTTGGGAGCCATTCTGGGGTTAGTGATCTGGGGCGCGTACTTCTCCCTGCTCGTTTTGCTGAGCGCCACCACAGTAGGCTCTTTGGTGGGCTCAGCCATCAACACAGCGACTGCCGGTTTTCAAGCGATTGCTGGAACGGCTGCCGCCGCCCTCGGCGCTAAAGCCGCGCGCGACCAGGTGGTGTCCACTGCAGAAGCCGCCGCCGCCGCCGTGCGCCGGGAGTTCGGCTCAGCGATCGACCCCGCCGGGTTGCGGGACACAGTGGAAGACTACATCGCAGCGCTGAAACCGCCGGAACTGGACATTCAGGGGATACGGCGGGAATTTGAAAAGTTGCTCAGCGATACCAAACTCACAGAGATCGCCGACAGCGGGGAACTTCCCAACATTGACCGGCAAACCTTTGTCGATTTAGTCAGCTCTCGCACCGATTTATCGAAACGGGACATTAACCGGATTGCCGAGCAGCTGGAAGACGCCTGGAAGCAGACGACGAGCCAGATGCAGAAGCCAGCCGACGGGATGGCGCAGCTGATCAAATACCTCAGGGAAGCCAAACCCGGAGAGTTGCTCTCCTCACAGCTCACCCAAAGGCTCGACCAGCTGATCGACGAATTCCGGCAGCGCCGCAAGGCAGAAAACCCCAGTATGATGAGCCAGGCGATGATGGCGGGCTTCAACGCGCTGATGGGGATAGTGCTGGGGCGCACCGACCTGTCGGAGCTCGACGCCCAAACTATCGTGGAGCAGCTGAAAGCGGCGAAAGACAGAGCCAGCCAGCAAGCCGGCAAGGTGGCGTCTCAGGTGACAGTTGACGTGCCGGCGCGACCGGCGAGCACCCTGCGGGCGGATGTGGAAAACTACCTGCTCAACACCTACTCCTGGGAGATGACGCCGGAGAAAATTGACCGCAACTTCCGAGAAGTGCTTTACGATCCGGAAGCTGACCCGGCAATGGTGCGCCGGGAGCTCGAGCAGCTGAGCCGGTCGGATTTTGCCGAGACGCTCGCCAGTCGCGGCGTGTTCACCCGAGACAGAATCCAGCTTCTCGCCAGACAGCTCGAATCGATCCGGCTGCAAGTGCTGTACACTGCCGCCGCCGCCTTTGAGCGAGAAAAAACCGAAGATCTGCAAAGGCGGGTGGGGGATTACCTGCGCTGGAGTAAAAAGGAAGACCTCAACCCCGAAGCCATCACGCGGGATTTCCGGGCGCTGCTCGCTGACGAGGAGGCGGGCTACGACCAGCTGCGCAATCGCTTCCGGCAGTTTGACCGCGCGGCACTGGCGCAGACGCTCAGCCACCGCAATGACCTGAGTGCGGCGGAAGCAGAGGCGATTCTCAGCCAGCTGGAGCGCATCCGCGATCAAATTTTGCAAGAGGCGCGAACCCTCGAAGAGAGCGCCAGCAATCTAGTGGAAGCGCAGTGGCAAAAGTTGCAGTCGTACTTGCGCTCCACCGGCAAGCAAGAACTCAACCCGGAAGGCATCAAGCGCGATTTGCAAGCCCTGCTGGAAAGCCCGCAAACGGGCGTGCGGGCGCTGCGGATGCGGCTGGCGCAGTTTGACCGCGACACGCTGGTGGCGCTGCTGTCTGGGCGGCAAGACCTGAGCGCTGAGCAGCTCGAGGGGATTCTCGATTCGGTGGAATCGGCGTGGAAGCGCGTGGCCAGCGGCACCCAAGCGGCTGCCGGTCAAGCAAAGGAGCAGTACGACCGGGTTTTGAGCGCGATTGCAGATTACCTGCGCTCCACCGGCAAGCAAGAGCTCAACCCGGAAGGCATCCAGCGGGACCTGACTCAACTGCTGCGGCACCCGAAACAGGGCGCTATGGCCATCCGCGACCGCTTGGCCGGCATCGACCGGGCCACTTGGGTGAGGCTGGTGTCCCAGCGGCAAGACTTGAGTGAGGCGGAAGTCAGCCGGATTATTGACAGCGTGCAGCAAACCATTGGCAGCTTCGCGCGGGCACCCCGCCGGCTGGCGGTGCGGGCTCAGCAGCAGGTGCGGGATTTTCAATCGACTCTGGAAGACTACCTGCGCTCTACCGGCATCGAAGAGCTCAACCCGGAAGCCATCAAGCGCGACATCCACCTGCTCCTGCACGATCCGCAAGTTGGCGCGCAGAGTCTCGCCGAGCGCCTCTCCCACATCGACCGGCCTGCGATCGTCAGGGCGCTGTCCGGGCGGCCAGATATTTCTGAGGAAGAGGCGAACCGGATTGCGGATCAAATCTTCTCCGTGCGCGACCAGTTTGTCGGGCAAATTGAGAGCGTGCGGGAGCGCATCCGCTCGCTGGTGGACGGGATTTTGGCCCGGATTCGCGACTACCTCAACTCCCTGAACCGGCCTGAACTGAACTACGAAGGCATCCGGCGGGATGTCCGCAAGCTGTTTTCTGACCCGCAAGCGGGGTTTGAAGCGCTGCGCGATCGCCTCAGCCACCTGAATCGGGATACGCTGGTGGCGATTATCAGCTCCCGCGAGGATATTTCGGAGGCTGACGCCAACCGGATTGTGGGCCAGATTGAGGCGGCGCGGAACAGCGTGCTACAGCGGGCGGAACAGCTGCAGCTGGAAGCGCAGCGACGCCTGGATGACCTGAAGCTGCAAGCTCAGCAACAAGCGGAAGAAACCCGCAAAGCTGCTGAAACTGCCGCTTGGTGGCTGTTTGGCACGGCGCTCGTCTCGGCGCTCGCCTCGGCGGGCGGCGGCGCTCTAGCCGTTTTGACGCTGGCGCTGTAGCGGCTGCCAGGAACGCCGCTATTTTCCTTCTTCCAGAAACCCGGTTTCTTAAAGAAACCGGGTTTCTTAAGGCAGTTAGTTCCAATTTTAAAGCATTTACCATGCAGTAAAGCGTATGACTGGAGAAAAATCACTTCCTACGCGCGGACAGTTAGAGCGCACTATTTCGCAGCGCCTCGGGGCTCTCTACCGCAGCGAAATTGGGCATCAGCCAAGCAAAATAGACTGCCGGCTTGTTGAGGAAAAAGTTACCGTTGTTCTAGAGAATTCTATCACAAAAGCTGAACTGCTTCTGGCTGAGAGCGGTCAGGAGGAATTGGCGGAGCGGTTTCGCGACGAGCTTCAGCAGCTCATTGAGCCGAAAATTAAGGCCCTGATTGAAGAAATTCTGGAAACTCCTGTGATCGACGTGCTGACTCATGCCAAATTAGAGACCGGTCGGACTGGCACTATCGTTTTGTTGGCCGCTCCGCCGCAAGTTCGCCCTCCCTCGTCTGGCGAGCCGGTTAGAAGAGAAACGGCTGAAGATTGAGGTGCCGGCAGAGGGTTGCTTCTAGGTTTTCCAGAACAAAAGGCTTGGTGATGCAGTCAGCACAGCCGGCGGCGAGAATGCGGTCGCGGTCTTCTCCTTTGGCCAATCCTGTGACGGCAACGACGGGAATATTCGCGGTCTGCGGGTCTTTTTTGAGGCGGCGCACAACTTCTATGCCGTCTACCTCTGGCATGCAGATGTCCAGCAGTACCAGAGCCGGCTGGGACTGCTTTGCCAAAGCTAGAGCTGTCTGGCCATCTGAGGCACCCATGAATGAGCAGCCTAACAGCTCAATAATTTGGCCTATCAGCCCCAAGTTGTCTTCACTGTCATCCACTGCCAAAACTAAGGGGGGTTTTGTCACAGAAGGGGAGCCGGCGCTGTCGGTTGATTCCAAAAGCATATTTTTTTGAAGAAAGGCGATCGACTTTGGATGACTTATTTGGGGAACAAAACTGGGGACGAGGCATTCTGCACGCGGCTTGACAGGCACTGGCAACAGACTGGCTCGTTCCACCACAAGTCGCTCTGAGTCCTCTCGCTGGCCTTCCAGCCGGCGCTGCGCGAGAGACAGTCCGAGCTCCTTGGAGCAATCTTAGCACTTTACCTAAACTTCACATACTTAAAGAAAGCTTAAAAACAGCGTTTGACTTGATGTCTGTCGCCTTTCACCCTCCAATTTAGCAGTACACTGTACTAACAAAAAAGTATCTTTTTTAAAAAATATTTTCGCGCGGCGCGGCGAAAAACTGCCGCAAGAAGCCTCTGTCTGCAGGATGAGTTGATTTTGAGAGTGAGTGCCGGCCACTTCCACCTACAGGGGGATACCGGCCTTGTGGTTTTGGATTTGAATGGTAAATAGACCAGTTGTCACAGGAGAGAAGAAGTTGCGATTCACGCTCCGCCCCACAGTCATTCTACTTGACTTGCGGGCAGAGTTATAGTCCCACGCTCTGCTCACCCGGAACTGCCCAACCCCCAAACGAATTGCTGCTGTCTTCAAAACTCCCCCTGCTCCCCAAAACTGCGTGAAAAGGTAAACCCACCCATGAACACCACTGCTCACCATCGGACTCCTGGCTGGCTAGGAAATCATTTTTTTAAGAGCCAAGAAATCGGGCTGGCCGGCAACCTGGCTTTAGGGGTTTGGGGTTCGGCGGTCGGCGTTTTTCTGTTCGATTTACTGGGACTGTCTGCCTACGGCCTCATTGGTTTTGCAGTCATGGCTTTGATGGCCTCAGTGGCTGTTCTGGGCTTAATCAGTTTGATGAAAATAGCCTGAGGCTCGTCTTTCCTGCGGGTGGGGGCGCTCAAGGCGCTGGACGGCAGTTGGCACGGGTTCGAGGGCCGAACACAGCCAATCAACAGCCAATCAAAATTTATACAGCCAAGCTCTACAGAAGCATCGGAGGTGAGGTTATGCATGTCAATCTGGGGATTAACCCTGAGACAAATTTAGAGATTAACATCGGTATCGACGCCGAGAGTCGCCAAGAAATTGCTGCCGGCTTGTCGCGAGTGCTAGCCGATACTTACACTCTTTATTTAAAAACTCATAATTTCCACTGGAACGTTACGGGACCGCTGTTTTCATCCCTGCACCAGCTCTTTGAGGCGCAATATACAGAACTGGCTGCGGCTGTAGATGAAATAGCCGAGCGCATCCGCGCTTTGGGGCTTCCCGCGCCAGGAAGCTACCGGGAATTTTCCAGCCTGAGCGTGATTCCAGAAACCGAGGGTGTCCCCTCAGCAGAGAACATGATTCGCCAGCTGGTGGAGGGACACGAAGCGGTGGTCCGCACCGCCCGCTCGATGGTGCCGGTGGTGGAGCGCTCGGAAGACGAGCCCACCCTCAACCTGCTCACCGAAAGGATGCAAGTCCACGAGAAAACCGCCTGGATGCTCCGCAGCATGCTTGCCGGCTAGCCTGCGGCTTCCTTTGCGGGGAGTGGGGGCGCGGGGGCGCGGGGGCGCAAAGGCCCAGGACAATTGCAGCTTCTTTGCATCCCGGTAAGACACCCAGTCGAGGCTGCCCGGCATGTTATGATGAGGCTATTTATTTGGAAAGGAGAATTTTATGGATCTTGTCCGCATCATTGCCGCCATTTTTCTTCCGCCTCTGGGCGTGTTCTTGCAGGTGGGCTTGGGCAAGGACTTTTGGATAAATATCCTCTTGACTCTTCTGGGCTACATCCCAGGAATTGTTCATGCCGTCTGGATTATCGCTAAACGATAATTTACAGGCCGGTTCTTAGAGACTGTTTGTAAAGAAACAGTGAGGGCTGCCAGAAACCGGGTTGGCTGTTCTCTCCAGACGGAACTGTGAGCGATACAGCACGAAAAACCCGGTTTTTTACCCCGGTGTGTTTACTAATTTTTTTCCAGAAGTTTCTAACTTTAGCATTCCGAATGAAAGCCAGGAGTTGCTGGCACTAATAAATTTCAATCACTGAGACAAAAATGGAAGCGAATTTTTATAACTCTCAACGCCAAGGGCCGGCTGTCCCGACTGCCCCCAAAAACATGCCGTTTTTGGAAAAAGTCAGGGTTGCCGGTGAGCTGGAGGATATCTCCGACGCCCGGGAGATTGCCCTTGCGGTGTTCCGCACGATGCGGGAGCTGATACCGTTGGAGGCGTCCGATCGGGTGGCTGGCGAACTGCAGGAAGTAACGCTGCAGGCGGATGGCAAACCGCCTCACAATGAGATAGCTTCTTTGTGGGAAGATACTAATCCCTTGGTTCGTTTCTTCCGCCGGCTCCGACCGGCCTACCAGAAGGAACCGGATATTTCGTCTCGGATTCGCCAAAAAGCCGGGTTGGCCAGCCGAGCCGCTCCCGAAGCAGTCATTAAGGCGGTGTTTTCCGCAACTAAAGACGAGCTGTCTCCGGGAACCATTCAGGAAATTGGCAGATTTTTGCCGGGAGAAATTAGGCGAATGTGGGAGGAATCAAAATCGCTTAATAAGCCATTAGCAGAGAGCTTTGGCTAAGGATTATTGCGGGAGTCAACCTGGAGGAGGTTGTATGAGCGACAGCGAAGAAAACAAAACGAAACGCACCGCCAATCCGGGCGACCGGATTGCCGATGAACCGCAAAGCATCGAAGAAAAGGCGAAACAGCTGGCGGTGGACGCTCCCGATATCACCGGCGACCACCTGAAAGTCCCGACTTACTTCATTGTGGAATATCCCGACGGAGAAAAGAAAGCTCTCCACCATGTGAAGGATGCTGAGGAAATCTCTGACGTCATCAGGCAAGCTCGGATGGACGAACACGGCAATCGGGTTTGGTGGTAGGCTCATTCGGCAATTTCCCGCCGGGGAGAAAGGAGCGGGAAATGGCGAAGCGCAACAGCCGGACTGCCGGCGGCTCCCCCCTGTCCTGACAGCGGAAACCGCTGTCCTGTGAGGCATTAGCCCAACTACAAACGGTGGGCTAATGCCCAACTACAAACGGTGGGCTAAAGCCCAACTACAAACTTTGGGCTAAAGCCCAACTACAAACTTTGGGCTAATGCCCAACTACAAACTTTGGGCTAATGCCCAACTACAAACTTTGGGCTAATGCCCAACTACAAACTTTGGGCTAATGCCCAACTACAAACTTTGGGCTAATGCCCAACTACAAACTTTGGGCTAATGCCCAACTACAAACTTTGGGCTAATGCCCAACTACAAACGGCAACCGGCTTTCTCGCTCACCTCCTGTATCCCTCCTGTAGGGCGCTGCCACTTTTCATTTTGGCCCCAGCAAATTTTGACAGGTATAAATTATGGAGACGAAAGATAAAAATACAGTTCCCTACCCCAATATCCCACCCGTGATTGAAACGGATGAGAAAGAGTATCGCGACACCGGCATCCCCAGTAAAGTCGCGATCGTCGGGCACCCCCTCCATCCCGCTATCGTCCTTTTCCCGATCGCCTTTCTCACCGGAGCGCTGGGAAGCGATATCGGCTACTGGCTGACAAAAGACCCTTTCTGGGCGAGAGGCTCGGTTTGGCTGATTGGCGTTGGCTTGCTCACCGGCGTCTTGGCGGCGATCAGCGGCTTTATGGACTTCCTGAAAATTAAAAGAGTTCGCGACCGCAGCGCTGGCTGGCTCCACATGGCCGCCAATGTCCTAGTTATGGTGCTGAGTTCAATCAACTTCCTGATGCGGCTGGGAGATCCAGCCACGGCGATATTGCCCTGGGGTTTGACGATTTCTGCCATCGTTGGGACGCTGCTGGGTATTAGCGGCTGGCTTGGCGGAGAGCTGACTTTCCGGCACAAAATTGGCGTCATTGGTCCGAGTGGCGACAGTCCATACCAATCGGGTTGAAAAGTTAGGGGTGAGGAATCGCCCGCAGGAATTCCGGTTTTCCGCAGGGAACCGCCGTCCTGAAGGTGCGTCAAGGAAAGTGTTGGGATACAGATATCCCTTCTGGGGTTGGGTGCGGAGGCAAAAAAAGCTTCTTACTTTTTGCCTTTTCACCGGCAGTCCCTCCTTCCCTAATACCAATTTTTTGTCGCTCAAACCGTTGCTCTGCCGCAGCCCCTTTTAAAAGGAGGCTCGCTAGCAACCTCTGGGGCAACATTTCCTAAAAGTGGTAGATAGCGGATCTCATATTAGTGAGAAACTGAGAGCCCCGGTTTCTTTAAGAAACCGGGGTTCTGGGGCGAACTTCATTCAACTGAGATCCGCTATAATTCCTCCCCTCTCAACTGCCCTCGCTAACCAATTTTGAATCCGGAGCTAGATAGTATGAATTACCTCAAGAAGGTCTGGCAAACAAAGGCTGGGTTAGTAGGAGCTATTTGTGGCAGCTTGCTTGTGGCAATCCCAGCCATTCCCCTGGCCGGCTTTGCCCACCAGCTGGCCAGAACAATACCGCTGCCAGAGCAGCAAAACTCCCCTTTGGCCCGCATCGAGCCGGTGGCGGGCCAGCTGGATATCAAACTGAGGAATGACACTGGCGACCCGATTATCTATCAGGTGATTGGGGATACCAAACCGCGCACCCTGCCGGGCCACTCTCAGGTGACGCTGCTCGACCTAAAAGCGCCGGTAAACCTCACCTTCCAGCGTCCGAGGGGCGGGTTGCTACAGGCTCAGCCCTATGTTGCGCGTCCCGGTGTTTTACAGGTAACGTTCAATCAAACGACGGATTTAGGGGCTGACAAAAACGTCTTAAGTGTTGAGAAAAATGGTTCAGTTTTTGTGTACTAATGCGTTCCTGTCGCCCTGATATTCCATAGGTTGCGGTGTGTTGCTGCTTTGCAGGAGATGCCAGTCAGGAGGATATGCCTCCTGATTGGCGCTGGCTGATTTCGGAATCAGGGGAGATAAGGGCGTTTTTCATATTCGTGAGGGACTGAAAAACCCGGTTTCTTTAAGAAACCGGGTTTCTGGAACCTACTTCACGCAACTGAAAACTGCTGCCTGGGAACGCCCTCGGTCGGCTCTGCCTGCTTTCAAGGGAAAAGTAGGTTAAAAGCCTAACGGCTTATATAGCTTCAAACAAAGAGCAGATAAACAGCATAAGGTTTGGATTTTTTTCAACGGGGCTGATATGTAATGGCAGGCGTCTGTAGGCGGCTACCGACACGGAAACTGCCCCGTTTTCTGGCTTGTTCATGTTTTCTTTGTAAACCACCTGTGAGAGAAACCGGCGCGTTCAGCTGGAAAAGCAAGGAGGAAATCAAATGGTAACAAATTTGCCACCGGCACCGAAACGAGTTGCTATCCTAGTCGAAAACGGTTTTGAGGATTTCGAGTTTCAAGTCCCTTATACGGCGCTGCGTCAAGCTGCCGCGAAAGTCACTGTGCTCGGCTCTCGCATGAATGAGGAGTACCGGGGGAAGCAGGGGAAAGTTTCTATTCGACCGGACGGAACGACGGCGGAAGCGCGTGCTGGGGATTTTGATGCTGTGATTGTCCCAGGCGGTACGGCTCCGGATATGATGCGGTGCAACCGCAATACGGTGGAATTTGTCCGCCACGCTTTGCAGCTGGGCAAACTGGTGGCTGCTATCTGTCACGGACCCCAGTTGCTGATTGAAACGGACTCGCTGAAAGGCAAGCGCGCCACCGGCTTTGTATCTGTCCGCAAGGATATGGAAAATGCCGGCGCGCAGTATATCGATCAGCCGGTGGTGATTGACGGCGATCTGATCACCTCGCGACAGCCGTCAGATGTGGCGATTTTCACAGCGGCCATCCTCAAACGCTTGGGACTGAGTGTTCCTGGGGTGTCACTGCCCGATGAGAGCGATCGCACGGCGGAATGGTGGCGGCTGGCGCAAGCTTGGGGCGGCTCTACGCAGAGCGAGATTATCGACGGTCTCAACCAGGCGCTTGCCGGCGAGCGCTACACGCTGCAAGAGTTTGAGCAGTACGCGCGCCGCGCCCACGATTTGGCGCTGCGCTTGCTGCTGTTCGACATTTGCGAAGCCAAGCAGCGTCACGCTCAGCTTCTGGAGGAGCGGCTGCGGAACTTGGGCGCGGCGATTTCTTTGCCGGCAGCGGCGGCGGGCGCTTATGGCTCGCTGATGAGTTTGTTCCAGCCGAGCGATGATATGGAGATCCTGCGGCGGGCGCTGGGCGATATCCAGACCGGCGCGGTGGATTCTTTCCACCTGCGCGTGATGCACACCGATCTCGCCTCTGCGGCGATTTTCAGCGAAATTGAACAGGATCTGGCGCAGTACGAGCGGCGCTTGGCCGATCTCTACCGGGAGCGCCTGGGCTTTCAAATGCCTCTGCCGGCTCAGCCAACCACCGGTGCCGGTGTCGCCTGAGCCCAGCCCATCCGGTGCCGGTCTATCCCTCTTCTGTCACGTTGGGGCAATTTGACGAATTTGCGCTATTTCAGGCAACGACAGATCCGGCTTTCACCCTTGTTTGACAAAAGAGGGCTATAGCATTATTCACTTAGATTAGGACAAAAAAACTGGCAGGACGTCTGTCCTACGCCTTATATTACTATGACAGGTGTGGGGTAAGCGTTCCCTCCAACCTCAAGCTCGAATGTCCTAACCTTAGTGGCTATCGCTAGATCTCTCAACTGTCCTGCGCCGGGACGCAAAAGCAGGGTGCGTTGCGCCAGCACGCAAAAGTAGCGTTACCCCCCCAGGGGGGAACGCACCCTACCAGCTTTTATCCACTTATATAACAGTACAGGCATATAATGAATAAATGACAAACCCAAAAGGGGGTGCGCCGCCCTTCCTGGCAGCGGGGGGCGATTGGCTGCAGGTCCTGCGCTTCCGCCGCTTCGATCTGGGGCGACGTGCCGGTGCGGCTTGTTTCAATCCCGTTGCCGGGATTGGTGCTGGCCAAAAATATTCTTCTCCTGCCGCCTGCTGAAATCACTATCGCATTGATTTCGGCAGAGCATGCATGGAGCGGGATGCTCCCTTTATGCCCACTCACATGAAAGGATCGATCGTGGAAAACGTCAAGAAGATTAACGAGCAGCTAACCGTAGCGGGACAACTGACGCCAGAGCAGTTGCAGCAAGCCGCTGAGGAAGGCTACAAATCAGTGCTCAACCTCCGCTCGCCTGATGAGGAGGGATTTCTCAGCGACGAGGGACCGCTTGCTGAAGCTCTGGGCTTGCAGTATGTCCATATTCCCGTCAAGACCAGCGAAATCAATGATGAACTGACCGGCACAGTCTTGCAGCAAATTGACCTGCTCCCGAAACCGGCTCTCATCCACTGCGCCAGTGGCATGCGTGCCGGTGCGATGGCATTTATGAATGTGGCAACCCGCCAGGGAATGAGGGCAGAGCAAGTGTTTGAGCGGGCGCATCAACTCGGATTCAACTGTGCGAATCCCCAAATGAAGGAGTTCTTTGAACAGTACGTTGCCGCTCACTAAAATACAGGCTCGCCGATTAAATCATAGCGGTTTTCATATTAGTGAGTTGCTGAGAAACCCGGTTTCTTGAAGAAACCGGGTTTCAAAGGGCGTATTTCATCCAAATGAAAACCGCTATAATACCAGAAACCGGCTTCCAGGGAGGGCGGTGGCAGCGAAATTCGGGCCGGCTAGCCGCAGGGGCAGGCCGATAAGAAGAACGCAACACCGGCTCTCCAGGTTGGCAGTCAGGGATGAGATCGCTTAATCTTGGGGTTGGTAGGAAGCACAGAACGCCGCAGGAGCGCTGTTGCGATACGACTTCCTTGCTGTTTATTTAGTCCATCTACTTATGACTGCCAACTCAGAGAGCCTGCGCAACCGGCTGCTGCAACTCGACAGTCGCGGCTACAAAGCCTACAAAGACATTCAGGAAACCTACCAATTTCCTGAGTTCACGCTGATTGTCGATTATGTGCAGGGAGATCCCTACGCCGCCCCCAGCAAGTTGCGGGTGCTTTTGCCGCAGAGTGTCGCCGGCACCCCGCGCGATCTGTATCGCTCGCGCAGCCGGGAAATCGCGCTGCTCGATTACCTGACTCGCCAGTTCGACCGCGCGGCGCGGGACTCCGCCAGCCGGCGCGGCACCGGCAACAGCGGCTTAATTGCAATCGCACAGCTCGGTCAGGAAGTTCTCGAACGGACATCTGCATTCATTAATGATGAATTTGTCGAGGTGCGCTTTGTCGCTGGGCTGCCGGCTGATGGGCGGCGCATTTTGGGGCGACAAGCGGCTCAATTGCTCTGCGATGATATCCCGCAAATTGTTGAGAAATCTCTCAAATACAGCCGGCTCAACGCTGCGGAAATTCAGCGCCACGTGGAAACGGTGGAAGATGCCGACTGGCTGCGGCAAATGCTGCCGGCGCGAGGGCTGGTGGCGTTTATTGCCGATGGGGCGATTTTACCCCGGCGCACCGGCGTGGATTGGCGACCGGCACCAGACGCTGTGCCGTTTCAATCCCCACCGGCACTGCAGGTAGAATTTACCTGCCCGAATCGGGGTTTAATTACCGGCATGGGTGTGCCGGCGGGGGTGACTTTAATTGTGGGCGGCGGCTATCACGGAAAATCTACGTTGCTGAGCGCGATTGAGTTGGGGGTTTACAATCACATTCCCGGAGATGGGCGGGAATTTGCGGTGACGCAAAAGGAGGCGGTAAAGATTCGCGCTGAGGATGGGCGAGGGGTTGCCGGTGTGGATATTTCACCGTTTGTCCGCCATCTGCCGCAGGGGCGATCTGCGACAGAGTTTTCTACGATGAATGCTAGCGGGAGTACGTCGCAAGCCGCAAATATTATGGAGGCGCTGGAGGCGGGCGCTCGCTTGCTGCTGGTCGATGAGGACACGGCAGCGACAAATTTTATGATTCGCGACCGGCGCATGCAGATGCTGGTTGCTAAAGAGAAGGAACCGATCTCGCCGTTTATTGATAAAGTGCGCCCGCTCTATCAGGATGCCGGTGTCTCGACCATTCTGGTGATGGGGGGTAGCGGTGACTATTTCGATGTGGCGGATACGGTGATTGCGATGGAGAATTTCCAGCCGCAGGAAGTGACAGAGCGCGCGCGGGCCATTGCCCGGGAGTGCGGCACGGGGCGGGTTTCGGAAGGGGGGCAGCACTTTGGGCGCATCCCCCGGCGCGTGCCGGTGCCGGACAGTATTAACCCCAGTCGGGGACAGCGACACGTCAAGTTGAAGGTGCGCGATGTGGTGATGGTGGTGTTCGGAATGGAAGATATTGACTTGTCGGCGGTGGGGCAGATTGTCAATGTGGGGCAGTTGCGGGCGATAGCGGAAGCGATGGTTTACGCCAAGCAGCACTATGTGGACAGCCGGCGCACTCTGGCGGAGATTCTCGATGCCGTGATGGCCGATATTGAGTCCGGGGGGCTGGATATTCTGACGCCCTTCCCCCAGGGCGATTTGGCCATGTTTCGCCGGTTTGAGCTGGCTGCTGCTATCAATCGCCTGCGCACTCTTGAGGTTCTTTGAAGTGTGCCATTTTTCCTCGTTTTCAGGTGTTTGGGACAGGCGGGACGCCTGTCCTACGTCTTTCCGTGAAAATGTTTGTAGTTGGGCTTTAGCCCAATCGGCAGCCTTTTTCCTTGTTTTCAGGTGTTTGGGACAGGCGGGACGCCTGTCCTACGTCGGGATACCGGTGGGGACAGGCGGGACGCCTGTCCTACGTCGGGCCCAGCCTGCGCTGCTGTTACATTCCTTCACAAAAAATGGCCGCCATTTTTTCCCCACCGGCTTTCGCTGCGACGGCATAACCAAAACGGTTCAATTGTCAAGGTTGTAAACAAGCTTGTAAAAAGTAGCTCCCCGAAGGCTAGCAGGGAGTGGGAAAAAAGTCAAGTGCAGCGCTCACACAGAGCCACGAAATTTATCACGTCAAAAGAGCTGGTCACAGTTGCGCAAAAGGCTTGTTTTGTTGCATAATAGAAAACATAGGAGGTTTAGGAAACGATAGGTCGCTTTGAAAAGCAAGCAGCGACTCAAGCGTAAGGAGGTTAGGGATGTATCTAGAAGAGGTTCTGCAAACAGGCCGGTGCTATAATGATTCTGAGAGGTGCGATGGCAGGTGGCCGCAGCGCGACTCTCCCGACCGGCGGCACTCACACCGGCACGAACGCCAGACGCTTTCTGGGCATTCGGGAGGACAGCAAGACGGACTCTAGGGCCATAGCCCCCCACCGTAAGATTTGATTGCCTGAAGAATGGGCGCGACTGAATTGAGGAAATTTTGATGGGAGCTGATGGCACAAGCAGCATTTGCTTTCAGCGATCCCCGGAAGCGCAAGACAGCTTTTGGGTTGGGGATTGGGGATGGAAGGAACGCAGCTGAAACACAAGATGGATAAAGCTTTCAGCTTTTTGTCAGGAGAACAAAAAACAGCTTTCAACCGGATAAAAGAGAGCCGGCGGAAGCGGTTTGAAACGAGAAGGAGAAAGAAAATGAACTGGATTCGCCGAACCATAGCGATTTTAGGGATCGCCGCTGCAGCGCTGAGTGTAGCCCCGGTGACGGCATTCGCGCAAACCACCCAGAAGCAGCCGGTGCAGGTGCGGGTAGAGGTGGAGACAGAGACCGTCGAAGCGGATGACTTTGTGAGCTTGGCGCGAAACGCCTTTGCGGTGAAAGATTATAAAAATGCCGTCTTCCAGGCAAACAGAGCCCTGGATCTCGATCCGGAGCTAGCGGAAGGCTATCTGCTGCGCGGAAAGGCGCGAACTCAACTGGGCCAGCGCCAGTCAGCGGTAAAAGATTTGCAGCAAGCCGCCGTGCTATACTGGCAGCAAAAAGACACAGCCGGTTATAATGCCGCTATTCAATCCTTGTGGCTAGCGAGCAAAGCATCCCGAGGTCCAATTTCCCAGTTCTATCGTTGAGAGCGCAACAGATGGGGTTAATTGTCAACAAACCCGGTTTCTTAAAGAAACCGGGTTTATGGCCATTTGGAACGCACCAAGCAAGTTTCATTTGAGGGCGATTTTATAGCAGCAGTCATATTGCTTAGAACAATAGAAGCTTCGGGAGCTCTGGAGCAAGGGAGGCCGGAATGTAGGTTTCCTAAATGCTTACTGCTATATAGCTATATAGACGTAGGGCAGGCGTCCCGCCCCCCTGAAGGTCTAATGTTCTAACCTAAGTGCATACTGCTATAATCCAGTATTTCAACACTACATTCAGTGCAAATTAAGACAATAAAAAAGCGCCCCCTTTCGAGGAGCGCTTTTTGTTGGTGTCGAGACCGAATTTATCCGGTCTCATACCGGGGGAAGAATTAGCCCTTGATAGCGGGAGCTTCAACAGAAGCCAAATCGAGGGGGAAGTTGTGAGCGTTGCGCTCGTGCATCACTTCCATACCCAGGTTGGCGCGGTTGATCACATCAGCCCAAGTATTGATAACGCGACCTTGGCTGTCAATCACCGACTGGTTGAAGTTGAAACCGTTCAGGTTGAACGCCATCGTGGAGACACCCAGAGCGGTGAACCAGATACCGACCACCGGCCAAGCACCCAAGAAGAAGTGCAAGGAACGGCTGTTGTTGAAGGAAGCGTATTGGAAAATCAGGCGACCGAAGTAGCCGTGAGCTGCAACGATGTTGTAGGTTTCTTCTTCTTGACCGAACTTGTAACCGTAGTTTTGAGATTCAGTTTCAGTGGTTTCACGAACCAGAGAAGAAGTCACCAGAGAACCGTGCATGGCAGAGAACAAGCTACCGCCAAAGACACCGGCAACACCGAGCATGTGGAAGGGGTGCATCAGGATATTGTGCTCAGCTTGGAACACCAACATAAAGTTGAAGGTTCCGCTGATACCCAGAGGCATACCGTCGGAGAAAGAACCTTGACCGATCGGGTAGATCAGGAACACTGCGGTGGCAGCAGCAACCGGAGCGCTGTAAGCTACGCAGATCCAAGGACGCATCCCGAGCCGGT
>NZ_KB235948.1:6644003-6673255 GCF_000332335.1 Kamptonema formosum PCC 10802 | reverse complement strand
CCCACTCACGCCCCATGTAGCAGAAGACGCCAATGAGGAAGTGGAAAATCACCAACTGGTACGGGCCACCATTGTACAGCCACTCATCCAGAGAAGCCGCTTCCCAAATCGGGTAGAAGTGCAGACCGATAGCGTTCGACGAGGGGACAACTGCACCACTGATGATGTTGTTGCCATAGAGCAGGGAACCTGCAACCGGCTCGCGGATGCCATCGATGTCCACTGGGGGAGCTGCAACGAAGGCGATGATGTAGCAGATGGTGGCGGTGAGCAGGGTGGGGATCATCAGGACGCCGAACCAGCCGACATAGATGCGGTTTTCGGTGCTGGTGACCCAGCTGCAGAACCGTTCCCAGACGTTGGCGCTCTCACGGCGCTGTAAGGTAGTGGTCATGTGTTTATGAGTGCTATTGAATTTTCGAGGTTCGTATGATGTTTCTATCTTAAACAGCCTGTTAAGGTTTGTAAAGGGGGTAAACCAGCATTTGTTCTGATGGGATAGATAAGTTTTGCTTATCGGAGGGTGGGGGTGGCCGGTGGGAGCGGCACGTCCGAGCCGGTGGGGCTGCCGGTTTGGTTAAAATCGTCTATAACCTAGAACTTCCAGAAGTAGGGAGCTGAGAAAATGTCAGTTGAGCTGACTGCTGGGACAAGCCCCGAACCCGCCGTGGACAAGGAATGGGAACCCCCCATGCCGCCGGCGGACTTAATATTTGACGATGGAGAACCCTTGGAGAGCAACCGGCACCGCATTGCGATGAACGCCCTGATCCGGTCAGTGCAGCACGCTTGGGCTGACCGCAACGACTTCTTTACGGGCGGGAATATGTTCATTTACTACAGCAGCGACCAAGTTCGCAACCAAGACTTCCGAGGGCCAGATTTCTTTGTCGTGCTGGATGTGGATGGGACAAAGGAACGACAGGGTTGGGTGGTGTGGTCAGAGGGCGGTCGCTACCCGGATGTGATTGTGGAGCTGATGTCCCCAAGCACAGCTCGGATAGACAAGGGCAGAAAGAAGGATATTTACGAGCGGGTTTTCAAGACAGCCGATTACTTTGTGTTTGACCCGTTTGAGCCGAATTCCTTACAGGGGTGGCATTTGGATAGTTCCCACGGCTATCAGCCCTTGGTGGCTTCTGAGCGGGGGTGGCTGTGGTGCGAGAGGCTGGGCTTCTGGCTGGGAACCTGGGAGGGGACAATAGATCGGGAGACGGCGGTGTGGTTGCGGTTTTACGACCGGGAGGGCAATCTGGTGCTGTTACCGGATGAAGCTGCGCAGCAGCAGGCTGAGCGGGAACGTCAGCGGGCTGAACAGGCTGAAGAACAAGCTCAACAGGCTCAACAGCTGGTGGAACAAGAACGCCAGCGGGCTGAACGTCTCGCCGCCCGGTTGCGGGCGATGGGGGTAGATCCGGATACTGTTTAGGGGAAGGGCTGTTGTTGGGCGTGCCGGCACGCCCAAAGCCGCACGCTTCGGGTGCCGGTGGGGCTGCCGGTTTGGTTAAAATCGTCTATAACCTAGAACTTCCAGAAGTAGGGAGCTGAGAAAATGTCAGGAAAGCTGACTGTTGAGACAAGCCCCGAACTCCCAGTGGATGAGCAGTGGGAACCCCCCATGCCGCCGGCGGACTTAATATTTGATGATGGTGAACCCTTGGAGAGCAACCGGCACCGGATTGCGATGAACGTCCTGATCCGGTCATTGCAGCAAGCTTGGGCTGACCGCAATGACTTCTTTACGGGCGGGAATATGTTTCTTTACTACAGCAGCGCTCAATTTCGCAATCAGTGCTACCAGGGCTTCCGAGGGCCAGATTTTTTTGCCGTGCTCAATATTGATGGCTCTTACCCCCGCCAAGGCTGGGTGGTGTGGGAGGAGGGCGGTCTTTACCCGCATGTTATTGTAGAGCTGACATCACCGATCAGTGCTGAGATAGACACCGGCCCGAAAAAGGAGATTTACGAGCGGGTTTTCAGGACACCGGATTACTTTGTGTACAATCCGTTTAACCGGAATTCCTTGCAGGGGTGGCATTTGGACAGTTCCCAAGGCTATCAGCCCCTAGTGGCGGATGAGCGGGGGTGGCTGTGGTGCGAGACTTTGGGCTTTTGGCTGGGAACCTGGGAGGGGACAATAGATCGGGAGACGGCGGTGTGGTTGCGGTTTTACGATCGGGAAGGCAATCTGGTGCTGTTACCGGAGGAAGCTGCGCAGCAGCGGGCTGAGCGGGAACGTCAGCGGGCTGAACAGGCCCAAGAGCAGGCTGAGCAAGAACGTCAGCGGGCTGAACGTCTCGCCGCCCAGTTAAGGGCGATGGGGGTAGATCCGGATACTGTTTAGGGGAAGGGCTGTTGTTGAACATGCCGGTGTCGCACGCAGAGGGCATCGGCTGGTATGGATATTAGAAATTGCCAGCCGAACCAGTAGGGAGATGTGAACAACGGATACGGGAGGCGGAGCCTCAGACTGGGCGTTCCCCGGCTCCCGCCTGGGAACGAGTTATACTCATCACCAATCGTCCCAGTAAGGGAATTAACACGAGTAGAACTACAAGCAACCAAAAAATAAGACTGACAATCTTAACTGTTTTGCCAAATCCCGACTTTTTAGCACTCTTTTCCGCCTTGGCCAACGTATTTGTAGGCGATTCCGTTTTTGTAGTGAGAGCTTCACTCATAGTGATTCTTTCCCAAGAGTAAGGGGACTGATTGGGTTGTAATCCATACCCACTGCTCAATTATTCAAAATCCCCCCCAAGCCGTCAAGAGTTCTTTCGTGGGAAAAAGTGGGCAAATTTCCTAAGGCGGATTGTGGGAAAAAGTGGGATTTAGTGGGCAAAGTGGGGAAATGTGGTGTAAAGTGGGATAGTCCCATACTCTCCCCACTTTCACCTATGGACATCCTAGAACTCCTGCAATGGACTGACGAGCAGGTATTGGCCAACACCGGCAAACATCTCGACTCACTCCAAAAGGCCATATTAGAGGGGGTTTGGCAACACCAGAACTATGAAGAAATCGCGGACACTCATCATCTCAGCTACGATCATGTCAAAAAGCCAGCGTGGAGATTGTGGAAGCTTCTATCTGAGACGCTCGGAGAAGATGTAAAAAGCTCTAATGTTCGCTCCCTCTTGGAAAACCGAGGGTTCTCAACTATTTATTCTAATTATGGGGAGCGCCTACAGATTGTTGGCACCAACAATGGAAACATCACTATCTGTGGGCAAAATACGCCTTCGCCCTCTCCCCCTGACGCGCCCCAAAACAAAAACCTATCGCCAATAATCGATTTAACAGACGCACCGGCATTAATAGACTCTTCCCACCGCACGTCAGAACTCTCCACCCTCAAACAGTGGATTTTACAAACCGGCACGCGATTGATTGCCATATACGGCTTGAGTGGAATTGGCAAAAGCGCACTGGCGCTCAAACTCATTGAAGACATCCAAACCGAATTTGATTGCATTATTTGGCGAAGTCTCAGTAACGCCCCCACCCTTTCAACCCTGCAAACCGAACTCAAGCAATTTTTTTGCCGAGCGCAACCCACCCCACTCCCTACAGTTATTGATTATTTTCGCTCCTCTCGCTGTTTAGTCATCCTGGATGACGTGCAGAATATTTTTCAACCTGGCCAATTAGCCGGTCAATATTTAGCCGGCTGTGAGGATTATGGCAAATTCTTTCAACAAGTAGCCACCTCATCTCACCAGAGTTGTTTAATTCTCATCAGTTGGGAAAAGCCCAGAGAACTCACTCCCTTAGAAGGAGAAAGCCGGCCCGCACGAACATTGCACCTCCAAGGCTTAGGAGAACAAGCCGCCAGAGAAATCTTAAGAGAGAAAGGATTAACAGATGAGGAGAAATGGTCAGAGCTAATCGCCCTCTATCAAGGCCATCCTTACTGGTTAAATATTATAGCTTCAACAATAGTGGAATTATTCAACGGGAGCGTTTCCCGGTTTCTTGCCGGTGGGACTTGGATATTTTTAGGTGACTTAGAACCCCTGTTAGAATCTCATTTAGCGCGTCTGTCGGAGTTAGAAACAAAGGTGAGCTACTGGTTATCGAGTCAAGATGAAGCTGTTGATATTTCAGATGTGCCGGCAGATAGTGACTTATCCCAATCAGAAGTTTGGCAAGCCATCCAATCTTTAGCGCGACGCGGCTTAGTGGAAAAAGTTCAAGTGGGAGCGCAAGTGAGGTTTCGCATCAATCCTGTATTTCAACAATACATTCAGCGCAAATTCAGACAATAAAAAAGCGCCCCCTTTCGAGGAGCGCTTTTTGTTGGTGTCGAGACCGAATTTATCCGGTCTCATACCGGGGTAAAACTTAGCCCTTGATAGCGGGAGCTTCAACAGAAGCCAAGTCGAGGGGGAAGTTGTGAGCGTTACGCTCGTGCATCACTTCCATACCCAAATTGGCGCGGTTGATCACATCAGCCCAAGTATTGATAACCCGACCTTGCGAGTCAATCACAGACTGGTTGAAGTTGAACCCGTTCAAGTTGAACGCCATCGTGGAGACACCCAGAGCGGTGAACCAGATACCGACCACCGGCCAAGCACCCAAGAAGAAGTGCAAGGAACGGCTGTTGTTGAAGGAAGCGTATTGGAAGATCAGGCGACCGAAGTAGCCGTGAGCTGCAACGATGTTGTAGGTTTCTTCTTCTTGACCGAACTTGTAACCGTAGTTTTGAGACTCGGTTTCAGTGGTTTCGCGAACCAGAGAGCTGGTGACGAGAGAACCGTGCATGGCGGAGAACAGAGAACCGCCGAACACACCGGCAACACCGAGCATGTGGAAGGGGTGCATCAGGATGTTGTGCTCAGCTTGGAACACCAACATGAAGTTGAAGGTTCCGCTGATACCCAGAGGCATACCGTCGGAGAAAGAACCTTGACCGATCGGGTAGATCAAGAACACTGCAGTTGCAGCAGCAACCGGAGCGCTGTAAGCTACGCAGATCCAAGGACGCATCCCGAGCCGGTAGGACAACTCCCACTCACGCCCCATGTAGCAGAAGACGCCAATGAGGAAGTGGAAAATCACCAACTGGTACGGGCCACCATTGTACAGCCACTCATCCAAGGAAGCCGCTTCCCAAATCGGGTAGAAGTGCAGACCGATAGCATTCGACGAGGGGACAACTGCACCACTGATGATGTTGTTGCCATAGAGCAGAGAACCTGCAACCGGCTCGCGGATGCCATCGATGTCCACTGGGGGAGCTGCAACGAAGGCGATGATGTAGCAGATGGTGGCGGTGAGCAGGGTGGGGATCATCAGGACGCCGAACCAGCCGACATAAATGCGGTTTTCGGTGCTGGTGACCCAGCTGCAGAACCGTTCCCAGACGTTGGCGCTCTCACGGCGCTGTAAGGTAGTGGTCATGTGTTTATGATTGCTATTGATTTTTCGAGGTTCGTATGATGTTTGGCGATTTCGCTCTCGCCTGAATCTAATATGACACGCTGCTTAACATTCCGCAACACTTTATTAATCATTGTTATTTATACCTAGTATTTGGAAAACTTATATGATTTCCCGGGCCGCTGCCAGTAAGGGCCAACAGCTGTTCGCCCCTGGGCAGTCCGGTTTGTAGTTGGGCTTTAGCCCAAAGTTCGCAGTTGGGCTTTAGCCCAAAGTTCGCAGTTGGGCTTTAGCCCAAAGTTCGCAGTTGGGCTTTAGCCCAACTGCAGTTTGTCCCCTCGCTCCCAGCCTCCCGCCTGGGAACGCCGTGAAAGGAGGCTCTGCCTCATTCGGTGCACACCTTGGGTTAATATAGGAGGAATACGCTTTAAGATTTCTTCAGAGTTAGCACCGGCAGCCATTTGCCGCCGCTTTCGCTCTCGCTTCACAAGGAAGCCGGGAGCTACAACTTGTCGTAGGTATAAGAAAAACTAATGAGATTCTCGGATCGATTGCTTTCAGCGATGGAGCGCAATCAGAGCTTGCTGTACGCGGGGCTCGACCCCGATCCAGACAGCCTGCCCAAGCGCTACCGCACCGGCTCGGACAGCAACAGCCTCCTGGGTGGGTTGCGGGAGTGGCTGCTCGACACCATCCGGGAAACCGCAGAGTTCGTCTGCGCTTACAAGCCCACCCTGGGATTTTACCAGGCCCTGGGTGCCCCCGGTTTGGAATTGCTGCAGGAAACCCTCGCCGCCATCCCCACCCACATCCCCGTGATTCTCGATGCCAAGCACAGCGACATCAACACTAGCACAGCCGTTGCCCGCACTGTCTTTGAAGACTGGCGTGCCGATGCGTGCACCCTGTCGCCCTACCCTGGACAGGACCTGATCGCCCCCTTCTTGGTTTACCCCGATAAAGCCGTCTTCGTGATGTGCGCGCCGGCAAATCTCTCCGCGCCGGTGTTGCAGCACTATCCAGGGACAGACTTACCCCTGTACTTGCAGATGGTGGAAGCGGCAAAAACTTGGGGCACCCCCGAACAGCTGGGACTGGAAGTGGGCGCGGCAATACCGGATATTTTGGCTCGCGTCCGCGCTGCAGCGCCAGAACGCCTGATTCTCGTGCTCGGAAGCCCGTCAGAAGAGCAAGACTTGGCCAAAATCCTGGCTGCCGGTTTAAACCCACACGGCGAGGGGCTGCTCCTACCGGCACCCCCACATATATTAGCCAGCGACGAGCCGGCAGAAGCCCTGTTTGCCTTGCGCAACACGATCAACCAGCAGCGCCTGCGGGTGCTGGAAGAAAGTCCCGCCTGCAACCTCTGGTTTCCGGATGTTTGCTCTTTGCAAAAAAACCCCCACTGGGACTTAATATTGCAGCTTTTCGACATCGGCTGCATTACCTTTGGCGACCACGTACAAGCCTCAGGAGCCATTTTTCCTTACTACATCGACCTGCGCAAAATCATCTCCCAGCCGCAAATCTTCCATCAAATTGTCAGCGCCTACGCCGGCATTCTCAAAGACCTGGAATTTGACCGAATAGCCGGCATTCCTTACGGATCGTTGCCCACAGCCACAGGGCTAGCGCTGCGCCTGAACCGCCCAATGATCTTCCCGCGCAAGGAAGTGAAAGCCCACGGCGCAAAACGGCTGGTAGAGGGAAATTTCCACCCTGGAGAGAGAGTTGTGGTCGTAGATGACATTCTCATCAGCGGCAATAGTGCGATGGAAGGTGCGGCCAAACTCCAATCCGTTGGGCTAAATGTAGAAGATATTGTCGTGTTTATCGACCACGAAAAAGGGGTGAAAGACCGGCTGCGGCAGAATGGCTACCGGGGGCATGCAGTTTTGGAGATTTCAGAAATTGCCGAAACCCTCTATCAAGCCGGTCGCATTGAGACTGAGAAATTCAAAGTGCTCGTAGAGCCCCACTGAGACTTCCCACCCCCTCCCAGTAGGGTGCGTGACGTGCCGGTGTCACGCACTTATTTTGTTAGTTTCCTGGCGATTAGAAATCGCGGCTATACAAACGAAGCCCGCCTACCCTGCGGGAAGGGCTTCGCCCAACGTGGGCTAAGAGAAGAGCGAGACTCTCAAAAATATGCGCGGTTTTTTCCTCGTTCCCTCGTTGCCTCGTTCCCAGCCTGCGTCCGCCTGCGCGAAATTCTGCAATTCTTTAAACCCGCGCAGGCGGGTTTTGTCTGTATAGCTGCGGTTTCCAACCGCCAAGCTTAACCCCCCAGCTTGAACCGAAAAGTACCTGGGAAATGGAATTTAAGGGCTTACTTGCCTTGCGTCCGCCTGCGCGAAATTCTGCAATTCTTTAAACCCGCGCAGGCGGGTTTTGTCTGTATAGCTGCGGTTTCCAACCGCCAAGCTTAACCCCCCAGCTTGAACCGAAAAGTACCTGGGAAATGGAATTTAAGGGCTTACTTGCCTTGCGTCCGCCTGCGCGAAATTCTGCAATTCTTGAAACCCGCGCAGGCGGGTTTTGTCTGTATAACTGCGGTTTCCAACCGCCAAGCTTAACCCCCCAGCTTGAACCGAAAAGTACCTGGGAAATGGAATTTAAGGGCTTACTTGCCTTGCGTCCGCCTGCGCGAAATTCTGCAATTCTTGAAACCCGCGCAGGCGGGTTTTGTCTGTATAACTGCGGTTTCCAACCGCCAAGCTTAACCCCCCAGCTTGAACCGAAAAGTACCTGGTAAATGGAATTTAAGGGCTTACTTGCCTTGCGTCCGCCTGCGCGAAATTCTGCAATTCTTGAAACCCGCGCAGGCGGGTTTTGTCTGTATAGCTGCGGTTTCCAACCGCCAAGCTTAACCCCCCAGCTTGAACCGAAAAGTACCTGGGAAATGGAATTTAAGGGCTTACTTGCCTTGCGTCCGCCTGCGCGAAATTCTGCAATTCTTGAAACCCGCGCAGGCCGGGTTTTGTCTGTATAGCTGCGGTTTCCAACCGCCAAGCTTAACCCCCCAGCTTGAACCGAAAAGTACCTGGGAAATGGAATTTAAGGGCTTACTTGCCTTGCGTCCGCCTGCGCGAAATTCTGCAATTATTGAAACCCGCGCAGGCGGGTTTTGTCTGTATAGCTGCGGTTTCCAACCGCCAAGCTTAACCCCCCAGCTTGAACCGAAAAGTACATGGGAAATGGAATTCAAGGGCTTACTTGCCTTGCGTCCGCCTGCGCGAAATTCTGCAATTCTTGAAACCCGCGCAGGCGGGTTTTGTCTGTATAGCTGCGGTTTCCAACCGCCAAGCTTAACCCCCCAGCTTGAACCGAAAAGTACATGGGAAATGGAATTTAAGGGCTTACTTGCCTTGCGTCCGCCTGCGCGAAATTCTGCAATTATTGAAACCCGCGCAGGCGGGTTTTGTCTGTATAGCTGCGGTTTCCAACCGCCAAGCTTAACCCCCAGCTTGAACCGAAAAGTACATGGGAAATGGAATTTAAGGGCTTACTTGCCTTGCGTCCGCCTGCGCGAAATTCTGCAATTCTTGAAACCCGCGCAGGCGGGTTTTGTCTGTATAGCTGCGGTTTCCAACCGCCAAGCTTATAGGGGTTTTCATATCAGTGAGATACTGAGAAACCCGGTTTCTTTAAGAAACCGGGTTTCTGGCATGTACTTCATCCAACTGAAAACCGCTATAACCCCGCAAAATTACGGTGCGTTCCCCCAAGGGCAACGCACCCAACTGCTATGCCAATTCCAAATTATCACCCCCACAAAGCCGCAGCGTGGAAGCGGATGTGATCTTCGATAAAGGTGGAAATGAAATAGTAGCTGTGATCGTAACCTTCCTGGAAGCGCAAAGTCAGGGGCTGACCGGCAGTCGCGCACGCCTGCTCAAACGCCTCTGGCAATAGCTGGTAAGCTAGAAACTGATCCGCACTTCCCTGATCGATCAGAATGGGGCGATTGTAGCCCGCACTGAGCACCAGTTCGCAAGCATCATACTGACGCCAGCTTTCCATATCGGAACCCAGATAATTGGTGAATGCCTTCTGACTCAGCGCACAGCGCATCGGTGCGGCGATCGGCGCGAAGGCTGAAACTGACTTGTATTGCTGCGGGTTTCTCAGCGCACAAACCAGCGCCCCGTGACCGCCCATAGAATGGCCAAAAATGCTCTGTCGGTCTGGCTGTGCGGGGAAATGCTCTGCAATAATAGCCGGCAATTCGCGCACGACATAGCTGTACATTTGATAGTGCGCCCGCCAGGGTTCCTGGGTGGCGTCCACATAGAAACCGGCACCCGCGCCCAAATCCCAGCTGTCGCTCTCACCCCGAATGCCGGTGTTGCGAGGGCTGGTATCTGGCACAACGAGCATTAACCCGTGTTCGGCGGCATATCGCTGTGCCCCCGATTTTATCATAAAGTTCTCTTCAGTGCAAGTCAAGCCGGAAAGATAATACAGCACCGGCACCCGCTGGGATTTTGCCAGGGGTGGCTGGTAGACGGAAAATCGCATTTCGCCGGCACAGGTTTCTGAGGGATAGCTGTAAAAGCCGACTGTGCCGGCGAAGCAACGGTATTCGCTGATGGGTTTGGGGGAAGGTGACATAAATTTAATTTTTAGCGATTAGCTAATATTCTCCCTTAAGAAAGCGCTTTAATTCTAGCCCCCTCCCCGTACACGGGGAGGGGGTTGGGGGTGGGGTTTTCCTTGAGCAGCTTTATCGATATGCTCCCAGCAGGAAAAAACCGCCTAAAACGTGACAACAGTGCGGATAGACTCGCCTTTGTGCATCAAATTGAAAGCCTCATTGATGCGCTCGACCGGCATGACATTCGTAATCAAATCGTCGATATTAATCTTGCCTTCCATGTACCAGTCAACAATTTTAGGGACATCGGTGCGCCCTCTGGCACCGCCGAAAGCCGTGCCCTTCCAAACGCGCCCGGTTACGAGTTGGAAGGGGCGGGTGCGGATTTCCTCACCGGCACCGGCAACGCCGATAATTACGCTGACGCCCCAGCCTTTGTGGCAGCACTCCAGAGCTTGGCGCATGACATTAACATTGCCGATGCACTCGAAGCTGTAATCTGCGCCGCCTTTGGTTAAATTGACGAGGTAGGGAACTAAATCGCCCTCGACTTCTTTGGGGTTGACGAAGTGTGTCATGCCGAATTTTTCGGCAATCGCTCGCTTGGCGGGGTTGATATCGACGCCCACAATCATGTTAGCGCCCACCATGCGGGCGGCTTGGATAACGTTGAGTCCGATGCCGCCCAGTCCGAATACTACCACATTGGCTCCCGCCTCGACTTTGGCGGTGTTGATGACTGCGCCGATGCCGGTGGTGACGCCGCAACCAATGTAGCAAACTTTCTCGAAGGGGGCGTCTTCGCGAATCTTGGCGACGGCAATTTCTGGGAGTACGGTGTAGTTGGCAAAGGTGGATGTTCCCATGTAGTGATGAATCATCTGTCCATCAAGTGAGAACCGGCTGGTGCCGTCGGGCATGACGCCGCGCCCTTGGGTGACGCGAATTGCTTGACAGAGGTTCGTTTTCATGCTGAGGCAGTATTCGCACTGCCGGCATTCTGGGATGTAGAGGGGGATAACTCGATCGCCGGGTTTGACGCTGGTGACACCGGCACCCACTTCGACGACGGTGCCGGCACCTTCGTGTCCCAGGATAGCGGGAAATAAGCCTTCTGGATCGGCACCGGAGAGGGTGTAGGCGTCGGTGTGACAGATGCCGGTGGCTTTGATTTCCACGAGCACTTCGCCGGCTTTGGGGGGTTCGAGCTTGACGGTTTCGATGCTTAAGGGTTTGCCTGCTTCAAAGGCTACGGCTGCTTTTACGTCCATAGTTGGCTCCGAGGGCGATTTGGGGCGTGACAGCATTATATCGGAGAGCCGGTGACATTTCCATCCTTTTTTCATCCTTTTTTCACGGAGGTGGCAGAGTCCCACTCGTTCCCAGGAGCAGCCTGGGAACGCCCAAAAGGTGGGCTGCCGCCTACTGTAGTGGAAGATATATTTTGGGGCTTATTTTATCGTTCAGAGCTGCGATCATCAGAAATTTTCCAGGATGACCTCTCTCCCCCATGCTACAATATCTTCTACCAAGTTCGGCTGCGTGGGAGAGAAGCTTTTCAACCGGCTCTCTGGCTGTTCGCTCACTAAGCAAATCGCTCCGTCAAATTTTCTCAGCGCATCGAGGAAGGTTTCGCTAAAGCCCTGCGGTTCTCCTGCGTTGGGATTTTCGTAGAAGACTAAGGCAATCCGTTTGTCGGTTTCCAGCAAATCCCAATAGGTTTGCAGCGCCGGCATGGTTTGGGGGGTGCCGTCTGCGCATTTGGGACAGCCGGCTTTGACCATCTCGGCATATATTTTGGCGGCGGGGTTGTGCCGGTCGATGAATTTGCTCCCGTCGATGCAAATTGGCTTGACAGATTGGCTCAGTTGTGCGTCATTGGCGAGGGTGCCGGTGAGCAGTTGGGGTAAGTTGGACAGGTTGAGGCTTTGTGTTGAAGGGGTGGAACCGATGCCGGTGGTTTCTAGAAGTTCTGCAGGAAGGAAAGGCGCACTGTGCCAAGCCTCATAATAATCTGGGTAAGGCATGGTTTGCGCACAGTCCAAAAGGACATCGTAGCAGCGTAGGTGAAGTTTAAGATCGCAATCGTTATCGCTACGACTCTGAGGAAACAGACAGTTTTTCAAAGCTGAGACTGCTGAGGGCAACGGGTGTTTTTGGAGAATTCGCCCCAAGCTTTTAGTCGCTGCAATACGGATGAGATTATGGTGATTAGTGCGAATCAGGTTAATTAGCACCCAGATTGCTTCTGATTGTAGCGCCTCGGCGTGGTACAAGCTTTGAACTGCATTCCAACGGATGACCCAATTCTGGCTGGTGCCAATCAAGTCAATCAGCATGCGTATCGCTTTGGGGTCGCTTTTGCCGATTCGCCCCAGGCTCCTAACCGCTTCCCGAAAAACGTCCTGATCGCTACTGGTCTTAATCACCTCAATCAGCGCCTCGACCGCTTCGGAGTTTCCGGGGACGGTATATCCCAAATACTCAACCACCGTCATACGTTCGCTCCCATCAGGAGTGGAGCGTACCTTCTTAACCAGCGACTCGATCAATTCGGGGTTTTCAGGGTCAAGTTGCCCCGAATTCACATACTCTAGAAACAAGTTAGGTTGCAAAACTCTGGCTGCTTCAGAGTGGTCTGGAGCGATTTCCTTCAAGCTAAGAGGCGCTTCAACACGGATGTACTCATCAGCACTGTTGTGTCTCAGATCAATCAGCGTCGCGATTGCTTCTGGGTTGCCAGGGTCGATTTTCCCTAAGCTCTCAGCCGCTTTCATACGAATGTGGTCATCGGGACTGTTGCACATCAACTCCATCAGCACCGCCTTAACTTCTGGGTTGCCGATGCCGATGTCCCCCAAGCTCTCAACTGCTTCACGACGAAAATCTTCATTGGGAGTGCTTCGGATCAGTTCAATCAGGGCATCGATTGCTCTGCGGCGATCAGTCTCTTGCAGTGTTGCCTTGGCTTTTGCTGTCATCTTATCGGGAGCGTAGCTTTGTCGCGCTCCATCCTTAATAAGCTGTTTGAGAATCTCAATATGCCCGCTAAAATCCCTAATCTCTGTACCCAAGCCCCACTTAACAAGTACCTTGACAATATCATCAGCAAAGCGACACTCCGTAAACTCGGCAATACCGGCAGCAGCTAAAAAATAGGCTCGGTACTCATAAAAGCCCTTGTACTTTAAGACCCACTCCGGGCACCCATCCTGAAACTCCACTAGCGCCTTGATAAACTCCTCCTTCTTCTCCGTATCCACATCCTCTCGCCCCAGCCACAGCAAAATCACCTCCTTCCACTGCGGCTCAAAAATCCGGTAGGTGCCTTGTTTGGGGTTGTGGAAGACATGTTTCAGGAAAAAGTCCCAATCCGGAATCGCACACGCCGCAAAATACTCCTGAAACGTCGGATGGAAAAAAGCGTAAACAGGTTGATGGGGGCTATCCGCATCCACGCCCACCTTATTCAGCCAGCCTAATTGCAGCGCTAACTCCGCCGGAGAACCGGCATCCTCTGGATCTCCCAAAACCTCGCAGACAAAGCGGTGGCGCAGGCGAAAGCGGGTGGGTTCTCCGTCAATAGCTTTAAGCGCCAACTCTCCCAGCTTCGCGTTCAGTTGCCGTCGCCCCTCGGATGTCGTGGGGAATCGGTCTTTTTTCCACTGGTAGATTGTCTCGACAAACTGCTCGTAGAGTTCCGCCTTGGTATCCGGCAACTTGCCTTCCCGCCAGTGCCATGTGGAACACAACAGCATCAACCGCAGGGGATTTCTCACTAAGTCCTTAATCCGCTCTTTCCCCGGTTGCTTGAGTGCTTGCCACAAGCTCTGCCCCATCGACCTATTTTGGCGGAAATAATTCTCAATGAACTTCTCCACCTGCTCTGGCTGGAACGGTAGAGTGCGATAAGTTTCAAAACCGTCCAGAATGCCGGTGTTTGCCTGCCAGACATTCAACCGGCAAGTCACCACCACCCGCGACTGAGCCAGCCAACCCCGTAAAGATAGGGCATCGCGCCTGGAAGCAGCCATTTCATCGAGCCCGTCGAGCAACAACCACACCCGCCGCTCACTGAACTGCTGTTCCCACTCTACCCGAATCTCCTCACCGGCACCCACGATCGCCTCAGAGAGCCAAACTTCCCGCAGGTAATCCCCCAAGCTTCTCCCCTGCAAGTCTCCCAGAGACACCCAAATCGCCAAATCACCTGTATTTTCTAGCAGCCAGAAGGCAATTTTCTGTGAGAGCGTGGTTTTACCGGCTCCTCCTTCCCCAACAATCGCGATTTTGTCGCTTTTTTTCGTGCCGAGGACATCACTCAGAAATCGGCGGTATTCAAAACGCTCAGTTTCTGTCCGCTGCGCTGGCTCATATAATAGTGAGCCCTGTTCTGCCGGCACATCACCCCGGCGTTTGTCTGGTTGCGCTTGCCGCACCAGTGGCAGCTCCACATACATGTCTTCCAGGTCAGATTTCATGCCCTCCGAGGGCATCAGCCGGTTGCTTGTCAGTCGCTGCGCCAGCATCCGCCGGCAAACCTCGCGCCAGTCGATAGGGGTTGGCTCATCCCACTCCTTCTGACTGACAACCTCTGCCGGCTTTAAACCCAACGCTTCTGTAATCCAGATCACAAATTTTTTGTCAATTGGCTTTCCGCCAAGGAACCGCTTAACTGTATCAATACTCGCGCCTGACCTATCCGCAAGGTCTTGTTGAGTCCAACCCTTTTTGTCAGACTTTCCAGGTTTTTGCAGTTCAGCCATTCTTTGGCGAACTTTATCAAGTCCTTCTCGGGTTGCTGGAACACTTCGGGATTTGGGAGTTTTACTCATCGGTAGCATCTGGGTAGATGAGGGCTACCTATAGCTTAGTCCATTGCTAGGGGCAGATGGTAGTGCAGAACAGTGCAGATCGAAATGCACTGTCCTGCTCTGGTGAGCCACTCATCGGGCTTGGTATCCCTGAAGTATCGATTTCAACAATTCAGCTGATGCACACACAACTTTCCCTTTTCCCCGAATTCGACCAGCCCTCCCCCAATCCCCGTCACCGGCAACCGGCTCCCACGCGCCGGCACCCGGCACCCATGTCAATAGACCTCGCGCAACTGCGCAAAGAAATCCAAGCCATCGCCACCCCCATGATTGAAACAGCCGTGCGGGACAGTTACGCTCAAATCAACCGGCTTCTCCAATCCATCCACCCCTATGAATTACGAGTTAATCTACGACCGCACCGGCAGCCGGTCTGTCCTCACAGAAGCCCTCAAAACCGCTCAACAGCAGCTGATTCTTGTCTGCCCTTGGCCAACGACTGCCGGCATGACAAATTCGGTGTTTTCGCAGTTAAAATCCTTGCTAGAAAAAGGTGTGTGTGTTAAAATAGGATGGGGGCGATTAGACGATTTGCAGCCAGGCAAAATAGACCGTAACTTCTGGTATGGTGCCTTGCCCCAACTGCGGCAGCTGCAGCGCAACTCTCCTGAAAACTTCCAGCTTAAAGCATTAGGAACCCATGAAAAGTATCTCGTATGCGATCGCAAATTCGCCATGCTGGGCAGCCACAACTTCCTCACGTCGGGTGTTCGCAGCGCCGAGCGTGAAATAGGACTTCGCACCACAGAGCCGCGCCTTATTCAGGACTTGATTCACCGCTTTGATTCAGCTGAGAATCTAGAAGCTGATTCTACCTGTCGGGGAAGAATAGGCTGGCAATTTAACAGTTTTTAAACCGGCACCCTCCCCCTGAGCGCGGCTCTCCTTCTCGCTCGGGCGGGGGCGGGCACACTCTTCTCGCGCCGCACTAGGGGCGGGAGCACAGATAACCTTTGCTCCCTGCAGATAGCTCGGAGAAACCGGCTTCTGATATAGCAGTAGCCACTTAGATTAGAACATTAGACCTTCAGGCTCGGCGGACGCCGTACCTACGTCTATATATAGCAGTAAGCATTTAGGAAACCTACATTCCGGCCTCCCTTGCTCCAGAGCTCCCGAAGCTTCTATTGTTCTAACCAATATGACTGCTGCTATAGCCGGTGAGCTGCCGCGACTTCAATCTTTATACAAAATTGATGCAACCGGATCTCATATCAGGGCTTGAAACAATCTGGCAGCTGCCAAGAGATGAAAAAGGCTCAAGCACTGCTGCCCGAGCCTTTTTCGATTCATTTGAGTGACTGAGACTAATGGCTCTCACACAGAGGCCAGTGCTTTTGTATCAGCCAGTATTCACGGGCTGAAAGCCCCAACCCCTTAAAGCTTAGTACCGCCGACGGTTGTAGCCGCCGCCGCCATTGCCGCGACCGCCACCAGAGGGGCCACGCTCTTCCCGCGGCTTGGCCTTATTAACTTTCATGTCACGGCCCATCCACTCAGCACCGTCCAGGGCTTCAATGGCTGCAGTTTCTTCAGCGTCGGTACTCATTTCCACAAAACCAAAGCCGCGCAGACGACCTGTTTCGCGGTCTACAGGCAGCTGAACCCGCTTTACAGTACCGTATTCTTGAAATACGCCGGTCAGGTCTTCTTGAGTCACTTCGTAGGAAAGGTTGCCTACATAAATGGACATGGATTATCTCCCAAATCAAATACGTGTGGAGGTTGAGATTTCGGAGAGAAGCCTGTCAATACTAAAAGGGAAAAGCCTATCAATACCACAAACCAGCACTGCAACCGAATTTCACTCTCACTCCTTAGGCTAGCACAGCCTGCGTGAAAAGTGGCGGAGAGAGAAAAACTGTTACAAAACTTAATATTTCGCAAAGCAGCACAAGGCGACACCGGCTTGACCTGCGGGGGAGAGCGCTCTGTGGCGTGCAGTTGATTTAAATCCCTAATTGCAATGCCGGTGGCCCATCGCCGGCGGAGCCTGCTCAGGAGCGCCAATCAGATCGATATCATCCGAGCGGTGCAATAAAAGCAATCTTGACAGCTGGTACAATCGTAGGGAGCATCCCGATTGTGCAAAGAAGCCCAAATGAATGCGACAATGATTTGAGCAAGGAGTAGGAGGAGAACATTTTTGGCCAGCTGAATCCCAGAAACGGGATTGAAGCGAAATCGCCAGCCCCCTGCCGCCAGCTCAAGTCGGCGTCAGTGTACTGGCGCGCATCGCTACGCTGCCGGTGATGGTGGCCCACTGCGGGCGTGGATTTCCCCAAGGCGGCAACCTGTAAAGACCTGCTAAAACCTTAGGTAAACAGCCATCAGGAGACCAGTGATGCGCATAGCCCAACAGCCCCTCACAAGCAGCAGCGCCGGCGGTTCTGACACCGAGCTGATTCACAAGTGGTTGCAGCAAAAGCCTCCCGCACGGCGGCGCTCTCACTGGCTGCTCGTCAAACAGTTCCGGGACTTCGTGCGCAAACCCCTAACAGAGGTGACCAAAGCCGATGTGGATGCGTTCGCGACTTCCCTGACTTCACGGGGAATCCCACCGCAAACAGTAGCGCGAACAGTATTGGCGGTAAAGTCCCTGCTGGCCTTTGGTGCGAAGCGCACCGGCACTAGGCCGGTGAACACTCCCCCACCCGAGAGCCGCACCGGCGCTAGGCAGGTGAACACTCCCCCGCCCGAGAGCCGCACCGGCACTAGGCCGGTGAACACTCCCCCACCCGAGAGCCACACCGGCGCTAGGCAGGTGAACACTCCCCCGCCCGAGCTCCCAGCCGCCCCACCCCCCCGACGAAAGAAGCCGCCGGCGAGCGAGAAATATCGCCCCCCTTTGCGATTGTGGCTGAGTTTAGGCATCTGCTTTGGGCTGTTGCTCACCGTTTCCCGCGCCGGAATGCTGGCACCGGCAAGCCGGGAGATCAGCAAAAAGTGGGAGGAGATACTCTCACCCCCCCCAGACGAGTCAGTCAAAAACGCCCGCACCAAAGCGTTTCTCGACACCATCGCTTGGGCGGAAGGCACAGACGAGGCCGCCCGTTACCGCACCCAGTACACCGGCACCCAGTTTGCTGGCTTCCACGATCATCCCCGAGAGATCAAATGTGGCGTGCGCTACGGACAGCAGCTTTGCGCCGACGCCGCCGGTCGCTACCTGTTTCTCAGCTCCACCTGGGACCGCCTCGCCAAAAAAATTGGCGCGACCGACTTCAGCCCCGCCAATCAAGACCTGGCGGCGATAGAATTGCTTCGCGAGCATGGAGCCTTAGAAGATATTGAAGCGGGCCGGTTCGAGGTAGCGGTGCACAAGCTAACAGCCGTGTGGCCATCCTTAAAGCATGCCGGTGACGGGCACAACGAACCGGCAATCGTCCGGCTCCATCAAGTTTACCAAAAGCGCTTGGAAAGCTATTTATAGCGGTCAACTTTCCTTCGCCATTGCCGACACAATAGCTTGCTGGCTCACCTGTTTGTACACCGCATCCAAATATTGCATCACCGCCTGAGAAGTGCCGGTGCCCCCTCCCCCCTCGGATGGCAGAGGAATCGGTCCGAGAACATCCAAAACCGTACCGCTGCTTGGCGGCGGCGCAATCACCACCAAAGAAGGCTCCAGCTCCTCGCTATACTGCCAGAATCCCTCAACCCTCACCGCCGGTTGGGAAGCGGGAGATGGAAAGTTATCCGCCGGGATTTGGGGATTTGGGGATTCGCCCTCCGCCTTCCCCCGCATCTGGCGCAATTCCGCCATAATTTGCTCTTTGGTGCGCCCCCGCAGCTGAAACAGCACAAAAGGGTCTTCCGCAAACCGGTCTGCCAGCAAATAGTAAACCGCCCCAATATGTTTGCAAGGATTCGCCTTATCCGGACAGCTGCACCGGCTGCGGATCTCATCCAGCGTAAACGGAAACAAGCTCAGCCCATTTTTCGCAAACACATCCTCAATATTTTGCGGCATTTCCCCGGCTAACAGTTTAGCAGAAAAAACCGCCCGCTCCGCCATTGTTTCTATCACATAACCCCACTCCTCCTCCGTAAACTGGTTGAGAAACAGCGAAACTTGATACGGTTCCGGCTCCGTTCCCTGCACCCTCGCCAGCACCTTTCCCTCGCGAAACTCAATACTCAGCACATTCCCCTGCCGGGCGTAAACGCGAGCCCGCTCCAAGCGCTTCTTAAAGCGATACTTATCCAGCAGCTCCAGCCACCGCTCCACCCACCACTCGCGACTTATTTCCTGTTTCTCACTCGCCATATTGGATTTTGGATTTTGGATTTTGGATTTTGAAGTTTGGATTGGGTATTTTGGATTGAGGATTGGGGATTGGGGATTAATTGTTTTCCTCAATGCCCCATGCCCCATGCCCCATGCCCCATGCCCCATGCCCCATGCCCCATGCCCCATGCCCTATGCCCCATGCGCCTATTATAGCAGTAGCTACTTAGATTAGAACATTAGACCTTCAGGGGGGCGGGACGCCTGCCCTACGTCTATATAGCAGTAAGCATTTAGGAAACCTACATTCCGGCCTCCCTTGCTCCAGAGCTCCCGAAGCTTCTATTGTTCTAACCAATATGACTGCTGCTATACTATCTTTGCAAACTTGGTATCACCAATCATTTACACCCGCTCTATTTCAGCTGCGCTCAATAAGCGGGCAGCTATAAATCAACAGAACCGCTCGCAAGCGGGTTCTTTGCTGCGCGGACGCCACTAGAGAGCTTGCCCTGTTAATGGGACTGTCCCAACTGGCGCTCGCCGACCAGCGGCTGGCCCCCACGACTTGTCCAACCGCCTGTTTATTAAGAGATATTTCAATTTATTAAGTTTCTATACGATTTTTCCGTTCTTTATCAGTTTTTTATTTTCTATTTATACATTCAAGTGGTTGGTGGCTCACCGGCTAACCAACCGTTTCGCTGGCCACGGTTTTTTTTAGGATGTGAGAATTTTATGGCCACCTGTCCTTGCTGCTCCAACCCAATGCTGCGCCACGTGCGCTCGCATGAAACTTACTGGTTCTGCCGGCACTGTTGGCAAGACATGTCGAATCTGGTTTCCGAAAGAAACACGAGCCTTTCAAGTTTGGCCGCACTAATTTACTCACCCCTCACAGAACGAATTTCCTTAGGGGTCAGGATTTCAGCTAATACCAAGTTTAGATAGATAGTAATTTTACGCACGATGGAAACCTCTTGAGGCCCGCAGTTTTAATCCAAAATTCCAAATTTAAAATCCCAAATTCGGATCGGACAGGGCTTTCAAGGAAATAAGAAAGTGCGGAGTTGGGATGCGATCGCGCCCTTCCCCCCACTCCCCAGGCTCAACGAATCGCACCGGATTTTGACATTTTATGCCCACGAATACCCTCTTGATATCTAGATTTTAAATCCAAAATCCAAAATCCAAAATCCAAAATCCAAAATATAAAATCCAAAATTTCTCTGATTCTCGCCGGCTAAATCACCCGAGTCAGAGGGCTGCCACTTGCAACTTTTTGCGAGCTACTTTGCGAGCTGCTGCGGGCGCGAACAGGGAGCTCAATGCAAAACTCCGCACCCTGACCGGGTTTAGACAGACATTTGAGCGCCCCGCCGTGCTTTTCAGCAACGATTTGGTGGCTGATGGACAGCCCCAGCCCCGTACCCCTGCCGGCGGGTTTAGTGGTAAAAAACGGATCGAACAGGCGGGAAAGGACTTCCTCAGACATCCCCGCGCCGTTATCGGCAATCGAGATCCGGACAAATGGAGAACTCGGCACTGGAAATTGGGAAGTGGGCATTGAAGATTGCGAAGAATCTTCCGGATGCGCCATTCCCCACGCCCCATTCCCCACCTCGGTGCGAATCTGAATCGTGGGCGCTGGGCATTGCTCTTCTTTCCCACGCCCAGCGCCCGATGCTCGGTGCCCCTCTTCGAGCGCGTCAATCGCATTGGTGAGGAGATTCATAAACACCTGATTCAACTGCCCAGCATAGCACTCCACCGGCGGCAAATTGCCATACTCCTTAATCACGCTAATGCCGGGACGCTCTGACTTCGCTTTCAGCCGGTAATTCAAAATCAGTAAAGTGTTATCAATCCCCTCGTGAATATCCACCGGCTTCAAATCCGCCTCATCCAGACGAGAGAACATGCGCAGCGAAAGGACAATTTGGCGGATGCGGTCCGCGCCAAGCCGCATCGACCCCAGCATTTTAGGCAAGTCTTCCTTCAAAAACTCCATATCCATAGCTTCTTTCTCCGCTTCAATTTCCGGCACCGCTACAGTACAGACTTCCTCGTAAAGCTGCAAGAGGTTGAGCAAATTTTGCGTGTACTCACTGGCGTGAGCGAGATTGCCGTAAATAAAATTGACCGGATTGTTAATTTCGTGGGCCACACCGGCTACCAGCTGTCCGAGAGACGACATTTTTTCGCTCTGTACCAGTTGGGTTTGAGTTTGCTTGAGCTCACGAAAAGCTTGTTCCAGCTGAGTCGCTTGCTCTCTCAACCGAGCTTCTGATTCCCGCAGCGCCTCCAAAGCGCGGGCAGCGGCAAGGGTGGCCTCTACGCGCTCTGTGATATCCTGGAAAACAGCAACACCGCCTCGGGTAGCGCCGGTTTCATCTTTGAGCGGTGTGGCGTTAACGAGCAGCCAAACCCCATCTGGCTTTTGCGGAGTGCGGCTCAGCAGTTCCATATCCTCCACTCGCTCTCCCCGCATCGCACGCGCCAGAGGCACCTGTTCCGGCGGATAGAGCGTCACCCCATCCGGCAAAAACAGGCCGTACTGTTCCGACCATTCCTCAAGTTTAGCGTCTGTCGAACCGGTGCCGAGAATCTGCTCCCCTGCAGGGTTGAACAGCAAAAATTGCCCCTTTTCATCGGCGACAGCGACGCCACTCCCCATGCTGTCGAGGACAGATTGCAGGATAGCGGTTTGCTTTTTCAGTTCCGCCGCCGTCCGCGAGCGCTCGGTCATCTCGCGATAAATCAAGTAGTAGAGCAAAGAGAGAATAGCAAAATGCAGGAAGATGCCGGTGGAAAGTGTTACAATAGTATTTCGCGCACTCGCCTCCGCCGCTTGCGAGCGCACCAGCAACAGGTGATCCTCCTCCTCCTTCATCTCCTGAATATGCTGCCGGATCTCATTGATAACCGAGCTTCCCTTACCGGCACGCAGCAACTGCGCCGCCGCCTCAAATCCCTGGGTTTTCCGCACATTGAGCCTGTTCTGGAGCTGGGCTAATCTTCGGGAAATTAGAGGTTCCAGGGTGGCGAGCCGGCGCTGCATGCTGGGGCTATCCGAGATTAATTGCCTGAGTTCCTGAACTATTCGCTGCACAGACTCAAGGTCAGCCTGATACAGTTTGAGGTCAGCGTCTTGTCCTGTGATAATATAGCCGCGCTGACCGCTTTCGGCATCCTTCATTAGAGAGATTATTCCTTCGAGCTTGCCAAGAACCTCTTGGGTGTGTGCCAGCCCTTTATGGGATTCAATGAGTTGAGTAACGCTCTGGTACGAGGCGGCACTCACGCCAACTAGAATTGCTGATGCCAGACCAAACCCCGCGATTACTTTTTGTGGGACAGACAGCAACATAGGTCCTCCTTTGGGAGCCTCCTTTGGGGGGTGAGCTCCTTGAACTGCGCTATCTGAATTCTAACCCCCCTACCGGATGGGGCTCAGCGCAGCGGCGGTAAGGCGAAAACCTTGTGCTGGTGCCAGTTGCAGCTAATTTTAGCCCCGGAAATTTTTAATATTTTCTACCAATTTGCTGCAGGAGTTGCCCTGTTGGCAAAAGGCGATTAAACCAAAAAAGCTTCTGCTGCCAGAAGCTTTTTTACCCGCCGGGCTCTCCGCCGGCATGACGGCACCCTGAACTGGGCTCGTATTTCTGCCTTGTGCTATTTAACAGCCGCCGCCGCTTTCGCCGCCGCCGCCTCATCCGGGTGGATGCCCAAGCGCGTCAGATTGATGCGACCTTTCGGGTCAATTTCCCGAACCTTAACAATCACCTCATCGCCAACCGAGAGCTCGTCTTCCACCTTGCCAACGCGGTAGTCCGCGATCTGGGAAATGTGGATCATCCCTTCCTTCCCGGGGAGAAATTCCACAAACGCGCCAATCGGGATAATCCGAGTCACCCGACCGACATAAACATCTCCCGCACTCAGCTTGCGCGTCATATTCTGAATAATCGTGCGGGCGCGTTTAGCTTTTTCGGCGTCTATGGCGGAGATGGTGACAGTGCCGTCGTCCTCAATATCAATCTTAGCGCCGGTTTCCTCAGTAATGCCCTTAATCGTCTTGCCCCCTGGCCCAATGATCGTGCCGATCATGTCTGGATCGATCTTAATCGTCAGCAAGCGGGGGGCAAAGGGCGAGAGTTCCGCACGGGGCTTGCTGATGGTGCCCAGCATTTTCTCCAGGATGTGCGCCCGCGCCGGCTTGGCCTGATGGACAGCTTTGGCGATAATCTCCACCGGCAGGCCGGTAATCTTCATGTCCATCTGCAGCGCCGTCACCCCGGTATCGGTGCCGGCCACCTTGAAGTCCATATCGCCCAAAAAGTCCTCAATCCCCTGAATATCCGTCAGGATGCGGACTTCATCCCCTTCCTTAATCAAACCCATTGCCGCACCGCTGACCGGTTTGGAGATGGGCACACCGGCATCCATCAGCGCCAGAGTCGAGCCGCAAACCGAGCCCATCGAGGTCGAACCGTTCGACGAAAGAACCTCCGACACCACCCGAATCACATAGGGGAACTCTTCTTGCGGAGGCAGTACCGGCACAATTGCCCGTTCCGCCAGAGCCCCGTGACCGATTTCGCGGCGTCCCGGAGCCCGCAGCGGCTTCGTTTCGCCCACCGAGAACGGCGGAAAATTGTAGTGGTGCAGGTAGCGCTTCTCATCTTCTGGGTGCAAGTCATCCGCCAGTTCTTGGGCGTCGCCCGGAGTTCCCAGAGTCACCGCAGACAGCACCTGAGTCTGCCCCCGGTTAAACAAACCGCTGCCGTGCACCCGCTTGGGCAGAAGGCTCACCAGACAGGACACTGGGCGCACCTCATCGAGCCGACGCCCGTCCACCCGCACGCCATCTTCCAGGATTTGCCGGCGCATCAACTTCTTCGTCACATCCTTGAAAACATTGTCCACCGCTTTGCCATTAGCGGCGGCTGCGGCGCGGATCGGGTCATCTTCTGGCATTTCTGCAATCGCCGCCGCTACCAGCGTTTCCTTAATCTCATCCAAAGCCGCGTCGCGGGCATTTTTATCCAGCTCAAACTCAGCTAGAATCCCTTTAACCGGCTCGCCGGCGCGCTCGCGGATGAAGTTCTCCAGCGTCGGGTCTACTGGCGGTGCCTCCTCGTGAACCAGTTCGATGCCCAAATCGGCGATCAGCTCTTGCTGAGCTCGAATCAAATCGCTCGCCGCTTCGTAGCCAAACTCGATCGCCTCAATGATGTCCCGCTCGGGCAGCTGGTTCGCACCGGCTTCCACCATCACCACCCCATCCGGCGAACCCGCCACCACCAGATCCAGGTCCCCCTTTTCGATCTCGCCATAAGTCGGGTTGATAATAAAATCATCGCCCAACAGCCCAACCCGCACCGCTGCCATTGGCCCATTAAACGGGATTTTAGCCAGCAGCACTGCCACAGACGCGCCGGTCACTGCCAGCACGTCCGGCGGCACCAGTTCATCCATCGACAGCGTTGTCGCTACAATTTGAATGTCATCCCGCAGCCACTGGGGAAACAGGGGGCGCAGGGGCCGGTCGATCAGCCGGCTGGTGAGAATCACTTTTTCCGGAGGACGCCCTTCCCGCCGCAAGAAGCCTCCCGGAATCCGACCGGCAGCGTACAGCCTTTCTTCATAGTCCACCAACAGCGGCAGAAAATCAATCCCCTCTCTTGCCGCCGCCCGGGTAGCCGTCACCAGAACGGCTGTGTCTCCCGACTCAATCAGCACCGCACCGCCCGCCTGGGGCGCAAACGTACCAACTTTCAGCCGAATATCCCGTCCGTCAAAGGATATCGACTTGTTCAGTTCTTTCATGCCGTACTTTTTCCTTCTCTATTCTTTCCTGAGGCAATCGTAGCATTGAATATAGGGCTCCCGCTCCCTGATTGGCGGCGCACCGCACGGGAGCATCAAGGGTTGTGCAAAGAAGCCCATATCAATGCGACAATGATTTCAGCAGGGAGTGTCAGGAGACGATGTTTGGCCAGCTGAATCCCGGAAACGGGATTGAAACAAACCACCGCACCCTTTGCCAAACCGCCTCGCAAGCCCTAGGCATGCCGGCACGGCAGGCTCCCCCCGGCTCTCCCTCCCCCCCTTTCCGCTGTACAATAAATCCAGGGCTGTCATAATGGCCACAGCCTCTCGGGAGCTTGCGCTAAGCACCACAGCGATAGCTACGCGGTTTCGCCACCCCATGCCTGCGGGCCCGCTTCCGCCGGCGTGCCGGCGAGCCCCGACAAAAGGCATTTCCCTATTATATAGTGTTTATAATTGTTTGGTGAAAAAATTCTTTTTAAATAAACCGCCGCCGTGAAGGAGCGCCAAGGAAAAAGAAGAGAGAGTATTTCACACATCAATTAGAGCGGCTATATCCCGATAGGGTGATGATTAAGAGGTCAGTTACAAAAAAAATCTAGCCCTCCCAATAGGCTCCACGCGCAAGGGTGGCGCGTACTGGGGCTGGCTCAGAAAAGTAGGGGCGGGCTCTCGCAGGATAGCCGAGACTGGATGTGCCGGGGAGAAGGGAAAATTTGAGCGGCGCTCGGGGAAGTAAAGGGGCGAGTGCCATCTGGCGCAAGGAAGGAACCTGCCGCTGTTGATTCAATTCCGGAACGAGGGTAAAATTTGAAAGTTTGAAAGCAAATTCATGGTAGTTCTAGATGGCAATTTTACACGGCACTTGGAGACTTCAGAATCAGGGAAGCTATCTGTTTATTTGGGGAGAAACCTGGCGGAGAGTGACGCCATCTCAAGCCCCTCAGCTTGAGGGGGCGCAGCCCAACCCCTTGGCGATGACGCCCGCTGAGCTGGCGGAATTCCTCAAATCGCTGCAGCAGACCGGCCCCCTTAAGGGCCCCCTTAAGGGCAATTTGAGCTGGTCGCTGCCGGCGGGTGCCGTTCCCAAAACCGAAAAAGGCAAAAAGCAAAAAGCCAAACCAGAAACTGCCCTCTCAAGTGTGTGGAAATCCCAGGACATTGCCTTACCCACTCACATCCCAGAACCGCCCGGATCTCCCTATCCCGCCCATTCCGCCGCCGCACCGGCTCTTGAGGATATTCCCCCAGCATATTTATACCCGTGGCGGGTTGAGGGGCTCTGCCTGGACGCCCCAGAGGCGATGAAATTCTTGCAGGCGCTCCCCCTGGGCGCAGGTGGGGCGGCGGACGCCCCAACCCAAGAAAAATTTGTGGGGGCGGATTTGCGCTTTTGGTCGCATGTGGCCAGGTGGAGCCTGGATTTGCTCGCCCGCAGCAAGTTTTTGCCGGCACTGGAGCTACAAGAGGATGGCTCCGCCGCCGCTATCTGGCAGCCCCTGCTGGACAGCGCCACGGATCGGGAGCGTCTGGAGCGCTATGCCTTGCAAATGCCACCGGCAGCCCGCACCTATTGTGCAGCAAACAGCCCGCACCCGGCGGTGGATTTGCCACCCTCCCCCCAAGAATTGCTGCGGGGTGTCCTCAGCACCCTCACAGACGCCCAAGTCCGAAAAGTGGCCGGTGCCCTCACCCCGGAAACGGGATTGAAAGCGGCTCTTAATGTGCCGGTGCGGGAGTGGCTGCACGCTCTGGGCGCTGGGGGTGCCGGTTTGCCCGTCAAGGCGCTCTGGGCGCTAGAACTGCTGGAAACCGCGCTCCAGACTTGGACAGAGCCGGTGCAGCGCCAGATGGCAGGGCAGAACCAGTTTCGCACCGGCTTTTATGTCCGCCCGCCAAAAGAAGGCAAAACCGACTGGAAGCTGGAGTATTATTTGCAAGCTGCGGACAGTAGCGACTTTTTGGTCAGCGCCAAAACCGTCTGGAGCAACCCCGTGGAGCGCCTGTCTTATTTGGGGCGGACGATTGAGCAGCCGCAAGAAACACTCCTCAGCGGTTTGGGTTTAGCTTCCAAAATCTACCCTCCGATAGAAGCCAGTTTGAACCAGGCGTCTCCAGAATTTTGCTCAATCACGCCGGTGCAGGCGTATGAGTTTCTCAAGACAGTCGCGTGGCGCTTCCAGGATAGCGGCTTGGGAGTCATCATGCCGGCAACTCTGGCCAATCGGGAGGGCTGGGCCAACCGGCTCGGGCTGAGCATTCGAGCCGAAACGCCCAAATTGAAGGCTTCCGACCGGTTGGGATTGCAGAGCCTGCTCAACTTCAAGTGGGAGCTGACCATAGGGGGACAGCGGATTTCGCAGGCGGAGTTTAACCGGCTCGTGGCGCTCAATTCCCCGCTGGTGGAGATTAATGGCGAGTGGGTGGAGCTGCGACAGCAAGACGTGCGAGCCGCTCAGGAATTTTTTAAAGGTCGCAAAGACAAGATGGCGCTGTCGCTCGAAGATGCGCTGCGCCTTGCGACTGGCGACACGCAGACGATTGAAAAGCTGCCGGTGGTGAATTTTGAAGCCGGTGGGGCGCTGCAGGAACTGTTCTCCAACCTGATGGACAGCCGAGCGGTTGAGCCGATTCCAGCTCCCCAGAGCTTCCGGGGCGAGCTGCGCCCCTACCAAGCGCGGGGTGCCGGCTGGCTGGCTTTCTTGGAACGGTGGGGTCTGGGTGCCTGTTTGGCGGACGACATGGGTTTGGGAAAGTCGATCGAGACTATCGCTTTTCTGCTGCACCTGCAAGAGCAAGATGTTCTGGAAGCGCCGGTGCTTCTGGTTTGCCCAACTTCAGTATTGGGCAACTGGCAGCGAGAAGTCAAGAAATTTGGCCCGACGCTGAAGGTGTTGCTGCATTACGGGGACAAACGCGCCAAAGGCAAGGCGTTTGCTAAGGCAATTAGCGGTAAGGATTTAGTGATTACCAGCTATCCGCTGCTGCAGCGGGATGCCAAGGATCTCCAGAGCGTTTCTTGGCAAGGCGTGGTTGTGGATGAGGCGCAGAATATTAAGAATCCGGAGGCGAAGCAGTCGCAAGCGGCGCGTCAGCTGCAGGCGCAGTTTCGCATTGCCCTCACCGGCACACCGGTGGAGAACCGCCTGCAAGAGCTGTGGTCAATTTTGGATTTCCTCAATCCGGGGTATTTGGGAGCGCGGCAATTCTTCCAGCGCCGGTTTGGGATTCCGATTGAGAAGTATGGGGATACGGCTTCGCTACAAACCCTGCGCTCCCTTGTGCAACCTTTCATTTTGCGCCGGCTCAAAACTGACCGCGAAATTATTCAGGACTTGCCCGAAAAGCAGGAGATGACGGTATTTTGCGGGCTCGCTGCCGAGCAGGCGCAACTCTATCAAAAGACAGTGGAAGCCTCCCTGGCTGAAATTGAATCCGCCGAAGGGCTGCAGCGCCGGGGGATGATTTTAGCCCTGCTTGTCAAGCTGAAACAAATCTGCAACCACCCGGCGCAATTTTTAAAGGAGAGCGCTCTGGGAGCCGCGCACCGTTCTGGGAAGTTGCAGCGGTTGGAGGAAATGCTGGAGGAGGTGCTGCTAGAGGGCGACCGCGCTCTGATTTTCACTCAATTTGCTGAGTGGGGGAAATTGCTAAAACCCCATTTAGAGCGGGAATTGGGGCGGGAGGTGCTGTTTCTGTATGGCAGCACGCGCCAGCAAGATCGGGAAGCGATGATTGACCGCTTCCAGCACGACCCCCAAGGGCCACCCATTATGATTCTTTCCCTGAAAGCCGGTGGCACCGGCTTGAATTTGACGCGGGCCAATCACGTTTTCCACTTTGACCGCTGGTGGAACCCTGCGGTGGAAAATCAGGCAACGGACCGGGTGTTTCGCATCGGGCAAACGCGCAATGTGCAGGTGCACAAATTTGTCTGCACCGGCACGCTGGAGGAGAAAATTCATGATATGATTGAGAGTAAGAAGGCTCTGGCGGAGCAAGTGGTAGGGGCTGGGGAACAGTGGCTGACAGAATTGGATACGGACGGGCTGCGCAATTTGCTGCTGCTTGACCGGAATGCTGTGATTGATGAGGAGTAGGTATAGCAGTATGCACTTAGGTTAGTACATGGGCATCATCGCATCACGCATGCATGGCATCACGCAAAAGCTGGTAGGAGCGGGTTTACTAACATCTGGTAAAACCCAGAGACATCTTGGGTGAACCCGCCCCTACTGACCCCATGCGCATCGGGCTCATGCGCATGAGCCCCATAAGCCATGTCATTAATGTCTTAACCAATATGACTACTACTGCTATATATGCT
>NZ_KB235948.1:6586251-6643903 GCF_000332335.1 Kamptonema formosum PCC 10802 | reverse complement strand
CATTTAGGTTAGTACATGGGCATCATCGCATCACGCATGCATGGCATCACGCAAAAGCTGGTAGGGGCGGGTTTACTAACATCTGGTAAAACCCAGAAACATCTTGGGTGAACCCGCCCCTACTTACCCCATGCGCATGAGCCCCATGCGCATGAGCCCCATGCGCATGAGCCCCATAAGCCATGTCATTAATGTCTTAACCATGCTATAATTGAATCCAATTTGTGGCGCTTGGGTCAGGTTAAGCGGAGAGAGAAAGCCACCGATTCAATCTGTAAGTGACGGAAAATCCCAGCCCAGGAATGCGGCAATCCGAGCGGAGAGAGCAGTCGCGTCGAAGGGTTTGGCTATTGCACCGGCAATTTTATACTTCCGCAGCACTTGCGGATCGAGCCACCGCGCCTTAGCACTAAGCAGCACCACAGGAATCGCTTGAGTGTCTGGATTATTTCGGAGTCGCTCCAAAAATGTAAACCCGTCCATTTCTGGCATTGAGATATCCACTACAATCGCATCTGGACGGTCGAGTGAGGCTCTCCGCAACCCTTCTAAGGGGGAGTTAACGGCGAAGACATCCCAACCGCCTAAATCGGACAGACAGAGTTTCACGACCTCGCAGATGGCCCTTTCATCGTCGATTACTAATATGGATTTAACCGGCATTCTCACCCGCTCTAAAGTCTTCATTTTCTTCTCGGATTAACCAATTACCTTTTTAGGTTCTGGCAACTCGCGATCGCGCCGGTGAAGGGCGACACTTGAACGTCCCAAATCCACCCTAACCTTATATTGTGTAATCGAGCGCTGTTTGAGCATCCGAAATTTCAAAATATCATTCTTGAATTCCGCACAAACGCTTTCAGGATGAACCGGATAGGGCAGGGGAATTAAACTTTGAAATCGGCCCGGATGAAAATAACCTTCCACTTCTCTTTTTTCTGGCCATTTTCCCCGCACTAGAGCGGTTTCCGGACTTAATTCAACATCTAGCGTTTGGCCATCAGCATCAGGAATGTGGACTTCGACCAAAACTTCATTCTTGGTTTCGTGAATGGCAATCGCAGCCACCGCCACCTCATCTGTGTGGCCAATCCACAAAGTTGTTTGCTGGCAATCTTCCAGGAAGCTGGCCAATGAATCCTGCATGAATTGGGTGAGTTCATTTAAGCTTTGCAGCGCCGTCCAGTAAATCGAGTGCATGAGTGAATCTGTCAAATAGCTTCCGGAGGGGTACTTAAGAAGCTAAATGACAAAAATAAAAAACTGATAAAGATAAGAGGCTCTTATAAAAACTTAACATTCTGCCGGCCAGCCGAGAATATGGGCCACTTCCTCGCTGATCGTGGCGGGGTCAAAGGGTTTGGCAATCACCCCAGCAACGCCCATTTGAGCAAAACGGGCCCGATCGCTGGGCAGCACTTTCGCCGTCAGCAGAATGACTGGAATCGCTTGGGTGGCGGGGGAAGCCTGAAGTTGCTCAAACACCGCAACTCCGTCTATCTCCGGCATCGACACATCCAGCAGGATGGCATCAATTGCTTCGGTCTGGGCCAATTTCAGGGCTTCCTGGCCCGAGCCCGCCGTCAGGGTGGCCCATCCTCCCAAGTCTTCCAGGCAAGCTTGCACCAGTTCCCGGAGGCGCTCCTCGTCATCTACAATTAAAACTTGTTTGCTAGTCATTGGCACGATCTACTGGTAAGGGTAGGGTGAAGAAAAAGGTACTGCCGGCACCTATCGTGCTTTCAGCCCAGATTCGCCCCCCATGCTGTTCAATAATACTGCGACAGATTGCCAGTCCCAAGCCGGTGCCTCCTTTATCGCGAGAGTCGGAGGCATCCACTTGCTGGAATCGTCCGAAGATAGCTTCTAGCTTATCTGCGGGAATGCCGCGCCCGAGATCTCTGACTTGGAATAGCGCCCGATCCGCTTGTCGCTCAGCGCTGATGGTAATCGCGGTATCGGGAGGTGAGAATTTCAGGGCGTTGCTCAACAGGTTCGTCAGAGTTTGCACGATGGCATCGGGTGCCGCCCAGACTTCGACATCGGTGGGGTGGACAGACAGGGTGATGTGCTGCCGGTCGGCAATCGCTCGCACTCCCTCTACCGCCTGCTGGATTAAATCAGCTGCCTTGCAGGCTGTTTTCTCCAGGATAGCTCGACCCGACTCTAACCGCTCCAAGTCGAGAATATCGTTGACGAGACGCACTAATCGCTCGCTGTCGGTTAAGGCAATCTCAATCATGCGTTTGAACTTATCTGGCTTTTTGTCGTAGATGCCGGTTTTCAGCAAGCCCAAGGAGGCGCGAATCGCAGTCAGGGGGGTGCGGAGTTCATGGCTGACGATGCCAATGAACTCATTTTTCATCTCCTCGATTTTATGCCGTTCCGTAATGTCTTCGCCAATACTGACTGTGCCGATGATCCTGCCGGCAGAATCTCTGAGCAGCGTATTGTTCCAAGCAATAAATCGTTCCTCTCGCCATTTGGTTAGAATCAAATTATGATAGTACGGGTGCGCGTTAGAGGCCAAAATTTCCGAGAAAATCCTTTGCAGCTGCTGCCGGTGGGAGACAGGCAAAAAGGTTTCAAACCAGTTCTGGCCCAATACTTCCGATTCGGCGTAGCCGGTCAGCTTCAAGAAGAAAGGATTGACGTAATTCACCGCACCCGCTGGGTCAAGTCCGACGACGAGCAATTGCACGTTGTCCAGGAGAAATCGCCAGCGACGTTCCGACTCCCGCAGGATCGCTTCGGTTTGCTCGCGTTGGTGCAATTCGAGCTGAAGTTGCCCGTAAATTTCGGATTGCTGGATGGCGATCGCCAGTTGGCTGGCAATTTGTTCGAGCAATTCTATCTCCCAGGATTGCCAGTGACGGGATGCGGTATTTTGGTAGATGGCCAATAAGCCCCAGAGCGCCTCTCCCGAAAATATCGGGGCGACCGCGTAAGCTTTCGCTTGAAACTGCTGCAAGAGTTCTACATGGCAGGGCTGGAGCCCCGCTGTGTAAATATCTGCCACAACAAAGGTTTCGCGATTTTGGAAGCGACCCCCTCCAGTCTCTTGCAGGTAGGTGTCTTCCCAAACCTTTTTAACATCGGGGGTCACCAGTTTTACCCAGTCTGGAGTGACGGACTCCACGACAAAATCCCCACTCCAATCGACATTAAAGCGGTAAACCGCAGCCCGCTCGACTTGTAATGTCTGCCTGACTTCAGTCACCGCAGTATTGAGAGTGGCGTTCAGATCCAGGGACTGGCGAATCGCTTGCGTGATAGAAAAGAGCAACTGTTCTTGTTTGGCTTGCTGCTGCAGGGCTTTTTCAGCACGTTTGCGAGCGGTGATATCCGCCACCATGCCCAGCGCCCCGAGAAACTGCCCCGCCTCATCTAAAATTGGACTAGTGCAAATAATGCACCACAAATCAGACCCATCTTTGCAGCGAAACTTAAAGTCATGTTGCTCGGTTATTCCCTGACGGCGGGATTGCAGCTTGGCAGCAGCGATCGCTTCCCACGCTTCATCCATAAAGGCAAATAGGGATTCACCCATCATTTCTTCCGCGCTATAGCCAAGCATTTCTACCATTCTGGGATTCACAAAGTTGGTCTTGCCCTCAGCGTCAATGACCCAAATTCCCTCACTAGCTGTATGAACAATGCGGCGATACTTTTCCTCACTCAGCTTCAGAGCTTTTTCTGCTTGTTTGCGCTCGCTAATATCATTGTTAATTTCCAGTACCTTAATCGGTCTGCCGGCATCGTCTTTTTGGAGGACCCAGCGGCTGGCCACAGTGACCGGGCGATTGTCCCGGGTGAAATGAACCAGCTCTCCTTCCCAATACCCTTTTTCTAACAGTTCTGCTAGAATCTCACCCGGCGGCTTGGGAAACTGGGTTTTCAAGAAAGCGTGCAAGTCCTGTCCGAACGCCTCCGCTTTTGACCAGCCATACATGGACTCTGCCCCTTGGTTCCAAAACGAGATCGCCGAGTTCAGATCGCAGGTGATAATACTGTCGTGGGCGAGTTCTAGCAGTTGTGCCTGTTCTTTCAGCAATTGATAGGCGTGTTCTTTCTCCAGCAGGGCAACCAGCAGGCGATCGTTCACCTCTGTTAGTTCGGCTGTGCGCTGTGCGACCCGCTCTTCGAGTTCGGCATTCAGCTGTTGCAGGGTGAGTTGTGCCTGTTTGCGCTCGGTAATTTCCTCACAAACGGTACTGATGCCAATAATCCGCTCGCCATCTTTTAAGGGCAAAAAGCTCTCTACCCAGGTTCGCTGCACCCCGGGCTGAGCCGGTGTTTCGCCAGTGATTTCCACATTCAGGAGAGGTTGACCCGTTTCTAAGATGGAGTGCAATATGTTTTCGGTGGTGCCAGCCATTTCGGGCAAGAGTTCGCGCACTGTGCGACCGATATGCGCTCCCACAGAAAACCCATTGATTTCAGCCAGTCGCTGGTTGATCCGCACAAAGCGGAGGTCGGTATCCAAAACGTTCAGCCCAATGGGGGCTGACTGGTAGATGGTTTCAATCTCAGCCAGCTGCCGCTGAAGCTGTATTTCGCTTTCTCGCAGAGCGGCTTCCACTAGCTTGCGCTCCCTCAGTTCCGTTTGCACCCGCTCAAACAAATCAGCTTGCTGGATGGCAATACCGGCTTGGGTTGCCAGTTGCCGCATCAATTCAATTTCTGCCGGTTGCCATTCGCGAGGGCTAGCACAGTGGTGAGCGATCAGCAATCCCCACAGTTTTTCTCCCTTAGAGATCCCAACAACCAGGTTGGCTCTGACTTGGAAAGTTGCCAGCAATTCTATGTGACAGTTATCGATTCCGGCAGTATAAATATCTGATTTAGCGGTGAATAAGCCTTGTTTGAAGGGTTCAATATAGTTTTTCCCAAAGCAAGGATCGTATATCTGAGTGGATAAGATTGCTGTCCATTCGGACCCCACCGACTCTACCACAACGGTTCCGCTCCAGTCTGGGGCAAATTGAAAGATAATTACCCGGTCGCACTGCATAAATTGCCGCACTTGATCCACTGTAGTTTGGAGAAGTTCTTCCAAATTCAGCGACTGGCGGATGCGCTGGGCAATTTCCATCACCAGCCGCTGTCGCTCGAATTGCTGGTGCAGCAGGGTTTCTGCCTGCTTGCGCCCGTCAATATCCATAATGGTGCCGGTCATTCGCACCGGCTGGCCAGTTTCCTCATAAAAGCCGCGCCCTCGTGCCTCAATCCAGTGAGTGCTGCCATCTGGCCAGATAACGCGATACTCGTGCTGGTAGATGCTGCGTGTTTGCAGCGCTTCCTGCAGCGCCCGCTCCAAGCCTTGCCGATCTTCTGGATGCACGCAAGTGTCAAAGGTTTGATATTTGCCCTCAAACGCATCCGGATCTAGCCCCAATAACAGCGCATGCTCCGGCGACCACTTGACTTCTCCAGTGACCAGATTCCAGTCCCACATCCCCATCTGAGCCCCTTCCAGAGCCATCCGCAGCTGCTCGGCATTTTCCTGCGCCAATTGCCGGCTGAGTCGCTCAACCTTTTTTTTGCTCTCGTGAAAATTGTCAGTGAGCAGATCGATCGTCAGGGCAACCAGCAGGAAAAGACCTAACTGCAATAGCCCCTCTGGTCGCTCGACCCAAAATTGATTGCGGGGGGCAATAAAGAAATAACTGATCGTCAGTGTGGAAAGGACAGCGGCAACCATTCCCGGTCGAAAGCCGCCATACCAGGCACTGAAAATGATGGCGATGTAGAAAAGCGGACTGACGATCGGTGACAGGAGAGGTTTTAACCAGAGGGCGACGAGCAGGGCGCTCGCCGTTGAACCAATCGCCACCCCATAGGGCCAACATCGCCGGTAAACTCTCATCATCCCTCTCTTCTCTTCTTCCCGATCCTGTACTTATTATTCCCCCGTTGCCTGCGGAATTCCCCCCCGCCTGCTGTGCCAGCGCACGCGCTCAATTCGGCTGAGTATTCGCGTCACGAGTTCTGGACCTAGGACAGGCTTGGCAATGAAGTCATCAGCTCCAGCCGCAAAAGCTTGCTGGAGGGATTCCGCATCAGTATGCGCCGTCACCACCAAAATCGGGATATTGCCCCAATGGGTATCCTGCCGCACCACCTGACACAATTCTATGCCACTGACTGGGGGCATTTCTAGATCCAGCACCACTAAATCTGGGGATGTGGCGGTTAGCACTTCCCAAAATTGCTGCGGTTCTGTCAGCGCTGTCACCTCCAGTCCCCAGGGAGTCAGCAGCGCTGACAGTGCAGCCCCGATCGCTGGGTCATCGTCTACGAGCAAGACTTTGGCTTCGGAGGTTTTGGGTTGAGCCAGCACGCGGTCGAGCGCTTGAAAAATCTCCCGCACTGTTGCCGGTTTGCCTAAAAATTGTTTAGCACCTAACCGCGATACGGCTAAGCGCTTAGCAAGGCTATCTCGTCCGGCGAGCGCCACGACTGGGATATGGGGCTCGCCCTCTGTCAGTTCCCTCAACAGCGTCAGCCCATCTTCTTCTGTTTCCGAAAAACTTAAATCCAGGAGAATCGCATCGGGAGCCGCCAGAGCGATCCGGGAGCGGGCTGTTGCCAGATCGGCAGCAATTTTGATTCGGATTCCCCAAGCGTCTGCCTCTGAGAGCAATCGTTCTGCCAGCTTAGGATCGTCATTGATCGCCAAGACGCGACGAGTTTGGATTGCAGGGACGGGTTGAGGGGGCCAAGCCTCCGGAGACTTGGCAAACTCCTGTTGCAACGCCAAGACCAATTGGCAGAACTGGGAAATCTCATCCCCTTTCAGGGGGCGAGCGCCCATCAGTAAATGTTCGGCTTCCCGCGCCAGTGTAGAACCTTCTGGATAGCCAAAAGTTCCCATCGATCCGGCAAGTTTGTGCGCTTCACGCTCTGCTTCTAGCTGCAATTCATTGGTGAAATTTCCTTCCAACAGTGCAGTTTTTGATCGCTCCAGCACCTCAATCTGTTCCGCCAAAGAATTGCGAAATCTATCCAGCACACGACTGATAGCAGTCATATCTTTTGGCGCTGGGTTTTTCTGGCTGTCTCTGCTTTTTTTAGCGCCTAGTTCAGAAGTAGAGGCGGGGCGATTGGGGGCCGGCTTTAACCGATATCCCATGCCATAAACCGTTTCGATAATCTCTTCGAGAAGACCGCCGGCTTTCAGTTTCTTGCGCAAATCTTTAATATGCGTCGTCACGGCATTTTCAGTCGGTGCGTCATCAAACCCCCAAAGGCGATCTAGAATCTTGCTGCGGCTGAATATGCGATTGGGATTTTGCAAAAACAGTTCCAGCAGGTTGTATTCTGTTGCGGTGAGCGAAATCACTTCCCCCCCACAGGTGACTTTGGCGGAAGTTGAGTCTAAACAGAGCTCTCCCCAGCAAAGCGTTTGTGATGTCAAGGCACCGCTGCGGCGCAACAGAGCCCGAATCTTTGCTGCCAGTGCTTCCGGGTTGTATGGTTTGATAACGTAATCGTCCGCCCCGGCATCTAGACCGGCCACAATGTCCGCATTGGAATTCTTCGCGGTTAGCAGCAGGATGGGTTTAGTGTAGCCTTGCGAGCGCAGTTTCCGGCAGAGGCTAATTCCGTCCAGCTGGGGAATCTGCCAGTCCAGCAAAATCAAGTCATACTCAATCGCTGTGGCCAACTCCAGTCCGGTCTGCCCATCACTGGCCAGGGCGATCTGGCAATCATGGGCAGCCAGCAGTTGGGCCAGGGCTGCTCTCATCGATTTATCGTCTTCTACCAGGAGAATTTTCATAACAAGCCCTCTCCATTTGCCATAACTTGGCCCGCACCAGTGTTAGAGGCTGCGCCAGCGGACAGGAGAGTGATGCGGTGTTTCACCGGCACTGTTCTGACCGCAGGGGGACAAGGGGCAAAATAAATGATTCCGGTGGCAGCGGAATTCAGATGATTTTCCACTATTCTACTATCCTGGGGATGATTTATTAGCTCTGCTGGGAGTAAACTTGCAATCTTAACTTATCTTAAGCTTCAATCGCTGACAGCCCTTTAGGCCAGAAAGCTCAGCGCTTTGCAGGACTCCAGCGCCGTAAACGCCGGCACCCCTCCCAGATCCAGCATCCGAAGCATCTGTCAAAGATCCCGTCGCCGGTACAGGAGTCAACAATCCCCCACAGCGCCCGACTTAGTGTGTGTTCGGTTAACCGCATGCGGAAGTACGGGAAACCGAAGCAAGCGCGCGGTTTCAGGTTCACCGGCAGCCCTCACCCCCCCGAAATCGCGGCACAGGGGGATTTCGTCTTTCCCCCACAGCGCCCTCTTTGGTGTGTGTTCGGTTAACCGCATGCGGAGTTACGGGAAACCGAAGCAAGCGCGCAATTTCAGGTTCACCGGCAGCCCTCACCCCCCCGAAATCCCAGCAGAGGGGGATTTCGTCTTTCCCCCACAGCGCCCTCTTTGCTGTGTGTTCGGTTAACCGCATGCGGAGTTACGGGAAACCGAAGCAAGAGCTTGCGGCGGGCAGTGGGCAGTGGGCATTGGGCATTGGGCATTACTGAAAATCTTCCCCATGCCCGATGCGCCATGCCCGATGCGCCATGCGCCATGCGCCATGCCCCATGCGCCCTCGGTTCACCGGCACCTCCGCTGCGCCCTCTTTGGGCACCGGCTCTCCCACCACTGGGAGGAAGCACCGGCACTGACGCACTTAGGTTAGGACATTAATGGCAGCGGGCGATGGGGCGTTCCGCGCATAGAGCATAGCGCATAGGGGGGAAAGATGCGATGATGCCCTTTTGAGATCCTGCCCCATCGCCCAATCGCCCCCTGCCCAATCGCCCCCTGCCCATCTCCTAAACTTACTGTCCATTGCTATAATTATTCACTGCTTAAAAAAGTGGTGCGGCGCTTTAAGCGCTCGCACCGGCCTGCTACTCTTGACCCAACCCCGCTTCAGACGCAGATGCAATGATATGCGAAAATTGGTTGGTAAATTTTACAGGTGGCACACCTACCAAAAGAGCATTATCATTCCGCAAATATACCTCGATATCCCGTTTGCGTTCAGTAAATAGAGGGGCATCGTCTAAGTGCCGTGAGGTTAAGAAATGCACGACCTGGTTAGCAGAACCGCGCCAACCCCGATTGTCGTTTTGAGCTTCCATATATAAGCCATCAATAAGAACATCTATGTATGAGAGCATTGCATCAATCTCTGGCTCGTGCTTGGCTTGTAGTTGGGCAAGAGTAAAGCCTGTATAGCACATAATGGAAAGATCGCGCTCTTGACGTAAGAGCGCAAACAGCTCACTGAGTGCTGGAGCTTGAAGCATCGGTTCCCCTCCCGATACGGTGAGGCCATCTAGTTGAGGATTGCTGAGAATAGCTCGGGCTATCACTTTTGGCTCAATCCGAGTTGCAGTTACTTGAGGAATTGTATCGGGAGAAACACATCCTGGGCAGCGAAAGCAACAGCCTTGTACCCACAGGACAAAGCGTAACCCCGGGCCGAGGACGCGAGTTGCAGGACAAAAATCCGCAAGGTTGATCGGAGTCATTGGAATATCCTAAAACTGGTAAATAAACTGTTTATAAAGTAATTGTTAGTACCGGTATGGGGGATAAGACACCGGGTTTATTTTGCTGCTAGGGGCGGGTTTACAGACATCCACTACTTGCAGCAAACATCTGAGATGAACCCGCCCCTACATATGTAATGCCACACGGCTGTAGGGGCAGGCGGCGGTTCCGGTTTCTGGCGACTTCACGTTTTCTTTATAAACACTCTCTAAGATGGCGTCCCAAAGGTAATGTATTGCTTTTGTTGCGCTCGTTGGTGGTTTGCGTGAGCAGTCTGAAGTTCGCGATCGAATTCAGCTAAACGTTCTTGAATAGTTTGCATAAGCGTTTCCATCCGCCGGCGCGCGATCGGCAAACGCTGTCCTAAAACTGCATCGACTTCATAGTGAGCATTGAGATCGGCACAAATTGCCTCTGTTTCGGCACGATAGCCTTCGTAGGCGATGATGGTTTGCTGTAACTGCTCCCACTGCTGGTTATATTCATTGCGTTGGCGGTCGAGATTGTCAACAGATTCAGCTAAGCGATCGCTCAATTCTGCTTTAGCAGTTTCCCTAATATCGAACAGCGTGCGAATTTGGCTCATAGCCTCTAATTGCTGGCGCTCTAGGCGGAATTCTTGGCTGTCAATCTCGGTTTGTAAAATGTCTCGCTGTTGCTGCAATGAGGTAAGTTTTGTGTCGAGGTCAGCTTTTTGTTGGTGTAAACGTTCGATGGCTTGCTTTTGGGGGAGCAACTCATTTTCTTTTTGACGCACTTCCGCTCGTAATGTTACCATATCGGTAGCATTTACATCCGCTTCAATAGCTTGTAATTCATTGACTTTGGCTCGCAAAGCGGAGAGTTCGGCAGCTGCATTTCGCAGCTCGGTTTCTTGTGCCCGCAGCTTGGTAGCCGCCTGGAGCAATACTAATTTCTCTCTAGCAATCCGCTCTAGTTCAGCAGTACGCTGTGCGGCTTTTTCGCGCACTTTTTGAGAGAGAGATGGGGCGCTCAATAATGGCATCCATTGGCTTAAAATACCTAGCTGGGCTTGGAGAGTCTCATTGAGAGCAATCGCCCATGCTTCTAAGGTATCAGGCTCGTGCTGAGCTAGGTTTTGCAGCGCCGGTATGGAAAAGCAATCTGTCCACAGTTGGATGCAAGCTTTTGTTAATTGAAACGGAATTTCAATCGTGTCGAAATCTTGCAAACCGCCATCGCTCGCTTGTGCTGCTGCGAGACGTTCTAAGATTTGTTGAATCTGCTGCATTTTAGCGGTGCTTGTCATTAGGTGTAACCGTTGCTGTCCTTCTCTCTCTCTTTATATCATGTTTGAGCGCACCGCTGTGGGTGGGGCGGGTTTATTCAGATCCTTCCCTGTGCCAGAAATATTTCTGGTGAACCCGCCCCTACCGGCATCTCGTGGGGCGGGTTTATTCAGATCCTTCCCTGTGCCAGAAATATTTCTGGTGAACCCGCCCCTACTAGCCACATTGGGAACGGACATCAGACCTTGAGGTCGGAGGGATATAAGGCGTAGGACAGGCGTCTCGCCTGTCCTAGGAGACAGTGGGGGCGGATTCACTCCAGAAGTCAGCCGGTAAGAAAGGATGTCTGTAAACCGGCCCCTAAAGTAAGAGCCGGTTCACCCAAGATGTCTGTCCGAAGTCCCAGACGCCTTCGCCGGCATTCAAGAAGACCGAGACTTCAGACTTGTAGGTGGCAACTTGGGTTAAGATATCCTTCCCTTTGCAGAGGAAGACTGAAAATGAAGGCAAGATTTGTGCTTGTGAACATTGCTGTTGCTATTGTGTTTGCGGACGGTTGACTTGGCGGCGTTTCACTTGTTCCATATCCCGATACCCCTCTTGCGGTCGATCGAGGCACTGGGTTTCGCCTTTGAGTTCCAGCCCAGCCTCCTCATGGAGCGCATTGAAAATACCCTCGGCTCGTTTGCGCAGTTCTGCATCATTTTGTAAGCGCTCGCTGAAAGCATTGATGGAAATGTTATTTGCGCCAAATGCTTTTTCAGGGGTAATGACCGTCACTACTTCATCCCCAGCAATATTTTTGACCTTGACCACATAGGCATTCCGATAGTCAGTGCCTTCGTAGGTGGCATCTGCATTGGGGTCGGCGAGTTGATAGCCGTAGGATTCCAGCAGTTCGACTACCTTATCAGCGATTTCTGCCCGCATTTGCGAGAGAATTACTTGCAGCTTGGCTTGCTCAGCAATTTCACTCAATTCAGGACGATGGGCTTCGATTTGCTCTGCTAATTGCTGGATTTGTTCAGTCGTAAGGGTTTTTTCGCCATCCTTGAGTTGCTGTTCGAGAGCGTTGAGTTTTTGCTCGTAGGCACTCAAGCGCCCGTCTGTCCAATAATCTACTTCTTCGCGAAAGGTTTCGACTTCGCCCCCCGCCTCACCGAGCTCAATTTCTACTTGACGGTGAGCTTGGACTTCAGCAATCAGGGTGCGCAGGTCTTCAAGAGCGGCGTTATAATAAAGCAACCACTCCTGTTCTTTTTGTTCGAGTTCGAGGCGCAGGTCAGCAAGCTTGAGGTAGGTGTCTTGGGAAGTGGCAATCGCCGCTTCCGAGACTCCAGCCGCAAGGTTTTGTTTCGCCAACTCCAGATTGCGCCGCAAGTCAGCGAGTTTATTCGGGGCAAAGCGCTGGTGTTGGTAGTCGCGGTCGATTTGCTGCCAGATTTGTTCGACATCCGCAAGTAGGTCTTGGGCAAGTTTGGCTTTATACTGCCTTTCTTGTTCGATGTTTTCAAACACGCGATCGATTTGCTTTTGCAGGATACGCTGTCCAGCTTCCCGTGCTTGGCGTTCTTCATCAAGCAGTTGAGAGAATTTACGATCGAGTTGTTGGTTTAGGGCTAGATATTCTTGACGCTGTTGGGCGGTGATGCGGAGATACTCGGCACGCTGTTGCTCAAAGCCAGCCCGCATAGCTGACTCCAGACGCTCGCTTTCACGGGCAAGTGCCTGTTGCTGTCGCGCCTCCGATTCCCGCACCGACTTCTGAAATTCTTGGCGCTGCTGTTGCAATCGCTGTTGGGTGCTGCGTTCGAGCTCGGCAAGGTTACTCCGCAGGCGTTGAGATTCTTGTTCCTGCTGTCTTGCCCGCTGCTCTAGGGGGGCGAAGCGCTGCTGCATTTCTTGGCGTGCTTCTTCGCGAACCCGATTCAGGCGATCGGGCAAGTCTTGTTGAACAGAGCGCAGCCGGCTTTCCTGTTCGCGCAACCTTTGCAATTCCCGCTCCTCAACACTCACATATCTCTCTTTTCTACCACTCATAACAACCTCCTGTTACTTGTTATTCTCTGGGAGCCTGCCGGTGCGAGCAGCTCTTTGGCCATAGCGGGAGAGCATTGGGATTATAAATTATCGGGTTGGACTGATGGATTATTCGCCCGAATGCTCTCCCGCCGTACAAAAATGGGATGCTCCCTTATTCTATTGACTGTAAAAAGCTGCTAGCATCTCATCCACTTTTTTCTCGAACTGCTCTAGAGTGATCGGTCCTTTAGGAATTTCATTCTCTAGAAGCTCTTCAATAAGGTCAATCTGATCTAGCTTCAACAACTTTTCCGTCAGACGTGTTTCTCCCGTTTTGTCCAAAGAGTGTTGAACTTCAAACCATTTTTTCTTGACGACCTTTATTAAGGATTCACGTTTGGTTTTCAAACGAATTTGCTCTCTTGTATCTCCTGTGATATCTGTGGGTGTTGTTTCGGGTGCATTCGTAATCGGGTTTGGAGGCAAAGCGCCCGGTGACATTTCTCCTGATGGCTTAGTCAGGACAACTGCCTTAACTTTTGCTTCTCCGTTGACCAGGTAGACAGGATAAATCGTTTTTATGACTGTCCCTTCATCGTCCAAACCTTTGGCTGCTTCGTGATAGTCGCTGCGGAAAGGAGTGTCTTCATTATAGAGGCTAAGGCTGGCCGGTGGATCGGCGAGAGCAGCCCGTTCCAGAAAGCGCAAAGCATTTTGAATGGCTTTTGGGGTTGCCTCTTGTAGTTCTTGGGATAGGGATGTGCGTTCGAGGCTCAGTACCTGATAAAGGCGAGCGCTCAATTCTGCAGAGGCGTCCAGGAAGTCTTGTTTTTCCCATTGACCGGGAGCCGGGTACTGGACTTTGCCCTGTGCTAAATTTGCTGCTTTATTCAGCAATTCTGTAGTTTCTGGCGAGATATCTTGATTATTTAGTTGCAGTCTTTGACACAACACCCCTAACAAATCGTCTAGTATTCCTGAGGGTAGCTCTACCGATGCAGTGCTTTCTCCTCGCATAATAGCCTGACCGCCGATCAGAACAGTATCAGAGATAGCAGCTCTGATGTCATTGAGTTTTTCTCGGCGCTGTTGCTTCAGTTCTGGATCGAGCGCTGCCATGAATGTAAACAGGCTGGTTGCCAAGGGATCGAGATGCTGCTCTTTGAGCGTTTTATATTCACCCGTCAAAACGTGGTGCTGTGGGCGAGCGCTCGTCCCGTCATAGTGCGTACCTGTATTTCGCTTGAGGGATGCCGTCTCTGCTAAAAGCCGATCTCTGCTTGATTCTGTATCGGCAAGCTTTTTCTGCAAAGTTTCCCTTTCTTGTTGGACTGCTTTAAGCTCCTGATCTAACTGTTCGTTTTGATTATTTAACCTTTGAACCTCCTGTTTATAATAGGTTGTTTCAGAGCTTTGTCGCGTATCAAGTTTGTTTTGTAGTGATTCGCAGTTTCTTTGCAATCGCTCAATTAGATCCAATGCTGCCTTTATACGCACACCGTTACAAGGTATATCCTCATATCGAATCTGGCGATGAGGTCTTTCATTGTAGCTCTGAGCCAGCCAACGATAGACTTCCCGAAGGTCATTGGATATTTTATCGTTACTTTGAGACATACCTAGCATACCTAGAAGTCCAATTTCTTTCTTGTTTGGCAATGGTTTAATCTTTTCGTCAGCAGGTTCTGAAGTCTCGCTTATTCTTCCTGAATCACCATCTTCCTCTAAGGTAGGAGGAGAATTTTTGCTACATTCTAGTTGTTCAAATGTTGCAGATGATTCTTTATCTGTTCCGTCACCTTGTAGCTCTTTCTGTGCTTGGGCATCTGGTGCCGTGTCTGAGTAGCCTTCTGAGTTTTCCCCATTTGGGTTGGCTCCTTGTGCGGATGGGTTTTGCTCTGAAGTAGGGTTTGTAGCAGATGTTTCTGCCTGTGGGTTATTTGTTTCTTGAGATTCCATCATACAGACGCTCTCCTATTCGATTGAGTAAGTAGAAGAAAAACGTAAAGTGGTGTTGTAGGTTTTTCCAGTTTTGATATCTCTGGCGGTAACGGCAATCTCGGTTTTGCCAAAGTTCATGGAAACTTCTACGGGGCGCTCGCGCGTACCTACTGTTGAGGAAATATCGATATCCAATTCGCCTATCTCTTCAACGTCTGGTTCATCTACATAGCGTGGATTGTTTTTGCGCGTTGCATAAAACTTTAAAGCCATTCCCTTCTGAGCGGCAGTCATAGGAGAAAATGAGTGGGTGACCACTTCATTCACATCGACACTATCGCCTGCCAACACAAAGGGGCTAAAGCGGTTGCAAATATACCAGTCTCCTTGTTCTTCAAAATACTGGCGCTTGCTTTTTTGATGGCGGTCGCGATTTTCATCAAAGACGTGACAAGTTTGGCAACCATAGGTCAGGCGAGAACGGCGGGAGCGGATGCTTTCTGGGTTCAAACCAAACGAGGCGGCCCCTTCCACGATTGCAGCACCGGGTTGTGGTGGCATAACAATCTTAATGCGTTTGCCAAATTCTTGCTGAATGCGTTGGCGCAAAACCGGCGATGTAGAAAATCCGCCGACCAGATACATAATATCACACCCGCGATCGTCTAACCGCGCAAATTGTTCTTCAACTTTTTGCACCAACCCATCCAACACAGGTTTAAAAATTGCCTGCATGGTTTCTTGGCTCAGATGGACTTTGTCATCGTCACCATCCTGTTCGCTGGCGAGCTGTTGCAAAACCTGCGGATAGTCCTTATACAGAATTTTGTAGAGGCGGTTAGGAATGTCAAAGTAGGAAATGGTCGTTGTCGCGGGGTCGAAGTCACACTTTTTTCGCTCCCAGTTGGCCATCAATTCCAACCAGCCAATAGGGTCTTCATCTTCATAGCGCGTGAGGGCTTGAGCGGTCAGCTTCCTGGCCAGATATTCGCGAAACTCTTTGTCCACATAGGTAGAGCCATAAGCTCCGCCCGTCCCTTCTGCTACTTCCTCCAGACCCCCATGCGCTGAAACCTCATGGACGGTGATATCGACTGTGCCCCCACCGCAGTCTACAACCATGAAGCGCTTGCCGGCTTCCAGTTGGGATTGGTCTTTTTCTTGACAGTAAATGGCAGCAGCTTCAGGTTCGAGAACGAGCAACAGGCGTTCGCGATCGTCCTCACTGGCACTAATCAGTCCAGCTTTGATAGCCGCACGACGCATGAAAGACTTTTCGGCATCTTTCCAGATTGCAGGAATGGTCAAGCACCAGAGAATTTCGTTATCTTTGAGTTCCCCACTGGTAGCGTTTTTCAGTTCGGCACGCAGCAACCCACCGAGTGCACGCAGGTAATCGGCAATTAGGTCGATGACGGGAAACTCTTGGCCGTTATTGGCGATGGCAATGGGGCCATCATCGGTGCGCTTGCGGCTTTCCCGCAGTGCCATTTTGAAGGTAGGGAAAAAACTATAGTCTCTAGCATTTTTGGCTAGACGCAGTTCCGCTAGCCGGGATAGGGCAGCATACCCCCACGCTTCCTGCTGGCGAGCGCTGGTATAGAGGCTTTGCGTGAGGGTTTTGATGTACTGAAAAGGTTGCTTGTCCCACTCATAGCGTCCAATGATCCGCTTATCGTCTTTGAAGGCATAGGCGTAGCCGGAACGGGATGTCCCAAAATCAATGGCTGCTACGACTTTAATTTGTTTGCTGTCGAAGGTCACTGTGCCACTCCCCTACAAACCGAAATAGTCTCCCGCGCCATCTCGCTGAATAATCCCATCATATCTTAGTTCGGCGCGTATGGCTAGAACTGCATCCACTACTATAATAGCATGAGAATTTTCTAATTCTTGCTGTAAATTTTCTTTTTGTTGACCTTTTTGCTCTAAGAAGTCAATCACGAGCTGGAGGAGGTGGCGGTAAACAGGGCGATCGTGCCATTCTTGGTTGAGGCGTTTTTGCTGCAGGCGTTTGATGCGGTCAAGAGCTTCCCCTCGATCAGTGATGCTTTCCACTTCGGCCACAAAGCGATCGAATAAGTCCGACTGGAGCCACTGCGAGAGTGCCGTCTGCGCCATCCGCTCCAGTTGCGCCAGATGCTTGACTTGCTCCTTGGCTTCGTGCAGCTTGGCTTGAAGCTCTTGTTGCTGCCGGTCATTCTGAACATTCTGAATCTGTTGTTTTTGCAGATTCGTTTCCAGTTGTCCATTAGCGGTTTCTACAACTTGAAGTCGCCGCTGTAACTTACTCACCTCAGTTTCTAGTTGCCGCACCTGCTCTTGTTCTAGCTGTCTGGCCATTTCCTGTGCTTTGTCTTTCTCCGCAGTAACTTGTTGCAACCGGCGCTCCAATCCCTCGATTTTGTTTTGGCGCTCGCCCAGCTGGTTTTGCAGCTCCGACTGGAGTTGCTGACTTTCTGTTTCGTTCCTTTGAAGCGTTTGTCGCAGTTGAGCTATCTCGGCTTTTAATTGACCAACACGTTCTCTTTCTTGCTGTCTGGCAGCTTCCACGGCTTCATCTTTGGCTTTCTCTTTTTCAAGAGTCAGTCTTTCCAACCGTCTTTGCAACAAGTCAATCCGCGACTGGAGATCGTCTATTTGGTTTTCCCGATCGCCGGTCGCACTTTCTGCCTGTCTTGCTCTCAGTTCTGCAGCTTGGCTCCGCGCCCAAGCTTGTTTGGCCCAATCTATCTTCTTGGAATCTTTCAACGCTTCTGAACTTCCATCTGAGGCCATCGGCTCTAGCCCCAAGATCCACCCGCAAGTGGTACAGAAGTTTGGCGGCATTTTTGAATATACTGTCTGGCAAACGGGACAAGCGCTCGGCATATATTTCAGGGTGCATCAGTTGAGCGGGGGAATATCAGACACATCAAACCTAATCATCGCCTCACCTTGAAGATTGTCGCGCACTAACCGTACCTGCTGCAATAGTACCATCGCCTCAAAGAGATTGCGGACATCCCGCCCGTTGCCAAAATTCCGACTGCGATTTCTGTACATCGAATGCAGCCGCTCCCGCACAGCTTGTTTTACCTCAGGCGGACAAATGTAAGCTGGCTTGTAGGTACGGCAAAAATACACAAAAATTTCCAGCATTTCATCGCCAGTATAGTCAGGAAACTCGATAGTCTTGGCGATGCGTGACTGAATGCCAGAGTTAGCCGCCACAAAGTCCTGCATTTCGCGGGTGTAGCCAGCAAAAATCACCACCAGGCGCTCCCGATAATTTTCAATCATTGGCACGAGAGTATTAAGCGCTTCTTGACCGTAATCATTTCCCGCTCCCCGCTGAGCTGCCAGTGCGTAAGCTTCATCAATAAATAAAATGCCATCCAGTGCTTCTTCCACTTTAGCGCGAGTTTTGGGTGCCGTTTGCCCAACGTATTCTGCCACCAACATTTCGCGAGACGCTTCCACAAATTGTCCTTTTTTAAGCACGCCCAAGGCTTTGAGAATTTTCCCAACCAGCCGCGCCACAGTAGTTTTGCCGGTCCCCGGATTCCCCAAAAATAGCATGTGGCGCGTTACGCGCTCGTCGGTCTCGAAACCGGCTTGCCGCAATCGTTGCTTTGCCTGTTCGCTTGCCACAAATTCGCGTATGGCTGCTTTAACGGAAGTTAAGCCGCTCATCTCGTCTAGTTCTGCCAGCAATTTTTCCAGGGTGGCATCGTCGCGTCTCCCCGCACCGGCAGCAATGCCGGCAAAATCCAGGATGGGCTGTTCGCTAGCGGACGGTACAATCTGCATCCTGCCATCTTGAAGAATCAATTCCGCACGGGTAACACTCTGAGTTTGTAAATCAATCAACTCGTCTGTAAACAGATCGGCGAGCGCCTCATTCACACCCCGTCCGCCATAGTTTTGTGCCGGTTCATAAGTTCTTTGCACCAGTGCTGCGAGGGCATGGCCAGCAACCACCAAATCAATGCCATACCGCTCTCCGGCAAACCGTTTCACCAAGCGCAGAATCATCTCTCCCTGTTCGGCAAGTCCCAAACGACCGAGGGGAATTACCTTATCAATCCGACCCATAAATTCTGGCGGGAGAAATCCAGTTTTTTGCAAGATTTCTTTAGCACGACTAGGAGATTCTGCAATTTGTTCGCTGGCGAGATTGCTAGTCAGCAGACAAATTGTATCTTTAGGAGCGATGGCGGTTCCATTGGCATCACTGGCTCTACCCTCATCAAAAAATGCTAGCATCTGTCGCCAGATAGATTTATGAGCTTTTTCGATTTCATCAAACAGCAAAACACAGCGCTGTCTATTGCGCCGCAGAGCGTTAGGCAGCCATCCGCCCTGTTCTGAGCCTACATATCCAAGAGGGCTGCCAAAAAGATTTGCGACTTTATCCTCTTCAGCATATTCGCCCATGTCGCACCGTTCAAGGGTCGTGCCGAGCGCTTCAGCTAAAGCTTTACTGAGTTCAGTTTTGCCTGTACCAGTTGGACCGGCTAGCACAAGGACAAGGGGTTTAGGACTTTTTTGAGCAGCGATTTTTCCCCGCACCAGTTTGACTAGATTGGCGATCGGTTCTTGGTGTCCGATGACCTTTTGACGGAGTTGGCGCGTCAGCTCTTCCGCCGTGGGCAGGGGGATTTTCTTTGTCCACTTGGCGCGATATGCCTGCGCTAAGGAAAATTCAGTAACGGGCCAGAAGGTATCGTGCCAATATTTTAGCGGCTTAGATTCTTGGGCTAAGGCTGTAGTTAAGGGAACGAATTGCGTCCATACAATGCGCCGTTCATGCTGCAAACGAAAGCGCTGAATCAAGTTGCCGATTTCAGAAGCCGTAGGTGTCCCAACATTGCAAATATTCACCTGATTTGGCGTTCCCTGGCGATTGGCCAGCCAATTGCTTAAAAACGTCAGCCCGATCTCTTGGCAAAAATGCTGGAGTTGGGCGTAAGTGTCTTGATGGAAAATAAAGACGCACAGATTGCGATTGGTAGGCAATAGCCGCGACCACTCAACGATCGTCCCATCCAGTTCGCGAGGCAGCTCAAATCGGCGCAAATCTTCTGGATTGGCAAATATAATGGCCGAGCGCTGGGTCGTGTCTTCCATAAAGGTTTGCAACAGTGGGAGCACATCCCGATCGTGCATTCGCGAAGGACGTGGCAGGACCGGCGGAGAACTAGCGGCTGTTGCAGTCCTGGAGTTCTCTGGAGGTTGTGGGTCTTTTTTGCCTAAAAAGCGTTTTTTCCGTCCCAAAGGCCCTGGTGTCACCTTAATGTCATCGCTAGCACTGACTGGAGATGGGCTTGGCGGGCGCAGCAGGGCGCGGTCGCGGGATTCAGGATCGAGAAAATACAGCTTGCGATTCCCTGAATAGAACGCAATGCGCTGATAGCCTTGACCTTTGAGGTAGCGATGCAACGCCTGTTCTATGTCTTGCAGGATCAGATCGTCACTGCAAAAGCTATCACTGGTGTTTGCTCCATACAGTAGGATAAAGCGATCTCCTACTTGGAAGCGAATTTCTTGTGTTATGCGCTCAATGGTCACGCTTGCTCGCCAACCCCCTATACGATGTAAGTTACTTCCTGGGATAGAAGAATTTTCGGAAATTTAGTTCCAAAAGCGCACACTACTTATCCAAATCTAAAACGAAAGTTCCTGAACAAGAGGGGATGAGTAGCAAGCGAACGATTGGGCCGGCTAAGGCTGTAATCTTTGGCCGCTAAGGATTCTAGTTGCCGAGCTTTTCTCAAATGGAGTTGCTCCCACTCGTTGGGATCTATGCGAGGCTCTCACTCCTCCTCAGACAACAGCGCCTCCATCTGTGCCAGCAGAGCTTCCAGCTGGGAACGCTTGTCCGGGTTGCCCCACGCCTTGAACTTCTTGACGATCTTGGAGATATTCTCCATTTCAGCTTGCAGTTCCACCGGCTGACTGGGGGCTTTTTTCGCCCTGACCAATTTTTGAACCTGCCGCAAGGTGAGAGACTGCGATATCGCCTCTGACAGCAGCGCCATCCGCTCAGACTCCGGCTCTAATTTGGCAATTTCCTTGGCTTTCGTGTACTCAATGCGTCCCAAGCGGAGAGCTTCCAAGATTTCCGGGGGAAGGTTGAGCAGAGGCAGCCGGTGGGTTCTGAAGGACTCAGGCGAGAGTCTTCCTATGGTGGCAAAAACCTCTTCGACGCTCTGCTGTTCTTCGCTACGGACAGCGCTGTCCGTAAACCCCCGCTTGACGTTCGCCATTTGGTTGAGCAGCGAGATTACCGATTCCCGGTCAACGTTCAGATTGAGGGCCAATAACTCCAAAATTCCCTCAGTCTCCTCTACCGGATTCAAATCCTCCCGCTGCAAGTTCTCCACCAGAGCGCACTGCACCGCTTGAGAGTCGGACATCTCCCGAATCGTCACCGGCACCTCTAAAAGCCCCGCCGCAACAGCCGCCCTGTATCTCCGCTCCCCCGCCACAACCTCATACTTCTCGCCCACAGGGCGCACCAGAATTGGCTGGAGGATGCCGTGTTCTTTAACCGAGTCGGTCAGCTGCTGCAGGGCCAATTTATCAAAATACCGTCTGGGCTGGGATTCACTCAGACTGAGCCGGTCGAGTGGGACTTTCTGACCGGCAACTGACAGCTCTAAAGAATCCGACCTCTTGACATTATCATTCTGTGTGTTCAGCGCTGTAGCCATGTCGGGTGGGGTGGAGCGCTGGGAGCTGGCAGCTCTCTTTGTTTTGTTAAGATGTTGACCATCCTCAGAAGCCGGCTCTTCTTGATGCGTCATCCTCTTGATTACCAGGGCTGGGATATATTTTGGAATATTCATTTAAAATATACCTGAACCCCTGCACCAGCGCATCCATATTTAACATTTCTTAACATATCGTTGGGCAGCACTCCCACAATCTCCACTTTTTTGCGGCCCGTCTGCGTGGCCAACCGGCTTCTTGTCCTGGGACGGTAACAGATCCATGCCCCAGGTATTTCTGGGGATTGCACCCTTTCGCCGCCCCCGCCCTACTGGATGTGTGTTCGGTTAACCGCATGCGGAGTTACGGTAAACCGAAGCAAGCGCGCGGTTTCAGGAAAACCTGCAGCCCTCACCCCCCCGAAATCGCGGCACAGGGGGATTTCCTCTTTCCCCCACAGCGCCCTTTTTGGTGTGTGTTCGGTTAACCGCATGCGGAGTTACGGGAAACCGAAGCAAGAGCGCGGTTTCAGGAAAACCTGCAGCCCTCACCCCCCCGAAATCCCAGCAGAGGGGGATTTCGTCTTTCCCCCACAGCGCCCGACTTAGTGTGTGTTCGGTTAACCGCATGCGGAATTACGGGAAACCGAAGCAAGAGAACCTGACTCAAGACGGGGCACCAGCCTCGGGCAGTGGGCCACGAAAGTCAGATTTTCTCATCCCGACGGTATTTCCACGAGCGTCAAAAGACTCAAATCGCGGTATAATCCAGACCCTTTCGGAATAAGGAGCTAACGCTTCAAAATTTTCGCTCCTTACAGGGTAGAGATTTTAGCTAATAACTGTGTGGGCTGATTAACTATAGAAACCTTCCTGGGGAAACCATAAATTTTTTTTATGTTTTAGACCGGGCTTATGCTTCCTTATCCATAGCGGTATCTTGTATAATGGTTATAATTCAGTCTATCAGACAGCAAATACTTCCCAACAAAACAGTTACATGTTAATCCTAGAAGCCTTCGCATTCGCCACCATCTTGTGCGGATTTGTCGGCACCATCTTTAAAAAGAATCTGCTGATGAAGATCGTCTCTATGGATGTCATGAGTACGGGGGTGATTGCCTATTACGTGATCGTGGCAGCGCGAGCAGGGATATTTACACCCATTATCGGAAGAGCGGAAAATGTGACTTATGCCGACCCAGTTCCCCAAGCGGTCATCTTAACGGGAATCGTGATTGGGTTTTCGATTCAATCTTTAATGTTAGTAGGTGTCATCAAACTGTCCAAGGATAATCCAACCTTGGAAAGCCAAGAAATCGAAAAGAATAATGCGCCATGAATACTATTACGATAGCATTTATCGTCTTTCCGTTTTTGACCGGCTTCATCATTTTTATCCTCCCGAAGCTCGACCGCTACCTGGCGTTGATGACAGCCACAGCCACTCTGGCGTATGGGTTAGAGCTATTTTTCCACTCGCCGGTGTCCCTGAAATTACTCGATAATTTTGGCGTGACACTATTAGCCGATTCGCTGAGCGGTTACTTTATCGTCACCAACGCACTGGTGACAGCGGCGGTGACTCTCTACTGCTGGCAAACCGGCAAGACGGCTTTCTTTTACGGCCAGATGATTATCCTGCATGGCAGCCTGAATGCCGCGTTTGTCTGCACGGATTTTATTAGTTTGTATGTGGCGCTAGAGGTAAGCGGGATTGCCGCCTGTGTCTTAATTGGCTATCCGAGAACCGACCGCTCGATTTGGGTGGCCTTGCGCTATCTCTTTGTCAGCAACATAGCCATGCTGTTTTATCTGGTGGGCGCAGTGCTGGTGTATCAGGCGCATCACTCCTTCAGTTTTGAGGGGTTGCGCGGTGCGCCCCCAGAGGCGCTCGCCCTCATCTTTATGGGACTCCTGACCAAGGGCGGGATTTTTGTATCGGGACTGTGGCTACCGATGACCCACTCCGAATCGGAAACGCCGGTTTCGGCGATGCTGTCGGGCGTTGTGGTCAAAGCCGGTGTCTTTCCCCTGGTGCGCTGCGCTCTCCTGCTCGAAGAGATTAATCCCGTCATTCGCTTCTTCGGTTTGGCAACGGCGGTTTTGGGCGTTTCCTATGCTGTGTTTGAAAAGGATACCAAGCGCATGCTGGCCTTTCACACGGTGTCGCAATTGGGTTTTATCCTCGCCGCACCTGACGTGGGTGGCTTCTATGCCCTGACGCATGGCTTGGTCAAATCGGCACTGTTCATGCTGGCGGGCGCTTTGCCGACTCGCAACTTCAAGGAACTGCAACACAAGCCAATCAATACCTACCTCTGGTTTGCCCTCGTCATCGCGGGGTTCTCAATCTCAGGCTTCCCCTTGCTGTCTGGCTTTGGGGCCAAGGTATTGACCATGAAAAACCTGCTGCCCTGGCAAGAGATCGCCATGAACGTCGTGGCGGTGGGAACCGCCATATCCTTTGCCAAATTTATATTCCTGCCCCATGCGTTTCCCGAACAGCGAGGGGAGTTAAGACTTGGGTTCTGGCTGGGGGTGATATTATTGCTGGATGGGCTGGTTGTGGCTAACCTCGTGTATTATAAGGCATACAACCTTGAGAATACCCTAAAGGCGGTCGCCATTATCGGTGCCGGCTGGCTGGCGTATCTTTTGATTGTGCGGCGAGTGGCACTCAAACTGCCCCGCATGTTCGAGAAATTCGAGGATTTGCTCGGCGTGATGAGTCTGATTTCAATCCTGCTCTTCTGGGTGGCAGTGAGGCACTGACATGATTGGATATCTAAATCTGATATTGCGACTGGCGATCTGGTTCCTGCTCACAGCCAATCTGAGTGTGCCAAATATTCTGATTGGTGTGAGCGTCGCCCTCCTGTTGCCCCACAAACACAAAAGCAGGGGTTCGCTAAACGACTGGCTGCGGGCGTTGGGGGAGAGCCTCGTGGCAATTCCCAAAGCGTATGTGGAGGCATTTGAAATTATCTTCCGCCCGCATAACGCAGAAGAGGTAACGATGGAACGGGTGCCACCGCAGCGTTCGCCTGGACTGATCTTCTTAGATATATTCCTCATTACCTTTACGCCCAAGAGCATTGTTTTGAAATATCACGAAGCAGGCTGGTACGAAGTCCACTGGGTGCGGCGGAGGAAAAAGCCATGAACTTAATCCTGAATTTGGTACTTTTGTCCATGATTCTTGCCCTGATTATCCCCATCTATACGGTATGGACAAATGATGATGTCTGGCAGAAGATGCTGGCGCTGGGCAGTATTTCGACTAAGGCGTCAGTCATGGTTTTAGTCGTGTCCGTCTTGCGCGATGACTGGATGATCGGTGTGGTGGGGGTGATTGTCCTGAGTGTGGGCAATGCCGGTTTAATGCTATTAGCACATATACTTAAACGACTGACTGAATCATGATCGACCTGTTTGGCTATTTCTTTATCGGGTTAGGAATTTTCTTCTCGTTTTGGGGGACTTCCCATTTGCTCCGCGAGCGCTCGGTATTCTTCAAGCTCCACAGTCTTTCTGTGGCGGATACCCTCGGACCGATGGCGATTTTACTGGGACTGCTTCTGAAGCTCCCCAGGGAATGGCCCTTGCTCCTCCTCGCCATTATTTCCTTGGCAATGTGGAATACAATGCTGGGGTATGTGCTGGCCTATTGCTCTACTGGAAACGACAGCCATGAGTGATCCCTATATCTATGTCATCATTGCCCTGCTGCCTTTGTCTGCTTCCATGTTGCTAGTTCAGTCCAATCCGTACTATGCCCTGATCGTGCGCGGCGTATTGGGCGCAATTGCGGCACTGAGCTATTCCATTTTGGGAGCGGCGGATGTGGCTTTGACCGAAGCCTTGGTGGGGACTTTGCTCGCGATTACGCTCTATGCTGTGACGGTGCGCTCATCAATGGCGATCCGCCTTGGTGTTATCAAAGACCTATCTATTGATGGCGATAACCAATTTGGAAAACTGATCGGCGCTCTGCGAACAGTTGCTGCCAAATGGTATATGCGTCTGGAACTCGTTTCTTACGAGGACACGCAGACCATGCACCAAGCGCTAATGGATAGAGAGATTCACGCCGTCTGCCTCAAACCAGAGAGCGCAGGAGATAGCGAGCGAGGTGGGGCTGTCGGGGAGGGCGAAACGCCTCCCTTCCAGACAGCAACTCGGATTCAGCGCCTCTATGACATTATGAAAACCGAACTGCCCTCAGAGACGCTCTTGACCTATGTCAATCCCTCAGCAAGCACACCAGATTCAGCGGAGCAGCATAAATGAAATGGATTTACCTTGTGGCGGGGATAGCCCTGTACGTCAAAGTTCTTTTCACTTCCAATGCCCTAGTGCCAGGGCTATCGCAAATCCCGATCGTTGAAACAGTTGTTCGCGAGAGTGGCGTTCCCAATTCCGTATCGGCTATCATTCTCAGAAATCGCTTGTATGACACGATTTTTGAAGTGGTGGTATTTACGATTGCCATCTTAGGAGTCAATTATTTTCTGGCTAATGAAAAGCCTCCCGCTAAGATTTATCAGTTCAGCGACCAGCCCTCTATTGTGCTGGCGCGTCTGGGAGCGACCATTTCCGCACTGGTGGGCGTCGAGCTGGCGATTCGCGGGCACCTGACTCCGGGCGGCGGTTTTGCGGCGGGAGTCGCCGGCGGCACGGCGATCGGTCTGGTGGCGATTACCTCATCAATGGAGGAGATGCAGGCCATCTACAAACGCTGGAACGCGGCTATTTTGGAGAAGGTTTCTGTTCTTATTTTTATCGTACTGTCAGCGATGAATCTCTCAGGAATAGAATTGCCGCACGGCGAGTTAGGCGCGCTGGTGAGTGGCGGTTTTATTCCTTTGCTCAACATTCTCGTTGCCGTAAAAGTCGCATTGGGTTCGTGGGCGGTTATTTTGCTGTTTGTTCGCTATCGCGGCTTGCTGTGATCAGCTTTTGCGCATAGAATTTGCGCTATCCATCTCTATCCCTTCTAGGCAGAGCTTCGTTCCGAGGAGCTGGAGGCTCTGTCTTCTTTCTCCAACAAGTACAATCGCTTACCGGCTTGCCGCCCTGTGAGCGCGAATTCCTGGCGAGCTGACCGCTGCTTTAAACCCAGCCGGCTCGCTTATGACTGACCGGCATTTTTAAGCATTTTCATAGCGCCCCCTGTTTCCCGTTCCGCTCTGTCCTGGCTCTTGTCTATTTACTCACCGGCAGCGCGATCGCGCTCAGGGATTTGGCGCTGCCGGCGCTGCCGGTGCGACTTTCCCAGCATTAGGGCTTTCGACCCCAGAGAGCCTCAACTTCTGAACTGCAAACACCAGAGCAGCCACCAGCAAAACAGCAGCAATCGCGCCGGCTGCGATTTGTACCGACCGCTGGCGCTTGACATCGGGCTGGTTTTGCGGTAATGTTTCTGAAGTTTCTGGGGGAGGGAGAGCGCTTTTCTCCTGGGCTTGAGAGAGTATGAGCATGGAAAAAGCCCCGAACTCCAACCCAAATTCTTGACTCCAAGCCGGCTCTTTCTCACCGGTCTTTCGCCCGTAAACCTTCGCCCGGTCGATCGACTCAGGCTCCAGCGAAGTTAGCTCTGTGCGGACAAAATTCACACAGATTTGCCGGTCTGGCGGTTGCTGGGCTGAATCGAGCAAGATGTGCAAGCAACCCTCTCGAACCGCAACTTTGGCCGTGATGCCTTGGGGTTGCAGCTGGCGGTTCAGGAGGGCGGCGATCGCTTGCGGATCGCCCTGCTGGGCGAGTTCCAGAAGTGTGGGCGTTGCCATAACTAGCAGAAGGGGAAGCGACACAGAGGAGCCTTACCTTTGAGAAGTTTCAATCCCGTTACCGGGATTCAGCTGGCGAAAAATCTTCTTCTCCTGCCGCCAGCTGAAATCATTATCGCATTTATTTCGGCAGAGCTGCCGCAGGGAAGCTCCTGAGTATATATACTTAATTAAACAAGCTTTCGGGAGAGCTGTCGCCGCAGTTGACAGACATGGGTGTCTGGTACGAACGCTGCGGCGTTCGCAGAACTGGGGGGACAGCCCACAAAAGCTCCCGCCACACGCCCTCTCTCATATCCGTTCAATTGCTTACTTAATCTTTCTATCTCTATTCCTATGTTATCTTTCTTCTTGGCGTTCTTGGCGTCTTGGCGGTTAATTATTAAAGTAAATCAATCCGACGTAATCTTCCCGACCCTCTCACCGGCTCGCTCCAGAAGTGGTGGGGGCTGCCCCCACAGTGGCGGGGGAGAGGTTGCGGGGGGCCAATGGGGCCCGCCCGGAGCCTCCGAAAAGAAGACTAATTAAACGGAGAAGCGGTCATGCAGAAGAGGGGGGAAATTGCCGCCGAAAAAGCCTTAGACTGGATGGTGCAAATTGTAGCGTTCGTAAGTTTAGAGTCACCTGTGCGGAAAATTGTTCTTGCCGGCAACTGGAAAATGTACAAAACCCAGGCAGAAGCCCTGGAGTTTTTGCAGGGTTTTCTCCCGCAACTGGATAAAACCCCAGAAGAGAGAGAAATCGTCATCTGCGCTCCCTTCACAGCTTTAGGAACCCTCTGTGCGAATATGCACGGCACTCGCTTGCGACTGGGGGCGCAGAATGTCCACTGGGAAGAGGCCGGTGCCTATACAGGTGAAATTTCTGGCCCCATGCTAGCAGAACTTGGAGCGCGTTACGCCATCATCGGTCACAGCGAGCGCCGGCAGTTCTTTGGGGAAACGGATGAAACCGTGAACCTGCGTCTGAAAGCAGCCCAGCGTCACGGACTCACCCCGATCCTGTGCGTGGGCGAAACCAAGGAACAGCGCACCGCAGGCGTTACAGAAGCCCATATCTTCAGCCAGCTGGAAAAAGACTTGGTGGGTATAGACCAATCTAACCTAGTAATCGCCTACGAACCCATCTGGGCGATCGGCACCGGCGACACCTGCGACGCCAAAGAAGCCAACCGCGTTATCGGGCTGATTCGCAGCAAGTTAAGCAATCCGGACGTGCCCATCCAGTATGGCGGATCGGTCAAGCCAGACAATATCGACGAAATCATGGCTCAGCCAGAAATCGACGGCGCACTCGTCGGGGGAGCGAGTCTCGAACCGGCCAGTTTTGCTGGCATTGTCAATTACAAATAGCTGGGCGCTGTAGCGAGCGCACTGGTAAGGACTTTGCAGTAATGGCCAAAGACCAGGGAAAAATGACAGTCCGGGGGCGCGACTTCCACTGGGGGGAGCGCACCTATCTGATGGGCGTGCTCAACGTCACCCCTGACAGCTTTAGCGATGGGGGAGAGTTCAGCACCCCTGCGGCGGCTGTGGCGCAAGCCCAACAGCTGGCGGATGCCGGTGCGGATATCATCGATGTGGGCGGACAGTCCACTCGCCCCGGTGCGGCTGCTGTGCCGGTGGGCGAAGAGATTAACCGGGTGGTGCCTGCCGTGCGGGCGCTGCGCCAGTCGCTGCCGGTGCCGGTTTCTGTGGACACCACGCGGGCTCTTGTGGCTCGGGCAGCGGTTGAGGCGGGCGCAGATATCATCAACGATATCTCCGCTGCCACCTTTGACCCAGAAATGCTGCCGGTGGTGGCCCAACTGGGAGTGCCGGTGGTGCTGATGCACATCCGGGGAACCCCCCAGACGATGCAAACGCTGACGGACTATCAGGATTTGATTGGGGAAATCTGCGGATTTCTCGCCAGTCGCATTGAGGCGGCAGTCGCCGCAGGCATTGGTCGAGAGCGAATTATTATAGATCCGGGTATTGGCTTTGCCAAAAATCACAGCGGGAATCTGGAAATCCTGCGCAACTTGCCGGCGTTCCGCGCCCTGGATTGCCCCCTCTTAGTCGGGCCATCCCGCAAAAGCTTTATTGGCCACATCCTGAACCAGCCTGACCCCAAAGCGCGAGTCTGGGGGACAGCAGCCGCCTGCAGCGCGGCGATTGCCGGTGGGGCGGATATCCTGCGGGTTCACGACGTCGGGGTTTTGCGAGATGTCTGCCGCGTCGCCGATGCCATCTTTAGGGGGTAGCGGCGTTTGGGAGCATCCCGGTTGTGCAAAGAAGCCCATATCAATGCGACAATGATTTCAACAGGGGGCAGGAGGAGAGGATTTTTGGCCAGCGAATCTTTGGAAACGGGATTGAAACGCGGCGTTTTGCGCAGGTCAAGCCATCCCAGAAACCGGGTTTCTTTTGGCCATCCCTGGAAAAAATCCGTTTTTACGAGGAGAGAAACCCGGTTTCTCCCTTTGGGCGCAGCACCGGCACACCTCGCTCTCAGCCAGAACCATTCTTCGGAGCCTCAGCTGGAACACTGCGATTTTGAGCGCCGGCATTTGGGGAACTGTGCCCAGAGTCCCCAACAAGCTCAGCAACGCTTTGTGTCAGCGGTTCTGAGCCGAGAAAGACAATTTTGGCATTGTTGCTCTCACCGAGTTTATGACTGGCGTCCACGTACCTTTGGGCCACAAGAAACTGCAAAACTTCCCGACTGTTGGGATGGGACTCCAGAGCCTCAGAGAGCAGCTGCATGGCCTCCACAGTGCCCTCAGCCTCGTAAATGGCGGCTTTTTTCTTGCTCTGAGCTGCCCTCTCCAACTCGATCGCCTCTAGCACGGCGGCTGCCGGCTTAATTTCTTGCACCTCGACGCGCGTCACCTTCACACCCCAGCGTTCGGTTTCCTCATCCAACTCTTTCAGCAAAGCCTTATTAATCTTTTTTCTAGAGGCAAACGTCTCCTCCAGTTCGAGCGTGCCTATTTCAGAGCGGAGGGTGGTGAGAACCAGATTGGTCAGAGCCTCTTCAATATCTTCAACGTTGTAATAAGCTTTTTCCAGATCGATGACACGCCAGTACACTATCGCATCTGCTGTTAGGGCGACCTTATCTTTTGTAATAGCTTGCTGCGGCTGGATTTCCAAAACCCGTTCGGCCATCGTATCTTCCAGGACAACCATATCGATAAAGGGATTGATAAATTGCAGGCCGGGTTCCAGTGTGCGGTGGTATTTGCCCAAGCGCTCTACGAGGGCTTCGTTGCTTTGAGTGACAATTTTCACGGAGCGCACTGCGCAACCAATCATCACTGCAAGGGGGACAATAACTGCCAGAAGGGGTTCCATAATTAACGATCTCCTGCTGTACTGGGGGGATACTTGGGGGTGCAGCTCTAGTTTAGTGCAGCAGCGAGGGAGAAGTCTCAAGCGCAAAGTCTCCGCCGTGAGATTTGGCTTCATATTTCAGGCTTCACACTTGAGACTAAAGCCACAGCAGCAGCCCGGGCAGGGGTGAGGCTTTACGGCTGCACCAATTCTGTGCCGGCTCGGGGGTGAAACGCATCAGACACCGGCAGCTCCTCCCGCAGCGAGGAGGACTCCTGGACTTTGTTGCCCAGCGGGGGGAGCTTGATGGTGGAAACTGCGGCGATCAGGGCGCTCAGATCCACGTTCAGCGTCCTCACCGGCAGCGCCCGCACCACACTGAGCACGCCCACACCGTTGGCTTGCTGCGCTGCTAGCACCATAGCCGCCCGCACCAGCTCGATGTTCGTGCCTGGAAATGCCACATCCACCGCCTTGACCAGCCGGTCGCCATTGGGGGACTTCAGCAAGTCATCTACTAGCTTGTTCGCCCGTTCTGGGTCGAGTTCCAGCCGGTCTTTCAGGACTCGGCGCACATCGGCGTTCAGCACCAGGGCGAAGGGTTTGAGATCGCTAGAGATTTCGCCGGTCTGGGCAAAGCGCTCCAAGTCCGCAACCGCAAACGACTGCTCAAACGAGCCCATCCGCACCATCACTCGCTCTGCCGCTCGCACCGGCTCACCGGCACAGAAAACGCCCGCAGCAGTGAGGCTGCCGGCAAGCACCGGCATCACTGCCCATCTGGGCAACAGGTCTCTCCCGAATATCCTGCCATAAGGCCAGCTGAGCTTTCCCATCTGGTTTTCACCTTTTTTTTGCGATATGATAACAATTTTACCGAATCTTTCCCTTTTGTGTTTGTTCCTGCCGGCACTTTCGGCAACATAAGGCACAATTTAAAAGGCACGCCTGCCAATTTCTTTCTTTTGACAGACTGACTTCCTACTTTTGAGTTAAGCTATGCCCGCTGCTTTGCCGATTGGATTCCCCCCGCCAACTGAGGTTGGCGTCATTGAAGTTAAGCACTATCCCGTGTATCGCGCTGTCACTCACACCCACACGGGGGACGTGCGCCAAGCCACCCGGGTTGCTTTTGACCCGCTGTTCCAGCACATTAGCAGCAACCAAATCGCCATGACCGCGCCGGTGGAAGCTCGCTACCTGGCAGAGGTGCCGGCGCACTTCGATTCTCCCAGCACTGCTGAGGTTTCTTTCCTCTATCCCAGCCCCAATATTATCCCACACCGAATTGACGCCGGCGTCAAGGTAACAGATTACCCGGCAATGACGGCTGTCAGCACCGGCATTCAGGGTGCCTACTCTTGGGAGAGCTACCAAACCCATCTCCGCAAGTTGCTGGACTGGCTCGCCCAAAACCCCCAGTATGAAATTGCCGGCCCGCCGCGCCGGTTGCTCTACAATTCTCCGATGACGCCAGAATCTCTGAAGCGCAGCGAGGTGCAGATTCCTATTGTGCCGGTCGGGAAGTAATATCCTGTCCCGGGCAATCGCTGTTGCCGGGAGTTGGGGATTTGTGAGAAGTCCTTTTTAAATAAACCGCCAAGACGCCAAGAACGCCAAGGAAAGAAAAGACAGAGCTTTTCACAAATCACTTATAACTGCTCTCTATATAAGAGCGGTGCAAGCGGATGCGGCAGGAAACTGGTTTGGAGCTACCTCCCCGAGACAGGATTAATTTAAATAAATATTAAGAAAATTGCGCTCTTGGGTCTGCGGTGTTTATAGTTGTAAAAACAGCATGGAACACCACCGGCAGCCAGCAGAAGCCGAGACAGTCGGGTGCGGGGAAGGGGTAAATGGAAATTGGCAGCCGGCTATTGACCATTGCCCATTCCTCTGTCCGGCTGCGGGGACTGCTAGCGATAAAAAGAAAAGAGATGAATCAAGAAATAAGGCCAAGGCCGACGTGCCTCTACCAGATGCTTGAGACTCAGGCAGAAAAAAACCCAAACGCGATTGCCATTACTGCCCCGGGAAGGGAGCCGCTCACTTATGGCAATCTGTGCGATTCAATTCAAAATATCGTTGCCGGACTGAACGCAATTGGCGTGGGGCGCAATGACCGGGTGGCGGTGGCCCTTGCCAATGGCCCGGAAATGGCCGCTGCCTTTTTAGGCATCGCTTCGGGTGCCACCTGCGCCCCCCTCAATCCCGCCTACCGGACGAGTGAATTTGACTTTTACCTGTCGAACCTGAATGCGAAAGCGCTAATAATTCAGTCAGGCGTTGCCGAACCGGCAGCAGAAGTCGCCCGCAAACGGGGTATCCCTATTATAGAACTTTCCCCCGTCCAAGAAGCGCAAGCGGGTATTTTTAGCTTGGCCGGTGGGGAACCAAAGCCGGCAAAACAGGGCGGGTTGGCCCAGCCTGACGATATCGCCCTAGTGCTGCACACTTCCGGCACCACATCCCGCCCCAAAATCGTGCCCCTGACGCACAGCAACCTCGCTTGCTCAGCGCAAAACATTCGCAGTTCGCTGCAGCTGGTTTCGGGGGATTGCTGTCTGAATGTGATGCCGCTGTTTCACATTCACGGGCTGATCGGTGCGCTGCTTTCCTCCCTGAGTGCCGGTGCTTCTGTGGTTTGCACTCCCGGTTTTTCCGTTCCAAAGTTCTTTGAGTGGCTTGACGAATTTCGCCCGACATGGTATACTGCTGTTCCTACCATGCACCAAGCAATTCTGGCGCGGGCTGCAGCGAATCGGGAAATTATTGCCCGCTGTGGGATAAGATTAATTCGCTCCTCCTCCGCTGCGCTGCCTCCGCAGGTGATGGCAGAAATAGAGAGGACATTCAGCGCCCCGGTAATCGAAGCTTATGGGATGACAGAAGCCTCCCATCAAATGGCTAGCAATCCGCTGCCGCCGCGCCTGCGCAAAGCCGGTTCGGTTGGCGTAGCGGCGGGACCGGCAATCGCGATTGTGGACGAGTCGGGGAACGTGCTGAGTGCCGGTGAAACCGGCGAGATAGTGATCCGGGGTGCCAGCGTCACCGCCGGCTACGAAAACAATCCAAAAGCCAACGAAAGCGCCTTTACGCAGGGATGGTTCCGCACCGGCGACCAAGGGTATTTAGATAGCGACGGCTACCTGTTCATCAAAGGGCGGATTAAAGAACTGATCAACCGGGGTGGCGAAAAAATTTCGCCCCGCGAAGTCGATGAAGTGCTGCTGAATCACTCAGCGGTAGCCCAGGCTGTGACCTTCGCTCTGCCGCACCCCCAACTGGGTGAGGATGTGGGCGCGGCGGTAATTTTGCGAGAAAACTTATCGGTAACAGAAAGAGAAATTCAGGAATTCGCGGCGGCGCAACTGGCGGATTTTAAAGTGCCGCGCCGGGTCATTTTTGTGGGAGAAATTCCCAAAGGAGCCACCGGCAAATTGCAGCGGATTGGCTTGGCTGAGAAGTTGGGGGTAGTGGCGGATGAGCCGGCAGAGTCCTTAACAGCATTCGCGCCTCCCAGCACCCTCGCAGAAGAAAAATTAGCGGCGATCTGGTTAGAGGTGTTAGGAATCGAGAAAGTAGGCGTCCGCGACAACTTCTTTGAGTTGGGGGGAGATTCGATTCTGGCGGCGCAGATTGTAAACCGAGTGCGATCGGAAATGCAAGTCGAGCTGTCGTTTCTGGATTTGTGGCAGAACCCCACGGTAGCGGGGATGGCGGCAGAGGCCACCAGAAAACAAGCCGTGCCTGCCGCACCGATTCAGCGGATATCCAGAGAGGGAGAATTGCCCCTTTCCTTTGCCCAAGCCAGAATGTGGTTTTTCGAGCAGTTGGAACCAGAGAATCCGGCTTACAACCGGCCTGTTGCGCTGCGCCTGACGGGGAAGCTCAATGTGGCAGCACTGGAGCAAAGCCTGAATGAGATTGTGCGCCGGCACGAAGTTTTGAGAGCGAGTTTTCCGGCGGTGGATGGCGTGCCGGTGGGAGCAATTGCCCCCAATCTCAGTTTATCACTATTGGTGACAGATATTAGCGATTTGCCCGAGCGCGAGCGAAAAGTTGAAGCGGACAGACGGTTGGCTGAAGACGCTCAGCGCCCTTTTGATTTGGCCAGAGGGCCTTTGGTGAGAGCCACTTTGTTGCCGCTGAGTTCAGAAGATCACCGGCTGCTTTTAGCAATGCACCACACTGTCTTTGATGGGTGGTCTGTCGGAGTTCTGCTGCAGGAATTGGGGGAACTCTACGAAGCCTTTTCCACCGGCAACCCCTCGCCACTTCCAGCACTGCCGGTGCAGTACGCAGACTTTACAGTTTGGCAGCAGCAGTGGCTGGTAGGGGAGGTGCTGGAGTCTCAACTCGCCTACTGGAAAAAACAGCTTGCCGGTGCGCCTTTCGTGCTGGAACTGCCGGCGGACAGACTGCGACCGGCAGTGCAAACCTACCGGGGGGCCAAGCACTCTTTAATGCTGCCGGTCTCCCTAGGTGAATCCCTGAAAAAGCTGAGCCAGCAAGAAAAAGTTACCCTGTTTGTGACGCTGATCTCCGCTTTCGCGACACTCCTGTATCGCTATACGGGTCAGGATGATGTTATAATAGGCACTCCGATTGCCGGTCGCAATCGCATCGAGACGGAAAAACTGATTGGGGTGTTTATCAACACCTTGGTTCTGCGCACCAATCTGGCCGGCAATCCGGCGTTTCGAGAGCTGTTGGGTCGAGTTGAGGAAGTGGCGCTGGGGGCACTGGCTCACCAGGATTTGCCCTTCGAGAAACTGGTAGAAGAGCTGAAACCGCAACGAGACTTGAGCCGGTCGCCGGTCTTTCAGGTGATGTTTCAATTGAGAAACCTCCCCAGCGAGACGGGAGAAGTGCGAGGTTTGAAAATCGAGGAATTCAAGGTTGATATAGGGGTAGCCAAGGTTGATTTAACCTTAGAAATCGTCGAGAAACCCTCTGGACTGTCCTGTTTGTTCGAGTACAGCACCGACTTGTTCGACGCCGCCACCATTGAGAGGATGGGCGGGCATTTCCAGACATTGCTGGAAGGGATTGTGGCTAATCCACAGTGGCGAGTTTCGGATTTGCCCCTGCTGACAGAAGCAGAGCGACATCAGTTGCAAACCCAACTGCCCAGCGCTTTTGTCACGCTCGACGCCCTGCCGGTGACGCTCAACAACAAAATAGACCGCCGCGCACTGCCGGCACCTGAATGGGAACCAGCTGCTAGCGAATCCGGCTTCACAGCACCCCGCGATAATTTGGAAATCGAGCTACAGTCAATTTGGGAGAGGGTTTTAGGCGTTCGCCCCATTGGCGTGACAGATAATTTCTTTGATTTGGGGGGGCACTCGCTGCTGGGGGTGCGGCTACTCGCTCAAATCGATAAAATTTTTGGCAAAAATCTGCCTCTGGCTACGCTATTCGGGGCACCCACCATTGAGCGACTGGCGGATGTTATCCGCCAAAAAGGGTGGGTAGCGCCCAGCCGGTCGCTTGTGGCGATTCAAGCGGGAGGAACGAGAAAGCCTTTATTCTGCGTTCATGGACTTGGAGGCCAAGTTTTATATTACTATAATTTGGCGTCTTATCTGGGGAAGGAACAACCCGTTTACGGACTGCAATCGCGGGCCATGGATGGTCAAACAGAACCGCACACAAAAATTGAAGACATGGCGGCTGATTACATTAAAGAAATGCGTACTGTTCAGCCCTACGGGCCTTATTTTCTAGCCGGTTACTCCCTAGGAGGCGCTGTGGCTTTTGAAATGGCCAGGCAGTTGGTGCGTTCTGGCGAAAAGGTGGCAATGCTGGCGGTTTTTGACACCTACAGCCCTACCTTAAACCGCGAAATACCGTCCTTTAGCTATCGGGCACACATTCACCTGTTGAATCTTTCTCGATTTACAGCGCCAGAGAAGATGATTTATATTTTGGAGTGGGCTCTTAGGAAAAGTTTTAGCTATGGGGGTTATTTTCACCTGTTGAAAATTTCTCAACTCACAACTCCAGAGAAGATAATTTACATCAGGGATCGTCTTTTCAGAAAGGGGAAGAATTTGTTAGGGAAGCTAGCGGAGAAAATTTTCTGGTGGGCAGCTAAAAAAAAGGAGGCCGAACTGCCGCATTATCTGGAAGAGATAAAAAAGGCAAATGCCATTGCTAGAAAAAATTATGTCCCGCAAGTTTACCCGGGCCGGCTCACTTTGTTGCGGGCGATTGAGCGGCCAACTGGGATGTATTATGACCCTTACTTGGGCTGGGAGAAACTGGCTGCCGGTGGGGTGGAAATCGTGGAAGTTCCGGGAAATCATGTTACCATAATCTGGGAGCCCCGCGTCCGGGTTCTGGCGGAAAAGTTGCGGGAGTGCCTCGATAGATAGTAGGGTGGGTTATGCGAAGCAGAACCCACCCCAGTTATTTTACTGCTGAACGGGTATCTCAATCCAAAACTCGGTTCCTTTTCCGGGTTCAGAGAAGCACTTCAGGACACCCCGGTGCTTTTCAACCACAATTTGATAGCTGATGGACAGCCCCAAGCCGGTGCCTTTCCCCACCGGCTTGGTTGTAAAGAACGGGTCAAATATGCGCCCCTGGATATCTAGGGGCATGCCAGAACCGCTGTCGGCAATCGCAATGCGAGCGAATTGAGAATTGGGGATTTTGGATTTTGGATTTTGGATTTTGGATTGATTGTTTTGAGCCCATCCCCATGCTTCATGCTCAGTGCCAGGTGCTTGGTGCGCCACTTCGGTGCGAATCCGAATCGTAGGGCATGGCTGTTCTTTCCTACGCCCGAGGCCCGATTCCCAATGCCCCATTTCCAAAGCGTCGATGGCGTTGGATATGATGTTCATAAATACTTGGTTCAGAGAGCCGGCGTAACACGCCACCGCAGGCAAATTGCCGTACTCTTTGACTATCTCAATCGCCTGCCGGTTGGGGTTGGCTTTAAGCCGGTGCTGCAAAATCAGCAGGGTGCTCTCAATCCCTTCGTGAATATCCACCTGCTTCATTTGCGCTTCATCCACCCGGGAGAAGGTTCGCAGCGCCAGAACAATCTCGCGAATGCGGTTCGCGCCCATTTTCATGGATGCGAGCAATTTCGGCAGATCCTCAACGAGAAATTCCAGGTCAATCGCTTCGGCGTGTTGCTGAATTTCTTGGTTAGGGGTATAGTGCTGCTGGTACAGTTTCACCAGTTGCAGCAAATGCTGGCTGTACTGCGAGGCATGGGTGAGATTGCCGTAGATGAAATTGACGGGGTTGTTGATTTCGTGCGCCACACCGGCGACCATCAGCCCCAAGCTGGACATTTTTTCTGTCTGGACCAGCTGGGCGTGAGTTTGTTGTAACTCCCGCAGCGCCCCTTCCAGCTGCTGCGATTTTTCTTTATACCGCGCTTTGGATTGCCGCAACGCTGCCTCAACTTTTTTGCCCTCAGTGATGTCTTCGGAAATGCCCAGTAAATACTTGGGGTTTCCCGATTCGTCAAAAAGGGGAATTTTGCGCGTGTGCAGGATTCGCCGGCCCCGGTGGGGTGTCCCGATGACTTCTTCGGGGATGTCAGCCAGCTTTCCACTGGCGATCGCTTGCCGGTCGAAGGCTATTCGCACATCCGCCTCAGTGGCGGGGAACAATTCGCACACTCTCTTGCCGATCGCAGCCGCCTTGGAATATCCAAACACTTCCTCACTGGCTTTATTCCAGACCGCAAACCTCAGGTCAGCGGCCTCCTTTATGAACACAGCCACCGGCAGGTTTTCCACCACCTCGTTCAAGAACTTCTGGGTTTTGCGCATTTCTTCTTCAACCCGCACGCGCTCAGTGATTTCATAGCGGATTGCTAAATAGTGACTGGGAATCCCTCGCTCATCGAAAAAGGGTACAATTGTGCTATCGACCCAGTAATAGCTGCCATCTTTTGCTTTATTCTTGATTATCCCTTGCCAAATTTTCCCCCGGGCGATGGTTGACCACATCTCCTTAAAGAATTCCTTGGGGTGATGGCCAGAATTGAGGATGCGGTGGTCTTGGCCAATCAGTTCTTCCCTGGAATATTTGGATATCTCACAAAATTTATCGTTGATATGGGTGATCTTCCCCTGTCTGTCGGTGATGGCTACGATGGCAGCCCGATCCAAAGCCAACTTGATATCAGACAGTTCTTTCAGCGATCTTCGCAGCTCTTCCTCCATTCGCCGGCGTTCGGTAACGTCCTCCACTAAACCAATGACCAATTCGGACTCACCGGCACCGTTGCGCATGGCGGAGGCGATCAGGTGCCCCCAAATCGCGCTTCCATCTTTGCGGATATACCGCTTGTCCACTTGGAAGAAATCTTTTTCACCGGCAATCACCTTTTCGTAAAGTTCTGACTCGCCTCCCACATCGTCGGGATGGGTGAAGTCCGCAAAAGTCATCCCCAGCAGTTCGGCTTCGCTGTACCCCAAAATCTTTTGCAGCATGGCATTGCTTTTGAGAATTCGCCGATCTGACCGGGTGGCGGTTGCCATGCCCACCGGCGCATTTTCAAAGATTTTCTCGAACAGCTGCTCACTTTCCTCGGTCGCTTCCGCCCGCTTCTGCTCCGTGATGTCACGCCCCACCGCATAAATCAATTGCTGTTGCGCCGGGCATGTCGCATTCCACTGAAGCCACTTGTAGGAGCCATCTTTGCACCGGTACCGATTTTCAAAGCCAATAATGCTCGAACCGCGCTCCAGTTTTTTCCCTTCCGCAATTGTGGATGGCCTGTCTTCCGGATGGACCCACTCAATCAGGGGTTTGTTTAAGATCTCTTCCTTCGTAAAGCCCAACGTTCTTTCCCACATCGGGTTCAGGCGCTTCAGGCAGCCATCAAACCCCACAACCCCAATCAGGTCGTGCGAGAGATGGAAAAAAAGATCCTCCTCTGCCTCTGAGTTCCTGCAATCGCTCAGGTTAATAACATCCTCTCCTTCCAAAACAAACATAACGCACGCCCCTCTTCTTAAAATCTCTACAGCTTCATACCCACATAACTGTTGATCTTTAGGGTTCAGACGCGAGTCTTGACACTCACCTCCAGCCCCAGCCGGTGCTAGGCTGGAAACACCAGCCAGCTTTGTTTTGACGCTAACCCTGCCTGTTTGTCCCGCCCGTTCATCCTGACGCCCCGGCATCGCAGGGCCCAAGGAAGCTATCTGGGCCTATCTAAACAGGTATTTTTTTTATTAATTCAATTCTATTTTTGCACTCGCTCTCGAACAGGATCTTTAAAGATTTTTTAATCTTTAACTTAATACAGTGTTACATCAGGGGGGGAATGTTTGGCTAATGTGTTTTTTATATTTCCTAAGCTTTTTAAATTCCGGTTAATTCCCTTGCGAACGCTTTCCCCTGATGAATGTCGCTCAAGGCCCTCAGCCCCGATCGGAGTGCATCAGCCAGACGCGCTCTGGGCCCACAGCAAGCATGCCGGTGATGGGAGCATTCCGGTGCCGGTAAATAGGCCCAATAGAGGCTCCAGATCGTCCTCCCGCTGGCACTTGACCAAGCTCAGCTTTCGAGTGGCCAGCCCTAGCCCGGTCGAGTCTGAGAGCGTACCGGTATTGTAAAACTTCCTTCACAGAGCAGACAGTAATAGACATTAATTGACTATAATGTAGAGGGACGCTCAGACTTATAGTCTTCACCACCCAGTAAAAGATTGGGACATTATCCCAAGAGCGAGAAAAAGTAATTCCAAAGACCAAACTCTCAAGAGGGATAGGGAATGTCTGCACTGGTGTTGAAAGTCAGGTCAGAGTAAGATAGCTAATCAGTCTGTAATTTTAGCATTATAGCAGCAGTCATATTGGTTAGAACAATAGAAGCTTCGGGAGCTCTGGAGCAAGGGAGGCCGGAATGTAGGGTTCCTAAATGCTTACTGCCATATAGACGTAGGTACGGCGTCCGCCGAGCCTGAAGGTCTAATGTTCTAACCTAAGTGCATACTGCTATAGAATTTGTAACACGACTTATGCAGCGACAGTCAATGTGGTGTGTGGTGGGTGACGCGCTTCGCGTTCCCCACCCTACAGATAGAGGCTTTGCGTAAGTCCTGTGTCATTGAGATTGCCAATTCAGAATTCCTCCGTATATAAAATCTGGTTAATTTCCCAAAATTCAATTTTCTCCGCCTCCCCCCGAGCCCCCTCAATGGTTTCTAAGGTTGCTGGCAAATCGGGATCTCAATCGAGAATTCGGTTCTCTGTCCGGGTTGAGACTGACAGGTGAAGACGCAGCCTGGGTTTTCGACCGCGATGAAGGTGCTGATGGACAGCCCCAAGCCGGTGCCTTTCCCCACCGGCTTGCGGTGGTGAGTGCTGGGCAAGACAGACGCCGGAATTCTTTAAACTAGCTCTCCTCTGTTCAGGAATAATTAACATACAAGGCTTAAAATTCCCACGAGTGGCAGAGAAACTTAATATTCTTCGGGTTTGAGCGAGTCATCTGACGGTGAAAAAAGCCGGCTGCCGGCTGCCGGCGGCACGCTGCGGACACCGGCATGCCGGCGTGGCCGGTGGGGGGCTCGTCTGGGGCTCAGTCGCCGGTGACGTGAACCACCAGCTCGCGGATGTGGCTGCGCTGCCGGTGCTCCCAGAGGTAGATTCCCTGCCAGGTTCCCAGCACGAGTCTCCCTCCGGCAATGGGAATCTGTTCCGAGGTCTTGGTCAGGGCCGTGCGGATGTGGGCCGGCATGTCGTCCGGGCCCTCAGCGTTGTGGATGTAGCGCCGGCTGTCTTCTGGTACGAGCTTGGCAAAGAAATTTTCCAAATCCCGCAGCACGTCGGGGTCGGCGTTTTCTTGGATCAGCAAGCTGGCAGAGGTGTGGCGCAGAAACAGGGCGCACAGGCCAGTTGCGACGCCCGATTCCGCGACGACGGCTTCAACTTTCGAGGTGATTTTGCACAGCGACTTGCCGGCAGTTTGAATTTTGAGCAGCTGTTGGTGGTGGGTCATGGTCTGGTGGCGGTGTGGCTGGGGCTATAGCAGCAGTCATATTGGTTAGGATAATAGGAGCTTTGGGTGCGGGGGAGCAGGGGAGGCCGGAATGTAGGTTCCCTAAGTGGCTGCTGCTATAATGGCATGGCGCACAGAGCATGGCGCGGCGAGCATGGCGCATCATGGAAGACTCATAGCTTTTGCCCAATGCCCCATCGCCCACTGCCCCAATGCGATGATGCCTATGTCCTAACCTAACTGCCTACTGCTATAATGATTCCCGACAAGACAGCAGAGCCTTTTTTAGGAACTCTGTAAAAACGCCGGTGTCGCGTCCCCACACCGGCTCTCGGCAAGGTGAGCGGCGAGCCGGTCTTATCCGGGAAAACCGAGCCCCTAAAATCGAGAGTTAATGTTTCCTCTATGTAATAGCACTGATATCGCTGGCGCTGCCACCGGCTCCCGGTAGGAGCAGGCAAGACTTGAGCATCAGGGGACAGGAGGAGAAGAGCGCGCTCAATTCACCCTCTCAGAGCTTGTTTATCAAGAGAATTCGTGCTAAATTCACCCCCTCACCCCCTTTCTTTTCAGGCAAAAATCAACACCCACACTTCTCAAGAATGGGGGGGAGAGGGGGAGAGAAATAGCCGGCAGCGCGCACGCCAGCGCTGTTGGCACAAGAACGCAAAAGCCGAGCGCAAAGGCTGGCAGCCAGAGGCTCATCTGCTGTTTAGCAGTCCAAACTTCACACAACCCCCGCACAATTGTAAAGAATTGACAAAGAAGCGCCCAAACCCTAGACTGGCCACTGGAAGTGCCGCATAATTAAAGTAAGCCAAAAATTAATTTTCTCGCACAAACGACTTGGGTGAGGGTTTGAAATGAAAACGAAACTTGTCGCTAGCCTAACTGCCGCAGCCGCCGCCTCTGCGGTCGCCTGCTTCTCCACTCCGGCGCTCGCCGCCTCTCTCACGCCCAGCAATTTTGGAGTGAATGGTATCAAATTTGACACCAACACCACTGTCCAGTTTGACTTCTTGGAGTCTCACGGGATGTGGCAGACAGCCCTGGGGGTGTACCGCACAGACGGCACCCTAGCCGGCACCCTGTTTACAGAAGACTTGCGAGGCTCCGATCCTGGCGCTAACGACTCCAAGAATGATTGGAAGGGAACCTGCGGCCTGTCGATGTCCAACTGCACGACCACCTTCAACTTTCTCGCTGGGGTCGAATACAAGTTAGGGTTGAGGAAGTACAATCCAGCAACGCCGAATGTGGTGAGTGCCCCGTATTCCCTGGGCAGTGATGCCAATAAGGCCAAATTTATCTACGGTGGCAGCTACACCTACAACCTCCAAGGGCCAACCTGGATTCAAAATAATCCGGGCCAAAGCCCGCAAACCGCGAGCCTCTCTGTCGGGTTTGAGCAGGTGTTAATTGCAATGGAAGATGGATACGACAAGGACTACAACGACTTCATCTTCAAAGGCAAAAAAGTCCCCGAGCCTTCTACAGCGCTGGCACTGCTGGGCGTGGGAGCTGCGGGTTTGCTGGGAGTGCGCCGCCGGCGTCACCGCGAAATCGGTTAAGAAAGCGAGCTGCGATTGGAATCCGTCAGAACAGCAGGTTTTGACAGCCCGCAGTTCTTTTGTGCCACTTGTGGAGAGTCACCTGCCTGTGGCCACTCCCCGGCCTGGGCGTGCGGTGCCTTTATCAGGGTGCGTTGCCTGGGGAGTGTGGGAACCGTCACCGGCATCCCCAACTCGCGCGCGTTTTTGCCCGGATGCCCGAATTTAAGGCGGGCTTTTCAGGCTGAAATACAAATACAGCAAGGGTTTCAGATTTTAGAATATGGACTATTAAAGCAAAGCTTTTAACCGGATAGCCGGAAAGGGAGCTGCTCGGAAACCGGACTGCAGGAGCTCGCATAACCGCAGCGTGTGCCGCGACAAGGGGGGAGGGGGGATAGAAAGGAGAAATGTTCATTTTTAACAAAAGTGGGAGCCTCCGTAGCAGAAGGTTCTATTCCAGCATCTTTATCAAAACTTTACAAAACTCGCAAGTTGTATCAAGAGTTGATTAAATCCCCAAACCTCCCTTGACAGTGCACAGCGGTTCTTTTATAAAGGAAATAAGCTAACACGAACAGCAAAGTGTCCGACGGAATATGGGGCTTCCAATGAAAACCACTACATTGACTGCGGCAACCGCTAAGACTCTCAAATACACGGCGTCCTGTTTGGGGTTAATCGCCAGCAGCGTTTTAGCAGTTTCGTCTTCAGCTCAGGCGTTCGATTTTAAGACCAACTACCAGGCTGCCCTGCCAAACCCCGATACCTGGAAAGGGGATATCCTGCTGCAGTCAGTAGAGATCGGCAATACTGCCATCACAGACTTTGCTGTGGTGAGTGGAGCCAATATTGTCTGGAATGACCTCTGGACAGGAGGCGACACCGGCGCAGCCAGCGCTGACAGGGGAGACTTAGCAACGGTTGGGCTGTCCCAGGAAAAGCTTGATAATAATGGTGTGGTGGCTGCCCTGGGCAACCTGTACCTCAGCAGTATTATTGATACGGAAGATAGCGGCAAGTCTACGATTGACCTTTCCTTCAATAAGGCAGTAGATAAATTATTCTTCTGGGAGCGTGGCAAGAACAGCCAACTTGACATTCAAGCCCTGGATGCTGGGGGAAACCTGATTGGCAACTTGTTCAGCCTGGGGAACTCTAGCAGTTGGCAAAATGCTGGATACAAGCTTGACACTCTCGAAATTAACGGCGCTCAGGACGTAGGTTCTAAGGGCGTGACTTTAGCAGACTTGGGGGTGTCAGGACCGATTAGCGGGCTGCGAGTGATCACCAAGAGCAGCTACCAGGGGCCAGACTGGAAAGTCGTCGGTTCCGCCGCATCCGTCCCCGAACCGGCAACCCTTGCCGGTCTGGGACTGGTCGCGGGGTCCCTCGCCGCCTCTCGCCGGCGCAAGGTTGCTAAGGTTTCCTAGTTGCCGATCGGGATACAGCTGGGGCAGCGTCACAATTTGGCAGACAATTTGGCAGAGTGGCCTTGTTTGGGGCGGTTGCTTGACCGCCCCTATTTATCGGCAGCGCAGGCCGGTGCGCCTTTCATAAATCACCTCAGCCGGCTGTATCTAATTTATATAAACTGTAGCGATAGCCAAATTAGTTAGGACATTAAACATTGAGGGTCGGAGGGAACGCCTGATCTACGGATATATAGAGGTTTTCAGTTGGATGAAGTACGCGCCAGAAACCCGGTTTCTTAAAGAAACCGGGTTTCTCAGTACCTCACTAATATGAAAAAAGCGATCTCCTGCAGGACAGGCATCTGGCCCCTCAATCTTCGGGAGTACACCATATAAACGGAAATGACGCAAGGAAAAGTATCTGGGTTGAGGGGGAGGCGGAAGCAGCGCTAGAATGAAACCCTGAAACGGGATTGAAAATGTCTAACTCTGCCCCTGCCCCCAACCCATCCGCCGGCCATTCCGAGCCGGCAGCAGGCCCAACGCTGGTACTCGTTGATGGCCACTCGCTAGCCTTTCGCGCCCATCACGCCTTAGCCAGAAGTCGGGATGGGGGCTTGAGGACATCCACCGGCATCCCCACCAGCGTCTGCCATGTCTTCCTCAAGTCCCTGCTGCAGGTGATAGAAACGGAGAAGCCGCAATATCTTGCGATCGCCTTTGACCTCGGCGAGCCCACCTTCCGCCACGAAGCGGACGCCACCTACAAAGCGGACAGGACGGACACACCGGCAGACTTGCTCATCGAGCTGGAAAATCTCCAGGAACTGCTCAGCGCCTTGAACCTGCAGGCTGTGACCGCTCCGGGTTACGAGGCGGACGACGTTTTGGGCACCCTGGCACAGCGGGCGAGCGAGGCGGGGTATCGGGCGAAAATCGTCACCGGTGACCGGGATTTATTTCAACTGGTAGATGCGGCAAAAGGCATCAGCGTCCTGTATCTCAGTCAGGACACCTTCGGGCGCTCCGCAAAAGCAATCGCCCGCGAATTTGGCCCAGAAGAGGTCAAGGAGAAACTCGGCGTAGCACCGGCTCAGGTGGTCGATTACAAAGCTCTCTGCGGTGACGCCTCCGATAACATCCCCGGCGTTAAGGGAATTGGGGACAAGACAGCGGTGAGTTTGCTAAGCGTTTACGGCTCGCTTGACGGGATTTACGCTTCGACAGACAATATTAAAGGAGCCGTCAAGAAAAAGCTGGAAGCTGGGAAAGCAGACGCCTACCACTCCCAGCACCTGGCGAGAATTGTCCTCGACGTGCCGGTGGAAATTGAGCTCGAAGACTGCAAGCTCAAGGATTTTGACGAGGGGGCGCTCGTACCGCTGCTGGAAAAGTTCGAGTTCAAGAGCTTTTTGAGCAAAATCAAGCAAATGCACGCGCTGTTTGGCGGCGCAACTGAGCCGGCGAGCGATCCTGAGCCGGTGCCGGCACGGGCGATCGCAGCCGCCCCGGCACCGCTGCTGGAAGACCGGCAACTGTCGCTGTTCGACGAACCGGCAGCCCCAGCCCCAGCAGAACTGCCGGTGCCAACGGTTCGGGAGCCGGTGCCGATTAAGCCGCGCATTATTGACACGCCGGAAAAGCTGGCGGAGTTGGTGCAGCTGCTGCAAACCCGCACTCACTCTGATACTCCCGTCGCTTGGGACACGGAAACCACTGCGCTGGAGCCGCGTGACGCGAAACTGGTGGGGATTGGCTGCTGTTGGGGAGCCGGTGAGGAAGATGTGGCCTATATTCCCACCGGCCACACTGGCGGGGGGAATCTAGACAAGGCAGCGGTGTTGGAGGCGCTGCGTCCGATTCTGGAAAGTGCGGACTATCCCAAAGCGCTGCACAATGCCAAATTTGACCGCTTGGTGCTGCGCTGTCAGGGGATTGAGCTGGCGGGTGCCGTCTTTGACACGATGCTTGCAAGTTATGTGCTTTTGCCAAAAGAAAGCGACGACCGGAGTGAAGAAAGCTACAAACTGAGTGATTTAGCACAGCGCAAGTTGGGGATAAAGGCTCAAAGCTACGAGTCTTTAAAAGTGCCTAAAGGCAAAACAATTGCGGATTTAAAGATTCCGGAGGTGGCGGACTACTGCGGGATGGATGTGTATGCGACGTTCTTGCTGGTGGGGAAACTGCGGGAGGAATTGCAGGCGGTTGAGAGAGTTCACCGGCTGCTGCTGGAAGTTGAGCAGCCGCTAGAGCCGGTGCTGGCTGAGATGGAATACACCGGAATCCGCATTAACAGCCCATATCTCGAAGAACTATCGGATCAGCTGGAAAAGGACTTAGCAAAGATTGTGGAGGCAGCTTATAAGGCTGTCGGTGGGGAGGAATTCAATTTGGGTTCGCCGAAGCAGGTGAGCAAGCTGCTGTTTGAAAAGCTGAAATTAGACACCAAGAAGTCGCGCAAAACCAAGATGGGTTACTACTCGACAGACGCAGCTGTTTTGGAAAGGCTGCAAGGCCAGCATCCGGTTGTTGACTGTATGTTGGAACACCGCACTCTGGCGAAGTTGAAGTCTACTTATGCGGACGCTTTGCCGGCGCTGGTGCGAGCGGACACGGGGCGGGTGCATACGGATTTCAACCAGACGGCTACGGCGACGGGGCGGCTGTCCTCTTCTAATCCCAATTTGCAGCATATTCCGATTCGCACGGAATTTTCGCGGCAGATTCGCAAGGCGTTTCTGCCTGAACCGGGCTGGCTGCTGGTGTCGGCGGACTATTCGCAAATTGAGTTGCGGATTTTGGCGCACTTGAGTCAGGAGCCGGTGCTGGTGGAGGCTTACCGCAACAATCAGGACGTGCATACGGTGACGGCGAAGTTGCTGTTTGAGAAGGAAACGGTGAGTGCGGAGGAGCGCCGGTTTGGGAAGACGATTAATTTTGGCGTGATTTACGGGATGGGTTCAGCGCGGTTTGCGCGGGCGATTGGGAAGACGCCGGCGGAGGGGAAGCTGTTTATTCAGCGGTTCTACCGGCGCTATCCGAAGGTGTTTGAATATTTGCAGCAGCTGCAAAGGGAGGCGATCGCGCAGGGGTATGTGGAGACGATTTTGGGGCGTCGCCGGTATTTTACATTTGAGGGGGAGAGTTTGCGCCGGTTGAAAGGCAGCAATCCGGAAGAGATTGACCTTGACCGTCTGAAAAAGCTGGGTCCGAAAGACGCGGAACAGCTGCGTGCGGCTGCGAACGCGCCGATTCAGGGTTCGAGTGCGGATATTATTAAGGTGGCGATGGTGCGGCTGCAGGAGAGGTTGCGGAATTGCGGGGCGCGTATGCTGTTGCAAGTGCACGATGAGTTGGTGTTTGAAGTGATGCCGGCGGAGTGGGAGGAGTTGCAGCCGGTGATTAAGTCGGTGATGGAGAGTGCTGTGCTGCTGAGTGTGCCGCTGGTGGTGGATATCCGTGCGGGGCAGAATTGGATGGAGGCGAAGTAGGGAGGGGTTACTAATGGACACATTGCGAAAGCTGGAGCTCCTCAAGGAGAGTTATTCTGATCCAGAAGAACTAGACTTGATAGTGGGGAAGCTTCTAGAAGTTGCCCTCAGCCAGCACCGGCAGCGGTTGGAGCGGTATGAGGGAGACTTGCGGGAGTTTGAGCGGCGGTACAGCCTGGACTCAGCAGAATTTTACCGCCGGTTTGGAGCCGGTGAACTGGGCGATGGGATTGATTTCTTTGAGTGGGCCGGCTTGTGCGAACTTCGCCAAGACATTCTGGAAAAGATTCGGCAACTGGAGCTTGCGTTATGACAGCCGGCAGGTGAACCGCACTGTGCCGGCTGAAGTGCCAGGATTTGCCAACCTCACTGCTGTTGGCGGTGTCCTCCAACCCGCCGGTGCTCTCAATATGCAGCTCCTCTGGGAGGAGGGAGGTTAAACCGGATGGGGGGATGCGCCAGCTCTGTCCACTCCTGGCTTGACTGTCAGGGGCTTTTTTATAGGTTGACAAAACCCAAGTGCTTGGGTTAGTCTCAAGAAAAGACCCAAATCGGGGAGTGGGAAAGGAGTAGCAAACGTCTATCGGCGAAATAATTGAAGAGGGGGAACAGTGAAGGTATAGCGGTACTAAACCAGCCGATCTGTATCAATATCAATAATGCTTTTAAAACCTTGTAGCGGGAATTTTGGAGTGACATATGCTAAATGTTGAATATCTTACCAATCAAGACGGAGAGGCAATCGCCGTGGTGATTCCTATTGAGCTGTGGCGACAGCTGCTACCTGCGGAAGAAGCTTCCGTTGAGGAACTTGCGGAAGCGGTAGAAGACTATTGCCTGAACAAAGCCATGAATGAAGCTGTTAATACGCCATTGCTAACTCGTTCAGAAGCCTTAGCTTATCTTGAGGAATAATTGTCTTGGAAGTTCAATACCGGCAGGCTTTTCTAAAAGACCTGAAGCAACTGAAGAGTTCGACATCATACCAGCGCATCTGCGAGCTTGCGTTTACAACTTTAGAAGCCATCAATACCTTGGAGGAGATTCCTGACATTAAACCCATGCGAGGTTACACGGGTCGGTATCGCATTCGGATCGGCGATTACCGTATTGGAATAGAGCTTAACGGAGATGTCATAGAAGTGATGCGCGTTCTACACCGTCGGGAATTTTATCGTTATTTTCCGTAAGCATTTGCAATCAAGATTGGTAAAGGGAGCGCTACCTCTGCTAGCACCGCTCTCCCTGGTACTTGTAGGAAAAGCGTCCGTCTTCCCTTTTCCTCTGACTGCTTCACCGGCTCCCCATTCCTTAAACCCGGAGGTCAATACAGCTTCCCCACTCGTTGCGTGCGCCTGGTAGGGACAATCCCCCCGTGATTGTCCCCCGTCGCTCGCCGGTGCGAGTTCTTAAACAGGATAATTAAACGAAAGGAATTAACCACAACCCGCTCAATCGTCATCCGCCAGTTCCTCGGCTAGCTCCTCAGCGGTATATTGCCAGACGGAAACCTTTTAACGGGACAAAGCATTTATAAACTCAGACCGGCTCAGACCCGCAATTTCTGCTGCACTCCCCTGAGAGATTTCCCCTAATTCATACCATTTTACTGCGGCAGCAATCTGCATTTCTTGGATAAACTCCTCCGGGCCTTTGCGGAGTGTGCCAAAGACGGTTTCTGGGACTTGGAATGAGAGTGTTTTCACGGAAAAACTCCTGCCGGTAACGAAACCAACAATACTATGATAACACGTTCCGCGCACTTCACCACCGGCAGGACCACCGGCACGACAGACGTAGAGCAGGCATCTCGCCTCTCCTGCCCACAGACGTAGCACAGGCGAGACGCCTGTGCTGCTGACCGAACTCCTAAACGTTTTTCATAGCAATCAGGTAGTTAGCACTCGCTAACTCTTCATTAGCCCCCGGACTCAACTGCGTGACAAAATCTTTCTCCAGATACAGCTGGGGATTATCTATCAGCTCAGAAACCTTCATATTCTTGAACTTCTCAGCGACAGGTGCCGGCAGCCCCCGGATATAAGAGTTCAGGAACCAGCTCAGGCTCCACACCGGCAGCCCGCACGCCGGCACCCCATATTCCAGAATTTGCAAATCGCCCTCAAACAGATTTTTCAACCCGCTGCCGGTCATATTGTAGTAGTGGTCGGGATAGCCGTGAAAAGGTTGCATAAACGGAACTTGGATGTACAGAATCCCCCCCGGCTTGAGAACCCGAACAATCTCCCGCGCACAATCAAAAGGATGCTTGACATGTTCCAGCACGTCCAGCGAAAATACCGCATCAAAAACCCCCGATTTAAACGGCAGGATTTCCCCTATCCCCACAACATCTGTCGTGGGATAGTCGGCAATCTCAAAATTCACAATATTGCTGTAATACTTCCTTCTCAGCCCGCAGCCATTATCCAGAATTAAACCTTGCGGTAATTTTTTGACGATACTGTGAGCCACCTCATCGTAGTGATTTGCCGAAATATTTTTCGTTGGCTTCACATTGCCACACTCAATCAAATCCTTGGTGAGAAAGTTATAGCTAGTCCGGCTCAAGCCAAACTCAGCCCCACAGCCACCGCACCGCAAGCCGGTGCCGGCATTAACCAGCGTCTCGCTCCCGCAAGCCGGACAGCGGACAATCTCTCTGATTTTTTCCAGCTTCTTGGTTTTAAAGTTCCAAAAGTCATCATAAAATTTACTGGAGATAAAGAAAGGCAGGGGGAGCCGGTGTTCCTCTCCCTGGATAAAGAACTGGATGAACCAAGACTCTCCCGGAGAGAGGTCATTAATGGGCAAATAGTGCCGGAAGCCCAGCACATACTGCTGTGGATAAATGGCTTCTACATCCGGACGGCTGACAGTCTCTAAAGGGCGAGCGTATGTGCTAGAATTGCGAAGGGTAGGCTGTTCTATCGGATGCGCGGATTTCAGCCAGCCGGCAATCCAAGTCAGGTGAGACGCAATTTGGTCGTTTAACTTCGGGAAATCCAGCCAGTAGGTAAAAGGCTGAGACTCTTGGCTCTCACTCGTTCCCGCCTCAACATCTCCCCCAACAGCCGGCAATGCCACTGGAAAACTGCATTCCCGACCGTCCATGAAGAACCTTACGGACCAGGATTCCTCTGGGGAGAGGTCAGCCACCGACAAATAATGCTGGAATCCTACCATGTACTGGTGGGGATAAGCCGCTTTTACATCCCGCCCGCTCTCAATAGACAGAGCGTGAGCGTATGTGCTATAATTGTTAACGGTAAGCCCTTTAATCGGACGGTCAGCCGCAACCCATCCCCTCAGCAAAATCAGCGGAGAAGTCACCTCCTCGTTTAACTTGGGAGAGTCGATACCCCAGATAAAATAGTCGGAATAGAGGTCTTGACTGTCTGCGCTTTCAAAGGCTTTAGTGGAAATTGACAGGGGGATGGGAAAACTGTATTCAAGGCTTGCGAGCGAGAAATGGACAGACCACTGCAAACAGTCTTCTGGGGAGAGGTCAAGCAGTGACACATAATGCCTGAATCCTAGCGCATACCGGTCGGGATACTCCGCTCGGACATCAGGACGGCTGGTGAGGGTTAGGGGACGAGTGTAAGTGCCGGTGTTGCGAAGAGTTGGGCGTTCAATCGGATGTTGAGCCGCAATCCAGCCCCCGATGACCAGCAAGGGTGATGTGATGTCCTCGTTGAGTTGCGGTAAATCTATACAGTATCTAAATGGCAGGTAAGAGAGGTCTTGGTTCATTCTGAGTCACGGCGTCTGGATGACATACTATTTTAGGGGGGAGCCGGTTTAAAATAAACTCCAAGGGATTTTTTTCGCCGGCACTCTCGATCTATTTTGTCCTTGGACTGCATCCAGCAAGGGACAGCCGGCCAAGCTTTTCATAACCTATCACAGCGCTCCCTCCGGGTGTCTGCCTTCCCCGCCACCGGCACCGGTACGGGACAGTTGGCCAAATCCAGGACTTGTCCCCTGCTCCCTTAGCCCCCTCCTCTCCCCCGCGCCCCTCGTGGATACGGTTGGCGAATCTGTCAAGGGTGACACCCAACATTGGCTCCCGCCGCACACCTCCCATATCATTTCCGGTGAATTGCTCCTAACAACTTTTTCCTGTACCTCTTCATTCTTGGCGTCCTTGGCGTCTTGGCGGTTCAATCTAATAACAATCAATCAGACGTAAAAAACGCTGGGAGGGGTTAGCTCTGGCGTGCCGGCTCTCACCCGAGAAAAGGTCTACTCAAAATCGTTATGACTATGATATAGTTGTAACAGTTCGTAAAGAATCAGTCGTTGCCTGCCAGGGTAAGCTCTAAATTGTCTTACCCGCGCTCGCGCACGAGTGGACGCACAAACATTGTAGGAGAATCAGCTCATGACTCATCAGACAGAAGGATGTCTTCGGGTTGGCCAAGCTGCCCCCGACTTCACTGCAACAGCAGTGGTCGATCAGGAATTCAAGACCATTAAGCTGTCAGACTATCAGGGCAAAAATTATGTAGTCTTGTTCTTCTACCCCCTGGACTTTACCTTCGTGTGCCCCACGGAAATCATAGCATTCAGCGACCGCTATGAAGAATTCAGCAAACTGGGAACCGAAGTCCTCGGCGTCTCGGTTGACAGCGAATTCTCCCACTTGGCGTGGATTCAAACCGACCGCAAGCAAGGCGGCGTAGGCGACCTCAACTATCCCCTCGTTTCCGACATCAAGAAAGAAATCAGCGCCGCCTACAACGTTCTCGATCCCGAAGCTGGAATCGCCCTGCGCGGTTTGTTCATCATTGACAAAGAAGGGATTATCCAGCACGCCACCATCAACAACCTGGCCTTTGGGCGCAACGTGGATGAGACGCTGCGGACACTGCAAGCCATCCAGTACGTCCAGTCTCACCCGGATGAAGTCTGCCCCGCCGGCTGGAAGCCTGGGGAAAAGACCATGACGCCCGACCCCGTGAAGTCCAAGGAATACTTTGCGGCTGTTTAATTCCTAACAGTGGGGTGCGCTGAACGCACCCCATTTCATTTAAAGCAGCAGGAGATATCAACAACCTATGCTCACTTCCACTGATTTCACCGGCTTAATAAATCAGCGCTTCTTTCAAAACTTTTTACCGCTCCCAGCGACCAATAAATTTTACCCCGAAGTTTGCCCGCCGGACTTTGAACTGCCAGACATCACCAATGGCGGGCGGTTGAAAATATCAGACTACAGGAAGAAGCAGCCGGTCGTACTGGCTTTCACCCGCATCTTTACCGAAAAGCAATATTGCCCCTTGTGCTACCCGCACATTATAGAACTGAACACTCACTACGAGCGCTTCAAAGAAAAAGGGGCTGAGGTGCTGATGATAACAAGTACCGACGAGAGGCAAAGCAAAATTGTCGTCAAAGATTTGGGGTTAAAAATGCCCTTGCTCAGCGATCCGGGCTGCGGCGTTTTCCGCCGGTACCAGACCGGTCAAGCCTTGGGCGCTCCCCTGCCGGCGCAGTTTGTGCTTGACGGACAGGGGAAATTATGCTATAGGCACTTGTTTTCCTTCCTGGAGCCGAATGCCGGTGTTGAGAGACTGCTGGCTGTACTGGATTCACTTTAAAAGTGTGGGGGCGCAGCAGAAGCCGCGCCCCTGGGAATTCTTTCCGGCTGATATTTAAAGACGCACCTGCGACAAATCGCGACGGGGGTTGAAACTGCGAATCGCCTTAAGCTTCTCGTAATAGTCGCGCTCGATAGGGGTGATCTCCTTAGGAGGCACAATTAAAATCCGCGCCAAAAGGTCGCCGCGCCCGCCCTTCGGGTTTGGCCACCCCTTGCCGCGCAGGCGCAGTGATTGCCCCGAACGAATGCCGGCAGGGACACTCACCGTCACCATGCCATCCGGCGTTGGGACTTCAATTTGAGCGCCCAAAACCGCCTCATCGGGAGCCACCGGCACCTCGCACAGCAGATTTTCCCCCTCAAACTGGAAAAACGAGTGAGGCTGGATTTCCACCGTCAAGTACAGATCTCCGCGCTGCTGGCTGTAGGCGTTCATCTGGCCTTTGCCGCGAACGCGAATGCGGCTTTTCGGCTTAGCGCCGGCAGGAATCCGCACCTCAATCGTCTCACTCCCGAGACTGATGCGCTTGCTCACCCCGTGAAACGCTTCCGACAGAGTTAGAGAGATGCTTCCCTCCCTATCTGCAGAGGCACCGGCTGAGCGCTCGCCAAAACCAGAAGAAAAATCCTCAGCCCCGCTGTAGCCGCCAAACCCTGGCCCGTTCGAGCTAGTGCGGTAGTTGTAATTCCAGCGCCCATTGCGACCGGCACTCGCACCGGCACCCGCACCGGCACCCCCAGCGCGACCGAGCAATTCATTAATAAACTCATCAAAACTGCCGAACTGGCTGAAGTCGAAGTCACTAAAGTTCACCCCGGCACCTGGCCATCCAGCCCCAGCGCCAGCGCCAGCCCCAGCCTGCTTCCAATACTGGCCAAATTGGTCGTATTTTTTGCGCTTGTCGGGATCTGACAGCACCTCGTAAGCTTCGCTAACTTCCTTAAAGCGAGCTTCCGCCTCCCGATTGCCCGGGTTCATGTCCGGGTGGTACTTGCGAGCCAGTTTGCGGTATGTCTTTTTAATCTCGTCCGCACTGGCCGTTTTGCTCAATCCCAAGATCGCGTAATAGTCCTTGAAATCGGTCGCAGCCATTCCCCAGCCTCCTCTCCTTTAAAAATTCAGTGTAAAGTTTTCTGTCTGCGTCTTCCTAAGGCTGCCTGACTGCGCCGATTGCAGCCAACCGCTAGCCAGTGGGTACAGTGGGCGCTGCCAGAGCCGCCCTCACCCCCGACTTGTCTGCCACCCCCCCAATCCCCGGAGAGGGGAACTTCAATCCCCTCTTTTTTTTACTCCCCCCGCCGCTCCATCCCCAGAGGGGGGCCCCGAGCCTCCCCTTGTGTGGGCGGTGAGGGGGGGTGAGGGGATTGGGTCTGTGTGGGCAAACTTTCCCCACTGTACTAACTTCAAGGTAGCCAAGCTCCGGCTCCGGTCAAGTTCGGTTCTTTCTCAGGTTGCCAGCGCAATTTCCGAACCCCCGAAAAAACGCACATCTAACTTGCCATTAAGCAAGTTAGTTTAAACTGCTATTTTGGTTTTAATATAAAGTTTCTAGATACTAAAACTTCACAGTAAAATAGTAAATTTAATGTCTGGCTGTAGGGACGCGACGGGCGGGTTCTACAATACGACATGTCGCGGGAGTACAATACGGGTGTGGCGTCTGAGCCGGTCGAGGCCATCTGGGAGAGAGGGTGGGGCGTCGCAGAGGTGCCGGTGCATTTGCAAAATCACCTCCTCTGGAACTTGGCGGCGGCGCTGCCGGTTCCGTTGCAGACACAGCTCCACCGGCATATCCAGCCACAAGCCGGCGATCTCGGTAAAGCCGGCAGCTCTGGCGAGTTCGATAGCCGCTCGCCGCTGCTGGCGAACAGCATTCGTAGCATCGTAAATCGCTGTGCGCACCCGGTTCCCCGGTGCCTCTCTGACAATTGGCCCGACCGCCACCCGAAATTGGCGCTCCAGCTCACTCCAGATTAAAGGCCAAGATCCCTGTACCGCCTCATCTCCGAAAAGCTGAGCGCGAATCGCATCTGTAGAAATCAGCCGCCAGTGCGGGAATGCTGCAATCAGCTGCTGGGCGAGAGTTGACTTGCCACTTCCGGGAATCCCAATCATCAAAATGAGCCGGCTCATCACTTACTTATCGCTGGGAAAGAGAGAACTGCAGAAGACTTGGGCGCGCCCTCCCACAGCCAAACAGCACAATCCAACTGCTCGCCAATAGCCGGCGCTGAAAATGTGCGCGATCTATCAGGCAAAAAAAGTTTTGGGGAAAGGAGTTTCAATCCCTGACAGGGATTCTTACAAACCATATCCGCGCCAGTTCTAGATAGTAGCACATTCCCAGCACCGCGACCGTGCCGGCACGACAGCGAACCCCAGGCTGCGAGGCCCGGGGCTGCAAGCACTGACTAAATGACAGTCCTGTCGGGAATTACCGCATTTTTCAGGACGACAACAATGCCGCTGCGGATGTAGAACCCTTCGCTCTCGCGATTGGCCTCTTCCACCCTGTCTTTATTGATGATTTGCACATGCCGGCCTATGCGGGCATTTTTGTCAATAATAGCGCGGCGAATCAGAGTTTCGGCACCTATCCCCAAGGGGACACCGCCTTTTTGCTGGCCAGACTGGCGCTCTGCAAAGGGCTCGTAGAAGTCAGCCCCCATCAGCAGGGAGTCTTCGATAACGCAACCGGCTTCCACGCGGGAGCGCACCCCCAAAACCGAGTGTTCAATGCGGCACTCTTTAAGTATGGAGCCTTCGCTAATAATCGATTCCGTGACGTGGCAGTCCAAAAGCTTGGAGGGCGGCAAATTGCGGGCGCGAGTGTAAATTGGAGCCGTTTCGTCGTAGAAGCTGAAAGCCGGGTGAGGCTGGTGCGTCAGAGCCAAGTTAGCGTCATAGAACGCCTCAATCGTTCCGATGTCTTCCCAGTAGCCATCGAACAAATAGGCTTGAACGTTGTAGTCCTTCGCGGAAGCGGGAATAATTTCTTTCCCGAAATCAGTCTGTTGTGGGGATTCCCTGAGCAGCTTGCCGAGAACCTCTTTTTTAAAGACATAGATCCCCATCGACGCAATATAGGGAGATTGCTTGGCCTGTTCTGGCGTCAGCCCCAGTTGGGTGGTGTCCACCTGCATGTTGAGCAGGGCATCCCCTTTGGGCTTTTCGCTGAAGGCCACCACCCGACCGCTGCCGTCAATTTTCAGCAGACCGAAATCCGAGGCGCGTTTATCGTCCATTGGCAGCACCGACAGCGTGATATCTGCGCCGGTTTCCCGATGGCGCTGCACGAACTGGCGATAGTCCATGCGGTAGAGGTGGTCGCCAGACAGGATCAGGTACTCGTCCACGTCCCACTCTTGGAACAGCCACAGATACTGGCGCACCGCGTCTGCGGTTCCCTGAAACCAGTTGGGGTTTTCTTGGGTTTGCTGGGCGGCGAGGACTTCCACAAACCCATCGCTGAAGCCCGGGAAGTTGTAGGTGCGGGAAAGGTGGCGATTCAGGGAAGCCGAGTTGAACTGGGTCAGAACATAGATTTTGTAAATCTCTGAATTAATGCAGTTACTGACCGGAATGTCAATCAGGCGGTACTTGCCGGCAATGGGAACCGCCGGCTTGGCCCGCAGCTTGGTCAGCGGGTAAAGGCGGGTGCCCGCGCCCCCACCGAGAATGATGCCTAATACTTTTTTCAAGAAAAATCTCCCTACTGCCGTTGATCTTTACAGTCCAGTGTCTGACTGTGTGGGATCGTTGGCAAGGGGGGAGGGCAGAATCCTCTGAGGGCGCGAAAGGCACCTGTGGCCTCCAAGCGGGCTATAGCGTGTGTTGATTCGATGAGGGCACACCACTCGGTCGCCTGCATCCGCCCCACCTTTTTTTGTTACAATTGCTCACAAATTTTGGCCATCCCGACAGCGGCGGCCAGAATTTTGAGATTTTTTTAGATTTCTTGACGGCGTGGCATGGTAGGGTTTAAGAGTGGGAATCTGACTAAAAATATTATTTTTG
>NZ_KB235948.1:6584725-6586151 GCF_000332335.1 Kamptonema formosum PCC 10802 | reverse complement strand
TTCCGTAAGGCTCGTAGCTGTTATCTAACTGACTGTGCCAGTGAACGTTCAGCTTTATCGGCTGCAAAGGGTCAATGCGTTTCCCATCTTTCAAGATTTGGATGTCTTGGTCATTGTGAACGAACCAGGTATTTTTGCCTTTAAATGATGTAGAAAGAAAGGCGATTTTGTAATGCTCGGTGCCGGCGTCGTAACGATAGCTGTGGATGGGAATTTGCGTGCCGGCAGTTAGAGTTTGCTTTTGGTTGGGGTCGGTGATTTGATTGCTGGGAATCGGCTGTTGCTTGAGAACGGTATTGTTCAGAACTTTCAGAGTGTAGGTAGCCATAATGTTTTTGGTAGTGCTGTGCTAAGATGAAAATTAAGTCGAGGGAAAGGACATTGGGCGTTGCAAGTATCGCGCTTGCTCTGCGGATTGCACGGGTTTCTCAGTCATATTCGTTACTGCAACCCTGAACCATTCCGCTGTTTCTTTGTCCTTACATAGCGTTATTAGGTGAGGGGGAAAAAACTTATGCACTGGTTTCAGGAGTGGGTTTTGCCGGCAAGGTGGGCCAGGATGAGAGTGTTTTCCTCACACCTGATGCCCTTGCTGCGGGAAATTATGTAAGGCTGACGGCTAGAACCTTCTCGCCATTCGGGTTCAGCGGGAAAAACCAGGTTTAAAAATAAACCTGGTTTCTAGATTTTAAGTTTATCCGCTTTTTTTAGAGCAATCCCAAATCCCAAATCGGATTACTTCCAGATGTAATGAATCCACAACTGACCGTCAGAGTCGGGCCCGCAGATGCGATCCATCATTTCGTAAGAATATATCAGCCCCCCTCCATTGGCATTGGTGTCGTATCCACTCTCAAACCATTCTCCGTAAGGATCGTTAACAATAAAGCCTTGGTCGTTAAAGCCGATGATGGTAATGATATGTCCTGAGCCGGTAAAGTATCCGTGAACTATGGCGGGGTAGCCTTTGCTTAACCAATTCTTAACATCTTGCCATTTAGCTTTATATTGAAAGTCATCTTGGCAGCCGTAGTCTCGCACTAACCGTGCCAGGTCTTCGGGAGAGTGTCGGTCATAGCCTTTATCCTGGCAATAGAGGAACAGTTCGTCTTCTAACTGTTGGTTGGGGTATTGAGACTTGATGCCAAAGTATTCCAGACACATGGCTACTGAGGTGACATTACAGGTTCCGTAAGGCTCGTAGCTGTTATCTAACTGACTGTGCCAGTGAACGTTCAGCTTTATCGGCTGCAAAGGGTCAATGCGTTTCCCATCTTTCAAGATTTGGATGTCTTGGTCATTGTGAACGAACCAGGTATTTTTGCCTTTAAATGATGTAGAAAGAAAGGCGATTTTGTAATGCTCGGTGCCGGCGTCGTAACGATAGCTGTGGATGGGAATTTGCGTGCCGGCAGTTAGAGTTTGC
>NZ_KB235948.1:6505438-6584625 GCF_000332335.1 Kamptonema formosum PCC 10802 | reverse complement strand
TTTTTGTTACAATTGCTCACAAATTTTGGCCATCCCGACAGCGGCGGCCAGAATTTTGAGATTTTTTTAGATTTCTTGACGGCATGGCATGGTAGGGTTTAAGAGTGGGAATCTGACTGAAAATATTATTTTTGCCCCCACTCCATTATTACTTAACACTACCACGAGCCGGTTGAGTTGGCAAGCCCTCTCCCCTCACGGCATCCGCCCCACCTTTTTTTGTTACAATTGCTCACAAATTTTGGCCATCCCGACAGCGGCGGCCAGAATTTTGAGATTTTTTAGATTTCTTGACGGCGTGGCATGGTAGGGTTTAAGAGTGGGAATCTGACTAAAAATATTATTTTTGCCCCCACTCCATTATTACTTAACACTACCACGAGCCGGTTGAGTTGGCAAGCCCTCTCCCCTCACGGCATCCGCCCCACCTTTTTTTGTTACAATTGCTCACAAATTTTGGCCATCCCGACAGCGGCGGCCAGAATTTTGAGATTTTTTTAGATTTCTTGACGGCGTGGCATGGTAGGGTTTAAGAGTGGGAATCTGACTAAAAATATTATTTTTGCCCCCACTCCATTATTACTTAACACTACCACGAGCCGGTTGAGTTGGCAAGCCCTCTCCCCTCACGGCATCCGCCCCACCTTTTTTGTTACAATTGCTCACAAATTTTGGCCATCCCGACAGCGGCGGCCAGAATTTTGAGATTTTTTTAGATTTCTTGACGGCGTGGCATGGTAGGGTTTAAGAGTGGGAATCTGACTAAAAATATTATTTTTGCCCCCACTCCATTATTACTTAACACTACCACGAGCCGGTTTCGTTGGCAAGCCCCCTCCCCTCTCTCACGGCATCCGCCAGCACCTTTTTTTGTTACAATTTTTCACAAATTTTGGCCATCCCGACAGCGGCGGCCAGAATTTTGAGATTTTTTTAGATTTCTTGACGCCGTGGCATGGTAATCCCGCCCCGGAACGCCGATCGGGCTCTGCCTCCAAAAGTTGCGACTTGGGTTAGCTATTGATAAATTCGATTGAATACTTTTTATATATAGCAGTATGCACTTAGGTTAAAACAGTAGGACAGGCGAGACGCCTGTCCTACGCCTTTTATCCCCTGGCAACTTATGTCCTAAGCAATATGACTCCTGCTATAATCCTGTAAGGCAACTAGCAAGCCTGCGGAGATTTTTTCATATTTCATAAGTGACTTTTACCTAGTGATTTGTCCTAAGTTATTATTGCTTATACAGATCGTTTTCCAGTCAATTATGAGAGAAACAGGTAAGTAGAAATAGGCAATGAGCCGAGATTTGGGGATTAGGGGATGGATAATTTTATGAATTTGATGCTAGACGGTCGCGGCGTCTGAAAAACTATCGCCGGTTGGTTATAGCGGGGAGAAACCAGTATTGTTAAGAATACTGGTTTCTCGATTTTGACTTACGCCAATCCTCTATCTGTAGGGGGAGTTATCTGAGGTGCCGGCACCACACATTTTAGTTGGGCTGCCTAATTTTTGCTGATTTTGCGTTAATTAGGCTTGGCCAGAAGGGTTACTTCCAGATGTAATGAATCCACAACTGACCGTCTGAGTCGGGTCCGCAGAGGCGCTCCATCATTTCGTAAGAATATATCAGCCCCCCTCCATTGGCATTGGTGTCGTATCCACTATCAAACCATTCTCCGTAAGGATCGTTAACAATAAAGCCTTGGTCGTTAAAGCCGATGATGGTAATGATATGTCCTGAGCCGGTAAAGTATCCGTGAACTATGGCGGGGTAGCCTTTGCTTAACCAATTCTTAACATCTTGCCATTTAGCTTTATATTGAAAGTCATCTTGGCAGCCGTAGTCTCGCACTAACCGTGCCAGGTCTTCGGGAGAGTGTCGGTCATAGCCTTTATCCTGGCAATAGAGGAACAGTTCGTCTTCTAACTGTTGGTTGGGGTATTGAGACTTGATGCCAAAGTATTCCAGACACATGGCTACTGAGGTGACATTACAGGTTCCGTAAGGCTCGTAGCTGTTATCTAACTGACTGTGCCAGTGAACGTTCAGCTTTATCGGCTGCAAAGGGTCAATGCGTTTCCCATCTTTCAAGATTTGGATGTCTTGGTCATTGTGAACGAACCAGGTATTTTTGCCTTTAAATGATGTAGAAAGAAAGGCGATTTTGTAATGCTCGGTGCCGGCGTCGTAACGATAGCTGTGTATGGGAATTTGCGTGCCGGCAGTTAGAGTTTGCTTTTGGTTGAGGTCGGTAATTTGATTGCTGGGAATCGGCTGTTGCTTGAGAACGGTATTGTTCAAAACTTTCAGAGTGTAGGTAGCCATAATGTTTTTGGGAGTGCTGTGGTAAGATGAAAATTAAGTCAAGTGAAAGGACATCGGGCGTTGCAAGTATCGCGCTTGCTCTTCGGATTGCACGGGTTTCTCAGTCATATTCGTCACTGGAACCCTGAACCATTCCGCTGTTTCTTTGTCCTTACATAGCGTTAATAGGTGAGAGGGAAAAAACTTATGCACCTGTTTCAGGAGTGGGGGGTGCCGGCAAGGTGGCCAAGGGGAGCTGTTAGGAGCTAGGGGTTAGGTATCAGGTTTCAGGCACAACCCAATGCCCCATGCCCCATGCCCCATGCCCCATGCCCCATACCCCATACCCCATGCCGGTCGCGGCGGGGAAATGGCCCACCGGCAGGTGCGGGTGGCCCACCGGCAGGTGGCCAAGAGCGGGCCGGCGGGTGCCAAAAGCAATGGAAAACCGCTTTAAGCTTGCGTTCGCAGTAAGGGCGCTACTTGAGATCGTTACGTCCTGAAGTGAGGACTGAAGTCCTAAGTACAAACTCCGTGCCGGTGCGGGGAGTGGAGTGTTGCCCTGTCACGAAAAAACCTCCCCACTGCCGGTGAACTCTCATGGCAAGGGGGGAGGGGGGAAGGTTGTGGCCGGTTAGTGGAATTTTGAAGGTGGTGGGCAGGCCATTATTTCATTGAAAGTGCGTAAAAAGTTTGACTCTGGCTGTGTTTGCTGAAGGTCAAATAATTCTTGGTGAATGACCTGGAAACATTGCAGTATTTTTTTCCTTTTTTCCCGTTCAGTATTCTGATTTTCATCCACCTCATCCACCTCAGCAGCCATATCATCCACCTCAGCAGCCATGTCATCCACCTCAGCAGCCACCTCATCCACCTCAGCAGCTTCGGCCTTTCGCAAAAATTCTATAAGCCTGTTCGTTCTTTCCAAAAAAGAAGGATTATCAGCACCAACTTGATTTGAAAGCTTTCCGCAATCGGCTTCCGGATTAACCATATTATGCACCTCGTTTTCCTAAATAAACAGCAATTATATTATGCCACAAAAACTACCTTCCAAAGGCGCTTTGTAACAAAATTTAATGTGGGATGTGGGAAGGCTCCTGCGGGCACAGTTCGGGTTCCTCTACTTTTACTTTAGGGTTAGCGGACAAATAGTCCCGCAACCGCGCGCAGCTATCCCCGAGCATTTCATCTAGATTAGAGCTTGTATGGGCTCGGGGCTTTACGCTCCAGAGCAGCCAGGTTTTAGCATCGGTGGCACAGGCCACAGTTTCTCCATCGGGGCTGAACTTAACTTCATTAACAAAACTGCGACAGTTGAAGCTTTCCAAACGAGTGCCGTCTTTGCTCCAAAGCCTGATATGTGCGTCAGCACTGCCAGAGGCAATCGTACCGTCCCGACTAAAAGTCACGCTATAAACCTCTTGCTCATGGTCTTTAAGCTCCTGCCACAAGATGATACCATCTTTCCAGGAGGCACCCCGCTTCTTCCACAATTTTACACTTTTGCCATGACCGGCAGAGGCAAGGATTTGTCCATCCGGGCTGAAACTGACATCATAGACAGGGTTGTCATAGGCTTTGGTTTTGTTCAGGGGCTCTCCCTTCGCTGTCCACAGATAAATGTTTCCGTCAGCACTGCCAGAGGCAATCGTATTTCCATCCGGGCTAAAACTGACACCGTAAACAGTGCCCTTACTTCTGGGTGGGATTTCTTTCGGGAAAGTACCATTCTTTGCCCACAGCTTAATGCTTCCGTCATAACTGGCAGAGGCAATCGTCTTTCCATCTGGACTAAACCTTACTCTCCACACTCGGTCTTTATGCTTTTCCTTGAGAGTTGTTGGCTCAGTCTGATTTGTCGCCCACAGCTTAACGGTTCCGTCTTCACTGCCAAAGGCAATGATATTTTCTTTCTGGCTGAAACTCACACTGTACACAGGGCTGCCGGTTCTGATTGGTTGTTTTAACGTGCCATCCTTCGCCCACAGCTTAACCGTTCCGTCCTCACCGGCAGAGGCAATAGTACCATCGGAGCTAAAACTCAGGCTTCTCACCACTCCCTCGTGAGCCTGAATGCGGTTAAGCTCTCGAGCTCCATAAACTACTGGTTGCAGTTCAGCAAGCGCCTTAGATTGGTCACCTCCTATCTCTTTCAGCGCCTTCAGTGCTCTCACACTCGCTATCAGTGCCTCTAGCTGATCCCCCTTCTGAAAATCCTGCTTGGCTTGCGCCATCAAGTTTCCCAAGTTGGTTGCTTCGGTTAGTTTTGCCTGTTCTTCGAGTTTTTGTGCCAGCAGCCCCAGTCCCAAACTCGAGGCGGCAAATACTCCTGCGGCCATCGCCGCCGCAGTTTTTCTTCTTTCCTCCTTGGCTCTAGCTCTTTCTTTCTCAGCTTTTTCCGCTTCAGCCTTGGCCCGCGCTTCGGCTTCCAGAGATTTTTCTATCTCAACGATCTCTCGGGCTTCGGCTTCCTTCTGACGCGCTTCGGCGAGTTCCCGCAACCGGCGCTCTTGCTCCAACTGCGCGTGCACTTCTCGGTCGCGCTTCTCCAAACTTTTCTGCAAAAACTCCCGCTCCAGCGCAGACAGTCTGGGCTGAGTTTTGTCCACCCACTCGGCGATGGCCGCCAGCCACGCATCGGCTAGCAGCATCCCCTCTTGCCGGCTGTTGTTCTGCCATTCCTGGCACTCAGCCCTCAAACGCCGGCCCAGACGCAGATTTTCGCGATTTTGCTCAATCCAACTGCGCAGCAACTGCCACTCTGACAGCAGGGCTTCGTGGGCGACTTCGATGCTGTTATGATCGGTAACAATCAGGCGCTGCTGCTGGCTGGCCAGCTGTCGCGTCACCCGCTGCAGCTGTTCTGGGGAATCGGCAATCGCCTCCAACTCTTGCCATGTGGCGCGACGGCGCGTGACTTCTTGACCTTCGCCCAGCTGCACCAGTTCCAAGAACAGGCGGCGCACAAAATCTTTGTCCGCCGGCGCTAGATTTCCATAGAGATCGCTGGCGCGGTTTTCTAAGGCTCCCTTGACGCCGCGAATCTCTTCATAACATTTGCGGGTGAGTTCGGGTTGGGGCGATTCAGAGGCGGTGACGCAAATTCGCCACAATTCTGCTAGAGCGTACTGCAACAGGGGCAACGCTCCCGGTTGGTCTGCCACTTCGGCGATGATTTCCCCCACCAGTCCCCATTCAAATTTGACGCCGTGCTTGTCAGCCGGCTTTTCAATCACTTCTTCTAATTGCGCCGGCGTCAGGGGCGTCACAAAGTAAGTCGTGGGTTGCGTCCGGTTGATCAGGATTGCCGCTTCTTGATAAGCAGCGCAGCGGTCTAGGAAATCCCCTCGCATGGCCACAATCACTCGCGTGAGCCGGTGAGTGTTGGTGACTTCTTCCCTCAGGCGGCGGATGAATTCTCGCCGCTGCGCTTCATCTTCGCAAAGGGTAAAAACTTCCTCAAACTGGTCGATAAACAGCAACAGTGACTTGTCCTGCGGCTCTGGCTGGGCCAAAGCTTTTTCCAGGGCTTCTAGGGGGCGCACGCCGGGAGTGAAGGACATAACCAGCCACTGACTGCTGCCCGGAAGGCGCTCGCGCTTGAGTTCCGGCAACAAGCCGGCCTTCACCAGGGATGATTTGCCGCAACCCGATGGGCCAATCACCGCTAGAAAACGACCGCTTTTGAGAAGATCCAGCAAAGCTCTCACGGCTGGTTCGCGCCCAAAAAAATAATCCGCCTCCTGGGTGTCGAAGGCTTGCAACCCCAGATAAGGATTGTCTCGATTAACCGCAGGGGTGGGCGGAAGGCTGTGTGTGGCTGCTGGGATGGCGGGCGGGTGAGTTACCAAAATCAGGGAGCTGCCCCAGCCCAACCGCAGGGGTTCTTGCTGGGAGCCTCTGAGTTCGCGGCTGATGCAGTCAAACAGGCGATCGCCGCTGATTCGCCGGTCGGCGTCCGCATTTTCTGCCGCCAGTCCTTTTAGCAGAGCGCCGGTGAAGACACTGCGCTCCTCACTCCTGAGGGCGTAGGCTTCCTGAAAGCTCCTGCAGGCGGTAATCAGGTAGTAATCCTTTTGGGAGCTGAAGCCGCTGAAGGTGCGCTCGAGGAGATTGCGTTCCAGGAAATGGCCACTGTGGCAGCAATCGAATAAAACAACCAGACTGCTCAGCTCAGACTCAACGATCAGCTCATTGAGGTCATTGAGAGCGATTCCGCGCTTTTGCTCGACAATCCGGTCCCCAAGCACTTCTATCTCGCAGTCCGAAGTGCCTAAGTAACCGCTGGCTTGGCCCAAGTTGCCCGATACAGTCAGGCCGTGTCCCGTAAAGTAGATCAGGGCCTCGCTGTTAGTCGCTTGCTCCAGCAGCAAAGTCCGCAGGGCTTCACCCAGTTCGGCTCCGGTTAGCGCCTTGGCTGCCATTTCGCGTTTCTGAGTCTCCGGGTTGCGGCGTGAGGGCAAACGCTTCACCTCCGCGAAGCCGCCATACCGCTCCAAGACTTGCGCTACGGCTTCGGCATCTGCAGTGGTCTTCTCTAAATTTTTCAGGGGACTGGGATATTGGGGAATGCCGACAACTAGGGCGTAACGGGCCATTGAGTAAAATCGATGTTACAAAGGGATGGTGAAAGGCGGCGGTAGCTGCTATTCTAATTAAAGCACTGCCATCTTGGCAGACATATAAATTTTCCTTAAATTTTTTGCGTCTACTTCACAGAAACTTTACAAAGGTGGCTCATGGCAGAAGTACAGCGTCTGTTAATTGAGGCAGAGGGCGAAACTTACGAGGTCTATGTGGAATCAAAGACGGCCCCGACTGTGGCCCCTGGGGGGATACAAGAGGATGAGGATGACGAGTCCTACGGTGATTTCCGGACAGATGCCACCGTTAAGATGCAGCAAGCTCGCCAGATGATTCGGGGCTACGCAATGTACGCCCTGAGCGCTTTTCAGGATTTCCGCGCCGCTGAGATTGAGGAGGTAAGGCTGAAGTTTGGCCTGAAGCTGGGCGGCAAAACCGGCATTCCCTACATTACTGAAGGCTCAGCCGAAAGCAATCTGGAAATTGAGGTGAAGTGCAAGTTCCCAACCAAACCAGCCGGTGGGCAGTCGCAGCCCTAACGGGAGCATGCCAATTTTGTAAATCCATCTCTTGGATAGCACCTGCCAAATTGCTTAGGACCATTGAGGGCTGGCCGAAGGGCGTAAGCGTTGCGGCTGCGCCAGCTGCTAGCGGCGCGGGACTCGCGAAGCCGCCCCTGGGGATATACCTCGCAGGACAGGCATCTTGCCTGTCCCAATGTCCGGAAGTGCCGTTGCGGAACGCGCTGGCAAGGGCGCGGCACGCGCATTGAGGCGCGTAAGCGCTGCGGTGCGGCCTTGTCCATGACTGAGCTGTCCATTGCTATACAGTCGCGGCTTATCGAGGAATAGCTGCTATTTCAGCCACCCCTGTAAGTCAGTTTCTGTCAGAGGTGGCAACCCGAAAACAAAAAGTGGTTGTAGCCTTAGGAATGGAAGGCTATAAAGGTATTTATGCAAATTAAAACACCAGATTGGGTCAAGCACGCGGTTTTCTACCAAATCTTTCCAGACCGATTTGCTCGGGGGAAGCAGCCTCGCAAGCAGTTGCTGAGGAATGCCCGCTGGGAAGACTGGCACGAGCTTCCGACACTTCAGGGTTACAAGGGCGGGGACTTGTGGGGTGTGCTGGAGCAGCTGGACTACTTGCAGGATTTGGGGATTAATGCGATTTACTTCACGCCGATCTTTCAATCCGCGAGCAATCACCGCTACCACACGCACGACTACTATCAGGTCGATCCGATGTTGGGGAAAAATGCAGCTTTCAGGGAGTTGCTGCATGCGGCGCACGAACGGAACATCAAGGTGGTGCTCGATGGGGTGTTTAATCACTCCAGTCGCGGCTTTTTCTTTTTCAATGATGTTCTGGAAAATGGCCCCCATTCTCCTTGGGTGGACTGGTTCAAGATTGAAGGCTGGCCACTGTCTGCTTATGATGGCAGCAAACCGGCTAATTATGTCGGTTGGGCCGGCAATCGGGCGCTGCCGGTGTTCAACCACGATAACCCAGACGTGCGGGAGTACCTGATGGAGATTGCCGAATATTGGATTCATTTCGGCATCGACGGGTGGCGCTTAGATGTTCCGTTCGAGATTAAGACGGATGGGTTTTGGCAGGAATTTCGCGAGCGGGTGAAGGCTCTCAACCCCGACGCCTACATTGTCGGCGAAGTCTGGTGCGACGCCAGCGAGTGGCTGGATGGGACGCAGTTCGATGGGGTGATGAACTATTTGTTTGCAGCGCCGACGATTGCTTTTACTGCGGGCGATCGCGTGGTGATGGATCTGGTGCAAGACCGGTCGTACCAGCCCCACCCGCCGCTGTTTGCGGGGGAGTATGCGGAAAAGATGAAGCAACTGCTGCAGCTGTACCCCTGGGAGATTCAGCTGGCGCAGCTGAATCTGCTCGCCAGTCACGATACGGCGCGCCTGCTGAGTATTGCCGGTGGGGACAAGCCGAGTGTTGAGCTGGCAACTTTGTTGCTGCTAACTTTTCCGGGGGCTCCCAGCATTTATTATGGGGATGAGGTGGGTTTGGCTGGAGGTGTAGATCCGGACTCCCGTCGCGGTTTTCCTATGGAAGCGCACTGGGAAACCGATGTTTTGGATTACCACCGGCGGCTGATCGCCCTGCGCCACAAATACAGGGCTCTGCGCACCGGCTCGTATGAAGTGCTGTTTGCTGAGTCCACGGTTTATGTCTTCGCTCGCATTCAGGAGGCGGAGGAGCTGATTGTTGCGGTTAATGTGGGAACCGCACCGGCACACGTCAATTTTGAGGTTGCCGGTGTGAAATCTTATCCTAGCAAGATGCTCTACGGCAATGCCAGTGCGTCGTGGCAGGTTGAGGGAGAGTCGAGCCGGCTGGAATTGAGCCTTCCGGCTCGCAGTGGGTGCGTCCTCGGATAGAGGTCATGGGTTCTATTTTGCGGCAAGCCGGTGCTAAGCGCGTTTTTCATGTTCGTAGGGGCGGGTTTACAGATTGTCTTCCCTAGCCGCAGACATCTTGGGTGAACCCGCCCCTACAAGAAACCCGATTTCTTTAAGAAACCGGGTTTCTGGGGCGCACTTCATCGAACTGAAAACCGCTATATATAGCAGTAGCCACTTAGGGCGCGGACCTAGGGCAGGCGAGACGCCTGCCCTACGCCTATACTTCGCAGGAATTGCGTTCCCTCCGACCAGTGCGCTACACTGACTGTCTGCTGCTATATTAGGCTTAATTTACCGGGCATGATATAATATAGCAGCAGTCATATTGGTTAAAACAATAGAAGCTTCGGGAGCGGGAGAGCACGGGAGGCCGGAATGTAGGGTTCCTAAATGCTTACTGCTATATGAGACGTAGGGCAGGCGTCCGCCGAGCCTGAAGGTCTAATGTTCTAATCTAAGTGGCTACTGCTATAAAGTGCCGGCAATTCATTTTTCTCTCCCGCCAGACCTGTAAGCTGTTAGGCTGTTAATCTGCTTGTCCCTGGACAGGGGTCAGAGCCCCCATCGCAGCGTTTACAGTCTCCGCCTGGGAACGAGGGACTAGAGGTGTAGAGCGCAAATTAAATGCACAACCGCTAAAATCTGAAACCTCTTCACCTAACCCCTAACGCATAAAACCTCTCAACTGCTTGAGGTGATTCCCCGCTGGCGCAACTGTTCCATGAAGAATTCTTCGAGGGATTGTCTCGTGGGGTTCAAAGTCATCAGCTGGGCACCGGTGAGGTAGAGGCTGGATAGGAAATCTTGGGGGTTTCCCTGCATGTGTCCGTACCAGGTGTCTCCCTCAAATTGTATGTCTGAGACTCGCTGTTTGAGGATGTCTGGGTTTCCGCCCTGACCTCTGACGCAGTAGGTTTCGGATGTGCCGAGGAGTTCATCTAGGGAGCCGGTGCAAATCAATTCGCCTCGCGCGAGGATGGCGACGCGATCGCAGATTTGCTCTACATCTGAGAGAATATGACTGTTGAAGAATATGGTCTTGCGTTTGGCTTTCAGGGCGAGTATAATTTCTCGCATCTGGTAGCGCCCCATTGGGTCGAGTCCGGACATGGGCTCGTCGAGAAATACGACTTCGGGGTCATTAATCAGGGCGGAAGCCATGCCAATGCGCTGCAGCATGCCTTTGGAATACTGGCGCAGCTTCTTTTTGCGGGCGGCTGACTTAGCTAGCCCGACTAATTCTAGCAGCTGGGGGATGCGCTGGCGCTGCACGGATGCGGGGATTTGAAAAAGTCCGGCGACAAATTTCAAAAATTCCCAGCCGGTGAGGGAGTCGTAGAAGTAGGGGTTTTCTGGGAGGTATCCGATTTGCTGTTTGACTTCCAGATCGCCTAAAGGATGCCCCAAAAGCAACCCGCGCCCGCCGCTGGGGCGGACAATTCCCAGCAGGGTTTTCAGGAGGGTGGTTTTGCCGGCTCCGTTGGGTCCGAGCAGCCCGAAGGTTTCTCCCTGATACACTGTGAGGGTGCAGCTTTTTAGGGATTCGATTTTTTGGTTCATCCAGAAGCCGGTGCGGTAGACTTTCCTCAGTTCATACGTCTGCACCACCGGCACGCGGGGGGGCGCAGCGGGTTCAGCTGGCAAAGTTTCGGCAGAATCCATCATTGGGCGACAGGTGGCTACTGAGTTTATTTATTCCCTATTTTGCCGGTTTTTGTATCACTGTGGAATAATGTCCTGTCTGGCTGGCTCAATTTTCGGCAGCTGCAGGGGCGGGTGTGGCGCATTTGAGCGCATTTGTGGGGTGAACCCCGCACCCCAACCTCTGCCCCTTATCCCCTGACTCGTAGAGTGCGTTCCCTATCCCACCCTTCCCGATGGAGGTGCGTTCGCTGGTGCGGGAACGCACCCTACTAACGCCCAACTGCGAGCGGCGAACGGGGCGCTGCAACCGCCGGCACACCTGGCCCGTTTCCTTGGCGTCTGCGGCAGTATAATTTAAACTTTTATTAAGAGTATTTCTAATATCGAGGCACCCTATGGATCGCTCAAAACTTGTTGCCATTGTCACCGGCGCGATTTCCCTGATTCTGGCGACGGCTTATCTGGTGATTGTGCAGTTGCTAGACATGCGGGGCGAGATGATACCGGCACCGCAAAGCCTGCTGCCGGTGCACATTGTCTGCCTTCTCGCCAGCCCGGTAAACTGGGTCTGACATTATACCATTTTGCTGTCGGTAGAGCAAGTTTTTCTCTCCCGAATCCAGACGCGATTTGTCGCGTCTGGACAAGATGGGTGAGAGAGGATAAATCTTCTGTGGACAAGATAGTTTACCGCAGCAGATCCCATATTGACTAGCGCCCTTTGCTGAGGAACAATTTGACGGTGTTCAGCATTTCGGCGGGATGGAAAGGCTTGGCAATGTAGGCGTCAGCGCCTTGCTTCATTCCCCAGTAACGGTCAAACTCTTCAGCTTTGCTGGAACACATTACTACAGGAATGTGACGGGCTTTGGGGTCGCTTCTCAGCCACCGGCACAAGTCGTAACCGTTCATTCGGGGCATCAGGATGTCCAGCACCACCAAGTCAGGGCATTTAACTTGAATTTTCTCTTTTGCTTCGACGCCATCAGACGCTTCTATAACATTAAAGCCGCTTTTTGTCAAGAAAGTTGCAAGCATTTGCCGCAGCGTGGCACTGTCGTCCACAATCATGACTGTACTCATAAAAGCCTCCCTGATTGCTAATGAGAAATGTAAACTGGACTGTGTGGGAAAAGAGCCTGGAATCAAATGGTTGGGGCGTCATTTCGCTGGCGAAAGGGGGTAGCCGCTCTGAAGGGGTCCCGCTCGACTGCGGCGATTCCCCGACGCACCTCCATGACAATCTCTGCTTCCAATTCCGTGTGAATGCGCTGCTGTTGCAGCTCCCATCCCTTTTCGCTGGTGGCGTACAGGGGGGGGAGCCGGTTGAGGGCGTAGGCTATCACTTGGACTGGGTTTATATACGAAACTAATCGGGGCGGCAGAGTTTGCAATTGCCGGTGGACTTCGCGGACGACTGCCGGTTCGAGGGCATTGCGGTAAACTGGGACGGAATCGAGTGCCATAATGGCCTCCTGGGTGCGCGCTACAGTGCGATTGGTGTTTGCTAGCTCAATGGTAAAGATTAAGCTCGGGAGCCACATGAGGAGAAAGTCACGAACCAATCTGTGACTGCAGGGGGATGTTTGCCTGTGACTTTTGTCATATATGATAGCAATTTTGAAGGGGAGGATGTTGAGGGTTGGATTGCTCAACCGTCCAGCCAGCCGGCAATTGAGAACTTTTCGCGCTCTGCGAACCCCACCCCCCAACCGGCTTCCCCGCTTGCGGGGAGGGGGGAGAAGAGGGGGGTTAACGAATGTGAAACCCCTCCCTGAGAGTGCTAAATACCTCCCTAATCGAGAAATTTCATCGTACTATCGGCATATTGCTCGTTCCGCACACCCCTTCGCCCTTCACCCACGGCTGAAGAGGCGGCTGGGGCTGCTTATTTCTCCTCGGGGAGGGTGTCGTAATGATTCGCGTCTTGCTGGTGGACGATCAGAAGCTGATTCGTCATGGATTGAAGCTTTTGCTGGAGGGAGAGCCAGATTTGCATGTGGTTGGAGAGGCTGAGAGTGGCGAAAGCGCGATTAAGCGAGTCGAAGCGCTACAGCCAGATGTGGTGCTGATGGACATTCACATGCCGGTGATGGATGGGGTGACGGCGACAAAGGTGATTTGCGAGCGGTTTCCGGGGGTGAAAGTGTTGGTGCTGACGACGTTTGATGAGGATGAATATGTGGCGGAGGCGCTCAGGTGCGGGGCGATGGGGTATTTGCTGAAAGATATGCCTTCGGAGGAGTTGGTCGTGGCGATTCGCACGGTTCACAAAGGGTACACTCAACTGGGGCCAAAGTTACTGGAGAAAGTTCTGGCCAAGGTGCCGGTTCCTGATAGGACTCCACCGGCTTCTTTGCCGCCGGGATGGACGGATTTGACGCCGAGAGAGCGAGAAGTTTTGCGGCTGATTGCTAAGGGGGCGAGCAACCGAGAGATTGCTCGCGAACTTTACATTTCGGAGGGAACGGTGAAGAATCATGTCACTAATATTCTCCACCGGCTCAATCTTCGCGATCGCACTCAGGCGGCAATTGCTGCTAATACGTTTTTGCCGCTGCTGGAGGAGGGGGAGTGATACCGATTTTGGATTTTGGATTTTGGATTTTGGATTGAAGGGCATTCAAGAAATTCAAGAAACCGGTTTTTTGTGCTGGTAAAGTTCCAGGCTGAGCTAACCCAGAAACAGAAAGCCGGTTTCTGGCAGCTATTCAAGAAAACGGATTTATTGTGCCCCATACAAAGAATCGCGGGAGAGCCGGCGTGTTGGAACGGATCGCCGCCAGGAACATTGCTAGGAGAGACGGAGGCAGAGCCTCCTTTCAGGCGTTCCCAGGCTGAGCCTGGGAACGAGGAAACGAGGAAAGCGGATTGGGCTAAAGCCCAACTACAAACCCCGAATTGGGCTAAAGCCCAACTACAAACCTGGGAATGAGGGAAAAACTAGCAACTTTCAGATCGCAAAATCTTCCGTAATTGCCACATCTCCCACCGCCACCCTGACACTGAACCGCTCTCCCCGATCTCCCCCAAACTTAAGCTGGATGTAGTTATCAGCATGCCGCGCTTCAGTGTCTAAAAAAGTCTCGCCCTCTTCATCCAGCACAATCAGCTGCAATCCAGGAGGCAAATAAGTTTTGCCCCGCAAAGGATACACCCGCAAGAGAATGGCTACTTTCCCTTCACCCCGGGGCAAAAGAGCTACCATCAGCGCCACGGCGTGACCGGCTATCTGCATCCCCAAGTCTGTTACTCTTTGAACACCCAATGCCGGATTGCCCGGATCTATTGTGCGCAAACTCTCCGCCGCAGCCCAGCGAGTGTCCTCATCCTCCGTTGTGCGGATTAGATGAACCAGGGCAGCGCTCGCCCCATCACTGCCACTCCCGATTTGTCCCAACCTTTGAGCGGCAATTTTCTGCCGGTCTTCATCAGAACTCGTATAAATCAGGTCAATTAAATCCCTCACAGTTTCTGGGGTTTCCGGTTCCATTTCTAGGCTGCGAAATGCAAAAGATAAATTGGAGTCTGCCATCCCGAAAAGTTCTTCAATCGTTTGCCACCCCTGTTCAAACACATTCTGGAACCAGTTGGACAGGTTGACCGGCACCTGGAGCGCTGCGGCGACTGCTGCCGGCACTGTCGCTCCTTCTTGTGAGCTTTGGCCCCGGTACAGCTGCTGCCGGTAAATCTCACTCTCCAGTAACGCTCCCCACTGTTCAAACTCCACATGCAAACGCGGAAAATAGAGCGCCGGTTGACTCAGTTGTGCGATTAGGACTTCCGCTTCATTCCCAGACAAAGTTGGCAGCGGCTGTACCTCTACTTTTTCATCTGGACAGAGTTGCCGCGCCACCCACATTACATGAATATTGTCAACCACATCCTCTCGATCCAGGGAATAGGTGCGGCTCAGCTCATCATAGCTCCCCCGACGCTTCAATTGCTCGTGAGTCGCGTACCCCCACACCCGCAGCCAACCTTCATCTGGGTTAACTTGAACAGCCAAATAATAGTTAGCATTCCAACTCGGAATATCCACCCACTCTTGTGGCACGCAGAATTCTTCTATGTCAATCGCCTCACTGGGAATAAGCACAATCCGCGTTTGACCCAGAGTCACTGCCGTACCATTTATAAATTCCCAAATGCTAGGTAACGCCCCCTCACTTGGCCACATAACCGGCTCGGTGCCGCTCTCTTCTTGCAACCAGGGAAGCACCGCATTCAATACCAGGCGATTTAAGTAGGCATTCCAGCGAGGCGCATCGCCAGAATAATCGCCGGTGATTGGCCATGCAGCCGCCCGCTCCTGCGGTGAAAATTCCAACCACACCTGATTGGGGTATTGCCCGATAAGTTCTTCAACTGTCAGCATAAGCTTAACTCCGATCTATTCAAAAACCGCATAAGGCGCTTTCTCTAAAAACGTGCCAACAAATGCTGAGAGTCTTTTGTCCGCTGAACTTACAGAACTCAAATCCAGCCCTAACGTAGTTTGCACGTGCGACCTCAACTGCGCCAGCAAGTGTTGCTTTACTCGCCCCAGCCTTTGATTAACGACCGATTCCGGGATTTGAAGTTCCCGCGCCACATCTTGGGGTTTCAAATCCTGACCGTAATACAGTCGCAATAACTCTATTTCCGCCGGCAGCTCAGCTTGAACAGCAGTTTTTAACACCTCGAAGTAAAAAGATTGAAAGTGCGAGTCCAACCAGGCTTCAATCTGGTTGGCCATCTCCTTCAGTTGGTCGGAACTCAACGTGATTCCCAAAGTTGACGCGCTCCACTCAGCCAGAACTGTCAGTAACGATTGCTGGCAGCGGGAAATTTGGCGAGAAATTTGATATTGCTTTTGCCCGAAAATTTGGCCCAACTCCGACTGCCTGAAGGCCAGCCCGTGCCAGAGCTTCAGCATCTTCTGGTTGGGGTCTTGCACTTTCGCCAGCGCCTCGGATATAATCGAGTGAATTTGCTGCCATTCTTGGGCCGGCTCGTCCAGCGCGTCTATGGGGTCATCAGATGCCAAGGCCGGTTCAAAGACGCAATTCTCCAAAGAGATGGTGTTAATCCTCAAACTGCCTCGCACACTCCCGACGCACTGGTCTAGCAATTTTTTAAACGACTGACTGTCAGCAGCTGCCAGCGAATTTTTCCGCACCTGATTGTACCCCTCAGCCATAGCCGCGAGCTGAGTTTCGTCAGGGGACTTTAGCTGTTTGCTTCTGCCTTCTGTTGCCGGCACATATATCTCTTTAAAGCACTGCCAAGCCAGCAGGCATTGGGACTGTTCCGCCTCTCGGAGTCCAGCTTTTTGCAGCGCTTCTTTCAGCGTCTTTCTCGTCACCGCTCGCAGCAGCGCCGGGTCGGAATATTTCAGCAACTCCCTGCCGGCGCGAATTTCTTCTAGAATAGCAGTCTTCAGGGGAAACTGCGCGAAAGTTTTCAGACTGCTGCGCACCCGGTCGTAATTTTTAAACAGTTTCGCTGGGTTAGCTGCTGCTGCCCGGGCAATAAAAAAACAGTCTACCCGACTTTGGCTGATATTGGCAACTTCTTGAAAAACTTTGAAAGTTGTCCAGTAGCAGACTTCCTCTAAATAGGCTGACAGGTGGCTGCGAGCCTGGGTGTTTTGGGGGTCTTTCAAAGCTTCTCTCAGCCAGTACAGCGTCCAATATTCTTCTGGGGCATCTGGCTCTGCTAGACTTATCCGAGTCATGTTCTGTTTCAACCGCGAGTCGGTGAGCCAAGCGGGGCCAATAGAATCGCTTGGCTCGTCTACCTTCAAAAAGGTTGAAAACATTTCAATGGGATGCTTGCGCTTTCTCATAGTGAGCTGTTTTTTCTCCAGACTTTAGAGTACCGCTTTTTGCGCACCGGGCGGGAGAGCTCGTTCCCCGCCGCCAGTTTCCAGCACCCCCACCCCCCTCGACATGGCCCGCACATCTGAGACAGATGTGCTACGGGATCTGCAATCACCCTCGGTTCATTTATCGGGAGGGGGTTGTGGAATTATGCAGCGTCAAGTCGCCTCTCCTTGCGTAGGGTGGGTTCCCTCCTGGGGGACCCACCCCCAGAAAGCCGGTTGTGCCAGTAGGGTGCCCTTGGGAGTGCCGGCGAACAGTACCTCTCGACAGACCCCAGGGTGGGAGAGCTATATTTGACAGAGGCAACCAATCAGGGCAATAACCTATCAATCGGGGTGTGTGGATTCGACACGGCTGACTACCACCGGCACCAACAATGAACAGAATCAGGCAGCTGCTCGCACTTTTACCCTTTACAGCACTCATTCTCTCGCAACCGGCTCTCGCACAGCGGATTGTGCCGGCACAAGACCGCACCGGCACGACTGTCACGCCTACCGGCAACCAGTTCAGCATCACCGGCGGCTCCCTCTCTGGCGACGGTGCCAACCTCTTCCACAGCTTCCAGCAGTTTGGGCTCAGTGAGGGTCAAATTGCCAACTTTCTCTCCAGCCCCAATATCCGCAACATCCTCGGGCGGGTAGCCGGCGGCGAGCCCTCTGTCATCAATGGCTTAATTCGAGTCACCGGCGGCAACTCCAACCTCTACCTGATCAACCCCGCCGGCATCCTGTTTGGCCAAAACGCCCGCTTGGACGTGCCGGCGTCCTTTCTCGCCACTACCGCCACCGGCATTGGCTTTGGCTCAAATTGGTTTCACGCCGCTGGCGACAATAACTGCGCCGCCCTCACCGGCACCCCCACCGCCTTCGCGTTTCCCATAGCACAACCCGGCGCAATTGTCAACAATGGCGAACTAGCAGTTACAGCCGGCAACAGCTTATCCCTGATGGGCGGAACCGTTCTCAACACCGGCACCCTTTCCGCCCCAGGAGGCCATCTCACTCTTGCCGCCGTTCCCGGAGAGAGCCTTGTCCGCATCAGCCAGCCCGGACATTTGCTGGGCTTGGACATCCAAACCGCCAACCTGCCGGCCTTCCAAGCGTCCAACCCCCCCGCCTTCCAGCCCGCCAGCCTGCCCGCACTGCTTACCGGCGCTGGTGCCGGTCACGCCACAGCCGCACAAGTCAGCCGCGACGGCAGCGTTATTTTAACAGGTTCCGGCATTAAAGTGGAAGCGGGAGATGTCGCGATCGGAAATTCTCCGGCACCCGCGCCGCAAGTGGAAACCGGCACACTCACCCTGTCCGCTGCCAGAAATATTACCTTAGCAAACACTAATCTGAACGCCACCGGCACGGCGCAACTGCAGGCGGGGGATACAGTTCGGGTGCGCGACACTTGGGTGAGTGCCGGTGGCAATCTCGACATTCAAGGAACTGCCGGCATTGATTTATTGAGTGAGCTATCCTCATTTATATCAGCCGGCAGCAACCTGAATTTAATCAGCAATGGCGAGATTTATGCGGGGGCTCACTTGAGTGCCGGCGGCGATTTTTCCATTCGCAGCTTAGCAGGAGAATTGGGTAACTTCACCAGTCTCGACGGCTCCAGCATCAGCGCACAAGGAAAACTTACCTTTGGCAATTATACCGGCGGCTCACTCAGTCTCTATGCCGGCGACAGCATCAAAGCTGGGAATATCACCATCAATCCGTCAGAGCGCAACCTTCAGCCAAGTTTGAGTTTAATAGCCGGCGTTAATCCCACGGCGGGGAATCCCGCAACCGGCAGCATTGATACCGGCAGCATCACCCTCAGCAGTTCCGGGGGGTATGTCAGCCTCAGCGCTGCCGGCAATCTAAACACCGGCTCGATTGGTGCCGGTGGATCGAATGTTTCTCTCCGCAATGGCAGCAGTTTAGACACTTCCAGCGAGAAACTTGATGGGAGAAGCATCTTTATTTCCGCGAACGGTGATATCAAAACCGGCGATATTAACGCGGCAAATACCGGCGGACAAGGGGGCGTAATTACCATCCAAAGCTTATATGGAGGGATTTCCACGGGCACCGGCACCCTCAGCGCCGGCTCTGTAACCGGGGATGCCGGCTTAATCGATTTGAGAGCTGCTGGTAATATTAGCACAGGCAATTTAAACGCTGCAAGCGCCTCGGAAAAAAGCGGCAGCATCACCCTGTACAGCAGAGCGGGAGCGATAAATACCGGCAGCCTAAACGCCGGCTCCCAAACAGGCAGTGGCGGGGCGATTTCTCTCCACGCCACCTCTGGCAGCATTGCGGCGGGGAGTTTAAATGCCGCAAGCCTTTCGGGAAGCAGCGGAAACATTAACCTATATGCCGGTGGCAACATCGCGACAGGCGATGTGGCGGGAGGAGACATCAGTCTGGCTAGCCAAAGCGCCATCAATACCAGCGCCGGTTCTGTGGCGGCGTCTGGCAATATCACCTTGCACGCAGCCGGAGATATTGCGGCGGCTTCCGTGACATCCACTGGCGGAAATGTCAGGATGATTAGCAGCAGCGGCGGCATCAACACCGCTGCCGGTTCCGTACAGACAAATGGCGGCAAAATTACCCTGTACGCGGCGGGGAATGTAACCGCCGGCGATCTGGCGTCAGACGGCGGCGATATCGCGCTCGCCAGCAGCCAGGAATCTGTCAGTACAAGAGCCGGCAAAATCGACTCCTCCTCAGCGTCAGAAAATGGGGGCAATATCATCCTGCTAGCAAATAAGGAGATTGCGATTGCAGGAATCGACTCTCATTCGGGCACTGTCGCTATTTCCCCCAGAAACGCCCCACCAGCACCGGTTGCGCCGCCGGCACAACAGCCCCCACCGCCACCCACAGACGGTTCGGCAACCGCAACCCCATCGCCACCCGCACCGGAACCGCCGCCGGTGGTGGAGCCGCCACAGGTAGAATCGCTGGAACCCTCACCCGCACCGGAGCCACCGGCGGTGTTTTCCTCTTTTTCAGAGACGGTGGCTTACAACTCGCCGCCCCTAGCTGCCGCGCCCTATGAGCAGTGCTGGGCGGAGGTTCAGGCTGCCGGCATCCTCAAAAACTACGCAGCGGCGATTCAGTGCTTCCAAAAAAATGTGGCGGCTGCCGGCAAAGTCGGAAATTCCCAGTGGGAAGCTCAGGCGCTAAATAATCTGGGAGTGGCTTACTTTCAGGTGGGAGACTACGCCAAAGCCCTGGAGTCTCACCAGCAGCAGTTGGCGCTGGCGCAGAAATTGCAAAACACCTCAGCAAAGGGGCAGGCTCTCCTCGCTCTGGCAACAGTTTATAGCGCTCTGGGCAACTATGAAAAAGCGATTGAATACTACCAGCAGAGTTTGGACAGTGCGCCAGAAGCCGACGCCGCCCAGTGGAAAGGTGCAGCGCTGAGAAATCTGGGAATTGTCTATATTACCCTGGAAAAGTACGAGCAAGCGATTGAGTTCCTGCAGCAGGCTTTGGCGCTGGCGCAAAAGTCCGGTGACAGGCGCGGCGAGGGGCAAGCTTTGGGAAATCTGGGAATTGCTCACTTTTATTTGGGAGACTATCGCAAAGCAATTGAGTTCAGCGAGCGGCACTTAGCCGCGATGCGCCAAGTTGGCGACCGGCGGGGTGAGGCGCAGGCTTTGGGCAATTTGGGACTGGCTTACTACGCGCTCAAAGATTATCGAAAAGCGATTGATTTCCACCGGCAGCACTTGGCAATTGCCCGAAAAATCGGCGACAGCCCCGCTGAAGGGTACGCCTTGCAAAATCTCGGCGAGGCCCTGCATAAAAATGGCCAGTTGCAAGAGGCTGCCGAAACTTTACGCGCCGGGATTGATATTTTGGAATCTATCCGAGCGGGATTGGGCGAGGACGATCTGAATAAAGTCTCGATTTTTGACCGTCAGGTTAACGCCTACGCCGGACTGCAAGAAGTTCTCGTCGCGCAGGACAAAACTTCAGAAGCCCTGGAAATTGCTGAGCGGGGCAGGGCGAGGGCGTTTGTGGAGTTGCTGGCGAAGCGTGCCGGCATTCAGAACTCACAGAGCGCAACTGTTGCGCCACCCAACATCGAGCGCATTAAAGAAATCGCCAGAGCGCACAATTCCACCCTGGTTGCCTATTCGATTATTCAGAATCCTTTTGAGATTGAAGGGCGGCGGCAAAAGCTGGAATCGGATATTTATATTTGGGTGGTCAAGCCTGCCGGTGAGGTGGCGTTTCGCCGCGTCGAGCTGCAATCGCAAAGGTCAGCCACACAGGCAGTGTCTCTGGAAGCCCTCGTTGCCAGCAGCCGCGATTCTATCGGGGTCAGAGGCGTGAGCGTGGTTCCCAGAATTGGGAGGGTGGAGATTGGGAATCCGTCGCGCCAAACAAAAGACTTGCAGCGAATGTATCAGCTGCTTATCGAACCGATTGCGGATTTGCTGCCGGCTAATCCCAATGATCGCGTCACGTTTATCCCCCAAAATGAGCTGTTCCTGGTTCCGTTTGCCGCACTGCAAGACGCCGCTGGAAAATACTTGATTGAAAAACACACGATTCTCACGGCTCCTTCGATTCAGGTGCTGGATTTAACCCGCCGGCAAAACAGCAAGAGAGGCGGAGATGCACTGGTGGTGGGGAATCCGACGATGCCGAGCGTTCCGCTACAATCTGGAGCGCCGGCGCAACCGCTGTCACAGCTTCCCGGCGCTGAGCGCGAAGCTCTGGAAATTGCTAAGTTGCTCTCAACGGAAGCCCTCACCGGCAATCGCGCCACCAAGCAGGCTATTTTGCAGCGGCTCTCTCAAGCTAGAATTGTGCATCTAGCCACTCACGGGTTGCTGGATGATTTGGGTTCCGGTGTGCCGGGTGCCCTCGCTCTCGCCCCCACCGGCACGGATAGCGGTTTGCTGGGTGCCGGTGAGATTCTCGACCTGAAAATTAATGCCGATTTAGTTGTGCTCAGCGCTTGCAACACCGGCAAGGGGCGAATCACCGGCGATGGCGTTATCGGGCTGTCGCGCTCGTTTATTTCTGCCGGCACTTCCAGTGTGCTTGTCTCTTTGTGGTATGTGCCAGACGCCCCCACCGCTGAATTGATGACTGAATTTTACCGCCAGCTGCAGCTGACTTCTGATAAAGCTAAAGCCCTGCGCAACGCCATGCTCGCTACCATGAAACAGCACCCCGATCCCAGAGAATGGGCTGGCTTTACGCTGATTGGTAAAGCCGAGTAATATCCATTTTGGATTTTGGATTTTGGATTTTGGATTTTGGGAACGCCGTGAAAGGAGGCTCTGCCTCCTTAAGTAGCAACTTGGGTTACACTATTAATTTAAATTACTTTTTTATCATGTGTGCGTGCTGTCGAGTGGGGGGGCCGCACAGATAACTATTTAAGAGCTATTATCCGGATTTTTGTATGGCCAAAGCTTGTAAAAGCCGCTTTGGCGGAACAAGAGAGGTAGGAATTAATTTATATCCGGTAGAGTCGTTTATCTATATTGCCCGCGCCTGCCGCCGGCAGGACTTTTGCTACAATTGATGGGTTAACGGATTATAATATCCCTTTCAACGGAGGAAAAACCAAATGGGGCTGTTTGACCAAATTATGAGTGCCATCAACAATCCTAGCCAGGAGGGCAGTCCAAATCAGCTACAGAATATTCTCGGCACGGTACAGCAGCTGGGAAGTCAGTACGGCTTAGATCCAGGCACCGCGCAAACCGTTCTGTCAACGGTTGGCACCTATGTGCGCTCTGCGTTGCAGGAGCGGCGCGAGACAGCCGGTTTCGAGCAGGCGCAAGCGATTGTCAGTCAGTTTAGCGGCATGCTGCCCAACTATCAAGCTGTCGCAGCTTTACTTCCCCCTGAAATGCAAGCGCGGCTCGTTCAGGAAATAAACCAGCGGACAGGTTTGAATGTGGAGAGCATTCAAGAGATGCTGCCCATGCTGGTGCCGGTGGTGTTAAATTTCTTGAAAATGGGAGGGAACGCTCAAAATACCCAGCAAAGTGGAAATCCTGTGCTGAGTAGCTTCTTGGATGCGGATGGAGATGGGGATGTGGATATTGCGGACGCGATGCAGTTAGGCAATCGCTTTTTCAACCGCTCGGGAAGCTGAGCCAGCAAGGGAGAAAGCCGGTCAATTTGTGGCGTTGCAGTCAGACAAGATGATGTCACCAAAACCCCTATCTCTTACTCCCCCTCCCCGAAGCGCGGGGAGGGGGTTGGGGGGTGGGGTTCTTCATCCGGTGGAATATGCAACGCCCAATTTGTACTGACCGGCTAGCTCAACGCACAGCTCCTCTCGCTCATCCCTTAACCACGGCGACTGGTCGCAGTCGGGCTACCTTTCTGGCAATCCCCGCATTGCTGACCGCCTCCACAACTCGGCTGACATTTTTGTAAGCTTGGGGCGCTTCTTCCGCCAACCCAGACATCGAGCCGGCGCGGATGCGGATGCCCTCTTTCTCCAATTCTTTCCGCAAATTATCGCCCCGAACTTCCCGCTTTGCCTTAGCGCGACTCATCACCCGACCGGCACCGTGACAGCTCGATCCAAAAGAAAGCCGGTCGCTGGTTTCTGTTCCCAACAAAACCCAGCTTTCTGTTCCCATCGAACCGGGAACGAGTACCGGCTGTCCCAAATCGCGGTACTCCGCCGGCAGTTCAGCAAATCCGGGTCCGAAAGCTCGCGTCGCCCCCTTGCGGTGAACGCAAACCGTGACTTCTTCCCCATCAACGATGTGGTTTTCAATCTTTGCCATATTGTGGGCAATATCATACACCTGGCGCAGATTTCCATCTCTGGCTTTATCGCCAAACACTTCTTGAAAACTTTTCCGCGCGTGCCAAGCCAAGATTTGCCGGTTGGCGAAAGCGTAATTCGCTGCCGACTTCATCGCCGCCAAATACGCCTGCCCTTCCTCAGATTCAATCGGGGCGCAAACCAGCTCTCGGTCAGGCAGCTGAATGCCATAATTAATAACTGCCAGCTGGAAATCCTGAACGAAATCCGTGCAAATCTGGTGTCCGAAACCGCGAGAGCCGCAGTGAATCTGCAAAGCGAGACAGCCTGACCGCAAACCCATCACTTCCGCAGCTTCAGGGTGGAAAATTTCCTCGACCACATCCACTTCCACGAAGTGATTGCCGGCACCGAGGCTGCCGATTTGACCTTTTCCGCGATCTTTAGCCCGCTTGCTGGCGGAATCCGGATCTGCTCCTGACAAGCAGCCAAATTCCTCCGTGCGCTCCACATCCTCGTCAGTAGCGTACCCCTTGGCAAGCGCCCAGCGAGATCCTCGCTCGCACACTTCCTCTAATTCTTTGGCAGACAGCGAAAAACTGCCCTTCTCCCCCACACCGCTCGGACAGTTGCGGTAGAGAGCCGTTGCCAAATCATTCAGATAGGGTTTGGCGGTTTTGTAGCTAATTTCTGAGGCTAAAACTCGCACGCCGCAGTTGATATCATAACCGACTGCTCCCGGAGAGATAATCCCTCCCGGCACTCGCGATGCCATGACGCCGCCAATCGGCATGCCGTACCCCTGATGCACGTCGGGCATCACAACAACGCGCCCCACCAAACCTGGCAAACAGGCGACATTCACCGCTTGCTTTACCGATAAGTCTCCCAGGGCGTCTTCCAGGAGAGCCTCATCCGCAAAAATCCACACCGGCACTTTCATATCTGCCTGAAAGGATGTAGGAATTTCCCACAGGTTATCGTTTATTTTGCGAAAATCTTGTTTGTTAACCATGTCTCCGATTTTCTAGATGGGTTTGTGGGGTTCCCCCCTTTGGCCGTTCTCCCCGAAAGTATCTCACTCCTGCAACTATAGCGCACCAGACGGCAGGGTGTCGGCTCTGTTATTCTGCCCGGCACAGCCCGAGACGCCTCACACGTCTATTACTAATGTAGCTTCCAGACCGGCTTGTGTTGCCCGAATGGACAAGTCGTGATAGGTGACAGCCTTGATAAACTTCAGCCAGCTCCTGACCGGCGCTCCCGTCACCCGAACCTGGAAGCTCTGCCGGTCGAGATGCCCGATGTCAAACTGGTTGAACCCCAAACCCTCACTTTCGTGCAGGTAGAGCAGTTCATTCAGCCAAGCCACCAGCAGGCTTTCGCTATCCACCCCTCGCAGTTCCAGCTCTCGCACCACCACCGGCTCTGGCTCCAGATCCGCACCGGCGAGAGCGAAAAGCCCCAGCGCCGCTTGGATAAATAGCTCCTCCAAATTTTGCCCCCAAACTCGATAGGCCCAGTCCGCCGTGTGATCGATCTCCTCAAACCCCGCTTCCTTAAAAAAACCTGAAGTTTTCATAGAGTGGCTAGCAAATTGATTCTTTGATAAAAAAAGTGCTATTATAATAATAATAGAGCAACGCGATCGTTTAACCTGCAAAAAACGAGGCTAGAACTATGCTGGAAAATTTATCGAGAGATCCGCCGGGTCAAGCTGCCGCAGATGCCGGTGAAGAGATGGCCGATCCTTGGGCAGTGCCCAGCCCAGCGGTGAGGGCTAGCATTAGTAATTTTTGCAAATTGCCGGCAGAACCTCACCCCCTGATTGGCCCTGCAGGAAACCCAAACGCACTGCTGTTACCTCCATCCACAGCAGCCCCTGAACTGAGCGCGGGGCGGGTGCTGCTGCAAGACGAACTGAAGCTGAGGGCTTGGAATGCGGGGAGTCTGGCCGCGCAAATCGGGCAAGCCCTAGGGCTGCTGTGCTGGATGGGAATGGCAGCCCAGCGGAAACAGGGGCTGGAAACAGCCTTGAGCTGACTCGGGTTCAGCAGCCCCCTCAGGCAATGGAGGTGACATAACAAACATGCGATATCGAGATCGAACTGAAGCGGGGCGGCTGCTGGCTGAGCAGCTACAGGCTTATGCCAGCCGCCCGGAGGTGCTGGTGCTGGCGCTTCCCCGTGGCGGCGTGCCTGTTGCCTTTGAAGTCGCTCGCAGGCTAAATGCGCCACTGGATATCTGCCTGGTGAGGAAGCTGGGCGCACCCGGATACAAAGAATTGGCGATGGGAGCCATTGCTCCCGGCGGCGTGATGGTGCTCAATCAGAATGTGGTGGGAGAACTGAGAATTTCCAAAGAAAACATTGAGCGCGTCGCTGCAGAGGAGCAGCAGGAATTGGAGCGGCGCAACCGCACTTACCGAGGGGATCGCCCCGCTCCCGACATTCAAAATCGCACGGTGATTCTGGTGGATGACGGAATTGCCACCGGCTCAACTGTGCGCGCAGCTATTGCCACATTGCGACAGCAAAAGCCTGAGCGGGTTGTGGTGGCTGTGCCGGTGGCACCCCTCTCCACCTGCAACGAGTTGAAAGCCGAGGCGGACGAAATCGTGTGTCTGAGAGCGCTAGAGCCATTCCGCGCCATCAGTCTCTGGTACGGCGACTTCTCGCAAACCACCGACGATGAAGTCCGCTCCCTGCTGGCAAAGCAGTCATTCGTGACTAGCAATTAGCTATTCATTATTCAGTTTCCCCTCGTTCCCAGGCGGAGCCAGGGAACGAGCAAGGGAGGATCTGCCTCCAATTCTGGCGGCTTGTAAAATATAAATCTAGCACTAGCCACTTAGGTTAGGGCAGGCGAGACGCCTGCCCTACGTCAGGATCTCGTAGGATAGGCGTTTCTTTCTGAGGAGCGTGTGCGAACCTAAGTGAATATTGCAATTTTTGCCAAAACCGCAAGAATTGCCCTAATAAATGAGGTAAATTATGTTAGAAAAAGCAGAAATTATCGAAACGATGAAATCTACTTGGCGGCTGTACAGGGATTATGGCCGGTACGGAAACTATTGCGACAATATTACGGATGAGGGGGCTTACCGGCGGGCTCTGTGCGTCGAAGACCTGTACAGGGACTATCAAAAGCTTAAAGCTGAATTGAAAAGGGCAACAGGGGCAGTGACCTGTCCCAAATGCGGCCAGACAATCGCACCGGTGAAAGACGAATGTCCGGAATGCGGTGCCGGATTTATAACGCTTTGGAATCAAGAGTGGGACAGCGGCCAAAACTGAGCGGCGCAGGTCTTATGAAAGAGCCGGTAACGCTGGCATTCATTGGCGATGTCATGCGGGTGCCCAATATGACTCCGGCTAGAATGTCCTCACCTAAGTGAATACTGCTATAACGCCTGTGTTCCCCTCATACTTGGGGGAAGGCACAGGCGTTGCTCAAACCCTGAGTGGGGTGTCAATTGCTATGTCTGTGACTGTCGATCTCAAAAGGAACGATTACTTCACCACTTGGCCCATATAATCGCCCCACAGCTGCGCCGCTTGCCCGCTGCTGCCAGAAGTGGGGGAGTTGTCGTCATTGCCCAGCCAAATGCCGGTGACGATCTGCTGGTTGGGGAGATAGCCAACGAACCACAGGTCAACATTGTTGTTTGTGGTGCCGGTTTTGCCCGCCTCCCCCAGCCCCAAATAGGCGCTGCGAGCGGTGCCCGACTCCACGACACCCCGCAGCAGAGTGGTCATGGTATCTGCGACATAAGACTGGAGAACAGGCCGGCTAGCCGAGGTATCTTGGGCGTAGTCGTAAATCACCCGGCAGGTTTTAGGATCTTTGGGATTGCTGCAATCATTGCTGTCCAGAACCCGCTTGATGGCGTGGGGGCGGTTGGCCACACCGTTATTGGCCAGCACCGCAAACGCGCCGGTGAGTTCCAGCACGTTCACCTCGCTCTGACCGAGTACCAGCGCCGGCACGGGATTGAGCTTAGACTTGATGCCCATCCGTCTGGCCATCTTCACCACCCGCTCCAGGCCCACATCCTGAGCCACGCGCAGGGCGATCGGATTCTCCGATCTGGCAATGCCGGTGTACATATCTAAAGCTGAACTGCCCGACCGGCAGCCTTCAAAATATTGGCCGCCCCAGTCCACCGGGGCGCAGGAATAGGACTTTCCCGGCGGGATGTCCCTCTCAATCGCAGCGGTGTAGGCGAAGACTTTGAACGTCGATCCGGGCTGTCGCAAAGCGTCAGTGGCGCGGTTGAACTGACTTTCGCTGTAGTCAGTGCCGCCGAGGAGGGCGAGGATTTCGCCGGTGCTGCTGTCGAGGGTGACAATCGCACCTTGAGAAAATCTGTAACTGGCACCGGCATTCTTCACGGCATTGCGCAGCGACACCTCAGCCTGCTTTTGCATTTGCGGGTCGAGGCCGGTTTCCACAATAAAATTGCCCTCTCTAACCAGCTCCTTTCCCAGCAACACCTCCAGTTCGTCAAAGACATAACTGTAGAAATAGGGTGCGATCGTCTTGCTGAGGATTTCCTTAGCTTTGGGGTTAATTTCAATCCGCGACCGGCGGGCCCGGTCCGCCTCATCCTGAGTAATCATGCCCAGAGCCCGCATGCGGTAGATCACCCCATCGCGCTGCTTGACCGCCGCCTGATAGTCCTGAACCGGATTGAAACTGTTGGGTGCCGGCAAAATCCCCACCAGCGTCGCCGCCTCAGACAGGGTTAAATCCGCCGCTGACTTGCCGAAGTAAAACTGAGCCGCATCCTCAAACCCGTACAGGTCAAGGCTCAAGAAAACGCGGTTCATATAAGTGACTAGCAGGTCCTGTTTGCTGTAAGCCCACTCCAACTTCAGCGCCACCACCGCTTCCCGCACCTTGCGACCGGCAGAATCCTCAGTCCCGACAAAGTCTCGGAACAGACTTCTCGCCAGCTGCTGCGTGATCGTGCTCGCCCCTTCGCGGATGCCGCCGCCGCGAAGATTGGCCGTCACCGCCCGCAGCACCCCAACCGGATCGACACCCATGTGCCAGTAGAAGCGGCTGTCCTCAGAGGCGATCAGCGCCATTGGCAGGTAGCGGGAAAAGTCCGGCAGTCGCCGCAGCTCTCGGTGAGCGCTGTTGTAGCGAGGGCGCAGGGGAGTAGTGACATCGCGGGCGTACACCACCACCGGCCCGTTTGTCGAAGTCGGCAGGGGGCGCACCCGGAATTTTTGCCACTCCGCCAGAATCCACAGCGCCAGCAGGGCAGTGAGCCCGCCGGCACCGTAAAGGAGGTAGCGAACAGCCAGCAGGTACCAGGGCGGCGGATCGACAAACTTAACCTGCACGGAGGCGGCGAGTTCTGGCGGTCCGAGGGTGAGGACATCGCCGTGGCGCAGGGCCATAGACGCAATCCGCCGCTTGCCTTTATAAATGCCGTTAGTGGATTTCTCGTCTCTAATGATGAACGGCGCATTGGGACTGCGACTGTCCCGCGTCAGAGACAGGTGAGTCTGGCTGACGACTGGGTTGCGCACCACTATATCGGAGGATTTGGAACTGCGTCCGAGCAGGTATCGCTCTCCCAACAGCGGATATTTCTCTTGAGAGCCCGTACCGGCATCGAACACCCACAGTTCTGCCACCCTGGCATTGGGCTTGAGCGCCAGCTGCGCGAAATTCACGTTGGCGATCGTCTGCACCGCTTTGGTGATGGTGTTGAAGATCGTCCTGGGCTGTTGGGGGTTCGGCTGTTGAGGGGGCTGGGGTGAATTCATGCGCCAAATCCAGGTAGTTGTTCAAGTACGATATGGGCCAGTCTTGCCAAAATTGCACCCGGGATTGATGCCAGTCTGGCTGCAACTACACTTGGCCAAAGAGCTTTTCCTGAAACGCGCTGGCAAGTCATGGCAACAAAGCTGCCTGACTGCAGCATGTCTGCTGCTCCGATCGTAATCCGCCCGAGCGCCGGTGCGCCACAGCCGACAGTCGGGTTTCTTCCGCCTGCTCCGGATGCCGCACTTCCAGCTGCGCCATCTGTGCCGGATGAATCCCAGAAATCAGCCTGCGGCACATCTAATATCAGGTTCCGTTGAGTACCTATATTATCTCTGAGTCGGGGCACTGGGCATTGGGCATAATCGCATAATCGCGTGGGGCATAATCGCATGGGGCATAATCGCATGGGGCATAATCGCATTGGGCATAATCGCATAATCGCGTGGGGCACCTTCGCACTGCCAGTCCAAGAGCCCAGAGGCATCGTGACCGCCACTCCCATTCCTACATATAATTTGCTTCTTTCACCTTAATTCAAAATCCTCAGTTCTTTCCCACTCTAACTTTTTACATTTAACCGCATTTAATTGGAGTAAATTAAATGCCAAGAATCTCGCACCGGCATGTCTCGCCTCAACTTGTGGCCACTCGCTGCGCTGATTTCTGGCCCAACAGCCGTCACCCCTGCCGCTTCTCCCTTACTGCCGTCGCTTGGCTGCCGGCGCTTGCGAGAATGCCACGATCAGCAGGCAAATAATGCCCACATTGATAAAGACATCCGCCAAGTTAAACACCGGAAATCGGATCAGGCGAAAATCCAGAAAATCCACCACTTTCCCCTCAGCGAACCGGTCTATGCCATTTCCCAGCGCTCCCCCTAATATAAAGCCATACCCCGCCTGCTCCCAGCGATTGAAGTTGGGGCCAAACCACGCCCACGCCACCAGCAGCAAACTCACTCCCAGCGACAGCCAGCGCAGCCAACTCGCCCCCTCGCTAAACAGGCTAAACGCCGCGCCGGTGTTGGTGACATAAGTGAAGTGAAAGACATTTGGCCACAGGGGCCATGTCTCCGTCAGCCGAAAATTTTGCACGACCCAGTATTTGGTCAGCCGGTCTAGAATCAGGCTGGCTGTGGCAGCCACCCAGAAGAGGCGATTTTTAATGCGCATTCGCATCAAGAGTTTCTCTTTTTTCATTTAGTCTTTTGCATCTCACGTTTGGCTCATTTCCCCTGGAAACGACCCCTCACTGCCCCACAGCTTATTACAGGCGAGTTTTTCCCTCATTTCCCTTCCAGGCAGTCGCTTCGGAACTGCGCACACCGCCAAAGATAAAAATTCTGCGCCCCTACTAGGCCCGCCGATTGGCCTAAAGCCCAACTGCAAACATTGTCTCCTAGTAGCCCCCGCCATAAATGCGCGACAGCTTATTCCATTATAATCCAAACTCTCATCCTGACTCTCTTTTCGCCAGAGTTAACATTTTTCTCTTTAAAACAGCCGTAAATTCCTATCAAAAGGTGTGCCCGGTTGTGGCAGCGAGTTCAAGCATAAAACCTTAACTGGGGCAGCTAATAGACCGCGACAGCGCAATCCAGCACTTAATAAAACATCAGCAGGCGCAGGACAAACGCCAGGACGGTGACAGCGCAGACCACCGCCAGCTGGCTCGGCATTGGATCGAGCGAATAGGTGACGGCAGCCGGCAGCAGCAAGTCTTCGTTAAACGAGAATTTCAGCGCCAGAGCGCTCAAGCCGGCCAGATGAATCACCAGCAAGCCAGCCATGCAGCTTAAGGCGAGAAACTCCAGCCGGCGGGGGGTTTGAAAAGCCAGCCAGCCGCACACCCAGGCTCCTGGAACAAAGCCCAGCAAATAGCCAAACGCCGGCTTGGCCAGATAGCCGAAACCGCCACCGTCAGTAAACACCTGCATGCCTGCCAGCCCCAGTGCCAGGTAGGCAATTTGGGAGAGGGCACCGGCATTTTTGCCCCCCATACAGCCGGTGAGCAGCACCGCGCCAATTTGAAAGGTGACGCCCAGGGATTGAGTGTGAATCCCCGAAGGCCACCAATCCCAGAACGGGCTGGCGATAGAGGCTTTGAGAAACGTGCAGCCAACAGTCAGCAGCAAGCCAATCACAGCCCACAGCAATTCCAGCGTCGGAGATAGGTGGATTGGGGATTTGGGGTTTTCCCCCCTGACAGAACTGCTCACGGGCGGTGTCTTTCTGGACTTTGAACCCATCGAAACTGATACATTTACGCGACATTATTCGAGGTATTCCCGAAAAATGCAACGATAGCACTATCCCCGGTAAAAGTGATAGAGGCGGTATCCCGCAAAGCTTTCAAGAAAATCTCATGCATCACCATTCTAGTCTCGTGAAGCGCGTAAATCCGCAACTGGGATACGCAGGTGAGACGCCTTTGAACCACCCAATCGGGTGCTGACATAGCCGTTCTTCATCATCGCTCTGACTGTTTTAGATATGATTTTTCGTTTGGCCTTGGCAACCGTATCGGAAGTCAAGAGAGGCTGACAGAAAATCAAGCACTAACTGAAGTCGCGACTCACCTGTTCGGCTCTGACTGATGGGCTATGTCAATTTTGAACTCTGTTTGTATTGTATCACGTTCTGTAGGATTGCGCAAGAAATTCAAGACTAAATTTTACCTCTCAAATTTCAAAGCTGGCGGGCGCGCAGCTGTCCGGGAACCGGCGCTTCTCCACCCTGGAGTCCCAGTGATTCTAACATCGTGCGGTCCTGTTCTGGCGGTTGGCCCAAAGTTGTCAGGTAGTGGCCCACCAGCATGGCATTGATCCCGGCTTTCAGCCCCAGAGCTTGCAGCTCGCCCATCACCGCTTCCCGCCCGCCGGCGTAGCGGATAATCTGTTCTGGCAAAATTAGCCGAAAAATGGCAATTGCCTTGAGCGCCTCATAGGGGTCAAGTTTGGGGCGGTCCTGCAAAGGCGTGCCGGTGCGGGGGTTGAGCAGGTTGAGCGGAACCGATTCCACTTCCAGCTCTCGCAGCGCCAGGGCCAAATCCACGCGGTCCTCCCAAGTTTCCCCCATTCCCAGAATGCCGCCGGTGCAAGCTTGAATCCCCGCCGCCTTCAGATTCCGAACCGTCTCGGCACGATCTTGCCAGCTGTGCGTCGTCGCCACATTCGGGAAAAAATTCTCTGACGTCTCCAGATTGTGGTTGTAGCGCGTCACACCGGCATCTCGAAGCGCTTGCGCCTGTGCCGGCGTCACCTCCCCGAGAGCGCAGCAAGGCTTGATACTCGTTTCCGCGACAAGAAGGCGCACTGTTTCCAGAATCCGCTCAAACTCAGCGGATTTCGGACTGCTGTACTTAATTCCCCGTCCTTGCGACACCAAGCAAAACCGGCGAGCCCCCGCCGCCTCAGCCGCCTTAGCCTGAGCCAGAATCTCCTCAGTCGATTTCAGCCCGTACACAGGCGAATCGATGCCCGGATGGTGAGCCGACTGAGAGCAGAAGCCGCAATTTTCCGAGCAATTGCCCGACTTGACATTAACAATCGAGCACAAATCCACCGTATTGCCGCAACAAGCTTGCCGCACCCGGTCAGCGGCTTCGCACAGCAGCAAAATATTCTCCTGACCCTCTATCTGGGTGAGTGCGAGCGCTTCCTCTCGCTCAATGCGGTAGCCGCTGACAATCCGGTCAGCCAGCGACAGCAGCCACCGGAGCAGCTGCTCAGGAGAACAGGCGACCGGCGCGACGCCAAGATCCGGAAAATCAGCGCACCCTGCGGGAGAGCCACACCGCTCCGAAGGGGAGCTTGCGCCTGCCGGCGGATGGGAGGAAGTTGATAGCGGTGCTTGAACCACGTTTTGCCCTTTGATACAGTGACTGAATTGCTGGCATTTTATCATTTAGAATAGAAAGTTTAGCCACCGGCACCCCTCTCGACCGCCGTCCCGTGCCGCCCACCCTATCCGCCCACCAAAAACCTTTTCACCGGCACTTCCTGCAGGGACTTCTCCACCCCCCCAGAGCCGGCCCTAAAAGCTGCCTAAAAATACCGCCAAGCGTGAGAGCCGGCAAAAGCTCCCGCCGCACGCCCTCTCTCCAATCCGGTCAATTCCCCCCATTACCTTTTCCATCCTCTTCCTCTTCTCTCTTTTTTCTTGGCGTTCTTGGCGTCTTGGCGGTTCATTAAAACAATAAATCAATCAGACGGAATAATCCCGATCCTCTCTCCAGAACGCTCCAGAAAGGGTGGGGATTGGCCCCAGCTGATCTCGCCCCGCAGCCAGATGCAGCCTTAATCTGCCCTTAACTCAGGAGAGAGCGGCAGCCGGTATGATTGATAGGCAGCCCCTCTATAAGTGGCCACTCATCCCACGGATAGCAAAATGGGCTGCAGAGTTGATTTGCGATCATCATGAATTCAGTCACGAGAGACTCTCAGAAAGCCCTCCAGTCCCAATCCAGATTGAGGCGGGTGCTCGATGGGGGGTTTATTCGGCTCACCCAGGTGTTTGCGCTGGCGGTGGCCGGCATCTTAATCTGGATGACGGTGCAGGTGGCGATCCAGGCTTCCCCTGCCATTCAAGAATTTGGTGCCAATTTCATTTCCAGCAGCAGCTGGAACCCTGTCAGAGACGAGTACGGGGCGCTCCCCCAGATATACGGTACAGTGGTCAGCTCCCTGATTGCCCTGCTTCTGGCGGTGCCGGTGGGGGTGGGGGTGGCCATCTTCCTGAGCGAAGACTTTTTGCCCCCACGGATCAACGCTGTGCTGGTGCTGCTGGTCGAGCTGCTAGCCTCCATTCCCAGCGTCGTCTACGGACTTTGGGGCATTTTTGTCCTGATTCCGCTGTTAAAGCCGGTGGGGGGGTGGCTCAATGAGTCTGCCGGCTGGCTGCCGATTTTTAGCACGCCGCTGCGAGGTCCGGGGATGCTGCCGGCAGCGGTGGTTCTGGCAGTGATGGTCCTGCCGACGATTGCCGCTATCTCGCGGGATGCGCTGATTTCCCTGCCTCCGGACCTGCGGCAAGCCTCATACGGCTTAGGCGCAACCCGCTGGGAGACAATTTTCCAGATTTTACTGCCGGCTGCCTTTTCTGGTATTGTGGGTGCAATCATGCTAGCCCTGGGGCGAGCCTTGGGCGAAACGATGGCGGTGACCATGTTGATTGGCAACGCCAACAGTATTAACCTCTCTATTTTGGCTCCCTCCAACACCATCGCTTCTCTGCTGGCGAATCAATTTGCCGAGGCGAGCGGTTTGCAAGTCTCTGCGCTGATGTACGCGGCTTTAATTTTGTTTGCCCTGACGCTGCTGATCAATATCCTGGCTCAGTTGCTGATTCAGCGAGTCCAGCGGATTTAGCGGCCAGCTGGAAAGCTGTCTGCTGTTACTTATCACAAGCTATGAATAGCTCCCAAAATACGACCTCTTCTGGGTCTGCTGTCAGCGGTTTAACCCGCTCTCCCACCTCTCCCCGAACTCTTTTCGGGATAGTGATGACCGGCTTGTGCTATCTGTGCGCGGCTCTTGCCCTGCTGCCTTTGCTGGCGGTACTGTCCTACGTCACTATCCAGGGCTTGAGCCGGTTCAGCCCCAGTTTGTTTCTGGAACTTCCGCCGCCGCCGATGGTGCCAGGAGGCGGTTTTGGCAATGCGATTGTTGGCACTCTGATCGTGGTGGGAATTGCCACACTGCTTAGCGTTCCCTTTGGCATTATGGCGGCGGTGTATTTGAACGAGTTCGCCTCGGACACTCAACTGGCCTACTGGATTCGCTTCGCCACTAATGTCCTCAGTGGGGTGCCCTCAATTATTGTGGGGGTATTTGCTTATGGGGTTGTGGTGCTGGCTACCGGCACCTTTTCCGCATGGGCTGGGGGGTTTGCCCTGTCGATTTTGATGCTGCCGATTATTGTGCGAGCCACAGAGGAATCGCTGAAGTTAGTCCCGGCAGAGATCCGGCAAGCCGCTCTGGGCATTGGATCTACCAATTTTCAGATGGTGGCGTTCGTGGTGCTGCCGGCAGCAATGCCGGCGATTGTCACCGGCACGACTTTGGCAATCGCTCGCGCGGCTGGAGAAACCGCACCCCTGCTGTTTACGGCGCTGTTCGCGCAATTTTGGCCGGCTTCTCTGTCCGCGCCCACGCCTTCTCTGGCAGTTTTGGTGTATAATTTCGCCACTTCTCCGTTTAAAAATCAGCAGGAGCTAGCCTGGGCGGCTTCCCTAGTCCTGGTGTTCCTGGTCCTGATTACCAGTGCGGTTGCCCGCTGGGCAACGGCTCGCAAAGTTTATTGATGAAGCGTTAAGTTTGGTGAGGAAAAATTAAGCTGGCAGGGGGCAGATTTTAATATCTCAGGAGCGGCAGATAATGCAATAATGGATACAGCCAGAGGTTAGCTGATATGCTAGCTCGGTGTGAGGCTATCCTGTTCAGGAGAATTTACTTCGGAGAGTCTCAAGCAGGAAAGATTTTCAACTGCTACTGCCGGCGGATGGGATTCCCGCTCCCACCGGCACTCGACAGAACACTTTCCTCTGTAAATCGCTGCAACAGCTAGCCGCCATGTTTTGAGACTGACTGGCATCACCCCCTGGCAAGGAGCGAGCCCGCTCCAGACTGCAGGGCGGGTGCCGGTTTCAACTGAAAGGCGCGAATGCAACTATTTTATGGCTTCTAACACTCGAATTGCAAATCAGACTCAAACGGTTTTACGGGCGCAGAATGTGTCCGTCTCCTATGGTAACTTCCTAGCGCTGCGGGATGTCTCTTTAGATATCCCCAAAAATTGCATCACTGCTTTTATTGGGCCTTCGGGGTGCGGCAAAAGCACGCTGCTGCGCTGCTACAACCGGCTCAATGACCTGATCAAGAGTTTTCGAGTCCAAGGGAACATTTCCTATCACGGTCAAAACCTCTACGCCCCCCAAATCGATCCGGTGGAAGTGCGGCGTCGGATTGGCATGGTGTTCCAAAAGCCGAACCCTTTCCCGAAATCGATTTATGACAATATCGCTTTTGGCCCCCGGATTAATGGCTTTAAGGGGGATATGGATGAGCTGGTGGAGCGATCGCTGCGCCAAGCCGCCCTCTGGGATGAAGTTAAAGATAAACTGCGCCAAAGTGGCTTGGCCCTTTCTGGGGGCCAGCAGCAGCGGCTGTGCATTGCCCGGGCGCTGGCGGTCCAGCCTGACGTGATTCTCATGGATGAGCCGTGCTCTGCCCTTGACCCGATTTCGACGCTGCGGATTGAGGAGGTGCTGCACGAACTCAAGCAGCAATACACGATTGTGATCGTGACGCACAACATGCAGCAAGCGTCGCGGGTGTCGGACATGACGGCTTTTTTCAATGTTGAGCCGGCGGAGAAGGGCGGGCGCATCGGCTATCTCGTGGAGTACGACGAGACGCAGATTATTTTCCACAATCCTTCCAAGGAATCGACCCAAGAGTATGTCAGCGGGCGCTTTGGCTGATCTGCGCCCGCTCCCTGTGCCGGATGACTGATTTAACGGATAGGCTATCTGTAAGCGCGGCAGGGGTAAGGCGAGGCTTTGCCCCCAGTACATCCAGTTATATGAAGTCCGGTTAATTGCTCAAGAATTAACTCTCACCGCGACCCCACAGGCGACCGCGCGGGACAAGACGCGATAAACCCAAGTCTCGTGCGAGCAGCTTAAGAGGCGATCGGGCGGGATAAACCCAAGTCTTGTGCGACGATCCGTTTCCGGGATTTGGGTCAGAAGCTTTAGTTGAGTTTCAATCCCTGATAGGGTTTCATACCGGCGAAGAGGCCGAATTGTATATAGAACAGCGCAGTCGCTAAAAGTGCGTGTATTCGGCATTTTGTGAGAACCGCTGTCGGGCATTAGCCCAGGTGCGAACTTTTGGGCATGAGCCCAACTACAAACTGTAAGCCGGCGTGGGCCACCCCTGGAAACGCAACAGCCAGGGGGGGCGAGCACGCCGGTTTCTTGTCTTCAAGCACGTTAAGCGCCTTTTTTGAGCATGTGCTTGAAGAGGTTGTCTTTGACCATGTTTTGTCTGAGTACCTCCAGCAGGTACTCCTGTGCCTGCTCTCGGCTCAGAGTCTTGACCTGTTCCCGCAGCACTTGCAGCTTGAACTGTTGCTCCAAAGTCAGGCCCGTGGGGATGTCCATAAGATTGCTCCGTGAGTTAAATAGGGCGGACTGATACAAGAGACGCGCTCGTGCGCCGACTTGTACCCTCCTAAATGTAAATTATCGTAAATACCTATTGACAAACTGTCCGCTATGCACATTTCCATACTAATCTGTGCTACAAAAATTCATCAATCCGCCACAAGCCTTATGATCAGGAGGGAACAACTGCGAAGCCTCATACTACAGGGAGACAGTCAGTCCAATGGACGCAATGGAATTTTTTCAGCGGAGTGCCGGAGTGTGGCGCTCGCAGCGCGCGACTCACCATCTGGCCTTCCGAAGGGCTGAGATGGGCGACTCAGAGATTACGGTGGAAGCCTTGGGAGCGGATCATCCCAAAGTTGCGGAAATCTGCCAAATGCATGAGATAGATCCGGCGAAAGCTGCCGGTGGGGCATACGTGAAGTGGCAAGCGGCGATGGCTTGGGACAAAGAGGATGACAGTCACGAGGGCTCGACGGTGTTTGCCATCGTCCCCGATGGGGAGAATCCCAAGCAGGGTTTGATGCTGCGCGAAAGGGGCTACGCGGAAATCGTGCCGGTGGCCGGTCGCTATGAGATGGACTCGGAGGGGGCGCTGGTGCTGATCACGGACTATGAAACCATGAGTTCGGTTGAGCGCTTCTGGTTTGCCAGCCCCAACCTGCGCATGCGCACCAGCACGGTGAAACGCTTTGGCGGGTTCAGCACGGCGTCGTTCTGCACCGAAAGCCGGATTGAGTCTGGCCAAGATGCCTCGGGACATTCAGATTCGACTTCCCAGCCGGCTGAGCGTGGCGCGGGCACCAAAGAGTTCTACTCTGTGTTGGGCTGGTAAGCGGGAGTAGCCCACCGGCACCCCGTCGGGTGTCAGGTGGCAGGAATGGGGTGTGCGCAGTACAGTGTTGTGAAACCCGTAACGTCACACCTGTAACAAATCGTATTATCCCCATGCTCAATGCCCACTCCCGACCGAATGCCGAGTGCCCCATGCCCAATCCCCAATCTCCAATCCCCAATCCCCAATCCAAAATCCAATATCCAATATCCAAAATCCCCAGTGATCCGTTCCTGCGGGGGGCGGAGTACCTGAATGCTGTGCGCCGGCTGGCTTTGCACCCAGAGGCCATCGGTGTGGCGGATGACATCAACGAGCGCATCCGCATCTGCACTTGGATTGGCCACAACATCGACGCCGTGAATGCTGAGCTCGAAGCCTGTCTGGATGCCTGTCACAGCTGCTTCTACCCGCAAGACCGGCGAGTGATGCGCATTCTGGCTGCGCCTCTGGCTGGGCAGTTTGGCGTGGACGCCCTGTGCAATATCCTGGCCCAGCCGGTGGCCATTCTCATTGATGCCGGTCGCATCCACCCGCAGGACTGGCTGGGCGTGGTTGCCCACGAATACGCTCACGCCCATTTGGGCGCGCCCGGTCACGACCGGCACTTTTTGGCCGCGATCTCTCACCTCTGTCTGGGACTGGGGCTGGACCTGCCGGTGTGGGATCGGGCGTGGCAAGCCGGCGAGCGAGAAGCCTGGCTGCGCAACTGGCCCCACTGCCGGCCCACACCCGACCCCTTGGCCTTTTGGAAGGGGGGCGCTTGAACCCCTGTGTCAAGAAATATTACAGATTGTTGCATTTCTTCAGAAAAATGAGATTTGCGTGACCGCAATCCCCTAATCTGAGTGTTGGCTGGTGAAATATCAGCCAGTGGCAGTCAGTCACTGGCCAGGGGTCATTGGCCATTTGCCTGCTCCAGGACTTTTGACTGAGGACTGAGCGGCTAAGCTGTGGCGCGTTAAATTTGCGCTACCCACCGGTATATCCTAGTTATCAGGTTCCCCCTGAGAACAGGTCTGTGGGTTTCGGCTTTCTTTCTCCAAAAAGCAGATTGAAAGCCTAACAGCCTAAAAGCAAATGACCCAGGACTTTTGACTGAGGGCTGCCAGCAGCAGCCCTTGAGAGCGTGCCGCTTGCCAAAGTATGCTATCTTTGCTATTGGCAGCGGACACTAGCCTGAAAACTGAATTTAGATACCCGTTTCTTTAACTTTATAAAGTGATAAATGGGATCTAAATTGCTCTCACGCACAGTGTTCGTGGGATTTGACTGCGGGCATGGGTTGATACGCCTTGGTTGAGAGACTCTCTCAGCTTATGTAGCTGTTAGCGACTGTGAAAGGTTGTTAGCAACAAAGTATCGGCAAATCACAAACAAAAGTTGGAAATTGCGGAGATTGTCAAGTGGCGATTCCTTTGCTAGAGTACGCTCCAAAGAGCCAAAACCAGCGCGTAGCTGGATATGAAAAGCCGGGGGACGAACAGCCCCGGATTTACACAACCGAAAACCTGCCCTCACCGGCAGAAATGGGCGAGGTGATTTGGGCGGCGTACCGCCAAATTTTCAGCGAGCACCAGATTCTCAAGAGCACCCGCCAAACTTTCTTGGAATCTCAGCTGAGAAACGGTCAGATCACGGTGCGGGATTTCATTCGCGGTCTGGCGACTTCGGATGCGTTCCGCCGGCTGAACCACGAAACCAACAGCAACTACCGGTTTGTGGAAATCTGCGTGCAGCGGATCTTGGGGCGCGACGTTTACAGCGAGCGCGAAAAGATCGCTTGGTCAATTGTGCTGGCGACGAAAGGTCTGCAAGGATTTGTCAACGCCTTGCTGGACAGCGATGAGTACATCAGCAACTTTGGGGATAACACGGTTCCCTACCAGCTCCGGCGGATTTTGCCGCAGCGCAATAAAGGAGAAGTGCCTTTCAACCTGAAGACTCCTCGCTATGCGGAATACCACCGCAACCAGCTGGGCTTCCCGCAAGTCATCTGGCAAAACCAGGTGCGCCGCTTCATCCCGCAAGAAAAGCAGCCTAAGGCTGGCGATCCAGCACTGTATTTGGGTATGGCGCAGTCGCTCGCCCCAGTACCTACCAGTGTTGTCAAGCTTAACACCCAGAGCATGGATTACCTCAGCCTGGTTCCCAGCCGCAAGAAGTAATCAGCGCTTGGCGCTTCGATAGCTCATTCGGAGTGGGGGCTAGAAGCTAGATGCTAGAGGCTAGATTGATTTGCTAGTCTTTAGTCGCTAGTGTCTAGCCCCCCTTGTTTTTGCGGTTCCGCCAGAATATAGGTTTATTTAAGAAACTTGCGCCGCAGATTTTTTGCATGAAGAACTTGGGCTGAAGCCCAACTACGAACTTTTGGGCTGAAGCCCAACTACGAACTTTGGGCTAAAGCCCAACTACGAACTTTGGGCTGAAGCCCAACTACGAACTTTTTGGGCTGAAGCCCAATTGGGAAAAGCTACGAGGAAGCCCTGCGCCGCAGCACGTCTAAGAGGGTGATCAGGGATTGGGGGAGGGGGGCGACGGCTTCTATCAATTCGCCGGTGACGGGATGCTGCAGCTGCAGCCGCCATGCGTGCAGGGCTTGTCCCGGAAGGTTGACACCGGCAAAGCGCCCGCTGCTGTACACTGGATCGCCGACGATCGGATGCCCAATGTGGGCGCTGTGGGCGCGGATTTGATGGGTGCGCCCGGTTTCTAGCTGGAACTCGATCAGGGTGAAGTTGCCGAGGCGCTCTTTGATGCGCCAGTGCGTGACCGCTGGGCGTCCGCCTTTTTCCACCGGCACGATGGCCATTTTCTTGCGGTCAATCGGGTGGCGTCCAATCGGCTGGTCAATGGTGCCGATTTCCGTTTTGGGCGCTCCGTAAACCACGCCCAGGTATTCCCGGCGGGCGGTTTTGGCTTTGAGTTGGGCTTGCAGGTGCTGGTGGGCGCGGTCGGTTTTGGCGATCGCCAGTGCGCCGGTGGTGTCTTTGTCGAGCCGGTGGACAATTCCGGGACGCTGCACGCCCCCGATGCCGGTGAGGTTGGGACAGTGGGCCAGCAGGGCGTTGACAAGCGTGTCGCTTTGGTGTCCCGGTGCGGGGTGGACGACTAAACCGGCAGGTTTGTTGAGGATGAGCAGGTGCTCGTCTTCGTAGAGGATGTCGAGGGGGATGTCGGCGGGTTGGAGTTCCAGGGGTTCCGCCGGGGGGATGGTGAGCTGGATGCGATCGCCGGAAAGCACCGTGGCTTTTTTGGATGAGCAAATCTCCCCATTGACTTTTACGTTGCCTTGTGCTATAAGGTCTTGGATGCGCGAGCGGGAGAGGTCGCTGAGTTGGGCGGCGAGGTAGCGATCCAGGCGTTCGCCGGTGTGTTGGGCTTCTAGGTTGAGTTCGGTCATGTGGAGTTCACTGGCAATAATTTGTTATTGAAACCGCAGATGGACGCCGAAGTAGATGGACGCAATTATCTGCGTTAACCGCCAAGACGCCAAGGTCGCCAAGGTGGAGGGGGAAAGGGGTTATTTGGTGGTGTGCCGGCCCAAATATTTCCAAAGACCCCACCCTGAAAGCAAGCCTAAACCAAGGCTCAATAATAGGACAATGAACAAGTTCGAGACTGGTTCAGCCCAGGGAAGTTGTTTGCTGTCGATTTTGATAGGGTAAAATGGGGTAAAATCTTTGATTAAGGCTGAGAAAACGCTGGCTGCGGCTGAAGCAGTTCCCACACCGGCACCTACGGATTGGATGAGGTGTTCCAGCCGGCGATCTCGTTCGGCTTGTTTGAGCGCGTGCAGGCTGTTGACAGCGCTGATTACCTTTTCTAGGGCTTCGAGTCCGGGTTTGAGGCTGTCAATGTCTTGTTTGACTTGTTCTTGATACTCAGTTCTGGCAATTTGGCTGAATTTGTCCAGGAGGGATTTTAGGTCGGTGGTTTCGGTGGGGCAAATTTTATTGGCTTGTTTTTCCAGGTAGCCGGCGCACAGGTCAAAGTTGCGCAAGTTAATCTCTATGGTGCGCAGCTGAATTTCCAGATAGTTGAGGTTGATTGCGTAACCGGCAACCGTCTGGGACTTTTTCTCTAAGATTTCCTGTAATTCCTGCAACCCCAATTCGGGATTTTGGATTTGTCTGAAGGTTTCGCTAACTTTTATAAAGTCTTGTTTCAGCAGTTCTTTGATTTGCTTCGCTTGCTCGTAAGCCCAGAGGATTTTGTTCTGAAACCAAAACAGCTCTATCCAAGGTCGGTGCAACTCTGCGTAAGTATTGAGAATGGTATGTCTGTCATCTGCCTGGGGATAGAGGATGATAAAAATACCACCGGCTGCCAGGTTTTGGGAGTCTCCGGGTTCGGGAAGGAAGAAAAACACATCCGCGCCCAAGAATTTCGCCGGCTTGGCCTGTTTTGTGTCCCAATCCCAAGTTAAGTCCTGCCACTCTAACTTGACCGGCTCGCCATCCAGAAATTGTGTTAAAATGTCTTTAGCCAGAGTTGCGGAATCTTCCCCTTTGGGCAAGTAGCCGTAGAGAATGCAGGTTTTTCCTAAGTTCCCTTGTTTCGTCTTTGCCAGGGACTTAAGCGCTTTAAAGCTGCTCACCGGCTGCTCTTTTAGCGGATCGTTATCCTCTATTGAAACGGCAAACAAAAGGCCATAAGTATCGCTCAGCCGTACCGGCGTGTAATAGCCACCGGCACGATATTTATCCTCGGTTACAATTTCGGGAAAGTCCACGTCTTCCAAAGGAGCCGGCTTTTCCTGCGCGAGAGTTTCTTCAACCTCTTTGAGCTTTTCTGGGGAAACGCCGGCTGGATTAGCAAAATTAGCCAGGAATGCCTGTTTGTCTGCCTTGATTTTATCAGCATCCGCCCCCAACCCTTCTGCGAGCTGGTAAACAAACAGATCCAAGCTGGGATAAATAACTTGACGCATTGCGCTAAGGTGTTATAATGATGGTGGGGTCGAGAAGGTGGTCAGACATGTCAATTTTATGGCTGTTCTTTTGCGCCGACTTACTGGGATTGTCTGAACTGAGAATTTCGGCGGCGACATTCCCCAGGTAGGAAGGGTTCGGATCTAGTTGAACCTTATTTGTCCGTTTCCCCGGTCTTTCGCCTTCTGACTCGCACTGGAGTAACATCCGGCTGTATTCGTCTTGAAACAGTTGATTGAGTGAGTTGTCTTTATTGGCGATATCTTCAATATCCGCCGCTAGCTTAGTCTCACCTTTAGCTAGGGCGATAGCCAGCTGTTTCAGATCCGGCTGTAAGGCTTGCGGGAAGGGGTCTAGTTGCGCCAGCGCCTTCAAAAAAGCTTGGAGGATCAGGGCGTTTGCGGGGTCAATGGTTAGCAACTCAGTCGAGGACATAGTTTTGTTTACAGGTTCCCTGTGCCGGTGAAAGCCGCCCAGTAGTAAGGGTGTTCGTAGGGGCGCTTATTTGGCTCTATTATAGCTAATTCTTTTTGTCGCGTGGCTTGTTTTTCCAAGAAAAACTGGATGGCTCGGTCGCCTTGGGGAAACTCGGAGGCCAACTCGTTATACCACTTTCCCAGTATATCATAAGTGGCGGTGCGCAGCCACTCTTGCGCCTGTTGCAGGGCGATTGCCGGCACGGCGTTATTTTTCCGCAAATTGCGGTAAAATTGGATGAGCAGCAGGGCGGTGGCTTGCGAGTCTACTTGCCAGAGGGTGCTGGCAACGTGGGTGGCTCCAACTGCTAGGAAGCCACTGACTAAGCCCACATATTCATCGACAAGGGTTTGCGGGCTGGTGATGCCGGTTTCGCAGGCGGAAAGGCAGACTAGCTTGCAGTTGGGCAGGTTTTCCAGCGCGAAGATATCTCGCAAGGTCAAGAGTTTCCCCCCTTTAAATATTAACGCAGATTCCAGGGGGCTGTCAAGGTTGTGATCGCCGTGTCCGGTGAAGTGAAAAGCACCGGCATCGCTTTGCAGCCTTTCCATGACTTGTGCCGGTGTGGCGTTTTCACCGAGGCGCAGGTGGTTGGGGTAGAGGAGGGAAATAACCGAGGATTCAATGTGGACAAACTGTAACGGCGGGTTGCCCACTTGCTCTACATTGAGGAGAGGGAATTCCCCGGCATTTCCAAAGTTGGCAAGCTGGATGCCAACTTGGGCGCTGGGAAGGCGGGTGAGGGTGAAACCTTTGCCCCGGAACAGGTATTCCAGGGGAAGCAGGTGCAAGTCGCGGTGGGGAATCAAAATCAGCTGGGTGATGCCGGTGAGATGAGTCAAGAGTCTCTCAATCTCCAGGATTCTAGCCAGTTCGTTTAACCGCTCCTCCATTTTAACCCGCCAGGGATGGGTTTCTTTCTGTGAGCTTTTCGGTGAGATTTTCCGGTATCCCTGATAATCCCGCTTCCAGTCAGCCACCCACCTTTCAAAGTCTTCTAGCTGGCGGATTGCCGGCAGATGAGCTTTGTGTTCGTGCACAACCGGCTGGGAGATAAAGCCAAAAGACTTCTTCTCGGTGACGGGTTTGAGGGTGCGGGTGATGGGATATTTTTTATCGTAGCGCAGGATAAACGTGGTGAGGGCGGAGGGGCTGACGTGCCAGTAAATGATGGCTGTTTGGGGATTGAGCAGCTGTCGCATCTCCTGGTAATTGGGGCTGGGGAATTGGAAATTCCAGCCGTAGCGCATCCAGGCGAGACAGGTATTTTTGCGCTTTTCTGCCAATTCCAGCGCTTCAATTTGCTTGTTCCTGTCTCCCGACTCGGCGCGGATATCCACCAGCAATTGCTCGAAGGTGGCAAACTTCCGCGACAGGGAGATTCTCTGGGTGTCAGATTCGCAGGTTGGCCACAACTTCTCTAGCAGTTGCGCCCCCTTTTCCCACAACTTCTCGACTGTCTTGGCGTCGCCCAAGTCGGAACAGACTGTAATCAAGTCTTGCAAGATTTCCAGGTGCGGTTCGGGGAACTTCTCGAACGTCAGGAAGGTGAGGGCGTCTTCATAGCTTTCTCTCGCCTGTTGCCAGTGCGGGAAGGGGTTGATCTGTTCCAGTGTGCGGCGGGTATCCTTGTCGCCGCCAATGATGGGCGCTCTGAATGCCGGCCCCCCTAGTGCCGGTCCCGCTATTCTATTTATAGGATTGAGCAGTCGCTTTCCGTAATCATACTGCGCACTGCCTTTTTCGCAATACAACTCGCCCACACCCAGGTGATATTCGGAATATTCCGGCTGGAGGGCTTTGATGCCGGCAGTCCAAGTTTGGATGGCGGCTTCGTATCCTCGTGAGTTGAGGAGTGCTATCCCGCGATTTTTCCAAGCTAGCCAAAATTGATTGCCGGTTAGTCGGAGGGCTTCATCAAAGCTAGCGATTGCCTCCTCATAGCGCTTCAAGCAATCACATAAAACAGCGCCCCGGTTATTCCAGGCATAGTGGGAGTCGGGTTTGATTTCAATCGCCCTGTCAGAAGAGGCAATCGCCTCTGAATAGCGCCCTAAGTTACGCAGCGCAACGCCCCGGCTGCCCCAGGCTTCGTGCTTGTCGGGTTTGATTTCAATCGCCCTGTCGTATGAGGCAATCGCCTCCTCATAGCGCCCTAAGTTATACAGCGCAATCCCCCGATTATTCCAGGCATCGTGGGAGTCGGGTTTGATTTCAATCGCCCTGTCAGAAGAGGCAATCGCCTCTGAATAGCGCCCTAAGTTACGCAGCGCAACGCCCCGGCTGCCCCAGGCTTCGTGCTTGTCGGGTTTGATTTCAATCGCCCTGTCGAATGAGGCAATCGCCTCCTCATAGCGCCCTAAGTTACCCAGCGCAATCCCCCGGTTGTTCCAGGCTTCGTGCTTGTCGGGTTTGAATTCAATCGCCCTGTCGTATGAGGCTATCGCCTCCTCATAGCGCCCTAAGTTATACAGCGCATTCCCCCGGTTGTACCAGGCTTCGTGGTAGTCGGGTTTGATTTCAATCGCCCTGTCGTATGAGGCAATCGCCTCCTCATAGCGCCCTAAGTTACCCAGCGCAAACCCCCGGTTGTACCAGGCTTCGTGGTAGTCGGGTTTGATTTCAATCGCCCTGTCGTATGAGGCAATCGCCTCCTCATAGCGCCCTAAGTTATACAGCGCAATCCCCCGATTGTTCCAGGCTTCGTGGGAGTCGGGTTTGATTTCAATCGCCCTGTCGAATGAGGCAATCGCCTCCTCATAGCGCCCTAAGTTACCCAGCGCAATCCCCCGATTGTACCAGGCTTCGTGGGTGTCGGGTTTGATTTCAATCGCCCTGTCGTATGAGTCAATCGCCTCCTCATAGCGCCCTAATTCATCCAGCGCAATCCCTCTCCCACGCCAATCCTCAAAATCACCGGCTGGAATTGCAATCGCTCGCTCAAAATCTGCCGTCGCTAACACATTCTCGTTCAGTGCTTGGTAAGCCAAGCCTCGCCGCGCCAAGGCTAAGAGGTACTCCTCCTTTACTCTCAAAGCATCAGTCAAATGCTCAACCGCATCCCCATATCGCTCCAGCCGGTAGCAAGCCAAACCCAACCCGTACAGTGCCGGTGCGTTTGCCGGCACCCGCGCCGCCGCCTGCTGGAATATCTCCAGCGCCGCTTGGTATTGCCCCCGATCCAATTTGTCGTGCCCTTGCTCTAGCAAGGCTCCCACGCTGCCGTCGTCTGTCATCTGCCAAAAGGCTGAATTTGATTTTCCCAATATATCACAGCCGGCTGGGGAATGGGGAGGGGGCAGGGGAGTGCCGGTGGCTGTAGGGCGGGATGAACCGTTTCAGGCGAGCCGGTGCCGGTTTGTGGAGCCGGCTCGCTATATAACCCAAGTTGCTACATAAGAAAACTGGCTCCTCCGCCAAGGAGCAGGTTGGGCTAAAGCCCAACTACAAACCTTTTTAAGTCGCTTCGGAATTGCGCACACCGGCACATAATAAAACTGGCTCCTCCGCCCAGGAGCCGGTTGGGCTAAAGCCCAACTACAAACCTTTTCAGTTTTAATTACCAGTCAGTCTGACGGCTTCACTATATGAGGAAATCGCCTCTAAATAGCGCCCTAATTTCTCCAGCGCATAGCCCCGGTTGTTCCAGAGCATTTGGTCGTTCGGTTGGATTTCAATCGCCCTGTCGAATGAAGCAATCGCCTCTTCATAGCGCCCTAAGTTTCCCAGCGCAACGCCCCGGTTATTCCAGATATCGTAGTTGTCGGGTGGGATTTCAATCGCCCTATCAAATGAGGCAATCGCCTCTTCATAGCGCCCTAAATTACTCAGCGCACTGCCCCGGTTGTTCCACGCTTCCTGAAAGTCAGGGTTGAATTCAATCCCCCTGTCGTAGGAGGCAATTGCCTCTTCATAGCGCCCTAAGTTCCCCAGCGCAACGCCCCGATTTAACCAAGCTTCCGGCTTGTCGGGTTTGAATTCAATCGCCCTGTCGTAGGAGGCAATCATCTCTTCATAGCGCCCCAAGTTCTCCAGCGCATTGCCCCGGTTGAACCAAACTTCGTGATAGTCGGGTTGGATTTCAATCGCCCTGTCGTAGGAAGCAATCTCCTCTTCATAGCGCCCTAACTCCCGCAGCGCAACGCCCCGGTTGAACCAAGCTTCGCAGTCGTCGGATTGAAATTCAATCACCGTGTTATAGGAAGCAATCGCCTCTTGATAGCGCCCTAAAGTATACAGCGCATTCCCCCGATTGTACCAGGCTCCATGCAAGTCTGGCTGGATTTCAATCGCCCTGTCGTAGCAGGCAATCCCCTCTTCATAGCGCCCTAAATTCCCCAGCGCAGCGCCCCGACTGAACCAAAGTTCGCAGCTGTCGGGTTGGATTTCAATCGCCTTATCGTAGGAGGCAATCTCCTCTTCATAGCGCCCTAATCTCCCCAGCGCAACGCCCCGGTTGAACCAAGCTTCGGCGCTGTCGGGGTTGATTTCAATCGCCGTGTCGAATGAGGCAATCGCCTCTGAAAAGCGCCCTAAGACACCCAGCCCATAGCCCCGGTTGAACCAGGCATCCGGGCTGTCGGGTTCGATTTCAATCGCCCTATCGTAGGAGGCAATCGACTCTTCATAGCGCCGTAAATTATCCAGCGCAATGCCCCGGCTGTACCAGGATTCGCCGTTTTCGGGTTCGATTTCAATCGCCCTGTCGAATGAGGCAAGCGCCTCTGAAAAGCGCCCTAAATTCCCCAGCGCATAGCCCCGGTTATTCCAGGATTCGCCGTTTTCGGGTTGGATTTCAATCGCCCTGTCGAATGAGGCAATCGCCTCTGAAAAGCGCCCTAAGTTATGGAGCGCATTGCCCCGGTTGTACCAGGCTTCCTGCAAGTCGGGTTTGATTTCAATCGCCCTGTCGAATGAGGCAAGCGCCTCTGAATAGCGCTCTAAGATCCCCAGCGCATAGCCCCTGATATTCCAGGCATCGTGGCTGTCGGGTTTGATTTCAATCGCCCTGTCATAAGAGGCAATTGCCTCCTGATAGCACTCCAATCCCTCCAGCGCCATCCCTCTGCCACGCCAATCCTCAAAATCCCCGGCAGGAATTGCAATCGCTCGCTCAAAATCTGCGATTGCCGGCTCATCTTCGCCCAAACGTTGGTAAGCCCAGCCTCGCCACGCCAAGGCAAGAGGGCACACCGGCTTTATTTCCAAAGCTTCAGTCAAATGCTCAACCGCATCCTCATATTCCTGCAGCCCATAGCAAGCCAAACCCAACCCATACAGTGCCGGTGCGTTTGCCGGCACCCGCGCCGCCGCCTGCTGGAATATCTCCAGCGCCGCTTGGTATTGCCCTCTATCCAATTTGTCGTGCCCTTGCTGCAGCAAGGCTTCCAGGCTATCGTCGTATTTCATCTGCCTAAAGGCTGATTTAGTTTTTCCCAATATATCACAGCCGGCAAGGGAATGGGGAGGGGGCAGGGGAGTGCCGGTGGCTGCGTCTCGGCGGCGCACCCCACGCCTTCAAGACGTAGGCACAGGCGTCTCGCCGGCGCACCTGGCGTCAGGAATTTGATTTTCGCTGTTCATGGCAAGTTCCAATTCCTTTTGAGCCAGGTTCCTGGCGATTGGAAAGAAGCTGTTGGCCAATCAATGCGGGGGTGTAGGCTCTAACTTGAAAATGTTTGCCGTTGGGCTAAAGCCCAATCCGCGTTCCCAGCCACAGGCTGGAAGGGGATCTTAAACACATTTTAACATAAAATTGCGCGACTTGTGAGCTCTCGCTGCATAATTCCGCATTCCCATCCCGATAAGTAGGCGTCAGACAAAACACAAGCAGCCACAAGCATTATCAAATACATTTCTTACACAGCCATTAAGGACGCCGGTGACGTTTACAAACACAGGTCAGAATACGACACCGGCAGTTGGGCTGGCACCCTGTCCTACAGCTTTTTTGGCACAGCCTCTATCTGTAGGGTGGGTTAGCGAAGCGCGTAACCCACCACACAATTAAGGTCACTGCATAAGTCCTGTACTGAGAAACCCTTATTCTTTAAGAAACCGGGTTTCTGGGCCAGAAACACTATACCCTTTTTTGCCAGCAACTAGATGAATTTTTCCTCCCTCCTGCATAATTCCGCGTTTCCATCCCGATAAGTAGGCGTCAGACAAAAACACGAGGAGTTTTGAAATGTCTGCTTCTGAAATCGTCATGCACCAGATTTTCAGCCAAATCGTTGAGCAGTACCACCCCTTTGCCGACTACCTGGGCTATCAAGACGGAGAAGACGGGTTCCTCATCCACTACGAAGGGCCAAATGGCCGGCAGACGATGCTGGTGGATACGGAAGGGAATATCATCGCTGACTCGACGCTGGGAACTGCGAGAACTATGGGGCTGTTTGCTGCCGGTGTGGCTGTTCTCTCCATGCTGTTCGGGGATCAGTCCAGTCGTTAATTGCCCGCCCCCACCTCTGTCACAGTCCACTCCCCTGGGCTGTCCCCACCGGCACAGGCACGGAACCCCTCCCGCCTCACATCCCACAACCCACCGCTGACAAAAATGATAAAAAAATTTACATTCTTGTCAGCGGATTTGTTTTATGCTGGTGTTGTGACTAAATCAACTTGTCAGGGCAGAACCGGGAAGGGCGATGAGTAAATGGGTTATTCTCAAACTAGGGGAAGGCAGCTTCGACCAAGGGTTTACTGTCACCCTCCAAATTGGGGAAGAGGGGGATCGCCCCTCAACTGAACTCACCGGCAAGTTGCCAGCAGCCCCCAAAATTCCCGAAATCTACAAGCAGTGGCAGTCAGCCTATCGCAATTTGGGGCTGCCCCTCCGCCTGAACAAGCCCAAGAAACAAACAACTCAAGTTTCCTTAACTCAACCCTGTACCGAGGCGGCCAAACTCTTGAGAGACAGTCTCAATGAATGGCTCAACTCTGAGGCGTTTCGCCCCGTCAAGGAAGGGATTCTCAAAAAATTACAGCCGGCGGAAGTCATTCGCCTGATTGTCCAAACGGAAGACATTCAGCGCCAGCGGCTTCCCTGGCATCTCTGGGAGATATTAGTAGAAGATTATACCAAAGCTGAAGTGGCTTTGAGCGCCCCCGAATATGACCGCGTGGCGGCAAAAGCCCCTCCGAAAAAGGGAGTGAGAATCCTGGCTATTCTGGGGAATAGTGAGGGGATTGACACTCAGCAGGACAGGGCGCTGCTGGAACAGCTACCGGGGGCGGAAGTCACGTTTTTGCCTGAACCGCAGCGCCGGGAGCTAACCGATGCTTTGTGGGAGCGGGGGTGGGACATTCTCTGCTTTTCCGGACACAGCAAAACGGAAGGGGAAACGGGGCGGATTTCTATCAATAAGACGGACAGTTTAACGGTAGCTGAGTTAAAGCACGCCCTCAGAACTGCAGTAGAGCGGGGGTTGCGCTTGGCAATTTTCAACTCTTGCGACGGGTTGGGATTGGCGAATGACTTGGCGGATTTGCATGTGCCGCAATTGATAGTGATGCGAGAGCCGGTTCCGGATGCGGTGGCGCAGGAGTTTTTGAAATATTATCTCAAAGCTTTTGCGCGGGGCGAGTCTTTCTATTTGGCGGTGCGGGAAGCGCGGGAGCGGTTGCAGGGGATAGAAGATAAGTTTCCCTGCGCGACTTGGCTGCCGGTTATCTGTCAAAATCCGGCGGAAGCGCCTCCGACTTGGCAAGAGTTGGGGGGGATTTGCGCTGTGCTCGATTCGCAAGCCATTCCCGCCTGTCCTTACCGGGGTTTGTTTGCTTTTCGGGAAGAGGATGCGCCGTTTTTCTTCGGGCGGGAAACGTTTACAGAGCAGTTGGTTTCTGCTGCCGGCAGAAAGCCGCTGGTGGCGGTAATTGGGGCTTCGGGGAGCGGCAAATCTTCGGTGGTTTTTGCGGGGCTGATTCCGCGTTTGCGTGCGCAAGGGAATTGGCTGATCCTGTCGCTGCGCCCGGGGGTGCGCCCCTTCCGCTCTCTGGCGGCGGCGCTGATGCCGGTGCTGGAACCTAATTTAAGTGAGACAGATCGGCTGGTTGAAGTTAACAAACTCGCCGCTGCTTTGGGGGAAGGTTCTTTGGCGCTGTCGGATGTGGTGGAGCGCATCCGGAATAAAAATTCTGGATTTTCTCAGATGCTGCTGGTTGTGGATCAATTTGAGGAACTCTACACCCTCTGTCGCGACGCTTCGGAACGCCAGCAGTGGCTTTTCAGCGCGATTTCCGCAGTGCGAAGTGCGCCGCAGGTGACTGTGGTGCTGACTCTGCGGGCGGATTTTTTGGGTCACGCTCTGTCTGACCGGCTTTTTGCGGATGCCTTGCAGAATGCTGACGTGAAATTGGGTCCGATGAACCGGGAGGAATTGCAAAGGGCAATCGCCGAGCCGGCGCAAAAGGTGGGGATGCTAATTGAGGAGGGATTGACGGAGCGGATTTTGGATGCAGTGGAGGGGGAGCCGGGAAATTTGCCGCTGCTGGAGTTTGCTTTAAGTTTGCTGTGGGAGAAACCCCGAAATGGCCGGCTGACGCACGCAGCTTACAAGGAAATTGGCGGAGTGGAATCGGCGCTAGCTTTACACGCTCAGCAGGTTTATGATAAGCTCAATTCCAGTGAGCAGCGGGTGGCTAAGCGGATTTTTTTGGAACTGACTCAGTTGGGGGTGGGAACAGAAGACACTCGCAGGCAGGTACTGAAGCTGGATTTGCTGCAAATGGATTCGGAGGATCTGGTGGAGCCGGTGATTCAGCAACTGGCGGCGGCTAAGTTAGTCGTGACGAGCGAAGTGATGGAAGGTTTTACTAGAACGGCGGTGGTGGATGTTGTCCACGAAGCGCTGATTCGCCACTGGCCACTTTTGCGCCGGTGGGTGGAAGAAAACCGAGAGGGGCTGATTCGCAAACGGGCGATTGAGGCGGCGGCAAAAGAGTGGCAAAATCAGGGGGAACCTGAGGATGTGGCTTATTTGTTGCAAGGGCCAAAGTTAGCGGAGGCGGAGAATTTTTTGCGGGATTTGGCGGAGAGTGTGCCGCTGTCGAGTGTGGCGAGAGGGTATATTATTGTCAGTCAGGCGGCGAGGGATCGCTTCTTGAAAGAAGAGGAGGAGCGCCGGCGGCGAGAGTTGGAGCAGGAGAGGAAAGCGAGAAAGGCGGTTGAACAGGGGTGGCAAACGATTGAAGAACTTTTTGGGATGGCAGACTCCAATTTATCTTTTGCATTTCGCAGCCTAAAAATAAAACCGGAAAACCCAGAAATTGTGAGGGATTTAATTGACCTGATTTATACCAGTTCTGATGAATACCGGCAGAGAATTGCCGCTCAAAGGTTGGGACAAATTGGGAGTGGCAGTGCTGGGGCGAGCGCTGCTCTTGTTCATCTAATCCGCACAACAGAGGATGAGGAAACTCGCTGGGCTGCGGCTGAGAGTTTGCGCACAATAGATCCGGGCAATCCGGCATTGGGTGTCCAAAGAGTAACAGACTTGGGGATGCAGATAGACGGTCACACCGTGGCGCTGATAGTAGCACTTTTGCCCAAGGGTGAAGGGGGTGAAGGGAAAGTGGCCATTCTCGTGCGGGTGTATCCTTTACGGGGCAAGACCTATTTGCCGCCCGGATTGCAGCTGATTGTGCTGGATGAAGATGGCGAGACTTTTTTAGACACTGAAGCGCGGCATGCTGATAACTACGTCCAGCTCAAGTTTGGGGGAGATCGGGGAGAGCGGTTTAGTGTCAGGGTGGCTGTGGGAGATGTGGCAATTACGGAAGATTTTGTTATCTGAAACCCACCCACGGCGCGTTAGGTCCAGCGATTTGCAAGGTCAGCTCGGTCAAAGCGAAAGCGCTGCGGAAGCTTTCCAGGGACAAATCGAAACCCTCAGCACCTGCCTCCAAGGCGTAGTAAAGGGAATGAGTGAAATCTCCAACGGCAATGAAGCCGGCGCTCTTTTCGCTTTCTCCTCTGTTTCCGAAAGTTGCCGGCAAGCTGATAAAATCATTGAACAGCGCAACTCTAATTATACCGGACAGGGGCAGGCTCTCAACACGCGCACAACTTTCTGAAAGCCCCAGAACCCCCCGCAGAAACCGGGTTTCTGCGACAAAGTTTGCCTCCGGCACGAAACATTAATTCAGAAACCCGGTTTCTCAGCCCCCGCAGAAACCGGGTTTCTGCGACAAATTTTGCCTCCGGCACGAAACATTAATTCAGAAACCCGGTTTCTCAGCCCCCCAGAAGCCCCCCAAAAAGCCCCCCAGAAACCGGGTTTCTGCGACAAAGTTTGCCTCCCACCCGAAACCTTGATTCAGAAACCCGGTTTCTCAGCCCCCCAGAAGCCCCCCAGAAGCCCCCCAGAAGCCCCCCAGAAGACCCCAGAAACCGGGTTTCTGCGACAAATTTTGCCTCCGGCACGAAACATTGATTCAGAAACCCGGTTTCTCAAACCACTATTGCCCGGACTCAAAGTATTGTTAACTTGCACCGTAGTCGGAACAGCAATTTTCGCCACTTCCTTGGCGCTTTTTGCCACCGCCGGCTCGCTGATAACAATTGCCGCTACCGCTGCCGTTCCTGCCAGCAAACCGGACAGATAATTAAACCGAGAAACACCCCAACTCATTGCCATCCTCCATTCAAGTTCAAAACGGTAAATGAAATTGACAAACTCTCAATAGCCCGCGCAGGCGGGCTTTGTCTGTATAGCCGCGATTTCAATCGCCAGGAACCTAGCAAACTAGCCAGAGGTCTAACCCCCTCACGCATTCGCCAACAGTCTCTTTCCAATCGCCCAGAAACTAACTCCCACCTTATGCCCTTTGCAACTGCAAATAAAGCGTAATCGGAATTCCCCAACTAGAATTCACCATTTTCTCCAACAGAGCCGGTGGCGGTTCCGTACCGTCCTCAAAAGTATACACCCCAAAATCTGGATCGCGATTCTTCACCCGCCCGTTAATCCCAATCAACAAACCCTTGCTATTGAAAATCGGGCCGCCGCTCATCCCCACTTCAATATCATTTGTATATCCCAACCGATAGCCCTGGGGGAGAGATTTTGCCGGCAGCACGGAAATCGCTCCCTGCGTAAACCGAAATGCCCGAATCCCTTGGTCAAAAGTAGTTTTCAATGTACCTTTTTCATACATCGGGAAACCCGCCGCAAACACCGGCTCCCCCACCCTTGCCAACTCCGTGGCGGTACGCGCCACCTCGTACACAGCCCCACTGCTAAACTGAACCACCGCCATATCCATCTTTCCCAACTGCCTCGGTGGGCGCACCGGCACATACTGCCGGCCATCCGGAGCGATAACTGTATGCTTATCACTAAACGCCACAACGTGCCAGCTCGTAAGCACAGTATACATTTGTCCCTGCCGGCCCACAATCACCCCCGAACCGGAGGCGTGGGGTGTTTGGATGCGTACCGTCGTTTGCTGAGCTAATAATTGAACATTGACATTTGGCGAAGAATATGGTAATTCAACCTCCGCAAACACCGGCAATATTGCCACCGCAGCGGGAAACATGTGCGCCAAAACGCACAAACCTGTGAGCGCCAGTAGTTTGCCAGAAATCACTTTAAAGATCCCGCATTCCGCCGCTGCTGTTTGGTTGCTGGGGTGCCGGCACAGGATTAGAAGGCACTGGGGGAGCCGGTGCGGCGCTCGGCCCATCTTCCCCCAAACGTCCGCTAACATCAATATAGGGGATTTTCCCACTTTCATAAAGCGATGGCGCACCGGCTTGTCCCTCACGCCACGTCAAAAGATTATCCAGCGTTTTCACCGCATCTTGACCCGGTTTGAGCGTAAAAATCAGCCCCTCACACCTTTGATTGACCGCGCTAGCCGTGCAAACCACATTCTCGCCATTAATCGTCCCAACCGTGATATACTTTAGCTGTTTGTTGCGCCGGTAAGTTTCCAGGCGTCCGCTCACTTCCTGACAGCGCCGCACCGGATCGTAGCCAGAAGCCGAGAAAACATCCGAAACCCATTTAATCCAAGGCTCTCTGATCCCTTGACTGTTTTGGTACATCGTAGTGGGCACACCGGATGACATATCGCAGTAAAAGCCTTTTTGACCGGGTGCCGGCTGTGCCGTACTTAGCTGGCTGAATGTAGCAGTGGCCGCCACAGCGACTGCTGTGGCCGCAAACGCTTGCGTGAGCAATCCCCGTTTCACACTCATGGCGTCTCCTGGAAACAGACGTGCTTTAAGATTACACAATTTTATATTAGAAAAACACTCCAGTGCCGGGTTTCGTTAAAAATCTTAATTTTTTGCGCGTGCGGAGCAGCTGGGGACAGGCGAGACGCCTGTCCTACGCCTTATACCGTAGGGCAGGTGTTCCCTCCCACCCCCAAGGTCTGATGTCCGCTCCCAATTTGGCCAGTGCTAGAAACCTGCCCCCACTCACCCCACCGGCACCGGCACCGGTGGCTCCCCGGTAGAGCATATCCGTCCAATTGCTACAATAAATATCCTGCGCAACCTCCATCTTCCTCCTCTTCCTTGGCGTCCTTGGCGTCTTGGCGGTTCTTTCTAAAAAAAACCAATTATACGGAATATACCCCAGTATCGGGCGCAACCGGCACCGGGTTCCCTGCGCTGTTGCTAACCGCAGAACAGGATAGAGACAATAAGGTAAAGGATCTCCCAAATGCCTTTGGCCAACCCTAAGCTGGGAAATACCCCCCTACCCCAACGGAACTGCGTCTATGCCTCAGTCGCGCCTTCTGACGCTAATCGCCGGCATCACCCTAGTCCTAGGGCTGATGATCTGGCTGATTTCTTCCCTCTCCTGGCTCTACAGCCAACTTTCGTGGTCTGCCTCTCCCTTTGTGGCCAACCTGCTGCTGTTCCTGCTGGTTGTGCTGCTGGGACTTTTAATTTGGGCGGTTGTTTACTATATGACGCTGCTGCAGCGCTCCGAGACGGCCAAAAAGCAAAGGCGCAAGCTCAAGCCCAAGGTTCCCGTAGAAAAGACTGAGGCGGCTGAGGAAACCCTGAAAGCGGTGCGCCAGCAGGTGGAGCAGATTCAGGATGAAGTGGCGCGACAGGCTTTGCTCAGCCGGACTCGGGAAATCCAGGCGAGTTTGGCCAGGGGAGACTTGCAGGTGGTGGTGTTTGGCACCGGCTCCGCCGGCAAGACTTCTCTGGTGAACGCGCTCATGGGGCGGATGGTGGGGCGGGTTTCGGCACCGATGGGCACCACCGAGGTGGGCGAAACCTACAGTCTGCAGCTAAGGGGATTGGAGCGCGAGATTTTGATTACCGACACCCCCGGCATTCTGGAAGCCGGTGTGGCGGGAACCGAGCGGGAAGAACTGGCGCGAGGGCTGGCAACGGAAGCCGATTTGCTGCTGTTTGTCGTGGAAAACGACTTGCGCCAGTCGGAATTCCTTCCGCTGCGGGCGCTGGCAGAGATTGGCAAGCGCTCAATAGTCGTTTTGAACAAAACTGACCTCTATCTAGAGGAAGATAAAGAAGCGATTCTGGCGAGATTGCGGGAGCGGGTGCGGGGGTTTGTGTCGGGGATGGATGTGGTGGCAATCGCCGCAAACCCCCAGCCGGTGCGGCTGGAAAATGGCCAAATCTTGGAGTCCGAACCGGACATTATGCCGCTGATCCGGCGCATGGCGGCGATTCTGCGAGCGGAGGGGGAGGATTTGGTGGCGGACAATATCCTCCTGCAATCCCAGCGGGTAGGGGAGGAGGCGCGGCGGTTGCTTGACGCCCAGCGCCGTCGGCAAGCTGAGAAAATTGTGGATCGGTTTCAGTGGATTGGTGCGGGGGCGATTGCGGCTGTGCCATTGCCGGTTGTGGATTTACTGGCTGCGGCGGCGGTTAACGCCCAAATGGTGGTGGAAATCGGCAGGATCTACGGCTGCGAGCTGAATGTGGAGCGGGGGCGGGAGCTGGCGCTGTCTCTGGCGAAAACTCTGGCGAGTCTGGGGATTGTTAAGGGGGCGATTGATTTGCTGAGCGCGGCGCTGCAGCTGAATGTGAGCACGTTTGCAATTGGCAAGGCGATTCAAGGGGTGACGGCTGCTTATCTGACTCGGATTGCGGGGAAGAGTTTTATTGAGTATTTCCGTCAGGATCAGGATTGGGGGGATGGCGGGATTACGGAAGTGGTGCAGCGGCAGTTTCAGCTAACACGAAAGGATGAATTTGTCAAGGCTTTTGTTAAGGATGCGATTGCGCGGGTGGTGGAGCCTTTGAAGGTGAGTTCTGAGGAAATTGAGCCGGTGGTGGAGGAAGAGGAGGAAGAGGAGGAGGATTTGCCGCCTCAGGATGATTGGGAAGATCGCCCGCCTCGCCGGGATGATTGGTAGGGAAGCATCTCAAGCACGGCAGAATGAATTCTGCCGCTATACAAACGAAGTCCGCCTGCGCGGACTTTTTAAACTCTCTCCCGAACCATTGATTGAGAAACCCGGTTTCTTATCCCCAAGCCCCGAGAAACCGGGTTTCTGCGACAAATTTTGCCTCTCTCCCGAACCCTTGATTCAGAAACCCGGTTTCTTAAACCCCCCAGAAACCGGGGACACGATCTAAGATGTTTTATAGCAGTAGTCATATTGGTTAAGACATCAATGGCGTAGGTATAAAAGGCGTAGGACAGGCGTCTCGCCTGTCCTACTGTCCTAATCTAAGTGCATACTCCTATATCACCACTGATAGGCGCACGCCGCATTTCGGAGATCGGCATACTTTAAGTCGGCACCCTCCAGTTTGGCGTCGCAGAGGTTGGCTCCCCTTAAATTCGCATGTCTGAGGTTAGCTCCCCTTAAGTCAGTTTGGCTCAAGTCGGCGTTGCTCAAGTTGGCGCGAAATAGGGTAGCATCCTGTAAATTAGCATTTTTTAAATCAGCGCCGCTCAAATCTGCTCCGTATAAAAATGCTTCCTTTAGGTTGGCTTCCCTCAAGTTGGCTTCCCTGAGTTTGACTTCATCTAATTCCGCTTGTTTGAGGTTGGCATTCTCTAAGTCAGCACCACTCAGGTTGGCATACCTGATAGAGGCTCTCTTGAGGTTGGCGCGATGTAAGTCTGCGAACCTCAAGTCGGCTTCTCTCAAATACTCACCCTCTAAGTTGGCGCGACTTAAATCGCATCTCGGACATGCTTTTGTGTCTAGCAACCGGTTGAGATCGTCACTGTTTTGAGCTAGCACCGGCACCGCTAACCACACCGGCACTAACAAATTTACAATCGCTATCGGGGAGGGTTTGAGAATTCTGTGCATCTTTGACATTGGGCTGCTGTCTCAAAAGCCTGTACTATCTCCCTGCGAACGTCTCGCAGATGCACACTTATTACATGGTAAAATCGCTATAATCAGGACAGTGTTTGCGGAAATCTCCAGCACCAAGCAGCGAGCGTTAGAAATCCTGGAGTGTCTCAAACCTTTGTATTCCGATGCGCCTTGTCCCCTCAATTATGAAAACCCGCTGCAGCTGCTGATTGGCGTGATTATGGCGGCGCAGTGCACTGACGCGCTGGTGAATAAAGTCACGCCGGACCTGTTTCGCCGGCTCCCGGATGCGGCGGCTATCGCTGCAGCTGTTATAGCAGAAATAGAAGCGATTGTCAAGCCGGTGGCGTTTTACTGCAACAAAGCGAAGAACATTAAAGCAATTTGTCGGCTGCGGGTGGAGCGATTTGCAGGTCTTGTGCCGCAAAGCATTCAGGAGTTGGTCACATTGCAGGGTGCCGCGCGAAAGACGGCTGCGATGGCGCTGCATTAGGCTTTCGGGATGGATGCCGGTGTGCCGGGGGACACTCATGTGAAGCGGTTGAGCGAGCGCCTGGGGTTTAGCAAACAGCCCGATTTGGAGCGTGTTGAGAGAGACTTGATGCAAATCCTGCCCCAGTCCGAGTGGGGAAATTGGTTTGTTTGCCTGACCTATCACGGGCGGACGGTGTGTGAGGCCAAAAAGCCAGCCTGCGACCGGTGTGCGGTCGCCAATTTATGTCCTCGCAATCCCTTAAAAAATTAATCATTAAAACTGAAGAAATCTTGCTTCAATTTTTAATGTTTAATTTTCACTGTTCAATTTCCCCGACGCCCATTAACTGCTTGAGCGTGTCCAGACCTTTCTTGACGCGGCGGGAAACGGTAACCACACTAATCCCCAGGCGATCTGCGGTTTCCTTTTGGGTCAAGTCATAGAGAAACACGAACTCAAGAATCTGGCGAGTTTTCTCCTCCAGCGTTGCCAGGGCTTGCTGCAAGCGAATTACGTCTTCCTGCGCCAGCTGGAAACTGCGGTAGTGGGTGTCTGGCATCAGTTCTCCCAGGGAGGTGGTGCCTTCTTCCTCATCCTGCACCGGCGCGTCCAGGCTGAGAGGGGCGCGATTGCGCGTGGCCAGCTTGACTTCCTGCCATTCGGTAACAGCAACTCCCAGGGCATCTGCCACTTCGGCATCGGTGGGCTGGCGCATCAGCTTGGCTTGCAGCGCCGGCATCAACCCTGCAGCCTGACTTTGCAGTTCCAGCCACTGGCGGGGAATGCGGACGGAAGGACTTTTGTCTCGCAGGTAGTGCTGAATTTCCCCACGGATGTAGGGGATGGCAAACGAACTGAAAGCGTGTCCCTTGGACATGTCAAACCGCTCAATTGCCCGAATCAAACCGATGCAGCCGACCTGAAGCAAGTCCTCATAGCTTTCCCCGCACTGGTTGAGCCAGTGGTGGACTTCTTTTCTGACCAGTCCAAAATTGAGTTCAACCAACTTGTTGCGCACTTCCTGTGAACGAGAGTTCTGGTACTGGCGCAATAGTTCCAAGCTCTCACTTTTCAGTTCGTTGGTGACTGTAGTAGCCATGATGAGATTCTTGTGGGTAGAGCACTTCAAAAAGGATGCACCTAACTCAGTCTGACTGAGTGCTGATGGAACCGCTGTGACCGGAAGCACGTTATGATGCTGATACGCAGCACATTCCCAGCAGCACCCCGATTCTGTAGCTAGGCGAGGAACGAATCAATCTGGCTGCTGTGGCCGGTTCTCTATGGGATATTCTATCTGCAATCCAGCCTTTTTGAGACTGCAATCAGAGTGGCCCATCCTTTATTAGATTAAATCTCGTAAACCCGCCACAACCGTATTTGTACTGAATTTTTTTAGGATCTCGCTGCTGCCTTGTGGGGTCTGTCACCAGGGCTGCCAGACGGAAATCGGCCTGGGAGCTAGCTTGGCCTGCGGAGGGCGAGCCGGCTGAAAGCGGCTGCCGCCCTTCCCAGTCATTTCACCGGCGCTCAGAGGCTGCTGGGGGCGCGCAAGCACCCTCAGCATTGAGAGAGCAGCGGTTACGACGGGGATTGGACCCGACCGTAAAACACGCCACGAATCTTGACTTCTAGAGGTTCTTGGGCTCCCAGGTCCGTATCGGAGGGCTGTTCGCTTTCAAAGATGCCGGCAATCTCACCCGTGGAGCTGTCCACCTTGGAGATTTGCAGGGAAATTTTGCCCTTGCTGACCTCAGCACGCTTGACGTTAGCGCGAATGAGCTCCTCACGGTCCGCACCGGCTGGGGTGGCCACGGCGTTATCATAGCCGGTGGCTTCCCCGCGACCTTTGGGATCGAGGAAAGAAGAGCCCCGATAGGAGGGGACTTTGAACTGCCCTTCAAAGTCAGTGGAAGTGTTAATCTCGGTCAGCCCGGGCTGGCTTGTGGCCACTAAATTTTTGATGGTGAACAGGAAAGGCACTCCCTCGCCCCCTGGCAGCTGCACCGTAATCGCTTGAAAGTCTATCCCATCCTTTTCCTCAAAGGTGAGAGTCCCATCGGAGCCAAATTTCAGTGCCCCTTGGATTTGGGTCAGGGTGGAGGTGTACCGAGTCAGCAGCTTGCCCGGAACAAATTCTGCCTCTTGCCGCTTGTTGGCCGGTTCTTCCTTAACAAAAAAGCTAGTGGGCTGCAGGCACAGATCGGACAAGACGTAGGACTTGCCCGATTCGAGGGCAATAGCACCGCGAGAAGTTTCTTGCAGTGTGGGACAGTTATTGGCGAGCCCGGTGCCTTTGATCTGATCGTAGGTCAGGGGGCCATTAGTCTCAGGCCCTTGACTGCAAGCTGTGAGCACACCCAAGCACAGGGCTAGGAAAGCAACGATAATAGCGCGATATCTCATGGTCAATCTCAATCTCGGAACGCGAAATTCTCCAATCTGAAAACAGTTCCCTTTCTCATAGCCAAATATAGACAGGCTACTCAATCCGGGTTTAAGCAACTCTGCTGTTGGGCTGACGCCCTTCAGCTGGAGTGTGACGCCTTGGATGTACTGCCAGACATCCCTTATCCCTAGGCACGATTGACTGGAGAGCGTCAACTGCGCTCGGGATTACTTTTCTGCCGACGCCAAAAGCTGCCGCTTGCGAGCCTGAGTGTCAACCGCTGCCCGCAGCGGTGCAATGCCGCCGGTCCCTGGAATGCTGTGCTAGGTCATTACAGAATTGTACATGCCCTTGTTACCTTGTCCTCTGAGTCAGCCGCAGCTCTTTTGCAAACTTTTTCAGCTGTTAGGTGTTAGGTGTGGGGCGTGACAGCCCTCAGCCCCACCAGCCGCCAGACTGCAGGGATACAGAGCCCCCCACCAGATAGGGGCCGGTGAAAATCCACCCCACAGCGCAGCCCATACCAGAAACCCGGTTTCTTTGAGAACCCGAAGCCATGTCTTTCTTTTAATCTGCTGTTTTCAGAATTCAGCGATATCTTATAATGAGGCTTTATTTAAGCAATTAAAAATATATAAAATATATGAATTAGCGCAAATTAAATGCGTAACAGCTTTTCCCGCCATGCCAGAAACCCGGTTTCTTGGAGAAACCGGGTTTATGAACCTACCGGGAGGGGGCAGGGCTGCGGGTGGCAGGGGGTTTGGCCTGCGGTTGGGGGCTTGGACTGGGCGACGCCCCTGGTGTCCCTTCCTGTTTGGGGTGGATAAACACCTCGTAGCGGGTGCTGCGCTCACTGACGATCGATGAGGTGAGGCCAATGGTGCGAATGGCACCGATCAGGGTTTGGGGCACCGGCGGCAGTTGAGGCAAAGTAAATTGCTTGGAGTTGAGCAGAAGCTCCACATCTATAAAAAAGATGCTGTTGCTGGCATCGAATTCTAAAGGGACAGCCTTTTTGAATGACTCGCTGAGCACCAGTGGGGCTTTGGGCCTGGGGCTGATGGCACCGGCAACCGGCGCTCCCAGGGTCAAAAAGGCCACATTCCCATTCAGCCAGCCGCGACTGAGCGTCACCCCACCGTACTGCGAAGTCCAGTTAACCACCGGCTGACCGGCAACTTTCACCGGTTCGACCTTAAACTTATATCGCTGGCTCATCACCTTATCCAGCTGCACGAGAGAGTTCTCGGCACTGCGGCGATCGTTGGACTGCACCATCAGCACCAGCGCTGCTGGAAACTGCGTCGAAGATCCGGGAGTAGCGGGAATCAGGGACACGGAGAAATCCCCCGCCATCCACGCCAGCAAATCCTTCTCCCAGTTCAGCCCCGTGTTGGACGCCACGCCCTGCTGCAGCCACTCCGGACTCATGGGCGCGAAGGGATTCCCCTGGGCACCCAGAGCGTAGTCCTGCCACAACCGCTGCAGGTTGCTGCCGGACCACATCATCAGAGTGTCCGCCGGCAGCCGGCTGAGCGCACTTTTGGCCCTGTTTTCCACCACCTGCTTTTTCTCGCTATCCGCCTTCAGCCAAGAAATTCCCTGCAACCGGATGCCTTCTGGCTCTTCGGTGACGGTTGCGGCAAAGCCCTGAAACTTCTGCAGCTGATTTTTCCCTTGGGGGGGAAGCAGTCGCACCGCATTCATCGCGGCCATATTGGTAGCACTGGGCCAGTTGACGTACACCCGGGCCAAAGGATCGGGAGCCTCAATTTTAGCGACGGCTTCCTTGTATCCCGGAGTTTTGGCTATGGACTGGCCACCTTTATAGGTGTCAATGACGCGCTCCGTTGCTTTTGCATCTGTGGTGACTGCCAAGAACCGGTTGTCGAGCAGTGCGGCTGAGTAATTCTCTCCGGGTGCGCCCTGGATTTCTCTAATCGGGACATCTTTGTAAGTCCGGCTCACCCACTGGCCCTGCTGCAGCGGCTTGGGCTTCTCCAGCAGCTCCTTGGCCTTTCCTTGATTGTCTACCGGCAGCAGCACCACCACCGGCTCTTTGGCTTTCGGGACAGTTGTCTGGCCCGATGAGGGACTGGTGCCCCCCGCCCCCACACCCACCTGCGGCGGCAGCCAGGCCACCATCACTTCCCGGCCCACCCAAGGCTGGATGTCTTTCTGGTAGTCGAGGCCATAAGGGGTGAGGAAGCGCTCGCTCAACTCCAACAGCTGCTGTTTGAGAAGCTTTTGGCTTTCTGCGGTGCCTTGCTTTTGCAGTTTTTCCCACTGTCCGGAGTTGGTGGACAGCGAGACGGCTATCCAGGCATCTTGGGGGACAGCGCTGGCACCGACGGGGTAATTCTCTGCAGGGTTTTTGGGAATCAGGGCCCACACAATCGCGACGCCGCCAACAATCACCAGGGCGGCAGCTCCTGCGGTTCGCCGCTTTTGCGGTTCAATTTTCTCTACCGCCGATTTCGTTTTCTCTAGTGCGGATTTAGTTTTATCAAGTATGGTGTCAAACATGGTTGCAAGGGAACAGGGTAGCCGGTGAGGAAAGCCAATTTACCAAAGGGTCAATTTACCAGGGGATGGCTCGCGGGATTTTAGACAAGCAGATTTTATCTTTTAGATTCAATTTTTTTCTGGAAATCCCAAATCTGCTTTTCCGCAATCCCTGAAGGCTGACAGGCAAGGGAGGCACAAAAAACTGGCTCCAGACCGCCGATTTCTTTAAAAAACCGGGTTTTGAGCCCAAATCGCGACCTGCACCCTTAATTTGACTGACAGCCGTCTCGGGTGCTGGGTGCGATTGCCGGGAGCATCCCGGTTGTGCAAACAAGCCCATATCAATGCGATAATGATTTCAGCAGGGGGTAGGAGGAGAAGATTTTTGGCCAGCGAATCAAAGGAAACGGGATTGAAACCGATTGCCGGCTGTCTTCAGGACACCCCTGCATCATAGCCAATCAAGAATGCCGGGAGCCCGGCTATCTTGTCCCATCCCCCGATCCTCAGCACTCAGTCAACCCTACAGCTCTCCCGGACTTCTGGCTATAAGCAAAACTTATTATTTTTTCCCCGACTGGCTCCATAACGCATTTCCGCTGCCCGATGCCCTGCGCCCAATGCCCTGCGCCCGATGCCCTGCGCCCCCATACAGCGTGTCCCGCTGCCGGTAGGGACGCCCCAGGGAACGGATCGCCGCCTGCAACTGCTCCACTTCCATGCAGCTGCCGCCAATAGCACCGGCCATTGCCGTAATGTGCTCTTCCATTAAGGTGCCGCCGATATCGTTGCAGCCCCAGGTGAGGGCAACTGTAGCGCCGGCTAGCCCCAGTTTCACCCAGCTCGGCTGGTGGTTGGGGATGGAATTTCCCAGAAATATTCTCGATACTGCCGTCAGCAGCAGGGTGGGAGCCAGCACCGGCTGATCCCGCCCCACCCGCCGCCGCAAGGCTGCCGGTGCTAGCTCGCCCACAAAGGGCAAAAGGATAAATTCTGTAATCCGCGCCGGATAGTCCCGCTCTGTGGCGGTTTGCTGCAGCTGGCGCAAGTGGTTCAGGTGGCGCACCTGCTGTTCTGGGCTTTCAATGTGCCCGCACATCATGGTGCTGGTTGTGTGCAGCCCTAGCCGGTGCGCCGTTCCCACAATTTCCAGCCAAGTGCCGGTGTCAATTTTTTCTGGACAAATAATCCGTCTTATGCTATCATCTAATACCTCTGCTGCCGTTCCCGGCATAGAGCCAACACCGGCATCCCGCAGCGCTTCTATCACCTGTGCGTAGCTGAGCCCGTCTTCCCTGGCGATGAATTGCACCTCCTGGGGGGAGAAGGCGTGCAGGTGCAGCTGGGGAAATTCATCTGCGATAGTTCGCACCAATTGCAGGTAAAAGGGCAATGAAGCGCCGGCAAGCTTCGCGCTGGGGTTCAGCCCCCCCTGCATGCAGATTTCCGTAGCCCCACGGCGCACCGCATCCCCTGCTTTTTCCAGGATTTTGGCGGTATCTAGCCAAAATGCGCCCTCCTCACCGGCATCGCGGCGAAACGCGCAGAAACTGCAGTGCTGCTCGCAGATATTGGTAAAGTTGATATTGCGGTTGATGACGTAGGTGACGGGATCGCCGGCTTGCCGGTGGCGCAGAGCGTCAGCTGCACAGCGAATGGCTTCTATGGCGGATGGTTCAGTCTGCTGCAGCAACACGGCTGCTTCTTCAGGAGAGATATCCGCGCCGGCATTGGCGCGGTTGAGAATGGCGTCAACAGTTTTGGCAGTCACAGGGCATGAGTGAAGGCGAGCTACACGACAGAAGGAATCTGCAGTTATTATAAACAACTGTAAAGAAGTATGGTGCGCTCCCCACAGGAACACATCTCAATATAGCGGTTCTCAGTTGGATGAACTATGGGCCAGAAACCGGGTTTCTTTAAGAAACCGGCTTTCTCAATGTCTCACTAATATGAGAAACGCTATAAACAGCATTGAGGACTTTCTCGATGACTTCGGAGCTAAAAAAATAGAAGCCTTGTGCCTTCTTTTTAGGATAAAATCCCCCCTACAGTCAGGAATTCAGAAATTTGCTAAACTGCAAAAGTTTCTTTAAGAAACCGGGTTTCTCAAGCGCACTCTCAAGCGGGATGACTGCTGAGAGACAGGCGTCATTTCCACCGGCACGCACGGTACAAGACCTGCCCTCCCCTGGCCTCAATTATTAAGATTCGCTAAAGATCGCGGCAGATTGTAAGAAGATTTTGTATCCTCAAGCAAAATCTCGCAGTTTGCCATTCCTACAATTATAGCAGCAGTCATATTGGTTAGAACAATAGAAGCTTCGGGAGCTCTGGAGCAAGGGAGGCCGGAATGTAGGTTTCCTAAATGCTTACTGCTATGTAGACGTAGGGCAGCGTCTGGCTGCCCTGAAGGTCTAATGTTCTAACCTAAGTGCATACTGCTATATACGGGGTGCTAGATTTTTTCAGAAAACTCTCACTCTCCCCCTCTCCCGCGAGGAGAGAGGGGGGTGGGGGAGCTGGGGGTGTGAGGGGAGAAATATCTGCTGCAACCAAAATAAATCCAACGGATGTAAGATGACGGCTCAACCTGTCCCGCAAGACTGCAAACGTCTCAGCCAAAGCCTACCGGCTCTCAAAGGGTTGGCTATCTTCCTCGTGGTTGTTTACCATCTGTGGGGATATACCAAAGGCTACCAGCTAGCCTCTGAAATCGCTATATCATCTTTTCGTTCAGGTGTCAAGGGATTTTTGGAAGGAATCCTGAATATTTTTTGCCTCCTGGGAGAGCAGGGGGTTGCGATTTTCATAATTGCCAGCGGTTTTGGGCTGGCGTCATCCTGGTGGCGCAAAACTTCAAGTCCTGGCAAAGTTTCTCGCCCCTTTGAAATCATAGGGTTCTGGCGGCGCAGACTGTTGCGGCTGTTGCCCCTGTACTGGCTGGCGCACGGGGTAGCTTTGCTGCAGGCGGTGGTGCAGCCGGCTTGGGTGCCGTTTGGGCGAGAGGTGCTCAATCGCGGTGCCACTGACGCAACCGCCGCCACTGTTGCCAGCCTCACCACCCTGCGCAATTTTATCCCAGACTATTACTTTTTTCTAAACGCCGCTTGGTGGTATGTTGGTCTGGCAGTCCAGCTGTACCTGATATTTCCGCTGCTGGTGACAGTGGGGAAACGTTGGGGATGGACGGTTTTACTCCTCAGCTCACTTTTAATCGAGATAGTTGACCGGGAGATAATTGTGGCGCTCCCCCTCAACGAAATGGCCACAGATGTATTGCTGCGAGGTGCCCTGTTTCCATCGCGGTTATTTGAATTTGTCTTCGGCATTTTCCTGGCGGTTGCAATGCTTGAACCGGCACCCCAAAAGCCGGGGCATCCTTTCAGTGGCGTCAGCTGCTTTTGCAAAAACTTATTGCTAGAAAAACAGTGGCTGTGGCTGAGTGCGCTGCTCTATGCTGCCGGTCTAGTATTCGACTGGGCTTCAGATGCCGGCTGGCATACTTTCAGAGTTCCATCCGACGCCCTTGCAGGTGTCGGAGAATTTTGCCTGTTGTTTCAGCTGCTCAATCTCATCGAGCCGGCAAAACCAAGCTTAAAGCTCTTAGGCGACTATTCCTACGGCATCTATCTCACACACATGAATTTCATGGCCGGTCTTTGGGCAGTCTTGACCCCAATCCTTTCCAATTACTGGCTGCGATTGAGTTTAGTGGCAGCAATTGCCTGCGCCTTGGGAGGGGTGTTTGAACTCGCTTACCAGTGGGGACAGGCAAGATGCCTGTCCTACAGAAGGTAAACTCTGCTCCCCCGTAGCACAGGCGTCTCGCCTGTGCCCTCACCTGTGCCAACCATAATTCCACTTAAAAACTGCCCATGAACAAAGACTCACCCAGCAAAAAACCGCCGGCTTCCCTAACCATAAAACAGCTAGCCATCGCCGCCATCGCCATCGCCGTTGCCCTGCGCATTCTCAATCTGGGTTCCCGAGAATTTTGGTACGACGAAGTTCTATCATTGCTGCTCTCCACCGGACAAAAAATCGCTTACCAAACCCCAAAAGACACACCCGTCGCCCTAGCTGACTACACCATTCTATTAAACTTGCCCCCTGAGTCAGGGATTCCCAACCTCCTAAAAACCCTAACAAACCTCCTGCGGGGTTTAGCCGGCGGCGAACCCCACCCCCCCCTATTTTTCCTCAGCCAGCACCTTTGGCTGCGCCTGTTCGGCAACAGCGAAACCGCCACGCGCTCCCTTGGCACTCTGCTCAGCATTGGGGCGATTAGCAGCGCTTACGGCTTAGGTCGCTATGTCCTGGGCCATCGCGGCGGTCTTCTCCTGGCAGCCCTTTTAGCCACCAATCCCTTCTATTTCTTTCACTCCCTGAACCTGCGCATGTATGGCCCAGTGGTGCTGTGGGCAACCCTCAGCGCTTGGGCGCTGCTGCAGCTAATTCAAAACAACAAGCCCAACATCTCTACAGAAGAGCCAAAAATCCCAACACCCATCCCCAAATCCCCAAATCCCGGCTCCGGCACTCACTTTCCCCCATTTCTCTGGGACATCCTCCTGATTGGCTCAGTAGCAGCTGGATGCCTGACATTTTATCTATTTGCCTACTGGGCAGTCGCTCTGGCCGGTGTGGCCATCTACCTCGACCGGCAGCGCTGGTGGCAGCACGGGTTGCGCTTGGGCGCAGGCGTGGCGCTGTGCCTTCCCTGGGGGCTGTGGGGCATCCCCCAGCAGCTGCGCAATGCTGACTTGCAGCGATTTGCCCCACCGGCAGGATTTTTCGCCGCCACACTGCAGCACTTGCAAGATCTCGCCCAAACCTTGGGAATTCACTTGCTCTTCGGCGACTGGATAACCAGTTTGCCCCAGACGAGCGCGGCGATCGCTGGGTGCGCCATAATAGTGCTGCTCGCCACAGGTTCTGCCAGCCTCTGGCGTAACGGAGAGCGCCAGAGTTTAGGCTTAGCTTTGCTCCTGGGAATTTTTCCCCTGTTGCTAGCCCTCGGCGCAGACATCGCCACCGGCAAGTTCACCCTCGGGTTTGGCTGGGGGCGGAGCATGATTGTAATTCTACCGGGCTGCTTGCTGCTGCTGGCTGTCTGGCTGGAACAAACACCGCAGCGATGGCGCTCAACGGCTGCTGTGGCGTTGCTGCTGCTATATCTGTCCGCCAGCATTGCAGACTTCAGTGCCAGATCCCGCTGGATGTTTCACAAAATTGCAGATGTCGTCGCCAGAGAACCGGCAGCGCCAACCTTAATCGCCATGAACTCCCAAGCGTGGGGTCACGTTATGCGTTTGGCTTATTACATCCCTCCTGATGTGCCGGTCAGCCTGCTGGCTCAGCCGTCCGCCCAGCTGGCTCCTGCCCTAGAAAAAGCCCTCAAGACTGGCAAGCCCGCCTATTCTCAGATTGTCTGGCTGGAAAGCGCCGCGCCGGTGTGGTCGCCACCGGCAACTGACACTGAAAGGCAGAAAATTGAAGAGGTGTTAAAGAATCAATTTCAACTGAGCCAGCAGCAGTCCCTGTCGGGAACTATGGATCTTGACGAATTTACCCTCAAGCTCTACAAGCGCTATTCCGCTACTGGAAACACCAACAATGAATATGAGCCAGCCTAACACACTCTTGCCGGTGCCCGCCGGCCCTTTGCAAGTTCCGCCTCTGGCACCGGCACCCGCCGGCACCGACGAACCCCCCCTCCGCTTTTCCCTGGTGATTCCCACCTACAAAGAAAGCCAAAACATCCCCCAGATCGTCGAGCGATTGAGCCAGCTGCTCGATTCAGTCATCCCCAACGAGTACGAGCTGATTGTCGTCGATGACGACAGCCCAGATCTCACCTGGAAAGTCGCCCAAGAACTGATACCAGAATACCCCCAGCTGCGAGTCATGCGCCGGCAGGGAGAGCGGGGGCTTTCCAGTGCAGTGATTCGCGGATGGCAAGTGGCGCGCGGAGAGGTGCTCGGCGTCATTGATGCTGACTTGCAGCACCCGCCACAGACACTGTTGCAACTTTGGTCAGAAATCCAGCGGGGAGCGGATTTGGCCGCAGCCAGCCGGCACGTAGAAGGCGGCGGCGTCAGCGACTGGAGCCCGATCCGGCGGTTTCTCTCTCGCGGTGCCCAAACCCTGGGGTTAATTATCCTCCCCGGAGTGGTGGGGCGCGTTTCCGACCCCATGAGTGGCTATTTCTTGGTGCGCCGCGAAGCGATTGCAGGCAAAACCATGAACCCACTGGGCTACAAAATTCTGATTGAAGTGATCGGCAGGGGGAATATCCGCTGGATTGGCGAAGTCGGCTATGTGTTTCAAGAGCGCCAAGAAGGCGAAAGTAAAGTCACTTGGAAGCAGTATGTCGAATATATTGGCCACCTGCTGCGCTTGCGCTTCGCCCGCTGGCCGGTTGCCCGCTTCTTCCGCTTTGGTGCCGTGGGCTTTAGCGGCGTATTTGTCGATATGGCAATCCTTTTCCTGCTCAGCGACCCCACCACCCTGGGTTGGGGTCTGACTCGGAGTAAGATTATAGCATCTGAAGTGGCGATTGTCAACAACTTTTTGTGGAATGACCTGTGGACTTTTGGCGACATTGCCAGCAAGCAGCGAGGGTGGCGCAAGCGCGTCAAACGCTTTGTGAAATTCAACATAATTTGCCTTGCCGGTCTGGTCTTGAACGTACTGCTGCTGAATTTGCTGTTCAATCTGCTGGGCTTCCAATATTTGCCCTATGGCAGGTATTTGGCTAACTTGATTGCCATCGCCGCTGTTACTGTCTGGAATTTCTGGATTAACCTCAAGCTCAGCTGGCGTGTGACAGAAGTCAAGGATTGAGGAGCGGGCAGTCCTGCAAATTTTGGATTTTGGATTTTGGATTTTGGATTTTGGATTGAACAAGGCAGCAGGAAAGCCTTTTCAGCCGCAGGCCAAAATACTATTTCACCCGCTTACTAAATCCAGGACTTATCAAATTATTGTGAAATCTTACCTCTAGCTTTCTTGGCGCTCTTGGCGTCTTGGCGGGAAAAAAATCACTTTTAAGCGCTTCCCCAATCTTATCAAAGCGTAAAAAAGCTGTTGCTGAGCAGGCATTGAGGCAAGAGGATATTTAGGTGCGTTCCCCTGGGGGGGGGACGCACCCTGGCAGAATTAAAGATGAAGGATGAAGTATAAATAGAAAGTATGAAAAAACTCTTCAACTTTCAACCTTCAGACTTCACACTTCTGCTGTTCTGGGTGGCGGTTGGTGCCGGCTTGCGGTTTGCGGCGCTCGACGCCAAGCCCCCCTGGACGGATGAGTTCTCTACAATGGTTTTCAGCCTGGGCAATAACTATGGCTCAGTGCCCCTGGACCGGCTTGTGCGGCTGGACGCCCTTTTGCAGCCGCTGATTCCGCCACCCCCTGCGGGTGGATTAATCGCCTCGGCACAAAATGTCACTCACAACTTGCTGACATACAGCAACCACCCGCCGGTTTATTTCGTGCTGGCGAACTTCTGGATGCAGCTGTTTCCACCGGCACCGGGGGAGTGCGTCTCGCTGTGGGTGGCGCGATCTCTGCCGGCACTTCTCGGCGTCGCCTCTGTTCCAGCTATGTTTGCCCTTGGGCTGTTGGCATGCAGCTCTCGCTCGGCTGGCCATCTGGCGGCGGCGATGATGGCGGTTTCTCCCTACGGCATCTATCTGGCGCAAGAAGCCCGCCACTATACTTTGGCGATTTTACTGGTTATCTGCTCGCTTGGCTGTCTGGTTGTGGCGGCGCGGGCGCTACAGCAGGGGAAGCCGGTGCCTGGGAAGCTGGCCACAGCCTGGGTGGCCGTTAACGCTCTCGGCATTGCCTCCCACTACTTTTTCGCCCTCACCCTCTGCGCGGAAGCGCTGGTTTTGTTTGGGTTGTGGGTTGGGGATTTGGGAATTTGGGGCAAGCCGATATCTGGAATCTCTCTGAAGAAAAGGGAGGGGGAGCCTAGCAATTCTCGCACCCAGGGGGAGGCGGAGGCTCCCGATTCTCCTTCCCAGACGGAGCCTGGGAACGAGGGGATTTATCGTGTCTCTACAAAAATGAGACATTGGTGGAGCGTGTGCGCGGTGGCATTGGGCACTTTGGCTTCTGGATTGGTTTGGCTGCCGGTGTGGTTGGGGGGTTCTGACAGCCGGCTGACGGAATGGATTCGCAATGACGCGGGGGGGGCGTGGTTCGAGCCGATTTTTCAAGCTTTGGCGGCTTGGATCACGATGCTGTCGCTGCTGCCGGTGGAGTCACCGGCACTGCCGGTGGTGATTGCCTCTGGGTTGGTAATGCTGATTTTTTTCATATGGGCGTCACCCATTCTGTGGCGGGGGCTGAAAGCGCAATTCATCTCGCAGGAAAATCAATTGGCGACCGGCGTTTTGGGTGGCTTTGTTTTGAGCTCCATTGCCCTGTTCTTTGGGATTTCGTACTTTTTTGGTATTGACATCACGCGCGGCGCTCGGTATAATTTTGTGTACTTCCCAGCGGTTATCGCTCTGGCAGGAGCTAGTCTCGCGAAAAGTTGGGACACTGTCTCGGAAACGAGGGGGGTGGGGGGTGAGGTCAAAATCGGCGGCAAAAAAGCTGTGGCGATCATTTGGCTGATGGGGCTGCTGAGCGGGCTGACGGTGGTGTGCGATTTGGGGTATCAGAAATACTATCGCCCTGACTTGTTGGTGCCGGTGATTCAAGAAGTCTCTCAATCTTTTGAAGCCGCAGCTGATAAAAGTGACAGCAAAAAATCGGGGGTGCCGGTGCTGATTGCCACAACCCAGCTCACTCACGTCCAGACCGGCGAACTGATGGGGCTGGCTTGGGAATTCAGACGCCAGCACCCAGCGCTCGGCGGAACAGCCGCCCCGCAGTTTCTCTTGGCGCATGAAGACCGGCTCTCTTGTGAGGACGCCACCTGTCGCGCCCCCACCACCCTGGGGGAGGTATTGGCTGAATTGCCGCGACCGGCTGCGCTGTGGCTGGTGAATTTCCGCACGCCGGGAGATTTATTAGCACAAAAATGCTTTCCTGTCAAGGATCCTCCGGAAAAATCTTTTCAGTCCTGGCCGGCGGTGGATGGCTACGACTACCAGGCGTATCGCTGCTTTTAAGGCAAAACCCCGTACAATGCTAGCTGGGAGCAAGTCGGGCCTTTGAGAAGCGGGCTTGCCGCTGCGGGCTGTAAGATGATAGCGGCTCTCAGTTGGATGAACGTGTTTGCCCAGAAACCCGGTTTCTTAAAGAAACCGGGTTTCTCAGTACCTCACGAATATGAGAAACGCTATATAATGCGCTTAAAAGTTGGTTGGGGAGGGGGGTAAGAACCGTCAAACACCCTGATAAGTCAAAACGCTCAGTCAAATGGAAGGGAAACTCAACTTAAAATTAAAAATCCACAATTGATTTCCCCTTTCAGCTGCTAAAGAATCATCGGCTGTTCTCTGAAATCTCAACTCTCAAATCCCTATTGACCGATATGCCAGTATCAAGCCACCTCAACCGTTGGGCTGCCGGCGTGGCTGCGTGGGCGCTAGCCGTTGGCTGCGGTTTCTATGCCAGCCGCGCCTCCGCCGCCACACCAGCGTCCGGGCCCGCAGTGGCCGCTTCTGTAACCGTCGCGCAGCAAACCGATCCCTTTAGTGAAGGGATGAGCAGGGCGGCGAGGGCCGCCAATCTGGCCCGCTCTGCGAAAACTCCGCTGGAATGGAATCAAGTAGCCGTAGCGTGGCTTGAGGCTGTTGCTTGGATGCAAACCGTCCCTCCGGGCAGCCCCAAACGGGCCATCGCGCAGAAGAAGGTCGCTGAATATCTGCGGAACTTTTCCGCAGCCCAAAAAAAAGCAGCCGTGCTGGATTCTCGCCTGCCCTTCGCCACGTTTGGCAGCGATTTGCTCGACCAGCAGTTGCTGCTGTACCTGTCCTACTTGGAAGCGTTTGGCCCGCCGGATATCCTGATTGTGGGGAGCTCGCGCGCCTTGCAGGGCGTCGATCCGCAAGCCCTCAAGCAAGCCTTGGCCGCTAGAGGCTACAGGGGGCTGGAAATCTTTAATTTTTCGGTGAATGGCGCGACGGCCAGAGTCGTAGACTTCAAGCTGCGAGAGCTGTTGAGCGAAGATCAGCTGCCCCGGCTGATTCTGTGGGCTGATGGGGTGCGGGCGTTTAATAACGGTCGTGCGGACAGGACCTACAACGGGATTGTCAGTTCCCCAGGCTACCAGCAGTTACAGGCTGGAATCCGCCCCAGTCTGACAGAACTGCCAGAAGCTACCGCTGCTAGCCCTTGGAAGCAGGCAGGTCCGGGAAACGCTTCCAGGCAGGTTGGGCAAGGCCCAGTGACTCTGGCAAAATATTCTAAGGCAGCATCTGTGTCCCCTGGGTTTCTGGGCCCAGAGTCACTTCCTTCCCAGCCCGAAACTGGGAACGAGAGCGATCACGGTCAGCCTGAATTTACTGTCGCACAAGCCACGAGTCGGGAGAGGGCGCTGTTCAATGCGATCGATGCCAATGGGTTCCTCCCCGTATCCGCCCGCTTCAGTCCAGGCACCTACTACCGGCAAAATCCCCGAGTGGCGGGGCCGTTCGACGGCGACTACGCATCGTTTAAGCTGGGGGGCCAGCAAGCTGCAGCCCTCAATAAAGCTGTGACTTTCACCAAGTCGCTCAACATTCCCCTGGTTTTTGTCAATCTGCCCCTCACCCCGGACTACTTGGACGCCAAGCGCCGGTCGGCTGAGCAACAATTCGTGCGGGACATGCAGCGCCGCGCCCAACAAACAGGTTTTCTCTTTCGCAACCTGTCCCAGCCGGCTCTCGCCCGCAATGACTATTTTGCTGACCCCAGCCACATCAACCGCTATGGGGCGGCAGCTGTGTCTCGCCAGCTAGCCCAAGACCGGACAATTCCCTGGCCCAAAGCTCAGTCCTGAGGGAATCCCTGACTGCTAGTTTGCGAGTCCGGCAGCGGTTTCGGGGGCAGTCTCGCTACGGTTGGGCGGATTTATGGGAATCTGTATGACAAATTCTGCCCCCTGTCCGGGGGCGGAAATACAGCTCAGTTTGCCCTGGTGTTTTTCCACCACAATCTGCTGGCTGATAGACAGCCCCAACCCCGTGCCTTTGCCTACTGGTTTGGTCGTGAATAATTGGTCGAACAGCTGAGAGAGCACCTCCGGTGACATGCCCGCTCCGTTATCTTTGATAGAAATGGCAACTGTTTCGTGCGATCTCACCACAGAGGTGCGGATTGTAATGCGATTTGGATGGGCTTTAATTTCCTGGTAGGAGCGCTCTTCACTCGACTCCTCCAGGGCGTCAATAGCATTAGCAATCAGATTCATAAACACCTGATTGAGCTGGCCGGGAAAGCAGTGAACGGGAGGCAAGTCGCCGTATTCTTTGATGACCTCAATCGCGGGGCGCTTGCTGTTCTCTTTCAGCCGGTGCTTAAGTATAATTAATGTGCTGTCTATGCCTTCGTGGATGTTGCAGGCTACCTTCGCCAAGGTGTCCGCGCGAGAGAAAAGTCTCATAGAACTGCTAATTTGGCGCAGCCGGTCAGTTCCCTCTTTCAGCGAGGAAATCATTTTGGGCAGGTCTTCTAGCAGGTACTCCAAGTCAATTTCTCCGGCATGTTCCTCAATGTCTTCTCCCGGATTGGGAAAGGCTTCGCGATAGCGTTGCAGGTGCTGCAGGAGGGCTTCGACATACTCCTGAGCGAGGCTTATGTTTCCAGATATAAAGTTGAGTGGATTGTTGATTTCGTGCCCGAGTCCCGCCATTAGCTGGCCGAGGACAGACATTTTTTCCTTCTGCACGAGCTGCAGTTGAGTCTGTTGCAGTTCTTTCAGAGATTGGGCCAATTTAGCTGTTCGCTCTGCCACTCGCTGTTCGAGAATTTCATTTTGTTCCGCGAGCTTTTTCGTCAGGCTGCTTATTTTTAAATGCATCTGAATGCGCGCAAACAATTCTTCCTCTTGAAAGGGTTTAGTGAGATAATCAACCGCTCCCAAACGCAGACCTTTAACCTTATCCAGTGCGTCCGACAGGGACGTCATAAAAATTATGGGTATGCCTTCTGTGACAGGAGATGCCTTCAGCCTCTGGCAAGTTTCAAACCCGTCAATACCCAGCATTACAACATCCAGTAAAATGATATCTGGCAAGGTTTGTTGCGCCTTCTCAATGGCACTCTCCCCACTGATGGCCACTATCACCTTATATCCGCATTGTTTGAGAAAGTCAAAGAGCACCTTAATATTGATGGGGCTATCGTCAACTATTAAAACCGTTTGGTGTTGCCCTGTTTCAATCATAATTCCTCCAGTACGGCTCGCTCAACTTCACGATTTTTTGGTCTTCAAACTCTTCTGCAAATTGTACCACCCTGGCGGCAAAAGACCCGCGTTTGGGCTCCAACTGGCGCTCGCCGGCTGCCTTCCCGCTCTACAGCCTCAATATCGCCAATCTCAGCGGCTCTGTACAAAATGAACACGCTCTAGGGGCGACTATTTTTTCGTCCTTCTGGCTTGCTTCTCCCTTCTCTCTCCCCCCTTGTTCTTCGGCTTCATAAATCCATTCCAGTTGCAAATATTTCTGCAACGGCTCAAATAACTCTGCAGCTTGGACAGGTTTGGGCAGAAAGTCACTGCAACCGGCTGGCCGGCTCCGCTGAGAGTTAAAATTAAACACGCTGGCGCTGGAGGCGATGACCGGCACGTGTTTGAATGCCGGCAAGGAACGCAACTGCGGCACCATCTCAAAGCCATCCATCTCTGGCATGACCAAATCTATTATAATAAGAGGGGGATGGAATTCTGCCTCTGGCTCTAAACCCTCTCGCCCGCTGCCGGCAACGGCTTCGTTCAAACCCGACGGGTTCTAAAAAATTAACAAATATGGAGCGATTTTCCCAGCGGCTGTCCACCACTCAGATTCTCTGTCTCTCACCCCGGTATCCAATGATATTGTTGGCGGGGCAGTCAGGGGCGGACTGAATCCAGTTTGGGGATTCCGGGAAATCCGCATCGAAGCAAAACGTGCTGCCGGCTCCTTTCTGACTGCTGACTTGGAGATGCCCCCCATAATGTTAACAATTTTTTTGGTAATTGCCAATCCCAAGCCGGTGCCTTTCGCTTTGCGGGAGCTGTCCCCCACTTGCTCGAAGGGCTGAAATATCTTGTCCAGCTGTTCCGGACTCATGCCGGTGTCCGTATCTTCAATTTGAAACCGAAGTTTGTAAATTTTCCCCTGTCCGCTTTCTTGTGGGGTGCGGCTTTCCAGGACACCCACTTTAAAGATCGCGCCGCCGGCACCTGTAGATTCCATGGCATTGCCCAGGAGGTTAATCAGCACTTGCCGCAGCCGTTTATTGCCGGCATATAAGTCCGCCGGCAGTTGATCTATCGCTTGTAAATTAACTTCAATTTCTTTATATTTTGCATTAAGTCGGCACTAGCAGTAGCCACTTAGATTAGGACATTAGACTTTCAGGGCAGCCAGACGCTGGCCTACGTCTATATAGCAGTAGGCATTTAAAGAAGGTACATTCCGGCCTCCCTTGCTCCCCCGCTCTCGAAGCTCCTATTGTCCTGTTTGCCCCAGTACATGGGCCCGATAGTGGATGACTTAGCTCATGTTGCCAGCGCCATTCAAATAGAAATAAATTCGGCTACCGACAATCCGCTGATTGATGCGGAAAATCAAACCAGCTACCACAGGGGGAATTTTCTCGGACAGTATGTGGGCGTGGGGATGGACAAGCTGCGCTATGCGTTGGGACTGCTTGCCCAACATTTGGACGTACAAATTGCTTTGCTGGTTGCACCGGAGTTTAATAATGGCCTGCCGGCATCTCTAGCCGGCAACCCAGAGCGGAAAGTCAACATGGGATTGAAGGGGTTGCAAATCGCCGGCAATTCCATGATGCCGCTCCTGATCTTTTACGGGAATTCTATCGCTGATCGCTTTCCCACGCACGCGGAACAGTTCAACCAGAATATCAACAGCCAGGGGTTTAACTCGGCGAATTTGGCGCGGCGCTCTATCGAAATTTTTCAGCAGTATATGGCCATTGCCCTGATTTTTGGGGTGCAGGCAGCAGATTTGCGGACGTATCAAGTCGCTGGCCATTACGACGCTCGCGAGTGCCTGTCTGAAGCGACTGCACTTTTATATAATGCTGTGCGCGAGGTAGCCGGCAAGCCGCCTTCGGCAGACCGGCCTTTAATTTGGGACGACAGCGACCAGTTCCTGGACGAATATATTGCCACAATCGCTGCTGACATTGCGGCTGAGGGGCTGACTGTGGGAGCTGTTGGGGAAGTTTTTGCGCATCTGAGGGACTTTCAATGAACGCAGCTTAAAATGTGGATCGGGGGAGCCGTCTCTTCCCTGACAAACCGGCTCTTATTTTTGAGAGCATGTCTTTTCCCTACAAGCATCCGATTGAAAATTTGGGGATGAAAGTCGTAGATGTGTCAAATTGCGAGCTCGCGATATTGCCCGCTTTTTCTTGCGGATTGTTCCTCGTATAAAATGTCCTAACCCATATTACTACTGGGATATAGACGTAGGGCAGGCGTCCGCCGAGCCTGAAGGTCTAATGTCCTAATCTAAGTGGCTACTGCTATATTATTGGCGGGAAGCGCTATTATAGCAGCAGTCATATTGGTTAAGACATTAATGACATGGCTTATGGGGCTCATGCGCATCGGGCTCA
>NZ_KB235948.1:6496239-6505338 GCF_000332335.1 Kamptonema formosum PCC 10802 | reverse complement strand
CCCTACCAGCTTTTGCGTGATGCCATGCATGCGTGATGCCATGCATGCGTGATGCCCATGTACTAACCTAAGTGCATACTGCTCTAAATGTGTTGCCGTTCCGGGTGACTGCGGAATTATTCGGCAGGGTGCTGTCGGGAACGATTTGCGCTCTCGCCCCCGACGCGCGGGCGTTGCGCCGCACCGGCAGTAAACACCACCCCCCGCCCCGAAAGCCCGGTACGGAGTGGGGGGCGTGTTCGGTGGCCCTAATTAGGGCCGGCCCAGTTGGGCCGCCGGCGAATTACCGAACGATGGTGCCGATCAGTTGCTGAAATTCGGCTGGGCTGGCGATCGCGATCGCTTCTCGCAACAGCCGGCGCAGGGTGTCAGGGTCATCAATGCCATTCAAGGCGTCCGCCACCTCTGGGGGGACAGCATTAAAGCGAACTTCCAGGATGGCGAGCGTTTCCTCTCGCAGGGTTCGCCTGGTTGCCTCCTGAATGCCCTCTTGACGGCCCTGTTGACGGCCCTCCTCTTTCGCCATTTCTTCCACTCGACTGATAAACGGCATTTGTCCTTCCTCCCTTTGGCGAATTAACTCAGTTTTAAATTCTCGTTGCAGTTCCTCTGGTAGCGCCATCATCCGGTCTACAAATCGGATCCGGAAAAAAGAACCTGAGAAACTCTTGGAAATAGGTTTCTATCGCTTCTTTCCAAGATTCGTCGTATTCTGCTATAATCTCCGCCATGTTTTACATTATAACTCTCTGGTTTCATGATTCCCCTCGTTCCCAGCCACCCTTACGGGAAGCCTGCGGCTACAGCCTGGAAGGAAGGTTTGTAGTAGGGCTTTAGCCCTACCGCTGGCATCTGAGAGGTTTACGAAACGCTACTCGCCAAAAACAAACCGCTAATATTCAGCCGGCCAGCCCTCACTTATAGCCGTTTCATTTGAGTGAAGTGCGGGTCAGAAACCCGGTTTCTTTAAGAAACCGGGTTTGTCAAGAAACCGGCTCTCTCAGCACCTCACTCATCCTACTCCCGCTTGATACTATTGGGCACACCCACCGGCGAAATGCCGGCAATCGCCCTTAAATTTTGCGAGCGAATTAGCTCAGTAAAATTCAAGCTGGTGCGCCCTTCAATTCTCGCCACGGATTCAATGGCTGCCAGCAGGTAACCGGCAGCTTCGCTTTCAGAATAGCCGCGCCGCACCGCCACCCGGATTGCCGCTTCATCCGCCTCCAGTTCGGTTTGGGAACTGCGGAAAGCCCGCCAGATTTGGGCGCAGGCAAACACACTCAGCCCAGCCGCAACCGTCACGCCCACGGCATCTCCCTGCGCCAGTTCCACCGCCGCCCCCAAAAGCCCAGACAGCACCACTCCCCGGTACAGATCGGGCTTGAACCAGCGGATGCCGGTCAGCCAGCCCGCAGTGCGCAGCAGCAGCAAATCCCGCTGCGGCTTGGGCAATTGCCGCCACAGGTCAAAATTGATGAAAATCGGTCGCTCCCTCGCCCAGGGCAGGGGGAACGGGCTGTCAATTATTACAGCCTGCTGCGGTTTGCTGACGATTTTAGCCATCATGCGCCCAGAGGCGGGCATGACATCCAGCAGGCGTTGAATTTCAGCGGCGGGTTCCATCGGTTTTGTGGGTTGAGGCTTGCAAAAGGCTTAACGGGTGCGAGTGCGCGGGGCTGGCGTTTTCGCTGCCGGCACTTTGGGCGCAGGCGGCGGCGATGGGCTGGCTTCCAGTGCCGGTGCCGGTGAGGCAGGCACTGGTGCCGGTGCGGTCAGCGCGGGTTCCGGTGCCTTCTTCGAGCCTAAAATACTGGGGTTGCCGGTGTCAAAAACTCCAGCCACGCAAGCAATCATTATCGTTGCCAGGGTGCCGGCAAATAAAGCCTTCCAGCCCAACTCGGAAATATCTTTGCGCCGTGAGGGAATTAGGGCAATGGTGCCGCCGACAAAAATCCCCACCGAAGCGAGGTGCGCGAATCCAGACAGGGCGTAGCTGACGATCAGTACGGTGCGGTCGCTCACCTGCCCCGTTTTGGCGGCTTCCGCCAGCGCCTGATAGGGGGGAATGGCGGTTTCCAGCAGTCTCCGCCCAATAATCACCGAGGCTTGCCAAGATTCGTCAAAGGGGATGCCGGTTAAAATTGTCAGCGGGTAAAATAAGAACCCTTGAATATTTGCTAAGGTCACCACCTGAAACAGGTTGCCAATGGGAGATGGCAGCCCCGCCAGCCAGCCAAAGAATTGATTCACTAAAGAAACCAACCCCAAGATTAAAATCAGCACGGCGGCAATTGAAACTGCCATTCTCACCCCATCCAGCGCCCCCACAATCGCAGCGTCCAAGGGGCTGACCCGCTCGATGGGCTCTCCCGCTACTGTATCCTGTTTGAATTCCTGATCGTCCTCACCCAGCGCCGAGCTGCCAATTTCTGCCCCGCTGAACTCTTTTTGTTTTTTCTCGGCTTTTTCTTCGTGGGGAATCCCGCCGGCAGTCAGGGGAACTTCTGTCTCGGGCACCAAAATTTTCGAGAGCACAAAGCACGCGGGAATGGCCATGATTGAGGCGGAGACTAAATGCCCCAAGATGTTGGGAAACACCGGCTTGAGGAAACTCACATAAATCGCCAGGGTTGAGGAAGCCGCTGTCCCAAAACAGCAAGTCAGAATCGCGCACAGCTCGCTGCGGGTCATTTTGGGCAAATACGGCTTGACAACGATTGCCGCTTCGATGCCGACAAAAATATTGGCGGCTCCACTTAACGCCTCCGCCCCGCTCAAGCGCATGGCCTGGTAAAATATTTTAGCAAAAACATCGGTAATCACTTGAATGACGCCAAGGTTGTAGAGCAGTGCCATCAGTCCGGAGAAGAAAATCACTGTGGGCAAGGCTCGAAAGGCGAAAATATACCCCAGATTCACCGCCGGATCTTTGCCGGGTACGGGGACAATATTCGCTCCAAAAACAAACCGCGCCCCATTGTCGGCTGCTGTAAACACGCTGTCGAGCAAGCTGCTAAATGCCTGCAGGGCGTCCCTCGTTAGCGGGAACAGAAAGACCAAAGCGCCTAGAATTAATTGCAAGGCGATTCCCGACACGGCGACACGCCAGGGAAACACCTTCAACCGCCGGTCTTCGGAAAACAACCAGGCGATCGCGCACAAGCCAAAGATTCCCAGGAGGGAGATGAAGTTGAGGTAGATAGGATGAGGCATGAGCTGAATCCTCGCACATATTGGCGGATGCTGTCCAGTCCGCCGTCTGGTGCCATCGGGATCGGGCCGGCAACATCGCTGGCCATCACAGGCGTGGCTAGACGCACCGCTTTCCCGCACCTTCGGACAATTAAGACAATAACCAAAAACCAGACGCCCCAATGCGCTCTCAGGTTCTGAGATATTCAAAGCAAGCTGAAGTGAGCGCAAATTTTAAGATTCTTATCGCAGTTTTCCCATCAGTCAAGTCCCCCCCCTTTCCCCCCCGCAGGGCAACCGGAACCGGTGCCGGCGAGCGAGCAATGGGCGTGGGCACCGGAAGCTCATCCGCCCTGACTCCTTTCAGCTGCAAAGTGCTGTAGCGCTTTTCACTCTTGCCGGACACAACTCCTGTCGGGAAATGTGCTATTATATACAGCGGGGTTTGGCAAGGTTTGTATGAATCCCTCTCAGGGATTGAAATCAAAAGAAAAAACGCAACGAAAGAACCCGTCAGCTTTTGACATGCCTTAAGTTAAAATGAATCCTGGAAACGGGACTCAAAACATGGAAGCTTTCGATCCAACCCCACCCGACTGGACAAATCAGGCAATTCACGCCCACGACTTCGGCTGCCCGAGATGCAAATCCTCCTCCAGGGAAGCAGAGCGGGTTTGGATTAACCGGCGCTCGCCGGTGTATACAGAGGACAACCGGCGCAAGTGGCAGGAATTCTACCACTGCCACTGCGGTTGCGTCTGGTGGGCGTGGAGCAACGAACGCCCCGCCTCAGAGCTGTTGAGTCGCGATTGGTTCGAGGAATAGTCTCAGCTCCACTGAACCGCACGGCCCTCCCCCACACCCCAAGCAGCGATAAAATTACCAATAAAACGGATATGAGGAAGTTTTTCGATGCTGGAAGCCTGTTTATGGTCAATTGGGGCTAATTATTTTAGTGGGAATCCGCAAGATTAATCATCTTTACCACCCGAGGGCCGGCGCAACTCTCACATCAACTCCGGTTAATTGCCCATAATATTTTTCGACGGAACTTCAGAAGTAGATCGCGGAAGGCACCCCACCGGCAAGAAACCGAGTTTCTTTGGGCTGCCATCCCAAGAAACCCGGTGTCGGGTATGGCCGCACCGGCAGCCCGCACAGCCCTCACTGCGGGGAATCTGAAACAGATTGCTGGCGGACAGGAATTTCGATGACAAACTCCGATCCCTGACCGGGTTCGGAAAAACATTTCAATTCTCCGCCGTGTCGCTCCACCACAATCTGGTAACTGATCGACAGCCCCAGACCGGTGCCCTTGCCGACAGGTTTCGTCGTAAAGAAGGGATCGAACAGCCGGCGGCGCACCGCCTCGCTCATCCCTGGGCCACTGTCGGCAATCGCGATCCGGACAAATTGGCAACTGGGCGCAGGGCATTGGGCACTGGGCATTGAGGATTGCTCTTCTTGCCGGTGCCCCATTCCCAATGCCCCACTCACCACCTCAGTGCGAATCCGGATCGCCGGCGCTGGGCGCTGGGCGCTGGGCGCTGGGCATGGCCGGTCCCCGGCACCCGATGGCCGGTGCCCCATTTCCAAGGCATCAATGGCGTTGGCAAGGATATTCATAAACACCTGATTGAGCTGACCGGCATAGCACTCCACCAAAGGCAGGTCGCCATATTCCTTCACCACCGCAATTCCAACCTGCCCCGCTTTCGCCTTCAGCCGGCTGTTGAGAATCAGCAGCGTGCTGTCAATGCCTTCGTGAATATTCACCGGCTTCTTCTGCGCCTCGTCCAAACGGGAGAACGTGCGCAGCGAAAGCACAATCTGGCGGATGCGGTCAGCCCCCAACTCCATAGAAGCCAGAAGTTTCGGCAAGTCTTCCATCAAGAAATCCAAGTCAACTTCCTCTCGTTTTTCCAGAATTTCCGGCACAGGATTGCGGTAGCACTCCTCATAAAGCTGCACGAGTTCCAGCAAGTCTTTTGTGTATTGAGTGGCGTGGGCGAGATTGCCGTAGATAAAATTGATCGGGTTATTAATTTCGTGGGCAACACCGGCAACCATCTGCCCCAAACCCGACATTTTTTCGGTCTGAATCAGCTGAGATTGAGTGCGCTGCAACTCCCGCAACGTTTTTTCCAGCTGCTGCGCTTGTTCCCGGAATCGAGCTTCCGATTTCCGCAGCGCCGACTCAGCAGCTTTGCGCTCAGTAATGTCCAGTCCCACCGAAAAAATGAAATCTAACTCACCGCAGGTCTTAAACACCGGTCTGGAGTGCCACTCTACCAGCAATTCCCGGCCATCCGAGGTCAAGATGCGGCTCTCCCCCGAAGCGATCTGCTTGAGTTCGACCTGACTCCTAAAGTCCTGCGCAACCCTCTCCCGATCCCCCTCGGGCACAAATCTCGACAGATAGTCCGTATCGGCCACTTCCTCCAAAGTGCACCCCAGAGCGCCCAGCATCGCTTGATTCATCATCAGAGTTTTCCCTTCAGCGCTGAGGGCGACAAAAAAAGCGGGAGAAGTTTCTACCAGCGTTTTGCTGAAGTCCCTTTCTTTGCGCAGAGCCTGCTCCGCCCGCAGCCGGTCGGTGACGTCGCGCAGTAAAATCAGAAAAGCAATTTTATCCTCCCATTCTGTTTCCACCACCCGCATGTCCGCAACCGCTGTTTCCTCCTGAAGCCGCATCACGTCAACCAGGGTTTGCACCACCCGCATGTCTCCAGGGCCGGCTGTCCCACCCACTGACATAATCGCCGTGTCAATCTCGCAAGCTTGCCGCTCCAGGACAAAGCTGCCGAACAGCTGTTTCCCCAAAAGTTCCTCAACCTTGCAGTTAAAAAGAGATTCCGTTGCTGGGTTGGCAAAACGGACAATCCCCTGACAGTCAACAATAATGATGCTGTCAGCATTCTTGTCGATAACGCTGCTGAAACGAGCCTCGACCGCTTGCAACTCTCGCTGTTGCCGTTGCAGCTGCAGCTGCATCTCGTGCCAGTCCAGCGCTTGACGGATGGAATCGATCAAACCGTGAGAAGATATCACAGTGTGACTGTCTGCCGATTCCCGATTCCGGCCAACCTGTCTGTCTACTCCCACTTGACCTCTAGCAATCCTCACAACTTTGTTTCTGCCGGCAATATACATCTTTTATTCTCCCATTGGCTTGCCTGGTTTTTCCGCGCTGTCTTTTCGCCTGAAGTTCCCCCGAACTTAACTTTCAAAACGTCTTCCTGGAGAGCCTGACTTCTAAAAAAAATCCTCAAACCGCCAAACTTACCCGCTTTTACCTATCCGTTTTAATCTCCCCTCTTATAGCTCGGTCAGGCACCCTGTTTAAACGCTTCGTTCAAAAAGCGCTATGACTAAATCTAGCTTACTCTTGGCTGCTTTTTTTCCTAGCTTTTTACATACTTTTGTTATCTTCTAGAAAAGATCGCAAATTCTGTTGCGCAGATTACACTGTTACATTTTTTAACTTTTCCAAAGCAACAGCTTGCAGTCCCGATGCGAGCAACTGGCTGATCCAGCAGTCTTTGTCCAGAGGCTGACAGTCCCACGCCTAGATTAATGCCTCCCCAAAAGGACCCCCTCAAATAGGGCAGATTGCTCTTCCTATTATTTAAAAAAATTGCCAAAAGCTAAACCCTAAACCCCGGCGCTAAATGTTGAAATCTCAAATCTCAAATTTTTTTTCTACCTCTGTCATATCATAAATTTTTGCGCCCAAACCTAAAAAAAGTATAAGATTTTACCTGCAGCGATCCCAAAAAGAATATAAAAGCTGCCAGGAAATGACCCTCACGGTTGCAGCAGGTTGAAGAAAATGTTAAGATGGGCGAGCCTCAACTGGAAATAGGAAGAAAAACTCAATTTTGGCATGGACTGGCAGGAAGTAGCGGGTAACTGGGTCTTCATTCCCCCTCGACCCACCGGCATCGTGCATTTCCTCGGGGGAGCTTTCGTCGCCACTGCGCCCCAGCTCACCTACCGGTGGCTGCTGGAACAGCTGGTACAGTCGGGGTATGCGGTCGTAGCCACCCCGTTCGCCAACACCCTCGATCACGCCGAGATCGCCCGCTCCACCCTGTGGCGGTTCGAGCAAACCCTCAATCGCCTGCAGTCAACCGGGCGGTTAAACAAGCAGTACCTGCCGGTTTACGGAGTGGGCCACAGCATGGGCTGCAAACTGCACCTGCTCACCGGCAGTCTCTTCGACGTTGAACGCGCCGGAAATATCCTCATCTCTTTCAACAACTACCCAGCCAGCCGGGCCATCCCCCTGGTCGAGCAGCTGTCGCCCGTCTTCCCCGTCGAGTTCACCCCAACACCGGCAGCCACCAACGACCTGATTGCCAAGCAATATCGAATCCGCCGCAATCTCCTAGTCAAATTTAACAGCGACGACATTGACCAAACAGCTGGCTTGAACCCGCTGCTGCAGCGCCGGTTTCCCGATATGGTCACGCTCGTCACCCTCAACGGCAACCACCTGACACCCTTGGGGCAAGAGCTCAGCTGGCCAGCTGGCCAAGTCTTCTCACCGGTAGATGCCCTCGGTCAGTGGTTCCGGCAAGAAGTCTATCGCGATTTGAAGCAGCTCAAACAAGAAATCCTCCGCTGGCTCAATCCCCTCGGCCCCAAGCGCTAGGCCCTATTTTCGCCGGCAACAAACAACCCCACCCCCAACCCCATCCGGTGCACGCAGTTATAGCAGCAGTCATATTGGTTAGGACATCCGTGACCTAGGGAAAAAGGCGTAGGGCAGGCGTTCCCTCCTTGCCCTGTTGATCTAATGTCCTAACCTAAGTGCATACTGCCATAGCCTTCTTTTGTCACTTTGGAAAGAGTATAATAAGAGAAGAGCGTTCAAACCCTTGTGCTGCATATGGTTAAGCCCCGAGCTGCCCGACCGACCGTCAATTTTATCGATGAGTATTGCGCCCCCTACAGAGATATCTTTCCAGAAGTTAGAAGCTTTGAAGCTTTTAAGCTACTTCACCTCGGAATGATTTCAGACATTAAACGCAAAACTTTACCAGCTATAGCCAAAATCTCTGGCCTTGAGAACGAACAATCTTTGCACCATTTTTTGACTCAATCACCTTGGAAAAGTCCCCAGCTAAAAGCCAGAAGACTTGAATTAATATTAAAAGCGCTTCGGGGGCGAAAAATTATTTTAATCATTGACGAAACCGGCAGCCCCAAAAAAGGAACTAAGACGGATTATGTAAGCCGGCAGTACATTGGCCCATTAGGGAAAGTTGAAAACGGTCTAGTGGCTGTGGCTGCTTATGGATTAATCGACAGCATAACTTTCCCCCTAATTTTTGAAGTGTACAAGCCGAGAAAGCGCCTCCAACCAGGAGATGTCTACAAAAGCAAGCCAGAAATAGCTGTTGAATTGCTCCATCAGTTAAGAGAGATGGGATTTGAAATAGAGAGAGTGCTAGCTGACAGCTTTTATGGAGAAAGAAACAGCAGATTTATCGCCGCCTTAGAAGAGATCAATCTTCCCTATCTTGTGGCAATTAGAAAGAATTACGGAGTCTGGATTATTCCCGAGGAAAGCGTTACAGCCTCTCAGTGGAAAAATTTTAAGCGAGTTTTTCCCGATGGCCATCAAGAAATTAGATTCATTCGAGAATGGGGATTTGGCCAAAGAAGAGAGCGGCGTTACTGGGAGATAACTACGGATACAAAAACGCTCCCGTCAAATTCTACTTGGTATGCGATCGCGAGAATTTCTGGCCTCACTTACCTTGATGTTGGCAATTTTTATGGGAGCCGAACTTGGATAGAAGATGGGTTCAAAGAAAGCAAAAATGAACTGGGCTGGGCGGATTTTCGCCTCACTCAGTACGAGGACATTGAAAAATGGTGGGAAATAGTAGAGAG
>NZ_KB235948.1:6436375-6496139 GCF_000332335.1 Kamptonema formosum PCC 10802 | reverse complement strand
GAAAAATGGTGGGAAATAGTAGAGAGCGCCTATTTAATGGTCAGTCTTTATGCTGCCTCTAGTCAAAAAGGGTCGAAGTTTTGCCTGAATCCCCCAAGTCCTGTTCACTAAAGATTTCCTCAACATCAGCAATGGGACGAAAAAGAAAGCTGGAAAAATCTTTTGAACAATCTGCGCTTAATTCTTATCCCTCGGGAGCATCCCCTTTTTACAAAGATTTTTACCCTCACCCCCCTAACCCCCCTCTCCCAGGGCGAGAGAGGGGGAAAAAATAAAGATTTCTCCCCTCTCTCCTTGTGGGAGAGGGGTTGGGGGTGAGGGGGATTACAAAAATGGGATGCTCCCTTCTCTCTCTAGTCTGTTTTAATCTTATCAAGCCTTGGTTAAAGGTTTTCCCTATCCCTCAGTTAACTTTAGGCTTGACTCGCTTAATTTCTCTAATGAATTTCTTTCCCCCGGCTATTTCCGTAAACGGCCAGCAGTTGCAATATTACTTTTCTTCTGCCTAGAGTGACAAAAGAGGGATAGTCTCGTTCCCCGCCTCCTTATGGCAGACGAGAACTCGGAGGCGGAGCCTCCCCCCACTCGCCCCTCACAGGTGTAAGTATTTTACACCCCTTGGCTGAAATGGCGGTTTTCCGGGGGCAACTCCCTCTTCTTTCTTGGCGCTCTCTGCGTCTTGGCCGTTCCTTATTAACGCTATACCAGCAGTCATATTGGTTAGAACAATAGAAGCTTCGGGAGCCGGGGAGCAAGGGAGGCCGAAATGTAGGTTTCCTAAATGCTTACTGCTCTATAGACGTATGTACGGCGTCCGCCGAGCCTGAAGGTCTAATGTTCTAACCTAAGTGCATACTGCTATAACTTCACACCCCAAACATCTATTTCCTAATATCCGGAAGAAAGCATATATACAAAACCCGTCTAGATCCGGGTATTTGTGAAAATCATTTAATCGGAAATTATAGAATTTCCAGTTAGGGCGCACAAAAAATGGCCGTGTTGCCCGGTCGGGGAGTGGAGTGCCGGTTCCGGAGGCCACGATCGGGGGTCAGGTGGGCCACGAAAAGCCGATTGGCCCCAGCAGTCAGCGCCCCATCAGGCAATATTTCCTAATATCCGGAAGAAAGCATATATACAAAACCGGTCTTGACTCGGTATTTTGTGAAAATCATTTAATCGTAAACTATCTCAGCACCAGCTGCCGGTCCCTTTGCCCCGCAACCCCAGAGCCTGTTCAAAAACGTTTATTCTCATTCCCAGGCTCCTTGGGGGACAGAGAAACCAGGCAACTTCGGCGAAACCTGGTTTCTAAGCGTTTCTCACGGAGATGGCGCTCTCCTCATTTCTTGTTGCTTTTTTCTTCTCCCTTCAAAGGACTAACCCTAGCGCGGAAAAGAAGTTTGTCCCCTTGGCGGTAGCCGGTGTAGCGCACCAGCACCGGCTCTCCTGGCTGGGCAGTTCCCTCCATCAGCTGGTGCCACTGGGGATCGTAAGGCACTTTTTCTCCCACCGGCACGAGCGCCTCCACCCCCCACTGCTGCAGCAGCTGCTCCACCGGGCGCACCAGGGGCAGCAATCTCGCCGCCGGCAAGTCTGATTTTTGCTGCGCCGCCCGAGCTGCTGTTGGCCATTGCAGCATCCAGGATTCCAGCACTTGCACGCTAGAGAGCACGAACTCCTGCAGCAAAGACTCTCGCTGCAGCTCCAGTTGAGCTTGCAAACGCCGGCACTCCTGCAGCAGCGCCGCATCCTCTGACGGTGCCGGTGCCACATCCGAAAACGCCGCCAGCAACTCCGTCAGGGAAATCCCCAGCGCCGAACTAATTTTCAGCAGGATATCGACTCGCGTCTGCACCGCCAGCCCCCGCCGCAGCCGAATCAGCTGCAGCTGCGACACTCCAGCTTTTTCACTGAGCGCCTTCAAACTGGAAAACCCCGCCTGCTGCATCAGGCGCTGCAACTGAGCGGTGTGATCCGGACTCGCAGATTGGGCCATTTTACTTATACCAACTTGAGATAGACAGTATTTTTTCCGCCCGCCGAAAACCCCTCGATGTCCGGGGTTTAAATCCGGGCATCCAAAATTTTAAATCCAAAGTTTCTATTATAGCGGTTCGCTCAGAAACCCGGTTTCTTTAAGAAACCGGGTTTCTCAGTATCGTTTGTAGCGCTCCCCAGGAACGCTACTTCTGGATCGGGAAGCGCCAGCCGCATTGCTAAACTGGTGCTGCGATCTAAAGAGAGAGAGTTACAGCACTTCTTGGATATCGATGCCAAGCCCCTCAGCGACACGGGTGCCGCAGTCAGGATCGGCTTTGTAGAAGTGCGAGATTTGCCGCAGCTGGATTTCCCGCAACGCCGGCTTCATCGCACCGACAATATTCTCCACAAGCCGAGCTTTTTCATCTTCTTTCAGCACGCGATAGAGCGCACCGGCTTGTGCGAAATCACTATCGTCGCGGTGAAATGGAATGCGGTCCGCCACACCGGCAACCGCCACTGCCGGCTCTTTATATGCCGGCACTTCCGTAGGGCCGGCAAAACTGTTAGGCTCGTAGTTGGCGCTGCTGCCCCCATTGTCATCAAACCGCATAGCGCCATCTCGCTGGTAGTTTATCGCCTTGCGGGCGTGCGGGCAGTTGACCGGCAGGGAGGCAAAGTTCGCCCCCAAGCGATAGCGGTGGGCGTCTGGATAGGCAAACAGGCGTCCTTGCAGCATTTTATCTGGCGAGAATCCGATTCCGGGAACTATATTAGATGGCGAAAAAGCCACCCGCTCCACTTCCGCAAAGTAATTCTCTGGATTGCGGTTCAGCACCAGCCGGCCTATGGGAATCAGCGGATAATCTTTATAATACCACACCTTTGTGAGGTCGAAGGGATTGAAGCGGTAGGTCGCGGCGTCTTCTTCCGGCATAATCTGCACGCAGACCTTCCAGGCGGGGGATTCGCCGGCGGCGATGGCATTGAACAAGTCTCGCGTTGCGGAATCCGGGTCCTCTCCCGACACCCGAGTTGCCTCTTCGCCCGTTAAATTCTCAACTCCCTGTTCAGTTTTGAAGTGATATTTCACCCACACCCCTTTTCCTTCAGCATTAATCCACTTGAAGGTGTGGCTGCTGAATCCGGTGCCGGTAAGACTTGGGCGTGCCGCGATCTGAATAGAGAATCGTTACCTGGTGAGTGGATTCTGGAGTCAGAGAGAAAAAGTCCCAGATGGCGTTTGGATCTTTGCAATTGGTTTGGGGATTCCGCTTCTGGCTGTGGACTAAATCCGGAAACTTCATCGGGTCGCGGATGAAAAACACCGGCGTGTTATTGCCCACGATGTCGTAGTTCCCTTCTTCGGTGTAAAATTTCACCGCAAACCCTCGCGGGTCCCGCGCTGTGTCGGAGGAGCCCTTTTCACCGCCCACCGTGGAAAACCGCACGAATACCGGCGTCTGCTTGCCAACTGTTTCTAGGAATTTGGCTTTTGTCCACTGGCTGACGTCTGCTGTTACCTCGAAGTATCCGCCCGCTCCCGCACCTTTGGCGTGAACAACTCGTTCTGGAATCCGCTCGCGGTTAAAGTGCGCCAGTTTTTCTAGCAAGTAGAAGTCCTAGAGCAAAATCGGGCCAGGATTTCCCGCCGTCAGGGAGTTCTGGTTGTCGCTGACCGGGATTCCCCCACTTGTTGTCAGTTCTTTCTTTTCTTCTGTCATGTCTGCTTGCGCTATAGGTGTTTTTACTTCCGACTGCTTGAGCCGGTGAGCCGCACAGGTTAGGCCGGCTTAAGAAATAATTTACCACTTTAAATCCCGTTTTACTATGAGACAGTCTTTACATTATAAAGGGTAAAATGTCAATAAAAGTTTGGAAAAAATCGGAACTTCCGGACTTGTGCCCATGAGTAAAACTTCTCAGCAGCCAAGGCTTCTAAGGGTATGGTAAGCTGTTACGCTTTTAATATGCTTATTGAAAAAAGGAGGCAGAGCCTTCAGAGGCGCGTTCCCAGGCACGGCCTGGGAACGAGGGATAAGGCTTCTAAGGGTAAGGGCTTTTGAAACCCGGTTTCTTTAAAACCGGGTTTCTGGATACCACGCGACACCTGACACCTGAAACTTAAGCTGGCTGGTTTTTACTCTTGTAGCAAGCTTCTGAGCATCCAGGCGGTTTTTTCGTGCACTTGCATCCGCTGGGTCAGCAAGTCTGCGGTGGGCTCGTCATTGGCCTCATCCACTTTGGGGAAAATTGACCGCGCAGTCCGCACTACGGCTTCTTGCCCTTCCACAAGCAGCCGGATCATCTCCTCTGCTTTGGGCACACCGGCAGTCTCTTGAATCGAGCTTAACCGGGTGAAGTCGCTGTAAGTGCCGGGCGCGGGAAAGCCCAAAGCCCTGATCCGCTCGGCAATCACGTCCACTGCTGCGCTCAGTTCGGTGTACTGCGTCTCAAACATCAGGTGCAGGGTTTGGAACATTGGGCCGGTGACGTTCCAGTGAAAGTTATGTGTTTTGAGGTATAGCGTGTAGGTGTCAGCCAGGAGCCTCGACAGCCCCTCGGCAATTTCATATCTCGTCTTTTCGTCAATTCCGATGTCTATTTTCATGGATTTGTTTTGAAGCTGAATAAGGTTGTCTCTTTTCACTATAAAGTTCACCGGCTTGTGTGGCTGGCGGCGCTGAAATAGTCTGCTTCTAATTTGCATGACCGGCCCGCCAGCCGCATCGCGGGATCTCAGGCCAGGTGGCTGGCGAGCACGGAACGGGTGGCGCGGCGGACTTTGCAGCGAATCGTCTCGTAACCCAGGCGCTGCACTGCCTCGAACCGGTGGCAGCCAGAAAAGCCGTAGAACTGTCCATCGACTTCCAGGACATCAATCGGTTCGAGCAGTCCGATTTCTTTAATGGACTGCATCAAGGCGGCTACCTTGGCTTGGTCATTCTCTCTCGGCAGGGGGCGGCGAATCTCTTTTAGGGGAATTTCCTCAATCCTCATGGCCCATCTCCATCTCCTCATCTCTCTTAATCATACTCGTAATGACTTCAACTTGCCCAGCGGCAGTCAAGAAATCCTGACCGGAGAAAGCCGGGCCTGTTATCCGTTTAATGAATTTAGGGAAAATTTAAGTGCTGGTGGCGTATAATGCCTGTAACGCGCCACCGGCAGCCGGTGGCCGAGCATTGGGGTGGGCTGATTTTTCAGCAGAACTTGGGAGGGGAGTGTTACAGGAGACACAGCGCATGCATCTTGCCGCAAGCGTTTAATTTATATTAAGGTGGTGTGAGAGCGCCCCAGGAATCCCCCTTCTATCCAAAGAAGGGTTTTTGTGAGACAGTCCATGCAGCAAACAGGTGACGCCTTGACGCAGATTGTTGTGCCAATCCAACCCAAGCGCCGCGCCAGCACCGGCAAGTGGTTAACCTATCTGTCAGGAACCGCGATTTCGTCATTGTGGCTGCTGGGACTGACCGGCAGCCTCGCGCCGGCGCAGACGCCCAGAGATATAGAGCTGCAAGTGGGGGTGGTGCAGCGTTTCGGGGCGAAACCAAACGACGAGCTGACGCTGAAAGCGCGGTGGGGAGACCGGCTGACGCTGAACTTCAACAGCAACGGTGAGCCGGTGTCTGTAAAAGCCAGCGAAGTCAAGCTGGAAATCCAGATGGAGCCGCTGCCCTCAAAGGGGGTGGACGAGCGCCTGGTGCTGGGCACCTACCGCAGCTTTGAGAGTGCGGAAGAAACAGCAACCCAGTGGCGGGCCAAAGGGATTGAGGTAGAAATTGCCCAACCGCGCCGGTGGCAGGTGTGGGCCAAGCGCGACGCATACAGCAGCCCCTTGGTGCGGCGGTTGCTGCTGCAGAGCCTGCAAGCGCAGGGGGATAAAAAGGCATACCTGGAGACGAACATCGTTGAGCAGGCACCGGCACCGACTTGGACTGTGAGCGGCAAGCGCTACAGCGCACCGCAGTTGGAGATAACCGCCGGCACCGGCAGGATTCAGTTCAAGGAAGGCAAAGACAAAAAGTCGGAGCGCCTGTATCCAGGAATTCTGCGCCTGCAGCCAAACGCCTATGGCACCTACACCCTGGTGAACCAAGTGCCGCTAGAAACCTATCTGCGCGGCGTCGTCCCCCATGAGATAGGGGGCGAGGCCCCCTATGCGTCGGTAGAAGCGCAGGCCATTCTGGCTCGCACCTATGTGCTGCGGAACTTGCGCCGGTTTGCCACCGATGGCTACCAGATATGTGCTAATACGAACTGCCAGGTTTATAAAGGACTGACCGGCACTTGGGCGGATGCCGACCGAGCAGTCGCCGCCACCGCCGGCAAGGTGCTGACCTATAAAAACGAGCTGGTTGACGCCCTGTACTATTCAACTAGCGGCGGCGTCACCGCTCCCTTTAGCGACATCTGGCACGGTCCGGAGCGCCCTTACCTGCAAACCGTGATAGACGCCCCTACTAGCAATGTTTGGGACCTGTCGGGCCAGAGTTTAGAAAACGAAGAGAACTTCCGGCGGTTTATCAGCCTCAAGAAGGGATTTAATGAGGAAGGCAAGGAGCTATTCCGCTGGCGCGAGGAGAGCTCTCTGGAAAATATGAACAAAGACTTGAGGCGCTATCTGGAGGATAAAAAACATCCCCTGGCCAACTTTAAAACTATTCAGCAGATCCAGGTGGTGCAGCGCTCCAGAAGCGGTCGGGCTCTGAACATGACAGTGCAAACCGACGCAGGCACTGTTGAACTGGAAAAAGACGAGATTCTCAGGGCTTTTTATGCGCCTTTGAGCACTCTGTTCTATGTCGAGCCGGTGTACAAAAAGGACAGCAAGGACAGCAAGGACAGCAAAAGCCTGAAGGGCTACGCTTTTGTTGGCGGGGGATTCGGGCATGGCGTCGGCATGAGTCAAATCGGCTCTTACAAGCTCGCTAAAATGGGGTGGCCCAGCGAGCGCATTCTCAGCTTCTACTATCCGGGCACCCAAATCCTTCCGCTTAGCGATTCGATTACCTTTTGGCGCGACCCGCAGTTCTAGAGAGCGAGTCTTGTATTGCTCCTGTGCACTGCCAAACCGGGGGCCGTCGCCGGTGGCAGACCGCCGGCTAGAAGGCTAAATTTTCGCTGCTCCCTTGCAAAGAAACCCGGTTTCTGGTATGGCAAGATACGCTCGGGAGTTCCGGTGCGGTTTGGCTGCCCTTTCGGGAGCTAAGCTGGCATTTGACGGGGAAAACCGGCGTTCTATTCCAGCCCAAAGCAGCCCGGCCTCTCAGATTTACAACCCGGCCCTCAAGACTTGCAGATGAGCGATTCATCCGGATATTATTAAACGGCTCTGAAAGGAGGGCCAAAAGAATCGGGGACGCCACACGACGCCCCCGCTCCTGAAGCCAGAAAAAAATTCAATTCCCAGTGCCGGTCTAAGAAGACATCCGTTTAAAGACTCAAACGATTGCAGTGGGAGATCGTCCCTGTATGGTGCGGTCTAGAAGACAAGGGACGCGAGTTGAATTTCTTCCCTTGCGCGCTCGGTGGGGACAACTCTTTACGAGATTTCTTCCTCTTGGTGAGTGAGGATAGTGCAGTCAGAGGTGGGCTTAGCAACGCAGGTCAAGACAAACCCAGCTTCAATTTGGTCGTCATCCAAGAAAGACTGGTCGGACTGGTCCACTGTCCCCTCTTTGAGCTTGCCAGCACAAGTGGAGCAAGCACCGGCGCGACAGGAGTAGGGCAGATCGATGTCTTGTTCCTCAGCAGCATCCACAATGTACTGGTCGTCGGGCACTTCAATGGTCGTGTTCAGCCCTTCAGCTTCGTTGATTAACGTAACCTTGTAAGTTTTTGCCATGCACTGTTCCTCTCAAGTAATCGCGTAAAGTATAAATTTACCTAATGGCTGCTCCAAGGCCCGATTAAGCCGGCAGCATGCTTTTAGGTGCGCAACATTTCTGATATTACGGGAAAAGATCCACCTGGCAACACTCAGGGCGCAGATTTTCCCAACGGGAAAAGTTATAACTTTTTCTAATTTAATCTCAATTGCTTATACGTTCGGGGCTGTGTGGCCCTGGCCAGCCCGGACTGGGGCCGTGTCCTGGGGCATGTCCCGCGAACAGGCCGGCGTCAGTCCCACCGGCGCAAAGCGCGACCGGCATTTTTGGCTTCTGCTGTGCCGGCACGCAAGCGCGCCAGCGCTCTGGGTCAGGGAGCTGGCCACCGGCACCCGGCGCTGTTTCTTCCCTGACAGGCGCGCCAAGCCCCCAAGCAGGTCACTTGACATTAAGTTCGTTTAATTACTTTTAATTACTTTTATGCTATAATACAACCCTAGCTAGCGCTCAGTTCTGATATAGTGTAAGTATTTAACCGAATATTGCTTCGCTTTGTTCAGCCTGACGTTCAGCCTGACAATTTTACGACTTTCCCATTAGTCGGGCTCCCTGATGCAGGGCTGGGGTATCCCTTCGCCCTTGCTGTGGCGCGTCAGTCTAGAGGTGGCGCAGGCCATTAATTGATCTGAGCGCCAGGATTGCAGATAGACGATTCATCCGGAGATCCGCAAATTTACCTGACAGGACAGGAAAAAATCGGGGACGCCACAGGACGAACCGGCTCCGGAAGTCTCTGAAAAATTCAATTAAGAGCGCCGGTTAAAGAAGGCTTCCGTTTAAAGACTTAAAGTTTTGCCAGGTGAGATCATCCGGGCTGAATTTCTTGGGCGCGCGGAGGGAGGGAATACGTTTAGTACAGTTCATCTTCTTGGTGAGTTTCAATGGTGCAGTCAGAGGTGGGGTATGCAACGCAGGTCAAGACATACCCCGCTTCAATTTGCTCGTCATCCAAGAAAGACTGGTCCGTCTGATCGACTGTCCCTGAAACGAGCTTCCCCGCACAGGTGGAGCAAGCACCGGCGCGACAGGTGTAGGGCAGCTTCAGTCCAGCTTTCTCAGCACTATCCAGAATGTACTCGTCCTCGGGCACATCAATCGTCTCGTTCAGCCTTTCTTTTTCGTTGATTAACGTAACCTTGTAAGTTTTTGCCATGCAGTGTTCCTCTCAAGTCATTGGGTAAAGTATAAATTTCCCTAATGGCTGCTCCAAGGCCCGATTAAGCCGGCGGCACGCTCTCAGGTACGCTTCATTTTTGATAGTACGGGAAAAAATCGGCACCGCAACACGAGCGCGGGCACTTGTCCCAATGGGATTTCTTATAAGTTTTTCTAATTTAATCTTGATTGCTTATCGTTCGTGTGGTGGCCCGGGCCCGCCCGCACTGGGGCCGTGTCGTGGGGTGCGCGCCGCTTCCAGGTGCCGGGCACCCGTCGAGCCGGCTGCGACAGCCCAGGCAAAATGGGTCGAGCGAGCCCGCTGTCTCTGAGCTTCTGCTGTGCCGGCACTCAGAGCGCAGATGCTATATTTTATCACCTTTTGGCGCACTCGGCAAGTTTTGGGTGCACCGACTGCGGGGCAGCAGTGGGTGAGGGAGCGAAAGCTGGCGCTAGTTTGTAAGCTGAGCGTGACATGGGCGCAGGAATCAAAAAGCCTTGTGCTCTATCTGAGCCCAGCCATAGCAGGTGGGCGACTCCTCTGGGCATTGCCAGTTGACTCGCCGTTAAAAGATACCAAAAGGAATCAGGGACGTCCCACGACGCCCCCGCTCCAGAAGTGTCTATACAGTTGAATTAAGAGCCGGCGTCAAAGAAGGCATCCGTTTAAAAACTCAAAGCGTTGCGGCGGGTGCTCATCCCTGTCGGCGTGGGGTGCCAAAGACAAGGGGCGGGAGTGGACTTTCTTCCTTTCGCGCCCGGTGTGGGGCACTCTTCAGTACAGTCCCTCTTCTTGGTGAGTTATGATGGTGCAGTCAGAGGTGGGGTATGCAATGCAGGTCAAGACATACCCAGCTTCAATTTGCTCGTCATCCAAGAAAGACTGATCAGACTGATCCACTGTCCCCTCTGCGATCTTACCAGCACAGCTGGAGCAAGCACCGGCGCGACAGGAGTAGGGCAGATCCAGCCCTTGCTCCTCAGCCGCATCCAGAATGAACTCATCCTCGGGTACTTCAATGGTCGTGTTCAGACCTTCTGCTTCGTTGATTAACGTAACCTTGTAAGTTGCCATGCAGTGCTCCTCTCAAGTCATCGTGTAAAGTATAAATTTCCCTAATGGCTGCTCCAAGGCCCGATTAAGCCGGCGGCATGCTTTTAGGTGCGCCACATTTCTTATAGTACGGGAAAAGCTCCACCTGGCAACACTCAGCACACAGATTTTCCCAATGGGAAAAGTTATAACTTTTTCTAATTTAATCTCAATTGCTTATACGTTCGGGGGCTGTATGGCCTGGGCCCGCCCGTACTGGGGCCTTGTCGTAGGCTGCGTAGCGCTTCCAGGTGCCTTCTAGGAGCCCGGCACCCGTCCACCTGGCTGTCACAGCCCAGGCAAAATGGATCGAGCGAGCCCCCCTGCTCTCAGCTTATGCTCTGCCGGCACTCAGAGCGCAGAACCTGCATTGTATCACCATTCGGCGCAGCTGGCAATTTTTGGGTGCACCGACTGCGGCGCAGCTGTGGGTGAGGGAGCGAACGCTGGCGCTAGTTTGTTCCTTCCCTTGCCAGAAAGGGAAGAATTTCTGATAAATTTACGCGACATTTGTCCGGGAATCTCCGGACAGTGCAACGATGGCACTATCACCGTTAAAAGTGATAGAGGCCATATCCCCCAGAACTTTCAGGAACATCCCACGCGATCGCCATTCCAGTCTCGCGAGAGGTATCAAAAGGAATCAGGGACGCCCCACGACGCCCCCGCTCCAGAAGTCTCTATACAGTAGGATTCCCTGCCGGGGTCAAAGATGGCATCCGTATAAAGACTCAAGGCTTTACGGCGGGTGCTCATCCCTGTCGGCGTGGGGGCTGAAAGACAAGGGGCGGGAGTGGACTTTCGTCCTTTCGCGCCCGGGAGGGAACACTTTTAGTACAGTTCTTCTTCTTGGTGAGTTGCGATGGTGCAGTCAGATGTGGGGTATGCAACGCAGGTCAAGACATAGCCAGCTTCAATTTGATCGTCATCCAAGAAAGACTGGTCAGTCTGGTTTACTGTGCCCTCTTTGATCTTGCCGGCACAGGTGGAGCAAGCCCCGGCGCGACAGGAGTAGGGCAGATCCAGTCCAGCAGCTTCTGCAGCATCCAGAATGTACTCGTCGTCGGGCACTTCAATCGTTTCGTTGAGCCCTTCTTTTTCGTTGATTAACGTCACCTTGTACGTTGCCATGCAGCGTTCCTCTCAAGTCATCGCGTAAATTATAAGTTTACCTAATGCTGGCTCGCGGGCGAGATTTAAGCCGGCGGCACGCTCTTAGGTGCGCTTCATTTTTGATAGTAGGGGAAAAAATCCCCACCGCAACACTGAGTGGCCACTTTTCCCAATGGGAAAAGTTATAACTTTTTCTAATTTAATCTGGATTGCTTATACTTGGTGGGGTGGCCCGGCCCACCCGGACTGGGGCCGTGTCGCCGGGTGCTGCCCGTGCCACTGGACGCCGGAGGCGCTGGTGCATGGGTGTGGCAATTTTCACCCCCGGTCGAATGCAAGCACAGTCGGGGAATGTGCTATGATGCAAACCCAGCTGTATGGGTTAGCACAAATCCCTGCCAGGAATTGAAAAAAAGAAAAAAGACGTCAAGACCCGTGAATCCCGGAAACGGGACTGAAGCTGGCACACAAACCCAAAAACTCGCACTCCAGGCCCAAAAATGCCTCAAAAACCCTTAATTGCCGCCTTAGGCTCGCCCATTCGGGTGGGGCTCGCCGGCACCGGCTACGCCGCCAAGCTGCGTGCCGAAGCTTTGCTTGCCGATCCGAGAGCCACTCTGGTGGCGGTTGCCGGTCACACGCCAGAAAAAACTGAGGCGTTCAGCCAAACCTTCGGGGCTGAAGCCGCCGTCTCCTGGCGCAAGCTGGTGGAGCGCGAGGATCTCGATCTGGCGATCGTTTCTACTGTCAGTCGGGATCACGGCGCGATAGCCCGGGCGGCGCTGGACGCAGGCAAGCATGTGGTGGTGGAATACCCCCTCTCCCTAGATCCCGCTGAGGCCTTTGCACTGATTGCTTTGGCCGAGAGCGCCGGCTTGCTGCTGCACGTCGAGCACATTGAACTTCTCGGCGGGGTGCACCAAGCTGCAGTAAAATCCTTGCCCGAACTTGGGGAAGTTTTTTACGCCCGCTACTGCACCCTCAGCCCCCAGCGACCTGCACCCCGCCGCTGGACTTACCAGCCCGACCTGTTTGGCTTTCCCCTCGCCGGTGCCCTTTCCCGAGTCCACCGGCTCACAGACCTGTTTGGCACTGTGGCCACAGTCAGCTGTCAGGCCCGGTTTTGGGACGCCCCCGGGCGCGCCGCAAACCCGCCCTATTTCACCGCCTGTCTGTGCGCTGCCCAGTTGCGCTTCACCAGCGGCGCTGTCGCGGACGTCGTTTACGGCAAAGGCGAAACCTTCTGGAAAGAAGAGCGCGTCTTTGAAGCCCACGGAGATCGCGGCACCCTGATCTTTGACGGCGACGTTGGGCGAATCGCGCGCGGCGATCAGAGCGTGCCGGTGGAAGTGGGCCCGAGGCGGGGCATGTTTGCCAAAGACACGAAAATGGTGCTCGACCATTTAATTGAGGGCGCGCCCCTGTATGTGACACCCAACGCTAGCTCCCACAGCCTGAAAGTTGCTGATGCCGCCCGCCGGTCAGCTGAAACGGGCCAAACTATCTCTGTGGGCGAATAGCTTTGGGTGAATTCCCCGCACTTGCCGGTGCTGTGTGCCAAGTGACGGAAATGCTTGCTGGAGGAGAACTGCGGGCGCTCACAGCCTGCTTTTTGGCAGCCTGTGGCTTGGGCGCAGGCCCAGCCGGCATCTGTCCGCACCGGGCTACAGCCAGGAAGGCGGGAAACAAGGGGGCAATTCCTGCGCCTTTCTCTGCCGCGCCCGATTCCGAAACGGCAGCAATCAGCTGACGGGAGCGGAGAGTATTTTGCTATGATTGTTTCCATCCCTGACCGGGATTCAAGGTGATTTTACCGGCCTGACTGCTTGCAGTGTAGAGTTGAAGTTGTCGCCTTTCCATTGTAGCATACCAGGCGACCGCATGGCAAATTGTATTCGCGTGTATTTTTGATCCAATAAAATTGGCCATCTAACCCAGAACAGCTGCAACCGGCATCTTGGCGTTATAAAAATTTGTTTCTTTACTCAGGAGGCTTTCATGGGGGCGACTTTGCAACAGATTGCCCGCTATCTGGACACAAAAGGTTGGCAATATGAGCTAGACGAAGAAAATAGTCGAATTATTACGGGAGTTTATGCAGAAAATGTAGAGGACTTCCTGATCGTGATCCAGCTGGATGAGGACGGGGAATTTTTTAAGCTCTTCGCCCCACAAGTGCTGTCAGGAGTCCACGAGCATCCTTATAAAGATGCTATCCTGCAGACAATGCTGTGCATCTCTTGGGAGACGAAAATGCTCCAGTGGGAGTACGACCCATCGGATGGAGAAATTCGGGCGATTATTGAATTTCCCTTGGAAGATTCTATTTTAACAGAAAGACAGTTCAACCGCTGCCTGAGTGGCTTGATTCAGATTGTGGATGATGTGGCGATGCCCCGCCTGCAACAGGTGATGGAAACCGGCGTAGATCCGGGGGATGAAGAAATCGGAGAGAGGCTGCTGCTCACCCTGCAAGAAGAAGCGCCCGGACTGCTAGAAATGCTGGAGAAAGCGATGGAAGCCCGCAAGAAGCGGGGCATTTTCCCGCCGGAGGAACATGACTCTTAAGTGGGGAGATCCTGTCACCACTGTCTGCGGGGAGCCTGCCACTTTTGCCAACAGGCTATTTGGGTGCGTTCAAGCGCGGAACTCACCCTAGAGCTACCGGCCCAGTTTGTTGGGAATGCCCTCGCAACCCCCCGGAATGGTGGCTCGGGTGTTAGAGCCGCCCCAAGCGCAGCAGTAGTAGCGCTGCTCGTCAGACAGCCGCAGCGCGGCGCTGAAGTCAGCGCTCTCAATGACAGCGCCGGTGTGCTCTCCCGTACTGTAGTTTGGCAATTCGGTGCGGCTGCGGGGGCTTGCCGTTTTAGCGTCGCCGTAAAACAGGCGCGCCCCCTTGAGATCGGCACCGGCAAGATTGGCTTCGTACAGGATCGTGCGGGCGAGGTTGGCTTTCACCAAGTCGCACCCCTTGAGCTTGGCTCTGATCAGATTGGCGTCGCTCAATTCTGTCCAGCGCAAGTCAGTGCCAGAAAGATCCGCCCCCGCCAGCATGACGCCGAGATCGATAACGCGGACGCCGCTGTCGCGGTCCTCCTCGTAACCCCCATTGCCGTTGAGGATCGGGCGTCCCAAATGCCGGTCGCGCTTCAGGGGGGTGAGCAATCTCGCCCCGGACAAAAATCGCAGGACTTTGGCTTTGCCGGCAGCGTCCACACTGCCGAGAATGGCGGCAGTGCGCCCTTCGGAAAAGGCTCGCTCCTGGGGCCAGTCTTCTAGCAGTCCCTCGTCATCGAGGGCGAGATCGGAGATCCCCTGGAAGTAGGCGTCAATTGTCTGCTGCTGGGTGAGCGTGTTTTGCTGGCTCGTCAGCCGGTTTTGCTCCAGAGTCAGGTCGCGGGAAATCACATACTGCTGCCAAGCGATGTAGACCGCTAAAATGGCGATGAAGATTTGCCCGAGGGCTCCAAACCACTCGGCGAGGCTTCCGAAGGCATCCCACTGAATCTGCCGGCTCCAACTGGCCAGGCGTTCGGAGATACCCAGGAACTTTAGGAAGCTCAAGGTTGCCACCGCTATCCCCACAGTGGCCACGACGAGGGAGAGCCGGTGCGGCAACAGCAAGTCCGCCAGCAGCGACAGCACCTTGGGCCATATCAGCGCCACGGAGACCAGCAGCGCTAAGAAGGCACCCGACAGTCCCAGCCAGGGACTGTTAATGGCCACCCCCAGAAGCGCCAGACCTGCTCCCGCCAGCACAGCCGCAATCGGGTTCGCCTTCCAAACGCCAGCCGGCACCTGTGCGGTGGGGGTTGAGGGCCCAGCCGGAGGCGGCCCGATGGCCACGGTGGGGGCGACAGCCGCTCCCGACTTGGTGGGGTCCCCGTCTTCATCTCCCCCACCGGCACCGCCCGGACTGGCAAGCGTTAGATTGGACTCAGGTGGGATGGACTTGGAAGAATCGCTTTTGGGTGTCATCTGGCTCTCGATATGGGCTTTCACAAGAGTGCGCGCTGTCGGACAGGCGAGGAGGCTTGCGCCATTCCATGCCCCCCCACAGCTGGTGCCGGGTGGCGGCACAGCCGGCAGAAACAGACGCGATTGCGCGATTAGAGGAAATTTTGCGCTGAGCTTTGCACTTAGAATATCTTAACTAACCCCGCCCGCCGGCTGGCGGGGGGAAAAATTATGCCGGATCGGACTGCTGAGATAAAACCACTCGACCATTGTGCCTGGGTGCGACAGAAAATAAGTGAAGATATGGAAATTGGAGCGAGTTGCGTATGTCAAACCCCGTCTTGCTGCCCCCTTTCTCTCCCTTAGAGTATCGGGCGATCGGTCTCGTGCGCGGGCGCTATCTGCCCAGCCAAAACAAAATCACCAGAGGCACCCTGCTAGGGCATGACGGCACTGTAATGTCCGCTAACCTCACAGAGAATGCCGGCTGGCTCACTAAGGTGCAGCCAGAACTGCTGCTCGAGCAAGAGCGCGTCTGGGTGGCTTGGCCACGAACTTTAGATAACCACCTGCACATGCAGCTGAAAACCTTGCGGCTGCCAATGGAAGGGCAAACCATCGACGATATCCAAGGCGTAGACTATTTCTCGGTTCGCGGCGAGATCGTCTCTCAAGACAGCCACACCGGCACTATCACAGTCCGCATCCACCGCAATATCATCCCGCCGGAAAAAGCCCTGAGAAAAAAATACCAGCCCTTCACTTTGGGTATTGAGGGGTTCTTGCCCGGAAATGTCAATGGCCAGTTCTGGGATCTGGACGTGTGCCGCGAGGGAAACAAGCTCGTCCTGGAGGACGCCACGTTTATCGCTCAAGTGGTGTTCGATCTCCCTCCTGTCGAAGAACCTAAAAAAGCCAAGAAGAAAAAGAGCGGCAAACCGCCGGAGAAAAAATCGACACCCCGCCAAATGCCGGCCCAACCCGGGACAATCCCCCCTTACGAACCCCCCCCCAACCTCTTCAAAAAGAAGAAAAAGTTCTGAGTCCCCGCCACCAGCCCCCACCCGCTCCCCTCCCCAAACGCCGGCGGCTCGCTCCCCTCACTCCCGTTCCGGCGGGTTGCTTTCTATCCCTTTTCCCGGCAACCGCTGCCGGCTTTTTCCAAATTCACCCCCCAGAATGTTTTCAAACAGCCGCTTGTCGTGTAAAATTATTGAGTGTTTGTCACAGGAGTGAGGTGCTGAAAGACCAGGTGCCTTAAACCAACCTGGTTTCTCGGGCGCACTTCACCCAGATGAAACCGGCTATAATACTCTCACTTCACAGCTGCTGGAAAGCAACCCGCAACATGAGCGAACTCGTAAATGTCCAAGTGCCAGAGATGGATTTGACCGCCTGCGACGAAGAACCCATTCACATTCCCGGTTGCGTCCAGCCTCACGGGGGACTTTTCGTATTAAAAGAACCGCAGCTAGAAATCTTGCAGGTCAGCAATAATACCTCTAGCTTTCTCGGAATTTCTCCGCAAGATTTGATCGGCAAGACCTTGGACGTTTTTCTGGATGGAGCCCAGGTAAATTGCCTGAAAGACTCCCTTTCGCCAGCCGGATTGCCATCTGTCAGTCCCATCAAATTGTCTGTAAGCTTGACAGACAGGCAGTTAAATTTTGACGGCGCTGTTCACCGCAATGATGATGGGACTGTAATTCTGGAAATAGAGCCTTCGCTATCCAAAGAAAATCTTTCTTTCGCTAATTTATATCACTCCATTAAATCCTCTATTTACACCCTAAAAGCAGCGGCAAACCTTGACAGTCTGTGTCAGGTTATAGTAAAAGAAGTGCGGAAGCTAACTGGGTTTGACAGGGTAATGCTCTATCGATTTGATCCCGGAGAGGGGCATGGAACTGTGATTGCGGAAGATAAGCTCGAAAGTCTCAACCCTTACTTGGGTTTGCGCTACCCAGCTTCCGATATCCCCAAACAAGCTCGAAGACTGTACTGCTTAAACTGGATTAGGCTAATCCCAGACATCGCCTATCAACCTGTAGAAATTGTTCCCGCCAATAATCCGATCTCCAATCTACCGATCGACCTCAGCTACTCCTTTTTGAGGAGTGTCTCTCCCATTCATATAGAGTACCTGCAAAACATGGGCGTTAGCGCCTCCATGTCTGTATCTTTAATTAAAGACAACAAACTCTGGGGGCTGATCGCTTGCCACCACCAGTCTCCCAAGTACGTTCCTTATGAAGTGCGGACAGCATGCGAATTTATCGGCCAGGTCATGTCATTAGAAATTGCCTCAAAAGAAGAAAGTGAGGATGCCGATTACAGGATTGAGGCGAAATCTATCCTGGCTAAATTCCTTGAGGTTATGTCGGCAGAAGAAAATTTTATTACCGGCGCAGTCAAGCACCAGCATATTTTGCTGAACTTGGTGAGCGCTGGAGGCGCAGCCGTTTATTTTGATGGCGAGTGCGCCCTGGCTGGCGTAACGCCTCAAGAGTCAGAGGTTAAGCACTTAATAGAATGGGTGAACCGCACCGATAGCCAGGACGTATTTTATACAGATTCTTTGCCCAGCCTTTATCCAGAAGCCGAGAAGTTTAAAGACGCCGCCTGCGGGTTGCTGGCACTTTCTATATCCAAAACTCAGAAGAATTATGTTTTGTGGTTCCGCCCTGAGGTCCTTCAAACTGTGGAGTGGGGGGGGAATCCTAACAAGCTGGTGGGAGTGGGGAGTGACGGGAGTGACGCTAGGGTGCGGCTGTCTCCGCGCAAATCTTTTGACCTCTGGCGAGAAACGGTTCGATTGAAGTCTTTCCCTTGGAAGCAGTCTGAAATTGACGCGGCAATCGAGATGAGAAATGCTATTATTAGTATTGTGCTGCGCAAAGCCGATGAACTCGCCAAGTTAAATGTAGAGCTGTCACGCAGCAACAGCGAGCTGGACTCTTTTGCTTACATCGCATCCCATGACTTGAAGGAACCTTTGCGCGGCATTCACAACTACTCTAGCTTCCTGATAGAAGATTATGCGGACAAGCTGGATGAGGAGGGAGTCTCTAAATTGAAAACCCTGGTTCGCCTCACTCAGCGTATGGAAAACCTGATAGACTCCCTGCTGTATTTTTCTCGGGTGGGGCGGGTGGACCTCTCGGTGGAAGAGACGGACTTGAATAAATTGGTGAGCCAGATTATAGAAATCTTGAAACCCCGAATAGAGCAGGCGAAAGTAGACATCCGCATTCCCATATCTCTCCCCGCTATTCGCTGCGATCGGGTTCGGGTGGGTGAGGTGTTCAATAACCTGATAACCAATGCTATTAAGTACAGCGACAAGCCGGAAAAATGGATTGAGATTGGCTTTCTGGAACCCCAGCAGGCAACGGACCGCGCCAACCCAGAGCAGGCGATTGTTTTCTATGTCAGCGACAACGGCATTGGCATTCGCCACAAACACCTCGACACCATTTTTCGCATCTTCAAGCGCCTTCACGCACCTGACAAATATGGCGGCGGAACCGGCGCAGGACTGACCATCGCGAAGAAAATTGTTGAGCGTCATGGCGGCGAAATTTGGGCGGAATCTACTTTCGGTCAGGGAAGCACCTTTTATTTCACTCTGCAAAGTGGTATAATTTCGCGCTCTCAGTAGTTCCCCGCAGGGGAACCCACCGCAACCGCTAATTCAAGAAATATAGCGCTTTTCATCCTTTGTGAGGTGCTGAGAAACCCGGTTTCTTTAAGAAACCGGGTTTCTGGCAAACCGCTCTATCACTGACCGCCGGCATGTTAGGCTTTGCTGTGGTATAATTTAAAGCCTACATTCTTCCCCTCGTTCCCGGGCTCCGCCTGGGAAGTGGCCTCGGGAGGCAGAGCCTGCTTTCCCCAGCAAGCAGCATTATTAATCTAACGGCTCAGTTCGGGTGCCTTCTTCCGGGGGGAACGCACCGGCACCAAAAACCCAGACTGAGCGATTTCCCCCTGTTGCCTTCTGGGCCACCACCGGCCTGACAAGTAGGGCCATCTGCCGGCTGCGCCCCTGCCTTTGAACGCTGATGTGACACTTTTTAAACCACACAGTGAAAACTTATCTAACTAAACCCCTACTTATGATTGAGGACAGCGATGAAGATTTTGCAGCAATTGTGCGGATAATGAGAAAATCCTCCATAGATATCCCGCTTTATCGCTGCACAGATGGAGATCAGGCGCTAGACTTCCTGTACCGCACCGGCGAATACGCCGATCCCACAATAGCGCCCCGCCCCTCACTCATCCTGCTCGACCTCAACTTGCCCGGTACGGATGGGCGAGAGGTGATCCAAGAAATCAAGCAAGATGAGATCCTCAAAATCATTCCCGTGGTGGTCTTCACCACATCCTCCAACCCCAAGGATATTCAAACCTGTTACAGGAATGGTGCCAACGCCTATATTGTCAAACCCATCGATTTAGATAAACTTAGAAAAACAGTCCGCCTTTTGATAGACTACTGGTTTGAGGCGGTTATTCTCCCCGACAAGGTAAAAAGATAATGGCTGACCGGCACCGGAAAATTCTCATCGTCGATGACAGCCCGGAAGACCGGGCGACCTACCGGCGATACCTGCTGCAAGATTCCAAATACACTTATACCTTTCTGGAGGAGGATTCTGGCGAAAGGGCGCTACAACTGTGCGACCAGCCGGATCTGGATGTCGTTTTGCTGGATTTCCGGCTCCCAGATTTAGATGGCCTGGAATTCCTGTCCGAGTTGAGAGCTCAGCCCGACAAAAATTCTCCGCCCGTAGTGATGCTGACAGGGCAGGGAAATGAGTCAGTGGCTGTGACGGCTATGAAAAGCGGAGCCACCGACTATCTAGTCAAGGGAAAGATTTCCCCTGAGAATTTCCGCGACGCCATCCACAGTGCCATAGAAAATAGTTACCTCCGCCGGCAGCTGCAACAAAGTGAGGAGCCGTTCCGCACTTCCGTCGAGAATATGCTGGACTGTTTTGCGATTTGGTCGGCAATTCGGGATGGCTCTGGGCGGATTATAGACTTCCTCATCGAGTATGTCAACGCGGCGGCTTGCCTGAACACCGGCATGACTCAGGAGGAACACATTGGCAAGCGCCTGCTGCAACTGCAGCCGGCTCTCTGGCAAATAGGACTTTTTGAGGAATGCTGCCAAGTGGTGGAAACCGGCTCCCCACTGGTCAGAGAATCGGTCATCTGCCCAGACGCAGGCAGCCCGCAGTCCCAGAGCCGATTTTACGACGTCTGCGCTAGCAAACTCGACGACGGTTTGGCGATCTGCTGGCGCGACATCAGCGAGCGCGTGCTCGCTCAGGCGCAGTTGCGGGAAACGACCGAATTGCTGCAAGCGCTGGTTGAAGCTTCGCCGATCGCCATCGTCGCCATGGATAGGGAGAGCCGCGTTCAGCTGTGGAACCCTGCAGCGGAGGGACTTTTCGGCTGGAGCGAAGCCGAAGTGCTCGGTCGCCCCTTTGCGGCGATTCCGCAACAGCGGCGGGCGGAGTTCCAAAAGCTGTTTGAGGAGGAGTTGCGGGGGGCGGTGCGCCACAATTTGCAGCTGCGCCGGCTCAGAAAAGACGGCTCTCTCGTGGACGTCAGCCTCTCGTCGGCGGCGCTGCGGGATGTGGCGGGCGAGGTGCGGGGCGCTGTCGGGTTTTTGACAGATATCACTGAGCGCCTGCGAATTGAGGAGCGCTTGCGGCTGCTGGAATCTGCCGTCACCGGCGCGAACGATGCGGTTCTGATTGCGGACACCGAGCTCGACGAGCCGGGCCCGCGCATTCTCTACGTCAACGAAGCTTTTACCCGGATGACCGGCTATGCGCCAGAGGAAGTGCTGGGGAAAACGCCCCGCATCCTGCAAGGGCCAGAAACTGACCGGGCGGCTCTCGACAGGATTCGGGCGGCGCTGAAAAATTGGCAGCCGGTGCGTGCCGAACTGGTCAACTACCGCAAGGACGGAACGCCGTTCTCGATTGAATTGAGCGTCGTGCCGGTGGCTGACGAAACAGGGTACTTCACACACTGGACGGCAATTCAGCGCGACATCTCCGATCGCGTGCGGGCGGAGAGAGAGCGGGCCCAGCTGCTAGGGCGGGAGCAGCAAGCGCGAGCTTCTGCGGAGGCGGCGAACCGCAGCAAGGACGAGTTTTTGGCAATGGTTTCCCACGAGTTGCGCTCCCCCCTGCAGGGCATACGCGGCTGGGCGCAGTTGCTGAGATCGGGCCTGCTCAATGAAGCAGCGGCTAAACGCGCCTTCGAGAGTATCGAGCGCAACGTGCAGCTGCAGGCGCAACTGATTGAAGACCTGCTCGACGCCTCCCGCACTGTGACCGGCAAGATCCGCCTCAACTTGCAGTCGGTGGATCTGGTGCCGGTGATTCACGCGGCTGTTGACACTGTACAGCCGGCGGCTGCGGCTAAGGCGATTCAGCTCAAGGTGGAGATCGGCACGAGCTCCTGTGTGGTTTTGGGCGATTCCAGCCGGTTGCAGCAAGTTGTCGGGAATCTGCTGTCTAACGCCATCAAGTTCACACCGCCAAAAGGACGGGTCGGGGTGCGGCTGTCAGTGCAAATGGGGGACAGCGCCTCGGACACTGGAGATCGGGCAAAACAGTCAATCCCCAATCCAAAATCCAACATCCAACATCCAACATCCCTAGCCCAAATCCAGGTCGCCGACACCGGCATCGGCATCAGCCCTGACTTCTTGCCCCACGCCTTCGACCGTTTCCGCCAAGCTGAAGGCATGGCCAAAGATGGCGGCTTGGGCCTGGGGCTAGCCATCGTCCGCCACCTCGTAGAGCTCCACGGCGGTACGGTCTCCGTGGAAAGCAGGGGCAGCGGGCAGGGGGCAACCTTTACCGCCCAACTGCCATTACATGAGTCTTCAACCGTATTATAAAAATCATCTTACGGCTAATATCTATTCTAACAGAACTTACAGACTTACAACTGTTCTAATATCCGCCTAAAAAGTTTGCCTTATTTTTTTGCGCTCTACCCTTCGGGAAGCCGAGAAAGCGCGTCTATGACATCTTGGCGCTTTGGGTTACAAACTGCATTTTACAAGCCGTTCCGCCAGAAAACTCCACAAACGGCCCCGGCGTCCCCACGTGGGCAAATGTCCTTCCTGCGCGGCAGCGCTGAAAGAGAGTTCAGAGTAAGGCAGCCAAATGCTGGCGCGACGCCACCCAACGAGATATCCAAACGCTTCGTAATTTTTTTCAACCTGTTTCCAGATGCGTTTTTGTACGCTAAAGCCGAAGCGCCCGCTGCTGTATTCTACCCAGAGAGAGTCAATCGTGCGCAGGTCGCGACAGGAGAATTTTTTTACATCTTCTATATCCAACCGGCCTTCTTTTTCGCGACCGGCAACCTGAAGCATCAGAGACGCAGTTTCCATATCGGCGTCTTCCCAGTTGCCGGTGGCGAGTAAATCGCGCAACTTGCTGTAATCCATTCCCACCGCCGAAATCCAGCGAGGGATTTCTGCTGGGGTTTGTGGGGGAGCCGATTCAGGTGCCGGTGGGGGCGAAACCGGGGAGGTAGCGGAGCTATCCGCCTCTAAAAGTTTTAACCATTCTACCACAGACTGGGGGCGATTTTCTGGCTCCAGAGCCAAACCCAGGAGCAGAGCCTCGTTCAGCCGGTCGCTGAGGCGGGGGTTGAGCTGTTTGGGCGGGATTAAAGAGTCAGTTTTGTGTTTGACCGTGCTGCGATCTCTAGCGGGGGCATATTCAGGAACCTTCGCAGTTACCATCGCGTAAAGCGTTGCAGCCAAGCCATAAACATCAGTATAAGCGCCGCGAATCGCTCGCCGGTCGTACTGCTCAATAGGCGCAAAGCCATCCGAGAAATACAGCGTGTGGACTTGAGTGAGATTGGGGGTAAACTCGCGAGCGATTCCAAAATCAATCAGTACAGCTTCAAGTTTATTTTTGCGCAACAGGATGTTGAGCGGTTTGATATCTCGGTGCAAAAAGCCCTGCTTGTGAACCGCCGTCAGGGCGTCACCAATTTGGCGGGTGTAGAGGAGCGCTTCAGACAGCGGCAAAGAGCCCCGAGTTTCAATGCGGGTTGCCAAATCCGTGCCGTCAATGTACTCCATCACTATGCACCAGAAAGACTCCTCGCAGATTAACTCATCGACGCGCACGATGTGAGGGTGGCTGCATTTTGCCAGACGCAGCGCCTCATTGAGGAAATCCTGCTGAAGTTTGGCGAAGTCGCGGCGCTGGCGCACTTCGTCATTTAGGGTTTTGATAACGGTTAAATTGCCGGCGGTTTCTCTGGCTATATAGGTGATGCCAAAGCTGCCTTCCCTTATCTTTTTTTCGATTATGTACTTGCCGTTTTGCAAGACGTGTCCCGCTGGCCAAACCATAGTTAAAATTGCTCACTATTGATTTTAGTTTATAGCAGTAGCCACTTAGGTTCGTACATTTCGGCCTCTTTTGCACCCCCGCACTCCAGCTCCTATTGTCCTAACCCATATTACTACTGGGATATAGACGTAGGCCAGCGTCTGGCTGCCCTGAAGGTCTAATGTTTTAACCTAAGTGCATACTGCTATAATATGGGGATGGGGGATATTTTAGAGAATATTAAACCGCCAAGACGCCTTAGACGCGCTAGCGGCTTCCCGAAGGGTAGGACGCCAAGGAAGAAGGAGAGAGAAAGAGAGAGGGGGAGAAGAATTCGTTAGGGGGAGTTCAGGGGAAGGGGGATTAAACGCCAGAGAAACGCAGATGGACGCTATATAGACGTAGGGGGGGCGTCCCGCCCCCCCTGAAGGTCTAATGTTCTAACCTAAGTGCATACTGCTATAATTAGGGGGTTCTAGGGGCGGGTCAAGCGCCTGCCCCGCGAGAGAGAAACAAGGGACTATCCGAGGAAGGGGTCAATACCGGCTTCCTTGCCCAGACCTACCATATACTCGAAAGTCTGCTCGTAGGTGACTTGTTCGATGGAAGACGCGCCGTATTCTTGGATGAGGACGTCCGCATGAGCGGCTTTGTACTCATCTAAGTCTTGAAGCTTCGAGGAGGGTTTGTAGCCTTTTTCCAAGCCACTTGACAGCATGAAGTCCAGCGTTTCTTGGTTGCTGACCTCATCAATAGAGGCTGCACCGTACTGCGTGAGCAAGTCGCTGGCGTAGAGTTGGCGGTACTCGGCAATGTCAACCGCCTGAGACGGGTTGTTGCCCTGCTGCAAACCGGCACCTGTCACATAGTCAAACAGTTCAGGGTTATCGATATTGCCGTTAGCGTCAATATCGATGGATTGTTTGTCGGTTTCCAGCGCTTGCGCGTAGGTGGTGCGATACCACTCCAGGTCAACTGCCGGTGACGTGTTCAGCCCTTGCTCCAGACCTTCTTTGAACATGAAGTCCGAAATCTGTTTGGGGCTGACGCTGTAAACGCTGTCAGCGCGGTAGTTCAAGGTGATTTGACCGGCTTGGTACTGGCGGTAGAAGTCCACATCGACGAAATCGGACAGCTTCAGACCTTCATCCTTGCCTTTGCCAAACATGAAGTCCTTGACTTTGTGTTTGTCCAGCTTGAAGACATCTTTGACGTCAGTGCCAAACTCTTTGGCCAGCTCTTTCGCGTATTTAGTGGTATAGCCGGCGAAATCGATGCCAGACAGCTTGCGATTGGGGTCTAAGTCTTTGCTGTACAGGTGTTTGAGAATCTGTTTGTCGTCGAGCTTGGCTACGTCCTTAACGTCAATCTGGAGGTCGGTGGCCAGTTCCTGCGAGTATTTGACGCGATAGTATTCGCAGTCAACGAATTGGGACAAACCGCCGAACTGGAAGTCGATGACCAGATCGTCGTCAAGGTTGGCCACTTCCTCAACACTAACGCCGTAGAACTCAGCCAGTTGGGTGGCTTGTGTCTGGCGCAGGTAAGCGACATCGACGAATTCCAGCGGGTTGACGCCTTCCTTCCAGCCTTCGCCGAAGATGTACTTGATGATTTGGGCGTCGGTGAGGTCCGCTGCGCTGGTGTCGCCACCGGCAATGGTGTCAGCGGCGGGGCTGTCGCCAGACATGTCGCCACCGGCAATGGTGTCAGCGCCGTCGTTGCTGCTGTTCTTCGCGCCGCCGGTGCCGCCTGACATGTCGCCGCCGGCAATGGTGTCCGCGCTGTCCTTAGCGCCGCCGGTGCCGCCGGACATGTCATCACCGCCGGTACCGCCGTCTTTGCCGCCGGTGTTGCCAGACATGTCGCCGCCGCCGGTGCCCTTATTGGTGTGCTTGCCGCCGCTGCCTTTATAGAAGCTGACCAGCTCGTCACCGTGTTTCTCGCGATAGCCTTTGGTGTCGATAGCGGAAAGTTTACCACCTTCTGGCAATTTACCGCCGAAGGCGAAATCGACGACTTGCTTGTCGGTGAGATCCTCTACGCTGTCAACACCGTAGAAGGCGACCAGTTCTGCCTTGTAGGTAAAGCGAGTGTAGTCCAGATCGACACTGACCGACTTGGCGCTGAACCAGTCAGCAATCTGCTGGTCAGTAATCGTGCTGACATCGGTGACGTCTGTGTAGAACTTGAGCAGTGCCGCAGAGTAAGTCTGGCGGTAATACTCGAAGTTGACAAACTTGGAGGCATCGAGTCCGAGATCCAACCCCTCGCCGAGGGCGAACTCTTTGATGTCCTTCTTGTCGATGTCTTTGACAGTCTTGACCTTGAAGTGGTCCTTGAGCTTCTTGCCGTACTCCTTGCAATAGCCATCCACATCCACCGGCGACAGCTGGAAGCCTTCCACCTCGGAGAGTCCCTTGCTGTACACGAATTCCAGGATCTGGGCTTTGGTGAGCTGTTCGACCGCAATGCCGGTGTAGGTGGCAGTCAGTTCGGTGGCGTAGCTCGTGCGGATGAAGTCGTAGTCCACTTCCTGCGACAAGCCGCCGAACTCGAAGTCGAGCACCAGACTGACGCTGAGGTTGGCAACTTCCTCAACCGCAATGCCGTAGAACTCGGCCAGTTTGTCGGCTTTTTTGCCCTTGATGTCGTCAATTTCGGCTTCCCCGACAAAATCGGCAGGGTTGATGCCGTCTTTCCAGCCTTTGCCGAAGGCGAACTTGAGGATGTCCTTGTCCTTGAGCTTGCCAACGTCATCCACGCCATAGAATTCCACCAGTGCGTCTTTGTGGGCTTCGGCATAAGCCTCCGCGTCAAAGGACGACACCGACACCTGCAAGCCCAGTTCTGGCAAGCCGGTGCTGTAGACAAAATCGAGAACCTGCCAGTCGGCGATCTGGTTGATGGCCACTCCTTGGTAGAAAGCGGTCAGTTCATCGGCTTTGGTAGAGCGGATCAGCTCGTAGTCCACAACCTCGGACAAGCCGCCGAATTGGTAGTCGAGGATTAGGGCCGCGCTGAGGGTGGCGACTTGCTCAACGGTAATCTGGTAGTGTTCGGCGAGCGCCTCCTGGTTGACAGTGCGGTAGTATTCGATATCGGCCACGAACTCGGACGGGTTGATGCCGATTTCCCAGCCTTTGCCGAACATGAACTTGATGATGTCCTTGTCTTTCAGGCTGTTGACATCAACGTCCTTGCCGCCGGTGCCGCCAGACATGTCATCGCCGCCAGTGCCGCCACTCATGGTATCAGAGCCGGTGTTCCCCGACATGTCGCCGCCGCCGGTGCCGCCACTCATGGTGTCAGCGCCGCTCATGGTGTCAGAACCGGCCATCGTGTCCCCAGCACCGGCCATCGTATCAGAACCGGTTATGGTGTCAGCACCGCCGGTTATGGTGTCAGCACCGCCGGTTATGGTGTCAGCACCGCCGGTTATGGTATCACCACCGCCGGTTATGGTATCACCACCGCCGGTTATGGTGTCACCACCGCCGGTTATGGTGTCACCACCGCCGGTTATGGTGTCAGCACCGCCGGTGTTGCCAGACATGTCGCCGGTGCCTTTCAGGAACTTGGCCAGCTCTTTGCCGTGTTTCTCGCGATAAGCATCAACGTCAATCGCGGAAAACTTAGCATCCGCTCCCAACTGCTCGCTCAACACAAAGTTGAGGATCTGCTTGTTGGAGATTTCTTCGACAGTAGCTGCGCCGGACAGTTCAATCAGCTTGTCGCTGTACTTAAAGCGACAGTAGTCAAAATCGACACTCGCCGCCTTGTCGCTGTACCAGGTCTTCACCTGATCGTCTGTTAGCGCTGCGATGTCGGTCGCTTGATAGGCGCTCAGCAGTTCGGCGGAGTATTCCTGGCGCAAGTAGGTGACAGAGACGAAGGCGGACACATCCACGCCCAGCTGTAAGCCCTCGCCGAAGGCAAAATCTTCAATATCCTTCTTGTCGAGCTTCTTGAGATCCTTGACATCCTTGAGCTTGAAGTGGCCCAGCAGCTTGTCGCCGTTGGCTTCGCTGTAGGCGTCAATATCGATTGCCGACAGCTTGAAGTCCGCAACCGCTAACCCCTGGTTGTAGACGTAATCCAGGATCTGGGCTTTGGTGAGCTGTTCGACCGCGACGCCGGTGTAGGTGGCAGTCAGTTCCGTCGCGTAGGTAGCGCGGATGAAGTCGCAGTCAACTTCCTCCGACAAGCCGCCGTACTGGAAGTCCAGCACCAGATTGGCGCTGAGGTTGGCGACTTGCGAAGCCTCAATGCCAAAGTATTTGGCGAGTTTGTCGGCGTTCTTGGCCTTAATGCCGTCGATCTCGGCAGCATCGACGAAATCGGCAGGTTTGATGCCTTTTTTCCACCCTTCGCCAAACATGAACTTGAGGATGTCCTTGTCCTTGAGTTTGGCGACGTCACCCACGCCATAGAATTCCACCAGTTTGTCTTTGTTGGCGTTGGTGTAGGCGTCAAAGTCAACCGCCGAGAGTTTGAACCCTTCAGCCGTTATCCCTTGGGTGTAGGCATAATCGAGCACTTGCCAGTTAGCGATCTGGTCGATGGCTGCGCCGTAGGTGGCGGTCAGTTCCGTCGCGTAGGTGGCGCGGATGTAGTCGTAGTCAACAGCCTCGGACAAACCGCCGAACTGGAAGTCCAGGACCAGATCGGGGCTGAGGTTGGCCACTTGCTCAACCGCAATTCCATAGTGTTCGGCGAGTTGCGCCTGGAAGTGTGAGCGGAAGTATTCGATATCAACCGCGAAGTCGGACGGGTTGATTCCTTGCTCCAACCCTTTGCCAAACATGAACTCCCGCAGTTGCTCGTGGGTGAGGCTCGCTACGTCGAATCCCGCACCACCGGCAACCGTATCCGAGCCGCCAGTTATGGTGTCCGAGCCACCGGCAACCGTGTCCGAGCCGCCAGTTATGGTGTCCGAGCCGCCAGTTATGGTGTCCGAGCCGCCAGTTATGGTGTCCGAGCCGCCAGTTATGGTGTCCGCACCGCCGGTTATAGTGTCCGCGCCGCCGGTTATGGTGTCCGCGCCGCCGGTTATGGTGTCCGCGCCGCCGGTTATGGTGTCCGCACCGCCGGCAACTGTGTCACTACCGCCGGCAACGGTGTCCTCACCACCGGCAACCGTGTCCTCACCACCGGCAACCGTGTCCTCAGCACCGGCACCACTAGCCCCGCCAAAGAAGCTGGCCAATTCTGCGGCGTGTTGCTTGCGATAAGCCTCGTAGTCAATTGGGGACACCACAGCGTCTGCTCCCAACTGCTCGCTCAACACAAAATCGAGGATCTGCTTGTTGGAGAGTTCTTCAACAGTAGCTGCGCCGGACAGTTCAATCAGCTTGTCGCTGTACTTAAAGCGACAGTAGTCAAAATCGGCACTCGCCGCCTTGTCCTCATACCAAGTCTTCACCTGATCGTCTGTTACCGCTGTGATGTCGGTCGTTTGATAGACGCTCAGCAGTGCGGCGGAGTATTCCTGGCGCAAATAGGCGACAGAGACAAACGCGGACACATCTACGCCCAGTTTTAAGCCCTCGCCGAAGGCGAAATCTTCGATATCCTTCTTGTCGAGCTTCTTGAGATCCTTGACATCCTTAAGCTTGAAGTGGCCCAGCAGCTTGTCGGCGTTAGCTTCGCTGTAGGCGTCAATATCGACAGACGACAGTTGGAAGCCTTCAATAGTAATGCCCTTGCTGTAGACGAATTCGAGGATCTGGACTTTGGTGAGCTGTTCGACAGCGACGCCGGTGTATAGCGCCGTCAATTCCGTCGCGTAGGTCTTGCGGATGAAGTCGCAGTCAACTTCTTTCGACAAGCCGCCGAACTGGAAGTCGAGCACCAGATTGGCGCTGAGGTTGGTGACTTGCGCAGCCTCAATGCCGAAGTATTCGGCGAGTTTGTCGGCTTTTTTGACCTTAATGTCCTCGATTTCGGCTTCCCCGACAAAATCAGAGGGGTTGATGCCGTCTTTCCAGCCTTTGTCGAAGGCGAACTTGAGGATATCTTTGTGCTTGAGTTGGCGCACATCACCCACGCCATAGAATTCCACCAGTGCGGCGGAGTTGGCTGAGGCGTAGGCGTCCACATCAAAGGAAGTCACCTGCACGCCTTGCTCGGGAACGCCCTCGGTGTAGACATAATCGAGAATTTGCCAGTCGGCGATCTGGTCGATAGCAACGCCGTAGGTTTCGGTCAGTTGCGTTTCGTATGTCGTGCGGAGGTAGTCGTAGTCAATGTCTTGGGACAGCCCACCGTATTGGAAGTCCAGCAACACACTGACGCTGATATTCGCAACTCCCTCAACCGAAATGCCAAAGGATTTGGCGATTTCGCTGGCTTTGTCGGTCTTAATGGCGTCGATTTCGGCAGCATCAACAAAATCAACAGGCTTGATGCCGTCTTTCCAGCCTTTACCAAACATGAACTCGCGGATCTGGTCATCGCCGATTTCTGTGACATCGGTAACGCCACAATATTCAATCAGGTCGGCGGCGTGTTGCTGGCGATAGCTGGCGAAGTCGATGGGAGACAGCTTGACTTCTGGTTTCCACCCCGCGCCCAAAGCGTAGGTTTCGATCTGCTCGTCGGTGATTTTCTCGACATCTTGAACACCGAAAGCAGCAATTAGGGCTTCGGCGTTTGTCTTGCGGTAGTATTCGTAGTCGATTGAGACGCCGGCCTTACCGAAGAAGAAATCGACGATCTGTTTGTCTGTGACTTTTTCGATGGTGTCAGCGCCGAAGAAGCTCTTCAGTGCCTCGGCGAAGCTACTGCGGTAGTAATCGACTTGTACGTGGGCGGTCAAATCGATGCCGGCTTTCACTCCTTCGCCCAGCATGAAGTCTTTGATCTGCTGCTGGCTGAGTTTTGCAACGCCGTCAACTTCGTAGAATTCCTTCAGTGCGTCGGCGTTGTCTTCGCTGTAGCTTTTGAAGTCGAGCGGGGACAGTTTCAGCTTTTTATCCGCGCCCTTATCCAGCATGTAGGACTGCACCTGCTCCTCGGTGAGATCGGCGACCCCTTCAACTGGGACTTGATAGAACTCCGCCAGTTCTGTGGCGTAGGTAGCGCGGAAGAAGGCGACATCCAAGACGGGAAGCTTAACCGCAACCGCACTTTCGGCGACTTGTTCGTCGCTGAGTTCGTCAATGGATTTGATGTTGTAGTGCTCCGCCAGAGCGTCGCCGTGAACCGATTGATAGTAGTCGAAGTTGACCGCCGGTGAGGGGCTCAACCCTTCTTGCAAGCCGGTGGTGGTTATGTAGTCGAGGATTTGCTGAGGGCTCAGGTCTGCGACGGAGGCTACGCCGAAATGGGCGGTCAGTTTCTCGGAGTGGGCGGCTTTGATGAAGTCGAAGCTAAATGCCGGTGACAGGCTCAACCCTTCTTTCAGAGCGACACCGCTCACGAAGGTCAAAATCTGCTGGTTGCTCAGCTCTGCAACAGATTCAACTTCAACGCCTTGAGCTTGATAGAAGCTCAGTATTTCCTCGGAGTGGGTGGCTTTAACGTAGTTCAAGTTTACGAACTGTGACGGGTTCACCCCTTGTTCGATACCGTCACAGGTGACAAAATCGAAAATCTGCTTGAAGCTCAGGTCATCGACGGTTTCAACTTCCACTCCCAGCGCTTGATAGAAGCTGAGAATTTGCTCGGAGTAGGTTTGTTTGATGTACTCGATGTCCAGAACCGCAGAGGGCTTCATCCCTTCGTCAAGACCGGCTTCGGTCACGAAGTCGAAAATCTGCTGGAAGTTCAGCTCATCGACAGAGGCTACGCCGAAGTAGCTGGTGAGTTCCGCAGAGAAGGTGGCTTTGATGTAGTTGAGGTCAACCAGCGGCGACGGGCTCACCCCTTGTTCCATACCGGCGCTGTTGAGAAACGCGAAAATCTCCTGGAAGTTCAGTTGCGCAACCGATGTGATTTCAAGTCCCTGCTGTTTGAAGAAGCTGAGGATTTCGTCGCCGTAGGTGGCTTTGACGTAGTTTAAGTCAATCACCGACGACGGGTTCAGCCCTTGCTCCAGACCGGCTCCGTTCAGAAACTGGAAAATCTGCTCGTTGCTCAGTTCATCAACGGATGTAACTTCAACGCCAATGGATTGATAGAAGCTGAGAATTTCCTCAGCGTAGCTCGCCTTAAAGTACGCTAAATCTACCTCCGGCGACGGATTCAACCCTTGTTTGACGCCTTCACCTTGTATGAAGTCGAGAATCTGCTGGAAGCTCAGCTCATCAACGGATTGCACTTGAACACCAACGGACTGATAGTAGGTGAGAATTTCCTGCGAGTACGTTTCTTTAACGTACTTGAAGTTGACCCCCGGCGACGGGTTCACGCCTTCTTCTAGACCTGCGTCACTCAGGTACTGGAGAATCTGAGCGTTGGTCAGTTGGGCGGCGGATGTCACTTGAACGCCAAGCTGCTGGTAGTAGCTGAGGATTTCCGCAGATTGGGTGGCTTTAATGTAACTCAGGTTCACCACCGGCGACGGAGAAGTCACTTTTTCTAGCCCTTCCCCATTGACAAACGCCAAAACTTGTGCGTTGGTCAGTTTGTCTACAGAATCTACCTTGTACTGCGCGAGCAAATCTGCCGAGTAGGTGGTTTTGACGAAATCCAAGTCAACCGTTGACGCGGGTTGGGTGACTTTTTCTTTGCCGGCTCCACTGACAAACGACAAAATCTGTGCGTTGGTCAGTTTGTCTACAGAGTCTACTTTGTACTCGGCGAGCAACTCTGCGGAATAGGTAACTTTGATGAAGCCCAAGTCCACCGCCGGTGCGGGTTGGGTGACTTTTTCTTTGCCGGCTCCACTGACAAACGCCAAAACTTGTGCGTTGGTCAGTTTGTCTACAGAGTCTACTTTGTACTCGGCGAGCAACTCTGCGGAATAGGTAACTTTGATGAAGCCCAAGTCAACCGCCGGTGCGGGTTGGGTGACTTTTTCTTTGCCGGCTCCACTGACAAACGCCAAAACTTGTGCGTTGGTCAGTTTGTCTACAGAGTCTACTTTGTACTCGGCGAGCAACTCTGCGGAATAGGTAACTTTGATGAAGCCCAAGTCAACCGCCGGTGCGGGTTGGGTGACTTTTTCTTTGCCGGCTCCACTGACAAACGCCAAAACTTGTGCGTTGGTCAGTTTGTCTACAGAGTCTACTTTGTACTCGGCGAGCAACTCTGCGGAATAGGTAACTTTGATGAAGCCCAAGTCAACCGCCGGTGCGGGTTGGGTGACTTTTTCTTTGCCGGCTCCACTGACAAACGCCAAAATCTGTGCGTTGGTCAGTTTGTCTACAGAGTCTACTTTGTACTCGGCGAGCAACTCTGCGGAGTAGGTAACTTTGATGAAGCCCAAGTCCACCGCCGGTGCGGGGTTCACCCCTTTTTCCAGACCCGGGCCTTTGATGTAATCGACGATCTGCTGGTAGCTCAGGTCTGCAACAGATGCAACCGGCTTTCCTTGGTCTTGATAGTAGCTGAGGATGTCGTCGCCATAGGCGGATACATAATACTTTACGTCAACCACCGGCGACGGGTTTAACCCCTGTTCGAGCGCCTTGTCGTTCAGAAACTCCTGAACCTGCTCTTCGGTGAGAGTTGCGGGGTCAGCGCCCGGGTATGCCTGTGCCAGTTGGTCGGCGTAAGTGTCGCGAATGTAATCGCTGTTGAAAAATGGGTCAGGATCTGTGCCAGTGCCACCGGGAGTGGTGTCTGTGCCGTCCCCACCGGGTGTGGTTTCTGTGCCGTCCCCACCGGGTGTGGTGTCTGTGCCGGTGCCGCCATCTACCGGAGGAGTGGCCGGCTGGCCAACTATGGGAGGAAGGGGAAGGTCGCTGTCTGCGGGAGGGGTTGTGGTGCCGCTGCCGGTGCCGCCGCTGGGGGTTTCGCTGCCGGTGCCGCCGCTGAGGGTTTCGCTGCCGGTGCCGCCGCTGGGGGTTTCGCTGCCGGTGCCCCCACCGGCAACATCGTTGCCGGTGCCGCCTTGAACAATGTCATCGGACGGAGCGCTGGTAAACACGCTGATGTCCGCCACCGGCGAGGGGCTGATGCCTTGCTGCAAACCAGCGCCGGTCATGAACTGGAATACTTGCTGGAAGCTGATTTCCCCGACAGATCCAGCTCCAAAAAAGTCGGTCAGCGCTTGGGCGTAGGTGTTCTTGTAGTAGTTGATGTCAATCAGCGGCGAGAAGGCACGCCCTTCTTTGATGCCAAACTGGATCAGGTGTTCCAGCAGTTGCTTGCCGGTCATGCCGGTTAGGTCTGCGTTTTGCTGCTGGTAGTAGTTTAGGTCACACAGCGGCGAGAATTTGCGGTTCTCGTTCAGCCCAAACTGGACCAGGTGTTCCAGCAGTTGCTTGCCGGTCATGCTGGCAAGGTCTGCGTTTTGCTTCTGGTAGTAGTTCAGGTCGATGACGGCAGAAAATTGGCGGTTTTCTTTCAGCCCAAACGCGAACAGGTGCTCCAGCGCCTGCTCGTCGGTCATGCCGGCCAGGTCTTGGTTTTGCTGCCGGTAGTAGTCAGGGTTTACGAATGCCGAAAACTGCCGGTTTTCCTTCAACCCAAAGTCGAGCAAGTGCGACAGCAGTTGCTCGGAACTCAAACCGGCTAGGTCTGCGTTGACCTTCTGGTAGTAGCTGAGGTCGATAAGCGCCGAAAACTGCCGGTTCTCCTTCAACCCAAACTCCAGCAGGTGTTGCAGCGCTTGCTCGTAGGTTAAGTTGGTGAGGTCTGGGTTAACCTGCCGGTAGTAGTTGATGTCGATGCAGGCGGCGAAGGGACGCTCTTCTTTTACCCCAAACTCCCGGAAGTGAGAAATTAGCTGTTCGTCGGTCAGACCGGCTGCCTGTAAGTCCGTGCCGGCGGCGCGATACACATTCAGGTCTAGCAAGCCTTCCAGCGTTGAAAACCGTCCCTCGGTTTTGATGTAGTTGAACACCTGCTCGTCGCTGAGGTCAGCTGCGGTTTCAACTCCGTAGAACGCTGTTAATTGAACCGAGTATTCAGTGCGAAAGTGGTTGATTTTGACCGAATCCGAGGAGCTTATCTTGTTGGAGCCGCTGTCTGCTGCCGGCTGGTCTGACTCGTCTGGCTTCCCTTGGCTCGGAGGTTTCATGCTACCGCCGCCCCCAGCGCCGGCGTTTGTCCCGCCCTGGTTGCCGCCTGTTTTCTTGTACAGGGGAGCTGCTAATTTATCCTCTGTGAGCTTTTCCCCACTTAAGTCTTGCAGCGTCCCGCTATTCTCATCGAACAATTCCATAAGTTTAACCCTTGACTGAGAGTACACAAACCTTTCTTTTTCCTGAAATAAACCCAAACCTAGGACAAGAACTGAAGGTTTCTTTCCTCCTCTCTCTCTCCCGTCTCTAGATTCTTTAACCCTTTTTAACGGGGAATCTCCGTTTGGCAAGCCACCTGTGTTTGGGACAAATTCATGGCCCAGTAAAGATGCCCCCACCGCATGCATTGGATTCCCGACCCATTTAAGCGCACCCTAATATCTGAGCTTACCAACACTTTTTTATTCCGGGCTATGAAATTGACTGGCACTCGACCGCACCGCATCATTCTTTTTATTTCATTTGCGGCTATCTGTCTTCGCTTGACTTTATCGCAGTAACCACTTAGGTTAGGACTTAGGAAAGGCGAGACGCCTGTTCCTTTGCCTACTAGAAAGTGAGATGCCTTGTCCTAAACTGACTGGTTATTCCCATACAAGTCCAACCCTTTACAAAAGCTTTCTCTCTCTTTTGTAACACCCCCCCAATTTTTTGTCAGCAAGCATAACTTTTTGCCCTGTTTATATTCTCCCTTTCTCTGCCCGTACAGTCATCCGTGAATCCACTGTTTTGTCAAAACAAATTATTTAGGCAAATTATTTTAAAATTTCTGTGCCATAGGTTTAATCTAAATCAGTGCGACAAACGCGACTGTTTGCCACGGGTAAAATCTTTAACATTGCGGACTTTAAACAGCCTGCAATTGCTCCGGCCAAATTCTATTTCGGACTGATTATTTGAGATTTATTAAAACTGGCCTGCCGGTCGTCCGTGAAGGATTTTTAGCAGGACTCCAAGCAAGACGCTGCAGGTTGCTGATTAGTTCCCCTCTCCCCCCCCACCGGTTGCCAGTTTTTCCGAAAAGGGGTTTTCCAGAGGGGGTGCGGGGGGAATTGACGAAAATACAAAGGTTTCACTCAGCGGGGCGCAGGGATCACCGGCAGCGCGCCCCTGCTTGTGAGCTGCTTCCAATGCCGGTGCCTTCCCTGCGCCAGAAACCGGCATCTTGTCTGTCACTGCGGCGACAGAGGCTGTGCCACGGGCTGTGCCGGCACGGGAGACGCTGTGCCAGCGGCTGTGCCAGGAGAGCGGGACAGATAGGAGCCCCGCCGGTGGGGCTAAAGCCCAACTACTTTCCGCCGGTAGGGCTAAAGCCCAACTACTTTCCGCCGGTAGGGCTAAAGCCCAACTACTTTCCCGATCGCCGGCCCGCTGTTTGATTAGGATTTTTTTCTCCGGCTCTGGCTGCTTGACATTTTACAGCCAATGTGCTAAGCGCTAGCGTCCCGCACCGGACAGGGCGTTACGCCTGCGAATACGCCTCCACCGGCAAGCAAGAACAGACAAAATGCCGGTCCCCATAGGCATTGTCAATCCGCCCCACAGCCGGCCAGAACTTGGACTCGCGAGTCCACGGTGCCGGGTAAGCCGCCCGCTCCCGCGAATAAGGACGGTCCCACTCCCCGGCAATCAAGCTTTCCGCCGTGTGGGGCGCATTCTTGAGCACATTATTACTGGGGTCCGCCTTCCCCAACTCAATCTCCTCAATTTCCTTGCGAATGGCAATCATGGCATCGCAAAAACGGTCCAGCTCCTGCTTCGACTCGCTTTCCGTGGGCTCCACCATCACCGTACCCGCCACCGGCCAAGAAACTGTCGGCGCGTGGAACCCATAATCCATCAGGCGTTTGGCAATATCATCCACCTCAATCCCCGCACTCTTCTTCAGCCCTCGCAAGTCCAAAATGCACTCGTGGGCCACAAAACCGTCCTTCCCCTTATACAGCACAGGGTAATACGGCTCTAACCGGCGGGCGATGTAATTCGCATTGAGAATGGCCACCTTCGTGGCTTCCGCCAGCCCCGCGCCACCCATCATGGCAATGTACATCCACGAAATCGTCAGGATGCTGGCGCTACCCCAAGGCGCAGCGGAAACAGCCCCAATGCTTTCCGCACCGCCGGTGCCGGCAACCGAGTGCCCCGGCAGGAACGGTAGCAGGTGCGGGGCCACGCCAATCGGGCCCATACCTGGCCCGCCGCCGCCGTGGGGGATGCAAAACGTCTTGTGCAAGTTCAGGTGACAGACATCCGCCCCAAAATCCCCGGGCCGGCACAGCCCCACTTGGGCGTTCATGTTCGCCCCGTCCATATACACTTGCCCGCCGCAAGCATGGATAATATCACAGATTTCCTTAATTCCCTCCTCAAAAACCCCGTGAGTGGAGGGATACGTCACCATCAGCGCCGCCAGTTCTGGCTCGTGCTTCTGGGCTTTTTTCCTCAGATCCTCTATATCAACGTTGCCCTGCTCGTCGCACTCAACCACCACCACCTTCATGCCGCACATCACTGCAGAAGCGGGATTCGTCCCGTGCGCCGACTGGGGGATCAGGCAGACGTTGCGGTGGCTCTCTCCCCGGTGCTGGTGGTATTGACGAATTACTAGCAATCCTGTATACTCCCCCTGCGAACCGGCATTCGGCTGCAGGGAAATTCCCGCAAAGCCGGTGATTTCAGCCAGCCACTGTTCCAGCTGCTGGAACAAAACCTGATAGCCCCGCGTTTGCCACAGGGGCGCAAACGGATGGATCTTGCCAAATTCTGGCCAAGTCACCGGCAGCATCTCGGCAGTGGCGTTCAGCTTCATCGTGCACGAGCCGAGCGGTATCATCGATGTGGTCAGGGACAGGTCTTTGGTTTCCAGCCGGTGCAGGTAGCGCAACAGTTCGCTTTCCGAGTGGTAGCGGTTGAACACCGGATGGGTGAGATAGCTGCTGGTACGGGCAAACGGTTCTTTTTCCAAAGGAGATTCGCCAATTTCTCCGGCAATCTCTCCGACAGTAAAGGAAAGCTCTCCCCCACCGGCAAAAATCTCCCAGAGTTGGCGCAAGTCTTCTGCAGTGGCGGTTTCGTCGAGGCTGACGCCTAATGCAGTTGGGCTAAAGGCGCGCAGGTTAATGCGGCGCTCTCGCGCAGCTTTGAGAATGTCTTCGAGCCGGCGGGTTCCCACTTCCACCCGCAGCGTGTCAAAAAACGGTTCGGAAGCGATGCGGTATCCCAGGCGCTTCAACCCTTCCGCCAGGATTGCCGTCAGCCGGTGCACCCGAAAGGCAATTCTTTTCAGCCCATCGGGCCCGTGGTAGACGGCATACATAGAAGCAATCACCGCCAGCAGCACTTGGGCGGTGCAGATGTTGCTGGTTGCTTTTTCGCGCCGGATGTGCTGTTCGCGGGTTTGCAGGGCGAGTCGCAGCGCCGGCTTGCCCTGGGCGTCTTTGGACACGCCGACAATCCTTCCGGGAACTTGCCGCTTGTACTCTTGTTTTGTGGCGAAGTAGGCGGCGTGCGGTCCGCCGTATCCGAGGGGAACGCCAAACCGCTGGGTGCTCCCTACGGCAATATCCGCGCCAAATTCACCGGGGGGTTTGAGCAGGCACAGGCTCAGGATGTCTGCGGCTACGGTGACGAGGGCACCGGCGGCGTGCGCTTGTTCGATAAAGTGCCGGTAGTCGCATACGGTGCCGTCGGTGGTGGGGTATTGCAGCAGCGCCCCAAAGATTGGCCGATCGAAGGTAAAGGTTTGCCAATCGCCGACAATGACTTCAATGCCGAGGGGGTTGGCGCGGGTTCGCACCACTTCGATGGTTTGGGGGTGGCAGTCTTGGGCAATGAAGAAGGCTTTTGCTTTTGTTTTGCACAAACCCAAGCTCACCGCCATCCCTTCTGCGGCGGCTGTGCCCTCGTCTAGCAGGGAAGCGTTGGCAATTTCCATGCCGGTGAGGTCTATGATCATGGTTTGGAAATTCAGCAGCGCTTCTAGCCGCCCTTGGGCAATTTCTGCCTGGTAGGGGGTGTAGGCGGTGTACCAGCCGGGATTTTCCAGGATGTTGCGCAGGATGACCGGCGGGGTGATGCAGTCGTGATAGCCGGTGCCGGTGAATGACCGGAATATCTCGTTTTTGGAGGCGATTTCTTTTAATTGGGCCAGGGCGGCGTATTCGCTCCCGGCTGCGGGCAATTGCAGCGGTTGTTTGAGCCGGATCGCCGCCGGCACTGTTTTCTCAATCAGGGCGTCCAAACTCGGCACGCCCAAGACTTCCAGCATTTGCCGGATTTCATCTGGCCTCGGGCCAATGTGCCGGCGCACAAAAGAATCTGCCGGTGCGAGTCTCTGGCCCGGAAGCGAGTTATCGTTATGTTCGGTTAGAGCGGGGCGGTTATCTGTAAGATTCAAATTAGGCATAGAACGGGGACTGATTGAGGGGTTGAGGGTATGTAGCTCGCACCTAACATCCGGATTCAACACCGTAAACCCAGGTGTGGGACGCAGGGATAGTTTGCGCCTGCAGCAAGCATCTGCTGTCCAGCGCCTGCATTTTTCATATTTTGCAACAATCACTCAAAATTTGCAGGCAGATGCCGGTTCCGGGGGAGCGCACTCTGGCAAGATTCCGGAGTTGGCTGTCAAATTTCAGGCCAGCCCGAGGCGAGCTTTGACCTCCCTCATATCATGTCCGGTTGATTAATCTAATTCTTCTCCGGGCCAGAGATTCGCCACGCCCCACTGCCCGCCCCCGTCACCTATAGTAAAATCCGTTTTTTTAGTCCATAAAAAAACAGAGTTTCAGGCGAATTAAATGAAAGGTATCAGCCCAGCCAATGATCGGTTGCGCCGATACCCCGCGCAGGCTATAAAGTAAGCAATCAATCGTAAATTACGGCAGGGATGAAAGATGAGCGATTTTCTTCCGTCTTCTATGACCCCTCCACCAGCTGGCGGTACTGATCTGCTGACATGGCGTCTTGCAGTTCGTCTGGATTCTCAACGCGCACCTTGATCAGCCAACCTTCTCCGTAGGGATCTATCCCCAGTTCCTCGGGATCGTCGTTGAGTGGCTCGTTGCGCTCCACCACTGTGCCGGTGACGGGTGATTTGAGGGTTTCAACCGCTTTCACGGACTCAACTGTGCCAAAGGACTCTCCCTTTGTGACAGCCGCACCGATATCTGGCAGTTCCAGAAAAACGATGTCACCCAACTGGTCTACGGCAAAGGCACTGATGCCAATGGTAGCAATGTCGCCATCTAAGCGCACGTACTCGTGGCTGTCGAGATACTTCAGGTCATCAGGACAGTGCAGGCTCATGTTATTTCCTCACAAGACATAGATACAGGGATTGGCGGGAGTTCCGGGCTTTGGGCGCGGGCGAGACGCAGCGAGCCTGCGATCGTGCCGGTGCTTTAAGGGCGCGGATAGCATTGTGTTACCGCTACAGATTATTCCCCAAAGTTTGTATTCTGGGTACATGCCGAATGGACAAGAAAACTCTCAGCCGGCTGCTGGTGGGCGAATTTTCCCTAAAACGCCTGGTGCGCTCCGCCCTCTTCATCTATGCCTGTGTTTGTATCTACGGATACTTTTTCGCGGACGGGCTGATTTTTAAGCCGCAACCGGCAAGCTATGGGGACACCCGAGAGACTCTCAAGCTGACGGTAGCGGATGGCGTCCGGATTTCTGCTGTCTATCTCCCCAACCGGCAGGCGCACTATACTATCCTCTTCAGCCACGGGAACGCAGAGGACTTGGGAGATATTCGCTGGGTGCTCGAAGAATTGCGGGACATCGGGTTTGCTGTGTTCGCTTATGATTACCGGGGCTACGGAACGAGCGAGGGGACGCCGAGCGAGTTGGGTGCCTATGGAGATATTAACGCTGCTTACAATTATCTGACACAGAAGCTCAGGGTGCCACCGGCACAGATCATTGTTTACGGGCGCTCGGTGGGGTCTGGGCCATCGGTTGATTTGGCCAGCCGGCAGCCGGTAGCCGGTCTGGTTTTGGAAAATCCGTTTATCTCCGCATTTCGGGTGGTGACGCGGATTCCGATTGTGCCTTTCGACAAGTTTGCCAATATTGACAAGATTAAGCGGGTGCGCTGTCCGGTTTTGGTGGCGCACGGAACGGCTGATGCGGTGATTCCATTCTGGCACGGGCAAGAACTGTTTGCGGCGGCTAATCCGCCGAAACGCTTTTTGCCGGTGGTGGGAGCCGGTCACAATGATGTCATGGAGGTTGCCGGTCAGGAGTATGAAAAAGCTTTGCGGGAGTTTGCTGAAGCTTTGCGGCGCGGGGAGAACCCCAATCCCTAAACCCCACCGCCCGACAGGAAATCTCTCCCCCCACCTAACGACTAACAAGACCGGCGAGGTCGGCAATTACACTTTCCAACCCCGCGACAACTCGCGCCATGCGCTCGTAATCTACTTTGTCGGGAGTGTCTTTTGTAGTGTGGTAGTGGGGGTAGCGAAAGGGAGCGGTATCTGTTACCATTAGCGCTGGATAGCCTTGCTGCCAAAATGACCAGTGGTCAGACCAGCACACGCCCTGAACTGCTCCCGGAAGGGCGGCTCCTTCGCTGGGAAATTTGGCGTGGGTGCGGAAGGAGGCAATAGTTTCCCGCACCAGTTTTCCCGATGCTATGTTGCCGATAAAGGCGATAAAATTTCCTTGCAAGGGATAGAGCGTGCCCAGGGAAAAGGGGTATTTCTGGCTGCCGATTTCGTCGGAATAGTACCCCATTGTTTCTAGGCTGAGCATGGCGGCGATTTTCTCGTTGCGCTGTTTGCAGCGTTTGGCATAAACCAGGCTCCCCATGTCAGGGGTCCAGAAAAAGGGCGGCTCTTCGTTGACGAATTCAACAAATCGCAGGGTTCGCTGTTTTTTTTTGCCGGCAAAGGCTCTGGCTAGCTCTAGAACTGCTGCTGCGCCGGTGCCGTTATCGTTGGCTCCGGAACTGCCATACACTGAGTCGTAGTGTCCGCCGACAATGACGATTTCGTCTGGTTTCTTTGCACCGGCAATCTCCACTTCCAGGTTGTCGTAGTTTTTTCCGTCTATTTCGTACCCCTGTCGCTGGACTTTGTAGCCAGCTGATGCAAACGAGGATTCCAGAAAATCAGCTGAGGCTGTTAGCTTTTTGTACAGGGTGTAGTTGCGCTCTCCAATGGTGCCGGCTAGCTGTTCGACATCCCGCCGCAGTGCGTCTCGCAGCGCAACTTGCGGCGCTGTCAGCTCGGCGAGAGTGCCGGTGTGGCTTTTCCCGGGCATTTGGATCGTGGCAAACCACCCCCAAGCAATCAGAATACTGAGAATTATAGCGAGTGCGGCGAGCCGGTGCAAGGCGCTTCGGCTGACCGGCTGCATGCCTAACCAAGTTTTCTTTTTCATGTGTTTGGTTCTACTCCCATCTCACACCCGTAACGAGACGCATGAGGACTTCACCCCCATCAGCCGGTGCTGTCTGCTGTTCTCTGGCGAGTCGCTGCGCTCGTGGCTGTGCAGGACATCTGTCCGGTGATGTCCCAAAAGCCGGCTGCCGGCCTCAGATTTCCTTATATAGCCTATTTTAGCCAATTTTTGAGGATATTGATACAATTGGCAACTTTCGCAAACATTACTTCAACTTTAGAGCGAGCGGGAAATATACCCAAAGAAAGATTGAACAAGTAGCGCTCTAAGGTTAGGCTAGAACATAGGATCTCTTCATGAAGTTTGCGTTCATTTCTCAACTTTGGGTAATGGGGGTTAGAGAGTTTGTATAAAGAAAACGTGAGGGATCTAGAAATCGTGCCGGTTGTGGCGGGTTGCCCTTACAGAGGTAGGGGCGGGGTTTCCCGAGATGTTTATTGCTAGTCAAGGATATCTTTAAACCCGCCCCTACCAGCAAAATAAACCGGGTTTATTACCGGAGAGCCAGCCTTAGCAATTGCTTTATATAGCAGCAGCCACTTGGTTTAGGACGTAGGACAGGCGTCGCGCCTGTCCCTGTCCTTCCTAGCAAGTGAGATGCCCTGTCCTAAACTGACTGTGTGCTGCTAGAAACAGTCTCTTACTTTTGCTGGCAGCAATTAGGATTTTATCAAAGCCAAGTGTTGTAGAGTTCAGAGGTGAAAAATGCGTCGCATAATTATAGCTACTCTGACTGTATTAGCTACAGTCTTGTTTGCCAGTGCGGGGAAAGCAGCGAATCCCGTTCACGTCAGACAGCTGATGAGAACCGGCTCCTGCTCAGCCTGCGACCTGACTTTCATCAACCTGCGAGGGATGGACTTGCGGTATGCTAACCTGCAATTTGCTGACTTGCAAGGTTCCGATCTGCGAGGTGCGGATCTCAGAGAGGCGAATTTGAGAGGTGCTCTGATTTCATTCGAGTCTTTTAACAATAGTAGGCTGGATTCCAACCTGGAGGGCGCTAACTTGAGGGGGGCGAATCTGGAAAATGCTAGGCTGGTTGGAGCGAACCTGACGAATGCTAACCTGCAGAATGCTAACCTGCGCCTAGCTCATGTCAGCGCTAACCTGGCAAATGCGGATCTCAGGGGTGCGGTGCTGTCTGGGGCGAAGTTCAATGGGGCTAACTTGGAAGGTGCCGATTTGCGTTCCGCTCGCCTAAATGCCTGTATTGGCCCTGACCCATCATACCGGCTTCTAGGGGCGGATTTGAGGGCGGCGAATTTGAGGAATGCCTCTCTGGCAAATGCAGATATCAGCGGTGCGGATCTGAGCAATCTCGCCAGCGCGACAAATCTCGATTTGACCGGAGCAATTACGATTGGGACGTCCCCCGACCTTTCCACACTGCAAGCACAAGGTGCTATTATAGGGAATAATTCTCCTGCCGGTGTTGGTGGGGAGCTCCCTTCGTGCAATCCTTGATTTAATGGGGTGGATTATAGCAGCAGTCACTTAGATTAGGACATTAGACCTTGAGGGGGGCGGGACGCCTGCCCTACGTCTATATAGCAGTAAGCATTTAGGAAACTTACATTCCGGCCTCCCTTGCTCCCGCGCTCCCGAAGCTACTTAGGTTAGGATGTAGGACAGGCGTCTCGCCTGTCCGTTTACCTACTAGAAAGTGATGCCTCCAGAATGAGGGGAGGGGGATTAAATTTTAGAAAGCCGGCTCGGCGAGCGATAAAAGGGTTTTTTGACGACAGTTGCGGGGTAAGTTTTGCCCCGGATTTCGATTTCTAACTGCTGGCCGGTTTGTGCTAGGTGGGTTGGAACGTAGGCGAGGGCGATGGGATAGCCCAAGGTGGGTGAGGGTGCGCCGCTAGTGACTTCTCCCACCGGCATGCCGGCATGTATTACGGGATACCCGTGGCGGGCGATCTGTCGCCCCTGCATTTGCAGTCCGACGAGTCGCCGCCGCACTCCTTCGCGCTTCTGCTGTTCTAGAACTGAGCGCCCGATAAAGTCGCCTTTGCTGTCGAGGTGGACAACCCAGCCCAGACCTGCTTCTAGGGGGGTGGTGGTGTCGCTGATATCCTGTCCGTAGAGTGCCATTGCAGCTTCTAGGCGCAGGGTGTCGCGACACCCCAAACCGCAGGGGGTGACACCGGCATCGAGGAGGAAGCGCCAGAGTTTGACTCCCACCGGTGGATCGAGCATGACTTCAAATCCGTCTTCGCCGGTGTAGCCGGTTCTCGCCAGGAAACCCATCTCGCCGAGTACCGGCGCTTCTATATGTCCAAAAGCCTTGACTGGGGTCAGGTCTGCTTCAACGAAGCGTTGGAGGGAGCTGGTGGCTTGCGGACCCTGAACGGCAATCAGGACTTTTTCTTTGGTGAGATCCTGGAATTGAATGCCGGTGGATTCGAGGTGTGTCATGAGCCAGGCTTTGTCCCGGACTGTGGTGGCGGCGTTGACAATAATTGTGCCGCGCTGGGTGCCGGTGCTGTCAGCGCCCTGATAGTAGAAGATGATGTCGTCCAAGATGCCGGCAGCGGCGTTGAGAAGGACGGTGTACTGGGCTTCGCCCGGTTGCAGCCGGCCCAGATCCGAGGGGACGAGAGGCTGGAAGCGGGAGATTAAGTCTTTTCCCCCGACGGTGAATTTGCCCATGTGGGAGATATCGAACATGCCGGCATTTGCCCGCACTGCTTGGTGTTCGAGGAGAATGCCGGTGTACTGCACCGGCATTTCCCAATCGGAGAATTCCGTCATTTTGGCGTTGAGTTCAGCGGAAAGCTCGAACAGGGGCGTTCGGGCGAGTGCCGGTGGCTGACACGGCTGTTTGGCGTCGCTGGGCTGTGTTGAGTGGGCCACGAATGGTTCTCTGTCGGGGGTGAACAGCTTCTATCTTAAGGCGGCTAGGCGTAGGACCGGCGTCCCGCCTGTCCCCGGCGTCCCGCCTGTCCATCTCAAAGGCGTAGGACAGGCGTCCCGCCTGTCCCTGAGTAAGAATTTATGCCGGTGGTAGGATTTTTTACTCAGCGGCTGATTGGTTTTGGTAAAGTTTATTATCTTTTGCTTGTCTGTTGCTCCTGCGTCTGCTAGTCTTTTGAATGAAAGGTGGCGGTGCTTTGCAGCTGCCGGTCTTTCGTTACAAGCCTTTACGAGCTTTTACAATTTTTTGCATTAAAGGCTGATTTGGCTGAGCTGCCAGGAATTCCTGAAGGCTAAGTTTCGTTTAGTTAAACCACTTGAATTGTCTGAAGATAAGCAAGGATATGAATCATTACTGTGATGAGTGGGTCGCCGAATGGTGTGAGGAGAACGGCTGGACGGATTTAATTAGAGAGCGTTACAATAATTACTGGGCGTTCCCGCCAAGTGCGGTGATGCCGGAGCCCATCCCTGGTAAAATTCTCAGGTTGATTAAGGCGCAAAAAGGAATGAGTCCCGATGAGAAATTTTGGTCGGTGGCGGCAACTGCGGTGGGCGTGACGGCTGCTATTTTGAGCTATTTGCTGAAGTGTCCCATGCCGGTAGTTTTTGCCTTCGCTTTTACGGCAATTGTGGTGGGTCAGCTTGAGGTTGAGGATGTGTAGCTGGCGTGCCGGTTTTGGGAATCTGGACTTAGGGTGAAGAAAGCCGGTTTTTTAGAGAAGCCGACTTTCTCGTTTAATTGGGCTTTCCTGGCTGCAAACTATTTCAGGGCAAATTCTCCAACCATAACAGGTGCGCGGCTAAGGGATCGCCGTGAAGTGCGTTAAAGAATCTCAGATCAGCCGTGACCATTTGGCAGCCGTTAGTAACAGCGAGAGCCAAGTAAACGCAGTCATAAACTGCTTGTTCGGGCTGCAATATCAAGAGCTTGTGGCATCAGCGCGAAAGACGGATGTATCTGTAAAGGGGCTGTCATCAATGCAGCTAAATCCTCCTGAGCATTTTCTAGGGTAGTTTCACCGCGCCGAATCCGCTTCCACAGAATATTGGCTATTTCTGGGAAGAAGAAATCCGGAACTAGGAGGTCACAGTCGGGCGAACGCAAACGGAGTGCGTCTGAAGAGTGGATTTCAGGCACTACCCACTTAATGGCTACGTTGGCATCTACAACAAACAGAGTCAACGGTTTCTATCCTCCCGCAAAAGTTCAGCACTATCGCTAAAGGTTCGACCGGCATACTTAGCTCTTGCCTTGTCAATTGCTTCCCACCCTTCCAACCTTGTGGTTGCCCTCTCGACAGCCTCAGTTTCAGCCGCCGCCTCCAGAATCGCTTTCACCTCGGCTTCCAGTGAGCGCCCGTGTTTGCCGGCGCGAATTTTTAGCTTGTCGGCGACAGTCGGGTCGAGGTCTTGTATTAGAATTTGAGTCATGGTTTCTCCTCTCTGCGCTATACTTTAATTATAGGTCTGGTTTCTGAATTTGAACATGACCTCGATTCATCTATCGAGCGGTTTCTAGGTTTGGGAAGATGGGGTGCCGGTTGGCAGGTTGAACCTGCACTGCGAATTATAAGGAGATGCCGGTGATCCCCACCATAGCAATTTTAGGGAGGTTTGCGGGGGTGGGGAGTGCCGGTGTTTTTCTTACAAATCGCCTGAGTGGAGTTCACGTTAGTCTGTAGGCTGTTAGACTTTCCACTTTTCAACTGTCTGCTTATACAGCCAGTTCTCTACCTTTGCTTCATCAACATACCCTCTCAATTCAGGGTCGGGCCAAATATGAAGCCGGTCATAACATCCCAACTCTCTGGCAGCTGCTTCAATGTCTTCCCACTGTTGGAGAAAGCATTCCGCCCACGAGCTTTTACTCATCACGGAGCTGGCAAAATTCAAACCAGCTGCTACCATTTGTTTGCCATTAGTCTTGCAACAGTACATTACTCCGCTCAATCCAGTGAAAATTGGAAAAGGGGTAAAAGTTTTTAGGGAAGGAAGACTAACGGAAGCCAGACAGATACACTGTGAAAATATATATCAGTAGCCACTTAGATTAGGACATTAGACCTGCAGGGGGGCCGGACGCCTGCCCTACGTCTATATAGCAGCTGTACGAACCTAAGTGGCTACTGCTATATATCCAAAGACAAGCCGCTCTGAATTCCTGGCTTACCCACTAACTTTAGTAATCACTAATAAACGCGCACCAATAATGCTTCTGATACTCCACCATTGGGGATCTGATGAATAAATTGTCTCTCTCCACACCACAATAGCAGATCGCCTTCTGACGCTAGATGCTATTCGGTATCTTATTTTTCGGGAAGCAGAAGTGGCTGCGGGGGCTTCGCCTGCCGCATAGCTTTGCTTAATGCCCCTTGCCGGTCAAAGTCTCTAATATGGAAACAAACTCTACCACAACCAGTGGCGCTTCAAGTATTTCACCGGCACTCCCCTCACCCACCGGCACCCCCTCACCCACCGGCACCCCTCTCACCCACCGGCACCACCGGCTTTCCCCACAAAAAAGGGTGTCCAGCGGATAATAGCTGGACACCCTACCGTACATAAGTTTTTCTTATGGAGCTAAGCGGATTCGAACCGCTGACTTCTTCAATGCCATTGAAGCGCTCTACCAACTGAGCTATAGCCCCTTGCCGCACTTCACTATAATCACTCAACCCTCCCCCTTTTGTCAAGCATTTTTTCAAAAATTTTTTTTCGGGGAGCACCCCCAGATTCCGCGTGCCGGTTCCAGCGGCCAGAACCCTTACCGGAGCTAGCTTCCAGCCAACGGTCTCCTTGACGGAAACGCTGGGGGCCCGCCAATCTGAGAGCCGGTCAGCCGCGCCCCCGGCTCCAACATACCATCCGGCGGCGAAACCCAGCTCAGGTATTCTACATTCAGCGACTCATAAGGCAAATAGGACTGCTGGGACATTTCCGTGACGTAGCCCACATAGCCGCCCATCAGAAAATAAACCCCGACCATAGCAGCGGCTGCAGTGGCCACCAGCGTGCCGGCCAGCATTAAAGCGAACTCGCGATTCTCCACCGCCTCCTGCATCAGGTGCAGCGACCAGGCCACTAACGCTATCACAATAATCAGAATTATGAACATCACTTTACATAATTTAACTATTCAAATCTTGACATATTGTAACACTGGTATCAGCAACCGTCACCCATTTGGGTTAAGCATGCGCCGCCAGTCGCTAGTGGCCAGTCCCCATCCCCCAGTCCCCACGGCTTACAGCAACCGCACCGGGACTTGCTGCCCTGCCAAATAGTCCTTAATTTCAGCCACGCTCAACTGTCCGTAGTGGAGCAAAGAGGCCAGGAGAGCCGCTTCCGCCTTGCCGGCACTCAGCGCCTCGTAGATGTGATGGCAGTTGCCGGCACCTCCGGAGGCAATCACAGGAATCGGCACTTGCTCAGCAATCGTGCGGGTTAGCTCCAAGTCGTAACCGGCCTGCGTGCCATCGGCGTCCATACTCGTGACCAGCAGTTCGCCGGCACCGCGGCGCTCTGCTTCCAAAGCCCACTCCACCGCATCGATGCCGGTGTTTTCCCGCCCGCCCCTGACGTACACGTCCCAGCCCGGGGTGGCCCCATCGGGCCGGCGGCGGGCATCTATAGCGACTACAATACACTGGCTGCCAAAGCGCTCACTTGCCCTGTTAATGAACTCAGGATCGCGCACTGCAGCGGAATTGACGCTGACCTTATCCGCACCGGCTCGTAACAATCTTTTAATAGTTTCTAAGTTTTGTATACCTCCGCCCACCGTCAGGGGGATAAATACCCGCTCAGCGGTGCGGTAGACCACATCAAAAATGATGTCCCGATCCTCGTGGGTTGCCGTGATGTCCAGAAACACCAGCTCATCGGCACCGGCATCGTTATAAACCTGCGCCAGTTCCACTGGATCGCCGGCATCCTTAAGATCCACAAAATTCACCCCTTTAACCACCCGACCAGCTTTGACATCCAGACAGGGCAAAATTCGTTTGGCCAGCATGGCAATTCCTTTAAGTGCGACTGAGTGACAGGGGGCTTGGGGTGTCCGTTGGGGGTAGAGCCAGAAAAACAGAGAGGGAGACAGCCCGAGCGATCTCCCCCTCACCCCCTTCTGGTTCCCAAGTCCCCTCGCCCCCACTCCCACTGTATAGCCGTCCCGCAGCAAGACTGAAAATTTCTAGATGGAATGCGTGAGCGTCCCCTGATAAACTTTGGATTGGTCTGTAAATCCAGCCGGCAGCAGTCCCGGGGGGAACCGCCGGTACCGGTCGCCGGACAGGGGTCCCGCCTGTGCCGGTGGCAGGACAGCCGTCCCGCCTGTCCCTAAAAAAGGGCAAGATGCCCCCCCTGCGGCAACCCGGTCGCCCGCAAGCCGCCAAGCGAGGTTTCGGCCCCGTTCCTGGCTGCGTTGCAGCCAGACAGCGAGCAAAAATTTGTCCACAGGAAAGCGACACACCCCGCCCCGCTTTCCTCTCACCGCCAGCTATCATATTTGTGGCGGGAGTATCCAGCGGGAATATCAATATGGAAATAGGTCAAAAAGTCAGAGTGCGCCGCCTCAGGGACCGGCTGCCGGCAAATACAGTCAGCAAAATTAAACAGAATCCAGTCGGCACAGTTGAGGAATTCAAAGTGGTCGATGGAAAAGGCATTGGTTTCTTGGTCAAATTTGATGACACCTTTGCCACCTGGTTCTTTGAAGACGAACTCGAAGTGGCGTCGCAGTAAACTTTGGGGGGTCAAACATAACTGACAGCCTCACGCTGGCAGCAAAGAGCAGCGTTACGGTTGCGGGTGTGGCACAGGTGCGGTTCCGCCCGCTAACATAAGGAAAACTTGCATTTTCCAGTGCCGCACGTCGGATAAGTTGGACGATCTGGGCGTCGGGAACAAAAATGGCTCTGATTTTAACCTTTTTGGGCAAAGGCGGCACAGGCCGCACCACAATAGCGATCGCAGCTGCCAAGCGGCTGGCTAGTTCTGGGCAGCGAGTGCTGCTGGCAAGCTCCGATCCTGGCCCTGGCCTGGGCTTGATGCTGGGGGCACCCCTCGGGCCCAAACCGCAAGAGATTGCTCCCAACCTGAAAGCAGTGCAGTTTCAGATAGCTGTGCTGCTCGAGCGCGGCTGGGAAGAAATCAAAAAACTGGAAGCTCAATATGTCCGCACCCCCTTTTTTAAGGCTGTTTATGGCCAAGAGCTGGGGGTCGTGCCGGGGATGGAAACCGCCTTGGTTATGAATGCCATCCGCGAGCTGGACGCCAGTGGCCAGTATGACGCGATTGTTTGCGACTTGAGCGGCGACCAAAACACCTTGCGGATGCTGGGGGCACCGGAAATTCTCAGCTGGTACATCCGCCGGTTCCGTCAGGTGTTTGCCGATTCCGACCTCGGCAAAACCCTGTCGCCATTCCTGCAGCCGGTGACCAGCGCGGTTCTCAATGTCGATTGGTCGGCTGATAACTTTGCCGCGCCGACTCAGGACTTTACCCACTTGCTGGACAAGTGGAGGGATGCCATCGCCAACCCCAACCGCGTGGCTGCCTATTTGGTGACCACCGGCAACCCAGTGGCCGTGGCGGCAGCCCGCTACCTCTGGGGCAGCGCCCAGCAAGTGGGCCTCACCGTTGGGGGCGCAATCCTCAATCAGGCGATTTTGACGGACACAGCTGCAGCAGAACTGGCTCCCAGCCTGCAAGAGCTTTACAGCACCTACGAGCGCGAAGCCTGCGTCGAAGCGACCGTCACCTCTGAACTGGCACCGCTGCCGGTGAGCACGGTTCCCTTCCGCACCGGCAGCGACTGGCAGCCGCTAATGGACGCCCTGCCAGATTTCAGCAAAGCCCCTCAGGCTCCCAGACCGATCTCCATTGATGTCCCCGGTCGCCAAGTCAGCCTATTTCTGCCCGGATTTGACAAAAAGCAAGTGAAACTGACGCAATACGGTCCGGAAGTGACGATAGAAGCTGGCGACCAGCGGCGCAACATCCTGCTGCCTCCCGAATTGAGCGGCAAACCCGTTAAGGGAGCTAAGTTTCAAAATCAGTACCTGATCGTTTCGTTCGCGTAGTGGCGCTCACCGTTCAGTCAAAAATAAACGGACTTGGGACTTTTGACAGCTGGCAGCTGACAACTAACTTTGAACTATGTCTAATTCTCCGACTTCTCCCCCAAATCCAGTTGAACCGACAGCAGGCGCTGCGGCCAGCGAGACAGACCGCAGCGGCAAAACCAGGCAGCTGCTAGGTATGAAAGGCGCTGCCGGCGGAGAGACCAATATCTGGAAAATCCGCCTGCAGCTGATGAAACCCATCACCTGGATTCCCCTGATTTGGGGCGTCGTCTGCGGCGCAGCCTCCTCTGGGGCGTACACTTGGAGTTTGGAAAATCTGCTCAAGGCCGCGGCCTGCATGCTGATGTCGGGCCCATTGCTGGCCGGCTACACCCAAACCCTCAACGATTTCTACGACCGCGAAATCGACGCCATCAACGAGCCTTACCGCCCGATTCCCTCGGGTGCTATCTCTATTCCCCAAGCTGTCACCCAAATTCTGGCGCTGCTCTTGGCTGGGATTGGCGTGGCTTACGCACTAGACAGATGGGCCGGCCACGGCTTCCCTATCCTGACCGTGCTGGCCCTTGGCGGGTCGTTTCTGTCTTACATTTACTCTGCAGAACCCCTGAAGCTGAAGAAAAACGGCTGGCTGGGGAATTACGCCCTCGGAGCCAGCTACATCGCCCTGCCTTGGTGGGCGGGCCACGCCCTGTTTGGCCAGCTCAATGCCACTATAGTGGCTCTCACTCTGTTTTACAGCTTGGCTGGGTTGGGCATTGCCGTGGTCAATGACTTCAAAAGCGTCGAAGGCGACCAGAAGCTGGGATTGAAATCTTTGCCGGTGATGTTTGGCATTGGCACGGCGGCTTGGATCTGCGTCCTGATGATTGATTTGTTTCAAGCCGGCATCGCCGCTTACTTGATCGCCATTCACCAGAACCTGTACGCTGTGATTCTGCTGCTGCTGGTCATCCCCCAAATTACCTTCCAGGACATGTATTTCCTGCGCAATCCCCTGGAAAACGATGTCAAATATCAGGCTTCCGCCCAGCCTTTTCTCGTTTTGGGGATGCTGGTCGCCGGTCTGGCCTTGGGGCATGCAGGCGTGTAGCCTGTGTGAGATTTGAGTGGCGACCAGCCCCAATTTGGGAGCAGGTCGCTACGGAAAAATCTCAGCTCGCCTCCGGTTTACTTTTCAGCGAGCCGGATTGAGGGCTTGAGGGGGAACACAGAGAAATTGATTCGGGTCAGTTGACAGAACCTGAGATAAAATCTAAAATATATACTCGCACCCCCTTGGCGAGATAGCCCTCCCAAGCACTAAAATAGAACGAACTTCGAGCCCGGGTATATGGTGGTGTGTGAAAGGCCACTGTGGATGTTCCGGCTTCACCGTTGCGGGAAGGATATTGTTGGTGTATCCTTCCAGTGGCTCGAGCCAAGGGCTGCAAAGCCCTGGATCATCTCCTGGTGTGATTGAGGATCTGCTGTGTCAAAGTTTCTCTCAAAGCTCAAGCATATATCATTGACGTCGGGCAACGATTCTGATCCGATTCAATTTTATCAATATGCCCCTCCTATTGAGGCAGGAGAGCAAGCTCAGCTAGAGGATAGGGGGCAAGATGTTCGGGATCGGGAGCAAAGCTCGACCGAAGCCTACCCAGGTCCCACTCGTGAATACTATCTTCTGCCTGAGGAGCAAGAGGGTTCACAACCCGATCGGGAAACTTCTCCGGAGTTATCGGCTCAAGGCTCCCAGGCAGGAGCCCTGGGATTCGAGAGCGCCAAAGGCGTCCGCGAAACGCTCGACAAGCTGGAGGGGAAACTCGAACCCGTCAAGCCAGTTTTGCAGGCTGTGGGAGCGAATCTGCGGCAAAAGCCGCTGCACCGGCGTCCTTTATTCTGGACCGGCATGTACCTTTTCAGTGGGGGCTGTGGGGCGGTGACTATGCTGGTGGCCTTGCAGTCTTTAGAGCGCAGCTTGCCGCCCATCTCAGAGGTATTCACCTTTGCCAGACAGGGAACGCTGACGATAAAAGCCGCTGATGACACTATTTTACAGCAAGTCGGCGACGCCACCCGAGACAAGCTGAAATATGACCAAATTCCAGAAAAGCTGGTTCAAGCGTTTATTGCCATCGAAGACCGGCGCTTTTATGAACACGGCGGCGTAGACTATCAGGGCATTCTCAGAGCGGTCGTCTCCAACCTGCGGGAGAGAAGTGTGGTGCAAGGGGCCAGCACGATCACGCAGCAGGTGGCGAGAATTGTCTTCCTCGATCTCGATCAGAGCGCACAGCGCAAAATTCGGGAAGCGATGCTGGCGATGAAAATCGAGGAGGAGATGACCAAAGAGCAAATCCTGGAGCGCTACCTCAATTTGGTTTATTTGGGTTCGGGGGCTTACGGGGTGGCGGACGCGGCCTGGGTTTATTTCGGCAAAACGGTGGACAAACTGTCCCTGCCCGAAATGGCCACGATTGCCGGTCTGCCGCCCGCACCTACGGAATACTCGCCGTTGGTCAATCCCAAAATTGCCCTGGATCGCCGCAATATCGTGTTGCGGGAAATGGTAGAGGCTGGGTATATCACCCCGGCTGAGGCGGAAGCTGCTAAAAACACTCCCGTCAAGCTCAATCCGAAGAAGCCGAAGCGTTTGCAGCTGCAAGCTCCTTATTTTACTTCCTATATCCAGAAGGAATTGCCCAAGTATATCTCCAAAGAGGCCCTGAAAAAGGGCGGCCTGACGGTGGAGACAACCCTCAACCTCAAGTGGCAGCGGGTGGCGGAACAGGTGGTTAAGGACGCAGTGGAACTCGATGGGCCGGCTGAGGGGTTCGAGCAGGCAGCAATGGTGGCGATTGACCCGCGCGACGGCGAAGTTAAGGCGCTCGTCGGCGGCTATGGCTACGGCGAGAGTGAATTCAATCGCGTCACTCAGGCGATGCGCCAACCGGGTTCGACTTTTAAGAGTTTTGTCTATGCCGCCGGCATCGCCGCCGGCTTCTCTCCTTACGACGGCTACCGGAACCTGCCCATGCGCGTCGATGGCTACAAACCGGAAAACTACGGTAAAAGTTATAGCGGCGGCTGGATTTCGATGGCGGAAGCCCTCGCTAAATCGGTTAATGTCGTCGCGGTGAAAGTGCTAACGGAAGTGGGGTTTGAACCGACTATCAAACTGGCCCACGAGATGGGGATCAAAACCGAACTCAAACCCTACTACGCCCTAGCCCTGGGGGCGATTGAGGTGAATTTGCTGGAACTCACCAACGGCTACGCCACTCTGGCCGCTCAAGGCAAGCATGTGCCAGCCCACGGCATCCGCCGCGTCATCGACGGGCGGGGTCAGGTTCTCTACGAGGCCGATTTTAAACCCAAACAAGTCTTGGATAAGGACTCGGCGGCTATTATGACCTGGATGCTGGAAGGGGTGGTGCAAGAGGGCACCGGCAGGCCGGCCTATCTGGGCCGACCTGTGGCAGGGAAAACCGGCACCTCTGAGGAAGCCCGCGATCTCTGGTTTATTGGTTATATCCCCCAACTGGTAACAGGTGTCTGGCTGGGGAACGATGACAGCTATCCCACAGGGGGCACGAGCGGCACGGCTGCTTCTACCTGGCGGGCGTTTATGAGGGAAGCGGTAGGGGGCATGCCGGTTGAGCCCTTCCCAGAACTGCCCCAGCTAGATGGCCGTAAAGCCAGTATCAAGGCTAAACCCATCCCGGCCAGTATCACCTACTATGACATCCCCGCCAAGCCCCCGCAAAATACCGCCAGTACGGGTTACGGTGCCGGCTACTACGACAGTGTCAACAGCGGTGGCGGGTACTACGACCAGGGCTATTCCAGCCCCCAGTAGATGTGGCCGGCCACCAGTAGGGTGCCCTATTAACGCACCCTACTGCTTGTACTTCCCTATTAACCCACCCCGCAGGTTTTCCGCCGGCGCTTTCGGAATGCCCCCGCCCCGGGAAGCATTTTTTACCCGCCCCTTTTGCAAAGCAGCGGTCGTGTTTTCCTTCTAACGGCAGATGCCAGGTAGCCAGAAGGCTGGTTATTCTGGTTTTCATAAAGGGTCTAGTACAAGCTCTATGGGAATTTGCTATTATACTTAGTGACCAGGGTTAATTTGTATGAATCCCTGTCAGGGATTGAAATAAATTACCGATTTTGCTGTCCCTTACAAGAGTCATCATTTATGCATATTCTGATGGATGTATCTGCCGGCACCTCAAATTTTCCCGTGGCCTTTACTGCAGTCTATGTAGTCGGGTTTATTGCCGCTGTCGTTTTTGGTTCCATCGCTTGGTATAACTCCAAGCGCCCTGCCGGCTGGGAAGATAAAAATCGTCCTGACTTTGTGCCTGAGGTCAAACCAGAAGAAACTCCGGGTATCGGCAAGCCCAAATCTTAACCTCTGTGACGGACCATGCGCCCCCAGTCCCGCGCCGTAGCCCTGCCGGCCAGGCGCAGGACTGGGCTGACTAAAGATTTTAAATTTTAGCCTCGCTCTCCCTTACCCTTGCATCGATATTATATAAAATCTGGCGAAACAACCACTATAAATCATAGCCTATTCAGGAAATATCGTGTTTTTCCAGAGCGGAAATTTTACTTAAAGATAAAGCATGCAATCGGAAAGAATAATATAGCAGTAGTCATATTGGTCACGGACATCAGTGGCCTGGGGAAAAAAGGCTTAGGACAGGCGTTCGCTGCGATCAAAGCTGTCCTAACCTAAATGAATACTGCTATATTTTTCAGTGCGTGGGGGTGGGGGCCAGAAAAATTTGCCACACAGCTTCGAGCCCTGAGAAACTGGCCCTTACTGATATCCCTCTTTTGTCACTTTGGAAAGAGTATAGCAGTATGCACTTAGGTTAGGACATAGATAAAACTGCTGAATCAACTGATTGCCTTAACTCCTCACCCCTGACAAGAGCTTGACGGATATAGTTTTTAAGTCTTGCCCAACATCTTTCAATTGGATTCAGGTCTGGTGAGTAGGGCGGTAAATAGATTAAATCGCACCCCGCTGATTTAATCAGTTCCTCAATTTTCCCACCTTTATGAAAGCTGGCATTGTCTAAAATCACAATTTGGCCCGCGGTTAAAACGGGAATAAGTTGACTCTCGACCCAGCTTTCAAAGAGCTTGCGGTTACAAGATCCCTCAAAGGTTACTGGTGCTATCAAGCTCTCGCCTCTTAAAGCGGCTACTATACTCACTCTTTGCTTGCGGCGACCAGACTTAAAGGCGTAAAATCTTTCACTTCCGTCACACCATCCATAGGGATAATCCTCTCGGTTATCTATACCGGACTCATCTACAAAAACCATCTGGTGCTTTGTCCTCAAGAAGCTTTAAAAACTCCTGTCTTGAAACCTCATCCCTTTCTATGTACCCGTAAGTTTTCTTTTTGCGGGTAAATCCAATTTTTTAAAAGGCGCGACTGAAAGTGGAAGGGCTGATTTGTTCGGGCCAGGCTTGCACCATTTGAGCTTGAGTTTTTTCCCCATTGGCCAGCACAAACTTACGAAAAGATTCCAAGTCTTTGATTTTCTGTCCCCATCCATGGTGATAACCTGACTCCGGTTTCAAGTCCCCAGTCGCGGACTGACGCTTGCGCCACTGGTAAATTGTACTGCGGCTCACGTCAAAGACCTGGGCAGCTTCAACTATACTCATGCCCCGTTGTACGGCAGCTACTACTTTTTGGCGCAGGTCATAGCTGTGGTGCTGGCATATATAATAGACTCCTAAACGCTCTTTATTACTATTTTAGCATGTTCTGACCTAAATGACAAGTGCTATATGTGATGACGAGAATTCCCGGCCTCACTTACCTTGATGTTGGCAATTTTTAGGGGAGCCGAACTAGGATAGAATATGGGTTCAAAGAAAGCAAAAATGAACTGGGCTGGGCGGATTTTCGCCTCACTCAGTACGAGGACATTGAAAAATGGTGGTAAATAGTAGAGAGCGCCTATTTTATGGTCAGTCTTTATGCTGCCTCTAGTCAAAAAGGGTCGAGGTTTTGGCTGAATCCCCCAACTCCTGTTCACCAAAGATTTCCTCAACATCAGCAATGGGACGAAAAAGAAGGCTGGAAAAATGTTTTGAACAATCTGCGCTTAATTCTTCTCCCTCTACTCTGTTTTAATCTTATCAAGCTTTGGTTAAAGGTTTTCCCTATCCCTCAGTTAACTTTGGGCTTGACTCGCTTAATTTCTCTAATGAATTTCTTTCCACCGGCCATTTCCGTAAACGGCCAGCAGTGGCAATATTACTTTTCCTCTGCCTAGAGTGACAGAAGAGTGATAATGTCCTAACCTAAGTGCATACTGCTATATCACTTCCCCAGCCTCAGTCGCACCATAAAAAATCCGTCCATCTGGTGCCGATGAGGCCAAACTCGCACCCAGCCTTCCGGACTGGCAAAGGCAGCCACAGGCATATCGGGTGCCGGCGGCTCAATCCGCCAGCTCGGATGACTGTCCAGAAATACTTCAATAATGCTTTCATTCTCCGGGGGATTCAGCGTGCAGGTTGCGTAAACAATCGCGCCCCCGGGCTTGACAAAACTCGCAACATGTGCTATCAATTCCCCTTGCAGGGCAGACAGTTCCCGAACCGTTTCTGGAGTCTGCCGCCAGCGAGCGTCAGCACGCCGGTGCAGGGTTCCCAAACCAGAACAGGGGGCGTCCAGCAACACGCGGTCCGCCGCACCGGCAAACTGCGAGAAGTTGCGAATGTCACCGGCACAGATTTGAATCGATAACAGCCCCAGCCGGCCTGCATTTTCGCTCACCTTTTCCAGCCGGCTCACAGCCCGATCGCACGCCCAAATCGTGCCGCGATCGCCGGTCAGTTCCGCAATGTGCGTCGTTTTGCCCCCCGGTGCGGCGCAGGCATCGACCACCACTTCGCCAGGCTGCGGGTCGAGCAAATAGCTGACCAGCTGGGCGCTGCTGTCCTGCACCGCCCACCACCCCTCCCTGTATCCGGGCAGGTTTTGAATCGCACCGGCACCCTCGGTGCGCAGCGCTAGGGGCAAATGGGGCACCCGACTGACCGCCATCCCCGCCTCTGCCATCGCCGCCTCAACTCGCTCGATTGACGCCCGCAGGGGGTTGACCCGCAGGTCAATTGTCGGGGACTGGTTAAACCACCGGCACAGCTGTTCTGTTTCTTCAAAACCCAGCCGGTCTAGCCAGTTTTTCACAATCCAGTCAGGGTAGCTGTGCGAAATCCCCAGACGCTGAACGGGATCGAAGGGCACTTGCAGGGGATCGGCGCAATCAGCCGCCAGACGGAGGTACTGCCGCAGCAGACCGTTGACAAAACCGGCAAGTCCTGCTAAGGAATTCTGTTTGGCTAGCTCGACGGCGGTATCTACTGCGGCTCTTGGCGGGATGTGGCTGAGATAGCGCAGTTGATACAAGCCGGTGTGGAGGATGGCGCGCAGATCCGGCGGTTGCTGGTGGGATTTCTTTTTGGCGAGTTGGTCGATGAGGGCGTCGAGGGTTCGCATTCTCCTGACGCAGCCGTAAACTAATTCTGTGGCGAGCCCCCGGTCCCGATCGCTCAGTTTGGCTTGGCGCAGCCATTTGTCGAGGGCGTCGTCTGCTTTGGCGGAATGCCGGTGGGTGTCGCGGAGGGCGAGGAAGGCGATTTGGCGGGGGTTTTGCATAGTTTTTATTATGGCGTAAGGGGGGGTGAACCGCCCCCGTGAAGGGACGCCAAGGAAGAGCTGTCGGGTGCGTTGCCTCGTGCGGGAACGCACCCTACTGTGCGGGTTGATTATATTGCGAATCCCACCTCGCACCAGTTTTTGCAAGTGGATTGGGAGGCTTTCAGCGGCAGCTCCTGTTGCCGTGAAAACAGCACCTTCTGCAACTTTCTTCTTTGACCCTTCGGTTTCGCCCATTGCTTTTTCTGCTTAATTGATCGGAATTGATCTGGAAGAATTTTTTAGCAGACTTCATCTTGTCAGTCAATTCCTCTTTTTACTGAATTTCTCAACTCCTTCTTTACTGGGTGCACCCCTGTCCGAGCCACGAAAGTGCGGTTAGGCTTGAAGCAAGAATTACAGGTCTTCAGGTATTAAACCCGTCACCAAGCCAGACCCGGGCTATAGCACTAGGCACTTAGGTTCGTACATTTTGGCCTCTTTTGCACCCCCCCAGTCCTGCTCCTATTGTCCTAACCCATATTACTACTGGGATATAGACGTAGGCCAGCGTCTGGCTGCCCTGAAGGTCTAATGTTCTAACCTAAGTGCATACTGCTATAACATCCCAGTCCCAATCTTTTGCTGCTCGTAAAACGCAAACACCACATCATAAAATGCTTGCCTGACTGGCGTTTAATCCGCCAGCCGATAAGCAACAGATGAGCCCTCGCCGCCGGGCAGACTGCCAACTCATGCTCCGGCAAATGGCTCACTTCAGCTCTAGAGTGAAGACGCTGCGCCTTTAGGGGGCTCAAGCCAGTCCCGTGCCGGTCTGACTTGACACTTTGGCTCTGGGACTTGTGTACCATTGGTACACAAATTTTCTCCCACCGGCGCGGCCTCAATCAACCGTGAATTGGTCAAAGCACTCCCAATCGGTCTGACTTGACACTTTGGCTCTGG
>NZ_KB235948.1:6434971-6436275 GCF_000332335.1 Kamptonema formosum PCC 10802 | reverse complement strand
CGGTCTGACTTGACACTTTGGCTCTGGGACTTGTGTACCATTGGTACACAAATTTTCTCCCACTGGTGTGGCCTCAATCAACCGTGAATGGGTCAAGCCAGTCCCATGCCGGTCTGACTTGACACTTTGGCTCTGGGCCTTGTGTACCATTGGTACACAAATTTTCTCCCACCGGCGCGGCCTCAATCAACCGTGAATGGGTCAAAGCACTCCCAATCGGTCTGACTTGACACTTTGGCTCTGGGCCTTGTGTACCATTGGTACACAAATTTTCTCCCACTGGTGTGGCCTCAATCAACCGTGAATGGGTCAAGCCAGTCCCATGCCGGTCTGACTTGACACTTTGGCTCTGGGCCTTGTGTACCATTGGTACACAAATTTTCTCCCACCGGCGCGGCCTCAATCAACCGTGAATGGGTCAAGCCAGTCCCATGCCGGTCTGACTTGACACTTTGGCTCTGGGCCTTGTGTACCATTGGTACACAAATTTTCTCCCACCGGCGCGGCCTCAATCAACCGTGAATTGGTCAAAGCACTCCCAATCGGTCTGACTTGACACTTTGGCTCTGGGCCTTGTGTACCATTGGTACACAAATTTTCTCCCACTGGTGTGGCCTCAATCAACCGTGAATGGGTCAAGCCAGTCCCATGCCGGTCTGACTTGACACTTTGGCTCTGGGCCTTGTGTACCATTGGTACACAAATTTTCTCCCACCGGCGCGGCCTCAATCAACCGTGAATTGGTCAAAGCACTCCCAATCGGTCTGACTTGACACTTTGGCTCTGGGCCTTGTGTACCATTGGTACACAAATTTTCTCCCACCGGCGCGGCCTCAATCAACCGTGAATGGGTCAAAGCACTCCCAATCGGTCTGACTTGACACTTTGGCTCTGGGCCTTGTGTACCATTGGTACACAAATTTTCTCCCACCGGCGCGGCCTCAATCAACCGTGAATGGGTCAAGCCAGTCCCATGCCGGTCTGACTTGACACTTTGGCTCTGGGACTTGTGTACCATTGGTACACAAATTTTCTCCCACTGGTGTGGCCTCAATCAACCGTGAATGGGTCAAGCCAGTCCCATGCCGGTCTGACTTGACACTTTGGCTCTGGGCCTTGTGTACCATTGGTACACAAATTTTCTCCCACCGGCGCGGCCTCAATCAACCGTGAATTGGTCAAAGCACTCCCAATCGGTCTGACTTGACACTTTGGCTCTGGGCCTTGTGTACCATTGGTACACAAATTTTCTCCCACCGGCGCGGCCTCAATCAACCGTGAATGGGTCAAGCCAGTCCCATGCC
>NZ_KB235948.1:6434613-6434871 GCF_000332335.1 Kamptonema formosum PCC 10802 | reverse complement strand
CCATTGGTACACAAATTTTCTCCCACCGGCGCGGCCTCAATCAACCGTGAATGGGTCAAAGCACTCCCAATCGGTCTGACTTGACACTTTGGCTCTGGGACTTGTGTACCATTGGTACACAAATTTTCTCCCACTGGTGTGGCCTCAATCAACCGTGAATGGGTCAAGCCAGTCCCATGCCGGTCTGACTTGACACTTTGGCTCTGGGCCTTGTGTACCATTGGCACACAAATTTTCTCCCACCGGCGCGGCCTCAAT
>NZ_KB235948.1:6399766-6434513 GCF_000332335.1 Kamptonema formosum PCC 10802 | reverse complement strand
GGAATTGATCTGGAAGAATTTTTTAGCAGACTTCATCTTGTCAGTCAATTCCTCTTTTTACTGAATTTCTCAACTCCTTCTTTACTGGGTGCACCCCTGTCCGAGCCACGAAAGTGCGGTTAGGCTTGAAGCAAGAATTACAGGTCTTCAGGTATTAAACCCGTCACCAAGCCAGACCCGGGCTATAGCACTAGGCACTTAGGTTCGTACATTTTGGCCTCTTTTGCACCCCCCCAGTCCTGCTCCTATTGTCCTAACCCATATTACTACTGGGATATAGACGTAGGCCAGCGTCTGGCTGCCCTGAAGGTCTAATGTTCTAACCTAAGTGCATACTGCTATAACATCCCAGTCCCAATCTTTTGCTGCTCGTAAAACGCAAACACCACATCATAAAATGCTTGCCTGACTGGCGTTTAATCCGCCAGCCGATAAGCAACAGATGAGCCCTCGCCGCCGGGCAGACTGCCAACTCATGCTCCGGCAAATAAAACACTTCAGCTCTGGAGTGATTTTGCTGCGCCTTGAGGGGGCTCAAGCCAGTCCCGTGCCGGTCTGACTTGACACTTTGGCTCTGGGACTTGTGTACCATTGGTACACAAATTTTCTCCCACCGGCGCGGCCTCAATCAACCGTGAATGGGTCAAAGCACTCCCAATCGGTCTGACTTGACACTTTGGCTCTGGGACTTGTGTCCCATTGGTACACAAATTTTCTCCCACCGGCGCGGCCTCAATCAACCGTGAATTGGTCAAAGCACTCCCAATCGGTCTGACTTGACACTTTGGCTCTGGGCCTTGTGTACCATTGGTACACAAATTTTCTCCCACCGGCGCGGCCTCAATCAACCGTGAATGGGTCAAAGCACTCCCAATCGGTCTGACTTGACACTTTGGCTCTGGGCCTTGTGTAGCATTGGCACACAAATTTTCTCCCACGGGTGTGGCCTCAATCAACCGTGAATGGGTCAAGCCAGTCCCATGCCGGTCTGACTTGACACTTTGGCTCTGGGCCTTGTGTACCATTGGTACACAAATTTTCTCCCACCGGCGCGGCCTCAATCAACCGTGAATTGGTCAAAGCACTCCCAATCGGTCTGACTTGACACTTTGGCTCTGGGACTTGTGTACCATTGGTACACAAATTTTCTCCCGCTGGTGTGGCCTCAATCAACCGTAAATGGGTCAAGCCAGTCCCATGCCGGTCTGACTTGACACTTTGGCTCTGGGACTTGTGTACCATTGGTACACAAATTTTCGGCAGTCCTGCATAAGTAATGATGCGAGCTTATGGAACCCGCCTTGAAGCGCGAGATAAAATGCAAAAAACATTACTTGTGCAGCACTACCGCTTCCAGCTATGTTTCCCTCCCTGGAAGCCATTTGCTTTATTCCCTAACTACTGAGAGTAAAGGTCGGGTAAAAAGCCAGAACTCAGATTCTCCGGTTACGGTTAGTGGGCACGCAAGGCTTGCCGGCGCGAAGAGAAATAGGTTCTGAAAACGAGTCAGGATAAGCCTTTCAGGAGATGTGGGTAATGCATAGCCCGGGATGGGGGGGAAGGGGGGGATGGAAGTGGTTTCAATCCCGTTTCCTTTGATTCGGTGGCCAAATATCTTCTCCTCCTACCCCCTGGTGAAATCATGGTTGCATTATTTGGACTTTTTTGGACAGCCGGGATGCTCCCCACTCTAAGGGCGTGAAAAGTGATCTAACTTCCAGGGTATCGTGAAAAAAGCCATCTCTGGATAAAAGACCAAAGTTTAATGACTGCGACTGATTCCCCCAAACACAAGAAAGCCAAAGCCCTCAAACCGGGCAGCCGGCGGCCCGCTAAAGAACTCTGCAGCGAGTGCGGGCTGTGCGATACATATTACGTGCATTATGTCAAGGAGGCTTGCGCCTTCATCAACCAGCAAATCGCTGAGTTCGAAGAGGAAACCCACGGGCGCAGCCGAAACTTGGACAGTCCCGATGACTGGTACTTTGGCGTCAGCCAAAGAATGATGGCGGCGCGGAAAAAGGAGCCAGTCGAGGGTGCCCAGTGGACAGGGATTGTCAGCACGATAGCGATCGAAATGCTGAATCGGGGCATTGTCGAAGGTGTCGTCTGCGTCCAGAATACCGAGGAAGACCGCTTTCAGCCCATGCCGGTGATTGCTCGCACGCCAGAGGAGGTGCTGGCGGCCCGTGTCAATAAGCCTACCCTGTCGCCTAACCTTTCAGTGCTGGAGCAAGTTGAGCGCTCGGGGATGAAGCGGCTGCTGGTGATTGGGGTGGGCTGCCAAATCCAGGCGCTGCGAGCGGTGGAAAAAAAGCTGGGCTTGGAAAAACTCTACGTTTTGGGGACTCCCTGCGTGGATAATGTCACCCGCGCCGGCTTGCAAAAGTTCCTGGACACGACTAGCCGGTCGCCCTCTACCGTGGTGCATTACGAGTTCATGCAGGATTTTCAGGTTCACTTCAAACACGAGGACGGTTCTGAGGAGAAAGTGCCTTTCTTTGGGCTGAACACCAAGAAACTCAAGGATGTGTTTGCCCCCTCTTGCATGAGCTGCTTTGATTACGTCAATTCTCTGGCAGATTTGGTGGTTGGGTATATGGGGGCTCCTTTCGGCTGGCAGTGGATTGTGGTGCGCAATGACAGGGGTCAAGAAATGCTGGATTTGGCGATCGACCAGCTGAACACCCAGCCGGTGATGTCTGCGGGCGACCGGCGAGCTGCGGTGCAGCAGAGCATTCCAGCCTACGACAAAGGGGTAACTTTACCCATGTGGGCAGCCAAACTGATGGGCGTCGTCATTGAAAAAATCGGCCCCAAAGGTCTGGAATACGCTCGATTTTCCATAGATTCCCACTTCACGCGCAATTATTTGTATGTCTTGCGGAATTATCCGGAAAAGCTAGAGTCGCACATACCGGAGTACGCCAAGCGGATAGTGGGGCAGTATAAATTGCCTGACGCTTAGGGCGTGCCGGTTAAGAAATCGCTGAAACCAGACCGCTTGTGTCAATAATGTGCCGGTGCGTTCCCTCCGGGAACGCACCCTACTATTGAGCGATCCTCATGCAGGCAAGGGTCAAAACCTTTCGGGGGGGATTCTGGCGGGCAATGGGAGCGTCTCTTTCTGAGCGCACCCCGGTATTTACTGGGGGTTAAATTATTTGTCAGCAAGTTGAGTAAAATTAACTTATATGGAGAGCAGTTTAGGAGTCTTAATTAAGAAGAGCTTGCCAAAAGCCGAGCTGGGATCATATTCTGGGAACTAGAAGGGACAGCCAATCTAAAATCTAAAATCTACAATCTAAAATCCCTCACTCCCCGACGGTTGAGAAGTGGAAAATTCCAGAAAGATTTTATGCTTGAAGTCTTACCCGGTCCCAGTCCGGCGGTGGAATTGATGAAATCGACCGGCTGGCACTTGCAGCTAGCCTTGATGCCGCAGGGCATGTGCTACCTGTGGGAGCCCAGATTGGTGTGGCTGCATGCGGTGTCGGACTCTCTAATTGCGCTAGCGTACGATTCGATTCCGGGGCTGGTGGTTGAATTCGTCAGCAAGAGGCGGGACGTGCCCTTCCGGTGGATTTTCTGGCTGTTTGGAGGCTTCATCATCGCCTGCGGCAGCACCCACCTGATGGAAGTGTGGACGCTGTAGCACCCGGACTACTGGGTGTCGGGATTACTCAAAGCCGTTACCGCTGGGGCGTACCTGTGGACGGCTTTGGAGCTAGTGCCGCTGATGCCCGAGGGGCTGGATCTCCCGAGTCCGGCGCTGCTGGAGGCTGTGAACCGAAACCTGGAAAACCAAATCCTGGAGCGCCAGAAAATCGAGTCGGCGCTGCGGCAATCGGAAGCCCGCTATCAGGCCATTGTCGAGGATCAAAGGGAACTCATTTGTCGCTTTTTGCCCGACGTCACCTTAACTTTCGTCAGCGAAGCTTACTGTCGCTACTTCCAGAAGACACAGGCGGAGCAGCTTGGGCAATTTCTTATTGTAGTCGTTCTCCAAAAGGATTGGCAAAAAGTGCAACAGCAGCTGAGTGGGCTGAGCCGGGAAAATCCCGTCACCACAGTCACACACTGGGTTATGCTGCCTTCCGGGGAACCACCTTTACTGTCACGCTGCTCTTAAAACAAGCCAAAGGAGAAAAACGAGAGTGAATCCACGGCACAAACTGATCGTAGTCCTGTTAGCTGAGGACGATCCAGACGACCGCCTTTTGGCCAAAGAGGTGCTCGAGGAGAGCGGGCTGGTGCCCCTGCTTGCCTGCGTTGAGGATGGCGAGGAGCTGATGGACTACCTGTACCGTCGCAGCAAGTACGCACCCGCCGGCAGTATCGCCGCGACCGCAGCTGATCCTGCTGGATGTGAATATGCCGAAAAAAGACGGGCGAGAGGCGCTCTCGGAGATCAAGGCAGATCCGGAGCTGCGCCGGATTCCAATTGTGATGCTGACGACATCAAAAGCACCGGAACACATCGTAGCTCCTATGATGCGGGGGCCAACTTCTACATCACCAAGCCGGTGACGTTTGAATACCTCGTCAGCCACAAGTGTTGAATCTTAACAATTCGACATAAAAAAAGCGCCCAAAACGTGCTATGATTTGGGCTACGGTCAAATCAATCCTGTTAATAACCTGTGCTCAACTCATTCTCTAAGATTGTCCAAAATCGTTTGGCTTCTTTGCCTAAAAATGATTATCCTGTCCTTAACACCCGCTTGTTTATGTCCATATGGTTGAGCTATGCAATGGATAAAAGCTTGACCAGTATGAGAGATATATTCAAGCGACTAAATGGAACTGGCTATGAGCTAGATATTTCAACTTTCTCCAAAGCTAATGCGTCCAGAAGTCAAGAGCCATTCCTGAGACTTTATCAACAACTTAATGAGGAAATTTGCCGTCAAAAAAGCCTTCAAAAATATGAGCTGTGTCCTATTGATTCAACTGTCATTACTCTAACGAGTAAATTGCTATGGCTGCAAGAATACTACCAAGTAAAGCTTGTTAGCTCCTTAAATTTAACCACAGGAGTTCCAGAAGAAAACTTAATAAATTTTGGATACGACTCTGACTACAGATATGGAAAAGAGATGTTAGCTAGTTTGCCCCCAAACGGTGTAGGGGTAATGGATCGGGGCTTTTCTAGTTTAAAATTTTTACGGCTCGCCCAGCAGTCAAACAAGTATTTTGTCTTGCGCATACCTAACAACTACAAACTTCAATTTTCTGAAAATAAGGGGCAGTTTCTAGTTGGGACAGGCAAGGACTCAGGAATATATAGAGTTGTTAACTTTTGCGATCTTGAAAAGCGTGCTGAGTATAGATTGGCCACCAATTTGGAGCGGGCCGAAGTCTCCGATGAAGAGCTTATGGAAATCTACAAATATAGGTGGCACATAGAGTTGCTATGGAAGTTTCTTAAAATGCACCTTAAGTTGGATAAGCTGATTACTAAAAATGTAAATGGTATAGCTATACAAATTTATGTTTCGCTGATAGCTTACCTGATATTAAAGATAGTAGATATTCCTAAAGAATGGGGGACTACGCTACTAGATAAACTCCGCTATCTTCAATGTTGTATGTGTCAAGAAATCAGCTATGTCCACTGGATAGAACGACTTCTCTCTGGCTAAGCATTTTTACTCAGGGCAGGATAAATGTAAGCTAAAATGTAAAGTTTTGTGACAGAATTCAACACTTGTGCTCGTCAGCGTGATGGAGACTATCAGCAGATACTGGTTTGATACCGTCGAACTACCCGCTTTAGAAGGGAGTGCCGGCGGGTTGCACTCCCAGAGCAATAGTATTGGGGACGCATATGGATAATGGCGTTAGAGTCCTTTTGGTTGATGACGACGAGGACGATTATGTAATTGCGCGCGACTTGCTGTCTGAAATTGAGGGCGGACGGTTCTCGCTGGAATGGGCTGACACCTGGGAGACGGCTTTGGAGATGATGCTGCGCTCTGACTACGACCTGTATCTTCTCGACTGGCATCTGGGTGAGCGCAACGGTTTGGAACTGTTGCAGGAAGTGCGCCGCTGCAAAGGTGCCCCTGCGCTCACGCCCGCGCCCAGCGCGCCGGCGATTTTCCTGACTGGGCAAAAAGACTGCGCCGGTGCCGTTGAGGCGATGAAAGCCGGGGCTGCGGATTACTTAGTCAAGGGCCCGATTGACGCCCCACTGCTCTTGCGTGCGATTCGCTACGCCCTGGAGCGAGCCCAAACTGAGTCCGCCCTCCAGCAATCGGAAGCTCGCTATCGGGCTGTCGTTGGGGATCTTCCGGAGCAGGTCTGCCGGCTCACACCCGACAGCACCCTCACTTTTGTTAATGAAGCCTGCTGTCGCTACTTCGGCAAACAGCCACAGGAGCTAGTCGGGCAGCGATTTGCGCCGCTGATTCCAGATGAGGATAGAGAACTCGCCGCAACCCACTTCGCTTCCCTGACTCGAGAGGTGCCGGTGGGGACTGTTGAGTGCCGCGTCATCTCGCCCACGGGCAAGACTTGCTGGCTGCACTGGACGACCCGCGCTATCTTTAACAAGCGCGGCGAGCTCGTTGAGTTTCAGTGCGCCGGTGCGGACATCACGGAGCGCGCAGAGGCCGAATCGCTGCTGCGCAATGTGGCTGAATTAGTCTCCCCTCTCACGGGAGAGGCTTTCTTTAAGTCACTGGTGCAGTACCTGGCTATGACGCTCGATGCCGACTGCGGCTTCATTGGTGAGGTGAGCCCGACGCACAGCCAGACTGTCAGGACGGCAGCGGTGTGGGCTGGCGGCGCGATTGCGGGTAACTTCGAGTTGGATTTGGCCGGCACGCCCGCAGGAAATGCTGCCCTTCAACAGCTTTGCTGCTATCCCACCGGCGCTCAGCAGCTGTTTCCGCGAGATCGCTTGCTGGCTGACATGGGCGTCGAAAGCTATATCGGCACTCCTCTGTTTGATTCCGCCGGCTCACTCTGCGGTTTGATGGCCGTGATGGGCCGCAAACCCCTGAAAAATCCAAACACAGCTGTATCCCTGTTGAAAATTTTCGCAGTTCGCGCCTCAGCCGAAATGGAGCGCCAGCGCTTTGTTGCAGCTCTGCAAAAAAGTGAGCGGCTATATCGCACTCTGGCAGCTAATTTTCCCAATGGGGCAGTGTTTTTGTTTGACCAAAACCTGCGCTACCCCCTGGGTGACGGTGCCGGACTGGCAACGCTAGGGCTTAAAATTTTATCATTTGAATGCACTATATTTGGTATATTTAGCAAGGAGAAATATGAAAGTTAACTAAATTATGGGTGCGAGTGGCGCTGGCTGGGATAGCCACATTCTATGATTTGAAGCATGATGGCCCCATTTATTTTGTGCGCACACTTCCTATTATAGCAGTATGCACTTAGGTTCGTACATTTCGGCCTCTTTTGCACCCCCGCACTCCTGCTCCTATTGTCCTAACCCATATTACTGCTGGGATATAGACGTAGGTAGGGCGTCCGCCGGGCCTGAAGGTTTAATGTCCTAATCTAAGTGGCTACTGCTATAAAAGCGAAGGCGGTAAAAGTTTTAAATGCATAACAGTAATGCAAGAAAATTTCCCCGACATACAGGAAGAAGAAGCGTTACACCTGCGGAAGCAAAAATTTGAAAATCTAGTGGAAAATTCACCGGATATGATTAGCAGGTTTGACAGAGAGCTGCGCCATGTTTACGTCAACGGGGCGGCAGCAGACGCCACGGGAATGCCGGTTTTCGCCCTCACCGGCAAAACCCATCAAGAGCTGGGGATGCCAGAAAAACTGGTATCTTACTGGCAAGAAACGCTCAAGAGAGTTTTTGAAACAGGTCGTGAGGCGGCTATCGAGTTTGAGTTCCCAACACCGGCGGGAGCCAGATACTATCAATCCCGCATTGTTCCGGAATTTGGGAAAGATCGTTGCGTGGTGTCGGTTTTGAGTATCGCTCGCGACATCACGGATCGCAAACGGGTGGAAGAGGCGCTGCAGCAGGCGAATGAGGCGCTGGGGATAGCAGTGGAGGAGCGGACGGCAGAATTGAGGGAGGCTATTGAGCTACGGAAGCAAGAAATTCTTAAGCGCCGGCAGACAGAGGAGTCTTTGCGCCAAAGCGAAGCGTACAATCGAGCTATCCTCAGTGCGCTTCCGGACTTAATGTTTCGCGTCGGCGAGGATGGCACTTATCTGGATGTGATGCCGGCAAAAGGCATCGAGCCGGCAATCCCCGCTGGCGAGTTCTTAGGGAAAAAACTGCCTGACGTGCTGCCAACAGAAGTGGCTCGACCGGCTATGCAGAGCATCGAGCGAGCACTGTCTGCGGGGGAGCTGCAAATCTTTGAGTACCAGCTGGCCGAAAATGGGGAATTGCGCGATTTCGAGGCTCGCCTGGTGCCGGTTGCCGGTGCCGAAGTCCTGATTCTGGTGCGCGACATTAGCGCTCGCAAACGGGCGGAAGCCGCACTCGCCGCCAGTGAGGGCCAGATGCGCGCCATCTTTGACAGCGCCCTTGACGCCATCGTGATTGCCGATGACAGTGGCTCCTATGTGGATGCCAATCCCGCCGCCTGTGACCTGTTTGGCTTGCCTAAGTCAGAACTCATTGGCCGGCATATTTGGGATTTTACCAAACCTGATTGCGATTTGGCCGCCGCATGGCAAGCTTTCCTAGCACAGGGGAAAGTAAAAGCACAGTTCCAGCTCCAGCGTCCGGACGGTGAAATCCGAGAGTTAGAGTGTTCCGCTACTGCCAACTTTCTGCCCCACCGGCATCTCTCGGTGCTGCGCGACATGACCGAGTGCAAGCGGACTCTGGAAGCGCTGCAAAGACACGCCCAGATGCTTGACTTAGCCAGCGACAGCATCTTAATTCGCGACCTCAATTACACGATTACATATTGGAATCAAGGTTGCGAGCAACTGTATGGATGGCGAAAGAACGAAGCAATCGGAGCGCACAAACCGGCGCTGCTGTCAACTGTATTTCCCGCTCCTCTTGAGGAAATTGAAGACTCTCTGCGGCTAACGGGTTCTTGGGAGGGGGAACTCACCGAAATGAAGCGCGATGGCACGCGGGTGGCGGTGGCGAGCAGCTGGACGCTGCAGCGGGATGAGCGCGGCGAGCCGGTGGCTGTCCTGGAAATCAATAACGACATTACGGAGCGCAAGCTGGCAGAACTGAAGCTGAGAAAGGCTCTGGAAGAGTTAGAGTTTCAAAAGTTTGCCTTAGACCAGTCTGCCATTGTGGCGATTGCGGACGCCACTGGGGCGATAACCTACGCTAATGATAAGTTTTGCGAAGTTTCTCAATACAGCCGAGAAGAACTGCTCGGTCAAACCCACGAGATCGTCAATTCGGGGCATCACTCAAAGGAGTTCTTTCAGCAACTTTGGTCAGCGATAGCCGGTGGGAGGGTTTGGAAAGGAGAAATCAAAAACAAAGCAAAGGACGGCTCTTATTACTGGGTGGATACTACTATCGTTCCTTTCCTGGATGAGACAGGGAAGCCATTCCAATATTTGGCGGTGCGATTTGACATTACCCACCGCAAACAGGCTGAGTCGGCGCTGCGACAGAGTGAAGCGCGACAAGCTTTCCTGCTGCGCTCAGTGCCGGTGGCTCTCTACAGCGTGCGAGTCGCCGCAAACGGCGCAACTTGGATCAGCGAAAATGTGGGGCGGATCACGGGCTTCCACACAGAGCAGTTTGCCGCCAACCCCGAATTTTGGCGCAAAGGGCTGCATCCCGAGAGCCGGGAACGGGTGTTGCAGGCGCGGGACATTCTGTTCGCGTCAGGGGAAAATTCTGTTGAATATCGCTGGCAGTGTGCCGGTGGGGAGTATCGCTGGTTTCTCGACCGGGCTGTTGCTGTCCGGGATAGTGCCGGCGATCCGCAGGAGATTATCGGCGTCTGGATCGACATCACGGATCGCAAAGTTGCTGAGGACTCGCTGCGAGAGAGCGAGGAGCGCTTTCGCCAACTGGCGGAAAACATCAATCAAGTCTTCTGGATGCTTTCCCCCCGCAGCAACCAGATACTTTACGTCAGTCCCGCTTACGAAAAAATCTGGGGCTACAGCTGCCAGAGTTTGTACGAGCAGCCTCAATCCTGGCTCTGGGCCACACATCCTGAAGACAGGGAGCGCGTGGGAGCTGCTTTTGAGAAACAGATTGCAGGCGAGCAATACCTCCATGAAGAGTACCGGATTGTGCGGCCTGATGGGGCGGTTCGCTGGATCTGCGATCGCGCCTTTCCGATTCGGAATCAGCTGGGAGAGGTCTACCGCATCGCCGGCATCGCCGAAGACATCACCGAACGCAAGCAGGCGGAAGCCGAAATTCTCAACGCTCTGGCCCGAGAAAAAGACCTCAGCGAGCTGAAAACTCGCTTTATCTCGATGATTTCCCACGAGTTCCGCACTCCCCTGAGTACGGTACTCTCTTCTGCTGACTTGCTGGAATATTACCTGCAAAAATGGCCGGCGGATAAAAATGAGAAAAAACTGGAACACATCCAGCGCATTCAATCCGCTGTTGCCAATCTCACCAAGCTGTTAGAAGATGTTCTGTTTCTTGGTTCTGCCGAATCCGGCAGGCTCCCATTCAACCCCGTCTGGATCGACCTGACGCAGTTCTGCCGGGAATTGGTGGATGAGATGGCCATCTGTGCGAGCTACCAGCACACGCTCAATTTTGTCAGTCCGGGCGAATCTGTCAGCGCTTGTCTGGATGCCAAACTGCTGCGGCAACTTCTCAGCAATTTGCTCTCGAATGCTATCAAGTATTCCCCAAAAGGGGGCGCGGTTCGGTTTGAGCTCGCGTGTCAGGAGGGACAGGCAATCTTGGCCATTCAGGATGAGGGGATCGGCATTCCTCCTGAAGACTTGCCCCGACTATTTGAGCCTTTCCATCGCGCCAAAAATGTTGGCACTCTCCCGGGTACGGGTCTGGGGCTAGCGATTGTCAAACAGTGTGTGGATTGGCACGGCGGTCAGGTCAGCGTGAAAAGTGAGCTTCCTGCCGGCAGCAGACCGGGACGCACTGTCTTTACCGTGGCGCTGCCTTTGCAGCCCTTGTGCAACTTGATATCGCCAATGCCGTAGCTCAACTCAAGAGCCTCTTAAGGGGCTGTGCCTTCCCGTTGCCTGTTGCGGGATGGCGCGCTAGCGCAGCTCTTTGGGCCGTTCCCTGCGGCACCCTGCAAACTGCGGGATGCCCTCTTTTTCCTCAGCAGCCAGCCGGCACCCAGCACGCCGAGCCCAAAAGCGGTTCCGGGTTCGGGAACGCGACTCGTGGGGGTTTCCCGCAACCAGTAGGTCACAGTTCCGCTCCCACTCAGACCGGGATCTGGACCGGAGGAATAATCCCAACCGAACTTGTAATTAAATCCCCCGTAAGTAGCAAGATGCCACCAACCCGCCTCGCCTCTATCGAAACGATTGAACGTGGAGAATCCAAAACTGTTGAAGTGCCCCCCTCGCGGAATCAAATCAATGTCCCCAGACGGGTCCTGAATGATTTCACCCCCGCTAATGTATAAAGGAAGGGAATAAGGAAACGCCCGAAGGTCAATGAATAAATCTCTTCGGGTATAGGTTTTACTCTGAAAGGCATTTTGGAAGGAGGTATTAACAAAGTCAAAATAGAAGTCGCTAATCTCAAAATAAGGGAGAATTAGCTCGCCAGCCCGGCTCGTAGTTGCGTCATCGTAGCGGAAAAAACCGCTGTACTGGTTGCCTGTCAGCGGTCCGCTAGTGACACCCACACTAAAATCATAGGTGATGGTAGCAGCACCGGCAGGCTGCGCTCCCATCACGGCTAGGCTCAATGCTGCCCCAGCCGTCGCAACTGCTAATTTTCCTAAAAAACTGTCAGCCATTTTCCCTCTTTTTTTGTTGGGTTTTGCTGGGTTTTGTATCAATTAACTAGCCACCGCAGGGAACGCACTCCAGCTGTCCCCTGCAGGCTCACCATTAAGCTTTCCTGTTCGATGCAAGTTTTTGGATGCGCCGGCGCTCGAGGTGCCGGTTGCTCCTAATAGCGGTTTTCATTTGAATGAAATACGCCCCAGAAACCCGGTTTCTTTAAGAAACCGGGTTTCTCAGCACCTCACTAATATGAAAAATGCTCTATATCAGTGAGCCAGGATTTCTGCGTGGAATCCCTCAAATCCTCAAGAGCACTGAATCTAAAAATACCCTCTAAATGTGAAGAACCTGTGAAGGAGCCTGCCGGTGAGTGCGGGTTTCTACGCAGGGTTTTCCCTCTCAGGCTCTATCTTTACAAAAACTTTATAAAAAAAGGGGGCTGAGCTGTGGAATTTACTGATAGGGATGTCCCCCCTGTGCTAGTGGGCCGGCCCGACGGCAACGATTGCCGCAGCGAGGGCGATAGCTGCGTGAGTCCAGTGGGTTCCGCCCTGACAGAAGACGGTGTAAGGCGGGCGCAGCGGGCCATCTGCGGAAAACTCGGAGGTGCTGCCGTCAATAAAGGTGCCACCGGCCATCACGAGGTCGCTCTCGTAACCGGGCATGGGAGCGGGCACGGGGTCTAAATACGACCCCACCGGCGAGTGCTGCTGAATTGACCGGCAAAAAGCAATCAGCTTTTTCGGATCGCCGAGCTCAATGGCCTGAATCACGTCCCGTCGCGGTGCCATTGGCGGCGGATTCACCGGATATCCCAGCTTGTCGAACAGGTAGCCGGTCAGGTGATTGCTCTTCATGGCCTCGCCCACCATTTGCGGCGCTAGGAACAGTCCTTGAAACAGCAGCCGGTTCTGGTCAAAGGTTGCGCCGCCGCTGCTGCCGATTCCCGGGGCGGTCAGCCGGCAGGTTGCGGCTTCCACCAAGTCGGATCTGCCGGCAACGTAGCCGCCGGCGGTGACGATCGTCCCGCCCGGATTTTTAATCAGAGAGCCGGCAATCAAATCCGCACCGGCAGCCGGTGGCTCCCGATCTTCGATAAACTCTCCATAGCAATTATCTACAAAGCAGACTGTGTGGGGATTTTGCTGCTTAACCAGCTTGACAATTCTCTCAATATCTGCTATAGACAGACTCTGACGCCAGGAATAGCCACAAGAGCGCTGAATGAGAACTAAACGGGTGCGTTCCGTGATAGAGTGAGAGAGCTTGTGCCAGTCCACGGTGCCGTCCTCGGTGAGATCAAGCTGCCGGTAGCGAATGCCAAAATCTATTAAAGAGCCCTGACCTTGCCCGCGCAGTCCAATAACTTCTTCTAATGTGTCGTAGGGAGCACCGGCAACTGCCAGCATTTCATCTCCGGGACGGAGGGTGCCAAACAGGGCGCAGGCAATAGCATGAGTTCCGGAGACAAACTGCACTCTCACCGCCGCCGCCTCGGCACCCATCACCTCGGCAAACACCAGGTCGAGGGTTTGACGCCCCAAGTCATCGTGACCGTAGCCGGTGACACCGGCAAAGTGGTGGGCTCCGACCCGGTGCCGGCGAAATGCCTCCAGCACTCGCTGGAGATTTCGCTTGACCAAAGCGTCAATTTGGTAAAAAATGGGCAATAGTGCCTGTTCTGCCTCTTGCAGCTGTTGAAAGCTATCCATTAATCCCTCGCTCGCCATAAAGGTGCGCGGAGTTAATTATGGCGCAGATTGGGTTAAATCGTTCGGACGATATATTTTCATGACAATTGCATCTTCAGACCAAGTACAGACGCCCCTTCGCCCCAAGTGGCCCGTCATCATTTTCATGGTAGCCGTCCACGCCCTGGCTCTTTTGGCGTTTGTTCCAGGCACCTTTAGCTGGGCGGCAGTGGGCCTTGCGGTGTTTCTCCACTGGGTCACTGGTGGGTTGGGGATCACTCTGGGGTTCCACCGGCTGGTGACCCACCGGAGTTTCCAGACGCCCAAGTGGCTGGAGTATTTTCTGGTGTTCTGCGGTTCGCTCACTTGCCAGGGCGGCGTGATTGACTGGGTGGGGCTGCACCGCATGCACCACTTGTATTCCGATAAAAAGGGCGACCCGCACGATTCCCATGACGGCTTTTGGTGGAGTCACATGGGCTGCTGGCTGTATCACATCCCTGCCGATCGGGAAATCTCTCGCTTCACCAAAGACATTGGTGATGACGCGGTTTATCAGTTTTTTAACAAGTATTTTTTCCCGATTCAGGTTGCCCTAGGCGTTGGGCTGTACTTCGCAGGAGAAGCTCTCTCGCCCGGACTTGGCTGGTCGTTTGTGATTTGGGGCATTTTTGTGCGCCTGGTTGCGGTGTTTCACTGCACTTGGTTTGTGAATAGCGCCACTCACAAATTTGGCTACCGCACCTATGAGTCTGAGGATCGCTCTACCAATTGCTGGTGGGTGGCTTTGGTGACTTATGGGGAAGGCTGGCACAACAATCACCACGCTTTTCAATATTCGGCTCGCCACGGCTTGAAGTGGTGGGAGATTGATTTGACTTGGATGACGATTCAGCTGCTGCAAGCCCTGGGTTTGGCTACTAAGGTCAAATTGGCTGAGGCTGAGAAGTAGCGATTGGAATCGGCTTTTTTGTGGGGCGGGCTTTCCTTTGCGCGGGATTGCCCGCCCTCTTTGTTTTTGGGCTGCAGGCAGCCGGTGGCCAGAGGCTGGGACAGGCCGGACGCAGCCCTGCGGGCGTTCGGCGTAGCACAGGCGTCCCGCCTGTGCCCCTATTACCATACGGGCGTCCGGCGTAGCACAGGCGTCCCGCCTGTGCCCCTGACATCAATCCACTCAGACGCCAACCATGAGAATTCTAGTAGTAGAAGATGACGAGCGCATTAGCAGAGCGCTAGCAGAAGCCCTCACCGACCAACACTATGTGGCGGATATCGCCACAGATGGTCTGCAGGGGTGGGAATTGGCAGAAGCTTTTCCCTACGACTTGGTTTTGCTAGATATTATGCTGCCAAAGCTGGATGGCATTAGGCTTTGCCAGCGGTTGCGGCAAAAGGGATATGCTATGCCAGTTTTGATGCTAACGGCTAGAGATACCAGCACCGATAAAGTCATGGGGTTGGATGCCGGTGCGGATGATTATGTCGTTAAACCTTTTGACCTCAAGGAATTGCTAGCTCGCATCCGCGCCCTGCTGCGGCGGGGGAGTTCCATATTGCCGCCGGTGCTAGAATGGGGGAGTCTGCGCCTTGACCCCAGCACCTGTGAGGTGACTTATGCCGGTCAGTTGCTGCACCTCACCCCCAAGGAATATGGTTTACTGGAATTGTTCCTGCGCAGCAACGGTCGCGTGCTTAGCCGGAGTGTTATACTGGATAATCTCTGGTCTTTTGACGACCCGCCGGGAGAAGAAACGGTCAAGGTTCACCTGCGGGGTTTGCGACTGAAGCTGAAAGCAGCGGGCGCACCGGCAGATTACATAGAAACTGTTTATGGCTTGGGGTATCGGCTCAAACAAGGGGTTGCACACTAGGTCGATGATTAAAACTATTTGCAAAATCCTAGTAACCCCACTTCCAACCCCCTCCCTGCGAGCGGGGAGGGGGCTAGGGAGAGGGGTTCATGCTATTAATGTGCGACGCTCAAACAAAACGTCTAATCCAGCGTTTTGCGCCTTGCAGTGGCGTCTGCTGCTGTCATACTCGGGCGTGATGGTGGCGATTCTGGGCGCGTCTGCGGGAGCTGGTTACGAGTTTTTCGCTCACAGTCTCTATCAGCAGCTGGATAACCACTTGATGACTTTGGCTGATGCAGCCGCTCACAGTTTGGAAGTGATTAAAGATGGCTCCCACGAGCGGCGTGAAGAGCGTGAAGAGCATGAAGAGCATGAAGAGCATGAAGAGCATGAAGAGGATAAAGAGGATAAAGAGGATAAATATGAAAACGCTGACAAACCCCCAGCAGAACACAAAAAACTTATGCCCCGCCTCGATGGGGATGGAGATTTAGACATACCCTGGCAAAATCTGCGCCAACCCCATCAAGGCATGGAGTGGTTTAGCGAAAAGGGGCAGCTGTTGGCAAAAGAAGGCACACTCTTCCCCACCTGGGAACTGGTACGAACAAGCGCCTTGTCTGGCAAAACTTTCCAGCAGGGACTGATTCGCACCCTCACCCTGCCGGTTTACGAGTACGACTCGCAGGAAAAACAGGGAGAGCTAGAAGGCTATGTCCGCATCAGTGAGTCGGCAGAAACCGTGGAAGCTGTTTTGGGCAAACTCCAGTGGGGATTGATTTTAGGAGGCGCAGTTGCTTCTGCCCTCACGGCTGTTGGCGGCATGTGGCTGACCAGGCAAGCTATCAAACCAATTGAGCAAAGTTTTGAGCAGCTCAAACAGTTTACGGCGGATGCTTCCCACGAGTTGCGCAGTCCCCTGACAGCGATTAAGACTTCGGTTGAGGTGATGCAAAGTCATCCAGAGCGGATTCATTCTGCGGATGTGAAAAAGGTTGAGGATATCGCTTCTGCCACTAACCAAATGGCTTTTTTAGTGGAAGATTTGCTCCTCCTGGCTCGCACCGATGGAAGCCGGTCGGCTACGGCTGTTGACTGGGTGTCTGTACCTTTAGACGAACTGTTAGAGGATTTGCTGGATTTTTTGGAACTGCAAGCAGAAGAAAAGGGAATTACTCTCAAGTCGGATTTGGCAGTTGGTGTGTTTGTTAAGGGAGATGCCGGTCAGCTGAGGCGTTTGTTTTCTAATCTGCTGGAAAATGCCTTGCAATATACGAACGCCAAGGGAACTGTAACCCTTTCCATGACTAAATTTGACCGAGGTGTCACCGTTAGTGTTGAGGATACTGGTATCGGCATTGCTCCCGAGGATGTGAGGCGGGTTTTCGATCGCTTCTGGAGAGCGGATAAGGCGCGAAGCCGGCGAGAGGGGGGTTCGGGGCTGGGATTGGCCATCGCCCTGGCCATCGCTCGCCGGCATGGAGGAGAAATCACCGTCACTAGCCAGGTGGGTGCCGGCACCTGCTTTCGGGTGCGCCTGCCGGCAGTCTAGATGGCCACACAGGAAGATGGGACAGGTTCAACCCGCACAAGGTCAAAATTCGATCGACCGGCTGAGTGAGATGTGGGAGCTATCTTGCATTTAATCTGCGCGGGTTGGAGAGGCTCCGCCTCCCGGCAGGCGCTCCCAGCCTGAGGCTGGGAGCGAGGAAAGACGGCATTGAATATGTAATCCAAAAGTTTTTTAGCAATTTCCAGTTTCTTTCCGAGTTCTTTACTTTCTGGCTCTAACTTAGAGAGTAGAGCGCTTTCAGCCATCAGCACTGACGGCATAGTGCTGGCTCAAATCCAGCCTTTGTGGAGCTCTACCTGACATGCAGTTCAAGGAGTCAAAAAATGTCTGACAGCAATGAATTACACCTGTCCTCCGACGCGGAAGGCGCTGACGATCTCATAGAAGATAGCTCGATAAATGATGACAAGTTACTGCTGAATAGCGCTGGCGTCATCCAGGGATATAATGGCGATGACAGCGGGCGCGGTCAAACCGGCAGTAACAGCTTGTACAGCGCTAGCACTGCCAAAGATATGGAGGGAAACGACAGCAATGACCACTTAGAAGGCAATGACAGTGATGAGCATCTGAATGGCCATTTAGGCAACGATGACTTGTACGGCAACCGGGGCAAAGACAACATAGAAGGCAACGAAGGCAACGACCACATTTATGGCGGCGATGATGACGATACCGGCAGCGGTGGCGATGGGGATGACTCTTTAAATGGCGGGCTCGGCAATGATGACTTGTACGGCAACCGGGGCAAAGACAGGATAGAAGGCAACGAAGGCAACGACCACATTTATGGCGACGATGGTGACGATACCGGCACCGGTGGGGATGGGGATGACTATATTCATGGCAATTTAGGCAACGATGACTTGTACGGCAACCAAGGCAAAGACACGACAGACGGCGGCGAAGGTAACGACCGCATTTTTTGCGGCAAAGATGACGATACCGGCATCGGTGGCGATGGGGATGATTTCGTCAATGGCAATATGGGTCGCGATTCAGTTTACGGCAGCAATGGCAACGACACACTCCGAGGTGGGAAAGATGCTGACGTCCTGACTGGTGAGACAGGTGATGATGTCCTCTATGGAGACTTGGGTGCCGATACCCTGATTGGCAACGCAGGTAATGATATTTTCGTAATCGCCAGCGGCACCGGCGGCAATACCCTAGAACTTGCCGACATCATCATCGACTTCCAGGATGGCGCTGACAAAATTGGCCTCGCGAATGGTTTAACATTCGCTCAGCTGGGGATTGCTCAAGGAACCGGCACCCATGCCGGCGACACCATTATCCAAATTGCCAGCACCGGCGAGTTCTTAGCAATCCTGAACGGTATTAACGTTTCTGCCATCACCAGCGCTGACTTTACATTGCTCTAATTTAGGTTTCGATATCTTGATTTTTTGCAGCTACAGGTATACCCCTCAACGTGCCACTATTTAAGCTCGATTTGACCTTTTTTACCTGAGTTTGGACTCCCCTGTAACCCATATCCAAGCTAAAGATTTATTCCGTTTGAGGCTCTCACAAATGCCCAAAGTTAACTTTCGCAAACTTCACCGCCAAATTGCTCCCATTCTTTTCCTGCCCCTGTTTATCACTGCGATTACAGGCATCGCCTACCGGCTTGGAAAAAGTTGGTTTGGCATGTCGCCAGATGTAGCGGAAATTTTTATGGTAATTCACCAGGGCGAATTTCTGGGCTCCCAGCTCAAGCCGGTCTATGTGCTTCTGAATGGCGTGGGGCTTGTAGGATTGGCCGTCACTGGGCTGAGTATGACGGGGATATTTCGCCCCAAGCGCCCTAAGCCAGAATAAATGAAACTATGAGTGCCGGTGGGACCTGCAAAGCCACCCATACCAAAAAACCAGGTTTCTTAAAGTTCCCGGTTTCCCAGACCCTCACGATAGGGCTTATTTGATGGCCCGACTAACTTTCCCCTCCCGCGCCGGCGAGAGAAGATAGCTAAAACCTAACACCTAACAAAGATTTAATTCAGGGATTAAAAGTATGAATCGTTCCCTAAACATCCGCAACATCGCTCACACAACTGCAGCCACAGTATACTTAACTGCACTGGGCGCATTCACCCTGGTTGCTTGCGCACAGCAGCAACCACCGGCGGCGGTTGTCGAACCGCAAGAACAGCAGGTGAGTCAGCAACCGGCACAGCTAGTTTCTAATAAAGATTCAGTGACGCTGAAAAATCTCCAAGCGGCGTATAATGGAGAATCAAATGCCCACGCCCGCTATTTAGCGTTTGCTAAAAAAGCAAAAGAAGAAGGCTATATGCAAGTTGCGAGTCTCTTCAAAGCTGCCGCAATCGCTGAAGCCATTCACGCTTCCAATCACGCCGCGATCATTCGCAAGATGGGCGCTAAACCCGAAGCCACACTGGAAACGCCGGCGGTGAAATCCACTCGTGAGAACTTGGAAGCTGCTATTCAAGGCGAGTCTTACGAGCGCACCACCATGTACCCGCAATTCATCGAGCAAGCTAACAAAGAAGGCAACAAAGAGGCTGTCGAGACGTTTGAATATGCCGAAGAAGCCGAGGCGGAACACGCTAAACTCTACACTCAGGCTAAGGATAACCTGGAAGACTGGAAAGAAGCTAAGATGGTCTTCTATGTCTGTCCTGAGTGCGGTTACACAACAACTACCTTGCAAAACTGCCCCGAATGCGGCAATGACAAAAATCTGTTTTTGGAAGTCGTTTGAAAGAGCTGGGGGTGCCGGGAAGGATATTCCGTTCTCAGGTGGCACAATCCCTTGTCCGCATGTATAGATTTTGTATACCTACCCTGGTAGGGCGGGTTCAGCCAAGATATTTATGGCACAGATCAGAATATTAATAAACCCGCCCCACATCGCCAACAACAAAGGTGCTGCCAGACATGATATCGCCGGCTGCAATCCCTAGGAAGTGCCCTGGAAAAACTTGACCTGTAAAATTATTGATGTGAGGTTTGTATGAATCGCCGTAATTTTCTCGCTTGGATGGGTGTTGGTTCCTTCGCCAGCTATTTGCCGGTGGCGCTCGCCGCCACTTCTTCCAACACTAAAAAGTTACTTGCTGAGGTGGCAAATGCTGCGCCCGTAGCCCAAGGCGATGGGTTTCGCCGTGTGGGCACTGTAGCTGAACTGGATAAAACGGGTAAACTGACCGCAGATTCGGTTTTAGTCGTCCGCAACCCAGCGAATCCCAGCAGTCTCTCTGCTGTCAATCCCCGCTGCACCCACGATGGCTGTACAGTGGAATGGAAAGCCGGTCAAAAAAACTTTCTTTGTCCCTGTCACGACGCTAAGTTTGCCGCTGATGGCAAAGTGCTGCAAGGTCCGGCTAAACTCCCCCTAGAAACCTATGACACTAAAATAGAAGGGGGTTCAGTCCTTGTGAGAGAGAAGGCGCGAAGGACTTCTCAAGTCCAACAAAATAGTCTCAGCCATCCAAACAGCTAGCGCAACTGCGAGGAGCGCGAGGAGTCAGGACAAGAGGGTGACAGCTGAGGCAGACAATAAAAAGGAAAAGGGCAGAGCGCATACCTTTTCCTTTTTTTAACAGGGTGCGAGGTACGGAGAAACCCGGTTTCTTTAAGAAACCGGGTTTCTGGGCCATAGTTGATCTAACTGAGAAACGCTATAATCTTTTGTGGGAAGCATCGCCTGTCGTTTTTCCAGCGTCGGGCCAGATGTTTGCCCCTCAAGAAAGCCCAAAAATGCCACAGTCTTCTCAATGAAATCGCCAAAGCCAAGTGTTTAAATCTCAGCCAACCTCGAAGAATGTACTGGATACGAGACTGCACGGCACTCGTACCAGTGCCTTTATGGATGAGCTATTAAGCAACAGCGCTCATTTTTTAATTCTGAAGAGCCTGTCAGATTTAATCTTAGTGGGTTGGCCAGCTTTCATCACAGACCCAACCGAATATTTGCTGGCGCTAGCAATGCTCGTGCAAGCTTGGGACCTGTCACGCCCCAGCGCTCACCGTTTTTGGGGCAACCTCACCGGCGTGACTGTCTACACGGCACTCGATTTGCCTGTAGACGGGCTGGAGTTTTTCCAAAACCCCACTCACCTTGTCTTTTGGTTATTTTCCTTAATTATTGCCACTTTACAGGGACTGCGATTTCATTGGGCTACAGGTGCTAAGTGCTGGATTATTCCCCTCGAAAGCTTGGCGCGGACTCTGATGGTGGTAGCTTTTTATATAGTAATTGGATTCACCGACCGGGCAATGTCTCCTCTCCAACAAATACTCAAGTTTAAGTTGAGTGACGAGCACTGGTTTTTGCTTTGGAGTATGGTGTTGGTCGGTCTGCTTTTGGGCTTGCAGTCGCTACAGATAACCGAACAGAGACAGCAGCTACAAGAAACCGCAACAGTTCTGCGCAATATGGCGGAGTGGGGGATGGGAAGTCATGCTGTTGCGGCTGCAGTTCACAATCCGGAAGCGCTGGCATTTCACAAGTGCGATCGCACAATTATATTTATGGACATTCGCGGCTTCACGGCTTGGTGCGAGCGGACAAAACCAGACACGGTTGCCGCAGTTCTCAATAAGTATTACCGCAGTGTCGAACCGGCAGCAGCCCAGCACCTGCCTCTTAGAATAACATTTACCGCTGATGAAGTTATGGCAATTTATGCCACGCCCCAGCAAGGCGTTGCCGCCGCCCGCGACATGCGCAACGCCGCACTGCAAACCCTTACTCCCTATAATATAGGGGCTGGATGTGCGGTGCACTGTGGCAGTGTCGTAGAAGGGCTTTTTGGCAGTGAGGGGGTCCGGACTTACACCGTTATTGGGGATGTGGTCAACACCGCCAAGAGACTGGAAAGCGCCACACCGGCAGGAGAAATTACTGTGTCCGATGCCCTCTATCAAGCTGTGGGCAGACAGTTAGCAGTTGAACCCTGCAAACCCATTTTAGCCAAGGGCAAGACTGAGGCGATCGTCGCTTGGCGACTCCTTCCCTCTTAAATTCTATTTTATACCGCCTGCACCCAGACAGCTCCCCCATCGCTTGCTGACTTTTCTTAACAGGGCCATCTAAAGAAAATCTGTAATTTATCAGTCTCCCAAAAGTTCAGGTGATAATCTATGATGTAGCAACAGACAGTTTGTTTAGGACACGCTTGACAGGCCGTTCCGTGCGGGCGCGTACTGAGGCAACGCCTTTCCTAGGAAGTATAGACGTAGGGCCGGCGTCTCGCCTGCCCTCATACCCTCAAAGTCTAATGTCCTAACCTAACTGGCTACTGCTATAACTCAGGCGCGGATAGCCGCGTCTGGGTGTGTTTTGTTAATCCATCAGAGTCAATCAGTAGTCCGATCTTGGATTGGGGTGTTGTAAATGCCGAGTTTGTACTTATTTTTAGTCCTGGGTTTTCTGGGCAGCGGTCACTGCGCCGGCATGTGCGGGCCGTTTGTGATGGCCTATACGCGCCCTCAAAGTAACAGCTGGCACTCTCATGTGCTGTACGGTTTGGGGCGCTCTACCACTTACGCTTTCATGGGATTTCTCGCCAGTAGTTTCGGTCAGGTTTTGCAAGATTTGCTGGGATTGCGAGCCGCTATCCTGATTCTGGCTGGTGTGCTGATGCTATACTTAGCTTTAGGACAGCTGCACCTGCTGCCGGTGCGGCTTTTGCCGGTGCAGAACTGGCGGTGGTATCAAAAGAGTGTCGGGCGTTTATTTGACAGCAATCGCTGGTATCGCACCTATCCCCTGGGCGTTTTTCTGGGCTTTATTCCTTGCGGTTTGACGGCAATTGCCCTATCGCTGGCGATTACCCAACCGGTGCCGGTTGCCACCACCGGCATGTTTATTTTTGGCCTCGGCACTATGCCGGCGATGGTGGGCTTTGGGTTGCTGATTCAGCGCCTGAAAATTCCTCGCCTGGAACGCTATATGGCTGGGCTGATGGCTGTGCTGGGAGGTCTGACTGTTTGGATGGGAATGCACCGTTTGGGTTGGGCTGCGCCACCCCCCCAACAGGAACTCCTGATGCGCCTGCACCCTGCAGCGCCGCCGGGTGAGTCTCACAGCCCTCAAATGCCCCACGAACACCATCACTAATATAGCTGTAGCCACTTAGGTTCACACAGTGGGATCGGAGGGAACGCCTGTCCCACGCCTTATATAGCAAATGACGCTCATGTCCTAAACTTACTATTTATTGCTATATCAGCGCATTGGGCATCATCGCATTGGGCATCATCGCATTTTCGATGCAAAGATTTGGGATTTGGGATTTGGGATTGATTGTTGTGTTAAATGCCCCATACGCTATGCGCTATGCCCCATGCCATTAAACTTATCCAAATTTTCCATTTCCCTGAACGATGTGCTTGAGCGTTGTCAGGTTTTCCAAACCAATCAATCCCCGGCGATGCCCTTTTTGGTTCGACATTCCCATAAAAATTGCGTCTCCTTGCTTTGGCTGCCGATAAAAGCGGGGGGAGGCATTTATATAGGTAGAAGCGCTATTGATTTCCAAGGCAAACTGGCGGCTTTCCTGATAGGATTCTGTGACAATGCAATCGGCATGGCCGCTACTGTACCGGTTAATCCAAGCAATGCCGGCATCCAGACTCTCGACGACTTTAAACGCTACTGTTTTGGTTAAATACGCTTGGTTCCACTCGGATGGGTCTGCCGGCTTTAACTGCGGGAAATCCGCCACGAGCTGGGCGTCTCCCCTGATTTCAAAGCCCTTTTCCTTAAGGCTGTTCCACAGCATTGTCAGGGAAGAGGGCTTTTGATCTCGGTGAATCAGCACTTTCTCAATGGCGTTGACTGGATCTGGCTCGCTCTGGTGGCTGTCTGCAATCACCCAGCGAGCCACATCCAAGCTGCCGGTGGGGGACCAGTAGAGGTAACAGTTGCCCATCGCCGACTTTAACACCGGCGCGGTGGCTTGCCGCACCACCTGCTGCACCAGACTGGGCCGGCCATAGGGAATGACTAGGTTTATGTACTGATCTAGGGTGACTAAATCCCGGATGGAGGCTCCCTGCTCGCAGGGGAGCAGCTGCAGGCACGCCACCGGCAGGCCGGTTTGCTGGAGCGCCGACTGCAAGGACTGGACAATCAAATCGTTGGAGTGGCTGGCTTCACTCCCGCCTTTGAGAATCAAGGTATTGCCGGTTTTCACGCACAAACCGGCTGCGATTGCGCCCAAATCCGGAAATGCCTCGTACACCAAGGCGATCGCGCCCAGGGGCATCAGCTGGCAGTAAATCTGGGAGTGTTCGATCTGGTAGGGTGCGGTGAGCACCCTCCGCAGCGGATCGCCTAACTCCGACAGGCGCTGTAGAATTTGGATTGCTGTCTGGAGCCTTTCGGGTGTCAGCTTCAGCCATTCCAGAATCAGCTCCGGCACCGCCATTTCCCGAGAGGCTTCTAAATCGAGGGTGTTTGCTTCCAGGATGTCGTTGGCGTCGCGCTTTAGCGCTTTTGCCATTGCTTGCAAGGTTCTCGAACGGTCCGCCCCGTTTACGGTGGCCAATTCCAAGGATGCCTGATAGGCGCGGCGAGCGGCAGCAAGGGGAGCCGGTATTGGGTTCAAGGAGTCGGTTGTCATGGAGCTAACGCCTGTAAGCCAGCCACACCATCAGCGCTGGCAGCACGGCCAGCAGAACTGCTACCATCGCCCAGGGAATTATATTGGCTCCCACTGGCGAGCGCAGCGCTAAGGGAAGCCATACAATCAGCAGCACTAGGAGAATTCCCAGGGCCAAGGGCAAGTAACTGTCTCTTATCCCAGAATAGGCTTTATTCCACTGGTGGCCCGTCCATCGCCAAGCTTGTCTGTAAGGATAAGTCGTCGAGAGTTGCTCGATTTTGTGCCCGTTTTCTTCGACAACAAATATCTGCTGGCACCGATTGCAGCCAAACGCTTCTGTCAGGGCAATAGGAACCAGCTTCCCGCGACGCCGGCAGGGGCACGGGTACTCAGCATTTAAGTCAATCTTCTGGGATTTTTGAGATTGCACAAGTGAGTGTACAGCCAAAACTATACTATCTGAGCTTATCTAAACTGTATCGGGAACGATGTTTTTCCCTTAATCTTTTAACAATGTCCGTCAACCGCAGACTGGCGTTCGGCGGAGCGCAGCCAAAACACTCCTGATATCTTGGCCACTGTGCAAATTTTAGCACTCCCCACTGAGGGCGTGTACCTGTCTTCCGAGGGATCTGCTTCCGCATGGGGCATAGGGCATGGGGCATGGCGCATGGCGCATTCAACACAACAATCAATCCAAAATCCAAAATCCAAAATCCAAAATGCCCAGTGCCCAGTGCTCAGTGCCCAGTGCCCAATATGAGAAAAGTCTGGAGCGTTTCTGCCCCAGACCTTTCTTACATATACTTCCCTCAAAGCGGGTCACGCGATTCGAACGCGCGACATTCACCTTGGCAAGGTGACGCTCTACCACTGAGCTAGACCCGCTCGCCTTCCAACAATTTCTAGTGTGTCAGACTTTTGAGAGTTTGTCAAGGGTTTTCCAAAAAATTTTTTGAAAAATTTTTTGGGCCACTTTTAGGGCTGTTCCAGGGGCTCGGCGGCCCCTTCTGGCCGGGCATTTTTCAGGGTGGCGGGCAGGCTCTGGGGGGCACCGGCACCGGCGGCGTACAGTTCTGCGGCGGCGCTGCCCTTGAGAAGGCGCATCAAACTGGCCATCTCCAGGGCGCTCATCGCGTAGTTCCAGCCGAGGTTGCTCTTGATGCCGGCTCGCTCTAGGGCTTGCTGCATGGTGTCTGCGGTGATGATGCCGAATATCACCGGCACGCCGGTTTGGAATCCCGCCGCCGCAATTCCCTTGGCCACTTCTGCCGCCACATAGTCGAAGTGGGGCGTTTGGCCACGGATCACCGCACCCAGGCAAATCACCGCATCGTAGCGACCGCTGAGGGCCAGCTGCCGGGCCACCAGGGCGACTTCAAAACTTCCCGGCACCCAAGCGTAATCCACCTGCGTCCCGTGCGGGTCGGTGTCTACGCCGTGGCGCTTCAGGCAATCCTGACAGCCTTCCAGAAGCTTGTTGGCGATCAGGTCGTTGAACCGACCGATGACGATTGCCATCCGCAACGTGCCGGTTTGAGTGAACGTTCCCTCGAAAACTGCCATCTGAGACTTTTATTGTTTATTGGTAATTTCCAACTTGTAACTCATGGGGGGGGAGAAGTGAGGAGGAGCCATTAGCCATTAGCCATTAGCGATGAGCCAATGACAAATGACCAATGACACCCCCTAGACCACCAAGTAGTTCAAGATGCCCACGAGAATGACGAGAGCGAACCAGATGCCGGAACCGAGAAACAGCAGGGGTTTGGACTGATCCCAGTTCTGGGGTGTGGCATAGGCGACGGGGACGCCAATCACCATCACGAAGGACAGCAGGACGAGAGCGGCGAGCGCAATTTGAAATATGATAGTCATTTTCTTTTCTCCCAACACGAGCGGTGGACTGGACAGCAAAGATTCCGCCTGACTCAGGATACTCCAGAATCAGCCTTGAGTCTTACGCTACCAAAAAATGACGCCATAGCAGCAGTGTCTCTGGCAGGACAGGTTTAGAGTCGGCCTCACGCGCACGCCCGCATGGCGCACGCCCGCATAACGCATTGGGAATCGGGCATTGGGCTAATGATCAACTTCTCTCCTAACCCCTAACCCCTAACCCCTAACCCCTAACCCCTAACCCCTAACCCCTAACCCCTAACCCCTAACCCCTAACCCCTAATATCGGGCAGTGGGCGATGGGGCCCCGAGCCTTGGGCCATAGGCGACCGGCAATCGGGCCATAGGCGACCGGCAATCGGGCATGGGGTCAATTCTCACTTCCCTTCTGAAACCTACCCCCTACTCCCTAACCCCTAACCCCTTTGGAGCATGGGGTATGGGGCCTGGGGCTCACGCGCATGAGGCATGGGGAAGATTTGCACTTGCGCTCAAAGCGCACGGCGCAAAGCCCCTGCGCGAGAAATCAGCAATGCGAGCGTGCGAGCGTGCTTTTTCCATACAGTGCGCTCCTTGAGGACAGTTCGCGAACTGTAAAGTTTTATTGCTTCGGGGGGGTGAGGGTAGCACCGAGGGCTTGCGAAACCCAAACCTCAAAGGAGCGCCACCCATACCGCCGCACCGCAACACTGGCATCGACAACCGGCTCTACGAGAATGGTGAACATGCCGAGGCGGTTGCCGGCGAGGACGTCGGTGAACAGCCGGTCCCCCACCATTGCCACTTCCCCCACCGGCAGGTTCATGGCGTCTACTGCCTGCCTTAATTTCCGTCTGGAAGGTTTGGCAGCTCCCAGGATATAAGGCAAGTTTAAAGACTCGGCGATGCCGCTAATCCGAGGAAGGCTGAGGTTGTTGCTGACCAACCACAGCGCTGCCAGCGGTCTAATTTCCTCCACCCAGTCGCGCAGTTCTGCAGACGCAGAGTTCACCCGCAGCGGCACCAAGGTTTCATCCACGTCCAGCACCAGCCCCTTGAGCTGATATTCCTGCAAAATGGCCGGTGTGAGGCTCAGAATTGAGCCTCCCAGAACTAAGTCAGGCTGTAATAGTTTGCCCCAAGTCATCCCAAATTGCTTGCTTTACAATTGCAAAATTTTAATTTCAGTTTCCTTTAGCATCCCGCTCGTTGTGAATTCGCGCTTGAGCTGCTTCGTGTTCCGCTAGAGTGCGGCTGAAGACGTGAGTGCCATCATACCGCGCCACGAAATAAAGGTATTCTGTTTTATCCGGAGAAAGGGTTGCTTTTAAACTTCCCACTCCTGGACTGGCGATCGGCGTCGGAGGCAACCCCGGATTGAGATAGGTGTTGTAGGGCGAAGGCGTCCCTACCTGGGCGTAAGTTAATGGTTTATCCGGAGTCTGGGTGACTCCTAAGCCGTATTCAACCGTAGGATCGGAACCGAGGGTCATTCCCAACTCCAATCTCCGGGTAAACACTCCGGCTATTGTCGGAGCTTCGGCGGGGACGACCGCCTCTTTTTCCACAATACTAGAGAGGGTCACCCAGTCGCGGAGGTTGAACTCGCTCTTTTTCGGGCTGTTTTGATAGAGCGGGAGGGCCAGTTCCTGAAATCGGTTGAGCATCTGCCGGATGACGGCAGTTGGGGTGATGTCATCCCCGATCAGCTCGTAGGTGTCGGGGTATAAAAAGCCTTCCAGGTGGGGCAAGCCATCGGGCAGCCACGGGTACAGGTCTTTAGGGATCTGTTTTGTGGCTGCGAGAAAGTCAGCGGCGGGGAAAAACCCTTCCGACTCAAAGTAAGCAGCCATCTGCGCCATCGACCACCCCTCCGGAATCGTGAAGCTGACGGTCACCACCTTGTTGGTCAAAATTTGGGTGGCGATTTCCTCGAGGGACTGGGCCGGCGACAGCTTATAAGTGCCGGCTTTAAACTCAGTGCTGCTGTTTTGCAGCAGCAGCCAGCGCGTCCACAGCCGCCAAGCCATCTCCGAGCGAATCAGGCCCGCCGACTCCAGCTTTTGGCCAATCTGCAGGGCCGGCGTTCCCGGTTCGATGCGGAAGCTAACAGGCAGTGCCTGCGCGCCCTCACTGACTGGGGCACTGACCCGCTGCCACCAGAGCTTGCCCTGCCAAGCGCCAATTCCCAGACCCGCCACCAGAACCAGCAGCGACCAGGTGGCAATGCGTTGGACAACTTTCATGTTCTGTTACCTAAACAACCATTTAGATTTTAGATTTTAAATTTGAGAGTGAATGGGCCAGGGTAGATCTCAAATCTCAAATCTTCAATCTAAACTGCCTTTCCTAGTCAAGTTCATCGAAGAGCTGGCTTTCAATCATGGCCTCTAATTCTGGCAGGACTGGCTCTAATTTCTTCAACTCTTCGGGCGAGAGCAATTGCGGCTGTCCCGATGGATTCATGCGAGCCAAGATGAAGAAAGGCTCGAGAGGCGTGTAAATGGCGTACTCCTGCTCTTCCTGGTAGAAGCTCACCAGCCACTGCAGCTCCTCGTAATCGCGATCCTCCGAGTTTTCATCTTCCTCGAAATCCTCTTCGGCCAATTCTGGCAATTCTCCCTCCACCGTCAGGGTGATGGCGGAGCGCTTGAGGGTGAGGTTCTGCTCTTCGAGAACCGCTTTGGCGGTAGAGAATATCTTGTCAATTTCGGCCTCATCTTCAACCGGGATAGCTTCTTCTTCCTCCCCCTCACCCTGCCAAGCAAATATTTCCACCGGCGAGTCAACGGGCAGCAGTAAAACGTATTCCTGACCCTCTAACTCCAAAGAGTGCTCGATGGAACAGAGGAGAGAGCGCCCGGTTTCATCTGTCAGGGTGACGGTTTCTGAGGGCGGACGCCCATTCTCTTTCGGGGATTTCGATGAGTGCATAGCGATAGGAGTACAAGTCAGGGGCAGTTTCCAGGAGCGCTGGAGATACTTCAATGCGGAAAGCTATACCCACGGAGAGCGCCGGTCACGGTTTTTTTGGACTTTTGTCGCGCCTGCGGGAAGCACTCACCAGAATATCACAGCCTCACGCCTCACTCGCGAGCTTGCCGCCGCCCGTCGAGCCACTGCTGCAAAATCAGCGCCGCCGCAAAGCGGTCAACCAGGCTCTTGTTGCGGGAGGGGGAGATATTCGAGGCCATGAGCAGCTGTTCGGCTTGAAACGAGGTCAGCCGCTCATCGACATATTCCACCGGCAGCTGTAGGGCATTGCCCAGCGCTGTGGCAAATTTCCGCACCGCTTTTGCCTGGGAGCCCAGCGTGCCATTCATAGAATAGGGCAAACCGACGACGAGAACCCGCACTTCTCGATCTCCCACCAGTTTTTGCAGCTGGGCCACCGTCCTCTCAAACGAGGTGCGCTCGATGGTGCCCAGGCCGGTGGCAATCAAGCCGGTGCCATCACAGCCCGCCACCCCGATGCGCTTGCTGCCCACATCCAATCCCAGCGCTGAAATTCTGCCCACAGTTCGACCTCAAGCACAGTAAATCAATCAATTTATCTCCCAGCCGAGCCCCTTCTCCCCACTCCCCGATTCCCTAAAACTCACAGCCATTCCATGAAGTTGGAAGAACCTCTTTCTCCCCCCTCTCCCAGAAGGGGAGAGGGGGGCAGGGGGGGTGAGGGGCAAGCTGCCGTCACATACCCAAGATGTGCGTGAGCAGCAGCCGCGCTTCGGGGATGGGGTGCGGAAGTGGGGGCAAAAGCTGGCGCGAAATGCCGTCCCTCTCCCGCTCCACTCTCGGGCCAAACTCCATCAATTGTAATGGCGTTTGCCCTCAGGGGCTGGGATTTCCGCCAGTTTGGAGTCTGACCCTTCAAGGGGCTGGGGGCTTTCTGGCTGAGGGCTGGCTGGGCTTGAGAAGCCCGGGCTGCCGGCACTGTGCTTTGTCTGAGCCTGACTCTGAGCCTGACACTGACTGTGCGCCGGACCGCTCCAGGACATGCGCCCCGGAACGGGCTTGCGAACTGGCTGGAAGCCAGAGAGCACCTCGGACAGCTGCAGGACTTCCAGTGGGGCTAGCCTCGACTCCCGCAGTTTGTGCCAGACGGAACGAGACATCAGCAGGGTGTGAGAAATCCTGGAGGCTCCGATTTGCTCCAAATACTCTTCCCGCTCTGGCTGGTAGTCTGCAGACGCCAGCTGCAACGACTGGGGCGGGAAATCGCCGGCTATTCTGGCCATCTGCGACAGCAGCTCTGGGTAAAGCCAGGTGTACGCTGGGTGGACGGTTAACTGGGCGCTGTGAGGGAAGGAGCCGTTCTTGCACAGCTGCAGTTGAAAATAGCCGATCGCGGCTTTTCGCTGCGGCTCAAACACATAGCCGCTGACGGCTTCCGTGCCGGTGAGCCACTGCTTGAAGCCTTCGATCAGGGCGCTGAGCAGACTGGTTTGAAAGTCCTGGATGTGCCGGTCGAACACTTGGCGCAGTAGCGGCGGCATGGCTGCTGAGTCCAGCTGGCAGAGCAGCTGGGCGTCGGCATTGCTGACCGGCTGCAGGTTGGGCAAATCCGGCTCCCGCTCTGCCTGGGAATGCAGCAGCTCGGGGGGGAGGTCCCAGTAGGTCATCTGCGCCAAGGGCTGAAACCCATTTTGCCGGTACAGGGCTAGGGCCATTTTGTCACTAACATTGACTTCCAGCAGCCAAGTGCGAGCCTCCCAGATCACTTCCAAGCAGTGGCGCAGCAGCCCGGAGCCTACTCCCAGGCTAGAGGCGGCTGGATCTACCGCCACTCGCCCCACCCGCCATGTGCTGCGCGTGCGGTTAAATGGGGATATCTGGATCGCGCCGCGAATTTTGCCGTCCTGCTCTGCGACGTGAGTGGTGAACAGGTGCTGGTAGGGGTTGGGAAACAGGCTGAGCAGCTTTATCGGCCAATACCAGCGGCGCACTTGCGACAAGTGCCCGCAAGTCTCTGTCGAGCGACTGTGCGCCTCCCCCTCAAACGCCGAGGCGAAGTGTTTTTCTAGCACTTCCAGATCGCGGTACTGGACGGGGCGGATCGCTGTATTCGGGCTTTGCGAGGTTCCTGGAGTCATTGTGCGAATGCGGCGAGGAAACTTCCGCGCAAGCGAGACGCTTTGCGGTGAGGGCAATCGCCACCCTCCGTTTAGGGTTGACAGTTCTTCCGGTTTTTAGGTGCCGTTTGGCTGGGTATCGGAAAACCTTTGAGTTTTGCTGGGCCTTGGGCACCGGGAACTGGCACCGGTGCCAGTGTCCGAAACCGCTCACCGGCACGCTGCACTCAGTCGGTCAGCGCTCTGGCCTGCTTTTGCCAGCATTCGGCAAGTTACCAAGCACTGCCGGCACGAGCGAGCCGATACTTGCTGCACTCAATCCACCGGGAAGTGCTGTCAATATCTTAACTGCTTTTACGCTGATCGCGGAAGCAATTTCGCCAAATAATCCCGCTGTTGCTTGTGTTTTACGACCTGAGAGGGATGTGGGGGATCGCGGGACACTAAACGGGGGCGATCGGGGGCGAGCGTCCGGTGATGGCGGGCTTGCTGCTTGCAGGCTCCGGCTCTGTCCAGCAGTTGGGCGATCCCCCCCCGACAAGTGCGTAGATCTTCCTACGAGGCTTGACACTATTCTCGCACCCTGCATGCCTCTCACAGCAATGTGCCGGGATCAATAAATATCACAGGTGCTGCCCTCAAGGTGCCGGTTTTATGCTCCGCCGGATGCCGGCACCGGCACACTTGCCGCCGGCTGGGGAGCCGGCAGTGGCCACGTTCCTTCGAGCCGGTGGGGAGAGGGTTGCGCTTGAGGATTTATGCCGGTGTGTCGAGTTAGGTGGGGCGTTGCATTTTTGCTAGGATACAGGCGATTTGAACAAGACTGTTGGCGAGTTGATGTCGTCGGGTGCTAATCCTGAACCGCCCCCGTGAAGGGACGCCAAAAAGGAAGAACAAGGCGGCAGCGGTTGCAAACATTAATAGCGGGCAATTGACCGAATAAGGATCTAAGCGGCTCCCACGGTTGAATCCAGTCCCCCCTCACGGAGAGCGCCAGCAGACTCTTGGAAATTCACGTTTCGGGCTTTCCTTTCGCCCTTGCGCTCGTGGGGCTAATCAGAGAAGTCAGCCCGATAGAATTTTTTTTGCCGGTGCGTGGAGTTGTGCCGGTCGTCCTATTTTTTCCTCTCTCCTGGCAACGATAGCGTTTCTCCGTTGGCTGAACTATGGCCTTTGAAACCCGGTTTCTTTCAGAAACCGGGTTTCTCCGTGCCGCACTAATACGAGAAACGCTCTATTTCTTCAGCGTCGTGAAGGGTGCTAAGCGAAATTTTCCGCTCCCTCTGCGCCGCGCCAGGACCGAACGCTGTATCCCTGGCTCTCGCCGGAGTGCTGGCGTGCCGGCAGCGGATTGGAGGCAGAAAAAGGCGTTACGAGTGCCACTTGCTCAACTGTCCGCAAGGGCAAACGGCAGAACCGGCGCTGTGATGGGGTGGGAGTGGCGACAAACACAGCCAGTTTAAATAGCGCACCACCGGCACAACCTCGCGCTTCCAGAAACTCATAGAGTTAAACCATAGAGTTCAGAGCGCATTCAATGGACACCGCAATCCCCCTCACCCAAATCTTCTCCGCCGTCGCCGCCACTGCCTTTCCCTGCTGCCCAGCACCGCCGCGAAAAGTCTGAATTCGACGAACACAGGGAAACCGCCGAGTTTCTCATCCCCTTGGTTTCATCAAAAGGTTTTAAAATCCCCGCTAGCCAGTAGCTAAATAATCTCTTCAACCCTATCCGCTCCTGGCCGATTAAGTTGTCTCTGTTTGGTTTCTTACTCCTAATTACTTGCTATCGCCGGGGAGCTAATGCCCCGGTTTTTTCTTGCTGGGTGCCGGTGCGCTGCCCTTTTTTCTGAAAAATAGCGCGTCAATAACCTTCCTGGAAATTTCAGAACCCCGGTTTCTTTAAGAAACCGGGGTTCTGGGCCCTATGCGGTTGCGCAAATCATTTAGAACTGGTATATACCATAGGTGGTGCCTTTGCTCTCGTCCCCGCCTCACCTCACACGGCACTTTCTTTCCCACATGTGGCCAGCTCTCCCCTGAAACATTCCCCCGTCCGAGATGAGGCGGTAAGCTATGGCGCATTTAATTTGCAATAAACTATCTATTAGAGCGCTCTCAGATTGAGCTGGTAAAGCAATCTGGAGGCTCTGCCCCCTACAGCGAAAAAGCAGGTTAAAAGCCTAATATTTATCGCGCCGTCAAGAGCTAAATGCCTTTGCGGCTAAGATTTTAGGAGCGAACGACCAATGAATTTTCCAAAACGGGATTTGATAACTGGACTGCGGCTCAAACCCGCTCTCAATGAAGAGTTTTTAAAACTAGCCGGCCCATCCGATATTCAAATCAGCTTGCTTTTCATCGACATTGATGGCTTAGCCTGGGCCAATCAACAATACGGGCCTTTTGAAGCAGACAAGTTTCTCCATAAAATCTCCAAAATCATTGCTTGTGAGTCTGCGAATTACGAAGTGTTTCGGATAGGAGGAGATGAGTTCGCTATGCTGATGGGAGTGAATTTGCAGGCCGCCGCTGAATTCGCTGAACAAATTAGGAAAAGAGTAGAGGTTGAGCTGTTTAATCATAAAATATCCCGTCTAGTTCGTCTTGCCGGCTCTCAGCCCCCTACTTATGCGGAGGTATCGCTAACCGTCTCTTGTGCCGTCGCTTTATATCCGCAGCACGGGACAACTTTAGATTCTTTACTGCAAGCTGCCGATCTCGCTATGTACAGGGAAGCAAAGCTGCTTGGCGGAAACAGTGTTACCTTAGTCGGGGGTTAGACAGCCCCTAGCAATCAGCAGCTAGAGGTCTAACAATTGATGGCGTTTGATAACACCTCACACCTCTTTTCGCACTGGTTCTCTGTTTTTGCTGTTTCCAGGAGAGTCAGGTGAGATCCCCCCAGTCGGAGCGGGGTTTTGTGCCACCGGCACTACAAGGGGGGAAATGCTCTTGCGCCGCCCTTTTTTAAGAAGGGGGAAAGGGGGGATCTAGCACAAGTGTTGAATTCTGTCACAAAACTTTACATTTTAGCTTACATTTATCCTGCCCTGAGTAAAAAAGCTTAGCCAGAGAGAAGTCGTTCTATCCAGTGGACATAGCTGATTTCTTGACACATACAACATTGAAGATAGCGGAGTTTATCTAGTAGCGTAGTCCCCCATTCTTCAGGAATATCTACTATCTTTAATATCAGGTAAGCTATCAGCGAAACATAAAT
>NZ_KB235948.1:6360316-6399666 GCF_000332335.1 Kamptonema formosum PCC 10802 | reverse complement strand
TTGAGCACAGGTTATTAACAGGATTGATTTGACCGTAGCCCAAATCATAGCACGTTTTGGGCGCTTTTTTTATGTCGAATTGTTAAGATTCAACACTTGTGGGGATCTAGATGCTTGCACTTGTAGGTAGCAACTACAGTTAGCTTAGCACAGGTGTTTGGCCACAAATCCGGGCTAGACTGCTGTCGGGTCGATAAACCGGCCTCGCATAATGGCCACCGGCGACTCGGCAATGGTGACCATATCCCCTGTTTGTGGGTGGGGTGATACCTTGAGCTATAGAGACAATCAACGACTTCTGCCCGCGCTCGCGCCCACCAACGCTGGCCCGCCGAGCTGCTCATGGGCCATCCTGTGGCCCTCTCACTCACCCGCGGTCATTTCCAAATATCAGGTCAACTTCGGCAGACGAGCCAGATCCTTGAATCTGAGCGCAGTAAGCAACCTCTAGCTTAGAGGTTCCCGTTTGGATTGCCTCACCTTGGCATTGTGAAGCCAGATAATATTAAGTTTTGTAAACTTCCGCTTGTTAGAGCAAATGCTTTAAGTTATGATTGTTTCCATCCACCTGAGAGCGTCCCAAAAGGTAGGGGAGGGAATCCGCTCCATCCAAAGTCAGCTGGTGTGTTCAAAAGGTAGCCGGTAAATTAGGTGTGTATTAGGTGTGTATTTTCCAAATGTCGATTTGGACAAATGGAGATCAAAAAGGCAGTTTTGATTAAAATTATCCCGAGTTATTCAGGAACAAAAAATGATGGCGAAAGGAACCCTTAATCCAAGTCAAAATATCTGTAATATGGATGGTGAGATTACCAGTCTAGCTGAAAACATAGCTGCCAGGTTTAGTAGCTTACCCCAAGTCTTAGCGGTTGTCTTGGCCGGCTCTCAAGGCAGCCTAGTATCAGACAATTTATCCGATTTAGATTTTTATGTTTATATTGCCGAAGAAATTCCGGTAGAGACAAGAGCCGAAATTGCCAGAGATTTTGCCGAGCGCTTTGAAATTAACAACCTATTTTGGGAGCCTGGCGATGAATGGATACATACCCAGTCTGGACGGGGTATTGATATCATGTATCGGAGTACAAGTTGGATTGAGGAGCAACTTGATTGCGTCTTAGTCAAACATCAGGCAAAAGTGGGTTATACGACGTGTTTTTGGTTTAATGTGTTGCATTCCCTGCCCTTATTTGATAGAATGGGATGGTTTGAGGGACTGCTTCAAGGGGCTAGGCAACCCTATCCAGACCCCTTGAGAAAAGCGATAGTCGCGAAAAATTATCCGATTTTACGAAAAAATATCTCCTGCTACCTGCACCAGTTAGAGTTGGCACTAGAGCGCCATGATTGGGCGAGCATTAATCATCGAACAGCCGCGTTACTGGCGAGTTATTTTGATATTATCTTTGCCGTTAACTCTGTCCCCCATCCTGGAGAAAAACGCTTGGTAGAATTCGTGAAAACTCTCTGTCAAAAATCTCCCTGCAATTTTGAAGAGCAGCTTGAGAGTTTGCTAAAAGCCACTTCGGTAAATGCCGGCCATTCAGATTTGCTCGACCGAGCGAATGCCCTGATTGACCGTCTGGATGAATTCTTAATAGCAGAAGGACTGCTCACTCCCTCAGGTGAATTAGCCTAGAGGCGAGCTGTCGAGTGAGCTGTCGAGTGAGTTGCGAAAAATAGCCGATTAGTTTTCTCTCCGCTGTCTCCTTGTCCCCCTTTTCTTACAAAGCTGATAGAAAACTTTTGCTGTACTAAAAGGCGAATTATTCGACAGCATCTGCCCCGTATGCGTCGTAAATTTCTGGTATATTTCGCTGAATAAAGCCGTTCAAGCACGCGGTAAAAACACACAGCTAATGTACATAAGGTAGTGCAAACTTGTCGCCGTCAAGCCCCGTCTGCGATTGTTTTTTTGGGCCAAACTTTGAATTTGAAGGCCCAGTCAGATGATTTTCTCTCTTGTCCGTCTCTAGTTCGTCAATCTCACACCGAAATTCTGGCATCAGGTTTGACATACCGCACACTATCCGCTACGATTATTATGTACAAGCACTGTAGCGCAAATCTATGACATTTAACAGGCTGGCATGGGCCCCAGAAGAGAATATCTCAAAGTCCAGGGCGCTAGTCTTCTTAACGATCGCCTTAGTAGCTCTATCTCTAACAGCAATTTTTATCAAGATTTCTGTTAGAGAAATCAGCGTCAATGCGACATTATTCAATCGGCTGTGGCTGGCCACTCTTATCTTTGGGGCGTGGAGTGGACTGAAGCAAGCACGCACTCAAGTGTCAGAAGTCCAACCTGTGCCACAGCAGGGTTACGAAATTAGAGATATAGTGCTTTTACTCGCCGTAGGTATAGTTCATCTACTGGGCCGATTTTGTTGGACTTGGTCGCTAACTCAAACGAGTGCCGCTAATGCTAATGTTCTGGGAAGTCTCACCCCCATATTTACCACTCTGGGAGGGTGGCTGCTATTCAATCAAAATTTTGACCGCCGATTTCTGATTGGCATGGCCTTGGCCGTAGTAGGAGCGAGTTCTTTAGGACTGTCAGACCTATTAGAATCGACGAATAGCTTAACAGGTGACGCTGTAGCCCTAACATCAAGTCTATTCTATGCCGCCAACTTCTTAATCATAGAACAGATTGGACAAAAGTTTTCAGTAACAACTGTACTCGTGTGGCGGTGCTTGATTGGGACTTTGTTGATGATCCCCCTAGTGCTACTTTTTGAAGATCAAATTTTCCCGATTTCTTGGTCAGGATGGGTAGCAGTGATTTGCCTAGCGGCTATCTGCGAAGCGTTAGGTCACGGATTAGTCGTCTACAGCCTCAAGCACTTTTCTTCAGGGTTTGTTTCCTTATTCCTGTTGCTCGATCCGGTAATTGTCGCTATTCTTGCCTGGCTGATATTTTCGGAAACCTTAAGTTTTTTCAACTTGTTGAGTTTGGCCCTAATTCTAGAGGGGATATATCTGGCGAAAACTGGAAAAGGCTCTGATAAGGCGTCAGAGGAAGAGGAAGATGTAGGGGAGACAAAATCTTCTCCAATACCTGTCCTTGCAGAAGATGGAGAAGATTTAGGGATCACACCACAGAAGAAATAGCTCTTTTAGCGTACCAAGCTGCACCCTGTAAACCGGCCCCATCGTTGAGAATCACATAGACAGGGACAGACTGCAAAAAGTTGCGCATCTTGTCTTTATTAACAAAATTCTCCAGGAAAATCGGTTGGTGCAGCTTGTCCAGAATTCGGGGCGAAATGCCCCCACCCAAGTAGACACCCCCTGTGGCCAAAAACTTCACGGCGGCATTGCCTGCCTCTGCGGCTAAGATAGATACAAACATATCCAGTGCTCGCACGCAGAGCTGGCATTGGCCGCTGAGAGCGGCGTTGCTGATACTAGCAGCCGGCTCTCCATTTTGCATCTCTTGCTCCAGCCACTCGGGGGTGACACCGTAACCGCTGTCGCGAAGGAAATTGTAGATTTGCACCAAACCTTGACCGCCCAGAAGGACTTCATAGCTAACCCGCTGGTATTGGCGCTGAGTGTAACGGAGAAGTTGCCACTGCTCTTCATCGAATGGACCGAAATCGGCGTGTCCGCCTTCTGAAGCGAGCGCATGGATTCGACCTCCCACATCTATGAGGGCAGCTTCTCCCACGCTAGTACCAACTGCCACGACAACCCGATTCCCCCCGGGCAATTTGCTGCCGGCATTTAGCGTCACTAACTCGTCATCCCGCAAGGTTTCCAACCCGTAGGCATTGGCTTCCACATCGTTTAGCAAAGTCACAGGACTGCCCGTCACTTCAGCCAGAGTTGCCGCGCTCACCTCCCAAGGCACATTCGTCAGCTTGCACCGGCCCTCTATCACCGGCCCGGGGACGCCAAAACAAGCGCTTTCAATCGGATGCTCGCAGGTTTGGAGAAAATGGCGGACCACCTCCTCAAAGCTGCTGTAATCCTTGCACTTGTAAAAACCCTGAGCGACTGCTGAGAGGTTGCTGTCAAACACGGCCAGCCTGCAATTAGTCGCCCCTATATCACCTGCCAGAATCATCCTAATTCCTATTTGCTTTACAACTTACGATCCTACCACAGATTAGAGCGGGTGAGCGCTGCAAGACAGTCAGGCATCTTCCGCCATGTCGATGACCAGTGCCCGGCAATTTGGCTGGCAATAGATATCGACGGCATTGGATGTCAGCTTCGAGAACGGGACGGAGTGAGTGATGATGGGCCGGAGATCGATTTGTTTGGTGCAGATCAGTTCCAGCGCTCTTCGGAAATGATCGGGAATGTATCGATAGCTGCCGTAAATCTTGAGCGACCGATAGTGAATCAAATTTGGATCTCCCTGAAATTTCGTTCCAGGGGGTGTGCCACCGAAACACACTGCAGTGCCACCACAGCGCAGAAGGGTCAGTGCCTGTTCGTAGGTTTCAGCAGATCCCGCAGCTTCGATAACCGTATCAGCGCCGTAACCCTGCGTCTGCGCCATCACCACATCCGCGAGAGACTCGCGGGTGACATTGACGGTGCGGGATGCGCCCAAGGCTGACGCCTGTTGCAGGGAATCGTCATACTTGCCAGCGACGACAATCCTAGTAGCGCCTCGCATTCGTGCTAGCTGAACGAACGTCAGCCCCACGCCTCCCGAACCGATAATAGCGACGCAATCGGACAAACCGATGTTGGACAAGGCCATCCCTTGCAGAATGCAGGCGAGTGTTTCCGTGTACGCGCCATCCTCATAAGAAACTGATGGGGGAAGTTCAAAGATGCCACCAGAAAGGGCAGCCGGAACGCAGACAAATTCCGCCATGCCACCCGGTCGTAACACTGTCGGTTTGACACAGTGTCCCGCCTCTCCCACCTGACAGTAAAAACACTCCCCGCAAGGTCTTTCTGGGTTAACGGTGACGCGCATTCCCTCTCGGATGCGGGAGACACCCGTCCCCACAGCAACAACATCTCCTGCCAGCATGCGGCCAAAAATTTCTGGAGGCTTGTGCTTGACGTGACCCACCTGGATGGCGCGGACGTGCATAGCAGAAAAAAAACACTTGCGGACTTTGATCAGGACTTCGCCCGGTCCGGGGTCAGGTCGGCTCACGGACTCTAAGCGAAAATTCTCACGGCCTGGCCCGTACCAGACCGCAGCCATCATGGTTGTCATGACTAATTCCAATCTCTAATTCAACGGGCTGATCGCTCTGGAAAATGCGGTCGCAGTTTGCCGGACGGTGGCAGTGCGAACCGCTTTCACTCAAAGCTTTGTCTGTACTGAGCGGGGCGAAGATTCGGTTAAGAATTTCTCGAACCACGCCCGATCGATCCGTTCGAGTGAATCTAGGATCGCATCTGCTGCGGCAAATTTGGGGTTATCTCGTTCCTCAGCTGCTGGAACAGCGATGCATCGCATACCCGCTGCTTTAGCACTCATCATGCCGCGAACAGAGTCTTCAAAGGCAACACACTGCACAGGAAGCACCCCCAGGCGGCGTGCGGTCGTCAGATACACGGCGGGGTGCGGTTTCCCAAATTCCTCTGTTTCCGCAGAATTTAAAACATCAAAGGCGTCTTGCAAACCGAGCCGGTTGAGTGCGGAGTGAACCAGACGCATTGAGGATGAAGTGGCTAAAGCCAAAGGCAAGCCCATCCTCCGGCACAGTTGCACCACTTCAACGGCACCAGGCATAGGCTGTCCCACAGTCGCCACAAGTTCGCTGACCCGACTGACGATCCGTTCGGCTGCGGCGGACTGGCTGCAACCAGTCCACGGGAATTGAGCGTACCAATAACTGACGACCGCATCGGTACGCAGCCCCATTGTTTGAGAGCACATACTCTCTTGCAGGGGAACCCCCAAATCGTTGAAGATTTCCACTTCTGCTGTGCACCACAAAGGCTCACTGTCGATCAGCAAGCCGTCCATATCGAAAATTGCAGCCCTGTCCAGCATTACAGCTCCTCAAGCGTTCATGTCAACAACGGTGCGCGTACCGGGTTGTGGACTCCAAGAAGTCAATTCCTCCGGAAGTTTCTCCAGCGGAATCAGCCGGCCCAGCAGTCCTTCAAAGAATGCTTCGTCGCGCTTGATGCACTCAATGGCTGCCGTCACAGTTTTGTCTGTGGCACCGGCGAAAGAGGTGAACACCGTAATTTCCCGCATGAAGAGTTCGTGTGGGGAAACAGGTAAAGGAATCCCTGGTTTGGGAACGCCATAAATGCAGACCACACCTGCTTTGCGCACCGCACCCAGCGCCGTGGCCAGACCGTCTGGCGAACCGGAACACTCGACGACCAAGTGCGCCTTGTCTGGCTCTGGCACTTCAACCCGATCGAGCTTCAAATTCTCCGCCCAAAGAAGCGGTGCTTCCGAGATATCGTACAGGGAAATTTTCCCTTCAAAGCTGGGAGAATGAGTCAGCAGGTATGCAATGAGCGCCCCCGAAAGTCCGCCGCCAATTATCAGAGTTGCCGGTCGCGATACCGGCAGTAAATTGATAGCAGCCTCAATGCGCCCGACTCCCCGAAACGCACAGCTTAAAGGCTCGATCAGCACCCCCAAAGCAGGATTTTGGAAATCAAAGGGGTGCAAGGACTTCTTGGGGGCGCGAATTTTTTGGGCGTAGCCACCGTCGCTGTTGACGCCGAGCTCCTGCAAATCGAGGCAGTGACTGGTGAGTCCCTCCAGGCAATAGGTGCACCGACCGCAGGAAATCTCGTTATTGAGCGCGAAATAACCTTTTTCGTCGGGCAGTTTGCAGACCACCTCATGACCCAGGATGCGCTCTGAGTCCAACCCCGCCGCTGTAAGCTGCTGGTCTGTTTTGCAGATTCCGACAAATTCTACATCGGCAATGACTTCTCCGTCTCGAACATTCCCTGGTGCGGGAACATCGCGGATTTCTACCTGATTGGCTGCGTACAGAACTGCGGCTTTCAACGGACACCTCCTGAAGCGACGGATTGGCAAGAAAGCATCAGACCGAGTTTCTCCAGAATTTGATCGAGAACGGCAATGGCACAGTCAATTTCTTCGTAGCTGATGTCGAGGTAGGGCGCAAACTTCAGGACGTTGAGGTCGTATCCGCCGATTTGGAGAATCATCCGCCAACTCTTTCCCTTGTAGGTAAAATCGCTCTCTTGGGCGATCTCCGCTGCCAGTTGGGCGGAATTGCGATAGGGGACACCCTTTTCATCGGCAAAAACCATGTTCAAAAGCAGTCCCAACCCATCCACGCTCCCAACAAATGGATGGCGCACTTGCAGTTCGCGCAGGTTGGCAAGAAAGTAGGAACCCTTCGCTGGCACTGAAGTTTCGTAGTCCTGGGCCATCATGTAGCGCCAGGATGCCAGTGCGGCTGCAGTGCCCAGTGGGTGATTGGCAAAGTTGCTGTGCGCGTGTCCCGGAGTGAAGACTTCTGGATCTACCAAATCTGCTCTAGCCCACACTAAGCTGACTGGACTCAATCCATTCGTGAACGACTTGCTCAGAGTAATAATGTCTGGCACAAATCCAAAGTGCTCGAAGGCAAACAATTTGCCGGTGCGGTACATGCCAACTTGGATTTCGTCGTCCAGGATAAGAATCCCGCGCTCTTGCATTTCGCCGGTGAAATTGCGATAAAAATCTTTCGGCGGGATTGTGTAGCCCCGCCCCTGGCAAGGCTCTACCACAATGGCCCCAATCTCCGAACTGGTGGCGCTCGCTATTCCGTAATATTCATTAGAAAAAGCCTTGCGGATCATGCGGGCGCAGTATAAATCGCAGGTGTCTCTTTCTTTTTCGTAGAAACACTGAGCGCAGTTAGCAAACGGGAACATAATCGCCCGCTCTGGAAATTCATTAAAATACTGCCGGTAGCGGTGGCTGCTGGAAAGGCACAGCGTGCTGAGGGAGCGACCGTGGTAAGCGCCCATCATCACGGCAACCTTATTTTTTCCCGTGTTTTTCCGGATGATTTTCAGCGCGTCTTCCACTACGAGAGAGCCGCCGACATTAAAGGATACCCGACCTTTTACGCCCGTCCTTTCATAAATGGCATCGACTACTTCTTTGGCTACCAGCAATTTTTCCCGGTGCAGGAAGTCTCCGCAGGCTTGGGGCAGCGTGCCTAGCTGTCTGCACACTTCCGATTCTATTTCTGGATTTCGATACCCGAAATTGCAGCTTGAGTGCCACATTCCCATATCGATGTATGTGTTGCCATCGCTGTCGAAAACCAACCCTCCCTGGCAACCGCTGACGATGATGGGCTTCTCCTGATAGTGAACAGTGTCTCCCCAACAGAGGTATTCCCGATCGATTGCCCGAAGATCCTCTGTGCTAACTTCAGGTACTGCTGTCAGTTTTTGCTCCCCCGTAGCTGCTTTTGTCCGCTCCCCTGCCCGCCCGCTCATTGCAGTGTTGGTTCCTTCTGCCAGTGGGTGTAGCTCTAAGCTTCCATCGATGAGTTTATCAAGCTCTAGTGGCTCTCCGGGTGAAGGGTAACGTATATGCTGCTCTTGACTCATTTCCTGTTCCCTAGCTTTTTTCGTGCCTGCCTTCAGAAAGCGTGATTCAATCGCTTTCTGAAGGTAAAGAGAAGCTTATAACATGCTTATCCACTTGTAAAGCAGCTCTAAGTAAAATTTACAATTCTTATTGCAGGGGAGGAGTGCGGCAGCTAGCTCCAACAGCTATTGACCTGACATGATGCCCCTCCCAGCTAGCCTCACCCAGCACCGGCAGGAGGCTGACAGTTGACCACAGCTGCTGGAGAATTTCGGGCCACGCTCAGATTGGGGCTGACACCAGCTGCCAGTCAGGCTAGTTGCGCCGGCTGCCGGTCTGCTATCCATCCATTTCGCGCTCAAGCCCTAGCTCGCCTCGGATAAAAAAAACCGGGTTGATTTCACAGCAACCCGGTTTCTAATATTTTTTAGCCGGCTACGGATTAGGACGAATCAGCACCACCGGCGTTTGCTCGTTAGCATTCCCAGCGGGATTGCTCCTTAAGGCTTCCTCCAGAATCGCCGGTGTAATATCACGAGTCGCAGCCAATATCTTAACCGCTTTCAAATCATTTACATCGACAATCGCTGCAGACAGTCCCGTCTTTTCTTTAATTTCTTCCACCACTTGCTGGGGATTTTCTGGTCCGAGAACGATAAACTGGTCGTAGGGCGGCAGGGTGCCGGTAACGTCATCTATTAGCCTTGCCTGCTCACCGGCCAGCTGGTAAAAAACTCCCGGTTTGCGCAGCAGGACTTTGGCAATTGTCCCCACCACAAATGCGAATATTACCCGCACTGGCCCCACAATATTCACCAAACTCTGCATCCCGCAAGCTGTCGCCAAACTGGAGGTTGGCATGAAGAAATAGCACAGCCGTTTGGCTACAAATCCGGGCTTGATGGTGGTGGGGTCGATCAACCGGCCCTGCATGATGGCCACCGGCGACTCGGCAATGGTGACGATATCCCCTTTTTGGGCGTGGGGCAATACATAGCGGTTGACAATTTCTGCCGGCGAGTCGAGTTCTGTGAGCAAGTGGGTTTTCACCGGCATCACGTCGGCGACGGGCGTCGTGCGCCACCTCCCCGGAACGCTGGCATCCGGATATTTCAGGGGAACCACCACATGGCGCACCTTGGGGACTCGCCCCCCTGGCCCATAGGTAACATAGCTGACCCGAATCCAGGCGGTGTGCACCAGGCTGAGGTCTGGCCCTTTAATCTCGACGGCCACTTTCATTTGAGTGGTTTTGCCCGTCTTGACAATGTAGGCAAACCAGTAGTCATCGTCTCGTGCCGGTTCCTCCTTGTGCAGGGGGACGACTTTGGTGCGGGTTTTCACGCCCTCCAGACTGCCTTTGGACAGCAGGCTCACATCTACAGTCACCGACGGCAGCATAATCTCCAAGCTCTTCGTCCGGTTGCGGAACTCCATCAGTCCCACTAGCAGATACCGGTCAGGCTCGGTTTCCTCCAGTTTCCAGTCCCCCGGAGTCAGTTCCAGATCGTTACCCGGACGCCGGCGGTACTGCCACTCTAGGGCCAGCCCACCTGCTCCCAGCAAGAGGGCAGCCGCTCCCACACTAATTCCCACAGCTTCTGCGATCGCCACAGCCTTTACCCAATTCTCCAAATAGTTTACACGAGCCGCCCAACAATCCCCATCCTTTCCCGGTGAGCTAACATCGGCGGCCCTTGCCTTGGTTTAGTCTATTACCTCGCGGTCACGTCCGGATGCCCGGGAATAGTCACCGGCAGACGCTTCGCGCGAATATAAGGCAAAAGGATATTCCTGTCAAGGGGTAAAGCTTAAATTTCTCCGCACAGCCCGCCGCTCCCCGGCTCCCGAGCAAGGATCGCGCCAGCAATAGCAGAAAATCTGGAACAAACCCTCCCCTGGCAAAGAGATTTTTCATAAACATTTGTAAACTTATAAGAAGCGCTATGCCAATTTCATATTTGTTTAAGGAGTTTCATGAAGCTACTGATGACTGCCGAGCGCTCCTGCCTGATTGGCCATATTGCGGCAATGGCCTTTGGACTGGCTGGGCTGCTGCTGGTACTGCCCCATCCGGAATTTATCGTCAACTTACCGCCATCGGGCCAGACCCTTTTCCGGTGGGGGATGGCTGGGGGTGGGGTAGTCCATATCGTCTTGGGCGCGGCAGCGGTGGCGATTTATGCCTACCGGCAGCTGGGGCTGCGGCTGTGGCTGACGTTCATGGTGCCGGCGGTTTTCCTGTCTCTGAGCAGCGAACTGCTGGGGACCAGCACCGGCTTTCCCTTTGGCCACTACCACTACCTGAGCGGCTTGGGCTATAAAATTGCCGGTTTGGTGCCCTTCACCATTCCCCTATCTTGGTTTTATGTCGGACTAGCGTGCTATCTTCTCGCCCGTGCCGGTTTGGATAAAACCAGCCTCCCCGGTTGGGCGCGCCAAATTGGCGCGGTTGCCCTGAGTGCCGTGCTCCTCACCGCCTGGGACTTCGTGCTCGACCCAGCGATGAGCCAAACCGCCTTTCCGTTCTGGGAATTTCAGGAAACCGGCGCATTCTTTGGCATGCCCTACCGCAACTTGGCGGGGTGGCTGGGCACCGGCGCAGTGTTTATGACCGTGGCAGCCTTCCTGTGGGGCAAGACACCGGTTGCCCTGTCTCGCCGGCAGCTGAATTTACCCCTCACCGTTTATTTGGTAAACTTTGCCTTCGGTGCCATTATCACCGTAGTCGCTCTGGACACCCGGTTCTGGATTCCCACCGCCCTGAGCGTGCTGCTGGGCGTGGTTCCCGCCGTGGCTCTCTGGTGGGTGGCCAAACCGGCTCCCGCCGCCACCGCTCCTGACAAAGCCCCCGTCCTCAATACTAAAATTCCGGTGGCACCCCTGTAAATTGTGGCTCTCGCCCGCCCGGGTGTGGCGGGGGCTGGAATTTCCGTCCCTCGGGACTCGCACAAGCCACCCCCCCACCTAGCGCTCAGGTCAAGTCACCCCAGAAACCGGGTGTCTCGTAACAAAAAAACCCGGTTTCTCAACCCCGAAACCCAACACTTGACCCGCCCTCCAGAGCAGTTCTAAATGATTTGTGAAATTCTCTCTCTTTTGTTAACGGAAGCGCTTGAAACCTAGTGGCTAGAAACCGGTATTGTTTCAGAAACCCGGTTTCTCAGCTTTCACGCTCTATATTTGCTCACACATAAAATCACCCCCCTCGCACACAATTGACTGAGACACTAACAAGTGAATTAGCCCTGGGATTGCTGCTGCTTCAACTGCCGGCAGTCGCTATTTTACTGTCGCGGCTGCTCAAAGGGCCCAGCCGCAAGCCTCCCGTAGAACCCCAACCGGCAGCCCCAGACTTGCTGGGCGCAGTCACTGTAGTCGTCCCCACCCTCAATGAGGCAGCGCGAATTGGCCCAACACTGGCCGGCCTGACCCGGCAGAGCTACGAAGTCCGGGAAATTATTGTCGTGGACAGCCGCTCGCAAGACGGCACCCAGGAACTCGTCAAAGCTGCCGGCAGCAGAGATCCCCGGTTTCGCTTAATTGAGGACGGCCCTTTGCCGCCGGGCTGGGTGGGCCGCCCCTGGGCGCTGCACACCGGCTTCACGCACAGTTCCGAGGCGAGTCAGTGGGTTCTGGGCATTGATGCCGACACCCAGCCCCATCCCCGTTTAGCTGCGGCTTTAATAAAAACTGCTCAGGCGGAAAACTATGACATGGTTTCGCTCTCTCCCCAATTTATACTCAAATATCCGGGTGAGCTGTGGCTGCAACCGGCACTCCTGCTCACCCTCGTCTACCGCTTTGGCCCCACCGGCACTCCCAGCAGCGGCCCGGAACGGGTGATGGCCAATGGCCAGTGTTTCCTGACGCGCCGGTCGGTTCTGGCGCAGCTGGGCGGCTACAGCAGCGCTAGCAGTTCCTTTTGCGATGACGTGACGCTGGCGCGGAACGCAGCGGCGCAGGGATTTAAGGTCGGCTTCTTGGATGGGGCGAAGCTGCTGAAAGTGCGGATGTATGAGGGCGCAGCTGAGACTTGGCGGGAGTGGGGGCGCTCGCTCGACCTCAAGGACGCCTCCTCCCCGGGACAGATTTGGGGCGATTTGTGGCTGCTTCTGGCGGTTCAGGGAATGCCTGTGCCGGTCGCCCTCAGTTTTCTGCTGTCTCCAGAGCTCTCTTTTTCCCCCTCTCCCCCTGTCTTCTTATTAGAGTTGAATCTATTTCTGCTGGCGGTTCGGTTTGCTTTGAATTTTGCCATCGCCCCGTCTTATGACCGCACTCAAGCTCGCGCCGGCTGGGTGTTCTGGCTCTCTCCTCTGGCGGACCCGCTGGCGGTGCTGCGAATTTTTCTCTCTGCTATCAGGCGACCGACTCAGTGGCGCGGGCGAAATTATGGGCGATCCCAATTTTGGATATAGCGTTTCTCAGTTGGGTGAACTATGCCCCAGAAACCCGGTTTCTGTAAGAAACCGGGTTTCTCCGTACCTCACTAATCTGAGAAACGGTATAAATCCAAAATCCAAAATTGGTATGAGAGCCAGAAACGAGAATTTAATCCACTCGTTCAAGCTGCCAGAGAATTTGGTTTCCCTCGCGCCGCACTCGCGACACAATCCAGTTGCGCCAGACCCAGTTGTCGCCCCGGCTGGTGACGGCGCTGGCGTTGACATCCATCAAATCTGCGAGTTCAGAGCTGGTGATCAAATAGCGTTTTGCGGCGATTTCATCGGCGATGCGCAGGGTTTCTACTAAATCGCGCAGTTGAGTGACCCTGACTTCGCGAGGTAAACTTTCGGGGGATTCAGCAGTTAGGGGGGCATTCGAGTCCGTCATGGCCACATCCGAGGGGGAAAAGTCAGTGAGTGTAAAATTGGATTGTATCGTTTTGTTAACAGCGCCGTCAGTGAGTGCTAAACTAAGGGCACCGGCCTCTGGCGGCTTTTTGAGGGATGGGGTCTGCCCGAGGGAGAAGGCGCGGGCGATGGCGTCGCAGCGTTCGTTATAAAAGTTGCCGGCGTGAGCTCGGACGTGCTGCCACTGGATTTGTCGGGAGTTGAGCCGGTCGAGGGTTTCCCACAGGTCTTGGTTGAGGACGGGTTTGCCGGTGGAGCTTATCCAGTTTTTCTTTTTCCAGCCTTTAATCCACTGGGTGATGCCGTTTTTCAGGTATTCGCTGTCGGTGTAGAGGGTGATGGGTTCGTTGTGACCGGCTCTGTTGAGGAATTCTAGGGCGGCAATGGCGGCTTGCATTTCCATGCGGTTGTTGGTGGTTTTGGGCTCTCGTCCGCCGAGTTCTCGGATGGAGCCGTCGTCGTAGCAAATGACGACTCCCCAGCCGCCGGGTCCGGGGTTGCCGGTGCAGGCTCCATCGGTGTAGATGCTTTGGATTTTTGTGGGGGAGGGCATAGATTATTTTAACCGCCCCCGTGAAGGAGCGCCAAGGAAGAGGGGAGGTTTAGCGAGAAATTAGGCGCAGTGTTACTAAAGTTAGCATGGCGAGCGCTATGGGGGCAATGCCCCACAGGAAGGCTGGGGAGTGGGTGAGGGCAGTGTTTTTTGGAGGGGGCTGACCGGCTGCAATTGCGGTGGCGGTGACGGCGCTCACGGCTATGCCGGTGCTGGCAATCGCTGCGGTGAGGTTGAGTTCGCGAGCGGCTTTTGTTTGCTCTATTTCGATGGCGCTCCTGATGGGAACTGCCAGATTTGCCAGTTGGGTCAATAGGGATTTCAGGCTGGCCCGCTCTATCTCTAGCTGCTGCCAGTATCTCTCTTCGGCGGTTTGGGCGAAGTCTTTCATTATCCCTAAGGATATTTTAGCATCAGTTTCCAGTTTGTGCAACCTTTTTTGGTAATTTTTTAGGTTGATTTCTAGGGCGCGGCTGTGGCCTTCCAGGCGGTTTAAATCGCCGGCATACGCTGAGAGGGATGGCAGGGATTGGGTTAGGGCTTTCTGCAAGTCTGTGAGGTTCAGGTTGGGGGAGTGGATGGCTTCTAGGCTGGCGACGGTTTCGTTTATCTTCTGGGCGCGGGTTTTCAGTTCGTTTTTCAGCAGCCGGCTGCTCCAGTACGCCCATAAGATTTTGTGCCGGTAGCTGAAAAGTTTGGTAAAATCGAAGTAAAGGGAGGCTCTTTTTTGCTCCAGCCGGTCTGCGGTCAGCTCGCTAAAAGGAAACAGGCATATTATCAGATGATAGTGATCTCGGCTGAAGATATCCCAGGGCTGCAGCCAGTTGGCGGGAGCGTGCCAATACTCAAAGACTGTTGCGCCGGCAAGACTGCCGGTGGCGCGGAAGTCGGGGGTCCAGTTGGGGTTGGGGGTGAGTTGCTTGAAGCACTCTTCCGCCACTTTTCGGGAATTTTGGCTGCTGTCTGCCAGTTCGCCCCACACGAGCCAGGTTTGCCCCAAGGTGCCTTGCTTTTTGTCGTCGAGTTCTGTACTGTCTGAGTGGTGATTGATTTGGGAGACGGCGAGCTTTTTCAGTTCTTTAAATCTCTCAACCGGGCGCTTTTCGGCGTCGGAAACACTCACCCGAAGGGCGTAGGTGTCTCCCAGCTGCAGGGCGCAATAATATCCCTCTGGGTGAGCGTCGGATTCGGTGCCGGCAAACTTCTGCCGGTCGAGCTCGACGAAATCGATTTCCGGGTTCTCCCTGCCGGCTAACTCCTCAAGCTTTTGGCGAAAGGCGAGGGAAATTTCACCGGAGACTTCCAGTTTCGTCTGTTCCGTCAGGGGGTTAACTTCAGCGAGTTGCTTGAGTTGGGCGTCGAGTTCGGGGTCAAATTTTCGCCAAAACTGCCGCCTGGTTAAATCGGTTCTTCTGGCTTCTTGTCCTAAGCCGTCTCGCAAGTCGTACAGGAACAAATCAACGGCAGGATTGATCAGAGACTGTGGGTTCATGCGAAAACCACCGCAGAAATTGAGGGTTGGGCCGGCTTTTAGTGGGCGACGCCGGCGCGTCACGCAGCCTGCTGCTATTTTACCACGGGGATGCCAAGTGCGAGAGGGCGGCACCCTGCAATCTTATTATATCATCTTTCTTCTTCCTTCTTGGCGTCCTTGGCCTCTGGGCGGTTAAATATTATCTTTGCTCTCCAGCCCCCTCAGATTCTCCCTGAAATTGTAAACGCTGCCCAGTGGTAGGGATGAGCGTAAGGTTTGCGGGTGGGATCTATTTTAATTGCTGCTTCGAGCTGTTCGATAGCAGTCATAATAAAAGGAATGACAGTCTTTTCAGTGGCGGGCAATTCAGCCCAAAGCTGGGAATACCACTGGAGGAGTTCTTCGGCGGTGACTTCCCGCAGCCAGCGCGCCGCCTCATTGAGCGCCTCAATGTCGGATTTGTCTCGCCGCCGGCGGTAAAATTCGACCATCACTAAGAAGCTGGCATCCGACTGCACTGACCAAAGAGTGCTGGCGACGCTGGCAACTTTGCGGCTGAGAAAAGCGCTGGTTAAACCGGCATATTCGGCGGTGAGAGTGGGGCTGCCGGTCAGGTTGCTGTGCCAAGCGGAAAGGCAGACTAACCGGCAGCGGGATAGCTCGATTTTTAGGACGCTATCGAGGTTCAGGCGCTGCTTGCCGGTGAGGGCTAGAGCTGAGAGGCTAGGGTTGAGGGAGTTGGAGAAAGTGTGCCCGGTAAAGTGGAAGATATCGCACCCGTCTGCTAGGGCTTGCTCTACGGCTTTCTGAGTGGCTTCCTGTGCGGTGAGGCGCTTGCGGTTGGGAAAAAGCCAGCAGATATATTCGGATTCTACCGCTGCGAAGGGAAGTTCTGGCAGCGGTTTTTCCTGAGAGTCGCTTTCGCTGTCGGGGCGCTCAACGCAGAGGAGGGTTTCCTGATTTTCTCCCGCCGGAGATACCGGTGATTGCTCTCCCACTGTTCCCTCGTTCGAGAGGGGAAGGGCGGGTGAGGCGGCTGCGGCGGCGGTCAAATTCAGCCCGATTTGAGCGCAGGGTAAATAGCTGGTGGTGAGCCCGTCTCGAAACAGCGCGTGCAGGGGGAAGCGGTGCAAGTCGCGGTGGGGAATTAAGATCAGCCCGGTGACATTTCCCTCCGATCCGCCGCCCGCAGACTCACCGGCAATCGCCTCTTCTATGGTTTGAATATTCAGGATTTGGCGCAGGTGTTTTATTCTGGCGGGGAGTGAGTCGCGCCAGGAGGGAAGCGGTTCGCCTTCAGTGCCGGCGTCGGAGTCGCCGTACTGTTTTTCCCACTCCTCAATCCAACTTTGCAATTCCCGCAACTGCCGTTCGCTGTGCGACAGGAAGCCGGTTTCTCCAGCAAACCGGCTTCTTCGCAGGGAAGCCAGCAGCAGCGGTGCCGGTGCGCCGTATTTAATAATAAAGGTGTGCAGGGCGTCTGGGCTGAGGTGCCAGCAAACCGCAGCGGTTGTGGGGCTGACGAGTTCCTGAATTTGGGCGTACTTGAGCGCCGGCACGCCGGAACTCCCAACCCAGAGCAGCCAGCTCAAACAGGTATTTTTCCCCCCTTCTGCGAGTTCCAGCGCGCGCACGAAATCGCCCTTCGCCACGCAGACATCTACCTTCAGCTGATTGATCGCAGCAAATTTGAGCGCTAGCTGCTTTTTACTCCAGTTGGAGCGATTGGGATCGACCAGCAACCCCTGCAGCAAATCTGAACAGCGCCGCAGCAATTTCTCCGCTTCTGCGGTTTGCTGCAGCCCCAAGAAGGTGCGGCTGACATCTTGCAAGACTTCCAGATGCAGTTCGGGAAAGGCGTTTTCTGTAATAGTTTTCAGCGCCTCAGTATAACTGCTGAGGGCTTCTTGCAAATACTGCGAGGCGCGTGAATCTTGCCGGCTTTGGCTGTAATGAGCCTGACCGATTTTGTGATGCAGCAGCCCCCAGCCTTGCGGGTGTGTGTCTGGGTCGCAATATTTCAATCCTTCTTGATAGCTTGCCAGCTTTCCTTCATAGCCGCGCAAGTTCAAGTCGGGATTGCGGTCAGCAACCGGACTCATAAACGCCAGCAGCAGATCGCAACTGGGTGAGTTTCCTGCAGCATCGCCCCGACTCATCCAGGCGAGGGAGAAATCTGGTTTAATCTCAATGGCGCGGTCGAAACTGGAAATCGCCTCTTCATACTGTCCCGCTTTTTGCAGCGCAACGCCCTGGCTGTGCCAAGCTTCGTGACTGTCTGGTTGCAGATCGACAGCGCGGTTTAAACTGTCAATCGCCTCTTGATATCGCCCCAAGCTATTGAGCGCCAATCCCCGGTTTGTCCAGGCTTCGCAGCTGTCTGGTCTCATCGCTATCGCCCGATCGGCGCTGGCGAGCGCCTCTGCATAGCGCCCTTCTTGATTGAGCGCCAAGCTGAGGTTAACCCACGCTTCCAGACCGTCCGGTTTAGTGGCAATCACCCGCTGGCAACTGGCAATAGCCTCTTCATACCGCCCTGCTTTATTCAGCGCCTCACCCCTGCTCTGCCAAGCTTTCTGCGAGTCTGGAGCGATAGCCAACGCGCGATCCAAGCTGGCAATTGCCTCTGCGTAACGCCCTAACTTGTACAGCGCCAAGCCCCGATTTAACCAGACTTTGTGCGAGTCCGGTTTTAATGCTATGGCTCTATCCCAGCCGGCAATCGCCCCCAGCAAATCCCCTTGCATGTATTGCCGCACGCCGCGATAAAACCATTCTTTGGCATCTGGCTCCTGCCGGCTGGCATCACCGGCACCTGACGCCTCTGCCCCAGCTTCTGCCTCGCTCTCGCCGGCAACTCGGTCCGGTTGCTGCGGCGTTTCTTCCAGGTTTGTTTCCGCTTCTCCCGCCAGAAGCCGAACTCCTAATTCCCCTGCAACTTCCCCCAACTCCCCGCAGCCAATTTCCTTAAGCCGCACCATCCGCCGCGCCAATTCCTGATGAGATTGCCGCTCCGGCAGCAACCTGTCCCTGCCAAACCTCTTGAGCCAATTCACCAGCGAGCTGTCTTCGCTGCGCTCTCCCAAATACGAGACGGCGCGCTCTCGATCCCATCCCTCCGCCACGCCATCCAGCAACCCCATGAACAGGGTTTCACAGTCGGTGTCGCTCTGGTTAATTTCTCCTGCTGCCGGCGCTGCGGGGTTAGCCCCGCTATCCCGGCTTATCAAACGATCGAGCCGATCCCACCTGACCTCGCTTAAAAAGTAGGCCAGCCGCTCCCTCCTAATCCCGCTGACAGACGGGGGGGCTGGAAGCCGCTGCTGAAAAAATTTGACCAGCCGGTGCCAACTACTGCCTAGCATCTGATGCCTCTATGCTTCACCTCTAATATAACCAGGAAGAGGCACAACCTCTTGAGCGTGCGTTCTCGAACTGGAGCCCGGCCCCGGAAGGCCCTCACAACCCCTACTTTGAGCTTCTATGCGGCCACAGATTCCCCCTCTTACATTCTAGACAAAATGCCGGCTTCTGTCAAGAGGGAATTAACAATTTTTTGCCGGCAATTTTGGGGGCGACATCTGATTCGCGGCTCGGCTCAAACTGGAAAAAGCAAGCCTTCCAGGGTCTGCGATCTCGCTGCAATTTGCTGCGGGCAACAGCCCGCAGGGGAAGAGTTCTAACTGAGGCCAGAAACCCAGTTTATTAAACAAACCTGATTTCTTTGATGTGCCGTTTATATGTGCCGCCCCAGTTGAGATGCGGCTGCAATCCTCAACAGTGTACCGGATAAACGTTCGCGCCCGCACAACCCATCGGTTCCCCATTCAACCCTTGAACCCCAACAGGGTGAGCCACGAAAGCGCCGCAGCCCCTAATCCTCCAATCCGGGCTCCTCTTCTTCGAGCGATTCAGCCTCGTCCGGGAGCTTTCGCAGCAGCTCCTGGCGGTGAGCCTGCGCCACAGGGTCATCCGGCTGGATCAGCAGGGCCAAGTCAAAAGAGGCGATCGCCTCCTTGAGCCGGTCCAAAGTCGCCAGAACCAGCCCGCGATTCACCCAGGCTTCAAAGTCAGCCGGCTCGGCAGCCAGAGCCTGGTCAAACGACGCCAGCGCCTCAGAGTGCCGGTGCAAATTCCACAGCGCCAGCCCTCGGGAGTGCCAAGTCTCCGCCTCTGAAGGCTCCGTTTCAATCGCTTGGTCATAGCAGAGGAGGGCTTCCTCGTACCGGCCCAGCGCCCTGAGCGCCTCGCCCCGGTTGTGCCAGCCCTTCGGCAAGTCCGGCTGGAGCTGCAGCGCTTGCTGGTAGCAGTTGAGCGCCTCTTCGTACCGCTCCAGCCTAGCCAGCGCCACCCCTCGGCTGTGCCAAGCTTGAGAGAATTCCGGATTAATTTGCAGGGCTTTTTCGTAAGAGTCCAGCTCCTGAGAGTGCCGCTGCAAAGCCGCGTGCGCCAGTCCCCGGTTAAACCAAGTGTTAGCATTGTGAGGCTGGAGTTTGAGCGCCGCGTCAAACGACGCAATCGCCCCCTCATACTCCTGCGAGTAAAACAGCGCCGCGCCCCGGTTCAGCCAAGCCGCCACAAATTCCGGATCTTGCTGCAGCGCCTGCTCGTAAGAGGCGACAGCGCCCGACACATCCCCAGCCCCCAGCTGCTGGTTGCCTTGCTCCCACCACCCCTCCGCCGTTTCCGGCGGTGGGGCCGGCTGCTTGATTTCCCTTTGCAGCAGCTCGCTGCCCATTTCATAGGCCACGTCCCCCAACTCGCCGCAGCCGGTTTGCCCCAGTCTGAGCAGCCCTCTGGCCAACTCCGGATTGGGAGCCGCTGAGGCCATAAACCGATCTCCGTAGCGCCGCAGCCAAGCCGCCCAATGCTCGTAGCTGCCCCGATCTCCGAGCTCCGAGAGAAATTTTACCACCTGCTCCCCATCCCACCCCCGCCGGCTCACCCCTTCCAGCAGCTGGGCGAAGAGCAGCTGGTAATCCGCATCCTCCAGTGGCGGTAGCGGTTTCCCCTGCGTTGGTGTAGTCTCAGATTCTATGGGTTGAACTGCCCTGCCAAACAGCCGCTGCAAAATTTCCTTGAGCATCTTCCGCATCCATGCATCACATACTCTTGATTGTAGGCAACACTTCCCGCCTCCTGTCCCCCCCGATCTCCACAAGGGACACAAGGGCGGGGGAGCGGGGGAGCCTCGGGAGGCGGGGCGGCAGGGGAGCGAGCTTGGGGGCAGCCATTTAAGACATATAGCTACACCCAGTCAAACTGAGAAGCGCCATAAATTCTGAATTGTTCACTGTTCATAAAGGGTGGGATTGTCCATGTCTTACGAACCCCTGCACCACAAATACAGGCCCCAGACTTTCGCCGCTCTGGTGGGACAAGACGCGATCGCCCAAACCCTGGGCAACGCCATCCGCCAGAACAAAATCGCACCGGCCTATCTGCTCACCGGTCCGAGAGGCACCGGCAAAACCTCCAGCGCCCGAATTCTCGCCAAATCCCTCAACTGCCTCGCCAGTAAAGTCCCCACAGAGCACCCCTGCGGCCAGTGCGACGTTTGCCAGAGGATTGCCAGCGGCACATCGATGGATGTGATCGAAATCGACGCCGCCAGCAACACCGGCGTGGACAACATCAGAGAGCTGATCGAGCGGGCCCAGTTCGCCCCGGTGCAGTGCCGGCATAAAGTTTATATCATCGACGAATGCCACATGCTCTCCACTGCGGCATTCAACTCCCTATTAAAAACCCTAGAAGAACCGCCCCCCAGAGTCGTTTTCGTACTAGCCACCACCGACCCCCAGCGAGTTCTCAGCACCATTATCTCCCGCTGCCAGCGCTTTGACTTCAGGAGAATTCCCCTAGACGCAATGGTGCGGCACCTCACAGACATTGCCAGAAAAGAAAACATCAACATTGCCGGCGACGCCCTCACCCTCGTCGCCCAAATTGCTCAAGGCGGACTCAGAGACGCCGAAAGCCTGCTCGACCAGCTCAGCCTCCTCATCCCTCCCGTTACCGTCGAAAAAGTCTGGGATTTAGTCGGCGCAGTCCCAGAACGAGATTTAATGGCACTCCTAAAAGCCATTGCTGACGATAGCGCCTCAGCCGTTCTCGACCAAGCCCGCCATATCATGAACCGGGGCAGAGAGCCCTTAATTCTCCTGCAAAATCTCGCCAGTTTCTACCGAGATTTACTAATCGCAAAAACCGCACCGGCACGCAGCGATTTAGTCGCCATAACGCCCCCAACTTGGGCAGAATTGTGTGATTTTGCCCAAAACATAGACTTAGCAACAATTCTCGCCGGCCAAAAACACCTGCAAGGGCTGGAAGTGCAAATCAAAAACACCACCCAGCCCCGCCTGTGGCTAGAAGTTGCCCTGCTGGGATTGCTCAAGAGCGCCACAACCGCCCAACCGGCAACCGGCACCGGACAGCAAATCTCCTTCGCTGCGCCCTCACCGGCACCCAACAGCCCCCCGCCCAAACAGCAGCAACCCCCGCCCCCCTTAATCCCCAAATCCCCAAATCCCGGCATTCCCCATTCCCCCGCCCCACCGGCACCCCCCCCACCGGCACCTCCGGCACCCGCACAGGCGGCGCGCCCTGCAGAAATGCCGGTGGAGCCCGCTGAAACTCAAGCCAGCCCCCCAGCAGCGGATGCGGCTGAGCAAGGGTCGGATCTCGAGCAAGTCTGGCAGCAGGTGCTGGCGCAGATTCAGCAGCGCTCCACTCAAGCCCTGTTGAGGCAGCACGGAAAGTTAGTTGCTCTGAACGCGAACCTGGCACGCATCATAATCCGCTCGCATCCATTGCTGGAGATGGCGAAAAATGGATTGCCCTCCGTTAAAACTGCTTTTGAGAGAGTTCTGAATGGCGAGGTGAGGGTGAGCTTAGAACTTCCCGGCGCTGCCCCACCGGCATCTGGGCCGGCGGAAACGAAACCCCCTCCCCCTCAGGATTTGGGCTCTCCCCCGCCGGCACCCTCCCCGACGCCGGCACCTGAAATCCGCCTGACGCCGCAACAGCCCAAGCCCCCTGAGATGCCGGCGGAAACGCCTGCCAGCCCCAGTGCCGGTGCTGCCCCGCTGCCGGTGGACGCCAAACGCGAGGACAGGCCAGAGGACCGGATCGAGGACCGGATCGACGCTTCTCCTGCAAATGCTGTCGGGATGGACGCCCTGACTGCTGGGCGGTGGGAGGAAGAGGATGTGAAATTTTCTCTCGACCGGCTGGTTCAATATTTCAAGGGAGAAATGATCGTCCTGCCACTTCCAGACGGTGCCGGTCCTGACGCACCGGCACCGGAAGAAGAGCCGGAAATCGCCGATTACGACCTCCCCCTTTATGGCAGTTCAGATGCGGAAGAATCATACCTAGAAGAGGTGCCAGACTACGAAGATCCTGGCTTTTGAACTCCTATTTTTACTGCATTAATCATTTAGTTGGCATAACTATTGAAGCCAGGTTTCTTTCCGAAACCTGGCTTCTCTTTCTTAATGGGTGTCTCAGCCCGGGCGAGAGGAATGAAAAATTTGTTAATGCCCTTGATGGACTGTTTTGACCCATTTCAGACGCTTGGGGCGTACCGACATGCGGGCGGTGACGCTGGCCATCACGACGATCCAGTGGAGCATGTAAACGATGCCGCGCAGGGTTTGCAGCAGGGTGAGGGATGCTGCGGTCGGGGCCAATTTTTCCTGTGGGCCGGTGCGGCGCAGGCCGGTAAACATGCCGATCAGGGACATGCCGAGCATGAGAGCGGTAATCGGACTGTACACCGGCAGCCGGCTGCCGGCGACGGCCATCAAAGAGTCGGGCACCGCTGCTATGGGCAGGAAATACTGGATAATCCAGAACATGAACATGTCCCAAGTCTTGCGAGTCCCCATGCGGTTGCGCCAAATCAGCGGCCAGTAGTCGAGATAGCGCTGGTGGCCCCCCTCTGCCCAGCGGTTGCGCTGGTGCCAGAGAGATTTGGCGCTGGTGACGCCTTCCTCTTGCACGGGAAGCAGGACAAATTCAATGTCCCAGCCATCCAGGTGCAAGCGCACGGTCAGGTCCAAATCGTCAGTAATCGTCAGTTCGTTGAAGCCGCCGCAGCGCTCCAGGGCCGCCCGGCGGACAAACTGGCCATTGCCGCGCAACTCTCCAATGCCGCCGATAGTGATGCGCTGCTGCTGGAAATAGCTGTCGAGCGCCATCTCAGCGACTTGTCCGCGAGTCCAGAAATTCACAGAGGCGTTGGCGATCGCTTTTCGCATTTGCACCGCGCCCACATCTTGGCGTGCGAAGGCCGGCAGCACCTGGCGCAGCACGTCGGGACTGACGGAAGCGTCGGCATCAAATACCGCCAAGAACTCGCCCCGGATCAGGGGCAGCACATCGTTTAGAGCCCCTGATTTGCCGCCACCGGCGGACTCTGAGCGGTGGAGCACCTTCAGGTGCTTGTATTCGGCGGCCAGTTTGTCCAGCAGCGCCGGCGTTGAGTCCGTGCTGGCGTCGTCGATCGCCCAGACTTCATAGCGGTCAGCTGGGTAGTCCAGAGCGCACAGGGTTTCCACCAGCCGGCCAATCACGGTTTCTTCATTTTTTGCCGCCACCAGCAGGGAAACGAGGGGCCAGCTGTCGCGGGTGTCATCCGAGAGGGGCATAGGGTAGCTCGCGGGTCGGGCCCGCAAAACTCGCACGGCGTGGATTGCCATCACGCCGGTGAAGCCGAGGACCAGCCAGATGCCCCAAGAGAACAGGTGCAGGGCAATCGTGCCACTCCAGACAATGGTCAAGACTGCAGCGGCTTTGAGCCTGCGATCCTGATACCAGGACTGGGGTATGGCCAAAGTCAGGCCCGCTGGCGGGTCGTTTTCTTCCGCTGCAGCAGCGATATCAGACCACAGCTCGTTGTAAGAATCGTTTTCTGGCCAGGAATTCGCCGGCATAGGTTACTTGATTTAAAAACCAATATTTGTCCACACCCTTAAAGAAGCTGGGGATCAAGTAACACCATACCGTACAGCCCTCGCACACGGACAGTTTGCCCTGGCTAGTGCGGTACTTTTCCACTTCTTCCGACTGCCGGTAAAGTTCGTACAGGCTGCCGTTAATGGGTATGCCGGTTTGGGCAAAATGGTAGCAGGGCAGCAGCAACTTGTTATCTGGCGAAATGGCTATCACGGCCTCCACCGCTTTGCAGCGGGGATTTTTGGTGTCGTTCCCCCCAGCTTCTATGAAAGCCAATGCTGCCTTATTGTATCCGACATTACTGTACTTCTTCGCTGCCGCCTCAATGGCCGCCACCATGTCCGGTGTGGGGTTTTTCTTGGAGTTGTAGTTGTCGTGAGCGGTGAAGGCGGGGTTGAGCCAAACCCGCACGCCCAGCCGTTTGCCCAGCTCCGCCACCTCGTCGATCCGATCGTAGTTTTGGGCGGTGACGGTGTGGTTGAGCACGGGATACTCCCCGAGCGAATGGGCGATTTTCACTGACTCCACCAGGGTGTCAAATATCTTCACCCCCCGCGACTGGTCGTGAGTTTCCGCATCTGGCCCGTCCAGAGAAAAATTCAGGAAGTCCACTAACCCCTGAATTTCTTTGGCTTTTTTGGGGTACAGGATGGTGTTGGTGGTGATGCTGGTGATGAAGCCCTGCCGTTTGGCCTCGGTGTAAATCTGGCCCACGTCTTGGCGCAGCAGCGGTTCGCCACCCGTAAAGTCCACATATTTGACCCCCAGCCGCTGCAAGTCGCCCAGATTCTGCTGAATTGTGGTAAAATCTGCTTCCTGATTCGGTTCCAGGGCCCAGATGTTACAAAAATGGCAGCGGGCGTTGCAGCGATAGGTCAGGTAATAATTCGCAACCAAAGGTGCCATAGGTTTGTATAGTTTTGTGTTCTATCGTTAAGTGTTTCATAAATTTTGAGGCTGTGCTGCCAAACCGTCAACAATTAAATGTGCACCGGCACCAGGGAGAGCCGGCACAAGCCAGGCGACGGCTCCCCGGCATTGGTTAAGATCGGGTGGGAGTGGGGCTCGGCGGTGCCCCTGGCCTTCAGGTGAGCTTGTCCCCTGCCACGAGTCCAGTCCCTCAACAGTGGTGCCCTGCCCCTGTCGGGCCCGCCGCCGCCCTCGCCGGTGCCTGGTGTCAGGTCCCGAAGCGTGCCAATTTATCAGGAAATGGAGGCCAATGTGAGCGGATCGCTCATCGATCAACTTCAGCCCGTTGAGAGCGGGCAGATCATGGTATACCAGCCCTACTATAAAGAGGGCCCCAAGCGCGCTCTCTTGCCGCGAGCGCTCAGCCTCTACCAGAAGAAGAGTTTGGAGGGAGAGCGCAAAATTGAAGGCGGTGAGAATATTCCTTTTGTCGCCACCTGGACTGTCTCCACGATTCCCGCCGACCTGATCGGTTGCCGGATGCAGTTTAGCACCCAGGGGGAGCAGCTGAGTTACGAAGTCAAGATGGCCAATTTTGAATTTGTCGATCACTTAATCGACCTGATCGTCAATTACAAGCGCTATCACACGGTGGATTTCTCGAAAGCTTTCTACCGGAAGTTGTTGCGGCCAGAAGAGTGATCGGGCTTTCAGAGAAAGCTAGGATAAGGGGAAAATACCCAATGCGCAATTTTAACGGGAAGTGTATCCGCTGATTTAGTATGGTAAAACGGCAGCTCGGCTGCAGACGTTCAACTATAGGAGTGAGGGTGTGCGAAAATCCCCTAAATATTTACTGATTGGGTCAGCGGAGCCTTTCAGCGGCAAGACCGCTACCATCCTGGGAATAGCCCACCAGTTGCAGCAAAAAAAACTGGATATCGCTTACGGAAAACCTCTGGGAACTTGTCCGAGTGTCAGTCCGGCGGATGGCATTGATGAGGATGTGCGCCAGGTGGCAAAAACCCTCAACCTGCCCGAAAACCGGCTGCTGCCGACGCTTGTCTTTTTGGATGAAGCGGCGCTCGCCAAACGCCTTCAGGGGGAAGATGCCACTGACTATTCCCAGGCTCTAGCGAAATCCGCGCGCGGGGCTTCTGGAGATTTGGTGCTGCTTGAAGGCGCGGGAACTCTGGAGGAAGGGTTGCTGCTGAATTTGTCCCTGCCGCAGGTGGCTGAGGCCGCTGACGCTTCGGTCCTGCTGGTGGCAGGCTTGCAGTCGGTGCTGTCGGTTGAGGGGCTGTTGGCCGCTAAGCAGCGCTTGGGGGCTCGCCTCTCGGGCGTGTTGCTCAACGACATTCCCGCAGAGCTGCTGCTCACCGCTGAAGAAGCAGTTCGCCCTTTTCTGGAGTCGCAAGGGGTGCCGGTTTTGGGCATGCTGCCCAGAAGCAACTTGCTGCGCAGCGTCAGTGTCGCTGAACTGTCCCGCCGGCTAGGCGCTGAGGTGCTCTGCCGGTCTGACCGGCTCGATTTGATGGTGGAAACTCTCACCATTGGGGCGATGAATGTCAGCTCGGCGATCAAATATTTCTCTGAAGGGAGAAATATGGCTGTGGTCACCGGCGGGGACCGCACGGATATCCAAATGGCGGCGCTGGAAACCAATACCCAGTGCCTGGTACTCACCGGCCACATCCAGCCCCCACCGGCAGTTCTCAGCCGTGCCGAAGAGGTGGAGGTGCCGGTGCTGTCAGTGGCCCTCGACACCCTGGCAACGGTGGAAATTATTGAGCGCGCCTTGGGCCAAGTTCGCCTCCAGGAACCGGTCAAGGTGGAATATATCGTGCAAATGATGGCAGAACATTTCGATATTGACCGCTTGCTGGCAGGGATCGGCTTGCAGCCGGCAGTCGCTAGGGCCTAGGTCAAGCCATCCTTTGAAACCGGGTTTCTCTGAGAATTCAGCGCCAAAAACGGCAGATTGTGCTAAAGAAACCCGGTTTGTTCACCCCCTAGCCGGCAGGAACCCAAGTGCCGTGAAATCCTGGGGGCACAACCTCTGGCAGGGCCAGCCGGCACACCGGCTCGCCGTCCAAGCCCAGGGCGTCAAACACCCACACTTCGCTGCGGTTCTGCTCGCTGTCAAACACCACCGTCAAAATCCACCCCTGCTGGGGACTGTCCGCATCTGGGGCGTAAATCGGTTCTGCCGGATACCGGCCCGCCCCTAAGTTGGCCTCGGTGAGGGTGCCGGTTTGACTGTCGAAACGCCCGATGCTGTCGTACAGTTCCGTGAGAACGTCCGTTCCCTGCCGGTGCAGCGATAAATAGGTAAAGCGGTTTTCTCGCCCCACCTCGGAAGCTGGCACTGCCGGGAATTCGCAGCTGCGTGCCAGAAGCTGTCGCATTTCGGCGATTTTGCCGGAAAGCGGCTCCAGACGCACCCGCCAGAGGGAACCTTGGGCCGGCGTTTGGGTTTGGCCGGCAGCCACTTCTTTCAGGCGCTGGTTGGTCTGAAAATCGTCATAGCGCACAATGTCCACTACCACAGCCCCGCCCTCGCCGGCATACCCGTTGGCGAAATGCCACTGATACCACGGTTCGGCTTCGCTTTTGCTTACCACAGAAAGGGTGGTTCTGTCAAGTACCAGAATCTGAGTTCCTTTTTCAGGACACCAGCGGAGGGCGTCGCTGAGGCTTTTGAGCTGCAAGAGTGCGGGGATCACCTGCAACCGCACGGGGGAAATGAAGAAGATCAGATAGGGGCCGGCGAGGGCAAAATCGTGAATCAGGGGGACGCCATTGAGGGGAATGGCGGTCTGTTGGAGCAGCTGGAGCTGGCTGTTGCACCGGGAAACGCGCAATTGGCTCGTTTTGCCGGGGGTGACGCCAAAGTTATAAATCTCGCCGGTTTGAGGATCTTGTTTGGGGTGGGCGGAATAGAACCAGTTCGGGGCTAACCACCCGAGACTGTCGAGTCCGAGGGTTTCGAGGGTGTGTGGGTCGAGGGCGTGGGGGTGCCCGCCCTCCCAAAGGGCCAGCAGTCTGTCGGGAAGTGCCAGCACACTGGTGTTGGCGGCATTTTTGACTTGTTTGGCCAACCGCTGCCAGAAGGGGGCGGGTGAGAGGGTGCCGTAACCGCCGTAGAGCATCTGGCCTTTGGCTTGTTCTTCCAGATAGCCGGCTGTGCGCACATAGCGATAGGTGCCGGTGGCGGTGGCGGCGAAGACGGTGGCCAGGATGGCTCCATCGCCATCAAACCAGTGCCCCACCCGACGCCCGCCGCGTTCGAGCCGGGCTGGGCCATTGCGGTAGAGGGTGCCGCGCAAGCCGGTGGGGATGGCACCGGCAGTGACGGGCAGGGGGGTTGGGCCAAATTCGGCTGCCGGTGGCAGGATTGCTTTTGCCCAAGCTGGCGGAGATGCCGGTGGGGTGGTGACAGTCATTTTTTCCTCAAAGTGGGGCTGTTGAGCGGTTGGCGGCCAGCGCCGGCCAGTGGGAGAGGGGACGCGGGGTCAGGCCAGCTGCCGCCTAGCCAATCTCAATAAATACTTACAGCCAAAAAGGGGTGCTTTAGGCGGCTGTGTTTGTTAAAATATCAAGGTTGTACTGTTCAGCGAATAAGCGTCTTTGAGTCAATCGATAGAAATACCCAAAATAGATACACTCGCACAAGAGCTGGCGACGATCCAGCAAACGGGTTCTAAGCGGATTGCTATATTGGGATCGCGCCATGTCCCGCTCACACACCAGCACCTGATTGAGATGATGAGCTACGCGCTGGTTTTAGGCGGTAACCGGATCATCACCTCAGGTGCCACCGGCACGAATTCCGCTGCTATCAAAGGAGCGATGCGGGCCGATCCAAATATGCTAACGGTAATCTTGCCCCAAAGTCTGGACCGCCAGCCGGCGGAATCTCGAACGCAGCTGGAACAGGTGATGCACTTGGTGGAAAATCCCAGCAATGACAGCCTGTCCCTCGCGGAAGCCAGCGCCCTCTGCAATCAGGAGATTGTTTCTCGGTGCCAGCAGCTGATCTGCTTTGCGTTTCACGACAGTCAAACACTGCTGCGCAGCTGTCAGGAAGCGGAAGAGCAGCGCCGAGTGGTGACCCTGTTCTACTTTGACTGAGCCAACGTCATTGGTGAAAAGTCATTAGTGTTTTGCTTTTTGACCGATAACCAATGACCCATCACCTTTTGACCCCCATAATAAGTAACCCCGAATGCAATTCCCTGTGTCTGCCATTCTGCTTTATGCAATTGTGGCGGCGGCTGTGCTGATTTATGTCCCTTTCCTGCTGGTGGGCTACGCTCGCGCCCAAGTGGGGTACGACATCTCAGCGCCCCGCGCCATGTTTGACAAATTGCCGCCCTACGCCCAAAGAGCGACTTGGGCGCACCAGAATTCGTTTGAAACGTTTATGGTGTTTGCGGCGGCGGCGCTGATGGCTTACGCCACCGGCGTCGATTCGGATTTGGCAGCTTGGGCGGCGCTCGCTTTTGTAGCGGCTAGGTTGCTGTACTCTGTTTTTTATATTGCAAATGTGCCGCTGGCGCGTTCGCTGATGTTTGGCATTGGCACGCTTTCCACCGGCACTCTCTTTGTCCTCAGCTTGCTGGCTGCAGGCGGCTGAGCGAGGGCAAATTAGCAATCAGAAGTTTGCCGGGGTTAAGAAACCGGGTTTCTCTCCCGGTCGCTAAAAGAAACCCGGTTTCTGAGAAGTCCAAACCGGCAGTCGCCCAGGGACAGCAAATTAGCAATCATAAGCTTACCAAAAGATTATCTATGGCTGATACTTCTTCTTTTGATATCGTCAGCGACTTTGACCGGCAGGAATTGGTGAATGCCGTAGACCAAACTGTGCGGGAAATTAACAGCCGGTACGACCTGAAAAATACAAAAACATCGGTCGATCTCGGCGAAGAGGAGATTACGGTCAGCACGGACAGTGAGATGACGCTGCAAGCCGTTCACGGGGTTTTGCAGCAAAAGGCAGTGAAGCGCAACCTGTCGCTGAAAATCTTTGATTACGGCAAGGTTGAAACTGCCAGCGGCAATCGCGTCCGTCAGGTGATTAAGCTGAAAAAGGGCATCGCTCAGGAGATTGGCAAGCAGATTAGCAAGCTGATTCGCGACGAGTTCAAGAAGGTGCAAGCCTCGATTCAAGGCGATGCTGTGCGGGTTTCGGCGAAGTCGAAGGACGACTTGCAAGCGGTGATTCAGCGGCTGAAGCAAGAAGATTGGCCGGTAGCTTTGCAATTTACGAATTATCGCTAAGATTTGGAAGATTTGGGTCACACACCCTGCGGCTTCAAATTATAGCAGCAGGCAGTCAGTTTAGGACACGCTTGATACGAAGTATAGACGTAGGGCAGGCGCGACGCCTGCCCTCTAAGTCTCTGGGACAGGCGAGACGCCTGTCCTACGTCCTAACCTAAATGGCTACTGCTATAGAAGGCTGGGGTTGGGGTGGGTGAGGCGAAGCGCGTCACCCGCCCTGCGATCAGCTCGCAGATTTTGATTCAGCTTCTATCTGTTCAAATAAGCTCTCCAGATTGGCCACGAACGCCTCCAGATCCGCGCTTTCCATCTCGCGCCAGCCATCACTTCCGAGAATTGACGGGACATTATATTTCTGGCTGGGATAAAAGTTAGCGAACGCTTGGGACGAAACCCAGAGTTTTATTTTGCCATTTTTCTCAGGCTGGGCGGAAATTCCAAACAGGCAGTTAGACCAATTGCTCGGGGCTTTGGCTATCAGGCTCAGTGGCGGGCTGAACATTAAATGAGTGGGCCACGGATTGAGGGTGAGCTGGTGTTGCTGTCCAGCTTGCACTAGGCGCAGAAATTCCCTGCCAATGCCGTGTTGCTGCGCCATCGCCACCAAGGACTGCAGCCGGTCTTGCGGAGTAGTCAAACGGTTTTTAGCTTCAGGTTTCTTTGCGGGAGCGGCTGCGGATGCCACCATAGAAGTCAGGAGCTGTTTCTCTTCCTGCTGTTTAGTTCTTTCATCCAGTTTGGCGGTGAGCTTCTGCAGCTGCTGCAACTGCTCCTGCATCTGAGCGAAACTCTCGGCGAGTTGCGGGAGTGTGGCGATTTCGGCACTGAACTGTGTTTGGGCGGACTCCACCGGGCGCAGCGAGTCTTGCAGCTGCTGGCGCAGAGACTGGATTTCTCCTTTGAGCTGCTGAATTTCTCCTTTTAGCTCGCTGGGATCGTAGGGGGTGGGAAGGGCTTCTAGCTGCTGTCTGACACCGGCAGCGCTCTGCTTTAATTCTTCTATCTGCTGGGGTTCCGAGCGCCGGTTAAATGCCTCGGTTAAGGAGGAGAGGCTTTCTTGGAGTTGCTGAATCTGCTGCTCTAGAGGCGTAGGGTCAAAGGCCGGTGTGTTTGGCCGCTCGGTGAGGGCTGCCTTTAATTCCTGAATCTCTTGCTCTAGAACACTGGGGTCAAAGGCAGGTGTGTTTGGCCGCTCGGCGAGGGCTGCCTTTAATTCCTGAATCTCCTGCTCTAGAACAGTGGGGTCAAAGGAAGATGGGTTTGGCTGCTCGGAGAGGGCAATTTTTAATCCCTCAATCTGCTGCTCTAGAACAGTGGGGTCAAAGGAAGGTGCGTTTGGCGGTTCGGCGAGGGCTGCTTTTAATTCCTGAATCTCCTGCTCTAGAACAGTGGGGTCAAAGGAAGATGTGTTTGGCCGTTCGGAGAGGGCAATCTTTAATTCTTCAATCTGCTGCTCTAAGGCAGTGGGGTCAAAGGGACCAGCAAGGGTTTCTACCTGCTGTTTGACGCGCGCGACGTTCTGCCGCAATTCCTCTATGAGCTGGGGTTCCGAGCGGTGGTTGAATGCTTTGCTTAATGTGGATAGGTTTACTTGGAGTTGCTGAATCTGTTCCTCCAGGGGAGTGGGGTCAAAGGCTGGAATGTTTTGCAGCTCAATAACGGCTGCAGTTAATTGCTGAAGCTCCTGGTTGAGGGGAGTGGGGTCAAAGGGTGCGGGAATTGCTTCTAGCTGCTGTTGCAGGCTGGCGGCGCTGTACTTTAATTCTTCTATATGCTGGGGTTCCAAGCGGCTGTTAAACGCCTGGGTTAATAAGGAAATACTGGCTTGCATTTGCTGTATTTGCAGCTGCAGGGGAGTGGGGTCGAAGGCAGGACTGGTTGGGATTTGAGCGAGTGCTGCCTTGACTTGCTGAATTTCTTGATGCAGGGGAGTGGGGTCAAAAGCTGGGGCAGTTTGAGGAAGTGCTTCTAGCTGCTGTTGCAGGGAAGCGACAAGCTGATTTAATTCTGGCAACCGGCTCGCTTCTGGGCGCTGGTTAAAGGCTTCAGATAATAAGGTAATGTTTTTTTGGAGCAGCATAATCTGTTGCTCCATGTCAGTGGGGTCAAAGGTGGGAAAAAGTTCAGCCATGTCTTGTTCTTCATGGCTTTCAGCTGCTTCCCTGAAGCTGTTTATGGCTTCTTCTAAGGTGTCAAATCGCTTTTGCAGCTGGTAGAGTTCTTCCTTTATGGGATTGAAGTCTGCTGCCGGCTGGGGGGCAGCCTGCAAAGCGGCAACTGTATTGCGCACCGCTTGCATTTCCCCTGAGAGTTGCCGGTCGCTTTGGGTGACGCGATTCCCCATCTCAGCCAAGACAGAAGCGATATTCTGCTCAAATGACTGCTCGAACCGGCGGCGGTTAATCAAACTCAGCGAGAGGGCCAAACTCAGGGGGGCAGCCGCGTAGATCAGCTGCTGGGACGCAACGGCCATAATTGTCCCCGCAACAGAACCCGCTACGGAGATTGATTCCGTTAGCTCCAACCCATTGCGCTCAGGGGTGTTTTTCATCTTGTAGACCTTGAATGTACTCTAGGGCTGTTAAGTTAAAGTTATCATAACAGCAACCAACTCACATAAAAATTTATTATCCTAAGATTAAGCCATACTTATATATGCCGCCGGCGCAGGACAGCCGTCTTGCCGGTCCCACCTCCAGAGACACCGGACAGGCGACCGGCTTCTGCCTGAGGACGCCACCGGCATCCCTCTGTGGGGGGATTGCACCTGAATAATGCAAAACTAAGCTATTAGGCTTTTAACCTGCTTTTCCTTTGAAAGGGGGCAGAGTCTCCAGATTGCGTTTCCAGCGTGATTCTGGCAACGAGATGCTAGAGATGGGAAGTGCAAATTAAATGCGCTGTAGTTTATTCGCCGGCATCCCGTCAGCCCCACCTCCGTCAGCGGGGCTACTGTTCACACACATCTTGGGTATGTTACCACAGAAAGACCCTCACCCCCCCAGCTCCCCTCTCCCACAAGGGGAGAGGGGGGAGAAAGACTCTTTTCTCAACAAGCGTGAGATACAAGCCGGCTTCTTTTAAAAACCGGCTTTCTAATACCTAAGATTAAGAACTACTACATGTTCTTTTTATCAGAACGCCGGCGGCGAAGTCTGTTAGGTAGGCTACAAATTTCCCTAATCACGAAGGCGCTAAGGACGAGCACCACTCCTATGCCGATACTGAGCACAAATGCCGGGGACTGCAAGAAAGAAATGTCCTTGTAGGTGTTTGGAGGTTTGGTGGAAATGATGGTGGCGGTGACGCCGCTGGCAGCTAGTCCAATACCGGCAACCCCAACAGTCCAGTTTAAATTGCGCTCGCTGCGGGTTTGCTCTATCTGTACGATCCCCTCGATATTCCTGATCAGGTTCTCCAGCAGCTTTAACCCCGCACTCAGGTTGGCGCAGTCTGAGGCTAGCTGTTCCAGATATTTCTCTGGGGCGAAGACACTCTCCCCCACCTTTATTATAAACTCCCCCCGCCCGCTTTTGTCAAGGGGGTTTCTAAAGTTTTTTTGCCGTTTCTGGAAGTTGGCAAAGTTGACCTTGATGGTGCGCAGTTGCGACTCTAATTTGGTTAGCGCCTCGGTATAATCGGAGTGGTCTTTCAGCGCCTTGGTTAGGTCCTCTTGCAATTGGTTGAGGCTGGCTCTCTCTCCGGCAAACAGTTGGGCAATCTGGCTGTTAAACTCTCGCGCGGCGCGATATTTCTCTTTGAGTTTCGCTTTCAACCGGCACCCTTGCCAGTACGCCCAAATTACCTTGTGCCGGTAGCCAAACAGGCGCATGCAGTCAAAGGAGATTTTTGCCATATTGCCCCGAATTTTCCCGATGTCCTCACCGGCTGGAAACAGGAAAATCAGAACGTGCTGGTTTTCTTGGCTGAACTTATCCCAACCGGCACTCCAGTTTGAGGGAAAGCGCCACAGTTCAAAGACGCGGGCACCCATAAAGTCGCCGTCGCCTTGGAAATCTCTCTCCCAAGACTCCCCTACCAATTGAGTGTAGCACTCTTTTGCAGTTTTTTCCACATCTTGATTTTCTGAGGCGAGTTGCGCCCAAAACAGCCAAGTTTGTCCCAGGGTTCCTCGCTTGCCGGCTTGCAGTTCTTTTTCCTCTTGCGTGCCGTTGATGCGAGAGACTATAATTTGTTTGAGGTTGGCAACAGTTCCATCAACCGGCTGCTTTGCCAAGTTGGGGGTTTTTGCAGACGGATCTGCGTATTTGCCAGAACAGTCGGCTTGCAGGGCGTAGGTGTCTCCTAGCTGAACGGGGAAAAAATGGCCATCGCAGGCAGGTTCAAACTGCTCAATCTTTTGAGATTCAAGCAAGAGGACATAATCGGCTTCGGGTTTCTCAGCTTTGGCTAAGTTTTCCAGCCGGCTGTCATCTATCTGGGGGTATATTTTATCCCAGAATTTCTTGCGGTTGCCGTCTATTTTAGCATAACTTTGCGCTAAACCCTCTCGCAAGTCATAGAGAAATAAATCGAGGGTTGGGTAAATCAGCTCGCCGGCGCTCATAAGACAAGATCCCCGCAAGCGACAATAATTTGCACGACATTTTCCTGGTTGTCGGGGTTGCTCAATATCGCATTTGCGGTTTGGGTGAGGGTTTCATCATCCATCCTGTCAATGATGTCAAGGGCATCAACCTGATTGCTGAGTTCCGCATTTCGCCTTTCGGCTCTCTCATCAATTTCGCAGGGAAGACCTTTATTGCGCTCGGCGGCGGGGGTGTGTAAAATATCGGCATACTTTAGGTACGTTTCCCCCAGATAAGCCTCGCCGAGGTTATCCAGGGTGCCCAAATTAGAGGAGATGTCCTCGCTAATCGCTTTCAGTTGGGCTTGTAACTCCTCTGGGAGGGGGGATGTTTGCTGGGCGAGGGCTATCAAAAAGGCTTTGAGGGTAATCCTCTGGGAGGAATTCATCGAAATGTACCTGCTATTGTGAGAGCAGCCCAGTAGTAGGGATGCTCAAAAAGTTTGCCGTCTTGTTCTTCTAGTTTAGCAAATCGCCGCAACTCCCGTTTGAGGGTGGGGCGAACCGTGTCCTCATATGGGGGAAGTTCGGCGAGAGAAGCCTTATAGAGCCGGCTGAGTTTTTTGGGCGTCAGCTGCTTTAACCATTTTACTGCATTTGCGCGGGCGACTGCTGGGGATTTGCCTTTTTTCAGCTGCCGGTAGAACTGGATCGTCATTAGGGCGCTGGCGTCGGATTGCACTACCCAGAGGGTAGTGAGCGCACCGGCTGCACCGGCTCGCAGAAAGCCACTCACCAATCCCACATATTCGGCGGTGATGGTTTGGTTGCGGGTGAGGGCGGTTTCGCAAGCGGAAAGGCTGACAAGCTCGTAGCCATCCAGCTTAATAGACAGTATTTCCTCAACGGTGAGTTTGTCCTCGCCGGTGAGGGGTAAATAAGAAAAGGCGGGATGGCTGATATTGGCTACGCCATGTCCGGTAAAATGAAAGATGCGGTGAGGCTGTCTGAGGCAATTTGCCAGGGTAGCCGGTGTGACTTGCTTTCCAGAAATGCGGGTAATGCCGGTGGGGGGAAACATCTGGGCGATGGCGGCGGATTCCACATCGGCGAGGGGCAAATCAGGAAACCCTTTACTGTCGGGAGTTTCGGCACTGAGGAGAATTTTTTCCGGGTTGGCGGGTGAGGGGTTTGCCGGCGCGGTGCTCAACATCTTGCCAATTTGAGCGCTGGGGAGGCGGGTGAGGGTGAGCTGATCTGGGAACAGGTATTCCAGAGGTAAGGGGTGCAAGTCGCGGTGGGGGATGAGAATCAGTTGAGGGATGCCGGCGACTTGCTCTAAAATTGCCGGCATGTCGAGGATTTTCCCCAAATCCTGCAGTCTTTCCTCCATTCCCGCGTACCAGGGATGGCTTTTTTTGTCGCTTTCCCCCGCTGCGTCTTTCTCCTTGAGATTGCGATAGTCCTGATATTGCTCATTCCACTCTTCCACCCAGGCTTCAAAGTCCTGAAGGCGAGTCTGGAAAAGAACCTCACCCCCCTCCATCTCCGCGTGCGGGGAGGGGGAGTCAGAGGGAGGAGAAGCTGGTTCGGTGGGGCTGTCGGGGGTGGCTCCCAGCACAATCGGTTGTGGGGCGCTGTGTTTGATAATAAAGGTGTGGAGTGCAACTGGGCTTTGGTGCCAGTAAATGGCTGCAGTGGAGGGATTCAGGAGTTGCTGGATGTCTTCCCAGCTGGCGGTGGGGATATCATCGGTCCAGGCATATAGCAGCCAAGTCAAACAGGCATTTTTGCCTTGTTCTGCCAATTCCCAAGCTCGCACCGGCTCCCCATTTCGCACGCACTCGTCAACCGTCAACTGCTGAAAGCCGGCAAATTTGAGCGCCAGCTGCTTTTTCTTCCAGTCAGGGCGTTTTGGCTCGGCTAGCAACCGCCGCAACAATTCTTTGGCGCGCCGGTGCAATTCATCGGCTTGCTCCTTTTCCCCCAACCACCGCAATACGCGCATCAGACTGTCTAACACCTCTAGATGCGCTTCGGGAAAAGCGGTTTCGGTAAGGGTTTCCAGTGCTGTGTTGTAGCTGTTGAGGGCTTTGTTCCAGTAGTGCCGGTGTCTGTCATTCCCGCGCCCTCGGAAATAGTGCGCGTCGCCGGTAAGCCGGTGCAATTCTCCCCAGCCTTCCGGGTGCGTGTCTCGGTGGCAATGTTTCAACCCTTCTTCATAGCTTGCCAATCTCCCCTCATAGCCGCGCCGGTTTAATTCGGGATTTTCCCTGGCTAGGGGAGAGGTTGCTAGCAGGGGATTTAGCAGCCCCTGCAGGGGAGAAATAGATTTTCCTGCTGCAATGCCCCGCATCGCCCATGCTTCCCACAAGTCCCGTTTAATAGCAAGAGCAGCGTCATAAGAATCGATTGCCGGCTCGAACTGTCCTAACTGAGCCTGCGCATTGCCCCGATCGTACAAAGCTTGGTGGAAGTCTGGTTTAATAGCGAGGGCTTGGTTATAAGAAGCGATTGCCGGCTCGAACTTTCCTAACTTCTCCTGCGCTACGCCCCGGCTGTACAAAGCTTCGTGGAAGTCTGGTTTAATAGCGAGGGCTTGGTTCCAAGAAGCGATTGCCGGCTCGAACTGTCCTAACTCAACCTGCGCTGCGCCCCGGTTGAGCAAAGCTTCGGGGAAGTCTGGTTTAATATGGAGGGCTTGGTTAAAAGAACCGATTGCACCTTCAAAATCCCCTGCCATTGCTTGCTGAAAACCTCGCTCAAACCACACCTTAGCCTCCAGATCAGCTCCCCCCTCTTCCTCTGCGCCCTCAGCGTCTTGGCGGTTCACATCCCCCACAACCCCCAACCCATTCCCAACAAACACCGCCTCAATAATCTCCCAAACCTCATCTTCCACCGGCACCTTTTCCAACAGCCGGCTCCCCAAATCCCGCGCCACCTCACCCAACTCCCCACCGGCAATTTCCCCCAGCCGCGCCATGCGCCGCGCCAAATCCCGCTCCGCCACATCCGCAGCCAGTAAGGTTTCCCCATAATTCCGCAGCCACTCCACCCACAGCTGCAAAATAGCGCGATGCTGCAAATCCTCCAGAAACGCCAGCACCGGCTCCTCTCCCAGCGACACCCGCTCCAGCAGCGAGCCAAACAGGAACTCCCACTCCCCTTCCGCCAGCGGCTGAGCATTTTTTGCCAGACGCTGCGTGCCAAACTCGCCGGCAATCTCGCCAAATTTCCCGCAGCCAATTTCCCCCAACCGCACCATGCGCCGCGCCAATTCGTGATTCGGCTGGGGCGAAGCCAGCAGCTTATCCCTGCCAAAGCGCTGCAGCCAATTGGCGAACCAGCTGTCATCAGAGCGGTTTCCCAAGTGCTCGCGCACCCGCGCCCCATCCCAACCGTCACCCACGCCATCCATCAGCTGCATGAACAGACGTTCATAGGCGGTGTCGCTGAGGGTGGGCAGTGCCGGTGGCGGGGGTGCCGGTGCCGGTTTCCCTTTTCCGAAAAGCCCAGCCACCCACTGCCATAACCTTTTCAGCCACTGCCCAACTTGCCGGAACATCTGCCGCCCCTAATGCCTCACGTTTCTCCTATTTTGCCTTAGGCGTGCCGGTTCTGTCAAGGGGTTTTCGGGGGGAGCATCCCGTTTGTGCCGTGCCGGTGGGCTGGGAGGGATTGACAGATGGTGTTGGATCGTCCGTGAGGGGGTTGGACCTGTAGCGAGTTCGCCGGCGATTAGCCTGGTTCCTGGCGATTGGAAAGAGACTGTTGGCGAATGCGTGAGGGGTTAGACCTCTGGCTAGTTTGCCAGGTTCCAGGCGATTGAAATCGCGGCTATACAGACGAAGCCCGCCTTCGCGGGCTAAGAGTAGAGCGAGACTCTCAAAATCTGCGGAGTTTTTCCTTTTTCCCACCGCCCACTGGGAACGTTTACAATCGCCCGAGGACTGGACTCCTGCCCGCACAGGCTCTTTTTTTGCGCACCTTCTCCCACAATACCAATCTACCACAAATGTGCCGGTGTGTCTACTATAAATTGAGAAAATTTTGCCTTTCTTAGCCCGCGTTGGGCGAAGCCCTTCCCGAAGGGTAGGCGGGCTTTGTCTGTATAGCCGCGATTTCCAATCGCCGGGTGGCCCGACTTGAGGTAAATTCTTTGCCCCTGTTCCGCCTGCCCGCAGCGGCCTTTTTTTTGCGCACCTTTTCCCACAATACCACTCTACCACAAATGTGCCGGTGTGTCTACTCGAAATTGAGGTAAT
>NZ_KB235948.1:6173214-6360216 GCF_000332335.1 Kamptonema formosum PCC 10802 | reverse complement strand
GCCCTTCCCGAAGGGTAGGCGGGCTTTGTCTGTATAGCCGCGATTTCCAATCGCCGGGTGGCCCGACTACAACTTGAGGTAAATTCTTTGCCCCTGTTCCGCCTGCCGGCACCGGCCCTTTTTTTGCGCACCTTCTCCCACAATAACACTCTACCACAAATGTGCCGGTGGCGGGAAATTGGGAAAATTTGCCTTTCTTAGCCCGCGTTGGGCGAAGCCCTTCCCGAAGGGTAGGCGGGCTTTGTCTGTGTAGCCGCGATTTCCAATCGCCGGGGGGCTCGACTACAACTTGAGGGAAATTCTTTGCCACTGTTCCGCCTGCCCGCACCGGCCCTTTTTTTTGCGCACCTTCTCCCACAATACGAATCTACCACAAATGTGCCGGTGTGTCTAGTGGAAATTGGGAAAATTTTGACGTGCCGGTTGCCGGTTTTTTGGGGGTTACGCCGGCGATCCCTCCCTATCTCTGTAAATTCGCGGGCAATATCTCAGTTATATAGCAGTAGCCAGTTAGATTAGGAAACTGGGATACGACGTATAGACGTAGGGCAGGCGTCTCGCCTGCCCTTCCCCTCGTTCCCAGGCTCTATCTGGGAACGAGAGATGCCGGTGCGCCTCATCTTACTCCCCCTCCCCACCGGCGGGGAGGGGGTTGGAGTGCCGGCTTCTATCCCGCCACCGACAGCGACAAGAAAACGCCGCCAATCACACAAATTGCCCCACCGGCAAATCGCTTCAGCAATTCCGGCTGAACCCCTTTACTCTTGAGCAAATTGCCGGCATTGAGCGCCAAGAGCGCAATCCCAAACTGAATTGCCGTAAAACCTGCCAGGTAAGCCACCAGCGGCGTCATTTCCGCCCCCACAATCGACTCACCGTAGGCGTACCCGTGAAACAGCCCAGCCGGTGCCGCCAAAAGCGCTAAAACCGGCGTCTGAATTGCCGGTTGCGGCTTCAATACCAGCAGCAAACCCCCCGCAATCACCGACAGAGCGATCGCAATCTCAACCGCCGGCATATTCACGCTCAGCAAGTGAATGCCGGTGCCAACCATCGCCGCCACCACAAAAACCGCCGGGATAAACACCCCACCGGATCGCCCAGCAGCAATTAACCCAATTGCCACCACAAAAGCAAAATGGTCAACCCCAATAATCGGATGCGCCAATCCTGACATAAACCCCTCAAAAAAATTCGAGGGCGTTTTGCCTCCCATCATGTGGTGCGCCAGTGCCGGTGCGCCGGCGCTCAGCACTCCCAGCGCCGATATTGCCGCCACAATGCCAGCACCCTTGACATTTTTCCCAACTTGTGAAACCTTTCCCAAATCCATCTGTACCTCGCAGATTTATGCAATACAACTGCCGGTGGGTGTTCTGACTTAATGGCCACTTACAGTGGCCAGATTACAGTTGCGGGACAGTGCCGGTCTCACACCGAACTTTCCCCGTTACCTCTGGTGGCTGCTCCCCACCAGAACCGGCTGGAGTTTGACAATTGTAGCACTATTTGCTGCGGGCTAACTACACACTTTTTACAAACTTTGGGCTCAAGCCCAACTACGAACTTTTGGGCTAAAGCCCAACTACGAACTTTTGGGCTAAAGCCCAACTACGAACTTTTGAGCTAAAGCCCAACTACGAACTTTTGGGCTAAAGCCCAACTACGAACTTTGGGCTAAAGCCCAACTACGAACTTTTGGGCTGAAGCCCAACTACGAACTTTTGGGCTGAAGCCCAACTACGAACATGAGTAAACAAGTTATCCTTCTGGCTTCTTTCTCCCCCATCTAGCGCAGCAACTCCTCCAACCTTTGCTGGTCCCAAAGCGTGCGGTACAGACCGGCTTGCTGCATCAGCTCCGCGTGAGTGCCGGTTTGCACAATCTCACCGGCATCCATCACAAAAATCCGGTCAGCCGTCGCCGCCGCAGACATCTGGTGCGAGATAAAAATTACCGTCTTCCGCATTGTGCCGGCGGAGAGATTCTTCAAAATAGCCGTCGCCGTTTGATTGTCAACACTAGAAAGCGCATCATCCAGAATCAGCACCGGCGCATCCACAAGCATTGCGCGAGCCAGAGCGCTGCGCTGCCGCTGTCCGCCAGATAGAGTAATCCCCCGCTCTCCCACAATTGTCTCATACTGCTGCGGAAAATTGAGAATTTCTCCCTCAATCTGCGCTTGTTTCGCAGCTTCTCCCACCCGATCCCGCTCAGCTTGGGGATTCCCGTAGCGGATATTATTTTCAATCGTAGTGCTGAACAGGAAACTGTCTTGCGGCACATAAGCGATCGCCCCCCGCAAGTCGCGCAATCGCAGTTCAGTAATGTCGCAGCCATCCAAAAACAGGTGCCCTCTGGCAATATCCAGCAAGCGGGGGAGCGCATTCGCCAGAGTCGATTTGCCCGCGCCCACCGGTCCCACAATGGCTACCGTTTCGCCGCCAGCAATCTCAAAACTGACATTTCTCAGTGCCGGTGCGGACGCTCCCGGATAAGTGTAACTGAGATTGCGCGCCCTGACAGAACCCAACACCGGCACCGGCAGGGAAACCGCCGCCGGCTCGTCCTGAATTTTCGGCTTTTCTGTCAAAATCGCCTCTACACGGTCAATACTCACTTCCCCACGCTGGTAGGCAGTAATCGTAAAACCGAGCAGCGCTGTTGGGAAAACCAAACGTTCCACATAGAGAATCAGAGCGATAAAATCCCCAACCGTAATTTCCTTTGCCACAATCGCGCCGGAACCGAATGCTAGCAATACCAGCAAACTCAAACTCGCCAAACCCGAAAGAATCGGAAACAGCTGCGTGCGAGTTTTCGCCAGCTTCAGTGTCGCGGAAAGCAGCCGGTCGTTATGCTCGCGGAAAGCGCGGCGCTCATTTTCTTCTTGGGCGTAGATTTTAATTAGCGAGATACCGCTCATATCCTCTTGGATAAGATCGCTCAAATCCGAGAGTTCTTCTTGCACAGTCTGCTGTAGGTTGCGCAAGCGGTTGGCAAAGAGCTGGACCAGTACCAGCATCACAGGATAGACAGAGATAGCCAGCAAACTCAGCCGCAGGTTAATCGCCATCATCACCGGCAGCGTCAGTCCGTAAGCAAACACCGTATTTGCCAGACTCAGCACCGCAAACCCCAGCAGCCGGCGGATATTATCCACATCCGAGGTGGCGCGGTTAATCAAATCCCCCGTCGGGTTGCTGGCAAAGTAAGACGGTTCCAGGGTGAGCACATGCTCAAAAATCCGCTGTTTCAGGTCAAATTCCACCTGACGCCCCACCCCAAACAGCAACAGGCGCGACGCCACCCGGATTGCCCACATCAGCGTTGCTAAGACGAAGATTAGCAGCACATAGGGCCAAACCGATTCTAGAGAGGGGACTGGGCCTTCTGCCGCCAGCCTGAGTCTGTCAATGCTGTTGCGAATCCGCAGGGGAATGTAGACCCCCAACCCATTGACAATCAGCAGGGCGAGGATGCCCGAGAGCGCCTGACGCCAGTGGGGGCGCAGGTAAGCAGCCAGTTTTTGCAGTCGAGAGCGAGCCATGAGTCGGGGTGAAAGGTTTAAAGCGTCTGCGGGCGTCATCAGGGGGTGAGGGGAAACCGGGTTTCTCAAACAACCCCGATTTCAAGTTCCCCAATGGGTGTCCCATCTTGGATGGGTAGCTGTCCCAACCTCCCCAGTGCGGGTAACAGAAACAGCGCCCACTTCCGAATGTAACACTGAATCACAATCCCGGTGGGGGCGGACAAACGTTAATCGGATTGTAAAGAACTGGCAGAGCCTTTTCCAGGACGCTAGTTGTGGCGCTGAGTCCCTCAATCCTGGGCAGATAATCTACAAACCCCAGTCCTGTGCGTATCGGCGACTCTTGCCCCAATCTGTCTGCGAGCCAGTCCGCCGACACCGGCACGCTAGAGAGCAATAAAAATACCAGCGCCACCATCACCCGCTCTGTGAGCTTTTTCCTGGAGTCCTGGGCTTTCTTCCCTTCCTTATCGTCCTCTAGCTTTCTCATCCCTTCCTTCAAAGCTTGCAGCAAAATCACCAGCACCAGGCCCAGCGGTCTAAGCGGGAAGGTGAGGATGACCCACAGAGTTGTTAGTATAGTGCAGGTGCTGTAGCTGGGCAGTCTTAATACGAAAAAGACGACAATAAGCAGAGCAATCGCCGCCCCCAGATAGCTTCCATAGTCTTTTTGAAATAAGTTCTTAATCACCGGCACGAGAAAAGAGCCGAGCCACAGCAAAATGATTAAGCTAATTAAGGCTTCTAACATGGCGATCTTTGGAGTTTTCTAGTGGGAATGGGGCTGGTTGACGAGCGGAACTAACATTGCGCTGCAGTGACTCGGTTTGAGCTGCCGGTGGCCGGCACTCGCCCGCACTTGACAAATTGCATATTTTGTGCTATTATACATCGCTTTGCTCCTGTTAGACTTTCAGCGCTGCCGGTGCGGGCAATCAGCTTACCTCAGCAGTGCGGCCAAGACTGGCACGAACTTAACATTTTTCGGCGCAAATCTTCCATCCTTTCGTGCCGGCGGGGCGGGTTTCGGCAAGAAATTTAAGGGGTGAGCGACAGCGCTCGCGCCACTGCTAGGGCACCCACAGCCAGCCTCGCAAAAAATAATAAATTAAGGTGAAGAATTCATTAATAGAGCGCTCGCTGCGCATCAGGGCTTGGGCGCTGGGAACAAAGTCTGCAAACAGCACGCGGTGCTGGGAGGGCTGGCAAAGTCGCTCGTACAAGTCGAGGGCGCTAGGAATCACCTCCAGGCCCAGCCTTTGAAAGGTCAGTTTGGCCCGACCTAGATCCAGGGCAGAAGCCACCAAAATTATCGGCTGTTTCGGGTCGGGTGCCTCCTGGGTCAAGATTTTTTTAACCTCTAGGGCACTGCTATAAATATCTAAGCTGCTGTCATCAAAGCGGACGTCCTTCACCCCCAGTTTTTGCAGCAGGCGGAGCGTAGTGTCTGTCTCTGTGCGCCGCGCCCCACCCACTGACCCCATGCCGGCGCTGACAATCACCCGGGGGCGATTGCCCAACTCTCGCTGCTGCCGGTACTGCTCAAAAGCCGCCAGGATGCGCTCGCTGGTATCTGTCACCTGCATTTGAGTCCCGTAGCGCAGTCCAGGCTGAGTGACTGTCCGCCCCAACACCACAATCGCGCCTGCCTTTTGAGTTGGTTTGGGCTCGCCGCCATCTTCTGGACAAATCGCTGACCTGTCCAGCCCTAGCCAGCTGACTGTCCCCTCTAGCTGCAGCGCTATCCAAGGGTTGCTGAAAACCAGCAAAATCAGCAGTGCTGCCCAGACTTGCTCGGACTTAACTGTTTTGACGATCTCCTTTCCCGATTTCTCTTCCCTGGACTTAACTGTTCGGACAAGAACCTTTCCCGGTTTCTCCTCCTCGGACTTAACTGTTCGGACGATAACCTTTCGTGTTTGCGGCAAGCTTTTCACCCACAGATATTGCCGGCTGGCCACGATGAGCAGCACTGCCGGCAGACCCAGCGGCTTCAGCGGTAAGGACAGCAGGCCCCACGCAAATTGACTGAATGGATCGGCTGGGGAGAAAAACGCTGCAATCAGGGTGAGCGCCACTATCACGCGGACGAACCAGAACGCCGAGTCTCTGGGCGCTGCCTGCCACAGCAGATACCAAAGCAGGAAGGCAATCAGCAGCCAAAGCAGAACTTGGGCTTGCAGTGGAAACATTGGCGCACTCTCTCCCTACCACTTGTGGGCAGACTCTATCCTCCTCCAGTCCCGACCCGACAAAATTTCTTTACAAATATACTTGTTTCTTAAAATCCCAGAAAAGCCGGTCACGGTAATATCCTAATCAGGCGCAAGCAGGCTCTCAGTCCCGTTTGCTACTATTTTGCAATATTACCCAATCGTCTCAGCTCCCCACCGCTGATGCAGCAACTAAAACAATGTGCCAAAATTCACGCGCTTATTGCAAGTTCTAAAAAACAGCGGTGCCCCCCACAACCGCAAACTCCTCCAGGAGCAATAGGTGGGTGAGAGCGCACAGCAGCATCCCGATGCCTGCTGGCGCTGCGGGTTCGGAATGCGATAATGATTTCAGCAGGGGGCTGGAGAAGAATATTTTTTGCCCGCTGAATCCCGGCAACGGGATTGAAACATTGATAATCGCGTCCATCGCCTGGGCATCTTAATTGTAGGGCAACCCCCAAGACCCCCTTGCTGACCTGAAATTGCCAAATTTTAGCCCTGTCCTTGCACTGCCCAAACCCAAAACGGTCGCAATTGGAGTTCACGATATGGAAGTTAGTCATCTGCTGAGGCTGTACAACCAAGGAGAGAGAAACTTTGCCGGTGCGGACTTGCAAGGAGCCGACCTGAGTGGTGTCACCCTGATCGAGGTCAACCTTGCCGGTGCGAACCTCATGGGAGCCAATCTCACTCGGGCTTTCCTCACCAAGTCAGACCTGAGTGATGCCTTCCTCAACTGGGCGGATCTGAGTTTTGTGAAAATGAGCGAAGGCAGTCTCGCAGATGCCGACCTAACCAAAGCTAACCTCACCGGCGCTTTCTTGGTAAAAGCAGACCTCTCAAAAGCCAAGCTCAGCGGTGCTACCCTCACCGGCGCGAACCTGCGAGGTGCTAACCTCAAGCGCGTCAATTTATGTGGGGCTAATCTCACCGACATCAACCTGCGCGGTGCCAACCTCAGCCGAGCCAATCTCAACTGGGCCAATCTGGCCGGTGCCAGACTCAGTGGGGCTACCTTGGATGGAGCTTTCTTAAATGGTGTCAACCTAAGTGCCGCTTTTTTGAACGGGATTGACCTCAATGGGGTCGATCTCAACGGTGTTGACCTCAGCAACGCCAAACTCAGCGGCGTCAACCTGCAAGATGCCAGCCTGATGGCTGCCAATTTCAAGGCGGCTAAGATCCGCGGCGGCAGCTTGACTGGGGCGAACCTGACGGGATCTGACCTGACTAAGGCGTTTCTCAGTAAAGCTAACCTGAGTTGGGCAAATCTCAGCAAAGCAGATTTGAGCGGTGCCGATCTCAGTGAGGCGCACTTGCTCGGAGTCAAAATCGAGGGAGCAGACTTCACCGGCGTCACCCTGACAGAAGAAGCTCGCCGCTACCTCTGCTTAATCGCCACCGGCATGACCGCTTGGACTCACAAGCATACCAAAGAAACGCTGATGTGTTTTTAAGATTGGGCATGGGGCATGGGGCATGGCGCATGGCGCATGGCGCATGGCGCATGGCGCATGGGGAAGATTTAGGCAGAAGCTCAAAGCGCACGTCGCAAAGCGCCTGCGCGAGAAATCAGCAACACCCAATGCGATGATGCGATGATGCGATGATGCGATGATGCGACGATCCCCAATGCGACGATCCCCCTAACACCTAACCCTTGTGCCGGCGTTTTAGCTGACTCTCTATCGCCTCGGTGACCGTTTTGATGACTTTCACGCGGGCGTAGTATTTGTCATTCCCCGCCACGACTGTCCAAGGAGCCGCCGGCGTGCTGGTGCGCTGAATCATCTGGTTCACCGCCACATTATACAGGGGCCACTTTTCCCGATTCCGCCAGTCTTCCGGTGTTAGCTTGTGCTGCTTAAAAGGATTGTTCTGGCGCTCCTCAAATCGCCGCAGCTGCTCCTCCGGGCTGATGTGCAGCCAAAACTTGACCAAAACGCAGCCGGCGCTGGTTAACTGCTCCTCAAACTCGTTGATTTCCTGGTAAGCTCTGCGCCACTCCGCTCCTGCCGCAAATCCTTCCACGCGCTCGACGAGCACCCGCCCGTACCAGGTGCGGTCAAAAATGGCGATCGTGCCGGCAGTGGGCAGCTTGCGCCAGAACCGCCACAGGTAGTGGCGGGCTTTTTCCTCGTCGCTGGGGGCGGCGAATGGCTGAACCACATAGCTGCGCGGATCTAGCACATCCGTCAGGCGCTTGATCGCTCCCCCTTTGCCAGCGGCGTCCCAACCCTCAAATAGCACCAGCACCGGCACCTGATGTTTGTGAATGCTCAGCTGGAGTTTGCGCAGCTCCACTTGTTCTTCCCGCAACTGCGTTTTATACTCGTCTTTAGACAGGCTGAGGCTGAGATCCACTTGCCCCAGTAAGTCCGGTTCCGTGGGTTCCAGACGCTCTTGCGGCGGCAAAACCGGCGGCGGGAGCAGGGCGTGCCGCCGGTCGAGGGCTTCCAGCAGGGTGGTGGCCATTTTGGTCAGCACTTTCACCCGCGCCCACCGCTGGCAGTCCCCTTCCACCAGTGTCCAGGGTGCCGGTCCGGTGCTGGTGCCGGTGAGCATTTCCTCGGCAAAAGTGGCGTACCGCTGGTAGTGGTTGGCTTGCTGCCAGTCCTCTGCACGCACCCGCCACGCTTCTAACTCGTCATTGGCGGCTTTTTTGAGCCGGCTTTTCAATTCCTTCTTGCTCAGGTGAATCCAGAACTTGGAGATTGCCGCCCCGTCATCCGCCAGCTGGCGCTCAAAGGCGTTGATCTGGCGCATCGCCACCGGCACTTCCGCCGCATTCAAGCGCTCAAAGAGCCGGTCTTCCAGCACCCGGGTGTACCAGCTGTGGTAGAAAAAACCGATGCTGCCATTCGGCGGCAGTTTCTGCCAAAACCGCCACAGGAAAGGGTACTGCTGCTCAGCGGCGCTTGCCGGCCAAATCGGATGGACAGCAAACCCGCGCGGGTCCATGTATCCCACCATCTTTTTGACCAGGGAACCCTTGCCGGCAGCCGCCCAGCCTTCCAGCACCACTATCATCGGCAATTTTTTCTCCCAGCACGCCTTCTGCAGCGTTCGCAGCTGCTGCATCAGGTTCTCTATCTGGGTTTTGTACGTTTCTTTATCGAGGGTGAGGTTGAGGTCTAGGGTGTCTAGCATCGATTTTAGAGTTTCCAGTTTAGATTTTAGATGGGTGGCCGTCTTGTCCAATCTCTAATAGGATAGCGTTTCAGCTCAGGCAAGGAACTTCATGATTGCCGGCTGTCAAGGGGATTGGACTCGATTCTCTGCTGCTGCTGCCGCCATTAATGGATGTGCTGCCATGCCTTGTGCCGGCGAACTTTGCTCCTGTGGTTTTCCAGTTTAGCTGATATTTCTTCGCTTCAAAATATGCAGTGCAGGCAGCATTTCTAAAATAATAATTAAATTTAATACCGGAAAAAGGCTTGTAAAATTAGTTCGATTATCTGCTATCAATATTTGCTGCGACAGCTCCAGACCTCGCCCAACCTCTGGCTCGGCTGTTCCGAATGCCGGTGGCCCAGGGGAAGCGGGCCCGCATCGCCCGAATGCCGGTGCCGGTGCAGTTGGGGCTGCCGGTCGGGCTAAACCCAGGATGCAAACTGGCCACCTGTAGGGCTGCGCTGAACTACAAACTGGCCGCCGGCAGGGCTGCGCTGAACTACAAACTGGCCGCCGGCAGGGCTGCGCTGAACTACAAACTGGCCACCGGCAGGGCTGGGCTGAACTACAAACTGGCCGCCGGCTCCCTTGCCGCCCCCTGGCCCCCGCCCGACACAAAAGTTTACAAAAAACTTCCAAAAACCCCTTGTCAGAGTCACACTTGCTGTTCTATCGTAGAGCTATGCCTTTTATAGAAGGCCGTGTCCACCACTCTCTAAATATTTAGTGACCCGTAGAAGCCCAAAAAATACTTCGTACAGGTTAATCCCACGACTCAAAAAACAGTCGGGAGGCTACAGCATGATTGTATTGCTGACAGCCCCCTAAAAAAGAGGCGCGTGCCTGTTGTAGGGGAGCTAACGCTTTAGAGGGTGTCATCTACTAAACAGACGAATCCTATGTACACAAATTTACTCAAATTAATCGGCACCAGCCACATTTGGGTGCTGGCCTCGGAAGTCGCCGACATGGTGAAAGTGCAAACCGAAGAGATCGTGTCTATGGAGTTTTGGGACGTGGGAGTGTGGGTGCAGATCCGGCACAAAAAGGCCCAGGTGGTGAGCTATCGCGACTTGCCGTGCTGGATACGCGCCATAGGTTACGGCATCTCAACCTGCACCCACTTAGACCACTTGCAGGAGCTGGAATACGCCTTGAGACTGGAATTCCAGAAGCGAGCAAAAACCTATTGCCACGCCACCCAAAAAGAATTGCTGCGCCGGATCAGGGAGCGGCGCTATCAGCTGGAAGCCGCAACCTACGACCGCTGGCAAATGGAACTGATAGCAGGGTCACACTGCTCTATGTTTCGCTGCTGCCGCCGTCAAGCCGAACTGGACTGGTCGAAGGCAGAGCTTTGGGCCCGGTATTACTGGCACTTCCAGCCATTTCCAGATTTGATCGACTTGATCGAGCACACCTGGAAGTTACAGAAAGCACATCTGAAATCTATCGGTGCCGGCTAGTTTCCAAAAACACCACATCTGATTATACCACATCTCAGACACCATTGCAAACAGAGCCGGTGCCTGTGCCGATTGCCCCCTAGAATGGCCATCGCCATCCCCCGCTCTGGGCAAAAGCCCCAGAAACCATTCAGAATGATGCTGTTGGATGGCAAAAATACCAGCTATGCAAGCCGAAACGTTCATCAGCATCGACAGTCAGCCCCTCTCCCTGCGCCTGACCATAAGCTACCTGCGAGCCGCCGGCGAACTGCCGCGATTCGTGCAGACCGTGCTGCGCCAGCACCTGCTCGAACAGCAACTGCAGTCCCGCCCCGACTTAGAACTCGATCCCAGCCAGCTCGAGCAGGCGATCGTTAACTTCCGCATGCAGAATCGCCTGGTCACCCAAGAGAGCTTCGACCAGTGGCTGCAAACTCAGCGCATCAGCTACGCTGACTTCCGCAACCAATTTGCCAAAGGCATAAAGATCGCCGGGCTGAAAAACCAGCTGGTTGCGGCCAAAGTCCAGGAATTTTTCAGCAAAAACAAAGAACAGCTGGCCACAGTGGTGCTCTCTCGCATCGTCGTCGGCGACGTCAGCCTGGCAGAAGAGCTGATGCGGCAGCTGATCGACGACCGCCGGCCCTTTGAAAAACTGGCCAGAGAGCACTCCCTCACCGACGACCGGCTCTATAACGGTATGATGGGGCGCGTCAGTGTCGCTCAGCTGCCCCAACCGATTCGAGAAGCGATTGCCGGCGCGAAACCGGGGGACTTAATCGGGCCGGTGGCATTTGAGGGGCGCTATTGCCTGTTTCGCATAGAGCAGTGGCAGCCGGCCTCCCTAGAAGGCCAACTGAAACGGGAAATCGAAGACCGGATGTTCGAGTTGTGGGTGCAGGAGCAGCTGAAAAACAAGAACATCCAGCTGCACCTGGAGTAAGACTCCCACCCCTGAGCGCTCATTTATCAACAAAAAGTGAAAGCACAAGAAACCGGGTTTCTGATGGTGGGGAAGCCGGAAGTAGGGGCGGGTTTATAAACAATCAAGGCTGAACGCAGGCATCTCGTGTGAGCCTGCCCCTTCAACTCAAGCGATATGATCGGTTTATGGCGCACTCATCGCTCAACAGTTATAGCAGCAGTCATATTGGTTAAGACGTCAGTGACCTAGGGAAAAAGGTGTAGGGCACGCGTTCCCTGCGTGCCCTCTAGATCGAATGTCCTAACCTAAGTGCATACTGCGATACTTGGCAAACACGATCTAATATAGCAATATTCACTTAGTTTCGGACACGCTCGTCGGAATGATCGCCTATCCTAGCAGGTTCCGACGTAGGTACGGCGAACGCCTGCCCTAACCAATATGACTGCTCCTATATCATGTCGGGGTGATTAAGGGGTTAGGTTTTAGGGGTTAGGTTTTAGGGGTTAGGTTTGAGGAGAAAAGTTAATACTTAACCCAATGCCCAATGCCCAATGCCCAATGCCCAATGCCCAATGCCCAATGCCCAATGCCCAATGCCCAATGCCTAATTGTCCTAACCAATATGACTGCTGCTATATCTTGTAGTGAAGTGCGCACATTTGACCCCACCGGCACCCAGTGGTGCCGCCCGCAATTCATCCCACCCCGCTGACACGTGCCGGCACAACTCGATGAAATTAGCAGAACAACTGGCTGAACAATGGCGGTCGCGAGTAGCGACCGACTGCCCCAACCAAAACCCAGACACCGGCGAAAGCATTATCTGCTGGCTGCTGGGCGAGAATCCCGACCGTTTTGAGGCCCTAGAGCCCGCCGGACTGGCCATAGCCGAGGGAGCGATGGACTTCCGCTACCGGATTTTGCGGCACCGCTATCTGGGCGTCCCCCCCGAACAGGCGTACCGGCACTTAATCGAGCGCCTCGGCTCATTAGTGCTGCTGCGCCAGAAAGTCCGCACCTGGGTCGCCCTCAGCCGGGACCGGCAGCGGAGTGTGGTGGATGTGGTGCGAGAAGTCATCCAGGAAATGCTGCAGGCTGACCGCTACCTGCACTTGGAAATCGCCAGGATTGCCGGCTGCACCGCAGATCCCCGCCTGCGCAACGCCCTGCTGCTCGCCGCCACCGAAGAATACTGCCTGCGACCGGTGCGCAACCAGCCCCTGCTCGTGTACCGGTTTGTCAACTACCTGCGGCGCACTCAGCGCGGCGGACTCACTCAAGTGCCGGCCAGCGCCCTCCTGCGGCTCGTCTCCGAAGAAATTGCCCACCACGACACAGAGGAGCCCGTCAGCCTCTTCGATACCCAGGCAGTCGCCCAGTATCAAGACACCCAAGCTTGGGAAGAGCAGCTGACGCTTCGCGCCGCCGTGCGGCGGGAATTTGAAACCTACCTGGCTGAAAACCTCGGCGCACAAGCCGTTGAGTGGCTGCGGCTCTATCTGCAAGGTCGCTCCCAGGATGAGATTGCCCGGGAGCTGAATGTGCCGGTCAAGCAAGTCTACCGGCTGCGAGAAAAAGTCAGCTACCACGCCCTTCGGGTTTTTGCCTTCAAAATACAGCCCGAATTAGTCGGTAGCTGGCTCTTGACTTCCCTCACCGAACACAGCCTCGGTCTGGCACCGGCTCAGTGGCAGCAATACTGGGACAGCCTGACGCCGGTGCAGCGCCAGCTTTTGCAGCTGCTCAAAACCGGCCAGCCCGCTGAGGCGATCGCCAAAACCCTGAAGCTCAAACCCGCTCAGGTTGCCGCCGAGTGGAGCAAGCTCTACTTAGCCGCACAGACGCTGCGCAACGAGCCCTGATTGCTCCCCCTTCTGCCTCTAGCACAAACTTGCAAATTTGTCAACCTCAGCGCCATATTCCGTATGATTGACCTGTGTTCTAATCAACCGCCCAGGACACCAAAGACGCCAAGATGCTTTCTCTTGGCGCTCCTTCACGGCGGCGGTTCATTATCAAGCGCATTCAATGCGCAACAGCTCAAACCAAAGCGGGGACGGGTTGCGGCCACCGGCCCACGGCTTTGCCGATGGTCGCCAGCTCCCGCATCAGCCGGTCAAACTGGTCTGGCTTCAGGGATTGCGGGCCATCCGAGAGGGCCTTGGAGGGGTTGGGGTGGACCTCGATCATCAGCGAGTCAGCACCGGCAGCGATAGCCGCCATAGCCATTGCCGGCACATACTCCGCCCAGCCGGTGCCGTGGCTGGGGTCAATCATAACCGGCAGGTGAGTCAAGCGGCGCAGCACCGGCACCGCCGCCAAATCCAGGGTATTGCGCGTGTATTCCCGGTCAAAAGTGCGAATGCCGCGCTCGCAGAGAATCACATTCGGGTTGCCGGCGGCCAAAATATACTCAGCCGCCATTAGCCAATCTTCAATCGTTGCCGACAAGCCCCGCTTGAGCAGCACCGGCTTATTTTGCGCTCCCACCTTTTTGAGCAGGGAGAAATTCTGCATGTTGCGGGCACCGATCTGGATAACATCCGCCACTTCCGACAGGGCTTCCAAGTCAGCGGCATCCATTAATTCCGTAATCACCCCCAGCCCCGAAGCGTCTCGCGCCGCAGCCAGCAAGTTCAGAGCACTTTCGCCGTGTCCTTGAAACGCATAGGGCGAAGTGCGCGGCTTGAAGGCACCGCCTCTGAGGAACTGAGCACCGGCAGCCTTAACCCGCAGCGCCGTCGTGACGATCATCTCCTCATTTTCCACCGAGCAAGGTCCCGCCACCACGACCAGGGGGTGGTGCTGCCCAAATACCACCGGCCCATTCGGCGTGGGCACCACCACCTCGCTCGCTTCCCCGTGGCGATACTCCCGACTCGCCCGCTTAAAGGGCTGCTCCACCCGCAGCACCGCCTCTATCCAGGGGCTGATTTCCTGCAGCCGCTCTCGGTCGAGGTCAGCCGTGTCCCCCACCAGACCGATGACAACCTTGTGCTTCCCGACAATTTTTTCAGGAGTCAGGCCCCAGGTTGCGAGTTCAGAATTGATGCGGTTAATCTCCACTTCTGGAGAGCCGCTTTTCATGACAATTATCATCTCAAATTACCTGTTTTCGTTGCTTTTTGCGCACGCTCTAACAGCCCGGGCTATTTCAAAAGTCTGTCTCCCTCCGGACAGAAACCGGGAATCTTGCGGGCCGGCAGGCTTTCTGAAAGCGGACTTCCGGTGAAATAGCCCCTCTTTTACAGCCCGCGCGGGCTGTAAGCTGTCAGAGTGTCGATTTGGGATTTTAGATTCCCCCTTAACAGGGAGGTTCAAGGGGGGGGGGTATTTTGGATTTTCTCGCGAATCTAAAATCTCAAATCTGAAACCAATCTAAAATCCCTAGGAGGGCTTTTGTGACTGCCAAGCTTCCCGCATCCGTCCGAGGTTGGTGGTGAACTCTTTCCAGCCCAGCTTGCTACCGGGGATCTCTTCATCCCACGATGCCGAGAGCACCCCGTAGCTCAGCCCTAATACGCCCAGACCGAAAAAGCCCATGCTGGCGAGCACGACTGCTACGTTGGGCAGCTTGAACCATTCATTGCTGACGATGATGTAGCTGGCAATAAATGTGCCGATACCGAAAGCCGTGGGCAGGCCACACAGTAGAGCCATCCTTTGGATCATGCGCTTGCTGACCGCATCGGGAATGGCCATTTTTTCCTCTGTCAGCCGCCGGTCTTCTTTTTCACCCCCAACGCCTGCCGGTGCGGCTTCTGGGCGGTTTTTGGGAGATTTTTTGCGATTGGAAGCCGGCTCAAAGGGGAGGCGCTCGCGTTGGGGTTCAGGTGACATAGTGGCTCTGTTAACCGCGAATGCCCAGGCGACCGATCAAGTTGCGATAGCGCTGTTCGTCTTCCTGGAGGATGTAGGAGAGCAGGCGCTTGCGCAGACCAATCATTTTCAGCAATCCCCGTCGGGAGGAGTGGTCTTTCTGGTTCGCTTTCAGGTGTTCGCTGAGCCGGTTGATGCGTTCTGTGAGTACCGCGACTTGCACGTCTGCCGAGCCGGTGTCGGTTTCGTGAATCTGGTACTGAGTCATGATTTCGTGTTTGCGCTGCTGTGTCAGGGCCATTGCTGTGGTTACTTTTTTATCGACATGAATTCAGCAATCTCCCATCTTAGCACAGTTATGCCGGCTTATTAGGGTGCAGGGGGTGGGGGTGAGGTGTTAGGCAGGGGAGCTCGGGAGCTCGGGAGCGGGGGAAATTGTCCATGTCCCATCGCCCACTGCCCCATGCCCCATGCCCCATGCCCCATCCCCCATGCCCCATCCCCCATGCCCTATGCCCAATCCGGGCATCCGGGCATCCCCAGCTCTCACCGGCTCAGCCAGGTGATGGCGGCGCGAATCCACTCTTCGGCGTCAGGGCTGTTTGACAAACTTGGGTCAGCGTTCAGGGCTCGGAGCGCCTCCATCACCTCGCTGCTGGTGTAGCCCAGGGCTAGCAGGGTGATCTCAACGTCTTCGCACAGCGCCGGCGAGCTTCCCGCGCTCAAGAGCGCGAGATCCCCAATTTCGCTGCACCACTGAGCCAGTTTGGTTTTGAGTTCTAAGGCGATGCGCTCTGCTGTTTTGCTCCCCACCCCGCGCGTTTTGGCCAGCATGCGGGTGTTGCCGGTGACGATCGCCCCGACTAAATCTTGCAGTCCCAGGGTGTCCAAGAGGGAAATGGCCAACTGTGCGCCAACGCCGCTGACCGCGATCAGCTGGCGAAACAAGTCGCGCTCCGCTGCTGAGGCAAAGCCATAGAGCACCGGCTGCTCTTCGCGCACTTGCAGGTGGGTGAAAACCTGGACAGACGCGCCGGCTCGAAGATCGCGCTCCATGCGGGGCGGGATTTGCAACTCGCAGCCGATCTGGTTGACTTCCAGGATCAGGGTGACGCGATTGCCGGTCCCTCGGTGAATCCCCGCCACTGTACCTTTGAGATAGCTAATCATTCGCGGTAACAGGCATCCGTTGAGTGAAAGAACGAACCCTCTAATATCTCACATTTTAAATCGCTTTTAACTAATTTTAAAGATTTAAAAATCCCCAAAAAACGGCTTTATTGTCCTGAATCCAGCGCTCTTGCCTTAGGGAAGAAACCGGGGAAATTTTTCCGCCGGTTTCTGAACCAGTTTCTGGCTCACTTCGGGCTAGACAATTACTTCCTAAATTAGCTGTTGCTACTGCTCCAGGTCTTGAATATCCTCTGTTATTTTGCGGTAAGCTGTCATATCTCTGTGTTTAAGAAACAGTTGGGCGGCTTGCTGTAAATCTGTGATCGCTTTCTGCTTAGCTCCCAGCTCGCAGTAAGTGAAAGCCCGGTTGTAGTAGGCTTTGGCATAGTCAGGCTTGACTCGAATCGCCTGGTTGTAGTCCTCAATCGCTCCCAGCAAATTTCCCAGCCGGCGGCGGCAAAGCCCCCGGTTGTAGTAGGCTTTGGCGTAGTCGGGATTGAGAGCCAGTGCCTGAGTGTAATCCTCAACAGCACCCCGGTCATCTCCACTGTCGCGGCGGGCATTGCCCCGATTGTTATAGGCTTCAGCAAAATAGGGATTGAACTGCAGGACTTGGTTGTAATCCTCGATGGCCGCTAGGTGATCTCCCATTTCCCTGAGAGCGTTACCCCGCTTGAAGTAGGCATCAAGGCAGTCAGGGGAAAGCTGCAGGACTTGCGTGTAATCATCAATGGCAGCGTGAATATCGCCCAGTTTGCGCAGGATATTCCCCCGCTCGAAGTAGGCTGAGGCAAAGTCAGGATTGCGCCGCAGCTCCTGATTCCAGTCCTCAATCGCTCCGCTGAAGTCCCCTTCCTGAACTTTTTTCAATCCCCGGTAATAGAAAAAGTGATTGTAGAATTTCTCAGCTTTCATCTGGGATCTGAGCGTTTGTGCCGGTCGGTCATGGGTGCATCTCAATTTATCTCCCACCCCTGTGGGCCAAACATCGTTCCCGTACTGGGGCCCGTACCAAACCTGTAGCGACGTTGCAGCCAACGTCACTGCGCTTTTGGAAAGGTGTCGAAGCCATTGGCGAGATGCTCCCTGGTTTGTGGCTGTACTTTAATCAATTTTAAGCAGCCGCAAGGGCTTTTCTTGCAGGCATCCCCCTCAAACTCCTCCGGGAGTGGGGAAGAGCTGCTCTCCTTGCAGAAACAGGCGGCGGATGGAGGCGGATGGAGGAGAGGGCTTCCCGCCGTCGCGCAGGATACTTGCAAGAAGGGAAAAGCGAGAGCGAGGGAGATACAGAGAGTGCCAGAGAGCGAAACACAGAGAAAAGGGTCTGTGTTCCAGAGCGCAAGGGCGCGTTCTGCATTTTCCCCCCACCCGTCGGCTGCGCAAGCCCTAAAAGTGCTAAAGTTGGCAACAGAATACTATAGCAGTGTTTCAGCCCTTCGGAGATTTCCCTGTCGGGTGGTATCTGCTCTGTGTTGAAGTGCGCCTGTGCCTCTGAACCGCCAGCGACAGCAATAGCACTTCATTGGCTTTTTGTCAATAAATATTCTTACTGAGCGGGAGGGGGCGGGTAGCTGGCCCACAAGCCGGCCCGCAAGCCGGGGTGGCGGCTACTCTGCTTTCCTATCTGCCGCGCTCTCGTTGCAAATCCCAAATGATTTTCTCCAAATACCAATCAGCCGGCTTTCCCGGGTTTTTTTTGTGAGCTTGAGACAGCAGTATTGCCGCCGCACCCCGATCCCCGCTCAACAGGCTGAGGAGTTTCCTCTCGAGCCCGAGCAGGGGCTGGCTTTTCTGCAGCTTGTCTTGGCTGGCAGAATTGGTTTTTGCCGCAGATGCGGCAGAAATTGAGCTGAACCCATCCGTATTTTTCGACTCTTTCGGGCTTATTTCCTCCTGTAGGGACTGTGGGAGATGGTTGATTGCCCGCCGGTAATTGAGCAAATCTTCTTGCTGCAAAAACAGAGATGCGGCTTTCTGATAATCTTTTAAAGAGTTCTGTTTGTCCTCTGCGGATTGCCGCTTCTCTGCTAGCTCGGCGCTGGCAATGGCCCGGTTATAGTAAACTTTTGGATTGTCTGGGCACAGCTGTAGCGCTTGAGTGTAATTTTGAATCGCTCGCTGATAAGCTCCTTGTTTCCGGTAGACATTCCCCAAAACAAAATAGGCTTCGGCGTTGCCAGGATTGCTCTGCAAGGCGTGGGTCAAATCGGCGATAGCTCCCTGAATGTCACCCAGTTTGAAGCGAGAGCGCCCCCGGGTGTAATAGATTTGACTATTCTGGGGAGTCAGCCGCAAAGCTTGGTTGAAGTCCTCTATGGCTCCTTTGTGGTCTTCTTTTTTAGCCTTGCTCAATCCCTGACTGAAAAATTCCTCAGCCGGAGTGAGTGGGCGCACCGGCAGTTGGGGCTGCTGTTGCGAATGCCTCAGTCTGTGCCAGATCTCCTGTATCTTTCTTTGCTCAAAAAAAAGCTTGCTGGCTTTCTGATAGTCCTCTAGCGCTCCATTCCGGTCTCCTTTAGCCGTGCGAAGATTTGCTCGGTGCAGGTAAGCGCCAATATCGCTGGGATTGATACTGATAGCCCAGGTAAAATCTTCAATGGCTCCCTGGATATCTCCCAGTTGAGATCGGGCCACCCCCCGCTCGACGTAAGCTTCCACTAGGTTGGGGTTGACACCCAACGCCTTTGTGAACGCTTCTACTGCCCCCCTGCAGTCTCCTTGCTTGGCCTTCCCGACTCCCTGCTTGTAATCTGCCACTCCAGGTATGAGGCGAAGCCCCCCACAGTATAGGGCCAGTTGCTGGACTGCGCTAGGGGTGCTAGCGGCCAAGGTTATCAAAGATACAAGCACTGTTCTTAATGATAGCATACAACCTAGCTAATGTCAACCGGCAAGCGTGGGTGTTACTAGGATCGGGCAGAGGAGCGCTGGCGTCAAGTTCCGCAGGGAAGGAAAGTTAACGCTCCCTTCATCTTAGTAAAAAATACCCTCCCCCAACGGGGAGACGCAGCAAATTTTTATAAGAATCCCCATAAATTCGCCACCTGATGTCATGAAATTTTCCCCCAAAAGCCGGTGGCGCTCCTGGCTGCCCCAGCTGAACCCCCAAGTGTGGATTTTGGCTGCCGGTCGGTTACTGTCCGCAATCGGCACCGGCTTCACGCTGTTTTACGCCCCTCTGTTTTTTGCCCGTGGGCTGGGCTTACCTACAACCGCTGTTGGCATTGCCTTGGGAACCTCCTCCCTTGCTGGGGTTTTCGGTCGGGTACTCAGCAGTATCCTGACTGACTCACCGGCATGGGGGCGCCGCCGCACTCTGCTCCTCTCCACTTTTATTTCTGCCGCCGGCTGTTTTGTCCTAGCAGCTGCCACAAATTTTCCGGTCTTAATTGCCGGCAACTTGCTCCTCGGTGTTGGCGGGGGTTTGTACTGGCCGGCAACAGAAGCCATTATCGCCGATTTGACGGCGGGCGGACCCCGGCACGAAGCCTACGCCCTGGCGCGACTAGCAGAAAATCTCGGCTTGCAGCTCGGCGTTGTCCTCGGCGGCATCCTAATTTCCCTCACCGGCGCTTATCGCACCCTATTTCTCATTGATGCCATCTCCTTTCTAGTATTTTTTGCGGTTATCTACTCCGCCATTACCGAAACTTACCAGCCGGCACCCCCAGAAACATCGGAACAAACAACAAACCGCAGCCATTCCCCACTCAACGGTTGGGCGGCGGCGCTGCGAGATCGCGCTCTCCTCATTTATGTCGCCGTCAACATCATGTTCACCAGCTACATCTGCCAAATCCAAACCACAATGCCGCTCTATTTCAGCGATTTTGTGTCTGCCGGACAAACCGGCAAGGGATTCTCCACCGAAACCATTAGTGGCTTGTTCACCTGGTACATGGCTTCATCCATCTTATTTCAACTGCCGGTGGCTAGATTTCTCAGGCGCTTCAGCGATCCTCTCGCCCTCACCGGCTCAGCACTGCTGTGGGGGATCGGATTTCCCCTGATCGCCCTGACCGGCATTTCCCCAACCGCCCCTCTCATCTGGGCGATGTTAGGGCTGTCAGTTCTGGCAATCGCCACCGTTTCTTACACCCCTTTTGCCTCCTCTCTCGTTGTGCAGCTCGCGCCAGAATCCCTGCGCGGAGTTTATTTTGCCATCAACGCCCAGTGCTGGGCGATTGGGTATTTTATTGGCCCTCCTCTAGGCGGCTGGGCGCTTGACCAGTCTCCAGCCGTTGCCCACAGTTTCTGGCTGGTTTTGTCGCTGAGTGCCGGTGTGGCTGTCTTGATTTTGCGGTATCTTGACCAGATGCTGATACAAAGAAAATGAACCGCCAAGACGCCCACAAGTGTTGAATCTTAACAATTCGACATAAAAAAAGCGCCCAAAACGTGCTATGATTTGGGCTACGGTCAAATCAATCCTGTTAATAACCTGTGCTCAACTCATTCTCTAAGATTGTCCAAAATCGTTTGGCTTCTTTGCCTAAAAATGATTATCCTGTCCTTAACACCCGCTTGTTTATGTCCATATGTTTGAGCTATGCAATGGATAAAAGCTTGACCAGTATGAGAGATATATTCAAGCGACTAAATGGAACTGGCTATGAGCTAGATATTTCAACTTTCTCCAAAGCTAATGCGTCCAGAAGTCAAGAGCCATTTCTGAGATTTCATCAACAACTTAATGAGGAAATTTGCCGTCAAAAAAGCCTTCAAAAATATGAGCTGTGTCCTATTGATTCAACTGTCATTACTCTAACGAGTAAATTGCTATGGCTGCAAGAATACTACCAAGTCAAGCTTGTTAGCTCCTTAAATTTAACCACAGGAGTTCCAGAAGAAAACTTAATAAATTTTGGATACGACTCTGACTACAGATATGGAAAAGAGATGTTAGCTAGTTTGCCCCCAAACGGTGTAGGGGTAATGGATCGGGGCTTTTCTAGTTTAAAATTTTTACGGCTCGCCCAGCAGTCAAACAAGTATTTTGTCTTGCGCATACCTAACAACTACAAACTTCAAATTTCTGAAAATAAGGGGCAGTTTCTAGTTGGGACAGGCAAGGACTCAGGAATATATAGAGTTGTTAACTTTTGCGATCTTGAAAAGCGTGCTGAGTATAGATTGGCCACCAATTTGGAGCGGGCCGAAGTCTCCGATGAAGAGCTTATGGAAATCTACAAATATAGGTGGCACATAGAGTTGCTATGGAAGTTTCTTAAAATGCACCTTAAGTTGGATAAGCTGATTACTAAAAATGTAAATGGTATAGCTATACAAATTTATGTTTCGCTGATAGCTTACCTGATATTAAAGATAGTAGATATTCCTGAAGAATGGGGGACTACGCTACTAGATAAACTCCGCTATCTTCAATGTTGTATGTGTCAAGAAATCAGCTATGTCCACTGGATAGAACGACTTCTCTCTGGCTAAGCATTTTTACTCAGGGCAGGATAAATGTAAGCTAAAATGTAAAGTTTTGTGACAGAATTCAACACTTGTGCAAGACGCCAAGGTCGCCAAGAAAGATTCCTTGGCGTTCCTTCTCGGGGGCGGTTTAATTTTATTTGCGCCGGTCGGGCAATTTTCGAGAAACCGCACGCAAATCTACTTGAGGGTGCGCTAAGGCAACCCTTGCCTGATAAAATAGGCCGGCAGCGTCACCGGCAGTGGCGTCAAGGTGATCGTCTTTGCAAGCCATTACCACCTCAGCCGCTTCTTCTGGACTGTCGCGCCGGTGGCAAATTCCCTGAAAAACTTGGGAGCCGGTGTCGGGGAGCGGAGCTGCTATTTTACCGTCTATTTGCTGGGAACTCGGCAAATCTGGCCGTGCTGGCAGGCGAGCGCCTCTCACACTTAGCCTCAACCGGACAGCGTTTAACCCACAACTGTAGCCCGGTCACTCCTCGGATTGAGAAAAGGTCAGTCCTCTGCAAGTGTACTGAACCTATTTAATAAGGAAAGGTATTTTCTCCGCAATGGTACTGAGTCTATTTAATCGTCCAGTAAAAATGGAGGAAATTCTGAAAAATGCGAGCCGCTTCCCCGCTCAGGCTTTAACGGACGATCGCTCTGCGTTTATTTAAGGCTGACTCAGACAGCCGGCGGTGAGTAAATAAACCTGTATCAGTCTGCCTGCCGGTGGAAATTTTTGTTAAAACTTGGGCAATTGCCAGCACAGTCTGAGAGTCTAGCGCTAGACTAAAAGTCAGTCGCGTTTAGTTATCTCAATTTAGTCAATCAGCATGTTCCTCGATAGATTTTTTTCTTAATATCACCGCGAGCGAACATCTGGCTGGAGAGACAGCGCGATGCAAAATCATAAACTTCTGCTCTAAGAGCGGTATCTTTTGAAGGCTTTGTCGAGTGGCATTGCTGAAATTTGATCCGCTATAGCAGCAGTTATATTGTTTAGGACATGAATGGCATGGCGCATGGGGCATGGGGCGTAGCGCATAGCCAATCATGAAAGACTCACAGCAATGCCCAATGCCCAATGCCCAATTTATGTCCTAACCTAAATGCATACTGCGAGAGTTAAAACAAACATCCCAAATTTTATTCATTGGCTGCAAAGCTTCCTTTTGAACGTCCTGATAAAGAGTCTGTCAAAATGACATTTAACAATTCCCTAAAATTTTACTTTAAGGCGTGGATCGTAGGCAATTATAGCTGTCTCCCGCAACTTGACTCGCCTGAAGCTGCAGTCGAGTCTCCGCTTGCCGGTAACAAAATCCCGTCAGAATTGACTGAGGAAACTTTCAGAGATACTCACTCCTGAAAAATGGTTTTGATAGAGCTTTCTGAAAGCGTCGCTGGCTAGCTTAGCTCCCAAATCCTTGCGCGGCTTCTATTTTTCCATCAACTCCCAGTGCTGGGCGATAGGATATTTTATTGGCCCTCTTTTGGGCGGCTGGGCGCTGGAGAAGTCAAGGCTAGTCGCCCACAGTTTCTGGCTGGAGCTGTCGCTGAGTGCCGGTGTGGCTGTCTTGATTTTGCAGTATCTCGACCGGCTGTTGGGGGAAAGAAAATAAACCGCTAAGACGCCAAGGTCGCCCAGGATTCTTTCTTGGCGTCCTTGGCGTCTTGGCGGTTAAATTCTATCTCCGCCGGTCTTGCAATTTGCGATAAACCGCACGCAAATCCACCTTATGGTGCGCTAAGGCAACCATTGCGTGATAAAATAGATCAGCCACCTCACCGGCAATAGCGTCAGGGTCATCATCCTTGCAAGCCATCACCACTTCTGCAGCTTCTTCACCAATCTTTTTGAGAATCTTGTTGTCCCCACCTTCTAGCAGCTTGCGGGTGTAGGAACCTTCGACGGGATTGTCTCGCCGGTGGCATATGACCTGAAAAACTTGCGAGAGGGTGTCGGGGGGCGGAGCTGCTATTTTACCGTCTATTTGGTGGAAGCAGCTGCGAAGGCCGGTGTGGCAGGCAATATCTCCGATTTGCTCGGCGCTAATTAATAGGGCGTCGCTGTCGCAGTCGTAGCGGATGGAGTGCACTTTCTGAATGTGACCGGAGGTTGCTCCCTTGTGCCACAACTCGCTGCGAGAGCGGCTCCAAAACCACGTCTCGCCTGTTTCCAGGGTTTTTTCCAGGGATTCCCGATTCATCCAAGCCATCATCAGGACGGTTCCGTCCAGATAGTCCTGGACAATTGCCGGCACCAGTCCTTGCTCGTTGTAGCGGATTTGCTCTGTGGGGACAGATCGGGGGGAGAGAGTCGGTTCAGTTGCGGACATAGATGAGGATAGCGGAGAGGGGTGTCAGGTGTTAGGGGGTAGGGGGGGGTGCACCGCTAGCGCAGCGTTCAGGCAGACTGTACCCTGACTGCATCGGAATCAGAACCGGCATATCAAGGGTTGCAGGGCTTGTGACATAACCGTTCCGCTCCAGAGGCGGCTCTGGCAAAACATTCTCAGCCTCCGGAGGAGCTGTCTGTTTGACTTATCCTAAATTTGGCAACCTGCGCCAAATTTTTACAGATTTTGAAATTTGCCAAAACTTTATTATAATCTAGGATGCTCCAATTTGGCAAGAACGAGCGCGAGAATTGCAGAAATTTTTTCCCTGAGACGGGGCGAGAAGGCGGCAGTCCTCAAGCGTGGGGTCAATTGCGGTGCCCCCGACTGAGCGGTATGAGGGGCAGTGCCGCTGGCCCGATATTAAACAATACGGATAGAGGAGAGAAGTTTGATTACGACTACCCTGAAGACGACTAAATCGGAAGAGATTTTCTCTGCAGCCCAGAAGCTGATGCCGGGGGGCGTGAGCTCGCCGGTGCGGGCTTTCAAATCGGTTGGGGGACAGCCCATCGTATTTGACAGTGTCAGAGGTGCCTACATCTGGGATGTGGATGGCAACCAGTATATCGACTATGTGGGCACTTGGGGGCCGGCTATCTGCGGGCACGCCCATCCAGAGGTGATCGAGGCGCTGCACAAAGCCCTGGAAAAAGGCACGAGCTTCGGAGCGCCCTGTGCGCTGGAAAACGTGCTGGCGGAGATGGTAATTGATGCGGTTCCCAGCATTGAAATGGTGCGATTTGTCAACTCCGGGACAGAAGCGTGCATGGCGGTGCTGCGCCTGATGCGAGCCTTCACCGGGCGCGACAAGGTGATAAAGTTTGAGGGCTGCTACCACGGGCACGCGGACATGTTCCTGGTGAAAGCGGGCTCTGGGGTGGCAACCCTGGGCTTGCCAGACTCCCCCGGCGTGCCCAAGTCGGCAACCAGCAGCACGCTGACGGCTCCTTTTAATGACTTGGAAGCGGTGAAGGCGCTGTTTGCGGAAAATCCCGACCAAATTGCCGGCGTGATCCTCGAGCCGGTGGTGGGGAATGCCGGGTTTATCCCCCCCGATGCCGGTTTCCTGGAAGGGTTGCGAGTTCTCACTCAAGAAAATGGGGCTTTGCTCGTTTTCGATGAGGTGATGACCGGCTTCCGGATTGCCTACGGCGGCGCTCAAGAAAAATTCGGCATCACTCCTGACTTGACAACCCTGGGCAAGATTATCGGCGGCGGGCTGCCGGTGGGCGCTTACGGCGGACGCCGGGATATCATGTCGATGGTGGCACCGGCAGGCCCAATGTATCAAGCCGGCACCCTCTCGGGCAATCCCCTGGCGATGACTGCCGGGATCAAAACCCTGGAATTGCTGCAAAAACCGGGCACTTACGAGTATCTGGAAAAGATTACCAAGAAGCTGGCGGACGGGTTGCTGCAAATTGCTCGCGAAACTGGCCATGCGGCTTGCGGCGGCAACATCAGCGCTATGTTTGGCCTGTTCTTTACCGGTGGGCCGGTGCACAATTACGAAGACGCCAAAAAGTCGGATCTCGGCAAGTTCAGCCGGTTCCATCGCGGCATGCTGGAGCGCGGGGTATATCTGGCTCCTTCCCAGTTTGAGGCTGGGTTTACGTCCCTGTCTCACTCGGATGAGGATACGAACCGCACTCTAGCGGCGGCGAGAGACGTGATGGCAAGCCTTTAATCCGCCTCACTTGAAGGAGTTGAGAGGCCGGGTTTCTGGATTAATGTTGCGGGTTAGAGGCAAAATTTGTCGCAGAAACCCGGTTTCTGGATTCCGGGGGGCTGAGAAACCGGGTTTCTGAATCAATATTTCGGCTTAGAGGCAAAATTTGTCGCAGAAACCCGGTTTCTGGATTCCGGAGGGCTGAGAAACTGCCTTGGCGCATGGCGCAAAACAATCAATCCAAAATCCGGGCATCCAAAATCCAAAATTCGGGCATCGCCCTAACTCCCCACTAACTCCAAACACAGCCGGCGGAAGTGATCCCCGCGCTGCTCGAAGTTTTGATATTGGTCGAAACTGGCGCACGCCGGCGACAGCAGCACAGCTCGCGCGCCCAGCTGTGCGGCGAGCTCAGCGGCTCTGGGGACCGCTCGCTCCATTGTTTCCACGATTTCATAGCGGGGGTGGCTGATGTCTTCCAACCGGCGGGCGAATGCCGCTGCGGCGGAGCCAATCAGCAGCACTGCGGAGGCTTTCGCTTGAATCGTCGCCATCCAGCCGGTGTCGTCTCCTTCTTTGGCTTCCCCACCGGCAATTAAAATCACTGGCGCTTGTACCGAAGCCAGCCCAACTTGAGCGGCGTCGTAGTTCGTCGCTTTACTGTCGTTGATATAGTCAATCCCGTTGAGGTTGCAGATGTGTTCTAGCCGGTGCGCCACCCCGGGAAAGCCTTCAATAGCCCTGACAATCGCTTCGGGTCCTATGCCAGCCAGACGAGCCGCCGCTACCGCCATTAGCAGGTTTTGCTTGTTGTGATCGCCAACCATCCGCAAGGCGGAAGCCCGCACCACCGGCTCTCCCTGAGTCACCACCCAGCCATCCTCAATATAAACCCCCGACGCCGGATCGCACAGCAAATCCGCCTTGCCGGTGACGCTCGTCCAGCAGGTATTGGGCCATATGTCCCTGGCGTGCTGGCGCAGGTAGGGATCGTCTCCGTTAATCACCTGCAGCTGCGACTGGTTGAGCAGACGCCCCTTGATGTTGAAATAGTTTTCCAGGGTTTTGTGCCGGCTGAGGTGATCCGGCGTAAAGGTTGTCCAGACGCCTATCTGGGGGGCGAGGGTGGAGGAAGACTCTACTTGATAGCTGCTAATTTCCGCAATCACCCAGTCGGGGGGCTGCTCTGCGAGGGCCAGCTCGCAGGCGGCGTAGCCAATATTGCCGCAGGCGGGGGCGTTAAAACCGGCAGCTTGGAAAATGGCCGCAATCAAAGCGGTGGTGGTCGTTTTGCCATTCGTGCCGGTGACGCACACCCAAGGACGAGTCTGGAGGTGACGCCACGCCACCTCCATTTCCCCGACGGTTTCAATTCCGATCTCTCTGGCGCGGACCAATGCCGGTGTGTCCCAGGGGACGCCGGGACTGACCGCAACCAGATCCGGCTTGTCCCCACTATCCGGGTCAAAGGAGTGCCCCACCAGGACAGCAATGCCTTCGCCGGCAAGCTGCGTTTGGGTTTCCTGAAGGGCTTCCGAGGTACTGCGATCGCTCACCGTCACCTGCCAACCTTCTCGTTTTAGCAGTCTCGCGGCGGCTATTCCCGATTTTCCGAGTCCGATGACGTGAGCGTTGGGCATAGAAAAAGTGTCTGAGGTTTTCCCTGATTTGAGCAATCCCTATATTAGCGCCTTTGAGGAGCTGCAGGACCAGCATGGCACAGGAAGAGGGGGAGCGCTGTCTGCGCAGGGGCTAGGGGGCAGTGCCAGACTCCTCCCCCACAAGGAGCGCACCTCTCCAGCCCCCAGTCTGGCGTTCCTGGGGCGTGGCTTGCGTTTGCAGTCATCACCGGCAGTTTTCTGCCCCATTCTGATAGCCACTGGCCGAGCGCCGAAACTGCGCCCTTGCTAGTTAACAACACGTGTTGCCCGACTCTCCGCGCCGCTCCGGTGAAATTTTCCCCGACGGCGCTGATTTCTCTTGCGGCGGGAACAACAGTCAATGCATCTGCGTCGCATATCTTTGCTGCTGCTGCTACTGCCATATCGGTTTTGGCCAACTCCCTGTTTTGAGTGAAGTTTGGCACTTCACAGGCCAGCACGTTGGGCCTCTACTGGACTCTCGCCCAATCTGTTAGCACCTGGAAATATTAAATTTTTGCTAAGTACAGTCTGGCAGGCTACACAGCTAGCTAAAGCTGCGCTATATTATGAAATAAGGTGGTGAGTTTATTCATGCAATATCCGAAATCTTATGGTCAGGAGCTGGCTTGCCAAGCCCTGGAAACCAGCGGCAAGAGCAACTGAGCGAGTCGAGTGAGAATTTCTACTTAGCCGACAAGCCAGAAAAAATCCTCCGCTTCAATGCAGCCGTGAAGTTTATGTTACAGTAAGCGCAATCTCTCAAACCGGAACGAGGAGCAGCGAACCAAGCTATAATAGCTAGGTAGGAGGCTGCTATCAGATGGAGTTCAGCTGCCCAATGCAGGGACTCTTTGTTAAGGAACAAGAAAGGAGTTAAACGCTTTGAAAGACTTTATTTGCGACAGCTTTGCTGGGAATGTGGGATTGCCGGCCTCGGAAATATTTGAAAACGACCTCACGCTTGCCGAGATCGTCTCTCGTTCCGACAAACTGCAAAACAGCATCGACTTGATGGAGGCTTTTGCAAGAACTGCCAATCTTCTTAAGAAGCAATACGGTATCCAAGTGCGTCTGCCAGCTTTTTCACTTGACACCCCCATCTCAGCCGTGCTAGAGGTGTTCCTTGCTGAAGTGGAAAAAACGAAAAGCCTTGTTTAAACCTAGAGAAAATTTATTCACAGCGGAATTCAAACATGCCTGCCACGCAGAACGCTATACCCAGAGCGGATACGGTCAAAAATCTGTACGCACTGCTCGCTGAGCGCCAAATTTCGTTAGTTGAGGTCACGTGGGAGCAACATCGCTTTCATGAAAAGCGCCGGTGGAGTGCGGTGGAAATGATTGACGCCATCGATATAGAGAGGCTGTCAGACACCGACAAACTTCATATCTGGAACGCCGGACGTGCTGAATTGACCACAAAGCCCGGTGCGGACCGTCTCGCAAGACTCGCTGACGCTGAATGCAGACGCTGGCAAAGTAAGAACCCAATATTAGCAGCAGTTATGCAGGCATGCGGCACCTGGAGTCGCTACTGGAATGAGGAAGAAAGCTTCCATGAGGCAACACTCAACCATTTATCTAGCCTGATAGGGCTTGAACCCGTCAGCGATGAGACATTCATTGAGTTTCGCCAGATTTTTCCTGATGACGACATGTTGAGAACGGTCGTGTTGCTCGCCCTGTCGGAAATCGTAGCATCTGCCAACTACTCCTATTGTGCCAGCTTGGCTAAGGACGCAGGGTTAAAGAAGCTATTCAAACAAATTGCTGCTGATGAATCCCAGCACATGAGCTACTTTATATCTTTCGCAAAAGCCCTAGTTGATAGTGGGGAATATTCTCCCAAGGGGGCGCTGGCAGTCGCACACCTTTTCTTGCGAGAAGGTGGCGAGATCCAGGGGAGCACCCGTCAAAAGATTGAGCAGCGGAAGACCCACGTGAATTGGTGGGATTCTCTGAAAGTCGAGGCATTGGAAACAAAGGGGCCTATTGAGGTAGAGCGAAAGGCAAATTTAATATTTTCCGCTCTGAAGCAGATTACAGGAATTTACTTCAGTTCGGCTGCTGAAGTAGAAGAAAAATGGTTGGAAATGGTTGGATGTTGATTGGGATAGGGCACGACATACAGCTGATTTCCGAACTAAAAAGTGCTGAGTCGCTCAGAGTTCCTGGGATTTTTTTTACAGAGAATGAGTGCCTTTACTTCAATGGCCGCAAGAACTCACTGCAAAGCCTCGCGGGGATTTTTGCGGCCAAGGAGGCATTTTTCAAAGCCATTCCCAGAATCAGCAATTTCTGCTGGACCGATGTAGAAGTTTTGCATGACATCCGTCACGCTCCTTATTTCCAATTGCACGGTTCTCTGCAAGAATATTTTGCCAGTCAGGGTTGGACTGCCAACCTTTCTATTTCCCACAGTGGGGAGTATGTCTCTACCGTAGTCGTCGTTTCTGCATGGCAAAAACCGCAGGAGATCCCAACCCACTGAACCTATTCCAAGCGGCGGAGGTTGTGAATTTGTGAACTTTGAGACTGTTAGCCTGAAACTCTCTGTGCGCCCAAACGATCTGGATAGTTTGGGCCACGTGAACAATGCCACTGTTTTAGAGTACATGGAGGCGGGGCGATGGGCGTGGCTTGACCATCACGGGTTTCGTCGCGGAAGGCGTATCATTCCTGTGGTAGCCCGCATTGAGGTCAACTACCGCAAAGAAATACCGCCCGGGGAAGTCGCGATCGCAACAAAGCTAGAGGAAGATGGAGAAACCTCTCACTATCGCAGGGTGTTTTGCCAAACGGTTGAAACTCTAAACAATGGAACCAAAAAAGTGGCCGCCGAGGCTCGCGTGCAAGTGGCTTTCATTGATTCTGTTGAGCGCACCCTCCGGACAGTTGAGGATTTTCTACAGGAAAACGAGCAATGACGAGTGAGTGCGCGGCTTACTGTCGCTTTCAGTATACAGGACGCTAGCCGGCGGTCTGCCGGCTGAACAAGACATTCCCACCCCGGACTCCCGTTCTCTAGCAGTGTCCTGTCCAGCGTCAAGCGCTGCATTGGTTGTGACAGCCTTGCTGGCAGCGCTGGCACCGCGCCACTTCCTTGGAACTGTCTGACAAATAAGCATTAATGGGGGCTCTTCAAGATTGTGGTTGCCAGCGCTCGCTCAGCTTCGCTTGCAGCAGGTTCTGGCATCAACTTCACTACATCCGCACAGCTGAAACTGCTGGTTCACAGCTTGCCGCTTTTCTCAATATCGAGTAATGAACTGGCGTTTTAGCAACTGCCATTGCTATCCAATAGCCGCTGCCGAAACAGCTTTTACAGAAAGCTAAAGGAGTTTAAAGTCATGCTGGAAATGATTCGCTCTTTTGAGACTGCGGATGCCAAGTTTGGCTTATCTTTGCCGAAAGATACTGGCCCCAGCTCAACCTTTTTACCTTACGCTGAAATTTACGCTAAAATAGCAGCCTACATGGAATATTTCCGGGACTGCGGTATAGCGCGGGGGACACGGGTTATCTTTCCCTTTGAAACCAATGAAGCAGTCATAGTTTCGGTCTTCGCTCTCATGGGGATGGGAGCCATCCCGCTTTCAGTAAAGCCCTATGCTATGGGAGTTCCTAAAGAAAGTTATCTGTCTTTTTTGGGCCTAATATCTCAGCAGTACCGAGCCACTTACATCCTAGACGTTCCGAGTATTAAGAACTTAGAAATCCTCCCGCAACGTTTGCCGTTCCCTCAAGAGAATATCCAGCACACGCGAGAGCCGGCTTTCGCGAAAATCACCTCTAGCGACCTTGCTTTTGTTCAGTTTTCCTCTGGATCAACCTCTTTCCCGAAGGGGATTCCAATCACACATGGAAACCTGACCGCACAACTGCAAGCGCTCGTTAAATTTTCTCAAATAAGGCCAGATGATATCATTTCTAGCTGGTTGCCGCTCTATCACGACATGGGACTGATCGGTACATTTCTGTCCAGCCTTTATGTGCGCCACACCCTGCATCTTGCCAGCCCCATGCAGTTTTTGATCAATCCCTTAGGGTGGCTATTGTATCTGTCAGAGAATCAGGTCAGTGTAACCGCTATTCCCGATTTTGCTATTGGCTATTGTCTCCGCGCCCTCAGAAATTCAGAACCGGAAGAACTGAAGGATTTGAACCTGGAAAAACTGCGCATTGTTTACAACGGCAGTGAGCCGATTAATATTAAAAATATCGAGGAATTTCTAGAGATCCTTGAACCCTTTGGACTGCGACGCAGCGCCATTAAGCCCTGTTACGGCATGGCCGAGGCTGTACTGATGATTTCTTGCAGCGGGCTAGAAGATTCGCCCAGAACCCACACAGCTGAGAGTGGCTGCAAAGCGATTTCGGTGGGCAAACCTCTGCCTGAGTTTACTGTGCGCTTGAGAACTGAAGATGGACGCCTTTGCGGCGAAGACGAAATTGGAGAAATTGAACTCCAGGGCGGAACGCTCGCCGGTGAGTATTTTGAGGACGGTCGCTCGTTCTACAACTCTGACTGCTTCTTCCCTACGGGAGACTTGGGATTTATGAACAAGGGTGAGCTATTTATCACCGGCAGGCTAAACAATCGCATCAAAATCAACGGTCAAAGTTACTTTTTTAACGATTTTGAACACGCGGTTGAATCGCTCCCATTCATTCGACCGGGCAAAACAGCAGCCATCCAAGCTCGCGACCAAATCCTAGTTTTAATAGAAGTTAAAAGGGCACAGATTCTCCAGCAATCCCTCGACCCTCAGCGCCAAGTCAGCGAGGTGATTCTCAACCAGGTTGGAGTCAAGATACCTCCGGAGAATGTCTTGTTCATTCGCCCCGGTCAACTTGAGAAAACTAGCAGTGGCAAGCTCAGACGGAACGCGATCGCTGAAGCCTATACGAGCGGCAAAATTTTCCTTTCTACCGCCAGAGAGTGATTTATAGGGTTTGTCATATTGGTGAGGTGCTGAGAAACCCGGTTTCTTAAAGAAACCGGGTTTCGTATGCGTTGCATCCACACGGGGATGAAGAACCCCACCCCCCAACCCCCTCCCCGCTAGCGGGGAGGGGGAGAAAGAGATGGCAGTTTTGCTAGCATCATTTTGTCTTACTGCAACGCCGTTTTGTAGGCGTCTGCGGAAACTCAGCGAAGAAAACTGAAGACATCCTTATTTGCGTTCCCAGACTTGCTCCCCCTCCCCGCGTGCGGGAAGGGGGAACAGGAGTGGGGTTGATCGCGCGAATGCGCAGCGCCCTTACCCCTTGACAATCGCGCCAAAATCTGCTAATACGCGGGCGTGGTTGCGCAGCAAGCCCAGCAAATTTAGCCGGTTGCGCCGGATGTCGGGATTTTCGTCCATCACCAGCACGCTTTCCGGTCCGTCAAAGAAGGTGCTGACAGTGGGGGCAATTTCCGCCAAGGCCCCCACAAGCTGCTCGTAGTTTCGCGTTTGCTGGCACGCCTGAGTTTTTGGCAGCAGTTGCGCCACGGCGTCGTAAAATGCTCCCTCGGAGGGTTTTTGGAACAGTTCCGGGCGCACGGTGGCGGTTGGGTCGAGCGCAGCGGTGCCCAAATCGCCTTGCTTCGCCAGACGAGTCGAGCGGTTGACGGTTTCGTAGATTTCGTCGAGCTTGCCGCTGTTGCGGATTTCTTGCAGGAAATCGGCGCGATTGCGGGCGTCCAGCAAGTCGTTGAGCGCTCGCTCGATATATTCTGGGTCGTTTTCTCCCAAAACCGCACTCACCAAATCGTAGTCAATTGAGCGCTCTTCTTGCAGGAGGGTGCGGATGCGCTGGGCGAAGAATTCCTGTAACTGCTGCAGTAGCTTTGTCGGCGAAGCTTTGGGATGCTCGGCGGCGAAATTGGTGGCAATTTCTTCAAGTAACTGCTGCAAATTGATGGTTAAATCTGCCGCCCAGGTAATCGAAATCACCGCATTGGCGGCGCGCCGCAGGGCGAAGGGGTCCGAGGAGCCGGTGGGCAGCATCCCCAAGCCAAAAATGCTCACCAGGGTGTCGAGCCGGTCGGCTAAACCCACCACTTGACCGGCAAGGGTTTGGGGCAATCTGTCGGCTGCGCCTCTCGGCAAATAGTGCTCGAAAATTGCTGTCGCAACGGCTTCCGGCTCCCCACTGGCGCGAGCGTATTTCTCGCCCATTACCCCTTGCAATTCGGGAAATTCATACACCATCTGGGTAACGAGGTCAGCTTTGCACAGCAAGGCAGCCCGTTCGATTGCCGTGCTCTCCTCTTCCCCTAATTGCAGCTGTTTGGCAATCGCGCCGGCAATCCGCATCACGCGGCTGACCTTATCCCGCACGGTTCCCAAATCTTCTTGGAAGGTGACGGTTTCCAGCTGGGAAACGTAACTTTCCAGGGGTTTAGCAATGTCGGTTTTGTAGAAATACCGGCCATCAGCTAAGCGGGCGCGGATGACTCGCTCGTTGCCGGTGGCGATAATCTCTGACTTGGCTGGGTCGCCATTAGAGATGGTGATGAAATAGGGCAATAATTCGGACGATTCCTTGCTTTTGAGTGCCGGGAAATAGCGCTGGTGCGTCACCATGACCGTGGTGATGACTTCCGGCGGCAAAATCAGGAATTCCTCGTCAAATTTGCCGGTTACCGCTGTGGGCCACTCTACCAGGTTGGTGACTTCCTCTAGCAAATCGGGGGAAATATCGGCATGTCCGCCGGCTTTTTGAGCGGCGGCTTGGACTTGCTCCAGGATTTTCGTTTTGCGCTGTTCTGGGTCAACTTCCACAAAAGCAGCACGCAAGCACTCAACATAATTATCCGCCTGGCGAATTTCCACCGGCGCTGGGTGCAAGACTCGGTGAGCGCAACAGATGCGGTCGCTCTTGATAGATTCTGAACTGTTCACCAGTTCCACCGGCAGCACCTCTCTATCCAGCAGCGCCACCAGAGTGCGAATCGGGCGGGGAAACCGGAAATCCCCATCCGCCCAGCGCATCAGACGCTTGCCTTCCAGCCCCGCAATCCACCCGGGAGCCAGTTCTGCCAGAATATCAGCTGTGGGGCGACCGGCAATTTTGCGCTTGACGAAAACAAAATCCCCTTTATCCGTGGCTCTCACTTCCAGGGCGTCGGGTGCCACACCCTGCTTTTTGGCAAAACCTTCTGCAGCCTTCGTCGGCTGGCCATCTTTGAACGCTGCTGATGCCGGCGGGCCTTTAATTTCCTCTTCCCGGTCGGGCTGCCGGTCGGGAATCCCTCTCACCAGCACTGCCAGCCGTCTGGGAGTGCCGTATACATAAATTCCCTCAAAAGTCAAGGAATTTTCTCTGAGGGTTTGGGGAACCCGCGAGCGCCACTGCTCAATGGCGTCACCGACAAAATCAGCGGGCAATTCTTCTGTTCCGACTTCCAATAAAAATGCAGGCATAGCGCAAGATGCGGATACGGGATACGGGGCGACTGTTGCAGCTCCGCCAACCCCCCACTCCCCGGAATCCGGGTAGCGAGTTGCGGGTGGGTTTGAGGGAGCGGGGGCGCGAATTGGATTCGCCCAGTCACAAACGGGCTAATTATAGCGTTTCTCATATTAGTGAGGGACTGAGAAACCCGGTTTCTTAAAGAAACCGGGTTTCAGGGCCATAGTTCATCCAACTGAGAAGCGCTATATAACAGTTTACCCCTTTGAGCTCAACCGCTCAAGACCTTTCTGCAGTTTTAAGCGCTCAGCCGCAATTCTGGAGCGCCAATGCCATCTGCGTTTCTCTGCGTTCCTCTGCGGTTCCAATAAAAAATACCGGCGTTGAACAAACTATCAATAGCGGGAAAGCCGGCGGAGAAAGCAGCCAGGCAGAAGAAGCGGGGGGCGTTGCGACTCGCCGGCAGCCGGAAAGCAGTTCAGCGTAGCCCCACCGGCACCTGCCGCAAGCTCAGTCCCGAGGAGCGGACAATCGTCAGGAGCCGCCCAGATAGCAGCATCAAGATTTGGCGCGTCCCGCAATCAAGGCAACTTCTGATTTTTCGCCGGCTTTCCAGAAACTCTACTTCGCCAACAGGTGAACATCAAAAAACGAGGCTGATTTTAATATAGCAGTATGGACTTAAGTTAGTACATGGGCATCATCGCATCACGCATGTATGGCATCACGCAAAAGCTGGTAGGGGCGGGTTTACTAACATCTGGTAAAACCCAGAGACATCTTGGGTGAACCCGCCCCTACTTACCCCATGCGCATGAGCCCGATGCGCATGCGCCCCATAAGCCATGTCATTAATGTCTTAACCAATATGACTACTGCTATATCAGCCAAAACGGCCAGATCGCACTCAGTGGCAGTCTTGACAAAACGGTCACAATTTGGCAGATCAGTACAGGTCAGCTGATACGCACCCTCACCGGTCACAAGCGAGGGGTTAGCGCCGTCGCTCTCAGTCCGGATGGCCAGACTGCGGTCAGTGCCGGTGAAGACACCGACATTATGATTTGGCGGCGTTTACAATAGAGGCAAAACTAGGGGCGGCGCTCTGCAATCCCGGCGCTCCCCGGCGCGAGCTAAAAAGGTAAAAGACTAAAGAGAGACTCTTGTCTTTTACTTTTCTTATGTTGAGTTTTTCCTTCGGCTTGCCGGACTCTAACACGACTCTAAGACGAGGATAGCCTTGTATTTTGTTGAACTCAAGGGCGAGCCGACAGAAACGATTTCTCGGAAAAAGTAGTTTCTGTTTCTTCTGCCAGCCGGCTCTGGCGCTCTCCCTGCCAAGCTCTGTAATGAACCCAGGCGATCCAAGGCGCTATAATTCGGGATTCCTGGTATTGCAAGACCTGCGCTCTAGCAGGGTATGGGTGGGCGCGAGATATCTGCCGGTGGGAAAGGTTATTAGTAAATGCGCCCCCAGCTAAGCGCGTCTCTCATATTAGTGAGGGACTGAGAAACCCGGTTTCTTAAAGAAACCGGGTTTCTCGGGCGTCCTCCATCCAACTGAGATCCGCTACAGGTGGCGCTACTTGGGACGCCCCTGCTGATATAGCAGTAGGCACTTAGGTTAGGACAAGGGGTTTAACATGATGTAGGGGCGGGCTGACCCACAACCTGTGCCACACACCTACAACACCGATAAACCCGCCCCTAACCTCTGATATAGCAGCAGTCCTATTGGGCCATAACGTGTCCTAACCAATATGACTGCTGCTATAAGACGGAAGATTTTGTGATAAGTTTTAAGCGCCGCACCTTTTTGTAAAATCTAAAATCTAAAATCTAAAATCGATATGACCCGAAAGCAACTCCCTCGGAAAGCTCTATCAGCGTTATTGATCGCAGCAGCGGCGACGGTTCCCGCCATCCACTCACCCACCTCAGCTTCCTCCCTCCCCAGAACCAGCGATTTAATCGCCCAGTCCGAGAAAAATCCCCAGTTACTGCGCACCCTCTCCGGACATTCAGATAATGTTAAGTCTCTGGTTATTAGCCCGGATGGCAAAACCCTGATCAGTGGCAGCGATGATAAAACCATTAAAATCTGGGACGCCGGCACCGGCGAGTTGAAAAGCACACTGCAGTCGGACACCTGGATTTATGGTATCGCTATTAGCCCAGATGGTAAAACCCTCGCCAGTGGCAGTGACGACCGAACTGTCAAGATATGGGATTTGGCGACCGGCAAACTGACTGGCAGCCTGTCTGGCCATACCAGCAATGCGATCGCCGTAGCCTTTAGCCCGGATGGCAAGACGCTTGCTAGTGGCAGCTGGGACAAGACTGTTAAAATATGGGATTTAACTACCGGCAGCGCCCTCCGCACCCTCTCCGGGCATTCCGATTTGGCTGTTGCGGTCGCTTTTAGCCCGGATGGCAAACTTGTTGCCAGCGGGAGTCGCAACGGAACTGTCAAACTCTGGAATCTGCAAGCTAGCCTCCTGAATAAGACGCTTAGCGGACATTCAGACTGGGTGAGGTCTGTCGCCTTTAGCCCCGATGGCAAAACCCTCGCCAGCAGCAGTTTATCGGAGAAAAACACAATCCTGCTTTGGAATTCCGGCACCGGCGCACAGAAAAGCACCATTGATTCAGGCGGGGACTGGGTTTATTCTGTTGCTATCAGTCCGGATGGCAAGATGCTTGCCGGTGGCACGAATCGCAACACGGTCAAGATTTGGGAATTGCAAACCGGCAAATTAATCGCCACCCTTTCCGGGCACTCCCAGCCGGTTTATGCTGTTGCTATCAGCCCCGACGGCAAGACCCTTGCCAGTGCCAGTGGCGACCGCACGATTAAGATTTGGCAGCTGCCAGCCGGTGACAAGTAAATTGTGAATTTTGAATTTTGGATATTGAAGGAATTCAGAGTTCAAAATTCACACTTTAAACTTTCCCCCAAGCCCCCTCTCATCCCCGCTGTATCACTAACTAATCAAACCTAAATATTATAGCAGTAGCCACTTAGGTTCGTACATTTCGGCCTCTTTTGCACCCCCGCACTCCGGCTCCTATTGTCCTAACCCATATTACTACTGGGATATAGACGTAGGCCAGCGTCTGGCTGCCCTCAAGGTCTAATGTTTTAACCTAAGTGCATACTGCTATAGACGTAGGGCAGGCGTCCCGCCCCCCCTGAAGGTCTAATGTTCTAACCTAAGTGCATACTGCTATAGATCCCATTAACGGCATTTCAGCTTTTATCCCGCACAGCAAAGCTTTCCCAGAAAGCAGGTCTAATCAATTAGATTTTTCCGTTTAATTCCTTAAAGAACATGCGGCATGCCGGTGGCAAATACTCAACCGAAAGCGACCGGCAGGCCGGCATAAATAACCCTAACCTGGAGGGGGCGAGAAACCAGGTTTCTTGAGGTTCCGTTTGCTGTGGCCGGCTTATATCCGATCCTTAAACTGCGGCAATTCGGCTGCCAGTGCCCAATGCGATGATGCCCAATGCCCGCTCTCAGGCTTAAGAGAATCGCACGCCAGCGACCGCATCACCCGCATCAATTGGGCTTCGGGTTTTGATTTTGGCTCTGGGCGCGCCGGCGGGGGGAAATCCTGGGGGCAATGCGGCGGGCTAGTTTCCATCCCTGATACGGATTAATACAGCAGAGCAACCGCGCTCACAAGTCAAACCCTAACAGGCAGTGAATATATCGTACCATGTCAGGACACGCTCGTTATATTTTATCCGAAAGAGAACCGCTATAACCAACCCATGACCCTAAAGCTTTCGTCCAGGAAAACAGCAACCGCCTTAACGATCGCCACAGCACTCACCCTCAGCGCACCCCTGGTCAAATCAGCAGCCGCACCGGCACCTTCGGGGGACTCCCCCCAAAAGCTGGCCCAAAATATTCAACCCCTGCGAAGTTTTGGAGACAGCGCCTACGCAATTTTTGCCCTCGCCTTCAGCCAAGATGGCAGAGTTCTGGCCAGCGGCAGTATTGAGGACACGGTGAAGTTGTGGAATCCCAGCTCCGGCAACTTGCGCTACACCTTTGCAGTTCACTTAGGGGATATTACTTCCCTGGCGGTGAGTCCGGATGGGGAAACCATCGCCAGCGGCAGCAAAGACAAAACCGTCAACGTGTGGAATCTCAAGACCGGCTTCCTGCGCTACACCCTCTACGTCCATACCGATTCGGTTCAGTCTGTGGCCATTAGTCCCGATGGCCAGACCCTAGCCACCGGCAGCTGGGACAATACCGTCATCCTGTGGAATCTCAGCAAAGGCACCTACATCCGCACGTTCTCCGGACATGCAGATGGCGTCAACGCCGTCGCCTTCAGTCCAGATGGCAAAACCCTTGTCAGTGGCAGTATCGACAAAACTGTCAAGCTGTGGGATGTGGCGAGTGGCAAGCTCAAAAACACCCTAACCGGACATACCGACTGGGTGAGCTCCGTTGCCTTCACCCCCGATGGCCAGACCGTCGCCAGTGGCAGTTTTGACAGGACCGTCAAACTTTGGGATGCCAGCACCGGCAGACTGCTGAGCACCCTCAGCGGCCATGATTTCCCCGTTCATTCGATTGCCATCAGCTCCAAAGGCCAGTTTTTGGCCAGTGGCAGCGACGACACCACCGTCAAGCTGTGGGATCTCAAAAACGGCAAACTGCGCCGCACCCTCTCAGGTCACACAAAAAGCGTGTTTGCCCTCGCCTTCAGTCCCGATGGCCAGACACTCGCCAGTGCCGGCAATGACGGCACCATCAAGATTTGGCCTGTGCCATAGTGCCAGCCCCAGGGTGCTGCAACTCTCTCAAAAGACAACTTTTACAGAATCCTCTGTGAGGGGGAGCGCACCCCACCTTTTGCTTCTTGTACAGACGCGATAAATCGCGTCTCCCTGTCCCTCATGAGTGGGCTGCGCGAAAAATCTACCGCACTTATATAGCGTCTCTCATCCAAAGTGAGGTACTGAGAAACCCGGTTTCTTAAAGAAACCGGGTTTCCCAGGCCATAGGGCATCTAACTGAGAACCGCTATCAAACAAATTCTCTCTTTTATTTCCTTGGCGTTCCTTCACGGGGGCGGTTTATTAAAAAAATTTTCACTCCTCAACAACGAACCGCTATACTAGAAAAGCCACCATCGGCATCTTAAAAAGCCGGTCGCAGCACCACAGCGCCATAGGCTTCTGGCGAGAGAAACTGCTGAGCCGCCAGCTGAACATCGGTCCGCGCTTGAGCTTGAATGCGGGCGGGATAGTTGAGCGCCGGTGCCAGCTCACCTGCCATTGAGTGGTAATATCCATACAAACCGGCCCGCTCAGAAGGCGTCTCGCTGCCAAACTCAAACCGGTTCGCCACTTGAGTGCGGACGCGGGCAATTTCTGCCCCGGTCACCAGTTCCGCTTGCAGGGTGCGGATGTGTTCCGCGATCGCCGCTTCGGCAGCCGGCAAATTTTCCACCGGCAGCTGCGCCGAAATATAGAACGTCCCCTGCTGCCGGTAAGTCATATTGCTGGCAGAAATGTGCGTCACCAACCCCCGCTCCTCTCGCAAATCCTGAACCAGTCGCGACGTCCGCCCGTGTCCCAGAATCGAGGCCAAGATATCCAGAGCGTAGGTTTGGTGCAGTTGCCTCATCCCGGGCACCCGCCAGAGCATCACCAGACGCGCCTGCTGCAAGCTTTCATCCGTTTCCTCCCGGCGCACAATTTCGCTGAAAGGCGGTTCAGGGGTGAGATGAAGAATTCCCGACTGTGGGGGAATGAATTCTGACTCGCTTGCCATTCCCCAAGCGGACTTCTTCGTGCCGGTCGCTCCGGCAAATCCCTCTGCGACAATCTCAATTAACCTCTCCACCGGCAGATTTCCCACCGCCACTGCAGTCATCGCCGGAGGCTGATACCAAGTAGCGTGGAAATCCCGCATTTGCTGGGGCGTCAGCTGTTCGATAACTGCAGCCGGCCCGAGTACGGGCCGCCGGTAGGGCAGCGCGTTAAATGCCGTCTCCATCGCCAAGGCATAAGTGCGCCGGCGGGGATTGTCTTGAGAGCGGCGAATTTCTTCAAGAACCACCAATCTCTCTCGCTCAAATGCCTCATCCGGGATGGTAGGATTGAGCACCACATCCATTTGCAGCGGTGCCAGCTCGGCAAAATGCTGGGGAGCCGCCGTAATGTAAAACTGGGTGTAATCTTGGCTTGTTGCGGCGTTCGTTACTGCGCCCCGCTCCTCAATTCGGCGCTCAAATTCACCGCTTTCCAGTGTCTTGGTGCCCTTAAAAACCATGTGCTCCAAAAAGTGGGCCATGCCGTTAATGGCATCTGGCTCAGCGGCAGAGCCAACTCTCAGCCACAAGCTCAGGTTAACTGCTTCAACAGGTAGCTGTTCTGCTATAATAGTAAGCCCGTTTGGCAGCAGGTGAAGCGTGGGCGAGTTGAGACGAGGGAGAACAGAAGACTTGAGTAGGGTTGAAGTCATGAAGTGTTTTAAGTTAGCTAATCCCGGAATATCCGCGCCAACCGCAAGTAGGCGTCGGGATGGATAGGGGTGAAAGTAGAGGGTTCTGCAGCAACACCGCTTCTACCCCCAGCAACGGCAGTCTGATTGCTGGGCGCAGTGTCCTGAAAGGGGCTGCTAGAGTGCCCCGGAGCGCCTGTATCATTCCCCGCCAGCGCCGCCCTTGGGACAAGCTCCCCAGGCTCTTGAGGAATCAATAGGGACGTTTTTCCCGCTCTCCCTTACCGCCACAAGACCGGTGTGGGTGATTGACTGATTCCTGGGTGGGTTAGAGTGGTTCCTCCTCAATATGTTAATAATTATGCACCGGCCCTGTCCGCAAGCTGTGCGGAGCCACAGCTCTTTTATGCTTTTTGGGGATCAGCGCTGTGCGGTAAACCGATATCATCTCGCCCCACCACAGGCTTTCCCCCACCCCTCACCCCCTCACCGTCAGCGAGAAGACGGCTTGTCAGAGGAGTTCTGCTTGCCTGGGTGCGACCCTATCAGTATTCCCCACCGGCACGCCAGGGATACCCTAGCCCGCCGGCCAAGTTCGTTGCCGCGCCACCGCTGTGGCGGTAAAATTATTATAAACTATATTAAGAAATGTAAAAATTCGAGCGATACCAGGCGGTGCTATGGGCAACAGAAAACAGCAGCGGGCGGTCGTCATTGGCGCTGGAATTGGTGGCCTGACAGCCGGCGCGCTGCTGGCCAAGCGGGGCTACAAGGTGCTAGTCTTAGACCAGGCTTTGGTTCCAGGGGGATGCGCCTCCACGTTCAAGCGCTTTGGATTTACTTTTGATGTCGGCGCGACTCAGGTGGCCGGTTTGGAGCCCGGTGGCATTCACCACCGCATTTTCTCAGAATTGGAGGTGGAACTCCCACCGGCAACCCCCTGCGATCCTGCCTGTGCGGTGTATTTGCCGGGAGAGACTCAACCGGTAAGCGTCTGGCGCGACCCGGAAAAGTGGAAAGCTGAGCAACGCCTGCAGTTTCCAGGCAGCGAAAGGCTGTGGGGGCTGTTTGCCACTCTGTTCCGCGCCAGCTGGGCGTTTCAATCTCGCGATCCCGTCCTGCCACCGCGCAATCTCTGGGATTTGTGGCAGTTAACTAAGGCGGTCCGTCCCGACACCCTGATTGCTGCGCCCTACACTTTGATGACGGTGGGGGATGCTTTGCGCTTGTGCGGGTTGGCGGACAATCTGCGCCTGAGAGCGTTTCTGGACATGCAGCTGAAGCTGTACTCCCAAGTGGATGCGGAAGAGACGGCGCTGCTGTATGCGGCGACGGCGCTGGGAGTCTCTCAAGAACCGCAGGGGCTGTTTCACCTGACCGGCAGCATGCAGGTGCTCAGCGACTGCTTGGTGGCAGCTCTCGAAAAGTACGGCGGCAAACTTTTGATGCGCCACACGGTTGAGCGCATCAGTGTTGGGGGTGCCGGTGCGGAAGGCGTGGTGGTGCGCAACCAGAAAACCGGGGAGGTTTGGGCCGAACCGGCTGACCATGTGGTGGCGAATGTGCCGGTGCAAAATTTGGTGAAATTGCTGGGCGAGAGGGTACCGGCAGGCTACCGCTACCGTGCGGACAAACTGCCGCCGGCATCGGGAGCGTTCGTTGTGTATTTAGGCGTAAAACAGGAAGCAATTCCGCCCGGATGCCCGCCACACTTGCAGTTTCTCTACGACTACAGCGGTGAGATAGGGGAGAATAATTCGCTTTTCGTCTCGGTGAGCCATCCGGGGGACGGGCGAGCGCCCGCTTCTATGGCCACGATTGCGGCATCGTCGTTCACGGATACGCGCCGGTGGTGGAATTGTGCCGATTATCAAGGGCTGAAGGAAGAGTACGCGCAGGAGGCGATCTCGCGGCTGAGCTCGTATTTCAACCTGACGCCGGAAACGATTGTCTGTCAGGAAGCGGCGACGCCGAGGACGTTTGCCCGCTATACGGCGCGGGAGGACGGGATTGTCGGGGGGATTGGCCAGCGGGTGCCTACGTTTGGCCCGTTTGGGTTGGCCACGCGCACGCCGGTCCGGGGTTTGTGGCTGGTGGGGGATTCGACGCATCCAGGAGAGGGAACTGCCGGTGTTTCCTACTCGGCGCTGACTGCGGTGCGGCAAATTCAGGCGGAGGGGTAGGAGAGGCACTTCTGCCAATTGGGAATTTTGGATGCCAGGATTTGGGGTTTATAGCAGTATGCACTTAGGTTAGAATATTAGACCTTCAGGGGGGGCGGGACGCCTGCCCTACGTCTATATAGCAGTAAGCATTTAGGAAACCTACATTCCGGCCTCCCTTGCTCCAGAGCTCCCGAAGATTCTATTGTTCTAACCAATATGACTGCTGCTATAAAACCGGCAGGAAAGCCTTTTGAAGTTACAAGAAATCGGGTTGCTTGTGGTGAGGGAGGGGAAAAATTTATGCAAGCAACCGGGTTTCTTAAAGAAACCCGGGTTCTCCGTACCTGACTAATATGAGAGAGGCTATAAAGAGCTTTTTACAGTTTTAACTCCAGAGGGTCGCAGAAATTACTCACGCCCAGCTTCATCACATACATGAGAGCCGGCGCTAGCAATATCTCGGGGCAGAGGCGCTTGCCCATTAAATTGGCCGCCACTGCCGCATATTTGCCGCTCAAAAAATCCTCTTTCACTTCGCAGATGCCAACGCGACATCTCTTGGCAAAGCCATCTAGCCAAGTTAAGCTGTCGGGTTCTTGCCCAACTTCAATGGCTAGGCTGAGGGCAGCATCTTCCAAATCCCCCTCACAGTCCTCTATGACATCAAGGGCTTTCAAGGCATCGGGATAAGCTGCTAATTCAGTGCGAAATTGAGCAATTTCTTCAGGTGTGACTGCAGTCATGGGGTAATTATTGGGCAGTGGGCATCATCGCAGTGGGCATTATCGCAGTGGGCAGTGAGCAGTGGGCAGTGGGCAGTGGGCATCATCGCAGTGGGCGCTGGCATTGGGCATTGGGGATTGAGTTGATTATATCGGTTTTCAGTTGGATGAAGTACATGCCAGAAACCCGGTTTCTTTAAGAAACCGGGTTTCTCAGTACCTCACCTCGGATGAAAACCGCCATATCAACTTTTCTCCCAACTCCTAACCCCTAAACCGCCAGCCCTAACATGGGCATTGGGCGCTGGGGATTGGCAATTCTCGCCTGAGTGCCCCAGCCTCGCAGCAGGGGCGGGGGTGGGGAAAGCCAACAGCCTTCACGATGCCCCAACCATTTGCGGCGCACCCGCCCCCACAAGGGTTTCCCCGCTCCTACTGTGAATAAGGATACCACCGGAATTGAGATAAGATGGGAGGTTTTGCAAGCATCAAATCTTATGTTACAAACATGTGTTAAATATAAAATCCGTTGAATTAGTTTCAAAATGGGGGGCGGGGGGAGCGCCCCCAGACGCTGCAATAAAATTGGACGTAACCAACCGGAGGTGATATTAGGGGGCAGCAGGGGCAGCGGGTGGTGGCGCGGGAGCTGCCGGCGGGGGAGGATTCTGCTGTTTTTCCCACTGCTGGATCTGGGCCCGTGCCGCCGCATAAGCTGGGGCGTAGGAGGGGATTTGCTGGGCAATTTCAATCGCGCCAAGCTTGTCATATTCAGACCGCTCTTGGGCCATTGCCAACATTTGCTGGCTCCACTGACCGATCGCCGAGATGGCGTCTGAGCGCAAGGTGCTGCTCTCAGAGACTTGATTGGCCGTGCGAATGGCCGCCGCCAGAGTGTCTGGGGTTCCCGAACTGGCGGCGCGATAAGCGTCCTCCAGATATTGCTTGCCCCGGATTTCATCCCGCCACTGGCCGATAGTCTCGCGAGCCTCGCTGTAGAGAGCGCGTCCCGGTTGAATTCTTTCGGCCATTTCGATAGCCTCAGACAGTTTGCCAATCGTAGCCAAGTCCCGCGCCCCGTCGAGGTAGGGCTGGTCTTCCTGCTGCTGCACCTGCCGAGTCCAGTCCTGGACTTTCTGGCGAGCTTGCTCGGAAAGCGCCCGCCCCTCGCCAATCTTGCTCGCTTCGCCAATGGCGGCTTGCAAGGATTCAATGGTGCCAAACCGGGCGAGGATCTCAGCGCGGTCGAGATACGGCATGTCTTCCTGAGTCTGTATCTCCCGGTTCCAGTCAGCGATTCGCTGCTGAGCTTGCTCAGAAAGCGCCCGCCCCTTGCCAATTTTACTGGCTTCATTGATGGCAGCTTTCAGGGCTTCAACCGTGCCATAGCGGGCCAGCATCTGGGCCTTTTCTAAATAGGGGCGGTCTTCTTGAACTTCAATTTGATTCTGCCAGCGGCTGATTTCCTCCTGAGCTTGCTGATATCGCGGTTTGGTGTTTTTAATCAGCTGCACTTGGGTAATGGCCGACTTCAAGTCGCTCACAGAGCCGCTTCTAGCCAGATTGCGAGCTTTTTCCAGATAGGCTAGGTCTTCGATGCTTTGCTGCCACTCATTGATCAATTTCTGGGCTTTGCTGTACAGAGGCCGGTTGGGGGCAATTTTTTGGGCGGCGGCAATAGCGCCTTCCATACCCGCCACCGAGTCTTGCCAGGTGAGAGCTTGCGCCCTAGCCAAATCGGTGAAATCTTGAACTTGTTCCTTTAAATTCGTACCGTCAGGAATTTGGCGAGCGATTTCCAGCGCCCCATTCAAATCTCGCTTTTCTAGCCGCTCCTGGGCCAAACCCATCATTTTGCCAGCAAATTCCTGGATGGCCTCCTGAGCCCCCTGATACATATAACTCTTCGGGCTAATGGACCTGGCCAGTTTAATCGCCTCTGCGAGGTTCTCTAACCCCCCTTGCTCGGCGCGACTGTAAGCCTTGTTCAACTTGGTGCCCTCTTCCTTGGCCACCTTCATCTGCTGGTTAATTTGCTCGTACTTCGTCGTCGCCCAGTAGTTATTGCCTACGTCCAGCAGCAGGGTGGCTTGACGGAAAGCCTGAGGCCACTTTTGCTTGCGCATGGAGGCTTCGGCTTTTTTGTAGATATCCTCGGCCTCCGACCAAATTGACTTCCAGCGGTTAATCCGCTCGTCCACTATTTCCGAGGCTTTTTCGACCTTGGGAACTTTGCGAGCTATGGCGATGGCATCGTCGAGCTTGCCTTCTTGAAAGGTTTTTTCACTCAGATCCAGTATCTGCTGGGCCCAGATGGCGATATTGCGGTTGATTTCTGGGCGCAGCGGGTGATCCTCTGGAAGCGCGTTGATCAGTTCGATCGCCCTGAGCAAGTCGTCCACCGTCTGCTTGTTCGCCCCCTGCTGAGCGCAGTACATGCGCAAGCTAGCGGAAGCTGTTGGCCAAAATATAGAGGGACAGTTAGGAGCTGTTGGCAGCCGCAACAGCAGCCCCATCGCTATCAGTCCAGTTCCCCCAAAGATTATTGCCGACAAGCCAACCCAGAACTGCCAGCTCGCCAGCAGGTTTTGCAGGTTCGCAGGCAGCTCGAAAGGCTCTTTAGGGCGCTCTTGCCCTTGGTTTTCCCTGCGCCGCCGGCGCAAATCCGCAAGCTTTAGGGCTGCCGGGTGGGCGTCCTCGCTCGCCCCCCATCCCGTGACGGGGTGAGGCAGGGGTGCTTGTGCCGCCGGCGCTCCACTGACGGCTGGAAACCCGGAAATTGGGCGGTCATCTACTGGCTTGAAAGACCTAGCGGCCCGCCGCCGGTCTCGACCTTTGCGATTTCTAATCATATCCCACACACCAACAGTAAAGCAGCGGTTTCGGCTGCCGCAAACATTCCGTCATTGATATCCTATCTGATACATTTACGCAACATTTGTCCGGGAATCTCCGGACAATGAAACGATGGCACTATCACCGTTAGCAGTAATAGAGGTGGTATCCCGCAGAGCTTTTAGGAAAATCCCACGCGCTCGCCATTCCAGTCCCGCGATAGCGTAAAGCCGCAACTGGGACAATGGAAAACTTAACATATCTAGGAATAGGTCCGCTCTCAATTTTTTGTCTGCCTTGTATCACATTATCAAGCTTTGTCCAGAAAATCGACTATTAAATTTCGCCTCTCATTCCCAGCCAAAGCCAAATTTTATCTCCAGAAGCTAAAGTACCTCCTTTTTACCGTTTTAGTTGTGGCGGGCGGGAAACCCCTGCCAGATTTGTGACACTCCGCGCACCACAAAGAGCGCCGCAAGAGGTTGGCTACCGATTATATAACGGATGTAACGGATCGGAACAGGTGGACAGGGATGGGCGGCAATGGCGGAGAGGGCGAGGATTCGCTGTCTGAGGGCGCAGGGGCTAGTGGCTGCCGGGACGGTGTTCCCTAAGTCCCAAGTCCCCTCCTGTAAGTGCCTTGTTCCTTGTGCCTTATTTCTTCGAGGACTGGGGAGAGGGTTTGATTCCTCCCCGCGCACAACCGCACGCACAACCCGTCGGTCACACCTTTAGAACTGCCAGATTTTTTGGCAAAAACAGCCAGAAAGTGCAGACACTTTTCGATTTATGTGCTATGCAAGTGCCCCCGAATGTAAGATCGATCTGGCTCACCCTTTGGGAGTGCGGGGATGAACCCTTTGAAAGTAAGGCTATTTTAGCAACCGGTCTGGAAAATCACCCATCACACCGGTCCGGTGGTGGGGTGGGAGTGTCCCTCAAGCGGGCTGGCTGGTTGTGGCGGAGTGCGGGGGAGCACCGGCTCAAAAGGGCTGGGGAGTGCGGGATGTAACGCCTGTGATATCTGGGTTTCACGGCGCTGGGTGCCGGGAGCATCCCGAAGCAAGCAAAGGCTGTCACCCTCACCCCCCTAACCCCCCTCTCCCTTCATGGGAGAGGGGGGAAAAAATCAAGAATTCTCCCCTCACCTCAAAGTGGGAGAGGGGTTGGGGGTGAGGGGGATTACAAAAATGGGATGCTCCCCTGGGTGCCGGCCCCTGCAGCGCCCGCACCCAGACGCCGGCACCGCAGCCTTTGAGCGCGCCGCCCCCCCAAGCCATGCTGCCGGCAGCTTTTCTTTTTGTCGTGGCTGGCAACAATCAGACTTCAGCTCTCAGTGCCCCAATCAGCTGGCTGAGGTCGTCACGGCTGGCTTGGTAAACTTCGTTACAGAAGTGGCAGGTAGCCTCAGCCCCATCATCCTTTTCTATCATGTCTTGCAGCTCTGCTTCGCCCAACAATTTCAGTGCGCCCAAAAACCGATCCGGAGAGCAGCCACAGTGAAATCGCACCATCTGCACTTCGGGGAGGATTTCCAGCCCCATGTCTCCTAGCAGCCCCTCAAACATTTCTGGCAGTGTTTTGCCGGCTTGTAGGAGGGGGGTGAATCCTGACAGGGCGGCTACGCGAGACTCCAAAGTTTGAACGAGCGCTTCGTCTGTGGCGGCTTTCGGCATCACTTGCAGCAGTATCCCTCCAGCGGCGGTGACACCGGCTGCCCCGACAAACACCCCCACCACTAGGGCGGAGGGGGTTTGTTCTGATGTCGCCAGGTAGTGGGTGACATCATCGCCGATCTCACCGGAAACCAGCTCGACTGTACTGGAGTAGGGGTAGCCGTAGCCAACATCCCGGATCGCGTAGAGGTAGCCCTCGCTGCCCACGGCACCGCCCACATCGAGTTTGCCGTTGGGTTTGGGGGGCAGTTCAATTTCTGGGTTATCGACGTAACCGCGCACGGTGCCATCCAAACCGGCATCGACGAGAATCCCGCCTAATGGCCCATTGCCTTTGACGCGAATGTTGACTCTCGACTCCGCCCGCTTCATGCTGGAGGCGAGCAGCAGCCCCGCTGACATGGTGCGCCCCAGGGCAGCTGTGGCGACGTAGGAGAGCTTGTGCCGCTGCCGAGCTTCTTCCGTGAGGCGAGTGGTGATCGCACCCACCGCCCGAATCCCTCCCTGCGCTGCTGTTGCCCGTATTAACTGATCGGCCATGAAAAATCCTAACGTTTCTTAACAATTCCCTGTTTTCTTATTGTAGGTGGATGGCAATGCTTGCCGGTGATGTGGCTGGCACGCCTGTAACCTCTGGCATACTGGAAGGAGGATGACTCGCGCCCGTTGCAATTTTTTTATGCTAGGTACTTTTCAGCAATCCCATCTGAGAATTGAGGTTGAAGCGCCGGCGTCAGCCATTCGGGACAGTCTGCTGCGCCCTGCTGTGGCTCAGCAGTGGCTCTGGCCAGAGCGCTTGGCCACCGGCCTGCCGGAACAGCTGTATGCCGGTTTGACGTTTACTAGCAGTATCGGGCCGGTGGTGATTCACCATCATGTCGATGTGGCTTCCGAGAACTGTCTGCGATTGATATTAAGTCAGGGAATTGATGGGTTTCACGAGTGGTACTGGGGGGACGGTTGGGTGCAGTCGCGCCTGGAAGGAATTTCGCTGCTGCCGCTGAATTTGGGTCAAACGGTTGGTTTGCTGCGCCTGCGGGAGTTTCTGGCAGCTAAGCGGGAAGAGTAAGGGTTAGGGTGCCGGTGTTTTTGTGGCGCGTTAGCCCAGCCAGAAAGAAACCGGGTTTCTGGAAAAAAGTTTGCCGACTCGGCAAAAGAGTTATTCAGAAACCCGGTTTCTCAGCCCCCTCAGAAACCGAGTTTCTGGAACAAGGTTTTCCTCCTCTCCAAAAGAGTTATTCAGAAACCCGGTTTCTCAGCCCCCCCAGAAACCGGGTTTCTGGAACAAGGTTTGCCGACTCGGCAAAAGAGTTATTCAGAAACCCGGTTTCTCAGCCCCCCCAGAAACCGGGTTTCTAATTTTTGCCAAACACCGGCCCGGAAAGCAGTTGAGCTGCCGGTGCGCTAAAACTACCAATGTAAATATCCCCCCAACCTGACTTGGAAGCCGGTGAGGGGGGATAAATTTAGGGCGCTATAACTGGCGATATAAATCCTGTGTTGCGCTCGCACAGCAGGGGAATATAGCAACAGACAGTCAGTTTAAGACAGTGGGATACGAAGTATAGGCGTAGGGCAGGCGTCTCGCCTGCCCTTAAGGTCTTTGGGACAGGCGAGACGCCTGTCCTACGTCCTAACCTAAGTGGCTAGTGCTATAAAAACAGGCAGAACCCACTCAACTTACTTGTGGATTAACGTCGTGTTTGTCGCCGCCTCTAGTTCTTAAAAATGACTGGGTTAGCCGAAACATGCCGGTGCGAGTCATCAACCTCTTGGCCCCGGCTTGGGTTTTACGCCGTTCCCTCCTGTCACAATCATCAGTTCTTCTTCAGAGAGTTCCCTTTCCGACAGTTTAGTTTCTTCCTCAGAAACTGGCGCTTCCCACAGTTCCGTTTCTTTCTCAGACAGTTTCCGCTGCCACAGTTGATGTTACTTGTTCATAAGCCTCATTATAAAGCCCTTGGCTTTAATACAAAACACTTCCTTAGAATGTAGAGTATTTCTGCCTGTTGCGCTAGGATGAAAGCCGGTGTAGCGCTATAAAAAATATCACCCTAATGGCTTATTGACATCTATAAAATTGTGTGCTATTAACTCCCGCCGAGTTGGTGCCCTTCGCGACTAAATAGGGCATCCCGCTAAAGTGTTAGCTTGAAACTGCGGTCTGCGCAGGATTGCACAAAACCAGGGGTGCTTCAAGGTTTCGCTTTGAAGCTGACGTTCCCGGACAGATCCCAACCTTGGAAAAGGACATTTCCTCCTAAGATGACATCTCCAGGAAAAGCCGGCATGTCGGGATCGTGACCATTTCCTTTCCCTGTGCCCCCTGTGGTAATGGGGAGTGTGCTCCACCCCCACCCACCACCTGCCAGAGCCTCGGCTTCTGCCTCAGACAGTTCCTCATACCACAGTTCTGTTTCCTTGTTCACAAGCTTTCTCCTACAGCCCTTGACTTTAATACAGGACACTTTCTTATTTACAGAATGCCGCATCTTTCAATGTGGCGTCTGTGATGAGAGCCACTGTAACGTGTGATAATTATCACCACTACGGGGGCTTGACAAAAAGTAAATCATGTGTATAAGCTGAACCAAAATCGATGCCGCCGGCGATTGGACACTGCCTGCCAGCACTGGCTTGAAACTGTGCGGTGTCTGTCTTGGCCCTGAAAATACTTAACAAATCATATAAGCTAATGTACTCAGCCTGTAAAAAACAGCAGGTTCACCCGTTGTGGATATCTGGCAGTCTCGCCCTCTGCTTTGCGGCCACAACTCGCCCGAGTGGGGCGCAAATCGTCCCGGATGCCACTCTGCCGGTGAATTCCACAGTAAGGCAAAATGGCAGCATCAGTGCTATCACCGGCGGCAGTCGTGCCGGTGGCAACCTGTTCCACAGCTTCAGCCAGTTTTCTGTACCCACCGGCACGGCAGCACACTTCAACAATGCCCTCGATATACAAAACATCATCACCCGCGTCACCGGCAGTGAGATTAGCAATATTGATGGCAGCCTGAAAGCCAACGGCACCGCTAACCTATTTCTGCTCAATCCTAATGGGATTATTTTTGGCCCCAATGCCAGCCTCAATATCGGCGGTTCCTTCTTAGCCTCTACAGCGAGTGGGGTAAAGTTTGCCGATGGCAGAGAATTCAGCGCCACCGCACCCAACACCGCACCGCTGCTGACAGTCAGTGTGCCGGTTGGCTTGCAATTCGGGGCATCTCCTGGAAGCATCCGAAATCAGTCGCTCGCCACCAATAGCAGCGGTGAAGTCATGGGTTTGGCGGTGCAGCCAGAAAAAACCTTGGCGCTAGTCGGCGGCGATGTGCTGCTGGAGGGAGGCTATCTCACGGCACCTGGGGGTCGCATTGAGCTGGGGAGTGTGGGCGGCGGCAGCGCTGCGGTTAGCCTGGCGAGCGCAGACAAAGGCTATGCGCTGGGATATTCTGGCGTGCGGAATTTCCAAGACATTCAACTCTCCCGAGAGGCTTTGGTGAATGCTGATGGCGAAGCGGGTGGCGATATCCAAATTCAAGCACGGCGCTTGTGGCTCGACGGTTCCCTGATTAAAGCTGTGACGCTGGGGGCGAAGCCGGGGGGGACTGTGGCTCTTAGCGCACAGGAGTCTGTAGAAATGAAGGGAAGTACTGCAGATGGGCAATATCCCAGCCAGTTAGTTGCTGGCACGGTAGGAACTGGACCTGCTGGAGACGTTAAGATTGCAACTGGACAGTTGCTGCTTCAAGATGGAGCAAGCATCAGCGCTAATTCCTCAGGCGACGGTCAGGGGGGGGATCTGACGGTACAAGCTTCTGAGTCGGTGCAACTGGTTGGCACCTCCGCCGGTGGGCAATCTATCAGCAGTTTGTCTTCTGAGACGAAAGGAACCGGTGCTGCAGGGAACTTGACGATTGCTACCGGACGGTTGCAGCTTCGAGATGGGGCACAGGTGAGCGCCACATCACTTAGCGATGGTCAGGGGGGGAATTTGACTGTGACGGCTCTGTCAGTGGAACTGGTTGGCACCTCTGCTGACGGGCAGTATCTCAGCGGGCTGTTTACGAGTGGTGAGGGAACCGGCGCTGCTGGAAACGTGAGGGTTGCCGCAGGCAGGTTGCTGGTTCGGGATGGAGCACGGGTCCAAACGACTGCTTTTGGTGAGGGTAGGGGGGGAGATTTGACAGTACAAGCTTCCGAGTTTGTGGATCTGGCTGGCACCACTGCCGGTGGCGATTTGGCCAGTGGCTTGCTGTCTCTGGCTCTCGGTGCGGGAAATGCTGGCAACTTGACGCTCTCTACGGGGCGGCTGACTGTTCGCAATGGGGCGCAAGTAGCCGCCAGCACTCTGGGCGCAGGGCGGGGGGGGACTTTGACGGTGAGCGCTTCTGACTCCATCGAACTGATTGGCAAAGCAGCAACAGGCGAGCTGGTCAGCGGTTTGTTTGCCCGCAGTCGGGATGCTGGAGATGCCGGCAATGTGATCGTGAGCACCGGCACTCTCAGAGTCCGCGATGGGGCGGTGCTCACTGTGGCCGGTTTATCGACCGGCAATGCCGGCAACCTGCAAGTCCGAGCCAACTCTATCCGTCTCGATAGCGGAGGCACTATCACTGCTGCCACTGTCTCGGGTGAGGGCGGAGATATCGCACTGCGCTCCCGAGACTTGATCTTGCGCCGCAACAGCGCGATTACTGCCACGGCTGGCACAGACGGCGGTCGCGGCAATGGCGGCAATATCACCATCAGCACAGATGTCCTAGCCGCCTTGGAAAATAGCGACATCACCGCCAATGCCTACCTGGGGGACGGGGGGAAAATCCAAATCAGCACCAGAAGCATCTTTCGTTCTCCAGACAGCGACATCACCGCCAGCTCTCAATACGGGCTCAGTGGCACAGTGGAAATCAACACCCCAGATGTTGACCCGAGCAAGGGGTTATTCGCCCTGCCGGCGAGTGTCGTCGATGCCGGCAATTTGATTGCTTCTGGCTGTGAAACTCACCGGGGCAGTACCTTTTACGTGACGGGACGCGGCGGCATCCCAGCCAGCCCCACCGAACCGCTGGCCGGCAATACTGTGCTGGTGGATTTTGGCCCAGAACAGCCTGCTTTGGAGCGGGGGAGTTCTGGATCTGGCCAAGTCGCTGTGCGGAGTCGGGCAGAAATCTCCCACGCCCCAAATCCTGGCTCTCCGATTGTGGAAGCGCAAGGCTGGGTTATCGGTGCCGGTGGGGAGGTGATCCTGACCGCCAATCCGCCCGGCGGCACTCCTCACCCTCCTTGGCAGCAGCCGGCTGCCTGTCGCCAGAATTAAACTTGCCACCCGTGGGGGCACTCTGCTGAGAGCGAGTTCCTGTCCGGACATGCCGGCGAGCCCCAATCTTTTCGCCAGCTCTCCCCAGCCCCTCTCTGGCCTAAATCCGCTGGGCATCCCTGCCGGCGCTGCCTTTCGCTAAGTTTTTTGTACTTTTATATAATATAGTTAATAAAAAGATACGAAATCGTCGGTAGCCGTACTGATGAAGCCAAAAGGCCAATCTATAACAATATCATGGAAGCGCCTCAGTGGTTCAGAATTCTGACCGAGAGACGAGCTCCGTTGTTTAGCGACCATCTGCTGGCAACTGGTAGCATCAATTTTTAAACTGTTAGTTTTTGAGTTCAAGAGGCAAAAAAAGCGTGGGTCAGCATCAACTCGCTCAGCTGAGGCGCTACGATCCGCAGGCGATCGCCCAGTTCTACCGCTACCGTCCCTGGCAAGCTGTCGGACGCGCCCTGAAAATCATCTGGTTCTTTGCCGGCTTTCTGCTGGGGTTGCTCTCGGACCAGTGGCAGCACCAAGCCGACCGGCACAAGTCCCAACGAGCAGAACACCTGCGGCACATCCTCACCGATCTCGGACCGACATTCATTAAAGTTGGCCAAGCCCTGTCCACCCGACCGGACTTGATCCGCAAAGACTTCTTGGAAGAACTGGTCAAGCTGCAAGACCAGCTGCCCCCGTTTCCCAACGAGATCGCCTTCCGCATTATTGAAAGCGAATTAGACCGCTCAATAGAGGAAATCTACAGCCAGCTGTCCCCAGAGCCGGTGGCTGCGGCTAGCCTGGGCCAAGTGTATCGGGGACGCCTGCGCACCGGCGAAGAAGTGGCGGTGAAGGTGCAGCGCCCCAATTTGAAACCTACCATCACCCTCGACCTCTACTTAATGCGGTGGGCAGCCGGCTGGATAGCGCCGTTGCTGCCGCTGAATCTGGGCCACGACCTGACGCTGATTGTGGACGAATTTGGCACTAAGCTCTTTGAAGAGGTGGATTACCTCAATGAGGGGCGCAACGCCGAACAGTTTGCCAGCAACTTCAGCGACAGCCCCAGGGTGAAAGTCCCTGCGATTTACTGGCGCTACAGCAGCAGTCACGTCCTGACTCTGGAGTGGATTAATGGCTTTAAGCTGACGGACACTGAAAAAATCAAAGCTGCCGGTCTGGATAGCGATGGCCTAGTCCGCATCGGCGTGGAATCTGGCCTGCAGCAGCTTCTGGAATTCGGATTTTTCCACGCTGACCCCCACCCGGGCAATCTGTTTGCCATGCCCGATGGCCGCATGGCCTACATCGACTTCGGGATGATGGACCTGCTGGAGCAAAACACCAAAGAAACCCTGGTGGATTCGGTGGTGCACCTGATTGACAAAAATTACCCAGCACTAGCGGAGGATTTTGTCAAGCTGGGATTTCTCAGCCCCAAAACCGATATCTGGCCAATAGTGCCGGCGCTAGAAGCGGTGCTGGGGGATATCATGGGCGAAAGCGTGGGCAATTTTAACTTCAAGACGATCACGGATCGCTTTTCGGAGTTAATGTATGATTATCCTTTCCGAGTGCCGGCCAAATTCGCCCTGATTATTCGCTCCCTGGTGACGCAAGAGGGTTTGGCTCTCACCCTGAACGCAGATTTCAAGATTGTGGAAATTGCCTATCCCTATGTGGCGCGGCGTCTGCTCACCGGCGAAACTCCAGAACTGCGCCGGCGGCTGGTTGAGGTGCTGTTTAAAGATGGTAAATTCTGCTGGGAGCGGCTGGAGAACTTGATTGAAATCGCCCGAGCGGACAAAAGCTTCGACTTGCTCCCCACCGCCCAGTTGGGTTTGCAGTATCTCCTCTCTGAGGAGGGCAACTTCTTGCGGCGCAAGCTGCTGATCGCCCTCACTGAAGATGACCGCATCCACACCGAAGAAGTCCGGCGTTTGTGGAATTTGGTTAAGGAAGATTTGCAGCCAGGACGTCTATTTAGCGCCGCGCTGGGTGCGGTGGCAGAGTTTTCTACGGAAGGCGCTGCTGCTATATTGCCTTCGGTGACGGCACTCTCTAACTTTCAAGGCGGGAATAAATAGCCTGTATCCAAACAGTATGTCTGGTTAGTAGTGAGGGCTAAAGCCCTCATTCTTTTTGTAGGCGTTCTAAATGATTTGTCAAACTTCCCTCGTTCCGGGGCAGAGCCTGGGAGAGACGTCCTGGAGGCTCTGCCTCCTTCGGGCAGACAAGCAGCATTATTAGCCTAACCGCATAAAATTTCCCATTTTCCCCATCTCCCCCTCCCCCTTTATGCGCGGCAAACGCATTCTCAACCGGCTGAAAGCAATCCTGCTGAGTTCAAAACTGCGAGACATTTACTCAGACATACAGTTTCGCTGGATTGTGCGTGTCAGGAGCCAGCCGATTTCCGCTAGCCCGAAATCAGCAATGGTGTTTTCCCCCCATCAAGATGATGAAACTTTAGGCTGTGGGGGCGCGATCGCCCTCAAGCGCCAGCAGGGAGTGCCAGTTAAGGTCGTGTACCTGACGGACGGACAGAAGTCGCACGGCAAGAATCCCCCTATTTCAATAGAAGAACTGATACAACTTCGCAAGCAAGAGGCTTTGACCGCCCTCAATATTCTGGGAGTTGAGCTATCAGAAACTCACTTTCTCGATTTGCCGGACAGCACCCTGCCCACTCTGCCTGAGGAAGTGCGCCAGCAGGCAATTGAGCAAATCGCTCAACTCCTGAAGTCGTTCCAGCCACAGGAGGTATACGTCACCTGCCGGAATGACATTCTGAAAGATCACGAAGCAGCTTATCAGCTGGTTCAGGCGGCAATCGCCAAATCTGGAATCCAGACTGAAGTCCTGGAATATCCGATTTGGGGGTTTTGGAAAGGTTTGCTGTTTGTTGATTTTAGCTGGCCGCATCTTGCTGGTATATGCCGGCTCCCGATTCATTCAGTCCGCGAACAAAAAAAACGGGCGCTGTCAGCCTACCGCTCGCAATATCTACCTCTGGGCGACTGCCCTAGCGTTGTCCTCCCCCCCCCATTGATCCAGCGGTTTCTTTTGCCCTACGAGCTGTTTTTTAAGCGGGAATCTCAATCGAGAGAAGCTGCGGATTGACAAAAGGGCGGAAATGTGGGGAACATAAGGTAGCTGTCAGAGAACCCCCTATCGGGTTTCTGCGGGCGAGCGCTCGGCAAATATAGCGTCTCTCATATTAGTGAGGTAGTGAGAAACCCGGTTTCTTTAAGAAACCGGGTTTCTGGAGCCTAACGTTCATCTAACTGAGAACCGCTATATCCCGCAGCCCCTGGGCGCGGGCGAGAGCCGGGGGAGGGCGCACAAACTTTCGCCGGCAGGGATGGAAAGTTGGCGATTCGCTCCCCTTGAGGGTGCGGTGTCCCAACAGGGACGCTCCCATGAGAGCCCCGCTCCGCCCAAGCCGCAGGCTGCAACCCAAAACAGGCAACTGTTGCTTAATTCCCAGTACCCATACCCATTTAAGGAGCTGTCAGTGTACTACTTTCCCGCCGACCCCCCGTATTTTTTACTGCTCGCTGGCCTGCTAGCCGGCATCACCTCTGGGGTTGCCTTTGAAACGACCTTAAAAACTTTGGTGCGAGAGTGGTCGAAGAATCGCTCAACTAGAACTCTGGCCAACCTGAAAGGAACGCAACTGTTTGTTCCTTTTCTGGGGATTTCTGCCGGGATTTGTATTTTTCTCGGGTCGGGTTTGGAAGTTTTTGGCTTGCCACCGAAGCTGTCTTACGCCCTATCCCTGCCAATGACCGTTTTGATTGCCTGGCTGGTTTGGTATCAGCTGGGCCAAGTTTTGGTTCAGCTGGAGCGGGGCGGCTCTCAAGCGCTAGACTTAGATTCCCTAGGCTAGAAACCGCTGCGTGACAGACTCCTCTGCGCTTAGGGGAGCGTTCTGTTTTTGCAGAAATATCTCAGGAAGGCGTTGCGTCTGGCAAGAGGCGCAACCGCCCAGGCAAAACAGTTGTTTTTTTTACAGCACTGGCACGCTCCCGTGCTAGAGTGGCTGTGGAGAATCATTCAACTCGCACCTCAGGCAGCGAAGTAGAGATAGATGAGCCCAAAAGTTGTAGGTATGGTAACTAGCTACCCAGCTATGTTTTCCAACAAGCCCCTGGCAGCTAACTTTAGTGACTGGCTGTGGCACCAAACCCCGCACAGCTTTGGCCGGTGGGGCAATATACAAATGCAAGCCAACGCACCCAATCCGGATTTTTTACTGCTGTATCAGTTTGAATTTCCCCGCAAGGTTTACAAAACCTGGAAGGGGAGGTTGAAGGATCGGGCGATTGCTTTATTCCAGCCTCGCTCCAATCCAGAAGAAGAAATTCGGGCAAAATTCCGAGGGGTTCCCAAAGAGCGCATCGTCTCGTTGCTCCGAGAGCCCCCGCTAGAGGAATATGTAGAGGTTTATCAAGAGAACTACGAGCAATCAAAACGCTATTGTGGCTATGTTTCCTCTCCCGATGATTTAGCGCCGGTGCCTGACTATATGCCGGCAATTTGGTATCACGGCAACTCTTTCCGAGAGCTAAATGAGATGGGCCCTACAGAAAAAGTCAAAACTTGCTCTTGGATTACGTCAGGTATCGACCGCAGTGGGAACCACCTCCGGCGTCTGGATTTTCTCAGAATGTTGCAGGAGCGGCTCCCGGACATTGACCTTTACGGTCGCAACTTGCCGGACTGGACGAAGAACTGCGGAGCGCTGAATAATAAATGGCACGCTATGGCTCCCTACTATTACAATCTGGCGATTGAAAACTATACAGGGAACCAGTGGTATGTTAGCGAGAAACTTTGGGACGCCCTGCTAGCTTGGTGCTTGCCGATTTATTACGGTGGGCCGGCTGCTGACAAGTTGCTGCCACCGGGGAGTTTTCTCCGGCTGCCGAGCCTGGATGAAAAAGGGTTAGAGTTTATCACAGAGGTGACATCTACGCTGGATTGCTGGCACGCCGCGCTAGATGCGATAGCGGAAGCGCGACAAATTATTTTACATGAATTAAACCTTTTGAACTGGATGTCAAATTTTGTGGCAAAATCTTCATAAAGTATTTTGCCAACAAGTCGCACACTTGCCGGTCCGTCTAACCCCCTTAAAACGGGGGTCTATTGATTTATAGCGGTTCTCCGTTGGATGAACTATGGCCCAGAAACCCGGTTTCTTTAAGAAACCGGGTTTCTCAGTACCTCACAAAGGATGAGAAACGCTATAGCAGTATGCACTTAGGTTAGGACATTATATCAAGAGGCCAGGCGAGACGCCTGCCCTACGCCTTTTTCCCTAGGTCACTGATGTCCTAACCAATATGACTGCTGCTATATATAGCGTTTCTTGAGCCGGTGAGGGCTCCCCCGCTCGCCCGCCCCCGCTCGTCTACTCCCCTGCGCTTGCGAGGGCGAACTGGCATTACGAAGCCTGCCGCTGCTTGACATGCTGTTCTATGAGCTCTAATATTTTTAGAACCCGAGTGGCGGAATGGAAAGATTCTTTGATTAATTCGTCTCGCTCTTCTGGAGAGTCTACCATACCATCAAGCACTAACTTGAGGAAACCAATCATGGGGTTGAGACGGGACCGGACTTCATAGGACGCTTTGATCAGCTGTTGATCGCGGTTTGTATCTTCTAGGAATTGCAGGGAGTGCAAACGAGCGTAATAACCGCTTGCTTTGCGAAGCAGTTCATCGTGAGTGCCAACCTCCACGACGCGCCCCCGCTCCAGCACGGCAATTTGATGGGCTTTTTGCACCGTAGACAGCCGGTGGGCAATCACGAGGGTGGTGCGGTCCCGGCTCAGTTCTTCAATCGCTGACTGGACGTAGCGTTCTGACACTGTATCTAAGGCGCTTGTCGCTTCATCTAAAATTAGGATTTCCGGGTTTTGCAGTAAAGCGCGAGCGATAGCAATTCGCTGGCGCTGCCCTCCCGACAGCAGCACCCCCCGATCTCCAATCAGCGTATTCAAACCCTGCGGTAAGTGTTCAATAAATTCTAAGGCATTCGCTCGCCGAGCGGCTTCTATAATTTCCTCATCCGTGGCGTCGGGCTTGGAGTAGGCAATGTTGTTGCGAACGGTGTCATTAAACAAAAATGTATCTTGGCTAACAATCCCCATCGCTTGCCTGAGCGTTTTCAGGCTAAATTCCCGCAAGTCTTTTCCATCAAGCGTGATGCAGCCTGACGTGGGGTCGTAAAATCTGGGTAAAAGGTCTGCTAAAGTTGACTTGCCGGCACCCGATCCGCCAACAAGAGCCAACGTTGTGCCGTGCGGCAGGGATAAATTAATATCCTGGAGAACCAAATCCTCACAGTCGGGGTAAGCAAACGACAGGTTCTTGAAATGTATACCTTCCCGCAATTTAGTATAGGGAAGAGAGCCGTTTACCATGAACCGTTTATTGTCCCGCCGCAAGAAGTCATTCACCACTTCGACGCTGGCGGAGGTATTCGCCAATTGGCTGCGAGCGTTATTCAGCTGGGAAAGCTGGGGTAGCAGTCGAAACAGCACCAATAAATAGGTGAGGAGAACGGCTGAGAGGGACTCAAGCTGTGCGGCGAAGAATATTCGCCCCAGAAAGACGATCGACAGCAAAGCGACAAGACTGAAAACCTCGGTCACGGGTGCAATGGCTGCCTCATTCGCTTGAGATAGAAAATCAGCTTTTTCCCGCTCGCGAATTAACCGCTTAAGCTGTTGATATTCTCTGTCTTCATTCCTCGTAGCTTTTACCAGCCTAATGCCGCTCAGTATTTCCAGCACCCTCACTGAATACGCTGAAGATGCCTCTGACAGTAGCTTGCCAAAAGACTTGGAGCGGCTTATGGCGTACTGGTTCACTAAAACGACTAGAGAGAACAGCAGAGTGGAAGCCAGCGTCAGCTGCCAGGAAATGGCCAGCAGCAGTCCCGCAAAAACTAAAATGGTGATTGAGACAATCCCAATTTGTATCGAGATGCTGATAGCATTCGCTGTCCGGTTTACTTCTCCTCCCAGCCGGTTGATTAAATCCCCCACTTTCATCTTGGAGTAAAAATCCAAGTCCACATCCAATAAAAGCCGCACTCCCGCTTCCCGCAAATCAGCGGTCAGGGAGCGCGTCAGTGAACTTGATACTAAACTGCTGGCATAGTTGGCAAAGTTCTTGCAAGCAATTGCTAATACAATTGCGCCTGCCATTCCTGTCAAACGATAGCTTTCTGGAACTCCGGCAAAGGGAAACATCAGAGCTTTTATAAGGGGCGGAGATCCTTGTAAATCAATGGATTGATTTAAAATATTTAAAATGACTGGCACAATCAGTGTGGTACTCACCCCATTAAAAATAGCGCCTGATGCCCCTAGGATTAGAGTTAATAAAATTTTCCGAGGGTAACTTTTGCCAAATCTCAGAAGTAGATTATTTTGCAGAAACATACAGCATCTCTAAGTAAATATTTCTCCGCAATGTTGGGAAAATTTTTATTTCACAACTGTCCTCAAGCCATCCTAACCAACCATAAAATTCTTATTTCACTCCCCGCTCCTGAAAACCTTAATAGAACTGGACTGCCTGTATTTAGCCTAACTGTAAATTTGCAATCACCTCGGACATGATAGCGGACATCGCACCGGCACTGTACCGCTCTATACATCTTTCTCTAGCCTTGACGCCCCGTTCCTTGGCTGACTGGAAGTCCTGAAATATCGACTCAATCCGATCAGCTAGCTGCTCTGGGCAACCGGGCTCCGCCAGATAGCCGGTGTCACCTAAGATTTCTGGAATATCTCCCACTCTTGTCGCCAAAACTGGCTTAGACATTGCCATCCCCTCCGTCAGTTTAATCGGAAATTGCGCCCTAGCCGTAGGCGTATCCCGCTGGGGGACAACCACAACATGCGCCGCCGCCACGATTTCTGGCATTCGCTCCACCGGCACCTCAGGCAGCTTGACAATCCAGCGCCCCCACCGTTCAATCAGTTTATCATCATAGTCATCATACGGATTTCCCCCTACAATCACAAGTCTTAAATCCGGCTGATTCAGCATATCGAGGGCCACCAGCACATCCTCCAGCCCCTTGTGCGGGCGGGGCGCACCGGGAAACATCAGCACCCGATAGCCAGCCAAACCGTACTTAGCTCGGCTGCCGTCTGGATCGTATTGAGCGGGGTCAAACAAGGAAGTATCCTTACCATTAGGTAAATAGGTGCCGCCAAATCGCTCCAGCAGGAATTTAGTGTCTGCCGTAACCGCATCCGCACGGGACACCAACTTCTCCATCCACTTTAGATAGACAGGATGAGAGGCATCCCTTAAGGCACCGTCTTTTTTCAGGATGTCTCTCGCCAACTGCTTCAAACCCGGACGGTACTCCCACTCGTCTCCCCCGTGCCAGCTGAGCTCCCAGTCGTCAATATCGAGGATAACCGGCCTGCCGGTGCCCAGTTTCTTCAGTAAAGCGATACCAAAGCTGGTCGGTTTTGGCTTTACCGCATAAATTATGTCTCCATCAATTTTATGCAAGAGTTGCCCCGCACGGGCGAACAGCTGCGGATAAGTCCCCCCAGGCACCGAATCCACCGGCATGTTCGCCGGGGGAAGCGGATATATTTTTCCTCCAAATAGAAAGCCGTATATTATAACATCAAAATTCAATTTTTGCAACACTTGACCGAGCAGATAGGCCCGGTCAACTCCGCCTTTGCACAACGTGGGCGACAGGATGGAAACTTTTAACTTGCGGGGCGACCTTTGATGCTGCATAGCTAGCTGTCCGTGGCTGATTCCCAAAGTCCCTTTCCCGGGGAGTCCCAGGAGCGAAGCCTCTCTGATAGCATTCCCAGCCAGCGGCTCGGAAATGAAAATTAATACCGCTGCTTGACAATATCTTCATAAATAGCCGCCATTTCTGCCGCAACGTCCTTCATGGTGCGCACCGGCCCGATCCCCTGCCGCAGTTTGGCCAGTAAATCCGGCTGAGTGGCCAAGTCGGCCAGCGCTTGCGCCCACGCACCGGCATCAGATGCCGGCACCAGCCAGCCATCGGTGCCGTGGCGGACTAGCTCAGCGACGCCCCCCAACTTCGAGCCGAGTACAGGAGTCCCAGCGGCATGGGCTTCCAGCACCACCAGAGGGCCGGTTTCAAACCCCTGGGACGGTACGGCGAGCAAGTCGAAACCGGCGGCGGCGAAGGGCACCTCCTCTCGCGACAGCTTTTCGGCGATCCGAATGCGACTGTCCTTAGCCGCTACCGCCAGCACCTTGTCGCGATTCATCCTGTCCGCCTCCCCCTGCACCATCCCGTGAATCACCAGTTCGATGGGGATATCTGCCGGCAGTCGCTGGATCGCCTCAGCCAGAACTTGCGCCCCCTTGTCTGGGTGCCAGCGCCCCAAAAAGCCAACTCTCAGGGGTGCGCCAGGCTGCCGGTGGGGCTTTACCGTCTTTTGGCCCGCAGCGGCGACGCCCTGCCGGCACAACACCAATTTTTCTTCCGGCACCCCGTTAGCCAAGAAAGCATCATACAGCCACTGGCAGACGGCCACAATCCGGTCTGCCAGCTGGCAGGCCAGTACAAGCCGCTGCCGGTGCCCCCTGACCCTGGAGGGTATGCCCACCGCTCTGCCCAGCTGGCGCAACCGCACATTGCCTGAAGACAGCAGCCGGTTTTCCGCTGCCGCTGCCACCCCCAGAGGCACGCCACTCAGCGCCCGCGCCGCCCAGGAAGGCACCCGTTCCGGAACGCCGGTGCAGTGCCCGCAGCGAGCTGGGTCAATCCATCCGTCGCAAGGCGTCTGTCCGTTGCGCATCATCGTGCCCCGCAGGCATACGCCTTCCGGCAGGTGAACCGTGACGGCAGTGGCCATCCCCAGCTTGCGGGCCAGCGCCAGGTGGTGCGCGCCGCAGCCAAACCGCCAAGAGTGCTGGTGGTAGACGTCCGCTTTGTGGGCCCTCAGCCAATTGGCAAAATATTCAAACCCCTCAGGCGGTTTCTGCTGGCCAGTCTCTGCCTTGGTCGGGTTGGGAAATAAAGGATAGCGATAAACTTCTACCCCCCTCTCGACGTAACTGTCTTCCTGCGTTCCCTGCCGAGAGGCGGCGACTAGACTGGTAATTCCCGCTTTTTGCAACTGTTTGACCAGAGCCTCCAGGTAGACCTCTACGCCGCCTGAGGTGTCGGGAAAGTACCAGCTACTGGTGTGAATTAACTTCATGTCACAGCCATTAGCGGTAAACATTGAGAAATATGACGGCTGCCTGTGCCTGAGAAACCCGCTTTCTCTGCCGCTTAGCCAAAAGAAACCCGGTTTCTGAGATTTCTTCACCGGCACTTTAGCACACCAGCTTCATCCGGCCCATTTGAATGCTTTCAAAGATCCGGTTGATTTGACGCCGGTCCTCGTCGGTGATTTGGCTGTCAGAGAGAATTGCCGAAGTCAGCTGCAGATGATCCTGAGCGGTAATTTTATCACCGGCGAGCACTCGCTCGACCAATTGATGAATCGTTACGTTGGATTTCCCCTGACCTGTCCTTACCATATTAATATAGTCTCCCTTGAAGTCTCGATTGGGCGCAAGGCCAAGCTCCCCTGGCGGCTCTCTGTGCAGTGGGCTGGCCATTGGCGCAAGCCGCTGCTAACAATCATTCTAAGGAACTCAAGACAGTCTGATGCTTTTTCTGCCGGCATTGACGGCAGACCGCATCTTTGGCCCACACCCAAAGCTGTTATGGAGGTGATTGTTCATGCAGGTGCACCTGCTCCCCGCACTCTTTGACAACTATATCTTTTTGCTACACGACCGGCAGCAAAATATCGCCGCTGCTGTTGATCCCGCAGAAGCAGGACCCGTGCTGGAAAAGCTGCAAGCCCTAGGAGCCCAGCTGGTGGCCATCTTTAACACCCACCACCACCGGGATCATGTGGGCGGCAACCAGCAGCTGCTGGAACGCTTTCCCACCGTCCAAATCTGTGGGGGGGCAGAGGACAGGGGGAGAATCCCCGGACAGCAGGTGTTCCTCCAACAAGGCGACTGCGTTCAGTTTGCCGGCAGCACAGGCCAAGTCCTCTTCCTCCCGGGCCACACAATAGCCCACATCGCCTACTACTTTCCCCCAACCGCACCCGCTGAGGCGGGCGATTTATTCTGCGGCGACACCCTGTTTGCCGGCGGTTGCGGCAGACTCTTTGAGGGCACGCCGGCGCAAATGGTCGCCTCCCTGAGCCAACTGCGGGACTTGCCGGACAGCACCCGAGTCTGGTGCGCCCACGAGTACACCCTGAAAAACCTGCAATTTGCCCTCACCATAGATGGGGACAACCCAGACTTGCAGCGGCGTTTCCGGGACGTTAAGGAAGCCCGCCGCCGGTCGGAGCCTACTGTCCCCTCCCTGCTCGGCGTTGAAAAGCGCACCAATCCATTTTTGCGCTGGGACAGCCCCACCCTGCAAGCTGCTGTCAAAAGCAGCGAGCCGGTGCAAACCTTTGCCCGCCTGCGGGGCATGAAGGACCGGTTTTAGCCGCTCTGGCCCGGGATGCTGCCGGTGCCCCCCGCGACCGCGCGCCGGCTAGTTGCGCTCGACCCTCATATTTCGCTACCATAGGATGTTCCACCTTATATTCCAACACACCCTCCCCTGACGCAGTACGCGCAGTCGAGAACAGGTAAAGACAATGGCGAAACGTGTTCAGTTAGTTTTGAATCGGGATATCAGCAAGCTGGGAAAAGCTGGCGACCTGGTTGAAGTCGCTCCCGGTTACGCTCGCAATTATTTGCTCCCCCAAGGGCTAGCCGTCCGCACCACCCCCGGCATTCTCAAGCAAGTCGAGCGGCGCAGAGAGCTGGAGCGCCAGCGCCTTCTCGAAGAAAAGCAACAGGCCGAAACTCGCAAGAAAGCCCTGGAAGCTGCCGGTCAGTTCTTCATCCAAAAGCAAGTCGGCGAAAACGACGCCATCTTTGGTACCGTGACCACTCAAGAAGTGGCCGACGTGATTCAGGCGACCACCAATCAGGAAGTAGACCGGCGCGGCATTACCCTGCCCGATATTCGCAAGCTTGGCACCTACAAAGCTGACATCAAGTTGCACCCTGAAGTTACAGCCGTGGTTGAAATTCAAGTCACCCCCCTCTAGCTTCCTGCTGCCTAGTTTGGCATGAGTGCCACCGCAGAAGCACAAAGATAAACGCAGATGTTTTTGGGATTCTATAAGTATCTGCGTTCATCTACTTCTGCGTTCATCTGCGGTTTTTATTAAACTGTCATGTGTAGCGGTTAGAATTGAGCTGTGAGAATTATTTTTTTAGAAACCGCCATAGACGCGCCAGCGGCTTGCCCGCTGGGCAGACGCCAAGAGCGCCAAGGAAATAGAGAGGCGTCTCGGAATTCATTTATAACGGCTATACAATCGCTCTAACATCTGAAGGGAATGGTTAGCAATATGAATTTTCAATCCCTCAGCGACCGCCTGCCACCTCAGAATATTGAAGCTGAAGAGAGCATCCTGGGAGGCATTCTGCTCGACCCAGAAGCCATAAATCGGGTCGCTGAAATTCTCCGCCCAGAAGTATTTTCTCTGACCGCCCATCAAACTATCTATCGAGCGGCTGCCGAACTCCACGGCAAAGGCAAGCCTACAGATTTGCTAGGCGTGCTGGCGTGGCTTTCTGACCACAACCAGCTCGAAAAAGTGGGCGGGCAAAGCAAGCTGGCACAGCTGGTAGACCGCACGGTCAGCGCTGTTAATATTGACCAATATGCGGCTTTGGTGGTGGATAAATATTTGCGCCGCAAGTTAATACAAGCCGGTCACGAAGTGATCGCTCTGGGGTACGAAACAGCTACGGAACTTCCCGCAGTTCTGGATCGGGCAGAGCAAACCGTTTTTTCCATCACTCAAGAGCGACCCCAGCAGGGTTTGATTCCCCTTTCCGAAACGCTCATCTATACCTTTCAGGATATTGAAAGCCGCAATCAGGGTGTGGCGCTCCCAGGATTGCACTGCAATTTTTATGACCTGGATGCGATGACCGGCGGCTTTCAGCGTTCGGATTTAATTATTGTCGCCGGCAGACCGGCAATGGGAAAGACGAGTTTCGCTCTGGGAATCGCTCACAAAATCGCCACGATTCACAAGCTGCCGGTGGCTGTTTTTAGCCTGGAAATGTCTAAGGAACAGTTGGGGCTGCGGCTGCTTTCCAGTGAGGCGGGAATTGAAAGCAACCGGCTGCGGGCTGGCCGAATCGCTCAAAATGAGTGGGAATCGGTGAGCAGCGCTATTGGCACTCTCTCTGAATTGCCCCTTTTCATTGACGATACTGCCAATATTACCGTCACTGAAATGCGCTCTCAGGCTCGCCGGCTGCAAGCTGACCAAGGTGGGGCGCTGGGCCTTATTTTGATAGATTACTTGCAGCTTATGGAAGGGGGAAATACTGACAATCGCGTGCAAGAACTGTCTAGAATTACGCGCTCGCTTAAAGGATTGGCTCGCGAATTGCAGGTGCCGATTATTGCCCTGTCTCAGCTGAGCCGGGGGGTGGAGTCTCGCACCAACAAGCGCCCGATGATGTCTGATTTGAGAGAGTCAGGCTCCATCGAACAAGATGCGGATATCGTGATCATGCTCTATCGGGATGAATATTACAATCCGGACAGCCCTGACCGGGGAATTTCAGAAGTGATTATTACCAAACACCGCAATGGTCCCACCGGCACTGTGAAGTTGCTCTTTGACCCGCAATTCACTCGCTTCCGAAATCTCGCCAATCCCCAGCGGCACTGAGAAATCCTAGAAACCGGGTTGCTGGAAGAAACCCGGTTTCAGGACCCGAGGTTTAACACAAGAAACCAGGTTTCTGAAACAGTCAGTTAGCCAGCAATCCTGATTAATTCCACATCGAATTTCAGGGTGGCGTTGGGAGGAATGACTCCCCCGGCACCCCGCTCACCGTAACCCAATTCCGGGGGAATTATTAACTCCCGGCGTCCGCCGACTTTCATCGTGCCGACACCCTCATCCCAGCCTTTAATAACTCGGCCCACACCAATTGGGAACTGGAAAGGCTGCCCCCGGTCGCGGGAACTGTCAAACTTTTTGCCGTTTTCCAGGGTGCCGGTGTAGTGAACCACCACCGTCTGGCCGGTTTTGGGCGTCGCCCCGGTTCCTTCCGTCACATCGATATACTTGAGGCCGGAATCTGTAGTAATCACAGGTTTAGAATTCTCCGTATTGCTGCTGTCAGCGCTAGCGACTAGCGCTTCGGTTATCGTATCTTGACCGACTGGATCGTTGCTTTTCGTGGCCACAACCATTTGTGGTGCGGTCGGTGGCATTTCTGCCACACTTGCTGCAGGCCGGTTGGCGCTCAGTTGAGTCACCACTATCACCAGACAGCAAGCAAGCATTACCCCCAACGCAATAAGAATTTCTCGCAAATCAGTCCTCCCCGCTCTTATAAACTTACCTGCCCGGCTTACAATTCAGGTACGCTCTTCAGTTTAATCCCAAATGCGCCCAACTGTAGCGACCGCAACACGCTCACCGCCACTGACTTCCCGCTTTTCCCACCTTCCCCCTCTTGCCGTTTGTGCGCCCGCTGCCTCGGAAGCGGTTAAAATCAGTGGGGGCCAAAAATGCCGGCACGCTCAGCGCCACAGTTTATTTTCCAGATCGCGCACCTGGCGCTCGAGCCGGTCGAGACGCCCCCGCAGCTCATCCATTTCAGATTGGCGGGGAACGCCCAAATCCTGCAGGGCATTGCGCAATTGCCGCTGCATCTGCGTCTCCCAGTTTCCCTGTTCTGACTTGAGCTGCTTCATCAGATCGTCCACAAAATTCTTGGCTTGGTCTGGATGGAGCTTGCCATCTCTGACCCACTCCTCACTCACTTCCCGGAGTTTCTCCGCCACGAGGGAAGTGGTGCCAATGCCAATCATCAGCAGCTGCTTGAGCAAATTATTGCTATCCATCCTGTCTTCCTGTCACCTGGTTAGAAAAAGGCAGCCCAAAGGCAGCCACAAAGCTTCCGGGTTGAGTCGGAACCCTTCCAGCCTCCAGTTCTATTCTGTCAAAATATCCTCTAAGCGATATTTCCTCATTCCTGCCGATGCCTGAATGCCCCAAGTGCCATCAACCGACTGATGCCCTGGCCATCGCCTGCCCCTACTGCCGCACGGAACTCAAGGCTTATGGCCATCCCGGCATCCCCCTGTACCGCTCTGGATCGGAAGAATTTCTCTGCGACAGCTGCACCTACCACGAAGACGGCACCTGCAACTTCCCCCAGCGCCCCTACGCCAAAACCTGCACCCTCTACCACGACAAGTCTCAGCCACTGGTTGAGCCGCCGGCCAGCCGCTACCGGGCCAGCCGGCTGCAACTCGTGAGAGCTTGGTGCCGGCAAAATCCCGCTGTCCTGATTTTAATCGGGTTGGGACTGATCAGTTTCCTGCTCGCTCTGTCGCGGGGCTAAGAGCCCAGGTCCAGCCATCTCACAAACCGCCTTTTTTCTGGCTTTCCTCCCCAAAGCGGTCAAAACCTTTAATCTGCTTATCTGCTCGAAGGAGACAGAGCCTCCTAGACTGTTTTATAGCAGTATGCACTTAGGTTAAAACATTAGACCTTCAGGGGGGCGTCCCGCCTGCCCTGCGTCTATATCCTAGTAGTAATATGGGTTAGGACAGTAGGAGCCGGAGTGCGGGGGTGCTTCAGAGGCCGAAATGTACGAACCTAAGTGGCTGCTGCTATATAATGCACATACTGGGAGCGAGTGTCAATGTATAGTGCAAATTAAATGCGCTCTATCTGGCCGCAATGCAGTTGCCAATGCCCAATGTCCAGACAGCTTGAGGGCAGGGGTGCGTCAATCGCGCCCCTGACTACCTGGCCGGAATCGGTTCAGCTGCCGGCGGTTGCGGGGGTGCTTCAGAGGCCGGCTGATTTTCCACCGGCACCCCAGAGTGCTGAAAAACCGCCAGGTCGAACCAGAACGTCGTGCCGGCACCCACCTCACTCACCAGGCGCACGGTGGTGTGGTGCTTCTCAATAATATTCCTGACAATCGACAGACCCAAGCCGGTGCCTTCTAGGGTGTGCACCCGATTTTCCACCCGGAAGAAGCGGTCAAAAATCGCCTCTTGGTCTTGTGGCTCAATCCCGATGCCGGTGTCAGAAACCTCAATCCGCACAGCGGGCGAGTGAGATCCCGATGGCCCATCCAGCAGGTAAGCGCGAATCGCCACCCGTCCCCCCGGTTCAGTGAATTTCAGGGCATTGCCGACCAAATTCATCAGCACTTGCAGCAGCAAATCGTAGTTGCCCAGCACCGGCGGCAAGTCCCGCTCAACCTCTTGTATCAGTTCAATTTTTTTATCCCGCGCATTCAGCTGGTAAGTGCGCAGCGTCTGCTCGATTGGCTGCCCCATATCTACCGCATCAAAGTGATAGATGCGGCAGGATTCCAAGCGCGACAGGTCAAGAACGTCGTTGACCAAGCGAGTCAGCCGGTCTGTCTCGTTATTCGCCGTTTCCAAAAACTCCCGGCGCTGCTGCTCGCTCAAATCTTCCCCGAACTCGTGCAGGGTTTCGATAAACGATTTAATATTAAACAGCGGCGTTCTCAATTCGTGGGAGACATTGCTGATAAAGTGGCTCTTCGCTTCATTGAGTTCTGCCTCGCGGGTGATGTCCTGCACCGTCATAGCAATACCTTTGATGCTCTCCCGGTACTGGTCGAGAACCGTGGCGATCGGGATGCGAACGGTGCGGTTTACCGGCTCTGTGAGCGTGATGCGAAACTCCGCCGCTTCTCGCTCGCCCCTGGCAATTTGGTACAGCGGTCGCATCAGCTCGAGCTGCACCGACTTGGGCAAGTGAAGCAAGACATTTTCCCCCACCAAATCTTTGCCCTCCCAGCCAAAAATCCGCCGCGCTGTCGGGTTGACCAAAATCACCTGCAGGTTGGTATCCAGCAGCACAGCCCCATCCGCTATGGTCGAAACCAGCGTTTCCAGCTTGGCTTTTTCTGCAGTCAGCTCCTCAATATTTTGCTCCTCATAGCGCTCCAGCCGCTCTGCCATTTCATTGAAGCTGAGGATCAGCTCCCCCAGCTCTCCTCCCAGGGGCAAGTCAATCCGCTGCTTGAAATTGCCGGCGGTAATATTTTTCACTCCCTTAAGCAATTCCTTAATCGGCTTAGTGATTGTCAGGGCGTTAAACACCGCGCCCAGGATTACCATCACCCAGATGGACACAAAAACCGCGATTGTCAAATCTCGCGTCAGATTGGAGTACCGGATCAGGGTGGGGTTGGGGTTGATGCCAATTGCCAGAACTCCCAGATATTTGCCCTCATGCTTCAGGGGCACAAAGATATCCGTGACCTCGCCATCTGGCGTGCGGTGCTGCCGCACTAGAGGGATCTCTGAACTGCTGGCGTAGTTCTCTGGAAGTTGAATCCGCCGGCGAATCGTCAGGGAGTTTTGCACCTCAGATTCAGAAAAGGGAATTCCCAGAAAGATATTGCCTTCTTCGTCGGCGTAGAGCATGTAGCGCACGCTGGAGGTGGTGCTGTAGAAGCGGTGGGAAAATTTGGCCACCTCTGACTGCTTGTTTTCTGCAATCAGCGGCGCAACATTCGCCGCCAGCAGCAGGCCGAGATCGCTGCCAAAGCGGGTATCATTCAGACGGGCATCCTGCTGAATTGTGTTGACCGCCCAGAAAGTTAGGCCACTCATCACCACGGAGAACACTAAGGCCGCCGCCGCCATCAGCCGCGTCCTCAGGGTGATTTCCGACCACCAGCGAGCGATAATTTCTCTAATTAGGTTCAATTGGGCTAGCAAGGTGTGTCTGCAGTAGAAACTATCGTAAGCCAAACTTGGGATGCCAGATGGCTGCTGCCTGTTCCCTGAACGGGAAACGGGAAAACCTGTGGGGCAGCAGTGGGCTCGTCTCCGACATTATAGCCGCACGGCTTTATTTTGGCACGTCTTGCCGGCAGTTCGGCCACCGGCAGCCTTCCGCATGCGGGTGGCGAATTCATCTGGGGTCAATTCCCATCCCAATCTTGGCGCGAGCTGGTGAGAGGGACGGGAATATTACGTCTGATTGATTAACTTTAATAATGAACCGCTCCCGTGAAGGGACGCCAAGGCGTTGAAACAAGGAAGAGCCACAGTAAAAATTTAGATCGCAAATTGACCGGATATGATAGTTGAGGCGTGCGGCGGGAGCTTTTGTGGCGCGTCGCGCATGGCAGCCAAAGCGCCACCGGCAGCAGTCAGGGCCGGAGGGGGAGCGAGGGGCTGCGCCTCTCACTCCTTTTCTGAGATCGTCTCCTGAGTTTGCATCAGGCGCGGCTTCAGACGCGCTGGATGGCCACGCTCTACGACTTGGCCCCGCTCTAGCAGGAAGGCTCCATCGCAATAGTTCAACTCGTCGAGCCGGTGAGTCACCCACAGAGCAGTTAATCCCCGGCTTTTTACCAAGGAACTCACTTGCTGCACTAGGTCTAGCTGGCTGTCGGGATCGAGCAAGGCGGTGGGCTCGTCCAGCAGCAACACCTCACAGTGACGCGCGATAGCGCCGGCAATGGCCACCCGCTGTTTTTGCCCGCCACTGAGGGCGTAAATAGGCCGGCGCTCTAGCAGCTGGAGATTGACTGCAGTCAGCGCCTCTCTCACCCGAGCCCGCACTTGAACTTGCGAGAGGTTTTCCTCCACCAGGCCAAAGGCCACATCCGCGCCCACGGTGGGCATCACCAGCTGGTGATCTGGGTTTTGGAAGACAAACCCCACCCGCTTGGAGATCTCAATCTCGCCTGAGAGCGGGCGCAACAGACCGGCCAGCAATCTCAGCAACGTTGATTTGCCGCTGCCGTTTGTGCCCAAAAGCATCCAAAATTCGCCTTTGGGCACTTGTAGAGAGCACGATTTTAACACCGGCTCTCCCTTTGGCCAGCTGAAGCACAGCTGCCGCACCGCTATCGCCGGTGCCTCTGATTCCCGGGAAGCGGGCTCTCTCATTCCACTAGGGCAGCGGCGAAACCGGGGGCTCTGCCAGAAGCCGCTGTTGTGCTGGATTTCTGATACTTCTGAATGGCGCAAATCTCGCTGCTCAGGAGGCTGACTTTTTTGTCAGGCACCTGATCGCAGGCGATCTCCAAAATTTGGGGGTGGCCGGTGCGCATCGCTTCTACGATTTCCTGGTAGAGCGCCTCGGCATCCTCAGCTGACTTGCGCTGCACCGACACCGGCAGGGGGCTGAGTTTCAAGGCCACGTCAATAATGTACATGCGATATCAAGAGGTTAACTGCGGGTTCGATTTCTAGTATCCAGTTTAATGGGATCTTGCCTCACCCGTACCGCTGACAGCCCGCACCTCCCTCCCGCTTTCCACCCACCTTGCTAAAATTACGTTTGATTAGTTTTTCCCCGAGTTCGCGAAAACGGTGCCAGATTTAGGCAGTAACTTTCTCCGTTGCTGTCTGACACTTCTCATTCAAGATTAATTCAACCGGCACTCAGAGACGTTGCCCTACAGTCGCCAGCTTCTGGAAGTCAAGAGCCAGTGGGGCGGGCTAATGCTAGCCCCACCGCAGTAGGGGGATTAGGACTGCAGGGTGGTGAAATCCTCGATCCCGATGAGGTTAACATCCACTCTATTGAGCATGGCAAGCAGCTCACCCGTGCTGGTAATGGCGATGCTGGTGGCAGTGCTCCCAGAGATAAGCGTCAGCTGCCCGAATTGCAAGCCGCCGGTCAACACCAAGAAATCGGTGCCATTTTCAAAGTCGGTGATTATATCAGTTCCTTCGCCAGGTGTCAAGACAAAGAAATCGCTGCCGGTGCCGCCGGTGAGGATGTCGCTGCCAGTGTCGCCGGTGAGGATGTCATTGCCATCACCGCCGGTGAGGGTGTCAGCGCCTTTACCGCCGATCAGGGTATCGCTGCCGGCACCCCCATCAACAGTGTCCGCCTCGCTTCCGCCAAACATCAGGTCATTGCCATCGCCACCGCTGAGGCTGTCGTTACCAGCGTCGCCGCAGAGGATATCGTTGCCGGTGCCGCCAGTAAGGGTGTCGCTGTCCTGACCGCCAAAGACTGTATCGTCACCATTCCCGCCATCGAGCAGATCGTCGCCCTTACCGCCAAACAGCAAGTCGTTGCCGTCGTCGCCACTGACAGTATCGCTGCCGGTGTCGCCGCAGAGGATGTCGTCGGCAATCACATAATTATTGCTGTCGCTCGCACAGAAGAAGTCATGTCCTGGAGTGGGAGTGAATGTCCCGTCCGTGCCCGTGTTCGGAGTTGGGCTGGGTGCCGGCGCGGGTGCCGGCGCTGGAATCGGTGTCGGTGTCGCTGCCGGCGTTTGAATCGGTGCCGGTACCGGAATCGGTGCCGGCGTCGGAATCGGTGCCGGTGTGGGTGCCGGCGTCGGTGCTGGAGAAATTGTCAGGTTAAAACTATCGCTAACAGACGCACCGGCAGCATCCGTTGCCGTCACTTCAATGTTGAAACTGCCGGCATCCCCAGAAGCTGGTGTACCAGAGAAGATGCCGGTGAATTCGTCAAAGCTCAACCAGTCGGGAAGAGACGCTGCATTATAGCTTAAACTGTCTCCAATGTCAACATCTGCGAAGGTGTTGCCAGGAATCGTGAAGCTGAACGGTATGCCGGCAGTTGCAGTGGTGTCACCAATCTGATTCGCTACAGTTGGCGCGTCGTTGATATTGGCTACTGTCAAGTCAAAGGTGCTTTCTGCGGTTGCACCGGCACTATCTGTCGCCGTTACTTTAATGCTGATTGTGCCGACATTTTCATTCGCCGGCGTGCCAGAAAAAGTATTCGTTGCGGCGTCAAATGTCAGCCATGCCGGCAAGCCACTGCCTTCAGCGAGTGTGGGATTATAGCTTAAGGTGTCTCTCGCGTCAACATCTGTGAAGGTGCCGGCGGGAATAGCGAAACTGAAGGCAGTATCTTGGGTTGCGGATTGATTGGCAATTGTGCCGGCGGTTGGCGCGTCGTTGATATTGGCTACTGTCAAGTCAAAGGTGCTTTCTGCGGTTGCACCGGCACTATCTGTCGCCGTTACCTTAATGCTGATTGTGCCGACATTTTCATTCGCCGGCGTGCCAGAAAAAGTATTCGTTGCGGCGTCAAATGTCAGCCATGCCGGCAAGCCACTGCCTTCAGCGAGTGTGGCATTATAGCTTAAGGTGTCTCTCGCGTCAACATCTGTGAAGGTGCCGGTGGGAATAGTGAAACTGAAGGCAGTATCTTGGGTTGCGGATTGATTGGCAATTGTGCCGGCGGTTGGCGCGTCGTTGACGGGAGTGACAGTAATATTGAAAGTCTTATCAGCAACAGTGCCACCGGCACCGTCGGCAACTGTAAAGGTGAAACTGTCGCTCGCCGTTTCGCTGCCATTGTGAGTGTAAGTGAGTGTGCCGGCATCAATATCAGCTTGGGTGAAAGTGCCGTTAACTGCCACAGCGGTGCCATTTAGCAGCAGAGTGCCTTGTGCCGGCAAAGTCGTGACGGTATATGTCAGTTGCGCTGCCGTTTGTTCGGCATCCGTGACATTGAGAGCCGTATTGCCAATCGTTTGATCTGGCGCGCCTTCCGCAACTGTTAAACCGGCATTTTTATCAATGGTTGGGGCAGTATTGGCAACATCATTATCCGCAATCGTCAGCTCAGCTGTGGCGGCGGTTCCGGCGCTGTACTCTGCGGTGTCGGTGAGGGTAATGCTGACTGTCTCGCCGGGGTCAAAGGTCGTTCATCGGCGTCACTATAATGGTGGCTGCGGTTTCTGAGGGCGCAAAAGTAACTGTTCCCGACAGCGCAGTGTAGTCGGTGCCGGAAGTAGCGGTGCTTACTGCATAAACCACCGTTAACCCCCCTGCCGTTGCCGGTGCGTCGAGGGTGACGGTAAAATTGCCGGTGATAGCAGTGGTGCCGTCTTCACTGGGTGCGGTGCCGGGAAATAATTGAGCAATTGGCATAAATTTCGATTTTAACTTGTGGCTCTGGAAATTTGAGATCGGCCAAGTTTTGCCGCCTGGTGTGGGGAAGAAGAGGTGCTAAATGCAACTCTTGCTCCAGCCATTTCACAAGACGCGGTGAACCGGGTTCACGGATTGCCCTAACTGAGGGGCATGACGGTTTAATATTTTTTTATCTGCCCCTGAAAAATTGCATCATCTGTTATTTTTTATTCGCTCACACACAATTACGAGAAGAAACAGAACTGGCTATTGGCTACAATACTGGCTCTCCGGGCACCGGCATCCCCCGCCCCCGCTTCGGAAATCTCTAGGGCACATATTAATAAGGTTGACTGCCAGATAGTGTCCGCCCCACAGGGGGGAATGTGTCCAGCCAGCTAACACGCCACTTTCCCATCTTAATTTAACCGCAGACAGATTTTAGCCTGAGAGAGTTACCCTTTAAGAGTGGGTTTTTTAGGGCTGCTGTCCCGGTGCCGGTGAGATGTAATATTTATAGCACAACTGACCCGTAATGTCAATCCCTTTTGTAAAAAATTTTCCCGCCTTTATGCCGGTGTTGGGATGCCGAAAGCGGTGTTAGAGCTGTCTTGACATTTTATGAAGAACTGTCTCATGAAGAGATAGTCGAAAGGCAAAAGGTTACCTACCCGAATGTCTGCAAGCGCATCTCCAAGGCGCGGGCCATTCTGGCAAAGAAGTTGCGGTGCTATTTTATCGGGGAGGAGGGAACGGAACCGGCTACAGCCAAGGTGCCGGCAAAACCAGCTAAGTCCCTGAAGGCTGCTCAGAAGGCTGCTTAAGTTGAACTGATTCTGCCTGAGACTGTGACTTTATAGCAGTATGCACTTAGGTTAGAACATTAGACTTTCAGGACAGGCGGGACGCCCCCCCTACGTCTATATCGCAGCAGGCATTTAGGAAACCTACATTTCGGCCTCCCTTGCTCCAGAGCTCCCGAAGCTCCTATTGTCTTAACCCATATGACTACTGCTATATAGCAGTATGCACTTAGGTTAGAACATTAGACCTTCAGGACAGGCGGGACGCCTGCCCTACGTCTATATAACAGTAAGAATTTAGGAAACCTACATTCCGGCCTCCCTTGCTCCAGAGCTTCGGAAGCTTCTATTGTTCTAACCAATATGACTGCTGCTATATCCGTAGGGCACGGTGACGCTATCGCGTTACCCACCCTACAGATAGAGGCTTGCGTGGGGTTCATCCCACCGGCGTTCGAGCGCGACGTCCTGATTGAATCGCTGGCACACCAGCCAAACCGCCGGCGCTGTCGCGAAAAACAGCGCTTTCCAGGCGCAATCCCCGCAGTCGCACAGCCGGCGCGGCGTCACCTGATTATGTCAATGTAGCTTGCGTTACTTTTAGATCAGCACCACCCATCAAAAAGCAGAGCTTCAATGGATCTCGTCCTGTGCCACACAACAGCAGATTTTGACACCCTCGGCGCAGCGGTGGGACTGACCCGGCTGCAACCGGGGGCTCGCATCGTACTCACCGGCGGAACCCACCCCACCGTGCGAGATTTCCTAGCACTGCACCGCGACGAATACCCCCTCATAGAACGCCGGTCAGTCAGCGCCAAAAAAATACGCTCCCTCACCATCGTAGACACCCAGCTGCGCGACCGGCTCGGCAAAGCAGCCGAGTGGCTCGACCTCCCCGACCTAACAGAAATTGCCATCATAGACCACCACACAGAACTGCTTTCAGACATCCCCGCCACTCGCACCCAAATCGAGCCAGTCGGTTCCTGCACCACCCTAATCGTCGAGCAACTGCAGCGTGCCGCAACCACCGGCACCCTCCTCCCCAAAACCCCTATTCCCTCCTCCCCAAATCCCCAAATCCTCACCCCCTCCGAAGCCACCGTAATGGCGCTCGGCATCCACGCCGATACCGGCTCCCTCACCTTCGATCACTCCACCACCCGAGACGCCCTAGCACTCGCTTGGCTAATGCAACAAGGAGCCAGCTTGCCAGTAATCTCCGAATACGCTGACCCCGGTTTGTCCCCCCACCTGCAAGAACTCCTCACCCTCGCCCTAGAACAGCTGCAAACCGAAACCGTATCCGGCTACACTGTTTCCTGGGTGCTGCTGGAAACACCGGCATACGTCCCCGGAATGTCCAGCTTAGCCTCAGAATTAACCGACCTCACCGAAAGCGACGCCCTGCTGCTCGCCAACCGCTACCCCCTGCGCACCACCGGCGATCAGCGCTTGAGCGTCATTGGGCGCTCCCGCATCGCCGGCACCAACCTCAACGAACTCTTCAAACCCCTGGGCGGCGGTGGACATCCCAGAGCCGCCTCCCTCGTCCTCAAGGGCGACACAACCGCCACCTTCCACCGGCTCGTAGAGGACTTCAAAGCCCAAATTCCAATGCCGCCGATAGCCAGAGAGCTAATGTCCTCGCCGGTACGCACCATCCGCCCCGAAACCACCATTCACGAAGCCCAGAGAATCTTATTGCGCTACGGGCACTCCGGCTTATCCGTTGTAGACGCCAGCGACTCCCTAGCCGGCGTCATTTCCCGCCGCGATCTCGACATCGCCCTGCACCACGGCTTTTCCCACGCGCCGGTGAAAGGCTACATGACAAGCAACCTGAAAACCATCACCCCAGACACCCCCCTGCCAGAAATTGAAGCCCTGATGGTAACATACGATATCGGGCGGCTGCCGGTGCTGGAAAACGGGCAGCTCGTGGGCATAGTCACCCGCACCGACGTGCTGCGAGAATTGCACCAATTGAAGCTGCCCAAAGCGTGCCCTCCCTTGCGCAGCTGCCCCACCACCCCAACGCGCACATCCGTCAGCGAGCAACTGCGCCAGCGCATCGCTCCCGAATTGTGGCAGCTGCTCGCCACCGCCGCTAAACTAGCAGGAGAGTTGGGCTGCCAGCTGTATCTCGTCGGAGGAGCAGTGCGCGATTTACTGCTGGCTAACCCCGATGAAGTGCGGGCGCTCAGCGACATTGACCTCGTAGTAGACGGCTATCACCCCTCAGAATTCCCCAAATCCCCAAATCCCGGCATGCCAAATTCCGGGAGTGCCGGTGTGCAACTGGCTAAAGCCCTGCAAAAACTCTACCCCGGTGCCCGCTTGGACATTCACGGGCAATTTCAAACTGCTGCCCTCCTGTGGCACAAAGATCCGGTGCTGGACTCGCTGTGGGTGGATATCGCCACCGCCAGAACCGAATTCTATCCTTACCCAGCCGCCAACCCGGAAGTCGAAGCGTCTTCGATTCGCCAGGATCTGTACCGGCGCGATTTTACGATCAACGCCCTAGCGGTGCGCCTGACTGCACCCCGCGCTGGCGAACTGCTGGATTTTTTTGGCGGGTTGCTGGATTTGAGATCGCGCCAGATTCGCGTTTTGCACGCTAATAGTTTTATTGAAGATCCGACGCGGATTTACCGCGCCGTGCGGTTTGCTGTGAAACTGGGATTTGAAATTGATCCGCAGACGGAAGGGTATATCCGCCACGCGATTGAAAGCGGAATTTATGACCGCACGCAAGGGCATTTCAACCGCATGCCGGCGCTGGAAACCAGGCTGAAAACCGAGCTAAAATATATTTTGCAGGCGGCGTACTGGAAGCCGGCGCTGCAGATGCTAGACGATTTGGGAGCGCTCAAGTGCATCCACCCGACGCTGCAGCTGGATGAGCCTTTGTGGAAAAAGCTGCGTTTGACAGACCGCTGTTTGCGGCGCTATGATGTTGAGGGAACTTTCCACCACTGGCAAATGCGGCTGGAAGTGTTAATTGCTTATTTGGCGGCGGAATATCGCGAGCCGGTGGCGAAAAACCTGCAGCTGTCAGAGGATAGTATGCAGAGGCTGCGGGATTTGGCTGCAGCAGAAGTTGAGGTGATGGAATGTTTGCCGAAATGCGCCCGCCCGAGTGAAATTGTGCGGCTGCTGCGCCGGTATGAGCTGCCAACTTTGATTTTGATTGCGGTGGGCGGTCCGAGGGCAGTGCGCCGGCTCATTTGGCAGTATATCATTAACTGGTCGCGGGTTCAGCCGCCGCTGAATGGCCATGACTTGAAGGCGCTGGGGTACAAACCGGGGCGCGATTTCAAGCGCATCCTGGATGAGTTGCTGGCGGGGGCGCTGGATGGGGCGATTGCCGGGAAAGAGGATGCCAAGAGATTTTTGGCAGAGCGTTTTCCCCGCCACTAGAACCATTTTAATGGGCATGGGGACATGGGGCATTGGGTCATGGCGCAAAAGGGCATCGGCCCAATTCTGCCGAGAAGATTAGCAGTTTGGTGGCGGATATTCAGATGGCGATCAATTCTACGGTGCCGGTGACGGATGAGGGCATAAAAACGGTTGAAGCTGGGGTGCGACTGGTGCGGAGAATGGCTTCTGCTTTTGCCGGTGTTTCTAAGGCGATTGGCAAGGTGGTTGCGAACAATCAGCAGATATAGCAGCAGTCCGGAATGTAGGTTTCCTAAATGCTTACTGCTCTATAGACGTAGGGCAGGCGTAGCGCTAACGCGCCGCTGCGCTAACGCCGAGCCTGAAGGTCTAATGTTCTAACCTAAGTGCATACTGCTATAACTATCAAACTTTTGAAAAAAACAGCCGGCGTTTCTAGCCGCCCATGCTTCACTCGAAAAACTCCTATGAATGAAGGGGCAAATAGCAGCCGCAGCCAAGCAAGCAACTGATAGGGATGTGGTTAACACCGGCTTCTGGGTTTTCCTAGGAGTAATAATTGCGCCTCTCACCGCTCTTATTTTTGGCATTTTCTTGACCAATGCCTTGATTCAGCCGCTCAAGGGAGTTGTGAATCCGATCGCAAACTTTTCTAGTCAGCAACTCTCGCTTACTGCCCAGCAGCAAGCTGTTGCTATCCAGCAGGTGGTAGAAGCGATGAATGCTATCAATACCGGCGCGAAAGAACCGGCAAGCGGCATCAGTCAAACCCGGGCCGGCACCCAAAACCTCAACGAAGTCGCCCAGCAGCTCAAGGCTGTCGTGTAGCGGCGTCATAATTGCGCAATTCAGGAGTCTAGATGTGGGGGCTTGCAGGAGCCCCCTTCTGTCTCCTGAATTGTTAAATTCTACCCATTTTAGATTTTAGATTTTGGATGACCGGATTTTAAACCCACACATCGCGAGGTTTTCGTGGGTCAACAATACTATCTATTCCAACTTCTTTGGATGAAAACAAGGAAATTATCGCCTTCTAGCGGTAGGGGCAGGCTGCTGTGTCCCCCGGTTTCTTGCGACTTCAGAAGAATACAAGACCGGCTCCCCAGAACGTGATGTCAGGAGAGGCGCATAACAATTCCCCCCCCGCACTCCCCACTCCACCATAATATAACGTGACATCAGTGGCCTAGGGATAAAAGGCTTAGGACAGGCGTTCCCTCCGATCCGACTGTTTTAACCTAAGTGAATACTGCTATCTATTACTGGCCAAACTCCTGGCGGGCTAGCTCAACGAGATCGCCAGTAACAACTTCTAGCTCTTGTTCTCGAGCCAGCTGCTCAATGCGCTGCCGAGCCTGCGCCCGGACAAAATAGGGAATATTCTTAAATTTCGCCTTAGCCTCAGGCGTCCATTGCAACTCGTCGGTGAAATCAGGATCGGGCATGGCAGGTTCTGGAGATCGGTCGCGGGGGGGTTTTGTGGGGACGCAATTTATGGCGTCGGTTAGAGCGGTCGCGGGGGGAGAAAGTTATAGCAGTATGCACTTAGGTTAAAACATTAGACCTTCAGTCCCGGCGTTAGCGCAGCGGCGCGTTAGCGCTACGCCTCCCCTACGTCTATATCCCAGTAGTAATATGGGTTAGGACAATAGGAGCCGGAGTGCGGGGGTGCAAAAGAGGCCGAAATGTACGAACCTAACTGCCTACTGCGATACTTGTTGGAATGTAACTCGCTATGACTAGCTTACCACTGCTGAACCGCACAAGTGATGCCAAAAGAAAAAGCTCCTGCGTTAAAGCAGGAGCTTTTCGGAAGTCAGAAGTCAGAAGTCAGAATTAATTGATCAAACTCGCTTCTGATTAGTCGAGTTGGTTCATAGACATCACCGGCTCGTTCTCGCGGTCGATACCCTTTTCAAAACCGGCAGCGGCGGCGCGAGCGCGACCAGCATGCCAGAGGTGACCGATCAGGAAGAAGAAACCAAGCACGAAGTGAGAAGCCGCCAGCCAAGCGCGGGGAGAGACGTAGTTGAACGAGTTGATATCGGTGATAACGCCACCCACAGAGTTGATAGAACCCAGAGGAGCGTGAGTCATGTACTCAGCAGCGCGACGAGCTTGCCACGGCTGGATGTCGTTCTTGATCTTGTTCAGGTCGAGGCCGTTAGCGCCGCGCAGGGGCTCCAGCCAAGGACCTTGGAAGTCCCAGAAGCGCATGGTTTCACCGCCGAAGATGATTTCGCCGGTCGGAGAGCGCATCAGGTATTTGCCCAGGCCGGTGGGACCTTGAGCGGAACCGACGTTAGCGCCCAGGCGCTGGTCGCGGATCAGGAAGGTCAGAGCTTGAGCTTGAGACGCTTCCGCGCCGGTCGGACCGAAGAATTCGCTCGGGTAGACGGTGTTGTTGAACCAGACAAAGCAAGAGGCGATAAAGCCCATCAGGGACAGAGCGCCCAAGCTGTAGGAGAGATAAGCTTCCCCAGACCAGATTAAAGCGCGGCGGGCCCAGCCAAAGGGTTTGGTGAGGATGTGCCAGATGCCACCGGCAATGCAAATGATGCCAATCCAGATGTGACCGCCGATCACATCTTCCATGTTGTTGACGCTGAGAATCCAGCCTTCGCCGCCGAAGGGAGCCTTCGCCAGGTAGCCGAAGATCACAGCGGGGTTGAGCGTCGGGTTCGTGATCACCCGCACATCACCGCCACCCGGTGCCCAAGTGTCATAGACACCGCCAAAGAACATGGCCTTGAACACCAGCAGCAGGGCACCAAATCCCAAAAGAATCAGGTGGTAGCCGATGATGTTGGTCATTTGGTTCTTGTCTTTCCAGTCATACCCGAAGAAGCGAGAATACTCTTCGAGGGTTTCTGGACCGCGAACCGCGTGATAGATGCCGCCGAAACCGAGAACTGCAGATGAAATCAGGTGCAGCACACCCACTACAAAGTAGGGGAACGTGTCAACCACTTCACCGCCAGGACCGACACCCCAACCTTGGGTGGCGAGGTGAGGCAGCAGGATCAAGCCCTGCTCGTACATCGGCTTTTCGGGTACGAAGTGAGCGAGCTCGAACAGAGTCATCGCTCCAGCCCAGAAGACGATCAGACCCGCGTGGGCGACGTGAGCACCGAGAAGCCTCCCGGAGAGATTGATCAGGCGAGCGTTACCAGACCACCAGGCAAACCCGGTCGATTCTTGGTCGCGACCGCCCCCCATTACTAGAGCACTATTAAAAGACGTTGCCACAGGGTAGAACCTCTTTTGTCACCAACTATCAGGAGCTATCACTTTTAGATTTTAGATTCTAGATTGTAGATTCATCTGAAATCCAAAACCTAAAATCCAAAATTCTAAATTTTACAGATCGTTACTGCTCGGCAGAACTTCTTCAGGTTAGAGGAAGTTCTCCTGCGGCTGGTCAGCGGTAGCTATCCAGGCGCGGATGCCATCTTTGAGCAGAATCTTCTATCTATTTTAGATTTTAGATTTTAGATTTTAGATTCATCCGAAATCCAAAATCTAAAATCCAAAATTCCAGTTTTTACAGAGCGTTACCGCGAGGCAGGACTTCTTCAGGGAAGATGAAGCTCTCGTGCGGCTGGTCAGCGGGAGCCATCCAAGCGCGGATGCCCTCGTTGAGCAGGATGTTCTTAGTGTAGAACGTTTCAAACTCTGGATCTTCGGCAGCCCGCAGTTCTTGCGACACGAAGTCGTAGGCCCGCAGGTTGAGGGCCAGACCGACTATGCCGATGGAGCTCATCCACAAGCCGGTCACGGGGACAAACAGCATGAAGAAGTGCAGCCAGCGCTTGTTGGAGAAGGCAATCCCGAAGATTTGCGACCAGAAGCGGTTGGCGGTGACCATCGAGTAGGTTTCTTCCGACTGGGTGGGTTCAAAGGCCCGGAAGGTGTTCGCGCCTTCGCCGTCTTCAAACAGGGTGTTTTCTACGGTAGCACCGTGAATGGCGCACAGCAGCGCCCCACCCAGGATGCCGGCCACGCCCATCATGTGGAAGGGGTTGAGCGTCCAGTTGTGGAACCCTTGCAAGAACAGCAGGAAGCGGAAGATCGCTGCCACGCCGAAGCTGGGTGCGAAGAACCAGCCGGACTGGCCCAGTGGGTACATCAGGAACACGCTGACGAACACCGCAATCGGGCCGGTGAAGGCGATGGCGTTGTACGGACGGATGCCTACCAGACGGGCGATTTCAATCTGGCGCAGGCAGAAGCCGATCAGACCGAAGGCACCGTGCAGGGCGACGAATGTCCACAGACCGCCCAGCTGGCACCAGCGGGTGAAGTCGCCTTGGGCTTCCGGACCCCACAGGAACAGGATGGAGTGTCCCAGGCTGTTCGGAGGGGTGGACACGGCGACGGTCAGGAAGTTGCAGCCTTCCAGGTAGGAGGAGGCCAAGCCGTGGGTGTACCAGGAGGTGACAAAGGTGGTGCCGGTCAGCCAGGCCCCAACCGCCAGGTAGGCGCAGGGGAACAGCAGCAGTCCAGACCAGCCGATGAAGACGAACCGATCGCGCTTAAGCCAGTCGTCGAGGACGTCAAACCATCCTCTTTGCGCTGACTCGCGTCCGATTGCAATGGTCATTTGGTTCAAACCCTCTTGTCTTAAAACTCAGGTTTCTAAGTAACTTAACATAACTATATATGAGTTTGACCAAAATTTGACAACCCCCCCTGCCAAAAAAATTTCGGGCCAGCTGAGCCGGTGTGCCAGTCGTCGGGCTTTGGCGTCTCTGAACCCCAGTCAGGGACACCGGCGCTGCCGGTGTGGTGTATTGTTAAGGAATGTTGTCCTTCCCTGCGGGTGGCTCGATGGGTCAAAAATTTCCCCCTCACGCGGCAGCACCGGCATCAATGCCGGTGGCAGCTGTGAGCGGGAATCCCCAACCCGGGACTGAAACAACCCAAATCAGGACTGAAGTCCTCACTACAAACTGAATTGAGCGCTAGTGTTCCATGACTGGACAAACCCTCTCCAAGAGCGAACGCACACTCCGCAAGGAGATTGTCGGCTCTCGCCGGCTGAGCAACTATTTTTGGGCCACGGTCATCTCTGTGGGGGCCACAGGCTTTCTCCTGTCCGGGATTTCCAGCTACCTGAAGGTGAATCTGCTGCCTTTGTCTGACCCCACCGAACTGGTGTTTGTCCCGCAAGGGCTGGTGATGGGGCTGTATGGGACCGCCGGCTTGCTGCTCAGCCTTTACCTGTGGCTGACGGTACTCTGGGATATCGGCGGCGGCTACAACGAATTCAACAAGCAAACTGGCGAGATTCGCATCTTCCGCTGGGGCTTCCCCGGCAAAAATCGCCGCATTGAGCTGACTTACAAGACCGCAGATGTGCAATCCGTTCGGGTGGACATTAAGGAGGGCCTCAATCCCCGCCGCGCCCTCTATCTGCGGCTCAAGGGCAAAAAAGATATTCCCCTGACTCGGGTGGGCCAGCCCCTGCCCCTGTCGGAACTGGAAAATCAGGGAGCAGAACTGGCTCGCTTTCTCGGGGTTCCCCTGGAAGGCTTATGATCGAGAAGCCATCGTGCTATCAGCTTTCAGCTGGCCAATGACACCAGGCATGAGGCTGACAGCCGACAGCTGGGAATCGTCACGCCGGTCTTCTAGGTGATTTAAAATGCAGAGCCAAATTCGGCACTGGTTAGTGTCTGCAATCTTTCTGGGCGCGTTGCTCGTGGGGGGGTGCGCCCAGCAGCAGGCAACTTCCCCCTCTTCGCCCAATGCCTCAACGGCCCAAACAGCCACAGCACCGGCTGCTGTGGCCAGCAACCCGCAATCGAGCAATTTACCCCGACTGGAAGGTAAGGCAACGGTGCTGATGGTTGTTAAAGGCGAAGCGATTACCATCGAAGTCGATGGCACCAACGCCCCGATCACCGCCGGCAATTTTGTCGATCTGGTGCAGAGAGGAGTTTACGACAAGCTGGCCTTTCACCGCGTGGTGCGGGAGCCGACACCCTTTGTGGTTCAGGGGGGCGACCCGCAGGGCAAAGACCCCAACGTGCCGCCAGAAGCTTTGGGAACTGGCAGTTTTATTGACCCAGCCACGTCCCGCCCTCGCTACATTCCCCTAGAAATTAAGCCCAAAGGCGCGAAAGAGCCGGTATACAGCAAGACGCTCAAAGATGCCGGTGTCGCGGCGCAACCTGAGTTGCGGCACACGCGCGGTGCTGTGGCGATGGCTCGTTCGTCTCCGCCAGATTCGGCGTCCTCGCAGTTCTACTTTACTTTGGCGGATCTGCCGTTCTTGGATGGCAGCTATGCGGTGTTTGGCTATGTCACTCAGGGCATGGATGTGGTTGACAAGATTCAGCAAGGCGATCGGATTGAATCGGCTAAGGTGACGCAGGGCATTGAAAATCTCAGGCTGGGCGGCAAATAGCCCTTTGGCCCAAAGCAGGGCGGGGAACCCCGCCCCGGAATCGCAAAGCACCGCACTGGGCACGCCCGTGGCGCTCCCGCAACGCCTGCGCCGGCAGCCCCCGGCGCAGACTTTACAGTATCTGTGCGATTTGTGGGTATTAGAGATGTTGCAAAAATCTCTGTTAAAGTTCTGCCCACCCCTGCTCTTATAAAAGAGAGAGAGCCAGAATTGTTAGCGATCTCTGTGAGTTGGGGGGATTGGGGAGGGGAAAATGAGAGAATTTTGCAATAACTCGGTTGTCGTTACCGGCATTGGTCTGGTCTGCGCTTTGGGCGACAGCTTGCAGGATAGCTGGCTGCGCCTGCTGGAAGGCAAGTCTGGCATCTTTGCCCATCAACCTTTTCCAGAACAGCCACCCAGACCTCTGGCACTGATTGGCTCAAAACCGGCTCATTTGCCCTCGCTCACCCCGCAGGTTGTGGCGGCGGCGCTTAGGGATGCCGGTCTGGAACCGCCGCTGATAGACTGCGGGGTGGTGCTCGGCTCCAGTCGCGGCCATCAGGCCCAGTGGGAAATGCTGGCCCGGAAGTTTTATGCCGGGGATCGTCAGGAGGGCGCAGGCGCGGGCGTATCGCCTGCGCCCAGTGTGCCTGGTTATGCCGACTGGCTGGATACGCTGCCCCACATGGGGGCGATTTCGGCGGCGCGGCTTGTCGGGGCCGCAGGGCCGGTGCTGGCACCAATGGCGGCTTGCGCTACGGGAATTTGGGCCCTGGCGCAAGGGGCGCTGCTGGTGGCAATGGGTCAGTGCCAGCGGGCTATTGTCGGTGCCGTGGAAGCGCCGGTGACTCCGCTGACTCTGGCCGGATTTGCCCAGATGGGCGCTTTGGCTGATACCGGCTCGTATCCCTTTGACCGGCACCGGCAAGGTATGGTGCTCGGAGAGGGTGGCGCAGTGTTCGTGCTGGAACCGGCTGAGCTGGCTCTCCGCCGGGGGGCGCGAATTTACGGAAAAATTTTGGGTTTTTCCTTGACAAATGATGCGCGTTATGCTAATGCGCCGGAGATGGGGGGGAGGAGCGCCCGGGCGGCTGTGATGCAGTGCTGTCAGCGCGCCGGGATTGGTTTATCTGAGATTGATTATATCCACGCTCACGGCACCGGCACGAGGCTCAATGACGAGTTTGAGGCGCTGCTGATTGCGGAACTCTTTCCCCAAAGGGTGCCGGTGAGTTCCACCAAGGGAGCCACCGGTCACGCCCTGGGAGCGTCTGGGGCGCTGGGCGCGGCGTTCTCCCTGATGGCGCTGCAGAACCAGGTTTTGCCGCCAAGTGTGGGGTTGAGCGAGCCGGCGTTTGATTTGGATTGGGTGCGGGTTTCGCGTGCGGCTGAGATTCGGCGAGCGCTTTGTTTCAGTTTTGGGTTTGGGGGGCAAAATGCCGTGGTGGCGTTGGGAAAATTCGAGTCGAATGCCTGAAGGTTGAAACTGCTGCTGTAGCGCCGCAGGCGCAGGGAAGCTAGCTTTTGAGTTTGCTATTGGACTGGCGCTGCTTTCTGCCGGCGGAACTCCCTGGCGCTCGCACAATTCCCTTTCTCTCCTGAACCCTCTCTCTGTAGGATTTGAGTGCCGTTGAAATGCGCAAGTCCCTCACTCGTCGCCAACTCCAAAGGAAGGAGGAGCAGACTGCATTTTTGCAGGGCTAGCTTCTCATATTATAGCGTTTTTCATTACTTTGTGAGGTACTGAGAAACCCGGCGAGCGTAGGATTAGACCCTTCCGCCCTCTTTCGGGATTTTGGGGTGTATTTCATCCAACTGAAAATCGCTATAATTTGAGTTATAGCAGTAGCCACTTAGATTAGGACATTAAACCTTCAGGGGGGGCGGGACGCCTGCCCTACGTCTATATAGCAGTAAGCATTTAGGAAACCTAGATTCCGGCCTCCCTTGCTCCCCCGCTCCCGAAGCTTCTATTGTTCTAACCAATATGACTGCTGCTATATCAGGAGTGAGGGGTTTGGGGGCTGCATAGAAGGCGCGCTCATCCAGATGTGACTCCAGTGTCGCGCTAGCGCCGGAGCTTTCCCAGCTGGCAGTCCGGCGAGTGAGCTCGCCGTCCGGCACCCTTCCGGCACGCATCTGAAATGCGTGGGCCAGCATCACTGATTTCCCCCCTCCGACCAGCGCACTTTTCCCCAAAAGAGACAGCCGCTTGCCGGAACGCTGCCGGCTGATCTCAAATTCGCTTAAATACTTATAATAACAGCTTCAGGCGGACAGCTTTTTTCCGCACGATGCCCCTCGTTCTAGGTCTGTATTTTAAATCCAAAAACCAGGGATATAAAATCAACATTGGGAGAATTTGGCAGCGGTGATGGGGCGGGAGTGTGGGAGCATTTCGGGTGCGATAGGAGGATTTAAAAATTGAAATATAAGCTACTTTAAGCAATCTAAAAGGAGGTGAGATCGAGGCGTCGCGCTTACGCGATGCCTGCCAGCTCTCCAAAATATGTTATAATCTCAGCTCACAATCAATTTAGCTGTTAGGCTTTTAACCTGCTTTTCCGTTGAAAGGAGGCAGAGCCTCCAGATTGCCTTCCCAGCTTAAGCGGGAAACGAGAGAATAGAGATGGGTAGTGCAAATTCAATGCGTCATAGCTTCCTATAGAGCGCTATAATAGGGGGGATGGATTAAATCAACTCTTTTAGCGGGCTATAAAATGAAAGCATTTGCCCAAAGAATGTTGGCTTATTAATAAGCGTTCTGGCGGGTCCCCCTGCCAGAGCCGATCCAAACAAGAACTCTGCAAGTTTAAATTTCCACCCCTTATCCCCCCGCCCCTGCGGGCTATCAATCATTTTGAGTGCTTGTTTAAATTAAATACTTTTTTAATAAAAATTTAATAAAAATTTTCAGCCAAACAGGTAAAATAGCGAAATGGGAGAGATGCTGGTCGGTCGGGGCAATCCGTATGGGTGCCGCAGGGGCGCTCCTTGTAGGTGCCCTCCAGTTAACTTCGCAGGTGCCTGTGGTTTGCGCCACGGCTTGCGCCAGCCGACTTAGCGTACCGGTGGACAGCAGGACGTCAGCTGGAACACTCCTCGCCGTCTGAGAAGTATTGACCACTTCACCCGGGGTAGCCATCAGGGAATATAGAAGACAGCAGCTTCCTACACTCACGATGCAGGTAATCAAGCATGAATCTGAAATCGCACCGGTTTATCTCCTATTTTGAACCGGAGCAAGCTGCCCAATTGTGCCAGGTGGCTATTCTGGAGAGCTTTCCGGATGGAGGGGTTATTTTTGAAGAAGGCGAAATCTCTGACTGTTTATACCTAGTTTTAGCTGGCCAAGTTGCGGTTAGCAAACGCATCGCTTCAGATAAATATCAAGGCGTTGCAGTGGCGGGCCCAAATGACTTTTTTGGCGAGTTCGGGGTTTTAGATGGACAGCCGCGCAGCGCACGGGCTATAGCTTGCGGGGAGGCAACCCTAGCCAAGATAGAGCGGGACCGGCTAATGGAAATTTTGCAGAATACGAAAAGTCCGGTGGCGATTAACCTGTTCGGTTACATTATTCAGCGGGTGAGAGCCACAACGGAGGAATATGTAAATGAGGTGTTCCACAAAGAGAAAATGGTGCTGGTCGGAGAGATGGTAAACAGCATTATGCACGATTTCAAAAACCCGTTTGCCGGCATCTATTTAGCCAGTGTCATGCTGAAAGAACTGCATCACGACCGGCAGAGTCAGGAGTATTGCGAGCTGATTCAAGCGCAGATCCAGCGCATGTTGAGGATGGCAGATGAGGTGTTGGAATTTGCGCGTGGCGCCAGCGTGCTGGACAGACAGCCCGTCAACCTCGTCGCTCTTTTGGAACAGTTTCAAAAGCTAAACCGCGCTTATTTTGAATATGCCAAAGTCGAGCTGGCAACTCGGGTAGAAAATGTGTCAGTCAGCGCTGATGAGAACAAGCTCATGCGCGTTTGGCAAAATCTGGTGACGAACGCCGTAGAGGCGTTCAAAGGTCACAGCGGTCGGGTAGAAATCACCGCTAGGGCCGCTGGCGAGTGGGCGGAAATAAATATTAGCGATAACGGACCCGGTATCCCGGAGGCAATCCGCTCGCGTTTATTTGAACCGTTTGTCACCTATGGAAAAGGCGGTGGCACCGGCTTGGGAACAGCGATCGCCAAGTCGATTATCGACGCCCACGGTGGGGAGATTTCTTTTCAGTCAGAAACCGGAGTTGGGACAACATTCTATATCCGTTTGCCGCTCTTAAAAACCTAGATTTTAACCCTCTGTTTAAAGCAGTGGTGGCGTTCTCGTCACACACCATACTTTTAGGGAACCACACTGCGGCCACCCAAACGCCTTAAGATTACGCAGAAAAAGCTGCGTTTTTTTGTATGATTTACTGAAGGGCTTATCGAGCAAAGTAAAAACCGAGCTTTTCCTCTCAAAATTTAATCCTTGAGATTGCATAATATTGAAATATAAATTGTACAGAACCTTCAAAAAAGCCAAGATATGAATAAAGGTAAACTTTGCGCTCTGGAGATACAGGACGCCCTCGCAAAACGTTTTTATACGCAATGCTAAGAATAATTCTGGCCAGACAGCTGAAACTGCTTCTAAGGAAACTTAACCGAACAATAAGGGTCGGGTTTCGCAGGTTCGCTAATGCAGAAAGAATTGGCCTAGTTTGTCCAATTCCCCGCTGCAAGCGGCAGAGATAGTCAACAGACATGCGTCGCTGTGGGATATAGTGCTGTAGCTGCATAGCTGGATTGTACCAAAGTTCGTAACCGGCATTACGAATCCGCAATACAATTTCAACGTCCTCGCCAGAAGTCAGCTGTTTTCCCTTCCTTCCTACCAGAGCTATCTTATCCAACCAGCCAGAGGCGAGTAATGCCGAGCGTCGCAGCACTAAGCCAGCACCAACAAGATAGGTATCGCCTGTGGAAGGCATCTGAAGCAGTAAATCACCGCGATCCTGGCAGGCTAAGGAATTCTGAAACTGTAAAACAACTGAATCTGGTGGAACTTCCCAAAGCAATTGCACTCTGCTGCCTGCGGCACCGGCTTTTGGGTGTTCCCTAAAAAACATAACTGCTTGCTGCACCCAATCTGGCGACAGCAGACAGTCATCATCCACAAAAGCAATCAACTCCGATGCAGTCTCGCAGATAGCGCGGCGACGAGCGTAAGCAAGTCCCTGGCAAGGTTCATGCAGGCTACGCAGCCGGGAAATACGTCCAGAGCCCGCATACTTCTGCACAACAGCAGGTGTTTCGTCCGTACTATTGTTATCTACCACCAGCACCGACCACCGAATTGACGGGTTTACCTGTTGCTGCTCAATCGTAGCTAGCGTGCGCTCCAACAGATGAGCGTTGTTGTAAGTACAAATTGCTACAACTATTTCCTCCTCTGGCTGAACTGATTGAGATCGCTTAGACAGTTCCATAAAAATATTTTGCCCTGCAAATCTCCGACTTAACTACCATACCTTATCTTGCGAACGCAAGATACCATCCGACTTCACAAAGCCAACATCAACTTGACCCTATTCAGGATAAAGCCCGTCGAGAATCGACCAGATCGTAAACTCGCTGATAGGCAGCTTGACCCCATTCTATCTGTCGCCTTGCAGATTCCAGTAACTGAAGCCTTACTGCCTCTGCTGACCTCCAGGCATTGTCAATACTAACTATCAACTTCTCCCGCAGCTGATTGTCTTCCAAAAGAATTACCTCGCAGCCAGTACCAAATTGCTCTGCCAATCCCAGGAACTTATCTATATAATACTGAGACTTCGCTAAACCGACTACAGGTATGCCTTGAGCCAGTGCGAAAACACCGGCGTGATAGCTTCCGGTCACAACAACACGACATTCTCCTACCTGCTTGATGACCTTAAGCGGAGTATCAAGGCTCTGACCTCCATCAGAGTTATCGTCATATCCAGCCATAAGTTTCTGAATTGTTTGAACGTCAGAGGCATCTTGCGAAATGGGGAGTGGGATCAATAAAGCCCCTTTTATTATAGCAACATCCTGTAATGCTGAGCGAACAGTTTCAAGCATATTTCCACTAACACCTGCATATTTAGCCATCCGAAGGTTTACTCCAATTCCCTGTCCAAGTTCCGTATTGCGAGCCTCATAAGCTAACTCGATTGCATCATCACCAGTCGTTATCACACGTTTCTGGGAGACACCTAATGATTCAAGAAGTGGAATCCCAGCTCGCCTCTCCCGCAGGGTGATTAAATCCACCGATGGCAGAACCGCCTTCGCTATTGTGCGTAACCTCGGATTCTCAAGGGGGCCTAAGCCATGTCCGAGCATGACTGTTGGCTTGCCTAGCTTTTTAGCCATACCCAACATACTCAAAACCGTACTGGCCAGTTCCGGAAATTCATCAGTAATGTATCCTCCCCCGGTAGCGACTACCAAATCAGACTCGTAAACCGCCTCTAAAAACGATTTAAAATTTTTATTATCATGCCGCCGAACCTTTAATTTAAATTGCAACCAGGAGCGTACCAGAGAAGGTGCTTGCTGGCGCAGTTCCCACTCTAAATCTGACCAATGCTGAGCAATTGAACTAGGCAGAAGCAGAGAGAATCGACCGATTAGAGGAGAGAACCACATGTTGCGTCCAGACAGGTTTATTGGCAGCGCATTTGGACAGAATTTTGCCAGCTTATCTGGGGCATAAGTTAAAACATTTATCGAAGAGTCAGGCCAGAAATTGCTAAGTCTTTCTAGAGCAACTCGCAACATGAAAATATCCCCTAAATTGCCTAATCTGTGAGCGCCATTTTCTACATATATGTTCATCCAAATAATCTCCATTCGACAAAAAAATGGTATTTTAATCTTAGCGTTCTATGCGGGCAATATCCATTTATGCTGCATGCAAACATTACCATAGCTCGTTCCTACTGCCACAGGACGACCTTGCAGTTCTCCAGGCTCGACCTCAAAAACTGCAGCTGCCTCTATATGGTCTAACAGCTCCCCACTGTCGCTAAGCATGACGTTCATCCGATATTGGCCTGGGAGGAGTAGAAGCTCATCAATCTCGCAGATAATTTGGGCCTTCATATTGGGATCTTTCAAGTCTTTTGGACTGTGTGTAGAACTATTAAAATTTACCACAGGCTGACCGAGTTGGTTATAAAGTGTAAAGACACAGGATAGCCCGGGAAGCGTGTCTGTTAGGTCAAAGACGAAACGGGCGGGACGCCCTGTAGCTAAAGTAGTTGATTCGCCATCAGTGGAAATCTCCACTCGTGCAAGTTTGACTTTACCTTTGCCGCGTCGGTCCGTTCTCTCCAAGAGGTTGTGCGATACAGATTTTTCAAGGGTTCTCAGGTAAGCACTCACGGCTTCGTCCGCAGTGTCGTCAGCTAGTACAGTTCCCTGCTGCAGCAAAATACCACGGATGCAAAGCGCCTGCACCACTCCCATATTGTGGCTGACAAACAGCACTGTTCTTCCTTGCTTCCCCACATCTTCCATCTTACCCAGACACTTCTTCTGGAACTGAGCATCCCCCACCGCTAACACCTCATCCACCACCAAAATCTCTGGCTCTAAATGTGCAGCTACAGAAAACGCCAGCCGTACATACATTCCCGACGAGTAACGCTTCACCGGCGTATCTAAAAACTTCTCCACCTCCGCAAACGCCACAATTTCATCAAACTTCCTCTTAATCTCCGCCTTGCTCATTCCCAGTATAGCACCATTGAGATAAATATTCTCCCTGCCGGTCAATTCCGGGTGAAACCCAGTTCCCACCTCCAACAAACTCGCTACCCGACCTTTGATACAGACGCGACCGCCAGTCGGTTCAGTGATGCGGCTCAAAATCTTTAACAGCGTCGATTTACCCGCTCCATTGCGCCCAATGATCCCCACCCGATCGCCCTGCTTTATCTCAAAAGAAACATCCTTCAGCGCCCAAAACTCTTCAAAAGCTGGGTCAGCAATTTTTTGGCCAAACGGTGCTATAATTTTGCGCCCGAGAAATTTCGCCCCGTTAGCTATAACATCTCGCAGCGCCGTGTAGCGCTCCTGCTGCAGGTGCCCGATAATATATTTCTTCCCTAGATTCTCGACCCGAATCACCCTATCTGACATATTTTCGAGTTTTGGCTTAAATCACATCAGCAAACGTGCGTTCCGTCTTGCGGAAGTACCACACCCCACTGGCAAACAGCAACGCCACCAGCGCTAAAGATAGCGATAGTCCTGGCCCATAAAGCTGAACACTGCAACCCAAAATGGCCCACCGGAAGCCATCAATCACCCCCACCATCGGATTTAAAGAGTATAGCATACGCCAGCGCTCGGGCACAATACTGCTGCTAAAACCAACTGGCGAAATATACAAGCCGAACTGGACAATAAACGGGACAATATAGCGAAAGTCTCGGTATTTCACATTCAGCGCCGCCAGCCACAGTCCTCCGCCCATTGCAGCCGCAAAAGCAATTACGACAAACACCGGCAGCGTCAGAATCCGCCAGCTTGGAACAAAATTATACCACGCCATAAGCCCCAGCATAATTATCCCCGAAATCAGGAAATCCACAAAACTGACAATCACCGCAGAAGCCGGCACCACCAGCCGTGGGAAGTACACCTTGGAAATCAAGTTGGCATTGGTAATTAGGCTATCGCTGCACGCCGCCAGGGAATTGGCAAAAAATTGCCAAGGCAGCATGGCTGCAAACACTAGAATTGGATAAGGTGCCCCCTCCGAAGGCAACTTGGCTAGATTGCCAAACACCACCGTGAGCACCACCATTGTCAGGAAAGGCCGGATTAGCGCCCAAGCAATACCAATCGCCGTCTGTTTATAGCGTACCAGTATATCCCGCCAAGCCAGGAAGTAACATAGCTCCCGGTAGCGCCAGATATCTTGCCAATATTGGCGTTCTGTACGACCCGCCTCTATAATCAGTTCTTCGGCCTTCATAAGTTTTAACTTTTAACATCATACACCTGACAGCTTGCAAAAGCATGAGCCTGAACTGATAGCCGGTGGGTTTCATCCCAAGGATAAGCATTATCGGCAACCACTTGTGCCGCTGACAAGCTCATAGTGCCCTTTTACCCCCAGCTATGCGCCCGCGATCCTAGCCTTCCAGCAACCAAACCGGACACCCTCGCCGAGAATACCCAGAGCCGACATAATGCAAAATAAGCATTGCTGAACCCTGGGATTCCTTTGGCACCCATTATAGCAGATCCTCACCCGAACGCCCAGCCACCGAATGAACTGCAAAGCCTTCCACAGAAGTTCCGCCCGTCACAGCCGGGCACCCAACCACAAAATCGGTCTCCAAGCCAATCACGCGGGAGACAGCGCCGGAGAGGGCACCTGTTTAACCGGCACAGTAATCACAAACTCCGCTCCCTCCCCCGGAGTTGAAATACACTCAATCTGACCCCCATGCTGCTCGACAATCTGGTAGCAAATAGAAAGCCCTAAGCCGGTGCCGGCACCCACCGGCTTGGTCGTAAAAAAGGGATCAAATATCTTATCTTTAATCTCCTTTGGAATACCCATACCATTATCATAAATTGCAATCCAAACGCATTGATCGTCAGGGATTGGGCATTGGGCATTGGGCATTGGGCATTGCGAAGAATCTTTCCCATGCCCCACGCGCCATTCCCCACGCCCGATTGAAGTGCGAATCCGAATCGTAGGGGATGAGGCATGGCTCAGTGGGGACTGTTTTACTACTTCCCCACGCTCCTCGCCCGATGCCCCATTCCCCATTTCCAAAGCGTCAATTGCATTGCTGAGGACATGCATAAAAACTTGGTTCAGCTGCGCCGGATTGCACTCCACCGGCGGCAAATCTCCGAACTGCTTTATCACTTCTATTTTATCTTTCAGCCGGCTGTTCAAAATCACCAGCGTACTCTCAAGTCCTTCGTGGAGATCGACGGCTTTCACCTCCGCTTCATCCAGGCGGGAGAAGTTGCGCAGCGACAGCACCAGCTGGCGAATCCGCTCAGCGCCGTTTTTCATAGACGCGAGAGTTTTGGGCAGGTCTTCTTCCAGAAATTCCAGATCGAGGCTTTCTATCTCCTCCTGAATCTCTGGCTTTAGCTGAGGGGAGTGCTGCCGGTAGAGATGCAAAACCCTCAGCAAATCTTCCATATAGTCTTCGGTGTACTTGATGTTCCCGTAGATAAAACCGACAGGGTTGTTAATTTCATGAGCCACACCAGCAACCAGATTGCCGAGTGCGGACATTTTCTCGGTTTGAATCAGCTGAGCCTGCGCTTGCTTCAATTCTTTAGTGTGGGCTCGCACGGCGTCAATCATCTGGTTCAGGGAAGTCGTCAGCACCCCAACTTCATCCTCTGATGTCACCGGCACTTGCAGCTCAAAATTCGCTTCCTCAGTCACCCGTCGAGCCACTTTAGTTGCTTCTTCAATCGGACGCGCGATCGCCCGACTTGTATAAATAGCCAGACCAGCAGCCGTCCCAGCTGAAATCAGAAGACTGCCCAGCATAATTTTTGTTCCCAGAATCTCGGCTTCCCTATAGTCTTTGAACTCCTCCTCTGTCTCCTTATGAAAAGCTTCCACCAACGGGGATAGCTCTTGAGAGAGTTTGCTAAACTTGATCGAGACTTCGCTTTGGGAAAATTTTCTCAGCAACTGCTGGATTTCCTGAACTTCATCAGGCCGCAATCTAGCGGAATCTATTCGTTCCAGAATCGCCTCTATATGCAGGGAGTAATCATCGACCGTTGCCTGATAAGATTGCATGATTTTTTTTTGAATCTCGCAGTTCTTTACATGGGTGGAATTTTGCACATTTTTGGAGTACAAATTTAGAGCAAAAGCCGCTTCATTTGCCAGACTATCTGTGCGCGCAATAGCCGACTTCAGCCTCGCAGATTCCTCTCTCAAAGCAGTCTCATTGTTTCCTAAAGTAAGCAGCTCCAGTTCGTGACCTTTTGCGTGCAGCATGGAAGCTTGTAACAGGCTCAAAATTTTTGTAGCCTCATGGGCTTGATTGAGTTCAATTATCGCCTGATGTTCGTAGAAGTTTTCTGTCAGTCGTCCCGTCAAAGATCCCAAAAGAGCAATCCCGATAGAAAGGGCATAGCCCAAGCTGATTTTCTGCCGTATACTTAAACGACTGAACTGCCGCTTGAGCCAAGTTATAGCCGCTCTCTCCTGCGCAGAGTCGGTCGCAGACGCAGAGGGAAGCTCTATTTTTTTAAAGGGAACCTGTGAGTTTTGAGAGTGCATATCGATGAGGCTCCAAAAAATTGGTCAAACAATTCATTCCAGAAAGGAAGACCCGTTTAATGAGGGACTGAAACCCTGTCAGAGTAAGGATTCAGCACGCACCGCACAGCAGAGTTATAACCACGATAAACCTCCAGATGTATACGGTACTGCTTTTGGGCCGACTTCAGCAACTTTTGAAGTATCGCACTGCCGTGTAGAATTTAAATTGTAACAGAACTGACATTGGATAGGATAATTTGCTCAGCGCCTCTTTTCGCCGCGCCCAACATACTAACCAATATATGACTAATTCCCCAACACCGGCAGCCACAGACGCCCCAGCTGAGGCCCCCAACTGGCCAACCTTACTGCAACAGCTGCTCGACCGGCACTCGCTCTCCCGGGAGCAAGCCGCCAGACTGATGCTCGGATGGCTCAGCGAAGAAATCCCGCCGGCACTCTCCGGCGCTATTCTAGCCGCTCTGCAAGCCAAGAGCGTCTCGGCGGACGAACTGGCAGGAATGGCTGAAGTGTTGCAATCCCAGTCCGCCACAGCGCCAAGCGCCCCAATCCCAGCGCCCCTGATTGACACCTGCGGCACCGGCGGAGATGGAGCCTCAACCTTCAATATTTCCACTGCCGTAGCCTTCGTCGCCGCCGCCGCCGGCGTGCCGGTGGCCAAACACGGCAATCGCTCCGCCTCCAGCCGCGTCGGTTCCGCTGATGTCCTGGAAGACTTGGGCGTCAACCTCAGCGCCGGCAGTGAGAGGGTGCACGCCGCACTCAGCGAAGTCGGCATCACCTTTCTGTTTGCCCCTGGCTGGCACCCCGCACTAAAAGCCGTAGCGCCGCTGCGCCGAACCCTGGGAGTGCGGACGGTGTTTAACCTCCTCGGACCCCTGGTCAACCCCTTGCGCCCCACCGGCCAGGTGATTGGCGTCTTCGATGCCAACTTGCTAGTAACCCTCGCCCACGCCTTGGGGCAGCTGGGAGCCCAGTTCGGCATTGTCGCCCACGGGCGCGAGAAACTGGACGAGGCTGGGCTGGCAGATCTTACAGACTTGGCCATTCTGTCCGCCGGCCAGGTGCGGCGAGCCACCCTCAACCCGCAAGAGGTGGGCTTGACACCGGCCCCCACAGGGGAGCTCCGCGGCGGGGATGTCCCAGAAAATGCTGAGATTTTGCGCAATGTCCTGCAAGGAAAGGGAACGCCGGCGCAACAGGATGCCGTCGCTTTAAATGCCTCACTCGCCCTGCAAGTTGCGGGCGTTATTCCCCTGGAAAATCACGCCGCCGGCATTGCCCGAGCCAAGGAAATTCTCGACAGCGGTGCCGGCTGGTCAAAGCTTCAGCAGCTGGTTCAGTTCCTTCACAATTGAGAAAATATAGTGGTTTTCAGCTCGGTGAAGTGCGCATCAGAAACCGGGTTTCTGGGCAGCTCAGATTAGGATATTTAGGGCAGGCGGAACGCCTGCCCTAAGATTTATGCCTGGGAACGAAGAACAGGAGGATCTGCCTCCTATAGCAGCAGTCATATTCGTTAGAAGAATAGAAGCTTCGGCAGCGGGGGATCAAGGGAGGCCGGAATGTAGGTTTCCTCAATGCTTACTGCTATATAGACGTATGTACGGCGTCCGCCGAGCCTGAAGGTCTAATGTTCTAACCTAAGTGCATACTGCTATACCTGTCCGCCGGGGAAAAAGGAAAAGCCCCTTGAGTCCCAAAGTTTTAATCTCAAATCTAAAATCCAAAATCCAAAATCCAAAATTTGGAGGGTGCGGAACGCACCCTACTTCTGAACGGTCACGCCTGATGACGGCTCGCGAAATTCCACGACATCTTTTTTAATTGTTACCTCATATCGGCTAAAAAAATTCTGGCCGAGCAAGCCAATTTCTAGCTTCGGTAAAATAGTAACTGGAACATTCTGGATGACTGCCGCGCCGACTTGAATGGAAGCCACATGCCCGAGGGGGACTTGAAGGCCGGTGTCACTCGCCGTATCCACTCGCATCACACCTTCGGGCCTCACCCCCAGCGCCTGTGCCATTTTTGGGGTGATCGCCGTGCCGGTGGCTCCCGTATCGAGCAGCATCTCGAAGGTTTGATTGCCATTAAAGACGACATCAATCACCGGCGTGCCACCATCCCGGCGTTTGATGGGAGCTTGCACCATCCCCGGGGCAGTCGTCGGCACCACCGGTCTGGCGTTATTGGGGCACAGCTTAGTTAATTGCACTACATTGCCTTTTTTGTCGATCAGGAAACACCCCTCATATTCTTGCGCCATTGCGGCAGTGCCGGCGAGGCTAATTCCAGTCAGGTAAATCAGCGCAGTCAGCTGGTTTCGCACAGGCTTTCCCCCTTTTTGAAGGAAACTTTTAACGGTTAAATTTTAACTTTCAACTTTTTTCTTTCAGCGGGTGTGAAATTCTACCACATCTTGTTTAAAGGTGACGTCGAAATGGCTAAAAAAGTCTTGCCCCAGCAGTCCCATGTCCAGCTGCGGCGCGATGGCTACTCGCACGTCCCTCACCGCCGCACCGGCCACTTCAATAGAGTTTACCCTGCCGGTGGAAAATTTCACCCCTTTGGCGCTGGGAGTGTCCACGAGTAAGGCACCCTGAGGGACCACTCTTAATTTATTTGCCATCGGCGGGGTGATTACTGTACCGCTCGCTCCCGTATCTACAATCATCTCGAAGGTGTGCTTGCCATTAAATGTCACCTCGACAACCGCTGTTCCCGCAATGCGCCGTTTGATCGGGGCGCGAAACACTTCTGGGGCTCTCAGCCCCGGCGCTGCGGGGACGCGACCTGTCGCCTCTGCACCCGCCACCGGCTTTTTCCCACTGGCAATATTGCGCTGGTATTGAGCTATCTTGATTTTGGCTAGCTTGCAGCTCGCACTCGCCTTTGGCGCGGCGGAAAGCAGCGCTATCGCCTGCTGCCACTGGATGTCTACCAGCTGCCAGTCGGAAGCCGACTGGGCGGACTGGCTGATGATTTCGGCGCTGGCGGCTTTGTCCAGAGCCAGTTCGCAGGACTTTTGCGCCGCCGCATCATCGATCAGCTGGTTGACCGGCGATGCCGCTGGCTTCGGTTTCGCTGCTGGTGCCGGTGTCGCGGGGGGTGCCGGTTGGGCGCTGTTGGCGGTGCCGGTGGCGCTGCGCTCAGGATTTTCCCCGCCGCACGCCCCGCTGAGCAGCGCCAGTGCGCCCGACAGAAAAATCCCTGCTGCCCTCAATGGAAAAGGCTTGACCATGACCTCGATGTGGGGTATAATAACGCGCCGGCGAGGCACCTGAGATTGTCTTTATTTTCAGTATTCCCCGCCGCTCTTATTATTTAAACTTGTTTGGACGCTGCCGGTGTGCCATCCCACACCCCCCCGCCACAAGTGCCGCAGAGCTGCCGGCTGCCACCTCTGCGGATTTTAATCTGCCTTAAGGCATTCTGAAGGGCTCAGAGGGAGAAACAAATTGTGTTATAGCAATAACCCGTAAGTTTTCTCTCGTTCCCAGCCTGAGGCTGGAAACGCACTCTGGAGGCTCTGCCTGATTTCAACGGAAAAGCAGGTTAAAAGCCTAATAGCTTAGGAGCAGACAGTCAGTTCTCTCGTTCCGAGCTCAAGCTGGGAAGGCAATCTGGAGGCTCTACCTCGTTTCAAAGGAAAAGCAGGTTATAGCAGCAGTCATATTGGTTAGAACAATAGAAGCTTCGGGAGTGGGGGAGCAAGGGAGGCCGGAATCTAGGTTTCCTAAATGCTTGCTGCTATATAGACGTAGGTACGGCGTAGCGCTAACGCGCCGCTGCGCTAACGCCGGGCCTGAAGGTCTAATGTTCTAATCTAAGTGGCTACTGCTATACCTTTAATGATGCCGGAGACAGGGGCTTGCTCGCCCTGCCCTGCGGCGAGGAAAGGCAATGCAATCGGCGGAGTCTTTCGCGCTGTGTTCGCAGTTTTCCAGCCCGCCGCCCCGTGCCGGTGCTGTCGCACGCCGCAAAAAAACCCTATTATCCGGATGATTGCTTTACAAAATAGAAAGCGGCGGCTCGCGCCGGTCAGGCATTTGACAAGCGAGAGCAAATGTAAATAAAATAGAAAATATTAAATAAATCAGTCGGGCCCGACCCCTCACGCCCCGTCATGGCATAATAACGCTCTGGCACAAGTAAGAGTTTCAGTTTCGCTATGCCGCTCTCAAAAGCTCAACCGGCCCTTCTTGTTCTCGTGGATGGAAGTGTGTATCGCGGCTGGTCCTTCGGGGCTGCCGGCACCACCGTTGGCGAGGTCGTGTTCAACACCGGCATGACAGGCTATCAGGAAGTGCTCACCGATCCCAGCTACTGTGGTCAAATCGTCACCTTCACCTACCCAGAACTGGGCAACACCGGCGTCAACTGCGACGACGAGGAGTCCAGCCGCCCGCAAGTGCGCGGAGCCATCGCCCGCAACATCTGCACCCGACCGAGCAACTGGCGCTCGGCACAGTCCTTGCCAGACTACCTTGTCGAACACGGCATCCCGGGCATTTACGGCATCGACACCCGCGCCCTCACCCGCAAGATCCGCACCGTCGGTGCCATGAACGGTGCCATCTCCAGCGAAATCCTCGACCCAGCCGAACTGCTGTCCCTCGTCCAGCAAGCTCCCAGCATGGCGGGATTAAACCTCGTCCCCTACGTCACCACAAAAGAAGTGTACGAGTGGTCTGAACCCACCACACAAGTCTGGGAGTTTAGCGACACAGCCGGTCAGGCCAACGGCGACCGGCTCACCGTCGTGGCCATTGATTTTGGCGTCAAGCGCAACATCCTGCGGCGTCTCGCCAGTTACGGCTGCCGGCTGGTCGTCGTCCCCGCCGGCACCCCAGCCGAAGAAATACTAAAATACAACCCGGATGGCATCTTCCTCTCCAACGGACCGGGAGATCCCGCCGCCGTCACAGAGGGCATCGAAACCACCAAAGCCCTGCTGGGCAGCCAGAAACCCGTATTTGGCATCTGCCTGGGGCACCAGATCCTGGGGCTGTCCCTCGGTGCCGGCACCTTCAAACTGAAATTTGGCCATCGGGGCTTAAACCAGCCCGCCGGGTTGCGGCAGCGAGTAGAAATTACCAGCCAAAATCACGGCTTTGCCATCGATCCCGACACCCTCGCCCCAGAGGTGGAAATCACCCACCTCAACCTGAACGACCGCACCGTCGCCGGCATGCGGCACCGGTCGCTGCCGGTGTTCTCGGTGCAGTACCACCCAGAAGCCAGCCCCGGTCCCCACGACGCCGACTACATGTTCGAGCAGTTTGTCAAAGCCATGCGAGAAGCCCGCGACGCTGCTAAAGTGGGGTAAGGTGCACCGCCAACGCAGCCCAGTGCTGCCCTGCAGCATAACACTTAGTTGCCGACCTGCTGAATTTTACTGTATCTTGAGGGTGTAGAGTTTAGTGAGGCAGATAGCTATTGCCAAATAGGTCAGGCCCCGCGAGGCCGGAGAATACTTCGGTGTCAGCCCCCACACCCTCCGCCTCTGGAAGCAACTTGGCTAAATCAAGGCAATCCGCACACCGTCCGGTAAAGAGCGCCGCTACGACCTCTCCAGTTACTCCGGGGAGGGATTCCGCCGCCAAGGCAATATCACCATCTGCTAGGCCAGGGGCTGACAGCAGCCGGTGATTTGCTAACAACTTCCAAGTTTTGCTATACTTTCCTCAAGACTGTCACTATAGCCTGAGAACCATCCGGCAGGTGGCTGCTCTAAAAAGCGCCACAAAGCCCGAAACTCAAGGGGGAGTGGACTTCGCGCTAGTTCAATCGGCTTCTTTTCAAAAGAAAGTAAGCTTCAATCTGAACTGATCTATTGCGAGCGCGGGATTTGACTGTGGGAATGGGTTGATACGCCTTGGTTGAAAGATCCTCTCAGCTTCTGTATTTGTTAGCGACTGTCAAAGGTTGTTAGCAAAAAAGTATCGGTAAGTAGTATGCCATCTTTTCAGAAGAGAGACAGGTTCAGGCTAGTTCTCATAGGGGGGGTAATTGCCCTGGACCCAGGAGTGAGGACATTCCTGACAGGCTTTGACAGCCATAGGTTTGTAGATTTCGGAAAAGGGGACTTTGGCCGTATCGTCCGGCTGAGATCCCACTTGAATGAGCTACAGAGGTGTATGGCTAAAGCCCAAGACCGGCAGAAGCGGAGGATGAAACAGGGCGCGTCCAGTCTGCGGGAGAGCAAAAATTTAATCACAGATTCTCTGCTCACAGGCGTTTAGGCGGCTCAAAAATTTTTCACTGTCCCCATTGCGGATTTATGTGATCGCAAGACTGGAATGGCCATGTATGGGATATTCCTGAAAGCTTTGCGGGATAGCGCCTCTATCATTTTTGCCGGCCATAGAGCTATTGTTGCACTGTCCGACAATGCCCGGAACAATGTCGCGTAAATGTATCAGGATTCAGAATCTGGTGGATGAACTTCACAGGCAGGTGGCCTGTTACCTGATAAGCAACTACAGGGCAATCTTCCTGCCGACCTTTGAGACTGCCCCAATGGTGGCCAAGGCCAGTTGCAGGATGAACTCCAAGACGGCCTGGGCTATGCTGACTTGGGCCCAGTATCGATTCAAGATGCGTCTCAAGCACCTAGCTGAGATACGGGGTGTCCAAGTCATACAAGTGTCAGAGGCATAAACCTCCAAGACCTGTAAGCGCTGTGGGCATCACCATCCGAAGTTGGGTGGGTCAAAGAGGTTCAAAGGTCCAATCTGTGGGGATGAGATCCACCGGGACTATCAAGGTGCCTTGGGCATAATGCTGAGGGCTTTGCGGGAGACCGCCTCTGCGATCGAAGAGGGGAGTGCCATCGTGGCTTGAGGGTATAGGGATATTCAGTCCTGTGAGCGCGTTAATGTATCAGTAGACAAGATGCTAGAAAGACTTTATACTGAAGCGTCGATTTTAGGATGCACAGCGAGGAGGGAGCTATTGCTGAGCCATTAAACCTGACCGTTAGCCTCAGAGGCACACGGGAAATCAGGGACAATTACCAACTATTCCGACTCACAGGCTTGCTGGACGCCTTCTCCGAACCTACTTTTCGGAAAGTCCTCAGCAAATGTATCGAAGAGGGCCCAAAGCACCTTATTTTAGATCTGTCTCAGATAGACTTCGTTGACAGCTCGGGCTTGGGCGCTCTAGTGCAACTGGTTAAGAAAGCCCAAACCCTAGATGGAACATTACGAGTCGTCTCCAATGCTCGGGTCACTCAGACTGTTAAGCTCGTTCGCTTAGAGAAGTTTCTGTCCTTGCAGAATTCGGTTGACGAGGCGATAGAGAATATACAACAGTTGTGATTCAAGAAAGGGTGAAGACCTGTAGAGACCGAACATGTTCGGTCTCTACATTTGCGTAACTTGTTTGCGCGCAGGCGTCGCACCGGGGCTGTGCCCCCCAACTGCCGGCCCCAACTGCCCAAAGGGCAGCAGCACCCATCTTCGTCAGAATCGCCGCCCCAGGATAGAATAGAGACTGCATCCATGTGCAGACGCCAGATGTCGCCTATAAATGCAGAGATGGGACATATCGCGTCCGCACACACGGCCAATCGCCTTGGGGGCGCTGCGGGGAATTTGAGTAATGAAAGCGGGAACATTCCGGTTCTGCAAACAAGCCCAAATGAATGCCACAATGATTTCAGCAGGGGGTAGGAGGAGAATATCTTTAGCCAGCTGAATGCCGGAAACGGGATTGAAACAAGCGCTTGTACAGCCTAGAGACAGCAGCATGCCATCAAATCCAGATGAAAGTCCAGCGCTGAGTCTGGCGGATCTTTGGTTGCAGCGCCTGGAAGCCGGAATCCTTTCAGGCTCAAAAATTCAGCAGATCTCACCGGCAGCCCTCGCCTACTTGGGAGATGCCGTTTACGAGCTGTATGTCCGCAGCTGCTACCTCATGCCCCCCAGGCGCTTGCAGACCTATCACCACCAGGTAGTGGCCCAGGTGCGAGCGGAAACGCAAGCGCAGCACTTGCGAGCCCTCGCACCCCACCTCACCAGCACAGAATTGGAAATACTCCGGCGCGGGCGTAACGCCGCTACAGGACGCCCAAAACGACTCGATCCAGAGATCTACCAGCAAGCCACCAGTCTCGAAACTTTAGTCGGATACCTGTACCTTACCGATCCCCAGCGCTTGACCCAGTTGCTGGCTCAGCTGCAACTCGAGCCGGTTGGGGAGAAATAATTTTTTACACCGAACCGCCAAGACGCGCCTGAGGGACAAGAAATACATGGAACGAGAGGGGGATTTGATTCCTCGCTGCTTATTCTCTCGTTCCGGAGCTAAATCTGGGAACGATATCTCTCGCTCGGCAGAGCCTGTCGAAGACCGTGGCGGAAGATTTCAGCTGTTCAAATTTCCTTATTATCAGTCAGCGAGTTATCACTCTATGGCAGACAAACCTCAAAAGCCCCATCTCAGGGGCAAGCTGAATCGGGAGAAACGCGAGCGCCCTCAGGGCGCAGCTCCCAAGTCGAGCGGCGACCGGCCCGCTTTTAGGGGCGACCGGCCCGCTTCTAGGGGCGACCGGCCCGCTTTCCGGGGCGACCGGCCCGCTTCTCGCGGCGACCGGCCCGAGTCTCGCGGGCCAAAAGCCGGCCTGGGAGCGGCAACGCCCAAGCGGACGGTAGCGCAGCGGTCTGTTTCCCGCGCCCCAGCACCGGCAGCCCCAGCTCCTGAAGAAGAGACAGACTTGATCTACGGACGCCACACCGTCCTGGCAGCCCTGGAAAATCACCGCCAGCTCAACCGGATTTGGATTGCCGAGCAGTTGCGCTACGCCCCCCACTTTCACGATTTGCTGATCGAGGCAAAGGAAAATGGCGCATTTATTGATGAGGTCGATTATGCACGCCTCGACCAAATCACCCACAGGGCCAATCACCAGGGCGTCGCGGCGCAAGTCGCCCCCTACGCCTACTGGGATCTCGGGGATCTGATCTCGCAGGCCAAGTCCTCTGGCGAGCATCCTGTGATTGTTGTCGCTGATGGCATTACCGATCCCCACAACCTGGGCGCGATAGTTCGCACCGCCGAGGCGATGGGGGCTCAGGGGCTGCTGATCCCGCAGCGCCGGTCTGCCGGTGTCACCTCTACAGTGATGAAAGTGGCGGCGGGAGCTTTAGAAAATCTTCCAGTGGCGAGGGTTGTCAATCTTTCGCGAGCGTTGGAAGAATTGAAGGAAGCTGGCTTCTGGATCTACGGCACCGCAACCAACGCCAGCAAACCCGTGCACACCATTCAGTTCACTGGCCCGACCGCTCTGGTCGTGGGCTCTGAAGGTGAGGGTTTGAGCCTTTTGATACAGCGCAACTGCGATGTTTTGGTTTCTATTCCTTTACAGGGAAAGACTCCCAGTCTGAATGTCTCTGTTGCCACCGGCATGGCCCTGTATGAAATCTGTCGCCAGCGCTGGTCCGCGACGCGGTATGTGGAGCTCGATAGCGCCGGTGCAACTAACCCATTGAAAACAGAAAAAGCGACAGACTGCAGCAAAGTGTAAAGCTCCCCAGCGGGGCGAAGCATTGGGGCAATCGATCTCTGCCTCTGAGGCGCACACTGACTCGCCGCAATGTTTCGCTCCTCCAACCCGCGCCCCACTCGCTCACCTCTCGCTCGGGCAAAGCTTATGAAAGAACTTTTGATTAGCTCCCTTAATACTTTCGGGTTGGCTTACTGGATTGAGATTGTCACCGAAACCCCCCACTGCACCTACTACTTTGGCCCGTTCTTGACTGAACAAGAAGCCCTAGAGGCCAAGCCTGGATATATTGAAGACCTCCAGCAAGAAGGCGCTCAGTGTGTCAGTGTCGTTACTAAGCGCTGCCAGCCCCGCAATCTCACCGTCTACGATGAAGTCGAGGAAACGTTTAAACGCCGCAATCTCCGGAATTTCAGCCCCCAGCCCTAGCCGCAAGCGCCGCTCCTCATGCCGGCACTCCCTCCCGGAAATCTGAAAACTATTTAACCGTCAACCGAAAAGTTTTGCCGGCTTAAAATCCTCCTCTAGAACATGGTTAGCTTTGAAAATTCCAAACTTTCCGGATGAAAAGTTTAAAGACGCCTCCGGGGGGAGGGGGAATTGAAAAATAGGCACTCGGTCGCTACGGGGACAATAATTAAACTGTTTACCCGGAAAATAAATCAGTTTACACGCGGCAACTACGGCGATACAAGCACTTAAGCTATGAAAATTTTATAAAATCCGCTTGAATACTTTCGAGGTGGCCCGGGGGCGGGGGGAATAGAAAAATAGGCACTCGGTCGCGCCCGGGGCTGTTTCAAACTGTTTAACCGTAAATTACGTTATTTAAAACGCTGCAACTACTGCCATACAAGCACTTAAGCTATAAAAATTTTACAAATTACGGCTGAAGACTTTCGATTATACTCCCGGGGGGAGGGGGAGTTGAAAAATAGACACTCGGTCGCGCCTGGGGGCTGTTTCAAACTGTTTAACCGTAAATTAAGTTAGTTGGAACGCTGCAATTACTGCAATACAAGCACTTAAATTAGCAAAATTGCACAAAATCCGGCTGAAGACTTTCGATAGGCTTCCGGAGTCGTAGGGAACTTGAAAAATAGACACTCGGTCGCGCCCGGGGGCTTTTTCAAACTATTTAACCGTAAATTAAGTTAGTAGTAACGCTGCAACTACTGCAATACAAGCACTTAAATTAGCAAAATTGCACAAAATCCGGTTGAAAACTTTTGATACGCTTCCGGAGTCGTAGGGAACTTGAAAAATAGGCACTCGGTCGCGCCCGGGGGCTGTTTCAAACTGTTTAACCGTAAATTAAGTTAGTTAAAACGCTGTAACTACTGTCATACAAGCACTTAAGCTATAAAAATTTTACAAATTACGGCTGAAGACTTTCGATTATACTCCCGGGGGAGGGGGGTGAAAAATAGACACTCGGTCGCGCCTGGGGGCTGTTTCAAACTGTTTAACCGTAAATTAAGTTAGTTAAAACGCTGCAATTACTGCAATACAAGCACTTAAATTAGCAAAATTTTATAAAATCCGGTTAAAAACTTTTGATACGCTTCCAGAGTCGTAGGGAACTTGAAAAATAGACACTCGGTCGCGCCCGGGGGCTGTTTCAAACTGTTTAACCGTAAATCAAGTTAGTTTGAGCGCTGTAACTACTGCGATACAAGCATTTAAGTTATAAAAAACGCAAAAAATCCGGTTGAAAACTTTTGATGCGACTCCAGGGCGGAAGGGAAATTTAAAAATAGACACTCGGTCGCGCCCGGGGGCTGTTTCAAACTGTTTAACCGTAAATTAAGTTAGTTAGAACGCTGCAACTACTGCCATACAAGCACTTAAATAAGCAAAATTACACAAAATCCGGTTGAAGACTTTGGATACGCTTCCGGGGTCGTAGGGAACTTGAAAAATAGGCACTCGGTCGCGCCCGGGGGCTGTTTCAAACTGTTTAACCGCAACCTAAGTTAGTTGGAACGCTGCAACTACTACCATACAAGCACTTAAGCTATGAAAATTTTACAAATTACGGCTGAAGACTTTCGATTAGACTCCCGGGGGGGGAGGGGGAGTTGAAAAATAGACACTCGGTCGCGCCCGGGGGCTGTTTCAAACTGTTTAACCGTAAATTAAGTTAGTCAAAAGGCTGTAACTACTGCAATACAAACACTTTACTTATATAAATCGCACAAAATCCGGCTGAAGACTTTTGATGCGGCCCCGGGGCGGAAGGGAACTTGAAAAATAGACACTCGGTCGCGCCCCGGAGGAGTGCTGAAACTCTTTAAGCGGAATTTTAATAATTTTGCGTGCTGCATTCACTGATATACAAGCATTTTAGATTTGTAAATTTTAATTAATCCGGCTGAAGACTTTCGAGACGCTCTCCCGGGCGAAGGGGGAATGGAGAGCCGGGCACTCCCCCGCCCGGGGGCGGTCGAAACTGTACAGACGGAAATCGAGGTTATGGCAGCAGCCACTTAGATTAGGACATTCGACCTTTAGGGCAGGCGGGACGCCTGCCCTACGTCTATAACTCGCAGGACAGACCCTGCCTAGGAATATCATCTCCTAAACTAACTGTCTATTGCTATATTTGCAAAATGCGAACCTTGCTGTGTCGGGAATTGCGCTGTGGGAGTAAGAAAAAATCCGAATAGATACTGATCATTCACGCCCCACAGCCTCAGGGTGGCTGTCTATCCAGCGGTAGATGTCGGCATTCACCCGATTGGGAATTTCCCAGGGGAATAGGTGCGCCGTATTCGGGTAGCAGTGCCACTCGCAGTTTTTCAGGTGGCGGGCGGTTTCCAGACTCGACTCCGGGGTGATGTGCCGGTCTGCCGCACCGGCAAGCAGCAAACTGGGACACTGGATCTCGGACAGCTCGGAAAGCCGGTCATACCCAGCCCGCAGGGCAGTTTCCAGCGCCCGCCGAGCCGGACCTGAAGTCTGCAAATAGGCGGACATGCCAAAATCGGCCAGGTACTGGTACGCCACCGGCGTGTGCTGCTCGATCAGGTAGCGGTAGAGCGAGCGCTTGCCAAACGTCTCGATATTCCACTCCCAGCTGGGATAGAGCCGGTTCACTATCGACGACACGCCGGTGTAGAGCAGATCCTCCCAGGACACCGGCGGGTGGCTGCTGCGAGGTCTGGCCGCTGTGGCCACTAAAATCAAGCCCGTCACTCGTGCCGGCAGCTTCAGCGCCAGCTCGATGGCCAGAATCCCCCCCAAAGACCATCCCAGCACCAGACACCGCTCAATCCCGAAACGGTCGAGCAGCGCTTCGAGATCCAGCAGGTGATCCGTCATTTCAAAGTCCCCACCCGCTCTGCTCTTGCCGTACCCCCGCAAATCCGGAGCCAGAGTTTGAAACCGCTGCGACAGGTGCTCCGCAAACACAGACATGCTCGCTCCCGAACCGGGGTGGCCGTGCAGGCAAAGAATTGGGAACCCTTTTCCCTTGACATCCACACTGAGTTGTGCTATATAGCGACCGCTTTCCTTTGACTGCGATTTTGAGTGCATTTTCTGAAGGTTTGTAAGTTCAGCGTAGCCCAAAGAAAGTAGTTGGGCTTTAGCCACACCAGCTAGCCCCGTTCCGTGGACAATTTTCATTATATAGCAGCATTCATTTAGATTAAGACACTCTATTTGTAGGGTGGGTTAGCGCCAGCGTAACCCACCACACATTATAGCAGTATGCAGTCACTTTAGTACACTGTATTAAACTGACTGCATACTGCTATATAACTCAAGTTGCTATAGCAAGGGACAGTCAGTTAAGCACAGGGCATTTCACTTTCTAGTAGGGATAGGGACAGGCGAGACGCCTGTCCTACGCCTTTGCCCAGGCCACTGATGTCCAAATGGGAATTTTCCCCCGGCATTAATCAGGATTAATCTGCCAGTTTTAATTGCAAGTTTTCCTGCAGCCTCGCAGCCCTTTTCCGAGCTTCTGCTTCTGAGATTTCCTGCATCATACCAATCAGACATATAACATTGCCGTGCCGGTCGCGGCAGACATCTTTCAGGGTGAGGAACCACCGCTTGGCATCCCCGAATTTGAAAGATTCCACAAAGGTTTCAGGCTCTCCGGTCCGGAGAATATGGCGGTCGGTGTCGAGAGAGCGCTCGGCAATCTCAGGCGGAAATAATTCCGCATCATTTTTGCCGAGGACATCCCGCACAGAAAGACCGAACATTTGCTGGGCGTAAGCCGTATTCAGCATCACATAATAACCGGCAATATTCTTGCCAAAAAATAAGTCGGTTTTGGGGGCAGCAATCTCCGGCAGCAGGTTGTAAACACTGTGCACCGACGTCTGTTCCAAATGGCGCTCGCTGACATCCTCAACCATCGCCACAAAATACAGAATATCTCCCTTCTGGTCGCGCATCCCCAGCAAGGTCAGCCGCCCCCAGAGAATGTCTTTGTTTTTCTTGACTAAACGTTTTTCCAATTTATAGCCGTTAGTCTCTCCTTCCAATACCTCCTGGATATAGGGAATTTCTTCGCGCAGGTTGTCTGGATGAGTGATATCCAAAAAGTTGAGTGCTGCCAGCTCAGCCGGCGCGTAACCCAACAGGTTGCAGAAGGCTTGATTCACTTTGAAGAACTGGTAGTCTGGGAGGGCAAACAAAGCTATACCGATAGGAGATTCTTCAAAAATCCTTTGCAATTGCTCCTCGCTCTGGCGCACCGCCGCCTCAGCTCGCTTGCGAGCGCTGATGTCGCGCATCACGCCCAGAAGGCCCGCTTCCGCACCTCTCTCATCCCTGAGCAGGCTCACTGACGCCTCGACATACAGTTCTTCGCCGCTGTTCTTGATATGCAGCACCTCTCCGCGCCAGAATCCCTTAGCGGCGAGACTCGCCAGCGCAGCGGCTTCATCCTCGGACTTGTGCCAGCGATACTGATACGCTTCTTCCAACCGCCGCCCGAAAACCTCAGCTGAGAGATAGCCATAGAGCCTTTCCGCACCGGCATTCCAGTAAGTAATCCGGTGCTCAGTGTCAATCGCCACCACGGCATCATTCACCTGAGACAGGACACCGGCCTGAAACCGGTTTTGCTCTTCTGCCCGCTTGCGCTCCGTAATGTCCACACACGAGCCAATATAACCGGCAAAGCGACCGCTGGCAAATCGGGGCGCACCCGTATCCAAAAGCCAGCGATACTGGCCATCCGCCCGCCGCAGGCGGTATTCCATGCGGAAGCTGGTGCCGGACCTAGACGCTGAGCGCTGGGTTTCTTCGCAGCGCCGCCGGTCCTCAGGGTGGACGAGCAAGAGCCAGCCCTCGCCCAGCCCCTGTTCCAGAGTGCGTCCGGTAAACTCCAGCCAAGTCCGGTTGAGATAGGTGCACAGCCCGCTCTCATCCGATATCCAGATCAATACCGGCGCACTGTCCGCCATCGTGCGGAAGCGCTCTTCGCTCTCCCGCAGCACCGCCTCCACATGCTGGCGCTCAATAATTTCCTGCCGCAACTGCTGGTTCGCCCTGGCCAGTTCGCCGGTGCGCTGCGCCACCAGATCTTCGAGGCGCTCCCGGTACTGCCTCAATTCCTCCTCCGCTCGCACGCGGTCAGTGATGTCCTCGACCGTGCCCAGATAGTAAAGAGGCGCTCCCGCATCATCCCGCACCACGGAACAGGTCAGGTGAACCCAGATGAACTCGCCGTTTTTCTTGAGGCAGCACTTCTGGATCTGGTACGAGGGGATCTCTCCTCTAAACAGCTGCAACTTCAGCTGCCGGTCTCGCTCAATCTCTTGCGGGTGGGTAATATCCAGCACGGTTCGCGCCGCCAGCTCTTCGGGATTGTAGCCCAGCATCTGGCACAGTCGGGCATTGACGCTGACAAAGCGGTAGTCGCGGTCGATGATGGCCATGCCCAGGGGCCCTTCCTCAAAAATCTTGCGGAATCGCTGTTCGCTTTCCCGCAGCGCCTCTTGCGCCTGTACGCGCGCAGTTATATCTTGCATCAGCCAGCGCATGCCAGCCATCAGGCCTGCCGGGCTGTGCTGGGGGGCAATGGTGAAGGCGGCGATAAAGGGCTGAGCTAAGGGGGGCTGAATCAGAACTGGTGAGGGGTGAAGCGGAAGCGGGGAAGACGGGATCAGCCGGCTCTCCCGCTGTTGCTCCTGACTTCTGATTCCCACAAGCAGCGCCTGAAAGGCTTCCCTGTCCGTCTGTGCGACAAAATCCGCCAGGGGAATGCCGGCTAGAGATGCCTGCGAGCGGTTGAGCTTCAGCGCTGCGGCGCGGTTGGCTTCCAAGATCGCGCCACTGCTGTCTGTGATCAAATAGCCGTCAGGGGCGAAGTCGAACAGCTCCTGGTAGCGCCGGCTCTCTGCTTCCAGTGAGCTGTAGCTGGCAACCAGCTGCTGGTTGAGGCTCTGTAGTTCTTCGTTGGAGGCGTACAGTTCCTGGTTGACGCTCCCGAGATACTCGTTGGACACCAGCAGCGCCTCGTTGGTGCTCTCCAGTTCCTCGTTGGTGCTGTGCAGTTCGTCGTTGGCGAGTTCGAGCTCTTCATTGGTAGCTTGCAGTGCCTGGTAAGCGGTTTCCAGTTCCTGGTTGGTGCTCTGGAGCTGTCTCTGGAGATCGCGGTAGCGCGTCACGTCACTGAAGGTGATGCCGGCACCGAGAATGTTGCCGCTGCCATCCAGCAGCGGGCTGACCTGAATATCCAGCTGCCAGCTTTTTTTATCTCCCTGGGAGAATTCTACATGGGAAATTACTACCGGACGGCGTTCCGCACAAGCCTGCAGGATGCGCGAGCGCAGCTCCATCCGATGTAGGGACAGGCCCCCGTGCCTGCCCTCCAGCTGATAGAATGGCCGGCCCACATCCTTCTCGTTCAGGCCCAGCAGCGCCAGCGCCGGCGGGTTGGCCATCGCTAAATTTTCTCTGACATCTACGACAATTTGTGCTATTGGAAGAGAGTCAAAGGCTTGTTTGAGCAAATACAAGTCCCCCAGAAGCAGGTTGCTGGTTTCAGGGGTGGGAACACGGAGGCGCGGTAGCTCCCGCCTGTCGGCGTGCGGCACCTTGGCAAAGATGCCGGCTTTCAGGTGGCTTGGGGTGAAGAGGTTGGTGTTGGCGGCCAGTATCTGGGCCAGGGGTGGCTTGGGCTTGCCCAGGAACAGGACGCCGGTGTCTGTGAGGGCGAAGTGGAAGCGCTGCAGGAGGCGGGCGCAGGTGCTGGTACTGATGAAATCCGGGAGGTTGCGACAGACCAGCAGGTCTATGTGGGCGAGCGGGGCGTCCTCCAGGAAGTCGTGACAGCCAAAGATCAGCGCTCGCCGCAGGTCGTGGCGGAAGGTGTGGCCGGAGGCAGCCCGCTTGAAGTACCGGTCGCGCAGCTGTGGGGGAATTGCCCGAATGTCTTTTTCGGCATACGCTCCGTGACGGGCTTCCGACAGGGCGTCTGCGGAAGCGTCTGTGGCGTAGATTTTCACCCGCGCTCGGAATGCCTCCGCACCTAGGGCTTCGGCGAGTGTGATGGCCAGGGTGTAAGCGTCCTCACCGGCACCGCAACCGGCCACCCACGCCCGGATTGGCTCTGTATCAGGCTTCGCCGCCAGGATCTGCGGGACTGTCTCAGTGCTCAGGCAGTTCCAGGCGGACTTGTCCTGGAAAAAGCCGGTGCGCTTGAACGCTAGGTTGTGGGACAGGTGGCTGAACTCCTCTGGGTGCGCCTCGAGATAGTCTTGGTAGTCGCTTATAGTCCCCACTCCAACGGACTGCATGCGCTTTTGGATGGAGCGCATCAGGTTGGGGCGCTTGCCGCCTGAGAAATCGAAGCTTCCTCGCTGTTCCAGGAAATTCAGCAAGCTTTCCAGTGTTGAGTCAAGGCTGGAATCTTTCATCAGTGGCTTGTCCGTCGCTACAGAAAGGGTCACTCGATCCGGTCAGGGGCAGGGTCAAGAAAAAGGTGCTGCCCTCACCCGCAGCGCTCTGCGCCCAGATGCGCCCCCCGTGCTGCTCAACGATCGTGCGGCAAATCGCCAACCCCAAGCCGGTGCCCCCTTTCTGCCTGGAGTCTGCAGCATCTACCTGCTGAAAGCGCTCAAAGACTGTCTCCAGCTTCTCCGCAGGAATCCCCCGCCCCTGGTCTCTGACTGCGATCAGTAATGCGCCACCGGCGCGCTGTTCGGTCAGGCGCGATTTCTCGCCGGTGCTTGAGATTTCAGACCGGCTAAATCCAGTCTGAGCTATCCGGGGGGAGGCGCAATCGATTCCGTCTCCAGAAACCACCTCGCCGGTCAGCCAGACGGCTGTCCCCGGAGGGGAAAATTTAATAGCATTGCTCAGCAAATTTGTCAAGGTCTGGAGGATGCGATCTGGGTCAGCCTCCAAGAACACTCCTTGCGGCTGCCCGAGAACCGGCTCGGCGCAGAGGGTGATGCCGGCTTTCTCGGCCATGTCCCGCATCAGGTCGGACGCCTGCACTATAAGGTCGGCGGCGTTGCAGGTCTGTTTTTTTAGGGCGACTTGACCGGAGGTCATGCGCTCTAGATCCAGGAGGTCGTTGATCAGGCGCACTAAACGCTCTGTGTTGGTGGCGGCAATTTCCAGCATCCGCTGCGCTTTTTCGGGCTGCGCGGTCAGCAAGCCGCCGGTGAGCAACCCCAGGGAGCCGTGGATGGAGGTCAGGGGGGTGCGCAGTTCGTGGCTGACTGTGGCGATAAATTCGTCTTTTGTCAGCTGCGCTCTGCGCCGGTCGCTGATGTCGCGAATAGCGCTGACTGTACCGGCAGCGGCACCGGTTTCATCTTTGAGCAGGCTGGCCGAAACTTCGACGGTGATGAGTTCGCCGCTGCTGTTGAGGTGGGCGAGCTCGCCGCGCCAGGAGCCGGTGCTGCTGAGCGCTTCTCGGGCTGCAGCTTCGTCGGAGGGGCTGTTCCAGCGCGCTTGACAGGCTTCTGCTGCAGGCCGGCCCAGAACTTCGTCTGCTTTTATGCCATACAGTCGCTCTGCCGCCTGATTCCAATAGGTGATGCGGCCCTCCCTGTCTGTGGCCACCACAGCGTCGCTCAGCTGGGACAGGATGCCGGCTTGAAACTTCAGTTCGCGAGCTGGCTCCCCCACCGTCTCTGGCGGCTTTGGGGACTGGCTGAATGCCTCTGCGTCTTGCAGCAGCCAGCGCCAGCCGGTGAGGCTGCCGGCGGCGTCGCGCATCGGGGCTCGGGTGACTGCGGCGGCAAACAGCTGGCCACCGGCGTCCTGCAGCTGCAGGACGCCGAGTCGCGTCTGTGCACTGGGCGACGCCTGATTGAGCGCGTTGCGAAAGTTCCGGCGCTCTTGCAAGGCCACAAACACGCTCAGGGGTTTGCCGGTCAGGTGATTCTGCGGGCAATTGAGCAGGGCGGCTGCGGCGCGGTTCGCTTCCAAAATCGCGCCTGCAGTGTCTGTTATTATGTAGGCGTCGGGAGCCAATTCAAAGCGCTCTTGGTAGCTCCGGCGCTCCCACTCCAAGGCTTGCTGGGCAGTCTCTAGCTCGTCATTGGTGGCTTGCAATTCCTCACCGGCTACCTGTAGCTGTTCCAGGGTGACGGCCAGTTCTGTCAGGGCGGTGGCCAGCAGCTGTTTTTGCGGCAGCGGCAACCCCTCTGCCGGCTCCTGCATCAGCGCTTCCAGCCTCTGGAGTGAGGACTCTATTTGCTCGTTGAATAGATTCTCTATCATCTGATGAAACCACTTGCGAGAAATTCTTATTTAACGTTTTTTTTATGTTTATTTTTAACTTCTATGCTTGTTGCCGGTGGGATTTCTCCTGGCGAGGATCTGCTTGTTAATCCTCAGGGACAGTCCGCACCCTTTTCCTTTGTATATCGATTCTAGATTTAGATTTTTGATTTTAGGGCGGAACAAACCTCTGAAAGCCTCAATATAACTGGGGTTCAGCCACATCACCAAAAATTAAAAGCCCGAGAGGCCGGAATTTATACTGCTTAGAGCGCCGGGAAAGCGGCATGGCGCATAGGGCATGGCGCATGGCGCATGGCGCATCATGGAAGACTCACAGCAATGCCCAATGCCCCACGCCCGCCGCAATGCCCCACTCCCGCCGCAATGCCCATGTCCATTACTGAGGTGTCTGCTGCTATATCCGAGAGGGGGGTAGGGGCCAATACGTCCAGGGATAAGGCCGGCCTGACCCTCCGATTCCCCCTTCCCGACGGGTACAGCAGAACAGGTAGCTAGCTTTTAATCTGCTCATTGCAGCAAGAGGGCCTCCGCCACATTACTTTTTATATCGTATAGCCGTAGGCACTTAGGTTAGAACATTAGACCTTCAGGGGGCGGGACGCCTGCCCTACGTCTATATAGCAGTAAGCATTTAGGAAACCTACATTCCGGCCTCCCTTGCTCCCCCGATTCCGAAGCTTTCATTGTTCTACCCAATATGATTGCTGCTATAATAATAGCAGCGTACAATAAAACAAAAAGTATAAATTAAATGCAAAAGAGCGAGCTTGTTGCCGCTTGCGGCGGGGCGGGTTTATTGAGAATCTACCAGCAGCCACTTAGGGAACAGACATTAGACCTCTCGGACAGGCGAGACGCCTGTCTGACGTCCTAACCTAAGTGGTTACTGCTATAGCAGTATGCACTTAGGTTAGAACATTAGACCTTCAGGCTCGGCGGACGCCGTACATACGTCTATAGAGCAGTAAGCATTTAGGAAACCTACATTTCGGCCTCCCTTGCTCCAGAGCTCCCGAAGCTTCTATTGTTCTAACCAATATGACTGCTGCTATATCCCTCCTAGGACAGGGGTTCCCTCCGATCCAGCGCGTCCATTACGGAACTGTCTATTGCTATATATAGCAGTATGCACTTAGGTTAAAACATTAGACCTTCAGGGGGGGCGCTACGCCTGCCCTACGTCTATATCCCAGTAGTAATATGGGTTAGGACAATAGGAGCCGGAGTGCGGGGGTGCAAAAGAAGCCGAAATGTACGAACCTAAGTGCCTACTGCTATAGCAATAGCCACTGAGGGAACGGACATTCTGGCTCCCCCGCCTCCCTTGCTCCAGAGCTCCCGTTGCTCCTGTTGTCCTAACCAATATGGCTGCTGCTATATCAGCTGCTGTCAGAGTATATCTGCTTGACCCGCCCTGGCTGGACAAACACCTGCCGGGCGACACAAAACCCAGAACGGGCAAGATATTTTTTGATATCCGAAAAAATAGTTTTTACAAATCTCGGGGTTTAGACCCCTTTTGTATATATGTGTTCTTCCGGAAGTAGCAAAATTAGAAGGTCGGTGCGGCCCAGGCCACAGCGCCCTAAGCCGGCGGATCGGAGATCTCTTCCATCAGCACAATCACCCAGAGGGGCGCTCTCGGCATTCCGATCAGGGGCGTGCAGCTGACGCGACAGCGAATTGACTTTCCCCGGCGGTTAACGGCACCGACGATGAGTTCCTGGTACTGCGCAGTGCCGGCTTGACAGGTGCGGATGATGTCCCTGAGTTGCGCCACCGGCAAGCCGGTATCCAAGTTCAAAAAAAAATGCCCCTGGACTTCCTCAGCGCGCACGCCCCACAGGTCTTCAGCTTGGCCGTTCCACAGGTGAATGCTGAGCTTGTCGTCGAGAACGGCGATGCCAACCCGCAGGCTGCCCAGAATCGCCTCTAAGAAGCGATTGACGTGGTTGAGCTCATCAGTGCGCTGGCGCAATTCCTCGTTCATCGTCTCCAGCTCCTCGTTGGTGGACTGGAGCTCTTCGTTGATCGTCTCTAGCTCTTCGTTGGTGGATTGCAGTTCCTCGTTGGTTGTCTCTAGCTCCTCGTTGGTGGATTGTAGCTCTTCATTGGTCGTCTCCAGCTCCTCGTTGGACGCTTGTAGCTCCTGGTAGGCGGTTTCCAACTCCTGCTGGGAGTTGAACAGTTCCTGCTGCAAGTGGTGGTACCGCGTCACGTCGGTGAAGGTGATGCGAGCCCCGAGGAGCGCCCCGCTGGCTTCCACTAGGGGAGTGAGCGTGATATCCAGGTAGACGGCATTTCCGTCTGGGAAGAGGAACTCCACATCCGAAACCAGGACGGGGCGGCGCTCGGCATAAACTTGCTGCAGCTTGGAGCGCAGCTCGACTGGGCGGTAAGAGACTTCCAGATCCTGCAAGGGGCGGCCCAGATCCTTGAACGTCAGGCCAAACAGGGCCCGCGCCTGCCGGCTGACCATAGCCAGGTAGCCGTGGCTGTCTACGACCAGGTATGCGGATTCCAAGGTGTCGAAAGCTTCGTCGCGCAAACGCATGTGAGCCTCCAGTTGATTGCCGATTTGAAGGGGGCTGTTTTGGGCCATAAGAAGCAGGCGGTCGCGCATGCTAACCTGCGGCACTTTGGCGAAGATGCGGTACTTGAGGTTGACTGGGGCGAATAGGTTGGCGTGGGTGAGCAGCATCTCCGCTTTGCCGACAAACAAAAAGCCCGTGTTGTTGAGGGCGAAGTGGAAGCGCGCCAGAATGCGGGCTTGGGTTTCGGCATTGAAATACATTAAGGTGTTGCGGCACACCAGCAGGTCGAGGCGGGAGATGGGGGGGTCCTGCACTAAGTCGTGCCGGCCAAAAATCACCGCTCGCCGCAAGTCGCTGCGGAAGGTGTAGTGGGCGGCAACCGTCTCGAAGTATTTGCTGCGCAGTTCCGGGGGAATCGGCTGAATGTCCTTTTCTGTGTACAGGGCGCTCCGCCCGTCGGTGACGGCTTCATCGTCGAGGTCGGTGGCGTATATCTTAACCCGCGTTCGGAAGGCGTCCGCCCCCAAGGCTTCGGCGAGGACGATAGCTAGGGTGTAGGCTTCTTTGCCGGAACCGCAGCCGGCACTCCACACCCGAATCGGATCGTCAGGGTTTTTGCTGCCCAGGATGCGCGGCACAATCTCTTCGCTGAGGTAGTCCCACGCTGATTTGTCTCGGAAAAAGGCCGTGACGTTGAGCAGCAGGCTGTTGAACAGCTGGCTAAACTCCAGAGGGTGGACTTCCAGGTAGTCGAGGTACTCGCTGAAGCTGGTCACCTGAACTTTCTGCATGCGCTTTTTCATCAGGCGCATCAGGCTGGGGCGCTTGTAGCCGGTGAAGTCGAAGCCTCGCGCTCGCTTGAGGTAGTCTAGCAGCGCTTCAAAGGCTGGGTCTGGGGGTGCTGAGCTCATGTGGATTTTAGATTTTCGATTTTAGATTTTCGATTTAACTCAAGTTGCTGCTTACAAGTGAGTCAGGATCGATCCCCCCCAGCCAGGGCGTGGCGGGACGCACCCCGTTTGGGGGGATCTGGATGCTTAGACTTATAAATAACTCAAGTTGCTACCTACAAGCTGTGAGCTTTTCGAGCTGCCCAGACGGAGCGGGCTTTTGTGCCACCGGCACTAGAAAAGGGGGGCTTTTCCAGTTCCCCTCGTTCCCCTCGCTCTCAGGCTCCTTATGGGAGACGCTGTTTTGGAGGCAGAGCCTCCAAAAGTTACAACTTGGGTTAAGTAGCAAGTTGGGCTAGATTTAAAATTTTCTGGGGTTTCTCCCTAAAAGCCACTCGCTTTTTGGCAGTTTAAAGATGAGACATGTCGCTTTTTGCCCCTGTAGGGACAAGGGCATGTCGCGTCCCTACAAAGTATAGCAGTATGCACTTAGGTTAGAACATTAGACTTTCAGGGGGGGGGCGGGACACCTGCCCGACGTCTATACAGCAGTAAGCATTTAGGAAATCTACATTCCGGCCTCCCTTTCTCCCCCGCTCCCGAAGCTTCTATTATTCTCACCAATATGACTGCTGCTAGATCAGCCACATGTTGCGTCCCCACACAGGATCAGCCCAGACTTCCTTGGAAGACTAAATCTGTGAGAGCGCCGGGAATCTCTTGCAGCGGCAATATGAAATCCACACAGCCGGTGTCGATGGCAGCGCCGGGCATTCCAAAAACTAGGGAAGTCTCTTTATTCTGAGCGATGACGACGCCGCCCATGTTTTTAATCGCCCGCACTCCCTGTGTCCCATCTCGGTCAGCTCCTGTCAGGACTACCGCAATGGCGCGGTTTTTGTAACTGCTGGCAACAGATTCAAACAGCACCTCTGCTGAGGGGCGCACAAAATGCACTTTTTCTGACTGGGAAAGGGAGAGACTTCTGTCAGGGTTGACGAGCAGGTGCCGGTCGGGGGGGGCGATATAAACCGTCCCCGGTTTCAGACACTCCCGATCCGTCGCTTGCTTGACTTCTAGGGGCGTCCGCCGAGTCAGGATTTCTGCCATCTGGCTGGGGTGGTTGGGGGCGAGGTGCTGCACCACAACAATAGCCACCGGCAAATCAGCTTTCAGCTCAGAGAGTACGGCACTCAGAGCTTTCAGTCCGCCGGCTGAGGCGGCTATGGCTATGATGTCAAAGGGGGCTTCGGAGAAAGGCGCTGGGGTTTTCTGTTGCTGATTTTTTCTCACGTTTCGCTGTTAGCCTCGCAGCCAGGAATCGGTTGAGGCAGACGGGAGTGGGTGCCTTCTTTAATTTTACCTGACTTGCCGCCAAAGTACAGAGGCGACACAGCGCACTTTCACCCCCGTCGCTAGCTCATTCCGCGCCCACAAGCAAGGGTTGCCGGCGGGCGCGCACATTTTTTAGGACCCTTAGGACAAGCAGAGAGGCGATTTCAGCACTGACCGGCATCTCGCCGCCCCGCCCCTGATGGCAATGCATGGATTTTGGATGCGTGGATTTTGGATGGAAAAAAAGGGCGGGAAAGCTTTTTCAGCTAGTATAAAAAATCCTGAGCTGTTAGGCTTTTAATCTTCCTATCTGCCCAAAGGAGGCAGTCACGATGAACTGCGCACACCGCCATCAATGAAAACTTGCAAGGGCGGCGGTAGATTCGGTAGGGCTAAAGCCCAACTACAAACCTTTTCAAGGCAGAGCCTCCAGATTGCGTTCCCTGCCTGTAGCCGCAGGCTTCCCGTCAGGGTGGCTGGGAACGAGAGAATCCAAAATCCAAAATCCAAAATCCAAAATCCAAAATCCAAAATCCAAAATCCAAAATCCAAAATTTTAAGCGCTTTCATCGCTCTGAAACTCGTCGCTCAGCGCAGCTTCCTCTACTGGAGTAGCGTCTTGGCTGACAAGCACTTGCTGGATGATTTCGGCTCGCTGCTCCGCCTCCTGGGCTTGCTTTTCAAAGTTTGCCACTGTCCGGCTCAGGCCGCGCTCGCCGGCCCGCCCCGCCATCCGGCGGGCCAGAGCGGCGCTCTCCCTGAGAGCGCGAAACGCCGTCCACAGGGCCTCTTCCAGCGCCTCGGACTGCTCTGCCAGCAGGCTCTCTGCGGAAAAGGCGTGACCGACGCGGCAGCGGAACCGCAGCAGATTTCCCTCGCTGAGCTCCCACAAGGCACCGCCGCACTCCGGACAGGCGTATTGCGAGGGCTTGCCAGGCCGGTCGTTGCTTTGCGCAGCGCCGATATCCAGTTCCGCCATATCCGATTCTATTTCCATATCTTTGGAAACCGCTCCTGCTGGTTTCTCTTCCACCTGCTCCTTCGCCAGTCGCGCCAAGACGGCGGCAATCTGTGACACCGGCAGCACCCAATCGACCCCGACATTCTCGCAGGCGCTGCGCGGCATTCCTGAATAGACCGCCTCCCCGGGCTCTTGGGCGATGGCCACGCCACCGCGCAGTTTCACCGCCTGCAGACCGGCGGTGCCGTCATCGAGATTTCCCGACAGCACCACCCCCACCACCCTCGGTCCGTAGATCCGCGCTGCGGTGCGAAACAGTGGATCGACGGCGGGCCGGTGGCCGTTCTCCCTCGGCCCGCCGGCCAAGTGGATGTGGCCGCGTTTCATCAGCAGGTGGAAGTCTGGGGGTGCCACATAAATCCTCCCGTGCTGAATTGCTTGGCCATCAATGGGGTGGGAGGCTGGCAGGGTGCCGGCGCGGCTGAGAATCTGGGGCAGGACGCTGGCCGCGTGCGGGGGGATGTGAAGAACGACAAAGAGCGCAGCTGGCAGGTTTGCTGGCAAACCGGCGGCTAGTGTGCTCAGGGCTTCCACCCCGCCGGCGGAGGCTCCAATGACGATGATATCGTGTCCGGGCATTTTTCTTTCCTCAGGGCGTTTTGAATCGCCCGGTTAGTGCCGGCGCGGGAGGACTCTGCAGCCTGCCAGCGATTTTCGTGTGCTAAGTAATTTTTTTCCTATTATAGCATAAGGTTGCGGTTTAGGTGCTGGGGCGCGACAAGAAATCCAGTTCAATGGTGATTTTAACTGTTCAGGCTGAGCGGTCAATTGTAAAAAAATAGAAAAGCTAGCCCGCTCTCTCTCCAGGGGTAGAGTGCGTTCCCTCTTAGGGAACGCACCTACTGCTGAGGGCCAGACACCGGGTTTCTTAAAGAAACCCGGTGTCGTGAGATATCGCTCACGAACTTAAGAGCAAGCTATTTTCTATCTGCTCGCGGACAGCCTGCGTCACCTGGCAGTCGCTATTGAGGCAGTCTACAAGCAATTTATTGGCTTCATAGTAATCTTTGATCGCTTGTTTTTGCTGCTTGCTGAACTGCCAGTGCACGCCGGCAGAACTGTACTGATCAATCGCGGATGTAAACTTTTCAATCCAGGCTTGACCGGCAGAAACCCACCACGCCTTAACGTTTGCCAGGTCTTGCTCAAGGTTGGGGAGTTCCGTTCTCAGCTTTTGCAGCAAGCGCTGCAATTCACTGGCTCTGTCGCGCTGGGGGGTCAGGTCAAGTTCGAGGGCAAACTCAAGGGTTTTCTCCAGGGTGGAAAGCCGGCTGACGGCCTTTTCAAACACCGGCTCGACCTTCTCCAGCTCGCGGTGAGAGGAAAAGTTAAAGTTGAGGGCGGTATAGAGGCTGCCGGCAGAATTGACCTTGGCCAATTCGCGGTCGAGATTGTGAGCGAGGGAAAGGTAGAGGGAGAGGGGAAAGTAAGGGAAGTTGGGAAAAGGACAGCTAGGCGGGCCAAGGGTGAGCCCACCGGCCAGGTAATGGTCGGCGGCGCGGGCGAGGGAAAAGTAAAAGGCCCTGGCGGCTGCCGGTTTGCCCCGCCCCTGGAGGGAGAGGGCTTTGTGGTTGACCCAGCGGAGAAATTCCCGCAGTTTCTCGTCGGAGGCGGCGAGGGTGTCGGTGTGCTGTTTCGCTTGCTGCAGCAGGGGATCTGCTGGGCGCAGCATGCTGGCGGCGAGCAAAAATACTTCCCGCCAGCGCTTGTCGCCGGCATGTCTGGCGAGGGTGAGCAGTTCGGAGGCGGCGGCGATTTTTGCAGCGGCAAAGTATTCCTGAAAGGTGAGGTGAGAGAAGGAGTAGATTCGCCGCGCCCGCTCGATTAATAAGCCGTGTTGGGTTTCAATGGCTTTCAGCACTGCTTCACTGTCGAGCTGCAGGGACACTGGGTCTTTTGGGGCGCTGGGCAAGGTGGCGAGATAGTCGGCGATGTATTGCTGGATTTTGCTCTGCTCGAAGAAGTATTCGCCGGCAAAAAAGGTGGTGGCTCCCAGGTGGGTGAGCAGCTGAATTTTCTCCGCCAGAGGCAAGTAGCGGTAATAATCTTGTCGCTGAACGCCTCGGGTGGAGTCCCATTTGACGAGCAAAATGGCCAGGGCTTCTTGGTAAAGCTTGATGCGGTTGGAGGGGAAATCGGCTTTGGCGCTGAACACCAAGCAGGCGAGATTGAGCAGCAGGGGCGTGGTGGCCAGCTCTCGGATTTGCTTGTTTTCGGGTCGTTTGAGCTGCTCGATAAATTGGGCCGCCAGTGCCGGTCCGTCTGCCAGTTTGCCGGCAGCGGCGACAAACCACTTTTGGGCGAAGGCTTCGATTTGTGCGGAGTTGAAATCGGCGACTTCAACTTCTGTGAAGCCGTCAAAGCGGTAGCTGTGGGCGGCAATGCGGCAGCTGATGGCGAAGTGGTTGCTGTAGTAGTGCTGGCAAAACCGGCGGATTTGTTTGAGGATTTCCTCGCTGTCCTCTTCAGGGACTTCATCCAAGCCGTCCAGCAAAATCAAAGCTTTGCCGTGCTTGAGCGCGGTTTCCAGCAGGTCGGGCGAGACGCCGCAGCCGGAGAGTTCTTCGCTGATGTAGTCCTCCAGAGAGGTGAAGGTTCGCCCCTCTCTTTCCGGGGGGGGAGTTTTGCCAGCGTCGTCGGCATAGTTTTTAAGCCGCACAAACACCGGCAGCCGGTCGGGCATCAGCTGCCCTTGGCTGCACTGCATGGCCACATATTGCAAAAAGGTGGTTTTACCGGCACCGGGTTTGCCGAGCACCATCAGTTTGGGGTATCTGGAGATGGCTTCTAGGGCGGGCACGCGCTGCTGGCGCACCTGCCCGAGGCCCAAGCGGTCAAATTCATCTTCTGTTGGGTCGAAGTTTTGCAGCAGGTCAGAGATGTCCAGCCACCGGCGGCTGGTGATTTCTTCGAGGATATTGACATCGATGTAAATATCTCCTATGTCTACTGGGCGGGCAACGTCCAGCATCCGCAACGTGCCGCACTGGTCGGCAATTTTGTGGTGGCAGAGGGCGCGCGCCTGTCGCACCAGGGGCGCGACAGCCACGACGGTCGCGGTGGGCGAAGAGGATTGCTGCGCTTGACCCTCTGCCGGCAGGCCAGCAATCTGCCGCCAGTCGAGCCCCAGCTGAAAGCAGATTTCTATAAAGACGCGACGGTCCACCGGCAAGCCGGCAAAAAATTTGCCCACTGGCTGGCGAGTCTTTAAACCCACTTCATTGGCTAAGTCCTGTTGCGTCCATCCCTTGCGGGCCACCGCCTGCTTGGCTCGGAGCGCACCTTCGGGAGATGCCTGGAGTGACCGCTTTATCATACTTATACCAATAGAGGGCTAGTTTTTATTTTATTTTAATGTTACGATTCTTATCCCTCTTGTAGCCTAGCGGAACTCCCGCACCGCTTATTGTAAATAATTGTAACGAAAACAGCGAAATCATACAAATCACACAAACTCATACAGGAGTCAACCCCTTGCACAGGCTTGATTTCACGCAGGCGGCTGTTAGGTTGAATGGTAAGCGTGAAAAAAACAGTTTTATAAGCGAACGGTGCAGATATGGATGCGAGAGAGTCAACAGTTCTGGAAGCGGTGCCGGTGCGTTTCGGGGAAAGTCCGGGATGGCAAGACGTGCTACACCGAGAAATCCGCCAGCTCCAAGCCGGCTGCGCCACGACGATATCCCAGGAGCTGCGGACTCAGCTGACGGTGATCCTGCTTTCGGCTCAATTGCTCGAAGTTTACAACCATCAGTGGACAGTTGCGGAAAACATGAAATATATTCAGCGCATTCAAGATGCGGTCAGAGAAATGAACCAGCTGCTCAGCGAGACGGGGATAATGCCGAATAATGACTATTCTAGCGGGGCTTCAAACCGCCCAGATCCTAAGAAACTAAAGAAAAAGTGAAGGTGCGTTTTTTACGCCACCTCAGGGGGGAGAAAGGCGGAGATGGCATATTTCCTGAGTGTCGGGTTAGGTGAGAGGAGGTTGTGAGAGCGCTAACAGTAAAGTTCCTGGCAGTAGGATAAGAGAGCGAACAGTTGAGTACAAAGATGAGGAAAGGCTATGGAATTGTCAGAAAGGATCGAAGAGGTTTTTACGTCTTACTTAGAAAAATTAGGATTGGCGTGGTGGCTGGAAATTCTTACCGACCGGCCTTCCTGCACCTACTATTTTGGGCCTTTCTTGAGTGCCAAGGAAGCCGAACTTGCCTGCGCCGGTTACGTGGAAGACCTGCAACAGGAGGGGGTTGAAGGAATTTCCTTCGAGATTAAGCAGTGCCAGCCGCTGGCTCTCACCATCGATGGGGAAGAGGTACAGGTTTCGGACGGAGGCTGGAATTGCGCTCCGGAGCGGGTGAAATGGGAAACAAAAGAGAAATATTTCCAGTCTTCCAAGCCTCCTGTGTCTCAGTGGGAGCCGGGAGCCGTCTCCTCCTGAACGTTAAAGCGCCTAGAGTACCACTAGCAAGCGAAAAACAGGGAAAATGAACGACAAAATAGTCAGTCAAGTGGTGAGAGTAGTGAGCGAGGAAATTGAAATGGCCCTGGATCAATATCCCGATTTCCCCTACAAAGACGCTTTCGCCAATTGTGAGCTGCGCGAAGAGTTAATAGCGTATGTTCTCAGGAGACTTGCGGTCTTCTCTAGGGATGAGATCGAGACAAACAAACCCCTATCCCCGCCAAAGTTTCCCTACCGATCTCTAGAGCTGCGATTGCGCATAGAAGCTCACATTCACCGAGGAATTCAGCAGCTTTTCCGCGAAAAGGCTGCTTGGCTAACACTTTCTATTTCCCCGGATATCTTCCCATTAAAAATGAGAAGCGCGGGGGGGCACCTGTCGGCTTTTAATTTTTAGGCGGCACCCGTCTGGCTCGGGACCAAATATTTCTGGAAGTTACCGCGCGTAAACTTCTGGAGCGAGGCGCTATCAAATTCGCGCTTAGCTTCGCCAAGTCGGTAAAATAGTTAGCAGACAGGTGAGACAGAAGAGGTCAGATAGAAGAGGTCAAAATGAAATCCTGTGATTTTATTTACCAGCGCAGTCGCTATTTCGGGCACTTTACGCCAGAGAATCTGGCCTTCAATGCCAATTTGCAAGACTTTTCTCAAAAGGTCAGCTATATCTGCTGTCTGCAAACCGGCGGCAAAATCGCTCCAGAAGTAGCCTATCAAGAAATCCGGGCGCTTTGGCAACAGCTGAAACAGGCGAAAAAGCAGCTCGATATTGGGGAAATGCCGGCTCCAACTGAGTAGCCGAAGTCCAAGCCTTTGGTGCCGGCTGACCAGTGCCTCTTCCCGAGGAGCGCTGGCAAGCTGGCACTCCCAATTTAATGTAAAATTAGCGACAGCAGGCTCCGTGCTTGCAGCGCTCAGAGGTTGCCGGTGGGCTCAGCTCCCGCAACAAACCGATTCGTGCTGAATATCAGCCAGGTTTTCTGAGAAAAGAACAGCCACCGATATCCAGGGGGATTTGCCGCTATGATTCACATTTACGATCTTCTCAGCGCTGAGAGCAGCGCTGCCATTCTCTGCTGCTATATTAACGTGACAGAGCGCATTCAAATTGTTCGAGTTCCGCAGCTTACAAATGGGTTTTGTGACCGGGTTATTTTTCCGGGAGAGCGTTTGATGTTTGAAGCGAAACCAGAGGACTTGCTAGAAATTCACTCCGCCAAGCCGGCGAATATTATCCTGTCACAAAAGATTCCTTGCGCTCGCTTGCAAGTTTGCGAAGTAATTCCGCTAAAGCGCGAGACGGAGAACAGAGAAATGCTGGCAGAAAAGCCAGCTTGATGCTTGATATAGCATTGGGCATTGGGCATTGGGCATTGGGCATTGGGCATTGGGCATTGAGCATTGAGCATTGAGCATTGAGCATTGAGCATTGAGCATTGAGCATCATCTCCCCGGGGAGGGGGGAGCGCGGGGGTGTCGCCCCTCCCAGACTATTTTTAAGTCAGAGCCTCCTTTTTCCCACTCTATCTGTAGGGTGGGGAACGCGAAGCGCGTAACCCACCACACAATTGAGGTCGCTGCATAAGTCCTGAGCTTAATAAATTGCGGTGTTGGGTTTGCGCTTTGCCATCACCGGCACCAAGGCAGCCCCAACTGCCAGCCCCACAATTTGCGCCCAGAACACCATCCCTCCCGAATTGACGCCACCGGCAACCTCCAGCTGCCCAATCCCATAAAACGCCTGCTGAGCAAACCACCAAGGCAAATAGAAAAGCGCCGGCAGCTGCACAGGAATATATAAAATAACCAGCGGCAGAATGCTGTCAATTTTTGCCTTGGGAAAGCTTAAAAGATACGCTCCCAAAATACCCGCCACCGCCCCATTCGCCCCCACCACCGGCACCGCAACAGCCGGATCGAGCAGAATTTGGGCGGTGCCGGTGAGCGCGCCGCAAAGCAAATAGAGCAGCAAAAATCGCCCGCTTCCGAGAATATCCGCCACACTCTTGCCAAACACCCAAAGAAACAGGAGATTGCCCAAAATTTGGCTAAAGCTGCCGTGGAGAAACATTGCGCCCAGTAGGGAGCGAGCGGACATGAATAGCAAAACAAACCAAGCAGCGGGGTTTTTCTGCCCGATTGCCTCTGCCGCCACCGCACTCAACTGCTGGGGAACAATTCCCCACAACAGCAGAAAATCGGTGAGCTTACCGGCAGCTTCCAGTTTCAACTCCCACAAAAACAGCGCCACTGTCAGCCCGATGAGCAAATAATTGACATTGAAACGATTGCGAGTTATAATATTGTCCGCAATGGGAATCATATTGTTTGGGCGTGGGGCATAGGGCACGATCGCATGGGTTTGTAATTAGGCTTTAACCCAAAAGTTCGCAGTTGGGCTTTAGCCCAAAGGTTCGTAGTTGGGCTTTAGCCCAAAGGTTCGTAGTTGGGCTTTAGCCCAAAGGTTTGTAGTTGGGCTTTAGCCCAAAGGTTTGTAGTTGGGCTTTAGCCCAAAAGTTCGTAGTTGGGCTTTAGCCCAAAGGTTCGTAGTTGGGCTTTAGCCCAAAGGTTCGTAGTTGGGCTTTAGCCCAAAGAAAGTAGAGTTCACCAACATCTTAACTATCTCTCCACTCTTCCCTTGGCGCTCTTGGCGTCTTGGCGGTTCATTTTCAAATTTTTCACTTAGCTAAATTTGCCAAACAGAGCTGCTAGAATAGTATTGGAAAACAAAAAACCTTCCGGATCGCTCAAGCGCAGCCAGCCTTGTGCCGGCAATTGATGGCAGTCGGATACAGCCACCGGCACGCCGTCACCCCCGACAATTTCCACCCACCCCTGCCGGCAGTAAGGCTGCAAGCACTGGCAAATCTTTTGCAGGGTGCCGGTGCCAAATTGCTCGGCAAAAGCTGGCAAGCTCACCCCTTCTGCCAAGCGCAACCCCAGCATCAGGGTTTCCAGCAGAATATCGGAATCTGAGGTGCCGGCATCTTCGATCGCAGTTTCTACAGCCCCTCTTTGTAAGGGGGGTTGGGGGGATCGCCTTTCTGCTTGTGACTGCACCCACTCGCTGTACTCCCATGTCTTGCGAGGGCGGGTGAGGCGGTGCCCGCCAACATAGCTGGTCGCGCCCATGCCAAAACCGTAGTAGGGGCGATTTTCCCAGTAAACCCGATTGTGCCGGCACTGGTAGCCCGGTTTGGCGTAGTTGGAAATCTCGTAGTGATCGTAACCCGCGCCGGTGAGGGCTTGCTGCGCCAGCCGGTACATTTGGGCTGCCGTGCCGTCGGAGGGCAAGGGCTGCACCCCCGGCTGGTAGGAGCGGCTGAAGGGGGTTTTTGGCTCTACAATCAGGTCGTAGGTAGAAATGTGGGCCGGCCCGAGGGCCACGGCGGCTTCTAGGGAAGCCCGCCACTGATCCAGGGTTTGGTGGGGGAGTCCGGAAATCAGGTCGAGGCTAAAGTTGTCCGCACCGGCACGGCGCAGCAAGTCCGCCGCAGCGTAGATGTCGGAAACCGTGTGGGATCGCCCGCACAGGTGGAGGAGTTCGTCCTGAAACGCTTGGACGCCAACGCTGATGCGGCTGACACCGGCACTGCAGTAGCCCTGCAGCTGTTCGAGGGTAAAGGTGCCGGGGTCCATCTCGATGGAAATCTCAGCGCCGGCGGCGATACCAAACTGCCGGTGGAGCGCGTCCAGGATGCGCCCGAGCTGGCCAACCGACAGCAGCGACGGAGTGCCGCCCCCGAAAAAAATTGTTTCCAGGGGTTGACAAAAAGCTGGAGTTATGCTAATCTCCAGCAAAAGTGCGCCAACATAGTGCTGGATGGTGCCGGAGGTGTCGCCATTTTTGCGGTCGCCGACGACAGAGACGGGGAAATCGCAGTAGTAGCAGCGGCGGCGGCAGAAGGGAATGTGAAGATAAGCTGAACGAGGGATGCCGGTGCTCGCGGGAGCGGGTAAGGTGGTAGAAAGAAGCTCAGCGGTATCCACGGCAGGCAAACAAGGAGATATGGGTGGGATTGGCGGGAATCTTGACTTAAGGAGACGGGTATTCAGGACACAGAGCGCGAAAGTCCTCAAGGATATAATAAAGCATATACTAGCTTGGCGATTAGTCAAGCGCTAATCGCTCTTTGAATTCCTCCCTCAGGGGGCGAGACTGAAATCTATCCATTTAAAACGATGCTTGATGTAATCATTGTAAGTTCATGTATCCTAGCAGCAGCAGGAATCGGTTTTTACAGCATAGACATGCTGCCGAGCAGCGCCATGCAGCAGGTGACGAATCTAGAAGCGCTGCGGTCGGTATCCGCCGTTTTTGGCGGCATTTTTGGGGCGGCTGCCGGCTTGTGGGCGCAGACGACCTACCGGCGCGTCGAAGCGCAAGTCCGGCAAATGCCGGTGGAAGTCCTGCTGACCCGTTCGGTTGGCCTGGTGCTGGGGCTGCTGGTGGCCAACTTAATGCTGGCACCGCTGTTTTTGCTGCCGATTCCCCAGGATTTTGCGTTTATCAAGCCCCTGGTGGCGGTTGTGGGCAGCATCATCTTTGCCTATTCTGGGGTCAACTTGGCGGACACCCACGGGCGCGGCTTTTTGCGGCTGATTAATCCCCACAGCGTGGAAAGCCTGCTGGTGGCGGAGGGGACGCTGAAGCCGGTTTCGACTAAACTGCTCGACACCAGCTGCATTATCGACGGTCGCATTGAACAGCTGCTGGGGACGGGGTTTGTTGAGGGCCAAATTCTGGTGCCGCAGTTCGTGCTGCAGGAATTGCAGCTGGTGGCAGACGCCTCCAACGACCAAAAGCGGGTGCGGGGGCGGCGGGGGCTGGACATCCTGAAGCGGCTGATGGAAACTTATCCAGAGCGGATTGTGATTCACCCAGCGGACTACGAAGACCTGCACACGGTGGACGCCAAATTGGTGCGGCTCGCCCAAGAAATTAACGGCACGCTGCTGACGAATGACTACAATCTCAGCAAAGTCGCCAAGGTGCAGAAAATCGCGGTGCTCAATATTAATGACCTGACGCAGGCTGTGCGCCCGACTTATCTGCCGGGAGACAGCATCGACCTGAAGATTCTCAAGGAAGGGAAAGAGCCGGCGCAGGGAATTGGGTATTTGGAAGACGGCACGATGGTGGTTGTGGAAGAAGGCGGCGGCCATATCGGCGGCGAACTGCGCGTTGTGGTCACGTCTTCCCTGCAGACATCTGCCGGTCGGATGATTTTTGCCCGCCCTTACGCTTCCGTGATGGCGTGACGGTTCAGAGGCGATGGCTCGCGAAATTCGAGTAAAATTTGCGTGAAATTTTGCGATCGCTGCAATCAATCTGCCCCGGTTCTGTATCGCGTGCGGTACGACGAGTCGGGGCGTTGGTTTTTTGTCTGCCCCCAGTGCGGGCCGGCGGTCAGTCAGGACAATCCTTTTTATGTTTACGGGGGCACTTGGAAGTCGCGGAAAAAGCGATAGGGGGTGCGCCGCACCTCACCGGCTCTCAATTTCAGTCAAACAATGCCTCCGCCTCATCCGCGTCAAACAGGTTAAAGTCCGTGACAGCGCAAACAATCTCGCCGGCAGCACCGTATCCGAAATAGGTTACGTAAATGCCGTCACCCAAACCAGAAGAAAATGCAATAACATTGGCCCCGTTCAAGTCATCAATAAGAAAATTTCCCCATTCAGATTCGCTCATGGCGTCAATAACCCGGTCGGCGAAATCTTCTTGGAAATTTCCTAGTTCTATCCCGTCAATCAGCACATCAGCGGCACCTGCGTCCATAAAACAGCCCATTCCAGAGTCCACCGGGTAGCCAAAATACTGTCCTTTTTTCAGGGTCCTTATGTCTTGATGAGGGGAAGTCGCCAACTCCCACCGCACCGGTGGAATATTCTTGAGGCGGAGCATAGCGCAAGCAATTTTGCTCCCGCCATACGCTGGGGAGTCGGCAAAGCACAAAATAACGGGATAACGTCCCGGTTTTAGCTTCGGGGTGAAGGCTTCTGACTCGGGCCTGCAAATGGGATCGCAAGCCACTAATTTGCCGATAGGTAACACTAATTTCCCAATGTTTTTGGGGGTTAAAGTCAGCTCACCGGCAGCTGTATTGAATGTCCGCACTTTTTGAAACAATCGGAAATAATTAGGGATTCTCATACCTATTTTGGATTTTAGATTCTGGATTTTGGATTTTCTCTCGCTCCCACTGGTTTCGTCTGGGAAAGTCCCTCAGCTGGCTGTGCCGGTTTTACCTCGTGCCTCTCACGCTATACAATCTCCAGTTAATTCCTCAACAATTATTTTCATCCCTCTTCCTCTTTCTTCTTCCTTCTTGGCGTCCTACCCTGCGGGAAGCCGCTGGCGCGTCTATGGCATCTTGGCGGTTCATTCCTAAGGCCCAACTACAAACTGTGGGCTGAAGCCCAACTACAAACCTTGGGAAATGCCGGTGCGTTCCCGGGGGGAACGCACCCGACTTTCTACTGCTGCAAAACTGTCTTGGAGACAATCCGGGTTTTTTTGCGGTCGGCTTCGGAGAGTTCTTCGCCGTGCTGCAGCTGGGTGGCGCTGCTTTGCAGGACGGTTGCTGCGCCCTTGTCGCCCATTTGCAGTGCGGTTTTGGCAGCGGTTTGCAGCATGGTTGCGGCACCCAAACGGTCGCCTTGCTGCAATTTCTGTTCGGCGAGCTGGGTTTGCCGGTATTTGGCAAGAGCCAGGATGTGCTGCTGGACTTGGGGGTCTTGAGCGGGCTGGTATGCAGTTAGGACGTTGATATCCACCGGCACCAGTTCGGAGAGCAGCCCTTCGCGGCGATCGGCGGGGTTGTCGTAGCGCACTTGCAGGGTGGCCACCGGCTGCCGGCCTTGTGGCAGCTGGCTGACGTAAAGGTTAGCCAAAATCACCCTCGGAGAGTTCCTCATCAAGTCACCCAAGCGGACGGCGATTCGCTCTCCCTCCCTTTGCACCGGCAGTTCAATCACGTCGGGGGCAACTTGGGCGATGGGTTTGAGTTCCGCCAGCCGCACTTTGGGAGTCAGGGACATCAGCAGGTAGGCATTGGTCAGCCCCACCGCAGAAAGCCGGTTGAACAGTTGGGCGAATTTATCGGCAGCTTGCTCCGGATGCTCAATATAGGCCAGGGTGCCGCCGGCAGCGTCGGCAATCTTTTCTAGAACGTCTTGGTTCCAGTGATCGCCAAATCCCAGGGTGTTGAGCGTCAGCTTGTATTCGGCAGCCAGCTGGGCCAACTTCAAGCAGCGGTTGTTGTCGCCGTGTTCGTTTTCGCCGTCAGTGAGCAGAAAGGCTTGGGAGACGGTGTCTTTTTTGGCTTTGGCCAGTTCGTCAATCCCCAGTTTCAGGCCGGCATCAATGGCTGTCCCGCCTTCGGCGTGCAGCCGGTCGATTTGCTTTTTGATGCGGGCGGGATCTTCGATCGGCTGGTTGGGGATGATGACTTTGGCCGTGTGGTCGAAAGCGATCACGGAGAGCCGGTCGCCGGGATTGAGCCGGTCCACCAGCCGGTGCGCCGCCTTTTTCACGGTGTCCAGGGGACGCCCGCTCATCGAGCCGCTGTGATCGAGTATCAGGCACAGATTGAGCGGGACAGACCGGTCAGCGGTGTCCGCGATCGCAGAGACGGAAATCGACAGCTGACGCTGGCTGCTGGGTTGCGCCGCGTCGAGATTGGCATCATTGAGTGCCGGTTGCAGGCCAACTTTCATAAATCCTCCATACTGTGGGTAGCCCCCATATTGTCGGGACGGGTTTCAACCGATGGAGTCCCCTTCCCTGTCCTCCCCGGGGTCACGCTACTATGTTAAGGATAGCGTCACAATCTCAGGCAACCAATCGGTATGAAGTTACCCATCCAGGCTGTTCAATCGCCCTACTACGGGGATGCCTACTACCGCACCCCGCCCCCAGATTTGCCCTCCCTGCTGCTCAAGGAGCGAATCGTCTATCTGGGCATGCCTTTGGTGCCGGCGGTAACGGAACTGATTGTCGCAGAACTCCTGTACTTGCAGTACGAAGACCCAGAGAAACCGATCAAGATTTATATCAACTCTACGGGCACTTCCAGCTACAGCGGCGATCCGATTGGCTTTGAAACGGAAGCCTTTGCCATCTGCGACACGATCAAGTATATTAAGCCGCCGGTGCACACCATCTGCATGGGCATGGCGATGGGCATGGCTGCTATGCTGCTGTCAGCTGGGACAAAAGGTTGCCGCGCCAGTCTGCCCCACGCCTCTATTGTCCTGCACCAGCCCAAGAGCTACACTCGCGGCCAAGCGACAGATATTCAAATTCGCGCTAAGGAAGTTCTGGCCAATAAAATGACTATGCTGGATATCCTGTCGCGCAACACCGGCCAGCCGCCAGAGAAAATCTCTAAGGACATGGACCGGCTGTTCTACATGACGCCCTACGAAGCCAAAGAGTATGGCCTCATCGACCGCGTTCTCGAAGACAAGGCCGAACAGCCGAAACCGCTGCCTGCCGGTGTTATCTGAGCCTTTTGCCGGCACCGGCGCAAAGAATGCCGGTTCCGAAGGCCAAGAAACGCCTCCTGACTCTCGCTTCCTGGCGCTCGCTCTGGAGCGAGAACTCATCTAAAATCCCCCTAGTCCCCACTCAAAAACGGAGTGCCGCACCATGCCTATTGGTATACCTAAAGTTCCCTACCGGATGCCCGGGGATTCCTACACCCAGTGGATTGATATCTACAATCGCCTCTACCGGGAGCGGATTATTTTTATCGGCAAAGACATTGACGACGAACTGGCAAACCAAATCATCGCCGTCATGCTATACTTGGATTCGGAAGATGCCGGTAAGGATATTATCCTCTACATCAATTCCCCAGGCGGTTACGTCACCTCAGGCATGGCAATTTATGATACCATGCAGCACATTAAATCAGATGTGGTGACGATTTGTGTGGGGCTGGCTGCCTCGATGGGCTCTTTCCTGCTGGCTGCCGGCACGAAGGGCAAACGTCTGGCCCTGCCCCACTCGCGGATCATGATCCACCAGCCTTCCGGCGGCACGCGCGGCCAAGCGAGCGATATCGAGATCGAGGCGCGGGAGATCCTGCGCATCCGCTCTCAGCTCAATCAAATCTACGCCGACCGCACCGGCCAGTCTTTGGAAAAGATTGAGAAGGACATGGACCGCGACTTTTTCATGTCCGCTCAGGAAGCTAAGGAGTACGGCCTGATCGACCGGGTGATTGAGTAGGGCCCTGTCTAGGGCCACAGGTTGAGCAATCCCCTGGCTTCAAGAAACCGGGTTTTTGCTTTCCCTGTGCTGAGAAACGTTAAAAATGGCAGAATCTTCAGCTAGGTTCTGCCATTTTTTGTGTGGTGTGAGGGAAATGAAGATTGCAGAGTGCTATCGACTGCTGGAGTTGAGAGCGGGAGCGAGTGTGGCGGAGGTTAAGGCGTCTTACCGGCGTCTGGCGCGACAGTACCATCCGGATGCCAACCCTGGCAACCGGCAAGCGCACGAGAAGTTTATCCAGCTGCACGAGGCTTACAAAATCTTGCTCGACGTTTGCACCCAGTCTGAAGACAGTAAGCCGCACCACTATACACCACCCAGCGCCTCACCGTCAAGCGAAACTCCGCCACCGGCAGTAAAGGTGACGCGCAAACCGCCGAAGTTTCAAGAAAATCCCCAGCTGTCAGACGTTGAGCTGCAGCTGAAGCGGAACTCTTATTTGCAGTTGCAGGAGTTGCTCAAATACCAGCGCTTTCCCCGGGCGATCGCTCTGGTGGAAGCTCTGGCGCAGCGCATCCCCCACGACCCAGAAGTGCGCCAGTGGCAAGCTATTGCCTATCAGCGCTGGGGGCGTCAGCTCATTGCAGAGAGACAGCTGGATAAGGCCAGAATCTACCTGAAAAAAGCCCTGCGCACTGACCCTCACAATCGCTCGCTTTGGGAAGAAGTGAAACGCGATTTTCACAAACTGGAGCAGATTTTTTAAGGGCGTTGGATTTTGGATTTGGGCCGGGATTAGGGGATTAGGGGATTTAGAGATTTGGGGTTAGGGTTTAGGGGAACGCCAATGCCCAATCCAAAATCTAAAATCCGGGCATCCGGGCATCCCAAATTGACCGGTGAGGAATAATAGGAACGGCGGAGGATGTCCCCCACCGGCAAGTTCAACAGCTCCGCCATCGCCCTGTTGCACTGCAATATCTTTCCCTCGCAGTCGAGCAGGCAAACCCCGTCGCAGATGGCGTCGAAGGTGGTCTGCCACTGTTGAGCCGCGACCCGCGCCCCCTCCTCCACCTGGCGCAGCCGCAGCAGGGAATTGATCGTGGCGATCAGTTCTGCCGGCTCCACCGGCTGAGTCAGGTCGCCGTCCGCACCTCCGTCCAGCCCCTGAACTCTGTCCTCACTCTTGACAAAACTGGCTGACAGGTGTATAATAGGTATTGATTTTTTTCCGGGTCTGCTTTCAGCTGCCGGCAGATTTCAAACCCGTTCATATCCGGAAGATGGATATCCAGAACAATCCAATCGGGCTGCTGCGCGGCTAGGCGGAGTGTCTCCGAGCCGGTGGCGGCTCCCACAACCTCGAATCCCGCCTTGCTGAGGATGCGGCTGATATAGCAGTATGCACTTAGCTTAGAACATTAGACCTTCTGGGGGGGCGGGACGCCTGCCCTACGTCTATATAGCAGTAAGCAGCCTCCCTTGCTCCCCCGCTCCCGAAGCTTCTATTGTTCTAACCAATATGACTGCTGCTATACCAGTAAATTACTTTATAAAGCCTATCTTAGGGGCTGCCGGTGCACTCCGGTTTCTCGGCACTGTCTTCGGAAGCGTCTACCGGGACAAAGATATAACCACCTGTATAGCATTTATCCCGCACTACTGTCACCAGCTGTACGCTCAGGTTTTTCCGTTCGCCGCCGTCAAAACTAATCGTCCCCGTAGCGCCGGTAGTTTCAAAATCGGGAGCCGATAAAGCTTGCCGCACGTCAGAACGGTTCGGTTGAGGTTTTTTTGCTAAAGCCGCTATCAGTGCGCGAGTGGCGTCATAGGCTGAAGCCGTGCGCCAGCTGACTTCTTTTCCCCACAAATCTTTAGCGGCTTTGGGAAAATTTGGGTTAGGACTGCCGGAACTGTGCCAGTGAATAGCCGCCACCAAGCGGTTCGCCGCCTCTGCCCCTACGAAGTTTAATATCTCCGAATTGTAAAGGTTATCTCCTCCCATCATCCAATAACGTCCCTGATTGGCTTCAATCACCTCTAACGTATGGCCAAAGGAATTTTGACTTTTCTGGCTATCCGGAAATAAGATAAGCGCTGTCGCTCCTTTTTTCTGCGACTGGTTGATGGCAGAAACCTTATCGAAGGAGGAGTCAGACAAATCAAACTCCTCTATGACTTCTCCGCCACTCCCCAGGAAGCTAGAGCGGAATATCTCCCGCAAAGAGCGGCTGTAATTGCTCTGGGGATTGTAAAAGACTGCCGCTTTCTTCTGCTGGGCGCGGTTGATCAGATAGCCAGCTAAAGCTGGGGCAGCTACGGAATCACTGTGTACGGTGCGGAAGAAAACGTGATTGGGAATTTTGCCGTAATGTACAAGGTCTACTGAGGTGCTGGCTGGAGCAATCAAGACCAACTCGTGCTGCTGGTAGACAGGCAGTGCCGCCAGAGTTGTGTCACTAGAAAAGTGACCGACAGTGGCTAAAATGTCGCCTTTCGACACCAGCGCCTCTGCAATGGGTTTAGCTTTATTAGGCTCATTGGCATCATCCGCAATCAGCACTTTCAAACCTGTGCCATTAATCTTTTTTTGCCCGCGATTGAACTCATCTTGAGCTTGGGCGACTCCCCGCAAAATTTCCCGCGCGTTGTCCGCGTTGTTGGTGATGGGTGCGACAACAGCGATCGTGTGAGCGTTTTCCCCCATCAGTCGGGCATTATTCAGGTAAATCAAAGTTTCGGGATCGCGCCGCTTGTTCCACGCCGCTTCTAGCCACTTAATCGCTGCGCTGTACTTGCCATCAGCAAAGGCACTCACCCCGCTTTGCTTTGCCGGCATCTGAGCATCTGGAATCAGGATTTCTTCCCCACAACTCAGATCGTCGCCTTTAGGAAAACTCCTGAGCCAAATTTTGGAACACCCGCCCGGTGCAGTGATATACCACCCGCCGGTTGCTGCTGCCAGTACCAGCACCAGCAGCGCCCCACTGCCGGCAAGCAGTTTGTAGTGAGGCGCACCCCTGTGTTCAACCTCTGTCTTCTGCTGCGTTTCAGGAGGTATCGGCTTCGGTCGCTTATTTTCAAGCGCTTTCAGAAACCGCAAAATCTCTTGCGGATTTTGAGGCCGATTTTTAATCTCGGGCGACATCAGTTTATCAATAAAATCGGCTAGATTCCGCGAGAGTTTGGGCGCTTTGCCTCGCCAGTTTATCTTGTTTGGGTTTTGGTTATTTACCATATTTTTCGGTTCCTCCCCCGTTAGGAGATAGACCAAAGTGCGCCCGAGGGAAAAGAAATCGGATTGCGGAACGGCTTTTCCTTGTTTTTGCTCGGGCGCGGTGTAACCCTCTGAAACAATTATCGTGGCGTATTGCCGGCGAATCACTGTCTCCGTAACCTCTCTAACTGCGCCAAAGTCAATCAGTACCAGTTCGCCACTGGGTTCGCTGCGCATGATGTTGGAAGGCTTGATATCCCGGTGGATAATATTTTTTTGATGCACCCGTGACAAAATCACGGCTAGCTGTCGGAGCCAATCTATGGCTTGTTCTTCGGGAATTGTCCCGTGCTCCTTCACCCACTCCTGCAAATTATTCCCCGCTATTTTATCCATGACTAAGCAGTGCAGTCTCTCGATTGCATCGGGAGGCGATAAAATAAAGGATTCATGAAATATGACAACTTTTGGATCGCTCATATTCTGTAAAACTTGCACCTCTCGCTCAAACAGCGTAACATAATAATTATGATTTTGCGGATTGCTGTCGGAGCCGCTGTCGCGGAGAACCTTCATAACTTGCGGTTCAAGCCGGTCTTGATGCCTGACTTCAAATATCCCCGCATTGTGGCCATTGGAACGGCGCAGGCATCTGACTACCTCATATCCGTGCTGACTTCTGAGCAATTCATAGTGGCACGAAGCTCCGCATTCGTCAGGGTTCGGATTGTCGCGATACCGGCACTGAGGGTTGATGCAATAGGGCATAGGGTGTTACATTTTATTAAGCTTTGGAGTGGGCGCAAGAGCGGTAAGTGCTGGCCTTTAAAAGAATATTAACCGCTGTCAAGGGTTGTGAGTAGCCCCCCTAGCCCCCCAAAAAAAGAGGGGGGGAAGATAAGCCCCCGTGGCAGGGCGGGGAGCACAGGGAGACTGCCCCTTGGGGGCTCTGATTTTCTTTACAAACACGCGCTTACTGTTTTTGCCTCAGCGCCGGTGGGATTCTGGCAAAATTCTACCACAGCAGCTTCGCTCTCAAATGGGGGTGATCGCACCCGACAGGAATTGTATCGGGGTGCTGACAGTATCTAATGTTACCAAACGCCGGCGCTGTGTGGCAAGCCCCCCGATCTCCCCTGGCATTCTCCGCAGTGGGAGCGGGCTTTTGCGCCCACCGGCAGCAGTCGGGGGACACGCCCGGAACCACATCTTCCCAGTTAAGCTAGGAAAGCAGCGACATTAATCGGGCGCTGGATTAAACCGGCTCCCTACTGGCCACCCTTTTTTCTCTCTAGCTTGTCTAATTTTGGCGAGCCCCCTGTCAGCAGGGCTCTGGCGCGGACTTTTGCATATCCCCTCACCGCACGGCTGTCAAGAGCAATTTTAAAGAATCGCGGAAGCGAGCCAGAATTTCTCCAGTCAGACCGGGGCAAATCAAAGAGGGTAGAGATATAGTGAAGCTTGAAGGTTTCGAGAACCTGGTTTGTTAAACAAAGCGGGGTGCTGTAAACCCTGCTGTTACCCCCTGATGAGGAGTTTCTGATGATCCAGCCGGCTATCCAAGAGCGTCCGCTGTGGGAGCGCATCCCCCTTTACTTACAGATTGTAATGGCCCTGATTCTGGCAGTGGCTTTCGGGATTTTGCTGGGTGCCGGTCAGCCCCACCCGGAAAATGTCGCCCTGATTAACAACTTGGCAGTTCCCTCCAACGTGGTGCTGAAAGCTCTCCGCGCCCTGGCCACCCCGCTAATTTTGCTGGCGGTGCTGCACTCCTTTTTGACCGCCCCGAGAACGGCGGGCAGCCGGCTGGCTGGTCTTCTGCTGACAAATACGACAGTTGCTATTATAATCGGTATTTTGGTTGCGAATGTCGTACAACCTGGCCGCTGGGGTGCCATCTCCGCACCGTCGGCTCCATCTGAAATCAGCCAAACGCTCGATCCCTGGAAACTATTTCAGGATCTGGTGCCAGATGCGGTACTCAAGCCTCTGGTTGACAACAATGTGATCCAGCTGATTTGCCTCGCTCTCGCTTTTGGGATTGCTCTGCGCGGGTTGAAAACCGAGCAAATTGCTCAGGGCAAGACAGACTATCGGGCAATTGAGCAGGGAATCTCCATGTTATTCGAGGCGGTGATTCGCATTTTGCACTGGGTTATTGTCCTAGTTCCCCTGGCTGTTTTTGGAATTGTTGCCAAAACGATTGCCCTTCAAGGTTTCACGCCGTTTAAATCCCTGGGTGCGTTCGTGCTGGCGGTGCTGGTGGCCCTGTTTTTGCAGGTTTGCTATTACCTGCTGCGGGTGAAGTTCGGCTCTTGGGTGAGTCCGCAACGCTTGATAGCTGGCTGTTCGGATGCGCTGCTGATGGCTTTTTCGACGTCTTCCTCAATAGCGGCGATGCCGGTGACTTATGAAGCTTTGCAGGAAAAAGTCGGTTTGCGGGAATCTTCCGCTTCTCTGGGGGCGCTAGTCGGCAGCAATTTCAACCATGACGGCACTGCTCTTTATGAGGCGATGTCTGCCCTATTTGTGGCCCAAGTGATTGGGGTCAATCTTTCCCTCCCGCAGCAGGTTACTGTGGTGCTTACGTCTATTTTGGCCTCCGTGGGTGCGGCGGGGATTCCTGAGGCGGGTTTGGTGACGATGACGCTGGTGTTCTCGGCGGTTGGTTTGCCGGTGGAGTATATCGTTTTGCTGATCACTGTGGACTGGTTTCTCGACCGGTGCCGCACTGCCATTAATGTGATGGGTGACATGACGGTTAGTTGCTTGCTGGATGGCAAGGATCGCCCGAAAGAGGTAGAATGATTAACCCCCTGTTAGCAGTACAGTTCAAACAAATTTTAGGTGCGGGAATGCTGAGTATTGCTGCCCTCAGCATTCCCCCTGCTAGTGTGGCTGTCACGGTGCAGCACGTTCCCAACCCCCGTCAGGTAAACGGCGGTTGGGTGAGGGATATGGCTGGCGTGCTGAGTCCCTCAACGGAAGCACAACTCAATCATATTATATCACAGTTGGAGGCAAAAAGGGCAGTGAAATTGCTGTGGGGACTGTGCCGGATACCGCACCATCCGCTACTCCACAGCAGTTCGCTACAGCGCTATGTAATTCCTGGGGAATTGGCAAAGCTGGTCAACGTAACGGGGTGCGGTTTTTGATTCCCACCGGCAACTGCCGCCTAGAAATAGAACCCGCTCCATCCAACTGAAAACCGCTATACTAACAGGGTTTTTTTAAAACAGTCTTTTGGATAGAAAGCACTACCAACCCTGTGTGCCCGGCTCCCCTTTGAATGGCCCAACAATTTCGCTCGTAATCCAGCCCCCATAGAAGTTCCCTGGCTGTGGCAAGACTTTCTCGCCATCTACATAGCAGGCATCCATTAGCCCCGGATAAAAACTGACGCAGTTCTTTATAGCTAAAAAGGAGGGAACAGGATTGGGATAAAACCACGCTGCATTTTCCGCTTGCTTGTCACCGAATTTTACTGTATAGTAATATCCCCCGCCTTTCCACTCACACCAAGTTGGCCGCTGTGTCTTGAGCAGAGTGCCCGGCTTGATGTCCTCAAAAGGAATATAGTAGGCGGGAGGATGGCTTGTTTCCAGCACTCGTTTGGCCCGATGGGTGTCGGCAATAATCTCCCCGTTAAAAATGACTTGGATATGCTTGCTCACTTCCTCCACCCGAGGGGGGCGGGGGTAATCCCAAACTGATTCTTGTCCTGGACCTGGGGGTATGCGTTCTGGTTTCACTGTTAGCGACCTCCTGTTAAAATCGATAGTACAAGACCGGCGGGCTTCCCCGCAAGTAGCGGCGGCGGCAGTCCACCGGCACTCGGGAAAATGCCCTAATATTGGCTTGACTCCCACCGACAAGCCGGTTAATAGCTATGTCTTTCCCTGCCATCACCGTAACCGTCAAACTGTTCGCCATCTACCAAGAAGTCTTTGGCATCCCTGAACTGGTGCTGGAATTGCCCGCCGGCACCCCCGTTTCTGCTGTCCTCGATCGCCTGAACTCGGAACACCCAGAACTGGAACGCTGGCGCGACATCACCCGCTTCGGCGTTAACCTCGACTTCGCAGATCCAGACACGATCCTGCAAAACGGCGACGAGGTGGTGCTCATCCCCCCCGTCAGCGGCGGCTAACAGCTAGGACGAGCAGGGTGCAGAGCGCGCCCATCGCCTCTTGTCTTCCCGACGGGGAGAGCTTGGGGATTTTTTCCCGGGGGCCCAATCCCCAGCGCCCCTTTCCCAGCGCCCCTTTCCCAGCGCCCCTTTTCCAGTGCCCGCAAGAAACCCGACAAAATTTATCGGGTATAGTTGACGCACTCCTGAGGCTGTGATAGTATCGATTGACAATCAAAAAAGATAACTCCCCCAACCGCACCGCCCCCCAGCAGAGGATTGACCCATGACCCAGGCGACTGAAGTGCACGCACCCGGAACCCAAACCACCGCCGCCACCTTCACCTCCCTTATCTGCAAGGAATGTGGCGCGGAGTACGAACCCAAAGCCACCCACGTTTGCGAGTTCTGTTTTGGCCCGCTGGAATTGGGCTACGACTGCGACGCCTTGCGCCGGCACGTCACCCGCGAAAGCATCTGTGCAGGTCCGAACTCCATCTGGCGCTACCGCCCTTTCCTGCCGGTGGCGACAGACAGCCCCATCGATGTGGGCACCGGCATGACGCCCCTGGTTCGCTCTCACCGGCTGGCTCGCCGCCTGGGCCTGAAAAACCTTTACATTAAGAACGATGCGGTGAACATGCCCACCCTCAGCTTCAAGGACAGAGTGGTGTCAGTCGCCCTCACCCGCGCCAAAGAGCTCGGCTTCACCACCGTCTCCTGCGCCAGCACCGGCAACCTCGCCAACTCCACCGCCGCCATCGCCGCCCATGCCGGTTTGGACTGTTGCGTCTTCATCCCCGCCGACTTGGAAGCAGGCAAAGTCCTGGGCACCCTGATCTACAGCCCCACCGTGATCGCAGTCCACGGCAACTACGACCAAGTAAACCGCCTCTGCTGCGAAGTCGCCAACACCCACGGCTGGGGATTTGTCAATATCAACCTGCGCCCCTACTATTCCGAAGGCTCCAAAACTCTGGGCTACGAAGTCGCAGAACAGCTGGGCTGGCAGCTTCCCGACCACATTGTCGCCCCCCTCGCCTCCGGCTCCCTGTTCACAAAAATTTACAAAGGCTTTCAAGAATTTATTCAAGTTGGGCTGGTGGATGAGAAAAATGTCCGCTTCAGCGGCGCGCAAGCCGACGGGTGCTCCCCGATCGCAGCAGCCTTCCGGGAGGGGCGCGACTTCGTGAGGCCGGTGAAACCCAACACCATTGCCAAATCGATTGCCATTGGCAACCCCGCAGACGGCATCTACGCTTTAGAAGTGGCGCGGAAAACTGGCGGCAATATTGAATCCGTCAGCGATGCGGAAATTATTGAAGGCATCAAGTTGCTGGCAGAAACCGAAGGCATCTTCACCGAAACCGCCGGTGGCACCACCATCGCCGTGCTCAAGAAACTGGTCGAAGCAGGCAAGATTGACCCCGAAGAAAGCACCGTTGTTTACATCACCGGCAATGGGCTGAAAACCCAAGAAGCCGTCCACGGCTATATCGGCGAACCCCTCACCATTGAGCCGAAGCTCGACAGTTTCGAGCGCGCCCTGGAGCGCTCCCGCACCCTCGACCGGCTGGAATGGCAGCAAGTCCTGGTATAGCGCACAGCGCATGGGGCGGTCGCTCACGCCAGTGAGGCTCACGCGCATGAACCTCACGCGCATGAGGAAGGGGAGAGATTTGCGCTGCGCGAAAAATCAGCTTTTGCCCAATCCCCAATGCCCCATGCCCCATGCCCCATGCCCCGCCGCCATGCCCCATGCCCCATGCCCCTAACACCCAACACCTAACACCTAACACCTCAGTATGGCCGTAACAGTTTTAATTCCCACGCCCCTGCAAAAATTCACCAACAATCAAGCCACTGTGGAGTGCTCCTGCAGCAGTGTGGCGGAATTGCTGGACACTCTGGAGCAGCTCTATCCCGAGACTAAAGGGCGTCTGCGCGACGAAAAAGGAGAGCCGCGCCGGTTTTTGAATTTCTATGTCAATAGCGAAGACATCCGCTTCTTGGACGGGACGAAGACGCCGCTGAAAGAGGGTGATGAAGTCAGCATTGTGCCGGCAGTTGCCGGTGGCTAGCGACAGAGCGCTTTATAATTAAAGTACGGGCAGCCCCGCCCTCGCTCGCTAGCTGAGGCAGCGAGCCGTTGTGAAAATACCGACAAGGATTGACCGGAACGATGGCAGAAGAAACAGCGACTAACCCTAATCCCGGAGAAGAGCAGGCTGACAAACCGGCATCCGCCAAGCCGGCAGCTAAAAAACCTGCTGAAACAGCTGGGGGTGAGGGAGCTCCAGCCAAGGCGGCTAAAAAGGAAAAGGCACCGGCAGTTGAAGACAAGCCGTTTGCTGAGTTTATCAATCAAGACTACCTGCCGGCACTGAAAAATGCCCTAGCCAAGCAGGGGGTTTCCGATGTCGATCTGGCTCTGTCAAAGCAAAAGATTCCCGTTGCTGGCTTGAATTCCGCTGAGGAGTGCTGGCAAGTGATTGGGCGCTGGAATGGTGGGAAACGCCAGTTCTCTATTTATTTCCCTAAAGGGGAAATCAGCGGGCCAAGAGCGTTTTCCTGCTCTGACAGTGGCAGCACGCCGAGTACGATTGAGCCGTTCTTGATTGACGAGCGCAAGATTACCCTCGACTTGCTGGTGTTTGGCGTCGTGCAGCGCCTGAACGCTCAAAAGTGGCTGGCGAGAAATTAGGGAGTTAGGGGCATCATCTCATTGGGCATCATCGCATCATCGCATCATCGCATCATCGCATCATCGCATCATCGCATCATCGCATCATCGCATCATCGCATCATCGCATCATCGCATCATCGCATCATCGCATTTGAGATGTTGCATGTCCTGATTTTTGATGGATTGTTTGGCGTGCCGGCCCCATGCGCCATGCGCCATGCGCCATGCGCCATGCCCCACGCCCCTTTCTAAAGTTCATTGAAGCGATACATCACTATGCCGGTTATGTAATCGTTTTCAACGCTTACATAACCGATTTTTACTAGATCCTTCAAAACTTCTTCTACCTCGACAAAGCTGGCTTCTGTATCCATCACCGCTTGGGTGACAGAAATTTTGCCCCCTCTGGCTTCAGCCGCTTTGACTATTTGAACAGTCAGCTTGTCTTTGGCCGGTTGAATAACTGTTGCTGCGATTGAGGACTGGCTCAGGGGCACGCCGGTGGCAGACACTCCCAGTCTGGCTCTCAGTTTTAAATCGTGTTCCTCAACCATACTTGGAATAATAAATAGATCCACAAACTGCCCAACCCCAAAAACACCCCAAGTAAACAGCCATAGCAGCCCTGTACCAATTTTGCCATTGTACAGGCGGTGGAGACCTCCCAAGCCAAAAAACCAGACAATACAGAGAATATATGAGGTGGAAAGACGGTTATTATTCATAGGCTTTACAGGTGCCTGTGATTTATTTTTCTTATCGTTGAGATAGATTCCCCCCCCTCTTTTATTTTATATCACTGCTGGCAGGTAGCCGCTGTTACAGTGGGTTGAACCGTGCGAAGGTGGGTCAGCGTTGCGACTCCGCAGGAGCGGCGCGCCCAGCGCCCCATGCCCAGCGCCCCATGCCCAGCGCCCCATGCCCAGCGCCCCATGCCCAGCGCCCCATGCCCAGTGCCCCATGCCCAGTGCCTCATGCCCAGTGCCCCATGCCCAGTGCCCAGTGCCCAGTGCCCTAAAACTGGTTGAACCGGTAAGTGACGGCACCGGTAACTCGGTCATTGGCGACGCTGACGTAACCAATTTTGACCATTTCCTGCAAAACGGCTTCCACTTCCACAAAGCCTGCGCCGGTTGCTATCATGGCTTGAGTTAGGGAAAGCTGACCGCCGCTAGAGCGGGCTGCTTGCAGGAGTTTGACGATTAGTTGCCCACGGGAGGGGAGTTCGACGGTCTGGGTGATGGCTGCGGGCTCGGTGAGCGGCAGACCGGCAGGGGATAAGCCCATTTTGGCTCTGGCCTTTTCGCGGTACTCATCGACCATTTCTGGAATCAGGAACAGATCCACCAAGTGCCCGACATCTCCCACAAATGGAATCATCCACAGCAAGCCGGTGACAATTTTGCCGTTGTAGATGCGGTGGAATCCTTTGATGGGGCGAAAGGCGGTGCCCAGGACTAACTCTGCCGCCCACATTAGGTAAGTGTCCCTGAGACGGTTGCGGTTCGGGTCAGAAGTGCTGTCGGTGCCGGTTGGGCCAAGGGAGGTGGGAGCGGCTGCAGATGCCGCCGCTGCAGTCACCGGCTCGCTATTCAAGTCTTTGAGGACTTCAGCAGCAGACTGATAGCGCCGCTTGATGGGAATTTCCAGCATTTTGTCGAGCGCCCGACCTAGCTGGGGGCTGACGGGATTGTTTACCAAGTAATCCCGCCACACCCAAGTGCCTTCGCGGGTGTCGAACAGGTCGAAGGGGGGAACTTGTGTCAGCAGGTGGGTGCAGGTTACGCCCAAGCTGTAGAGATCGCTGGCAAACACGGCTTTGCCCAGGGCTTGCTCTGGGGCGGCGTACCCAGCGGAGCCAATCACGGTGCCGGTTGCTCCCAGTGCGGTGCCGGTGGCGGATTTCGCCGCCCCGAAGTCAACGAGCACCAGTTTCCCGTCAAAGCGGTGGCGAATGATGTTTTCCGGTTTGATATCCCGGTGAATCACTTGGTGGTCGTGGACAAACTGCAGCACCGGCAGCAAGTCACTGAGCAGCTGGCGGATTTGGACTTCGCTGAAAGGGCCTTCCTCATCCAGCTCTCGGGCCAGGTTTTGCCCGTCGATGTACTGCTGCACGACATACTGCCGCCCTTCTTGCTCAAAATGCGCCAGCAGTTCCGGAATCTGGGGGTGTTTGCCCAGTCGCTCCAGCTGCGCCGCTTCTTGGCGAAATAACTCAGCGGCTTTGGCTTGCCTGCCGGTGTCTTGCTGGCGAAACTGCTTGATCACGCAGCGGGGTTTGGACGGTTTGCACTCATCCACCCCCAAGAAAGTCCTGCCAAAGCCACCGCCGTCAATCGGTTTGATTGCCCGGTAGCGCTCGCCCAGCAGTAACTTTGCGCCGCAACTGAGACAGGTTTGTTGGTTTGTTTCGGCTGTCTGGGGGAAGTTTTGCGGCTGCTGGCAGTGGGGATTGAGGCAATAGCTCATACACGGATGATAGCGGCGTGCAGTTTCTGATACATTTACGCGGCTTTTGTTCGGGCATCCCCGGACAATGCAACGATAGCACTATCACCGGCAAAAGTGATAGAGGCGGTATCCCGCAAAGCTTTCAGGAAAATAATCCCGTTCAGCGCCATTCCAGTCCCGCGAAGCGCGCAAAGCCGCAACTGGGAGAGTGGAAAATTCCAAAGGCCACTATCTGGCCAATAGGGCTGTCCTCAAATCTCTGTGTGTATTATATCACGCGACCAGGCTTTGTCCAGAAAATCCGCGATTAAATTCTCTCTGTGCCCTTATTATACCAGATTACCCGGCGTTGCCTAGGAAACCTGGTATTAAATCTTGCCTCTTTTCATGGTGGCAGATCGCCGTCGAGACGATCGGCCTGCCGGCCACTGTTTGCAGGCAAGCAAGCTGCGATTAGCGCCCAAGCCACTTGACTTTGGTGAGAAAGTGTGTTATTAGTTTTCCCATCTGCGAAGTGAGAAAATTTACAAAACTTTACAAAACGTAGTAACTCTTAACACAACCGGCTGTCTGGAGTCCTTGAGTGTGCTGTAGACTGGAGGGCGTAGCGAAAGCAGCCATTATCGTAAAATTCTCTTAACTGAGCCTGAGAGAGGGAAGCACAGTTGCAACCCCCTGTCATTAAACAACAGCCCAAACAGACCTATGGTAGACTCCCTGAAAAAACCCGCCTTTGAAGAGCTCCGCCCCGGGGTGAAAGTCCCCGCCAAGGAAACCATCCTCACCCCTCGGTTCTACACCACCGATTTTGAGGCGATGGCGAAAATGGACATCTCGCCCAATGAAGACGAGCTCAGAGCCATCCTGGAGGAGTTCCGCACCGATTACAATCGGCACCACTTCGTGCGGGATGCGGAGTTTGAACAGTCCTGGGCTCACATCGATGGCCAAACGCGCCAGCTGTTCGTCGAATTCCTGGAGCGCTCTTGCACGGCTGAGTTTTCTGGCTTCCTGCTCTACAAAGAACTGGGCCGGCGGCTGAAGGACAAAAGCCCCGTGCTGGCGGAGTGCTTTATGCTGATGTCGCGGGATGAGGCTCGCCACGCCGGCTTCCTGAACAAGGCGATGTCAGATTTCAACATGTGCCTGGATCTGGGATTCCTGACCAAAAATCACACCTACACGTTCTTTAAGCCGAAATTCATCTTCTACGCCACCTATCTCTCCGAAAAGATTGGCTACTGGCGCTACATCACCATCTACCGCCACCTGGAAGCCCATCCCGAACACCGGATCTATCCCATCTTCCGCTTCTTCGAGAACTGGTGCCAGGATGAAAACCGCCACGGGGATTTCTTCGACGCCATCATGAAGGCTCAGCCGCAGATGCTGAACGACTGGGCAGCCAAGCTGTGGAGCCGGTTCTTCCTGCTGTCGGTGTTTGCCACCATGTATCTCAACGACATCCAGCGCTCTGCCTTCTACGCCTCTATCGGTCTGGACGCCCGCGACTACGACATTTATGTCATTAAGAAGACCAACGAGACGGCTGGGCGCGTGTTCCCGGTGATTCTGGACGTGGAGAACCCTGAATTCTACCGCCGGCTGGACATCTGCACCCAAAATAATGCTAAACTAGCAGACATCGCTAAATCGGACGCACCTAAATTGGTGAAATTGTTCCAAAAACTACCCCTTTACGTCTCGAATGTGTGGCAGTTAACCAGGCTGTACTTGATGAAGCCGGTAGACACTGCTCGGATGCAAGGGGCAGTTAGTTAGGTTTCCGGTTTCGCTCCTCTGTTAGTTCGGATTTCGGTTCTGCGTCACGTGGGACCGCTTTTTTTTTGGGAAGGCACTCTCACGGTGAGCCGCAGGTGGGATGAACCCCACCCCCCAACCCCCTCCCCGTGCACGGGGAGGCTTGAGGGGGTTTTCGATCGGGGACAAAGCTGAAATCATCCTTCTACTGTGCGACGGCACTCAGAGCACGGATGAAGCAGGTACATTATATCAAATCTGGTAGTATGGTTCTGTTCGCAGTCAGGACTTTAGTCCGAACTCTCCGCTTAAGCGCCAAAACCGGCACGCTGCTGGGCGCAGGCTTGGCCCTCGCACCGGCACCGGGCTGGTGCGGGACTCCCCCACAAGGGCTGGCGGCAGAGAAGTTGGCCCAAACCCCTGGCACTCCCGCCGCCGAGTTGGATTTACCCCCGGAAGTGATCGAAGGTTCGCCGGTGCTGCAGCGCTGGCTGCGTCAGGTGCCGAATGTTTTGCAAGATATTAAAAATGACCCCAGCTTCAAAACCCGCGTGCGGCTGGGCTTTTCGCAGTTTCCCTCGGCGGAGGGATTTGGCGGCTGGAATGCCGGTGTCGAAGATGTCTTTGTCGGGCGCACCGGCTTGACGGTGAGTGGGGACTATCAAGCGTCTTTTAATGGGGAAACCCAGGCTTATGGCGCTCAGTTGCGCTATTACCTGCGCCCACTCGGGAGTTATATCAATATCGCGCCGGTGGTGGGCTACCGGCATCTGGAAACCGAGTCTTACTCCAGGGGTGGCGTGAGTGTTGGGGCGCGGCTGCTGCTGGCGCTGTCTCGCGGCGGCGCGGCGGATATTTCTTTAACTCAAAGCTGGGTTCAGCCGGGAACCGATGAGGAAGTGGGTTTGACGGCGGTTTCGGTGGGGTATGCTGTGACTCGCCACCTCCGCCTCTCTGCGGATATTGAGAAGCAAAATGCCCGGGAGAGTAAGGACAGTCGCGTGGGGATTGTGCTGGAGTGGGTGCCGTAGGGATTAGAATTAGAATCTATAAATCTGTTATAATTGAGTGGAAAGTTGTTTTTATAAACCGCCGCCGTGAAGGAGCGCCAAGAAAGAATAGAGAGAGGGTTGAGAATGGCTACTGGGATTCCCAAAACTCAATGGAACGGCGACCTCACACCGGCTTCCTCGGCCCCCACAAATAGTCTGGATGTGTGCCTTTCATATCCAGGTAAACTGCCAGAAAGTGAGATTTTGGCAACAAAACCGGCTGAATGTGCTGTGTTGTGGCCGGTTGATGAAAATAAAGAGGGCGAATATGAAAACCGGCTTTATTACGGGGACAACTTACCGGTCCTGGCATCATTTCTTAATGATTCTGCCCTCGAAGGGCAGGTAAGGCTGATTTACATCGACCCCCCCTTTGCCACTCAGAGCATCTTTAAATCTCGCTCTCAGGCTGATGCTTACTGTGACTTGTTAGCCGGCGCACATTACATTGAATTTATCCGCCAAAGGTTGCTCCTTCTGCGAGAGCTGCTAGCGGATGACGGGTCTATCTATGTCCATCTGGATGAAAACATGGCCTTTCATATTAAAGTCCTCATGGATGAGGTGTTCGGACAGGGGAATTTTAGGAATTGGATTACGCGCAAGAAGTGCAACCCGAAAAACTACACGCGGAAGACCTACGGCAATGTGGCTGACTTCATTTTATTTTACACCAAATCAGACAATTATGTCTGGAACAGGCCTGTGGAGCAGTGGACGGATGAGCGGGCTTTAAAAGAATATGAATACACTGAGAGGGAAACAGGGCGCAGATATAAGAAAGTTCCGCTTCACGCCCCTGGCGTGCGCAATGGAGAAACCGGCAAGCCTTGGCGAGGGATGAGTCCGCCACCAGGGAAACACTGGCAGTTCCCACCCAAGACACTCGACGAAATGGATGCGCGGGGGGAGATATACTGGTCTGCCAATGGCAACCCCCGCCGCAAGATATACTTGGATGAAAGTAGCGGCATTCCTGTACAAGATATTTGGCTTGAGTTTCGGGACGCCCACAATCAGAACATTAAAATTACCGGCTACCCAACGGAGAAAAACCCGGATTTGCTGGCTCGGATTATTCAGGCTTCCTCAAATCCGGGGGATTGGGTGCTGGATTGCTTTTCTGGTTCGGGAACAGCGCTGGCTGTGGCTTCACAGTTGGGGCGCAGGTGGATAGGGATTGATAATAGTTTGGAGGCGATTGCTACGACTCTGCGGCGATTTGCTAAAGGGTGCGAGCGCATGGGGGATTTTGTCAGTCAGAAAACATCCCCGCAGAAGAATGAACCAAAGGAAGCACCCCAGCAGCTATCGCTGTTCAATCTGGAAACGCCAAATTTATCGTCTGTGCGGACAAGTGAGGTAAGGGATGAAAAAGGGAATCCTGTCCAGAATTTTTCTGTTTGGGCAACTGAGTCATCAGTTGGGGAATTAGAAGGTATCCTTTAGCCCAAAGGTTGCGCAGTTGGGCTTTAGCCCAAAGGTTGCGCAGTTGGGCTTTAGCCCAAAGGTTTGTAGTTGGGCTAAAGCCCAAAGTTTGTAGTTGGGCTAAAGCCCAAAGTTTGTAGTTGAGCTTTAGCCCAAAGTTTGTAGGGGCGGGTTTACGAACATCTGAACTGAGCCGAGACATTTTGGGTGAACCCGCCCCTACTAATGCCCAAAGGTTTGTAGTTGGGCTTTAGCCCCACCGGCTCCCTTTCCCTGTCGGGTCTGTTCGAGGTATAATAAGTAGCCATTGCCATGAAAAACTGAGGAAGACTGTGACTCCTGAAGACTTTATGAGGATAGCCCTGGAAGAAGCCATGAAAGGGGACATGCCTTTCGGGGCAGTGATTGTGAGAGATAATCAAGTGGTAGCCAGAGCGCACAATACGGTCAGGAGAGATAGCGATCCGTCAGCTCACGCTGAGGTGAATGTGATTCGCAATCTGACTCGCCAGCTGAAGAATCCTTCCTTGGAAGGGTATACGCTGTACGCGACGGGTGAGCCCTGTCCGATGTGCGCGGCTACCTGTGTCTGGGCGGGAATTTCGGAAATTATCTACGCGGCTTCTATCCAGGATTTGATGGATGCCGGTGTGAATCAAATCGAGATTTTTTGTGAGGAAGTGATTGCTAAGGGGTTTAGGAAAATAAACCTTAGCAAAGGGCTTCTCCGAGAGGAGTCTGTGCGGCTTTTTAAATAGAGCGGGGGACTAAGAAACCCGGTTTCTTTAAGAAACCGGGTTTGTGGCAAGTAGTGCGCCGCCAACCGGCTCGACCGGCAGGAGAATGGCCTGAAAAGACGCGGCGCAAGCTCGCCTCAGTCTCTAGTGCCGGCGGGCACTTTGCCATTGGCCTTGGTGGCCACCTCCAGCTGAGTGCCGCAGATTTTGCAGAAATGAGCGTCGGCGTCGTGCAAAGACAAGCCACAACCAGAACAGCGCACGTGTTTCTGGTTCGCTGTTTTGACCACTTGTTTGATCAGGTCGCCCAGCTGCCAGGGGATGAAGGCAATGCCGGTCAAAATCATCATTACCGTCATCACGCGCCCCCCTTCTGAGGCGGGGGTGACATCGCCAAACCCAACCGTTGTCATGGTGACGACGGAGAAATAAACAGCGTCAAAAAATGTGCTGAACGCCTCGGGGTTGACGGGATGCTCAACTTGGTAAATTAAGCCCGAATAGACGAATATTATCGCAGATAAAGTGAATAAAATGCGGGCGACCATGACGCCATCTTCCGTGCTGATGGTGCCAAATAGTGTTTGGGGGTCAATAAAACGAATCAGTCGCAAAATCCGCAGCCATCGAAAGATGAGAATAAAGCTGACGTCTAGAGCGGCCAGGAAAAAGGGCAAGATGACGATGAGATCGACCAGAGAGTAGAGGCTTAGAAAAAACTTCAACTTGCGCTCTGCGCACCAGAAGCGTATGATGTACTCGGCGGCGAAAATCAGCAGGATACCCGTGTTAATGGCATCGAGATAGAGGCGCACGCTAGCAGGCATTGGGTAGGTTTCTACGACAAAAATCGCTGAGGAGAGTAAAACCGAGCCGGCAATGAGCAAATTAACGGCTCTGCCGGCAGGGGTTTCAATGTCTTCTAGATAAAAGGCAAGTTTTTGTCGCAGCGACATGGGCGGTAGCAGTGGCGTTCTGGGATTCATGGCTCTGGCGGGGTGTGCCGGTTTTGGATTCTTGGGATTGGCCACACCGGCGGCACGTCAATGATTCGGCATAAATCTTATAGGGGTTTTCAGTTGGATGAAGTACATGCCAGAAACCCGGTTTCTTAAAGAAACCGGGTTTCTCAGGACCGCACTGAGATGAAAACCGCTATAAAAGTTTGCCAGCTCCACCGGCAGCGGTTCCGCACGAGCGGAAAGCTCCATGCTGCAGGCAGCCGGGAATTGCCATTCCTGGAGTGGGCCCTTGAGTGCCAGCGCGAGCCAGGAGTCCCACTCGCCGGCAGCAAAAACCCTCTGGTATTTCTGCCAGAGGGTGGATTTACAGATTTTTCCCTTGGACTAGCTCACCAGAGTCAGCGCTCTGTCGCGGGTGGGGGAAGCTTCTTCGCTGCTGGCGGCGGAGAAAGCTTCTTGCGGAATTGCCAGGGAGGAGGGGTCTTGCACGGAGTCTTCTGGAGCGGCGTCATCTGTCAGCACCGCCAAGGAGCCGGCGCGACGTGCTCTGTAAGCCATACCCGCTGCAAACAAGCCGGCAGCGGAAGCCATGCCAGCGGCGGCGATTCCCAATTTGGTCGGGTCGAATTTCTTGGCGACTAGACCGGACGGTGTGCCAGAAGGCTGGACAGAAGTCCCCTTGAACTTGCTAAACGGACAGGCAAAAGCTTGACTGGGATTTGCCGCCGCCAGCAACACGCCGCCGGTAATGGTGGCTGCGGACAGGATGGCTGGTAGAGATAATTTTGCTTTCACAGTCATATTGAAGTCGAAATGATTGCTCTTGGTATTATAGCGGTTCTCAATGTTTTGTCAGACCTCTGGGTGCCAGAAACCCGGAAGGGGCGGTCTGCGTGGGTGGCACCGCCCCTACGAAACCGGGTTTCTACGCTCGCACAACTCAAATAGAAACGCTGTATGGCTTATTTTATATAAAAGTGGCAGATAAAAGGTAACACAAATCACAAATTTTTGGTTAACTTTGCTCAAAGGTGGGAACATATAAGTTTTTCTTATTCCTGCTCGGCTCGCACATTGGAAGAACGCTGGTTTTCCCATACTGACAGGGCGCGCGCGAACGAAAGGCCAGCGTGTGGCGGGATTGATTAAGCGTAAATTAATTAACCGGATTTTATCAGACGGGCAGGAGGGGAGAGCTGCCGGAGGCAGCCGCACTATAGAGGCCGCTCTCAGGCGGGGAAGGCTTGTCAGAGGGTTCAATGCCGTGTTTCAATCCCGTTGCCGGGATTCAGCTGGCCAAAAATATTCTTCTCCTGCCCCCTGCTGAAATCATTATCGAATTCATTTCGGCTTCTTTGCATGAGGGGGGATGCTCCCTGTGGCCGATTGTTGGGCCACGAGCGAGTGCGCGCTCTTGTCTTAATGCAAGCTTCACAGTTCTGAGAAAGATTTTTATAGAAACTTCCTCAAATTCTCTAGACAGCTGCATACCTCAAGGGGTTAAGATTGAGGGGAGCTACCTTAAGGGGTATTACCCCGCACCCCTGCCCGAGTGCGGGGGTGTGTCAGGAAGCCCAACAGACTTCATTCCCTTAGAACGCAATGCAGCTGAGTTAGCCATGCTACACCTTCTCACTTCCCCAAAGCTGGAGGGCAAGCCGCCCCTTTATGTCCAAAAATTCTTGCATGGGATTGACCGTGCGGCGCGGGGGCTTTCCGCGCCTCAGCTTGTGCGTGTGGGGGAACTGCGAGCCCTGCCGGCGGGCACTTTTGGCCGCGCTTGGGCGGACTTCCTCGACCGGCACCAGCTGCAACCCCTGACCTGCGGCCCACCGCGCGAACAGCTCCATGATGGCATACACGTCCTCACGGGTTACGGCACTGACGCCATCGGTGAGGCGCAAGTCCAGGCGTTTGTGCTGGGGGCAAAATTGAGGCCGGTGAATCTGGTGCTGCTGCTGGGGCTGCTGGCAGCCGCTGACAAACAGCTGCAGCAGTCCGCAGGCCGGCGGTCCAATTGCCCCTGGAAATACCTGTGGCCTGCCTATCAGCGAGGGCGCAACTCGCTGTTTGACCCCAATGACTGGGAGCCTGAGTTGCTGTGGCCATTCCCGCTACAGGACGTGCGGGATCTGTTCCGCATCTAACTCACACCTAGTTTGCAAAGATAGCCTTATAGTAATTTTGGATTTTATATTTTGGATTTTCGATTGGGGGTGGGAGAGAAAATACTATTTATTTCAACTGTGTGTCACTCCTTTGCGCCACAATATAGCAGTATTCACTTAGCTCAGGACATAAAGGACAGGCGTCCCGCCTGTCCTACGCCGTATATTGGTAGGACAGGCGTAGCGCAAGCGTTCCCTTCAACCTCAAGCTCTAATGTCCGTTCCCTAAGTGGCTAGCGCTATAAAATCGGTTTCTAGGAGGCAGAAACCGGGTTTCTTCTGTTCAAAAGCAGGAGAAAAACGCTGACTCTCACAAGAAAAACGGTTTCTATAAACCTGAGATTAAGTGTTAGTTGATTGCAGCGCCATCAAAATAAATCGCAGGACAAAAACACCGGCCAGCACCCAAACTGCCGGTGTGATTTCATGGGCTTTGCCTTGAAAGGCTTTGATCAGGGGGTAAGTGATGAAGCCAATTGCTAAGCCTTCCGCAATGGAAAAACTCAAAGGCATCACCACAAGGGTGAGAAATGAGGGAATAGACTCGGCGGGGTCATCCCAGCGAATCGCCCGCACATTGCCGGCCATGAGAACGCCGACAATCAGCAGCGCCGGTGCGGTGGCGAAAGCGGGAATGGCTGAGAACAGGGGGATAAAAAATACCGACAGGACAAACAGCAAAGCCACGGTGATGCCGGTAAAGCCGGTGCGCCCGCCTTCGGAGACACCGGCAGCTGACTCGATATAAGTGGTGACACAGGACGTTCCCAAGACAGCACCGACAGTGGTGCCCACCGCATCCGCAAGTAAGGTTTCCTTGGCGCGGGGGAGTTCGCCATTTTCATCCATATATCCCGCTTGGATGCTCACACCGGCAACGGTGCCAATGGTGTCGAACAGATCCACAAAGAAAAAGACAAAAGTGACGGCGAGGAAATCCCAGACATTCGTTTCGTTCATTTGACCCAGCCCCACCAGGGCTTGGCCCAGCAAATCCCCGGGCCACTGGGGGAGGGCGGCAATCCCCGCCGGCCAGGGGGCGACGCCCAGAATCCACCCCAGCAGGGAGGTTGCCAGAATCGCCCACAGGAGTGCGCCTTTGATGCGGCGGGCGACTAGGGCGGAGGCGATCAGGATGCCGGCAATCGCCATCAGGGATGCCGGCTCCTTGAAGCTGCCCAAGGCGGTTTTCGTGGCGGGATCGGCGACAATAATGCCCGCGCCACCGCTGGCAGGATCGCCAGAGAGGGCGATATAGGCGAGAAACAAGCCAATGCCGGCGGCAGTGGCGTGTTTCAGGCATTCGGGAATGGCTGTGAGAATTTGGGTGCGAATGTTGGAGAGGGTGAGGGCAATCACAATTAGCCCCTCAATCAGCACAGAAGTCAGCGCTACGCGCCAGCTGATTCCCAGCCCCTGCACGACAGAAACGGCAAAGAAGGCGTTCAGCCCCATTCCGGGGGCGAGGGCGAAGGGGTAGTTGGCGAGCAAGCCCATGACTAGGGTGCCGGTGGCAGAGGAGATCGCAGTGGCGAACACCAACTCCTCAAATAGATCTCCGGGGTTTTCCAGAAAAATGGCGCTTGACAGAATCGCCGGGTTCACCGCCAGAATATAAGCCATTGTCATAAACGTCGTCACCCCAGCGATCACCTCCGTGCGGAAGTCGGTTTGGAGTTCGGCAAATTTGAAAAATCTGGCAATGGCTGCCTTGGCGCGGGCGGCGGGTAGCTCACCGGCGGGTTCGGGAGTGGGATTGGGTGGGGACTGACTCATTGGCTTGACTGTTTGTCGTTATGGCTGGCACACTGCCAGAGTGGGGCTTGTGGGAGCTACGTTTGCCACTTTTGCCACACAATTATCTTTTGTGCGGGGATCTAGCTGGCAGCCGGCAGGCAGCCGGTGAGCGGATGCCGGCGATGCCTGGCAGCGCCGGTGGCCGGCTGCCAATATTTTACTCAGTGTGCCGGCAAAAATAAACGGCTCCTCAAGAAACAGCATCCAGAAACTTCTAGAAACCGGGTTTCTTAAAGAAACCCGGTTTCTGGCCTCCGCCCAAAGAACCCAAGTTTCTGGCACCCTTATGTTATGCTTGAGTATGTGCGCCCACTTAGCAGTGAAGTATTGAGCCTTAACGATTAACAAGATGAATCTTAAATCCCATCCCTCGGAAAGTGAGGGATTCCGCTCCACCCAAAAGCCAAAATTGCTGGAGCTGCTCTCTAACCGGCCTGTTCCCTGGTTTGGGTTGGGAATGGCGGGCGTGTTTCTTCTGGCAGCTGTCCTGCGGTTTTGGGGGCTGAGCCGGTTTAACACTCTGGTGTTTGATGAGGTTTACTATGCTAAATTTGGGGTGAATTATTTAGAGGGAGTGTCTTTTTTTGACGCCCACCCGCCTGTGGGCAAATACGCCATCGCTCTGGGGATATGGATTGGCGAGAGGCTGCCCTTCGCAGGGGGGTTGCGGAATGGGTTAACCGGCACGCTTCTGTCTCCTTTCAGTTACCGCTGGCTGAATGCTCTCACGGGATCTCTGATTCCGGTAATTGCTGCCGGCACGGCTTACCAGCTGAGCCGCCGGCGCAGCTTTGCGCTGATAGCCGGTTTGCTGACTGCCACTGACGGGTTGCTTCTGGTGGAGTCGCGCTACGCTCTGATTAATATTTATCTGGTTTTTTTCGGGCTGTTGGGTCAGTGGCTGTTCCTGATGGCGCTGGAAAAGCGGGGAAGAAGGCGCACGTTTTGGCTGGCGTGTGCCGGCGCGTGTTTGGGAGCGTCCGCTGCGGTGAAGTGGAACGGTTTGGGTTTTTTGCTGGGCGTCTATCTGGTTTGGCTGGCAGCGAGGGCGCAATCGATTTTAGATTTTATCTTGGTGAGTTTAAATTTCCCAATCCCCCATCCAAAATCCACAATCCAAAATCCCAAATCCCCCCTCCAGCAAAACCTGACGCAACTGAATTTTATGCCAGTTCTGCTGTGTTTGGGGGTGCTGCCGGCTGCTGTGTATAGTTTGGCTTGGATTCCCCACTTCCAGCTCGACCCAAAGTCAGGATTCTGGGAAGTGCACGAGCAAATCCTGCAGTTCCACAGAGCGATGAAGAATAGTGCTGAGGTGCACCCTTACTGCTCGGCTTGGTACAGCTGGCCGGTAATGCTCCGACCGATGGTATATGTTTACGAAAGGGCTCGCAACACAGTGGAGGCGGTTCCCGCTTACCCCCCTTTGCCAGAGGGTGCCGGTGAGGTGATTTATGACGTTCACGCAATGGGGAATCCCGTGCTGTGGTGGCTGTCTAGCGCTGCGATTCTGCTGCTGTTTTTTATGCTGGCTCACCGGCTGTGGGTAGAGGTAATTTGGAGGAGTGCCAGCCGGCAGCCGGTTCGGTTCCCCCAGGCGGCTGAGTTGTGGGCGGTGTTTTATTTGGTTGTGAATTATGCGGCGAATTGGCTGCCTTGGATGCTGGTGACGCGCTGCACGTTTATTTATCTTTATATGGGGGCTTCTGTGTTTTCATTTTTGGGGTTGGCGTGGGCGGTTGAGCGCTGGCTGCGGAGTTACCAATCCGAGCGCCGCGCGATGGGGGTGACGGTGATTTTTGCCATTCTGCTCGCCCTGGTGTTTTGGCTGCCGGTGTACTGGGGGCTTCCCCTGTCGCAGGGGGAGTTTGACTTGCGCATGTGGTTCCGTTCTTGGATTTAAGTGAGTGCGCATGGGGCGTCGGGCGTCGGGCGTGGGGCGTGGGGGCATCGGTTAGGCCCAACGGGTTTAATTTTTTATTTTTTTTCGCTCTGATTGACAGCAGAGAAAGTTTAAGGTATAATGGGAATAACCTGCAGGAGCCAGAGATTGAATGGGCACTGCTGGGAAGTCCACAAGTAGTTCAGGAGGAAAAGTGATGTCTGAGTCGGTAGCCACCCACACCCCTGTGACCGAGGTGCAGAGCAAGGAATTCTCAGAGGTTCTCGTTTTGTCAGTTCTTTATAGGGTTTCTCATCCTTTGAGGTACTGAGAAACCCGGTTTCTTTAAGAAACCGGGTTTCTGGGCCAGAGTTCATGCAACTGAGAAACGCTATATAGGGAATGAAAGCCAGAAGTCCTCTGTGAGCCTTGCTGAGAGCGAGATTCACATTGAGGCAAGAAATGGACTTAAATCGGTTGGGATGGAATAGTTTTTTTGCCCAAAGCTTTGAAAGCTACCGGCAGCAAGGCTACGCTGCGGGACGGGTTGCGGTTGAGCACAAGCACACCTATATTCTGTATACGGAATATGGGGATCTGCTGGCGGATGTTGCCGGCAAGCTGAGGCACCGTGCGGTTTCGGCCCAAGACTGGCCGGCGGTGGGCGACTGGGTAGCGATCGGCGTCAGGGAGGGGGAAAAAAGAGCGACGATTCATGGGATTTTGCCGAGAGCGAGCAAGTTTTCCCGGAAGACAGCCGGTGCTAAAACAGAAGAGCAAATTGTTGCGGCAAATATCGATACGGTCTTTTTAGTTTCGGGGCTGGATGGAAATTTCAACCCGAGAAGGATCGAGCGCTATTTGATTTTAGCCTGGGAGAGCGGAGCCAATCCTGTCATTGTGCTGAATAAGGCAGATTTGTGCGAGAGTGTTGAGGAGCGAGTGCTGGAGGTGGAAGCCGTCGCTATTGGGGTGCCGGTTGCTGTGTTGAGCGCGGCTAGCCATCAAGGACTGGATGCGCTGACGCCCTATCTCCAAGAAGGGCGGACCGTAGCTTTGCTTGGGTCCTCTGGTGTCGGGAAATCAACTATCGCGAATCAATTAACCGGCAACTTAACCGGCAACTGCGCGCAAAAAGTGCAGCCAGTTCGCCAGAATGACAGCCGGGGAAGGCATACGACGACCAGCCGGGAGCTGATTGTACTGCCATCCGGCGGTTTGCTGATCGATACTCCCGGGATGCGGGAAATCCAAATTTGGGCAAAAGAGGAGGGTTTGCAGGAAGCTTTTGCGGATATTGAAAGCCTAGCAGAAAAATGCCGGTTCCGGGACTGCCATCACGAGGGAGAACCGGGCTGTGCGGTGCAGGAAGCGCTGAGTGAGGGAACGCTTGACCCTGAGCGTTTTTTCAGCTACCAGAACCTGCAAAAAGAGCTGGACTACCTTTCCCGGCGACAGGATCAAAAAGCGTCTTTAGTCGAGAAGGAACGGTGGAAAAAGATACACAAAGCTCTGCGAAATAGCAGCAAGCGGTAATTGAGAGACTGAGAAACCGGGTTTCTTAAAGAAACCCGGTTTCTGGTTACAGATTTGGGCAGCCTACTTTTTATTTGGTTGGGAGACTTTTCCATCTGGGAGGATGGTTGCATTGAGGTTGGCGCTGGTTAAGTTGGCTCCATTCAGGTTGGCTTCTCGGAGATTGCTTTGAAATAAGCTGGCACCGTTCAGGTCCGCATTGCTGAGATTTGCCTGGAGGAGAAACGCTCTATCCAGGCGGACATTTTTCAGGTTGGCACCGCTCAAGTCCGCGCCATTAAGGTAGGAATTTTCCAGGTCCGCACCGGCTAGATTGGTGTTGCTCAAGTTGGCTTTTCTGAGGTTGGTGCGAATGAGGATAGCGCCAGAAAGATCCGCACCGGAGAGGTCGGCACCTTCTAGGTAGGAACCGCGCAAATCGGCTTTGCTGAGGTTGACCCCGCTCAACTGAGCGCCACTCAAGTTGCACATGCGGCATTCTTTGGTTTCCAGCAGTCGTTTAACGTGGGCGTCATTTTGTGCGGCAGCCGGTGCTGTTAAACTGATGCCGGTGAGCAGGGTAGTGAGGGCGAGAATTGGTAATTTCATGGGGCTGACCATTGCTGCGATTCGCGGAGGTTTCAAAGGCGTGCGAATAGGGCGCGATACACCGGCTCTCCCCGCTCTAGGGTGGAGAGTTCGCGCTCTGTGGGCACCGGCATGGGGTTTTCTGCAGTCCACTGTTCGCTGTGCATTTTCGCAAAGGCTGGGTGGGAGTTGAAGCGAGCGCAGATTTCTCTGGCGACGGCTTCAACATCGGATTGGATGAAAACCTGTGCGCCGGGGGTGAGATAAGAGGCTATCTCGTCTACCATTGCCGGTTGCACCATGCGGCGTTTTTGGTGCCGGTGTTTGAACCAGGGATCGGGAAATTGGATGGTGACGCGCTGCAAGGTGCCGGCTGGTAATGATTCTAGCAAAGGTTTGAGGGAGTTATTGGCGTTGCAGAATATGTAGTGGAGGTTGGTTAAACCGAGCTGGTTGCGGGATTCGAGGGCTTGCTCAACCAGGGGTTCGCGGATTTCCATCCCGAGGAAGTTCCAGTCGGGCATAAGTTGAGCCATGCTGAGCAAAAACCGCCCCCAACCGCAGCCAATATCGAGATGCACCGGCTGGGTTGGGTTAGCGTAGACTTGAGTCCAGTCGGGCGGGGGAGCCGGTGTTTGATAGATGTTGCTCAGTGGGTTGACGTGCTGGCGCACTCGTACTCGTACCAATGTTTGTGCCTCCTGTTTGGATTGTGATCTGCCGGTGCCTATTTTAGCAAGAAATGCCCTCGGGATAGCGGCTCACCCTGAATGTCAAGAAACCGAGTTTCTTTAAGGAAGCCGGGTTTCTGAACGTTTCTCAACTGGGAAATGTTACGCAGGGGCGCGGTTCCGGCGATCAAGTCAGTTTTTTTCCGCTACAATAGGGTTGCCCGACAGTCGCTTCTGTTTTATAATATAAGGAGACTCACCAAGGAGTTATGCTATGAGCCAAACGGTAACTGACAAAGTGCGATGGACTGTGGCGGACATAGACCTCTTACCCGCAAGTGAGGGGACGCGATATGAAATTATAGATGGAGAATTGTATATGACAAGAGCGCCTCACTGGAGACATCAGCGCACTTGCGGTAAAATCTTCAGAGCGCTTGATGACTGGTCAGAATCCAGCGGTTTAGGGCAAGCAAGCATCACGGCTGGGGTGCTGTTTAGCGAGTCGGACAATGTAATACCAGATGTGGTTTGGGCTAGCAATGAAAGATTAGCCGCGCTGCTAGACGAGGCGGGACAGCTGACCGGCGCACCAGAGTTAGTGGTGGAGGTGCTGTCACCGGGGAAAGAGAATGAAGGGCGAGACAGAGAAGCTAAACTAAAGCTCTATTCATCGCGGGGGGTTCAGGAGTATTGGATTGCGGATTGGCGCTTGCGACAAGTTCAGGTCTACCGGCGGGAAAATGCCAAGCTTGTGTTAATTGCGACGCTGCTGAATGGGGATGAAATTAGTTCGCCTCTGCTGTCCGGGTTTAGCTGTCCTGTGGCGCGGTTTTTTGGGTAGAGATGGGGGGAGTGGGGAAGGGGAGAGGGGGAAGCGAGCCATTTTACCTCAACGGGAGTATCTAATTTTTGCCAAACTACCCTCACAGTCTGTAGAGTGTTCAGTCACAGAGACATCCCCCAGGGGAGACATGATCGGTAAATCAATTTTCTTATTCAAGAACCCTTCTAGACCGGCTTTGACAAAGCCGGTCTAGATATGGCATAGAACCTACCTCTGCTGTGACTTCTGCTATGACTTCCTAAATCCGGCGGGACAAATTCGTTGGAAATCGCACTTTTGGCATCGCCCAGTCTGACAGCCGGTCATAGGAAAGTTTCCAGACTTAATTCCATCTACTGCCGTTCTTACCTCTTCTCTCACTTGCTCCTGATACTCATCGCCTACATCAACAGTAAACCTCTCTGCCACACCCCTAGCTACAAGCTCATCATCTGGACGTTTAGGAGAAAGAAAGTGTGCGTGAGCGCCATTATCTGGATCGAAACCGAGGGCATGGCGAACAGCGGCAGCGTATAACCTTAATTGCCTTTCAACATCATTTCTTCTTTCTATGTAGCTTTCAACCGTGTCCCACTTCTGACTTTTGAAGTCAACTATACAGACAGGAGTTCGCACTTCTCCACTCGACTCATCAAAATATACTCGTTCCAGCAGATCGATAGTTCCACTGATAAGCGCCCCACTTTTTCGATCTACATACTCAAAGGGTTTCTCTGCTTCTAGAGCCAATTCAACGTGTTGGGGATACTCGTCTATATATCGAAGAATACAGCGCTTAGCAGCATCCTTTAATTCTTCAAAATGTTGGCCAAGAGTGTATCGAAGATTGAAGCGCTGATCGACAAGATTTCTTACAAATTCCTCTGTTATCGGCAATTCTTGATAGGCCCTCTGGTGTATTTCTGCCAACAAATTATGGATCTGTTTGCCATATCCAAAAGCATGCTCTACCGCAGGAGAAAAACCCATTAAGCGACGTAGTTGGTAGTCGAACGGACATTTCCAGTAATAGTTCAAGTCCGAGAAAGTAGTGGGCAATAATTCCGTCTCAACGGGTGGTGTTGGCTGACTGCGTTTGCGTGCGGTTGGATCAATTCCATCGCCACGAACGAAATCGTGGCGGATCTCGGTATAGAAACCAGTTGGCTTCTTTCCCTTTCGATCCTGGCTAGAGATATGAAGAAACTTCCGGCAACGGGTAAGTGCAACGTACCAGAGTCTGCGCTCCCCCTCATCACCTCCAGCATATTCACCAGGGTCAAACTCCTGCGCCTTCAAAAAAGTCTCAGGGCCACGATTGCGAAGGCTACTTGGAAAGTTTGCACTAGATACGCGCGGCACAAATACGACAGGCCATTCTAGGCCCTTGGCCGCATGAACGGTCATGATCTGCACGGCATTCGGTGTAGTGATTTCATCTGCCCCGCCATCATCGGTTTTGCCTGCGGCCCAGCCACTTAGGAACCGGCAAAGAGAGGTGAGGTCATTGGGAGTTACCCACTGCTTCACAGATTCAAACTGCGTAAGCAGGTGACTAAAACGACCGAGGTTATAGAGAACACTTTCTGGCCAGGGATTAGCATCTTGTCCAGCGCCCAGTTGTTGCAGCATCTCGTGGAAGAGATGCTGTGGGTATATACGCCTAGAGATGCCACCGCGCTCCTCTTGTGGGAGACTCCGGCGCTTGAGATCTTCGCGCTTCTCAGCTATCCATCCAAGAAATAAACTGGCATCTGCATGTGGCATCAACTGCTGCTCGCGTAACCCGCAGACTGTATGTCGAATAAATTCCCGTGTATCATTGGCAGAATAGCGGTGCAATTCCCCAGCCATATCGGTGTAATAAAAGTCCTCCTGTGCTAACTGACAGAATGCAGCTTGGGCAAGCAGAACTTCATCATGGCTGAATAGCCCCCGTGTTCCTTTCACCACAACTGGAATGTTTTCAGCGCGGAGGGTATCGACAAAAACTTGCCCTGAAGAACGAACACTTCGGAGAAGAATGGCCATATCAGCGTAGTCGATAGCTCGTTCAGTGCCATCCTTTTCTTCAATGACAGTGCCTCGCAAATCCTTAATCCGTTTGGCAACCCAGGCGGCCTCAGCTTCATCAGATGCAAATGCTTGTCTGTGAATGTCCCCCTGCTCAGCCATGCGCTCTCTAAGAATTGGTGTGCGTTGTCCGGGTTCCCAGAACCGAGCAACCATTGCCTTATGTAGCCGGCGAGTGGGAGGAAGTCGTCTAACAGCCGCATTGGCAATCTCAACAATGGCGTGAGTGCTGCGGAAATTGTTGACCAGTTCAACACGGGTCACGTTTGGATATCGCTGCTCAAAAGTCAATATATTGTTGATATCCGCCCCGCGCCAGCCGTAAATTGCTTGATCGTCGTCACCAACAACACACACTGACATACGCTGTCCCCCATCTGAGAGAAGATGGATAAGCTCTTCTTGACGAGGGTCAACATCCTGATATTCATCGACGATCAAGTAGCGGAATTTTGAGCGAACTTTTTCTAGCTCGGCTGGCTTCGAGTTCAAACTCTCCAGAAGTTTTGCAATGATTGTGTTGAAATCAAAAAAATAGTTCGGGCGGTCATTTGCAATTTCTTTGTACCGTAGCACAGCATCCCTGAGCGCGGCATCATGAATGTTTTCCTCCCTGATTCCTTTTAAGTGAATCACATTAAGGGTCGTCATAAACCACTCAGCACTCTCCCAATAACCTTTTCGCTTAGTTTTTGAGCGAAGGTTATTCAGTCCAATGCCACGCCCACTGTCAGGATAATAATGGTAGTTAGCGGCGATGAGCGCAGCCTGTCGCACATCATCCATTACCTCAAAGTATCGGTATAGAGGATCGATCTCTTTCAGTAACTGGAGACAGAAGCTGTGGATCGTGCCAACGTACATATCTCCGAGAGAGGGGTCATCTGGGTTGATGTCTTCCAGGTGTCCTCGGATTCTGGCTTTCAGCTCACGAGCCGCCCGATCAGTAAAGGTGAAAGCAATGATTGATGAGCGAGGTACTCCTTCATCTACTATTTCGGCAATTCGCCGGGAAATAACTTCTGTCTTGCCACTTCCGGCACAAGCTATAATCAATAGGTTGCCTTGACGATGTGCAATTGCTTGCTCCTGCTCATCAGTGTAATTTAGGGACATTTTTGCACCTTCTTAATAGCCAGAAGCTACGAATAACGCACTACCTACCGCTGGTGAGTAAAACGTAAGCGCCCATATAGCCTCTGACAGGACAGTTGACCATTTTCAAGACTAGCACGCTCTTTGCACTTCTGGGTGAGACAAACCGGCACGCTAATCGAGTTTATACTTGGGAGCCGCTGCGCCATACTCCCTACTCTGCCTCAGCTGCTCAGAAGAGAGCCAATCGCCCTCCAACGCTCTGACACGACAGCTGACCAATCTCAAGCATATCGCAGCCCTAGCCTCTGGGTGAAACAAACGAGCTAGCCAATCGGGATTGTACTCTGGTGCTGGTAGGCAATCTCCTCCACTGTATGGCAGTTGACTGGAGCGGAACGCTCGCCCACATAGCCTCAAGCATACCACAGCCCTGGCTCCTGGATGCCACAAACCGGCACGCCAATCAGGATTGGACAGGGGAGCCGGTGCGCGATGCCCCACTCTACCTCAGCTGACTAAAGGGGAACGCTCGCCCACATAGCCTCTGACAGAACAGCTAACGAGTCTCAAGCATAGCACAGCCCTGGCCTCTGGATCAAACAAACCGGCACCCTAATCGGAATTGTACTGGAGAGCCGGTGCCCGTTTGCTCTATCCTCCCACTCTACGGAGCGCTTGTCGCAAGGAGAGCGAATGGCCCTCCCACGCTCTGACAGGACAATTGACCAATCTCAAATATGGTACAGTCAGCCCTTGCAGATGAGGCCAACCGGTACCCTAATCGGGATTGTACTGGAGAGCCGGTGCCCGTTTGCTCTATCCTCCCAATCTACGGAGCGCTTGTCGCAAGGAGAGCGAATGGCCCTCCCACGCTCTGACAGGACAATTGACCAATCTCAAATATGGCACAGTCAGCCCTTGCAGATGAGGCCAACCGGCACCCTAATCGGGATTGCACCTGGGTCTTGCCGGCTCTAGCTCTTAGATAAACACCCACATCTTCGCGGGGTATCACCCCCAACGCCTCCACCCTCGCGAACTCCCCAGCATCAAGCAGTACATAGCAGACATTTTGGGTGAGGCTTGCCCGACACGCCAATCGGAGTTGCACGCAAGGGAGCCGGTGGGGAATGCCCATCATGCCGGCAACTCCCAGTCCTATAACCGCAGTCCATCAACCCGACTGAACTCACGGGTGTTGTGAGTGACTATAATTAAATTGTTGGCAAGTGCGATAGCGGCAATCTGGAGGTCATAGGGACCGATAGGTGTGCCCAAAGCAGCTAGTTGGGCGCGAATTAGTCCAGCAATCTGGGCAGCTCGGCTATCAAAAGGCAAAATCGTAAACTGGTTGAAAAGACGTTCCAATATAGCTAGGTTTTGCTGTCGCTGTAAACTTTTATAGGCTCCGTAGTAAAGCTCTATCTGTACAATTGTACACAAAAAGATATCCGCTGGCGGCGTCCTTGATATTCTGCGACTTACAGGTGAGTGTCGCTCATTCAAAAAGCGGATACAGGCATTAGTGTCTAAAAGATAAGTCAAGCCAGTTCCTCCCGCGTCTCATATTCTCCTTGCTCGTCACGCACAAGTGGTTCTCCTACCCACCCTCCTGCTACTTCTTCAAAGAAACCATGAGGCCAACCTAATTCTTCTGGGGTTTTGGCACCGGCATTCGCCTCAGGTTTGTCAGCTGTTTTGACTTGCGCCGCTTCCTCCAGGATGTGCTTTAATTCCGCTGACAGCGTTCGCCCGTGAGTTCTAGCAAGCGCCTCCAGTCTATCTACCAACGCCTGGTCTAAATCTTCGATAATAATTTGAGCCATTTTTCTTACCTCCTGGTGTTATAATTATAGATGAAACGTGGCAGATTGCACAGGCGAGACGCCTGTGCTACAAGAAAGACGCAGGACAGGCGTCTCGCCTGTCCTCTCACCTGTCCCAATCCCAAAAGACGTAGGACAGGCGTCTCGCCTGTCCTCATGCCCTCAAAACCATTGAGAGACTCACTCGCCGGTAATCGACAGCCCCTCAACCCAAATTCGCGGGCACACCCCACCAGGAGTCAGTTCCGCCTCTTTTTCCACAAAAACAATCGATTTCAGGACTTCTAAAAAGTCTCCCGCAACCGTTGCTGAGTCAATGCTCGTCAATTTCCCATTTGACACCATCCAGCCGTCAAACGGCAGAGAAAACGAGCCTTGCAGCGCTTTTACTCCCGCGTGGAGCGCTTGCAAATCGTCGATAAAAATCACATTATCGGCGCTCGCAAGGCTGCACTCCCTTTCCGCCGGCTTTCCTGGAAAGACGTGATAAAAGTGCGAGCCAACCGTCACTTTCGCGCCCATATTCCCGTGTCCCGTAGGCTCAGCGCCCATCCTTTTCGCCGTACCGGCACTGTGCAGGAAGCCGGTTAAAACCCCCTCCTCAATCAGCGCAACCCGGCGGGTTGGCGTTCCTTCCCCATCAAAAGTCTCAGCGCCTACATTAGCGGGATGCAGGGCATCATCGCACAGCGACAGCAGGGGAGAAGCTATTTGCGCGCCCAGGGATTCAGGAGTGGACAGGCTTTGCTTGTCCAGAATATTCTGAGCGTTGAAAATGTTGGAAAAAGCCCCCAGCAAGCTCAAGAAAGCCTCCGGCGAGAAAACCACAGTATATTTCCCCGACTTGACTTTTTCATAATTCAAGTGGCTGACAGTTTTATCGGCGGCTTCTTTCAGGCACCCGTCAAGATCCAGCTGCTCCAGACTGCGGCTGATTCTGAAAGCGCCGGCGCTGCGAGGCTTTTTCCCTTCTTCCTCTGTTTTCGTGTAAAGATAGAGCGATGCGTAGGAGCGCGACTCATTGCGGAGAGCGCCGGTGCTGTTGAGATAAAACCTGTCTGCGTCCCTTTGCGAGAGCCCGTTATAGGGCACTCCTTTAATCGCTGGGTGAGCTGCGAGCAACTCTTTTTCAGCACCAATCAAGGTTTCTAGAAGTTTTGACACCGGCACTTGCGGCGCTTTCTCGTTGGGGATGTCTGCTGCCAGCGGCGCGGTAGCCTCCGGGCTAAAATCCGGCACGTTTTCCCTGACGCCAAAAAAACTCGCCTCGTAAGCCGTTTTCAGCGCCAGTTCAAGCCCTTTCGGGTCTACATCTGTCGTGCTGGTGACGCCCATTGTCTGCTCTTCATTCCACACGCGAACCGTCACGCTAGAACGATTGGAAGCTTTGACTTGTTTGGGCTCCCCCCCATCCACTTGCACGCTGCTCTCATCCACAGTTGCCCCATAGATGTCAAATTTATTAATGCCAAGCTGACCGGCAATTTCGCGAGCGTGAGTTGCAATATCCTCGATCTTCGTCACAGTCATACCCCTGTTGTGTTTTTCGTCTCATTCTACCCCACCCCCCATTGGGGGGTGGGGTTCAATTTACCGGCCACCCACGGTGATAGAATCAACCTTAATGTGAGGCTGCCCTACCGTCGTGTAAATACTGCCGCTAACTGAACCGCAGAAACCGGCAGCCAGCGCCAAATCTTGGGAGCACATGGAAATCTTGTTCATAATCTCCTTGGCTTCCCCGATCAGGGTGGCTCCCTTCAGCGGTTTGGTGATTTTCCCACCCTCAATCAGATAGGCTTCTTCTACGGCAAAGTTGAACTGACCCGTAGCTCCCACGCTACCGCCACCCATCTTTTTACAGTAAATGCCTTTGTCGATGGATGCAAACAAATCTTCGTTGGTGTAGTCTCCCGGCGCAATATAAGTATTGCGCATGCGGCTGGCGGCGGCATAGGTGTAATTCTGCCGGCGTCCGCTGCCGGTTCTCGGGTGTCCCGTGCGCAGGGAGCCGGCGCGATCTGCCAAGAAATTCTTGAGCACACCTTTTTCAATCAGCAGGGTTCGCTGCGCCGGCATCCCCTCATCATCCATGTCAATCGTCCCGAAAGCTTTGGTCGAAAGCCCCTCATCCCAAGCCGTCAAACTTTCGTGGGCAATTTTCTCGCCTTTCTTGTCGGCAAATGGCGTAGTTTTGCGCTCAATCTGGGTGGTTTCCAGCAAGTGCCCGCAAGCTTCGTGGAAGATCACCCCGCCAAACTCATTCGCCATCACAATCGGGTAAGTTCCCGACTCGACATAATCAGCGTAGAGCATTCGCCCTGCGGATTCCGCCACTTCCTCAGCCGCTTCTTCGTAGTTCCACGCGCGCAGGAAATCTGGCGAACTGGTATCACCGGCACGCTTGGCAATCGACGAGCGGTGAGCGCCATCCGCGCACAAAAGATTGTATCCTACCGATTGAGACAGGCGAATGTCGCGGGCGAACGTGCCGTCACTCGCCGCCACCAAAACTTCCTGCCAGTCTCGGAAATAAGTCGCTCGCCGCGATTGCACATGACTGGCTTTCTGGTTCAGCAGGGCGTTAGCCTTCAGGAGAACATCCCCCATTTCCCGCATGGAGCTGGTTTGACCCAGCCAAGCATCTTTGCCTTTTTTTGTCGCGTAGTCTCGCAGCAATTCCAGGTTGATTTCCGGGATAAATGAGCTGGGAGCCGGCAGCTGCAGCCCCATGATTGACAGACCTTTTTCTAAGGCGGCTTTCAGTCCAGAAAATGACAGGTCATTGGTGCTGACATAGCAGTCCGCTTGCCCCTTGAACACCCGCACACCGGCACCCGTTGAAAGCCGGGGCGAAATGCTGGTGATCGTGTCGTCTTCCGCCAGACAGCTGATATAATTAACCCGCTCCAAGAAGAATTCGATGAAGTCCGCGCCGGCGGCTCGTCCCAATCCCAGAAGGGTTGACAGGGGAGCCTCCCAGGTTTCATCGAAACGATCTGGGGTGGAGGTGTATTTCAGGCTGGGCAGTTCTCTAGAGAGAAGTAGGGTAGGAGTATGGATGGATAGCGTCATCGGCTGGCGTCCCTCACAGGGTTGACTGACTTTTGTCCTATGTTCCTCAGTATAGCGAATCCCTAAAATTTTTGCTGGCGAGTCGCGCTAGCGGATCAGGGGGCTGCCGTGGTGGTGGACTAAATACCACTTCCCTCCCAGCAGCTCAAAGATGTTCGTCGCCACCGACTTGGCCTCGATTCTCCTGCCGCCACTGACTTGGAACACATCCTCTACCAGTATAACATAGGCGAGCGTGTCGCGCACCTCTGTGGAAATAATCTCTGTCTGGATTTCCAGGTAGTTGGTGTTCTTAAATATCAGCTCCCAGGAGGCGCGAATATCCTTCCACCCCCGCAGCGCATTGCGTCCGGGGTGAGTGCAAAGGCTGCCGGTTCCCTGGGACCACACCGCACTCATCGCTTCCATGTCCTTTCTCTCAAAGGCTCGGTAAAAAGCCTGGTTTGCTGCTAATACTTCAGTACGCTCGTCAGTCATATTAATTTGGGATTTTGGGATTTTTACTCTCGTTCCCTGGCTCTGCCAGGGAACGCTCAACGAGAGGCTCTGCCTCCTCCTTAATAGTCTTTTATGGGAAATGAGGCAGAGCCTCAATATTCTCGTAACCCGGTTTCTTTGAGAAACCGGGTTTCTCAGTACCATCGTGCGGCTGCTATTTCCTAGCGCCGGTATTCATCGCCGCAATCGCCTATCAGCTTGTACAAATCCCGCGATTGGCCAAGGACGGCTTCGATCCGCCGGTCGTCCTCAGCATCAAGGCTGAAATCAAACACCCTGGCGTTTTCTTCCAAGTGTTGCGATATCCCCAGCCGCGCGCCGACAATTACACCCCCAACTGCCGGCTGGTTCAAGATGTAGCGCACCGCCACGTTAGCAATGCTAACTCCATGTTTGCCGGCAATCTCTTTGAGGGCATTCAGCAACTCTTGAAACAGGCTCCAGCCGCCCCACGCATCCACCATATTCTTGTATTTTCTCAAGCTCACGGTGTACATATCTCCCCCTCGCGGTTCGGGCTGTCCCAGGTACTTTTCTGACAGCAAGCCACCGCAGAGTGTGCCGTAGGTGAAAAGCTTGATGTCGTGCTGCTGGCCAAATTGTACCATATTCACTAAAGGCCGGCGATCTACGAGCGAGAACTGCACTTGGTTGGAGACGATTTTGATGCCGGCGTCAGTAATAATTTTCAGGTGTTCGGTATCGAAATTTGTCAGCGCCAGGTGCTTGATTTTCCCCTCTTGCTGGAGTTCCGCCATGTACTTGAGCGCGTCCAGGTAGTTTTTATCCCGGTACTCCCACCAGTGAAACTGCATCAAGTCCAAGCAATTCACTCCCATCCTTCGCAGGGATATGCCGATATTCTCCTCAACCACCTTGCGCGTCATTTTTGCCGGTCTTGGCACCCACTTGGTAAAAGCTTGCACGCTGTGGAGAGCTTCCTCGCCACGGGTGGCGGCGAGCTGACGCCGGAACTCGCCAATAAAATCCTCTGCCGGTCCGTAATGATCTGCCAAGTCCCAAGTCGTGTAACCGGCATCCACATATTTAAACATACTCTCGATAGCGCTTTTTTGGTCAATGCGTCCGTGAGCGCCAGACACCTGCCACATGCCATTTAATATGCGGCAGATATTCATATCCGGGGTGAACTGCAGCCGGCTTGATTCAGGTAGCTTCATCTTCCAGTCTTGGCTCTCTATAAGGTGGACAGTGTTTCAGACAATTTCCCCTTTATCTTATCCCCCCTCTCAGCCGATAGGCTCAGAGGCGTAGGACAGGCGTCCCGCCTGTCCCAAAAGCGGAAAAGACGCTAAAGGGTGAGGTTCCAATCTCTTTAGAAGATTTTAACACAGCAGGTAAACTTTTGTAAACCCCCGGATAGAACTAGAAACCGGGTTTCTTGAAGAAACCCGGTTTCTGGATGTTTCTACTTTACAAACCCGCTCTTAGCGCCAGCCTTTCTCAGCTCGTTCCAGAACGTAAGCGGCGACAGCTTCGATTTGCTTGGCGCTTAAGCGGTTTTTGAAAGCGGACATATTGTTTTTGCCGTTCGCCACCAGAGAGGCGATCGCCTCAAGTGAGTCCATGCCATATTTTTTCAGCGCTTTTTGGCTCAGGTTCTTCCCCCGCCGGATAATATTGCCGCCTTTCGGGTGACAGCCGGCACAGTGGACGCTAAAAACCTGTGCGCCGCTGGCAGTATCCGCCGCAAAAGCCGGCAAACTCAAGGCAACAGTCAGAACTGCCAGCAGTATGGCTGTGAGTAACTTTCTCAACGAACTTCTCCCTCCGCTCAGATATACTTAATGATTAGCATTCTAAGCGCAAGTGTCCCTCCGCCGGCTCAATCAAGCACCTCCGTCTTTTGGCATCGCCCACTCTTCGCCGTTTTCCTGCGCTTCTTTCAGAAACAGCAGCGCTAATCTGTTATATGTACCCGCCCCGACATATTGAGGGTAAGTGTGAGTCCGGCTGTATACCCACACCAACTCCTCCCCGTCATAAATGCGGATGTCTTCAAACAGACTCTTGCATTTTGGTTTGAGAGATTTGGCCGCATTCAAGGCATCTGTCCATCTCTCGAATTCTTGGGATAATCCAGGGGCTATCACTTTAAACATCGCTCGGCACTAGTGGTGGTTTTTCTAGTTTGACACAGGAAGGCACGGTTGGCCTGATATACTGGGGTGCGTGACGCAGCGCGCGAGAAACCCGGTTTCTTTAAGAAAGCGGATTTCTGGGCAAACACGTTCATCCAACGGAGAACCGCTATACCTTAAATTATGACGTAGGACAGGCGTCTCGCCTGTCCCTCTGACTGTTGAATTACAGCAAACATCTACCCACCGGCTCCCGCAATCTTTTGCAGCCCCCGCACCAGCCGCCCGATCCCTTCCTGAGCAGTTTCCTTTTCCAGCGCCCCGTAAGCCACGCGCAGGTAGCACCCGAAATCCATCCCAAAAGTCGTCCCCGGAATCGCCGCCACCCCATGCTCGCGGACAAGCTTTTCCACCACCTCCATCGCGCCCAAATCCGTGTGAGCCTTCAGCAGAAAATAGAACGCCCCATCCGCCTCGGGAATCGTGCAGAAATCTCGCACGCTCTCCAGTTCGCCCAGCACCAGCTGTCGCACCTCAGCAATCGCCTTTACCTTTTCCTGGCAATAGCTTGAACCCGCCTGCAAAGCCCCCAAAGCCGCATACTGCGAAACCACCGGCGGACAAATTAGAATGGTATCTTGGATTTTTTGAACAGACAGGAACAGGTGTTCCGGGATCACCATGTAGCCGATCCGCCAGCTGGCAAATCCGTAAGCCTTGGACAGCGAGAAAAGCGATATCGTGTGTTCGCTGCTATTTTCAATCGAACCGGGCGAAAAATGTTTCACCCCGTCATAGGTAAAATATTCATACGCCTCGTCACTGATGTGGTACACTCCTCTTGTGCGGCAAATCTCACTCACAGCCCGCAGCGCCTCTGGGGAATACACCGCGCCGGTGGGATTGTTCGGCGAAATCGTCACAATCGCCCGCGTTTTGTCCGTAATCGCCCCCTCTATCGCATCCGGGCGCAGCTGGTAATTCTCATCCGTCCCCACCAGCACGGGGCGACAGCCGGCTGTGACAATCGCCATCTCGTGGTTGAAATAATAGGGCGTCTGGATTATAATTTCATCACCGGGGGAAGTGATGGCGAGAACCGCATTCATAAATCCCATATTGCTGCCGGCTGTCACAACAATGCGGTTCCCACCGCTGGGAGTGATGCCGTTCTCAGCTTTCAGCTTTTGGGAGATCGCCTCCCGCAGCGGCGCAATTCCATGCACCGCCTTGTACTTGTTATTTTCCGGGTCAGCCAGAAATTGAGAAATCTGCTGCGCCGCCTCAGGCGGAGGGCTATAATAAACAACGCCCTGTCCCAGCGATATCGTACCCGGACAGCTGCGGATCAGCTCCCCGACAGCGGGAATAATCGGCGACTGCACAGCCTGCATTCTAGACGTGTATTTTTCCATTATACTAGATCGAAAAAGGAGTGAGTGAGATGAGGGAAAACAAGCCAACGCGACGGGCTTTTTTAGCTGAATTTTTTGCCCTAGCTACACTTATCGTTAGCTGCGGCGCACCCCAGAACACCGGCAGCCCGCAAACCACCGGCACCGGGGCGGTCGTCTTCGGTTCTGGGGGACAGCCGGTGAACCTAGAACCGGGCAATATCACCGACGGCAACTCCATCATTGTACAGCGCCAAATCTACGAGCGCTTGCTGGAATTCAAGCCAGGAACTACCGAACTTCAACCCAGTCTGGCGACCTCTTGGTCTGCTGACAGGGACGGCCAAGTGTGGACTTTCAAACTGCGAACCGGCGTTAAATTTCACGACGGCACTGATTTCAATGCCGAAGCAGTAAAATTTAACATAGAGCGCTGGTGGGATCCCAAACACCCCCACGGCTACCGCAACGCCGGCAAAACCTACGAAATCTGGCAGCAGCTTTTCGGCGGCTTCAAAGGCGACCCGAAATCCATCCTCCAAGATATCAAAGTTACTGACAATTATACCATACAATTTACCCTCAAACAGCCCTTCGCCGCCTTCCCCGCCGCCATCGGTTCTGGATATTTCGGCATCGCCAGTCCCGCAGCTATCCAAAAAGCCGGTGCCAGCTACGGAACTCCCAGCTCCCTGGCGGTGGGCACCGGCCCATTCATTTTCAAAGAATGGCGCACCGGCGACCGCATTTTACTGGAAAAGAACCCAAACTACTGGCAGCCCGAACTTCCCAAAACCAGCCAATTAGTCATCCGCTTCATAACAGATCCCGCCGCCAGACTCGCGCAACTGAGAGCCGGTCAAGTCGATTTTACCACAGACTTATCCCCAGACCAAATGCCAGAAATTCAGCGCGACCCCAATCTGGAAGCGGTTCCCCGCCCTTCCTTAAACCTCGGCTATCTAGCGCTCAATCCCAGCTACAAACCCCTCTCCGACGTGCGGGTGCGCCAAGCCTTCGCCCTAGCCATCAACAAAAAAGCAATCGTGCAAGCTTTCTGGGGAGCACTGGGCACCGGCGACAGCCACTTCACCCCGCCATCAATGAATTGGTCGCAATCTGCTAAAATTACCGATTATGAACACAGCCCGCAAAAAGCCAAACAGCTGCTAGCCGAAGCCGGCTACCCCAACGGCTTTGACTTAGAATTGTGGTACATGCCCGTTTCCCGACCCTATTTTCCCACACCCAAACCCATAGCAGAAGCCTTCGCCGCCGACTTGAGCGCTATCGGCATTCGAGTCAGCCTCAAAACCAAAGATTGGGCAGCCTACCTCGCAGATCGCAACAAAGCCCCCGGCTTTCAAGCCTTCATGCTCGGCTGGACCGGCGATTACGGCGATCCCGACAACTTCTACTACCCCCACTTCGGACCCGGTTCAACCCAAGACTTAGGCGGCTGGAAAAACGACCGGCTCCTCAAATTGCTCGATTCAGGAAGGGCGACTGGAGACAGTGCGGCGAGGGCAAAAATCTACGCCGAAGTCGATGAAATACTTCACCGCGAAGTCGTGCGCCTGCCGGTTGTCCACTCCCAACCCCTTTTAGCCAAGCGCAAGAATCTTGCCGGTTGGGTTCCCAGCCCCCTCGGTTCCGAATCTTTTGAAACAGTGGAGAAAAAGTGAGCTATATTAACCGCAGATAAACGCAGATAAACGCAGATTTTTGCAAAATTCATCGGCGTCCATCTACTTCTGCGTTCATCTGCGGTTTTATCAAATAAACCCTCAAACTTTATGTGGCAATACATCGCTCAACGCCTGCTCAGCCTGCTGCCGGTCCTTCTGGGAATCACCCTTTTGGTGTTCACCTTCTTGCACCTGATCCCCGGGGACCCAGCCGTGGTGCTGCTTGGCGAAAGAGCCACACCCGAACAGATTGCAGCCCTCCGGCAGCAATTAGGTCTAAATCAGCCCCTGCCGGTGCAGTATTTCGCTTTTCTGGGAAACCTGATTCGCTTAGATTTCGGCACCAGCATCATCAGCGGAATTCCCATCGCCGAGGAAATCCGAAACAGGTGGCCGGCTACTTTTGAACTGTCCGTTGCGGCAATGATCGTCGCGCTGCTGCTGGGAATACCGGCAGGGGTTTTCGCCGCAGTCCGCAAAAACGGCTGGCTGGACAACCTGCTGATGACCGGCTCTTTAATAGGAGTCTCCCTGCCGGTATACTGGTTAGGATTGCTGCTCATTTACCTGTTCGCGGTCAACCTGCAGTGGCTCCCCGCCAGCGGAAGGCTGAGCGCTGACTTAGCCTTCACTTTCAAGCCACTCACCGGCTTTTACGCACTCGACGCACTGCTCAAGCTAGACGCAGCCGCGCTCAAAGACGCCCTCGCTCACCTGGTACTGCCGGCACTCACCCTGGGCACGATTCCCCTGGCAATCCTAGCGCGGATCACCCGCAGCGCCATGCTGGAAGTTCTCTCCCAAGACTACATCCGCACCGCGAGAGCCAAAGGCGTTCCCGAATACCGGATAATATTTATCCACGCCCTGAAAAACGCCCTGCTGCCGGTGATCACCACTATTGGTTTGCAGTTCGGCACCCTCCTCGCCGGTGCTATCCTCACTGAAACTATCTTCTCATGGCCGGGAATCGGCTCCTGGATTTATGATGGAATTCTGGCGCGAGACTATCCAGTCGTGCAAGCCGGTGTGGTGTTCGTCTCTGTTACCTTTGTGTTAATTAACCTGATCGTTGATATTTCCTATGCTTTCCTCGATCCGAGGATTCACTACCGGTAAATTGCCCATATACCGGGCGATTGAAAGATGCTTTTGGCGAATTCGTGAGGGGTTAGACCTGCAGCTAGTTCCTCGGCGATTAGCCGGGGTTCCTGGCGATTGGAAATCGCGGCTACACAAACGAAGTCCGCCTTCGCGGACTAAGAGTAGAGCGAGACTCTCACAATATGCGCGGTTTTTCCTCCTCCCAGCTTGAGCTGGGAACGAGGAAACTTGGGGGTGGGGCTGATCCCCCTATCAAGCACGCCAACAGTCTCATTTAAATCGCGGCTACACAAACGTAGACGCGAAGCGGCTTGCCCGTTGGGTAGTCCGCCTTCGCGGACTAAAAAAAAACTCTAAACTAACAGCAACTCGTGCAAAACTCTTTCCAGCGATTTTGGCAGTCCACTTCCGGGAAAATTGGCTTCGCCCTCACCGTCGCCCTGGTGCTGCTGGCACTCCTAGCCCCGATGCTCCACCCCTACGATCCCGCCACTGACCGGGACTATTTGGCGCGGCTGAAACCCCCCAGCGCCCAGCACTGGTTGGGCACTGACGGACTGGGGCGGGATATTTTGGTGCTGGTGTGGTACGGGATGCGCACCTCTCTCAGCGCGGGTGGAGTGTCCGTGGGGCTGGGAATGGCTGCCGGCGTGCTTTTGGGGCTGATTGCCGGCTATTTTCGGGGGCCGGTGGAAACCTTGATTGGCTGGCTGACAGACATCCTCTTGGCTTTTCCCTCCATTCTCCTGGCCATCGCCGTCGTCACCGTCACCGGCCCCAGCCTGCAAGGCGTTATGCTAGCAGTGGGACTCGTGCAAATCCCCATTTACATCCGGCTCACCCGCAGCATGGCACTGTCCCTCAGAGAGCGGGAATTCGTTATGGCGGCGAAAGCCCTCGGAGCCTCACCGGCACGCATCCTGTTGCGCCACATCCTGCCGGCCACTCTCGGCCCGCTTGTCGTCCAGGCCACCCTCTCCACCGGCACCGCCACCCTGGAAGCTGCCGGTTTGGGATTCTTGGGACTCGGAGCCCAACCCCCCACCCCAGAACTCGGAACCATGCTCGCCGACGCCTTCAAAGGCGGCTACTCTCTCTCCTCCCCCTGGACAACCCTGTTTCCCGGTTTAGCGATTACGATGAGTGTTCTAGCGTTTAACCTCTTGGGCGACGGTCTGCGCGACGCCCTAGACCCGCGCTCTAAGAATTAGACTTTACCTATATACGGTTAATCACTCAAGTAAAAGGAGTTTCGCATTATTTTAAGGCTGAACAAGGCGATGGCTTAAAATTGGCGCTATTAGTGAGGGGTAATAAATTTAGGAGAAGAGTTCTGGACGCTCAAGAGTTGCTGGCGCGTTACGCGGCGGGAGAGAGAGATTTTAGTGGGATTGATTTGAGTCTTGTTGGGCAATAATCACTCGCTTAATAAAGCCGATTTGACTGGGGTAGATTGGAGGGAGGCTAAAATGGACGTCTTTCCCTATTGATAGGATTTCTGGTATGGCCCACCTCCCGCACCTTAAATGCGATTGCGCTATTATTGAAGGTGTGAGCGGATTCGAGAGGGGGGTTATGGACAGAGAAGAGTTGCTCAGGCGGTACGCTGCCGGTGAAAGAGATTTTGCTGGAGTTGATTTGAGTGGGAGCGAGCTGGAAAACGTTGACTTAAGGTGTATCAACTTGAGCAATACCAACTTGAGTGGTGCCCAATTGTCCGATGCCAAGCTGAGTGAAGCTAACCTTGCCGGTGCAGACTTGAGCAATGCTAACCTGTTCTATGCCAGACTGGGCAGAGCTGACCTAAGTGGAGCCGATCTGAGGGGGAGCAACTTGGATTGCACTGACTTGGAATATGCCAATCTAAGTGGAGCTGACTTGATTGGAGCTAGTATATGTGAGGCCAATCTCAGTGGGGCGGACTTGAGTGAGGCGGATTTAAGTGAAGCTAATCTGGGGCAAACTTCTCTCTGCGAAGTCAACTTAACCGGCGCGTCTTTGAGAGATACCAATATAGAGGAATGCTCCCTACAGCAAGCCAATTTAACGGATGTAGATTTGAGTGAAGCAATCATTTATTTGGAGGGCGCTGATATGAACAGAATAGAGGGTGCATTTTTTTGCAACACTACCATGCCAGATGGAAGGATCAGGAACGATCATTGTGAGTCAAATTACGGCAAAGTAAGCGAGGAATAGCGAGTTTATTCGACTGGCTAGAGTTAAGAGTGTATAGAGATTCAGGAGTCAAGTCATGGAGGCTGAAAAACTGCCGGTTCAGATGTAAAGTTTAATTGCGTTAAAACGCAAGTTTGATTGTACAGATAGAAGGTATAGTTGAATTATGAGCGGTGAAAGCTTTCTGGAAGAAGAATCTTTCGAGCCAATCGAAGAAGGAAGCCTTCCACTCCAACCGATATATGAGTGTGAGGGGGAGATGAACGGTTATAACTTGATCAAAAAATACAGAGCGGGGGAGAGAGATTTTTCCGGGCTTGATTTGAAAGGAATCTTTCTAAATGATGCTGACCTGACTTACATCAACTTGAGTGGGTCTAACCTGCACTGCGCTATTTTGCTGGGGAGCAATCTCAGCCATGCTTGCTTAATGGGTGCTAATCTGCAAGAGGCTAACTTGAGTAGCGCCTGCTTAATGAATGCTAATTTGAGGGATGTCAATATGACTAGCGCTCAGTTGCGCAGATCCTGCTTGGTGGGTGCTAATTTGAGAAATGCTAACTTGACGGCTGCCGATCTGACTCGTGCCAACTTGACAGATACGAACCTGCGCGGTGCCTCTCTAAAGGACATCATTCAGGAAGATGCCATTTTCTGCAATACCATCCTGCCAAACGGAAAGGTTGAAAATGATCCTATTAGAGTGGTTGACTCTCAAAAACTTCTCAAACGTTATGCGGCTGGCCAAAGAAAATATCATGGAATAGTTGTGAGTCGATCCTGCTTAGTGGGTGCCGACCTGCGTAACATTATCATGCCTAATGCTTATCTTATCGATGCCAACTTGAGTGGGGCTTGCCTTGAAAACTCCGTATTGATCCATGTCAATTTCAGGGGGGCGGACTTGAGCGGTGCTAATCTCACTGGTGCCTGCATGAATGGTGCCGACTTGAGCTATGCCAACTTGAGAGGTGCCTGCCTTGACAGAGCCGAGATGAATGGTATTGATTTCACCGGCGCTGACCTGACTGGTGCTGGTATAAGCTCTCTGGGTGTCTTGATGGGTTCATTTTTTCGCAATACTACTATGCCAGATGGGAGCGTTATCGTTGAACCCACCTGTTTCCATTGAAACCAGGTTCTCTATCTGCCTGAAGAGCGCCACTCCATACCCGTTTTTTCCAGACAAGGGTGGTAGAATTAAGAGCGCGATCAGATTGGGAGAAGAGTGATGAAGGGGAAAAGGATTTCTGTTGAAGAGTTGCTGGAACTTTACGCCGAGGGAGAAAGGAATTTTGCCGGCCTCATAATTGGGTATAGCGAAGAAGATTTGAGTGGCTGCAACCTGAGCGGGGCCAACTTTAGAGAAGCTAAATTCAATTGTGTGTATCTGATTGGAACCGACTTTAGTGGTGCTGACTTGAGTGGGGCTAGGATGGATGAGATGTGCCTGAATAAAGCCAACCTGAGTGGAGCCAACTTGGTGGGAGCCGACCTGTGGCAATCCGGTCTTGATGATGCCAATCTCAGCGGTGCCAACCTCAGTGGTGCTGACTTGCGGGAGGCTGGTTTCTACCGTGTCAATCTCAGGGGTGCCAACCTAAGTGGTGCCCAACTGGGAGATACTAGATTCAATGGTTCGGACTTGACCGGAGCTAATTTGAGCAATACCGTTCTGGAAAGCATTAGCTTGCGTGAAGCTAATTTGACGGGAGCGAACTTGGAGGGTGTAGAATTTAGAAAAGTGTCGTTTCAGAACACTATCATGCCAGATGGAAATATAAGGAATGGTAAGGGCTGGTATGGGGTATACCCACAGTAATTCCGTCAGGATTTAACCAAAGAATATCTATCTAGGGCAGGCCATGCCTGCCCTGATACTACCAGTCGTGTCTGAGCTTAAAATTTGCGTAAGTCCTGTCCGTCTCAACCTAGAGGAAGTGGGTTGGAGTTTTTGTTTCGTTCTTTCAGTTCTTTTCTGCGATTTTCCTCTAATTCGGACAAAAAGTTATACTCAGGCTCGTGCGGCCCGCGATTATTATTGAGGAGACTTTCAAGCTGGTTAATAGAATACTTGTATTTTGTCCAGTCTTCTCCCACCATATTTCTATTGGGCAGAATAACGGCAAAAGCGTCTGTAGCTTTATTCAGAGGATCTCCCAAGTTGCGCCTGACAACGACTTTCCAAACATGGGAAGGAACATTAATTGTTGGGATGTTCGGGTCATCAGGATTGACGTCAATATATCCTGGATAGCCCGGATAGTCATCGTACTTCTTTGTTCCATATCCACCTGCGATGATGTAAAAGTCTTGATTTGCTTTAGCCTCTTTTCTTAAAGAATTTTCTAGACCTTTCCAAACACTGCCATTGTTTTTTTCGTGGTGGGGCAGGATATTCGATGTCAGGAAAGTGGCAACGAAATCCTTTTGACTCCGGGTTCTATCCTCTGCAGCACTCATATGACCTCGTATCAGGAAATAACCATCAGGTAACAAAGTTTTATCCTCTTGGTAATCCGTGTGTTCAACTGGGAAAAAACCAGTTTCATCAAGTTCTGGATCGGTTATAAAGTTTGGCCTGTTGAACTTCTGCTCAGTGAGCCATGACTTGTTCACTTGCCAACTTACCCAGTTGGGAGTATTTTTATGGCTGTTGTAAGACAGGACATACTGTGGCTTTTCTATTAAGTAGTTGCTGTCATAGACCCCCTCTTTTTTATTTCCATTGTCCCTATGCGGTCTTGCTTCAGTTGGGTTGCCCCACTTGAACAGCTCGCTTTTAAAGAAGACATCATCTAAGTAAACCGCTGATTTATATCCGGACTGGTCTTCTAGTTTAAATGTAAGCGTTGCTGGCTTGCCTCGCAGATATTCTGGTATATCGATGTTAAACGTTTCAAATTTGCCCGCACCCGCTCCATAACCAATCTTATATCGGTCGTCCCTGTAAGAGCTTATTTTTCCCTGTGCTGGTTTCAAAGAAATTGTTTCGCTGAATTCAAGTCCATCTGCTGAATTCAGCGGGTTTAAAGATACTTTAAGTTTTCCCTCTCCCCCTACAGAATCAGAAGGCACGCTGAGGTTAAATCGTAAATCCCCCCATTCAGGCACAACAAAAGGATTGTGCGTGATCTTTGTGTTGGCTGTATCTCCTCCCAATTTAAGTACAAAGTTTTGAGGGTCTGTTTTAAAAGCAGTTAGAATTTTTTGAGTGGCAAATTGATTTTGAAAAGACCAGCCCGGAATGGGTAGCGAACCAGCCAGAGAAGAGATAGCGTCAAAGTTGCCGTTAAAGAGAGTGGGAACCGCATAGTCACCCCGCATTTTGTCGCCTCTATCCTTATTATCTGTGTTGGTGTTATCGTAACTGACTGGAGTGCGAGGCATATTATAATTCTGGAGCGGGCGCAAGTTTTTACTGTTGTCTTTACTGTAGCCACCGCCCAAAACGGAATAAAACCAACCTGTGCCAACACCCTCCCAAGGAGCTTTCGCATCCCCATGCTCGAATGGAGTGTTTTTATAGTCGGGCGTGTACCACGTCGGTGTTTTCGGTTGACCATAAGCGTCTAACTCCAAATCTCCAAGTCGGCGATAAATTACCTCATTTTCGTCTTTTCCTACCGAGGGGAATGTAACCTGGCTGAGATCGGCACTTCCGGAATACCAGCCCAAAGCACGATTGTGAGAGCTAAATGATTTAGTAAAACCAGTACGGGTTTGGGGGTTGGTTTTGTCACCAAGGAAGATGTTCAAGTCCGATTGGGGGATAGAAAGCCCAGAGGAAATTTTATCAGACTCAAAAGTGGCCTTCTGATAGTAGTTGTCCGCCCAGGTAACATTTTCCCAAATTTGCAATTTGGGATCATAAAGTTTCTCAATGTTGGTAAATGCAGTCTGCTCGGGGTCAAAGGCGTCGATCATCGTCATTTGCAGCTCGCGTTTGGGATCAGGAGAGCCATCTATATTGGGAGTGCCACCGGCATTGGGGAAAAATGTCCCCAGACGCTGAGCGAGCTCGCTATTGATTGTTGCGCCCTGACCAAAGCCAATCAAGTGTAGCGGGGAGTTGAAGACAGCTCCCTGAGTGCGAATGAGTTTATTTTGTGGATCGTAAAGCTGTTTTCCATTTCCCACACGACCTCCAAGTAACTGATCCAATTGCACAAGGGAAGCGAAGAGTCTGTCTGCTGCGGCTTCAGCAAAGCCCGCATTCCAAGCCTTACTTTCCCGCTTATCCCATCCTGGAATTAGTACCAGCGGTTTGCCATATTTGTCTGATGGCACGCTGTAATCCTCTCCAGTACCAGTTTTCCTGTACCATTTACCATTTGTATAATCATAGTGCATGACCAAGCCTTCACCCGTCTCAGCGATGTGCTTGGCCATTGCCTCGAATTGACTGTCAGTCTCTTTGTCTTTTAGCTCTAGACCGCGAGACAACACAGTCACGCTACTGAACGTATTGCTCCCAGCAGCCGGTTGGGGAAGCAAAGTTTTAAACTTATCCGTGACAATTTTTCTGTCTCCTTGAGCCGTCACAGCTTCCACAGCCCAGTGGTAAGTCTGACCGGCAGTCAATATCCGCTCATCAGGAAGCGTAAACTCATCAAAGTCACCACTTGTACTGCCCCCCTTCCAAGTCCACACACCATTCTTCCATGTCGCTGTGAGGACGCGGTTGGGATTGTAATCCCGTCCCGGTGTCACATTCCCCAATCCCTCCCACCTGTCCTTCGGCAACAATCCCTGATCTTTGGGGAACACGCTCACATACAAATTCACCTCACTAATATCTTGAGGAGACAGATTGGGAATACCGCACTGGGTACTGTCATCTTTAAACTTCCACTCAAACGTAGGAGTGAGGTCATCTGTACTGCCACCGGCACCCGGACTCACCAAATCCACCCAGTCTCTCGCTGACGCTACAGTCAAACCCTTAGGACTCACCATCCCAATAGGAGCGCGATTGCTATCCTGCGGCACACCAAAAGTGAACTGATTCACCCAGTTCCCTCCGATAATCTCGTAGTCCGCAGCCACACTAATATCCGGATTGATGTCATCCACCGGCACGAAAAGCAAATCCCTTGCCGTAGCCGCACGCTTACTGCTCGCATTAAAAGCAATGCTACCTGCCCCCCTGCTGTAGCTATCCAGCCAGTAATTGCCCGGATTCTCAACAGCCTTTATAATCTCCTCAACATCATAAATAAAACTAGCGCCCTTTTGCTCAGGAGAAGAAGACTGCAATTGCAGCCCTGGATAAGAAACCGTCAGGTATTTTTCATCACTTGAAAGCACCAAGTCAGTGGTGAGTCCCTTCGGAATGGGCCGGGTGGCCGCCACCAATTGCGGTGCGGGGCCGAGCGGATCTTTAATAATCCCAATATTACTGCCGGCCCTCGGCCCATCAACGCTTTCCACGTT
>NZ_KB235948.1:6096667-6173114 GCF_000332335.1 Kamptonema formosum PCC 10802 | reverse complement strand
CGGTTGAAACCGCAGCTACACAGACCAAACCCGCCTGCGCGGGTTTGAAAAGTCCCGCTTTTCTCTTATCTCTTAAGTCCGCGAAGGCGGACTTCGTTTGTATAGCCGCGATTTCAATCGCCTGGAGCTTAAGTTGACACCAATGCCACGGGGGGCCGCCCCTACAGCTATCGGGCCAATGCAAAGAGACTGTTAGCGAATCTCATCGGGGTTACGGGCCGGTTTTTTCGCCGTTGCGTTCTTAGAAAGACAATCTCAGCAAAACTCCCCCATCTCTTTCTCCCCCTCCCCGCAAGCGGGGAGGGGGTTGGGGGGTGGGGTTCTTCTCTTTGCGCTCCCTCACAGCGGCGGTTCAATCACTCAAAAACCTCCCGCAACAATTCCCGGTGAATCAGCGATCGGTCAGCGATAGATTGGAGCTGCGCCGGCGAGAGAGCTTCGCCATTAGCGTAATGTTCCAGCCAAGTTTTAGTGATAATTTTGGCATCGTCTGGCAACTGGGGCAATTCCCATCCGGGCATCTCCAATTCTGCCATCAGCTGGCTGACTTTGGGGTCATAGCTGAGCGCGAAACACCGGCACTCCTCCGCAGCAGCCATAATTAGTGCGTGCAGGCGCATCCCGACAGCCATTTCCACGCCGCGAAACACGCCTTTGAGCTCTCTGGGATCTTCGAGAGAGAGAATTTTGCTAGCACCGGCAAGTTGGGAGTGGATATACTCGGCGATTTCCAAGTCTTGAGATGCCTGAAAAGGCAGGAGCAAAATGAAAGTGTCGGTGGCTTTCTGGAAGTCGCTCAGGGCGCGGGTGAGGGTTTCCAGGCGTGCCGGTGTCAGTTGCGGGTGCTTGCGCAGCGTCACCGCCACCCGGGGTGCCGGCAAATCCCACAAACCCGGCACCGGCTTGGCTTCCAGCGCCCAGACAGGATCGGGAGCGAAATAGCAGGGGATTTGCCAGTCGGAGAGCAAGGCAGCTGAGGCGCGATCGCGCACGCTCACCGCCGTGCAGCCGGCAAACGTGCGTCTGGCTATCTCGCGGGTAAAAGAGCGCTTCAGCGGGCCGGCACCCTGCGCCCAAGCAATCGTTTTCAAGCCCAGCTGCTGAGCCAGTCCCATCAAGCCGGCATAATAGAAAGGGCTGAGTGCGCTGGTGGCGTCCTGGATCAAACTCCCCCCGCCCCAGATAAAAGCATCTGACTGCCGCAGAGCTCGCAGCACCGGCATTGCATTCATGCGAGGGACCGCAGCCACCCCGTAGCGCCGGCGCGTCAGCGCTGGATTGCCAGAGAGAACCACCGGCGTCACACGATCTGGTAACATTTGCAACAGAGAAGCCAGCAAAGCCTCATCGCCCCCATTGCCCAAGCCGTAATATCCGCACAACACTGCTCGCATCCGCCCCATCTCCTTCCTCAGCTGCTTGCCGCACGCTAGTCTAGTTTAGGGCAGTCGCTGGCGGCTTCCGTACAATTTCTCAAAATTCTTCTGGCGGTCGCTTTTTGGGTATTCCGGCTGAATACTGTGCTTTAATTCCAGCCCGCAGAAGGGGGAAAAGTGAAAAATAAGCTGAAAAGTGGCTGTATTGGGCACCTGCCGCAGACAGCCACCCAGATATAATAAAAAATTATTCAATCGGATTTAGGGGGAGCGTTTTCTGCGTGACCGTTCCTTTTTGGCATTGAAAGTTTTGGGCGTCGGGGGCCCCGCAAAGTAGCGTTTCATTTTAGTATTGGATGGGTCGGGCTCAGAGTGAATCAAGCCCAAGCTGGTCAGTATCAGGGTTTGTTTGTGGACAGTGCCGTAAGTGACGCCGACCGCAGCCGCAATTTCTTCGGCACTCTGTCCGGGATGAGTGAGGATCGCTTCCAGAATCTTGTTCCGGTTGGTGTACGCACTCGGGTGCGGTTTGAAGATATGGTTTGAGATAGCCACGGCTAAAGAACCTGCTGTAAGCATTGATACAGAATAAGGGCGTTGGGACTGCCGGCAGGGGCTTTGGGACTGAGAGGGAGAGGCTTTGCTCTCCGGGGTGCCGGTGGCGGCGCTGCCGCTGGCCCCACCGAAAGTCCCAGCGCCTTTCGACGTTAATTGCTGATAGCTTAACTTCATCTGCCTGGGATTTTCAGCGGTAGGATAGGAAAACTGAGGCAGTGTCAGGGATTCTTTATGCACGCGCTTTCTATTCCGACCTGGATTATTCACATTTCCAGCGTTATTGAGTGGGTTGGGGCCATCTGGCTGATATGGACATACGGCGAAGTCACCGGCAACCGGGCGTGGCGGGCCCTGTCCTTGGCCATGCTGCCGTCATTGGTCAGCGCCATGTGCGCCTGCACCTGGCACTATTTTGACAACCCCGAATCTCTGGAGTGGCTGGTCACCTTGCAAGCCGCTATGACAGTGGTGGGGAACTGCACCCTGTGCGCCGGTGCTTGGTGGATCTGGCGCTCAAGCCGGTTAAAGGAAGCCAGCAACAAGGCTGCCGGTGAAAAAGCCCCTAACCTCGCCCCCACAGAATCGCGACGATGATTTCAAAAGACAGTCTGTTTGCTATCTCCCTGTTTCCCTACCTGGGGTTCTTGTGGTTTCTCACCAGATCGGGACAAGTGCCGCGTTTAGCGCTGATTGGGTTTTACATGACCCTGGTGTTTGTCGGCGTCACCATTCCCGCTGGGATTTACGCCAAAGTGGCCCTAGGCCAGTCCTTAGCGAATGTGGATTGGCTGCACGGGGGGGCGGAATTGTTTTTGACCCTGGCCAATATCTTGATTCTGTTGGGCTTCCAGCAAGCGGTGAGTCGGGTGCGGGAATAAAAATCCAATACTTTTTCACCTGCCGGTGCTAACAAATACCAGGCGGAGGACAGGCGTCTCGCCTGTCCCACAAAACAGGCGTCCTACCTGTCCTCAAAACTCTAAACCGGGCCAAACCAAAGAAAAAAATGGTATTCTAAAACATAGAGATGAACCTGCGGAGTCGAGTCTTGCATGGGGGTGCGTATCTTGCCCTTCGCCAAGGGCTGGGAATGGTGATTGGTTTTGGCGGATTGCTGGTTCTAACCCGCACCATCGGAGCGGAGAATTACGGACTGTATGCAGCCGCACTGGGAATTTACAAATACTTCTATGACTTTAGCCAGTTGGGAATTGGGGTGTACTTAATTCGAGGGGAAAATAATGAACAGCGCCATGAAGACTACCACCAAGCTTTCACCCTGTTACTGGTGTTCGGCATATCTGTGAATTTGGTCGCGCTTTTAGGCTTGCCTTTTTGGGAGCATCTGTCAAAAGATAAGGGATTCACTCCGATAATCATAACCCTATTATTAGGGCTGCCAATTCATTTGCTAGCTCTGATTCCCTTAGCTCGCCTCGAAGGTGCCTTGAATTATCGTCTGGTTGCCATAACCGACTTTATTGGTCAAATCGTCTATTATTTAGTTGCCCTTACCTTGGCCTTCCAAGGTTTTGGAGTTTGGGCACCAGTAGGCGGGTGGTGGAGCCAGAAAGTGGTAGAGTTAACGCTGCTGTACCAAAAGACACAATACCGCCCTCATTTTTATTGGGACTGGAAACTGGTAAGGCAGATGGTTGGGTACGGTATTGGTTATTCTAGTTCCATGTGGGTTTGGCACTTGCGCCAATTGGTGAACCCCTTGGTGGTATTGCCATTTTTAGGCAAGGAATCCGCAGGCTATGTAGATTTAGCCATACAGTTAGTAGAGAGGCTGAGTTTCTTGAAGAATGCCACTTGGAGGCTTTCTATTGCAACCCTCAGTCATTTACAGGCAGATCGAACTCGCCTTGTCCAAGCAATCGGTGAAGGGATGCGCTTGCAAATTTTAGCGATAGCACCACTTCTGGTTGGATTTGCTTGTGTCGCTCCGTGGCTTTTTCCCTTATTCTGGGATAAAAGCTGGCTTCTTGTCCTCCAGGTTTACCCATTCATTGCCCTGAGTTACTTGACCAACGCCCTATTTAATCTCCACTCCTCCACGCTTTATGTGCTTAAGCGCAACTGGGAAGTAACGCTCTTCCATTTCGCCCATATCGCTTTATTTGCTGGAGGTGCGTATTTTCTCGTGCCACAGTGGGGTATAATAGGATATGGTGCTGCAGAAGTTTTGGCTATCCTCAGCTATATTGTGATTCACGCTTATATTGTGCGCTACTTGGATGCTCCCGACTACCGACTGGCTGGGATCTGGTGGGTGGGGATGAGTTTACCCCTATTTTGGCAGCAGCTTGGAGCCTGGACTTTCCTCAGTTTGCCCGCTGTCCTGCTTTGGCCTGGTACTTTATCAGAAATGAGGCGTTTTTTGGCTAATTTTAAAAGAGGGGAAAACCGATGAAAAATAATCCCCTGGTCAGCATTGTGATTGATAACTACAATTACGGTCAGTTTCTCCGGGATGCAATTAACAGCGCTTTAAATCAGAGTTACGGCCAGGTTGAAATCATTGCTGTAGATGACGGTTCCACGGACGATTCGCGAGAAATTATTGCCAGTTATGGAGACAAAATTATCCCAGTGCTTAAGGAGAACGGCGGTCAGGCATCGGCTTTTAACGCGGGGTTTGACGCCAGTAATGGCGAGCTTATTTGTTTCCTTGACTCTGACGATATTTTGATGCCGGAGAAGGTAGCTGAGATCGTGACGGTGTTTGAGTGCTATCCAGATATTGGTTGGTGCTTTCACCCGCTTAGATTGGTGAATGAGTTGGGGCGGGAATTGACGGAGATTCGCACAGCTCGGTGTCCGTCAGGTCAGCGCGATTTTCGCGCCTACATTCAAAGTGGGAAACGACGCTTCTCTCACCCCGCTACATCGGGTCTTTGTTTTAGCCGCTCCCTTTTAAAATTGATTCTCCCCATGCCTGAAGCGATTACCATTACCAGTGATAATTACCTAAAATTTGCCGCATTTTATCTAGAACGAGGGTTTTTTATGGAGCGGCAATTAGCCCTGCAAAGAATTCACGCCAATAATGCCTACACTCTCAGGACGGACAAGCCGCAACTGAGAGCCCGTGTAGATATTATAATCGCTTATTGGCTAAAAATTAAATTTCCGAACTTAAAAAAATTTACCAATAAACTATTTGCGGAAGGAGTTGGCACTTATTGGCAGTGCGGCGGAGTTGAGACGGAATACAGAAACCTGGCCAACAGTTATTGGGAATTGCTGGCGCTTTCAGAGAAACTTGAGGTACTTATTCGATGCCTTTATCACCGTCTAAAAGGTTGACAAACATCTTGGCAGTCGTCAGGGTAGCCGAAACCGGGCTTACATTTTTGGTCTTGCTGTGTTTTACAGGATTTTTAGATTTGCGAGATAAACTTTCCGGGGGAGGTGGGGTGGAATCCTTTACTCAGGGAAGTTCTGGACAGCAAATTGCCTACTATGGAATATACGCACTCACCCTAATCCTACTCGCTCCGTGGTGGCAGAGTTATATTATGCTTGCCCTCAGAGACAAAACCTTGTGGGTACTAATGGCAATTGCCCTGGCTTCCACTGTCTGGTCCGGCAATCCAGGAATTACACTGCGCCGAAGTTTTGCCCTGGTACTGACAACGGTGTTTGCCGTATATCTGGCTAGGCGCTTTAGTTTCAAAGCGCAACTTCATTTATTAGCTTATTGTCTAATTTTGGCCGCATTAGTTAGCCTATTTTTAGCCTTAGTGCTGCCGCGTTACGGGGTTTACGGCACACAAGGATGGTGCGGAATTTATTCCCACAAAAACAGTTTAGGTCAATTTATGTGCCTGAGTGCGGTTATCTTTATAATCCTGGTAAGGTCGGGAAGCATTCCTTCTTGGATTGCCTGGTTGGGATTGAGTTTTTCTGTCAGTCTTTTGTGGCTGTCGCAGGCGAAAACTGCCTTAATCGTCTTTCTGATTATCGCGGCCATACTTCCTGTCTACAGAGGCTTGCGATCTCACTATATCCTAGCTGTGCCTTGGGCAATAATTTCCATAGTTGTGGCAGGAGGTACGTTGTTGTGGACTCTCGACCATCTGGAACTTGTTATGGGCGCGATGGGAAAAAATGCCACATTTACGGGGCGCACAAAAATATGGGAATTAGTTATAATGGAGATTAGTCAGCGTCCCTTGCTCGGTTACGGTTACGGTGCATTCTGGTTGGGTTGGGGGAGTGAGTCCGAGGAAATCTGGCTGACTCTTTATGACTGGAGGGGAACCTTGAGTCACGCTCACAACGGGTTTTTACAGTTATGCCTCGATTTGGGACTGTTAGGATGCTGGATATTTTTACTCGGGTTTTCGAGAACCTTATTGCGAGCGATAGCATGGCTCAGAACGCACAAAACCGCAGAGGGGCTTTGGCCCTTAACTTATCTGACCTTTTTGATATTATTCAACCTCACAGAAAGCACCCTAGTCACCCGCAATAGTCTATTCTGGGTGCTTTATGTGTCCGTCAGTTTCTCGATTTTGTCTGGCAGTCAAGAGGCAGCAGTTACACAAAAAGGAGAATAAAGTGATAAATGTTCTTTTGAAATTCAGAGAAGTTGCCGAAAAGCTGTTTATCGTTTTAGCGCTGCTGATTTTTACAGAACCCCTGATCGGACAGGTGCACGAAAAAATGGGACAGTTTAGGTTAGACGATCCAAGTCAGGCCGATCCGCTATTGCGGGCTGTTCGCTGGGGAACATACGCAATTATCTTGCTTTTACTTATCCCCCAATGGCAAAAAGCAATTGATGTAGCGGCAAGAGATAAGTTATTATGGGTTCTGATAGGAATTTCTTTGGCTTCCGCTGCCTGGTCGGAACTGCCGAAACTTACCCTGCGCCACAGTATTGGTCTGGGGGCAACCACCCTATTTGGCACTTACTTGGCTGCGCGCTATAGCCTGAAAGAACAGCTGCAACTGTTAGCATGGATGTTGGGTCTATCCGCACTGCTCAGTCTAGTATTTGCCACAGCAGTGCCAGCCTACGGGCTTCACGAAGATGGGTGGCGAGGCATTTATTGGAACCAAAACAATCTGGGTCGCTGGATGTGCCTGAGCGCCATTATTTTTCTGATCCTTGCTCTTAGCAGTCGCCGGCACCGCTGGGTTTTTTGGGCTGGTTTCGGTCTTTCCGCTGCCCTCATCTGGACTTCGACTTCCCAAACTGCTTTAATCGTATTTGTGGCCATTCTCGCACTGCTCCCCGCATCCAAAGCTTTACAGCGGTACTCTCCCGTGCCATTCCCCTGGCTGATTGCGGCGGGAATCCTGGGATGCGGTATAATTTGGTGGGTTATAGGTAATATGGACATAGTGACAAGTCTATTGGGAAAAGATGTTACACTCAGCCTGCGCACTTCTCTCTGGGAAGCAGTGCTGGTGAAGATTCGCGAACGTCCTTGGCTGGGTTACGGGTACGGTGCGTTTTGGCCAGCGGTGGGAATTAAAGATGCTCACATCTTGCCTATCCTCGGACCGAACGTAGCTGGTAAATCGCATAATGGGTTTTTAGACTTATGGCTAGATTTGGGTTTATTCGGAGTCCTAGCATTTGCGCTGCAATTCTTGCGGAAGTTGCCACAAGTAATAGCCTGTATCCGCTCGCGGCAAACCCCAGAAGAATTCTGGCCCATGACCTGCATGACATTTACTGTTCTGTACAACATCACCGAAAGCACGCTCCTGACACAACACAGCATCTTTTGGGTCATATATGTAGCAACCATTCTCTCGATGTCGCCTGCTGCTAGCCAGCCAGCAGAACCAGAAAAGGAGGAAAAATCTAATGTCTAGAAAACCCGCCGCAATCATCTATTGGGATCATTTACTCCGCACTTGGGAAACCTTTGTAAAAAGCCAAGGAGAGGAATTGCAAAGTTTTGTCCCCTACTATGTGGGGTCGCGGCGCGTATTGGGATTGCCCCTGCCCGAAGAGCGCACCCTAGTGGTGAATAAAGGCGGATTGGCGGGGAAAGTTGCCGAGATCCTCTTCAAAGTTTGGGGCATAGCACCATCGTTCTATCGAGATTTACGCCAGATCCAGCCTGCATTGATTCACGCGCACACCGGTGGTGGCGCAACCTGGGCATTCCCGATCTCCCAGTTTTTGGGAATTCCGATGATCGTCACTTTTCACGGTTTTTATGCTACAGTGAAAGATGAATACGCCCGTAAATCGTTTTACGTCCACCAGGTCTATTTACGCCGGCGAGAAGTCCTTAAACGTGAGGTTAGGCTGTTCATTGCCGTTTCCGAGTTCATCAAAACGAAACTGCTAGAGCAAGGTTTCCCGCCAGAAAAAATCCGAGTCCACTACATCGGTGTGGATTTGGAAAAATTCAAGCCCGATCCCGCAGTGCCGCGCGAACCATTCGTGCTGTTTGTTGGGCGTTTAGTGGAGAGAAAAGGATGCGATTACCTGATTCGAGCTATGACTCGAGTGCAAGCAGTAATGCCAGAAATAGAGCTAGTGGTAATCGGGGAGGGTTCCCAGCGCTCTGCTTTAGAGAAAATGGCTGCCAGATCCTTACAGCGTTACCGTTTTCTGGGAGCGCAATCCCCAGCAGCGGTAAAAACTTGGATGAATCGGGCGAAGGTGTTCAGCGTTCCGAGCGTTACAGTGGAATCAGGTGACTGTGAGGCATTTGGCATGGTTTTCGCAGAATCCCAAGCTATGGGATTGCCCGCAGTCAGCTTTGCCAGTGGTGGGATTCCCGAAGCAGTACGGCACGGTGAAACTGGTTTTCTAGCTGCAGAACGCGACTCCCAAGAGCTAGCCGCATATATTTTGCGTTTGCTAGAAGATCCAACACTTTGGCAGCAGTTTAGCCACAATGGCAAACAGCGGGTGCACACTCTGTTCAATTTGCAGAGCCAGACTCGTATTCTAGAGGATATCTACGGGGCGGTTTTCCGGGAAGGAGTATGAATCACAGAGCCTTGCGAATTGTTAATATTGTCACTCAGATGGAAGGTGGTGGGGCGCAGGCAGCAGCCATCCAAATGGCAGCTGAATTGCGGCGGCGCGGGCACTTGTCAGAGACTTGGTTTCTCTACCTCAAGCGCCCTACTTATGTGGGCGAAGAAGGGGTGCGGGTGATGTTTGATTCTCAGCCAAAAAAGCTAGCCGATTATCTGTATATTTTTATGGCTTTGAGCCGGCAGTTGCCAAGATTTAACCCCGATGGGGTGATTACTTATACCCACTATGCCAATGGACTCGGACAAATTTCCGCTCTCTTGGCGGGGGTGCCGGCTAGGGTAGCCTCCCAACACAATCCGGCGTGGACTTATCCCTGGATGGCTCGATATCTGGATTGGGCGATCGGCAGCTTGGGTGTGTACACGACAAATATTGCCGTTTCTCGTTCGGTGTGCGAATCTTTCGCTAACTATCCAAAGTCCTATCTGATCCGGTTGCAACTCGTTTATAATGGAATTTATTTGCGGGAGTCGTCCCTGAGTCAAGTAGAGGCGCGGATTAAATTTGGTCTGCCTCAGAGTGTTCCGCTGGCGATCAACGTGGGGCGCTTGGCTTCTCAAAAAAATCAGGAAGTCTTGCTGAAGGCGATCTGCTGGCTCCCGAATGTGCATTTGGCGATCGCCGGCGATGGGGATCTCCGAGAAGAGTTAAGACAGCAAGTATTAACTCTAGGGATTGGCGATCGCGTTCATTTTCTAGGAGAAATATCCCCCTCAGATATTGCCGACTTTCTGCGAACCGGAGATATTTTTGCATTTCCCTCTCATTTCGAGGCTTTTGGCTTAGCTCTTATCGAAGCAATGTCTGCTGGCTTGCCCGTAATTGCCAGCGACATCCCAGCTCTCAAAGAAGTTCTTGGCGGTGTCCTTGGGATTTCTCCCATTTCCAACTTAGAAGAGGGACACTTGCCAGAGGACATCACTGAGAGCCCACCCGCAGGATTACTGATTCCACCATCAGACGATCGCGCTTGGGCTGAAGCTATTGACAAAGTATTAGATTGTGATAAACTCCGTGAAGCGCTATCAGTTCGCGCTCGACAGCGTGCCGCGCTGTTCAGTTTAGAAAAAATGACAGATGACTACGAATCCTCCATTCAAAACTTTAGCCGCTAACCGGGCGGTTCGCATTTTAGGCGTCACGGTCAATCCTTTGACTCTCAAGGAGCTAAACACTCTGGTTTCCACAGCCATTGAGTCACAGCAATGCTGGATTATCGCTAATCACAACTTGCACAGCTTGTACCTCTACCATCACCTTCCTAAGATGCGTCAATTTTACGATGTTGCTGAATATTCTCACTGTGACGGCATGTCCTTAGTATTCTTGGGAAAATTGCTCGGACTCCCCTTACGCCGGGAACACCGCGTCACCTTTGTAGACTGGATCTATCCCTTGATGGCTGAGGCGGCACAGCAAGGGTGGCGAGTTTTCTACTTGGGATCTAAGCCCGGTATCGCCGACAAAGGGAGCGAGATTCTGCGGCTCAAGTTCCCCGAATTGCAGATTCAAAGCGCTCACGGCTACTTCGATTTTGACCTTGACAGTCAGGAGAACCGGCTGGTTCGGGAGAAAATTAACCATTATTCTCCCCATATTTTAATGGTGGGGATGGGAATGCCCACCCAAGAAATGTGGATTTTGGATAATTACGCTCACCTTCAGACTAATGTTATACTTCCGTGTGGAGCTTGTATCGACTATGTGGCGGGAGCAATTCCCACCCCCCCGCGCTGGCTGGGGCGCATTGGACTAGAGTGGTTTTACCGGCTGATAGCAGAACCTCGCCGGTTGTGGCGGCGCTATTTGGTAGAGCCCTGGTTTTTGCTGGGCCTGCTGGTCAAAGATTTGCTGCAGAAATACTTTGGTTTCTAGCTACTAAGGGAGTTGGGAACGTCGGTTTTTTGAGACTCGCTCTATTCCCTCGACGATAAAAGCAGTCATTACGGAGAGCATTAGACCGGCTCCACTCCCTATGATAAGATTTAATGTGGTGCGGGGCGCAACCGGAACTTTAGGCTCCACGGCGCATTCCAGAATGCTGGCATTGATAACTTTCTGCTCTTTGGAAACCCGCAGGGACTGAAGCTGACTCAGTAAATTAGAATAGGTGGCTTGGGATACGTCTCGCTTCCGCTCTAACTCACTCTGTCTTTTCTCCAAATTCGGGAATTTATCGAGCTGGCTTTCGTGCCCTTTCGCTAATTGATTTAAATCCTCAATCTGGCGGTTCAAACCTTGTCGTCTGGCTTCTAATAAAACCAAATTTTCAATCAAATTTTGGTGGAGTAAGCCCATTTGCAAGCGAGCATAAAACTCTGTATCTCGCCCCCCTAGTTTTTCTTCAATTCTTTCTGTCAGAAGCTTTTGTAACGCAGATCTCCTTCTGTTCAGTTCCTCCATAAGTGGAGAATTTTCCTTGAACCTTGCTTGCTGTCTAGCTAATTCTAATTGGGTGTTTTGGACTTCGGCAATCGCACTCTGTACTGCGGTGTCTTGAGCGAGAGAAATTGCTAGCATCGCTTCTGGCAAATCCATCCCTAACTGATTTTGCAGGACAGTAAACTGTTGGTTTACTGACCCCAACTCAGCCCCCAATTTTTCGCTGAGCGTTTTAAGTTCTTGAACTTGATTTAAGGCCAATTCTGCTTGCTGCTTTAAGTTAACCACCTCCTCACTATTTTTAAATACCTTGAGATCCCACTCGGCTTTTTTCCAAGATTCTTCCGCTTGAATAAGCCGCTCCTCTATGGCTTTAAGAGCCTTATTGATATCGCCCTGTTTCGTGGACGCACTGTAGGCCATGTAAGCTTCCATTATAGCGTTCGCCCTCTGTAAAGCTTGTTGGGGAAAGTTACTTTTATAGGAAATCTTCAGGATATCTGTTCCGGGAATGGGCCGCACTTCAAGCCCGCTCAAAAATATTTCTGGCTCCATGCGATTGGCCCCTATATTCGTCGATTTCATCCCAATTTTATCTGAGGTAAATGAGAGGTTGGGTGTCGGCGACATGGGGTTAGGGTGAGATGAGTTGCACGGACTCTCATCCTTTGCGCCAGTGATAGATCCTTCTTGGTAGAGTCTGGAGATCGCCATTTCTGTAACGGAACGAGAGCGAATTACTTCGGCTTCTGTCAGCAGAGGATCGCTCGCTGGAGCCAAGATATCCAGCCGGCCAACCTTTTCCGCTCCCCCCCCGGTGAGAGAAGAGACATCACTAATTCTCTCAAACCGAAGCTTGCCGACCGCTTCGTACAGGGGTTCTTGGGAAAAGGTAGATAGGGCTGTGAGCGCAACAGCCGAGGCCAACACAGCTCCTGCAGACAGCCAATGCCGTATTAGGATAAATAAAAATGTCTGAATCAGATTCAGGAATTGCTCTAGTTCTAAGGCGTCTTTAGAGTCAGTCATGGTTCTTGTGAGCGCAGCTTTATGAAAAATTATAATAGAATTATAATAGGTTGTCGGCGCTTTGAGGAACTGAGCGCCGCGCTCCCAGACCTCGCTACATCTGGAATAGCCAACTGCTGCCCCCACCTGAAAGCGTGGGCAGATAATTGCCATCCCTTGCCCTCCGAGGAATGGCCCAAGAAGGGTTGGGGCTTTCGGGCAATCCAGCGCCGCAGGTGGGGATACAGAGCGCGATTCGCCGGAAGTAAAACCCTGCCCTGGGTGCAGCCCCAACTCCCAAATGCTCTGGGAAATCACCCAGCCCGACAGCCTCATCCCCAGAGGGTGGCCCGCTCCTCCCGGCTCTCACCGCGACCGTACCCCCTGAGGGATAGATATCCATTGCCGCTCGTGAATGGAAAATATAGAATATAAAATTATCCATCAGGTGAATTGAACTCAGGAAGGTGGGGAAGACTTACTATATAGTCAGGCTCCCCATTGCTTTCGAGTATGACGTTTTGTCTCAATCCCCCCTGCTCCCACCCGCAAAACCCAGATGGGTTAACGCATTGCATCACTTGCGGGTCACAGTTACTGCTAAAACAGCGCTACCGTGCCATCGGGCCCCTCGGGCAAGGGGGATTTGGCAAAACCTACCTGGCGGTGGACGAAGACCGGCTGGGAACTCGCTGCGTGATCAAGCAACTGCTGCCGCAAATCGAAGGGAGCGGCTCGCTGGCCCAGGCTTCACTGGAGAAGGCGATTCAGCTGTTCAATCAAGAAGCCATGCGACTGTGCGAGCTCGGAGAGCACCCGCAGATTCCGGCGCTTCTGGCTTTTTTTGAACAGAACCAGCGCCTGTATCTGGTGCAGGAGTACATTGACGGCCAGACTTTGTGGCACGAGATGCAGGATAAGGGAGCCTTCAGCGAGCAGCAGATCCGGCAGATTCTCAGCTCCCTGCTGCCGGTGCTGAAGTTTATCCACGCCCGCAATGTCATTCACCGCGACATTACGCCGGTGAACATCTTGCGCCGGCATCGCGATGGCCAATTAATGCTGATCGATTTTGGCGTGGCCAAGCAGCTGAGCAAAGCCTCCGCAATGCAAACCGGCACGAAAATTGGCACCCAAGGCTATGCGCCCCTGGAACAGCTGCGCAGCGGCAAAGCCTATCCCGCCAGCGACATCTACAGTTTGGGAGTCACTTGCATCAACCTGCTGACCAGGGTGAAACCGGATCATCTCTTCGATCCCCTCAGGGGCTGGGTGTGGCGGGAGCATCTGGCCCGACAGGGGGCAGGCATCAGCGAGCCACTGGCGCAAATCCTGGACAAGATGATCGAAGATATGGTTAGCGATCGCTACCAGTCGGCTGAGGAAGTCCTCAAAACCCTCAGCGAGATTAAAGCCGCACCCCCGCCGCCCCCACCGCCCGCTCAAAACCCGCCCCTAGCCCGCGTCGTCACCCCCCCACCGGCACCGACATCCAAGCCCAAAACGCGCGGCTGGAAATGCGCCCACACGCTCACCGGCCATTCCTCTTGGGTGACATCCGTCGCCATCAGCCCTAATGGCCTTATCCTGGTCAGTGGCAGTCTCGACGACACCGTAAAGGTCTGGAATTTAAACACCGGCGAACTGCTGCACACGATGTTTGGGCATTTAAACGCCGTCAATGATGTGGCGATCAGTCCCGATGGCCAGATTGTGGCCAGCTGCAGCGATGACGGCAAGATCAAGCTGTGGCACACCGGCACCGGCACCATGCAAGCCGATCTCGCCGGTCATTTGAGGGATATCAATACCGTCGCCATCAGCCCGGATGGCCAAATCGTAGCCAGTGGCAGTGAGGACCGGACCGTCAAGCTCTGGCAGATCTCCACCGTCAAGAGCGACACCCCCACCTACCCGACACGCACCCTCGGCGGTCGTTCCGGCATGGTCAAGTCCGTTGCCTTCAGTCCCAATGGGCAAATCCTGGCCAGCGGCGGTCTGGATAACAAAATTTATATTTGGAACACCGCCACCGGCGATCTGCTAAGCACCCTCTCGGGGCATTTGAACTCGGTGAATTCTGTCGCCATCAGTCCGGATGGGAAACTGCTCGCTTCCGGCAGCAAAGACCGGACGGTCAAGCTGTGGCAGATAACCCCAGACCCACAGGGACGCCCAGTGGGGTCTTTGGTGTACCGGCTCTCTGGCCATCTGGACATGGTGAATTCCGTGGCCTTCAGCGCTCAAAGCAGTATCCTGGTCAGCGGCAGCCGCGACCAGACGGTCAAGCTGTGGAACACAGCCACCGGCAAACTCCTGGGCACTTTCACCGGCCATGTGGGCGCTGTCAATTCCGTGGCGGTTAGCGCCGATGGCAAAACAATCGTCACTGGCAGTTCCGACAAGACCATTAAAATCTACCGCTGGGTTCCTTAGGGGTGAGGGGTGAGGGGTGAGGGATAAGGCGTCCGATCCGGGCATCCAAAATCCATGCATCCGGGCATCCAAAATCCATGCATCCGGGCATCCAAAATCCATGCATCCAGGCATCCCCCAATCCCCCACGCCCAATCCCCAAGGGCAAGATCGCCGTCCTAGAAGGCACAATAGATACAGTGTCGCTCCCCGTTGCCGGTATGAGTTATTGCCTCAATCCCAGCTGCTCACACCCCCAGAACCCAGAGGGGGCAAGGTTTTGCCACGCTTGCGGCTGCCTTCTGCCGCTCAAGGAGCGCTACCGCGCCATCCGCCAGATCGGGGAAGGCGGATTTGGCCGCACTTTCTTGGCCGTGGATGAAGACCGGCTCAACTCTCGCTGCGTTATCAAGCAATTTTTTCCCCAATTTCAAGGCACTACAGCATTGCAGAAAGCCACGGAACTCTTCAACCGCGAGGCGGTGCGGCTGCACGAACTGGGCGAACACCCGCAAATTCCCGACCTGCTGGCTTTTTTTGAGCAAGACAAGCGACTGTATCTGGTGCAGGAGTTTATCGATGGGCCGAATTTGCTGCAGGAGTTGCGCGAGAGGGGGGCTTTCAGCGAGCTGCAGATTCGCCAGCTGCTAGAGGACCTGCTGCCGGTGCTGCAGTTTATCCACGAGCGCAAGGTGATTCACCGCGACATTAAGCCAGAGAATATACTGCGCCGGCAGAAAAATGGCCAGCTGGTGCTGGTGGATTTCGGCGTGGCGTCCTCTGGTGCCGGTACGGCACTCGCCCCCACCGGCACTCGTGCCGGCACCCAAGGTTACGCGCCAATGGAGCAAATGCGCGGCGGTGCGGCTTTTCCTGCCAGCGACCTTTACAGTTTGGCGGTGACTTGCCTCGTGCTGCTGGCGGCGAGTGTGCCGGACGATTTGTTTGACCCGCTGGAAGGCGAGTGGATCTGGCGAGAAAACCTGGCGAAAAGCGGTAAAGTTGTCAGCCCTCGCTTGGGGCAAATTTTGGACAAGATGCTGCAATACTCGGTGAGAGACAGATATCAGTCAGCGGCGGAGGTGCTCGCACAGCTCAATCCCGCAAAAGCCGGCACTCCGCACCCACCGGCACCCCCCAAAGTCACCCCGGCAACCCCCGCACCCCGGCACCCGCAGCCTGCAACTCAGCCGCCTCCTCCCACTAGCACATCTCGCCCAAAAAGTCAAGCGCCCGCGCACAATATTGATATGATTGCGGCGGAACTGGCGTCTGTGAAAACTCAAGTGAGTCAGGCGCAACCGGCACCCCCGAACGCCGGTGCGCCGGCGATCCTTCCGCCGGCACCAACGCCCGCACCGCCGCAGAAGCCACCTGCCGGTGGGGCGAAATCGCCGCAGGGGAAAAGTAAATCTGCCGGTTCTGACATTGATGCGGACTTGGAGTCGCTCAGGTCGGAGTATTTCCCAGAAAGCTAATATCAATTTTGGCGTTTAGATGCCCGAATTTCCCCTCGCTCCCCTCGTTTCCCCTCGTTTCCCCTCGTTTCCCCTCGGGGAAAATGTTATAATAGTATCTCCGCCAAATAGATATGATATATTGCCTGAATCCTTATTGCCAGAATCCGCTGAATCCTGACGGGAAAGTGTTTTGCCAGAGTTGTGGCTCTAAGCTGCAACTGAAAGATCGCTACTGTGCGATAAAGCTGTTGGGCGAGGGGGGATTCGGCAGGACCTTCATCGCCTCTGATGCCGACCGGCTGCACGCTGAATGCGTGATTAAGCAATTTTTGCCGCTGTCGCAAGTGCAACAAAATCGGGGCTTGCTGGAAAAAGCGACGGAAATGTTCGCCGGGGAGGCAAAGCAGCTGCTGCAGCTGGGAGATCACCCGCAGATCCCTACGCTGTTTGCCGATTTTGAAGAAGAGGGGCGGCTGTATTTGGTGCAAGAGTTTATTGACGGGCAGAATTTGTTGCAGGAGTTGGAAGAGGGAGGGGCGTTTAGTGGGGAGAAGGTAGAGGAACTGTTGCTGGATTTGCTGCCGGTGCTGAAGTACATCCACTCCAAACAGGTGATTCACCGGGATATTAAGCCAGAGAATGTATTGCGCCGCAAGAGTGACGGGAAATTAGTGCTGATTGATTTTGGGGTTGCCAAGCAATTAACCGGCAGCGTTTTGATAAAAACCGGCACTAAACTGGGCACCGAAGGCTACGCGCCGATTGAGCAGCTGCGAGGCGGAAAAGCCTATCCGGCGAGCGACCTTTACAGTTTGGGCGTGACGTGCATTCACCTGCTGACGGATACAGCACCCGACGAACTTCACGATCCGATGAAAGGGCGGTGGCTGTGGCGAAACAAGCTGATAGAACAGGGGAGAACCGCCAGCGATCGGTTGGGGAAAGTGATAGACAAACTGCTGCAAGACTGGGTGAGCGATCGCTACCAGTCAGCCGAGGAAGCGATCGCAGACCTTTACTGGGGACCGGCAATTTCCAGAGCACCAGCCGGCAATCCGCAACCTAAACTCACCAAATTTCAGCCGGCAACCACCAAGATTCAGCCCGCGCCGCCCCAGACTTGGCGGTGCGCGCACACCCTCACCGGGCATACAAATTATGTCATAGGCGTCGCCATCAGCCCCGATAGCAAAACCCTCGCCAGTTGCAGTTACGACAAGACCATCAAATTGTGGCATTTGGAAACCGGCAACCTGCTGGGAACCCTCACCGCGCACACCGGCTGGGTGAGTTGCCTCGCCATCAGTCCCGATGGCAAAACCCTCGCTAGCGGCAGTTTAGACAGCACAGTTAAGCTGTGGGAAGTTGGCAGTGGCAACCTGAGAAAAACGCTCACCGGCCATTCGGCGTATGTGATTTCTCTGGCTATCAGCCCGGATGGTAAATTTCTCGCTAGTGGCTGTTTTGATAATAGCATAAAGCTGTGGGAATTGGCAACCGGCAGCCCGATTGGAACCCTAATGGGGCACACCGGCTATGTGGAAGCCCTCGCCATCAGTCCGGATGGAAACACCCTCGCCAGCGGGGGTGGGTATGACGATCACAGCATCAAACTGTGGGATTTAAGAGATGGCATCCTGACCCACACCTTCCGAAGTCATTCCGCCTCAGTGCGCTCTTTGGCCTTCAGTCCGGATGGCAAGAGACTCGCGAGTGGGAGTGAGGACAAAACCGTAAAAATTTGGGATGCCGGTGCGAAGAAAGAGCTCTACACGCTGAGCAATTCCTCATGGGTGCAGGCAGTGGCGATGAGTCCGGATGGGGAAACATTTGCCAGTGGCAGCAGGGACAGTATTATCAAGCTGTGGAAGTTGCAAAATGGGCAATTGCTGTACAGTTTGAGGTGGCATTCTGGGCCGGTTACTTCCCTGGCGTTCAGTCCCGATGGCACCCGTTTGGTGAGTGGGAGTTGGGACAAGACGGTGAAGATTTGGCAAGGGGAGTAGATTTACACCCGGGTAGAGTTGCTGGAGGCGCTGGGATTGCGCGTCTCACGGTCAAGTAGAATAAGCCCTGACACGCTTATAATAAGATAATGGAAGCACAACCCAGGGAGATTCGCAACTCCCTCACCCCAGATGGGAGAAGTCCCTATGAAGAGTGGGTAGATTCACTGCGGGATATCAAGGCTACCGCTAAAATCCGGGAGAGGCTTAACCGAATCCGGCTTGGCAATTTGGGAGACTTCCGGTCAGTTGGAGACGGAGTTTGTGAACTCAAGATAAATTATGGCCCGGGCTACCGGGTCTACTTTGGACAACTAGGAACAACGATTGTGCTTCTCCTCTGTGGCGGGGATAAAAGCACCCAAGAGGAAGATATTAGCAGAGCTAAGGAATACTGGAGAGACTATGAAAGACGTGAAAATCCCAACAAGTAGGAGCTACCAAGACCACCTGCTCTCTTCTCTCAAAAACCCAGAAGAGGCTGCTGCTTATATCGAGGCTATCTTGGAAGCAGAAGAGCCTGAACATCAATTGCTCCGGCTGTCAATTCAAGATGTAATCGATGCTCGCCTCCGCATGGACAGTCTCTCGGAGTCAGCCAAACAGCAGTGGGAAAAACTCGACAAGATGCTCTCGGAAACCGGCGGCTCAGAAATTTACACCCTGGTAGAGTTGCTGGAGGCGCTGGGATTTCGGCTAGCGGTAACGGTCAAAGAGGAAAATAATGCTTAAATGGCGTGCGTTCCTGGGAGGAACGCTACTTTATGAGAAGGTGGGGTGCGTTTCCGGGGGAAACGCACCCTACTGCTCAAAAGTCAATTTCCTCTGTAGGTGCCTCAGCCGGCAGAGGAGCCGGCACAGGCGCACCGGCACTCCCAGAAATGCTGGCGGGAAACCCACCGGCATTGAGCCGGTCTGCAGCGCTTTGGCAGTCTTGCACCCAGTATTGGGGTCCGAAGCGAACCGCCTCACGGGGAGGCTGACCGGCAACCGTGGCTAGCACCGGCACTTTTGGCTTATCTTTCTCCCCTGAGTATTCTTGCAAAATCATCTGCAGGTCGCTCATTTTTCCCGGATTGAGCACCAGCTGCGGCGTCAGTTCCAGCGTCACGAACTGAGCCGGTTCAATCCGCACCGCATTTTCAACAATCACCTGGGTTTTCTCCTGGCGCTCTTCCACTTTACCCCAGATCAGCAGAGAGGCGTCTGTTACCAGAGAGGAGGCAACACTCCCGTAAGTCCGGGGAAAAACAACCGCTTCAGCTTCACTGTCGGGATCTTCCAGTTGCAGGAACGCCATGTCCTCGCCATTTTTAGTCGTGATCTGCTTAACTTTTGTCAGCGTCACAGCGCAGAAGACGGTTTTCCCCTTGTGCTTGTCGAGATCGCTGAGACTGACCGGCGCAAAACCCAGCATTTCGGCGGCTTTTCGCACAGATTTGCTCGGAGACGAGTCCTCCTCTTTTACTCCCTGCGCCTTCGATGGTATAATCTTCCCGGTCTCCGGATCGATGCGCTGCACATTCTCAACCAGCAGCTGGGTTCGATCGTCTTGCTTATCCACTCTGCCTGAGATGACTACCGGCTCGTCTGTCACCAGTAATTCGCGAATCTCTTCGTAAGCCTTGGAAAAAACTACGGCTTCAACTTTACCTTCCAAGTCTTCGATTTGCAGACGCGCCATCCGCTCGCCTTTCTTAGTCGTGATATGCTTCACGTCTGCCAGCATCACGATCGCCTTGACAGTTTTCCCCAGCTTCGCCTCCAGCTGGCTGAGACTGACTGGCTCAGTACGCAGCTGGCTGGCGGCTTTCTGCGCGAATTTCAGGGGGTGGTCGGACACGTAGAAGCCCAGCAGTTCTTTTTCAAACTTCAACTTTTCCTTCTGGGGAAAATCCTCAACAGGCTTTGCTTTTGGGACGGATTCAAAACCCTGGCTGCCTCCTGAACCCGACCCCATAGCGCTCAGCAGGTCAAGTAAATTGCCCTGACCAACTTCTTTGTCTTTCGCCCGGTTTTGCGCCCAAGGAATCACGAACTTCAGGTCTTCGATTAATTGCTGCCGGTTGGGGTTGAGCTTGTCCAGCGCACCGCATTTGATCAGAGCTTCCAGAGCGCGGCTGTTGACCGTGCGCAAATCTACCCGCTCGCACAAATCCGCCAGAGACTTAAAGGCTCCTCCCTTATTCCGCGCCGCCAAAATACAGGCAACCGCCCCATCTCCCAGATTTCGGACTGCGGACAGCCCAAACATAATTTTATTGCCCACCGGCGTGAAATCCACATCAGAGCGATTGAGGTCCGGCGGCTCCACCTCAATTCCCTGACTCAAGCAGTTGGCGATGTATTTCTTGACCTTATCCTGGTCTTCGCTGTTCTCCGTCAGCAGCGCCGCCATGTACTCAACTTTATAATTCCCCTTCAGATAGGCGGTTTGATAGGTGACATAGGCGTAAGCCGTGGAGTGGGACTTGTTGAAGCAATACTCCGCAAACTTCACCATTTGCTCGAACAAATCTTCCGCTATGGCGCGTTTAATCCCATTTTTGGCCGCCCCGTCCAGGAAAAGCTCCCGCTGCTTTTGCATCTCATCAGCCTTTTTCTTCCCCATGCAATTGTGGGCGATAAAGTCCCCGGCTATAAAATTATGGGTTTCAGGAATCGTCAGGTCGAAGACTTCTTCCTTGCCGGCATATTCAATGGAAGCAATCTCATCCCAGAACACCTCAGAATCCGCGATGGCCATCAACTGTGTGTGCTGGAAAGCTACAGCAAAATTGCGGACTCGATGGCGGGCTGCTGCCAGCTTAATTTGAGCCTCTGGGATATCGCTCGCGTGCGCGATAGGGAGTGTCTTTGCTAAACCGATCCGGTCGCCTACTCGGAAAGCTTTCAGAGGCTGCCATCCCAAAAGCGTATAGAAAAGATGGTCGTCTGTCGCTTTGATTTTGCGGTTGGTTTTGGTTGTCATCTCCCAGACATCCCGCACCCCATTCGGATGAATTTCGGTAATGGGCTGCTGGGTTATCTTCTGAGTCTGTACATCCAGGGAGAAAACTTTTCTCCCCAGCCAGAACTCGGGCTTGGCCGCAATCTCACTTAAAGTCACTAAACGACCTGTCTGGCAATCAACTATCTCTGTTGAGCCACTCAAACACCGGCGCAAGATGTCGGCCTGTCCCAAGGAGTAGCCGGCCAAATCTTGGGCCACCTTCATAATTTGCTCCTGGTAAACCAGAACCGCATAAGTTTCTTGGAGAATCGACTCTAACAGCGGGTGCTGGTATTTAATCGGCTCCCTGCCGTGCTTGCGCTTAATAAACAGCGGAATCAAACCGGCATCCAAAGGTCCGGGCCGGTAGAGCGCCAGAATCGAGGAAATATCTTCCAGAGAGGATGGCTTCAAGTCTCGCACGATCTGGCGCATGCCGGAAGATTCTAGCTGAAAAATGCCTTCCAGCTCACCTCTCTCTAAAACTTTATAAGCTTTCTCAACATCTTGAGGCAGCTTTTTCAGCGTGGCGAATTTTTCTTGAGCTTTTCGGGCGTCCTCTGGCAGCAGTTCTGGATTGATATTGAGGCCGTGTGTTTTGTTAATCAAATTCACTGTTTTCTGGAGCATCGTCAGGTTTTTCAACCCCAGGAAGTCCATTTTTAGCAGCCCCAGAGATTCCAGGTCTTCCATAGGATACTGCGTGATCACCGCGCCTTTATCATTCCGCTGCAGCGGCACAATCTCATCCAGCGGAATCGCTGAAATAATCACACCGGCAGCGTGCACCCCAGAGCTTTTATTCGTCCCCTCAATCCGCAGCGCCATATCCAGCCACTGGCGGACTTTTTCGTCGCTGTCATAAGCTTTTTTAAACTCCGGTTCCGGCGACTCATCCGAAATCATCACCGCGAGTTTCTCCGGTTTCCCCCGCGACACGGGAACCAACTTACCCATCTTGTCCGATTCCGCGTAGGGAATGTCCAGCACCCGGGCCACATCTTTCAACACCGCCTTGGAGGTCATGCGGTTAAAGGTAATAATCTGCGCCACCTTGTCTTCGCCGTACTTTCCCGTAACATATTCTATCACCTTATCGCGGCTTTTAACACAGAAATCTGTGTCAATATCTGGCATGGATTTCCGCTCAGGGTTCAAGAATCGCTCGAAGAGCAGCCCGTGATGCACTGGGTCAATGTTCGTAATCCTCAGCGAGTACGCCACCAGAGATCCCGCTGCAGAACCGCGCCCCGGGCCCACAGGAATGCCATGATCTCTGGCATATTTGATATAATCCCACACCACCAAAAAGTAACTGGAAAACCCCATTTTCTGAATCATCTTCAGCTCGTACTCCAGCCGCTCTCTGTAAACCGGCTTGATTTCCGAGCGGGATTTTGCCTCTAGCCGCTCTAGCAGTCCTTCCCAAGCCTTTTCTTCCACATAAGTATCAGCGGTGTGACCGGCAGGGATAGGATAGTCAGGAATGCGGGTGTCGCCCATTAGGTTGTACTGTTCGACTTTGTTGGCGACTTCCAACGTGTTGGAGATCGCCTCCTGAATCACATCATCCGGCAAATGGTCGCGGAACAGCTTCGCCATCTCCTCAGCGGACTTGAGATATTCCGTACCGCTGTAGCGCATGCGCTTTTCCTCTGAAATCAGCTGGCCGGTTTGCACGCACAGCAAAGCGTCGTGAGCTTCCACGTCAGTACAGAACGTAAAGTGCGAGTCATTGGTGGCAATAATTTTAATTCCCAACTCCCGCCCAATCCTCACGAGCCCCACATTCACAATCCGATCTTCCCAGTTGCCGTGGTCTTGAATTTCTAAATAATAGTCGTCCCCAAATAAATCCTTGTACCACTCAGCCACCAGCTTCGCCTCGTCGAGCCGGTTTTTCAGAATCAGTCTCGGCAGCTCACCGGCCAGACACCCACTGGTGACAATTAGCCCTTCGCTGTACTCTGCCAGCTGTTCTTTCGTAATGCAAGGGCGCGCCATTATCCCTTTCCCCTGCATGCCGGTCAGCTGAGATTTCGTCGTCAGCTTCACCAAATTTTTATAGCCTTGGTTGTTTTTTGCCAAAACAACTTGGTGGTGCGGCCTGTAATACCCCCTCGCATTTTTTATTCGGTCGTTCACCACATACATTTCATTGCCGATAATCGGCTTTACCCCTTTGCCGCGACAGACTTTTAGCAGCTCTATCGCCCCGTACATTACGCCGTGATCCGTGAGCGCAATTGCCGGCATTCCCAACTCCACAGCTCGCCCCACTAACTGCGGCAGCTGGCTGGCTCCATCGAGCAGGCTGTAATCACTGTGAGTGTGCAGACCTACGAAAGACATAAGTCCCCGCTAATTTCAGATTTCACCTTACATTATAGCGGCTCTCAGTTCCAGGAAGTACCTGAACCCGGTTTCTTTAAAAACCCGGGTTTCTCCGCACCTCAGTAATATGAGAGACGCTATATACATTATACTCGTCAACTTGTTTTCCGCCACTGCCTCGAACAAAAAATACTCCCCCTCCCCGCAAGCGAGAAGGGGGTTGGGGTGCCGGTTTTATTCGGGGCGAGTTTATAGCATAAAGGGCGATAAATGTCAAGGGGTTTTTCAACCCACCGGCACCTGGGTTTGTCGGGCTCGCACCTGTTCCAAGAACCGGCCAACCGTCTGCAGATATTGGGCTCCGGCAACTGTAGCGACATCGTTGTGACCGGCACCGCTTACGAAAAACAGCTGTTTCGGTTCCGGGGCTGCAGAAAAGAGGATTTTGCTCATAGAAGCGGGAACCGTACAGTCCGCCGTGCCGTGAATAAAAAGCACCGGCATTTGCAGCGATTTCACCTTACAAATAGAGTCAAACCGCTCCTTGAGCAGCAAATTCACCGGGAATATGCGAAAATATCCGTGCAGGCAACTCACCATGTCCCGCATCGAAGTAAACGAACTTTCCACAATTAATCCCGCCGCCTCTGGGTGCCGCACCGCCAGTTCCAGACCAATCGCGCCGCCGAGAGAGTGACCGTAGATAAAAATCTCCCCCGGATTCATCCCGCGTTTCAACACCAAATAATTCCACGCCGTTGCCGCATCTTCATAAACCTGCGCTTCACTGGGAAAACGTCCTTGACTGCAACCGTAGCCCCGATAGTCAATCATCAGCACATCGAAACCCAGCTGGTGAAATCGGTGAGCGTGGTTAACATTCGCTCCCATATTGATGCCGTTTCCGTGCAAATACAGCACCACACCGGCAGGTCCAGAGTTCGGTGACGCCGCCGGCACCCACCACCCGTGGATATGTTCAACTTTTCCGGCACTCGCTGGCACCGGCAGCCAGACATCTTCGTAGTCCAGATCCAAAAAAGCCGGCGTTTTTTCCAGCGCCGGCGAGGGGAAAAATATGAATCGGGTTTGCTGCCGCAAGAGGTAGTAGCACGCACAGATGTACGCGACTGTCAAGACCCCCCCAATGGCGAGCAGCAGCTTCCACAACAGCGGCAGAAAAATTGGCATCATACTTGTGAATATAGATATGAGCAGTTAGCAGCGAAAAGTGAGAGTTGAAGTTATTTTTCCCTCACTCCCGCTTTGGACTTGCGTTGCTGGCTTTGTAGATGCCCCCGGCCCTGGCGTGCGGACGCTACAGGTCGCGTCTGTGGGGCCTGAGAATTTCTCTCCCCTGAGAGAGGTCGCGCCGGTGAGACAGCTGAGAAACCGGGTTTCTTTTGGCAGCAGGGAACCCCGGTTTCTTAACCTCGATTCTATAGCAGTAGCCACTTGGGTTAGGACATAGGACAGGCGTTTTACCTATCCCTGTACCTTAGGTTAGGACGTAGGACAGGCGTCTCGCCTGTCCCTGTACCTACTGCCAAGTGAGATGCCTTGTCCATTACTGAGCTGTCTATTGCTATAATACCAAGTTCAGATAGCTTGTATTTTTGACTCGGACTGAAAAGGCTTTACTGCCATTTTTTCAATCCAAAATCCAAAATACAAAATCCGGGCATTGGTATCAGACTTGACCTCCGCACGCTTCTAGAGGGCAGGTCTGCGCAGGTGCCATTCAGTGCTTTGCTCGTAGGCGTGGGCGACTTCTAGCAGCAGCTGTTCTTGCAAGACATTGCCGATCAGCTGCATGCCAATGGGCAGGCCCCCGTCGTCGAAACCGCAGGGGATACTTAACGCCGGCAGCCCTGCCAAATTCACCGGGATAGTCATCAAATCCGACAGGTACATGCTCAGGGGGTCACTCGTTTTTTCGCCGGCTTTGAACGCCGTAGTTGGCGCAGTGGGAGTGACCAGCAAGTCCACCTGAGCGAAAGCCCGGTCAAAGTCTTGCTTGATCAGGCTGCGGACTTTTTGGGCTTTGAGATAGTAGGCGTCGTAGTAGCCGGCGGACAGCGCGTAAGTGCCAATCACGATCCGGCGCTTCACCTCCGCCCCGAAACCGCTGGCGCGAGTCTTGCCGTACATAGAAAGCAGGTTGTCCGCCTCGGGCACCCGCAAGCCATACTTCACGCCGTCGTAGCGGGCCAGATTGGCAGACGCCTCCGACGGGGCGATGATATAATAGGTGGGCAGGCCGTAGCGGAATCGGGGGCAAGAAACCACTTGGATTTCCGCGCCCAAGTCCTGCAGCTGCTGGATCGCTTTGGTCACCACCTGCTCCACCACCGGATCTAGCCCTTGGCCAAAGGTTTCTTGGATCACGCCAATTCGCCGCTGGCCTCTGGGTTTCATGTTGGGCTGCAGGGCTTTGGCGTAGTCGGGTATCTTCACCTTCAGGCTAGTAGAGTCCTTCGGGTCGTAACCGGCAATCGCCCCCAGCAAAAACGCCGCATCCTCCACCGTCCGGCCAAACGGCCCGATTTGATCCAGCGAAGAAGCGTAAGCCACCAAGCCGTAGCGAGAAACCAGGCCATAGGTCGGCTTCAGCCCCACCACGCCGCAGAACGATGCCGGCTGGCGGATCGAGCCGCCGGTGTCCGAACCGAGCGCCACCGCGCACTCTCCCGACGACACCGCCGCCGCCGACCCCCCAGAAGACCCACCGGGCACTCGCTCCAGATCCCAGGGGTTGGCGGTCAGCCCGTAAGCCGAATTCTCAGTGGAACTCCCCATCGCGAACTCGTCGAGATTGGTTTTGCCCACCATCACCGCACCGGCATCCGCCAATTTTTGCGTCACCGCGGACTCGTAAGGCGGGATAAAGTTTTCCAGAATCCGCGACCCGCAGGTGGTGGGAATCCCCTTGGTGCACATGTTGTCTTTGATGGCCACAGGTATCCCCGCCAGCGGCCCGATTGGCTCGCCGGCGGCGATTTGGGCATCCACCTTGCGAGCCTGTTCCAAGGCGCGCTCAGCTGTCACGCACAAGAAGCTGTGGAGTTTCGGCTCTAGCTGCTCAACGCGCCCCAGCGCTTCTTTGGTAATCTCTACAGCAGAACGTTCTTTTCGGATCAGTTGTTTGTGCAACTCGCGGATGGATGCCATGCTTGTACCTTCATTGACTCAATTTTTAGCCCCTTAGCAAATATAGCTGCCAAATGAATCCTGCTGCGCTCTGGCGTTGGGTCAAAGCAGCTTGCCTCCGGACTTGACCGCATTCTGTTTGGGGCCAAATATTAAATTTTAACCGGAAATTCTGATTCTAGCTAAAATTGGAGGCAGGAGGGCCGGCACTGCCCTTGCAGCCGCACGCCGCAGCCCCCTGGGGGCTTTGTCGGGGCTTAAAATAGTGCTAGCCACAGATTCCGCTCCACAAATTCTCCCCTGAAGGCAGGCTGCTTGATTATGAAACAGCAATCCCTGACAACTGCTACTGCCCTGTGGGCGCTCACTCTTGGCGCGACTGCCGCGTTCGCTCAGACCGGCACCCCCGGGCGCACCACCTTCGTTTGCACTCCCGACTCTGCCGGCGTCCCGACAACCTACGCGCAAACCCCGCGAGGCGCAGTGCCGGTGATTAAGTGGGTTTCCGAGCATTTCAGCGATTCCGGCTATTCCCCTCAGACGCGCTGCCAGATTGTCACTGGCCGGTTCAACACTCTCCACCGCGCCGGACGGCTGAATTACCTTAGCGCCTCGGTTCAAAACAGCCAGCCGGTGATCTGCGCCCTCAGCCAGCTCGGCGACCAGTGCACTTTACTCTACACCCTCAAGCCTGGGCAAAATCCTAATGTCGTCCTGGAACGGCTGCAGGCGGTGCGTCAGGGCGCTGCCGGCCCGCTTTTGGAAAGCAGCGATGACACTGACACTCCAGGCGACGGCACCATCGATTTTAACCAGTACCTCAACACTGCGCCGGTTGAGCAAATCGCCCCGGCACCCCTTGCAGCGCCGGCTCCCCCGAGCGCACTGGAAAAGCCCAGCGCACAGCCAGAAAAGCCCAGCGCACAGCCGGCAACCTCTCTTTGGTAATCGCCCCTGCACCAGCAGCGCTTTTGCCGCTATTTGCCGGTTGGGCCCCCCTGCTGCCGGTCAGATTCCCTCGCAGAAAAGTTATCTTCAATCTGTCAGGTTGAATGCCGGTAATATCTCGATGGTTGGGCATTGGGGCAGCCGGCGATGGGGCATTGGCAACTAAATTGCGGCAGTTCAACGATATGATATCAGGCATAAAAAGCGAGCCAGCGCTGACAGCTTTCCCCGTCTCTCGGACGGGCGCGGAACCGTTTGGGGACCGGATTTTAAATTGCACAATATAGGCTTCTTGGGCAAGACTTGGCTAACTCTATATTTTGCGAGTCTCTTACTTGAAGGTTAAGTTTTATAGCAGCAGTCATATTGGTTAGAACAATAGAAGCTTCGGGAGCGGGGCAGCAAGGGAGGCCGGAATGGAGGTTTCCTAAATGCTTACTGCTATATCTCCCGCCAATCGCCTATAAAACCTATGAAAAAACAGGGTTTCTCTTTCCCATTTTTCAGATTTCGGATTTGAACCCTCCCCATAAATAATATAAAATCCGGCAGGATAACTCTGCATAAATTCGCAAGCCATCGGGTTGCAAACCCGGGAGTGGGGGCGGGGCAGTGCCGCACTCCCAATTCAGTCCTGATTTGCCCAGGGGAGTCAGGAATCGTGCGAGACGGCTCGCCCAACGCCGGCGGCACACTCGTGGACAGCAGGAGATGACGGCATCCCGGTCAGGAGTTGCCGGCACCGGAGGGGCGCTGCCGGCAGAAAATCGCCGGCAGCTTTCTGGCACACTTGACAAGCATCAAGCGCGCACAGGGAGATTGCCGCACCTGCACGCCATTAGAAATTCTAGTACAATCTTTGTTTTGAACATCAATCATAGTGTGAGGATAAACTTTATGCACCGGCTTCGGTGTTTCGCGGTGGCGGTGACGAGTGCGTTTGGCATATTGGGTGGCATGGAACTCATGTACAGCCCCCTGACCATCGCCCCGCCGGCATCTTGTTCCTTAATTGAAACCCGCTCAGAAGGGAAATCTGTCCCGGAAGGCAAGCCAGCCGCAGATCGCCCCCAGACTGAGCCCAATCCATGCTCCACCGGCCTCGGTTTCGCGCTCTACGGAGATTACTCCCAGTCGAAAAGCCTCTCCCATTCCTATCAAGCGCTCGCCGTGCAGCTGGTGGCCACAGAAGCCCGGCTTGAGAAAAACACCTTTAACCTTTACGGCGACACCAACCGCGACGGTGAGGTCAATCAAAACGACTACCCGAACCATCAAACATGGTCCTGGCAACAAGGTGCCTTCATGCTGTTTAACAGCGACGACGATGACGGCAACGGCAGCCCCGACTGGCAAGATCGTAAGGTGAACGGCAACAGCGATGCAGACGATCTCGCCAAAATCCACTTGCAGTTGGGTGAGCGGTTTGCAGATGCTGAAGTGTTCCTGGACGCTGACGAGAAATCCCGCCCCTATATCAACATCTTCCAAAAAACCCAAAGCGGATGGCTGCCAGTTAGCTTTGACGGCGAGAAGTCCCTCGAGTACAGCCGCGAGATTGTCCTCGGGGTGGAGGCTAAACAATTCGCCAACCGCAACTGGAACGGCTCCCTCACCCTCAAGGCGAGCGCTCGGCAAAACGGCAAGACACTCGCCTCAGATACTGTGCGCCTGCGCGTAGTTCCTTGGATTATGCTGCCCAACACCGCGCCGGTTAAGGAACTTTACGTCAGCCAGCGCGGCGCAGCCAACCAGCAGTTTGTCTCCCAAATCAAAACCGGTGTGGAAGCCACCGGCGCTAAGGTTAATATCGTGCCCGGAGGCACCGTCTGGAAGCAAGATACAATGGAAATTGGCTACGTCCAGTTCCCCGCTAAGTCTTCTGTCCGCGAAATCAATGTCGTCCTCAACGGCAATCGCGGTTGGGTGGCGGACACCTTTGCCCGCAACCTCCTCGACAGGGACTTCGGCTGGTTTCAAGTTGGCAAGCCGCGAGCCCTCGACCCCCTCAACCAGTGGACAGACTGGTACGGCAACCTGGAAGTGACTCCCCCCCTCCCGGGCTACCCCCTGGGCCGAATTTATTACGGCAAGTCCGATACGGTTTCCTTTCACCCGGATGTGGCAGATTTTCTGAAAGCTCAGGAACTTCAAGGCCCGCCGGTGGTGATTGACACGTCTTGGCTGGCGATTCGCCACGTAGACGAGATTGTAAGCTTTATTCCCTCGCCATCCGGAAAACCACTCATGATGATTGTCAGCCCGGAGGAGGGAGTTAAACTCCTGAAAGAACTCGATAAAAAAGGATACGGCAACCAACTGATCAATCGCGGCTTGAGTACCGAAACAACCGTGAGATCGGCGCTCAATAGCAAGAACTTGATCCAGTACAATCTCAAGCTGCAAACCGAGAAAATCAACCCCATCATCGCCAAACTCAAACGCGAGTTTAAACTCACGGACAGTCAAATTATCCGGATTCCCGCCATGTTCAATTACGGGGGCTCGGCGTTTTGGTCAAATATGGTCAACTCGGTGGCCGTGAATGGCAAACTGATGGTGTCGAATCCGCGCGGGGCCCTGATCGGTGGCAAAGACTACACCCAGGAGGCGTTCCGCAAACGGGTGGCGCGCTCCGCACTCAAGGTCTATTTTCTAGATGACCGCTACTATCAGGAACTCAGGGGCAACACCCACTGCGCCACCAACACCAGGCGCAAGGGATTCGCTGAGCCGTTCTGGAAGGCTTTGCCCTCTACCGAGGCCCAACGCTGATTCCTGGGGCGCGAGAAACCCGGTTTCTTTGAGAAACCGGGTTTTTTCGCAGCATCTGCCATAAAGCAGTGCTATTTTTATAACAAAAGCGTTACGGACTGGAACCAATGGCACCGGCACTCCTGAACAACCGCTATCGCACCATCCGCCTGTTGGGAAGCGGGGGGTTTGGCGAAACCTTCCTCGCTGAAGACACTTACATGCCTTCAACGCGCCGGTGCGTGATAAAGCAGCTCAAACCCGCCACCGGCAACCCCCAGATTTACCAGCTGGTTCGAGATCGCTTCCAGCGGGAAGCAGCTGTTTTGGAAGAACTCGGCGAGGGCAGCAGTCAGATTCCCAAGCTGTACGCCTACTTCTCGGAAGGGGGGCAGTTTTATTTAGTTCAGGAATGGATCGAGGGCGTCACCCTCAGCGATACCGTGCGGGCACAGGGCAAGCTCGGGGAAAGTCAAGTCCGGGGAATAGTGGTCAGCCTGCTGCCGGTGCTCAATTACATCCACAGCCAGCGCATCGTCCACCGCGATATCAAGCCGGACAATATCATTTTGCGCCAGCGCGACGGGGTGCCGGTGCTGATAGACTTCGGCGCGGTGAAGGAAGCGATGGGGGCGGCGCTCAATACCCAAGGCAACCCCACCAACTCGATTGTGATTGGCACTCCCGGGTTTATGCCCTCGGAACAAGCAGCAGGCAGACCCCTTTTCTCCAGCGATCTGTACTCTCTAGCGCTGACGGCAATTTTCCTGCTCACCGGCAGGACTCCCCAACAGCTGGAAGTGGACCCCCGCACCGGCGAGTTTGTCTGGCACCGGCACGCAAGCCATATCACCCCGGGCTTTGTGGCGGTGCTGGATAAGGCGATTCAGTCTCACCCGCGAGATCGCTACCACAACGCGCCAGCAATGCTTTCCGCCTTGCAATCCCTCCCCGCCGCACCGGCAGCGCCGGCACGGGCAGGCAATATGTCTCAAATGCAGACGCAGGCGGTTTCCCCGGGTTTTAATCGGGGCACCGTAGCGGCGCAACCACCGCAATCTGCAGGTGAGGGCGACTGGCACAAGCCGGCAATTGTCGGCGGAATTGTGGGTGCGTTTGCGCTCATCGGGTTGCTTGTGGCTCAATCTCAACCGTCCGGGGTGGGCTCAGGGAGTGCCGGTACAGGATCGACGCCGGTGCGACCAGATAAGCCGGCAGCAAAGCCCACAAAAAAACCGCCGGCGATTTCCAGCCCCGAACCAAAGCAGCCTGACAGCGAAATCGTAAAAGTTGACATTCAGCGAGTTACTTTCAGTCTCGGTTCCACCGGCACGACGGTGAGAGGCTCTGTCGCCCCCGGAGAAATCAAACGCTACCAGGTGAAGAGCGCTAAAGGGCAGCAGTTTACGGTAATAATTTTAAAAGGGAATGTAAAAGTGGAGGTGTATGACCAGCTAGACCAAAAGCTGGGAACGGCGAGCGGGAGCAACAGTGAGTGGACCGGCACACTGCCAAGTTCCGGTGACTACAATGTTGAAATTACCTCTCATAATACCTCGAAATATGCGGTGCGGATTGAGGTTTTGTACACAGATGCGTCCGCCGGTGCGAATCTTAAGCCCTCAGCGCCGGCTGTTTCTAATTCCAGACCCTACCCAGAGCTAGCGGTGCGAGATTATTACTCCAATCTTATCAATAACCGCCAGTACGATAAAGGATGGACGAAGCTGTCTTACGACTTCAAAAGAAATCACTCGCGTGACAGTTTCGCTTCCTATCAGGACTGGTGGCAGCAGGTCGATCGCGTGGATCTGCAGGACGTAAATCTGGTGCAATCTGACGCTAAGTCAGCTGTGGTGGATGTCCGGCTGGCATACATTATGAAAGATGGCCGGGTTGCGCCTGAGTCTCAGCGTTTATCCCTGATTTGGGATGCGGCAACTAGCACCTGGCTGATTGACGACACAAGCTACAGGTAGGGGATTGGGCATGGGGCATGGGGCATGGTACATGGCAGAAACCCGGTTTCTTAAATAAACCGGGTTTCTCAGTAGTTTCTCAGTACCTCACTAATATGAGAAACGCTATATCTCTTGCCCGGCGGTCAAATTGCCAAGGCCAAAACCGCCCAGACAGATATTATGATTAATTGCCCGGAGATGAACTCAGGGGCGGATTGTGTAAATTTTTGATAAATTTGGCAGAAAACGCGCCAGGATCTGCTAGACTCAGGGCTATCTTTAAAACCGACGTGGTAGCTTCCGATGACACCGGCACTGTTGAACAACCGCTATCGCATTATTAAGCCACTGGGCGCAGGGGGGTTTGGCGAAACTTTTCTGGCGGAAGACACCCAGATGCCCTCTAGCCGCCGCTGCGTGATCAAGCAACTGAAGCCGGTGGCGAACAATCCCCAGATATACCAGCTGGTGCGGGATAGGTTCGCGCGAGAGGCGGCGATTTTGGAAGAGTTGGGCGAGGGGAACAGTCAAATTCCCCGGCTGTACGCTTACTTTTCAGAAGGGGACGGGTTCTATTTGGTGCAAGAGTGGGTGGACGGAGAAACGCTCAGCCAGAAGTTGGAAACGTCTGGGGTGATGAGTGAGAGTTCAGTCAGGGCGTTTTTGGTGAGTGTGCTGCCGGTGCTGGAGTTTGTCCACAGCAAGCGGATTGTGCACCGGGATATTAAGCCGGACAATATTATTGTGCGCCGGCGGGATGGGGTGCCGGTGCTGATTGACTTCGGCGCGGTGAAGGAAACAATGGGAACGGTGGTGAATTCTCAGGGGAATGCCACGAGTTCGATTGTGATAGGAACTCCGGGGTTTATGCCTTCGGAACAGGCGGCGGGGCGACCTTTATATTCTAGCGATTTGTACAGTTTGGGGCTGACGGCGATTTATTTGCTAACGGGGAAATGGCCACAAGAATTGGCAGATCCGGTTGCGGGGGAATTTGTTTGGCACCGGCACGCTTCGAGGGTGAGTCCGGAATTGGCAGCGGTGCTGGATAAGGCGACTCAATTTAATCCGCGACAGCGCTATACTGCGGCGCGGGAAATGCTGGACGCTTTGCAGCAACCATTGCAGCAACCGACAGTGCCGGTGTCTCCGACTGTGCCTTCTGGTGTGCCGGTGTCTCGTTCATTGGAGGTGCCGATAAGTGCGCCTTCGGGTGGGGGAGATTGGCAAAAGGCGGCAATTGTGGGAGGGATTGTTGGGGCTTGTGTCATAATTGGTTTGGCCATCACCAGACCTCAACCAAATTCGCCGCCTCGTGAAAGTGATGCCGGTTCTTTTTATTTTTTGGCAGATTCTGCCTTTCGAGATCAGAACAATGCCGAGAGCCGGTTGCAAACGCTGAAATCGTCTGGGTATAGGGAAGCCAGTCAATTTTGGATACCGGATTACCCCAATCTATCTGGCAGCCCTTTGTGGCAGGTTTATGTGGCCAAGTTCCCCGACAGCGCCAGCTGTGCTGAGATGCTGAGGGATTACCAGCAAAAAAAGCCGGATGCCTACTGCGATTTGGCGAGTAAAGAGCGCAGCGCACCTGCCGGCAGGTTACAAGCAGGTGAAGCCGGTTCGCCCCCGTCGCAAGCTTCGTCTAAACCGTCGCCGGAACAAGCTGTGCGAGATTACTATGCAATGATTAATAGCCGCAATTATCAAACAGGGTGGGGCAAGCTGTCTGGGAAATTTCAAAGTAAATATTCGGAGAATAGCTACGAGGCTTATGCCGGCTGGTGGGAAAAGGTTCAGCAAGTGGATATCCGGCAAGTGACGCTTGTAGAGTCGGGCGGGGATTCAGCTACAGTGGATGCCGCCATAGCGTACTTGATGAAAGATGGGCGTGTCATTCCTGATTCTATTCGCATCCAGCTGGTGTGGGATGCGCAAACCGGCAGCTGGCTGTTTGACGACAGAATCAAAAAGTCCGGTTGATTTCTCGTTCCCAGCCTAGGGCTGGGAACGCTGTCTCCAGAGGATTTGCCTCTAGTCACGCACTTCAATTAAGGCTTGCTTGCGGCGATGTCTGGCATAGAGTTGAAAGAACACTGCCAGGGCGGCGGTTATCCCGACAAGCGCCCAGATAGTGGCGCTGACTGGCAAAGTGTTCTTGAACACCGCCAGCAAAACAATGGCTAGCAAAAGGACTGTGGGAACTTCGTTCAGCCCCCTCATTTGCTGGCTGCTCCAGGTAAACTTTTCGGCGGCTAGCTGTTTCATAAGCCTGCCGCAGTAAAAGTGATAGGCCATTAAAACAGCGACCAAAACCAGCTTAAATTGCAACCAGACGTCTTGCAGGAGTTGCGGTGCTGTTACGAGCAGAGCGATTGCCATGCCGACGCTTAACACCATGCCTGGGGTTGTGATCAGGTTATAAAGGCGTTTTTCCATCAGCTGGTACTGCTCCTTGAGAATCTGGCGAGCCGGTTCTGGCTTCTCCTCGGCTTCGACATGATACACGAAAAGGCGCACCAAGTAAAACAAGCCGGCAAACCAAACCACAATTCCGATGATGTGAAATGCTTTAAACCAGAGATAAGCCATGAATTGTCTCCTTTTTAACTGGCCGAGCTAGCAGTGTGGGCTTTAGCTCGGACTGCCAACTTACAGTTTACTGCAGGATCGCCAACTTAAATGATGCTGTTGGCGAATGAACGCGGGGTATTATATCATGTCCGGTAGCACCGCTGTTGCACCCTGGGTGGGGGCGGGTTTATTCATATTCTGCTGGCTCGCCAGAAATATCTTGCTAGAACCCGCCCCTACAAGGCTATGCACACACAACCCATGCCAGCGGATATGATATTACCCCCGCGCCGGTGGCAGCGCTGAATTGCCAGGAGAGGCGGAGCCGGAGCCTCCTTTGAGTTGTTCCCAGGCGAAGCCTGGGAACGAGGAAAGTTTACTGTGCGCTCGCCAACTTAAATCGACCGCGAAAGTGTTTTTGCACCCCGGTTGTGAGCGTGAGCGTCAAAGATCACCGCAATATTTCTGACGAGCAATCTGCCGAGAGGCGTCACCTCAAGGCGCTGGGGCGAGGCTTTCACTAAGCCATCCTGTTCGAGGGGTTGAAGAGACTCCAGTTCTGCCGCGAAATAAGCGTCGAAATTAATGCCGTACTTGGATTCAATGTCGGATTTCTCTAGCAGGAAGTTCGACATGATTTGCATGATCACATCTCGCCGGAGAATGTCCTCCCGACTCAGCTGGATGCCGTGGCTGACGGGTAAATTACCTTCGTCAATGGCTCGGTAATAGTCTTTTAAGCGCTTGTGGTTTTGAACGTAAGTATCTTCCATCATGCCGATGGATGTCAAGCCAAACCCAAACAGTTCGGCTTTGGGTTGGGTGGTGTAGCCTTGGAAATTCCGTTTCAGGCTGCGGTTCCGCTGGGCAATGGTGAGCTCATCCTGGGGTTTGGCAAAGTGATCCATGCCAATAAAGACATATCCCCGATCCGTCAGTTCTTGGATGGCCATTTGCCAGATTTCTAGTTTCTCCTGCGCCTGCGGTAAGGCAAACTGCGGGATGTTTTTTTGGACAGGTTTGAGGGAGGGAACATAAGCGAAGTTAAAGATGGCAATGCGGTTCGGGTCTAGCTGAACCGTCTTTTTTACCGTTTCCCGAAAGGTTTCTACGGTTTGATAGGGAAGCCCGTATATCAGGTCTACGTTGACGCTTTCAAACCCGGCTTCTTTAATCCAGCCCATAACTTCAAAGAGCATTGCTTCCGGCTGGACGCGGTTGACTGCTTCTTGGACTTTCGGGTTGAAGTCCTGAATGCCAAAGCTGATGCGATTGAAGCCCAGGGACTTTAATAAGAAAATGTAGTTCCTGTCGGCGTATCGGGGGTTAATCTCGATAGAAATTTCTGGCCGGTCCTCGAAGGTGAAGTGGCGGTTGATGGCTGTCCACAGGGATTCCACTTCTGGCATGGACAAGTAATTCGGCGTGCCCCCTCCCCAGTGCAGTTGCGCCACTTTTCGGCTGGGGTCAATCAGGGCTGAGGTGGCTGCAATTTCTCGCGCTAAATATTGCAGGTAATTGCCGGCCAGTTTTGTGCTGTTCGATACCAGGACGTTGCAGCCGCAAAAATAGCAGGCGCTGTGGCAAAAGGGCAGGTGAAAGTATAGGGAGAGGGGCGACTGTCGCTGGTTGGACGCCGCTATCGCCAGCCGATAGTCGAGTTGGGAAAAATTTTCTTTTAATTCGGTTGCCGGTGGGTAGCTGGTGTATCTCGGCACCGGCATGTCGTACTTTTTAATCAAATCAAAGTCAAACGTCACATCTTGAGCGCAAAAGACCATCTAATTTGCCTCCTAGTCCAGATCCGGGGTGCCGGCGGGTATGGGCTAGCGCCCTTGGATGGGGCGGGTAGCCATGACTTCTTATAGAACACTATATCGCTTCGCAGTGATGAATCTTGTAATAATTCTTAACATAGACCCCGCGCCGGCACCGGCACGCCCCTGGGTGCGGGGAGGGAGCGAGCGCAGAAAAGCCTTACTGCTTTAAGAGCCCGCCGATTGGGCTAAAGCCCAACTACAAACCTGGCCATCGGGCGGCTTTTTCAGAGCCCGCTGATTGGGCTAAAGCCCAACTACAAACCTCTGTAGGCTCTTTCACGTTTTCTTGATAAACACTCTCTAATCGTGTTAATCGTGAACCGAGCCATCAGGCATAATTGCCCCTTCCAGGTTGGCATTTTTCAGCAAAGTTCGGGTTAAGTCAGCTCCCCGAAGATTCGCTTTGCGCAAATTCACCCCAGTGAAGTCAGCATAGCTGAGATCCGCACCCTGCAAGCTGGCTTCGCTGAAGTCTGTCTGGCAGAATTTGTCTTTTTCCCAGACCGCTAAAATGCTTCGGCAAAGCTTAGCTCCCTCCAGATTAGCCCTGTGCAGGATCGCCCCGCTTAAGTTCGCGTAGCTGAGATTGGCACCGCTCAAAATTGCGTATCTCAGGTCGGTTGGGTGTGCGGAATTGGGACGGAGGTCGGCTTCAAATAGCAGAGCGTTTGAGAGATCCGCGCCGCTCAAATTACACCCAGACAAACACGCCTTAGTGAGTTTTGCTTCCTGCAAGCGGGCGTTCGTCAAGTTGGCTCCAGTTAGCTCGGTTTCTCGCAACTCCGCTTGGCGCAAGTTGGCTTCGCTCAAATCTGTCCCCCACAGAATCGCCTCACTCAGATTCGCTTGGCTGAGATTCGCCTGAGAGAGATTGGCTTGACCCAGCCGCGCTTCCCGCAGGTCAGCGTGGCTGAGGTTAGCGCCTGTCAGATTGAGATGAACTAAGTTCGCTTCCCGGAACTCCGCCCCAGACAATTCCGCGCCAGAAAAATTCCTTTTGCCGGCTGCATATTCTCTGAAAAATTCGCTGGCATCCATGTCATTAAAAAGACTCCTGCAAAAGTTTGATCTGCTGTAACTGCTGATTTTGTTGCTGCATTTGAATGAAAAGAGAGTCGCAGACGAGATCGCACAGTTCAAACAGGAAAGGATTGGCGATTTCGTAATACACGCTCGTGCCTTGCTGAGTCCGAGTCACGATGCCGGCTGTAGCCAAGACCTTTAGATGCTTGGAGACATTGGCTTGCCCCAAACCGGTCTCTTCGATGATTTGCGAGACGTTTTTTGGCCCACACTTGAGACTGCAAACAATTTGCAACCGGCTGGCTTCTGACAAAACCTTGAAAAAGTCCGCCATTAGGGATAGAGCGGCGGGGGGCAGTTTAGACAGTCCGCACTCTTGTTGGGGAGCTTGCGCCACGACAGTCGGTTTCTTCAAGGAAGTTTTTGGCATAGCGAGTCAGGGGAAGTTTTAATTCAGGACTAGACTAGCCTACCATATTACCACATAGAAGTACAGCCGGCACGAAACAACCGGCAATTCTACTGGTTTGGCGGTGCCGGTGGGGGGAGCACGTTCATCGGCGCTTGAAAGTCGGCGGAGCCGGCACAGCGGCGTTCCGGAGCGGGGTGCCGGCTGCCGGCACAGCGGCGTTCCCAGCCTGAACCCCGGAACGAGGGGCGGAATTTTACGGAATGTTAATTTTCATAGCCGGCCAGTTGATTATTTACCCAAATGAGATAAATTATTAACAATACTCCTCAGCCCCGTTAGCTGGGGCGCTTTTATTTCCGGGGGAAAACAGCCCGCACCGGCTGGCTAAACGGCTTTGCTGTATTTGTGTAGTTGAGGGACGTGCATGGAACTAATTAAGCGGACTTCGCTTTACTTTCGAGAAGGGGCTTCCGACAAAGTTTATGAAGTGGATCTCTACCGGCTGGGGGAGAATCGCTATACTGTGAACTTTCGTTACGGACGCCGGGGCGCAAAGCTGAAGGAAGGGACAAAAACCGAGCAGCCGGTTCCCCTAGCGCAAGCTGAGCGAGTTTTTGATAAATTGGTGGGGGAAAAAGTCAAGAAAGGCTATCAGGAAATGCCGCCGGCACGCACCGGACCGGCATCTAGCGAACCCGCGCCAAACGCACCGGTTGCCGGCAATCCGCGACACCAGGCAATACTGAACCGGCTGGCGAGACGGGATAATAATAAATGGCCGGTAGAGAGGGCGATTTGGCGTGCCGGTGAGCTGCAAATCCCGGAAGCCACATCACTGCTCATTCAGCTGATTGGCACCGGCGAACCGCTGAGAAATTACTGCATTGCCTGGGCGCTAGGCTGGTGCGGGGACGAGAGTGCGATTGCTCCCCTGCAACGTCTCTGCGACAGCTCAAATCCGGAATTTGTGCGCCGCATTGCTTGGGAAGCGCGGTTTAAGCTGTTTGGCGAGCCGGTGCGGCAAGAAATGCGAGCCGGGAAAATAGAGCAACTGCCTTCTGAATTGCGGGACTTAGCTCGAAATGGCTCGTCTGAGGCGTTTTTAGCGGCACTTCGCGCCTATCTAGATGGGGGAGACAGCACGCATTTTGCTGTCCTCGATGCGATTTATCAAATCGATAATGAACATGTGCGCCCAGCACTGCTCTCTGTTTTGCGCGACGCGCCGGTGAAACCCAATTACTTCCGGCAGATTCGCCACATTTTCAAAATGGCTGAATACCGGCACGATGCAGAAGTTTTCGGCACCCTCGCCTACCGGTTTGAGAGAGAATCGGGGATGTTTCACAGCGACACGAATTTCATTCGGCTCCCAGACGGCACATATTTGAGGAGGCGTGAGTGGAACTACAATACTGCAAAAGGCCGGCACGAACAAGTTCAAGGCACTGAGTTCGAGCGGGAAATGCAGAGCCCTAACTGCAGAATTGCTTACAGTGACAGGACTCGCGAATATCTGCGCCGGCGCGTGTGGCGCACGCTGGAGCAACTCGCTGAAGAGGGCGATCCGGACTATGTGAGAATGGCTGCCGGTGTTTTGCTCGTGTATTCCGATGCTGACGCTCAGGAAGTCAGGCACTCAAATGTGTACCGGTGGGAGCGCTCTACCTGGCGCACTATCGTCTCCCAGAGCAATTGGGATGTTTATGCCGGCTATCTCACCTTTAATCACATTCTCTATGAAAACAGTCCGCGCTATGAGTTAAAGCCGGGTTCCCAAGCGTGGCGCTGTCAGGACAATTATACTCCGGGAAATCCGGAACCGCAAGTGCGGGAGGAGGCGTTTCCGGAACTTTGGGAGCGACACCCAGAGGCGCTGCTGGAATTGCTTTTGCAAAGCAACTGTCGCCCGGTTCACCAGTTTGCTGCTAAAGCCATGCGAGCCTGCCGGCAATTTTGTGCTGAGCTGAATATTGAGACAGTAATCGCACTTTTGGGCAAAACTTATGAAGTGACGGCGCTGCTGGGGTTTGAGCTGGCTAGGGAGCGCTACAACCCCGCCGAACCCAACCGGCAGTTGGTTTTGGCTGCTGTCAATTGCGTGTCGCTAGAAGCTCGGGCGCAAGCTTATCGGTGGATTGAAGAGCAGCGGGAGCGCTTTTTTGAAGAGAGCGATTTTATTGCGGCTTTAGTGACAAGTTCGCAAGCTGACACGCGCCGGTTCGCCCGCCGGCTCCTGGGTTCTTCAATTTTGAGCGACACGACTGCGAGGGTGCTGATTGGGCGCATTATTGTGGCGCTGCTGGCACTTGAGCCAAGCCAAGCCGAACTGGCGAAAGAAATTGGGGAAACGCTGCTGGCTAGTTTCACGCCGCAGTTGCGGAATTTGGGATTTGGGGTTATCCTTGATTTGCTGGCGCACCCGATGCCAGAAATTCAGGAGTTGGGGGCGAGGATTTTGCTCAATCACGAGATGAGGGCGGTTGACTTGCCGGCAGATTTGATAGAATCGCTTCTGGCGTCGCCGCATGAGCCGGTACGCGCAATTGGGGTGAGGCTTTTTGGGCAATTGCCGGATGAGAGGCTGATGAGCGATCGCTCGTTTATTATTGCAATGGCGGTGAGTGCTGCCGGTGAGCTGCGCAGCGCTATCCGCCCAGCAATTCGGCGCTTGGCAAGCAATTATCCCGAGTTTGGGTTGGGGCTTGCCGGTGATTTTATTGAGATTTTGGTAGTGCCAGAAAGGCATGAAGGCGTTCACGCGGATGTGGTGCGCGTCATGCGGGAAGACATACCGGGGTGGGTGTCGCGGATTAGCGAGGAGACGGCGATGCGGCTAGTGGGCGCGAAGTCTGGCGCTGTGCAAGAATTGGGGGGGTTGGTGCTCAAGGAAAATCGGGACAGGTTTGTTGGGGGGTTGGAGACGAGCGAAATTGTCAAACTTGCCGGTCACGAGGTTTTGTCTGTGCGGGAAGCGGCGCGAGAGATGTTTGGGGAAATTTTAGGCCGGCTGCGCGGGAACTCGCAGGAAATGCTCGCTGGGGTGCGGTTGCTGGAGTCGAAGTGGGAGGATTCGCGGGAGTTTGCCCGCCGGATTTTCAGCACGGAATTTTCTGCGGAAGACTGGATGCCAGAGGTGATGGTGAGTGTGTGCGACAGCGTTCGGGAAGATGTGCGGGTGTTTGGGCGGGATTTGGTGAGGCGCAATTTTCAGGAGGGTTATGGGGAAGAGTATTTGCTGAAGTTCTCGGAACATCCGAGTGGGGACATGCAGGTGTTTGCTACGAATTATTTGGAGAGTTACGCTGCCGATAATGCCGACCGGCTGCGAGAGTTGGTGCCCTATTTTGTGACGGTGCTGTGTCAGGTGAATCGGGGGCGCGTGGCGAAAGGGCGGATTTTTAAGTTTTTGGATAAGGAGGCGCAAAAGAGTGAGGAGGCGGCGCGGATTGTGGCGGAAATTCTGACGCGCCAGTCGGTGACGCTGGCGATTGGGGATAAGGCGACGGCGGTTGAGATCATGGTGAGGATTCGCCGGCGATTTCCGGGGATTGAGTTACCGATTCAGGTGAAGCCGGTTTCGGAGGTGAGGAGTTAGGGTGTGGGCGCGGGTGTGGTGCCGGTGGCCTTCACGAGGGGGACAGGCGGGATGCCGGTCCTACGTCGCGAAGGCGTAGCGCAGGCGTCTCGCCTGCGCCCACAATACGAAGGGGACAGGCGGGATGCCGGTTCTACGCCACGAGGACGTAGACGCGGGCGTCGTGCCGGTGCCCGGGCAGTCTAAGGGTAGTGTTATTTATTCAGGCAGATCTGAGCAACCATTAAAATAGTGGATCAGTGCTTCACCAACAGTTTTTGTAACTCCAGCAGCTACTGCTGATTTTGCTGCCCAACCTAAAACAGGCACAAAGTCAAGGACTGAGTGTGCAATTTTACTGCCAATAAGTGGAGCCGCAACTGTAGCAAACACTGCCCCAGCTTGTGACTTGTCCAAATCAACCGCAAAAATTGACCCGATTTGGACAACCATTGCTAAATCGCCTGTAGTCATTACATAGTGGGAACCTGGAATCCAAGCCACACTAGCAAATGATAAAGCCCATACGTTAATGGCTGAACGGGCTTGTTCTCTGGCTTTTCTCTTGTTTGTTGCTGCCATAATTGTTGCTTTCTGCTATCGAGCCCACAAACTATTCTTGTGTTAGATACGAGACCTTTACGAGCGGACAGAGCTTTATTTGCGCCCATACTAGCAATAAATTCTTCTCCTGCCTGCAGGGAAAAGTCGGGTTTTGTGGGGATTTTTCCAGCTGCCAGCATGATAAAATGTAGGGAAAAATCGGGAAGGATAGGGGAATGTAGGGGAATGTAGGGGAATATAGGGAAATATAGGGGAATGTAGGGGAATGTAGGGCGAAGTCGGGAAATGTAGGGTACAATACAGCCAGCAGTGACATTTACCCGACTGTATGGACATTAAGGAAGTGCTAAAGCTCGCCGACGAGCTGGTGTTGGCCCAAACAGATAAGCACCTGAATGACTTGCAAGAGAGGATTCTGCGCGGGACATGGGAAGATAAGGACTACCAAGAAATTGCCCAGGCGGTTAACCTATCGGAGGCTCGTGTTAGGGAGGTTGCCTCGGACTTATGGCAGATTATTTCAAAACGTTTGGGGGAAAAAGTCAGTAAATCAAATTTACGAGCAGCAATGGAAAGATGGCAAATAGCCCTATTTTCAAATGTCGCACAAGCACAAGACTTCGGGCAAATTAGCAGTGTTAACTTTTGTGGCGACAACAGGCATTCGCCAAGTATAACCAACTCACACCCACCACAGCAGGAAGCATCTAGCCCACAACAAACCCCAACCCTGCCTCAAGATTTGAGCGAGATGCCGGAGTTGGGTGCTTTTTACGCTCGCACCGGCGAACTGGAAACCCTGCAAACCTGGATTTTACAAGAACGCTGTCGCCTGGTAGCGCTCACCGGCATCAGCGGAATTGGCAAAACCGCCCTCGCCGCGCAACTCACACAGCAAATTAAAAACCAGTTTCAATATGTGCTTTGGCACAACCTCAACTCATCCCCCACGCCGGCGGAACTGCAAGAGAACCTGACTGAGCTTTTCTCAGAAGCGGAGGACAGCAACCCATCCGCAACCAACACCAGGCGCTTCCCCCTCATTAAATATTTGCAAAAGCACCGGTGTTTGGTTATCCTAAATGAGATTCACAACCTCTTCAGTAGCGGACAGCATGCCGGTCAGTACAAATCGGCATGCGAAGAGTATCGCTCCCTTTTCAAAGAGATAGCAGAATCACAGCATAACAGCTGTTTCCTGCTCGTAGGTTGGGAGCCACCCAGAGAAGTCGCTCAACTCAAAAGCCCAAATAGTCCCATTCGCACCTTAACCCTCACTGGTTTGGACACCGCAGCCAGCCGGCAAATCCTCAGAGATAGCGGGTTAACAGAAGAACAGGAGTGGGACGCACTCACTGACCGCTACCAAGGCAACCCTCTCTGGTTAAAAAGTGTGGCCACTCTCATTGAAGAGTCGGGAAGCCGCGTGACTGACTTCTTACAAAATGATAGCATAGTGTTGCCGGAAGATGTGAAAGATGTTTGCCGGCTGCAGTTTAATCGCTTGTCTGAGAGAGAAAAATCGCTGATGTTCGTGCTGGCTGGGGAAAGTGGGCCGATGAGCCGGGACAGCTTGCTAGAAAAGGGGCGAATCCCATCCTCAGAGTTACCCAACGCACTGCAATCCCTATCGCGCCGGTGCTTGATAGAAAAACGAGACAATCTTTACACGCTGTTACCTGTACTGAAGCAGTATATTAAAGGGCTATAATAGAATTGCCGTGCCGGTGGCATCTCTAGTTTTAGGGGCGGGTTCACCGATATTCTTTCACACCGGCATATATGCTGAATAAACTTTTGGATTGGGACGGCGTGGGGATTCGCCGGTGGGAGTGGGCGCGGGTGTCGTGCCGGTGGACACCACGAGGGGGGACAGGCGTCCCGCCTGTCCTACGTCTTCTGGGAGTGGGCGCGGGTGTGGTGCCGGTGCCGGCCCATTCGGGGACAGGCGGGATGCCGGTCCTACGCCTTCGGGGTTTGGGCGCGGGTGTCGTGCCGGTGCCGGCCCATTCAGGGACAGGCGTTCTGGCCGGTCCTACCTCTTCGGGGTGTGGGCGCGGGCTTAGCGGTTTTCAATATGATGAGGTACAAAAGTATCAGTTATAATAAATAACATAGGGAACATCCCACTTTTGTATACCGGCTTTCCGAGAGTGCCGGCATAAGAAAGTAAACCTGACTCTTTAGGGGGACGACAGGAAACACAGGAAACAAGGGTTTTTTTAGCCGGCGCAGACGGGCGAAAGTCTGTCGCAGTATCTAGATACAGGGGCCATTGACCAATGCAAAAACGCGATACTCCTATAACATACAGCAGAAGCTTGTGACTATGTTGGAAATTCATAAAAATTATCTGATTGACGAAAACCAGCAGCCTGTCGCTGTCCAAATTACCCTGGCTGAGTTTGAAAAAATATCCTCAGCACTTGAAAAGATCAAAACAGATGAGGAGAGAGAGACTGACACAGACGTAGAAAAAGATATGATGGTTCGGATGGAGCCTCTTTCCCAACGGCAGGTAAAGGTTCGGGTCAGACACCTGGGTCGAGCCAAGCCGCGAGTCATATATGACCCCTTGTCCCTGGACTAATATATAGGTAAATATTGGGCATGACTGAAACTTATCCCTGGTATGGATTTGTGGAAGGGTCAGACCTCCGCCAAGGAGATTTACTGGACGGCTGTCCTGTACTGCTCCCCTCTGTGAAACTTCTGGAGACATCGGAAGGGAATGAATACGAACTGGATGGTTACATTCAAGAATTCGACGTGATTGTTATGAGCCAATCCTGCGATTTAGAACAGGAAAAGCTGGATCTGGTCTTGGTGTGTCCTCATTGGTCGCTCGAAGAGTTTGGCCGGGAAAATGACTATTTCAAGTCGCGAAAAGGCAAGGAAGATTTGAGGCGTGGGAATATTCCTGGCTATCACGTCTTGCGGAGGTGCGACCTTGAGGGTTGGAATAGCGACACCCGTGTTGTTGACTTCCGCAATGTCTATAGTTTGCCTTACCCCTTTCTCAAGAGCCTTGCAGCAAAACGCGGTCAGCGATTGAGACTCCTTTCGCCCTATCGGGAGCACTTGTCGCAAGCTTTTGCTCGGTTCTTTATGCGCGTTGGGTTGCCGGTTCCTATCGATTAGTTAGCACGCAGGATCTCCTGCGGACAAGAGGAGGGACAAGAATGAAGTGTGAGTACACTATCGTGATTCAGTGGTCAGATGAAGACGAGTGCTATGTGGTCAGCCTTCCTGAGTGGGGGGAACTCTGCCACACACATGGGGATACTTATGAAGAGGCGCTCAAAAACGCACAAGAGGTGTTAGAACTTTTAATAGAGTCCAGCTTAGAGGAGGGGAAAACTCTACCAAAACCGAGTAAATTTGGCAAGTCTCTCCAGGTTGTGTGAGTCTAGTTTACGCACAAACACTTACTATGGAATTCAACTACAGTTACAAAGGAAGCACAGCAGTCAGCGACACCGGCGGAAGCACCCAGATGTCCTTCTCTCCCGATGTCAAGCGCCCCCCCACCTATTTTATCGGCGAATTGCGGCAAAATGTCGCCTTTCGCAAGGCGATTAGCGCCTTGCACGATGTCGTCGTTTCCGATTTGCGGTTCAAACCAAAAGACAAAACCGCTTACAAAGAGTGGCGGGCCAAACAAGAGGAAATAGACTGGCAGCAGGTCGCCACTATGCGCCAGGAAGTCGCTGAGAAAGTAAAGGCGCTGCAAGCAGAACTCACCGAGCTTGACCGGCACACCTACTCTCGCCTGAAACCTTATTATGACGCCAGAGAGAAATTCCGTCAATACGTCTTCAAAAAGCAACTCGATATCTACTTTCTCTTTGACCCGGTAATCACAGTTCACCCGGATGAGGTGTTCTTCGAGTGTTTCAGCGTCGATGAGTCCAGCTACGGTCGCCTGGGTGCCAGCTACGAGGTGTTTAAAAAGATCAGCGAGTTCGCTTGCGGCACCACCAATATCGACTACTCAGCCGCACTCTACGACGAGTTCCAGAAAATCCGCAGCTACAAGACAACCCAATTTCAAATCGACCCGTCGGGCTTTGAGGTTCAAACCACCAACGAAGAGACATTTAAGGAAGTCAAAATCGATTTGCCGGACAGCTGGGTGAGGGGTTTCTTGCAAGTTAGCTCCGCAATGTCCCTGCCGGCAACCCGGTTTGACTTGCACCCAATGGACATTCACAATCTCTGCTTTATCCTGCGCCGGCACAAAGAGCAAAAAGGCCCCCGCAGCTTGCGCTACCACCTCAAACCCGGAGCGCCGGTGCGCGTTGTATTTGAACCCTGGAACATTGAACTGGTTTGCCCTCGCTCCCCCTACACCGGCAGTGATGAAAAAGTCATTCGAGTGTGGGGACGCCGGCGCATTCACATCCTGGAACGCCTCATCCCCATCGCCAAAAAATTTACCGTTCACCTGTTAGGAAACGGTATGCCATCCTTCTACGTTGCCGACTTGGGCGACATGTCTTTTACCCTCGGTCTGTCCGGGTGGACAGCCAATGATTGGTCGCAATCTGGCAACTTCGACTTGATGGCACCCCGCGCCGATGTGGACTCCTACACCCAGCAACTCATCTTTGATGAATTGAGGCACACTTGGTTAGAAACTCCTGACGTTTTGGCGCAGCGCCTCAACCTGAACCGAGCGGCGGTTTTGGGAGCGTTGAGCGCCTACACCCAAGCCGGTCGGGCCATTTACGACTTGAATAAGCAAGTGTACCGAGTGCGGGAGCTCAGCCGCGAACCCCTGCCGGTGGAGCGCCTGCGCTTTGCCAACGAGCGAGAAGAAAAGGCCACTCGCTTCCTGACCCAAAATGCCGTCCGTGTGTCCTCAGTCACCGGCGATTCCGCCGGAGCGCTGGCACTGCAAGGCACTGTCCAAGACCGGGAAAAAATTTTAAACCCCTCCTTGACAGTTGATGCCGACGAGCGTATAATAGGTGCAGAATGTAATTGCAACTGGCACCAGCAAAACAAGCTGTACAAAGGCCCGTGCGAGCACATTCTGGCCCTGCGAATGCAACACGCTCGTCAGAGCCGGTAGGTAGCATCCCACGAGGGAATCCGGGATAGAAGTAGAAACCGCCTAGGCTATCTGCAAAAGTCCGCGAAGGCGGACTTCGTTTGTATAGCCGCGATTTCTAATCGCCAGGGTATATTTTCCAAAGTGTGACGCACTCGTGCCGGTAATTCCATCACGCGCACGCTAATTACGAGGTAAACAGCCTTGCAATCCGGGCGGTGGATCGCCGTCCTTGCGCTCAGTCCAGACACGCATCACTAGCCTGCTCTTGACTGTGCGGTCATTCGGGTACTGTCGCAATTCCAGTGTGACTTCCGCGAAGTGAATGAGCGACAGTACCCGAGACCGCTTGAGTTGAGCAGTCTAGTCCTGAGGGGTTTACGAAGGGGCAACCAAAGCTTAGCGGCGCGTGATTTTTTTTTCTCATTTCTCGTTCCCAGGCTCCGCCTGGGAGCGCTCACCCAGAGGCTCCGCCTCCCGACTATTTTTTGCCTACAAGTTAGCTTATTTCTAGTTCCGGAGGCGGGCACGGGGACCATTGGTGTCAACTTAAGCTGTGTCCCGTAGTCTCTAGGCGGTTGAAACCGCAGCTATACAGACAAAACCCGCCTGCGCGGGTTTTAAGATTCTAGCTCTTCTCTTAAGTCCGCGCAGGCGGACTTGATTTGTGTAGCCGCGATTTCCAATCGCCGGGAGCTTAAGTTGACACCGATGGCACTCGGACCCGCCCCTACTACCTGGGAAGGCTCACGCACAGGCTCCGCCTCCCGACTATTTTTGCCTAGAAACTAGCTTATTAAAAACCGCAGAAGTACAAAGATAAACACAGATAAACGCGACTCAAGCTGTTAGGCTAATAATGCTGCATGTGGTCGAAAGGAGGCAGAGCCTCCAGAGTCGCATTCCCAGGCTGTAGCCGCAGGCTTCCCGCAGGGTGTTTGGGAACGAGGGATAAAAAGCTTTCCTCCCACCTTTTTCAATCCAAAATCCAAAATCAAAAATAGGTATAATAATAATGCTGCTTATTGGAGAAAGAAGGCAGAGCCTCCAGAGTCGCGTTCCCAGGCGGAGCCTAGGAACGAGGGATAAAAAGCTTTCCTCCCGCCTTTTTCAATCCAAAATCCTTGCATCCAAAATCCAAAATAGGTATAACACCGGCACCATGACTGACCAACCGAGAACCCGCCAAGAACTCTACGAACGCATCTGGCAAATTGGCAGAGAAGAAGTCATTCTCGAAGAAATGATTCGCTACGGATTCTGGCCGGCACAGGGCGAAATCCCCCAAGATCCAGCCGATGAAATCCGGCGCAAAGGAGAAATCCGGCGGGAGCTCGACGAACTGCGGCGCGAGACATCCCGCCTGCAAAACGAACAAGCGCTCCGCAAACAAATGCTCAAGCAGCGACTGGCTGAATCGCGGCGCAAGCGTCAGGAAACAAAAGAGCGGCGAGAAAGAGAGCGTCAAGAACGCGCCCAAGCGTGGCGAGAGAAAAAACAGAAAGAAATCATCTATCTGGGGGAAGATGTTTCTGGTGGGCTCAACCGCACAGAAGGCAATTTGGAGCGGTTGCAAAGTAACAGCTTGCCCCCCTGCCAAACCGCCGAAGACATTGCCGGCGCAATGGGGATTTCTGTGGGCGAATTGCGCTTTCTCGCCTTTGACCGCAAAACCTCAACAACCTCCCACTACATTCGCTTCAAAATTCCAAAAAAAACGGGTGGCGAGCGGCTGATTTCCGCCCCCATGCCCCGCTTGAAGCGAGCGCAGCACTGGATACTCAGCAATATTTTGGAAAAGCTGGAACTTCACGACGCCGCTCACGGATTCAGGCGCGAGCGCTCCATCCTCACCAACGCCCAACCTCACGTCGCAGCAGACGTTATTATCAACTTCGACCTCAAAGATTTCTTTCCCTCAATTTCCTACAGACGAGTTAAAGGACTTTTCCAGTCCTTCGGCTATTCAGAATCCGCCGGCACCATCTTCGCGTTACTCTGTACCGAACCCGAAATTGAAGAAGTCGAATTAGACGGAAAGACTTACTTTGTAGCAATTAGCAACCGGCACCTCCCGCAAGGTTCCCCCGCATCTCCAGCGATTACCAACTTGCTGTGCCGGCGCTTAGACCGGCGGCTGGTTCAGATGGCGCAAGAACTCGGCTTTACATACACCCGCTACGCAGACGACCTCACCTTTTCCGGTGCCGGTGAGAGCCTGCGCCACATTTGCAACATCCTCAGACGCACAGAGTCAATCGTCGCCCACGAAGGATTTGCCATCAACGAACAGAAAACCCGAATCCTGCGCAAAAACCGGCAGCAAGAAGTCACCGGCATAGTTGTCAACAGCCACCCCAACATCTCCAGAGAAACCTTAAAACGCTTCCGCGCCACACTCTACCAAATCGAGAGAGACGGCTTAGAAGGCAAACACTGGGGCAACTCCGACACCCTTCTCGCCTCCCTGCAGGGATTTGCCAATTTTGTCGCAATGGTCAACCCCCAAAAAGGCGCAGAATTCCTAGAACAAATTCAGCGCATCAAAGAAAAATACATGCTTTAGAAACCGGGTTTCTTTAAGAAACCCGGTTTCTAGTTCTCCCCCTCCCAGGCGGAGCCTGGGAACGCCCCTTTGGAGGCTCTGCCTCCTTTCAAGGGACAAGCAGCATTATTAGCCAGTTGCCGCAGGATAAGACAGAAACCCGGTTTCTTAAAGAAACCGGGTTTCTCTGCATCAGGTAAAGTCAATCAAACCTATCACTTAACCCCTTCAGGCACAGCAAATCCAGGGCAAGAAACCTTCGTCCCGCCCAGACCGCAATATCCATTCGGATTTTTCGCGAGGTATTGCTGGTGGTAGCCTTCCGCGTAGTAAAATTCAGGAGCGTCCAGAATTTCAGTAGTAATCCCCTTGTAACCGGCAGCTTTCAGAGCGTCCTGATAAGCGTCTCGCGAAGCTTCAGCCAGCTTCTTTTGCTCGTCCGAATACACATAAATTCCCGAACGGTACTGCGTGCCAACATCATTGCCCTGACGCATCCCTTGCGTGGGGTCGTGGCTTTCCCAAAACACCTTCAGCAGAGCCTCGTAACTGATAGCTTTCGGGTCAAAAACAGCGCGAACCACCTCATTGTGACCCGTCATGCCGGTGCAAACCTCCTCATACAGAGGGTTTGGCGTTATGCCGGCGGCGTAACCCACCGCAGTGCTGAAAACGCCCTCAAGCTGCCAAAATTTGCGTTCCGCCCCCCAGAAACACCCCATGCCAAACATTGCCATTTCCATCCCCAGCGGGTAAGGGGGTTTGAGCGGATTCCCGCTCACATAGTGACGGGCGGGAACCGGCATGGGTTGCGCCCGTCCAGGCAAAGCCTCCTGAGGAGTGGGCAGTGCCAGCTTCTTACCAAATCCGAATAGCCCCATGAGTTTCTAGTGATTTCTGAACGACATCTTTACTTTACTTAATATAATACCCGAGTTGCCACTCCAGGGGGGCGGAAAACCGACCGTTTGTAGTTGGGCTTTAGCCCAAAGGTTCGTAGTTGGGCTTTAGCCCAAAGGTTCGTAGTTGGGCTTTAGCCCAAAGGTTCGTAGTTGGGCTTTAGCCCAAAGGTTCGTAGTTGGGCTTTAGCCCAAAGGTTCGTAGTTGGGCTTTAGCCCAAAGGTTCGTAGTTGGGCTTTAGCCCAGTTCGTAGTTGGGCTTTAGCCCAGTTCGTAGTTGGGCTTTAGCCCCAAAGTTTGTAGTAGGGCTTTAGCCCCCCAGTCCCTCTGGCCAGCCCCCAGGCCGGCAGCCGGCGAAGCCGGTGAGCTAAAATTAATAATAGTTCCGGGAACTAGCGTATGGATGAAGTTGTCAAAAAAGTCGCAGCATTAGGATTGCCAGGTATAATATTAGTAACAGTCATGGCAACAACCGGCTTAACAGGAGCCGCCGCCATTACAGCCGCCCTAGCCCTACTGGGAGGGCCAGCCGGCATGCTGGGCGGGATAGCAGTTTTGGGAGTCACAGCACTGATTGCCGACGCCCTGACAGAAGTCGGACTTGAGGATTTGCTCACCGCCATTTATTGCCAAAGGCGGCAGACTGAAGCGCACGGAAAACTCCTCAGCGAAATTGACTCCCTGTTACTCTTTGATGCCGACATGAAAGACCGGCTCAGAGCCACAGTCACTGATGGGTGCGGCTGCTCAACTGCAGTCAGCGACAGCGCCACAGAAATCACCCGACAAGTCATCGCCATCTTAAACAGCGTACCTGGAATCACACCGGCACACCACCGGGACTTCAAACATTCCAATCCCGTGATGAGACTGAGAGACGGCACAGCCGTGAGAACCTGGAAAAACCCACTTGGCGTTGACCACGTTTTTTTAGCCGACAGAGATGATAAAATGGTTTACAGCGGCTTTGTCGGCTGGATTGACAGTGACGGACTCAATCAAGCCTTAAATCGCATCAGACGAGACTTTACCTAAGTGCCGGCTTCTCTAACAGTTCTAAATGATTTGTGAGCTCCCCTCTCTCCTTTCTCCCCTTGGCGCTCCTTCACGGCGGCGGTTCCTAAAAAAAATCACAACTCACTTAGAACCGCTATCAAGCCAACCTGACAGCTTAACCTTTAAGAAGATGTTAGTAAACAAGCTCAAAGCCAAATTTGCTGTCACCTTCGGGTTCGTCTGGGTGACAATAGGCTGGTTTGCCGGCGCAAAAGCTGCTGCGGGAGACACCTCCCTGAACATTGCGCCTCAGTCAGGCGTTTCTTACGCACAAGTGGGAGCAGAAAAACAGCTGGCGGCGAACCTTTACGCAGCAAAAGCCGCTGTCAGCGTTCACCGGCACCCCTCGGAAGAATCCGAGATGGTGACTCAGGCTCTGCATGGGGAACCCGTCAGAGTTCTCAGCCGGCAAAATTCCTGGTTGCAAGTCAGTTTGCCAGATCAATTTGACTATCGCGGGTGGGTGCGCGCGTCAGATTTGGGAAGCATTTCCTCAGGGAAACCGTGGGAAAAACGCTCAATCGTTTCTGTTGCGCGAGCGTCTGTGCGAACCCTCCCCCGCCGAAATGCGCCGGCTTTTCTCGTTTTGCCTCTCGGTACAGTAGTCGGTGCCGGTGCGCGAGCAGATAGCAACTTCACATGGGTGGAACTGGTAGGCGGGCGACAGGGATATATCCTCTCTAGAGAGTTGCTGGATTACTCACAGCAGAATCGGCAGCGAGTGTCGGGAGAGCGCATTCTAGAAACCGCCCGCCAGCTATTAGGGCAGCCCTATCTCTGGGGCGGGATGACGACAGCCGGTGTGGACTGTTCCGGTTTCGCCCACACGGTTTTCAAAGTTCACGGAATCCGCCTCCACCGCGACGCAGACCAGCAATATTTTTCCGACGGAATTAGCATCCCTCCCGACCAATTGCACCCGGGGGATCTCGTATTTTTTGAAACTTACACTTCTGGCCCTTCGCATCTGGGAATCTATGCCGGCAATGGCAAGTTTATCCAGGCATCCTCCTCTGACGGTGTGATTTATAGCTCCCTCGACGCCCCCGATTTTTCAGATCGTTTCCTGGGCGCAAAAAGGATTCTTCGCCGCCGGTAGGGGCGGGTTCCCCCAAAATCTTTGCCCCACCGCGAAGGGGATTGATAAACCAGCCCCCAACACCCGCCCCCAATAAATTTCAGAACCCCGGTTTCTTTAAGAAACCGGGGTTCTGGGCCAAGAGCGGTTGCGCAAATCATTTAGAACTGCTATATTATGTAAATTTTCCTATCATTCCCGCCTACCAGCGCTCTGCTTAGGGTTATATTGATAGCCAAACATCTATCTGGTGAAATAGAATTATGACACCGGCACTCTTGAACAACCGCTATCGGATTATTCAGACCCTGGGCGCAGGCGGGTTTGGCGAAACATTTCTGGCGGAAGACACCCAGATGCCTTCCAGTCGCCGCTGCGCGATCAAGCAACTCAAGCCGGTGGCGAACAACCCCCAGATGTACAATCTCGTGCGAGATCGGTTCGGGCGAGAAGCCGCTGTCCTGGAAGGTTTGGGCGATGGCAGCAACCAAATTCCCCGGCTGTACGCTTACTTTTCAGAAGCGGGACAGTTCTACTTAGTGCAAGAGTGGGTTGAGGGGGAAACCCTGAGGCGCAAAATAGACACATCTGGGGTGATGAGTGAGAGTTCAGTCAGGGCGCTGCTGAGCAGTATCCTGCCGGTTCTCGATTTTGTCCACAGCAAGCGGATTGTTCACCGGGATATCAAGCCGGATAATATCATTTTGCGGGAGCGGGATGGCTTGCCGGTGCTGATTGACTTCGGTGCTGTCAAAGAAACAATGGGCACCGGCATCAATTCCACCGGCAATCCTGCCAGTTCGATTGTCATTGGCACCCCCGGATTTATGCCTAGCGAGCAGGCTGCCGGCAGACCGATGTATTGTAGCGATTTATACGCCTTAGGGCTGACCGCGATTTATCTGCTCACCGGCAAATGGCCACAAGAACTCGCAGATCCGCTAGCCGGTGAAATTGCTTGGCACCGGCACGCTTTGAATGTCAGCCCTTCTCTAGCGGCGGTGCTAGACAAAGCGGTTCAATTCAGTCCGCGCGAACGCTACGCCACCGCCAGAGAAATGCTTTCCGCCTTGCAATCTAACCCTCTTCCCATCTCCCCTCCCCCACCTCCCTCTCCTGCCGGCGAACCCACAGAACCCACTGCAGCGGTGTCTCCTCGCTCAACGTCTCTTCAACCCCAGATAAACACCCCCTCTTCTGGTTTGGCAGACGTTCAAAAAATAGCAATATTAGGCAGTATAATAGGAGCAGCAATCATTGTGGGTCTTGTTGTAGCAAGACCGCTTCAAGTGATAGTAGCGCCCACTCACAACAGCCAGATCCGTCCTGTCGGTTGGCTGAGAATAGGTGCGGTCAGCAAAACTGCAGGCTTTGCCTATGTGGGCGAAACCCTGATTGCAACGAAACAGCCAGTCACCATATCTCCTCCTGTCGTCCCCTCACCCGGAGCTACAGTAACTGTTACCACAGGAGTTAATCTGAGAAAAGATATGCCCAGAAAACCCAAGTACGACTTGCCAGAGAAAGTTGGCGTCCTTAAGGAGGGGCAGCAAATCATCATTCTCAAAGTCGATTCTTTCGCCGAATCTAATTCAGCCCCCATCGCAGTTTGGGCAGAAGTTAGCTTGCCCAATTAAGCCGGTTCAGGAAATTGCCGGTTCGGATTGAGTTATAATAGAAACTAGCCCCCCATTATTAAACCGGCAGGACATAACATGACCCAAACACCAGAAAAACGCACCCCGCGTCGGGGAAGGGTATTCCCCTCACACACCATACCGTCCGAGGAACTTGCCAGACGCCAAGCTGAAGACTCAGCCTTATATCACCGCTGTCGCTCAATTTTTGAGCGAGTCCGCCCAGAAGTGATAGATGGCCACTATAATTGGTTTATCGTCATCGAGCCGGATAGCGGTGACTATTTCATCGATTCCAATGAAGAAGTGGCCGACCAAAAAGCTCGTCAGAAGCACCCTGATGCCATACTTGGAACTTTTTGTCTCAATGAGACAGGAGCCTGCGGTCAAATATGATTACAGGCAGATTCGGCGACACAGGTCAGCTATTGTTTGAAATTGAGTTGATTGCTGCTGACGGGGAGAGCTTCCCAGTCGAGGTGCTGCTAGATACCTGTTTCACCACCGGCTGGCTGGCGATGAACATCCAAGACATAGAGATATTGGGTTGGCCTCTGATGGAACGCAGACGAGCCATGCGGACAGCAAGGGGTGAAGAGTTTTTCAGACTCTATGCCGGCAAAGTTCTGCTAGACGAACAGGAGTTTAATATTCCTGTTGTAGCTGCTATCGAGCTTCCAGAAAATTTGCTCGGTTTGCAGTGGCTGCAAACACTGCGACTCGTCGTAGATTTTCCAGCAAGAGTGCTGACTCTGGGGTAAAGCCGGCTCCCTAAATGTAAAGACGCGACATGTCGCGTCTTTTATATAGCAATAACCAGTAAGTTTAGGACATGGGTATTGGGCATTTTCCCTATGCGCCATGTCCTATGCGCCATGCCCCATTCCCAATGTCCATTGCTGTATCAAACTACTCCGCCGCTTCCCCACCCACAACTACATTGCGGATGCGCAAACTCGGACCGCCGCAGCCCACCGGCAGCCCACTCTGACCCCCCTTACCGCAACCGCCGGACTCATCCCAGTAGAAATCATCCCCAATCGCTTCAATATCCGCCAGAGTGCTAAACACATTTCCAGAAAGCGTCACGTCCCGCACCTGCTCAGCCAGCTCGCCGTTGCGAATGTACCACGCCTCACCGGCACTGAAGGTGAACATCTCCCCATTGGTCATCCCCCCCAGCCAGTTTCGGGCGTAAACCCCCTCCTTAATACCGGCAAACAAATCCGCCACCGGCGTCTTCCCCCGCTCAATCCAGGTATTCGTCATGCGCACAATTGGCGGAAAGTGGTAATTCAAACAGCGCGCGTTGCCGGTGGGCGCTTCCTCTAGCTTCCCCGCCGTCTCCCGCGAGTGCAGGCGTCCTACCAGCACCCCATCCTGAATCAGTTGAGTTGTGGTTGCCGGTGTGCCCTCATCATCATAAAAATAGCTGCCGCGATGCCCAGGGGGCGCTGCGCCATCAAAAATTTGCAGGTCCTGCGGGCCAAACCGGCGTCCCAACGTCATCACCTCCAGCAAGTCCGGATTTTCGTAAGCCATATCCGCCTCCGAGAGGTGCCCGAAGGCTTCGTGGACAAACAGACCGCTGAGAATCGGGTCAATCACCACCGTGTAGGTGTTCCCCCTCACCGGCGGTAAAGACAGCGCCTCCACCGCCCGCTCAGCAGCCCCCCGCACCTGAGTGTCCAGGGCGGTTAAATCTTCATAAGCTTTGCGCGAGCCGGTGGTTTCCCGACCGGTCTGCACCGTAGTCCCGTCGCGGGCAGTCGCGGCAAAGCGCATTTCCATATCCGTCCAGGACTGTTCCAGCAGCGTTCCTTCGGAAGTCGCCAGGATGATGCGCTGAGCGCTGTCGCCGTAGCGCACAGAAGTCGTCGCGATCCGCCGGTCCACCGAACGCAGAATTTCCCCGTAGCGATCGCACAGCGCCTTCTTCGCCGCTAGGGGAATCAGGCGCGGATCGGTGCCGGTGAGCGGCAAAACGCAAACCGTCTGCACCGGCTCGACGGGCGCTAGCAGCGTTTCCTCCACCCCTACCATCCTAGCCGCAGCCACCGCTTCCTCAATCCGCTCAGCCAGATTCGCCAGCCGGTTGAAACTGGCAAACCCCCAGCCCCCCTTATAGCAGGCGCGGACTTGTCCCCCAACCGACACCCCCTCACTGAGCGTTTCAATCTTGTCCCCCCGCAAGAAGATATCCGTTCCTTCCGATTCCTCCAGGCGAATCGCCAAATAATCGACGCGCCGCGAGAAGCGAGCTATCAAGTCAGACAGCAGATTTTTTACATCAGCCTGCAAAATTGACATGGGCCAGCAGCAAGATAAATGAACTGACTTCATTTTGCAACAGCTTTCGGGAGCTGTTAGGGGTTTGGGGGATTGGGCATAGGGCATAGGGCACGCTTGCAATGCTGATTTCTCGCCGTTCCGTGCCGGCGCGCCAGCGCAGCGCGTAAATCTCCCCCATGCTCCATGCCCCATTCGCGTCCCCCCCATACCCCACGCCCATTACCTGCTTTTATAGTCTCCGAAAGAAAGCATACCTACAAAACCCGTCTCAACCCGTGTTTTGCAAAGACCATTTAATAGGATAACAGGTAAAACTGCTCTAGGGCTCTCATGGCTAGGGGTTAGAAACTAGAGTCGAGGGGGAGAAAAACCAATGGCCGGTCTTCTGGAGGGCCAAAAATGGGCCTGCCGGCACCCGGTTGGGATATCTGGGGGGCGGCTGAGAGGCAACTTTAATAACATCCGGAAGAAAGCATACCTACAAAACCCGTCTCAACCCGTGTTTTGCAAAGACCATTTAATAGGATAACAGGTAAAACTGCTGCTTAAATCTCATAGCTAGGCGTTAGGCACTAGAGGGGAGGGGGAGAAAAACCAATGGCCAGCCTTCTGGAGGGCCAAAAACGGGCCTGCCGGTTGGGCTGCACTGAACTACAAACCGTCCACCGGCACCCGGTTGGGGGAGCCGGGGGGCGGCTGAGAGGCAAATTTAATAATATCCGAAAGAAAGCATACCTACAAAACCCGTCAAAACCCGTGTTTTGCAAAGACCATTTAATAGGATAGCAGGTAAAACTGCTGTTGATATATCAGAGCTAGGGGTTAGGATATAGAGTGGAGGGGGAGAAAAACCAATTGCCGGCCTTCTGGAGGGCCAAAAACGGGCCCACCGGCACCCGGTGGGGGGAGCTGGGGGGGCGGCTGAGAGGCAAATTTAATAACATCCGAAAAAAAGCAACCTGCAAAACCCGTCTAAAAGCGGGTTTTGCAAAGACCATTTAATCGGAAATAGGGCGATCATATCTTCATGCCCGATGCCCGATGCCCCATGCCCCATGCCCAATCGCCAATGCCCCATACCTATTAACCCTTACCCCCCGGAGATTGCGACCGATTGGTTCGGTTCTGCGACTGTCACACGGGGAAAAATGCCGGTACTCTGGTAGGGAAGGGATATAAATCCTGCCTGCCACAAAGAAACTATATAATCTTCACTTTTACGGTGGATGCTAAAGCGGTTCTCTTACAGATGCCCATCTGTCCACAGGGGGGTGTGTTGCTATGGATAAGTGGTTCTTACCGACCGTCAGTGAGATTTTAGCCCTTGCAGGGGCTGACGGAGTTCAGTCAGATGCCGGTGCTGCTGACAGTGCTGGCAATCTCTGCCACTCCCGACTGACAGCCAGCGCCGGTAAAGCTGAGCGAAAGCGCCTCAAAGCTGAACGGGAATGGTTCAGCGCCATCTCCGCCCTCAGCTGTCTCTTGCAACAAGACATTGCCCGAACCCCCATACAGAGGGCGCAGTTGTCCCGCTTGGGAGAGGGAAGCAGCGCAGCGCAGTCTTACCGCCTGCAAAGAGAACTGCAACACCCCCTCACTCCCGCACCTCTCAAAGGCTTAGTCCTGTCCGGACCCCACTCCCATCTGAGTCACCCCGCCCTGGTGGCCAACTATTCGGCGTGGACATTCACCTGTGCCGAATCCCACTTACCGGCACTCCCACTCCCTGCAGGTCCGCGCGTGCCGGTCGCCGCCTTTTGCGCCGCACCGGCAGAAAACTCCCGACCGGCAATACTGCCCTTACTCCCCGCCGACCCCTTGACAAATGAGAAGTTTTGTGTTATACTTACCCCTCATTTCAGTTTGGCCATCGTTCTGGGAGCGCCGCGACTTAACCCAGTGGCGAGCGTAAAGCCGGAGATTACGCACAACGTTGTGCGTAATCAAGAACAGCCGAGAGACAGCTGGAGCGAACCGGCATTCCAGTTTTCCTTTGACCCAGAAGTCGTCTGGCAGGTTTGGCAAGCGCTGCGCCCCCGCGCCGCACTCACCAGCAGTGCCAGTCAGTTCTGCGATCTCGACAGCCTAGTGGAGCAGTTCGCGCCTTGCGCCCCCCATTACAAAACAGTCACCCAGTTTGCCAAGCTGCTCCTGGAATTTCAGCCAGAACCGGCAGAGACAGAGAGCCACCGCATACCAGCGCCCCCGGGCGTCAAGCCCGCCGCCTTGCCAGCAGCCCTTGACAGCGCTGCCGTGTCGCGCCGGCGCAGCGCATCCGAACCCAATCCCATTGCTGAGCGCCAAACCCATTCAGAAAAGAGAAAAAATGCCCGAAACCTGCCAGAAAATGACGCCTATTTTGCGCCGGCAGCCCCCAAGTCAAATCTGAACCCAGAAGCCCTCAACCAGCGCATCCCACAGCTCAACAGCCCCACCGGCAACAGCTTCAGCGAGCAATCCCCGCCACAAGACGTGGAATTGCTGCAAGCCCTCGCCCACGAAGTGCGCACCCCGCTCACCACCATTCGCACCCTCACCCGCCTGCTGCTCAAACGACCCAAACTCGAAGCTGAAGTGAGAAAGCGGCTGGAAATGATAGATCGCGAGTGTACCGAGCAAATCGACCGGTTCAGCCTAATTTTCCGAGCCGTCGAGCTTGAAACCTCACAAGCCAATCTCGTGCCGGTGAGGCTAACGCCCACCTCCCTCGCCGCTGCGATCAGCAGCTGCATCCCCCGGTGGCAAAAACAGGCGTCCCGGCGCAACATCACCCTAGATGTCGTCCTCCCCCAGAAAATGCCATCCGTCGTCAGCGATCCCACCATGCTCGATCAAGTCCTCACCGGCTTAATAGAGAATGTGACCAGCTCTCTCCCCCTGGGCAGCCACATCCAGCTGCAGGTAATCCCAGCCGGTCACCAGCTCAAAGTGCAGCTGCAATCTCAAGCCGACAGCACCGGCAAATTGCCAGTCTCCGGACAGCCGGCGATCAAATCCATCGGACAGCTGCTGATGTTCCAGCCAGAAACCGGCAACCTCAGCCTCAACCTGAGCGTAACCAAAAATCTCTTTCAAGCCTTAGGCGGAAAACTCATCGTGCGGCACAAGCCCCAACAGGGAGAAGTCCTCACCATTTTCCTACCCTTGGAATAATAACAATTTTGGATTTTAGTTTTTGGATAATGGAATTGTAAATCCAGACATCAAGGAGGTTTCGCCCGTTCGTAAGTTCAGCGCAGCCCAAAAAGGTTCGCAAGTTCAGCGTAGCCCAAAAAGGTTCGTAAGTTCAGCGCAGCCCAAAAAGGTTCGTAAGTTCAGCGCAGCCCAAAAAGGTTCGCAAGTTCAGCGTAGCCGCACCCAAACTAACTGTATATTGCTATAGGTGCTAGGTTTCACGAACAATCCAATGCGATGATGCCCCCTGCCCCATCCGGGCATCCGGGCATCCAGGCATCCCCCCAACAGCTACTCATCAGCAGTGTTGTGGTACACCGGCAGCAGCACCTTAAAAGTCGAACCGTGACCCATTTGACTCTTCACCGAAATCGAACCGCCGCAGCGCAGCAGCAGCTGCTGCACGATCGTCAAACCCAAACCGGCACCGCCCGGATCTTCATCCACAGCTTGGCGCACCCGATAAAAGCGGTCAAAGATTTTGGGAAGTTCGTGCTGCGGAATGCCCCTGCCGGTGTCGCGAAATTCCAGCTGGATATAATCCCCCTGCTGATTTGCCCGCACCCAAACTTGACCGCCGCTAGCAGTAAATTTAATCGCGTTGTGCAGCAGGTTGATAACAATTTGTTTCAGCCAGGGGCGCAGGCAAGACACCGGCGGCAAGTCGTCGGGTACAGTGTAAGCCAGCATGATGCCTTTTTCTCGGGCCAGTGGCTGGTAGGTGCTGACCACACCGGGCACCATATCCGCCAGAGGGAGGGGCTGCATCTCCGTGTGCTCGCCGGCCATATCCAGCTGCACCAATTCCAGCAAACCATTAATCAGGGAGGTCTGCCGGTCGCACTCGGTATTGAGCAGCTGCAGGTAGCGCTTGCGCTGGTCGGGTTTGAGGTTTGCCGAACTCAGCAGGGTGAGCGCCGTTTTCATGTTGGTTAGAGGCGTCCGCAGCGCCTGACCGACATTATTGAGAAACTCGTCTTTCAGGTGGGAGGCTTCTAGCAGTTCTTGGTTTTGCCGCTGGAGGTCGTCCGCATCTGCCGCTTGCTGCCGGTAGTGAACCGCAGTGCGCCAGACTTCCTCCTGTCGCTGGATTTGTTTGGCCCACAGGGAATCGGGCGCAGAGCCTGCTGACGCCGGCCCGGCGTCAGTGGGGGCTAGGGCGGGGGGGAACAGGGACTCCCAATTGGCCAAAAGCTCCTCAGGGTTTGCCGGCACCGGCTCGGAAAGCGTTCCGGGGAAGCTGGACGCCACAGCACCGGCTGCGCCGGCTGCCGGTGCGCCCAAAGCTATCGCCCGCCCCAGCCCCTCCCACGCCCGCTGTACTGTCTGCCTGTCCGCCGAGCACAGCGCCAAGACGGGGTGCGTGCCAGCCCCGGCTGACGCCGCCTGTGCCGGCAGCCGCACCGACCTGGGCCGGTGGGCGATGACGAGCCCGCACAGCTGTTCTGAGAGCACCAGCAGGAAATATTCCCGTCTCAGGGAAAATTCAGGTGCCAGGGCCACAGAGAAAACCGGCCCCCCTGGCGGTGGTGCCGGCGTCTCGCCCCCGCCAGAGGCGGGAAGGCGCTCTGGCTGTGAGGCCCTCACCGGCCCATGCCGCTTGTCCGCTTCCAAGACAGCACTCCGGGACTTTTTGTCCGCCATGCGCCCGCCGCTCTGGTATCCCGGACGCACCTCTGGGTGCGCCAGATCCGGCAGCAGTTCCCTGGAGGGGTCATCAACACCTGCAGCCACCTCTGGGGGTGTATTTGCCTCCAGGCAGAGGTAGATTTTGCTCCCTGCCTGCTGGCGGTAGCGCTCGATTTCGGAGAGCCAAGCACTCCCCGGCGGCTGTTTCACCCACAGGGTGGCGGCAATCTGCCGGTCGAGCAGCAGGTCAATCAGGCTGCCGGTGGCTGATTTCAGGGTAGCCAGACTGATTTGCAGCGGCACAGGCGGCTGTAGGGCGCTGAGGGCGAGTTCATAGAGGGAGGCTGCTTGTTGGGCCGGTGCCATGAGTGCTTGCTGTCCGTCTTCAAAGCCAATGGGCATTAGGTATTCTTATTCTAACGATCGTTTTCCCGCTCCTGTAGCTGACAGGCGCTCCTTGAGAGCCTCTCGCGCTTGCTCGCGATCGTCGAAGTGAACCTTTTCGGTGCCGAGAATCTGGTAATCCTCGTGCCCTTTGCCGGCAATCAGCACTCCGTCTCCCGGTTGAGCTTGCAAAATTGCGGTGCGGATTGCCGCCGCCCGATCTGCGATCACCACTGGCTCTGCGGATGCCGGTATGCCGGCTAAAATATCCTGCAAAATCCGTTCGGGATCTTCGGTGCGGGGGTTGTCGGAGGTGACGACCGCCAGATCCGCCAGCTCAGCGACAATTTTGCCCATTTTAGGGCGCTTGGTGCGGTCGCGATCGCCCCCGCAGCCGAACACGCAAATCATCTTGCCGGGAATAAACGGTCGGGAGGCTTTCAGCAGGTTCTCTAAACTGTCCGGCGTGTGGGCGTAGTCCACGATGGCGCTGATGTCTTGCTCGGGACTGATTTGCACGCGCTCCATCCGCCCTGGCACTCCGGGGAATTGCGGCAGCGCGGCGACGATTTTCTCCAAGTCCAGACCCAGGTGCAAGCCGGCACCGACAGCCGCCAGCAGGTTCTGCAAATTAAACTTGCCCACCAGCGGCAAGTAGAACGCCGCCTCACCGGCTGGCGTGTGCAAGACCCCCTTGACACCTGTCTGTTCGTATGCTATATTGATAGCTTGCAAATCGGCTTCGGGATCGGTGGTGCTGTAACTCCAAACCCGATCGGGGCTTATTTTATCAATCAGCCGCTTGCCGTAAGGGTCGTCTAGGTTAATCACCGCCCGCCCTTTGAGATAGTCGGGGCTGAACAGCAGCGCCTTGGCGGCAAAGTAATCTTCCATGTCGCGGTGGAAGTCCAGGTGATCCTGCGTCAGGTTGGTAAACACCGCCACCTCGAAGGGGCAGGACCTCACCCGTCCTTGGGCCAGTGCGTGGGAGCTGACTTCCATGACGGCGACTTGGCTGCCGGCACCAAGGGCTTCCGCCAGCTGTTTCTGCAAGTCTGCGGCAAAGGGGGTGGTGTGAGTGGCCGTCCGCACGAAACCGGGCCAGCGGGCGTAGAGGGTGCCCAGCAGGGCTGTTGGTGCCGGCGCGAGGTTGAGGAGATATTCTATCAGGTGAGTGGTGGTGGTTTTGCCATTGGTGCCGGTGACGCCCACCATCTTCAGCTTTTGCCCCGGGTAGCCATAAAAGGCTGCGGCGACTTTGGCGCAGGCAGAAGTGATGTCGGCGACGGGGATGACGCTGGCACCATTAATCTCACCATTTTTCTGGGCGGCGTGAGCCGACACCAAGGCGGCTACCGCACCGGCAGCCAGGGCGGATGGCCAAAAATCTCCCCCATCAACTCGCGTTCCCGGCATTCCAATGAACAAGTCTCCGGGTTGGCAAGCGTGGGAATTGGTGGACAAACCCGTCACCTCGGCGTGGAGAGCCGCCTCGGAGGGCATTTGCAGAATGTCGGGAACGACTGACAGTAGCTCGCGCAGTTGCATGATTCTCTAATCTTCCTCCTAGAGGTACTTGCAGGTCATGTCCGAGGTACTTGACCCATCGGCAATGACTTGTGACGTTAGCATATTTTTAATATTTCGACTATTGCTCACTCAATCGGAAGATATTTCTGCAACTTTGCCTTGAGCTGCTCTGCGGACGCCCGGGCGGAAAGCCGGGGCAGCTGTTTTTCGGCGACGCCCCCGCCGGCCACACCTGCAGTCTCTGCGCACAAAACGGGAATCTCGTACTGATAGGCTTGCCACCAGTCCTCGCGAGTGGTAATATCTCTAATCTCTATCTCTAAATTCAGCCCTTCTATCTCCTGGAGTTTTTCCAGCAACCCCTCGCACAAGTGGCACCCGGGCTTGCTGTACAAAATTAACCGCATTCCCTCTCTCCCATTTCCTGTTTCTACATGGCAGCAGGACCGCCCTCGCTACTAAAAGTCCGGGCTCACTGTATCATATCAAGTCCTGTCGCTGGCTCACCAGCCTCCAGGCCCTCTTGCCCGACGCCACCGGCGCGTCTCCCAATGCCTGCGCTCTTGTGGCGGTGCCGGTCCGTCCCTTTTCCGCCCCTGCCCAGAAGCACCCTAATAAACTTTTTAACCGGAATTTATGTAAATTATTTCCCTACTACACTTTCACATAGCTGAATACAGCTTCCCAAATGCAGCTATCTCCGCTTGATTAATCTCGTACAGACTTCTTGGGGGGACGGCAGGCTGGGTTGGGGGAATCCTGAGGGGCCGGGGGGCGCGACAAATTGCCAATTGGTAATTGGACATGCGCGGGGCTCGTGGGGATGCCGGTGGTTTCCGACAGGGGCTGGCCTGAAACTCAATCCAAACTGTATAGCCGGATATTATAAATATTGTTTTCAAAATACCTTGTGTTTATGGCAATTTCAGCTTTATGACTGTAGAGAGTTACGGTTGATTAATTTTGGATAGACTTGTGGGGTGCCGGAAAGAGTGGGTTGGGGGAATCGGAAGGGGCCGGCGGGGGTGACAAATTGCAAATTGTTAATTTCACAGGGGAGGGAACCATGTGGGGATGCCGGTGTGTCCCCTATGTTTTTTAGTGTGCCCTCTGGCAGGGGGCTTTTGCGGCGGGGGCGGGGGGTCCCTTTTCCGCCGCCGCACCGGCTCGCAGCCCTCTAACAAACTTTTCAACCGTAATTCATAAAATTTGTTTACCCGCAATAAGCTGTTTAAAATAAGTATAGCATTATGAATGCAGCTATATCCGAAAGATTAATCTCGAACAGACTTCTTGGGGGGAGGGCAGACTGGGTTGGGGGAATCCTGAGGGGCCGGCGGGCGCGACAAATTGCCAATTGGTAATTGGACATGCGCGGGGCTCGTGGGGATGCCGGTGGTTTCCGACAGGGGCTGGCCTGAAACTCAATCCAAACTGTATAGCCGGATGTTATAAATTTTGTTTGGAAAATACCTTTTGTTTATGGCAATTACAGCTTTATGACTGTAGAGAGTTCCGGTTGATTAATTTTGGATATACTTGTGGGGTGCCGGAAAGAGTGGGTTGGGGGAATCGGAAGGGGCCGGCGGGGGTGACAAATTGCAAATTGTTAATTTCACAGGGGAGGGAACCATGTGGGGATGCCGGTGTGTCCCCTATGTTTTTTAGTGTGCCCTCTGGCAGGGGGCTTTTGCGGCGGTGCCGGTGTGTCCCTTTTCCGCCGCCGCACCGGCTCGCAGCCCTCTAACAAACTTTTCAACCGTAATTCATAAAATTTGTTTACCCGCAATAAGCTGTTTAAAATAAGTATAGCATTATGAATGCAGCTATATCCGAAAGATTAATCTCGAACAGACTTCTTGGGGGGAGGGCAGACTGGGTTAGGGGAATCCTGAGGGGCCGGCGGGCGCGACAAATTGCCAATTGGTAATTGGACATGCGCGGGGATCGTGGGGGTGCCGTTGGTTTCCGACAGGAGCTGGCCTGAACCTCAATCCAAACTGTATAGCCGGATGTTATAAAATTTGTTTGGAAAATACCTTGTGTTTATGGCAATACCAGCTTTATGACTGTAGAGAGTTACGGTTGATTAATTTTGGATAGACTTGTGGGGTGCCGGAAAGACTATTGTGGGGGGTGGGGCTGCGGTGGGGCTTGTATGGCGAGCTGTTCCGTGTGGACTGCTGCGGAGGAGCCGGCACTAGCTGATATGGTACCAGACAGGGGGGTGCCGGTGGGTTCAGCACAGCTGGGGGGAATGTGTTGCGAAGCTTTGAGGGGTTTTCGGCTCGCCAAGGCAGCGCAGGTTTTTTCAACAGTGGGGTAAAAACTTATAATAGCATGATGCTGCGGGAGAATTCATATCGAATCAATCCCCACCCCCAAGAGGGGGGAGGGGGGTTAGGGCGTCGGGTACTGGGTTGTGGGGGAGAGATCCGCCGGCTGCCGGCGGCGCAGGGGGGTGGGAAGGGGGAGTTGCCCCTGCGACTTTTTGGGTCCGGGGAGTGGCGGAACCGCCTACTGCCCAGGAACGAGGGAAAAACCGCGCAGATTTTGAGACGCCAGATATCTTCGTGTTGAGAGCGCTGGTGAGGGTTTTTCAGATTTGCTCACCGGCATTCTAGCTATACTCCTCATCCGCCGGATCGCCGTAGGGATCTTCGCTTGCTGGGCGCGCGTTGGCGTACTCGCCGTAATCCCCGGAATCCGCCGGATCGCCATAGGGATCTTCGCTTGCCGGTCGCAAGTTGCCAAATTCCCCGGAATCCGCCGGATCGCCGTAGGGATCTTCGCTCGCCGGTCGTGCGTTGCGATATCGCTCCTCCTCATCCTGTTCGCGGTTGCCACCGCCCAGGAAAGCATCTGCCATATTTTGCAAAAATCTGTCGAGTTGCATGATGGTTCTCCTTGTTCAATTCAGAGTGCGGCTGTGCCGGTACTTTAGGAGCGACTGCGCACAGCCGGTGCTGTCAAAAGCGATTACTGTGCCGGCACCGGGTCCGCACCCAAACCTTCTAAAGTGCGCCCCGTAGATTGGCCGTTATACCCTTGAAAGTCGCGGTACTGTTGCGCCTCTGATTCCGGAACTTGAATCCCCTGCGACGGCGGCGTTACCCAGTGCGCCCGGTGCTGGGCGTCGCGGTAGTAAACGCGCCCATTCTTAGACAGGTAATACTGCCCCTGCGCACCCGTTCCCTGCGCATTTTTGTGCTGGTTGTAAAGATAGTAAAGTGCGGCTGCTCCCGCCAAAATTGCCACCTTCTGGCCGGTTGACAGCCCCTGACGCGCCCTGGGCTGTTGCGGGTTATTGTAAGGCACTGTTCCGCCCCGGGAGTCGTCAACCGGCGGTGGCGGTGCCGAACTCTGCGAACTGCAGGCAGTAGCGAGCGGAAGCATGAGCAGCACTGTCAGCAGCAGCGCTAGCGTTTGTAAAAATCTTCTGCGATTTGGATAGATTGCGTTCATCAGCTCTCCTATTCACTCGTTGTTACAGTAGGCCATCAGTGGCGCGTTCTGCCCTCTTTGCGCTGCTGCAAAACAGTGGTTCCACTTTCACCTTTTTCCCCGCTTGAATACCGGGCAGCGCGCAGCAGCGGCATCTACTTTTAATGTTGCTGCAATTCCTCAGGGCTTCCCTCTGGCGCTAGATAGAAATCGGCTGAGAGATTTCCTCCCAGGGGAATACGCGCCCCTTCAAGCTGGGGTCGAGCGCTGGCAATGGGCGTGGGGCGCGATCCCTATTTTGGATTTTGGATGCCCGGATTTTGGATTGAAAGTCCGGGCAACAAAGGGTGTTCGCCGGTCGGAAAAAATACTATAGCGTTTCTCATATTAGTGAGGTACAACCCGGTTTCTTAAAGAAACCGGGTTTCTGGGCAAACAGGTTCATCCAACTGAGAGCCGCTATATCTATCTCAACGCAGTGTGAGACTGTTGGGGAATTGATATCGGCTTTAATAAGGAAGCGCCACAGGACCTGCCGAGCGGCGCGTCCTGTGGCGGTTCAAAAGCGATTAATATACAAGACATGAGAGAATTTTCCAGGGGGAGGAATGAGTCACACCGGCTAGCCCGAACCCAACTCCCCCTCCAGTCTTGGCGGTTAAAAACACCCCGCCGGAAAAATCAAATATTCCAAGAAAAACAGCTTCCAAATAAACTGGTAGAACTGCGCCACCGCCGCCCTATCCTCCAAATTCACCCGCAAACTGCGCCACCACATCAAACCCAGCGCCAGCAGGTGAGTGACGCTGAGAAAAACAGGATTGACCCCCTGCAGCCAGAAAACACCGGCAAGCGCCACACCCAGATAGCACGCCGCCAGCACCCACCGGCCTAAATTAAACACCGCCCTAGCTCCGAGCTGTAGAGTAAAGGTCGTGATATTGTACAGCCGGTCGCCCTCCATATCTGGGATATCCTTAAAGATAGCAATCGCAAAGGTAAACCCCAAAACAAACAGCGTCAGCGCCCAGACTTCTGGCGGAATTGCCCCCCCTTGACTGAAGTGCAAAAACAGCCCCAGATTCACTATAACACCCCGCACGGTAAAAATGCAAAAAGACGCCCAAAAAGGAAAGCGCTTCAAGCGCACCGGCGGCAGGGAGTAAGCCGTGCCTATCGCCAAACTCACGCCCACAGTCCCCAGCAAAAACGGCCCGCCGAGTAGCGCCACGAGCATTGCCAGACTGCCGGCAGCCGCCACAATCAGCCGCCCTTGCTGAAAGGAAAACTCACCGGCAGCCACCGGCAGGTGGGGCTTGTTAACCCTATCAATTTCCACATCCTCCAGCTGATTCAGCCCCACAATATAGACATTGCCGGCAAGACAAGCCACCAGAGCCCCCAACAGCTGCCACAGGCGAAACTCAGAAAAGCCGGTCCCCGACTCAGCCAGAGCGAGGGAACACAGCCCCACCACACTCAAGCTCGTACCTATTATAGTATGGGGGCGAGCAAATTTCCAAAACGAATACAGCTGCTCCCCAAACGTGCGAGAATTCCTCTGACTCAAACTCACCTTATCTCCTTGCATCCTTGGCGTCTTTGGCGTCTTTGCGGTTGAATATAACCCTACTTACTCCCACAGAGCAAGCCAAATCGAATCAGCCCGCTCTCGTAACCCTCCCTCATCAACCCCAGAGAGAGAGCCGCTTGAATTGTAGTCCAGCCACTCAACAGCAACCCGACAATAGCATCAAAAGTCAGAGCCGAATCTATCACCACATCCCAAAACGGCGCAACAGCTTTTGACCAGTCAGCGGTGCGGATATTTTGGAAACCGGCATCGCGAGACATTATATCATATTCCGGGAGGGAAATCACATAAGGCAAGCAGTAAACCCGGTAAATTTCTGCCAAGTGCCGGCGCTCAGCATCCGCCAGCTGACCGGCGGGTTTGTCGAGAGGGCGGTGGCACCAAGTTGCCATAATAAAGGTCCCTCCGGGTTTGAGGACGCGGCGGCACTCTTGCAAGAATTTTTGCTTATTTGGCATGTGTTCGCCGCTTTCGAGCGACCAAACCAAATCAAAGGAATTGTCAGCAAAAGGCATATTGAGGGCGTCTGCGACTTGGAACTGGACCTGCTGGCTGAGGCCGGCTTCCTGGGCCCGCTGAGTGGCTCGAGTAACTTGAGCGGGGCTGAGGGTGATGCCGGTGGCAGATGCGTTAAACTTGTCAGCCAGGTAGAGAGTGCTCCCCCCAATGCCGCAACCGGCATCAAGGATGTTCTGGGGGAGGGATTCGCCCAGACTAGCCCAGCTGAGCAGTTCCTCAATTAGGTCAATTTGAGCTTGCCGGCGGTCTTTTTTTAGGGTGCCTGCCGGCCCATAGTAGCCGTGGTGCATGTGCTCGCCCCAAATCCTCTCCCACAGACCTGAGGAGGCGTCGTAAAATTGTTGAATTTGCTCGTTGAGACTGGAGGTCATCGGGATTGTGCGTTTGATACAGGACGAGATTGGTTTACCAGAGTGATGATAGTTCAGGAGGTGCCCAGAAGACAGCAATGACACTATCGAGCGATTTGTGGGGAGCCAATCAAGATTTGGCCCAAGCGTGCCTGGAACATCCCTTCGTGCGGGGAATCGCCACCGGCACGCTGCCGGTGAGCCGGTTTGCCTACTATATTGGGCAAGACACATTTTTTTTGCAAGCTTTCGCCCGCGCCTACTGCGTCGCCGCCGCCAAAGCGCCCGACTGGGAGGCGTTTGAAGTGTTTCACTCCCTTGCCGGTGGGGCGCTCGAAGAACTTAAGCTGCATCAAGGCTATGCGCCGCAGTCGGGGGCGGATTCTATTGTCAGCGCACCGGCACCGGCGACGCGGCGCTATACGGACTTCCTGCTGGCTACCGCTTGGGGGGCGGATGTGGGGCTGACGGCAGCTGCCATGTCCCCCTGCATGAGGCTGTACGCCTTTTTGGGGCAAAAGCTAGCTGAGGGCGGCATTCCCGAGCACCGCTATGCCGGCTGGATTCGCACTTACAGCAGTGCGGAGTTCGAGCCTTTGGCCCAACAGCTGGAAAGACTGGCAGACCGGTACGCCTCTTCTGAGGTGCCGGTGGCGCACTCGACTTATCGCTACGCTATGCTGTGCGAGCGAGATTTCTTTCAGGCGGCGTGGGAATTTGAAGGTGGGCGTGGCGCATAGGGCATGGGGCGTGGCGCATAGGGCATAGGGCATGGGGTATGGGGAAGATTTACGCGCTGGCGATAAATCAGCTTTTGCGTGATGCGATGATGCGATGATGCGATGATGCCCATCTCTGAAACTGACTGTCTATAAACAATCCATGACTGTTTCTAGAACGATTTGCCTGGGATTCCTGGCTGTCATTACCGCCGGCGCTCTTTTCCTGATGATGCCTTTTTCCATGAGTGACGGCACTTGGAGCAATCCGGTGACGGCGCTGTTTACGTCCACTTCTGCCGTTTGCGTCACCGGCTTGTCTGTGGTGGATGTGGGGAAGTATTATTCCTTTTGGGGACAGCTGGTGCTGGTGCTGCTGGTGCAGGTGGGCGGGTTGGGCTACATGACAGCAACCACCTTCCTGCTGCTGCTGATTGGGCGCAGATTTGGCTTGCGCGACAAAATCGCGATTCAGCAATCGCTTGACCAGCCCGGACTTGCCGGTATGGCCCAGCTCGTGAAGTCTATTATAGCCACAACGCTAGTTTTAGAACTCACCGGCGTTTTCTTGCTGCTCGCGGTTTTCGGGCGGGACTATGGCTTCGGTTACGGGTTGTGGCTGTCGATTTTTCACAGCGTCAATTCTTTCAATAATGCCGGGTTTAGCCTGTTTTCGGACAACTTGATAGGATATGTGCGATCGCCACTGGTCAATTTCGCCGTTACCGCCTTAATCATTTTGGGCGGGATTGGCTATAAGGTGATTATGGAAATGTACCTGTGGGTGAAATGCCGGCTTGACAAAAATACCAGTTGCGTTGTATTCTCTCTGAATTTCAAGGTAGCAACCTCGACAACGATATTCCTTTTGGCAATCGGTACAGTCGCCTTTTTGCTCACAGAATACAGCAACCCTGACACCCTTGGCCCTCTCAACTTTGGGGAAAAGTTAATGGCTGCTTGGTTTCAATCGGTGACGCCCCGCACCGCTGGGTTTAATACCATTGACACCGGCAAAATGACAGAGGTAGCCCTGTTTATTACCGTTGGGCTAATGTTTCTGGGTGCCAGTCCGGGAAGCACCGGCGGCGGGATTAAGACCACAACTGTCAGGGTGCTTTTCAACTGCACCAAAGCTGTGCTGGAGGGGAAGGAAGAAGTTGTCTGCTACCAGCGCCAAATCCCGCTGATACTTATTTTGAAGTCCATAGGCGTTGCGGTGGGCTCTTTAATGGCAGTCCTGATCTCCACCACTTTAATTCAGCTGACCGATCCGCAACTGACATTTATCCAGGTGCTGTTTGAGGCTGTATCAGCTTTTGGCACCGTAGGTCTTTCCACCGGCATCACGGCGAAAGTATCAGTGCTGGGAAAGCTAGTGCTGATTGGCACGATGTACGCCGGGCGGGTGGGAGTGTTGCTGCTGATGGGTGCGATTCTCGGCGATCCCAAACCCACCGCCCTTCACTATCCGGAGGAGAATCTTTATGTCGGCTAGATAGCCGGTATTGTAGGCTTATGTAGCCATAATAAACCAATTTTGTGCTAGACTTACAGAAGTTATTTTCTCCCAGCCAAAGAAAACCGATTTCTGTAAGTCCTTGACCGGCTATGGCGGTGAGGCATGCAAGGTTTGATAGGATTTTTAGTATCGGGTTGAGGTGCTTGCCATGAATTTGTCTTCTTTAAGTTTCTTCCGCAGTTTGCGCACGGAACATAAGCAATATGCCGTGATTGGTTTAGGTCGCTTCGGTCGGGCGGTGTGCGGAACGCTGCACAGCCTCGGATACGAAGTGCTGGGTGTGGATACCGAGGAAAAGCGAGTCTCGCAAATCTTGACGGATAAAATCGCCTCTCACGCCCTACAATTAGACTCGACGGAATACACCGCTCTCAAAGAGGCTGGGGTTTTTGAGTTCGATACGGTGATTGTGGCGATCGGCAATTATGTCGAGGAAAGTGTGATTACAACTCTCAATCTCAAGGAAGGCGGGGTGAAGCATGTGGTGGCGAAAGCTTCTTCCGAAATACACGAAAAGCTCCTCAAAAAAGTGGGGGCGGATCTGGTGGTGTTCCCCGAACATGAAATGGGGCGCACTCTGGCGCAAAGTCTCACTAAACCCAGCATTATCGAGCGCTTCGACTTAGACCCAGAAAATAGTATTGTGGAACTGATTGTTCCGGAAGAATTCCACGGCAAAACTATCGCGGAACTCCAACTCCGCAGCCGCTATGGGCTGAACCTGCTGGCAGTGAGTCAGGACAAAAAGTTCGCAATTAATCCGTCTGCAAACACCCGCCTGCAAAAGGGCACGGCAATGGTGGTTATTGGCTCTAATAAGGATATCAATCGCTTGCCGATTTGAGGGATTTGGGATTGGGGATTGGGGATTTGGGATTGGGGATTGGGGATTGGGGATTGGGGATTTGGGATTTGGGATTTGGGATTGGGGATTGGGCGTGGGGCATTGGATTGCTCCTGAAACCTAACACCTGAACCCCGATCCCTAACAGTCACTTCCACTCGCTTTGCAAAACAAAAGCCGCCCAGTAATACGGCAACTTCCACTGCGTCTCTCCCCACATCTCCAATTGCGCTTCTCGCAGAGCCGCAGCTGCCGGCTTGCCTTCTTTGAGCATTTTGTGATAAAATTTTTCCATGATCTCGGCTGTACTTTTGTCATTGACGCTCCATAAAGATACCACAACTCTGGGAGCGCCGGCATACATGAACCCTCTTGTCAGCCCCACCAGCCCCTCACCTTTAATTTGCTTGCCCAGCCCCGTTTGACAGGCGCTCACACTACCAAATCCGCCGGCAATTTAAGATCAAATATGTTATTTAATCGCAAAATGCACTTTTGCAAATCGCCCTTTTCATCGAGCAAAGACAGGACAATTCCTGACAGTTCAGGGTTCTGGCTGTTGGCGAACCCGTGAGTGGCGAAATGCACGATACGGTACTGGCTGAGTTGCGAGGAAGTTGCAGCAGCGCGACTGGCGGCAAAATCGAATGCCTGCTCGCGCTGTGTTTCTGGTACGAGGGAGAGAATTTGTTGCGCTGCGCGTGAAGGGGAGCCGGTTCCAAGCAACACCGGCATCTCTAGCGGCTCTTTGCAGCTGTTGCGCTTCCACCGGCACACTTCCTGACAGTACAATACCCCTGACGCGCTCATCATCAGTGCCGAAAACGGGATCTGCAATCACCGCCAGTGTTTTGGGAGCCGGTTGCCTTTTTTCTGTGTCGCGCCTTATAATAGCTATAGCGGAAGCGGAGGGCAGATTGACAATTTCACGCTCTTGTATTATGGGGATATAATCGCTATCCTTTCCGGGTGCCGGTAAGGCGGCGAAGGGGATATACTGGAGGATGCCGTCGCTAACGATAAGCAAGCGTTTCTCGCCGAACTGCTGCAGAGCCGGTGCCAGAATGATATCGCTGAGTTTTTTTCCTGCAGATGCTAAGCGTGCCGGTGACGCCCTCTCAGCCAGCGTCAAAACCTCCCGGAAATCTTTGGCGGCTTTTTCGATGTCGGCGCAGGGGGGCAATTCGTAGCTGGTGATGCCGGTTTTTGTCACCGCCCACAGATAGCTGCGCTCCTCACCTAAGGAGTATTCTAGCAGCAACGTTCCCTCATCGAGCACCTGCTGCTGAATTTCTTTAAGGGTGAGGGGTTGCGGCTGGGTGAGGGCGGCGTAACGGGGGCTCCTGGTGCGGATTTTCCCTCTCACTTCCTGGTAGTAGCTGAGAAGAAATTCCCGCTGTCTGTCTAGCTCGACTAGCCAGAGGGAGTCGATGTTGCTAGCCAGCAGGAGTGCCCGCTGCTTTTCTGTTGCGTCGAGTTGCTGCACCACAGTGCTTTCTTCCTGCAATAATTCGGGGCTAGCACCGGCACGGATATCGGCACCGGCTTCTGTGAGGAGTTCTAGCAAAGTGCGGGCGCGGGCGCTCTCGCTAGCGTGGAGCGCCTGAGCGTCGTATCCCGAGTTGGGTTGCTGTTTGCTGCTCTGTCTCTTGAAACAGCTTTGCAGCACCGGCACTCGCATCTGGGGGCGAGCCGGTTTCTGGCTGTTGCGCCACCTTTACTGGGGGGAAGTCTAGCACACAAGTGTTGAATCTTAACAATTCGACATAAAAAAAGCGCCCAAAACGTGCTATGATTTGGGCTACGGTCAAATCAATCCTGTTAATAACCTGTGCTCAACTCATTCTCTAAGATTGTCCAAAATCGTTTGGCTTCTTTGCCTAAAAATGATTATCCTGTCCTTAACACCCGCTTGTTTATGTCCATATGGTTGAGCTATGCAATGGATAAAAGCTTGACCAGTATGAGAGATATATTCAAGCGACTAAATGGAACTGGCTATGAGCTAGATATTTCAACTTTCTCCAAAGCTAATGCGTCCAGAAGTCAAGAGCCATTTCTGAGACTTTATCAACAACTTAATGAGGAAATTTGCCGTCAAAAAAGCCTTCAAAAATATGAGCTGTTTCCTATTGATTCAACTGTCATTACTCTAACGAGTAAATTGCTATGGCTGCAAGAATACTACCAAGTCAAGCTTGTTAGCTCCTTAAATTTAACCACAGGAGTTCCAGAAGAAAACTTAATAAATTTTGGATACGACTCTGACTACAGATATGGAAAAGAGATGTTAGCTAGTTTGCCCCCAAACGGTGTAGGGGTAATGGATCGGGGCTTTTCTAGTTTAAAAATTTTACGGCTCGCCCAGCAGTCAAACAAGTATTTTGTCTTGCGCATACCTAACAACTACAAACTTCAATTTTCTGAAAATAAGGGGCAGTTTCTAGTTGGGACAGGCAAGGACTCAGGAATATATAGAATTGTTAACTTTTGCGATCTTGAAAAGCGTGCTGAGTATAGATTGGCCACCAATTTGGAGCGGGCCGAAGTCTCCGATGAAGAGCTTATGGAAATCTACAAATATAGGTGGCACATAGAGTTGCTATGGAAGTTTCTTAAAATGCACCTTAAGTTGGATAAGCTGATTACTAAAAATGTAAATGGTATAGCTATACAAATTTATGTTTCGCTGATAGCTTACCTGATATTAAAGATAGTAGATATTCCTAAAGAATGGGGGACTACGCTACTAGATAAACTCCGCTATCTTCAATGTTGTATGTGTCAAGAAATCAGCTATGTCCACTGGATAGAACGACTTCTCTCTGGCTAAGCATTTTTACTCAGGGCAGGATAAATGTAAGCTAAAATGTAAAGTTTTGTGACAGAATTCAACACTTGTGAGTCTAGCACCGGCACGCCATCGCGCGGCACCACCGGCACCCCTTGACTGATTGGATTTTTTGTGCTATGTTTTTTTTCCCCTTGCGCCAGAGCCGGTTGAGCGCCGGCACTTGCAGTCGAGACGCACAGCAAGACAAGCTGCTTTCCTCGCCAGCACAGCCATGCCGGTGCCGGCACCACCATTGAGCCAATTCCACTGTACTGGGGAAAGCATATCACGCCTCTGCTGAAAAGTCAACCTCATTCTAAACTGGGCATGGGGCATTGGGCATGGCGCATGGGGCATTGCGAGCGTTGAGCACCGGCATTGCAATTGTGAGCGCCGGCATGAATATTGTAAGCCGGTGCATTGCGATTGTCAGCGCCGGCATTGCTTAGGGGAGCCGGTGCATTGCGATTGTCAGCGCCGTCATTGCTTAGGGGAGCCGGTGCATTGCCTAAAACCTCACCGCTAACCCCTCACCCCTTACGCCTGACACCTAACACTCACCTCCACTCGCCTTGCAAAACAAAAGCCGCCCAGTAAAACGGCAATTTCCAGTTTTTATCTTCCCACATCTCCAATTGAGCTTCTCGCAGAGCCGCAGCCGCCGGCTTGCCTTCTTTGAGCATTTTCTGATAAAATTTTGCCATCAGCTCGGCTGTACTTTTGTCATTGACGCTCCATAAAGATACCACAACTCTGGGAGCGCCGGCATACATGAACCCTCTTGTCAGCCCTACTAGCCCCTCTCCTTTAATCTCCTTACCCAGCCCCGTTTGACAGGCGCTCAGCACTACCAAATCCGCCGGCAATTTAAGATTAAATATGTCATTTAGCCGCAAAATGCCGTTTTGCAAATCGCCCTTTTCATCGAGCAAAGACAGGACAATTCCTGACAGTTCAGGGTTCTGGCTGTTGGCGAACCCGTGAGTGGCGAAATGCACGAT
>NZ_KB235948.1:6096090-6096567 GCF_000332335.1 Kamptonema formosum PCC 10802 | reverse complement strand
AGCTAGATATTTCAACTTTCTCCAAAGCTAATGCGTCCAGAAGTCAAGAGCCATTTTTGAGACTTTATCAACAACTTAATGAGGAAATTTGCCGTCAAAAAGCCTTCAAAATATGAGCTGTGTCCTATTGATTCAACTGTCATTACTCTAACGAGTAAATTGCTATGGCTGCAAGAATACTACCAAGTCAAGCTTGTTAGCTCCTTAAATTTAACCACAGGAGTTCCAGAAGAAAACTTAATAAATTTTGGATACGACTCTGACTACAGATATGGAAAAGAGATGTTAGCTAGTTTGCCCCCAAACGGTGTAGGGGTAATGGATCGGGGCTTTTCTAGTTTAAAAATTTACGGCTCGCCCAGCAGTCAAACAAGTATTTTGTCTTGCGCATACCTAACAACTACAAACTTCAATTTTCTGAAAATAAGGGGCAGTTTCTAGTTGGGACAGGCAAGGACTCAGGAATATATAGAGTTG
>NZ_KB235948.1:6082099-6095990 GCF_000332335.1 Kamptonema formosum PCC 10802 | reverse complement strand
CTCGGCTGTACTTTTGTCATTGACGCTCCATAAAGATACCACAACTCTGGGAGCGCCGGCATACATGAACCCTCTTGTCAGCCCCACCAGCCCCTCACCTTTAATTTGCTTCCCAGCCCCGTTTGACAGGCGCTCAGCACTACCAAATCCGCCGGCAATTTAAGATCAAATATGTCATTTAGCCGCAAAATGCCGTTTTGCAAATCGCCCTTTTCATCGAGCAAAGACAGGACAATTCCTGACAGTTCAGGGTTCTGGCTGTTGGCGAACCCGTGAGTGGCGAAATGCACGATACGGTACTGGCTGAGTTGCGAGGAAGTTGCAGCAGCGCGACTGGCGGCAAAATCGAATGCCTGCTCGCGCTGTGTTTCTGGTACGAGGGAGAGAATTTGTTGCGCTTCATTGCGCGTGAAGGGGAGCCGATTCCAAGCAACACCGGCATCTGCAGCAGCTCTCTGTAACTGTTGCGCTTCCACCGGCACACTTCCTGATGCTACAATTCCCCTGACTCGCTCGTCATCAGTGCCGAAGATGGGATCTGCGATAACCGCCAGTGTTTTGGGAGCAGGTTGCCTTTTTTCTGTGTCGCGCCTTATAATAGCTATAGCGGAAGCGGAGGGCAGATTGACAATTTCACGCTCTTGTATTATGGGGATATAATCGCTATTATTTCCGGGTGCCGGTAAGGCGGCGAAGGGGATATACTGCAGAATGCCGTCGCTAACGACAAGTAAGCGTTTTGCGCCTAAGTTTTGCAGAGCCGGTGCGAGAATGATATCGCTGAGGGCTTTGCCTGTAGATGCTAAGCGTGCTGGTGACGTCCTCTCACCGAGCGTCAGAGCATCCCGGAAATCTTTGGCGGCTTTTTCGATGTCGGTGCGGGGGGGCAATTCGTAGCTGGTGATGTCGGTTTTTGTCACCGCCCACAGATAGCTGCGCTCCTCGCCTAAGGAATATTCTAGCAGCACAGTGCCGGCATCGAGCACCTGCTGCTGAATTTCTTGCAGAGTCAGGGGGTGAGGTTGAGTGAGGGCGGCGTAACGGGGGCTACTGGTGCGGATTTTTCCTCTCACTTCCTCGTATTGGATCAGGAGAGATTCCTGCTGTTTTTCTAAGGAAGCTACCTGTGCTTGGGTGGGGTTATCAGCCTGCAGCTGTACGCGCTGCTTTTCTATGGCATCGAGTTGCTGCTGCAAACTGCGTTCAAGCTGCAATAATTCGGGGCTAGCACCGGCACGGATATCGGCACCGGCTTCTGTGAGGAGTTCTAGGAGAGTGCGGGCGCGGGCGCTCTCGCTAGCGTGGAGCGCCTGAGCGTCGTATCCCGAGTTGGGTTGCTGTTTGTGCAGCCGCATCAGCAAGTCGATGTAGAGCTGGTAAGGCTCTTGCACTGTAGCAAAATAGGAGGCGCGAAGTTGCGAGCTGGCGATTTTAATGCGCAAGTCTTCTATAATTTTGAGAGATGCTTCAATCTGAATCAGCGCTTCTGTGAGATTGCCTCTATTGCGCTCACCGAAAGCGATATTGTAGAGCGTCAGGGCTTCCCCGCCCCTGTCGCCTGCGGCGCGGCTAAGGGGAAGGGCAGAGCTGTAATAGTCCAGGGCTTTCTGCTTTTCTCCTAAGGATTCGTACACTTTCCCGATGTTGTTAAGGGTGGTGGCTTCCGTGCGCCTGTCGCCAACGGCGCGGAGAAGTGGAAGTGCTTGGTTATAGTAGTCGAGGGCTTTCTGCTTTTCCCTTAAGGAGTCGTAGATTTTACCGATGTTGTTGAGGGTGACTGCTTCCCCGCCCCTGTCGCCAACGGTGCGGAGAATTGCCAGGGCTTGGCTGTAGCAGTCGAAGGCTTTCTGCTTTTCCCCTAAGGAGTAGTACACTGTACCGATATTGTTGAGGGTGATGGCTTCCCCGCCCTCATAGCCAGCGGCGCTGTGTAGGGGAAGTGCTTGGCTGTAATAGTCAAGGGCTTTCTGCTTTTCCCCTAAAGAGTCGTAGAGATTACTGATGTTGCTGAGGGTGATAGCTTCCCCGAGCCTGTCGCCAACGGCGCGGCGAAGGGGCAGAGCTTGCCTGTAATAGTCAAGGGCTTTCTGCTTTTCCCCTAAGGAGTCGCAGATAAAACCAATTTGGTGGAGAGCGCGAGCTTCACCGCTGTTGTCACCGGCAGCTCGAAACAGTGAGAGTGCCTCGGAGAATTTCTCAATCGCCGCCTTCAGAGATTCTGCTGTGCCTTGCTCCAACAGGGTTTCTGCCTCTTCAAACAAGTTCTCCGCACCGGCACTACCCGCTGGTGGCTCGCCGGTTTCTGACTGTTGCGCCACATTCACCAAGGAAAAGTCAAGCACCTGCACCCCATCGCCCAACCCCACCGGCACCCCTTGACTGATTGGATTTTTTGTGCTATGTTTTCTTTCCCCTTGCGCCACAGCCGGTGGAGTGCCGGCACTTGTCAAGACATGCAAACTCGCCAGCACAGAGGTGCCGGTGCCGGTGTTGCCATTTCGCAAGTTCCACTGCAATGGGAAAGTCATATCGCGCCTGCGCTCTAAAGTCAGTTCTCTTTTATATAAAGATAGCTGAGCCGGCACCAGCCCGCTGTACAATCCCGCAATCCCAGAAGCCAGCTCTGGAATTTCGCGTGAGTCATCAACCGGATGTAAGATAAAAATATCTGCCCTCCCGCCCGCCCTCTCGCTATCCGGCAAAAGATAGAAGTTATGGCCACATTTACAAATTTTATAATTTACGTTTAAATACTGTATAAAATTTTGCCTCGGGCGCTCTCGGGCTCTCCGAGGTGCGAAACCGCCGGCACCGGAAGGAAAGCCAATCCGCCCCGCCGGCAGGGCAAGACTCACCGGTATGAAAGCGCTATGATTGACCGAGAGGGAATCGCTTTGCAGCCGGTTTGTGCCGGCACGCAGCAGAAAAGCCCGCACAGAGGTGCCGGTGTACCTGCGATCACCGGCACAATTGCGCCTGTCATGCCTTGCCGGTGCTGCCAAGCCAGCCCTATTTTATAAATGATCGCTCCGCCGGCACCAGCCCGCTGCACAATCCCGCCATGCCATAAGCCGGCGATGGTATGTTTGCTTAATTCATCAAACGGATTCCAGATAAATTTATCTTCCCTACCGCCCTCGCTATCGCTACCATGCAAGCACCTTGAAGCTATGACTCTCTGATATAATTTTATTATTTCCGTTTGAATGCTATATAAATTACCGCCGCTGGCGCTTTCGGTAGCTCCGGGGTGCGAAACCCGCCCCGCCGGCACGGCAAGACTCACCGGCATGAAAGCGCTATGATTGACCGAGAGGGAATCGCTTTGCAGTCGGTTTGTGCCGGCACGCAGCAGAAAAGCCCGCACAGAGGTGCCGGTGTACCTGCGATCACCGGCACAATTGCGCCTGTCATGCCTTGCCGGTGCTGCCCAGCCAACCCTATTTTATAACTGATAGGGGAGCCGGCACCAGCCCGCTGCACAATGCCGCCATGCCATAAGCCGGCGATGGGATGTTTGCTTAATTCATCAAACGGAATCTAGATAAAATTTTCATACCTTCCGCTCTCGCTTTCGCTACCATGCAAACACTTGAGGCACTGAAATTAGATAAAATTATTTTTTTACGTTTAAATACTATGCGAAAATGCAGTCGGGAGCTGCCGGCGGGGGTGGAATGGGATAGTGGGGGAGGGCTTTTGGGCTAAAGCCCAACTACAAACAGAGGGCTTTTGGGCTAAAGCCCAACTACAAACTGTTCTTGGTGGCGGGAATAGCGGTATACTGTGCGGTGAGTGAGAGGTGGAAAGCAATCAACGATGCTGGGTAAATTTTTCAAAAAGCCAGAAACAGAAGAGAGCGATCGCGTCCCCCCCGGTCAGTATTTGACCAAAGGATTCCCAGTGCTGACTTACGGAAACACCCCCCGCATCAGCATTGAGGAATGGCAATTGAAAGTGTGGGGCTTAGCCAAACCGAAACCCTTCACTTGGGAGGACATAATGGCGATGCCTCAAAACGACTTCACCGCAGATTTTCACTGCGTCACCCGCTGGTCAAAACTGGACGTGAAGTGGACAGGAGTCAGAGTGACCGACTTCATGAAGTGCGTAGAGGCAGACCCCAAAGCAGTTTATATCATGGAACACTGCTACGGCGGCTACACCACCAACATCTCCGTAGCAGACTTTGTGCGGGAAGAGAACTTTTTCGCCCACACCGTCTTTGGCGAGCCCCTACCGCCAGATCGCGGCGGACCGCTGCGCCTGGTGGTCCCCCACCTGTACGCCTGGAAGAGTGCCAAATGGATTAACGGCTTAGAATTCCTAGAAAAAGAAGAACTCGGCTTCTGGGAGCGCAACGGCTACCACCGGCGCGGCGAACCCTGGGCGGAGGAGCGCTACAGCGGCGCATTCGGCTTCTAGGAAAGGGGCGCTTGAGCGGAGGAGCCGGCGCTGCGCCAAGGGGGAGCCACTCTTGATGTTAGCGCCCGCTCAGCAGGGGCGGGGAAAGGGAAGAATATCCCAGCTTTTGGCAGGATAGTGACTCCCCCCGCCCCCACAACAGCGCCCCAGCCATCTCTAACAAATCAGATTCAACCGGAAACAATGCCAGAGGGGTGCGTTTTTCCTGACCGGCTAGCGCAGGCGCTGTCATAAAACGCAGAGAGTGCGAAAGCCTCCCCTGCAGCGCTCTTGCTTCCCTGTAAAATATCCGGGAGAACAGACAGTGATCCAACAAGACGCAAATTCCTATACCGAAAAACCGCAAGTCGAGCTAGAAAGCCGGCTGGAAGACTTAAAAAAAGAAAATGACAGACTGAGACAGCAACTCAACTTACTGGAGGGGATTTACGACTTCCACGCCACCAAAATCGCTGCCAAAGCACAGGAGAGCTTCACCGTCTGGCTGAGGAATTCAGCCATAGGCATTACCGCCCTAACCTTTCTGGGGGGGTTGAGCCTGATTCCCATCGTCATCGATTACATCAAGACAGAAAGCGTCAAGCGGAGTGTCGAAGAGATAGTGAAGGGGGAGGCGTCGCAAGAGTTGCGCGACAAAATTATCGCTAAGGCGACGGATAAGGTGAAATCGCAGGTTCAAGATAAAATGGAGAAAACCACCGAAGCCGCCGTCAAACAGGCGGTAAAAGAAGGCTTGAGCCAATTCAATCTGCCGGCGCGGATCAAGGCAGAAGTAGATGCCGGTGTGATGACAATTTCCGACGATATCAAAAAGCAAAACCCAGCCAGCGAGTTCGTGCAAGTGGTGGAGAACTCTGTAGGGGAAGAAAAGTACATAACCGTTGCCGGTTCTTCCACAAATCGTGCCGATTTAGAGGCGGAGAGAAAGCGCGTTTTTAATGCCAGTGGCGGGCTGTTACCGCAGGGCTTAGACAGCCTGAAAATTTGTCCCCCCAAACCCGGAAACCAGAGGTTTGCCTTAGTTATTGGCGAGCCGGCACACCTAGACAGAGCCAGAGAGCGCGTCAAGCTAGCTCTCGCCAACAACTTCCAAAAAGACACTTACGCCCTTCGCGCCAGCGATGCCTTTTTCGCCTACAGCGCCGCCTGCAAATAGCTAAGCTTTTAAGCTTTTAATCTTCCTATCTGCCCAAGGTCGGCAGAGCCGGCTGGACGGCGTAAACTGCTTTTTATGGAAGCGAAGATAGAGCTTTAAACGTGCAAATTAAATGCAACCCATTTTATTATATCATGTCCGGTGGCTTCGTTTGTGGGGAGCGGGGGAGAGCCGCCCAACGCCCAAAGAACCTTGAGGGTCTTTGGAGGGCTATAAGAAAGACAATCGATGCTACCGGACAGGATATTATTTGCCAATAATCCTCTTCAGCAGCTCCAGCTTGCCTTCATAAGGAGCGTACCGCCATTTCAAATCTAGCAGGAAAGATTTGCGCAGCACGCTTTTATAGTGGGAGAAGGTATCAAAGCTGGCTTTGCCGTGATAGCTGCCAATACCGCTATTGCCAACGCCGCCAAAGGGCAACTCTGTGACGGCGACTTGCATCACGGTGTCATTGATGCAGACACCGCCCGATGAGGTCTCCTGCAAAACGCGCTCTTGCTTTTGCTTATCTTTAGAGAAGAAGTAGAGGGCGAGAGGTTTGGGGCGCTCGTTAACCTTGGCAATGGCTTCCGTTAAATCTGTATACTCAAACACCGGCAGGATAGGGCCAAAGATTTCATCTCCCATCACCGGCGCGTCCCAGGAAACCTCATCAATCACCGTGGGGGCGATGTACAGATCGTCCCGGTTGCTGTGTCCGCCGGCAATAATTTTACCCTCTGCGAGGAACCCCGCAAGCCGGTCAAACTGCCTGGCATTGATAATCCGCCCGTAGTCGGGGCTTTTCGCGGGATCTCCGCCGTAAAATTCGCGGATGCAGGCTTTAATGCGCTCCAGCAAGTCTTTTTTGACGCTGCGGTGCGCCAGCAGGTAATCGGGGGCGATGCAGGTTTGACCGGCATTGATAAATTTCCCCCAAGTGATGCGTCTGGCGGCGGTTTCCAGGTCGATGTCAGCCTCGACGATACAGGGGCTTTTGCCGCCCAGTTCCAGAGTCACCGGCGTCAGGGTTTTAGCAGCGGCTTCCATAACAATTTTACCGACCTTCGTGCCGCCGGTGAAGAAGATGCGGTCAAACTTTTCTGCGAGCAGCTGCTGGCTGGTTTCTACCCCACCTTCCACCACAGCGATATAAGCGGGGTCGAAGGTTTTCTGGATCAGGTCAGTGACGGCGCGAGAGGTGTGGGCGGCAATTTCCGAGGGTTTGAGTACGGCGCAGTTGCCGGCGGCGATGGCACCGACTAAGGGAGAAATCATCAGCTGGAAGGGGTAGTTCCAAGGGCCCACAATCAGGACAGCGCCCAGAGGTTCTGGATAGATTTGGGCGGAGCCAGGGAATTGGTCGATAGGTGCCGGGACTTTCTGGGGCTTCACCCAAGATTTGAGGTGTTTGAGGGCGCAGTTAATTTCTGAAATGGATGCTATTTCAAAATACGCCTCGTACTCCGGCCTGTTCAGGTCAGCCCTGACGGCTTCAACAATGGCGGTTTGGCTGTCGAGAATGGCTTGTTTGAGCCGCTGCAGCGAAGAAGTGCGAAAGGCGAGGTCTTTGGTTGTGCCGGTGGCAAAGAATTGCCGCTGCCGCTGGATGATGTCTGAGACCGGCGTTTGCGCTAACATGCTTGTTCTCCCTTGCCTAATTCTACCCGCACTGATATAAGGGTGCGCGAAATGGCAGCGCCCTTTTAAGCGTGTGAGTTTCAATATTCAATCTTATCCCCTAACTGTTGGTCAGGAGACAGCAGTCTGCTGGGTCGCCTTTAGGAGATCGCCGGCTCTCGAGTGCTGTAACGCCACAGGAAATTCTCCCCTCCTGTTCTTTTGGCACTCCAACCCTAGCCCTGACATCTGGAGCGTACCGGGCTGTTCGTGGTGAGGGGCCTGCTGGCCGTATTCGGTTGGGAGTGGGCCCTGCTAGGCTGCCGGTGCGATCAGCTCAAAGAACCTTTCGGTCAGGGCCCGCTGAATGGCCCGTTTAATCTCCTCGGGGTAGTCAAAGCGGTTGTACTCCCACTGAACCGTAACCCACATTTCCCACCACGCTTCGATACTGGCGCGGTTGTTCGCTGCCTGGACCACCAAGTTCTGCCAAATCGGGAGGACGCGGTAGCTGAAGAATTGAGCGCACCGGCCCCCGTCAGCGCCCCTGCAGGACACCCACAGCTGGTGCTTGCGCAGGCGCACTTCATAGATGTGGCAGAAGGGGACGCCCATCACCAGGGCCACTTCCCGCTTGATTTGGTCGGTGCAGCCTGCCAGTTGAGTTTGCGGGTCAACAATCAGGCGGACGATCAGGCTTTTGCTTTTGCCTTGGTAGCGGCGGCGGCGGCGGTATCGAGTGCGTTTGCGAGTGCGGGTCATGATGCTGTCCTCCCTGTTAATGAGTGCGGTTTCCGTGGGGGTTGGCCCTAGAAAGGACCCGGCTCCCTCTCCACTGTTAAAATAGTAGCATAATTTTCGATTTTACGCAAATTTACAAAAAATTATTGAAAAAGCCATAACCCATAAGCTAGACTAATGAAAAAGCACACCTTGTAGAAGCGGTTGAGTGGCCCTCAAGTGGTAAACATTGAAGGAAGAGAGAAACTGATTGAAATCGTGAGAGCGGCACGGGGCTCAATGAGCCGGAGAGCCTTTGGCAAGCTGCTGGGAGTGTCGGCGACAGCGGTGCAGCTGTGGGAGAAAGGGGACACGATACCGGACACAGAGAATTTAGCCAAGATTGCCGCCAGATCCGGCTACACGCTGGAGGACTTGCTGGGCTACTTGGAAGGCAAGCCCATGTCAGACGTGGCAGACTTGAACCAGATCCTGAGGAAAATCGAGTATATGCCGCTGTCACAGGTAGCGGTAATAGCTAGAGCTGTAGCGGACAGATTTGCGGAAGCGGCGGAGATTTCCGAGGGGTGAGCTGTCGGGAGAGTGGCAGATGGAGAGATCCGCCTCCCCCTGAATGCCAGCGCCCCGATTAAGCGCCCCCAAGAGAGGGGGGTAACTCTTAAGAAAATCTGTGGTATTCTCAAGTTGTAAAAAATTCAGCATTTACTGATTAACAGACCCCGAGACAGACAGGTCTGGTGGCCGGCGACTCCCACAACAAGGCACTTTCAGCATGCTAGGAAGAACACTCGGCGGGCGATACACAATCAAGCGCAACTTGGCAGCAGGGGGATTTGGCGCTACCTTCATTGCTGAGGACCGGCAGCTGCCGGGCAATCCCCTGTGTGCCGTCAAGCAGCTGTCGCCCCAGTCGGGGGATGCATTTACTTTGCAGACGGCGCGGCGCTTGTTCGACACCGAAGCCCAAGTCCTCTACCAGCTAGGGGCGAGCCACCCCCAAATCCCGCAACTTCTAGCCCACTTCGAGGAAAACCAGCAGTTCTATCTAGTTCAGGAGTTCATTGACGGGATTGACTTCAGCCGAGAGCTCGCCGCCAAAAAGCGCTTGAGCGAGACTGAAACCGTCGCCCTCTTGCTCGACGTGCTGCCAATCCTGGAATTTATCCACCGGCACGGCGTCATCCACCGCGACATTAAGCCCTCTAACCTAATCAGGCGCGCCAGCGACGGCAAATTCGCCCTCATAGACTTTGGCGCAGTCAAACAAATCAGCACCGAGATAGCCTCAGGCGAGCCGGTGGCGCGGACTGTCGCCGTGGGCACACACGGCTATATGGCCAGCGAACAGTCCAGCGGGCTGCCACAGCCGTGCAGCGACATCTACTCCCTGGGCGCGGTTGCCATCCAAGCGCTCACCGGCACCCCCCCGAACCTGCTGCCAAAAGATGCCAACCTGGAACTCCTCTGGCGGGACAGGGCCACCGCCAGCCCTCAACTGGCAAGAATTCTCGATAAAATGGTGCGCTACAACTTCAGAGAGCGCTACGGGTCCGCCGGGGAAGTCCAGCAGGCGCTGCTGCAGGAGCTGCCCAAGTCCAAACTGCCGGCGGGAGCAACTCCCAAACTCGGGCTGTTCCAGAAAATAGGCAAGCTGCTGCTCACCCCCATCGAGGAGCTGGTGCAGGGGGATGCAGCTGAATCGCAGCCTGCCGCGCCACCTCCAGCCCTATCCCCCCCACCGGCATCCCGCACCCCCGGTAGCGCCCCCAGCGTAACAGCAGGACAGGGGGCGCTCCACACCCCGACACAGCCAGATTCCCCGCCGGCTGCGGCAGAAAAAAGCGCCCGCGTCTTTATCAGCTATCACAGCCAAGATCCCGACCGCCGCCTCGCCCACCAACTCTGCACCGCCTTGCAAGCAGCAGGCCACCAGCCGTTCATGGCCGGCGAGAGCGCCCGCCTCTCAGAAAAGTGGCCTCGCCACATCGCCGACGAACTGGAGCGCAGCGATTACTTTGTGCTGCTGCTATCCGCACAGGCAGCCGGCAGTGAAATGATAGCCGAAGAGGTAGGCAAGGCAAAAGCCCTGCGCGACGCCCGCGCCGACGGCAAGCCGGTATTGCTGCCCATTCGGGTCAGCTTTCCGGTGAGTGCGCCGCTCAACTACAACCTGCGCGGCTATCTCAACTCTGTCGAGCAGCGCTTTTGGAATAGTGACGCTGACACCCCGGCGCTCCTGGGCGAACTGCTCAGCGTGCTGGAAGCGGGGGAGCCACCGGCAGCCCAAGACGCAACAGAAGCCGCCTTGCCCACCTTACCCCCGGCGGCGGAAAGTCCGGAGGCTCCCCCCCTGCCGGCGGCAGAGCCAGAACTGCCGGAAGGGCAAGTGGAGCTGGCTTCAGCATTTTATGTCCAGCGCCCCCCTATCGAAGCTCGCGCATACGGGGAAATCCGGAAGCCCGGAGCGCTGATTCGCATTAAAGCCCCCAGACAGATGGGCAAAACCTCCCTGATGGCCAGGATTCTCCAGCAGGCTGGCCAGCAGGGCTGCCGCACCGTGGCGCTCAGCTTCCAGCTGGCGGATGGGAAAGTGCTGGAGGATTTGAGGCTGCTTTTGCAGTGGTTTTAAGCTACGCAAGGGCGCAGACTGCGGCTGCCCAACCGGGTGGCGGATATGTGGGACAGCGTGTATGGCGACAAGGATAACTGCACGGCTTACTTTGAAGACTACCTGCTACCGGCTGCAGGGAGCCCTCTAGTCCTGGGATTGGATGAAGTTGACCGGGTGTTTGAACATCCCAAAATTGCCGAGGACTTTTTTGGGCTGCTGCGCGCCTGGCATGAGGAGGGCAAAAATGGGGAGGTTTGGAAAAAACTCCGCCTGGTGGTGGTGCACTCCACCGAGGTTTACATTCCCATGAATGTCAATCAGTCCCCCTTTAATGTGGGGCTGCCGGTGGAGCTGCCCGAGTTTAACCGGCAGCAGGTGCTGGATTTGGCTCGAGTTCACCGCCTCGACTGGGGTGCCGGCGAAGTCGAGCCCCTGATGGCGATGGTTGGCGGACACCCCTATCTGGTGCGCCAGGCTCTCTATCACATCGCTTGCGGCGACATGACGCTGCCCGAACTGCTGCGACAAGCACCCACAGAAGCTGGACTTTACCGCGACCACTTGCGCCGCTTCCTGTGGCTGATACAGCAGAATCCCCAACTGGTGGAAGCCTTCAAACAGGTTGCCGGTGCGGCGGGCCCACTGCCCCTCGAACCATTCCTAGCTTTTAAATTGCATAGCATGGGGCTAATAAACTTGGATGGTAATGAGGGGAGCTTGCGCTGCGACCTTTACCGGCAGTATTTCGGAGGTACGGCAAAGAAACAGGTGGAGGAACTGGCGAGGCGAGGTTGAGCAAACAAAGTGCAGTAGGGTTGAGCGGCGTGTCAGTAATAGCCAACCCTAACAAACGCGCTTCTCATTCTCCCTCTGCGCCCTCTGCGCCTCTGCGGTTAATTAAATCGAGAATAACAAAAAAAACGAAAGTTCTAATTCAACTAGGAGTGAAATAAATTTATGAACGCATCACAAAATTCAATCTATCAAGTTGGCGGGAGCCTGCCGGCTGACTCCCCCACCTACGTCAAGCGACAAGCTGATGAAGACCTCTACAATGCTTTGAAAGCCGGAGACTTTTGCTACGTCCTCAACTGCCGGCAAATGGGCAAATCTTCCCTGCGCGTGCAAACCATGCGCCGGTTGCAAGCAGAAGGCAACGCCTGCGCGTCTATTGACCTGACTGCTATTGGCAGCCAGGAACTCACCTCGGAACAGTGGTATGCCGGCATGGCCCGGAGTTTGGCCAGCAGTCTAAACCTGGCCGGCAAACTTAATTTGCGGGCGTGGTGGAGAGAGCGGGAAATCCTGCCGCCGGTGCAGCGTTTGGATGAGTTTATCGAAACGGTGGTGCTGGCAGAGGTTCAATCTAATATTAACATATTTATCGATGAAATAGACAGCGTTCTGGCTTTAAAATTCCCGACAGACGATTTCTTTGCGTGGATTAGGGCGTGCTATAATAAGCGAGCCGGCAGTCCCGAATACAGCCGGCTGAGTTTTTGCCTGCTGGGGGTGTGCACTCCCTCGGATTTGATTGCGGACAAAACTCGCACGCCGTTTAATATTGGCAGGGCGATTGAGATGTCGGGGTTTGAACTGCCGGCGGCTTTGCCTCTGGCGCAGGGGCTGGCGGAAACGGTGGGGAATCCGCAGGAGCTTTTGGCTGAGATTCTAGCGTGGACTGGCGGACAGCCGTTTCTGACTCAGAAGATTTGCAAACTCATCGAGGCTTCCCCCTCACCCCCCTACCCCCTCTCCCACGAGGGGAAAGGGGGGGAAATTGCTGCGAAGCTAATACAAAAGCGGGTGATTGAGAATTGGGAGGCGCAGGATGAGCCGGAGCATTTGAAGACGATTCGGGCTCGTCTTTTGAGAAATGAAAAACGGGCGGGATCTCTGTTGAGTTTGTACGGGCAAGTGTTGGGACAGGGAGGGGTGCCGGCGGATGGGACTCCGGAACAGTTGGAGTTGCGGCTGTCGGGGTTGGCTGTCAGGCATTCGGGTGTGTTGGGGGTGGCGAACCGGATTTACGGGGAAGTGTTTAGTTTGAGTTGGGTGGAGAGAGAATTAGCCAATTTGCGACCTTACTCAGAGGCGTTTAAGGGTTGGGTTGATTCCGGCTGTCAGGACAGTTCGCGGCTGTTGCGGGGGCGAGCGCTGCAGGAGGCTCTGGCGTGGGCGGGGGACAAGCGTTTGAGCGACCGGGACTACCAGTTTTTGGCTGCCGGTCAGGAGGTGGAAAAGCGCGAAGTGCTGCTGACTTTGGAGGCGGAAAAAGAAGCGGGGCGGATCTTGTCGGAAGCGAACCAGACGCTAGAGGCGGCGAATCAGAAAGCTTTGCGCAGGATTCGTGCCGGTGCGGCGGTGCTGGCAATTTCCTTCGCCGGTGCGGGGATGGCTTCCATTATGGCCCTGGCAGCTGCTCAGAAACAGCGAGAAGCGCAAGCCGGTACGAGATTAGAACAGGCGGGGAGCAATGCCTTGCAAGAGTTTCAGAGGCACGAAATCGGAGCTTTACTGTCAGCAATGCAGGCGGGGCAAGAGCTGAAAAATATTGTTAAGGACGGTCGCCCCCTGGAAGACTATCCCGCTGCCAGTCCGATGCTAGCGCTACAGCAGATTCTGGACAGCATTCGGGAGCGAAACCAGCTGCGGCATCAGTCCTCGGTCAATAGCGTGGCCTTCAGCCCGGACGGCAAACGGCTGGCCACCGGCTCAGATGACGGCACGGTCAAGCTGTGGGACTTGCAGGGGAAAGAACTCGCCTCCCTGAAAGGGCATCAGAACTCGGTCAGTAGCGTGGCGTTCAGCCCGGACGGCAAACGGCTGGCCACCGGCTCAGGGGACGGCACCGCCCAGCTGTGGGACTTGCAGGGGAAAGAACTCGCCTCCCTGAAAGGGCATCAGAACTCGGTCAGTAGCGTGGCGTTCAGTCCGGACGGCCAACGGCTGGCCACCGGCTCAATAGACGGCACGGCCAAGCTGTGGGACTTGCAGGGGAAACCGCTCGTCTCCCTGAAAGGGGATCAGGTGCCGGTCTATAGCGTGGCGTTCAGCCCGGACGGCAAACTGCTGGCCACCGGCTCATCTGACGGCACCGCCAAGCTGTGGGACTTGCAGGGCAATGAGCTCGCCTCCCTGAAAGGGCACCAGGAGCGGGTCACAAGCGTGGCGTTCAGTCCGGACGGCCAACGGCTGGCCACCGGCTCAATAGACGGCACGGCCAAGCTGTGGGACTTGCAGGGGAAACCGCTCGTCTCCCTGAAAGGGGATCAGGTGCCGGTCTATAGCGTGGCGTTCAGCCCGGACGGCAAACTGCTGGCCACCGGCTCATCTGACGGCACCGCCAAGCTGTG
>NZ_KB235948.1:5971136-6081999 GCF_000332335.1 Kamptonema formosum PCC 10802 | reverse complement strand
CAATAGACGGCACGGCCAAGCTGTGGGACTTGCAAGGGAAAGAGCTCGCCTCCCTGAAAGGGCATCAGAACGTGGTCAGCAGCGTGGCGTTCAGCCCAGACGGCAAACTGCTGGCCATCGGCTCAATGGACGGCACGGCCAAGCTGTGGGACTTGCAGGGGAAACCGCTCGTCTCCCTGAAAGGGGATCAGGTGCCGGTCTATAGCGTGGCGTTCAGCCCGGACGGCAAACTGCTGGCCACCGGCTCATCTGACGGCACCGCCAAGCTGTGGGACTTGCAGGGCAATGAGCTCGCCTCCCTGAAAGGGCACCAGGAGCGGGTCACAAGCGTGGCGTTCAGCCCGGACGGCCAACGGCTGGCCACCGGCTCAATAGACGGCACGGCCAAGCTGTGGGACTTGCAAGGGAAAGAGCTCGCCTCCCTGAAAGGGCATCAGAACGTGGTCAGCAGCGTGGCGTTCAGCCCAGACGGCAAACTGCTGGCCATCGGCTCAATGGACGGCACGGCCAAGCTGTGGGACTTGCAGGGGAAACCGCTCGTCTCCCTGAAAGGGGATCAGGTGCCGGTCAATAGCGTGGCGTTCAGCCCGGACGGCAAACGGCTGGCCACCGGCTCATATGACGGCACGGCCAAGCTGTGGGACTTGCAGGGGAAACAGCTCGCGTCCCTGAAAGGGCATCAGAAGCCGGTCAATAGCGTGGCGTTCAGCCCGGACGGCAAACGGCTGGCCACCGGCTCAATAGACGGCACGGCCAAGCTGTGGGACTTGCAAGGGAAAGAGCTCGCCTCCCTGAAAGGGCATCAGGGCGAGGTCAATAGCGTGGCGTTCAGCCCGGACGGCAAACGGCTGGCCACCGGCTCAATAGACGGCACCGCCCAGCTGTGGGACTTGCAGGGGAAAGCGCTCGCCTCCCTGAAAGGACATCAGGGCACAGTCACAAGCGTGGCGTTCAGTCCGGACGGCCAACGGCTGGCCACCGGCTCATATGACGGCACCGCCAAGCTGTGGCGAGTGGAGGGATTGGACGGACAGCTGGCGCGGGGCTGCGACTGGCTGAAAGATTACCTGATCTCCCATCCCTTCGAGTTGGAAAAACTGCCGGTGTGCCAAGATAAATCTAGCGTGATGGCAGCTGTGCCTTTTCTGGTCAAGGAAGGTGAGGAGCAAGCTATTGCCGGCAATGTTGAGAAGGCAGCTGCTACCTTCCGCACAGCGTTAAAGTGGAATCCCAACTTAAAGCTTGACCCTGAAAAAGAAGCCCGCCGGCTGGCAGAGGCTCAAGCTTTAGTCAAGCAAGGTGAGGAGCAAGCCAAAGCCGGCAATGTTGAGGGGGCTGTCGCTACTTTCCGCAAAGCTTTAAAGTGGAATCCCAACTTAAAGCTTGACCCAGAAAAACATGCCCGCCGGCTTTGGGCACCCTCTCTCGTTGAGAGGGGAAAAAACCTCGTCAGGAAGGGTGAGGTCAAAGAAGCTATAGCCGCTTACGAACAAGCGCAAAAGCTCGACCCTGCTCTGGAAATTGATGCTACATATTGGGTTACTATCTGCTGGTTTGGCAGTTTGCACCGGCACGCTGCTGAAGTCATGTACGCCTGCGAGAAAGCCGTGGCGCTCGCACCTGAATATGGATGGGTTCGGGGGTACCGGGGGCTGGCTAGGGCGCTCGCCGGCAACACTCAAGGAGCCATTGAAGACTTTCAGATATATATCAAAGAATTTGCTAAAATTGCGGAGAAGAAATCGCGAGTGCAGGGCTGGGTTGACGCCCTGAAAGCAGGGAAGAATCCTTTCACTGATAAAGAACTTGAGAGTCTTTTAAATGAGAGTAGGATAGATTAATAATTAACCGCCAAGACGCCAAGGACGCCAAGAAGGAAGAGGAAAGAGCAGAGGGTTTGCCCGGAGATGTCTGGGTTGAGCGAGGAAAACCGGCTGCTGCCTATTGACAAAAGTAGCTTTGTGTGATATAGCAGCAGTCATATTGGGAACGGACATTAATGGCATGGCGCATGGCCCCTGGCGCATGGGCCATAGCGTATCAGACTGCGAGCAATGCCCAATGCCCAATGCCCAATGCTCACGCCCCTAAAAAAAATCCGGATATTTCCACCGGCACCATCCGCCAGTTAGTAGACTGGTATGCAGGAGACTTTTGCTGACCTCCGGATTTCCAACAGGGTGCCTTATGGACACCGAAGCACTGCCCCGAGATTTCAAGCGAACCCTCGCTGCTATCGTGTTCACGGATGTGGAGAAATTCACTCCCAAAGCCGAAAAAAACGAAGTCCACGCGCTGGGTCTGGTCCAGCGCGACATTCAGCTGCTGAAAGCGCTGTGCCAGCAGTTTGAGGGTTTGCTGTTCAAATTCACCGGCGACGGGTCCCTGATGTGCTTTGAGAGCGCCTACCAGGCGATCTGCTGCGCCCTGGAAATCCAAAAAGCCCTAGCGGACGCGGCAGCAAACCTCCCCCCAGAAGACGTGCTGCGCCACCGCATCGGCATTCATCTCGGCGAAGTCTTCTTCAGCGATAGCGAAAAAGACGTCATCGGACATGGCGTGAATGTTGCCAAGCGTCTGGAAGCCGAAGCGCAACCGGGCGGCATTTGCCTCTCCCAAACCGTCTATGACGTGGTGAAAAATTGCCTGCCCCTGCAAGCAACTTACGCAGGGCGGCGGGAGCTAAAAGGGATAAAAGATCCCGTGCCGGTGTACAGAATTCCCCCAATTTCCCAGGGACAAAAAGCCGGTCTGGAAGCGGATTCCGCATGCGGGCTGCCGGTTGCCGGTCAAACCGCCAGAGTTTTTATATCCTACCGCGCCCAAGACCCAGACCTCAGTCTGGCGCAGATGTTTTACGAACAGTTGAGCGCCGCCGGACATCACGTTTTTATGGCGGGGCACAGCATCCGTCTCGGAGAGGGTTGGCCCCAGCGCATTGACGAAGAATTGGAGCGCTGCGACTATTTCCTGCTGCTGTTATCTGCTAAATCCGCAACCAGTGAAATGGTGGCAGAAGAAGTGCGGCGCGTCAGAGAGTTGCGCGAGTCGCACCCCGAGAGCAAGCCGGTAATATTGCCTGTTCGCTTGGATTTTGCGATGGATGCGCCGGTCAGTTACAACCTGCGCGGCTATCTCGACTCCATCCAGCAGCGCCAGTGGCGCTCTCCCGACGACACCCCCGTGATTGTGCGAGAAGTCCTCAGCATTCTCGACGGTGGAGAACAAAACGAACAGTGGCGAATTGAGGCTAAACAGTCAATTTATCAAACTCTACCTTCCGACTTGCCTTTACCTGTCGCCGCGCCAGAATTGCCCGGAGGTCAGGTAGAGTTGGCTTCAGCTTTTTATGTGAGCCGGCACCCAATTGAGGAGCGCTGTTATGAGGAAATCAAGAAACCAGGCTCCCTAATCCGGATAAAAGCGCCCACACAGATGGGCAAAACATCCCTGCTGGCGAGAATCCTGCATTACGCCGGCACGCAAGGCTATCGCGCCGTGCCTTTAAACTTTCAGCTCGCCGACAGCAAAATATTCAAAGACCTGGACAAATTCCTGCAGTGGTTCTGCGCTAATATCGCCCTAGAACTGGACATGCCAGACCGGCTCGCTGAAAACTGGAAAGCCATTTTTGGCAGTAAAGTCGCCTGCAAGTCCTATTTTGAGCGATATTTGCTGCCGGCTAATGACAGTCCCCTCGCCCTAGGATTGGATGAAGTCGATAGAGTCTTCCAATATCCCGAAATAGCCGCCGATTTTTTTGGCCTGCTGCGCGCCTGGCATGAAGAAGCCAAAAATCGCGATATCTGGAAAAAACTCCGCCTCATCGTGGTACACTCTACAGAAGTCTACGTGCCGCTGAACATCAACCAGTCCCCCTTTAACGTAGGGCTGCCGGTGGAATTGCCCGAATTCACCCCCGCTCAAGTGCTGGACTTGGCGCACCGGCACGGACTCAACTGGCACTCAGCCCAAGTCGAGCAATTGAGCGGAAATCGCCGGAGCTATCAACAGGATTGTCGCCGCGAATTGCAGCCCTCAGGAATTTCAGCACATGCTCAACCGCTGCTGCCACATCCTGATCAACCGCTGGCAAATGCACTCCCAGCAGCGCTCCGCGATTGCCGGTTTGCTGGGTTTATTCCAGACACTCCCCCCCACAGCCGAGAAAGTTGCTCCTTATTATAAGCCTGTGTCGCGCTTGCAAGAACTGGTGTGCCTGTTTACCAAAAGTGAGGAGTATCTCACCCTGCAGCGCTTAGTGCGAGTGGTGGAGCCAGAACCGCCCGCAGTGAAACAGGAAAATCCCGAACTGAGCCGTCTGATTGTCAGGTATCCCTACTTGTACCAGCCTGCTCTCTCAGGAAAGCTCTTACGAACACCAGCAAACCATCCGGCACCTGCAAACTCAAAAACAGTGGGAATTTGAAATGAATCTGTCGCAATATGTGGCGTACCTAGTGCGGCGATCTCAACAGGCCAAAAATTCCTCACCGGCTGGCTCGGCGGTGTCGCGAATTATACATCCGGTGCAAAACCCCACCCTATTGAGCGACCGAGAGCTGTACTTGGCGCTCAAGCAGTTTGTGGGAAAAGTCGAAGGAGCCCACACCTACCGGGACTTAGCTCAAGGCTTCCTCAGCCGCACGAGCCAGAGCAAATCTTACCGCTCTTTTAAAGCCGATTTGTACGAATACCTGATTTCTGCCATCGAGCCAGAATACGGGAAGCGCACCTTTAACGAGCGCTTGTACAAGCTGCTGAAAAATACCTTCCCTCAAAGCGATTACCAGAAATTGACCGACTTCTTAATTATGCGAACTTGCAGCCAGCTGTTCAACTTCCTCGTGGTGGACAGCCCGCAAAATCCCAATCACTATCTGTTTATCGATTTGATTTCTAATATGGGCCCCGTCCGCACCACCGGCCTGTTGCTCAAAATTGTCCTCCTCTCCCGCCACGTCAGACCTTATCTGGAAAAGCGGTTTTCCATCTTGTTCAGTCACTACGAGCGTCAAGCCATCGATGAGATTCTCTGGTTTGTCCAGTCCCTGGAAAACTTAAATGTCGCTTTGGTTGTCAATTTCGGCTCTGTGGACCTCTCCTCCATTAAACAGAATGTTTCTTGACAAATATGCCGGTATATGCTATAATATTTCCTGATAAAATTACTCTCTGTCCTGTAGAGACGCGCAATGCGCCCATTTCTACCGGGTTTTGGCCAACTCGCCAACCTCCCCCCACCCCCCGCCGCTCATGTTGCCGGATGTGTCAACTTTGCCGCACGCTATTAGTGACGGCTCGCCCGATTGCTGGCGCACCCCGCATTCGACTCACCCCCCCACTACTGGGCTCGCCCCTCACAGCCCCTATCTCCTAAACTGGATTCTCATAAATTAGGGCTTTTTGCCGGCTAGCCGGTGGGGGAGACATCGCTATATAGCAATGGACAGTCAGTTAAGGACAGGGCATCTCACTTGCTAGTAGGGATAGGCACAGGCGAGACGCCTGTCCTACGTCCTAACCTAACTGGCTACTGCTATATAGCAGCAGTCATATTGGTTAGGACACTAATGGCATGGCGTCTGGGGCATGGCGCATGGGGCATGGCGCATGGGGAAGACTCACAGATGCATGCGTGATGCCATGCATGCCCATGTCCTAATCTAAGTGCATACTGCTATACCAGCTTGTGCCCGATCTCGATCGCCCGCTTCTCAAGGAGCTCGCTCGCTATCGGCGGCGATTGGCTCGCCGGCTCCCCGAAAAATAACCCCTCTGTCCCACCAACCGCCACCCCTGGGATCTTACCGGCACTCAGCAGCAAGGGCGGAACCCCGATAATTTTCTTAACTTACGTTTGATTGCTTTTTCTCATCTCAAGTCGGAAAAGGAGGCTATTCTAAAGCGCTGAGAGTCATCCGCCCTCGGCTAAAAATAATTTATAATCATCCGGATTAGGGAGTGGGGATGGGGCGGGGCGGGCCCAGGAGGGGTGAGTTGTTGGCACAGGGATGCCGGTGCCGGTGCCGGTGCCCCATTCCCGGGAACCTGTGGCGTCAACTTTGGCAACAAACTCTGGTCGCAGCCAGTCAAAGTCTGGTAAAAATGAAATGGTGGGTGTCCGGGTTACTACTGAGGCCACTTGTAAATCTGATGGCTTCTCACTGGAGTGGGACGGAGCGACGCGAGTTGGAACTTCTAGCGCCAGGCAGGCGACACCTTTAATGCGCGCCAAGTAAAGTCTTGCCAATTTGGCCCCTTCAAGTCTACTTTCCAGGATAAGATTATCATAACTATGCCGGCTAAAAACCCTTCCCAGCATCAAGTCGCTCCGTGCCATCGCACACTAGAAATAGAAGGATGAGTTAGTCTTAATAATTTGAGATTCCGAGTTGATATGGTCAACTTAAAAATAGAGGAGACGGTTACTGCTATGGCAGAAAATCCCACACCGGCAAACATTTCCGACGAGATTACCTTAACCCTGCTTCACCCAACTCAAGGAACCCCCATCAAGAGTTGGGCATTTAAAAATATATCGCTGATTCGCATAGGTCGGGCTCCCGATAACGAGCTAGTGCTGGAAAGCCCTGTCGTCTCGCGCCACCATGCAGAATTGCAATTTACCGGCTCCTACTGGGAGGTGTCCAGCCTGGGGACAAACGGCACATTTGTAGACAACAAGCCGGTGACAAAAGAGCGCGTTGCGGATGGGGCGGTGGTTCGTCTCGCCTTCTCCGGACCCCAGCTGGAATGCCGGATCTGCGCCGAACCCTTGCCTGGAACGGAGTGCACAACGGTAGAAGCGCCGAGAACCCTGCCGGATATCAGCATAGACCGCCAAAAAAAAGAGCGCGAAGTCGCCGAAGTGATCTCTTCCGATTACTTCCACAGGTTGCAAGAAAAGGCGGAAAAACTCAGGAATGAAAAGAAATCAGAGGAATAAATATCACCTGTCATGATTTCCGGAATTAAACTCGGGTATCTCTCGTGTGAGGCGTTTCGCGACTCACACGAGTTCCATCCAAGAAAAGCAAAAGCCGCTCTCGTGCGCTATCCTCTCTCCCACAAGCCAAGACTGGGCCATGAACCCCAAGAATTGCCGGTGTGCCAAAACCGGCTATAATTTCTATCCGCACCCGACTGGGATAACACTGCTGGCTCATTGATGTGGGGTTTCAATCATGAACCGACAAGACGCCATAGACGCGCAAGCGGCTAGCGCTAAGAGCGCACGGCCTTGCGGCCTACCCGCAGGGTAGGACGCCAAGGAGGAAGGAGAAATATCTGGTGGGATGGAAAAATTAATGGTGGGCAATTGACCGGATCTGCTTATACTAGGCATCACCCAAAGGATGTCCGCATTTTTTATATACATAAAATACATTCCCCAACAGGGGGTGTGCGCTACTCTCGGGGAAAACCGCTATAATAATTTAATCTCAGGATGAGGGGCAAAACGCAACTGCAAGCAAAACAAACAACTCGCACCACGCCCTTTACACCGGCCTTCCTCCCACTCCTGACAGCAGCTGCCCTCGCCTGTGCCGGCACAGCCCTGAGTGGCCTTTCCTGCGCCGGTGCCCTGCCGCCAACCCCAGGCACGCAGCTCACCGCGCGGCGCATGCCGGTGCCCCAACTGGTAGAAGAGGGAGAAAAGCTGGCTGAGCGCGGCCAAATCAAGGGAGCCCTCGCCGCTTTCGCCGAAGCCCAGACCCTGAGCTCCCTGGTGGACATTCCTGCCGGCTCATGGAACACCCTCTGCTGGTTCGGAAGCCTGTGGGGCTATGCCGCAGAAGTCCTGCACGCCTGTGACTTGGCTGTGGCCAAAGCCCCTGACGTTGAAGATTTTCGCGACAGCCGGGGTGTGGCCAGAGCGCTCACCGGCAATCGGGACGGCGCAATAGCAGATTTTCAGGCATTTGTCAGCGCCACAAAGGATGAATTCCGAAAATTGCAGCGGCTTGCCTGGATTAACGCCCTGCGCCGGGGCGAGAATCCCTTCACCCCCGAACAGCTCAAGCAGATGTTCAGGGAGTGAGGGATGCCGGGATTTGGGGATTGGGGGATTGAGCGGCAGCAGGGTGCAGGCATCAATAACCCGGTTTTTTTCAGAAACCGGGTTTCTCAGCAGAGCTGCAGCCGGCACTGCTGAACGTTATGCAGTACAATCAATGCTGCAGGGCCTACGACATGGCCTGAGCCATATAGTCAAAGTAAGGGGCAGCCTCAGCGGCGTCATCATCGCTGAGCAGTGCCAGGGAAGCCTCCTTCAAACAGCGGATGGCTTCCGCCATGCCGGGCAAAGGGACGCCCAGAGAGTTGTACATCTCCCGCGCCCCAATCAGACCAATAGTTTCAATGGGTTCTTTGTCACCGGCAAGCACGCCATAGGTTGCCAGACGCAAGTACCAGCCGTAGTCCCGCAAGCATTGCGCCCGCTGCCGCTGGCCATAGGCATTGCCGCCCGGCTGAATAAAGTCAGGGCGTTTCTGCCACAGCCTTTTGCTCGCTTCTTCCACAATTTTTTTCTCATTTTCAGCCAGGGTGCCGGCAATGCGCACCCGCTGCTCGCCGGTCTTAAAGAAATCTGCCACGCCCTTTAGCTCACCGCTGCTGGGATATCGCAGCTCGTCGTCTGCTTTGAGAATTACTTGGCTAACTACGCTCATGGTTACCGTCACGCTCTTTTAAAGAACATTAAGTAGTTTAACGATTCTGAGCGACACAAAGAAAGGGAGGTGGTGGGGAATGAGCCTGGGAAAATGGGGGCCGGGATTTGGGGATTTGAACATTAAGAATTATGAATCCCCCAATCCCCCAATCCCCCAATCCCGGCTCCTCGCTCCTGGCCATCACTCCTCCGGACTATCAATTGGCAATGGACAATGGAAAAAGGACAGCAGATCGTGGAAAATCGCTGGCAGCAGGGCCAGCTGGTTGAGGTGGCCATCACAGATTTAAGTGACACCGGCCTGGGTGTGGGCCGGTTTGAGGGGCGTGCCGTGTTTGTGCCGGATACGGTTCCGGGCGACCGGCTGATTGCCCGACTGGTACAAGTCAAACCGCAGTACGCCCAAGGCAAAGCGCAGCAGCTGCTAGAACCCTCCCCTCACCGCATCCGCCCCAGCTGCATTGTGGCGGACAAGTGCGGCGGGTGTCAGTGGCAGCATGTGGGCTACCCCTACCAGCTGGAAGCTAAGCGCAATCAGGTTATCCAAGCGCTGCAGCGGATTGGGGGATTCGAGTCACCGCCGGTGCTGCCGGTGCTGTCCACCGGCTCGCCCTTCGGCTATCGCAACAAAGCTACCTATCCCCTGGGTGCCTCACCGGCAGGCGCTGTGCGAGCCGGCTACTACCAAAAAGGCAGCCACCAGCTGGTGAACCTCAACCAGTGTCCCGTACAGGACAGCCGGTTGAATCCCCTGCTGGCAGAAGTCAAGCAAGACATCCAGCAGCTTGGCTGGAAAATCTATGACGAACACCGGCACGGGGGAGAAGTGCGCCACCTCTCCCTGCGCATCGGTCGCCGCACCGGCGAGATCCTGCTAACCTTAGCAGTCAGGACCGGAAAACTGCCCGGAATCGAAGCTGCCGCCGGGGAGTGGCTGAAGCGCTACCCCCAGCTTGCCGGTGTCTGCCTCAACATCAACCCAGCCAAAGGGAATGCTATTTTTGGGGAACAAACCCGCTGCCTTGCCGGTCGCCCCTACCTGCGCGAGGAGTTTGCCGGTTTGCAGTTCCAGCTGCGGGCGGACACATTTTTCCAAGTAAATACAGAGGCAGCCGAAGCCCTGCTGGGGGTAATTATAGAACAGCTCAACTTGCAAGGCAGCGAAGAATTGCTCGATGCCTACTGCGGCATTGGCACCTTTACCCTGCCCCTGGCCAAACGGGTGCGGCAAGCCACCGGCCTAGAAGTGCAGCCGGCAGCGGTTGAGCAAGCCAAACTCAACGCGCAGCTCAATAACTTGACAAACGTCACATTTCATGCAGGGGAGGTGGAGAAATTGCTGCCGCACTTAGGCGTCACGCCGGATATTGCCCTCATCGATCCGCCGCGCAAAGGTTGCGAAAAAGCCGTCTTGCAAACCCTGCTGCAAATCCAACCCAGTCGCATCGTCTGCATTAGCTGCAAACCGGCAACCCTCGCCCGCGACTTAAAAATTCTCTGTCAAGACGGCACCTACCGGCTCACCCTCGTTCAGCCGGCAGATTTCTTCCCCCAAACCTCCCACGTCGAGTGCGCCGCCTTCCTCATGCGCTGAACAAGAATTCGCCGGAGCGCATCTCACTGTTTCACTCTTCTTGGCGCTCAGGCGCGTCTTTGCGGTTCCTTATAAATACCATTATAAGCTCAACAGAGCGAGGAGAAACAGCGATTCATGGCACGCCAAAACAGCCGGCATTCTAGCCAAAAAGGCAATAGTTCCGATAGCGAGAGCTCTCAGATAAATGTAGAGCTTGAAGCTGGGCTAGCAGCGCTGAAGAGGGGCGACTGGGCATCGGCAATCGGCTATCTGGAATATGTCTGCGACTTAGAACTGCACCAACCCACACTCTACAAGGCGCAGATTAATTTAGCGCTCGCCTACATCCGCAATGGCGAAATCCTGAAAGCCAAGCCGCTCTGTCAAAACCTTGCGGAAAGCAAGAATGTCAAAGTTAAGGAGTGGGCGACTGGCACCCTAGCCGATTTAGCTGAGCGCTATCCTGACCTTTTTCCGGAGGCGCAGGAGGGCAAGGAATTGGTGTATTATGGCAAGCAAGTCGCCAAAGAGTATAACACATTTTTCAAAAATATCTTTGATTTAGTTTCGCCTATTTTCAGTGCCATTGGTGAGATTCCCGCAGTTAAGAAATTTGCCCAGCGCACGGGAGCTGAGATAGACAAGCGCTATCCCAACAGAGCCGCTCACGCGCAGAAGGCCAAACAAATGGCCGGTGAGGCAAGCGCATTTTTGTGGGAGAAAGCTAGATTGCTTTGGCAGAATATGACACAAATTATCGAGAGATTGTGGCCGAAAGTAACGGGGTTGCTGGAGCAAAAGAAGCCCCCGAAAATAACGCAATAAAAGCGATCAATGCCTCAACAGCGCCACCAACAGGTGGGATTATGAACCGGCAAAAATATAGAGCGTTGGTCATATTAGTCAGGTACTGAGAAACCCGGTTTCTTAAAGAAACCGGTTTTCTTATGCACTTGGGGATATTGGGCCCTGCATCTTGCCGGTTACTGCGAGATAGTGCGGCATTTTATATTGCAGTTTTATTGTTTTTTGCTGGCGGGAGACAGCCAGCAGCCGCGCTGTCATCTATCTGTCCCCCGGCATGGCGAAGCGTTTTGACCGGCGGTCGAGATTAGGGCCGGACTGCAACTTCTATCACCTTAATTGCATATTGCGCTCCAGCCGCATAACAGGGCAGGGAGAGCAGTCCGGCACCCAAAGCGATGGCCAGAGCATCTGGATTGAAACACAGCCACAGCCCCGCTACAGGAATGGCTAAGCTGACCGCCGAAACCGCTGCCATCACTGCCCGGTCGCGACGGCTTGCCCCGCAATTTGCAAGAAATGCGAGGAGCAAAACAACAATCAGCGCTGCCAGCAGCGCCAGAATATTGGACGCGAGCGCAAAAATAAATAACATGCCTGTTTGTTCCCCGTGTCGCTCTACCTTCATTGTAGGCATGCGACTTCAGCCATAATTGGGCATTGCGGCGGGAGTGGGGCACTGGGCACTGCTGAAAATCTGCCCCATGCCCTATGCCCCACGCCCCATACCCAATGGGCCATGCCCAATGCCCCATTTCCAATGCCCCATTCCCAATGCCCCATTCCCAATGCCCCATGCCCCATGCTCAATGCCCCATGCTCAATGCCCCATGCTCAATGCCCCATCCCCCATCCCCAATTACCGAGTAGAACTCTCTGGATAAATTTAGGGGGGTTTTCTCCACCGGCATTCTGGCGGCTGGTTTGCCAGTATTGAGATGTAAGTGGAGGGTTACCTGATGAGCTTCTCAATCCAATCGGTTTACAACTGGTATCGCAACACCCTGCGCAATCCCAAGTATCGCTGGTGGGTTATTCTCGGTACGCTGGCCTATTTGCTCAGCCCCTTTGACATTGCCCCAGACTTCCTGCCGGCAGTCGGGCAAATTGACGATATTGCCATTGTGACGCTGCTGGTGGCGGAACTCTCCCAGATGGGCATCGAATACTTCAAAGCGCGCCAGGGTAACAGTTCTGAGGTGGCTGCCGGTGCCGTGAGTGATGGCTACAATCCAGCTGACCAGACCGTTGAGGTCAAAGCATCTTCTGTTAAATAGCCGCCCAACAGACTTCAAAGCCGGCAAGACGCCCAAGCCGGTTCAACGAGAAACCCGTTTTCCCAGGAGAAGACGGGTTTCTTTGCTGGATGCCGGTGGGGCTACCGGCTGCGCTGCGCCGGCTTGTCTTCCCCACCCCACTGGTGTGGGGGGCAGCGCACCCAACTGGGAGAATCCAGAAAATTTTAAAAAAAAGCCTTGACATATCGCCGCCTTTGAGATATTGTCCTGAGAGTGGAAATAAAAGAAAATCCCAATCAACTGGACACCGGCAATATTGTGCGGTCAAAACCGCAATGCCGGCAGGCAGTGCAATGGTGGGTCGGAAGTATTGTGGCGCTGGGGCAGGGGCAAGGGGCGACGGGGCAATGAAGTTTAGCGAAGTGGTACAAAAACTGGAAAGTGCAGCCTGTGGCACTAGCCTCACATTTAACATCGCGGCAGATCCAGAAATTACTGGCTGCTCGCCGGTGGATGAGGCTCCGGCAGGCACTCTCAGCTATATAGAAGGTGGGAAATTTGCGGCTTATCTGGCTGTGACGGGTGCCAGCGCTCTGATTCTGCCCAACAATGAGCAATTGCAGGCGCAAGCAACCGGGCGCTCGATGGCCTGGATTGCCGCTTCGGAGCCGCGATTGCTGTTTGCCCGCGCTATCGCCCTGTTTTACCAGCCGTTCCGACCGGCACCGGAAATCCACCCCACAGCGGTGATTCACCCGACAGCACAGATTGGCAAAAATGTCTATATCGGCCCGCATGCGGCGATCGGTGCTGGGGTGAGGATTGGCGACAGTGCCTGCATTCACCCGAATGTGACAATTTACCCCGATGCCGAAATTGGCGAGGGCACCGTTTTGCACGCCAACTGCACCATTCACGAACGCACCCGCACCGGTGCCGGTTGCGTGATTCACAGCGGCGCAGTGATTGGTGCGGAGGGGTTTGGCTTTGTGCCCACCAAGGCGGGGTGGTTGAAAATGGAGCAATCAGGGTGCGCGGTGCTCGAAGATGGCGTCGAAGTGGGCAGCAACAGCACGATTGACCGGCCCGCTGTTGGGGAAACCCGGATTGGGCGCAACACAAAACTTGACAATTTGGTGCATATCGGTCACGGCTGCCAAATTGGCAGTAACTGCGCATTTGCCGGTCAGGTGGGGCTTGCCGGTGGGGTGAAAATTGGCAATAATGTAATTCTCGCCGGCCAGGTGGGGATTGCCAACCAGGCCAAAATTGGAGATGGCGCTATCGCCTCAGCGAAAGCCGGCATTCACAGCGATGTGCCGCCCGGAGAAATTGTCTCTGGCACCCCCGCCCTGCCGCACAAACAATTTTTGAAAGTCTCCGCCGCCTACAGTCGCCTCGGTGAAATCTATCAGTCTCTCAAACAACTCCAGCGCCGGTTCAAAAACGAGCCCCCCGATTCCTGAGGCAGCACACAGCCATATCAGGCTCAACCGCAACCGCTACAGGGAACTTAACACTCACCTGCCGGTTTTAGCTGCGGATGGTGGCTTTTTGACTTGGGCGAGACTGGGGCGCGCCCAAGTCGGCGGCGAGTGAGAAAATTTTACAAGCCCAGCGCCACAGCTGCTGGCAGATCCGGGAATTCATCTGTGCCGCCTGTGGCGATTCGCCCCGTGCAAAAATTGCGGTGCGCAGTGCGCCCAACCTCCTTTTTTACCACAGTTGGAGCGGGAGTGGGGCGCAGGAAATGCCTTATCCAGCAACCTTTGCCGACAAATGATAACTTTTGCTTATAGCGCTTTTGATATTAGTGAGGTGCCCAGAAACCCGGTTTCTTCAAGCAACTGGGTTTCTGGGGCGTCCTCGCTGCAGCGGAGAGCCGCGATATCGCCAGAATTCCGGGAGAGCCGGCACAGCCCCAGACCGGCAGATAAAAGGCACCCCACCTGGGAGGTCTGTTTGGCTGGCAGGCCGGGATATAAGCAGAGGTTATTAGAGGGGGAAGAAGCGCCACTTCACCCTAGGCTTTTGGCGCGCTGCGCGATTGGGAAAACTTCTTATAACGCCACAAAAATTTAAGGATATCTTCTTAAGAACGGCGAAGACAGGCGTGATATTCTATCTAATAGCCTAAAGAACTAAGGGAATTTTGCAAGATGCCTGAAACTGCCACCGCCCCACTTACGGGGAAAGCGCTGCTTCAAAAGGTAAAAGAGCTCTCCAGCTTGCCCCGGAGAGAAACCGCAAAGCGCTGCGGGTACTACACGGTCGCAAAAAATAGTCAAGTCCGCGTCAATCTCACAGATTTCTATGACGCCTTGCTGGCGGCGAGGGGGATTCCCCTCAGCCCAGAATCGTCCAAAGACGGTCGGGGTCGAGAAGCGACCTATCGGGTGACTGTCCACAAGAACGGTCAAATTGTCATCGGTTCAACCTACACGGAAGCGATGGGATTAAAGCCTGGCGATGAATTTGAAATTAAGCTGGGCTACAAGCACATCCACCTGATCTACTTGGGAAGCACCAAAAACCTCACCCGTAAAGGTGGGCTAGACGAGGCTGAGGAATTCGAGGAGGAAGAGGATCTGATGGACGAGGATGAGCGGATGGAGGATTAGCCACCTGTTAGGCGGGGTGAGGTTTATGAGCGCCTGTTTCCTGCTGGCATTGCTCACCCGCACCCCTAACCCCACAGCTTCCCGCCGCACCGGCACCCGCGCAATCTCACTCAATCCTCTGTGATGCTGATGGCATACTTCCAGCCCGCTACCAGTCTCGAATGGCTGGCGCAGGCACCCGCTTTTGTTAAGGCGATTGCTTTTTTCCTCACCTGGGCGGCTTTGTGGCTGCCGGTTGCCATTCCCCTCGCTCTCGCTCTCAAGTGGCAGCCCCTCAAGCCCCTGCCGGCGGGTCAAAAGCTGGCTTTCCTGGCTTCCCTTTACCCGATCTCCCCGTTGCTGGTATGGGGTTTCGCCCGCACCCAAAACCTGCCCCTCTCCCATTACGGCTTAGCTTGGCACCCGGATCTGTTCCTTTCCCTGGCGGGGGGCACCGGCTTGGCGATTCTCAGCTTGGCCGTTATGTTTGGCCTGTTTTTGCGTCTGGGCTGGATAAACCGGCTGCAGGCAACTCCCAACACTCCGCTGGCGTCTGTCTTGCTGTTAACCGCGCTGATAGCGCTGCCGGTTGCCGGCACCGAAGAGTTGGTCTTTCGCGGCTTCCTGCTTTCCGAGCTCGGGCAGGATTGCCCGGTCCTGCTGGCGGCGGCCATTTCCAGCTTAATTTTTGCCCTCCTCCACTTGATTTGGGATGTGCGAGACACCCTGCCCCAACTGCCCGGTCTCTGGCTGATGGGGATGGTGCTGGTGCTGGCGCGCGCCATCGATGGCGGCAGCCTGGGTTTAGCCATAGGGCTTCACGCCGGCTGGATTTGGGGCATCGCTAGCCTTGATACTGCCGGTGCGATTGCCTATACCGGCACCGCCCCAGAATGGCTGACCGGTGTGGGGGGCAAACCCCTTGCCGGTGCTGCCGGCACTCTGCTGTTGCTCGCCACCGGCGCTTTGCTGTGGGGTTTGCGGTTTCTTTCGCTCCCTGCCTGAGCTGGGTATGAGGGGCCACCGGCTTTTCGAGACTCCCCAACGCAACCCCCCCGCTCGCTGTTCTTGCCCGGAAAACTATTTCCCCGTTTACGGTTAAATGATTTTCAAAAAAGTCCGAATTTAGACCTGTTTTGTAGGTATGCTTTCTTCCGGATATTAGAAAATTTGCTTCTCACCGGCCCGTGGCCCTTGCGGGGGCTGCCGGTGATGCCGATTTGGACAAGAGGCTGTGGGGGGGTGGAGTTGAGTTATGAAAATTATTTGTTGGATAAACCGCCAAGAAGCAGAGAGCGCAAAGGAAAGAGAGGGAAAATTTTACAGTTTATTTTGATTCCTTTGTCACGGTGAGCAGGGTGACGGGATTGAGGGGGGAAAAGCGGGTGAGGGAACCGACCGGCACGGAACGGGACAGCTGCACTTGCAGGAGCCGGTAGGTCCAGCCGCCCTCCCGCCGCGCCCGCTCGCCGGCCCAGATGAGGGCGTCGTTGAGGTTTTCGACGGTCGCTAATGCCAGTACGATTGTCCCGCCGGGGCTGAGCAAGCCGCCGCAAACGCCCAAAATTTGGCGCAACTGCCCGCCGGTGCCGCCAATCACAATCCGGTCGGGTGGCGGCAAGCGATATAAAATCTCTGGCGCAGTGCCATAAATAGAGATGACGTTAGTGACTTGCAGGCGCTGGCAGTTCTTCTCTATCAACATAGTGCCGGCAGCTGTTTTCTCAATGGCATAAACCCTAGAACTGGGGCACAGGCGGGCAATTTCAATGGAAACCGAACCCGTGCCGGCTCCCACATCCCAAATAGTTAGGCCCGGTGCCAGCCCCAGCTCTCCCAGGAGCAGCGTCCGGATTTCCCGCTTGGTCATCAGTCCGGGCCGGTCGCTAAAACTGAGAAATGTCCGGTCGGGCAATCCCAGGAGGGGCAGCCTTGACAAATCTATCTTTTTATGATATAATTCCTCGATCCGTCGCAGGAGAACGACGACATTGAGAGGTTGAAAGGTCTGCTGTTCGAGTGTGGGGAGATCCTCGGCGTCGAGTGCCGGCCAAGACTGAACCCGCTCGTCCGCGCCGCCGAGATTCTCACAAACCCAGAGGTCATAGGTGTAGGGCAAATCCAGGGACAGCAGCAGGCGGGCGATAGCAGCCGGCGTGTGATTGCTATCGGTGAGTGCGGCAAGTTTGTCTGCACCAGAGCGCAGGGCGTCGAGCAACTCGCCGGCAGAGCGCCCGTGAGCGCTGATGGTGCGGGCGTCGTGCCAGGGAACCTTGAGCCGGTTGAACGCCAGCTGCACAGAACTCAGGTGGGGGTGAAACGTCAGCTGCTCTGGGGGCAGTGCGGCGAGCAGCAGGCGTCCAAAGCCAAAAAATAGGGGGTCGCCGGAGACTAAAATCACAGTGCTGCCGCCGGCGGCGAGGGCATTGCGAATGGCGGCGATAGCTTCTGTCAAATCTCCTAAAACCTGGCGCTGGGCTGGATGATCTGGGAAATAGCCGAGATGGCGATCGCTCCCCACCAGCAGGGTGGCGCTCCCCACCAGCTCCAGCACCGGCACAGGCAGCCCCTGTGCCCCATCTAAGCCAATTCCAACAACGTGTGCGGTCATTCAATAAGTGTTAATTTTTAGTTTTTAAGTTTTATAGCAGTATGCACTTAGGTTAGGACATTAGATAGAGAGGCCCGGCGAGACGCCTGCCCTACGTCTTTTTCCCCAGGTCACTGACGTCCTAACCAATATGACTGCTGCTATAACCCTCTTTTGTCAAACAAGGGTGAAAGCCGGATCTGTCGTTGCCTGAAATAGCGCAAATTCGTCAAATTGCCCCAAAATGACAAAAGAGGGATAATTTTTAATCTTTATCACTGCCCTCCCACGCCAAGACTATTAAAGCATTAAGGATGGCAGCAGCGACCGGCGAGCCGCCTTTGCGCCCTTCTACGCGAATTTGGGGGACTGGAAGCTGTGCCAGGGCGGCTTTGGACTCAAGGACGGAGACGAAACCGACGGGTGCGCCAACGATCAGGGGGGGGATTTTGGCCGTCCCAGATGCCGGTCCGGCGGGTGCGGAAAGCTCGGAGCACAGAGCCAGCAGGGCGGTGGGGGCGTTGCCGACGGCAAAAATGGCGTCTGGCCACTGTTGCAGGCATTGGAGCATGCCGGTTTCGCTGCGGGTTTTGCCGGGGGGGGCGACCGGCACCTGTTCGACCGCAGAGATCAGGGGGTTGGCAAAGGTCTGGCGGACTAAAGTGGCTGCGCCCTGTTTGACCATTGAGACATCTGTGACAATCGGCACACGCCGGCGCAGAGCTGCCACAGCTGTTTCAATGGCTCCTGGACTGAAGCGAATCAGCTGTTTGAAGTCAAAATCAGCTGTGCTGTGGATGACCCGCCGGACAATGGCGTACTCAGCCGGGGTAAAATTGTGGCTGCCGATTTCTCGGTCGATGATGGCAAAGCTCTGCTCCGTGATGGGATGGTTGGGCATGGGTCAGGGGTCAGGGGTTAGGGGTGAGGAGTGAGGGGTTAGGGCTGAGGGGTGAGGTGTTAGGGATTGGGCTTGAGCCGGTCAGGGATAATTGACCCAATGCCCCATGCCCCATGCCCCATGCCCGACACACCATACCCCATCCCCGGTGGGTTAGGGACGCCACTCCCTCAAATTTAGGGATATCCGAAAGAATGGTTTTTACAAATATCCGAGTTTAGACCGGTTTTGTATATATGCTTTCTTCCGGAAGTAAGAAATATCTTCCCTTGGGAGACAAAATAGATTTGGCAGCTGGGTGAGCCCATGCCAATGCCCCATGCCCCATGCCCCATGCCCCATGCTCCATGCTCCATGCTCCATGCTCCATGCCCCATGCCCCATGCCCAATACGCGCTCCGATCAGAATTGCACAGCCGGCCAGTCTGGTTCGCGGCAGTAGCGGGTCATGTCGTCAAATTTGCGCAGTTCGGCGCGCTGAACCCAGAGTTCTTGGGGTTCAAAGTCGATCCATTTCTGAGTCAAGTCGAAGAAGGTGGTGGCCAGTTCGCTGCGGTCTGAGTTGGGGGGGATGTCGCCAAAATAGCCGAGGGTGATGTGCCCGCTGAAATGGTACTGCTGCTCGATGCCCAAACCGATGAGGTCGGGATTTTGATAGATGGCTCGGCGCAATTGCACGATTTGCTCGTAGGAGTGTTCGTCTTTGGGAATGAGACAGACGCCGGCGGCGCGGGTTCTGAGCATCAGTCCCAGCAACTGCCAGCGCACTGGGGAGCTGGCTTCAGGGGGTGGGCTGCAGTGGCTGAAGCTGGTGGCGATTTGCTCGATCAGCTGCTGGTTAAATTCGGGATTTTCGCTGGTGGCGTGCCGGTAGGAACCGTCCCAAATTAAGTCCGCCAAGGTGAAATGAAAGCTTTCTGGGGGCACCGGCACGAACATGCCGGCAGGAAGCTGCTCTAGAAGCTGCTGCTGGCACTCCTGCAATTTTTTGTAGAAGGAAGTGTTTTGGGCGTCTTCCTCCCACGGGGGGGTAATGACCGTAAAGCCAGGAAAGGGCATTGGGCGTCTCCCACCGGCAGGATCTGGCTTGTATTTGGGAGACTCCTGGATGTGCTGGACTCCGGACTGATAGGTTGCCGGCAGGACTGTCCGCGCCACTCGATTTAAATAGACTTGATATGTATCGTCCAATCTCGCTCGCCTCGCATTTCTGGTGTGGGGGCTGTGGGCACCAACCATTTTAGATTTTAGACTGTAGATTTTAGATTGGAGAAAATTCCAAAATCCTAGCCTCTCTAATCTGTGTATTGGTTTACCTAATATTTAACTTATGCCAATTTACCTCTACTGGGGGGAAGATGACTTTGCGATGGCCAAAGCTGTGACTGAGCTGCGGGAGAAAGTGCTGGACAAGAGTTGGGCCAGTTTTAATTTTGACAAAATTCCCCCTGAACAAGCGGATGGGGCGATCTTTGCCCTCAATCAGGCGATGACGCCGCCGTTTGGTGCCGGGGGGCGTCTGGTTTGGCTGGCGGACACGACGCTGTGCCAGCACTGCTCTGCTGAGCTGCTGGCTGAGCTGGAGCGGACTCTGCCGGCTGTCCCGGAGCGGGCGACGCTGCTGCTGACGGCGAGCGGAAAGCCTGATGGGCGTCTGAAGTCGGTGAAGCTGCTGCAAAAGTGGGCGACTGTGAGGGAATTTTCTCTGATTCCGGCTTGGAAAACGGATGAGCTTGCTGCTAGGGTGAGAGAGGCTGCCGGTGAGAGGGGGGTGAGGCTGACTCCTGGGGCGGTGGAGCTGCTGGCGGAATCGGTGGGGAATGACACGCGGCAACTTTTTGCTGAGCTCGACAAGTTGCGGCTGTATGCCGGTGAGGGGAAGACGCCGTTGGATGAGGCGGCGGTGGGGCGGCTGGTGACGGCGACTGCGCAAAACAGCTTTCAGCTGGCGGCGGCGATCCGAGAGGGGAATACGGCTGCGGCGCTGGAGCTGGTGGCAGATTTGCTGAATCGCAACGAGCCGGCGCTGCGGATTGTGGCGGTGCTGACTGGGCAGTTTCGCACTTGGCTGTGGGTGAAGCTGATGGCTGTTGCGGGAGAGCGCGATGAGCAGATTATAGCACAAGCTGCGGAAGTTGGCAACCCCAAGCGGATTTACCACCTGCGCAAAGAGGTGAGTTCGGTGAGTTTGGACCGGCTGCAGAAAGCGCTGCCGGTGCTGCTGGAGTTGGAAGTCAGCCTGAAGCGGGGTGCCCAGGACCTATCAGCCCTGCAAATCATGGTGATAGAGCTCTGCCACATTATGTCATAAAGATTTAACAGGAGCCGCCTTCTCCAGCATGCGGCCCGCCCGACATGAAAAAAAGAATATTTTAGATTGGGAAAAACTCTGAAAACGCTTTCTGTGTGAGGGGTTTGAGAAAAGCGCTCACACTCAAATTTGCGGTTGGATTCTGTAGCAAAAGGCGGTAGTCTGGAGAGAGAGCGTTTTCTGCCCTGCTTTTTAGTGTTTTGGGTGGGTTTTGCTAACTGTGGCAGAGCCTTGGGAGCTCTGGCGGTACGCGCATTCGGGGTGCGGGCCCTCCCTAGTGCCGGTCCAAACGTTCCTGGCTCAAAGGAATTGAAAGGCTGGAACTTATGTCTGGGAAAAAAGTTCAGAAGTCTTGAACCCTTTAGTATTTAGTTTATTGTGGCACAATGATGAATCGTTTTCGTTACGGCTGTCGAATTGACCTGAAGGGGGTACTGTCACAATCCCTGATTGTCGGTGCTCTCTCTGCAGTGGGCTTGCTTTCCGGACTGGTTCCCGGTTTGTCTGGACGGCTGCCGGTGTTTGTCACCGGCGATATCGCCCGCGCTCAAACGATAACTGATGCGGAGGTTGTGAACTACGCTCGCGCTGTGCTGGCGATTGAGCCAAAGCGTCAGGCGGCTTACCAGGAGATTCAGAGCAAAAGCGGCTCTGCTTCTATTCCCCCTATTGTTTGCAGCGATTCCACAAGTATCAACAAGCTTCCCGGCTCTGTCCGGAACATTGCGGTTATTTTTTGTAACCAGTCTAAGGCTATTGTAGAGAATAACGGTCTAAATATAGCCCGATTTAACGAAATTACGGCGCTCCAGCAAAGTGATTCGGCTTTGCAAAAGCGGATTCAAGATGAGCTGCTCCGCCAGCAAAAAAATGGCAGCTCTCGATAAGGAAGTGGCAGAGTCGAAAGCATGGGGGTAGTCCTCGACAGATAAGGAGGGGGATGGGGCGAGGGGGAGAGGATATTATTTATTGTAGCACCCCACACAAAAACCCACCACCTTTAGCATCTGCCCGGTTGGGTTGAGAGGGTGAGGCGATGGCTCTATTTGCCAGCTCGGCAACCCCGAATCTAATCTGCCGCCCGAGGTTTAATTTGCACAGCACAGCCGCGATGTCAAGGGGCACCCCCTTTTATATTTTTAGAACGGCTCTCTCAAATGAACACCGGCACATGAGGGGAGTTGAGAAAAATTAATGTATAATAAGGCTGGATGTTGAAACGCCACATCTTAAGAGTGCCGTGAGAACAGATTCTATATTCTACGTTTTGTTTGAGACTCTCCAAGCGCGCTTTCTTTGAACTGCTGGGGGAGAGCGCAGCAGCGGCTGAGGGCTACAAGTTTACTGCCGAGGAAATTAAGGAGACGGCTTTCCGGATTGATGGCAAGTTTTTCGCCGGCTGAAGACGCTCCCGACAAACCGATTTACTTTGTTGAGGTGCAGTTTCAGCCAAAAGAGGATTTTTACGCGCGCTTTTTTGGCGAAAGCTTTCTTTACCTCTATCGGAAGCCATCGGCGCGAGATTGGCGTGCGGTGGCGATTTTTGCCCGACGGGGGATAGATCCGGGGGTGCCGGTGCAGTATCAGGAGTTGTTTGCCCGCCGGCGAGTCAGGCGGGTGTGCCTGGATGAGTTAGGGGAAACGGCAGACCGCTCGGTGGGTGCGGGGATGATACAATTGATAGTTGAGTCCTCGGAAACTGCCGGTGAGCGGGCGAGGGGTTTAATCCAGCAAGCGCAGCAGACTCTGACTGAGGAAGCGCTCTCAGCGGAAAGTTCTGGAATTGATTGAGACGATATTGGTTTACAAGTTTACCAACTTAAGTCGCCAGGAGATAGAAGCTATGTTTGGGTTGAGTGATTTAAAGCAGACGCGAGTCTATCAAGAAGCTAAGGAAGAAGGCAAGCTGGAAGGCAAGGCAGAAGGCAAGGCAGAAGGTAAGCTGGAATCTGTGCCCGGATTGCTGGCGCTGGGTTTAAGTGTGGAACAGATTGCCGGTGCCTTGGGGTTGGATATTGAGATGGTTCGGCAGGCTGCTTCGGGGCAGAAAGCTGGGAAGACTCCTGAAGGGGAAGGTTAGATTTAGGGCGCTCGCTCTTTTATTTCTGTAGAGGAGTTAGGGGCGAGCGCTTTTCCATTTGTCTGGGGGAGTTTTCACTAATTTTTGGGGAAAGTTGATCGCCGGCAAATCTCAGGCGCAGTTGAGCCAAATCTTTGTAGAGACGCGATATTTGGCGTTCGCACATCACCTAAATGTCTCCGGCAGCGGAGTAAGGCGACAGCTTGGGCTTTGCGCAATATAAAGAGGTCTGCTTCATGTCGCAGTTGCATTAACTCTAATCGTTCTGCATCAGTGAGTTTGCGGCTAGAGTTGCTGTCAAGCAAGATATTATATCGCTCCATGTCGGCGGATGTGTTTTTGCTTTTGGCAATTTGCCAGAGGGGAGTGTCATCTAGTTTGTCCAAACCGGCAATATCCACCTGAAATTCTGCCGGCACATCATCATAAGCCGGTGGGCTGCCTATTTGTAAGGCGTGGGAGATGATTTCTTCGAGGGGGCGCTGAGTCGCGCCGGCAGTGTTGACTGAGCGCTGGTAGAGGATTTCTGGGATTTTCAGGGTGACAGTTTCAAGTTGCATATCCACTCCCTGCATGCGTGCCTCTATTTTAGCATGGAGTGACGGTTCTGGGGTGGTGCAGGGGTGCCGGTGGGGCAATGGGGATGCCGGTGCAAATTCAACACTTCTGCACTCAATCTAGCCTAGTCAATAGCTTCACCTGTATTTAAGTGATTGCTCTTTTGCACTAGCGAAATTCCGCAGGATTGACGCTGGGAACTTGAGCCGGGTCGCTGACATTTCCAAGGGGTTGGTTAACTCGGCGCAAAATTCCTGTCCGGCTGTCCAATTCAAACACCTGCCACACATTTCCTTGCTGACCTGTAGGGACAAAAATTGGGTCGCCAAACGGTTTTCCAACACCTTGTACAGAAGGGTTGTTGGGGTCGAAGTTGGGAACAGCGGTGCCAGCTTGATACACTTGTACTGCTGCCCCAGAATTAGACAGCCCTGTAGGGCCAGCTGCGCTGCCGGTTGGGGTTCCAGTGCCATTTTGCAGGCTGCTGAAGTTGTTGACATAGAAGCGATATACGCCCGGTTGGAGTCTGAGGGGTGTATTGATACGGGTTTGTTCTGGACCGGTGCGGGCTTGTTCTGGACGGGTAAGGCCAATATCTGGATCGGGAATTGTATCCCGATAGAGTAAGGCATTTGGTGTTTCGTTAAGATTGCCTCGCGCATCCCAGTAAACGTGGAAGCGTACTGGACTATTCGCATCGGCACTTGCCGGTCCAGTGAGGTGAGAATCTAAGTCAAGCTTTGTATTTTGATTCCAGGTCAAAACGATATCAACCGGCGGCTGGAGAATTACGCCATCGGTGTAGTGCGACTTTTCTTGCAAGTTAGGAATACGCGCCTCATCCCTATTACGTTGCTGACCGTAAACTGAATCCTGAGCCGGGGAGCGACCGATGAAGCAAGCCGCACTGCCAATATGGGAGGAGCCATACATAGTAATGCAACTGTTAAAGTTTTGCAGGGGAGCATTTTGCAACCAAGTTCTAGAATCACGAGTGGGTTGCAGCTGATTTTCCCTTTGAGTGGCAGCTAACTGTAAGTCAGCTTTTAGAGCGATAGAAGTAGCAGGAGGTTTAGCGTTATAAGCTGCCACGGTATCACGCAGGCGAACCCCTATATTAGTCAGTTTATTAAAACTATTTACTGCCCCTGATACGGCAGCTGCTAGCTTGCCTACAACCCCAAATTTAGCAATATAATTTTCTAGGGCGTCGGAAAGCTTATCTTTGACAGTATCTTGAAGACCTTCAGCACTTTTTTTGTCCAAGTATTGAGAGAGCTGCCTTGCTAAATTTATAAAGCCTTGACTTTGAAATTTTTCTTCCAGCGATCTGTCTGACGCCAATACTTGAAGTGCCTCATCTTTTAAAATATTGGAACCCGTTTTGAATTCCATATCTTTTACAAAATCCAACAATACTTCCTTTCCATTCGGTGAATGAGATTGATTGCCATCCTTCAGATAGTCCGCAATTTGCAGCACTGCAACTGTCACATTGTAAAACAATACCCGCTCACCACCTAATGTTATTTTTGCCCGATCTCCTGGCCGGAGAGTGAATTCAATTTCTGAACTTGCTGCCCTGTTTCTTATATCTAAGATATTGCGTGTTAGAAGGTAGGGTAATTCACTGAACGCACGCTCACCGCTTTCTAAAAAGCTCTCTGGAGCTTTGCTCCCTTCTATGGGTTGAGAAGCAAATCCTACTAAGGTGTTCTTTTTATCATAAATTTCTACAAGTCCATCTATACCAGAGCGATTGTACACCTTCATCTTGACGGTCACAGAGCCATCTTCATTTTGGTTTTCCTGATAATCTTCTATCAGTAAACTATCTTTTGTGAGGTAAATATACTTTGGCTCCTGTTTGTTCCCAAGGAAGCCTGAAATCGTATCTATGGCATTGAGAGGGACTTGGTAAAGAGAGAGATTCCCCTCTACATCCACGGTGAGAGGTTCTTCAGCTTTCACCTGAGTGGTAAAGATTGCGGCTCCCAGTACAGCCGCCACATACGGCAAAATTTTTTTCATGGTTTTGGCGAGTTAAAAATTATAATTCAGGATCGCGTAAATACTATATCCCTCGTAGGATATATCTCTCAGAGTGCGCGGATTGGCCTCATCGTTCAGGCTAAAAAGCTTGGCCTGGATAAAAAGCCGGCTTCGGGGTGAAAAAGCATATTCGTAACCGGCACCCACACTCACCTTGCTCCTATCACCGACAAACAGGTCGTTGATTCTATCATAGCTGTTAGCATTAACTTTTAGCAAGTCACCTAACAGGTGAATGGTGTGCCTCCGCTCCTTGTCGAGGGCCATGCTCCAGTCAACGCCAAGGAACAGCGCATTGCCATTGCTATTGGCAGATTCTTCTTCCAGATTCCCGCTAAAGAAGTTGAGAACATCATCATTTCCTTGAGTGTAGTAGCGCCCGCTAAGTTGGATTGTATGTCCCTCAAAGGGCGCGACCACAAGGGTTGCGTTGGCATCCAGGCGCTGTCCCTTCCTATAGTAGTCTTTCCCATCCCGCTGGGTGACGCCAGAGTTTGTGTAAATCAAACCGCCAATGAACAGCCAGTTCCTCTCGGCGTGCTGGTACTGCAAAGTCCCAACCAGTTCGTCACCCGGATTGATTTCATCATTGACGACATCCCCATTCGGGTCAAACTCTCCGCGAAAGATATAACTCACACCGGCACCTACAACATCTTTCTCCCCAAAAGCATGCGACACACTGATACCGGGAGCGATATTGAAGCCTTCCCCAAAGCGGGTTTGCTGCACCAGCGCCCCATCCATGATAGCATTTTTTTCATTTCCAGTCAGCGTTGCCTTGCCGGTGGGAAGGTTCAAATCCACAGTGAGTCGGATAGGCCAGGATAGCTCCTTAAAAGTATAAGCCAAACTCACCGAAGTATCGCTCAACGTTCCCACCTGACCCCGGCGCGACCCGACCTTGACCCCATCCAGGGTAATCACCCCATTCAACTGGGAATCGATATAGGCGATGCGAGCACCAAAATCAAAGTTACCAGAGGTATAAGTCAGCGTTAGGGGGGTGACGCTTTGAGATCCATTATTTCCCAGATCGTCATTCCAGTTGTAGTAATATTGCTCGACGTTAATCGACAGTTTGTCCTTGAACAACCTGTCATAAAACGACAGTGAAGCCGGTTCCCTCGGCTGATCCACATCCGGTGGGGGCTCAGGATTTGGTGTCACCGGCGGTGTCGGCGGCGCAGTTATATCTGGAGTTGCAGGCGCAGCCGGTTGTTGGGCGTAAGTCCCACCGGCATCTGCTGGGTTATCGGAAGCCGCCGCCGCCAATCGCTGCCAAAATTCCTTGTTGTTCAGAAGAATCGGACTGCCGGCTTTTTTAGGCGCAACGGGTTTCAAAAGCTGAGCAGCATCGGAAGTTTCTGAAACACCAGCAGCTGGCATAGCAGTGGGACTTCCCACCCGCTCAACACTTTGAACAACTCGCGTATCATCTGTTTCTGGAATTGGAAGCGCAGAGGCTGGATAGCTGAAAAAACTCGGCCACACCAGCAAAGAAGTGATTATCCAAGCACCACAGGAATAGTGACTTGCTGAGCTCTTTACCTTCGCCACCTTCGCCGGTGCGAAAATCTCTCGATTCTCTATAGCAGTCGATTCTGGAAGCACTCTCCTCACACCTCTGATTCTGGTTTTTCTGTCAAACTTGGTTCGCTGCAGCCCGGATGCCTTTCGACTGTGCAAAGCAGCCCAATATCGTGTTTTGCCGCGCCGGCGCTTACACGATTATCTGAACCTCTACTCGATTATCTTAAGACAGCGGGATTCTCTTGTGCAGCCTTCTTAACAAATATTATAGGATTTTCGTATACCCTACACGATTGCCTGATATGGCCCTCTCCCTCGGCAAGCCCCTCAAGGCTGTCCGCGAGTCCGTGGGCTTGACCCAAGAACAGGTCATGGAGCACGGGTCGATCCACTCCGACATCACCATGAGCCAGCAGACGCTCTCCCAACACTCCCCAAACTGCCCTCCCATCCCTCCTTAAACACAATTATCTTCAGTCAATCCGATTCTCTTATAAAACTGCGACATTTACCGTTTGTTTACAAAAATTATTGTTTTCTAAGTAAATCCTCAGGGTTATCACACAAAACAAAACATTTTCCCCCAGCCGGCATCTGAAAACCACCGGCTACCTATGTAATTACACTGATAGGCCCTCATCGCTACGGCGCAAGATACCGCACTCCTAACGATTCTCAGCCAGCCGGCACCCCAATTCCGGCTCTCATGGACATGCAATACAGATGGGGAGAGCGGGGTGTTGGGCCCCTCAAGGGGTTGCCGGCGGGACAGCGGGCCACAGCCCTGGGAAAAATCCCTCTATATATAGAAGGGCAAATCCAAACTAGACATCGAACTGGAATGGCCAACACCGACCGCAGCCCCCCGCTGCAGCACCACCCACCGGCACCCCCACGATGCCGGTCTGCCGTCAACCCTGGGCGCAGCCCCAGCGGGATCACTAGCTGCAACCCCCAGAACTGATTCATAATGTTTTCCAGGAGACTAGCAGCGTAGGGAAGGTAGCAGTGGAACACAAACAAGAGGATATCGGCTTGCTGGAAAAAGCAGAGCGTCGGAAAGCGGCGACTTTCCCCCGACCGGCTGCGGGTGGCAGAAGAGTTCCTGGCTTATCTAGAGGAAAGAGAGGAAAACGAAGCCACAGAGGAACTCTTGAGCATCCCTGGTTTTGAGGAAGACTTCCGCGAAGCTGTACAGCAGGCGGATGCAGGGGAAGTCGTCTCGTTTGAGAGTATCCGCCGCGATGTATGAACTGGTGCTGACTCGCAAAGCGCAGAGGTTTTATCAAGAGGCAGACCCATCTTTAGCTCGCCGGTTGAACCGCTGCTTTGAGCAACTGCGCCAGAATCCTTGCGAACATCCCAACCTCTAACAGAATTGCCGGCACCTAGGAGTGCCGGCAAGCCGGTGCAGGTCTTCTACTGCGACTGATATGGCCAGTAAGCCGCACCCAAATCGACAACTTCCCGTCCAGTTCACCCAGCCCTACCTCACACATCCTCAGGCATAATCACCGCAATCATTTCATTCCTATTCTTCCGGTAGATTCTAAAATCACTGTCCAGAGTGAACAGCAGACTTCCCGAATACAGCTCAGCCATTCTAACCAGACAGGCATCAGCCAAAGACATCGGCACCGACTGGTAACGGGTGAGCAGCTCTGCAATAGACGCAGATTCTTCACTCAGGCGAAACGGGATCTGGATTACTCCAGTATTGACTAAAGAGATAACGGCTTGTTTGCCGGCGTAAACATTTCGCAACAGAAAACAAGCCTCTGTTATCACTGCCTCACAAGTGAGCAGGGGCGGCGCAATGTTAGCCCACTCCCCTGTTACCCAGGAATGAAATCGATCTCGGCGATCGAGAAGAGCCACCAACGGGCCCGCATCTAACAGTACCCGCTGTCTCATTCCGCTTTATGTCCTTTCAGTTCCCTTTTTTTAATAGACAGATCGCCCGGGCCTTCCAGACAGCCAACCAAATTGCCGGCGAGAGTTAGAGCAGACACCGGCTCCCCATCAACTCTTAGCAACTCCTGCTTTAGCGTCTTGCTTTGCAAAAACTCCACAAATTCCAGCACCACATGCTGTTTTTCCGGCGGCAAGGTTTTCAACTTTTCCACAATTGTTTGGGTAATTTCCACAGTTTGACTCATGAGTCTTTTCTCCAGCGAGATTACTTCAACTTTAGCTTTAGTCTAGCGATTAATAGAGTATATGGGAGTTTTCACATTCAGGAGTGCGGTTCGCAAGCATCGCCCCTGGGGCTAGGGGTAGGCCCTTCTGCCCTTACAAGACCCCCTGGCCCCTGGCCCCGACAAGACCCCCTGCGCCACGACCCGACACCGGCAGGCAGCCAAGGGGTGCCAGCCCCACAGCCCCCCAACCGCAAGGCCATCGCATCGCTTAACCCCTCCCTAACACATCCCTGTCCATTTCTCCGCAGCCGGGCAAGCCGGCACCCTGTCCACACGCTGTCCTTGCTCTTGCCGGCTTTACACGATTATCAAAAGTCAATTCAATTTTTTTAAGTTTGCCCTCAAATCTAGACTTTTCTCCGCTTGTACATCAGATTTAAGTAAATACATGATTAATCGATAACAGACATGGCATTTTCCCTCGGTCAGCGTCTGCGCACCACTCGCGAACTGCTTGGCTTAACTCAGGAGCAAGTCATCAAACAGCTAAAAACCAACTACGGAGTCAACCTGAGCCAGCAAGCACTGTCATGTATCGAGAACGGAAAGCGCAAATTAGACGCAGAGAGAGAGCTGCCGGCGCTGGCAGCCGCCTACGGCAAGCCCATCCATTACTTTTATGATTCCTGGGAGATGCCACCGGCACCCCCCACCCCACCCGTCCCCAAAGCCAGCTCTGCCGCTACTGCTGACTTTCAAACTCTCACCCAGCGCGACAAACTCCACCTCGCCGCAGAACTCATTCAAAGTCTCTTGCCCGAAACCTAGCCCCACGGGGGCGCAACCGGCACCCGCCGGCCTTTTCTTACGCTATTATCCTAAATTCACAATTTTATCGGATAGCGACTGCCACAGTCAGAAAATAAGATTTTATTGTAACTCACAAGATTTCCTGATAATATGGCCTTCTCCCTTGGCAAGCGCTTCAAGGCTACCCGCGAGTCACTTGGCATGACTCAAGAACAAGTCATCGAACAGCTAGAGATTCGCTACGGCGTCAGCCTCAGCCAGCAAGCGCTGTCATGTATCGAGAACGGCAAACGCAAAGTAGACGCCGAGAGAGAGCTGCCAGCGATCGCAGCCGTCTACGGCAAACCAATCGATTATTTTTACGACTCCTGGCACTTACCGCCGGCACCCTTTCCGGCGGCGAAATCCGCACCCCCCATCCCCAAAAGCCGGTCTGCAGTCACCATTGATATGGAAGCCCTAACTCAGCGCGATAAACTAGAGCTAGCAGTCCAACTAATTCAAAACGTTTTGCTGGAAAGCTAGCTAAAATAGGTAATATTAAAAACAATTTATAAAACTTTAATTGGGCTTTTCATGCTGTATAAATATGTGCAATTCGTAAGGCAGGCGTCCCGCCTGCCGGCATAGCCCGTAGGGCAGGGGTCCCACCTGCCGGCACAACCCGTAGGGCAGGAGTCCCACCTGCCGGCACAACCCGTAGGGCAGGAGTCCCACCTGCCGGCACAACCCATAATACCAAGTTGAGATACATAACCCAAATTGCTGCCTACAAGTCGAAGCCTCTGGATTCCCCCAAAGGGGGCGATCTCCGTGTGCCGCACCGACACTTGCATTGGGGGGCTTTGAGTATTTCCCCCCCTTTTTAAGGGGGGGCTAGGGGGGGATCTCACCTGACTCACTGGTAAGTAGCCACTTGAGTTACATAGTATTTTCAACCCGCAACCAAAAACAGTTGATGCCTGTTTTAAAAAATCCCAAATCCAAAATCTCAAATCAAAACTTGATATAAGGCAGCATTTGTCGCCATAATGGCAGGCAAGATACCTGTCCTCCCGGCGAGTAGCAATCAGCGGGCTCACAAGCCGGCATCTCCCCATTTCCTGTGAGCCGTTCACGAGCGCGTGTTCAACTATAAATAGCAGCAAAACAGATTCACAGCATATAGCAAAAACCATCACTAAACAGCCGGACATTAGGATGGATACGGAACAGGAACAGATGACATTAATCGAACAAGCCGAGCAGCAATTGCGCCAATTACTCAACCAATAAGATATAGCTTTTCTCAACGATCAGGAGATCCAAAGAAACCCGGTTTCTTTGCCACAGCTCAAAATGTCTTCTCAGTGCGCAGATTCAGACTTTAGCCCTCAACCGGCAGCCGGCGAGAGGGGGCGGGTTTATCAAAATCTTCTGACACCGGCACCTATAGCAGCAGCCGGCAATTGGGCCACGCTATGGCCCAATTGCCGGCTGCTATATCAGAGGTTAGGAGCGGGTTTATCGGTGTTGTAGCTGTGTGGCACTCTTTGTCGGTGAACCCGCCCCTACATCATGTTAAACCCCAAGTCCGTTCCCTAAGTGCCTACTGCTATATCTTGGGTAAACCCGCCCCCACAGGTGCGCGGCACCCACTTCCAATTGCCGGTGAATCCCGATACAATAAACCCTGTGCCGTTTGCGCAAGGGTTACATGTCTATTATTTCCGAAGCCCCATTCTCCCCTGAAGAAATCGCCGACGAGGGTCTAAAGCCCGAAGAGTACGAAGAAATTGTCCACCGGCTCGGTCGCCACCCCAACAAAGCCGAGCTGGGCATGTTCGGCGTCATGTGGTCAGAACACTGCTGCTACAAAAACTCCCGCCCCCTCCTCAAACAATTCCCCACCCAGGGCGATCGCATCCTCGTCGGCCCCGGAGAGAACGCCGGTGTGGTAGACTTAGGAGACGGACTGCGACTGGCCTTCAAAATCGAATCCCACAACCACCCCTCCGCCGTCGAACCCTTCCAAGGAGCAGCCACCGGCGTTGGAGGCATCCTGCGAGACATCTTCACAATGGGCGCTCGCCCAATCGCCGTCCTCAACTCCCTCCGCTTCGGCTCCCTACAAGACGCCCGCACCCGCCGCCTGTTTGCCGGTGTCGTCGAAGGAATTTCCCACTATGGTAATGCGGTTGGGGTTCCCACCGTTGGCGGCGAAGTCTACTTCGACCCCGCCTACACCGGCAACCCCCTGGTCAACGTCATGGCCCTCGGCCTGATGGAAACCCCCGAAATCGTCAAATCCGGCGCAGCCGGCACCGGCAACCCCGTACTCTACGTCGGTTCCACCACCGGCAGAGACGGCATGGGAGGAGCCAGCTTCGCCAGCGCCGAACTCAGCGACGCCTCAATGGACGATCGCCCCGCCGTCCAAGTCGGCGATCCCTTCCTAGAAAAATCCCTCATCGAAGCCTGCTTAGAAGCCTTCAAAACCGGCGCAGTCGTCGCCGCACAAGACATGGGCGCAGCCGGCATCACCTGCTCCACCTCCGAAATGGCAGCCAAAGGCGGCGTCGGAATCGAATTCGACCTCGACAAAATCCCCGTCCGCGAAACCGGCATGGTGCCCTACGAATACCTCCTCTCCGAATCCCAAGAGCGCATGCTCTTTGTCGCCCACAAAGGTCGCGAACAGCAACTAATCGACATATTCCACAAATGGGGGCTTCACGCCGTAATCGCCGGCCACGTTATTGACGAACCCATTGTGCGCATTCTCTTCCAAGGCAAAGTAGCCGCGGAAATACCCGCCACAGCCCTCGCCGACAACACCCCAATTTATCACCGGCAGCTCTTGACAGAACCGCCAGACTATGCTAAGCAAGCCTGGAAGTGGACAGCAGACGCCCTCCCCGAAAGCACGCCAGCCGGCATCCAAATCCAAGAAAGCCACAAAACCTGGAATGACATCCTGCTGCAACTCCTAGACACGCCAACCATTGCCAGCAAACGCTGGGTGTACCGGCAGTACGACCATCAAGTCCAGAACAACACCGTCCTCCTCCCCGGCGGCGCGGACGCCTCTGTCGTGCGGCTGCGCCCCGCCGAACCCCCCCTCCCCCCAACGGCGGCGTCTGGGCGCGGGGTAGCCGCCACAGTAGACTGCAATTCCCGCTACGTCTACCTCGAGCCATACGAAGGAGCCAAAGCAGTCGTCGCAGAAGCCGCCCGCAACCTCAGCTGCGTGGGCGCAGAACCCCTCGCCGTCACAGACAACCTCAATTTCGGCTCCCCCGAAAAGCCGGTGGGTTACTGGCAGCTGGCGTCCTCTTGCCGGGGGATTGCAGAAGCGTGCAGCGAATTCGGCACCCCAGTCACCGGCGGCAATGTTTCCCTGTACAACGAAACCCTCGACTCCGCCGGCAATCCCACCCCCATCTACCCCACGCCGGTGGTTGGCATGGTGGGCTTAATCCCCGATTTGAGCCGCATCTGCGGTCAGGGCTGGCAGAAAGGGGGTGATATCATTTACCTGTTGGGGCATGGGGCATCTACAGTCACCCTGGGCGCTTCTGAATATTTAGCAGCCATTCACGGCACAGTTGCCGGCATTCCCCCGCGCGTCGATTTTAACCTGGAGCGGCGGGTGCAAGCCGCTTGCCGCGACGGAATCCGCCAGGGCTGGGTGCGGTCCGCCCACGACTGCGCCGAGGGAGGAATCGCAGTCGCCCTCGCCGAATCCTGCATCACCGGCAATCTGGGAGCCGAAATTCACCTGCCCAATCCGGGCGTTCGCTGGGATGAACTCCTCTTCGGAGAGGGCGGTGCTCGCATTGTGGTTTCCGCCGCCCCAGAGATGTCCGCTGTTTGGGAATCCCACTTAAAGGACAGCCTTGGAGAGGACTGGCAAAAAATTGGTCAGGTTGCCGATACCAGTTTGCGCGTTTTTACGGATGATAGCGCCCCCTTAATTGAGGCTAGCATCGCCGACATGAGCGACCGCTGGCTTAACGCCATTGAGCGCCGGCTCTCGGCGTAACACCGCTTTCCCCAGCAAGGAGTGGGGTGCCTTCCCCCCAGGGGAACGCACCCCACAAGCTCATTCTTGAAAAAATCAGTAGCATCGCCGATCCCTATTGCGCTACCGTTATGGTGGAATGTTAAGAAATATTTAAGCTGCCCTTCTACTTCGGTTAATAGCGGCAGGCTTGATCTCGATCCCACTCACCCCCATCTCGATCAGTAGTAGGAGCTGAACCATGATTCCTAACCATCCCCTCTCCTCTGAAGTGCGTCCCGCTGATTCCCGAGATTGGCACGCAGACAGTGCGGATGCCACCCTTGGCGTCGCGCCCGCATCTGACAAGCCACAAGAAGCCTGCGGCGTTTTTGGCATCTACGCCCCCGAGGAAGATGTTGCCAAGCTGACCTACTTCGGTCTGTACGCGCTGCAGCACCGGGGTCAAGAATCCGCAGGAATCGCCACCTTCGACGGAGAGCAGGTGCGCCTGCACAAAGACATGGGGCTGGTGTCCCATGTGTTCAGCGAATCGATTTTGCACGACTTGCCCGGAAACCTGGCCGTTGGCCACACCCGCTACTCGACCACCGGCTCCAGCCGCGTCGTCAACGCCCAGCCCGCTGTGGTGGAAACCCGTTTGGGGCCTGTTGCCTTAGCACATAATGGCAATCTTGTCAACACTGCAGAACTGCGAGATGAGTTGCTGCAGCGGAACTGCAACTTAGTCAGCACCACCGATTCAGAAATGATTGCGGTTGCGATCGCCCTGGAGGTCAATGCCGGCAAAAACTGGTTAGAAGCAGCCATCAGCGCTTTCCACCGCTGTTCGGGAGCCTTCAGCCTGACGATCGGCACACCGGCAGGTTTGATGGGCGCGCGAGATCCCAACGGCGTCCGCCCCCTGGTGATTGGCACTCTGGACAGTAACCCTGTGCGCTATGTTCTCGCCTCAGAAACCTGCGGGCTGGATATTATTGGTGCTCAATATTTGCGGGATGTCGAGCCTGGGGAGTTAGTGTGGATTACGGAAGAAGGTATGGCTTCTTTCCACTGGAGCAAGCAGCCGCAACGCAAGCTCTGCATCTTTGAAATGATTTACTTCGCCCGCCCGGATAGCGTCATGCACGACGAAAGTTTGTACACCTACCGGCTGCGGATCGGTCGCCAGCTGGCTAAAGAAGCGCCGGCGGATGTGGATATCATCATTGGCGTCCCCGATTCTGGCATACCGGCGGCGATTGGCTTCTCCCAAGGTTCTGGCATTCCTTACGCTGAGGGGCTGATTAAAAATCGCTATGTGGGGCGCACGTTTATCCAGCCCACTCAACATATGCGCGAGTCGGGGATTCGCATGAAATTGAACCCGCTCAAAGATGTTTTGGAGGGCAAGCGGGTGGTGATTGTGGATGATTCGATTGTGCGGGGAACGACTAGCCGCAAAATTGTTAAAGCGCTGCGGGATGCCGGTGCTGTGGAAGTTCACATGCGTATATCGTCGCCGCCGGTGACTCACCCGTGCTTCTACGGCATTGATACGGATAACCAAGACCAGCTGATTGCTGCTACTAAGTCGGTTCAGGAGATTGCAGATCAAATTGGGGTTGACTCGCTGGCTTTTCTGAGTTGGGATGGGATGGTTAAGGCGACGGGTGAAGATCCTAAGAGCTTCTGCACCGCTTGCTTTACTGGGGACTACCCGATTGCTGTTCCCGAGCCGGTGAAACGCTCTAAGCTGATGCTGGAAAAAGCAGTTACAGTGTGAGGCTGGCAACGGGAATAATCTTCGTTTCCAGGCAGCTTCAGTTTAGGACAGCGTCTCTCACTTGCTGGCAGGGAAAAGGACAGGCGAGACGCCTGTCCTACGTCCTCACCTAATCTGTTTGCGCCGGCCCGAGGTATTTGGTACGGCTCTCACTTGCTAGCAGGGAAAAGGACAGGCGAGACGCCTGTCCTACGTCCTCATCTAATCTGTTTGCGCCGGCCCGAGGTATTTGGTTAAGTAGGGGGAGAACACTTCGTAAATTACTGTCAGGGGCTTTTTGTGGTGCCAGAACAGGTAATGCCGGCCCCAAAATGGCCCTGGATAGCCAAATGCTTGTTCTAAGACGGCTGAGTTGCCGTAGTGAATGCCTTGCACGTCGCGATATAATTCTGTGCGCAGGTTCGCCAGACTCGCCCAAATGGGGATAGATTTATTCTGCAAATACTCATCGACGTGGCTGGCTTCCCACCAAGAGGTGGCGTAGGCTAAACGCTGTCCTGAAGCTTTGCGCAGCCACACTTGCCGGCGCAGTCTCGGTCCGGGAACGAGCTCAATTAGATCGGGCGCTCTGTCAGAATCCATCCCCACCGGCGACATGTCTATGATATCAACTTCCGTTGGTTCGCCGGTGAGCAGTTGCAGGTGGCGGGTGGGGGAGCCATCTCCGAGGAGCAGGATTTGCCACGCCGGGGAAAGCTGGCTGTGGGGCAATCCCCTGTGCACGATTTCTTCTCCCCCCTGCCACAGGGGGGTGAGCGCGTGCCAGGATTTGTTTTGGGGCGGGTTTTGTGTCAGCCCGCTTTTTGCCGGTGGGACAGTTGCAGTCACGGCTCTTCACAGAAGTTAACATCTTTTTTATCATACCGCCCCTTGCCTGCTGCCCCTGCAGCCGGTGGGAAGCTCACCCGCCGGCGGAGGGGGTGAGGGGGGAGAGGGCTATTGCTGGTGCCGGTCGAGCCAGGCGGTTAAGTCAGAGACTTCTGAGAAATCGAGCAGCGCCTCGCCCAGTTCCTCAAGCTGAGGGAGGGATAAGTCCCGAATCCTGTCTAGGGATTGTGGCTCAACGGCACCCAGCCGCCGGTTGAGCAGGCGCACGAGCAAGGCCACCTCTCCTTGTTTGACTCCTTGTTTGATCCCTTCCTGGCGTCCTTCTTCGAGGATTTCTTGAAAAATTACAGACTCGCGCATAGTTTCGTTCCTGAACAGTGGGCGAATTAAATCTTTGTCAAACCGCAAGCCGGCAAGAACTCCCGCACAAGCGGAGAGATTCCGCCGCTCGTCACTTGCCTCAATGCTAGCGACTCGTTCAGCGACTTGTTCGAGCAGGGCTCGCGGTGAGTCGCTTCGCGCTAGAGTAGCGAGTGGCAGCAAAGCTGGGTCAGCCAGAAGCGGCGCGGGGTCTTGCTCCCACATCCGGATGACTTCATATTGATGCCGGGTGTTGGTATCTTGGTAGCCGTCTCTAAAGACAAGTTCTGAGCTTGTCTCCTGCAAGAAGATGACTGCCTGATAGATGGGGCACCCGTATTGCCGCTTCAGTCGCGTATAGTAATCGAGCATCCGGAAGTCTATCGGGGGAGCCGATTGCGGCAGGGTTTGAAATTCCAGGTGCTGGATTTCACCGGCAATTTGCAGGAAGGTGACGGAATCGGCGCGAACCGGTTCTGGGCTGAGTTCGGTTTTGAGAACTCGGATGCCGGCAGTGTCAATTGAGCGCAGCCAGCGAATAAACTGGGCTGGGTACTTTTCAGCGAGATATTTACAGGTATTGTCGTAAGTCAATGGTATGCTGTGTTGAATGACTTCTTTTTTATCTTACTGGGTGCTGGGAGTGCGAGCGAGCCGCAGGGGGGAAGGCTCAAAAATCCTAGAGCCGGTGAGGCGGCACCCTTGAGAAAATTTTACATTTATTTACATCGGGGGGATTGCGCAGAGGTGCGGCTGGCGCTATTCTCAAGAAAGTGCTACGTTCAGACTGTTCGCGTTCAGGGAGTTTGAGTTATGGCTGAGGACAATTTTCTGGAAAAAGCTAGGCAGGTTGACGCACAGGCGCTCGCCGGCCTGCTGGAACGCTCCCTGGAACCCCAAGGCATCACTGCCAAAGTTTCCCTGAAGCAAGATGGCCTGAAAGTGGTGCTGGAGTCAGCCGGCACTCTAGAGCAACAAACTCTGGTTGACTTTATCCGACAGGAGATAATTGGCTTAGGAATGCCCTCCATCAGGACAGTCAAGGTTTTAGGAAAACAGTCGGGGAGTTTCGACTATGCTTGGCAGCAGGAAGTTGAGCTAGAAGCGCAGGTACAGCCGGCGGAGGAAATTACCCCAGAGAGCAGCGCCTCTCTCGAAACAAAACTGGATTCAGCTTATTTGTATCTGGATCTAGAAGTCACTTATGAGGGGCGTATATACAGTCTGGGGTGGGAGAGCACCACAGGGGAAGAGATTTGTCAAGGAGATTTAGAGCCGGCGTACCACCAGCTGCATGAATTGAAGCAAGGCGGGCTCTCGGTATGCGGTCACAATTTCCGGCGGTTCGACTATCCCTATCTTATCAAAAAAAGGCGGGAATTGGAACCCTGGCTGGTGATTGACACGCTGGAACTGTCAATTTTGGCCTTTCCGCTGAAGCTATCGCACAAACTGGAAAAAGAGTACAAGCAGAGTGAGAGCGACCGAAACAATCCTTTGGAAGACGCTCGGGAAACCAGGCGGCTGCTGCACCGGCGTGTAGGGGAATTGCAACAGAAGCCCAAAGCACTGGTGCAAACCTACAGCTGGCTGCTGGCGTGCGGGACTTCCGAAGCAGACAGCGCGTACCGGCAATTTTTCAGGCTGTTGGGAGCGGAGATGAAAAAAGCTCCTGAGTTGGGGGAACTTCCAGAAGAGGCGCTTGCCGGTTTTGACACGGCTTATCTGCAAAGATTCTGGGAAAGTGCAGCCGGCAGGGATTTTGACAGCCGCTTGTGTGTGGCGGCTCTGATTGCCTGGAACTTTGAGCATCACTTCAATAATAGCATTTTGCCTGAGGATTGGCAAGAGGGCAGACCGGTTTTTGGAGGCTCCCGCTGGCTAACCCACTTGCCGGCATTTCAGGAAATATGGGGCGCAGTGGGACATCTTCCCGAGTATCCCGCTTACCTGGAACGGTTTGGCATTAAGGAATGGAGGGGCAAACAGGAAGAAGCGGTACAAGCGATTTTGGGCGGCGACCGGCCTTTGGTTATCATGGCAACAGGAGGGGGAAAATCTCTGTGCTACCAGATTCCCGCTTTGATGCTGTTTGAAAGACAGGGCGCTCTGACTGTGGTGATTTCTCCCCTGCAAGCGCTGATGGCGGATCAGGTGGCGGACTTGGAAGAGATAGGGATCGGCTTCTCCACGTTTATCAATGGCAATTTGCCGGTGAAGGAGCGATCGGAGCGGTTGCAGCAACTGCGGAAACCCACAAGCTCAAAGGGATTGCTGTATATCAGTCCAGAGCAACTGAGGTCGCGCAGCATCCGGACACTGCTACAGGAGCGCCCACCGGCACTGTGGGCGATTGACGAAGCCCACTGCATCAGTGAGTGGGGGCACGATTTCCGACCGGATTACTATTATATCCCAAAATTCATCCGGGAGCTGTATCAAGAACTGGAATTGCCAGTTCCTCTAATGGCGCTGACGACAGCGACAGCAACGGTAAAAGTCCGGGAGGGAATCAAAAGCCTGTTTGCGGAACAGGGGCTGGAAATTGCCAGCAAAATCATTGCGGAATCCAGCACCAGAGACAATCTGGAGTATCGAGTTATTCCTGTCAGTGGCAACACAGAGCAAATCCTGATTCAGGAAGTTCAGGAATCCTTGAGTGGGGAAGGGTGCGCTCTCGTGTACACGACAGCGCGAAAGAATGCGGAAAGATTAGCCAACTTGCTTGCCGGCGCAAATATCGAGGCGAGGTCCTACCACGGGAAGCTAGACAAAAACGACAAAGATGAAGTTTTGCAGGCGTTCAAGTCGGGCGAGTTAAACGCCGTGGTGGCGACTTGCGCTTTCGGGATGGGAATTAACCGCGCCGATGTGCGGGCGGTGATTCACCACGCAATGAGCGCCAACTTGGAAGGCTATGTGCAAGAAACAGGAAGGGCTGGGCGCGACGGGATGCCGGCATCGTGCACTCTCCTGTTTGATGGAGAGGATGCGGAAACCATCTTTTACCTGCAAAGCCGAAATCAGCTCACCGAGGATGAACTGCGAAATATTTTTGCCTCGCTGAAGGGCATCCGAGATCGCACCTACGGAAAGGAAAGGGTATCAGAGGACTGGTTCTGGGCGACGGCTGGGGAAATTTTCCATACCGGCGAGCTGGATAAGGACTTTGCGGAAAATCCAGAAGTGCGGGACATCAAGATTAAGGCAGCCCTGCAACATCTGGAGAAGTTTGGCTTAATCGAACGGGCGGAAAATCTCTCCGCACACGTTAATTTTAAACTGGCTGACAAGTCTAAGGAAGAGTCGGTGAGCCGGTTTGACGAGTGGAGCCGGTCGAAGAACTTTTTACCTTCTGAGGTGAGAGAGTTCGAACAGCTGATTGCAGCGATGTACCGGGTTAAAGCTCATTACACCCAGCAGGAGCAGCCTGTTCCTCTTGACCATTTGAGTGACGAGTCTGGCATCGATCCTGCGAAGCTGACGCCGCGAATTCGGCAACTGCAGCGAGCGGGAGTTTGCTCAGCGAATATCCCCCTGACTTTCCGCTTGACAAAGGGCGTCAAAGGGGATGCTCGCAGCCAATACGAGCGCATTCGCGAGTGGGAAGAGAAACTGCTGGACGAACTTTTGGAAATCCAGACCTCATGCGCTAACTCTTCCTCCCAAGAAGAGAGAGGGGGAGTTCAGGTGAACCTGCGCAATTTAGCTTCTCGCTTAGATCCAGACAGGAGTAAAAAAATCCGCGCCGCCTACCTGATGGATATTTTAGAGGGCTGGCGCGCTCAGAAGTGGGTTCGCCTGACTAAAAAAAGCCGAGAGGTGGTGATTCTTAAGGAAATGGAGGTTGCGGAACACCTGGAGCGCCGGCAGGGTTTAGCCGCTGCGGTGCTGGAGGTTTTATACGAGAAACTGTCCAGCAAAGACGGGGCTCGGCTGCGCGTGGAGTGCGAGCTAGAGCAACTGCTTGACAGCGTGAATCAGAAAACGCATCCCCTCCAGGCGACTGAGAGGGAACTGTCAGATGTGCTGCTGTGGCTGCACTACCGCAAGCTGGTGCGGCTCGCTGAGGGATTGAATCTGTGGCATCAGGCGTTCAAACTCCGAGTGATTAAGGGGCGAAAAGAGTCTGCTATCAGCAGTGGCTACAAAAAAATCAAGGCTTACTATGAGGAGCAGGCGCGGCGCACGCACATTATGCTAGAATACGGCAAGCTCGAAGAGCCGGCGGCTCGCCAGAAGCTGATATCCGATTACTTTCACCTGTCGGAAAAGGAATTTGCGCGGGCGTACCCCAACCTCTCTACGGAAGCGGTGAAGCGCCCCGTCACTGAGGATGATTACGAGCGCATCATGGGCGATTTGAACTCGGCGCAGAGAGAGATTGTCCGGGCTGAAAACCCGGCACTGCTAGTGATTGCCGGTCCGGGTTCTGGCAAAACTCGCACGATTGTGCGCCGCATCGCTCACCTGGTTAAGGTGAAGCGGATAGATCCAGATCGCATTTTGGTTCTCGCTTATAACCGCAATGCTGTGCGGGAACTGCGATTGCGATTGCAAGATATAATTGGCTCCGCCGCATCGGGGCTGCGTGTCTACACTTTTCACGGACTCGCACTGGCGCTTTTGGGCTGGGCGCAGGGTTCCGAAAGGCTCTCAAATGATGAGGAATTTACAAAGCTGCTCAAGGAAGCTTGCGATTTGATTGAGCTGGGAGAGGAGTCAGATGATGGGGACACTCAGGCTCGCCGCATTGAGCTACTCGGCAATGTTGAGTACATCTTTGTGGATGAATATCAAGATGTGGCTGAGGACGAGTACCGCCTGATTAAACTGATTGCCGGTTTGGGGTATTCTGGGGATGAGTCTCGCTCAGTGCAGATTAACCTCTGCGTTATCGGGGATGATGACCAGAATTTGTACGAGTTCAGAAAAACTAGCCCTAAATACATCCAGCAGTTTGAAGAGGAGTATAAGGCTAGGCGCTTTCTGCTAACTGAGAATTACCGCTCGACTGAACCGATTATCGGGGCGGCGAACAATCTCATCCGCAACAACAAGATCCGGTGCAAGCAGAAACCTGAGGAGCAAGTTCGCATCGACTCCGCGCGGGAAGGTAGCGGCGGATTCCCTGTAACCGCCTTTACCTTTCTCGATACTTCCTCTCAAGCCGGCTGGATTGTCCAGAAAATTCAGGATTGGCGCAGTCAGGGAATTCCCGCGAACGATATTGCGGTTTTAGCCCGTCAGTGGGATAACCTCAGCCCCATTCGCCTGCTTTTGGAAAGACAGGGGATTCCTACTTACGCCCTTAAGGGAGGGGAGATTAAGCTGGTTCGGAATCGCGTTACCTGTCAGCTGATTGACGAGTTGAACGCCCAATCCCTTGATTTCTCAGCCACTGAGCCGGTAAAGGACTGGTTTGTCCGCCAGTTTAAACGCTGGAACCGCAGCTTGGACGAACCCACCGTCAAAACTCTGCTCAAGATTGCCGGTGATTTGGATTTGGAACGGGGATGCGGTTCGGAAAACTGGGGATTGCCGGTGAGTGCCGGTGAAATTGTTAGGGCTTTGCTGGAGTTCAATAAGAGCGAGGTCTTTCTGGAGGAAAATGCTGTCCTGGTGACTAGCTGTCACGGCGCAAAGGGACTGGAGTTTCGCAAGGTAATCCTCTTGACAGATAACTTCAGCGCAGCTTATAATGAGATTGAGTCTAAGCGCCGGCTTTTCTACGTTTCTATGACCAGGGCTAAGGATGAACTGGTGCTGTGCTCGACTCAATCCAGCCAGTTCGTGCGGGAGACTGGCGTCAGCAGCCAAAAGATAGAGTGGGCCGGTGGGCAACTGCCACAGTGGATGCTTTATTTGGATTTGGAGCCAAGCGACGTGAACCTGGGTTATCCCGCTACCCGTAACAGCCAGCCAATTATTAAAACTCTACGCGAAGGAGATCCTCTCCAGATAAAAGCCAAACAGTTTGGAAAAAATTGGGGTTGGGTGATTATAACACAGCAGGGGTGGGAAATTGGAAACTTATCAAAGAAATGTACTGAGACATTGCGCCGCAAGGGGATTCAGGTGAATCAATTCCAGTTTCAGCAGGGTGAGGTGACAGTCGGGAGCATTTACCGGCACCTGAAGACAGACGAGATTACGGGGGAAATCCCAGAAGACTGGTTTGTGGTTATTCCGCAAATTCGCGTGTGCCGGTGATAGGTTTGTAGTTGGGCTTTAGCCCAATAGGGTGCGTTCCCAAAGGGAACGCACCCTACTCCTCATATTAGTGAGGAGGGCGGGGATAGGGACAGGCGAGACGCCTGTCCTACGCCTTCTGGACAGGGACAGGCGAGACGCCTGTCCTACGCCCAGGACACCACTCTCTCAATGCGGATGGCGAGACTCGAACTCGCAAGGTTGCCCACACGCCCCTCAAACGTGCGCGTATACCAATTCCGCCACATCCGCTTGCAGATTTACATAATACACAATTCCCCCCGACTTGGCAAGAGTTTTCACAGCAGGCTGAAAAAATTTTTTTTCTCACAGGAGTGCCGGTGCCCCCAAACCCTTGTACCACCGGCACTCCAGCCCTTCCCACTCCCGCCAAAAATTTTTCCCCCTCCCCCCTCACCCCCAAAGTCCCCACCGGCAGCGAGCAACAGTGCCCCTTTCCCTTCCTGGGGAACGGGGGAACGGGGGCGGGGTTTCCCCAAAAAAAGCACACCGGCCCCCCTGCGCTGCAGCCCTCCCCAACATGATAAAATCAACAACCTGCATACCGAGCGCATCCCCACAGTCACCCTGAACCCCTCAGAGCGACTGAGCACAGCCCACCCCAACTACCACCCAAAGCTGCCCAATGCGGTTTTCCAAAATTCTAATTGCCAACCGAGGCGAAATCGCCCTGCGCATTCTCCGCACCTGCGAGGAGATGGGGATTGCCACGGTGGCAGTCCACTCTACTATCGACCGGCACGCCCTCCACGTCCAGCTCGCGGACGAAGCGGTTTGCATTGGCGAACCCCCCAGCGGCAAAAGCTATCTCAACATCCCCAATATCATCGCCGCCGCCCTGACGCGCAACGCCACCGCCATTCACCCAGGATATGGCTTTTTGGCAGAAAACGCCCGGTTTGCGGAAATCTGCGCCGATCACCAGATTACCTTCATTGGCCCAACCCCAGACGCCATCCGGGCAATGGGGGATAAATCCACCGCCAAGGAAACCATGCAGCGTGCCGGTGTGCCCACCGTACCCGGAAGCGACGGATTGCTCACCGACGAGAGCCAAGCTCTGGCCACCGCCCGCAAAATTGGCTACCCCGTGATGATTAAGGCCACCGCCGGTGGCGGGGGGCGGGGGATGCGCCTGGTGCGGGAAGAAAGCGAACTGCCCAAACTGTTCCAAGCGGCCCAAGGCGAGGCCGAAGCGGCCTTTGGCAATGGCGGTGTCTATATGGAAAAATTCATCGAGCGCCCCCGCCACATTGAATTCCAAATCCTCGCCGACAGTCACGGTAACGTCATCCACCTCGGCGAGCGCGAGTGTTCCATCCAGCGCCGGCACCAAAAGCTGCTCGAAGAAGCCCCCAGCCCCGCCCTGACGCCGGACCTGCGGAAAAAGATGGGCACAGCTGCCGTCAAAGCGGCCAAATCCATCAAATACACCGGTGCCGGCACCGTGGAATTCCTCCTCGACAAATCCGGCCATTTCTACTTTATGGAAATGAACACCCGCATTCAAGTCGAGCACCCGGTCACGGAAATGATCACCGGCCTGGACCTGATTGCCGAGCAAATCCGAGTCGCCCAGGGGGAAAAACTCCACCTCACCCAAGACCAAGTAAAGCTGCACGGTCATTCTATAGAGTGCCGCATCAACGCCGAAGATCCCGACCACAACTTCCGCCCCAGTCCCGGGCGCATCAGCGGCTACCTCCCCCCCGGCGGCACCGGCGTCCGCATGGACTCCCACGTCTACACCGATTACGAAATCCCCCCCTATTACGATTCTTTAATAGGCAAATTAATTGTATGGGCTCCCGACCGTGCCGGTGCGATCCGCCGCATGAAGCGGGCGCTGCGCGAGTGCGCAATAACCGGCTTGCCCACAACTATTAGTTTTCATCAAAAGATTCTGGAGACACCGGCATTTTTGCAGGGGGATGTCTACACTAATTTCGTCGAGCAAATGATGCGCAAATAACTTGGCATGGGGCATGGGGCGTGGGGCGTGGGGCGTGGCGCATGGGGCATGGGGCATAGCGCATGGCGCATGGCGCATGGGGCATAGCGCATGGCGCATGGGGTATGGAGAAGATTAACAGCAATGCGATCGTGCCCAATCCCCAATGCCCAATGCAAGCGTGCCCCATTACCCCCTCAGCATGGTCAGCAGGCCCTGCTGTCCGAGGAGAATTTCCCGCAGCAGACTGAAAATCCCCACCCAGATAATCGGAGTGATGTCCACGCCGCCCAGGGGAGGGACGAACTTCCTCGCCGGCACCAAAAACGGCTCAGTTGGCCAAGCCACCAGATTGAACGGCAGCTGGTTGAGATTCACCTGCGGATACCAGGTCAGGACAATCCGGAAGATAAACAAAAAGGTCATCACCCCCAGGGCGGGGCCCAAAATCCAGGTGGCGAGCGTCGCAGCTGTCATGGCTTGTTAAGAAATGTAATTTTTTGTAAAAAACACTCATTTTTATTGTACAGTGGCAGAGGAGCGGGGCTGTAGCTGCCGGCACGGCTGCGCCCCGCTCCCCCCATTCGTGGGGCTGCCCGGCGAGCCCAGTTTGGCGAGCCCAGTTTGGCGAGCCCAGTTTGGCGAGCCCAGTAACGCCTGCCCAGTAACGCCTGCCCAGTAACGCCTGCCCAGTTTCGCCAGAAGGTGCCGGTGCTGACCGCCCCCACTTTTCAACGGTGTGACAGAATATTAAAATTAACTCAACAAATTGTTGTAAAAAAGGAACCGGGAACTATGACGCCATCACTCGCGAACTTTCTGTGGAGCCTGCTGTGGGGTGCTGTAATTGTCCTCATCCCCGCCACCGTGGGTCTGATCTTTATCAGCCAGAAGGACAAGATCCAGCGCTCCTAGAGCCTTAACGCTCCAGGAAAACCTCAGTTAAAGCAAGGGGCAGCACTGAAAATTGCCCCGTTGCGCTCAACTGGGGTTTCGCTATATCAAACCAACTTCGCCTCACAGACACAACTCAGTAAGCTTTAAGCCGCACGCCTCCGGTTGCGCTCCTTCTGTGCCCGTGCTCTAATGCAGGACTTTGAGATTTGAAGCGCCAGTCGCTAAAATAGGACTGACACAGGAGAGAAGAAATGGTAAACGTCGGATTTAGCTGGAGCAGTTTGCTGGGCATTGTGCTGGTGGTGGCGGGAGCGGCACTTTACTTTTTGCGCTCAGTGCAGCCCCGCCTCGCCCGCGACCACGATATTTTCTTCGCAGCAGTGGGTTTACTCTGCGGCGGTATATTATTTTTCCAAGGCTGGCGGCAAGACCCAATCTTGCAGTTCGGCCAGTTCTTGCTCACCGGCACCTCTATCTTTTTCGCGGTGGAGAGCGTCCGCCTGCGGGGCGTCACTGCAGTGCAAGCGAAGCGGAGCGCGCCCATTGTCGATGATGAGCGACCGGTCAGCAGAGTCTATGACTACGTGGAAGCTGAACTCGACAACTCACTAGAGCCAGAAGAGGAATTGCCTCCGAGAAGGCGGATTCGGGGAACTCAGGAATCGCGCTATTCTAGAACCCAGGGCTATGAGGAAGAAGTGCGCCGGCGTCCCCCCAGCAGCCGCAACCGCAGTGAGGACAGCTACGGGCCAGAAGAAGGGCCGCGCAAGCGCCGCCCCCGCCCCGCCAGCGAGCGCCCAACTGCGCCGTCCGATCAGTGGGACTCACCGGCTCCTGAAGAAGAAGCGCCCCCGCGCCCGAGCTCTGCCAGAGGTAGTGCCGGTCGCAAACCCGCTGATCCCTCCAGACCGAAACGGACTCGTCCGCCGCAAGAGGCCCCTAGCCGGCCCAGTTCCTATGACCAAGAAGCTACCCCAGCTGACTATGTGGAGTACAAGCCGGTCGGCGATCCCGATGAGGAAGAAGACAATTCAGGCAATTTCGACCGCTAGTCACTCAGCAGTGCCGGCTAACCCGTTCCCGATTTCCCCACGCCCAGTTGCTTTGCCTCCCGGTGAACAGATTGTCTCCCATAAGGTCAATTTATCCCTGGCTGGCTGCCGGTGCAGCTAGCTTTACTGTCGCCTGCAGCCCTGCCAATCTCCCCACACAGCCCGTTGCCATCAACAGCCGCTACACTGACGAAAAGCCGGCCTTGAGTGGCAACGGTCGCTTTTTGGCGTTTGTCTCCAACCGGGAAGGCAGCCGCAATATTCTCCTCTACGACTTGCAGCAGCGCCAGTTTGTCAATTTGCCCTACTTGAACCGGCGCGATGCCGTCGCCGACAGCCCCAGCATCAGCAACACCGCCCGCTACATTGTCTACATCGCCAGCGACACCGGCAGGCCCGAAGTTGAACTCTATGACCGGATTAGCGGACAGTCGCAAATCCTGACGCGCGGGTATATGGGCTGGGTGCGCAACCCCAGCATCAGTCCCGATGGCCGGTATATTGCCTTTGAAACGGGCCGGCGCGGTCAGTGGGACATTGAAGTCATCGACCGGGGACCGCTGATTGAATTGGACCGGCTTGATGGCCCGCCTGCCGGTTCCTCTCCCGCACCGGCACCTTAGAAGATGGGTGGTGATAAACCGCCCCCGTGAAGGGACGCCTAGAAAGTAGGGTGCGTTTCCCTTGGCGAACTCACCCCACTCATGGGAATAAGCTGTTAGGTTTTTAACCGGCTTGTTGGGGAAAGCGCAATTTTTATCTCTAACAAGTCGGGTCACAGGTTGGGCTAAAGCCCTACTGCAAACCGCAATCCCTGGCCCCATAAGGTATAATTATAGCAGTAGGCACTTAGGTTCGTACATTTCGGCCTCTTTTGCACCCCCGCACTCCGGCTCCTATTGTCCTAACCCATATTACTACTGGGATATAGACGTAGGCCAGCGTCTGGCTGCCCTGAAGGTCTAATGTTTTAACCCAAGTGAATACTGCTATATAATCTATACCTGCCAGGGATTTCTCAGTCTGTGAAGCGCTCTATCATTCTCTCCGCTATTGCCCTCACCCTCACCGGCTGCACCGGCTACCCCCGCATCCTCAACTTTCCCTTCGATCCGGGGGGGCGGAGTTTAAACAGCCCCGCAGCGGAAATGAACCCTCAAGTTGCCGGTCGCTATATTGTCTTTGTCTCCGACCGGCAGGGGCGTCAAGACGTTTACCTCTACGACGCCGCCGCCCGGCGCATGGTTGACTTGCCGGGACTCAACTCCCTCGATGCGATCGCCTCTGACCCTGCGATCGCTGAAGACGGGCGCTACATTGTGTTCGCCGGCAGCCGGCAGGGGCGCGCGGACATCTACCTCTACAACCAGCCCACTCGCCAGCTGCGCAACCTGACGGAAAACCTCAGGGCAGAAGTGCGCAACCCCACCATCAGCGCCGATGGCAGCACGATTGCTTTTGAAGCCGGTTTCAATGGCAAGTGGAATATTATGGTAACAGACACCTCTGGGCGACCGCTCAACCTGCCTGCCGGCTTTCCCTGAACTGCCGGGATGTCGGGATTTTTCACCCCCGACGGGCGCAGGTGAACTCCCCCCCAGAACCCCGGTTTCTCAAATAAACTCGGTTTCTTGACGCCGGTGCGCGGTATGATCGTTAGTGGAGATGGGCGATATCTGGCGTTCCAATCCCGCCGGCTTGCTGCCGGTGCTGCTGGCAGCCAACCCGTTCCGAAAGCAAACAATTCTGGTTACGCTTGCGCTAACCGGCACTACAGATAGAGGCTTTACTCAATTGTCTGGTGGGGCTGGGAACGAGTCATTGGCGGTTCTGCGAGCCCCGAAAAGAAAGCCCAGGATCTTATCCACATGAAAGCTTATGTAAACTATTCCTGGGGGCAAGCCTGTAATTGGATTGTAAACTGACCTTTTGCGTAGCTTTTATAGCAGCAGTCATATGGGTTATAGCAGTATGCACTATAGACGTAGGCCAGCGTCTGGCTGCCCTGAAGGTCTAATGTCTTAATCTAAGTGGCTACTGCTATATCTTGCTCCCCTGAACTTTGCGTCAATAAATAAAGTCATTTATTTAGCGTAAATCTTAGGAGTTAAAAGATGAATACTAAGCTCTTGCGTCTGGCAGCATCAGGGATTCTCACGGTGGGAACAGTCACCGGCACGGTAGTGGGAGACGCCCTCACCCCTGCCGGTGTGCCGCACAACAGCCGCGCAATAGCCCAGGATGCCGATGAGCAAATCAACATTCGCGTCTACCAGAAGGCAAGCCCCGCTGTCGTGTCCGTCAGCGCCGGCAAGGAAACCGGCAGTGGTAGCATTGTAAGCTCCGACGGTCTAGTCCTAACCAACGCCCACGTCGTAGCCAGCGCCACCGGCAGCGTCAGCGTCACCCTCGCCGACGGCAGACGCCTGCCTGCAGAAGTGATTGCCTTTGGGGAGAGGGGTCTAGACCTCGCCATGCTGCGGATTCCCAACCAGAGCAACCTGCCGGCGCTTCCGATCGCGGCGAGTTCCGCACAAGTGGGCCAGCGAGCCTTTGCCATCGGCAACCCCTTCGGACGGTTTCAGGGAACCTTCACCGTGGGAATCGTCAGCCGCATCGACCGGCAGCGCGGCTTAATCCAAACAGACGCCGCCATCAATCCCGGCAACTCCGGCGGACCGCTTTTAAACAGCCAGGGCGAGCTGATTGGCGTCAACACAGCCATTTTTACCGCTCGCCAGGGAGGGAACATTGGCATCGGTTTTGCCATATCAACCGATCGGGTGCGACCTTTCCTGAGTGCAGTGCGAGAGGGTCGCGCCCCCCGCACCGCATCGCGGAGTTCCGCACCGGCAGCGCGGACCTTCGCCCCCAAACCTCTCTCCCTCAACGGACAGCCGGTGGCCGGCAAACTCGGTCCCGGTTCCCTGACCTTGCGGGCGGACAGCAGCTTTTTCGACATTTACACCTTTGAAGGGCGGGCGGGACAGCGGGTGACGCTGGAAATGACCAGCCAGGAAATTGACCCATTTCTGATTTTGCTCAACCCTCGCGGGCGGGATGTGGCGCAAGATAACGACGGCGGCGGTGGCAACAGCGCCCGCATTGTGGCCACACTGCCCGCCACCGGCAAGTACACGGTGATTGCCAACTCCTCTCAGGCGGGGGAATCCGGGGCTTACAGCTTGAGAGCGTTTGCCGGTAGCGCTGCCGGTGCCGGCATCGACCCTGGCCCGGAGGGAACCATGAACGTCACCATTCAGAGCGTTTTGGGTCCCGGTGCCTCTGTGCTTCCCTCAGACGGCAGTCTGTACCGCATGACTGCCTTTACAGGGCGTGCCGGCCAGACGGTTACCATTACCCTCGAAAGTCCGGATTTTGACACTTATTTAGTGCTCCTATCTCCCGATGGCAAGGTGTTCAAAGAAAATAACAATTCTAGTAATAATACCACAGATTCTGCTATCACAGCCACACTGCCCCGCAGCGGCGTTTACCGGGTGATTGTCAACGCCTCTGACAGGGATGGGCGTGGCCGGTACACTCTGACTATCCGCTAGGGAGAGAGACAAAATTCCCTCGTTCCCAGGCTCTGCCTGGGAACGAGGGAATACGCAACGCTCATACTGGGAACGAGGCATTCCGAGGGAAAATTTAGCGCAAACCCAGCCAGGTGAAGAAATCCTGACGGGTGAAAAATTCCAGAACCAGCAGCGCCACAAATCCGAGCATGGCAAATCGCCCGTTGATTTGTTCGGCGTAGGGAGTCCAGCCAAAGGCCGGTTCTGGCGGGGTGTAAGGTTGGGTTTCTGGGGGTGCCGGTGAGGCGGGAGTTTCTGGTTTCACTGTTTTATTTTACCTCCGTGAAGAACGCGCCATTATATCACAATATAAGGGCTCTGTCAAGGCTGTTGCTTACTTATTTTTGCCGGCAGAGGGATGCTCTAACTTTTGCACCGCTTCAATCAGCGCGCGAACTTGCTCAGTGCCTTCCGAAGGCTCAAAGTCCATAGGAACCTTCCCTCGCATCAGCATGCGCAAGCCTAGCGGGCCCATCTTGGCTAGCTCTTTCCATCCCTTGAAAGAGTGGTTAAATAAGCGGAGAGCGAACTGGCGCTCATTAATCCAGCCCCCTTCTTTGACGATATCGAGCAAGAGCTTGCGGTGGCGCACCGGCTGGCTGGAACTGGCATCCTTGCGTTCGAGAATTTCCTCTTTGATTTTGCCAATTTGATCCATGGGGGCGACGCCCATCGGACAGACGGAATTGCAGTAGTAGCAGCGGGTGCAGCCCCAAACGCCGGAGGAGATTTGGTTGTATTTTTCCAGCCGGCTTTCGGTTTCGGCGTCGCGGGAGTCTGCAATCGTGCGGTAAGCTTTGGCGAGGGCGTGCGGACCGACAAAATCGGGATTGACTTCGCGGGCGTTGCATTCGGAATAGCATGCGCCGCAGAGGATGCAATTGCCGGTTTGATTGAGCTTCTCTCGCTCTTGTGGGGTTTGGAGGAATTCGCGTTCGGGGATGTTTCGCGCGCCGGTGCTCACATAGGGATCAACGGCTTGCAGATTGTCCCAGAAACTGGCCATCTCCACTACCAGGTCTTTAATCACCGGCATGTTGCCCATTGGGGCGATGGTGATTTCTGGGATAGAGTCTGCCGGTGCCGGCGGCGGGGCGTTTTGTCCGCCCTGTGCGAGCTGGGTTTCTGCAGCTTGGGCGGCGATCTGTTGCAGTCTGGCGATTTCGCTGCCGATATTTTCCTTACAGGCTAGCGCGGACCGGCCATTAATGCGCATGGAACAGCTGCCGCAGATGGTATTGCGGCAATTTTTGCGGAATGCCAGGGTGCCGTCTTGCTCCCACTTGATGCGGTTGAGGCAATCCAGGATGGTGTTGCCCGGTTCGGCGTCTAGGGTGTAGGTTTGCACCCGAGGCGCTGCGCCTTGATTTTGTCGAATGACCTTAAAACGGACTTGCATGCGTGCTACCGATTCCCCTACAGGGAGTGCATAAACCATTTTAGGCCGATTTTGGGGGTGCCGGTGCTGAACCCCTGCCCCCAACCCTTTCGGGGGTGGGTTTTTGGGAGGCTGCCGGTGGATGAGCTCCATCGTTCGAGCTCTGAGCTCCATCGTTCGAGCTCTGAGGTCCATCGTTCGAGCTCTGAGGTCCATCAGTCGAGCTCTGAGGTCCATCGTTCGAGCTCGGAGGTCCATCGTTCGAGCTCAGAGGTCCATCGTTCGAGCTCAGAGGTCCATCGTTCGAGCTCAGAGGTCCATCGTTCGAGCTCAGAGCTCCATCGTTCGAGCTCAGAGGTCCATCGTTCGAGCTCAGAGGTCCAGTCTCAACCACCGGCACCCCGAAACCGGCAAATCTTACGCAAACCCTCTATCCGTAGGGTGGGTTAGCGAAGCGTAACCCACCCCAAACCACATTAAGTGTCGCTGCGTAAGTCCTGAACGGGAAAGGGACCCCAGCCCCTTTCTTCAATCAGACCGGCTTTCTGTTTGCTGGTATAGCTGTAGCCACTTTAATTAGAGCACTGGGACAGGCGGGACGCCTGTCCTACGCCTTATATCCGTAGGGCAGGCATTCTTTGTGACCCCAAAGTCTGATGTGCGTTCCCAATGTGGCTAGTGCTAGAAAAAGACTGACTTTCAACCGGCTGCAAGGATTGAGCCGCCGAGCGCTGTCAGCTGCTGGCAGGTTCCACTCCTCTGCCATCACCGGCTCCCACCCCCATTGTTGCGTTGCTGGCCAAACAGGTACTCCAAAATCTGGCGATTTTCCGCCTGCAGCCCCCGAATCTCGGTTTGCATCTCTCGCATCTCGCTTTGCATCTCCCGCATGATGGCCCGGTCTTCGTCAGCGCTGCGCTGGCTTAGCCGCGTCAGCCGCAGTAAGTCCGACGCCAGCCCCGCTAACGATTCTATAGCCTTGCCGTGCACGCTCAACTGGCCCAACTGGGACTTGATCTGCTCTATTTCCCCTTCCAACGCCTCTAAGTGGGCTTCTGTGTCACCGTCACTCATCACCGGCACCCCCATGACTTGCCCTAACACCCACCGGCAAGCTCGCCTCAATCTCTCCCCGCGCCTCAGCTTCTGCGATTGCCTTCTCAAGAAGGACGCAAATCAGCGCCGACAGGGAGCGACGCTGGCGCTTAGCCAATCTCTCTGCCGCCTCCTTGAGTGCCGGTTCCATATATACTCCTGCCCTAACGAGCGTCGTTTCTTTTTCCTTGGCCACGTTTGTTTACCCAATCACATCACTATTTTATCTCCCTGAAGGGACTTTCACAGCAAAACAGAGATGTTATCTGCAGGACTTACGCTTGCGCCACTATCTGTAGGGTGGGTTAGCGCTAGCGTAACCCACCCCACAATTAAGCTCGCTGGGTAAGTCCTGAGATAAAAAACCCACCCCCAAAAGGTGGGGGGGTGCCGGTGGGAACAGTGGCGTCAGGCTTAAATCGCTCTCGAATAGAAAAGAAAAGAGTTCATCCCACGCGCTGCGCAACGCCCCTGCCGCGACAGATTGCATGTTAGGAATTGTAGGCGTGCTGGATAAGCGATGGTTGTACGCCTCCTGAGAGTGCTAGATTGATGCTATCCCCAGTTGAGGTTTCTGCCCATGACAGTTTCAGCGCTCAACTCAACGAAAATTGAATACCCTGATGAGGATGGATTGCCAATGGCTGAGAGTGATTTCCAGCGCGATGATTTAATGAATGCTGTTAAAGGGCTGGGCATTTACTTCCAGAACCGTCCAGACGTTTACGTTTCGGGAAATTTGTTTATCTATTATGAAGAAGGCAATCCAGCGTCGGTAGTATCTCCAGATGTTTTTGTGGTGTTTGGGGTGGAGAAGCGCAAGCGCCGGTCTTACAAAACGTGGGATGAAGGAGGAAAAGCCCCTGAGTTTGTCTTAGAGATTACGTCAATGAGTACCCGGACTCAAGACCAGGGTGCCAAGAAAGGGATCTATGCTTTTTTGGGGGTGCGGGAATATTTCCAGTATGACCCAACCGGCGACTATCTGAATCCCCAACTTCAGGGGTTGCGTTTAGTAGAAGGGAATTACTTCCCGATTGCCCGGACTGTTTTGCCCGACGGCACAGTGTCGTTAGCGAGTGAAGTGTTAGAACTGGATTTGCGGCTTCTGCCAGATGGCAACTTGCGGTTCTTCAATCCCAGAACGGGTGAGTTTCTGCTAACGCATGAGGAAGCTGAACAAGCGCGGCGGGAGGCTGAAGAGCGAGCGCAGCGATTAGCCGCTAAACTCCGGGAACTGGGGATTGACCCAGATGCGATGTAGAGTTGTGGGGTGCGTGCTGAGTGCGGCACCCCACTATTGATGTTAGGAGTGTGGGGGGAGTGCCGGTGGGAATGCCGGTGGCGTCAGGCTTACATCGCTGAGAGTGGCACTTGAGCGTAACCGGGTATTATAGCAGTAGCTATTTAGGTTAGGACGTAGGACAGGCGTCTCGCCTGTCCCTATCCCTACTAGCCAGTGAAATGCCTTGTCCTAAATTTACTGTCTATTGCTATAAATGGAGTCCTCCCCTGTCACTAAATCCCACAGCGCATTAATCCCATCCCCTACCTGTGTTGAATCTTGGTGCCGCTCAATCCACTCGGCGACAGCAGGGGCAATCTCGCTGGGTGTTTTGCCCAGCTTAACCAGTGCCCGAGCTGCATGGAAAAGCACCAGAGAATCCTCATCTTGCAGCTGGTTCAATAGTGCTTCAATCACCGGCTCCGAGGCGTTTCCCAGCTCACCTAGTGCAGCGGCAGCATTGACACGCACCCGAGAATTCTCATCCTCTCGCAGTCGGCTCAACAGTGCTTCAATCACCCGCTCCGAGGCGTTTCTCAACTGACCTAGTGCCTGAACAGCACTGAAACGCACCCGAGAATCCTCATCCTGCAGTCGGCTCAACAGAGTTGCGATGACCTCTTCTTTTTCCCCCAGCGCCGCACGGTATTCCAGCAACCGCACTTCATCCATCCGCTCTGCAGAATCTTTCAACAGCTGCAGCGCTTGATCTTCCAACTTAGTCTCATTCAGACCGCACAGAATCTTAAAAACCTGAGAGCGTATTGTCCACCCCACTCGGCGATCGTCCTGAATTTCCAGATCGACTAATCTCCGCAAAATTTCTTCCACGAGACTGGCATCTGCCACCTTGAAATCTTCCGTAAGGCAGATGCCGGCAAATAAAAGGTTGCGGTGCAGCCAAGGCTCGTAAGGTGTGGGTTGCCGGAGGATTTCCTGAAGGGCTTTCGTCGCTCCTTTGGAGGTTTGCTGCGCGATGACCAGCAGCAAAACCTCCCGCCAGTGGGCGTTGTGGAGATATTTGCGGATGTGTTCCAGCACTACATCGCTATCATCTCGCTGCTGATAGAGGATTTCTTCACCGGCGAGATATTCTTGAAACGTCTTGTGCGCAAAAGCGTAGCAGTCCTGCCCCTGTTCGTTCAGCAACCCCGTGCGCTCGCGGATGTATTCCACAAACCGCTTGGCTTCTCCCTCCGCCTGGTATCGCTTCACGCCCGTTTCGTCCGCAATGAACTCCCCTAATTTTTGAATGAGTTCCTCGCGGTCGATTAACGTGCCGCCCTCCTTGTCGCCGGTGCCTCCCTGCGCGTGAATCCAGTAAGCCAGCCGCTGCATCAAGCGCTCCAAATCATCCCGATTGAGATATTCCAGAGGACAATGCCTCATTTCCTTGCCGTCGTCCCACGCAGTTAATAAAGTCTTCACTGCGCGGTCGTAGAGTTTGTATCGCTGTCTGGGCAGATAAGCTTCGTAGCGGTGAATCAGAGCAATAATTGTCAGCAACAGCGGGTTTCTCGCCAGCAGCTTAATCCGCTCTCCCCCCTCCAAAGCTTGCTTCAGGCTGTCTTTGCGCCGCTTGGCTTCCTCTGGGTCTGAGATGCGGCTGCTATACCAATTGTCAATAAACTGCTGGATTTTGGTATCGTCAAACAGCTGGAGGGTGAAGTGCGGGAACTCATCCGTGCGGAAAAAGTCTCGCCGGTAGCCCGCCGGTCTGGAGGTGATCACAGCCCGATTCTGCGAAAATTGGCCCAGAAAAGACTCAATCTGTTCCACAGCCGTATACCGCCTGCCGGTGTCAGCCACCTCATCCAACCCGTCCAGTAAAATTAACGCCCGCCCATCTTCCAGCCAATACTCAAAGAACCCTGCCGGCAAATTTGGTACGGATAGATTTTTCTCGGCAAAAATCTTGATATAATCGAGAAGGCCGGCACTATCTAGCAGTCTCGCCCAGTCGCGAATCAGAATCAGAATAGGCAGCAAGTCTGTCTCGGCTGAGAAACCCAGTTTTTCCGGCTGTCCCGCAGCCAGCATGACTGCAAAGTAACTCATCAAAGTCGTTTTGCCGGTGCCCGGATCTCCCAGCAGCACCACTTTATGAGACTGGCTTTCCCGCAACAGCTGCTGTGCGGAAAACGTCCTGCCGGCGGGCAGGTTCGCCTCCCGTCGCGCTCGCTGGCGCTGCTCCCAGAGCAATTCTGCCTGACGGTTTTCCAGCGCACTTTCGAGCGCACTCTCTAGCAGCCATTGCTGTGCCGGCATCTCCTCCCGCACGTCAGGCATGACAAAAATTTTCTCCAGCAGGGCGGATTTATCTATTTCTTGCCCCTCTACCGCAACTCCAGCAAACTTCACATCATCAAACCGGCTTGCCAGCTGCTTTAGATAGACTTTTTGGGCAATCTTAAACCTTAAATACGTGCCGGTGCGCTCAAAATAAGTGTCCGCCAACACTTTCAGCCAAGGCTCAATCAGAGATTCGTTGAGTTTCCCCTTGACTTTTGGGTGTTCTTGTGCTATCTTTTTAAAAGCCTCGACTAAATAAGCGACTTGCGGCTGTTCTTGCTTGGCCAGAGGTCTTGCCAATTCCTCCTGAACACCGGCATCATTGAAGACATCAGCCAGAAAGCCGGGAATGAAATCTGGCTCGCAGCGAAAGAACAGATGCTGTTCCAGGGGCAGTTTTTCATCGTAGTCAACGGCTGCCTGAATGCCGGCTTTTAGGGCTTTTTCGACATCCGTAGGGTTTAACTTGCTGCCGATTGTGCTAACCAACTGCTTTGCAATGTTGCCGGCAGCACTCCCAAGCACCGACTTGAACACCGTGCCGCCAATCCCTTCCCATATTGCCATGCGTTTTTCTGACTCACCCACTTTGAATTCTATTATGCCCTACCGGCAGCAGACTGGAGCGCAAGACTGTGGGGCTCAAGCCCAACTGCGAACTTTGGGCTAAAGTAACTCGTAGGGTGCGTTCCCTCTTAGGGAACGCACCCTACCCCTACCCCTAACCTCAGGCTAAAGCCCAACTACGAACCTTTTGGGCTGAAGCCCAACTACGAACCTTTGGGCTAAAGCCCAACTACGAACCTTTTGGGCTAAAGCCCAACTACGAACCTTTGGGCTGAAGCCCAACTACGAACTTTTGGGCTGAAGCCCAACTACAAACCGGCAGCCCAGGAACGCTAGCCACTCTTGTCCCCCCTCCCCGCACGCGGGGAAGGGGGGGCCCCCTCTGGGGATAAGGGGCAGGGGTTAGGGGGTGGGGTTCTTCCGCCAATGCCCAATGCCCAATGCCCGATGCCCTACCGTGCCAATATAGATAGTGTAGGCCCTGAGTATTCCCCAACTCCCATGCAAAGCGAACCCATCTCCAGCCGCTTGCCCAAGGTTCAAATTTGGCGCAGGGGGTGCGCCTTCTCCATCGACGCACTGCCGGTGTTCCTGATTGGCGCACTCCTCGGAGGGAGTTGGCTGGTTCAACTCATCCTTTGGTTTATCTTCCGAATCGTCATTGTTTCCCGCACCCAGGGCCAAAGCTTCGGGCGCTGGGCCTTCGATATGCGCGTCGTAGACGAACGCACCGGCAAAACCCCCGGACTCCTCGAACTCTTCAAACGGGAAGGGCTCACCGGCATTGGCCTCATCTGGGCCATCACCGGCTTCACCAACCTCAGCCCCACCACCGCCCAGTACATGCTGCTGCTGCTCCCCGTGGCCATCGACTGCGGCGTGGCCAACTTCGACCCCCAGCTGCAGCAAGCCTTTCACGACCGCATCGCCGGCACTATCGTCATCGCCACCCGGCGGGGCTACTCCCTCGATCTAAAAGTCAAGCGATGGGTTGCTCAATTGCGCCGTTTTGTGAAATAATAGTTATTTGCGTTTAAATCTGTATCCCTTTTAACCCGGCAAAGTTATGGCTAAGGGCGTCCGCCTTATCATTACCTTGGAATGCACCGAGTGTCGCTCAAACACCGCAAAGCGCACTCCGGGCGTATCCCGCTACACCACCACCAAGAACCGGCGCAACACCACCGCCCGGTTGGAACTCAAAAAGCACTGCCCTCACTGCAACAAGCACACAGTCCACAAAGAAATCAAGTAGGGATTGGGCATTGGGCAGTGGGCAGTGGGCATTGGGCATTGGGCATTGGGCCACAGCTCATGGGCCAAGATGGCTCACCGGCCACTAACCGCTTTGAACTGACAACAGACAACAGACAACCGACAACCGACAACTGCTATGGCTTACTTTCGTCGCCGCGTTTCACCGATTAAACCAGGGGACCCTATCGACTACAAAGATGTCGAACTGCTCCGCAAATTCATCACGGAGCGTGGTAAAATATTGCCGCGTCGCATTACAGGTCTGACTGCCAAACAGCAGCGAGACATGACAAAAGCGATCAAACAGGCTAGGCTAGTGGCTTTGCTGCCCTTCATCAACCAAGAAGGATAATCAAAAAGCTGAAGTGGAAAGGCTGAAAGCTGAAAATTCAACCTTGACACTTCACACCACACACTCAATACTTTAGATTTTATAGTTCATTCGTCAGATAAGCTTGTGGATAAGGGAACGCTTATAGAATTTCGGTGGCACGGCGACAGACGGCTCGCCGTGGCAGAACGTCCAGATGGCAAAAAGAACTGGATCGTAATCGATGAGAATAACCAATCTCACAGCATCCCACCCAAGCAAATCAGTTATGAGGTAGCCGGCGGAACCTACAAACCCTCAGACATCCCCAAGTTCCGCCAAGAGGCAGACCAGTACCTCGATCCCTCCAGCTTGGAAGTCGCTTGGGAATTCCTGGCAGAGGAGGGGGAGTCGGTGGAGCCGGCGCAAATGGCGCAGCTGCTGTTTTCCGAGCAGAGTCCAGCGCAGTGCTACGCAGCTTACCTCTTGCTCTGTGAGGACAAACTCTATTTCAAGCAGAAGGGAGAGCGCTACGAGCCCCGCTCAGCTGCGATGGTAGCTGAACTCAAACACCAGCAAGAGGTGGAGCGCCAGCGCCAGCAAGAGTGGCAGGAATTTTTAGGTCGCGTGGGGCAGCGGATCTCCGGCGAGCCGGTGGAGTGGCTCAACACCGATCAGTCCCGCATCGACGCCCTAGAACGGTTCGCCGCCCTCGGAGAAGAAGCCAATCACCGAGCTCCCGCTATAGAAACTCTAGCAGCCCTGAAACGCCCCGAAACTCCTCAAGGGGCTTTTCAGCTTTTGGCAGATTTAGGAGTGTGGACTGAGCACGAGAATCTCTTTCTCCGCCGCAGCCAGATCCCGATTCAGTTCTCTACCAAGGTGCTGGAAGTGGCCCAACGCAGCTTGAATTCGACGCCCCCCGATCCCGACTCAAACCGGCTGGATTTAACCCATCTCAAGGTGTACACCATCGACGATGAATCCACCCAAGAAATTGATGACGGCTTGAGTTTGGAATATCTCCCAGATGGACGTCAGCGCGTCTGGGTTCACATTGCCGATCCCACCCGCTTGCTCTCCCCCGGAGACGAGCTGGACTTGGAAGCTCGCCGGCGCTGCACCACACTATACCTGCCCACCGGCATCATCCCCATGTTCCCCCCAGAACTGGCCACCGGCCCGATGAGTCTGGTGCAGGGCCGGCTCTGCTGCGCCCTCAGCTTTGCCATCATCCTCGATGAAACCGGCGGAGTTCAGGAGTACACCATTCACCCGAGCACCATCAAGCCCACTTACCGCCTCACCTACGAGGATGTGGACGAAATGCTGCTGCTGGGCATCTCTGCCGAACCAGAAATCTCCGCCCTGGCAGAGTGGGCCAAACGCCGGCAGCAGTGGCGGCTCTCCCAAGGGGCGATCAGCATCTCCATGCCAGAAGCAGTGATCAAAGTGCGCGGAGATGAGGTCCAAGTTCAACTGATGGAAGACTCCCGCTCCCGACAGCTGGTTGCAGAAATGATGATTTTGGCCGGCGAAGTTGGCGCTCGCTACGGTCAAACTCACAGTCTCCCCCTGCCCTTCCGCAACCAGCCCCAGCCCGAACTGCCCTCGGATGAAGAGCTGCTGCAGCTTCCCGCCGGTCCCGCACGCGCCTGCGCCATTCGCCGCTGCATGCCCAAGAGCGAAATGAGCACCATGCCGGCACGCCACGCCAGTTTGGGTTTGGACACCTACGCCCAAGTCACCTCTCCCATCCGCCGCTATACCGACTTGCTCGCCCACTTCCAGCTCAAAGCTCACCTCCGAGGCGATCCCTTGCCCTTCTCAGCTCAAGAACTCCTGGACGTGATGCTCAGCATTGCTTCCATTGTCTCTGAAGCCAGCTTGGTGGAGCGCCAAACCAACCGCTACTGGGCCCTCGAATTCCTCCGCCGTCACTCAAATGAGGTCTGGCAAGCCCTGATGTTGCGCTGGCTGCGAGAGGATGAAAACCTAGGACTGGTGCTGCTAGAGGAGCTGGGCTTGGAGCTGCCCATGCGCTTCCGGCGCTCGGTGCAGCCCGGCGAGCGCCTGGAATTGAAAGTGACTCACTCAGATCCCCGATCCGATATTATCCACTTCCAAGAAATGGTTGCTCAGGCAGCTCAGCCGGCAGCTAGCTGAGGGCGGTGCGCTTCGGCGCACCCTGCCGGCGGCCTGAGATTTTATCAGGGTGAATCGCTGTTATTTGAACCGCCATAGACCCGCCAGCGGCTTGCCCGTTGGGCAGACGCAGAGAGCGCCAAGGGATTTAAAGAAGGGTTCAGGCGGATTTGAAAAGGTATTGCCCAGCCGGTTGAAGAGCTGCGGGGCTAAATGATAATTTATCTGGTTGAATAGTAATATATTTTATATAGCAGTGAGCAGTTAGGTTAGGACGTAGGACAGGCGTCTCGCCTGTCCCAGAGACCTTGAGGGCAGGTGTTCCCTCCGACCTCAAAATCTAATGTCCGTTCCCTAAGTGGCTAGTGCTAGAACCGCCACAGACGCGCGGCGCGGCTTGCCCGTTGGGCAGACGCAGAGAGCGCAAAGGAATTTAAGGAAGGGTTCAGGCGGATATTAAGAACTTTGGAGAGTGAGGAGCGAGAGCGAAGAAGTGAGGGAGCGAGCCGGTATCTGCCTCAGACAGCCGGTGTAACGGGTATGGGGCATGATAGGGTATGACTGTTTGCGGTCGCTGAGTCATGTCACTCCCACCTGAGCGCTCAATCAGAATAGAACTTTATCTTAAGGCTTCGCAGCCGGAGCTGTTAGAGGGGCTGGATGCGCTGTTGCGTCTGGGTCTAATTTCTGACGCTCAGGTTCGCCAGCTTTGCCGGCAATATCTCTCCTCTCCACTTCCGGAACCTGTCGCCCCACCGGCACCCGAGCCGGCACCCGAACCGGCACCCGAACCGGCACCCGAACCGGCACCCGAACCGGCACCCGAACCGGCATCCGAACCGGCACCCGAACCGGCACCCGAACCGGCACCCAAACCGGCACCCAAACCGGCAGCGAAACCGGCACCCGAACCGGCACTAGCTTTCAGCAGCAAAGAGCTCCGAGCACCCCGATTGCCCAAAGGACTGCAGTCACTGATGGCAGAGATCAGCGTCAGGTGGCTGCTATTTCTCGGCGTGTTCATGGTAGTCGTGTCATCAGGGTTGCTAGCCGCCAGCCAGTGGCAGAAATTTCCGGCAGCAGGACAGTACGGGGTTTTGCTGGCCTACACCTTAGTATTTTGGGGCGTGTCCTACTGGGCGGCAGCCCAGCCTTCCTTGCGACTCACCGCTCAGACATTGCAGCTAGTAACCCTGCTCCTCGTGCCGGTGAATTTTTGGGCAATGGATGGGTTTGGGCTGTGGGGAGACTCCCCCGGATGGCTCACCGCAGCGATCGCAACAGCTGCCCTCACCGGCATCACAGTGTTGCTGTTCAAAAATCAGCAAAGCTTATCCCGCCGGTACTCCATCAACAGTCTGGCGCTGAGTTACCTGCACTGGGGCTGGAACTTGCCCGGATTTCCCCTGCTGGCGGTTTATCTCGGCATCGTGGGAACCGCCCTCGCCCGCGCCTTCAAAACCCCCAAACCCGAAGATGCCGAACAGGACCGGCCAGAAAACACTCCCGCCGCTACGCCCCTTCCCCTTCCCTCTGCCACTGTAGTCGGCTACGCCCTGGGAATCCTGCTACTGCGGGCCATATTCGCTCGTGTGGACATCAGCCAGTTGGGGTTGGCCATAGGAATTTGCGGCTGGCTGTTTCCCCGACTCTATCCCCAGAGCAGCTACGCTGCGCGAGAAATCGGCAAACAGGAGCGCCTCTACTCCCTGTCGCAGCACATTGGGGGCAGCTTGCTATTTTTCGGCTGGCTGGTTTCCGCGCCGGCAGAACCCCAGCAGGCGATCGCAGTCAGCGGACTCGGCCTGTGGTGGCTAGCCGAACGCTTGTGGCGCTTTTGGCGGCGTGCCGATTTAGCCGCCATCTTCATCACTGGGTTGCAAGCACTCTGGCTGGCGTGGCAGCTAGTCCCACCGGCACTCCAGCAATCCCTGCTCGCAACCGCCACAGAGCTGTCCGGCATTCCAGAAACCGACTCTCGCCCCTTGCTGGGCTTGGCACTATTTCCCTACCTGCTTCTCACCCTCTCAATAGCCGACTGGCTGCACCGGCAGTGCGCAGAGGGCCAAACCGTCCCCCCAGAACTCGCCACATTCAGCGAACAGCTCGCTCTCGCATTTGGGACCTGCCTGACCTGTCTCACCTTGCCCTATCCGAGCTTGCGCACCCTGAACCTGCTGGCATCTACCCTCACCCTGGCAAGCGTCACCCGCCGGCGCACCCCCACCCGAGTGCGCCTGGTATACCTCACCCACATCAGCGCTCCCCTCACTCTCAGCTCAGCCATTAACTGGATTTGGCCTTCCCTGCCCCTCGGTGCCTGGGCCGCCTTTTATTTAGCCCTAGCGCTAGCAGAGCTGTCATTCGCCGGCCTCCCCTCAAACCCCGCCCAGAAAACATCGAATCCCCCACCCAGCCCTGTCCCGCAAGACAGAGCTAGCGAGAGAGATAAAACACCGGCAGGAGCCATTTCTCCAGTAGAGACGCGATTTATCGCCTCCGAAGACGCTGTGGTGGAAAATCAGACGCAATCTATCGCCTCTGCTGACTCTCCCCGGGAGGATCGGACAGCCTCTAGCCCCGAGCCCCCATCCCCAAATCCCCAAATCCCGGCACTGATTTGGCAGCAGAGCGCTTGGCACCTGGGGCTAATCCTTGCCAGTGCCAGCTATGGCCTGCTGCTGGCCAATTACTTCAACTTCCTTTACGATTTTCCTGACAGCCGCCCAGAGTGGGGCATCTTGTGGCTGGCCGCACCCGCCGCCCTCACCGCCGCCGCCAGGCGGTCAGATTCCCAAAGACGCCGGCAAGCCAGCTCTTTTAGTGTGGCCGCCTCACTCATGGCGCAACTGCTGGCGCTCACCGTACCGGGAGCCCGCTTAATTACGTTGGGCGTCGCCACTGCAGTCATGTCTGTCAACACCCGATATTTGCGGCTGTCGAGCGCCGCCCGCATCACTGTGGGAATGGCGCTGAGTTTCTTTTTCCTGCTGCTGTGGGATGGCATTCCCGGTTTGCCCCCACTGTCCGCCGATGCCTGGGCTGTCACTGTCGCGGCGGCTGTCACTGCTTTGTGGGGCTGGCGAGGCTGGCTTGTCCGCAACTCTGGGCTGGCAGAGCCGAACCCCGAATGGGAAATAGAGAGCCCCTCACTCAGCGCTCTTTACGCACCGGCAGCCGACTTCTGGGCGATCGCACTGTTTGCCGGCTCCCTTGCAGCCCTGACGTCTCACTCTTTCGCCGTCTACTGGAAAGTTACTGACCCCTCCCTTGCTGCCACCGCCGCCGCCGCTCTGATAGCCGGTGCGATCGCTTATCGCAGCTGGCCGCAACCCTCCAACCGCACGCTTTACTGCTTTGGCTGGAGTCTGGAAGTGCTGGCAGCAGAGGTGTTGGGCTTTGCCGGTCCGGAGGCGCTGCACGTGGCGGTTGCCAACATTGCCCTCGGACTGATTGCCCAGCTGGCCGGTGACTGGTGGCACCGGCACTCCCGCAACCGAACGCCCAGCAGCCTGCACCTGATGCCCCTGCTCTACGGCGGGTTCGCCGCCCTGTTGCGCTGGGACTCCCTCACCGCTTGGACAGGGTTCACCACCTTGGGGCTGGCGCTGATTGCCATTGGTGTGGGACGCCGGCGCGAGGAATTCAAACCCCTCGTCTACATGGCCCTGATTGGGGTGTCCGCTTCCGCCTGGGAAATTCTCGCCTATCAAATCTCACCTATGGCGGATGGCGACCGGCTCATCGCCTTCGCCACCCTGGGCGCGATCGCCATGTCCGCCTACCGCACCGGAGCGCCGGCACTGCTGGACTACTTGCGCCTCACCGAGAAAGAAGTGAGAGTCGTTGCGCACCTGCACTGGATTGCCAGCAGCTGGCTGTTGCTGGCGGCTATCAGCGCCCCTATCGAAGTCGCTGACTTAGTGGGGTTGAGCACCGGCATCTTTTTAAGCAGCTATGCCATCGTGCAAGGGCGTCACAATCCCAGTCGGGCTCTCGCAGAAATCTGGATTTATGCCGGCATCCTAGAAGCCGCCGCCATCGCCATTTATATCGGCAGCAAACTGCATTTTGGGGGGCTGTTGCTGCCTTGGGCAGCGGCGCTCAGCGCTGTCGCCGCCTATTTTCTCTGGATTCTGCCCTGGGAGCGCTGGGGCTGGCCAAAACAGCCCTGGCTGCGCTCCGCAGTCGTGCTGCCGGTGGGTGCCGCACTGCAAACCGCACAGGCCATTAACCCAGCTAGCTTGCTTATTGTCTCCGCATTCTACATTTTCCTGGCTCTGCTGAACCGGCAAATTCGCATCACCTATGTGAGCGCATTTTTCATCAACTGGGCGATCCTGCGCTGGTTCTTAAATCTTAACGTCACCGATCCCTTGGCGTACACTGTCCCACCGGCTCTGTCTCTGCTATACATCGCCCAAGTCGATGCCGGTTTCCAGCCCCGCCAGCAGAAACAGGCTCGCCACTTCCTGCGCCTGACCGGCGCGGGCGCGATTTGCTTTGTGGCGCTGCTCACCTCTAACTGGTTAGTATCTGGCTCTTTGAGTCTTCTGGCGATTTTTGCCGGCTTAGCCTTTCGGGTGCGGGCTTTCCTCTATGTGGGAACTGCAGCGTTTGTACTGAATGCCGTCAATCAGCTTATTATTTTAAGCCAGGAATACGCTTTTGTCAAGTGGGTGATTGGCCTGCTACTCGGCAGCGCCTTGATTTGGATTGGCGCTACGTTTGAAACTCGGCGGGAACAGATTCTCTCTCTGGTGCAGAACTGGATTGTTGAGTTTCAAGAGTGGGAGTAGGGCATGGGGCATGGCGGCGGGACTGGGGGCAGGCGGCATTTGCTGCTGAATTGCAGTCAATAAACCCGACATGATATATTGCATTTATAAATGGTTGGTGAAATTATTATAGCGGGTTTCAGTTGGATTACATGCCAGAAACCCGGTTTCTTTAAGAAGCCGGGTTTCTTAGTACCTCATTCAGATGAAAACCGCTATAATCTTTCCTTTCCTTGGCGCTCCTTCACGGGGCGGTTGCTTTTAAAAGAATTACTCAAGTTTCCGGAATTGCCAATTAGGGGTTGGGAATAAAAAGCAAACAAAGAGCTATTGAGGGTTCGGCCCCACCGGCACCCCTCTTTACTTGCTACAACTGACACGGTACAAATAAACGCTTGCTGCCCATGCCCCATTTAATTAACCAAGCTCAGCCCGCGCTGGAATTTATCCCACCGGCACTCAACCCCCTGGTTTTGTGCGGTTGCCAGCAGCTGCTGCCGCTGTGGCTGCGATTTCAGACGCGAGTCACCGACATTCAAGCGGAGAATGTGGGAACCCTTGTCACCCTATACCGGCAGTTTCAGGAGCGTAAAATTCGCTTCTTGCTGGCGTTTCGCCATCCTGGCGGAGATGACCCTTTCTGTTTGGCCCACTTTCTGTGGCGCGCGGTGCCGCAGGTGGCGCGACAAAAAAATGTATCTTTACAGACTCCGATTCACGCTCACTTCATGTATGATAGGGGAATTCCCCTGTGGGCCGGCTCGTTTGTGGGCTGGATCAATTCCCGTTTGGGCGCGACTCCTATCCAGCGCGGTAAGGCAGACCGGCAGGGATTGCGCGCCGCTCGCGATTTGTTTGCTAATGGCTGTTTCCCCTTAGCTGCCTCGCCGGAAGGCTCCAAAAACGGTCACAATGAAATTGTCAGCCCCCTGGAACCGGGTATCGCCCAGCTCGGATTTTGGTGCGCTGAAGATTTGCTGAAGGCGGGACGCACGGAACAGGTTCTGATCGTGCCGGTGGGGATAGAATACCATTATGTTGAGGAGCCTTGGAAGGCTTTGGAAAAACTATTGAGCCAGCTGGAAGCAGACCTGGGCTTGCCGGTGGGTGAGGGAGCGCAAAACCGGCTCCCGCAAGAGCCCACTCCCGCCCAGCACTCCCTGTACCTGCGTCTTTACCGTCTCGGGGAGCGCCTGCTTTGCTTAATGGAAGAATTTTACTGCCGGTTCTATCACCAGTCGCTGCCGCAGGTGCCGGCGGAAGGCGATCGCACTCCGGACTTGAGCGCCCGACTGCAAGCGCTGCTAAATGTGGCATTAAACGTGGCAGAGCAGTATTTTGGCGTCACGCCCAAGGGCGGGGTGATTGACCGGTGCCGGCGTTTGGAACAAGCCGGCTGGGATTGGATCTATCGCGAAGATATCAAAGATATTGACACTATACCAGCGGGAGAGCGGGGGCTGGCTGACCGGATTGCGGAAGAAGCGAGTTTGCGCATGTGGCATATCCGTCTGGTGGAAAACTTTGTCGCTGTTACCGGCAACTATGTGCGGGAAAAACCCACTGCAGAGCGGTTTGCAGAAACAGCGCTGCTGCTGTGGGACACCCTGACTCGCATTAAGGGGCAGCATCCTTTCCCGCGCCCCCGCATCGGGGAGCAGCGGGTTAAGCTGACTGTAGGGGAGCCGATCTCAGTTTCAGACCGCTGGGCCAACTATCAAGCCAGCCGCCGGTCTGCGATCGCTGCCCTGACGCAAGACTTGCAAACTGCTCTGGAAGCGATGATTGTTTAAAATTTTGCAACCGCAGATGGACGCAGATATAGCGGCTCTCAGTTGGATGAACTATGGCCAGAAACCCAGTTTCTTTAAGAAACCGGGTTTCTCAGTACCTCACTAATATGAGAGACGCTATAAACGGGGATAATTAGGTTGAAAACTTGGCATACTGCGGGGGCGTCGGTTGGGCTAAAGCCCAACTACAAACCTGAACATTTGGCTTACTGCGGGGGCGTCGGTTGGGCTAAAGCCCAACTACAAACCTGAACATTTGGCTTACTGCGAGGGCGTCGGTTGGGCTAAAGCCCAACTACAAACCTGAACATTTGGCTTACTGCGGGGGCGTCGGTTGGGCTAAAGCCCAACTACAAACCTGAACATTTGGCTTACTGCGAGGGCGTCGGTTGGGCTAAAGCCCAACTACAAACCATCGCCCAATGCCCAACTCAATCTTAACATTTAGGAGTCAAACCCTATGTCTCATCCGATTACTCAAGCTCAGCCGCCTCTGGAATTTATCCCACCGGCGTTCAACCCTTGGCTCTTGCGGGGCTGCCAGCAACTGCTGCCGGTGTGGCTGAAATATCGCACGTCTATTGCCGACATTCAAGCGGAAAATGTTGAGACTCTGGTCGAGCTTTACCGCCAGTTTCAAGAGGGTAAAATTCGCTTTCTGATGGCGTTTCGCCACCCCAGTACGGATGACCCCTTCTGCATGGCGCACCTGGTTTGGCGGCTGGTGCCGCAGGTGGCGCGACAGACGGGTGTGTCGCTGCAGTACCCCACTCATTTTCACCCGGTTTATGACCGGGGAATTCCCCTGTGGGCTGGAAATTGGGTGGGCTGGCTCTACTCCCAAATGGGCGGCACTCCTATTATACGCGGTAAGGTAGACCGGCTGGGGTTGCGCTCGGCGAGAGAGCTGTTTTCCACCGGCATGTTTCCGATGGCGGCGGCTCCAGAAGGTGCCACTAACGGTCACAATGAAATCATCAGCCCCCTGGAACCGGGTATCGCTCAGCTGGGTTTCTGGTGTGCTGAGGATTTATATAAGGATGGGCGCAGCGAACAGGTTTTGATTGTGCCGGTTGGCATTCAGTACCGCTATGTTGAGGAGCCTTGGGATGGTGTGGACAAGCTGTTGAGCGAGTTGGAAGCGGAGAGCGGGCTGCAGCCGATGTATGATGGCAGGAAGGGACAATCTTTAACCGACAGCTCTACTTCAAGCAAGCACACTTTCTACTTGCGTCTGATCCGGCTGGGCGGCCATTTACTGGCAATCATGGAGGAATATTACTCTCAATTCTATCACAAAAAGCTGCCGCTGTCTGCTGAAAATAAAGATTTTTCGGAGCGGCTGTCAGCGCTTTTGAATGTGGCGTTACAGGTGGCGGAGGACTATTTTGGCCTGTCGCCGAAGGGGAGTTTTATTGACCGCTGCCGGCGCTTGGAGCAAGCGGGCTGGGAGCGGATTTACCGGGAAGATATCAAGGATTTTGACTCGCTCTCCCCTCTGGAGCGCGGACTTGCGGACCGGATTGCGGAGGAAGCTTCCTTCCGCATGTGGCACATGCGGCTTGTGGAAACTTTTGTGGCGGTGACGGGCAAGTACGTTCAGGAAAAGCCTTCTGTGGAGCGGTTTGCGGAGACAGCGCTGCTGCTGTCGGATATGATAACTCGCATTAAGGGGGGGAATCCTTTCGGACGCCCCCAGCTGGGCAAGCAGCGGGTGCGGATGACGGTGGGCGAGCCGATTTCGGTGAGCGAGCGCTGGGATGCTTATAAATCCAGCCGCCGCTCAGCTGTTGCGGATTTGACGAAAGATTTGCAAACGGCTTTGCAAGGGATGATTGTTTAGCGCCGGCAAACAAATCGAGAGGCGATGAGAGGGGATGAGACGCGATTTATCGCGTCTCTACAAGAGGCTGCCGGTGGCCCGCCCAAGTCTTTTTCAAAAGTCCCTCTCAAGACGGACTGGGTTTGGTGAGCCTCGATTGCAATGCGGGAATCCGCCTTTGGGGGGCTGCAATCGCCAGGTTGTATCTATCTGAGGATAGATTTACCAAAGCTTCTGCAAAAAACCACCGGCACGATTGTTCCCTTGCGCCGGCTTTTCTGACGCCAGAAAGATCAGGGGAGATAAATCGGGGGGCAAGACATAAAAATTCATTACCGGCAATCTACTGGACGTGATATGATTGCCTGTTTGGGAACCAGCAGACAGTATTGAGGGGTTTCCCCCCCCACCGGCCCTACCGGTGGGCGCGGGAGAGCCGGCTGTTATATTTGCTTTCTTTATATCTGAGATAAAAAATAATTATGTCACCGCAACAGGGCGCAAAGCTTTTACAGCACAACACTGTCTTCTGTCAGCACCCTTTGGAATTGCAACTGTATCTGAAGTTATGTGAAATTTTATTAAGAATATGACAGCCGGCAAAAAATCCCTGTATTGTAGGGAGTGTGCAAAATTTAACTTTGCCAGCACTCCGAAGTAGCTCTAATGCCCAACATTCCAGAAATCCCAGGAATACAGCAGTTGTGGGCTTCTACTCGAGGGGACTCCCAGGTTTGCGTGGCCGTATTGGATGGCTTGGTCGATCGCACTCACCCCTGTTTTGCGGGAGCGGATTTGACCCAGCTGCCCACCCTAGTCCAGGGAGAAGCCAGCCCCTCCGGCTTGATGTCCTTGCACGGCACCCATGTGGCCAGCATTATTTTTGGCCAGCATGGCTCGCCGGTGCCGGGAATTGCCCCCGGTTGCAAAGGTTTAATTGTTCCCGTCTTTACCGACGGGGGGCGGCGGCGGCTGTCGCAACTCGACCTCTCGCGCGCGATTGAGCAAGCCGTGAATGCCGGCGCTCACATTATTAATATCAGTGGCGGCCAGCTGACAGATTTTGGCGAAGCGGAAGGCTGGCTAGAGCGAGCCGTGGAACTGTGCCGCGACAGCAATGTGTTAATTGTGGCCGCCGCCGGCAATGATGGCTGCGAGTGCTTGCACGTCCCCGCCGCCCTGCCGGCTGCCCTCGCCGTGGGGGCGATGAATGACCTCTCAGATCCCATCGAGTTTAGCAACTGGGGAGACACCTACCAAACCCAAGGGATTCTCGCCCCTGGGGAAAACATCTTGGGAGCTAAGCCCGGAGGCGGTACAGTTCGGCTCACCGGCACCAGCTTTGCCAGCCCGGTGGCGGCGGGAGTCGCCGCCCTGCTCCTGAGCTTGCAAATCAAGCGGGGAGAAACGCCCAACCCCCAAAAGGTGCGAGCCGCCCTGCTGGCGTCGGCTTTGCCCTGCTCTCTCGCCGGCACGGATAAAGAGAGCCGGTGTTTGGTGGGCAAGCTGAATATTCCAGGCGCTATTCAATATCTAATAGGAGAAACCGTGTCCGAAGAACTAGCATCTGTGGAAGCCTCTGGCTGCGGTTGCGGCGGAACTCCCGTCAGCCCAGCCATACCGGAAAGCGAACCGACTCGCCCCACATCCATTTCACCGGCAGCCGCTGATGCTGCTGAACCGGCACAAGCCGAACCCGCGCCAGCTGTTGCGCCTCAGAACTTCCCTCCTTTGCCGGTGGCGACTTCACCTGCTGTTAACATTCCCTCTCAATCAACTGTTGCTCCTATGTCGAATCGTTCCCTCCGTTCCGTCACTGCCAGCCAAGCTCCTAGCGAACTGGAAAACGCCACTTTAGTTTACACTCTCGGCACCCTCGGTTATGACTTCGGCACTGAGGCGCGGCGCGACTCGTTCAAGCAACTGATGCCTGGAGTGAGCGTTGACGGCACGATGGTTCCCGCCAACCCCTACGACGCCCGCCAGATGGTGGACTATTTGAACGAGAACCTGTCGGAAGCGAAGTCGCTGATCTGGACGCTGAACCTGGAGCTGACTCCTGTCTATGCGATTGAGCCGATGGGGTCGTTTGGGCGAGATGTCTACGCCGTTTTGCGGGAACTGCTCTCGGGACAAATTCAGCCAGAAGATAACGAGGAATATGTCGAGCGCGTCAGCATTCCGGGGATTCTAAGCGGGCGCACCGTCAAGCTGTTTTCTGGGCAAGTGGTGCCGGTGATTGACGTTCCCAATACGCGTGGGCTGTACGGCTGGAAGGTGAACACCCTGGTGGGCGCAGCGGTGGAAACCGTGCGGGCGCGAACTGGGGAAGCGAACCAAGAGGCCATCGAGCGCACGCTGAGCAGTTTCCTGAACCGCATCTACTACGATTTGCGGAATTTGGGCACCACTTCCCAAGATCGGGCGCTCAACTTTGCGGCGACGAACGCCTTCCAAGCAGCTTCCACGTTTGCCGAAGCGGTGGGCGCGGGAATGGAGCTGGACAGCATTACAGTCGAGAAAAGCCCGTTCTGCCGGCTGGACAGCGATTGCTGGGATGTGAAGCTGAAGTTCTTTGACCCAGAAAACAGCCGCCGGGCTCGCAAGGTCTTCCGCTTTACCATTGATGTCAGCGATTTGATCCCTGTCACCCTGGGCGAGGTGCGTTCTTGGTCTACGCCTTATTAAGATATTGATAGAAATGCGGTGGGTGGGGGCTGCCGGCCATCGAGCCGGCACAGCTGGGGGAGACCCCACAGGTGAGACGCCTACAGGGGAGACACCCACAGGGGAGACGCAATCAATCGCGTCTCTACAAGAAAGGCGGCCTCACCGATGGCCCACCCGGCACGATTTGATTCAATTTCTGCAGGCAATTAGGAGAAATATGAGACTTCCAAATCTGTCCGCTCCTGTGAAAAGGCCCGATATTATTTATCCGCACCGGGCGGTGGACGTGGTGAATGGCCGAGTTGAAGATTTAGTCCACATCCGCATGGATTTGTTGCACGGGGCTAACTACAACGATCCAGCGGCATTTCAGAACAGAAGCTACCAGCAAATGAAAACTTCCTGCTCTGGTGGCTACTGCTTCCGCTTCTGACAGGTTAACCATCGGGAGCGTCCCATTTTTGCAGATCGGGCCATTGTAGCCGCCAAGGGCGGCTTCCCGCAGGGGAACTCACGCTCGACAGACCCAGCCGCCAAGGGCGGCTTCCCCCAGGGGAAACCGTAAGGCAAGGGTTTCAGATTCGATCCAATTTCTACCATTTGAACGCACGAGGAGAGTTTATACCTATGCCGCCAAAGAAAGCAAATCCCCCCCAACCGGAACAGCCGGCAGCTGGCGAGCCACCCGCCAGTTCGCCCCCCACAAAAAAGGAAGAAGAAATTAAGTGTCGCTTGGAGGCGACTGGGTTGGAAGACTACGGCTTCTGGTGGAAAGAAATGGCCAAAGCTCAGGCTGAGCAGGGAGAAAGAAAGCCTTTCCGCCGGGGGCGCATTTGGGCGTGACGAGACGACTTTTTCCCCACTGTTGCTATAAGCGGGCAACGATTAAGTAAAGGGCGTTGGGGCCCAACTCAAATGTCTCTCTGTATTTGGGCTGTTTTTTCGCCCCAACGCCCCCCTGGAGTTATGTCAAGCCGGGTTTTAGGAAAAGGCTCCTTGGTTCAACTGCCGGCCCACAAGACTGTCTGATAAGAAGGGCTTATATAAAACTGGGCTCGGATAAAAAAACCGGTATAAAATTGTTCCTGAAAAGGCTTGACAATTCCTCCTGAACGCCCTAGACTAAAAATAGAGAGAGAGGAGTGCAGCTCTCACAAGAACTTCAGCCTCTCTCAGTCGTGAAATCAAGCGAAAAACAACAAGGAGTCCTGATATGGAAACCAAGAAAAATCTGAAGCCTCAAGTGTCTGCTCCTGTGGAACGCAAAATCACAGGAAAGAATAGCATCATCAACAACGCCCAAGACGGTGGTGCGGTAGAGGCAAGCTTTTTGATCATCTAATTGTGGCTTGACAGGGCTGTTCGCCCTTCTTGCCCTGACAGGGAAAGGTTAAGATAATTTTCTAATCTTTCCCTGTCTTTAGTTAAGGGGATGAGACTGAGTAAAAAGTAGGCCCCGGACTGGCTCAAAAAATCCCGATTTTTGTCTCTCTCTTAATTGAGGGATGTGTATATGAACTTCCAAGAATTTGTACTTTATCTAGGCCAGAATCCCTACAAGTTTCTAGCGGCGCAAGAAAATGCAGATGAAGTCATGGAAGAAGCCGGTCTTTCGGAGGAAGATCGGGAGATTCTCACCAGTGGCGATCTGAAGCGAATTGCAGAAGCGATACGGGGAAGCGAAACAGCGCAAGGTACACCTCTGCTCGGATAGCGGCCAGTTTCATTTTTGAATGAGCGCCAATCAATAAGGCCAAGTTTACTAGACGCTCTTTTCAGGGCATAAATTACTGGCCTTTCCTAGTGCGTTTTATTAATTCCAAATAGGAGGCGTATCGCTCGATGACAAAAAAAGGATCTCTGCTGGTAGTTGGCAGCGGCATTAAAGCAGGCGGTCATCTCACGCCTGAGGCACAATCCGCCATTAAAAATGCGGACAAAGTATTTTATGCTGAGGGCAATTATCCCATTGTTTATCAAATCAAATCCCTTAATCCGAATGCTGAAACGTTAAGCGATCTGTATGCCAAGGATAAAGCCAGGTATATTACCTATTGGCAGATGGTCGAGCGAATTATTACCGCTGTGCGGGCCGGTCAGGACGTCTGTGCCGTATTCTACGGTCATCCGGGAGTCTTTGCATTCCCCTCTCACCAGTCAATTAATATCGCCCGTGCCGAGGGTTTTGAAGCGCTGATGCTCCCCGGTATATCCGCCGAAGACTGTCTGTTTGCCGATCTGGGAATCGATCCGGGAATATATGGGTGTCAGAGCTACGAAGCAACTGATTTCCTAATCTATCGGCGCGTCTTTGACCGGCGAAGTACCCTAGTGCTGTGGCAAGTCGGAGGAATTGGAAAAACAGATTATCAAGGCAAAATATATGAGGGCCTTGAGAAAGGGGTAGCTTTATTAGTAGAAACTCTTTTAGAGTCCTATCCTGCCGAACATGAAGCGGTTATCTACGAAGCAGCTCAAGTCGCACTATTTTTACCTCGCATGAAGCGAGTCCATATCTGCAAATTAGGAGAGTCTGTACTGACGGCTATTTCAACCTTAGTGATTTTCCCAGATCCAAATTGGTCTGAGCCGGATATGGAACGTGTCAGGCAACTGGGGATAGAAAACTACGAAGAGATTAGAAAACTTAGGAAGAGGGAATTTCAGTCAATTCCTGACCTCAATCTGCTTGGCTGATTTTCTGCTCAAACCCCTGTGGCGATAGACCAACTGTTTGATGACTGACTGATTGATTGGCGGCTCGCGCCTTATAACACCGATTTTAAGGGCGCTTGCTGACAATTAATGGGGGAATGTACGGATGGAAAAAAGCTCGGTCAGTCCTGCTTTGGAAACTGTGCGTGCGTTCCCTAGTGGATGACAGTGCGGTTAGTATCATGTCATTTTTGCTAGTTGCCTGGCGATTAGAAATCGCGGCTATACAGACAAAGCCCGCCTGCGCGGGCTGGGGAGAGCGCTTAGGCGCTTTCGACTGCGAGCCAGGATTCAAAAGTGCCACGCTCCCGTGCGGTTTGCCCTTAGCACTTTCCTCGCATCTATTATCACCGGCGAAGGGACAAACCTCTCGGAGAACGCGCCCTTAACTGCGCCCTCACCAACGCCTTCCAGCATTTTTCCCCTTTGGGATTAAACGCCAACCAGTAAAATGTATATTTTCCCTTAAAATTATTTCCGAAAAGTGAAAAGTATTTTCGGAGAATTGGGAGAATAATTGGAGTAGAGAAAGCTAAGCTTTTCGCTGCCCGCTAATCCCGAATAAATCTATTTATTAGAAGTGCAAAGGAGTCCACAAGTGCCCTAGTGGATATATTATACAGAAAGACTAAGATTTTACTTGGGACTTTTTCCTATGCCAGACATTCCCGGCAATTTCCAATACCAGCAGCGAATTCGCAATCACTACGATATTTTTGGAGAGTCTCCAACGAACCAAGGGTGTTTGCTCCGGATGACGGACTCTGATGCTGACCCTGTTCACGCTACCATTGTTTACTTGATTGCCCAAGCAGGGATCAAACCGGGAGATTATGTCCTGGATGCCGGATGCGGTACGGGGGGGCCGAGCGTGGCCATTGCTCAGAGCGTCGAAGGCGTGAGGGTTGAGGGGATAAACCTGTCAGAAGGTCAAGTTAGTAAAGCTCAGCAGCTCGTGCGGGAAGCCGGACTTGCTGACCGAGTTCGGATTCAGCTGGGAGACTATCACGACCTCCCCTTTGAAGATAATATTTTTGATGTGGTGGTTTTCTTTGATACTGCCTCATACTCTGACAATTTCCCACAGCTTTTTGCAGAGATTTACCGGGTGCTGCGCCCTCAGGGAACCCTGTACATCAAAGACGGATTCCCCAAAGAAGGCCCTCTGTCACCCGAAGAGGAGCTGAAACTTTTACAAATTAAACAGATTTCCCTTACCAAGCTTCCCCGCCTCAGCGAAATGAGGGAAGCGATTGAGCGAGCTGGGTTTCAGGATATCCAGTGTCGCGATTTGAGTGAAATTTTCACCGTCGTATCGTTCCCGGACGATCCCGTATTCTGTGGGGAAATTAAAGCTCGGAAACCGGCAGTCACTCCCACCGCCATCCGCCACATTCGTTCATCGAGTTCAGAACTCTCTGCAGAGCAGTCCAGCTCGGCCACCGGCCCCAGCGCACCCGTTGCTGCCGGTGGGGTTACTGCTAGCGCCCAGTCAACGCTGGTCTACACCTTGGGAACCTTGGGCTACGACTTTGGCACAGAAGCGCGGCGCGACTCGTTCAAGCAACTGATGCCTGGGGTGAGCGTTGACGGCACGATGGTTCCCGCCAACCCCTACGACGCCCGCCAGATGGTGGACTATTTGAACGATAACCTGTCGGAAGCGAAGTCGCTGATCTGGACGCTGAACCTGGAGCTGACTCCTGTCTATGCCATTGAACCGATGGGGTCGTTTGGGCGAGATGTCTACGCGGTGTTGCGGGAACTGCTGTCGGGACAAATTCAGCCAGAAGATAACGAGGAATATGTCGAGCGCGTCAGCATTCCGGGGATTCTAAGCGGGCGCACCGTCAAGCTGTTTTCTGGGCAAGTGGTGCCGGTGATTGACGTTCCCAATACGCGGGGGCTGTACGGCTGGAAGGTGAACACCCTGGTGGGCGCAGCGGTGGAAACCGTGCGGGCGCGAACTGGGGAAGCGAACCAAGAAGCCATCGAGCGCACGTTGAGCAGTTTCCTGAACCGCATCTACTACGATTTGCGGAATTTGGGCACCACTTCCCAAGATCGGGCGCTCAACTTTGCGGCGACGAACGCCTTCCAAGCGGCTTCCACGTTTGCCGAAGCGGTGGGCGCGGGAATGGAGCTGGACAGCATTACAGTCGAGAAAAGCCCGTTCTGCCGGCTGGACAGCGATTGCTGGGATGTGAAGCTGAAGTTCTTTGACCCAGAAAACAGCCGCCGGGCTCGCAAGGTCTTCCGCTTTACCATTGATGTCAGCGATTTGATCCCTGTCACCCTGGGCGAGGTGCGCTCTTGGTCTACGCCTTATTGAGTTCAACTCTAATGTCGGGGCAGATTCAGCCGGTGAATCGCCCCAAATTGCCATTGCCCTCACCCCTCTCTTCCATTTTGGGAGAGGGGGAACGTGAGGGTATTTATTTATTAGAAGTGCAAAAGTCCAGAAGTGCCCTATTGTATTTATAATACAGAAAGACTCATATTGATTGGGGACTTTTTCCTATGCCAGACCTTCCCGAAAATTTGCAATACCGGGAGCGAGTTAGCAATTACTACGATCGCCTTGGCGGTTCTCCAACTAACCAAGGGTGCCAACTCCGGATGACGGACTCTGATGCTGACCCTGTTCACGCTACCAATCTTTTCTTGGCGGCCCAGTCTGGTATCAAACCGGGAGATTATGTCCTGGATGCCGGGTGCGGTACGGGGGGGCCGAGCATTGTTATTGCTCAGACCATCGAAGGCGTGAGGGTAGAGGGGATAAACCTGTCAGAAGCTCAAGTTAGTAAAGCTCAGCAGCTCGTGCGGGAAGCCGGACTTGCTGACCGAGTTCGGATTCAGGTAGGAGACTTTCACGATCTCCCCTTTGAAGACAACATTTTTGACGTTGTGGTTTTCTTTGAAACCCTCGGATACGCGGAGGATCTCCCACGAGTTTTTGCAGAGGTTTACCGGGTGCTGCGCCCTCAAGGAACCCTGTACATCAAAGACGGATTCCCCAAAGAAACCCCTCTGTCACCCGAAGACGAGCTGAAACTTTTACATGTTAAACAGATTTCCCTTCACAACCTTCCCCCCCTAAGCGAAATGAGGGAAGCGATTGAGCGAGCTGGATTTCAGGATGTCCAGTCTCGCGATCTAAGTGAATTTTTAATCTTCAAATTACTGCCGGACGCTCCTGTATTTTGTGGGGACATTAAAGCTCACAAACCGGCAGCCACTTCAACCGCTATCCGCTACATTAGCTCATCGAGTTCAGAACTCTCTGCCCTCCAGGACACCGCTACCACCGGCCTCAGCGCCACAGAAGCTGCCGGTGGGGTGACCGCTAGCGCCCGGTCAACGCTGGTCTACGCCTTAGGAACCTTGGGTTACGACTTCGGCACGGAAGCGCGGCGCGACTCGTTCAAGCAACTGATGCCTGGGGTGAATATTGACGGCACAATGGTTCCCGCCAACCCCTACGACGCCCGCCAAATGGTGGATTATTTGGAAAATAACCTCTCGGAAGCCAAATCCCTGATTTGGACGCTGAACCTGGAACTGACCCCGATTTACGCCATTGAGCCGGTAGGTCCGTTTGGTGCCGATGTCTACGAAGTTCTCCAGCAAATGCTCGCCGGACAGGTGCTCCCTGAAGACAGCGAAGACTACGTAGAACGGGTGAGCGTCCCCGGACGCCTTGCTGAGCGCACTGTCAAACTCTTTTCCGGACAAGTGGTGCCGGTGATTACAGTGCAAAACACGCGGGGGATGTACGGTTGGAAAGTCAACACCCTCGTCAGCTCAGCCCTAGAAGTGGTGCGTTCGGAAGCGGAAACTGCCAGCGAGTCAGCGATGCGGCGCTCTTTAGCCAGTTTCCTGCAGCGCATCTATTTCGACTTGCGCAACTTAGGGCAAACCGCCCGCGACCGCGCCCTCAATTTCGCCGCCACTAACGCTTTTCAAGCGGCTTCCACCTTTGCCGAAGCCGTTGCCAGGGGCATGGAACTTGACACCATCGAAGTGGAGAAAAGCCCCTTCTGCCGGTATGATAGCGACTGTTGGGACGTGAAGCTGAAGTTCTTTGACCCAGAAAACAGCCGCCGAGCTAAGAAAGTTTACCGGTTTACCATTGACGTAATTGACCAGCTCCCTGTTACCTTGGGCGAGGTGCGCTCTTGGTCTACGCCTTATTGAGTTCAACTCTAATGTCGGGGCAGATTCAGCCCCTGAATCGCCCCCAATTGCCATTGCCCTCACCCCCCTAACCCAAAATGGGAGAGGGGGGACGTAAGGGTTGCTCAAAAGTGAAATAATCCCCCGGAATAGCGCTCTCTACCGGCTGTTTCTAATTAATCGCTGTTTTCGGGGACAATCCCTTTCTTTGGGTGGGCCCAAAAACGGCCTTTGCGCCTCAACCGGCTCTCCCCAAAGATATAGCTATTTATTCCCCAAGATAGGCTTGACACCGGCAGTCAATTGTGATAAATTTTTCGCAGGGCAGTCTAGCTAGCCGAGTCTAAATCTCGGATGTTGGCAAAAGACGGTCCAAAAGCAACGCTTATTATCCGTAAATCCAGGAGAACTCCAAGAAAAACAAGACTTTTCTGCCGAAACAAGCCGCTCCCGTAGCGCGCCTGTCCCCCGCGACTGCCGGTACCGGTGCTGCCGGTATTGTGGCCAGCGCGTATTGCGATCTTGAAACCAAAGAGTGTTTTCCTTTGGCAAATCCTTTTGCCGGCGATGATGCGGAGTAACTCCCTCATTCTATCACCCCCTTCAAAACAAGTCTAAAGTCAAATTCCCCTGACTTTGGCGCTTGATTCGCCTCGATGGACTGCCGCAGAACCTATACTTTTTATGGGGTTAAAAGTTCCCTGTAACAAGGTGTCAAAAGCCGCCATTTTCTGAGGTAGTTTGGCCTCCCACAGCCTAGAATCGGAAGAGGGGTAGACTGTTCCCCCAGCCAAAAGCCGGCCACAGGAATAAGGGGTGATATACCCTGCCGCCTTTGTAGCCGGCTTCCCCCTTTCCCCTGATGCGGAAAGGGGGAAGAACGGGGTCAGCGATAATGCCTGAAAGCCGGTGAGTGCCAAAATAAATAAGCAAAAAAACTTATCAAAAAGGGCTTGACAATTTAGATATCTATGTGCGAAAATTAAAGCAGGTAAAGCCAGACAGGCAACAGGAACGCCCCCTGTGCGGAAGTCGTGCGGGAGGAGAAGCGGAGCTAGTCTGACTGCCGGTTGCGATCAAAACCAGGAGAATAAACCAATGAAAAACAAGACTTTTATGCCCAAGCAATCCGCTCCCGTAGAGCGCCTCTCCCCCGCGACTGCCGGTGCTGCCGGTGGTGGTGGTGTTGTGCCCCTGTGGGGCGATAAGTGGTTCACCGAGAATACTCACCCTTTTGCCGGCGATGATGCCGAGTAACTCCGATCGCCGCTCGCTGTCAAGTTAGGAGAAGTAAGCAATGAAAAACAGGACTGTTAGCCCTAAGCAATCCGCTCCCGTAGAGCGCAATTCCCCCGCCACTGCTGCCGGTGCCGGTGCCGAAAAGGGAGGGGTGGTGCCCTTATTTAGAGAATATGAAGGTAGAGGAGTCCCTTTTGCCGGCGATGATGCCGAGTAACTCCCCTAACCTAACACGCGCTTCCTACGGGAAGAAGGGTTGATATGAACCCCAGCTAAAAGCCGGCTCCCAAGCGTGGGACTGGGCTGGGGTTTTCCCCAAGGGGTTTGTACTTTTGGCAAAATCCACGATACTTCTGGGCGCACTCCTCTTTGAGTGTTGCCCAGTTGCCGCCCGGCGGCAGCCATTTATAGCCTCCCGGCACCTCAGGCGTTCGTAGCTTCCGCGCCCTGTAGAAATCACGCGAAAAAGCATTAGTTGCCGGCAGCCAAAAGCTGGGGAAACCCCTAATAGCACACAGGGTTAGGGGTGATTGCCGTGGGGAGGATCTCTCACTTTTCTGGCCTATTGACCGCAGAAAAATTCCCAAAATTTTCTCACAAACCCCTTGACGGCGAGGGGAGGTGTGTGCAAAAATCACAGCAGGTAAGTCGGAAGTAGCACCCGACCTCCCAAGGGAGAAATCACGAGGGGAGAGGGAGCGATTGCCGACAGCCTTGCCAATCGTAACTTTTGGAGAATTAACCCAATGAAAAACAAGACTGTTATGCCCAAGCAAGCCGCTCCCGTTGAGCGCCTCTCTCCCGCAACTGCCGGTGCTGCCGAGAAGGGAGGGATGATGCCCCAAGTTAAACTTCCAAGTGGTGAATATTTAGGGGGAGGAAAATTATTTGGTGGTAGTCCCTTTGCCGGCGATGATGCCGAGTAACACTCTCATCTTAACACCGGCCTCAAAAAATGTCAAAAGTCTTTCCCCGCTTCCTTTGGCGCTCGATTTGCTTCGATAAACTTCCGCACAACCTGTGCCAGTTGGTCGTTTCCCGATCCCCCGCACCCCGGGGAGGCGGTCACATTATGAGCCAACTTGGCCCTAGTTGAGCGCTTCTTATCGGGAGAAAGGTTAATATGAACCCCAGCCAAAAGCCGGCTCCCCCAGTGGGAGCTGCTAGGGGTTTTTCCCTTGGGTTTGTACTTTTGACAAAATCTACGGTATTTCTGGGCACACTCCTCAAGAGTGCTGCCCAGTTGCAAGAAAGCTGGATGCCATTGGGTGAGTCCATCATCTGTCAGGCGTTCGTAACTTCCATAGTTGCTGAAATCATAGAAAAAGCCTTTGCGCATTTTGGCAGCTTTAGGGTTGCCGTGAATATAACGAGCGCGTGTTTAAAGCGCGTTCCCTATCTGAGGGCGCAAAACCGTCGCAGTAATACCGCTTTTCCCAAAAATGGCCCGTGCGTTTGAGGGGGCGGTTGAAACACAGGTTGGTGTGCCCAGTTGAGGAAGTGCATAATTTTGGGCAAATCTTCCCCGCCGGTTCGATGAGATAGTAGACGTGGTTGGACATAATGCAGAGGGCGTACAGTTTGAATGGGATGCTCGCCCTCCGTCCTGGCGAGGGGGCTGAGAAAGCCAAATTTTGTGCGCAATCTTCCATTAAACTAGATAGCAGAGTAAATCTGAAGTCTCAATCCATCATGCCCGACTTAACCGCCATTCCTGGAATCCCCGACCTGTGGACATACACCAAAGGCGACCCCCGCATCACCATCGCCATCCTCGACGGTCCCGTTGACATGGAACGCGCCTGCTTTGCCGGTGCCAATTTTACCCAGCAGCGCCCCTACTGGGCGACAGACATCGAAATTAACGACGAATACCTGCACTACCTCCACCTGTTTTTAGAGTTCGAGAAACAGCAGCAAGCCAAAAAAGAGGAAGAGGACTACGACAAAGACGAAGCCAAAGAAGAAAAAGAAGCCTTCTATAAAACCTTCCCCAAACCGATTCTGTCGCGCCTTCAGCTAGCCGCCCACGCCTGCCACATTTCTAGCACCATCTTAGGGCAGCACGGCACACCGGCACCCGGCATCGCCCCCCACTGCACCGGCATCAACATTCCCATCGCCTACGATAACGATAACTTCATCTCCCCCGTCAACCTCACCCACGCCATCAACACCGCCTTCAAAGCGGGAGCCAACATCATTCACATTGCCGCCTGCCAGCCCACACAAACCGGCATATCCCAAGAGCTTTTCGCCCGCGCCGTCAAACAGTGCCAGGACAATAACATCTTAATCGTCGCCCCCGCCGGCAACGACAAAGGTGAATGCTGGTGCGTGCCCGCCATACTGCCAAATGTCCTCGCCGTGGGTGCCATGAGAGACGACGGACAGCCCTTCAAATTCAGCAACTATGGCGGACAGTATCAGAACCAAGGCGTGATGGCAAACGGGGAAAATATCCTGGGCGCACAGCCCGGAACCGACGAACCCATCCGGGAAAAAGGCACCAGCTGCGCTGCGCCTATCGTCACCGGCATTTCCGCCTTGCTGATGAGTTTGCAACTGCAGATGGGCGAAAAACCCAATGCCGAAACAGTCCGCGCCGCTATTCTCAACAGCGCCCTTCCGTGCGACCCTAAAGAAATAGAAGAACCCGAACGCTGCTTGCTAGGAAAACTCAACATTCCCGGCGCATTTCAACTGCTCACCGGCGAACCCTTATTACCTCCTTCCCCGGCACCCTACGAGATGCCGGTGGCGCGGCAGCAACCTGAGAGCGAAACCGAAAAGGAGGAGCCAACCCTATCTCCTTTCGAGGCATCCTACGGGATGCCGGTGGCGCGCGAGCCGGCTGATAGCGCAACCCTAGAAGCTATGCCAACCGCGCTCCTAACTCATGCCCTGACACAGCCTGGAAACGCCAACCTAGAGGCAGATCCGACCGTATTATCTCGTGACACACACAACCCTGGCAACCAGAACAATAAGGAAGTAGCGCAGCCCGCACTGGTGGCTTCCCAGGCAACGCCGGGGAATACAGCCCCCTCGCGCAACCCCTCGTTGATTACAGCCAGCCAAAGCCCTAATGCCATCAATCCCAGCGCAGTCTCAAACCTAGTCTACGCCTTAGGAACCGTAGGCTTCGACTTTGGATCTGAAGCGCGGCGCGACACCTTCAAACAGCTAATGCCGGCAGTCACCATCGACGGCGCAACCATTCCCGCCAATCCTTACGACGCCCGCCAGATGGTAGACTATTTAGCAGAAAACACCGCAGAAGCCAAATCGCTGATCTGGACATTCAACCAGGAACTCAACCCCATTTACGCCATTGAACCCAAAGGAGCGTTTGGTGGCGATGTTTACGAAACCCTCATCCAAATCCTAGCCGGACAAATTGAACCCGAAAGCAGCGAAGACTACATCGAGCGCATGAGCCTTCCCGGCTTCCTCACCAACAGGACAGTCACACTGTTTTCAGGTGAAGAGATTCCCGTTGTTACAGTGCGTTCCACGCGGGGGATGTACGGCTGGAACGTCAATAGCTTGGTGAGCGCCGCTGCAGAAAGTGTTCGCGCCTCCGCTCCAACCGCCAGCGAGGAAGCCATACAGCGCTCTCTCAACAGCTTCCTGAAGCGCATTTACTACGACTTGAGCAACTTGGGAAAAACCTCGCGCGATCGCGCCCTCAACTTCGCCTCCACCAACGTTTTCCAAGCCGCATCCACTTTTATTGAAGCCATCGCCCGAGGCATGGAACTCCACAGCATCGAAGTCGAGAAAAGCCCCTTCTGCCGCATTGACAGCGACTGCTGGGATATGAAGCTGAAATTTTATGACCCAGAAAACAGCCGGCGAGCCAAAAGAGTCTTCCTGTTTACCATCGATGTCCGAGATCCCATGCCGGTGACTTTGGGCGACGTGCGCTCTTGGTCCGTGTCGTCTTGAGGTAACATATTCACAGCAACATGCCGTGCCGGTGTCCAGTCACGCCGGTGCCGCATCCGGATGATGCAAAACTCGGATCGGGCATGGGGCATTGGGCATTGGGTTGGCCCCATGCCCCATGCGCCATGCCCCATGCGCCATGCCCAATGATCCGGTTGGGTCTTCTACCGGAGATAGTATAATTTACTCTTAGCATATCATCACACCAATGCCTAAAGCAACCCCCCCGACAGCATCTGCATCTCCACCGCCGGTGGAAATCCTTTGGCAAATTGGCAAACCCAAAGGAGGAAAGCAAGAATTTCTCCAAACCGGCGGGTGGAGTCAAGAATTCAACTACGATGTCGAAGCTGATTCAGATTCCGTCAACCGCCCGCAAGTCCCAGGGATTCTCAGCCAGATTCGCTCCACGAAGACAGCCAAAGAGGCTGCAACCGCTCAACTCAACATTCATTTTAACCTGACGCGGAACTACGAAGAAGGACAGCTAGTTTTACTTTACAGACGCTTTGGCTCACCCGAGGATAGCCTGTTTCTGGATGGCGAGCTAATCCAGAAAATCCCCGGACAGAAAGACGGGAAAGTCCAGTCAAACGAAATCCCCCTGAAAGCCCTGTCCAAAGGCAAACACACCCTGTCCATAACCACAGCCGGGAAAAGTGGGAAACACGCCATTGACTACTTGAAATTGCAAGCCTCAACGGCAAAAACCCAACCCATTCCCCAAGCGCCCATCACCCCAGAAAGTGCCGTGAAACCGGCACCTGAAGACAAACCCGCACCCACGCCGGCACCCGCACCGGTGCCGGCACCTGCTGCCTCGGACAAACCCCAAAGCGAGGAAACACCGGCACCTGAAGCCAAACCCAAAACCGAGGTAAAACCCGAAACAGAAGCGCAGCGCCGGTTGCTAGCAACCGGCTTAGAAGACTACGGCTTCTGGTGGCAGCAAATGGCCAAACAACAGTCATCTCCGAAAGAAAAGAAACCTTTCCGCCGGGGGCGAATTTGGTCGTGATATAAGCCCGTTTTCTCGCGGGGCAAAGAAACGGGGCTAAGAAACCGGGTGGCTAAGAAACCGGGTTTCTGATTCAAGGGTTCGGGTGAGAGATAAAGGTTATCCCAGAAACCCGGTTTCTACACCAGATTTAACAAACAAATACACATCATCCCGCTGATAGACAAGCTCAAACTGCCGGCTGTTTTTCACCTCCCCCACCAAACCGGCAGCAAATTCCTCCGTGCTCCTCCATCCCGGATGGCGCACATTCAGCAAAATATAATCAAACTCTGAAATGCGCGGCGGGGCGCTGACATCCGTAAACCTCACCACTTGCCGGTGCGTTAAATGCGGCGCAATTTCATGCGCTGTCAGCACACTCCCTCCTGTTCTCACCTCAGCAATCGCCTCCCGAGTCGCTTGCCAGGTATCCAGCTCATCCAGATAAATCGACCAAAAATAACCGTATTTCCCCAGCGCTAAAAACGCTAGCATCGCCCACACCACAAGCAATGTCTCCCGATTTGGTAACTTCCCAAAAACCCTCTTTTTAATCCCGAAATCTTGCCCCCTCCCTGCTAGCAGGGAGGGGGTTGGGTGCCGGGTTTCCCCACCGGCACTCAACTTAGCAATCGCCGCCAGCAACAGAAAAGGAAGCACCGGCAGCGAATAGTGCTGCACCAAATTCCGCTGCGAAGCCGATTCCGACAGCACATTCAGCGCCAGCGCAGGAATCGCCCCAATTAAAGGAGCCAAATACTGCGGCGACAGCCCCCAAATCACCGGCAGTGCCAGCAACCCCACATATTCCAAACTTCCGGCAGAAAACACATTTCCCAACACCAGCCCCGGCTTCAAAACCAAATTGCCAGCAATCTCCGGCAAGTCATTTCCCAAATAAGCGTAGCGCCCCACAGCAACCGGTTCCCCACCGCTAAAATAAGGCATAATAACTCTGCTGGCAATCAAAAACCAAGCCACACCTGCCGCAATAGCCATCCCCCCGCACAGACGCCGCCGCTCAAAAAACAGCAGCCATACCCCTGTCGCCGCCACCGTCAGCCCCAGCACCGCCTTGCAGCCCAAAACAAAAGCGATCGCAGCCGCAAACCAGCCCGCGCGACCCCGCCGAGCTGCTAAAATAGCTCCTAGAAGTGCCGGCACAGCCATCACTTCCGGGTGGAAATCAAACAAATTGGCATTAAACACCAGCGGGTACAGCAAATAAACCCCCGCCACCGCCACCCCCTCCCCCTCACTCAACCCCGCATGGCGGGCGATCCCCCACACCGGCACAGCCGCCACCGCCAGCGCCCCCGCTTGCACAGCAAACAGCCAGTGCACATCAGGATAAATCCTGTACAGCAAAGCCAGCGGATACAGCACCCAAGCCGCATGATCCCCCAAAATGTGAAACCCAATAATTGAGCAAACCGGCGGCTTCCCCTGAGAGATCAAATAAACCCCCTGGTCAAAAATCCCCAAATCAAACGCCCCAGATTGAAACAGCGCGTGTCGCAAACTGCTGCAGCCAAACAAAATCAGCGCCGCCGCCCCAACCATCCAAGCCATAGCATTTTCTCTCACATTTGTCAATACCCATTTAGGAAAATTTTTGCTAAAATATCTGCCATCTCCGGGGGATTGTTGCATATTGGCCACTTCGGGTAAAACTGAGTGAAAACGAGTCCCGATAATTTCTTATAGTAGAGTTGCCCTGAAATTGTTAAACAATTGTGAAAGCGATTACCCTCCTTGGCTCCACCGGCTCTATCGGCACCCAAACCCTAGACATCGTAGCGCAGTACCCCGACCAGTTCCGCATCGTCGGGCTGGCAGCTGGGCGCAACGTCGAGATGCTAGCGCAGCAGATACGGCAGTTCCGACCGGCGATCGCAGCCATCAGTGACGAGCGGAAATTACCCGAACTCAAAGAAGCCGTGCGGGATATCGACCCGCAACCCATTCTCCTCGGCGGAGAGGCCGGCATCATCGAAGTCGCCCAGTACGGCGACGCCGAAGCAGTCGTCACCGGCATTGTCGGGTGTGCCGGCCTGCTCCCCACCATAGCCGCCATCAAAGCCGGCAAAGACATCGCCCTGGCCAACAAAGAAACCCTGATTGCCGGTGGGCCCGCCGTCATGCCCCTCGTCGAACAGCACGGCGTCAAACTGCTGCCGGCAGACTCCGAGCACTCCGCCATCTTCCAGTGCCTGCAAGGCGTACCCAAAGGAGGGTTGCGGCGGATACTCCTGACCGCCTCTGGCGGCGCATTCCGGGACTGGCCGGTGGACAAACTCCCAGAAGTCACCGTAGCCGACGCCCTCAAGCACCCCAACTGGTCAATGGGCCGCAAAATTACCGTAGACTCCGCCACCCTGATGAACAAAGGGCTGGAAGTCATCGAAGCCCATTTCCTCTTCGGCCTAGATTACGACCGAATCGATATCGTCATCCACCCCCAGAGCATCATTCACTCCCTCATAGAACTGCAAGACACCTCAGTTTTAGCCCAGTTAGGCTGGCCCGACATGCGCTTGCCCTTGCTGTACGCCCTCTCTTGGCCCGAGCGAATTTATACCGACTGGGAGCAGCTAGACCTCGTAAAAGCCGGCAGTTTGACCTTCCGGGAGCCAGACCATCAAAAATATCCCTGCATGCAGCTCGCATACGCCGCAGGGCGAGCCGGCGGTTCCATGCCCGCAGTCTTGAACGCCGCCAACGAGCAAGCTGTAGCCCTGTTTTTGGAAGAGAAAATTAAGTTTTTAGACATTCCGCGCTTAATTGAATATGCCTGCGATCGCCACCAAGCAGATAACTGCGCGAATCCTTCTTTAGATGATATTTTAGCAGCCGATAAATGGGCGCGGCAAGAAGTTATGGCTAAGCAGTTAGGGAGTTCCGTGACTCTGCCCAATCCTCTTTCTGCCAAAAAACTTGAAGTGCCGGTGCGCCCCGATTTAGCACAAATCGGTTGAGCCAGGGGCGGGCTCGCCGGCGCTGGGAAAAAATGCAAAAATCCCCCATCAGCCCTGAAAAATTTTTCCCTGGCTCGCTCATATTGCCCAGCTCGTCGGGCGCGCCGCCCGCCCTTCAGCGCTGCCGGTGGGAAAAGCCGGAACTGGCGGACGCCGGAGAGTAAACAGTTAAAACAGAGCGATTCAAACCGGCAAGCTGTAGGGTGCGTTCCCGAGGAACGCACCCTACCAGAATACCCAGACAAGACGTATGTCACTCAACCTGATTCTTATCATTGCTGCCTTAATTGTGTCCTGGCTGGTTTTCACCGCCTTGCTCAATGTGCTGAAAACAACCCTGAAAACGGCCATCTCAATTGCAGCCATTGTTCTGGCGCTGCAGCTGGTATTTGGCATTGGCCCTCAAGAGCTTTGGCAGCAAATCATCGAATTGCCCCAGACCTTTTTGCAGCCAGCCAGCGGTAAGTGAGCAGCACTGGTAACGGGATTGGGCATGGGGCATGGGGCACTGGGCACTGGGCGCTGGGCATGGGGCATGGGGCGCGGGGCATTGGGCCAGCTGCCGCAGATATTTTGACCGGCAGCGCTGCCATTGCTGACTTCCGGAAGAAAGCATATATACAAAACCTGTCTAAAGTCGGGAAGTTGTAAAAACCATTCTTTCGGATCTGCCTAAATTTGAGTCAGGTCGGGGCCGGCGAAATCCCCGTAATATCTTTGAATGGGGCATTGGGCATTGGGCATTGCTGAAAATCTTCCCCACGCCCCATGCGCCATGCCCCATGCGCTATGCCCAACCCAAAATCCGGGCATCCGGGCATCCGGGCATCCGGGCATCCAATGCCGGTGCCCCATGCCCGGTGCGCCTAAAGTTGCGCCAGCACAGCCTCCAGTGCCGGCGGTAACTGGCGGACAATCTTGTTCTTGTGCCGGTCCACCGGCACCAGCGTCACCCGAGCGGTGAGATACAGCTCTTGGCCATCGGGGGACTGAATCTGGTACTCGAAGTTGAGGCGCACCCCCACCTGCTCCAAGCGCACGCGCACCACAGCGGGCACCCCCATCCGCAGCGCCCGGCGGTAGCGCACCTGCAGCTCCACCACCGGCAGGTCGCACCCCAAAGCCACCAGGTCGGCAAACTCCAAACCCAGGGAGCGCAAGCACTCCACCCGCGCTTCCTCCAACCAGGCGATATAGGAACCGTGCCAGACATTGCCGGCGTAGTCCGTGTGGTGCGGTTGCGCCCGCACTGGATATTCAAACCACCTCCCAGCACTGCGGGCCGGTGGCTGTTGCTGTTGCGTTTGGCTGTTCTCAGACACGTTACACTTTGTTATAAAACGCTATATTTCTAAAAAATATCGTGAGTCACTCCGTTTTATCCTTAAATCGTAAATAGCTCGCGCTCGTGTGCCGCTCAGTTTCTATGGCTTGAATAAGGCATACAAATCTTAACTGAGCTGAATGGCCCACCCTCACGCTTGCTATAGGAACCAGGAGATTCACCAATGATAGAAAAAATTTTGGTAGCCGTCGCCGGTCGGGGGCTGTGTGAGGAGATGCTCAAGAAAATGATGGAACTGCCTTCCATCCAGCGGGCGTCCGTCACCGTCTTGCACGTCGTCCCACCCCAAGTCACCGCCGAAGCGATGGCTGCCAAGCTCGAAGAAGGGGGCAAGATTCTCGCTGAAGCCGTCAAGTCTTTGAACTTAGACCCGAACAAGGTAACAGCCAGACTCAAGCAAGGCGACCCGAAAACGACGGTGTGCGAAATGGCTGACGAAATCGGCGCTGACCTGATTATCACCGGCTCGCGCGGGCTGGGGCGGTTGAAGTCCATCCTGGAAAACTCGGTGAGCCAGTACGTTTTCCAGCTCACCTCCCGCCCCATGCTGCTGGTCAAAGACGACCTCTACCTCAAGAAAATCAGCCGCATCATGGTGGCGCTTGACGGATCTGAGACGTCCCAGCAGTCGCTGAAGCTGGCGCTGTTCCTGCTGCGAGACATTAAGGGCGGACAGCTGGTGCTCGCTCACGTCAACCCGAAAGATCCGAATGCCAAACCTGAAGCTGACCCGGTTTTAGCGCCGGCAGTCGCAGAGGCGAAGAAGCTCGGCATTGCCTATCGCTGTGTCACCAGCACCGGCAGGGCGGGAGAGGAAATCTGCCGCCTCGCCGAGGAGTCGAATGCTGACCTGCTGATGCTGGGCTCGCCAGACCGGCGTCCAACGATCGCCCAGGGGCTGCCGGATCTCGACCGGCTGCTGGGCAGTTCCCTGTCGGACTATGTGCGGGTGTATGCCAACTGCCCCGTATTGCTGGCCCGCAGCGCCAGCGCCGCCTGAGCGTGCCGGTGCGGCTTGCGCCGCGCCGGTCCAGAGATGGCAAACAAAAAAGGCACCAGGGGAAAAACATCCCGGTGCCTGTGGCGCTATTTACCCAGTAGGGGCCGGCTCACCCAAGATATCTGCGCTGCACTGAAGGATATCTGCGCCACCCCGCCCCTACTGTGCGCGCTACGCATCTTTTTTCCCTTCCCGGCTTGCTGTCTGAATATACAGGATCACCAGGAAAACCGCCGGCACTAGCACGAAAAGGATGCTAGCTACAAACCCCAGCTCATTAACTTGCATAAGAACTCCGCCTCCAGACGCTCTCAAAAATCTGCAATCCTAGAATATCACGGCTTTGTTTTTACGGTGACGGGGCCGTTGACCAGGGCTTGACAGGCTAGCCGGTAAGTTTTGGGCTTTCTTTTGAGTTTGCGCTCCTCCACTTCGGTGCGGGGCGAGAGATTTTCCATCCCTTCCACGATTTCCACGATGCAGGTGCCGCACTGGCCATAGCCCCCGCAGGTCATCATCTTGCCCACCAAGGTGTAGAGATCGATCCCATTTTCCACGGCTTTGAGCCTCAAGTTCGCCCCATCTGCTGCCACCACTTCCCGATTTTCTCTCTCGAATTTGATGTTAGCCATTCCCATTCCCCTTGTTTTTGCTTGAATTGCTCAGGCCCGCCGCCGGCTGGCCCGCTCTGGGTGCGGCGGCTGCCTGTGCCGGTGCGAGCCGGCTTGCGCGCCCGCACACGCCTCCCTCCCGAACCTCACTCTGCGCGAGGTCTGAGGCGTCGCCCACCCCGCTCAGCGGTTTGACTGTCTGTCGCTCGCCTCGGTTTACTTACATTTTATTACGAAATATTAAAAAATGTTAAACCCCTCAGGGGGCAGGGGAGAAGGGCCAATTTTTTCGCGGCTGCTGCCGGTGCTGGCAAAATTGACACGCCGCGAGGGCCGGCACGCCGGCTCGCCACTGGCCCGCACCAGAGATTCGCCTTTTGCCCCATGCCTGCTCCCTCCAGCCTTGCAGGACGCCACAGCGTCCTTGCCTGCAAGGGTTGCGCCCGCAATGCCTCTCCTAATATCCGGTTAATAAATTCTCATTTTTGTAACCTTGCTTTCCTGCGGCGCGAGCTACCCAACTTTATAAAAGTTAAATAAATCAAGCGGAGTTGGGAGAAAAGTAGCCTGATATCTGGCCCAACCTGGGAGAAGCCATTAATTGCGGCCATAGCCGAGAATCACCTGCGGCGCTTCTGGGGGCTGCCAGCTTAAGGGGGTGCGGGTTGGGGTTGGCGAAACGCTCACCAACATGTGGAGTAACAGGGTGATTGTTGTGGCTTGCAGCAGTTTTTCCAGCATCGCTTTCCTCCCCTCAAGCTCAGGTTGTCGCAGATCTAATTTAAGCCACCTGAGGCGGCGGTTCTGTCGAGCTCTGTGACACTCTCTTAAGTGACAGCTTTACCGAACGAGCGTGCGGGCACCGGCGGGTGGCGGGCTGTTCCGGGGAGGACAGCGGGCAAAACGGAACTGCAGCGCCGGTTGAGGGGAAGCCGTTTCAGGTCAGGCGGTTTCCGGCCTGTCTGCGCCCAGCCCCGACTCCTGCCACCAAACATCTAAGATGCAATATCTGACACCTTTTAAATATTCAATTTAAAATTTTTGAACCCCGGCTGTCGCACCGGGGTGCCGCTTTTCTGTCAGGTGGAGAGCCTCTCCAGTGAGAGGGTTCAATGGAAGCCGGTGGAAATTGGCACAGCCCCATTTAAGCTGTCTTCCCACCGGCTACAGAACCCTCAACCCACAAAAGCAGCCGGTCTAGCTAGTTCTGCATCTCAGATGACTCTTCCTCTTTCTTTTTCTTGTTATTCTTGTGGCTTTGCTTACCTCCCACACGACCGATCGCAGCCATGTGCTCCCGATTTTTGCTCACGGCTTCACCCCCCTTGCGGCCAGCCTCTCTAGCTTCTTCGGGAGTGAACTCGTGAGCGGTTCCCTTCTGGTGCGCCGCGTGACCGCCCTTGCTAGCGATCTGGCGCTGCTTCTCTACGTCCATAGAGGCAAATCCGCGCTTGCTTTTTTCTGCCATGACTGTACTCCTCGCGTTTTCAGCTTTTTTAGGTATCTTCTACAAGCTAAGGCTGCTGCTTCTTTGAATCATCTGCCTCAAGAAACAGCATAATGTAAAATCCGACTGTATTCAAGGATACAGCCAAGCCGCCCGGCAGTGGCGAGGGTCTTGCCTTTTCCTGATTCATTTCTCACTCCCGGCACGAACAAAAGCACTGCCAAAGCGAAATCCTGCCGCTGAAATAATTCTTCCCACCAGTCTACCTTGAAAAATCTCTCAATGGGTCAGTGTAAAGAGATGGAAAGTTATGTATCGTCACTTGAGGAGGGCGAAAATTGGAGATTGGATGTGAAGGTGGACATATTTGCCCAGAGAATAGAGGGAATCCACGGGCAGCTGAGTGAGCTGTACCGAGGAGCCGCAGGGTGGGTGCAGCCGCAATCAGAATTGCTGGCGGCGGCTTTCAAGGAACTGGCCATTGCCTCGGAAGCTTTGCAGGTGGCAGTCGAAGAGCTCTGCCAGCAAAATGAGGAGCTCGCCGGGGCGCGAGCGGCGCTCGAAGCAGAACGCCAGCGCTACCAGGACCTGTTCGAGTTCGCGCCTGACGCCTACTTGGTAACGGATGTGCGAGGGACGATCCGGGAAACGAACCGCGCCGCAGCGGCGCTGCTCAACCTCTCGCAGCAATACCTGCAAGGCAAACCGCTGACGGTATTCATTCCCAAACAAGAGCGCCAGTGCTTTCACTCTCAACTGAGCCAGCTGCAGCAGGGGGAACCGCTGCTCGAGTGGGCCGGACCCCTGCTGCCGCGCAACGGCGATCCGGTTGAGGTGGCCATCAAGGTAGCCGCTGTCTGCGGTCGGGAAGGCAATGCCTTTGCCTTGCGCTGGCTGCTGCGGGAGATCGGCTCGCCCGCACCGGCGGCGGCAGGACAAACCCACTCTCACCCCAGCTTTGACCGCCCTTCGCACATTTATTCCAAAGGGGAAATCATTCCCCTCCACCCGCAAGCTATCTGGCTCGTCTCTGAGGGACTTGTGAAGCTTAGCACACTTTGTGACGGAGGGGAAGAGGTGCTCCTCGGACTGGCCGGCCCGGAAATGCTGTTTGGCTCCAGCCTCACCGCCCTGGCGGTTTACCAAGCCACAGCCCTCTCGGACGAGGTTCATCTAGCCTGCGTTTCCCTGCCAGAAATAGCAGCCTGCCCCAATCTTGCCCGCGCTATTTTACCGCAAATCAAGCAGCGGCTGCGGCAGACAGAATTGCTGCTCGCCATTTCTGGGCGAAGGCGAGTCAAAGACCGCTTGCACACTCTATTGCGCCTGCTCAAAGAGCAAATTGGCGAGCCGGTGGCGGAAGGCACTCGCCTGAGCGTTCGCCTCACGCATGAGGAGATCGCCAGCGCTTGCGGCACCACCCGCGTCACGGTGACGCGCACCCTCAATCAGTTACAGCAAGAGGGCAAAATTATTTTAGATGCTAAGCACCACCTTATTCTAAAAAATGGAGTCTTTTAAGCTGTTAGGCTTTTAATTTACTTAGGGTCGAAATAAGGCTCTACCCCCACAGCCCCGTTCCCACGCTCTGCCTGGGAACGCAAAGATAGAGATGGATAGCGCAAATTCTATGTCCGACAGCTGCGCCGGCCCGCCACAGCCGGCTGGCCTAACCCTACCATTTCGCAGCAACCATTGCCGCCGGTGGGGGCACTTCTCCGTCGAGTCACGCACAGTTTGCGGCGATCCAGTATGCCTAGAGGTGTGGGGATTCAATCCCAACTCAATGCTGAGTGCTTTCGCCGGAAGTTACAGTGTTTGAGAGTGACAGCAGTTTCTTTTGGCGTTTAGTGCCGGTGTTCCCCAACCACAAATCGCCCCCCACGTCCTGGCTGTCAGGGCACACAAGCTTGACAGACAAAGGCACAGCATATCTATTATAACGTGCCGGCGCTACTTTGGCATGCTTTGGCAATGTTGATGGCCCGCATTCGCCGGCACCGGCATCACTTGCCGGCGGGACGAGAATCGCTCCCACGTCTCGCCAACTCAGTCCCACACCCTGTTTCGCAATGTGATAGAAAAGCAACATTACCTTAGCCGCACCCTCGTACATCTTAGCAAAAAGTTACAATTTCCTGTGATGACTTGATGCTGGGAGCATGCTATACTTTCTGAAAGTGGAAAACCGCTGGAATCAGAGCCGGTCAATTCTAGGCCGGCTCGTAAGGAGTAGAGTTTAGCCGATAGTTCTGGAATGCCGATGTCCGAAGACGCTCAGCCCACAAAACCCATTCAGAAAATTCTTTTTGGAAGTCCAGGCACAGGGAAAAGCTATCGTGTGCGTGAGATGGCAATAAACTCCCTGGGGATACAGTGGGACGAGTCAAGCAAATCTCTGACCAATACCATCAAAACCGTCTTTCATCCAGAATATACTTATTCGGATTTTGTGGGAAAGCTTTTACCCCAAACTACGGGAAGCGGTTCGGTCATCTATAAATTTTATGAGGGACATTTTCTGCGGGCGTTAGGGTTGGCGTACAGACAGCTACTCGATGGCACTAACGAGAATGTTCTTTTAGTCATCGACGAGTTAAACAGGGGGAATGCAGCCGCTATTTTTGGCCCGGTCTTTCAGCTTCTGGATAGAGAGGAGGATAATTGGTCAACATATGAAGTTCACTTGTCTGAGCTGGAGATAGTTGGCCTTTTGAAGGCCATGAAATATAAGGCTTCCACCTCCCATGACAGCATACAAGTCGATGGAAGTAACTTTGAGAAATTTTGCGAAATTGAAGAGAAACAGCTACAGCTAAAAAATAATGCCGGTGGCTTGCGAGTATTAAACAATGTAAGAGAGCATAAAATTGCCATTCCTAGCAACTTGTCAATCCTGGCAACGATAAATACCTCTTACGAGTCCATCTATTACCTCGACAGTGCATTTAAGCGGCGGTGGGACTGGGAATATGTGGATGTTCCGGGAAGTGAATACTCTGGGGATGTGCCCGAGAAAATAAAAACGGCAAAGCTAGTTGTTGGAGAGACTGAAGTAGATTGGTCAGATTTTGTAACAAACCTCAATGAGTTCATAAAGTCCAATCATCAGGCTATAAGGAGAATTGAGGACAAACAGATTGGTTGGTGGTTTTTAAAGCCAGAGGATAGCGTGATTTCCGAAGATGCCATCAAAAATAAACTCATGTTCTATCTTTGGGATAGTGTGTTATCGAAAGATAGAAGACCTTTGGAATCTCTTTTATCAAACACTAGCGGTGAGAAAGTAAAACTGATAACATATTCTCAGTTAGTCGCCTTGGCGGAGGAGTTCGTACAAGGCATAAACGAGCAAAAATGGTAACATTACGAGTTTGAGGGAGAGTAAAAAAATGATACATTTTGGGAAGTTAGAACTCAAGATAAATGAAAAGTATTCTTTCGTCGGAATCGAAAAGAAGGATGGCCAGTTAGTCTTTCACCTTCCTAAAGGATTCTCCCCAGAGGATATCTGCGCCTTACACACCTTTGACACAAAGCGCGATTTATTCTTTTTATTTTACAGGGTGCTGAATGTCTTTAAGCAAACTAGCTTGGAAAAGGGGAATTTTGAGAGAGACGCCAAAGCTGACGATCGGGATGGTGTGGTTAAGGAGGATGCCGGCGGGGAAATTAGTTCCAAGGATGGGGAGACAATTTTTTATTCCAAAGTAGATGCCCTGACAAGCATCCTCGATGCTTATGATGAGTTAAAAATCCTTATCTTTGTCCACCGATTAGGTAAATCCGAAATCTTGGATTATAGCAAGATACATCGCTATTTGCACAAAGGTATTTTTCTGGACAATGGTGCGATCTATATTGATTCGATGGATGTGCTTCGCAAGGAGATCCACTTTGAAGCATCTGATATCGTTGTACTGTTATATCTTGACTGAGATTAAGGAACAGTTACAGGAAGAAGTCCGAGCTGAAGTCCAATCCCTAGCTGAACAATTCAGACAGCAGTATATTGGAACCGAGTCCAGTTTATTCAGCGAAAAATCTTATCAGCCCATTTTGAATTGTTTAAAAGATGCTCTGGAAGTCATTGACAATTACACGCCGTTAAAAGACCCCGACTACTGGCATTTTTACGATGCCATTGAGGCATTCTTGTTTGGGGAACTGGAGCATTCTGCAGAAGGCGCGATTTGGGGCATTAATAACTTTCACATGGTTTGGGAAGCGATGTGTTTGACTTATTTAGTGAAAAACACAGAACCGGGTTTCCCTGTCTACTTGGACGAGCGTTTGCTCTCCACCAGAATCATTAATAAATTTAAGAGTGCCCATAAGATTATTGACCTTTCAGAGGTGTTCAGGGTAAATGGAACTGAGGTTTTCCCAGATGCTGTTATTATTCTATCTGAAAAAATGCTTTTATATTCTGACCAAAATTTAAGTTTTGGTTTATATAGAATAACAGCTGACTATTGGGACATGACGTGGAACGATTATGGCTATCAAACTAAACTTACTCTTGTTTTACCTTCAGGGAATCGTGAGATTAAAATTGGTTATACCGCTCAACCTGTAGGAGATCACACTTTTGATGAACTCAAAAAGCACTTGCCATCAAATAGAGATACACTGATTGGATATTCACCTTTACCAGATAAATTTTATTCTTTCTGGGATGTGCCTGAGAATTTAACCATTGAAGAGCTGCGCATGATGCGCTGTTTGAATCATTTATTCTACAGAGCCGTGAAAATGGGAGTATTTTCAAAGGAGGAGTTTAGTAAGTGGATTCAGAGTATAAAATCCAAGATTTTTGAAAAATCGCTGTTTCGTAAAGATATTGATAACCGTTCTATTTCCGAAATAGCCGAGCTATTCTTATTATTTTTAAAAAAATTAAGTCTGCGCTTTCAGATCGTCGATATTAAATACTCAACCCCAGAGTATTACCTCAATCCCGAGAAGGCCGAAGAAATCAAAAGGCGAAGTATAAGGAAACAATTTGTTTATGAATATCTCCTCCAAAAGCATCTTCGAGACTCTAACAGCCCCCTAAAAGACTGGGACATAACAAGTGAATTTTGGTTGCCAGTTTATTCGCCAGACTCACCCGCATTCAGTCTAGGTCCCAAATACCTCGACGGCTATCTAAACCTAACACAAGTTAACATTATGTCTGTGATTGACAGCTATCTGGAAACTGAAGGCACTTGACTTCTTTCAGATTCAGCTTTGCCTTTGTCGGGGGTTTCTCTCGCCCCCTACCCACCTGAAGAAAGAGCCACCGGCATCACCGGCACCCTCCCCCTCACCAGCATATCATAAAACTTAGCCGTGTCGTGCAGCCTCAATTGCTGCCCGTGGGAACCAATATTGTCCAGTCAATTGCCCGCAATTAACTTTTCTCTCCCTCTTCCTCTTTCTTTGTCCTTCTTGGCGTTCTTGGCGTCCTTGGCGGTTCATTTTTAACCCAGTCGCCGACACGCTTCCCCCCGACTTTCCAACCCCACCGGCATCACCGGCTCCCCAAACTTTCTATCTTATTTTACCACATCCCACAACACTTGTCAAGGAGCCGCAATATGCCGCCCCTACTGAATCCCCTCAAACGGGCCGGTAAAAGTTGGTTGGGGGCGACTGACGTGAATCCGCCACAGCGCCTTAAACCCAGCGATCGCCTCCCGCAGACAATACCACAGCATGGCATCATTGCTCAACCGGCCCCAGTCTGGCGTCCCCAGCCCCACTGCGTCCAAACCCAGCCGGCAGCCAATATACACCGCACGAGGCAGATGGTAGCGCTGCGTAACCAAAACCGCCCGCTTCACCCCAAAAACCGCTCTCGCCCGGTAGCAGCTGTCATAAGTATTCAAACCGGCACCGTCAAGCAGAATATCTTCCGCCGGCACCCCCTGGTCCAAAGCGCAGCGCTGCATCGCCAGAACCTCGCTGTAGTCAGGGCGACAGCTGTCGCCGGTCATCAGCAGCTTGCGAACCCGCCCCAGCTTATACAGCCCCACACCCGCCCGCACCCGATCAGCCAGCACCGGCGTAGCAGTCCCATCTTCCCACACCCCCGCCCCAAACACAATCCCCACATCCCCCACAGGAACCAGGGCGGGATCTGTGTGACGCCGGCGCGCTGTGCTGCGCCGAATATACCAACTCAGCCCCAGCGGAACTGACACAGCCCCCACTGTCAAAAAGCCGAGAGCAAAGTGCCAGTTCAGCAGCAACCATTTCTCTACCATAAATCCGAAACAACTGCCGATTTTATAGTTTAGATTTTAGATTGTCGAACCATTAATTTTTCTATCCCTCATCCTCCTTCCTCTTCCCTCTTGGCGTCCTTGGCGTCTTGGCGGTTCATTATTCAAACATTCATCGCATCTATCCCAACCGCCTCAGAAATACTCCCCAATCCTCGCTCCTCCAACTTTTGCAGCAGCCCTTCCAGAAGCCGGCGCACCATCCACGGACCTTCGTAAACCAAACCCGTATAAACCTGCACAACAGAAGCGCCGGCGGCAATCTTCTCCCAGGCGTCATCAGCGGTAAAAATGCCCCCGCTGCCAATAATCGCCAGCTTCCCCTGGGTTTTTTGCCAGATAAACCGGATGACTTCTGTTGAGCGCTGGCGCAGTGGGGCTCCGCTGATGCCGCCGGCTTCCTCCTTGACAGAATTGCCGGTTTTCTGTATAATGTCAGTCTTCAATCCTTCGCGGCTGATAGTGGTGTTGGTGGCAATAATCCCAGCCAGCCGGTAGGTTTGGGCCACTTCTATGACCTGAGCGATAGCCTCCCACTCCAGGTCCGGGGCGATCTTGACTAAAATTGGCTTAAGTCCCTGGTTTTCTTGCTGTAAGGCGTCCAGGATGCCGGCCAGTTGCGAGGCATCTTGCAGGGAGCGCAGTCCTGGGGTATTGGGAGAGGAGACATTGACAGCAAAATAGTCCCCCAAGTCTTTGAGAAGCTGAAAACTAGCTAAATAGTCTGCCGGTGCTTCTTCGAGCGGTGTTACCTTGGATTTACCGAGATTGATGCCTGTGGGAATGGCGGCCTCAGCGGAGCCCCTAACAGAGGACAGCTTTGCTGCCAGTGCTGCAGCGCCCTGATTGTTAAAGCCCATGCGATTCAGGACAGCCGAGTCGAGGGGCAAGCGAAACAGTCGGGGGCGCGGGTTCCCGGGTTGAGGGTGTTCGGTGACGGTGCCCAGCTCAGCAAAGCCAAAGCCAAAATTGGGCCAAATACTGGCGGCGGCACCATCCTTATCAAACCCAGCTGCTAAACCAACGGGATTGGGGAATCTCACGCCCCAGAGGGTTTGTTCCAGGCGGGGGTCTTGCAGGCAGCAGGACTGCTGGAAACGGGCTAGAATCCAGTTGGCGGGGGGGGTGAGCCGGTGCCGGTCCAGCCAGCTGAGTGTCTCTAGGGTTTGATGGTGCAAAAACTCTGGATCGGCTTTCAATCCAGAAAACAAAATAGGACGTACAGCAGAGCGATAAATATCCAACGGTCGAGGCAAAAGTCACGGTAGGCAAGCCAGGATGGAATTATATCACAGATGCTGGCAGCTGATGGGGCGTGGGGTATCGGGCATGGGGCGTGGCGCATGGGGCATGGGGCATAGGGCATAGGGCATAGGGCATGGGGAAGATTTACGCAGAAGCTCAAAGCGCAAGGCGCAAGCGCCGGCGCGAGAAATCAGCAGTGTCCAGTGCCCCATCGCCCACTGCCCCATGCCCAAAGCCGAATCCTTGCATCCAAAATCCACGCATCCAAAATCCACGCATCCAAAGTTCCCTGAAAGGCAGTACCGGTCGATAGATAAAATGGGTCAGCAAAAACAGCCGCCGTCCTACGAAAAACAGCTCGTTGCCTTGGGGCGCACCCTCCAGACTCTCCGGGAAGAGGAGAATGTCGATGTTTTGATCGAAACCACCCTCAGTTACTTGGAAACCGAGTTTGAGTGCAAACTGCTTTGGATTGGCCTCTACGACCGCCTGGATCACCGGCTGCTCGGCAAGGGGGGGCGGACTCCAAACGGCGATATCTCGCTGCTCAAGCAGCGGTTTGCCCTCACTCCAGGCGACCTCTTGGAGCAGGTGGTGATCCAGCAGCGCCCCGTAGGCGTCCCGGACTTGCGAGAAGAATTGCGCGCTGGGGAGTGGCGCAAGGTGGCTCAACAATTTGCCATCCAGGGGACGCTGATTTTTCCCATGCGCTACAAAGACCGCTGTTTCGGCGTCGCCCTGTTGGGGTCCGCCCTGTGGGGGGTGTCGCCGAGAGCGGAGGAGAAGGCTCGGCTGTCGCTCGTCTTGGGCGGACTGGCGGCAGCCCTGTACCAAATTGAGACGGACTGGCTCAGGCAGCAAACTAAGCATCCCGACCAGTCCCTGCTCAAGCTGCTCGCCCAGTTGCGCGAGCTGCTGGGTTCCGCTGAGCGCGGTGCCCTGAGCACTCTCGACCAGTGTCTGGCGGCTGCGGTTGAGGAAACCCAAAAATTCGTAGCCCCTGACCGAACCAATATCTACTGGTACAATCCAGAGCGGCGCTACTTCTGGTGCCGGGTGAGCAATCATCAAAAATTGACGCCAATGGGTGTCAAAAATCAGCCGGCTTCCGGGCTGATGGTGTCGGACTTGGGCGGCTTCTACCAAGCGCTTCTTTCCGACCAAATCGTTTCTATTGGGGAGGCTCACTCGTCGCTGAAGGCGGAGGTCACAGCTCGCCTGATGCAGCAGATTCGGGCTCGCTCCCTCCTGGCTGCTCCAATCGTGTTTCAGAAGGAAATCCTCGGATTTCTGGCGGTGGAGGGCAGCGACGCCCGCATCTGGCAGGAGGAAGAAAAAAGCTACGTCCGGGGTGCGGCGCAACTCCTGGCTCTGGTCGCTCCTGTGGCTCAGATGGAGCGCACCATTGAGCAAGTGAAGCTGGACCGGGATTTAACTGCCGGCATCGCCCGCGCTATCTACAGTGACTCGGACTGGCACGAAACTCTGAAAACGGCTGGCGAGCGACTCTTGGAGCGCCTGAAAGCTGACCGGTTTCTCGTCTTGCTCTACAGCGCCGACCGCAATCAATATGACATTTGCTATCAAAACCAGCCTGTTTCCCGCCGGCTGGTGCCCGCGCCTCTTTTGCCGCTCAGCGATCTGGACACCAAGCTGCTGCTGGACAGTCCGGAAGGGATTGGCATTGAGAATTGGGCTGAGGATTTGAAGTTGATGGCTTGGCGCTCCACTCTCCTGGAAAGCGGGGCGAAATCGCTGCTGGCGGCCACCACCGGCAGCGCTGGCACCCCGGAGGGGGTGTTGTTGGTGACTTGCGACGCTCCCCGCACCTGGAGCGCCACAGAGCGAGAACTCCTCGCTACAGTCAGCCGGCAGATCGGTTTGGTCGTGCACCAGTGGCAGCTGCACGCCGTCAGGGAGCAAGACCAGCACCTGCTGAATACGGTGCGGTCGGCTCTTGTTTCCCTGCAGCAGACTTCTCTGACTCTGGAGCAGCTGGAGCGCACCGGCGTCAAGCAGCTGGCTGAATTCCTCGCCTGCCCCCTCGCCGCCCTCGTCACCTGGTCTGCCGGTCGCAAGGTGGCGCGCATCTCCGCTGAGGCCGCCGCCAGCTCGCAGTACGGGCTCAACTTGGAGGCCAGTGTGCCGGTGCACACGGACGCCCTGATTCAGTGGGCCCTGCTGCAAGCGGAAGGCCCTCTGCCGGTGAGCGCGATCGATCTGCCTTTGGAAACTAAAACTTGGCTCTCTGGCCCCGGTATTGGCCAGATTCTGGTGATGGCCCTGCGCACCGGCCCGGAACACCAGCCGACCGGCATCGCCCTGGTGGCGGACGGCTCGGAGCGCCACTGGTCAGCAACTGCGATCAAGGCGATGACTTTTTTGGGGTCGCAGCTGGCTTGGTCCCGCCGCTATGTGATGCTGTCGCAAACCCTCCAGTCGCAGCGCCAAGATTTGGAATGTCTCAACTGGTACAAGCACCGGCGCTATGAGGATTTCTACCGGGTCGTCTCGTCGGGGGTGAAAAAACTGGCGGACCTCGCCAATCATAAGGGCAATTTCGGTTCCCTGCAGGTGATGCGCCTGGAACAGATCCTGCGGCAGTTAAACAATTCCCTGGAATCGGTCCACCCCATACTCAAACAGGAGCGCTGGCGTCTGCAGCCCGAGCGGGAAATTATTCCTCTTGCCAGTCTGCTGCGGCGAGTTCTGGAGCGTTTGGGGCCGGTGATTCACCAGCACCAGCTCTGGTGTCAGGTGCACGGTGAGAGCTCGATTAATATTACCGGCGACGCCCTCAAAATTGAGTGGGCTGTCCATGAGGTGTTGCTGGCGGCGTGCCGCCGGTCGCCCCAGGGGGGGCGAATTGATATCTGGTGCCGGCTTCTGGACTTGCGCTGCGCCGATCTGTCGGTGACCGACAGTGGGGTGATGCCTCCTTCGCTACTCGCCGACCTCCAGACCGGTCGCTCTGCTGATGTCCTGGCTCCCTCCAGTTTGGACCAGCCTCCGGGACTTCATCTGGCTATTTGTCTGTCTTTGCTCCAGCAAATGGGCGGCGAGCTGCATTTCTCCCAGATGGATGACGGTCGGGTGGTGAGCCAGTTTGTCCTGCCTCTGGCTCACAGTTAATTGATAGTTGTCACCCAAGTTCCTCGTTCCCAGGCTCTGCCTGGGAACGCAGTTCAGGAGGATCTGCCCCCTTTCTGTACTGAGCAAATTCAAAGCGTAACAGGTTATTCCAAGTTGGGATAGACAGTATTTTTTCCTGGGGCTGAAAAGGCTTTAATGCCGCCTTTTTCAATCCAAAATACCGGCATCCAAAATCCAAAATTGGTATTAGTGGGGGCCGGCTATTCGTCCGAGTCTTGGCCGGCATTTTTTGGCGGGCTGGCTTTTTCGCCTATTTCTTTGACGTGGGCGGCGATGGCGGCTCGAATCCACTCCCCTGCGCTCACCCCTTGCTCCGCTGCCAGCCGGCGCACCTCTTCGTCCAAACTCAAGGGCAAGCGCAGAGCTATGGCATTCCCTCGCGGTTCCTTGTAACCCGATTTAATTTTGCCTGTCTCCGGGTCCTTAACACGGCCCTTAAGAGTGGACATTTTCATCCCCCCCATGTCTTTGCTTTCATCCTAGCCAATGTTATAGCAGTATGCAGTTAGGTTAGAACATGGGCATCACGCAAAAGGGCATCACGCAAAAGGGCATCACGCAAAAGGGCATCACGCAAAAGCTGTGAGTCTTCCCTCTGCGCCATAGGCCATAGGCCATAGGCCCAGGGCCCGGGGATTAATTTCGTCACCAAGCGTGAATACTGCTATATTAAGTGAGCCGGACGTAAAGATTTGTAAAAAAACGGCTCACACAGTTGACAGACCGATTACCTACATGTAAACATGGTTCAAGTGGGTCAAGAAAGCCACAAGACGGAAAGGAGCCGGTATTTCTGACCTGGAAGCCGGCAGCCCCTCATAGGGCACCGGCAGGTCCCTCGGGTTCAACAGTCGTTCCGCTGCTGCCCTGAAAGCGACACTCACTCAGTTCGCTTCCGGCGCTTGACCAACTTCACTTTTTTTTCTTCTTTCCAGCTCAGTTGCTATGGCCCTCCGAAGAAACTCCCCGCGTGTTTCCCCAGGCGCAAGTGAAGGGAGCATCCCGGTTGTGCAAAGAAGCCCATATCAATGCGATAATGATTTCAGCAGGGGGTAGGAAGAGAAGATATTTGGCCAGCTGAATCCCGGAAACGGGATTGAAACTAACAGCTCAGCCATTGAGACAGGCACCTTCACTCCCACCTGCACCTTCTTTTCTCCAGCCGGCGCAAACTGGCCAACCCAAGCAGCAGATCCATTCCTGTTTCCCTTTGGCGCTGACATCTTCTGCCTCCTCAACCTGTCCAACTGTACTATAGCGCTGATTTCAGGGTAAATTTTTGTCAGTCAAGCTTTTTGGGCAGTTTACTGCGCTATCCTGTCACTGTGGGGGGTGGCGAGCTCGCATCAGGGGGCGAGAAGTACCCGGCCCGCTTGAGGCACCGGCAGACCGGCCCCGGTCATCCACCAATCAATCATCCGTAGAGATTGAGCGGTCAAGCCACCTTGCCATCACGCTGCAAACCTTCCCTAATCCATTTTCTGAGACACTCGGAACGCTGCCCCGCCGGCATTTCAGACAGCGCTTGCCAAATATCCGGTTCAACTCTCAGTGTAATGCGCTTGTCGAACTCCCCAAGCCCAGCTGCCTGGACATACTGGTTTTTCCCAAGAGGATTCCGCACAATTCCCTTTGGCGCTCCCTTCTGTTTGGCCATTTTTCGCTATCCTTGTCCTTTCTTACTTAAGAATAATCCAAATCTGACGAAAAAAACTTTTGACAATCCCAGTCGGACTCGGTAAGGTAGTTTACAGACAGGCCAAAGCCCAGTTAACGAACAAAGCCCCCTGGTGGCTAGAACCACGGGTGGGGGCGAACAAAAATCATAACACAGGAGATTATATCATGTCTGCGTTCCAAATCAGCTCCAGCCTTCAAAATCAGCTCTTCTCGCAAGCTGTCACCTGGACATTGCTGACGGCCAAAGGCAAGGTAGCGGGCCCGCTCGACGCCTGCCGGCAGCAGCTAACGGTAGAGGTGTGGCCAAATGTCGTTTACGTCCGCCTGGAGAAGAACGTCATCCGGCGCGAGTGCCCCTGGGGAATTTCCACCTTTATTTCTTACAAAGACTATTTAGAACATGATATCAAAGAAGCCTTTACCAAGGCAACTAGCCTAAAAACAGATCGGATAAGTGCGAACTATTTCAAAATTCAATCAGAAACCGATACCAAGAAAAAATCCCACCAAATACTGGACAAACACGGCATTACATGCGATTGCATGCGATACCAGTGCCTCGATCGGCGCATTTGGTGCGAAGCCCGCCACCTGCACAAGCTGATTCAAGAAAACGAAATCTTGCAAGGCCAAATCCCCTGCCACCACGCCGCAGACGTCCTGAAATCCCTGGATTTTAAAAATTTTGCAGATTATTTCCAGGAGTGGCCCACCATCCAAGCGCAGATAATCAACGAAGAGGATGACGAGGATGACGAGGATGACAGCGACTATTACTGGTAGGCGATCTCTCCTCTTGCAGACACCGGCTTTCTTTGGGGACTGAAGCGAGAAAAACAGGTCACTTATGGCAAAGAAAGCCGGTTTCTGAACCCTGGAAGCTCTAAATGCTCTGTGAGAGCCCTCTCTCTTCTCTTTCCTTGGCGCTTCTTTACGGGGGCGGTTTATAAAAAAAATAAACTTCACTCCTCAACAGCGAACCGCCATATACGGTAGGGAGAGACGCGACTTGTCGCGTCCCCACTTCCCATATCACTCAAACCATTTCCGACGTAGACGCCTGCACCGGCTGCTGCATTTGGGGCTGGAACTGAAACAGAGAGTAAACCACATTCCGGCGAATGTCAGTCATCATATCCAAGAACAGCTCATAGCCCTCACTCTTGTACTCAATCAGCGGGTCTTTTTGACCGTAGCTGCGCAAGCCCACCGACTCGCGCAGGGCGTCCATCGCCTGCAAGTGCTCGCGCCAGAGCGTATCAATCTGCTGGAGGATAAAGAACCGCTCAGCTTGGCGCATCAGCCCCGGCTGGATTTGATCCACCTGCGCTTCCTTCAAATCGTAGGCAATGCGCACGTGTTCGTGCAAGAACGTCTTAATCTCATCCATCGACAGCTCCTCTATTTGCACCGGCTCCAGATCCGCCAGCAGATAGACAAACTCCTTCACCTTGCTCACCAAACTGGACAGATCCCACTCTTCCGAAGGCAAATCCGGATTAACGTGCGCCTCAACGATGTCATCCATCGTCTTTTCAGCATACTTAATCACCTGCTCCTTGAGGTCAAGACCTTCCAGCACCCGCCGGCGCTCCGCATAGATAGCGCGGCGCTGGTTATTCATCACCTCGTCGTACTCAAACACCTGCTTGCGGATGTCGTAATAATACGTCTCCACCTTTTTCTGAGCCCCTTCCAGAGAGCGAGTCAGCATTCCCGACTCAATGGGCATGTCCTCCTCAACCTGGAACATCTCCATGAGCCGGCTCACCCGGTCCCCGCCAAAAATCCGCAGCAAATTATCCTGCAAGCTCAGGAAAAACCGGGTCGAGCCCGGGTCGCCCTGACGCCCGCAGCGCCCCCGCAACTGGTTGTCAATGCGGCGGGATTCGTGGCGTTCCGTACCGATAACGTGCAGCCCTCCCAGCGTCACCACTTCATCGTGCTCGCGCTTGGTGTACTGCTCGTACTCCTGGCGGATCCCATTGTAAACATCCCGTAACTTTTGAATCACCGGGTCTAGAGTCGGCGCTTTTTCCGAAGCGGTTGCCACCTTATCTTCCGCCTCCAGTTCCGCAAGCGAGCGCTCTCCGTACTGCCCGACGGCGAACTGCACGGCCTCCTTGAGCTTTTGCTCAGTCGCCTTAGACAGCTCCGTGGGGAAAATCTGGGGGGACACCTTCCAAGTTTTGACTTTCTTCCCGGGGGCGAAGCCTTGGGCGTTGCGCCGGCGGTCCGCTCCCGGAACCCGCAGCACGCTGACATTCGCTTCATCTTCTGGCTGGACAATTGCCGGCATGAAATATTCCCGCACTTTCAGCCGCGCCATGTAGTCCGCGTTCCCGCCGAGAATGATATCCGTCCCGCGCCCCGCCATATTCGTAGCGATCGTCACCGCGCCTTTGCGCCCCGCTTGGGCCACAATTTCCGACTCTCGCTCCACATTTTCCGGCTTAGCGTTGAGCAGGTTGTGGGGGATACCGCGCTCGCGCAGCAGCTGCGACAGGTGTTCCGAGTTTTCCACGCTTGTCGTTCCCACCAGCACCGGGCGTCCCTTTTCGTGCATCTCGGCGCACTCTTGAGCGACCGCCAGCCACTTGCCCCTTTCCGTTTTGTAGACCACATCTGCCAAATCCTTGCGTCCAGAGAACCGGTTGGTGGGGATTGCCGTCACTTCCAGGCTGTATATCTTCTCAAACTCCGCCTCTTCTGTTTTCGCCGTGCCGGTCATTCCGCCCAGCTTCGGGTACAGCAAGAAGAAGTTTTGATAGGTAATTGTCGCTAGGGTTTGAGTTTCCGGCTGGATGTCCACCCGTTCCTTGGCCTCAATCGCTTGGTGCAAGCCGTCGCTCCACCGGCGTCCTTGCAGCACGCGCCCGGTAAACTCATCGACAATCACCACCTCCCTGTCGAGGACGATGTAGTTTTTATCCTTGATAAACAGCTCTTTCGCCTTCAGGGCGTTAAAAATGTAGTGGGCCCAGGGGTCATTGGGGTCGTAGAGGTCCCTCACTCCCAGCAGCCGCTCGGCTTCGGCAAACCCTTCGTCGCTCAGCAGCACGTTGCGGGCTTTTTCGTCCACCTCGTAGTGCTCTTCTTTTTTGAGGGTGGCGGCGATGTCGGCGGCTCCCATGTACTTCTCTGTGGGGCGCTCTACTTGGCCCGAAATAATCAGTGGCGTGCGAGCCTCGTCAACGAGAATCGAGTCCACCTCGTCAATAATGGCGTAGTTGAAGGGGCGCTGCACCACTTCCGCCATCGAGGTCGCCATATTGTCCCGCAGGTAGTCGAAGCCCAGCTCGCTGTTTGTGGCGTAGGTGATGTCGCAGCTGTAGTTCCTGCGGCGCTCGTCCGGGCTCATGCCCTGCTGGATCAGGCCCACGGTCAGTCCCAGGAAGCGGTGCACCTGTCCCATCCACTCGGCGTCCCGGCGTGCCAGGTAGTCGTTGACGGTGACGACGTGCACGCCTTTGCCGGTGAGCGCGTTCAAGTAGGACGGCAGGGTGGCTACCAGGGTTTTTCCCTCACCGGTTTTCATCTCGGCGATTTGCCCTTTGTGCAGGATGGTGCCGCCGAGGAGCTGGACATCGAAGTGCCGCATGCCCAAAACTCGCCGCCCCGCTTCCCGAACTACGGCAAAGGCTTCCGGCAGCAGCTCGTCGAGCACTTCAGCGGTTTCACTGGGGGATTTGGCTGTGTCAAGCTTCTGTTTGAACTCCGCTGTCTTGGCTCTCAATGCCTCATCGGAGAGCGCCTTGATGTCTTCCTCCAGGATGTTGACTTCGGTGACGAGCGGCTGATATCTCTTGAGCTTGCGTGCGTTGGGATCGCCGAGCAAATTTTTCAGCATAGCAGGAGAGGGAGACTTGTTTTTTGTATAAGGAAGCCAAAAGTCAAGTTTCAGAAGTCAGGACTTGTCTGAATTCTGAGGGCTCGCTCCTGAATTCCGGATTTTCTATCTTTCTCTTATTATGGAGAATTTTGCCACTCTGGTGCGAGACTGCGGAAATTGTACTGGCCCGCACCGGGGTGACAGGTGGCGCAGCTGCCGGTTAGGTTGGTCTGGGGCAGTTTGACTCGCGGGTGCAGGGCTTTGAAATACCTCGACTTGGCCAGCCGGTAGGGCACCTCTTCGTCCTTGGCCTGGGGGCGGGAGAACGCCCGCAGGTAGTTCCAGATGATCGCGCGCGGGGGGTTCACCGGCAGGTTCAGCTGCACCCCGTAGTGCTGTGGGTCTTGCAACAGCCGCCGCCAGGTTTCGTTGGGCATGACTTCCGGCGGCAGCCCAACGTGGCAGCCGGCGCAGTTTTCCAGGTAAAGTTCGGCTCCCAGCTGGAAGCTCTCCGGTATGGGGTCCACCGTGCCGGCTGCCGGGATCTCTGCCGCTCGCGCCAGCCCCCACCCCACCGCCACACTCCACAGCCCCACCAGCAATACCAGCACTGCCGGTTTCACCTTACTTTTTAATATTTTCTTTATTGACATACACCATTTCTATGATATTATTTTATACTCTCTCCAACAGGCAAGCCGCTGGGGTGTCTGTGGCCTATTGGCGGTTAGTTTGTTTGGGAGCTAGCTGCACCCCCTCAAACGGAGAAGCTTGGCACATAAAATAGCGCACCCAGATGTCAACACTCAATGCCCGATGCCCGGAAATCATATATTTCTAACATTGATACAGAAAATAGTGGCCCCAGAGGCCAGCACCCCGGCCCGGAAATTACAGATGTGTACCATTGGTACACAAAATAGCAGCGGCAAATGTCAACACCCCCGCCTGAAAATCACAACAGTCTGCCACCGGCAGAGAAAATAGTGGCCCCAGAGGCCAGCACCCCGGCCCGAAAATTACAGATGTGTACCATTGGTACACAAAATAGCAGCGGCAAATGTCAACACCCCGCCTGAAAATCACAACAGTCTGCCACCGGCAGAGAAAATAGTGGCCCCAGAGGCCAGCACCCCGGCCCGAAAATTACAGATGTGTACCATTGGTACACAAAATAGCAGCGGCAAATGTCAACACCCCCGCCTGAAAATCACAACAGTCTGCCACCGGCAGAGAAAATAGTGGCCCCAGAGGCCAGCACCCCGGCCCGAAAATTACAGATGTGTACCATTGGTACACAAAAATAGCAGCGGCAAATGTCAACACCCCCGCCTGAAAATCACAACAGTCTGCCACCGGCACAGAAAATAGCGGCCCCAGAGGCCAGCACCCCGGCCCGAAAATTACAGATGTGTACCATTGGTACCACAAATAGCAGCGGCAAATGTCAACACCCCCGCCTGAAAATCACAACAGTCTGCCACCGGCACAGAAAATAGCGGCCCCAGAGGCCAGCACCCCGGCCCGAAAATTATAGATGTGTACCATTGGTACACAAAATAGCAGCGGCAAATGTCAACACCCCCGCCTGAAAATCACAACAGTCTGCCACCGGCACAGAAAATAGCGGCCCCAGAGGCCAGCACCCCGGCCCGAAAATTACAGATGTGTACCATTGGTACACAAAATAGCAGCGGCAAATGTCAACACCCCCGCCTGAAAATCACAACAGTCTGCCACCGGCACAGAAAATAGCGGCCCCAGAGGCCAGCACCCCGGCCCGAAAATTACAGATGTGTACCATTGGTACACAAAATAGCAGCGGCAAATGTCAACACCCCCGCCTGAAAATCACAACAGTCTGCCACCGGCAGAGAAAATAGTGGCCCCAGAGGCCAGCACCCCGGCCCGAAAATTACAGATGTGTACCATTGGTACACAAAATAGCAGCGGCAAATGTCAACACCCCCGCCTGAAAATCACAACAGTCTGCCACCGGCAGAGAAAATAGTGGCCCCAGAGGCCAGCACCCCGGCCCGAAAATTACAAATGTGTACCATTGGTACACAAAATAGCAGCGGCAAATGTCAACACCCCCGCCTGAAAATCACAACAGTCTGCCACCGGCAGAGAAAATAGTCGGCCCCAGAGGCCAGCACCCGGCCCGAAAATTACAGATGTGTACCATTGGTACACAAAATAGCAGCGGCAAATGTACAACACCCCCGACCTGAAAATCACAACAGTCTGCCACCGGCACAGAAAATAGCGGCCCCAGAGGCCAG
>NZ_KB235948.1:5916168-5971036 GCF_000332335.1 Kamptonema formosum PCC 10802 | reverse complement strand
ATCATATATTTCTAACATTGATACAGAAAATAGTGGCCCCAGAGGCCAGCACCCCGGCCCGGAAATTACAGATGTGTACCATTGGTACACAAAATAGCAGCGGCAAATGTCAACACCCCCGCCTGAAAATCACAACAGTCTGCCACCGGCAGAGAAAATAGTGGCCCCAGAGGCCAGCACCCCGGCCCGAAAATTACAGATGTGTACCATTGGTACACAAAATAGCAGCGGCAAATGTCAACACCCCCGCCTGAAAATCACAACAGTCTGCCACCGGCACAGAAAATAGCGGCCCCAGAGGCCAGCACCCCGGCCCGGAAATTACAGATGTGTACCATTGGTACACAAAATAGCAGCGGCAAATGTCAACACCCAATGCCCGATGCCCAATGCCCGATGAGACCATCCCAACTAAGGAATCGGAACCGAGCGCAACAGCCGCTCGACGACTGTTTTGGCCCTGCGACCACCGGCAGGGATGAGCCGGTGGGAGAGCACCGGCACAGCCAGATACTTGACATCATCGGGAATAGCGTACTCCCGACCGGCAAGAAAGGCCAGGGCTTGCGTGGATCGGTGCAGGGCCACCGCACCGCGAGGGCTGACACCGAGGGTAATTTCTTCATCTTCCCTGGTCGCCCGCACCAGGTTGAGGATGTACTGCTGCAAAGAGGTTTCCAGCTTGACTTTACTGCAGAGCCGGCGGAGTTCCAGCACTTCCTCCAGAGCGATGGAAGGCTGGCGCTCCTCAACGGTGACGCCTTCCTGAAGCCGCTGCAGGATTTGAAATTCTTCTGCTTCCGTCGGATACCCCAAAGACAGGGAGAGGGCGAAGCGGTCCATCTGCGCCTCTGGGAGGGGGAAGGTGCCTTGATACTCGATGGGGTTCTGGGTGGCAATCACAAAAAAGGGGCTGGGAACGGGACGGGTGACGCCATCCACGGTGACTTGGTGCTCTTCCATCACTTCCAGCAAGGCGGACTGGGTGCGGGGGGTGGCGCGGTTGATTTCGTCGGCGAGCAATACATTGGCAAACACCGGCCCGGAGAGGAATTCAAACTCGCCGCTGCGGGGGTTCCAGATGTTGGTGCCGGTGATGTCTGTGGGGAGGAGGTCCGGGGTGCACTGAATCCGCTGAAATTTGCCGGCGATCGAGCGGGCCAGGGATTTGGCCAGCAGGGTTTTGCCGACGCCGGGGACATCTTCTAGCAGGGCGTGGCCGCCGGCTAGCAGGGCCACCAGGACGAGACGGATGGCGTCCGCTTTCCCAACGATGGTCTGGCCTAAATTTTTCGTCAGCCGGTCTATATTTTCTCTCATATTGGTAGATGTTCCGGGAGCGTCTCGGTTGCGAAGAAGCCCAAATGAATGCGACAATTACTTCAGCAGGTTGGAGCGGGAGAAGAGTTTTGGCCAGTGAATCAAAGGAAACGGGATTGAAACTCGGAGGGATCTTCGGCCCTGCTCCTGTGGACAGGCATCTCGCCTGTCCTACGTCTTTTGGCATCGGAGGGAAGGCAGGTGCTGCGCCTTTTGGGAGTCTCCCTCAGGGGTTGGTGGCGGCGGCGATCAGGATCCTTGCGGCGGCGCAGTCGGCGTGAATTTGAGCTTTCAGGGCTTCCAAAGAGGAAAATTTTTGCTCGGGGCGCAAAAAATGCTCCAAGGTGACGGTTAGAGTTTTGCCATACAAGTCTGCCGACCAGTCCAGCAGGTGCACCTCTGCGCTGGGCTGGCAGCCCGCTACCGTGGGCCTAATGCCGATATTCATAACGCCGGCTGCCGGTGCGTCTGCGGTGCCGGCACCTGTGACGCGCACTGCGTAAACGCCATAAGCCGGCAAAAATTTCTCGGGGGGCAGCTGCAAGTTAGCGGTGGGAAATCCCAGGGTCCTGCCCAGCTGCTGCCCGCTGACCACCTCTCCCACCAGGCTGTAGGGCCGGCCCAAGAGCCGGTTGGCTTTGCTCAGGTCGCCGGCTTTGAGCGCTTGGCGGATATTGGAGCTGCTGATCCGCTCTCCCTGACAGAAAAGCAGGGGCACGACGGTGACGGCGATCCCGTAGGGCGCTGCCAGCTTTTGCAAGTCTGCCGCCTCTCCGGCACGCCCGCGCCCGAAGCGAAAGTCCTCTCCCACGCTCACCTGGGTTGCCCCCAGGGAGCGCACGAGTATTTCTTCGACAAATTGTTGGGGGCTTAAATCCGCCAGCTCTCGGTCAAAGGGCAGCATTACCAGCTGTTCGACGCCCATTGCAGTAAGCTGGGCCACCTTTTCCTCTAGGGGGGTGAGCAGGGACTTGGGCTGGCCGGTAAAAAACTCCCTCGGATGGGGATTGAAGGTGACTGCGGTCGGGCAGGAGCGTTCGGGCGGGGAAGCCTGGGGCCATTCCCCACTGCCCGCTGGCGCGGTTTCGGGCTGGGGGGAGCTTAGGAGTTCCCTGAGCGCTGCCGCTCTGCGGGAGCGGGCTGCTGCGGTGCCATTTAATATAGGCTGTACGACCTGCCGGTGCCCTCGATGCACGCCGTCGAAGTTTCCTAGGGCAATGGCAGTTGGAGTTAGTGCTGTTGTTAAAGACGATGTTACCCACACGCTTTACATTTTGACATATTTGGGAGCCGGCACAAGGGTTTTTTTTCTGAAGTTATCTGTGCCTCGGTCATGGGTTTTTGACTTGGGGCTGCAGCAGCGAGCGCTTCCTGCGCGGATCTGGCTCAGGCTTTGACCTTGATTTCAGCGGCAGGCTCGGTGTCAGAGGTGGAGTTCACGGGGGGCACTAGCTGGAGCGAAAGCCCTTCCCGCGCTATCAGGCTGTCGGGGAATTGCTGGGCGACTTGCTCTCCCACGCGATCGAGAAAGTCGTCGCTGTGCAGGGGGTCGTGGTGAAAGATCACCAGTTTTTTAACCTGGGCTGCTTTGGCCACTTTCACGGCTTCTTGCCAAGTTGAGTGCCCCCACCCGACTTTGCTGGATTTTTCTGAGCAATACTCTTCGTCCGTGTAGGTGGCGTCGTAAATCAGGATGTCCGCGTGCCTAGCCAGCCAGAGGACGTTCTCGTCGAGCCGTTCTGGGAAGTGCTCTGTGTCGGTGACGTAGGCGGCTGCGTAGTTCTGCCAGCTGACGCGGTAGCCTACGGCTTCTCCGGGATGGTTGAGCAGGGCGTTTTCTACTGTGACGTCGCCGATTTTGACGGTTTCCCCGACGGCGATGTCGTGGAACTCCAGCTGCGCTCCCATGATCTGCAAGGGCACGGGAAAATTTGGATGCAGCATCTGGTCGTTGAGGCGCTGCTCGATGGTTGCCCCATTGGGAGCCACCGCTCCATAGATATGGAAGCGATTGCCTTTGATAAAGGCGGGGGTGAAGAAGGGAAATCCCTGGATGTGGTCCCAGTGGGAGTGTGTGAAAAAGATATACCCCTCTACCGGCATCTGGGACAGCAGGGACTGCCCCAACACCCGCAAGCCGGTGCCCCCATCAAAAATCAGGCGATTGTCACCTACCCGCATCTCGACGCAAGGGGTATTGCCACCGTACCGTACTGTCTGCGCTCCTGGACAGGCGATGCTCCCTCGAACGCCCCAGAAGTGAACTGTGAATTGGTTTTGCTTTCTAGACATGGGTGTAACTCGCTTTCAAACCTCAGGCGGTTCATCGGTAAGGTTTTACATCAGGGCAAAGTCTCTATCATCAACTTTAATCCTGTTATCGGGACTTCTGCGCTTCGGCATGTAATTTTTGCAGGTCTGTGCGGGCGGCGGGGGGCACGGGGCCTGGGGCACGGGGCCTGCGGCACGGGAGGCAGGGGGGCAGGTTTTTTATCGAGGTTTCCCCCTTTCTGGAGGTGCGCTCGCTGCCAGTTCAAGGCGTGCCCAGGCGAAGCGCACCTGACTGGAATGCTTTCTGCGCCTTACACTGCGGCGATTGTACCAGCTTGAGGGCGGCTGGGGAATCCGGGCCGGTGGCACTTGCCTCAGAGGCACTTTTTGCAATGCTTTGCGCTCTACTTCCCTACCCCATCCCAACAGCGGGATGCTCCCGATAGCCCGACTCCCAATAATGTAGCAGTTGCTCTCCCAGTAAATCACATCCCGCAAATTCCTCTATGGTGCCGGTTAACAGCGGGTTTATCAAGTAATTTCTCATACCGTTTGTAGTTGGGCTAATGCCCAAAGAAAGTCCTTGGGCTAATGCCCAAAGGTTTGTAGTTGGGCTAATGCCCAAAGAAAGTAGGGGCGGGTTTATCCAAGAAGTCTGCTGCGAAGTTCAGATGCTTGTACACCCGCAACTACTCTAGCCCAAAGAAAGTCGTTAGGCTAACGCTCAAAGGTTTGCAGTTGGGCTAATGCCCAAAGAAAGTAGTTGGGCTAGCGCCCTACCGCTCCTGGCCTGAAACCGGCAATCTTTCTCCTGTTGCAGGGGCGGGCTCACCCCAGATGTCTGCGGCCAGCTTTGATTCTGTATCAACCGGCTCCCACTTCCGGCTGGCCCACGACAGCCAACCCCGCGTTGCTTTGACTTCAATTTTTCTTTCGCCATCACCTCTCAAGGCGTGCCGGCGCGAACTTTACCTAACTGGAACGCTTTCCCGGTTTATTCCTGCTGGAGCCTCTGGGCCCTTATTTCGGGGCGCAAGACCCGGAGGAGCAAACTTCTATTATACCAATTTTGGATTTAATTTGCCAGTATTTTGCAGTAAAATTCCTGACATCAAGAGGTTTTCGCCGCCGGCAAGAAAGACTGCCCCTCTCAATTTAGGATTGTATTTAGCTGAAGAGTTTACCGAGAGTTATCCCGTTTTTTGAGAACCATTTTTCGCATCCAGCCGGCTCGCAAAAGGGGCGATGGGCGAGGGATAACCGTCTATAAATGGGGGGATAGGGGAGAGATCCTGGGTGGTGCTGCAAAGTAAGGATACAGGAATGTGGATCACTTCTGTAAAGAAAAGTTATAAGGATGGATAAAATACCAAATCGCCCCAATATGATTCGATAGTTTTTTAGCAAATGCCAGAGTCTTTCTAACTAATCTTGACATTCTTTGCCTGAGGGTATTGTTCAACCGTTCTATATAGGAAGTCTTGCCGGTTTCTTTCCCTACTGCTTTGTGCCGACTTTGAGGAAAAACTCTGGAATAAGCACTCCAAAAATCTGTGTAACTAATAGCGCATTGGCGATAAACTGGTGGGAGAGAATCCCAAAGACCTTTGGCACCGGCTTCATCTCTGCTGCCAATATATACTCCTACAATCTCCTTGGTTAACACATCAATAGCCAGCCAGACCCACTGTTTGTTGCCCTTGTGACCTACAAATGACGGCAGTTCATCACATTGAATGGTTAGCTTGCCTTTTTTTTTATTTGACTTGAACCTGTCTGGGAACTGAGGGAATTTTTTGATTGATATAGTATTGCAGCCACCTGAGAGACACTCCTGTTACTCGGGCAATTCCAGCTAGGGGGATTTTCTCTAGTAAAAGCTTATCTACCAAGATTTTTGTTTCTTCTGTAATAGGTTGATGTCTGGGGTTTTCAATAAACTGTCTGCCACAGACTCTACACTTAAAGTTTTGCTTCCCACTATGAGTGAGGCCATTTTTAACGATGTTTTCAGAGCCGCAGCGTGGACAATTCATAAAATTCATGTTTTCTGGCATGAGAGAAGTATCATTATAGCACACCTGTCCTTACTTTGCAGCACTACCAGATTCTGTTCGTTGCTTCGTCTTGCTAGTTGCTAGCTGCTAGTGTTTTTTGCTGTTTATTTTTCCTTGGCAGCAGTAGCCAAATTGGTGAGGGGATTAGACAGTGAGGGTCGGAGGGAACGCCGGCCCTGCGCATATATAGCAGCAGTCATATTGGTTAAGACATTAATGACATGGCTTATGGGGGTCATGCGCATCGGGATCGTGCGCATGGGAAAGACTCACAGCTTTTGCGTGATGCGATGATGCGATGATGCGATGATGCGATGATGCGATGATGCGATGATGAGATGATGAGATGATGAGATGATGCGATGATGCGATGATGCGATGATGCGATGATGCGATGATGCGATGATGCGATGATGCCCATGTACTAACCTAAGTGCATACTGCTATACCTCGCCCGACGGGCATCTTGCCTGTTCCAAGAGCCGGAAGTGGGGAGCTAGACACCTTACAAGTGTAGGTTTTTTATACGCTTGGGATTAAATACTTAAAGAAGATGGGTTTGTGGGCGAATTAATAGGGGGTTATAGCCAAAAAGTGCCGCTGGAAGACGTCTGTGCGGGTTGCTAATGGGGTTTTCGCCGCCGACTTTCAAGAGGAACCCAGAGGATTTGTGCCGGTGGGACGTGCCGGTGGCCATGACCTGGCTGTCCACACCTTTCAGGGGAACCCAGAGGATCTGTACCGGTGGGACGTGCCGGTGGCCATCACCGGGCCGGTCACACCGTTGAGGCGTTCCCCAGACGAATTTGTGCCGGTGGCACTCTAAGCCGCTCAGGAAGCCGGATTACTGGCGATCCTGTGTCACCCCCTCAACAGCAAGCCTGGAGGATGATAATATACACAGCACTACCGTTAGTCGGCTAATGACTTTATATATAGGCGTTTTGAGGGAACTGCCCTACTACCTGTAGAGGCGTAAGTTCTGATACATCTAGTGGCTGGCTCTGGCTGCTAGGAGCGCAGCTCGCTCGAGTGGCCAGCGAATTCTAGGAGGAAGAGCGGGTTGGCACATAGAAATAAACACTTATTACAGTGGATGCGAATAGTGAGCTATCATATGTCACATCTGTCGCTGCCTCAATTGAAAGGACTGGCGACCTGGAGTTTTGGCATGGCGTTGACTCGCTCAAGCAGCGAGGGACCGGGTATCTCTATTCATTGCCCGGTTAAATGACGAAAAATTTAACAGCGTGCGCTGCCGTCTGCGAGAGTGGTATCAAGAGGCGTCGGCGAAAACTGGAACTGGGCGAACCCAATTAAAGGTTAATAGCTGTTTCGCTCCCTTGTTCAAGTGGGTGTTAAGTTTATTCCCTCACTCGTGCCAATGTTTATCCTTGGCCTTAGATGCTACTAATGTAAAGCAACGGTTTACAGTCCTGACGATAAATGTTCTCTATCGAGGCTGTGCTATTCCCGTCGCATGGAAAGCTCTCACGGGAAACCAAAAAGGCTCGTGGAAACCGCACGGGCAAAAACTGCTCTCCCGACTGGCGGGTGTGGTGCCCTCAAAGATGAAAGTCATCGTCTGTGCCGACCGAGGTCTTTATGCTGATTGGCTGTATGAGGACATTATTGAACTGGGCTGGCATCCTTTTTTACGGATTAATCATCAAGGCTCTTTTCGCTACCAGAATCAATCCACTTGGCTCCCTTTGGCCAGTCTAGTCCCCAGGCCAGGAAAAAGTTGGTCAGGTCAAATCCAGTGTTTTAAAACTTTTCCGATTGATTGCACAATTTTAGGCCGTTGGGAGTCAGGCTATACTGACCCAATGCTAACAGATCACTGATTTACTCCCATCAGAAGCCGACAGTCTCTGGTATGGATTGCGTTCATGTATTGAGTGCGGGTACAGAGATATTAAAAGTGATGGAATGCAATGGCATAAAACCAGGTTGACGGACGCGCGACGGGCCGAAAGACATTGGCTAGCGATGGCTGTTGCTACTTTATGGATAGTCACAATAGGAGGTGAGATTGATAGGGGGACAGCCGAAGATTTTTTTGAGAAGTTATCGCCCCACCAGTCGGCTCAAAAATGTCCCCCCCAGTCAAAGCCCACTCGACGGCTCTCTTGTTTTCTGAAAGGTTTACTAACTCTCCTGGCAGATTTACTTAATGGTAAACCGATTGGGATGGGGCGCTTGCTCCCTGAAACCTGGCCTTTTAAGCCGGCTCTCCTGTCCACCAACACTTCTTGAATCTCACCCACCGGCAATTGTTACAAGGGAGAGCCGTTCTCGCGCTCGGTGCGCGAGACTGCGGATTGCGGCAGACTACTTCAATAGCTTTTTTCCCCTTGATTCCACTAGCCCCGACTTAAATCGAAAGCGAAACCGGCAGCCACAGGTTACTCGCCGCGTACTCGCCATATTGGCGGGCACAGTTTACTATTGCCTGAAAGCCACATTCCAAGGGCACAGACTACTATTGGCAGCACCGTGAGCTGAGGGCCGGCTGAGTATAAATACAAAAGCCCGCCTCAAAAATGGCTTGCTGAACATTGAGAGGCTCCACAGTCCGAGGGGAACAGGGAAACGAATGTAGTTTGAATGTAAAAAACCTACTCTTGTAAGGAGCTATACACCGGCTGGATGCCAGGGCTGCGTTCCGGCGAAAGTCTAGACTTTAGCTGTCCATTGCTACCGGGTTCTGGGATCTCGATTCGATCGATAATTTTAGATAATTTTGCCATGAAATTGTCCGCATCTGGCAGCGCAGTTGTGTATAATATAGATCGCTATAGCCACCTCTGTTAAACATTTTGAACGGGGGAGAGCCCCGATTTGGGAAATACACCGGCTGGCTGTGTTGCTGTCCCTTTGCTCTGGAAACCGCTGACCCCTGACCCCTGACTGGTCATCCCTCGCCCCTGTCCCCTGAGCGCTCACTCCCAATGCGTCACGCTTGGGTCTTTTGCGCTGCGGTGTCTTTCCGATACACTCAGGTGTGGACAGGCAGCTGTAAAACTGATGGAAAATTTCCCTGTAGACGCTCAACCGGCAGCTCGGACCGCTGCGGCTGTTGAAGGTTCGGACTCCCCAGACCAATCCCTGCCGTCAGGTGCCGGTGCTTTTGACGCTAGCATGATGCAGCGATGCCTGACGCTGGCTCGCCGCGCTCTCGGTCAAACGGCCCCTAACCCTGTGGTGGGCTCGGTGATTGTGCGCAATGGCCAGATTGTCGGGGAGGGGTTTCATCCGGGCGCGGGCCAGCCCCACGCGGAGGTGTTCGCGCTGAAAGCCGCCGGCGAACTGGCGAGGGGTGCGACGCTCTATGTCAATCTGGAACCGTGCAATCACTACGGGCGGACGCCGCCCTGTTCGGAAGCGGTGGTGGCGGCTGGTGTGGCCAGGGTGGTGGTGGGAATGGTCGATCCCAACCCCCTGGTGGCGGGTGGGGGCATTGAGCGGCTGCGCAAAGCGGGCATTGAGGTGGTGGTGGGGGTGGAAGAGGAAGCCTGCCGGCAGCTGAATGAGGCGTTTGCTCACCGCATCACCCACGGGCGTCCTTTCGGGATTCTCAAATACGCTATGACTCTGGATGGCAAAATTGGCACGACTGCCGGTCACAGCGCTTGGGTCACAGGCGCGGAGGCTCGCTTTGAAGTCCAGCGGCTGCGGGCGGCTTGCGACGCTGTGGTTGTGGGGGGCGCTACGGTGCGCTTTGACAATCCTAAGCTGACTTGCCGGGATATGGGCTCGCGCAATCCGCTGCGGGTGGTGATGAGTCGCTCTCTGGATTTGCCGGGGGAGGCTCACCTCTGGGACACGGATGTGGCTCCCACTCTGGTGCTGGCGCAAGCTGGCGCTAATCCTGAGGTTCAGAAGTGGCTGGCGAATAGAGGGGTTGAAGTTGTGGAGCTGACTCCTTTGACTCCGGCAAGTGCGATGGCTTATTTTTACGACCGGCAGTTCCTCTCGGTGCTGTGGGAGTGCGGCGGGACTCTGGCTGCGCCGGCGATTGCTGACGGCTCGGTGCAGAAGGTTCTGGCTTTTATCGCTCCCAAGATTATCGGGGGCCATTCCGCCCCAACGCCGGTGGGGGATTTGGGTCTGGCGGCGATGACGGACGCTCTGGCCCTTCACGGAGTGACGGTAAGGCCGGTGGGAGCGGACTGTTTGGTGGAAGGCTATTTGACACCCAGTGCCGGCTCCACTTAAAGGGAATAATTTGATTGTCTCTGTTCCCGGGGCACCGGCATTCGGCACAGGCGATACGCCTGTGCTGCGCCATCCGGGGGCACAGGCGTATCGCCTGTGCTACGCCATCGTTTTGCAAGGGTTGGCTGAGTTTCCCTTGCTTTCAGGGAGGCAGCAGCCGGTATGGGAAGCGTTCTCGGGCTGCTGCCCCCGGAATGAGGGATAATCAGGGATATATTAACAGTTAACAATTCTGAATTTGTAATATAAATGCTGGAAATCCTGATTTGGACTGTATTTGTCGGCACGCTTGGCACGGAGGCGGTGATAGCCGGCAGCTGGGTGCGCTGGCAGCAGGTTCTGGCTAGGCAACAACAACAGGAGGAGGAAGAGATTTTGACTCCACACGATTCTATGGATATCGCAACCGTCTCAGATGAACACCAGTCCACTAATGGCACCGGCTTGCCCCTGCCCAAGGACCCCCGCCTCACCGGCTGGGAGTACAAGATTGTGCGCTCCCGGGGGGATCTGTTTGCCGATGCGGCTGTATTCAAGCAGCTGTGCGATGAGGAGGCCCAAGCCGGCTGGATTTTGCTCGAAAAGCTGGACGACCGGCGGGTGCGGTTCAAGCGTCCGATTGGGATGCGGGAGGTGATTCAAACGGAATTTCTCTCCTATGACCCCTACCGCTGCCATTACGGGCCATCGAATACTTGGGTGAACTGGCTGGGGGGGATTGCTGCAGCGACGGCGCTGCTGCTGCCGGCATATTTGGGCTACGCTCTGGTATCGAGCACTCTGGCCTATTCCAAAACGTCAGCGCCGGCACAAGCTGCGCCGGCTCTTCCCGCTGCCAGCCTTTCTGAACCGGATTTGACGCCGCAGCGATGAGGGGTTGACCCCACCCCCTATCCCTCTCCCCGCGCTTCGGGGAGGGGGGAGATGGTCGGGGGGGCTGGATATTTCTGTTTGTATGCTTTATCATCCGGCCCCATCCGGCACCCGGCGGGAGCATCGGGGAGCATCGGGGAGCATCCGGGAGCATCCGGCACCATCCGGGAGTATCGGGGAGCATCCGGGAGCATCCGGGAGCATCCGGCACCATCCGGCACCATCCGGCACCATCCGGCACCATCCGGCACCATCCGGCAGGTTGAAACCTGCCGCTATACAGACGAAGCCCGCCTTCGCGGGCTAGTTTAAGATAAGCAATCTATCATAAATTAGAAAATATATTTTGCTTCAGCAACTGCAAAAGCTATTTTTTAAAAGCTTTTAGGATTTAAAAAATCATATAAATTCACATAATCCGTTTATAGACTCATATAAGTTGCTGCTGGGGGCCGGCCCCAGGAAAGATGGAAAGTAATTAACCGGATTTAGGGGGCTGCCGGGGTGGCTTTGCCCGGCGTGCGGACGGGGCGAGGGGGGCGATGGGATGGGGGGTGCCGGTGGGCCGTTTGCAGTTGGGCATGAGCCCAAAGGTTCGTAGTTCAGCGCAGCCCAAAGGTTTGTGGTTGGGCATGAGCCCAAAGGTTCGTAGTTCAGCGCAGCCCTGCCGGTGGGCCCGACCGGCGAACATGGCAGTATTTGGGTCAGTGCTGTGCCGGTGGCCGGCTACCCCGTGTGGGGACAGGGGCGTGTTGGGCCCGGAGAATTTGCACTCATAGGTCGAGCGACCGATGCCGGTGGGGCGAAATTTCCGGGCGGGGTGATCGCAAAAGCCGCGCCGGTGGGTATCCTAAAAATATATAAGGGAAATTTCGGATTGCCACTGCCTGTTCGCATGAGCTAAGACTGATACAGGACAGTTGATTGTCCCCCTGTTCTGACCAGCGTCTACCGAGGATATATGGCTAAGCACAAATACAAGAAGTTGTTGTCGCGCCTGCTGCGGGAGATTGTCAAACTCATCCAAACGCTGACCCGCCAAACTTGGCGGTGGCTATGGCGATCGGTTTTCGTGACCAATCGCCGGCGGCGGCAGAACCAAGCTGGATTTGTGCTGCCAACAGTCGCCATGCTGCTGATGGTAGTGGCGTTGGTGGTGGGCGCTATTATGTTCCGCACGTTTACGCGGACAAATCAGGTCATTGGTCAGGGACAGCAGCAGCAAATCAAAAACGCGGCGACTCCAGCGATAGAGCGGGCTAAGGCGAAATTGGAGTACCTGTTTACCGATCCGAATCTAGAAGCTGGGATACCTGCTGAAAAAAGATTGGAAGAACTGCTGCTCAATACTGAAAATCGCAATCCAGACCCCTATAAGCTAAATGATGAAAAGCGAGTCGATCTTGGTCTGACAGGTCTTGATGTACCTTCAACGACTGCCTGGATGTTCCAGATAGATGCTGATGGAAACGGGACTACCAATAACGTTAATCCTGCTCTTGAGCCTGGGGATTTGACTACTATTTATGCGATTGTTTCCCGGTCGGAGAGAGGCAGCACAGCTACTATAGATACAGATCCGGCTAAAAAGCTCTTTTATATACAAGCGGATAAGGACAGAGCGAAGAATTTCATCGTTCGCAATGGCCCGTTAGTCAGCCAGTCCGGTAATGCTAATCCGGATTGTCCCATACAGGTGGGCGGAAATCCAGTGGGCTGGTTTAACGGACCCAGCAGTGCGTTAGTTTACAAGAATTTTCAAGTTTATGCCCTGACAGTACCCAATGCCTTTATCAAGGGCACTGCAACGGCAAATGCGTCGATTGCAACCATCCAGTATCAACAAGATCGTTCCTTTCAGCGCGGGAACAAGTGGGGAGCCTGGTTCCGCACCGATTTGGAAATTGCCCCCGGCCCGATATTTAACTGGAATGGGGCTATACACAGTCAAGGGAATATGGTTGTCCGCAGTCAAGACGGTTTCCGGTCGTTCTTGATCAGCTCTCCAAATAGTTGTTTACTCCCTCTTGAATCCAACTCACAAATAACGCTGAGGAAAGACCGCTCTCCAGGCGTTGGGGGACAATTAGTAACGGGCCAAATTCGGGATAACACCTTCACTCCGCAGAATGTCAGGATTGACGCTAGTATTCCGAACCCATCAACCGGCGAGCCAGCTACGCCAATCTTCCTTCAAGAGACAAGCCCGGGGACTTACCAATCTTTAGATTCTGTTACAGGCAGCGGTTTTGGGCAAATGAATATTGCCACAGATGCACTGACTTTGCAGACAAGAGGAATAGGGCAACCCAGAACACCATCAGGAAGCGGTTCTTGGCAGCCAGACAATACCAATTTTTGGGGGGGGAAGTCGCCACTGACGCAGGGGAGTACGCCGCGAGTGTCTGCAGCGGAGAAGTGCGCTCCGTATGTGGATGACACCTATCGCGCCGATAACCGTTACGGACCGAAGCCGAACTACAGCGCAGAAAATTTCAATAACGCCACCGGCAGGTGTGAAGCTCCTGCTGAACTAAATCCCACTCAACCCAATCAAGTGGCTGGCTATGGGCAGCCGATTCCTGCCGCGACAACTCGATTGGTGACAAATGACCCGACAGCGGGTGATGTGCTGGGAGAGAATTTAGGGCTGGACGGTTACTGGGAGCGGCGAGCCAGAAATAGTGGCCTGCGAGTGATTGTGGGGCAGCGGCTGCAACTGGGCGAGCCCTTTGGCTGGAATGTGGATCGGGATAACGATAGCAAGCCTGACCAGGCTATGTATTCGCCGGATGGGGTTGCGAGTCCTACCTGGGCAGCGTCACGTCGTAACGAAGTTCGGCAGTATGTGACGCTGCGGGATAATTTAGCTGCGGCCCAAGCTACAGCGGTTTATTATTATACCTTTGGCGATAACGCAACCACAACAACTGTCAATGAGGGGGGGTACTTACCGCTCGCTTTTGTGGCCACGACGGTTCACCCAGGAAGTGCGAAAACGCTGCTGGACAGCACAACTTTTAAAAAGCCAGCTGCTGCTTTTGCTTTCAAGACTAAAACAGCAGCGAACGGGGGTTCCACCCTGTTTGGCACTGATTTTGGGGATACCAATAACGAAATCCTCAGCAACTTCTTCCTGGGAGACGGGACAAATGGCTGGGAGTTTAACGTCGTACCAGGAGCCGATCAGACTGAGACGGCGTTTAAGAATGCTATTGCCGGCGGACAGCCTCTGAGAATCGCTTTGGAGAACCTGGCGCGTTTGGCTGGCGATCCGGCAGGCGCTTTCCCACCCACGCAAGAAGCAGCTGGCAGTAAAATCGTTCACCCCTATCCTGTTTTAACTATGTGGGGGAACTTTTCCAACCTGCGGAGCACCCTTTCCCAGCTGCCGGCAACAGGAAGCGCTGCTACGGGCTATGACGCGCTGAGCATTGCGGATAAGTCCAACCTGCACACAGCAGGGGGTACGTTGGGGATGCTGGCGTACAATATTAGCTATCTGCAGGATTTCGACTACACCAATACCAGCAATCAAACTTTATTAACTAATCTGAGTACAGCGCTAGGAAATGTCACAGTGTCGCAGGCGTCCCCAGAGGCATATATAGCAGCTCTAGAAGCGCAAGGAGCGGCGGCTGCTGATAACCTAGCACTGGCCAAGCTGCTCCACCTGAAGGAGCAGGTGGAGCGAGATCGCCTGCGGGGTTTTGACTCACAAGCAGGAACAGCAGGACAAACGGGAAGTTACGCTTGTGGACTTACAGCAACACTGGGAGCAAACCTGCCAAAGCTCTGCCCGACGGGGCCAAAGTTCCCCTCGCTTTACTACCTCTTCCCTAAATACAACCACAAGCACGATGGAACCGGCACTCCAACCGGTATTGCAGCTGCAGCCTCCCAACCCACCACTGAAACCTATATCGCTGACGCTTATATCACAAGTGCAGCAGTTAACGGGAACTATACCTACCAAGTCCTTGGGGACAGCGATAGCAGCGGGATAGAGAATGGTACGGAGAATGGCATCGCCGAGATTGCCCTGCTGCCAAGGGCGCGGGCCGACTGGCGGCTGCCGAACAGCCCAGCTGGAACCAGCACGGCGAACACGATAATTGACAGTACAGGCACAAGTTCAGGCACAAGTTCTGCCAATATAGCCGTGCCTTTCATGGACAAGGCTATTTTCGATGGGCGGGAAATGATGAACGTGCGGCTGCTGGATTTCGATTTAGACCTGCTGCGCCGCAATAGCGTTCCTGGATCGGAAGCTATTGTTTCAGGCTCAGATACTTGGCTGCCGGCGAGTGGCCTTGTCTATGCCTTCCGGGAAGATGCCATGCGGGAAGACGGTATTGCCAGACCTCGCCTTTCTGCTTGGCAGACATACCAAAACGCTTGGCCCACTACGGGCAATGATGCGGGCAACCCTCCTACAGCGAGCCGGTTTAATGTCTGGACTCCAGCGGACCCGCCACTGTGCCAGCTACAGCCTGACTCCACTCCGATTACTCCCGCAACAAGTTACGTTTGTAACCCCGCCAGTCCCGCACAGGGGATTAGCCCTAAGCCGGTTGATTACTATGCTGACCCAGACCGGCGTTCTTACGGGTTCCGGGTGCGCAATGGGATCGATCTGCGGCGAGTCATAAATGGAAATACGAAACTTGACAATCCGCGCGGTTTGTCCTTGATTTCCGATAACCCGGTTTATATTCAGGGAAATTTCAACCCCCACAGTACGAATGCCAGCGTCAGCAATCTTTTAGAGGAATTTAAAGATATACAGCTGTCTTCAGCTTCAGGCTACAGCAATTTCTACAAGCGAAAAGATTTGGAAACTACGTTTGCTAGAACCGGCCAAAACAATGACACTTGGCGTCAGGCAGAAATCATAGCCGATGCAGTGGGCATCCTTTCCAGCAACTTCTGTGACGGCACGCTCCAAGATGGGCTGCGCGGGGTGAATACTGGGTGCGCTAACAGCAGCAGTAACTCATCCTACCAAAACAGTCACATGAAAGGAGTCCCGAGCGATTTGTCTGCAGATGCTCAGGGAGAGGGGTATATATGCGAGAATCCCTTCGATCCGAGGACGGCAGCTGTAGGAGGTGTAGCAGTAGCGGGCACAAACCGCAAAGGCTGTGATGGGCCAATCAAGGTGTTCCGCAATGGCGACATTAAATATATGACTGCGGCGACTGCGACGCCTCCCAGCTCAGTTGCTTCATACAGCAACTATTGGAATTTCAGCGATAACAGATATCAGACAAGCCAAACCAGTGGTCTAGGTATAAACAACACTGCGGGTCCGAATTGGGTAAATGCGGTGATTGTCAGCGGCGTTGTGCCTTCCCGCAACGGTCAGAGCAATGGCGGTTTGGTGAACTTCCCTCGATTTTTAGAAAGCTGGGACAAAACCCGATACGCCTCATCCACTAGCTCCAATACCCAGTCTTTGTGGTTCTCAGGAGCGATGATTCAGCTTAACTTTAGCAACTACGCGACAGCGCCCTGGGATCAGGATGCGTGGGAACCGGGAAGTAACTCAACAGGGACTCAAAACATCAAATACTACACCGCACCGCTGCGGAACTGGGGTTATGATGTGGGTCTGCAGTACGCCCCTGCCGGTCCGGTGGCCCGACGGATGGTGATGCCTGCGCCCGACCGCAGTGAATTATACCGAGAGCCAAAGGCAGATGACCCCTATATTTGCCTGCTGCGCAAGGCTGTAGGCGATAAAACGGCATCGAATTGCAATTAGCGGAGGTGGGAGATGCAACCGGCTAAACGGAAACGTACCGAAAAAGGTCTAACCCTGATAGAGTGTCTGATGGGGATTCTGGTCATCACACTGGTGATTGCGGCCATTACGCCGCCGCTGCTGGTTGCTTTCGCCACTCGGGTGCGCAATTTCAGAGTCGAGAATGCCATGAAAGCGGCGCAGGGGGAAATAGACCGCGTGCGGCTGGTGATTGACACCGGCGATTACACCAACTTGACCCAGAATATCCCGCCGTGTGTCAATGCGACCTGTGCTGACACAACTGCTAACTACAACCTGGACAATGTGCCGCCTCCAGCCCCGAACGCAAATCTTCTCACGTGCCCTCTGGTAAATACCACCGGAACATTATCCACGAACTGGTGTTATGTTGACCTTAATGGCAATAACCAGTGGGACTGGGGGGATCTCGCCGTTCAAACGTTTCGGACACCAACCCCCCAGCCGGTGCTGGACAATACCGGGCAGCGACCTCTTGCCTTTGTAATGGGAGTGCGAGTCTATACGCAAGCGGCTCTCACAGCTACACCTAGCCTGATCAACTTAGCCCAACCACCGATAAAAGCGGCTTCTTTGGGTCTAACATCAGGCAAGTCAGTGAGTCATCCCATCGTAGTGCGTTACGAAACGATTGTTAGAAGTGATTTGGATATCTCTAAATACAATTACTGCGTACTGAGCTGGAGATTATCAGGGGGAACCGGTACAAACCCCCCTTGCAGCAATTAGTTGCGTGGGCAGGAGAACGCACACATTTTTCTGGAGCGGGCAATGGCTAAAACATTCTTTAAGCATATTTTTCGCCGGCGGCACAAATCCGCAGGGTTTACATTAATAGAGCTATTGGTGACGACAATAGTCAGCACGATGGTTATTTCAGGGCTGCTGTATTTCGTAGTCCAGCTGATGGAGAGTGACAAAAAAGAATTTGCCCGGTCAGAAACCGAGCGAGAGATGAGTATGGCTCTCGATTATATGGCCTCAGAACTGCAAGAAGCCGTGTATGTATACGAGGGGGAATGCCTGACTGGTCAGGGGAGTTTGAAGGATGCTAACTACTGTCCGGGTATAGTTTCTAAGATAGGTTTGGCAAGCAACAATAATGTGAAGCCGATTCTAGCCTTTTGGAAAATAGAGCAACTTCCTTATGTAGAAAATGCCACCGGAACTGCTGCTTTCCCTACCAATTGTGAGAGTAATTTTTCTCTTGAGGACGACAAGAAAAAATGTCGAGCGCTCCTGATCACCCGAAATAGCTACACTCTGGTTGTTTACTCTCTGAGAACAGATAATGACGGAAGTTGGGATGGCCCTGCCCGACTGACGCGCTATCAACTCCGGCAATATGCGCCTGTTCCCCCAGCCGATCTGAGTAGAATGACACAAACACCCAATTATATCGATCCCACAGCAGCGGGATCTATCGGCTTTCAGATATGGCCTTGTGACAAGAATGATACGGGTGCTCTCTGTCCCGCACAACAAGCTTATTCGGAAGGTGCCGGTGGCGCGACAAAGAATGCGGATGTGTTGGTTGATTTGGTAGATACAGGAAACTTGCCAGACTATGAGGATTTGAATCCTAATTTGTCTGGGGTGCAGCCTTGTCCCGAGCCCTCTGTCCCCTCCCCAACTCCATCCACCTACAGTCTGGCAAGCGCTAGCAACAATACAAGCTTCTATGCCTGCGTGAGAAGACCCAGTGCGGGCCAGAGTCAAGATGTGATTGTTTATTTGCGGGGGAGTGCCTTGAAGCGAGCCAGTTTGCCTGCAAATAATAAAGATAGCCGCTTTTTACCAATCGTGCGGGCTCAGGTTCAGACTCGCAGTGTGTTTAACAGAATTCCTCCTAAGCTATAAGTTCAACAGACATTCGCTATGACAGCAATTACTTTCCTCCTGAACAAACGCAACCACCGGCAGCTGGAATCGCACAGCTCAACTGCCGGTTTCACTATGATAGAATTGATAGTTGTTGTAGTTATCGTTGGCATTCTAGCCGCAATGGCCGGTGCCGGCTATCTGGGCTGGATGGCGCGGATGCGCGTCAACAAAGCTCAAGATGTTGCTTTACAGGCGATTCGCCAAGCCCAAACCACGGCTAAGCAGCGAAGTTCCACCTGGCAAGCCAGCTTTCAGCAACAGGGTGACAAGGTTAAGTGGGCGGTTCATTCTGCCAGTTCTGTCCCACCAGACAACCTCTGGAATACCATTGATGAACCCAATGTTAAAATAGATATTACAGCAGGCTATACTAGCATCTATAATGACCCTACAAACAATTTGTGGCGCGTTCAATTTGACAGCAAAGGTCAGGTTAGCGATCAAGTAGGACGGATAACTCTATCCAATACAAATGGTGGCAATAAGCGCTGCGTGAAGGTTAGAACGATTTTAGGTGCCGTTAAGACAGATAGTGATACTGCCTGCAGTAGCGATTAGCCTTCCCAGGTTTCATCGCCACAAAAGCCACTGGCAAATAACAATTTTACCCACTGGCACTGCCGCCCCCTACATTCCGGCTGATTGCTTCACATTATTTACCCAGGGCGAGAGAGGGGGAGAGCGCCGGCGCGCCGGCGTGCAAATTTGAAACACGCCATCCTGGGTGAGATCCCCGCCAGCCTCATCTGCCGGCGGGAGTGGGGAGCGGGAGGCGAAAAAGAAACTTTACAGACGGAATTGATAGCATTCCCAGCGAGATGATCCGCAGGGAATCTAATAGAAGCTTTAAAATTATATCATCTCTGACTGAGGGCAGCGCCCGACCGGCGTCCTGCCGGAGGAGTGCCGGTGGGTGCCGGCGGCGTGCCGGTGCAGGAATTGTGGCACAAAGCGTGGGCAATTCCTCACCCACAAGCCTTTGACGCGAGTGAATTACTTTTAAGCTGTTACGCTTTTAATCTGCTTATTGCAGCAAGGAGACTCTGCCTCCAGAAACTTGTTACTAGAAGGATACTGGTAACGATGCATAGAGATGGATAGAAAAATTAAATGCGCAAAGCAGGCTTGTCACCCCAAGTGCAGGAGAGCCAGTTATCTGGGGCTGGATTAAGTAAATATTAAAATTTTTCAGAGAATTTTCAGATAAGATGAGCCGGCGCGCGACGGCGAAACGCTGATAGGGGGCGTGGGCGGGATCAGGCGCTGTTGCAGAGAGGGGGGAGAGCCCCTGGATGCTACAAGCCGCACCGGCTACAAAAGTGTAGCTGAAAATAACATTTAACTAAGCTTTTTTTTGAAATGCTTGAATTCATCCCCCTTTTACCGCCCAACAAGCCGCCCCACCGGCAGGCTCGGGCAACTGCCGGTTTCACCCTCATAGAAATGATAGTTGTGATAGCGTTTTTTGGCATCTTGGCAGCAGTGGCCGGTGCCAGCTTTCTGGGGTGGCTGGCGCGGATGCGCCTCAACAGCGCTCAATATACTGCCTTAGAGGCGATTCGCCAAGCCCAAACGACTGCAAAGCTGCGAAAAAGCACCTGGCAAGCCAGCTTTCGGGAGCAAGATGGCAAAGTTCAGTGGGCGGTTCACCCGGACAATTCTGCACCCAGCATTTGGAATACCCTGGTTGAAGAAGGAATTAAAATAGACCCAGCCAACACCACTTTTTACAAAGATAAAAACAGCAGTCTGTGGCGAGTTCAATTTAACTATAAAGGACACACCAACGGACAGCTGGGAAGGATAAACCTAACCACAAGCACCGGCAGTCCCAAACGCTGCGTGTTTGTGTCCACCCTCTTGGGTGCAGTGCGGACAGCAGCGGATGAAAAGTGCGTGAAAAAATAGATGCCGGTGCCACAGCTGGGAGCCGGTAGCACCGTTTTGCAGGCGAAGTGAGGGCGGGTTTATTGATATTCTCCTCTGTGGCAGAAATATCTTGGCAGAACCCGCCCCTACAACCCTATGTATAGAAAACCGATGCAAGCGGATTTGTCCTCCCGCGCCGGAGCCAGAAACCGGGTTTCTTTCTGTACAGGAATTTGCCCGCTTGACCGCCAGAAGAACGGCGGTTTGTTGAGACTTCGCTGAACCCGCCTTTATAGCAGTAGGCACTTAGGTTAGGACGTAGGACAGGCGTCTCGCCTGTCCCAGAAATATTGAGGGCAGGCGTTAGCGTAGCGGCGCGCCAGCGCGACGCCGTACCTGCGCCTATAATTCGTATCAAGCGTGTCCTAAACTGACTGTGCACTGCTATACCAAGCGGAACGCTTGTGCCAATCTCCCCCCTCTGCCGCTCATTTTAGCTCGGCCTGTGCTGGGGTTGTGCGGAGAGCCGGCACGCCCAGGATTTGCGGTTGAAGGATGCTAATGGTATTATAGACTAAAGAAACTTTTCTGTCTGGGGGCGGGTTTATAGATACCCACTGCTTCCCGGATATATTGCTAGTCAACCCGCTCCTACTCGAACTGTGGAAAAAGATAAAGTACAAACGATTCAGGAAGACCAGTATATCTTCCCCTATCATTACATCCCCCAGTCCCAAAAGGACTTCACGCAATGTTACAACTTTCGCTGGGGAATTAACTACGCAGCTAGCCTGGAATTTATGATTGAAAGGGTGAAAAGAGAGCCGGTGCGTTCCATTGCTGATGTGGGCTGCGGGGATGGCAGACTGACCAAGGAATTAAAAGAAGCTTTAGCAGATAAGGAGGTGGTGGGGATAGACTATTCTGAAAGAGCGATAGCTCTAGCTCGGTTAATGTACCCCCAAGGGACTTATTACTGTCTGGACATCACGCGAGAAAGGGTTGAGAATAAATTTGACCTGGCAATCTTAATGGAGGTGTTTGAACACATCCCACCGGCAGCTGGGGAGGAATTTCTGGCTGGGGTGGCGGATTTAATGGTCAAAGACGGAATTCTCTTGCTGACGGTTCCGCACCTGAACGCGCCGGTGGAGCCGAAACATTACAGGCATTTCTCTCTAGAAACGCTTTCCAAATGCCTGGAGAAGAACTTTGAGATTGCGGAGGTTATCTTTCTGGAGAAAAATGACGGGCGGAAAAAGTTAATCGACCGGCTGCTGACCAACCGGCTGTTTATCTTAAATAACGGGCGCTTGAAAAACCTGATTTACAAGTATTACAAACAAAAGCTTTTTATTGCGGAGCGAGAAAGCGAGTGCCGGCGGATCTTTATAAAAGCGAGAGTAAAATCAGGTTAATGTCGCTCCTCCCTTGGGGGGGAGGAGCTGCCTGCTAAGAGCCGATCTATAAAGTAATTGTTATAGCAGTAGCCACTTAGATTAGGACATTAGACCTTCAGGGGGGGCGGGACGCCTGCCCTACGTCTATATATCAGTAGGCATTTAGGAAAAGTACATTCCGGCCTCCCTGGCTCCCCCGCTCCCAAAGCTCCTATTGTCCTAACCAATATGACTGCTGCTATAAAACAGCTAATGGGCCAGAAATCGGTTCAGAAACCGGGTTTCTTGGTGTGGGAGAAATCCGGCAAGACCGCTGACGGAGTACAGTCATTTATAGAGAAAATCGCTATCCCCCCAACGGGCAGTCTCCGTGGGCTGCCTGCCCCTACAAGGGTTGGCTATAAGAGTGACCCTCCTTTTTTAGTGGCGAGTAGGGGAGGGATCTTTCCCCGACTGGGCGCTGACTGGCATTTATAGCAGTAGGCACTTAGGTTAGGACTTGGGGTTTAACATAATGTAGGGGCGGGTTCACCCACAACCTGTGCCACACAGCTACAACACCGATAAACCGGCCTCTAACCTCTGATATAGCAGCCGGCAATTGGGCCATAGCGTGTCCTAACCAATATGACTGCTGCTATAATATTTACTCTATAAATCAGCTCTCAAATCAGGGGATTGGGGTGGGTGGCGCGGGGCGTCACCCACCCTGCGGGATCAGACGGCGTTGCTCACAGAAGAGGGCACACTGTCGGGAACGGGGAGTGCCGGTGCGACGGAAGGCAAACTGTTCTTGTCGGGGATGGGGTTGCGCGCCTCAATCAAGCGAAGGGCACCGCTCACGGTTTCCGGGAGAATCACCACCAGACTGCCGGGGGCTGAGCCATCGAGCGCCGTATTAATAGCGAGCGTCTCATCCAAGATAACCTCATACCGGCTCTCTGGCTTAGCGAGGGCAATTCCCTCACAGATAAACTTAGCGGCATCGCCGCGCGCGCGTCCCCGGTTGTCGTAATCTTCCTTAACAATAATCCGGTCAAAGATTTCCGCCGAGAGCTTGCCGAGGGCGACAAAATCCTCATCGCGGCGGTCGCCCGGGCCACCGACCACGCCAATCCGCTCTCCGGGCCAGTTGCGGACAAAGCTGCCCACCGCCTCATAGCTCGCCGCATTGTGGGCGTAATCCAGCAGGACGTGAAAGGTTCCCAGATTAAACAGGTTCATCCGTCCGGGAGTCTGGCTGACGGAAGCCGTGAAGCTATCCAAAGCGGCGCGAATGTCGTCAATGCTCACGCCTTGAGAATACGCTGCCAGACAGGCAGCCAGGGCGTTGGCAATCTGGAAGGGAGCCCGCCCTTCCAGAGTCAGGGGCACATTCACCGCCTGCTCAATCCGCAGCGTCCAGTCCCCTTTCAAAATCGACAGGTAGCCATTCTCATACACTGCAGCCAAACCGCCTTTGCGGGTGTGTTCGCGCAGCAGGGGATTGTCTGGGTTCATCGAGAAGTAAGCCACGAGAGCCTTCACCTTCTTGGCCATTGCCGCCACCAGGGGGTCGTCAGCGTTGAGGACGGCGTAGCCGGTGGGCATCACCGCCTCCGCCAGCACGCTCTTGACGGCAGCCATTTGCTCAATCGTGTCAATATCCCCAATTCCGAGATGGTCAGCAGAGACATTGAGCACCACCCCCACATTGCAGGTGTCGAAGGCCAAACCCGAGCGGAGAATGCCGCCCCGGGCCGTTTCCAGCACTGCCACCTCAACCGTTGGGTCGCGCAAAATCAGCCCAGCGCTTTGCGGGCCGGTGTTGTCGCCTTTTTCCACCAGATAGTCGCCGATATAAATCCCGTCCGTGGTGGTGTAGCCCACCGTGCGGCCCGTTTGCTTGTAAATGTGGGCCAGCAGGCGCGTCGTAGTCGTTTTGCCATTGGTGCCGGTGACTGCCAGAATCGGCACGCGGCTGGGCGTTCCGGGGGGGAAGAGCATGTCGATCACCGGCGCAGCCACATTTCGCGGCAGCCCCTGACTGGGGCAGACATGCATGCGGAATCCGGGGGCGGCGTTGACCTCAACAATCACCCCGCCCACTTCGCGCAGCGGGCGGGAGATGTCTGGCGTTACCACATCCATGCCGCAAATGTCAAGCCCGATAATTTTCGCCACCCGCTGCGCCAGCCAGATATTTTCCGGGTGGATTTCGTCAGTGCGGTCAATGGCAATGCCGCCGGTGCTGAGGTTCGCCGTCGCGCGCAGGTAGCAGACCTCGCCTTTGGGCAGCACCGTTTTCAGGGTGTAGCCTTTATTTTCCAGCAGCTGGAGGCTGGTGCGGTCAACTTCAATGCGAGTCAGGATGTTAGCGTGGCCCACGCCGCGATTCGGGTCGCGATTCGTCTCCGCAATCAGCTCCTCAATGGTGGAAACGCCATTGCCCACCACGTGAGCCGGCACCCGCTCCGCCACCGCCACCAGTTTGCCATTCACCACTAGCACGCGGTGGTCGCGACCTGTATAATAGCGTTCGACAATAACGGAATGTGTTTTGGAAGCCGCGCTAGCTGCGTCGTAGGCTTCCTCAGCCTGTTCTTTGGAGGTGATGCTGATAGTGATGCCGCGCCCGTGGTTGCCGTCGAGAGGCTTGATCACGATAGGGAAGCCGCCAACTTCCTCAATCGCTTCATCGAGTTCGTCCAGGTAGCGGATCACGGTCCCCCGGGGCACCGGCACGCCGGCGGTGCGGAGCATAGTTTTCGTGCCTTCCTTATCGCAGGCCAGCTCAACGCCCAAAATGCCGGTGCAATCGGTGAGGGTGGCCTGAACCCGTTTGCTGTAAATGCCATAGCCGAGCTGGATCATAGCGCGAGCCGGCAGCTGCAACCAGGGAATGCCTCTAGCCTCAGCCTCTTTAACGATCGTTTCCGTACTCGGTCCGAGAGCGGCCTCCGCCCAGAGATCCTTGAGGTCTTTGATATCTTGCTCCAGTTCCGACTGGGGGTAGCGCCCCGTATCGACAATACTCTGGCACAGGCGCACAGCCGCTCGCGCCGCGTAGCGACCGGCCTGCTCCTCGAGGTACTCAAACACCACCTGATAGACGCCTGGGGTGGAAGTTTCGCGAGTTCGGCCAAAGTCGGCCCGCATGCCCGCCAGCTGCTGCAGTTCCAACGCCACGTGTTCGATCGCGTGCCCCATCATTGTCCCTGTCTGGACGCGGCTGAGGAACCCCCCCCGACAGCCCGGGGAACAGTGGTGCTCTACCAAACTGGGCAGCGTTTCAACCAGCCCTTGGTAGAAGCCGGGGATTTGATTGGTCGGCTTGTCTGCAAGGTTTTCCAAGTCCAGACGCATGACGATCAGTTTGTGGCGTCGGATACTCCAGTAGTTGGGACCCCGTAATGTCTGAATTTTAAGTATTTTCATAGGACTGTCCGAGGATGATGCGCGAAATTTGGGAACAAATGGGGCATTTTATCTAGTTTCACGCTTGCCAAAGTTGGTAAACTGTTCGCCGTGAACATTTTTCCGCTGGCCAAGGAAGGGGGGCGCAAAAGGGGCAGCTTCCGCAAAGCAGAAACGGGAGGAGACGGAGAAATGCTCTCCCTGCGCGCTCCCTTGCCCGGTGCCCCACTCCCGCCCCCATGCCCGCTCTCCCCTGTGTTTTGTGTGAGTGCCCAGTTCCTTCTTTGCTGTTAATTGGGGGGGCGGTGCTGGGGGTGAATTACAGCGCGACGGTGACGGTCGTAACAGTCCCCGTGGCAGAGGATATGTACCCGCAGGTTGAAAGCGCTCAAGGGGTCAGTCGCTCCCACATAAGGCTGGTTGGTGTGGAACTCTTCGGTGGGGTCGATAACAGTCACTGTGCCTTTGCCCATGACTTTAATCAGCCCGTCGCTTTCAAACATAGCGCAAGTATCTTCGTCAATGCCCACTCCCAAGCGGTCTGGATGGGACACCACCGCACTCAGCAGCCGAGCCATGCGGTTGCGGTTGTGAAAGTGCTGGTCCACAATCACATCTGGAATAATGCCCAGTCCGGTAGCCATATCCACCAGAGAGCGATTGGGGAACTCGCCGCTGCCCCCACCGGCCAGCATGTGATGTCCCATGACAGCTGCGCCGGCGCTGGTGCCGGCCAGGGTGATCTGGCCGAGCTGCACGAGCAGGCGGATTTTTTCCATCAGCGGCGTGTCGGCGAGCAGGGCGCAAAGGCGCAGTTGGTCGCCGCCGGTCATAAATACCCCTGTACACCCTTCGAGGTAATCTTGCCAGATGGGCTCTTCTCCCTGCGCCCGCTCCCGGATGTCGAGCACCTCAATAGACTTGGCACCCATTTCCTGAAAAATAGTAAAGTATCGGCCCCCAGTAGCGACGGGTTCTCGGGAAGCGCACGGGATAATCGCAATTTTGGCCTCCGTCCCTCCCGAACGAGCAAAAAACGTTTGCAGGATTTCGCGTCCGTGCACTTTATCTTCCGCTCCGCCAATCACCATGACGGTTGTTTTAGTTGGTTGCGGCATCCGAGGTTCTAGCGATTGATCTTGTAACTGCAGCATGGCCTTACTTTTAGGCGTAGGTGAGCGATTGGCCGTATCGTGACCACTTTAGAGATATTGCTTCGCTCTGGGTTGTAGCCACCGGTCAGGGCTAATTCTGGCAGGCCCAAACAACTTCAGGCTGGAAGTCCATTGTCTCACAATCCCCGCCGCTGATAGCGCCAATTGTTGCCAAACCATCACTGGCAGCCTTTTTGCTGGGCAAGACCGGCGGCGCAGTGCCACGTGCCGGTCGTTCCACGAGCAATGAATTATGATCGGGCAGGAAAGGCGCTCTAATACCTTTCTACTGGATTTTCTTAAGGTTTGCCTGCAGCGTGGAGCCACTGTGCGATTTGATGTTGTCACCCTGTTCCCAGATTTTTTCACCTCTGCCCTGGCATCGGGGCTCTTGGGCAAAGCCCTGGCCAAAACTATTGCCTCTGTCCACTTGGTGAACCCCCGCGACTTCGCCACCGACAAGCACCGGCGTGCCGATGACGAGCCCTACGGCGGCGGTGCCGGCATGGTGATGAAGCCCGAGCCGATTTTTGCGGCGGTGGAGTCGGTGCCGGTGCTGCCGAGGCGGGAGGTGATTTACCTCACCCCTCAGGGGGAACCGATGCGCCAGAAGCTGTTTCGGGAGCTCGTCCGGGACTTTGAGCAGCTGGTTTTGCTCTGCGGGCACTACGAAGGGGTGGACGAGCGGGTGATGAACTTAGTCACTCGCGAGGTGTCCTTGGGGGATTTTGTCCTCACCGGCGGCGAAATTCCCGCCCTGGCCCTCATCGATGGCGTGGTGCGCCTGCTCCCTGGAACCTTGGGCAATGCCGAGTCCCTGATCTGCGAGAGTTTTGAGAGCGATTTGCTGGACTACCCCCACTACACCCGCCCGCCGGTGTTCCGGGGGTGGGAGGTGCCTCCCGTGCTGCTGTCTGGCCATCACGGGCAAATCGCCCGCTGGCGCCGCGAGCAGCAGCTGCTGCGCACCCGCCAGCGCCGGCCCGATTTGCTCCCCGAGGCGGAGCGGGGGAGCAGCGGATTTGGGGAATAAGTTTTTCAGAAAAGGGCTTTGCGGAAGGGGAGCAGTTCCCCCGCCAACAGCCGCCATCCCGCTACTCTTAAACTTAAGTTGCATATTCCGAGGAAGAGCATAACACCCCCAATTCCCTGCTAGTTTGCGGTTATGGGGAGAAAGATATGGGAATTTTAATGAAGGTAATTTGGTGAAATCATCTTTCTAATCAGCAACGCCATTCAAATTGCCCAAGGGTCTGGTATTATAGCGTTTCTCATAGTAGTGAGGTACTGAGAAACCCGGTTTCTTAAAGAAACCGGGTTTCTGGGCCATAGTGCATCCCACTGAGAAACGCTATATATCCGGTTGCGCCCGTTTTGTAAAGACCCGATTCGGCGTCCTGCAAGAGATTTGCAATCATAATGCCGGCGGACTGGATAGGAGCCGGCAGCCGGTGACGGGGAACTGTCACTGACAGTACCAACTTAGAACCAACTTACAGCATAAAGCGAGATGAACATCAGAATTGGCAATGGCTACGATATCCACCGGCTGGTTGCCGGTCGCGCTCTGATTCTCGGCGGGGTGAGCATTCCCCACGAGCTAGGTTTGCTGGGTCACAGTGACGCCGACGCGCTCACCCACGCGATTATGGACGCCATGCTGGGGGCGCTGAGTTTGGGAGACATTGGCCATTACTTTCCGCCCTCGGACGAAAAGTGGGCCGGTGCGGACAGTTTGGTGTTGCTGGCGCAAGTCAACCAGCTGGTTGAGTCGCGAGGTTGGCGGGTGGGGAACATTGACTCGGTGGTGGTGGCGGAGCGCCCCAAACTGAAGCCCCACATCCCAGCGATGCGCTCGCGACTTGCCGGTGTGCTGGGCGTCAGACCCGACCAAATTGGCGTCAAAGCCACCACCAACGAAAAATTAGGGCCGGTGGGGCGAGAGGAGGGCATCGCGGCGTATGCGGTAGCCTTATTACAGGAGATAGAAAAATGAAAACATTAGTTTATCTGCTCAAACAAGACAGCGAAGAGACGGGCGTGCGGGCAGCCATTTACCCGCTGCCCTATTTGGAACACCCAGTGTACGAGGAGATGTTGGAGAGAGAGAGGTCTATGGACATCCAAACAACAGAAGAAACCAAAATCATCCGTGCTGACAGTGCCGCTCTGGACAAATACGAGCGAATCTTTCTGCTGATTAAAGCCACCAATGAAGTCACCAAAAAATGGCACCTGCTAGAAGTGATTTCCTGGCTGGAAGATTTAAAAGGTATCGTTCCCTTTGCCCTGCTTGTTGACAGGGAAGACATTTATATTTTTAAATGGAACAAGGAGAACTTTTCCGAACCCGTTTGCACCCTCAAAACCGTCCAAGTGCTTGGCCCCTATGGCGAGTACATAGACGGCCAGCGTGTATCTATGTCTTACCTGAGCGGGCGAGTCGAATCGTGGCTGCGCGACTTGGGATTTCACTGGAAGTCAGAGAATCCCCCAGCAGCAGAAGAGATGGCAGCCATCGGTTTACTGGAACGGATGCAAGGTGGAATGACACAATCTGAAGTGGAGATTAGAGTTGAAACTGTACATTGAAACGAATTTTGTGATGAGTGTCGCCACTGGACGTGACCCGCAAGCGGAGAATTTGCTGCTGAACACACCGGCATCAGTCGGGCTGGCGATACCGGACGTCTGTTACATGGAAGCCCTGTCAGTATTTGCAACTGATAAGAAGCAGCGACAGCGCTTCCATAACGAACTGGATATTTGGATTAACGATGCGGAGCGAAATAAAACTTCAACCCGCGCCCAGTCCCTGCTGTTCCAGCTACAGCAGTCTCGGGATGGGAATGAGGCTCTTATAGAAGAAATCGACCGGCGTTTTTTTCAAGTCGTTGGCCAGCTAGCCAGAAAGGCAGAGATGATTGCTTTAACTCCTGATATGCTTGAGACAAGCTTGCAGACAAATTTCATTCCAGACCTGACAGACAACCTGATTCTGAACTGCATTCTGGGACACGCCCGCTCTCAACCGAGTGAAGTTAAGGTTTTTCTGAGTGGCAATGTCACTGACTTTGGCAAACGAGAAGTGCGAGGTGCTTTGCGGGAAGCCGGCGTGTATAATTATTTCAGCAGCGCCGAAGCTTTTTTTGGCTGGCTGCAATCCCAGTAAGTTCTGCGAGCGGTTCCTACAGAAAATCATAATGAGATTTTTCCCTATTCTACCAACTTCTGAGCGCCGGTGGCTGCCTGTTTTACTAACCCTGGTGATGTCGAGTTCCCTCACCGGCTGCAACTGGAAGCAGAAAACCAAAGCTGCGCAAGTGCCGCAGCTGATTTCCAGCGTGCTCAGCGATCCAAAAACCTTCAACGCTGTCCTCAGCGAAGAGTCGCCGAACGTTTTTGGGCTGACCTACGAGGGGCTGATTAGAGAAAACGGACTCACCGGCGAGGTGGAGCCGGCGCTAGCCGAATCCTGGGAAATTTCCCCAGACAAAAAGCGGATAGTGTTTACCCTGCGCCAGGGGCTGAAGTGGTCAGACGGAGAGCCACTGACAGCGGATGATGTGGTATTCAGCTACAACGACATCTACTTTAACGAAAGCATTCCCACCAGCGCCAGAGACATTCTCAGGATTGGCAAGAATCGAGGGTTGCCGAAAGTGAGAAAACTGGACGACCGGCGGGTGGAGTTCACCATTCCCGAACCCTTTGCCCCGTTCCTGCGAAGCACAGGACTGTCCATAATGCCGGCGCACGCGCTGCGGGAATCAGTGAGAGCAAAAGACGAAAAGGGAAATCCCCGTTTTTTATCAACTTGGGGGATCGACACCAAACCCGAGGAGATTATCGTCAGCGGTCCTTACCAGCTAGAAAGCTACTCCACCAGCCAGCGCGTCACGTTCCGGCGCAACCCCCACTACTGGCGCAAGGATAAGGAGGGGAACCCCCAGCCTTATATTGAGCGCATCATCTGGCAAATTATGGAATCGACCGACACTTCTTTACTGCAGTTTCGCTCTGGGAGTTTAGACACCCTGGGGGTTTCACCGGAAAGTTTTTCTCTGCTGAAGCGGGAAGAGAAGCGGAATCATTTTACCATTTACAATGGAGGCCCGGATACGGGCACGACGTTTATTGCCTTCAATCTCAATAAAGCCCGCAATGCCGGTGGAAAACCGCTGGTAGATCCGGTGAAATCCCGCTGGTTCCACAGCTTGGCGTTCAGACAGGCGGTTGCTTACGCCATCGACCGGCGCACGATGAGCAATAACATCTACCGGGGGCTTGGCGAGCCGCAAAATTCCCCGATTTCCGCGCAAAGCCCTTACTACCTGTCACCTGAGGAAGGATTGAAAGTCTATGACTACAATCCAGAAAAGGCGAAGGAATTGCTCTTGGGGGCGGGATTTAAGTATAATAGCGATGGAGAACTTTTAGATGCGGAGGGCAACCCAGTCAGCTTCACGCTGCTGGTCACTGCAGGCAATAAAATCCGAGAAGCGATTGGAGCGCAAATCAAACAAGATCTCAGCCAAATAGGGATTCAAGTCCATGTCAATGCCATTGCGTTCAATACGCTGGTTGACAAGCTGACCAACTCTCTGGACTGGGAGTGCCATCTGATTCGCTTTATCGTCGGTGCTGAGCCAAATGATGGGGCCAGTTTATGGGTTCCGGAAGGCAGATTGCACATCTTCAATCAGAACCGGCAGCCAGGACAGCCGCAGCTGATTGGCTGGGAGGTGGCTCCGTGGGAGCGGGAAATTGGGGAGCTCTACATCAAAGCAGCCGGGGAGCTGGATGAAGGGAAGCGCAAAGCCATTTATGCCGAATCCCAGCGCCTCACCCAAGAGTATTTGCCGGTGATTCCCTTGATAAACCCGCTGTTGGTGAGCGCTACCCGCAACCGAATTCAAGGCGTGAAATTCTCTGCCTTGGGAGGAATGTTCTGGAACGTTAACGAACTGAAAATAAGCGATCAGTGATAAATAAACCTGCTGCCCGGTGAATTAACCTGGCGATACCGGAGGTTTGTTACAGGGAAGCCCTGTCAGGATTTGCACCTGATATATAGCGAGTCTAAATGATTTGCGCAAACGCTTTTGGCCCATAAAACCGGTTTCTTAAAGAAACCGGTTTTATGAAATTTACACGAAGGGATAGGACGCGCTATATGTTTGAGGAAAACTTGCAGACAAATCGGATTACATATCTGACAGACAGCCTGATTTTGCACTGCATTCTGGGACACGCCCGCTGGCATCCCTTGTGCAGTCAAGGTGTTTGTGAGTGGAAATGTCACTGACGATGGCTTTCCCGGAAGTGCGAGAGGCTTTGCGGGAAGCCGGCGTGTATAATTATTTCAGCAGCGCCGAAACTTTCCTTCCCCTGCGGGGGCGCTGCGCTAACGGCTGGCTGCAATCCCAGTAAGCTGTGCGAGCAGTTCCTAGAGAAAATAATAATGAGAGTTCTCCCTATTCTACCAACTTTTGGGCGTCGGTGGCTGGCTATTTTACTAACCCTGGTGATGGCGATCTCCCTCACCGGATGTAACTGGAAGCTGAAAACCGAAGCCGCGCAAGTGCCGCAGCTGATTTCCAGCGTGCTTAGCGATCCAAAAACCTTCAACGCTGTCCTCAGCGAAGAGTCGCCGAACATTTTTGGTTTCACCTACGAGGGGCTGATTACAGAAAACGGACTCACCGGCGAGGTGGAGCCGGCGCTAGCGGAATCCTGGGCAATTTCCCCGGACAAAAAGCGCATAGTGTTTACCCTGCGCCCGGGGCTGAAGTGGTCAGACGGACAGCCACTGACAGCGGATGATGTGGTGTTTACCTACAACGACCTCTACTTTAACGAAAGCATTCCCACCAGCGCCCGAGACGTGCTGAGGATTGGCAAGAGTCGAGCCTTGCCGAAAGTGAGAAAACTGGACGACCGGCGGGTAGAGTTCAGCGTTCCCGAACCCTTTGCCCCGTTCCTGCGAACCACAGGACTGTCAATTTTGCCGGCGCACGCGCTGCGGGAATCGGTCACCACAAAAGACGAAAAGGGAAATCCTCGCTTTTTATCGATCTGGGGGATCGACACCAAACCCGAGGAGATTATCGTCAACGGTCCTTACCAGCTAGAAAGCTACGCCACCAGCCAGCGGGTCACGTTCCGGCGCAACCCCCACTACTGGCGCAAGGATAAGGAGGGCAACCCCCAGCCTTATATTGAGCGCATCATCTGGCAAATTGTGGAATCGACGGACACGTCTTTACTGCAGTTTCGCTCTGACAGTGTGGACACTCTGGGCGTTTCACCGGAAAATTTTTCTCTGCTGAAGCGGGAAGAGAAGCGGAATAATTTTACCATCTACAACGGCGGTCCGGCTCCCGGGACGACCTTTATTGCCTTCAATCTCAATAAAGCCCGCAATGCCAATGGAAAACCGCTGATAGATCCCGTGAAATCTCGCTGGTTCCAGAGCCTGGCGTTCAGACAGGCGGTCGCCTACGCCATCGACCGGCGCACGATGAGCAATAACATCTACCGGGGGCTCGGCGAGCCGCAAAATTCACCGATTTCCGTGCAAAGCCCGTACTACCTGTCACCTGAACAGGGGTTGAAAGCCTATGACTACAATCCCGAAAAGGCGAAGGAATTGCTCTTGGGGGCGGGATTCAAGTATAATACGGATGGAGAACTTTTAGATGCCGAAGGCAACCGAGTCCGCTTCACGCTGATCACTAATGGCGGCAATAAAATCCGGGAAGCGATGGGAGCGCAAATCAAACAGGACCTCACCAAAATAGGCATTCAAGTCGATTTTAATGCCATTGCCTTCAGTACGCTGGTTGACAAGCTGAGCAACACCCTGGACTGGGAGTGCCATCTGATTGGCTTCACGGGCGGGGTGGAGCCGAATGATGGGGCCAATGTCTGGGCTCCGGAAGGCAGATTGCACCTTTTCAATCAGAACCTGCAGCCGGGACAGCCGCAGCTGATTGGCTGGGAGGTGGCTCCGTGGGAGCGAGAAATTGGCGATCTCTACATCAAAGGAGCCCAGGAGTTGGATGAAACAAAGCGCAAAGCGATTTATGCCGAAACCCAGCGCATCACCCAAGAGTATTTGCCGGTGATTCACTTGGTCAACCCGCTGTCGCTGAGCGCTATCCGCAACCGCATTAAAGGCGTGAAATTCTCCGCCTTGGGAGGAGCGCTCTGGAACATTCACGAACTGAAACTCACCGAGAAATAAACCGGCAGCCTCCTTAAGGAGGTGGGCACAACTAAACCAAACATCAAGAAACCAGATTATCCCTCGTTCCCAGCCTCAGGCTGGGAACGACGTCCTGGAGGCTCTGCCTCCTGTGGGCAGACAGGCAGGATTATAAGCCTAACAGCTTATCACATAAAGGGGGCCGGCCAATATACAGGTAGCGGTTTGACGCTCTGCAGCTGGGGGGCTTGCAGGTTCAAGCTGATTGCACCGGCACTTCTGGAATTAATTTTCTGGTTGGCGGTGATAACCAAAGCCAAAACCCACAAGACTGCGGTGATGGCGATTTCTAAGAAGCTTGTTTTCACGGATCTAATCCTCCACTGCATTGTCAAGACGTTGCCTAGAGAGTCCGTCAACTGATTCCAAAAACCGGGGGTGAGAATAGGGGCGATAAAATTTCGGTTTAGCCAGACACTTCAAACTCCCTTTCTCATCCCGGATTTTTAAGAGTTGACCTGCAATCAAGGTTTACTGGTTATATAGCAGTATGCACTTAGGTTAAAACATTAGACCTTCAGGGCAGCCAGACGCTGGCCTACGTCTATATCCCAGTAGTAATGTGGGTTAGGACAATAGGAGCCGGAGTGCGGGGGTGCAAAAGAGGCCGAAATGTACGAACCTAAGTGGCTACTGCTATACTTCCTTTTCGGGTGGGATTGATTTCAGTCCAGGGCGCTACCAATCTTTGCCAACCTCTCAGTGCGAAGCTGGAAGTTCACAAGTGCGATTCCCATGAAAAACTCCGCAATAGGAGCCGCGATGAAACATTTTTGAGCGAAAACCAGTTTCGCCGAGGTACTGAGATATTGTATCCTCGCACTTGAGCGGGTGTTTGTAAAGTGCGCCCTGAAGATTGCTTTGAAGGTTTCCTGTCTCGCTGCCAGCGCAAGCAGTCGGAGTTGTGGCGGTTTGCCGCCCCCCGGCAGATGCGCCTGCGGATGCGCGCGTCAGAATAGATGCCCCCGCCAGCAAAAGTCTACCTGGCTGCTGGCTATTAATAATTTAAATCATAAAATAAGCGAGCTGATGCCATTTTGGCGAATTTTTGCGGCAGGGGTGAGCCGGGGCGCTTAAGCGGGCTAAGCTCTGAGATTCTTTTTGTAAAAATATTTTACAAACCCTGTCCGAGTGGGAGGCTGTGCGGGACATAAACAATCAGCCGGGACAGCACTGCCCGGTCCGCAGACTGGAACGCGGACAAAATTGAAGCCGCAGAGGAATAGGATATTAAATGCGGGGAGTTGGGGATTTCGCTACAATCAAAGTTTCAATCCCGTTTCCGGGATTCAGCTGGCCAAAAATCATCCGCTCCTACCCCCTGCTGAAATCATTGTCGCATTCATTTGGGCAGATTTGCACAACGGGGATGCTCCCCAATCAAAAACCCAGCGCCCCATTCCCACTACCCTCTCTCCCTGATACCGTGACTGAACCTGAAGCCCTGCAATCCTTGCTCCAAGCCGTTGCCAGTGGCAGCGTCAGTCCAGACGCCGCCCTGGAAAAACTGAAGCACTTTGACTTTGAGCCGGTGGGCGAGTTTGCCCGAATTGACCACCACCGCACGCTGCGCACCGGCTTTCCAGAAGTGATCTGGGGTCCGGGCAAAACCCCTGACCAAATCGCTGAGATTATAGAAGCCATGCGCCACCGCAACCCTGTGGTGATGGCCACTCGCATCGAGCCGGCAGTTTACGCAACGCTGCAGGAACAAATTGCCGGCCTGTACTACTACCGGGAGGCTCGCATTTGCGCCACCGTCCCTGCGCCCCTCGAGCCCCGGTATGCCGGCACCATTGCGGTCCTCTGTGCCGGCACAGCCGACCTGCCGGTGGCGGAGGAAGCAGCTGTCACAGCAGAGCTGTGCGGCTTCCAAGTCAACCGCCTCTGGGATGTCGGGGTTGCCGGCATTCACCGGCTGCTGAGCAACCGCCATGTCCTGGCTGCGGCGGAGGTGCTAGTCGTAGTTGCCGGCATGGAAGGCGCGCTGCCGAGCGTCGTTGCCGGTATGGCAGACTGTCCCGTGATTGCTGTGCCCACCAGTGTCGGCTATGGCGCGAGTTTCGGCGGGCTGGCCCCCCTGTTGACAATGCTCAATTCTTGTGCAGCCGGTGTCGGTGTAGTGAATATCGACAACGGCTTTGGCGCAGCTATTTTAGCTGGCCAGATTCTGAGAACCGCTCAGAAATTGCAAAAGTAGATCCCCCCTGCCGGGGCGGTTTCCGTGGATGGCACCGCCCCTATAAAAGGGGGGGGAAGTATTTGTAGGGTGCCTGATATAGCAGCAGTCATATTGGTTAGAACAATAGAAGCTTCGGGAGCTCTGGAGCAAGGGAGGCCGGAATGTAGGTTTCCTAAATGCTTACTGCTCTATAGACGTAGGTACGGCGTCCGCCGAGCCTGAAGGTCTAATGTTCTAATCTAAGTGGCTACTGCTATATGGCGGTTCAAACTTCCTCCCTCTCACACCGGCGCACTGCCAAATGAACCTGTTCCAGCAGATTTTCCACTCCCGAAGAATTATCCAGAACCACACCGGCGCGAGCGCACTTTTCCGCCACCGGCATCTGGCTGCTAATTCTGGAACGAGCTTGTTCGGGAGTGAGGAGATCGCGCCGAGTGAGACGCTCCAGCTGCTGTGCCGGCGGACAGCACACGACCCAAATTTCCGTGACTAAATCCGTCATATTCGCTTCAAACAGCAGCGGAACGACTAACACAATGGCTGGATGGGATTGCAACTCACCCATTGCTCTGACAAAGCGCTCGCGGACATAAGGGTGAATCTGCTGCTCAACCCACCGGCGCTCATCCCGACTGTTAAAAATAATATTCCCCAACTGCTGCCGGTTGAGGGTGCGGTCCGGGAGGAGGATATCTGAACCGTAGCGCTGCGCAAGTTTGTCGAGAATTGGAGAACCGGGTGCGACGGCTTCGCGGGCGTAGAGATCCGCATCCAGCACCGGCAGGTGATAGGTGCTGGCGAGGTAGTTAGAGACAGTGGTTTTGCCGGTGGCGATACCGCCGGTGAGGCCAATAATGCGCTGAGTGGGATTGGTCATGCTGTTTAGTTTACCGCACCGCGAGAGGCAACTCCCCGAAATTCCCAGGGGCGGATCGCTGGGGGTTCTGAGATTGCCGGTGGGCTCCATGACGCTGGAGCTAAAAAGCAGCCGTGCCGGTGTATCATTATTATACCGACTTTCCCAAGATATAGCAGCAGTCATATTGGTTAGAACAATAGAAGCTTCGGGAGCTCTGGAGCAAGGGAGGCAGGAATGTAGGTTTCCTAAATGTTTACTGCTATGTAGACGTAGGTACGGCGTCCGCCGAGCCTGAAGGTCTAATCTTCTAACCTAAGTGCATACTGCTATAGGATTCTAGCGGTTTTAATTGATTTGTGATTTTTTTTAATAAACCGCCATAGAGGTGCCAGCGGCTTCCCGAAGGGTAGACGCCAAGAGCGCTAAGGAAAGTAAAGAGAGAGTGAATTGCCAATTATTTTAAGCAATTTTATAGCAATTTAGAAATTTATTTTTCCGGCATGCCGGCTTATAAAACCGGCAGCCCAATCTACTCCTGAAGAGTTTTAATTGCCTGCATGACCTTCTGGTACTCACCGGCATTGCCCTGCTTCTGGTAAAGCTCACCGGCTTGTCTTAAATCCTCCAGCGCCGCTTTCTTATCTCCCAGAGAAGCGCGAGCCACACCCCGATAGTAATACGCACCGGCATCACCTGGATTCAGCTGTAGCGCTTGACTGTAATCCTGAATCGCGCCCTGATTGTCGCCCTGTTTAAGCCGAGCCAGAGCCCGGTTTGTGCGGGCGTCAGCAGGACTGACATTCCCCCAGTCCGCATTCACTTGAAGGGCGCGGTCATAAGAAGCGATCGCCTCTGGGTACTTTCTCAAATCCACGAGCGCACTCCCCCGGAAAAACCAAGCCTGAGAGCTGTTGCCATTTTTCTGCAGCGCTGCCTCGTAATCTTCTATCGCGCCCCGCTTGTCTCCCAAAGCGAAGCGCGATCGCCCCCGGTTGAGGTAAGCGCCGGCATCCTTGGGATCGATCTGAATCGCCTGAGTGTAATCCGTCAGCGCGCCCTTGTGATCGCCTTGCACAGCCCGAACAACACCCCGGTTGTGGTAGGCGAGGGCGTTATTGGGCATGATCGCGATCGCTTGCGTGTAATCTGCGAAAGCTCCCGGATTGTCTCCCAGTTTGCGCCGGCACACCCCGCGACCGTAATAAGCCTCCCCCAGTTCGGGATTGAGCTCCAGCGCCCGCGTGAAATCTGCGATCGCCTCCTGATAGTCTCCCTGAACAGCGCGGACATTCCCCCGACTGTAGTGAGCACCGGCATTCTCCGGCTGAATCTGAATTGCTTTCGTGTAATCCGCGATCGCACCTGCCAAGTCACCCGCTTGGCGGCGAGCCACCCCCCGGTTGACATAAACCTCAGCTTGATTGGGATTCAGTTCCAGCGCCCGAGTAAAGTTCTCAATCGCTGCCGGAAAATCTCCCTGCTTGTAGCTAGAAATCCCCCGCATGTTGAAAGTTGTGGCGTCGGGAGCACCGCCACGCTGCGCCAGCCAATAGCTAGCGTCGCTGGCGGCGGCGGGTGCCGGTGCGCACAGCGCCGCGCCGCAAACCGCCGCCATCCCCGCCAAAAGGACGCCCCCCAGGCGGCTGTGAGCAGAGTCAGGGAGCGCCTGCCAAAAAAATAGAGGATGAGAAGTGTTTCCCTTTAGGTTTTTAACGGCTGACTTTTGACTGTTACTCCTCATATCATCTCCGGTAGCATCCATTTAGTAGACTGATCGATCTCGGGGGCGGGCTCACCCGAGATTCTTGCCGGTGGGCTGCGCTGCACTTTTTTATTTATAGCCGGTTCGGAAATAAATGTGGGCAACCCCCACCCCCCACCCCTAATGCCCAGATCGAATCAAGAAACGCCATATAGCCGGTTCGTCTGCTTTTGCAAATCGTCGATTTGCGACTGCACCCGCTGGTAATCAGCGATCTTGCCCTGTTCCTTGTAGATAGAAGCCGCTTTTTGCAAATCCTCAAGCGCTTCTTTCAACTTTCCCAGTTTACTGTGAGCGTTCCCCCGCCGGTAGTAGGCAGCGGCATTTTGTGGGTCGAGTTCGATCGCTTTGCTGCTGTCTGCGAGCGATCCTTGATAATCTGACACGGCATAGCGGACGAGACTGCGGCTCGTATAAGCCTCCGCATCCCGGGGATTGCTCTCCAGAGCCTTGCTAAAATCCTCAATCGCGCCCTGATAATCCTTTATAGCGTAGCGGGAATTCCCCCGCAGGCGGTAGGCTTCCGCGTCGCTGGGATTTCCCAAAAGCGCCCGGGTGCAATCGTCAGCGGCGGCGGTGTAGTCTCTCAGGGCGTAGCGAGCGGCTCCCCGCTGCCTGTATGCCAGCGAGTCCTTGGGATTGCGCAAAAGCACCTGGCTGTAATCCTCAAGCGCCGCAGAGTAGTCTCCGAGGGCGTAGTGAGCGTTTCCCCGCCGGTAATAGATGTCTGCTCCCTCGGGATTGCGCCGCACCGCCTCGGTGTAATCCGCCAGCGCCGCAGAGTAGTCTCTGAGCGCGTAGTGAGCGTTTCCCCGCCGGTAGTAAGTGTCTGCTCCCTCGGGATTGCGCCGCACCGACTGCGTGAAATCTGCCACCGCTTCGGCATATTTGCCCGAGGCGTAGTAGGCATTTCCCCGCCGGTAGTAGGCGTCGGCACTGTTAGGATTGCGCTCGATTGCCGAACTGTAATCTTTGAGGGCGGCTTCATATTCGCGCAGGGCGTAGTTGCTATTCCCCCGCTGAAAATAAGCCGCTGCGTCGCTGGGATTTTTCTTTATGACTTGGCTGAACGCCTCCCGCGCTCCCTGAAAATCTCCCCGCTTCAGCAGCTCCAAACCCCGCTCATAGTCATTTTTGCTGAGTGCTGGCTCTCTCACCCGAACCGCCTGAATTGCCGGCGCTGCAACCGGCTCCCCCGCACCAGCAGCCGGCTGAGCTATCCCAGCCGCCGAGAAACTCAATCCCAGCACTGAACCCAGCCCCGCAGCGCCACGCTTTAGCGCACCGTAGAGCAAAAAATTCCGACTCATCACTTTTTCCTCTCACATCTAAGTAGTGCCTGTCGTTCCCAGACGAAAAAGGCTCTAAATCCTTGTTCTGTGGATTTTTCCTAAAAAAAGAGATTCGCAGGCTCTGTGGATATTTCCGCTTTCAGACGCTCCCTGATTTTTCCCATTTTACCGTTTCTCCAGCCGCCCCGATGCCGGTTGGACAGGCGGCGCTCTCGCCACGGCGCTGCACAGTAGAACGGCGAGCGCAAACTTTTTCCACTGTGCGAAACCCCCCCCTTTACTCCCCCTCCCCCGTACCGCGTGGGGGGGGTGGGGTGCCGGTCTCACCCCACAAAGGTGGGACGCTCCCTCCACCGGCTCTCCCCCCGGCGTCACCAGCGTTGGGGTTGAGTGGCTGCAGCGCCCTACCGGCACCTGGAAGTGCCGGTGCCAAACAAATCGGCTTTTTTGTATAAAAAGTGAAGCCACAAGAAACCCAGTTTGTTCTACTGGGGGAGCCACAAAACTGAGCCCTCCTACAGCAAGAAACCTGGTTTCTGGCTCTTTCCCGCCTTAACAATTAATTTGTATAGTAATGGACAGTCAGTTAAAGACAGGGCATCTCACTTTCTGTAGTCATAGGGAGCGGAGGGAACGCCTGTCCTACGTCCTAACCTAACTGCCTACTGCTATACATCTAGTCTGAGAGCTTAGCTGTTCTAGCAGTATGCACTTAGGTTAGTACATGGGCATCATCGCATCATCGCATCATCGCATCATCGCATCACGCAAAAGCTGGTAGGGGCGGGTTTACTAACATCTGGTAAAACCCAGAGAGATCTTGGGTGAACCCGCCCCTACTTACCCCATGCGCATGAGCCCGATGCCCATGAGCCCCATAAGCTATGTCATTAATGTCTTAACCAATATGACTGCTGCTATAGGCTTTTAACCTGCTTTTCTGTTCTAGCAGTAGCCACTTAGATTAGGACATTAGACCTTCAGGGCAGGCGGGACGCCCCCCCTACGTCTATATAGCAGTAGGCTTTTAGGGAACGTACATTCCGGCCTCCCTCGCTCCCGAACTCCCCAGCTCCCGAAGCTCCGATTGTCCTAACCAATATGACTGCTGCTATAAAAGGAGGCTCTGCCTCCAGATTGCGTTCCCAGGCTCTGTCTGGGAACGCGAGAATCTGGTCTGAGAGCTAAGATTAATCGCAATTTTCTCCCCTTCTCCCGCCAGTATGTTGAGTGAGATGCCGCCGCTCTCACACAAGTGTGTGAGGGGAAAAAGTGACGGGCACGATCGCATGGGGCGGGCCCGCATTGGGCGTGGGATAATCGATGAAACCCAACCCCCAACCCCTAACCCCTAACCACCGGCTCCTGATTGCAGTCCCTCAACCGAAAATGAAATCAGGGATTGCAATAACCCTTCCAGCGTATATTCCCTCGCTTCCACATCCACCCGACCCAGCAGTTCCCTGCAGGTTTTAGAGGTTTGCGGGCCAATCGAAGCCAGACAGACGCCTTCTAGCAGTGGCGCAACACCGTCCGTCCCAGCACCGGCACCCCCGACCAGGAGGCAAAAGTTTTTCACCGTCTTGGAACTGGCAAAGGCGATCGCATCCACCTTTCCCAGCTGCAGGGCTTCCCAGGCTGCCGGGGAAATCGCCTCGGGGCACCGCGACTCGTATGCCGGCACCTCCACGACTTCCGCCCCCTGTCCGGTTAATTCCTTTACCAAAACTTCCCGCCCGCCGGTTTCCACCCGAGGGAAGAGAATCTTCTTTCCGGCCACACTTTCAGGGAAATTAGCCACTAGGGCATCGGCGACAAAATTGGGCGGGATAAAATCCGGCTGCAAACAGCGCTGCTGGAGGCTAGCAGCGGTTTTTTCTCCCACGACGGCAATTTTAACACCGGCAAGAGCGCGGGTGTCTCTCCCACCGGCAGCCAGCCGCTCGAAAAAGCAGTCGGCACCGTTGGTGGAAGTGAGAATCAGCCAGTCGAACTCCTGCAAGCGGGCGATCGCGCCGTCGAGCGGCTCCCAACTGGAAGGCGGGCCAATTTCTAGAGCCGGCATCTCGATAACTGTAGCGCCGGCAGTCTGCAACCGCTGGCTGAATTCCCCTGACTGGCCGGCGGAGCGGGTGACTAAGACAGTTTTGCCGGCTAAAGGGAGTTGGGGATTTGGCATTTTGGATGGTGGATTTTCGATTTTATATTCAGGCTGCGTGTCCTGTATCAAAAAGTCGCGGAGTCCGACAACTTGCCCAATGACAATCACTGCCGGTGAGAGAGACTGACCGGCAGTTTTCTGGACAATATCGGCGAGAGTGCCGGTCCAGATTTGCTGCTCGGGGTGGCTGCAAGAGCGAATCACTGCCACTTTCGTCTCGGGGGGAAGCCCATGCCGGTGCAGCATGCGGACAATTTCACTCAGGCAGCGCCCCCCCATCAAAAATACCAGAGTCTCGACTAGCACTAGAGTTTCCCAGTCCAGGGCATCCAAGTCGTGAGCGCTGGCGACGGCAAAGCACCGGCTGATTGCGGGATCGGTTAAGGGAATGCCGGCAAGCAAAGGTGCGGCGAGGGCTGAGGAGATCCCCGGAACCACCTCAAAATCGCAGTTGGCTTCTATCAGCGCCCCGATTTCCGAGGCGCTGCGGCCAAAAATAAAGGGATCGCCGCTTTTGAGGCGCACGACTTGCAAGCCTGCTTTGCACAGCCCCACCAGCAGCCGGTTAATTTCCGATTGGGGGGTGCTCGGCTGTCCTCCCCGCTTGCCCACATCGAGGACCTCTGCAGATGCCGGCACCAGCTGCAGCAGGGGCGATTCCGGAAGCGCCCCCACATCGGTGAGGGCGTCGTGGACTAGCACCTCGGCTTGCGCCAGCAGCTGTTGCGCCCGCACGGTGAGGTAGGCCACATCTCCTGGCCCAGCACCCACCAGATACACTTTGCCCCTCGCCCCAGTCATACGCGCTGCCTTAATAAGATTTTTGATTTTACAGATACCCCAGTTTGATATTGTAGAAATGCAGGATACAGAATAAAGCTACCATGACCGATTCCGCAGCAGTTGCTGTTGCAGCTTCCCAGTTTAACCCCGATGAGCTCAACCAGAAATACGCCTCAGCCCATCCTAGAGAAATTCTGGCGTGGTGTCTTGAGAATATCCCCACCGGCCTGGTGCAGACCAGCGCCTTTAATGTGGATGACATCCTGATTACGGATCTTCTCTACCGCGACCTCAAGCCGGCGGTGCCGGTGCCGGTGGTCTTCCTCGACACGCTGTACCACTTCCCTCAAACCCTGGAACTCGTAGCAAAGGCCAAGGATATCTACAATCTGGATCTGCGGACGTACAAGACTCTGGAAGCCACCACCCGGGAAGAGTTTGCCGCCCGCTACGGGGAGGCGCTGTGGGACACAGATATCGCCCAGTTCCACCACGTCACCAAAATTGAGCCCCTGCAGCGGGGTTTGGCGGAACTGAAGGCGGTGGCTTGGATCACCGGTCGCCGCCGCGACCAAGCGGTGACTCGCGCCGACATGCCGGTGTTTGAGCTAGACGCACAAAATCGCCTGAAAGTCAACCCCCTGGCGTTCTGGACGCGGAAGCAAAGTTGGGCGTATGTGGCTGAGTACAAGATGATTTACAATCCTCTGCACGACCAGGGCTATGCCAGCATTGGGGATGAGCCGATTACCACGCCGGTAGGCGAGGGCGAAGACGAGCGAGCCGGTCGCTGGCGCGGCACCGGCAAGACGGAGTGCGGCATCCACATTTGAACAGTGGGGTGGGCGTCGCACCACGATGATTGAAACTTTTTCCACTCATGGAAAACCCCTCTGACTCCCCCTCCCCGAAACGCGGGGAGGGGGTTGGGGGGTGGGGTTCTTCATCGGGCAAATGTGGGACTCGTTTCGTTTCAATCCCGTTTCCTTTGATTCGCTGGCCAAAAATCTTCTCCTCCTACCCCCTGCTGACATCATTGTCGCATTCATTTGGGCTTCTTTGCACAACGGAGATACTCTCTCATGCACAGCCTTAAAGACATTCTCTGGGAAATCGGCGATGTGGGCCGGCGCATGGCGCAAATCAATGCGGCGGAGGGCGCTGCCGGCAATATTTCCGTCTTTTTGCGCAACCTGCCAGAGATGGACAGCCGGTTTCGCTCGCGCGGCTCGATCGACTTGCCGGTGACAGTACCGGCGCTCTCTGGCGGCTGGCTGATCGTCAGCGGTTCGGGACGCCGGCTGCGGGATTTGGCCCGCAATCCAGATACCACGCTCTGCCTGCTGCACATTCAACAGGGGGGCGAGGCCGGGGAAATCTATGCGGCTTCGGATCTGCGCCCCACGAGTGAGTTCAACTCGCACCTGGCGATTCACAATGACCATGTGGCTCGGCGCTCTTTGTCGGAACACGCGGTTGTCCACGCCCAGCCGCTTTACCTGACTTACCTCAGCCATCTCGACGCCTACAGTGAGACTTTCGCTTTTAACCGGCGGCTGCTGCGCTGGCAGCCGGAAACGATTCTGGAGTTTCCTGAGGGGATTGGGGTGCTGCCTTTTCTGGTTCCGGGTTCGCAGGATCTGGCGGAAGCTACGGTGGAGCCGCTGCGATCGCATCGCGCCGCAATCTGGCGGCGGCACGGCATTGTCACCCACGCGGATGCCGGTGTTCGCAAGGCGGGGGATTTGGTGGAATATGCGGAAACGGCGGCGCACTACGAGTACCTGAATCTGCGGGCGGGGGAGCCGGCTGCGGGAATGTCGGACTTTGAGTTGCGGCTAATCTGCGATTGCTTTGGGATAAATCAGCCTTTTTTCTGAGGCCGGTGAGTCGAATTAATGCTTACCACATTGTTGGGAATATAGCGGTTAGAGTTGAGGGGTGAAAAAATTTAAAAAAGTAACCGCCAAGACGCCAAGAACGCCAAGGAATGAAAAGAGAGAGGGGGAACACAAATCATTTAGAACTGCTAGAGTGGGTTCTGTTAATTGAAGAAAGCAGGTTAAGATCGTGGCGGGACCCCCTAAATATGGCAGGCGTCCCGCCTGAGCTACAGCGGAGGAAAAAATGATTAAGATTCTTCACCTCTCGGATATCCACATGGGGAGCGGCTTCTCTCACGGGCGGGTTAATCCAGTGACGGGGTTGAATACGCGGCTGGAGGATTTTGTCAGCAGCCTGTCGAAATGTATTGACAGGGCGATTGAGGAGCCGGTCGATTTGGTGCTGTTTGGCGGGGATGCTTTTCCGGACGCAACGCCGCCGCCGGTGGTGCAGGAAGCGTTTGCCGGCCAGTTTCGCCGGCTGGCGGACGCGAAAATTCCTACGGTGCTGCTGGTGGGAAACCACGACCAGCATTCACAAGGGCAGGGGGGGGCGAGTCTGTGCATTTACCGGACGCTGGGGGTGCCGGGGTTTATTGTGGGCGATACTTTGGAGGTTCACCGCATCGAAACCCGCAACGGGCCGGTGCAGGTGGTTACGCTGCCCTGGATTACGCGCTCGGCTCTGATGACAAAATCGGATACGGAAGGGATGTCGCTGTCTGATGTGAACCAAGAGTTGATTGAGCGTTTGAGAGGGGGTTTGGAAAGGCAAATCCGCCAGCTAGATCCGGAAGTGCCGGCGGTCCTGCTGGCGCATTTGATGGCGGATAGGGCGGAGTACGGTGCGGAGCGGTTTCTGGCGGTGGGGAAGGGGTTCACGATTCCGATGTATCTGCTGGTCAGACCTTGCTATGACTATGTGGCGCTGGGTCACGTCCACCGGCACCAGAATTTGAATCCGTCTAACGATCCGCCGGTGATTTATCCGGGGAGTATTGAGCGGGTGGATTTCAGCGAGCAAAAGGAAGATAAGGGCTATGTGATGGTTGAGCTGGAGCGGGGCAGGGCTGAGTGGCAGTTCTGCCCTCTGCCGGTGCGGGCGTTCCGGACTATTGAGGTGAATTTGTCGGAGGCGGCGGACCCGCAGGCGGTGCTGCTCAAGGCGATCGCAAAGAGGGAGATTCAGGATGCGGTGGTGCGGCTGATTTACAAAATCAGAAAGGAGCAATTGGATGGAATTGACAGTACGGCGCTGCACCGGGCGCTGAGTGAGGCGCACACGTACACGATTCAGCCGGAAGTGGTGAGTTCGGAAGCGCGAGCTCGCTTGCCGGAACTGGGTGCCGGTGCGAGCGTCGATCCGCTGGAAGCGCTGAAAGCGTATTTGGCCAATCGGGAAGACCTCAAGGATATTGAGGCGGATTTGCTTTTGGCGGCGCAAAGTTTGCTGGAGGGTGAGGCGGCGGCGTAGCATATTTGTGGGATGATAGATTTGTAGGGGGAGTCTCCGTGGGTGACTTCCCCCGACAAGTCGCATCAAAATCTGTTAAAATAGAAGAAACCGAGTTTCTGCCAGCTGTAACAAAGTTGACAAGCAAGACAGTATGAGAATCCAACAAATTTCAGTGTCCAAGCTGTTTGGATCATTTGACCACACCATCCCTCTGAACATGGAAGAGCGGATAACTATCCTTCACGGGCCAAACGGTTTTGGGAAAACTGCTTTACTCAGGATGATTAATGGACTGTTCAATTCCCGCTATTCAGAGTTTGGCAGTATTCCCTTTATGGAGTTCAGGATAGCCTTTGATGAAGGGAGCTATCTTAGAGTGACTAAATCTGTGGTGAGCTCTAGTGAAAATGAAAACATAAGCAAGCCCGTGTTTGAATTTAACCGACCTGGTTCAAAACCCAATACTTTCTCGCCGGAGTCCTTGGCTAATTCCAAAAAAATTGGTTTTTATTTAGAAATAATCGAAACTAGAGTTCCGGGACTGGAGCGGATAGGCCAAAGTAAATGGCTATATTTACCCACTGATGAAGAGCTTTATTTAGAAGAAGTGTTATCCCGTTTTGGGAACGTGGTGCCAGAAAATATAACAGGAGTAAAAAAAGAGCCAAAGTGGCTGTCAGAACTGAAAAGCCTCATCAATGTTCGGTTTGTAGAAGCCCAGCGTCTGTTAAGTATTTCAGATGCAGATGTTCGCAGGATAGCGATATATCCGGCGAGAAGTTACTCAATGATTCCGTCTGTGTCTACCTATACGAAGGAGCTCGCAAAAAACATTCAAAAAAATCTGGCTGAATATGGTGCCCTGTCTCAATCACTGGACAGGACTTTTCCGGCCCGAGTGGTCAACTACAAAGCTACCTCTGATTTAACGGAGGAAAAAATTCGGAATAAATTAAGTGAGTTGGAGGAGAAGCGCTCTCGGATAAGAGAGGCTGGACTCTTAGAGAAAGACGAAAACACTGATTTACAAGTAGATGACCGAATCGATGAGCGAACGATAAGCATTTTGTCAGTTTATGCAGGAGATGTAGAAAAAAAGCTGAGCGTTTTTAATGAGCTATCTAGTAAAATAGAGCTGCTCAAAAGAATCATTAACGAGCGCTTTCTATATAAAAAGATGGCTGTCAGTAAAGAAAAAGGGTTTACCTTTACGACGGCTGATGGCAAGCTACTGTCGCCCACAGACCTATCTTCGGGAGAGCAGCACGAACTGGTTATGCTTTACGAGTTGCTCTTCAAAGTCCAGCCTAATTCGCTGATTCTCATTGACGAGCCAGAACTTTCATTGCATGTCGCTTGGCAAGTGCAGTTTCTCAAGGATTTGCAAGCAATCATTCAGCTGGCAAATTTTGATGTGCTGATAGCCACCCACTCTCCAGATATTATAAACGACCGCTGGGATTTGACAGTGGAGTTGAAGGGGCCGGCTGAATGAGAGAATATATTACCGCAGCTCGCACTGCTAACAAAATCCGTATGCAGCGCAGCCAACACGATGGCTCTTTTTTAATTGTTGAGGGAGATACGGATGCGCGAGTATTCAATCACTTGGTGGACAGGGAGAAGTGTCAGGTAGAGAATGCTTATAATAAAGAGATGGCTGTTGAAGCGCTAGACATCCTTGAGCAGGATAATTTCGCCGGCGTGCTGGCGATTGTAGATGCGGATTTCTCCAGACTGGAGGGAACTGTACCATCTAGCCCAAACTTGCTCTTAACGGACACTCACGATCTGGAAACTATGCTCCTTCAATCACCGGCGCTTGAGAAAGTTCTTGCAGAACACAGTTCTGAAGAGAAAATTAAGAGAGTGACTGGGAGTGCCGGTAAGGATGTCCGCCTTATACTGATTGACGCCGGCTCGCCCATTGGTTACTTGCGATGGGTTTCCTTGAAAGATAATCTGTCTCTGAAATTTGAGGGACTATCTTTTGCGAAATTCCTGGACAGTAAAAGCTTGGCTGTGGATAAGTCAGCTTTGATTAAAACCGTGAAAAACACGTCACAAAAACCTGCCCTTGTTGAGCGAGAGATTAAAAACAAGATGGACGGGTTGAAAAGCGACGCACATGACGCTTGGGATGTCTGTTGTGGTCACGACCTAATTGAAATTCTATCGATAGGGCTTTGTAAGTTACTGGGGACAAACAACGCCAGTGACGTGAAGCCAGAGAGGCTGGAAAAAGACTTGCGACTGGCGTATGAGCGAGCGCACTTCTGGAGGGCACAACTTCACGCAGCAATTCAGGAGTGGGAGAGAGCGAATCAACCGTTCAAGGTTCTCCCTACAGTGATCTGATATTCTGTGGCAATCGATACAAATATTGAGTTTCACCGGCTGCCTGGGACAAAAGCTAGCCGGTGAGAGCTGGCGGCGACTGGCACCACGGGACAAATCAGCCGCGCCAGCTGCCGGTGGGCAAAATAGCGCGGCACTCAGCCCTCGCTTTGAGAAGGGCCAACCAATCGTTCTGGCCCGTTAGGTCAATTGCTACCGAATCTGCCAAAATTTCAATATCCTTGTCCCCGACTGAGTGGACAGATAAACGAACACAGGTGCAGTTTCTATGGCCTTATATTCTCGGCTGAAGCGATTTTTACTGGGCCGATCCCTACCGACTAGCGCTCACACTGAGGAGCGATTGACCAACGCCGCAGCGCTGGCGGTCCTGTCCTCGGATGCGCTCTCGTCCGTTGCCTACGCGACGGAAGAAATCCTGCTGGTTCTGGTGGCTGCTGGCAGTGCTGCGCTCGGTTGGTCTTTGCCCATTGCTTTTGCGATTGTCCTGCTGCTCTCCGTGGTCGTGCTTTCTTACCGGCAGACCATACGAGCCTATCCCAAAGGCGGCGGCTCTTACATTGTCGCACGCGAGAACCTGGGTCTGTTACCTGGGTTAATCGCAGGGGCTTCGCTGATGATTGACTACATCCTGACAGTAACGGTGAGTGTGTCCGCCGGCACAGCCGCCCTCACCTCAGCGATTCCCGCACTGCAAAAGTTCACCGTAGAGCTGTGCGTGATTTTCATTTTCTTACTGATGGTAGCGAATCTGCGGGGCGTCCGGGAGTCCGGAAAGCTGTTTATGATTCCTACTTATGCCTTTGTCGGGAGTATTTTTGTCCTGATTGGCATGGGTCTATACCAGCAGGCCACCGGACACATTCCGCCGCCCTCTCGCGCAATTACAGGGGTCGAGCCGGTGAGTTTATTTCTCATTTTGAGAGCCTTTTCTGCCGGCTGTACAGCCATGACAGGAGTGGAAGCCATATCGGATGGGGTCTTGGCATTTAAGCCTCCCGAGTGGAAAAATGCCCGCCTGACACTGCTGTACATGGGTGGGATTCTGGGGGCGATGTTTTTGGGAATCAGTTACCTGGCTAACGCTTATCACATTATTCCAGAAGAGGGACAAACCGCCGTTTCTCTGTTGGGACGCCAGATTGTCGGCAACAGCCCGTTTTACTACTTTATCCAAGTGGCCACGCTGTTAATCTTGCTCTTAGCAGCCAATACCAGCTTTGCCGACTTCCCCAGACTGTGCTATTTCCTCGCTCGCGATGGGTTTCTGCCCCGACAGTTAGCGCTGCTGGGCGAGCGCCTCGTCTATTCCAACGGCATTGTTTTGCTCAGCCTCTGGGCTGCTTTGCTGATTGTTATTTTCCGAGGGCAAGTGAACGCCGTTATCCCCCTCTATGCCGTAGGCGTGTTCACTTCTTTTACCCTCTCCCAAGCTGGGATGGTCGTTCACTGGTTCAAAGAGCGGACATCCGGATGGCGTGCTAGCGCCCTTATGAATGCCTTGGGTTCTCTTGCTACGCTGGGCGTGCTGGGCGTGATTGTCACAACGAAGTTCCGGTTGGGAGCTTGGTTAGTCGTGGTGGCAATTCCTGTGGTGGTGAGCCTGTTTTTAGTGATTGGACGGCACTATAAATATGTGGCGCAACGCCTCAGCATTCAGGGCGTACCCCCTCGGAGTTATATCCCCAGACCTAAAGCAGATGTCGTCACTCACCCCGCAGTAGTTGTGGTGGGGCAACTGAACCGGGGCACACTAGAAGCTCTCGACTACGCCCGCAGTATTGCAGATGAAATTGTAGCCGTTCATGTCGATATTGGCTCTACAGACCGGGAAAAACTGCAACAGCGATGGCAGCAGATGGAGCCAGATATTCCTTTGGTAATTCTCGACTCGCCTTATCGCTCATTGGTGTCGATTCTCATCAATTTTGTCGGAGAGTTTGAAGCGCGTTACCCGGGCGTTTTTTGTACGGTGATTATTCCGGCTTTTGTGACCCGCAACTGGTGGGAGGGGCTGCTGCACAACCAAACCACTTTGTTCTTGAAGGCTGCTTTGGTGGCTAAGAAAAGTCGCGTTGTCACAACGGTTAGGTATTACTTGTAATTCCGCGTGCCGGTGGGCTGTTCCCTTAGGGAACAGCTCTCCCGCATCTGATGCAGAGGTCCTGCATATTCTTCCCCTCTCCCACTCGTTCCATCGGTTTTACAATTCTTTACATCTGTTAAAGAATCCTCAGAGGGGAAGTTCCTGCGCCGCTCAAGGCCGGCTGGCCAGTCAGTCTCGCTCAAGGCCGGTTGACTTTGTGCCGGTGGGTGTGTCATAATTTGAGGTACTTCTTTAATTTGGTAAGTTAAGCTAAATTGGAGTGAATATGTTGTCTGCAAAACAGCTGATTCTGAGATGTCTGGGAGGAATTCTGCTGGGGGGACTGGCAGCTACCCCAGCGTTTGCCGGTCTTTCCACAGAGGAGATTAATTCGATAGCGCGGCAAACTACGGTGCTGATCGCACCCGGACTGACGCCAGAATTAATTCAAGAAATCGAGAACAATCGCAACAACCCTTTGGCGAGCGAAAAAAATAAGGAAGGAGTCTGGAATCCCGGTTCAGGGGTGATTTTCGCCAGACAGGGAAAAACCTACTACGTTTTAACTGTTGCCCATAACTTTCCCCAAAGATTCGTTGGTAATAATACGCCCTTTGGGATTCGCACTTGGGACCGGCAAGTTCACCAAGTTAAACAAATTAATGATAGCAGGGGGTGCCCGCTCAGCGGGAATGGAGTGCCGGCGGCTTTGGTAAGATTTGGCTGCCGGCTTCCTGGCAACGATATCAGAGGTATCGATATCGCTGCTGTCAGCTTTGAGAGCGATAAAGACTATGCCGTCGCCTCCCTGGGAAATGCGGATGAGGTCAATATAGGCGACACGGTTTATATCTCCGGCTGGCCAGATCCGGAAAAAGAAGCTATCGGGCAAAATCCAGATGGCACCCCGATATGCGGTAACGCTAAAGTGTCTCGCCGGCAAAGGCGTTTAGCTTGGGGACCGGTGACGGGAAAGGTGAATCCCGACGCCGAGCAGAATTGGGGCTACAGCATATTTTATACGGATAACACTCGCCCCGGTATGAGTGGCGGTCCGGTATTCGACACAAACGGGCGCGTGGTTGGCAGTCACGGTATTGGGAGCAGAAATAAGCCAGCTTGTGGGGGCAATATTCAAATTGAATCGGGAACGAAGTTGGAGTCTGCGGACAGACCATCATCAGGTTCCAAACCCCTTGACTTTAGCAGCTTTAATCTACAGTTTAGCAGCTCTCAGCAGCTGAATTTTGCGCTCGAACTCATCAAACGGGTGGGGCTGAATTTGCCTTTCAACCTCAATCCCCCTTCTGCCGAGTTGATTAGCAAGGGCCAATCCCCTGGGGGGATGCCGGCAATCGCTCAAGCTAGTGGCAAGGTGGAATTTGATGCCAAATCAGATGGGTTTGAAGACCCAAAGGATGAGGTGGATGATATCTATAAGCTCTTTTCTTTTGGGTTGAAAAATCAGCTGCGATTGTGCCCGTCAGGCGGTCAGGGCAGTCTCTTGATAGACGAGCGCTGCGAATAGGCACCCCAGAAACCCGGTTTCTTTAAGAAACCGGGTTTCTCCACCAGGCAAGATGCCGGTGCGGCGGTATGCGGCGCGGAGGGGTTCCTCGATCGCCGGCAGTTTACTGATGCCGGCACCGTCAGGGAAAACCAACATTCTGGCAAGCAGGGTCTTTACAGGAAGGAGACTCTTCCCTATACTTCTAGTGTTTGGGTTCATGGGTGTGAGGAGCAAATATGGGTGTGAAACATTGTTTGTCCGGTCTTTTATTATTGCTGGTGTCCGCACCGGCAGCCTTGGCGGGTTCGCCTGAACAGCTAACCCCAGCAGAACCGACTGCTGTTAAATAAAATCTGAAACCGCGCAAATTTTATGGGTTAGATAAACGGCACTTTATGGGGGCAAACCCCCCAACTGGCTCCCCGCAAGAGCTGTCAGCAGAATTCTCACACCTCCCCACTCCGGAAACACCGGCACCTCTGACAGAAACGGCTCCCATTGCTGCAACTCCAGCGGTGGCTGAACTGATTCCTGCCGGTGAGGTTTCGGCTCCCCCAGACGTGGGCGAAATTTCCCCTGAACCGCTTCATGCCGGCGATCCAGATGCAGCCGGTGCGCCAGATGACCCAATGGCTCAAGTGACGTCGGTGTCCCAGCTGTCAGACGTGCAGCCGGCAGACTGGGCTTTTGGGGCGCTGCAAAACTTGGTAGAGCGCTACGGGTGCATTGCCGGCTACCCAGACGGGACTTTCCGGGGGAATCGCGCCATGACTCGATACGAGTTTGCTGCCGGTTTGAACGCTTGTTTGGAGCGCATCACCCAGCTGATCCCACAAGCCGTCTCAACTGCGGATTTTATCACGCAGCAAGACCTCGCCACCGTCCGCCAGCTGCAGGAAGAATTTGGGACGGAACTGGCTGCTTTGCGCGGTCGAGTCACCACCCTGGAAAACCGCGCCGCCACTTTGGAGTCGCAACGAATTACTTCCTCGACGACAGTTTTGGGCGGTGAGGTGATATTCGCATTCGCAGACGCCACCGGCGGTGGCCCGCCCGGGAACGGTGCGACTAACACCATTTTAACAAATTTGGTGCGGTTGCAAACAGTCAGCACTTTTTCTGGCAAAGATTTGCTGCGAATTGAGTTGGGCGCGGGGAATGTCGCCGACCGGGGGTTCGCCAATCAGAATTCCCTGGGAACTGATATGACTCTGCTGTCCTATCAGGGGGATACGAACAATCAAATCCAACTGGATTTGCTGGAATACCGGTTTGCTGCCTTTAATGACCGGGTTGTGTTTACGGTCAGGCCGGTTGGCTTCAGCCTGAGCAGCGTGCTGACTGCTAACTCCCCCTATTTTGACACGGGGCGGGGTGCGATTTCCCGGTTTGCGGAAGCTAGCCCCCTGTTCAAAATTGGCGCTCTCGATGCCGGTGTTGGTTTGGACTGGCTGATTTCTGACCGCATGCGCTTGCAAGTGGCTTATGGCACGCGAGACAGCAACGATCCCGACGCTTCCCAAGAGCGCCGAGGGGTATTTGCAGCTAGCCACAGCGCTTTGGGCGTGCAACTTTTAACCCGACCGGCGGATAAAATTATCACCGGCTTGGCTTATATTAATGCCTATTCGCGCAATGGCAGCTTGGATACGTTCACCGGCAGCTTCAATGCGGACACGTCTGGGGCGATGGGCGAGCCGGTGCAGATTAATGCCGTCAGCGGCACCCTCCAGTGGCGTGCGGCTCGCAACCTCACCTTCGGGACTTGGGGCGGGATAATTTTCACCGATTCTACCACATCAGACGCTTCCGCAACCACCACGACGTACCTGTTTTCTTTGGAACTTTCCGATCCCTTTGGGCGCAAAGGGGACTTGCTCGCCTTTATGGCCGGTCAGCCGCCCAAACTGCGCACCGGCAATGGGGTGACGGAAGATAGTGACACCTCACTGCACCTGGAGGCGTTCTACCGGTTTCGGGTGAGTGATAGAATAACAGTAACACCCGGCTTCTTTTACATTATCAATCCGGAACACGATGCGGGGAACGATGATATCTTGGTCGGAGTTCTGCGCACGACTTTCCGGTTCTAAAAGTGCCGGGAAGAACCTCAGGTCTTTGGGACAGGCGTTAGCGGAGCGGCGCATGCGCTAAGAGCGCACGGCGCAAGCGCCTACAGCGCGACGCCTGTCCTACGTCCTAACCTGAAAAGGTTTGTAGTTGGGCTTTAGCCCTACCGGCTCGCCCGCCGCCGGACAAGGGGTAGGGTGCGTTCCCTAAGAGGGAACGCACCCTACTACTGGCTCTGGCTAGTTGGCCAGGTTCCTGGCGATTGAAATCGCGGCTATACAGACGAAGCCCGCCTACCCTGCGGGAAGGGCTTCGCCCAACGCGGGCTAAGAGTGGAGCGAGACTCTCACAATCTGCGCGGTTTTTCCTCCTGCAAGCTTGAGCTGGGAACGAGGAAACTTGGGGGTGGGGTCTTACCCTACATCAATTCGCCAACAGTCTCTTGGAAATCGCGGCTATACAGACGAAGCCCGCCTACCCTTCGGGAAGGGCTTCGCCCAACGCGGGCTAAGAGAAGAGCCAAGTTCCTGGCGATTGGAAAGAGACTGTTAGGCACCCCGACCGCCGGCAGCCGGCAGGCAGAGGCTTTCATCTGTGGCAAAATCAATATCAGTGAGGGTAGGAGGCGGAAAGCAGATGCTGGGAAAAACTATCGGCGGGCGATACTACATTGTCAAACATTTGGGAGGAGGGGGGTTTGGCCAGACCTATCTGGCAGAAGACCGGCAGATGCCGGCACGCCCCCTGTGCGTCGTGAAGCAACTCAAACCCCAGTCTGCCGATCCGTTTGTTTTGCAAACCGCGAGCCGGTTATTCAATCAGGAAGCGGCAGTCCTGTACAAGTTGGGAAGTCACGACCAAATCCCGCGACTTCTGGCTCACCTTGAGGAAAATCAGGAATTCTATTTGGTTCAAGAATTCGTCGAAGGGCACGATCTGAGCCAAGAAATCTGTCCGGGG
>NZ_KB235948.1:5879691-5916068 GCF_000332335.1 Kamptonema formosum PCC 10802 | reverse complement strand
CTATACAGACGAAGCCCGCCTACCCTGCGGGAAGGGCTTCGCCCAACGCGGGCTAAGAGTGGAGCGAGGCTCTCACTCCAAAGCGCGGTTTTTTTGTTGCTCGTTCCCAGGCTCCCGCCTGGGAACGCACGGGAGGGAGGCTCCGCCTCTCAAATAGGTAGGGCAAAAATCGAATAGGATTGCTATAATTAGAGGAGGGATATGTTATGCACCGGCTCAAAAAAACGATGCCTAAATTGTGGGTTTCAGTCCTGGTTTTGGGGGCAGTGTTTTCTAGCTTGGGGGTGACGGTTTCTGAGATGGCTTTGGCAGGAGAAACCGGCAGCCCATCCCCAGCAGAGAGTGGCGTCACGCAAGCGCCGGCAAATCAACCGGCACCGGCTCAGCCGGCAAAACCGAAACTGAAGCCTCCGTTTTTTGAGGAAGAAAGAAGTTTTGACCTGGGATTTTCCCAGACTTTTGTTACTGACGCCCTTTTTGGCCTTCCCGATCCGGGTGCCGGTGGGGGTACGGGCACGGATTTCAATGCTGCGATTCGCAACCCGGCGGCGCGACAGCGCTCTTTTGGGATTTTTGAGCAGTTACCTCGATAAACTGAACTTCAATAAACCGGCATCAATTTCTTGTGGTGCGTCAGCGGGAAGTAGGGGCGGGTTTACGAACATCCGGGAAAACCCCAGAGACATTTTAGACATTTTGGGTGAGCCCGCCCCTACCAGCAATATTCCCGGGGTCAGAAACCCGGTTCCTCAAAGAAACCGGGTTTCTACAAACGCTATATTAGTTCAAAGCAGGGAGTCAGGATCTATGCCGTGCCGGCGCAATTCTTCTGCGAGCCGGTGCGCTCGCTGTTCCGCCTGCTGGGCGAGTTCCTCTGGTGTTAGCAGTCGCTGACCTCGCTCATCATACCAGTAAAGCCATTCGCGGGTGATTCCCTGATAGGTTCCCTCTTCTCGCCCAATTCCCAATCCTATTTCTGGCATCCAAACCGGAAAACCCTGCTGCAAAAAGTAGCAGCCATCAACTAAGCGAGCCACTTCCAGGCGGGGCTTGCGCTCCCGGAGGGGGGAATAAACCGCATAGTACAGCACTCCCATTTCGGCATATTTTTCCAGTTTGGTGGTGCGCTCTCCTCTCAGGGGCTGGTAGACAACCTCTAGCACCATAATTGGGACGGTTTTTTCTTCCCAAAGGACGTAACTGAGGCGCAAGTCTGGGTGAATAATCCGCTCCACTCCTAAGCTAAGCAAACCATCGGGTACGATGGCTGGCTGCATTGGGTCATAGTAGATCCCCAGGTTAACGCCAAAAAACCAATCGGTGCGGTCTGACCACGCCATAGCCAGTACGGCTTCAAGCAGACTGGGAATCAAATGTTGCAGTTCGTTATCCACAGGAGCGTCGTCCGAGTAAGGTAACTCCTCAGCAGAGGGTAAGCACATCTTCGAGTCGTATTTAAACATGATGGGGCTGGGGGTAGACTCTATTCTTCTATAATACCTCAAGTTGCTACCTACAAGTCTAAGCATCTCGCTCCCCCCTTTCCCCCCTTAAAAAGGGGGGCTTTCAGCTCGTTCCCAGGCGGAGTCTGGGAACGAGGAATATGGCATTAGTTCAAAGCAGGGAGTCGGGATCTATGCCGCGCCGGCGCAATTCTTCTGCCAGCCGGTGCGCTAGCTGTTGGGCCTCACGAGCTTCCTGTTCCGCCTGGCGAGCTTGCTGTCCGGCCTGATCGGCTTGCTGTTCGGCCTGACTAGCTCGCTGTTCCGCCTGGCGAGCTTGATGTTCCGCCTGACGAGCGCGTTCTTCTGGTGTTAGCAGTCGCTGACCTCGCTCATCATACCAGTAAAGCCATTCGCGGGTGATTCCCTGATAGGTTCCCTGTTCTCGCCCAATTCCCAACCCTATTTCTGGCATCCAAACAGGAGAACCCTGCAGGCCAACGTAGGAGCCATCAACTAAGCGAAAGACTTCCAGGCGGGGCTTGCTCCGCCGGCGGGGGGAATAAACCGCATAGTACAGCACTCCCATTTCGGCATATTTTTTCTTTTTGGTGGTGCCCTCTCTTCTCTGGGTCTTGGAGACGATCTCTAGCACCAGAATCGGGACGATTTTTTCTTCCCAAAGGAGGTAACTGAGGCGCAAGTCTTGGTCAATAATCCGCTCCACTCCTAAGCTAAGGAAACCATCCGGTATGATGGCTGGCTGCTTTGGGTCATAGTAGATCCCCATGTCAACGCCAAAAAACCAATCCATGCGGTCGGGCCACGCCATAGCCAGTACGGCTTCAAGCAGACCGGGAATCAAATGTTGCAGTTGATTATCCACAGGAGTGTCGTCTGAGTCGGGTAAATCCTCAGCAGAGGGTAAGAACATCTGCGAGTCGTATTTTAACATGATGGGTCTGGGGGTAGACTCTATTGTTCTATAATACCTCAAGTTGCTATTTCCAAGTGAGTCGGGCGAGATTTTCCCCTAGCCGGTGCGGTCTCCGTGGGTGGCACCGCCCCTACAAGGGGGGACATCCTCAAAGCCCCCCTTTTTAACGGGGGTTTGGGGGGATCTGAATGCTTGGGCTTGTAGGTAGCAACTTGAGTTATATAGCAGTAGGCAGTTAGGGACCGGACGTAGGACAGGCGTCTCGCCTGTCCCTATCCCTACTAGAAAGTGAGATGCCCTGCCCTTAACTGACTGTTCATTGCTATATAGCAGTTCTCAGTTTGATGTACTATGGCTCATAAACCCGATTTCGTAGGGGCGGTGCCCCCGTGCCATCGGTGTCAACTTAAGCTCCTGGCGATTGAAATCGCGGCTATACAAACGAAGTCCGCCTTCGCGGACTTAAGAGAAGAGCTAGAATCTTAAAACCCGCCTGCGCGGGTTTTGTCTGTATAGCTGCGGTTTCAACCGCCCAGAGACTACGGGACACAGCTTAAGTTGACACTAATGTGCCACCCACGGAGACCGCCCCTACCGTTAGCGTAGCGACTCCGTTAGGAGCGGTTTCTCCGTAGCACACTAATCTGAGAAGCGCTATAATAGCAATAATCACCTCAGCATTAATTCTAAAAGTGAGGTTACTATGCAGCCAATGAAATACCCGGTTGAGCAGACAGATCCGCCGCGCTCTGCGCGAGAAACGCTGCCCACGATGTACGATTTGCCCAGTGAAAATCCCGATGAACCCGGCTTGCCAGACGAATTCCACGACTTCCAACCCGAACTGATGCGCCGCACCTTTCGCCCCCCTAACTACTCCCCAGATTGGGTATTCACCGGCAGTGATATGAACTTATACTACGATGTCAGCCACCCAAACTGGTACAAACGACCGGATTGGTTTGCAGTCGTGGGTGTCCCCAGGCTTTATGATGGGCGTGACCTGCGCATGAGTTATGTGATTTGGCAAGAGGGGGTCAATCCTTTTGTGGTGGTGGAATTGCTTTCTCCGGGCACGGAAGATGAAGACTTGGGACAAACCGCCAGGGGAGCCGGTGAACCCCCTACTAAGTGGGAAGTCTACGAGCGGATTTTGGGAGTGCCCTACTATCTGGTGTTCAATCGCTACACGAACCAGTTGCGAGCTTTTGCTTTAAGAGCCGGTCGTTACGAGGAGTTGCAGCTGAGCGAGCCTAGGGTTTGGATGCCCGAATTGGAATTGGGATTGGGGTTGTGGGTTGGGGAATATCAAGGCATTCATCGCCTGTGGTTGCGCTGGTATGATGCCGGGGGCAACTGGATTCCCACGGCTGAAGAAAGAGAAGCCCTCGCCCAGCAGCTGGCATTGGCGGCTGACCAGCGGGCTGAAGCGGAGCGCCAGCGGGCAGAACAGGCGCAGGCTCAGCTGGAGGCGCTGCAGCGCCGGCTGCGGGAATTGGGGATTGACTCCGATATTTCGGGGGAGGGGTAGAGGGCAATTATAGAGCCGGTGTTCTGCGCAGGGGGGCGGCACTGCTGCGCCCCGGGAATTCGGGGAAATTTATGTTTGGAGGGTTGACAAATTAGCAGAGAAATGCTATTGAGGGTTGCCCCTTGGGTAGGGCTTAAATGGAGAAACCCGGTTTCAGAAACCGGGTTTCTGTTTCTGTTGCTAGTCCTGCTCCATTAAAAGAGTGTGATGTCGGTAGCGGTTATCGCGCTGTTGCCGCTCAGCGTGAAGAGTGTCACAGGAGCCGCAGTACCGAGGTCGTCAAAGGACAAAGTTTTGGAGCTGCTATTGTAGATAATGGTGCCATTTTGGGTAGTCAACTGGATGTTTTGTCCTGTAGTGGAAGTGGTAGTAAAGGCAGTACCAAAGGCAGTTTTCGCCAGGTATATATCGTCGGTGCCGGTGACAAAATCAGTGATGATTTCGCTCACACCACCTTCACTGACGGCAGCGTAGTAGAAGCGGTCGGCCCCATCCCCGCCGGTGAGGGTGTCAATACCGGCACCGCCAATCAGGCTGTCGTCGCCGGCACCGCCGGTGATGCTGTCGTTGCCACCAATAGCGCTACCGTTTTCGTCGCCATGCAGGAAGTCATTGCCCTCACCGCCGGTGAGGGTGTCGTTGTCGGCACCCCCAAACAGGATATCGTTGCCACTCTCTCCGGCCATACTGTCGTTGCCGGCACCACCGATGATGCTGTCGTTGCCGGTATTGCCAACAAGGGTGTCGCTGCCATCAGCGCCGGTGATCGTGTTGTTGCCCTGCTCGCCGATGAAGCTATCGCTGTCATCAGTGCCGATGAAGAAGTTGGTGAAGCTGACGAAAATATCAGCCGCACTGAGAGCCGGGTTATTACTTAGGGTGGCTAGCTGCACCTGTGCGCCTTCGCCGCTGCCATCCCCATCGTAGAACACAGCGCCAGTAGACGGGTTGTAAATAAATCGGTCGTCAGCATCAAGGGCGGCTGTTCCCGATACGAACTTAGTAGCTGACAGCGCCCCCTCAGTCAGTCCAGCGTCAAAGCCGGCAGCAGAGACTTGGATTTTATCGGTGCCTATCACAAAGTCTGTGATAGTGTCAACTCCTTCAGTTGGGCTAACGAATATAAACTGATCGCTACCATCACCGCCGGTGAGGCTGTCGTTGCCGAAACCGCCGAAGAGGTTATCGTCACCGGCACCGCCATTGAGGCTGTCTTTGCCTTCACCGCCGAAGAGGTTATCGTCACCGACATCGCCAGTGAGCGCATCGCTGCCAGTATCGCCAGTGAGGGTGTCGCTGCCATCACCGCCTTGGAGAAAGTCCAGACCGGCACCACCGATGATGCTGTCGTTGCCGGCACCGCCGGTGATGCTGTGGTTGGCATTGGCATTACCGAATACGCCGTCATTATTGAGCAGCACCGTAACCTTATTGCTACCAGGATTGGCCAAAGTTAGGTCAGTGTCGCCGTCTCCATCGAAATCGGCAGCAGTCACGTCCTCAGCCTCATAGTCAAAGTTTACCGCTGCAGCGAAGGTGCCATTCCCATTATTGAGCAGCACTGAAACTCCGTTATATTCCGTGACCAGGTCGATGTCGCCGTCCCCATCCAAGTCAGCAGCAGTTATGAAGTTTGATCCCGACCCAATGCTATTCGCCAACCCAACACTAACCGCCGCTGCAAAGGTGCCGTTGCCATTGTTGGGCAGCACTGAGACGTTTGGGGCGGGGTTGGCATATAGCATCCCCATCGCCTGTACGGGAACCAAATCAATGTTGCTGTCTCCATTTAAGTCAGCAGCGGTTACGGAGGTTGAGATATTCCCAGCATCAAAGTCCACCGCCGGTGCGAAGGTGCCGTTGCCATTGTTGAGCAGCACTGAGACGGTGCCGGTCTGACCAATAGAGTTCGCCCCGTTCTGACTAATAGAATTCGCCGTGGCCAAATCTATGTCTCCGTCGTTATCCAAGTCAGCAGCAGTTACGGAGGTTGGGAATTTCCCAACAGTAATATCGGGCTGCTGTAACGTGAAGGTGCCGCTGCCATTGTTGAGCAGCACTGAGACGGTGCTGTTCTCATCAAAAACATTATAATTAGCCGTGGCCAAATCTATGTCGCCGTCGTTATCCAAGTCAGCGGCGATTAGGGAGTTTGGGAAATCCCCAACAGTAATATCGGGCTGCTGTAACGTGAAGGTGCCGCTGCCATTGTTGAGCAAGATTGAGACATTGCCGGTGCTAGCACTTCCAGTATTCGCCACAGCTAGGTCTGGTCTGCTGTCCCCATTCAGGTCAACAGCCGTTACGGCGCTTACGGCAGACCCAACAGTAATATTGGGCTGCTGTAGCGTGAAGTTGCCACTACCGTTATTCAGCAGCACTGAGACGGTGCCGCTGTTTCGATTCGCCGTAACCAAGTCGATGTCGCCGTCGTTATCCAAATCAGTGGCGGTTATGTCTTGTGGGCTGCTCCCAACAGCAAAGTCTATGCCTAAGTTAGATTCGCCGCCAATCAGAGTGTCGTCGCCATCACCGCCATCAAGGCTGTCGTTGCCATCACCGCCATCGAGGCTGTCCCCACCGGCACCGCCGGCGAGGGTGTCATTGCCGGCTAACCCAGTAATCGTGTCGTTCCCAACACCGGCACCCAGAAAGTTGCTGCCGGCATCCCCATTAATGGCATCATTGCCACCAGGAGCAGTCTGGCTGATCATCGTAAACGGAACTATCGCCGGCTGTGTTTGCTGACCGTTTGAAAAGCTAATATTCCCTGTGATAGTGCGACCATCAGCGCTAATCGTTCCCTGCAACGTGCCGGTGCCACCATCAACCGGCAGAGTTGCGGTAATCGTATTCCCCGAAATTTGTCCTTGACCATTACCATCGCTTCCCAGATAGAACCCAGGGATTGTCAGCTGAGTGCCATTCTGGGTAATTTGCAACGGAGCCGCATAGGCAAGGGCACTCGCCTGGAATCCCACGTTTGGAATTAGGGAGCCAAAATCTGTAGTGGAAATGTACTGCCACTCACCCGCTATATCAATAACAGGGCTGACATTAATGGTAAAGTTGTTGCTGGCAATGCTTGCCCCAGACGCATCCGCCACAGTAAAGGCGAAGCTGTCGCTAGTTGTCTCGCTGCCATTATGGGCATAACTGAGAGCGCCGCTATCGATGTTCGCTTGGGTAAAAGTGCCGCCAACAGCTAGCGCCGCGCCATTCAGCTGCAGGGTGCCATTTGCCGGCAAACTCCCCAAAGTGTAAGTCAGCTGTGCCGGTGCGTTATCCGCATCCGTCACCTGTAACGCGGTGTTGCTGATAGTGCCAGTTTCTCCCTCATTTACCGTCAGGGGGTTGTTGGCGGCGAGTACCGGCGCGTCGTTAACAGGGTTAACAGTAATAGCAAAATTGCTGCTCGCGAGACTTCCCCCCGCGCCATCCGACACAGTAAAGGCGAAACTGTCGCTTGTCGTCTCGCTCCCACTGTGCCGATAAGTGAGCCGGTTGCTGTCAATATCAGCCTGGGTGAAAGTGCCACCGGCAGTTAAAGCTGTGCCATTTAGCAGCAGAGAGCCATTTGCCGGCAAACTCCCCAAAGTGTACCCCAGCTGTGCCGGTGCGTTATCCGCATCCGTCACCCGCAACGCAGTGTTGGCAATCGTTCCCGCAGCACCTTCATTTACCGTCAAACCTTGATTTACCGCCAGCACCGGCAATTCATTCACCGGCGTCACCGCTATCGCAAAATTGCTGCTCGCGAGACTTCCCCCAGCGCCATCCGCCACCGTAAAAGAGAAACTGTCGCTTGTCGTCTCGCTCCCACTGTGCCGATAAGTGAGCCGGTTGCTGTCAATATCAGCCTGAGTGAAAGTGCCACCGGCAGTTAAAGCTATGCCATTTAGCAGCAGAGTGCCATTTGTCGGCAAACTCCCCAAAGTGTAAGTCAGCTGTGCCGGTGCGTTATCAACATCAGTGACTCGCAGCGCCGTGTTGCTGATATTTGCCGCAGCACCTTCACTTACCGTCAAACCTTGGTTTACCGCCAGCACCGGCAATTCATTCACCGGCGTCACCGCTATCGCAAAACTTGCGCTACCAAGACTTCCCCCCGCGCCATCCGACACAGTAAAGGCGAAACTGTCGCTTGTCGTCTCGCTCCCACTGTGCCGATAAGTGAGCCGGTTGCTGTCAATATCAGCCTGAGTAAATGTTCCCCCAACCGCAAGCTGCGCATTATTCAACAGCAGGTTGCCATTTGCCGGCAAGCTTGCTAAAATGTAAGTGAGTTGCGCCGGCGTGTTATCCACATCCGTCACCCGCAGCGCCGTATTCGTGATAGCTGCTGTCCCACCTTCGCTGAGCGTCAGTGGGCTGTTCGCCGCCAGCACCGGCAACTCATTCACCGGCGTCACCGCAATCGCAAAATTGGTGTTGCCAATCGTTCCCCCAGCACCATCCGACACCGTAAAAGTGAAGCTGTCGCCTGTCGTCTCGCTGCCATTATGGGTGTAGGCGAGCCGTCCCAAATTGATGTCCGCTTGGGTGAATTTGCCCCCAGCAGCAAGCGCTGTGCCATTCAGCAGCAGGGTGCCATTTGCCGTAGCTCCCACCACAGTGTAAGTGCGCTGATTTGCCGTGCTGTCCGCATCCGTGACGCGCAGCGCCGTGTTGCTAAACGTGACTGTGCCTCCCTCAGCCACCGTCAAGCCGGTGTTGTTTTTCAGCACCGGCGCAATGTTCGCCGGCACTAGGGCAATGCGGATGTCGTCAAACCCAATTTCGTACTTCTGACTCCCCAGAACAACCGACTTGGCATTCCCGACAAAATTCATCGTGAATGGAACGAGCGGGCTGAATTGACCTCTGGGATCTGGAGCGCCCGCCAAGGGAGTTCTCCCCAAAGTCGCCGATGCCAAAAGCTTCCCCGTGCCGTTTAACCCGTCGTAAATCTTCACCTCATGCGTCACGTTCGGCGAGGTGTAGTCAAATGAAATCTGACCCGACGCAATTGCCTGCGCCTGATTCAAATTCATAGTAATTGAATCGCCTTTAGCGTAAGCTATCACCGTATTTGGCGTTGGCTCGCCGCCAAAATCGCCGCTGCCGCCGGCATCGGAATCCACCACCGCAACCGCATTTTCAGAAAACGTCACGCCTCGACTGGCGTAGAAGTTATTGACGTAATTTAAATCTCCAACCCCTTCAAAGTTGAGCAATGTCCCTGAACTGACACTGCGAAAGCCGGTTGCCGAAGTCAATCCCCTGCACAGTCTGACCGGCACTGAGGACAACGGTGTGTGAGCCGCCGGTGGGGAACGCCTGCGTGCTGCCGGTGGGCACCACTTCCCGCACCGTATAGGTTCCCGCCGGCAAGCCGGTGAGCCGGTACTGTCCCGCCTCATTGACGTTCGGCGTTGCTGAGTCGTCCGCCTGCGTCACCGCGCTCAGCTCGCCGGTGTCGGGCACCCCGTTATTGTTCCCGTCGAGGTACACTGTCACCCCTGCCACACCCGGCTCGCCGGTATCCCGCTCCCCGTTTCCGTTTAAATCATTCCATTTCGTTCCCCTGATTTCCACTGTCTCCTCCACCCATTTGCGAGCGTATGTGAAAAGTCTTGTCAGGCAAGCGTCCGTCTTGACGGGCTCAGCCTCACGGCAATATCATATCGCAGCTGCCTGACATTTCAACCATGTTGTTTTATTTCTTAACAACCTGAGCACTACGCGGGGGGCGGGCACGGGAAACCGCCCTTACGGCTCTGCCTTAAAAAGGTTCGTAGTTGGGCTTTAGCCCTCTTCAATTCAGAGCCTCCCGGGAGGTGTTCCTTTAGCTCTGACTTGAAAATAGTCTTGTAGGGGCGATGCCCCTGTACTCGCCCCGCCCTAGGGACAATTTTCATGGGTAGCGGTGTGCGCCGTTCCGAAGTGACTGCCTCCTTCCCAAGATTCCCTCAAGCTGCTTAGGGAACGGACGTAGGACAGGCGTCTCGCCTGTCCCTATACCTGCTACTAAGTAAAATGCCCTGTCCTAAACAGACTGTCTATTGCTATTATAGCAATAATCCCCTCAGCATTACTTCTAAAAGTGAGGCCGATGATGCTACCGATGAAATACCCGGTTGAGCAGACCGATCCGCCGCGCTCTCCGCGAGAAACGCTGCCCACGATGTACGATTTGCCCAGTGAAAATCCGGAGGAACCCGGCTTGCCAGACGAATATCACTACCGTCAACCCCCTCTGCTGAGTCTCACCTTTTGTCCCCGCACCTATCCCCCAGAGCAAGTGTTCAGTGCCGGTGACATGAACCTCTATTACGATGTCCGCCACCAAAACTGGTACAAACGACCGGATTGGTTTGGCGTTGTGGGGGTGCCGAGTCTCTATGACGGGCGTGACCTGCGCATGAGTTATGTAATTTGGCAAGAGGGGGTCGCTCCTTTTGTCGTGGTAGAATTGCTTTCTCCGGGCACGGAGAATGAAGACTTAGGACAAACCACTCGGGAAGCTAATCAACCCCCTACCAAGTGGGAAGTCTACGAGCGGATTTTGCGAGTGCCCTACTATGTGCTGTTCAATCGCTACACGAATCAGTTGCGAGCTTTTGTTTTACAAGCCGATTTTTACCAGGAGTTGCAGCTGAGCGAGCCTAAGATTTGGATGCCCGGAATAGAATTGGGCTTGGGGTTGTGGCTTGGGGAATATCAAGGCATTCATCGCGTGTGGTTGCGCTGGTATGATGCCGAGGGCAACTGGATTCCCACGCCTGAAGAAAGAGAAGCCCTCGCCCAGCAGCAGGCTGAAGCCGCCCAGCAGCAGGCTGAAGCCGCCCAGCAGCGGGCTGAAGCGGAGCGCCAGCGGGCTGAAGCAGAGCGCCAGCGGGCTGAAGCCGCCCAGCAGCAGGCTGAAGCTGAGCGCCAGCGGGCTGAACAGGCGCAGGCTCAGCTGGAGGCGCTGCAGCGCCGGCTGCGGGAATTGGGGATTGAGCCCGATATTTCGGGGGAGGGGTAGAGGGCAATTATAGAGCCGGTGGACATAGGCAATGCCCATGTCCTAACCTAACTGCCTGCTGCTATATCACTGCAGAATCTTTTGCTTGCTGCGACTGAGCACCTGTTCGATTTTCTCAATCAGACCTCTGAGGTCTTGCTGTTTAACCACTTCCTCCAAATCTGTCAGCGCCCCTTCTACTTCTTCAATTTTTTCAATCAGAGACTGCGCTTCAGGAACCTTACCGCTCACAACATTTTCCTGACCAACTGAAGCGGTATGGGGGCTTTGATTTGTTACCAGTTCCTCCAACTCCGCCAGCGCCACTTCTGCCCGCTCAATTTGTTGAATTAGCCCGCGGGCAACTGCCGCTCCCTCTCGCGCCGAGTCGGTGAGTTCTTGAACGTGCAGTTTAAAGCGATTCGCCAGCAGGTCCATCCTGCGCCCCGCCTCAAACGTCTGGCTGACCAATTTGCCAATTTCAGAAATCACATGGCTGAACTCATTCAATGGCCCCCCAATTCGATTGGCCACAACTGCCGCCTGTACCGCCAAGTAGCGGACTTGCTGGCTGACTCTTGCAATCAGTCGAGACGCCACATTAACATTTTCGACATCTTTGGCTAAGGCTTTCCCCATATCAACAATTTGATCCGTGTTGCGGCAGATGGCACTGACGCCGGCAAAGGTCGCCTGAAACGCCTTTCTCCCTTCTACAGAAAGGAGTTGGCCTATCTGAACAAATCGCTGATTGAGTTGGGCTATTTCTTGAGCTTGGTGTAACAGTTGCAATTTCTGCTGGGCGATCCTCTGGTTTTGCTTTTGAATCTCCAGCAGGTTAAACTCTAATAGTTGCGTGTAACTTTTTAACTTTTCTTTTTCTTTTTGCAGTTCGGTCCTGTAGCCGTGCGCCTCTATTTGTTGCAGTTTAATCATTTGCTTGTAAACTTTGGCGATTTTGACTTCAGCGAGCAGCAGGACATGCATGTCTAGCAACCGCACACTTCCGCTCTCGGTGGCAATCACGACCGGCTCGTAAACCAAATCTTCAGACCGATTCAAAGCAATTGTAGCCGCTTCATCAATTTTGCACGTCTCGGGCAGCTGTAACGGCTGGGTTTTCACACAGTCTAATAGCGCCTGAATCGGGCGCTTCAGACAAACCTCTCTGCGGTCAGGCTGGCTCATCCACTCGTCAAACTTTCGCCGAGAAATTATCCCGGCAATCCGGGAGTCCTTCATAATCAGGACTCCAGGAATATCTGATTTTTCAGCAAATTTTTGAGCGACGAAATGCCCGGGCGTCACGTGACTCACCTGGCAGTGGTGGGAGGGCAGGTGCCCCAAGGTAGAATCGGGGGTCAGCTGAGTTAAGTCGATCATGCGCTAGTCATGCCCGCCAAAGAGGATTTATTATTTTCTTATCTTTATCACACATTGTCGAGGGTTTAAGCCAAATCGCCAGGTTTCCCGATTTTGGGGCAGTTCATCCCTTTTCTGCCGCACTGTTAGGAGAGGGTAACTCTGAGCAAAACTTACTAAAATTAGGCACCCCTCACCGGCTCCCTCAAGGCACCGGTGACAGCAGTTTGCACTCAGGACTTCACCCCCTCACTCCCCCCCCCCGACGGGGGTGAGTGTTACACCCCCCACCCCGACCAGACAGGCTGGCACTGAAGACTTCAGCTTTCTAGGCCCCAGAAGCGGTGAAAAGCTCTGTCAGAAGGACTTCATGCTATTCCCCCATTCGGGGGGGGTGGGGGGGCGAAAGACCTCAATGCGGGCCGGGTTTGAAAGCAACCGCTGGCGCAGCCCCTCAACCCCAACAGCCGCCGTCATGAACAGCCAGAAAAATCAAAATTATATTAAATAATAACAGGTTTTGCAGGCAAAAGAGCCGACTGTTGCTGGGACAAAAGAAATGGGGTTTCTGCCACGCCCCCGCGACAGGGCTGCCGCGCCATACAACAAAGCAGGTTTTTCGTCAAGAGAGAAGCGATACCGGCAAGTGCAATTGTGTGTCCGAGCTTGCCAGAGAAATCTGTGCGAACGCCCCGGCGCTCTCCCAAAGCAATACCTGCGCCGGACACACCGAAACCGCCGGCAGGAAGGCGGCGCAAGTCCTGTCAGTAAGGCTCTAAAATCAAAGCCACTCCTCAAAAAAAATAGCAAAGTATCGCAATATACAGTTAGTGTAGGACATGGGCATTGCGGCGGGAGTGGGGCACTGGGCATCACCGTATTGGGCATCATCGTATTGGGCATGCATCTGTGAGTCTCCCACGATCCGCCATGCCATGATGCGCCATGCCATGATGCGCCATAGCATTAATGTCCGCGCCCTAAGTGGCTGCTGCTATAACAGCAGCCCCCTCACTGCCGCGCCGCAGCCTGCTTCTCACCAAGATTGGGTAGAATTGGAGGGAGCATCCCGGCTGTGCAAAGAAGCCCATATCAATGCGACAATGATTTCAGCAGGTTGCAGGAGGAAAAGATTTTTGGCCAGCTAAATCCCGGAAACGGGATGGAAACGAATTGGAATCCCTTTACCACAGACAGGTGCCTGCAATGAGCCCCCAGCCCCCTCGCAACAACCGGCTGCCTAACCAGCGGTGGCGGATTTTCCCCGCACAGCCAGAACTCGCCGAGCAGCTGGCGGCGGCAGCTGGCGTGATGCCGGTGCTGGCTCAGGTGCTGCTGAACCGGGGCATACCCACACCTTCCGAGGCGCAAGCCTATTTAAACCCCGACTCCCTAACCCTGCCCCCGCCGGTGGGGGAATTCCCCGACCTGGCAAAAAGCCTGGAATTATTGCAAACAGCCATCGCTTCCGGGGAAAAAATCGCCATCTGCGGCGACTACGACGCCGACGGCATGACCAGCACCGCCCTGCTGCTGCGGGCGCTGCGGAGGTTGGGCGCTCGCGCCGATTACGCTATCCCCAGCCGCATGAAAGAAGGCTACGGCATCAACCTGCGCATTGTCGAAGAACTCCACAGCGAAGGCGTCAAACTGATCCTAACCGTAGACAACGGCATTTCCGCGCACGAACCCATCCGCAGAGCCCGCGAGCTGGGCATCAGCGTCATCGTCACCGATCACCACGACATCCCGCCGGAACTCCCCCCCGCGAACGCCATCCTCAACCCCAAACTGATTCGGGAGGGCTCCCCCTATCGCGGACTCGCCGGCGTCGGCGTCGCCTACATCCTGGCGATTACCCTCGCCCAGCAGCTCAACAAAATCCAAGGACTCGTCTCCCCCCTGCGAGAGCTGATGACTCTGGGCACGATAGCCGATTTGGCTCCCCTGACGGGCGTCAACCGGCGCTGGGTGAAACTGGGATTGCGCCAGCTGCCCCAATCCAAACTCGCCGGCATCCAGGCGCTGATCCAAGTCGCCGGTGTCGTCGCTCGGGAACAGGGAGCCAACGGGCAAGATATCCCCAAATCCCCCAATCCCGGCTCCGGACCCGCCGGCAAAAAAACCCTCAAACCAGAAGATATCGGCTTTCGCCTTGGCCCTCGGATAAACGCCGTGGGCCGAATTGGCGACCCGCAAATCGTTATTGAACTGCTGACCACCGATGATATGGCCCTGGCGCTGGAGCGGGCGATGCAGTGCGAGCAAATTAACGAGCGCCGCCAGCAGCTGTGTGAGGAAATTGAACAGCAAGCGATCGCTTGGGTGGAGAGCAGCCAGATCGACTTGCTCGAAGAGCGCGTCTTGGTTGCGGTCCAGCCCAACTGGCACCACGGCGTGATTGGCATTGTCGCCTCCCGTCTGGTGGAGCGCTACGGGGTGCCGGTGTTTATTGGCACTCCGGAGGCCGAGGGCCAGATTCGCGGTTCGGCGCGGGGCATCCCGGAATTCCACGTCTTTGAGGCGCTGCAGTCCTGCGATGACTTGCTGGGAAAATATGGCGGTCACCGCGCCGCCGGCGGATTTTCTTTGCCCGCCGGCAACCTGGATGCCTTTCGCCGCCGCCTCAGCGCCTTCGCTCACCGCTGTCTCGAACCGGCACACCTCAAACCCCTGGTGGAGATTGACGCCCCACTCAATTTCTCTGACATCACTCCCGATCTCTACCGGCAGATAGATGTTTTGCAGCCTTGCGGCATTGAAAACCGCGAGCCGGTGTTCTGGACGCCTTTTGTGCGAGTCATCGAGCAGCGAATGGTGGGCAAGGGGCACATCAAACTGACGCTCGCTCAAGATGCCGGTGATGGGGTGCTGCCGGCTAGAATCGGGGCGGTGGCGTGGCGCTGGGGCGATTATTTTCCCCTGCCGGTGCGTCTGGATGTCGCCTACCAGCTGCGAGAAAATACTTGGAATGGCAATACGAATATTGAGCTAGAGTTGGTGGGGGCGCGACTTCCGATTGCCGGCACAGCGCCGGTGCCGGTGCAGCCCCCCCCGCTTTTGAAGGCAGAGTTTTATTATAGCAAGCGCCCCTATACCTGCGCCCTGTACCCGAGCGAGTCCGCGCCGGAATTGAGAATTAAGAATGCGGAGGGGGAAGTTTTAGCCGTTCAGCGGGGCAAGCAAGTCGGTCTTTTGGGGAAAAGGCGTGAGGATGCGGCGGAAGTTGATGTGTCTCAATCCGGGTTTGAGAACCTGATTAATGCGGCGCTCAGCGCTCTGGAGATAGCGGATAAAAATCAGATAATTTTGGAGAGAGAGCAGCAGCTCAAGCAGAAAGACGGTGAGATTGAGAGCCTGAATCAGCGGATTCAGAAGCTGAGTGAGGAGTTGCGCCGGCTGTCTGGTGAGAGGGGGAACCCGCCCCTGTGACGGGGAAGAAACCGGGTTTCTTCAAGAAACCCGGTTTCTAAGCTTTGCTCCAAAATCCATGCATCCGGGCATCCAAAATAGATATTACTGGGGCTTTATCCACTTGTTCACTAGGGTGGTGAAGGATTGCCCCAGCTGTTGCTTGACGCGCCACCGCTGGAAGGCGCGATCGTACTCTTCGCCTTCGGTTTGGTAGGTTTTCCAGCCTTGTAGCGCGAGTCCCAGCCCCCACGCCAGCAGAATGTACAGGGACCAGGAAAGGTCGTGCGTTGATGCCAGGTTGAGAAGCACGAGGAAAGAGTTGACGATGGAATACCTGACTAAGTGCTCCTTCAATTGGCTGCGCCGGTAGGTGTCAAACACCTGGCGCTGCTGGAATTCACCCTGTCGGGCGACCCACTCTTTTTCTGCCGCCTGAAGAGCGTCTGGAGTGATGCCCAAGTCGGAGGCGATCTCTAGCATCTGGGCGCGGGACATTTCGCCGCTTTGCTCTTGACGCGCCAGCGCCAGATGCAGGATTTGCTGGACATCTTCTTGGCTGTATGAGGGCGCGATGGGGGCGTCAGGAGCTGGCTTGTCGGGTTTGTTAAGGTTTTCGGAAGAAATCATGCTGTTACCTTGTGGGAGTGGTATAGCTGACGGACAGGGAGCGGGTGGTATTTACAGTTCTATTGTGCCCAACCTCAGGCGCGCCGGCAGGGCGGATACCCGACCCGATTTCCTCACCCTATGTTCGAGGCCGGCACTGACTGGGGGCGCTCCTCCTGCAAGCGAGCCGGCAGGGCCGGCACCCCCTCTCCGAATTTACGTTAATACGGTTTTTGTATGGGAGTTGCGGGTCGATTGGCGATATTTGCTGATCAGCAAATATTTCAGGTCGCTCCACCCCTACAGTTAAAGAAATCGCTGCAGCCGGACGCGATATGACGGCTTCCGGGTTTCCACTTTCCCCGCTGCTGCCTGGACTGGCGTTGAAGGTGACTGCGGGCTGCCGGCCAAAAGCGGGGGGAGGGGGGAAAAAAGGTTAAAGATTCACACACAAATGCCCTCAAAACAGGTATATTGAGGGGAAAAGAACCGCTTCCAGCAGTCACTGCTAGCAAGTCAAGCTTCTTGAGAAGCAGCTGACAAAAATAGGCGATACCGCTGAGTGGCACCCTACGCAAACGCAGCAGGGATCGGCTGGGAAGGGATTTTAAACTAGAAAAAACGCATTTATAGCCCGCACCCAATTCCTAAAGTGCTTCACGGCCCACCCGTTAAAAAAATAAGTCCAGAATATGCTGAAACTCAGGCCCTCCCAATTGCATCCTTACGCAGTTCCGATACTGCTAGTCACGCTCATATCGCTGCTCGATCTGGCGCTCGCCCCAAAGATTGCAATAGAAAGCCCTTTTCTGCTGTTTTTTGCCGGGGTGATGGCGAGCGCCCGGTCTGGAGGCTGGGCCGGGGGGTCGCTGGCCACTGTTCTGGCGGCTGTGGCGATCGACTGCTGGTTCCTGACTCCTACGAATTGGCCACTGGCTCACACTCCGGGGCAAAACTTGGGGCTGGCCCTATTTGTGCTGGAGGGGCTGTGGGTGTCGCGGGCGATTGGGGGGCTCCCCCAATCCCAGGGGCGGGCTGAAGCGGTGGGTGAGCTGGAGGATGGGGAATCTGTGGGCGAAAGTCAGCAGCGGGACACAGGGGAGGGCAGCGGTGCCGCCGGGGGGGCGCGCCGCAGCGAATCCGCTCTGCGCAGCTATTTCAACCTGTCTCCCATCGGAATCGCCATCACCTCGCCAGAGTTTGGCTGGCTGGAATTCAATGACCGGCTGTGCGATATGTTGGGCTACTCCCGTCAGGAGCTGGTGCAAGTGACTTGGCCGGAAATCACTCACCCGCAGGATCTGGAAGCGGACTTGCAGCAGTTCAACCGGGTTTTGGCGGGTGAGAGCGAGGGCTATTCGATGGAGAAGCGGTTTGTCGGCAAAAATGGCCAGCTAATCAGGGCCAGCATCACCGTGCAGTGCGTTCGCAGCCGGTCAGGCTCAGTGGACTATTTCCTGGCTGTGGTTCAGGATATCACGGAGCGGACGCGCACTTTGGAGGCGTTGCGCAAAAGTGAGACGCGCTACCGGCAGCTGTCGCGGGCGACAAAAGAGGCGATCTGGGACTGGGATTTGGTCACCAATAAAGTGATGTGGAATGAAAATCTCGAGACGCTGTTTGGCTACAGTGCGGGGGCAGTAGAAATCGACGCGAATTGGTGGTGCGAGCGCATCCACCCGGAGGACCGGGAGAGAGTCGTCAAGGGCATTCACGATGCGATCGACAGCGGTGGGGAAATCTGGTCGGATGAGTACCGCTTTCGCCGAGCTGACAATTCCTACGCGCAGGTGATTGACCGGGGGTTTATCGCTCACGATGAAAAAGGGCAGCCGGTGCAAATGCTGGGCTCGATGGCGGACATTACCGAGCGCGTACAAGCTTCCGAAACGCTGCACCGCAGCCAGCAGGAATTTAAGGCGCTGATTGAAAATACGCCGGATTTAGTGATGCGTTTGGACAGGGATCACCGTTACGTTTATGTGAATCCAGAGGTGGAGCGGCTTACGGGAATGCCGGCAGAAACCTTTATTGGCAAGAGGAGTGAAGAACTGGGGCAGCCAGAAGAGCTGTGCCGGCTCTGGAACGAAACGATGCGCAAGGTCTTTGAAACCGGCCAAAAACAAGAGATTGAATATCGAAATTTGACGGCGGACGGACTGCGCACCTATCAGTCTCGCGCGGTTCCGGAGTTTGACAAAGAGGGGTCGCCCCGATATGCCCTGGTTGTGATTCGCGACATTACCGAAATGCGTCAGGCTGAGGAGAAACGCGCCCAGCTGATTCGCGAGCAAGCGGCGCGCGCCCAAGCTGAGGAATCGAACCGCATGAAAGATCAGTTCCTGGCTATTCTCTCTCACGAACTGCGCACGCCCCTGACCGCAATTCTGGGCTGGGTCCGGCTGCTCCTCAACCAGAAGTTCGATGAAAAGAAGCTCGCTCACGGTTTGCACACGATTGAGCGCAACGCGCAGTTGCAGGCGCAACTTGTTAATGATATTTTGGATATCTCGCAAATTATTAAAGGCAAGATAGTCCTCAACGCTCAGCCAACCGATTTGGCGGCTGGGATTAATGCCGCTATTGAGTCAGTGCGGCTGGCGGCTGAGGCGAAATCTATCTCTGTGACCCCGGCGCTGGATGTCTCGGTCAGGCCGGTTTTGGGCGATGCGGAGCGCTTGCAGCAAGTAGTTTGGAATTTGCTTTCCAATGCGATCAAGTTTACTCCCAGTGGCGGGCGCGTCGAGGTTCGGCTCTCTTGTGCCGGCTCGTGCGCCCAAATCGGAGTCAGCGATACCGGCTGCGGTATCAGCCCTGAGTTTCTCCCCCATGTCTTCGATCTTTTCCGCCAAGCTGACAGCTCTAACACTCGGGCATACGGCGGTCTCGGACTCGGTTTGGCGATCGTCCGCCACTTGGTGGAATTGCACGGCGGCAGCGTCTGCGCGGAAAGTGGCGGAGTCGGGAGAGGGGCAACTTTTACGGTCAGCCTGCCTCTCCTGAAGAGCGCGAGTTTAGGGGAGAGAGGGCGACAGGGAAACGGGAAAAATTCCCCCTCTCACTCCCTCACCCCCTCTTTTTCTCGCTCTCTCACCGGCTTGCGGGTGCTTGTGGTTGATGACGAACCTGACATCCGCGAAGTGCTGACTGTGGTGCTGGAACAGTACGGGGCTGAAGTGACGGCTGTGGGGAGTGCCGGTGAGGCGATTGCAGCCCTGGCGCGCAAGGTTCCGGATGTTTTGGTCAGCGATATTGGCATGCCGGTGGAGGATGGCTACACCCTGATCCGCAAAGTTAGGGATTTGGAGATTGAACTCGGCGGCGAAATCCCCGCTCTGGCTCTGACTGCCTATGCTAGGGAAGAGGAGCGCCGGCGGGCAATTGCGGCTGGCTTCCACATGCATGTCCCCAAGCCGGTTGAGTCAGCCAAGTTGGCGGAGGCTATCGCTTCTCTGGCTCAATTAAAGGTTAAAAATTAAATGCTATAGCGCCTCTCATATTAGTCAGGTACTGAGAAACCCGGTTTCTTAAAGTAACCGGGTTTCTGGGCCAAGCGCGGTTGCGCAAATCATTTAGAACTGCTATACCTTCAGCAGTAGGGTGCGCTCCGCTCTCGAAGGCCAGCTTCCAAGGAGCCATCGAACACGCGAACCGCACCCCAACCCTACCTCAGGAGGCTGACAGTGAATCTCTCTATTGCAGGCAACCAATTTCTGATCGAGCTGGAATGGTTCGAGCAGTTGCTGGCGTTTACCTTTGATAAAACGTTTCACATCCCCCTCGACCGCATCGAACGAGTCACCTCCGATGAACCCCAAAGTGACTGGGCCGAAATCCGCGCTCCGGGGACTTTTTTGCCCGGGGTGATTAAGGCGGGAACCTATTATAGCAAAAGAGGCAAGGAGTTTTGGTATGTGACCCGAGATAAAGATTATTTGACTCTGGAATTGAAGGACAATCCTTACAAGCGCATTGTTCTGACGGTTGACAGCAATGAAGCTTGGGTGGAGCGCATCAATGAGAGCAAATTGACGCCGAGCGATTTGTAAGGAAGAAGAACCTCACCCCCTAACCCCCTCTCCGCTTGCGGAGAGGGGGGACAGGAGGAAAGAGGAACGAGGAACGAGGAACGAGAAACGAGGAACGAGGAACGAGGAACGAGGAACGAGGAACGAGGACTGTGAAGCACAGGGGATTGCAGATGATCGGTGCGGTGAAGAGGAAAAAGATTGCTTTGACGGTTGCCGCCGGCACCCGGCTTTTTGCTATACTGGTAATAGGGGCGATTGAGGCGGACGACAGCAGCCGAATGCAAGGGATTAAAGAGGAGGGCGCTGCGGTAGACCTTGTGGCTTCTGGCTTCGAGTTTACAGAGGGGCCGGTGTGGCACCCGGACGGCTTCTTGCTGTTTAGCGATATTCCCGCCGATACTATCTATAAATGGACGCCCGGTGCCAAAACTGAGGTGTTTCGCCGGCCTTCTGGAAATGCCAATGGCAACACGCTTGATGCTGCGGGGCGCTTGATTACGGCTGAGCACAAGAACCGGCGCGTGTCGCGCACGGAAAAGGACGGCAAAATTGTGACGCTCGCTGAGCGCTACGAGGGAAAGCGGCTGAATAGTCCGAACGATATTGTGGTAAAATCAGAGGGGAGTATCTATTTTACAGACCCTCCCTACGGCATCAAGAAAGACCAGGAAGAGTTGGGGGTTTATGGGGTCTACCGGCTGGCACCGGATGGAACGCTGACTCTGCTTGTGAAGGACTTTGCCCGCCCGAATGGACTGGCTTTTTCTCCGGATGAGAAGAAACTCTATGTCAATGATTCGGAAAAGGGTCACATTCGCGTTTTCGATGTGAGTGCGGACGGAACTTTGGCAAACGGGCGCATTTTTGCGGAACTGAAAGATTCCAGTAAAGCCGGTGTGCCAGATGGGATGAAGGTGGATGTGCGGGGAAATGTTTACAGCACCGGCGCGGGGGGTGTTTGGGTTTTCTCGCCGGAAGGAAATTTGCTGGGCAAGATTGCAGTGCCAGAAACTACCACAAATCTGGCTTGGGGAGATGGCGACGGCAAAACGCTCTACATTACGGCGAATAAGAGCGTCTACCGCATCCGCTTGAAGGTGGCGGGGGTGCGGGCAGGGGCGGGTGAGAGTGCGTGGGGGAGTGCGACTCGGCTTTAGAAACCGGGGTTTCGCCGAAGTTACCCGGTTTCTGGAAGGGAGGACTAAAGCCCTGACTGCAAAGATAAAGATTTTATTTGAGTGGATGCCAATGATTCAAGTTGTGTGCTATATTAAGAGGCATAGCGTTATTTGCGGTGCCTGTGAATATGAGAGGCAAAACGACGCGGCGGAAATTTCTGCTCACCGGCGCTGTAGCAGCCGGTTCAGTTGTGGGATGTGCGGCGCTGGCGGGAAAGCACACCGGCAGCGATGCGCTACTCGCTTCTATTCCAAAGACGATGCCAGAACGAGTGCTGGGCAAAACCGGCGTGTCGGTGCCGGTTTTTGGGCTGGGGGGTGCCGGTCAAACTCCTCTGTCTAAGGAGGGACAAGAATCTGCCTCTGTGGCGATTATTGAAAAGGCGCTGCAGCTGGGGATTCGGTATTTCGACACTGCAGCTGAGTACGGATCGAGCGAACAGCATTTGGGAAAAGTGCTGCCGGCATACCGGGGGCAGATTTTTCTGGCGAGCAAAACTCACGCGCGAGACAGGGATGGGGCGTGGCGGCATTTGGAGCGAACCCTGAAGCGTTTGAAAACAGATTACCTGGATTTGTGGCAGCTGCACCACGTTTCCTACGACTCGGAATTGGATGATATTTTTAGCAAAACCGGCGCGATTCAAGCGGTGGAGGAGGCGAAGCAGCAGAAGCTGATTCGCTTTGCCGGCATTACGGGGCACCGGGAACCTGATATTATTGCAGAAGGGTTGCGCCGGTACACTTTCGACACAACACTGATTTGCGTCAGCGCGGCGGACCAACACCACCCGCGCCCGTTTATTCCGGGGGTGATGCCGGTGGCGCGCCAGCAAAATGTCGGCGTGATTGCGATGAAAGTGCCGGCTTATGGGCGCTTATTCAAAAATGGCGTGCTGGATGGGATGCACCAGGCGATGGGGTACACCCTTTCGGTTCCGGGGGTGCACTGCTGCGTGATTGCGGCGGAAAACCCGGAACAGCTGGAGTCTAACGTCAGGGTGGCGCAAGCTTTTAAGCCGCTGACGCCGGCGGAAATGGCTGCTATCGAGCAGCGCACTGCTGTCGCTTGGCGGGATAGCACGTTTTTTAGATCCTGGAGTTAAGAGGGTTGCTCGCTTTCCTCGTTCCCTGGCTGCGGCAAATATTAAAAAACCGAGTTTCTTAAAGAAACCCGGTTTCTGATCAGTCCCGTGTTATGCTTGATTGTGTCAGTCTACTTAACTTAAGAAAACCAACCTAGAGAGGAACACTCATGAGTCAAGACGCATCCAACTCGATGGATCTGTCAAACTCCAACACCGTGAAAAACCTGGACGCCGCCTTTGCCGGCGAATCGATGGCGAATCGGAAGTACCTGTATTTTGCCGAGGTCGTTAGCAAGCTAGGCTTTAAGGACCTGTCCAAACTGTTCAAAGAAACGGCTGCGCAAGAGACGGAACACGCTTTCGCTCACTTTTCCCTGCTGCATCCGGAACTGGTGGTGGCAAATCCGGCGGCGCTGACTGACGCCCAAAAGCAGGAAATTGCGGCTCGGTGTCTCTCTTTAGCGATTGAGGGCGAGACGTATGAATACACTACGATGTATCCGAACTTTGCGGCGGATGCGGTGCGCGACAGAGACGGTGCGGCGGTAGCGGAATTTGAAGCGCAAGCGAAAGAATCTGCCGATCACGCGCAGATATTCCGTCAAGCGGCTCAGCGTTTTGGCTTGCTGAAACATGTGGAGCAATTCCACGCCGAGCGCTATACGGAAGCGCTGCAAGAGTTGCAGGGAGAGACGCCGGCACCGCGCGCTGCTAGCAAGAATTTAGCGACAAGTCGCTGGATTTGCAAGAAGTGCAGCATGATTTACGATCCGGCGGAGGGCGATCCCGATTCCGGAATTGCGCCGGGGACTCCTTTTGAAGCGATTCCGGACAATTGGGTTTGCCCAATTTGCGGCGCGACTAAGAAAACGTTCGAGCCCATGCCAGAAAAGGCGGCGGCATAATTTTATTATAGCGTTTCTCATAGTGGTGCGGAGAACCCCGGTTTCGTAGGGGCGGGTTTCTCTACCATTAGTGTCAACTTAAGCTATGTCCCGTAGTCTCCCGGCGGTTGAAACCGCAGCTATACAGACAAAACCCGCAAGGCAAGGGTTTTAAGATTCTAGCTATTCTCTTAAGTCCGCGTAGGCGGACTTGGTTTGTATAGCCGCGATTTCAATCGCCAGGAGCTTAAGTTGACACCAATAGTCTCTGTACCCGCCCTCTTTCGGGGTTCTGGGGCGCACTTCATCCAACTGAGAGCTGCTATATATCATATCCCGCTCTTGTGGGGGGGGTTCTCCTCTCCGGGAAACCCACCCCACTTTCACCGCGTCGGAACGCACCCCACTCCTCGCACCGGCAATATCGAGCGCCAGCTAGCTGCGGAAAGATTAAACTATTCTAAAGAAGTTCCTCTCTCTTGTCAGCGCCTGTAAAAAACGCTACAATATAAGAGTGTTCAAACAAGTCTCTGTAGGGTGCCTTCCGCTTCAGGGAAACACTCCACTTCCACGGAGTCCTTTCAATGCGGAACGCACCCCACTCCTATATAAGAGTGCTCAAACAAGTTCGAGGAACCTGTAATGACCAAATCAATAGTTCAGCATGTGAACGAGCTGCCGGCTGGCGGGGTGACAGTTTCTGTCTTGCAGGCGCTGGATTTTGTGGTGCCGGGTGAGTGGAACAATTTAGTGGGCTTTGAAAATACGGTTCGGCAACTGACTGGGGAAACGAAAGCGGATAGGATTCAGCGAATTAGCGAGCGCGCCGTGTGGCTTTACAGCAATGAGGCTGAGGGATACCAGAAAGCCATGTGGGTTTATCAAACGATTGATAATGCCGATACCGCCCTGGGCGCAGCGGCGATGGCGAACAAAGTGAGTGAGAAAATATCGTTTTTGGGGTTTTTAAACAAGCTGACTCCCAAACCGGACACGCTGCAATCGATTGATTTGGCCCTGAAAATCGTGGGAGAATTAATTGCTTTCAGCGCCCTGAACAAAACCGCAGTTTATAATATTCCGGAATTTGTCAAGGGGCTGTCTAAATACCACAACGAGGCGCTGATGCGAATGGCGGCGCTCGTCTGTTTCGACGGGCTTTTGCCCCTCGGTCCCGACTTCATCAGGGTTGCCAGCTCAACGATTGCTGGGCTGAAGCCGGCTAACTTGCAAGACAATGCGGTCTACCAGCAAATTAGCAGCCAAATTCCAGGCGACAATATCCAGGGCCAAATCGACTTTATTGGAAACAGCTTTAAGGCAACGCAAGGCTGGATGGGCGGTTTGGTAAATTCGCGGGGATTGAAGCCAGAAGGCATTATTGCCAAACTGCAAGGGTTTGTGGATATTGCTGATGACAAGTTGGATTATGTTGCGGCTTTCCTCGACATGTCAACCAACTACTACCAGCACACCGGCACTCAAACTGTGGCGCGTTATGTAATTCAGCGAGCTGCGGCGCAAGTGAAGTAGACGGTATCCGTAGCGCAGGGGAGACGCCTGCACCGGCACCCGGAGTGCCGGTGTCTCGCCTGCGCCTAACAGTGAGGAATTGCCGGTGATTATATGGGAAGTTTTCTCGGCGATTGCGGGAGTTCCTGGCGATTGAAATCACGGCTATACAAACAAAGTCCGCCTACGCGGACTTAAGAGGAAACCTCACAGGCATCCCCACCCGCACCCGGAGTGCCGGCATTTCCCCTGCGCCTAACAGTGAGGAATTGCCGGCTGTTACAATAGATAAAGCTATAAATATTTACCGCACAGCGCTGGTTTAAAAGCTATGGAAACATTTCGGACAGTTGTCTCTGTCAGCAGGGACAGCAAAATAGAAATTCCCCTTCCCGATAACCTCCAGCCTGGATTAGTTGAAATTGTCGTTGTCCTGCAACCCGTCTCACCGGCACCAGAAATTACCCAGCCTGCTTCTGAACGTTTAGACCTATTTGGCTTCTTACCGGTGAGGGTTGAACCTCTTGCTTTTCAACAGCAACTTAGAGAAGAGTGGGATGAATAAATATTTGCTGGATACGCACTTCTGGATCGGAAAATCCAGTTATTCCTGATTCTTGCACAGTGAGTGCGTCGTGACTCATTGCGCGGAGGAATGCCACCACCGGCAAAGGAAACTGCTCATCTGCATAGAGTCAGGCCATAAATTAGATTTCCCGCTCCATCGCTTCTTCTTCCTCTCGCAGTGCCATTTCAATCTCTTCTTGATTTGCCTCCGCATAAGCCCAGACATTTACCAAGTCAACAGCATGAATGTGAGGGTAGAGCTGGAAAATTTCTGCATCCGTCGCCCCTTGCCGGCGCAAACTGACAAATAGCCAAACGGGAAGGCGAGTATTGGCAATGCAAGCGTCACCCCCGCACACGCCGGGAGTCTTGGTAATCCCACTAGAGCCGGTGCTTAAAGTTTGCGTTAAAGTCTGGATTACTTCAGCTTTTTCAGCAGGAGTTAGGGCAAGGAGTTGGGTTTTTAATTCTGCCAGTGTCATAGTTGAGAGCCCCACCGCCATAGAATATCTACTTCAAATTCTAACCGGCATCCCACTTTCCACCGGCACCCAAAACGCACCGGCACCCGAAGATCACCGGCACCCGTAGCGCAGGGATATTGCTGTGAAGTTAAAATCCCAGGCGATTGAAATCGCGGCTATACAAACGAAGTCCGCCTTCGCGGACTTCTAAGAGAAAACCCCACCGGCACCCCACAACCCCCGACGTAGCGCAGGCGTCTCGCCTGCGCCCTCCTGCGCCCCCCTGCGCGTTAACCTTTCCTCCCCAGAAATAGGTGTGGGGACGAGACATTCGGCGTTCGTACATACCGGTCGAGCTCAGAACTCGAACGATGGAGCTCTGAGCTCGGACAATGGAGCTCGGAACTCGAACGATGGAGCTCAGAACTCGAACAATGGAGCTCCGAGCTCGAACGATGGAGCTCCGAGCTCGAACGATGGAGCTCGGAGCTCGGACGATGGAGCTCGGAGCTCGGACGATGGAGCTCGGAGCTCGGACGATGGACCTCAGAGCTCGAACGATGGAGCTCGGAGCTCGAACGATGGAGCTCCGAGCTTGTAGCGAAATTCTCCTATGCCCAGTGCCCCATGCGAGCGTGCGAGCGTGCCCCATGCCCTATGCCCCATGCCCAGTGCCCCTCTCCCAGACATACTTGCGGCAAGTCTCGCAAGCTTGCCGCTCCACGTCAGTCTGAGGATCTCGGAAAACCGGATGGTAGCGCAGCCGGTCGCACGCTACCTGCAGCCACGCTTCCCAATTCCCCCGCCACAACCGCACAGTCCCGTCCCATCCGCCGCTGACAATGATTTGGCCATCCGGACTGAATGCCACTGAGAAAACATAATTCTCGTGCCCTTGGAAGAGTGCTAACAGGGGGTTGCCGGCAAGATCCCACAGCCGCACAGTCCCGTCCAATCCGCCGCTGACAATGGTTTGGCCATTCCGACTGAATGCGACTGAGCTGACAGGACGCTCGTGCCTTTGGAAGGGTGCGCCCAGAGCTTTGCCGGCAAGATCCCACAGCCGCACAGTCCCGTCCGTTCCGCCGCTGACAATCGTTTGGCCATCCGGACTGAATGCGACTGAGAGGACATAACCCTTGTGTCCTATGAAGGGTGCTAACAGGGCGTTGCCGGCAAGATCCCACAGCCGCACAGTCCCGTCCGTTCCGCCGCTGACAATCGTTTGGCTATCCGGACTGAATGCGACTGAGAGGACATAACCCTTGTGCCCTGTGAGGGGTGCTAACAGGGCTTTGCCGGCACAGTCCCACAGCCGCACTGTCCCGTCCCATCCGCCGCTGACAATGATTTGGCCATCCGGACTGAATGCGACTGAGCTGACAGAACCCTCGTGCCCTGTGAAGGGTGCTAACAGGGGGTTGCCGGCACTGTCCCACAGCCGCACAGTCCCGTCCATTCCGCCGCTGACAATGGTTTGGCCATCCGGACTGAATGCGACTGAGCTGACAGAACCCTTGTGCCCTGTCAAGGGTGCTAACAGCGCGTTGCCGGCACAGTCCCACAGCCGCACAGTCCCGTCAGATCCGCCGCTGACAATGGTTTCGCCATCCGGACTGAATGCGACTGAGAGGACATAATCCTTGTGCCCTTTCAAGGGTGCGCCCAGGGGGTTGCCGGCACGGTCCCACAGCCGCACAGTCCCGTCCATTCCGCCGCTGACAATCATTTTGCCATCCGGACTGAATGCGACTGAGCGGACAGAACCCTTGTGCCCTTTAAGAAGATTGCGCTCTCGGGCGGCTTCTACAGCCACCCGCAGGCTAGACTGAACCTCGGGCAGAACTTCCCCGCGCCGTTTCCCCGGGTATTCGTCTAAATTCATCCCCACGGTTTGAATCGCCAGCACCAAAGCGTCCACGGATTTCTCCGGCAGTAAATCCAAGATTCTGGCAGCTTGCTCTCGCAGTTTGGTATCGGTGAGTGCCTGTGCCTGTTTCAGATTCTTGCTGTGCTCTTCTTTGTCTCTGAGATCGCGCTCTTTGTCGCTGTTGCTCTCTTCAATCAGCTCTCTTGCCGTAACTGACAGTTCCTGTGAATAAGATTTCAAAAACACCGCAGCATTATCTAACCGATATCCCAACAGTAAATACTTCCGTTGACGCCCATTCTCTTCCCATATCTTCGCCTCACTCTCAATCTGCCGCCGGCGGTGCTCCATCTCTCGCTTCTCATTCAGCCATTGCTGCAACAGCTGCCAGTGGCGAATCAGCGCCTCGTGGGCCACCTCGACCACCGGCACAGATGCAGCGGTAGACTCCCGACTCGTCACCACTAATTTCTTATCCGCCAACTTCTGCACCACCCTCTCAACCAGATCCCGTGAAAATTTAGCCGAGGCGAGATCCGCCAAAGGCACCCGGCGGCGGGTATCCTCCGCACCTTCCCCTAAATGCGTCAGTTGAACAAAAATCAGCTCCGCTGCCTGTTTCTCCTCCTCCGACAGGGATTGATAAACCTCCTCCGCTCGGTTTTGCAGCGTTCCGCTCACCCCACCCAGTCGCGTATAGGCTCCCTCCGTCAGCCGATTCAGATGCTCCGTTCGCCCCTCCCAAAGTAGCATTAGCGCGTACTGCAACAGGGGCAAACTTCCCAGCAAGTCTTTCACATCCGCAATCATCCGCTGTACCAGTTCCGGCTGGATTTCCAAGCCTACCTGTTGCGCCGGTTCCTCGATCGCTTCCCTTAACTCCGCCTCCGTCATTGGCCGCACAATCACCTGATGCTCCTGAATCTGCTTGGCTAAACCGGCATACTCCCGCTCAGTACATTTGCCCAAGAAATCCGAGCGCATCACAAGTATTGCGCAAACGTCCAAACCCTGTAGGGGCGAAGCATCCAGCGATTCCGCCCCGCACGCTTCGCCCGTGGGATTCACCGCTGCCATCAGGCACTCAAAAAACTGCTGCCTTTTTGTGTCGTCCTCACACAGAGTAAAGACTTCCTCAAACTGATCCACCACCAGCAGCACCCTCACCCCTTGTTGCTGGGGGATGAGGGAGGCGAGCGCCTTCTTTAGGCTTTCCAGGGGATGCTCGCCCGGAGTCATTACCGCATATTTCCATCCCTGCGATTCTGGTAACGCCCCTTGCTTGAGCTTGTGGAGCAAACCCGCCCTGACGACAGAAGACTTGCCACTTCCCGACGCCCCCAACACCGCCAGGAAGTTTGAGGACTTTACCTTCTCTATCAACTCGCCAGTCAGTGCTGACCGGCCTTTAAAAAATTCCGCATCTCTGTCACTCTCATCAAAGTATTGCAGCCCCTTGTAGGGACAGATATCTGCCAAAACGGGATTCGTCGCTGTCAGGGTAATCTCGCTCTCCGGACTGGCACAAACCGGCACTTGCAGCGTTCCTTTCAGTTCTTGCCTGATAAAATCTACCAGAGAGTAGCTTGTCACACAGTTGCGGGGTTTCCCCTCCGGGTTCAGTCCTTTCAGCAAAGCCCCCGTCAGCAGCGAATGCCTGGGCCCACCCCCTCCGTGTTCTGGCGGGTAGTGGGAGCCTGCATCGCGATTGCCCCCACTCTGCTCATAAGCAACCTGATAAGGCTGTGAGGCGGCAATGAAACAGCGGGCTTTTTGGCCCAGATCGTCCTCCCTAAAATTGAACAGCTTCCCACTGTAGCAGCAATCGAGTATAATAATCTGCTGCCGCACGGGACTGTCTTGCAAGATTTGGCGCAACCGTTTCAGCGAGAAGCGCCCCAAATCTTCTCTTCTGGGAGTAGCCTCACTGGTTAGCAAAAAGCCTTCTGTATCGTTCCTTACCTTTCCGCGATGGCCATGTCCAGCAAAATACAGCAGCGCCGTGTGGGGCGGTGGGTTGTTTCCCTTTGGCTGGAAGATGTTTTCGATTGCTGTTTCCAGTTCCTGTAGTGTTACGCTTCTTTTTGGAGCGACTTGCGACTTATTATCATCAGACAGGGGAAGCTCTGGCAATCGGGTGACTTGGAAGGTACTATAGTCTAAAAGGAGTTTGGCCACCGCCTCCGCATCAGACGCCGCCTTCTCTAGATTTTTGTGCGGTTGTGCCGGTGTGTCCCCCAGCTGGGGATATAGATTGATGCCCACCACTAACGCTTGCCGCGTCATAAGCGCCAAATCCATTAAAATTAAATTAGCTCGCTCTCAATTATATCCCTAGCCCCACCACCTCCTCTATGGACACATCGGCTGCAAAAATACTGCTGGCGCTGTTGCTGGCTCTCACAGAGATAGAACCAACCCTGATTAGTCTTGATGACCAGTCCCGATTGGCCAATCTGGGACAGCAACTAGCCCTTCCTGAGCGAGACTGGGAATTTGCCCAACAGTGTCTCATGCACCTTCTTGACGCCAATCCCGTGTTCAAGCCGCTGTATGAAGAAGTCAAATCTCAATTAGATTCTCTAGATGAAAAAAGCCTGCTCAATTTCTGCGATTTATTACCCACCCCAAAACAGCTCCAAAAAGTCTTGTCCCCTTCTGACTATCTAGTGCCTCGTGGGTACAAACCGAGTGGCAACTCCGACGAAACCAAAAGCCTGGAAATCCCCAACCAGTCTTTGCCAATCCTGACCGGCATCCTGGACAAGCCACAGCAGGCAGAAAAAATTTTACCTTTTAATAAGATGAAAACATTCCTCCAGACTTTCGGGAGGGCTAATAACCAGAGCCGCAAGTCAGAATAGGTTATGGAGCTTGCCAAGTCCGGCTGATTAAACCATTTATCTCAGAACCATCCATGAGCGACATCATCTATCCCACCCTGGATCTCTTTCTCTACGACTTGCGCAATGGCTTAGGCGACAGTCAAAAAGAAATCGGCAATAATCGAGAGACTTTTCAAACCAAGCTGCCTAAAGATGTTCAGCAAAACCTGTTTGAATTAGACACAGATTTTGATGCTGAATATGTGCGTCTACTAGCATCCGAAACCAGCGATTTTGCAGGAGGCAGCAAACCCTTCCTCATGAAGGGCTATTACTATCCCGTGCGCATCGGAGATACTTATGGATTGCTGCTAGACTGCTCCGTTGACAACAAAACTGAAGCTCAAACAGTCAGCTGCATAGCCGCACTCAAAAAGGAAATCCTCGAAGTACAATTGAACAATCAAACCCCTTCCATCGGGCAAACCTGGATGATTTCTGGGCAACTGCCCAGTGCCGCGACAAAAACCACCGAAGAGATTGAACAAGTGGCAAAAACATGCTACAATTCATTAATGCCTGATTCAAAGTGGGAGCATGACTTGGAAGGGAAAGGAGAATTTTTGGGGGCAACTATCTTTGAGCTGTGGCGATACCGATTGTTGATGAAAGAGGAAAATAAAAACCCAGCAAATATCCAAAGCATCCAAGATAACCAGCACGTTTTCATTGTATTATATCCTGATGAAGAGACAGCCAAAAAAGGGGCAGCTTTTTATGACGACTGGCTGCGGTTATTTTGCTATCGCAACAAAATCCTATGGGCTTACGGCCAGAGCCGACTGCTGAAGCAATCGAGTGGGCTGAATTTTATCAAAATTCAAAGCAGCTTACAATTCCTCAAACCAGAGCAGCCTAAACTTCCAGATTTCAAAAAACTCCAGAAAACTTTGCAACAGGTGCAGGATACCTTAACTGCCTATATAATTCAGCTCAATGAACTCGATTTTCAAACCCTCACGATTGACATCAATCTGAGCAATTATGCAAAACGCCTGGATACCATCGATAAAAAAGCTGGTGAGAAATTGGAGTTCTTGAGGAAATTCAGTGAAATAGGTAGTAAAAAATACCTGCTACAGGTGCAAAAGGATTCTGAGAATCTGCAACTGGGATTAAGATTGCAAGAAGATCTGATTATTGCGATTCGCAGCCGCGTCGAAGTAGAGAAAGCCGAGCGCGAGAGCATCTTTCAAAACAGCGTCGCAATTGTCGGCGTCGGACTGGGGGCTACCTCAATCCTTGCGGCTTTACCCGGATTTCAAGAGATTGCGAAAAACGATACCCTAAAGTCAGGACTTTCCAATTATATGCCCGTTCCGGACGCCTGGTTAACCCTAACCGTGGCATTGATTTATAGTGCCGGTTCAGCCCTAATATTTGGGACACTCACCGGCATCATCATTTGGCTGCGACAGCGCTTCCGTTAACCCAGCTCGCAATTCAGCCGGTGCAGCCTTAAGTCCACACCGGCGCACCTCATTTGACGAACCGGCATTTCCATCGCCCGCATCTATCGCAATCTTAAGTCCGCGAAGGCGGACTTCGTTTGTGTAGCCGCGATTTCAATCGCCGGGATCTCCCGCAATCAGCGAACTTTCCCCACACCGGCGCACCTCATTTGACGAGCCGGTATTTCCATCGCCCGACTCTATCACAATCTTAAGTCCGCGCAGGCGGACTTCGTTTGTGTAGCCGCGATTTCAATCGCCAGGAACACCCGCAATCAGCGAACTTTCCCCACACCGGCGGACTTCGTTTGTCGCAGTAAATTTCCAATCCTCAGGGTATAGCGGACACAGAATCCCCCCAACCTCCCACAATCATTTCAATCCAAAATCCCAAATCCAAAATCCAAAATCCCCCTACCGAGAACCCGCCGCAGTCGCCAAACTCCCCCTACCCTCAAGCAGCGACGACGCCGCACTCACCACCAACTGACCGGCACCCGAAAAAAACTGCCGGTCAAGCGTTGCCGGTGTATCGCTTCCCTTGTGATAGTGAGGCGTCCGCAAATTCGCCGTATCCGTCACCAAAACCGCCCCAATATTATTATACCAAAAAGGCGCATGATCGCTGCGCAAAACATCTGGAGCCAGCACCCCCTTCAAAGGCACCGGCAGCGAAAGAACCGCCGGCATCCCCAAACCAACCCCCTTAACCCTCCCCCCACCAAATCGCTCAAAAGCCTCCAACAGAGGGCGGTGCTCCACATCCCCAACCACAGCCAAAAAATCCCCCTTATCCCCTGGCGACTTCACCGGCATCCCTTTCGGATACTGCTGGCATCCCGCATCGTGACAGGCATAGCCAACCATATCCAAAACAATCGCCCCCCGCAACTCCTTCAAAGACAAATCCCCCCCAGTAAACGCCAAACTCCCCCGCAAACCCAACTCCTCCTCATCAAAAAACGCCACCCAAAGCGCCCGTGGCGTCTTTTGCGACCCCAAAACACGAGCCACCTCCAAAACCGCCGCCACACCAGAAGCATTATCATCAGCCCCTGGCGAACCCGGAACCGTATCGTAGTGCGCCCCCACCAGAATCGCACCGGCATTTGGATCGGTTCCCGCCCGCTGCGCCCAAACATTCACCCCACCCTCAAACGCCTGCAGTTGCGGAGTCCAACCCCAAGACAGCAACTGCTGAGAAATATACTCCCTAACCCGCTGCCGGTCCTCCTCCCGGTAGCGCTCAAAATCCAGCGCCCTCACATGCGCGAGCAACCTTTCCGGCGAGACTGCCGACGAAATTGCCGGTGCGTAACCCTCAGCAACAGCTTTATCACTCAAAGGCGGAAGCGCCTTTTCCCACAAATGATGTAAGGACCGGCTCTCACCGGACACCGGCAGCCCCCTGACCGGCGATTGCAACTGCTTCCAGTACCAGCCGGTGCCGGCACTGACCGCTATTGCCAAAACCGCCAAAAACCCCAACCAGATCCGCTTTTTCATTTCCGTCAATTTGGCATAAATTTTATAGCGGTGTTTCAGTTGGATGAAGTACATGCCAGAAACCCGGTTTCTTTAAGAAACCGGGTTTCTAAGTACCTCACTCAGATGAAAAACGCTATATATTTTTTATTTTGAGAATAGCCGGTTACGCTTCGCTAACCCACCCTACTGGGCTGGGGTTAGGGGGTGGGGTTCCCCACCAGCAAACCCAAAAAAAGGAGGGTGATGCTCCCGCACCACCCCATCACAGAAAATGTAGGGTGCGTTCCGCTTTGCGGAACGCACCCTACCACTACCACTACTAATTACAGCTGAGGGACAAACTGTTCCTTCTCAGGAACATCCGCATACTCAGCCACGATTTGACGGAACTCCTCGCCATCAATCGTTTCCTTCTCAATCAGCAAATCAACAAGCCGGTCAATCACCTCGCGATTTTCCCGCATAATCCGCTTCGCCTCAGCGTAGCAAGACTCCACAATCGAGCGAACAGCAACATCAATCCGGGAAGCAATATCCTCAGAATATTCCGAGCGGGTCATAAAATCCCGACCCAAAAACACCTCGCCCTGCTGGCTTTCCAGAGACAGCGGACCGAGTTCCGACATCCCGAAGCGAGTCACCATCTGGCGAGCCATTCCCGTCACCTGTTGCAGGTCATTACCGGCACCGGTGGTCACCTCAGCATCGCCAAAAATCACATCTTCAGCCGCACGACCGCCCAAAGCGCCGGTGATGCGAGCCTTCAGCTGAGAGCGAGAAATCAAACTCTGGTCCTCTCCCGGCATAAACCAAGTCAGACCGCGAGCTTGACCGCGAGGGACCAGAGTCACCTTCTGAACCGGATCGTGCTCTTTGAGCAAAGTGCCAACAATCGCGTGACCGATTTCGTGATAGGCAATCAAGCGCTTGCTCTTGCTGTCAACCAGGGGAGTGCCTTCCATACCGGCAACCACCCGGTCCACCGCATCATCAATTTCCAGCATCGTGATCGCCTCTTTGCGCCGGCGGGCGGTGAGAATCGCCGCTTCATTCAGCAAATTGGCCAAATCAGCGCCGCTGAAACCCGGAGTGCGGCGGGCGATGGCTTCCAGAGAGATTTCCGGAGCCAGCTTCTTGTTGCGAGCGTGGACATTGAGGATTTCCAACCGGCCCTTGATATCCGGAGTGTCCACCGTCACCTGCCGGTCGAACCGGCCCGGGCGAAGCAGAGCCGCATCCAGCACATCGGGGCGGTTCGTCGCCGCTATTATAATGATGCCGGTGTTGCCCTCGAACCCGTCCATCTCAGTCAGCAGCTGGTTCAGAGTTTGCTCCCGCTCGTCATTTCCGCCGCCGATCCCCGCACCGCGCTGCCGGCCCACCGCGTCAATTTCATCAATAAAGATGATGCAGGGGGCGTTTTCCTTAGCCTTCTTGAACAAGTCGCGCACGCGGGAAGCGCCCACACCCACGAACATTTCCACGAATTCCGAGCCAGAAATGCTGAAGAACGGCACACCGGCTTCACCAGCGATCGCCTTAGCGAGCAGAGTTTTGCCCGTTCCCGGAGGGCCAACCAGCAGGACGCCCTTAGGAATGCGAGCCCCAACTGCAGTAAAGCGTTCCGGCTTTTTCAGGAAGGTGACAACTTCCTGGAGTTCTTCCTTAGCTTCTTCAATGCCAGCCACATCATCGAACAGCACGCCGGTTTTCGCCTCCATGCTGAAGCGAGCCCGGGACTTGCCGAAATTCATGGCCTGACCTGGCCCGCCCGGCACATTATTAGAGCGGCGGAAGAGGAAAAACAGACCTGCCATCAGCAGAATGGGAAACACCAAATTGCCCAACAGACCCCAGATAGCCCCATCATTGCGAAGCGGGTGAGTGTCGAAGCTGATATTGGACTCTCTGAGACGGGCAATCAGTTGTGGGGCATTCGCCGGCAAATCCACCCGCAGGCGCTGCACGCGGTTGTCCAGTTCCGGATCGACCGCTTCCACAATCGCCGTCCGCCCGCCCTCGTACAAGTCCACACTGGTAATGCGACCGGCGTCTAGGTATTCGAGAAAGCGCCCGTAGGTCATGCGGGTATTGGCCGCGTTCTTACCCGCCTCGACAGCAGTGGAGGCAAACACCCCTTGCCACAGGAAAAACCCGATGACCAAAGCTGGCAACGCCCACAAAAGGATGATTCTCCAGGAAATTTTCATAGATGGTGGCCTCTATATATCGAATCCAACAAGTCGGTGTCCCTCAGTTAGGATGGCGCGATTGAGCAAATCCAGACTCTTGCAGCAGTGGCCCTCTCGCCGCTTGGCCCATTTTGCCCAGCTGGGCTGGCCTGCAGTGGGCGCTAGCTGAGAAAGCCGGTTTTTGCTCAAATCTTAATCAAATTTAACGTATCTATAAGAATACGGGCAAGTGGCCGCACCCCCTCACCGTTGGCCCACAGTTCGTAGTTGGGCTTTAGCCCAAAAGTTCGTAGTTGGGCTTCAGCCCAACCGTTCGTAGTTGGGCTGAAGCCCAAAGGTTCGTAGTTGGGCTTTAGCCCAAAATTCGCAGTTGGGCTTCAGCCCAAAGGTTCGTAGTTGGGCTTTAGCCCAAAGGTTCGTAGTTGGGCTTTAGCCCAAAGGTTCGTAGTTGGGCTTTAGCCCAAAGGTTCGTAGTTGGGCTTTAGCC
>NZ_KB235948.1:5862621-5879591 GCF_000332335.1 Kamptonema formosum PCC 10802 | reverse complement strand
TTTGTAAGTTCAGCGTAGCCCAAAGGTTCGTAGTTGGGCTTCAGCCCAAAGGTTCGTAGTTGGGCTTTAGCCCAAAGGTTCGTAGTTGGGCTTCAGCCCAAAGGTTCGTAGTTGGGCTTCAGCCCAAAGGTTCGTAGTTGGGCTTCAGCCCAAAGGTTCGTAGTTGGGCCAATGCCCCGTGTGCAGTTGGGCCAATGCCCCACAGGGGAATTTCACCCAGGGTTGAGGGTTGCTATAGATAAACCCCACAGTTTCCATAAGCCCCATAGCAGAGATTCCCCTCAACCGCCTTCACTGGAGAGACTGAGAAGAATTACTTATCGACACTCCCCAATACATTCCATAGACGGGATTCGAGAGATGTGGGCTCGCCGCCGTCAGGGATTCAGGAAACACAAAAATACTTATACATACGATTTAAGATTTTTTTAAAATTGGTGCCTCCAAAGTCTTCCACTCTTGCAGCAAAGGCGGTAAGCTTACACATAAGTAAGTTCAAGCAAACGGACTTGCCACTGATTCAGAAGGCGGCGACTGACGCTAGCCTTAGATTCCGCTTACCCATCCCCAGAGCTGGTGAGGACACCGGCGTTCCCCACGCCCTAAGTCCCAGAGCCAGCGCGGCCCGCAGATAACATAGTCTAACACGCTTTACAAGAGCCCCCAGAGTGGCGCTTCCCTTGCCCTCCTTCACCGAAGGAAAAGGGAGTCGCTAAAAGGAGATTTTATGACCTAATTTTCAGCCCAACTATCACAACGGCGATTTCTGATAACAGCTGTGCCCCCTCTAGCATCCGCTAGTGGACTGCAGATTGAGCGCGGCGCACGCCATCCATAAAGTTCACGCTCGTCCATCATCTAACAGCTCATGGCGGTTCCCCAGCCTAGCTCATGCCAAAGCGAAAGGAGCCGCTGCAAGGATATCTTATGACTAAATTCTCATCCCAATTTTCCCGACGAAAATTTCTCCTAACCGCTAGTGCGTCCGCAGTAGGCTCAGTGTTGCTCCACGGCTGTTTGGGCAACCCGCCAGAGGATGCGAGTGCTTCTAAGATCCAAAAAGTCGAAGCGATCACCATCCCCCCAGAACAGCAACCGGAAACCAAGACAGCGAATATTGGCTTCGTCGGTCAAACGGATGCCGCGCCGCTAATTATTGCCAAAGAGTTCGGCTACTTTGCCAAGTACGGCGTGCCCGATATCAACTTGACCAAGCAACCGTCTTGGGCAGTGATTCGGGATAAATTAGAGCTTGAGGCATCGGGCGGCGGGCTGGACGGCTCGATGGTGCTCACTCCCATGCCTTACCAGATGACGCTGGGCACTGTTACCAAAGGCAACAAAAAGATTCCCATGTACCTGGCGCTGCGGCTCAATATCGACGGTCAGGGAATCACAGTGGCTGACACCCTCAAGGATACGGGTGTCAAACTGGACACCTCCGTGTTGAAGGCCAAAGTCGAGGAAGCGAAAGCCGCCGGCAAGCCACTGCGGTTTGCCCACACCTTCAAAGGCGGCAGCAGCGAGCTGATGCTGCGCTACTGGCTAGCCGCCGGCGGCATCGATCCAGACAGCGATGTCGTCATACAGATAGTTCCGGGCTCCCAGATGGTTTCCAACCTGAAAACCGGCGACATCCAGGGCTTCTGCGTCGGAGAGCCCTGGCACCTGCGAGCGATTAACCAAAAGGTTGGCTACACCGCCCTGATTACCGGAGAATTCTGGAAAGACCACCCGGAAAAAGCCCTGGCCTTCCGCGCCGACTGGGCGGACAAGCATCCCAAGACGGCCAAGGCGATTCTCAAAGCAGTGATGGAAGCCCAGCAGTGGTGCGATAAGATGGAAAACCGCGAACAGATGGCCCAGATTCTGTCCCGCGAGGAGTACGCCAAAGTCCCCGTAGCAGACATTATCGACCGGCTCAAAGGCAAAATTGACTACGGCGACGGTCGCGTTGTAGAGAACAGCCCTCACATCATGCGCTACTGGCAGAATGGCACAGCCTCTTTCCCCTACCAGAGTCACGACCTGTGGTTCTTGGAAGAAAACATACGCTGGGGCAATCTGCCGCCAGATACCGACACCCAGAAACTCATCAAGCAAGTCAACCGGGAAGACCTGTGGCGAGAAGCTGCTAAAGACTGGGGACTTACTGCAGCAGAAATTCCCACAACTCCCTCCAAAGGCGTGGAGAAATTCTTTGACGGTGTGGAGTTTGACCCCGCCAATCCCAAGGCTTATCTGAAGAGCCTCAAGATAGGTCACAAGTCTTAGGATAAATTAAAAATTAAAAGTTAAATAGTTCTCCAGCACCGGAGGTGTTTGCTTTTAATTTTCAGGGCAAAATTGTTAAAGAGTTTTTCCCGACCGTACCAGCAGTAGCAGCAATCACAGGAGAACCCAGGAATGACCGCAGACTACAGACGCAATCAAGGATCTTTGGCTGACAGCGCCCTGTCCTATCTGAGGAAGCAAGCCCCCAACCTCGTGCCCCCGGTTGTGGCCATCTTAATTTTCCTAGCGGTGTGGCAGGTATTGTGTCTCAGCCCGCAATCAACCTTGCCCGGACCGATCCAGGTAATCCAGCAAAGCTGGACAAAGATTTTTTGGCCCTTTGCCTATCCCGACCGGGAGGGAACCGCTAAAGGCTTGTTCTGGCAGATATTGGCAAGCCTGAAACGGGTGGGAATTGGGTACTCCTTAGCAGCGATTGTCGGCGTTACAGGGGGAATTATCGTGGGGGTAAATAACTTCCTGTTCAAAGCGCTGGACCCCATATTCCAGCTAATGCGCACCATCCCCCCTCTAGCTTGGCTGCCCATCGCTCTGGCAGCACTCCAACAATCAGAACCCTCAGCCATTTATGTGATTTTTATCACATCTGTATGGCCGATACTGATGAATACCATTGTGGGCGTACAGCAGATTCCGCAGGATTATAAAAATGTAGCCAAAGTATTGCGCCTGTCCCAGCAGAATTATTTTGTCAAGATTGTTCTGCCTTCCACTGTTCCTTATATTTTTACCGGCCTGAGAATTGGCATCGGTCTGGCTTGGCTGGCAATTGTGGCAGCGGAAATGATTACAGGCGGTGTGGGAATCGGCTATTTCATGTTTGACGCCTACAACGTCGGTCGAGTCAGTGACGTGATCGTGGCTCTCGTTTATGTAGGCGTTGTTGGCCTGCTCCTGGACAAAATAATGGCTTTCATCGCCAGCAAGGTTTCTCCATCGTAGCGGGATAGTTTCGAGGACTGAGTTTTGAGATTGGCCGAAGTAAAATATCTCAAAACTCACCCAAAATAACCATCAATTGCTGGAAAATAAAATCTCACAAACTTTTAAATTGCCATGTCAGTTTTTGTTGCAGTTGACCAGCTGGAAAAAGTCTTTGACCTGTCAGGGGGAGGCAAATACGTCGCCCTCAAAGGAATTGACCTCTATATTAAAAAAGGAGAGTTTATCTCCTTTATTGGCCACTCCGGCTGTGGCAAATCCACCCTGCTGAATATGATTGCCGGTCTGGACTTGCCGACAGATGGCTTGGTAACCCTAGAAGGGCAGCGAGTTAGCGGTCCGGGACCCGACCGGATGGTCGTGTTTCAGAACTACTCCCTGCTGCCTTGGCTGACGGTGCGGGAGAACATTGCCCTGGCTGTTGATGAAGTGCTGGGCCACCTGCCCGCCGGGGAGCGGCGCGGCATCGTTGAGGAGCACATTGATATGGTCGGGTTGCGACAGCACTGCGACAAGCAACCGGGCATGCTGTCAGGGGGTCAGAAACAGCGGGTGTCCATCGCCCGCGCCCTCGCCATCCGCCCCAAGGTGCTGTTGCTCGACGAACCCTTCGGCGCACTGGACGCCCTCACCCGGGGCAACTTGCAAGAGAAGCTGATGGAAATCTGTCAGGAGCACGAAGTCACAGCCATCATGGTCACTCACGATGTCGATGAAGCGGTGCTGCTGTCTGACAAGATTGTCATGCTCACCAATGGGCCGGAATCGAAGATTGGCCAGATTATGGATGTGGACATCCCCCGCCCCCGCAAGCGCATGGAAGTGGTGGCCCACCCCAGCTACTACAGCCTGCGCTCGGAAATGATTTACTTCCTCAACCAGCAGAAGCGCATCAAAAAGCTGCGGGCGAGGAAAGTTGGAGCAATCGCCCGTCACGGACTGGAAAAAGTCAACGTGGACATCGGCTTTGTGCCCCTGACCGCCTGCGCCCCCCTCGCCGTGGCCAAAGAAAAAGGCTTCTTCGCCAAGCACGGGCTGGATGAAGTCCACTTGGTGCGGGAAACCAGCTGGCGGGGGATTACTGATGGCATTGTCGGGGGCTATTTGGATGCGGCTCAAATGCCCTCTGGGATGCCGGTGTGGCTGGCTCTGGGGGGAAATGACAACCGCCCCGTGCCGGTGGTCAGCTCCCTGACCATGACTCGCAACGGCAACGCCATCACCTTGTGCAAGCGCTTTTTGGATCAGGGGATATACACGCTGGCGGATTTTAAGAAGTACCTGCGCTCAACCCCCAACTTGACACACAGGATGGGAATGGTGCACCCCGCCTCCATGCACAATATGCTCCTGCGCTACTGGCTGGCTGCCGGTGGCATTGACCCCGACCAGGACGTCGCCCTGAAAACCCTGCCGCCGGCTCAAATGGTGGTGGACCTGAAAGCCGGCAGTATTGACGGTTACTGTGTGGGCGAACCTTGGAACTATCGCGGGGCGATGGAAGGAGTTGGCTTTACGGTCGCCACAGACTTGGAAATTTGGCCCGGACACCCGGGGAAAGTTCTCGGCGTGCGAGAAGACTGGGCTAACGCTTATCCCAACACCCACATCGCTTTGGTGAAAGCCCTGCTGGAAGCAGGCCAGTATTGCGCCGATCCGGCTCACGCAGAAGAAATTCGCCAGATCCTCGCCGGTCCGGAATATCTCAGCACCAATGTGGCTTATATCCAGCTGGGCGACCCCAACTCTGTGGCCTGCAGTTTGGAGCAGCCGATGCGCGAATACGCCCATCACCTGTTTTTTGGAGATGGCGTCAATCGCCCCAGCCGCACTGAACACCTCTGGCAGATGACCCAGATGGCGCGTTGGGGTGACATTCCCTTCCCCCGCAACTGGCTGGAAATCCTGGAGCGGGTGTGTCGGGTGAGCGTTTTCAGCACAGCGGCGCGAGAGCTCGGCGTGCTTGACATGAAGTACAATCGCGGCTCGATCCAGCTGTTTGACGGCAGCACTTTTGATGCTGATGACCCAATCGCCTATCTCAACAGCCTGGAAATTAAACGCGATTTCAGCGTTGCCGAAGTTGTCCTCGACTCACGAGCAGCGAAAGTAGCATAATGAGTCAGCTGTCAGTGCCTCTGGCTGCAGCCAAAATTAACCAACAACCAGCCACTGACAGCTCATCCAAAACCCCTCACACCTCACCCCTCACCCCTCACCCCTCACCCCTCACCCCGGAGGACATGCCATGCAATCCAAAACTACTCTCGCCTACACCCAAACAGCCCAAAAGCCCACTGTTAAATCGACCAAGCGTGACGAATTCCTGGTAATGGAGAATGTTACCAAGGTCTACAAAACGCCCAAAGGCCCGTTTACGGTACTCGATGGCGTCAACCTCACTGTTCAGCAGGGCGAGTTTATTTGCGTCATCGGTCACTCCGGCTGCGGCAAATCGACCCTGCTGAACATGGTTTCCGGTTTCGCCCAGCCCACCACCGGCAGGGTTGACCTGCAAGGTGCCCCCATTACTAAGCCCGGTCCAGACCGCATGGTGGTGTTCCAAAACTACGCCCTGCTTCCTTGGCTGACCGCGTTTGAAAATATCTACCTGGCGGTTGACTCGGTTTACCCGGAAAAGCCGGAAGCGGAAAAGCGCGACATCGTGCGCAAGCATCTGGCAATGGTGGGGCTGACGGAAGCGGCTCAGAAAAAACCCACCCAAATCTCTGGGGGGATGAAGCAGCGGGTGTCCATCGCTCGGGCTCTGGCGATTCGCCCCAAGGTGCTGATTTTGGATGAGCCGTTCGGCGCTCTCGATGCTATTACTAAGGAGGAGTTGCAGGAAGAGCTGCTGAAAATCTGGAGTGATAACCGGGCGACGGTGCTGATGATCACCCACGACATCGACGAGGCTCTGTTCCTGGCCGACCGTCTGGTGATGATGACCAATGGGCCGGCTGCTAAAATTGGCGAGATTATGGAGATCCCCTTCCCCCGCCCCCGCGACCGGGCCCGCATTATGGAAGACCCCGAATATTACAACCTGCGCAACTATGCCTTAGATTTCCTGTATAATAGGTTTGCTCACGACGCTGATGAGTAACTCTTTCAGGAAAAGGGCGAACACGCCAAAGGCAAAATTTTTCGATTTTCCTTTTGCTGTTTGCCTCGTTCAGGCTGAAAGCTGATAGCTGCCTCCTGCGTCACACGACCGGGAGGTGTTTTCGCTTTTTGATTTGCCCTCACTTCCCCTGTCTAGACTGGGTGCGACCTGAATGAAAGAACAGCGCTCTAAAACAAATCTGATATCCGTGTGGCTGTTTATCAACGTGACAGCAATGTTGTTATGGAAAAAATTGTGGGCGGAACTGAAAACTCACAGCCAGGATGAGAACTTCCTGCACTTGCTGGAAAAAGGAGAGGTGATTATCTCCAAAATCCTCTCGGTGGCTATGATCGTGGTCATCCTGGAGTCTATTTTAAACCTGGGAGTGTTTATGATGGAGGGGCTGATCGCAGCTCCCACTAAATCTTTTAGCAAGACTCTGTTTGAAACCTTCGGCCTATTTTTGAATGTTTTGATAGCCCTGGAGATTCTGGAAAATATCACCGCCTATCTGAAAAAGCACGTGATTCAAGCGGAGCTGGTAATCGCTACTTCTTTAATCGCCGTCGCTCGAAAGATTATTATTCTGGATCTGGAGAAATATGACGGCGTTAAGATTGTTGGCTTGGGAATCTCGATTTTCGCTCTTTCTATTAGTTACTGGATTGTTAAAAGCATGAACGTTAAGCGCAATGGCGAATAAACTGCTGGCATCCCCCGCACCGGGGCGACCTGCAGCGGCAATCCACCTCAGTTTGAGCGAACATTAGGGATAGAGATGTAAATCAGCAATATTTTCCCTTTAACTTTGGCCACCTACTGAGCCTCTGGCGGGCACATGAACAATCAATTGCCGTCCCTTAGACGAGCCCTGCTTTTAGTGAACCGTCGCGCCCGACGCGGACAAGAAACTGTCTCGGAAGCGGTGCAGCACTTGCAAGCGCTGGGCTTTGACCCGATCGAGGAATCCACAGAACACCCCCTGCGTCTGCCCGACCTGATCCGCCGCTACCGGCACCAGGTGGATTTGGTGATTGTTGGCGGCGGAGATGGCACCCTCAACGCAGCGGTAGAGGGATTAGTTGACACCCACTTGCCCTTGGGCATCTTGCCCCTGGGAACGGCCAACGACCTGGCTCGCACTTTGGGGATTCCCCCCTCGGTGCCAGATGCCTGCCAGATTATTGCCACCGGCCACATCCGGCACATCGACTTGGGGTGGGTCAATGGCAAGCACTTCTTCAATGTCGCCAGTTTGGGGCTTTCCGTGGAAATCACCCAGCAGCTGAGCAAAGAAGCCAAGCGCCGGTGGGGCGTCCTGGCCTACGCCTTGACCGCCGCCCGAGCCATCTGGCAATCCCGACCCTTCAAAGCCGAGATTCGCTGCAATGGGGAATCTGTCACCGTAAAAACTATTCAAATTGCCGTGGGCAACGGGCGCTATTACGGGGGCGGGCTGACTGTGGCTGAGGATGCTGCGATTGATGACCGGCGGCTGGATTTGTACAGTCTGGAAACTGCGCAGTGGTGGCAAATCCTCCCCTTGCTGCCGGCGATGTGGCGAGGCACTCACACCTCCTGGCCAAAGGTCCGCGCTCTTTCCGGCAGCGAATTTGAAGTCCACACCCGCAGACCCCGTGCGATCAACACCGATGGCGAACTCACCGCCCGCACGCCGGCCCACTTCCGCGTCATCCCTCAAGCTCTGGCAGTTCTGGCTCCCGCCCAATAGCCCTGCCCGCCAGGGTGCCGGTGTCTCTCTCTCAGGATTTTTACAAAATTTTATAAAATTATATAAAAATTTACTCTCAACCCAGCGCAGCAACATGAAGAAACCAGGTTAATTTAATAAACCTGGTTTATGGCCGCAGGCACGCTATCCTTAATTCTGCCCGCACACTTATAATAAGTTTGTATTTTAGAATTATGGCATTTGGATCATAAAGCCGGAAAAACAGGAGGTTTGCTGCTATTTGAAACTGCTTTACTGCCTTTGCTTAAAATAATATGGGTAAAAGCTGGGCCTCGAAAATTGGTATAATTACCAACCGCGCGCCGGGGGTGGGCTGTCCGTATTATTGGTCTATAAAAGTCGCTCCGACGCGGGAAGCGTCGCTCGGATTCAGGATACCGGCTGCCCTGATTTTCCAGAGTAATTTTCGCTTGGCGCATCCAAAAGATTCAGGTTGTGAAGAATCAGGGGATTAGGGGTGGATTGCTGATGGGGGATACTTTTGAAGCTGGCCACTAAGCGGGGAGGAGGGGCTGCCGTCACCTAAAACATCTGCGAAACTGACCGGGGACGATTCAGGAGAAAACTTGTCAGAATTCAAAGCTGCCGGCAGGGCAGCAAGCTGAAGAGATTATGACTCGATGTCATGGCTTTGATGGCTGGGTTGTGTTACAATAGTTTCAGCTAAGAGCGAGGGATTGGACACTCCCACCGAGAGCCGGTGTGGCAAGAGCCAGTTCCCAAGCCAAAAGTGGGGGATTCTTGGAAGAGGTGCTAAAATAGACTGAGTTTCAAGCAAGTTAACTAGAAATCGCCCACACCCTTTAGGAAGCTACTGATGCCAGCCTTTTTGGGGAAGCGGGAAGTGAGCGCGTAAGGACAGGTAAGGACAAGATTGCGTGCGGGAGTTGAGGAGTTGCCAAGTTAGCTTGAAAGCCAGCGATTCATCGGGATTGAGCGGAAGCGGTATACTGGAGGGGCAGCCGGTGTGGCCACAAGGGACGAGCGGGCTAGTGCACCGGCGAGTGTGGGGCATTAGCCCAACTACAAACGGTGGGGCATTAGCCCAACTACAAACGGACGACCGGCAGCAAGAGCGGCAAAACTTCTAGAGGGAGTGTGCGGGTTTATTTTTGAGGCGGAAGGATGAGAAAGGAATGAAGTTTTAAGAAAAAAAAGCGGGGCGAGAAAGTATTTAGAAGATTTAACCGCAGGCGACAGGCGCAGCCTTGAGAGGGGGACGGCAAGAAGAAAAGCCTGTAAGCTGATTCACCCTCTCCCCCATGCCGCAGGCTTGTAAATGCGGGTGGCATTGGCTATATAATCAAATGCCAGCCCCTGATTCCACTGGCGCTGCGGGGGAAATCACACTACGAGTGCCTTCCCGAACCCCTGTCAAGCTGAATAGATGGCAATCGCTGCTGCTACAAGGCAGAGGTTGCTAGAGAGACAGGACAGCTGCCACCCAAGTCCCGTGTAAACTGAAAGGGTTTGAGAAAAACGGCTTGGGAAGGCTTCCTGGGGAAGCCGTGATGCCACAACCTAAATTGATGCAGAGCTGCCGGGCGGCGATGGCCAGCACCTCCGCTCTGGCAGGGGTGCCGGTGCCGGCTCTTTCAAGAAGAAGGCAAGTTTTCGCACCTCGGCAGATGGCGAGAGAAGCTCAGCAGATCTCCGAGGGGGCACGCCCTCGCTCTGTCCAGAACTTGCTAGAGCTCGTTCCGCAGGACGGATGGCCAGACGAGAGGCCACTGCGGCTGTTTCGCAGCGCGGGTCAAGAAGCGACGGTCTGGGGCGTGAGCCAGACCAGTTGGTGCGTTTTCAGGCCAAAATAGACTCAGTTGACCGGATGGTGGCACGGAGCGCGAGAATTGAGGCAAAGCGCGATCCCTCTGCGGCAATCGCCATAGAGTTATGAGCTGTCACAACTTATCCCAGCCATAATCTCATCCAAAATAGATGATGGCTCGTGATAATTTTTAGGCTAAGACACAGATTAGGAGTTGTAATGAACAGTCAACCGTCCGCTGCGACCCCGATGAACGCCCAACCAAAGTCGGCGTCTACCCCACTCAATACCAAGCCCCCCCTGACGCCCTTGCCGCTCAAATCGATTCTCAGCGTTGACCTGGGCCGGACGTCCACAAAAGCCTGCGTGAGCCGAGATGCGGACAGTGTGGTATTCATTCCGGCGAACGTGGTGGAGAAGCCGGTGCAAGACGTTCGGGGAGGTACTTTTGAGCCCCGCTCCGCCGACATCTTATTGGATCTGTGGCTGGAGTATCAGGGGAGCGGCTTCGCCTTTGGCCAGCTGGCTGCTGACTTTGGAGCGAAGCTTTACTCGGAAACGGGCAATCTCAATCAATCCAAAACCGAGGAGGCACTGCCCAAAGTTCTCGCTTGTATCGGGTTCTTCAACGACAAGCTCAAGGACAAGGATGATTTGGCAGTCGTGATCAGCCTGCCTTACTATTCCCAGGAGCAGTTTGAGCGAGAGAAAGAAAAAGTCCTCAACCTGCTGACCGGCCCTCACGTGATGAGCTTTCGGGGCGAGCAGATATCACTGAACATTACCAAGGTGTGGGTGATCCCCGAAGGGTACGGCAGCCTGATCTGGTGTGAGGCCCAAGCGAAAAAGCCATCGACCACAGACTTTTCCAAAGTGCCGGTGGCAATTATCGACATCGGGCACCAGACCACAGACTGCTTGATGGTGGACAATTTCCGGTTCGCGCGGGCAGCTTCCAAGAGCGAATCGTTTGCCATGACCAAGTTCTACGAACAAGTGGCCGCCCAGATTGAGGGGGCTGACCCTCAATCCCTGACCCTGATCCAGGCGGTGAACCGGCCCAAGGGAGACCGGTTCTACCGTCCGAGAGGCGTTACCAAGCCCACCAATCTCGACGATATCCTGCCCAACCTCAAAGAAGCGTTTTCCCGCGAGATGTGCACCCGCGTGCTGGAGTGGCTGCCAGAGCGAGTTACAGATGTTATTCTTACTGGGGGGGGCGGTGAGTTTTTCTGGGACGACATGCAACGCTTGCTCAAAGACGCCCGGATCAACGCCCACTTAGCCTCGCCGTGCCGGCCAGCCAATGCTCTAGGGCAGTACATGTATGGAGAGGCCCAGCTGGCGTCAGTCACGGTTCGCTCACCTAAGGCTTGAACTTAATGTTCCAGAGGTCAAACAGGACAAATAGATCGGTCACGTTCAACCTGGAGGTTGCTGACCAAACCTTGTTAGCGGTTATTGAAACCGAGCTGGCCAAACAGCCGCACAAGACATTCAGTGACCTCTGCAAGGAAGCGCTCTGGCAGTTTTTATACATCTCCGAATCTGTACGCCCCACCCCCAAAACAGGGGAGGTGGAACAGCAAATTTCTGAACTGCAGGGTCAGCTGGCTGACCTGCAGCAGCAGCTAAGGGCCAAAGAATCTGACCCGTTGCCGGCCCCTGACAGCCAGCAACTGGCCGGCCTCTCGGCCCGGATAGAACAGCATCTGGCGGGGCTGCAGCGCCAAATTGCCGCTCAAGAACAGCAGGTAATGGCCAAAGCATCTGAACAGTTGCAGGCCGCTACCAGCCAGGTGCAGCTCACCCTCTCGGGCCAGATGCAGCAGCAAGTCGCTGAGGTGCACCGGCAAATTGCCGCTCAGGAACAGCGGGTAGCGGCTAAAGCATCAGACCAGTTGCAAGCCGCTGCCGGCCACCTGCAGGCCACTCTCTCAGCCCAGATGGAACAGCAGCTCGCGGGCCTGCAGCGCCAGATTGCTGAGCAGGAACAGCGCCTAATGGCCCGCTCCTCTGACCAGTTGCAGGCCGCTGCCAGCCAGCAGCAGGCGGCCCTCTCCGCCCGGATAGAACAGCAGGTGGCGGGGCTGCAGCGGCAAATTGCTGACCTGGAACAGCGGGTCACGGCCAAAGCCTCAGACCAATTGCAGGCCGCTGCCAGCCAGCAGCAGGCGGCCCTCTCCGCCCGGATAGAACAGCAGGTGGCGGGGCTGCAGCGGCAAATTGCTGACCTGGAACAGCGCCTCACCGCCAAAACCTCTGACCAGTTGCAGGCAGCGGCCAGCCAGCAGGCGGCCCTCGCCGGCCAGATGGAACAGTATGTGGCGGGCCTGCAGCGGCAAATTGCTGGACTCGAACAGCGCGTCGCGGCAAAAGCCTCTGACCCGCAGCAGGCCGGTGCCGGCCAGCAGGCCCCCCTCTCCGCCCAAATGGAACAGCAGGTGGCGGGGCTGCAGCGTCAAATCGCCGCCCTGGAACAGCGGTTCATGGCCAAGGAATCAGGCCAGTTCGAGGTTCTCGACCGCTTGGTGCGCGAGCTGGGCCAGCAGATCGCGCAGGTGGCTGTGCCAGCCGATCGCCCGCCTGCCGCTGAGACTCCCTCACGGCGTCAGCCTGTGCCGCAACCCGCGACTCCCGAGCCCCCTGCCCCACCCGCAGAGGTCGATCCCGAAATAGAGCGCCTCAAAGCCATCATCCCACTTGATGATTTCTAAGTTTAATTAGGCCGCTTGTGGGGGGCGTGGGGCGCTCGCCCCATTGGGGAACAGGGCACAGGACTAAAACCCTGACTCTACCTTTACGGCCAAAACGGCCCTGCGGCTCGCAGAAGATTGGGAATTTGGCATAAGCCGCAGGGAACAAGCAGAAGAAAGAAAGGGAGAAGAAGTTATGGCGCGATGCTGGCTTCTTCTCCCTTCCTTTCTGTTACTCTCTCACCTAAAAAAATATCCTGCGATCGCCTTTTCCCCCTACTTTTATAGCAGTAGCCACTTAGATTAGAACATTAGACCTTCAGGGGGGGGCGGGACGCCTGCCCTACTTCTATATAGCAGTAAGCATTTAGGAAACCTACATTCCGGCCTCCCTTGCTCCAGAGCTCCCGAAGCTTCTATTGTTCTAGGCCCGGCGAACGCCGTACCGACGTCGGAACCAGCTAGGATAGGCGATCATTCCGACGAGCGTGTCCGAACCTAAGTGAATATTGCTATAAGCTTTTAGGCTTTTCATCTTCCTATCTGCCCAAAGGAGGCAGAGCCTCCAGCACGGAGGGAACTGCTATAAATATTGTCTGTCTCAAGCCGATATCTTTTCTATACCCCCCGCAGCGGGGCGCTTCTGGGGAGTGCCGGTTTCATCAAAGCGCTTTATGAGTGTGCCGGCAACAAGAAACCCCATGCCCGATGCCCCATGCCCGATGCCCCACGCCCAATCCCCAATGCCCACTTCGCTTCTCACCGCACCTCAGTAATTTCCAGAGAATACGGGTGATAGGTCTTTGCTTTGTAGGAACCAATCCAAATTTTGTAAGTGCCGGCTCGCCACTGACCGGCAATGCCAGGATTTTGCCCCCGGTTCATCTGGTCATCACTGCACCAGCTGCCACCTGGTCCGCGCACGATTAAGGTGGTGTCTTCTGGGCTTTCAACCTGCAGGCTGAGGTAATTAAAAAAAGCCGTCAGCGTCAGAATGTGGTCTGGCTCTTCATCTGCGAAACCCGCACAAGGGCCGGTGGGCGTTTCTTTGCGGCCCGCGATTTTCTCTGCCGCAACCTCTCCGCCACTGATACCGCGAATCGCCATCGGGTCTGAGTCAAACTTAGGGCTGACCGTCACGCTCTCAAATAAAGGCAGCTGCGCCGGCAGCGCCAGACTTGGGGCCAAGAGTGCGTTCCAGAATGCTCCCGCAGCAATGGCAGCGGCCACCAGGGTTGAAAAGCCGCACACCTGTGCGAATCTCCCGCCTGGATTTAGCCCGCTTTTGTGCGTTCTGATTGCTCTCAATTGCGCTTTCCAACAGAAAGTCAACTACTTTAACCGTTAAAAGACGGCTCGATTGCGGCTCGAGTTCCTTTTGTATAGGGCCAGCAGTGCCGGCCCTGCTTTTGCTTTTCAATTCCAGCGGTTAGCGCTCCGAGGTCGTTTCACCGGCAATATAGTCCCTGAACCCCTGAACCTTCTGCGCTAACTCTTGGCGACTGGGCCCGCTGAGTAAATAGCGGTAAATAAACCAGCCGGCGTAAACAACGCCAATCAACTCAAAAGTCGGCTTGACCAGCGGGATATCGTTAAGCACCTCCAGTACAGCTAGCATCACCCTCACGGTCACCGCTGCCGCTACAATCAAACCCACCGAGACAATCGGCTTTTTGTATGTGCCAAAAAAGTCTGTAACATAATCCGGCAGATTTGACAAGACATCGACAACTTTTTCAGCGGTTCCTTGCCACGGCTGCGCCGGCACCTCGGGAAGCGGCTCGGCGGCACCGGCACTGGGGGCTATGACCAGCGGCGTGCCGGCAGCCCCTTCTGATTTTGGTTTGTCTGGCACAGGAGTTTCACTCAAAACAACACCCCCATCAACATTTATGTTTAACGCCTTTTGCAAGCGGACTCGATCCAAAGAGCGCTGATGCAGCAGCAACCAAGATTGTATCAGGTCTGGCCCGGCAAGGACGCCGGTCAGGGCTGCCCGCAGCGACCGCATCACCGCCCCTTTCTTGACATTTTGCTCTTTCGTCAGCTTTTTGATCAGCTCCCCGGCACTCGCCTCTGTCAGGGGCGCATCGCTGCTGAGGTTTGCCCAAATGGCCTCCAAGATAGCGCGAGCTTCTGGCAGCAGAAGCTGCGCCGCCGCTTCCTTATCGCAGCTCACCTCTGGCACAAAAAACACCCGGCTCATCTCGACCGCCTCTGACAAGCGAGTCAGGCTCGGCCCAATTAGAGCCGCCAGCTGCTCCAGCCAAGGGCGATCACAAACCGGCTCGAATTCAAACCCCGCCTCCTGCCAGTAGGGAATCAGCCTTTCCACCAGGGTGCCGGCTGGCATAGCGTGCAGGTACTGGCTGTTAATCCAGTTGAGCTTGTCCCAGTCAAATTTGGCACCGGCCTTGTTCACCCGCTCGAAGCTGAACTTCTGCGCCGCCTCTTGCAAAGTAAACAGTTCTTTGGTATCTTGCGGCGACCACCCCAACAAAGTCATGTAATTAACCATCGCCTCTGCCGTGTAGCCCATCTGCCTAAATTCCGAGATCGACGTCACCCCGTCTCGTTTCGACAGCTTTTGACCTTCTGGATTCAAAATCAGGGGCGTGTGGGCGAATGCCGGTATTTTTGCCCCGAAGGCTTCGTAGAGCAAAATCTGTTTTGGCGTATTGCCGATGTGGTCTTCCCCTCGGATGACGTGGGTGATGCGCATGTCGATGTCATCCACCACCACCGCCAAGTTGTAGAGAGGCTGGCCAACGAGCGTGCCGGTGCTGGCGCGAGCGATGACCATATCCCCGCCGAGGTCGCTGCCTTTCCAGGTCACCGTCCCCCGCACCATGTCATTCCAGGAAATCTCCCGCTCGTCCTCAATAATGAAGCGAATTACCGAGGTGCGCCCTTCTGCTTCAAAGGCTTTCCGCTGCTTCTCTGTCAGATTGCGGTGGCGGTTGTCGTAGCGGGGAGCCTGTTTTTTGGCCATCTGCTCCTCCCGCATTTGGGTTAGCTCTGCCTCTGTGCAGTAGCACCGATAGGCTACCCCTTTGTCCAGCAAGGTTTGAATCATCTGCCGGTAGAAGTCTAAGCGAGCCGACTGAAAAATCGGCCCTGCGTCCCAGTTCAGACCCAGCCAGGTGAGCCCTTCCAGGATATTCTGGGTGTGCGACTCTCGCGAGCGCTCCTGATCCGTATCTTCTATGCGCAAAATAAACTGCCCGCCCTGGTTGCGGGCAAACAGCCAATTAAAAACAGCCGTTCTGGCTGTCCCGATGTGTAAGCTGCCGGTGGGGCTTGGGGCAAGACGAACTCTAACTGTCACAAAAGCATCTGATACATTTACGCGACATTATCCGAGGTATTCCCGGACAATGCAACGATAGCACTATCCCCGGTAAAAGTGATAGAGGCGGTATCCCGCAAAGCTTTCAGGAAAATCCCACGCGATCGCCATTCCAGTCTTGCGAAGCGCGTAAACCCGCAACTGGGACAGTGGAAAACTTTAGAGCCACCCAAGCGGGTGTGGACATTTTGAACTTTTGAACTGGTATAGCAGCAGCCACTTAGATTAGAACATTAGACCTTCAGGGGGGGCGTCCCGCCTGCCCTACGTCTATATAGCAGTAAGCATTTAGGAAACCTACATTCCGGCCTCCCTTGCTCCAGAGCTCCCAAAGCTTCTATTCTTCTAACCAATATGACTGGTGCTATATCTGCCACAACCCCGCCCCTGCGGCTCAAATCGCCAACGCAGGGGCGGGTTTAGCAATATTCTCCCCTGTCCGGGGGAGAGTTCGGAAGAACCCACCCCTACTCTTAAGGCCAGACGCGGGGCAATCGCGCTTGGCACACGACTCATTAGAACGGGACTGACGGGGCTCGAACCCGCAACTTCCGCCGTGACAGGGCGGTGCTCTAACCAATTGAACTACAGTCCCTTGTTTCCTGACAATTTCTATTGTGCTGGCAGTTTTGGAATTTGTCAACGGTTTTTCGGAAAATTTTTTTCGGCACCGGCAAGTCCGGGCAGGCCCGCAAATTTACGCAATTTTACGGTTGACTTACTTTTCAGTATAGCCTATATGAGCGCGGCAGGCAAGCCGGTGCTGGATGCCCGGATTGGGGATTGGGGATTGGGCATGGGGCATTGGGGCATGGGGCATGGCGGCGGCAGTGGGGCATGGAGGATGCTTTTAGGGGTGGGTTTTTTCTCTGTGTTAGGCGTGCACCCACTGCCACAGCAGCAGTCCTATTACTTAGGACATCAGTGGCCTGGGATAAAAGGCGTAGGACAGGCGTCTCGCCTGTCCCCCCTCTGAAGCTGGCATTTCGGGGGGGTGACGGTTGCCGGTGTGCCTGAAACGGCTCTCTTGTTTCGGTTTCCCGTAATTCCTTATGCGG
>NZ_KB235948.1:5855270-5862521 GCF_000332335.1 Kamptonema formosum PCC 10802 | reverse complement strand
CCCTCTGAAGCTGGCATTTCGGGGGGTGAGGGCTGCCGGTGTGCCTGAAACGGCTCTCTTGTTTCGGTTTCCCGTAATTCCTTATGCGGTAAACCGAACCGCCAGCGAGTGGGAGCTCGGTGGCTAAGGTGAAATCCCCTCTGAAGCTGGCATTTCGGGGGGTGAGGGCTGCCGGTGTGCCTGAAACGGCGCTCTTGTTTCGGTTTCCCGTAATTCCTTATGCGGTAAACCGAACCGCCAGCGAGTGGGTGATCGGTGGCCAAGGTGAAATCCCCTCTGAAGCTGGCATTTGGGGGGCACCTGAAAACCATGCAACCCCAGAACTGAGCCGGACTCGAGCGCTCGAATGCGGACTTGATGGCTGAAATCGATGTGGGATAAGGGTTTTACAAAAAATCTACTCTTGTGAGCATGGGGGATGGGGGATGGGGCATGGGGCATGGGGCATGCGGTTAATTATCAACTTCTCTCCTAAAACCCAAACCCGCGCCCCCGCGCCCCCTAAAACCTAACCCTCCAGGCTACCGGCGGGCTGACTCTTCCTTAGGGTTTATTTTATAATTATCCTTAATAAGCTGCCAATAAAAAAGATATACTACTTTACTAATAAGATAGTTTGAAGGCGCGACTGAGACAGACTAGCAAAAGTCTTACAAGAGGGAATGGGGGGGGAGCTTTCACCTATTAGATAACTTATAACTTCGGGAATGTCCCAGGAGAACAGCCGATGCTTTTGAAAAAACGTTTAGCAATCGGGACGGCAATTTTAGCAGTTTTCCTGCCAGCGCCTGCAATCAAAGGGCAGACGAAATTAGCTTACCTGTTTGATTTGGAATGTCGCAGTGCGACCCCAGGTGTAGAGCAACCCTTAAAGCATCTGGAGCGATCTCAATCCATTACTGTGGGTAAAAATTCGGGTTCTGAAATAGCCTATTTATATAATATGTATGTACCAGAAGAGTCGGGGGACATTCTAGACAACAGTGAGGTGCCGGCGGAAGTTGTTTGTATATTGCCTTCCGGCTTTTCTCAACTCAACTTGGGGTTCGGTCTGGACAGGCGCAGTAAAGTGGCAGACAAAGAAGATATCGTCCTGCTGGAAGTGTATGCGGACGAAAAATTGGTGGGAGAAAAATATGTAACGCAGCAAGAGAACGAACAAAAGTGGTCTGTAAATATTCAGAACGCTCAGAAGCTGACAATCAAAGCAGATTGCATCCACCCTGATTGGTGGAATAACTGCCCGCGCCTTTCATTTACCGATATGAGTTTAAACTGAAATAGGGGTTAGGTGTTAGGTCTTAGGGGTTAGGGGTTAGGGGTGAGGTGGCAGGTGTTAGGTCTGAGGTGGCAGTGTCGCGCGTCCTTCTGATTGGCAAACCTCTAATGCTTAATCCCTAACCCCTCAGCCCTCACCCCTATTCAACAAAAAGCTGGCCAGCCAGTCCTTAACGAGGTGAGTGGCGCGACAGTCATCTTCGTTGTAGCTGAGGATGGCGTCGAGGAAAAAGGGATTGCCGGTTTCCAACCACTGGTCATACCAGACGACGCAATGGCCACCGTTGGCGGCACCGGCACGCCACTGGAAACCCAACCAGCGAGCTATCGATTTTAGGGCGTAACTGTCCACCGGCAGGACAGCGTTTCGCGTCACCCACTCGTGCACGTCCACAAAGCGGCTGAGCAGGGGGAGCCACAGGTGGGCCGGCGTGCGGTAGCGCTTTGCCAGCTGTTTCACCGTCTGAACCTCGTAATCGCAGAAATGAAACACCGGCGCATCGGGGTGCGCCCACACCACGTCCAAAAACTTCTCCCAAATCGCCCCTTCATCGGAAGGCTGTTTTGCCAGCAGGGGGTGGAACTTCTGGGTGTTGGCGTGCCGGTCGATCTCGAGCACCCCGTGCAGAAAAACGAGATCCAGCTCTGGCTGCGCCTCAATATCAAAATAAAACTCCACCGGCGCAGTCGGGAAGGTGCCGGTAAATGATCCATTCTCTCTCTTCGCCAGCGCCCGGTCCTGCAAAGCCGCTTGCGCTTGCAGCACCACCTGTCGAGCCACCTCACCGGCAAATTCAGGTAAAGGTTCGAGCACCTGTGGATCAGCCCCTGCCAGGGCTCCCACCGAAGTCAAATTCAGAGCTCGCAGCTTTGCGTACCGGCTTGGCGTCACTCCCGGCAGCAGAGACAGGTGCTTCGTTTCTTTGGCGAGCGAAGTGCAGCTGCTCGCCCAGTGACAGAGACTGCAGGGGTGGCGGGAAATAAAAACCTCAGGTTCTATGTGCCGGCGCAGCATCTGGGCGCACTCTCTGAGCAGTTGCTGCATCTGGGGCACTCTTTGAGCCAGATTCACCCAGTAAATCCCTTTGTCGCGCAGCAGCAGGCCGGCACTTGGGGGACTTCCTCCCTGCACAGACTCCAGCACAAAAGCGTGAAACGCCGCAACAATTTGATAGTCCAGCTTCGGACGCCGGCCCAACCTAATATCTGCCGGAACGTACAGCCAATCCCCAAAGCAAGACTCTCCTGGCAGCTTCACCAGCAAATCGGGATAGCTGACGAGAGTGAGCCCTTCTGGGCCAGAGGTTGCCAGCACTCCCATATAAATGCGCTCAACCCCCAGCCGCATCAATTTCAGAGTCGCCGCCGCGCCAGCATCCCAGTCTCCAGGCGGGCAATCCGGCTGGCAGTAAGTCATTTGGGCGACAGTGGCGTGCCGGTGCGCCCAGCTGTCCTTTTGCAGTTTCAGCAAGAACTCCGGTTCGGGATCGCGCTGGTTGGCGTCCCCAAAAAAATCGAGAAACGCCCGACGCCGGCAGCGCTGGAAATGAAACAAAACTTCGGTAGTCAGCAGCATGCCTTTAAGCTAGCAGGAATTCGCTTTCGCCCGCGAGCTGCCGGCACAAAAAAACCGCTGACCCAAAAACCGTCTGAGGTGCCCCCAACCCGCCTGACACAGGGGGGCTATTTCCCCAGATTGTACAGAGGGGCTGGGCAGGGATCTTGTTTTGGCTTTTATTTCAGTGACCTGCTGAGAATCAGGGTAATAGCTGCGGTGGGAAGGCATAATTGATGCAATAGGTAACTTTTGCTACAAACGCCACCTGTCGCGCCTGTAGCCCAACAGGGTGTGAGAACTCCAGCTAAAGCCGCTCCGCCACACTCAACCCAACCGATAGCAATCCTGTCACATCAATGCCGGCATCACGCACTCAACCCTCCCCGACTCGCCGCCTGACAGTGCTTTACATTGCCGCCCTCAGCGCTGTGGCGCTGCTGTCAGTCGCCGGCCAAATTTTAGTGCAGCACTCTCTGAAGCAACAGTCGAGCGATTCCCGGGTGATTATAGCAGCAGTCATATTGGTTGGAACAATAGAAGCTTCGGGAGTTCTGGAGCAAGGGAGGCCGGAATGTAGGTTTCCTAAATGCTTACTGCTCTATAGACGTAGGGGGGGCGTCCCGCCCCCCCTCAAGGTCTAATGTTCTAACCTAAGTGCATACTGCTATAACCCTCTTCTGTCAAACCGGGGTAAAAGCCCTATCTCTTGTTGCCTGAAATGAGGCAAATTCCTCGAATTCCCTCAAAGTGACAAAAGAGGGATAACATTGCCGGTCGCCAGCGGATGCTCAGCCTGAAGCTGAGCAAAGCCGCCCTAGCCATCCAAGCGGCTCCCACTCCCGCCGCCCGCCAGCACCGGGTGGAGGAGCTGCAAAGTGTGGTAAAGCTGTGGGAGCTCTCCCATCTGGGCTTGCAGCGCGGCGACGCCGAGCTGGGGCTGCCCGGTTCCAACACCGAGACGGTGGCCCTGATGTTTGCCGAGATTGCGCCTCACTATGAATCGATGCCCGGTTCCCTGCAGCCGGTCAACCCTTCCGTGGATTTGAAAGTGCTGGTTTCTCTGCGCGAGGAGTTATACCAAGAAGGAGAGTCTGACGCACTGACGGAAATGATTGATCTGTTTTTGCACAGCACCCCATCCCTGCTGGAGTCGATACGGGAAAAGGCGGTGCGGGGGAGTGCTGAGGAGGTGCGGCATGCGGCTCACAGTCTTCGGGGGAGCTGCGGGAATTTTGGTATTGTTGGGATGGCGAAGCTGTGCGCTGCTATCGAGACGGAAGCGAGAGCCGGCTCCCTGCAAGAAACAGCTGAACTTGTAGCGCAGTTGGATCAGGAATTTGTCCGCGTTAAGGAAGTGCTGGTGTCTCTGCGCCTGTGAATTTTGTCCCTACAGTTTTTGGGGCGGGTTCTCCCGGTACTGAGAAACCCGGTTTCTTTAAGAAAACGGGTTTCTGGCATCTAGAAATCCCCACGGCATCACAAGAACGGTGCCGGCGGACTAAACCTCACTTCCTAAAAAGTTGTCGAAAACATACTCGCCCAAAGCTCTTCCTGCTGCTAGCCCGTCTTCGTTGGCTGAGGGGAAGTGAATGCCGCCGTAAATCCGGCTTATACCGGCTTCGTCAGCGGCTTGTGTGAAGCTTTCAAATGAGCGCCTCACTTCTGGGAGTCCGGCTGATTCTGTGGTATAATTAATATTATTACCAAAGAAAGATGTCAAAATTGCATCGGCGGCTCCACTGAATGTGCTGTGCCCGGAAACATATTCCGGAAAGGGCGGAGTTGCCAGCAGCGGCGTCCAGTTTTGGTCGCTAGCTGTCTGCGGATTTCCATCGCTGTCCGCTTGCTGAATTGCTGTAATCGGTCGCCACAAATCGTAGCTGTATTTGGAATCCCAAGCGACAATACCGGCATCTGCCAGTGTGATGTTGAGCAGCGCGAACAGGCGGGCATTTTCTGCTAGGGTGTTCCCCTGTTGCAGGGAGACATCTTGCGCAATTTCGTTCCAGTGTCCGGGGGGGGTGTAAGTGCCGGCTCCATCCGCCCAAAATTGCGCAATTTCTGTCTGTTCTGCGGTGCGGGCGGTGCTGTTGCTGCCGCCTAATTCTTTGACTAAATTCAATTCTGTGCTATACTCTTCACTGTTAAGTGCCGGCGGGCCGGCGGGGCGGAATTGCTGACCGTCTGTCATAGCAAATGGCGTGACCTTTGGCCACTGCGGGAGCAGTGCCGGTGCGAAATTGGGTGGCGTGGGTTGCCATTCTCCCGGATTAGTTCCTGGCGTGTATTGCACTGTGGCATTTGAGCCGTCTGCACTGCGCCATTGCAGGATTTGATCGGCGACAGATTTCCCTAAATTGACGCCATCTGTTTCTGCATTACCGTCGGGTATTTCTGCGAGAGACGCCTGTAGCGCTGTGTCGAAGGTTGCGGTTTGTTGCGGGTAGAGATTGACTAAGACGCGGTGCGCTGCAGACGCCGCCGCCGCTTCTGCTGACGCGCCTTCGGGTGCGTTAGCTTTCACACGATAGACTTCGCCGGTTTGCTCAATGGCGTTCACGGCGTCATAGATGGCGGCGTGAACCATTGCCATATTGCGTGACGCTAGGGGGGGTGCGGTTTTATCCTGCTTTACTGCATTTAAAAGTGTCTGGTTCCAATCGAGTACGGCGTCTCCCTCTGGAGTTGGCAAGAAGTTTGATCTGCTGATAGTGCTGCTGTCAACTCCCTGCAATACGGCGATTATCTGGTTGGTGGTTTTGTTTTGCAGAATAGTGTTGCCTGCGTTGGTGCCGGTGCCGGCTACTATGTTTATAGAGTCAAAAGTCAAACTGCCTGTTAATTCAATTAAATCCTGACCTGTGCTAAAGTCGGAAATTACATCGGTTTCGCTGCCTTTGCCAATCCGGAATATGTCATTTCCCTCGCCGCCGGTTAAGGTGTCTGCGCCCAAGTCTCCGCAGATCGTGTCATCACCTTTGTCGCCTGATACCAGGTCATTGCCTTTGCCCCCGTGCAGGGTATCATTACCTTGTCCGCCACAGAGGGTGTCGCTGTCTTGGTTGCCAAAGATTAAGTCAGCGCCTTGGTTGCCGAATATCAGGTCGTCGCCGGCAATACCGAGAATGGTATCATTGCCCTGGAAACCCGGGATTTGCTCATTTGCCGGTGTTCCTAAAAGTAAGTCATTGCCTTCGTAGCTCATAAATTTACCCTTGCTGCGCTAGTTTGGTATGCTACAGGCGAGACGCCTGTGGAACTCCGTTTGACGTAGGACAGGCGTCTCGCCTGTCCGAAAGCTTATATTGAATGGGGCGTGTTGATGAGGGTTAAACCGGCTCGCTTTTCACCCCGCACCGGCAGATGCGAGAAAGTCTTGTCTCTGCCTTCCGTGCAGTTGCCGATCGCGCCATGCCGGTTGCGCCCAATTGCGGCGGAGTTCCCACCTTTGCCGGGGATATTTAACCTGTAGTTTAGAAAAGTTGGGAGCGGAGATAATCTTAACCCTTTGCTGTCCATGCTCTGACTCTATCATCTTTCCTGAGGAGTGTGGGGGAGTCTTAAAAAAACTTATTAAAACAGTTGTCTTTTGGGAGTTGCCAAGATAGGATTTATGCAGGATGGCTCATCCATCTGCCGGCACTGTAAGAGCACAAACGCTACGGTCACGCCACCGGCAGCAATTTCCCGCCCCCTTCAATAAGACTGGGTTAATTTCCGGTTAATTGTCTTTTTTAAAAACTGGCTTTCCTCATACCGGCTCTGTCTAAAGCGCCTGCGGTTGGCGGCAGACTGAAGTCTGCCGCTACACAAGCAAAGTCCGCTTTCAGCGGACTAAATAAAAAGATTGCAGACAAACGGTATCCGGGAACACTCTCCTCCGATCCAGCCGGCACTGTTTTGAAGCGCGACCGGCTGCCGGTCCGACAGCTGCGGTCGCGTTAAGGAGAGTTTATCAGCTCGTCAAGGTGGTATCTTTGAGGGCGACAGTGCCGCCATTGCTGGGAGTGAAGCTGCCCTGAGAACTGTTGAGCGCCGGCAGGGTGACTTTGGTGCCGGTGCCGTCAGCTGATACGGTAAGGGTGCCGGTAATGGTGGCTAGGGCATCCAGAGTTAGCTGAGCGGCGTTTGCGGCATTGACTGAGTTGTTGCCGGCATAACTGGTTAAGCTGGGTAGGGTTAGATTACTGGCGTAGCTAGACAAGTCTACCTCCGTCAGACTGGCCAAATTGTCAGCCGAGATAACGCCACCATAGGCATTTAATATGGATTGCGCCGAGTCGCTGGTGTCATCGCTGAAGCTGGTAAGCGCCGGCAGGTTGATAGTGCTGTCGGAGTCTTGAGCTACGATGTTAGTGCTGCTGGCAAGATTCTGGAGTCCGCCCAAAGTTAACACACCACCACCGACAGCGGTG
>NZ_KB235948.1:5854616-5855170 GCF_000332335.1 Kamptonema formosum PCC 10802 | reverse complement strand
CTGGCAAGATTCTGGAGTCCGCCCAAAGTTAACACACCACCACCGACAGCGGTGATTGAGTTATTGCCGGTGTAGCTAGTCAGTGCCGGCAAGCTAAGGGTGCCGCCGTAACTGCTAGACAAGTCTACCTCCGTCAGACTGGCCAAATTGTCAGCCGAGATAACGCCACCATAAGCATTTAATATGGATTGCGCCGAGTCGCTGGTGTCATCGCTGAAGCTGGTAAGCGCCGGCAGGTTGATAGTGCTGCCGGAGTCTTGAGCTACGATGTTAGTGCTGCTGGCAAGATTCTGGAGTCCGCCCAAAGTTAACACACCACCACCGACAGCGGTGATTGAGTTATTGCCGGTGTAGCTAGTCAGTGCCGGCAAGCTAAGGGTGCCGCCGTAACTGCTAGACAAGTCTACCTCCGTCAGACTGGCCAAATTGTCAGCCGAGATAACGCCACCATAGGCATTTAATATGGATTGCGCCGAGTCGCTGGTGTCATCGCTGAAGGCTGGTAAGCGCCGGCAGGTTGATAGTGCTGTCGGAGTCTTGAGCTACGATGTTAG
>NZ_KB235948.1:5834821-5854516 GCF_000332335.1 Kamptonema formosum PCC 10802 | reverse complement strand
GGTGCGGTTTTATCCTGCTTTACTGCATTTAAAAGTGTCTGGTTCCAATCGAGTACGGCGTCTCCCTCTGGAGTTGGCAAGAAGTTTGATCTGCTGATAGTGCTGCTGTCAACTCCCTGCAATACGGCGATTATCTGGTTGGTGGTTTTGTTTTGCAGAATAGTGTTGCCTGCGTTGGTGCCGGTGCCGGCTACTATGTTTATAGAGTCAAAAGTCAAACTGCCTGTTAATTCAATTAAATCCTGACCTGTGCTAAAGTCGGAAATTACATCGGTTTCGCTGCCTTTGCCAATCCGGAATATGTCATTTCCCTCGCCGCCGGTTAAGGTGTCTGCGCCCAAGTCTCCGCAGATCGTGTCATCACCTTTGTCGCCTGATACCAGGTCATTGCCTTTGCCCCCGTGCAGGGTATCATTACCTTGTCCGCCACAGAGGGTGTCGCTGTCTTGGTTGCCAAAGATTAAGTCAGCGCCTTGGTTGCCGAATATCAGGTCGTCGCCGGCAATACCGAGAATGGTATCATTGCCCTGGAAACCCGGGATTTGCTCATTTGCCGGTGTTCCTAAAAGTAAGTCATTGCCTTCGTAGCTCATAAATTTACCCTTGCTGCGCTAGTTTGGTATGCTACAGGCGAGACGCCTGTGGAACTCCGTTTGACGTAGGACAGGCGTCTCGCCTGTCCGAAAGCTTATATTGAATGGGGCGTGTTGATGAGGGTTAAACCGGCTCGCTTTTCACCCCGCACCGGCAGATGCGAGAAAGTCTTGTCTCTGCCTTCCGTGCAGTTGCCGATCGCGCCATGCCGGTTGCGCCCAATTGCGGCGGAGTTCCCACCTTTGCCGGGGATATTTAACCTGTAGTTTAGAAAAGTTGGGAGCGGAGATAATCTTAACCCTTTGCTGTCCATGCTCTGACTCTATCATCTTTCCTGAGGAGTGTGGGGGAGTCTTAAAAAAACTTATTAAAACAGTTGTCTTTTGGGAGTTGCCAAGATAGGATTTATGCAGGATGGCTCATCCATCTGCCGGCACTGTAAGAGCACAAACGCTACGGTCACGCCACCGGCAGCAATTTCCCGCCCCCTTCAATAAGACTGGGTTAATTTCCGGTTAATTGTCTTTTTTAAAAACTGGCTTTCCTCATACCGGCTCTGTCTAAAGCGCCTGCGGTTGGCGGCAGACTGAAGTCTGCCGCTACACAAGCAAAGTCCGCTTTCAGCGGACTAAATAAAAAGATTGCAGACAAACGGTATCCGGGAACACTCTCCTCCGATCCAGCCGGCACTGTTTTGAAGCGCGACCGGCTGCCGGTCCGACAGCTGCGGTCGCGTTAAGGAGAGTTTATCAGCTCGTCAAGGTGGTATCTTTGAGGGCGACAGTGCCGCCATTGCTGGGAGTGAAGCTGCCCTGAGAACTGTTGAGCGCCGGCAGGGTGACTTTGGTGCCGGTGCCGTCAGCTGATACGGTAAGGGTGCCGGTAATGGTGGCTAGGGCATCCAGAGTTAGCTGAGCGGCGTTTGCGGCATTGACTGAGTTGTTGCCGGCATAACTGGTTAAGCTGGGTAGGGTTAGATTACTGGCGTAGCTAGACAAGTCTACCTCCGTCAGACTGGCCAAATTGTCAGCCGAGATAACGCCACCATAGGCATTTAATATGGATTGCGCCGAGTCGCTGGTGTCATCGCTGAAGCTGGTAAGCGCCGGCAGGTTGATAGTGCTGTCGGAGTCTTGAGCTACGATGTTAGTGCTGCTGGCAAGATTCTGGAGTCCGCCCAAAGTTAACACACCACCACCGACAGCGGTGATTGAGTTATTGCCGGTGTAGCTAGTCAGTGCCGGCAAGCTAAGGGTGCCGCCGTAACTGCTAGACAAGTCTACCTCCGTCAGACTGGCCAAATTGTCAGCCGAGATAACGCCACCATAGGCATTTAATACGGATTGCGCCGAGTCGCTGTTGTCATCGCTGAAGCTGGTAAGCGCCGGCAGGTTGATAGTGCTACCGGCATCAGAAGCCTCGAACCGCGTGCTGCCGACAATCGCAGTAACACCACTCAGCGTCAGAGTTCCGCCGCTGTTGGCAGAAAGACTGCTAGCACCCTCAAATGTAATCTCACCATTTGCGGTAAAGGAGGCATCCTCACCGCCGGCAATCACACTCCCACTGCTGACTGTCAAATCCCCATTCACTTCCGATTCCTCGCTAACGGAGAGCGAACCGCCAGAAATGATTAAAGACTCCTCGCTGCGGATACTCTTGACGCTAACGTTGCCGGAAATTGCGATCGCAGGATTAGCGTTGAGGCGATTGATAGCAACATTATCATTAGCGCCCGGTACAGTGCCGGTACTCCAGTTTGCGGGGTTGTTCCAGTCGCCATCGCTGTCGGAAATCCAGAATACGGTGTCTGGCGGCACGTCGGAATTGATGAACGACAGGGTGAAAGGCTCGGCGAAACCATTCCCCGCCCGGTCGGCGATAATTGAAGGATCTACTGTCAGCTGGTAGTTGCCGAGAGGCAAAGTGCCTTCTGACAAAATAACCAGCCGGCGAGCCGAGGGTGTCTCCACCGCACTGAGGGCAACTGCTGTGTCATCGCCACCGCCAATTGCGCCATCCGCTCCCAAATTAGTCAGCGTCAGTCCCGACAAATCTGCCAAAGATGTGTCTATCGGTTCGTTGAAACGGATAGTGATGAACGGGATATTCAATCCGAACCCACCGGCAGCCGGTGTGGTGTTGCTCACCACCGGCGCGAAAGTGTCTTCCACCAGATTGACGGTGAGGATGTTTGACAGCACAGTGTTGCCTCCCGTATCAGTCGCCCGCACCTGAATTGTAGCAGTATTTGAATCCGCAGTGATATTGGGAGCGACAGCCTCTAGGTCAAATGGGAATGAAACGTCATTGCGAACCACTTCGTCATTAACCAGCAGTTCCACATTGCGCACTTGCACGTCATCCGAAACACCGGCAGTGATAGCAATACTAGAGCCTTCCTGCACCTGGATGCCTTCCGTGGCGGGATCTGCATCAGCACCGGCAGCGCTGATTGTTAAAGTTGGGGCAGCACCGGCGCTGTCAAAAGGCAGGTAATTAATGACTTGCAAGCCAGCCGAACCGTCTGCTACAAAAGCAATCCCGGAAGCGACAGCAATCTTATTAGCAAACCCGGGAGTATCAACCCCAGTCAAGAAAGCGTCGGTGATTTGCGGGTTAGCCACATTGTAAACCCTCAAACCCTGACCCTCAGACGCAAGCAAAGCCAAACCCGAACCGTTGAGCGCCACATCTCGAGCGATTAACAGCTGAGTGGCGTCGCCAATCAGAGTGGGGGCGCTGGGGTTGGAAACATCTACTGTCCGCAACCCGCTACCGGCAAGGTAAGCAACGCCATTGCCGGCAAATACGCCAACTTCTTGCGAGGCAATATTGACAGTCAGCTGTCCGAGGACACCGGCTGCGCCTTCCCTGGCAATGTCGATAACAGAGAAGGTGTCGGAACCGCTGGTAAATGCGTACAGCTTTGTCCCCTCGCGGGCTAGGCCGGTGACTCTGCCCTGCCCGGGTAGCGTCAGGGTTTGCAACTCCTCGCCGGTGAGCAAGTCGATGGCGTGCAGGGAGTTGCCTTCTGTGGCGTAGGCGATCCCGTCGGCAATTTCCACCTGATTGGCGGAGATATTGGCGGTGCGGCTCAATGTCGGCAGCATGGGGTCGGAAACGTCCACGAAATGCAGTCCGCCGCTATTGCCGGCAACTGCTGCAATTTGCAAGCTGGTATCGGCGGCGACATCGGTGGCGTCTCCCGGCAAATCCAGCTGGCCCAAGATAATCGGATTGTCGAACTGGGACGTGTCCACAACTGCCAGTCCGTGCGAGCCGGTGGCCACATAGGCGGTTTGGGTGCCGGCGTTGAGGGTTGAGCCTTCCACGGCGACTGCTTTGGCTTCACCGAGTAAGGGCAGACTGGAGATAATGCCGGTGGGGAAAGCCCGACCTCCGAGTGGGTCAAGTCCCTGCTGGAGTTCGGCTAGGTCGTTAATGCCGTCGCCGTCAGAATCTGTATTGCTGGCAATGGTGCCGATAACCCGCTCGGCATCGTCCACCAGTCCATCTCCATCAGTATCGGGCAGGTCACTTGTGGACATAAACCGAAGAGGTGGGATATTCGTCGGCGAACCCGATGCACCAGTCTTGCCACTAAACGTACCCAGACGGTTATTGAGCTGATCGTAAACTGATACAGTAAATTCGGTACTGGGTGGCAAGACACTGCTGATCTGACCTTTACCATCAGTCTTGCCCCGCAGTTGGAAGGTGCCGTAGTCAATTAAGTAAGGAGCATCCTTCGGTGTGCCGGCAAACTCGAAATACAACTGAGCAGTATTGTCCTGTGTTTTTTCGACCTGATCTTCAAACCCCTGAAAAGCTGTACCAAACTCTTCAACCGGCTGGATATCTCCCTGTACAGCCGAGGCTTCAGTCAGAAGGGTATTTAGCGTCTCAATTATCTCAGGAGGCACAGGGTCACTGGCCGATACTTGTGCGTCTTTAGCCACCCCTAGACTCTGACGAGAAATAGAACGGCTCTGTTGCTGTATCCCTTGTGTGGGAGTTCCACTACTGCCAGCTGCTCCAGCAATTGAAAGAAGTTGATCCACTGCCTTGCAAAGGAATTCCAGGCCAAGCCTTTTTAAACCTGAATCTGCTTGCTCAACTAAGCCATTGACTTTCGCCAGTTGGGTTCGGGCAACAGCCAGTCCAATGCAAGTAACCTTCACGGCAGGAGTATTGCAGGGGCTATCAGGCTTTTCCTGAACCCGATTGCAAATACTTTCAAAGGTATTTAGTATGGCCTCAATGCATTTAGAAATAGAGAGAGCTTTGCTCACGGGATCGCCTTGAGACTTTATGGCTTCAACCACAGCCACTAGAGAAGATTTTCCATCATTGAGCAGTTTGATACTATTTGCTATCTCGCCCCAAGTGATTGTTTGGCCTTGTTGTTTTGCTGTCTTAATCTGATCTAACAGAGATTGGGTGTTATTGATCAGGCTGCGAATTCCAGTAGCAGCTTCAAAGGCCACTTTAATCCACTTATTGACGCTAGTCAACTCTACCAGGCACTTTTCCACTCCTGTAAGTACATCAATGGTACTCTCAATTATTTGGTCTTTATCCAAACAGGGTGGTGGTGGCGGCGGCGGCTCTGGTGGCCCTTGTATTTGCGTCCCCGGATTGATAAAATGCCACCCAGGCGCACGCACGCCCACACCCGGATCGGACACCACACTCTTCCCATCCTCACTCACCGTCCCAGTCCCAATCACCTCCCACTTACCGGCATCGTGATTGAACGACCACAGCAAACTCTTCTCCCCAGGCGCTAACCCGTCCAAATTCGGGAAAGTCACCGGTGCCGGCACATCAAAATTGGTCGCGCCCCCATTGCTCTCCCGGTTGAACCCACTCGCACCCCCCGCCTGAATCGAAATCACCAACTGCGGATCTAAATTCGGCGGTAAAGGAGCCGGCAACCGATCCGGAGCCACCGGCACAATCATCCCCTGCGTCGCCGCATTCCCCTCATCATCCCGCGCCGAATTAGCAGGAAAAGTCACATTTGTCAACTCCCAGAAAGACGGGTCAATATCCGGGAACAGCGCCTGCAGCTGCGCCTTGCTCGCTTCCCCAAACCCCACCTGCGTGTCTTCCGCTGCCGACAGCTGCTGGACATCGGACGCCGCCATCGGCGGCAAATAAACATTAAACGTTTCCCCATCCATCGTCAGCTGCGTCTCTTGACCAGGCACACTGTGGAAAGGCTTCCCTAAACTCGCATATTGCGTGCCCGCCGGCGCAGTGCTCGCCGTGGAACCGTCAATATACACAAAGAACTCCGGAGCCGGCACATCCTCCAGCACGAAATAGCCACTCTCATCCGTCACCGCCTGCAAATCCGGGAACCCATCCACCCGAATCGTCGCCCCCACCACCGGCTTATCCGATCCATCGGGATTCTTGTTATACGAATCGTACACATACCCGAAAACATTCGTCCCCTCAATCCGAGTTAAAGGCAGCGTGCGGAAATCCGCCGTCTTCACCCCACCGGCAGTTCCGTCGCCGTCACCATCCAGCGCCTCTCCCTCGCGGGTAACAATCTTATCCCCATCCACTACAACTCGCACTTCCGTAGAAGCCGGCAGCGGTTCATCATAAAAGAAAGTCGCAAACTCCTCCGTGCTAGAAACCTCAATCCGCCCCGGAATCGTATCCCCATTCGCAATCAGGTAAAACGAATCGCTGTTAACCGTCGCGGGGTCAACCTTTTCCCCAAACCGGACAATCGTTTCCCGATTCAGCCCTACCATTCCCTCCCCATTCGAGGGCGAAATCTCAACCCCCTCGGGAGCCACAGTAAAATCAAACGTCAGCGGTTCCGCCAAAGCATTGCCGGCAATGTCGCTAACTGCCGGTGCAATCGCCAGCTGGTAACTCCCCTCCTGCAAAGACGCGCCAAAATTCACCCGCGCAATCCGGGGAGTCAGCTGTTCCACCGAAACAATACTGACAGCTTGCCCATCTTTTGTCAAAGTATAATTACCCGCCGCAAACGCCGCATCCCCCACCGGCTGATCATAAGACACATCCACAAAAGAAGGTGACGTGTTGAGAGTTCCCGATATAGCTGTCGCCTCCGGTGCTGTGGCGTCAAGCGTCAGAGAAACTTCCAGCAGACTCGACTCATTGCCGGCGGCATCTGTAGCGACAAGTTTGAGCGTGTGCTCCCCATCCGCCAGCGCCGCGCCGCTAATTTCCTCCAAACGCTGCCGGTTAAACGAGAAACTGCCATTTTCCTGCAAATCCGCCAGCACATCGACAAAACTTCCCACCGGCATCTCATCCAACCCGGCGCGGAAGTTGACAATTTCGCTGACATCTGTTATAATACCCGCCACCGACGGGTCAGACGTAATGCCATCAGCCTCAGTGCCGGTGTCGTTAGTGAGTGCAGCGGTAATTGCCGGTGGCGTCTCATCCTTGCTCACCGTCACGGCGGTACTGGTAACATTGCCGGCGATGTCAGTAGCGGTAACCGTCAGAGTCTGCTCCCCACCGGCAAGAGTGCTCACATCCAGCGCCACTTCAAACGCGCCACCCTCTAGCGTCACCGGCACTTGAGTGCCGCCCTCAAAGCGGTAACTGAGTGAGGCGAGAGCTTCTCCCACCGTACCTGTTAGCTGAGCGCCAGGAGCGAGCTGGGCATTGTCCGCCGGCGCGGCTATCTCAAGTGCCGGCTGTGTCGTGTCGAGCGTGAGAGAAACTTCCAGCAGACTCGACTCATTGCCGGCGGCATCTGTAGCGACAAGTTTGAGCGTGTGCTCCCCATCCGCCAGCGCCGCGCCATTGATAACTTCTAGCTGTTCGCGGCTGAAGGAGAAAGTCCCACCGGCTTGCAATTGAGGCAGAACATCCACCAAAGTGTCGCTGAACCCACCTCGGAACTGCGCAATTTGGCTCACATCAGTGACAGTGCCGGCAATTGCGGGGTTAGAGGTGATTTTATCAGTGTTGCTCGTGCCGGTGTCGCTAGCGAGTGCGGCGGTGATTGCCGGTGGTTGCGAATCCGGAGGGGGAGTTGGCGGTAGCACAGACGTCTCGCCTGTGCCCGACTGTGGTATCGGCGGTAGCACAGGCGTCTCGCCTGTGCCATCCCCTGTACCATCACCTGTCACCGGCAAGAAATTGTCTCGTGTGAGAGCACTGCTGGCAACCCCCTGAAGCACCGCGATAGCCTGGTTTGTCCCCTGGATCTCAATAATCGTGCTGCCGGCAAGAGTGCCGGTGCCGGACACTATATTAATAGAGTCGAACGTCAAATCGCCGGTTAGCTCAATCAGATCCTCACCGTCAGTAAAGTCAGCAATGACATCCGCTTCGGTGCCGTTTCCGATAATAAACCGGTCATTGCCTTCGCCGCCGGTAAAAAAGTCCGCACCCAAGTCTCCATAGAGGAAGTCATCGCCCTTATTGCCAAAAAGCCGGTCATTGCCTTTCCCCCCGCGCAGGGTATCACTATCCTGACCCCCATAGATAATGTCGTCGCCGGTGTTGCCAAACTGCAGGTCAGCGCCGGCGTTGCCAAACAGCAAATCGTCGCCTTCCCCTCCCAGCGCCGTATCGCTGTCTTCGTTACCCAAAAGCAGGTCATTGCCCAAATTGCCCAACAGCAAGTCACCGCCTTGACCGCCCCACAGGGAGTCGTTGCCTTGGCCACCGTGACAAGTATCGTCGCCCTGGTTGCCAAACAGCAAATCCGCGTCTTGGTTGCCAAATAGCAGATCCGCACCGGAACCGCCAAAAGCGGTATCGCTACCCGGAAGGCCCAAGATTAGGTCTTTGTCCGCAGTGCCACTGAGTTGATCGGCACCGGCACTGCCCAGAAATGTATTATCGGCCACAAATACCATATTTATTGCCTTTCATACTGAAATAAACAGAGGTAACAAATTTTTTTGCTAATCGAGATTTTACCCCTCACTTTTACAACCAATAATTTGCAGATTAGAGGGATGATTTCACCTTGCGCCCCCATCTCTTTCTCCCCCGATCGAGTGCGCGGGAAAGGTGAGGCCCCCTCTGGGGATAAGGGGCATAGGTTGGGGGGTGGAGTCGCCCCGCAGCAAAGAGTTTTGGCCGTAGTTTTGGCCATCGTCGCGCCACCCCTTGCGCCAGCGACCGCCAAGCGGCAGTAACACTTGAAAGAGCTATTCGAGGCGGTTCTCTAGCGGACTCGCTGCTATCATTTGAATGATTCCCAGCAACAGTGGTATCTTATCCAGGCTGAGAGGCGCTGTCAATGGGGGTGCGAAAAATTTTACTTTTCTTCACACAACTCTGTGAGATTGCCGGGAACCGAGGGCGGAGCGCATCTCATTCTTAGGAGATTGACCCGCCCCACTGGCTCGATATGAGACAAGCAACCCAAGCAACCCCCTAAAAAAGGGGGCGAATTCAGAGAATATCCGCTACTATCTGCGTAAATCTGCGTAAAGAAAGCGGTTTTTAACCCTATGTCTCCAGCACAAACCCTGCTAGAACGCCACCGGCAGCAATTTCCAGCCTTAGCAAACAAAGCGTATTTCAACTACGGCGGACAGGGGCCCATGCCCGAGTCCGCCCTCCAAGCCATCCAGCAATCTTATGAAGAAGTGGAGCGTGCGGGGCCATTTTCGCAAGCGGTGAATGACTGGAACAACTGGCAGAGCTTGGCCACGCGACAGGCCATAGCGGGGGAACTGGGGGTGCCGGTGGAAACCATCGCCCTCACCGAGGATGTCACCGTTGGCTGTAACATAGCCCTGTGGGGGCTGGACTGGAAACCAGGGGAACACCTGCTGATCACCGACTGCGAACATCCAGGCATTGTGGCGGCGGTGGGGGAACTGCAGCGCCGGTTTGGCATCGAAGTGTCCACCTGCCCCCTCATGGCCACCTTGAACGAGGGCGATCCAGTAGAAGTCATCGCCAGACACCTGCGCCCCAACACCCGACTCGTCGTGCTCAGCCACATCCTGTGGAACACCGGCCAAGTCTTGCCCCTCGCCGAGATTGTCCAAGCATGCCGCAGCCACCCCACAAATGGCCAGCCGGTGCGAGTCCTGGCAGACGCAGCCCAATCTGTCGGCGTTTTACCCCTGAATTTGACAGAATTGGGGGTTGACTTTTATGCCTTCACCGGCCATAAATGGTGGTGTGGGCCTGCCGGAGTCGGCGGACTTTACGTGCTCCCAGACGCTTTGGAATCCCTGCACCCAACCTTTATCGGTTGGCGGGGTATTGTTGCCAACCAAACAGGACAGCCGGTGGGCTGGAAACCGGACGGGAGGCGATTTGAAATTGCCACCTCTGCTTATCCGCTGTATGCCGGTTTGCGCAGTGCCATAGAAGTTCACCGCCAGTGGGGAACCCCCCAAGAACGCTACCAGCGAATCCTCCACCTCAGCGAGTACCTGTGGGAAAAGCTGGGGAATATTCCCGGAATCAGCTGTTTGCGGACCTCGCCGCCAGAAGCCGGTTTGGTTTCCTTCCAGCTGGACAAAAACCGCCGAGATGCCGGTGTCACCCACAAGCAGCTCGTGCAGTTTTTGGAAAACCAAAGCATTATGGTGCGCTCAATTGCCAGTCCAGACTGCGTGCGTGCCTGCGCTCACTATTTTACTGTAGAATGGGAGATAGACCGGCTGGTAGCTGCTATTTCGGATTTTATTTTATAATGAACCGCAGAGACGCAGAGAGCGCAGAGAGAAGAATGGGAAGAGGGGGATAATTAAAGCGTAAGAAACCCGGTTTGTCAAAGAAAGCGGGTTTCTGGCAATCGTTTCTGGCAATCCCCAAATCCCCTAATCCCGGCTCCCCACTCACAAATAACACTTAACAATTTCAAATGTCTCAACGACCTGCGCTATATGTGGCCATCACCAATCACGGCTTTGGCCACGCCGTCCGCGCCGCATCGGTAGCAGCAGCGGTGCAAAAGCTGAATCCGGAAATCTTGCTAATTCTGGTGACGACAGCGCCGCGTTGGTTGCTGGAGTCCTATATTCCAGGGGATTTTATTCTTCGCCCCCGGGCTTTTGATGTGGGCGTTATCCAATCGGACAGCCTGAATATGGATAGACCGGCAACCTTGGAGAAGTTGCGGGAAATTCGCAAGCGGCAAAATTCTATTATAGCCGGTGAGGTGAATTTTCTCCATCTCAACCGGGTGGGGCTGGTGCTGGCGGATATTCCCCCCCTGGCGGCTCCCATTGCCAAAGCAGCCGGCATTCCCTGCTGGATGATGAGCAACTTTGGCTGGGATTTTATCTACCGGGAATGGGGCGGGGAGTTTGCGGAAATGGCTGATTGGATTAGCGAGTGTTTCAGCAAGTGCGACCTTTTGTTTCGCTTGCCAATGCACGAACCGATGGGGGCTTTTCCCAATATAACAGATGTGGGGTTAACCGGCGGAAGCCCCCGCTACAGCGATGAGGAACTGAAAGCGAGTTGGGGGATAACTGCGCCACGCGAAAAAACAGTCTTGCTGACGTTTGGGGGATTGGGTGTGGATGGTATTCCTTACCACAATTTGTCACAGTTTACCGACTGGCAATTTATTACTTTTGACCGGCAAGCGCCGGATTTCCCCAATTTGATTAAAGTCGCGCCAAAGCAGCAGCACCCCCTCAGACCTGTTGACTTCATGCCGGTGTGCGGGCGGGTGGTGTCCAAACCGGGGTACAGCACGTTTTCCGAAGCGTTGCGGTTGGACGTGCCGGTGGTTTCCCTGACGCGAGAGGGTTTTGCTGAATCTCCCCTGCTGATGGAAGGTATTCAGGATTTCGTTGACCATCAAATTGTCTCGCCGGCAGAGTTTTTTGAGGGGAGTTGGAAATTTCTGCGCCAACCTTTGCAGCCCCCCCGCAAATCCGAGCCGGTGGCGAAAGATGGAACTGAGGCGATTGCCGGTGCTGTTGTTGGATATTTCCAATAAAGGCTTTGGATCAGCGCCGGCGAAATTCGATGGCGCTCTCTCGAATGGTTATATCGTAGCCTTGAAAGAAGTCCTGTCCGAGCAGTCCAATGCGCACAGCCGGTGGCGCGACGGTGACTCGGACTTTTCTCTTCAGGCGACCGTCGATTTCCATCGATTTGACAAAGGCAACCGGGAATCCGGCAACTGTTACATTGACAATTCCTATCTTGGCAGCGCCTTGAAATTACAATCCCAGTGTTTGCGCCGCTGGCATCGCGATCGGGGTGCTGCTCGCACCTGTATCGAAAAACATTTTAAATTTGCGCCGGCCATTAAACGTGACTTTAATTTCACCTTATCAACCGTCATAACCGCGCAAAATCACTCCACAAAATCTGACAAAAACTATGCGATATCTGGCACTAGCGAGCGATTACGATGGAACTCTAGCTAAAGACGATCGGGTAGATAAAGCAACTCTAGAAGCTCTGAAACGCCTGCGCGAATCCGGTCGGAAATTAATCCTCGTTACGGGCCGGCAGCTGGAAGATTTACTGAGGGTTTTTCCTGACGTTGACCTTTTCGATCGGGTTGTGGTCGAGAACGGAGCGTTGCTATACCGGCCCGCAACTCGCGAGGAAAAGGCGCTGGCAGATCCCCCACCTGCAGCATTTATCAAAGCGCTGCAACAGCGAAACGTCCACCCGCTAGCCGTAGGACGGGTGATAGTCGCCACCTGGCACCCGCACGAGATGGCGGTGATGGAAGCAATCCGGGACTTGGGGCTGGATTTGCAAATCATCTTGAATAAAGGTGCGGTGATGGTGCTGCCTTCTGGCTTAAACAAAGTTTCCGGGCTGAGTGCGGCGTTGCAAGAGTTAGGTTTATCGCCGCAGAATACAGTGGGAGTTGGCGATGCTGAGAACGACAGCGATTTTCTGAGATTCTGCCAGTTTTCTGTTGCCGTTGCCAATGCTTTGCCGGCAGTCAAAGAACGTGCCGACTGGGTGACGGATGGCGAGCGCGGTGCCGGTGTGGTGGAGTTGATTGACCGGCTGATTGCCTCCGACTTATCTGAACTGGAGCCGAAGCTGAAACGACACTAATATCGCAGTATTCACTTAGATTAGGACAAAAAGGAAAGGCGGGACGCAATTCCTACGCCTTCTATTCGTAGGAATTGCGTAGGGCAGGCGTTCCCTTCAACCTCAAGCTTTATAGCTGTAGCCACTTAGGTTCAGACAGTGAGACAGGCGGGACGCAATTCCTATGCCTTCTATTCGTAGGAATTGCGTAGGGCAGGTGTTCCCTTCAACCTCAAGCTTTAATGTCCGTTCCCTTAGTGGCTAGCGCTAGATCCACTCACAGCCACAGCTCCGCTCTTACTGATTTGTGAATCTGTAGTTGGGGCCAGAAACCCGGTTTCTTTGAGAAACCGGGTTTCTCCGCGTCTCACAGATCAAAGAGAAAACCTACAATTTTTAGAAACCTTTAGGGGCGGGGCAAGCCCGAAAACTTTGCCACACAGCGAAGAGCGTTAATAAACCCGCCCCACCCCCCACCCGTACACCTCTAACCCAAACTTTCATCCCGCCGCCAATTCATCCGAAATAAGCGCCCTCGCTTGGTTTGTAAATCGCACCGGCAGAGCGGTCGGGATTAATTTCAATTGCCAAATCCACCCACTCAGAATTGAGTAAAGGCTTGACAAATAATTCTGGGTGCAGCGCCTTCCAAAAGAACTTGACAAATTCCTCAATTTCTGCATCGCTCATCCCAGACTTGCCTGCAGCCATCATCTGGTGTTCCGCCTGCGTGCGCCACTGGAGGGAAAGCCGGTAATCGGCTGGATAGAGCACCACCTGCCGGTCTAGCTGCTCCCAGAGGGGCAAATAGTCGCGCAGCTTGACATTCATATCGCGGGCAAAAGCGCGGTCAGCCGGTGTGACAATCGGTGCCGGTGCCGAGTCAAAAGCAGCGGGGTCAATCGGGCGCACCCCGACAAACCACCCTTCAAACAGCACAATATCAGCCCCTTCCACTATTTCTGGCGCAGTTCTGTCACCGGCACCCCCAAAAGCCGACTTATCAAAGCGGGGAACCCGCACCGGCACCCCTGAACAGCGGCGCAAGTGGTCGAGAACCTCGATTCCCAAGTCAACATCGTGGGTTCCCGGTGGTCCGCGCCAGATCAAACGGGGGTCGGCTTGTCTGAGGCGCTGCCGGTCGCGATAAGTTTTGTAGAGGTCATCGAGCGACAAACTGAGCGTGCGGTATCCTAAATGGCTTAAAATCAGCCTTAGGATAGATGCCAGAGTTGTTTTGCCGGTGCCCTGAACCCCCAGTATTCCCTGAATCAGGGGGCGTCCCAAAACTTGCCGGCACTGGTGGAGCCGCACCGCCAAAGGCAGCCACAAGTTCCAGAGGGTTTGCACTCTCAGCGATGGAGGAATTTTGCCTTCTAACTGGGCTGCAACTGTGGCGCAGACCGACTGAAAAAGAGAAGCTCGCTCCCCGATCGCCCCAGACACATTCTCTGCAGTGATGCCGAAAGCGCCACAGCGCTGCTCGTCAGCTAGCTCTAGGGCTTCTAGCTGCTGCCAGACACGAGGCGGCAGCTGGCGGCGATCTGCCAAATCTTCTAGAATGCAATCATAAGATGGGTTCGGCTGTTGCATGGGATCAGGAGTTCAGCTTAAAGGCTTCCAAAAACAGGCTGTAGGTGACGCCAATTTTGAGCGCATTGAGCGCCTCTCCCGGCAGCGACTGGGCCAGTTGCCGGTTCCCATAAATAATCCTACTGATTAGCTCAATGAGCACCGTCAAGATAGCAGCTGAGCTAATATCCCAGTAAGCTCTCTGCCCAGCTAAGCTAGAAACAGCCGGTCCGAGGAATGTACCGAACAGCAGGCTGAGCGCCAGCAGCGACAGACGCCGCCAGGGATTGCGCAAAGCTCGCCCAAACTGCTCTGTGGTGACAGCGACAAGGGTGTTGAGACGGGTGTTTTGCATGTATAGTTGGCGAGTCCGGTGAAATGGAAAAAGCACCGGCGGGGGGATAAAACATTCCCATGTTCAGCATACCCTGCAAGGACTGTGCGGTCTGTTTTAAGGATCTCTATCAGGAAAAGCCGGCTGCAGCGCGGGTTAATCCTAGAGTTGTAAGTTCTATCAAGGGGGTGCGGGGTTAACCGATTCAGAATTATGAAAGTGAGCGCATACAAGGTATTCTTGGGAGTTATAGCACTCGTGGCGCTAGCAGCTGGCTCGCGGCCAGCAATGGCCGCAACTCGCGCCACCGCACCCGATCCGCTGGTGCTGCCGGCAGAGGTGTCTCCCGTTTCCGCAGCACCCATAGGCGCGGCAGCGCCAGCCCCACCGGCACCGGTGCCGGTGTTCACCGACGCCATGCCGGCAGTCTCGGAGCGCCCAGGACCCAAGCCGGCGGCCTCTGGCACCACCGGCCAGCTGCGTGCCGGCAACCGCACCGAACATCCCGTGCGGCTGGTGTTTTTGGGCCAGAAGTCAGGGTCAAGCGCCTATGGGGAGCCCGCCCACTGGGATTTTGCCCCCTTTGAAGGGGGGAGCAAGGGGCTGATCCTGTCACTGCCACAAGCCGATCTGAAGCTGAAACCGGGAGACATTTTAGTTGCCTTCGCCCAGGATGGCTCCCGCCATTACTGGGGTCCCTACGTCGTGGGGCAGACGAGGGTGCCGGTGTGGAACCCCCGAGCCAAAGAATGGCAGCTGGTCGTGCAGCCCCGCTCGACAAACTAGCGCTCGCCGCGCCCGCAGGCGCGCGAGTGCCCCCGCAATCCCTGCAACTATCTCCAGCGGGATTGCCGGCGCTGATTGAATTCATGGTAAGCTCGATCAAATAGAAGAAAAACCCACACCTCAAGAGGCGCTGACCCAGCCAGTGAGGTGCCAAGCCCCACTAGCTGCTGAGAGTTGGAAGCCCCCCAACTAGAGACTCTGTGTGTCAGAAAATCCTGTAATACATAGAGACGCGACATGCCGCTGTCTGTGTAAATGGTGTGTGTGCTCCCAAAGAGGACAGAACAGGAAAAGTAGCTCTGAGAATGTGGGAAAAGTCTCACCAAAAGAGTAGAGGGCAAGCAGCAGGCTCGGGGAGCTAACACTTGCGAACGAAACTCCGGTGCCTCACACAAATGTGTGTGAGTTGGGGCTCTAAAGTCTGCTGGCCCTGCCGGCAGTGTTTTGACAGCCCTCATTTCTCAAAGGCTACGGCTCACCACTTTAGACGCTTCATGAAGCTTAGGTTCGACCGCACACTCACTTATTTGAGGAACTCTCAGCACAGGGTCTCAGCCAGGCTGATGGCCCTATCTGTTCTGTGGTTGCTATTGATTGGCTGGCTGGCTTTTTTGTGGAATTTGGGCAGTACCGGCTTGGTTGACGAGACGGAGCCGCTGTTTGCCGAAGCCGCTCGCCAAATGACCGTGACTGACGACTGGATTACGCCGTATTTCAATGGCGTGACTCGCTTCGACAAACCGCCACTGATTTACTGGCTGATGGCGGTCGGGTATAAAATTCTGGGCGTTAATGAGTGGGCGGTGCGGCTGCCTTCCGCCCTGTCCGCCATCGGGCTGGTGTGCCTGGGCTTCTACACGCTGCGGCATTTCGGGGGCGAACCGGCATTTGAGGACGCAGGTGGCAGGGACCGCCGCTCCCCGCCCCCACTTAAACCGTGGCTTTCCGCCTTTTTGGGAGCTGCTCTGATCGCCTTCAATCCGCTCACCATTGCCTGGGGGCGAACCGGGGTTTCAGACATGCTGCTCACCGGCTGCACCGATTCAGCCCTGCTAGCTTTTTTTACCGGCTACGCCCAACCGGCACGACCGGCGGCGCAAGCTCGCTGGTATCTGGCGTTTTACGTGCTGGTCGCCCTAGCCGTCCTCACCAAAGGGCCGGTGGGCGCAGTCCTGCCGGCGCTGTCCATCGGCAGCTTCTTGCTTTACCTGGGCAATGGGCGGCAAGTCTTGCGGGAAATGCGACCGGCTCTGGGCGTGCCGCTGATGCTGGCCATCGCCCTCCCCTGGTACATTCTGGTGACACTGGCCAATGGTCAAGCCTACATAAACTCCTTCTTTGGCTACCACAACCTGGAGCGCTTTACCAGCGTGGTCAACCACCACTCCGCACCCTGGTATTTTTACTTTCTGGTCGTGCTGCTTGGCTTTGCTCCCTGGTCAGTTTTTTTGCCGGTGGCGATCGGCAGACTGCTCTTTTGGCAGCGAAGCCGCTGGATCGCCTCACCCCGCTCGCACCAACTGGGTTTATTTGCCCTGTTTTGGTTCGCCAGCATCTTTGGCTTCTTTACCGTTGCTGTCACCAAACTCCCCAGCTACGTCTTGCCCTTAATGCCCGCCGCTGCCATCCTGGTCGCCTTGCTGGGGAGCGAAATTATAACACAAAAAGCACACATCAACAAGCCAGAGAAAAAAATCTTTTCGTTAGACTTTTGGTTGGCCACTCTCGCTTGGGTGAATGTGGCGTTTTGGGCTCTGGGGGCTGTGGCCTTCTTTTCTGGTCCCCTGTGGCTGAAAGCGGTGGAAGATCCGGCAATTCCCAACCTGTCCGAGGCCCTCGGCAAGTCAGGGTTGATGGGTTGTGGGGGGTGGGTTTGGGCGACAGCCGCTGCCGCCGGTGCCGCCACCCTGCTAGCACGCCAGAAGCGCTGGCTGTTGGGCGTCAATTTGCTGGCGTTCGCAGCCTTTTTAATTGTGGCCGTAATGCCGGGCTACTTCTTCATGGATCGCTACCGGCAGCTGCCCCTGCGGCAATTAGCCCAGACCGTGGTTCAATTCAAGCAGCCCGGAGAAGAACTGGTGATGCTGGGCTTTGCAAAACCGAGCCTGGTATTTTACACCAAACAGCCGGTGACTTTCTACCTCCTGCCGGAAGACGGAATCAACTACATCAAACAGCGGGCTGAAGCTCAGCCCAACCCTTCCTCTGTCCTGATCCTGGGGTATCCTTCAAAATTTGAAGAGGCGGGGTTCCTTGCCAGCCAGTACCAAATTTTGGACAGAGCCGGCACTTACCAGCTCGTCCGGGTGTCCAAACAGGTCGTTGCCAGACTCTCGCGACGCAACCCCAGCTGAGGGCTCAGGGGTCAGCTGTTAGGGGTTCGGGTTTGGGGATTGAGGTTTGAGGGAGAGGGGCAGGGGCGAAGATCCCTTCTCCCGCAGCAGGACTTTGGCCACCCAGGTCGCTAAATTTACCCAATTGAGACTCACCCGAACGCTCCCGGTATGAATGCATCTTATAGCATCAGTCACTTAGGGAACGGACATTAATGGCATGGCGCATCGGGCTCATGCGCATCGGGCTCATGCGCATGGGGAAGACTCACAGATGCATGCTCAATAAGATGATGCGATGATGTCCAATGCCCTTTTTCGTGATGCCCAATGCCCGATGCGATGATGCCCATGTCCTAAACTAACTGTTTATTCCTATAGTCCCCGCGCCTCCCGGCAGAGGAATGCTAGGGAAGAGTTGTGAACCATTGGTACACAAAATTATCTCAAATGTGTCAACCCCCCTGCGGGCCTTTGCCGGGGTCCGGTGTGGGGGGCAGGTGTGGCCTGACATCAGTCCCCGCGCCTCCCGGCAGAGGAATGCTGGCGAAGAGTTGTGAACCATTGGTACACAAAATTATCTCAAATGTGTCAACCCCCTGCGGGCCTTTGCCGGTGTCCGGTGTGGGGGGCAGGTGTGGCCTGACATGAGTCCCCGCGCCTCCCGGCAGAGGAATGCTGGCGAAGAGTTGTGAACCATTGGTACACAAAATTATCTCAAATGTGTCAACCCCCTGCGGGCCTTTGCCGGTGTCCGGTGTGGGGGGCAGGTGTGGCCTGATATTAGTCCCCGCGCCTCCCGGCAGAGGAATGCTGGCGAAGAGTTGTGAACCATTGGTACACAAAATTATCTCAAATGTGTCAACCCCCCTGCGGGCCTTTGCCGGTGTCCGGTGTGGGGTGCCGGTGTGGCCTGACATGAGTCCCCGCGCCTCCCGGCAGAGGAATGCTAGGGAAGAGTTGTGAACCATTGGTACACAAAATTATCTCAAATGTGTCAACCCCCCTGCGGGCCTTTGCCGGGGTCCGGTGTGGGGGGCAGGTGTGGCCTGATATTAGTCCCCGCGCCTCCCGGCAGAGGAATGCTAGGGAAGAGTTGTGAACCATTGGTACACAAAATTATCTCAAATGTGTCAACCCCCCTGCGGGCCTTTGCCGGTGTCCGGTGTGGGGGGCAGGTGTGGCCTGACATCAGTCCCCGCGCCTCCCGGCAGAGGAATGCTGGCGAAGAGTTGTGAACCATTGGTACACAAAATTATCTCAAATGTGTCAACCCCCTGCGGGCCTTTGCCGGTGTCCGGTGTGGGGTGCCGGTGTTCCCTGACATGAGTCCCCGCGCCTCCCGGCAGAGGAATGCTGGCGAAGAGTTGTGAACCATTGGTACACAAAATTATCTCAAATGTGTCAACCCCCTGCGGGCCTTTGCCGGTGTCCGGTGTGGGGGGCAGGTGTGGCCTGACATGAGTCCCCGCGCCTCCCGGCCAGAGGAATGCTGGCGAAGAGTTGTGAACCATTGGTACACAAAATTATCTCAAATGTGTCAACCCCCTGCGGGCCTTTGCCGGTGTCCGGTGTGGGGGGCAGGTGTGGCCTGATATTAGTCCCCGCGCCTCCCGGCAGAGGAATGCTAGGGAAGAGTTGTGAACCATTGGTACACGAAAATTATCTCAAATGTGTCAACCCCCCTGCGGGCCTTTGCCGGTGTCCGGTGTGGGGGCAGGTGTGGCCTGATATTAGTCCCCGCGCCTCCCGGCAGAGGAATGCTGGCGAAGAGTTGTGAACCATTGGTACACAAAATTATCTCAAATGTGTCAACCCCCCTGCGGGCCTTTGCCGGTGTCCGGTTTTGGGGGCAGGTGTTCCCTGACATGAGTCCCCGCGCCTCCCGGCAAAGGAATGCAGGCGAAGAGTTGTGAACCATTGGTACACAAAATTATCTCAAATGTGTCAACCCCCTGCTGGCCGATCTCCCGGGCCCGTCTCAGCTGTGGGGGGTAGGTGTGGCCTGACATGAGTCCCCGCGCCTCCCGGCAGAGGAATGCTAGGGAAGAGTTGTGAACCATTGGT
>NZ_KB235948.1:5711113-5834721 GCF_000332335.1 Kamptonema formosum PCC 10802 | reverse complement strand
CTTTGCCGGTGTCCGGTGTGGGGGGCAGGTGTGGCCTGATATTAGTCCCCGCGCCTCCCGGCAAAGGAATGCAGGCGAAGAGTTGTGAACCATTGGTACACAAAATTATCTCAAATGTGTCAACCCCCCTGCGGGCCTTTGCCGGTGTCCGGTGTGGGGGGCAGGTGTGGCCTGATATTAGTCCCCGCGCCTCCCGGCAGAGGAATGCTGGCGAAGAGTTGTGAACCATTGGTACACAAAATTATCTCAAATGTGTCAACCCCCCTGCGGGCCTTTGCCGGTGTCCGGTGTGGGGGGCAGGTGTGGCCTGATATTAGTCCCCGCGCCTCCCGGCAGAGGAATGCTGGCGAAGAGTTGTGAACCATTGGTACACAAAATTATCTCAAATGTGTCAACCCCCTGCGGGCCTTTGCCGGTGTCCGGGTGTGGGGGGCAGGTGTGGCCTGATATTAGTCCCCGCGCCTCCCGGCAGAGGAATGCTGGCGAAGAGTTGTGAACCATTGGTACACAAAATTATCTCAAATGTGTCAACCCCCTGCTGGCCGATCTCCCGGGCCCGTCTCAGCTGTGGGGGGTAGGTGTGGCCTGACATGAGTCCCCGCGCCTCCCGGCAGAGGAATGCTAGGGAAGAGTTGTGAACCATTGGTACACAAAATTATCTCAAATGTGTCAACCCCCTGCGGGCCTTTGCCGGTGTCCGGTGTGGGGGCAGGTGTGGCCTGATATTAGTCCCCGCGCCTCCCGGCAGAGGAATGCTAGGGAAGAGTTGTGAACCATTGGTACACAAAATTATCTCAAATGTGTCAACCCCCTGCTGGCCGATCTCCCGGGCCCGTGTCAGGTGTGGGGGGGCAGGTGTGGCCTGACATTATAGCAGCAGTCACTTAGGGAACGGACATTATCCCTCTTTTGTCACTTTGAGGGAATTCGACGAATTTGCGTCATTTCAGGCAACGACAGATGGGGCTTTCACCCCGTTTTGACAGAAGAGGGTTATAGCAGTATGCACTTAGATTAGAACATTAGACCTTCAGGGGGGGCGGGACGCCTGCCCTACGTCTATATAGCAGTAAGCATTTAGGAAACGTACATTCCGGCCTCCCTTGCTCCAGAGCTCCCGAAACTTCTATTGTTCTAACCAATATGACTGCTGCTATAATGGCATGCCCCATAGGGCATGGCGCATGGCCCCGGGCGCATGGGGAAGACTCACAGATCTATGCTAAATACGATGATGCGATGATCTCATGCATGCGTGATGCCATGCATGCGTGATGCCCGAGGCGATGATGCGCATGTCCTAAACTAACTGTTTATTGCTATAATAGCAGATTAGAATGCGACCTGTTATCAGGCGGAAAGAGGGAATTTTGAAATTTGAATTTTGAATAGATTCAGACTTCAAACTTCAAAATTAAAAAGTTTTAATTCTTCTTGCCAGGGCCTGATTGATGTGGTTCAGCAAAGAGGCCACCGGCAGGTCGGAAGGCAAAATCTGCGTGGCAATTTCCTGCAAAACTGTGTCGAGCCGGTCATCGTTATTTTCACAAGAAGCGGAATAGAAACAGCGCTCTTGCGGTGGGGGCGCTCGGCGGGCCCGTCCGGACGGAGGCGGCGACTTGCTGCGCCGGTCGAGTACCAGAACTGGCGGCGGAGCGGGCAGCTGCCCCAAAGAAACCAGAGCTTGCGCTCCTCGCGCCTCGTTCGTGGGTTCAGCCAAGCAAATCAAGAGCAAGTCAGCGCTCTGGCTTTGCAGCTGCTGCCAAACTTCAGCCCAAGAGCGGCCAATCAAAACTCTCAACCCAGCGGTTTGCATATACTGAATCAGTGCGGGCAGCCCGCCGTTTGCAGGGGCGGGACCGGCCTGCCCCGCCAGAGCGCCTGACCGGGCCTCCGAGCCGTTCAGGGACTGCTCGCTCAGCCGCCAACACCCCTTACCCAGTAAAGTCTCTTCCAGGGTGGGGGTGATGGGAGAGCAGGGGGGGGTGAGAGGCAGGGGGGGGTCAAGGGTGGGGGTTTGAGCTAACAGCCCCCCAAGAGGGCCCACACCCGTGCCCCTTCCCACAAAGGCCGCCATTCCCTTTGGGTGGGGATTGCCGGTGGGCAGAGATTCCCTGGGAGCCGGGGTTGCCTTTGGCTGGGGTGGAGCAAACGGGGCGGAATCAGAAGTAGGGTCAGCCGGTGCTGGCAAGTCCGGCAGTGTGGAAGTGTCCACCACTAAAATAACCGGCTGGCAGCTCATGCCCGCAGCTGCCACCAGCAGCTGCAACAGAGCCGCCGGTGCTGGTATCCCCGCAGGGGAGTCAAGAACTCTCCCCGAAGGGGAGCCAAGAATATCAGACTGGGCTCCGCCGGCAGCCGGCGGAAAGGGAAACACAGAAAGTCCGGGCACAAGACTTGCCGCCACAGCGATCTCCCGATCGAGCGCCACCAAGGGGAGCTTGGCCAAACTGCTGTGCCCGCTCAGCTGTTTCAGGTAGGCCAGGGGGTCTGGCAGCTGGCCGGCAGTATCGAGCAACAGGACATCCGGCTGCCAAAGTCCGGCGAGGAGTTCTGCCTGCTCCAGGTCATCGGCTTCCAGCACCCGGTATCCCGCCTGCTGCAACAGGCTGTTGAGATTCTCCGCCGGCATGAAGCTGTCAGCGGTCCTGTGCTCTGGAGCGGCAGCCGCCGCCTCTGGCAGGGCATTGAGGCGGAGAACCGTCAGGGCGGTGGCGGGTTGTGGCGTCTGCTCGATGAGGCTGCCGAACAGGTGCTGCAGCGCCCCCCGACTGACCGGCAGGGTCAAAAAGCCATCCGCTCGGTTTTGATACGCTTGTTCCTTGTGTGCCAGGGTAGCTGTGACAATCGCCGGAATCTGGCGAGTGGCGGCATCCGACTTGAGCAGCGTCAGCACGTCCCACCCGGAGAGCAGTGGCAGCACTGGGTTGAGGAAAATCGCCGCCGGCGCGAACCGGCGAGCCTTGTCGAGAGCCTCGGTGCCGGTGCGGGCAACCACCACCCGATAGCCCGAGCCGGTGAGCAGTTCAGTCAGCGCTTCGATAAACTGCGGCACCGCCTCGACAATCAGCACCAGGCGGTGCCGGCGGGCTGCCCCGATTCGGGGCTCCCCAGTGGCAGCAGTGGGAGTGGTGGCTCCTGCGGAGCCGCGCGGGGGGTGCGGCGGCAGCAGCAAGGTAAACTGGCTGCCCTTCCCCTCGCTGGAAATAAAACTGACATCGCCGCCGTGCAGGCGGGCCAGACCTCGGGTCACGACCAGTCCCAGCCCCGCTCCCTCAAACCGGCGCGTCAGGGGATTTTCCAGCTGCTGGAATTTTTGAAAGATCAGGTGCTGCTTGCCCTCTGGGATGCCAATTCCTGTATCCCACACGGTAAAGGCAATCCAGCCAGACCAGCGACTCACCTTCAAGCCGGTGGCCCCTCCCGGTTCGGTGAACTTAAAGGCGTTGGAGAGGAGATTGACCAAGATCTGCCGCAGGCGCATCTCATCGGCGATCAGCGTCTCTATACCGGCTTCAATTTCCAGGGCAAACTGGACTTGCGAAACCTCTTCTTCGGTACAGTCCCCGGCGTTGCTCCTTGCTGGGGGGGGTGTCGCTGCGGCGCTCGAGCCTGGGGCTGCTGATTGGAGCTGCTGGGCTTGTTTTATGGCCCGCTCGCAAACTGCCGGCACGGAAACGGGCTCGATCACCAGCTCCAGCTGGCCGCTCTCCATGCGAGTCAGGTCTAAAATGTCATTGACCACGGTCATCAGCTGACGCCCGCTCTGGTAGATCAATTGAGCGTAGCGGGCTTGGCGCTCGTTGAGCTGCCCGATAGCTTGATCTTTGAGCAAGCTAGACAGCCCTAAAACGGCGGTGAGGGGAGTTTTCAGTTCGTGGCTGATGCAGGCTAAAAATTCATCTTTCAGCCGGTTCAGCTGCACTAAATCGGCATTTTTAGCCGCCAGCTCCTTGGTGACCTGCTCTTGCTCGGTGACGTCCTGCGCCAGCAGCAGCCACAGGGTTTCTTCTTCGCCGCCGGCGGTGGCGGCTTCTCCCCCCGTGCTGGCAGCCGGTGCCGAGTCCGGCACCCGATATGCCCCACCGGCCCGCCGCGCCTGCCCGCTGCCAGCGGAGGGGGGCTCTTGTTTTTCTTTTTGCCTCCTGGAGGGGGGGCGTTTTTCAGCGTCGGGCTGCTGAGGCTGGCGAGGTCCCGGCATGGCAATGCCCAGCGGCAGTTTGACGAACTGCCAGATTTGCTCGCCCCCACCCGGCAGCCGGCAGACACTCAGGCAGGCTGCCGGTTCGGCTGTTCTTGGCCCCCCCGAAGACGGGCCTTCTTTGCCCCCGGAAGGAGGGACGGGCTTGCACCATGCAGGCTGGCACCACGAGGGCACAGCAGCCCAAGCGCAGGGGTCAGCCCCCTCCCCTGGGCTGGCTTCCGGGCCACTTGGCGTCGCCCCCACCTCGCCTGCTGCCCCCATAAGCCCCGGGTTTTCTGGCTCCTGCCCCCTCCCGTCCCGGCTGGCCGGCACTTCTGGGAAATGCCGGTGCCATGCCAGATTGCTTTGCAGCACCTGACCCGTACAGTCAAGCAACCTCAGGGGCAACGGCAGTCGCTCCAAGAGTTCTGCCAGGCTGTTGAGAGAGTTGAGTGATTTAGGACCGGCAGCGCCCGAGGAATGGGATTGAGAATTTAAAATTGAGGGTTGGGAGCTTTCTGGCGCAGCCATTGCTCTGGCTGTGGCGTCCCACTCCGGAACCCAGTGGCCCGCCAGGAATTTCAGCAGCCGCTGCCGGTCGAGCAGTCCCAAGAATTGTCCAGCTGCATCGATCAAGGCCCAGTCCCGCTCGCTGGCACCGGCGAGGCTGTCCTCTTGCAGGTACGGCCAGAATTGGCTGAGGCTGAGATCGGCGCTCAAGATAGCCACCGGCTCGATCAGCGCCGGCCCTGCTGCCAAGAGCCGCTGTTCGAGGTCTAACTCTGGGAAAACTGTACCTGTAACCGGAGGAGTGGCAGCCGGTGGCAGCAGGCTGCGGTCCGGCAGCAGGCTCTTGGCCAGCAGGGGCATCAAGCGGCGCAAGCGCACCAATCCCAGAAGGCGTTGCCCCTCGCTGACCACTGCCAGGCGCTCGCACTGACTCTGGCTGAAAATTTCCAGCACGGTTCCCAGCCTTGACGCCTGCCCGCAGGTGGGCACGGCCTGGAGAAATGCTCGCAAATAAATGGTGGGTATTGACATCACAAACCTTGCTGTCGGCGAGACAAGGGCCCCCACACAGCTACGGGTGGCACGATTCGGCCCGCCCGGGCTCCAGCGCCGCCAAAGTCCGTCACAAACTCAACTTACGCCATCAAAGAGAGCGCGACAGCCCTTAAAACTCTGAAGGGGGACAGCTCAATTATTACCCGCTCATGGGGCTCTCTAATGCGTTACGCTTACAATTGGTTACAATTACAGGTTGAATGTTTAAATAAGGATTAAGTCTCCTGTTCAGCAGGCTGCTTTGGTTGCGGATGCTGAAACGCGAACAGCCACGAACGTCCCTTCATCGCCAAAGCCTTTGCGCCCACAACTCTCTATTTGTATCTTCCTGCGCTCTCACCGGGTGGCCGAGTCCCTCACGGGACTTTTGGCTAGCGAGCGCTATGTTGTCACTTACTTCTACTCGGAAGCCGAATTCTTGCCATTTGTCGAGAGCGAAAAGCAGCGACTTGACTGTCTGATATTGCAGGCTGACCCCGCCCTGTCGCCCCTGGCCGGGCAGCTGCGCGATTGCGCCATCCTGCTGCCGGCTGTGATTGTGCACTTCAGCGCCGGCCCCGGAAGCAACGGCGAACTGTACCAGCCCCCTGCCACTCCCGCCACAGTCCTAGCTGCGGCCCCACTGAATGCCGCTCTCAACGAGGCCGATCCCACGTGTTTCTACCACAGCGCCGAAGTCAGGGTATCCGGCTCCCAACTCAGCCAGATTGCGGGTTATATTGACCAAGCCATAGGCGAATTCCTCAATCTCTCCCCCCCTAGCCCCTTGACAAACGTGGCTTCTGATGCTAAGAGCAGCAGCGAACTCACCACTGAGCATTTCCTGATGCAGCAGCAGCGCCGGCTTGCTGAAAAATTGAGAGAGCGATTAGGATACCTAGGTGTGTACTATAAACGGAATCCCCAGCGCTTTCTGCGCCACCTGCCTCTGGCAGAAAGGCAAAAATTTTTAGAAACCCTAAAATGCGACTACCGGCAAATCATTCTCAACTATTTTTCTAAAGATGACTCCCTCAACCAAAAAATAGACGATTTCGTAAACAGCGCTTTTTTTGGAGATGTGCCGGTAACGAATATAGTAGAAATTCATATGGACTTAATGGACGAATTTGCCAAACAGTTAAAATTAGAAGGGAGAAGCGAAGAAGTGCTGCTAGACTACCGCTTGACACTGATTGATATAATCGCTCATCTGTGCGAAATGTACCGCCGGTCTATTCCCAGAGAGTCTTGAGGCAAACTTTCAGCTTTCTTCTCTCTACTTTTTTCCGGACTCTGGACGCTAGACTCACCCAGTCTCCAGTCCCCAGCCCCACGCCTAACATCCCTAACTTGCATGTATGTCGCCTCTAAAAAAGACCTATGTCCTCAAACTGTACGTGGCTGGGAACACTCCCAACTCTGTTCGAGCTTTGAAAACACTCAAGAACATCCTCGAACAGGAGTTTCAGGGAGTATACGCCCTCAAGGTGATAGACGTACTCAAAAATCCGCAACTGGCGGAAGAGGACAAAATTCTCGCCACCCCAACCCTGTCCAAGATATTGCCGCCGCCGGTGCGCAAAATTATTGGCGATCTCTCGGACAGGGAGAAAGTCTTAATCGGGCTAGACCTCCTCTATGAAGAGCTGTGTGAGGAGGAATCGAACCTCTAGTTAAAGAGAGGCTCTCGCACAACATGTTTCTCCCGGCGACAGATTTTATTGTAATATCTGGGGAGGGATGTTGTGTTTCTCTCGTTAGATTCGCTTTTATATAAGCCAAAGCTATGAATGAAGCCGATTCAATAGGGCAAAGCAATCAGTTCCCAGCGGTGGGAGTCCAAAAAATTCGCACGATGATAGAAGGCTTCGATGACATCAGTCATGGAGGCATGCCGGTGGGCAGGACTACCTTAGTCAGCGGCACTTCTGGCACCGGCAAGACGCTGCTGGCTGTTCAGTTTCTCTACAACGGCATCACCTATTTTGACGAGCCGGGGGTGTTTGTCACCTTTGAAGAATCTCCCAGCGATATCATCAAAAATGCCTGCAGCTTTGGTTGGGATTTGCAGCGCTTAGTCGAGCAAGGCAAACTGTTCATTCTCGACGCCTCCCCCGATCCAGAAGGACAAGATGTGGTCGGCAATTTTGACCTCTCCGCCCTGATTGAGCGGATTCAGTACGCCATTCGCAAGTACAAAGCCAAGCGAGTTTCCATCGACTCGGTGACTGCTGTCTTCCAGCAATATGACGCCGCTTCCGTGGTGCGGCGGGAGATATTTCGCCTGGTGGCTCGCCTCAAACAAGTCGGCGCTACCACCATTATGACCACAGAGCGGGTAGAAGAATACGGGCCGGTCGCCCGTTTCGGCGTCGAGGAGTTTGTCTCGGACAATGTGGTCATCGTGCGCAACGTCTTGGAAGGAGAGCGCCGCCGGCGCACCGTCGAGATTTTGAAGCTGCGAGGCACCACCCACATGAAAGGGGAGTACCCTTTCACCATTACCAATGAAGGCATCAACATTTTCCCGCTCGGTGCCATGCGACTGACTCAGCGCTCTTCCAATGTCCGGGTGTCCAGTGGCGTGAAAACCCTCGACGAAATGTGCGGGGGCGGTTTCTTCAAGGACTCTATCATTCTGGCCACCGGCGCGACCGGCACCGGCAAAACGCTGCTGGTGAGCAAATTTGTGGAAAATGCCTGCTTGAATGGCGAGCGCGCTCTGCTGTTCGCCTACGAAGAGTCCCGCGCCCAGCTGTTGCGCAACGCTTACTCGTGGGGCATTGATTTTGAGGAGATGGAACGCCGGGGCTGGCTGAGAATTATCTGCGCCTACCCCGAATCAGCAGGACTGGAAGATCACCTGCAAATCATTAAGTCGGAACTCACGCAGTTCAAGCCCTCTCGCCTCGCCATCGACTCCCTCTCCGCACTAGAGCGGGGAGTCAGCAACAACGCTTTCCGGCAGTTTGTAATTGGCGTCACCGGCTATGCCAAGCAAGAGGAAATCACCGGCTTCTTCACCAACACCACTGACCAATTCATGGGCTCCCACTCCATTACAGATTCCCACATTTCCACCATTACAGACACCATTTTAATGCTGCAGTACGTGGAAATTCGGGGCGAAATGGCGCGGGCTATCAACGTTTTCAAAATGCGGGGTTCTTGGCACGACAAGGGCATTCGCGAATACACGATTACTGAAAACGGGCCAGAAATTAAGGATTCCTTCCGCAATTACGAGCGGATTATCAGCGGTTCACCCAGTCGCATTGCTGTGGATGAAAAAAGCGAACTTGGCCGAATTCTTAAGGGAGTTCAGGGTAAGAAGTCAGACGATTCCAACCGCTAAATTGGCCCCTATTGGACGGAACGTAGAGAGCAGATACACCATCCGCCTCTACGCTGCTCTCACGGGGGTGCCGGTGTGCAATTTTGCCCAATCAGACTCAACAATTACGTTAGAAACACTCACTAAAAAGCCGCACCTGGCCTTTTAATCCCCAAAATCCTTATCCCACAAGGATTTGATGGACTTGATCCTCAACGAGCATGGAGGGATTTGAACCCCCGACCCTCAGAACCGGAATCTGATGCTCTATCCACTGAGCTACATGCCCTCGAACACTCTGTTAGTATAACACACCTGCCGGCGATTTGCGCAAGTATTTTCCACCGGCAACCGAAAAATTTCCCACACAGCCCCACCGGCACCCTTTTGGCCCACATTAGGCCACCGGCCCTTGGCCCACTCCACCCCGCCCCAAAGTTTCGTAGTTGGGCTTCAGCCCAAAGGTTCGTAGTTGGGCTTCAGCCCAAAAGGTTCGTAGTTGGGCTTCAGCCCAAAGGTTCGTAGTTGGGCTTTAGCCCAATTAGCCCAAAAGTTCGTAGTTGGGCTTCAGCCCAAAGGTTCGTAGTTGGGCTTCAGCCCAATTAGCCCAAAAGTTCGTAGTTGGGCTTCAGCCCAAAGGTTCGTAGTTGGGCTTCAGCCCAATTAGCCCAAAAGTTCGTAGTTGGGCTTTAGCCCAAAAGTTCGTAGTTGGGCTTTAGCCCAAGGTTCGTAGTTGGGCTTTAGCCCAAAAGTTCGTAGTTGGGCTTTAGCCCAAAAGTTCGTAGTTGGGCTTTAGCCCAAAAGTTCGTAGTTGGGCCCCAGCCCCACCCAACCCACCGGCAGCCCATCGCCGGCAAAGGCTCGAAAAAGGCTATTATTCTATTAATCTGCCCGACTCGGCAATTGAAACTACCCCTATTCCTCCATGCACTATTGGACATCAGGACAGCAGTTGAGCGACGGCAAATATATTATTGAAGCCATCCTGGGCACCGGCGGCTTTGGCGTCACCTATCGCGCCAGAGAGCAGCCCTCCGGCCAATCAGTCGCCATCAAGACCCTCAACTCTAGAATACAGCAAAAAAGCGATTTTGACAAGTATCAGGAAAAATTTCTCAACGAAGCGCTCTGTCTGGCCAAATGCAGCCACCCCCACATCGTCAAAGTTCACAAAGTCTTCCAGCACCAAGGCTTGTGGTGCCTGGTCATGGAATACATTGCCGGCGAGAATTTAGGGCAATATCTTGAGGATCGCGGTGTCCTGTCAGAAGAAGAAGGATTGCGGATTGTCCGGCAAATTGGGGAAGCCCTAACCGCCGTGCACAGCCAGGGATTTTTGCACCGGGATGTCAAACCGCTCAACATTCTCCTGCGCCAGGATACGGGAGACGCCGTGCTGATTGACTTCGGACTGGCTCGCGAATTTACCTCGGGCATCGCCCAGACTCACACGAATCAAATGACCGAGTGCTTTGCGCCGGTTGAGCAGTACGAAAAAAAAGCCGAGCGCGGGGCTTATACTGATGTTTACGCTTTAGCGGCGACGCTGTATGTTTTGCTGACAGCTAAACTGCCGGTGCCGGCTAGATTCCGCCAAGAGGCTAACATTCCCTTAACGCCGCCCAAGCAACACAATCCCCGGATTAGCGACAGGGTGAGTGAGGCGATTCTCAAAGGGATGGCGCTGCAACCAAAGGACCGCCCCCAGACAGTGCGGGAGTGGCTGGAACTCCTGGAACCCCCCCTTAAAAAGGGGGCGCAGGGGGGGATATTGCCAACCTTTCAATTCGAGATTGTTATCGTCAACCGCCGGGGGGAAATAACCAGCCGGAAGCGCAGCCAAGCGCAGTTTTTTGCGGAAAATCTGGGAGGCGGGGTAATCCTGGAAATGGTCGCCATCTCAGGGGGCACTTTCCTGATGGGTTCCCCGAAAACTGAGGAGGGGCGATACGATGATGAAAGTCCGCAGCACACAGTACGAGTAGCGCCTTTCTTTATGGCAAAATATCCCGTGACTCAGGCGCAGTGGAAAGCGGTTGCAGCTTTTCCTAAAATCAATATCGACCTCAATCCCGAGCCGTCTTACTTCAAAGGGGCGAACAGGCCGGTGGAAAATGTATCCTGGGATGAAGCTGTGGAATTCTGCGCTCGCCTTGCCAAAAAAACCGGCAAGACTTACCGGCTTCCCAGCGAGGCAGAGTGGGAATACGCCTGTCGCGCGGGCACCACAACGCCTTTTCACTTTGGCGAGACAATTACAACTGACTTGGCTAATTACAACGGGAGCGTTACCTACGCCTCTGAACCGAAAGGAATCTATCGCCAAAAGACAACCGATGTGGGGAGTTTTCCGCCTAACGGCTTTGGACTGTACGATATGCACGGGAATGTTTGGGAGTGGTGTGCCGATACCTGGCATGAAAATTACCAGGGTGCGCCGGCGGGTGGGAGTGTTTGGGAATCTGGGGGAAATCAAGATAGCCGAGTGCTGCGTGGGGGCTCCTGGGACCTCTCTGCGGTCTATTGCCGCAGTGCCCCCCGCTTCGGGAGCTCTGCGGGCTACCGGCACGGGTATTTGGGGTTTCGGGTGGTGCGGGGGCGTCGTAGCTCGTTGCTTCTTAGTGTTTTCCGGCAACGACTCTTTAGCCCTTTGGTTCCCAGCCTTCCCAGCCTGTAGCCGCAGGGTTCCCGTAAGGGTGGTTCTCTCGTTCCCAGGCAGAGCCTGGGAACGAGGGATGAGACGAAGCCCAACTACGAACTTTGGGCTAAAGCCCAACTACGAACCTTTTTAAACCTTAGAACTTACCCACCCCGAAAAGATGCCAGCAAAAGTTACCCTCACCGTCACTCAAGGAAGTCTCTCAGGGCAGCAATTTGTCTTTGAAGAGCGCACCACCGGCATTATTGGCAGATCCAAAGATTGCTATCCCCGGATACCGGATGACGAAAATCACCTGACAATCTCCCGCTATCACTGCTTTCTCGATATCAACCCTCCCGATATCCGCGTGCGCGACTTTGGCAGCAAAAACGGCACTTGTGTCAATGGCAAAAAAATCGGACAGCGCCAGTCCAACCAAACCCCAGAAGAAGGGGCGAAGCTGAATTTCCCAGAATACGACTTGCAAGAAGGCGACGAAATCCAACTGGGAAATATAGTATTTCGAGTCAGCGTCGAGAGGGAGAGACAGCTAGATCCCACCCAAATAATTCCCGTGGCGCAAGCTGCTGAGACTCCCCAACCCCCCACCCAGATTAACCTCTTTGACTGGCTCAAACGCTTGCTGCACCGAGCCAATGCCGGAGAAAAAAATCTGCTTGCCATTCGCGGCTATACTGTGCTAAAATTATTAGGCAAAGGAGGATTCGGTGCGGTTTATCTCGCCCGCCACAACCAGACAGGAAACGAGGTCGCCCTCAAGGTGATGCTGCCAGAAGTCGCTGCCAATCAGTGGGCTGTCGATAAATTCATGCGCGAGGTGGAAAACAGCAAAGCTTTGCGACATCTCAATGTCGTCAATATGCTCGATTATGGATACTCAGACGGCACCTTTTTCTTCACGATGGAATACTGTGCCGGGGGAACTGTTGCCGATTTAATGCACCGGCGGGGTGGCAAATTGGCTGCCGGTGAAGCTATTCCCATTATCCTGCAAGTTTTAGACGGATTAACCTACGCCCACAGTGCCGAAATTCCCTGCGTAAAACGAGCGGATGGCAGTTTGGGGAAAGGCAAGGGTTTAGTCCACCGCGACCTCAAACCGGCTAACATTTTACTGGACAGTGCCGGCTGTTACCCCACCGCCAAAATCGGCGATTATGGATTAGCCAAAGCCTTTGATTTAGCCGGTTTGAGCGGTCAAACCCTCACCGGACAAAAAGCCGGCACCCCCAGTTTCATGCCGCGACAGCAAGTGATAGACTTTAAATACGCCAAACCAGAAGTCGATATTTGGACAGCCGCCGCCTGTCTCTACACCATGCTCACCGGCAAACTCCCCCGAAACGTTGCCGGTGTCGATCCCTTTCTCGTTATTCTCTCCACAAATGCCATTCCCATCCGCAATCGCGACGCCTCCATTCCCCAACCCCTAGCAGAAGTTATTGATTTAGCCCTCGTGGATAACCCAGAAATCCACTTTAAAAACGCCGCCGATTTCAAACAGGCGCTGCTGAGTGCCGTGTGCCGGTGATAATTGCCGGTGGTGCTAAATAACCTTAGTTGCTACTACAAGTCTAAGCATCCAGATACCCCCTTGCCCCCTAAAAAAGGGGGGTTTTGAAAATATTCTCCCCTTGACCTCGTTCCCAGAAAGAGCCTGGGAACGAAGGCTAGGAGGCTCTTCTTTTAGTCCGCGAAGGCGGACTTTGTTTGTGTAGCCGCGATTTCAATCGCCGGGGAACTTAAGTTGACACCGATCGCCCCCGAACCCCGGAACGAGGGCATGGATGCCAGAAACCAGGCTTCTTTTTACAGTCTCTGATTTTACCGGAAGACTGACTATAAACCCGGTTTCTTCACTCGGGAGCATCCCGTTTTTGCATTGGCAAGTGGGCCCAGGCGATTAGAAATCGCGGCTATACAGACAAAGCCCGCCTACGCGGGCTAAAGAAAGAGGCGGGTAAACTTTCTTATGTTGGACGGAAAGCGGGAATACAAAAGTGGGATGCTCCCCTTCACCCAGCCACCGGCACCCCCGCCACACCGGCACGCCACTCCTCCAAATCCGCTAAAGCCCGATCCCGATACCCCTCATACCGCTGCTGCTTATTGCGAATTAAATGCGGTAGCGCCGGCAAAATCCCAAAATTCGGCGGCATCGGCTGGAAATGCTTCGGCTCAGCCGAACTGATGAAGGCAAACAGCGCCCCCATCATCCCAGTCGCCGGCAAACTCACCGGCTCCAACCCCAGCGCCAGCCGCGCCGCATTCGTACCCGCCAGCCAGCCACCCGCCGCCGCCGCCGTGTACCCCTCCGTACCCACCAGCTGTCCCGCCGCCAGCAGCGTCGGGCGGTTCTTGAACTGTAGCGTAGGATACAGCAATTCTGGCGAATTTATGAATGTGTTGCGGTGCATCACCCCCATCCGCACAAACTCCGCATTTTCCAGCCCCGGAATCATCCGAAACACCCGCTTTTGCTCGCCCCAGCGCAGATTCGTCTGGAAACCCACCATATTCCACAACTGCCCCGCCTTATCCTCCTGGCGCAACTGCACCACCGCATAGGGGCGAAAGCCGGTGCGCTGATCCGCCAGCCCCACCGGCTTCAGCGGTCCGTAGCGCATCGTATCCTCGCCCCGCTTCGCCATCTCCTCAATGGGCAAACACGCCTCGAAAAACTTCGCCGTCTCCCGCTCAAACTCCTTCAATTCCGCCTGTTCTGCATAGCACAGCGCGCGCCAAAAGTCAAGATACTGCTCTCTAGCCATCGGGCAATTCAGATAAGCAGCTTCTCCCTTATCGTAGCGAGAGGCGCGAAAAACGATATCATAATTAATAGATTCCCCCACAACAATCGGGCTGGCGGCGTCAAAAAAGCTCAGGTATTCCATGCCGGTGAACCGGCGCAAATCTTCCGCCAAATCGTAACTCGTCAGAGGACCAGAAGTTAGCACCGCAATCCCTTCTGGCGGAATTTCCCGCACCTCACCCCGGCGCAATTCAATCAAAGGGTGACTGGCGAGAGTTTCCGTCAAATCGCGGCTAAAAACTGCCCGATCCACCGCCAGAGCCCCACCGGCAGGCACCTGATGTTCGTCCGCCTTGCTGATAATAATAGAACCCAGCCGGCGCAATTCTTCGTGCAGCAAACCGGCAGCTTTATCTGTTGCCTTCGCGCCGAAAGAATTGCTGCAAACCAGTTCAGCTAGCTCGCCGGTGTGGTGAGCTGGACTCTGGCGTTCGGGGCGCATTTCGTGCAGGATTGCCGGCACGCCGTTTCGGGCAATTTGCCAAGCAGCTTCCGTGCCGGCGAGTCCGCCGCCAATCACATGAATGGGCTGTTTTTCTGTCATTTTCAGCTCTCACCTCTCAGCTTGCTCTCGTCTCTCAGAACCAAAATCATTTAAGTGAGGAGGGCGGCGCACCTCACTAATATGAACCACCTAAAGATTTAACCACTTTATAAGCATCTCAGGAGCCGGCAGCATAATTGCCACCAGCAGGGCTAGAGACATCAATCCCCAGAAATCGCGCTGGTTGTCCAACTCACTGACATCATTGAGCGCCGGCTCATCAGTAATGGGCATCAAGAACAGCAGCAGCGCCCAGAACATCAGTTCAGGGCGGATCAGGGACAGCGCTAGCATCAAGAACCGGGTCATTTGGCCGATCAGGATGCTGGTGCGCTGGCCAAACATGGCGTGAACGATATGGCCGCCATCCAGCTGGCCCACCGGCATCAAATTGTAAGCCGTCACCACAAGTCCCACATAGCCCGCCACCGCCACGGGATGGAGATGGATCGCCTTGCCGGCAGTCAGAGCACCTCCGAGCATCAGCTTGCTCAGCAAAGTCAGCAGCAGCGAAAAGCTGGGATTGAGGGCTTCCACAGTTAACAGCCCTGACTGAGCCGGCAAGTCAACCACCGCCGAATTAGCCAAACCCCAGAGCAACAGCGGCACCGTCACCACCAAACCGGCGGCAGGCCCAGCAATGCCGACATCAAACAGGGCTTTGCGGTGCGGCACCGGCGAGCGGATCTGGATAAATGCCCCAAAGGTGCCCAGGAAAAAAGGCACAGGAATAAAATAGGGCAGCGTGGTGCGAAGCTTGTAGAAGCGGGCGGTGAAGTAGTGGCCCAACTCGTGAGCGCCCAGCACCGCCATCAGCGCCAGAGCATAGGGCAGCCCTTTGAGCAGCAAACTGGAGTCAGATTGCAGGGCGGTGCGGGTGACGCCGGCCATTTGAGCGCCGGCAACCGCTGTCGTGAACAGGGTGATGAACAGCAGTCCTGTGGCCAAACCGGGGCGAGCCAGCGACTCATCCTCCCGCACGGAGTCCTGTGCCCGGTAGGGGTTGGGAACCATCGCGAAAAACGGCTTGCCATTGAGGTTCTCTCGGAACAGCACCAAGAAGCGATCGCCGAATTGCGCCTCGATATTTTTTTCAATGATTCTGTACGCCTCCTCAGGGTTAGAGCGCAGCTGGCCCAAACAGATAACCGCTTGCGGGCGGAACTCCAGCTGCTGCAGGGCGTAGATATTCGCCGGAAAACAGTTTCGCAGCCTGGTTTCTTCGGCTCGATCAATCGGGCGCAGCGGTGGGGCTTGGGACGGCTGCTCGGCATTAGGTGGCGCTCCCGACTCCGAGGCGGCAGCGGAGGGCGGCACCGGCTTTTCTGGGGTGCCGGTGCGCCCCAAAAGAATCAAAACCCAGTAGAGGAAAAAGCAAACCACGAACGGCCCAATTAGGACTGCCGCCGGCAGCGGCGGGTTCTGAGAGTAGCTCAGCAGCCAGACACCCCAAAATAAGGGTGCCATCACCACCAGCCACAAAATCCACACCGGCGTCCGGGTGATGCGGGTGGCGCTGCGCTGCAAAATGAAATATGTGAGCAGTCCTAGTGCGATCAGTCCTAGAAGTAGAAGTAACCTAAAAACCATGCTATGCCCAAGCAACCACAGGCTGTCCTTGATGCCGTTTTTGCGTTTTCACCCAACCGGGACACCTTGGGAGCAACAGCCTATTTCATTGTAGAAAACCAAGGCAATATCCTCATCGACTGTCCGGCTGTCGATGAGGTGAATTTGGAATTTTTGCAGCAGTGCGGCGGCGTCCGGTGGCTGTTTATCACCCACCGGGGCGCGATTGGCAAAGCGGAAGAGATTCAAAAAGCCTTTGGCTGCTCGATTGCCATTCAGGAGCAAGAAGCTTATCTTCTGCCCGGATTAGAGGTGACCGCCTTTCGGGAAGAATTTGCCCTGACGCCGGAAGTCACAGCAATTTGGACACCGGGCCACTCTCCCGGGTCTTCTTGCCTGCACTACACCGGCCACGGCGGGGTCCTGTTTGCCGGGCGTCATTTGCTGCCCAACCAGCAGGGCGAGCCGGTGCCCCTGCGCACGTCCAAAACCTTCCACTGGTTGCGACAGCTGCGCAGCGTGCAGTCCCTGATCGACCGCCTCACACCGGCCACCCTAGCGTACATCTGTCCCGGTGCCAATACCGGCTACTTGCGGGGCAAGCGGGTTATAGACCGAGCTTACGAGCGGCTCGCCGGTCTGGACTTAGCCGCAATTCGGGAGCTGCAGCCCTTGCTGTGAGGGCTTGTAGGGGCAGGGATTAGGGAATTTGGGGATTGAGAGTGGCCAGATGATGCCACCAAAACTCCCATTTCTTTCTCCCCCTCCCCGCAAGCGCTACGGCTTATACACAAATCCCTCTGAGCCCATTTTTCCATGAAGTTGGAAGAACCTCTTTCTCCCCCCTCTCCCCCTTGTGGGAGAGGGGGGCTGGGGGGGTGAGGGGTTTGCTGTGGTCACATAGCCAAGATGTGTATAAACGGCAGCCGCAAGCGGGGAGGGGGTTGGGGGGTGGGGTTCTTCATTCCCCCTGTGGGTGCAACGCCTAATCCCCCAATCCCGGCGATGTTTAAGCTCGGGCTACGCCATCTTCGCGGGCGGCTTTTTGCACCGCAGCGGAGACGACGGAGGACACCCGCTCGTCAAACACAGAGGGGATGATGTGTTCTTTGTCGAGATCGGCGGCATTCACCAGGGAGGCGATGGCGTAGGACGCTTCCAAACACATCTTGGTGGTGATTGACCGGGCGCGGCAGTCGAGGGCTCCGCGAAATACGCCGGGGAAGGCCAGAACGTTGTTGATCTGGTTCGGGTAATCGCTGCGGCCTGTGGCCATAATCGCTACATCGTCAACTATCAATTCCGGCTGGATTTCCGGCACGGGATTGGCCATCGCGAACACGATCGGGTCTTTGGCCATAGAGCGCACCATTTCCGGCTTCACCGCACCGGCAACGCTGAGGCCAACAAACACATCAGCGTCCTTCATGGCGTCTGCCAGGGTGCCGGACTGCTCAACGGCAAATTCTTTCTTTTGCGGTGTCAGATCGGTGCGGCTGGTGGAGAGAATGCTCTTGGAGTCGCACATCCAGATGTTCTTAGCGCCGGCGGTGCGCAGCAGGCGGGCGACGGCTATGCCAGAGGCACCGGCACCGTTAAAGACGATGCGGACATCTGAGATGGATTTCTTGACGATCTTGAGCGCGTTAATTAGCGCTGCCAAGGTGACAATAGCGGTGCCGTGCTGGTCATCGTGAAATACGGGGATGTCTATTTCTTTGCGCAGGCGCTCTTCAATTTCAAAACAGCGCGGCGCGGAAATGTCTTCGAGATTTATTCCTCCGAATACGGGGGTCAGGTATTTCACCGTTTGCACAATGGCGTCGGTGTCTTTGGTTGCCAGACAGATCGGGAAGGCGTCAACACCGGCAAAGGTTTTGAACAGCATGGCTTTGCCTTCCATCACTGGCATCGCTGCCTCAGGACCCAGGTCTCCCAGACCCAAAACCGCTGTGCCATCGCTGACAATGGCTACTATGTTGCTCTTGATCGTATATTTGTATGCCAGCTCCAGGTCTTCCGCTATCGCACTCGATACCCGCCCCACACCTGGGGTGTACGCCATCGCCAGATCGTCTTGGGCTTTCAGCGGTATTCGGTTCTCGACGGTGATTTTCCCGCCTTTGTGCAGGTTGAATGTGCGGTCATAGACGCTCAGCAATTGCACTTCTGGCACTTCTTTGATCGCATTCACAATCTGCTCGTCATGTTCCGTGCTGCTAGCATCGATGGTGATATCTCGAACCACTAGGTGAGGCGTCTGCTGGATTAAGCTAATCTCACCCAAGTCGCCGCCAGCAGCGGAGATCGCCTGCATCAATTTGGCGAGCATCCCGATTTGATTCGGAATCTGCACGCGAACTGCTAAGCTATAGCCCGGGGTTGGTGTAAGCTGTACCATTCTACTTGTCTCCTGGCAATGATTTGCAATTTCACTACTTTATTTTTGCCCAGCGACATAGCGCTGTAGGTCACTGCGGCAGCGGTTTCTCGCTCATTGGAGCGACTGATTTCTCACTCTCGCTATCTCTAAAACGCGCACGCTCTCACTCACTGCGCCCATTCTCTACGTCCAAATCTCCATTAATGATCCCAAGCAGCGCCTGTCGCAAGAGCGCCTCCAAAAAGAGCCGTGGCGGAACTGGAACACTTTTTTGTTCGCTGGCGATCCCACACAGCCATTTGAGCCCGGGTAAAAAGTGCCACTCTCTCTGCTGAGTCTTCCTGGAAAGGCAGAAACCGAGTTTGCGCCGGCGGTTACTTGAGAGCAGCCGGCTGTCAGCTTCAAGTGGGTTTCTGTTCTTCCAGGCTTTAACAACGATCATGTTTTTTTACTGCTGCAAATTGGGGTGGGCTTCAACCCAATCCCCCCACAGGGAAAATTCCTCAGGGCGGCGAGCGTGAGCTGTTTCTGCCCTTCCTCCGCTGCGCGCCGAGGTGTGGAACGGATGGTTTAGGAATTGAACCGGTCTATTCTGAAATCCTGAAACAGGCTCTTCCGCAAGACAGTCGCCTCGCCTCCAGCCAATATCAGCACGAGTTCTGACCGATATTCATGTTCCTATTCCTCTGCAATCATATCAATCTCTTTTCTGCCAAGCAAGTCTTTTTCGACCTTTTTTTATAAAGGAATCATTAAGATTGTTAGGTCGAGAAATCGGTTTCTTCTGGTTCGGCCCGGGCACCGCACGAAACCCGGGAGCGGGCAGCTTCACTTTTTCTTTATAAAACAGCGCGGAGAGAGGTGAGCTGCAGCACAACGGAAACCAAACATTTGTGCTATTTTTTAGCGATCGCAGCCGGCGAGCGGGCTTTCTATTTTGAAAGTGACTGGTGGCTCTAAGCTGGTGGCTGCAGGTGTTTGGGGTTTCCCGCCGCTCTGCCCCTGGGCGGATGGCGGCAGCCCCCCCACCCCACCGGCCCTCTGTCCAGGGACATATCGCCGGCCTCCCCCCACCCCACCGGCCCCACCCCCTCGTGCAGATGGCCACTGGCCTACTGCTATAACCCCACCCGCCCTCTGCCCTTGGACATATCGCCGGTGTCCCCCACCGCAGGACGCCCCACCGCAGAAGGCTGGCTGGACTCTCTCTGTTATCTATAGCGGTTCGTTCTTCAGGAGTGAAAATTCTGTTTTAAATAAACTGCCGCCGTTCCGGTTACGCCAAGAAAAAAAACGAGACAGAGTTCTCACAAATTATTTAGACCTTCTATAGTTTAGAAGAGGTTCTCTCACTGTCAGTGGCCACACAAATTCCTGAATTCCCGAATCTCCTGCAGTTTCACGCAGTTGCGCCGGCTATCCCTCCCCTGCTATAATTAGTTATACAGAAACTTTCTATCTCTCGTTCCGGGGCAGAGCCTGGAAACGCAATCTGGAGGCTCCGCCTCCTTTCAAAGGAAAAGTCGGTTAAACCCCTAACAGCTTAGAATTATTTTAATAATTTTCTATATTTTTTGGAGCATTTATTTGCCATTTTCAAGGCTTATGCTGCTGGTTTGCAGAGCTAAATAAGTCTCAGAGCCATCTCTCTTAGTAGAGTTTTATAACCTCGCAGCAACGCGGAATATAATCCTGAGACTGTTCAGGGGGTTTAAGCCAACAACTCATCAGACACACTAAATTCCCTCACTGCCAATTGCGTGGCAACCGCATCCCTAGCATGACAGGTAAGCGCCTGATTCTTAGGAATTATTAAGTGCTTTAACGTCATCCCCGCTATCCCCACAAGTTTTCCATCCACCCACTCCATGCGAGCCGGGGGATTCGCCATAAAGTCTTCTAGAGAAAAGCCTTCAGTTCCGGTAGCAGTCAGCATAGCCCTCCACTCCCTCTTCACTCACTAATATTATTACAGGTAGCAGTTCCCATCGCCCCTCCTTCTTGGCGTTCTTCTTGGCGTTCTTCTTGGCGTTCCCTCACGGGGGCGGTTCAAAAAATTCTTTATCTTCCCCACCGGCACCACCGGCACCGCCAAAGCCTCTTATTATACACCAAGCATGCAGAAAGTCACAACAAGCCAGCACCATCACGGTCGAAGCCCCCATACGTCCCCCTCCGCCGCACAGACGTCACCGCACTTTCCGCCGCCGGCGATCGCGCCAATCCCCATTGCCGGCGGGGGGGTTCTGGTGTGCCAACTGCCTCAATTCAGGGTATTCTCTATGGGAGACAATCCAAGAGATAAGAGATGTCGGCGAGATTGTGCGCGAGAATATCTGTTAAAAGACGATGATCCCTCCGCACGGCTACCTCAACCCAATTGGGTTTACATCCAAAGAGCGTGACAGCCACCCTCAAAAGTCATCACCGGCGTCACCTAAGCGAGCAGTGCAGCGCGTCGCGCACCGCAGCGCCTTTCGCCCCAAATCCAATCCCCCTGTCGGGCGGGCATACATTCAGCCGGTGGGAGCCAATTGCAGGTCAGCTGTCCGCAGTTCCCTGTCAGTTGCAATTTCTAATAAAATTTCACGCCTATTGGCATCAAATGCTGCCATTCCCCATTGCCCATTTCCCACTGACAGACATCACAAACAAGACGCGACCCTATGGACGTTAATGAACTGCTCAAACGATATATAGCGGGGGAAAGGAACTTCAGCGGCGCAAACCTGACCGGCGCAGACCTTCGAGTTACTAACCTCAGCGGCGTAAACCTGAACGGGGCAAAACTGAATCAAGCCTTCTTGATTGGTACGAATTTAACAGGAGCCAGCCTATTTGGAGCCGAGTTAGCCGGCACCAACTTGGCAAGCGCCTGCCTGATTGGGGCAAAACTCACCAAAGCCAAACTGAGAGAAACCAACCTGAACGGTGCGGATCTCACCGGCGCAGACCTCGCTGAACTGTCCCTTTCCGGAATGCAGGTAATGGGCACCCGACTGTTCAGCACCAATCTAGCTAGAGCGAACCTGAAACTGACAGACCTCACAGGGTCGGACCTGCACAAAGCCAACCTGGAGGGTGCCGACTTAACAGGGGCTAACCTAACCGGCACAAACCTCTCCTACAGCAAACTGGCGAAAGCTTCCTTGCTCAGAGCCAACCTGACCGGCTCCAACCTAACCGCAGCAGACCTGAGTGAGGCCAACCTCACCCGCTCCAACCTGTCGCGAACGCACCTGACCGGCACAAAACTCGTGAGAGCAATCCTGTGGGATGCCAATCTCACAGATGCCATCATGGACCACACCAACCTAACCGGTGCCTCTCTCAACGGAGCGATCATGCCAGATGGCACAATCCACCCGGGAAGCACCTGAACCCAGCAGCTTTGGCAGCCTGTTGAGTTAAAACAGAATGGTGGCAGTGCGGTTCCGCAACAGGATCGGGCATCACAGACCATATCTGTAGGGGCGGGGCTGACCCGAAATATCTCTCACCCAAGGGGAGAGTGGGATAAACTCGCCCCCTCTGTTAGGGGCGGGGGCGACGGAAGCTTTCTAAAATTTCAAAAAATCTTCTAACCTTAAGTTCTATTGAAACCCCAAACGTTATGACCTTCATCGGCACCCGCTCCTGGCAGTATTTTATCAAAGCAGGCACACTCGCTGTCGCCTGCTACTGGGCGGCCAAACTGGCAACCTTGATTCCGGGGCTGGATGTGAAGGCATCGCCGGTGGGGCCAGCTGCCGGCCTTGCCCTCGCCGCACTTTTTTTGGGGGGCGAGCGCCTCTGGCCTGGGGTTGGGGTTGGGGCCTTTTTCTTTGCCCTCTCGCAGGGGGTGTCTGGAGCCGTAGCGGTGGCCACCGGCACTGGCAGCACCCTGCAAGCCGTCATCGGGCTGAGGCTGCTCAAGCGCATCGGGTTCCATCCCGCCCTGGAGCGCCCGCGAGATGTGATCCAGCTGTTTGTCGCAGCGATGGTATCGGCGGCTGTCAGCGCCACCTTGGGAGCCTTCAGTCTCTGTGTGGCGGATCTCGCCGATTGGAGTGATTTTGAGACGCTTTGGTGGAGCCGGTGGGTGGGGGACGTGATGGGGGTGCTGCTGGTGACGCCGGCGCTGCTGACTTGGCGTGAGTGGACGCACAGCAAGACAAAGCCCGATCGATTCCTGGAGATAGGTCTGTGGGTGAGCCTGCTAGTTAGCATCGGCTGGATTGTCTTCTGCTCCAGAACCCGCGTCTATATCGCCAAATATCCAATGGAGTACCTGCCCTTTCCTTTTGTGATTTGGGGAGCCCTGCGATTTCGGCTAAAAGGCAGCATCGTAGCCAACCTAATCATTTCTGGCCTTGCCATCTGGGGCGTGGTGCGGCAGAGTGGACCGTTTCTCAAGCACGCGAACACGACCAGCCAAGCCCTCCTCTCCCTGCAAGCCTTTATGGCTGTGGTCGCACTCACCTCTTTGGTCTTGGCAGCGGTGACTATCGGGCGGCAGAAGGCAGAAGTATCGCTGCGGGAGAGTAAAGCCAGTCTCGCCAACGCCCAGCGCATCGCTCAGTTGGGAAATTGGGACCTAGACCTGGCCGATCGCCGCCTGTCGTGGTCGGATGAAATGTATCCCATTCTCGGTCTGGTCCGGACGGCCCTCCCGCCCAGCCACGAGACGTTCTTGAGAGCGGTTCATCCCGACGACCGGCAGCGGGTGTGGGCGTCGATTCAAACAGCAATCAGCCAAAAAAAACCCTACAGCATTGACTGCCGCATTGTTCGGCCTGACGGCACAGAACGGATCGTCCACGAACAAGTGGAAATTATTCTCAATGCGGCGGGAGAGGCCACTCGCCTGACCGGCACAGTTCAAGACATCACAGAACGCGCCAAAGCCGAAGAATTCCGCCTAGCCAAAGAAGCCGCCGAAGAAGCCAACCGAGCCAAAAGCGCCTTTCTGGCCAATATGAGCCACGAGCTGCGCACGCCGCTCAACGCCATTATCGGCTACAGTGAAATGCTGCAAGAAGAAGCCGAAGACCTCGGCGAGCAAGAGTTCACTGACGACCTCAAGAGAATCAACTCTGCCGGCAAACAGCTGCTGGCGCTGATCAGCGACATTCTCGACCTCTCTAAAATCGAAGCGGGACGAATGGACCTGCATCTGGAAACCTTCCAGATCCAGACCCTAATCGAGGAAGTTGTTTTCACTATCGGGCCCCTAGTGGAAAAAAACGCCAATACTCTGGAGGTTTACTGCCCTGAGGATATCGGCTGCATGCACGCCGACCCGACCAAGGTGCGGCAAGCCCTGCTCAACATCCTCAGCAATGCCGCCAAATTCACCGAGGGGGGCACGATTCGTCTCGCGGTGAGCGCCCAAGCGGTGGACAGTCTTGCAGAGCGCCGAATCTCGTCTTATCAGGGAGACGGCGGGTTCCGCCCAGACAAACCCCTCTCACCGGCTCACCCCATCACCCCCACAACTTCCCCCTCCTCCTGGATCGTCTTCCGCGTCACCGACACCGGCATTGGCATGACTCCCGAGCAAATCGCCAAGGTGTTCCAGCCGTTCACCCAAGCCGACTCCTCGACCACGCGCCGGTATGGCGGTACGGGACTCGGGCTGACCATCACCCAGAAATTCTGTCAGATGATGGGTGGGGACATCGCCGCTGACAGCCAATTGGGCAAGGGTTCCACCTTCACCATCCGCTTGCCAGCTACAGTCAGCGCCCCCCTAACACAAACTCCGGTTAAATCCGATTGATTAATATCTATAGCGCACTAGGCGTTGGGCATTCCCTTCGTTCCGGGGCGGAGCCTGGGAACGCATATCGGGAGGCTCTGACTTGAAAAGGTTCGTAGTTGGGCTTTAGCCCTACCAGATCTCCCGCTGTCGGCCAAGTTTTCATGGGTGGCGGTGTGCGAAGTTCATCGTGACTGCCTCTCTTTCAGACACAAGCGGATTTAAAGTTAACAGTTTATCAGGAAGCATCCCCATCCGATTCCGGGAAAAATTGCAAGCGATAGCGATAAAGCGCTACAGGACGCCCGCCGGCAGCAAAATAATCCGGATCTTGCGGCGATAGATAGATAGCGGTCACTTGATCTGCTTCAATCGCAGGCAATGGTTGCTGCTGTTTCTGGTACGCCGTCGCCGTCTCCACTTCATTAAGGTAAACTCGACTCCCCGCCCGAAACTGCTGCACGAACATCTCGGTGGCCACAAACCTGTCCGCTGCCGGCCTCTCACTCAAGCGACCGGTGACAGTCGAGACAAGCTGGCTCGACTGCAGCAGCGTCACCTGCCGGTTGGGGGAATCCGGATCGACTTTCACCGACTTGACCGCCCCCTCGCCCAGATAAGCCCGGGCAATGCTCAACCCATTAAACCCCCGGTCCGCCACCACCGGCACCCCTTTCCCCCGCAATCCCCTGTTTGCCGGCACCACCGGCACCGGCACCGGCACTCCCAACATCGTACCCCTCCGGCTTCTCGCCGGTGCGGGCCCAAACCGGACGGGGAAACTCACCGGCACATTTATATAGCGGCGATTGCTTTCAAACCCGGGGCTGACCATTGCCGGTGCCAGGGGTGCCACCATATCCACCAGCGTGCTTGTCACCTTCCAGGTGCCCGCCATCCAATCTGGATAGGCCAAATCCCCATAAGCCGGCATCACCGGCGGCTTGCTCTCCCAGTTGGGAAATCTGGCCATCCGGTCGAGCAAAGGGCCCGCCTGGGTGCCGGCAGCCCCCCACAGCAGCACCGCCACCAGCAAACACAAACCCCAAATCCATCTCAGTCCCCAGCGCACCTGCCGGCACTCTCCGCCACTTGCCCTCATCTCTTAGCACACATTTTTTATTTTGTCAAGGATTTAGGGGGAAATTCCACCCTACTGTCAAACATCATCCTTCCAAAGGTGCCGGTGCCCAAACTTCGCCATACTGTTCCAGCAGCTGGTGCCAGGCTTCTACCTGTCCCGGTTCGTACTCTCCCGGTTTGCCCCACTGCAGGAAGGCGCTGAGGGCCGGCTCGTCGCTCTCGTCTTGAAAGCGAATCGCGTAGGTGGTAAAATTGCCGCGTTTTGCCTCGCCGGTCTCGAACTTGACCCGTTTAATTTTGTCCATATTCAGGTGAAACTCGAAGCCTTCTGCGTGCATATTGGCGTACTTGCCTTTGGGCAAATCGGCGTAGAACAGCTTCTGGATCTGTCCTTTGACCTCCAGCACGGCGGCGCTGCTGGTGACAATCAGACGCAGGGTGCCCAAAGTCTCGCAAGCTTCTAGAAATTCTTTGAGAGTAGCAGCCATAAGATTTTTTACTTCTAATTCGCTTATTTTTGTGACGCTGACAGAGCCGGTTTTCTTGGCGTAACCACCCTTTAGGAGCGGTTCAGAGTGCCTTACCCCGAAAAGTCCGGTAGAGATGGATAGTATAAATTAAATGCGCCATGCCTGAACGGATTGTGAGTTGTTTGTTTATGTAGGGGCGGGTTCACCAACAACCTGTGCGGCACAGCCCGTTCCGCTGAAAAACCCGCCCCTATCCCGATGGGATTCGCCAAAAGACTCTTACTTTTCGTACTGTTCGTAAGCCGCTACAATCTTTTGCACCAGCGGGTGGCGCACCACATCTGCCTTAGAGAGGTGGCAGAAAGCAATCCCCTCAACATTTTGCAGGATTTTCAGGGCCACGTCCAGACCCGAGGGCTGGTTAGCCGGCAAATCGGTCTGGGTGATGTCGCCGGTGACCACCATGCGGGAGCGGAACCCCAGGCGGGTGATCGCCATTTTCATCTGAGCCGGCGTCGTATTTTGGGCTTCATCCAAAATCACAAAAGAGTTATTGAGGGTGCGGCCCCGCATGTAGGCCAAGGGAGCCACTTCAATCACCCCCCGTTCCATCAGACCGGCAATTTTTTCCGGCTCGATAAATTCGTAGAGGGCGTCATAGAGGGGGCGCAGGTAGGGATTGACTTTCTGCTGCAAATCTCCGGGGAGGAAACCCAGTCTCTCACCGGCTTCTACTGCCGGTCGGGTGAGGATCAGCCGCTCGTACTGATTGGCCAGCAGGGCAGAAACAGCGAGGACTGCCGCCAGGAAAGTCTTGCCGGTGCCGGCGGGACCGATACAGAAGGTCAGGTCGTGGGTGCGCACCGCTTGCACGTACTGTCGCTGGCGGAAGGTTTTGGCGCGGATTTCGTCACCGCGACGGGTTTTGGCCAGGACGTCTTGCCGCAAATCGCGCAATTCCTCCTGCCGGTGGGTGTCTATGGCGTGGCGCGCGGTGAGGATATCCACCTCGGAGACACTCTTGCCGTATTTCCAGAAGTCTTCGAGTTCGCCCACTAGCCGGCGGCACAGCTCCACTTGATTGGACGTTCCGGAAATCAGCAATTCTTGCCCCCGCAGCACCAGCGCCGCGCCGGTTTGTTTGGACAGGATCTTCAGATTTTCTTCTTGATTACCGCTGAGCGCGATAGCGCTATCAATGCTCGGCAACTGAATCGTTGTGCCGTCTGTCATGCCAACATTCTTCTCCAAACTTTAGCCCAATTTTACCTTCCCAGTTGGCCACCCAAAACCTGCGCTCATACGCCTTTAGTGGCCTTTTTTAGAGCCTCTCTGGCGTCTTTTTCAGGATGAAAATTCACTATAACTGTCCCGTCTTCAGTCGTTAACAGCGCTTTTTTTACTCTGGTTTCCTGAATTGTAGCGCGTCAATTTTAAAGGAATTAAAGAATAATGAGTAGCAGCTATCAATTGACTTGCCAGTATATAACAATTGATGGCAACGTGCTGTCAGCCGTTTGCCAAAGGCGGGATGGGTCGTGGAATGAAACCTCTCTAGTTTTAATGGGAATTGAAAACATTGATGGAGTCCTGAGAGTTACTGACCCCAGCCAAGAGGCGAGTTTCCATCTCAGTTCCGAAAATATTTCTGTTGATGGAGATGTTCTGTCTGCTGAATGTCGCAAAATAGATGGTGACTAGGTGCCTAGCCAGATTGCCCTAAATGGAATTGAGAATATTGATGGAGTCCTGATGTACACAGGCGAGCCCTAGGTTAAAGGTTGGCTCCACAAGTCATACTTTGAGAAAAGAAACCCGCCTAGGCGCACCGGGCGGGCATTTTTGCGCCCGCTCCAGACACCCAAAACATTTCAAAAAGTTGCGGCGCGGGCTCGCGGTGCGAAGCGCACGAAAGCCAGAGAAACTCTTTGGAAAAATCAAAGATGACTCAACAAATTCCGGCTCTCCCCACCCCCTTGTTCCGGGCGACCGCAAGGGTCGCCCCGCAAGCCTGGGAATGTCAGGGAGGTTCCGACATAGCCTGCCAAATAGCGACCCTTTTCCCGAGTTAACTCGATCCGTGAGGGCGGGATCTCGAAGAAGAAGACCTGGGGGCACTTGACCGGCGGGCTTGAGGTTTTGGCCCCCTAGGTGCCGGTGGTCGGCTTGGCGGCGGAATATCCCGCGCCCCCGCCGCGCCTCCGTAGATATCCAGGTAGACCGATTGGCCAAGTGTCCGAGCCGACGCTTCCAGCACTGTCCGGATCGCCTGAATGTTGCGTCCGCCCCGACCGAAAACACGCCCTTTATCCTCACCTTCCAAGGCCACGCGGAGCCAGACCTTGGGCCTGCTGGGTGACATTTCGCAGTCCACTTTCAAGGAATCCGGCGAGTCTAAAAAGGGCTCGACTAAAAACCGTACCAGTCCAGCGTAGTCTGCGCCGGCACTGGCGGGTGGGGACTCGAAGTTCGCAGATAAATCAGCCACTGACTTGCTCGAAGATATTCGCTTTTTTGAGAATGCTGCGCACCGTCTCCGTCGGTTGGGCTCCTTGTTTCAGCCGGTTGACAATCGCTGCCTCGTTGAGCTTGGTTTCATTCGTTCTGGGGTTGTAGAAGCCCAGTTCTTCGAGAGGACGCCCATCCCGGCGAGAGGTGCTGTTTATCGCTACGATTCTGTAGCTGACTTCCTGCTTTTTGCCGTATCGCTTCAATCGCAGTTTGATCATGTTGATGTTGATGCCTTGTACTCCAGTTATGATTTTAAGCTATCAGCTATCCGCTACCAGCTTTTAAATTTCACCGGCTTGAGCCCTCTATTATACCACGAGAAAGCCAGCAGCCGCAAGCCTAACACAGCTGCCGGCGGAAAGTTTCTGGCTTCCATTGCTGGAGACGGACTGCTAAAGCGTCCCGAACCCCTTCTTTTTCTTTTCCTTTTTCTTTTTCTTCTGAGGGTTAGCGCCTCCGGGGTAGCCTCGCCAGCCGGGCTGTGGCGGGCGGTTGCCGCCCCAAGGTCCGCCGCCGGTCCCGCCGAGTCCAGGAAATTGACCCTGGCCCATCTGCTGCATCAGCGTGCGCATCTTGGTGAAATCCGTCACCAGCTTGCTGACTTCTGCCTCACTGTAGCCAGATCCGCGAGCGATGCGGCGGCGGCGGCCCGGAGTTCCCGCCAGCAAATCCGGGTTGCGGCGCTCCTCTGGGGTCATGGAATTAATCATCGCCTCAGCCTGTTTCAGCTGGGCTTCTCCCTGCTGCAGCTGGTCATCCGTCAGCTTGTTCATCCCCGGAATCAGCTTGATCAGACCGCCTAGCGACCCCATGTTCTTCATCAGCCGCATCTGCTTGAGGAAGTCGGTGAAGTCAAACTTAGCCGTGAGGATTTTCTCCTGCATCTTCTCGGCATCTGAGAGATCCACCGCCTCAGCGGCTTTCTCCACCAGGGTGACGACATCCCCCATGCCCAGAATCCTAGAGGCCATCCGCTCTGGATAGAACGGTTGCAGCGCCTCCACCTTTTCGCCCACGCCGACAAACTTAATTGGCGCTCCCGAAACTCGCCGCACAGACAGCGCCGCACCCCCCCGGCTGTCCCCATCCAGCTTGGTGAGGATAGCGCCGGTGATACCAATCCGCTCGTGGAAGGTGCGGGTGAGGGAAGCAGCTTCCTGACCCGTCATGGCGTCCACCACCAGCAGGGTTTCGTGGGGCTTGACAGTTTGCTTAATCCGTGCTAGCTCTGCCATCATCTCCTGGTCGATTTGCAGGCGACCGGCAGTATCAATAATCACGGTATCCACACCGTCTGCTTTAGCCCGCTCGACGCCAGCGCGAGCGATCTCTACCGGGTCTGTGCCGGTGCCCATTTGAAACACCGGCACCCCGATCTGCTTGCCCAGAGTCAGCAGCTGGTCAATAGCAGCTGGGCGGTAGATGTCAGTCGCCACAAGCAGGGCGCTGCGATTGAGCTTGCGCAGGTGTAAAGCCAGCTTAGCTGACGCCGTTGTTTTGCCGGTGCCCTGCAACCCAGCCATCAGCACAATCGTGGGAGGGGAATCCGCTGTGGCCAGAGGGACATTCGTTTCCCCCATCACCGCCACCAGTTCGTCATGGACAATCTTGACGAACTGTTGTGCCGGTCGCACTCCGGAGATCACCTCTGCTCCCTGCGCCTTGGCTTCCACCTCGGCAATAAATTCCTTGACCACCTGAAGATTCACATCCGCTTCCAGGAGGGCGCGGCGGACCTCCCGCAGAGCCTCTTGGATGTTGGACTCCGAAATCTTGTCCTGACCCCGCAGTTTTTTCCAGGCACCTTCTAAGCGTTCAGCAAGGGCGTCAAACATAAATCGATATGGGCTAGCTAATTTCTTTACTCTAGTGACACTGCCGAGGGGGCGGGCCTATCCCACCCTCTCGCTGGCTGACAGATATTTCGGGCGCTCCCCGCCCCTGCAGCTTAACGGTGCTGGCCTTTGAGGCAGTTGGGCCAAACCCCACACCCGCTCTTGACTTGTCTCGATACCGCACAGAAAGTATAGCACGCTTCAAAACCTAGAACCTAGCTGCCGGGGCTCTCACTCCTCTTTCTCTGGGAGGTCCCTCAGCTTTTGTGGCAGGTTTAGGCGCTGCGCGAACAATTTCTCCCCACTCCCGCCAGCGACCGCAGCGTTTTGGGCCCGGAACAGAAAGCCGGCGGGCGCTTTCCACTTGCCAAGCGATCCTAGACGGGCCGGCAGATTTGACTGGGGCGTGGTGTGTTACTCTCTTAATCTAAGGATGCATCTATATTCACAAAACAACCGCGAGGGCTTTGAGCCGGTGTGACATTCAGGGCGCAAGCCGTGAAGCTCCGCCGTACCTCTCCTCACAAAACTGGTCTCGCCCATTGCCCTTACCAGCCGGCTGAATATCTCTGGCGGATGATTCTGCTCTCTGTCAAAAAAGCCTGTTGCTCTGCTAGTAGCAACAAAACAGTTAAGAGCAGCGTCAACCGGCATATTGCCTGGTATAAATATCAGGTCGGTATCTGGCACGCCCCTCAGTGAATCCAATCAAGTCACTAAACCTATCGAAGTCAATGCTCGCATCGATTGAGCAGCGAGTGACGCGACTCCACAATATCCACCCAGCCGTCGAGTGGCGGTTTTTGCAGGAAGCAGAGCGGCGCAGCTGGGGACTGCCGCCCGAACCGATTGTCTTTGCGGATGTCTACCCGCTGTATGGCATTTCTGACATTCGGGGCTCCTCAGAAGAGCGCAACCAGGCCATCCAAGCGGATTTGCTAGAACAATTTCGGTTGGGGCTAGCGGTGGTAGAAGCCGTTTGCCAATCCCAAGAAAGTGCTTTCGGCGAACAGCTGCGCCTGGATGTGTTCCACTATATGGAGCAGTTGCAGGGCCAAGTGACTGTTGACGCTGAAGTCACCGCTACCCAGTACCTTAAAGATCACCTGGAAATCTACTTTGACTACTTTGCCCAGTGCGGGCCGGCTGCTTTAGCGGCTGTGGAAGCCTACCGGCTGGGCTGTGCCAACGATCGCGGGTGTGTTTACACCGCCCGCGCCCGCTATGACCAGACGATAAACCAGATTAACCAGCTGTTGCGGGAAACTTGGGATCGCTGGCAAGTGCGCATGCAGCAAATCACCCGCCACTACTGCGATATAGAGTGTACCGACGGCATCGATCACATGATTTATGCGGGGGCATCGATTGACCCGAAATTTACCCCTTTCCACCTGCGCAGTCTGCGCTACGAGCAACTGCGGGCCGTCTGCGACTGTGCCAGGACGGCCTTCCACATTCAAGAAGAGTGCGGCACGCAGATGCAGGTCACCCATCTGGTCTTGGTGCAGGACGCAACAGTGGACATTTTTCACGACGAACAAACCGAAAGCCTCTTTGACGTCCGGGGCACGCGCGACACCCGCTACGAAATTGTCAAGAAGCGCATTGACAAGGCTGTTGACGCCCAGACCCAAACTCGCATCACCCAACCGGGCGTGCTGACCTTGGTCTACTCCACTGAGGCCGAGTGGGCGCAATACCAAGAGTACCTGCGCTACTTAGCTCGTGAGGGCTGGGTGGATACGGAAATAGAATGCGGCATGGTGGAGCAACTGCAAGGAGTCAGCGGTCTGAAGTTTGCCCGCGTTCGCGTCCTGCCGGCACCTGAAAAGCAGCCCGACCCCAATCTTAACGGGCCAGCTCCCAGCAGCCAGCCCGATAAATAAATTATTAATTTGCATACAATTATCTGTGATGAGCGGAGGGCAAAAGGCTATTTACAAGTCTCTACTTTCCTTGTATAGCAGTATTCACTTGGGTTAAAACATTAGACCTTTAGGGCAGCCAGACGCTGGCCTACGTCTATATCCCAGTAGTAATATGGGTTAGGACAATAGGAGCCGGAGTGCGGGGGTGCAAAAGAGGCCGAAATGTACGAACCTAAGTGCCTACTGCTATATCCCAAAATTGCATAACATTAATATGCAAATTTAAGGCAAAACTCAGCTTGCTTCTGACGGTTAGCCCGCCGCACTACTCCAGGTGCCAGACTTCATTGTCCAACCGGCGACAGCCTTTGAGACCCAAACTGGGATTATTGCGATATTCTTCCTCTGGCACCCACACACTGATGGTCCCATTGGACGCGACCGAATAGAGGTATGCCACCGTTGGGTCGTAATTCAAGCCCACCCTCAAATTCGAGAAATCGTCCTCACAAATCTCAAAACCAAACCGGACGATAATCTGAGCCACTAAGCACTCAGCTGTATCACAGTATTCACCAGCGGTCTCTCTCTCTTGCAAAAATTTCTCTAGGAATGGCTTGAGGATGCGCCGCACTTTGTCGGGGCTGCCATTCCGACTGGCATAGATGATTGCAGGATTCCCTTCAACAATAATGTGACAGGGGGTGGCCATCTGTTTGACTCCTAGGTTCCGTTGATTGCCGCTCGCTCGGGCGGTGAGATGGGCTATCTTGATATGAAAAACTTCAGTCTGCCCATCTGAAACCATTAGATCACAATCTGATAGCACGTTTGTAGGAGTGTTTTGAGTGAACGCAGCTGAGAAGGCCCGGAGCTTTGAAGTGGCCAGCAAGATCGCGGCAGTGGTTAATCTATTCAAATCCGAGTTTCCCGGTGCCAGGGCCGATCTCAAACCCTGGATCAATGACCCGGACACTCAGGAACTGGTCGATCCCGATTCCATCGACATCGGTTTCCATTTCCCGGGCTGGAGCAGGTCGTTCCAGAGCCGCAGCATTCTGGTTCAGATCCGCTTTTACGACGACCCACTGAATGGCCACCGGCGCGCCATCGGGGTGGAGGCTGCTGGATTTGACCATCAAGGCAAACAGTGGCGATTCTCAACGGTCGAGGACTGGCGGTTTGAGGGCTCTGCCCAACCGGCACCGGCAGCGGCGGAAAAGCTGAAACAGTTTTGCCGGCAGATATTCGAGGTGTTCAACGGCTAGAGCAGTAGGGTGCCGCAGTGCGAGAACCCCACCGCACTTTCACAGCGTGGGGGCGGGTTTACCCCACATATCTGCTGCTGGCAAAGATTATTGGTGAACCCGCCCCTACAGCCCTTCACGCACCTTAGCCCTAGCCTCTAGCCCGTTTCGTTAAGCTGCAGCAGGATGGGTAAACAGAGCGATAAGCAGCAGAGCGCTTGCCGAACAAAGCGTACCGGTGGTCGCGAATCTGTTCGTAGACGCGGTCGCCTGCCCACTTCAGCCCGGGCAGGGCCCGATAGGCTGCCACAAACACGCTGCCCAAAGGCAGCAAGCGCCCAATCTCCTCAGCGGCGTCACTGCCTTGCCATCGGCGATCGGGGGCACCGGCGTCAATCAAAATCATGCCCAGCTCGCAGTCAGAGGGGGTGATGCCAAAGTCACTGAGAGCCGGTTCGTCTTGCATGGGGATGTAGGTAAACCGCTCCCCCTTATCTAAGCTTTCCAGCAGCTGCACCAGCGTGACGCACAGGTTGCAATTGCCGTCGTAAATTACATGGTAAGTCATGGGAGTAGCAGTTGCTGTCCGCACAGATGAAGAACTGACTACTATTGTGGAACAGGCTTTTAGGTTTTTCCAATTGAAAAAATGCCCGTCAGATGCCGGCGCACGCGGGACTCCCACCGCTCCCGCTCACAAAATGCCGATGATTCAGGGAGATGCCAGTGTGCAGGCCACCCTCAAAGCGGTCAATTAGGGGCGGGTTTACGCGAACATTAAGAAACCCGGTTTCTTAAAGAAACCGGGTTTCTGGTAACCCAAGGAATGACACGGCCAATTGACATATTTCCCAGAGCGCCAAAGATAAAGCTGCCAAATTGCCGGTGGTGCTGCGCAATTAAGACCGGCAATTTGCTTTCATAGATTTTGGCGGTCGCGATAACCGGCGACAGTCTGCTTTGGCCACTCCGAGCGCACCCGGCCATCCGTTCTGTCGCTACCGAGTGAGAGGCTGTGACCGCTGACTTCGTATCGTCCGAACCCAAATGGCAAAGCACCCACGGCAGGGATCTGCTCAATTCTTTCCTCAGCCCTGGCGTTTTATTATATCTGATAATGCCTGTCACACAGATCGAGCAGCTGTTGCAGAGGAGTCAGCACTCAGGAGTCAGGAGTTAGGAATGTTTTTTTCGGCTGAATTCTGTCTGCTGAATTCTGAGTTCTGGATTTCGCAAGGGGGTTCAAGACCTGCGCGTACTGCTGGGCAATAATTTCCGGGGTAAAGTGGGACATGAGGTAGCGCCGGCCCGCCTTGCCCATATGAGCTGCTAGCTGCGGATCTGCAGCAAGAAAGCGAATATAATCCGCCAGACTTTTTCCATCTCCATTATTGAAGGCCGCACCGCATTTGCCATCAGTCAAAAGCTGACGTAAATACGAATGTTTCTCACAGATGGCTGCAACGGGACGCCCAGCTGCTAAGATGCCGTAAAGCTTGCTGGGGGCAATCACACCTTCCAGTCCGGGACTAATGCTGACTAAAGACAAGTCAGCAGCAGTCAGCGAGTAGGGGAGAGTTTCTTTGTCTTGATAGGGCAAAAAAATGCAGTTTTTTAAGCCAGATTCGCGAACTCTATCTATACAAAATTGCCGCTTCGCACCCGCCCCAATGAAGACAAACTGAATGGGGTCATTTTGCAGATATTCAGCTGCATCTAGAATGGTATCCATGTCATGACATCGGCCCATGTTGCCAGAGTATAGAACCGTAAATTTGTCAGCTAGATTGTGCTGTCGTGCGAACCAATTATCTTTCTTGTCAATGGGTTTGATCCAGTCGGCATCTGCCCAGCTGTGAATGACGGAAATCTTGTCTTTAATCTCGGGACATTTGGCTGCGACGCGATCTCGCATCGTGGAGCTGAGGACGATCGCTGCCTGTGACCGTTTCCAAATCCATCTGTTGAGGGTATCCCAGAACCGAACGATAAAATGTTTAGGGTGGATGACTTTTAGCTCGACTGCCGCATCGGGATATAAATCGTAGAGCAGGCAAACATAGGGGACATTAAAGCATATATTAGCTAATAACCCCAGCACCGGCAAGTAGGGGGGCTCGGTGGTGATCAGCAAAATATCTCCCCGCCAGCAAGCTTTGAGTAAATGCAAGCCGGAACGCAGACAAAACATGAGTCCATTTAAGGCTCTGCCGCGAATCCGCTTGGGCCACATACGAGATGTGCGCGTTCGCCGAATTAAGATTTTCTCGGAAAATTCCAGCGGTGGAGCGGCATCTGTTTGGAAGGCATACCCGGGTTGGCCGGTGAAGATGTGGATGTGCATGCCTTGCCGTTCCAGCTGAGTGGCTAGCTCCTGAATAAACTGGCCGGTTGCGGCATAGTCCGGCGGATAAAACTGCGTGACGATCGACAATTTAACGGGCTGCTGCCGGTCGGCGCTGTGTCCGTTGCTCTCTTGTAAAGTTTTCACTTTGGTTAGAGTGGGCTTTGGTATCCATTTCTCGAAGAACCCGAGCATGGTAGATATCTGGCAGTGAATTTCCTTTCCCCTCTACAGAGATAGCTACTGACATCCGGACTTCTGGGTGGAGCGGGAGAAAATCTCTGCTACGCCATGCTGTTGAGGTAAATTTGCCTTAAAATTTTGTAATTATGCGCTTTTTGACAGGTTGAGCTGGATTGCCTGAGTAGATAGTCATCGGCTCGAGGCAGCGACCGGCGACGCCGCCCAGAGTGAGGACAGCACCTCTGCCCACCGTGACGCCTGGGCCAATGGCGGCGCGAGCGGCGATCCAGCTGCCTTCTTCGATGTGAATTTCAGCTGGGATGAGCTGGAAGTGAGGATGGCTCCAGTCGTGGTTGCCGGTGCACAGATAGACATCCTGAGAAATGCAGACGTGGCTTTCCAGGGTAACGGTGGCGAGGTTGTCAATCCAGGTGTCTTCGCCAATCCAAACACAGTCGCCCACGATCAGCCGCCAGGGGAATTTGACTCGCACGCCCGGTTTAATCCGCACCTTTTGTCCAATTTGAGCGCCGAAACGGCGGAGAATCCAGACTTTGAGGGCGGAAAAGGGGAGGATTTGGCTGCGAACCAGCGGATCTCCGAGAAAGTACCAGAGGAGTTGTTTGCAGAGGCGAGCGCCGGGGGTGTAGGTGCCGGTGGTGTAGTGGTCTAGATGCATGGGGTTTAAGTGTGGAGTTGAGGCGATTTCTGGGATACGCGCTAGGACGCCGGCGCTTTCGAGAGGCGATAAGTGCCGGTGCATAGCTGCTTCTTCAAATTTCGGCAATCAAGCGGACATGATATGACGCCCCTTACGGGAAGCAGCGCCAGCGTCTGCTGGCGCTAAGAACACTCCTTATTTCACCCCAGATTCGACAAAACAGGATTTTCAAAGCCGGCAAGCCGGTTGGAAAAGATTTAGCATAGAGTTGTCACTCAACTTGCTGTGCGACCATGACCGCTATTTTGCCCACAGCCCAACAATCGGAAATTTTCTACCCCAGTGAGGATGGTGAACCTGTGGCCGAAACTTACGATCACCTCTACGCCATGCTCACTACCTTGGAAGTCCTGAAACAATACCTAGCGGGGCGTCAGGCCACTGTTCTAGCCAACCAGTTTCTCTACTATTCTCAGGGCTTTCCTTCCTTGCGAGTGGCCCCGGACGTGATGGTTATTTTTGACGTGACGCCTGGAGGACGGGATAATTACAAAATTTGGGAAGAAGGACAAGTCCCTTCGGTGATTTTTGAGATGACTTCCAAAGGGACTCAAGACCAAGACCAAGTATTTAAAAAGACTCTGTACGAACAGTTAAAGGTGCGGGAATACTGGCTGTTTGACCCTGAAGGGGAGTGGATAGAGGAAAAATTGCGCGGGTATCGGCTCCAAGGAGAAACCTACCAAGCAATTACAGATAAACGGAGTGAGCCGTTGCAGCTGCGCTTAGAGGTGGAGGAAAAACTGATAGGATTTTACCGGGAGGATACGGGGGAGAAACTGCTGATTCCTGATGAGCTAGTGCGGGCGCTGCAGCAGGAAACTCAGGCGCGAATTGAGGCGCAGGAAATGGCCGAACGAGAGCGCCGGCGAGCTGAACAGGCGGAGGAACGACTGGAACAAGAGCGCCGGCGAGCTGAGCGTCTGGCGGCTCAGTTGCGAGCGTTGGGAGCTGAGCCAGAGGCTTAAAACCAGGCGGTCGCCATCGCACTTAATGCGGGAGGCGATCGCCTTATTGAGGCAAAGATTTTTGTAATTTGTCTTGTTCTATCAAACGAATCGATAAAATAAGTTCAGCGAGAGTTCGCTGGAAAGCGTAATACCAGCCGGCCCAGCCATCGAAGATTCCTCCTTTGAGGATTAAGCAGTAGAACAGGATTACAAAAGGAGCCAGAATTTTTTGCCGGCGGATACGGTCGCCAAAACTGAGTTCACTAGCCGGAGTCTCCAGTAATTTCTTCGCTTCGATAATCATATAGCGGTCTTGCGCCCACAGCCACCGGCTCAGGGGCTTGCGGTCGTCATGATAGATGTAGGAGGAAAGCATGCCAGACTTTCCATCCACCTGCAGCAGTTGTGTGTGTCCGTCATCGATATAAACCGCTTTCTCCCTTCTGAAGAGGACTTGGCGAGGGGGGAGCAATGTACCGCGCAGCGGTTTGCCAAAAATACAATATTTAAACCTGACAAAGTAGCCATCTACTACCGATTCTTTTGGTAGGGCTTCGATTTCAGCAATTAACTCATCAGTGAGAGTGTAGTCTGCATCCAGTGATAGCACCCAATCCGATGTAATCTTTTGTAAACCGTAATTCCACTGATTTGCGTGGGTGTCGAACTGACGTTGAAATAGCTGGACTTGAGGGTAGGATTGCAGGATGGCTAGGGTTATGTCAGTACTGTAGCTGTCAATGACTACGATCCTCTTGGCCCAAGTAAGGCTCTGGAGAGTGCGGCCAATATTGGGCGCTTCATTGAAGGTGAGGATGAGAGGAGTGATGACTTCTAGCATCGAATTTAAGCTCCTCTTAACTTTCCCTGTCTTTGACATAACAGGAACACAACATGGACTTCCAGAGATAGGGCACACCACCCGCAAAATTTAAATGGATATCTCTGTATCCTTCTTGTTTAAGTAAAGTCGTTAAAGTTTTGACAGAAAAAAACTTGATATGGCCCCCATCCCAAAGAACTGTGTAGTGACAGTCCATTTTGCCTGTGAGGGCTAGTGCAAGATTTTTTAAGTAGCCGTGATACGGAGTTGTGATAATGAAACGGCCCCCGGGCTTCAAAAAACTTTTAGCTGCTTTTAATAATTCTCTCGGATACAGCAGATGCTCTATAACTTCAACAGATATTACGGGATCAAAACTATGTGTTAATTCCGCAGGGGGCAAGTCATAGATGCTACCTTGGATGAAATGGCAATCGGGAAAACTCTGGCGAGCAAGTGCCACACCACTTTCGGACTGTTCAACGCCAACAACCTCATACCCTTGCTGTGCGACCAGGTGGCTCAGACTGCCATTGCCACAGCCAAGATCCAAAACCCGCAGCTTTTGCTGGCTGGAGAGCGGTTTTTGAGATAGCATTTCCAGTAAGGGAGATATTAAATATGCGTGGTGGTGTGCTGAATGATTGTCTGTGTATAGAAAATCGTCCTGCCTAAAACTTGCTTTCATAATTTAACAAACTTCAGGGACATGCTGCCCCTTTAGAATAGCTATGTACGCCTCAACCATATTTGAGGAAATCCGCTCCCAAGTGTAGCTTTCAAATATTAGCTTACGGGCGCGATCGCCCATTGCTTTTGCTTCCTGAGGGGTGCTCAAACACTGAATTAGAGCACCGGCAAGTTCACCAGCATTAATACTAACCACATGGGCAGCTTGAGCTGCTGCTGCTTCCGGAAAATTACAGCCAGTGGTAATGACACAAGGAAGTCCTGATGCCATGCCTTCTAATACAGACATACTGAAGCCTTCAGAATAGGAAGGAGCAACGTAGATACTGGCGGCAGCAAGAGCCGCATATTTGAGGGAGCCGGTGAGCATGCCGGTGAAAGTGACAGAATTTAGACATCCAGCTTCAGCAAAGTAACCCTGAGCAGTCGGGAGAAATCCGATGTTGTCGGGACCGGCAATCGCGAGATGGGTTTGAGGAAACTGGGCGTGTACTTTAGCAAAAGCAGGTGCAAGCAAGTCCAGCCCTTTTTTCGGATCGAGCCGGCCTAGAAAGATAATCAGCGTTTTATGGCGAGTGTCCGGAAACTTCTGATAAAAAAGCTCTGGGTCTGGTAGAGTTTCAAAGTCTTGTCGGTGAATTCCATTGGGAGCAATGACTATGGGGGGCTTGAGATTAAGTGGTTTAGCACCTTCTGCCTCAGTAGAAGCGAGCATTTGTATGGCACCGGCACGGTTCAGAGCTGGCTTTTCAAATAGGGCATAGTAAAAGGCCTTTTTCCAAGCCTTATAGGAGAGCGCCCAAGGCTCTAACATACCGCGAGGGGTTATGATATATGGGACATGATGCCATTGACAGGCCCAGTAAGCGGGCAAAATACAGGAAGAAAAGATAGCGTTAGTGTGTACCAAATTATAATCAGCTACATGCTGGAATAGCCATTTAGTTAAAGGCCAGCTGAATTTATAGTCGTTCAGCCACCAGTAAGGAAAGTATTGAATGCGGTAATATGTTTCAGCGATCCATGTATGAAGCGGAACATCTAGGCTGGAAGAGCCATTAGCGTTGGTGGTTACGATGTCAACGCTGATACCCTGCCTGCCGAGTGCTTGAGCTAGCTCAACGACACTTTTGGAAGGGCCACCATAAACGCTTCCTAGAGCGGGAATGATAATTAAAATATTCATAAGCAACTTAACGATGTGCCAAAGCATACTCAACTGCTTGCATCAAGCCTTGAGCAAAGTAATCTGGGGAGAATTTCTGTATGTGTTCAAGTGCCGCTTGACCCATCTTTTCCAGGTCAATTTCTCCTGAACTGATTTTGACCATCAACTCCGTCAGCTGTTGGCTATTTTCTGGATCGAAACCAAAACCGTTAACACCTTCAACGACCAAATCCTCAAAACAGCCACAGCGGTCCGAGACTAGCACGGGCAAACCAGCTGCCATCGCTTCATTGACCACCAGACCCCACTGCTCCTGAATGCTGGCGTGGATAAAGCAGCGAGCATGGGCGAAGTAAGGTAAGAGTTCATCTTGCTGAAGAAAGCCAGGTAGGTGAACGACATCTTTTAAGCCAAGCTCAGCAATATATTGTTCAATCTGTGAGCGAAGTGAACCATCACCACAAAGAACTAAATCCCAGGCATCAGAGCCTACAGTCCGACGATAGGCTGCGTAGGATAAAATAAGAAATAAAAGATTTTTTTTCAAAATAAAGCGACTGACTGTTAAAAAAAATGGCTGGTCAAGAGGCTGAGGTAGAAATCGAATCCTTTCCGGATGGTACTGGGCATTTCCTACTACGTCATAACCCAAAAAAATGGCTTTTGCCGGCATGCCTAATTTTATAAAATAATGCTTGTGAGGTCGCCCAGCTACAACCGCAGAGTGGAAACATTTTAATATCCAAGCCTTGAGAGTCTCTCTCAGCAAAAAGCGGCGTGAGTCATCTTCTTTTGAGTCAGAAAAAACAATAGCAATTTTGCGTTTAAATATGCACCAAATAAGAGCCCCTATCATAGTCGGTCTGAAATATCCAGAAATGGCTAAAATGTCTGGCTGAATTTGAGAAAGCGTAACATAGAGGTGCCAAATTAACTGGTCAAGCCTAGTTTTCTCGAGATCCCGATCTTTGAATAAAGACACTATAGGGAAAGGGAAGTTGGTGAGCTGAGTTTTCCAAGGATATTCGCCTTCGGAGCGAGCTAGCTCAATTCCTACTACTTCCCACTGGCTTTCTTGGCAGCGATTAAAGAGGGATTCTATTCGGGCTAAATGATAGGGCCCGTAATGGCTAAATAGCAGGGCTATCTTTTTCATAATTATATTATTTTACTGTTTTTTGCGACGAATATAAAACTAACGAACCTATGAAAATGCTGTAAAATACCAGGTCAGAAGTAAATCTGACTGTTCCGTGAGTAAGAGATACCATTGCTGGACTGGTGAGGCTGACATAAAAGAGTTGGGCGGCCACGCTCTGCCTGTAAATGGCAGAAAACCATAAATTTTTAAATAAATAGGCTACAAGGCCAAAAAATAGGCATCCTAGGTAATCAAACTGGATAAACGAATCTGCTATTCCTGTGGGAGTAGAACCCGTAGGTATTCTGTAGCTATACAGTAAGGATAAATCCCCATATTCTTTTTTAATTTGAAGTGCTTTTTTAATTTTTTTTCCTATTAGCTGTCCTGGAATGAAACGAAAAATTAGAGAGTTCCAATAATCTGCCCCATAACCGTACTGACCTGTTTTTACAGTAGCGTCTATTAAAATAGCGGCATTTCTAAGTTCCAACACTTTTCCTTCTTCTACTAAATTATTTAAAGTTTCTACGGGGCGCAATTCCAGCAACTGATCCCACTGGCCCTTGCCAGCAATTGCCCGATAGTCGTTTGTAAGAGGTATGATAATTAAAGCCCCCAAGATAGCAACAATAGCAATCCATCTGGGAGGAACCGATTGGCGGTAATAGTAAAGGCAAAGACCTATTGTAAGGATGAAAGTCGCAGCAGTTTGGCGGCGTCCAAAAAAAATAATGGTTTGAAGAGGTATCCAAGCAGCCAATATTGTTAAAATAATTTTAAACTTGCTTGGACGATTTAGTGTAGATGACAAAATAATCGTCAGCCCGGGATATATTAAGCCGGCAAAAAAAGCATAAATTGTTACCGGACCAGTCCACTGGCTGTTTTCTGTTGCGGATTCGGGCAATCGCGAAATCAAAAAAGAGAATATATACCCTATGAGAACAAAAAAAATGCCGCCTCTCAAAAGCCGATCTCCCTCAAGTGAGATGTCAATTCTTTTGATAAAATTTGTGCTGAGTGGAAATTGATAGCCCAGCCAGCACATCCCCGCACAGAGACATGACATGAGTAAAACTCTTTCTAGCGCTTCTTGACTCACCGGCCCCGGGTTGTTTATCAGAGAGATCGCCTGAGGCAGGATAAAGGAGAGAAAAATTGCACCCATGAAGAAGGGATATTGATAAATCCGATCGGGTCGAGTCATTCCCCAGCATAGCAGCCCCGTGCAAATGGCAATGAATAGCCACAAATAAACGTCAACCATATAGTTTTGGAACTTGTAGCAACAAGTTAGACCAGTCCAGCCCTGGACTGGAAAGGTCGAGCTGAGAATTTAGAAGTAATACCTAGTGATACAGGAACTCTAGGAGTCTATCAGGACGAACCGGCTCAGAGATTGCGGCAATTACTCATGACTTCAATATAATGGCCAAAGCGGGTTATCAGCAGTGTGCAGCCCGCTAACCTGACTCCCACAGACGCTGAAAGTCCTGGATGGTTCGCTCCCAGGAAGCGTAGGGGGCTTTGCGGCGGGCATTTTGCCTGAGTTTCTGGAACTGGTCTGGATTGTTGAGCAAGTTCTCAAGGACATCGGCAATGTCAGCGCCGGTGCAGTTATCTGGCAGAATCAGGCCGCACTCGGGGGGTATACTGTCACCAAGTCCGCCGGTTTTGGTAATCAGGGCCGGTAGCCCACAGCGGAGGTATTCTAGGGCAGCAATGCCAAAAGCTTCTTGATAGGAGGGGAGTGCCCCGATGTGACAGTTTTGCAGTTCCTTAACTAAGCGGAGAGGTTCGTGGAGTTTGTTGATAAAGCCTAGATGTTCAACTTCAGGATCGTGAGGAAAGAGATTCTCACGCGGACCGATGACGCGGATAATGGTTTTATAATGGCGCTGTCGCAGGAGGCGCGCACCTTCAAGGAGTCGGTCTAATCCCTTACGGAGGGGAACTTTGCCAACAAAGGCAATGCGGAGGGGGATGCGCTTACCATCCGGGGGGGCATCTAGTTCTGGGAGTTCTGAATTGTGGGTGGGGAAGGCGGACTCGGGCAAGTTAGCCCCTGGGATGATGGCGTGGACTTTATGAGCTGGGACATCACATCGCTCGATGACTTGACGAGCCGCCCAGGGAGACATGCAGATAACATAGCGAGCAGCGGCGTACTGCTCGCGTTCACGGGCTAGGGCATACTGAGCTGTGCGATGGCCAATCGTTTTGGCAATGCTGTAGTCGTCAAACAGGCAAGGCAGTGGGAAGTCTATGTAGTGGGAAAAGGGGATGCTTTTTTTGTGGCAAAGCTCGTAGGGTGGGAATAGCTGAAAGTGGCTGATGATTTCACCGATATCACTCAACTCGGCTTGATTGAGCAGGGCTTCATTGGCGCGGCGAGTGTATTGAAAGCCCCCTGGACGTTCGCCGCGCAGGGGGGCGGCTAAGTTCCAGAGCAGCCGTTGTGGCTTTTGCCGTTTGGGGTTGAGGGCAAGTCCGGTATTCAAGAAGTCTGCCCGTTTCCCCGCCTGTAGGAAGAAGTAAGGGATATTGCTCCAACAATTGATATCGTTGGGGTCGCCGATAGCTGCGACAGCTCGATGAGCCATAATTCCAGATTTTGCTCTCACACTAAGGAACGATACAGGTTAGCCAGAAGCTGAGCGGAGACTTCCCAGCTATAGCAGGTTTCGAGGGCACTGCGGGCGGCAATGGTACTCTCTGGCCAGGGTGGGTCTTGGCGACAGGCAGATTTAATGGCATCTGCCATCTGATGGATATCCCGGTTTTCGATGACTGCGCCGGTAGTAGGGGTTAAGATTTCACCAGAACCTCCCGGGCAGCGAAAGCCCACAACCGGCACGTTGCAGGCCATTGCTTCCAGGATTGTCAGGCCGAAAGGTTCGTGGCGAGAGGTGAGACAGAATACATCCATTGCTTGGTAGGCAATCAGCGGATCGCTCAACAAACCGGCAAAGCAAATGCGCTCAGCAATCTTCAACGTCTGTGCTTGGTGTTTCAGATTTTCTAGATCCGGGCCGCTGCCAGCTATCAGCCCCCAAAATTCCGAGGGAAGGGCAGCGATGACGCGCAGAAAATCGTCGGCTCCCTTCATAGCGTTGTGCAACCGTCCCACAAATCCTACAATTGGAGCATCTTGGGGTAAAGCTAAGGTTTGACGGGCACAATACTTTTCTTCTCGTAAAAGTGGGGTGTAATGGTTCAGGTCAACGCCATTGGAAATAACATGGAGGATATCTTTGGCAAACCCCACATTTATATGTTGACTTGCCTGAGCTTCCTGGGTAATGCAGGCAACTGCATCGGTTGAATAGCGTTGGCCGGCATACAGCAAACGAGTTTTCAGCGGTTGTGGTTTAGCAGTCCCACCGCCATGAGCGTGAATAATTTTTTTGTAGTGCGGATGGTGCAGGGTTAGCAATTGAGGCCAGAGGAGGTCATCGTGATGGTGAACAATGTTGGGCTGTTGCTGGCTAATATACTGTAGCAAATGAGGAAAACGAAAGACATCTCGGGAGTTGCTCAGCCCCAAATAATCGCAGCGATTTCCAAGCAGAGTGCTAAAAGGGCCGCGATCGCCATAGAGAAATAATAAGCGAGCATCAATGCCGTATTTGGGCAAACGCTTGACCAACTCAACTGCGACTCGCACGGCTCCACCAGTAGATGGGTCGTCGCGCTGGCAAATATGGATAACTTTCATGCAACCTCCAAAGCGATCGAGTTAATCAAATATTTTTTTATTACTATATAGTTGAGGAGCTTCTTTGAAGAGCTTAAGGTATGTGTTTCCCCACTCTTCAAGCAAGCGCACCTGCTGAGTCTTATCCATCAGGCTTTTTAGCCTTGTGCGCTCAGCGCACAAACTGCTGATGCACGCTGCCAAACTTTCTGCATCGCCCCATTCATACACGGTCAACCCTAAGCTTTCCGGAGAGTTGGCAAAGTATGCCGGCAGACCTCCCAGATCGGGTTCAATCACAGCAGTGCCGTGAGCCAAAGCCTCAAGGGCAGTCAGCGCCACAATCCCTTGCCACTGCGCTGGTAGAATCAGGATGTGGAAGCAAGCGTGAAACTTAGCCACTCGACCTTGAATTGTTTCTCCAGAAAATTCGACGTTGGGTAAAGTCTGCCATTCTGGATGTTGTGCCAGTAAAGTCGAAATGCCTGGACTCAGAACCGTTAATTTGCGATCGTCTTTGTCAGCACAGTAGGTCGCCCAAGTTTGAAGCAGAAATTCTATCCCCCATTCCCGCGTGGGTCGAGAAAGGTAGACAAACTGCACCACTGGATCGAGATGGGTCACAGACTTGACTTGACTGGCGGCAGTTGGTACGCCATAGCACTCAATAAATTCGTTGGGGTGTTGCCAGCCAGCCTGATGAAACTGGGTTTGCATGGTGGGAGATTGGTACACCACTGCTGCTGCCCGGGCAAACAAATCTTTCATATCTTGTCGCCGCATCAAGCGGGCAGACAGCGAACCGGCATGATAGCGTCCGTAAGCTGGAAATAAAGGACGCAGGTTCCTGCCTGCAGTTGAGCGCAAAGAATCGGGCACAAGCCGCAGCAGCTGGAAGACAGGACGTTTGGCCGGTGGCAGGTGAGCAACTGCACAGTTTAGGCAGGTGGACTCAGGGATTTCTCCTTGGCAGAAGTTACCGTGCTGGTTAATGCGATTGAATTTTGGACAAAGAAAGCTGTAGTCCAGCAGGGTGAGGATATAGGGAATCCCCAGTGCTTGAGCCAGTTCCATCAGCCAAAGGCCCGGGGTGAGGGCGTTAAAGATGAGCAAGGCATCGACAGGCTGTTGCGCTTGCAAGTCCCGCACTTGCTGGTAAAGCTGCTGGAATTGATCGGGAGCGAGGCGATCGAGACGGAAAGCTGTCTGGGGCGGTAAACCGATAAATTCCCAGTCCCTGCGATCAGGGGAACCTTCCAAGGGCTTTACCTGAATGGGTGCCGGGTAATCGCGGCAGAGCCAGAGAAGGACTTCGATCCCATTTGCTTGCAACGCTTCCATCAGGTAGCGAACAATCACTGCTCCGCCACCGGCGCGGAGTTTAGTGTCGTAGGGAGTGGCGATCGCTATTCGCATTTGCTGGTTAATTCACTAAAAGGCACACTATCTCCTATATCTCCGCCACAGGAACTGCTTAATTTCCCTGTAGAGGCGGGTTGCCCTGTTAATCTGGATAGGTTTTGCAGCTTCAAGAATATGATGATAACCTAGCTGCTTCCAAACCTCTAACACTTGACTGGCAAGTTCTGGAGGTATCTGACCTAAAGAAATATTTAGCCACGGATGGCCTGTATGTAGAACGACACAATTTTTACGGGGTACATAATTATTGTATAGAGAAGATGGCAGAGCTTTACCGACAAACTGCCCTAGCAGCATAGCTGCTGCTTGTTGCTCGCACGCATGAACCATTTTTGTCATGTGTCTGGGTAGCTCTGGAATCCATCGCCGGTACGGAGGCCAATCATCAATCAATCTCAGGCATGACACGATCGATGTGCGTTCGAGACTGACCCCAGGAGCTATACAGTAAAAATCCCCAAGCAAACCGCCTAAAATTTCTGGCCTGTAATACCTTAATTTGTAAGGCTGCTCCTTAAAGAAAAAATCATCTATCATATATAGAACATTAACGCTAGGATTCAAATTAAAAGTCCAGCTTATTATTTCTTGAGGCGGAGAAAAAAAATAAATATCATTACCTAAAAGCAATCTAAAGCTGTCTACAGGCAGCACTCTAAAATCTGCCAGCATTCTGCGGACACAAATCCTGTCTACTTCCGAGCAATTCTCAAGGCTTTCTGCAAAATCTATATCTGAGGGGCTGTCCAAAATATAAAAATCATAGTTGGCTATACTGAGACTATCAAGGTTTTTTTTCAGCGGGGGTATATACTTATCTAAGGTATAAATAATTATAGAGCAGGCACCAGCATAGGGAAGGACAAAAAGCTTAAGACTTAGCAAAGAAAAAACAAGTTGAGCCATCCGCTGGATATCCTTGGGGTTCTCGCTGCTACCATCAAACAAAGCGCTGTAGCGAATGACTAACGAATTTTTATGGCCAGTAAGTTGGGGTGGGATTGGTTTATTCATTGAGCGTGAAAAATTAGATGATTTTCCAGTAACCTGTTAATTATCACAGCACATGTTTAAGTTGCCTGTGATGCTTCATTTTATGGAGTTCGGCTTTTTGTGTTTTGTCCACTTTTAAAATTTTTACCCAGGCATTTACAGATATCTTTCATCAGATCCATGATACCAGCGGGTACTTTACGCGGCATCAGCAACGGCTTTTTAATATGTAAAATAACTGGTTAGTTTAGGAACCCATATGATTGTAGAAAAGAGGAGGAAGCATTTTAGCCGGATATTGACCCAGCAACATACTAGCTGCCTGCTGTTCGCAGGAAAAAACCATTTGTTTAAGACCTTTAGGTAAATCAGGCAGATATCTTCGATAGAGGGGCCAATCATCTACTTAAGACATGACTTGATTGATTCGGCTTGTAAAGTAACTCCTGGAGCAAGGCAATAAAAATCTCCGTGTAGGCCACCTAAAATCTCTGGCCTGTAGTACCTCAAACGATAGGGTTTCCCGCCGGTAGTGTGGTTATCAATCATGTACAAAAATTTCCGCTCATGATTAGAATTACAAGTATAGGGAATTATCTATTGCGCGCTGCGAAAAAAGTAACAATCTGTTCACATAAGCCACCGAAATTTATCAGACGGCAGCTCTCGGAAATCTGCTAGCATTCGTCGAATACAGATTCGGTCAATCGAAGAGCAGTGTTCTATCGTGTCAGCAAATTTTAGATCGCCCTGGCTGTTCCAGAAAAGAAATTTAAAATTTTATGTAAAGCTGTGAAAATTCCCTCTAACCGATTTGCCTATTTTTGTAAAGTCTAAATAACTAGGCAGCAGTCTAGGCAACAAAAAATCTGTCAAAAGAGACATTATGAATTTAGCCCTTATTCTAATATTTTCTGAACCAGCATCGGCATCATCGAAGAGCGCAGCATAGCGAATAATGAGAGATTTCTTACCTTTGGCTCAACTTTTAATCAACAAAGACCGAGTAGTTGTGTGACCGAATACCGTAACTGCAGGTAAAGCAGCACAAGCCTCAAAAACTACTTTCCCAGTCCCAGCAAAACAAACTTGATCCGTGTCGGGCATCGCTAAAATACTGCCTTTATCCATCAGTAATAACCACGCAGGTAGTGCTGCAAGGACATGCGTGCTATAATGCTAGCTCTCGCCAGAACACTTTAATTTTATGAATTGTGCGCGCTGCGGTTCTGAAAACATCGTTAAAAATGGCCTGACTCATAGTGGTAAGAAAAACTTTAAATGTAGAGGATGTGGCAAACAGTTTGTTCACCCCCCCAGACATCAACCTATTACAGAAGAAACCAAAGCCTTGATAGATAAGCTTTTATTAGAGAAAATATCTTTAGCTGGAATTGCCCGAGTCACGGGAGTGTCTCTCCGGTGGCTGCAATACTATATCAATCAAAAATTTGCCTCAGTTACCAGACAGGTTCAAGTCAAGTCAAAAAACAAGGGCAAGCTAACAATTTAATGCGATGAAATGTGGTCATTTGTAGTCCAGAAGGGCAACAAACAGTAGGTCTGGCTGGCCATTGATGTGTTTACCAAGGAGATTGTAGGAGTATATATTGGGAGCAGAGATGAAGCCGATGCTAAAGCTCTTTGGGATTCTCTCCCACCAGTTTATCGCCAATGCGCTATTAGTTACACAGATTTTTGGAGTGCTTATTCCAGAGTTTTTCCTCAAAGTCGGCACAAAGCAGTAGGGAAAGAAACCGGCAAGACTTCCTATATATAACGGTTTAACAATACCCTGAGGCAAAGAGTGTCAAGATTAGTTTAAAAAACTCTGGCTTTTTCTAAAAAACTCTCGAATCATCTTGGGGCAATTTTGTATTTCATCCATCCTCATAATCTTTCTTTACAGAAGTGAAGCACATTCCTGTATCCTTACTTTGCAGCACCACCCGCATGAATGTCAAACGCCGTATTCACATAATAGTGAACTGCATCAATGAAAGCAAGGCTGACAGAGCCATACTGCCAAGTTCTGACTGCTTCTCCTGAAGTTACACGCTCGTGGATGACATTTGGTAAACCAGCAATGTTTTATTGAAAATGGCGGTAGTCCTCATCGCTACCTCCATAGCCAATATAAGGAGCGACGGCAATTACCTTACGGGATGTCGAGTTCGCTAAAATTTTAGTTGTCACTCCGCGATAGCAACCCACCTCAACTACAACTGTATCTTTCAGATGCTCAGTGGCCGATAAAGCATGTAAAAGATGCTGCATCTGCACAGGTGTGACAGCGGTGTTCGAGTAATCGGCATCGGGAGCGGAAGGGAGATTGGGAATCACCTTTTCCGGCAAGGCGTATTTCTGAAAGTTCCGCCGAGCTTCCCATTCAATCAGTCTAGCCTTCGCAGTGAAAGCCAGTCTTTTAAGATGCCACTTATAATACTGTTTGATAGCAAATGGATCGGTTTTCATTTGAAGCTCACACACTTTGAAAAACAGCTAATAATCGCTCCGCATACTTGTCCCAGGTGTAGTCCTTGGCGCGTTCTCTAGCGGCAGCAGCCATGCGATGGCGCAATTCTCGATTCTCCACCAGTTCTTCTATACGCTCGGCTAGTGCCCCTGCATCTCGCTCTGGCACAATGAATCCATCGATGCCATCTCGCACTACTGATCCAGCCGCTTCAGTAGTAATCACAGGTATGCCGGCTGCCAGCGCTTCGTAAGTAACCTCTGCTGACCCCTCTGCTAAACTCGGTAAAACGAAAATATCTGCTTGAGCGTACTCTTGCTTGATTTCCGTTCTAGGAACTCGACCCAGAAAGTTGAGATTATGGGTGAGACTATTCCGACGCACAATCTCAGAAACATCGCCAGCCACGCGAAATTCGTACTTGCGATGGTTCAACTTCTGAGCTGCCATGCCTAAAATGTGAATCCCCTTGCGGAGCCCAGCAGTTCCCACAAATAATATCTGACCCTTCCTGGGAGTATTTTCCAGATGAAACCAAGAATAACTGACCGCGTAGGGAACTACAAAACACCGATGAGCGGGAATGCCAAAATTCAGCACTAAGTCTTGACGAACTGCTTCTGATGGAGCGATTCCCCAGTCAGTCAAGGAACAAACTTCCCTCAGCCAGGAAAAAGCTTCCTCTACTAAGCTCTCATTAGGCTCAGGTTCAAATTCGGGCAATCTTTCTCGCTCACTTTTGACAATATAGTGAGCGTTTAAGATGATAAAGAATTCTGTAACTGTAGTCAGCCCTTTCTCCTTAGCAAATCTCAGAAAGGGAGTACCCTCTCCCAGCATAGTGTAGAGATGGGTTGCTTCTCCGATTCCATGCGCGATCAAATCATTACCAAATTCAGTATTGAACTTACCCATTGCTCGTGCGGCCCGATCTGGATGATGTCCAGCTAACTGCTTGCGCAGGAAATATAGCAGGCTAGGAATAGCAGAGCTGTAAGTTTTATTGAGTAAATTAGGAGGCAGTTGGCGACCTAATAAATTATTGATTAAATTGCCTTTTAACCAATTCAGGAATAGTTGAGATGCTACAGCTCCTAGTCCTGCATTCGCGCATAAATCTGTATAAAAAGCTTCCAGCATTCCTGCTTCTTCTAAGAGGCTAGGCACTGCATAGTTGCGCCGTGCGCCCATTTGAACAGCTATAAACTTATTCATAATTTTTGCAGCTGTATATCTGTTTAGTCAATCCAGTCTCTAGATCCACCTGGGGCTCGTAGCCCAATATTTTTTGCGCCTTTGTAATATCAGCACTGGTGTGTCTAGCATCTCCTGCTTGGGGTTGCCTCTCTACATAATGTGCTGGCTGGCCAATAATCGCGGCGATTTGCTCAATGGCATCGCGCAAACTCACCCGGCAACCCCCACCAATGTTAAAGATTTCACCTTCGGTATTAGGAAATTGAGCGGCTTTTAAATTAGCTTCTATCACATCTGATATAAAGGTAAAGTCTCGGCTTTGTTCACCATCTCCATACAGTTCAATGGGTTGCTGCTGGCTGATGGCGCGAATGAATTTGGAGAAAGCCATTTCAGGTCGCTGTCTGGGACCGTAGACTGTAAAATATCGCAACATCACCACCGGCACCCCAAAGTTTTTGTGGTACAAGCTGGCCAATCGCTCTGCCGCCAGTTTAGTGATGCCATAGGGAGAAACGGGTTTCGGACAGGCGGTTTCTGGGGTTGGCATGGTTTCAGCATCGCCATAAACTGAAGAGGTGGAAGCGATAACTAACCGCTCAAGACTTGGACTGTCTTTTGCTGCTTCTAGAATGACTTGAGTTGCTTCGATATTGTTCCGGGTATACTCAGCGAACTTACTTCCCCAACTTGACCGCACGCCTGCCTGAGCAGCCTGGTGAAACGCCACTTGACATCCATTCAGCAGTTCAATCCAATTTAAATCCAGGATATCTTGATTGATAAATTGGAAGTGAGGATGCTGCAAAGCTTGAGCCATGTTGGCTTGCTTGATGTGTCTCGGGTAATAGTCTGTAAAGCAATCGATACCGATAACTTGTTGACCTTCTGCCAAGAGGCGATCACAGAGATTAGAACCGATAAAGCCCGCACAACCCGTTACTATAGAGTGCATCAGATTTTCCATTGAGTTAAGGCTTGTGCCTGTGAGGGGAGCTACCTAGTAATACATACGGAGTCTGCGGTAGCCCATCCGGAAAAATTACTCAGAGATGGCTGTAATCACCAATGACTTAGTTGCAGTGACTGAATGAGGTAGCATTGCGGCCTTGAGCCGTTTCCGATGCAAGCCGCTGGCAACAGAGGGGCGATAAGTTCCCACTGCTGATCGCTGAGGTCAGTAGGGTAGGCTTTGCGATTCATACACTCACTCTTAACATGGGGCAAGTCCTTCTATTATCTGATCTGCATTCCTGACGCTTCCTGATTTTAATCTTTTTTTAATAGATACACTCTATAGAATACCGACTTATTATTCATTCTGGACAGCGTTTCAATGGTACTGGCATTGGCAGAGTTTTGCATTGATTATTCAAATACTCAGCCCTCCATTTATTATAAGAGGATAGAGGCTTATTCCAGCTCCAATAAAGTCCAATAAAAGCTGATATAATATAGGAAATTGAGTTCCTTATTAGCAGCAATAAACTGGCGCTATTTCGCTTCAAAAGAAAAGAGTATCTGGCCGCTTTGTATATGCCAAATTTTACAAATGCTGCCGGATGTAAGTAGAGATATTTAAAAGCTAAATACCAAATTGAAACACAACTTCTCCAGCCTCGAATAGGATTTTTCGGATCGCTCATACGACTTCCCCCTGTTTTGTTTTGTAAATGTACAATAGACACTTCAGGTGCCCACTGAATTTTAAAGTTGGCTTTAGAAATACGAATACCCAGATTCCGATCTCCATAATTAAGGATGTATTCATCCCAACCATTTATAGCTTCAAAAGCTTCCCGCTTTACCATCATATTGTTAGCCGATATCCAGGCACAATTAGTAACTGGCTCTGCAAAGCCAGTTTCACAGTAAAATGCTTGAAGCTCAGGCGGTAGGCTCAGGAGCTTATTTTTTATATTTTCAGGAATAGGGCGACTTTTGTTTAGCCACTCTGTTGCTCTATTAATTTGAAAAGTTAAATCAGCCTCTTGGTACATAGCACGCATTCGGTTAAATAGTTCTTCCGGAATTAAATTTCCTTGCACTACAGAGAGGGTTTCGTAAGAATTAAAATAGCTTACTAATTTTTCAAGTGTATCAGCTCCTACTCTTACATCATCATCTAGCCACCAAAGCAAATCACCTAGACTAACAGCAGCTCCATAATTACGGGCTTCATATACATAATTTCTAGGATAATTTATCCACCTAAATAAACCTAAATTTTCTAATTCTCGAAGCTTTTTATAAATCTCTTGAGAATATTCCTCTTTGGGCGTTTGATCTACCACTATTATCTCTACCCAGTCTTGTTTGCAACGCTCCAGATCGCCTAAAACAGTAAGAAGTTGATTCCCGCGTCTAAACGTTGCTATAATGATGGAAACTTTGACTAAGTTATTCATATTTTTTATTGCCTCCCTTGTTCAAGCCGAAAAAAAGCGCAAAATGTTGGAAGTAAAATTTAAGTGACTTATAGAAAGTTAACAGCTTCCAATAAAAGGTATAATTCATTTTTAGCAAAAATACATGGCCGTATGCTCTCGAGCGTATTAGCGCTTTAAAATTGGCTATTTTCTCAAACTCTTTAACTGTTTTTGTACAGTTTGCTTGAGCTAATCTTGTTAAAAAAATAATTTGATATTCCTGGGGCCATGATGGAAAAACCCCCTTTAAATGACCCATGTAATTTTGAAAATTATTGTGATTGCTAACTTGCTTATAAGTGAGAGAATATCCAGAATGCCAGTTAATGCCATACCGTGTTGCAACCGTTGATGATGCGTTTACATGTCTTAATCTTTCAACTGTTTTTGTGCCAGACCATTTTATAATGTTATACTCAAGAAGCTCTCTCATTAAATATAAATGATCTGAGGTAATTGTCTGTTCATAAAATTGAGCAATAGTATCAAAGCTTTTTACCTTTCTATAAGCGGTTCCAGAAGGAGAGAGCCCCCCGCTAATTATAAATAAATCTAGCGCTTCTGGATAGCATAGATCCTGCTCTTTATCCCAGGGCGCACCCCATGAATTCAATCGCTCTTTTATATGGTTTGCCTGGGAAACTATTACGGATGTCCGGGGATCGGAACGATTAATTAAATCTTTAACTGTGTGAAGCGCATGGGGCACTAATTTATCGTCACTGTGAAGAAAAACAATCCAGCCAGCTCTTGCTGAATCCACACAGCGATTGTGATTTGCATACATACTCACAAGATTTTTATAGCGCACATAACGCAGGCGCCGATCGTCACTATACTTTCTAACAACTTCCTCTGTATTGTCTGTGCTAGCATTGTCGCAAATAATCAGTTCAAAATCATCGAAATCTTGCTCTAGCACACTTTCAATGGCTGCTGGCAACATCTCCGACCGATTGTATGTAGGTATACAAACCGATAAAAAAGGGATATGTTTCCCACCGAAAGGTACGCCAGTATCAATGACTGGCTTCTCCTTAGGATCGCGAGGCTGCTCTTGAGGTTGATACTTTTGTTTTAACAGATTAATCATAGATAATTCTTCAAAGTGACCAAGCTGACTAGAGTTACCTGGATACGTTCTCTCTGATGCCCTTCTAAAATTGCCTTCCAAAACACAACTAGGAAGACACCGCCACTAACTGCCGCCGTACCTGCTACTACCAACCACTCAGAAGTGAATCCGGATAGCGCCAGACCTTTTTTCAGTAACCAGGAGAGAACTAGAGATGATACTAAGATAATCACCCATAAACAAACAACCTGACGCAAGTAAACTCCAAAGTTCAGCTTTAGACGCTCTATCGGTCTGTAGACGGCATACCAATTATTAGTCAGCATTTGAGCCAGCATAGTTCCCATTGCCACCCCGAGCAATCCCAGAGGTTTAATTAAAACCCATGTAAAAGCAATATTGAGAACGCCAGCAGTCAAGGCCCAAGGCGCATACTTTTCATCTTCAGTGGCTCGAGAACTCTGGGTTAAAACCACATGCTGCGCTTCTAGAGTCAGCATGATGCAAAAAACCAATAAAACTCTATAGCCAATAAAGTTACCATGACCCAACCATAAATCCGTTAGCTCCTTGCCTGAGCCTAGCAAAAAAGCCACACTTGCTGCCATAACTGACAGCCCAAGTTGAGCATTGCGGAGTGTGATTTTCTGAACCAGGCTTAAGTCTCCAGCTTGCCATGCTTGACTGATAAAAACTGCTGATGCTCCCCCTAAACTCACCGCTAATTGATAAGGATTAGAAACTAATGAATACGCCGCTTGATAGCTGGGTATATTTTGAGTGCCCTTCAGTAAAGCAATAAAATAGGCATCGGTGCGTAAAATAAGAAATGCGCCCAGAGCAGTTAACCAGAAATAGAAAGAGGGCTTGATCATTGCCTTAGCATATCGGGTATTCCACTTGCCCTTAATTCCAAACAATTCAGGCTTGCGCCAGCGAATGAATTCCAAGATCGTAATCCGTTGCACCAGGCTACTAACGACCGAAATCGCTGCCAGCACCAGCAGCCCACCCCCCAACAGCACTGCTGCAATATTGGCCAAGATAGTCAGCAGAGCCAGCACTGTCCCAATCAGGCTATCCCAGCCCACATATCCAATTCCCGCCAGCCAGCAGTTGAGGTACGATACCCAAACCCCCACTGCATACCCCGCACACATCAGCGTCCACGCCCAAAAAACTGTCTGGGGGGATATCTCTTTTAACTCCAGTTGACCAATCAAGCCATAACCAGATGCCCAGGCAATAAAAAACACAACTATTGCCAGCCATTGCAGGATGATCCGACCTGTAACGACCAAATCCCCAATGTGCTGCTTACTCTCCTCTGTCAGCTCTACCCCTGGGTCAGCACCGCTTTTCCCCTTTGCCAAGGCAATGTGCCGCGTCAGCGTGGGCGCAATCCCCATCCCCAGCAAACCCAAAAAAGCTTGACTGTTCCCTAGTAAAAACCAGAGTCCCAGTTCCTCCTTCCCCATGTAGCGAAAGAGGATGGGGATCAAAAATAGGTTGGCGATAATCGCAACTGCCCGACTCAGCCAAGAGCTACCAACCGCAAATGCAATCCGCTTAGATGCTGACATAAGCCTGATTTTGCTTCAGATACTCCAGTCCTTCAACTACGCCGCGCAAATTACAATTAAGAGTTTGCACAAGGCGACTGCACAGCATCCCCGCCTCAAGTGGACGCGGTGCCGCCTGCCCCAATTCTGCCGTCGTCACCGGCACAATATTCTCTGCCGGCAACCCAAACACTCTCGCCACCTCCACTGCAAACTGATACCGGCTCATTCGCTCTGGACCTGCCACATGAAAAATGCCGGTGGCACCGGCTTCTACCAGACGGCAGCTAGCCTCTGCAATATCATCCACCAGCGTCGGAGAACCTACCTGATCTTGAGGGACTTTCAGCACCTGACCACCTTCTAACGTTTTAACCAGACGGCTGACAAAATTCTTGCCTTGCGCCTCATGTCCGTATACAACCGTGACGCGGAGAATCAGGAAGTTTTCCAATAACTTTGAAATTTTCCGCTCTACTTCCAACTTCTGCCAACCGTAGGCACAGATCGGGTCTGGTTCGTCCGCTTCCCGATATGGCCCACCTCTGCCGTTGAAGACATAATCTGAGGAATAAAACACCAGCTGAGCGCCGGCATCACCAGCCGCTGTGGCCACATTTAAACTGCCGGCGACATTAATCTGGTAAGTCTCATCTGGGTGTTGCTCGCAGTAATCCACATTTGAGCGAAAAGCCGGCAGGAACACCACCTCTGGCTGAGACTGCCGCACGAGCGACTGCACACCGGCAGCATCCGTCAGTTGCAATCGCATCAATCCAGATTGAGAAAAATTGTGATAAGTTCCCACCATGTCCCAACCGCGCCGGTGACAAGCTTGCATGAGATGGGAACCAACCAGCCCCGACGCTCCAATTATCAGTGCTTTCATCACTTAATAAATAAATGGACTCTTGAACTCGGACAAAGCTGCGAAGCTGCTGTCCCTCTTCGAGACGATTGGCTCTGTACAAGGCCAGGGTATCCCCACTGAATCCCAGTGAATCCCCGTATCGTGTTCCGGCGAATAAACCGTAGAAACCTTGTACATCATAATAGCCGTTTCGCCGGTCACATAAAACCCATGCGCCACCCCGGGCGGTATGTAGAGCGTATTGGCTTTCTCCGCACTCAAATCGAACAGAGCGAACTGGCCGAAAGTCGGAGAGCCAACCCGCAAATCAACCACCGCATCAATAACTTGACCTTGAACACAGTATACCATCTTGGTGTGTGCTTCGGGCGGCAGTTGGAAGTGCAAACCTCTCAAAACATTGCGGTGAGAGACAGAATAGTATTCCTCTGCAAACTTGGTTTCAAGTTGATGGGTCTTGAAGATATCCTGGTGAAAGGTTTTTACGAAACTGCCCCGTTCGTCTTTGAAGACATCCGGGGTAATTTCGTAACACCCAGGAATCTTTGTCTCACGGATTTGCATTCCTGGTTCTATCCCGCGACTAAAAACTGCGACAAAACTCTCGAATCGTGGACGCCGTATAGGCCAACATCTCTTCTGTCAAGCCAGGAAACACCCCAACCCAGAAGACGCCTTGCATTACCCTGTCAGAATTAGTGAGATCCCCCACCACGCGATAGTTCAATCCTTTGTAAGCCGGTTGCCGCACCAAATTCCCCGCAAACAACAGTCGGGTGCCGATGCGTTTCTCCTCCAGATGCCGAACTAGCTCATTGCGGGTAAAGGGAGCGTCTTCCCGGACAAATATGGGGAAGCCAAACCAGCTGGGTTCGGAATTGGGAGTCGCCACCGGCAACACTAACACATCCTGCAAATCTTGCAGCTGCCGGTGCAAAAACTCAAAATTATGCCGGCGCTTCGCCACAAATTCAGGCAACTTATCCAGCTGGGCGCAGCCCACCGCCGCCTGCATATCGGTCATTTTCAAATTGTAACCAACGTGGGAGTAGGTGTACTTGTGATCGTAGCCAAAAGGCAAATCTCCTAGCTGCCAGCCAAACCGCTTATTGCATGTGTTATCCACACCAGGAGCGCACCAGCAATCTCGTCCCCAGTCTCGGAATGACTCCACAATCTTCTTCAGACGAGTATCGCTGGTGAGTACCGCTCCCCCCTCACCCATCGTCATGTGGTGCGCCGGATAAAAGCTGACGGTAGCCAAGTGCCCAAATGTGCCGGTTTTCTTGCCAGCATAAAGACTTCCCACCGCATCGCAGTTATCCTCAATTACCCAGAGGTCATGTTTTTGAGCGAAAGCCACCACTGCCTCTAAATTAAAGGGATTGCCGAGCGTATGAGCAATCATGATGGCTCGCGTCTTTTCAGACAAAGCCGCTTCCAGCTGGTCAGTATCGATGTCATAGGTAGGAAACTGGACATCCACAAATACCGGCACCAGCTGATTTTGAAAGATGGGGTTCACCGTGGTAGGAAACCCAGCCGCTACCGTAATCACCTCATCTCCCGGTTGCAGCCGCTTATCTCCCAGTTTGGGCGAAGTCAGCGCCGTCAGTGCCAGCAAATTCGCCGAAGAACCAGAATTGACCAGCAGACAGTGCTTGACCCCCACCCAATCAGCAAATCGCTGCTCGAACTCAGCGGCATATCTGCCGGTGGTTAGCCAAAAATCCAGGGAGGAATCAACCAGCTGCACCAATTCCCGGTCATCAAAAACCTTTCCGGAAACAGGGATATAGGTATCGCCAGGTATAAATTGCCTAGTTTTAAATTTGAATTCGTAGTAAGTTTCAACGGCAGTGAAGACTTGCGCTCGCAGTTCTCGCTCCTGGTCAGAAGCACCAGCTGGGCGATGCATCGGGATAGATTGTGTCATTGTCCTCAGGAAAATTCTACAGTTTTTAACGAGTGCGAGTCAAAACCGGCACTGGCGCAGGCATCAAAAAATTCCGATACCACTCAATCGTCTCTATCAGAGCGGCGTCGAGGGAGTATTGGGATTGCCAATTCAAAACCGTGCGAGCCTTCTGGGCGGAAAGATATTGGTGCTTAATTTCATTACTCGCTTGATTGAGAATCACCGGCTCTAAATCAGTCTTGTCCATCAGGTACAAAATCTTTCGCACCATCTCTAGAGCGGAGATTTGCAGCTCATTGCTAAAATTAAACGCCTCTCCCAAAATCTCACTCCGACTCATCTGTTCTGCCAGATGAAGGTACGCCAAAACCCCATCTTTGACGTAAAAATAATCCCGGATATAGCTGCCATCGCTGCGAATGACCGGGCGTTCCCCTCGCAGGATAGAGCGAATCGTACCCGGCACAATCCGGTTAAAGTTAAGGTCGCCACCGCCGTAAAAATTGCCGCAGCGAGTCACGCAGACCGGCAACCCATAGGTAACAAAGTAAGTGCGACAAATTAAATCCGCACAGCTTTTAGAAACGTCGTAGGGATGCTCTCCTTGCAGAGGGGTCGTCTCGTCATAAGGCAAAATCTCCTGATCGCCATAAGCTTTATCACTCGACGCCACAACAATCCGGCTGACACCACCTACCCGCCGGCAAGCTTCTAGAATATTCCAGGTTCCTTTTATATTGGCTTCAAATGTGGCTAGGGGTTCCCGATTGGCCAGCCCGACAATCGTCTGAGCGGCTAAATGAAAGACCGTATCGACCTCATGCTCATTAATGGCTCGCTCTAAGGTGGCCAAATCTTCAAGACGACCGCAGACAGTTGTAATTTTTTTAGATAAACCTTCAGTAAATAGGCGGGACTGCGGCACCCAATCTCGAACCAATCCAACTACCTTGGCACCGCGCTTTACCAACTCTTGGGTCATCCAGCTGCCCAACAGGCCGGTACATCCAGTGACTAAAACCGACCGATCTTGCCAAAATGAACTCATTCCCACACCTGCCAAAGAGCTTTTCCAGAGTTATACAACTCATTCAATAGTTCTAATTCTCGGTAAGTGTCCATGCACTGCCAGAAGCCATTGTGCTGGTAGACCGCTAACTCACCCATGTCTGATAAAGTCCTGAGCGGTTCAGCTTCAAATATGGTGCTGTCACTTTCAATGATATCTAAAACTTTGCGATGTAAAACAAAATAACCTCCGTTAATCCAGCCCTCACTGGTTTGTGGCTTTTCCTTAAAACTGCTCACCAGGTTGTCTTGGATAATCAGCTCCCCAAATCGGGACGGCGGTCGCACAGCTGTCACTGTTGCTAATTTGCCGTGGCTGTAGTGGTATGCCAGCAAATCTGAAATGTTTACATTCGCTACGCCATCCCCATAGGTCGCAAAAAATAAATCGCTTTCCATCTGCTCCAAATAGGGGGCGATGCGTTTTAGACGACCGCCAGTCAGCGTTTCTTGGCCGGTATTAATCAATGCGACTTGCCAGTTTTCTTCTCCATGCCCGTTGTGCAGCTTTGTGACTCGCTTACTTCCCAACTCTAGCAGGACATCGCTGTGATTCCAGTCGTAGTTGAAAAAATACTCGCGGATCGCCTCGCCTTTGTAGCCAAGGCACAACAAGAAGTTTGTAAACCCGTAGTGAGCATAGGTCTTCATGATGTGCCAAATCATCGGACGGTCGCCCACCATAATCATGGGCTTAGGCCGGAATTCTGTTTCTTCGCGGAGTCGAGTCCCTTTACCACCACAGAGGATAGCAACTGGAATCTTTGACTGTTCGCAAGGCATACATTCCTACTCAGAGAACTTACTGTTGTCTAAATACAGCCCTGTTAGCTGACATCAGGATAAATAGCGCAGGTTCTCGCCCTCACTTCTATAAAAAATTGGGGGCTGGTTCCCTGGCCTGCCCCTACTCTGATGCTTAAGCAGATTTTGCCATCCTCGCTTCCACCATCATCCGCACCACATCCCGCATCTTATATTTCGCCTGCCAGCCCAACTGTTCCCTGGCCTTAGCTGGGTGCCCTCTGCCCACGGCAATATCCGTAGGTCTGTACAAACCGGCATCTGTCACCACATGCTCGCGCCAGTCCAGGCCCACACAGGAAAAAGCCGTGGCCACAAAGTCTTCTAACTTATTGCTCTCCCCAGTCGCAATCACATAATCATCCGGCTTATCCTGCTGCAACATCAAATACATCGCCTCAACATACTCCGGTGCCCAACCCCAGTCCCGCTTCACAGAAATATTCCCCAAAAGCAGCTTCTCTTGGCTGCCTTGGCCAATTCGGCAGGCAGCTGCCACAATCTTTTGCGTCACAAACCTTTCCGGTCGCAGGGGAGACTCATGGTTGTACAGGATACCGGAACAGGCAAACAGACCGTAAGCCTCCCGGTAGTTGGCCACTTCCCAAAACGCCGCCGCTTTGGCCACGGCGTAGGGACTTCTGGGGCGGAATGGCGTAGTTTCGCTCGCCGATCCCTCGCGAGTGTCCCCAAAGCACTCACTCGAACCGGCATTGTAAAGTTTGATGGGTGCGCCGGTGAACCGAATCGCCTCCAGTAAATTCACGGTGCCGGTGGCGATGCTTTCCAGAGTTTCCACCGGCTGCTCAAAAGACAGGCCCACCGAACTCTGCCCAGCCAAGTTGTACACCTCATCCGGCTGAATTTTCGCCAGCACCTGCAACACACTGCGAAAATCCGTCAGGGACATAGATTCTAACTTTACCTGGTCCCGGATGCCCAAACGCACCAAATTCCCGAAAGAGGACATCTGAGCGTCCCGTGAAGTCCCGCAGACCGTGTAGCCCTTGTTCAGCAATAACTGCGCCAGATAGGCCCCATCCTGACCAGATATCCCACAAATGAGCGCTTTTTTCATGCTTTTCACACTCCAGACAGTCTCCCTCTGACCACTCTCAACCCACGGCAGATAACCTTACATTAGCGACGACCGAGGAATTTGCCCAAAATCCCTCGCTCTCCGGAAGCAGGTCCGTCACCGTCTCCATCGGGCTCATTGCCATTGCCGTTAAGCTCCGTTTTAGTGTAGTACGAATAGTAATAGGGATAGTAGGAGCCGTCCTCTTCTTGCTCCACGAAGTTGGCCACCAATCCAGCCACATTACACCGGCTTCTCTGCAGCACCTCCATCGTGTGAGCCAGAGATGAGCGGGTCGAGCGCTCGAGAGCCGCAACTAAAATCACTGCATCTGCCTTGGGTGCAAGGCTTTGGGCATCTGTGACCCCTAATAGCGGTGTGGTATCTACTAGCACATAATCATAAGCCTGACGCCATTCACTGAGCAACTGGGTCATTTTGGCCGAGTCGAGCAAAGCCACCGGATTCGGCGGCGTTGGGCCAGAGGTAATCACATCCAGATGCCCACCGTCAGCTGAATAGACCAGCTGACGCCAGGGTGTGTCGGTTGCGATCGCACTGCTGAGTCCGAACATATTCGGCCTTTTCAAAAATTGATGAATCGTCGGTTTGCGCATATCAGCATCGACAAGCAGCACCCGATGGCCTAATTCGCCTAGCACCCGTCCTATGTTGTAGGCCAGCGTGCTCTTCCCTTCCGAGGGAGTCGATGAGGTGAACGCCAGAGTCTTTACCTGGCCATTGGCACCCAGATAGCGCAAATTCAGTGCCAGCGAGCGGATAGCTTCCGTAAATCGGGAATCGCTATAACTCTGCAACCGGCCATTCTCCCGAGAGTGAGTCACCAAAATCGGCAGCTCAACCTGGGGAACCGTGCCCAGAGAGGCCAGTCCAGTCAGTTCCTTCGCCTCTTCCACCCGCTTCAGGCGCTGGTCTGTGCGTTCCAGCAAAACCGCAGCCCCCACACCCAGCAACCCACCGGCAATCAAACCCAGTAACAAATTCCTCCGCACATTCGGCGAGACTGGCGTCTCTGGCAAATAGGCTTGCTCGATAATTTTCCAGGGAGCTGTTTCTTGCGCCTCAGAAATCCGCAACTCTTGCAGCTTTGCCAAAAAGTTATTGACCGCCTCCGATTTAACCTTGAACTCACGCTGCAGCTCGGCGTAAGTCTGCTGCAGCTGAGGAATTTGCTCAAACCGAACTGCAGTTTCTTTAGCCGAACGCTGCACACTCTCTAACTGACTCATCTGGGACGTCAACTCCGTCTGCACTTGCAGCAACTGCTCGGCAAGCTTCTGCTGAGTGCCTCCATATCCAGAAACATCGCTAGTCTCAGCTTTGGCGGCGGCATTGCCAAGCACATGCCCTGTGCGGTACTGCAGCAACCTCAGCAGGCTATCTCGCTGCTTTCTCAGGTTGACCAGCACAGGATGATCTTCCGTGAACCTGCTGCTTTCTTGCATGTATTTGGTTTCTATCTCTTTGATATCGCTGGCTAGTTTCTGATAGACAGAATCTTGGCTGAGCAGGGCATTTGCCAGAGCGGTTTGAGGATTTTGGCCAACTGCCACCATTTGGCGCTGCAGCTCTTGATACTGCCGTTGGGTTTTGCTGATAGCCGCCTCTAAGGCTTGAGTTTCTTGCTGTAGCGATTGCTTGCTCTGAACCACTTCCGCCGCGTAGGAGTCAGGGTCAACAATGCCATAGCGCTGGCGAAAGGTTCGGATGGTTTCGGTTACTTCGTTGAGCGCCTTTTGGGCTGCCGGCAGCTGTTCCTGAATAAACTTGATCGCATTGGTCGCTTGCGAGCGCTGCCTCTCTAAGCTATAATCCACATAAATAGAACCTAAAGCCTCCAGGACAGCCTTGGCTCTTTTCGGGTCTGTATCGGTGTATGACACAATTAGAACATCCGCCTGCCCCGCCTGACGGATAGATAAGTTTTCTGCTACTTCTGGCACAGAGACATTTTTGTAGGGGACTTGAAGTTCGCTAATCGCTTTAGCCACTAAAGAATGGCTCTGCAGAATCTGAATTTCCGTCGAAAGATCCTTGCCAGTAGCAACATCTTGTGGGACTATTGTGGGAACAACCGGCACAGCCGTCTTATTGTCCAGCAGAATTAAAGTTTCCGATTGGTATTTGGGGATCGTTGTCAGCGTCGAGAAAGCGACCCCGCCAAAAACCGTCGCCCCCACTGCAACCACTACGAGCCAGCGTTTGCGCAGCGTCCGCATCAAGTCAGATAGGTCAGTTCCGCCGGCAGGAGGACTGAGCGTGTCAAGCTTAACGAAATCGTCTCTCATCAGCTAAAAGTCATTCCCTGACTAGAACGCATAACTGTTCAACAAACGACTAGAAAAGACAGCTACCCCAGTCTCAGCCAGGGTTTGTCAACTCCTCTCCCACACGCTGACGAGGGCGAACCTGAATTGGCTCACTTCCGACGCGCTACCCCTTAATACCCGCCTCTCCTAGTCCATCCGGACACTTTTGGCATCAACTACCGCTTTAATCTTTGATTAAGACTCTGAAGGCGGGGCGCTTCGTTTGTTCCTAACACATGACTAGCAACGCCAGTAGCCCAAAACTCATCAAGCCGGCTAACCGTCCCCCTGTCCGAGGATATTGCCATTGCCATTAAGAGCCGATTTTACTACAGCGCTGTCGGCTATGTATCAATATAAAATCATTCAGTTATTAGGCCGTAAAGCTGCTTAAAATTACCTCTTTTCACATCGCACGCACCTGTCCTGAGAGTCGGTGGGCGATCGCCGGCTTGGGATCGTCGGGACTCCTTCCTAGACTGCTGCCAGAGGGACTCGTTCCCAGGCTTTGCTGGGAACGAGTGCAATCAACCGGCATCCTCAGAGTTTTGCCAGCCAGTCCAGAATCAGCGGATTGACCTCCTCCGGTCGCTCGTCATGGGGACAGTGGCCGGTGTTGGGAATCGATATGAACTCGATGAGTCGATCCTCACCCATCTGCTGGAAAATCCGCCCACCGGCAATCGGCGTCCACGGGTCATCGGCTCCCCAAATCACCTGCAGCGGACGCTTGACTTTTGGCAGCAACTGTGCTATTGATGGACCTGCAGGCGCTGTGAGAATTGAGGCAAACACCTGCTGGGCACCGGGGTCACAGGAAGGTTCATAGAGCAGATCCACCAGTTCGTCGGTGATGGCCTCACGGTTGCGGTACACTTGCCGCAGGGTGTTTCGGATACGGTGTTTCTGGCGGATGCGCTCAAATACGAACGCCCCCACAACCGGCAAACTGACCATCTGGGTAAACAGACCCATCACCATCCGCAGGGGCAGATTCAGCTCCTCGGGCCGGTGATTGAGCCCGCCGGCACAGTTGATCAGGATGCCGCCGGCTGCCATTTCGGGATAATCGGCTACCACCATCAAGCTCAGCAGAGCTCCAATGGAATTGCCGGCGAACACAGCTGGTTCCTGAATGTGTGACTCCCAGAAATCCTTGAGAAGTTCCTGCCACAGTTCGAGGGAGTAATCCAGCGGAGGCTTGTCCGAGGCACCGAATCCCAGGAGATCCAGGGCAAACACTCGGTAGCCACCGGCAGCTAGCACGGGAATGTTCTTGCGCCAGTGGCCAATGGAGGCCCCGAAGCCGTGAATCAGCACCAGAGGGCGACCGGTTCCCTTGACGGTGTACTGAATCTTGTGCCCACGCCAAGTCCAGGTGAGCTTTTCAAAGGTTGTTGCCGGTGTCAGCTGTTGTGTGAGCACGATCCTTTTATGAAGATTTTTAAACTTTATTCATTTTAGAGGTTCTCTGGTAAACTGGGAAAGAGGGTAGCGGGCTGTGCTTTGGGCGGGAAACCCGGCCAGTGGGGGCAAGTCGCTCCCTTGTCTGCGCCGTCCGCAGACAAAGCAGCACCACCCTCAGGACATCGCTCAACATATTTAACATTTCCACACCAGGCTAAACTGATGTTAAAATATCTAAAGCAGACTCTGCTCTATCTTTGAGGCCAGAGTCCAACCGTCTGTTAATCTCAGAACTGGCTATGTACAGGTTAACTTTACAATGGGCCGAAGGGGGTCAGATCCGTACCGTGAACATTTCTTCGGAAGACAAGACTAAATTCCCTGGTTCTATTCGCATTGGGCGAGATGAACAGCAGTGCGATTTGGTCTTGAGTCAAACCGAAACAACCGTTTCTCGTTTACACGTTGAAATCTTTTCCGCTGCCGCAAACACGCTCTGCCTGAGGAACCTCACCAGGAACAACCCTCCCGAAAAGCGCAATCCCGCGATTGTAGATGGCCAAAACATAATTGACCAAGAAGTTCCCATAAGAGTTGGCAGCGTGATTCAGCTGGGAAAGATATCTCTAAAAGTTAAGGCGATTGAGGGGCCCCTGTTTGGGCCAAAGCCTTCTCAGTCTAAACCCCTCTACATTCTGAGATGTACCAATCTGAAAACGCCGCACGAATTATCCCTGGAATATGAGGGAGGCAACTGTCCCTACTGCGGTCATCTAGTTCTAAATCCAACAATCATATTCTAAAAGTAGCCAGCCAAAGATATATGGAAGTTCAACTTACTTGGGACGATCCCGTTACCGCAGAACAGCAGCAGCATATTTTTCCCCTTCCGGTCGCTTTCGGGCGGGAACTTAGCAAAATGCCCACTAGCCTTGACGGGCAGCCGGTTTCCCAAGTCGTATTATTTGACGCCAATAACAAAATTTCTAGATCCCACGCCTTGCTGGCTTTTGTCAGCGGTCAGCTAACCGTCGAAGATTTGAGTGCCAACGGTACTTCTGTCAATGGGCAGCAGTTTCAGCGAGAGCGCCGCCCACTCAACAGCGGGGACACGCTGAGCATAGGAAATTATAACATTACTGTCACCTTGTTGCAGCAGGGCGATCCAAATGCAACACAGGTTACAAGCAGCAACTTCACTGTCCTGAACCCACCGATTAAAAGCATTCCAGCGGCTGAGGTAGAAAAGGGGGAGAGTCGGATCTCAACTATTATCTTCAACCCCGACTCCGACATCCTCCAATCTCAAGCCACTAGACCGCCACAGAGTGCTACTCCTCAAAGTTCATTCCCCCCGCCAGAATTTTTGGCAGCGGATAGCGTGGCTGTTTCTCAACTGCCAACAACCTTAATGAAAAGGACAGATTACCTGGCGATCGGCGGCGGTATGGGCAGTTTTGTCTGGGTAGATAACCTGAGAATTAGCGGGGTTAAAAAAGAGCAAATCGCGGTTTTGAGCCTGCAGCAAAAGCCCTACGGTCGCTACGAGACGCTGCTTAGCAATTGCCAAATTTATCGATATAAAAGAATCCGTTCCGGTTCTGATTCCTGTCCAGATAATATCTGGGGGTGGCCCGGATACGCTCTGCGGGACGCATGGAGAGCGTTTTTTGCCGGTCAAGTCGGTTCAGCATTAGAGTACCTGTGGCAGGTTTTTTCTGAACCTGTGTTTGCGGATACCTACACTCCCCGCGCTGGAGATGTCTTTGCCTCTATGGACAGAGAAGCCAAGCGCATTGGTTGGGATGATATGTTGATTTATGGCAGCATCCGCAACATCCGCAAAACCGATAATGGCCAGTATATCATTGCTTATTCGGCTACGAGACAGGATGGGCCTCCGGATCGCGGGTATTTACTCGCCAAGTATGTCCACCTGTGTACCGGCTATCCGGCTATCAAACTCTTGGATGATTTGCAAGCTTACAGAGTCAAATATGGCGATTTAAAATCTGTGGTTCATGGATATGAAAAACACGATCATGTGTATGACTATCTGGAGCAAAACGGCGGGACTGTCGTTATCCGAGGTTCGGGGATTGTTGCCTCCCAGATTCTGGACAGGCTATATCAAGCGCGGAAAAAAAATCCCAGGATTGCAATTAACCATCTGAATCGCGCCTCTAGAGATGGCCAGAAATTTGGTTGGGCCAAGCGTTCTGTGGAAAATCAATGGGAATTTCAACCCTTTAACTGGCCTAAGGGGACTTGGGGTGGGGATATGCGGAAAATGCTGGAAGCCGCCGATCCCCTGCGCCGGCGCGAGTTGCTTGAAGCCTGGGGCGGTACAACTACCGCCAGCCGAAGGGAGTGGCGGCGGATTGTTAATGAAGGACTTAAGGAGGGATGGTACACTATTACTTTTGGGACAGTGGAGCGAGTGGATCGCAATGCCCAGGGCAAGCCTGTTACCTACGTCAAAACCAAGCAAGCTGAAAACAAGATTGATGCGGAATTCATCATCGACTGTACGGGATTGGTGTCCGATCCCAGAGAGCATCCTTTGCTGAATGATTTGATTACCCACTACAATCTGGATCTGAATCCTCAAAAGCGCCTGCATGTGGAAAATGACTTTGAAATCCAGAAAATGCGGAATGACCGCGCCCGCATGTATGCGGCTGGGATTATCACTCTGGGCGGGCCCTATGCGCCGGTGGATACTTTTTTAGGGCTGCAGTACGCAGCTCACCGCTCTGCGGAGGCTCTTGTGCGAGCGAAAGCTCCCGGGATACACTATCTGGAAGGTCTTGGCTCTCTCTGGCAATGGATTAAATGGGCAACTAATCAAGCACCATGACACCTACTTTATTCGGACACTGGCAAACTCGCATCTTCCTTTTGGCAACGGTTGGTATTCTAGTCACCTTGCCGTTTACCTTCGGTTTTTTGGGGGTGAAATCCACCCCTGTTTATTTTTGGGTGCTGTTCTATGTCGGCCTTTTTGGCATCGCTTGGGATGTCCTCTATAACTTTTTGCATCAGTTCATGTGGGATCGCGACTGGCCCGGGGTGTTTCAATTCTTGGCTGCTATTGCTGAAGGGGTATTCCTGGGTTGGGCGATCAAATCCTTTGGCTTGCCGAATATTCCACCGGCAGAATTCGACTTGGTAACTTTTGCCAAACACTACAGTCTGGTTTGGGTGGCTGTTTACCTTTCTTCTTGGGTGGTGATGCGCCTGCTGTTCCCTCGCTGGCGATTCCGGGGCGGCGAGTGGATTGGCCGGTGGCCCAAGGAGTAATCCGCATTCGTCACCAGGCCATCTTGATGTTCCGTTTATTTTTGAATGCCTAATTATATGAAAGTTAACTGCTTCACTACTTTTGCCGCTGTTTCTATGCTGACTCTGGGACTCGCTAGTAGCTGTGCCAGTGCCGGTGTGGATAAAGCAAATTCTCCAGAGCAAGCACCTGGCGTCGCCCCTGCGCCTGCAACTCCAGCGAGTTCAGCAACGGTCGCTGCTGAGCCGGCAACTCCAGGCGTATTTTACACCGAAGGCGGGGTGGCTATCAAAGGCACCGATCCAGTGGCATATTTCCAGAAGGGTGAGCCGGTGCGGGGGAAAAGTGAATTCAGCTATAAGTGGGGGAATGCTATTTGGCACTTTTCCAGCGCTGAAAATCGGGATTTGTTTGCTAGCAATCCGGAAAAATACGCGCCTCAATATGGGGGCTTCTGTGCTTGGGCGGTGAGCCAAGGTTACACCGCTCCCATTGACCCTAATGCGTGGAAAATTGTGGCGGGTAAACTCTATCTTAATTTTGACAAAAACGTACAGAAAAGGTGGGAGAAAGATATTCCCGGCAACATCGCTAAAGCTGATAATAACTGGCCTGCTGTTCTCAACAAGAAGTAACGGACAGGCGAGACGCCTGTCCTGCGGGGTATATAGCGGCTCTCAGCTGGATGAACTATGGCCCAGAAACCCGGTTTCGCAGGAGTTACCGGGTTTCTCATATATAGCAATGGACAGTTAGTTTAAAACATGGGCATTCGGGCAGTGGGGATGGGGCATTGGGTATTGGACATCCTTCCCTATGCGCTATGCCCCATGCCCTATGCCCCATGCCCTATGCCATTAATGTCCTAACCAATATGGCTGCTGCTATAATAAGTGAGGCGGACGTTTATGGCCCTATTTCTATCGAGGCACCGGCACGAAATCGTAGCCGGTTCCGGAACGGTTGCCGGGACGGATTTCCACCAGCTGGATTGACCCATTGCGATCCCCAGAAGACAAAAACTGAACAGGGCCAGCGGCACCTGTCGCGGAAAAGTCTGAGGCAGAGAGCGCCTGCTGGACACCGGCGCGGGTGGGATTGCGCTTTAGCGCTTCTATCAGGGCCTGCGCCGCATCGTAGGACATGGCTGTGCGCCAATTCACAGGACTGCCCCAAAGCTGTCCCGAACGGCGGGGAAAGTCTGACCCTGGATTGCCGTCAATGTGCCAAGCAACTGCTACGACCATACCGACTGCGGCTTCGCCACCATCTGCCAGAATTTTTGGTGCGTAAACGTCATCTCCCCCCAAAAGACTTAACCGTTTTTTGTTGGCCTGAATCACCAGCAGCGCTTTGTCTAGCACACCTGTATTAGCTGCTAGCATTAGCACCTGCACTTCTTTATCAATTGCCTTTTCCACACTCTGACGAGCGCTAAAACTTGCATCAGACAAGTCAAACTCTAAGTCTTTGTCAACTTGTCCTCCGTTGGCGAATACTTCCTCAACAAACTTCGATTTGAGAGACTTGCTGTAGGTACTTTGGGAATTGTAGAAAACCGCTGCTTTTTGCTTTTTCAGGCTGCCCAGCATATATTTAGCCAATTCCTTGGCTGCGATGGCATCATTGGGAACCGTGCGAAAAACGTAGGGACTGAAGTCAGAAAGTTTAACAGCGGTACTGACAGGGGCAATGGTTACGAGCTTGCCGGCATTATATTCTTCTCCGGCGGCTAACGTGGCCCCGCTCGAAAAATGGCCCACTACACCCAGCACGTCAGAAGTTTTTACCAGTTCTGAAGCCACCTGTTTGGCAATAGCTGGATCGTCGCTATCGTTGGCGACTGCTACCTTGAGCGGCACTCCATTAATCCCGCCTGTCTGATTGATTTCATTTTGAACTTGAGCCACCCCGCGCAAAATCTCTAAAGCTCCGTTTGGGTCACTGTCAATTGGTGCCACCACCGCAATCGTGTGCGCTTTCTTATCTCCAATGCGGGCGTTATTCAGATAAATTAGGGTTTCAGGTGCGTTGCGGTATTTCTGAATTGCTTCTTCAAATTCCTTAGCAGCTTGTTGATAGTTTCCTGCAGCCATCGCCCGCACTCCTTTCTGTTTTGCCGCTTGGAATTCCTGCTTTTCAGTGCCGCTTTCCTCTTTTTTGAACAGCATTCTCTCCCCCTGGCTAATCCTCTCCCGCACACCAGTTGTCAGTACCGCTGTTCCAGCGCCAGTTTTATCAATTCCGGTTGCCGGTGAAGGGGCTTCCCCTGGTTTGGAGAATATTTTCAACAATCCGATGACACCGCCTATAAGAACTACTGACACTATCAATGCCATTAAATTGGCTATAAGTTCTTTCCTTTGGGACATATTTTACCTCCTGTGGACATATTTTACCTCCTGTGAAAGCAAAATGGAGTTTCTATCTTATAGAAACCGGATAATAATTTTGTAAAAAATCCGATAGAGGGCCATTAAAACCATCGCTAACAGCCCTGCCAGAATAGCCAGCAATACTGCGACCAGGGGCGATGGCGAACCAGCTTGGATGGGATTCCATGTCCGCAAAGCCGGCACTAAAAGGACAAAGGCCAGCGTAATGCCGGCAATTGTCAACAAATTCGTCTTGTGAATTATTCCGCGATACTGGGCGTAAACCAGACCCCCTAAAATCATTCCCCACAAACCGATACTAATCCCTGGCGGTAGCAGGCTGCCTAAGGCAATTAAAAGCAACCCTCCTTCAAACCCTGTGAAAGCTGCTCCCACCAATAATTCCAGCACGGGTGAAGACAGGGGTAATAGTTGTGGGGGTGCTGCTGTCGGCGCAGTTGGGGGCGCAGTTGGGGGCGCAGTTGGGGGCGCAGTTGGGGGCGCAGTTGGGGGCGCGGGTGGGGGTGCGTGCCGGCGTGGGGGGGGAGGGGGACTCACCGCTGTCTTGGGAACCCAGTTAAGCGCCTCCAGAACTTCTACAGCTTCCTGAAAACGTTGGGAAGGCACCGGCAGCAGCATCCTGTCTAAAATATTACCAAGGCGTTCGCTTATCTGGGTGTGCTCTCTCCAGTTCCAGCGGTCGTTGTAAGAATCATATAACTCCGCTGGCTGTTTGCCAGTTAGCAAATACAGGCAAGTGACTGCTAAGGAGTACAAATCTGTTGAGTGGTAAACTTGCCGGCCAGCCATCTGCTCTGGCGGCGCAAACCCCGGCGTCCCCAACACCATTGAACTTTGTAAAGATACTCCAGCCGTCACCTGCTTGACCGCGCCAAAATCTAACAGGTAAAGCCGGCCATTCTGGCGATGGCGCATGATATTAGAGGGCTTGATGTCCCGGTGGATAGAACCGCTCTCATGCACGAACTGTAGGATTTTGAGGATTTCTTGCAGGACTTCCTCAACTGAAGCTTCGGAAAATTTTCCTTTCCCCTCCATCTCCTCGAATAAATTAAGTCCGTCAATATATTCCTGCACTAGGTAAAAAAATGCCTGTGGCTGATTCGACTGCTCACCGGGAGCAGGCTGTTCAAAGAAGGCGTACAGTTCTGGTATTTGGGGATGGCTGCCGAGTCTTTCCAGAACCTCGGCTTCCCGCTCAAATGACTTTTTCACCCATTCGATCTGGGTAAGGTTGAGATTAGCGGGAGGCTGCAACTGTTTGACAGCGCACAGTCGCCTGGTTGGAGTTCGGCGGTCCCGTGCCAGAAATGCCGCTCCAAACCCTCCCCGTCCCAGTAGCTTTAACGGCAGATAGCGACCGTCTAAAATCAGCGGCATCCCGCAGGTTATGCAATATTTTTGCTGTACCGTCTTGAGAGTGGCGCTGTCGTCTAAATCTGCAAAAGAGTTAACTGGTTGCGTACAGATAGGTCGCGTGCAGTAAATTTGCATATTAACCCTGAATTATCGGGAGCGGAACACTGTTGAATTCCGACTAATTCTAGAACGCCACGGTGGCGTTCTCGGTTGGCCCGCGCAGGGTAGCGCAGCCCTGCGTTCAGCCTGTGGGCAGAGGAGCGATTAGAAATCCCCCCTGCGGGTGAGTGGCATGTTCGCAAGCGCAAAGGTGGGATGCGCAGACTCGGCGCAGACTCGGCGGTCGGTCGCTCCCGGCGCACCCCCGGAAAGGAATTAAGGCCAGATTGCGTTTAGTTTTCCCATTCCATCCCTAGAGTTTACCATAACACCCCGGCAAAATTATTTAAAAAATATTAGAAAGCAGTTTGTAAACCAGGCGAAAGAGGGCCGTAACGGCGATTGCCGACAGCCCTGCCAAAACAGCGGTGACGAGGGCGGCACTGATGGTCAATCCACCGCGCAACGGAGAAAACAAGACTATTGCCAGGGTAATACCGGCAATCACCAGCAGATCCTTGCCCTCAATAAGGCGGCGGTACTGGGCAAAGACGAGCCCCCCCATGATGCTCAGCCAGATGAGGTAGCTAATTCCAGAAGCTCCCAGCAAACTGACGGAGGCCACCCCTAGCAAAGCGCCCTCAAACCCTGTAAACGCTGCCCCACCCAATAACTCCAGTGCTGACGGTGGTCTGGAATACCGGCTCACCGGCGGCGGGGGTGGTGCCGGTGGTGCCGGGGGTGCCGGGGGTGCCGGGGGTGCCGGGGGTGCTGAAGGGGGAGCAGTTACAAGTGTCGGTAGGGAAGACGGCGGCTGGGGAGGATTGACAGAATGTGCCGGTTGTGCTGGTCTGGGAGTGAGGGCAGCGAGCACCTCCTCAGCTGACTGGAAGCGCTGGGACGGAGTCGGGAGCAGCATGCGGTCTAAAACCTTTGCCAAGCGAGCGCTCACCGGAGCGTAAGCTTTCCAGTTCCACTGATTGCTGTAGGAATCAAACAAGTCCAGTGGCGGCTTGCCGGTCAGCAGGCTAACACAAGTCACAGCCAAAGCGTACAAATCCGTGGAGGGGAAAACGGTACTGCCGGACATCTGCTCTGGCGGCGCAAAGCCCATCGAATAAATGCCGGTGCTCCTGCCGCGAGCCCCTCCCCCTGCCCCCACGGTCACCTGCTTGACTGCTCCGAAATCTAGCAAATACAGCCGGCCATTGCGGTCGCGCATGATATTGGCCGGCTTGATGTCCCGGTGGATGGAACCGTGTTCGTGGACAAATTGCAGCACCTTGAGCATTTCCTTGAGCACCTCGAACACATCCGCCTCAGAGAACTGGCTCTTTTGCGCCAGTTCCTGCTCCAAGTTCTGCCCGTCGATGAATTCCTGCACCAGATAGAAAAACTGATCCTGCTTGCCCGGTTGCAGGCTGGGCACTTGTAAAGGAAAGAAAGCCAGCAAATCTGGAATTTGGGGGTGTTCGTTGCCAAGTTCCTCTAAAACCACCGCCTCCCGCTCAAATAAGTTTTGGGCAATTTGCAGCTGTTGCGGGCTCAAGTCGCCGCCGGGCTGCAAGAGTTTGACCGCGCACCGGCGCATGGCGGGAGTGTAGCGATCTCGGGCTAGAAACGCCGCCCCAAATCCTCCCTGCCCCAGCAGCTTCACCGGCAGGTATCGCCCGCTCAAAATCAGCGGCATGCCGCAGGCCATACAATACTTTTGCTGCACCGTTTTGAGAGTGGCGCTGTCATCGAGATCGGCAAAAAAGTTAAGGGGGCGGGGGCAGCCCGGTCGGGTGCAAAGAATTTCCATTTTCAGTCCCTGATAGGGATTGGTTGTCAGCAGCCCCCGCTTTCCACGCATATACTGGCGGGTTTGGTGTGGGGTGCGCACTTCACCCAAATAAAACCGCTATAATCTGCTATGGGCGAGGGTCTTTAAGCGCGACAGGTTTCCGGAAGCCTATCGCTTCTAGGCTATAGCCTAACTTCGATTAGCTGCCAGTCGAGCTAGGGGTGGCTGTCTCGAAAGAATCTGATTCCTTATAAAGAGGCGCTAGCAGAGACTTTTCCAGTCCCAGGGTGGCAAACTGGGGCAAAATTTCCCGACTGAACGCCTCTGCCGCCTTCGACCGGTAGCGATTGGGGTTGTAAATCACCCACAGCATGCGCTTCACCACAACTTCGTCAATTTGGCTGCGGTGCAGGATGCCCATCTGCAACTCCTTCTCGATGGCCGAAACCGAGACAAAGGCAGCTCCCAGACCGGCTTGGACGGCATTTTTAATCGCTTCTATCGAGTTCAGTTCCATCTCTATTTTGAGACGGCGCGTGTCAATGCCGCAGCGAGTGAGTACCTGGTCAATCACCTTGCGGATGGTCGATTGGGAGTCGAGGGTGATAAACTCCAGCTGGTAAAGGTCGTCTTTTTCAATCATATCGATTTGAGCGAGCGGGTGAAACACCGGCAGGATCAGGGCCAGCTCGTCTTCGGCATAAGCGACTATTTTTAAAGATTCTTGCAATTCTGGGGGAACCTCACCCCCGACTATGGCCAAATCTATCTGGCCATTGGCCACGCTCCAAGCCGTGCGGCGGGTTGAGTGAACGTGCAATTGCACCGCTACATCGGGATACCGCTGCCGGAACATCCCAATCATGCGGGGGAGGAGATAGGTGCCTGTTGTCTGAGACGCCCCCACAATCAGGGTGCCGCCTTGAAGGTTTTGCAGGTCCTCGATGGCCCGACAGGTTTCCTGGCACAGGGTGAGGATTTTTTCTCCGTAGCTGAGCAGTAGGTGTCCCGCTTCTGTCAGTTGCGCCCGCCGGCCCCCCCGGTCGAACAATGGCACATCCAACTGCCGCTCCAGGTTTTGCACTTGCAGGCTGACGGCGGGCTGCGAGACGTAGAGGCTGTCTGCGGCCCGTTTGAAACTGCCCTCAGCGGCGATGGCTTTGAGGATGCGTAACTGATCTAACGTAAAAGGAAGGTCGGACATATGGCTTAACCTGAACGGAGAAAGGAGCCTTGAGACAACTAACTGATTCTACGGGTTGGGACTGGACTCATGGGTTGCCCATTGGGTATTGGGGCCTCAACGACTACGACACTAGCACAACAGGGGATCGGTGTCCCTTCTCACCGGTAGCCCCCTCTGTTGTATTAAGATTTACCTGATTTTAAAAATATATAAAAGCTATGGGTTATTCGGTATTTTATGCCGGCCAACAGCTGCGCATTTAATTTGCAGTATAAATCTCTCTCCCCTAGCTTCCTGCTTGAGCTGTTAACCGGCCTCTGCCGTCTTTGCTCCCTTTGGAGGGAAAAGCATATTAAAAGCCTAACAGCTTTCCAGGAATTCCCCGACTGTTCCCTTGTTCATTAACCGGTGCTGACTTTTATTGTGTCCTTTGGAGTGTCTGCGATGTCCTATGACTGGCTGACTCCCAGCCATTTCACTATGTTCGGGCTGCTGCTGGGTTTTGCTGTCGCCCACAGCGGCTTGGCGGCTCTGCGCCCCTGGGGTGAGAAATTGATCGGTGCGCGGCTTTACCGGATTCTGTTTGCTCTGGTTAGCCTCCCCCTGGCGGTGGTGCTGATCGTGTACTTCTTTAACCACCGCTATGACGGAAAGCAGCTGTGGCAGGTTCAAGGCGTGCCGGTGGCGCAACCGCTGGTGTGGGTGCTGTCGGCGATTTCTTTCCTGTTTCTCTATCCAGCCACTTTCAACCTGCTGGAAATTGCGGCGATTGAAAAGCCCCAAGTCCACCTTTACGAAACCGGCATCATCCGCGTCACCAGGCACCCGCAGATGGTGGGCCAGGTGATTTGGTGTGTGGCCCACACCCTCTGGATTGGCACGTCTTTCACCCTGCTGACCTCCATCGGTCTAGTGCTGCACCATTTGTTTGCGGTCTGGCATGGGGACCGCCGCCTGAAAGCTCGTTACGGTGAAGCGTTTGAGGCTGTGAGAACTCGCACTTCAGTTATCCCTTTTCTGGCTATCTTTCAAGGGCGTCAAACTTTTGAGTGGCGAGAGTTTGTCCGTCCGGCTTATTTGGGCGTCACCGGCTTTATTTTGCTGCTGTGGTGGGCTCACCCCCTGTTACTGCGGGCAACAGCCAGCGTCGCCTGGTAGGTGGGTGCCGGTGTCTCCTGTTCCCTAGCGTCTGAAACGACCGGCGACTTGCCGCAAAGCACAACCTGTTTTTGGAACGAGTGCCGGCACCCCGGGAGAGCCGGCAAACACCCTCAGGACTTACGCAGCGACCTTAATTGTGTGGTGGGTTACGCGCTTCGCGTTCCCCACCCTACATATAGAGGCTTTGCGTAAGTCCTGACCCTGATGGCAGCGCGACTTTGGCGGGGGGTTTAAGCCGATAGAGTTGCAGATTGCCAACTGTATATATAGTCAGCGAACGTTCTGGCCTTGTCCTAAACTGACTGTCCATTGCTATATCTCTATAGCGTTTCTCATATTAGTGAGGTTGTCAAGAAACCCGGTTTCTTAAAGAAACCGGGTTTCTGTTCTGGGGCGCACTTCATTCAACTGAGAACCGCTATAGGGCCGGCAAGAAAATCAAATCGGGTTAAAATTCAAGTGGTTTTGGCATCAACGGGCTGAATGTGGGCCCGCTGGTTGCATGAACATCCCTGTGGTGCAGATCCCCAAACAGCCAATGAACACCAAAAGGACTCAAACCTCTAAAAGCTCGGTTGCTTCTAACCAACTTCCGCTTGACCAAATCTCTCCCTCGAAGCTGCAGCCCCGAAGCTATTTCTCTCCAGAGAGTATGGCAGAACTTACTGAGAGCGTTAAACAGCACGGTGTCGTTCAACCGATTCTTGTGCGACCGGTCGGGAAAGACCAATACGAGTTAGTGGCGGGGGAGCGCCGATATCAGGCGGCGAGAGCGGCGGGACTCACTCAAGTGCCGGCGGTGGTGCGTGAAATGAACGATGCCGAAGCACTGCAGTGCGCCCTCATGGAGAACTTGCAACGGGAGGATTTGAACCCAGTTGAGGAAACCGAGGGGATTTTGAAACTGCTGGAGCTGAGCCTGCAAACTGGCCCGTCGGAGGTGATTTCACTGCTGAACCAGATGTCTAAAGCTGACAGAGGGTTGGCGGATAACGTTATCCGCCAAGAAGACCGGCAAGCCATCTTATCTGTTTTTCAAAGTCTGGGCAGGCTTTCGCCGGAGTCATTCAGAACCAACCGTTTACCCATTCTTAACCTGCCAGCGGAGGTTCTGAATGCTATCCGTCAGGGTCAGATTAATTACACGAAGGGCAGAGAGATTGGTAAGATTAAAGACACTGACCTCAGAGCGGAAATTCTCAAGGAGGCGAGCGCTGAGTCTCTTTCTCTGCGAGAAATCCGAGAACGCATTAGGAAGCAACAGCAACACCAAAGCACAGAAAGGGATACACTGCTTACCCGCATGGAGGCTATGACTAATAAAATTAAGAAGCTGAAGGTGTGGGATGACCCTGATAAGCGGGAGAAAGTAGAAGCTTTGTTAGCGGAAATGGAAATGCTGCTATCTGATGAGTGACAAAAAGGGGGAGGGGTGCGGGATGCGCCGGTGGGGGTGAGTTGTCGGGTGAATCTTGGGGGGGGGGATAAAAATGCCTTTAGGGGGATTTGATGTGTTTGGCAACCTTTTTTTTGATCCAGAGCGAGTTGAAGGGTTTAGCCTGCGCTGGTTTGGGGAGATGAATTACATTCAATTCACAGCCAGAAGCTCATCCAGCTTATTTTTTAAGTCTGGGGAGGCCATTAATGGATTGTAGACTTCCCCCTCGTAGGGTTGCCAAACATAATTAGAACTAAAGGGTCGAAAAACTGGTAATGTTTCGACCCCGTGAGTAAGTTCTTTTGCTAAAACTAATCCCGGAATCGATAAGTTAGACAGCTCCTCCACAAGTTCACTATAGGTTCTAAATTCATCAACTTCAACGCCAACCAAAGCATAGCGAAACGAAGGAGCAAGCCGGAGAGTCTGATAGAGTAAAATCCCTAACTCTGTCATTACATAAGCACTTTCAGGGCTATCTATTCCGACTTCACTAATATTATTGGGTGAAACCCGACACCACCAGTTTTGCTCGATATCTTGAAAAGTGTCTGTGCGACACCGGCATTGGCGACCATTTGAGAGCAGCCATTCTCTTCCCTCAAAGTGTTGAGCAAATTTATTGACATTGCTTTCATCAGAGCCACACTCTGCCGATAAACTGAATATCCACGCCATTGTTATAGACTCCTATGATATATTAGGTTAATCAACTCTTTCCCAATCATTTTGGGTGTTGGCCAATGCTGCCTCGTACCTTTCCAGAGACATTGTAGCTATTGGCAAGATGCTAACGTGCGTCGGGCTATCTTGGACAGCCTGCAAATCTCCAATAATGTTTCTGTCATCAATTTGCCATAGGGGGTCTTTTCCAGTCCCACCAAATTTTGCAGGTCTGCGAAATGCTGGCAGACCTTCAATTGAAAGGGAAACGGACATTCCCTTTGTATTTCTGACGGCAACAGCAACAAGCTCTCCTCCAAACTCACGTTCTGACTCGGCTAACAAATAGCCTTGCTCATTCAGATAACCTGTGGGCATTAGCTCAATATCTATGTCAATACCAGGTCTAACCCCTAGTAATCTAGCACTGCGACCTATTTTGGGCTTACCATTTTGCTCCGCCATGCCACGATAGTAAAGTTTTGCCATCAGCCAATATTGCAGTAGGTTGATATACGATAACAAATTAAACCACTAGAACTTCGCTTCAGTTTCTAGCAGTAGCCAAATTGGTTAGAACCATTGAGGACAGGCGTATCGCCTGCCATACGGATAGACCTCGCAGCGCATTTCTCAAACCGTGAGTTCCCGATCAGTTGTGGCGCAGTCTATGTCTCTTTCAGATAGGCTTTAAATACAGTTAGCACGGCGAATAGAGGCAATCCGTTCTCGCTTACTTTTTCCATTAAACCCCGTTTCCTTAAAGACTGTACTGCTTTCAAAAAATCAGCGTCAGACAGAGCCAACTCTGCCGGTTTGCGCAAAATATCGGCGGCTTCTTGGTGAGCTAACCACAGGATTACCTTTTTTTCCGACTCCGACAACCGCTGATAATAGACTTGCAATCGGGGTTCTAAGTCTCCGAGAAAGAAACTGGGATAGGATAAGAAGCGCTCGACGCTACCGTTAAATAAATCGAGGATGGTAGAAGCGATTATCTTTAACCAAGAGGGGTTGCCGGCGTAAAGTTGGATAAGTTCCGACCATTTATCCTCATCGGTTAATCCTTTTTTGGCCAAAATTTCCGCCGCCGGCTCTCCCAAACCGCGAAGTTGTAAGGTGCGACAGTGCCGGTTCTCTCCTTCTAAGGTGGCAATTTCTGTGGGCTTTTCCCAACTCAGCAGTAGGATGCAGCTGGTGTGAGGCGAGCGAGCGATTTGTTGCCAAAATTTGCCGTAATTTTCGCAGTCTGGGAGATAAGTGCCGGCTAATTCCCCACTGGTAAATAGTTCTTGGAGGTCGTCGAGAACAATCAGGCAGGGATGCGAGCGTATATAGTCTATGAGGGATGGCAGTTTGGTTTCTCTATTTTGGGAAAAAAACTGAATTAAGTTGGTTTCTAGGGATTGCAGCGCGAGGGTGCCGGTGCAGTTGCGCCAGACGATATATTCAAAGTTATCTTTGATTTGTTCTACAAGTTCTCTGGCAAGGGCGGTTTTGCCGATACCGGGCAATCCAAAGAGGGTGACGAGGCGGATTTTTTCTGCCAGTATCCACCGTTTGAGGGTTGTTAGTTCTGCGGTGCGGTTGTCCAGGCGGTCAAGGTCGGGTGCTTCGGTGAAGTCGTGGCGTTGTTCTGGTTGGTTGCCGGTGGAGCCGGTGGTGGTGGGCGATCTGTTTTTTGCTGCTTCGTCAGAGTGCCAACTTTCTCCACAGACGTTAATATTACCCTGATTAAAATTAGTTTGTACAAAATTCCTGGAATTATAAATATAATGCCGTTCCACTGCAGCGCGGAGGTTTGATTTAGTCACCGGTTCTCCCAATTCCTCCGATACCAGACTCCATAAATTCCCCGCCACTCTCTTGACGTTAGCTTCAGTACAGTGATACTCATCCGCGATTTCTCTGTATTTTTGGCTGTTCCAGACCCCCGCTAATATGGCCTGTTGCAGGTTGTTTAAGTGCGAGCCGGTTTTGGCCAACACCAATTCATCGGCCCATCTGAGGATTTCTTGGACATCCATAGGCGGCACCCAGATCAATTTTTGGCCATTTTACTACCTTTTGCACCTTTTTGCAACCCTTGGCGACTAAATTATACTGGTTTGGGCCAATGGGTACTCAGAAAGGCTCGATTCAAGTATATACAAAGTTAGACTTTTTATGCCTTTACGAATGTGGGATAATCTTTATTATGCAAGATGAAGCTAAGTCAAGTATGATAGTGGTTATGACAGATATCTGAACCGTAAGTTCTTTTTTGATATGCTTTGCTTGAGGAAATTGAGGCAGCAAATATCGGCTTTAGAAAGTCCTGGGAAAGTTATGTAAAGCCGTTGAGCAGAAACCTTAGGTGATTTTAATTTGAATGGGAGTCGCCTAGGCCAATTCGCACAGAATCGAGGGGGTTTGCCGTTTTGGCAAATATTCATACGCCCACTGTAAGATTCCTCAGCAGCCATAGGTTGAGTTGGGATTGATGTCTGGCTTAAGCTTATCTGAATTTTTCGGATTTTTACCAACCTTGACAAGTCAAAAATAGATAAATTGATCGAACAAATTACAGGGTGGCCAAAATCGTACTTTTGAGGCTGGTCAGATAGAGGTAATAGCAGCTCTATTTAGGAAATTAAATCATCAAACCGACCCTAAAATAGTTCATTACAATGATTCGTTAGAGGTGAATGCAATGTTCAAGTTACCTGGTTTTGGTTCTGGAAAAATACTCAATATATAACTCTTTTTGATTCGGAAAAAGAAGAAGGTGCCATTGCTCCTGGAGAGTCAAAGGAAAAATATATTTCTTTAACCGCAGGAGGTTATCAGATAACGGCCCATCGAGGAAGATTATCTGATACTCTAAACCCAATAAACCAAAATTATGATTCTGCAACATATGGGTATCTGTGTCTAGATTTATTTACTGAATCCGGCCAGCGTATTGCATCTAGCAGAGATGCTTTTACGCTGCCATTTCAAATGGTTAACTTCCATCTATCTGGAAACTTAAAATTAAAACTTAAGGTATCAAGAGATGGTGGGACAGATCGAAATTAACTTTTATGTAGATGCGCGGTACAGTCCAGAAATATTTTATTCTTGTTGAGCAAATACACAAGTGAGGATAAATAACGATGAAAATAGAAGATATTGAAGAAATCAAAGAATTAATTCAGAGCGGCTATTACGAGGGAGTAATATTTCCGTCGGTTACAATCTATAAAGGGGGCCTTTATCAGGATGTTGCTCATGCTAAAGGAACTATTATCTTGCCGAATGGCAATACATACGATTATGATTTCCACAACGGAAAGTTGGCTGACGGTAGGGCCATTATAGTATATCCAGATGGCTCTTTTTATGAAGGTGAAGTTTCCAGCAGTAATCAACCTTACGGCAAGGCAATAATCCGCAACCAAGATGGATCAACTTATTACCAGGGAAACTAGTATTGTGATCACGATCCCAAAACAATATGGCTGTGTGGCTCTTTTTTGTGGTATGAAAACGGCAATCTATTTGAAATAAAAATTGCTCCAGTTTTTGAACCATCTATCAGTTCCCTAATCAGTTGGCTTCATCCAGCAGTTTGTCTTAAAATTCCTCCCTCCTGGGATAAAAATAAAATTTATCCCGTTCAGGTTATGTTCCCCCATTTACAGGATTTAGGCTGTCCAAAATCCAAGAATTGTTTTACTGTATATTCTTGGCATACTACTCCTGAGAAAGCTGTTCGATATGCCGGCTTTCAGGATTTACAGGATTACGAAGAGTGGATTGACGATCCTGACCTAAAAATACTAAAACGACTCTTAAAAATGGTTGAAGCTACAGAATTGGGCCTGAAAGTTTTTGGCTTATTACCTCAAGAGAACGAACATAGCAAGGGACACAAAATAATTCATGGCATTGCTGATATTGCATTAGGGGGTGTCAAATATTTAATAGAACGAGAAATCGAGAAGCATCACAATCATTAATTACTGAACTGGAAACACGTCGCCCACCGGCTCGCCGGTCAATCTTCACGCATCATCTAAGTTTAACTTATAGCACGCCGGCTCAAATCGAACAGCCGGTGGCCTGCCTTTGAAAGAGTATATATCCGTATATTATATGAAGCTGTTGGCTTGCTCCGTGAGGGGTTAGGGATGGGTGGGGGCGGGTTTTTCGGCCTTAGGGCTGTGTGGCACAGGTTGTGGATGAACCCGCCCCTACATACTCCCTTTCTTTTGTTTCCTTGTTGCCTCGATCCGGGGCGGGCACAGTGCCACCGGCACTACTGCCTGGGAACGCCTGAAAGTGGGCTGCTGCCTCCCTCTCTCCAACCAATTAAGCGATATTTCGCGCAAGCGCGGGCTAGAATCCCCCATTAATTCGCCAACAGTCTGATTACATTTTTTCCTAGCAGCGCCAAAAGAACTGCGGCGCGAGAAGTCGTTGACCGGCGCTAACACCGGCAGCCTCAGAAAACGGCGCTGCACATCCCACCGGATCGAGAACCCCACTCCCCAGAGGTGGCCCGAGCCCCCTTACCCCCAGAGGCGACATTCCCGCCAATACCGGCTTGCTCGTCGAGATGGCGACCGGTGTTCCAGAAACCGGCAATATAGCGGTCAGAGGTCTCCCGCTTAGCCGCACCACGGAATGGCGTTTGGGGTGAACTGTCAAGTCGCCCTCAGGTGTGGTAAAGCGGTATAGCGCTGGTCGAAATTGAAATATTATACTTTTAATCTGCTTATCCTATGAAAGCCGGCGCTCGCTGCCTGAGGGGCGTTATACGCCTATATAAAAGGCTAACTTGCCTGATAGCGGATCGAGTGGAGAGAGGTGTAGTTTGCAAATTAAATGCGTAACAGCTCACTCGAAACTGGGGTGGCTCTCGCAGCGCCAGTGACACCGGCCTCAAGCCGGCGTGGCACATCAAAAGGATGAAACTGTAGGGTCACTCCCCCCGTGGTCGCCCCGCAACGATGACGGGGCTAACACGGAGGGCTTCTGCCCCTACAGACATTATAGCAATGGAAACTTAGTTTAAGACTTGGGCATTGGGCATTGGGCACTGGGCATTGGGCATTGGGCACTGGGCATTGGGCATTGCTGTTAATCTTCCCCATGCAATGATGCGCTATACGCTATGCGCAATGCGCAATGCGCCATACAATGATGCGCCATGCCCCATGCGCCATGCGCCATGCCCCATGCGCCATGCCCCATGCCATTAATGTCCGTTCCCAATGCGGCTAATGCTATACGATCCCGCAATTGTGCAGCGCCCTCAGGCGTGCGGTGGGATCAGAAATTTTACTTGTCCAGACGATCCCAAATAGCGGTAGCATGATCCCAACGTCGATAGGAAACGGAAATAAACCCTGAGGGATCATGTTGCTGTCATCTATTGGTGAGCGGGCGTTTACACAAGAAGTTTTAGAATCCTCCACTCCAGTGCTGGTTCATTTTTGGGCACCTTGGTGTGGCCTGTGCCGGCTGATTAACCCCCTCTTGATGCGGTTTCAGGCAGAATGGGGGGCAGAACTGAAAATAGTTGGCTTTAACGCTGACCAAAGCTTGAAAGTGGCCAGCACTTACCGGCTCACGACACTGCCGACCCTGATCCTGTTTGAAGGTGGCTTGGTGCGGCACCGGCTCGAAGGTTTTCACGGACGGGACGATCTGCGTCTGGCGCTCGAAGAACTGACGCTCAGCTACACCCAACAGCCTCAAACCCTCTGGCTGCAGCCCCAGGAGCGTCACCCTTATTCCGCCTAGGGTGCAGCCCGATCCTGTTGATTAGCGACGCCCCCATTCGGATAAGAATCCGGGTGGGGGCTTTCTCCGTCAGTGCCCTCCCGGCGGGCCCTATCAGGCGGCCCGCTCCCCCCACAGCAGGGCAAGTAGTAGAAATACCCACTCATTTCCGCCGCCGGCGTGTGTCACAATGTAGACGATTCGGCTAAATGAGTGAAGAAATTAAAAGTAGGCGTTGAGTGATGGAACTAATCTATCAATATGCCTGGCTGATTCCAGTCCTGCCGCTGCTAGGGGCGATGGTGGTTGGCCTGGGACTGATCTCCTTAAACAAATTTACCAACAGTCTGCGGCAGTTGAATGCCGTGTTGGTGGTATCCCTGCAGGGAGCAGCAATGGTGCTGTCCTTCGCCCTGCTCTGGAGTCAAATTCAAGGCCACGCTCCCTATACCTACAACCTGGAGTGGGCCGCAGCTGGGAACTTCCACCTGGTGATGGGCTACACCATAGACCAGCTGACAGCCCTGATGCTGGTCATCGTGACCACGGTTGCCTTCCTGGTGATGGTTTACACCGATGGCTACATGGCTCACGATGTGGGCTATGTCCGCTTCTACGCATACCTGTCGCTGTTTGCCTCCTCGATGTTGGGTCTGGTGGTCAGCCCAAATCTGGTGCAGGTCTACATTTTCTGGGAACTGGTCGGCATGTGCTCTTACTTGCTGGTCGGGTTCTGGTATGACCGCAAGGCGGCTGCTGACGCCGCCCAGAAGGCTTTTGTCACAAACCGCGTCGGTGACTTCGGGCTGCTGCTGGGCATTTTGGGCCTCTACTGGGCCACGGGCAGCTTTGAGTTCGATGTGATGGGCGAACGCCTGCAAGAACTGGTACACTCGGGTGCCCTGAGTGCCGGTCTGGCCGCTTTGTTTGCTGTTCTGGTATTTTTGGGGCCGGTGGCAAAATCCGCCCAATTCCCCCTGCACGTCTGGCTGCCAGACGCAATGGAAGGCCCAACCCCCATTTCCGCCCTGATCCACGCGGCAACAATGGTGGCGGCTGGGGTGTTCCTGATCGCCCGCATGTACCCCGTGTTTGAAGGCATACCGCTGGCGATGGACACGATCGCCTACACCGGCGCTCTCACGGCGTTTCTGGGGGCGTCGATTGCGATCACTCAAAACGACATTAAGAAAGGTTTGGCCTATTCCACCATCTCCCAACTCGGCTACATGGTGATGGCGATGGGAGTGGGGGCGTACAGTGCCGGTCTGTTCCACCTGATGACCCACGCCTACTTTAAGGCGATGCTCTTCCTCGGCTCCGGCTCCGTGATTCACGGCATGGAGGAAGTGGTTGGCCACGATCCCACCTTGGCCCAGGACATGCGGCTGATGGGGGGATTGCGCAAGTATATGCCGGTGACGGCGATAACCTTTTTGATTGGCACTTTGGCTATCTGCGGGATTCCGCCTTTTGCCGGTTTCTGGTCGAAAGATGAAATCCTCGGCGCTGCCTTTGAAGCCAAGCCGGCTCTGTGGGCGGTAGCCTGGCTGACCGCTGGGATCACGGCTTTCTACATGTTCCGCATGTATTTCATGACCTTTGAAGGCCAATTCCGGGGGAATGACGCCGATATCCGCAAGCAACTCCTGCAAGAAAGCCGTCCCGCCCTGCAGCCGGCTTTTGGGCCAGGTGCGATGGACCCGAAGGAACTGGAACACGGTCACGGTGGCCACGACGCTCACGGCTCTCACGAGCATGACCACGAACATGACCATGAGCATCACAGCGAGTTCCCCCACGAGTCGCCGCTGACAATGACTTTTCCCCTGATGGCGCTGGCTGTGCCTTCGGTGCTGGTCGGTTTGGTGGGGACGCCGTTTGCCAACTACTTTGAGGCGTTCATTCACCCGCCTTCTGAAGCAGTGGCGGAAGCGATCGAACACGCTGAGGAATTCAATTTAACGGAATTCCTCATTATGGGTGGCAGTTCGGTGGGGATTGCTTTGATTGGGATTACTCTGGCTTCGCTGATGTATCTGAGTGGCAAGATTGACCCAGGGGCGATTGCCAAGACAATTCAACCGCTGTACAAGCTGTCCCGCAACAAGTGGTATTTCGATGACATCTATAATTTCCTCTTTGTCCTGGGGAGCCGCCGGCTGGCGCGTCAGGTCATGGAAGTGGACTACCGGGTGGTTGATGGGGCGGTGAACCTGACCGGCTTGATAACGGTACTCAGCGGCGAAGGGCTGAAATACTTTGAAACCGGTCGCGCCCAGTTCTACGCCCTGATTGTGTTTGGGGCTGTTTTGGGCATCGTTGTCGTCTTTGGCGTCACTTAACGGTTGGACTGCCTGAAGGTGTGGGCTGCTGTCTGTCAAGGGTTGCGCCCGGATGATTGGAACTCTGGGCAAAACTCGGCCCCCTCACCCCCCAGCCCCCTCTCCCACTTTGGGGGGAGGGGGAGGGGGTCGTCCCATCCTCTGCGCAACACCGCCACTCAGCACCCCACTTAATCTTGATTAATAAATTGTTAATCCTGGTGGCTTCAGACAGAAATTAGGCTTAATTGATAATTTGTAGGGGAACGTTACAGCTGGATTCCCCCTGGTTCGCGCCGCACCCTACTTCTTTAAGAGTGGCTGGTGGCTAGTGGCTAGTGGCTGGTGGGTGTCCCCCCTGATTTACCAGAATAGCGGGGGTGACACAACTAGCAATGAGCTATTAGAGGATACAATGAAAAACTGGAAATTAGAAATTAGCAATGAATCTCGCTGATTTTCCCTGGCTGACCACGATTATCCTGTTGCCAATTGCGGCTTCACTGCTGATACCAGTGCTGCCGGACAAGGATGGCAAGACAGTGCGCTGGTACTCCCTGATCGTGGGGCTAATTGATTTTGTCCTGATTGTTGCAGCTTTTTATACCGGGTACGATTTTAATGAACCCGGTTTGCAGCTGGTGGAAAGCTATCCCTGGCTGCCCCAGCTTGATCTGAAGTGGTCGGTGGGGGCGGATGGGCTGTCGATGCCGCTGATTCTGCTCACCGGCTTTATTACGACGCTGGCAATTCTGGCAGCTTGGCCGGTGACGCTGAAGCCGAAACTGTTTTACTTTTTGATGCTGGCGATGTACGGTGGCCAGATTGCTGTGTTCGCCGTGCAGGACATGCTGCTGTTTTTCCTGGTGTGGGAACTGGAATTGGTGCCGGTGTACCTGATCCTGGCGATCTGGGGCGGCAAAAAGCGCCAGTACGCGGCAACGAAGTTTATTCTCTATACGGCGGGCGGTTCCCTGTTTATTTTGGTGGCAGCGCTGACGATGGCCTTCTATGGCGATACGGTGACGTTTGACATGCGTGCGATCGCCAATAAGGATTACGCTCTCAATCTGCAACTGTTGCTGTACGGGGGCTTTTTGATCGCCTATGGGGTGAAGCTGCCCATTTTCCCCTTGCACACTTGGCTTCCGGACGCTCACGGTGAGGCGACGGCACCGGCACACATGCTGCTGGCTGGCATCCTGCTGAAAATGGGGGGCTACGCGCTCCTGCGGATGAATGCCGGTATGCTCCCAGACGCCCATGCGGTGTTCGCACCGATTTTGGTGATTCTGGGCGTTGTTAATATCATTTATGCGGCTCTGACTTCTTTTGCCCAGCGAAATTTGAAGCGGAAGATCGCCTATTCTTCGATTTCGCACATGGGGTTTGTGCTGATTGGGATTGCTTCTTTTACGGACTTGGGAATTAGCGGTGCGGTGCTGCAAATGGTGTCCCACGGTCTGATTGGGGCGAGCCTGTTCTTTATGGTCGGATGCACTTACGACCGCACTCACACGCTGATGCTGGATGAGATGGGCGGCGTTGGGCAGAAGATGCGCAAGGTTTTTGCGATGTGGACTGCTTGTTCTCTGGCGTCTTTGGCGCTGCCGGGGATGAGCGGGTTTGTGGCGGAGTTGATGGTGTTTGTGGGCTTTGCAACGAGTGACGCTTACAATCCTGTGTTTAAGGTGATTGTGGTGTTCCTGGCGGCGGTTGGGGTTATTTTGACTCCGATTTATTTGCTGTCGATGTTGCGGGAGATTTTCTACGGTCCTGAAAATAAGGAGTTGGTGGAACACGAGGTCCTCGTGGATGCGGAACCGCGTGAGGTGTTTATCATTGCTTGTTTGCTGGTGCCGGTGATTGGAATTGGTTTGTATCCCAAGATTGTGACTCAGATATATGATGCGACGACGGTGCAGCTGACGGGGCGGTTGCGTGAGTCGGTGCCGGCTTTGGCGCTGAAGTTGCAGGAGAAGCCGGTGGCTTTGGGCGATATGCCGGTTTTGTCTGCGCCGGCTATTAGGGAGTGAGGGTTTTTTCCTTCGCTTGTGGTTTTGGGACAGGCGAGACGCCTGTCCTACGTCTTGATTTTGGCACAGGCGGGACGCCTGTCCTACGTCTTGATTTGGATGCTTCTGTTGTGATATAATTGCCGGTTTTTTGGTTGGGCTGTAGAGACGCGAATTTTCGCGTCTCTACATTTTCGGATGCTGAGTGGGTGGAGGGAGGCAAGCCAGCGGCGTTTGAGGGCGGTTGCGCAGGTGGCACAATTACTAAAAGCCGGTTTAACATTCTCCTCCCACCTCGCAGAGGGATGCAAGCTTTCACGTTAACAGTCCAGGTGAGCTGAAGTCAAAAAGTGAATTCTGAATTTCGATACTTGCTTATTGTTTCCTGTTCGCAGCGCAAGCGTTCGGATGCTGGTTTGCTGCCGGCTATTGAACGCTACGATGGGCCGGCTTTTCGTTTGCTGCGTCGCTTTCTCCGGGGTCAACCTTCAGCACCGCTGGACACATATATCTTGTCAGCAAAGTTTGGACTGATTCCTAGCGACTGTCTGATTCCAGATTATGACCGAGAAATGACACGCCAGCGAGCCGGTGAATTGCACCCAGAGGTAATTGCAGAACTCACTCATATCCTCGGCGCTAAGTCATACCAGCAACTTTTCATTTATTTAGGTCGAGATTACCTCCGGGCATTCGATGGATACGAGACGCTTGTACCGGCTGCGCTGACAGTGCGAATTGCTGAAGGTGGTTCTGGCAAAAAGCTGTCAGAATTGCATGAGTGGCTCTATGGGGAAACACCGGCACGTCGCTCCTCTCCACCTGCAGGCACTCCGCAAGGAAAAGCGCGTCTGCGAGGGATTGAGGTGGTGCTGACACCGGCGCAAGTGTTTGAGATAGCTCGCACTGCGGTGGCGGAGGAAAAAGATGATTCAACTCGTTATAAGTGGTGGTATGTTGTGGTAGACTGTCAGCGAGTCGCACCGAAGTGGTTGGTGAGCAAGCTTACTGGTCTGCCGGTATCCGCCTTTACGGCTGACGAGGCGCGACGGGTATTAGGGCAACTTGGTGTTCAGGTCAGACATATCAATGAGACTGTCAGTGACAGGAATTCTGAAGGGGCTTGAGCTTCTCAGAAGCAGGACTGCTGAAGTTTGACTTGTCGATTATCGAGTGCGATTTAGGGATTGTGCTAGAGAGAGAGGCGCTCTAGCCTGAAGTCAGTGCCGGTTGAGATGCCTGCCAGGTTTACTTACCCTATCCTGAATGATTTGTCAAGTTCATAAAATTTTACTTAGTTTCCGTAAAATTACGGTAGGGTGCCGGCGGGATGGGTGAGAAGATGGTACGGGTGAGGGATGAAGGAGTGGCTGCAATTTCGGGCCGGCATAAAAGATAAGCATCTCGCAGGGGGCATGGAGAATGAGTTGGGACAGGCTAGAAAACTTGCTTAACCAAATGTTCGCCGAGGTGAATCGGTCGAATGAGGTTCCTTCTCCTCAAGAGTTGTGGAATGCTTATCAATCAGAAATTCAACCTCTCTTGTCTGAACACCGGCAGGAATTCGTTGAACTGTCAGCGGGTTTGTGGCTTCCCAAGGCTATTGAAACCGGGCGTATCCTGTCACAATTGCGGCAGCGGTTCAATGCAGATCAGGAAGGGCGCAGGTTAACGGGGAGAATCCGCACTGAGGTTGTGCTGCGCCAGCGCCCGATTAGAAACATAGCTGTTCAAACCCTCAGAAATGAGGAACGCCACATCGCAGATATAGCAGCTAAGCTTCCTGGCCGACCAATTAGGAATTTTTCACAATTTCAAATCGAAGGGTGGGGCAAAACAGTTCAAGCGATTCGCAACACCGGCAGTTTGGTCATTGTAGCTCCAACTGGCTCAGGCAAAACCGAGGTGTTCTTACTGCCTCTCATTTATGAGATTGCTCGACAGATTCAGGCAAATCACCAGAAAGCACCGCGTTTTGTTTTACTCTACCCTCGCGTAGAGTTACTCAAAGACCAACTCTCCCGAATTTTTCGCTATGTGTATCAGGCAGAGCAAAACCAGTTGACAGATAGCGGGCAGTTAGAACTATTCCGCCGTTCCAGGAAAGTTTCGCAAGGCATCATCATTGGGTTTCAGTTTTCCGGGATTGCGTCTGAAGCGACAGACACTTTACAGAACGCTCAGGTGTTTGATGAAAACAAGCGCTTCAAGATTTTGCAGGACGAATGTTGCCCGGTGTGCAGTAACGGAAACTTGCGGTACAATAAAAAGCACGGATCTGTACCAGAGCTAGAATGCAGTAATGAAGCTTGCAGCGCCGTGTTCAAAGTCTCCATTGCCAAAAATGACCATGCGAAATACAAGCCACACATCCTGGTAACAACAGCGGAATCCCTAGACAGACTGTATCTCAATCCTAACCCAGAATTTGAAAGCTACTTGCGCTCCCTAAAGGGAGTGTTATTTGATGAAGTCCACCTTTATCACTCTCTCTACGGCGCTCACATCCACCACCTGATTCGGCGCATTGAGGATTTGAGTGAGCATCGCCTTGCGAAAATTGCCGCTAGCGCCACTGTTGCGAATCCGGAACGGTTTGCCAGCAAGTTCTTTCACGGGGATGAGAGCCATCCAGTAACTGTTCACGATGCGGCTGCACCTGAATATCCCAAAGAACCATCGGGATTAGAGGTTCTCTACTTTCTGCAATCGCCTGAAGAGGAAAACCGAGCCGGCGCAGCACCGACGCTGATTCAAAGTGTGATGGCGATAGGACATGGGTTGTTGAGCGACAGAGATGATCGGCGAGACAGGGGGATTGTTTTTACAGAATCCCTGGACTTGACCAATCGACTTTTCGCACAAATCAAGGACGCCGAGGGAAACCGCCTTGAGCTTTGGCGTTTTCGCACTGTATTGAACGATATAGAATTTCAGGAAAAGCGCTGCCCTAATACGAACCCTGCCCTATGTGCTAATCACTATCTCCAAGGCGAATGCTGGCGCGGGATTTTGGGCGGCACAAACTGCACGCAGCTTATCCCTGGTTTCCGCGAACGAACGCTGGATATTTCCTCTGTCTCTTCGCAAGGTCGAGAAGATTACTGGAACAGTGACATTGTTGTGGCAACGCCCTCCTTAGAAGTTGGCGTGGATGATGACAGGATTGTAGTCACGTTTCATTACCGTCCGCCGAGGACTGTTTTTTCCTTTATCCAACGACGCGGGCGTGCGGGGCGTGCTGCAGGCGCAGTTGCCCACACGCTGATGATTTTGGCCAATACAGCCAGCGACCACTTTTACTTTTTCCGCCGCAACCGGCTCGTTTACGGCAGTTACGAATTACCTCTTAACCCCAGCAACCCTGTCCTTCTCGCTATGCACAACAGGATCGCACACGAGCGGGAGAGAATGCACTATCACATTGCGCGACGAGGCAACAAGGTACAGGTTGGAATTTTAGACTGGATTTGGGAAAAACTGGAAGAATGCCCAATTCTTCGAGACAACTTTGGGGATTGGCTGGAGGAAAATCGAAATTCCACGAATAAACAGCGACAGGGGCACCTCAGGAAATGGATTCTCGATCAGCGCCAGCGTTTTGAATCTTACCTGAATCTCAAGTGGAATCTCCTGGATATTGAGAATGAATCGCCTGATAATTTAACCCAGGCTGTCCAGGAAGTGTTCGGTTTAGTCAGGCGCTATCTGGACGGGGAGACGGAACTTAGGAAAAATATCCGATCTCGCTTAGAGTCCATCTATACGGAATTGGGCAAACTTGCCTTTGCGGAAGAAGATGCAGAAGCTCGTCAAGACATTTTGACACTTCAAGCGAATTTGCTTACTGTCTGGGATCGAATGCAAAGACCGGCAGAGCTTGGTATCGGGTTTGACCAGGCCGATGGACTGTATAATTTTTTCCATACCCTAGAGAAATTCCGTGGGAGTGTCTGGATACTCAACTCTGCTCCTGACGTGATCAAAACAGTATTGCAAGCCTTATTCTATTTACGGACAGCATCTGGTGATGCTAACCCAAGCCAGTCCGCAGTTGACTTCTTCATTCCCGATGCCTACTTTAATGAAGTCAAACCTATTATTGTGGCAGTAAGGACATCAAGAGGGAACCGAACAGAGTTAAAGCAGGAAGATACAACTAAACTTTCTACCCTGTTAGTTCCCTACCGCACTGCTTACCGCTACCACCGGCATCCATTGCTTTCCGTCGTGGAAACAGAGCACGATCCCAGATGGGTACAAGCGCAGTGGGCGCAAGGAGGAACCGTGGGTGTGCGCCTGCTCGGTGAGGGAGTGCATCTTACCGGCGAGCGTCCCGAATTTAGACCCGAAAAAGTGTATGTTAAAGCTTTGAAGGGCGATAATCAGGGGGAGCAGGTTGTCAAAATGTGCCCCGAATGCTTTGCGATTTACAGTGAGAGCCGGTCTCGCCAGTGTCATAATGTTGCTCTGCGTTCTGTCCGGCTTTATGCCGAGGCTATCATTGAGCGCACCTACAGCTATCTACATGATGACCTTAGTCGAGTGTCTCATACCTTACAGCTCGTTTCAGAATTGAGAGGCGAGATCACTGTGATTGGTTCCACGGCGCGAGTCGAGAATAAGCTTTGGGACAAAACAAGAAAAGAGTATGTCACGCCGAGAAATAGCCAGCCGTGGAATTTTGAAGCGCACTACGTTGATGCAGTGGGGCAGCCAGAGCCGGTGCGTTACGGGTTACAGACAAAAGGGATTGCTTGGAATCTCAGGGAAGTCACCGAGCGCTTGCTACAGGACGATCGCTTGAAAAGCCAAGTTGAGGGAGTTGAGATTGACGGCACGCGCAAGACATTGAACAGGACACTTATCCTGCACACAGCGTCACACATGCTGCAAAAGGCAATTGCTTCCATCAGTGGTGTGAACGAGCAAGTGCTTGAATACTGTTTTCGTGAGGATACCAGCGAGGTTGTCGTCTGGGAACGCTATGAAGGGGGCGCTGGAATTTCAGAAGTGTTTGTCGAGGCGCTACGCAGCTATCCGGTTGACGTATATCGGGAACTCCTGGCGTCGGTGCTTTGTCCTGTCAATCTTGCGGAGCGAACTGATTGGTTAACCCCTGACGACTTAAGCGCCGAACTAATCACTAATTGGCACCTGCACGATGCGGACTCCTTAGTCTTAGTGGATACAATTGTGCGTGAAGCCAGTGCTGAGCGCCAAGTTGAGCGTGACCAACCCGACGAGAACGGTGAAGTCCAAATTCCCTTGCAATGTCAGCAGCGAGATGGCTGTCCCGCTTGCTTGCACACAAACAACTGCACAGAACGCTTTGAACAGCCACACGCTGTCAGCCACTTTGTCGCCGAAGCCTTGCTCAGGGCATTAGTGCAGCCGGTGAATTTTGCGCAAGTTGAGCAACTGCAGGCGGCGGCGGTGCAACAGGGAATTGCCCCACCAACCATCTTGGCAGCTGACTCCGCGCAGGAAGTGTGTCACATCCTGCTAATATAAGGTGTTACCGCGATGGCTGTCACGGAAACCTTGGCCCTGGAAACTTCAGCCAACATCCTGACAGCCCGCTTCTATCCGAATGTAGAACTATCCCAGAACGATGTCAACCTGTTTGGCAGCGCACGGCGGTATGCTAGAGGAGCTAGCGGTGAATATTTCAACAAGTGTGAAGTGTAAATTGTGGCCAACAGATTGCGTTATTTCCTTCCCGATTGGGAAGACAAGGTAGATCCTAACTTTGTCTTTGAAACCGACACCTTCTCGCCCGACCGGAAGGTATCAGAAGATGTCTACGCTCACGAAATTTTTCAAACTCACCAACCCTATGACGGGATTTTGATGAGCCGAGCAATTCTAGAGAAAACCAAAAAGTATGAGGCCATCAAAGAACTAGGCGCTCACAGATATTTGCGACTGCCTAAAGGGCTAGAAGTTTTCGGAGACTGTGGGGCTTTCAGCTACATCAACGAAGCTACACCCCCCTACAAAACTGAGGATGTACTCGAATATTACCAAGCCATTGGGGTTGACTGCGGAGCCTCAGTGGATCATATCGCGCTAGACAGCATCTATGTCACGGAATCAGTAGAGGAAAAACAGGAAGATGGTACTGTCACCAGAAAGCCGGTGAAGCGCAAGGTGCCGCTTTCAGAAAATGAACGCGAAAACCGCCGCCAGATTACTCTGGATAACGCCCGCGAGTTTATCAAACTTCACACGAAAGAAGGATATCAATTTGAAGCTGTTGGTGTGGCTCAAGGCTGGACACCCGACAAATATGCTGATTCTGTAAAGCAACTGTTGCAGATGGGCTATACCTACATCGCTCTTGGCAGTCTGGCGCGTTCCTTGGAATCTCAGATTGTCAATGTGCTGGAAGCGGTCAAACAGACTGTTGATGAATTTTCAAATAGCCCGCAGCAAATAAGGCTTCATCTTTTCGGAGTTGCCAAGCTGTCGCTTGTTGATAAATTGCCGAAATATGGGGTTGCTAGTATAGACAGCACCTCCCATCTCCGCCGAGCCTGGTTAAAAAGCGGGCAGAATTATCTCGGAAAAGATGGGCAATGGTACACCGCTATCCGAGTCCCCCAATCTAACAATCCCAAAGTGCGGGAGTACGTTGGCAAGAATGGCAAGTCGATGGATGAAGTTCAAAGACAAGAGAAACGCTGTCTTGAAATGCTCGAACGCTACGACAAGGGAGAAGTCTCAGAAGCTGAACTAGAGCAATTACTCGATGCCATCGTTGAATACGACAACTATTTACTCCGAATAGGCAATGACGGTCAGAAGCTGCGCAAAACTTATGTCAGCAGAAAAAAATATCAGCGCACTCTGGAAGATAAACCCTGGAAGAATTGCCCGTGCGAAGTGTGCCAGCAGCTTGGAATACATGTTATTATATTCCGGGGTCTTAATCGGAATAGGCGGCGGGGCTTTCACAATACTTGGACTTTCTATCAAGGGCTAAAGTCCATTGCGAGCGAGCAAAATACTGAAAGCTAACGTTAAGCAAGAAACGCCCTGATAGCAAAGGGGCGAACGCGCCCCCTCTCTCAACCGCTTTCCCCACCGGCACCCACCGGCACACTACTGGGCCAGCCGGCACCCCCACCGGCACCCACCGGCACCGGCACACCCACCGGCACCCCTTCCCCACCGGCACCGGCACCCGGCACCCGGCAACCGGCACACCCACCGGCACACCCACTGGTCCAGCCGGCACCCCCGGCACCCCCGCCAAATGTAAAGAATTGTGAAGTAACGCCCCAACTTCACAGCAGTCTGTATATAATAGGGCACTATATTGCATTCGCAATCTCAAGTCAACCAAACGCCCAAGGTATCTTAGTAGTGTACCCACTCAAAAGCTATCCAGCTTTGAGGGGTTACCACCCATAGACTGAAACTACCAGTCGGGAGGCAGAGAGTAGTATTACTTCTATCTAGCCGGCCTGACCACCAAAGAACGAATATGCGGGCCTGCTAAGGTATTTGAGGGGCTTTGCCACCCACCCAAAGGAATCAGCAATCATGGCTAGTAAGGTTGTCCCTCTCACCTGCTTCATCAAACCCAAAACCCTGCCCTTCCCGAAAGCGGAAGTAGCGGTGCTGGCGAAAACGACCCCGGAAAACATCGTTGCGATCCATCACTGGCGGTACTCGGGCTGGGTTGAGCGTGCGGGATGTCTGCCGATCACGATCAGCTATCGCCTCCTGTCCACCTGGGTGCCTACTCTCCAGCGGGTGATTGACTTGTGTAAGGGCTGGCGTCGCCTCAATAAACTCTGGGATTCCCTGCAAGCAGATTTTGACAAATATCCCGGTGTCTATCCCCCAGACGTGCGAGAAGAACTGAAGCGCCGGTGGTGGCAGCGCCGCATCCAGCTTTTACAGCGCACCCCTCAAAGATTGAAAGCAGAGAAGATATGCAACGGCTACCTGAACCTGATCGAAACGGCTGAATCCCAATCCTACCTCGATAGCTTGGTGCCCTTGATTCAGATACATGACGCACTGTGGCAGCGGCACACGGATTTGCTGCAGCAGCTGCGAACAGCCTGGCGACTGAAACGGGATTATCTGCGCGGTGCCTCTGCAGCTTAGATCCCAATCGGGCAAAATTTTGGTTTTTCCCACGAATAGCAATTGCAGTGGCTTCGTGCCGGTGCGACCGGCACCCTCATGCTGTAGCGTAACGCAGGCGCTAGCTGCAAGCGTTGCGGCTGCGCAGGAGCGTTCGAGCGATCGCGCAGCCGGCACGGAACGGCGTGCCGCACGCCGTTCAGTAACGCGATCGCATGCGCATGCGCAAAAAAAACCGGCCAGTTACTAGCCGGTCGGCGTGATTGAGGATTTAAACTCTGTACCGGCGCGGAATCTGCGCCCCTCGGGAATGTTTCCATTCCCCAGCTCGGTTAATGGTGCTACATGATGCTGAAGTCACTGCTGCTCATGTTGATCGCGCCCACATCGATCAGGGTAGCCACCAGTTCGTCGCCAAGCTTGATAAAGGTGTCCTTCGCCTGCTCGCCGGTGCCTTGGACAATCGTCAGTTGCTCAAAGGTCAGACCTGCCGATAGCGCCAGCATATCTTGACCGACAACGAAGTCAACAATGGTGTCTGTGCCATTACCAGCCTCCAGCACGAAGGTATCCTTGTCGTCGCCGCCGATGAGCACGTCGTTGCCGGCACCGCCGGTGAGGGTATCTTTGCCCTTGTCACCATAGATGACATCATCGCCCAAGTCGCCGGAAATCCAGTCATGGCCCTGGCCACCTCGGATGAAGTCATTGCCCTGACCGCCGTAGATGGTGTCGTTGCCCTTGTTGCCGTTGAAGTGGTCGTTGCCCTTATTGCCACAAAGGATGTCTTCACCATCGCCACCGGTGATTGTGTCAACGCCCTCACCACCCATAGCCGTGTCATTGCCGGCGTCAGTCGAGATAGCGTCATTGCCCAAGTCGCCACAGGCCATGTCATCGCCTTCGCCAGCCGAGACCACATCATCGTCCTTGCCAGCTGCGATGGTATCGCTGCCCAAACCGCCGCTGATGGTGTCTTCGCCTTGGTTGCCGCAAACGACGTCCTCGCCATCGCCACCGGCAACGGAGTCAGCACCTTCGCCGCCCATGCATGTGTCATTGCCGGCGTCACCGGTGATGGTGTCATTCCCCGCGTCGCCAGATGCCATGTCATCGCCTTCGCCACCGTAGGCAAAATCATTGCCCCAGCCACCGAAGATGGTATCGCCGCCAGCACCGCCGCTCAGAGTGTCCTGGCCGTCGCCGCCAGTGATGGAGTCGTTACCCGACGTACCAGTGATCGAGTCGTTGCCGGTGGTGCCACCCAGGCTGTCAGTGGGTTGGCCGCCGATGGTGGTGTCGCTGGGTGTGCCGCCGGTGTTGTTGGGGGGGACGACGGCGGTGCCGCCGGTGCCGCCGGTCAAGATATCGGTGGGCTGTTCACCGCCACCAACGGTATCTGTCGGTTCCCCTCCACCAACGGTGTCTGTCGGTTCCCCGCCACTAACGGTATCTGTCGGTTCACCGCCACCAACGGTATCTGTCGGTTCGCCGCCACCAACGGTATCTGTCGGTTCACCGCCGCCAACGGTATCTGCCGGTTCGCCGCCACCAACGGTATCTGTCGGTTCACCGCCACCAACGGTATCTGCCGGTTCGCCGCCGCCGATTGTGTCAGTCGGTTCCCCGCCGCCGATTGTGTCAGTCGGTTCGCCGCCACCAACGGTGTCAGCAGGTTGGCCACCGCCAGGGAGGCTCTCAATAGTGTCTTTTAACTCCTTAACAGCAGCCTGAATTTCAGGCGAATCAGAGTGATACCAATCCCGATCGGGGTTAACCTCCAGCTCATCGAGACTCTTCGCTACTCCCAGCGCGCCCTGTACCTGGAAAATGATGTCGTTGTAGTCTTTGTCTGAAACCTGATTGCCGTTCTCATCCTTGACATCGAGACGCACGTCCTCCATTACGAAGACACCGCCATTGCCGGTGACATCGGCAATCTGCCCCACTTGGAAGCCATCATCGGGGTTAGCAGTGGCTAAGGAGAACAGCGGGCGCAGGTCCGGCGTAACGTTGGGATAATTTGCGGCAATGTCTTCCACCGTGCCATTGGGGACGAACATGACGGCAAAGTGATCGCCCGGAGTCATCTCAAAGGTCTTGACACCCTTGTAGTTTTGAGCGTCGTCGTTAAAGTTAGGCTCCCAGGGCAATTCTGCACTGACTTTCGCTCCTTCATTCGCGTCGGCAATCACGACATGACCCGACGCAGAGTTGCTCAGAGCCCGGTTGGCAGCTTCTTTGATAAACTCGTCAGAGCCTGGCTCGAACTCTTCGATCCCCTTCAGGTTGAAGATGGCAACTTCGCCCTTAAACCGACCTCCGTCATACAGGAAATCAAGGCTGACCTTGCCGCTTTCACCTACCGTGAAGTACCCAGATTCAAATCCGCCATAGCCGCCGCTTAGGGTATCGGTGCCGCCAGTGCTGGTGTCGGTGCCGTCGCTGCCGCTGAGGGTGTCTTCCCCGCCGGCGGTGGTGTCTGTGCCGTCGCTGCCGCTGAGGGTGTCTTCCTCGCCGGCGGTGGTGTCGGTGCCATCACTACCGCTGAGGGTGTCTTCCTCGCCGCCGCCGGTGGTGTCTGTGCCATCACTGCCGCTGATGGTGTCGCTGCCGCCAGTGGTGTCTGTGCCATCGCTGCCGCTGATGGTGTCGCTGCCGCCGGTGGTGGTGTCTGTGCCGTCACTGCCGCTGATGGTGTCGCTGCCGTCAGTGGTGTCTGTGCCATCGCTGCCGCCGGTGGTGTCTGTGCCGTCACTGCCGCTGAGGGTGTCTTCCTCGCCGCCGGTGGTGTCTGTGCCATCGCTGCCGCTGAGGGTGTCTTCCTCGCCGCCGGTGGTGTCGCTGCCGTCACTGCCGCTGAGGGTGTCTTCCTCGCCGCCGGTGGTGTCATCCATACAATTAATTCCCCTTGATTGACTTCTCTTTTCTGATTAGATGGTGGCTTAAACAGCCGCAGATGCTAATCCCCTATAACAGGCGTTCGTCTCAAATTGCCTTTGCAATAAGAGCTGCAAAAATTGCTCATGCACCTTGAGACGGCTTTGAAACCTGAAGGTTCCCACTCCCAATTTTTTTTGTATAGCATGGAACCCTTGCTCGCTAAGAATTGCAAGCTTTGCTGGCTGTTTTACTAACAGCCCAACTTAATAAATCCTGGTAAACCTTGATATTCTGTCTATGAGTAGCTCGCTGTTGCCATTGTGGCTTCAGTTAATATACGGATATTTGGCTGAAAACTTTCTTAAATTCAGTAGTTTCCTCGAATGCCAACTGAACGTAATTTTTAAATATACAGCAATTTAACAGGAGATGTATCTGCCTTTGGGTAGAGTTTGGGAATTCAGGTGCTGGTCGGGTTAGGCCGGCTTGCCCAGTGTCACAGGTAGGGGGCAGACGGTTAGGGAACTGGCCCCGGTAATGGCCTGACAAGTAGGGGCGGGTTCTGCTAGACCTATTTGCCAGACAGCGGAGAAGACTGATAAACCCCCCCGCTGCAATCCTTTTGCAGGGGTGCATGGGGGTGTCCCACCCAGACCGGCGCTAGATGCGTGCGCCGCACCGGCTGTTCAAGGGCAGGACGTAACGTCAACCCGACTTTTTTTGAGCCTCTGTTATATTGCGCCGATTTCTGGAAAAACTATCACCTCACATACCTGTGCCACAACCGGCACATATCCCTGTGCCGTGCCCTCACCGGCACAGGTGCTTGTGTTTCTACTACAACCGGCACATATCCCTGTGCCGTGCCCTCACCGGCACAAGTGCTTCTCTATCACAACCGGCAATCCCTATGCCGGCACCCCACCGTCACAGGTGTCCATTCCTTGGCCCTACCGGCATAGTGCGTCATTGCTTGCACCACCTGTGTTGGTGTCGTCTGCTAGAGTGCCGGTATGGGAATGGGACGGTTGAGTGCCGGTTGGGGAATTCGAGGGCTGTGCACCGGCAGCGAGAGACTCTTGTGCGGGAGCACCTATTAATAAGGTGTCGGGTGCGTTACTGCCGGTAAGGGAGTTATGGGTTTCTACGGTGGGAAGGGAATTGTCTGCTGTGCCGGCGGGAACAGAGTCTTGCGCTTGAGCACCGGCATGGGTTTGTGGGTTATCGGCGGGAAGGGAATCTTCTGCGGGAGCACCTATTAATAAGGTGTCGGGTGCGTTACTGCCGGTAGCGGAGTTATCGGGTTTCTGCAGTGGGAAGGGAATTGTCTGCTGTGCCGGTGGGAACAGACTCTTGCGTTTGTGCACCGGCATGGGTTTGAGGCGCACCGGCGGGGAGAGACTCTTGTGCGGGAGCACCTATTAATAAGGTGTCGGGTGCTTGTGTGCCGGTAGCGGAGTCATGGGTTTCTGCGGTGGGAACGGAATTGTCTGCTGTGCCGGCAACAACAGAGTTTTGCGGTTGAGTGCGCGGTAGGGAGTCAGAGTTGCCACCGGCAAGGGAATCCTGCGGTTGAGTGCCATCTGTTTGAGCGCCGGCAACAGAAGCGTCTGCTGAAGTGATCGCACCGGTGCCTCCTGTTTGAGCGCCGGCACCGGTGTCTTCTGTTTGAGCGCCGGCATCGGTGTGCAGGGACTATACCGAAATCAAACGGGATATTCGTGGAAAGAAGACTCGTGGTTGAATGGCATGTCTTTGAGGATGGCCAAAACTTCCCCACTGGCGGCAAGTTTGACTAAGGTGTCGCTGGCGTTGGTGCCGGTGCCGGCGGAAAAGGCCAGTTCCTAAGCTGTCAGGGTGCCGGTTAATCCCAAGAAGTCTTCACCTGCTGTGAATACAGGCAGCTCGTTCTGTGGTAATTACTTGGCCTTCTTTGCTACACGTTTCAGGAATCAGCGTTTCCAGGACATCATATTCTTCCGGCGCTGTCACCTTCGCCAACATCACCGCCGCTGCCATATTCAACAAATCGGCACCCATCTCAGCATCCGAATTCGGCGTCCCCAAATCCGTCGCCGTGGACTTGAGAAACATCACGCCGCCGTCATTTTCCGCCGCCACAATCAGCAGATTCTGCTGACGAGCATACTCAATTGCCGCCCGTTTTTGCGGAGTAAACTCATAAGGCGTCGTCACACTTCCATCGGGATTGACTTGAGTTAAATCAAGACTGAGGTTAACAACTGCATTCGGCGGTCCGGACTCTTTGGCAGCACCCACAAATTCAACGAGAGTTTCCGCCCACTTCCCCGAACCAATCGCACGCCCAACCCACACCGGCGCGCCATATAGCAATAACCAGTAAATTTAGGACATAGATATTGGGCATTGGGCATTGGGCATTGGGCATTGGGCATTGCTCGTAGTCTGATGCGCCATGCGCCATACGCCATGCCCCATGCGCATGCTATTAATGTCCTCATCTAAGTGAAAACTGCTATAATTCATGCCATCAATCCCAACGCCGTTATTCTGAGTTGCCGCAATAATTCCTAACACAGCCGCGATCGCTCCCCTCACCGGCAGAAAGCAACGGATTGACATTCCCATCCACGCGATCTTGTCCCAAAATAATCCGCGAATAGTCAATATCGGGATTATTCCCAGCAAAGCCGGTGTCAATTCCACCTACTAACGGCTGAGACGCTTTATAGCAGTATGCATTTAGGTTAGAACATTAGACCTTCAGGGGGGGCGGGACGCCTGCCCTACGTTTATATAGCAGTAAGCATTCAGGAAACGTACATTCCGGCCTCCCTTGCTCCCCCGCTCCCGAAGCTTCTATTGTTCTAACCAATATGACTGCTGCTATACCTTCTGTCACCAAAAGGCAGCTATCTAATACGCAAATTATGCGTCCGGATGCGTAGGCACTGCCAATTCCTAGCAGGCCGAATATGACCGCTAGTGCGAACAACCTTGATTTACTCATATTTAGTGGCTCCCAAAAGTAAGGCAGGGAAATTGAATCTTTGCCCGAGAAAGGCACAGGAAGCGCGAAAACAAGGCAAGGTGCAACGCATCCTACTAAAAGTTATTGATGATTACGGGTGTGCCTGAGCGTGGCGGCGGATAAGCGGGATAGGGGGGTGAATAGGCGGGATAAGCGGGTGATTGATAAGTGGGATAGGAGGGTGGATATGACGCCGGGGGATAAGCGGGTGATTGATAAGTGGGATAGGTGGGTGGATATGACGCCGGGGGATATGCCGGTGATTGATAAGTGGGATAGGAGGGGGGATATGACGCGGGGGGATATGCCGGTGATTGATAAGTGGGATAGGTGGGTGGATATGACGCGGGGGGATATGCCGGTGATTGATAGCCCGGATAGGCGGGGGGATATGACGCGGGGGGATATGCCGGTGATTGATAAGCGGGATAGGAGGGGGCTGACTCAGCGGTGGCGGGTGCAGAAGCGGGGGTATAAGCGCCAGAAGATGCAGCCGGATCTTGGGTGTATATGAATGGTTGATTGGCTGGGTATCCTTGAACACCGGCTCCAATACCGAATAATCCCTCTACCATACTGCGCCCCACCCGGTCAAGTATGGGTTGGAGAGGTATAGCTAAACTCCTCTGGGCGCTAAAAGCAACCATTGGAATCGACAGCACCACTGCCACACCTAGAAAGCCGAATCCCTTGTGAAATATCATGTTTTATTGCAGGTTTGTGACGGCGTTTAGATAGGAGGTGGCGATCGCACTTTCTCGCTCTACCAGGGGGCGAGCGAGGGTGGGGCGATCGCGTAACTCAACGTAAAAACAATCAGTCAATAGATAAATAGAACCTTTCCCTAGGGCATGGGGCGAGAGTTGGGCGCATTGCCGTAGACATAGGCGCTGGGCACCCAGTAATTTGTCCCGGCAATCCGGTACCACCGAGCGTCTGGGGTTCCTAATTGTAAATCGTTGACCGTTTCCCCATAAGTCCAACCGTCAAAGGAAAGCGTCTGGCGATAAGCCACAACCTGATTGCTTCGGTCTGCAAGATGAGGGCTATTGCGAAGGGTAATTCCTTTGTTTGATATCACCCAAGCAGAGAAGTTAACTTGAGTGATACCGGACTAAGGTGAGGGAGTGTTTTAACGAACCCAAAATGATACGTTACGATTCCCGTTCACGGACGTTCCAAAACCAGTAACCCGCACATTGTTGCAGCCGGCTTCAGTAAACAGGGAGCCACCAACATACTGGTTCGCTCCGCGCAGATCGATCCGACCGTCAGGGCGAACGTTCTCGACGATTCCCACATGACCGTAGGTAGTGTTCGCACCAGGGAATGACCGCTCCATAACAGCGATGGCACCGCGCTGCGGACCTACTTGGCGAAAGCCATTCCTTTGCAAGTAGCCGTCATTCCAGTCTCCTGCATTGGGAAAATCGCGTGTTAATCCGAAGCGGTTGGCAACGTATTCCGTGCACTGGCAAGATTTAACGCTCTGGGCTTGAGCTGATTTGGGGGTGAAGAAGGAAGCGGCTGCGAGAGTGCTGCCGGCTGCCAGGGAACCTAATAAAAGCAGGGAAACTGTTGATTTGGAAGAACGCCAGCTCATAAGTGATACCTCGGTTACGTTTTTGAAACATCCTGTTCGAGGTGTTTCTGTTTGCATTCTCCTGAAAGTGCAAGAGTTGCTGCTCCGAAGAAAAGGAAGTTAAGAAACGGACTTAAGGATTTGTGGGAATAATTTTATAAAGCTAGAACTAGAGGGGGTTTCAGCCGCTAGAAAATCTCGAAACCAAAAGTGCCGCGCCTCCCTTAAAATCGGGAAGAGGCTGTTATCTGCCTTAAACTCAGCTAAACTCCGGGGAACCGGGAGTTAACCCAGACAAGACGGATAAATTGACAAATGGCCAGACGCGAGCGCGGTCGGATACTGACTGAGAGGGGATTCAAGAAAATCTGGGATGCGATCCACAAAGCGTTTCCAGATAGCCGCACGTTAGTGGAGATATCTGCACTGACTGACCCTGCTGCTAATCCAGAGTCACGGAATTTTGTATCTACTGATACGGTTTCCCATATACTGAAGCAGCGAGCGGGGACTGACAGAGGGAAGATCCAGAGTCTGTTCAACGCCTTTGGGCTAACCCTGGATGAGGATGACCATATTTCGGCTGCTGATTTTGTGGGCCGATCTGGGGAGAAGGCCAAACCGCGCACAGATTGGGGCGAAGCGCCTGATGTGTCGGGGTTGTGCGGGCGCACCGGCGAACTGGCGACCCTAAAACAGTGGGCTGTGCTCGACCGGTGCCGGTTGGTGGCCATTTGGGGCATGGGGGGGATTGGCAAAACGGCGCTGTCTGTAAAGCTGGCGCAGGTGATTGAGGCTGAGTTTGAGTGCGTCATTTGGCGCAGTCTCCGCCACGCGCCACCGGTGGGAGAAATGCTGGCCAATCTGCTGCAAGCCCTCTCTGTGCAGCCGGTAACAGATTTGCCGGCCACTGTTAACGAGCGCCTGTCGCGGCTGGTAGAATATCTGGCATCGCACCGCTGTTTGCTGGTGTTCGATGCTTGGGAGGCGGTTCTCAGCAGTGGCCAACCGGCGGGCCACTACCGGGAGGGATATGAGGGGTATGGCGAGTTGCTGGCACGGGTGGCAGAAACCCAGCATCAAAGCTGTTTAGTGCTTACTAGCTGGGAGAAACCTAGAAAAATTGCGCTATTGGAAAGCCCAATTGGACAGGTTCGCTGTTTGTTGCTGAAAGGTTTGGACGCTGCTGCAGCGCGGGAAATCCTGAAAGTCTACCGTCTGTCTGATGAAGACAAATGGGAGAAGCAACTGATTCAACCCTACCAATGCCATCCCTTAGCGCTGAAAATAGTTGCTGGCATGATTCAAGAATTATTTGGGGGCAGTGTGACTAACTTCTTAAAAGAGTTTACCCTGTTTATAGATGATGAGCTTGAATCCCTGCTGGCTCAGCAATTCAATCGCTTGTCTAAGGTTGAAAGAGAGATTATGTACAGGTTAGCGGAGGCCAAACAGCCGGTTTCAATCTCGCAATTGCGAGAATCTCTTCAGCTACAAGTCTCGCGTTCAGAATTCTTCGATAACCTGCAGGCATTAGGTCGGCGCTCGCTGATTGAAAAATTAGAAGCGGACTCGGAAACACTATTCACCCTGCAGCCGGTGGTGATGAAGTATGTTGTCAAGCAATCTTATCGGAATTAATTCGAGGGAGGCATCGTGCCATGAGTTATTGCTTCAATCCCAACTGTCCCCAACCTGATGACCCGCTGAATGCCGGCCAACTTATGTGTGGCAACTGCGGGTCTGAACTTTTACTGCAAAACCGCTATCGCGGAATTCAACTGCTGGGTAAAGGCGGTTTTGGCCAGACGTTTGAAGTGGATGATGGGGGGACGCCAAAAGTCCTGAAAATCCTGACCAATCACTGTTCAAAGGCTGTCACTCTTTTTCAGCGGGAAGCGGCTGTTTTGATGCGGCTGCACCATCCAGGGATTCCCAAAGTGGAGCGAGATGGATATTTCACGGCTTTGGGCAGAGGGAGCCGGCAGCCACTGCACTGTTTGGTGATGGAGAAGATTGAGGGGCAAGATTTGGAGAAGTGGCTGGCTAGTCGGGGGAATCAACCGATTGCGCCAGAGCAAGCGATTGATTGGTTAAAACAGCTGGTAGAAATTTTGGTTGTGCTGCACCAAGAGCAGTATTTCCACCGGGATATCAAGCCGGCGAATATCATGCTGAAACCGGATGGGCGGCTGGTGCTGATTGACTTTGGCGCGGTTCGGGAGGTTACAGACACTTACCTTGGTAAAGTTGGTGCCGGGAAAAATGGCACAAATATTGGGTCAGCCGGCTACAGAGCACCGGAGCAATCTGATGGAAAAGCTGTGCCGCAATCCGATTTCTTTGCTCTGGGTCGCACTTTTGTGCATTTGCTCACCGGCAAGCATCCGGTTGAACTGAATGATGATGCTGAGACGGGGGAGTTGATATGGCGAGACATCGCCTGGGGTTTCCACGGGAGGAATCGGGTTTCGGAGTCGCTGGCGGATTTGATTGACTGGCTGATGGCGACTGCTCGGGGGAAACGGCCTCAGAGTGCGGAAATTATTTTAGAATGTCTGGAAGCGATAGGTGCCGGTGGGGCTGGGGTGCCGGTGTGTTCGCCTGCTGTGGAGCCGGTGTCTCACCCGCCACAAACGGGGGGCCAGCAGGATGGCCACCTCACAAGGCTGAGAGCGATTGCGGTTAAGGTGGGGCTGGCGGCGTCGCTCTTGCTTGGACTGGTTGGCGGCTTTCGTTTGGCTTCGCCCCGGATTGCTTTTGTTCTCAACGAGAACGGGCACAAGAACTACCTCGAAAAGCGATACGAGAGTGCCGAATTTAATTTCAGGTCTGCGCTCAAATTCTACCCAGCCCAGAATATGACTCGCTACAACTTAGGTGCGACTTGCGAAAAGCGCGGCAATTATGCTTGCGCCCGCAGTGAGTACCAGACGGCCATACAGGGCGATGACTCCGCCACACCCTATGCGAGCAACAATTTAGGCCGGCTTTACATTACTCGATACAGCGATAATAACGCAGCGATTAAATGGCTAAAGCTGGGCTTGCAGAAGGCTATAGATGACTCATTGAAATCTGACTTGCACAAAAATATTGGTTGGGCGTATGTGCGGGAAACTCGCTATAGCGAAGCCAAGCCACACCTGGAGAAGGCTCTTGAGCTGAAGGCGGAAAGCGCCCCCGCTCACTGCTTGCTGGCACAGGTGCTGGACGCGGAGGGGAACACGCAAGGCGCACGGGTAGAATGGAAAAAGTGTCAGACCGCTGACCCGAATGACCAGAGGCCAGAAGTAGAAGCATGGAGGGATTTAGCACTCCTGCGCTGAGAGAACAGAGAAGCCGGTGCATATAACTTGCACGTTTCGGGGGCAGGCACGGGGGCCTGCCCCTAAAGCCTAGTATAGCTGTACGGGAGTAGCAAAACCAGCAAATATTAGGCTAATTATAGGCATAAAAATCAGCTTGTATGATTTTTATTTGTCGTGTATATTAAGGAGTTGTGCATTTAATTTGCGCAACCGTTCTAACAGGCCGCAGCCCCCAGTCAGGCGTTTCCCGGCTGTAGGGCGGGCCAATGGTGCCGGCCCGGAACGAGGGCAACGAGGGAAATAGGAGGCAGCAGCCCCCCCAGTCGGGTGTTCCCCGACAGTGGAGGCTGGCCAATTGTGCCCCGGGCTAATCGGAGGCAACAGCCCCCAGTCGGGGGTTCCCAGCTCATGCTGGGAACGAGGGGAAATGTGTGGGCCAGAACCCGACGGTAGGGCTAAAGCCCAACTACGAACCCTTCGTGATTTCGGCCATCGCCCGGGACCCGCGAAGGCGATGGACAAGGGGGGCAATACGGTTCCGCCTGGACAAGCTGTTCACTGGCAGTGGCCGGTTGTGCCAGTGCCGGGGCTGCCGGTGGGGACATTTTGCTGCCGGTGAACCCATGCGAGCCCAGAGTGGCGATAAGAAAGAATTCAGATATGAACAAGCGTTTCATTGCTGGATGCTTTTTGTCTCTACACCTTTAGAATCCTTGAGGTGTATGGGTTTCCTCCAGATCGGGTATGATCAGTCAAATGCTGATCTGGATGCCGATCTAGACTTGAGCTTGACAAACCTAACCTTTAGGTGTATATATGCCGGAGACTTTGATAGCTTCTAAGCAGGGACAAACAAAGATTAAGCAAGCAAGAGAAGAAAAAGGGTGGACTGTAGACAGTTACAAGTGGCTTGAGGAGGCCAGTAAAGTCCTAGATCCCAATTGGCCAGGGGGGGAATACTTTGCTGAGGGCATCTCCTATGGAACATGGAGGCGGTTTTTGACAGCTAAAAATCCTATTAATGCTCCGGCTTTTAAGGCTTACTGCCAGGTGTTAGGATTAAATTGGGAAGAAATTGTTGAGAAAACCCCGCCCCAGAGGTCGGAACAAAATCAGACAGCTGAGGTGATGTGGTTTTTGGTATTGAGCGGCACGATAAATAACGAAGTAGACAGGCAGCGTGCCGAAGCGATAGTTGCTCATTTACAGAAAATTTTAGAAGACCCATTTTTGAAAATACAGGAGCTAAAAAAAGGGAGTGTAGTGCTAGTTTTGCAAGGTTACCAAGAAGGCTTTGAGTGGGCTGAGTATCTGTTCAGAACTGGGGAACTGACGGAGTTGTTGGGCGTGCCGGTTCTGGATGTGCGCCTCGCACCGGCACCAATAAACTGGCGGCAATTCCTCCAGAATCTCTTTGAACCCTACTGGCAACAGCCGGAACAGCTACTGCCAGCCGGTGCTCACAGAAGCGCTAAGGGTTCTAACGCTCTAGAAGCGATCCTAAATCTGATTCACCTGCTGCAAACCAGTCAGGATGAACCAACCCGCCGGCAAGCCGCCGAAGCTCTCGGGAAAACCGGCACCGGCAACCCAAACGCCATCAGCGCCCTCACCCAATTGCTGCGCAACAGCCAAGATCCAGAAACCCTCTGGCAAGCTGCCCTCAGCTTGGGTAAACTCGACCCTGGCAATCCAGCAGCCGGTGTGGAAAGAGCCAAAGCTTTTGACTTGGGGACACAGGCAGACCGTCAAGCCGTGGCCTTAATTGCGGCTTTCAGGCCAAAAACCGATGGGGAGGTTAGTATCCGCTTGCGAGTGGAGCCGGTGGAGGAGGGACAAATCTATCTGCCCCCCAATCTCAAGCTCACCGTGTTCGATGAATCGGGAGAGGCTTTCATACAAGCTGAATCAACCAGCAGAGATAACTTCCTGCAACGGGGGTTTAGCGGCCCTCCCGAATTGCAGTTCAGTGTCACAATATCTCTGGGAGATGCTAGCATCACAGAAGAGTTTCTAACTTGATGGCCTCAAGGCTTCTGAGGAGATGGCAATGGGTAAACGAGTCATTATAACACTACTCAAAGGGAATTTTGATCAGGGGTTTCCGGCTCTCCTGCGAATTAGGGAGGATGGCGCTCCTCCTGAGACAGAAATCCAAGTCGAAGGCCATCTCCCCCCGCACCCGAAAATTGCGGATCTATACGGCTATTGGAAGTTAGCCTATGGCCAGCTACCTGGGCTGCGAGGTCATACCTCCTTCCCGACTGAACCCAGCGTAACTGACCAGCTACCTGGGCTACGAGGTCCCTTCAAGGCTGAACCCAGCGTAACTAACCAGCTACCCGGGCTGCGAGGTCGCTTCAAGGCTGAAACCAGCGAAACTGACCTTCCCTGCAGCCAGTTAGCTGAGAATTTTGCAGACAGTCTCAAGACCTGGCTCAATTCTGGGGATAGGGAGTGGCAAAAAATTAGGGATGGCTTGCAACAAAACCTGAGGCGCGACGACGACATTCGCGCAATCATTCAAACGGAAGACCCCAAGCTGCGGCTGCTGCCTTGGCATTTGTGGGATTTGTTCGCGCAATACTACAACAAGGCAGAAATTGCCATAAGCTCCCCACAGCACACACCTTCTGGAACCAAAACACCCAGCGGCAATCGAGTCAGAATACTGGCTATACTGGGCGATAAGAAGGGGACTGATAGCCAGACAGAAATTAATCCCCAAGCAGACCTGGATTTACTAAAACGGCATTTACGCGATGCAGATATTGTCCCTTTAGTAGAGCCGCACCCAGAAGAATTCCGCACATATCTTTGGGATAACAGGGGCTGGCATATCCTGTTTTTTTCCGGACACAGCAGCAGCGAAATAAGTGGTCAAACCGGATGGATTAAAATTAATCAAAACGACAGCTTGACGGTTCAGGAATTTAATAATGCCCTGAGGACAGCCATTGAGAATGGCTTGCAGCTAGCGATTTTTAATTCTTGCCACGGGTTGGGATTGGCCAACCAAATAGAAGAGTTGCGCATCCCGCAAATCATTGTGATGCGCGAGCGGGTGCTAGACAGGGCAGCGCAGGATTTTTTGCAGCATTTTCTGGCGGCATTTTCTGGGGGTGAGACGCGAAAGTGCGCGTCTCTAAATTCAGCAGTGCGGGAAGCGCGGCTCAAGCTGGAAGACACTTGGAATAAGGACTATCCAGGAACTAGCTGGCTGCCGATGATTTGCCAGAATCCAGCAGTAGAACCCCTAACTTGGCGAGGTCTTCTCGCGTGGACATGCGCGCACACCATCAGCGGCCATTCAGATATAATTAGGACAGTAGCCATTAGCCCCGATGGGAAAACTCTCGCCACCGGCAGTTTTGACAAAACTGTAAAGCTGTGGAATTTAGACACCGGCGAACTAATCGACACCATCGCCGGACATTCAAATCCGATTAGGAGCGTCGCCTTCAGCCCTGATGGCAAAACCCTCGCCAGCGCTTGCACCATAGTGTTTCAAGACGGCACCATCAAACTGTGGGATGCAGATACGCGGAGACTGAGGCAAACTCTGGGAAGCTCACTGTTAGTTTTGACCGTAGAGACTCTCGCCTTCAGTCCCGATGGACAAATCCTCGCCAGTGGAAATTTTGACCACACAATTAACCTTTGGGATCTCAACACCGGCAAAGTGCGAAGCACCCTGAATGGGCACATCAAGTGGCCTGTTGAATCTATCGCCTTCAGCGCTGACGGGCAAATCCTGGTCAGCGGCGGTTGGGATAATACTGTCAAGATTTGGAATTGGCGCAGGGAGGAACTGCTGAACACTTTCAATGGCCCTTCGCCTTCAGACTGGGCCGGTTTTCTAGTAACCTGGCTTAACTTCCCTGTTGGGCGGGTTTACTCTGTCGCGATTAGCCCTGACGGACAAACTGTCGCTAGTGGGGGTTCCGATCCGCCGATTACACTGTGGGATACCGGCACGGGAAGACGTCTGCGCACCCTGACGGAAGACTCAGGCACGGTTTATTCTGTTGCCTTTAGCCCCAATGGGAAAATTCTCGCCAGTGGCGGAGAAGACAGCACGGTCCGGATTTGGAATTATCGCACTGGGGAACTGCTTCACACGCTTAAACATTTAGGGCCGGTTCCGTGTGTTACTTTTAGCCCTGATGGGCAAACTTTGGTCAGTGGCAGTGCGGATAGGACAGTCAAGGTTTGGCGCGTGCCCTACTAATATAGCCTTTCTCAGTTGGATGTACTGCAGCCCATAAACCCGGGAACCTTAGGGGCGGGCCCTTCCGCCTCTAGCGGGTTTAATTCGGACAGGCGAGACGCCTGTCCTACGCCTTTAATTCGGACAGGCGAGACGCCTGTCCTACGCCTTTTATCCCGCTCTCGTTCTCTCGTTCCGGGGCGCACGGGGGCCACTGGTGTCAACTTAAGCTCCAGGCAATTGAAATTCACTGCGACAAACTTTCGTCCGCCTCCCTTGGACTTAAAAAAAGAACTAGAATCTTAAAACCCGCGCAGGCGGGTTTTGTCTGTGTAGCTGCGGTTTCAACCGCCCAGAGGCTGCGGGACACAGCTTAAGTTGACACGCTTTGGCACGGGGACCCGCCCCTACTGCCTGGGAACGGGGCGGGCACGGGGGCACCGCCCCTACGGCTCTGCCTCCTTTCAACGGAAAAGCAGGTTAAAAGCCTAACAGCTTACCCTCCGGATGGCGTGAGATTACTCCTCCAGCATCTCAGCTCTAGTGAAATATAAAGCGGGCATATTATAATAACCAAACCCTCCCGGTTCAGTGACAGCATATTCTATCACAAGACTTTTGGCTCCCGGTATATCTAGAGGAACCGATACAATCTGCTGAGCTTTCCCGTACCGGCACTCGCCGGCCCAAAGTAACTTCCCATCAGCCGACAGCCTCACTAGATAAGTTAAATTTGTATCTCCTGACGATAAATCTTGCAAGCCGAACTGTAGGAGCAGCGCTTTCTGAACTCCCGGCAATTCAAAACCGACACGCTGTTCGCTAGAGTTTCCTCTTAACCTAAACACAGGGGAGTACAGCTGACCGCGAACTAGAATTTTAGACTTCAAAAAGTTTATATATTCCTGGCCGGATATTACCATATTGTCCAGCAAGAGATTGGCTTTCTTAAACCGGCTCAAGTCAGAAGGAGGAGCCTTAAACCCTTCATTTGGAAAATATCCGGGAAGTTCGCTATTCTGAGATTGAGCTTGGCTGCTTCCAGAAAGAGCGTTCGGAACACTCGCGCTCACCTGAGGGGTGGGAGCCGGTTGCGGACTGCTGCTTGGACTGGCAATTGGAGTTGGGGAAGGCTGAACCGCAATTGGAGCCGCTGGTGGAACCGCTGGTGGAGCCGGTGATGCAGCCGGTGATGCAGCCGGTGATGGAGGACTTGGCTCTGCCGGCAGTGGAGCGGCAGATGGTGTTGGGGATGCCGGAGAGCTTTTGGACAATATATCAGAATTTTTCAGAAGGAAGAAAGTAACTCCAGATGCAATGGCTGAACAGAGAATCAGCGCGAAAATAAACAAAGAGGTGATTGCCGCTAGTTTTCCAGAAGGTTTATTCTGAGAATCTCTTGGCTCCTGCTGACTCATTTGTTTCACTCCTTTAACTCAAAATTTAATCCGCTTTTCTTTTGCCAGAAACCGGGTTTCTGAAAGAAACCCGGCAGTCGCTACCAAACATCACTATCACATATCCATAGACTCTTTCTCCCAATACTTAGTAGCCAGCGACGGACTCATACGCAGCAGCGCCAGCTCGCCCTGCTCCACCGGCTCTGCCGCCACCTCCGGCTTAATCCCCAGCGCCTCCATCACCTGACGCCCCACCGCGCGTCCCAACTTCGGCGGCAGCGCAGTGCCCACCTGGCGGAATCCGTGCCACTTCGTCCCGTGAAAGCGGAACCAGTCCGGAAACGAATGCAGGCGCGCCGCCTCCCGCACCGTAATCACCCTCGGGCGCAGCGGGTGAATCGGGCGCGGCGAGGTAAACCGGCCTTTTTCCCTCCCCGTGCCGGCGCGCAAGGTGTGAGATTGCCCGTCAATATTGAGCCGGCGCAGGCGGCTGCTAGACTCCACCCTCCCCATCGGCGTCTCCTCAAACCGCTGCACGCACTCAGGGCTGTGAGCCGTGCGCAAGCAGCCGGTCAGCAACTGCCGGTTCCAGAGGCGATCGCAGGAAAAATCCCCTGGCTCCCTCACCAGACCCCGCAGCGATCGCACATACTGGCTTGCCTGCTTTTCTATGCTATTGAGCTGCGCCGGCGTCAGCAGCAGCTCATCTGTCTCCAGCAGCTCTGCAAACTCATCCACATCCGGCAAGTCTGCGATCGCCTCCTTGACGGTCACCTTTTTTGGCTGTGCCGGCACTTCTGGATAAGTCAGCAGCACTTCACCCAAGCGAGAGCCCAGCAAAAACATGCGCTGCCGGTCTTGCGGCACACCAAAATCCGCTGCATTCAACACCCGCACCGGCAGCGCGAGCTTGTATCCTGCTGCTTCAAACTGCCCAATCAGCCGCTCCATAAACTCCCCGTACTGGTCACTCACCAGAGTCGGGACATTCTCCATGATGAAATATCGCGGCTGCAGCTCGCTCACCGCGCGGCAGAAATCGAACACCAGATTGTTGCGCTCGTCTTCCAGGACGCCCTTGCCCATAATCGCGAACCCCTGAGACGGAGGCCCGCCGATCGCTAGGTCTATTTCACCATCCCAGCTGGGCGGTGACCTCCTGCGACTCCCCCCAGCAGCGCAGGATGCGGAGCTTTGTGCGGCTGCCGCTCCAATCAAGCGAGTGGACATCGTAGCAAGATCGGCGCACAGCACCTCGGTTTGGGGAAAGTTGAACGAATACACCGCCGCATGCACGGGGTCAATGTCAACCGCTGCCACCACATCGAAGCCGGCTTGCTCAATTCCCAGGGAGAATCCACCGGCACCAGCAAACAAATCGACAGCAATGGGCCGCCGCTCAGAACTCAATTGGAATTTCGGATGTAATATTTTAGGCACGCCAGGACGCAAAAGACAGGGTAGATGGGGTTTTATATTTTTCGCTAAGAGCGCCCAAGCGCCTCAGCCTCAGGAATATTTCGGATTCAATCTAACATCTAAAATGTAAAATCTAAAATAGCTTCTCTAAAATTTACCTTTCACAGCCCCCCGGAGCCACCCACTTCCTTAGCCCCCTCCCTGCCGGCGGGGAGGGGGTTGGGTGCCGGGTTGATCCGGATAATGCGCAACGGGAGCATCAAGGGGTGTGCGAAGAAGCCCCAATGAATGCGATAATGATTTCAGCCGGGGGTGCGAGGAGAATATTTTTGGCCCGCTGAATCCGGGAAACGGGATTGAAAAACACCCTAAAATCTTACCCCCCTCTACACCAGCAGCTGGAAAATTTCCTGAGCAGCGCGATCGCACACCCCCACCTCTCCCAGTTTAAGCCGCATCTGCTGGTAGTTTGTCAGGGTTTCCTGACGCCGGCGGGCATTCAGTAAAAGATCCAGGCTCTCCCCGACAATGGCAGCCGGTGTCGCTCGCTCCTGTAACAGTTCTGGCACAATGGGCTGCATTTGCACCAGGTTAGGCGGGGACATAAAGGGAATCGAAAAATTGAGCACCCTGCGAGCCAGCCAGTACGTCAGGGGGCTGACTCGGTAGATCGCCACCTGCGGCACATTCAGCAGAGCAATTTCTAAATTGACTGTACCAGATTTTGCGATCGCCAGATCTGCCGCCGCCAGCACTTCCCGAGACTGCCCGAACACAGCGATCGCCCGCAACCCGTAGCGCTCAATCGCCCCCTCCACCGCACCCCTGAACCTTTCGAGAGACACCGGAATCCAGAAGCGCACTTGCGGCAGCTGCTCCTGAAGCTGCCGAGCCGCCTCAAACATCACCGGCAGCAAGTATTTTAACTCTTGCTGGCGCGACGCCGGCAGCAGGGCAACCGCCAGCGTTTCCCCATCAATGCCCAGCGACTGACGCGCCTGTTCCCGACTGGGGAACGACTGCAGCCAGTCCAGCAGCGGGTGGCCCACCCAAGTCACAGAAGCGCCCCGCTCCCGGAAGTAGCGAGCTTCTTCTGGGAAAATCGCCAGCAGCCGGTCGGTCACTGCTACTAACTTAGCCGCATCGCTCTCGAAGAGCGACCAAACCCACATTTGCGGCGCAATATAGTACACCACCGGCACCTGCGGCATCTGTCGCTTGACATAGGTGGCAATGGCCCGATTCGGGCCGACGTAGTCAATCAGGACCAGCAAATCGGGCGGGTTCTTTTGCAGGTACTGCTTGGCGCACCGCTGCTGCTGCAACGCAGGCCAAATGTAGGGCAAAGACTCCACAATCCCCACTGAACCCGTGCCGCTGGTATCCCCCAACAGAGTGCAGCCGGCTTTGGCCATCCGCTCCCCCCCCAGGGCCACAATCTCCAGCGCTATCCCCTGTGCCAGTGCTTGCCGGTGAAGGGCTTCTGCCAGCAGCGCCCCTTGCAAGTCCCCTGAAACCTCGCCGGTGCTGAGGAACAGCCGCACCTTTCGCTCCGGGGGAGGATGCGCGCTCAACCCTGCAGTCAAATTGAATTCCCCCTTCATCCTTCATCCTTATCCTTGATCTGTTTCCCTGGAGTCAGCCCCCGCCGGCCCTCCATCTGGGACATTTGCAGGAACTGGCGCAGCTGCTGCAAGTGTTCGCTGTCGCCAAGCTCGGACAGCTGCGGCAAAGCTTGAGTCAGCGTCAGTCCGGACCGGTAAAGAATGCGGAACGCTTTTTTTAAGCCGGCAATCTCATCTGGTGACAGCCCGGCCCGCTTCAGCCCCACAAGGTTGAGCGATCGCACCCGCGACGGATTCCCCTCCACAAGCATGTAGGGCGGCACATCCCGGTCAATCCGGCTCATACCGCCCAACATCGCCAGCTGGCCTATGCGGACAAATTGATGGATGCCCAACACGCCCCCAATCACCGCCCGCGACTCTATGTGGACGTGACCCGCCAGCGCCACCATACTGGCAATCACCACCTGGTTTTCGATAGCGCAGTTGTGCGCTACATGTACATAAGCCATCAGCAGATTGCCGCTGCCAATCACCGTGGCCTCACCCAAGCCGGTGGCTCGGTTCACCGTCACATACTCGCGAAGGATGTTGTCATCCCCGATTCTCACAAAGCTGGGAGCGCCCTCATATTTGAGGTCTTGCGGCTCCAAACCAATCGCCGCCCCGGGGTAAATTTGATTGCGAGCCCCGATTTCCGTCCGCCCATCAATTACCGCATGGGCCCCAACCGTCGTTTCCGGGCCAATTTTTACCTGTTCTCCAATCACCGCATACGGACCCACCCGCACAGTCGGGTGCAGCTGAGCGCCTGTGCCGATGACAGCGGTGGGGTGAATTAAAGTCATCATATAATTTTGCGTGTTGAGGAAGGAGTGCTGAGTTGAAGAGGAATGTAACTGATCGCTCAACACTCATCACTCATCCCTGCTGTTAGCTCAGCAGGGAAAACATCAATTCGCCTCCTGTCACCAGTTGGCCATCCACTTCTGCGCGCGCCTGCATTTTCCCGAAACGGCGCTGCTTGACGCACAGCAGCTCCACCGTCATCACTAGCTGGTCCCCCGGCACTACCAGTCGCCGGAACCGCACTTTATCAATGCCGGCAAACACAAATAATCCTTCCGGCAGATCGGGCTGCTGGGCCATCAGCACCCCCCCGACTTGGGCCATTGCTTCTACGATCAGCACCCCGGGCATGATCGGACGCCCCGGAAAATGCCCCTGAAAATGCGGTTCGTTGACGCTGACATTTTTTATCCCCACAGCGCGCTGCCCCGGAACGCACTCAACAATCCGATCCACCAGCAAAAAGGGATAGCGGTGGGGCAGCAGCTTCTGAATCTCTTCGAGTGTCAGCGATGTCTGAACCGCAGGCGCAGTGGGGGCGCTTGCGGAATCTCTCTCGCTCAGGTGCTCGGCAGCAGGACCGGGAGCGGGGGAATTTTGGGCCGTAACGTCGGTCAGGGTGGACATGAGTAGATGTTTATTTTAGATTTGCGATTTTAGATTTTAGATTGGGGGTGCGTCTGGGCATCCAAAATCTAAAATCCCCAGCCCGAGGAAGCCAGCCGGCGGGCGAGCCCGACGTGCAGCTTGTGGCTTGCTTTGTAGGCGATAAAGTGAGCGCGAGGAAATCTTCCCAGCAAGCTCATATCTCCTACTAAGTCTAAGATTTTATGACGCACTGGTTCATTTGCAAATCTCAGCGGTGGATTTAACCACCCTTCCTGACTGCAGACGAGGGCGCTGTCCAAACTTCCGCCTCTGATCAAGCCCTGCGCCCGCAGCTGCTCGATTTGCTCCGCGAAGCCAAAGGTGCGCGCCGGTGCGATCTCGCTGGCGAAGCTGTCTGTGGCGGGGGACCAGCTGTGCCATTGCTGGCCAATTGCCGGCTGGTCGAAGTCTATGCCGTAGCTGAAGCGCAGCGCCGGTGCGGGCACGGCGGCGACAAAGGCGTCTCCCTGATTCACCCAGACGGCTTCGGGAAGCGACAGGAACGCTGGAGGTTCCTCGCCGGGATTTGGGGATTTGGGGATTTCGGTTGCTGCGACTCCCACAGAGGCGATCGCTTCCACCCAACCGAGGGCTGACCCATCCAGCAGGGGCACTTCTGGGCCATCCACCTCAATGCGGGCGCTGTCCACTCCCATTGCGGCTAGGGCGGCTAGCAGGTGCTCTACGGTGCGCACGCCGGCAGCTCCATTCGCCAGTTCTGTCGAGAGGGCTGTCTGGCGGACGAATTCTACCCTTGCTGGAATGCTGGGGGTGCCGGTTAAATCGGTGCGGGCGAAATATCGCCCCTCCCCGGGTGCCGCCGGCAGCACCCGCACTGCAGTCACGACGCCCAGGTGCAGCCCCATTCCGGACCGCTCAAACCCATCTGCCAATGTGTGGTGAACTGTCATTCCTTACCCGCCTCTCGCATACAAATTGCCAGTTTTTTTTGCTTACAATCCTAATTTTTCCTAAAAAACTCCCCTTCCCTCTTCTCTTACCACCCTCGCTTTCCCTGCGCTCACACAGTAATTATTAATCGTTTGTGAGAGCCTATCTCTTCTCTTCCCTTGGCGTTGTTGGCGTCTTGGCGGTTTAAACTTCCCTCCCTAGAGAAACCAGATTTGTTCAAAAAACCTGGTTTCTGACATCCTGTCTTAGCCGGCGAAAATTCCGGCTAAATTCCTTACTCTAAAAGAGCTAGAAGCGCTCTCCAAGTCCAAAGTGAAAGAGAGATTCCCCGTTATCATTGATGCCATAATCCACGCGGATTGGACCGAGAGGGGAATCAATGCGGACGCCCAAACCGTAACCGAACCCCGAGCCCGGTTTGCCCCGCACCCCTGCCGGATCGCCGGGAACGCCAGAACCGGAACCGAGATCGCTGCCGAAATCGAGAAACAGCGCTCCTCCGATAACAGAGAAAATCGGGAAGCGATATTCTGCAGTTGCTTGCAGGAAACTGCGACCGCTGCCCAGCTCTCCTTCATCGTAGCCGCGAACGGAATTGCTGCCACCGAGAGCGAAGGCTTCGTAGGGGGGCAAATCGCCGAGAACGGTGCCGGTTTGAACGTTAAATGCTAATGTCTGGGGCCCTTTGGCAAAGTTAAAATATCTCACCGGCATGTAGTAGCTGTAGCTAGCTCGCAGGCGATTCATAAAGATGCTTCCCAAACCCAGCGGTACGGACTGTTCGGTACTCAACCGCAACAGGGAGCCGCTGGTGGGCTTGAGGGGGTTGTCGCGCAGGTCGCGGGAGAGTCCAAACTGCACGGTGGTCAGGTCGTCTTTGCCCTCGCCGCTGAAGCTGAGATCGTTGCCCAGGGCGTCCACGGGGCTGATGTCGCCATTTGAATCTCGGATGGAAACCCGCTGGTACTGCAAGCCGAGGGAAGCTGTCCATTCGGACTTTTCCAGGGGGTTTCGGTTCAGGGGGCGGTTAAAGGTGACGCCGCCGCCCAGACGCAGCACCCGGGGGCGATCGCCGGAACTGGGGTCTGTGGGGTTGTTGGGATCGGGAAGGCGAACGTCGTCAGGACCGCCGGTGTAGATTAAGGAGATTGACCGGCGTCTGAAGCCATTGACGGTGTAAGAGGTGCGGTAGGGATCGCCGGCAATCCAGGGATCGGTGAAGTTAACGTCAAAGAGCAGGGCCCGCTCGCCCACTTGCAGCTGCGCCCCTAATTTTTGGTTGTTTCCGCCTAAGTTTTGCTCTTGATAGCTGATGGTGCCAAAAATTCCAGTGGCGGAACTGATCCCCGCACCCGCCGCTATCGAGCCGGTGTTGCGTTCTGTGACATTGAGGACGACAGCCACTCGGCGCGGATCTGCGCCTGGGTTCAAGGTCGGCTCGACTTTCTCAAACAGGCCCAAACCGTAGATGCGGCGCAAATCTGCGATCAGCGCCGATTCTTTGAGCACTTGTCCGGGTTTGAGCGCCATCTCGCGGGTGATGATGAATTTGCGGGTGCGTCCCCGGATCGGGTTGCCTTGCTCGTCGGCGGTTTCGCCTTCTTTGGTGGCGAAGCGGATTTGCACGTCCTCTATGACGCCTTCTGCGACGAGCAAGGTGACTCTGCCATCGGGGGTGACGGCGGATGAGTCAATCACTTGGGCCAAGATGTAGCCGTTGTCTTTGTACCACTTATTTAATTTTTTGACGCCCTCCTGAAAGGTGCGCAGGTTGAGGATGCGGCCATACTGATCGCGGAATATGTCGTCCACGACTGTTTGGGGCACAGCTTGCTGGGCGGCACCTTCGGGAACGGCACTGACGACTACTTTTTCTAGCACTGGGTTGGGCTGCACCACAAAGGTCACCCGGACGCCGATCGGAGTGTCCTCGGGCACGTAGTCCACTTTTCCAAAGAAGCCGGTGGCAAAGATGGCGTTCACGTCTTCTTGCAGCTGGCAGCGGTTGGCCGTGCGACCGGGCTGGGTGCGAATCGTCCGGTAGATTTCATCTTGCAGTTCCCCCTGCGCGCCGCTGACTGCTACTTCCGCCACCAGCACTTGGGGCGCAGCTGGATCGGGGCACTGACCTGCAGGGGGCGTTGCGGGGGGCGGACTGGCTGGCACCGGCACCGGCAAGGGGGGCTGCGGGGTCTGGGCCACGGACTCTAGCGCCGAAACTGCCGCCGGCGCACCCCCAACTCCCCCACCGGCTGCAGGGAAAGCGAGAGCGGGCGGGGCTTTTGAATCTGCCGCCGTGCCTTGCTTCTGAGCCACTCCGGGATTTTCCGGCCCCACATCGGCCATTTCCTCTCCCTGACCCTCTTTGAGGGGCGTCCCGACAGGGGACTCTAGCGACCAGACGGCAGTCTGGTTTGGCGCTGGGAGGGCCACTTGTTGGGAGTCCGCTGCCATTTGCGGTTCTGCAAAGCCCGCCGCTAGGTGCGAGTCACTCGCCAGCTCAGCGCTTTCCACCGGCACCGGTGGCAGGGGCTGTGCGGGGGGGGAGCCGGTGGGCTCTGGCGCGGACTGCAGGCTCACAGTCTGTCCGCTGACGGGGTTCGATAAACTTAGGGTGGCTGAGGCTGTCAAAATTGCCACCCATACGGTCGGTATCCGCATCTTGTTCACGTTGTTTTCCAATTCCACACACCAGAGCCACAATTTCTAGCTTGCCTTGAAGCAAACAGCACGGAGTTCGCGCTGGCACGCATGCGCCCCAAGGCAGCCAGAGTGCATTCAGTGGTAAATCTTACCGCATTGCCTCGCCCGCCGCTCCCCGCACGGGAGGGGTTAGGATTTAGGATAGTAGATGCTTTTAAATCGCTTAGCGAGCGCCACTCGCTTTGTTGCTGTGCGCCAGAACCCGCTCTAGCACTCGCTGGTAAGCTTGTTCGACATTCCCCAAATCGCGGCGGAAGCGGTCTTTGTCCATCACCCGCCGGTCGGGATCGCCATCTGCATTATCCCACAGCCGGCAGGTGTCTGGGCTAATTTCATCCGCCAGCAGCAGTCTTCCCTCGCTGTCGGTGCCAAACTCCAGTTTGAAGTCTACCAGGGTGATGCCGCACTCTAGGAAAAATTTCGAGAGAATTTCATTCACCCGCAACGCTAGTGTTTGCAGTTCCTCGACTTGTTCCCGGGTGGCTAGTTCCAGCAGCAACAGGCGCTCCCGCGTTAGCAGCGGATCTCCCAGATCGTCATTTTTATAGTAGAATTCTACCAGCGGCTGTTTCAAAATGGTGCCGGTTGGCAATCCCGTTTGCTTGCAAAGACTGCCGGCGGCGATGTTCCGCACCACCACTTCCACCGGCACAATCTTGACCCACCGCACTCGCATTTCGTTGGGCGCTGGGCAGTCTTTGAAGTGGGTGGCAATGCCCTCCGCTTCTAGCAGTTTGAATAAATGGCTAGAGATTTGGCAGTTGATTTCGCCCTTGCCGGTGATGCTCCCTCGTTTCTGGGCGTTAAATGCTGTGGCGTCATCTTTAAAGACTGTCAGTAGAATTTCCGGATCGCCGGTGCTCAAGAGAATTTTGGCCTTGCCTTCATAAAGTTTCTCAGAACCTGACATAAAAAAGCTCGCTCTGCTGTAGAATAAGAGAAAGTTACGCCGGTCGCTGGATGGGTGCTGCTAGCACCATTCCCTCACCCGGACTGTCCTTTACGGTCGGGCAGCAAGAATATTGTACTCTATAGCAAGAGCTTTGGCTTGGCTTGGCAGCAAGTTCGGCGTTGCATATTCTGGGGATGAACCCGGCACCCCTACCCCCTCCCTGGGTGCAGGGCGGGGGAGAAAGAGAAGGGAGTTGTGGTGAAATCATCTTGTCTTACTGCAACGCCACAATTTCGCCACAGTTGCGGCAGATGTGGCGGCGGGCAATTGTCCGCCGCTATCCCAACCCAGACCGCTTTTAGCGGAGGTCAGAAAAAGGTTGCAGCGGCTTTCGGGTTGGGAGCATCCGGATTTTGTACATATATTAATTTTTTGTAGCACAGGCGTCTCGCCTGTGCCAGAAACAGAAGTCTGGGACAGGCAAGATGCCTGTCCTACAAGAGATGGGAAAAAAAATGGGATGTTCCCTTCGGGTTGGCTATTACCTTGCTGGCTCAGAAGGGGCATTATCCACCTGGAAAATCACGGGCACTCCCCTCTGTCCGCCACCGACTATTAAAACTTTGGCGTTTGGCGACTGGGCCAGTTTTTCTGTCGCTTCGATAGCCTTCAATTGCAGCACTTGCGCGTTAAGACCTTGGGAAACCGTTTTTTGGTAATCGGAAATTCCTTTGGCTTCGATGCGCTTGCGCTCGGCTTCTTGGCGCTCTTTTTTGAGGGTAAAAGCCATCTGCTGGCTTTCTTGCTCTGCCTTGAGCTTGTCCTGAATTGCGGTTTGGATTCTCTCTGGCATTTGCAGCTCTCTCAACAGGGTTTCCTCAACCGTGAAACCGAGGGGGGCTAGCTGTTCGCTCAGCACAAGTGTTGAATTCTGTCACAAAACTTTACATTTTAGCTTACATTTATCCTGCCCTGAGTAAAAATGCTTAGCCAGAGAGAAGTCGTTCTATCCAGTG
>NZ_KB235948.1:5654760-5711013 GCF_000332335.1 Kamptonema formosum PCC 10802 | reverse complement strand
GTAGCCCAAATCATAGCACGTTTTGGGCGCTTTTTTTATGTCGAATTGTTAAGATTCAACACTTGTGTTCGCTCAGCTGCCGGCGGAGGCGGCTGGCTATCTCTTGCCGTTTGGTAGAGTAAATGGCTTCTGCGGGGTAGATCGCAGTGACCTCGCGGACAATTGAGCGAAATCGGGGGAGGACAATTTCTGTCTCGTCAGTGCCAATATTTTCATAGACGGACACGGCTTTCTGCGGCTGTAGCCTGTACTGCAGGCTGACATTGATATTGAACGCCAGCCCCTCTTTGGATGTGGCTTCTATGGTTTCCTGGACATTTTTTAGGCGGGTGGAAAAATTAACAATTCTAGCCGCCGGATTGACCAGGTGGACGCCTGGATTGAGAGAGGACTCGGAAACCTTTCCCAGGGAGTCCACGACTCCAACATTGCCGGCGGGGATAACAATGAGTGTCCTAAAAAGGGAGGAGAGTACCGCAACCGCCCCAATCAGTGCGGCAATGGCCCGAACTGCTAAGCGAGACCGGTCATCCTCCACTCTCTCAGCGTTGAGAAAGATGAAGATGGATATCAAGCCGGTGAGAAGTGAAAGTAAAAAACTCATCTCTTGGCCTCAAGTATTGAAGAGATTCAACGAACTACCACTTTATACTATAGCGTTTCTCATTGAGGTACTGAGAAACCCTTCTCAGGCGTAGTTCATCCAACTGAGAACTGCTATAGCTGGCGATTTGTCCCGGGCAATTCCTGTCGTGTGGGGGGCGGGTTTATCAAGATATTTCCGGGGCTGCGGCGATATGGATAAACCAAATGCGGGCATAGGGCATGGCCCCTGGCGCATGGCCACGGTCCAAACAGGATATGATATTCCGCAGCCCACCGCTCACCGGGGACGCCACTCCCTTAAATTTTAGCTTATCGGAAAGAATGGTTTTGACAAATCCCGCCCTCATACGGATTTTGTAATATGCTTTCTTCCGGTAACAAAAATTGGTGTCAATTGGTGCCAAAATAGCTCCGACAGCTGGGTGCCCAATACCCAATGCCATGTCCAATACTTCAGGCTATGATACCATCCCCACGCCCCAATGTGCCATTCCGAGAGCAGCCCCCTGCGGGCCTAATGCTGTGGTCGGCTTCGGCGATCTGTACAGGACTGTTGGCACGATGGGGATGCTCCTCGGGCTTTTGAGCTAGACTCTTGACAGAAAATAAGGTTTGCGGTTATAATAAAAAATTTGGCGTATTTAACTCAAGTTGCTACTTACAAGTCGTGAGCTTTTCCATCCCCCGGAGGGGACGTGGCGGGACGCGCCCCTATAAAAGGGGGCGGTCGTGTTCCCCTTGCAGACTCTGCCTGGGAACGACGCTTTGGAGGCAATGCCTTGAAAAGGTTTGTAGTTGGGCTTTAGCCCTACCGGCTCGTTTGCGGTGGGACAAAAAAAATATTAAAATTACCAGCACCAACGTCACAGCTGCCGGTTAAAAATTTATAGTAGTCTCACAAGAGCTTTAGGAGGGAAGCCCTCGCTCACCCGATTCCCAATGCCCAATGCCCCATGCCCCATACCCCATAGGGGTTAGGAGTTAGGTTATAGGAGAGAAGCCCTCGCTAACCCAATGCCCCATGCCCCATGCCCCATGCCCATGCCCCATGCCCCATGTCCAGTGTAAACCTCTTGAGTTAAATATGGATTTAAGGGAATTTATAGTGGGGCAATACAGACTGACTGACAACTCCTAAAAAGACAGAGCAATCTGATGATGAGTGAACAAGTAAATCTTTATTTATTGCAACCACAAGAACTGCGTCCATGCTACAAATTGAGCCAGCCTGTCGCCGCCTCGGTGCGTTTAGCACTAGAACAGTTTCAGCAGACTTTGACTGTTAACTCGCTGCCGCAGGCGATTTCCCTGACTAATGCTGCCTGGCAACACCTAGAGCCATTCGAAACCATTCCTCTGCCCAAAGAATTTGCCACCGGCACCCCACTAACCTGTGAGGAAGTCAAAGAATTAAATCAGTACATGGAGGTAGAACATGTAAAAGCCAAGGAACCTGCTAAGTTAATCATTGCCAGCGTCATGAAAGCGTATTTGGGCTTCTTGGAAATGACCGAAAGCTGGACGTTTGACCCCGGTGATGTAAAACTTGTGGCTGCAGGCTTCCAAAGTTATGCCAGCCTATTGGCAAGGGTTTTCAATGTGGGGAGTGCTGGTTCGAGGAACGATATAACCCCTGAATCCCTGGCACCTCTTCCCCAATCGTTCCCCGAATCAGGGGCTTCTCAACTTTTTGGAGAAGAAAGTCTCAGGACAAACACGCTGACGAATACTGACAGTGCTCTGCTGCGTGTATGGAAAAGAGGTCACTGGGTGTTTTTTGTTTTCACCCAAGGTCTAACTCTCTGCTTTCGTCGCCTCGCAGCCGCAGTGCGAGCTGGCGACCTGGACACTGCAAAGATTGAGCTGGAAACGGCTTCTGAACTGATGTGGGCATCGGGCTCTTCGATGAAGCTGACTGGGAACTTTAGCAAACAGGAGTATATCTGTGAAGTTCGCCCCACGATGACTCACGGTCACGTCCAGTCGCTAGTTCAGTCAGTCAGTTTAAGTGGGGTAATGGCCTGGGATCACGATTATCTGGTGAATGTCGTCTGGAAGAAAGAACTCTTGTCTGTATTCCAGACTCTGCCAAATTCCCTACAAGCTGAACATGAAAAATTTGTCCGGGCTTATAAGGAAGGTCTCTCCGCCGGCCACAAAAGTGTTTGTGTTAAATTTGGGGGAGATACAATGGGAAGCTTGCGAGATCCGGACAAGATAGCAGCAGAGACTTTAGAAAAATTTGAACAGAGTCGCTTGCGGCTGATCGCTCCGTTGTGAAACTGCCGGATCGGAAACCGGGTTTCTTTCAGAAACCCGGTTTCTACGCTTTCTGGAAAGAGGATCTGATTTTTTTTAGGGACTGATTGATATATTTCCAGAAAACAAGGAAAGTTATATGCTCGACTCGCACGGCGAAGTTAATAGTGAACACCGGCACAGCCTTCGCCCTTCCTCCCTAGACCTCACAGACGACGCCATGCAATCCCTGGCGGCGCAATCAGTTGCGCTGGTGATGGAATACTTGGCGGACGTTTCGGAAATGCCGGTTTTCCAACACACGCCTTCCGCTCAGCTTGCGGAGCGTTTTAGTGCGGAGTTACCCGCTGAAGGTGAGCCGGTTGAAAAGTTGATGGAAGACTGCCGGTGCATCATTGCCGGCAGCCGGCACAGTGGCCATCCGCGCTTTTTTGGTTACATTGGTTCGCCCTCAAATCCTGTGGGAGTGTTCGCAGATCTCATCGCGTCCGCGCTCAACCAAAACGTGACCTCTTGGCGTGCCGCACCGGCAGCGACGGAAATTGAAAAAATTGTCGTGCGCTGGCTAAGCTCACTCATCGGTTATGGCGATTCCGCACACGGGTTACTAACCAGCGGAAGTTCAATGGGGAATTTGAATGCGCTCCTGATCGCGCACCGAGTCAAATCCCAAGATAAAGTTTCGCGCAACGGTTTGTGGGACGCCGGCACTCCCATGACTGTCTACACTTCCGACCAAGTGCACTTGTCCATTCCCAAGGCGGCGGATGTACTCGGACTGGGGCGAGATCGCGTCCGCATCGTGAAATCGGATGCGAAATTCCGCCTAGATATATCGCACTTGCGCGAATGTCTGGAAACCGACTTAAGCAATGGATTGCGACCTTTTTGTATTGTAGCGAGCGCCGGCACAGTTGGCACAGGAGCCGTCGATCCGCTCGCAGAAATCGCCCGCGTTGCAGAAGAATACGGACTGTGGTTTCACATTGACGGAGCTTATGGTGTGCCAGCTGCGCTCGACGAGCGCAAGCGCCATCTCTTTGAGGGAATTGAGCGTGCTGATTCGGTTGCCCTCGACCCGCACAAGTGGCTTTTCACGCCAGTTGATTGCGGCTGCCTCCTGTTTCGGGACGCTCCTGCCGTTCGCACTGCTCTCTCATTCACTCCGGGAGACTATCTGATTGTCCCGCAAGAAACAGAGGCGGAATCTTTTGCGTTTTGGGATTACGGAATAGAACTTTCCCGGCGATTTCGCGCCTTGAAAATTTGGATGATGCTGCGCTACTATGGAGTGCGGCGCATCAGCGCTGCCATTGCAGAAAATAACGATTTGGCAGACTATTTTGCCGAATGCGTCAGCGCCGCAGAAGATTTTGAACTGCTCGCGCCGGTAGAGTTAAGCATCTGCTGCTTTCGCTACGTTCCGCCAGACAAACGCGCCAAGCTGCTGTCAGCAGATGGGGTTGAGCGAGAGGGAATCAATGCGGAACTCAACCGGCTGAACGCACAAATTTTGCGTGCGGTGCAGCGCAGCGGACGCGCCTTCCTCTCAAACGTAAACTTGTGCGGGAGGTATGCCTTGCGAGCCTGCATTGTAAATTTTCGCACGGCACGCGCCGACATCGAGGCAACCCTAGACATTGTGCGCGACACAGCGCGATCGCTGTCAGCCGCACCAGAATAAAAACTGTTTCCAGGGGTTAGGAGTTAAGGGTTAGGTGTTATAGCGTTTCTCATATTAGTGAGGTACTGAGAAACCCGGTTTCTTTAAGAAACCGGGTTTCTGAGCCATAGTTCATCCAACTGAGAAACGCTATATATTTTAGGTCGCACTCCAACCCATGCCCCATCGCCAATGCCCCCATCGCCCCCATCGCCCCCCGCCCAATCTCCCATGCCCAACCAGATATTATTTGGTTGTCATCGTGTGCACCCCATCCCAAGACTCAGGAGGGGGATTTTTCAGATAATTTTGGCACCGCTCGATGTGGATTGCCACCGCGCGATCCGTTCTCCTAATCTGCAGGGCCTTTTGAAAGCGAGCGATGGCCACAGTAAACTCCCGGGCCAGATAGGCGTCACGGGCTTTTCTGTACAGGTCTAAAAACTCGTCTGTCTTGACGTCGAGGGGTTTCTGGCGAAGGTCAATCAACTCGTAGATGCTGACCGCTTCGTTTTTACCTTTAACGCGAATTTTATCTAGCTCGCGCACCCAGATGCGGTCGCCGCACAGGTCATAAGTATACTGGCTCAAAATAATATCGCAGCCATATTCTTTCGTGACACTTTCCAGGCGGGAACTCAGGTTCACTCCGTCGCCAATCACGGTGTAGTCCATGCGTTTTTGCGACCCAATGTTGCCCGACACCACCTCCCCGGAACTGATGCCAATGCCAATGTGGATTTGGGGCTGGGCTTCAATGACGCGCTTGCTGTTAAACTTGTCCAGCCGGCGGCGCATGTCCAAAGCTGACTTGACAGCCATCCAGGCGTGGTCTTGCACCGGCAGGGGCGCGCCAAACACCGCCATCAGGGCGTCCCCGATGAATTTATCCAGCGTCCCGTCGCAGTTAAACACCGCCTCAACCATTGTCTCAAAATACTGGTTGAGCAGCGAAACCACTTCCGACGCTCCCAGATTTTCGGTGAGGGTGGTGTAGCCCCGAATGTCAGAAAACAGGATGGTCACTTCCTTGCGCTCGCCCACCATCAGGGCGTCTTCACCCAGGGCGATGACTCGCTCCGCCACTCCCGGAGTCAGATAGCGATACATGGCATTCTTCATGCGCTTTTCCCGGCTGATGTCTTCGAGCACCACCAGCCCGCCCCGCACGCCTCCCTCCGGGTTCGTCAGGGGGGTGATGGTGAGATTGACACTGCGTTCGATTTCCTTGACTTGATCGGCGCGCAACTGGATAGGGATGTGTGCCTCACTGGCATCGATCTCCAGCCGGTTCCAAGGAATGTAAACCTCTGCGTTAGTCCGGTCGGGAATCGCCAGAATGTAGGTGCCGCTCCCCTCTCCAGACCCTATTGACAAATCTGCCGGATGCGTGTATAGCCCAACATTTATACTCTGCTCCGGCACGTAATACCTGGCAGCTGTGCTGAGACTATCTTGCAGACGCCACCGCAGATTTTCCACCGGCACCACCTCCCAGACGTAGCGGTCGATAAACTGCTGCTCCCACAGGTGCCGGTGAAGCCCGTTTTCCGCTTTCACTGGGCAGCCGAGCAACTCCAGAGCGGCTTCATTAATCGTGACAATCCGCCCTTGCATGTCGGTGGAGATGACGGCATCGGAGAGACTTTGCAGGATGTCTTTCTGATACTGCCTCTCGATGAGAACACTCTCGAACAGTCGGGCATTTTCCAGGGCGATGCCGGCTTGGGTGTTGAACGCCCGCATAAACGCCTCATCAGAACTGGTGAAGCTGCCCTGAATTTTGTTGATCAGCTGGGTTACGCCTATCAATTCCCCTGCCGAGTTGTACACCGCCATACACAAGATGTTGCGGGTGCGGTAGCCGGTGCGGCTGTCTGTCGTCGGGTCAAAGCGAGGGTCTTGATAGGCGTCGGGAATGTTCAGCGTCTGGCCGGTGGAAGCCACATAGCCTGCAATGCCTTTATTGGCGGGAATGCGAATTTCCATCAGGGTTTTGCCATCCGCTTTCGCCACCTTCGTCCACAGTTCATTGCTGTCTTTCTTCAGCAAAAACAGGGTGCTGCGATCTGCCTGCATCAGCTCCCGCGCTTGCTCCATCACCGAGCGCAGCGTCGCTTCCAGATCCAGACTTTGCCCGAGAGAAGAGGTCGCCTTCAGCAGCGCGGAAACCCCCCGCTGGTTGCGAGCTGCCACATAGAACGACTGGCAGCTTTCCAGCAGAATGCCAATCGCGTTGGCAAACTCGCTGAATTGCTCCTCATCCGAGCTGCTGAACGGGACATCACCGGCCTTATTTAACAGCTGCACCACCGCCACCACCTGGGTGGGGTTTTTGTTGCTGAAAATCGGGATGCACAGCAGGTTGCGGGTTTGGTAGCCCGGATGAGAGTCCACTTCTTTGTTAAACAGCGGGTCCGCCGTCGCGTCGCAAATATTCAAACTCTGGCCCGTGGTGGCCACCTGACCGAGGATGCCAATGTGCAGGGGGATGCGGATTTCGATGGGGTTGCCGGTCTGGCTTTGGGTGAGTTTCGACCACAGCTGGCGTTTTTCCGCGTCCACCAGAAAGATGGCCGTCCGCTCCGCCTGGAGGATTTGGCCAATTTTTAGGGTGAAAGCGTCCAGCAGCTGCTCCAGCATGGTTTCCAGAGCTTCGTTGTTGATCAGGTCAATCGCCCGGAGAAACTGCTGGAATTCAGCTGTGATAAAGTCGAGCAGGCAGACAAATTCTGTCACTGGCAGATCCTTGACGCGATGGGCCAGGGCACCCATGCGATTGGCTTGTGTCAGTGTGGCCAGAACGCTACCGGCATCTGAAAATGTCATAGGATTAACCCCTCACAGGGTGTGTGATGGCCCACGGTTCGGCAGAGGTCTGCTGGCTGTCGGCGAAAGGCAAAAGGCGATACTTTGCACACTGTAACTGAGTGTTAGCGCATTTAGCCACGGGAAAACGAGCGCGCCAGCTTCCAGCGCGCCAGGAGCAGTGCGGGCGAGGTCTGAGCGAGGCGACCCTTTTTTAAGATCATCTATAGGCCACTTTAGGGGGTTATCGGACTGACACCTAAATTAACACTATCCATAATTATCAGTGCCGGCAAAGCTGCTAGAGAGAGAGCCCGCCCTAAACATTGGACGCTTCGCAGAACTCCCGAGCGACCGAGCGGCAAATTGATTTTCAATGGCCAGAAATCTCCCGCTCTGCCCGCAGCACAGGGGCGCTTCGCAAAACCCTTGCATATTTTTTCCTTTTGTGCTAAGATGTTATATCTGTAAAAAATTAAGCTCCATCTGGAATTCCTGGCGGCTGCCAGAAACCAGTATCTTTAAGAATACTCGTTTCTAGATGTCTGCCCCATTAGCCAGTGCTGCGGGGGCGCATCTCATTGCAGCTCAGATGATTTGTGAAAATTACTTTTTAAATAAACCGCCAAGACGCCAAGAGCGCCAAGGGAAGAAAAGGAGAGAGAATTTCACAAATGATTTAGAACTGCTATATAGCAGGTCTAAATGGTTTGCGCAACCGCTCTTTGCCCAGAACCCCAGAAGGGGGCGTGGCGGAACCACTGGTGTCAACTTAAGCTCCTGGCGATTGTAAATCGCGGCTACACAAACGAAGTCCGCCTTCGCGGACTTAAGAAAAGAGCGGGAATTTTAAAACCCGCGCAGGCGGGTTTTGTCTGTATAGCTGCGGTTTCAACCGCCGGGAGACTACGGGACACAGCTTAAGTTGACATCGATGGTGGCGGGACGCGCCCCTGCGAAATCGGGGTTCTGAAATTGACACGAACTGTAAGATTAAACCGGCTTTCTAGGCAGCCCTTCCCACAGACACAGAAGCGATCGTCTCTTGATAGTACCGGCGCAACTGGCGAGTCGCCGCCGCCCACCCCCAGCGCTCAGCTTCCTGGCGGGCATTTTGCCGCAGGGTTTCCCGCTCTTGCCGGTGCTGCAATAGACGCAGCGTCGCCTTTCTCGCACCGGCATCATCCGCTGGGTCAAACAGGCAGCCATTCACCCCATCGGTCACAATGTCGGGAATGCCCCCAGATCGCGCCGCCACCACCGGACACCCCGCCGCCATTGCTTCCAGCAGCACCAGTCCGAGGGTTTCTGTGCGGGAAGGAAAAATAAAAGCGTCAGCAGAAGCATACGCCGACGCCAGTTCCAGCCCTTGCATGTAGCCGGCAAAATGTGCCGGCGCACCGGCAAAGTGTTCTTCGAGCGCCTGCCGGTGTGGCCCATCTCCCACCAGCGCCAGACGGGCGTCGGGGATAGCTTCCAGCACCGGCAAGATCCGGTCAATTTCCTTTTCCGCCCCCAAACGCCCCACATACAGCAGCAACGGACTTTCCGGGTGCCCGCCGCTCAGGCGCGAGCGCATCTGCCGGCTGGCCAAATGCGGCTGGAACATCTCCGTATCTACCCCCCGCTGCCACAAATCCACCCGCTCAATCCCGTGCGAGCGCAATTCTCTCACCATCGCCGTAGACGTGCAAAGATTCAGCTCCGCTTGATTGTGCGCCCCTTTCAGCAACTCCCACAGCAGCGGTTCCAGCACCGCCAATCCGTAGTGCTGCAAATACTGCGGTAAATGTGTGTGATAGGAAGCCACCAGAGGAATCTTAAACTTCTTCGCGTAATAAATTCCCCCCAAACCCAAAATTGCTGGATTCACAACATGAACCAAATCCGGCTGAAACTCCTCAAGCTTGCTCCCGACCGACGGTCGCGGAAAAGCCATCTTCAGCTCCGGATACCAGGGCAGCGGAGAACCGGGCACCCCGTATATTTCCGCTCCTTTATACTCCCGCAATCCGTAATCGGGGGCGAAGACCAGCACTCGGTCGCCGGCACGCTGCAAGTGCTCAACCGTGTGGCGCAGGCGCGTCACAATGCCATCAACTTTGGGCAAAAAAGTTTCGGTAAAAAGAGCGATTCGCATAAAACTGCTTTTCAGATAAGCGATAATCCTAGCTTCTTGGCAAGGCCGTAATTGTCAACAGTATAAACCGACTCAAAAGGGGTTAGCAAATTTGTCCAATCACCCGTTTTAACGTAGTTGCTGCCGCACGAACTCATAGAGATCCTCGATATTTACAATCCACTCTCTCTCGTACCGGGATAAAACATCCCCACGCAATCCTAACTGAATCGCACGCCGGTCCACTTTCGCGCCAGATGCCGAAATAACCGTGTGATATCATGTCCGCTAGCATGAGTTGTGTATACATAGCCCTGTAGGGGCGGGTTCTGCCAAGATATTTTTGGCACAGAGCAGAATATCAATAAACCCGCCCCCCCCTCAGCACACAAACGGTGCTGCCGGACATGATATGAGGCGGCAAAGTGACCAATGGCTGGGCGAAAAGCCTGATAGACGACAGCCGAATTTTCGTCAAACTGTGCTAAAATATGCCGCCCCGCTTTTGGCCACCGGCTGACTTGCGCTAAATACGGTTCAGTGACCAGCCTCACACCAACTAACTCCTGCGATTTACCGACGCCAAGACACTTTGGGCAGAATTTGATTGTTATCGACGCGCTGCTGGTATTTGATGGCAAAGTTCAGCAGGGAATCCAGCAGGGAATCCGAGAGATAGTGGGGCTGCAAACCGAGGTCAAGCAGATTGGTGTTTTTGGCGTTTAAATAATGCTCTTCCTTCTCGACTCTGGGATTGTCAATGTTATTGATTTCCACATTGAGGCCCATCGCAATACCGGCCTTCTTGACCATCACTGCCAAGTCACCGACGCTGAACTGTTCTGTGAACTGGTTGAAAACGCGGAACTGTCCCGGTTCTGCTGGGTTGGCCACGGCCAGTTCGATGCAGCGCACCGTATCGCGAATATCCAAGAAACCGCGAGTCTGCCCGCCTTTGCCGTACACCGTCAGGGGGTGGCCAATGGCGGCCTGGATGCAAAACCGGTTCAGGGCTGTGCCAAACACGCCGTCGTAGTCCAGCCGGTTGATTAACAGCTCGTCCATGCCGGTTTCTTCTGTCAGCACGCCGTAGACGACGCCCTGATTGAGGTCGGTAGCCCGCAGGCCCCAAATGCGGCAAGCTAGATGAATGTTGGTGCTGTCGTGGACTTTACTGGCGTGATAGAAACTGCCGGGTTGCTTGGGATAGGGCAGGGTGTCCTTGCGCCCGTTGTGCTCGATGGTGATGTAGCCCTCTTCAATATCAATGTTGGGGGTGCCGTACTCTCCCATCGTCCCCAGCTTGACCAAGTGGCAATCTGGGAAATCTTCCCGCATGGCGTATAGCAGATTCAGGGTCCCCACGACGTTATTCACCTGGGTGAGCACGGCGTGTTCGCGGTCAATCATAGAGAAAGGAGCGGAGCGCTGCTCGCCGAAGTGGACAATCGCCTGTGGCTCAAACTTGTGCAGCGCCTTGCTCAGGAAGGCGTAGTTGGTAATGTCCCCAATGAACAGTTCTATGGATTTGCCGGTCAAATCCTTCCAGCGCTGGAGGCGTTGCTGGATTGGCGCAATTGGGGTCAGGGTTTCGACACAAAGTTCCAAATCCCAGTGACGCCGCACCAAGCTATCTAAGATGCCGACTTCGTAACCTCGGTTAGAAAGATAGAGTGCGGTTGCCCAACCGCAGTAGCCATCACCGCCAATAACCAGGACTTTCATAAATTAATGAACTTGCTTGCCAACACTCGGTTAATGTATCAGGTTTGTGTACCTTGTGACATATTGAGCTAGCAGGGGGAATGGGAGATGGAGCGTGGCAAGGGGAAAGGCGAACCAATGCGATGATGCCCAATGCCCCATGCCCTGTGCCCTGTGCCCTGTGCCCTGCGCCCAGTCCCCCCACTACCCGCTCACCGGCACTTCGCCGGCGAAACTGGCCACTCGGACAAATTCAAATGGGCCCGCCAGTGCGCCCCAGACATGTTCGTCGGTTTCTGGGTCCCGCCCCCGGTCGTGGCTGGTAAACTTATTCTCGTCTATCTCAAAAAAGCTGTCGAGATAGGTGGATTTGCCTTTGCGCACCACCATGCAGCCCTTACCGGGCTCTACCTCGCCTTTGAAACTGCGCCCAGTCCACTGGGTTATAAAGGTGCAGCCCGGCAATTTTTCCAGCAGGTCTGCGGTTATCCCTTGCAGGCGCACGGGATCTCGTGAAGCGCCGTAAAACTTTTGTTCGTCCTTAAGCGCGTAATTTTCTATCTCAATGCGATCGCCGGCGGGCACCAATTTCAAGACTCGCGTCCGGTACGGCTGATCTAGCATATAATCATACGCCTGCTCCAGGTACAAACTCACCCCACCCAGGACCTCTAGGGGCAAAGGGCGCATGCAAACCCGAATGTGGGCAAAAAATGGCGGATTTTCAAACGCTTGCGCTTGGTTGCTGAAGTCAGATGCCATCCAGCGAGCCAGGGTGGCGATATCAGAGGAATGGGTCATGGGTTGAATCTGCTGCCGGTGAGTGGGAACGATCCCCATTATTTTAAGGGGCAGCGGCTTCAACATCGCCGCCAAACAAAAAAGCCGTCTGTCCCCACACGCACCCCTGAGATCAATTTCGGTTAAATACTTCTAATTTTTGCCGGCTTTTGATTCAGGTTGGGAATAAACCGCCCCCGTGAAATATCGCCAAAAAGAAAGAGGGAGAGAGATACCAGCGGCTCAGCCATCATGTATTTCCCCCTCTTCCCCTGTGGGAGAGGGGGTGAGGGGTTTGGGGGTGAGGGGTTTGGGGGTGAGGGATTCGGTGTTGGGGTTGAGGGGTGAAAAGGATGAGGTAATTACAAAAGTAATCAACCGGATTTCATGGAAAATACAGCTCCCTCAATCACCGCCCTTTCTTCAGGCGAAACAGCAGGAACTGCGTCGGTTGCTCCTCCTCGAAATTGTTGTCGCTCACCAGGAGCAAGCTCTGGGTGCCATCGGGCAAGCGAGGGCCAAGCGTCATCCCCTCTAGGTTGTCCAAGGTTACGCCGAGGGAAGCTAAGTTGAGCAGCAACTTCTTGCGCACCGGCTCAATTCCTTTGACCTCGCCCTTGAGGCTGGCAATGGCTGAGGTGTCTGTGGCCCCGCCGGTGGCCACTTGAAAAATCCGAGCGCCGTATCCCAAGAACCCCAGGGAGCGCTCCAAACTCAGGAAATGGCCCCCGCCATCCAGTACCATTAAGTCGGTCAAGCCACTGGCAATTGACCACTTCGGCGGTGTGTCCATCGGGTAGAGGTGTTCTGCAATCAGCACCGGCGGATCGCCGGTCAAGCTGGTCAAATAGTGCAGCAGCCGGTTTTTGGGTGGCTGTTCTGAGTCGGGCGGGTCCGTGTCCTGGAGCAGCGGTGCCTCTGTGGCGGTAAACACGCGCAAAGGCTCGCCAGCGCCGCCCGGATTCAGGGTCAGGGACTCAAACCCGAGATTGTTTTGCACCCCCCTGTGCTGCTCAGATCCAGCGGCGTCGGGCAAATAGCGCTGCGGGATTGGCAAACTCTTGCGCCACTGACCGGTACTCAAGTCAAACTCATTCACAAACGGAGGGATGCCGGCGCTGGAGACTCCTTCGCTGGCGACAAAGACTGTGTTCGGCGCGGCGAAGGCCAAACCTTCGGGATTGATGGTGTTTCTGGCATAGGGCTGGCCATCCTCGGCAGTTAGGGGGGTCACGCCTTCCACAGAGACGTTCTTGATGCCAATGCTGCCGGTGTCCTTGGAATCGAGGTTCAGGCGCAGGGTGTAGAACCGCGCCGGCGCGAAGGCGCTGGGGTCGTCGGAAAGGGCGTAGAAGCGATCGCGCTGCCGGTCGTATGCGATCGCTGACAGTCCGCCTACGGGCGTTTCTTCAAAGGTCATTTTCGGCAGCAGGTACTCGTCGAGAAATTCTAGGGAAACGTCGAGAAAGATCCGCTTGTCTGCTGCCAGCATCCCTGAGTCCGCTGCCGCCGGCTCTGAGGGTGCCGGCTCACCGGCTCCCGCCGCCCGCTCAATCCCTCGCTCGACTGCCGGCGCAATCCCTTGCTCCAGTGTCACTTGGGCATTACCGCAGCCAGTGAGCAGACTCAACAGGGCGAAGGCGCACGCTGCTAGCATTGGAACGAACCGGCGAGACATTGAGGGCGTCTTTTTTTGAAACAGCGTCACTAGCACGCCACCTGTGCCAGCATAGCGATTACTACCGTTTGTCACTTGAAAACCCACAAGACTACCTGGTTTCCAATGTAGCAGGCACTTTGGCTGCAAACATGTAACTAACAGCTGGAGGAAAGAAAGTTCAGATGCACAAGAAAATCCCTTTGTCAAGTATTTGCCTGGGTGTTGCGCTCACCGGCACGGTGCTGTTGCTGTCTGCCGGTGCGATCGCACAGGAAAGCAACTCCTCCCAGCCGCCGCAGGAGTTTCTCGAACCGCTGGAGTTTACAAAGCCCGATCCGCTTTTGCCGGAAATGCGGGAAGAGCGGGAGCTCACCCCTGCGGAGCTGGAGGCGCTCGCTCCCGCTCTCGATCAGCTCAACGCTGAGGCGGCGGCGCTGCTGCAAGCGGGAAAGACGCTGCAGGCGTTCAATACTTGGAATCGGGAGTTGCGATTGCGCCGGTTTTTTGGCTCTTTGGCGGAGGTGGGAGCGCTGACAAGGGTGGCGAAGATTGCCAGGGAGAAAAGTCAAACGACGGAGATGCAGCTGATTGCGCAGCGCCTGCAAGCGATTCAGCTGGAGGCGGAGGTGGGGGGAAAAGTGCCGGCAGATCCGAAGTTGCTGGAAGCGCTGGGGGCGGCTTTTGTGGAGGTGGCGGCGCGAGAGCAAGCTGTGGGGATTTACGAGAAAATTTTAGCGGCGGCGCGAGCTTCGGAAGATATGCCGGCGCTAGAGGCGACGCTGACTGCGCTTGCGCAACTGCATTTCGGCGGGCTATCTTACGCGGAGGCTGCTGCGACTTATGAGGAATTGCTGGCTCTCAATCAGAAGAAAAGCAATCGCACGCAGCAGGACAATTTGAATGAGGGGGTTTATTTGGAAAATCTGGCTTTTCTTTACGACAAGATTAAGGAGTACCAGCAGGCTTTGGGGGTGCGGGAAAAGCTCCTGAACCGCTATCGCGCGGCGCAAGATCCGGTGCCGGTGGCGGCGCTGAAGATAGCGATGGGGGAAAGTTGTGAGGGGCTTGGCCGGCTTGTTATGGCGGCTCAATACTATCAGGAAGCTTATGCGCTGGCGTGGGCGCTGCAGCAGTTTGCGCGTGCCGGTGAGGCGCTGCAAAAATTGGGCGCACTTTACCAGGAGCAGGACAAGAAGCAGGAAGCTTTGCAGGTGTATCAAGCGCTGCTGGTGGTGCAGCAGCGAGGTTCGGACTTTTACGGTTTGATGAATACTTACGATTTAATTGGCACGCTCAATGTGGAGCGGAAAGCTTACCCTCAAGCGCTGGCTGCTTTTCAGAAGGGGCTGGAAATTGCCAGACAATTGAAGTATCAGGAGGACTATTTTGAGAGGAAGATTGAGGGCGTTAACCAGGAGCGCAACCGGTAGCGCCGGCTTGAGTAAGTCATATCATGTCCGCTTGCATCGGTTTTGTATACATAGCCTTGTAGGGGCGGGTTCTGCCAAGATATTTCTGGCAGAGAGCAGAAGATGAATAAACCCGCCCCGACCTCGCATACAAAAACAGTGCCACCTGACATGATATCAGAACGTGCCGGCTGGCTCCCTACCGGCTGCCGTTATAAATATTCAACAGCTGCCGGCTCATCTCCGTCTTCTTCTTCTTCGGCTAATAGCTCATCTAGAAAAAGAAGATTGGGCGGCAGGTGACGCGCCAGCGCCACGCCGGTTGCCTGACAGTATTTTATGGCGAACTTCTTGGCCTGATTTTTATTGGGCAGGCAGGGATTCAATACTTCAACTTCCAGCCAGCCCAGCAGGTCGGTATAGGGGGTGCGCTCTCGCTCAAATACGGAAACCCGCCAATACTCTAAGGAAGGATCGTCGGGGAAGAGGATTTTTTGCTCTTCTGCGCAAGGTTCGCCCTCTTCAAGTATCGTTTCGTAAACTGTGCTATTGGGCATGAAGTGAACGCACTGGTCGCCTATTTTAATGTCTCGCAGCACGCCGGTTTGGGGGTTGGCGTATTTCCAGCCTTTCTTGCGCTTGAAGACTAGGGGGATGAGTTCCTCTGCGGATTTTCCGTGCTTTTCGATATATTGCAGCGCTCGCTCAAAGGTGTGGAAAACTTGGCCGGCGGTGTCTCCGTAGGGATCGACAACCTGCAGCCGGCCTTCCCGGAGCTCGCGAATAGTGTGGCCTTTGTGTCTGTGTTCGAGTTTCAGCATAGATCAGTTGTGAGCATATCTGTGGGGTGCGTTCTCCAGGGGGGGACGCGCCTCACTTTTCAATTTTAGGGCAAAGGGTGCCGGTGGCAAGATAAGATTTTTCCCCTCACCCCCGCACCCAACGCCTGCACTCACCCTCACCCCCCTAACCCCCCTCTCCCATGAAGGGAGAGGGGGGGACAAGAAAAGGAAACCCACCCCCCAATTCTCATAAAAATTTAACAAAAAAACACACAAAATGCGCCGCACTTGTGTTAGGGTGTAGGTGGTGGAAAATGTGCCGACATATAAGGTCAAAGTTTGGGGCTTGCGCGTTTTGCTAGGTTCCTGGCGATTGGAAAGAGACTGTTGGCGAATGCGTGAGGGGTTAGACTTACAGCTAGTTCCTCCGCGATTAGCTAGGTTCCTGGCGATTGGAAATCGCGGCTATACAGACGAAGCCCGCCTTCGCGGGCTAAGAGAAGAGCGAGACTCTCGAAATGTGCGCGGTTTTCGATGAACGTAGGGTGGGTTCCCCTCCCAGGGGAACCCATCCCCAATTCTCACAAAATCTTAACAAAAAAACACAATGCGCCGCACTTGTGTTAGGATGTAGGTGGTGGAAAAGGTGCCGGCATATAAGGGTGAGATTTGTGGCCGGCGCGTGGCGATTCCCAACTGCCGGCTTGCAAGCCCCACCGGCACATCTGTTATGTAATTGCAGGAAAGGACTCATCTCCGGAATAGAAAGTCTGGCGCATAGAATTTCCGGCTCATCAAACAAAGCCCACCGGCACCGGCATCCCCCCGCCCGCTGTATTGCCGGTGGGCGCAGAGCGCAATTTTAACCAACCCTCTACCGGAACCGGCACATCTGTTGTATAATCGGTGCAAAGCTCTACCGCCGGAACCCATGCGCTGTCTCAACTGCCATCAAGACGGACTCCCGCTCAATACCCAATACTGCCCTAACTGTAACACCTACTTGCCGGTGCTGATGCGGGACATCCTGCCCCCGGGCACTTGGCTGCGCGGGAACGACTTCCAGATAGAATACGCTTTGGGGCGGGGCGGGTTTGGCATTACTTACCGCGCCCACCAGACTGGTTTAACTCGATCGGTGGCCATCAAAGAATTCTACCCCCGCGACTCTTGCCAGCGCCTCCCTGAAAATTTTACAATTTCTGTGGCGCACAACCATAAAGACATGTTTGACAAATGGTTGACGCGGTTCGTGCGGGAAGGGCGCATTTTGGCAAAACTCAACCACCCCAACATCGTGCGGGTGTATGACTTAATTGAGGAAAGAGGCACCGCCTATCTGGTGATGGAACTGCTGGAAGGTGGCACCCTGCGGCAAGAGTTATACGCCCAACCGGCAAAAAAATTGCCCCCCCAGCGCGTGCGAGAAATAATGGAAGCGCTCGTGGGTGCCTTAGAGGCGGTTCACGAAGAGGAAGTGTACCATTTGGACATCAAACCGGAGAATATCCTGGTAACGCCAAAAGGTCAAGTGGTGTTAATCGATTTTGGGGCGGCGAAGCTGGGAACCAGTGCGACTTGGAGCACCCGCGCTCTATCACCTGCCTATGCGCCGCCAGAACTGATTAACTCCCAGCGGATAGGGGCGGAAAGCGATATTTTTGAGCTGGGGATGGTGCTGCACGAAATGCTGGCGGGTGCGCTTCCAGAACCCGCCAAACGCCGACAGTTGGGAGACAGCTGGCAACCGGCAGGTTTGGAAGAACCTTGGCGGAGTTTAGTCGCAGCAGCTTTGCCGCTAGATAGAGACAAGCGCCCCAAAAGCGTGCGGGAATGGTGGAATTCGGCGGGGTTTGCACCGGCAGTTCCATCCCCCGCGCCGGCAGTTCCATCCCCCGCGCCGGCAGTTCCACCCCCCGCGCCGGCAGTGCTTCCGCCAACAGTTCGCTTATCACCGCCGGCAGTGCTTCCGCCAACAGTTCGCTTATCACCGCCGGCATTTGAGCTACCTCCTGTAGCTGGATTGCGGGGCAATTTTATTTTGCCACAACTGGCGCAGCAGGGGATGGTGCGGCGACTGGGGCGCGGATTGATTAAGAATGTGATTCCCCTGAATCAGCAGTTGGTGCTAATGTGTGCGACTGGCGGCGCGGCACTGTTTAATATGAGCAGTGGCGAGGCGCTGTGGGAGATAGACTGTCCGGCGAATTTCGGTGCTTTGAGTCCCGATGGAACTCTGCTAGCATTGGGTGGGGCGCGAGATATCTATTTGTGGGATTTGCGCACCGGGAAATTCCTGCGACAGCTTTCTGGACATGAGAATTCGGTGAACAGCGTCGCCTTCTCCCCAAATGGCAAAATTCTGGCGTCGGGGAGTCGGGATAATACCGTGCGACTGTGGGATGTGGCAACAGGGAGACAACTGCAACAGCTTTCTGGACATAAGGATTCGGTGTACAGCGTCGCCTTCTCCCCAGATGGCAAAATTCTGGCGTCGAGGAGTGGGAAAACCGTGCAACTGTGGGATGCCGCAACAGGGAGAGAACTGCGACAGCTTTCTGGACATGAGAATTCGGTGGAAAGCGTCGCCTTCTCCCCAGATGGCAAAATTCTGGCGTCGGGGAGCTCGGATAAAACCGTGCGACTGTGGGATGTGGCAACAGGGAGTGAACTGCGACAGCTTTCTGGACATGGGAGTTCGGTGAACAGCGTCGCCTTCTCCCCAGATGGCAAAATTCTGGCGTCGGGGAACTCGGATGAAACCGTGCGACTGTGGGATGTCGCAACAGGGAGTGAACTGCGACAGCTTTCTGGAGATCTTCTTGGCACAGTGAACAGCGTCGCCTTCTCCCCAGATGGCAAAATTCTGGCGTCGGTGATCGTCGATACTTTTTGGGCAGTAAATGATACCGTGAGACTGTGGGATGTGGCAACAGGGAGAGAACTGCGACAGCTTTCTGGACATGAGAATTCGGTGAGCAGCGTCGCCTTCTCCCCAGATGGCAAAATTCTGGCGTCGGGGGATTATAAAAGCATGGGACTGTGGGATGTGGCAACAGGGAGAAAACTGCCACAGCTTTCTGAACGGAGTCGTGGGGTGAGCAGCGTCGCCTTCTCCCCAGATGGCAAAATTCTGGCGTCGGCGCATAAGAAGTCTTTCGTGTTACTGTGGGATGTGGCAACAGGGAGTATGCTGCAAGGGTTTTCTGAAGATGATCATTTCGTGATCAGCGTCGCCTTCTCCCCAGATGGCAAAATTCTGGCGTCGGGGGGTGAGGGTGATAATACCGTGTTACTGTGGGATGTGGCAACAGGGGGAACACTGCGACGGCTTTCCAGACATGGGAATTCGGTGGAAAGCGTCGCCTTCTCCCCAGATGGCAAAATTCTGGCGTCGGGGAGTAGGGATGATACCGTGTGACTGTGGGATGTGGCAACAGGGAGAGAACTGCGACAGCTTTATGGACATAAGTATTGGGTGATGAGCGTCGCTTTCTCCCCAGATGGCAAAATACTGGCGTCGGGGAGTCAGGATCGTACCGTGCAACTGTGGGATCTGGCAACAGGGAGACAACTGCGACAACTTTCTGGACATGGGTATTCGGTGTGGAGCGTCGCCTTCTCCCCAGATGGCAAAATACTGGCGTCGGGGAGTCAGGATCGTACCGTGCAACTGTGGGATCTGGCAACAGGGAGACAACTGCGACAACTTTCTGGACATGGGTATTCGGTGTGGAGCGTCGCCTTCTCCCCAGATGGCAAAATTCTGGCGTCGGGGAGTCGGGATGGTGTGGTGCGGTTGTGGGCGGTTGGCGGATTTTTGAACCGCACGCATGGATTAGCCGGCGGGTTTTGGCGGCGGATTTTTGGGGCGGGTTGATTGATAGGTTTCGCTGTGTCTCTTTGATTGCGGTTGCACCGGCACATCCCAGAAACGGGCGCGGGAGAGCGCCGGCGGTGTGGCGGCGAGTTGATGAATATGTGTCGCTGTGTCTCAGAGATGCCGGTGGTTGCCGGCACTTACCACCCCCTCGGATACTGCGCTTTTGCAAGGAAAGCCTTTTTAGCCGGTGGGGGGGACAGGCGAGACGCCTGTCCTACGTCTTAAAATAAGTGGCTACTGCTATATTATTGCCCGCCCAATTCCTGAGTTAACTTTCACGCGCCTTCAACCAAGAGACTAAATCCGCCACACTAGAGAAATCCAGCAAATCTTCCGCAAAATCCCTTAACTGAGAAATCGATAGCCGCGCCAGACGCTCCTCGAATTCAGGTTCCAGCCCACCTAGCCGGTGCGTCAGCTGGTGCTGGATCACTTTTAGCAAATGGGCTTGCGCTTCCAGCAGTCCTTGTTGAAATCCTATTTCAAACCCTTCCCGCAGAATACTTTGATAAATCACTGATTCTCGCATGAGAGCCTCCCTGAATATTTACCGAATGAAAGTTCCCTCAAATTCCCGCCAAGCTTGGAGTGTTGCTGGCGCTATAAGCTTTTTGCGCACCGCCGCACCTTTCATTATACCAAGCTGCCGGGTTTTTGCCATAAGTAGGGTGTACTTCCGCGCTCCCGTCGAAAAGGAACCGCACCGGCAATAATTGCCGGTGCAATTCCTTAGTTAACTTTCACGCGCCGACAACCAAGAGACTAAATCCGCCACATTAGAGAAATCCAACACAGCTTCCACCAAATCCCTTAACTGAGAAATTGATAGCCGCGCGATCCGCTCCTCCAATTGCGGTTCCAGCTCCCCCAGCCGGCGCGTCAGCAGGTGCCGGCTCGCTGTTAGCAACTCGGCGCGTCCTCGTTCAATCCCTTGTTCAATTCCTTGTTCAATCCCTTGTTCAATCCCTTCGCGCAGAATGCTTTGGTAAATGACTGACTCTTTCATAAGATCCTCCCTCAATACTGACCGAATGAACGTTTCCTCAAATCGCAGCCCCGCGAGGATGGAGGCGGACGCTATAATATTCTGGCGCAGCCCCACATCTTCCATGATAGCAACCCGCTGAGCGACTTGCCGCAATAGGGTGTTGGGGTCATCACTTTTGGCTAGCGCCGCCAGCGGTAACAGTTCGGGAACCTCTAGCAGTGGGGCTGGATCTTCTTCCCACAAGCGGATGACTCGATAGCGGTGGACAGTGCTGCTATCGCGATACTCATTTTCGTACACTAACTCAGAGTTAGTGGACTTCAGGAAAATAACGAACTGCACCAGGGGATATCCAGGATATTCCTTGAGCAGTCTGCTTTTGTACTCCAGCATTCGCACCGGCACCGGCGGGTTGGAGTAAGGCAGAGTCTGAAATTCCAGATGGAGAATTTGTGCCGAGACTTGCAGGAGGACTAGGGAATCCGCCCGCAGGGGTTCGCTACTGAGTTCAGTCTTCAGTACCTCCACCCTTTCTGGCTCCATGTTTAGGAGCCAGCGGACAAATGATGCCGGCGAGCTTTCCGCCAGGTATTTACAGGTGTTATCGTAGCTCAAATTATCCCCATAATTTCAATACTTTACTTGAGCATAATATTAACATAAGTCAGCCCTTATTGTCAAGAAAATGCGGCGATAAATTGAGATAAATCTTACCCCACACCCTCCCCGTTCACGGGGAGGGGAGCTTTCCAGGAACCGATTTCCCCCCTGTCCTCGTCTTTACTGAAAAAAACTGGCATATTTTGAGAGTCTCTCTCCACTCTTAGCCCGCGAAGGCGGGCTTCGTCTGTATAGCCGCGATTTCCAATCGCCAGGAACCTAGCTAATCGCAAAAAAAATACCTAATTGCCGAGGAAATAGCAAACATGTCTAACCCATCACAGATTCACCAACTGCATCATAGTATTTCCCGACAATCACCGCTAATTATGACCGGCACTTCTCAGAATGTCTCAAATCTTTCTGCCGAAACCGCCCCTACAATAAACAGGGGCGGGGTTAGCCACCGGCACCCCCCGCCCCCACTTCCCCAAACATAAAGAAACCCGGTTCCTTCAAGAAACCGGGTTTCTAACTACTCCCGACGCAACCGCCGGTGCGCACTGACTAGAAAGGGAGTTTGCTCTGTAGCTGATTGCCGGCTTGCGTGCAAACAGCGCATTTGCATTTAGCCCAAAAGTTGCGCAGTTGGGCTTTAGCCCAAAAGTTGCGCAGTTGGGCTTTAGCCCAAAAGTTGCGCAGTTGGGCTTTAGCCCAAAGAAAGTAGTTAGGCTTTAGCCCAAAAGTTGCGCAGTTGGGCTTTAGCCCAAAAGTTGCGCAGTTGGGCTTTAGCCCCACCGGCTCTCCCTCACCGGCCCTCTGGCCAGATTGCAGTCCAGGCCCACCGGCACCGCTCCCGTCTGCCCCACCGCGAGCCGATCTCTGACGCCAAGCAGCCGGCCACGCAATTCTACGTTTGAATCACTATCTTATACTTAGCCGTATCTCACCTTAACGTAAGCTCTATTTATAAAATTAATTATCCGGAATAATTCCCTCTGACAGCGGTGGCGCTCGCCGGCAAGACCCCTGCTGGCCCCTAGCCGAATAAGAATCATTATTAAATTTCCCAAATTTCCGGGAGAGTCAGAGCCAGACCCAATAAAATTAGAATTAGCATCATTCTCAAAAGTGCTTCCCGCCAGCATCACCCAGACCCGCAGAAGGAGAGAAACTGTGATACGCTATACCCCGCCCATGATGATGCTGCTGCTGCTGCTGTCAGCAGCCGGCTGCAGCCAACCGACACCCACGCCCAAGACAGAGGTGCAAAATCCCCCTACCCAGACAAAACAGCTGAAAGTGGTGGCCACATTCCTGCCGGTGTACTGGTTCACCAAGGCGGTGACTGGGGATAGGGCGCAGGTGGAAATCTTAGTGCCCCCAGGGGCGGAAGTCCACGAGTACCAAGCCACACCGGCAGCCGTGGGCGCAATCGCCAGCGCTGGCGTGCTCGTCAAAAATGGCATGGGATTGGAGGAATTCCTGCAAGCTACTGTCAAAAATGCCGGAAATTCCAAGCTCAAGGAAATTGATGCAAGCAGAGGCATTCAAGCTATAGAGGAGATTTCGCCAGTGGAAACGCCGGTGGGAAATGCCGGTGAAAAGAAAGGCAAAGACGAACACGAAGGAGAAGCCCACGATCTCCAGCATCACGAACACCCGGGGAGAAATCCCCACGTCTGGCTAGATCCAGTCTTAGCCAAACAGCAGGTAGAAAACATTCGGGACGGCTTAATTGCAGCCGACCCCGAAAATCAAGCCACCTATAAGGCAAATGCCGCCGCCTACATCCAGCTACTAGAGCAGCTAGACAGCCAGTTCAAACAGCGCCTGCAGAAATATCCCAACTGCACCTTTATTACCTTCCACGATGCCTTTCCCTATCTCGCCAAACGCTACAACCTGAAACAAGTAGCGGTTGTCAAGATTCCCGAGACGAGCCTGTCACCTCAGGATGTCAGAAAAACTGTAGATACGGTTAAGCAATATCAAGTCAAAGCCCTATTGGGAGAGCCGGTTACAGACAATAAATTGCTGCAAACTCTCTCGCAAGACTTGAAGATCACCCTATACCCGCTGAATTCCCTGGAATCTGGTTCCTTAGACCCGCAACATTATTTTACAGCAATGCAAGCCAATCTGCAAACTCTTGAATCTGCGTGCCGGTAACTGATATGAATTCCGACTCACTCAACGGCTGGCATGCCCACGCCCAATCCAAAATCCCCAACTCTCAACTCCCCACTCTCAAGGTGGAGAACTTGACCGCCTACCAGGGAACTTATCTCGCCCTTCGGGAGGTGTCGTTTGAATTGCCGGCGGGAACCGACACCGCAGTAGTTGGCCCAAATGGTGCCGGAAAAAGCACCCTGGCGCAAGCGATTCTGGGGCTAATTCCCCGCAAATCTGGGCGGATTGAAATGTTTGGCCGGCCCTTGGAACGGCTGGGACCCCTGTGCCACCAGATAGGCTACGTCCCGCAGAATTTTATCTTCGACCGGTCATTCCCTATTTCTGTTTGGGAATTAGTCGGATTGGGATGGGTGAAACAGAGAAATCCCCAATCCAAAATCGAAAATCCAAAATTCAAATGGCCTTGGCAGCCAGAACCGGAAAAATCGGCAGCGATTGCCGGTGCTTTGCAGCGAGTCGGCGCTTACCAGTTGCGCCACCAAGCGATCGGCACGCTGAGTGGTGGCCAGCTGAAGCGGGTGTTGCTGGCCTACTGCTTGGTGATGCCGCGCCGGCTGCTGGTGCTCGACGAAGCGTTTGCCGGTGTGGACGCCCAAGGAGAAGCCGATTTTTACGCTTTGCTCAACGAGTTGAAGCGGGAGCACAATTGGACAGTGCTGCAAGTTTCCCACGATTTAGATATGGTGAGCCGGCACTGCGATCGCGTCATTTGCCTCAACCAAACTGTTGTTTGCACCGGCAAGCCGGAAATTGCCCTAGCACCGCAAAACTTGCTGGCCACCTACGGCCCAACCTTGAGCCGGTACCGGCACACCCACTAAAGTTAGGGGTTAGGGGTTAGGGGAAAGAGGCACACCCCACTCCTGAAAATTCGTGCATTAAATTTGCAATATACGCTCTCTGCCAGCGTTACTTTTTGTTGCATATAAGGAGCTTATGGAGGCAACGCCCCCTTTCCAGAGAAAGCAGATTAAAAGCCTAACAGCTTATTTCTGGCATAAGGAAGTTTCTTGTTGGACATCAAGAAACCGGGTTTCTTGAGAAACCTGATTTCTCAACGAATTAGAAATTGTGGAGATGGATTTGGTGATTTACTTGCCGGCAGTTGCCGGTGGCGCAGATTTGCTGACGTTGCTGCAGTTTCCCTTCATGCAGCGAGCCATCTTGGGCGGCGTACTCATGGGGCTGCTGGGGGGATTGCTGGGCACCTTTGTCACCTTGCGGCAGCTGTCTTTTTTCAGCCATACTGTCGGGCACGCCGCCTTAGCCGGTGTGGCTTTGGGCGTTCTCCTGGGCGTCAATCCCACTTGGACGCTGCTGCCCTTCACGCTTGTTTTCGGGCTCACCGCACTGTACCTGCTGGAGCGGAGCGATTTAGCCAGCGACAGCATCTTCAGTATTGCCGTGTCGGCTGCTTTGGCCATCGGAGTCATCCTCACCAGCTTTATTCCAGGCTACCAGGGCAACCTGATGGGGGTGCTGTTCGGGGATATTCTGGCCATCAACTGGAGCGATTTGATTTTAATCCTGCTGCTGCTTGCCGTGAGCGCTGTCTTTTTGCTGTCAACCCTGCGCCAGCAAATCCTGTTAACCCTGAATCCGGCTGTGGCCAAAGTTCAGGGCATCCCTGTGCGGCTGCACCAGTACGTGTTTGTGGTGCTGCTTTCCCTGGCGGTTGCTGCAGCCATCAAAGCGGTGGGCATCCTTCTGGTGAATGCCTTTCTGGTGATTCCCGCCGCCAGTGCCAAATTGCTCTGCCACCGGTTTGCCGGCTTTCTGGCCATTTCTGTGATGCTGGGCGCTCTGAGCAGCATTGCCGGCATGCTGGTGTCTGGCCTTTTCAACTTGGCCTCTGGCCCCAGCATCGTTGTTGTCCAGTTCTTGCTATTTCTGGCCATTCTGGGCGGGACGAAGCTGAGAGTGTGAGCTCTTTACCCCTCACCTCTCACGCTTCATTCCTCACTCAAACCTTAGTGGCACTCACACCCGTGATGGCCGCAGCTTTCCCCCTGAGGGTGGCCATTGGCGCAGGCTTCTCCGCAGTAGTATTTGCCCTCTTTTTGCACGGCATCTTCGAGTGAGACGACGCACAGGCAAGACTCACAGGCACATTTCATTTGGGTTACGGTGCTCATGGCTGTCTCCGATTCCTTTATTTACTGTCCGCCAGATATCTGAACAGATATTCATACTTTTTCACTTTAACACCTGAACCGGCATTCAGGCGTGTTTTAATCTTTTTTTAAAGAGCCGGCAGTGGCCGAAAGCCGGCCCACATCAATCCGGTTGATTAGTGTTGCTTTTCGAGCGAGTGGCCTTTAGCTGAAGCTCAATATTATTAGGGATTAGAAGGGTTTCACCCTTTTCTGCAACCGACAGTGTGGCAAAAGCCCGCCGCCCCGGCTGTGTGGGTTGTAAATTTCTTATTTGTAATAAGCGAGGGGACAGGGGAGGCATTGAGCAGCGGCGCGGGTTGAGACAGAGATCGCTGGTGATGGTGTTGACCAAAACAGCAGATTGAGAACATGATTGAAGGGCGGGAAAGATTTGCCTGTCCCGAAGCTGCAAGCATCCTGAGTTGACAGAAGCCTGCTGTGCGATTAAAATATGCCCTCGTCCATGAATGGTTGACGCCCGAGGCCACCGGCGGCTCGGAACTGGTTGTTCAGGAAATACTCAAACACATCGACGCCGATGTCTATGCGCTGATTGACTTTGAATCGACAAATCCCGACAGCTACCTGTTCAAGCGCCGGATTGGGACAACGTTTCTGCAACAGTTTCCCTTTGCCCGAAAAGGGGTGCAAAAATATCTGCCCTTGCTGCCGCTAGCGATTGAACAGCTGGATTTGCGGGACTATGACGTCATCCTCTCATCATCCCACGCCGTCGCCAAAGGAGTGCTGGCCTCCCCGCAGCAGGTGCACATCTGCTACTGCCACACTCCCATGCGCTATGCTTGGGAGATGACATTTGACTACCTGGAGAGATCACCGGCGGGGAGAGGAGTTCAGGGAGTGCTGACGCGGTATCTGCTGCACCGGCTGCGGCAGTGGGACGCCCTCTCAGCGAATCGGGCCGACTATTTTATAGCCAACTCCCAGCACACGGCGCGCCGCATCTGGCGCTGCTACCGGCGGCACTCAGAGGTGATCTACCCGCCGGTGAATGTAGAGCGATTCCAGTTTCAGGAACAGAAAGAAGATTTTTACTTAACAGTGAGCCGGCTGGTGAGCTATAAAAAAGTATCCTTAATCGTGCGCGCCTTCAACCAGCTGGGACTGCAGCTAGTGGTGATTGGCAGCGGGCCAGAGCTGGCGCTCCTCCGCCAAATGGCCTTACCGAACGTGCGGGTGCTGGGGTGGCAGCCAGATGAAGTCGTGCGGGAGTGTATGGCCAAAGCGAAAGCCTTTGTCTACGCCGCTTGCGAGGATTTTGGCATCGCGCTGGTAGAGGCGCAAGCTTGCGGGACGCCCGTGATTGCCTGCGCTGCCGGTGGGGCCCTCGAGACAGTGCGGGACATCCGGCAGCACCCCGATTCCGGGACGGGGTTGCTGTTTGCCCCCCAAACCGCAGAAGCCTTAGTGGAAGCGGTGCGGGCGTTCGAGGCCGGGCAGAGCGCTTTCAATCCTGAAAGCGTGAGATCGCACGCCGCGCAGTTTGCCCCGGAAATCTTTGCCCAGCGCTACCTGGCCACAGTGGGGCGCTGCTACCAGGAATTTCACTCCCTAAATTCCGGCTAGAAAGGTGTCTGTTATCTCCGAGCCTCTGCAAGGCCCCGCACCTAACAGGGCGTCTGGAGGCTTTACAATCAGGACTGTGTGTGGTGTGAATTGAAGGAGTAAGATGACTGCCGAAAGCCAACTCATCTCCGGCAAGGTCATTCGGGCGATTGTCAAACGGCCCTTTCAGGGGCTCGCATTGAGTGGTCTAAACGGAGAGTTCTCCAAGCGGTTGTTCGATATTGTGTTTTCGCTAGCCGTTGTGATCCTGTTTTCCCCAGTTTACCTGATCTTGGCTCTGCTGATCGCTCTAGCCTCACCAGGGCCAATTTTTTATGTCCAGGAACGGGTGGGGAAAAACCGCAGGCCCTTTGGCTGCATCAAATTCAGAACGATGGTCGAAAACGCCGACGAAATGTTGCAGGATATGATCGCCAGATACCCGCACCTGCGGCAAGAATTTGAGGATAACTTCAAGCTCAAGCACGACCCTAGAATAACCTGGATAGGCCGATTTTTAAGGCTGACCAGCTTGGACGAATTTCCCCAATTCTGGAACGTGCTCAAGGGAGACATGAGCGTTGTGGGGCCAAGACCTCTAGTGGTAGAGGAACTGTCAAAATACGGGCGTCACATCGATAAGGTGCTGACCATTAAGCCTGGGATTACAGGCTTGTGGCAAGTATCTGGACGCAACGACATCCCCTACCCCCGCCGAGTCCAGATGGACGTTTACTATGTAAACTTCAGGAATTTTTGGATGGATCTGTGGCTGATTGTGAAAACAATTCGCGTTGTGATTTTCCCCAAAAATAATGGAGCCTACTAAAAATGAAACGTCAGCCAGCAGGCGCTCGGCAGCAGTCACTGCGGCCAAAAAAGCGGGGGGAAATATGGAAAGTCTCAGAAACTTCAGAACGAGGAGTGGCTGGCTTGGGAAAAAGTTTTCAATTCTTTACAAACATTTCAGGGTTGGTGAGTGCCCGATTGAGGATTTGAAGTTAAGGTAGGGATTGAGGCTGCTCACCGGCTGCCACCGGCAGGGACGCTCGGGTTAGGGCAACCCCTCTGGCACTGGCAGCCGGACGCCTGCGCCGGTGTCGCTGCCCTCCAACCCTCGGGACTGCTATCCTCTGCGAGCGGTCTGAAGTCCCAGAGGGCAGATATCTTGCAGCCTGGATTCGGCGTGGGCCAGCCGGCTTGACCCAATTGGGGATGGGGGCTTCCAACCCCCCCCTGCGGGAAGCCGGTGAGAAGCCGCCGGACTGTCCATCGGGGAAAAGAATCTAATTTGAGGATTGTTCTTTGCAGTGAGTGATAAGGAATATTCACGATGACGGAACGCAAGCGAGCCCTAATCACCGGCATTACAGGTCAAGACGGCTCCTACTTGAGCGAGCTGTTGCTAGAGAAGGGGTATGAGGTTCACGGGATTATCCGGCGGACTTCGACGTTTAACACCGACCGGATTGACCATATCTATATAGACCCTCACAATGAGGGTGCCCGACTGTTCCTGCACTACGGTGACTTGACCGATGGCGTCACCCTACGGCGGATTCTCGAGGAAATCAAGCCGGTGGAGATTTACAACCTGGGCGCTCAATCCCACGTGCGGGTGAGTTTTGACGCACCGGAATATACCGTAGATACGGTGGGGATGGGCACCCTGCGCCTGCTGGAAGCGATTCGGGACTACCAGCACCGCACCGGCATTCAGGTGCGCTTCTACCAAGCCGGCTCCTCTGAAATGTTTGGCTTGGTGCAGGAGATCCCGCAGAAAGAGACAACCCCGTTTTATCCGCGCAGCCCCTACGCCTGCGCCAAGGTGTACGCTCACTGGCAAACGGTTAACTATCGGGAATCCTACGGACTGTTTGCGTGTAATGGAATACTGTTCAACCACGAAAGTGCACGTAGGGGTGAGACTTTCGTCACCCGCAAGATTACCCGGGCGCTCGCCCGCATAGTCGCCGGCAAACAGAAAAAACTCTACCTGGGCAACCTGGATTCCAAGCGCGACTGGGGCTACGCCAATGACTACGTGCGGGCGATGTGGCTAATGCTCCAGCAAGAGCAGCCCGACGATTACGTGATCTCCACCGGCGAAACTTATTCCGTGCGAGAGTTTCTCGATGTGGCGTTCAAATATGTCAATTTAAACTGGCAGGATTATGTGGAGTTTGACCCGCGCTACCTGCGCCCTGCTGAGGTTGACCTGCTAATCGGCGACTCCACAAAGGCGCGGGAGAAATTAGGCTGGCAACCCAGCGTCACTTTTGAGCAGTTAGTTGCTTTGATGGTAAAAGCTGACTTAGAAGCGCTAGGATTAGAGTCTCCCAGCGGGGATTCGATTCCGTCGCTGAAGGATGTGGCTTTTATCCGTCAAGATGCGGGCAGCCGGTTTGACTGACAGGATTGGCAGCTTTGCACATTGGTGGGATGAAGAACCCCACCCCCCAACCCCCTCCCCGTGTACGGGGAGGGGGAGCTTGAGGAGATTTTAGAGATCGCAGAAAAAATTTCAATTCTTCTTCCAGTGTGCAACGCCGGATTGGCTGAGGAATTTAGGCGGGGATGTGGTAAAATATGACAGCGCTAGATTTAAAAGACAAGCGGATTCTGGTAACAGGTGGGGCCGGTTTCTTAGGCCGGCAGGTCATCGCTCAGCTGTGCCAAGCAGGGGCTGACCCCGAGAAAATTTCGGTGACGCGCTCGCGAGACTGCGACCTGCGCGTCATGGAAAACTGCCAGCGTGCAGTACAACAGCAGGACGTTGTGATTCACCTCGCCGCTCGCGTCGGCGGCATTGGCCTGAATCGGGAAAAGCCGGCTGAGCTATTTTACGACAATTTGATGATGGGGGCGCAGCTGATTCACGCCGCCTATGAAGCTGGGGTGGAAAAGTTCGTCTGTGTCGGGACAATCTGCGCCTATCCCAAGTTTACGCCGGTGCCTTTTAAGGAGGAGGATCTGTGGAATGGCTATCCGGAGGAGACAAACGCTCCTTACGGGATAGCCAAAAAAGCTCTGCTGGTGCAACTCCAGTCCTACCGGCAGCAGTACGGGTTTAATGGCATCTATTTGCTGCCGGTGAATCTCTACGGTCCAGAGGATAATTTTGACCCCAGCAGTTCCCACGTCATCCCTGCCTTAATCCGCAAGGTGCACGAGGCGCAGGTGAGGGGAGACAAGCAGCTGCCGGTGTGGGGCGATGGCAGTCCTTCCCGCGAGTTTCTCTATGTGGATGATGCGGCGCGGGGAATTGTGATGGCTACTCTATCCTACAGTGACTCCGAGCCGGTGAATTTGGGAACCCATTATGAAATTACCATTAAGGATTTGGTTGAACTGATCTGCTCCCTGATGGGATTTGAGGGTGAACTCGTCTGGGAAACCGACAAGCCGAACGGACAGCCGCGCCGGTGTTTGGATACGGAACGGGCGAAGCAGGCGTTTGGCTTTACCGCGCAGATGGAGTTCAAGCAGGGGCTGAAGAATACCATTGACTGGTATCGCCAGCACGCTGAGTAATCAAAAGCCGGTCTGAAAAACCCGGTTTCTTTTGCAAGCCGGGTTTTTTGATTGTTGCGTGTTGCCGGTAGAGATTAGAACAATGCTGAGCTGTCTATTGCTGTTCAATCGCCGGTGCATTATATAGATGTATGGGAATGCTCCCATCCGCACCGGCACAAGAAGGGAGCGAAAATAGCTCTCCCCACCGCAACTTTAAAGCGGTTGGTTCTTGAGTTGTGAAAAGGATTTTTTTGAGAAACCGCCATAGACGCGCCAGCGGCTTCCCGTAGGGTAGACGCCAAGAGCGCCAAGGGAAGAAAAGAGAGAGGGGCTCACAAATTCTTTAGAACGGCTACAGTAAGATAAACAAGTAGGCTACATGGAAAAAGCACAACTGCGCCGGCATCTCCTCAAAACACGCCAGTCGATACCGGCACCCGAATGGCAGGAAAAAAGCGCTCAACTGTGCTATCACCTGCAATCCTCACCCCTCTTTACCCGAGCGCAAACTATTCTCGCCTATTTCAGCTTCCGCCAAGAACCCGACCTCAGCTCCCTGTTTGCCGGCAGTCGCAAATGGGGGTTCCCTCGATGTGTTGAAAAATCTCTCTTCTGGCACAGCTGGCAGCCCGGAGAACCCCTGCAAACCGGCCCTTACGGCATTTTTGAACCCCCGCCCGACTCCCCCGCCATACAGCCAAATCAGGTAGATTTAATCCTCGTGCCGGCTGTTGCTTGCGACTTTCGGGGATATCGCTTGGGTTACGGCGGCGGCTTCTACGACCGGCTCCTCAGCTCACCTGAATGGGCGTCAAAACCAAGCATCGGCATTGTGTTTGAATTTGCCCGCTTCCCCGAACTGCCGGTTGATTCCTGGGATAAACCCTTGCTCGGGGTTTGCACAGAAGCCGGTTTACAGATGGCTCAACAATGACATCTCCAATTTCCCAATCTCATCCCTCTGAACCCCGCGCACCGACTGTCAGCCAGCCAGAACAGAGTATTTTCCTGACATTCCGGTTGCCTAGTTTTTGCGCCGGTCAATAAATTTTAGAAACCGGGTTTCTTCGGTTCGGATAGAAACCCGGTTTATTGACTCTGATTTTTAAGACCGTCCCGGCTCTCTAGAAGCTATAACCGTAGCCATCCCCTTTTTGAATTGGCGTTAAATACTTGTAATTGACGCTGAATCGCTTCTTGTGGGCCACTTGTATTTTGAACTGGCCGTCTTGACCGATTGCAATCCGCCCTCTGTGGATGCCGGTGTATTTCCCCTTCGGAATGTCAGCTCGTGCGATATCACCCGTTGCCCATCCCTGATAAGTTTTAGCTCTGGACTTATGGGAAATAAGAAACCCGTTTTTGTCTGGGTTAACGCGCTGCCGGCAGCCTCTCCCTGTCGCTTTTATTAACAGTGGCTTTTCGATTTTGCTAGCATCCAAATTTTCGGGAGTTGACTCGCCAACACAGGCGGCGTCAAGCCAGTGAGTTTTTGGTAAGCCAAGGCGTTTTCGGTTATATTTGGTCAGTCCCCCCGAACCTGCTTCAACCGGCAATCCTGTATTTTTCAAACCTTCATACAGCGCCCATCTCGTTGAGTTAACAGCAGCGGCATCTTTCAAAGGCGCTTTGGCAGCGGAGAGGATGCGCTGCAGTAGGTCTGGTTTGCCCGACAGAAAATCCGCTACATCTCGGTTTCCCTTTTTCTCGTTGCACGGGTGGCAAGCCAAAGTGAGGTTAGAAACACAATTGCTTCCCCCCTTACTCCTGGGATAAATATGCTCGACTTCTAGGGGAGTCTCTTTGGCCCCACAGTAAGCGCACTTCCGCCCCCATTTCTCAAGCAAGTATTCACGAACCTCGCAGCCTTGTAACTCACCCTGCTGGTATTCAACCCCACTTATCTCTGGGTTTTGGATAACTTGCGTGTCAAATCTGACTAACTCCTGAGAAATAGCGCTGATTGGCGCAAAACGCCGCAGCCGGCGCACCCAGGCAACAATATTCTCAACCCTGCTGTTAAGGCTTGGGGGCAACCATCCAGCTTTCCGAAGCCGGTTGTTGAATCTTCGTGCGCGATAGCGAGTCTTTCGGTAGCGCCGGTTGCGTCGTTTCACCTTGCGGCTATTTAATGCCTCACGGATTTGAAAACCCCGATGCGTCAATTCTGCCGCCCAAACGACTGCGCCGGTCCTTTCGCTAACAATGGCCAATCCGGTGGTTTTGGAACCCGGATCTATTTTCAGTCTGAGTGGCTGAACTGGCTCACTGTCAACAGCCCGTTTAAGAATTACAGTAAAGGGATACAGCCTAAAAACAGCTGCTTTTCCTCCCTTGAGCAGCTTCCTTGCCCTACGAGGAGTCGTCGGATCGAGAGGTCTTCGATTTGTATCCAAAACAAAAACCTTCATGCAAATTAAACCCTCACAGGTCAGCCCATTGCTGGGTAATGTTTGCCTCGTTAAGGTTGGAGAAGCTTTTTAAGATCAACACACTGGCTTCCACTAACTACACCTTTTAATGCTGAGCGACAGAGCCACAAGCTGGCACCGCACCTGTGGGTGTCATGACTTCCCCAACGTAGCCCGGTCGTTCTAAAACCCAGGCTGAAACTGGCGATCCCGTCCTTTCGGCTGACGTAATAATACCGAATTTACGATTTATACGCCTTTAGTGGATCGCGATTGTCCGCCGCGCTCCAACCCACCTCCTTTGTCAGGAATTAGGTCAGACAAATACAATTACTATATTATGGCAGCGCCGAACTTAAATCAAGCATTTTTACAAAAATTTACATTTCCCGTGCCGGCCAAACTTAGCCCACAGAGGACAGAGGGATTCCCGATTGACCGGCCTGGCCGGCAGGACAGTTTAAACTTAAACTATTGAGACGTTAGACCTCAAGGGCCCAGCCCCCATTCAAACCAGATGACCCAATCCAAAACCCCCAACCCAAAGCCCAAAACTCAACAGGAGTCCAAGTGGAGATCCCTCGGGATGTACGTTCTGCTCACCGGCATCGCCCTGATCGCCCTCCTCCCCCTCCTCTGGCTGATCAGCACCTCCCTGAAATCCCCAACAGAAAACATCTTCCAGTTCCCGCCGCAATTGTGGCCAAGCCAGCCAACATTCCAGAACTATATCAAAGTTTGGCAGACCAACCCTTTCGGGCAGTACCTATTCAACAGCACCGTGGTTGCCGCCCTCACCGTCAGCATAAACTTGCTGTTTTGCTCCCTAGCCGCCTACCCCTTGGCGCGGCTTGACTTTCGGGGGCGAGACTTGATATTTGCCGGCGTCATCTCCACGATCATGATTCCCTTCCAAATCGTGATGATTCCCCTGTACATCTTAACAGTCCAGCTAGGTCTGAAAAACACCTATCTGGGCATCATTTTCCCCGCACTCGCCTCCGCCTTTGGCATTTTTCTCCTGCGGCAAGCCTTCCAAGGCGTTCCCAAAGAATTGGAAGAAGCCGCCCGCATCGACGGCTGCACCGAACTGGGGATTTGGTGGCACGTCATGCTGCCGGCGATCCGACCGGCACTCGTGACACTGGCCATTTTCGTCTTTATCGGCTCCTGGAGCGACTTCCTCTGGCCATTAATCGTCCTCGACCGGCCCGAATATTACACCCTGCCCTTAGGCGTAGCCACACTAGCCGGCACCTTCTCCCTAGATTGGCGTCTAATTGCAGCCGGTTCCGTAATTTCCATCGCGCCGGTGCTGCTGTTCTTTTTACTCCTCCAGAGGTACATAGTCCCCACAGATGCCGGCAGCGGGGTGAAGGGATGATTTTGGATTTTGGATTTTGGATTTTGGATTTTGGATTTTGGATTTTGGATTTTGGATTTTTGGATTCGATCTAAAATCTGGGATTTAAACTGTTGCCGGCTGAGGGCTGAGCGCTGCTTTGGGATAGGCAATGCGCTTGTGATTGAACTGCTGCCAAACCCGCACGAAAATTTCAGCAATTTTCGACATGTCCTCCCGCGTCAGCCCGGAATCAGCCAGCTGGCTGTCCTGCCAGCGAGCCCTGAGAATTTTATTCACCATATTCAGCGCTTCTTCTGGCGTCGCATCCTTGAGACTGCGCAGCGCCGCCTCGCAGGAATCCGCCAGCATCACAATTCCCGTTTCCCGCGACTGGGGAATTGGGCCATCGTAGCGGAAATCCTCCTCCCGCACTGTCAGGCTGGGGTTTTCCTTTGCCAGCTGCAGGGCTTGGTGATAGAAATAGGCGATTTGCATTGTGCCCTGGTGTTCCGGGATAAATGCTTGAATCGCCCCCGGAAGCCGGTACTTGCGCGCCATCGCCAGCCCCTCACTGACGTGCTTTTTAATAATCGCCGCACTCTTCCAGGGGTCATTGATCTCGTCGTGCTTATTGGGCCCGCCCATCTGATTTTCAATAAATCCCAGCGGGTCGTGCATTTTCCCAATATCGTGGTATAATGTTCCCGTCCGCACGAGTTCGACATTACACCCGAGCTCTCGGGCGGCTGCTTCTGCCAGGGTGGCAACAAACAGGGTGTGCTGAAAGGTGCCGGGGGCTTCAGCGGCGAGCCGCTTCAAAAGGGGCCGGTTGGGGTTGGCCAGTTCAGCGAGACGAATCGGAGTAACCAGGTCAAACAAGTTTTCCAGGTAAGGGCTGAGTCCGAGGGCCACAACACTCCACGCCAAGCCGGCGAGAGATTGCAAAGCCGCTGTGCTGAGCAGGGCATACCAGACCAAGCCAGCACTGGGACTGGCAATGAGAGTGGAGATCAGGTAGACGCCTCCCTGAGTTAATCCCACTGCGACGCCCAAGAGAGCCAGTTCCTCGCGGGAGCGCAATCTCCCGGATATCAAACCGCCGACTGCAGCGCTGGCGGCGCTGGCGAGCAGGGAAATGCCGTCAATTTCCAGGCCAACCGGCAGCACCCAAGCCAGCAGGCCGGCCACAGTCGCTCCCACGGCGGAGCCGTAGAAACTGCCGGCTAGCAAGCCAATGGCAGGCAAGCTGGTGGAGGGCACCCGCAAGGCCAGAAGCAGCGGGGCGCTCAGGGTGAGCAGCAACAGCAGGATGTGATCGCGCCGGCGCAGTCCGGGGTGAAATCGCCTTTCCACCAGCCAAAGCGCACCGACTGCCAAGCTGACGACCCCGCCAAAGCCGGCCAGCCCCAGCCAGTTGGGCTCTCGCTGACTCTTGCCGAAGTAATCGAGCAGCACAAAATCCGCCTGAGATATCTCCTGACCCGCTTGGACAATCACCTCGCCCCTCTCAATGGTGACGAAAACCGGCGGCACGGCTTGTGCCACTCGTTCTGCCTTTCGCCGCGTTTGTTCTGGGTCTTCCCGCAAGTTCGGCTGCAGGACGGAAAGCAGCAGCTTGCGAGCCAGGAAAGCCGCTTCAGAGGACGATCCAACCCTCACCTGCAGGCTCACCGTATCCTTTAATATGCCTTCCGGCAGCCCGGGAGAGATGCCTTGAACGAGAATGCGATCCGCCGCCTGATAGATGTTCTGCTGCATCTCCTGCCATGCGGCTTCAGACAGGTCGAACAGGGAGGAGTCGTAGGCTTTGATCGGGCCGGGGGCCAGGGGCTGCGAAAGGGCGGCCACAGCCTGGAAGTAACGCTGCCGCGCTCGGCTCACAGTATCGAGGAGGGCGGAGAAACTTTCGGGGGAAACCGATTGCCGGTAGGCGTGAAGTTCCGCAACGGCTTTCAACCCAGCGGCATTTAAGCTAGGACGGATATGTTTGATCGCGCCCCTCACCCCCTGAGTGGGGGGGGTGAGCCGCAGCGCCTCTAGGGATGCCTTCCACGGCGCAATAGGGGCTTGCGGCTTGGAGTCCGCAAGGGGACGTTTGCTTTCTGGCAGATCCCTAACTGCGGCTAGCACAGCGAGCCAGTCCGCCTCCCTGGCTTTCCGCAAGTACAGCTGCACCGGCGGCGACAAAATCAAATCTGAAGTGAAGGGCAGCTGTCCCGCCATCTGCCGGAGTTCGCTGCCCGCCGCCAGAGCCCGCCGCAGGTTTTTGTAGATTTGCTGGTTGACTGCCGGATCGATCGCCAGTACGGGAACCGAACCGGTACGGGCGGCTTTGCGGTTTTCTTCGGTGCTTTTGGTATCCTCCACCATCACCGACTCAGGAGCCACGATCGTGTAGGGAGCCACAGTGCCCACATCCAGTTTCGGCTTGTTGTAGAAGCGGTGGCCCATAGTGCCGGTCAGGCAAACTACTGCCAGTACCAGCGCTCCTGGTGTGTGCGCCCTGTAATTTTGGCGCGATGGCAGTGTTTGGCCCAATCCTGAGCCGCCACCCACTCGACCGCACGCCCCTGAGGGCAAAAGGCTTTTTAACGATTGCACTAGCGCTGGCACAGCGTCGCCTGAGATGTTAGCCTGACCCAAAATTTTCCGCCAGCGCTTAGGCTTAAGCCTTCTTCGCCACTGCTTGCTATAGCGGAGGCGAAACTGTTCAATTTGTCGCGTGAATGACTCAAGCGCCTTCATTTCAAGTCCCTGCTAGATACCCTGTTGCTGCTCAGGGCTTGTTTATCCCACACCCCTACTTTAACTGAGGAGGAAAGCAGGGGAAAATTACCGCGCTCCCTATACAGGGGAGATGTCTGTTTTTCCATATTTTCCATGCCTCTAAACGCACCAGTCACAGCAACCTCGCTCCCTTTTCCCAACATACCGCTTGTGACGGGCTGCTATATATCTTATGGGCATGGCTTTCTGCCGGCATTCCCCCAAGAGCAGATTTTCCTAAAACCTCCCTCGAACTGGCGTTTGGCGAAACACCCAGCCCCCTGCCTGTTGAGATCCCCCACTATCTCTAAATAAACAAGCTCAGACTATAGCAAATTTTGGCGATTTTGTCAATACTCCATCAGGCAGAGAAGCGATTAGCGAGGGCGAATGATCTGGGGAGCGGCCACAGCTCCCCACCGGCACGGTTCAATGCCCGCCCCTGCGGGCTGGTAAACGCCAGACCAAGCTGCAAGCAGGCGCGCTGCCAGCTGGAGAATCTCAGCCGCCCCCGCCACCCCCCACAGCTCCTTCAGGGGGGAGGTGCCAGCCGGCAAGCTGAGAGCAGAGCGCCACGCGGCAGGCATGCCGGCAGTGCTGTTATAGGCTCCTGACAGCGCCCCGGTTAGCATGCCGGTCAAAATCGGCTCGACGCCGGCACGAACAGCCCGCACAACAGACAGGCGCATATCTTCTGGGGTGCTCAGAAAACAGTAAAGCGCCAGGGCTACCGACGCACTTTCTGGAGAACTCCCACCGGCACCCCCATTAGCGGCGGCGCGAACGCCCGGTTCCCTCCTCCCCAGCTGCTCCACAGCCATTTCCAACCCAGCGCGGATCTCCAACAAACTCTCAACCCGCACAAGCAGCTCCCCTGTGGCGGGACTCACAAGACCTGCATCTTCAAGACAGGCAATCGTCTGCCGAATCAGAGTTTGAGGGTCGAATTTCTCTGTGAGCGCCATTGCCAGCGCACACCCAACAGCCAGAACTCCCTCACTTGCCTTCCTTGACGCTCCCACACTGAGGGCAGCCCCATGCAGCTGCGAGAGCAGTTTTTCTTCATTTTCGTGGTAAAACAGAGCAACGGGCAGGCAAATCGCTGCCGCCCTTGCCCCTCCCGTCCGGCTAGCCTGGGACATCTCCTCACTGCCACCCCAGCGGCTGACATTCAAAACGCCGCTGTGAATCAAGCTTTCAGCGCCAGCTACCGCCAGACGCCCCAAGCCTGCGGCCTGACTGCCCCGTCCGGGAGAGTCGGGCCCAAACCCCCGACCTCCCACATCAGGCCGGAGCTGCTGCAACTGGGCTCTCGACCGGCCCTGACAGCCGGCACCCAAAACTTCGCCCGCTGCTGCCCCCAGCAAGGCCCCTTGAAACCGGCTCAGGAGTGAGTAGCGCATCTTTGGCCTTCCTGAAGTGTGACTGATGCCGGCAGACCAGCAAATCTTTGACTTTTCAATTGACTCAAGAGTGCTTACGTTTGCCTGATATAGTTAACCAGAGCAATCAGTCCCAGGCGATAGCTCTCCGGGCCAAAGCCACTGATTTGCCCGACCGCCACCGGCGCAATGTAGGAGTGGTGCCGGAACGATTCCCTGCGGTAGATATTACTCAGGTGAACCTCTACAGTTGGGATCGCCACCGCTGCAATCGCATCTCTGATGGCCACACTGGTATGGGTGTAGGCACCCGGATTAATTAAAATGCCGTGATGCTGCCCCGAGGCAGCCTGAATAGCATCCACCAGCGCTCCTTCATGATTCGACTGCAGGGCTGAAACTTTGGCCTCTAGGGACTTGGCCTCCTGTTCTAACAATCGGTTGATTTCATCTAAAGTCACAGTGCCATAGACTCCGGGCTCTCGCTGGCCCAGGAGGTTGAGATTTGGCCCGTGCAGCGCCAGGATACTTAAGTTTCGCAACAGTCGCGCCTCACAAAGAAACAGACTACCGGCGGTGCTTGGGATCGTTCACTGGGATGGGAATGGGTTCGGGTTCTGGCCCTACGTCCGGCCCTAGCAGCGCCTCAATCAGCTTGCGAGCCCATTCCTTAAGTTTTTCCAGCACCTTCTCAATGTAGTCCATTGAACAGACAGCTCCTTTTATCGTACCTGAATTCCCGCTCGTACAGGGGGTAAACTGTCAAGCCACTGAAGCAAGAATTTAGTTCTTTACTACATGATAACCAATCATCCCAAATCATCAACCCTAGGGCTGAGCTCACTGGGGCACTGCTTCCAGCAGTTTTCGCCGCAGGTGGTCAAGGGCGGTGCGGGCGCTGAGGAGGCGCACTAGGTCGCGAGAGCGCCCCGCACCGAAGCGGTGCTGGAAACAAACCACCTCGCCAGATGGCCCTGCCAGTCCAATATAAACCAGACCCACCGGCTTGGCCTCTGTGCCGCCTCCGGGGCCGGCGATGCCGGTAACGCTCAGCCCCCAACTGGCACCCAGCCGCGTGCGGACCCCGGCAGCCATTTGCGCGGCCACCGCCTCACTCACCGCACCGTGCTGGGCCAAATCTTCCGGACTAACCCCCAAGAGGGAAATTTTCACCTGATTGTCATAGGCAATAACGCCGCCGAGAAAATAATTAGAACTGCCGGCGGCATCCGTCAGCATCTGGCCCAGGCCGCCGCCGGTGCACGACTCGGCCACGGCCAGGGTAAGACCTGCATCAAGCAGCACGCGACCGCACACCGACGCCAGAGTCTCCTCATCCGCCCCGAAACAGTCATTTCCGGCGAGAAGGCGCAGCTGTCCCTCCACCGGCGCAATCAGCTGCAGCGCCTCTGCTTGAGAACTCGCTTTAGCTGATATGCGCAACTTCACCTCACCATAACTGGCGTAGGGAGCCACTGTGGGGTTAGACAGGTACAGAAAGCTCTCCACTTTCTCCGCCAAAGCTGACTCAGCGATGCCCCAGAACTTTAAGGTCCGGCTGTAAATAATTTCCTTTCCCCAGCCCTGACTTTTCAGATAGGGAACAGCGGTTTCCTGCCACATCCGCTGCATTTCTGACGGGACGCCGGGGAAAGTCATAATGGTCAAGCCGGTGCTCTGCTGCCAGATGATGCCCGGTGCCGTGCCGGTAGGATTGGGCAAAATCTGGGCACCTTCTGGAATCAGGGCTTGTTTGCGGTTGCTCGGGCTCATCTGGCGTCCGCGGGCGGCGTGCTTGGCGGCGATGTCTTCGAGGACTGCCGGCTGCTCAGCCAGAGGAGCGCCAAAAAAGTCGGCTATCGTTTCGTGGGTGAGGTCGTCGGGCGTAGGGCCCAAACCGCCGGTGAAAATCAGCACTTGTGAGCGCTCGCCGGCAATGGCCAGTACGCGCTTGATGCGGTCTGGATTGTCCCCCACTGCGGTTTGGTAGTAGTGAGGGATTCCCAGCGCCGCCAGCTGCTGCGCCAGAAACTGGGCGTTGGTATTGGTGATGTCCCCTAACAGGAGTTCTGTGCCGACACAGATAATTTCAGCACTCATGGGATTGCAGAGTTTAGATTTTAGATTTTAGATTTTAGATTGTGCCGGCGCTGAAAATTTTAGATTTTATAGCGGTTTTCAGTTGGATGAAGTAAATGCCACAAACCCGGTTTCTTTAAGAAACCGGGTTTCTCAATACCTCACTCAGATGAAAAACGCTATATAGTTTGGATTTTTTTTATATTTTAGTGCCGGCCCTGAAAAATGCAAAATCCTCGTTTCCGGTAGAGGCGGGCGTGTGATGCCAGCCATTGGAACGAGGCTTGGGTGGAAAAACCGAGAGGGGTGCGGCTGGCGCTAAGATTGCCGGGCGTATTTCCAGACGCGCCAGCTGGTATAGCTCAGGAGGGCAGTGGCAGCGAGGGCATAAGCCAGCCCGCTGGGGAAGCCAGAAAACGCCAGGGCTAAACTGCCCACCCAGAGTGTGAGAGAGTAGATAAACAGGACGGCCCACCGGTGAGAGAGACCGGCCTGCAGCAGGCGGTGGTGCAGGTGGCGCTTGTCGGCAATAAAAGGAGATTTGCCCTCGCGCAGCCTGGACAGGATGACTGCGGACATGTCCAAAATGGGGACGGCCAGGATCAGGTAGGGCAGCAAGACTGCAGTGACGGCAGTGCTTTTCACTAAGCCAATCACGCCGACACCGGCGAGGGTGAAGCCCATGAAATAGGCTCCGCCATCGCCCATAAAAATCTCGGCGGGGTTAAAGTTGTATTTCAGGAAGCCCAGAGCCCCACCGGCTAGGGCTGCCGCAATCAGGGCGGCTGCCGGCTGGTGCATGAAGAGGCTGACGAACATCATCACGAGGGCGGCTATCCCAGACACGCCGGCGGCTAATCCGTCGAGACCGTCAATCCAGTTGATGGCATTGGCCATGCCCACGAGCCAAATCACCGTAATCGGCAAGCTCAGGATGTCCATATGGGTCAGCCCGAGAAAGGGAATCGTCAGAAAGTCAATGCTGACGCCGGCTTTCCAGGCCACACCGGCAACCAGGACTTGCATCAGCAGGCGGACAAAAGGCGAGAGGCTAAACAGGTCATCTGCCAAGCCAATCAGGAAGAAAGCCAGACCGCCAATCGTGACGCCCCAGATTTCATATTCTTTGTCGGGAGGCAGAATCGCACCACGGTAGTCTACAAAGCCCCCCAGTTTCCAGACAGCTAGGAGTGCAACTATGGTGCCGGCAAAAATAGACACGCCTCCCAATCGCACCATCGGGCGCTGGTGGACTTTGCGCCCACCTGGCTGGTCTACGCGGCCTATTTTGAGGCCAATGTTTTTGACAGCTGGTGTGCTCCAGAGCACAACGAGGTTAGAAACCAGAAATGCGACCAGGTGGTACAGCATGGAGAGGCATCTGAAATAACGAGGGTGCGAGACGAGTCGTGTGTCAGCCAGAGTCTACTATATTTCAGACATTCACAGCTCGCTGGACTTTACCGGAAAATGTCGGGGGCTGTGGGTGAGAGGGTGTGCTGGTGTTGGGAGAACAGGATCGCGCCCAGAGCGCCCTCCCGAGTCAGAAGTCCTGTCTATAGCGGTTGGATAACCATCATATCTCTGAGTGGGTGAATGGGCGCTATCGCTTGTTTTGTGGGCATCACGGCTTTCTTTCTCACAGCGGATAAGAGCAATTAACCGACCGTAAATCCTATCTGCCGTGGCGGCTGTCTCTCACCCAAAACCCAAACCCTCTCTCCCAAAAGGCCAAACCCTTAAGATCAAACCAGCGCCGGTACTGGCACCGTTAAATGGGGGTAGAGGGGGAAGCTGGCGCACAAGGCGGCGGCACGGCGGCGGCAATCTCGGGCAGCTGCGTCATCTTCGGGATTCAGCAGCCGGTCGGCAATGATATTGGCAATTTCGGTAAATTCCGCCGCTCCCATGCCGCGCGTGGTCATTGCCGGCGACCCCAGCCGCAGCCCGCTGGTGACGAAGGGCGACTCGGGATCGAAGGGCACGGTGTTTTTGTTGGCGGTAATGTTGACGCCGCCAAGGAGACTGTCGGCAATTTTGCCGGTCATGCCAATGGAGCGCAGGTCAGCGAGCATCAGGTGGTTGTCTGTGCCGCCCGATACAATTTTGAATCCCCGCTCGATCAGCTGCGCCGCCATAGCGCTGGCGTTTTCAATGACAGAGGCAGAATAGGTTTTGAATTCTGGCTTGAGGGCTTCGCCAAAAGCAACGGCTTTGCCGGCGATGACGTGTTCTAGCGGTCCGCCCTGGGTGCCAGGGAAAACGGCTTTATCGAGTTTTTTGCCCAGTTCTGGGTCGGCGGTCAGGATTAACCCCCCTCTTGGCCCGCGCAAGGTTTTGTGGGTGGTGGTTGTGACGACATGGCAGTGGGGGATGGGGGTGGGGTGATGGCCGGTGGCCACCAACCCGGCGATGTGGGCGATATCTGCCAGCAGGTAGGCTCCCACTTCATCGGCGATGGCGCGGAATTTCTGAAAATCTATCGTGCGGGGGTAGGCGGAGTACCCGCAGACGATCAATTTAGGCCGGTGCTGCTTTGCCAGTTCCAGGATTTGGCCGTAGTCGAGCTGTTCTGTTTCCCGGCTGACGCCGTAGTGGCGCACTTGGAACCACTTGCCGGAGACGTTCACCGGCGAGCCGTGGGTCAAGTGGCCCCCGTGGGACAGATCCATTCCCATAATGGTGTCTCCTGGCTCCAGCAGGGCCAGGAACACGGCAAAGTTGGCTTGTGCGCCGGAGTGGGGCTGGACGTTGGCGTGCGCGGCACCGAACAGCTGCTTGGCCCGGTCTATGGCCAGCTGTTCGATGCCATCGATGTGCTCGCATCCGCCGTAGTAGCGTTTGCGGGGCAGCCCTTCGGCATACTTGTTGGTCAGTACCGAGCCTTGAGCGGCCAGAACTGCCGGTGAGGTAAAGTTTTCACTGGCAATCAGTTCCAAGTGATCCCGCTGGCGCATCAGTTCGCGCCCAATCAACTCGGCTACAGCTGGATCGGTGGACGCCAGGAAGTCTAAGTTACTCTGAGTCACAGGGAAATCCCCTCACGAGAAATGTTAAGAATTGTTTGATTTTCCGGCGACCGGCGCTTTCAGTCACCGAGAGGGCGGGGACTGTTGTGGCCCGCCAGTGTTTCCCAAAAAAATTTATTATACCTTATTTGGGCCGGCTGTGCGCTTTGAAGCCGTGGCGAAGCACCAGGGTGTTGGGGTTGAGCCGGTCGAGCCGCACAGGCACGCTCTGCTGCCACTTTCTCTTTTCTAGTTATAACTGACACAACCGGCACTTCACCTATCAGGCCGGGAGCGTTAAGCTTTGTGTTGTTTTGCGCGCTCTCCCTGAAAGCCTGACTTAGAATGAACTCAAGGGATATTGGGAAGTACCGGAGGTGTGGAATGCTGGTGATTCTAATGGACGATCGAATTATTTCCCCCCAGCAAGTTTGCCCAACCTGCTTAATGGCCGATGGCAGCGGCCAGCCCCGCTGGCGGCACGGTCAGCTCGGCTGCGGACACCCGATTGGCAAGCCGGCGTCTCACCAGGCAGAGCAGTACGAGTGCCAGATGGGTTTCCGCATCGCCAATATCCAGTGAGGGGCGCTATTGGCACCGCAGTTCGGGTTGGGGGGCGGATGGAAAGACTCTGGGCGCAGACTTGGCCCAGTGGTCAAGCCACCCTGCGCTTCTGCGCTATCCTGAGTTCAGGAGGCGAAATTTAAGAGCCGATTTTCTGGACAAAGCTCGATAATGAGATATAATGGTCTGGAGGAAATGGCTGGCAGCTTGCCGGTACTGTTACAGCCAAGCCATCGCCTTGCAGCGCAGTGGCAAGCGACTCAGCTTCTTAAAACTGCGCAACGAAATCATGCAGGGCGACTTCCCCCAATGGGTCAAGGAAACGCCGTGCCACATCCGGCAGAATGCAGTTTTTGAAATCCAAAACGGCGAGAGCGATGCTGATATAGGCGCACTATCGGTTCAAGATGACTTTAAAGCATCAGGCTGAAATAACAGGAACTACCGTTTGGGATGTGACAGAAGAATTCGCCAGCAAGACTCGCACTCGCAGCGGGCAAATGTGCACACCCGTTTAGGTGGCTCCAAAGTTTTCCACTGTCCTAACTGCGGGCTCATGCTATTGCGGGACTGGAATGGCGCTTTTGGGATTTTCCTGAAAGCTTTGCGGGATACCGCCTCTATCGTGTTTGATGGCGATAGTGCTATCGTTGCACTGTCCGGTGATTGCCGGACAACTGTCGCGTAAATGTATCAGAAACTGACGATCAACACTCTGGCTCAGGAGGATACCTCATGTCTTGGCGCGGGTCTACGACCGTTTCCGACCGGATTTTTGCTTCCCTGCCGTATCTGCTTCCCCTGATTGATGGCCTGGACTTTGGGCGGTTTTTATTTGACCAGTTTCCGGGCTTGCAACTGGTTTTCATGCCGCTGCTGCCCTTGATACAGATTTACAGCGGTATACCCTTTGCAGGATTTATTATTTTCTTGGCCTTGTATCTCGGCGTGGTGAGAAACGAAAACATCAGCCACTTCATTCGTTTCAACACGATGCAGGCCATTCTTCTGGACATCATTTTGATTCTGTGCGGTCTGGTTGTGCCAATTTTAGCAAGCGGCCTCCCCGTCAGATTTGTTCTGGAAACTCTCTACAACATGATATTTCTGGGCATCCTGGCAGCTTTTATCTATTCAGTTGCCCAGTCGTTTATGGGGCGTTACGCAGAAATTCCCACCCTTTCCGATGCGGTTCACATGCAAGTGCGCTAGCAGCAGCTAGGAGGCGGGATGGCACCCTGATTGAAACCGGGTCGCGCTATGGCGTTTTGGGAGAGCGCCGCGCCACAACGGTATTTTCCAGGCTGCCAATGCCTTCTATTTCCACGCGAATGCGGTCCCCAACTTGCAGGGGCCCTATTCCGAGCGGGGTTCCCGTCAGCACCACATCTCCCGGCAGGAGTGTCATCACCTGCGAGATATAGGACACCAGCACGTCCGGCGGAAACACCATGCTGTCGGTGCCGGCGGACTGCACCGGCAGGTCGCTGTCGTTGAGAAATGTCTGCAGGCGTGCGCCGGGACTCAACTCTCGGACGACCCACGGACCTAGGGGGCAGAAGGTATCAAACCCTTTGGCCCGCGTCCACTGGTCGTCCCGCTTCTGTAAATCCCTTGCGGTCACGTCATTGGCGATCGTGTGCCCCCAGATTTTCGCTTGCGCTTGTTCCGGGGTGCAGTCGGTACAGGGCTCTCCGATGACGAGGGCCAATTCTCCTTCGTAGTCCACTCGCTGTGACTGGGGGGGGTAAGCAATCTCCCCTCCCGTCGGGATGACCGCAGTTGGCGGTTTGAGGAATAGCAGCGGTTCGCTGGGAACGGCGGTTCCCATCTCGGCGGCATGGTCGGCATAATTCTTGCCGACGGCCACAATTTTGGACGGTGCGCAGGGAGCCAGCAGCTGGTAAGTGTCTGGCTCTAAGTGCAAGTTCGTGGGCTGTCCTTTTAACCAGGGAGGCGCATCGAGTACCTGAACGCTTCGGCTCAGTTGCAATAAACCGTAGTAAATCCGTCCCTCTGGTGTTAGGACGCGGACGTAGCGCTGTGCCATGACGTTGAGTTATATCTTAATGTAGGTCTTTGAGCTTTTGACGGCTCTTGTGTGGATTTTCACTGCTCTGGGCTCTGGGGCACCTGTCCATAAAACAATGTGAGCGGGTGGGTCTTTGAAATTCACAATATTGTAATGCTTTGCCTCTCCTGTGGGGAGCGGCAGTGCCGGCATCAAGTCTGGAAGTCTTGACCCGCACTGCCAGCGAGCCCCTGCCTCCCTGAGGCCGGTGAGGTGGCGCTGCTGCCCAATGCGGAAAAACACTTGTGCGTGCCGGCATTGGCGTGCTAAGATGCAGGTTTTGCAAGTAAAAAGTGGCGGCAGCCGGCGAGCCCGCCGGGCGGCCAGTGCCTTTGAGCGCCCGCCGGCACCGGCATGCGGCCAGGGTCTAGACCTGCCCCCTAGGGGCAAGCCCCGCTGACCGCACCTCCCCCTGCAACCCTGACGGCAATAGCGTCGAAAACACCTCAAAACCACAGGACTGTTATGAACGAGTGTTACGAAACCATGTACATCTTGCGTCCGGATCAGGGCGACGAATCAATTGAACAGGCCATCGCTAAGTATCAAAAGCTGCTGCGCGATCAGGGAGCCGATCCCATCGACACTCAGCATCGCGGCAAGCGCCGCTTGGCCTACGAAATCGGCAAGTACCGGGAAGGCATCTATATCCAGATGAATTATAAGGCCCCGGGAAGCGCCATAGCGGCACTCGAACGAGCCATGCGCCTGAGTGATGACGTGATTCGCTACCTGACGATTAAGCAGGAAGTCCCCAAACCCAAACCAGAACCTGCTGAAGTCTGATCCCTTCTTCGGTCAAACTGAGGCAGGGGTTCGCTTTTCTCCCGTCACGGGTTATATATAAAAACTCCCCTGTCCTTTGAGACAGAGGAGAAAATTCTTTTAGGCTCACCGCAACGCCGTCTTACCTCAGTTTTTGACCTGGATACTCCAGGTGGGCGCTATTTGTCTAGCTTAAAGTTTCCGGCTACTAGGCCGGTCTACTGCTGCTAGAACGATCAGCTCCCTTTTTTTAGAAGACATAGATCATAAAACGTTATTGGCAGTCACCAACGCCGCAGTGCGACCTATCCTTATTGTAGTCTATCTGGCAGCTTTGACAAGGGGGTGCAGCGCGATTTTTTTCCCTCACCCCCCCAAGCAAACAAATTATTCAAGGGTCTTGATAGTTGCTCGAATCTGTGCTATGCTAGTTTAAATTAGGTATTTGCACTGTTTCCGCTCCGAACCGAAGGCAATACAATATAGCGCCGGCGAAAACGCTGTGGGCGAATCCTTGGGGCGAATCAAAGAAGCGCCGGCGCGACTCCGCACAGGGATGGGCGTGGGGCATCATGGCATGGGGCATTGGGAAAAGAATGCCCGCCTTGTTAACTAGCAGAAAAAGCAGCCCCTGTCAATAGGTAATTTTTCACCTGGCAAGGCTTTTTCACCGGCTCCCTGGTTTTGGGCGCGCGCATTGCTGTCCCCGACGTCCGACGCGAGCGAGCCCTTCCTAAAAGATATTACCGGCATTCCAGTGAACTCGACCTCACCGGCAAGTTTCAGCGGTTCGCCTTACCTTGAGAATGCCTTATAAAAGCAGACTCCTGCGATGACAAGAAACGGAGTTCCCGGAATCAAGGGGAGAAGGATACCTGCAAGCCCCAAAACCGAGAAGCCGGTTCCCGCAGCAACAAGCGCTGCTTTTTTAAGGAGATTTAACATTTCTCTCGCCCAATGAATTGTCCTATCTAATATTATAGCAACAGACAGTCAGTTTAGGACACACTCGATCGGAGGGAACGCCTGTCCTAGGAGGTATAGACGTAGGGCAGGCGTCTCGGCTGCCCTCAAGGTCTAATGTCCGTTCCCTAAGTGGCTACTCCTATATCACACAATTTTGAATTTGGCAAGAGGGGCGAGACACCCCCAACAAAAAGTCAGCGCTCGAAATCTCTTGAGGCTCTCAACCGTACCAAATCGATTCAATGGTGCCGGCAGTCGCCAAAGCTTCTTGCCGCAACCGGCTTTGTGGAGCGTCGAGCAAAACCGTAACGTGCCCGAGTTTGCGCCCGATACGCGATTCGCTCTTGCCGTACCAGTGCACGCGAGCACCGGCAATCCCAGCCAGCTGCTGCCGTTTGGCAACATAATCATCCCGCGAATTCTCAAAACCGAGCAGGTTTACCATCACCGCACCGGCACAGGTGAGGGCAGGGCTGCCCAAGGGGAAATCGCAAACGGCTCGCAAGTGCTGTTCAAATTGTGAGGTAAAACAGGCGTCCAGAGTAAAATGCCCAGAATTGTGCGTGCGGGGGGCAATTTCATTCACCAGCACAATGCCTGTGCCGGTGAGAAAGAGCTCGATGCCAAACAGCCCCACTGCTTGCGAACTTTCTAGGAGAGTCCGGGCGATTCCCTCAATTTCTGCCACCACCGGCGCTTCCAGAAATGTTGGGGCGATGACGCGCCGGCAGACTTGATTTTCTTGCTGGGTTTCCACTATCGGGTAAAGAGATATCTCACCGGCAGCATCGCGGGCGGCGATGGCAGCCAATTCCCGCTCAAAGGGGACAAATTCTTCCAGCAGCACGGGAGGGCACCCCCACTTTTTCCAGGTGGATTCCAGCTGAGCTGCGTCTTTTACAATTACTGTACCCTGTCCGTCGTAGCCGTGCCGGCGGGCTTTCATTACTGCGGGGAAACCCAGGGGTTGAGATGCCGGGATTTGGGGATTGGGGGATTTTGAGGGTTCGGTTTCCTGTTCCCAAGCGATAAACTTCGGCACCGGCAGACCCAAATCGCGCAGGTAGCAGCGCTGGTGATATTTGTCAAGCAGGGGGGCTAGTACCTGCAGTTGCGGGCGGAAACAGACGCCTTGTTGGGCGAGGGGCATTAAAGCGTCTAGGTTGACAAATTCATTCTCGAAGGTGATGGCGTCGCACCGGCGGGCTAGCTGAGCGGTGGCTGCGGCGTCGTCGATGGGTGCGAGGATGGTTTCAGCGGCAATTGCGGCGGCGGGATCGGTGGTGCCGGGGGTTTGGACAACCAGTTCAATGCCGAGGGATTCCGCTGCGCCGGCCATCATCCAAGCCAGCTGCCCCCCGCCTATGACGCCGACCCGCTTGATTTTTCTCGGTTGATTCTCAGCTAATTCCATTAGTGGCATTAATTCGCGATTCATCTATTATGCGCTCTAAGTGGTGAGTTTTTTTGCCTGTGAGGAAATACACCCTCATCTTGCCTTTGCCTTTGACATCGATTTCGCCTCGCTCCAGAAAGAGATATTTGTGTCGCAATAGCTGGTAGGTGGCTGCTGTGACTTGAATGCTGCCGGCTTTTCCGTGGGATTCCATGCGGCTGGCTGTATTCACGGTGTCGCCCCATAGATCGTAGCTGAATTTTCTCAGGCCAATCACTCCCGCGACTGCGGGCCCAGTAGCGATACCGATGCGGAGGCTCAGCGGTTCGCCTTCTTTTGTGCGGAAGCGGGAAATTTCTTCGAGCATGTCAAGCGCCATTTCCGCCACCGCCTCAGCGTGTTCCGGTGTGGGCACCGGCAGACCTCCGACGAGCATATAGGCGTCACCAATTGTTTTGATTTTCTCTAAGCCGTGCCATTCTGCCAGCCGGTCGAATGCTGAGAATATCTCGTTGAGCAGAGTTACCAGCTCTCTAGGGGTTGTGCGGCTGGCAATTTCTGTAAAGTTTACTATATCGGCAAACAGGACTGTGACCTCTGGAAAGCTGTCAGCCAGTGTGCTGTAATTCTGTTTCAGCCGCTCAGCTATCGCTGCCGGCAAGATATTGAGCAGCAGGCGCTCGGACTTTTCACGCTCGGCTTCCAAGAGTTTGGTCTGTAAAAAGTCTCTCCTTATATAAAGCTCTATCAGGTAGCAGGAAAACATCCCGATGAGGTTGGCGCAAATTAGATACAAATTTGCGATCGCGAGCTTTGTGGGAGAAAGATCCCTGACCCATATCGCTACGAGATCGTAAGCCGCTACAAGCGCCCATCCCGTAAGGCTTGCGCAGATAAATCGGAGCTTCATCAAGTTATATGATGCCATCATCAGGAGAATCAAAGACACATGAATTTCGTCAAAATAGCTGTCTCGAATCACTGCTGACATGGCAATAATGCTGAATCCGGCTATCAGGATTGCGAGGCTGACAGATGCCTGCATTAATTTTCTGAAAGGCCGGCAAAATGTGAAGCAGAAAATGGCGAATACCAGGGGGCAAGCGACTGCATAGCGAATCGCCCATATTGTTTCTTTTTCGGCGGGAAGCATTGAGGCATCTAAAATCCCGAACCCCGAATATAAACAAATCCCCGCCAGCAAGGCAAATCGGACTTGATTCAAATATTTATCAAAGTAATCCCTGATGAAAGCGCGTTCTAGTGTTTCATCAAACCGCAAAGTCAGGAAATTCATTTTCACGTCTGCAGCCATTGTTTTCGCCTCTTCCGTGCGCAATACATTAAAGGGAATAAGGCTAACTACACGAACGATCGCGCTCTGGTTGAATTCCCCACAAGCTGTTTTTGCTGGATTGACCTGTCCAGTTGGAGGCAGCCCAGTAGTAGCCCTGATGAACTGACAAAACGTCTGAAACCCCAACTCCCCTAGGCATGGGAGCCTATTCATTATTAAAGGATTAAAGTTTGAGGGGGTGGGGATTTACAGATTTTCTTAACAAGACATCCCCGCTGACTTGTCAGTCACTGTGTCAGTCACTGTGTCAGTCCCTGGGGTGGCGGCGTCACCGGCATCCCAGGGAGTCGCGGGTGGCGACGCCGGTTTTGGGATTGACGCCGGAAGCTAAGGCGCAGAGTTGTTTGATTTGCGCCCCGTCTAGCATGGCATCGGTGAAGTCGGCACCGGCAATCTTTACATTAGCAAATCTGGAGCGCAGCAAAATGCTTTCGGCGAAAATGGCATCGCTCAAGTCCGCGCCGCTGAAGTTGACCCCATCCAGCATGGCGTTGGTTAAGTCTGCGCCGGCGAGGGTGGCGTTGGTGAGGACGGAGGTGCTGAGCACCGCGCCCTGCAAGTCAGCGCCTTGAAGATTGGCGGCGTGCAGGTTGGCGTTGGAAAACTCAGCCACTCGCAGGCTTTGGCCAGAAAAATCCCTGCCGCTGAGATTGGCATTGCTAAACGACAGGGGTGGGGGATAGTCCAGTGCCTGTGCCGGTGCCGGTGAGCTCAACAGCAGCAGCGCTAGCAGAAAAGCAGCCAGTTGTCGAAAGAACATAGAAACTCAGTAAATTAGGAACGGGGGCGGATGGGGAAGCCTGGGGTGCCGGTGCGCCCAAAGTTTGTAGTTGGGCTTTAGCCCACAGTTTGTAGTTGGGCTTTAGCCCCACAGTTTGTAGTTGGGCTTCAGCCCCACAGTTTGTAGTTGGGCTTTAGCCCCACCCTTTGCAATTGGGCTAAAGCCCCACAGTTTGCAGTTGGGCTTTCACCCACCGGCGGCGGTAAAGGCTCTTTTCCAGATTACTGCATCCTGAACCCCAGGCATACGCCGGCGCTCCCTAAAATCCTAATAGAGATCATCCAAACAACTTATGCTAAATTTCTTTTTGACGTGGCTGCTTGCTGCCCTTTCCCTAGTGATTACCGCCTATCTCGTACCGGGCATTCATATTGCCAGTTTTTCCGCCGCTGCGGTTGCTGTGATTGTCATGGGGTTGGTCAATGCCATTGTCAAACCCATTCTGACGATTCTCACTTTGCCCCTGACTATTCTTTCTTTGGGTCTGTTTCTGCTGGTGATCAATGCGATCTCGCTGTCGCTGGTAGGCTACTTCACTCCGGGTGTGACGATTGAGGGTTTTTGGCCGGCTCTCATTGGTTCCATCGTACTGTCCCTAGTTTCCGGTCTGATTAACCGATTTGTCAACCTCGACCAGAGGCTGGCTGAATAAGCTTGAGGGCAGGCGAGACGCCTGCCCTACGCCTATTCCCTCGTTCCCAGGCGGAGCCTGGGAACGCCGTTCTGGAAGCTCTGTCTCCTTTGGGCAGATAGGAAGATTAAAAGCCTAAAAGCTTAGCAACTCAAGTTAATGTGGTGTGGTGCCGGTTACGCGCTTCGCGTTCCCCACCCTACAGATAGAGGCGCAATATTAAGTTGAAGCTCTCAAGGGGTGTAAGCCCCCATCAAGCCGGCCAACAGCATCAACTACTCCCCACTAAAACCTAAGTAACCCCGTGGGGTAATCATCCAACCGGCATGAGTGCGGGTGCTTTGATTTCCTATCAGCACCGTGGTCAGCATATCAATGGGTATTTCCAGAAATTTGTCAAGCGTCGCCAGACTGATTTGTTCCTCCTCTCGATAGGCGGAGCGGACAATCGCCACCGGCGTGTTGGGATCGCGGTGCTGCAAAAAAATCTCCCTGGCTCGCACAATCTGCTCGGTTCTCGTTTGCGAGCGCGGATTGTAAAGCGCAGTAACAAAGTCTGCCATCGCAGCGGCGATCAATCTCTTCTCAATCACCTCCCACGGCGTCAGCAAATCGCTCAAGCTAATGGCGCAAAAGTCGTGCATTAAAGGTGCGCCGACGCGGGAGGCGGCGGCTTGCAGGGCGGTAATTCCGGGAAAAACTCGCACGGCGGGGGTTTTGCCGTCCCAGTTTTGGGCGCGGAGTTCTTCGAGCACTAACCCCGCCATGCCATAAATGCCGCAGTCGCCGGAAGAGACAACCGCTACTGCTAACCCGAAATTTGCCAGTTCAATCGCTCTGTTGGCTCGCTGGCGCTCTTGGGTGATGGGGAGGGATTCGACAATTTGTCCGGGATGGAGGAGGGGGGCGATTAAGTCGATGTAGAGGGAATAGCCGATAACTGCGTCAGCGCGCGCGATGGCGGTTTGGGCGGCGGGGGTGATTTGCTCTAGTGTGCCAGGGCCGGTGCCAATTAGCAAGAGGGTGCCTGCCCGACCTGTATATTCTTGTTGGGATTGGGCGATGGCGACGGTGACGGCTCCTGGCTGTCCTTCGGCGCGGTAAATTTGTTTGGGGGCGAGCAGGGGTTGGGGAGGGGGTGCCGGGATTTGGGGATTTGGGGATGGGCGATCTGGGTTGGCGGCGAGGAGGGCGGCGGCTTCGGCTACGCTGGGGGTTGCGACTTCTTTTTCGACGGTGGCGGAGGGGTTGGGCACCGGCACGTTTCGCAGCAGTTCTGCGGGGAAGGTTCGCAATGGCCAGTTTCGCTGCCGGCAGAGTTCTACTAATCCGATTTCATCGGCTTTCAGGTCGATTGTGGCAATACCGGCAATGGCGCTTTCTGCTAGCTGGTGAGTTTGGCATGTCTGCTGAATTGCTGTCTCAATCAGCTGTTTGGATGTGCCTCGCTCGCAACCGGCTCCCACCCATAAAACTCTTGGATGCCAGTGGATTTCTGGGATTTGCCCGGAGTGGGATGGGTGTGGCTGTTTGTGAGTAATCCAGAGTCTCGCCGCCGGCTGTCTGGGATTTTCTCCGGTGTCCGATTCGTTCGCACTCGTGTCCGATTCAGCCGTACTTTTGTCCGAGCCGGTCGTACCTTTGTCCGAGCCGGTCGTACCTTTGTCCGAGCCGGTCGTACCTTTGTCCGAGCCGGTCGTACCTTTGTCCGAGCCGGTCGTACCTTTGTCCGAGCCGGTCGTACCTTTGTCCGAGCCGGTCGTACCTTTGTCCGATTCGGTCGTACCTTTGTCCGATTCGGTGGGAAAGGCGTCGTGTTTGCCATTTTTCCCAACCGGCTCAAAATAGAAGGGATGTTTCTGGGGGAGATGGGATTGCCAAAGGGTGGAGCCGGCTTGTTGAATGACTTGTACTGCTTCGCCTCGCGCCACAGCGGCGCTGACGCCTGTCCAGTCGCCGGCACCGCGCTCCCAGCCAAAGGGTGCGCCGAGCATGTCTGCAGCCGGCAGTCCCAATCCTGCGGATGCGCCGGTCAAGACGGGTGTGGCTCCGAGTTGCAGGGCAATCATTCTTGTGAGTTGGTCTGCGCCGGCTTGGTGTCCGCCGCACAAACTGATGGCGAACTTGCCGGTGTCATCTAATATTACCACGGCGGGGTCGGTGGATTTGTGCTGCAATAGGGGTGCGATGAGGCGAACTGTCGCGCCGGTGGCTAAGCAGAAGATAAATGCGCGGTGGTGTGGCCAGAGTGTGGCCAGATGGGCTTTCAGGGAGCCGGTGTAAGTTTGGCTGCCTTTGATGCCGGTAATTGATTCTGGCACCCAAAGGGTAGCACCGGCATTCTCGCACAGGGGCTGCAGGCGCTGAGCGCCGGTGGGGGTCGTGGCGAGCGCGGCTATTGGCTGAAATTCCTGCCAGATTGAGGGCATGGGGCATGAGGCATCGGGCATTCGGACGTTCGGGCGTTCGGGCATTGCTAAGTTCAGTTAATCTACAAGATATGATATTAGAGGTTAGATTTTCTATTTGAGATTGTGTGCGGTTTAGTGCTATAATTAATTAGTTTATACCCGAATTAAGACGCGACAAATGGCGTCTCTACAACAGAATTCTCCCGAGCGAATCGAAGGCGTAGGACAGGCGTCTCGCCTGTCCCCGTCTCGCCTGTCCCAAAAGCGGGAAACTTAACGCTGGACTTCCGCCGGCTCATTGGAGTGAACCACCAGGGGGGCGATGAAGGCGATTAAAATTCCTCCCATGACTAAGATTTCGGCAACCAGCAGGACGGTATTTTTTTTCACGGTTAATTGTCTCCTTTAGAAGTGAGCCGGTGCAGCCAGGAGCCGATTTTATTAGGCCATAAAGCCGGATTATCTTCCGGGCGGTAATGAATGGCAAACATGGACAGGATAAGGTTAGCGCCGCCCACTTTAGCGTTGAGCAGCAGGTGCGCCGCCAGACAAAACACCAAAATCACCCATGCGGTCAGGTGCAGGGTATACCAGATATGGTAAAATTCCTCTTTGGGGAGCCATTCCTCTTTCATCATCCTGCCGGTTATTAAAGCAAATGTGGCTGCCAGTAACATGGCTGTGTTGACAGTGCGGTGGAGGCTGTACCACCAGATAGGTTTGCTAAACTTGGCGAGGTTTTTAAACGAGTCGGGCTGGACGAGGCGTTTTTCACCGGCATGGAAGCTGTATAATGCAAAAGCCGGGATCGCCAGCAGGAAAATCAGGCCAAAGGTGCCGTGGATGCCGATAATATCTCGAATGCGAGGCAGGGGCAGCTTGCCAAACCGTCCGTCAAAGGTATTGTACACTAAAAATGAGGTGACAATTGCCAGCAGGGCGGTGAGAGCGCTGATATTGTGGAGCAGTCTCAGGAGCAGGGGCTGGTAGGGTTTAGATGGGGGCATGAGTGTGTCCTCGCGGTTGTTATCGGTGCAGGGGGTGGGGTGGGTAACGGGGGGGCATCCCGATTGTGCAAAGAAGCCCATATCAATGCTACAATGATTTCAGCAGGGGGTAGGAGGAGAATATTTTTAGCCAGCTGAATCCCGGAAACGCGATTGAAACAGGGTTTTCCATCTTTTCTCTTCTTTCCCCCCCTCCCCGTTCACGGGGAGGGGGTTGGGGGGTGGGGTTCTCTGAGATGCGCCCCACTCCCCAACTCCCCGCTGATAAGTATGCCGATACAATTAAGCCTAACAGCTGTAGGGTGCGTTCCGCCTGACCGCACTCTTTATTTGTGTGATAAGATGGATAAGGCGGAACGCACCTCACCCTGTAGCGGTGCGTTCCGGGTGCGAGTTTATCCCATGATGTGTGCGCTTAATGCCTGGTGGCTTGGCGGTTGGAAACCGCAGCTATACAGACAAAACCCGCCTTCGCGGGTTTCAAGAAGTTCAAAAGGTTGGCGCACGCCGCGCTTTCTTAGGCGGACTTCGTTTGTATAGCCGCGATTTCAATCGCCGGGGATCTGGAAATTAAAGCTGAGGGGCTTGGCGGTTGGAAACCGCAGCTATACAGACAAA
>NZ_KB235948.1:5605719-5654660 GCF_000332335.1 Kamptonema formosum PCC 10802 | reverse complement strand
TGGCGCACGCCGCGCTTTCTTAGGCGGACTTCGTTTGTATAGCCGCGATTTCAATCGCCGGGGATCTGGAAATTAAAGCTGAGGGGCTTGGCGGTTGGAAACCGCAGCTATACAGACAAAACCCGCCTTCGCGGGTTTCAAGAAGTTCAAAAGGTTGGCGCACGCCGCGCTTTCTTAGGCGGACTTCGTTTGTATAGCCGCGATTTCAATCGCCGGGGATCTGGAAATTAAAGCTGAGGGGCTTGGCGGTTGGAAACCGCAGCTATACAGACAAAACCCGCCTTCGCGGGTTTCAAGAAGTTCAAAAGGTTGGCGCACGCCGCGCTTTCTTAGGCGGACTTCGTTTGTATAGCCGCGATTTCAATCGCCAGGATCTTAGCAACAAACCGTCTAGTTGTCGCTACATTACCCCCAATACACCTGGCACCGGCACCCCGCATTCTCCAAAAAGCCCGCGCAGGCGGGCTTCGTCTGTATAGCCGCGATTTCAATCGCCAGGCTCTGAGCGAACGCCCACTAACAAAAAACGCCCGACTGCAGGAGTCGGGCGTCTGGCAAAAATTCCAATAACTCGCGAAAATTAATCCCGCTTAATTAGCAGAGATATGTTCAGCAACCGGCACAGAAGCCACCGGCTTGGCGTGCGAGACGCTCGCTTGCAGCATCGCGGTGCGGCTGACGGAATTATTCGCCAGAGTGAACAGCGGGTTAGACAGAATTCCCGCCAGAGAAGTCGCCACCAGCGCCAGCACCAAACTCACTTGCAAAGGACGCATGCCGGTCAAATTCCAGCGGATTGGCGGATAGTTCTTCACGGCATCGGACATTTCCTGGGGTTCTTTGACCACCATCATCTTGACGACGCGGATGTAGTAGTAAATCGAGACAACACTGGTGATTAACCCCAAAATGACTAAGGCGTACAGTCCTGCTTGCCAGCCGGCCCAGAACAGATAAATCTTGCCAAAGAAACCGGCGAGGGGAGGAATCCCACCCAAGGAGAGCAGGCAGATGCTCAGTGTTAAGGTGAGCAGTGGGTCTTTTTGATACAAGCCGGAATATTCGCTAATTTGGTCGGTGCCGGTGCGCAGGGAGAAGAGTATCACGCACGCGAAGCCGCCCAGGTTCATAAACAGGTACACCAGCATGTAGAATATCATGCTGGAGTAACCGGCTTCGGTGCCGGCAATCAAACCAATCATCACGAAGCCGGCTTGAGCGATGGAAGAGTACGCCAGCATCCGCTTCATGCTGGTTTGGGCGAGGGCGACGACGTTGCCCAACACCATGCTGAGAATCGCCAAGGCGGTGAAGACAAAGTGCCACTGCGCTTCCACCACGGGGAAAGCGGTGGTGAGCAGGCGGATGGCGAGGGCGAACCCAGCTGCTTTGGACCCGAGGGAGAGGAACGCCACCACGGGGGTGGGAGAGCCTTCGTAAACGTCAGGGGTCCACTGGTGGAAGGGAACGGCGGAAATTTTGAAGGAAATGCCGGCGATGGCAAAGACGAGAGCAATGACGACACCGAGGGACTGACCGGCATTGGCCTTCTCGATGCCGGTGGCGATCGCGCTCAGGGCTGTCTCTCCCCCCGACATGCCGTACAGCAGGGAAACGCCGTAGAGGAAGACTGCCGAACTGGAAGCCCCTATCAGCAAGTATTTCAGCGCCGCCTCATTCGAGCGAGGGTCGCGCTTCATGTAGCCGGTGAGCAGGTAAGAGGCAATACTGAGGGTTTCCAGGGAGACAAAAATCGTCACCAGTTCGTCCGCACCGCAGAGGAACATCCCCCCGAGGGTGGCGGTGAGCAAAATTGAGAGGAATTCCGCCAAAGAGGTGCCGCTTTGCTCGACGTAGGTGACGGACATCAAAATCGTCAGCGCTGCAGACAGGGCGACGATCCCGCGAAACACGACGCTGAGGGCGTCGCCGTTAAAGCTGCCCAGAAAGGAGATGGGGTTGGAGGTATCCCACTGATAGTACAGGGCGACGACGGCAGCGAGCAGACCGGCAATCGCCACATAGGGAGTCCACCGGTTGGAGGAACGCCCGACAATCAGGTCGCCGACGATTAGCACAAGAAGGGTGAGAATGACAATCCCCTCTGGCAAAATCGTGCCGGCGTTCAGCTGGGCTGCAAGATTGGCAAAGTTCATAAGGTTCAGGCAGGTTGGACAGTATCGCTTGGCAGCACCTGGGTGAGGTTGGCTAGCTTAATAATCCTTTACAATACTGAATTTTACCGCGTTCTGCCCCTATCCGAACTCGTGCCGGCTTTTCTGTCTCGCCCCTGCTGGCGACCTCTACCCCTGGATATAAATTCTCGCCGCACTCCCACAGCCACTCCCGGGATGCCGCTCTAACTGTGACAATTTGTTAAGTTTTAATCTCTTTAATTTTTTAATTTCTAGGTTCGCCAGCTATCCAGTTTCAGACTGTAACCCAGTCCTTGAATGCGCTGGTAGTGGGATAGGTTGCCGGTGACTAAAGTTAAGTTGTGCTGTAATGCTGTTGCGGCAATCATCGCATCAGCCAGACCAATGGGCTGTCCTGTGCCTTCCAAATCCCCACAGATGCGCCCTGCTATTTCAGCAGTAGCCCGATCTAGTGCCAGCACCTCCGCATCAGAAATATCTACTAAAAACCGCTGAATGCGGTCTTCCCGATGCAGCTTCTGCCAGCCTTTGACAACTTCTAGGACTGTGATGACAGAGAGAGTATAGCCACCAAAGGCATAACGATAAGCCGTAGCCCTAGCGGCGACCCGCCGGTCGATCCGCTTGAAGATTTCAGAAAAAATATCCGTGTCAAGTAGTGCTTTGTCCAAATCTTTGATTTAACGGGTGTGCTGCCCGATCCTTCATAACTTCTGCGAGCATCTCGTCCACCGATTCGGGGTCATCGGCGAACATTCCTAGTATACGGTCTTTTGGAGGTTCTGCCACTGCCAGCTTGTTGATGGCTTCGGCAATCAGTTCTGGCAGCGCACAATTGCGCTGATTGGCCATCGCCCGAGCCCGTGCCAGGGTGGGTCCGTCCAGTTCAAGTTCAATCTTTTCCATGCTACCTCATCTTTTCCGTCCCAGCTACCCGTCATTCTAGCATTGGTCCAAATCTTTGATTTAACGGGTGTGCTGCCCGATCCTTCATAACTTCTGCTAGCATCTCGTCCACCGATTCCGGGTCATCGGCGAACATTCCCAGTATACTGTCTTTTGGGGGTTCTGCCACGGCCAGCTTGTTGATGGCTTCTGCAATCAGTTCTGGCAGCGCACAATTGCGCTGATTGGCCATCGCCCGGGCCCGCGCCAGGGTGGATCCGTCCAGTTCTAGTTCAATTTTTTCCATGCTGCCTTCCCTTTTCTATCCCCACTGCCGGCCAGTCTAGCATTTTCCACCGGCACCCTGTAGACAGCCGCACTTTTAGGTGTTAGAATTATAATAAATTATCGGCCTTTTTTGCTTATTGTGGCGCGGGCAGGTCTGGCCGTTTTTTAAACGCTTTCCTATTCTGCCGGCACAGTTAAGAGTGGGGTGGTTTTCTACTTTTACCTGCTAGCAGTAAGTCGGGCTTTTCGCTCGACAGAAAGCCTGGCAACTGCAATGGATTCTGCGACACACCCCTCGTTCCCGGGCAGAGCCTGGGAAGGCCGTTAAGGAGGCTCTGACTGGAAAAGGTTCGTAGTTGGGCTTTAGCTCTACCGTCGGGTTCTGGCCCAGACATTTTTATGGATGGCGGTGTGCGAAGTTCCGAAGCGACTGCCTCCAAAAGTTACAGCTTGGGTTAAATACTTTGACCCGCCTGACACTCCCCGATTCAAGCCGGCACCTGGGAAAACACCGGCTCGCTCGCGTTCCCTGCCATATGTACAGTACAGTTCAGCGCCCGACGGGTGCGGAGATCGCCGGTTGCTTCGCCTTTTGCTAGAATCTGGAGAGTGGCAGCGGGAGAACCCCAGCCCGGCTTTTGCAGGCTGGATTTGCAGCGCCGGCACGTCACACAGATCCCCCTATCCCAATGCCGCTATCCAATAAGTTGCGCGGGTTTGTATCTCCATCTACCCGCAGGGATAAAACCTGAGATTGAGCCGGTTGCTTTCCTGTTCTCTGAGCCGGCTGAACGTAGAAATTATACTTAACCCCCTGTAGAGACGCGACATGTCGCGTCTTTACACCAGAGCCCCTTTCTGTCAGGGGTTGCGCCGGCTCGATCCCGTTGCGCCGCCTGATTCAGGGTTGAAAACGCAACCGATTGCCGGCACCCATCCTTCCCCGGATAGAGAAGCAGGCACTCCTGGAGCACCGCCCCTGTGGCCTTGTTCGCCGCCAAGGCGGGCAACAGACCTATCAATTGGGCGCGATGGAAAGAAATCGCCGCTAGCCGCTAAACAGACAGAGCAGTGGCCAGAGGAAAAATTATGATGACCATTAATATTCGATATAAAGAGAGTGGGGTACTTTTACCATTAAAGGCTGGCGAGCGTCCCACCCCTGAATCCCCGTGTGGAACCGTCCCCCTTGACATATCGCTCAAATTATCTAATTTGGACTCTCTAGCCTAGCTGCTATTTTTCCCTGAAGGTGCCATGTCAACCCTTGTCATCGTCGAATCTCCCACGAAAGCACGCACCATCCGTAACTACCTGCCTTCTAACTATCGGGTGGAAGCGTCGATGGGCCATGTGCGTGACCTGCCCCAGTCGGCCAGCGAAATTCCCGAAGCGGTCAAGGGAGAAAAATGGGCGCAGCTGGGGGTCAACGTGGAGGCTGACTTTGAACCCCTATATGTCATTCCCAAAGACAAGAAAAAAGTTGTCTCAACACTCAAAGAAGCCCTAAAAGGCGCAGATGAACTGATTTTAGCCACAGACGAGGACCGGGAGGGAGAGAGCATCAGCTGGCACCTGCTGCAAGTGCTGCAGCCCAAGGTGCCGGTGAAGCGGATGGTGTTTCACGAAATCACTCAAGAAGCGATCCAGGAAGCCCTAAACAACTGCCGCCTGATCGACGAGCAGGTGGTGCGCGCCCAAGAAACGCGGCGGATACTTGACCGGCTGGTGGGCTACACCCTCTCCCCCCTGCTGTGGAAGAAAATCGCTACCGGACTGTCGGCGGGGCGAGTGCAGTCCGTAGCGGTGCGGGTGCTGGTGCAGCGGGAGCGCCAGCGCCGGGCGTTCCGCCAGGGCAGCTACTGGGATCTCAAGGCAACCCTAACACACGAAAACACCCTCTTTGACGCCAAACTCGTCACCCTAGCCGGCACGCGGCTAGCCCAAGGCAGCGATTTCGATGAAGGGACCGGCCTTCTTGCTGCCGGTCGCAACGTGACATTGCTCAGCGAAGCGGACGCCAAAGCCCTGCAGGGGCGACTGACCGGCATTCCCTGGACAGTCAGCGGCACAGAAGAGCGACCGGTCACTCGCAAACCCGCCCCCCCGTTTACCACCTCGACGCTGCAGCAGGAAGCTAACCGCAAACTGGGACTCTCCGCCCGGGAGACAATGCGCATTGCCCAAAGTCTGTACGAGCAGGGGTACATCACCTACATGCGGACCGACTCCGTACACCTGTCAGAGCAAGCGATCGCGGCGGCTCGCGCCTGCGTCGAGCAGCTGTACGGGCCACAGTACCTCAGCCCGCAGCCGAGGCAGCACACCACCAAGAGCAAAGGCGCTCAAGAAGCCCACGAAGCCATCCGCCCTGCCGGCAGCAGCTTCCGCACCCCGCAGCAAACTGGCTTGAGCGAGGACAGTCGGGAATTCAGACTCTACGACCTGATCTGGAAGCGCACCATCGCCACCCAAATGGCGGACGCCCGCCAGACCTTCGTCACTGTTGACCTGCTTGTGGGAGATGCCGGTTTCCGCACCACCGGCAAGCGCATCGACTTCCCCGGTTTCTTGCGCGCCTACGTGGAAGGCTCCGACGATCCAGAAGCCGCCCTCGAAGACTCAGAGGTGATTCTCCCCCCCCTAAAAGTTGGGGTGAGCCCCAGCTGCCGCGAACTCGTTGCCCTCGGCCACCAAACCCAGCCGCCGGCTCGCTACAGCGAAGCTTCCCTGGTGAAAACCCTGGAAAGCGAAGGCATCGGGCGTCCCAGCACCTACGCCAGCATCATCGGCACCATTATTGACCGGGGCTACGTGCAAGCTGTTGGCAGCGCCCTAGTTCCCACCTTCACGGCGTTTGCCGTCACCAACCTGCTGGAAAAACACTTTCCCGACCTGGTGGACACCCGCTTCACATCCCGCATGGAGCAGACTCTAGACGACATTTCCACCGGCGAAGCTTGCTGGCTCCCCTACCTGCAGGAATTTTATTTGGGCCAAACCGGCCTGGAAACCCAAGTAAAAGAGCGGGAGAGCCAGATCAATGCCAGCGAAGCCCGCACCGTGGAGCTGGAGAACCTGGAGGCAAAAGTTCGCATCGGTCGCTACGGCGCTTACATCGAGGCCCAAAATGGCAATGGGCCGGTGACCGCCTCTCTCCCGAGAGACTTAACGCCGGCAGATCTCGACCCCGAGCTCGTTGAGGAGCTGGTGCGGCAGAAAACCGAAGGCCCAAAAAAGTTAGGCATTCATCCGGAAAAAGGCGAGCCTATCTACCTGATGAACGGCACTTACGGCCCTTACCTCCAGCTGGGTGAAGCCTCTGAAAATCACAAGAAACCCAAGCGAGCCTCTTTGCCCAAAGGGGTGAGCGCCGACGGCGTAACCCTGGAAATGGCCGCAGGCTTGCTTTCCCTGCCCCGCAGCTTGGGAGTCCATCCCGAGAGCGGCGGCAAAATCCTGGCCGGACTGGGGAAGTTTGGCCCTTATGTGGTGCACGACATGGGGGAGGAGGGCAAAGACTACCGCTCCCTGAAAGCCGGCGATAATGTATTGACAATTTCCCTAGAACGTGCTTTAGAACTGCTGGCGGAGCCCAAGAAGGGACGGGGGGGCAATCGCAGCAAGCCCAAGACACCGCTGCGGGAAATGGGCCCTCACTCGGGGGATGGGGAGCCGGTGAATCTCTACGAAGGGAAGTACGGGCCATATCTCAAGCACGGCAAGACCAATGTCTCTGTGCCCAAAGACTTGCCGGTGGAGGATCTGACCCTGGAAAAAGCGGTGGAACTGCTAGCCGCTAAGGCGGCATCCAAGAAATCCAGCCGCAAGTCGAGCAAGTCTGCCGAGCGAGCCGCCGAGCCGGCAGCCGAAGCCGCCGAGCCGGCAGCCGCTGCGGCGCAAACCGCCGCAGCCACCAGCGCCAGCAACAGCGATTAGATGCCGCCAGCGACAGAGCGCCACCCCCCCTCTCGTTCCCGCGCCCTCGCCCGGGAACGCTTTTTTTTGGGAGCTAGCAACAGCCCGTGGGAGCGCAAAAGCGCACCCCACAAGCTCAACAGTAAAAAATTGTTAAGAAATTAGTGACAGCTTCCGCTGCTAGAAGATATACTGACAGCCAAAATCGGGTGCGAATTCCAGACAGAAACGAGGAGTCCCCCTCACCCTTTTTTCAAAACCCACCGGAAGGCCAAAATGGCAGCAACCGCACAGGACAGCACGGACTTACTGGAAGCCTTGACGGGATGCGACGAACACTTGCAGTTTGCCCTGGAAGTCATCAACCGCTCAGAGATTCCCGAACCGGCAGCCACAGAGTGCCGCCAGCACATCGAGCGCATCAAACAGCGCCGCGCCGATCCCAATCTTTACCTGGCGGCGATTGGAGAATTTTCCAGCGGCAAGAGCACCTTCATCAATGCCTTGCTGCGCGATAATTTGCTGAGAACCTCAGCCCTCGTCGCCACTGCAGCAGCAACCCGACTGCGTTACGGCGATGCCTTGCAAGTGGAAGTGCGTTTGGCCGGATCTCGACCGGGCACCGTCAAAACCAATCCCAACAGCACCAATATTACCATTCCCTGGCTGCCCGGAGTGAGCGGAATTGACAACCGGCAGTTCATCCGCCTAGTCACCTCCAACGAGGAAGTCGCGAAAGACGTTGTGAGCGTGACAGTCACTCACCCTGCAGCATTTCTGGCCAATGGTATTGTGATCATTGACACGCCGGGAACCAACGCCACCAACCCGCAACACGGCGCGATTACCCGACAAGTGGTGGAAAATGAAGCCGACGCCGCTGCGATTATTATACCGGCAACGGTGCCCCTGTCCCAAACCATGACAAACTTTCTCGCCGGCTCACTGCGCCCCTACCTGCACCGCTGCATTTTTGTCGTGACGCGCATGGATCAGATCCCGCCCGAAGAAGTCAGCGGACTTCTGACTAATCTGCGCTCCCGCCTTGTCGCTGGGTTGAACATCAAACCACCCATGCTGTACGCTTGTGCCGCTCAGGTGATGGCAGACAGTTTAACCGGCACCGAGGAAATCCCGCAACACAGCCTCATTTGGAAAGACCGATTTTCTAAATTGGAGAGCGTTATTATCAATCGCCTCCGCCAAGAGCGCACCCTCAGCATTGCCGAAAGCTTGCTGCGCCTGCTGACACGACTCTTTGAGCAGCTGGAGACGCAGCTGCGGGATATGTGGCAGGAATATGAGACTCGCCAAGCAGCGATTAAACGCGAAACTATCCCGGATTTGCCTTCCTTCGCCGCCGAACAGCACGCCATCTGCCGGCAAATGCTTTCAGACGCTCTCTCAAGTTCAATGGCGGAGATAGTTCAGTGCGTGGAGTCTCAGCGAGAAACAACTGTCTCGCAAATACAGAAAGCTATCTTTGACGCCGCTGACGAACAATCGCTTAAAAAGTTTGTGGAAACAGAAGCCCAATCGATACTCAACACCGGCCAGCAGTCGCTCCGCCAGAAGCTTCAAGAATCAGCCGAGTTACTGTCCGGCACCGGCAAAGAAGCCGAAATTTTATTCAAACAGAAGTTTTCCGATGCCTACCGCCGGCTGCAAAGTATTACAGGCTTTCTCGAACCGGAGGCAGAGATTGAGACAAAAATGGAACTGAATGTAGAGGATGTATTTTCTTCTGCCGAGTCAGTGAACAAAGAATTAGACAGTAAAGATGGCAACATCGCAGTGGGTGGGATGACTGCCGGTGCGGTGATAGGCAACATGATATTGCCCGGAGTGGGAATTCTCATTGGCGGTTTTCTGGGGGGAGTTGCGGCGGTTTTTTTTATGTCCCTTGATGTGCGCAAGCAGAAAATTTGGGAGAATTTGCACCCCAGCTTGGATGCCTACTTTGACAGCGCTAAGACACAAGCTCAGGAATCCGTGCGAACGTGCGAGCGGGGGGTTGCTTGTGCGCTCCAGCAGCAAATTGACGCTCATGTGGCGCGGTATCAGGCAATCGTTGACGCGATGCTAGACGAGCAGAAAACAGAATTGCAGCGTTTAAATCAGTGGCAAGAGTCAGCGCAAGCAACTCTCTCCGAATTAGAGCGCCGGCAAAAGTCTCTATCCGCACAGCAGGAAAGACTGGCGGGATAAATTATAGCGTTTCTCATCCTTTGTGAGGTACAGAGAAACCCGGTTTCTTTAAGAAACCGGGTTTCTGGGCCATAGTTCATCCAACTGAGAGCCGCTATATATCATGTCCGCTTGCATGGGTTGTGTGCACATACCCTTGTAGGGGCGGGTTCTGCCAAGATATTTTTGGCACAGAGCAGAATATGAATAAACCCGCCCCTCCCTCGCGCAACGGTGCTACGGGACATGATATTATAGGAGAGAAAGGGAAGTTTGTCAAGGGGGAAATTGCCAGAAACCACAATCTCACCTTTTAGAGCGCCGGTCTGGCAATACCAGAAACCGGGCTGGTTTGGATAGGAGCAAAGAAACCCGGTTTGTTACCGCTTCAGCCCTCGCCGGCAGGTTTCAATAGCACGGTTTGAGGCGCGTCGGGCTAAATGCATTGTAAAGATTATTTGCGAGAGAATGTATTGAAAAAAAGATGTGATAGAAAATATAAAGTCGGGGAGTGCCGGCAATTGACAGCCCATGTCCAATGCCCGAAAGCCGCACGCCCTATCGCCCCCAGCCCAATCACGCATAATTTTCCGGTTCTAGCCCAATAGAGAAACAGCCAGCTAAAAACCCAAAGGGGAACTATGTTTGACGACATCTTTTCAACGCTTGACGACTGGCTCAGTCCCGAATATGATGCCGCAGGAGAAGACCAGACGGTAGAGACTCTCCCTGAATGGGATTTGGTGCCGGTGGAGGAAAAGAGTGATTGGGACTACAGTTTGCAGAGGGAGACTCCTGCCGGTGACGAAACCGCTGAGGGATACGAAGCCGATCCAGATGTCAGCAACTTGGGCTTCTTGTGGGACACCGGCTGGGAGTACGCGCCAGATGCCTGCTGGGAACCGGATCGATTTGAGGGTTGGGGAAATCCCATTGAGGACGCCGATTGCTGGCAGCTGCAGGATGGCCAGAACTCCTGTGCGGTGGTGGCGCAGATCGGCGTCTACGAGTCAATTACGGGAGAGGATATCTCGGAAGCGGAAGCGTGCCAGATAGCCGAGGAAAATGGCTGGTTTGACCCAGAAATCGGAACATACCCAGACAACGTGGGAAAACTTTTGGAAGCGCTGGGTATCCCGACAGAGCAACGTTACGAGGCAAATCTTGAGGATATTGCTACAGCCCTGGAGCGAGGCGACAAGGTGATTGTGGCCCTGGACGCTAACGAAATCTGGACTCCAATTAGAGATCCGGCGACGGGTTCTCCAGTTGAACAGTCGAATGGGGGTCATGCAGTTTGGGTTACAGGCATCGACCAACAGCCGGACGGTTCAGTGCAGATTATCCTTAATGATAGCGGCACGCCTGACGGTCGGATGAAGGCAGTGGATGCGGCGGATTTTCTCAATGCTTGGCAGGATTACGGCAACTTGTTGGTGGTTGCGGACGCGCCCGATCAGCCGGTGTGGGCGTAAAAATGGCGTAAAAATGGCTCTTTGCTTTTGACCGGCAACCGATAACCAATAACAGGGGAAAAATAGTTATGGCTATTGATAGAGAAAAGCTGCGGCAACTGTCTGCTCAATCTGCCGGCAAGCCAACCGGCATCGGGGCTTTACCTCGCGGCATCCACCGGATGCCGGGAGTGCGCGAGTGGGTGACTCTGGAGTCGGTGGCACTGGCACCCGTGCCGGTGAAGCGGGGGGCGAAGTGGGGGATTGTCTCGCCGATTGCTATCCCCACAAAGCTGGATGACGGTTCCGATGGATATATGGCCCCGTGGGGTGCGGTGGAGTGGACATGGCCAGGACAGAAGCTGGCGCAAACCACTGACTTGCGGTTGCGAGAGGAAATCGCATCCCTTCGCGAGTGCGAGACTTTTACCGCACGCCCTGCGGATAAAAATGTGACGCTGAATCCGGTGGAGCGCACCCGGAGGGAAAATGCCCTGTTTCGCGCCCTGGATGAGTTCCTTTCAGGGAGTGGTGGCGGCAGTGCCGGTTTGGCCAGTCTGGCCGGTCACTACGCTGGACTCCTGCCGGCTGAGGTCTATCCTTATTACTGGGCGCTGATTCCCTCGTGCAGGGAGTGGCTGCGCCCAGATGCGCCGGCTGCCGCGCTGCCTTCTCCCCCGGAAACTGAGGGGATGCCGGTGCCAGAAAACGATCAAGAACCCCACCCCCCAACCCCCTCCCCGCAGGTGGGGAGGGGGAGTTTGAGGGAGTCCCACTTGCCCAATCAGGACAGTGCGCCCTCCGATAACTCGTCTGTGGGGGATGGAACAGCAACACCGGCAGAGGCAGCTGACCTGAGCGCAAGCGTTGCGCCCCCACAGGAGCTGCAGACTGGGCCTTGGCTGCGCCGGTGTTTGCAGCTGGCAGAATCAATCCCCCCCGCCCCCGCCCAGCAGGGGGGATTGAGAGGCGATATAATTGCTCAGCTGCAAGCACTGGAAGCCAGACAGCGCACGCCCGGGTTTCGGCTGGCGTTTCTCGGGGAGTTCAGTCGCGGCAAAAGTTTTTTGATCAACCGGCTCTTGAGTCGGGAACTGCTGCCGGTGGCTGCGCCCCCAACTACGGCAACCCTGACCTCTATCATAGCTGGGACGCCAGAGCGGATGGAAGTCACTTTTTCCAAACAGCGCCAGGAAGTGCGACCGCTGCAGGAGTCCTCATGGGACGACTTGCTGGCCACTGACCGCGCCGGGAGTGACCGGGAAGTGCTGGCGGCAGTGCGGATAGCCCTGGACAGTCCGTGGCTGCGGGAGCTCGACGCCGAGGTGATTGACACTCCGGGTGCCGGTGATTTGAATGGGCGTCGGGCGGCGCTGGTGTTCGACTTGCTCAGTCAGTGCGACGCCGCGGTACTGCTGGTCAGCGCCACTCTGCCTTTCAGCATGACGGAAGCCGCCTTTTTGGAGCAAGAAGTCATGGGGCGACACGTTCCCCGCATTGTGGCCGCTGTGTCCAAACTGGACATTATTGGTCTTGAAGAGCGAGAAAGCGTGCTCAGTGCCATTCGCCAGCGTGTGGGTAAAATTTCCCCAGCCATACCGATTTTGCCGGCTCACCCAGCGGATGCCCTTACCACAGAAGAGGAAGCGCTGTCAAGGGTGCGGAGTCAGATTGCCGCGATGGTGGCAAAAGGCGACCGGCGGGCGTGGCGCAGCCGGCAAATAGCGGCACAGCTCGCCGATAGACTGAACCAGATGGTAGAAGTGGGGGAAGGGGCGATTGCTGTAGCGCGAATGAGCGCCGCCGAGCGAGAGCGAGCTTTGCGCCAAGCAAAAGAAGAGTTGCGCACCGCACAGCTGGAGTGGGAGCAACTGCGACTGGAACTGGAGCGGCGGCGACTGCTGCGCGAACGCCAGTTGCGGCTGAAAATTGTGGAATCAAAACAAGATTTGGTGGAGAGACTGGCTTTTGAGCTGAGCAGGGCACCAGAACCAAAGACTTGGTGGGAGCGGGACTTGCCTTTCCAGATGCGGCGCGAGTTAATGGCTCTCAGCCGCCAATTGGAAAACTTGTTGCTGAAGGCTTTAGCTGAGGACTTTGAGTGGCTTCAGGGAGAAATTAACCGGACATTTGCCACCCAAATACAAAAGAAAGCCGCCCCAAACCAAGAAAGAGCAGAAATCCGGCCAGAGTTTCGGCAAATTAATCTCTCCAACACTCACCAGTATCGTGTTTTCACCCGACTGGGCAGCAGCGCCGCTACAATTTGCGGGTATGTTTTGAGCGGGCCAGTTGGCATTGTGCTCAGCACCGGCGTCTGGCTCTTAGGCGAGCAAATCATCAACAAAGAAGTAGAAGCGCAGCGACGGCTTTTATCCGAAGAATTAGAGCGCACTGTGGGGAAAGCCCTCGACGAATACTGCACTCAGATATCCTTGCGGGTGCGCCAGCTATATTCCCAATTAGGGGAAGACACGAAACGGGAGGAATCCATTTGGCAGTATACTAAGAATGCAGCCTTTCAGACAGCCGGCACCGGCTCGGATGATAGAGTCTGGCAGCAATTGATTCAAGGAGCTACTGATTTGAGACAGGAGATTCTTGCGGCTTTGCAATCATAAGATTTTTCGCCCTAGCGAGGAAATCCTTGCCACGTTACCAGGAGAGGCGCACAGCCTCTCGCCCCTTGTGCCGGTGAGTGAGCCGCCGGCAAACAACCGCAAAACAAAACCCTCCAAACCAAACCCGCAAAACTGTTATGGCAAACCAGCAATATCAAGACTTCCAGAAAAAGCGCGACAAACTGCTAAACATCATTCAGCGGCTAGAAGCAGCCGTGCGCTCGCTGAGCATGAAAGGGTGGGAAGAAACCCTGCAGCGATTAGAAGAGCGCATCCGTGCGGAAAACTTCAAAGTGCTTGTGCTTGGAGAGTTCAAGCGAGGCAAAAGCACCTTTATCAATGCCCTGCTGGGGGAAAGAGTTTTACCGGCTTATGCCAAACCCTGCACTGCCATTATCAACGAGGTGAAATGGGGCCAACCCCGGCGGGCATTACTGCATTTTATCCAGTCCGAGAGTGGCCCGTTACAGCCGTCCTTGGAGATTCCCGTTGAGGAGATACAAAACTATGTGGTGATTCAAGATGGCGTCAGCGAGAGCGAAGCAATCAATGGCAGCCCTTACGAGAAAGTGGAACTGTTATGGCCTTTGGAAATTTGCCGCAATAATGTGGAGATTATTGATTCTCCGGGGCTAAACGAGCATGCGATTCGCCAGAAAGTGACGATGGATTACTTGTCAACTGTCGATGCGATACTGTTTGTTCTTTCCTGCGAGGTTCTTGGCTCCCAGTCGGAAATAGATGTGATCGACAACACCCTCAGGAGTATGGGTCACGAAGACATCTTTTTTATTTGCAATCGCTTCAACATGATTGACGCGGATGAGCGAGAGGATATCAAGCAGCACGGACTCTCGAAACTAGCACCCCGCACCGCAAGGGGTGCTGAGCGAGTGTTTTTCATCAACGCCTTAGGTGCTTTAAAGGGGCGTACCAGCGGGAATGCTGCTGAAGTAGAGCAATCGGGTGTGCCGCATTTAGAAAAGGAACTTGAGAAATTCCTGGCCAGTGAGCGGGGGCGGATGAAGATTATCCGACCGGCAATGGAACTGAAAAATGCCATTCGGGAAGCACGGGGAATTATCCCGCAGCGGGAGGCGATGCTGCGCACCGATATCACAACGTTGGAAACCCTATATGCAGACGCCCAAGGTCCGCTGCAACAGTTGGAAACGCTGCGCCACCAGATAGTCGCCAAAGTCTCTAACTTTCGGGCGGACATGCAGCTGCACGTCAGTGACAAAGCTCGCTCTTTTTATCGCACACTTTATGACGTCAAAATCGACCAATACGACAGTAAAATTGCCAAGTGGGTGAGCGAGTATAAAATTAAAGAGCCGGTGACGCTGCAAGACGCTTTGAAACTGAAAGGCGCAATCGAAAGAGTAATTAAAGAATTGACGGAGCATATATCGGGCCAGGTAGAGGGGGAGTTTGCGGCGTGGCAGAAGTCCGAGCTAGAGCCATTCCTCAGCGGGCGTTTAGAAGACCTAAAACGCGATATCGATACCAGAGCAAGTATGTTTTTGTCTCAGTTAGATAACCTGCGCTTACAAGTTTCAGGTACTTCTATTCCGCTGCAAACTAATATGGGTAATATGTCTCCCATTGAGCGAATACTCGCTATAGCCGGCGGCTATCTTTTGGGAAACTTCGTGACAGCTACTATCGGCGGGGTATTCGGGTTTAAAGCAATGCTAGTAAGTCTCGTGCAGCAAATCGCTCTCGCTACAGCAACTATATTGGTGGTTGGTGCCGTCAATCCTTGGATCTTAGTTCCAGTGATGGTGGGTGGGGGTTTTGTGGACGGGCTGATCCGAGTTAAATCGACAAATGAGCAGATTAAGAAGGCATTCGCTCAGAAATACGCCGAGCATCTCCGCCAGTCGAATGCTGACCGATCCGCCGAGATTGCCAATGCCGTTGCTGAGAAGCTATCCCAGCTCCAGAACGCTGTAGATATGGGACTCGCTAAAGAAATCCAAAGCGTTCGGGATCAGGTTAATTCTATCTTGGAGGAAAAGCAAAAAGGTCAGGTTAATGTTGACCAAAAACTGCGCCAGCTGGACGCCCTGGCTCGCTCAGTCAACGCGCTCGACAGCGATCTGGACGCACTGATCGCTCAGGTGGCTATGCCTTGATATAGCGGTTCTCAGTTGGATGAACGTGTTTGCCCAGAAACCCGGTTTCTTAAAGAAACCGGGTTTCTCAGGCTAAAGCCCAACTACAAACAGGGGCTAAAGCCCAACTACAAACAGGGGCTAAAGCCCAACTACTAACATGGTAGAATTACAAAAAACTTCAGAGCTATGAAACTGAAATTACTGGCATCCACTCTAACAGCAGCAGGCATTCTATTAGGCTGTGATTCGACTGTCGCTAATCCCCCTAACAGCACAACTTTCGTCTGCGATAAAGACCTCAGCGGTATTCCCACAACTTTCGCTGTTACCTCGCGAGGGCGAGTTTCTGTGATTAAGTGGATTTCTGAGTATTTCACCGGCTCGGGCTGGAACCCGGAACAGCGCTGTCAGGAGGTGTCGGAACGATTCCAACAACTCTACAGTGCTGGAAGGCTAAATTATCTGAGCGCCGGTCGTCAAAACGGTCAGCCGGTTCTCTGCGCCTTGAGAAGCAGCACGCACACTGAGGACTGTGCGCTATTGTTCACCCTCAAACCGGGAGACGACGCCACTCGCCTGCTGGAACAGCTGCGACAGATTGCTCGCGGGGATGCTGCTGCGGGCCCGGTTTTAGGGGGCATAAGAGCCGGCGCTCCTGTTGTGAATATGAGAAATTTCCTGAAAAATGCGCCGGTTGAGTAAATCCAGGTGGGGCGGGACACTTGTCCGCCCCACCGGCTACACCGCCAAATCTGGGAACACTTCCCGCACTGCGGGGTGAGCCAGCCGGTGATTGGCCACATTCAGTCCCCCCGCCAAAGCCGAATCCATTTCCAGAGCTCCCACGCCAAAATTGGCCAGCTTCAGCACATAAGGCAAGGTGCTGTTGTTGAGCGCCTGCGTTGCTGTCCAGGGAACGGCTCCCGGCATATTGGGCACGCCATAGTGGACAACATCCTCTTCGACGTATGTCGGATGGGTGTGGGAAGTGGGTCGCGATGTCTCGATGCAACCTCCCTGATCCACGGCCACATCGACAATCACAGAACCGGGGTGCATCTGTCGCACCAAACTGCGGGAGACAAGCACCGGCGCTCGCCGCCCGGGCACCAGCACCGCACCGATCAGCAAGTCGGCGTCACGAACCGCCGCTTCAATATGTAAAGACTCGCTATAAATCAGCTGCACTCTGGAGCCAAACAGGGTTTCCAGATAGGCGAGCCGGTCCACACTAATATCCAAAATCTGAACTTGGGCACCCATCCCGACCGCAATTTTGGCGGCTTCTGTGCCAACTGCGCCGCCACCCAAAATCACGACTTTTCCTGGCATCACCCCGGGAACGCCGCCCAAAAGTACGCCCCGCCCGCCCTGCTGGCGCTCCAGGAAGCGGGCACCGAACTGCACCGCGAGGCGACCTGCTATAACGCTCATGGGAGTGAGCAGCGGCAGTCGCTTGTCTGGCAGCTCTACGGTTTCGTAAGCGATCGCAGTGACGCCACAATCTATCAGATGCTCAGTTAATGCCCGGTCAGCTGCCAGGTGCAAGTAAGTGAACAGCACCTGCCCTTTTTGGAGAAACTTGTACTCCGGCAAAAGCGGTTCTTTGACCTTAACGACAAGCTCCCGATTCCAGGCATCCTCTGCGGTGGGGACGATTGTACCCCCTGCCTGAATGTAGTCCCGATCTAGGAACCGGGAACCATTCCCCGCGCCGGTTTCCACAAACACCGCATGGCCTTTCTCACACAGCACCCGGACGCTGCCTGGACTCAGCCCAACCCGAAACTCCTGATCCTTCGTTTCTTTGGGGACGCCTATTTCCATGTGCTACCTCTTGTTACCCTTGTTTTTAGCTTAAGCCGGTCAGCCGATACCAGTTTTTCCAGCCATTGATTGCCATCCCGGACAGAGGGCATGGCCCAATACCCATGTCTTAAACTGACGCACCCAGATTTTTTGACGGACGCTGCGCCACCCCTCTCCAAAATGGAGGACAATGGATAGTTAAGAATTGTAACGAAGAGGCAGGACCGTGACTCAACCGCAACCCACCGCCACCCCCAAACTGGAACAGCCGAAGTTCGGCTTCAATGAATATGCAGAGCGCTTGAATGGCCGAGCGGCCATGATAGGCTTCGCCCTGACCTTGCTCGTGGAATACCTCACCGGCAAAGGGCTGCTGACATGGCTCGGCCTCAACTAGGCTGACGCCCCAGCCCAACCCGATCGAGAAACAACTGCCGGCGGCGGTCAGTCTTTGTGCTTAAGACCAGGCAGGGGTTGGGTTTCCCACCCCCAGAATGGATGCGGAGGCTGCCAGCCGGCTGCCAATTTGCCCAACTACAGGCGCTTTTTCAGGATTGCCCAAACCTGAACGGGTAACTTTGAGCTAGAGTAGCGGTAGAACTAGAACCGTTAAAGCGTAACACTTATAGCAATGGACAGCTGAGGAATGGACACGGGCGGAAGGCAGCGCTGGCGCGCCGCTGGCGCTCACACTCTCAATGGGCTAGGGACAGGCTTTTCGGCCTGTCGCCGCGAGGGATATCCGCAGGTACGGCTTCTCGCCTGCCCTGAATGTCTGATGTCCTAAGCAATTTGGCTAGTTGCTATAAATCTAAACTAGAAAATAAAGCGAAACAGAGCAAACAGTGATGAACGTTGCGTTGCCTAGAATTTTAAAGTCAGCCTATCGTAGAGAACCCATTACCAGCTTTATCATTACGGTTGGGGCCGTAGATGCGGTAATTGGGGGAATCGGGGGGCGCGGGTCTTTGCTCAGTTTCGGACTCACTGTGGCAGGCATTGCCCTGGCGCTGCGCTGGTGGCAAATGCAGCGCAGCCAGCCCGAACAGCCAGAACGAGTCCCCGAACTCTATCTGCCTCCCTCCTCCTCCCGACCGCAACTGCCGGTGCTGATGCCGGCGAAAAAACGCCCCCCCCATTAATTTTAGTTATGCAAACTAAGTGTTTCAAAAGGGCGAGCGCTTGAATAAAATAAGGGCAGCCGGCACTGCCCCTACCGCATGGAACACAGTTTTAAGCACCCGCAGGCGGGCTTTCCACCCGGACTCACCGGCACTCCCGCCACGTCTAAATTGCTCAAAATTGGCTCGGTAGCCGCCCGCACCGGCCTGCCGGTGAAAACCATTCGCTACTACGAAGAGATCGGTCTGCTGACGCCTGCGGTGGAGCGCTCAGAGTCAGGCTACCGGCTCTTTGATGGGCAGGTACTCAACCGGCTGGCGTTCATCAAGCGGGCTCAATCCCTGGGGCTGAGCTTGAGTGAAATTAAAGAAATTCTTAACGTTCACGACAGGGGCGATCTCCCCTGCGGTGAGGTCAAACAGCGCCTGCAAGCCAAGCTAGAGGCGATTTCCGAACAGATTGAAGCGCTGCAAACCCTGAAGGCAGAGTTGCAAGGCGTTCTTTCTGGCTGGCAAGAGCAACCGCCAGCAGAGCGGATCGCCCAGACGATTTGCCCAAACATTCAGTTTGGGAACGATCGAGGATGAAGGATTCTCAACCGGCAGAACAAACAGCGTCCCACACTAGAAAGATCGCTGAAACTTTTTCCACTCATCGAAAATCCCCTCAAGCTCCCCCTCCCCGTGCGCGGGGAGGGGGTTGAGGTGCCGGGTTCTTCATGCCACGAAGGCGCAACTTTTTCCGCAACCGGCTCGCACTGTGGGGAGCAGTTGCAGCGGCAGCTGCCGCGCCGGCAACTAAAATGGCAATGTCCGCAACGCGCACCCTAAATGGCACCCTAAATGCGGCAGCTAGGGTCAACCCCCAACTGATTCTCACCCTGGAAAGACATAAAGGAACAGTGGAGGCTCTTGCCTTCAGCCCCGATGGAAAAATCAAGAATTCTCCCCTCTCCCCAAAGTGGGAGAGGGGTTGGGGGTGAGGGGCATTACAAAAATGGGATGCTCCCCACCGTTAAGATTTGGCAAATTGGCCCTTCACCCGAAAAGCCGGCGCTGACCAAAAACCCTCGCTCCCAGATTTAACGAACATCAAGGGGCTTTTTAGCAGGGGTTTCTTGGGAGAAGCCATGTTATACTGAATGATGTCGGCATACAGAACACTATGGAATCTCTGCCCAACCCACTGAAAGTAATTCTTTCTCTCCAAGAGCAGCTGGAAAAACTAGATGAAGAGCAGCGCCCGATTGCCAGTCAAATTCCCAGCGCTCCTCAGCGCATTCGCGGAATTGCCGGCACGGGCAAAACTATTTTACTGGCAAAACGGCTCGCCAAAATACACGCCAGCCATCCAGAATGGAAAGTCGCTTTCGTTTTCTTCACGCAATCTCTTTACGAACAGATTCGAGAGCGGATTGAGAAAGAATACCTTAAGAAAACGGATGAGGAGCCAAACTGGGATATAATTAATGTTTTCCACGCTTGGGGTTCAAGCCAGCTCAATGGCTTCTACCGCAATCTAGCACTTGCGTGTGGCAAAAAGCCACTGAGTGTCAAGGATGTGGAAAGAGAGCTGCAGCACCTAAAACGGAACATTTCCCCTGGGGAGGCATTTGAATATGTCTGCAACCGGCTGGAGGAAGAAGTCCCCACTATACCCGTCCTCTACGATGCGATTTTAATTGATGAGGGGCAAGACTTGCCAGCCTCGTTTTACCGATTAGCGTGGAAAACCCTATCTGAAGCGAAGCGGCTTTACTGGGCTTACGATGAGGCGCAAGGGATTGGCTCCTTAATAGTGCCGACAGCTACAGAGATATTTGGGCTGAAACCTGATGGAACACTGGCGGTAGATTTAAGAGGTTCTGCCAAGAATCTCAACGTTTGCTACCGCACTCCGAAACAGCTGCTGATGGCTGCACATGCGGTGAATATGGGACTGTTCCGCAAACAAGGGGCGTTGCAGGGAGTGACTGATAAAAAAGATTGGGCGAATTTGGGGTATGAAGTTCTGGAAGGCGACTTTACCGATGCTAGCGTTAAAGCGGGAAAGCCGGTAAAAATCACGCGCCCCGATAAATTTAGCCCTCACCCCACAGACCTAAAAGCTGATCTGCGCGAAGCTGCCGGTGAGTTGCTAATTATTGAAACTTTCAGCGATGAGTCTGAGGAGATAGAGTGGGTTGCTGAGGCAGTTGCTACCGATATCAAGCGCGGTTTACACCCAGAACACATCCTGATTACGGCGATAAAGGGCAAGGGAACCGCGAGTTATTTTGAACGGCTTAAAGCAGCGCTCAGCAGTCGCGGAGTCAGCAGTTTCATTGCCGGTGTGGATGGCAACCCTGATATTTTTCGGATTGAGGGGTGCGTGACACTATGCGGCATCCACAGTGCGAAAGGCAATGAAGCTTATAAAGTCTATGCTTGCAGATTCCATAACGTTACTCGCCCCATTGTAAGTCCAGATAGCGAGACTCGCGAGCGCGATGAGGCAGAACTGCGCAAGCGAAATGAGGCATTTGTTGCCCTGACTCGCAGCCGGATTTGGTGTGCGGTAACAGGACTGGAAGACCCAATTTTTGATGAGCTGCGAACCGCTAAATCTCAGTACCCAAATTTGATTTTCACTGCGTTTAATCAGAAATCACTTAAAAGAGTCACCAGTGAACGGCAGGGTTAAATTGAGTGTAGAAACCGGGTTTCTGGAAGAAACCCGGTTTCTGACACCAAACTAAATCCCTTCTCCCTCAGCGATATCGCGCTTCGGCGGGCGCTTGTAGGTAAAGGTAAAAGTGTCCCCACTCGCTATCACTTTGCGCATTTCCTCATACATGGGATAGCTGCCAATGCCACTGAGTGCCGCCCATCCCCGCGCCCTCGTTAAAGCCACAAACAGCTGGTTGCGGAGATTCACATTATCCTCATTGCGAGCGACATGATCGAACCCCACGACATACACCATATCAGCCTCATGCCCTTTTGCCCGGTTAATGCGAGATACGGTAACGCCGCCATCGTGCCAGAATTTATCCGGGTTATTGTTTGGCCATTCAGGGAGCGGGTCGTTCAGCTGCAAAGCCGTCGGAATATAAACATCAATGCCCTGTTCTATCAAGAACCCAGCCACCTGAGTTTCTAATTCGGGTGCGTCAGCAATAGAGCCTAAAACGACCACCAAAATATCCCGGCTGGGTTTAAAACCGTCATCTAGGAGGTTGTGGGTGATGTTCTCAGCCAGAGCTGTCATTTCTGCCTGACGGGAATTGTATGTTTTAAACTCCAACACCTCTTTCCCCCAAAGCTGCGGAATCGGATTCGGTGAGTTTTCTGCCGGACGCTGCAGGGTAATTTGCCGGCCAGAAATAAACTTGCCATTTCCCAAAACTTCGTAGCCGATTTCTTTCCAAGCTTTTTGATTGGTGATGCCGGCGAGCATTCCGTCTGGGCGCAGCAATCCCATGCCAATAGCGTGAGCGGCGGTGAGAATCGGACCCGGAGTGCGGTAGCACCGGCGAATCACTTCCGACCGTTTTATCCCGCCGGGGTATTGCGGTTGCTTGCTCAAGAGATTGCTCAATTTCTCGCCGAATACCTCCTTTGCCTTTGGCACTGCCAAGCTATCTAAACTTTGCGCTTCGTCGTAAGCCCAAATCAAGCGCCGCTCCTCTGTATTTTGCGGGTCAGCCGGTCGCAGAGCCTGATACGCCAGCCAGTAAATCGCTTGTTTGTCCTCAAATTTTAAATCATCTTCCGCTACTAAATCTTGCCCTTCATCAATTAAAATCGCATCAAAGAGCGGTTCAATTTTTATTTCTTCCAGCAGGCGCTTGCAGAGGTCTGCCAGTCCCCGGTTAGGCAGTCTTTCCGATGTGTCCCGAACCGTTCGCCGGCGGATGCCGTGGGACTCGCAAATCGTCCCATAGAAACCGGGCTGGTCGCTAGCGCCCCAGGCGTGAAGCACTCGCAACTTCGGGTTAGTTTTTGGGTCGTACTGAACGTCACCGCTGCTAAACCGGCGCACCCACCTGTCCAGCAAGCCGGCGATCAAATCATAGAGTGTGCGAGTGAAAAACACCAGAGCAATATCCCAGTCGGGGTGTTTCAGGTGCATGTGAGCGGCTTTCTGGCAGAGGAGCACAGTTTTTCCCGAACCGGCAATGCCGCGAATTCGCTGAGGTCCCGGAGGGATTTCTTTCCCGATATGCTCTTGGTGAAAATCTAACTCAGACAGCTGTTTCTCCAAACTCGCCATGACGCCAGAGCGGCTTTTGCTGCTGGTAGAATCTGCGTTTCTCGGAGGTTTTTTCAGCACCGGCGCTCCCCCAATCGCAGAACCCAGCACCCCCCACTGCTCGTCATTCAGGGTTTCTCCCGCAACGGCTGGAGCAGCTTTTTGAATGCGCTCCAGCAAGCCGGCTTTCCCCAGTTGCTCTTGGAAGATAACCGGCGGACAGTTAGGCAATTTATCAAAGCCTTTTTGCTTCCACTGTTCCTCTGTCACTAGCGGTAGCGCCACCAGCGATCGCCCGGTGACTTTGCGCCAGATTGCCGGTTCGCGGTCGCAGTTTGCCAGCAAGGCCAAAAGCTGGTTTTTCCCATGTTGGGCGGGGTTTTCCGCCTGTTTTTCAGCGTTTTTAAATTTCCACTGATCGCCGTTTATTTCCGCAATTTGGTCAATCGTGACACCGCTGACCTCAATGACTATCACCCCCAGCTCTTTATCGGCAATGAGGATGTCAGGCTCCTTGCTCATCTCTCCCGCTTTCGCAAAAATGGGATAGCGCCAGTAGCCGACACAATTCCTGTCAGCAAAGGCGCTGCGGACAGCATCCCAAACTTTCTGAGCCGAACCGTTCGCAGTTGAGCCCACCGGCTCCGTGGTGATAAATTTGCGCTCCCGATCTTCAATTCCTAAAGCCATTTTTATGAAAGAATAAATTATTTACCACTATAGTCTCTGGTGGCATGGGTTGGGGGGATTTTAACAATATTTAAATAATCCGCGCCGGCTGGCTGCCGGTGCCGACACCCTCAGGGGGTTTCACCTTCCCGTTTGCAGTTGGGCTAAAGCCCCAGCCGTTTGCAGTTGGCCTAAAGCCCCAGCCGTTTGCAGTTGGGCTAAAGCCCCAGCCGTTTGCAATTGGGCTAAAGCCCCAGCCGTTTGCAGTTGGGCTAAAGCCCCAGCCGTTTGCAGTTGGGCTAAAGCCCCACCCATTTGCAGTTGGGCTAAAGCCCCACAGTTTGTAGTTGGGCTTTAGCCTATGATTGATTGATCTTCTAATCAACCGCCAAGGACGCCAAAGAGGCCAAGGACGTCAAGAAGCTTCCTCTGGGTGTCCCTTCGGCGGTCGATCATTAAGCTGAGTGGCTAGGGGGCGATTGCCCCTGCCGGTTGGCCCTCCACCGCCCGGAGACGCCGCCTTCAGTCGCCACAACTTTAAGGTATTTTCCGGGAATCACGCACCGGCACTCATTTTTGTGCGATTTCTTCGGACTCGCTTATCTCATATAGAGCCGGTGGGGCGAGCCGCAAACATAAGAGTGAGAGCGGCTCCGCCCCCGCCCTCCGGCACAATTTCACACTCCTGTGAGAAAACCAGGAAAATTTTTCCGCACACCCCTTGACAGCGCCGCTCAGCCTGGATAAGATAGTCTCATCGGCAAGACTCACGCAAATGATAAATCGAGTCAGCTGTGAGATAGCCTCAAACCGCTGCTCCAAGTCCTCAGACCGCTTGGCGTCGTTGGCGCAAAGCGTCGCCAAACCAGAACAGTGATGAAAACTGGGGAACCCTACCCCCCAACCCCTTCCCCCGCTTGCGGGGAGGGGGGGGAAGAGAGGATGTCAAACCGGCATTGCGAGCACCGGCGCTGCACTTAGATTCGCCCCTGCGGAACTGAGAGCCGGTGGATCTGGAACCAGCGCTCGCCGGTGAGCCCTACCGCCGCGCCACCGCACTGTACAAATCACCCACACTAATCTTATGCCAGCCAGTAACTTACCCCCCAACACAGACCCGATTCTTTACAGCAACAAGAACTTAAACCTGGATGAAGGCAATAACGCCACCATTCCTAACAGCCTCCTCAGAACAGAAGATGCTGACGGCGATGCGATTACTTACACCCTGACGGCTTTGCCGGCGCACGGCACCCTCAAGCTCAACGGTACTGCGCTCAACTTGAGTGGCAACAAAACTTTCACTCAAGCTGACATTGACAGTAACCGGCTCACCTACACCCACGACGGCACCAAAAGCACCAGCGACAGCTTTAGCTTCACCGCCACTGATGGCAAGGGGGGCAACATTAGCCCCACCACCTTTAACATTACCGTCAGTCCATACAACCACGCACCCACCGATATTACTCTCAGCAAGAACAGCATCGCCGAAAACAGCCCCACCGGCACGGTTATTGCCGACCTGTCTGCTATTGACCTCAACAAAGCAGACACCCACACCTACAAACTCTACGATACCGTTGGCGGGCGCTTCACGATTGACGGCAACAAGCTAAAAGTTGCCAATGGCAGCCTGTTCGACTTTGAGACACTCAGCAGTTACAATATCTTCCTGCAAGCCACGGATAGCGGGACTCCCAACAAAATCAGTTCGTGGAAACCCTTTACAATTACCCTCACTAATGTTAATGAAGCGCCAACAGTAGCCAATGCCATCTCTAACCAAACCACAACCGCCGGTTCTGCTTTCAGCTACCAGTTAGCCAGCAACACTTTCACTGATGTGGATGCCGGTGACACCCTCACCTATTCGGCAACTCTGGCGAACGGTTCTCCTCTACCCAGCTGGTTGAGCTTTAACTCCGCAACCGGCACCTTCACCGGCACACCCACCAACAGCAACGCCGGCAATCTCAGCCTCCAAGTCCGCGCCACCGACAAAGCCGGTGCTAGCGCCAGCACTCCCTTTAACCTGACAGTCAACCCCGGAGTAAATTACGCGCCCACTGACATTACTCTCAGCAAGAACAGCATTGCCGAAAACAGCCCCACCGGCACGGTTATTGGCAACCTGTCTGCTATTGATCCCGACTCAAACGACAGCCACACTTACACTCTGCTCAATAACGCCGGCGGACGCTTCAGTATTGACGGGAACAAGCTAAAAGTTGCCAATGGCAGCTTATTGAACTTTGAAAGTGCCACCAGCCATACTATTCGGGTGAGAACCACCGATATTGGCGGCAAGACTTTTGAAAAAGACTTGACACTTGGCGTCACGAATGTTAATGAAGCGCCAACTGTTAGCAGCGCCATTCCGACGCAAACCACAGGTTTTGGGAACGCCTTCAGCTACCAGTTAGCCAGCAACACTTTTACTGATGTGGATGCCGGTGACACCCTCACCTATTCGGCAACTCTGGCGAATGGTTCTCCTCTCCCCAGCTGGTTGAGCTTTAACCCCGCAACCCGCACCTTCTCCGGCACACCGACAGTTGCCAATGCCAATGCCGGCAATCTCAGCCTGAAAGTTTCCGCCACCGACAAAGCCGGTGCTAGCGCCAGCACTCCCTTTAACCTGGGAGTCATAAATCACGCGCCGGTGCTGAAGAATCCCCTCTTTTTGCAGGGCGTTCAGTGGACAAAAAATTATCACTTAAAGAAGAGCGGCAAGTTTACTTTTGCTAGCAACACTTTCACTGACTCCGATCCAGGTGACAGCCTGACATACACGGCTAATTGGGTTCATGGGTTCAATTGGAATTGGCAAAATGTTAGTGGGTGGACAAACTCACCTGTTTTGCTCTCTGCGGCTCAAAAAACCCCCCTGCCCAACACAATCCAGTTCGACTCCGCAACCCGCACTTTCACTATCTCTCCGGCGCTGCGAGGTGATATCTGGATTGAGGTAAAAGCAATAGACAAAGCTGGCGCTACAGCTAAGGACTTATTCCATATCTATAACGTTGGCCGGGGCCTAGGTATTGACAACTACATCTCTGGCGGCACCGCCTTCTTCGACGCCAACAAGAATGGGGTGCAGGATGCCGGTGAACCTTTTGCCACTACCACTGAAAACGGCGAATTTGATATCGATATCAACTTCGATACCTTCGACACCAATCAGAATGGCTCCCTCGACCCAGAAGAAGGCCGCATTGTAGTCACCGGCGGCACAGATGTAGCCACCGGCTTGCCCCTAGCAACCCCTATAACAGCCCTACCCGATTCCTTTGTCGTCACCATGTTAACCAGCGTGGTGGCAGACTTAGTTGACCGGGGCTTAACCCCAGATGAAGCGCAGACAAAGCTAAAATCCGCACTCTCACTGCCGGCTGATCTTGACCTCGCCATTCTAGATCCCGTCGCCGCGACGAACAGCAATGAACCGGGTGGCGCTCAAGTCTTCTCGGCGATGATTAAAGCGCAAAACACCGTCACCCAAATTGTCAGTTTACTAGACGGCGCATCCTCAGCTTCTGTGAGTCAGCTGACTCAAGCAGCAGTCGGAGCAATTGCCACTCAAATTCAGACAGATCAGCCCCTGGATTTAAGCGGCGCTGCAACCTTAGACAAACTGATTCGGGAGGCGGCTACTAAAGCGCAACAGATTGACCCCAATCTCAACCTGCAGGCGGTGTTGAGCGCTGCCACCCAAGCCGCCCAAATCATGGCGGAAAGCAATCAAAGCATCGACAAAGCCGCAGCCAACAATACTGGCAGCAATATTACCAAAGAAGTAGCCCGCGCACAAGTCATCACCCTCGGTGAAATCACCAAAGACCTGCAAGAAGTCACAGCGGGAACGAAGACAATTGAGCAAGCCGTTGCGGAAAACACCGGCGCAGCTTTAGACAGCCAAATTCTCGCCGCTAAACCGGCTGCCGGACAAACCTTGACCGGCACTGCCGAAAATGATACACTCTATGGCAGCGCCCGAAACGACAGCATCGATGGCGGTGCCGGCAGCGACACCATAATCGGCCTTTTTGACAGCGACACAATCACCGGCGGGCGCGGAAACGACGTATTTGTCATCCGGCGGGGAGACGGCGCTGATATTATTACAGATTTTGCCGGTGTGGGAAGGGGCGGCAATCCCAGTCAAGCCACTATAGCCGCTGCCGATATCTTGCAATTTGATGGTGCCGGTTTAACCGCCAGCAACATGCTCCTGACTCAAAACGGTGCCGACTTGACTGTCTCATTCGAGGGAGTTCCCGACACCTCTGTCACCCTGAAAAACTTTGCTCTAGAAAACCTGGATAACATACTCAAATCCACGGGATCTGATGCAGATTTGGGGAATATCTTGTTTGACGGAGAAACCGAAAATCAAGATGGCTTCGATGTCATCAATTCTGAACTGCCATTCAACCGCACCATTTACCAGGAAAACACCACCACTTTCCTCAACGACCTGAATAATTTCACTCACGGATTCGATAACTCCAGCGATACTATCAACGGTCAGGGCGGGAATGACACCCTTTCCGGACTCAGTGGAGATGACGTCTTGCGCGGAGGTGCCGGTGATGACTTGCTCAACAGCGGACTGGGCAACGATACCCTCATTGGTGGCAGCGGGCGCGACCTTTTTTCATTAGGAAAAAACAACGGCAGTGAAACCATCACCGACTTTGAAGATGGCACAGATTTGATGGCATTGCGCAAAGGTTTCCAATTCTCTGAACTGTCCATTACCTCTGGGAGCACCGGCACGAATATCTGTCTGGCGAGTACCGGCGAAGTGTTAATGTTCCTCCAGGGCGTGGAATCCAACCTGATTGGCGCTCAGGATTTCACGCCGGTGTGGTAGGGCATTCTTGTGAGTCTGGCTTTCCTAGCCAGCTCCCACGCCCGCCTCACAAGAGGTGCCGGCTGCCGGCAAACAAAAAGGGAAGAGAACCGGTGTCCTCTTCCCTCCTTGATTTTTGCTTTGGGTTTCCCCTTTCAGCTTGTTCCGCATCATCTGCTGCTGCTTCTTGAGCTGTCGCGCTCGTGCGGAGCCACCTTTACCCTTGGAGTTCCGCCCCTCACGGCGAGGCGACTCCCAGTTTTTCAGTCGTTGAGCCATTGTCCTTAACCTCATCTAATCAAACGGCACAGGCGAGACGCCTGTGCTACGCCTTTCTCTCTTGCTCCCCCTCTCCCCTTGTGGGAGAGGGGGTTGGAGGTTGGGGTTCCCCCTTTTCAGGAGTGGGCGGGAAGAGAATCGAACTCTTATGCCTCTCGGCGTCAGATTTTGAGTCTGATGCGTCTACCAGTTTCGCCACCCGCCCTTGGGTTCACTCTTCTCATTATACACAACTTTTCGATTTTGCAACAGGGATTCATAATCTTTGCTGCTCGCCCAGCGATCTATTTCTCTGGCCCGCAGCACCGGCAGCGGGTGAGTCAGGCCAGCTGTCTGGGCCTGCTTCAGCAGTTGGCCCAGCTGGCTGGTGCCGGTTTGATCGTAAGCGCGAGCTTGAGCCAGAAAAGCCTCAGCATTCAGCTGCGGAGCCAGAGTTGGGGAACCGCCGGCAAGCTTCATCAGCAGAGAGATCGTCACCTTCGGGTCTTGCGTGGCCAGCAGAGCCGCCCGGTCGCAAGTAAATTCCGCACAGCGCAACCATTCCATCAGTTGAGCTTGCAGGCTTTGGGCGATAAAACCGCCCCAGGACGGCAGCTGGCCCGCTGCCAGCACCATCAAGTTGGCCAGCGTCAGGTAAACCCCGTGGTCGCACTTCAGGTGGCCAAGCTCGTGAGCGATCACCGCCTGAATCTCTGCCGGTGTCAGCAGCTCGATCAGAGAAGTGTGCAGGACAATAAAAGGTTGCCGCCCCCGCATGGCAAACGTATAGGCATTGGGAACCGGATGCTGGCGCACATAAAGCTGGGGCGGCTCAATATCCAGAATTTTGCCAGCTTCCAGCAGCAGGTGGTGGAGATGGGGCAGCTGCTGTTCGCTGACGAGAACACTAGAGGCAATATTCTCCAGGTAAAAAAACTGCTCACCCAGTGGGCCCAGCAGGTTGCGCACCAACAGGTCTAAACCGGGCAGCTGCTTGAGAGCGTTAGTCGCTTCCAAGTCAAGCGGATGGCGGAAGTGGTCTGCTTTCAGACCGATCAGCGGTGTCTTAAAAAAGTCCATGCCGGTGCGTTCAACCAGGTAAACAGTTCCACTCCTCTAGTTTAATGCCGATTGGGCCGGCTCGCCTGCCGGTGGGGCGCTCGGCTTCTCAGCATCAGCCTCAGCATCAGCCTCAGCCGGCACCCGCTGCAAGCGAGCGCCCAGTTGCTGCAGCTTAACCTCCAGCTTCTCGTACCCCCGATCCAAGTGCTGCAATCCTTGGATAGTCGTTTTGCCTTCTGCCCCCAGTCCAGCGATAACCAAAGCCGCAGAAGCCCGCAGATCCGTACCCACCACCGGCGCACCTGACAGCAGAGGCACCCCGCGCACAATTGCCAGATTGCCATTGACGCGAATGTCCGCCCCCATGCGATTCAACTCCGCCACATGGCGCAGACGATTTTCAAACACCGTCTCTGTAATGGTGCTGTCCCCCTCGCACAGCGTCAGCAGGGACATGAATTGCGCCTGCATGTCCGTGGGAAAACCCGGATAGGGCAGCGTCTTAATATCAGTTGCTTTCTGGTGCAGTTCTGGAATAATCCGCAGCATCCCAGGCTCGTCCGAGACAATTGTGGCCCCGATATCCCGCAACTTAGAGATTACAGGAGTCAGGTGTTCCGGCACCACCGGCGACAGGCTGATTTCCGAACGGGTAATCGCCCCCGCCACCAAAAATGTCCCCGCTTCTATCCGGTCGGGAATAATACTGTAATCTGTCGAGTGCAAGCTCCGCACCCCAGAAATCACAATCGTCCCAGTCCCCGCACCGTGAATTGAGGCCCCCATCGACCGGCAGAAATTGGCCAGATCCGCCACTTCAGGCTCTTGAGCGGCATTTTCCAGGATCGTTTCTCCCTCTGCCAGAGTCGCCGCCATCATCAAAGTTTCTGTCGCCCCGACACTGGGGTAGTCCAGGTAAATTTTGGCTCCCCGCAACCTCCGCGAAGGCCCGCTGACGCAGGCATTCACCATCCCGTGCTCTATTTGGACATCAGCTCCCATCGCCTGCAAGCCCCGGACGTGGATCTCAACAGGTCTGGCACCGATAGCGCAGCCTCCCGGCAGCGGTATGCTGGCCACTCCCAGCCGCGCCAGTATGGGCCCAATGGCGAAGAAACTCGCCCGCAGCTGGCTCACCAAATCGTAGGGGGCTTGTGAGTGGCCGATGTCAGCCGCATTGATGTCCATCATGTCCCCGTGCCGCTCTAACTTCACCCCTAGGGCGGAGAGAATTTCCGCCATGCGAGCCACATCTGCCAGATCCGGAACATTGCGCAGGCGGCAGTCCTCGGGGCACAGCAAAGCGCCGGCCATCACCACCAAGGCAGCGTTTTTGGCCCCGCTAATCCGCACATGGCCTTGCAGGGGAGACCGGCCCCAGATTTGAAGCACGGACTTGTCTGCGGGAGAAGCGTGATTATCTGTTATACTAAGTGAGGAAGAAATGGCCGTACCCTCCGGAATCGATGGATAAGCTGTGATTTCACAGTTGGTTCCGATTTTACCGGAAACATGTCATATGTCCAGGGGACAGCCCAAAAAAGTTGCCGGTCCCCTACCTCCCCCCCCCCCCCTAAAAAAAATTTTTGCTCAGGGGGTTGACAAATACAATTTCCTGCTGCATCATAAGAAATTGTCAGGTGGTTAACACCACAGACGCGGAACTGGCGGAATTGGCAGACGCGCTAGATTCAGGTTCTAGTGTTCGCAAGGACTTCCGGGTTCAAGTCCCGGGTTCCGCATAACAAGGCCAGTAAGGGCGGATTCGCCCAAGATATCTCCCGACAGCAAAAGAGGTTGCCGTAGGGCAGGCGTCTCGCCTGCCCTTGAACCATTAAAATATTGCATATTTAATTTGCACAATAATTTCATGGCCGAGTTTACAGGATGGCTGGTAAATCATTCCTAGATGCCCTGTCCCTTATGGCGGAGAAGCAGATTAAACGCCTAACAGCTTATTGATAAACCCCTAACCGATGCTGACCAGCCTTCAAAATCCTCTGGTAAAGCTTTTCCGCAAGTTGCACGCCTCCAAAGGGCGGCGCGAGCAGCAGCTGTTTCTCTTGGAAGGGACGCACCTGCTTGAGGAAGCTTGCGCGGTCAGCTATCCGCTGGAAACGGTTTGCTGCACGCCCAAGTGGGCGGAGGCCCACCGGCAGCTGTGGGAGCTGGCGCAACAGCGGGCGAGCCGGTGGGAGCTGGTAAGCCCTGAGGTCTTAGAAGCAATGGCCACCACGGTTCACCCGGACGGGGTGGTAGCAGCGGCGTCACAGCGGGAAGCTGAGTTTCAGGTGCCGCAAACGGGTCTGGCACTGGCCTTGGAAACGGTGCAAGACCCCGGCAATCTCGGCACGATTATCCGCACTGCCGCCGCCGCCGGCGCGAGCGGTTTGTGCCTGAGCGATGACAGCGCCGATCCAGAAGGGCCCAAAGTGCTGCGAGCGTCCGCAGGAGCCTGGTTCCGGCTGCCGGTGGCGGTGAGTCCAGATTTGAGCGCTGAGGTGCGCCGCTGCCAGGAGCAAGGCGTCGGGGTGGTGGCCACCAGTGGCAGCGCCGCACTCACTTACTGGGAAGTGGACTACCGGCAGCCGACCCTAATTTTGCTGGGCAACGAAGGTGCCGGTCTGTCAGCGGATTTACTAGCCCTAGCCGACCGGCAGGTGCGAATTCCCCTGAGTGCCGGTGTGGAATCTTTGAATGTGGCGATAGCGGCGGCGGCAATCCTCTACGAAGCTCAGCGCCAAGCGCGTTTCAGTCCTTAGGTTCTGTGGGCAACCGATTCCGCTCTTGGAAAAATTCCTCAATGTCAGCCGCTGCTTGTTCCAAATCCGCAAATGTGAACCGCGCCGGTCTCCCTCTCTGAGGCTTGCTTTGACTGCCCATCCCAGACTGCTCCTGAGATTTAGCCTGCTGCCGGTCGCCCAATTGCAAATTGTCCTGCAACTTGTCTAACGACTCGAAAAAAGACCGTGCGGCGTCGCGACGCAACTCTCGCTGATAGTTATCCATAATAGTTGACTCCTGAATTGAGGACGAAAAACCCAGACTGTCCGCCCTGACAAGTGATTGAGAGACTGACCGCCAGTTTTTTGAAATAATAATAGATGTCGCCAGTCATGGTGCGATTTGATAAAAATCATAATCCTGCGCTGAGCCGGTTTTCTTGCGTGGATCTACTGGAATTCATGTGAGGCACACCTGCGCGTTTGTAACGAACCGCCACAGGACGCGCGGCAAGAAAGCGCGAATCCTTCCGGCATACGGCTTCCTTACTTTCTTAGAGGGCCAAGAGAATAGAGGGGGGGGAAGTCCTTTCAGAGGTCAGTTTTTGAGCGGTTGTCTGTCGATAATCTCCATCACTATATAGAGACACGACTCGGCGTTCTCCGAGCTCCATCGTTCGAGCTCGGAGGTCCATCGTTCGAGCTCGGAGGTCCATCGTTCGAGCTCCGAGGTCCATCAGTCGAGCTCGGAGGTCCATCAGTCGAACCCCCCATCTCTTTCTCCCCTTCCCCGCTTGGGGGGAGGGGGTAGGCTTCCAGAGGCCAGTTTTTTTTCTGTGTTGGGCGTGCAACTCCCGTTACTCATCCATGTTAGATCTGCACTTTTGTTTCGGTTTCCCGTAATTTATCATGCGGTAAACCGAACATACAGCCAGTGACAGCTGAGTCGGAATGGTGAAATCCCCCTTCTGCTGGCATTTCGGAAGAGGGGTGACCGCTGTCTGCAGCCGGTAGCCCCTATGCTTCGGTTTCCCGTAATTTATCATGCGGTAAACCGAACATACCGCCAGTGGCAGCTGATTCGGAATGGTGAAATCCCCCTTCTGCTGGCATTTCGGGAGAGGGGTGACGGCTGTCTGCCGCACTGCCGCACTTTTTATTCGGTTTTCCGTAAGTTATCATGCGGTAAACCGAACATCCCGCAGTGGGAGCTGAGTCGGAATGGTGTTATCCCCCAACGGAGAAGCCTCAAAATACCCCATATCTAAAAAACCCACCCCCGAAAGCAGGGGGTAGGCTGGGGTCAAGGCCGGTTATTCGCTCCTTCCCGGAAGGAGTTGTCCGATCGCCCCAGTCCAGTTCAAAATAAGTAGGGCGACGCGCACCAGGAGAGGAATGTGAGCCAAGGATTTGATTATGATTTGCTGATTGTGGGAGCAGGTGTGGGCGGACATGGGGCTGCCATACACGCGGTCAGCTGCGGATTGAAAGTGGCCATTGTGGAAGCGGCTGAGATGGGCGGCACCTGTATCAATCGGGGCTGCATTCCCTCAAAAGCCCTGCTGTCCGCTGCCGGTCGCGTTCGGGAATTGCGCGACGCCCACCACCTGAAGACGCTGGGCATTCAGTTGCAGGGTGTCGGTTTCGACCGGCAAGCGATAGCCAATCACGCCGCTAACATCGTCAGCAAGATTCGCGGCGACATGACCAACAGCCTCAAACGCCTGGGAATTGATAGTATCCAAGGCTGGGGCAAGCTGGCAGGTCCGCAAAAAGTGACGGTCAGTACAGACAGGGGCGAGAAAACTGTCACGGCAAAAGATATCATACTCGCCCCCGGTTCGGTGCCGTGGGTGCCGGCTGGCATTGAAATTGACGGCAAAACCGTGTTTACCAGCGACGACGCCCTGAAGCTGGAATCGCTCCCGTCGTGGATCGCTATTATTGGCAGCGGCTATATCGGCTTGGAGTTTGCGGACATCTATACGGCACTGGGCTGCGAAATCACCATGATTGAAGCCCTCGACCAGCTGATGCCCACGTTTGACCCGGACATCGCCAAGCAGGCGCAGCGGGTGCTGATTGCGCCCCGGGACATCGAAACTCGCGCCGGCTTGCTGGCGGCGAAAGTAACCCCCGGATCGCCGGTGCTGATCGAACTCGCCGATACGAAAACGAAGGAAGTTGTGGAAGTCCTGGAAGTGGACGCCTGCTTGGTGGCCACGGGCCGGATTCCAGCTACGAAAAACTTGGGTTTGGAGAGTGCCGGTGCGGAAACAGACCGGCGCGGGTTTATTCCGGTGGACGACCGCATGGCGGTGCTGGCCGGCGGGGAGCCGGTGGCCAATTTGTGGGCCATTGGCGACGCCACCGGCAAGATGATGCTGGCGCACGCGGCGTCCGCCCAAGGCATCACCGCTGTGGAGAATATCTGCGGGCGTCAGCGCACGGTGGACTATCGCAGCATCCCAGCGGCGGCTTTCACCCACCCGGAAATTAGCTTTGTGGGCCTGACGGAACCGGCAGCCCAGGAACTGGGCAAAGCCGAGGGCTTTCAGGTGGCAGCGGTGCGGACGTATTTTAAGGGCAACTCCAAAGCGATTGCGGAGGGAGAAACGGAAGGTCTGGCCAAGGTGATTTACCGGCAGGATACGGGCGAAGTCCTCGGCGTCCACATCCTGGGCCTGCACGCGGCTGATTTGATTCAGGAAGCAGCGAATGCTATCGCTTACCGGCAGTCTGTCCGCGACTTGGCGTTTTTGGTGCACACCCACCCGACACTTTCGGAAGTTCTCGACGAAGCTTATAAACGAGCGGTCGCAACCCATTAAAATTGGATGCGTGGATGCGTGGATTTTCGATTTTGGATTGGGCAGGGGGCATGGCGCATGGCGCATAGGAAAGATGATTCGCCATGCCCAATGGCCAATGTCCAATGCCGAAACCCCGATGTCCCATCGCCCACTGCCCCATCGCCCACTGCCCAATGCCCCATTCCGCACTATGCAAATCCGTCGCCGTCCGCCTTCCCCAGCTGTTGCCGTCGAATCCCTGCGCTATCAGGTGAAGCTGCCTGATTCTGAACCGAAGCATATCCTAGAGGAAATTGTCTGGCACAAGGAGACTGAAGTGGCCCAGATGCGGGAGCGCCTGTCTCTGCCAGAGTTGCAGCGCCAAGTCGCCGGCGCACCGGCACCCCGCGACTTTTTGGGCGCTCTGCGCCAGGGGAAACCCTCACCGGCTATTATTGCTGAAGTGAAGAAGGCGTCTCCGAGTAAGGGGGTGATCCGTCCGGATTTTGACCCGGTGGCGATAGCTTTGGCGTACAGCAAGGGCGGCGCTAGCTGCATATCTGTGCTGACGGATGAAAAGTTCTTTCAAGGCAGCTTTGAGAATTTGGCGTCTGTCCGCGCTGCAGTGGACCTGCCGGTGCTGTGCAAGGATTTCTTGATTTATCCTTACCAGATTTATCTCGCCCGCGCCCGGGGCGCTGATGCGGTTCTGCTGATTGCGGCGATCCTGCCGGACAGAGACATACAATATTTTGTGAAAATTGTCAAGGGGTTGGGGATGGTTCCTCTGATTGAGGTGCACACGATAGAGGAACTGGATCGGGTGTTGGGGATCGAGGGCGTGACCTTGGTGGGGATTAACAATCGCAACCTGGAAGATTTTTCAGTGGACCTGCAAACAACTGTGGGGCTGCTCTTGGCGCGAGGCGACCGGCTGCGGGAGCGGGGTATCCTGGTAGTGAGCGAGTCAGGGCTGCACAGCAGGGATGACCTGAGTTTGGTTGCCGGTGCGGGTGCGGGTGCGGTGCTCGTCGGCGAGTCTCTGGTGAAACAGCCAGATATTGCCGGTGCGGTGGCGCAGCTGTGTGCCGGTGAGGCCAAACCCTAATTTTGTAAAGGCTTTGGGCAAGGGGGAAATTTGGGAAGAGCGGCGGTGATAAAATAGCGTTAGCCAGTGACGCCTTTTGGGGAGCCCTTGAAAGTAGAGACGCGACATGTCTCGTATCCACGCATCCAAATTTTTACGCGCGGCTGCTAATCTGTTTACTTGGGAAGCGGTCCGCCCCGCCCCGCTTTCTCCTCGCCGCCAAAAGAAAGCAGCTTGATTAATGCTGAATGAAAAATTAAAACATCATTCATCGTTATTCGGAAAGGCGGGATTGTCCCAGCGGGAGTAGATAAATGGAGTTTGTTCCTCTTCCTTCTCATGTGCACTACGAGCTGTTACTCCAGCTGTTAGAGCGCCAGACGATGTTGGCTGTGGGGCAAAAGTCGCCTCAGCGGGAGCAGGTACGCCAGCTGATTATTACCCTCCGCAAAGCTATCGCTCAGCAGAAACAGCTGGAAGAAAGCTGCGAGCGAGCGAATTTGGCCATCGAATACCGGTGGTCTGTGAATGATTACAGGGTTGAGCCGGCAGCCGTTTCGGATTTTCCGATCGTGCGCCCGCACCCACCAGTCTAGGGCGAGGGAAAAAGGAAGAAGGGAAAAAATACGGGCCTTGGAAAGGGGCCGCTACTGGGGCGTCAGCGCCTCTAAAAATAGATTTTTCAGACAGTAGGACGAATTCATGGACGACAAGCTGATGCTGATGATTCCTGGCCCGACGCCGGTGCCAGAGCAGGCATTACTCGCCCTGGCAAAACACCCGATGGGCCACAGGAGCGGCGAGTTTAGCAAAATTATGGCAGAGGTGACTCAAAACCTCAAGTGGCTGCACCAAACCCAAAACGACGTGCTGATTTTGACCGCCAGCGGCACCGGCGCGATGGAAGCGGGAATTATCAATTTTCTCAGTCCGGGCGACCGGGTTCTGGTGGCGAGCAACGGCAAGTTTGGCGAGCGCTGGGCCGAAGTGAGCTTGGCTTACGGCCTCAATGTGGACGAGGTGAAAGCTGAGTGGGGGAAAGCTCTCGATCCAGACCAGATTGGCGAAAAACTGCAAGCGGATACGGAAAAACAAATTAAAGCGGTGATTGTCACCCACTCGGAGACGTCCACCGGCGTCCTCAATGACCTGGAAGCGATTAACCGGCACGTTAAAGCGCACGGGGAAGCGCTAATTATGGTGGACACGGTGACCAGTTTGGGCGCAGTCAGCGTGCCGGTGGATGAGTGGGGTCTGGATGTGGTGGCGTCTGGCTCGCAGAAAGGCTATATGATCCCTCCCGGACTGGGTTTTGTGGCTGTCAGCCCCAAAGCTTGGGAGGCTTATAAAACGGCGAAACTGCCCCGCTATTATTTGGATTTGGGCAAGTACCGCAAAGATGCGGCGAAAAATACGACTCCGTTTACGCCGCCGGTGAATATGTTTTTTGCCCTGCAAGCTACCCTGGGGATGATGCAAAAAGAGGGGCTGGACAATATTTTTGCCCGGCACCGGCGCTTGATGCTGGCCACCCGCGCGGCGGTTAAGGCTCTCGGTCTGCCGCTGTTCGCACCGGATGAGGCCGCCAGTCCGGCGATTACTGCTGTGGCACCGGCACAGGTGGATGCGGAAAAGGTGCGTTCTGTGCTCAAAAAGCGGTTTGATATCGCTATGGCCGGCGGGCAAGATCACCTGAAAGGCAAAATCTTCCGCATTGGCCACCTGGGCTTTGTCAGCGACCGGGATATTCTGGCGGCGATTTCCGCTTTGGAAGTGGCCCTGCGCGAACTGGGCTGCGACACCTTCACCCCGGGTGCCGGTGTGGCTGCTGCTGCCAGCGTTTTTGTCGGGTCTTAGGGAATTTGAGATCGGGGCTGCCGGGGGCGAGCGCCTGCCGGCAGTCCGCCCTTGCTCTCACAGGACAGGCGTTCCATCGGACGAGCGTGTTCATTACTGAGCTGTCCATTGCTATATTAATATAAATCAAAAATCTAAAATCACCAACTGCGGGCTGATTGCCAGACCCGCTTTTTTTAGCCTATTTGTCAAGGAAATGCCGGTGGGTAATTTTGGCCGGCTGGCCGCAAGGTGGGTTCCGCTTTTCGCCCCCACTCCTGGAATGTTTCAGAGTGCCGGACGCACCCGTTCCTCGCGGTGCGGCAGAGATAAACCCATTAGAAACAATTAACCGGGCGTCAGAGCGAGTTGAGAAAATATAGCGGTTTTCATCCTTTGTGAGGGAATGAGAAACCCGGTTTCTTTAAGAAACCGGGTTTCTGGCATGTACTTCATCCAACTGAAAACCGATATAATTGTTAAGGCAGATCCGGGGCCAGAAACCGGCACTCTTGCTCCAGTTGTAGGGGCGGGTTCAGCCAATATCTCTGTGAGAATCCAAGATTCTTTGTCAACCCGCCCCTAGATCCGGCGGACCGCCACAAGAAACCCGGTTTCTTGTGACTTCACTTTTTTTTATAAATGACCTATACTATAAGCCTATATTTAGCCGGCTCTGCCGGCATGCAGGCGGTCAGCTGAAAGCGGGACATCCCATTTTTCATCCGCGCTCCTTCTGGCTGCGGGTGAGGGGGGGAGCAGACCTGGATTTTCCCAGCTGTTGGGGCTGAAGCGATCAGCCGGCGCAGCTTACAGCTTTCCCTCGGAGGTTTGGCTCGCCCTGCGCGCCCCTGCGGAATTTCCTTTGGCGTCAGCCTTACCGCAGGGTGGGGTCCGACTTCCGGCACAAAATTGAGATTGGATCGGAAAATCTCTTGTTTTTGCTGGAGTGACTTTGGATTAAATCCGCCACTCATCCCAATCTCAAAGTTCGGGATGAGTGTTGCCCGGCGGAGTTTCGCCCGCCTGGAATCCTAGGCGGTTTCGAGCCAGTCATAGATTCGCTCCAATTGTTCAATCGTTATCAAGCCATACTGCCAGAGAATCATCGGCAGCGGTCCTGGATCTTGCTCACGACGCCGCAGAGCGATTTGGATAGAAGACGCCGAAATAGCCAAATCTTCTTGCAGAAAGCGAATGAATTGAGAATAAGTTGCGGGTGCCATTGAGACTTTCACCTCCTTCATTAAACCTGATTTTCTTACATAAACAGAACCTTCATTAGCAGTAGGTAGCCAGTCTGTTATCTGTCTATACACAAGGGCGGGTGGCAATCCGCCCAGTTGTGGGACAGAGAGGTTCCTATCTCCAACACCTGCCGCTAGGCGACAAAGGAGCTGGCGATTGCGCGCGCCATTCGAGTGGCAGTGCGGCTAAAAACCCAGGCAGCGTGCAGCCGCCGGCTCTAAAGCGCCTGACTCAGAACATCAGGCTCTGCCATTTCCCACACCAGTAGATTTACAGTTCGTTAGATCGGAACCCAACTAGCGCCTCAGCTGTTCCACTGAAACTTTAATCAGCCATATCCGGCCAACTTGACCGAACCGATTTTGCGCGACTCCGTATCTACCCTAAGGGGTATTTCGGCGGGATTTCACTCCTCTGTCACTCTCACACCACAAAAAATTCAGCTTGAGTGTCCCAACCCTTCCGAGTCACGCTTTTCACTTCAAGAGCCGCGCAAGGGCGTTGAGGGGAACCCCCAACTCAAGCGCCGGCTGTAGCTCCAACTCCCTACCGCCTTGGGCGCAAGCGTACTCTAACCGTACCTTGTTTTCCCCACCAGAGGGCCAAGATTGTCTGGAAATTTTGAGAATTTTTGAAGAAGCCTTATATAAAATTTACTTCTCCTAAGACAAACAGACTAGCAAATCCTGACAGCCGTGTGAGGAGTCAATCGGTATACATTTTAAATCATTTCTATAACCATTCCCCGAGTGATAGAGGGGGCTCTTGCGGTGCGGTCTGGGGGAGAGCGGCAGATCCCTATCTCCCGTCTTCGGCACCTTTGCTGTCAGCGTCTAAAAACTCGACGGCAATGCGGTCGCCGACCTTGAGGCCCAGTTCAGCGGCTCGCCCGCCCCGCAGTTCAATCACGCTGTCGATAGCCGCTGCCGCCGGCCCGTAGGCAGAGCACGGCGTTTCCTCGCACGGAGGAACATTGGCGGCGATCTCTTTGACTTCCCCATTCCTCAGAAAGATCATATCCAACTTAATGGGAACGTTCTTCATCCAGAAGGCGACCTGGCGCGGCGGGTCAAAGGGAAACAGCATGCCCCGGTCATCCGCCAGGGATGTCCGGTACATCAAGCCTGTGGCCTGCTGTTCGGGTGTCGTGGCCACTTCCAGCTGAATCACCTGGCCAGCTATGGTGGCTTTCGCTGAAATGGGCAGCTGCTGTCCCCTAGACGGGAACATCTGCGCCGCTGGTGCTGGACTTGGAGGCGCGCCGACACCTCCTGGCCCAGAGAGAGCCGGTGCCGGTGGCGAACAGCCAGTCAACCACATACTGAGCAATATTGCCAACCAAGTGTCACAATCATTCATATCGATATTAGACTTCATATTTTAGATTTTGGATTTCCGGGCTGCCGAAAATATCTCCGGCCACGAGAACACCAGGAAAATCCCCCGCACACCCCGCTAGGATTCCCGCAAAACGTAACCTACGCCCCGGACTGTCTGAATCAGGCGCTTTTGGCCGTCATCTTCCAGTTTCAGGCGCAAATAGCGGATATACACTTCTATGACGTTCGACTCTCCCATGAAGTCGTAACCCCAAACATTTTCCAGAATCTGTTCGCGGGTCAGCACTTCCCGGGGGTGCTCCATTAAGAAACGTAACAGCTCAAATTCCTTCATCGTCAGCTCAATCACCCGTCCGTTGCGCAGGGCTCTGCGGTTGGACAAATCGAGTGCCAGGTCGCCAAAGCGCAACTGCTCCGCACCACCGTCATCCGGCTTGAGGTAGAGGCGCACCAGCTTCAAAAACTCTTCGCTGCGATAGGGCTTGAGAAAGTAATCATCCGCCCCCGCCTCCAAGCAAGCCACTCGATCTTCGACTGTATCGCGGGCCATTAATATCACCACCGGCACCCGATTGCCGGCGCTCCTGAGCTGGCTGCACACAGACAGCCCCGAGTCTCCCGCCAGCATCCGATCTACGACTATCAGAGCCGGCTGCAGTTCCCGGGCTTTCTGGAGGCCGGTGGTGGCGTCATACGCCACAACTGGGTCATAGCCCGCTTCTTTCAAATCCAGACTGACGTGTTGCGCCAGCACTTCGTCCGTTTCAATCACCAGCAGGCAAGGACTGCGCTCAACGGTGACGTGACTCATAGAGATGGGCCAAGTTGAGTATAAATACTGTGACGGTTTTGTCTTTTATCTGTTGTAGCATCTTCTCGACCAGTTGCGCAGCACTGCCGGCTCCTGTCACCAAGACCATGCGGCTGAATGGTGAAGAATTGTTAACAGCACCCCGCCAGAGACTTGCCGGCCTGTGTCTCTCTCAGCTACTTTTGAGGTGCTCCCCTCCCGTTCTGGATTCCTCTTGTGAAAAATTTACAGGTTGAATTGCGCCTCAGTCCCGGGGGTTAGGGGTTGGGGTTTAAGGTCGGGTGTGGGGAGTCGGGCATTCAGTGAAGTGCGGATTTTTTTATCCGGTGACGCCGGCAATGCCCTGTGATGACTGCTTGCAAATCGGTTTCCAGGCTTCTCTCTGGTTAACAGCCAGGAAATAAGGGGCCGGCTTTCTCCCTGAGATATAGCGCGTTAATAACCTTCGCGTAAATTTCAGAACCCCGGTTTCTTTAAGAAACCGGGGTTCTGGGCTAACTCAAGTTGCTAGTTCCAAACCGCAAGTTTTTCGCTCCCCCCAGACGGATCGGTCGTGCCGCACCAACGGAGACTAGAGAAGGGGGCTTTTCTAGTCTGCAGGAGGGGTTAGAAGGGCTGAAAGCCAGAATTTTTTCTAAGTAGTAACTTGGGTTAATACTGACTTTGAAAACTAAGTATTAGACGCAATTCCTAGCTGGCTAGATTGTTCCCTGAACCCGATAGTTTATTAAAATTAATATACAACCGGATACGATATCATTTTATCGATCGCAGGGTAAATTTGAGGGGTTTCTCGCCTTTTGGGGGCAGTTGGGAAGCTGCCCCGCTACAGCAAAGCTGAAAGCCGGAAACGGTGTTAGGGCAGCTCGACAGAGGTGGGTTTGGCGATGTGGGGCAGACCCCAGCCCAATTTTTCGCGCAACAGGTGGAAAAACTCAGGGGGTTGCAGGCGAATGAAGCGGGCGGGGTAAGGGGAGCGCTGCACGCGCACCCGATCGTCTGGCAGGACGTAGCAGCCGGCGTTGCCATCCACCACCATGACCAGCCGGTCGGGATTGGCGGGAAAAATGGTCACCGGCTCGGTGTTGGCAAACACGAGGGCGCGGGAGGCCAGGGAGTGGGGGCAAATGGGCAGCAGCTGCAACACCGGCACCCCGGGGGTGATCACCGGCCCGCCGGCAGACAGCCCATAGCCTGTCGAGCCGGTGGGCGTGGATACGATGATGCCGTCGGCGGCAATATCCACCGGCGCGTGCCTGCCCACTTCGATTTCAAAGTGGCACATGCAGGTGAGCGGTTCCCGGTGCAGCACCATTTCATTGAGACACAGCGCTTCCCACTGCGCCACACCGTCGCGGACCTGCTGCACTGAGAGCATTGTCCGCTCTTCAATGGCGTACTCGCCGGCGAGCACTTTTTCCATCGCTTGCGGCAGGTTGTTGATATAGACTTCCGTCAGGAAACCCATGTGGCCGGTATTGACGGTTAGCAGCGGAACGCCACAGGGGGCTACTTGGCGAAAGGCCGACAGCACTGTGCCATCTCCCCCCAACACCACGGCAAAAGCCATCTCGCTGTCGAAACCGGGAGGGACCAGGTGGTCGATGGGTGTGTGGCAGACTGGCTTATCCGGGCTGGAATAGCCCAGAATCCCTCCGGCACCGGTGGTCACACACACTTCCCAACCGCAGGAAGTTAGCTTGTCCTGCCATTCTTCGGCAATTCGACAAGCTACGGGTTTAACGTCGTTGTAGATAATGCCAGCTTTGGGCACGAGTCTGGGTTAGAGTTGAGATGTTGCTTGAATTCGGAATCTGGTTGCCACCCACGGCTGCCGGTGCGCCGGGGGCCAATGGAACTGATCGCCGCTACTGCTGGCTGCGCCGGCTCTCCGTCAGAGAGCGTTCAGCCCCTCCAGCAAGTTGTTGGCTGAGTTGGTTAGGTTTATCCTGCCACATTTTGACGGCGCTTGCTAGGCACACCCCAAACCGGCAACCCTCTCCTTCCAGGAAATGCAGCCACTGCTGCCGAGGGGCCTTGTGGCTGTCACCGGCGCGGCTATATGCCAATAAACCTCTCGGAAGTGAGACTAATATTAAAAAGGAACTTTTCTTTTTGACTCCTTCTTGAGCTTAGCTTGCTCGTAATTCAGCTCTTTCAACTTTTTCAAAATCCGGCTGTAGTATTCTTGAAAATACTCTTCGAGGGTGGTGGTTTCTCTGGGGTCTAGCTGGAAGACGCTGTAGACCTCATCCATCTCAGCCGTTAGGGGTTTGCCGGTGGCGAGCACTTCGGCAAAGGCCAGCCGGTCAGCCACATTCCAGCCCCACTGAAAAAACATCGTGGCTTTGCGGACGGTACGCAGCAGGTTGAGCGGGAGGCGGGTGACTTTTGGCTGCTGCCCAGACAGTCGCTGGCACAGAGCGATAATTTCATCGGCACTCCAAGCGCGAGTCCCCACAACGGGAAAAGCTTTCTTTTCGGTTTCTGGAACGGAAAGGGCGCGGATGGCAAATTTGGCAATGTCCTGGGTGTCCATATAGGCGACCGGCGCGGATTCGCCTGTTACCCAAACCGCCTGATTCTCCAATATGGGAATGGCGTACTGGCCAATCAGCCCCTGCATGAAGCCGCAAAGCTGCAGGGTGGTGTAGTTCAAGCCGGATTCCGCCAGGAAAAGCTCGGTGCAGCACTTAATCTCCATCAGCGGGACGTGACGGTATTTCTCGGCGTCGAGAATCGAAAAGAATATGTAGCGCTCGACTCCGGCGGCTTTGGCTGCTTGAATCAGTGCCACTTTTCCGTCCCAGTCCACTTGTTTGACGCTCAGGGAGTCCGTGGGGCGGGCAGTTGCCGCATCGATGACAGCAGTAACACCGGCAAGGGCCGGTGGCAGACTTTCGGGGTCGCACAGGTCTCCCCGCACCAGTTCAGCGCCCCATTCTTTGAGAAAGGCTGCTTTCTTAGGACTGCGGACTAAACAGCGTACTTGGTGCCCTTCATCCAAGGCACGACGGGCGACCTGTCTGCCTAATGTGCCGGTGGCACCGACAACCAATAAACTCATGCCGGATTATTAGGAATCTTAAAAGTTCTCTTAAATGCTATCAGACCTTTTCTCATTTTGACACAAAACTTAACAAAAAGCGGACAGGGGTGTGGGGCATGGGGCATGGGGCAGTGGGCATGGGGCAGTGGGCATGGGGCAGTGGGCGTGGGGCACTGGGCACGCTCGCATTGGGCACGCTCGCATTGGGCATATAACCCCTATGCCCTATGCCCTATGCCCTATGCCCTGACAGCTGAGACGTGTTAAAGCTAAGGTAAAGTTAAGAGTCGGCTGCAATATTCCCAAGCTTGTTATGTCCAACCCGCTTTACGCTGAAACTGAAAGTGCTTCTGTGCCGGTAGCAGATGACCTCGGCTGCGAGGTGGCGCATCCCGTGGATCTGAGCAGCGTGCGTCTTTTGCACCGGGACATTCTCAGCTCGGAAAAAGCGCAGCGGATGGCAGAATTTTTCAGTTTGCTGGGCGATGCCAACCGTTTGCGCATCGTGTCTGCCTTGGCGGTGCGAGAGCTGTGCGTCTGCGACTTGGCGGCGGCGGTGAAAATGAGTGAGTCTGCTGTTTCCCACCAGCTGCGTCTGTTGCGGGCGATGCGCCTGGTGAGCTATCGCAAGCAGGGGCGGAATGTTTTCTACTGTTTGAAAGATGGCCACGTCCTCAACCTTTACCGGGAGGTGGCGGAGCACTTGGATGAGCCGGCGGAGTGAGCGAGCCCCGTTCGCAGTTGGGCTAATGCCCAAAAGTTCGCAGTTGGGCTAATGCCCCAAGGTTCGCAGTTGGGCTAATGCCCCAAGGTTCGTAGTTGGGCTAATGCCCAAAAGTTCGTAGTTGGGCTAATGCCCAAAAGTTTGCAGTGGGGCATTAGCCCCACCGGCACCGGGCGGGCTATTCTTCGCCGCCTTGCAGTTTCAGCAATCCGTAACCGAGGACTATCCCAACCAGGATCAGGCTAAAAGACAGAAATGCCGTGGTGAAAATCTCGCCGCTCATTTTCTTAACGCTCCTTTACAATCACTTTAAGGTCAGCTGGGATTTTGCAGTCCCCTTTACGCGATTTATTCTAACCCTGTTGTGGCACTTGAAGAACGCCGGCACTGAGTGAGGGGGATTTTTGCCCGGGAAGCCGGCCCGCCGGATTCGAGAGTTTAGGTTTTAGATGGCGGGGAGGGGAAACCTGGTATAATCCAAAATAGGATTGGGTTTCAGCTTAACGCCACTCAATTAATAACTTACACTAATCAATCGGATAATCAAGAATATGCGTCCGAAGCTCGCTGTAACTCTGGGCGATCCTGCGGGGATTGGGCCAGAGGTGGTTCTGAAGGCTTTGGCCGATCCAGCAGTCACCGGCACCTGTGAGGTGACGGTGGTGGGGAGTCGGGCTGTGCTGGAGCGGACCTATGCCCAGCTGCACCGGCAGCTTTTGGATCGGGGTGTGGGGGCGACTGTGCTGGCCAACCCGGAGGGGCTGGACATTTTGGAGGCGGGTGCCGGTGAGGCGGGGATGGCCACCAGCACCGGCAGTGCTGCCAGTGGGGCGGCGAGCTTTGCTTATATGGAGGCGGCGATTGCCGGCACCCTTGCCGGTTCGTTCCAGGGGATTGTCACCGGCCCAATTTCCAAGGCGTGCTGGAAGGCAGCGGGCCACGAGTACCCGGGCCAGACGGAACTCCTGGCTGAGCGTGCCGGTGTGCGGCGATTTGGGATGCTGTTTGTGGCGCGTTCGCCCCACACCGGCTGGACTCTCCGCACTTTACTAGCTACCACACATATTCCACTCTGTCAAGTACCTGCGGCTCTGACGCCAGAATTGCTCGCCAGAAAGCTCGACTTGCTGGTGGAGTGCTTGCGGCAGGATTTTGGCATAGAAAAACCCCGGATTGCGATTGCGGGGTTGAATCCGCACAGCGGGGAAAATGGGCAGTTGGGAGTGGAGGAGAAAGATTGGCTGATTCCCTGGCTGCAAGAGGAGCGCGAGTGGTGGCCAGAATTGCAGTTAGATGGGCCGGTGCCTCCGGATACGATGTGGGTTAAACCGGCACAAGCGTGGTACAAATCGGGTGCCGGTGGTGGCGCTCACGACGCTTATTTGGCGATGTATCACGACCAGGGGTTGATACCTGTAAAGTTAATGGCTTTTGACCGCGCTGTCAATACCACTGTCGGGTTGCCGTTTGTCCGCACGTCTCCGGATCACGGGACGGCTTTTGATATTGCCGGCAGGGGGGTAGCGGATGATTCTAGCATGAAAGCTGCAATTCAGCTAGGGGCTGAGTTGGCTCACCAGAGAGCGGCGCTCAGGGGGGAAGTTTCGCCACCGGCAGGGTAAAAATTGTTACTTTTTTGTGTTAAGCTAGGCTTTGACTGAGCTTAATACAAAATTTTTCTTATGGTGCTCCAATCTCTCAAATACTCCCTGGATCTTATCCAAGAGGAGGCTCGCCGGCTGGTGCGCAGCCAAGCTGTCAGTCGCAAGCAACCGATTTACAATCTGTGCCGCTATATTCCCGCCCGTGAGTGGGCTGCGGTGGAGTCGGAGCTGGAACAAAACAATTTCTTGCTCAGAGATTGCATTGGCGATCTGATGGGCAGAGAGGATTGGGACGATGATTGATCTCTGTGGGGGGCGGGTTGACTAATACTCTTTGCTGTGGTATAAAGAGTTCGGGTTAGCCCGCCCCTACTGTAGGATGTTCGTGTGCTTCCGTAGAAGGCTTTGTTGCTAAGATCCTGGCGATTGAAACTCACTGCGACAAACGAAGTCCGCCTACCCTGCGGGAAGGGCTTCGCCCAACGCGGACTTTTGAAATTCTTGAAACCCGCGAAGGCGGGTTTTGTCTGTATAGCTGCGGTTTATAACCGCCAAGCCCCCCAGCTTTAAGCGATAGATCCCTGGCGATTGAAACTCACTGCGACAAACGAAGCCCGCCTGCGCGGGCTGGGGGAAGCGCTAACCCACCCTACAATGGAATTGGCAGTTATTGTTTGAGCTGTTCTGTGGGGTTTTGGGAGAGGAGTTGGAAGGTGAGAATTGGGGTGCCGGCGAGCAGGGCTAGGTAGAGGGCGAGTGCCGGCACGCCAGTCTTTTTCCGCTCACCGGCTCGCCGTTTCTCGGCGATGTCTTCTATTATCCACGACAGCAGCAGCCAGATGAGGCTCAACCACAAGCTCAGGTAAGGGTTGACCCAAAATCCTACAATGTTAAGGGCAAGACAATCGAATAGCTCCCAGATTCTCTTATATTTTTTGGGCAGTTGGCTTTGGTTTGTCAGCTCCCTTTGGGCTGATTGGGGATTCGGCAACTCTTGTTTGTGGGTTGGGCGCAAAACAGTCATCGGTTTTACCTCGCTTATTATTGTAAGCTCTCAAAGCTCTCTTATCTCTAGTAAGAGCGAGTAAACAAATAGCTGTCTATCACTTTTGCAGAGCGATATTTCAGGCTGGAATTGTCGGGAAGAGCAAAAAATAGGACTTGCTAGCTGGAGCGATGCAAAAATAGCTGAAGCGAGCGGGATATAGGGTTTAATTGCTGGAAATAGCGGGAAATAGCGCTAAATAATAAATGCTGCTTTTCCCCCACGCTCCAAAAAACATGCTATTGTGGAAACAGGTGAGGCGGTGAGCCAATTATACCTTTGTCTTTTTCCCCAGCTAGGGGTGACTCTTCCTATTCTGGGGGACAATGCTATGAAGCTGTTGGCGAATCGGTAGGTTCCTGGCGATTGGAAATCGCGGCTATACAAACAAAGCTCGCCTACGCGGGCTTTCAGAGTAGAGCGAGGCTCTCAAAATGTTGGGGGTTTTTTTCGAGAATCGGTAGGTTCCTGGCGATTGGAAATCGCGGCTATACAAACAAAGCCCGCCTACGCGGGCTTTCAGAGTAGAGCGAGGCTCTCAAAATGTTGGGGGTTTTTTTCGAGAATCGGTAGGTTCCTGGCGATTGGAAATCGCGGCTATACAAACAAAGCCCGCCTACGCGGGCTTTCAGAGTAGAGCGAGGCTCTCAAAATGTTGGGGTTTTTTTTCGAGAATCGGTAGGTTCCTGGCGATTGGAAATCGCGGCTATACAAACAAAGCCCGCCTACGCGGGCTTTCAGAGTAGAGCGAGGCTCTCAAAATGTTGGGTTTTTTTTTCAAAAATCGGTAGGTTCCTGGCAATTGAAAATCGCGGCTATACAAACAAAGCCCGCCTCCGCGGGCTTTCAAAGTAAAGCGAGGCTCTCAAAATGTTGGGGGTTTTTTTCGAGAATCGGTAGGTTCCTGGCGATTGGGAATCGCGGCTATACAAACAAAGCCCGCCTACGCGGGCTTTTATACTAGAGCGAGGCTCTCAAAATGTGGGGGTTTTTTTCGAGAATCGGTAGGTTCCTGGCGATTGGAAATCGCGGCTAT
>NZ_KB235948.1:5572624-5605619 GCF_000332335.1 Kamptonema formosum PCC 10802 | reverse complement strand
ATCGCGGCTATACAAACAAAGCCCGCCTACGCGGGCTTTCAGAGTAGAGCGAGGCTCTCAAAATGTTGGGGTTTTTTTCGAGAATCGGTAGGTTCCTGGCGATTGGAAATCGCGGCTATACAAACAAAGCCCGCCTACGCGGGCTTTCAGAGTAGAGCGAGGCTCTCAAAATGTTGGGGTTTTTTTTCGAGAATCGGTAGGTTCCTGGCGATTGGAAATCGCGGCTATACAAACAAAGCCCGCCTACGCGGGCTTTCAGAGTAGAGCGAGGCTCTCAAAATGTTGGGTTTTTTTTCGAGAATCGGTAGGTTCCTGGCGATTGGAAATCGCGGCTATACAACAAAGCCCGCCGTACGCGGGGCTTTCAGAGTAGAGCGAGGCTCTCAAAATGTTGGGGTTTTTTCGAGAATCGGTAGGTTCCTGGCGATTGGAAATCGCGGCTATACAAACAAAGCCCGCCTACGCGGGCTTTCAGAGTAGAGCGAGGCTCTACAAAATGTTGGGGGTTTTTTCGAGAATCGGTAGGTTCCTGGCGATTGGAAATCGCGGCTATACAAACAAAGCCCGCCTACGCGGGCTTTTATACTAGAGCGAGGCTCTCAAAAATGTTAGGGGTTTTTTTCGAGAATCGGTAGGTTCCTGGCGATTGGAAATCGCGGCTATACAAACAAAGCCCGCCTACGCGGGCTTTTATACTAGAGCGAGGCTCTCAAAATGTTGGGGGTTTTTTTCGAGGAAAGACCAGAAAGGGGGAGACAAGGGTTCCCTAAAAAAGCTCCCCTCCCCGTGAACGGGGAGGGGTTGGGGGTGGGGTTTGAGCCCCCTATTAATTCGCCAACAGTCTCATGCCATCCGCGCATCTGCGTTGCCTGAGGCGGTGTCCCGCCCGGTCTATTTATAAAGTAAGATACAGTGTTAGGAGGAATGGCTTTCTAGGCCAGCAACAGAAATGATGGAAAATGTCAATGCGCTGCAACAAAAGTTCATCGAGCAGCTCACCGGCGAGCTTTTTCCCGGACGCCGGCACTCGGAGCCTCAAAAGTTGTGCTTCCAGCTGCGCTTTCACCCCTTGCATCGGCAGGAGAACCATGATAAGATAGCAAAGAGGATAAAAGAAAAGTTCAATGACGGGTTTTCTGAAAGCTCGATTGCTCCCACGGTGTCTGATGTGGTTCAAAAGCTGCGGGACACATTTGCGGACGCCATGCAAGCGGATGGGGTGCCGGTGGACAAACTAAATGCCGGGAAGGGCAGACCCCAAGATATTTCCCCGTGGGAAATCGTGTATAATTGGCTGTGGGAGATGGAATTCCCCCGCCGGGGGTGGGCGCTTTCCAAGGAAATTGCGACTTGTGCCCTGGAGGAGTTGCAGATGCAGCCGGTGGGGGATGCTGAGAGGGGTCTGGATTTAGAGGCAATCGAACTTTGTGAGGAGACTACTATAAAGAAAGCGCAACGATATCAGCTGCAAGTGGGTTTGCCGGTGGATGGATATCTGCTGCTAGTCAATCAGGGGACGAGCGGTCAGAAATACTGTATTTGCCCGTCTAGAGCCTATCACTTAGAACCGCAGCTTTTGCCCGACACATCTCTCTGTCTCCCTCGGCTGAATGCGCCGGCTAAATTCTTGAGGTACAATGAGGTTGGGGAGGAGTATTTTCTGGCGATTGTCACGGAACAGCCCTTAAAACTGTCTTGGGTGCGCCCGGATTCCGACGCGCGAGATATTGTGGTTAGCGAAGAGCGCCTGCGCGAGATATTTCAGAAAGTGGCGCAGCAGCCAAGCTGTCAGGTGTTTTCCAAGACTTACAAGGTGATAGAATAACCAAAGTTGCTACTTGCCAGTCAGTCAGGTGAGATCCCCCCCTAGCCCCCCCTTAAAAAGGGGGGGAATACTCAAAGCCCCCCTTTTTAAGGGGGGTTTGGGGGGATATAGATGCAAAGACCTTGTAGGTAGCAACTTAAGTTAGAATAGGGGGTGCGGATCAGTGCGGTGAACCCCACCCCCAACCCCCTCCCCGCGCTTCGGGGAGGGGGCTAAGAGGTGGTAGGCTTGTGAGGGGGAGAAGTTTCAATCATCTTGGAACAACGCCGGCACAGGTGAGGGGGTGGGGTTAGGGGCGATCTGGGAAACGGGTTGGCTGAATTTTGGTAAAATCGCATCAGGTGGCTTGAGAGGAGCCGGTGTTCATCATGTTCGAGCAAATATTGCAGCAAATTCGGTCGCTGAATCGACAGGTATTGACAGCTTTAGAGCGGGGGGAGTACGAGCGAGGAATCCCTTTGGCGCAACAATCCTGTAACTTGGCAAAAACTTACTTTGGCGCAAACCATCCCTCCTATGCCACAAGCCTGAATAATTTGGCGGCGCTGTACTGCGCAATGGGGCGGTTGGCGGAAGCGGAACCCCTGTATCTGCAAGCAAAGGAGATTTGGAGAGTCGGGCTGGGCGAGAACCATCCCTCCTATGCGGCAAGCCTGAATAATTTGGCGGGGCTGTACCGTGCAATGGGGCGGTTTGCGGAAGCAGAACTCCTGTATCTGCAAGCACAGGAGATTAGAAGAGTCAGTCTGGGCGGAAACCATCCCGACTATGCGGCAAGCCTGAATAATTTGGCGGGGCTGTACTACGCAATGGGGCGGTTTGCGGAAGCGGAACCCCTGTACCTGCAAGCAAAGGAGATTAGAAGAGTCAGGCTGGGAGAGAACCATCCCGACTATGCGGCAAGCCTGAATGATTTGGCAGCGCTGTACCGTGCAATGGGGCGGTTGGCGGAAGCGGAACCCCTGTATCTGCAAGCAAAGGAGATTTGGAGAGTCGGGCTGGGCGAGAACCATCCCTCCTATGCGGCAAGCCTGAATAATTTGGCAGCGCTGTACGAGTCAATGGGGCGGTTGGCGGATGCGGAACCCCTGTATCTGCAAGCAAAGGAGATTAGAAGAGACAGGCTGGGCGAGAACCATCCCGACTATGCGGCAAGCCTGAATAATTTGGCGGGGCTGTACCGTGCAATGGGGCGGTTTGCGGATGCGGAACCCCTGTATCTGCAAGCAAAGGAGATTTGGAGAGTCGCGCTGGGCGAGAACCATCCCTCCTATGCGGCAAGCCTGAATAATTTGGCGGGGCTGTACCGTGCAATGGGGCGGTTTGCGGAAGCGGAACCCCTGTATCTGCAAGTAAAGGAGATTATAAGAGTCAGTCTGGGCGGAAACCATCCCGACTATGCCAAAACCCTGAATAATTTGGCGGGGCTGTACCGTGCAATGGGGCGGTTTGCGGAAGCGGAACCCCTGTATCTGCAAGTAAAGGAGATTAGAAGAGTCAGGCTGGGAGAGAACCATCCCGACTATGCCACAAGCCTGAATGATTTGGCGGAGCTGTACCATGCAATGGGGCGGTTTGCGGATGCGGAACCCCTGTATCTGCAAGCAAAGGAGATTAGAAGAGTCGCGCTGGGCGAGAACCATCCCGACTATGCCACAAGCCTGAATAATTTGGCGGGGCTGTACCGTGCAATGGGGCGGTTTGCGGATGCGGAACCCCTGTATCTGCAAGCAAAGGAGATTAGAAGAGTCGCGCTGGGCGAGAACCATCCCGACTATGCCACAAGCCTGAACAATTTGGCGGTACTGTACGAGTCAATGGGGCGGTTTGCGGATGCGGAACCCCTCTATGTGCAAGCAAAGGAGATTAGAAGAGTCGCGCTGGGCGAGAACCATCCCGACTATGCCACAAGCCTGAATAATTTGGCGGGGCTGTACAAGTCAGTGGGGCGGTTTGCGGATGCGGAACCCCTGTATGTGCGAGCAAAGGAGATTAGAAGAGTCGCGCTGGGCGAGAACCATCCCGACTATGCGGCAAGCCTGAATAATTTGGCGTTACTCCTCGCCGCAACGGATCGCCCACAGGAGGCGCTGCGCCTGATGCGGGAGGCGGCAAAGATTCAAACCCAAATCCTCGGTCAAATCTTCTCTATCAGCAGCGATACCCAGCGGCTGAACTACATGCAACAAAACTACTACCAAGTAGAAATTTTTCTATCTCTCGTAGCCCAATACTTGCCAGACGATTCGGAAGCGGTGCTAGCGGCTTTCGAGCTAATCATGCAGCGGAAAGCCCTGGCGACAGAAGCCGCCATCCAGCAGCGACTTCTAATCTTATCCGAACGCCACCGGCACCTCGCCCCCCAACTCGAACACCTGCGCCAACTCGACCACCAAATTGCCTACCAAACTCTGAATGTTCCGCCCGCAGAACAATTGCCCGCCTACCAAAACCGGCTGAAGGAACTGCAAGAGCAACGAGATGAACTCGACCGACAAATCAGCCGGCAGATTCCCGAAATGAACCTGCAAAAGCAATTAGATAATGCCAGCCGGGATGCCATCGCCAAAGCGCTCCCGAAAGGCGCGGCGCTGGTAGAGTTCGTGCGTTTCAATGTCTGGAATTTCAAAGCCGTCAAGGCGAATGGCGATTCCCAATGGCAACCGGCACATTACCTGGCATTCATCCTCTCGGCTAGCCAGCCCGATGAGGTGCGCATGATAGACTTAGGGGAAGCCGAACCCACCGACGAATTGATTCGGGAATTGCGCAAATCCGTCTCTGGCGAGCGAGATTTGGACTTAGGCTTAGACACACCGGCAAGCGAACCGGCACCCACTCCTTCTGTAAATACGCCACCTATCGCCTCTCTACAACTGTACCAAAAACTCATCGCTCCCCTCAAGCCCCACCTGCAACCCCAGCAGCAAGTTTTTCTCGCACCGGATGGGGAGCTCACCTGCTTGCCGTTTGGCGTTTTGTCCGCCAATGGTTTACAATATTTGATGGAGGAATATGCGCTCAGCTACCTGAGCGTCGGGCGAGACGTGCTGCGCTTCAACTTCCCCATTCCCGCGCAACCGACTGCGCCGCTGGTGATCGCCAATCCCGATTTCAATTTAGCCTCCCCGGAAATCCCCCAACCCCCCCAACCTCAATCTCCCGGAAAGCAGCCCCAGCCCATCGATAAAAACTTGTTTATTGCTGTGCTAACAGCCTTTATGGTGATTGCCAGCATCGTGATTCTCGTTGCTGTGCCGGCATTCGGGGTTTGCTTGCTAGCCGCTGGCTTAATTTGGCTGGCATTCTATGTGCAAAAAGCCTCCTACCCGGAGCGCCTGCGCGAGTTCGAGGACAAAGCGCGATCTGCAGATCGCATTATAACACAATCGCAGCCAAATTCCACCCCCTCAAATTCCCCTCAACAACCTGAAACCCGCGAAGGCGGGTTTCGTCTGTATAGCCGCGAATTCCATTCGCCGGGCTCCATCCATTCCTCACATCCCGATACCCCAGATATCAAAGAACTCCGCCGCGAATTAACGCGAGGGAAAAGCAAAGGATTCAAACCGATTCCGGGCACCGGCATTGAAGGCGCTCGAATTGCCCAACTCCTAAACGTGCCGGCTCACACCGACGCCAAAGCGCTAAAATCATTAGTGAGCCGGTGCGTGTCGCCCACAATTCTCCATATCGCCACCCACGGCTTTTTTCAGGAATCTCTCCCACAAAAGCCGGCGGATACCTTTGAGATTGGGAAGATTGGGCGAGTGCAACACGCCCCCCAACACAACCCCATGACGCGCTCAGGTTTGGCGTTTGCCGGTGCCAATACTGTGTTAAAAGGCGGTATAATTCCCCCAGAAGCGGAAGACGCCCTGCTCACCGCTCAAGGGGCTGCCGGTTTGCAGTTGCCGGCAACTGAGCTGGTGGTGATGTCTGCTTGTCTGACGGGGCTGGGTGACAGGCGGGTAGGAGAAGGAGTGTTGGGATTGCGGCGGGCGTTTGTGCTTGCCGGTGCCAAAACTTTGGTAATGAGCCTGTGGAGTGTCCCCGATATTTCCACCGCGATTTTGATGGAGCGATTTTATCACAATCTATTCGATTATAACATGGGTCGGGCGAAAGCGCTAGAGGAAGCTCAGTATTATTTGCGCGATTTAACCGTTGGGCAAATCCGCGACAAGTGGCTCACCCCAGAGGCGATTGCCTGGGTAAGGCAGCGCAGCGATGTTATTGCCAATCGCCTTCAGGAGTTGAGCCAAGAATCTGATGAGTGTCGCCCGTACACTGAGCCTAAATACTGGGCGGCTTTTATTTGTCAGGGGAATCCCGATCCGCTGCCGGTTGTTGGGGGGTTGGGGTAGGGGTGGGGCTAAAGCCCAACTACGAACCTTTGACGGTGGGGTGTTGGTGGGGCATTAGCCCAACTACGAACCTTTGGCGTAGCACAGGCGTCTCGCCTGTGCCCAGTTTTGGTGGGGCATTAGCCCAACTACGAACCTTTGGCGTAGCACCGGCGTCTCGCCTGTGCCCAGTTTTGGTGGGGCATTAGCCCAACTACGAACCTTTGCCGGTGGGGTGTTAATGGGGCTAAAGCCCAACTACAAACCTTAATGCCGGTGGGCATTAGCCCAACTACAAATTTTTGGCGTAGCACAGGCGTCTCGCCTGTGCAGTCTCACCTGTGCCCAGAACGCCTGTGCTCTTATTAACCCACCGGCACCGGCTCGGGTTTGAGGACTTCCGTGAGAATAGATGCCGGTGGCTGCCCGTGCGGCCAAGCGAAGGCGTGGCGGAAAGCCGCCTCCTGACAGGCTTGCAGCTGCCGGAAGTCTATAATGTCGTAAGTCAGCAAGTTCTCGTATTCAAACGGCAGCCGCACGTTGTGCAGACCGGCATTATCCGTGCAGATTGCAATATCCACCCCCGCTTCAAAACAGCGGTCAAACACCACCTGCAACTGCATGATATCCTTAAGGGTGCCGGTTTTCAGGTAAGTCGTCGGGCAGACTTCCAGGCACTGACGCCGCATGGCCAAATCGGGCAGCAGTTCCGGGTGCAGCAGCGGAATCTGAATCCCGTGCCCAATCCGCATCAGGTACGGCAGCAATTCAGGATAGCAGCCCGCCGGCGTCTCGTAGAGGTGGCCAGTGGTTTTCAGCCCCCGCATTCGGGCGTAGGCGTACAGCTGGACAAACTCATCCAGCCGCTCGGCATACTGGGCGTCCCCACCGGCCACATCCACCCCGCAGACATACTCAGGCATCTGGGCGGCGAGATCCACAATCGCCCGGTTCACCTCATAAGGCAGCCGCGAGTGCACGCACAGGATTTGGCTCGTGACTATCGGAGCGTCGCTCAACCGGCTCGCCTTGCCGACAATCTCCACAATATCAGCCATCAAGTCAATCCGCTCAGACTGGCTCAGGTGGTGGGGCGTCCGCAGGTAGGGCGTGTAGCGCAGCTCCAAATAGGCCAGATTTTCAAACGTGTACGCGCCCCGAATCAGCCGGTAGATGAAATAGGGCAGCGTTTCGGCGGTTTGAACCCCTTCCACCAAGGTGTGCAGTTCTAAATACTCCTCCAAGGTGTTGCGGGGCTGGGTGTAAAACTGCTCGAAGGCAGGGTAGTCAGGAAACCGATCGGCGAGCTCAGCATCGTGCCGGTGGAAATAGCGCCACAGGATGCGAGGCACGACCGAACCGCCCAGATGGCGGTGCAATTCAGCGTGTAAAGCCACAGGAACCCTCTTTGATTGGCGAACGACAGCAGTCAGCAGTCAGCGGTCAGCGGTCGGCAGAATCCAGAAAGCCCGGTTGTCTGTCAAGCTTCCGATTTCTGAATTCTAACTCCTCACGGTTCATAAATCTTAACAAAAAATAATTTGACAGCTGCTACCCGAAGTGGTGATAATAATCGTTTGTGTAAACTTTAGCGTAAAAAACCCTTGGCTAACGTAGTTGTGATAGGTGCCCAGTGGGGCGATGAAGGAAAAGGTAAAATCACCGATCTGCTGAGCAAGTCAGCAGATGTCGTTGTACGCTACCAAGGGGGTGTCAACGCCGGCCACACGGTCGTCGTAAGCGGCCAGACCTTCAAGCTGCACCTGATCCCCTCTGGAATCCTGTATCCCGACACGGAGTGCATCATCGGTTCGGGAACAGTCATCGATCCGAGGATATTAATCCAAGAACTCGACCAGCTGGAGGCGCTCAACATATCGACGCACAACCTGCTGATCTCCCAAACCGCCCATGTGACGATGCCCTACCACCGGCTGATTGACCAGGCATCGGAAGAGCGGCGGGGAACCCACAAACTTGGCACGACGGGGCGGGGGATTGGCCCGACCTACGCCGACAAATCGGAGCGCACCGGCATCCGCATCTTGGACTTGATGGAGCCAGAGGGGCTGCGCAAACAGGTGCGCTGGACGGTTAACTACAAAAACGTCATCCTGGAAAAACTCTACAACCTGCCGCCCCTCGACCCAGAAGAGGTGATCGAGCAGTACCTGGAGTACGCCGATCGCCTGCGCCCCCATGTGGTGGATGCGTCCCTGAAAATCTACGATGCGGTGAAGCGCCGGCGCAACATCCTGTTTGAAGGCGCTCAAGGCACCCTGCTAGATTTGGATCACGGCACCTATCCCTACGTCACCTCCTCCAACCCCGTCGCCGGTGGGGCTTGCGTCGGTGCCGGTGTTGGACCTACAATGATAGATCGCGTGATTGGCGTGGCAAAAGCCTACACCACCCGCGTCGGCGAAGGGCCATTCCCCACGGAACTGCACGGCGAACTCGGCGAGCTGCTGTGCGCCAGGGGGGCAGAATTTGGCACCACCACCGGTCGCAAGCGCCGCTGCGGCTGGTTCGACGCCGTGATAGGCCGGTATGCAGTCCGCATCAACGGGCTGGACTGTCTGGCAATCACCAAACTGGACGTACTCGATGAGCTCGACGAAATTAAAGTCTGCGTGGCTTACGAGATTGATGGACAGCGCTGCGATCACTTCCCCGCCAACGCCCGCCAATTCGCCCGCTGCGAGCCGGTGTACGAAACCGTCCCCGGCTGGAAGCAATCCACAGAGGACTGCCGGTCTTTGGAGGACTTGCCAAAGCAAGCGCTGGACTATCTGAAATTCCTGGCAGAGTTGACGGAAGTTCCGATTGCGATTGTCTCCCTGGGAGCCAGCCGCGACCAGACCATTATCGTGGAAGACCCGATCCACGGGCCGAAGCGAGCGCTGCTGTACGCCAACGGCATGCCGGTGGCTGCTCAAGCCTAGAGCCGGTGGCTCCCTGGAAGAGGAAATAAGCCGGTGTCGGAGGGTGGGAAAGTCTCGCGGGCGGGCAAAAAACCGGTGGGATAGAGCCGGCAAGCTGCGGCTGTTGAATATTCCTGAGAGCCTGTTTATCTCGGCTGAATCTTAGCAGATTCCCCTGACAGACAAGAGCGTCAAAAAGCAACTTACCGGAGGTTCGGGAAGTGGCTCGATTCGCTCAAGTGTGCTGAAAATGGAAATTCTCAGCACCTGAGTGAGAGAGGAATTCTGGTGCCGGTCGGGAGCGAGATTTTTGATAAAATGTAACTGCTATAGCGGAAAATTGAGAACATGGAACTCACAGTTGAAGGTCAAAAACGGCCCGAGGGGAGCAAGCCGAACGCTCTCCGCCAGCAAGGGCAGATTCCTGCGGTGGTGTACGGTCACAGCGGGGCAGAATCAATCAATCTGACGATTGCGGCCAAAACCGTCGAGCGCCTGCTCAAGGCGGCCAGCGTCAACAACACGCTCATCCAGCTCAATATCCCTGACATTAGCTGGAGCGGCAAAACCCTGCTGCGGGAAGTCCAAACCCACCCCTGGAAAGGCAATCCCTACCACCTCAGCTTTTTCGCCATCTCGGCTCAAGAAAGCGTAGAAGTTCAGGTGGCGCTGAATTTTGTGGGTGAGGCGGTTGGCGTCAAGCTAGAGGGCGGTATCTTAGACCCCGTGATGACAGAACTGACGGTCAGATGCAAGCCGGACAGCATCCCCGAAAAGATTGACGTGAATATTTCTGAGCTGCACCGGGGCGGTGCGCTGCACATCAGTGAGCTCGTTTTGCCGGAAGGAGTAGCAGCCCTCGCAGATCCGGGACAGGTGGTTGTCAGTGTCGTCCTTCCTTCAGGCGAGGCTGGAGAGGGCGCACCGGCTTGAGATTGAGCGATTTGAGAGCCTGAGTGAAGGCGTTGCATATTCCACCGGATTGAGAACCCCACCCCCCAACCCCCTCCCTGCAAGCGGGGAGGGGGAGAAAGAGAGGGTTTTGTCTCGTTTTTCTCGTTCCCAGCCTCGGGCTGGGAACGGGCTTCTGGAGCCTCCGGCTCCTCTCTCCAATAAGCAGCATTATTAGCGTAACTGCTTAATAGCTGGCAATCACTTCCTCAAGCCGGTGGGCGCAGGATTCCTCCAGACGCGGACCGTGAACCCCCACCACGCGAGACGCCAGGAAATTGCCCCAGCGGGCGGCTTGTTTGGCGCTCAAACCGTGAGTGAGTCCGTAGAGCACCCCACCGGCAAAGGCGTCTCCCGCGCCCACCGTATCGAGAGGCTGCACCGGAAATCCAGGCACTTCGGAGATTTGTTTGTTTTCCACCACCAGACAGCCTCTCGCACCGGCGGTGATAAAAGCCAAGTCCACTATTTCGCCCAATTTGCGAGCGCACTCTTGCAGCGATTCTTCCTGGCAAAACCGGCGCACCTCATCGGCATTGCAGAAAACCACATCGCAGTATTCCGAAACAGCACCGTGGAAATCGCCGGCAAACCGATCCACCAGGAAGCTGTCAGAAAAGGTGAAGGAAACTTTGACTCCGTTGCGCCTCGACTGCTCCATTGTTTCGATGCAGGCTTTTCGAGGATCGGGCGCGTCCCAGAGGTAGCCCTCCACATAGCTGTATTTGCACCGGCTGAGGCGATCTGTATCAATATCCGTGGCTGCTAGGGTTGTGGAAACTCCCAGATGCGTGCACATGGTTCGCTCCGCATCAGGAGTGGTCAGCACCAGACAGGTGCCGGTGGGCCCGCCAGTTTCCGGTGCGGGGTGCACGTCAAAGTGAATGCCGGCTTGCAGCATGTCTTGCCGGTAAAATTCACCGTTGGTATCCCGGGCAACTTTGCCAGAATAAAAGCCGTTCCCGCCACTCTGCGCTAGGGCTATCATGGTATTCGCTGCTGAACCCCCCGAACGCAGCTGCACCGGCGTGTGTTCCAGATTGACCAAAAGTCCGCCCTGCTTCTCAGCGTCCATCAGGGTCATGGAACCCCGATTCAAGGCGTGCTCCCGCACAAAATCGTCTCCCACAAATGCCAGGATATCTACTAGGGCGTTGCCGACTCCAAATACATCGACGGGTCTGGGATGTTTGCTGCTGTCTGTCATAAGGGTTTCTGTTTTAGGATAATTATATAATAAACCGCCAAGACGCCATAGACGCGCTTTCTCGGCTTCCCGCAGGGTAGAGCGCCAAGAAGAGAGTCAGGCTAGGGCGGGGGCGTCTGGAGGTGAGTGAGCGTTTAAGTTTTGTAAGGTTGAGGGTTTGTTATGGGAGAAACTTGTCTGCCTCGTTTGATTGAGGGGATGCTGCAGCCGGAGTTCTATCCGCATCCGGTGCGGGTGCCGGTTGAGCTGATCCAGACTCACATTTCTTTTGTGCTGCTGACGGGGGATTATGTTTATAAGGTGAAGAAGCCGGTGAATTTTGGGTTTCTGGATTACTCGACGCTGGAGAAGCGGCAGTATTTTTGCCAGCGAGAGCTGCAGATGAATCAGCGGGGCGCACCGGGGCTGTACTTGGCGGTTGTGCCGGTGACGCAGGCGGGAACGGGATTCAGGCTGGGAGGGGAGGGGGAGCCGGTGGAATATGCGGTGAAAATGCGCCAGTTCCCGCAGGATGGGCTGTTTGTGAGTATGTTGGAGCGGGGAGCCCTAGCGGAAAAGCATCTGGAGGAACTGGGGCGGGTTGTGGCGAAATTCCACGCACAAGCGCCGGTGAGTGAGTGGATTCTCTCTTTTGGCGAAGTCTCGCAAATTCGGAAATCTGTGGAGCAAAACTACGAACTGAGCAAAAAATATATCGGCGGTCCGCTGACGCAGGAGCTGTTCGAGGCGACAAAGCGATACACGGATAACTTTTTTGCGGAGGGGCGGGCGCTGTTCTTCAGCCGAATCGAAAGTCAGAGAATTCGGGAATGCCACGGAGATTTGCACCTGAGGAATATCGCTCTGTGGGAGGACAAAATCCTCCTCTTTGACTGCATTGAATTCAATGAAGACTTTCGCTTTGTTGATGTCATGTACGATGTGGCCTTCACGGTGATGGATTTGCAGGGGCGCGGGCGCGGAGATTTGGCCAATGCTTTTTTGAACACCTACATTGAGGGCACCGGCGACTGGGAGGGGTTGCAAGTGCTGCCGCTGTACTTAATCAGGCAATCTTATGTGCGGGCGAACGTGACTTCTTTGCTGCTGGACGATCCGGGTGTCTCTGCCCAAGAGAAGGAGAAGGCGCAGCAAACAGCGGCTCACTATTACCGGCTCGCTTGGCAGTACACCCAGCCGCGCACTGGACAGCTAATTTTGATGTCGGGGCTGTCGGGTTCTGGTAAAAGTACGGTGGCGAGAAAGTTGGCGAGACGGCAGGGGGCGATTCACATTCGCTCGGATGCGGTGCGCAAGCATTTGGCTGGAATTCCCCTGCATCAGCGGGGTGGGGAGGAGATTTACACCGCTGAGATGACTGAGAAAACTTATCACCGGCTGCTGCAATTGGGTGTTATGCTAGCAGCTGGAGGGTGGCCGGTGATTCTGGATGCGAAATACGACCGGCAGGCGTTGCGGCGGGATGCGATTGCGCTCGCTGAGGTGAACCAGCTGCCTTTACAAATTCTCCACTGCACTGCGCCGGTGGAAGTGTTGCGCGCAAGGCTGCACCGGCGCACCGGCGACATTGCCGACGCCACCGCTGATTTGCTCGCCGCGCAGCTTGCCGGTGCTGAACCCTTCACAGAGGCTGAGCGAGTTTATGTGAGAACTCTAGACACTGCGCAAGACATTGAAGCACAATTATGCCAGTAGGGTGCGTTCCGCCTCCCCCTCGCACTCCCTGCCAGCAGGCTGCGCCCCCAGGCGGAACGCACCGGCATCCCACAAGTAGGGTGCGTTGCGCCTCACTTCCCCACTTCCTGCCAGCAGGCTGCGCTCCCAGGCGGAACGCACCGCTATCCTGCGCAAAACATTAAAGGACAGGCAAGATGCCGGTCCTACATATAGCGAGTCTAAATCATTCGTGTAAATTTCCGAAACCCGGTTTCTTTGAAACCGGGTTTCGGGGCCCCCAGCGGTTGCGCAAATCATTTAGAACTGCTATATAAGGTATATTCGTAGGGCAGGCGTCGCGCCTGCCAATTTTGCTAGTTTTATAACAACTATTACTGGAAAAGTTTATGAAAAATAAGGATAGCGCGGAGCAAAAATATTCCGGATTCTCAAGGGGGTTTTCGGCAGGGCTGAAAATTGGACTGGGTTTTACAGTCTGCTTTTTTTTGCTCCGCTATCCCATCGAGTGGAGTGCCTGCTATGGGCTGCTCGGAGGCTTAGCCGGCGGTTTGGTGACGGCGTGGTGGCAATTTGGATATTTGGACGCTCCTGTTGATGAAATAGTCCCCAAGACTCTCGCTAACCGGCCTAAGTTGTGCTTCCAAACTCGTTTAAAACAGCGGCTGGATCGTGCGGAAGATCGGCGGCGTCGCTGGAGTTTTGGCAGAGGGAGTGTGGGGCGATTATTGGGGAAAAACCGCAGTTAATTGCCGGATATTTATACAAATCAGGCAATTTCTATGTCCAGATTTTGGATTGAAAAAGGCGGCAGTAAATCCTGTTGAATAAAACCGGCGTTTCCCAATCTGGAAGTGGAAATGCCAAAGTTTTTGGCCCTCGCCTGTGACGAGAGGCTGCGACTTCCGACGGAGAGGGGCTACAGAGCAATCAAAAAAGCTCTTATTCGTTATAGCAGCAGTCATATTGGTTAGGACACGCTATGGCCCAAGTGCCGGCTGCTATATCAGAGGTTAGGGGCGGGTTTATCGGTGTTGTAGCTGTGTGGCACTCTTTGTCGGTGTTCCCGCCCCTACATCATGTTAAACCCCAAGTCCTTTCCCTAAGTGCCTACTGATATAAATCTATAGAATTCAGGACGGCAGATGCCTTATAATTTGAGCGTGCCAGTTTACGAGTTAGTTGTATGACCGCACCACTTGCAAAAAATAGCCAGCATTTCCAAGGCATTTTGCTGATGATTCTGTCCAGCCTGCTCTGGCCCTCGATGCTGGTGGCGATCCATGAGGTAATCAGCACCGTTTCGCCATTTGTACAAATCGCCATTCGCTTCACTATTGGGGCGGTCGTCTTTGCGCCGTTCGCTCGCAACCTGAACAGAAACTTGATACGCGACGGGGCAATCCTGGGAGTGTTAATGTTTGCTGCCTTTGTTACCCAGACCGTGGCACTTGAGAGCATCCCGGCGAACCAAGCGTCTTTCACTGTGGGTCTGGTAATCATCTTAATCACACTGTTCGAGGTGGTGTTCTACCGTCGCCTGTCACTTGTCGCTATCCTGGCGGCGGCGCTCGCCTTCACGGGAATCGGAATCATGAGCTGGCAGGACGGTCCCCCTGCCATCGGCGCAGTTTGGATGCTTATTTGTGCCTCACTTATCGCGGCTATTGTCATCTTGCTTGAGAGAATCGCACCGCGCCATCCCGTTCTGCCACTGATCGTCGTTGAGATTTGGGCGATCGCTATTCTAAGTTGCCTGTTAGCCGCGCCGGAAATGGCCGGACAGATTGAAGTCATTACCGCTAGTTTAACGCAACCAAAAAATATTGTGGCTCTCCTCTACCTGGGCATAGTTGGCACCGGCGCTGTTACCTGGTTGCAGGCAAAAGCACTGAGCCGGATAACAGCTTTTGAAGGTGGGCTAATCCAAACAATGGAGCCGGTTGTCGGCTCGATTTACGCCTTCTTTCTACTCGGCGAAACTTTCAGGATGAGCGGGTACGCCGGCGCAGTTTTGGTAATCGCGGGGATGATCGTAGCTCTCAGTGAAAGAAAGGCGGCTCCCATCAGCGCTCCCCCGCAAGAGCGGGAGAGAGGAGCCTAAGCGAGCCGGTGAAAAATTCGTTGAACACGCGCTCGAAATATTGTGTGACTGCTTATATAGCAGTAGGCATTTAGGTTAGGACATTAAACCTTCAGGGCAGCCAGACGCTGGCCTACGTCTATATCCCAGCAGTAATATGGGTTAGAACAATAGGAGCAGGAGTGCGGGGGTGCAAAAGAGGTCGAAATGTAGGACCCTAAGTGCATACTGCTATATGAGAAACCCGGTTTCTTAAAACGCTGGCATGGGGCATGGCGCATGGGGCGTGGGGAAGATTTACGCGCTGGCGAGAACTCAGCAATGCCCTATTCCCAATTCCCAATTCCCAATGCCCTATTCCCAATTCCCAATTCCCTATTCCCTATTCCTTAAATATCGGCGGTTCGCTGTAATTCTGGCGCACCGGCAGCTCGATGACAAATTCAGTCCCCTTCCCGGGTTCAGAATAGCACTTCAGCTGGCCCCCGTGTTTTTCCACGACAATCTGGTAGCTAATTGACAGCCCCAAACCGGTGCCGGCACCGACGGGTTTGGTGGTGAAGAAGGGGTCAAAAACCCGCGAGCGAACCTCGGGTTTTATTCCCGGTCCGCTGTCGGCAATCCGGATTTCCACGCGATTGGAGTCGGGGGTGCCGGTGCGAATGCGGATGGCAGCTTCTCTGCCACCGGCAGCCCCAGCCGCCCCTGTCCGAGGCTCTTCCAGCGCATCAATTGCATTCGCGAGAATATTCATAAACACCTGGTTCATCTGCCCCGCAAAACAGTCCACCTGAGGCAGTTCGCCGTATTCTTTAAGCACCTTAATTTCAGCACTTGCCCCCTTACCTTTCAAGCGATTCTGCAAAATCAGCAGAGTGCTGTCTATCCCTTCGTGAAGGTCTACGGCTTTCATCTGGGCTTCATCCAGCCTTGAGAAATTGCGCAGCGACAGGACAATCTGGCGGATGCGCTCAGCCCCGACTTTCATGGAATAGAGGAGTTTGGGCAAGTCTTCCTTGACAAATTCCAGATCGATGGCGTCAATTTCTTCCTCAATTTCTGGAGAGGAGGGAGAGTGCTCCTGGTAGAGATCTATTAGCCCCAGCAAATCTTGAATGTATTGCATCGCCGGGTCAACATTGCCGTAGATAAAGCTGACGGGGTTGTTAATTTCGTGGGCGACACCGGCAACCATCTGTCCCAGGCTGGACATCTTTTCCGTCTGGATCAGCTGGGCTTGGGTTTGCTGCAGGGCGCTCATCGCTCCCTGCAACTGCTGGGCTTGTTCTTTGGCGGCGCGGGCGGCTTCGGTTGCGCCGGCGTAGAGTTCAGCTTGGCTGATGGCAATCGCCAGCTGGTCGGCGATGGCGGCGAGCAGCCCCACTTCACTGTCGCGCCAGGGGCGGGAACCGCAGCACTGTCCGCAGGCGAGCAAGCCAATCTCGCCGGCGGGCGTGTGAATCGGCAATATGGCTATCGAAGAGAAGCCGCTCACCCACTGCAGCTGCTGCAGTTCAGGTTCGGCGAGCTTCCTGACATCATCGAGGCGAATCATTTCCCGATTTAAAAGCTTGGCAATCACCGGACAGTCCCGCTGGTCCGGATAAGCTCCCAAGAGGCTGGGCGCGTTGGGCTTCTTGGCTTCTTTGACCACTTCCCAGTAAGAGTTGCATGGTTTAGAGGAACGCCGGTTGGAAGGCCGGTCCGAACTTTCCAGCCCTTTCCAAGTTTCCGCCGAACCGGCTTTCCAACTTTCCAAACCGTTAGGGCGATACCAAACGAACAGGCACCGGTCAATCTGCAGCAGGGTGTGGATTTCCTGTACGGCGGTTTCCAGGATCGTGTCGAGGTTGAGAGAGTTGCGGATCTGGCTAGCGAGCCGGTTGAGCAGCGCTTCTCGTTTGGCCTGTTTTCTAAATTGCGTTTCCGACTGGCGCAAAGCAGCTTCAGCCCGCTTGCGCTCGGTGATGTCCGTCTCGATGCCGTCGATGCGGACAGGGCTGCCGGTGGCGTCGCAAACCAGCCGGCTGCGGGACCGCAGCCAGTGCACCTCCCCGGAAGGGCGCACGATGCGGTATTCCATATCTGTGGTGCCGGCTGTGATGCGTTTTTGCAGCATGCCCTCAACCCGCTGCCGGTCTTGCGGGTGAATCATCTCCATCCACAGGTTGGGATGGTTGAAAAACTCGGACTGGGGGAGTCCGTAAACTGTTTCAGCGGCGGGGCTGATATAAAGCATCTCGAACGTGGTGGCGTGAACTGACCACACCACGTCATCAAGTGAGTTGAGAATGCTATTGAGCCGGTCTTGGCTTTGGCTGAGCGCTTCCGCCACCAGCTGGCGCTCGAAAGACTCCCGCTGCAGCTGTTCTAGCAGCTGGGTCAATTCCGTGGTGCGCTCTTGAACGCGAATTTCTAAGTCCTGTTTGGCTTGCAGCAGGGCGTCCTCCCCCTGCTTGCCTTCGGTGATGTCGCTGTCGGTTCCCATCATGCGATATGCTTTGCCTCCCCCGTCGCGGATGGCCGTGCCCCGCGCCAGAATCCAGCGGATACTGCCATCTTTATTGATCGTGCGGTGCTCTATTTCGTAGTCAGGTGTGCGCCCTTCCAGATGCGCTTTCGCCGCCGCCATCACCGCTGACCTGTCTTCGGGATGCACCCGCTTGAGCCAGTCTTGTATGCGGTTGGGGATTTCTTCAGGCTCAAAGCCCAGCATGGCTTTTAAGTTGGAGTCGAGATAAATTTCGCCGGTTCCCACGTTCCAGTCCCAAACGCCCACTTTGCCGGCACGCACGGCGAGCTGGTATCGCTTTTCCGATTCCCGCAGCGCCTCTTCCATTCGCTTGCGCTCTGCGATCTCGGTGGCAATGATGGTAACCGCCACGACTTCGCCGTTCTTTTGAATGGGACTGATGCGGCTGGAATACCAGGACGTGCTGCTGTAGGGACCAAAACCGGCCAGATCTAACTGCTGCGCGATGCCGGTGGTGAAAACGCTTTCTACGATCTCCCTGAACGGCAGGCGGCAGTCTGGCGGAACCCAGTCATAAAGACTGCTCCCGATTACCTGCCGGGCGCTCAACCCGGGCGTCACGCGATTGAGGAATTTGATCCTACCGGCAGCATCTGCGGTTAGAATGATATCGGGAGCGTTCTCCACCAAGGAGCGCCACTTGGCTTCTGATTCCTCTCTCGCCGCCTCCGCCGCTTTCCGCTCCGTGATGTCCTGGGCTAAACAGACGAACCCCTCAATCTCGCCCCGCTCGTCCCGCATCACTGAAACTGAAAAATACACCGGGACTGTCTGGCCATCTTTTGCCAGCAAGGTCGTCTCTTTCCTGCCCAGAAAGCTGTTTCGCTTTGACTCCTCAAAGTCCAATTCTTTTAAAAATTTCTCCTCCGCAAATAAGATTTTAACGTGCTTTCCTAACAGGTCGATCTCCTCCGGGTATCTCAACATTAAAAACGCGGCCAAGTTGAAGGTTTTGATTGTTCCGTCCCGATTCAGAACAAACAGAGCGTCGAGCATCGATTTGATGATGTTATCGACGTACCCTTTCGAGACTGTTGTTTTGTTGAGGCTCTCCGCCATCTGGTTAAACGCTTCCGCTAAAACCCCAATTTCGCTTTCCGTCTCTACATCCACCCTCGCCCCTAAGTCCCCTCGCCCAATTTTGACCGCCGCCTCTGTAATTTCAAGGATTGGCTTGGCAATCTTTTCTGCTAAAATTAAAGCGAGCGCGCCGGATATCAGGGCTACGGCTGCCACCGAAAAGGCGTTAATTGCTATGGCCATCCCAGCCCTGCTGGCAACGACTTCATTCTCCCGTTCCAGCTGTTCTATCTCAGCTTCTATTGCCCGGTCAATTACCTCAGTAAAGTAGTTTTCTGCCTGTTCCAAACTTCTTTTATTTCCCACCAATTTTGGGCCCCTGCCCCCCTCAGCCTTCACTTGTATAAGAGTTTGGCCGGCTTGATAAAAGTCTTTTTTGGCAGCTTCAATTTCTTGGACAAACTTGCGCTCCTCTGGAGCGTCGGCTAGGCTTTTAAAGTTCTCCAGCTCTTTTTCTAAATCTTCTCGGGCCGCTTCAAAGCTTTCTAGCTCTTCTTCTTTGTCTTCTTCAACTTTAACGTCTCCCGAAATCTTTCCCGCCCCCCCTTGGAGCAGCGCGTAACTATTGGCCTCCACCATCATCTTAAAGGAGGCCATTTTTATCTGCTGTAGCGCCAGCAATTTAGGAGTGATTTCCCCCGAAACCGCACTAAAACTTTCTTTTACATTTTTCCCGGCTTCGATTTTGAGAATGCCCAAAATTGCTGCCAGGGAGGCGACAGCCAAAAAACTTGACACCAACTTCGTTTTCAGTTTCATACCCTGTCTCTTTTTTCTGGGAGAGCCAGCTCAGCACCGGCTAAGTTTTGCGCGGAGTGTGGTGGGGTGCGTTCCCCCTGCCGTGCGGATTGTGAGTGCCTTCCCCAAAGGGGAACGCACCCGACTGATTGGGAAACCTTTTAAATCACTTTAAACTAAAACATCCCTTATTCTACTAGATTTAGTAATTTCTTCACAAAACGTTTCCCACGGGTCAGCCGAATGTTGGTGTCAGCGAACTGGACGTTCAAGGGGCGGCTGCGGGAAGCCGGACGGATATGACTCTGCTATTCTATTCCAAGAATTCCCTGATGAGCTAGTGGGTAGTCGATGTTTTTATTTTTGTCGAAGCTGCTGCCGGTGTTCCTCTACCCCTTGGGGCTGAGCTGCCTGCTGATGCTAGGAGCCCTGGTGGTGCTGTGGCGGCGTCCGAGATGGGCGCTCACTGCCGTGGCGCTGGCGCTGACGGTCTTGCTGCTGGCGAGCAACGGCTGGGTTTCCCTGGCTTTGGTGCGCTCGCTGGAGTGGCAGAATCTGCCTAAGGGTGAGCTGCCCCAGGCTGAGGCGATTGTTGTCCTCGGTGGCGGCATCAAGTCACAGCTGCCTCCCAGACCTTGGGTGGATGTCAGTGAGGCCGGCGACCGGGTTCTCTACGGTGCTGTGCTGCACCGGCAGGGCAAAGCTCCCGTTTTGATTCTCAGCGGTGGTCGCATTGAGTGGAAAGACGGAGGGCCACCCGAATCGGAGGACATGGCGGTGCTGGCAAGGGCAATGGGGGTGCCGGCATCCGCCATCCTGCAAGACCCAACCTCGCTCAACACCTATGAAAATGCCGTCAATACCGGCAAACTCCTCGACTCCCGAAACATCCGCCGGCGGGTGATCCTCGTCACCTCCGCCCTGCACATGCCCCGCTCGCTCCTGATTTTCAAGCGCCAGAAAATTGAGGCGATTCCCGCTCCCACAGACTTTTTGGTGAGCGAGCAAGATGTGCGAGAACTCTCCATTAGCTGGCAAGCTGCTGTGCTCAATCTGGTTCCCGATGCGGAACGGCTGGAGCAGACAACCAAAGCTTTGAAGGAATATATCGGTATCGCCGTATATCGCCTCAAGGGCTGGCTTTAAGGCTTTTCGCGCCCCCACACTTGTGCGCTTTTGGATTGCAGTTTTCAACCGCACGATTGTTAACCGCTCGATTCCCCAGAGAGGGCTGATTAGCTGTTAGGCTTTTAACCTGCTTTTCTGTTGAAAGTCGGCTCCGCCGACAGATTGCGTTCCCAGCCTGAGGCTGGGAACGAGAGATATAGCAATGGACAGTCAGTTAAGCACAGGGCATCTGATTTTCTAGTAGGGATAGGGACAGGCGAGACGCCTGTCCTACGCCTTTGATCCCAGGCCACTGGTCTCCTAAGCAATATGACTGCTGCTCTATCCCATCCCACTTCCAGCGTGCATATCATAATAGCTGTAAAATGTCAAGCCCTTTGCTGAGAGACTCAGCCGGCCCTGCATTCGATGGCACCGGCGGTTCGGGGCGTGCCAGCGCCGGTTGGGATTCTGTGCTATCGTGGGCGTAAGCAATCCGGGCTCCAGACCGGCAGGTCTGAGGTCGGTGGTTTCGACCGGCCAGAATTGAGGGATACCGAGTCGCTTCAGCTAATTATTGCCCGCTTGTCTGCTAACCTGTCAGTCCTGGCATCGCTGCCCGGAGGGAGGAAAGATTGTTATGAGCTTCAACGACTTGCGATGGATCGCTCCCGCGCCCCAACCGGAAATTGAAATTCTGGAAGCGCACCAGACCGCCCGCGAATTTTACCGGGAAGTTCAGTACCGGCAAGACTTTGACAGTTACTGCCAGTGGTACTGCTCAACAGCTGAGCGCCACCGGCAAGAGTTGCAAAAAATGCGCGGAGATATCAATATCTTTGGCTGGTTTCTCCGGGGACGCCGGTGAAATTTTTCCGGGAAAAATTCTCGCCGCAGCCTATTCGATGACTTCTAGCTCCGCTTTTTGAAAGTGGGCTTTGAATTTTTTGTCAAACTTGACTTCAAACGGCAGGTTGGCGCTAACCGGTCTCCCTTGCCAGTTCTGAATGAGGGCGGCAATTTCTCCTTCTTGACCCCTGACATCAAAGGGCTGATTGCGATGGTCAGGATGGTGGTAAACAACGACTGATTCTTTGACGCGAACGCGATCGCCAACTTTCATAAGAAAACCCTGTGCTCTCACTCCAAAAAGTAGAAAAACTGTCAGTGCGACGGCCCCAAGGCGCGCCTTGACAGTTTTTCTATCTTCTCACGGAGAGGCAGAAATGGGGAGATGCAGAGAGGAAGAAATAGAAAGATAGGAAGAAATGCTCATCTTGGATTCTTCATTCTTCATCCTCGCACAGAGGCGGCACCGGCAGCGAGCCTATTTGCCGGGGAAAACTCTCTCGCGCACCTGTCCGAACCCCTGGGGGTTGAGCTGCGACCAAGTAAACAGCGCCACAGCGCCGCTGATCAGCAACACGGCAAGCAGCCCCAGCACAGGGGCGGGGTCGCGGGAGGGGGTCAGGCGGGGGTTGGCCACCGGTGCCGGCCCAGAGGCTGCCGGCTCCTCGAAAAGCAGGGCTTTAGACGCCTCGGAAAATTCCGACAGCGGAGGGTTTGCCGCTATGGGGGCTTGCTTTGGCGCAGCCTCCTGCAAAGGCGGCTCCCCAGACGGTAGGGTGACTTCCGGCGTCGGGGGGGCTGTCGCTGTGGGGGCGGGCGCTGGCTCTGGCCCCTCAAAAACCGGCTCCCCAGATTCCTGGGAAACTTCAAGCGCCGGAAGCTTTGCTGCTTTGGGGGCGGGCTTCAGCTTGAACAGCACCACCGGCTCTGGGGAAAGCCGGCACTGGGAGAGCACCACCGTCACGTTGTCGCAGCCATTTTTTTCGTTGGCCAGATTAATAAACGCCGCGACTGCCGCATCCAGCTGCATTTCATTCTTGAGGACTGCCGGTGCGCAATTCGCCCAGGACAGCTCCACCCAGTCGTTATCGCTCAACCCGTCGGAACACAGCAGCAGCAACCCGTCTTCTTCGACAATAAACCGCTGGATGTTGGGGCGGAGGAACTCAGCATCTCTTGTGCCCAGGGCTTGGGTGAGGGCACCGGCATCCGCTCGCTGCAGCGCCTGCCGGTACAGGCTGCGCCCCAAGCGGACTTCCCGGCTGGCCACATCGTCGTCTGCCGTCAGCCGGTGGCAGTAATCGCTGGTAATCCAGTAGGCGCGGCTGTCCCCCACATGCGCCAAATAGAGCTCGTGAGCTTTCCCCAGCTCCTCGCCATCAGAATCCCTCACCGTTTGCGGCAGCTGGAGCGCCATCACCAGCGTCGTCCCCATCCGCTGCCGGTCCGAGCGCCCGCCGGTGTCATTCTGGGCGGCTATCGTGTTATTAATCACCCGGATGCTCTCCTCAATTTGCTCCATCACCATTTCTGGCGGGGTGATTTCCTCCGATTCAGCCGTTTCTAACAGCAGGGTTTGCATCAGTTGCTTGAGGGCGCTGACCGCCAGCTGGCTGGCCACCTCGCCCCCCTCATGGCCGCCCACGCCGTCGCAGACAATCGCCAGATAGGGGAGCAGCCGGTCGTGGGGCGGTGCCGAACGGGCTTTGATATCAGCCGGTGCCGGATAGTAGGAATCTTCATTGCGATCGCGCATTGGGCCGGTATCCGTGGCACCGGCAACTCGCAAGCGCAGCGGCAGCTTCGCCGCCAGTTCCAGCAGCAGCTGGTTCAGCTGCTCGGCAATCGACTCCACTGTTGCCGTGCTGCGGCGCATTTGCTGGCAAATCGCTGCCAGTTGGTTGGCCACTGCCGGTTGCGCCCCAGACACCCACCCCAGCCAGCACTGCGCCAGCTCTGGCAGCCGCGTCTGGGAGAGCGTCAGCGATTTCCCGCTCCCCGAGTCCTCAACATACAGTTCCTGCAACCACACCCGCCACCCTTCCACCCGAATATTGTCCGGGATCAGCAGGCTCGCCACCACACCCTGTTCCAGCAGAGGCACCCACAGCTGCAGGATTTGCCACAGCCAGTAAACCTGGCGCACCGCCGGCGCAGTTGGCCACGCTTCCGCCAGCGAGGGGTGGAGGTTGCCCACCGGATCGACCGGCACGTTCTCCAGCAACAGGATCTCTGTCTCCAGGTCCCCCCCCAACCGCGCAAAACCGTACACCTCCGGAACGTGCAGCCTCTGGGGGTACAGCCGCAGGTAGGGCAGGATCGCCTCAGGCAGCTCTTCCGGGGCGGAGGGGGGCTCCGCTGGTTTGGTGTCCAGCCAAATTTGCTGCGCCACCACCGAGTAGCGCTCGTTTATCAGTTCGCCGGTGGCAATCTCCGCCGCCTCTGGGCCAACCGCCCAAAGATAGCGATACACTAGCGGGGTAGAGCAGCTGGCACAGACTTGCCCCCCTGTGGCATTCCCCGGATTGCCACAGTCCCGATTTATGCAATAAAGAAGCGGCTCTGAACTGCTCATGCCTTCTATAACTTTCTCTAGAAAATAATTTTAGTAAATATGAACTGCTATTTCCCTATTCTTTGTTCGCACATTAGTCCGAGCTTAAATCATCACTCGCCCCCCTCCCCCGCACCGACTGGGGGGTGCCGGTGCCGGGCTGACCGGATGCCGCCCAAAGGCTGTCGGAACTGCTGTGCCACCCAAAGCTGGATTGCCCGGGAGGAATCGCCCTCACTCGTCCCTGGATAGAGGCTGCTCTTGCTTTTGGGGCCACGACTTCCCGCACAGACGTTACATCTAGCGTCCCCGTCACCGGTTCTTAAGTCAGAACGATACTATTATACCTTATTTAGGTCAAATTGAGTAAAGATTTATAAGTTTTCTTTAAGTTGATTGGGGTGCCGGTGAAAAGAAAGCTAGCATAGGGGAAATACAGGTCAGGGGTTAAAGGCGAGCGCTCGTGGGTCAAAAGCGCTTGGACGGACTGGAGATAAAGGACTGTCGGGCAGCTAACAGAAAGCTGCCCTCGATTGATGGGGGAAGCGCCCGCAGAAGTAAATTTCAGACCCCCGGTTTCTTAAAGAAACTGGGGGTCTGGGCCAAGAGCGGTTGCGCCCATCATTTAGACTCGCTATAGAAATGCCTGGAATCTAGCCTAGTAGATGCCCTTAACAGGAGGTCAATATGCCACAAACACCGGCGACAATCTGGTTTTTGGGCGGGGGGGTGCTCTCCGCTGCACCGCTTGCCGGCACCGTGCAATTAAGCCCCGCACTGTTCTGGCTGGTCACAGGGGCGGTGCTTTGCTTGATAGAAGTGCCGGTGCCAACAGCGTTTACAGCCTTCACAATGGGACTGAGCGCCATTACGGTTTCGCTGATTTGTTGGATATTCCCCATTCAGTTTGGCTTGCAAGTTTTCTTGTGGATGGGGCTTTCTATAGGAGGCGTTTTGCTAACGCGCCGCCTGCTGCCGAAACGCAAGGTCTACACCCTGGAGGACCCCAAAGAAGCAGAAACCCTGACCGAAATTCCGCCCGGTGAGGCCGGTCGGGTGCTTTACGAAGGAAATTCCTGGCGCGCCCGCTGCGAGGATGACAAACTGGCCATTCCCCCCAAGCAAAAAGTCTGCGTCGTCAGGCGGGAGGGCACTACCCTGATTGTCGTGCCAGAACACCTATTGCATTCCTAAGATAAACCTGTTAAAAACCTCAAAGGCAGGAGGGTACAAGTGGAGCAATTATTTTTTCTCGTCTTCCTGGTCTTCGGCGGGTCTGCCCTGGCCGGCTCCGTCAAGATTATCAATCAAGGGAACGAAGCCTTGGTGGAAACCTTGGGCAAATATAGCGGCAAAAAACTGGAACCCGGACTGAATTTCGTCACCCCTTTCCTCGACAGAATTGTTTACCAGCAAACCATCCGGGAAAAAGTCCTAGACATCCCCCCCCAACAGTGCATCACCCGCGACAATGTGTCGATCACCGCTGACGCCGTGGTGTACTGGCGGATCGTAGACCTGGAGAAAGCCTACTACAAGGTAGAAAATCTCCAGTCAGCAATGGTGAATTTGGTGCTCACCCAGATTCGCGCTGAAATGGGAAAACTGGAGCTAGATGAAACCTTTACCGCCCGCGATCAAATCAATGAAATCCTGCTGCGGGATCTCGACATCGCCACCGATCCTTGGGGCGTGAAGGTGACGCGGGTGGAACTGCGCGATATTGTGCCTTCCAAAGCGGTGCTGGAGTCGATGGAATTGCAAATGTCTGCGGAACGGCGCAAGCGGGCTGCTATTCTGACTTCGGAAGGGGATCGCGAATCGGCAATTAACAGCGCCAAAGGGAAAGCTGAGGCGCAAGTTCTCGACGCGGAAGCCCGACAGAAGGCTGCTATTCTGGATGCGGAGGCGCAGCAAAAGACGATCGTCCTCAAAGCTCAAGCGGAACGCCAGCAGCAAGTCCTGAAAGCCCAAGCAACGTCTGAGGCGCTGCAAATTATTGGCAAAACGCTCCAGGCCGATCCGAACGCCGGCCAAGCGCTCCAGTTTTTACTGGCGCAGAACTATCTGGAAATGGGGATGAAAATTGGCACCAGCGACAGCAGCAAGGTGATGTTTATGGACCCGCGCAGCATACCGGCAACCTTTGAGGGCATCCGCTCGATTGTCTCGCAGGAGGTTCAACCTGATTAGTTTGTCATTTTGAGGCGGATTTGATGGGGGGGAATTTTTTTTTAGAAACCGCCAAGACGCCAAGTACGCCAAGGAAAGAAAAGAGAGGGGCTGACAAATTATTTAGAGCGGTTCTCAGGGGCCAGAAACCCGGTTTCTTTAAGAAACCGGGTTTCTCAGTACCTCACAAAGGATGAGAAACGCCCCTAAGTTTTCCCGGCAGCTTGGGCCAGCTGGCAGCGGTCGCACAGCCCAAAAAACTCCAAAGTGTGATAGAACACTTTGAACTGGTAGGACTGTTGCAGCTGGCTCTCTAGCTGGTGGACGGGGCACTCGTCAATCGGAGTGGATGTCCCGCACTGCAGGCAAGTGAGGTGGTGCAAGTCTTCCTGGGCGCTGCTGTACAGGGACTCGCCGTTGGCCAAGGTTCGCACCTGAACCATCCCTTCCAGTTTCAAGCCTTCCAAGGCGCGGTAGACGGTGGCCAGACCCACCCCTTGGTTGCGGTTTCGCAGCTCTACATAGATATCTTGAGCTGAAACGGCTTGCTTGATGGTCTTGAGCAGGTTCAGAATCCGTTCCTGACTGCGGGTGCGTTTGACTTTCATGGCCAGTGTTATCTATCTTTAATTCAGGTTGCAACCATAATCCATGCTTTTTGAGGCCGCTTTCTTCCGCTGATCTGACAAATCTTCTCAGCTCTAGCTTTAAAATGAGAGAGTCTGCGGCGTCATAAGCACTATCTAAAGAATTTAGGGCTCTGCTGTGATTCACAAAAAATATCAGGCTCAAATCTATGTTACTCTGCGCCCCTCGGTCTTAGACCCCGCCGGCACGGCAGTCGGGTCCGGGCTTAAGCACATGGGCTATGAGAATGTGGAGCGGGTGCGCATCGGTAAATATATTGAGCTGACGCTCTCTGCAGCCGGCGAGGGAGAGGCGAGCGAGCAGCTGCACAGGATCTGCGACCAGCTCCTGGCCAATCCTGTGATCGAAAATTACCGCTTCGAGCTGACTGAGACGCCTTTGCCGGTGGAAGCTGGAGTCTAAATTACCACTTCTCTCGTTCCCGGGCTGCCACTTTGGAGCTACCTCCCAGAAGGCAAGATCCTCCTGGACGCGAGGAAAAGGCGCTCTCAGCCTCAGCCTGGGAGCGAGGAAATTACGAGCAAAAGTTATGAAATTTGGGGTTGTTGTTTTTCCGGGTTCTAATTGCGATCGCGACGTGGCCTGGGTCACGCAAGGACTGCTGGGCCTGCCGACGCGCATGGTCTGGCATGAGGAAACGGATATTTCGGATCTGGATGTGGTGGTGCTTCCGGGTGGCTTCAGCTATGGCGACTATCTCCGCTGTGGCGCGATTGCGCGCTTTTCCCCTGTCATGCAGGAGGTGGTGAGACACGCCAGCCAGGGCAAGAAAGTCCTCGGCATCTGCAATGGCTTTCAGGTGCTGACCGAGGTGGGACTTTTGCCTGGGGCGCTGATCCGCAATCGGGATTTGCACTTTATCTGCGATCGGGTCCCCCTCAAGGTGGAGCGCACCGGCTTGCCTTGGACTTCCGCTTATGCCGCCGGTCAGGTAATCTCGCTCCCGATAGCCCACGGTGAGGGGCGCTACTACGCCGATGCCGATACCCTGGCTCGCCTCGAAGATAATGGCCAAGTCCTGTTCCGCTACTGCACCGGCACCGGTGAGGTCAGCTCGGAGGGCAATCCTAACGGTTCGTTAAATAATATTGCGGGGATTTGCAATTTGCCGGGAAATGTGCTAGGAATGATGCCCCATCCCGAACGGGCAGCTGACCCAGTGCTGGGCGGTACGGATGGGATGGCGCTGTTTCAGGGGTTGCTGGCAACGGAGGTGCCTTCGCTTGCGCCCGCCGCGCCGGCTGCCGGCTAGTTCGCCCAAAAACCCACTGGACAGGCGGGACGCCTGTCCTACGCCTTCGTTTGCAGTTGGGCTTTAGCCCAACCGTTGCCCCGCCTCCAAAGACAATTTTCATTATGTTTGTAGTTGGGCTTCAGCCCAAAGTTTGTAGTTGGGCTTCAGCCCAAAGTTTGTAGTTGGGCTTTAGCCCAACCGTTGCCCCGCCTCCAGAGAAAAGGTTTGTAGTTGGGCTTTAGCCCCACCGGATCTCCCGCAGTGGAGCAAGTTTTCATTGGTAGCGGTGTGCGTAGGACAGGCGAGACGCCTGTCCTACGCCTTATCCCCTTAATAAGCTGATTACCACAGAGGCGGTGGCACCGGCTCAACCTCGGGCGGAGGACATTCTGCTGAGTCGGTCCCACATAACCCCGGCACAATCCAATCCTCCGGTTCTGCTGTGCGTGACTGGCCCGCCGGCGGGGTGGACAAACCCAACTCCTGCTGGAGATTCCCGCGCAGCTGAATAACATTATCGCCCACCTTCTGCAATTTATCCCGTAAATTCGGCTCGGTTTCGGTTTGCAGCTGCCTTTCAATAATTCCCAGCGCTCTGTCATAGGCGGCAATCGCCTCTTGGTACTTTTTCCAGTAAGTCAGCATCAAACCTTTGCCATACCAAGCTTGATAAAAATTCGGATTGATTTCCAGCGCTCTGTCATAGGCAGAGCTGGCCATTGCTAGCTGCCCCAACCTCAACATTTTATTGCCTCGATCTGCCCAGTAGACAGCATCGGTATTCCTCACATCTGGCATTTCCAAAGAGGTTAAGTACAGCTCTCCGATTTCTTCCAGCGATATAGGTTCAGGCGGAGACTTTTCCACTTTCAATTTTGCGGCAAGTCCCGCCTTGCGAGCTGCCAGCAGAAAAGTGCCGGTGCTCATCCCCAAACTAAAGCCAATCTTGAGCGGAGGGGAGCCGGTATTAATCTCGTTATAGATAACTTCTCCTTCTTCTCCCCCGTGAATGCCAATCACTCGACCGCCGGTATCCAGCACCGGCCCCCCACTCATGCCATTCTGCGTTATACTAGTGTAGAGCAGCTCATATCCCTGAGAACCCTCCCCAAACGGCGCGGCGCTTAACAGGTGCAGCATCACCGGCGGAATCAGTTTGCCAAAACTCAAGACACGGGCGCGATTTTTTACAGCGCGACTGGGTGCCGGCCAGCCAGAAACGAAGACAAACTGCTCTCCCGCTAAGTTATAATCAGCAAAGGTAGCAATTTGGTAATCTTTTTTGCTGGTGAATTGAAACACCGCCAAGTCGGCGTCTGGCAGTTTTTGCACAGTGCTGGAGCTGATGGGATATCGCCTGCCGTCAGGCGTGACTGCCTTATACTCACCGGCACGCTCAGCAACATGCTTGGCAGTCAGGACGTAGTAAGTGTTCCCATCCCGGGCAACAATCACCCCCGATCCGGGAACTTCCCCATCAATTAACACCGTAATTTTTTCCGCCACATTGCTGACTTCCCGCACAGTCAGCGCCACTGCGACTTGAGGTTGCGCAACCGCAATTGCAGCAGCCGCACCCAGCAAGGCTGCCGGGAGTTCAAAGGAGTTTCCCATCTGCCGGCACATCATCTTTGATACCCCTTAGTGTGAGAGCAGCTTGTGGCAGCCGACAGCATCTCACTGTACTAAATCTACCACAGGCCCTCTTATTTCTCCCCCTCTCCCCTTGTGGGAGAGGGGGTTGGGGGGTGAGGGGATGACTTTAGTGAGACGTAACCGTTGCAGCCGGTGCACTCCCACCGCTCTGCCAGTCTTATAATAGATCATAAAACCGGCAGCCTGCCACTATTGTCCGGTAGCTCGGCAGGAGTTTTGCCACCGGCACCCCTGGACCGGCTGAGAAGTAGGCTTCCTTCCCTCCCGCAGGGGAAACGCAGGCAAATAGCCGGCACACCGGCTTGCGAAACCTGTAAATTAGCCAAGGTGGCACAACAAACCTAACCCCCCAACCCCCTTCCCCACTCCCCGCTATCCCCCGGGCGATACAGGCAACATGCCGGTGCAACAGCGCTAATATAAGGAAGAATCGCTGTGTTCGCAAAGGGATTGGGGCGAGAGGATATCTCAGCCCCACCCTCCCCAAGCAAATCTTGAATCGCGTCTGGGGCGCTTGCGAGAGGTAAAATTGTGGAATTCGTGCGGAAAACCTTGGAAAAATTTATCACTCTCCCCCTCCAATTTCTCAAGTGGCTGCTAGCCGGCTTCTGGGAAATCTTCAAAATATCCTTGTGGCTGCTCATCGGGCTGATTGAACTGTCAGCGTGGGCTGTCTCTGCCCTCAGCAAAAGAATCAAGCGAACCCAGCGCCTGCTGAGCGTCTCTCTGAAACGAAACAAAATGGCTTTTTTCTTGTGGCCATTCAAGCAGCTCTGGCGCGGCTTGTGGGCAGTTACTGTCACAGTTTTCTGGCTGTTAATCCAAATTATTGAGCTGTTCGCCTGGGTTGTGTCGAGCTTGGGATCGCTGCTGCTCCAAAACGCTCCCGCCCCACAAAATCAGCCGGAGGAAACCCCACTTCCGCCTTCGGTTGAGATGCGCCGCAAAGCGATGTCTCAGCTGCGCCGCAACAGTCAAATCGCGGAAAATAAAGCTAGAAACCTGCTTTCTCAAAGAAACCCGGTTTCTGGAACTGAGCGCCACCGGCAGCCAGCGCCGGTCTTTGTTGCCCTGATTTTCCTGAGCTTCTCGCTTGTCACCCTCGCTGCAGCTTTTGCTCCCGCAAGTTATGTATTTGAGGGCGATCTGACGGTCCGAGAAATCAGCTTCACCCACACCGGCACAGAAGCCCACACGCTCTTTCTCAACGGCATCCGCAACCTGAAGCGAGTCGAAATTGCCGGCTCGCAACAGCTGGCGCTAACCGGCAACTTTCAAAGCCAGTCGAATCCCAGCTTGAACGAGTTAACCAAGCTGGAAATTCTGCTCCCCAACGAAACCAGCAAGTGGAGCGTTGAGCCGGCAAAACCTGAACAAAGCCAGCTTGAACTCGCTGAACTGCAGCTGCAACCGGCTGCCAAAGTTGCTGAACTAAGCTATAATATTTCTAGCAATCAGCTGGCGCTCTCTCTGCGAGCCGGTGAGTCGCGAGCCGGTGAGTTCCCGCAGCCCAACCTGTTGAAACTGTCTCTCGGAAAACAGCCGGTCAAAGTCACCCTAGAAGACTATCGCTTGCCAGGACGCGCCTTGAAAGATAGCAAAATCCCGAATCATTTGGAATTTATTTTAACACCAACTGAGACAGATGTCAAGGTGCCGGTGGGAGAATCTGCCCGTATTTCTCTCAGCTTGCCCGACCCCAAAGCGGTGGAGTCAGAGGAATGGTTGCGGGGCGACTTAGCGGTAAAAGACGTGCGGTTTGACCGGAACAGTGGAAGGGCTAGCGTAAAAAATGGTCTGCCTGATTCTAGCATAATTCAAGGAAAAATCCGCATGGCCGGTCGAGAATTGCCGGTGGGAGCCAGTCAGGTTCTCATGGCGGGGAAACCGGGGATTCAGAGGCTGGGCAATCTCCAGATTCACACCGGAAAGCCGCAAGGCTTGTCAGTGCGCATTTCTGGGGAAAGTGACAGCATTCAAGTCGGGACAGACCCCAAGTTTCCAGAGCGCGGCATTCAGGGTAAATTGATAAATAGATATCTCTCGCGCGAGGCTGTGACAGTCCTGCTGGCTTTTTGTGCCGGCGGTGCGGCGGTGCTGTCTTGGCTGTTTGTGCGGGGCGGCGCAGCTTGAATGCTGGCGTTCTCGGCGCGTTAAGAGCAGGCGGGGGCGAGGGCGAGGGTGCCGGTGGGCTTTCGCTTTCGAGGTACAGGCGAATCGGCGTTGCAGACTGGCACGAAAGAGGTGAAATTTAATCCTAGATTCTTGATGCCAAGCTGTAAAACGTGATACAATGCAGACACGAAAGAATTGAGGAAGCAGCGTTGGTGAAGTATGTCAAGCCAAAGGAAGCGGCGGAAATCCTCGGAGTCCACGAGCGGACTCTCTGTCGGTGGGAAGAAAAAGGCCGAATCGAAGCCATTAAGACTCCCTCAGGACAGCGCCGGTACAACATCGAATCCTATACCGCCAAGTCCACCGAAAGCAGCAGAGGCGGAAAAACTGTTATTTACACCAGGGCCAGCGGGCGGGCCCAACAGCCGGACCTCAACAGGCAAGTTGCATCTCTCAGCATCCTCTACCCATAAGCCGAAATCATCGCTGAAATCGGCGGCGGACTCAATTTCAAACGAAAGAAATTGCTGGCCTTATTGGAACGAATCTTGTCAAGAGATGTCGGGATGGTTATCATTGCCCACAAAAACAGACTGGCAAGGTATGCCTGACGGCAGGCTATCGCCAACGGATTTGACCTGTTTCGATGGCTCTGTGAGCAAAACGGGTGTGAGCTCGTGGTTCTCAATGACGCAGGTCTTAGCCGGGAGCGAGAAATGGTTGAAGACATCCTCGCCATCCTTCACTGCTTCAGCTCCAGGCTTTACGGACTCCGAAAGTACAAAGCTCAGGTCAAGGAAGATCAGGATATACCCAAGATCCGAACTTAATAAAACCTGGAGGAAATGGCTTGCCGCCTGCAGGTACTGTTACAACCAGGCCATTGCCTTGCAGCGAAGTGGCAAGCGTCTGGGAAAGCTGAAATTGCGCAATGAAATCATGCAGGGCGACTTACCCCAGTGGGTGAGTGAAACGCCCTGCCACATCCGGCAAAATGCAGTCTTTGACGCTCACTTGGCTTTTGGCGCAAGTCGAGACGCTAAGTTTAGAAGCTGCCGAGACGCCTCCCAAGCCATTAAGTTCAATAACGGCAACTTTTCTCAGGGAACTTGGTATCCAAGGCTAACAAAAAGACTATCATTCACATCTGCGGAACCCATCCCCAGTACCTGCGAACAGGGAACGCAGTTGATTTTCTCTAGGGGGCGATGGTTTGCTGTTTTCCCCAAGCCCGCGCAAATTAGTCCCACCGAAGCTGATGGGATAATTGCGTTAGACCCGGGTGTGAGAACTTTCCTG
>NZ_KB235948.1:5500628-5572524 GCF_000332335.1 Kamptonema formosum PCC 10802 | reverse complement strand
AATTAGTCCCACCGAAGCTGATGGGATAATTGCGTTAGACCCGGGTGTGAGAACTTTCCTGACAGGTTTTGACGGACGAAAATTCTTAGAGTTTGGCAATGGGGATATTGGGCGCATTACCCGCCTGTGTCAGCACTTAGATGATTTGGCCAGCCGAATTGCCAAAGAATCCAACAAAAAGCGGCGGCGCAGCATGAGACGCGCCGCTCACAGGATGCGAGGAAAAATTCGGGACTTGATAGATGAAGCCCACCGCCAAATAGCACATTACCTGACTCGCAATTACCGCTTGATTTTTCTGCCTACCTTCGAGACTTCCAACATGGTTGCCAAGGCGACGCGGAAAATTAAGTCTAAAACAGCGAGGGCGATGCTGACGTGGGCACACTATCGGTTCAAGCTGACATTAAAGCATCAAGCCGAGATGACGGGAACCACCGTTGTGGATGTCACCGAAGAATTCACCAGCAAGACCTGCACTCGCTGCGGTCATGTTCACACTCGTTTGGGTGGCTCCAAAGTTTTTCACTGTCCCAGTTGCGGGTTTACGCTATCGCGAGACTGGAATGGCGCTTTCGGGATCTTCCTGAAAGCTTTGCGGGATACCGCCTCTATCACTTTCATTGGTGATAGTGCTATCGTTGCATTGTCCGGGAATGCCCAGAATAATGTCGCGTAAATGTATCAGCAACCCCCCATGAAAGCAAACAACCTGGATTGGCTGCAGATGGCCGAATATGTATCGCTCGCCGGTGCGGTGATTGGCTCAGTCGCGGCAGTGTCTTTGCAGCAGGTGATTTATGCGGCGGTTCCCCTGTCGCTGTCGCTGCTGCTGAACCTGTTCAACCGGCACCGCTGGGAGCAACTGACCAGGGAAAGGCTAACCGTCTCCATGACCCAACTGGATGTGAAAATTTCCGGCATCAAGGCGCTTTTCGACCGGCGGATTGAGGATTTGAGAGGGGACATCGCCGGGCTCAATCCCGGTGGCGATCTCACTCCACCGAGCCTGCAGCTGGAGACTCTCGCTGCAGCTACTGTGCAGCTGCAACAGCAGATGGGCGAATTGCAGCAATCCGTTGCGGCGGTGCGCTACCAGCTGGAAGTCCTCACGGAGTCGGCCAATATCCCGCCGGCTGCCGGTGCGAGCCAACCCTATGCCGGCACTGCCGGTGGGGCAGAAGCGGGCACAAGCGCCCTCGTCCCGCGACCAGAAGGAATTGTAGACCCCCAGCAAGTGTTGCGGCGATATCACTGGTAGCGGAAAACATCTCAGCGGTGGCGCGGCGTGATTTCTCCATCTTCGAGATATAGCACCCGATCGGCGACATCGACAATCCGGGGGTCGTGAGTCACCATCAGCACCGTGGAGCCGCCTTCTTTGGCCAGCCGGCGCAGCAGCTCAATCACCGCGTGCCCACTGTGGGAGTCCAGCGCTGCAGTGGGCTCATCGGCCATAATCAGCTGGGGATTGCCGGCGAGGGCTCGCGCAATGGCCACCCGCTGTTTCTGTCCCCCCGACAGATCCCGGGGGTGCAGCTTGGCTTTATCAGCCAGCCCCACCTGCTCCAGCAGCGTGTGGGCTTGCTGGCGGGCTTTCCGTCCCCGAATCCCTTTAATTTCCAGCGCCAGCTCAATGTTCTCAGCCGCTGTCAGGGCTGGAAACAGGTTAAACCCCTGAAAAATGAAGCCGATGTTTTTCAGGCGGAACTGGGCGAGCTGGGCGCGAGACATCTTGGTAATTTCTTGCCCGAGGAGAAAAACCCTGCCGGCAGAGGGGGTGAGCATCCCCGCTAAAATTGACAGCAAGGTGGTTTTGCCGGAACCAGAGGGACCCATGAGCAGCTGGATCTGGCCTTGCTGGATTTCCAGGTTAATGCCTTTGAGGGCTTGATACCACTGCTGTCCCGACTGGAAAACCATCCCCACCCCCCGGGCGGCGATCGCGCCGGTTCTGGCACTGACCGAGCTTTTGGCCTTCGAGTCCACTTGAGCAACGCGGTTGGCAATGTGAAGTTGAGAAGCTGTCATAGGTTCAGGTTGTGAGGGGGTTTGCTGTAGCCGGCAATACAGGAAAACTAAAAATTGCGTTTAGGTAGCGGTTATTTAATATCAAGTCCTGTGGGTTGACCATAATACAACCGATTTGCAGGAGTGGGGAGCAGGAGTGCGGAGCGCAACACGGATCTGTTTGGGACAGGGATGGCTCACCCTATCCGCTTACAACAAAAGCTTATTAGGGGTAGCAGTTTGATATAAATTCCTAATTAGATCGGGATAAATTCGCAAGGATAACTCCCTAACTCTCTCATCTTACTTTATAGTATTTTCCCCCTATCGGCAGAAATTCCTGAGATAAACGCCTGAAAACTTGAGATTAGGCTTTGAAGACCACTGCCGGATCGAGGCGGGTGACTTTTTGAATGGCGAACAGGGCTGAGCTGACACACATTACGACAGTGATGGCAAATACGGCACATGCGGTTGCCGGCGCGATCAATATGACGATTCCCTGACTGGCGAGTGTCCATTTTCCCACCCCCCAGCAGACAGCCATCCCTGGCAGATAGCCGAGAACCGCCATCCATAAAGCCTGCTCCACAATGATGCCGTATATTACCCAGTCAGACGCACCCATTGCCTTGAGAGTGCCAAATTCTTTGATGTGATCGGAGGCGGAAGCGTAGAGAATTTGACCGACAATCACCGTGCCCACAATCACGCCCACCGCCGCCCCCAGTCCGAGGATGAAGCCAATTCCTGTTCGCTGCAGCCAGTAGCTGCGAGTTCGAGCGGCGATTTCAGTGCGCGTGTAGGCGCGGGTGTCGGGCAAAGCCGCTTCCAGGTTCCGCTTGAGCTGTTCTAGATCGTGGCCCGGTTTGGCCCGCACGAGGATATAAGTGATGCGGTCGCTGGCGGTTAATTTTTGAGGTGCCGGTGGGGAGTGTTGGGCGGTGGCGGCGGGGATGCTGCCGGTGGCGGCTAACTGCTGCAGCTGCTGGGGAGAGAGATTGGCCAGCTGTGCGGCGAGCGTGGGATCGGGGATTTTGCCGGAGGCGGCTAATTTCTGCAGCTGTTCGGGAGGGAGATTGGCCAGCTGTGCGGCGAGGGCGGGATCGGGGATTTTGCCGTCAGCGGCAAGCTGTTGCAGCTGCCCTGCAGTTTGGGGCGTAGCGCTGAGGGTGGAATTGACGTAAGCGTAGGCATTTTCCAGGGAGGTGAACAGGAAAGAATTGGATACGATGGATTGATTGCCTCGCGTCCAGCCCACCAGTCGCGCCCGAAAGGCACCCATTTCCACTTCATCGCCCACCCATTCGACGTTCAGGGATTTGAAGCTGCCTCGATCGGCGATCACGGTGTAAGGCTGGTTGAGGAAGCTGAGGTTTCCGCGCTCGATATTGCCTGGTGCAAATAGTTGGCTGGCGGGGTCAAATCCAATCGCCCTGACGGGTACAATGTTGCCATCTTTGTCGCGCCAGAGGGCACCTTGGACAATTAGGGCTTCGGCGCGATCGACACCGGCGACTTTTTGCGCTTGCTCGACTCGCTCGTAGGGGACTGGCAGAGATAGCTCGAAGCTGACCATGTATTTTGACCCCACCCAGATGTCGGCTTTGGAACTGTCGATGAGCAGGGAGGTGGAGCGCGTGAATCCATTGAGGATGCCGGTTTGAATGCTGACGAGGCTAACGGCAAACATTATCCCCGCTTGGGCGATCAGGAAGCGGGGGATGTCTTCAAATAAGTTTTTGCGCGCAATTGAAGCCATTCTGGGGGGTGCTGTGGGGGGTTTGGGGTGCGGGCAGGTGTTGGGACTGGGGGCGGCGGGCGACCGGCGCTTTTTGAAGCCGGTTTGCCTCTACAGTGTATTCGACGCTGGGGGATTTGGCTCGGTTCAAAAGTTGGTCAATATCCGCGCTGGGGAATGCCGGTGCTCTGGTTGCCGGTGCCGGTTGGGGTGCCGGTGTGTGTTGTTTGCATATTTTAACAGGAAGCTCTGCCTCCTAGCGGGATGGCTTTCGGTGAGCCAGGATTAGGGGATTAGGGGATTAGGGGAAAAAGACGGCTGCCGGCTTCTACCTTGGATCAGTTTTAGGAAAATTATTTTTTTTATAAACTGCCCCTGTGAACTAGCGCCAAGGAAAGAAAGAGGATTTCACAAATGATTTAGAATTGATAGAGCGGCGATTGTAGAAGCAAATGATATGGAAATTGCCGAACTGAGGCAAAGTCAGGCTAGCCTTGGTGCCAGGAGCGGCGAACTCAGGGAAGGTCAGGCTATGCTGGATCAAATTTTAGCAGGACCGCAGGAGCAAAATGCCGAATTTCGGCGCACTGCTAATGCTGGTTTAGAGCGGATTGACCGGCAGGCAAGCGGAACCGTCAGATGGAGCCTGTCCGGCGGGAGCCGGCGCACTCAGGGACTAAGACAAACTTTCTATTCAGAAAGCGGCGCATTTAGAGGCTTATATCGTTTAATTACCGAAAAAATGCGACAGTCAATAGCGGAATTAACGAATAATTACTTATCGAAATTAGGGGCGGGCGCGGCACAGGCAACCCACTCACTAGCCACCGGCACCCCAACCCAATTAGCATCTGCCGCAGCTCCTACGTTTGCGCTGCGGTAACGGAACAGGTAGGCTCAGCCCAGGGATAGATGTAAAATAGCTTTTACAATTTAGAGTATAATGAAAAAATATAGAGGGAAAACCTTTTACAAAGCCAGTCGGCACAGCGACCGAGAGCAACAGAGCTATGAAAGAGACTATCGCTGGCAACCTAACCCGCTACCGCAAAGGTCTGGGCCTGTCCCAGGACCGACTAGCAGAGATGGCGGGGGTGACTCGCCAGAGCATCCACAATTACGAGAGCGCCAAAACCCTACCCGACAGCAAAACCCTGTCTGCCCTAGCTCGTGCCTTGGGCGTAACTCTCGATGACTTGCTGCGCTCCGAAGCGGAGGGGCTGCCTAACTTCCGCTTCCGCGCCCACAACTCCTTTGACAAGCAACCGCAGTTTGCCGCTCAAGTGCTGCGCGTGCTGGAAACATACAGCGCCCTGGAGCAAGCCGTCGGTTTACCCCCCTATGCCCCAGAAAGTACCCCTTGCCATCAAGTAGAAGGTAACGAAAAGCGCATTCAGGAAATCGCCGCTCAGTTTCGCCACCGTCTGGGAATAGGGGATGCTCCCATCTTCAACCTATTCGCAGCGGTGGAAGAAATTGGCTTGAAAGTCCTGCGCCAACCTGTCCCGATATCAGGGTTCTTTGGTCTGAGTGCCTGTAGCGCCGAGCAAGGGGCGTTCATTTTGGTGAGCAGTCATAATATCTCCATCGAGCGGCAGTTATTTACCTTAGCGCATGAGATTGGACACCTGATCTTCCATCGAGGCGAGTACCAAGACACTCTCATGAAAGAGGGAACCAAACAAGAAGAAAAAGCCCGGGAGAAGGTGGCTGATTACTTTGCCGGCCATCTACTTGTTCCCCAAGGGGAATTCGAGCGCATCTATCAGCGCACCCAGGATATCGTTAAACTCAAACGGCATTTTCGGGTGAGCTATCTGGCGATATTGCGCCGATTAGCGGACATGGGAATCATTGATTTCGCCAAAAAGAAAGCTGAAATTTGCGCAATTTACAAAAACCGCTACCGCTCATCTCTCCAAAATTCAATGGAATTGCCTCCTGCGCTCGCTCCAGAAGACTTTCCTGAAAATGAGCGGCACACCGATCTGATTTTACAGGCGTTAAAATTAGGCAGAATTTCCGAACTAAAGGCTGCGGAACTTCTAGACTTAACGGTTGAAGAGCTGCGGGTGCGCCGTCAAGAATCTGAGGTCTATGCCATCCTTTAAAGGAACGATTTTGGACGCAACCGCTCTCATCGACTTTCGCTGGCTCAACGAGTGGAAATGGCTGCAGCAGCGCTACAGCCCTCTGTACATTGCTCAGGAAGTCCTGGACTCCGATCGTCTTGAAGCAGCGACCCGCCAAGCAGCCAGCGAATACCTGAGCCCTCTCACCCTAGAAACTGAGGAGATGTTTGCAAGTTTTATGGAATTTCGCCGGCGTTCGTTGCTGCTCAGTGAAGCTGACCGCTCCACACTGGCCATTGCCCGCCATCAGTTATTATTGTGTGCCAGTGATGATGGGTTAGTTGTTGAAATTTGTGAGGAATACGGCATTCCCCACACCCGGACGCTGCGCTTGTTGAGTGAAAGGGTAGAAACTGGACACAAAACCGCAGCAGAAGTTATGGCAATGGCTGATATGTTAATTAACGATCGGGAGAAACGGATTCGTCCCGCCATTTTGGATTCTTGGAGAAGAAACTTACAGTAATATTGCCCGAAAGAACAAATTGACTACTGGCAATTAAGCTGTTAAGCTAATAATGCTGCTTGTTGGGGAAACGAGGCAGTCGCTTCGGAACTGCGCACACCGCCACCGATGAAAATTATGCGCTCTTACGAGGCCCGCCGATTGGGCTAAAGCCCAACTACAAACATGCACCCCCACCGGCACCCCCACCGGCACCCCCTCCACCTCCTATCGAGAATGGCCCAGCCCTGCTAGCCGTCGTGGGGGAGCTTGTGGTGTGGCCCATGCAACTGCCCTCTCCCGATGGCAAAAGGTACGCTCACCCCTCCCCTGTGTGTAAAATAGCTCTTGACACTCCACAGTAGAATCAGCCAATATAGAGGGTGAAAGTTTGGAAAAACGACTCTACCCAGCGACCTACAGGAACACATCCATGAAAGAAACCATCGCTGGCAACCTAACCCGCTACCGCAAACGTCTGGGCTTGTCCCAAAAGCGACTGGGAGAGATGGCGGGGGTGAGTCGCCAGAGCGTCAACTACTACGAAAAAGCCAAAACCCTGCCGGAGAGCAAAACCCTCTCCGCCCTAGCTCGCGCCTTGGGCGTCACCCCCGATGACTTGCTGCGTTCCTAAAGCGTAAGGCGGCTTAACTGCCGCTTTCGCCGGCACGCCTGTTTTGAGGATCCACCCCAGCCTTGTCCGCTCAAATCTTGCGGATGCTATAGCGATAGACAGTCAGTTTAGGACACTGGGATATTAAGTATAGCAGTATGCATTTAGGTTAGTACATGGGCATCATCGCATCACGCATGCATGGCATCACGCAAAAGCTGGTAGGGTCGGGTTTACTAACATCTGGTAAAACCCAGAGACATTTTGGGTGAACCCGCCCCTACTTACCCCATGCGCATGATCCCGATGCGCACGATCCCCATAAGCCATGTCATTAATGTCTTAACCAATATGACTACTGCTATATAATGTGGTGTGGGGTGGGTTCCTCAGTCGTACCGGTTGCCGGCTCAATCGTACCGGTTGCCGGCTCAGTCGTACCGGTTGCCGGCTCAGTCGTACCGGTTGCCGGCTCAGTCGTATAGATTGCCGGCTCAGTCGTATAGATTGCCGGCTCAGTCGTACCGGCTGCCGGCTCAGTCGTACCGGCTGCCGGTTCTGTGGTATAGTGCCGGCTCAGTCGTACCGGTTGCCGGCTCAGTCGTATAGATTGCCGGCTCAGTCGTATAGATTGCCGGCTCAGTCGTATAGATTGCCGGCTCAGTCGTATAGATTGCCGGCTCAGTCGTATAGATTGCCGGCTCAGTCGTATAGATTGCCGGCTCAGTCGTATAGATTGCCGGCTCAGTCGTATAGATTGCCGGCGAAACCGGAGTGGGGGGTTTACCCGAGATATCTGTTGGGAGCAAAGATGGATATAGCAGCAGTCATATTGGTTAGGACATCCGTAGCCTAGGGGAAAAGGCGTATCCCGCCGGTCCTATAGCAGCAGTCATATTGGTTAGAACAGTAGAAGCTTCGGGAGCGGGGGAGCAAGGGAAGCAGGAATGTAGGTTTTCCCTCTGTGCCCTTAAGGTGTCTGGGACAGGCGAGACGCCTGTCCTACATCCTAACCTAAGTGGCTAATTCTATAGCAACTGTGCGGCGCTCCTAGAACAAGCCGTCGGCTTCCCATATCCTTCAGAACGCACCTCTTGCCACCAACCAGAGGGCTGCGAAAGCGTATTGCCGAGACGGCTTCTCTGTTTCCTCGCAGTCTGGAATTGGGGGAGGCAAAAACAAAAAAGGAGGCAGAGCCTCCAGATAGACGTTCCCAGGCTCCGCCTGGGAACGAGAAACAAGTAACTGTTGGGCATTAGCCCAACTACAAACCTGCTCTACGTTCCCAGTTTGAGACTGGGAACGAGAAGCTCTTGGGCATTAGCCCAACTACAAACCTACTCCACGGTCACCGACTTGGCCAAATTCCGGGGCTGATCCACATCCAGCCCCCGGCGAGCGGCAATGTGATACGCCAGCAATTGCAGCGGAATTACCGTCACCACCGGCGAGAGCAACTCATCGACTGCCGGCACCGGCAGCACATTCTCAAATATCTCAGCCGTCTCGCCCCCATTGAGCGATGTCACGCCAATCAGCCGGGAATCCCGCGCCTTAGCCTCCTGCGCATTGGAGAGGACCTTTTCGCAGACACTGCCCGGCATAGCGATCGCAACCACCGGCACCTTGGCATCCAGCAGTGCGATCGGCCCGTGCTTCATCTCACCAGCTGGATACCCCTCTGCATGAATATAGCTGATTTCCTTCAGCTTCAGCGCCCCTTCCAGAGCGATCGGGAAATTAATCCCCCGCCCGACAAAAATAAAATCCCTCGTCTCGCCAAAGTCGTGAGCCAACTCCTCAATATAGCGCTCCTGACTTTCCAGAACCTGCTCAATTTCCCCGGGCAGCTGGCGCAAACCGGCGATAATTTTTTCCAGCTGAGCTGCCGGCACAGTTTTGCGCCGGTAAGCCAAATCCAGAGCCAAACAGTAAAACGCCATCAGCTGGGCGACAAACGTTTTCGTCGCCGCCACGCCAATTTCAATGCCGGCGCGGGTGTCAATAATGTGCGGCACCAAATGCCCAAGCGACGACTCAGGGCGATTCGTAATGCCCAGCAGTCGCGCCGCAAAGCGCTGCGGGTGGCCCTCCCGCCGCTGCAGCTCCATGGACAGAGCCGCCAGCGTGTCAGCCGTTTCCCCAGACTGGCTAATCCCAACCGTCAGCGTATTCGGAGTTATCGGAGCCGGTGCGTAGCGAAATTCCGAAGCGTACTGCACCACCGTGGGAATTCCCGCCAGCTGCTCCAGCAGGTATTTCCCCACCAAACCCGCGTGCCAGCTCGTGCCGCAGGCGAGAATTTGAACACTTTCCAAATCCGCATACAGCTGATCGGGGAGCCCCAGATTCACCGGCCCGGCTGCCGGTGGGCCATCTCCTGCCGCCGCCCCAGCGTGCCAGTCACTGTTCAAATAAGCCTCTAAACTGGCTCGCACCACTCCCGGCTGCTCGTAGATTTCCTTGAGCATGAAGTGCTTGAAACCCTGTTTCTCCACCTGCACCGGGTTCCAGCTCAGGGTGCGGGGATATTTCTTCAGCCGGCTGCCCGAGAAATTATACACCTCAACCCCTAGCGGCGTCAGCCGCGCCAGCTCCCCATTTTCCAGGGGCAGAACCGCGCGGGTGTGGGGCACCAGAGCCGGTGTGTCCGAGGCGCAGAAAAACTCACCTTGGCCAAACCCAATCACCAGCGGGGCTTGCTGTCGGGCCACAATTAACTCATCCGGGCAGTCCGCGCAGATCACAGCAATGGCAAACGCCCCCTGCAATTCATTAACCGCCTTGCGCACCGCCTCCAAAAAAGCAGAAGGGGAGAACGGCGCAGACGGCTCTGAGGACACAGATAAAAAGTCAGCAATCAGGTGGGGGATAACTTCCGTATCCGTATCCGAGCGAAACTCGTGCCCCCGCGCTTTGAGCGCCTCCCGCAACTCGCGGTAGTTTTCAATGATGCCATTTTGCACCACCGCCACTCGCTTCGCCGTATCCATGTGGGGGTGGGCGTTGTACTCCGCCGGCTTGCCGTGCGTCGCCCAGCGCGTGTGCCCAATGCCTATTTGGGCTGGAGTTTCCATACCGGCCAGCTTTTCTCGCAGGTTGTGGAGCTTCCCTTTCGCCCGCACGCAATGAACTTCACCCTCCCACACCGTAGCGAGGCCAGCCGAATCGTAACCCCGATACTCCAGTTTCTCCAACCCTGCCAGCAAAATCTCACTTGCCGGTCGGGTGCCTATATAGCCAACGATTCCGCACATCTATAACACAACTCCATCGAGTATTGTCAAACTTCCTTCTCAGAGCAGACAGTAATAGACGCTGATTGACTAGAATGTAGATGGGCGTTCGGACTTCTAGCCCTCACAACCCACTTAAAAATTGGGATCTTATCCCAATTCCGACAAAAAGTCATCCCTGTGACTTAAGGGTCAAGAGGGATAGGGGATGTCTGGCAGTACATTCTCAGCGCAGATAGCGCCTGTGTTCCCCTCATACTGGGGGGAAGGCACAAGCGTCGCTCTTTCCCCCCAGTAGGGTGCCAATCGCTCTGTCTGTGATTGTCCATCTGAAAAGGAACTGTGATGACAAGAATCTACTTGCTACAACCTAATTGGCTATCAGGAAAACGTCAAGAAGCTTCCGGGCTCCCAAGGGGGAAGCTGCCTTGCAGCCCAAGCAACAGCAGGCTAAAAGTCCTTTCTGCCGCTTGAGGCTGCAAGACAGACCGAGATCGCTGCCTATTTCCTGGTGCGGATCTGTCTTGCGGGTTGCCTAGTAAGACAGAGCCATACTGCGGGTCGTTTCAGCGCCCAGGTAAACCCGGATGCTCAGAAAGTCTGTAGGACAGGCAGTCTCACACCGCTTGCAACCCACACAGTCTTCCGTGCGCGGGGATGAAGCAATCTGGCCAGCTTTGCAGCCATCCCAGGGCACCATCTCCAGAACGTCTGTCGGGCAAGCGCGGACGCACTGGGTGCAGCCAATGCAGGTGTCATAGATTTTAACTGAATGAGACATGATATTAAGGCTCCAGTGGAGGTACAAGATGTGGGCAGTCTGTGCGGGCGTGCAGATTTAACCGCACTGCGTACCGCTGTGCCGCGCTTCACAACAGGCGGCCTACTTCAAAAATCAAAGCTTAGTTTATCGTAGAGCCTTAGTACCCTCCTACAAAAGGCAGCAAATCTTCAAATAGCTTAACATTTTTCCTGTGGGCCGTCCCAGGACAGCCCACCAGCCCACACCCCTTTCGCCAGACCCCAACCGCCATCTACCGGTCAAAACTCCGCCGAAATAACTCACTTTATTCTTATTCTTGGCGCTCTTGGCGTCTTGGCGGTTCAAATAAATTAAAAAAACTAAACAAACGTAAATCATCTCAAGCACCGGCGTTCCAAGCGCCGGAACCAGCCCGAACGCACGACAAAAACAATCGCCACCACCGGCAGCAGCAGCATCTGGCCAACCATCTGCAGGGTCAGCGCCACATTACTCGCCGCCACAGACAGCACCCCCTGCTGAAATCGCAGGTACAAAATCCCCACCAGCAGCAGCACCAGCACAGCGAGGAGCGCACCCAGCCGCCGGGAAATCCTGCCGGTGCCGGTGAGACGCAGGGGGCGGCGCAATTGCGACACAGCTTTAACCGCAGCGCTCTCCAAACCCGTTAAAATCATTCCAGGCCAGATTACCTCCAGCCACATCAGGCTCAAAAACAGCCAGCTGAACTGCAGCTTCAGACTGTAAGCCGGAAAAAAAGCCAGTTTCACCAGATGAGAGCAGTTGTAAAGCAGAAAAACAGGCCACTGGAGGAGGAATTGGGGCAAACCGGCAAGATACGCTGGGTGGGCGAGAATTTCGCCGCTGCCGCAAAGTAAAGCCGGCAGGGCGAAAATCTCCAGACAGACAATACTGTAAAGAGCGAAAACCCGAACAGCTGGGGGAAATTTCTCAGGGGAGCGCAGGGCGTAATTCGTCACCACAAGCAGGGCCAAGCAGAACAGCAGCACAGTGCTGGCCCCCCTAGACGGGCCGGCCCCAGTGCTGCCCAGCCCCCAAACAGCGCTGGCGAGGGCCACGATGACAAAGACAGCACAGCCCCGGTAGAGCTGGCGGGCTTGCGGGTGCACCACCGGCGCACCCGCCCGCAAGAACATAAAAACGCCGGTGGCCAAGCCGCCGGCCTGCGTCAGGAGCAGGCCCAAAATGTACCAAGGAACGACCGGCGGCAGATTTCCAGAGGGCACATCGAGAGCGAGTTGGGCCCACCTGACGGCTTGCCGGAGCAAAAACGGGTCGTAGGGTGCGGTGAGGTGATCGGCGGTGGGAGAGACAGCCAGCATGCGGGCGGTGCCGGCGGCAAAGTTGCTGGGGCTGGTGCCGGTGGCCTGCTGTATCATAGTGCGGGCTTCCTGGGGAGGATTCAGCTGCTCGTAGAGCCCGACGCCGGCGAAGAGATTTTTCGGGACAGTGGGGCTGGCAATGCCACTCATTCCCAGCATGATGGTCGCTCGCAGCTGCGGGTCAGCTTGGGCCAGTTCCAAAGCCGTCCGGGCTCCCAGAGAGTGACCGGCGATGCCTTGGCGGCGGAGATCGAAGCGTTGCGGGTTAGCCCGCAGGTAATCCAGCACCGCTCGGGCATCAGCCCGGTTACTCCCATCAATACTGTCAGTATTTTGGGTTGCGAAAGGCTGAGCGCCCCGGCGGGCTGATTCCCCGAAACCGCTGAAGTCGAAGGCAATCGCCGCAATGCCGTGACGGGCGAGTTCGGCAGCCAGTGGGGACATCACCTCCTTGCTGGCGCTGACACCGTGGCAGAGAACCATCACCGGGTGTGGGGCGGGGGCGGTTTTCGGGGTGTACAGGCGTGCGACCAGCTGCCCGCCGGCATCCGTGTGGATGGCCACAGACTCGGACTGAACCGCACTGGGATTGAAAGCGGCACACAGCAGCAGGCCAAAGGCAAGCAGCAGGACACCCAGCAGCAAGCCGGTCGGGCGTACTGGGATTTTGGATTTGGGATTTGGGATTTTGTCTCGCTCGGGCATCTCAAATTACGCCCCAGAAACCGGGTTTCTTTTGGAAACCCGGTTTCTGCGCACCTCACGAATAAGAAAAACGTTACAGCCGTCTGGCCCGCCGCCATGCCCTTACAGGCCCAGTTTTTGCAGCACCGGCTTCGTGGGGACAACGTGCCGGTCGAGTCCGAGCTGTTTCGGGTCAGCCCCCAGGGCGAGGGCAACCAGCTGGGGCAGGTGCAGCACCGGCAGCCCCAACTTGCGCCCCATTGCCTTTTCCACTTCTGGCTGGCGCGAGTCGAGGTTGAGGTGGCACAGCGGGCAAGGCGTTACCATACAGTCTGCCCCGCTGTCAAGTGCTTCTTGAATGTGCGCGCCTGCCATTTGAAAAGATTCGGCGGAGGCATAGCTAGAGATTGGCCAGCCGCAGCACTGGGTGCGCCCCCGGTAATAGACAGGCGTCGCCCCAACAGCCCGGAAGACATTTTCCATAGATTCGGGTTTGTAGGGGTCGTCATAGGGCATGTGGGTTTGGGCCCGCAGCAGGTAGCAGCCGTAGAACGCCGCACACTTGAGAGCGCTCAACTTGCGGGTGACGCGGTTTTGAATCTCCTGGAGGCCGTAATCCGAAACCAGAGCCCAGAGGAGATGTTTAACCTCTGTTGCGCCCCGGTAAGGCGAACAGCCCTGTTTTTGGAGTAAACTATTAATCTCGCTAAGATAGGCTGGGTTAGTCGTCTGGAATTCCTTCAGGCGCTCATCCACATGGCCAATAACCCCCTGACAGGTGCTGCAATGGGTGAGCAGCGGCAGATTCAGCTCCTCTGCCAAAGCGATATTCCGAGCGTTGACAGTATCTTCGAGCAGCTGGGAATCTTCCTTAAACGTGCCAGAACCGCAGCAGGAAGCTTTTTTGAGCTCGACGAGTTCAATCCCCAAGGTTTGGGTGAGGGCGAGCGTGGACTGGTGCAGCTCTCGGCAGGCTCCTTGGGCAACGCAGCCGGGGAAATAAGCGTATTTAAGCGTCTGGGATGGCATAGCTGTAAGTCAGTGCTGATGATTCAGCCAAAGGGATTTCGGGAGATGCGACAGACACTCCCTCTCTATGATGTCTCGCTGCTAGGGAGACTGGGGGGGATTTCTCATATTCCTTTAACCCCCGGTTTTTGGCCTCTTGGGGTGTCAGCTGAGCTATTTAATAGGGGGCGTCTGTCCACCGCCGTTGCGCTCCCCCTTTCCGATAAGATGGGAAAGCACCCAGACCGGCTTGTTGAGGGCCCGGGAGTTATAGCGACTGACCGGGACCCGAAAGACACAAGCGGGAATGGCAACTGGGTTAACGTAAAAGAGAACCAACAGCGAGCCGGCTTCAAAAGCGGCTACAGCATCCAACGAGGACATCGGTATGAATAAAGAGGAAATTTTGGGAAAGGTCAAGGAGATTGTCAAGGAACAGCTAGAAGTCGAGGAGAGTAAAATCACACCTGAAGCCAGGTTTAACGACGATCTGAACGCTGATTCCTTGGATACGGTGGAATTGGTAATGGCGCTAGAAGAAGAGTTTGGTACGGAGATTCCGGACGAAGCCGCTGAAAAGATTCTCACGGTTCAAGACGCTGTGGACTATATCAGCAAGAAACTGGAAGAATCCCCAGTAAAGTAGTGAGTCAGAAGCCGCCAGCTGTCAGCACTGTGCGATCTCAAGGGGCAAGACAGGAGGCGATGTCTGAGATTTCCTTAACCCCACCTGCCTGACTGAGCGCCAGTGTCAGTTTTAAAAGCGTTTACCTGACGGTTCGGCGATCGCGCTTTGGGGTAAGATGAAAAAACGACCAGCCCCGCGCAATCCTGCCTGCGAGTTTTAGCGACTGTCGCGTTCCAGGAGAAACAGGCACCGTAAAAGGCAAGTGGGTTTAGGTTCAAGACAACTAACAGTAAGCTATTCATTGGAGCTGCGCCACCCAACAAGGACACCACTATGAGTACCATTGAAGAAAGAGTTAAGCAGATTATCAAGGAGCAACTGGAAGTAGAAGAGAGTGCAATCACTCCTCAAGCTAGCTTTGCAGACGATCTACAGGCTGATTCCCTAGATACGGTGGAATTGGTAATGGCGCTAGAAGAAGAGTTTGAGACGGAAATTCCGGACGAGGAGGCAGAAAAGCTGACCACGGTTCAAGACGTTGTGGACTACATAAAGACCCACCGCAAGGAATAAGCAAGCCGCCGCACGTGAAGGAGTGAGTCAGAAGCCTGTAGGCTAGAGCTATCAAGCGGATTGGCTGTCAGGAACGGAGTTTGGGCGGGGCAAGTGGAAATTGAAATACCTTCAGCCAAATCCCCGCGTGAGCTGCCGGCACAGCAACCTGACAGCTGACACCAGAAACGGGCTGGAGGCGGATAGCTTCAGTCACGTTCCACCGCGCACTCATTCTCGATAGATCCTTCCACCTGTATTCTGCGTTTTGGGCGGTTGAGGCCCGCTTGGACTGAATCATGACAAATTTGGAACGAAAACGTGTTGTTGTAACCGGCCTGGCTGCGATTACACCGATTGGCAATACCCTAGCAGAGTACTGGGAAGGGTTGCTGAGCGGGCGCAATGGCATCGGCTTGATATCCCTTTTCGATGCGTCGAAACACGCTTGCCGGATTGCCGGTGAGGTGAAGGGATACGACCCCCACGACTATCTGGAGCGCAAGGAAGCCAAGCGCATGGATCGCTTCGCTCAATTTGCGGTTTCAGCAAGCAAACAGGCGCTCGCGGACGCCCAGTTGGCGATTACTGACCTGAACGCAGAGCAGGTGGGGGCGATGATTGGCACCGGCATCGGCGGTCTGAAAGTCCTGGAAGACCAGCAAGAAATCTATCTGACCAAGGGACCTGACCGCTGCAGCCCCTTTATGATTCCCATGATGATCGCCAATATGGCTGCCGGCTTGACGGCCATTCACACGGGAGCTAAGGGGCCAAACTCCTGTTCGGTGACGGCGTGCGCCGCCGGCTCGAATGCGGTGGGCGATGCCTTTCGCCTGATCCAGGGCGGCTACGCCCAGGCGATGATTTGTGGCGGTACGGAAGCAGCGGTGACTCCCCTGTCTGTAGCCGGTTTCGCAGCGGCGCGGGCGCTTTCGACGCGCAATGACGATCCGGCACACGCCAGCCGCCCCTTTGACCGCGACCGGGATGGCTTTGTCATGGGCGAAGGTGCCGGCATTCTCATCCTGGAAGAACTGGAACACGCCCTCAGCAGGGGTGCCCGCATCTATGCGGAAATGGTGGGCTACGGCATGACTTGCGACGCCTATCACATGACTTCGCCGGTGCCGGGTGGGGCGGGAGCCGCACGGGCCATACAGCTGGCCCTCAAAGATGCCGGTGTCACCCCCGAACAAATCAGCTACATCAACGCCCACGGCACCAGCACCCCCGCCAACGACCCAACAGAAACCGCCGCGATTAAAACAGCTTTGGGGGAGAGCGCCCAGAAAGTGGCGATTAGCTCCACCAAGTCGATGACCGGCCACCTGCTGGGGGGTTCTGGGGGCATTGAAGCTGTGGCTACAGTGATGGCAGTCGCCAACGATAAAATCCCGCCCACCATTAACCTGGAAAATCCCGATCCAGCCTGCGACTTGGACTACGTGCCCAATGTCAGCCGCGCCCAAACCGTGGAAGTGGCGCTGTCCAACTCCTTCGGGTTTGGCGGTCACAACGTCACGCTGGTCTTTAAGAAGTACGTCTAGAAGGAGCGGGGGAGCGGGGGAGCGGGGGAAATTGCTAATGCCCCATGCCCCATGCGCCATGCGCCATGCCCGATTCCCCATTCTCCAGTCCCGATGAGAAATTCTTGCCCATCTATCCCGGTAATGGGATGATGGGAGTTAACGTTTTAGGGCGATTCCAGAGCGCTGAAACCGAAGCTGATTCCATCCAGCCACCGTTGCTCACACAAGATAACGAAAAATGCCTGTTGCCACCCAATCACTCGAACAACTCTGCATCAACTCCATCCGCTTTCTGGCGATTGACGCCGTAGAGAAGGCAAAGTCCGGTCACCCCGGTCTGCCGATGGGCGCTGCTCCGATGGCGTTTGTCCTCTGGGATCGGTTTATGCGGTTTAACCCCAAAAATCCCAAGTGGTTCAACCGCGATCGTTTTGTCCTGTCTGCCGGTCACGGCTGCATGCTGCAGTACGCTCTGCTCCACCTCACCGGCTACGACAGCGTGACTATCGAGGACATCAAGCAATTCCGCCAGTGGGAGTCGAAAACCCCCGGTCACCCGGAAAACTTCGTGACTGCAGGGGTGGAAGTGACCACCGGCCCCCTGGGCCAGGGGATTTCCAATGCCGTCGGTTTGGCAATGGCAGAAGCTCACCTGGCTGCCAAGTTTAACAAGCCCGGTTACAACCTCATCGACCACTACACTTATGTGATTCTGGGCGATGGCTGCCAAATGGAAGGCGTCTCTGGTGAAGCTTGCTCCCTGGCGGGCCACTTGGGACTTGGCAAGCTGATTGCCCTCTACGACGACAACCACATCTCGATTGACGGACACACGGATCTGTCCTTCACCGAAGATGTGGGCAAGCGCTTTGAAGCCTACGGCTGGCACGTGATCACCGTAGACAACACTAATCTCGACGAGGATACCAACCTGGATGCGGTTCACAAGGCGATTGAAGAAGCCAAGCAGGTGACCGACAAGCCATCGTTAATTAAAGTCCGCACCATTATCGGTTTCGGCTCTCCCAATAAAAGGGACACTCACGGCGTCCACGGCGCAGCCCTGGGTGGGGATGAAGTGAAGGCCACTCGCGAGTTCCTCGGCTGGGAGTACGAGCCGTTCGTGGTTCCCCAAGACGCTCTCAACCACTTCCGCAAGGCAGTCGAGCGCGGCGCTCAGTGGGAGGGAGAGTGGAATGAGGCTTTCGACAAGTACAAGGCTGAGTACGCCGCCGAAGCGGCTGAGCTGGAGCGGCTAATTGCCGGCAAGTTGCCGGAAGGCTGGGAGAAGGTTCTGCCTACTTACACGCCGGCAGATAAGGGCGATGCCACTCGCAACCATTCTGGCAAGTGCTTGAACGCTCTGGCGGATGTGATTCCCGAGCTGATTGGCGGTTCGGCTGACTTGGCTCCTTCTAATATGACTTATTTGAAGAAGTTTAAGGACTTCCAAAAGGGTCAGTATGGCGAGCGCAACCTGCGCTTTGGGGTGCGCGAGCACGGTATGGGGGCGATTGCTAACGGGATGGCCCTGCACGGCGGGTTGGTTCCCTACTGTGCGACGTTCTTGGTGTTTGCGGATTACATGCGGGGCGCTATCCGGCTGTCTGCGCTGTCGGAAGCCGGTGTGATTTATGTGATGACTCACGACTCGATCGCGCTGGGTGAAGACGGTCCGACTCACCAGCCGGTGGAAACGATCGCCTCTCTGCGGGTTATTCCTGATTTGCTGGTGATTCGCCCAGCTGACGGGAATGAAACTTCTGGCTCTTATAAGGTGGGGATTGAAAACCGCACTCGCCCGACGCTGCTGGCGCTGTCGCGGCAAAACTTGCCGAATTTAGCCGGCAGTTCTATTGAGGGTGTCGCTAAGGGCGCTTACATCCTGTCGGATAGCGAGGGCACGCCTGATATCATTCTGATTGGTACGGGTGGCGAACTCCATCTGTGTGTCAGTGCGGCTGACAAGTTGCGCGCTGAGGGTAAGAAGGTTCGCGTTGTTTCGATGCCTTGCTGGGAGCTGTTTGACGAGCAAGATGAAGCTTATCGCGAATCTGTGCTGCCTAAGGCTGTTACGAAGCGGCTGGCTGTGGAAGCCGGTTCTAGCTTTGGCTGGTGCCGGTATTTGGGCGGTGAGGGCGCGTCGATCAGCATCGATCGTTTTGGCGTTTCGGCTCCCGGTAATGTCGCTCTGGAGAAGTTTGGCTACACGGTGGATAATGTGCTAGCTAAGGCTCAGGCGCTGTTGGGTTAAAGAACCCCACCCCCCTTACCCCTCTCCCCGCACGCGGGGAGGGGGGAAGAGCGGTTGAAAAAGTATAGGTTATAATGAAAGAGGCTCGCCGGTTAGAGGGAGCCTCTTTTATTTTAACTTAAGAATTGGGAGGATGTTATGGCTGAAGTTGCTGTGAGCAAGGATGCTGTTTTATCCCGCATATCGGGGATTGTTGACAGTTTGTTGCAAAGCGAGAAGTTATTCCAGGAAAAATTGAACAAAGATGAACTCATGCAAATTTTCTCTCACCTGTTAGAGGAGGTGTCTCCAGAAGAACTTCTATCTCTGGAGGATGAGCAACTGACAAAAAGGGTTGACGGGGTGATGATGGTAGAGGCTACGTCTGGGATGTTAAATGACCTAACCCCAGAGCAAATGGAAATGTTCGATGCAGCTGTGGAAGGGAGATAGTGTTGGCAATGGGCTATCTGCTGGATACGAATATCATCTCGGCGCAATTGAAGAAGAATGAAATAATACGAGAGAAATTGCGGCGGGTGGAGCTTCAGGGAGAAGAAGTGTTTATCAGCTGCGTCAGCTACTATGAGGTGAAGAGGGGACTTTTGTCTGCCGGTGCTACCAGGCAAATGTCTGAATTTGACAGGTTTTGCCGAAGGGTTACACTTTTATTCCTGGATGACCTGGAAATTATTGAGAGAGCTTGCGAAATCCATGCGGATTTAAAACGAAGGGGCAGACCGATACAAGATGCGGATATTTTGATTGCGGCGACGGCGATAACGCGGGGGTTGGTTCTGGTGTCGAATGATTCGGATATGCTGAGGGTTCCGGGGGTGCCGGTGGAGAATTGGTTGCTGGTAGAATAGGGGGAAGGGCTTGCCAGGAAAGGTCTGTGGCTGGCTTGGGAACTTGTGAGTAGGGCAGGACATGTATATTTCAGACAAATTTTCAATCAAAAAGTAGTAGGGCGGGCAATGCCCACCCCACCGACTTAGATCGCCATCAACCGTAACGCCCTCTTTGACTAATCTCTAGCGGGGTTGTTATGTGGGCACCACTAACCCACTGATTTGTTGTTCCAGCAATTCTGTACCAATCGTCATTATACTGCTTACTTAGATAATCGTAGTGGTTGGTTCCAGAACGCTCGATTTCCACAAAGTTGACGCTGCTGTTAATGCTAAGTTTGCCTATGACTGCGTAACCAGAACCAGGACCGGAACGGATGTTGATGCCACCGTTCGATCGGGTATCTGGGTTACTGTCAACGTAGCCAGTAAAGCTCTGAAACTCGCGGGTGCCCCCTCCTCCGCTTGCCTCATTAATTCGGAAAAAGCGGATTAGACTTTCGGGCTGCCCAAGAGTCCAACCGACATCAAGCCGATCAGTGGTGTGGGATGCCACTTTTCCATTCCCCAAATAGATGGCGGTGTGATCGTAGGGTGTCCCATTAGTGCGAATATCGTAGGTAATAACATCTCCTGGTTTAAGATCGTTAATCGAGTAAACTCTTGTGGCAAGTCCTCCCTTTTCCAAAGTATCGACTAAGTTGACGACTCCGGGGATTGACTGACTCAACAATCCCGCTGCCTTCAAGCACTTAGATACAAAATTCGCACAATCTCCCCCGCCTAGATCGGTTCCAGGGTAGTATGTACCATAGCTTGAATTATTTTGGTAGTTCAGCGCATATTGGCGAGCGTAGCTGACCGCAGCATCTCTGTTGTATGACGCCTGCTCAATTTCTACCTCTCGGTTACCTAGGGAGATAGTTGCCGAATCATCTTCCCAGAAAGTTGCCAGATTCAAGGAGGCACCACGTACTAAAGCTGAGAAACGCTCACCCTCATCTCCTAATGCGTCTGAGGTATTTATCCGTGAGTCTATGTAGTGCCCAATTTCTTCGAGCAGCACCGAGACGATCTCCTGTGAGTTGGAAGCATTTTGGGTGACAAACTCCCTGGATAGATAAATAGTGTTGGTCACAGCGGCGAAAGCGCCCTTAGCTTCATTAATGGCGGCTGATGGAAGAATCTCAATTGCTGGCAGCGCACTAAACTCGCCTTTGGCAAATTTTTGAACTAGGTTGTTAGCTACTTCGGCATTATAATTATTGCCGAAAGCCAGATTCATCTTGGCACTGAAATTGGGGTCAGTCGCCAACGCCTTGAGATAACCGTGAGCCGATTGCAGAGCTTGACTCACAGTTGGGTAAAAGGACAAATGACTTTCCGTTCCATCAGATAGTGTCTGACCTGTGAGCGGATCTACAGTTGATGTGTCAGGCAGAGTTGTGCTGTTGCCGGTGCCCAGTGTCAATTCCTGAACCTTGTGGGGTACGAACGGCGTGTCAAGCAGAATGAGACTGTCGTCGATGCTCAATACCCAAGGATCGATGTTAATTGCATTTTGACCGGCACTCCCTGTAGGGAGACTTTGGAGGAATGAGTTGGGAGTAATCAAGTCAGTCGGCTGTAAACTCGCACCTAAATCGGTGGAGTAGGGGGTGACAGATGGAGCCAGATCGTTCCGGGACTCTGTGAGAGAATAGTCAGTCATGGCACTTACATGAATCTATCCCTGTGAAGGGTTTGACTTGTGGCGACGCGCTCTTGCCGCCTTCACTCTCTACAACGCCAAAGCAAACCAGAATATTCCAAAATTATCCAAAAAAATTTGCCGCTGTTGTCTGAGAGGCTGGCAGCATGGGCCAAATCTAGGTACAGAAACCTTGGATCGCCGGCCTCGCCCGCCCTACAATAGATTAATATCAGCAAAACAAACTGCCAGGGAAGAGAGTTTCTCGTTCCCAGGCAGAGCCACGTCAATCAACTTTGTTACCCGTGGGTAACGCGGTTATGGTGACGGCAGTAAAAATGATTTACTGTGCCAGTATTGGGTGCGGAATGTGGGTGATAAATTGCACATCAGGAGACTAAGAAGGGTTCGGAACAGGATTTGTACAGAACATTCCCGGACGATTTTGCCCTGACGGTAGGCTAACACAAGCCTGGAATCCTCGGTTTCGCTCCCCCGACATATCGCCGCGAACCTGTCCATTGACATTAGCTGTGTATTGGAGCAAATTATTAGACTTCGCATCGCGAAGGATAAATTGCGAACCCTTCATTACACGGTCAGCAATGATCCAACCAGCCTGACAGCGTGGTGAGTATCTGAGCTGAACCCTGAGAGTATATCGCCCTACTCCGTCCCAGTAAGTGGTGCTGTTCTCTCCTATGGTTTTCGCATCCGAGGCACACCCACTACTTTGTGGGTCGCGTCCGTTACATTGGCTGCCAACACAACCTGGTTGCGCCAAAACACTAGCTGCCACCATACCGGAAAACAAAGCGGTTCCAGCAAGCAATAGAATTGCATTTTTCAATTTCATCGCGTTTCTCCTATTCGGGGTATTGACGGCATTTATTTTTCTGCTATTTGAGAGGTGTTATGGCCGCCTTCACTCTCTACAACGCTAAGGCAAACCAGATTATTCCAAAATTTCCTAAAAAATTTGGCGCTTCTGTTTGCCTCCTTACTCTCTACAACGCCAAGGCAAACCAGAATATTCCACAAGCCCCCAAAAAAATTTGCCGCTGTCGTCTGCTGACAGCCGGCGCGAAGCCGGCACAAACCCTGGAACCTAGCCACACAGCGGCACTCACCGGCCTCGCCCGTCCTACAATAGAGTGGTATCCGCAATGCCAACCGCCGTGGGAGGGTGTACGTTTATATATGGCCCCAGAAGAACTGGTAGAGCGCTATCTCCTGGGAGATGGCCAAGCTGGCGAGCAGCTATTGAGCCACCCGATGCACCTCCAGAGAGTTGACAGACTCGCCCGCAGGCATGCGACCGGCTCAGTCCCTTGGGAAGAGGCGGCCCAGCAGGCACACCTGAAAGTCTTACAAGCGGCGAGAAGCGGAAGTTTCCGCCAGGGTGGGGCGAGAGAGTTTTACAGTTGGGCAGCGGCGGTCGCCCAGAATGCCATTATTGATATAGTCCGCAGGGAAAAGCGAAAACTGGGCGGAAGGCGCTTGGTGAGTCTCGACCGGCACCTCCCTGAAACGGACATGACGCTGGGGGAATCCATAGCGGACGACTTTGACTTGTGGGATGAAGTAGAGCGTGGGGATTTGGTCTTGAAAGCGCGAGAAGCGATTGAGACGATTGACCGGCGCTATCCCAAAAAAGGCTATCTGATGCTGTGGCGGGGGCTAGTTCAAGAAAAAGACCAGTCCCAACTGGCAGAAGAGTTGGGGGTCAAGCAGCCCGAAATCGCCAAGCGCCGGCAAGAGTTATCGATACGAGTGGCGGCAGAATTAGGACTTTTGACCCTTGAACAGGTAGAGCGAGAAGTGCGGGCTATTCGCCAGGGGAGAGGAAAAGGGCGCAAGCGCTCAGACACACAGTGGTAGGGCAAGAAAACAAAAGGGGTATGAACATGGACATCAGCGAATCAGTGGCTCTGGAATTGCCAAAGGTTGGCCCAGAACAGATCCGACCAGGGGAAATCTGGGAAATCAGCCGGCAGGTGCGAAGTCCTTTGGAATTTTCCCCAGAGGAGCAACAGCGCCTTTACCCAGATGCGGCCCGCCCTTTTCTCAATGGCGATTCTTTACCACGATATGTGATGATTGTCAAGGAACCGGAACCGGCAGTCGAGCCAGATGAGGACTGGCGCATCGTTTCTGTGATGTTGCTGTCTCTGAAAACAGACCGGCTGAGCGACGCGGATATATTGATTCCCTCGCAAGTCTCTGGAGTGGGCCAAGATTTGCTCGCCGAAACTTGGCATGTGCTGCCGGTGCTAGCCTGTAACTTGTCCCACCGCGTAGGGCACCGGCTGTCGCGACATGTATATGATGTCCTGCTGGATGTGGGAGACTGCTACCACGGTTTGATTGATCAGCCACCGGCTGTTGAGGACATCGAGTCCCTGGGGCTGCGAGTGGGGGCAGTTTCGGCACAGCAGCCAGAAATTCAAGCGTTTCACCGGCTTGAAGAAGACTGGGCGGCTGTCTTGCAAGTGCCGGTGGCTGCTTCTCGCACCTACCTGAAGGCAATTCGGGTAACTGATGCCATATTGGAGATGGCTTTGGAAGTGGAGCGGGAAATCTCGGAAGAGTTCCCGACAAACCTCTCCCCCAGCCCCTCCCCTACAAGAGGTTTAGTGCATCTGAGTCAGTGGTTTCACGGGGCTGTCGAAGCCGGCTGGGATACGGTTGCAGGACTTTTGAACGCACAAGGTGCCAAACCGGCATTTAGCTTTAGGAAGGGTGCCGGTGCTGGAGAAGCTCTCCCTGGGAATTCGCAAGAAATCGCTGCCCTGATTAACCAGCTGTCTTCTAGCCGGAATGAGACACAGCGCCGGCAAGCTGCCCAAAAGTTAGGGGAAACCGGCACCGGCAATTCCGAGGCGATTAATGCCCTGATTCAGGTTTTGTCCGCGACTGAGGATGAGGAAACGCTGTGGACAGCGGCAGAGAGCTTGTGGCGAATCGACCCCGATAATCCAGCAGCCGGTATGAGAAGGGCGAAGCTGATTGACTTGGGCCAACCGGCGGGCGAGCCGGTGGCGCTAACTGTGGCGCTGATTCAAAAAGCCGTAATGGTTTACATTCTCTTGCGGGTGTATCCAACTGGAGACAAAGTATATTTGCCACCCCAACTGCAACTTATCTTGCTGGATGAATCTGGCAAAAGTGTTTGGCCAGTTACAGCCAACCGTGCGGATGCCTGCATTCAATTGAAATTGAGTGGGAATCCGGGCGAGCGGTTTGCTGTTCGAGTGGCTCTGGGAGATGCCGGTGTTACAGAATATTTTCTGATTTAGCCGGTGGGGGATGGGTAGCGGCGAATTGCGGTCATGTTATACTGTGAGATAAGTCTAGGGAGGTCAATATGTCAACTGTCACCGACATCGGGACACTGATAGTCAGCACGCCCGATACCTGTGGTGGGCGTCCGCGAATTGCGGGGACTAGAATGTCCGTCGAGGCCATTGCAATTTACCACAATGGGGGCATGAGTGCAGAACAACTCGTCGCCGAATATCCGCATTTGAACTTAGCCCAAGTTTATGCAGCCTTGGCCTACTATTACGCGAACAAAGATGCAATTGACGCGGATATTGCAGCGTACTATGAGGAGTGCGAACGTTTGGAAGCTGATCACAAGGCTGGTAAACTTAAATGAGTCAGATTCGTTTGCCTTAGAGCTGACTGGAAGCATATACGCAATTTAGGGTAAAGTTTATCTAAAAGAGAAAGTCCAAAATCCCAAGCCATGCCTGAAAACTACTCCCGACAAAATCTCAAAGGTGGGAACTTCAGAGGGAAAGACCTCACGGGTGCTGACTTCTCGCACTCCGATATCCAAGGGGCTGACTTCACTAACGCTAATCTCCTGGGTGCAAACTTCAGCCATGCCGACATCCGAAGCGCTAATTTCACTAACGCGACCCTCAGAGGGGCAAACTTCAGCCATGCCAAAGCTGGACTGCAACGCTATCGGGCATTTTTTTTGTTAGGAGTGTCATTTATAATAACCACCCTATTAGGATTTGCCTCTGGGCTTTTAGGTCTTTTTGCTGCCGTTATCGTGAAGCCTGAAACCGTAAAACAATATGTAGTTTTTGCCTCAATTTTTCTAGCTATACTGTCTCTTATTATCATTATTGTTGTCCGGCGAGGGTATGCAGTAGCTAAAGAAACTTGGGGTTATAAACATACCTCAAATGTGAGCGATCGAACTGTAAAAGGATCGCTGGTTTCTGCTGGCATGGCTACTGTAGTTTTTGCGTTAGCAGTCATTTTAACTCTTTCTGGAAAGTCTGCTTTGGTGGTGGCTCTAGTTATATTCGGGGCCTTTTTTTTGATATTGTCTTTCCTTTTAGCTGTGGCAATGGCTGGCGCTGTTGCTGTGGCTGGGCCTTCAGCTATAGCTGCAGCTTTGACGGGAATCATAGCTGTAGCTGGTGCGGTAGCTAGAGTTTTAGTTGAGCGCGGTATTTTAAATGCGACTGAGGCCATCATTATAGTGGTGGTTGGGGCTGTTATCCTGGGTTTTTTTGCTAATTATATTGGCTTAAGGGCACTAGCCGGTGCCAACTCCTTTGCTTGGATGAGGATGATTGCTGTCAACTTTGCAGCTTCAGGAGGAACAAGCTTTCGTAAAGCTGATTTAACCCAATGTAGCTTCACCTACGCCACTCTCAAAAACACAGATTTTAGAGAAGCAAATCTCACTCACACCTGCTTTATTTCCGCACAAAAGCTTGACGAATCCAGACAGGAAGGGTCGGAGAATCCAATGCTTCTGGTTAAGCTATCTGTACAAGAACTGCTAGTCACCGGCAATGGCCACAACAAATCCTATGTGGGCGTAAACCTCAGGGGTGCATATCTGAAAGGAGCAGACCTGCGTTATGCCAATCTCACAGGAGCCGATATCAGTGGAGCCACTTTGCAGGGAGCCTGTTTGGAGTGGGCCAACCTTACCCAAGCTCAGGCGATCGGCACTGATTTCACCAACGCTCAGCTTACCGGCGCGTGCGGTTTGGGAACGTGGAATATTGACAGCACGACTCAGCTAGAATGGGTCGATTGCCGATTTGTCTACCTTCTGGAAGACTGCAAACCGGGAACCGACGATCGCGAACGCCGGCCCAGTAGTGGGGAATTCGCTCAGGGAGACTTTACTAAACTTTTTCAAGAGGTTTTGAATACTGTTGACTTCATTTTCCGCAATGGGATCGATTGGAAAGCCTTCACCTATTCCTTTAACAAGCTAGTTCTGGAAAATGAAGACGCCGAACTAGAGATCCAGAGCATTGAAAATCAAGGCGATGGCGTGGTTGTGGTCAGGGTGAGAGTTTCTCCCGGTACAGACAAAGAAAGGATTCACAGCGAATTCACTCAAACCTATCAAGAGGCGCTGAAAGCGTTAGAAGAACGCTATCATGCAGAACTGAAAGCTAAAGATGACCAAATTGCCACCTATCGCCAAAGCAATGCTAACATGATGGAGGTCGTCCGGCACCTAGCAAGCCGACCGGCTAGCGTTTATCAAGCGAAAGCCCTAACTGAGCGCCAATTTATCTCCGGTAAATTAGTTATCCTCAACTTGGGTCAAGGTGACTTTAACACCGGCTTCCCCGTCACGCTTCAGATTGGCGCAGAGGGGGCTTTCCCCTCCACACAAAAGAAAGGCCAGTTACCCCCAGCCCCAGAAATTCCCGAAACCCACACCCACTGGCAATCAATCTATCGCAACCTGGACAAATTTTGGCGAATATCCATCTCATCCTCACAAAAAACCAACTTTTCCCCCAGAGAAGACTGTCGCGAATCTGCCCAAATTTTGACTGACAGCCTCAACTCCTGGCTGAACTCAGAGGAATTTCGCCCCATCAAAGATGTCCTGCTGCGCAAACTCGACCCCTCTGAGGAAATTCGCCTTATCCTTCAAACTGAAAATAACCTGGCACACCGGCTCCCCTGGCAACTGTGGGACTTCTTCGAGAATTACCGCAAAGCCGAACTCGCCTTGAGCGCCCCCGAATACGATCGCGCGGAAAAATCTCCCCCAGACATCCCCAGAACCAAAGTCAGAATCTTGGCAATTCTCGGCAATAGTGCTAACATTGATATAGAAAAAGACCGGCAGCTGCTCAACCAGTTACCCGACGCAGATCCCACCTTCCTCCCAGAGCCTACCCGCCGGCAAGTAGATGTCCACCTGTGGGATGAAGCCGGCTGGGATATCCTGTTTTTTGCCGGTCACAGTCACAGCCAAGAGGACACCGGCTATATTTATATAAATGCTACCGATAGCTTGACGCTAAAGGAGTTAAAATACGCCCTGAGAGCAGCGGTTGAGCGGGGATTAAAACTGGCTATTTTCAACTCCTGTGATGGCTTGGGTTTAGCCCGCGACTTGGCTGACTTGCGCATCCCCCAAATTATCGTCATGCGCGAGCCGGTGCCCGATCCCGTGGCGGAAGCATTTTTGCAGGATTTTGTCAAGGCTTTTGCCGGTGGGAAATCCCTGTACGCCTCCGTGAGAGAAGCGCGGGAAAAATTGCACGCCTTTGAGGATGAATTTCCCTGCGCAAGTTGGCTGCCGGTGATTTGCCAGCACCCCGCAGAAATTCCCCTGACTTGGGAAGAGTTGCGAGGCGTGCCGGCACTTGAGCCGAGTGTCAAGGAACTATTGCAATTCTTAGCTCAACTCCAAGAAGCGCTGGAGGCTGACACTGACTTGAATTCCAGGGATAAAGCCGATGCGCTAGAGGATGTGCGGGTATTGGTGAATGCGGCGAACACTCCCCAAGATGAGTTACTGCAAAATCAGGCGAGGAAGGCATTCAAGAGTTTGAAAGCGACGCTGGCGGAGTTGCCGGTGGCAGCCCAACTTGCGCAAGTTTCTCAGGAGATATTGCCGGCAATTTCCGAAATGCTTAACAGGCAGTGATTTTCTCAACCGCCTCCGTGCAAGACACCCATAAACCGGGTTTCTGCGACAGAAACCCAGTTTCTTAGCCCCCGTACAGCGCCCTTCGGCTTCCCGCTAATCCACCGATGTCGCCGGCAACTCAACTGAAGGGTAACGAACGCTGGGCTTCAGTGAAATGATATCTTCAATATTGCGCAGCATAGTATCGCAAAGCGTATCCAAAGGCAAGTCATTAGGATCGTGCCCAAAGGGATTTTCAATTTCAACCCCAATCTCCTCAATCCCAAACAGCATGAAGCTCACTAAAGCCACAACAGGGGCAGTCCACCAATTCAGCTTGCTGACCATATCAAAGGGCAAGAAAAGACAATAAATCAGTAACAGCTGTTTCAGGTGAATCGCATACGCCAAGGGCATGGGCGTCCGCAAAATCCGCTCGCAGCCGCTTAAAGCACCCACCATCTCATCCAGTAACTTGTACATGGAAGTCAGCTGATAGCTATCGACGCACCCCCGATCGTGCTGCTTCTGCAAATAGTCCCCAATCCAGAAGGCAACCTCAAGGGGGGGATTGTTCATATCCTTGATCTTGACATACTGCTCTGGAGCCATCAATGCCTCTAGTTCGCTGTTGAGCGGCTCCTGGCGCAAATGCAGCTTAGTCGCCACAGCAAAAGCAACCAAAAGCCTCAGCGCCCGCACCTTATTGGCTGCATCCAGCGGCTCTTTTTCGTCAACTGCTATCCAAATTTGACGCGCCAAGTTGCGGACACTAATGGTTATTGTTCCCCAGAGTCTGCGGCCTTCCCAAAAACGTTCGTAAGCCGTATTTGTGCGAAAAACCAATAATAAACCTAAGATAATGTTAGGTACAAAGCCTAATATTGGCCACGCAACAGGAAATCCAAAATGGAAAAGAACGGAAATGATATACCCAAACAAAGCGCAAAGGACAACCCGCTCATAAACAGAGCGAATGACTGACCCCTTAATTTGTAAAGTCGCTCGCAACCAGTGCAATTTTAGCATTCTATCACCCCTCGCAGATTTTAATTGTTGATTTTTGATTTACCCTCGTTCCCAGCCTCAGGCTGGGAACGCTGCCCTGGAGGCTCTGCCTCCTTTCGCCCGCATGCAGATTAAAAGCCTATAGCAGTAGCCGCTTAGCTTAGGATATTAGACCTTGAGGGTCGGAGGGAACGCCTGCCCTACGTCTATACCTCGTAGGAATTGTGTTCCCTCCGACCAGTGTCCTAAACTGACTGTCTGTTGCTATAACAGCTTAAAAAACCACCGCTGCGAAACGCTTGCTCAGCGCGGCGCGGACAGATATCCGCACCGCGTGCGCCGGCGGTGGCTCCCACCCCAAATAAAACGCCTCACACTCCCCCTCACCGGCAATTCAGGGCAGCCGCCACTGCCCCCCAGCACTCATTAAAACATTCAGAACTGTTTTAAGAAGCGCAAATCGCTGCCGTACACCCTGCGAATGTCATCAATTTGGTGCAGCACCATTGCGAAGCGCTCCACACCAAACCCTGCAGCGAAGCCGGTGTATTTTTCTGGATCGTACCCCACCGCTTTGAACACATTGGGGTCAACCATGCCGCAGCCGAGGACTTCTAACCACTTCCCTTTCCACTGCACATCCACCTCAGCTGAGGGTTCCGTGAAGGGGAAATAACTGGCGCGGAAGCGCACCGGCACCTCGCCAAACATCTGCCGCAAGAATTCCTTAATTGTACCCTTAAGGTCATTAAACGTCAGCCCCTCACCGACAGCCAAAAGTTCAATCTGGTGGAACACCGCCGCGTGAGTGGCGTCCACCGTATCGCGCCGGTAAACTCGTCCGGGTGCCACAATCCGCACCGGCGGCTTGTGCTTCTCCATGTAGCGAATCTGCACCGACGAAGTGTGAGTCCGCAGCAGGTTGCCATCCGGGAGGTAGAAGGTATCCTGCATATCCCGCGCCGGGTGGTCTGGCGGCGTATTCAGCGCCTCAAAGTTGTAGTAGTCGGTTTCCATTTCCGGGCCGGTGGCCACCGTGTAGCCCAGTCCGGCGAAGATATCCAGCGCCCGGTCAATCATACCATTGAGCGGGTGAACCCGACCTTGGGGGCGATAAACTCCCGGCATCGTCACATCCAGCGTTTCTGACTGTAGCCGGGCTTGAATCTGGGCGGCTTGCAGTGCTGTCCGCTTTTCCTCCAAGTTGGTTTGGATAGCTTCCTTAACTTCATTGGCCAGCGCCCCAATGCGTGGCCGGTCGGCAGGGTCTAATTTCCCCATGCTGCCTAATATTTTGGACAGCTGGCCTTTTTTGCCCAAGTAGCTCACTCTGAGTTCTTCGAGGCGTTCCAGTGTCCCGGCAGTGGCAATCTCGTCCTGAGCTTCTTGACGCAGTGTTTCCAGTTGTGCTTCCAGATCCATCAGCTGGGTAGTCATGGGAGGGCTTGTGTGTCGTAATATTTCGCCATGTTGAGTTTAGCGCGATTTGCACCCCAAGCATAAAAATTAGAGTTTGAACCGCAGATAAACGCGGATGATATCATATTTATGTGCTTTGTTCTGCCTAGCTCTGCGGTTATTCATAGCATCCCAAAAATCGCATGATTTTTCAAACTCCAGATTTCACCCACCGCAGCCCCGCCGCCAAAGTTTAGAATAAGTGACAAACCAGCCTGCGCTAAAAACACAGCAGCTGCAGTGGGCCACCGATAAATTTATTGGCCTCCCTTCACGGTGGCGGTTCAAACTTTTCATTCAATAAAGAAGCAATTTTACTCCCGCACAAAGCGTAATGAAACTCCTGATCAGCAACGACGACGGCATCTATGCCTCTGGGGTTCGCAGCCTCGCCAACGCCCTGGCTCTTGCCGGCCATCAGGTTACAGTAGTTTGCCCCGACCAAGAGCGCTCCGCCACAGGTCACGGACTGACCCTGCACCAGCCCATCCGCGCCGAAATCGTAGAGTCCGTTTTTCATCCCGCAGTCAAAGCCTGGTCTTGCACCGGCACCCCTGCCGATTGCGTCAAACTGGCGCTGTGGGCATTGCTCGACTCTCCGCCAGATTTTGTCCTCTCCGGCATCAACCAAGGCCAGAACTTGGGCAGCGACGTCCTCTACTCCGGCACCGTCTCCGCTGCAATGGAAGGGCTGCTGGAAGGCATACCCAGCATCGCCTTCAGTCAAGTCAGCTACGCCTGGCGCGACTTTCAACCGGCAGCCAACTTTGCTGTCGCCTTGCTGGCGCAGCTCGCCGAAAGCCCCCTCCCAGCACAAACGCTGCTAAATGTCAATATCCCGGCGGTAAAGCAGGAACAAATCGCCGGTGTGGCCCTCACTCGTTTGGGCCTGCGCCGGTATGTGGATATCTTCAACAAGCGGGTAGATCCGAGGGGAAAAACCTACTACTGGCTGGCCGGTGAGGTCCTCGAAGAAATTGAACAGCCCGACAACCCCCATCTGCCTCCCGGAATACCCACCGACGTGGAGAAAATTCGCGACAGCTGCATCACCATTACCCCCTTGCAGTACAACCTCACCGACGGGCCAGGGCTGCAAAGCTTGCAGGCGTGGCAGTGGGCGCTTCCGGCACCCCAGACGCCCGCTTGAGGGCGTGAGTGCGGGCTCTCAGCCCTTGGGAAGATGGAGACAGCCAGAGTAGACTAGAAAGTAGGTAGGACAGCCTTCAAGGGTCAACAGCATGCCTTGCCAGTATTCGGGAACAGCGTTTTGCGCTTGCCCCGACAGCAGCCTTCCCCAGGCAGGACTTGGCAGGTAACGCCGCTCACTCTCGCAAGCAGACTTACCCGCGTCAGCTAACGTTTGATGGCCCAACTGTGGCGCTGCAGCCGGCGTGCAGACATCAACCGGGGAAAGCCAGCCGGTGCGGTGCGTGCGCCGGGAACGCACGCACCGGCATTGCATGCCGATCTCGCGCTCAGCCTCACAGGAGGAATCCCTTTCGTTCCATTCTTCTGTGACCTTTGGTTCCTCCGCCACCCCCGACAGCACAGTTGAAATGGGTGCGGCAGAGACGTCGATTTATCGCGTCTGGGGATCGCGTTACGCGAGCATCTCAAAATCTGACGGCTCGTGGGAACTCACCATCCGTTTCAGCTAGGTGCCAGGCTGAACGCGCTCGACACACAACCAGCATGTTCGCCTCAGCAAAACAGTCAAACCATCTTTTGGGAAAGCGGGAAATACGAATGAACGCTCACACCTTTGACAGTCACTCTGTTACTTGCCCGATTTGCAATCGCACCGGCACCATGCAGTCTAATCTGATGTTCGGTGGACTGTACACCTGCCCCTACTGTCAGGAACGTTTGGTGATCAGTTGGAGCGGTCATTACGTCCGAGACCCCAACACCATGAGGCAGCTAGCCCTCGGGCGCACTCTCCGCCGCCAGAGCCGCCCTCTGGCTCGCATCCTCCGCGATATCGGGCTGGCAAAACCGTCTTCCTTACTTGGTGTTTTGGCCGGTGCTGCCCTCGCCGGTGTGGCCATAGCGACCCTTGAAACCTGGACCCCTCAGCGCAACCCCTTTGAGAATGTCATAGAACAAGTTACTGAGATCGTAGATTCAACCAGGCTCTTACCGTAGCGGTTAGGCCACAGGGCATGGCGGCAGGCCAGGGGCACAGGGCATGGGGCACAGGGCACAGGTAATTATTGGAAAACTGCGCCTGCCTTGGTGCTGGGCATCATCGCATTGGGCATCATCGCATTGGGCATCATCGCATTGGGCATCATCGCATTGGGCATCATCGTATTGGGCATCATCGCATTGGGCATCATCGTATTGGGCATCATCGCATTGCTGTGAGTTTTCCATGATGCGCCATGCCCCATGCGCCATGCCCCATGCCCCATGCGATTAATGTCCGTTCCCTAAGTGGCTACTGTTATAGCAGCAGTCATATTGGTTAGAACAATAGAAGCTTCCGGATCGGGGGAGCAAGGAAGGCCGGAATGTAGGTTTCCTAAATTCTTACTGCTATATAGACGTAGGGCAGGCGTCCCGCCCCCCCTGAAGGTCTAATGTTCTAAACTAAGTGCATACTGCTATATATCTGTAGCGTTTCTAGATGGAAAAAATTTTAAAAATAAACCGCATCCGGGGAGCGCCAAGGAAAGAAAACAGGTTTCTGTAATCCCCCTTCTAGAAATTCCAACTAAAAAAACCTGATTTCTAAAACCGGCTCAGCTAAGTTTAATGAAGCCGGCTTGAGGATTGCAACTTATTTCGCGCCAGCAGCATCCAGCCGTCAGCGGTTGCCAGAGGCTTTACCTTTTGCAAACCCAGCTTTTCCAAGGCAGGCCGGTCCAGCAGCAAATAAGGTTGAGAATCTTGCTGCCAGTGGCGCTGGAGTTCGCTATCAGGAGCGGGAATCACTTGGCGGTCGCTATAAAAATTGAGAGAGGGGCGGCTGTAGGGGTGGGATGTGCGCACCGGCACGCCTGCCGGTGCGTGCTGCTGAACCATCGCCGCCACCGGCAATACGGGATAGTCTTCTGCGAGCTCCCAAACCCAGCTATTCGAGCTGACAAATAGCGTCAGCGAAACATAACAGCCCCAAAACAAAACCAAAATAAATTGCGGATCTTCTCGGGAGACGAGGACAGCCACCGCCGCCATCGTTAGGGCAGCGCAGCCCAGTGCCAGCTGCAAATACCGTTCCGTTTGGGGGCCAAGTCCGCCGAAGTAAAGGCTGCCGGCCAAACCGGCCACAGCCAGCAGCGCAAAGGCTGCGACCCAGGCGCGGCGAGAGGGGTAGAGGGGGAAACTGACAGAGTAAGAGAACGTAGGGAAAGCCCGCGCCCGACGCCCCCAAACCTCAGCCAGCAGCGCGCCGCCGGCGAGAGCGAGGGCGGGGTAGACCGGCAGGACATACCAGGGGAGTTTGGTGCGCATCACAGAAATCGCCAGCAGGTAGAGCCCGCCCCACACCAGCACCAGCTTGCCAAAACCCAGGTTGCGATTTTCCCAGGCCAAGCGCAGCCCCTGGGGCCAGAACAGCAGCCACGGTCCGCTATATTTCACAATTTCCAGCAGGTAGTACCAGGGCGGGCCGGCATTATTCCCCACCGGCAGCCAAAGGCGCTGCAAAGATTGGCTGAAAAAATGCTCCTGAATGAACTGCTGGCCATAGTGCTGCCACTGGGCGGCATACCAGGCAGCTGCCGGCACCGCACCCAGCAGCAAGCCGGCCCACAGATACCAAGACCTCAGCAAGCGGGGGGTGTCCCAGGCGATAAACACAGCGGCAATCGCCCCCAGCAATAGCCCCAGCACGCCCTTAGTCAGGCAAACCAGCCCCAAACCAATGCCGGCACCCAAGCCAAAGCGCAAATCCCGGCGCGAGCGCAGCAAGCACCACAGCATCAGCAGGGAAAAACACAGCACCGGCCCGTCCAGCATGGCCAGACGCCCGTGGCGCACCACCGGCAGCAGTGTCAGGTAAATCAGCGCCGCAAAAATGGCCGGCGTGCGCCGGGGAAACACTTCCCGCCCAACCCCATACAGCAGCGGCACGCTAAAAGCGCTGACAGTTGCCGGTGGCAATCGCGCCATCAGCTCACTGACACCGCCGGCAGAGTATGCTATAGCAATCAGCAGGTGAACCAGGGGGGGTTTGTTAAAATACGGTTCGCCGGCTAGCGTTGGGTGAAGCCAGTTTAAATTGCCGCGCCAAATATCGCGGGCGACGTGAGCGACTATTCCTTCATCCCAGTCTCGCAGCGGCACTCCATCGAGATTGATTCCATAAAGGAGAAGCGCCGCCAGCAGCAGCCCAAAAACCCAGAGCTGTTCGAGCCGGCGGTCAGTGCGCCGGTCGCGCTCGCCTGACTCACCGAAAGAAAAGATTTCCCTGTCCACGGTTTTAGATTTTAGATTTTTAATAATAAACCGCCAAGACGCCAAGAGCGCCAAGAAGGAAGAGGAAAGAGGTACAGGTGGAGGAACTGGAGTGGCGCAGTGCCGGTTTTAATCGCTCAGTTCAGCTGTAGGGGCGGCCCCCCGTGGCCGCCCGACTCATACCTGCGCGCGGGGGCCTGCAACTGCAGATATTTCCAGTTTTCCGGGACAGAGGAGATGGGGATCTGGGGGGCGGCACCCCGAAAAAATTTATAATATCCGGAAGAAAACATATATACAAAACAGGTCTGCAAACGGTTTTTTTTAAAACCTATTTAATCGTAAAATAGCGCAGCCTTCCCGCTGGCCAGAAACGCCATAACCGTGGGGGGACTGGCCTGCCCTGGCTGTCACCGCAGCCGCCAAACCTTAATGCTGTCATCCTCACTGCCACTGACCATAAGCTGGCCGTTGCGGCTGATGGCCAGAGCGTGAATCGTATCGGTATGCCCGGAGAGGGTGGGCAGGAGCTGGCCGGTGCGCAGATTCCAAAGCCTGATCTTGTCTTCCAGAGGGCCACCACCACTGGCTAAAGTCTGGCCGTCCGGAGTGAAGGCGAGAGCGTTGACGGAGGCGGAATGTCCGAACAGGCTGTCGAGCTGCTTACCGGCACCCAGATCCCAGAGATTAATCGTGCCATCCTCACTGCCACTGGCCAGAGTCTTGCCATCCGGGCTGATGGCCAGAGACTCCACCGGACTGAAATGCCCGTAGAGGGTGCGCGCAGGGGCGCAAGGCGGCTCGTCGCCACAGCCGGCACCCCACAGCTTCACCGTGCGGTCGGCACTGGCGCTGGCGAGGGTTTGGCCATTGGGGCGGAAGGCGAGAGCGGTCACCCAGTCTGTATGGCCATTCAGGGTGCGGATCTCCGTGCCGGTGTCTGCATCCCACAGCTTAATCTTGGCGTCATAGGAGCCACTGGCGAGGGTTTGGCCATCGGGACTGAAAGCCAGGGCGCTCACCCGCCCGGAATGGCCCGAGAGGGTGTGGAGCAGCTCCCCCGTGGCCATATCCCACAGTTTAATCGTCCGGTCGCCACTGCCACTGGCTAGGGTTTTTCCATCCGGGCTGATGGCAATCGCCCAAACCTCACGGGTGTGTCCGGTGAGGGTGCGCTGCGCTTCGCCGGTGCCCAGGTCCCAAATCTTAACCGTTTTGTCAACACTGCCCGTGGCCAGGAACTGGCCGTCGCGGCTGATGGCGACGGCATTAACGCCGCCGGTATGGCTGTCAAGCGTCTGGGCCAAAGCCGCGTTTTGAAAGGCGTTCTGTGTGGGGGGAGAAGCTAGCTCACTCGATGGAAATCGGGGTGCGTTCCACCCGGGCGAAAACACACCCCCGGCATTGAGCGCGGGTGCCCAGGAAGGGTGGAGTTCGGCACCGGCAAGGGTTAGCAGCAGCGACGCCCCGCTGCCGGCAAACAGCAGCCAAACACTGCCTTTGAGTAATTTCCCCTTGAACTTGCTAAACTTTTTGCGCCCGGACTTGGCGCTGCTCCGTCGTTTGCTTCTGGATCTGGGCAAGCTCGCCAGAGGCGTCATCCTGTAATGGGGGGTGCGGGGCACCGGCTGGTATGGCAGGGGCTGAAAGTCAGGGCGCTCCACTTCGGCGATCCGCTGTAAAATCACCCCGGCATTTTGAGGGCGGTTGCCGGGAAAAGGTGCCATCAGGTAATCAATCAAATCCGCCACGGGTGGCGATACGTGCCAAGCCCTGTCTCGCCACAGCAACTCGCCGGTGCGGGGGTGTTCGGGAAACTCGTTGGGATCTGTGCCGGTCAGCAAATAGACAAAGGTGCGTCCGAGGGCAAAGAAATCCGACTGCGGCACCGCTTTGCCATTGGCTTGTTCTGGGGGAGTGTAGCCTGGAGAGACAATGCCGGTGACTTGATGGCCGCCGCCGACTTTGGCCAGGTAAGTGCCGGTGACTTGCCGGACGGAGCCAAAGTCAATTAGCACCAGCTCTCCGCTGGGGCGCAGCATTATGTTGGACGGCTTAATATCCCGGTGGAAATACTGTTCCAGGTGGATTTGCTGCAAGATTTCTGCCAGCTGTTTTAACCAGCCTAGGGCTTGCTGAAGGGTGATGGGCCGGCTGTTGCGCTCGCTCAGCCACTCCTCTAAATTTGACCCCTCAATTTTCTCCATCACCAGGCAGTGTACTGGCTGCTGGCTGTTGTGAGGGAAATAGGTGAAGTAGCCATCTCGCTCCACTTTGGGAATCCCCGAATGCTGCAAGCTCGCCAAAACCCGGGCCTCTTGCTGAAACAGGGACACCGCCTTCGGATTGGTGCCGAGCAGCACTTTCAGGACTTTTGCTGTTCCGAGATCGTCAGTTATTTCAAACGTTTTTGCAAAGCCGCCTTCGCCCAAAAGACGCTTAACCCGATAGCCGCGCACGGCGAGCGATGAGCCGCAGTGCCGGCACATCCGGTTGCTATCATTCAACGGGTCAGCTGGGTTGAGGCAGTTGGGGTTGAGGCAATAACTCACGGAAGGCACATCAGTTTTGGTTAAATCTGTTTACTACCGTACAGGGGAGAAATCAGCGACTGCTGTTGAGAGTCATCTTAAGCTGCTGGGGATACAGCCGCCTCCCTCTTAAATCAGATTGCTGCTCAATCATTGCGGGAAGTATGCCATTTTGGCACCTTAAAATCTCTCACCCCTTCCCCCCCGATCCGGAGCGAGGAGAGGGGGGACACATCTTTTCCCTTTTTTTCCTTTTCTCCCCCTGCCGGCTGGGTGGGGGATGCGGGGTTGCGCGCGCGGGAATGCTGCCCCATGATTGCGGTGCCTTACAGCGAAACGAGCCCTCACTATTTTAAGCTAATCTCGAATGCTTTTTTATGCCAGACTGCCGGCTGCCGGTGAGCCGGTGTTCTGCCCGGCTAATGCCGGACAGCAAACGGTAGGGCTTTAGCCCTACTGCAAACGGGTGCGCGGCTCAAACCCCCTTCAGGAGATGGCGATGGCGGCTGTTGTGTAGGGGGGCGGCTCTGGCTTTCCGGTGCCGGCTTCTCCCACCGGCTCGACAAACAGCTGCATCCGCTCTAGCTGCGCCGGCCCGAAAATGGTGGCAAAAGAGACATCGGCGGCATCCCGCCCCGTGGCAATGCGGATGATGCCGGTTTGTGGCGCGAGTCGGGTGGGGTCGAAAAAATACCAGCGATTTCCCAGATAAGCTTCAAAGCAGGCATGAAAATCGGGCGGGTTCAGCCCCCAGGCATACCCCGCGAAAAAGCGTGCCGGAATATTCAAGGCTCTGCACAGAGCGATGCCTAAATGGGCAAAATCTCGGCAGACACCGGCTCTTTCTATCGCCGTCTGGTACGCCGAAGTCTGGGAGTCCGTGCTGCCAGACAGGTATTTTACTCTGTCATAAATCCAGTTGCAGATGCCGGTGACTCTGGAATATCCTGGCTCTAGCTCGCCAAATTCACTCTGCGCCAGCTGTAGCAGCAGGTCCGACTCGCAGTAGCGGCTGGGGTAAAGTAGTGGTATAATTTCTAGGGGCAAATCAGCCGGCGGAACTTCGGGAATCTCCTCGGGATTTGCATAGAAGTGCTCGATGTCAGCGGTTGCCTCGTAGGAGACTTGCAGCTTGCCCGCCGGTGCGCTGACTCGAAAATACCGGCGCTCACCAGAGGAACAGTAACACTCGTCAATATCCAGCTGGGGGTCAATCAGCAGGCTTTCCTGGCATATCTTTTGACAGGCGCTGTTGATCACCTGAATGTTGAAGACAAAGGTGCTGGGTTGAGCGATGCTGTAGTTTAATTGGCAGCCGGCGTGAAATTTCATAAGAACTCAAAGATGGCACACACTCTATTATAGTGGCTGCCAACTTTCGCCTGCGCCAGGAAGAGCCTGCTGCCCTCACCCCTGCCGGCTGCCAGCGCCCCAACGCCCCACAGCCGCTGTCCAGAAGAACCCCTGCAAAAAAGCCCGCCTCAACCGAAAACTTCAACGCTTGTAAAAATTTTAATTTTAAATTAATAAATTAACCCTCGTTCTCAGGCACTGCCTGGCCGCTTTGGAGGCTCTGCCTACTTATAGCGGTTTTCAGTGGGATGAAGTAGATGCCAGAAACCGGGTTTCTCAGTACCTCACTCAGAGGAAAACAGCTATAATTAGAAACTTGGGTAACATATTGCAGCGATTGCCTCGGGAGCATCCCGTTAAAGCAAAGACTGTCACCCTCACCCCCCTAACCCCCCCTCTCCCAGGGCAGGAGAGGGGCGAAAGAATCAAGAATTCTCCCCTCTCCCCTTGTGGGCTCATCATTACCCACATCTCCTGAAAAGCTTATCCAGACTTGTTTTCAGGAGCTACTTCTCACCCCACAGCTGCCGCAGTGTGCACAACCCCCAATCGGCGAATCAGGGTTCTGGCTTTTCACCAGGACTTTATTATCAGTAGTTGGGGCTTATTGCCTTGAAGGCAGGGGGAGAAACAGAGCTGGAAGCTTTACTGTGAGAGCTTTCTGGGACTTATGGGTAAGGATGAGCCCCTTGTGGGAGAAGGGCTGGGGGTGAGGGGGATTACAAAAATGGGATGCTCCCATTGCCTCTGTTGATCCATGCCCGCCGCCTCTTGGGGAGGCTCCCAATTAAAAAGCGATTAGACGTTTTGTAGGGTGCGTTTCCCGGAGGGAAACGCACCCTACTTATCTCACAGCTATTTTAGGGAATGCCTTGTAAATTTTGGCTCGCCGGCAGCCCTACAGGATGCGGAAAATAAACGGGTAGCGGTAGGGCTGTTCGGGATTGCCGAGAACCTGAATAATGGCCAGAACTGGCGGCCCCCATTGGAAAAGAAAGTATGGAAATAGCAGCAGGAAGGCCAGCGGGATGCCAATCACTGAAAACCACAGCGCCCCAATAATAACCCCATAGAGCCATACATTAAAGTGGAAGTTCAGGGATTCTTTGGCATTCTCTTTCACAACCGGATCGTCGGATACCAGCAAAATCGCAATCGGTATCCCGACGGACACAACAAAAGTGCTTAAAAAAATTGCGCCGTGACAGAGAGCTGCTAAGAGCTTGCGTTTGTCCGAGTCGTACATGGAACCAACCCCCTCACCTGATTAGGACTTTGCTTTCGTTACGCGCCTGAAACCGGCGCGCTGTTGTCTTGAATGTATTTTAACTTTGCCAGTAAGGTTTCATGGGGGGTTGGGATCTGGGGGGGGATTCCCCACCCAGTGCCTGAAACTCCGTGCTAGCTCAAGGTCAGTCCTGTGTGGGGGCGTTGCGGAAGTCGGTTTTGTCAGCCGGCTTTCCCTGACGCCCCTGATTTTTTTAGCTCCCCCTTGCGAGCGGGTATCAGCACCGGCACGGGCTGTCAGGCGGGCGGCGATTGCCGGCTCCGCGACCGAGGTGAACGCCATTCAGGGACTTTCGCACTCCTATTGCTCTTTAAGGTATCACTGCCGGTGCCGCCTGTCAAGGCAGCCGGCACGGAAAGGAGCAGGTCACAGCCACCGCCGCCGGCGGCAGGGGCGTGATTGCTGCCGGTGAGGCACGAGCGCTCCTGTTGCGCCGGTGGCGTGTTTTGTTGCTCCCGCTTCCCCTCAGCTTCCGGCGTGTTTACAGATATAGCAATAAACAGTTAGTTTAGAACATGGGCATCACGCAAAAGGGCATCGGGCATCACGCAAAAGGGCATCACGCCAAAGGACATCATCGCATCATCGTATTGAGCAAGCATCTGTGAGTCTTCTATGATGGGGCATGTTCCATGCGCCATGTCCCATGCGCCATGCCATTAATGTCTTAACCAATATGACTGCTGCTATATTGTCTATTTTGTGGCCAGAAGGCAAGCGGGTAAAAATAAAGGTAAAATTAAGACCGTCTTTATAAAGAAAACGTAAAGGAGCCAGAACCTGGGGGCGGCCATGCGGGACCGCCCCAGCAGGCCGCGTGCCATTACATATCAGCTCCCCCAGTAAAAGAAACCCGGTTTCTTCCCTGATGTGGGACTTTAAAAGTATTTAACAAGTTGGATTTAATCGCCCTAGTTTATAGAGATTGCGTTCCTCTCGCCTTTCCTCATAATTGCTCGCTCTATAGGCAGAACAAAAGATCTAGCCCTATTCACTTAGTTTAGGACATGACGGTCTATTGCCACATCTGCGTTCATCTGCGTTCATCTGCGGTTCAAGATTTCAAACCGCAGATAATCGCTGAAGTAGAAGTAGATGGACGCAGATAGGGAAATGAATGTCCGCGCCCAATATGACTGCTGCTATAGCAGTATTCACTTGGGTTAAAACATTAGACCTTCAGGGCAGCCAGACGCTGGCCTACGTCTATATCCCAGTAGTAATATGGGTTAGGACAATAGGAGCCAGAGTGCGAGGGTGCAAAAGAGGCCGAAATGTACGAACCTAAGTGCCTACTGCTATTGTACTGGCGGGAAAGGTTGATCTAGCAATATTCACTTATTTTCGGAGACGAGCGTCGGAAAGCAACGCCTATCCTACGAGGTCTTGACGTAGGGCAGGCGAGACGCCTGCCCTAACCAATATGACTGCTGCTAGAAGAGGAAAAATGGAGGCTATGTAGGGAATAAAAATGCTTTCGCTCCGGCATTATAAATGCAGAATATCCAATCGAAACTCCCAAATTTGTATAGTACGTCTGTCCGAGTTTAAAGGCGTGTTGCGCCCTGCCCCCTCTCCCCCTGAATCCGCGCCGGGGGACAGTACAACCGGTCGGGTTCGGCATCTTGCCATTTGCATGGGCGCGGAATTCCTATAATGTCTGGTAAAGAGTCCCCAATCAAGCTACCTAATGACCACCGAAATCCAAGCCGAACTGCAAACAGCGGTTGACCTGCGCCGCAACTTTGCCATTATCTCGCACCCCGACGCCGGGAAAACCACCCTCACGGAAAAGCTCCTGCTCTACGGAGGTGCCATTCACGAAGCCGGTGCCGTGAAGGCACGCAGGGCGCAGCGTCACGCCACCTCCGACTGGATGGCGATGGAGCAGCAGCGGGGGATCTCGATTACCTCCACCGTGCTGCAGTTTGAGTACGGGGGATACCAGATTAACCTGCTGGACACCCCCGGACACCAGGACTTCAGCGAAGACACCTATCGCACCCTAGCTGCAGCGGACAACGCGGTGATGCTGGAAGACGCGGCTAAGGGGCTCGAACCCCAAACGAGGAAACTGTTTGAAGTCTGCCGGATGCGCTCCATTCCCATCTTTACATTTATTAACAAGCTCGACCGGCCCGGGCGGGAACCGCTGGAACTGCTGGACGAGATTGAAAAGGAACTGGGCCTGACGACCTACGCAGTCAACTGGCCCATTGGCACCGGCGACCGCTTCAAAGGCGTCTACGACCGGCGCACCAAGCAGATTCACTTATTCGAGCGCAGCGCCCACGGGGCGCGAGAGGCGCTCGACACCGCTCTCAATCTGGGGGACCCGCGCCTGGAAGAACTGTTAGAAAAAGACCTCTACTACCAGTTCAAAGACGAGTTGGAAATGCTGGAAGAATTGGGGTCAGAGCTGGATTTAGAACAGGTGCACGCCGGCATTATGACGCCGGTGTTTTTCGGGAGCGCCATGACCAATTTTGGCGTGCAGCTGTTCCTGGATTCTTTTTTGGAATACGCCCTGAAACCGGGAGCGCGACGCAGCACTGCCGGTGAGATTGCTCCCACTCACCCGGAGTTTAGCGGTTTCGTATTCAAATTGCAAGCCAACATGGACCCGAAACACCGCGACCGAATTGCCTTCGTGCGCGTCTGCACCGGCAAGTTTGAAAAAGACATGACAGTGAGCCACGCCCGCACCGGCAAAATCGTTCGCCTCTCTCGCCCCCAGAAACTCTTCGCTCAAGATCGGGAATCAATTGAGGAAGCGTATCCGGGCGACGTAATTGGTTTGAACAACCCGGGAGTGTTTGCGATTGGCGACACGATTTATACGGGTCAGAAGCTGGAGTATGAAGGCATTCCCTGCTTTTCGCCAGAACTGTTCGCCTATCTGAAAAACCCCAACCCTTCCAAGTTCAAGCAATTCCGCAAAGGCGTTTCTGAATTGCGGGAAGAGGGTGCGGTGCAGATTATGTACTCAGCTGATGAGGCGAAGCGCGACCCGATTTTGGCCGCAGTTGGCCAGCTGCAATTTGAGGTGGTGCAGTTCCGCATGCAGAATGAGTACGGTGTTGAGACGCTGCTGGAACAGCTGCCTTTTTCTGTGGCCCGCTGGGTGGCTGGCGGTTGGGAAGCGCTGGCGAAAGTCGGGCGTTTGTTCAATACCGTGACGGTGAAGGATAGCTGGGGAAGGCCGGTTTTGCTGTTTAAGAATGAGTGGAACTTGCATCAGATCCAAGCTGACCACCCGGACTTGAAGCTGAACGCTTCAGCGCCGGTGGTTGCCGGTCAGGAACCAGAAGCGCTGTAAAAGAAGCCGGGTGTGTTCCCCCCGGGGGGAACACACCGTGCAGCGGCGATGGAGTGTGGGATGTCATTAGGAAGCAACCTAATGGCCATTTACAGGAGGGAAAGTGGGCAAAAGTCTCGTTCCCTTTCCGGAAAAGCAAGGGAAAAAGATGAAGCTGGAAGGTGGGAGAATGACAGGGGATTGTCGCCCTCTACCCTTCTTCCTGACTCGCGCTACAAAAGTGGTGCGTTCTCCCTCGCGACTCCCTGATTTATGGGCGGTAAAATTTTTCATAAAAATTTGACATGCCTTGCCAGAGATCGTGCTATAATACAGCCAACAAAACCTTTGCCTTCTAGGGAGCTATAATTTCTGTAAACCATGCAAAACCAATCGCCAAAGAGTGACACATCCGACGCTACAGTTGAGCAGGACGAAGACTATTTTGAGGGCAGCGGCTTATTAAAATTAGAGCTAGAGCATAAGCCGATTTTCGATTTCTTTCTGTCCGCCAGTCAGACCCCCATATCCGATGCGACTTTTGCCAACCTGTTCATGTGGGGTGAAGTGTGCGATACCCGGTGGAAAATCGTCAGAGATTGCTTGTGTGTGTTTGCCATGCAAGGAGGAGAACCCTTCATGGTGTTTCCGCCGGTCGGATTTGGAGACAAGGAAGCAGCGCTGGAAGAATGCTTGTTCTTTTTCAAGCAATTTAACCAGCCCAGCTTATATGTGGAATACGTCCCCCGAGAATGGGCTGACAAATTCGGACTTTTTGACCTGGCAGTTCGCAGCGGCGATTATGTCTATGAAACGCAGCGGATGATAGACTTAAAGGGGGGCGATCTGGCTTCCAAGCGGCAAAGTCGCGCGGCTTTCCTGAGGAGATACAGCAATATTTACACTGAGCGGTTTACCCCCGATCGTATAGAAGAGTGCCTGAACCTGCTGGATATTTGGCAGCCGCAGGTGCAAGACTCGGTAAAAATTGCCTTCAAGCGCTATCAAGACACAGCAGCCACAAAGCGTGTTTTGCAGAATGCTGAGGCTTTAGGACTCACCGGCATGGTGTTATATGCCAGTGACCAAGTGGTAGGTTTTACGTTTGGGGAAAAGATCGGTGCCGACATATTTAGCGTCCTGATTGAGAAAACGGATAGAAATTTTACGGGTTCCGCTCAATACATTTTTAGCGAGTTTTGCCGCCTGTACTGGGCCGATATCAAATGGTGCAATGCTGGAGACGACTGCGAAATCCCTTCTTTAGCTTGGAGCAAGGAAAGTTACCGTCCGGCGTTTCGCATTCCCAAATGGTCTGCTAATTTTTATTACGGAAAAGGGGCGCAAATCAATGGGGCTTGCTCTGGACTGTAAAATAGATAAAGCGCTCCTTGAAGATAAGAGCGATCTGGCCTCACTAGAAGCTCAATGTTTTAGAGAGGGGATAGCCTTTTCTAAGAAGCAGATCGCCTATTTGCTGAAAAGTCCACGCACAGATATCTATGTGATGCGGTTGAATGGAACGCTGGCGGCTTATGCTATTATCTTGAAGCGAAAAACCTGTCGCGGAGAAGTGGCTAGATTGTACAGTTTTGCGGTTAAGGCTGAATTCCGAGGGCAGGGATTGGGCAAGAAACTAATGTTAGAATGTTTGGATAAACTGGGGAGGGAAAATATCCAGGCGGTGTTCCTGGAGGTGGAGGCGGAGAATAACAGCGCTATCGCCCTTTACGAGTCGGTTGGATTCTCCAGGGTGGCTCGCCTGAAGAGTTATTACGGAGAGAATCAAGACGGGTTAAAGATGAAGTTGACTTTAACCTAGTTTTATAAAGATAAGCCCCAGAAACCAGGTTTCTGAAAGAAACCTGGTTTCTAAATCCGATTTCTGGCAAGGCGACTAGGCGATTGCTGTCTCGGGTCTGGGGAAGTCACTCAGCCCCACGAGAGTCGTGGCTTCCCCAGTCAAAATATCCACAACTTGCACCGGCGTCAGGTTGGGATTCGCCTGCAGCATCAGCGCCACAACACCGGCAACGTGGGGAGTCGCCTGAGAGGTGCCATTCGTGGTTTTATACTCTCGGTCCCCCGTCGTGGACAAAACCCCCACCCCGGGCGCTACCACGAATTTCAGCGCCGGTGCTGCTTCTCCATTCAGTGTGGGAAGATTGCTTAACTCAGCCTGCTGCTTGTCCTCATCCACAGCGCCCACAGCAATCACGCCGGGAATGTTAGGATCTGCAGCCAAAGATGCCGGAAAGTTGGTGTCTTGTCCCCCTTGATTGCCTGCAGCAGCCACAACCACAACACCTTTCGATACGGCATCTTTAACCGCAGCCGTTATGGTATCGTTAGCAGTAGGCAAACTCAAGCTGAGATTGATCACCTTAGCCCCTTGCGCGACAGCATAGTTAATTGATTCAGCCACCGCCGCAGCAGACAGATCGTAGGGATCTTTAGCATTCTCGCGCACCTTTAGAGGCAGAATCTGCGCCTCATAAGCCACCCCAGTCGTGCCAATCCCATTTCTGGCTGCTGCGACAATTCCCGCTACATGAGTGCCGTGTTCGCTGGCGTCGAACTGTTCGGGGTTCGTGGTGCTCGCCGTCTCCCGGGGTCCGGGCAGGGGGTTACTGTCCTTATCCGCAAAGTCATAGCCGGCGCTAGTCACAATATTGCGCTTCAAATCCAGGTGATTGTAGTCAACCCCATTATCGATCACCGCGACCTTGACGCCCTCGCCGGTAAAGCCGGCATTCCAGACCGGCGCAACATTAATTAAGTTCAGATCCTCAAAGTTCTCTCCATCTGTTTGAGTGAGAGCGGCAGCGCTACTGAGAGCGGCAGCGCTGGGATTCGCGCTCTTAATCGCCCCCTCAACGGCCTTTTTAGCATCCACCAGACCGTTCCCCAAATTAGGGTCAAACTCCGTCAGTGTTGGGAGCGCTGCCGGGGTTGCCGACAGGCTCAGGGTGTAATTCGGCAAGTCTTTATTCCGCGTTATGCGGATAAAGTAAGTTCCCGGAAGCAGCACGGACTGCTTCACCTGATCTAGCGTGGAATCGAAGTTCGCTAGGGAATTAAAGAAAATATCTCTGCCTTCGATAATGTCATTATTGCCAATGTCCCGACCGATTTCAATGCCAATATCCGCCTCGGCTATCCCTTGGAGTTGGATGTTAAGGTTGCTGGTGCCCGACAGGGTAAACGTGTAAACCTCCTTAAAAGCATTATCGATTTCTGTCGTGGTAACCGCATTCTGAACCTTTGGCGTAGCGCTGAGGGTGCCGGCATTGGTGGCGCGGCGGAGATCCTCTTCAGCAGCTACCTCGATAAACCGGCGTCCTTCATTTTCCCCATATTGAAGGTAGTGTTTAATCGCCGTCAGCGCACCGGCTCTCACCGCTGCCGCCACATCTGGGTTCACTTGCAAATAAGCTCCCGTCGGGAAATCAGCACTCGGACTCCGCCCTTCATACTGACCGTAAAGATCGAAGTGCTCTATGCCGGTGATTTCGTCTCGCTGCACTGCAGCCGCCACATCTGGATTGTTCTGGAGATAATAAGATGTATTGAACTCCGCAATCGGGTCCCGCCGCTCAAATTTACCAAACTGGCTGAAGTGCTGGTAAGCCGTCGTCAAATTTTGGCTGACAGCGTTTTCCACGTCGGGGTAATATGCCAGATAAAATTTCGTATCGAAGAGGGCGTTGGGGTCGCGCCTCTCGAACTGACCGGCATCGACGAAGTGTTCATACCCCGTCAAGCTCCTGCTGACGGCATTTTTCACATCTGGATTGTCTGCCAGATAAAAACTCGTATCAAATAGGGAAGTGGGGTTGCGCCCCTCGAATTGACCGAAATTGATAAAGTGCTGAACCGCCGACGTCCCGCCTTTGCTGACGGCATTTGCCACGTCTGGGTTAGAGCGCAGATAGAACGTCGTATCAAATAGACCGCTGGGGTTGCGGCGCTCAAATTGACCGAACTGAGTGAAGTGGTTGAGCGCCGTGGTTGCGCCGGCAGCCACAGCCTGGGCCACATCCGGGTTTTGAGCGAGATAATAGCCGTTGTTGAACAGATCGCCGATCTCTAGCATGACCCTGCCAATGTTTCTTCACATCTAATTTTATGCGATTGAGGCGATGACAAAGAAGCAATTTTTGTTTCGCGAACCAGTCCCACACTTGACCCACCCCCAATCCTCCTTAAAAAGGGCGGCTTGCTATCTCTCCCTCCCTTAAAACGGAGGTTGGGTGGAGCGACAAAGCTGCGAGGTGCCAGAAAAGAGCGCCAAAATTGAATTCTATCATATCCGTCGGCATTCCGATTGCAAATTTATTGTAGGGACGCCATAAACCCTTGCCGCCACACGCCTGTCGCTACCGGACATGATATTTCCTAACTGTACCTTACGACAAGCGCGCCGGTCAAGAACCCCAGTTTTCCCCCCTCCCGCTACAAACCCAGCCACTGCCCAGCCATTTCCTCAAAGGTGGCAATCGGGATCGCCCAACTCAAGGCTTCCATCTGCTGGAATTGCGCCTGAGATGGCACAGATCCATCGGCAAGGGTGTATGCGTCAATACCGGCAAGCGAATATTTCAGCCGCCCATTAATTCCAATCAATCGGCCCTTGCTATCCAGAATCGGCCCGCCACTCATCCCCTCTTCGATTTCATTCGTGTAACCCAGCTGGTAGCCCCGATCGAGAGATCGCTGCAGCAGCATTCCCACTCGGCCATTTGTCAAGCGATAGGTTCGCAGCCCCCAGTCACCTCCATCCCCATCCAAATTAACCGATTCGCTGTTGGGGAATCCCGCCGCATAAACCGGCTCGCCCACCGACAGGGAATTCGAGTTGCCCAGCGCCGCAACTTCATAGGATCTGTTGCTGGTAAACTCCAGCAGGGCTAAATCCGCATCCCCAAACTGAATAGAGCTCAGCCTAGTTGCGGTGTGCCGGCTCCCATCGGGTGTCAGGACAGTATAGCTACTTTTGCGGCTGTACGCCAGCACATGAGCGCAAGTCAGCACGGTATAAGTCTGGCCCAGACGCTGAACGATCGCCCCCGACCCAGCATCTCTCTCACTTAAAATCCTCACACTCACTTGCCTGGCAATCTCTGGCACCGGCACCGCTGCCAAAGGGCGACCGGGCGCATATTGCGCTGGAAAAATTGCCGGCGGGCTAAATTCCGACCGAGCGTTAGATATAAGCTGAGTTGCCGGAAACTGCGACAAGTCACTCACAGCGGACGCCAGGACGAACACTGGCCAGAAACCAAAAGCGCTTGACAGTAAACTCACAAGTACCTCAAAGATGCTGTAGCGTTTACAAAAGAGAAATGTGCCGGCTCTCCCTAGAGACAGTCAACTCTCCAGGGAAGTTCCAGCCCGGCGCATTCCTCTGTTCGCTAGTATAGCATCACCCGCTCGCAGGTACGGCAACCGCGAACTTTCATCTGCCTGTGAGGCTAATATTATTAAGTTTGTAGGGACCGTACATGTACGGTCCCTACCGTGCGTTTTGACAAACGCTAGATGCTACATTTCCCTGATGGCGACGGCAGTTATTTTTTTAGAAAAAACCGCCGCCCCTGGCTTTAGAACTCAGAAGCATCCACACAGTCAGTGGCTTTAGTCTGAACCACAGGACGCCCGCTGGCAATATCCTGAATCTGGGGTTGCAGTTGGGCCATCACGTCACCGGCGTTGGTGATGCTGCTTTGATTGCCTTGAGAGATATTGACAACAGTATTCCCAGCATTGCAGCCAAATTGAGTGACGGTGCCCACACAAACCACTGTTTGATTGTTGACTACGCCGGCGTTAAAAACTAACCCCTTCGTAGTGTTCCCGTTCCGGCGCACCTGACTGTTCAAGCGATTAGTGGCTGCCGCGCACGGTTGTTGGCCGTTGTGCCGGTCTCCCCAGGTAAACAGCGTGCGACGGGTTCGGTTTGAAACAATTTTGGGAGTCGGAGAGGAGATATCGCAGGAAAAGGCAGCCTGTTGGCTGGGACGCGGCTGGTGGTATCCCGCTTCAGCTTTTAAGGCAAATCCACCGGTAAAAATCAGAGCACCCAGCACAAATTGAACCATGAATTTAGGTTGCATAACGAATCCTCAATCACTTACCTGATGTTTTACAAAAAATTAGGCTCTTTTATTAGATCAATTTTGCCGCCTAGCAAAAGCGCATTTAATCACCCCGCTCAGCGATGGCGTCCAGTTTTATCTAAGAACTACTTAGAGCATTCCGCTCGCCACTATTGCCCTAATAATTGACCTCTTTCCAGCCAGGAGTTCTGCTTTCTTTGCGCTGTTTGCGCTTGCTTTCCTCTGCAGCTTTCTCTCCTAATGACCGGAGTTAATTTACTGAGGTTCCCACTTTCTAACCCAATCTAGGAAAAATTTTAACCTGACATCACCTCTCTCGTTTTTTTTAGAAAGCCTCTAAAAATAGCCTAAAATTGGCTGTCATTTGAATGAAGTACGCGCCAAAAACCCGGTTTCTTTAAGAAACCGGGTTTCTCATGTAGAGACGCGACATATCGCGTCTCTACCGGGCGTTTTTTCCAACGCTTGGCGCTACATTTGCCTGACGGAGGCGGCAGCTATTTGATTACAAAGAACCGCCGCACCCGGCTTTAGAAGTTACCGAGAGATACCCCTTTCTTGCCGCCACTCTGAATCGCCGCCTCCCCGCTGATCAGATCGGAAATCTGATCTTGTAGCGGTTCAACAACGTCACCGGCGTTGGTGATGGTGCTTTGATTGCCTTGAGTTATGTTGACCACAGTATTCCCGGAATTGCAGCCAAATTGAGCCACGGTTCCCACACAAACAACGGTTTGATTGTTCACCAGTCCGGCCTTTAAAAACAAGCCCTGCGTAGAGCCTCCATTGCGCCGCACAAGATTGTTCAGCCGATTAGTCACTGACGCGCACTGTTGGTGAGGGTTCCGATAGTTATTCCACTCAAATAGCGTGCGATTGGTTCGGTTTGAAACAGTCTTGGGAATCCCACTGGAGGTGTCGCAGGAAAAGGCAGGCTGTTGGCTGGGATTGCTGGGACTCGGCTGGTTGGAGCCCGCTTCAGCTTTTAAGGCAAATGCCCCAGTGAAAATGACAGCACCCAGCAAAAATTGAGCCATGAATTTACGTTGCATTCTGAAATCCTCAATCACTTACCTGATGAACAGAAATGAAGCTAATTCAATCAGATTAATCCTCAGGTTTCCGCTAAGCTAAAGCGCAGTGTATCGCCCAGATAAGCTATGACCTTTAGTTTCATCTAACGAGTGCTTCGAGCATTGCGCTCGCCCTTATCACACTCTAAATTTGAACAGTGACCAGCCATATTGTCAGCTTTTTTATTTGCGCCGTTTGCGCTCGCTTTCCTCTACAGCTTTCTCTCCTAATGACCGGAGCGTATTCCCTGATGTTCCCGCTCGTAAAAACCATATAAAAAAATCTAGCTTGTTATATTTTTACAGAGACAAAAAGGAATTATTGTTTTTTTGTGAAAGGCGGAACTTAAGCAAATCTGTCCGGTCTTTATTACTTTTCTTGAAAGCAGTTCATACGCCCCTATCCCTAATATTTTGAATGGGGGCGCAATAAGGATTATTACGCGCAAAAGTTCGGCCAATAAAAATGGACTGGCTTGCCCAGGATAAAGTCAATACCCAGGGCAAATTCCAGCCCGATGTTCCCCTTTACGATATCGTATAGGATGGCAGATTCAACAGTAGGGTGATAGCCACCTGCCATCCGCTGGTGCCGGCTAATATTCCTAAATATCTAGAAACCGTATATGTACGGTCTCTACCCGGCACTATTCCAAACGCGGGATGCACCATTGGCCTGACACCGAGGGCAGTTCTCTGATGGGAAAGAAGTGCCGCTGCCGGCTTTAGAACTGACCGGCATCTACCCCTTTCTTGGCTTCACTCTCAATCACAGGACGACCGCTGGCCAGCCCCTCAATCCGATTTCGCAGCTGGTCGATAACTTCACCGGCGTTATAAGCGTTCTCTGGCTTCATGGTGAAAATCAGATTAGAAGAATTGCAGCGAGGTTGGCTGGCGCTGGTGACACAAACCACTGTTTGTGTGTTCACTGTCCCCACGTTAAAAATCAAACCCTTCAGAGTGCCGCCATTCTTTTTCGCCTGGTTGTTCAGCCGGTCAGTAACGGCTTGACAGCGGCTGAGAGGGTCCCAGTCCCCAAGCGTCGTTGTCCAAACAAACAGTGCGCGACCGGTGCGGGTTGAAACAGTCTTGGGAAGATGAGGATTGGAGGTATCGCAGGCAACGATTGGCTGGTTGCTATAGGAACCGCCGCTGCACGGACTGCTGGATGAATTGCCGCACGAACCGCTGGAGGCAACGCCGTAGGAACTCTCGTAGGAACCGCTGTAGGAACCGGTGTATGTACCGCTATATGTACCGCTTTGTGTGCTGCTGTATGTACCCGCCTGCTGTCCTGCATGAGCTTGTGGGGCAAAAGCGCCAGTAAACATAACAGCACCCAGCAAAACTTGAGCGATGAATTTAGCTTTCATGGTGAATCCTCAATCACTTACCTGATGAATGTAAATCGAACCGAAATAATGAGTAGATGAGAGCTCAAGGATATCGCTAAGCACAAGCAGCCTGACAGACTTAAACCGCTCAGCCATTTCCTCTATATATATCCTCTAACAAGTGCCTAGTGTCGAGCATTGATTTCGCCACGATCGCACTCATCCTTTAAACAGTTAACAGCCATCTCATCAGCGTTCTGTTTGCGCCTCTCGGCACTGCCCTGACGCTCTGGCTTTCCCTCTTATTGACAGGAGACGATTGTCTGGGGTTCCCGCCCGCTTAACAAATTTTCCAACCCCTTCTAACCGATAGCCATTTGTGTCTATTATAGCCTTTGACTCTTGAGTGTGTTACTAAACTTTACACCCCTCCCCCCAGACGAATACTAAGTGGCATGTATCCAGGGAGCGCTCTCCCCTTCCCCTCTCCCCCCTCTCTCGATCGGGTCTGTCACACATGCGAAGGCTGCGGGCTGTAAAGAAGAGAGAATGGGGGGTTCACCCACCAATTTGAAAGCGGAATACAGCTGAGAGCCCTCAGTTGCTAGATGCCACAGAACAGCTGTTCCGTTAACTTGGAAATTTCCTTATCCCTTTGTTCAGAACTGATAACTTTTTATAAATCTGTTAGGATCGATATATTTTAATTTTTGAGAGTAAAAACGACGGGGTGGCGGGCCGCAGCGCACCCAGTCTAAAGCGTAAAGTAGAAGGTGGCCCCTCGCTCCACAGCGGCTTCAGCCCAAATCCGGCCCCCATGCCGGTGAAGGATGCGCTGCACCGTGGCCAGCCCGACGCCGGTGCCTTCAAAGTCAGCACTGTCGTGCAGGCGCACGAAAGCTGCGAACAGTTTATCTGCCTGTGCCATATCGAAGCCGGCACCGTCATCGCGGACAAAGTAAGTCGGCTGTGGCGACTGCAGGCCAACTCCGAATTCAATCCGAGCCCGGGGGCGCTTGGACGTGTACTTCCAGGCATTGCCCAACAGGTTCTCCAGGGCGATTTGCACCAGCCGCCCATCAGCAGTGGCCACCACCCCGGGCGCTATCGCCAATTCCACCTGACGTTCCGGGTGCCGGTCCTTCAAATCTCGGGCGATCGCCGCAACCATTGCGCTGAGATCCACCGGCTGCCGCTTCATCTCAGCCCGCGTCACCCGGGCCAGCTGCAACAAATCGTCGATCAGCTGGCCCATCCGCTCAGCAGCGCCACGGATGCGCTGGAGATCCTCCAGACTGTCCGCATCCAGCCGGTCCGCACAATCTCTCAGCAAAAGCAAGCTGAAGCCGTCAATCACGGCCAGAGGGCCCCGCAAGTCGTGGGCCACTGAGTGGGAAAATGCTTCTAGCTCTTTATTCACGGCTTCCAGCTGGGCGGTGCGCTGCACCAGCGCCAGCCGGCTGAAATACCGCTCAGTAATATCGTCCAGCAGCCAGAGGCGACCGGGGACATCGCGCACCCGGGTGGGCGTACTCGAGATGCTCAGCACCTTTTGGGCGTCGGGTGCCGGCGCTGGCAGAGCCTGACTGTCTGTGGGGCCACCGCAGTCTCTCTGGCCCAAGGCGGCGCTCCGGCAAACCCACACCCAGTCGCGAATCTCGGCATCAGGCTGCGAAAAAAACCCCACAGCCTGCTCGGCGATCGCCTGCCGGTTGTCAGCGCTTTCCCGCAGCGCCGCCATCGCCACCGCCACAGACACCGGCTCCACCGCACCCGGTGCCAGCCCCAAGTGCCCCGCCGCCGCCTGATTCAGCCAGCCCTGATCCCCACTCTCATCCACAAACACCACACCCTGAGGGATCGTCTCCAAGATGGCACCGTAGCGCGCCTGCAGCTTCTCCAAGTGCGAGGTGGTGTCAGAGAACCGCAACAGAGTCCGCAGCGCCGCCAAGTTGGACTCGATCAGCTTCCTCTGGTGCGGGGGGACCGACGTGGGGCGATACCAAATTAATACAATTGCCCCGCGCAAACCCCCCACATCCTGAAGCGGCAGCACGGCTATTGACCTAGCCCCTCTGGCCACCAAAACCCGAGCCCCGCCCGGTGCGGACGCACAGTCGCTATAGTAAAAGCAGCGGTTTTGCTCTAGCGCCTCAGCAAACAGCCTGGGAGTTATCAGTCTGTCCAGCAAAGCGCTCTGGGGCAGGCACAGCACCGCCTCAGCCGTCACCTCGTCGAGTTGGCGCACTGCAATCGCCGCACCGGCACCCGCCAAGTCCCGCATTTTGGTCAGCGCTCCCTCCATGACACTCTCGGGAGTGGCACCCGTGCCGGCACCCAGCAGCGAGCCCACCGGCTGGCGCAATGCCAGCTCCCACTCCACACCCACCAGGAATCTCCGCGCCAGCACCCCCAGCACCGCTGCGCCCCCCACCGCCAGGGCGCAACCCCCCAGCCACATCTCTTGCCCGTACAGCGCCATCCCCGCCAGCAGCGCCACCGCCACCACCGGCAGTGGCAGCATCGCCCCAGCGGCAAACAGCGCCGGTGCCGCCAGCAGCTCCGGCGGCACTCCCGCCAGCAGGCAAAAGCCCCCCAGTGCCAGCGCCAGCCACACCACAGCGCCTCTAAACGTTGGCAGCCGCTCTGGATGATTGTGCGGCAGCTTTAATATGAATTTAAGATTTTCTATCTTGCATCTGAGATTAAAGGTTAACGCGCCAAACGCCCTTAAAACATTGATTTCCCGCATCCGGCTATCCGAAAATAAGTAAAACAATTAAACGTAAGTATAAGATAATCTCCAACCTGTAACGCCTGTTACAGAGGGTTTAACCAAAAATCAGATGTCTGTGACTCCGGTTAATTTATCTGACCTTGCGAGCTCGGTCACTCTTAAGGGTTAGGGGTGAGGGTTTAGGGGTTAGGGGAAAGCCCATGCCCCATGCCCCATGCCCCCTGCCCCATGCTCAATACCCAATACCCAATACCCAATACCCAATGCCCCGCACCGCATCTCCTCAACCGATGCAACTGGACATCATGTAATATAGTCCTTCCGGCATATCTCAGGCGATCCCCTAATTGCCAGAACTCATAACCGCCTCAAACCTATTGACTTAAAATTTCCCTTCAGCTATAATCGCGCTCACTTCTTCAAATACGCCTCAATGGCCCTGTTTACCTCTTCGGGCGCACTCAGGTGAGGCAAGTGGCCGGTCGCCGCCACCGGCATCAGCTGGCTCTTAGGTATCTTTTTTGCCATATATGCCCCCACCTCAGGCGGCACGGCAATGTCGTCGCTCGACTGTATAATCAGAGTCGGCACATTTAGGCGCGGCAACTCAGCCCGGTGGTCAGACTGGAAAATCACCCGCGCCACAGCCTGAGCGATGTCCGGGCGGATGGCCGACAGACCCTGGGCAAACTCCAGCGCCAGTTCAGGTCTTTCCGGGTTTCGCATGGCCAGAGGCGCAAAGCCACTCGCCCAAGCATAGTAATTAGATGACATGGCAGTGTACAGCGCGTCCAAGTCCGACTGCTCGAACCCGCCCACATAATCCTTATCATTGAGGTAGCGGGGAGAAGCCCCCATAAAAATGAGCCGGCTGAACAGCTTTGGATCGACGAGCGCCGCCAGCAGGCTGACCATACCGCTAACCGAGTGGCCGACCAGCACGCACTGTCTCAAGCCCAACTCAGCGCAGATCTCCAGCAAATCCTCCGCATAGCTGTAGAGACTGCTGTACCGGCGCGGGCTGTAGGCCGCAAAATTTGACTTGCCTGCTCCCACATGGTCGAACAGGACAATGCGATACCGCGATTGAAAAGCCACAACCTGATGCCGCCAAGCCGTCTGGTCAGTTCCGAACCCGTGGGCAAAGACAATCGTCTGCTTGCCACTGCCCAGCACCTGTACGTTATTGCGCTCGAAAACGGTCGTTGCCATGCCGGTGTCACTTATTACGGCCCATAGAACTTGCGCAGAAACCGGGTTTCTCAACCAAACTCCTTGACTTTTAGCGCCGGCTCTCACACCAGAAACCCGGTTTCTTTCATGGTTGTGCGTAAGTCCTAGGCCCAGTTCCAGTTTTGAGTCAATTATCCCTCACAAATCCTGCCTGCGAATCCGCAGTAATGCGGATTGCCAGCGCCCCCCGCCAGAGTTAGGGTAGTTGGTGGGGGAGCATGCCCGTTGTGCGAAGAAGCCCATATCAATGCGACAATGATTTCACGAGGGGGTGGGAGGAGAAAATTTTTGGCCAGCTGAATCCCGGCAACGGGATTGAAACGTTGGTGGCAGCAAAATTTTGTGAGCTATGGTGGGAAACAAAGCCACTCGCAGCCATTATGTCCTCGATTCCCGACCCCCTTCCATCCAATAACAGAGGCGCTTCTCCGGCCACTCCCTCTCTAGAAGCCGGTTTAGCGGCGCTCAAACAGGGAGATCACCCCACAGCCATCGCTCACCTGGAAGGCGTCTGCGAGATTGAGCTTCACGAACCCACTATCCTGCGAGCTCAGATGGGGCTCGTCCTCGCCTATGAAGGCAATGGCCTGATCGAAAGCGCCCTCGCCCTCTGTCAAACCCTGCGCTCCAGCTCCCAGGGCCAAGTCAAAGAATGGGCCGAGCGCACCAACGCCGGTTTGCGAGCCCGCTACCCCCAAATTCTCTCCTCACCCCCTCAAACATCCCAACCCCCAGCCCCACCAGATCCCACCGGCTTTGTCCCCTCTTCCCCCCCGCCGGCTGGCAAAAAAAGCCGCACCCCCCTCGGTTCCGCCCCCTCCCCACCGGCAGCCGGCAAGCAGAACAAGCCCCAGCAATCCCCCAATCCCCAAATACCGGCCCACCATTTTCACCCTCTAAACTGCAATATCAGCTGGCGAAATGCCGCACGCGCAAAAGATTGTAAGCCAATGCTATTAGCAAAGCAGTGGCATTTAAGGTTGCTGTTGGCCGGCACCCTGGCCGCACAGTTTTGGGTGATGCGGGCCATTTTCCAGTTCTTCCTGGCCACCACCAACGATATCTTAGTCAAACTGCGGCTAGCTTCGATTCAGGAGTTCTACCGGCTCTACTACGCCCCCAACCCGCCGGTGCTCGCCGCGATGGCCCTGCTGCTGGTCGCCTCTCCCTGGTTGCTGGACGCACTGCTGCAGCGGTTTTATGGCGCAGTGCCGCTGTCTGCCGACACCCTGGCCGCAAGCAGCCCGGAAGCAGTGCAGGTGCTGAAACGCTTTTGCCGCCAAAAAGACTGGCCAGTGCCGGCGTTGAAGCTGCTGCCGACCGCCGCGCCGGTGGCGCTGACTTACGGCAACCTGCCCCGCACGGCCCGCATCGCCGTCAGTCAGGGGTTGCTCGACCGGCTGGCAGATGGGGAAATTGCCGCGATTTGTGCCGGCGAGATAGGCCACATTGCCACCGGGGATTTTGCCGTCATGTCCCTGGCCGCGCTTGTGGCGAATATTCCCTATCTTATTTACTGGCAAGTTGCGCAATGGGGGGACCGCTGGCAAAACGCCGGCAGCTGGCAGGCCAAATTGTTGCGTTCAGCGGCGGCGGGGATTTCTGCCCTCTCTTACGGGCTCTATTGGCTGTTGCGCTGGCCTGCTCTGTGGCTGTCGCGGGTGCGGGTTTATTACAGCGACCGTCTGGCGGCTGAAACGACGGGCAATCCTAATGGCCTGACGCGGGCTCTGCTGAAGATGGCCGCTGGCATTGCTGGGGATGTCGGGCAACAGGGGAAAACTAGCTATCTGCTGGAAGGGTTTGACCTGCTGGTGCCGGTGGGCCACCGGCAGGCGGTCGGTCTTGGCTCGTGTTTGGCCGGCACTCGTCTGGAGTCGCTGCTGGAATGGGACTGCCGCAACCCCTACCGCCGGTGGCTGGCGGCCAACAATTCTCACCCCCCGACTGGCGACCGGCTGCAACTGCTGGCCCAGTACGCCCGCTTCTGGAAGTTGGAGACTGAGCTGGATTTGGGGGGTTCGGTGCCGGCTGGCAGTTCTGAATCTTTAAACCGCAAGACGCTTTTGCTGCTGGGCGCTCCTTTTTTTGGGGTGCTGGCCGGTTTGGCTGCTGCCTGCTTGCTGTGGCTGGTCGGCTGGACTGGCGTGCAGCTGCGCATCAGCCTGATCTCTTGGGTGTTCCGCGACTGGCAGTGGCTTTTCTGGGGCTTGCTGCTGGCTGGATTCAGTCTGGGCACGGTTGTGCGGTTCAATGCGTTTTTTCCGGAGATCCGGCGCTCTGCGGATCTCTCTGCCCCCAGTTTGCCGGCCTTGCTGGCCGGGCCGGCGGCTCTGCCCCTTGACAGCCAGCCGGTACGTCTGGAGGGCAGGCTGTTGGGGCGCACCGGCATTTGCAATTGGCTCGGACAGGACTTGCTGCTGCAAACTGCAACTGGGGTGGTGAAATTGCACTGCTTCTCGAAGCTGGGGCCGGTCTGGCTGCAGGCCAAGTCGGTTCGTCCTTGGGATCTGGTGAGCCGGCAGGTGACGGTTACGGGCTGGTTTCGCCGGGGAGCGACTCCTTGGATCGATGTTGAAACCCTGCAAGCCGGTGCCGGCAAAACCAGCAGGAGTGGCCATCCCATTTGGTCTGCGATTCTGGCCGGTGCGGCGGCGCTGTGGGCCGCCTACCTGCTCTCTCGCGGCGGCTTTTAATGTTTCCGCCTGATTAATCAAAATTTAAATAAGCGCGCGCTAACTTATACTGACAAATCTGCCCTTAAATTTATGTAGGCAATCAACCGGAGTTTATAAAAATTCAGGGACAGGTGCCCCGCTGTGAAAAAAATGTGAAGAAATATTGCAATTTCGGGCGCTCTCGTGTTACATTTATTCACAGAAAGCCGCAGTGAGAGGGTGGGCAATGCCTGAAGTTTGTTCCACTGCATTCTGTCAACCGTCTCGGTGTCAGGTTTTCCTTTTCCCAACACAGCATGTTCAGCCAGCCGCAGCCACCGGCTGGCCTTTCGCCTGCCGGCAGGGGGAACGGTGGCGGCAGGGGCAACAGCGTGCGTCGCTGGGGAAGAGCTATAGAGTCTTGACTGTGATACCTTAATGAAGGGTTTGAAATTTGCTGTGCCCTCGTTGCATACAGATGGGCGGGTTGCTGACGGACTTGAGAGTTGCCGTTCATGCAAAGACGGCTCAAAAGAGATCGGTTTCTTGGATTGGGAACAGGCAAGCCTGTTCCAGGTTACAATAGCAAGCGCCCCGAACCTCTGCGCTTTTGAGAGCGTTGAGGGGCTGGCAGCCCAACAGAAAGAAAAGCTGATGGATTGAGGGAGAGCGCTCAGGCGCTGCTTGCGCCCCCGCTCTTTAGGCTGACTGAGCAGCTATACAAAGAGTATTTGGGTCAGGTTCGCCCTATTTGAGGTTGACCGGCTAGTTTTTAGAGTCTTGACTCTGATAAGATTTAAGGAGTTATGAGAAGATTATCGGATTAGTAGAGACAGCGGCTGGCAACCCGAACAGGATTTTGCCTCGGGTCATTGGTGGTGCTACCGGCTACTGAGGGCGTCATATCCTGGATATACTAAAGGACGAATCGGGATGTTAGTATCCCTTTGGCTTGAGTTCCCGGCATCCCACGAGTGGTTGAAACGGCAGTTTCGCTTCTTGAGTGCGTGACAGAAATCTCCAAAAACAACATTGAGCTGCAATTTCCTAGAGATGACCAAAAGCTTGAATTGGCGACCTGACAGCACGCGGAAGTGTTTTCGGGTGCGGCGGACCGGCACAGCCCTACTGAATCAATGTTTGTGGAGGGGTGAGCGGCGCTGTTGAGGTTGGCCAGAGGGGCAGGAGGTTGGCTGGTGCGCTGCGCCGGGAGTCAGCACTTGTCTGCGGAGGGCCTTTGAGCCGGTTAAGGTTTGTTAAATTGTTTGAACCCAACTTTGGAGGTGTGTTCCATGTCGATTCGTCTTTATGTCGGCAATCTGCCCAAGGAAATAGACCGCAAGGAGCTGCAAGCCGTTTTTGCTGAGGCGGGCGAAGGCGTGACGGCGAAAGTGATCACAGACCGCAAAACTGGCAAATGCCGGGGGTTTGGTTTTGTGACAGTTAAAACGGAAGAAGAGGCGGACCAAATCATCGAAAAGTACAACGGCTACCTTTTCAAAGAAAACCCCCTAAAGATAGAAAAGGCTTTGCCTCGGTCTAAGGGGAAAGGAGAAGAGGACCACAGCCTGGCGGCAGCAGCAGCGCCTGCCACAGCAGCGCCGGTCCCTGCCCCTGTGGTCAAAACCGCAGGCGAGCGGGCAAGCGAGCGTGCAGGCGAGCGGAGTGGCGGTGGCGGTGGCGAGCGCGCAGGCGGTGGCGGTGGCGGTGGCGAGCGCGCAGGCGGTCGTCGGGGTGGTGGCCAAAACAAGTCTCGTCGTGGCGCAGCAGCACCTGCCAGCAGCGGCACCACCGCGTCTTCGTCCTCAGAAGCCACGCAGCCCGATCCTCGCTGGGCGCAGGAGCTCGAAAAGCTGAAGCAGATGCTAGCGGCTCAAGCGAGCAATCCCTAGGCGCAGCTAATGGGCGGAAGACTGGGGGCGCTTTGAGCACTTGTGCCGGGGAGCCGGTCGGGAACTTGGGCCAAAAGCAGAGTGCGGCAAGCGCCCGCTCCTGTCTTTTTATTGAGACTTGCAGGTCTTGGGGCAAGTCTAGGTTACTTCATGGGACGCCTCTTCGAGCAGGGGGACTTGCAGCCAATCCTGGAGGTAAGCTCGCAACTGCCCGGCAAATTCTTGCCGGTGCTGGAATTTTTCGGTGCGCACCGGCTTGCGAGAGGCGTCGAGCGTCCAGCCATAATCGCTGCTCAAGCGGAGTGTGCCATGCCAGTCGGATATGGAGACAACCAGCCCAGTTGGTGGGCTGCTGTGGCAATCTCGCACGCGAAATACATAGTTGAACGTATTCTGGCTGGCGGCGGCGACTGTTGAGGGCTGGCCAAATTTTGACTGCAAGCGCTCCCGCACCAGTTCGGCTAAACCTGGTTTGGTCAAATCTTCCAAGGTGCGAACTGCTAGGGTGAGGGCAAAATAAAATTCTTCTACGGGAACAAATTCAAGCTGCATGGGTGTGTGGGTGAGAGTTAGCGGCGTGCGCTCCGTGGCGTTGCAGTTGCCAAAACTTTCCCCATGATACAGTTTTCACCCCCCAGCTGCTGTAGCGGGGACAAAAGAGGTAAAATTTAATTCTGGATTTCTTGCGCAATCCTACAAAACATGATACAATACAGACATAGCTGAAAAATTGACAAACGCCCCGTTCAGCTCCGAACAGGCAAATCGCGACTTCAATTACCGCGCTTATTTTTCTGCCTGCCTCCCTTGACTTCCGACACGGAAGCCTACGGCTTTGCGAAAAATCAGGTCTAAAACGGCGAGAGCGATGCTGGGTAGGCGCACTGCCAGCTCAAAATGCCCACACCCGCTTGGGTGGCTCTAAAAGTTTTCACTGTCCTAGCTGCAGATTTGCGCGCTTCGCGGGACTGGAATGGCGCTGTCGGTATCTGCCTGAAAGCTTTGCGGGATAACGCCTCTATCACTTTTCTCGGTGATAGTGCTATCGTTGCGCTGTCCGGGGTTATGCTGGGTAATGTCGCGTAAATGTATCAGATTTATCAAGTTGCCCCGAGTGCAAATCGGTTTCTTCACGCCGATTTCCCTCGTTCCCAGCCTGAGCCTGGGAACGCCGTCCTGGAGGCTCTGCCTCCTTTAGGCAGATAGGAAGATTATAGCAGTATTCACGCTCGGGAACGGACAGCAGGATCGCAGGGGACGCCTGTCCTACGCCTTTTATCCCTAGGCCACTGATGTCCTAAGCAATATGACGGCTGCTATAAAAGCCTAAAAGCTTAATACAAGACCGGCTGGTGGCGGGAAAGTCAGGCGAGCGCCGGTGCGCTGAAAAATGCCTGTTCAAACCAATTCTATCCTCTGACAGTCCCAAAGGTTAAATTTAAAATAGTTAAGACGCCTTAGACATAGCAAAGCCGGTGAAATCCGCTCTCACCGTTTGTAGGGTCAGTTCCGGAGTGGCCAGACCAAATCCCTGTCCGTAATCCACGCCCAAATCGCGGCAGAACTCTATATCTGACCTGTCTTCGAGTCCTTCGGCTAGAACCATAATCCCCTCTTCGTGGGCGGAATGCAAGAGACTTTTGATCAGCGTCTGCTTCAGAGAGTGTTTGCTGCAACCGTCCACCAGCCGCCGGTCGAGTTTAATCAGGTCGGGACGGAACTCCAGGACGTAGTGATCGACTGAAACGCAGCCGCACAAATCATCTACCGCAATCCCAAATCCCCATTCCCGCAGGCGGTTTACGATCTGCGGCAAGTCTGGACAGCGATCCAGGACTTCCACTTCCGTGAGTTCAAAGATAATTTGTTGCGGTCGCAATCCCAGATCCAGGACTTGTTGAAAGTTCTGATCCAAAGAGTGGGGATTGTGTATAATAGCATTGGGCAGGACGTTGATAAAAAACGTTTGTTCAGTTTTAAGCGCTGCAATCGATTCCAGACAGGCGGCGCGAGCCAGCTCGTCAAACTCGCAACTCAGCTGGGTGGAGACAGCGGCATCAATTAAGTGTTTGCCGGTCAGACATTTCCCCTGATCGCTGGTGGCGCGAGCCAGACATTCATGGGCGACCACCTGACCGGATGCCAGGTGAAAAATCGGCTGGTATTTGAAAAAGATGCGCCGCTCGATCAGCAGTCGAAAAAACCAGGCGTTCCTGACGCACAGGGTGATGGCACTGAGGGGCTGAGCCTCGAGGAATTCCACCAGCAGAGTGCTGTCCTCAAGAGGCGATCGGGTCAGTAAAAACCGGGAGGCGGCTTGACTGGCTTCTGTCAGCAGATCGCATATCTGCCCGAAAACATCAGCAACCTGATTTCTGGCAACCACTCGGTAAACGAGTTGTGGAATGGCAGGAACTGGCTGAAAGCCGACGCCACACAGACTGTCGCTCGTTTCAATATCTTGCGGCTGAATAATTAATTTCAGGGAGTTGGTTAAGGCATTGAGCGGACGCACTGTGAACAGCCCCTTCATGGCTACCATCTTCTAAAGGTTCCTTCTCTAAAATAGGACAGTTTAGGATTTCAAGGCTGTGCTGCAAAACACAAAGCTAGTGCCGCCAGCCAACAGCCGTGCTGCTTGCTGAAACGCCGGTGGCTGGCGGTCAAGAGCGCGTGGCGGGCATTTAGAAGACTTGCGCCCTCAGCCAAGCCACCGGCAAAGTCAGCATCTTCCGCGCTCCGGGAACATAGGCGCGCCGGCGGAAGACATCATACTTGTTGCGCTCAATGGCAACCAGTATGTGGCTGTAGAGCATCTGAGCCGACCACACGGGCCAGCGGGCGTCCCGACTGAGAGCGCTAATGCCATTTTCCGCTTCGGCATAGAACTTGCGGGCTCGCTGAATTTGGAACCGCATCAAACAGCGCCACCTGTCATCCACCACACCGTTGAGTAAATCCTCTTCCGTGTAATCAAACATCGCTAACTCTTTTAGGGGCAGGTAAATGCGGCCCCGGCGGATATCTTCCCCCACATCTCGCAGGATATTCGTCAGCTGGTTAGCAATTCCCAGGGCCACCGCCTGTTCAGCTGGATTGGGATCGGAAGAGGCCGCTCGATTCCAGGGAGCGGTGCGGGGGGAGGGTTCGACTCCCATCACCGGCAGCGTCATCAGCCCCACCGTGCCGGCGACTCGGTAGCAGTAGAGGTACAGTTCCTCAAAGGTTTCGTAGCGGCTGCGGTACAAGTCCATGCCCTGTCCGGCAATCATATCCCGAAAGGGCTGAATGTCAAGGGGAAAGCGCTCCACCGTATCCGCCAGCGCCACATCAAAGTCTTCTTGCGGGTGACCGGCAAAGATCGACTCCAATTGGCGCTCCCAGTGGTCGAGCGTTTCAGGCGTCGTCAGGCGAGCGCGAGAGCCATCCACCAGTTCGTCGGTGCGGCGGCACCAGGCGTAGATGGCCCAAATCGCCCGCTGTTTGGCCTCTGGCATCAGCAGGGTGCCCAGATAAAAGGTCCTGGCGTAAGTGGCCGTAATCTGGCGGCAGAGTTCATAGGAGGCTTCTGGGGAAGCCAGCGGTTTCGTGCGGGGGTGAGTAGGCAGTTGCAGCATGGGTTGGGGGATTAGCTATCAGCCAGAAGGATCGAGTCATCAACTTCGATGTCGAGTCAGAGCACGACTGCGTCGGGGACCGGAACGAAAGGGGGACTGACAAGGGCAGCGTGCGGGGGCGGCTCGCGCAACGCATTCGCCCCTGCCGGCAGAGGGCGTGGTAGCAGCGGGCGTGTCTGTTGATGGCTAGGGGCGGGCTATCGCCTGCGCTGTTAGCTTGCCAGAAAGCACAGCCCCTTCCATACTGGCCAGGTAGCGCTGCATGGTGTAATCGCCGGTCAGGTAAAAATTGCTAATCGGAGTCTTCTGGGACGGGCGGCACTGCTGGCGTCCCGGGGTCGCCTTATAAACAGAGCGCGGCGTTTTCACGACGTGATATTTCAGCAAGCGAGCCGGTTGGCCGGTGCAGAAGTGGTCGGGAAACAGCTTTTCTAGCTCTGCCATCGTGGCACCCACAATCTCCTGGTCGGATTTGGCAATCCAATCCTTTGCCGGTGCTAGCACCAGTTCCAGCATCGACCGGTCGGGATTGGCATACTCCCGGCACGTGTTGCTCATGTCGGCATAGACGCTCAGCAGCGGCGAGCGCGAAAACAGCAGGTGATCGATGTCGGTGAGCTTGCGGTCAAACCATAAATGTACATTAATCACCGGCACTCCTTCCAGACCGTCCAGCTTCTTAAAGAAATCCAGCTCTCGCCACTTGGCCGGCAGCATAACTTTTAGGGGGTCTGCAGGCATGGCAGAGACATAAGCGTCAGCGGTGAACAGTTCATCCGCCGCCCCGCCGGTCCCCCGCAGCAGGAACCCCCGCACCGTGCCGTCATCGTTGAGCGAGATTTCCTTCAGCGGCGCATTTAGCCGCACTTGGCCCCCCCGCTCGGTGATATAGTCTGCGAGCGGCTGGCACAGCCGCTCCGTGGGCGAGCCATCCAAAAAGGCCATCTTCGAGCCGTTTTTCTCCTGCAGGAAGCGGTTGAGCGCCGTCAGCAATATCGTTGCGGAAATTTCGTGCGGGTCGATAAAGTTCAGCGCCTTGGACATGGCGATGAACACTTCTTTCTCCACTCGCGGCGGAATGTTTTGCATTTTCAGCCACTCCGACCACGAGTATTTGTCCATCTCCTCGACGTACTTCTGGCCCTGAATCATGGCCGGGAGCAGCCCCAGCCCGAAGCGTATTTTCTCTGGCCAGGTGAGCATGTCGTTATTGCGGAGAATGGCCATGACGCCGTTCAGCGGTGCCGGCAGGTCGGGGAAGTCAAAGCGGGAGTATGTCCCCGGATTGTCCGGCTGGTTAAAGATCATGGTGTGCTCTTTCCACTGCAGCCGGTCTTCAATGCCCAGCTCCTTGAACAGCTGCAGCATGTTGGGATAGGCACCGAAGAAGATGTGCAGACCGGTTTCGTACCAGTCCCCGTCAGAGTCTTTCCACGCCGCTACTTTGCCGCCCAGCACGTCCCGCCGCTCCAAGACTGTGGGCGTGTGACCCGCATCGGTCAGATATTTCGCGCAGGAAAGCCCTGCCAAGCCTGCTCCAGCGATCGCAACTCGCATGTGATGGTACTGCCTTTCGAGGTTCTTTAGATTTTCTTAAGGTATCTTTTACCCGTCTCTCATTATAACTTTGCAAACCGTTACATAAACCAAGGGCTGTCGCATTTCGCCGCCCCCGACCGGGCCCGAGCCGGGCCCGACCCGGGCCCGACAGGGCGGAGTCGATAAATTCTCCCCCTTGGAACATTAATTTTAATTTAAAATTAAGAATCTATAATCAAAAATTAACCAAACCCCCCAAACCCGCTTCCTGCAGTGTCCCTCGCTTCACAAATCGCAATTTGGCACACCCTAAAATTGTCTGAGAATGGAGGGAGCGCGGTGAACCGAGGCGGCCCTCCGGGGACAGGTCTGCGTAGGGGCGGCCCCCCGTGGCCGGCCCGTGGCGGCTCCATGCGCCCCGGATGCCAAACAGTTTTTGGCACTTGGGAGCGGACAGTGGGAAATCTAACTGTGGGAGGAGGCTATGGTGGCGGCATCGTCTGCAGGAAGTTCACGGTGCCGGTTGCAACTGATCGATACTTGCCAGACGCGCCAAGCGCGAGAATCCGGGCGGGCCCGTCCGGGGCTGGAGAGCGCCCCTTGCGCTGAGCCTCGCCCCCACCCCGTTGCGTCCGGGCGAGGTCTTGGCCTGTCTGGAGGAGCGGGAGCGCAACGCGCACGCCCCCCTGTAGCGGAATCACCGCTCCCTCTAGACCCCTCTGAGCTGTCTAGCGGGGCGATCTGGCCAGTCTCCAGACAGCATACCGGCATTGCGGGGAATCAACCACGGCCTTAACCTTTCCAACCAGCAATTAGGTAGGGAGTTATGAGTACAGTTCTGATTGTGGATGACAGTTTGACACTGCGGCAAATCGTCGCCGACATTCTCAAACGAAGCGGACTGGATGTTATCGAAGCCTCTGATGGCCTCGAAGCCAAAGAACAAATTCAGGCGAGCTGCCCCGATTTAGTAATCACAGATATTGTTATGCCCCGCATGAACGGCTACGAACTGTGCCGGTGGCTAAAAAACAACCCAAAAGCCCAAAATATCCCCGTCGTAATGTGCACCAGCAAAAGCGAAGAGTTCGACCGCTACTGGGGGATGAAGCAAGGTGCTGATGCCTACATCGCCAAACCCTTCCGCCCGACAGAACTGCTCGAAACTGTCAGACAGCTGCTGCGCTAGCTGTCGGGAGTGTGGCGCTGATTGCCAGTCCAGGTATCTGCCTGCTATATTATCACTTCAGAAGGGGAACAGTGAGAAAGGCTAGGAGTGCCAGCTAATTTTGAATTTTTAACAGACACTTCTTAATTTAAAATTTATAGCAGTATGCACTTAGGTTAGTACATGGGCATCATCGCATAGGGCATTGGGCATCATCGCATTGGGCATTGCTGTGAGTCTTTCCCATGCGCATGAGCCCGATGCGCATGAGCCCCATAAACCATGTCATTAATCTCTTAACCAATATGACTACTGCTATACAAGTCATCCCTAGCCTCAACAGCGCCCCCAGATACCAACCCCTGCAGCCGCCGGTGTGGTAACTCTACCTATTGTGGATTTTAGATTTTAGATTCCGGAGTGAAAAACGCGGCATTAAAGCGTTCTAATCCCTATTTAGCAACCCCTAATTGTGATTTTGATAGCAGCAGTCATATTGGTTAGGACACGCTATGGCCCAATTGCCGGCTGCTATATCAGCGGTTAGGGGCGGGTTTATCGGTGTTATAGCGGTGTGGCACAGGTTGTGGGTGAACCCGCTCCTACATCATGTTAAACCCCTTGTCCTAACCTAAGTGCCTACTGCTATAAAAGGTGGCAGTAAAGCCTTTTAAGCTAGGGCGTTATTGGCGGTTGATTATAAAATTAATCAATCTTATGGAAGAGAGAGCTAAAGCTGACACCCGCGCTCCCGTGGCCGGCCCCGGTTGCTGGCTCTTTTACGTTTTCTTTATAAAACAACTCTCAGAGCGGGTTTCATTCGTGCCGGAGGCAAGCTGTGTTGGAAAATGTGCTATTATATATAATGTGCGGATTGAGTAAGTGTGAATCCCTATGAGGGATTGAAATTTCAGGGAAGTGGCAGGCACCAAATGTCGCATATCAGTGAGATGAACTTCTCTCTCTTCCCCCCCTTCCCGGTGGCGGGGAGGGGCGTAAGGGGTGGGGTTCGCCGGCGGAGAGCGATCGGCTGGAAATTAGGCTTGTGCGGCTGCCTGCTGGCGGCGGGGAATGCGGTATTTTTCCCCACCGGCACACCGGCGCAAACCGCCCCAGACGCCACGCTGCCGGTCAACTCTGCCGTCACCGCAAATGGCAATACCATCACCATCACCGGCGGCACCGTTAAGGGCAGCAACCTCTTCCACAGTTTTGAACAATTTTCCCTCCCCACCGGCAGGACAGCTCACTTCAATAATGCCCCGGACATTCAAAACATCCTCACGCGCGTGACAGGGCGGTCAATTTCTCACATTGACGGCACCATTCAAGCCAACGGCAGCGCCAACGTCTTCGTGCTCAATCCCAACGGCATTATTTTTGGCCCCAACGCCAGGCTCAACATTGGCGGCTCCTTCATCGCCAGCACGGCACAGGGGCTGAACTTTGCTGACGGCAGCGTTTTCAGCGCCGCCAACCCCCAAAACCCGCCCCTGCTCACCGTCAGCGTGCCGGTTGGCTTGCAGTTTGAGGCAAATCCGGGAAGGATTCTCGTGCGGGGAGGGGGAAGGGAAACGACATCCGGCGGGGGTGACACGAGTGGCGGTTTGCGCGCCGCACCGGCACAAACCCTGGCCCTGGTTGGCTCAAATGTCGCCCTCGAAGGCGGAACTCTCAAGACAGCTGGGGGGCGGATTGAGATCGGCAGTGTCGCCGGTGCCGGCACAGTCAGCCTCACCCCGGCAGAGAAAGGCTTTTCCTTGGGATATGAGGGCGTCCCTGCCTTTGGCGACATTCAACTTTCCGGGGAGGCGTCCGCCGATGCTAGCGGTGCCGGTGGCGGCGATGTCCAAGTTACAGGCCGGCGGGTGACGCTGACCGGCGGCTCGGCGATTGAAGCCAACACCTGGGGCTCACAAGCAGGTGGCACACTTAAAGTGCAAGCCTCCGAGTTAGTAGAGCTGGCCGGCACATCATCAGACGGTTCTATTCCGAGCGCTTTATCCGCTGAAGTGAGGCCGGCTGCCACCGGGAGAGGAGGCAATTTAACTGTGGTAACGGGGAGGTTAATCGTTCGCGGCGGGGCGCTGGTATCCGCTGCCACACGGGGTGAGGGGGCAGCCGGCAGCCTGACGGTGAGGGCTTCTGAATCGGTGGAGCTGGCTGGAGAATCAGCGGTTGGGGGGCGAATCAGCGGCTTGTCGGCTCAGGTTGCGCCAGGAGCCACCGGCGCTGGGGGGAATTTAACCGTGGAAACGGGCCGGTTAATCATCCGGGATGGCGCAGCCGTGTCATCAGCGACCTTTGGGGCGGGGAAGGGGGGAAACCTGACCGCACGCGCCTCCGAGTCAGTAGAAGTGACCGGCGCGACAGCCAGCAGCCGGTTTGCCAGCGCCCTGTCCGCTCAAGTCGAGACAGGAGCCACCGGCGCTGGGGGAAATGTCACTGTAGAAACGGGGCGTTTAATCGTTCGAGATGGGGCGCAGGTGTCATCTGGCTCCTTGGGTTTGGGACAGGGGGGGAGCTTGGCGGTGAGGGCAACCCATTCAGTCGAACTGAGCGGAACCTCAGCAAACGGCATTTCTAGCGGATTAGTTGCCGAAGCCCAAGGAGATGCCGGTGCGGGGGACTTGACGGTTGAAACCGGGCGGCTGACTGTGAGGAATGGAGCGGCGGCGGTCACAAGTTCTTTGGGTGCCGGCAAGTCGGGAAACCTGACGGTGAGAGCTTCTGAATCTGTGGAGCTGAGCGGCGTCGCTGGAGAGCGTCCGAGCGGCTTGCTCACCCGCTCTTTCGGCACTGGAGATGCTGGGGACTTGACGATTGAGACGCAGCGGCTGGCTGTCCGAGGTGGGGCGCGGGTGTCAGCGTCTACTTTTCAGGGCAAGGGGGGAACGGTGACGGTGAGGGCCAAGGAGTCTGTGGAATTGAGTGGCTCCGCAACCGCACCAGATGGAGAGATTAACAGTGGGCTGTTCGCTCAAACGGTTGGGCCTGGAGATGCGGGCAACTTGAGCGTTGAAACCGGACGGCTGAGTGTTAGCAGTGGGGCGGAAGTCAGGGTGAACGCCACCGATATCATGGGAAGCGGCATGTCAGGAGCCGCCGGCAACCTGGAGATACAAGCCGGCTCTATCCGTCTCGACAGCGGAGAGCTCGCCGCCAGAACCATTTCCGGCAAGGGCGGCAATATCCGCCTGCTGGCGCGGGAGGTGCTGCTGCTGCGACACAACAGTTCTATCTCTACTGAAGCAGGCAGCGAAGGGAGTCCCGGAACCGGCGGAAGTATCGCTATCCAAACCGGCGCTCTCGCGGCGCTGGAAAATAGCGACATCGACGCCAACGCCTTCCAAGGGCGGGGCGGTGAGGTGAGGGTTGACGCTCGCTCTATCTTTGGCGCACAAGCGAGAGCGCAGCAGGACGACCGAACCAGTGACATCACAGCCAGCTCTACCGGCGGACCGCAGTTGAGCGGCACTGTAGAAATTAACACCCCGGACGCTCACCCCACCCAGGGGTTGGTGGAATTGCCAGAAAACCCCGTCGATGCCGCCGGGCTGATTGACCGGAACCCCTGTGCGCTGGGCAAGGGCAGCAGCTTCGCCGTCACCGGTTCTGGGGGCTTGCCCCCCTCCCCCAGCGACGCCCTGAGCAGCAATTCTGTTTGGGAGGACTGGGGGACAGCTGTTGCGGGTGAGGTGGGGGGGCGGGGCGCTGCCGGTGGGGCGGTGCTGCCGGTGCGGCAAGAGATTGTGGAAGCGCAAGAATGGGAGATCGGTGCCGGTGGCGAGGTGATTCTGACCGGGAGCATTCCGGTTTTGCATTCGCGGGTGCCGGGGTCCTGCCCTCTGCGATAGCCGGTGCTGTTGCTCATTAGGGTGAGGCTGTGATAGGGGGTTTATTAATGAACTGCCAAGACGCCAAGGACGCCAAGAAGAAAGAGGGAAATACATACAACGAAATATATTTGTCAACCCGCCCCGGCACAGCGAAAATCCTCTGCAAACTTTTTGTCTTTCTCCCTTTGCAATTGGCAGGATTTGTGTTAGATTAGGAACAATGGGATAGGTGTGCGCATATAAGGTCGGGAACTGTGGCCAACCGGCACCGGCAGGCATTCAAATATGACGCGAAAATACTGTTGTGCCTGTCGCTCCCTGCGATAGCGCCCAAATTTTATATCTGGAAACCGAGTCTCTATCGCAATAGGCACTTAGGTTAGGACATAAACATCTTCCAATTATCCCCTGGAGGCATTAGGGGATGGGGTATTGCTGCTTATCGGGTGGGGCATGGCCCACGCGCGATGCCATGAATGTCCTAACCTATATGAAATACTGCGCTAGCGCTGCGCCAGACATGCGCCAGGTTTCTGATTTGGGTAAGGACATAGCACCGGCTTTCCCTCTGGTTCCCACAAACCCAGGTTATCACAAGTTGAGGGAAGGGCGCGGGCTTCTTTTGTGTGAGGGGAGCCGCCTCAGGGATTTTTCGGCTTCATGTGAGGTAGGCGGTTCCCCTCACGCATATGATCCCCCCGCTGTAAGGCGCGCCGGGAAAAACTTGGGCACCATCGCACGATCGCAAAGATGAATCCTGCGATAGCGCCCAAATTTTATATCTGGAAACCGAGTCTCTATCGCAATAGGCACTTAGGTTAGGACATAAACATCTTCCAATTATCCCCTGGAGGCATTAGGGGATGGGGTATTGCTGCTTATCGGGTGGGGCATGGCCCACGCGCGATGCCATGAATGTCCTAACCTATATGAAATACTGCGCTAGCGCTGCGCCAGACATG
>NZ_KB235948.1:5499869-5500528 GCF_000332335.1 Kamptonema formosum PCC 10802 | reverse complement strand
CCCCGCTGTAAGGCGCGCCGGGAAAAACTTGGGCACCATCGCACGATCGCAAAGATGAATCCTGCGATAGCGCCCAAATTTTATATCTGGAAACCGAGTCTCTATCGCAATAGGCACTTAGGTTAGGACATAAACATCTTCCAATTATCCCCTGGAGGCATTAGGGGATGGGGTATTGCTGCTTATCGGGTGGGGCATGGCCCACGCGCGATGCCATGAATGTCCTAACCTATATGAAATACTGCGCTAGCGCTGCGCCAGACATGCGCCAGGTTTCTGATTTGGGTAAGGACATAGCACCGGCTTTCCCTCTGGTTCCCACAAACCCAGGTTATCACAAGTTGAGGGAAGGGCGCGGGCTTCTTTTGTGTGAGGGGAGCCGCCTCAGGGATTTTTCGGCTTCATGTGAGGTAGGCGGTTCCCCTCACGCATATGATCCCCCCGCTGTAAGGCGCGCCGGGAAAAACTTGGGCACCATCGCACGATCGCAAAGATGAATCCTGCGATAGCGCCCAAATTTTATATCTGGAAACCGAGTCTCTATCGCAATAGGCACTTAGGTTAGGACATAAACATCCTCCAATTATCCCCTGGAGGCATTAGGGGATGGGGTATTGCTGCTTATCGGGTGGGGCATGGCCCACGCGCGATGCCATGAA
>NZ_KB235948.1:5498966-5499769 GCF_000332335.1 Kamptonema formosum PCC 10802 | reverse complement strand
ATGAAATACTGCGCTAGCGCTGCGCCAGACATGCGCCAGGTTTCTGATTTGGGTAAGGACATAGCACCGGCTTTCCCTCTGGTTCCCACAAACCCAGGTTATCACAAGTTGAGGGAAGGGCGCGGGCTTCTTTTGTGTGGGGGGAGCCGCCTCAGGAATTTTTCGGCTTCATGTGAGGCAGGGGCCCCCCTCACGCATATGATCCCCCCGCTGTAAGGCGCGCCGGGAAAAACTTGGGCACCATCGCACGATCGCAAAGATGAATCCTGCGATAGCGCCCAAATTTTATATCTGGAAACCGAGTCTCTATCGCAATAGGCACTTAGGTTAGGACATAAACATCCTCCAATTATCCCCTGGAGGCATTAGGGGATGGGGTATTGCTGCTTATCGGGTGGGGCATGGCCCACGCGCGATGCCATGAATGTCCTAACCTATATGAAATACTGCGCTAGCGCTGCGCCAGACATGCGCCAGGTTTCTGATTTGGGTAAGGACATAGCACCGGCTTTCCCTCTGGTTCCCACAAACCCAGGTTATCACAAGTTGAGGGAAGGGCGCGGGCTTCTTTTGTGTGAGGGGAGCCGCCTCAGGGATTTTTCGGCTTCATGTGAGGCAGGCGGTTCCCCTCACGCATATGATCCCCCCGCTGTAAGGCGCGCCGGGAAAAACTTGGGCACCATCGCACGATCGCAAAGATGAATCCTGCGATAGCGCCCAAATTTTATATCTGGAAACCGAGTCTCTATCGCAATAGGCACTTAGGTTAGGACATAAACATCTTCCAATTATCCCCTGGAGGC
>NZ_KB235948.1:5475840-5498866 GCF_000332335.1 Kamptonema formosum PCC 10802 | reverse complement strand
TCATGTGAGGCAGGCGGTTCCCCTCACGCATATGATCCCCCCGCTGTAAGGCGCGCCGGGAAAAACTTGGGCACCATCGCACGATCGCAAAGATGAATCCTGCGATAGCGCCCAAATTTTATATCTGGAAACCGAGTCTCTATCGCAATAGGCACTTAGGTTAGGACATAAACATCTTCCAATTATCCCCTGGAGGCATTAGGGGATGGGGTATTGCTGCTTATCGGGTGGGGCATGGCCCACGCGCGATGCCATGAATGTCCTAACCTATATGAAATACTGCGCTAGCGCTGCGCCAGACATGCGCCAGGTTTCTGATTTGGGTAAGGACATAGCACCGGCTTTCCCTCTGGTTCCCACAAACCCAGGTTATCACAAGTTGAGGGAAGGGCGCGGGCTTCTTTTGTGTGAGGGGAGCCGCCTCAGGGATTTTTCGGCTTCATGTGAGGTAGGCGGTTCCCCTCACGCATATGATCCCCCCGCTGTAAGGCGCGCCGGTGTGCTATACCTCGCCCCCCACACCCTCAGTGCCAAAGCGGTGCCATTAGGACATATTATTACCTATTACCAAACCTTCTGAAAGCGCACTAACATAAGAGAAGCGTGAAGCTTAAGTGAACTCAATTTTGGCGCTCGCTCGGCGGAACAAGCAACAGAGAAACGAGCTGGAGCTCTTGCCCCGCACCCAGCTGCCACTACTTTGAGAAAAATGAGACAAGTTGGAATAAATAGTATTTTTCCCTAGGTCTGAAAAGGCTTGACTGCCGCCTTTTTCAATTCCATTATCCAAAATTCAGGCATCTATAATAGGTATGAGCCCCTCCCAGATTATCTCTGTCCTGTTGCTTGTGGCTTATGGTTTCTGCCTGACGCCCCCGGTGGCAATTCTTGCCGCAGCCACCCCGGCAGCCGGCCAGCCGGCTTCCGCGACGCAACTGCTGGAACAGGGCAAAAACTTGTACCGGGCGGGGGAGTTCCAGCCGGCAGCAGAAGTCCTGGCGCAGGCGGCGCACCTGTACCAGTCGCGGGGGGACGCCCTCAACCAAGCTCTGGCGCTCAGCTATCTCTCCCTGGCTTATCAAAAACTCGGACAGCTGTCCGAAGCTGGCGAGGCGAGCGCCACCAGCCTCAGCCTCCTAACCCCCTCCGACTCGCGCAGTGCGGACTCGCAGCGGATTCGAGCTCTCGCCCTCAACGTCCGGGGCAGCCTGCAACTGGCCCAGGGACAGACCGAAGAGGCCCTGGCCACCTGGAAACAGGCGGCTGAGGCGTATGGCGCAGCAGGCGACCGGCACGGGCGCACCGGCAGCCAGATTAACCAAGCCACCGCCCTGCAAGCCTTGGGACAGTACCGGCAAGCCGTGAAACTCCTGCAGCAGCTGGAAGAAACCCTGCAAGCGCAGCCCAACTCCCCCCTGAAAGCCGCAGGATTGCGCAGTCTGGGAAACGCCTTGCGCTTCGCCGGCAATCTCGACAAGTCTCAGCAGCTTCTGGAGCAAAGTTTAGCAATAGCACAAGAGCTGCAATCCCGTCAAGAAGAAAGTGAGACTTTGCTCAGTTTGGGCAGCACAGCACTCGCTTTTGCCCGCCGAGTGGGAAACCAGCAGGATGGCAGCAGTCACCGGCACCTGCCGGTGCGCTGCCCTGACGGAGGCATCCCGCCCGACGCTCAATCCTACTACAATAAAGCTGAGGGATTATATCACAAAAGTGCAGAAAAATCAACCTCAAATTTGACGCAGATACAGGCGCAGCTCAACCGGCTGAGCGTGTTGCTGGCGCAACAGCAAACCCCAACCGCTGAGGAATTGCGCGACTTGCGGCAGCAGATCGAGCGGCTCAGCCCCAGCAGGCCGGCAGTCTACGCCCGGGTGAACTTTGCCGGCAGTCTAATCTGCCTGCAGCAGGAGAGCTGGGGAGCAGCCGGTGCCCCACTCCAAAATCCGGCAGAAGACTTGCTGCAAACACAAGCAATTGCCCAGTTACTGGGCGCAGCGGTCCAGCAGGCGAAAGACCTGAAAGACGAGCGAGCCGAATCCTACGCCGCCGGCAATTTGGGCCAGCTCTACGAGGTCGCCAGAGAGCTGCCGGTCGCTGTGCGCCACACGGAAGCAGCCTTAAACCTCGCCCAGAGCATCGGCGCGCCGGATATTGCCTATCAGTGGCAGTGGCAGCTCGGACGCCTGCGGCTGGCGCTAGGCGACAGGTCGGGAGCGCTGGAGGTTTACGCGCAAGCGGTGGCAACCCTCAAGTCCTTGCGCAGCGATCTCGCCGCCCTCAACCCCGACATTCAGTTCGACTTTCGGGATCGAGTCGAGCCGGTGTACCGGCAGCTGGTGGCTTTACTTCTGGAATCAGAGCAGCCGGCGCAAGAAAACTTAAAGCGAGCTCGCGATACGATTGAAGCGCTGCAGCTGGCTGAGCTAGACAACTTCTTTCGGGATGCCTGTTTGAATGCCAAGCCGAAACAAATAGACGAAATCGCTGACAGTTCTAATCCCAAGGCAGCGGTGATTTATCCGATAGTTTTGGCAGACCGCACAGAAGTTATCCTCAAATTGCCCAATCAAAATGAACTGCGCCACTACAGGGTCCGCCTCGCAAAAAGCCAAGTAGAAAGCACCCTAGAACAGTTGCGGAGCAATCTCACAAAACCCTATGCCCTCCGAGAGGTAAAGTCCCTGTCAGAGCAGGTCTACAGCTGGCTTGTCGCTCCGGCTTTGCCAGACTTAAATGCCAGCCAAGTCAAGACATTAGTGTTTGTCCTCGACTCTCCCTTCCGGAATATCCCGATGGCAGCCCTTTACGACGGCGAGCGCTATCTGGTGGAGAACTATAGCATTGCCCTGGCTCCGGGTTTGCAGCTGCTATCCCCCAAACCTTTGCACACCGGCAGGCTGGAGGCTTTGGCTGCCGGTGTGACTGAACCCCGCTCGGGATTTCCCGCACTGCCAAATGTCGAGCGGGAATTGCAGGAAATTAAGTCGGAGGTGCGAAGCCGGATTCTTTTCAACGAAGAGTTTACCAGCAAAGCGCTTCAAGAGCGAGTCAGCGACTTGTCCTTTCCTGTCATTCACCTAGCCACTCACGGTCAGTTCAGCTCGAATGCCAGCGACACATTTATTGTCGCTTGGGATAAGCGGATTTATGTCAAAGAGTTGGATAGCTTGCTGCGAACTGGAGAGAGAAGCTCAACTGAGGGGATTGAATTGCTAGTTTTGAGCGCCTGCCAAACCGCTGCAGGGGACAGGCGGGCGGCTCTGGGGCTCGCTGGAGTGGCGGTGCGGGCGGGAGCTCGCAGCACCCTCGCCTCTCTGTGGAGTGTGGATGATGAGTCTACCGCCCTGCTGATGAGTCAATTTTACCGGGAATTAGCGAGCAACCAGCTGACAAAAGCCGAAGCCCTCCGTCAAGCGCAGCTGGGTCTTTTAAAGAATCCTAAGTACCAGCGTCCGCTGTTCTGGGCACCTTATGTGTTGGTGGGGAATTGGCTGTAGGATTTTGGATGCCCAGATTTTGGATTTTGAATGCCCGGATTTTGGATTTTGGATATAAAAAATCGCAGTAGGGTGGGTTAGCGGTAGCGTAACCGGCCCCCACAATTGAGTGTCGCTGCCTAAGTCCTGTTTTGATAAACCGCCAAGACGCCAAGAGCGCCAAGGGAAGAGAGGCGGCTGACAAATTATTGGGAACTGCTGTGGAGTCTTCTGGTGAGAGTCGGAGACTTGAAAATCACCCGAAGACTAAAATCCAAAATCCAAAATCTAAAATCTAAAATCTAACACCGGCTGGGGGGCAAGATTGTCCAGGCGAATATCTCGCAACAGGGCAGCCCAATAGGATGTGTCCTGCGAGCCGGTGCGCCTAATATCCGCTGCTGCAGTCAGCGCATCGTACCAAAAACCGCTGCCGGCATAAAGGGCGACCCGCTGAGCCGGTGTGGAGTTTTCTAACTGAACTGTCAGGGCGGGATTCAGTTCGGATCTTTGAATCCATCCGTGAACAAAAGCGATGGGTTCTGAATCGCAATTAACAATAAAATACCAGTGATATCGCTTGCCAATTTCTAGCGGTTTTTCTGTGGGCGGGAGGGAGACGCTGATAACTCCCGGCGTTCCAGACAGGGTGAGAGAGGTCTGGTAGACAGTCGCGTCCGCTTCATCCTGCAGGACAAACTCACCAGGAAGTGGGGCGGAATAAGGGACGTAAAACCAAAACGTGGGTCGCTCAGAGGTTGTTAATCCCCAGACCAGTCCCGAATCCGAAACCGGCACTAATGCCGTGAGTGCCTTTGCCTCAGAGTCCTGGAAATCATTGCCGGTATCGCCACAGCCCCGCTTTCCCCCTCCAATCCGACCGCCCGGTTCGCCGATGTTGTCTGGTGGCGGGGGGGTGTTGAAGATTGATGTTGGGTTTAACTGTGTGCTATAATTCAAAGTTGGGGGCCAGTCAGTGACAGGTTGACCGGCTGCTGCCGGCATGAAAGCCAGGGATGCCAGACAGATAGAAAAGGCGAGTTTTATGTGTGGGACGCCAGCAGTTTGCCTGCAATTGGCAGACAAATTTTCCACCGGATAAGTCTGGACTCTGCAAGAAGCCGCAGGAGAGAATTTTAATTCAGTCATAGCGCTAAGTTCCAGCAGTTATAAATAATTTGAGAAATCCTGTCTCTTTTCTTTCCTTGGCGGTCTTTCACGGCGGCGATTTATTAAAAAAAATAATTTTTATAAGTCAGGCTCCTGAAAATGGGCTGGGGAAGCGGTGGAAGCGGCCACAATCGCGCCGGTGAGGGCCAGAGCCAGAGCCGGCGGTACGAGCGGCACCCAACCGCCCCGATCCATCAAGATGTGGCACAGTCCGTATAAAACGGCCAGTGCGGCGGCTGCCGCCAGCGCTAAGTGGCGGGGGTTGCCAATGCGCCACGCCAGCAGGCTTCCCAGCACGGACCAGCCCCAGACCCACAAAACCTCCGCCCACTGGGGCCAGACCCACAGCAGGGGCCGCCCGTCCAGAACCGCACTGAGAATCTGGCTCACCATCTGGGCGTGCACGAGGACTCCGGGCATTTCTTGGTAGGGCCAGCGGGCGGCACTGTAGGGAGTTGTAAAATTGTCACCGGCACTTTGAGCGGTGACGCCGATGAGAATGATGCGATTTTTGAAGGCATCGGGGTTGACTTTCCCGGCGATCACTTCTGTGAGGGTGACGGTTTCGACAGCCTCAGAAGGAGAGCGGTAGGAGCGGTAATTGAGCAATATTTGGTAGCCCCAGTCGTCGAGGTGCTGGTAGCCGCTGCTGCGGTTTCGCAAGCGCTTGAAGAGAACGTCACCCAGCTGCAATTCTCCTTGTTGGGTGTAGTGGGCTTTGATGCCTTTTGTTTCCAGATAGCGGAATGCCAGCTGTGCGCTGAAAGCGTAGGGCGCAGCGCAAGGGGATGTGGCGCGTGGCTTCATGGCGATCAGATGCCGGCGGATCGCGCCATCCGGATCGACGGAAAAATCGCTGAATCCCTGGCGATTTTCAGGAATTTCCGGCGGGGGTGAGACGCCGGGCTCGCTGATTTCTGGCTCGCTGACTTTGCATATTGCAATCAAGCCCTGATTGCGCCGCATGCGAGCGGCTAATTCCCGCTCTTTCGGGTCTGCAGGAAAATCGCGATAGATATCTAAGCCAATGGCTCGCGGTTGGAATTCTTCGAGTTTTTGCAGGAGTATCGCCAGCGCCCGGTCGGAGAGAGAGCCTTTTCTTTGCTGCTGTTCTTTGAGCTGAAAATCCTTGTCCGTGATGCCGATCGCCAGAATGCGCGGATCTGGCCCTTCCTCCGATCGCACTCGCACTAACCTGTCAAAGGCTTGCAACTCCCACGCCTGCAGCACTCCCAGGTGCCGCGCCCCCATGAGTGCCGGCGTTACAAGCAAGCTGGCTAGCAACGCTGTGCGGAGGCTGCGCCCGACCGGCGAGAGTTTTGCAGTTGGCAAAACGGCTCGGTTTGCGGTATAATTTTTATTGAGTTTAGTGAGCAGTTCTTGCCAAGCCGGCGGCGCTTCAGCGGGATTCTGGCAAATCGCCGGCAGCCAGGTGGCGCAAGGGAATTCGCCCTCTAAGCCTTGCAGTTTTTCCCGCGCTTCTCGCACGGCTAAATAGAAAGTTTCGCCGCGAGCGAAGGCTTGCAGGAAATGCTTCAAAAATTCTTGCGCCACCCGGTCCGGAACCGGCTCGCGCATGACAATGATTTGGGGGATCTGCAAAGAAGCTAGCTCCTGGGCTAGTCCCAGCCCGTCACAGGAGTTGAAAATCGCGATTTTTAAGCCTCGCTCAGCGGCTTTTTTGAGGGCGTATTTTAGCTGTTCAATGGTTAAATTTTCGGTTCGGTTCAGGTAAATATGGCCTGTCTCGCCAGTCCCCAGGCTGGAGCTGTGCCCCGCAAAAAACAGGATGTCCCAGCCCTGTTCCTCCCAGAGCAGGGCGGTTAGCGCCTGCCGGTGGGGCTCCACCAAAAAGTTGATTTCCGCGCCCGGCAACTGTCTTAACACCGCTTTATCTGCCTGGGTGTCAATGCCATCACTGTTGCCCAAAATGGCTAGGACGCTCACTTTGTTTCCTCTGGCGGGAGAGGGGCGCTCTATCCGTTCGTATGCCGGTGCGCTTAAAGCAATTTCAGCTTTCGGGTAGTGTTCCAATAAATCCCAAAGATGCCAGGGGAGTCGCTGCAGCTGAATGTCTCGGGTTTGCAGGAGCATCCGAATTTCGTCGGATGGCATTAATTTTTCTAGCAGTTTTTCTTTGATACAGCAAAAAGGAGCGGAGCGCAGCCAAGCATTCAGGCGCTCGCACAATTCTCGCGCCGCAATGCTGACATCCTCAATCTTGGAAACGTTGGTTACTACTCCTGCTTTGGGTTCCAGTCGGGAGCGCACCCCCAAGCGGCGATAGGCGATTTGCCAGCGGCTGTAGAGCAGTGGAATCTCTGGATCGGGGGGGAGGGAGCCGGTGATTTCAGCCGTTGGGCGCGAATCTTCTTTCCCAATCTGCAAGGTGACTGGAAACCCGCGCTCAAAATCGCCATCTCCTAGCTTGAGACAAACTAATTTTCCCATTTGACCAGGCGATCCCTCAATACTTGCTGTGAAAAATTTAAAAATGCCGCCGCACCTTTAAATTTCAAGGATTAATTGATATTTCTCTGACAGCCCCTAACTAAATAACAAATTCTTCCGTAATGCTGGCGTCGCCGAAAGCCACCTGAGCGAAAAACCGCTCGCCGGGTTGGCCACTGAACTCCAATTGAATGTAATTATCGGCGCTTCTGGAGTGGACTTCCTGAAAAGTCGCCCCAGATTCATCGAGGACAGTCAGTTGGAGTCCTAGGGGCAGATAAATGTGACTGCCGGCAGGATGCACTTGCAGGAGAATATTGGTCTTCTGTTCTGATTCTAGCCTGAGTTCCACGATTAGGGCTACAGGATGACCGACGATCTGCATCCCTAGGTCTATTAACTTAGCTCGTCTGACGCCGGCTTCTGGCAGACCGAGCTCAGTTGGGACTGATGTGTCGGGGCTTCTAAAATTGAAAGGCAGGCTTCTAAAACTGAACGCTAGTTCTGATTCGTCTGGTGGGTTGAGCACAGTTTCAACCGCTTGCCAGCCAGCCTCAATAATATTGCTGAACCACCGGCTCAAGTTCACCGCAGTTCTAGCGGGTGCAGCCGGCACTGCAGCCGGTGCCGGCTGCCTCAGCTGGCTCAAGCAATCGATTAAATCTTCTGGCGGTTGCAGCTGGCTGACCGGCAGCGAGTGCGTGACTGCTGTTGGGGCAAATCCCAGCAAGCAGGCTTCCTGGAAGGAACTATCTATCTCCACCACCATATAGCCAATTCGTTCTTGCCACACTTCCGGCGGAATGTAGCAGGAACGCTGGCCCTTTTTTAGGGGCCGGCATTCTAAGCGACCGGCACCGGTGACTTGCAGGTCCGCCACGTCGGCACACAGGCGCACGACGCGGTTCCAGCTGTCGCCGGCGGATAGGTCTGTGGGAATGCCCATCATCTGCAAGTAGTCATTGACCACCCACACGGCCAGGGTATTCAAACGGACTTGCTCTGCCTTTTGCGGTGTGGGTTGCTCGCTGGCAAACTGCTGCGCCACCCGCCGCGCGTTTTGGGTCAGCGGCAGCGGTAGGGCAAAATTTTCTATTTCATGGCTGCTGTAAGTCATGGCACTGCTGTTTTTATTCCATAATCCCTAGAGCTTCGCTACAGGCGCTTGCGGGCCTACTAGGGACGAAAATACTCGCCTCCTCTACTCTATATATCCCTCGGATTCGCCAAATTTACGCAAGCGGGGCAGGCACTGGCGCTGGTAAAAACTGCTTAATGTTGAAGCCGGCACACCTAATTCCGCCCCCAGGGCTTTCCAGCTGGTTTCCGGCGGCAAGCGCCTCAGTATTAAGACTTGGGCGGTCACCTCCGGGTGGCCCTGCAGCCGGATTTTGCGCAACTCTCCTGTTGAGTCTGTCTCAGCCCAAGCTCTCACGTCTTCCAGCAGCGGGGGAGCGTCAGGACTCGCCGGCAGATTGTCTACGGGGTCAGCGGTTTCACTGTCCTCATTCGCTCCCCACTTCCCTGGCACAAATTTGGATTTCCGATTTTGACTGTCTATATAGAAATCTTGCAGCCGCCGCTTCAGGTAGGTATTTAGCCAGGTGAGGACACTTCCCCGCGCCGGGTTATACGCCTCACCCGTATTGCCCTCGCAGATATTTTGACAGAAGTACACCCATGTCTGTTGCAGCGCATCTTCATAATACGGTGTGTTTTCTTTCCAAAGTTTGCTAGCAATTGAACGGATGAGTTTGGTTAATTTTCTCTGGCGCTGGACGCTGCCGGCTGGATGCCTGCAGGCTTCTGTAATCTGCCTCTCCAGCTGTTCTTCCACTCTCTCCATAGAGCGATGCCTCTTCCATTGATCTAGAAGCACTTTTGTCTCTTAACTCATCAATTTAATAAAATTTATCCCCCTTATGTCTACTACCTAAAGGTAGAGATTTGCGCTCAGTCCGGTGGGAGTCCTGAGCGCAGGGCTGGTGCGTCTGTCTCTCCCGACCGGCAGCTGCCCCGCAGTGTAAACTTATGTAAAATTTTGCGGCACTCTCGAACCTGAAGCTGACAGGTAGATAGAGGTTAACAGCTCAGCTTTTTGCGGAATTTTGATTTCCAAAGAGTCCCGCAAAACGCCTCTTGGGGAGCTTATAGCTGAGGCTTGTGTATTGCCCCCGGTAAAAAGTTTCCAGAAAGGCGTGAGAGGGAATACCACGCGGTTTTGGAGCGTAGCCCGCCCAGCCACAAGCCGGCAAATTAAAGACCTCTGTTGAAGCATGAATAGCAGTCAATTTACCGAATTGTACAAGGAGAAACTGACATGGCTAATTACTACGGCACCTCTGGAAATGACTCGATGGATTATATGAACCCTGGTAACGATAACATGTATGGTTACGGGGGCAACGACACCCTGGGAGGTGGGGATGGCAATGACAGCCTCTACGGGAATGCCGGCGATGACGTCATGTACGGTGACGCCGGCAATGACTATCTGGATGGCTGGACCGGCAATGACAAGATGTATGGTGGCTCCGGCAATGACACCCTGCTGGGCTATGATGGCAAAGACACCATGTATGGCGGCACCGGCACTGACAGTCTAAAGGGTGAGAGCGGCGACGACTACCTGAATGGCGGTGGCTATTCCTATGATTCCTATGAATATGACAGCCTCACCGGCGGCGGGGGAGCTGACACCTTCGCACTCGGCGATTCCTACGATTCATACTATCAAGGCGGTGGGTACGCCACCATCACTGACTTCAAGTGGAGCCAGGGCGACAAGATTCAGGTTTATGGCAGCATCAGCGACTACACGCTAGACAAGAATTACAACTGGTCTGGCAGTTCCGCCCTAGATACAGCCATCTACAGGAGTGGCGACCTGATTGCCGTTGTTCAGGATACCACCAACGTCTCTCTCAACTACGATTTCGTATCCGCCTAGGCGGCGCTGTCAAACCCGCGCTTGATTTGCCAATGTTATAAGTTTTAGCCGCTACTGAGGATGATTATTTTGAGGGGGGGTGAACCTGCCACACCCTCAATTTTTCTATTAGGCGTTTTCTTTTCCAATATTTTTTCTCAACAATCAGCACATAATTTGCTTTTTTGCTGTCCCGCACTCCTCTCTCCAGGCCTGATGCCCGCTCGCTTCTGTAACCAGATCCTGCAGCTGTTCTCCCACTCTCTCCATAGAGGGATGCCGCTTAATTGATATAGAAGCACATGTGACCTGTAAACCTATCATTTTAAGAGGGCTGACACCCAGTTGCCAACTACCTATAGATAGAGATTGCTGCTGATTTATTGCTGGGCGAACGCACTCCGCAATTCCCGTGAGGGCGGCTACCACTCCTGTTAATTTTTGTAAAATTTTGAGCAATCCTTGGGAGTTAGACTGACAAGTAGATAGAGGTAAGATCGCAAGCCGTTAATCGGTCGATCTAATCAATAAGTTATCGAGATCAGAATAATCCTCTAGACCTTTAAGGAAGAAATAAAATGGCAGAGTTTAACCTTGGTACGCTGAGTGAAACCCCATTTGTGGCCAGTAACTTCGTGGGTAGCAGCGACACGAGTGACGTCTACAGTTTCCGTCTGGCCAGTGCCAAAGATATCAACCTGGCTCTCACTGGCATGAGTGCGGATGCCGATGTCCGACTGTATAAGGACGCCAATAATAACGGTGTTATTGATTCTGGCGACCCGCTGATTGGCAGTTCAACTTATGGTAGCAACCACGATGAGGCGATTAACGCTGGCTCCCAAGCTGCGGGTAACTACCTTGTTCAAGTTTATCGGTTCAGTGGCGATACCAAATACGATCTGAGGCTATCGGCCACCAACGACTACGCACCGAGCAATATTTTGTCTTCTGAGGTCGAGGTTGGCAACCTGAGTGGCACTCGAACCTTTACTGACTGGGTGGGCACCACTGACACCGCTGATGTTTACCATTTGATCGTGAATTCGGCGGGAACTTTTACCTTGAACATGACTGGGCTGAGCTCGGATGCTGATGTCCGGCTGGTTCAGGACAGCAACAGCAATTCAGCGGTCGATCCCGGCGAGGTCATTGCAAGTTCAACTTATGGGGGCAGCGCAAATGAATCTATTACCGCTAGCTTAACTCCTGGGGACAACTATTTTGTTCAGGTCTATCAATACAGTGGCGATACCAATTATAACATTGCCATGTCATTTGCATAACTAAAGACGGCAGTAAACCGAATCAAAATGGGCTAATGTCAAGTCCGTTTAATCGCCAGAAATTATTTTTTGCCGCATCCGGACACAGATAGCTAAGGAATAAGGATGAATTCACCGGTCTGTCTTCGCGGCCTTCAAAATCCGTTGCGATTTCCCGCTTTTTCTTCTGGGATATAACTTGACATAAGACATTTATATGCCCTCAGATTTCTTGAAATTTGAGGGCATTTTTTGCGAATAAAAGCGCCAACTTTTTCAAGCCAGGCTGTTAAAGCCCGGTTGCAACAGCAGCGCAATCCATTCCCCCACCCAGACAAGATAGGGGAGTGCGACGAATCGCCCCGTCTTTGTAGAGACGGGAAATTTCGGCTCTCCCCACCGGCAGTCAGGGAGCGGCACAGCCGGCATCGAGCCGCGCTGTGACAGCATCCAACCGCCGGCCCCTTGCACGGCTGCAGGCGAACGGGGGCGTTAAAATAATCAAAAATATTATTTTTGTCAAGAGCGGGTGAGATCGCACTGACCTTTCTATGACCCCGGAAGCCCCGGAAGTCCCGGAAGCCTCTCGCCCCAGGCACAGCCCGCAGGCCAAGGCACCCCCTCTCGCATGACCTCTGGGCGCGTCTCGCCCGCACGGTAGAATAAAGTCAGCAAGGAAGATACCGCCCCAACGCTGACGGTGAGGCACCATTAACAGCCAAAAACAGCGGCAATCACTTGTAGCGCCAGTTTTATGATGGCTGCATAAACTAAAGGAAACCAAGTATCTATCGGGTCAGCACAACGCGAGAGGAGAAAACTAACGCATGGGAAAGGTAGTCGGCATTGACCTGGGTACAACCAACTCAGTAGTAGCCGTCATGGAGGGCGGCAAGCCGGTGGTGATTGCCAATTCAGAAGGCATGCGCACGACTCCCTCCGCAGTCAGTTTCAGCAAAGAAGGGGAGCAGCTCGTCGGACAGCTAGCCCGACGGCAAGCGGTGCTCAATCCCCAGAATACCTTCTATGCCGTCAAGCGGTTCATCGGGCGCAAGTATGCCGAACTCAGCCCGGGGTCAAAGCGAGTTCCCTACACCATCCGCAAAGAGGAAAACGGCAACATCAAAATCCAGTGCCCTCGGCTGAAAAAAGAATTTGCCCCAGAGGAAATCTCAGCGATGGTGCTGCGCAAGCTGGCAGACGAAGCCAGCCGCTACCTGGGAGAGCCCGTCACCGGCGCGGTGATTACCGTACCGGCCTACTTCAACGACTCCCAGAGGCAAGCCACCCGGGATGCCGGCAGGATTGCCGGTTTGGAAGTCAAGCGGATTCTCAACGAGCCAACGGCAGCCTCCCTGGCTTACGGACTCGATCGCAAGCAGCAGCAGACCATCCTGGTGTTTGACTTGGGCGGCGGCACCTTTGACGTTTCCATCCTGGATGTGGGCGACGGCGTGTTTGAAGTCAAAGCCACCAGCGGGGACACCCAGCTCGGGGGGAACGACTTCGACAAAAAGATTGTGGACTGGCTGGCGGTGAAGTTTCTCGAAGAAGAAGGACTCGATTTGAGGCGCGACCGGCAAGCCCTGCAGCGCCTTACGGAAGCCGCAGAAAAAGCCAAAATAGAGCTTTCTGGGGTTGGCGTCACAGAAATCAACCTGCCGTTCATCACGGCCACCGAAGACGGGCCAAAGCATCTGGAAACCCAACTGACTCGGGCTCAGTTTGAAGGCATGTGCGGCGACTTGCTGCAGCGGTTGCGCATCCCTGTCAAACAAGCCCTCGCCGATGCCGGCCTGACACCGGCAAGAATTGACGAAGTGGTGCTGGTGGGCGGCTCGTCACGCATGCCAATGGTCAAGCAGCTGGTGCGCGGCTTGATAGACAGACAGCCCAATGAGAACGTCAACCCCGATGAAGTCGTCGCCGTGGGAGCCGCCATCCAAGCCGCCATCCTGGCGGGAGAGGTCAGGGACGTGCTGCTGCTGGACGTGACGCCCCTGTCCCTGGGGCTGGAAACCATCGGCGGCGTGATGAAAAAGCTCATCCCCCGCAACACCACCATCCCGGTGCGCCGGTCCGATATCTTTTCCACCGCCGAAAACAACCAAACCCTCGTGGAAATCCACGTCCTGCAGGGAGAGCGGGAGATGGCCGCCGATAACAAATCCCTGGGCCGGTTCAAGCTCACCGGCATTCCGCCCGCTCCCAGAGGCTTGCCCCAGATTCAGGTATCCTTTGATATTGATGCCAACGGGATTCTCACAGTACAAGCCCTGGACAAAACCACAGGCCGGGAGCAGAGCATCATCATCCAAGGCGCTTCCACCCTCAGTGAAATGGAAGTCAACCGCATGATCCGAGATGCCGAGCAATTTTCCCAAGAAGATCGCTTGCGGCGGGAGCGAGTCGAGAAGCGCAACCGCACAGAAGCCCTAGCCTATCAAGCCGAGCGGCAGCTGCGAGAAGTCACCTTGGATTACGGCATGCAGTTTGCGCCCGGGATTCGCAACCGCATCGAATCTCTGATTCGAGAGCTGCGCGACGCAATAGCCCGCAGCGACGAGCGGGGCGTCGATCTGGCGAGCTCCCAGCTGCAAGACGCTCTCTACGAGCTCAGCCGGGAAGTCTACCAGGCTTCCCGCTCTGATGAAGAAGAGAACTTCTTTGACTCGGTTCGGCGCACCTTCTCCGGCGACAGCCGCCCCTCCTATCGCGACGAAGTCCGCCGCCCCGCCAGAGGGGACTCCCGCACGCCCCGCACGAATACTTCCTCGGATGAGTGGGATGATGAGGATGAGGACTGGTTCTAATTTGTCAGGAGTCATTGGTCAGGAGGTTCGTAGTTGGGCTTTAGCCCTACCCCCTAGGTTCGTTTTTGGGCTTTAGCCCTACGAACTTGGCAACTGCGCCTTTGAACAATTAGCCATCGCCAAAGCCCGCCACGGGCTGCCAGCTGACCGGCTTGCAACTGACACGCCATCGCAACGCTCACCAGAAAAGCGCTACAGGCGTCCCGCCTGTCTTACCCACTGACACCAGACAACTGACAATGCAGAACTTTCGGAACTACTACGAGATTTTGGGAGTTCCCAGAGACGCCACCGCCGAGGAGATTAAAAAGGTCTACCGGCGGCTCGCCCGGCAGTATCACCCAGACCTGAATCCGGGAAACAAACAGGCCGAGGAAAAATTTAAGGATATCGGGGAGGCTTACGACATTCTCTCCGATGCCGACAAGCGGGCGCAATACGACCAGTACAGCCTGTTCTGGAAGCAGAAAGGCTTCCAGGGACGGCAGCCCGGGCGCTCTCCAGCCCCAAAAAGCTGGAACATCCGCACCGGCAGCACCGGCACCCGCAAGTCAGAAGAGGTGGATTACGGCCAGTTTCCCGACTTTAACAGTTTTGTTGACCAGCTGCTTGGCCGGCGCGGCAGCTCCGCCAGCGTCTCCACCCAACCCGCAGGCTCCCGACTCCGCACCGACTCCCCCGACTCCTTCCGCCCCGGAACCAGCAAAACCGCCTACATCGCCGGCTCTCGCGCCGCCCGCCGCGACGTGGAAGCTCGCCTGACTCTGCCCCTGGAAAAAGCTTATGTGGGAGGAAATGAACGGATTCGCCTGGAAGACGGTCGCTCTCTCGAAGTAAACATGCCGTCTGGAATGGTGACCGGACAGCGCATCCGCTTGAAGAGTCAAGGAATTGCCGGCGGGGACCTGTACTTGAAAATTACCGTAGCCGAGCACCCGTTCTTCAAGCTGCAAGGATCGGACATCTGCTGCGCGCTGCCCCTGACACCCAGCGAGGCGGCGCTGGGAGGGCCGGTAGAAGTGCCAACCCTCGACGGGCTGGTGAAAATGACCGTACCGCCCGGAGTGAGGCCCCGACAGCGCTTGCGCCTTGCAAACATTGGCTACCCCACCGGCAGCGGCAGTCGCGGCGACCAGATCGTCGAGATCCAGATTGCAGTTCCGAGAGAGTTAAGCCCCCAAGAACGGGAACTCTATGAAAAGCTGCGTCAAGTTGAAACCTTTAACCCCAGGCAGGATTTACCCGTGTAGCCCGAAAGAAGAAATAGCGATAGCGCCAAAAGCGCGCATAAAAGAAAAGATGATGTTTTCTTTAGCTCTTCCGGACTTAGAGCGCGTTTATAAAGTAATTGTTGAGCAGCTGCAGGAGGTGAGAGACTGGGTTTCTCTTGCTGGGGGAACACCTATCAAAGGCCACGAGCCCGAGAAAACCGATTTCTGGCAGCCCTCACTTCTTTGTGATAAACACCCTGTTATGGTAATAACCGAAACTTAGTGATTTTCTCAAAGGCAAGCACCGAGCGCGGGAATCTCCTGCGCCCCCACTCCCGCCCCCCGTTTCGCAGCCCCGTGCGCTCCCTCTCGTATCGCCCCACTGATGGAGCGAGCGAGAGTCGGGAAGGCACCCGTTCCTCCTGAGACGGGAACTGGTATTTCCCACCCCCTGTGCGCTGCGCCCTGCGCCCAAAAAAGGGGGTCTCCCACCACTGGTGCGGCAGAGCCCTTTCCTTTGCGGATGTGCCTTTTACCGTGTGGCGCAAGCCGGGCCGGCGAACAAAAAGAGGGAGTTCCCCCCTCTGCAATTCACTCACCCTTCAGAAAAAAAAAAGCAAACACTTAATTTGCCTAATTTTTTGTATCGATAATTTCCATGCAGTTCATGTAATCGCCTTAAATGTGGCTCCGCAACCTGGGGTCAGATAGGAAGATTAAAAGCCTAAAAGCTGAGCGGCGTGACCCGCAGTTTTTTATCCGGTTGGAACATTTCTGTCCCGTATTTATTTTAATCCCTTGTTTCAATCCCGTTGCCAGGATTCACTCTCGCCCGCTCCTGTTGGCGGCTAGTGCCTGCCATTCCTCAAGGGGATTTCCGCACCGCTCCCAGACCCAACATCCGGCCTGACACTGCCAGCTGCCGCTGTTGCGCGCTTAGCGCAGGCATTCCCCTTTCCCCGATCACTGCCGGGTGTGTTTGCCGCCTTCTGAGGATGCAGCAGGGGAGCGTCACTGCAACCTCACCGCACTGCCGCTGGATTGGCGGAACGCTGTCCGTTTAAGTCACTCTCAACCCGAAAAAACAGGAGACCGTTACCGTGACCAAACCCCTGCGCAATACCATTGCCGAACCGGGCCGATTAATTGGCTTGCTTCTCGTTTTTATACTGGCCTTTTCATTAGTCGTATATCAGCTAATTTCCGAAATAAACAGCCAGCTGCTGTTTGCGCAGCAAGAGCGAATTGGACTGGAGTACACCCAGCATTTAAGAGTGCTTTTAGAAAGTTTCATACAGGAGCGATCCGCGATAAATGCCGGCGCGCTGGGCAGTGCGTATTTGCCAGCCAACCGCAGAGTGAAGCGAGAGGAAATAGAAACTCAGTTTGCGGCACTGGAGCGACTCGATCAAAAGCTGGGGGCAACCCTCAAAACCGCCGAAAGATGGAATGCCTTAAAAGAAAAGTGGCAGCAGCTAAAAAGCCTGATTGGGCTAAAGCCCAACTACAAACTTGACGCCCACACGGCTGTAATTGACGATATTATTTCCCTGATGGCCCATGTGGGGGACACCTCCAACCTGATACTCGACCCGGTTTTCGACAGTTACTATCTCATGGATGCGGTGATAGTCAAACTCCCCCAAGCCATTGAACAAACGGCTCTCGCCAGAGACTTGGGGGCAGAGTTCGCCGCACGAGAGCAGCTGCGAGCCGGTGAAAAAGTCCAGCTCATCATTCTGTCGGGCTCTCTCAAATCGCCCGTAGATGCCATCAATAGAGGCATGCAAGTTGCTTTTGGGAAAAACCCAAAACTTAAACCCAAACTAGAAGCCCTCACAGAAAGCTGCGTGCGGGTTACGGCTGGTTTTGCCGGCTTAGTTAACCAGCAAATCGTCACGCCGGAAAGCCGGAAGATTCAACCGGCAGACTATTTGGCCGCCGGCAGCCAAGCCCTAGAGGTTCAATTCCAGCTCTATGACGCCGCAGTTCCAGCCTTGCGCGGATTATTGCAAGAGCGCACAGACCGGCTCTCCCATAAAAAATTTCAAGTTCAGATTTTCGCCCTGATCATTGCAGCGATCGCCATTTATGTTTTTATCGCCTACACACGCAATCTAGCCAAGCGCAAACGAGCGGAAGAGGCGCGGCGGCAAGCGGAAGCGCAATATCGCAGCATATTTGAAAACGCTGTTGAGGGAATTTTCCAAACCACCCCCGAAGGACAGTACATCAGCGCCAACCCCGCAACAGCACGCATCTACGGCTACTCCTCAGCCGAACAGCTCATCCGCACAGTGCGCGACATCGGGAAGCAGCTGTACGTCGCTCCTGACCGGCGAGCGGAATTCCTTCGCCTGATGGAAGAGCAAGACACGGTAGAGGGGTTTGAGTCGCAAATCTATCGCAAAGACGGCAGCATTATCTGGATTTCGGAAAACGCCAGCAAAATCCGAGACGAAAGCGGTGCGGTGCTCTACTACGACGGCACCGTTTCTGACATCACTCAGCGGGTGCGGGCCCAGGAAGAATTGCAGCAGGCAAAAGAAGCCGCTGAAGCAGCTAACCGGGCGAAAAGCAGTTTTCTGGCGAATATGAGCCACGAACTGCGCACGCCACTCAACGCTATTATTGGCTACAGTGAAATGCTGCAAGAAGAAGCCCAAGACTTTGGGTATGAAGATATCGTTCCCGATCTGGAGAAAATTCGCTCCGCCGGCAAACACCTGCTGGCCCTGATCAACGACATCTTAGACATCTCTAAAATTGAAGCCGGTCGGATGGATCTGTACCTGGAAACTTTCGAGATTTCGGAGCTGATTTCGGAAGTTGAGGCGACTATTTTACCGCTTGTGGAGAAAAACCGCAATACCCTGACAGTGGAGTGCGACCGGCATCTGGGCAGCATGCGGGCGGACCTCACGAAAGTGCGCCAGACGCTGTTCAACCTGCTGAGCAACGCCGCCAAGTTTACCGAAGGGGGGACGATTACCCTGGCGGTGAGCCGGGATCTCGCGCCTTTACCCGGTGCCGGGGGCGCAATGCCGGATGCCAGAAGCCCGCAGATCCTCTTCTGCGTCACCGACACCGGCATCGGCATGAGCCCAGAGCAGCTGTTGAAGGTATTCCAACCGTTCACCCAAGCGGACGCCTCCACCACGCGCAAATATGGCGGCACCGGCTTGGGGCTGGCAATCGCCCGCCACTTCTGCCAGATGATGGGCGGCGACATTGAGGTGGAAAGCCGTCAGGGTTGTGGCTCCACTTTCACCATCCGCTTGCCAGAACGGGTGCGCGAAGAAGGAGGAGAAGAAGAAGTCAAGAGTGGGGGGCCCACATTGATGAAAAACTTGGCAACCGCCGAGGCAGCTCTGGGGCGACCGGCGGCTAAATCGCCAGCTGCAGCCGGTGCTGGCGCGTTCACCGTCTTGGCCATAGATGACGATCCGGCAGTAGGCGAGCTGATTGCCCGCCGGTTAGCCAAGGAAAAGTTTCGCGTTGAGATAGCAGCTTCCGGCGAGGCGGGGCTGCAGCTGGCGCGAACGCTCCACCCGGATGCGATTGTGCTCGACGTGCTGATGCGGGGGATGAATGGCTGGGCGGTGCTCTCGGCGCTGAAAGCCGATCGGGACCTGGCTGACGTGCCGGTGATTGTGGCCTCCTCCCTGGACGATAAAAATTTCGGCTTCGCCTTGGGGGCGGCGGACTACCTCACCAAACCCATCGACCGCAACCGCCTCCTCACCCTCTTGCGCAAGTACAAGAAACCAGCTAACCAAATTCTGATTGTGGAAGACGATGGGGCAACCCGCGAAATGCTGCGGCGCATGCTAGAAAAAGAGGGGGTTGGTGTTCTGGAAGCAGCAAATGGCCTGGAAGCGCTGCAGCTGTGCTCGCAACAGCCGGATTTGATTTTGCTGGATCTGATGATGCCCCAAATGAATGGTTTCCAGGTGATTGCCGAATTGCGCAACAGTGTGCAGACGCGCTCGCTGCCAGTTATTGTGATCACAGCGATGGATCTCACACCAGACGATTACCAGCTCCTCAATGGCTGTGTGGAGCAGATATTCCTCAAGGATGCCAAAAGCCCGGATCAACTTGTTAACGAAGTTTGCGACTTGGTGATTGCCGCCTTGCAAACAAGCGAGGTGCGCTAGCCACAACAAACGGCGGTGGACCGCCCGGTTTGTAGTTGGGCTAGTGCCCTAGCAATTGGCCCCGCCTCAGGGACAATTTTCATTATGTTTGCAGTTGGGCTAATGCCCAAAGTTTATAGTTGGGCTAATGCCCCACCAGTTCGCCCCGCCCTGGGGACAATTTTCATCGGTGGGGGTGTGCGCAGTTCCGAAGCGACTGCCTCGAAGCGCACGCGCAGGTATTTCCTCCCCGGGCGAGTTGAAAGGGCCACCCCGGCACCCCGCACGCTGCGCCGAAATCGCCAAACCTCGGAGATGGCGACCCAGCCCCAGCCGGAGCTATTCCTTGACTGTTAAAAAGTATATAACCCAAGTTGCAACTTTTGGAGGCTCTGCCTCCAAAACGGCGCTCCCAGCCTCAGGCTGGGAAGGCGGCTAACGAGGGGAACTGGAAAAGCCCCCCCTTTTCTAGTGCCGGTGGCAGAAAAGCCCGCTCCGTCTGGGCAGCTCGAAAAGCTCACGGTTTGTAGGTAGCAACTTGAGTTATATAGAGGCAATTTAAGTGCTAGACTTCAGGGAAATATCTGGGCAAATATTTTTAATTATAATATTTACGAGCTATCACTTTCCTATGCAACCCGGTTGGCTGTTGAGGTGCGGGACACCGGCACCCCGGTTTTGCACAGGGCTTGCCTTGTGCCCGCCCCCAGATTGTCCGGGCGGTGCCTGTACGGGGGTGGGGGCTTGGGGCGTTGGAAGCAGGCGTGCCAGAAACCGGTGCCATCGCCCCGGATGGGGGCAAGCCTTGTGCCAGCCCGCAGGGGGAATGCCGGCGTGCCTTGGGACAGGGTTTGCCACCCGCCGTGAGGGGAAAAGAATAGCCCCTCGTTTCGATATGGCAGCGCTCAGGACAGACCAGACCGATTGAAGAGTTTAAATCTTAGATTTTAGAGTGGTGAAAAGCAATCCAAAATCGGGGCATACAAAATAGGGCTGCTCACAGCTACAGGGAAAAGAACAATGGCGAAAATCTTGCTGGTCGAAGATAACGAGATGAATCGGGACATGCTGTCGCGGCGTCTGATCCGCAAAGGGTACTTGGTGGCGATCGCCACGGATGGGGCCCAGGGCGTGGAGATGGCTCAGTCGGAAGCTCCCGACTTGATTTTGATGGATATGGGCCTGCCGGTACTGGACGGGTGGCAGGCGACGAGGGAGATCAAAGCAGTACCGGCCACTACCGGCATTCCGGTGATCGCCCTCACCGCCCACGCCATTGCAGGCGATCGAGAGAAATGTCTAGCTGCAGGCTGCGACGACTACGACACCAAACCGGTGGAATTCCCCCGACTGCTAGCCAAGATTGAAGCGCTTCTCAACAGAGCAACCGCTTCATGAGGCCGGTCAGGACTAGAAAGCAAAAAGGCAGGCGAATTGTTTTGTTTTTTCTGCTGCCTGAAGCCTTTTGGCCAGGGCGTGCGGCCAGCCCGCACCTACGGTCGAATGCCGGCGTTTGCTGGCTAAAAGCAGGCGGATGGCGCAAGCGCTCCCGCAAGCGGTGAAAATAGAACAGAGAAGGAACAAGCAGGAGGTGAGATATAATACGTGTTTTTTGGACAAAGTTGCATAAAATGATATAATACAGGCAGAGGTTTGAGGACAGCCCTATTGGCCAAATAAAGCCATCAGGACCCCATCAGGACAGCGCCGCTACAATATCGAGTCCTATGTTGCCAGCCGGCAGGGACACGAGGAAAGTCGTCGCCTACGCCAGAGTCAGCAGTCGAGCCCAACAGCCCGACCTCAATCGGCTTTTCGCAGCCCTCAGCAGCCTCTACCCGCAAGCCGAAATGCTCCTACGGAGCCGCTACGCTAACGTTGCCGAAATCGGAAGCGGGCTCAATTTCAAGCGGAAAAAGTTGCAAGCCTTACTGGAGCAAATCCTGTCAGGAGATGTCCGAATGGTTGTTGTTGCCCACAAAGACCAGTTGGCAAGGAAAGGCTTTGACCTGTTTCGATGGATCTGCGAGCAAAACGGGTGCTTGCCTCGTGGTTCTCAATGAGGCAAGTCTGAGTCGGGAGCGAGAAATGGTTGAGGACATCCTTGCCATCCTCCACTGTTTCAGCTCCAGGCTCTACGGAATCCGAAATTATAAATCTCAGGTCAAAGAAGAGCCGGGCTTCCCCAAACTCGAAACTCAATAAAACCGGGGAAAAATGGCTCGCAGCCTGCCGGTATTGCTACAGCCATTCCATCGCTTTGCAGCGGAGTGGCACGCGACTGAGCAAGCTAAAATTGCAAAACGAAATCATGCAGGGCGACTTGCCGCAGTGGGTGAAGTAAACGCCCTGCTACATCCGGCAAAATGTGATTTTTTCCGCTTCTAGCAGCAGTCATATTGGTTAGGACATCAGTGACCTAGGGAAAAAGGCGGAGGGCAGGCGTTCCCTCCGTGCCCTCTCGATCTAATGTCGTAACCTAAGTGCATACTGCTATATCCCTCTTTTGTCACTCTAGGCAGAGAAAAAGTAATATTGCCACTGCTGGCCGTTTACGGAAATAGCCGGTGGAAAGAAATTCATTCGATAAATTAACCGCGCCAGACTCCGTAATCCCTTCTAATTACCACAAAATAGGGAAGATTCATCTCCTTCTAAGGCGGCGATAAATTTGCTGTTGCTTTCTCCATACAAGCTGTCAGCTAGCACTCTCTCTATTTCAAATCCCATCTCTCGGAACTGATGGAGCAATTCAACAGCTATTTCTGGCTGGCTTTTGTAGACATCTCCTGGTTGGAGGCGCTTTCTCGGCTTGTACACTTCAAAAATTAGGGGGAAAGTTATGCCGTCGATTAATCCATAAGCCAGCCACTAGACCGTTTTCAACTTTCCCTAATTGGCCAATGTACTGCCGGCTTACATAATCCGTCTTAGTTCCTTTTTTGGGGGTGCCGGTTTCGTCAATTATTATAGCAGTATGCACTTAGGTTAGAACATTAGACCTTCAGGGCAGCCAGACGCTGGCCTACGTCTATATAGCAGTAAGCATTTAGGAAACCTACATTCCGGCGTCCCTTGCTCCCCCGCTCCCGAAGCTTCTATTGTTCTAACCAATATGACTGCTGCTATAAAATAATTTTTCGCCTCCGAAGCGCCTTTAATATTATAGCACTATGCACTGAGGTTAGAACATTAGACCTTCAGGGCAGCCAGACGCTGGCCTACGTCTATATCCCAGTAGTAATATGGGTTAGGACAATAGGAGCAGGAGTGGGGGGTGCAAAAGAGGCCGAAATGTACGAACCTAAGTGCCTACTGCTAGAATGAAAAATCTCGGAATTTCAGCTGTAAAATCCCCTGAGGTAATTGAGTCATAAATGCAAAAAATGTTCGTTCTAAAAGCCAGAGATTTTGGCTCTAGCTGGTAAAGTTTTGCGTTTAATGTCTGAAATCATTCCGAGGTGAAGGAGCTTAAAAGCTTCAAAGCTTCTAACTTCTGGAAAGATATCTCTGTAGGGGGCGCAATACTCATCGATAAAATTGACGGTCGGTCGGGCAGCTCGGGGCTTAAC
>NZ_KB235948.1:5452328-5475740 GCF_000332335.1 Kamptonema formosum PCC 10802 | reverse complement strand
GAAAGATATCTCTGTAGGGGGCGCAATACTCATCGATAAAATTGACGGTCGGTCGGGCAGCTTGGGGCTTAACCATATGCAGCACAAGGGTTTGAAGGCTCTTCTCTTATTATACTCTTTCCAAAGTGACAAAAGAGGGATAGTACCTGTGGCCCAAGGAGGTCAAGACGACGTTGACAGCCACCGGCACTTTGCACAAAGCGTGCCACAAGCAGGTGCACTCCAAATCCAAGCTGAATCGCTCGCGAAGTAAGGCTTGAGCCGTATGAGCGCGAAAGTCTCATGTACGGTTCTTAGGGGAGGTTTGGGGAGTAATCCCCAAACCTTACCCGACACCAGCAAGACTGGCACTCGCTGCGGTCACGTTCACGCCCGTAATGGTGCCTCCAAAGTTTTCCACTGTCCCAATTGCGGGTTTATGCTACCACGGGACTGGAATGGCGATCGCGTGGGATTTTCCTAAAAGCTTTGCGGGATACCGCCTAAGCACGTCTTTGACAGCGATAGTGCTATCGTTGCATTGTCAGGCAATGTCCCGAAAAATGTCGCGTAAATGTATCAGATTTATCCTTCTTCCCTCTTGCTTCATCCCTTTACCCACCACTCCCATTTCCTCTCCGAAAGCGGCACCGGCCTTGAGAAAAGGGCGCGATCTCGCCTCAAGGCAGAGGAGCCGCCATGTGCGGGTGCCGGCAGTCCACCCCAACGGGGGCCGGTCTGTCAGACGCCAGCGCCTGGAAAGCCACGCCGGTTCGCAGCCAGGCGGTGGGGGACCGGGATAAAAATATAGGGTTTCAAGACCGGATGAGTCGCGCCGCAGGGGAGATCGGTCGCGGGGCCGCTAAGCGCGAGCGGATATAGCTGTGCCCCTGTCAAACACCAGAAGCGCTATAACCATCAGAATCTCAGTGTGGCCCAGACGGGAGCGCTGGCATTGCGCTGTGAGCACAAGTTAGGATAATTTCTGATTTTATGGAAAAATATTTCGCGCATCAGTGTAGAGGGTTTTGTTTGATGGCTGAACCGCACAACCTCGCGTCCGGCACTGCGGGAAGCTGCTGCGAGGCTGCGGCATTTCTGCATTCTGGGGACGGCTTGCAACACCAACCTTTCCGGTGATGTAGGGCCGACGCCCAACTCCAAACATGCAGCGGCGGGGCAACCCGACATATCTGCCTGCAGGGACACCGGAAAGCTCGATATATCAGCGGGTGGCTTGGCTTTTCACTTAGCCCGCTCCTGCTTTGACTGTCGGCTTCCTCACCCCCTGGTTTCCGTGCATAGCCAAAGGGGGACTCTCACCGCTCTCGTGCGGGTCACTCACGACCAAAGTTTGAGACATTATACCGCAAATTTGTTTATTTGTTTATGCTCTCAGTGAATGGAATCGATACCGGGTTGTGGGTGCCGCCGGTGGCACGCCCGCAGCCTTGAAGATTCAGGCGCTCCTAAACAAAGAGGCCATGCCATGATCCAAGACCTAGCGGCTGTGCTGGTAGTTGATGATATTGAAGCCAACCGTGACCTTCTCGGACGCCGGTTGCAACGGCAAGGCCACACGGTCACTCTCGCCCAAGATGGCTTGCAAGCGCTGGAGCTAATCCAGGCGCAGCCGTTCGACTTGGTGCTGCTCGACATTATGATGCCCCGGATGAATGGGTATCAGGTGCTCGAACATCTCAAAGCTGACCCAGCGCTGCGCTATATTCCAGTGATTATGATCTCGGCAGTGGACGACCTGGACAGTGTGGTCAAGTGCATCGAGTTGGGGGCGGAGGACTATCTGACCAAGCCGTTCAATCCGGTACTGCTCAAAGCCCGGATTAACGCCTGTCTGGAGAAAAAACGGCTGCGCGATCAAGAGCAGGCATATTTAAAACAGTTGCAAGCGGAACAGGAGAAATCTGAGCGCTTGCTGCTGAATATCTTGCCCGAGCCTATTGCCGAGCTGCTGAAACAGGGGCACAATACGATTGCCGACAGTTTTGGGGAGGTGACGGTCCTGTTTGCCGACATCGTTGACTTTACCAAGCTTTCCGCCCACATCTCGGCGACAGAGCTGGTCAATAAGCTCAATGAGATTTTCTCGGCGTTCGACCGGCTGACCCAGAAGCACGGTTTGGAGAAAATTAAGACGATTGGCGACGCCTACATGGTGGTTGGCGGCGTGCCGGTGCCGCGATCGGATCACGCTGCGGCCATTGCTGAGATGGCCCTCGACATGCAGCAGGCGATGGCTCAATTCAATGCCGCTAGCGCAGAACCGTTTCGCATCCGCATCGGGATCAATACTGGGCCTGTGGTCGCCGGCGTGATTGGCACCCACAAGTTCACCTACGATTTGTGGGGGGACACCGTTAACATTGCCAGCCGCATGGAATCCCAGGGGATTGCCGGCAGCATTCAAGTAGCGCCGGCTACATACCAGCTGTTGCGGGACATGTATCAATTTCAGGAGCGGGGCGAGATCGATGTCAAAGGCAAGGGGACGATGGTAACCTATTTGCTCACCGGCAGAAAAACTCCCAGTCCACTATGAATCACCAGCAACACGATCCCACTGCCACTCCATCAGGCCAAACGCCTAAAAACCCCACAGCTGCCGCACAGCTAGACCAGCTGAGGGCGGCGATCAGCTCTCTGGGGGCGGGATTGTGCCTGCTAGACCCCGCTGGGTGTCTGGTTTCTCTCAATCCAGAAGGCGAGCGCCTTCTCGGCTGGACGGAAGCCGAACTCGCCGGTCAGCCGCTGCTCGAGCGGGTAGAGCTTTTGCACTCCCCCGCTCACCCCCTGCAACTCCCCTGCACTCTCGCCAATCCGCCAACCTGCCGCAGCAGTGACGGACGCTTCCGCCGCAAAGACGGAACGATTGTGCCGGTGTCCTATGTCCTCAATCCGATTGTCGAGGACGGAGTGGCGACCGGCGCGGTTCTCGCTTTCTTCGACATCACTGACCGCAAGCGAGCCGAGTTGGCTCTCGCTCGCAGCGAAGCCAACAATCGGGCCCTGATCGACGCTATCCCGGATTTGATGTTTCGCCTGACTTCTGACGGCACCTTTACCGACTTCAAAGCGGCCAAAGGCGCAGACCTCTCCGCACTCCTGGAGCGGGAATTTGTGGGGAAAAATGTCCGGCAGGTTTTGCCCGATCCGGTCGCAGAAGAATTATTATACCACATTGGGCAAGCTCTGTCAAGTGGTGAGATACAAATCTTTGAGTACCACCTGCTCCTCAACGGCGATCGCTGCGATTACGAGGCGCGGCTGGCAGTGACCGGGGAAGATGAAGTGCTGGCCATTGTCCGCGACATTACCGACCGCAAGCGGGGGGAAGAGGCTTTGCGACAGAGCGAGGAAAAGTACCGCTCTGTGGTCGATAGCGTTAAAGAAGTGATTTTCCAAGCGGATGCGGGCGGATTTTTGACCTTTCTCAACCCGGCGTGGAGAGAAATTACCGGCTTCGCCCTGGAAGATAGCCTCGGCACTCATTTCTTGAATTACGTCCATCCTGATGACCGCAAACCGACTGTAAAATTTTTCAATAAACTGCTGGCCGGCCAAAAAGACTCCAGCCGCCACGAGGCTCGCTGCCTGACTAAAAAAGGCGGGTTTCGCTGGGTTGAGGTTCAGGCTAGAGTGAGGTTAGATCGGCAAAACCAGCTGGCTGGCACCTCCGGAATCCTCAACGACATTACGGATCGCAAACAGGCAGAAGAGTCCCTGCGCTATCGCATAGAGTTTGAAAATTTGATTGCGTCACTGTCAACTAATTTTATCAATCTCGCTCCCAATGAAATTGACTCTGGCATTGAGCGGGCGCTCCAGGCGATCGGGGAATTTGCCGGTGTTGACCGCAACTATATCTTTGCGATTTCCGGTGAGGTAACGGCGCTGGACTGCACCCACGAGTGGTGCGCCCCGGGGGTAGAGCCGCAGAAGCCTTTCTTGCAGGGAGTGCCGGTGGAGTCTCTGCCGTGGCTGATGGAGAAACTGCAGCGGTTCCAGAACGTTTCTATCCCGCAAGTTGCCAGTCTACCCGCCGAGGCAAGCGCTGAAAAAGAACACTGGAGCCAGCAGGATATCCAATCCCTAATTCTGATTCCAATGGTGTGCGGTCGCTCTCTGAAAGGGCTGCTGGGGTTCGATTCGGTGCGGTCGGAAAAAACCTGGTCAGCGGAAAGCGTGGCGCTGCTGAAAATGGTGGCGGAAATGCTGGCGAACGCCCTGGAACGCCAGCGGACTGAGGCGCAATTGCAGCAAGCTGCCGGTGCGGCTCAAGCTGCCAACCGAGCCAAGAGTTTATTTCTCGCCAACATGAGCCACGAACTGCGCACCCCCCTGAACGCGATTATCGGCTACAGCGAGATTCTCTTGGAGGAAGCGAAAGATTTAGATTATCCTGAACTGCAACCTGACTTAGACAAGATTCGCGCCGCCGGCAATCACTTGCTGGCTCTGATTAACGACATTCTTGACATTTCTAAAATCGAAGCGGGGCGGATGAGTCTCTACCTGGAGAGCTTCGATATTTTTGCTCTGGTCGACAGCGTGGTTGCCACTATCGGGCCCCTGGTGAGTAAAAACGGCAATACCCTGGAAATAGACTGCGACCCCGCACTGGGCACCATGCACGCTGACATGACTAAAGTCCGTCAGGTGCTGTTTAATTTGCTCAGCAATGCTGCTAAGTTCACTTCCCAGGGGAGGGTATCACTGGCGGTGCGCCGGGAACAGGGGGTGTTGGGGAGTTCTGTCGCAGGAGAGATGATTATTTTCACTGTCTCTGACACCGGCATCGGCATTCCCGCAGAGCAGTTGCAAAATATCTTCCAGCCGTTCATGCAGGCGGACGCTTCTACAACGCGCCAGTACGGGGGTACAGGTCTGGGATTGGCGATTAGCCAGCGCTTCTGCCAGATGATGGGGGGCGAGATTGCTGTCACTAGCGAGGTGGGTGTTGGCTCTATTTTCACTGTCCGCCTCCCATCTGCGGTTCAATGTTAACCAGTTCCCCTTGCCTGCTGTGATGCTGCCACCTGCTCCACTTCACCTGAGCTGGCTTTCCTTGCAATTTAGCCAGCGAAGTCCAGTTAGAGTCCATCCAGGCGGGCCGACTTATAAACCCGTTTGAGTTCTCTGAGACACTCGCCCTGAAAAGACGCCATATCATAACTTGAGGAATAATGCAACTACCTATAGGTTAAAATTATGCAAAAATCCGGTATCATAAGAAATATAAAACTGAAATTGCCTACAGAGCAGTTTATGATTGAAACCACAGAAGTGCATCTGCAGTTGACAGTGGAGGAAAGTCAAGATGGGTGTGTGCGATTTGTCCCACTCCAATGGCATAGAAAGGGCCTGGGACGGCAAGCAGGGTTCCTGAAACCACAGCCGACAGCTCTGCAAGTGAGGTCCAGTGGCCTAGTCCTGCCAGTCAAGTGCAGACCTGAAGTGTACCGCCCCCGCAGCAGCGATTGGCCATCAATCTCTGAAGCGCGGTGGAAAGGAGTCCCGACTGCCTGGTATGGGCAGTACAAGTTGAGCAAAAGAGGATCTGTCTGAACCATCGTCAGCGCTTGCCCAGCCAAATAAGGCTGACAGGCGGGGGCCAAAAGACACAGGGAATGGGAAGCAGCCAATGCACCCCCGACTGCTGTGTTCCTGCCCAAAAGCCGGTGAACAGTACCGTCTGGAAAAATCAGCCCCTGTGCGAAGAAATACTGGCAAACCATGTGCGTGCGAGGGCACGGACCTTGTGGCCTGCGGGCATAACTAATGGACGTTTGCCACTAGAAAGGGCGGCAATCCTCTGACCCTACAAAAACATGTAGAAACGATTTTTGTGGCGATGGTGGCGTCAGTACCTAATAAGTGCGCGTAGAAATGGCCGCAGTAGAAGCCAAAGTTGACTTGTTGAAAGTAACGAAACTCTTTGAGGTAAAAGATGAGTAACCGTAACCTGCCCACCGACCCATTATTTGAATCCCAGTGGTGGCTTTATAACACTGGCCAAGAAGTCAAAAACCTCCCGTATGAAAAAACAGGCATAACGGGAATTGACCTGAACGTGACCCCCGTGTGGCCCACATACACCGGCAAAGGCATCAAAGTTGCTGTCGTCGATGACGGAGTGGATAACACCCATGAAGACTTGAAGGGCAACTTCAACCAGGAATTGTCAGCGCCAAACTTTGCCCCCACTACACCAGATGATAATCACGGCACCAGTGTGGCCGGCGTCATCGCAGCGCAAAGAAACGACGTTGGCACCGTCGGCGTTGCTTACGAAGCAACCATTGAGTCTCGGAAAAATAGCGTTTCATCTCGGCTCCTAGATCCAGATAAATATGACGTTTCAAGCAATAGCTGGGGTGGGGTAAATCACTTCGAGAAGCTAGCCCCCTACGATGCTTCAGGAATTGAAAATGGCGTTACCAATGGCCGAGACAAGAAAGGCACGGTCTTTGTATGGGCAGCAGGAAACGAGCGGAAGCATTTTAATCCAAATTTAGAACAAACAGAACAACGCGGGAGAAATGCCAACTCGGGGAATTACGAAAACAGTCGCTTTGTGATTGCCGTAGCAGCGCTTGACAGGAACGGAATTGCTACCTACTACAGCAACCCAGGAGCCCCCCTACTGGTTTCAGCCTTTGGCGGTAACCCCGGCAGTATCGCCACATCAGATAGGATGAGCAACGATGGGTATAACCCTAACCCGAAAGCCTCGTGGCAAAAAAATTTCGACGAAATCAACTACAATAATAGTTTTAACGGCACTTCCGCTGCAACGCCAATGGTGTCTGGTGTGGTAGCGTTAATGCTGCAAGCCAACCCAAATTTAGGCTACCGCGACGTTCAGGAAATCCTCGCCTATTCCGCCCGCAAAAACGATCCCAACAACGAAAATAACAACAGTTTTAACGGCCAACTGCGCGCTCCTAATAAAGATCAGTGGAAATTTAACGGGGCTGCCAACTGGAACGGCGGAGGGCTTCACATCAACCACGACTACGGTTTTGGGTTAGTTGATGCCACGGCTGCCGTGCGGTTGGCAGAAACTTGGAATCAGCAAAGCACCAAAGCCAACGAACAAGTCGTTACGGTTCCTCTCAATCTGAGTGCACCGATAGACATCCCCGACAACAACCCCACTGGCCTCACCCAAACTTTTAACATCCCCACAGGTCTGCGGATCGACAAGATCGAGTTAGATACAGGCATCGAACACGGTCAATTTCAAGACCTGGTAATCAAGCTCACCTCTCCCAACGGCACCGAAAGCGTACTTTTAGACCGTCCTCCCTACTTTACAAATGTAGGGGGTAACGACTATGGTTTCAAAGAGAAAAGCGTTCAATACACCTTCACCAGCGCTCGCCACTGGGGAGAAACCGGCACCGGCAACTGGACGCTAAACATCTCTGACAACAGCGCCACCAACGACCCCAACAACACCGGCCAAAAGGGCACTTCCGGCAACAACACCGGCAAGCTAAATAACGCCACCCTGCGGATCTACGGCGACACCATCACGCCAGACGACACCTACATCTACACCAACGAATACGCCACCTTCACCGGCGCTCAAAACGCAACCCGCCGCACCCTCAAAGATACCAACGGCGGCACCGACACCATCAACGTTGCGGCGATTACTGACAGCGTTAACCTCAACCTGACTGCCGGTGCGGTGAGCCAACTTCCGGGACGCCGGTTGCCCACAAAAGATGATGGTTCAAACGAACGCTTTGTCAAACTTGACCCGCTAGACCTCACCATCGCCGCCGGCACAGTAATTGAAAATGCCTACACCGGCGAAGGAGACGACACCCTCACCGGCAACGACGCCAATAACCTTTTGTGGGGCGGAGGCGGCAAAGACACCATCGACGGCGGTGCGGGAGATGACACCCTAGACAACAGCCTTGGGGGTGCTGACTCCTTACTGGGAGGAGACGGTAACGACACCTATATCCTCACCAAAGCAAAAGGAGCCGGTGGCACCCGCATCAAAGATAGTGGCGGCAACAACATCATAATTATCAGTGATGTCACCCTCAGCGGTGCCCTAGCAAAAGGTGCCGTGGGAGTTGCCAAAAACGGCAGCGATTTGATCGTAGACCTCAACGCTGATGGCGAAGCCAACAGTCGGGACGATCTAACCGTCGAAGACTTTTTCGCCGCCGGCACCGGCAGCTTCAACACCATCGGAAACCTCAACGGTGCTGACCTTCTCGGCACCCCACCGGCACCTCCCGCCAACAGCAGCACTACCGTTAAGGTTCCCGAAACGGCTGACACCCCCTTAGCGCCTCCGACGGCCACCACACCAGGGACACCAGCCGGTCAGTCCGCCAACTTCATTGAAGGCACCGACCAAGACGATTACATCGAAGGCAGCACCGCCAGCGATACGATTATCGGAAAAGCTGGGGACGATGAACTTTACGGCAACCAGGGCAACGACTCCCTGACCGGCAATGATGGCGATGATTACCTGGAAGGTAACGAAGGTAACGACACTCTCTCCGGGGGTTTGGGGAGTGATGCTCTCGATGGACTTGCCGGCAACGATCTTATCAGTGCCGGTGAGGGCGACGACGAGATATGGGGTGGCTCTGGCGACGACATTTTACTTGGAGAAGCCGGCAATGACTCCCTGTACGGGGAAGAAGGCAAAGATAGTTTGGCCGGCGGCGATGGCAATGACGATCTCTATGGCGAGGATGGCGACGACACCCTCACCGGCAATGCTGGCAGCGACACTCTCGACGGCGGCACCGGCAACGACTTCCTGAACGGGGATGAAGGCGCAGACGAACTTTATGGCGGGGATGGCAATGACACCATGATTGCCAACAGTGCCGGTGCCGGTGACAGCTTGTATGGCGGTTTGGGAGATGATTCCTACAGCATCGGTTCTGGCGGCCACCTGATTGCTGATGACGGTGGCAGCGATACCCTATCCGCAGCCAGCGGCACTCTTTCAATTGGGTTTGCTGCCGGCACGATTGGGGTGCGCCGCAAAGAAAATAATGGCACGGATTTAGAAATCGACTTCAACGCAGATGGCAACTTTACCGCCGCAGACGATCTGACGGTTGTTGATTTCTTTGCCGATTCAAACCTCGATCCGGGGGACGGTTTTATTGAAACGGTCGGCAACCTCACCGGCCAGCAAATATTAGACAGTTTCCCCTTAGTGGCAACTCCTGGCAACGATGAGCTAGAAGGGGGCTCGCGCGGCGACAATATGGACGGGTTGGCGGGCGATGACAGCATTAACGGCAACCAAGGTGATGACACGATTGCAGGCAATACCGGCAACGATTTCTTAGATGGGGATGCACTGTTTTTCGTCACCGAGGCGGACGGGGAATTGTTCAACGGCACCGGCATTGGCAACGACTCCCTCGCCGGTGGGGAAGGCAGCGACACCCTCTATGGCGGTGCCGGCAACGACACCCTCGACGGGGGGGCCGGCACTGATGTCGCTGACTACAGCCTCGCCTTGGATGCTGTCAGCGTCAACCTGGCCACCGGCACCGCACTTGACGGACTCGGTGGCACCGACACCCTCCTCAATATCGAAGTGGTTGAGGGTTCAGAATTTAACGACACCCTCACCGGCAGCCAAGGGGACGAGACCCTGATCGGGGGTGGCGGTGCCGACAGCATGGCCGGTGGCACCGGCAATGACAGCTACACTGTGATTGCGGCGGTGCCAGCGGGACAGAATGGCACCACGGGGGCCGGCAGCACCATTCAAGATGAAGGCGGCAGCGACACTCTCACCCTCAACGGTGCGGCACTCACCCTGGCCAAAGCAGCGAACGGAACCATTGGGCTGGCAAAAGACGGCACTACCCTGATTGTGGATCTCAACGGGGATGGAGTGACCGACCCGGCGGCTGACCTGTCGATTCTTAACTTTTTTGACGCATCCGGTTCAGCAAAGGGTGCCGGCTTTATTGAAACGGTCGGCAACTTGCAGGGGAATGACATCCTAAACCTGCTAGCGACACCCACCGGCACCGACGGCAACGACAGCCTCAGCGGTACGCCGGCAAACGACAGTATCAATGGCCTCGGTGGTGATGACACCTTGACCGGGGATGCCGGTAACGACACCCTCGTCGGTGAGCTTGGCAACGACACCCTCTCTGGTGGTGCCGGCAGTGATTCCCTCGCCGGTGGAGAAGGCAGCGACACCCTCGATGGCGGTGCCGGCAACGACACCCTCGACGGGGGGGCCGGCATTGATGTCGCTGACTACCGCCTCGCCACCAAGGGGGCCAGCGTCAACCTGGCCACCGGCACCGCACTTGACGGACTCGGTGGCACCGACACCCTCCTCAATATCGAAGTTGTTCTGGGTTCAGCATTTAACGACACCCTCACCGGCAGCCAAGGAGACAACACCCTGATCGGGGGTGGCGGTGCCGACAGCATGGCCGGTGGCACTGGCAATGACAGCTACACTGTGATTGCGGCGGTGCCAGCGGGACAGAATGGCACCACGGGGGCCGGCAGCACGATTCAAGATGAAGGCGGCAGCGACACTCTCACCCTCAACGGTGCAGCACTCACCCTGGCCAAAGCAGCGAACGGAACCATTGGGCTGGCCAAAAACGGCACTGCCCTGATTTTGGATCTCAACGGGGATGGCGTGGCAGACCCCGCGACTGACCTGTCGGTTCTTAACTTCTTTGACGCATCCGGTTCAGGTGCCGGTGCCGGCTTTATTGAAACGGTCGGCAATTTGCAGGGGAATCAGATCCTAGACCTGCTAGCGCCCCCAACTCCGGTACCGCCCCCAACTTTCCCCCCCAATCCAACCCCGGCCCCTACGCCTACGCCGACCGGCACCGACGGCAACGACACCCTTGTCGGAACGTCCGCAAGCGACAGTCTCGATGGGCTCGGTGGCGATGACAGTCTCAGTGGGGTCGGTGGCGATGACACCTTGAATGGGGATGCCGGTAATGACACCCTGAATGGAGAACAAGGGAACGACTTGCTGAACGGCGGCGAAGGCAATGATTTCCTCAACGGCGGCGAAGGCAATGACACCCTTTCTGACACTGCCGGCAACAACAGCCTCTCTGGGGGGGCCGGTAATGACAGCCTTGTTGGCGGGCCAGGAAATGACACCCTCTCTGGCGATACCGGCAATGACACCATCCTTGGCGCAGATCAGGACGACTGGCTGTATGGCAATGCGGGCAGTGACTTCCTCGATGGCGGGGCCGGCAATGACACCTGCTTTGGCGGAGAAGATAGCGATACCATTGCCGGCGGTACTGGCAATGACGAGCTCTTTGGCGATGCCGGCAGCGACAGCCTCACCGGCAGCGACGGCAACGACCTGCTGTCTGGCAATATCGGCGATGACTTCCTTGATGGCGGCACCGGCAATGACACCGTATTAGGCGGTAAAGACAGCGACACGATCTCCGGGAGTGCCGGTGATGACTTCCTCGCTGGCAACCTCGGCACTGATTCCCTCAGTGGCGGTGACGGGAACGACTTGTTATTTGGCAATCAAGGCGCGGATATCCTTGATGGTGGGGCCGGCAACGATCAGATGTTTGGCGGCCAGGATAATGATTCCCTGTTTGGCAACACCGGCAGCGATGTCTTGCGTGGCGATCTCGGCAGCGACACCCTGAATGGTGGCGATGGGGAAGACTTGCTGTTTGGCAACACCGGCAACGATTTCCTCAATGGGGGCACTGGGAACGATCAGATGTTTGGCGGCAAGGAGAATGATTCCCTGGTTGGGGGTGCGGGCAGTGATGCCTTGAGTGGCGATCTTGGCAATGACACCCTGACCGGTGTTGATGCCGGTGCCCTCAATCCCGGACAAAATGAAATTGACACCCTCACCGGTGGTGCCGGCAGCGATCTGTTTGTCTTGGGCAATAGCGCCAAAGTCTTTTATGACGCCGATGGCGCTAACGGTTACGCTGTCATTGCTGACTTTAATGTCGATCAAGACAAAATTCAGCTTAAAGGGTCAATGGCTGACTACTACTTAGTTCCCTCCCTCGGGGTCGGGCCGGATGTGCCCCGTATGGATATCTATCTCGACAAATCGGGGAGCGAACCTGACGATTTGATTGCTAAAGTTCAAGGGGTTTCTAATCTCACCCTCGACGGCGGCTATTTCACTTTTGTCTAGTAGCGTTCTGCAAACAAACGTCAGTTTGGGTTAAGCCGAAGCCGGCTTCTAAGCATGGGGCAGTCAGATGAGTTGAAACTTAGGGACTTTCAACTTTATCTGTCTGCCCCTCCCTATCCCGAACTTGCGTTCGCCCAAAAAAACAGCTGGAAAAGGCTATATCAGGAATCATTTTTATAACCTGCAGAGCAGGTTTGAAAATCGATGTGGGTCGAAAACAAAACTGTTTGCTGTCGGGGCGGGTTCACCCAAGATATCTGTGCGAAGTGCAGGATGTTAGTCAACCCGCCCCTACTTGCTGAACGCTTGATTGCGCGTCAGGGAATTTCGGTGGAGGGGGAGCGCGAAAAATGTGCCTCACTGATAGGAGAAACGCTATATAAATACTCTCATTTAGATGAAATACGCCCACCTCACTAATATGAGAACGCTATAGAATTCCACCGGCTCTCAATCTGCCAGCTATTTCCCTCCTGCAAATTCCCCCAGCACAAGAAACTCTCTTCCGCCTAACCAAGCCACCGGCAGCCGACAGCTGTCGTTTTACGAAACAGGAAGTAGGGCTTAACCGGCAGCCTTCCTCTCCTTAAAATCTTGCTAGAAGCTAATCTCTAGCAAGGGAGAAAAGTTGAGAAATTATCTCTTCTCTTTGTTTGCGATCTTGGCATCTTGGCGGTTCAGAAGAAACACAAATCAACTCTAATATCTATAGACACCGGCATCCAACAGCTAATTGGAAACATTACCCAAGTCAACGGCAACCAGTCGAGTGGGGGCGGGTTTACTAATATCCCGCACTTCGTACAGACATCTTGGGTGAACCCGCCCCTACCGGCACGCCGCAGATTTTTTTAGACGGCCCGCATCCAGTCCCCCGTTTTTAGAGTATCATACAGATGGCATAAAAATACCAAAACAGCACCAAAGCGAGACGCCTGTCGCACTCCATCGCTGACGATTGGACAGGCGTCCCGCCTCTCCTGTAAAAACAAGTTACCCTGTCCCTATCCCATCATGTCTCTCGGCAACCTGCGCGATCTCTACCAGCAAGTCATCCTGGAACACTACAAAAAACCCCGCCACCGGGGAGTGGCCAACCCGGCGCACCGGCACCAGCGGGGGCACAACCCCTCCTGCGGTGACACCATAGAGCTGACAGTGCGGCTCAGTGATGCCGGCGATACGATTGAAGATGTCAAATTCGAGGGGCAAGGCTGCGCTATCGCCATAGCCTCCGCCGACTTGATGGCTGACGCCTTGCGGGGGCGAAAAGTAAACGAAGCCCTGGAAATGGTGCAGCGCTTCCAAAGTATGATGAAAGGCGAGGAAGAATTCCCCAAAGAGTTGCGGAAGTTGAACGTCATGCAAGGCGTATCCCAATTTCCCGTGCGCATCAAGTGCGCCACCCTCACTTGGCACACCCTGAAGGCGGCGCTAGAATCGCCCACCGGCGCTTCCGCCAACGGCTTTGTCAGCAACGAAACGGAATCCTAGGTCAATCGCACTTATGCCAACAACCGCTCAATTTCTCACCGCCTGTCAGTGGGCCGGCATCCTGACTTTGGTCTGCGCCGTTCTTGCTGTGCTGGGTTTTATCTTCCAGTGGGGCGTCCGGTTTCGCCTGGTGGGGATTGCCAGCTTTATGGGCGTGCTCACCGGCGGCTTGTTCGCCCTCAGCCTCACCCCCCTCACACGCACCCAGATACCCGGTGCCGTTCGCTACTCCGTCACCTACGACACCGGCTCCACGATAGCAGTGATAGCCGTCCCACCGGCCATTAGCGAAACCGAACTCGAAGCCACCCTGCGGCAAGCCGCCGGGGACCTGTTCTCTCCCGGTCGCTTCTCTCAGGGGGACAGCCGGCTCACCATCCGCGCCCGCACCATCCTCCATCCCGAAGACGGCGTTTCCCAACCCCTGTACATCGGTCAGGTGAAGCGATCCCTCTCTGTCCGCAATGACGACCAAATGACTGTGGAAATCTTCCCCGACTTCCTCGCCCAACTCCCCGCACCACCAGCTGAAAGTTCCGCCCCAGAGAGCGCCGCCGGCAGTCAGGAAAAAACCTAACTTACAAGAGAGCCGGTCAGCAGACCGCTCTCGCCATTCTTCCTATCTTCTGTTCTCTTGGCGCTCTAGGTGTCTTGGCGGTTCATTAAGTTTAAATCAAAGCTAAGAAAACCAGAGAAGAGCGCCCAATCGATGTTATAAAGCGTTTGTACAGGGCCTAAACTAAATCCCTGCCTGCAATCAGAGCCAAACGCCACAGTGCCGTATGAGCCAAACCCCTTCGCCCAACCCCACAGAAACCGCCGGCAGCCTTCCGAGCCTCTTTTCCATGACCGTTGCGCCAGCCAAAGTCATGCGCGGCTGCGGCGCGCTAGCTGCAGCGTCGGAAGCGATTGCCCGCTTGGGACACCGGCCCTTAGTCGTTGCCGGCAAGAGCAGTCTGCCCCTTGCCCTTGAGCGCTTAGTTCCGGCCCTAGAGCGGCAGCAGCTGGCAGTGGCGATCGCGTCATACAGCCCAGATTGCAGCGAAGCCAGCCTCGCCACTCTGCGAAAAGCAGCTGCAGATCGCCAAGCCGACCTGATTGTGGGCTTTGGCGGCGGCAAAGCCCTGGACACCGCCAAACTCCTCGCTCACCAGTGCCGGCTGCCTGCTGTCACCGTCCCGACATCCGCCGCCACTTGCGCCGCCTGGACAGCCCTGTCCAACGTCTATTCCGACCGAGGTGCCTTTCTCTACGACGTGCCCCTTGACAAATGCCCCGATTTGCTGGTATTAGACTACGACATCATCCAAACCGCCCCCCAGCGCACCTTAGTCGCCGGCATTGGAGACGCCCTAGCCAAGTGGTATGAAGCCTCGGTGAGCAGCGGGCACTCCCAGCAAACCCTGCTGATTGCAGCCGTGCAGCAAGCTAGAGTCCTGCGCGACATCCTCTTCCAGAAATCAGCTCTCGCCCTGCAACAGCCAGGGGGAGAAGTCTGGCGAGAAGTCGCAGACGCTACTGTCCTGCTGGCCGGCGTTATCGGCGGCATCGGAGGCGCTCAGTGCCGCACTGTCGCCGCCCACGCCATTCACAACGGCTTGACTCACCTGCACAGTGCCGGCACCCTGCACGGCGAAAAAGTCGCCTACGGCATTCTCGCCCAGCTGCGCCTCGAAGAAATGCTCCAGGGCAACCAGCTAGCAGCCACCGCACGCCAGCAGCTGCTGAAGTTCTACAGTGAAATTGGCCTGCCCAAAACCCTAGAAGACTTGGGGATGGGCAACCTCACGCTAGCTCAGTTGCGCCGAGCCGCTGAAATTGCCTGCGCTGCCAACTCGGACATCCACCGGCTGCCGTTTAAAGTCATTCCCGAACAGCTGGTGGCGGCAATGGTTTCCACCACCGTGCCGGTGGAAACCGGGCGTCTCCAGCAGAGTGCAGCACCGGCAGCAGGTGCTACAGCCATCGGGCCGATTTCAGAATTCAGCAAAACTTGAGATGGCCCAGTGACTTGATTTGTCACAAAAAAGCGGCGCGCTAGGTAGTTTGTGATACAGAAGCGCCGCTCTCCCCCTACAATTTAAAGTTGCCGGATTTTCGATTCGTCTGGCAAAATCCACACTCCCCTCTGCGCCTGAAGTGGTTTTTTAGAGGAGTCCTGCCTGTGGATCGAGCCAGGGGACTAGATGGCATACCGTGAGCGAGGTTTGCCGCCACCTTTCCACCCAACACCTAACCCCTGACACCTAACCCCTGACACATTTAACAGCATCCCCATGAATTTGGATTGGATCGCCCCAGCTGACCGGCTGCAGGCACTTCCCCCCTACGTGTTTGCCCGCCTGGATGAACTCAAAGCCCGCGCCCGCGAGCAGGGGCTGGACTTGATTGACTTGGGAATGGGGAATCCAGATGGCCCGACCCCTGCGCCGGTGGTGGAAGCGGCGATAAAAGCGCTGCAAAATCCCGCCAATCACGGCTACCCCCCCTTTGAAGGCACCCGCAGCTTTCGCACCGCCATCACCAGCTGGTACAAGCGCCGGTACGGTGCCGAACTCGATCCCGACAGCGAAGCCCTCCCCCTGCTGGGCTCGAAAGAAGGGCTGGCCCATCTGGCAATGGCCTACGTCAATCCCGGCGATTTAGTGCTGGTTCCCAGCCCCGCCTACCCCGCCCATTTCCGGGGACCGGCCATTGCCGGTGGCAAAGTCCACAGCCTGACTCTCAAACCGGAAAACGGCTGGCTCATCGACCTAGCTGCCATTCCTGACGCAGTAGCCGAGCAAGCCAAGATCCTGTACTTCAACTATCCGAGTAACCCCACCGGCGCAACCGCACCCCGGGAATTTTTTGAGGAGATTGTCGCTTTCGCCCGCCGGTACAAAATCTTGCTCGTTCACGACTTGTGCTACGCGGAATTGGCCTTTGACGGCTACCAGCCCACCAGCTTGCTGGAAATTCCCGGTGGCAAAGAGATAGGCGTGGAGTTCCACACTATGTCCAAAACCTACAATATGGCCGGCTGGCGGGTGGGCTTCGCTGTCGGCAACCGGCACATCATTCAAGGGTTGCGCACCTTAAAAACTAATCTCGACTACGGGCTGTTTGCGGCGCTGCAAACCGCAGCGGAAACCGCTTTGCAGCTTCCGGACGAGTATGTGCACCAAGTCCAGGAGCGCTACCGGCAGAGGCGAGATTTTCTGATAGACGGGCTGGCCCAACTGGGCTGGAACGTGGCCAAACCCCTGGCCACGATGTATCTCTGGGTGCCCTGCCCTCCCGGCACCGGCTCGACGGATTTTGCCCTGGAGGTGCTGCAGAAAACCGGCGTTGTCGTCACCCCCGGAAATGCCTTTGGATCTGGAGGCGAGGGCTATGTCCGCATCAGTTTGATTGCCGACTGCTCCCGTCTCGGAGAAGTCCTGCGCCGGTTCAAAGATGCCGGTATTTGCTACAAGCCCGCCCCTTCCGTTGCCGGTGCGGTGCCGGTTTAGCGAATCGCCGGCTTGCTGTTCATCTTGTACTGGCCAGCCCACAGGCGGGGGCAACCGCAAGAAGGGCAGCCAGAACAGCCGCCGGTGACATTTTTTTTAGTATAAATACTTATTGACAGAGGCACCTTTTAAGTGTTAAAGGGCAGCCCAAAAGTTCGTAGTTGGGCTTCAGCCCAAAAGTTCGCAGTTGGGCTTTAGCCCAAAAGTTCGTAGTTGGGGTTTAGCCCAAAGTTCGCAGTTGGGCTTTAGGGTAAAGTCGATTTAAGTTATCTATTTGATGGCTGCTTCTATGAGGGAGAGGTAGGCATCTTTAACGTGAAGGGGATGTCGGCTTTCCTGACCGATCACAGTGCTTTTGTCAAAGAAGCCGCGCGGCGGGCGCTGAGTAATTATTCAGAGGGGCATGTGGTAATCTCTGACTTCACGGAAGGCGCTAAGTTGACCGGCATTTTGGGGGCTGAGCCGCAAAATTGGAACAAGGGGACAGGGGCGTCAAGACAGTATCTATGAATCCGGGGGATGAGTTTGGGATTATTTTAGCTCCCCGGAATAAGATACAGGATGTCTTTAACAATCCGGCACTGACCGGCTTGCGGCCCCTGTTTTCATTAGCCACAGCTGACCCCAGGGACGCTTTCAATTCAGGGCAGATAGTTGATGTCACCGGCACTGGTTACGCTTTTGCTCTTGAAGATATGCAGGTGAATGCCGGTGCGGATAGGGATTACAACGATGTGATGTTTCAGGTCGCCGGCGCGACGGGCACAGCCCCATCGGTAAATAATGTAATTGCACCATCCCTGGACTGGCGCGGGACGGTTTTGGGGGGACAAATTTTAGATGAAATCAATTCAGCCGACACCGAACCGCCAGAAATTGCGGCATATCTAGAGAACGATACGGGTGAGGACACTGCAGATGGGATTACCTCTGACCCGGCGATTGTCGGTACTGCGATCGATGTTAGCGGAATTTTCAGCTTGCGTGCCGGTTTTGAGGGGATGCCGGTGGAGAGCTTTAGTGAGATTGCCACACTTAGTTCCGAACCAAGATCGCGTTCGAGGTATACAGAGTTACCACACAAGACCGAATCCGAACACTGGCTTACAAGAGCCTTACTCCATTTTTAAGGATAATTTCCAAACATTTCTGATGATTAATGTGGTGCCACAGCCTCAGTACGATCGCGCGTGGCAGGGTCTGAAAGGCGATTTGAATGCATTTGTCAGAAATCCAGGTACCCCCAGAAATGAGGTTTACGTTATTGCTGGAAGATTTGGAGCAAGCGACCATATTCCCTCGCAACCACGAACCAATTACAACGGAGAGACTTATCAGTTTAATATTGACGTTCCCGAATACCTGTGGAAGGTTGTCTTAATACCCGAGTCATCCGGTAAAAACCCTACAGATATAACGCCAAATGATGTCCCTTTTGGGGTGATTCTGCCGAATACCGACCCAACAAAAATGGAGAAATTCTGTTTTCTCAGTCAACGATATTGAGGAAATAACTGGATACAACTTTTTCTCGAATATTTACGATGAAATTCAGGAGTAGATTGAAAACAACACGGCCTTACCTTTTTAAGGCCCTAATTTATCGATTGCTGGCAGCTATAAGCGTTGCGCAGGATTTACTCGTGATATCTCGGACCGGCTTCAAACCGCCCATCGGGCATGGTGGTTTCCCAGAGTAAGGCGTAGGTGCAAATCACGCCACGAGGATGCCCCTCAGCCAACTTAATTTGGGACAGATTGACCTGGGCGAGAATGCTTTCACTCAAGTTAGCGTTAGTCAGGTCTGCCCCTCCTAGCTTAGCTTCTGTCAAGTTGGCACCGATCAAGTTAACACCCCTGAGATTAGCTTTATACAAGCAGGCGCGGGTCAAGTTAGCTCCAGTCAGATCGGCACCACTCAGGTCAGCCTGTATCAGCTCAGCACCGAAGAAGTATGTTCCGACCAACTGGGAACCACGCAAGTTGGATCGGGACAGTTTGACTTGAGAGAGATAGGCTCCACTCAAGATAATATTACTCAGGTCAGCTCCTCGTAGGACATCGGAAAGGCTGGTATTAACAAAAAACCTGATCCCAGCAAAATTGCGCTCTCCAGCATTGTAACGGTTAAGGAGTTCAGTCGGTGTGATATACATCTTTAAAGATGGGATTTAATTAAAACAGGATAATCAACAAAACGTGGTCCTTCCTCAAGAGTTACTTCAGGCATTATCAAGTGTACGACAAAAGCTCCCCAGATGCGAAAATACTCCGTATTAATCGCTCCTCTCAAGGTGCTGCGAATTAAAAGCGCTTGCTCTAGATTCGTGTAGAACAGGTTAGCTTTTCGCAGATCGGATTCAAACAAAATAGCTCCGCCCATATACGCATTGCTCAAGTCCACTCCGGCCCAATGACAGCGACGTAAATTAGCGTCACCCAGGTCGGCCTGGCTCAAATTAACATCGATCATAACACTACTACGCAAGCAGTATCTCTGCAATTTAGCCCCACTCAAGTTTGTCCTCTCCAGCTTAATATTTGCCAAATTGGCACCACTCAAATCAATTCCGCTCAAGTCAGTATCTTTCAGCGTAACACTCGCTCCGAATCGACGCTCTAGACTAATTCCAGCAAAATTGCGCTCTCCGGCATTGTAACGCTCTTGTAAAGCAGTAAGCGTGATATACATCTTCTATTGGTGAGATTTAATTCAATCAGGATAATCAACAAAACGAGGGCCTTCGTCAAGGGTTCCATCGGGCATTATCAAATGAGCGACAAAAGCTCCCCAAATGCGAAAGGGTTCCGTGTTAATCGCTCCCCTCAAAGTGCTGCGAATTAAGAGGGCTTGCTCTAGATCCGTGTAGAACAGGTTAGCATTCCGCAGCTTAGATTCACAGAAAATAGCTCCGCCCATATGCGCATTGCTCAAATCAACTCTCAACCAACGACAGCGACGTAAATTAGCGTCACCTAGATCAGCTTGGATCAAGTTGACATCGATTAGAACGCTACTGCACAAGCAAGCTCCCACCAATTTAGCCCCACTCAAGTTTGTCTTCTCCAACCTCATGCCTGTAAGATTAGCGCCACTTAAATCAATTCCGCTCAAGTCAGCATCTTTTAGCGTAACACTCGCTCCGAATCGATGTTCCAGAATAATTCCAGCAAAATGGCGCTCTCCGGCATTGTAACGCTCTTGCAGATCAGTAAGCGCGAGCTTCATAATTTTACCGTTGAATTTACTCGTGATACCTTGGACTGGCGATGAATGTGCCATCGGGCATGGTAGTTTCCCAGAGCAGAGCGTTAGTGCAGATAACACCGCGAGGGTGTCCTTCAGCCAGCTTAATTTGGGACATATTGACCTGGACGAGAATGCTGTCGCTCATGTCAACGTGGGTTAGGTCTGCTCTGCCCAACTTAGCTCTTGTCAAGTTGGCACCAATCAATGTAGTGCGTGTTAAATTAGCTCCATTCAATCTGGCACGAGCTAGGTTCGCTCCAGTCAGATCGGCCTCGCTCAAGTCAGCCATTGACAGTTGAGTACCGCACAAGTAAGCACCCACCAGTTGCGCTCTATGGAAGTTGACTTGACTCAGTTTAACCTGGAAGAGATGAGCGCCACTTAATATAATGTCGCTCAGGTCAGATCCTCGCAGGACATCGGAAAGGTAGGTATTGGCAAAAAACCTGATACCAGCAAAATTGCGTTCTCCAGCATTGTAACGGTTAAGGAGTTCAGTCGGGGTGATATACATCTTCAAAGATGGGATTTAATTCAATCAGGATAATCAACAAAACGTGGGCCTTCGTCAAGGGGCCATCAGGCATTATCAAGTGTACGACAAAAGCTCCCCAGAGTAAACGCAAGCAAATTTTAGGTGTTTAGCTATATTATACCTAGCTTCTGCCTGTCGCTGTAGCCCAACCAATAGTAGCCTCTGCTCGGCGGTGTGGCCCAACCACTGCCGCCCGCCAGTGTGACAAACCAATAGTAGCCGCTTTTGGCCAGTGTGGCAACACTAATAATAGCCTCTACTCGCCGGTGTGGCAACTCTAATAATAGCCTCTGCTCGCCGATAGGATAAATCAATAGTAGCCTCTGCCTGCAGGGGTGGCAACACCAATATTAACCTCTGCCCGCCGGTGAAGCGTGTGCCGGGTCAAAGGAATCAACAGTAATTCAACCAGGTTCTGTTAATCTATCCCTCAGCAAAGCCTCGCAGTATGTTGACCCCACCCGCCTTTTTTTTATTCTATAACACTGGGGCCTTTGATAAAATTTAAAAGCAAATTGGGCTTGATCTATTTTCAAATATTCCTGTAGGAATTCAAGATATCCTTGAAAGCCGGGTAGACGATAGTCCAACTGATCGGATAGGCGTTATACCTTAATTTAAATTAAACCGTGAGACAAAGAGTTTATTGCTTCCCCAAATTACTGGGGCAGTAACAAGCCCGATCCGGTTGGGGGAGAGCAACTATTTTACCCCCAAAAACTTGGGATTATTTTAAAGCTGTCAAAATTGACATTTAAGGAACACAATATGTCCGTTTCTGCGGAGAGTTTTAAGCTGATTATAGATTCGTTGCTTATTTACTCCAACCAATCGGGTCCTTCTACGAAATCCCCCTCAGGAAGAATAGTTTTGCAAAAGAAAGCTCCTAGGCCAATACGGCAATTTTTGGCCCCTCTGAAACTGGTGGCCACTAACAGAGCATTCTCTATATTAAATCCCAAGCAGTCAGCACCATCAAGATCGGCACCACTCAAAATAGCATCTCTTAAGTCGGCATCTTTCAAATTAGTTTTTCTCAGATTGGCACCACTCAGATTGGCACCCCTGAGATTGGCACCCCTGAGATTAGAACCGCTCAGGTAAGTACCAAGCATTATCGCTCCTTGCAAGTGAGCATTACTCAAATTGACCTGACTTATATTTAGAGCCGAAAGTTCAGCCTGGCTTAAATTGATGCCACTAAGATCGGAGCCACGAACCGCTCCCCCATGAACTTTAATTCCAGCAAAATTTCTTTCCCCATCAGCATATTGTTTAAGCAATTTACGGACTTCAATATAGCGCCGATTTGGAGGAGCAAAGCTAACTTCATCAAAAGTAGTATTGCTGAATATAGCTCGATCCAATTTAGCAGAGGCAAGACTCACAATATACAAAGAAGCATTACTCAAGTTGGCACCTGTTAGATTAGCGCCCATGAGATAAACTTCATTTAATTCAGCATGGCTTAAGTTAATATAACTTAAATCAGCGCTCTCTAAAATAATATCTCTCATCACAACACCTTCTAAGTTAGCTTCTCTCAAATTTATCCCCCGCAGATTGCTTTCTTCCCACTGTGAATTTTGGAAATTAGCACGACTCAAATCGACATTAAAAAAGATTGTATTTTTTATGTTAGATCCGGTAAAATTAGCGCTCCTTAAGTGAATGCCAGTTAAATCAATATGGGACAGATTTATTCCAGTAAAATCTCTCTCCCCATTAGCATATCGTCTCAGTAATTCTTCGGCATCCATATTTTAACGACGCAAATCGTGGAAACGTCCGGGCGGATATGGTTCATCGTATCAAAAATGCCCATGCCGGCAGTCACCGAGCCGCCGGGAGAGTTGATGTAGAGGTAGATGTCTTTTTCCGGATCGTCCGCCTCAAGAAACAGCAGCTGAGCCACAATCAAGTTCGCCACCTCGGAATCAATCGCCTGTCCGAGGAAGACGATGCGCTCGCGCAGCAGGCGAGAGTAGATATCAAAGGCGCGTTCGCCCCGACCGGACTGTTCAATAACGATAGGAATCATGGAAGCTGCCTGTTGACGCAATTTTTCTTAATTATAGCAGCAGTCATATTGGTTAGAACAATAGAAGCTTCCGGAGCTCTGGAGCAAGGGAGGCCGGAATGTAGGTTTCCTAAATTATTACTGCTATATAGACGTAGGGCAGGCGTCCCGCCCCCCCTGAAGGTCTAATGTTCTAACCTAAGTGCATACGGTACTGAGCAACCCGGTTTCTTTAAGAAACCTTCCCAGCCTGAGGCTGGAAACGAGAGAATAGCACCAGGCGCTGGCTTCTCAAAACTTGTGTGAGCGCGGCAAAGAGGGCATGGGAAAGATTTCAGCAATGCCCCATGCCCTATCTTCCATCACACAGGTGCCGGTCGCCCTCCGCCACCAGAGCATTCGTCCGCAAATAATCCCGCACCCGATCGC
>NZ_KB235948.1:5402327-5452228 GCF_000332335.1 Kamptonema formosum PCC 10802 | reverse complement strand
GTCCCGCCCCCCCTGAAGGTCTAATGTTCTAACCTAAGTGCATACTGCTATATTACCGATTCCCAGGAGCAATCCCCCGACCTTGGCCCGCCAAAGGGCGGTAGAGTTTTCCGGAGCGTCTCGGTTGTGCAAAGAAGCCCAAATAATGCCACAATGATTTCAGCAGGGGGTCGGAGGAGAAGATTTTTGGCCGGCGGAATCCCGAAAACGGGATTGAAATTTCCCGACGCTTTTGCCGCCAATCGCCCGACTGTCTCTGAAACAGGAGGCAACCCCAGCTTAAGCGCCGCCCTTGGCCGCCACCCCGCCGGCGAAACAGCTGCCGGTGGGGCCAACACAAGAGAGTGCGCGGTTTTCCCGACTGGCTGCGATCGTCCCACAAAGGGCTGCATTCCGGTCGCTGCGGCGCAGGAGCTAACAAACCGGCGAAAAACCTGCTCCTGACAAGTTGCAGGAAATGCGTTTCGCCGGCTTGCCTGCCAATCGCAAGGGAAAGCCGGTGCCGCCCCTGAAGGGGTTCCCACTCACTAGCGTTGCAGCGATTGCCAACCTCACCGGCACTTCATTTTTGCTGCCGCCGGCTCCTTCGCTTCCGCCCACCGGCGCTCGAACTCCTTGGTATATTCCGTGGCAATTGCCGGATTCGTCAAAATCACCGCATTTTCACTATTGCTCTTGTCCGCATTGCTAGAAAAATTGTACGAGCCGGTAATCACTGTGCTACTATCTATCACAAATACCTTGTGATGGAAAGTTCCCGGATTGCCATCTTGACGCACCGGCACCTTAGCGCAGAACAGCACCGGCAGCTCGCTGTACTGAGTCTCACTCCCCCGAGTCTCAAAAATCCCCTTTACATCCACTCCAGCTTTAGCGCGACTTTTGATAGCAGCGCCCAGATTGTCATCCGTGAAAGAAAAAGCCATAAACCGGATGCTGCGCTTGGCACCCTGAATCACCGGCAGCAGCCGGCTCGCCACATCATCCTCCGGCGAAAACAGCACCTGGACCGGAGTGCCACTCACCGTCACCTTCTGAGCTTCAACCTCTGAAGGTGACTTGGAATCAAAACTTCCGCCCCACAGTTCAGCAAATTGGCGCTCAAAAATATTTGCCACCTGCGGCGACTCAAAAACAATCACATTATTGTTGTTTCTTTCCGTGTCATTTACGGTCAGATTCGTCGAGCCGGTCCAGACAATTTTACCGTCGAAAACGATAAACTTGTTGTGCATCAAAGCCCGCCTGCCATCATCCTTGAGGGGAATGCCCGCCTGCTTTAGAAGGGCAAATTGCCCGCGCCCCTTTTCTGTGTCCGCCTTCAGACCGTGTTCGTCATCCGTCACCCACTTGACATCCACACCGCGCTTCTTTGCCGCAACTAGCGCGTCAGCCACTGGCGTCAGATTGAACTCAAAAGCGGCAATGTGTATGCTCGTTTTGGCGCTGTTAATAGAGGAAACTAGAGTTTTAACAATCGTGCCGCTATTTGCGCCCGGCTCGGTAAAGTAGGTGCGCCACCAAGACGTTTGAGAGCCGGGCTGAGATACGCGCTTGCCACCGCAGCCGGTGAGCAGAGCGCAGATGAGAGCCGCCACCAGCACAGCTGCGACTGTGCGCCGGTGCGGCCCCCGATTTTGGATTTTGGATTGTGGATTTTGGATTGGGGGGAGATTTCTGGGAACCATGATATGCAACACCAGCAGATTTTGCACCTCGCATATTAAAGCAAAGTAACCAAACCTAAATTATAGCGGGTTTCAGAGGAGTGAGGTGTTGAGAAACCCGGTTTCTTAAAGAAACCGGGTTTCAAAGGCCGCTTCATCCAGCTGATAACCGCTATATCTCATGGCATCTGGGCGTTGCGATCTCCTTCAACCAGCCGGCGGAGATTGACAATCCAGTCTCTCGGGTCAGCTGGAAAAGGCTCCCGCAAAAATGCCTGCTGCTGTTCCTTATGGGGCGGCTGGTAATCGGGGTAAATCTTCAAGGCTGCCTCGATAACCTGACTGAGAAAAGATTCCCTCCCCCCAGCGTCCATTTCCCGGTAGCTAGCAGCCCACCGGCTCACCAGGCGGATCAATTCGCCAATGGCGGCGAGTTTGGGTGCCATGAACGCCTCAGCCGCTTCATCATCCAGCCCGGCAGTCGCGAGCGCAACCCGCCGGGACAGGTCGGTGGCCCAAGTGAGGGCAGCGCCGCCAGCCGCATCCTCCAGCTCAGGGGTCAGGGTTTCATTGTCCAGGAGGCTTTCAGCAGCCCAGGTTATCCGTTGCGTGAGTTCGTCTGTCACAGTTATAGGGGTTTTCTCAAAGGATCGAAGACAAGCAAAGTTTGGCAACCTGCTATTATATATGCATGCGGGTGAGAAGTGGCGGGCCCGGAAATCCCTCTCGGGGAAAGAAAGAAACAAAAAGGGATTTCCAGCTCAAGCCTTAAAAATGTTTGTAGTTGGGCTTTAGCCCAATCGGCGGGCCTCGTAGGGGCGCAGAATTTTCACCGGTGGCGGTGTGCGCAGTTCCGAAGCGAGTGCCTTGAAAAGGAATCCGGGAAAGGGGATGGAAACCGGCACCGGACATTAAACAGAGCCCCGAGCCGGTGCGCCAAGGACTGTCCCGCAGAGAGCCGGCGCTTTGGCCCTCGATCGCCGCACCCGACCGGGAAGGAGTAACGCCTCCTGAGTGCGGCACCCAACGGAAGTGCCAAAATTTATAAAAAAAGTGGGCATCCCTTGGCGATCCCACTAAAAACCGGCTGCGAAAATCTCGGAATGCCTCAAGTGCGCTAAACTGTAACAATTCAATCCAATGCTCCCTCCCACAAAACGTTAGGATAAATCAGGTCAGATTGAATTGGAGTTTGAGAGCCAACCATTTGTCTGAAGTGCCGACTGATTCGGGGTTCCCAGCCGACATCTTCAAGCTGGACAGCGGGTTAACCGTGATTCACCAGCACACGCCGGCCACACCGGTGGCCGTGGTTGATGTGTGGGTGCGGGCGGGCGCAACCCGCGAGCCAGATGCTTGGTCTGGCATGGCGCACTTCCTGGAGCACATGATTTTCAAAGGCACCGACAAAATTCCCCCGGGCGTGTTTGACGAGGTGATTGAAAATCGGGGCGGAATGACCAATGCCGCCACCAGCCACGACTACGCCCACTTTTTTATCACCACCGCTACGGAGTACCTGGAAGACACCCTGCCCCTGCTGGCGGAACTGCTCTTGCGCGCCGGCATCCCAGAGGATGAATTTGACAGGGAGCGAGACGTGGTGTTCGAGGAAATCCGCCAGTCCGGCGACACGCCTGACTGGCTGGCCTTTCAAGCTCTCATGGAAATCGTTTACCAGCGCCACCCTTATGGACGACCGGTGCTGGGAACCGAGGCGAAGCTGATGCAGCGCACCCCTGAGGAAATGCGCCGCTTCCACCGCGCTCACTACCAGCCAGAAAATATGGCCGTGGTGGTGGTCGGCAGCTTGCCGGCATCTCGGGCGCTGGAATTGGTCAGCCGGTGTTTCCAGGAGTTCGCTCCAGTGGCTGAGTGCCCCCCCATCGAAACGGAAGCGGAACCCCCGATGATAGAAATTCGCCGGCGGGAACTGTATGTGCCCAGACTGGAGCAGGCGCGGCTGATTATGGCCTGGACCGGCCCGGGGGTGGAGCAGCTGCATGATGCCTACGGTTTGGATTTGCTCTCGGTGCTGCTAGCAGAGGGCCGGTCCAGCCGCCTTGTCCGGGAATTGCGGGAAGAGCGGCACTGGGTTCAAGGCATCAGCTGCAATTTCTCCCTGCAGCGGGAGTCGAGCTTGTTCACCATCAGCGCTTGGCTGGACCGAGAATACCTCGACGCCGTAGAGGATCTGATTTGCGTTCGCCTCGCCGGCCTGCACAGGACACCGGTGAGTGATGGGGAACTGGCTCGCTGCAAGAGATTGCTGTGCAATGACTATGCCTTTTCTACGGAAACGCCCATCCAGCTGGCCGGTCTGTACGGGTACTACCACACGATCGCCCGACCGGAATTGGCAATTACTTACCCGGAAAAGATTAAGTCATTTCACGCCGAAGACTTGCAGCGTTTGGCTTCTCAGTATCTCTCGCCCTACTATTACGCAGTTACGATTCTCAAACCGCTGTAGGGTGAAACGTGGCTTTTGTGTTCTAGCTGTTAGGGGTTAGGGGTTAGGGGTCAGGGGTTAAGCGATCGTTGACCCCATGCCTGAACGCCCCATGCCTAGGTGTTAGGGGTTAGGGGTTAGGGGTTAGGGGTTAGGGGGTAAGCGATCGCCCAATGCCCCAGTCCCGCCGCAATGCCCCAGTCCCGCCGCAATGCGATGATGCCCAATGCGATGATGCCCAATGCCCAGTTCTCAAATCCTATGAACCGTCACGTTCACCGCACTGTTCTCGACAATGGCATGGTGGTGCTGGTGGTGGAAAATCCCGCCGCTGACATCATTGCCGCTCGCATCTTCGTGCGCGCCGGCAGCCTTTGCGATCCCCTAGAACAAGCTGGACTGGCTCACCTGCTGGCCACGGTTCTCACCAAAGGCACAGACCGGCTGTCTTCGATGGACATTGCCGAGCGGGTGGAGTCGGTGGGAGCCAGTTTGGGCGCGGATGCGGCTTGTGATTATTTCTTGCTGAGCCTGAAAACCGTTTCTGCTGACTTTGAGAATCTGCTGGACTTGGCCGGCTCGCTGCTGCGCCAGCCGGCATTCCCGGAAGGGGAGGTGGAGCTGGAGCGACGCCTCACCCTCCAGAGCATTCGCTCCCAGCAGGAGCAGCCGTTTGCCATTGCCTTCGACCGGATGCGGCAAGCCATGTACCCTGGCCACCCTTACGGATTCTCCAGTCTGGGAACCGAAGCCACTGTATCTCAGCTGGGGCGCGACGACTTGCTGCGCTACCACCAGACCTATTTCCGCCCCGACAATATGGTGATTAGTCTGGCCGGTCGCCTGAGGCCAGAAGACGCCCTCGACCTGGTGAGTCAGGTTTTTGGCGACTGGCGGGCTCCGGAAACCCCCCTGCCGGCATTCCGGCTGCCCCCACTGGCCCCCGCTCCGCGCCAGCTAATAGCCCCCCTGCAGACGCAGCAATCCATTGTCATGCTGGGCTATCTGGCTCCTTCGGTGCTGTCTGAAGACGCCGGCAATCCATATCCGAATGATTACGCAGCGCTCAAGCTCCTCAACACCTACCTGGGCAATGGCCTCTCCAGCCGCTTGTTTGTGGAATTGCGGGAAAAGCGGGGTTTGGCTTACGAGGTGTCCGCGCTTTTCCCGACTCGTCTGGAGCCCTCCCAGTTTGTTGTGTACATGGGCACGGCACCGGAAAATACCGCCACGGCTATAGCCTGCCTGCGCGGGGAAGTGGAGCGCTTGTGCGAAACCGCCCTCAGTGCCGGTGAGCTGCAAGCCTCGAAAAACAAGCTGCTGGGCCAGTACGCCCTGGGCAAGCAAACCAACGCTCAGCTCGCCCAGATTTATGGCTGGTACGAGACTTTGGGGCTGGGGATTGAATTTGACACCCGCTTTACTGAAGAAATTGCTGCCGTTACTGCTGCTGTGGCTCAGGCTGCCGCTTGCCGGTATTTCAGGGACCCCTACCTGTCCCTAGTCGGGCCGGCAGCGGCTGTCAGCAATCTGTAGGTATGCAATTTAACTGATGCTAATTTAATGGCGGCTGGCAGGAGTTCCGTCAATTGGGAAGGTTGCCTCTCCTGCAAAACTACCATGCCCGATGGAAGGATTAAAAAAGTCAAGTCATGGATGTGGGAGAATTGCTCATAGCAGATTGCATCTGTACCTCACTCAGTTGCAATCTGCTATAATTTGGCAGGAGCAGATTTGACTGGAGCCAGACTCTGTAGCGCTACTTTGGAAGAGGCAGATTTGACGGGAGCTAACTTGACTGGTGGGACTTGTATAGTCCTGAAGAGGTGACTTTTTGGAACACCATTCTGCCTGACGTAAGAATCAGGAATGATGGCTGCCGGTGTGAGGAACAGACATTTTTGAAACCTGGCTTCTAGTCACGGCTAGCCGAAAGAATACAGCGAGTAAAGTTATGGACGCTGAAGAACTGCTCAGACGGTATGCCGGTGGGGAGAGGGATTTCTCTGGAATCAGCTTAAGGCGTGCTAATCTCCAGGGACTCAACTTGAGTGGCATTAACCTCAGTGGTGCCGATATGTATGCCGCTCACATGAAAGATATTAACCTCAGTAGTGCTAACCTTACTGGTGCGAATATGCTCGATATTCTGGTGGAGGATAGCGACTTTAATGATGCCAAAATTAGCAGTAGCCAACTAAACGGTGCTACAGTAAGAAATTGCAGTTTAAAGCGAGTTCAATTGGAGGGTGCTAACCTGATTGAAGTCCATATGGATACTGTCGATCTTGAAGGCGCTAACCTTAGAAAGTCTCCTTTGGATGAAAAATTTTTCTCCAACTGCAACCTGAAAGATGCCCTTTTAGACGGCGATAGCTGGTGGCGTTGCTGTTATGTAAAGGCCAGCATCATGCCTGGAGGTGATCTGTTCACAAACGTGATTGATGAGTGAAGTAAAAAGAGCATTGATTCGGCTTTCTCTCGGAAGAGCGGAGGGAATCTTGGCAGGTTAGCCAGTTTTACTTGGATATCATTGAGATTATTTTGACAGCGCTAATCTCAGGGAGGCGAATCTGCTGAATGCCTGCGGTGCTGCTTTCTTATACGACGCCATCTTCTGCAAGACTATCATGCCAGATGGAAGTATCAGGAATGATGGCGGTAGCGATATGTGAGAGGTAGAGCCTGTCCGGCGGGAATAGCTACAGCCTACTTTCTTGTGTTACTGCTTGAAAAGCCGGCGGACAGGAAGTATGCGCTATTATTGATAAAGTAGAAGAATTCTGGAGGAGAGCTATGAACGCTGAAGAATTGCTCAGAAGGTACGCTGCCGGAGAGCGGGATTTTACCGGAGTGAGGCTGCCGAAAGTCCGTTTGCTTGATGAAAATCTTCGAGGGATTATTTTCAGAGGAGCTGACCTCAGTAACGCTTTTCTGGATTGGAGCAGTCTAGATTATGCCGATTTGAGCTATGCCAATTTGAGAGGGGCGAAGCTTGGTGAAGCAACTTTAGGAAAGGCTAATTTAGAGGGGGCTGACTTGAGTAATGCTGTGTTCGGCCAAACCTATTTCGGAAATGCCAACCTCAGTCATGCCAGTTTAAGGGGTGCTATTTTGACGGAAACTACTTTCTCCAACGCTAACCTCAGTTATACCGATTTTACAGGGGCTCGCGACTTTAATATTCGGAGGTGCAAGGGAGCTACTTTTTGTGAAACCATTTTGCCTGATGGAAGTATTAGAAGCGATGGTGCTTGAGGTAAGAGTAAGTGCCCGTGCAGAATTAATTACGCTGGACGGGCATAGTAAATAAGGCTTAACGCCTATAATCTGTAATTTATTTAGCCGATTTTTAGACAAAATAAGTCTTTGGCCGGCAGCAGGAATCAAGATTTTGGAAAGCAGTATTAATCTAATCCATGATTTTGCCTCTGCTCTGAATTATTTAAGTGCGCTCTTCTGCAATACTATCATGCCAGATGGAAGTATCAGAAATGATGGCTGTAGCGATATGTGAGAGGTAGAGCCTGTCCGGCAGGAATAGCTACAGCCTACTTTCTTGCGTTACTGCTTGAAAAGCCGGCGGACAGGAAGGGGTTCGCTATCAGCCTTCATATTGACTCCCTCTATTTTTAAATGTCGTCGCTCCTAATACTCCCATCCGGCATGGTGGTGTTCCGGTATATGGCATTATGGTATCCGAATTTCTTGGCATCCGTCAGGTTAGCATTGGTGAGGTCAGCACCATCAAATACAGCAGCTTCAAGATCAGCATTAGTAAGGTTAGCGCCAATAAGGAGAGCGTTCTCCAGGTTGGATGCATACAAAGTCACATTAGTGAGGTCGGCAGCACTGAAGTTTGCACCCTCGAAACTAGCCGGACTCAAACAGGCATTTTTCAAATTAGCGCCACTGAAGTTAGTGCCAATCATCTCCCCACCGTCCAAGTTAGCCCATTCTAAATTAGCACCCACTAGGTAGGCCCCGCTGAAGTCAGTACCTTGTAACCAAGCATTACTCAGGTTAATTCCTCTCAAGTCGGCACCTGTCAGGTTAGCATCTCTCAGGTCACGCCTTTCGGAGAAATCACGGTGCAAACCCAACATTCGCTGATGCAGGTGATTTCTGAGCGGTTTACTAAATAGGCAGTCAGGTAACAGTAAGTGGCAAAGAAACCGGGTTTCTGAATTAAGGGTTCGGGTTAGAGACAGCGTTAGTCGCAGAAACCCGGTTTCTGGAAGGGCAAAGAAACCGGGTTTCTGAATTAAGGGTTCGTGCCGGAGGCAAAAGTTGTCGCAGAAACCCGGTTTCTGGGTTTCTGGAGGAGCTGAGATTCCCACACCCCCATCACTCGCAAACCCGCAATTTTTCCCGCATTTCCGGATGACCGGCAAAGTAATCCCCCAACCACTCGCACCCCCTTTTTAGCAATTCCTCCAAAGTTTCCGCGCGCCACAGCCTCGCGGTGCCGTCAGGAGAGCCGGTGGCCACAAAACGCCCGTCGGGACTGAAACAGACAGTCTCCACCGGCCCTTGATGTCCCCGGAACTCCGCGATCAGATTCCCCGACAAGTCCCACAGCCTCGCCGTGCGGTCAGCGGAGCCGGTGGCCACAAAGCGCCCGTCAGCGCTGATGCAGACGCTCTTAACGGGTCCGTGATGGCCTTTGAGGGCGATCTCGCTCCCCGACAAATTCCACAGCTTTGCAGTGCGATCGTCTGAGCCGGTGGCGATAAACTGGCTATCGGGGCTGAAACACACACTTTTCACCGGCCCTTGATGTCCGTGGAATACCGCGATTGGGCTCCCCGAAAGCTCCCACAGCCGCAAGGTGCCGTCATCGGAGGCAGTGGCCAACAAGCGCCCGTCGGGACTGATGCAGACACTCTTCACCCAGTCCTCATGTCCGGTGAACTCCGCTATTGGCTTCCCGGACAAGTCCCACAGCCGTGCGGTGCGGTCATGGGAGCCGGTGGCCAAAAAGCGCCCGTCGCTGCTGATGCAGACACTCTTCACCCAGTCCTCATGTCCGCTGAATTCGGCGATCTGCTTTCCCGACAAGTCCCACAGCTTTGCCGTGCGGTCGTCGGAGCCGGTGGCCAAAAAGCGCCCGTCGGGGCTGAAACACACACTTTCCACCGGCCCCTGATGGGCTCTGAATGCGCCAACCTGCTTCCCCGACAAGTCCCACAGGCGGACGCTGCGGTCGTCTGAAGCTGTCGCGACTGACTGGCTGTCGGGACTGAAACACACACTTTCCACCGGCTCCCGATGCCCCCTGAGGACAATCTGCTTCGCCGACAAGTCCCACAGCCGTGCCGTGCGGTCCAGGGAGCCGGTGGCCAACAAGCGCCCGTCGGGACTGAAGCACACACTGGTTACCGCGTCCTGATGTCCTGTGAGGATGGCTGCGATCTGGTTCCCGGAAGCGTTCCCCCCTTGCCCCCCTTTGCTCAGAGGCGGCAACTTCCACACCTGCGCCGTGCGATCGCGGGAGCCGGTGGCCAAGAAACGCCCATCGGGACTGAAACACACACTCCAGACCGGCCCCTGATGTCCTTTTAATTCCGCAATCAGGTTCCCCGACAAGTCCCAAACCCTGACGGTGCGGTCGGATGAGCCGCTGGCGACAAACTGGCTGTCGGGGCTGAAGCAGACACTCCACACCTCGTCCTGATGTCCTTTTAATTCCACGATCAGGTTTCCCGACAAGTCCCACAGACGCACGGTGCGGTCAGCTGAGCCGGTGGCCAGAAAGCGCCGGTTGGGGCTGATGCTGACACTCCAGAGGGTGTCCTGATGTCCTTTGACGGTTATCTGCTTTCCCGACATATTCCACAGCCGTGCCGTGCCGTCATCAAAGCCGATGGCCAGAAAACGCCCGTCGCGGCAGAAGCACAGACTGGTGATGGGCTCCGGATGCTCTCTGATGGCCAGCGGGTTCCCCGACAAGTCCCACAGCCGCACCGTGCCGTCATAGGAGCCGGTGGCCAGAAACTTGCCATTGGGGTTGAAGCACGCACTCGTCACCCAGTCCTTGTGTCCTTTGAGGGTAATCTGATTTCCCAACAAGTCCCACAGCCGCACCGTGCCGTCATGGGAGCCGGTGGCCAAAAAGCGCCCGTCGGGGCTGAAGCAGACACTCTCTACTGGCCCGTGATGGCCGGTGAATTGATTTCGCTCTCGGATATCGTTTAAAATCACTTGCAAGGCGAGCAGCGGACTCGTGGCGGGATATTCCTGAACTGGGGAACCTTCTAGCTGCAGTTCCAGCAAAGCTTGCCCCGCTTGCATGGCTGTCAGCAAGGCTTTTATCTGCCCGCTCCCGGACTCAAACTCTCGCAGCGCCATCAGACCGGCACGCTCTATTTTGGTGCCTTCCTTAGCTACTTTGTGAGCCTGTTGGAGCAATTCCTCGCTTTGCTGTTTCGCCTCCGCTAAAAGCTGTTTGACTTGCCGGTTCGCCTCTAACTCTTTTTCCACCTGAAGTTCCGCTTCCTGCTGGCTGGCAGAGAGGAAAGCCTCATCCTCAGCGCTCAAGTTTTTCCCGGCTCCCCACGCCAGCGCTTCCTGCAAAGCCTCCCCCCGCAGCAGCCGCGATTTATCCTGCCGGTTGGAGGCGAGCCAAGCGGCGATTGCTTCCCTGTACGGGCGCAGGTTGGCTAATTCCTGCCCCACCCAATCGAGGTTAAACACAGCTGCGTATATGGGGTTATAAAGCTGCAAATAGCTATCTTTTTTCACCGCTAAACCCGACAGCCGCAATTCCGTTTGTTCTGGACTGCCATCCGCCGGCACCCCTGCGGCTCCCCCGCCGCTATGGAGGGGGTGACAGTATTGCCCTTCTGTGATAAAAAGAAGTTGAGTGTCTCGCTCCCCCTGACTGAGAGCGGCTTGAGGGGATTTGAGAATAAGCTGGCACACTCCCAGAAGTCTGCCGGCAAGTTGCTCATTGCGCAGCAGGCGATCTCGAATCGTTCGCAAATGTTCGGGAGCGTCGTGGGATTCCCAATCGTCAATAATGTGCCTTCGCACCAATTGGGCAACCCACTCCGCCTCCACCGAAGCCGCCGCCTCGATTTCCAGGAGGGAGACGGTTTGGGATTCTCCCCCTCTCGCCTTGTGCGGGCGGTGAGGGGGTGAGGGGGAAGTGCTGATAATCTCACACAACTTCTGGGTGAGAAACGGTTGCCCGCCCGTCCATTTTAAGACCTCTTCTAAAACCCTGTCGGGATTCTCTGCTTTATGTGCCAATCCTGGAGTTAGGGATGGCTTCGCTTCTTCTAGGGTGAAGCCGGTGAGCTCGATGGCGCGACCGATATTAAACGGCGTCCGCTCCCGATCCGCAATCAAATCTGCCGGTGTTGCTACCCCCAGCAGGCAAAAGGTGAGCCGGTTATAGGCGGGATTTTCCGCACGCTTATTATAGCAGGCGCGGATGAAGGCAAAAAAGTCATCCTTAAAAGGAATTTTGAGACAATTTTCGATGTCGTCGATAAAAATCACAAGGTTGCCCCCCTCGTCCCCAGTTTCCGCCTGGGGAGGAAAGGGGAAGTAAGGGGGGATATTCGCAAAAATTACATCCTCGAACAGCTGGCGCAAACGCTGCACCGGCGGCAAAAAATCGCGATCCTCCCACCAGGCTTTAAAATCCACCTCCCCGGAGAGGTGCAAACCGTCCAGTAACTCAGAGGCAATTCCCGCATACCATTTTTCTGCATCCAGAGCATCGCTGCCGAGAAGGGTGAGAGCAATAGAAGCGCAGGCTGTGCCTTCCGATAGCAGCTTTTTCATCGCTCTCACCCGCAAGCTAGACTTGCCCATCTGTCGGGAGTTCAGCACATAGCAAAACTCGCCGGCCTTTAACGCATTATACAGGTCCGAGTCCGCTCGCCGCACGACATAGGTGAGGTCATGAGAATCTAAACTGCCCCCGACTTTATATTGGTATACTGACATTGCAGCTAACTCCTCAACGCTCATTAACCTCATCAACCTCGCTCCCCCGCAGTCCCGGCGAGCGACAGCGCCCGGCCAAAATCCTTGGGGCACTAGCAGCCGGCACCGCCGGCAGAGGATACGAGACTGAGCCCCGTTACAAGCATTCCCAGGCAGAGCCTGAAAACGAGCAAACCCTTCCCCACACCGGCAGGTGGGGTGATGCTAACCGTATCTTTAAATCATATCGCGGGAATCAGTAGCGGCGGGTTAATCAATATCCTTTAATATCAGATCGAGTTGATTAACCGCAATTCGGAGAGCAATGCCAGCGTGATGCCCAATGCCCAATTCAACCGAACTGGATATAAAACCCAGCGACATTCCTCGCGATATCGCCCCTATCGCGCTCAGTCTCATGCCCAAGGCGAGCGCGAAAATAGAGCCGGCAGAACAGATGTTTGCTGTCGGGGCGGGTTTATACAAATCCTCCCTAAGGCAGATACATGGCTCGCGAACCCGCCACCGGCAAGGCGAGGGCAAAAAGAGAGCCGGTGCGCGCTAGAAGGGGGATTGAAACTTTTTCCACTCATCGAAAACCCCCTCTCGCTCCCCCTCCCCATACAAGGGGAGGGGGTTGGGGGGTGGGGTTCTCTATACCACAAATGTGGGACGCCAAAAATAGAGCCGGTGGGGAGTTCATCTCGGAGCGCTCCAGTCTCGTTACCGCACAATGAATCGCATACTGTCTGACTCGCACCGGCACATTCTATCCAATTTCACTGCTTCAGTCAAGCTCACAAACTGTCGCGGCTGCCAACTTGGCATGTTCCTGGAGATCCGGCAGGAGTGCCGGTGGGCGAGCTCAAGCGCCGGCACCGGCGGTTGCATCTGGCATTTCAGGGAATCCCGTAACGGCGCGCAAGGCGCTCGGAAAGTTCCAGCCGCACCCGATAAGCTCTTGCGCATTTAATTTGCGCTATTTATCTCTATCTTTTCGTTTTTATGCTTTGCTTTAAATCATTCTGCAAATTCTATCTGTTTTAATAGTAAGCAGATTAAAAGCATAAAGTTTTCAGTAGAGCAGTAGCCATTTAGGTGACGACGTAGGACAGGCGTCTCGCCTGTCCCTATCCCTACTAGCAAGTCAGATGCCTTGTCCTAACTGACTGTCTGTTGCTATATCACACCATCACCGGCACACCTCCAATTTATCCTGAGGTTGACTGACAAAATAATCCTGCAACCACCGGCAGCCAGTTTCCAGCAAAGCGTCTAATTCTCCACCCACCGGCTTCACCAGCCAAAGGCGCGCCGAACCGTCAGCCGAAGCCGTAGCCAGAGACTTGCCATCCGGACTAAAACTCACACCCAACACCCACAGCTGATTGCCCTCAAATCGAGCCAGCTCCTTCCCCGACAAATCCCAAAGGCGTGCCGAACCGTCAGCCGAAGCCGTAGCCACATACTTCCCATCCGGGCTAAAACTGACACCAAACACCGCGCCATTGTGCCCCTTAAATTCCCCGCGCTGCTTCCCAGATAAATCCCACAGCTTTGCCGTGCCGTCATCAGAAGCCGTAGCGACATATTTGCCATCCGGGCTAAAACTCACGCCAAAAACCGCACCGTAATGCCCTTTAAATTCCGCCAGCAGCTTGCCAGATAAATCCCAAAGCTTTGCCGTACCGTCATCAGAAGCCGTAGCGAGATACTTGCCATCCCGGCTAAAACTAGCACGCCACACCAGCGCCGGGTGCGCATGAAATTCAGCCAGCTTGTTTCCAGATAAATCCCACAGCCTGACCTTGCCGTCCAAAGAAGTCGTAGAAATCAGATCTCCCTCAGGGCTAAAACACGCACTTGTCACCCAGCCCCCATGTCCTTTGAACTCCCTGAGCAGTTTCCCAGATAAATCCCAAAGGCGCGCCGAACCGTCAGCCGAAGCCGTAGCGATGCGCTTGCCATCGGGGCTAAAACTCACACCCCACAGCCGCCCCTTATGCCCTTTAAATTCTGCTAGCTGCTTCCGCTTTAAATCCCACAGCTTTGCCACACCGTCAGCAGAAGCCGTAGCGAGCATGTTGCCATCCGGACTGAAACTCACACCGAACACCAAATCCCGGTGCGCTTTAAATTCAGCTAGCTGCTTCCTGTCTGTGTCCCAAAGCTTTGCCGTACCGTCAGCAGAAGCCGTAGCGAGCATCTTGCCATCAGGGCTAAAACTCACACTCCCAACTGTACCCCCATGCCCCTGAAATTTCGCGAGTTCCGTCCCATCCAAATCCCACAGCCGCGCCGTACCGTCAGCAGAAGCCGTAGCGACGCGCTCCCCATTCGGGCTAAAAGTTACACTCAACACCCAGGGCTGATTTCCTTTTAATTCCACCAGCAGCTTTCCAGATAAATCCCACAGGCGTGCTTTGCCGTCAGTGGAAGCCGTAGCGATCAGGTGACCTTTAGGGCTAAAACTCACACTCCACACCCAGCCCTGATGCGCTTGGAATTCTTTGAGCAGCTTCCCAGACAAATCCCACAGCCGCACTTTGCCGTCATCAGAAGCCGTGGCAATGCGCTTGCCATTCCGACTGAAACTCACACTCAACACAACGCCCTGATTCACTTTGAATTCCGTTATTTGCTTTCCAGACAAATCCCACAGCTTTGCCGTGCCGTCAGCAGAAGCCGTGGCGATGCGCTGGCTATCCGGGCTAAAACTCACACTCCCAACCGAATCCTTATGCCCTTTAAATTCCCTTAGCAGCTTCCCAGACAAATCCCACAGCCGCGCTTTACCATCAGCCGAAGCCGTAGCGAGATATTTCCCATCCGGGCTAAAACTCACACCCCACACCGCGCTATTATGCCCTTTGAATTCGGCGACCGGCTTTCCTTGTAAATCCCACAGCCGCGCCGTTTTGTCTCTGGACGCCGTGGCGATGTGTTTGCCATCCGGGCTAAAACTCACACTCGTCACCGCGCCGGCATGCCCGTGGAATTGATTTCGCTCTCGGATCCGGTCTAAAATCTCCCCCAAAGCGAAAGTCGCTGGATCGTTTTCCCTGCCGGCACCCTCTGGCTCCAGCTTTTGCAAAGCTTGCCCCGCCCGCATTGCGGTCATTAAAGCTTCTATTTCCCCCCTCCCAGACTCAAACTGTCGCAGCGCCCCCACACTTTTGCTGCTTTCGCGGGCGACTTGAAATTGCTTGTTGGCTTGCTTGGCTCCCATGACTGCAAACCCAAGCCAAATTAACGACAGCAACAGCACAGCCCGCCCAATGCGAATCCTCAGATTTGCTTTCTTATTCGCCTTATCCAATATCTGGCGCGCCTTTTTTTCAGCCGCCAAAGCGACTTGAACCTCTCGTTTGGCCAGGTCTTGGCTAGCCGCTAGAAACTGATAGTCCTCATCGCTCAAGCTCTCTTCCAAAGCCCATTCCAGCGCCTTGTCCAACTCCTGCCCGCGCAATAGACTGGTTTCATCCTCTCGTTTAGAAGCGAGCCAAGCCGCAATCTGTTCGCTGTACGGGCGCAGAGCGGCTAGCTCCTCCTCCACCCAATTCAGGTTGAAAACATTTTCGTAAATGCGGTTGTAAACTTTCAATTTGCCCTGGTTTTTGACTACCAGCCCCGACAGGCGCAATTCGACTTGCTCGGGAGTGTCTTCAGAGGCAATCTCGCCGTCTTGCAAGATTTGCCGGTAAAGTCCCAGCAACCTGACTGCGCGCTGCTCGTTGCTGAGGAGGCGATTTCTAATGGTTCGCAAATGTTCTGGATCGTCTTGGGCTTCCCAGTTCTCCAAGATGTGGGTTTGAACTAACTGCTCGATATCAGGATTTTCGGTTTCGGCATTGCGCACAACCAGTTTGCACAGCTTCTGCGTGAGAAAAGGCTGTCCTCCCGTCCAGTTCAAAATTTCTTGTAAAACCATTTCGGGATTCTCTACCGTCTCTGCCAGTCCTTGAATTAACGATAGCTTGGCGGACTCGAACTGAAAGCCGATCAGCTCAATCCCCCCACCAATGTTAAACGGCGTCCGCTGTTTGTCTTCTATCAAGTCCTGGGGCGTGCAAACCCCCAGCAGGCAAAAGGTGAGGCGATTGAATTCTGGATTTTCCGCCCGCCGGTTGTAGCAAGAGCGGAGCAAAGCAAAGAAGTCATCGGTGGGGAATCTCAAGCTGATCACGCTATCGATTTCATCGATAAATATTACAATATTTTCCGAGAATTCAGCCAGCACCACGTCTTCGATAAACTCACTCAAGCGCTGCACCGGCGGCAGCAACTCCCGCTCCCGCCACCACGTCTTGAAATCCACTTTCCTTAAGAGACTGAACCCCCGCAACAGCTCAGAGACAATCCCGCCATACCACTTTTCTGGATCGGGGATATCCCTGCCGATTTGCGTCATGTCGATGGAAGCGCATTTCATCCCTTCGTTTTTCAGCTTTCGCATCATTTGCACCCGCAGCGAAGACTTGCCCATCTGCCGCGAGTTCAGCACATAACAGAACTCCCCAGCCTTCAGCTGGTCATAGAGGTCAGAGTCCGCTTGCCTCACCACATAGGTGGGGTGCTGGTACTCCAGACTGCCCCCGACTTGATATTTATAACCTGACATTAAACCCGCTCCTCAACCTTCATTTTTACCTCCCACCTATTTTAACCTCATTTCCAGTGGTAGGGTGCGTTTTCCCTTTGGGAAAACGCACCCTACTGTCAGGGCGAGGGGCCTCACTCAATCCATCAAACGCAATATACCGCCCCTCTCCCCTGGCCGGCGGGGAGAGGGGTGAGGGGCCTGACTCCCCGCTACCCCGTGGCAGATCAGCCCTCATCGCCCAAGCGCTCCCAAAAATACTGCCGGTACAGCTCGCATCTCGGAGAGATCTGGTTCCCCTGGCGCTTAATCAGCCCCATCGCGTCTAACTTGTACGCCTGTATCGTCTCCAAGCGTACGGGTTCAGCCGAAGTAACAACCTGTTTGAGCGCCGCCGCCAGTTCGGGATGTTCTTTGAGCGTCACCAGGTGCCGGCGCAAATGCTCGCTGTAGATTCCAGCATCTGTGGGAGCGTCTTGCAACAGCTGCCCGAGGGTGACACTCCCATCCGCAAGGTTATACAGCGCCAGCCGCACCAGATAGGGGTGTCCGCCCACCATTTCCAGCAAGGGCGCAAAACCTTTCTCCCCAACCAGATCCGCCCCATCCAGCCCGTGACGCTGCGCCAAATTCTCCACCTGCTCCAGGGTAAAATCTGTCAGTTTCACCGGCAGCCCCACATTAAACGGCGACTGGTGGATATCTAATTTCCCGTAATATTCAGTAGAGTGCACCACCACCATCCGCAGCTTTTCCCATATCTCCCGATTCTTCGCCTCCTCATGCCAGCTGCGCAGCATCGGCAGAAATTCTTCAGCTATTTCTGGGTACTGAAAAACCCGATCCACTTCATCCAGCGCCAAAACTATCGGACTGTCTATTTGCTCCAGAATGTGCGCTTCAAAATATGTCGTGCAGCTGAGGATGCTGCCCCGGTCCTCATCCCAGTAATCATTCAGCTGAGCGGGGATATCCAGTTTCTGGCTGACATAAGAACAGAACCAGCGCAAAAATTTATCCAGGTTGCTAAACACCGCCTTCTCGGCTTGCAGCAGATTCAGCCGTACTGTTTGATATCCTTGCTTTTTCGCCCGCTCCAGAATCCGGTACAGCAGGGACGTTTTGCCCATCTGCTTGGGCGATTTAATGCAGATGAGCGCCCCCGCCCCCACAATCGCTTCGTAACACTCCGATTCGATGGGACTGCGCCCGACATAAAACGGAGAGTCCACGGCCACCGGCCCCTCTGGAAATTCCAGCTTAGCCGCCGGCGGGGCTTTTTGCCGGTGCGGCTGTGTGCCCGCTCCCCCGCGCAGTCGCCCCGGGCGCTGGGAAGGCGCGTACCGCCATTTTCGCTCCAGCGCTGTCCGAAAATTCGTTTTGCTGACCTCTTCCCCTAACGCCTTAGAAAGTGTCTTCCAGAACTTGTGGCCAACTGTTCGCTGGAGGTAATTGGCAGCATACTCAGTAATCTCCGCCATCTCTTCATAGGTCTGATTCTCCCAAGACCCCCGAAGGATAGCCATCTCAACATCAGTGATGTGTCTCCCTTCACTCGCCAAAACTGCCGCATCTGCTACTCTCACTGCTTCTTCAAAATTCATCGTTTTTTCTACCATATAGCCTAAGTTTTTCAAATATTGAAGGTTGAGCACATCTCGCCACGTCTTAATAAGTATTATATCAAGCTGTCACGCCTCACAACCGAACTGTCACCCTTTAGGGGTTTCAGGGGCGCGGGGGAGCAGGCACTTGTGGCGCGCTCTCCTGCAGGATGCCTGTGACGCCCACCGGCGCAGGGGCGTCGCCAGCCCCGCCGGCAACCTGCCGCAGAGGGGCAGCGATATCAAGGAACCTTGCGGCAACAGGCCAGTGTCCGGGGTGTGGGGGCTCACCCCACGTCGGGGAGCTTTGGATATTAGTAGGGGCGGATCTCACCCGAAATGTTTGCGGCCCGCCCGAAACATGTTCGGAAACCCGCCCCCAGGTGGGCTGAGCCTGAATGTTGGCAGCCCGCCTGAAGCCTGTTCGGATACCCGCCCCCGCCCCTACCCCTACCGGACTGGATTTATCCGCTGCAGCGCAGGAGAGAAAGAATGACCGGCAATTGGCGGGACACGACTTGCAGCCAGGCAGCAAGTTGGGCCAGCAATTCCGCCCCCGCACAGGGACGCTTTTTACCACAGAAGCAATATTTTGTCAAGACTTGGCTGGCAAGTTTGCCAGCTGTCACACACACAGCAGCACGGTTGGCGGGCTAAGTAATAGTTGAGAGCGTCCGCAAATAGCAACTCCCCTGTTTCCACTATTTAAAGTGTCAGCCATCGGACTGTGGTGCCGAAATAGTAGTTCAAAGTAGTAATAGGTTGAGCGCGAAAGCTCCCCGGGCAGAAAATTTACTTCTTTTCCGGACGGGCGCAGTCGCTTAAAGTATTAATAAGAATCAGGTAACAGCCCTACGTCACACACGTTACTCCCTTTGGAGGGTGCCATGTACTACTTAATCCTCAACGATCGCAATCCCGAACTCAAAGACCTCTTTCCCCAAGGGGTGCCGGCCTATGGCCCAGCTCCTGATGAGTTCGTAGAAATCTATGACAGCTATACCTGGGAGCTGATTGACATTCAACCGGCGTTCCGAGTCAACCTCAAAGGCTTGACAAAAGATGAGGAGTTGCAGCTCTTCAACCGCTACGCCTCGATTATGAATGACCCCCACTTCATCCAAAACTCCTTCAGATTGCTGGAAAAGAACTTGGAGCCGGTGCCAGCGGATTGTGTGGAATTGGTCGCGTGGCGTGAGGGGAAAAAAGTCTTTTGCTTTGAATGTGACAAAACCCCCGCAGTCTTGGGATGAATCCAGCACGCACCCCTCACGGAACAATCAGCTGGCTCCCGCGACTCAGCCAGCTCCTCTCCCGTGCCGGTTCCGGCGACAGGAATTGTCTGAGGTTGGGCATTGGTCATTGGGCATCATCGCATTGGGCATCATCGCATTGGGCATCATCGCATTGGGTATTGGGTTAATTCTCAGCTTTTCTCCCCACCCCTGACCCCCACCCCTGACCCCTAACCCTCACCCCTCACCCCTCACCCCTAACATCGGCGTTCGGGCACTGGGCATTGGTCACTGAATTGCGCTAGTTCAACGACATGGTATAAGCGCGGAAAAACTCGCCGGCGGCACTGTCAATTTTTTGGCCAGCCTTCCGTAAAGTATACAAGCGTATAACGTATGCTTGCCATCGATTCTCAAACTATATAAAAGCTGCAATAACAAGGTTTCTGCTATGTTTATCTAGCGTTAATCAGCTATTTTCCGGTGGCACTGTTATTGAAAAAATATCGTGGGGCCCCCTTCTGCAATGCCGGCGCTCTTCGGAAACGATCGGCAGGTGGGCCGGGACGCTGTGGGCTATCCCTCGCTATCCCCTGCCAGGCTCTGTCTGGGAGCGCCCCAAGGGATGCTCTGCCTTGAAAAGGTTCGTAGTTGGGCTTTAGCCCTACCGGATCTCCCGCTGCCGGCCAAGTTTTCATCGGTGGCGGTGTGCGCAGTTCATGCTGACTGCCTCGTTTCAAGGGACAAGCAGCATTCTTAGCCGAACAGCTTATTAGATCCGGGCGGACTCCAGTTGGAGCAGCCGGCGCAGCAATACCGGCACGTCAGGACTTGCGCAGGCGGTTGGGGGCGAGCGTCTCTCAGGAAACGGTTAAGTCCAGTCGGGTGGGGCACGCCGCTCCGTCAGGAGCATCGCGTCGCCGGCGTGCTATTGCCTTTTGCCTGAATCGCGCCGGCTCCCCTGATGCCTCTAGCCCCAGTCCCAGTCGTCATTCTGATTGCCCTTGCTTTCCCAGTCATCCTCCTCAGCTTTTGGCTGCTGCTGTGGCGATTTGATCACCCGGTAGTCCGCATCGTAAACCGACTCAGTTCTTCCCACCCCAGACTGACTCGGCTCCCGGTAGCTGTAAGAATAGATCGTGCCAGACCAAGAACTCGCTGTCGGTTCCTGCTTGACTTCGTAGGTTGCGCTCCCTGTTTCTGGCTCCCGCTCAGCCCTTGCCTGAGCTTGGCGCTCCTCCTCCTCCCACTCTTGATAAAAAGAGTCGTCATCCACAACCGGCGGCTCGCGATCTTCTCTGTCCTCTGAACTATAGCCAGCCGGCTCTGAGTCGTTTTCCCGATCCAGCGAGCTTGGCGTCCGATCCACCGGCTCCTCTTCATCCCGCCACTGGGAAGCTGCAGCAGTCGCAGAAGCCGCAGCGAAACCCGCAGCGCCACCGGCGGCAGCCGCCCCCAAATTGCTCGGCCAGCTAGAAGCGGGCTGTTGCGGTGCCGGTTCGCGGCGGGGCTCGCCGGCATACTCGCGGCGCGGCAGGGGGGGAGCTTCCCGCCGGCGGGCTGGCAGCTGTTGCTCAAACAGATAATTCGACAGTCGGAACAAACCGGCAATCGCTTCCTCGGTCAGCACCCCCGCCGCCACAGCGAGTAAAACCCACACAGACAGCGGTAGCGCCACCGATTGCGCCCCCAGAAACACCAGCGGCAGCACCGGCGACAAATTTTGCGCCGCAAAAATAGCCAGCCCTCCCGCTACCGCAACCAGCAGCCAAATGCGAAATTCACGCACAGTCAAGCCTCCTTAGTGCTGAATGTTGAGTGCTGAGTTTTTAATGTATCTCCTATCCGTCTACCCCCTGGATTTGCAGCATATTTAATTTGCATATTTAATACCCATTTCGTCTCGCATTATTCCTCTTTTAACGTCTTTTACGAGGCTCTGCCCCAAGAGTCTTTAGGAAGATTAAAAGCGTAAAATCTTAGATCCAGGCGGTTGCAGCCACAGGATTTTTGCCTGTGGGCCTGTACCGGACTTCAGCAGTGGGCACGGAGTTGATATAATCTCAATTTGAGATAGAGAAGATTTTTTCCTGTGGCTGAAAAAGCTTTCCTGCCGTTTTTTAAAATCCCAAATCTGGGCATCTAAAATCCAAAATTGATAGAATCTCAAGCCCGCTGGCACCCTTATGGCTTGCGCAGGGGCGGGCTCACCCCAGAAAACTGCCGGAAATCCAGGATGTTAGTAACCCGCCCCTACTTGCAGGACGCGCCGGTCGCGTCTCCCCACAATAGCGTCCCTGCCGAACAGGATCTAACCAGTCGCCGAGCCCCCAGCCAACATTCAGTGCCCCTCCCACCGGCGGATGGGGATGCAGTCAATGTCTAGCTGGTCGAAAGCCCGAGCCACCACAAAATCCACCAAATCCTCAACAGTCTTGGGGTGGTGATACCAAGCGGGAATTGCCGGGACAATCCGGGCACCCGCTTCTGCCAGAGCGGTCAAATTGCGCAGGTGAATCAAGCTGAAAGGCGTTTCACGGGGCACTATAACCAGTTTACGTCCTTCCTTGAGCTGCACGTCAGCCGCTCGTTCGAGCAAGTCAGAACTCAAACCGGCAGCCAGCTTCGCCACCGTACTCATGCTTGCTGGAATCACAACCATCCCCAAAGTCCGGAACGAGCCGCTGGCGATATTAGCGCCCACATCCTGCCAGGAGTGACAGCGCAGCTTGCCTGCCGTGACATCGCCAGCTTGCTGACGCCAGAATTCCTCCTGGGCGCTAGGGTCAGCTGGCATGCGGATATTGAGCTCAGCCTGCCAGACCATATAAGCGGACTTAGAGGCTACCAGCTCAACAGTGTAGTCTGAGAGCAGCAGAAACCTGACAGCTCGCAGCGCATAGATCAGTCCCGACGCCCCTGAAACGCCCACAATCAGGGGACGTACCGGCGCGTTAGCTCTGAGTGGCGGGGGAGTTGTGACTGGTGAGTCCTGGTTGTCTGGCCGGTCGCCGGTGGCGGGATTGCTGGTCACGGATTCTGACACCTCACGGTAAAGCTTTCTCACAGGTCACATCGCACGGAGTGCGGCAGCCATTTTTTAGGGCTCGTCTTCCAAATGAGGGTTGAAAAGGGATGGGGGTGCGATGTCATCCTCATCACCATTGGTGGCTTCGCTGCCGCCACCAACAGCAACCAGGTCAATTTGCTGGCGGTAGTAATCCACACTCTTAACTTGGACTTCCACGCGGTCGCCGAGCCGGTACTGCTTGCGGTTCTTGCGGCCCACGAGAGTTTGCTGGCGGGAGCGATACTCGTACCAGTCATCCTTAAGCGACGATACGTGCACCAGCCCTTCCACCATCAGCTCCTCAATTTCTACAAAGAACCCGTAGGACTGCACGCCGGTAATCAGCCCCGAGAAGGTTTCGCCGGTGCGCTCCTTCATCGCCGCAGCTTTCTTCAGGCCGGTCAGGTCCGCCTCTGCCTCTTGCGCCACCTTTTCGCGGTCGCCCAAGTGGCCGGCAGCGGAAGCCAGCAGCTCCTCCAGCTCGTGCTGCACCTCAGGTGGCAGGACGTTCCAGTTAATTTGGCCCTTTGCGCTGCTGTGGCGCAGGTTGACGCGCTCCTTCACCCGAGTGGTGCGGCGGTCGCGCCCGTGCTCAAACACCGCATGCAGCACCCGCTGCAGCAGCAAATCGGCGTAGCGCTGCACCGGCGAAGTGCAGTGAGTGTAGCCGCTAGTTAGGGCGAGGCCAAAGTGAAGTCCGGGCGTGCTGCTGTAGACAGCCGGCTTGAGCGTTTCTTGCAGCAGGTAGGTGAGGACGCGCTCCGACTTCGACCCGGCAAACAGCATGGCAAACCGCTGGTAATCTTGGGGATTGACATCTTCCTCTTCGTCGAGCTCCAGGTTCATTCCCAGATTGCCCGCCAGCTTGATTAGCTCTTGGACATCTTCGATGTCCGGTTTTGGCTGAATCCGGTAGATTCCCGGCACAGCCAGCGCTTGCAAGTGGGATGCTACGAGCTGGTTGGCCAGGACGATCAGCTCCCTGACCATCGTGCCGGCACTGGGGCGCGACGAGGTAGCTATCACCCCCAGCGGACCCTCATCGTCAAAGGGAGACAGGTTGCTGGCGTACTGGGTGGCCGGCAGATTCAGTTCCACCGCTCCGCGCAGCTGCCGGATGCGGGCGACCGCCTGCGAGACGGCCAGCATTTGGTCAAGAACCGGAGCCAGTGCCGAGGTTTGACTGCGGTCGAGAATCGCCTGAGCGTCCGAAAGCGACAGCAGGTGGTCCACAGCGATCACGCTCGGCTGGATCTCGTACTCTACCACTTGCCCGGAGGAGTTGAGCGCGATTATCACCGATATCGCTAGCCGCTCTTCCCCCGGCAGCAGAGAGCAGCGGTCTTCTGACAGGCTCTCTGGCAGCAGCGGCACCCAAGTGTCTCCCAGAAATACCGCCGTGCCGCGCTTGCGGGCTTCCCGCTCCATTGGCGAGTCGGCAGGCACGTAGTAGGCCACATCCGCAATGTGAACCATCAGCCGCAACAGCCCCCGCTTCGGCACCTCCAGGCTGAAGGCGTGCTCTGCGCACTTGGCTAGGCTTGCTTTGTGGCTGATAGCGAAGGTGAGCGTTCCCCGCAGGTCGAGCCGGTCTTTGTATTCCGTTTTGCGCAGCCCTTTGGGATAGCCCTTAGCGACCTTCAGCACCGCTTCCGGAAACGAGCGCGGGATGTCGTGCTTGCAGCAAACGATATCCAGGTCGTTCGCCTCTTCGGCATCGCTGCCGAGAATCTGCGCCACTTTGCCCAGCGGCGGATTCGAGCCCAGGGCGTAGCGCAGGACTTCTACATGGACTAGGTAATCGTTTGCCTCTTCCAGGTTCTGGCCATTTGGCTGCAGGTCGAGCTCAAACAGCAGCCGGTCGTCCAAGGGCACCGCCTTGTAGACCGCTCGTCCCGTCGGGGTTTTGACTTGCTTGAGCCGCGCCAGCACGCTCGGATTGGCTCGCTCCAGGATCAGCCGCACTTCCCCTTCTGGGCTGCGCCGGCGGCTGCCTTCTTTGATGATTTTTACCAGCACGCGATCGCCATTCCATGCATTGGAGAGATGGCACTCCCGGATGTAAATATCCTCCGACCCTTCCACCTCCTGAATCGCGAAGCAGAACCCTTTGCTGCTGCAGCGGAGTTTCGCTTCCACGACCCCTTCTTCAAACACCCGCCGATACTTGCCGCGCTCCTTGACTAAAATGCCAATTTTCTCTAGAGCGTCGAGGGCAATCTGAAATTGGCGCAGGCTGGTTTTGTCCTGGCAACCCAGTTTTTTTTCCAAAACCTTTGGCGCAACCAACTTGTCATCCGTAAAATTTGCTAGTAGTGTAGCGATTGAAAATTCCATGCAGCGCTCAATCCTTATCGATTCTATTCGGCTATAACACCTGCGTGCGATGTCACCCCACCAAGGCGCGTGAATGCTGGTGGTGCCACCGATTACACTTCCGTAGCGATCTGGCACAAGCGGACAGCGCGTGATGCCAGCGTCCGCACTCTGCCTTTCGGGCGAAACTCCCCCGAAATCGTCAGTGATTCTCCCAACGTGCTGGTACGATGCTCCTACGGAGCCGCAACGCTTACGCCCTCGCCAATGGCAATCCAGGCTTGAGCCAGACTCAGGACCGTCAGCACAGCTGTTTGGGCATCCGCGTTACATCTGGCGGCTACCGACCCTGAGTGCGCCAGAGCCCTCAAGCCGGCACCGCCTCAGCCAACACATTGATGCCGCCCAAGGGCGGGAGCGATGCCGGTGTGACATGCGAGTCGCTAAAAGCGTGAGTGCCCCAGCACAGGACTAATGCTGGCAATTTTACACTCTGCGGTGCAGCGCTTGCGCAACCGCCCTGAAACAGCCGAGGTTTAGCGGTGGGGTGCACAGAGCGCTTGGAGCACTCAAGGGTGACCGAGGCCTTCTGTAATCTTTTTCCTATTTTAGTTTTAGCGCGTACTTTTGGAACATTGTTTTTTTGTGTACTATACTTAACGAGAGCGATTGAGGGGGCGTCTTATGCTGCCTGCCTTGATTGAGCGCTGAAACAGGCTGTGCGGCTGCCGGTGCCCTACAGGAGCCAACGCCGCGCTGTCGCCTAAAGGCGGCGCACCCGTTAGGCATCGCTCCCGCTCCTCCGGCTCACCCAGATAACCGTTCCGCTCGCTTCGCGGGCGGATCTGCTGCGAGCTGCATTACTCCCCTGACGAGATCAATGCTTGTGGCTCCCTGTCAAGAACACCATCGAAGCAACCTGCCGCAGTTCCAGATCGGATTGGGAAAAATTAATTCGTTCAAGAGCCGGTGCCCCGCCAGGAGAGCGTGCATTTGCTCTCGACTCTCTCCCGATTGGGCAAATCTATCCAACTAACCGGTAAAAATCCCCGCGCTCCGATTGCCCAAGCTCCCCCTCTCTATAACCGCACAGCTCCCTTTCGGCTCTGATTTGTGCCAGCGCCCGAGGCAAGGAAAAGCGCCCGTGCTTCTGACTTCTCTGTTTTTAACCCGCAAGGCAATCAGCCTCCCCGAGACGCAACAGAAACCCACCAGAGCCCCCCAATCCCGTCTATTTTGAATCTGCGGACTGCTGCCGGCTGCCTCGCCACTCTTAAATCTCAACTCTAAAATATCAAAAGGAGCGTCTCTATTTTCTAAAGCTACTGAACCCATGCGCAGAAGTGCCGATTTTTTCTCTTCTCTCTACCCCCTCTTGAGGCTGCGCGGATTTTGGCTTTAGTGAGACGCTCCCCCTCCCCTCCACTTCGCCCCTGAGGGCGCTAATGTTTTTTTCGCAAATCCCATGTTTGATCAATTTAGAGATCGCTATTCCACCGGCTGCTTAATTTCTGAGTTAGTTACCATTTATCAGGGGAAATATGTCGTCCGCGCCCTCGTTACCGTCGAGGGGGCCACTCTGGCCTCCGGGCTAGCGGCAGCAGAAACCCTGGAACAGGCAGAAGACCAAGCCCGAATTCGGGCTTTGGCGGTCTTGGGAATTCTCCCGAACGCCGCCGAAAAAATGTCCGCACTCACGGGATCGCACACCCCCGCCTTGCCCGTTCAGCCGCAGGTGAAGTCTTCCTTCCAGCTGGAAAAAAGCTTCTCGGCAGATCCTCTAGGGGGCCGATCTTCGGGCGGAACGCAAAAAACGTCGCCCCCCGCTGGTTCGGCACAGAAGAGCCCGCTCACCTCGCCCGCAGTCTCGCCGGCTGCACCTGCGCCACCACCGCCAGCGACTGACAATTGGTACTCCTCCGCTGACCCCACTCGCCTCTGGGTTCCGCCAGCTAGCGGCCCTGACTTCAGCGAGTCGCTGCCTTTCACGGACATGGAAACGGCCCTGACTGGCGAGCCATCTGACCTCTCTGACGCCCTGGCTAAAATCGAGGTGACACTCAAGCGCTTGCGGGTGAGTTCCAAACAGGAGCAAGACTTTTTGGAGCGCACCTACGGCAAGTCAGAACTGGCGCTTCTCGACGAAACCGAAGTTCAGCAATTCCTGGAGTATCTGGAAGTTTACGACAAAACCTCTGACGAAATCAACCGTCTGGGTTGGCGGCCCGATGAGGGAAAAGCTTACCTGCAGAAAGCCTATGGCAAGGAAGGTCGCATACAGCTGACCCGCGAACAGCTCGACGAATTCCTTAAATACCTGAAAACCCAGTAGATTCTGCACCGGCCCGGCGTTTAGATTGGCGCAACCGCCCCCAGTCTAAACTCCGGGCATCCCCCACCGGCTAGGCCACCGCTACCGGTCGTTTGGCAGAGGGCCGCCGGTCAATCACCTGATCGATCAGGCCGTACTCCCTCGCTTCCTCTGCCGACATGTAGAAATCCCGTTCCGTATCTTCGGCAATCCGCTCCAGAGGCTGGCCGGTGTGGGCGGCCAGATACTCATTCAGGCGGCGCTTGTGGTATAATATTTCTTTGGCCTGAATTTCAATATCTGTAGCCTGACCCTGAGCCCCACCTAGCGGTTGGTGAATCATCATCCGGGAATGGGGCAGGCTCATGCGCTTGCCCTTGGTGCCGGCGCTGAGCAAGAAAGCTCCCATACTGGCCGCTAGCCCGACGCAAATCGTGGAAACGTCCGGGCGGATATGGTTCATCGTATCAAAAATGCCCATGCCGGCAGTCACCGAGCCGCCGGGAGAGTTGATGTAGAGGTAGATGTCTTTTCCGGATCGTCCGCCTCAAGAAACAGCAGCTGAGCCACAATCAAGTTCGCCACCTCGGAATCAATCGCCTGTCCGAGGAAGACGATGCGCTCGCGCAGCAGGCGAGAGTAGATATCAAAGGCGCGTTCGCCCCGACCGGACTGTTCAATAACGATAGGAATCATGGAAGCTGCCTGTTGACGCAATTTTTCTTAATTATTACCGATTCCCAGGAGCAATCCCCCGACCTTGGCCCGCCAAAGGGCGGTAGAGTTTTCCGGAACGTCCCGGTTGTGCCTGCGCAGCCCAAATAATGCCACAATGCTTTCAGCAGGGGGTCGGAGGAGAAGATTTTTGGCCGGCGGAATCCCGAAAACGGGATTGAAATTTCCCGACGCTTTTGCCGCCAATCGCCCGACTGTCTCTGAAACAGGAGGCAACCCCAGCTTAAGCGCCGCCCTTGGCCGCCACCCCGCCGGCGAAACAGCTGCCGGTGGGGCCAACACAAGAGAGTGCGCGGTTTTCCCGACTGGCTGCGATCGTCCCACAAAGGGCTGCATTCCGGTCGCTGCGGCGCAGGAGCTAACAAACCGGCGAAAAACTGTAGTGCTGCCAAGTAAGGATACAGAAATTTCGCTCACTCCTGCAAAGATAGGCTATAATGATGGATAACATACCAAATTTTCCCAATATGATTCGACGAGAGTTCCTTAGGAAATGCCAGAGTGTTTCTGACTAACCTAGACAGTCGTTGCCTCCGAGTATTGTTAACCCGTTCTATATAGGAAGTCTTGCCGGTTTCTTTGCCTACTGCTTTGTGCCGGCTTTAAGGAAAAACTCTAGAATAAGCGGGACAAAAATCTGTAGAACTAATAGCTCATTGGCGATAACCTGGTGGGAGAGAATCCCAAATATCTTTAGCACCGGCTTCATCTCTGCTGCCAATATATACTCCTACACTCATTCATAAAATTCAACTTTTCTGGCGTGGGACAACTATAGCAGTATGCACTTAGGTTAGGACATTAGACCTTCAGGGGGGGCGGGACGCCTGCCCTACGTCTATATAGCAGTAAGCATTTAGGAACCCTACATTCCGGCCTCCCTTGCTCCAGAGCTCCCGAAGCTTCTATTGTTCTAACCAATATGACTGCTGCTATACCATTCTAGCACGCCTGTCCTTACTTGGGATTGGCCATCAGCTACATGGGGCCTGATAAATCCGGGCGCAAATGCTTCGCCCCTACTGTTATAGCAGTATGCACTTAGGTTAGGACATTAGACCTTCAGGGGGGGCGGGACGCCTGCCCTACGTCTATATAGCAGTAAGCATTTAGGAACGCTACATTCCGGCTCCCTTGCTCCAGAGCTCCCGAAGCTTCTATTGTTCTAACCAATATGACTGCTGCTATATCCCTCTTTTGTCAAACAGGGGTGAAAGCCGGATCTGTCGTTGCCTGAAATAGCGCAAATTCGTCAAATTGCCTCAAAGTGACAGAAGAGGGATAGGTTAGGACGTAGGACAGGCGTCGCGCTGTAGGCGCTTGCGCCCTGCTCAAGAGCGCATGCGCCGCTCCGCTTTAGCGCTAGCGGCTGCGCTAGCAGCTACGCCTGTCCCTATCCTTACTATGTATATTGCTATCCCTGACTGCCTATTTAGTAAACCGCTCAGAAATCACCTGCATCAGCGAATGTTGGGTTTGCACCGTGATTTCTCCGAAAGGCGTGGTAATGTTGATGTTCAAGCCCTGCAGGAAGAAAATCAGGAGAAGTCCTGGTATCCCCCAGCGTCGCAACAGGGCGAGAATCTGCTTGTTGTTGAGTGCCGGTATCCTTGTGGGCATCTGTGATTCTTCTGGCTTTTCCTCTCCTGTAAAAATATTCTCCTCAGCGTCAGCGCCGGTGATAGCGTGTTTTTCTGTATTGTCTGTCTCGTAGAATTGCATCTGCTTGCACTCCTCTGTATAGTATTAAAATCTGCTCTGGGTGGGTGAGGCTCTTGTTTGCCCTTACTGTTATTCTTGCTTTGCCGGTCGGAAGCTGCAATTGGGAATTTGTCAGGAAACTAACCCGTAATGTCAGGCTGGAAGTGCGAGCCAAAATAGGGAAAAATCAGGTGGCGAGAGTCCGGGAAACCCAAAAAGTAAGAAAAAGTCAGGTTGAGCCGAAAACCCTTGACAAGCGAGGAGAGCTGTGATACTCTTGCGGGCAAGACAAAAGGGTGAGAGGTGTTATGGGTTCAGAATCAGACTTTACCTGGGAAGAAGCCTACGAAGTGGCCAATGCCGCAGTCTACAGCAAGACCGGCGAATACCTGACTGATATCGAGGTGATGGTACTTCGGGGAGCCTGGGATGGGTTAACGTATGAGAAGATAGCCCAAGAGGAAAGATATTCTGGTGGCTACCTCAATAAAGATGTAGGCCCGAAGTTATGGAAGAAGCTGTCGAAGGCGTTAGGAGAAAGTGTTGTTAAAGCCAATTTTAAGGAAGCGCTGAGGAGGGCATCTTGCAGAGATAGCCAAACCACACCGGCACCGGCAGATGTGCTAGAATTTCCAAATGGGCCGGTGCCGGAGGATTCGCCGTTTTATGTGGAGCGTTCGGACAGGGAAAGACGCTGTTATGAAGAAATTTTACAGCCGGGGGCGCTCATCTGCATCAAAGCGCCAAAGCTGATGGGAAAAACTTCTCTGTTAAACAGGATTCTCGCTCACGCCGGCAAGCAGGGATATAAAACCGTGAGCTTGAATCTGCGGGATGCGGATAAGGCAAAGTTTAGCAATCTCGATATTTTTTTGCGCTGGTTCAGCGCTTATGCCAGCTTGCGGATCAATCGCCCAATTCAGCTGGATGATTATTGGAGTGAAGCGACAATTGGCAGCATGCTGAGCTGCAAAACCTACTTTCAGTACCACCTGTTGCAGGGAATAGACAGCCCTATCGTCTTGGGGTTAGATGAAGTGGATTGTGTTTTTCAATATCCCCATATCTTCAATGACTTCTTTGCTATGCTGCGCAGCTGGCATGAGGAAGCCAAGATTCAAGATATCTGGAAAAACCTGCGAATGGTGGTGGTGCATTCCACTGAAGATTATGGTAAGCTAGATATCAGGCAATCGCCGTTTAATGTGGGGCTGCCGGTGGAGTTGCCTGAGTTTACCGCGCCACAGGTGCGGCATTTGGCGCGGCGTCACGGTTTGGATTGGACAGATGTGCCGGTGCAGCAGCTGATGCAAGTGGTGGGAGGGCACCCCTATCTCGTGCGGTTGGCACTTTATCATCTTGCGCGTCGGGATGTGACGCTGGAAGCATTGCTGCGAGATGCGCCAACCGATGCCGGCATTTATGAGGATCATCTGCGCCGGCACTTGGAGACGCTGCAACAGCATCCCAGACTGGCAGCAGCGCTGAAACAGGTTGTCAGCTTGACGGAACCGGTGAAATTAGATACCATGCAGGGGTATCAGTTAGACAGTATGGGCTTGATTCACCGGCAAGGGAATGATAGCACTCCAAGATGCGAACTGTACCGGCACTATTTCCGCAATCGTCTCCCGGATGAGACTTAAGCAACTCGTAGGGTGCGTTCCCTAAGAGGGAACGCACCCTACCCCTACTACAAACTATTTCCGCAATCATCTCCCGGATGAGACTTGAGTAACTCGTAGGGTGCGTTCCCTAAGAGGGAACGCACCCTACTACTACAAACTTAGGGAACGCACCCTACTACTATGTCAGTATATAAATACAAAATCGGGGGGAGTCTAGAGCTTAATGACCCAACCTATGTGGTGCGGCGAGCAGACTCTGACCTTTGTGAGGGGTTAAAAGCCGGCGAGTTTTGCTATGTGCTGAACTCCAGACAGATGGGCAAGTCGAGCTTGCGGGTGCGAACGATGAAAAACCTGCAAGCTCAAGAAGGGATAGCCTGCACTTCAATTGATATCACCGGCATTGGCAGCCAGTCTGTCACTCCAGAAAACTGGTATGGGGGAATTGCCTTTTCGCTGCTGGGCGGTTTCGCTCTTGTGGGCAGGATGAATATGAAGGCTTTTGAGGCTTGGTGGTGCGAGCGAGAGGTTTTGCCGCCGGTGCAGCGCTTGAACCTGTTTATCGAGGAGGTGCTGCTCTCATCATTATCGCACAACCTTATCATTTTTATCGACGAAATCGACAGTATCATCAAAATCCCGTTCAAGGATGACTTTTTTGCCTTCATCCGCGCGTGCTATAATAAGCGTGCGGACACTCCCGCCTACAACCGGCTCACCTTTTGCCTGCTGGGGGTAGCAACACCGGCAGATTTGATTGCAGACAAACAGCGCACCCCGTTTAATATCGGTCGCGCCATCGAACTCACCGGCTTCACCCTAGAGGAAGCCAGGGATTCCTTAACTCCCGGATTGGCAGAGAAGGCAGACAATCCCGAAAGGATTTTAGACGAAGTGCTACAATGGACGGGGGGGCAGCCCTTTCTCACCCAGAAGTTGTGCCAGCTGGTTGTTGAAAAAGCCAAAAATCGAAAGGCGAATATCGATAAGCTAGCGCAAACCCATATTATCAGCAATTGGGAATCCCAGGATGAGCCGGAGCATTTGCGGACCATTCGAGATCGCCTCCTGCGCAACGAGCAACGCGCCGGCTCCCTGCTGGGATTATACCAGCAAATCTGGCAGCGCGAGAAGATTGCCGGTGATGGCAGTCCGGAACAAACGGAATTGCGGCTTTCGGGATTAGTGGTTCAAAAAGATGGTCATTTGCAAGTTTACAACCGCATCTACCAGGAGGTTTTTAATCTCGATTGGGTGGAGCGGGAATTAGCCAAGCTGCGCCCGTACAGTGAAGCGATTAATGCTTGGCTATCCTCTGAGCGTAAGGATGAATCCCGGCTGCTTCGGGGGCGAGCCTTACAGGAAGCGCTGGACTGGGCGGCTGATAAAAACTTGAGCGGCGAGGATTATCAGTTCTTATCCGCAAGCCAAAAATTTGCCTTGGCAGAAGCAGAAAAGGCGAATCAAATCTTAGAGTCGGCCAACCTGGAAGCAGAAAGGCTGATGCGAGAAGCCAAGCAAGCTACCAAAATAGAACGTGCCGGTGTCAATGCGCTGCGAGAGTTTGAGGCTCAAGGCGGGCAAATAAAAGCCTTGCTGGCAGCGATGGAAGCGGGGCAATCCTTGCAAGCGCTGGTGCAAAATAAGAGCGAACTGCAAGAGTATCCCGCCACCAGTCCGCTGTTTTCCTTGCAGCAAATTCTCGACAAAATCCGAGAGCGAAATCAACTCACCGGACATCAGGGCGTGGTAACGAGTGTCTGCATCAGCCCCGACGGGCGCACTCTCGCCACCGGCTCAAATGACCGCACAGCGCGGCTGTGGGACTTGTCGGGAAACCAGATAGCCGAATTCACCGGACATCAGGGCCGGGTATGGAGTGTCTGCATCAGCCCCGACGGGCGCACTCTCGCCACCGGCTCAAATGACCGCACAGCGCGGCTGTGGGACTTGTCGGGAAACCAGATTGCCGAATTCAGAGGGCATCAGGACTGGGTAAGGAGTGTCTGCATCAGCCCCGACGGGCGCACTCTCGCTACCGGCTCAAATGACGGCACAGCGCGGCTGTGGGACTTGTCGGGAAAGCAGATTGCCGAATTCACCGGACATCACAGCGGGGTATGGAGTGTCTGCATCAGCCCCGACGGGCGCACTCTCGCCACCGGCTCAAATGACCGCACAGCGCGGCTGTGGGACTTGTCGGGAAACCAGATTGCCGAATTCAGAGGGCATCAGGACTGGGTAAGGAGTGTCTGCATCAGCCCCGACGGGCGCACTCTCGCCACCGGCTCAGATGACGGCACAGCGCGGCTGTGGGACTTGTCGGGAAACCAGATAGCCGAATTCAGAGGGCATCAGGACTGGGTATGGAGTGTCTGCATCAGCCCCGACGGGCGCACTCTCGCCACCGGCTCAAATGACGGCACAGCGCGGCTGTGGGACTTGTCGGGAAACCAGATAGCCGAATTCAGAGGACATCAGGGCTGGGTAAGGAGTGTCTGCATCAGCCCCGACGGGCGCACTCTCGCCACCGGCTCATCTGACGGCACAGCGCGGCTGTGGGACTTGTCGGGAAACCAGATTGCCGAATTCAGAGGGCATCAGGGCGGGGTAACGAGTGTCTGCATCAGCCCCGACGGGCGCACTCTCGCCACCGGCTCAAATGACGGCACAGCGCGGCTGTGGGACTTGTCGGGAAACCAGATAGCCGAATTCACCGGACATCAGGGCCGGGTATGGAGTGTCTGCATCAGCCCCGACGGGCGCACTCTCGCCACCGGCTCAAATGACCGCACAGCGCGGCTGTGGCGGGTGGAAAGCTTGGATGAATTGCTCGCCAGGGGCTGCGAGTGGCTGAAAGATTACCTCGCCAGCCATCCGGAGGCGCGGAAAAGACTGCGGGTTTGCGGTTAGCAGCGCTATGCCACCGGCATGTAGCGGATGGGGCGATTGCCGGATTGAATCTGCCGGCATTCTTTACAAATGCGCCGGCAATTGTTACAGATGCGCCGCCAATTGTTACAAATTTGCCGCAAATCGTTACAAATTGGCTGCAAATCGTTACAAATGTGCGGGCAATCTTTACAAATGGCCCAAGAAGCTTCCCGATGTGCCGGTGGGCCCAAATTTGAGCCGGTGTTGCATTTGCGCAGAAAGGACATTAAGGGCATGGCGCATGGGGCATGGCGCATCAGACTGCGAGCAATGCCCCATCGCCCACTGCCCCAATGCCCAATGCCCATGCACTAACCTAAGTGCAAACTGCTATATCAGCAGTTTGCTTTCTCCCAGCTAACTGCTGCCGAATTCGCAAAACTCCAGCCAGCAGCTCGACAGCCTCGTCCTGAACCGCCTCCTCGACAATCGCTTTCACTTCCTCTTCTACAGAACACTCATGTTGCAGCGCGAGAGCCTTTAGCTTTTCCATCACACTAGGGTTTAAGTCTGGCACCACAATTGGGGGCATAAATTACTCCTGGAAATCAATTTTATGTGCTTATATAATAATAGCTTGTCTTGCGGTAACCTGGCAACATATTTTTTAAATCTTTGCATTTTATAAGGTCTGTGATAAAAGAAAGAAAGCTACCAGAGGGAAAACTATGACCGCAACAGGCACGGCTTCTTATGAGAGCCGGTGGGACAGGATAGAAGCGCTTGTGGCTGCCAGTGTTCAGGCGAACAGGCACCCCCTTAACTGTGGAAAACACGCTTGTGCCTTAGGGCACGGACGTAGGACAGGCGTCTCGCCTGTCCCTGTGCCTACTACCCAGTGAAATGTTACGCTTTTAATTTGCTTATGGTTGCAGGCTAGCAGCCCATCAGCGCCTCTTTCCCAGAGCCTGGAAGTAGAATTGAAAAACGCTGTATAATATAGCAGCAGGCAGTTAGGTTAAGACGTAGGACAGGCGTCTCGCCTGTCCCAGAGATCTTCAGGCCCGGCGAACGCCGTACCTACGTCTATACTTCGTATCAAGCGTGTCCTAAACTGACTGCCTACTGCTATAATATCTATAACTGCCACCGGCACCCCCTGAACTATGGAAAACACCCTGTTGCAGCGAATCACGACAGACCCGAATATCTGCCACGGCAAATCCTGCGTCCGGGGACTGCGCTATAGCAGTAGCCACTTAGGGCACGGACGTAGGACAGGCGTCTCGCCTGTCCCTTGGCATGAGCGTCGAGAATATCCTAGCCGACTACGAGGATTTAGAGAGCGACGATATTCTAGCCGCTTTTTGCTACTAAGCTATAGCGGTTCTCAGTTGGATGAACTATGGCCCAGATTTCTCAGTACCTCACTCAGATGAGAACCGCTATATATAATCTGTTACGCTTTTAATATGCTCAGTAAAGAAAGGAGGCTCTGCCTCCTGAACTGCGTTCCCAGCCTGAGGCTGGGAACGAGGAAAACCCCCTCTTACTCCCCCTCCCCGCATGCGGGGAGGGGGTTGGGGGGTGGGGTTCATCGCTGCCTTTGTGCAACCTCCAGCCGAAATCCTAATAAGCGTCCTGCAACTCGTAAAACTCCGGCGAGATATAATCCTTACGCAGAGGCCAGCCCACCCAGTCTTCCGGCATCAAAATCCGCTTCAGATTCGGATGCCCCTGATAGATAATGCCGTACATATCATAAGTTTCCCGCTCTTGCCAGTCCGCCGCCTTCCAGATCCAGTACACGGAAGGCACCCTCGGATCTTCCCGTGGCAAAAACACCTTCACCCGCACTTCTTCGGGCCGGTCAGCGCTATCACTCACCTTAATCAAGTGATAGAAACTCACCAAATCCTGCCCGGGGCCGGCATCATAAGCCCCCTGGCACTGCAGGCAGTTAAACCCGTAAGCGTAGAGAGCGGTTGCCAGGGGCAGCAAGAAGTCGGCGTCAACCTTAATAATCTCGACGCCCAAATGATCTGCCGGCAGCGCCTCGTGATCGAAGCCATTTTCCGCCAGCCACTTGGAAACCTTACCGGCTTCCACCAATTGAGACTCTTCAGCCACGGCTCACTTCCTCCTTCTGTGCGGTGAGCAGAGCCGGCGGCACCGGCATGCCCATCGCCTCTGTCAGTTCTTTCGGCGGCGTTTGACGGCTGGCCGAATTCAGGTACTTGCCCGTCAAAATCTCCGGCACCGGCCTCATATTGTGGCGCACGGTGTGGTAGCGGTGGGTTTGCTGCAAATTGCCGCGCTCTTGCAGCGAATCATTAGACACCTTCTTGCGCAGCTTAATAATCGCATCCATAATCGCTTCCGGACGCGGCGGGCAGCCAGGGATGTACACGTCCACAGGAATCAGTTTGTCCACCCCGCGCACTGCGGTGGGCGAATCCATGCTGAACATGCCGCCGGTAATCGTGCAGGCACCCATGGCAATCACATACTTCGGTTCCGGCATTTGTTCGTAGAGGCGAACCAGTGCCGGTGTGTATTTCATGGTGATCGTGCCCGCCGTAATCAGCAAATCGGCTTGGCGGGGGCTGCAGCGCGGCACCAGACCGAAGCGGTCAAAGTCAAACCTGGAGCCGATCATGCCGGCAAACTCAATAAAGCAGCAAGCCGTGCCGTACATCAGGGGCCACAAGCTGGACAGCTTCGCCCAGTTGTAGAGGTCGTCAACCGTGGTCAGGATGACATTTTCCGAGAGGTTGCTGGTCACATCGGGCCGCTGCACTGGGTTGATCAGCTGTCCCGCTGAAGACTTAGAGGCGGTAATATTAGAGTTCATGACCATTCTAGGGCTCCTTTGCGCCACGCATACACGAGTGCAATTACCAGAATCGCAATAAATATCAGGGCTTCGATGAAAGCCAGCACGCCGAGCCGGTGGAAGGCAACCGCCCAGGGATAGAGGAAGACAGTCTCAACATCAAAGATGACAAACACCAGCGCAAACATGTAGTAGCGGATGTTGAACTGTATCCAAGCCCCCCCGATGGGTTCCATGCCGGACTCGTAGGTGGTGCGTTTCTCTGCGCCCGTGGCCTTGGGCCGCACGACTTTGGACGCTCCCAGGGCCAATACCGGCACCAGGCTGCAAATGATGAGAAATCCTAAGAAATACTCGTAGCCGGTGAGTGCAAACACGATTAATAGGGACTGCTCAGGTGGAGGGACGTTTGTTTCTTCTTCTTTACATTACATCACAAGGGTGGGCGCGGGTAAAGGCCAATTGAGCCGGTGGGGCTACAGCCCTGCTGCGAGCCGGTGGGCTAAAGCCCAACTGCGAACCTTTGGGGCTAAAGCCCAACTACGAACCTTGGGGTTATGTATAGGCGTAGGGCAGGCGTCTCGCCTGCCCTTAAGGTCTCTGGGACAGGCGAGACGCCTGTCCTACGTCCGTGCCCTAAGCGGCTACTGCTATAAAGCCCAACTGCGAGCCGGTGGGCTAAAGCCCAACTACGAGCCTTTGGGCTAAAGCCCAACTACGAACCTTGGCCAGCAAAGCTGCCGGCGTCTGCAAGCTGAGCTTTCCTTAACGCCTCCCCCCCCTTAGCTTAATTTTGCCGCCGATTCCTTGACAAACTTTAACAAAAGCATTGAAAAATTTAATATTATGACTGTGGGCGATCCTAACTCTCTATCCATCCTTCCCGTTCCATGAGTACCGAAGCCATTGATCCCACACAGCTAGACTGTCACGAATGCCGCTCCTGTGGCTACGTCTACGAACCGGCAAAGGGAGATGACCGGCGTCAGATTCCCGCTGGAACGCCGTTTCAAGAGCTGCCGGTGACTTGGCGCTGTCCCGTGTGCGGGGCGCGAACGGCCCAGTTCAGCAATATTGGCCCCGCCGGCACCGCCTCGGGATTCCGGGAAAATCTCGGTTTCGGCCTGGGGGTCAACACGCTGACGCCGGCGCAGAAGAACCTGCTGATTTTTGGCAGCTTGGCCCTTGGCTTCCTGTTGCTGCTCAGCTTCTATGGCTTGCAGTGAGACTGTCTCAAGTCCCCCACTTCCTGGGAAAATTAACTGAATCGAAAAAAAACGTAATGGACTCGATCGTCAAACCGTTTAAGCGCATTGTCCTGTTGCTGGCAGCTGTCCTCCTCTGCGTGGGGTGTTCCAAGGTCCCCTCCACCAGTGCCAACCCCTGGCAAGTGATTTACCTGCCCACAAAGGCCAACATGCAAGACATTGCATTTACAGCAGACCCCCACCACGGCTGGCTGGTGGGCAGCGACGCCACTTTGCTGGAAACTGCCGATGGTGGCTTGACCTGGCAGGAGAAACGCCTGAATCTGGAAGAAGAAAAAGCCGTCTTGACATCGGTGAGCTTTTCTGGTAAAGAAGGCTGGATTGTGGGAGAGCCTTCCATCTTGCTGCACACCTCGGATGAGGGCCAATCTTGGACTCGCATTCCCCTGAGCGCCAAGCTGCCGGGAGCCCCCAACACGATTTTGGCCCTGGGCCCGGATGCCGCTGAGATGACTACTAATGTGGGTGCCATCTACCGGACTGCCGATGGGGGCAACAGCTGGAAAGCGATGGTGCAGGAAGCCGTCGGGGTGGTTCGCAATATTGAGAGGTCGCCTTCTGGCGGATATGTGGCCGTCTCCGGCAAAGGCAATTTCTACTCGACTTGGGAACCGGGCCTAAATGCCTGGACCCCCCACAACCGCAACAGCTCCCGCCGCGTCCAGAACATGGGATTTAAGCCGGACGGGACTCTGTGGATGCTGGCTCGCGGTGGCCAGGTTCAGTTTACCAAGGCTGAAAACCCAGAAGAGTGGGAGGAGGCGGTGTATCCGGAGCTGTCCACCAGCTGGGGATTGCTGGATATGGCCTACAGGACACCCGATGAAATTTGGGTCGCCGGTGGCAGTGGCAACCTGCTCAGCAGTTTGGATGGGGGCAAGACTTGGCAAAAAGACCGCGAGGTGGAGGATGTTCCGTCTAATTTTTACAAAATTGTCTTTTTGTCGCCGCAACAAGGCTTTATCATTGGTCAGCAAGGCGTTCTCCTGAAATATCAGGAGCCGGCGGCGGCGGCTTGACGCCAGTGGCAACTGCCGGCACTTTTTGCCGGTGAGAGCCGCTCTTGTGAGTGTTCTTGAAGTTTTGTATCATAGAGATCGAGTTTTTAGCTGCTGTCTCCAGGAGGAATCTGTATGGCGGGATCTACCGGTGAGCGTCCGTTTTCGGACATTATTACCAGCGTGCGGTACTGGGTGATTCACAGCATCACCATCCCCATGCTTTTTATCGCCGGCTGGCTGTTTGTCAGCACCGGCTTGGCTTACGATGCTTTCGGCACCCCCCGGCCCAATGAGTATTACACTCAGACCCGCCAAGAATTGCCGATCGTGCAAAACCGCTTTGAAGCCAAGACACAAATCAAGGAATTTATCAAGTAGTTAGTGACGGAGTTTTAGACAATGGCGACCAATAGAGCAAACGAGCCCGTTACTTATCCCATTTTTACCGTTCGCTGGCTGGCTGTACACACCCTGGGTGTGCCCACCATCTTCTTCTTGGGCGCAATCGCCGCTATGCAATTCATTCAACGCTAGGAGAAATCCATGCCAACTCGCTCTACTAACCCCAACAAGCAGCCGGTTGAGCTAAACCGGACTTCTCTGTACTTGGGCTTGCTGCTGATTTTTGTTCTCGGTATCTTGTTCTCCAGTTATTTCTTTAACTAACTGGCTGTTAATCTCAATAAACCCGATTGAACGGGACATGCTGTGTTTTTAATGGGGAGGTAAACGCTGTGTCTGAACCAGGCAGAATTCCTTTGTGGCTTGTGGCAACCGTTGCCGGTCTGGGTGTGATCGCCCTAGTCGGTCTTTTCTTCTACGGTGCCTACGCAGGATTGGGCTCATCTCTGTAGCTTTCAGGAAGTGTGAGATTTCAGGTGTCTTTCCTGAAACCTCACACCTCTTCTATCAAATTTGTGGGGTGTGTTGCGCTCTGAGGGCGACGCACCCTACTTGTGTTGCAAATTAACCGCAGTTAGTTTGTAGTGTTGCGCTTTTAGGGCAGCGCAGCCCGCTTCTACTGCTTATCGCGGTTTTCATCTGAGTCAGGTACTGACAAACCCGGTTTCTTCAAGAAACCGGGTTTCTGGCATCTCCTTCACCCAACTCAAAACCACTACAGCGCAACGCAACTTCTACTTGACATTTGACCGCAAATATGCCACCGGCCCTCTCGCCACCGGCACCGGCTACCGCCGGCAGAGCTGCCGGCGGCAATCGATGACTAAATAGATGGATATAGATAAAGCTAAAGCTAAGAAACCCGGTTCCCTTAAGGAACCGGGTTTCTGACCTGTGGTAATTACCGTTTAATTAGTCTTCCTGTAGGCTCAGGCGGGTGAGGGCCACCGGCTAGGCTTCGCTTTCAATATAGATGAACAGCAGAGCCATAGTCACGGCGGGGAAGACCCAGCCGATCAGGGGGACAAAGATGGTGGGCAAGTATGAAGCTGCCATAACAAAGATTCCTATGTTAACGAGTGGATTCTTAAGAACTCTAGCGGTGAATGCGCACTTAGAGTGCGAATTGCAAAGAATTTGTAACAAACGTTCAGAAATTCTCGGAGGAGTGGGGCAAGGTGGGGGGCGGAGGGGGCATCACCCGGCGGGAGACAGAAACTTTACGGCTCTCGCGCCCGGTGTGCATTTCCATGGCGATCGCCTCAAACTGGACTTCCAGGGTGCCGTGAGGAACCACAAAGTCAATTGTCGCCTCCTTGTCTCCCCAGAGGTTGAGATAAAACTCAGTCAGCCAGAGAGGGCCTTCCAGGAGCAAGCGGGCTTGCCGGTCTTGCACCCATATTTTCACATAGATGCGAGGCTGCAGTTCAGGCAGCCGGACCGCGACTTTCACCTTGCGCCCCGAAATCAGTTCGCCTTCGGGCACTTGCAGCACCGGCACCGGCACCTGCTCATTTGCCGGCAGCAGCAGCGGCGGGGGGATATCTGGCGGTGGGGTTTCTTCCGGCGGTTGCGGGGTTAGCACCGGCTCGTCATACACCACAACCTCTTGCGCTTCCCAATCCGCAACCGTCTTGGGAGCCGGCACCTCCTGGCTCTTGGCCAGAGAGCGCTGCTCTTCTTCTTGCTGGGACTCTATCTTCAGCCATTCTGCCAAATCCTCATCTTTCGCCATAGCGTTTAGCTTGGACAAAAAGCGATTTTGGACTTGTAGGGATTGAAACGCCGTGTCCACCGGCGGTGGGGGTGTTTTGGGTGGCAATTGGGGCAAAGCCAAGCCAGCCACTTCCCCCTCACTCAGGGAGACTCCCGGTTCCGGAAGGGGATCTGCTTCCCAGGGTGACACCGGCTCAGCCGGGTTGGGGGGCGGTGGCGGTTGCTTGGGCGCAGGGGGCGGCGGTTGCTTGGCGATTGGCGCGTGCCGGCTCAACCGGCGGAACCCAGGCAAATCCAGCCCTTTAGAAGCGAGCTTCTCAGGGTTTGGCTTGGAAAGCAGAGGGGGCAGTGCCGGATCTGAAGAGGGCTGGAATTGCAGGGGCTGAGTCTTTTGGAAGGAATCTTGCAACTCCTGGAAATGGTTTTTCAGGACTTGCGCCTGCAGCTTGCCCAGCGGATCTAGGGACAGATCTACGAGCTCTTGCTGGCTGAGTTGCGGACTCACCGCACCGAGCAATTCCTCCGCAGCGGCTGTAATCACAAACGATTTGGCGTCCAGAATCTCTGGCGTTCCGCTGTAGAGCCTGATTTCGCCCAAAATCAGGTGACTTGGGCAGTCTACGGGAATCTGCACCGTACAGCTAAAGGGCACCGGCGGCGGCAGGGAGGGCAGTGTCTCTCGCACCTCTGCCAGCACTTGGGAGCTCTGGGGGTTGCGCAGCTGGATGTGCAGTTCTGAGGCGCTCAGCGGCGCAGTGCCGGCTGCGCCATCGCCAGCGATCACGCGCCCCGACAGAGTGACGGATTCCCCCCGGTGCACCACATAGGTTTCCCGGTTGAGGGTGAGTTGCAGGGGCAGCCGTGGGGCGGGGGGTGCCGGTGGGGGTGCCGGTGGAAGGGGTGCCGGTGGGGGTGCCGGTGGGGGTGCCGGTTCGGCGGGAGGCGGGGAGCCGGCAGCCTCAGGTGGGCGCAGCGGCACGACTTTCGAGCCGGCAGTTCCCGGATTCGGCGGCAGGGGGATGAGCTGGGGGCGCTTTGGTGGGGGGGTTTCCGCCGGCACAGCTCGGCTAGAGGGGGGTTGCCAGGGGGAAACGGAGGTGTCTGCCTTTGCCGGCACCTCTGAATAGGGGGAGTTGAGGGGCTCGGCATCCTCCGCATCGGTGGGGAGTACCTGCAGCCGTACTGAGTGATACCAGAGAGTGCCTTGAGGACTGTCCTCTGTGCCAGAGCAGCGCAAGTCCCAAATACCGGGTTTGAGGCGGGTGAAGGGAAGCACGACGATCAGCCCTTCGGGGCTGGTGCGGCGAAAGTGCTTCTGCACCCAGCGGTTGGGCGGCACTTCATCACTGGACTTGTGAATGAGACGAATTTCCACCCGCTCGTTTGTGCGATTAGAGCGGGCAATCACCCGATACCGTCCTTCTAGGATTTCCACATCGGCGGATTCTAGGGGCAGCCAGGAGGCGTCGCCCTCTTTTTGGATCAGAAATTCCCAGTCTTCCATTGGCGGCTGCGATAGTGCTTGCCTGATAGAGCAGTCCTTCTCTGTCAGTTTAACGCAGTCTGGGGGATAGCGAGCAAGGGGGTGCCGGTGGTGTTTGCGCCGCACCGGCACGCGGGGGCGATCGCATGTCTGGGTGAGTGGGGTGCGTTGCAGTTTCCAGGTATAGCAGCAGTCCTATTGGTTAGGACATCAGTGACCTAGGGAAAAAGGCGTAGGCACGGCGTTCGCCGGGCCTCTCGATCTAATGTCCGCGCCCTAAGTGCATACTGCTATATTAATAATCCTAAACAGCAAGTAGGGTGCGTTGCGCTTTCCAGAAATTAATAATCCTAGTGCGTAACTCAAGCCGGCGCAACGCCAGGGGATGACTGCCGGCTGGCGCGATCCGGCAGGCGAGACGCCGGTTCTGGACAGGCGAGACGCTGGTTCTGGACAGGCGAGACGCCTGTCCTACGTCTTTGAATTTGTAAGCTTGTAGCGTTGCACCTTTTAGTATTTAATAATTATAGGGCGTAACTTAAGCCGGTGCAACGCACCTGAGGGATGACTGCCGGCTGGCGCGATCCGACAGGCGAGACGCCGGTTCTGGACAGGCGAGACGCCGGTTCTGGACAGGCGAGACGCCTGTCCTACGTCTTTGAGTTTGTAAGGTTCCTTGACTGCTTTCTTCTAGACTTATGCTATAATAAGAGAAAGATTTTACTAGGCGGAGCCAGTTATGACTTCTTTAAACGCTTACCCTCCCCAAGTTGAAACTCCTGTCCCGATTTCTGTCACTGAAGTGATTGAAGACACGCTATGTATAGAGTCGGCTGATGGCCAGAAAGTGTTCGAGCGGATTGCGGCAGCCTTAAAGGAAGGTAAGAAAGTAATTCTGTCCTTCAAGAACGCTGAAGACCTCACCTGGCCCTTTTTGAGCGATGCCATCGGTCAGCTGTACGCACATTTTCCTGAAGGACAGATAAAAGACTCCCTCAGCTTTGCCGATATCAGCCCTGAGGATTTGGAATTCATTGAGGATGTGGTGTACTGGAAAAAGGAGTATTTAAACAATCCGGCTCGATTCCAAGAAGCGACGCGGGAATTCCTGGGGGATGACGATGAGTAAGCAAGTTTACAGCATCGAATCCTACACTTTTAGTCAGACAGATGCGCTGCTGTTTGATGCGAATATCTGGCTCTACATTTACAGTCCGCAGGGTGAGCGGTTTCCTCGAATAAAAGCCGCCTACACCTTGGCGTTTAGGAGGATTCGCAGCGCTAAGGCTCAAATATTTATCGACGCGCTGGTGCTGTCGGAGTTCATTAACGCCTACGCCCGATTCGTTTACAGCGAATTGCCGGCGGCTGGAAAGCCGGCAAATTTCAAGAGTTTTCGCCAGACGGCGGATTTCAAGCCGGTTGCCGAACAGATTGCCAAATATTCGCGAAGGATATTGGAGAAGTGCGAGAGAACGGAGAGCGGTTTTGAGTCAGCGGATCTGGGGGCGATTCTGAGTGAGTATGCGGGGGGCGAGGCGGATTTCAATGACCAGATGCTGGCTGCTCTTTGCAGGGCGAAGGGGTTGAAGCTGGTGACGCACGATGCGGATTTCGAGGGGGAGGATTTGACGGTTATCACGGCTAATGCTAAGTTGCTCAGGTAGTAGGTGCGTTGCGGATGGTGGGACAGGCGAAACGCCGGTCCTACGTCTTGGAGGCAGGGTTTTGGGACAGGCGAGACGCCTGTCCAACGTCTGGTTTTGGGTCGGAGAAAATGGCTATCCTACGTTTAGGAGACGCTACAGCCATCCCTGAACTTCTGTGGGCAACCAATCTTTCGCTTCTGCGGGATAAGTTCCCACCTCGTAATTCACGAGGGAAGGTACGCGCCCTGCTTGCAAATCGTCAGCTACCCGCAAGGCTTCAATCGCCTCCACCGGCCCGGAAAACCAAGATAAATCTCCAGCCAATACATCGGAAAGCAACCGCAAGTATGCCGGCTGATTTATCTGGTTTAATGCACTGTAGTTAAACTCCATCTTCACGGGCTGGATCTGCATCCCCACTCCCGGCTGTTTGATATCGAAGTGGAAGGAAATCCCTTCGTTGGGGTGGTGGCGGAATACCAACACGGGTTGAGTCGCTGACGGGAATATGCGGCTAGCATTTGAGTGCTGTTTGAAGACAATCTCGATGCCGCAGTATTTGTCAGGTAGACCTTTGCCGGTGATAATTTTAACCGGCACTCCCTGCCAGCGGGGGTTGGGATACTCCACGGTGAAGGCGATAAAGGTCATTGTCTGGGAATTCGGGTTGTTGCATTCTTGGCGATATCCGTTATATTGCCCAAAGACTGCTTTGGGAATGTCAGTGACTCGCAGCGCCTGCGCGACGGTTTCTTTCGCTTTTCTGATATCTTGAACGTTGAAAGAGCTTGGTAATTCTATCAGAAAGAGGTAGGCAATCGCCAGCAAATGAGTTATCATGTCGGGCAGGGCACCGCCAACGGATTCGTAAAAGGCTGGGCGATCTTTTGCGGTCAGCTTTTCCAGGGCGTAGATTTTGATTTCGGCAACATTGTCTCGGGTGAATAACTGTTCAAACGGGGTAGATAGGCGGAATGCCAATATGTTTTGCAGGGTTTCCTTGAGGAGGAAGTGCTCCACAAACGCTACCTGGCTTTCCTTGCCCTGCTGTTGCAGCAGTTCCAAAAAATTTTGTCCTTGGGCCAGGGTTTGGGCCAGGGGTTTTTCTGTCACCACAATGCTTATTGAATCCAGCAATCCTGCATTTGACAACCCTGTGAGGGCGCTGGGGTAGCATTCCGGGGGAAGGGAAAGATACACCGCTGTCTGGCTGTCTGTGCCGATTAATTTACGCAGCTGATCGTAGCTCATTAGTAGTAGCCTCCAAGTCTAAACGAAGGTAGACGATGTTCTGGTGGGAAAATTGAATCCAATCTTGTTCCACGCCTTGAGGTGCGGACTTTTTCTGCTTCATGGCAGCAAGGATATGGCTGCAATAAGTTTCGGTTGACCAATCCTCCAGTCCCAATGCTATAATCTGGAAGTCTGGGGGAAGTTTTCCCAGCCGCCAGAGCTGGTATAATGCGGGAATGAGCTGGCGTGCGGAAAGGTCGCCGGTGGAGCCATAAAGAACAAATTTACTGACCATACGGGTTGAGGTTTGGGAATTCTGTCGGAACCTTTATGTTTTCTAGCTTAGTGAACTGCTGCGGGTTTGTCGAGCGAATTAGGTGGAAGAAGGTAGAGGGGGCAAAAAACGTCGCTTTTCTCTGCTGTTGGGCAAAGCTTTTCCCGCAGGATAGGCGGAGTTGGTTGGCTCGCGCCTATTCCTGTCGGGGATAAAGCTAATCAGCCAAACCAGGCTGATGGGGCAAGGGATTCTGGGGCGTGCCGGTGCAAAACTCGCCAGATGGCGTGGTAAATATCCACCTCGCCTAACCGCAGTTCTGCCATTACCATCTGGCAGATTTCAGGATGGGTGCAGGCTTCCTGCATTGCCGGTGGGACTAATTCTAGGGTATGCTGAATCTTGGCAGAGAGCCGGTCATCTGCGGTGAGCGCCGTGATTTGGAGATGAGCAGTCATCTTTTTTCTCCTGATTGAGTGGAAGGGTGTTGATAGCCCTATCGCGTAAAGTTCGGGGGCTTGGCGGTTAGAAACCGCAGCTACACAGACGAAACCCGCCTACGCGGGTTTCAAGAAGCTCCCAAGCAGTCCAGCCTTTGAAAGGCTTTGGCAGTCGTCCCGTTGGCTTGCTTAACTCTACGCTGCCACAAATTTTTTGGGGTGTAAATGGAGAGAGATGGCTATTGCTGTAAGGAAGTAGAAGCGACTAGAAAGTGATGGGCTAAGATGGCAGTTTGTAGAGTCTGGGGGAAGTTTGTGGAGCCAGGTAGAAGTTGGTAGAACCGGGCTTGACGAGTCGGATTCACCTGTCTATAATGGGCGTAACGTTACACGAGAGGGCAAATTTATGCCTTTGCCAAGATATAAAGACGTGGAGCAGGAGTTCCTGAACGCAATGGCGGACGAATGGGGCTTCAAGGACAGGTGCAAGCTGGCATTTGTGAAGCGCTTCCACACCGCCAATGACAAGGTAGAGAATCAGCCACTCGCTGAAGATTTAGAGGAGCAGCTGAAAGAGGACTCGAAGGATGTTGTCCAAACCCTGCGCGACTACTTGAGGCGGATATATAGGAAGCTGGAGGCTGAGGGCTGTCCCTCTCAGGGGGTAACAAAAGATAAAGTGGACATAGCCCGACCTTGGCTGCGGGAAACTATCTATCCGGAATGGTTAAAGCAATATCTCTGGAAGCAACTGCAGGGCAAGGGAAGGCCCACTAATCAAATGGGGCCGGTGCTAGCGGAAGTGCCCACCTTGGGGATGCGTCCCAAGCTTTACGAGGAAAAAGTGCCGAAGGACAGTGACATTGTATTTAAGGTGAATCTTGACAGTCCCGGCCATTTGATGCTATTAGAGAGAGAACCGGGTGGCGTGGTGTGCTGCTTGTGTCCCTCGGAATATGCGCCCAAGTCGCGCTTCCCAAAAGGAGAGGCGGTTTTGCCACAAGACGGTGCGCCTTTTACTGCAACTGAGGTGGGGCGCGAGCAGATAGTGGCCATCATCACGCAAGAGGAGCCGGCTTTGCAATGGCTGGAACAAAGTCGCCGGGAAGCCCTGGAACTTAAGGAAGGCCATCTGCAAGAACTGCTAGAATACCTGGAAGGCACGCCCAAGTCTCAAGTGCTCTATATGCAATACGAGGTGACGGCGAGTTAGTAACGCCATCTGTGGCGTGTCATCCCTGTAGAGACGCCATCTGTCGCGTCTCTACAAACAGGACTATTAGTCCAGAAATCCTTTTCCGGGGGATTTCGCGGACGGGGATATCGGTTTCTTTTTAGATCAGGAGAACCTCAGAAATGGACGAACAGCGCTTTGAAGCCTATTGGAATTTGATTCAAGAACTGCTGAGTTGCCCCAGCGGTGAGGAACCAGAGATTTTGCGGGCTAATTCGCAGCTAATAGATAAAGGACTGGTGGCGGTGATGGAATTGGTAGCTGCCGATATGGCAGAGGAGGGCGCACCGAATGCTGAGTGGTTGCAAAGCTTGGCGGCGCACTTGGCAGAAGGAATGGCGCAATGGGAACAACTAAACCAACAGGTTGTTGAACTGTATGGCGAGGGAAAGTTTGAAAAGGCAGTAATTTTGGCCGAGCAAGCTTTAGAGTTAGCATTATCGCTATACATGGGCGACCACCCCGATGTCGCCTCTAGCCTCAACAATTTGGCAGCACTCTACGAATCCCAGGGGCGCTACGAGAAAGCGGAACCGCTGTATGAGGAAGCTTTGGCGATGAGAAAGCGCCTGTTTAAAGGCGACCACCCCGATGTCGCCTCTAGCCTCAACAACTTGGCAGGACTCTACAAATCCCAGGGGCGCTACGAGAAAGCGGAACCGCTGTATGAGGAAGCTTTGGCGATGAGAAAGCGCCTGTTTAAAGGCGACCACCCCGATGTCGCCGATAGCCTCAACAATTTGGCATTACTCTACGATTCCCAAGGGCGCTACGAGAAAGCAGAACCGCTGTATGAGGAAGCTTTGGCGATGAGAAAGCGCCTGTTTAAAGGCGACCACCCCAATGTCGCCGATAGCCTCAACAATTTGGCATCACTCTACCATTCCCAGGGGCGCTACGAGAAAGCGGAACCGCTGTATGAGGAAGCTTTGGCGATGAGAAAGCGCCTGTTTCAAGGCGACCACCCCAATGTCGCCAGAAGCCTCAACAATTTGGCAGCACTCTACTCTTACCAGGGGCGCTACGAGAAAACGGAACTGCTGTTAGAGGAAGCTTTGGGGATGAGAAAGCGCCTGTTTAAAGGCGACCACCCCGATGTCGCCTCTAGCCTCAACAATTTGGCATTACTCTACTCTTACCAGGGGCGCTACGAGAAAGCGGAACCGCTGTTAGAGGAAGCTTTGGCGATGTATAAGCGCCTGTTTCAAGGCGACCACCCCTATGTCGCCTCTAGCCTCAACAATTTGGCAGGACTCTACTCTTACCAGGGGCGCTACGAGAAAGCGGAACCGCTGTTAGAGGAAGCTTTGGCGATGTATAAGCGCCTGTTTCAAGGCGACCACCCCTATGTCGCCTCTAGCCTCAACAATTTGGCAGGACTCTACAAATCCCAGGGGCGCTACGAGAAAGCAGAACCGCTGTTAGAGGAAGCTTTGGCGATGTATAAGCGCCTGTTTCAAGGCGACCACCCCTATGTCGCCTCTAGCCTCAACAATTTGGCAGAACTCTACCGTTCCCAGGGGCGCTACGAGAAAGCGGAACTGCTGTTAGAGGACGCCTTGGCGATGTATAAGCGCCTGTTTCAAGGCAACCACCCCGATGTAGCCCTCAGCCTTAACAATTTGGCAGCACTCTACGGTTTCCAGGGGCGTTACGAGAAAGCGGAACCGCTGTATGAGGAAGCTTTGGCGATGTATAAGCGCCTATTTAAAAGCGACCACCCCAATGTAGCCCTCAGCCTCAACAATTTGGCATTGCTCTACTATTCCCAGGATCGCTACGAGAAAGCGGAACCGCTGTTAGAGGAAGCTTTGGCGATGTATAAGCGCCTGTTTCAAGGCGACCACCCCGCTGTAGTCACTAGCCTCAACAATTTGGCAGGATTACTGGCGGCGACAAATCGCCCCGTTGAGGCGCTGGCACGAATGAAACAAGCCGCTGAAGTCGAAGATAAGATGATTCGCCGCGTGTTTTCCTTCAGTTCGGAAAGCGACCGGCTTGCTTATCTCGAAACCATCAAAGGTAATTATTGGGTGTTGCTCTCCCTCGTCTGGAAATACCTGCGCAACTCACCCGAAGCAGTGCAAACTGCCCTAGATGCAGTGTTCAAACGCAAAGTCCTCACCGCCTCCGCTTGGGCGGCGCTCTCCGAGGCACTTTACAGCGGGCGCTACCCCCACATAGCGGAAGAATTCCAGAAATGGCGCTCTTTAAATACGGAGATTGTTCAGCTC
>NZ_KB235948.1:5398679-5402227 GCF_000332335.1 Kamptonema formosum PCC 10802 | reverse complement strand
GAAAGCGGAACCGCTGTATGAGGAAGCTTTGGCGATGACAAAGCGCCTGTTTAAAGGCGACCACCCCGATGTAGCCAGAAGCCTCAACAATTTGGCAGCACTCTACCGTTCCCAGGGGCGCTACGAGAAAGCGGAACCGCTGTATGAGGAAGCTTTGGCGATGTATAAGCGCCTGTTTAAAGGCGACCACCCCGATGTCGCCACAAGCCTCAACAATTTGGCAGCACTCTACCGTTCCCAGGGGCGCTACGAGAAAGCGGAACCGCTGTATGAGGAAGCTTTGGCGATGAGAAAGCGCCTGTTTAAAGGCGACCACCCCGATGTAGCCAGAAGCCTCAACAATTTGGCAGGACTCTACGATTCCCAGGGGCGCTACGAGAAAGCGGAACCGCTGTATGAGGAAGCTTTGGCGATGAGAAAGCGCCTGTTTAAAGGCGACCACCCCGATGTCGCCTCTAGCCTCAACAATTTGGCAGGACTCTACGATTCCCAGGGGCGCTACGAGAAAGCGGAACCGCTGTATGAGGAAGCTTTGGCGATGAGAAAGCGCCTGTTTAAAGGCGACCACCCCGATGTCGCCACTAGCCTCAACAATTTGGCATACCTCTACGATTCCCAGGGGCGCTACGAGAAAGCGGAACCGCTGTATGAGGAAGCTTTGGCGATGTATAAGCGCCTGTTTAAAGGCGACCACCCCGATGTCGCCACAAGCCTCAACAATTTGGCATTCCTCTACCATTTCCAGGGGCGTTATGAGGAAGCCGAACCCCTGTATGAGGAAGCCTTGGTGATGACAAAGCGCCTGTTTAAAGGCGACCACCCCGATGTCGCCCGTATCCTCAACAATTTGGCAATATTACTGGCGGTGACAAATCGCCCCGTTGAGGCGCTGGCACGAATGAAACAAGCCACTGAAGTCGAGGATAATATAATTCGCCGCGTGTTTTCCTTCAGTACGGAAAGCGACCGGCTTGCCTATCTCGAAACCATCAAAGGCAATTATTGGATGTTGCTCTCCCTCGTCTGGAAATACCTCCGCAACTCACCCGCAGCCGTGCGAACAGCCCTAGATGTGGTGCTCAAACGCAAATCCCTCACCGCATCCGCCCAGACGGCGCTCTCCGAGGCGCTTTTCAGCGGGCGCTACCCCCACCTAGCGGAAGAATTCCAGAAATGGCGCTCCTTAAATACCGAGATTGTTCACCTCACCTATTCTCCCCCCCTCCCCGATCCTAGCCTGACTTGGGAACAGTTGAACGCCCAAAAAGCCGCCCACCGGCAGCGCCTCGCCGAGTTGCAAAAAGAGTCTGACAATTTGGAAAAGCTGCTCGCCTCCCAAGTTCCCGAAATCCAGCTGCAAGAGCAACCAACCGATCGCCGCGCTGTAGCGCTGGAATTGCCTGAAGGTTCCGCCTTGGTGGAGTTTGTCCGCTTTCGTGTCGCTGACTTTACCGCCCCTGAAGGAGATAAATGGCAACCGGCTCGTTATGTAGCGTTTGTCTTGCCTTCCCAACAGCCCGACACCGTGGAGATGATAGACTTAGGGGAAGCGGAACCCATCGACCGGCTGATTGAGGTGTTTCGGGAGGCGTCTGTCAAACCTTCCGGGAATTCCCTGGGTGCGAGACGCGACAAGAATGCCAGTCAAAACAAGCCGGCGAATGGAACGGAACTGCGGGATTTGATTTGCCAACCCATCCGCGATATAATAGGAGAACACCGGCACTGGCTAATCGCCCCCGATGGCGCTTTGAACCTACTGCCATTTCAGATATTGCCGGTGGACGGCACAGGAAAGCGGCTGCTGATGGATGAATACACCCTGACTTACCTCAGCGTCGGGCGCGATATCCTGCGCTCGAAAGTTCAGCCCAACCGCCCAGCCTCCGCACCGCTGATTATAGCCGATCCCGATTTTAATTTAGCATTAGAATCTCCTGGGGCCCACGGGGGGTCGCCCCTACAGCTTGGTAACGCCGCTACCTTGGAACCAAAATCCCTGTCGGGCGTTGCCGAATTGCTCAGCACCCTCGACGGCATATTTTTTACCCCCGCCCCCGGTACGGGCTATCTGGGAGAAAGCGTTGCCAAAAAGCTGAGAGTCAAACCCTACCTGCAACAGGAAGCCCTGGAATCTCACCTGACAAGCGGCAAATGTCCCCGCATCCTGCTGATTGCCACTCACGGCTACTTCGCAAACGAGAAAGAGCAGGAGATGAAGTTAATTCAAGATTTGCTGAAATGCCCCAGCGGTGAGGAACGGGATATCTTAGAAAAGAACCGGGCGCTGGTGGATGAGGAATTGCTGGCGCTGATGGAAAAGCGTGCAACTTGGTTGGCGAAAAATGGCGAACAGGATGCCGCCAATTGGTTGCGAAATTTCGCGCCGCAAGTGCGGGAGATGATGGAAATGCCGCAAGATCCCCCCCAACCCCCCCTTAAAAAGGGGGGGCTGTTAACTCCGCCCTTTTCAAGGGGTGCGGAGGGGGATATCTTCCATCGCTTCTCAGCATCTAAAGTGGAAAACCCGATGATGCGTTCGGGAGTCGCCCTCGCGGGAGCGAACACATGGGCAGTCGGGGGCGAACTTCCAAAAGAAGCGGGAAAAGGGATTGTCTTCGCCCAAGATGTGACAGCGATCGACTTGTGGGCGAACGAACTGACTATCCTTTCCGCCTGCGAAACCGGCATCGGCGACATCAAAACCGGCGAGGGAGTTTTTGGGTTGCGCCGCGCCTTTGCCTTAGCCGGTTCCAAGACACTGGTGATGAGTTTGTGGTCAGTTCCCGAAAAGGCAACTGCCCTGCTGATGGAGCGTTTTATTAACAACTTGCAGCGCGGTTTGGGGCGTGGCGATGCCTTACAAGATGCCCAGAATTATATTCGCACAATTACCGTGGGAGAGTTGCGCAAGTCTAAGCGCGGTCGTCAGGTGCTGATAGAATTGCTGAAGTGCCGGCTATTGAGTCAGGAAGTTGTCGCGAATCAGCCCGATTGCACCCCGCTGGCGCACCCGTTTTACTGGGGCGCTTGGATTTGTCAGGGTGACACCACCGGCTTTGAATTGGGGATTGATTGAACATTCCCGCACGGGTGGGGTGCGTTCGGCGAAGCGCGATTTTTCCCCACCTTTCTCGTTACCTGGCGGAGCCATATAAGGACGATAAAACATAAAAAATTGCGCATATTTTGAGAGTATAAATATTCTCTTAGTCCGCGAAGGCGGACTTCGTTTGTATAGCCGCGATTTCCAATCGCCGGGGATCTATCGCTTAAAGTTGGCGGGGCTTGGCGCGATTTCCAATCGCCGGGGATCTATCGCTTAAAGTTGGCGGGGCTTGGCGCGATTTCCAATCGCCGGGGATCTATCGCTTAAAGTTGGGGGGCTTGGCGGTTAAAGTTGGGGGGGCTTGGCGGTTAGAAACCGCAGCTACACAGACGAAACCCGCCTTCGCGGGTTTCAAGAAGTTCAAAAGTCCGCGTTGGGCGAAGCCCTTCCCGCAGGGTAGGCGGACTTCGTTTGTATAGACGCGATTTCCAATCGCCGG
>NZ_KB235948.1:5397701-5398579 GCF_000332335.1 Kamptonema formosum PCC 10802 | reverse complement strand
ATTTGGCATACCTCTACGATTCCCAGGGGCGCTACGAGAAAGCGGAACCGCTGTATGAGGAAGCTTTGGCGATGTATAAGCGCCTGTTTAAAGGCGACCACCCCGATGTCGCCTCTAGCCTCAACAATTTGGCAGGACTCTACTATTCCCAAGGGCGCTACGAGAAAGCGGAACCGCTGTATGAGGAAGCTTTGGCGATGAGAAAGCGCCTGTTTAAAGGCGACCACCCCGATGTCGCCTCTAGCCTCAACAACTTAGCAGGACTCTACGATTCCCAGGGGCGCTACGAGAAAGCGGAACCGCTGTATGAGGAAGCTTTGGCGATGAGAAAGCGCCTGTTTAAAGGCGACCACCCCGATGTCGCCACTAGCCTCAACTGTTTGGCAGGACTCTACCGTTCCCAGGGGCGCTACGAGAAAGCGGAACCGCTGTATGAGGAAGCTTTGGCGATGAGAAAGCGCCTGTTTAAAGGCGACCACCCCGATGTAGCCAGAAGCCTCAACAATTTGGCAGGACTCTACGATTCCCAGGGGCGCTACGAGAAAGCGGAACCGCTGTATGAGGAAGCTTTGGCGATGACAAAGCGCCTGTTTAAAGGCGACCACCCCCATATCGCCACTAGCCTCAACAATTTGGCATACCTCTACGATTCCCAGGGGCGCTACGAGAAAGCGGAACCGCTGTATGAGGAAGCTTTGGCGATGACAAAGCGCCTGTTTAAAGGCGACCACCCCGATGTCGCCACTAGCCTCAACAATTTGGCATACCTCTACGATTCCCAGGGGCGCTACGAGAAAGCGGAACCGCTGTATGAGGAAGCTTTGGCGATGAGAAAGCGCCTGTTTCAAGGCGACCACCCCGATGTCTCCATTAGCCTC
>NZ_KB235948.1:5388571-5397601 GCF_000332335.1 Kamptonema formosum PCC 10802 | reverse complement strand
CGCAGCTACACAGACGAAACCCGCCTTCGCGGGTTTCAAGAAGTTCAAAAGTCCGCGCCGGCGGACTTTGTTTGTATAGCCGCGATTTCCAATCGCCGGGGATCTATCGCTTAAAGTTGGGGGGCTTGGCGGTTAAAGTTGGGGGGGCTTGGCGGTTAGAAACCGCAGCTACACAGACGAAACCCGCCTGCGCGGGTTTCAAGAAGTTCAAAAGTCCGCGCCGGCGGACTGTTTTCAGAGTACAAAATCTCCATCCCACGGGTCATTCCTGTTATACTTACTCTTAACTTCTTCAATCGCCGATTTCAGTTCTTCTGATGCCGGTGGGGGATTCTCCCAAAGATTATTGGGCATCATCGCACTGGGCATCATCGCATTGGGCATCATCGCATTGGCTGCTAATACCGGTTAATCCATAAGACCAGATATAAGGTGCGTTCCGCCTTATCCATTCCCCCATATAAGTGAAGAATTATAGCGCGGAACGCGCCCTACAACTGCAACTCCCCCTCTCCCCTTGTGCGGGCGGTGAGGGGGTGAGGGGGTTAGTTCAAAGTCCACCGGCACGGCAAACAGCTCACACCCCTCCTTGCGCCGCTCTCGCCGCATCGAGCCGGCGGCGCAACTCATCCGCCTTCTCCAGCAACTCCGCGATAGCGATCGCACTCTGCTCGCCCGTCGCCAGCCACTTCAGCTGCACCGTCTGGCTCTCAGCCTCCGCATCTCCCAGCACCAAACACGCACCGGCACCGCTGCGATCAGCCCGCTTGAACTGCTTGCCAAAGGCACTCCCGCTCAAATCCAAATCGGCGCTAAACCCCAGCCGGCGCAACTTTTGCGCCAGCAGCAGGGCTTCCGGCTCCGCGCGATCGCCCCTGGACACCACATAAAAATCCACCACCGGCAGCGGCGGCTTTTGCAGCTGCTGCAGCAGTATAATCAGCCGCTCCATGCCAATGGCCCAACCCACAGCCGGTGTCGCCGGCCCGCCGAGCTCTTCCACCAGTCCATCGTAGCGCCCGCCGCCGCAAACCGTCGCTTGGGCACCCAAATCCTCCGACTGGATCTCAAACGCCGTGTGCGTGTAGTAATCCAAACCCCGCACGAGACGGGGGTTGAGCCGGTAGTTAATCCCCAGATCGCCCAGCATTTGCTGCACCCGCTGGAAGTGCCGGCGAGACTCCTCCCCCAGATACTCCAAAATACTCGGCGCACCCAAAGCAATTTCCTGGGTGCGCTCATTCTTGCTGTCCAGAATCCGCAGGGGATTGCGCGACAGCCGGTCTTGCGAATCCGGATCTAACTCCTCCTTATAAGGCGTCAAATAGTCCACCAAAGCTTGCCGGTAAGCGAGCCGGTCTTCCCGATTCCCCACCGAATTGATGTCCAGCTGCAGATTTTTCAGCCCCAGCGCTTGCAGGATATCGCTGGCGAGCGCAATCACCTCCGCATCCGCCCTGGGATCGGAACTGCCGATCGCTTCCACCCCGATTTGGTGGAACTGGCGCTGGCGTCCAGCTTGCGGGCGCTCATAGCGAAACATCGGGCCGGTGTACCACAGGCGCTGCGCCCCGCCTTGGGAGTACAGCCCCTGCTGGATAAAACACCGCACAACTCCTGCCGTTCCTTCTGGGCGCAGGGTAATCGAATGCTTCTCCCCCCGACTGGAGAAGGTGTACATTTCCTTACCCACCACATCGGTGGCTTCCCCAATCCCCCGCTCAAACAGAGCCGTCTCCTCAAAAATCGGGGTGCGAATTTCCCGATAAGCCGCTCTGCCCAGAATATCGCGAGCGGTTGCCTCCACCCGCTGCCAATAGACAATTTCCTCGGGCAGGATGTCCCGAGTTCCTCGTAAAGCTTGAATTGCGCCCATTAAATTTCTACAAACTGAACAACCTCAACACGAGCGCCGGTGCACCAAAAACTCAGCGCGGCTCGCAGACATCGAAAGCCCCGTAACGATCGCAATAGTAAGCCAAAATCCCATCCACCCGCTGGCGACTGGCTGGGTGAGCACTTTCGGCGTACTGAACCCACAGACTGCCAACTTGACTGAGATCGTAATCAAACTGCTGTGATTGCTGGGGGTTCAGACCTGTTTCCACGCCTTCTACTTGACGCAAATGAGCGGCAATTTCCCGATAGACCGCTAAAGGCAGTCGCGCCCACCGGATTTCATACCGCAGCTGTTTCTCCCCAGCAGTTTGCAGCCTCGGTGCCTCCATATTTAAACGGCTCCCTCTGGCTCCTCAATAGCGGCCTCATGGTTGCCCAGAGGCAGTATACAGCAGTTCACCTCATTGATGCACACCTTACCCGACTGCAGAGCCCAGCGAACCAGTGCCACCCGGTTGTGAGTTCCCGTTTTGGTCAGGATATTGCTGATGTGGTTGTCCACTGTACGCTTGCTAATTTCCAGCTGCTCGGCTATTTCCTGATTGGTCAAGCCTGCCGCCACCAGTTCAACAACTTGCAATTCTCTAAGCGAAAGGGACGCTTGGGTCTGAGACTCGCTGCCAGCCATAACGCATTCCTTGGTCTGTACATTTACCTAAATTTTAGCCCTTGTCAAGCCAGATTGGCAAAAACTGACATAGGGACTCTACCAACCGGCAGTCCCAGTGGCTCTCAAAGCCCCTCTGGCTCTCGCACAAGGCCAGATGTGAGCGCGGGACTTTAGCTTTCCCACACCCAAAAACCCAACCGGTCACTTGCATTCACTCTATACAGTCTATCTTACTCCGATAGGTCTAACTCCTCACCACCCATTTTAGGCGCGGCAGCTGCCACCGGCCCGCCCTCCGCCGATGCCCCCGATTCGCCCCGCCCCAGCAGCCGGCACCACCGGCACAGCACCGGCTCCCCTGGGCGCGCGCGAGTGCCGGCGCACAGGCGCATCTCCCCAGCCAAAACTTGCAATGCTATCACAAAATTTTACTTTTTGGCAATCCACTTAAGAATTAACAGTGCGCAACCCTCTTTTGTAGGAAAAGTTGCCTCTGGGATTCACTCCGACTTGCCACAAGGCTTTTCTATCTCTCCAGGACGCCGAAACTGCCAGGTTTCTATCCGCAGAATGAGGTTTTTTCTAGCGCCAACCGATAACTTTGAAATAAGACAATATGAAGAGGAAGCTGAATTATGAAACGCTCTCGCACCTCCCAAATCGTTGGAGCCGGCGCTCTCGCCGCTAGTTTAGCGCTGCTGACTGCGGTTCTCCCCGCCTCCGCCCAAACCGGCACCACTGGCGACACTTACACCACATCCCCTCGCCAAGACGTTCGTGACACCGATTACAGCCGCAATAATGACTGGGGCTGGTTGGGGTTGCTCGGTCTTCTCGGTTTAGCCGGTCTGGCTGGCCGGCGATCCGAACCGGCACGCATTCACCAGACCGATCCTGACCGCACAGTAGTTCGCTAACTGCAAATCAACCTTTTTTTGAGGAGATCCTCATGGATAATCAAACCGTTCCTAGCAAAGAGACAGCTGCAGACAGACAGCTCGAAGCGAATGCAGACGCACCTCACTATGACCGGGGGATTATCCCTGCTGAGGTCGCAGCCCGCCAAGAACGTGAAGGCAATACCTTCATGCAGGTTCCCACAAAAGATAGCCAGCAAAATGCCCCAACCGACAACCAAACCAATGATGAGAGCATCAACACTACAGGCGGCTACACTGTAGATGGAGAGGGTCTGCTCAATAACTTTGCGATTGAGCCCGAAATGTATATCAACGAACCGGGCGATTTGAGGGAGAGAAAGGAGCTGGAAGCTGCTCAGCGCGCCGAGGAACTAGCAGAGTTAAACCAAGATGAGAATGGAAAGCTCACGATGGAGCGCGACATGCGCCCGAAGGGGCCAGGGCTTATATAAGCTCAACAGCCTGATTCTTCTCTGCCTCTAGCTTTTACGGCACTCCGGTTTATCCCCCTCCCCTATTGTGAGGGGGATAAGAAACCCGGGTTCTTGAAGAAACCGGGTTTCTGGCATCACCGGCCCGCTAAAATCGCGGGCTTTTTCATTGCCTAAAATGTTATAATTGCAGCGCGTCTCACTTCAGCCGCTGTCAGCACCAGTTTCTCTCCCACTGTCACTTTCAATAGCCGCGACTGGGTAGCCTCACCGGCAGCTAGCGGCGACTCACCAGAACAAATCCCCGCTTCTTGCCCGAACCCGAATCCACCGTATTCATTGCCTTCCACAGATCCGCTGATCTCACCCACACCGGCGGGTACTTGTAGCGCGTGACATCCAAAATTAAAAATCGGTCTGTCTGTTCATTATACGCCGCCACTGGAGAAATGTGCCCGCCTGTCTTCTGACCCATCGCGCTGCGCAAATAGTTTACCAAGACAAAATTTCCCGGGTCTTGCAAATTCTTCACAGCTAGGGCGCGGAACTCCTCAAGACTGCTATTCTCAGCGTGGTAAACCGTCGCCTTCACGGGATAGGTTTCCAACAGCTGTCCCAGCTGGTCTAGCGTCATTCCCTGGCGCGAAACCGTCTCAGGCGGCACGACTTTCCGCGCTGCATCGCTAAAAAAGTTCTTCTGCGTAAACATCCGGTAAGTGCCATATTCAGGTGCTGCCGGTGCTGGAACAGACAGGGCGTTCAGCACCATAACGCTGCTTGCCACCCCGCAGTAAGCTAAGTTATCCTGGGTGACAAACTGCACGCTCAATGGCCAGTAGTCTTTTCGGGCTTTGCTTTGCACCAGCAGCTGCTCTCCCTCAGATGTGGTGAGGTCAATCAGGGTGCCGGTTTGCGGTAGCGGCTGCATCTGAGCGATCGCCCCCCCACCGGCGGCGCACAGTGCCAGAATCACAAACCGCAGGGGCATGACCGGCAGCTTCTTGCTGCCAATCCAGCGCCTAATGGATATCATAACAATTTTTCCCTTGCCGGTGAATACAAACCAACTTTTTTCCCGCTCATATTAGCACATTTGCCGGCACAGGTTATATCCGACCTGAGTGCAAATTGGGCTTCAGTTCCTGTCACAAGTATTTTTAGCCCACGCAAACCCCCCGGTACTGCTGTGTAATTTTTGCTACCGGCATGCGGGTTGACTGTGGGGCAGCGGTGCCGGTGTACCGTTTGCAGTTGGGCTTTAGCCCAAAGGCTCGTAGTTGGGCTTTAGCCCAAAGGCTCGTAGTTGGGCTTTAGCCCAAAGGCTCGTAGTTGGGCTTTAGCCCAAAGTTTGCAGTTGGGCTTTAGCCCAAAGTTTGTAGTTGGGCTTTAGCCCAAAGGCTCGTAGTTGGGCTTTAGCCCAAAGTTTGCAGTTGGGCTTTAGCCCAAAGTTTGTAGTTGGGCTTTAGCCCAAAGTTTGTAGTTGGGCTAAAGCCCAAAGGTTTGTAGTTGGGCTAAAGCCCAAAGGTTTGTAGTTGGGCTAAAGCCCAAAGTTTGTAGTTGGGCTTTAGCCCAAAGTTTGTAGTTGGGAATTCGCCCAACCGATGCGCCCTCAGTGAAAATACGGATAACACATTTTGCGCTTACCTCCGAAATAATACCCGGATGAGTTTGGTGTTGCCGTGAATGAGAATAACGCCCACCAGCTATCCGTGGGGTGAATCGCAACCATGTCCCAGGAGCGCAAGCCATCTACCCTGAATAGATCGCCAGCGCTGTGCAGTTGGTATCTCTCCTATTGGGCCCAGCATCCCTGCAAAACCATCTCCTATTGCCGGTTCGCCGGGAGGGCAGGCACGGGGGCCCACCCCTACAGGCAGGGCCGATTTGCCGGCAGGGCTGGGGCAGGGCGGCTCCCGGCTGGGCCAACCGCCGCTAATGATAGCATCTCCGGTTAATTAATTTCAATGAATTACCGGAAGAGGTAATTAAGAATGCCACAATCACGATGCTTTTGCCCAATGCTCCCAGGATAAATATTATGAGGATTCAACCGAAATTGAGCTGACAGGTGTTGTGAGTTTGGAATCGAGGGAGCAACGTTCTAATGCACTCTGCAGCAAGCAGGCTCTCACAGAAGTTAAGGCGGAGTTAAAATGCGGAACTCTATAAAAGCACAATCTCAGACTCAAGACTCAGACATCAGGGCGCTCTACGGAAAACTCAAACCCATCTGGATGGACATTTAACGCTTTCTCACACACAAGAGGCTAAGTTCATGCGTCTGCGCACCGTTGCTATTGGCACGCTAGCTGCCCTTGCCGCTCAGGATCTCACCCACAGCACCAGCGCCACTTCCAGCGCCACAGCTCAAACACTGGCACCACAGGCTGGCGAGGTGGCCAGTCCTCTGAACACAACCGCACTACAGGCCGTTGAGTCCGTCGCCACACCTGAATCTCTCATCGCCCCCATATTTGCCACCGGCACTGCCAAGCTGGACGTTCTGGCTCGGACTCTTCAGGACGCTAAAAGTCGTGTCGCTGTTCCCCACTTAGTCGGGGAGGCCCCCTCTGGGGATGGCCAAAATCAGGTGGCCAATCCGAAGCTGCCACCGGGATATGCCACCGATGCTGTTTTCCCCCTGGAATCCAGCGAAAAGCCCTTCGCCGGCGTTCGGGCTGTCGCACGCACAAAAGAAATTAAACAGCCTTACCGAATTCCGCCGATAGCCGTCATCCCTCCAGCGGCAGATTCTCAATTCTCCCAACAGCAAACCCCACCGGCACCCTCTGCCGAACCCAGTGTTGGCGATACCTCTGCCGCAGGGGTGAGTTCCCGCCTTGACGCCTTGAGAGCCACGATGCGAGGCGACGATCCTGAGGGTGTTCAGCTGCCCCCCCTCGGTGCTGCAGATACCTACTTGCCAGAGCTTTCGCCCATGTTCAACGGGTATATGTGGCCGGCGCAAGGCGTCTTGACCTCAGGGTATGGCTGGCGCTGGGGGCGCATGCACAAGGGAATTGACATTGCCGGTCCGATTGGCACCCCGATTTTCGCCGCCGCAGCCGGTACTGTCACCTATGCCGGCTGGGACGAAGGGGGTTATGGCAACCTCGTAGAGATTGAGCATCCCGATGGCAGCATGACGCGCTACGGCCACAATAACCGGATTCTGGTGCGACCAGGCGAGCAAGTCGAGCAAGGCCAGCAAATTTCTGAGATGGGCAGCACCGGCAACAGCACTGGCCCCCACTTGCATTTTGAGATCCACCCACCCGGACAGGACGCTGTCAATCCCATCGCCTACCTGCAGGGCGATCCCGCTGACATCGCCACCCAGCGGCGCATTGGTCAAGGCGGGCCCTAGTGTTCGGGGTTAGGGGCAGGCGAGACGCCTGCCCTACGCCTATTCCCTCGTTCCCAGCCTCAGGCTGGGAACGCAGTTCTGGAGGCTCTGCCTCCTTTATCTAATAAACAGATTAAAAGCGTCACAGCTTATCTGTCAACCGGCACCTACAGGATGCGGAATCTCACATACTGCCTCACCACCGGCTGCAGGGTGAAAACGGCTTGATTCTTCTCAATCAGCGAGCGCCGGCCTAAAGATTGCATGGCGCTGAACACCTCAGAGGGTGGCACTCTCACCCCCTCTAGCAATTTTGACATAGACACCGGCTCAGCTTCTTGCGCCAGAGCGGACATCACCTGTTTCTCCACATCTGACAGGCGATTGAACTGAGCCGCCAAGCTATGTTTCAATTCCTCCCCTAAGTATAGGGTATCATATTTTATGAATTCCGCAACACTGCCGGCAAATAAATCTTGAATCATGCCGGCAACGAGTTTCAGCCACAGCGGGTTGCCCCGGTAGCGGTCAATCAGTTGCTGCCAGTGTTCTTCTTCGAGTAAACCTTGGTTGCTCAGGAGTTGCCGTGCCGGTGCTGCTTCCAAACCTTTGAGCTGGAATGAGCGCACCGGCCCGTTTTCGCTTTGCTGCGCGACGATTTCTCGCGGGGGCTCCCAACTGAGCAGCAGCAAGCAACTTTTGTGAGATAATTCTCCTGCAATTCTGAAAAATGTGCTATAATCTTCGCAGCCGGTTTGGTAGTGACCGGCTAGCTCGCCGCTGCGGAAAATTGCGTGAGCGTCATCGAAGATTACCAGACAGCGGTACTTGCGGAAATACTCCATCAGGCGCGAAAGTCTGGCTTCGGGGAGTGGCGGTAACTCGATTTCCTGCCGGTTGGAGAGAAATTGGATAAGCTGTGTTTGAATGGTTTCCAGGGATGGGGAGAAGCGAAGGGATTTCCAAATCACAAAATCAAATTCATCTTTAATTTGGTCGGCGAGTTGCACGGCGAGGGCGGTTTTGCCAATCCCGCTGATTCCCAGAAGTGCGACGAGGCGACAGCGCTGCTGCACAATACACTGTTTTAGGGCTGTCAGTTCGCCGGTGCGTCCGTAAAAAGGCGAGACAGCCGGTGCGTCAGCTAAATCTTGACATATTTTGGGGTTGGTGTTGGTTTGGTTAGGGGTTTGCTTTGGGTGCGATCGCGTCTCTGGGACTTCTATGGACTGCAAAGTGTCCCCACAGACGTTGATGTTATTAATCTGTGCAAAGTCTTTGGCGAAATTGGATGAGACGATGGAGAAGTGCCACCTCTCCAGTGTAGCTCGAAAGTTCGACTTGCTGACCTCTTCCCCCACTACGTCTGAGAGGACCTTCCACAATTTGGAGGCAACATCCCTGACGTGTCCCTCGGTACATTCGCAGTCCTCTGCAATTTTGGAGTATCGCTGACCTCGCACAGTCCCGCGCAGTATGGCCTCTTGCAGGTTGTCCAGGTGGTTGCCGGTTTTGGCGAAAAACAGGTTGTCGGCCAGTTTTAAGACTTCCTTAATGTCCATCGGTGGGGTAGGTGCGGGGGTTTTGCCTATTGTACCCGACATTTTCCGACATTTTCCGACACTGCCGGCTTTTTCCGACATTTTCCGACATTTTCCGACATCCGGGGGAGTAAAACTCCCTACATTTTCCGACATTTTCCGACTTGACAAGACTGAGATTTGGCAAGAGTATGGATACAAACACTGGCGCTGCACCAGGATGATGAAAACTTTTTGCCGGCATCCTGGGAACCCCACCCCCCAACCCCCTCCTCGTGTACGG
>NZ_KB235948.1:5304870-5388471 GCF_000332335.1 Kamptonema formosum PCC 10802 | reverse complement strand
CCCACCCCCCAACCCCCTCCTCGTGTACGGGGAGGGGGGGAAAAGAGAGGGGTTGATCGCAGGTGCTGTGCAACGACGCAAATTAACTTTGGGGAAGTTGCTAGTTACAAGTGAACCAGTTAGATCCCCCCAACGCCGGGGCGGAAGGGCCCGCCCCTACAAAGGGGGGGGACATTCTCAAAGCCCCTCTTGTAGGGGCAGGCCCCTGTGCCATTAGCAGTCTCTCGGCGGTTGAAACCGCAGCTATACAGACAAAACCCGCCTGCGCGGGTTTTAAGATTCTTGCTCTTCTCTTAGTCCGCGAAGGCGGACTTCGTTTGTATAGCCGCGATTTCCAATCGCCGGGAGCTTAAGTTGATAATGATGGCCCCTGTGCCTGCCCTTTGGGGGATCTAACTGTACTCTACCCAGTTAAAGATGCTTTAATTTTTATCCACCGGCTTCTTATGGAAGCTAATTTCAACTTATTTGGCGAGAGGTAATCTATGGCTGTTAATGTCTTTGACGCAAATTTCTACCGTTCAGCCAACGCGGACTTGCGGAATCTCAACGATGCCCAAGCCTTGCAACACTTATTAAACTTTGGGCTGAACGAGAGACGGACATTTTCTCCCTTAGTGGATCTGAGCGTTTATGCGGCTAGCAATCCCGACTTGGCGGCTGCCGGTTTGACCACCAACAGGCAACTGTATGACCATCTGTCCAATTTTGGGGTGAAGGAGGGGCGCGGTTTATCCACGGTTTTTAATGTGTCTTTCTACCGGAATGCCAATCCTGACTTAGCAGCAGCCGGTCTGACGAACGAGCAACTGTTTGACCACTTCCGGAATTTTGGCATAAAGGAGGGACGCGCCTCGTCACCAACTTTCAATGTCAGCTTCTATTTGAATAATAACGCGGATTTGAAGCAAGCCGGTTTCAACTACCAGCAGGCATTGGAACACTATGTAAATTTTGGGCGGAAAGAAGGACGCATTGCTTCTTCCTCAGGCGCAGCGCCGACACCAACGCCGACAGTCGGAGATCCTCTCCCCCCGGCAAATAGCACTCTCAGATCTGCTACCGATCTTGGCGTACTGAGTGCCAACCGCACTATCACGGACTTTGTGGGCACTGATGACCGCAACGACTACTACCGCTTCACATTAAACAATAACAGTGACGTTGACTTGACTCTCGGTGCGCTGACTGATTATGCCAAAGTGCAGCTTATTAAGGACTACAACCAGAACGGTGAGATCAATACTGCTGATGAGGAGGTTTTACAAGAGGACAGTGGTTCTTCTAGTTCCAACGCCGACATCAGCACATCCCTACAAGCCGGCACCTATTTCATGAGGGTATTTCCATATTCCACCGATGATAATACCAACTACGACCTAAGATTGGGGGTAACTTCTAAACCGGCCACAACTTCAACCGACCCAGGCAGCACCCTGAGCACCGCGCTCAACATTGGAGCTTTGAGCGCCAACACCACCACCTTCAAGGATTTCGTTGGCCTAACTGACCCGAACGACTACTATGGCTTCACCCTAAACAGTAACAGTAATTTAAGCGTGACGCTTGCAGCCCTGACTGATTATGCCAACGTGCAGCTTATTAAGGACAAAAACAACAACGGTCAGATTGATAATGGAGATGGGGATGTTTTGAAGGAGGACTATGGTTATTCTGGTAGCAACGCCGACATCAGCACAGACCTAGAGCGAGGCAGCTATTTTATTAGGGTATCTCGATATTACACCGATGATAATACCAACTACGAACTGAGATTGGCAGCAGAAGCCGTCGCCACTTCCCAAAACCGGCCTAACCTTTTGAACAGTACGCTTAACATTGACCCCCTGACCGGCACTCCCACTTCCGATCAAGTTGCCGGCAGCAGTGAGGCGGTTTCCAAAGATACAACTGTCTCTGTCATTCAAGAGTTCAACGGCAATGGTAGCGCAACCACCGGCACTCTTTTCAGCGATGCCTTTGGCAGTTCTTCTTCCGACACCTCAAACATTGAAACTTTAGCAAGCGGGACAGACTTCGCCGGCATTTTGGCCAGCAACCCGCTGGATAGCACCAACTACAGCACTAACCTGACTTTTGTGTGATGAGTGGGGTGCGTTCCCCCTTCCTTAGCCCCACTTATGGCGAAAGTCGGGAACGCACCCGGTCCTCTTGAGATTGCCGGTGATTGGTAGATCGCACTCCTCTGAGGAAGTGCGCTCACCGGCAAGAGACACTCCTAAAAAAGCTTATGATTCCGCCTGTTTTTTTAGATGCTCCTGAATTAAGTCCGGCAACTTTTCCCAGTCTTCCGGTGCTTTCGGACAGGGATGCCATACTTGGTCTTTAGAATCAGCCTTCAAACGGTCAACAAGTTTGTAGAAAGCTTCACTATCATCCCGGTGAGCGAGTGCGTAGGCTCGCAACTCAGCCTTGCTCATTTTATCAAAGTCTGGTTTCATGTTAGAAATCGTTCCATCTCGACTAACTTGGATTTGAAGTTCTTCTCCTGCGAAAATGAATACCGTGCCATCGCGCTCGTCTAAACGCAATATCTCGACCGACCGGTAAAAATTAGTCAAATATTGACATAACCTGATACAGGTTATACCTTGTTCTGCTGTTGGAAGAATAGCTACTCCTCTAAAACGCTCTATTTATTTTAAAATATAGCACTCTTCGCTCATACATGCCAAATGGCCAAGGCATCACCTCGCCCGAGGGCGAGCGCCTCTAGGTAGAGTAACTCTCCACCTTGACATGCCTTCCACCGGCTCTTCCCCTCAGCCATTTCTGCGGCGCGACGAAAGCCGGTGATGGAGCGCTCACCACCCCCGCCTCAATAGAACCTTTAAAGATTGCTGACAAACTCCTCAACTGAAACCCCCGCCTGAAGTTAGCATGCGAGGGGAAGTTTTAGGCAAAGGAAACTCCTCTAAATACAGTTCTGTTGCCTCTTTCAGATTGGCTAGCGCCTCTTCAATCGTTTCTCCCTGGCTGGCTGTCCCCACTTCAGGACATTGGGCAACATAGACATCCTCTTCCCAATAAACGATTGCCGTGAATGTCCGAGACATATTTTTCGCGCTCACCGGCGGAACTTTAACTCCTGTTATTCATTTTACCACATCCCTATCGTTCTGCCTAGGGGCTTTTGAAAATTTCTTCGCCGCTTCCCCCGTTCCGCAGTAGGGTGCGTTCCCTCTCCTGTCACCTCACTGCTGGATCGAGCGAGACTCGGGAACGCACCCGTTCCTCCTGAGATTGCCGGTGATTGAACGATCGCCTTTCTCTTATAGAGGTGCAATTCTCACTTATCCTAAAGCGCTATATAGCGGTTCTCAGTTTGATGAACTATAGCCCAGAAACCCGGAAGGGGCGGTCTCCGTGGGTGCCCATTGGTGTCAATTTAAGCTGTGTCCCGCAGCCTCCCGGCGGTTGAAACCGCAGCTACACAGACAAAACCCGCAAGGCAAGGGTTTTAAGATTCTAGTTCTTCTCTTAAGTCCGCGAAGGCGGACTTCGTTTGTATAGCCGCGATTTCAATCGCCGGGAGCTTAAGTTGACACCGATGGCACGGGGATCCGCCCCTACGAAACCGGGTTTCTCAGTACCTCACTAATATGAGAAAGGCTATAAACTCAACTTTAACCCCCTTCTGAATCAGGAGTTCACTCGCTCTAATGGCTTATGACAACGCTTGTAAATATCTCTCCGAAACTTACCCCTCCCAGTTTGCCGGCTGGATATTGGGACAAGTCCCCCCATCAGTTGAAGTTCTCAAAACCGAATTGAGTATCGAACCCATTCGCGCCGACTATCTCACCTTCCTGCGCACCCACGAGCGAATTCTGCACCTGGAATTCGAGGTTGACGTAGATGAGGAGCCACCTCTACCGTTGAGAATGCTGGACTACTGGATTCGACTCTACCGGCGCTATCGCGTGCCGGTGACTCAGACGCTTATCTTGCTCAAAGAAACACCCGCCGCCAAACGACTAAAAGATACCTTTCGCGTTGAAAACACGCGGCACCGCTATCAAATCATCCGGATGTGGGAGCAAGATCCAAAACCCTTATTGCAAAATCCAGCGCTCTTACCTTTAGCCAGTTTGTGCCGCACAGATGCGCCAGAACGGCTGCTCAGTCAAGTGGCTCAAGAATTGTCTAAGATAGAGACACCGGCACAGCGGGGCCAAATTACGGCTTGCAGTACCATTCTAGCCGGTTTGCGCTTTGACAAAAACTCGATCCGGCAATTGTTTCGGGAGGACATCATGCGAGAGTCGGTAATTTATCAGGACATCCTGGAGCAAGGAGTGCAGCAAGGACAGCAACAAGCCTTAAAGACCTCGATCCTGGACGCTCTCGACGCCAGGTTTGGCTCTGTACCGGCAGAGGTCGCCCCGAAGCTAGAGGGGCTGACACCTGAACAGTTGCAGGGCTTGCTCCGTCAGGCTTGGACTTGTGCGGCGCTCGATGCCTTTATCCGCCAGCTTCGTTAATCCTTTTTAGGACTTCCAGGGTGCGTTACCAGCGCACCCTGCTGCTTTGAGCCACCGGCTCGACAAACAGCGCCGGTGAGTGAGCCCTCACCCTTACCCTGACCGGCACACCCCCCTTCCCAGCCCCATCCAGCCGCCCGCCTCCGCCCTCCCGGCTGCGATCGGAATCACAACACCTCTCCCCAGAGAATCACAACACCTGGGAAACTCGCATCACGGAGCAATTGAGGCGCGAGTGCAATACTGAGTGGACAAGCTCAGGAACTTTAAGAAATATAACGGCTGATGATGATTCGCAAAGTTGTCCAACAGGTGTTTGCAAAGGGTTATCTTACCGTTGACGTGGAACAACAGCTGCAGCGGCTGTTTAACGCCGGCTGTAGCTTGGACGATATTGACGCCCTGACAGATTTGCAGTACGCTGTCATGTCCGGTCATGTCAAACGAGAAACGACTCCAACCAAAGACACATGTTTAGCGAGATGAACCGATGTTTCAGACTTTTGCACCGAAAGGACAGGCGAGAGGACAGGCGAGACGCCTGTCCTCCGTCGAAGGGAGTGCCTTTTGGGACAGGCGAGACGCCTGTCCTACGTCGGTGGGAGCGCCTTTTGGGACTCCAAATTTCCCCTCCCCGTTAACGAAGAGGGGGTGAGGGGGTGGGGTTCCCCTGCGCGCGCACTCAGCTTGACGGCTTATCTTTCGGCTTGTAAGTCGAAGCCACATGCAGCTCTTTCAGCTGCTTCTCATCGACTCCAGACGGCGCATTCGTCAGCAAACAGCTCGCTTGCTGCGTCTTCGGAAAGGCAATCACATCCCGAATCGACTCCTCTCCAGCTAGCAACATCACCAGCCGGTCTAAACCGTAAGCAATTCCCCCGTGCGGCGGCGTGCCATACTCAAACGCCTCCAGCAGAAAGCCAAACTTATTATAAGCTTCCTCCTTACTCAAACCAATCGTTTCAAACACTTTCTCCTGAATATCCCGCTGGTAAATCCGCCGGCTCCCCCCACCGACTTCATACCCATTCAGCACCAAGTCATAAGCTTGCGCCCGCGCACTCTTCAAATCGCCCACATCATCTGGGTGCGGCGCAGTAAACGGGTGGTGCAGAGCCTCCCAGCGCTTCTCGTCCGCATTCCACTCAAACATCGGGAAATCCGTCACCCACAGCAGATTGATTTTGCTTTCGTCAATCAATCCCAGCTGGCGAGCGATCGTTTGGCGCAGCCGGTCGAGCGTTTTATTCACCACGCTAGCCTCTCCCGCGCCAAACAGCAGCAAATCCCCAGATTGAGCGCCGGTGCGCCGCCGCAGTTCCTGCTTTTGCTCCTCGCTCAAATTATCCTTAATCGCGCCAATCGTGTCAATCTCCCCGTCATCCCGGACGCGAATATAAGCCAAACCCTTCGCACCGGCAGCGCTCGCCTCATTGAACAAATCCCCGCCCGGTTTAATCCGCACGTTGGAAATTGCCTCATTCCCTCCGGGAACCGGCAGGATCTTCACAATCCCACCGGCAGCAATCGCCCCCGAAAACACCTTAAACCCAGAGTTCTTCATCAAATCCGAGACATCCACCAACTCCAAGCCATAGCGCGTGTCCGGCTTGTCGCTGCCATACCGGCCCATTGCCTCAGCATACGTCAGGCGGGGGAAAGGACGCGGCAACTCCACCCCCTTGACAGTTTTGAAAATATGTGCTACCAAACCTTCATTCAGCTCAAGAATATCCTCCAGAGACATAAAGCTCATCTCCATGTCCAGCTGGGTGAATTCTGGCTGCCGGTCGGCGCGCAAGTCCTCATCCCGGAAGCAGCGGGCGATCTGGTAGTAGCGGTCAAACCCCGACACCATCAGCAACTGCTTGAACAGCTGCGGCGACTGCGGTAGAGCAAACCACTCGCCCGGGTTGACGCGGCTGGGCACCAAATAGTCCCGCGCCCCTTCCGGCGTCGAGCGCGTCAGCACCGGCGTTTCCACCTCAATAAAACCTTGCGCGTCTTCCAAATAGCGCCGAATCGCCTTAACCACAGCGTGGCGCAGCTGGAGATTGCGGCTCATGCGCTCCCGCCGCAAATCCAGATAGCGGTACTTCAGGCGCAACTCCTCGCGCACCTGTTCTGTTTCCGCCGCCGAAACCTGGAAAGGCAGCGACTTGTGGACTTTGTTGAGCAGCTCAATCCCATCAGCGTACACTTCCACCTCGCCGGTGGCCAGTTTGGGATTGAGGGAATCAGCGGGGCGTTGCGTCACCCGACCGGTGATTTTTACCACATATTCGCTGCGCATGGCTTCTGCCGTCTCGTAAGAAGCCGGCGTGCGAACGGGATCGCTGACGATTTGGACTATGCCGGTGCGATCGCGCAGGTCTAGGAAAATCACGCCCCCATGATCGCGGCGACGGTCAACCCATCCACAGAGGGTGACAGTTTCTCCAATCTGTTCCTTTCGGAGTTGGCCGCAATAGTGGGTTCGCATAGGTGTGGATTTCTGGAAATGGGCTTTAACGTTGATACTCAGAAGTGTTGCAGGGACTGCAAGTAAGCTTATAGAGCCTTTCTAGGATAGCAGGCTCTGAGCTTTCCCATTATGCACCATGAGAAGAAATTCTGTCACAGCGGCGGTTGGGGGGTGAGGGAGAGAAGCTCAGGCGGCAAGGCCAATCTTATCTGTCCGCCGCAGCCCGGTCGCCCGCACGGCAACTTATCTAATCTCCGGTTGAAAGCATATATACAAAACCTGTCTCAAGGCGTGTTTTGCAAATCTCATTTAATCGGAGAGAATCTCATTTACAGCAATTCCCTGCCGAAAAGTGGCCACCGGCTCCCGAAATTGGGCCACGAACAGCGGATTGGCCCCACAGAAGGGGGTGCCGGCAGGTCAAATTTTCTAATATCCGGTTGAAAGCATATATACAAAACCCGTCTCAAGGCGTGTTTTGCAAATTTCATTTAATCGGAACTGCTCTAATTTGCAGCAATTCCCTGCCGAAAATCGGCCACCGGCACCCGAAATTGGGCCACGAATAGCGGATGGGCCCCACAAAAAGGGGTGCCGGCAGGCAACATTTTCTAATATCCGGTTGAAAGCATATATACAAAACCCGTCTGGAGGCGGGTTTTGCGAATCTCATTTAATCGGAGAAAATATCAGCTTACCTCAGGGTCCCACAAGGCCCTCAGCCCTTGCGGACACTCGCTAACAGAGGGTGTGGCAGCAGGCAGTTAGGGCGCGGACATGGGCATTGGGGCAGTGGGCGATGGGGCATCACGCAAAAGCTCGCAGTCTGGTGCGCCATGCCCGATGCGCCATGCCCGATGCTTATTCCTTCGGTTTGCGGTCAGAATCCGACGGGCGAGGAGCAGTCAGCACCTCCCACGCCGCTTTAGCAGCAGCCACCAGCCGGTCGCCAAAGTCAGCCATTTCTTTCACCACAGACTGCCAGTTCTTCTCGGTTTCTGACTCCAGAATCTGGAAAGACTTTTCAAACCGGTCGGAATCGATCAGTTTAATGCGCTCAATGGTTTCCCGGGCTTGCCGCACAGCCTTGATGTAGGCGTCGCGGGTGAACTCGCCGGCAGACTGCATTTCTGACTGTGCCAGCCTTTTAATCGCCTCAATCAGCTCTTTCGTTTCCTGTTTGATCTCATCTTTTTCGCCAGCCATCTGAGTTTCTACCAGAGCGTTCGTCTCTGGGCTGACTTCCACAATTGCGGACTCTTTGGGCACAGTGGGTTCAGACGCCATCTTCGTTTCTCCTTTGTTTTGTTATCTGTTTCTGGGGTGCGCCTTTACTCGCCCCCCACGTTTACTGATTTTGTGTGCCCAATGGCTCACAAATTTCTACTTAACAGTTTAGAGTTTGGGTCAAGGATTGGGGGCGGGGTTAAGAAACCGGGTTTTCCAGAGAAACCCGGTTTCTGCGATTGCCCTGACCGGCACTCTAGAACCTCCCGAAAGAAGCGGCAGGCAGTTTTTGCTCTAGCTTGAGCAACTCCTGAATCCGGTTCTCGGTGGAGGGGTGGGTGGAAAACAAACTGGCCAGAAACTGCCGGCCCGAAAACCCATTCACAATCAGCAGCGGCTCAAAGGCGGGGTTGCCCTCGATGGGCATCTGCCTGGAACTGTTTTCTAAGCGCTGGAGGGCGCGAGCCAAAGCGCGGGGGTTGCCGGTCAGTTTAGCAGCACCGGCATCGGCTGCAAACTCCCGCGTCCGAGAAATGGCCAGCTGAATCACTGTGGCGGCTACCGGCGCTAGGATGGCGCTCAGCAGCAGCGCCAGGGGATTTGGCCCCTCTCGGTCGTCCCGCGAGCCGCCGGTGAACCACATCCCGTAACTGGCCATCTGCGCCAAGAAGGAAATCGCACCGGCGACTGTGGCGGCTACCGCTTGGGTCAGGGTGTCGCGGTTTATAATGTGGCTGAGTTCGTGGGCGATCACGGCTTCGAGCTCATCCTCAGGCAGGATGTTTAAAATCCCTTCTGTGACTGCCACAGCCGCATGTTCGGGATCGCGACCGGTGGCAAAGGCATTGGCAGCTGGACTGGGAATAATATAGACATCCGGCACCGGCATGCCGGCACGCTGGCTAAGCCCCTCCACCATCCTGTACAAATCGGGCGCTCCCTCGGGACTCACCGGCACAGCACCGTAAGCCGCCAGGGCAATCTTGTCGGAAAAATACCAAGAGCCCAGGTTTGTCACAGCCGCCAGGGCAATCCCAACCATCGCGCCGGTCGTCCCGCCGATTAGCCAGTAGCTAATTGAGATCAAAAGGGCGCTCAGCAGACTTAACAGGGCAACAGTTTTGAATTGGTTCATCACCAGCTCTCCTTTAACAGCTTCGGGTGAGGGAGTGCAATCCATCCACTCAACCTCGCACCCACTTGCTGTCGCTTATCGTTGCTTCTATTGTACTGAGCGCTTTCTGGGCGGATAGGGCAGAAAACCCCAACCGGCTGGTACGGATTTTTCAGTCCCCGCACCCGGACTGTTTCAATCCCTCAGAGGGACTCATCAAAAATTTCTCGCTTGGCGGCTTGATATATAGCTGTAGCCACTTAGATTAGGACACTGGGACAGGCGAGACGCCTGTCCTACGCCTTATATCCGCAAAGCAATTGCATTTAATTTACGCTATTTATTTATATTCTCTCGCTTCCAGGCAGAGCCTGGAATCGACCTCTGGAGGTTCTGCCTCCTTTCAAGGGAAAAGCAGGTTAAAAGCCTAACAGCTTAATTCCTTCTTCCTTCTTGGCGTCCCTTCATGGGGGCGGTTTATTATTCAAAATCTCCTTGCAGGCGGGAAAGGGAGTGAGGGGATGACCAAAATGAGATGCACCCTTCCCCCGCTGATTCCTATTAATCAAACGGATAAAAAATTATTAATTGCTGCAAAAGCAAAACGGGCGAAGAGCGGTTCACCGGCATGCCGCAGCCACCGGATGGAGACTTTATCCTTCAGCCCTCTCCCAGGACACCGGCTCTTCTGAGCGGCAGATCACCTGAGCGGGAAGACAGACAGTAAAAGTAGAGCCAAGGCCCAACTCACTCTCGACAGTGATATCGCCGCCCATCATCTGACAGAACCGGCGGCTGATGGCCAATCCCAAGCCGGTGCCGCCGTACTTGCGGGTTGTGGAGGCGTCCGCCTGGGTGAAGGACTCGAAGATGCCGAAAATCTGCTCTTTTGTCATGCCGATGCCGGTGTCGGAGACGCGGAAGACGATCCAAGGAGCGGGGGAATTGGAGAGGGGAGATTCACAGGGGGAGAGGGAGTGAGGGGCTAAGGGAGGGAAATAACAGTCATTCTCCGCCTCTCCCTCTCGGCCCATATCCCCCTCCACCCCGCTCACCGCCAGGGAAATCGTCCCCCCTTCAGTGAACTTGGCGGCGTTGCCCAGCAAGTTGAACAGAACCTGGCGCAGCTTAGTCAGATCGGCGTGCATAGTGCCCAGATTGAGGGAGACAGTGACAGCCAACTTATTGCCATTCTTCTCAACCAGTGGCTGAATAGTAGTCTGCACTTGAGCGATGACAGTGGCAATGTCGAAAGTTTCCAGACACAGCGTCATCTTACCTGCTTCAATCTTCGAGAAGTCGAGGATGTCGCTAATCAGTCCCAACAGATGCTTGCCGGCAGAATTGATTGACTTGAGATCCTCGATAAAATCTCCATCTCCCAAACCGAGATCCTCAGCGTCCTCTTGCAGCAGCTCGCTGTAGCCAATAATAGCATTGAGCGGCGTGCGCAGCTCGTGACTCATATTTGCCAGAAACGAGCTTTTCGCACGGTTGGCAGCCTCAGCGACAGCCTTAGCCTGATACAGCTCTGCCACAGCCCGCACGCGCTCGGTGATGTCGCGAGCGAAAATGCAATTGTACTCCTTGCCGTTGAATTCCAAATAATTGACAGTAATTTCCACCGGGAAGATAGAACCCTCCTTAGTCTGGTGGCGGGATTCAATCGTGAAGGAGCCGAATTGCTTGATTTCATCCCAGTAATCAGGCCAAACCTCAGCAGGAAAATCTGGATTGATATCCTGCAGTGTCATCGAAAGAAGTTCTTCGCGGGAGTAGCCCAGAGACAGACAAGCTTGATCGTTGACATAAAAAAACTGCGCCTCGGGCGTCACCCAAAAGACAGCATCAGCAGCCCGGTCGATGGAAAACTGCAGCAGATTGTGCTGCTCCCATATCTGCTGGCACTCAGGCAATAGCCGCACCGGCTCGCTGCCATTTCTCAGGCACGCCGGTGCGGGGGAGCAAGAATTCTCCACCGGCTCCAAGGGAAAAAGGAGAGAGTTGGATTCATCCAGAATCCCTCCCCCGTCACCCTTGCGACAGGTGTTTCCCACCCGCACGCAGTCGGTGATGTCGCGCACGAGGGCCAAGACCTCACTGTCTGAGCTGACGGCAATCCGAGCCTCACAGTAAGTGCCGAGTGCGGGGGTGTTCGGGAAAAGGGAGTTTTCCAGAGAGTTCAGTGGGAGTTGAGCGTTCCGTTGAGCATTCTCCCTCGCTCTCGCCGTCGAGAGTTCCCCGCGCAGCTTGGCGGTATCGGGGGAGCTTTTCTGTGGCAGCTGGAAACGGCAGATTTGGGTTTGGCCCGTTTCCCGGGCTCGCTCCACCGCCAGCGCCACCTGCTCTCGCACCGGAGCGGGCCACATATCCGGTGCGGAAAGGCCATCACACTGACAGCGGCGGAGGGGGGCGTCTGTGCTGAATTCCCACAGGTCGAAGTCCCGTGCCGGTTGGCTATCGAGGCGGGAGCCCTCTCCGTCGAGCCAGAAGATGGCATCCGGGAGCGCATTTAACAGCGCGCCATATCTGGCTTCGCAGCGGGCCCAGTGGCCCGCTCGCAGCGCCAAGGCCACCGAATCCCCGACCGACGCGGCAAAATTTTCTTCCCCCACCCCCCAGGGGGGCGATTCTTCCGCCTGTTCGCAGCGCAGAACCCCCACGGTTTCGCCACCCAAGCGAATCGGGACATCCAGCCGGCGAGTTGTGCCGGCAGCCGGGAGATCCCCATCCGTGTGCCGGTCGGCACTTTCATTTCTCGGGCAGCGTTCGTAAAGGTCAAGGCAGGTCATTTCGCGCGGCGTGCTGTAGAGCCACACACCGGCAGAGCGGGCGTCCAGGGCGTGGGCCAAAGCCGAGGTCATTTCTCTCAAGCACGCCTTCAGGTCGCCTGCAGTCAAAGTCTTGCGCCTTGCCAGTTCCTGCACGACTTGGCTGTGCCGCCAAAGCCGGCTCTCGGGTGCGCTGCGGGAGAAATCAGGCTGGGTTGCGGCGTTGGAAGGGGGCGTTTGCGCCGGCACCGGCTCGCCGGTCGAGAAGAACAAAATCAGGCCACCGATTTCCCCCGCCGGCCCCACCCACGGACGGATCTCCCACTTCAGCGTGACGGTGGGGCCATCTGGGGAAGCCAAACCCTCTTCTTCCCATCGCTCCACCGCCCCTGCCAGACAGCGCTGGCCAATTTCCCGCCAGCGCTGAGCACCGGCGCAGCCGTTAGGGCAGCTGCTCCCTAGGAGCGGGCTTTCTTTACTCTCCCCCCCCACAGAGATCCGCGTTTCGTGAAACTGGGGACACACCTCGTAGAGACAGCGACCGGCGATGTCTTGGCCATCTGAGCCGCAATCCGCCAGCCACCGGCGAGACGCCAGCAGGTAGCGCATCTCCCTATCTACCATCGCCACGGCAGTAGGGGTGTGTTGCAAAAACAGCTGGAAGATGTCTGGATTTTCTGGGGCGTACATGGGTCATATCGCGTTTAGATTCGATTTTATAGTTTAGGATTCGTGATTAACCGTAAAATTAACAATTAAAGACAGTTTTTAATTTTTCCCAGTTTTATAGCCACTCCCGTCAGTCAGCCGGACTTTACAGCCCTCAGCGCGTCTTTCTTAATCAGAGTAAATCGGAGCGTCTGCTCGCCGCTTTGCTGCCCCTAGATCGGGCGGCGCTGGTTCATTGCTGGAGACAAGTAGGGGCGAGGAAACAGATATAGCAGTATTCACTTGGGTTAAAATATTAGACCTTCAGGGGGGGCGGGACGCCTGCCCTACGTCTATATCCCAGTAGTAATATGGGTTAGGACAATAGGAGCCGGAGTGCGGGGGTGCAAAAGAGGCCGAAATGTACGAACCTAAGTGCCTACTGCTATATTCTCACTCCCCGAGTCACATGTTGATAAACCCGCTCCCAAAATTGCCCTCTCCTCCTGTGCCCGCCCGACGCCAACCCGCTGGGCGGGCATTGTGTGGGCGCGGGGGAACGGAGATCCTGACTTCCCGGGGAAGATATTAATAAATGCACCCTACTGCGGGACAGACCCCAGACAATCATTCTGCGCTCTCTGGGGGTATATGGTGACGGCGGTCACTTGGCGGGCAGTTTTTTATCCCTGTTTGTGTATGATTTCGATCACTAAGCATAACAGATAGGGTCACACCCCCTCTATGCCGGCGATCGCTGTATATTCAGAAAACATATCATCACAATGAGAATAGCGGGTTCTGTAGGTTGTTATGGCAGATAAACTCTTCCTCCCTCAAGTCGCCACTCATTCAACTCAGATCGTGTCACAGCTTAAGAGTGGCCAGCTGCTGGCGCTCGCTCCGGAGCGCCTGGGCGGTCTGGTTATCTGCAAGCGCCACCATGCGGAGTTTGCCGGTGCGGGGTCAGCCGTCGGCGGTTTGTTCGACCTGACTTGCGTGCGGGTGATTCCGCTGGGCGATGCGGTCTTGGTTCATCCCGAGTCCCGCGAAGACCGCCAGCAGGCTTATGCCACCAGGCAAAAATGGATTGACCTCACCCAGAAGGCGATTCAGCATGCGGTGCCCATGTGGCGAGCTGCGGCGATTCTGACGCTGTTTGAGCAGTATTTTGACGCTGAAACTGCCGCCGGGGTGCCTGATGACGTTGTGGCCCTGCTGGCTGCAGTTTTGCCCAAAACGGTGGGGATGGTGCGCCAGCCGGCTCAGGTTTCGGATGAGAGCAGCCTTAAAAATCGCCGCACCAGTCCGGCAGTGACAGCGGGAAGTTCCAGCTGCGGCGTCAGCCCCACATCCTCGAGCTGTTGAAAGTGCCGGATTGCCTGGGGGTTGAGGGCAGCCAAACGCCGGCCAATCTCAGGACCGGTGAATTCTGACTGCTGTCCCCAAATGATCGCTGTTGGCACGCTCAGCTGGGTGATATACAGCGACAGGTCAAAACACAAGTCGCCGCGCACAAATGAGAGGGCGGCATATTCGGCATTGGGCTGCAAAGCGGATTCCAGGTAGGCATCTGCAATTTCTTGGCACACTCGGTCGGGGCGAGCGAATTGCCGGTTTTCCAGGAAGCTTCGGATACCTCCCTCGGTGGCAACACCGGCACTGTAAATGAGCCGGTCTAGCAGGGGGGTGCCGGCTAGCTGGGCAAAGAAGCTGTTCCTGTAATTTTCCCCAAAGTCGGACAGGCCGGCGGGGGATGTCAAAATCAGGGATTTGAATAAATCAGGGCGCTGTATGGCAGCGCGGATGGTGAGGGCACCCGTCAGGGAAGAGGCGATGGCCGTGACGGGCCGGTCGCAAGTCTTCTCAATGAATTCGACAATCGTGCTGATATAGTCCTCAATCTGGTAATTCCGCGCCGGATGCTCGGAGCGCCCCCAACCGATTAAATCTGGTGCTAGAATTCGGTATTCTGCTGCAAACGCTGGGTAGACTTTCGACCACTCGTAGGCAGACGACCCCCCACCGAAACCGTGGAGAAAAATTAATGTGTCAAAACTGTCATTCCCGGCATCTGTCGGGGTTAGCCACGGTTCCCCAACGGCGGTGTAGTACACCATTCTGCCGAGAGCGGTGACAGTGGATTGCTGCTCAAAACCTGGTGGGAGAAACATGAACCAACCTCATTGATAGGGCTAGACACGATTTTAGAGTTTAAATTTTAGATTGGCTTTTCATCCTGCAACCGCCGGCACACCGCCCTTGCGCCGCGCCCGCACGCAGCCCTTGAAAGCCTTTCAGCAGCCAGCACTGACGCCCCGCTCCCATCCTGCTCCCTCCCGGGCCGGTGCCCCCTCCAGAATCTAAAGATATCGTAAACTTTAATTTCATTGTATAAAGATTTGATAAAAACCAGGCCGCGCCCCCTCCTGTCCCGGCTGGGCCCAACCCGGAGCAGCCCGTGATTTCTGGGCTTTCCGGCGCTCTGGCAGGGCCTTGGAATGCCCTGCGCCAGGGGTTAGGGATTGGGGGGAGAGGTGTCAGGGTTCAGGGACAGCCAGCCAAATTTCTGGAAATGGGAGAGAATAGAGGGGTGAGGGGCGACACCCTTTAATCACAGGGGGCTGCGCTGGGAGTGAGGTGGTGGGAGCAGCAGGGGCTGGAAGTTTTGTGATGGCTGTCCTCTGATACCAATTTTGGATTTTGCATTTGGGATTTTGGATTGAAAAATGCGGAAGTAAAGCCTTTTCAGCCACAGCCCAAAATAATATCTATCTAAATTTGGTATTATAAGCTATCACTATATCGTCCGGTTGGAGCGCAGGCTGGTATAGCAGTAGGCACTTAGGTTAGGACAAGGGGTTTAACATGATGTAGGGGCGGGTTCACCCACAACCTGTGCCAGACAGCTACAACACCGATAAACCCGCCCCTAACCTCTGATATAGCAGCAGTCATATTGGGCCATAGCGTGTCCTAACCAATATGACTGCTGCTAGAAGTTTAGATTGTCTAAATTTAGAGGAGCAAAAGCCAGCCTTAAAATCCAAAATTATTGCCTCCATGTATCGCCTGATGGGCTATGTAGCAGAACGGGAAACTGTGTGAAGAGGAGCTATGGCAGAACAGTGCTGTGTTCAAGGTAACGGCTTCAAAAAGCTCGAACCCCCTGAACCTGAGATTGAGTGGCGCGAGCCGCCGGAAATAGTGGCGTCTCCCTGTCGGGAGCGGAGGGCAAAAGACGCTCGCTTACTGCTTGCTGCGCCTGCGTGCGTGCGGTTGGATTTGGAGGATTTGAAATGTTTTGAAGTCGTAGACCGCCAGTTTGAAAAGTGGGGCGTGACCTTCAACAATGCAGTGGCCATTAATCCCTCAAACCCAGCTTTCCCTCCCCACTCTGGCACCACTGTGCTCATCGGAGCGCCCAAAAGTGGCTTTTTGGAAGTGACCTTCAGCCAGCCGGTTCGCTCTGTCAGCGGCTTTGTCACCAGTTCCCGGCGGGCGGTTTTGGTGGCCTACGAGGGCGACAGCCAGCCAGCGGCCAGTGCTGAAATCCCTGGCCCCAATCTGGCCGGTTCGGATTCTCCGATTCCCCCCAACGCTCAATTGAGTGTGAGGGCCAAGAATATCTGCCGGGTGACGTTCTTGACTTTTGATGGCCACCTGACGGTGGGCGACTTGAGCTTCGTGACCTAGTGCTGGGGGCACCGGCACCAGGGGTGCGGCGTGCGGGCCTGGAAGATGGCCCCGGGCCAGCGCCGGTGGGCTGCTCAGCCCCCGTCTCCCAGAGCGGTGGGGAAAGTTGCCCAGGTGCGCGCCGGCTGCAGCTATCGTAAGATAGCTAGAGACAATCCGCCGATTTTGTGCGGCCAGAACCGCCCGTCTGCGGTCTGACTCAACCGAAAATAGCTTGAGAGCGGTCAGTCTGAAAAGGCACTGGACTGGCTGGGGCTGCTGCTTCTGGGGCGGGTTGAGAAATATCCTCCCCAACCCACAGACATTCAAGCGTGAAACCGCCCCTGCTGAGCGGGGGAAAAATTCTCAGACGAGCCTCTGGCCCCTAGCCCCTCCCGACGCCCCCAGCAGCCTTAAAGCGCTCTTCCTTTTCTTTTTGGCAGTAAACAGGTAAGCTAACGTGGCACAGGCGTTATCTCGCTGGCAGCAACTTATTAATGTGATTCAGGAAAAATCGCTTCCAGAATTTAAAATGGCAGCTTTTCAGAAGCTTTCGCGGCACCGCTTCCGGGGCCCGGGAGGCTGGCTTTTGGGCCTGACGGCGCTCGCGGCCCTGTTGCTCTGGAACTGGAAGCTGCTTGTGGCCACCGGCACCGGGGTGCTGGTGATGTTGGGGGTTTACGCGCTGCTCTGGAACTGGAACGCTATCCAGTCAGAGCTGCGCCAGTTTTTCCGGGGCGCGAACTCCCATTTAGCCACTGCAGCCGGCACCGGCTCTGTGGCCATCCTCAGCACTTACATGGCTGAAACCATTTGGGAACACTCAGAAAACCACTGGATTGCTGCCGGTGCGATCCTGCAAGGTTTGGGCACGATGGCAATCTTAGTCCTGCTGGCAGCGCACATTATCTCGGGTCAAGCCAGTAGGGATGAAGCTTCGTTCAACGCTTTGGTGACGGACCTGACTGATGCCGATCCCCTCAAGCGTCTGATTGCGGTGCGCCAGCTAACAGGTCTAGCCGCCAGCCACCGGCTGGACCGGACTGACCTGAACGCTACCCTCGAGTGCTTCCGCCTGATGCTCGGTCGGGAGTCCGAACCGCTGGTCAGAGACGCAATCCTCAATGGCCTGCAGGCAGTGGACACTAGCCAACAGCTCCCTCAAGGCGCTCCACCCCTGTCTGTACCTGTCGCGAAGAAACGGTCTGCGGCCAAAGCTTTTAAGCGAATGCCTTAGTTAGAGCCCAGGTTTGGTACAATTTTTGGCCGTGTGCCGGTGCGAGCACTCGCTGCCGCCGCAGCGCCACCGGCCCGCTCGGGACTTGCGCATTTTAACGGCACTCTCAAAGAAACCGGCACGCAGGGAGGGGAGATTTCACACAAAGCCGCTCCGCTCACACCCGACACCCTCACCTGTTTCGGTTTCCCCGTACAGGGGGAGAAAAACTTCTGTGCTTTAGGAGGCAACGGCGCGCTGTACCTTTACGGAAAGCGCCCCCAGTTGACTGTGTAAGTCCTAAAGATGTCAGCAATGATACGGAGCTGCCTTGAGCGCTTTTTCCCACACTTCTGTGGAGCATCCCTGACCGGCGGGATGCTGCTGGCTCTCACACTTCTTTGCATCGAGTGGACAACTCGATCTTCACTTGCCATGATTGAGGGGTCTAACCCATCAAGGTCCTGTCCCTCTCAATCCGGCAGCCGGCGCGAAATTAGATTCTGTTAGACTCAAGCACGGAGACAAAGGTAATGTCAGGAGCTAATCCAGCATTCAGTTTGGGCCCAACTTCCCCTTCAAATTCAGCAGCAGCGGACAGCCGGCTCACGCAGGCCAGTCCAACTCAGCCCACAGAGGTTAGCCCTGTCGATCGGACACAAACAGCTGCCAGCACTCTCCGAGCAGAGCGACTCGAGGCACAAAATTGGGAAGAGTGCGTGCGTCAACTGGGTGAAGAGCTGCTTCGGGTGCGCCAGGAAAGAGGGATTTCTCTTTACCAACTTCACTTGCAGACGCTAGTACCGCTCCATCATCTCAAAGCTTTGGAAACAGGGCAAACAAACAAATTGCCAGAGGATATCTATGTCCGGGGCTTTCTCCGCCGGCTTGGCGATGCCTTGGGGCTGGATGGCGCTCGGATGGCGGCTTCCTTGCCGGCACGGGCGCTTAATTCTCTGGATTCCCTCACTAACCAGAATGTTTCCTCGTTAGGATTTTCCCTCGGTCCGGCTCATTTTTACTTTGGCTATGCAGTCTTGATGGTGGTCTCAGTGGGCGCGCTACTTTTGCTGTCCCATGAACCAACACCAAATTCAGATTCCAGCCAACTTAGAGAGTATAAAGTTGAGTTAAATCGCTGACGCTCCCCCACCCGCCTGACGGCGATACTTGAAATGCATTTCCACATTCCAAGTAGAGGTCGTCTCTGCCCTGCCAAATTCCTCTAACGGGCTAGGGACATCCTCTGGGCTGGGGGGCGGGATGAGCCCTCACACCAGCAGTTCTTATCCTTTCTGCTGAGATGATTCCTGATTGACTGCAGGACGCTGTGGGAAATCTGTCACAAGGGATAAAGATATAGCGGTTTTCAGTTGGATGAAGTACATGCCAGAAACCCGGTTTCTTTAAGAAACCGGGTTTCTCAGTACCTCACTCAGATGAAACCACCGTAGAAATCATTCCAATGTCTGGAAATTTAGCTAAGCCCGGAGCAGGGTGCCTTCGCTTATGGCACCCTGGTATTGATTTAAGCCTGAAGCGGTTAGATACAGCGGGAACCAATATAGCGGTTCTCCGTTGGATGAATTGCGGGCAGAAAATAACTCGTTAAATAAGCTAAAATTGCTCGCAGATTAGGGATGTTCTGACATGCGCGGTCTTGATTGGCTTCGCCCCGCGATCCGATGGCAGCGAGCATCACCTGCACTTGAGCGCTTGAGAGGTTTAACGCAGCGGCATTCCCTCTTGAACTGCACCTGACTCGATTAATATTACTCTATTGCCGTATCAGGATATTGTCAGCAGGCACCCCATGTTGCCACCCCGCTTTCATCCCACCCCTAGAAAGGGTGTGGCTCCTGTGGCGGGGCTCTCTGTAAAAGTCCAGTGGCACCCCTACAAACCCAAATCTCTAATTTTATCTGACCGCCACAATCGGAAAGTAGCTAAGTGTGCGGTTGGCTCCCCACTGAGTCCTGATACAGCCGGCAGAACGCGAAAATCTGAAGGCAATAATGTGTTGGTGTGAGTTTGTATGTCTGCTCTAAACGCTCTGACTGGTTTTTTACGGTCGCCTGGGAGAGCCATCCTGGGCTTATGCCTGGCGGCTTTTGCGGTTCAGGAGCTGAACCATCAGGCGATCTCCAGCGCCAGCGCCTCATCTCTGGGACCGGCCATCTCCGCTGTTGAGCCAGCCCGCACAGCACCCCCCGCACCGGTCCGCGCACTCGCCACCCTTGCGGAATCCCCCGATCCCCAGGCAGCAATGCCTGTCAGGGGTGCCCTGACAACCGCCCAAAACGTCCAGATGCTGGCCAGTCCCCGTTTCCTGCGCGTCGAACAAGTGCGGGGAACGGTGACATACGGGCCGTCCCAGCAGCCGGTGAGAGCCGGCCAGCGCCTCCGGCAAGGCACACGAGTGAGTACCGGCAGCGACTCCAGCGCTCGTTTGCTCATAGACAGGCAGATGGGCTCGGTGGAAGTGGCAGAAAACACAACGTTTCAAATCAAAACGCTCACCAGTAGAAAAACTTCCCTGTTCGTCACTGCAGGGCGGGTGAGATTGTCGGTTTCGCCAGGGGCTCGCTTGCGGGAGACATATAAGTCACTCTCAGGAGGTGGGGGGCAGTCTGTACGGGCTCAGAGCACTTCCAGTAAAGATTATCCGATCGCCGTTGAGACGCCAGCTGGCATTGCCGGCGTGCAAGGAACCTCCTTTGGCGTCAATGTTGGGCCTATGGGCAAAACCTGCATTGCCACGCTCCAGGGCACAGTCGCCGCACAATCTCAAGGGCGAGAGGTGCTGGTGAATGCTGGCCAGTATGTGGTGATCGAGCCAGGAAAAGCGCCTATGCAACCCCAGAGGGCTCCCAAACTGGCCGAATTCCGGCTGCTCAATGTCAAGAGAGTCAGTGCCGGTGCTGTTCGCGCTGTCGGTCAAGCTCACCCGCTGGACTTGGTGTCTGTTAATGGCAGAGCGGTGCCAACTGATGCGGATGGCAAGTTCTCAGTTATAGTAGAGCAACCTTTGAATCGTCGCATCAAGTTCGTCCTCAGGGGACCGGCAGCTACCGAGAGAGTTTATGACATAGCAGTTCTTTAGTTCCAGAGTTTTGAGTTGCGGCGGCGCATCGATCGAGCGCAAGGTTGTGAATTTTTATAATTAGAGTGCATTTTTATATCCCGGTTTACAGACGCGATTTATCGCGCCTTTATCCCCGTGAAAAACGGGATTGGCGGGGCGATTATAGCAGTAGCCATATTGGGCGCGGACAACAGGAGCCGGGGAGCCGGGGAGCCGGGGAGCAGGGGAGCAAGGGAGGCCGAAATGTACTAACCTAAATGCCTACTGTTATATAGACGTAGGCCAGCGTCTGGCTGCCCTGAAGGTCTAATGTCCTAATCTAAGTGGCTACTGCTATATCCCGGTTCTGTCACTTTCGGGCAATTTGACGAATTTGCGCTATTTCAGGCAACGACAGATGGGGCTTTCACCCCGGTTTGACAGAAGAGGTATATTATAGACATTAAACGGAGCGCCCAAGCTGCGATTGCCGCCAGTTCGGCTATCCACGACGCCTGAAGCTGCTCAACGAGCGCTTTAAAACCGAAGGCAGACCGCAGATAAAGTTTGGGATTGGCACCCACACCGGCACGGTTGTTGCCGGCACGGTGGGGGAGCGGGCCGGCTGAGCTATTCGGTACTCGGCGATACGGTGAATGTGGCGGCGCGCCTGGAGTCGATGACTAAGACGCTGACTGCGGACAAGCCTTATAAAATTTTGCTGGCGGACAGGACGCTAGCCTGTGTGAGCGACCGCTATGGCGCAGCGGAAGTCGGTGCTGTCCAACTGCGGGGCAAGCTAACCGATACGCTGGTTTACACTATCTTGGGGGAGTTGCCAGGAAATTAGGGCTTTGCGGTGATGGGAGGGGCGGTGTGCCGGCGATCGCTAATAATGAACCGCCAAGACGCCATAGACGCGCCAGCGGCTTCCCGCAGGGTAGGACGCCAAGATCGAAGAGGAAGAGGGATAACTGAGGTCCTCGGCCAAATGCCGCCGGCCACCCCCCCTGGGTCTGATAAGCAAAACTTATCTCTCGCATCAGAACAAATGCTGGTTCAACCCCTTTACAAACCTTAACAGGCTGGTTAAGATAGAAACATCATACGAACCTCGATAATTCAATAGCACTCATAAACACATGACCACCACCTTACAGCGCCGTGAGAGCGCCAATGTCTGGGAACGGTTCTGCAGCTGGGTCACATCCACCGAAAACCGCATCTATGTCGGCTGGTTCGGCGTCCTGATGATCCCCACCCTGCTCACCGCCACCATCTGCTACATCATCGCCTTTGTGGCAGCTCCCCCAGTGGACATCGATGGCATCCGCGAGCCGGTCGCAGGTTCTCTGCTCTATGGCAACAACATTATCAGCGGTGCGGTTGTCCCCAGCTCCAATGCTATCGGTCTGCACTTCTACCCGATTTGGGAAGCGGCTTCTCTGGATGAGTGGCTGTATAATGGCGGCCCGTACCAGTTGGTGATTTTCCACTTCCTGATTGGCGTCTTCTGCTACATGGGGCGTGAGTGGGAACTCAGCTACCGGCTCGGTATGCGTCCTTGGATCTGCGTAGCTTACAGCGCTCCGGTTGCTGCTGCAACTGCAGTGTTCTTGATCTACCCGATCGGTCAAGGTTCTTTCTCGGATGGTATGCCTCTGGGTATCAGCGGAACTTTCAACTTCATGTTGGTGTTCCAAGCTGAGCACAATATCCTGATGCACCCGTTCCACATGCTCGGTGTTGCCGGTGTGTTCGGCGGTAGCTTGTTCTCTGCCATGCACGGTTCTCTGGTGACTTCTTCTCTGGTTCGCGAAACCACTGAAACTGAATCTCAAAACTACGGTTACAAGTTCGGTCAAGAAGAAGAAACCTACAACATCGTTGCAGCTCACGGCTACTTCGGTCGCCTGATTTTCCAATACGCTTCCTTCAACAACAGCCGCTCTCTGCACTTCTTCTTGGGTGCTTGGCCGGTTATTGGCATCTGGTTCACCGCTCTGGGAATCAGCACGATGGCGTTCAACCTGAACGGTTTCAACTTCAACCAGTCTGTGATTGACTCGCAAGGTCGGGTTATCAATACTTGGGCTGATGTGATCAACCGCGCCAACCTGGGTATGGAAGTGATGCACGAGCGCAACGCTCACAACTTCCCGCTCGACTTGGCTTCTGTTGAAGCTCCCGCTATCAAGGGCTAATTCTTCTCTATGCAGAGACGCGAGATGTCGCGTCTCTGTAGCAATCAAAAGCGCTCTCCGAAAGGGGGGCGCTTTTTGCTATTTAAACTTGCACTGAATGTATTGTTGAAATACAGGATTGAGCTGAAACATCGCTCGCGCTCCCACTTGCACTTTTTCCACTAAGCTGCGTCGCGCTAAAGATTGTATGGCTTGCCAAACATCTGATTGGCACAAGTCACTGTCAGCCGGTTGCTGTGAAATATCTACAGCTTCATCTTGACTCGCTAACCAGTAGCTCACCTTTGTTTCTAACTCCGATAAGCGCTCTAAGTGAGATTCTAAAAGGGGTTCTAAGTCCCCTAAAAAGATATGAGTGCGACCGGCTAAAAACAGAGACACGCTCCCGTTAAATAGTTCCACAATGGTTGAAGCTATGATGTTTAGCCAGGAAGGGTGGCCCTGATACAGGGTAATTAATTCAGACCACTTTTCCTCATCTGTTAATCCTTTTTCTCTGAATATTTCACCGGCATGTTCTCCTAACCCTTGCAGGTGTAATGTCCGCGCGAGCCGGCTGTCACCTTCTAAAGCAGTGATGTCTCTGGGTTTTTCCCCGCTGAGGAGGATTAAACAGCTGTTATGAGAGGATGTGGCAACTTGTTTAAAGAATTTGCTATAATCTTCATAGCCTGGTAAATATTGACCGGCTAGTTCGCCGGGACTGAAAATATTCTGCAGGTCTTCCAGGATCACTAAACAGCGAGAGGAGCGAAAATAATCGAGGACTGTAGGTAAGGGGGGGTGTTGCGACTGTGAGAAAAATTGGGTGAGCTCGGTTTGGAGGCTGGCAAGTGTGGGAGTGTTGCTGAGACTTCGCCAGATAATATAATCAAATTCGGTTTGAATGTCTTCGATGAGTTTGACCGCAAGTGCGCTTTTGCCAATTTCACTTAAGCCGTAGATCGCAATCAAGCGGGTGCGTGCGTGTAGAATCCACTGTTTGAGGGTGGAGAGTTCTGCGGTGCGGTTGTGGAAGATAGCCGGTGCCGGTGCGTCTTTTAAATCGATTCTTGGCGATAGGTGATTGTTTTGGGGCGAGTCAGCGGGAGAGGGCGATCTCGTTGGCGAATCTTTGGTAGTTTGTATGAATTGACCGCCAATATTAATGGTATCAATTTGGAATAAGCAGTTGCCCTGAGGGTGCGCTTGAGAAACCCTATGTCTTTTTTCTAGCTTGGAGCGAAAATTTGATTTTTTGAGGTCTTCTCCTAATTCTTCAGCCAGCTTTTCCCATAACTTAGCAGCTTCTTTCTTAACGTGAGATTCGCTGCAATGAAAATCTTTAGCTATTTGAGGATATTTTTGTCGCTGCCAAACACCCGTTATTATCGCTTCCTGTATGGGTGTGAGCGGTTCTCCAGTTTTCTCAACCATCAAATTCTCAACCCATTCTAAAACATCTTCAACGTTCATAGGTGAGCGCAGCTCAATATATAGTTTTACTGTTTTTTTACAATCTGCACTTCTGAGGACAGGCGAGACGCCTGTGCTACGTCTGGATGGCGTCACGAGTCTCTCGTGCTCACACCGGCGGGGGTGGGCGTTACGAGTGTTTCCGGTGGACACCTTTGAGGACAGGCGAGACGCCGGTGCTACGTCTGGATGGCGTGGGCGCAGATGTCTCGACGCTCTCCACCGGGGGGGCGTTACGAGTGTTTCCGGTGGACACTCTTGAGGACAGGGGAGACGCCGGTGCTGCGTCTGGATGGCGTGGGCCCAGATGTCTCGCCTGCGCCGGTGGGCCAAGACGGGTTTGTTTACTATAACTCAAGTTGCTACCTACAAGTCTGGGCATCCAGATCCCCCCAAACCCCCCTTAAAAAGGAGGGCTTTGAGTATGTCCCTCCCTTTTGTAGTGCCGGTGGCACCTTGCCCGCCCCGGCTAGGGGGGGAGCTCACCTGACTCACTGGTAAGTAGCAACTTGGGTTACTATATCCTACCAAATCCTACTTTGTCAACCGAATCCTGCCAAATCCTACCAAATTTATTCAGGATGGTTAGGGGAATTGGGTGCTAAATGTACTGTTTTAGGCTTGTAAAAGCTAAAAGTTAGAGAGTATGATATTAGGAAATCGCTAACAGAGTATAAATCTCCATGTCTGATTTATCGCTTTCAGGATCTCCACCTTTTTGGGGAGATGAGAATACCCTAAAAATTTCGCCCCAAAGTGCCAATGTCCTCAACTCAGCTTTGACTGGGGTTCAATCCCAGTTGCAGGAGTTTTTCTCTTCACCCACTGCTTTAGAACGACTGGATCGAGTTTTTGAGATTGCTAATCAAAACGCTGCTAATCTGCTGGTTCAAAATGGCGCTGCCGGGATTTTTGACAGCATGCCCCACCTGCAAATTCTGAATGATGCAGCCATGAATGGGGCGCAGGGAGCTTTTTCCAAAACTGAGAACACAATTTATTTAGCTGATTCCTTGCTGGGCGGTGACGTTCGACAAGTTGAAGAAGTTTTGATTGAGGAAATCGGCCACAAGTTTGATGTCTTGCTCAATCCTGGTTGGGATACTCGTGGCGATGAGGGAGAGTTGTTTAAGAACGTTGTCTTAGGTTTACCGCTGAGTGACTCAGAGTTGCTGCGGATTCAGACAGAAGATGATTCCAGCTTTGTTGTTATAGATAATCAGCAGATCGCTGTTGAGCAAGCCTATAACAGTACAGATGTAACGGGAGATGGGAAAGCTGATGCCATCGTATCTAATAACGAAGGGGTTTATGTCAGACGTTCGGATGGCAGCAAGTTTTTGCCGAACGAAAAATGGACAGACATTGGTTATTGGGGAACGAAAGGAACCTGGTTTGCTGATGTAACGGGAGATGGGAAAGCTGATGCCATCGTATCTAATAACGAAGGGGTTTATGTCAGACGTTCCGATGGCAGCAAGTTTTTACCGAACGAAAAATGGACAGACATTGGTTATTGGGGCTCGAGAGTAACAGGTTTTGGTGATGTAACGGGAGATGGGAAAGCTGATGCAATAGTATCTAATGACGATGGGGTTTACGTCAGACGTTCTAACGGCAGCAAGTTTTTACCGAACGAAAAATGGACAGACATTGGTTATTGGGGCTCGAAAGGAACTTGGATTGGTGATGTAACGTTAGGTTACTACGGTGCTCTTTCTTCATTAAGCGAAAGTCAGTGGGATCAGCAAAGTGGAGATAATAATGGATTTGAGCAGAATCCTGTTGGGGGGGGAGGAGATCAACGATGGAAAACAGATGATCGGATCGAGCAGATTTACACCGATCTTTCTAATGATATCTTTGGCTATCGAGTCCCCATGACTACTGGTTATGCTTACGACCAAAGTTATTACTCATATTATGGGACTTGGCACGCTGGTCTTGATATGGGAGCAAATAATGGGGCTACAATTAAAGCTCCACTCGGCGGAACAGTTGCATGGCTAAGTGGTTCAGGAGATGGGAATATTTTTGTAGAAGTTAACTCTGATGATGGCCGCCAATGGGTTTATGGTCATTTGAAATCTTCAAGTGGTTTATGGACGGGAAAACGAATCAATTCTGGTGAAACCGTTGGTATTGTTGGCGCTCAAAATCATTTGCATCTTGAAGTCGAAAACGGTCAGGCTTACGGTAATACACAAGGAGCGATGACAAATCAAGGGACATTATTAAGTGCTACAGTAAGTCCACTTATGGCTTATTGGAAGTGGCGCAACCGATAGTAATGTATCCACAACTAATTTAACTCGTTCCCAGGCTCCCGCCTGGGAAAGCTTAGTCTGAGGCTCCGCCTCCCACATGATTTGACCATAAGGTATCACCCTCATCAATGGCTTAATCACACCGGCAATCTCATCCTCCGTATTATCACACACTAGACCAAGTGTAAACCGGCACCGTCAGGCAGTTCGGCTGGCAATTCCCAACTGCCAGCCCACCGGCCTGCATGTGGGCCACCGGCACGCCCACAACAGCCCTTCCCCCTAGACGCTATTCGGATCTACTCCCATCGCCCGCAACTGGGCGGCGAGACGTTCAGCCCGCTGTTCAGCTCGCTCAGCCCGCTGTTCAGCTCGCTCAGCCCGCTGCTGTGCGGCTTCCTCCGGTAACGGCACTAAATTGCCTTCCCGATCGTAAAACCGCAACCACACCGCCGGCTCCCCATCTATTGTCCCCTCCCAGGTTCCCAGCCAAAAGCCCAAAGTCTCGCACCACAGCCACCCCCGCTCAGAATCCACCAAGGGCTGATAGCGCTGAGAAGCATCCAAATGCCACCCTTGCAAGGAATTAGGCTCAAACGGGTCAAACACAAAATAATCGGCTGTCTTGAAAATCCGCTCGTAAATATCCTTCTTTTTACCGGTGTCTATCCGGGCTGTGCTTGGAGACATCAGCTCTACAATCACATCCGGATAGCGACCGTCTTCTTCCCACACCACCCAGCCGAGGCGTTCTCTTGTCCCATCCACATTGAGTGCGGCAAAGAAATCTGGCCCTCGAAAGTCGCGGTTGCGAGCCTGAGCGCTGCTGTAGTAAATAAACATATTGCCGCCGGTAAAGAAGTCATTGCGATCAGCCCAAGCTTGCCGCAATGACCGGATTAGGGCGTTCATGGCGATGCGGTGACGGTTGCTCTCCAAAGGTTCTCCATCATCAAATATTAAATCCGTTGGCGGCATGGGGGGTTCCCATTCCTCAGCCACGGCGGTTTCGGGGCTTGTCTCAACAGTCAGCTCGACCGGCATATTCTCAGCTCCCTACTTCGGGAAGTTCTCGATTCCTTATCATTATAACCTAAAAAGTCGCGACTGCACCGGCAATCTGATTTGAAGCCTAAAGAAACCGGGTTTCTTATACTGGGCAACGTCAACAGCGGATACTTACTACAAAAACACCCTAGTTTTTCGATTTCAGGCGATCAATTAATTCCTGAATTAGAGCTGAATTCTCCACCGGTAATGTAGCGCATTGCAGCTTGCAAAGGCAGGCACCTTTCTTATCCCCCTTCCCTATAGCCGGTCTAAATGATTTGCGCAATCGCTGGGTTGCCAGAAACCCGGTTTCTTAAAGAAACCGGGTTTCTGAAATTTACACGAAGGATTTAGACGCGCTATATCTGGAAATTCCTAAGATGAATTCAATCTGACAGTCACCGGCATCCCCTCGCCATCCGCCACCGGCTGATAGTTTTGCGCTCGCACAGTAGAAGCAGGATTGAAATTTTGTCGGCTTACCTAAACCTCCTCTTACTCCCCCTCCCCGCAAGCGGCTTTGGTTTATACACAAATCCCTGTTATGCCAATTTTTCATGAAGTTGTACAGCCCTCTTTCTCCCCCCTCTCCCCTTGTGGGAGAGGGGGGCTGGGGGGGTGAGGGGCTTTCTGTGGTCACATACCCAAGATGTCTATAAACAGTAGCCGCATGCGGGGAGGGGGTTGGGGTGCCGGATTCATCCGACAATTGCGCGAGGCACCTAAAATTGAGGGTATCAGTTTGTGATTTCTCTCAAACCTAACTGAGCAATACCCTTATGAACAAAACTGCAAAACTTGCTCTAGCTGCCTTAGGTTTAGCCACTGTATCTTTTGCAACATCAACAGCCGGTGCTAGCACTAGGCAGCGCTTGCCAGCCGGTCAGCCGGCACCTGAGCGGGAAATCGCCCCCCTGCTGTCGCAAACCCAACCGGGTTGGGAGGCTGCTCTCAAACTGGGGCGGCTGGTGGGTGCCGGTCAAGAAGTAACCGCTCTAATTATCCAGCTCAACGTCCTCCAAAAACCAGAAACAACCAGCGCCAACGCTATCTACGAACTGTTCGCCCGTCAAAATGACCAGTGGGTGCCCATTTATACCAGCACCGGCGCGAGGGCGATCGCCAGCTCGGCCCAGCAGGTGGCCTTGGAGCCAGAAGTGATTCCCCTGTCGCAGGTGCGGCGGGGGCTGGGTGAGAAGGTGGATCTGGCCAACTTAGAACTGAAAGCGGTTGTGCGGGTGCGGTACGATCTCAACGGAGAAGAGCGCTGGAAACAGCTGCAGCTGGAGGCGCTGCAGGACTACGACGTGATTGCCCAAACCCCAACTGCCGAGCTAGTTGCCACCGGCACCGAGAAACCCGCCACCGCCACCGGCACCGAGAAACCCGCCACCGCCACCGGCACCGAGAAACCCGCCACCGCCACCGGCACCGAGAAACCCGCCACCGCCACCGGCACCCAGACTCCCGCCACCGGCACCGGCACCGAGAAACCCGCCACCGGCACCGGCACTCAGAAACCCGCGCAACCGGCAACTGCCGGCAGCAGCGCCCAGACGATCGGCCCAGGGGAATTCAGTCTGGCCATCTTGCAACCCTCTGGGACTCCATCCAACGTCACTGTGCGGCTGTCCCTAAAAGCCAAACAAATAACCGGCTATTTGCGGGAGCGGTTTATTGGCGACTTCCGATACCAGCCTTCCCAGCGGGCTAAATTCATGCGAGGTCTGTATGCAGGCGACCGGGTTGTGGTGCGCCTGTACGATCTGGAAAACCGCCTAATTGGCTTGAGCGAATTGGAAATATTGCCAGAAAACGCCGCAATTCAGCTGATTCTCCCGGAAAAACCGGCAGAATCTCGCGTGGTGCGAACTGTATATGGGATTGACAGGAACTCTGACGGCACCATTGATGCCAGCACCCGCACTTACGACTATTTCACACAAATCACCGGCTCGACTGCCGGTTCCGAACGAGTCACCTTTGTCAGCAACGTGCGGAATATTAACACCGGCCAGTTTCAGGGAAAAGGTTTGCCGCCTTCTCCCAGCAGCAGCATTTATCCGCCGTCCTTGGCTAGTGGCCCTTTTTCCGCCCTCAACCGGACGGCAGACGTGTTCCCATCGGACTTGGCACCGACTTTGAAGGCAAAACCGGGGGAACTGGTAGAGGCAGTTAAACTGAGTAATAAAAGCACCTCAACTTACGAAGTCAGCCAGTTGATGGCCAAGTATCGGGAAAAAGGGGTCAGCAAGGAAATCCAGGTGACTTTTGCGGACGTGCCGGCTTCCCACTGGGCGAAAGATTTTATTGCCGAACTGGCGGCGCAAGAGATAATCAAAGGGTTTCTCGACGGCAACTTCCAACCTGACGCGCCGGTGACGCGAGCTGAATTTGCAGCTATGATTCGCAGAGCGTTCAAACCGATTTTGAGCCGGCAGGCGGTGGCGTTTAAGGACGTGCCGGCTTCCCACTGGGCCTTTAGCGCCATCCGGGACGCTTATGAGATGGGCTTTTTCCAGGGCGACACCTTCAACCCCGACAAAAAGCTCGACCGGCTTGAGGTGCTGGTGGAGTTGGCCAGGGGACTGAATTACTCTCCCAAAGGCTCTACTGACACTGTGCTGAAAGTCTACAGCGATGCCGGTGCTATTCCTGGGGATGTCCGCAGCTGGGTAGCGGCGGCTACAGAGCGGAGTATGGTGGTTAACTATCCCAATCGCGGCGCACTCAATCCCAAACAGGTCGCTACGCGGGCGGAGGTGGCGGCTTTTCTCTACCAGGCGCTGGCCACCACCGGCAGTGTGGCTGCCATCTCCTCCCCCTATGTGGTGAGTTCCGCAGGCAAAGCCGGTGAGGCCCAAGGACAGAGCAATCCGCGCCCTTAGCTCTGGTATCAAAGGCTACCTGGAGGGGGAATTCAGCAGCGGGTAGCCCTTTTGTTTCTTTTTGTAATTTACGTTTGATTACTATGTTAATAGGCCGCCCTGCGGCATCAACACTTCCGCCGGCGGCGCGGCAAATAATATCACTTCCGGTTGAATACTGTTCTCGTTCCCAGGCGGAGCCTGGGAACGCCCCTTTGGAGGCTCTGCCTCGTTTCAAGGGAAGGGAAGAAGACAGAGCCTCCAGACTCCCTTTCCGAGGGAGGATATTGTAGGGTGCGTTCCGCAAAGCGGAACGCTACTGGGAACGCCCGCAGCAAAAGAAAAAGTAATCAAGCGAAAATTATAAAATTGACCGCCGGTTTCACCGGCAGCCGGCGATGGAGAAACTTGTTCCTGAAACAAGGTAGCCAGAGTGAAAATTTTCACATTAGCTTGCCATTTTGAGGCTTCTGATGCGGCAAATGCAGGGATTTCCGGGCACTGGCAGCGGCTTCTCGCTCCAGCAAAGTCTGGCCTGGATGTCCTGGCTTTGCTGTCCCTGAGGTTATGTTAGAACGTATCGCCCGCCTTCTAACAAGACAGGCGGGGAATACCGTGGATCTATCTCGAAAGAGGTTGTATGCCGAAATTCGTGTCGAAGAGTGAGCCAACTGACCCAAGGTTAAGGCATGTGCTGTGGGGCGACAGAGCTGTCGAGTACAGTGCCCAGCCGGATAGCCGGTTAGTTGTGATGGACCTGGGAGTTGAGCCAGACGCCCAGACTTCTCAGTTGAATCAGCAAAGGCAAATCAGCGCTTCGGTGGTGATGGGCGCAGTCGGGGGGGTGCCGGCGCAGCAGAACTTTACCCCATCGGAAACAGACTGCAATCCGAGTGTATTGTTATGGAATCGCCAAGAAAAGACCGGCGACCGGCTAGTGGTTCACCACCTGAAGGATGACGGACAGGGGCGCTTGAGCTTTTTGCGGGCAATCGTGAGCTTGAAAGGGGAAGCAGGCGATGTCCCCACAGAGGCTGGGTGCGGCCAAAGCGCTGTCCCGCACCAGACAGCGAAGGATGGCATTGAGGTGGCGAACACTCCTGAATGCATTTCCCAGCGCTCGCAGCCACCTCAAATTCCGGCTGATCTCTCCCCTGAGCCATCGGCGCGGACTGCAATTAGCGTCGGGGTTGCAATTAATCTGCTGGCGATAGCGGTGGGAGGCTATTTGCTCCAGTTTTCCACATCCGCTCAGCACACCGACATTGCCAGTACGGCGCTAGAGCAGCATCAAGCAAAAGAAGCCGGGCCGGCAATCGAGGCGGAAGCTCAGCAAGTGTTGCAACAAGCCTACAACCGGGCTTCCAGCAAAGATTTTGCCGGGGCGCTGGATTCTCTGAAACAGATTCCTGAAGGTACGTCCGCCCATAAAGTCGCTCGCTTGAAGATTGTTGAGTACGGGGAAAAACAGCGCCTCCAGCTTGAGGGAGAAGCTCAGCAACTGTTGCAAACCGCTTACAGCCGGGCGGAGGTGAAAGATTTTGCCGGCGCTGTGAGCTATCTGCAAAAGATTCCCAAGGAAACTGCAGTCTACACTAAGGTTCAAGGCAAGCTGGTTGAGTATAAAGAAAAGCAGCGCCTGAAGGCTGGACAGGAATTGGCCGCACCGGCAGTGCCGGCGGCTGGGAGTGCTGCCTCAACCGGGACGCCCGATCCGCAGCCGGCACCCTCTACCCTTGTGGAAATTAGCAGCCGTGCCGGTATGTCCCAGACTGTTTCTCCGGCTGCCGGCGGCGAGGAGTCTCGGTCTTAACTCAGGTTGCGTTTTCCTGCGAAGAGGACTTTCGCATTTGCGCTCCCCACATCTGGGTGGGGCGCGGGAACTTCCCTCTCTCTTGTGAGGTGTAGAGGGAGCTTTCAAAGGCTGGCATGAATAGCTCTCCCCATTGGAGTCGTGTCAGCTTTTTTCTTTCACCGATAGAGTCTGTTTTTTGCTATTAATATTTCCCCGATTGCGGGTACAATTGAGCGGCATTTTTTTTTATAAACTGCCGCCGTGAATGAGCGCCAAGACAAGAACCTGAGAGAGAAGTTTTCAATTTTTGATGGGATATAGCAGTATGCACTTAGGTTAGAATATTAGACCTTCAGGGGGGCGTCCCGCCTGCCCTACGTCTATATAGCAGTAAGCATTTAGGAAACCTACATTCCGGCCTCCCTTGCTCCAGAGCTCCCGAAGCTTCTATTGTTCTAACCAATATGACTGCTGCTATAAAAATTGAGAGAGATTATATTTTTTCAGACAAATCAGGCGCTTCACTCACACCCCATTATATCAATTGTGTTGGATTACTTTTTATTAAAAAAGAGGGGGCAGGTTTTAGGTTTCAGGAAGGTCTGGGAGTTCGGGGGTGGTTTAGGGGGAGAGGGACACCCCACTTGGCGCTACACCGAAGCCCCCACTCTTTCACCTAACACCTGACACCGAATTATAGTGTAAGTAATTAACCGAATATCATAGCATTATTCCCGTTCCGGAAAAAGAAGTGGTGGGCTGAAAGATAGGGAAAGTCCTGGGTTAGTTAAGTGTGAGCAACTGGCGTTTCTCAGCCTGAGGACTGCCGGCGAAAAAATCTCTGTCCCTTACTATTAGCCAGCAGTTTTTCGCCCATTAGCTTGTCTTGCCGGCGGGAGTCGATCCCGGGAGGAGCGAATGCAACCCCCCTCCTGCCGGCATGAGAGCTGACCGCTTGACGCCCTCGGGCTGAAGGTGCACGCCTGTCCTGTCGGGATAGGGCTTTGCCCCACATTTAAGTTAACCCTCTAGTCAACTCGATATCCAAAATGGTAGAAATAAGGGTGTAGCCCCGCATGGGGTCAGCCCTACACCCCTGTCGGGACAGCCGGGGAGCGCCAAATCCCAGAGTTTTCTCAAGGACGACCGGATGGCCAAAACCTGCAACAAGAGGGGCATCACGTTAACCGCCGCAACGCCAGCGACTTATGGGGGAAATTGTTCAAGGAAAAGTTTGCGCTAAGCACGAGACAGCAGCCTCACTCACATTAGCGGTGCCAATTGCTACGCTTGAGTCCCTGTTGGTCAGGCGCAAGGCGAGCCCAATGGGCCTGACATTCGCGGGCGCTGGCCGGCTCGAGGGGACAGCAGAAAGCGGAATTTTTGAATTCATCTAACCTGGGTTCGAGTCAGTCCTGCCGAACAGTTTCAGGCTAGTGCGGGCAATTAAAAGGGTTTACCTGCCAGCACTTTCGGTGGCGTAACGCCCTAACTTTTAGTTGCCAGGATTGAGAGACTGCCTTTATAATGGAAGAGTGAATTTGATTCAAGACTTTTAAGGGAAGCGTCTTAAAAAGCAGAGATTAAAAGTCTAGGCCCCTAAGTTTGTAAAGGGAAATCCTTTGATTGAATCACAGTGCGCGCGAGACAGAGCGCCCCGCCCCGCTCCGTTTTTATCGCGACGCCGTGGTAGTTCATTTGTTGGCGGAGGGCAAGCGCGTGCAGAAATTAAAGTGCGGGATTTTCAGATGATCTGGTGTGGGAAGTGGTTGTATGTCGAAATTCATGTCGAATTCTCCATTCGGGACGTTACTGGACGGACTTTACAAAATTGTCCGGGTTATAAGCGCCGCGAACCCGGGCAGAACGAGCCTAGCCTTGGACACACAGGTTCCCGGCGATCCCGAGAGCCTTGTTAAACTGCAGAAGCTTCCTGATAGAGCTTCTGGCAGCTTGCAAACAGCTAGGCGTAAGCTCACCAGCGAAACAGAAACTGTGACAACACTGAGCGACCGGGAGGAGATTCCCAAGATGCTAGCCTGTTTTGATAAGTACCAAGCGTACCAGGGGCGAGAATTGATGGAAGGAACTCCGCTAAGTGCGGAACTGATTCCTGGCAAACCCTGGACAGAAGAGCGGGTTGTCCATCTGCTGCGAAAAGTTTTGAAGATTCTGGAATTGGCTCACCAGCAGGGGGCAGTTCACGGCCATCTCAAGCCGGACAAAATCATCCGGCGCACCTGTGACGGCAGCTTAGTTGTGATTGACTTTGGCAGCGTCGGGACAGAGACTCTGGAGTCCGGAGAATCTTTTGACTGTGCCACCGACATTTTGGGCGCGCCCACCCCTTCAACTGGTGCCAGCCAGCCAGTTGGGGGCAGGCCCAGTCCGGAGGGTGATATTTGGGCGCTGTCCCTGATTGGCATGCAAGCGCTGACGGCGCTCAGTGCCGATCAATTAACAGCAGAACTGGAAAAAAACCGTTGGGAGCAGCTCGTGCCGGCCTCCGCCAGTGCTCGGCTGGTTGCTATACTCAATAATATGGTGCATCAATATGACACAAATCACTCCCAATCTGCAACTGAGGTTCTGCAAGCCCTCGAAGAGCTTGCGGGTACCGAGGAATCGACTTTTCTGCAGGTCAGCGCCGGACACCCTGCGGCCAGTCAAGAGACTCACCAGTCCGGCAGCCCGGAAGTGCAGCCCCAGGGCAGTCCGGAGTTAGAACCGGCAGAACTCGAACTCTTACCTTTACTGAGCAGTTCAGCAGAAGCGCCCAGCGCTGAGGAGGCAGCACCGGCCCTGTCTCAGACAGATCGCCCCAGTGCTTCGAGATCCCTCAGCCGAGTGGTGGCACTGATTGGAATTGTCATCGGTATGGCCGGCAATGCTGCGGCTGTAGCGTTTGCAATGTACAATCTGGTGCTGGCTCCTCCCCTAGATCCGGGGAAAGATACGTTTGTGCTGGCCAAAGAACAATATCAGGAGGGAAACTACCAGCAAGCAGTCGCTCTGGCCAAATCAGTTCCCACATACAGTTCTGCCTATTATGACGCTCGCGACTCTATCAAGGAGTGGCAGCGGAACTGGCTGCAAGCCGGCGAGCGAGTCAAGGTGGTTGAAAAAGCTTTTAAGGAGAGCCGGTGGCTGGATGTCTTTAACGAAGCTGAGCGGGTTCCGAAAATTTCTTACTGGCAGAAGAAGATAGATCCATTTATCCGAAAAGCGGCACCCAAAAGCAAGGGGGAAGTCCAGAAATCCCTGAAACAAGCTAGCTACGAGGTCGCGAGGGGAGATTTTAGCCTGGGCCTGAGGGTTCTCCAAAATATCCCCAAAGGAGTGCCAGACTATCCCAAGGTGGAAGCCAAAATTGCTGAGTACAGCAAAAAGCGCCACCTCAAGATGGAGGCGAACGCTAGTCAACTTTTGCAAACGGCCTCTAAGAGGGCCGCCGGGAAAGATTTTGCCGGCGCGATCAGGTTGATCAAAAAGATTCCCAAGGGGACTTCAGCTTACGAGCAGGGGCAAGCCAAGCTAGTTGACTACACCCAAAAGCGGCGCGTCAGTGCTGACCAATTGTTGCAACAAGCCTACAGCCAGGCGAATGCCGGCAATTTTGCCGCTGCCCTGAAATTGCTGCAACAGATTCCGGAAGGGACAACCGCCTACATCAAGGCGAAATCCAAGCGGGTTGAGTATACCAACCAGCTGCGAAACCAGACTCAAATTAAGAGCGCTGTCCCTGCGGCGATCTCTGCGGATGACAGGCACGTTGACCTCCGGCAACAGCCCCATCTGACAGCGGCCACACCGGCACCGGATCTGTTCAGCAGCAGTGCCGGCGTTCCGGCGGTTTCTCCAAACACCTGCACGGTGAGCAGTGCGCCAAGTCTCACCCCGCCTGACCCAGAAGTAGAAGAATTTCAGGAAGAATTTAAGATTCTGCCTGTTATCTTAATGGTCTGATGTGAGGGCGGGAAGTGACTCTGGCAGTGGACATCGAGCCTCGGGCGCAGGGCACAGGGCGCAAGGCATGGGGCATCGGGCATGGGGCACTGGTTTTGCTGCCCTGTGCCCAGTTTTCAGTTCCGCCCTTGCGGTTAGTTTGGCCAGAAGCGATCGGATATTGGGACTGTAAACCCAGTGGCCGGTCCAAGGGCGGAGGTGGCTGTCCCCGCACCGGCAGCAAATCGATACACTACAGGGCGTCGGGATTCTCTAAACTTCGCGCCAGCTTGGGATCGCACGCCTAAAAAATCTCACTCAATTAGCCTGTGATTGCAATTTAGCTGGAGAAAATAGCTTGATATCTAGCTCATATACTATTAAATTGCTTTAAATGTCTCCAGGTAAGTTCGCTAGCGGAAAGCGGGACGATATTTCACTATCTAAATTAGATGTATCAGTATTGACCGGGGGCAGTTTTAAATTTGTGAGATTCTGCCAAAATAGGATTGACATCAAACCAGCGCCCTCGCTCGTCCCGGTATTCAAACACGCGCATATTGCGCAGCAAGATTTGATATTCTGTCTCGTTGCTGACCGTTTTGTCGGCGGCGATTTGACGCAGTAACTCCCACTGCTCATCGTCAATAGCTCGCGCCAGCTCATGGCAGCGCTCCCGAATCACAGTTTCCAGGCACTGACGCGGGATGGGTGGATTTTCTTTCTGGAGACAGCGATAGATTAGCCCCAGCAAGTAGCGGACATAACCGCCACTAATCCGGCAGAGCCGGTCTAGGGTTTCAGGACTGTCAAACACCTCTGTAATTAAACTCAGCCGCTGCTCTGGGGGAGCCTCAGGAAAAGCTCTCACTAGCACCGCTTGTCGCAGCAGCGCCATTCCCTCTTCGCAGTGCGTGCCATCTCGCCGGCGCACCGGCACCATTGGCAATACCTGGGGCTCGGCACCAAATTTGCCGGTGAGTTTTCCCAACTCATTCGAGTAAACCAATGTCAGGGGAACGGTGTAAACGACGTGGCAGTTTAGTTTGCGCAACTGCTCCCCACGATCGACAAAAAGATATTCTGGCTGGAGGCGTCCGTTTGGCAGGCGTCGGTTCTCCACTCTGTCCAGGTCATCTACGATCGTCACCAGTCCTTTTTTGCCCAGTCGCTTCAACTCCACCGCTGCCGGTTCCAGCAGTTCTTGGTTGATGCTTTTCAAAATCGAATTGGTGCGAGGTTCCAAGTACATCCTCAACCGCCAAACAAGATCCAAAGTATCTTTGCTTCTAGGAGCAATTTTACCACTTCCGCCAAATAGCGAAGATCCGACAGCCCCCTCAGCGCCGGTGTGCGGCAGCAACTGCTCTGTCTGGTTTTTCAGCAGCGCTCCCATTTCGCCGGCTTCCAGGTCGCTTTTTATCTTGTTGAGGCTTTCGCTCACCTGACGGGCAACCATCAGCAAAATATCACTGAGATCCACATCCCCCAGATTCAAATACCGCGTCGCCTTGCAATAAACCACGTGAAATCCCCGCTCCTCCAACTCCGCCTTCAGTCGGGTCAGTTCTATGGACTTTCCGGAACCGGCAGGTGCGGCAAACAGCTGGCAGGTTGGTTCATCCGGTGATGCCTGCGTGATGGTTCCCTTCAATTCCTCAACCAGCTGGCGACCTCGCACCGGGGAAAAATCGATATAGTAAGGGTTCTCAGGATCGTTTTTCTGGAGCAGGCTCTGGCTGGGGTTGCATGCTTTGTAAAATCTCCGCAAATCTAGTTTCATTAGAATTTCCTGAAAGAAATGGCTCCCCGCATCTCTTCCTTCTGTCACTCTCAGGTTGCTTCCGCCAGAAGCTATCTCTGTCGCGTGGCAGATATCTAAAATTGTTAACTTTTGTAAGATGGGAGCAATCATCTCCCATCCTTGGAGCCTGATGCCATGCAAACGTATGACGCTATTATCATAGGAGCCGGTCACAACGGGCTCGTGTGTGCCGCTTACCTGCTCAAAGCTGGGTACAGCGTGCTGCTGCTGGAAAAGCGTTCTGTCCCCGGGGGTGCGGCAACCACCGAGGAAGCTATGCCTGAGGAAGCACCCGGTTTTAAGTTCAACCTCTGCGCTATTGACCACGAATTTATACACTTGGGGCCGGTGGTGGAGGAATTAGAGCTGACCAAGTACGGATTGGAATATCTGTACTGCGATCCTGTGGTGTTTTGCCCGCATCCGGATGGCAAATACTTTTTAGCTCACCGCTCTGTTGAGGCGACTTGTGCCGAAATTGCCCGCTACAGCGAGCGCGACGCCCGCAAATACCGCGAATACACGGATTTCTGGCAGCGGGCGATTGGCGCTATGATTCCCATGTTCAACGCGCCGCCAAAATCAGTGGTAGATATCGCTGGCAACTACGACATTAAAAAGCTGAAAGATTTATTCTCGGTCATCGGTTCCCCCGACAAGACGCTGGACTTTTTCCGCACGATGCTCACCAGCGCTGAGGATCTGCTCAGCGAGTGGTTTGATGAGGAGTTTATCAAAGCGCCACTCGCCAGACTGGCGTCAGAACTCGGTGCGCCTCCCTCGCAAAAAAACCTGGCAATTGGTGCGATTATGATGGCGATGCGCCACAATCCGGGTATGGCCAGACCCCGAGGCGGCACCGGCGCGCTGACTGAGGCGCTGCTCAATTTGGTGCAAAGCTCGGGCGGTGCGGTCCTCACTGAGCAAACGGTTGAGAAAGTCTTGGTGGATGACGGGCGAGCTGCCGGCGTGCGGGTCAGGGGCGGCACGGAATACCGGGCGACGCGGGGCGTTATCTCTAATATTGACGCCAAACGGCTGTTTTTGCACTTGATGGACGCCAGCGATGCCGACGCCGCCGATCCGGATTTGCGAGAGCGGCTCGAGCGCCGGATTGTCAACAATAATGACAGCCTCCTGAAGATAGATTTGGCGCTTTCTGAACCGCTGCGCTTCCCGCACCACAACCATCAGGATAAGTACCTGATCGGTTCTGTTCTGATTGCGGATTCGGTGAGGCAAATTGAACTGGCTCACTCTGAGCCTATTTTGGGGAAGATTCCAGATTCTGACCCTTCGATGTATGTGGTGATGCCGACTGCGCTCGATTCTTCGATGGCTCCCCAGGGCAAGCACACGCTCTGGATTGAGTTTTTTGCGCCCTATGAGGTTGCCGGTGCGGAGGGGACTGGGCTGAATGGCACCGGCTGGACGGATGAATTGAAGAACAAAGTTGCAGATCGCTGTATTGACAAGCTGGCAGAATATGCGCCGAATATCAAGAACGCTATAATAGCCCGCCGCGTGGAAAGCCCAGCTGAACTGTCAGCGCGTCTGGGTTCTTTCAAGGGAAACCACTACCACATCGACATGACGCTCGAGCAGATGATTTTCTTGCGCCCTCTGCCGGAGTTGGCTAATTACAAAACCCCCATTGAGGGTCTGTTCCTCACCGGCGCGGGAACCCATCCGGGCGGTTCGATTTCCGGAATGCCGGGACGCAACTGCGCTCGCGTTTTCTTGCACGCGCAGCAGCCCATTGCCCAGACGCTGAAGGATGCGCAGAAGTCTCTCAAATCAACGGTAGAATCTGTATTCCGAATTCTCTAGGCTGCCGGCAATCACTGTTTCTCTCGTTTCTCTAGGGAATAAGAGATTGGCTCGGAGGGAGCGCTTGTCCGACATAGAGCGCCTCAATAACCTTCGTGTAAATTTCAGACCCCCGGTTTCTTAAAGAAACCGGGAGTCTGGGCCCCCAGCAGTTGCGCAAATCATTTAGACTCGCTATAGCGGTTCTCAGTTGAATGAACTCCAGCCCAGATACCCGGAAGAGGGCAGTCGTGCCACAACGCCCCTACGAAACTGGGGTTCTCAGTCCCTCACTAATATGAGAAACACTAGAGAATTTTGGCCATTAAAAAGCCCCTTGATGTCTGGATTTTCAATCCAAAATCCCAAATCTAAAATCAAAAATTTCTATAACAAGTCCCAAACAGCCCGAAACGATATTATAGCAGTAGGCACTTAGGTTAGTACATTTCTGCCTCTTTTGCACCCCCGCACCCGAAGCTCCTATTGTCCTAACCCATATTACTACTGAGATATAGACGTAGGGCAGGCGGGACGCCTGCCCTGAAGGTTTAATGTCCTAATCTAAGTGGCTACTGCTATACTGCCGGCACTTGCGAGAAGTAGAGCCTCCTACATCTCGTTTTGGGGGGGCGCAATTGCCCCCGCTCCTACTAGCTGGGAGCGAGAAAATTTTTGGGTCTGCTGAATGGTTTTAAGGAGTTCCTCAGCGACTTGCTGGCTCTTCCAATAGCTCATGTGGGCGCTGCCGCCGTTGACTAAGGCTAGAAATGTTTCGCTTACGAATTGCGCAGCCCATTTTAATAATCCGCCGCCGCTGGTGAGTGTGTCTTGAATGTCGAGGTATTGTTTATTTCCATCTAGCAAATTGGGGATGACGGTCGCCAGAGGGTAGGCGATGGGATCGCCAGGGTGAGCGAAGTTCCGCCACGGTAGCTTTCTGTTCCCGTTTGCGTAAAAAAGGCTCTGCAGTAGCTTCTCCAAGCCCAGAGTAATATCGTGGGTGAATATTTCCTTTATTTTATCATCTGTCAATTCCTCACCAGAATCTTTCTGTATCCGCCTGACGTTGATGAGATTGGCGATAGCGATAGGCGATCCCATCGTGTGAATGCTGGCGATACGAATGCCATAATTTGGCGTGGGAGCGACGCCGAATATCATACTGCGAATGGCTCGCACGCTCTCATAGCCGGGGATTTTTGGATCATCCCACCGGCCCGCAAATAGGATATCAAAGAGGATGACTGTCCCCCAACTGTGAGTGACCAGGTGCAGGCGGTCTTGTTCTGGGTTACATCCTTTCAAGAATGTCTCAGCTTGCTCTCTGAGCTTCTCTACAACATCGGAACCGATATAGCGGCTGATGTAGAGAGCGGCATCGCCGGTGAACGGCAGGATTTGCTTTTGACGGAACTCTTTGAACCAGAATTTATTCCAATCTGGCGAGGCAGAAAACCAATCTAGCAGTTGCCGCTCTGCACCCAACATCACGTCATACCAGTGGAGGCTCTCCATTTTTAGAGTCAGGCTCAAATCCTTATTGCCGCCTTCGATTAGTGCGATCAAGTTCGAGGCGAAGGTGGACTGTTGCGGATTCGGACGGGTGCTGTAGGTGAAAAAGTCCCCCTGTGGACGGGTGTTGACGCCGTGCACAAACAGAATGTAGTCAGTAGCCATTGCTGCTCCTCGCCGATTTCAGTATTTTTTCGGCACTTAATCCTTTAATTGCTGGTATCGTGCGCAAATTCCGCAGGTTTTATGTTAAGAGATGCAAAGGGAGCGGGCAGGCGGGGAGAGCGGGATCGCAGGGTGTGGGAACTGGGAAGGGAGGTGGCGGAGTGCGGCGAAAAGAGCGACCGGCGCGGGAACCGATCCGGACGTTTCGATTTCCGGAATGCCTGGACGCAACTGCCCTCGCGTGTTCTCCCACGCGCAGGAGCCGGTCGCTCAGACGCGCTCACGATGCTCAGAACTCTCTGATACGAATTTTGGATTTTAGATTTTGGATTTTGGATTAAAAACCCGGACGTAAAGGGGGTTTTATAGCAGTATGCACTTAGGTTAGAACATTAAACTTTCAGGGGGGGCGGGACGCCTGCCCTACGTCTATATAGCAGTAAGCATTTAGGAAAGCTACATTCCGGCCTCCCTTGCTCCCCCGCTCCCGAAGCTTCTATTCTTCTAACCAATATGACTGCTGCTATGTCTATAAAAATACTATAGCTTCAACAATATTTTGAGGTAAAAGTTTGCTTCTATTGATTGCAGTAAAATTCAGGATTTTTCATTCTTTAATTTTCCTAATTATGGGGTCTAGATAATGCCCACGAAATTGCATTTATTAGTTGCTTAAAGGCCGCATTTAACACTGGATTTTAAGATTTCTTAAAGCTCTGGGCCGCGAAACCGGGTTCCTGCCCTTTGGCAACTTAAATATAAACGCTATAGCGCCCTTTATAGCACTAAGCTGTTAGGCTAATAATGCTACTTGTTGGAGACAGGAGGCAGAGCCTAAGCGAGCAGCGTTCCCAGGCAGATCCTGGGAACGAGGGGAATTCCTATATCTGCGTCCATCCTTGAACTTTAGCGGTTGAAATTACCAGCTGTTGCCAAGGGACGAGAAACCTGCGATTCCTTAGAAGAAGGGGCCTGCTGAATGGTCTTGAAGATTTCCTCTGCTACTTGCGGGCTGTACCAATAGCTGTCGTGGGCGCTCAGGCCGTTTATCAGCAAGGCTAGCGGTGTGTCGGACACCAGTTGGGCTGCCAATTGTGACCATCCGCTACCGCTGACGATCTTGTCTTCAATATGGAGGAATTTGCTCTGGCCATCTAGCAGATTGGGGAGGACAGGAACTAGAGGGTAGGCTATGGGGTCGCCCGGGTGAGCGTAGTTCTTCCAGAACAGCGGTTGTTGGCAAGCGTTATAAAGATTCTCGAGCAGACCTCTCAAGTTTTTAGTAATGTCGTGGGTGAACTGTGGCGGGCTGTCAGGATATTTTTGCTTCTCTACGCCCTTGATGTTCATCAGGTTGATGAGAGCAAGGGGCGAGCCCATCGTGTGAATGCTGGCGATGCGAATGCCATTTGTGGGATTGGGTTTCACCCCAAATAGCATGTTGCGAATGTCTCGTACATCCTGAGATCCGGGAATTTCTGTGTCATCCCACCGGCCTGCAAATAGGATATCAAAAAGGATGACTGTTCCCCAACTGTGAGTGACTAGATGCAGGCGGTCTTGTTCTGGATTGTAATGGTTATCGAATAAAATTTCTGCCTGGTTTTTTAGTTTTCTGACGACCTCCGAACCGATATAGCGGCTGGTATAAAGAACCGCATCGCCGGCGAACGGCAAGATTACTGCTTTGCGGAAGTCTTTAAACCAGAACTTATCCCAATCTCGCGATTGCTGGAAACTCTCTAGGAGATTGTTCTCGGCGCTCAGCATCACCTCATACCAATCTAGGGACTTCATTTTCAGTTCATTTGGGGGGGCTGTCAACTTATCCTGGCATTCCTGGATGAGTTCCATCAGTTTGCCTGCAAAGTTGGGCTTTTTATCATTTTTGGGGCGGGTATTAACACCGTGTATAAATAGAACGTAGTCAGTAGCCATAGGGACAGCCTATCAATTTCAGTCGTTTTCTGTATGCTTCTCCTTATATATAGAACCCGCACCTGTAACTTATGCAGTCTGCAGGTTAAGACATGAAAAGGAGAGCTGTCCTGTGGCGGGCCCGCCGCTGGGGTGAGGTGCTTCCGGGAGGCTGATGTCCAACTCAGCTCCTGTTCCCCTCAGTGGGCCACCAGCTGTTCCGCATGAGGGCGCAGAACGCCCCTCCCCGCTCGCCCTCAATACCTCACCGAACTCAGGTGCGTCGCCGGCAAGTGCCGGTGGCAGCTTGCGTCCTGTCAAATCTGTTAAAATACTCACGATTGGCGCTGGCAGAGTTTCGTCCGCTTTGTCCAACAAACTCCATATCTTGTTAAGCTCTTCCCTCGCGCCCAGCCATTCCTGTAAGATGCCGGTGCCGGCGACGTTTCCTTCGGTTGGTATGAGTAATGTGCGTGACAAATAGCTTTTCTACATATAGCAATAGACAGTCAGTTTAATACAAGGCATCTCACTTGTTAGTAGAGACAGGGACAGGCGAGACGCCTGTCCTACGTCCGTGCCCTAAGTGGGCAAACGGCTACCCTTCCTTTCCAGAAGCGGTCTTACCGCACTCTAGCCTTGGGAAAGCCGCCCCGCACCGGCTGCCGCAAGGGACGCCCGAGCGGGAAGCCGCCCTTCACGGCCTGTACCGGACTCTGCAAGCAGTAGACCTTTACGCTTGCCAAGACTCTAACAAAGTCATCCTTTCTACAGATGAACCGATTGGCTGCAAAATGGTGAACTGAACTTAGAGTTACCGATTCTCGAACCATGACAGACCGGGTTTTGATTCTTGGGGGGCGAGGGCGGATTGGCAGCAGTGTCGCGCAAGACCTGGCCACCCACACGCAGGCGCAGATTACCATCACCGGCAGGAGTCCAGCGACTGGGGCGGAGGCGATGCCAGCTCCCGGAGTCCAGTATCTGGCTTTGGATTTGGCGGATAAGAAGGCGCTGCGCCAGGCGATAGCTTCTTCTAACCTGGTCGTCCACTGTGCGGGCCCATTTCACCACCGCGATGCCAGCGTTCTGGAGACTTGCATTAAGCTTGGCGTCAACTATGCCGATGTCAGCGACAGTCGTGGCTTTACTCGCAGAGCTCTGGCCCTCGGCGACGCGGCCAAAGCTGCCGGTGTGACGGCGATTGTCAACACCGGCATTTTTCCGGGGGTTTCTAACAGCTTGGTGCGCCAAGGCGTGGAACAGCTTTCTGAGGCGGAACGCATTCACCTGACTTATGTGGTGGCGGGTTCTGGCGGTGCCGGCGTGACGGTGATGCGCACGACTTTTCTGGGTTTGCAAGAGCCGTTTGACGTTTGGGTGGATGGGAAGTGGCAGCAAGTTACGCCCTACAGCGAGCGGGAAACGGTTGAGTTTCCGCCGCCTTATGGCAAAACCGGCGTCTACTGGTTTGATATGCCAGAATCCATGACGCTGCCTGAATCTTTTCCCGTCAAAACGGTGATTACAAAATTCGGCACGCTTCCGGATTTTTACAATCACATGACCTGGATGGTCGCTAACTGGTGGCCGAAAAGCTGGCTGAAGAATGAGGGCGTTATTGAGTTTTTATCCGCCGTCAGCTACCGGATGACGGCTGTTACGAATCTGTTCACCGGCACTGGGGTGGCGGTTCGCGCTGAAGTTGCCGGTCGCAAGGATGGCAAACCGGCCTGTTTTGTGTCGTCCGCCGTACATGAAAGCGCTGCAGTTGCCACCGGCATTGGCACCGGCACGATTGCCGAACTGCTGCTTTCTGGCCAGTTGAAGCAGCCCGGAGTGTGGCCGGTGGAGCGGGCGCTGCCAACTGATTTGTTTGAACAGATCATGCAAAGTCGGAGCGTGAAGATTCAGCAGCAGTGGCTGTAGCTGCGTTTGATGACAGATATATCGCGTTTTTCATATTAGTGAGATGCTGAGAAACCCGGTTTCTTTAAGAAACCGGGTTTCTGGCGCGGTTGGGCGCTCCTAGAGGGAACGCACCCTACAGCTAGAAATGTCTGGAAAAACCAGAAAATATTTATAACCCCGCCCCACAGGGTTGAGGGGGAATGCCCGCATAAAGCAGATAATTTTTATAAAACCGCCCCGGCGAACAACAGGATTTTTAGCCCCAAAATCTATAATTTTTTGGAAAATTTTGCCCGCTGCGAGCCGGCAGCCGGCCAAATTCGGTTTCCGGACTGCTGCCCCCGACGGGAGTTCGATCGCTTTAATCTACCTTTCGATGGAGGTAGCTGCTCTTTACCGGCGCGTAAGATGCTTGTTATATCTACCAAGCACAAATTCCCAAAAAGCAAGGAGACAATTTACATGCAGCGTATTTTATCATCTCTGGGACAAACCTTGCGCAAGAGCTTTTTGATTCTCTCTCTAGCGCTCTCTCTAGGGAGTTTAATCAGCCTGTCAGGTTTATTCCTTTTCTCCGCTCAGCCCGGGTATGCAGCGACCGCCGCTGACCGTCAGCCCGACCGGACGGAAATAGTCGCCCCCACCTACCCCGACCGGCAGCCTGAAAATCGCCAAGAGGCTTACGAAGAGGCAGTAGAAGACGCTGAGAGCCTTCAAAGTATGCAGCAGGCTTACCGAGAGAATTTAGAAGAATACAGAGAAGCCAATCCAGAGCCGAGCTTATTAGAAAAAGTGGGGCAAGCCATTGAAAATTTGACCGCTAACGACTAAACTTTATTCAGAAACCTGGTTTCTTTCTCCCTTGCAATGGGAAGTAGCCGGCGAGATCGCACCGGGATCAGCACTAAAGGGTTCAGTACAAACATTTTCTCTTCCCCCGGTTTGCACTGAGGACTAAAGTCCTCACACCCCACTTTTAAATAAGCACTTTAGCGCTTACTGCAAATCGGGCGGCAGATTTTCCCAGATCCCTACCCATTTTCAGGAACTTCTGCTAGCTTAAAAAGGGAAAATCCTTTAAAAAAAGTAAAGCCTGTATGAAACTGCCTTCTGGGCCACAGACGCTACCCTTGATACAGCAACTCCAGTGGATTGCTTCCCCCCTGGAGTACCTGGAGACATCGGCAAAAGCGCACGGTGACACCTTCACAGCCAGGTTGGGACCCTTTGAATTTGTCATGTTGAGTGACCCGCGGGCAATTCAAGAGCTTTTTACCGCAGATCCCAAGCTGTTTGCCTCCGGTGAGGTAAACGGGATTTTGCGACCTCTGGTGGGAGATCAGTCAGTGATTTTGTTGGATGGCTTTCGCCACCAGCGCCAGCGCCAGCTGCTGACGCCGCCCTTTCACGGCGAGCGCATGCGGGCTTACGGCAATCTCATCTGCGACATCACTCTGGCAGTGATTTCCCAGCGGAGTGCCGGCAAACCCTTCCCAGTCCGTTCCGCCACCCAAGAAATCACCCTGCGGGTTATCTTAGACGCTGTATTTGGCATGCACGAGGGCGAGCGTTTTGAGCAACTGCGCTCACTTCTCACTTCCATGCTTGATTCTATCAGCTCTCCCTGGAGTTCCGCCCTGCTATTTTTGCCCTGGCTGCAGCGGGATTTAGGTGCTTGGAGTCCCTGGGGGCGCTTCCTCCGCCAGCAGCAGCAAATTGACAATCTCATCTACGCTGAAATTCAGCAGCGCCGGGAACAGCCAGATCCCTCTCGCACTGATATTCTCTCTTTGCTGATGTCTGCAGTAGATGCAGAGGGTCAGCCGATGACAGATCGGGAGTTGCGCGACGAGTTGATCACTCTGCTTGTTGCCGGTCACGAAACTACTGCGTCTGCTCTCACTTGGGCGCTGTACTGGATTCACACTCTCCCGGATGTGCGCGAGAAGCTTCTGAGTGAATTAGATTCTCTCGGCGGTGATCTAGACCCAAATGCAGTGGCTAAACTTCCCTATCTCAATGCGGTTTGCTCGGAAACCCTGCGCATTTACCCTGTGGCGATGCTGACTTTCCCCCGGAAAGTGAAAGCGCCGGTAAAAATTGGGGGCTGGGAGTTTGAGCCTGGTGCGGTGGTAATTGGCAATATTTACATGACTCACCATCGGGAGGATATCTATCCGGAACCGAAGCGTTTCAAGCCTGAGCGCTTTCTGGAAAAGCAATTCTCTCCTTATGAATATTTGCCGTTTGGCGGCGGGAACCGGCGCTGCATTGGCATGGCTTTTGCTCTGTTTGAAATGAAGCTGGCACTGGCTACAATTGTGTCGCGCTATGAAATGGCGATGGCTGACAGCCGCCCAGTTAAGCCGGTGCGCCGTGGTTTGACTTTAGCGGCACCGGCAAGTATGGCGATGGCGATCGCGGGTGAGCGCCAGCCGCAAGTTAAGACGACTTTGGTGCCGGTTTGATAGAAACCGGGTTTCTGGAAGAAACCCGGTTTCTACGCTTTCACTTTTTGCAGCAATCAACCCCAAAACGCCAAGGCAGATATAATTTGCCTTCTTACGTTTAACTTGTCTGAAGCTTCACCTCCCGAATCGAGCAATCCAGCAATTCCATCGGGTGCGCCAGAGGAATCTCCTTCCCTTGCAGCTGCAGGTGCTTCTTAATTTGCAGCGAGCACCCCGGATTGGGCGACGCAATCAAATCCGCACCCGTATTGAGCAGATTCTCAACTTTTTGCCGGCCCAGCTCATCCGCAACTTCTGGCTGCATCATATTATACACCCCCGCACTGCCGCAGCACACTGCAGCATCCACCGGCTCCCGCAGCTTCACCCCCGGAATTTGCCGCAGCAGCTGGCGCGGTTGCAGGCTAATCTTCTGCCCGTGCAACAGGTGACAGGCATCCTGATACACGACCTTCAACTCTCCATCCGTCAGCGGCGAAAGTTTTGCCGTCAAACCGATTTCGCACAGGAACTCTTGCGCATCTCTCACCTTGCCTGAAAATTCCTCTGCTTTTTCCCGATATTTCCGGTCATCTTGCAGGATGTGACCGTATTCCTTCAGCGTGTGCCCGCAACCGGCAGCATTTATAATGATAGCATCAACGCCCGTATCTTCAAAGCTGTCAATCATCTGCCGCGCCAGAGCTTGAGCCTGTTCTTCTTGCCCTTGGTGCGCCGGCAGCGCCGCACAGCAGCCCTGGGTTTTCGGAATCACCACCTCACAGCCATTCGCCGTTAAAACCCGCACCGTCGCTTCATTCACCGGCGAGAAAAACAGACGCTGCACGCACCCGATAATCACCCCCACCCGATAGCGCTTTTCCCCTTGCGCTGGAATCACTTCCGGTAAAGGCTCATGAAACGTGTCGGGCGTCACTTCTGGCAGGATGGAGTCCATCGCCGCCAAGCGGGGGAATGCTTTTTTCAGCAAGCCGGTGGAGCGCACAACCTTCTGCAACCCCAATTTCTGATATAAAAATAGAGGAGCCAGCAAAGGGCGCAGCCGGCTGGGATAGGGGAACAGATTAAAAATCAGGGCGCGAATCAGCCGGTCTGGCAGAGAGCGCTCATAATTTCGCTCAACTTGCGGGCGAGTCGCCCCTATTAGCTTATCATACTGCACCCCAGACGGGCAAGCCGTCACGCAGGCGAGACACCCCAAGCAAGAATCAAAATGCGGCACTGTGGCGTTGCCGAGTTCAGCCTCACCCTCATTAATCGCGTCCATCAGATAGATCCGCCCTCTCGGCGAATCCATCTCCTTGCCAATCACCCGATAGCTCGGACAAGTAGACAGACAGAACCCGCAGTGAACGCAAGTATCAATCAGTTTTGGCTCCGGAGGGTGCTTGACATCAAACCCGCTGAGATTTTCCGGCTCTGGGTTGGTTGCAGGATTTTCTATAGTTTGCATCAGATTCAACAGAGGTGATTTTTACCGCAGAAGTACAAGGATAAACGCCGATACCCTCTTTTATTATACCCGCATTGATCTCGTTCCCTGGCTCTGCCAGGGAATGCAGATGGAGGCGGCTCTGCCGCCCCGACAATTGCCGGTTGATCGTTTCAGCGTGGGGAGTGGGAGACTGGAGGCAGAGCCTCCTGCTGTGCGTTCCCAGGCGGAGCCTGGGAACGAGGCTAATTAAATCCCCCCCACAAAACGACCGGAACTCAAAATATTCTCGGGGTCAAATTGCCGCTTAATCCGCCGCATTAAATCAAGTGCATTGCCTGTGTAACCCCAGACATCCAGCTGTTGCTTGACCGAAACCGGCGCTTGTAACACTGTCAGAAATCCGCCTTTTTCTTGGCAGGCAGACCGCATTTTTAACACGCGCTCTGTGAGGTTTTCACCGGCAAACCGCAACACCCCCAGTCCGCTTCCCGCGTGGATCGCACCGGCACCCGACGGGGATAAAAGAGCCAAGAGCTGGCTGAGAGCACCGGCAGCTAAGCTCGGTCTGACTCCTATTTTGCAAAGAATGGCTGGCTCTGCTGCCGGTGCGTCCAGCTGCTCTCTCAATTTTTGCCACAGCTGCGCCTCACCATCGCCCAAACAGGTGGAGCCTTCCAGCCCCAGCGCTTGGCCAACTTCCAGCAGCCTTGCTGACTGTTCTTGGACACTTTCCGGGATGCTCTGGAAGCGGACGAGCAAGCCGGTGTCCGGTTTCCCGAGGCAGGAAGCCACCAGTTGGGGAGAGAGCAGCTCAACGGCGGTGGGAGTGAGAGCGGAGCCTAGCAGGGTTTGAGCGGCGCGGGCGATGGCGTCAGGAGTGCCGGTGAGCGCTACGGTTTGCGACGCCGCCGGCAGCGGATAAACGCGAAAAGTGACTTGACAGATAATCCCAAGTGTGCCGTAGGAGCCGGTGAACAGTTTCATCAGGTCGTAACCGGCAACATTTTTGACGACGCGCCCGCCGGCTTTGGCAATCTGGCCATCGGAGCGGACGAAGGAAAAGCCGATCAGCTGGTCGCGGACGCCGCCGTAGCGGTGGCGCAGGAAGCCGGAATCGCCGGTGGCCACAATGCCGCCCAGGGTGGCCATTTGGGGGAACGCCGGGTCGAGGGCGAGGAATTGACCGAGGCTGGCTAAAATTTGTTGCAGGTGGGCAAATTTCATCCCCGCTTCCGCCGTGACGGTTAAATCGCCGGCGGCGTGGTCGATGAGCTGGTTGAGGCGCTCGGTGCTGACAGCGAAGCGGGCACCGCCTGCAAGGCCGCCCCAGCTGAGCTTGCTGCCGCTGCCGCAGGGCAAGACGCCCCAGCGGTTGCGGTGAGCTAGGGCGATGATTTCGGCAAGTTCCGCCTGGGTGTTGGGTTTGGCGGTGCAGTCAATCTGGGTGTTTGGGGTGAGGGTTTGAGCGAGTGCGTTCGCCAGAGGCGCTTCTAGCTGTGCGCGGGACACGACGCCTGCCGCACCGGCGATGCTTTCGAGTTGGGGGGCGAGGGGAGTTTGAGTGACCAAGGTGATAATCTCTGTCTTGACAGTAGAAGGGGGGAGGGGGAGAGGGGGAGAAAGATTTTTATCTTGATTGTGCCGGTGAGGGTCGCAGTTAAAAGCATTTTAGGGGAAGTGCGGGCGTGCGAGCCACTAGCCGCGCAAGAGTTGCCCAAAAGGCAGCGCAGAGGCCGAGCAGGCGAGCGCAGTTACCGGCTATACAGGTTTAATCGGGTTGAGACGGGTAAGATTTCTGACACCATAAAGAATAAAAGGGCTAGCCTGATATTCGTTTTGGAGCGATCGCCGCACATCAAGCCCGGGGGAGATGAAAAATTTCCGTGCGGCTGTGCGGCTGCCGGTGCGTCTGGGCTGCCGTCCTACCGCCACGCTGCTGGGGGTTAAGGGTTGGGGCTCAGTCACTCCATAAAAGTTAGCAGCAGCGATCCGCAGTGCCGGCTTGTGATTGGCCGATATTAGCCGAGCCTTGCTTGGAGCTGCTGTCCCCACCAACCAACAGCGAGAGATCGCAGTTCTGTTTCACAATCGCACATGATGTCCACTCCCATCCGCAGTTTGATTGTTGAGGATTCGCCAGAAGACGCCGAGCTGATGATAGGCGAACTGCGCCGGTGCCGGTGCGGTCCCGACTGGGTGCGCCTCGAACCCGAGGCGGACTTGCCGGCTCTGCTAGGTGGGAGTTGCGAGGCGATTGAAGCCGAGTGCGAGATGCCGCAATTTGACGGCTCTGATGCGCCAATGCAGCTTTTATGCCAATTTTGGATTTGGGATTTGGGATTTTGGATTGAGAAAGGCGGCTGTAAAGGCTTTCCAGCCCCTGGAAAAAATACTATCTGTCCTAAGTTGGTATTGCAGGAGAGCCGCGAAGACATTCCCTCGATGGGCCTCACCGGCAGCAGGAACGCCGAAGTTGCGGTAGAGTGCGTGAAGCGGGGTGCTGCTGACTGCCTGCCAAAAGACCGGCTGGCGCAACTCGGGCCCGCAGTCGCGCCAGCGCTGCGAGCGAAACAACTGCGTGACGAAAAGCGTTCCGCACTCGCCCAAGTGCGAGAAACTGCCGCCTGCTTCCGACAGCTAGCTGACAGCGCCCCAGAGATTATTTATGGCGATCGCCTGACTCCCACTCGCGGCAAAGAGTACATCAGCGAGCGCGGTACAAGCGCTCGCGGGCCACACGCCGGTGGAGGACTGCGCCGATTCCAATTTGGATTGGAAGATTGCGCCTAGCCGATCGCCGGCGGCTTTTGCAGGAGTGGTGCAGTCGGGAGATCTCGATCGGGGTGCTTGTTTTGCGCTGGATAGATAAAAACGGGAGGGTGATCTGGATGGAAAACCGCAGCGTGCCGGTGCGCGACCTCGCCGGCAATACGATCGCCGTTGAGGGCTCTGCCCGCGACATCACAAGGCTCACGCAAGGGGAGGAGGCGTTACCAAAGGCGTATGACGAACTAGAAATCAGAGTTGCGGAGCGAACCGCTGAGCTGAGGCGGGTGAAGGAGCAGCTATTGCTCGAGATGGCCCGCCGGCAGCAGGCGCAGGAGGCCCTCCGCCAGCGCAAAACCCAACTCCAGACGCTTTATCAAGTGGCCGGTGCCCTCAGCCGAGGGGCACCGATTGAGGAGATTTACGAAGCCGCACTCAGCGGTTTGCAGGACTCTCTGGGGGTTTCTGGTGCCGGCATTTTGCTGGTTGAGGATGATGGCGTCGGGCGCTTCCAACAGTGGCGCGGGCTTTCCGACCGGTGTCGCAAGGCTGTTGAAGATTATTTTCTGGCCAGGGTTGGTGCTCGGAACCCGCAATCCCTGCTGATCTCTGATGTGGGAGCGCAGATATCTTTGGAGCCTCTGCGGGCGGTCCTGCTGCAGGAGGGGATTCGAGCTGTCGGGTTCTTTCCCCTGGTCTTTCAAGGCCGGCTGCTGGGAAACTTTGCGCTTTTTTACAGCACAGTCTGCGAGTTTTGTCAAGAAGAAGTGCAGCTGGCTGAAACTGTCGCTAGCCAGATGGCTTTTGCGGTTGAGCGGGCCGGCGCAGCCCTTGTGGCGGCGCGAGCGGAGCGAGAGAGAAGATCGGAAGCGCAAGGATTCCGCAGAATTTTTGAGCGCTCCCCGATTGGGATGGCTCTCGCTGACGCGGACTTCCGCCTGTTGAAGGTGAATCGGGCGTTCTGCGAGATGTTGGGTTACACGGAGTCAGAACTGGCGGCGCTGAGTGTTGCGGATATCACTCATCCGGAAGACATGTCAGCGGAAATGCCCTTTCTGGAGCAGGTGCTTCAGGGGGAGACTGACAGCTTTCAGTTGGAGAAGCGTTACATTACCAAGAACCGAGAAATTCTGTGGGTGAATCTTTCTTTGATGGCGATCCGCAACCGGGCGGGGGAGATCCTGTATATTTTGGGTGTGGTGGAAGACATCACGCACCGGGTAGAGGCGCAGTTGGCGCTGCGCTCTAGCGAGGAGCGCTTCCGCCAGCTGGCGGAAAATATCCATCAGGTTTTCTGGATCAGATCGGCGGATAGCAAGCAGCTGCTTTACGTCAGTCCCGCTTACAAGGAAATTTGGGGTCGCAGCTTCGAGAGTTTGTACGAGGAGCCGCTTTCTTGGCTGGAGGCGGTTTATCCTGAAGATCGGGAGGCTGTCAGAAATGCGGTCGAGCAACTGCCGCAGGGAGAGCCGGTTCAGAAAGAATATCGGATTGTGCTCCCCGATGGGTCAGTTCGCTGGATTGGCTCTCGCGCTTTTCCCGTTCGCAACGAGTCGGGTGAGATTTATCGAATTGCCGGCATTGCGGAGGATATCACTGAGCGCAAGCACTCAGACGCCGAACTGCGCAAGGCTTTGGAAACTGAAAAAGAGCTCAACGAACTCAAGTCCCGCTTTGTCTCGATGGTGTCTCACGAGTTCCGCAACCCGCTCTGCAGCATTATTATGTCTGTTGAATTGCTGGAAAATTTCGGCAGTCTGGCAACTGAGGAGAAAAAGCGCGACTATCTCCACCGGATTAAGGTAGCGGCTCGACAGATGACTGATTTGCTAGAAAATGTGCTGGTGATTGGCAGGGCGGAGGCGGGAAAACTGGAGTTCAACCCCGCGCCGGTGGATGTGGAAGCTTTCTGCCGCGATTTGCTGGAACAGATGCAATTGAGTGCCGGCTGCGGGCACAGTATCAGCTTTGTGAGTCAGAGTTTCGCTGCAGGGGTTCTGGAGGACAGAGAAGCGCTGAAGAGGACTTCTTCAAGCTCCCGCGCTCGGGGCGGGCACAAGGCCGGCTCCTACCCCTGCCACCGAGGGCAAAAGCTCCCTTGCCTGGATGAAAAACTGTTGCGCCACATTCTCGGCAATTTGCTCTCGAATGCTGTTAAGTATTCTCCCGAAGGAGGGACGGTGCGGCTGTCACTTTCCTGTGAGGGTGGTGAGGCTGTTTTTGAGATTGCGGATCAAGGGATTGGCATTCCTTCAGATGATTTGCCGCACCTTTTTGAGTCTTTCCACCGGGCTGCCAATGTCGGCAAAATTCCGGGGACGGGTTTGGGGCTGGCAATTGTCAAAAGGGCTGTGGATCTGCACGGCGGAGAAATCTCCGTGCGGTCGGAATTGGGTGCCGGCACGACCTTTAGTGTGAGGCTGCCGGTGGGGTGCCGCACAGTTGAGTGAGGTGAGAGCCGGTTGAAAGCGCTGCAGTTATTCAGCGGGCGACTGGAAGTCGCGGCTATACAAACAAAGCCCGCCTGCGCGGGCTTTTAATACCCCTCGTCCCTTGGCTCATTTGTGGGGGACGCCATTCGTTATTCACCGGGCGACTGGAAGTCGCGGCTATACAAACAAAGCCCGCCTGCGCGGGCTTAAATCTCGTTCCCAGCCTCAGGCTGGGAACGCCTTTCTAGAGGCTCTGCCTCTTAATCTCCCTCCATCTTTTACAAATTCAAACCCTCTATCTCATCCCGCACATTCCGCCGAGCCCTTCCCTCTAATTCCGCAAACATGCGCTCCGTATAATATATCCTCTCGCGCAGCAAAAACTTCTGCAACACGCGGATTCTCCCCTGCCGGTACTCTCCCTCAGACAGCCAGCAATACTCTCGCCGAATCCCTTCCGCATAAAACCGATATTCCCCCTCATCCGCCCCCAAGATAGCCAAATCCGCATCTAGAAGGATGTAGCTGTCAGTATCGCCCACCGGCGCTTCATGGCGCTTGGTATATAATATCATCTCAGCCCCCGCCTCTACCGTACCAGCCGGCACCCCTAAATCGATCAACACCGCTGCCGCATATTCAGCACTTCTCTCCTCATTATCTTGCGCCTTCGGGTCATAGATGCTATCATGGAACCAAGCCGCAAACTGTATTGCCGGCAAGTTTCGGGCGAGCGCTGACATCCCTTCAATTGTATTTAAAACGTGCTGAATATGCCCCAGCGTGTGATAAAACCGGCATTCGCTGCAATAGGCTGCTACCAATTCAAAGAAGACTTTCTTGCCGGCGCTTCTCTCAACCTGAAACTCCCGCAGCAAAGACTCCCATCTGGATTTTAGAGCCAATCCGTCTGCATAACCCCTCATTAACATATCACCCTCGCTATCACCCTCGTTCACCCTCGTTCCCAGCCTCAGGCTGGGAACGCTATTCTAGAGGCTCTGCCTCCTGATTGCTCAATAACCCTGGGAAAAGCCCCGATAAGCGCCCCCAAGTGACGCAAAATCGTTCACTCTCGTTCCGGGACTCCCCCTCACCCTCGTTCCCAGCCTCAGGCTGGGAACGCTATTCTAGAGGCTCTGCCTCACCGATTTTCAGAGGAAGGTAACACAATGGGACGCAGCCGCTATCACGTACTAGAAAACCATTCCCATTTTATCACCTGCACAGCAGTCAATTGGATGCCCCTGTTCGGCCAAGTTGAGCTAGCACAGATTGTCCTAGACTCGCTCTCCTTTCTGCAACGCCAGCACCGTCTGGCACTGTACGGTTATGTGATTCTGGAAAACCATCTCCACCTGCTCGCAGCGGCTGCAAATTTGTCAAAAGAAATCGGGAATTTTAAGTCTTTCACGGCGCGGTCTATCATTGACTTACTTAAAGCCAAACGGGCCAATCATATACTAGAACAGCTCAAGTTCTCTAAACTCCAACATAAAACCGACCAAGACTATCAGGTTTGGCAAGAAGGATTTCATCCGGAGGCTATCCTGAGTGAAGAAATGTTTAGACAAAAGTTGGATTATATTCACAATAATCCAGTCAGGCGCGGTTATGTAGACGAGCCGGCTCACTGGCGGTATTCCAGCTATCGCAATTACATCGGTCAGCCTGGGGTATTGCCGGTGGAATTGCTCGATTTGTGACGGGAGGCGGAGCCTCCCAATAGGCATTCCCAGGCGGAGCCTGGGAACGAGAGTTGGTCAGGGGAAGGAGGGGGGAGGCGGAGCCTGGGAACGAGAGTTGGTCAGGGGAAGGAGGGGGGAGGCGGAGCCTCCCAATAGGCATTCCCAGGCGGAGCCTGGGAACGAGGGTTGTTGACGGAGAGGGGGGGGGGAGGCGGAGCCTCCCAAACGAGGTAGCGTTTTAAAACAAAGTAACCTTTTAAAACACCTCCGCCCCCTCAATCTTCTTCGCCATCTTAGCGCGTGCGGCTTCCCCGCAGGTGCGCGGCGTGGGGAACATCTTCCCCGGATTTGCTAGCCCCTTAGGATTAAACACTTCCCGCACCCACTGCATGGTTTCTAAATCCGTCTCGCTGAACATATCGGGCATGTAGCACTTCTTGTCCGCCCCAATGCCGTGCTCCCCAGAAAGGCTTCCCCCAACTCGCACACAAAGCTTGAGAATTTCTCCGCCCAATTCTTCCACGACATGCAGCGCACCAGGAACTGAATTGTCGAAAAGAATCAGTGGGTGGAGATTGCCATCACCGGCATGGAACACATTCGCAATCCGGTAGCCGTACTTCTGCGACAGCGCCTCAATCTCTGTCAGCACATACGACAGCTGCGTGCGGGGAATTACCCCATCTTGTACGTAATAATCCGGACTCATGTGTCCGGCTGCGGCAAAGGCCGCTTTGCGCCCTTTCCACAGTTTCAGGCGGGTTTCTGGGTCGCTTGCTGTTGTGATGTTCCGCGCCCCATTCTTCTTGCAAATCTCGGCAACGCGCTGCTTGTTCGCGGCGACTTCCACTTCTAAGCCGTCGATTTCTACTAACAGTATAGCAGTCGCGTCGCGGGGATAGCAGCCGGTGGCGACAACATCTTCCACGGCGTTGATGCTGAGGTTGTCCATGATTTCCATGCCGCCGGGAATGATGCCGGCGCTGATGATGTCGGAAACGGAGGCACCGGCATCTTCAATGCTGGTAAAATCTGCCAGCAGCACGCAAATCGATTCCGGGGTCTTGAGAATGCGCAGGGTGATTTCTGTGGCGATGCCCAAGGTGCCTTCGGAACCGACAAACACGCCGGTGAGGTCATAGCCTGGCATTTCCGGAATCTCCGCGCCGGCATCTACAATTGAACCATCCGGCAGCACCAATTTTAACCCTAAAACGTGGTTGGTGGTGACGCCGTATTTCAGGCAGTGTACGCCGCCGGAATTTTCAGCGATGTTGCCGCCAATTGTGCAGACAATTTGGCTGGACGGATCGGGGGCGAAGTAGAAACCGGCACCGCTGACAGTTTGCGTCACCCAGTTATTTATCACCCCCGGTTGGACGACAGCGCGCTGATTTTCCAGGTCAACTTTGAGGATTTTCCGCATCAAGGCGGTGACCACCAGCACGCAGTCTTCCACCGGCAAGGCACCTCCCGACAGGCCGGTGCCGGCACCCCTAGCCACCCAGGGGATTTGGTTGCGGTCGCATATTTTCACGACTTCTGCCACTTCCTCGGTGGTGCGGGGGAGGACGACAACTGCCGGTCGCTGGCGGTAGCTGGGCAGTCCGTCGCACTCGTAGGTGAGCAACTCTTCTTTTCGCTGGACGACGCCGGTTTTCCCGACGGCGGCTTCAAATTGCTTAATAATTGGTTTCCAGTTGCGCTGCTGTTTTTCTGTGGCAATCATAGGTGGCTACCGGCAGGGACGAAAACAATATTTTCTGCATGACCTGCTTTGGATTCTAACCGATTTTAGATTTTAGATTTTAGATTTTAGATTTTAGATGGGAAAACTTCAAGGGTGCCGGCTGCCGGTGGGAATGTCAATTGGCTATCTTTAAAGTATAAACCGACGCCCAAGCCATCATTCCGACTGTGACGGACAAGCAAGCAAACCGGCCCATCCTCTCCATCCCGCGCTCACCGGCTGCGACAGTGCTTGACATTGTAGCAGCTGCCGGCACGGTGCTGAGCGTCGCCCTCCCAGTCCAATCCTGGAAAGCGCTTCCGCCGGTGATTCCGGTTCATTTTGGCCTGTCGGGAATGCCGGATGGCTGGGGTGCCAAGGCCATACTCTGGCTGTTCCCCGCCTTGAGCGCTGCTATTTATATGGGGCTGACGGTACTGAGCCGGTTCCCCCACACGTTTAATTATCCGGTGCCAATCACCTCGGAGAATGCGGCGCGACAGTACCGGCTGGCTGGTGAATTGCAAGAGCTGGCTGAAGGCGGAACTGATCGGCCTGTTTGCGTGGGTGGCGTGGGGGACGGTCCAGGTGGCTTTGGGCAAGGCGGAGGGACTGGGTGTGGGGTTTGTGCCGTTTCAATCCCGTTTCCAAAGATTCGCTGGCCAAAAATCCTCTCCTCCTGCCCCCTGGTGAAATCATTGTCGCATTCATATGGGCTTCTTTGCACAACCGGGATGCTCCCATCTTTGCCACGACCGGCTTCTATTTCTGGCAAGCGTATCGGGCGCGTTAGTGGCCCAGCTTGCGGGGCATAGGCCGGCAAGAGTGGCGCTGTAGGGGCAGGAAAGCGTGCCGGTCCCTGTGCCTAGTGAATTTCCGCAGCCGGTGAATCGTACAATTAGACTGACAGATGCCGTTGATTCAGGAGAAAAGCGCTATGCCATTTGCAGTCGGCATGGTTGAAGTAAAAGGTCTTCCGCCGGCGCTGGCGGTGGCTGACGCGATGGTCAAAGCCGCCCGCGTGACGCTGGTTGGGATGGAAAAGGTTAGCAGCGCCCGCTACACAGTGATTGTCCGGGGGGATGTCTCTGAGGTGCAAACCTCAGTGGCGGCTGGGGTTGAGTCAGTAAAAAGAGTGAACACTCAGGAGCAGCTTTTGCTCTCCTACCACCTGATTCCTCGCCCCCACGAGAATCTCGAGTGTGTTCTGCCCATCCACTACACGGAGTCAGTGGCACAGTTCCGCTTCTGAGGGGGGCTACCAGCAGCAGCCCTTGAGAGCGTTCCGCTTAGCCATTGTATGCTATACTTTGCTTAAGGCAGCCGGCACTAGCCCGAGAACCAAAGGCGGACGGTTGCCTTAAAATAGGGAGCCATCTTAACCTAAAAACCAAAGGTGGGTGGACTTTCCTGAGTTTCCTGAGTTTAGATACCCGTTTCTTTAACTTTATAAAGTGGTAAATGGGATCTAGATTGCTTTCATGTATAGTGATCGTGGGATTTGACTGCGGGCATTGGCTGATACGCCTTGGTTGAGAGCTAAAGTAGGGGCGGGTTTACCAGCATCTCAACTTCCCAGAGACATTTTTGATAAACCCACCCCTACAGTATTTGTTAGCGACTGTTAAAGGTTGTTAGCAAAAAAGTATCGGCTCCCTGATTGCAGTGGCTCCTCTCTAGCACAGAAGTGCCACTTGACGGGGACGCCTGAAAAGTGGGGCAGTCAAAAAAACTGGGGCTGACGCCTCCCGCCTGTCGGCGGTATGGTATTTTATCCGTTAATATAGCGAGGTGCTGAGAAACCCGGTTTCTTAAAGAAACCGGGTTTCTTAGACTCACACCGGCTGCTTGACTCGCTCCACCTCCTGCTCTTTCTCAGGGAGTGCTGGCAAGGCGCAGTAACCCCGCATGACATCTCGCGTCACAGCCAGCTGAGAGGCCAGGGAAATTCCCTGCTCGTCCAGCAACCCCAAAGCTTCATAAGGATTGTCTCGATCGACCACCGGCAGCTGGTGCAAGCCTCGCGCTGCCATGCGGTCTAGGGCCTCAGCCACCGGCTCGTCCTGGTATGCAAACAAGATGTCAGTAGTGCAGAGGTCAGCAATCTTCTGGTGGGCTAAATAACTCTCCAGAGAATCCGATTTAACTCGTGAGAGGACGCGATTAACGTCTCGCAACGTAATAATCCCAATCAGCCTTTTTGCCTCATTAATCACCAAACCGCTGTGGCAGTTATTATTCGTCAAAGCCAGACCGGCCTCAATCACCGTCATGGTTGCAGGCAGGAGCAAAGCGGGCTGCATCAATTCCGCAACCGTAATTTTCTGCAACAGCTCCCGATTGTAATCTTGCTCGATATTCAGCCCCATCTGCTGGAATTTCGCGCTGTCAGTCTGGGCTGGCTTCAAGCGCTCCACCAGCCAGACGCTCAGCCCCACTGCAGCCATTAAGGGCAGGACAATCCGGTAGTCTCGCGTCAGCTCAAAGAGCAATAATATAGATGTCAGGGGAGCGCGGGCGCTCGCCGCCAGCACGGCGGCCATGCCCACCATCGCGTAAGCCGGCGGTGCCGCAATATTCTGGCTAATTGCTGGCAGAACAGCCGGCAGGATTTTTCCGTAAGCTGAGCCTAAAGACGCCCCCAGATACATGGATGGGGCAAACGTGCCACCGACTAATCCGCTGCCGAGGCTAATCGCTGTCATCACCAGCTTTAGTCCCAGGAGGGTTAGCAGCAGCTGCTGGGAAAACTCCACATCTTGCAGCATGGCTTCTATGGTTTCGTAGCCAATGCCCATGATTTGCGGCCACTTGAGGGCCACCACGCCGACGCAGGCTCCGCCAATTACGGGATGGATGAACTTCGGAACCCGGCGGAACCAGCTCAACCCTGGCAGATCCCCTTGAAAGCAGCGCCGAGCGAACTTAATCGACTGGGTTTGGGCGAGGGAGACGATGCTGGCCAACAAGCCCAAGCCCACATACAGGGGCAGTTCCAGCGGTGAGCGGACAGCATAGTCCGGCAGGGTGAAAGCCGGCTGCGAACCCAGCCCAATCTGAGCGATTAAAGCCGACACCACCGCCGCCAGCAGCACGACGCTGACGGCTGAGGTGACAAAGGTTGTGCCCAGCACGACTTCCACGGCAAAGAACACGCCGGCAATCGGGGCGTTGAACCCAGCGGCTAAACCGGCTGCGGCACCGGCACCCAGGAGCAAGCGCTGCCGCTCTTGGGAGACGTGGATCGCCTGCCCCACGAGCATGCCGAAGTTGGCTCCAATTTCTACGCTCGGCCCCTCTGGCCCTAAGGACGCGCCGGTTCCCAGGGAAACGGAAGCAGCCACCATTTTTGTGACCGGTCTGAGGGCGAGGGGCACGGTGCGCGATGCTTGCTCGACAGCTGCAATCATTGAGGAAATGCCTGGGCCAAAGTCTGGCGAGCGCCAGCGCATCAGGGCGATGATGATTCCGCCGAGGGTGGGAGCTAAGGCCAGTGTCCAAGGGCCCCAAGGAAAAATCACTCCCATCAAATCCTGCATCGTCAGGCTGTGGATCAGGTGGATCAGGTAGTGAAAGGTGACGACTCCCATGCCGGTGCTGCCGCCAATCAGCACTGCCAAAATCATGACAATGGTTTCCGGCGTCGGCTGCAGGCGGTTGAGGATGCGAGTCAGGGGCGGTGAGGGGGAAGCGAAGGGTGGCTGTTCAGGCAGCAGCCCATTGGGAGAGGGGAGGGCGCTCATTAACGGAAAGTATATATAAATATGAGAGAAAGCTTAAGTTTTGTGTCTGCCTTTTTTATTCTGATTGATCTCTCGGAGCCGCGCAAGTGAGCCGGCTCGCGCGCAGGAGCGCCACGGGGAACCGGGGCGGAAAGTGCGACAATTTACGGTTGATAAGTTTGTGTATTTTAGCCGTGGGACGGCGGCAAGTCGTTGCTGTATCTTTAAGAAACTTTGCGCTCAACTCACAATAGAGCCAGTGTTCACTCGGATTTTATGTTCCAAAATCAGCACTGGCAGAGTGCCGTCACCGGCAAGAAGGGGTGGCTGGCGAGCCGGCGGCACACCGGCACGCAAGAGGGCCAATTGTTGCGGCGGCGCACCCGCCGCCACCGTCACACTACCTGCCGGTGAGCCCGCGCCAGGTCAGCCGCGTTGCGCCGGCGAGCCAGCGCAACTGAGCCCGCGCCAGATCGACACACTTGTCTCACCCCCAACCCAAACGGCAAATACTCCAACGGCGAAAATTGCCCGCACAAAAACCGCTCCGACTCTTGAGCGAGCCGGCTAAGAGAGATCCGGATCAGCCGGTGCAATAAACACACGGAACCCGCACCGTTACAAGAGCAAACTGGCCGCCCGCAATCCCCATCCAGCCATCTGGTGACGCGAGGAAAGGCAATCAGATCCCCGGGGGCAAACCGAGCGCGAAACCTGACAGAGAGCGGAAGTTGCGGCAGTGGGAAAATGGCCATCACAGTCTGGGTCATCCCCCAGTCCAGGGCTGGCAGCAGCTTGTCGCGCACCGGCGTCAGCGGGCAACTCCAGTATAACTCCCCAGATGCCGTCTGTTAAGTGCAATGCCTGCGGTAGTGCCGGTGCTCCGCATCAAGGGTTGTGCAAGCGCAGCCCATATCAATGCGACAATGATTTCAGCAGGGGGTAGGAGGAGAAGATTTGTGGCCAGCAGCAATCCCGGAAACGGGATTGAAACGTGCCGGCCTTTGGACCCAACTGCCATCACCCCATTCCCCACTCCCCGCCCCCTCCCAGGAAAATTTCCGATTGAGAGCGATAGCGCCCTCTAATCGGAAGCAAAAGCAAGATTAATTAGCTTTTTAAATTCTGAAGTCCCAAAACCCATAAAATATTTGTTAAATCGCTCCCAGCATTACTGTCATTTAGGGTATTCAGCATGACCACACCGACCCAAGCGGCCACCCAAGCTTCCCCGGCATTTTGTGAGGGGATTCAATATTTCGGCGAAGCCCTTCCCGGGTTCGAGACTTACGGCCAAGCCCCCGCGATCGCAGAAGGCCGCGCTGCGATCGCAGACCCCGCAGCTCCTGCCGCTGCCTTCCAGACTCTCCTGGCTGCCGACGCCCTGCGCTACCTCACCCTGCAAATCACCGGCAGCAAAGCCTCCGGACACCCGGGCGGATTTGCCAGCTCTGCGGAAGCTCACGCCGCCCTCGTCATGCTGGGCTACAAGAACATTCTTACGGAAGTGGGCCACCACGCCCCCGGCTTTTACAGCGCCATGTTCCTCGACCGCTCCCTGGAGGACATGGGGATTTTCACCGTGCAGCAGTTGCGCGATCGCTTCCGGGAAAAGCACGGCCTTTTGGGACACCTCTCCGGATACATCCCCGGCATTCTAGCCCCCGCCGGCCCCCTGGGACAGGGGCAGCACTTCGCAATGGCCGCAGCCCTCCTCCACCGCGACAAACTCTTCCCCTTCACTATCGGCGACGGCGGTATGGGCGAGCCCTATGTGATGAGCAGCATGGCGCACTTCCACACCGCCTATGCGGGCGTGACCAATTTCCTGCCGGTGCTGGTTTGGAACGGCTACAGCCAAGAACACCACAGCATGGTTTCCACTAAATCCAGCGAAGAAATGATCGCTTACTGGAAAGGCAACGGCTTTGAAGAAGTTATCTTGGTCGATGCTAAGGAGTTTGACGATAAAAACCAGCCGGGCGATTATGTGGACAGCACTGCTTTCTCCCTGGAAAAACGGCTGGAATTTACCAAAACTGTGCTCGTTGCTGCTGACAAAGCGGCTAAATCCGCTCTGAGCGGCACGCGGACGGCGTTTATCATCAAGCAGCTGAAAGGTGCCGGCGTGCACGCGCGGGGGGCGAAATCTCACAACCTCTATCCCAAGGACACGCTCGATGCGCCGCACATTGCAGAAGCTTTGAAAGGGCGCGCTCTCGCGCCGGAAGGTTGGCAGTTGGTGCGCACGAATTTTGAGCGTGCCGGGGGTGGGCCGGCTGCCAAAACCGCTGTGACGGAATTTGTGCTGCCGCTGCCAGAATTGGGTGAGTTGCCTCTGGAAGAATATGCGATTGGCGGCGATCCGAAGGTTGCTACTACGTCAATGGGGCGTTTGGTGGCTAAGGTTGGCCAGAGCGACCGCAGCTTCCTCGTCACTAATGCTGACGGCAATGAAGCTTCGGGAATTGCTAATATTAACCAAGCCCTGAAGATTATCCACCCTACGGCGGATGAGCTTTACAATCAAACCCCCAACGGGCAAGTTTACGAACCGCTGAGTGAGGACGCTTGCGCCGGCTTGGCTGTGGGTTTGGCTTTGATGGGCGCTCGCAGTCTCTGGTGCTCTTATGAATCTTTTGCCATTAACGGGCTGCCGATTTGGCAGACGGTGACGCAAGCGATGGCAGAATTGCGCCGCCCGACTCCTTCTACGGTGACGCTGTTTACTGCCGGTGCGCTGGAGCAAGGGCGCAATGGGTGGACTCACCAGCGTCCGGAAATTGAGGCTTATTTTGCGGCGATGATGCGCAATGGCAATGTGTTCCCGCTGTTCCCTCCCGATGCCAACAGCATCCAAGTTTGCTACGAGTGGGCGCTGGCGACAAAGAATAAGGGGGTTGTGATTACTGCCAGCAAGTCGCCGCTGCCGGTGCGCACGACTTTTGAGCAAACTCGCCAAGCTTTGCGCGACGGTGCGGTGCTGCTGCAAGAGGTGGCGGGCGACAAAAAAGTTGTGTTTGCAGTTGTTGGCGACATGACGCTGATGCCGGTGTTTGAAGCAGCGGCATTTTTGGAAACTGAGGGGATTGGCGTGCGGATTGTTTCCGTTGTCAGCCCCCGCCGGCTTTACCGCCCGCACGATGTTGCGTGGGATACTTGTTCGGAAGCGGATGGCGGATTTTTGGATGATGCTGGGTTTGCCCAGCTGTTTGATGGCGACGCGCTGATTGCGGTCACCGGCGGCGCTTCTGCGATGCTGGAACCCGTGCTGCTGCGCGCGAATTGCAAGCGGGACACTTTCGCGTGGAAGCGCGGAGAAACCACTGCCAGTGCCGGTGAGTTGATGGCGTTTAATGGGCTGACTGCTGAGGCGCTGACGAAGCGTGCGATTGAGTTGCTGCATTAAGCTATAATGGAGTTGAGAAACCCGGTTTCTTTAAGAAACCGGGTTTCTGGCACCTCAATCTAGGAGCGCTAAGGGTATGACGGCACCAGTTTCCCAACAAATAATTGCAGTCAAAGAACAGCGGTTTGTCTTGCCAGGGCGTCACAGCTGGAAGCAATTCAAGGAGATTCAAGCTGTGATTGGAAATGTGCCTGGTGTGCGGATATCTTATCTGGATGGGCGGGTGGAGCTTATGACGATTGGAGAGCCACACGAAAACCTGAAAAAAAACATAGCTATTTTGCTGGAGCTTTACTTTTTTGAGAGGGAAATAGAATTCATCCCTGTAGGCAGTGCGACTCGTGAGGATGAAAGCAGGGAAGTATCCTTTGAGCCTGATGAGTCCTATTATATAGGGGACAAAAAAGATCGTCCTGACTTGGCCGTTGAGGTAGTCATTACCAGTGGCGGCATCAATAAGCTGGAAAAGTACAAGCGTTTGAAGATCGCTGAGGTCTGGTTTTGGGAAGATAACCGGCTCTCTCTCTACCGGCTTCGCGGGGAGGAGTATGAGCAACTTTCTCGCAGCGAGTTTTTGCCGGAGTTGGATTTGGATTTGCTGGCGCGCTGTGTTATAATGCCTTCCCGACTTGAATCGAGGAGAGAGTTTCTTAATGGAATGCACCGGCAGGTTTAAAACCCCACCCCCCACCCCAACCCTCACCCCCAACTCTCTGCGGAGGGGTGAGGGGAAAGAAGGACTGGGTGTGCCGGCGCGGCGGCTCGCCGTGTGGTGCCGGTGGGGGCGCTGACAAAACGCGCTCCGCGAAGTGCTTGCATTAAAGTCTGGATGCGCTATAATAGCCTTACCGTAAATTTCCTGGACGGGCTATAAAGAGAAAATCTCTTCACTCTACCTGTAGAGCTAGAACTGTTTCAGCAGAAAAGAAAATCGGTGAATTTGTTATGAAATTTAAAGTGATTTTTACATTTGACCCCGAATACGAAGGCTATGTTGCGGAGGTCCCCGAGCTTCCTGGCTGTCTGAGCCAAGGCAAGACGCTAGATGAGGCGGTAGAAAATATCAAAGATGCCATCAGGGGGTATCTTGATGTGCGAGCCAAGCATGGCAAGCCGTATGTCCCCCAGGAATCTCAATCCTTTATCGGGGAAGTTGTAGTATAAATGGGACGGTTATCAAATATTTCCGGCATGGAGGCTGTCAAGATGTTTGAAATGTTTGGCTATGTACTGGATCGTCAAACAGGCAGCCACATGATTCTTTGGCATGACTCAAAACCAATCCTGTCAATTCCCAATCATCGAGAACTAGCACCAGGGTTGCTGAGGAGTTTGATTCGACAGGCGGGAATTACGGTAGATGAATTTCTGGAAAATAGATAACGGCCATCCGCTGATGGGCCCTGCCGGTGGCGCGTCTGGAATGTTGCCACCGGCTGTGTTGCGAAGTGCGGTCAAGTGGTACAATCTCGCGCTTGTTGCGGGGGCGGGTTCTGGAGCCGGCAGATCGCCGCCGGGTGCCGGTGGGGGCGCTGACAAAACTTGTTCCGCGAAGTGCTTGCATTAAAATCTGGATGTGGTATATTGATATTGCCAAGATGTTTAATGTACCTGGGCCATATCGAACGCGCAACCAAAACGACAATGACAAAAGAACAATTTGTACCAAAAATAATCCAGAAGCTGGCCCCCATGATAGGAGCTACAGTCCTGTGGGAACCTGAATACGGTTTTGGCGGACAGATTACTTTTAAGAATGGCAAGAAAAGTTTTTTCTGGCATCACATTTTAAATATTAATTATCAGGGATCAGTAGAAATATCAACCGATAAAGGTTTTGCCAGTTCTTTTCTCAAGACATTGGGATATAATGTCCCTGAGGGGAAAACTTTTTTCAGCGATGAAGTCAATGAAAGACTGCCGGCCAACTCCAAGAGGAATATAGATGACGGATTCAAGTTTGCTAAAACCCTTGGCTTTCCTGTAATTGTAAAGCCCAACAGCCTCACGCAAGGAATGCTCGTCACAAAGGTTCACAGCCAAATTGAATACTATCAAACCGCTGAAAAAATTTTTTTAAAGGATTCAGTTCTAATCGTTGAGAGATTTTATTCAGGCAGAGACTACAGGATTGTGGTACTGGATGATGAAGTAATGGCAGCATATGAGAGGATTCCCTTATTTGTGTTGGGGGACGGAACCTCAAGCATTTTGGAACTTGCCCTAAAAAGAAAGGAGACATTTGCAACAAACAGCAGAAAGGCTAGGGTAGATATTGAGGATTATAGAATTCAAAACAATTTGCAAAAACAGAATCTGAATTGGGAGAGTGTCCTCCCGGAAGGCGCTAAGCTGTCTCTTTTGGATAATGCAAATCTAACAACGGGGGGGGAAGCTGTAGATGTCACAGAGGAGATCCATCCAGACTTTTACAAGTTGGCAGTCAGTATTACAAAAGATATGGGGCTGAGATTGTGCGGGGTGGATATTATCACCGGCAATATAGCAGATCCGCTGAAAGATTATGTCGTCCTGGAAATCAATGGGACTCCTGGTTTGCGCCACTATGCCTCTCTCGGTGATATTCAAGCCAAAAGAGTAGAAAACCTCTATCTAAAAATCCTCAAAGCGATGGAGTCCGCGTAGGGCGGTAATATCTTGCCTTATTGATTAGATTCAGCCGGCTGCATTGGAAATTGCGGCTGGCGGGACAAACCGATCCCGATTTTGGATTTTGGATGCCCGGATTTTGGATGAAAAGGTACTGAGAAACCCGGGGGATTAAAGAAACCGGGTTTCTGGGCCGCAGTTCATCCAACTGAGAACCGCTATATTTGAATTGTGACAGCGCAGAAAGCCGGTTTCTGGCCCCCACAGGTTTCACAAATCATTGAGGACCGCTCTATAATAGAATCGGGATGGCATTCACCTGTGCTGCGCAGTGGGCGGCACACCGGCACCCCCCGCAAGCCGGCGGTTGCTGGGCAGCCGGCATTGGCGCTGGGGACACCGCCCCAGACGATCGCCGGCGGTGGCTCGCTATACTTAGAGAAAGTCGGGGGGAGCATCTCATTTTTGCAAATATCTTCACCCTCACCCCCCTAACCCCCCTCTCCCATCAAGGGAGAGGGGGAAAAACTAAAAATTTTCCCCTCGCCCCGGGTGGGCTGGGTATGGGGTGTGCCAGCAATAGGGCGAGCCATCACCACTAGCGTGCGGCACAGCTGACGCACCTTATAATATTAGAGTAGAGACAGGCACACCGAGCCGGAACACCGGCACCCAGAGACGAAACAGGGAGCGTCAAGATTAGCGTAGGAGAGGGACACCCATCTGTGAGACCTGACTTGCAAGGATTGCAAATCACTAAAGGAGAACTGAGACGACTCACCGGCGTGGGGGTTGGAAATGTCTTGATTCCCCCAACCCCCCCCACGTTTTTGTCGGAAATTGCCCAAAGCCTCTTAATCATTTTTTTAATGGCTGTCAGCGGAATTCTCTTAAATTACCTCTTCCCCGAGAGCCGGCCCCTCTTGATAGCCACTTATGTGTTAGCGTCTCTGGCCTTAATTGGCGAGGATGTGAAAAAAATAAATTTCAGCCTAAGAAACAAAATTCTTGTCAATTTATTTGAGGATGTGGAGCGGTATAATGATGTCATTCAAGCCATAGACATCAACGACCAGCTAGAAGCCGCCGGCAATCCAGAAGTCAGTTTAACAGACAGGGAAAAGGTGATTGCCGCCCTGGAACTGACGCGAGAGGATTTAGTGCGGGCTTTGAGAACTGAGAGAATTCTCCGGGCGCACAGATCCTTCATCGCTCGCAACCCCGAACTATTTGCCAATAACCTGACGGCTCTGACCGCCTTGCAAGTCAGCGACAGGGCGAGCGAGCATGGCAAACTGCTGAATGAAGCGCTGCAGATTGCGGTCAGCGCCCAAGCGGAAATGAGAAAGTTACAAGACCAGCGTTTGAGCTAGAGATCGCCGTAATAAATCGGGTTTCTTTGGGCTATAATCCAACGAAACCCGGTTTCTGGTATTAGATAGCGGTTCTCAATTGGATGAACGATGGCCCAGAAACCCGGTTTCTTTAAGAAACCGGGTTTCTACCTTCCCCTCGGCAAGCCGGCTCCCGCCTGGGAACGAGGGGACACGCCATCGAGCCAGTGAGTGCGGGCAATTTCTCGATCGAGCCAAGCAAATGGGCACCGGCATTCAAGCAGAGGAGATGAGAAAATTGCAATCGTCGCGCTCACTTGAAACATGACCAGCAAACCCAAAATCATTGTCCTCGATGACGATCCCACCGGCTCCCAGACTGTCCACAGCTGCTTGCTGCTCACCCGCTGGGATGCGGACACCCTGCGCCTGGGGTTGCGCGACGAGTCGCCAATTTTCTTTGTCCTCACCAATACGCGAGCCCTCACCCCAGATCGCGCCGCCGCAGTCACGCGAGAAGTCTGCCACAACCTGAAAGAGGCGATTGCGGCTGAAGGGGTCCGGGATTTCCTCGTCGTCAGCCGTTCCGACTCCACCCTGCGGGGGCATTACCCCGTGGAAACCGACGCGATCGCCTCTGAACTTGGCCCGTTTGACGCCCATTTCCTCGTGCCGGCATTTTTCGAGGGGGGGCGCTTCACCCGCGACAGCGTGCACTACCTGATGGTGAGCGGCGCACCGGTGCCGGTGCACGAAACCGAGTTCGCCCGCGATTCCGTCTTTGGCTACCGGCACAGCTACCTCCCCGACTATGTGGGAGAAAAAACCTCTGGGCGAATCCCCGCCAGCGCGGTTGAGCGATTTTTGCTCTCCGACATCCGGACCGGCACCTCCGAACGCCTGGCTTCTCTCACCGGCAACCAGTGCTGCGTCGTCGATGGCGAAACCCAGGCAGACCTTGACAAATTTGCCGCCGATGTGTTACAATCTGCAAGCCTTGGCAAACGCTTCCTTTTCCGCAGCGCCGCCAGCATCCTGACCTCCCTCGCCAATCTCGGACCGCAGCCGGTGGCGGCTGAGGATATGGCCCAATATGTGCGGGAGGGCAAACCCGGTGCGGCGATCGTCGGCTCCCACGTCAAGAAGTCCACGGAACAGCTGGAACACCTGCTGCGAGAGCCGGGTGTGGTGGGGATTGAGGTGGATGTGGCCCATTTGCTCGACGAGTCGGAGCAAGCGCGATCCGAGATCCTCGCCACAACTCTGGACAGGGTTGATCAAGCTCACGCCGCCGGCTTTACGCCGGTGGTTTATACGAGCCGGCAGGAACTCACTTTTGACAGTGTGGGAGTGCGCCTGCAGTTCGGTTTGGCGGTTTCCGCCCTGCTGATGGATATCGTGCGCTCAATGCCGGCGGATATTGGATTTTTAATCAGCAAGGGGGGAATTACTTCCAATGATGTTTTGAGTGCGGGCTTGGCGCTGAGGGCGGCGCGGCTCCTGGGCCAAATTTTAGCCGGCTGCTCAGTGGTGCGCGCGCCAGAAGATCACCCGCAATTTCCTAACTTGCCGGTGGTGCTTTTCCCCGGAAATGTGGGCGATGCCGGTGCGCTGGCTACTATTTACCGCCGGTTGAGCAAACATCTTTAGAAGCAAAGGGTGCGCCGCCAGGACTTATGATAGCGGTTCTCATATTAGCGAGGTATTGATAAACCCGGTTTCTTAAAGAAACCGGGTTTCAAAGGCCGCAGTTTATGCAACTGAGAACCGCTATAAAAGGAATTCCAAGGCGCACCCGGCAAAGTATAGTAGGGTGCGTTCCGCATGACTGAGATGCCCTTTACTTTGTCGCCGGTGTGGGGAACGCACCCCACCCAGGAACTGCTGCGGTTTCAGCAAAAAGCAGGTTATTCTAAAATGCAAGTTTTTCCGACCGGTGTGTCCAGCTCTCGGATTATGAAACTAAAAACTCTAACTATCTTTGCCCTAGCAGCCATTCTTAGCTTAGCTGCTTCAACGCCGGCTCAAAACGCCAGCCCTATTCAACAATTGCAGACTGCGAAAAGGTGTATAAGATGTCAGTTAGTGGGGGCTAACCTGGCGGGGGCGGACTTGACAGACGCCCAGCTGCTGGAAGCTAACTTATTTGGTGCTAACCTCAGCGGTGCTAACCTGAGTAATGCCAACTTAATTGGTGCCGACTTAACGAGTGCTAACCTGAGCGGTGCTGTCTTGAGGGGTGCCGATTTGAAAAATGCCAACCTGAAAATTGCTAACCTCACCGGTGCCAATTTAACTGATGTCAACCTGAAGGGTGCCAACCTGAGTCATGCCAAGCTATCCGGCGCTATGCTCAGGTCTGACGGGATGACAGATGTTAACATGGAGGGGGCCGACCTGTCAAAAGCTGATTTGAGCAGCAATAGCCTGTTTCGCGTCAACTTGAAAAATGCTAACCTGACGGATGCTAATTTGAGCAGCGCTTTTTTCAGGGACACCAACGTGGAGGGTGCCTATTTTTGTGGCGCAATCATGCCCGATAACAGAAGCCGGGGGCCATGCCGGTAATGTGTGAGCGCAGAAACTCGGTTTCTCCAAGAAACCGGGTTTCTGGCCCGCTCTCCCCCGCACAGCGCTGCCGGTGAAGTTGCCGGTGGTGCGGAACGCACCCTACAAATAAACTTCGGTTTTTTTAGTGTAACACATGGCGGCACCCTGCTCGTAGTAGGCGGCTTCATTGATAAACACCGGCCAGACGGTTTCGGACTCTTCATAATAAATCGTCTCGCCCTCAAAGGTGAGAAACAGGGGGTCGCCTTTTTTCAGTTCCTGATAGTCTCTGCCCTGAAGCTGCGGGTGAACCATGCCCTCTAGTTCCCCATTTTTGTTTCGCGGATAGTCCACAACTTTTAAATGCCGGTAAAGGGTGAGGGGGGAATTGGCTGGGGTCAGTTGACCCAGGTTATATTTTTCTAGATAATCCAGGATAGCGTAAACCAGCGCTTCTGTTTTTTGAAACAAGCCGGCATGAAGCGTTCCCTGCGGGATGGGGCCAACTTCGAGGGTAAAACCCCGTTCTGAGATGGATTCCAAATAGTAGGAATCTTCGCTTTGGTTGAGGTTATAGTATAATATTTTAATGGCGGGTTCTATGGAACTGAGAGAAGCTGCCAGTTGCAGGTAAAAGGAGTGAGGGCCAGGAAGGATGGCAGTCAGGCCCATGTTGGCCGTCGTGCTGTGCAAGTCCAGGATAAAATCAAATTTTGCCAATTTTGGTTGGCCTTTGGGGCCGAGGAGTTGATTGAGTTCTTTGGCTCTTTTGTCTTCCCAGGCAGAGAGGGTGGGGTTTTGCAGGTCAGTGAGGGTAAAGCAGCGGTTTAAGTCCCGGTCAATATATCTGCGCCCTGCCTGAAAGGCTGGAGGGTTGGCGAGCAGTGCCAGGGTTTGAAAAGAGGTTTTTTTTAGGAGTTCTGGGTGCTTTTCCCATTTTTTTATCAGGTAGGCACCGGTAAATTCGTTTCCGTGAGTCCCGCCGACAATCGCCACACGACCGATATGCATAAGCGCTCCTTGCAAGTGAGAACGGCTCCCGATAGTCTCTTGTATAGCACAGGCAGGATGCCTGTGCGCTGGGGAGATGGCCACCGGCTCTCAGACCTGCCGCCGGCATCCTCTATTGCCCGAACCGCTAGGATGAGATGATAAGATGGCTGAATTCTCGATAAGATTGATACTTAGTCTTTCTCGATGCGCTCCCCACTCCCTGGGGAACCCAGTTGAAGGGAAACCTGAATGAGTTCTGATTCCTCTGTTCCTTTCGTGTTAAGCGATCCCGAAACCCCTCCCGAAAGCAATCGCAACCCACAAGTGCGGTTCAAAACTGAGGGGGGGCGGCTGCTGTTAATATTGCCTCCAGAAGCGGAGAGCACCGGCTCGAATGGGCCACAGGCAAGCAATTGGCCTGATATGTGGCAGCAGATGCAGCTGAGGCTCAATGCCAGCGAGCGCTTCTGGCAGCCGCACACAGAAGTGTGCCTGGTGGCGCAAGACCGGCTGCTGGACGCCCGCCAGCTGCAAGCCCTGGCGGACGCCCTCAGCGAAGCCGGACTGCTGCTGGCGCGAGTCCACACCACCCGCCGCCAGACGGCTGTCGCCGCCGCCGCTGCGGGCTACTCGGTGGAGCAGTTCTCCTCGCCGGCGTCGCTGGTGCCGGCACGGATTGCGCAGGCTGCGCCAATGGCAGACGCCCTCTATCTGGAAACGACCATCCGCTCTGGGGTGGACGTCCGCCATCCCGGCACTGTGGTCCTGATGGGAGACGTGAATCCAGGGGGATCGATCGTGGCGGACGGAGATATCCTGATTTGGGGGCGTCTGCGGGGCTTGGCTCATGCCGGTGCCGGCGGGAAGACGGATTGCGTGATTATGGCGCTGCAGATGGAGCCCACCCAGCTTCGGATTGGCGATTTTTTGGCCCGGGCACCAGAGCCGCCACCGGGGCTGCAGCATCCAGAAGTGGCTTATGTGAGCGGGCAGGGAATTCGCATCACTAGGGCGGCTGATTTTTCTAGAAGCCAGCTGCTGTCAAAAATCAACTGAGGGGCGAGCCAAAGTGATTTGCTATCGCTGTCTGTGGTAAATTGAGGAGTCCGGCACAATGGATTCAACTGCCTCTATCCTGGAAAAACCAGTTTGATGAGTTGGTTGGATTTTGCTGCGCTCTGTGGGTCTAGTTAAGGCAAAGTCTCTGTTCACCAGCAGTCTGTTCGTGAGTTGTACGGTTTCATGAGTCGCATTATTGTCATCACGTCGGGTAAGGGAGGGGTGGGCAAAACCACCTGCACAGCGAATTTGGGAATGGCTCTGGCTAAAATGGGCCGCCAGGTTGCTGTGGTGGATGCGGATTTCGGTCTGAGAAATCTGGACTTGCTCCTGGGTTTGGAAAACCGGATTGTTTACACGGCAGTGGAGGTGATCGCCGGCGAGTGCCGGCTGGATCAAGCTTTGGTGAAAGATAAGCGCCAGCCCCGACTGGTGCTGCTGCCGGCGGCTCAAAACCGGATGAAAGATGCCGTCAGCCCGGAGCAAATGAAGCAGCTGATTGACGAGCTGGCCCAGAAGTACGATTATATTTTGATTGACAGTCCGGCTGGGATTGAGCAGGGCTTTCAAAATGCGATTGTGGCCGCCAAGGAAGCGCTGATTGTCACTACCCCGGAAATTGCTGCAGTCCGCGACGCCGACCGGGTGGTGGGCTTGCTGGAAGCTCAGGGGATCAAGCGGATTAACCTGGTTGTCAACCGCCTGAGACCGGGGATGGTGCAAGCGAATGACATGATGTCGGTGCAGGACGTGCAGGAAATTCTGGCCATTCCGCTGATTGGGATTATCCCCGATGATGAGAAGGTGATCGTTTCTACGAACCGGGGGGAACCCTTAGTATTGACAGAAACGGTCTCGCTCGCCGGCACGGCGCTTGACCACATCGCCAAACGCCTGGAAGGTGAGAAGGTGGAATTTCTTGACCTGTCCAACACTAATGAGGGCTTTTTCGCCTGGATTCGCAAGCTGTTCTCCTCGAAGATTGTCTAATGGCTCCTCCCCCGTCTACCCCCGCAAAACCCATGATTAGCGAACTTCTAGAACGACTTTTTTTTCGAGCCGGTGCAAACAACAGTCGTCAGGAAGTCAAACGCCGTCTCAAACTGGTTATCGCCCACGATCGGGCTGACCTCTCCCCCGAGATGATTGAGTCGATGCAGAAAGAAATCCTGGCAGTAGTGTCGAGGTATGTTGAACTGGAGATGGATGGATTGGAGTTTTCTCTGGAAAGCAGCCAGCGGGCGACGGCGCTGATTGCTAATTTTCCCATCCGCAGAGTGAAAGCCAATCAGCCAGAAGAGTAACCGCAGCTCGGGGATGCCGGTCTGCTGTCGCAGCAGTCCTCGACCTGCTGGTGTCCTTGGGCGGGAGTGCCGGCTATTTATACTGCATTATTGGAAGTTTGTCAAGATTGGGTGGCAATTTTTGTTGCCGGTATGCGGGGCGTCTTCAGCTACTCTCCCGCAGCCCGCAAGATATAGCAGCAGTCATATTGGTTAGAACAATAGAAGCTTCGGGAGCTCTGGAGCAAGGGAGGCCGGAATGTAGGTTTCCTAAATGCTTACTGCGATATAGACGTAGGTACGGCGTCCGCCGAGCCTGAAGGTCTAATGTTCTAACCTAAGTGCATACTGCTATATCAGCGTACAGTTGATTGTTAGCCCGGAAACCAGCCAGCGTAATTAGATCGTCCATCACCGGCTTGATGGCGGCAATCATACCAATTTTGGATTTTCGATTTTGGATAATGGAATTGAAAAATGCGGCAGTAAAGCCTTTTCATTCGCTGGATAAAATACTATCTATTCCTACTTGGTATCAGTTCTCTGGGTTGGGCTGTCAGGAGAACTCCCAACCCCCTGGAATTTCATCACAAGTCACCCCACTCTCGCAGATTATTGAGGTCGGGAAAGAAAATCTTCGACATCGCAGTTGACGCAAATCCCGCGTCTGGAGAGTTCCTGTTGGAACTCGATGAAATGCATGCCGGCGCTCGCGGCGGGCTTTGCCGGTGCTGAGTTTCTTTTGCTGGTAGAGCAGAATGGCAATTTCTCGCTTTAATTCGTCTTCTGACATTCTTGCTGCCTTTAGGATGTCATCGGAAATGACTGCACTCATGGTCTTTCCTCCTGGCATCTGTATTGTAGCACATTCAGCGAGGGGGCGAACGCTTTCGCACCCCATCCCGCACAAGCTTGGCTTTGTGGCCAAGCCTAACTTGAAAAATTACACCGGCAGCCGGATTTTTCAGCGACCGCACCCCGAAATGACTGAAAATACTCGCAATACCAAGTTTATATACATCGGATTTTTTATTCTGGATTAAAAAGCTTTCAGGCCATTTTTCAATTCAAAATCTAAAATCCAAAATCCAAAATAGGTCGAGCTGGCGCTCTTCATTCAACCGGCAAGTGGGGAGGTCTTCTCTCACTCCACCGGCACGCCGGCATCGAGAAGCTTCCCCACCATCTGACACAATTGATCTGCCTGAAAGGGTTTGGTTAAATATTCGGTAGCGCCTGCCATCTTGCCGATTACTCTGTCAAACGCTTTGTTGCGTGCGGTTAGCATAATGATGGGAAGCCGGTTGAACTGGGGCAATTGGCGCAGGGCGCGGCACAGTTCCAATCCGTCAATTTCGGGCATGGAAACATCTAATAATAGCAGGTCAATTGGTTCCTTATAAATTTTTTCTAGTGCCTCTCGTGCGTTGCTAGCCACCAGAACTCGGTAATAGCTGCCCAGGACATGGGCGATTAGTTTTTGGGTGATGGGGCAATCATCTACTGCCAGGATAGTTGGCACACGCTCTAAACTGGAATACATATTTTATCCTACATCTCCTGTTTGAGAACAATACGCGACGCGAAATATTAAAATAGTGGCTGCGAGCTAGTGGCTATGGGTTAGGGACTATTCATGTGGGATGGCATCCCAAGTGACGGATGATCTTTTATTATAACATTTTTTTATCCTTTTTGGGTGCGGGTCGGGATTTTAGGAGTTGGGCGAGCGCTTTTTGTCGCTCTGTCTGAGATGGTAGCTCCCACTACAGCGCATCTCTTACCACAGAATTGCTTTTTTGTCAAGAAGTTTGGGGAATTCTGCTGCCGGTCTCCGATCTTGCTGGTGTTGGTGAGCGTGCCGGCACATCCCCAACCGGCAGTTTACAGCAAGCGCCATCGTATGGCCATCCTGGGTCATGAGTGAAATTCCCCTGTAGCCGGTCGAGAGAATTAGGAAGGCAAACTTTTGATAAATGTTTTTATGTCTTGAATCAAAGGTGTAAAGCGTTTGTGAATGGGGTAAAAGCAAAAAACTTCCGCCTCATTGATATCTCGCCCACCGGCAGCCGTGAGGGCTTGACTTTCGATGCGATCTCGCTCCTCTGCGCCCATCACCTTTTCAATTCTTTTCAGGTAATGGGTATCTAGGACCCCGTTGTTGTGGGTGTAGAGATGCCGGTGGACGAAGTATTCCTGGATCGACTTAAAGGTGGGAATAGTTTTGAGGTCGATTCCCAGTTCTGTTTTGTAGAGGTTGGCGAGGGATTGATTGGAGCCCGGCAACACCCGCTGAAAGACCACTTCCGGACAGTTAAGTCGTTTGAAATGCAATTCAAGCGCTGCCCGTGATGCCAGCCCCTTTTTTTCCATATAGTAGGAGCGGGTGAAAGCTTCAATTTCCGTCCCCAGACGGAGAAAATTGCCGATTCTCATAAAAGTAAGAGAATAATCGGATTCATAAGCTTCCAGCAGGTTGTTCGCGCCCGGATACAATTTCTTGCCCTCTTCAAAAAGAACAAAATTTTTCAGGGCATTTTTCAGCACCGGCAGTAGAATAAGCTCCTGGTGCGCTATACGGTTTACTCCCAGCAATCCAGTCTGCTGAGCTTTATTCAAGTTAGCTCCTGGCACAGCTTTAATAATTACTAATTGGGTCTGTGTGTCTATATTATAGACTGTAGAGACACCTAGGGCGTTCTACAGACAAGGCGTTCCCTCCGACCCTCAGGGACATTGGGACAGGCAAGATGCCTGTCCCTGCGAGCTATATTCGCAGGCGCGGCGTCTCGCCTGCCCTCTGCCCTCAATCTCTGAGGGGAGCGAGAACCCTCTGATATCATGTCCGCTTCCATAGGTTTTGTATACATAGCCTTGTAGGGGCGGGTGAGCGCCAAGATATTTCTGGCTTGCAGGGGCGGGTTTAGCCGAGATCAAACCCGCACAGAGCAGAATATCAATAAACCCGCCCCCCACAATTGCGAATATGAATCAAACCGCCCCACCCCCGGTAGGGGCGGGTAACGCCTTAGATATTTACAGCGCAGCTCAAAGAATTGATATAGCAGCAGTCATATTGGTTAGAACAATAGAAGCTTCGGGAGCAGGGGAGCAAGGGAGGCCGAAATGTAGGTTTCCTAAATGCTTACTGCGATATAGACGTAGGTACGGCGTCCGCCGAGCCTGAAGGTCTAATGTTCTAATCTAAGTGGCTACTGCTATAAACCCGCCCCTACAACAGTGCTGCCGGACATAATATCACCGGCACCCTGCAAATGCCGGCACCTCCCATGCCCGTGCTGGCTCTTGCGGTTCAGTTCGAATGGGAAGGTGCCGGTGGCGCAAAGGAATCGCCGGCAAATCTCTCAAGATATCTCGTCGATAAATAAATTCCAGGGTATCAAAGGTTAAAATCGCCAATCTTATCGCCCCACTAACTCCCTCTCAACCGCTCAACAAACGCCCCGTGTTCAGGTGTGTTCACCCGCTGCTGCAACACCGCCAAAACCCTCTCAAATCTCCCTCTAACAGCGCCGGCACTGACAGCCACAAACCCGGAAAACCCTCACTGCGCACCACCCCCTCCGCATCCGCTTCAAGAGATACATACTCCCCTTCCCTCAAGCTGAACCAATCCGGACGCCGGTCGCACACCGGCCACACTATACACTCCCGCACCCCGTTGGGGCGCTAAGCCCTTAACTTGTCCCCCAAATCTATCGAAGCGCTAGACGCAGCAACTTCCGCAATCAATTCCGGCGCACCTCCCACATCGCCATCCTCGCTGGTGCGCGACTGTCCGCCGGCGCTTTCATCCAATCGCAGCAGCGCATCTAGTTGCGGCTCACTGTCCAGATCCAGACGCACCGCCGTACTGTCAGCCCAATCCACCCCAGGCGTTGCCACCCAGCAGTCTCCCAACCAAAGAATCATCTTAGCGTGCGGTCTGCCATGATTAACAATGCGCACCGGCGACCCCAAACACACCACTCCTTCAATCAATTCAGCTTTCTTAACATCCCGCATCGCCTGATAGCGCCGCTCGAATTCATCGCGCGTCAGCCGGTCGCCACTCTCCAGCGGCGGCAATCTTAACACCGGCACCCCCATTCCCCTTTCCTCCAACTTCCCTACAGAATTCTCCTCTGACATACAACCTTCCCCTCCCACACCGCATCGCTGATTCTGCAATCACCTACCATCCTAACAGCAGCACTCCTCAACTCCCCCTCAACCGTGCCGGTGGCACACAACCCCACCCCTCACCCCCCGCCTTCCTTGGCGTCTTTGGCGTCCTGCACTGCGGGAAGCCGCTTCGCGTCTATGGCGGTTCAAACCCCTCCGTTACAAAAAACGCAACCCAGAAACCTTCCCCCCCCAGCCATGTCATATTAAATAAAACCCGCTCAATCTACCCAACCCTCAATGAAATTAGCCTATCTGCTCCCCACCCTCGCACTACTCACCGGCACCCTCGGAACCGCCGCCCCACCCCCCCGGCAATCCCCCCAGGCACCCGCACGCCTAACCCAAGCCAACCCCACCAACAAACCGGCAACCAAACCAGACCGCGCCACCGGCGGCTTATTTGTCCTCTCCAAAGACGGTAAACAAGAAATATTCCCCCTCAAACACACAGAAGTCAAAGCCAAAATTGCCGGCAACCTCTCGCGAGTTGAAGTCACCCAAAGCTTTGAAAACCCCTTCAAAGACCCCCTAGAAGCCGTCTACGTCTTCCCGCTTCCCGACGAAGCCGCAGTGGACGACATGGAAATAAAAATCGGGAACCGCATCATCAAAGGCGACATCAAAAGACGAGAAGAAGCCCAAAAAATCTACGAACAAGCTCTCCGCGAAGGGCGCACCGCCGGCCTCTTAGAACAGGAGCGCGACAACATCTTCACCCAATCCCTCGCTAACATCAAACCGGGGGAACAAATTGATGTCACCATCCGCTACACCGACAGCTTAAAATTTGAAGGCGGCAACTACGAATTCGTCTTTCCGATGGTCGTTGGCCCTCGCTACATCCCGGGCAACCCCACCGACCGTCCCGGCGGCAACACCGACCGCGTTCCTGACGCCGAACGCATCACCCCGCCGGTGCTGCCTCCCGGCACCCGTTCTGGGCACGACATCGGCGTCACTGTGGAAATTGACGCCGGCGTGCCGGTCACAGACGTGCGATCGCCCTCCCACAAAATCCGCACCGACCGCACCGGCAATCTCGTGCGCGTCGCGATCGCCCAAGAAGACACCATCCCCAACAAAGACCTGATCCTGCGCTATCAAGTCGCCGGCGACACGACACGCGCCACCGTCCTCACGCAAGCCGACAGCCGGGGCGGGCATTTCGCCGTCTACCTCATCCCCGCAGTCGAGTACAAAACCAGCGAAATTGTCCCCAAAGATGTTGTTTTCCTGATGGACACCTCTGGCTCCCAAGCCGGCGACCCACTCGTTAAATCCAAGGAACTGATGCGCAAGTTCATTAACGGGCTGAATCCTAACGATACTTTTACGATTATTGACTTTGCGAATACCGCGCAGCAGCTGTCACCGGCACCCCTGCCCAACACGCCGGCAAACCGCCAGAAAGCAATGGCCTACATCAACAGCCTGGACGCCAAAGGCGGTACGGAATTGCTCAATGGCATGCGGGCGGTGCTGAATTTCCCCCCCGCCAAGGAAGGGCGACTGCGCAGCGCCGTGCTGATCACCGACGGCTACATCGGCAATGAAAACGAGGTGATTGCCGAAGTCCAGCGCGGGCTGAAGCCCGGAAACCGGCTCTACTGTTTCGGTGTGGGCAGTTCGGTGAACCGATTTTTGCTGAACCGGCTTGCGGAAGTGGGGCGGGGCACTGCGCAAATTATACGGCAAAATGAACCCACGCAGGAAGTGACCGAGAGGTTTTTCCGCCAGATTAATAATCCTGTGCTGGCGGACGTGCGAGTCAGCTGGGAGGGTGCCGGTGGCAAGCCTGATATCTATCCGGGGGCTGCCCCGGATTTGTTTGCCAGCCAGCCCCTGGTGCTGTTTGGGCGCAAGCCAGACCGCACCGGCGGGCAGCTGAAAATCACTGGTGTCGCGGCTGGTGGCAAGCGCTATGAAAAGACGCTCAAGGTCGATTTCAGCGGTGCCGGCAACCCTGCGATCGCCGGGCTCTGGGGCCGGTGGCGAATTAAAGATTTGATGAGTCAAATGTTTGGCAATGAAACTAAATCCGGCGTGGACGCTTTGACGGATACTGCTCTCAGCTACCGGCTCCTGTCTCAATACACCGCCTTTGTTGCAGTCAGTGAGGAAGTGCGCGTCAGTCCGGACGGGACGCGCCAGCGAGTGCAGGTGCCGGTGGAGCTGCCGGAAGGCGTCAGCTATGAGGGAATTTTTGGGCCGGCGGCTGACGAGGAGCGCTCCAGTCGCGCAGCCGCACGGATGGCTCCCGCCTCAGCTGTGCGGCCTCTGAGCGCCCCACCGGCAGCCGGTGTCACTTACAGCAGCCCCGCTCCACAGCCGGCACAGCCGGCAGAACCAAAGCCGGCCCTGACCGAGGCCCAAGCTGCCGGTCGGATTGAAATTATCAGTGCCGATGGGTTGGAGGGCAGTGCGGTTGCCGATTTAACCCAGTACCTGCAAAACGTGAATCTCCCTCAGGGAGTCAGCGGCGAAATCGTGCTGGAATTTCCAGTCCGCAATCGGCGAGTCGGGCGAATTGTGCTCGACGACAGAGCCTCGACGCTGCAAGATGCAGCGGTGCTCGATCCCATTAAGCGGGCGCTGAGTCGCTGGGGAGTCCCCAACTCCGTCACCGGCACCATTCGCCTCAAACTGCGCATCCGCCCGTAGCGTCAGGGCTGTGGGGTGCGCTCTCAAGGCACCCCACTTCCCCTTGGGGATTTACAAAAAGGGGTTTCTACCCTCTTGCGCGTTCAACCTACTTCTGATATCCTTTTTATGGAGGAAAATATAATTTGAGATATTTTGAGAATCCTGTGACACTGTTGGCGAATTGATGTGGGCTCTAAATTATGAACCGCCAAAACGCCATAGACGCGCGGCTCCACTTGCCGCAGGGTAGAGCGCCAAGAAAGAAGAAGAGAGCGCATCGTGTTCAGGAGTGTCCTCGCCCTCGGTGCCGCAGAAGCGCTGGCTGTGGATTTTAAAATGAAGCCAGCAGGAGCTATCAAAATTGATATCGGGTCTCGGAGCCTCACGAACCAGACCGGCACCCTCTCGACCCAAATGAGTGTCTGCGATAGGTGCCAGATTGAAGTGAAAGGCGCTAGCGCCATTCAGGCGCAGGGCAATTTGCCGATCGCCATTTAGGACGGTAAGCTGAGCGTACAAAACTAAAAATATAAGATGCAGCCTGTAAACAAAGCTTTCCATAAAGGTTTTACGCTTTGAAAGTGAAAACAATCCGGGTGATTGGCTGTTGTAAAAGGCGCACCGAATTCCTTGAGATCCTCTCGCCCCAAGCGCCCCTCGGCGATCCTCATTGCTCCTGAGATCCGTTACACCGGCACCCAACCCGCTGCGGGCCCACTTCCAGACCGGCCAGCGGTAAAAAATTTGTAACAGAATCGTGCGCGCACACTCACCCTAAGGGCAGGCTGTTGTAAAATCTTTATTAAAGACAGATATTAAATTTTTATTTAAAAAGCGGTAAGAGCTGGGTTGAGAGCGGGCAAAAGGGCTGGAAAGTAGTTTGCGGCTGGATGTGAGCCGGTTCTTTCAGAGATAAATTGCGAGCGGTAGGGGAGTAAACACAAAATGGAAGTGCGGGAGCTGCTGAAGCGTTACGAGTTAGGAGAGAGGAACTTTGCTGGGACAGATCTCAGTGGGGCAGATCTCAGGGGAGCGAATTTGGTGGGGGTTAACCTGACCGGCGCTCTGCTGCGGGGAGCCAATCTCAGCAGAGCGTCTCTCACCAAAGCAGACCTGAGTGGGGCTTGCTTGAATTGGGCCAACCTGAGTTTTGTCAAAATGGGCGACGGGAAACTGATTGAGGCCGATCTCACCAAAGCGGTGCTCAGCGGTGCCTTCATGGTGAAGGCAAAACTGCCCAGGGCAAAACTGAGCGGTGCGACTATCGAGGGGACTAACCTGCGAGGGGCGAACCTGTGGAGTGCCAATCTCTGCGGGGCTAACCTGCAAGCCGTCAACCTGCGGAGCGCTAAACTGACAGGAGCCAACCTCAGCTGGGCGAACCTGTGCGGCGCTAGACTGAGCGGCGCTATGCTCTACGGAGCTACCTTGATGGGTGTGAATCTCGAAGGGGCATTTTTGAATGGAGTTGACCTCAACGGGTGCGATCTCAACGGCATCAACCTCAGCGAAGCCAAACTGAGCAGGGCTAACCTGGAAGGAGCCAACCTGATCGCTGTCAATCTCAGTGGGGCTCAGCTGCGCTGGGCTAGTCTGATTGGGGCGGACTTGACCGGCGCTAAGCTAAGGCGAGCCAGCCTCTACAAGGCTAACTTGAATTGGGCTCGCCTGCACCGGGCCGATTTGAGCGAAGCGGACTTGAGCGAAACAACGCTAATGGGGGCTTCCGTTGAGGGGGCTGAGTTTGCCGGTGCGACGCTGCCGGAATTGACCAGACGGTACTTCTATTTAACCGCAGAGGGGCTGTCCGTTAACAATTAAAAGTTACTCGAACAAGATACGCAAGGGCAAGGGCTTCGACTTTTCACCCCCTCACCCCCCGCCCCCTCACCCCTCACCCC
>NZ_KB235948.1:5301459-5304770 GCF_000332335.1 Kamptonema formosum PCC 10802 | reverse complement strand
GGCCAAGTCCTGAGGTGGCCGGATGATGAGTAAAGTTTAAGTCTGTGGTATCCTGAATTGCTAAAACTCGCTCAAGGCGCTGAATTCTGCCAATCGTACTCTTTTGATGAGCTTGACGGATATCAGCCGGACTAAAATAGGGAGACTTCCAAAAATCATAGGCGGCGGTAGTGGCCGCTTTATCTCCTGATGCCTGTGGCACGCTCGCCCCAGGTTGGCTCACCAAATCGTCCACAATCCGAATGAAGCGCTTGTGGCGTCGCTGATCTCCTAGTTGAGCGTATTGTAGCTCACTACTGGCCCATTCAAGCATAACTTAATTGCTCCCCGCTTCTAGCCCCAGGATGCTTAAAACTATAGCCCATCAATGTTCCAGGATTTTTTAAGAAATATGTACTTTATGTTAAGAAAAATGTGGGTAATGGATAGCCCACAAGGGGAGAGGGGGAGTAAGAAAAAAAACTAAATTGACTCCTTTGACTCGCTTTGACTCGTTCCCAGGCGGAGCCTGGGAACGAGATATAGCAGCAGTCATATTGGTTAGGACATCAGTGACCTAGAGAAAAAGGCGTAGGGCAGGCGTCTCGCCTGGCCTCTCGATCTAATGTCCTAACCTAAGTGCATACTGCTATACATGAGGCTCTGCCTCCAGATTTGTAACTTTTAATCTTAAGAATCGGGCGCAAAAGATGGAAAAGGATTCGACTCAATACGGTGTGGTGATGGTGACAGCAGCTTCGCGTCGGGAGGCAGAAACCATTGCCAAAGCTCTGCTGGAAGCCAAGCTGGCAGCCTGCATCACCCTGCTGCCGGTGCAATCTATATACACCTGGCAGGGCAAGGTTGAGCAAAATGAGGAGTGGCAGCTGCTGATTAAAACAAACTTGACTCACTTTTCGGCTCTGGAAGCCAAAGTCCGAGAAATCCACTCCTATCAAGTGCCGGAAATCATCGCCCTGCCGATTGTTGCCGGTTCCGAACCTTACCTGCAGTGGATCGCAGAAAACGTGCGATAAATATTGGGCAGTGGGCAGTGGGCAGTGGGCATTGGGAATTGAGCAGGGGAACCGGGGAAATTGCCCATGCCCCATGCCCTATACCCTATGCCCCATCACTGCTCGAACTTGGCGCGGAAGCGCACGAACCCGTAGGAGTTAGAAGGAGTCGAGCCGGTAGCGCTGGGGATGTTACCCAGATTAACCACCACAGCCCCATTTGTATTCTGTGGTATCTCATTCCCTTTACGGCAAGAAGCGGGAAGCGAAGTGCCGGCAGTGTAAAATTGACCGCCATCCCCATCCCCTGCATCGGTATAGGACAGCTGGCTGCCATTTACGAAAACAGAGATTCCACCAGGAATGAAAGTCAAATTCCGGGGAACTAAATCGCAGATGGTCACATTGTTGGCCGTCGCACCTCCATCGGAGAGGAAGTAGATAGTGTATTCAATTTCATCTCCCGGCAGAATTTTGCCGCCATCAATTTTCCCCAGCAAATAGTTGCTCGGCCAGCCAGATGCCTTGTCATCTGGATCGGCTGGGTCGCTAGCCAGATCGTTAAAGGTTGTGGAATTGATGCGCGTGATTCTCTTAACCAAGCGCAGATTTGCTTTGGGCGGCGCGGTAACTGGAATCGTTACCGCTGCCGGTGTGGAGGAAGCACCGCTGTTATCGGTGGCGGTATAGGTGAAACTGGCGTCGCCGGTGAAATTGGGGTTTGGCTGGAATATCAGCTGCGCTGCTTCAGAAGGAGTCAATTTTTGTCCCGCTTGCACCGGCTGTCTATTGAGTAATAATACCCCTTGACTCGGTGCGGGTAATGTGCTTATGGTGTACGACGCAATCGTGTCGCCCGCATTGGGATCTGTGGCACTCAGGGCGGGAATTTGCACCGGAGTGTTGTTGGGCGTTGAGGGGGCTGTTTTGTTCGCGGGCACCGGCGGCTGGTTGGCGGGTATGGGCACTGTTATCTTGACGGTAGCGGTGGCGGTGCCTCCTTTTCCGTCGCTGATGGTGTAAGTGTAGGTGTCGGTGCCGGTAAATCCGGGATTGGGGGTGTAGGTGCACACGCCTGCCGGTGTGCAGCTGACTGTGCCGTTGGCGGGCTGAGTGAAGTCGGTGACGGTGAGGGTGTCGCCGTTGGCGTCAGTGTCGTTGCCCAATACATTAATACTCACCGGCACTCCCGGATTTGTGAAACCACTGTCGTTGGTAGCCACCGGCGGGGTGTTGGGTGCGGTTACGGGGATGGTGACGGTTGCCGGTGTGGCATCAACTGCACCGCTATTGTCGGTGGCGCTGTAGGTGAATGTGGCGCTGCCGGTGAAGCTGGGGTTGGGCTGGAATTTCAGCTGCGCGGCTTGTGCGGGGGTGAGGATTTGCCCTGCAGTTACTTCCACTCCATTTAAGAATAGTTTGCCTTGACTTATGTCAGGCAATGTACTGATGGTGTATGACACGACGGTGCCGTCTGTGTCTGTGCCGGTAAGGGTTGGGACGTCTGCTATGACGTTATTCGCGGTTGCCGGCGCGGTTTTGTCTTCTGCTACCGGCGGGGTGTTGGGTGCGGTTACGGGTATGGTGACGGTTGCCGGTGTGGTGTCGGAATCCCCGTCGTTATCTGTCGCCGTGTAGGTGAATGTGGCGCTGCCGGTGAAGCTGGGGTTGGGCTGGAATTTCAGCTGCGCGGCTTGTGCGGGGGTGAGGATTTGCCCTGCAGTTACTTCCACTCCATTTAAGAATAGTTTGCCTTGACTTATGTCAGGCAATGTACTGATGGTGTATGACACGACGGTGCCGTCTGTGTCTGTGCCGGTAAGGGTTGGGACGTCTGCTATGACGTTATTCGCGGTTGCCGGCGCGGTTTTGTCTTCTGCCACCGGCGGGGTGTTGGGTGCGGTTACGGGGATGGTGACGGTTGCCGGTGTGGCATCAACTGCACCGCTATTGTCGGTGGCGCTGTAGGTGAATGTGGCGCTGCCGGTGAAGCTGGGGTTGGGCTGGAATTTCAGCTGCGCGGCTTGTGCGGGGGTGAGGATTTGCCCTGCAGTTACTTCCACTCCATTTAAGAATAGTTTGCCTTGACTTATGTCAGGCAATGTACTGATGGTGTATGACACGACGGTGCCGTCTGTGTCTGTGCCGGTAAGGGTTGGGACGTCTGCTATGACGTTATTCGCGGTTGCCGGCGCGGTTTTGTCTTCTGCTACCGGCGGGGTGTTGGGTGCGGTTACGGGTATGGTGACGGTTGCCGGTGTGGTGTCGGAATCCCGTCGTTATCTGTCGCCGTGTAGGTGAATGTGGCGCTGCCGG
>NZ_KB235948.1:5299311-5301359 GCF_000332335.1 Kamptonema formosum PCC 10802 | reverse complement strand
GGTATGGTGACGGTTGCCGGTGTGGCATCAACTGCACCGCTATTGTCGGTGGCGCTGTAGGTGAATGTGGCGCTGCCGGTGAAGCTGGGGTTGGGCTGGAATTTCAGCTGCGCGGCTTGTGCGGGGGTGAGGATTTGCCCTGCAGTTACTTCCACTCCATTTAAGAATAGTTTGCCTTGACTTATGTCAGGCAATGTACTGATGGTGTACGACACGACGGTGCCGTCTGTGTCTGTGCCGGTAAGGGTTGGGACGTCTGCTATGACGTTATTCGCGGTTGCCGGCGCGGTTTTGTCTTCTGCTACCGGCGGGGTGTTGGGTGCGGTTACGGGTATGGTGACGGTTGCCGGTGTGGTGTCGGAATCCCCGTCGTTATCTGTCGCCGTGTAGGTGAATGTGGCGCTGTCGGTGAAGCTGGGGTTGGGCTGGAATTTCAGCTGCGCGGCTTGTGCGGGGGTGAGGATTTGCCCTGCAGTTACTTCCACTCCATTTAAGAATAGTTTGCCTTGACTTATGTCAGGCAATGTACTGATGGTGTATGACACGACGGTGCCGTCTGTGTCTGTGCCGGTAAGGGTTGGGACGTCTGCTATGACGTTATTCGCGGTTGCCGGCGCGGTTTTGTCTTCTGCCACCGGCGGGGTGTTGGGTGCGGTTACGGGTATGGTGACGGTTGCCGGTGTGGCATCAACTGCACCGCTATTGTCGGTGGCGCTGTAGGTGAATGTGGCGCTGCCGGTGAAGCTGGGGTTGGGCTGGAATTTCAGCTGCGCGGCTTGTGCGGGGGTGAGGATTTGCCCTGCAGTTACTTCCACTCCATTTAAGAATAGTTTGCCTTGACTTATGTCAGGCAATGTACTGATGGTGTATGACACGACGGTGCCGTCTGTGTCTGTGCCGGTAAGGGTTGGGACGTCTGCTATGACGTTATTCGCGGTTGCCGGCGCGGTTTTGTCTTCTGCCACCGGCGGGGTGTTGGGTGCGGTTACGTGTGGTGCTGTCAGTGGCGCTGTTGTTGCCGGTGTTGGTTTCTTCTGGGGTGGATACGCTGGCTGAGTTGGTGACGTTCCCCGCTGCTGTGGCATTGACTGTCAGGGTGATGGTGCTGCTGGCACCGGCTGCTAATGGGCCCGCATTTGTGCAGGTGACGTCCTGTCCACTGGCGCTGCAAGTCCATCCATTACCACTTCCTGACACAAATGTCAAGCCATTCGGCAAGGTATCTGTGACGGTAATTGTACCTGTTGTCGGACCGGCATTGGCGGCGTTGCTGACGCTGATGGTATAGGTTCCCTGTCCACCGGCGGTGAAGTTGCCGGTGTGGGTTTTGGCTATGGTTAGGTCGGGTGCGGGGTTGACAATTGTGGTGCTGTCAGTGGCGCTGTTGTTGCCGGTGTTGGTTTCTTCTGGGGTGGATACGCTGGCTGAGTTGATGACGTTCCCCGCTGCTGTGGCATTGACTGTCAGGGTGATGGTGCTGCTGGCACCGGCTGCTAATGGGCCCGCATTTGTGCAGGTGACGGTCTGTCCACTGGCGCTGCAAGTCCATCCACTACCACTTCCTGACACAAATGTCAAGCCATTCGGCAAGGTATCTGTGACGGTAATTGTACCTGTTGTCGGACCGGCATTGGCGGCGTTGCTGACGCTGATGGTATAGGTTCCCTGTCCACCGGCGGTGAAGTTGCCGGTGTGGGTTTTGGCTATGGTTAGGTCGGGAAAACCGACGATGTTGAGCGTTCCTTTCGGAGACAGACCGGGAAAATAAGTCCACAGGTCTAACCCTTTTGCATCGCCAAAGTCCCCATTGCAGGACGTACCAGCATTAATACCCGGTAAGTTACCGAAAGCGCGATAAGAGGCTTGATTAACAGAATCAAAACCGTTGATAGGGTTACTTCGTTTTGGGAATGCAGGATCGCCTGCAGGTGGAGTCCCGCAGGTTGTTACGCTCACAGAAGTTCCATTTTTAGTTTTATAGTTAGTGTCATCGAAGAAGGCTGTGGATACTCCCAGGGGATGGGTACTTGGAGGATTGAGAAGAGTAA
>NZ_KB235948.1:5288820-5299211 GCF_000332335.1 Kamptonema formosum PCC 10802 | reverse complement strand
TCTCAGAGTCGCCTATCCTTACCAGCGCGGGGGTGGCGAGCCTACTTGGGCGATTGACGGCGTGTCGTTTACGCTGCAGCCGGGCGAGCGCTTGGGTGCGGTTACGGGGATGGTGACGGTTGCCGGTGTGGCATCAACTGCACCGCTATTGTCGGTGGCGCTGTAGGTGAATGTGGCGCTGCCGGTGAAGCTGGGGTTGGGCTGGAATTTCAGCTGCGCGGCTTGTGCGGGGGTGAGGATTTGCCCTGCAGTTACTTCCACTCCATTTAAGAATAGTTTGCCTTGACTTATGTCAGGCAATGTACTGATGGTGTACGACACGACGGTGCCGTCTGTGTCTGTGCCGGTAAGGGTTGGACCGTCTGCTATGACGTTATTCGCGGTTGCCGGCGCGGTTTTGTCTTCTGCTACCGGCGGGGTGTTGGGTGCGGTTACGGGTATGGTGACGGTTGCCGGTGTGGTGTCGGAATCCCCGTCGTTATCTGTCGCCGTGTAGGTGAATGTGGCGCTGCCGGTGAAGCTGGGGTTGGCTGGAATTTCAGCTGCGCGGCTTGTGCGGGGTGAGGATTTGCCCTGCAGTTACTTCCACTCCATTTAAGAATAGTTTGCCTTGACTTATGTCAGGCAATGTACTGATGGTGTATGACACGACGGTGCCGTCTGTGTCTGTGCCGGTAAGGTTGGGACGTCTGCTATGACGTTATTCGCGGTTGCCGGCGCGGTTTTGTCTTCTGCCACCGGCGGGGTGTTGGGTGCGGTTACGGGGATGGTGACGGTTGCCGGTGTGGCATCAACTGCACCGCTATTGTCGGTGGCGCTGTAGGTGAATGTGGCGCTGCCGGTGAAGCTGGGGTTGGGCTGGAATTTCAGCTGCGCGGCTTGTGCGGGGGTGAGGATTTGCCCTGCAGTTACTTCCACTCCATTTAAGAATAGTTTGCCTTGACTTATGTCAGGCAATGTACTGATGGTGTATGACACGACGGTGCCGTCTGTGTCTGTGCCGGTAAGGGTTGGGACGTCTGCTATGACGTTATTCGCGGTTGCCGGCGCGGTTTTGTCTTCTGCCACCGGCGGGGTGTTGGGTGCGGTTACGGGGATGGTGACGGTTGCCGGTGTGGTGTCGGAATCCCCGTCGTTATCTGTCGCCGTGTAGGTGAATGTGGCGCTGCCGGTGAAGCTGGGGTTGGGCTGGAATTTCAGCTGCGCGGCTTGTGCGGGGGTGAGGATTTGCCCTGCAGTTACTTCCACTCCATTTAAGAATAGTTTGCCTTGACTTATGTCAGGCAATGTACTGATGGTGTACGACACGACGGTGCCGTCTGTGTCTGTGCCGGTAAGGGTTGGGACGTCTGCTATGACGTTATTCGCGGTTGCCGGCGCGGTTTTGTCTTCTGCTACCGGCGGGGTGTTGGGTGCGGTTACGGGTATGGTGACGGTTGCCGGTGTGGTGTCGGAATCCCCGTCGTTATCTGTCGCCGTGTAGGTGAATGTGGCGCTGCCGGTGAAGCTGGGGTTGGGCTGGAATTTCAGCTGCGCGGCTTGTGCGGGGGTGAGGATTTGCCCTGCAGTTACTTCCACTCCATTTAAGAATAGTTTGCCTTGACTTATGTCAGGCAATGTACTGATGGTGTACGACACGACGGTGCCGTCTGTGTCTGTGCCGGTAAGGGTTGGGACGTCTGCTATGACGTTATTCGCGGTTGCCGGCGCGGTTTTGTCTTCTGCCACCGGCGGGGTGTTGGGTGCGGTTACGGGGATGGTGACGGTTGCCGGTGTGGTGTCGGAATCCCCGTCGTTATCTGTCGCCGTGTAGGTGAATGTGGCGCTGCCGGTGAAGCGTGGGGTTGGGCTGGAATTTCAGCTGCGCGGCTTGTGCGGGGTGAGGATTTGCCCTGCAGTTACTTCCACTCCATTTAAGAATAGTTTGCCTTGACTTATGTCAGGCAATGTACTGATGGTGTATGACACGACGGTGCCGTCTGTGTCTGTGCCGGTAAGGGTTGGGACGTCTGCTATGACGTTATTCGCGGTTGCCGGCGCGGTTTTGTCTTCTGCCACCGGCGGGGTGTTGGGTGCGGTTACGGGGATGGTGACGGTTGCCGGTGTGGCATCAACTGCACCGCTATTGTCGGTGGCGCTGTAGGTGAATGTGGCGCTGCCGGTGAAGCTGGGGTTGGCTGGAATTTCAGCTGCGCGGCTTGTGCGGGGGTGAGGATTTGCCCTGCAGTTACTTCCACTCCATTTAAGATAGTTTGCCTTGACTTATGTCAGGCAATGTACTGATGGTGTATGACACGACGGTGCCGTCTGTGTCTGTGCCGGTAAGGGTTGGGACGTCTGCTATGACGTTATTCGCGGTTGCCGGCGCGGTTTTGTCTTCTGCCACCGGCGGGGTGTTGGGTGCGGTTACTGTGGTGCTGTCAGTGGCGCTGTTGTTGCCGGTGTTGGTTTCTTCTGGGGTGGATACGCTGGCTGAGTTGGTGACGTTCCCCGCTGCTGTGGCATTGACTGTCAGGGTGATGGTGCTGCTGGCACCGGCTGCTAATGGGCCCGCATTTGTGCAGGTGACGGTCTGTCCACTGGCGCTGCAAGTCCATCCACTACCACTTCCTGACACAAATGTCAAGCCATTCGGCAAGGTATCTGTGACGGTAATTGTACCTGTTGTCGGACCGGCATTGGCGGCGTTGCTGACGCTGATGGTATAGGTTCCCTGTCCACCGGCGGTGAAGTTGCCGGTGTGGGTTTTGGCTATGGTTAGGTCGGGAAAACCGACGATGTTGAGCGTTCCTTTCGGAGACAGACCGGGAAAATAAGTCCACAGGTCTAACCCTTTTGCATCGCCAAAGTCCCCATTGCAGGACGTACCAGCATTAATACCCGGTAAGTTACCGAAAGCGCGATAAGAGGCTTGATTAACAGAATCAAAACCGTTGATAGGGTTACTTCGTTTTGGGAATGCAGGATCGCCTGCAGGTGGAGTCCCGCAGGTTGTTACGCTCACAGAAGTTCCATTTTTAGTTTTATAGTTAGTGTCATCGAAGAAGGCTGTGGATACTCCCAGGGGATGGGTACTTGGAGGATTGAGAAGAGTAAAGCTTGGCCCCCCCTGAGTGCTGCTTTCCACATCTAGAAGTGGAAAGTGATATTCCCCAGCGTGAACTATAACCCGCACTTCATAGTTGTTCCCCAGGGGGAAAAAGTTGCCGCTATTATCTTTCCCATCCCAAGTTAGTGATTGTGTGCCAGATACGGTCATGGTGTTTCGCAACAGCCGATTTTTGGGATCGGCAGGGTCAAATTTTTTGGGATCAGTGTCGGGAAGACCTGGATATCCGCTGATAATCAGTTCGTAAGTGCCCGTTATATTGCTGCTGAAACTAAAAGTCCCACCCGTGTTCTGTTTGCTGTTGTTCCCCCCGGCTGTTCCCGTGAAGGTGGGAGCGCTGACCGCTGGCGCTACCGGCGCTGTGGGAATACCGAGAGCTGATAGCACCCGTTCAGCCTCCATGTTATTATTGACGTCGCTCAAAAAGAGGGGAAACTGAGGTAAAGCCAAACTGGCTCCACCTTGAATAGTTATAAGGTTGCTATTATTGCCAAGAACATCATGATAAAGCGGTGTTACTCCATCGCTGTCTAGGAAGCCTTTCAGGTTGCCATAGATCATAAATCCAGCCGGATCTATTCCTCCCAGGTTTGTTTTGTATCTATAACCGTCTGTAGTCACGACGTAGGCTGTAGCAAAAACGGGACGCCCATTTGTTGACGTCGTTTCGTTCCCGGTATACAGGCTGAGGCCGTAACTAAAGAGCCTTCCATTTATGTCTGTTGTGGAAGTCAGGCTACTTCTTACCGTCACATCCCAGCTAGAGACACTAGAGCCTTGATTGGTGTTAAAATTGTTCGGATCGTCTAGGATCTTACCTAAGAGACTAGCGGCTCCATTATTATTAGAAGAAAACCCGGATGGGCCATAAAAAACAACATCGTAAATGCCAGTTGTTGGGGCTGTGAAGTAACAAGGGGTGTAGCCACCAGAGACTCCGCCCGCCGGTACAGTATTAGGGCCAGCTAATTCTTCGGCGCGAGTGCTAATCCTGCCTCTTCCGGACTGACTGGAACAGCGAAAAGCAGCCGATCCAGGTGCTGGTATAGTCTCATTGCCTATAGAACCTGTAACTTGACCGGGGTTATAGATCAGAATGTCACCGCTGGTACTACTCGGTATGTTAACGGCACTAGATCCCAACAGGATGACTTCCCCAGCTTGGGCGTACACTTTCAGCAGTGTTCTGCGCTCTAGGATATTACCCCACTTCAGGGCACCAGCAGCGGAACTGCGCCACTCCAAGTTGGCTCTGGAGCCAGTTGCGGTTTGAGGATACAAACTGCGGCTGCCTTCCGCACGCACCGGCTGACTCCACCAACCGGCACCGCAAATTAACAGTGCTGCCAGGGCAGTGGTTTTGCCCATATCTCTAGCGTTCAGATTGCCCAGCCTAAAACGGTTCATCTCCATTTCTTCTCACCCCCCACCTGCATATTTAACGAAGTGTGTTTAACAGTAAATTGCCCAGCACCGGCACTCCCACCACCGCGCGACTCCTCTGGCGGCGCAGCCACCGGCAACTGCCGCCCAAACCCGCTAAACAGCTCATTCACCTTCACCGTCAGCCCCACATATGGCCCACCGGCGGTGCGAGAACCGTCCAAATCCCTGTCGGTAATATTCCCCAACACATACCCCGCCGACAAGCGCAAATTCGGCGTCAAATAATACCCCGCCTCTAGCACAAAACCTGTCTCGTCGTACCCATCTGCCGGCTGCGTTACCCACCGCACCTCACTCGCCACATCCCACCTGTACCCCAGCCGGTATGTCGCCCGCAATTGTCCCAGTCCCACCGTTCCTCTCCCCACCAAATCATCCGCCAAATAAGACGTGCTGCGCCGCATCGCCACTTTCCCATAAAACTCCCACCGCCAGTCGGGCGCGTATATCCCTTCCAGCGCAAAGGTGTGGTCATTATACCCCGTCCCGCTCCCCAAAAATATCGTGTCCGGAATCGTAGACGGATTGCTCCGATAATCATACCTGAGGAGCGCATTAAACTTGTCATCCGCCGGGTCCCTGTACGCCAGCCCCAACCTAAAATTCACCGTATCCCCCAACGCTTCCAGCAGCTGGTTAGAACTAGACGCCAGCTGATACCTGAACAGTGCCGTCAGCGCCCCAGAAATCTTACCATTCGCCGCCGCTGAAATTACTGTGTTGCTCCCCCCAGATGAAGTGCGGTGCTCGTATCTAGCCGATGCCTGAAAATCGTCACTCCCAGTATACTGCAACCCCACACTGTAGGAGTCTCCCCCCCGCACGCCCAAGGCAGATGCCCCCTGTCCATAAGCGTAGGGCTGGGCGTACTGCACCCCCGCGCCGGTGCGCCCGAACAAGTCCCCAAAAATGTGCTCGTAACTGCCATCTAACCTCAGTCCGGGCGCAATTGTCCACCCCTGTTTAATCCCCAGCGCCCCCGTCATCGCCTGGGCGTTGACTATGCCAAAACGCCCGGTCAGACTCGTATCTTGCCCAACCTTGTAATCCCCAGTAATATCCAAACTGGTAATCGAATTCTCCTCGTACTGTCCCCCATTAAAAAAGATGTGGCTCAAGCGCACCGCAATCCCCGGATACACCGCCCAGTCCAGCCCTAAAATCGTGCGGTTGGGATAGATGATATCCTGGTCAGAAGACAGGTTGAGTTCATTCTGGGCCCGGAACGTCAGGCTGTCGGTAAATCTGTACGTCAAGCGCGAGCGCAACTGGCTAGAACTCACATTAAAAGGATTAGTGGGCAGGTTGTCCTCTCGGTGCCGGTTAATGTAGTCAAATTCTACTGTAGCATCCCTTCCCAGACGCTGCAACAACCCCGCTGAAATTGTCGTCAGTTCATTATCCACCTGACTTCCTGGAATCTGTTCCAGTCTCGGCTCAAATAAATCTTGATAGGATGTTAAAACCCTAGGCGCTACTCCCTGATTTCTCTCGCGGTCGTAACTGGCGCGCAGCTGAGTAGCCCGCGAAACCTGATAGCTCACCTGTCCGCCATAGCGCGTTTGACCGGCTACAAAACTGGTTGTGGCGTTATTAGAAAATCCCGTCTCTGTAGACCTATAATACAGCCGGCTGCTGGCGGCGGTCCCCAAACGCGCGTTCAAATCCAGCCGGTACGCGGAACCGCTCACCGCCCCCATAATATCGGAATCGTTGCTGGAATGGGCGTACTCCCCAACCAGCTGTCCGGAAACCCCATTAGTTTGACCGGCATTATTTGCGGCGGAGCCGAAAGACAGCAGGAAATCCCCACCGTAAAGCTCAAAATTCCGCACCCCCTGATTTTCTCGCATGTAAGTTGCGCCAAACCAACTCGGTCCTCCCGCCGATCCATCCCGCGTCAGGTGGTACTGCAATCTCCCCCCCCAAATGCTGGTATCGCCGTTTTGACTGTCGAACTGATACGTCGTTACAATCCGCCGCACCAAAACTGCGCCGCTGGGGTCTATTTCTATCCTCTGCACCGGCCTGCGGAACAGCAATGTCCCCCGGTCGTAATCAATTTCGTAATCCGCACCCCTGCTCAATTGCTGCCGGTACAGCACTGTCCCCGGTCTGTCCAGCTCCTCCACTTCCAGAAACACGTCTTCGCTTCCTGAAATCACCAGTCTCCGCGACAGGAAATAATACCCGCTCGTCCCGTCTGGCACGATCGTGTCCCTCTGGAATCCCTCCACGCCCCCACTGTAAAACCCACTAAATTGCAAGTTCCCAAAATTATAAGAGCTTTTTACCCCGTGCAGGGAGCGAGTAATGCTGGTAAACTGCTGCGAGGAAGTGGAAAATTCTGCGGTGCTGTAATCCCCCCACATGAAGTAGTCCGGGTCAGCACCGGCAACCGGGGAGGAGCGCTCAAACCGCAAATATACCGAGTCACTCGACGGCGCAACCGTCTCCCGCGAACAGCTGTCCCCGTAAATAGGATACTCCTGCTCGGAAAACTGAATGTCCCCAAACAGCCGCCGCCCCTCAATCCTGTCGCAGGTTTGATTCAGGTTGCGGAAACTGTTGTACGCGCCGGTGAACAGCCAGCCCCCCAGCGCGCCGGTGGCGAACGCCGCACCCCGGGCATCGAACTGGTAGCTGTTATCCCCATCCGCCGGCAGGAAATCCCGCATACTCCCCCAGAAATCGGTTCCCCTCGGCCCCAGGCGGAAGTCCACAACCCCTGTCACCAAACTCGGGCGCAAATCTGTCTCAAACTGCAGCTGCGCAAACGCTTCCAACTCCGGGTTGAAGGTTGGCGGTTGCGGGTTGGGGTTGGGAATCGCGGCGCGGATGCGCACCGCACCGGCACTCAAAGAAGACTGCAAGGTCGCCGAAAACTCCCCAGCGGTCGCCTTAACTTGATACCCCGGCTGGGCTAGATCGTAATCCGGGCTGGTAAATTTCCCCGCACTCGCCGCCAGAGTTACCACCTCATCCCGCACGGAGCGATTGCCGGCGGCGTCCAGCAACACCCCCCTGACTGTCGCCGTTGAGCGCCCGTCCGCCGGAATCCGGGTTTCTACGGTTTCCAGTTTCAGCTGTGCCGGTGCACCCCGCACGACAATGGAGAGGCGAGACGCCTGTCCTACGCCGGATGAGGGAGACGCCTGTCCTGCGCCGAGCTCCCTCACTTCCAGGGTGTTCTCTCCCTCTTTCAAAGGAACCCCGTACCAGGTTTGCCTCACCAGGCCGGTGCTGCTGTCCGTTTCTGTGCGCCCCACCAGTTTTGGCTCTGCCGGCTGTCCGTTTACCAGCAACTCCACTTGCTTGCCGGTGGGAAATTCCAGGATCACTGTCACCGCCGGCACGTCCACCACGGCTCCCGGTGCCGGTGAGACAATTCGGATACTGTTGGCAATCTGCAATTGGGAGGGAGTGCCGGGATTGGGGGATGAGGGGATTTGGGATTGGGAGCGAGCGCCGGGAGGCACAGTTTCCCTGACTTGGCCAGAGTTGCTGGCACCTGTGGTCGTGCCGGGATTGGGGGATGAGGGGTTTTGGGATAATTTGTCAATCCCCTCGTCTTGTACGGATAACCGTCGGAAAAAGTAGCTCTTCCGCGTGAACAGTTTCGCGTCTTGCTGGGGGCCGGCTGCCGGTTCCGGCGGCTCTCCCGTCTCGCCGCCGAGGCCAGATTCCTTTTCTGACAAAGCTTTCAGGGAAAGCGCCCCTGCCGGCGAGCCATCTTCAATCTGGATTTTTGCCGCAGTGAGGCTATCATATTCTTCTACTGTAGCGCGAGAGGGTGCGGTCGGGAAAATTTTATACATTTGCAGTACATCGCTGTCTGACAGCCGCAGTACAGACTGTTCGGGCAATTGCAGTACAAAACTAGTATTTTGTCCTATAGGTTGGCTGCGGGTGACTTTGGGGGAGGCGCAGGCAGGTTTAAGCGCGATAGCGTCGGCAGCACCGATCAGAGCTAACAGGAAAACCAATCTCAAATTGTTCATCGGTTATCTCCCTCCCTGACTGGAGTGACGCCAAAGTTCATGCGCACCAAGCCGCCCGGTTCTAGACGCACCAGTCTCGACTGGCTGTTGCGCTCTGCGAAACGGCGATTGGGAGCGATATTGTAGCCGGGGACGCTGGTGAGGTCGAGTGTGCCGGTGCGGAAGCCAGAAATAGCATTGGCAACGGAAAACAGGCCGTTATTGTCGGTGACGATGCGGTTGCCGTCATCAAGGAAAACTACGGCATTGGGGATTCCCGGCTCGTCTTTCTGCTGCTCGCCGTCGAAGTTTTTGTCCAGGAAAACCCTGCCGACAATCGTGCCGCAGTCGGAGACAATTCCGGGCCGGATCGCTATCTTGTGCGTGGCGGGACCGTCCCTGACATCGGCACCGTTATCGGTGCGCCGGCCCTCAACTATTGCTGAGTTGATGCCGCGCCCGCGCATGGAGTCGGGGGTGAGGCGGGCGGCGTAGGCGATGTTGAGGACTTTCCCGGGCGCGAGGGTTAGAGTGCCGGCACTCAAATTAACCTGCCTCCCCTGATTGCTGGAGGTGAGAGACACTTTTTGCCCGTCTAATTCAGCCCGCACGGAATCTGAGCGGAAGCTCAATCCCAGGGGGAGTTCGTCGTTAACAGTAATGTTAGTCAGGGGTGTGGTGGAAAGGTTGCGCACTGCGAGGCGGTAAATAACTGTATCCCCCGGTTCCGCTGCAGCGCGGTCGCCGGTTTTGAGGATTTGAATGGATTGGGCTTGGCAAACGGCGGTAGTAAAATCGAGAACGGCTAAATTGAGCCCGACGCGCTCAGCATCTCGAATATCGATCGTGCCGTTTACAGAGGTGCTGCCGTCTGTGCCGCTAATCGGGCGACCGTCTAGAGAAGTGGCGGTGTAGCGGGTAATGCCATTAACTGTCTCGCCAATATCGATGCGGATGCGCCGCTCGCTGAAGCTGCCTCCTGGAGGCGGACTGACTAGCAAGATGTACCGCCGTCCGAGTGTCAGCTGGTCGCGACTGACATCGAGGAGGAAACTGTAGTCTCCCTGTTCGGCGTTGGAGAGGAAGAACGGATTGCTATTTTCCCGATTCGGCTCTATCCCTTCCGCCACATTGTTGCCGGGAATGTCGGGAACTTCTGTGGGTGTCATACCCACCAATTGAGCCAAATTCGTGCCGGTGGGGTCGGCAGCAGCAGCTTCGTAGAGGGATACGCTAAAGCCGGTGTAGTCGGGCAAAATCTCGCCGGCGCAACCGGTAACTCGCCCCAGGGGATCTGTCAGCGGCTGGTTGTTCGCCGGCGGAATAATCACTGTCTGCTGCACCGGCACGGGAGTGCTGCCCCCCATGCTCACCGTCACCGATGTGCCGGTGGTGGGAACCGGATTGACTTGCACGCCAACGGAGACGTTAACCTGTCCCCCAGGCGGAATCACTACGTTTGTCGGCGTCGTGACGGGAATCGGCGTCACCTGCGTCGGAGTTGGAGTCGGCGTCGGCGTCACCTGCGTCGGCGTCGGTGTCGGGTTAGGAGTCGGCGTTGGGTTAGGAGTCGGCGTCGGATTTGGAGTCGGCGTCGGATTTGGAGTCGGATTTGGAGTCGGATTTGGAGTCGGATTTGGAGTTGGAGTCGGCGTCGGGTTAGGAGTTGGTGTCGGATTAGGAGTTGGAGTCGGCGTCGGGTTAGGAGTTGGAGTCGGCGTCGGGTTAGGAGTTGGAGTCGGTGTCGGGTTAGGAGTTGGAGTCGGCGTCGGGTTTGGCGTCGGCGTCGGCGTCGGGTTTGGCGTCGGCGTCGGTGTCGGGTTAGGAGTTGGAGTCGGCGTCGGGTTTGGCGTCGG
>NZ_KB235948.1:5273401-5288720 GCF_000332335.1 Kamptonema formosum PCC 10802 | reverse complement strand
CGTCGGGTTAGGAGTTGGAGTCGGCGTCGGGTTAGGAGTTGGAGTCGGTGTTGGGTTAGGAGTTGGAGTCGGTGTTGGGTTAGGAGTTGGAGTCGGTGTTGGGTTAGGAGTTGGAGTCGGTGTTGGGTTAGGAGTCGGCGTCGGCGTCGGGTTAGGAGTCGGCGTCGGCGTCGGGTTAGGAGTCGGCGTCGGCGTCGGGTTTGGCGTCGGCGTCGGGTTAGGAGTCGGCGTCGGCGTCGGGTTAGGAGTCGGCGTCGGCGTCGGGTTAGGCGTCGGCGTCGGGTTAGGAGTCGGAGTCGGCGTCGGGTTAGGAGTCGGAGTCGGCGTCGGGTTAGGAGTCGGCGTCGGCGTCGGGTTAGGAGTCGGCGTCGGCGTCGGGTTAGGAGTCGGCGTCGGACACTCTGCTAGCACAAATGGACTCCCACCGGCATTAATTACGCTGTAACTGACGCCGGTGACTGTACCGGTGCCGGTAGTTTGCTTTTGAATTGCACTGGCGTCGGGAATTTGAAAGCTGATGGCACTGTTGCTGGGATTGGAGATGACAAATTCAAAGTAGAGAACATCTCCTTGGCTGATGCCGGTGCTGATGCCGGCGCGAAGGGTGTCTATCTCGCGAATGAAGTCGTCTCGCAACTGGGTGAGGGTGTCTGCTTTACTGGGCACTGCCCCCACCATCCCTTGGAAAGCTGTTTCAAATGCTTGATTGACCGGCGTGCTGCCGGTAGATTTGCTCAGCACTCCGATTGCTGCTTGGGTTGCTGCTTCGGCTTCCGTTTGAGTCAAACCGGCAGCAATTAGCCGGTTTTTAACCACGTTCGCCACTACCGAAACGCCTGTCTCCAGTGCTGCCGATCTCTGCAATCCCTCTAGGGTGCTCGCGCGTGTTGGTACGGCGTTTACGACGGCATCTTTAATAACCGTCGCTAGCGTATCGAATGAGGCGTTTGTTGGCTGCCTCGACAGCGCTACTATCGCTGCTATCACCGCTTTTGTGGCTTCTTCTTGGGTGAGCCCGAGTTTCATCAGTTCGTCCGCCAAAGCGCCGGCAAACGCACCCACGACTAACTTATTATTTGCATCTTCAACGCCCCCGGGCGCAATGGATATCTGTCCAGCGGTGACTAGCCCTGTGGCTATCGAATTCGACTGCCCGTTTATTGGCTGGGAATTAACAGAGTCGCTGTAGGTAAAACTGGCTCTATTCTGAACGACTGATCCCGGTATCACGCACTGGGGTTGCTGTTGCGCCAGCGCCGGCAACGGCAAAATTAAGGAGGAGGAATGAAGGACAATCAGGGTGAAAGGCAGGAGAGAAAAGGGAGACGCTTGTCTCTCACTCTTTTCTTCCCACTTCCCACTCTTTGTCTCATTCTTGTCTGGCAAATTCAGGTAGAGCACCTAATTAAACTCCTCCGAAACGCTTTCCCACCGGCAACCTCTTCTGGACTTTCCACCCTGATTGAATACCCACTACCTGTCTCAACTGCTATGTTCCGATATCTCACACCCCATGCTCGATGCCTCACGCCCCCCTTTTACAACTTCCGTTTTCTCAGATTACTTTACTGCGACTTGAAATGTCGCCAGCGCCGCCGCCGGCGCGGTAACTTGAGCGAATTTCCACCGAATGTGGGTGTAGTTTGCCGCTGGTGCCGGCTGTCTGACAGCTCTGCCGTCGGGCTGTAGCACATCAATTTCTGGTGTGGCGCTGTATGTTTTGCCGCTGTCTGTGCTGTAGGTAATCGTCACACTGCCTGCGCCTGTAGCTGAGTTGAGTATATATACCGTCTTCGGCGGAATCGGTTGCGTCAGCACCAGATTTTTCACCTGTCTTTGGCTGCTGGAATTCAAGGATTGCACGAAACGAATTACGTCTCCTGGCTGCACCGGCGCGTCGGAGGCCAATGTTTGCCAGCTCACCTGTTCTTTCCGAAGCCCATCTCGCACTAGAACACGTTTCTGCGCCTCTAAACGCAGTTCGACTGCAGCGTTTTGAGCGATTGGGGCTAACTGCTGACTTGTAGGGCGCTCAATCGTGTCTCGATTTATCGCTTCTGGATCGGAGGCGAAAGATAAATCACTCCGAGAACCCGAATATGAATATAACTGATCGCTTCTCGCCCCACCCGCAGTGGCGGCGAGCAGTGCAACTGCGCTGATACTGGCCATTGCCATACACTTCATATATATATCTTTCAAGAATGCTGAAAATTATCTTTTTTACCCGCAGTAGCCTCTGAGCCACTCCCCCTCGGATACTGTTGGCAATCTGCACTTAAGCCCCTGCTACCCGAAACGTTTGAGTTCTTTTGGCCCTTCGGATACTGTTGGCAATCTGCAATTAAGCCCCTCTTAGCCGAAGCGTGTGAGATATCTTCGACCCTCGGATACTGTTGGCAATTTGTTATTGACATAATTTTATCTATCGTGTATAATTAATATCCCCAATTCCTATCAATTCACCCGGCGCTGGAAGGTGAAGGTGCCCGACTGGCCGGGACCGAGGGGGCCGCGCACCGTGTTAACATACCGGGTGACATCCGTAGCAGCGGTCGTGCCGCCACTGTCGGCGAAGGGCGCGCTAGCCGGTCTGCCGCTAAAGAAGGTGATCGTGCCACCGGCAGAGTCCGCAGCTGTGCCCGGGACATGGCTGGTGTCAATGCCGGTTGTCGGGTTGCTGTCGCCGTCGGCATTGTCCAGGTCAAGCGCCCAGCTGTTGCCAGCGGGGTTGCCCGCAGGATCGTAAGTCGTGCCATCTTCCGTAATTACTATATTGCTAGCGTTTAAAATCCGGTTGCCGGGGCCCCTCGATCCGGCAGAAATGTTGGTGTAAGTCAGCCGGTACTCGATGATATTCCCAGTGACCCCAGTCTTGGAAGCGGTGCTGAAGCTGTCGCTCCCCTGAGGGACATCCGGGCCGGTGCCTTTGAGCAGGCGCGACTCCTTGACAATTCGCAAGAACCCTGTATAAACGCGGTCAATGGTTGTGTTAGCCGGCTCGCCGGCATCAGGGGTTCCATTGCCGCTGGTGTCGATAAATGCCGTCACCGGCACGGGAAATCCCGCCTGCTGGGCAGCCGCCGGCAAATCGGCCCTGACTGTATACTCCGCTGTTTGGTTAGGTGCCAAATTGGGGATTGACAGAGGGGCAGCAGATGTGATAAAGGCGCTGCCGGTGTAAGTGTAAGTGGCGGACTGGTTGCCGTAGGAGAGGGTGACGGTGGTGCCCGCCGGCAGATCGGCGGGATTGGCCGGTGGGGTTGGCACAAGAGTGATGGTAGCGGTAAAGCTGCCGGTGTTTTGCACAGTATTGGTAAAGGTGACGGGCGCGGCATCCACCGGCGCGGAGGGGTCGGTCCCGGCGGGGACTGCTGCCGACAGGTTGGTGAAATCGTCATTATTGTCGGTGGGACCGGTGGCTGCCGGTGCGCCCTGCGGGCCATTGAGGACAGCGCCGGTGAGGACAGTCACGGTAACAGTGGTGTCTTCCCCGCCGGGTCCGGTGCCGGTGCTGTTGTTGCTGGTGTCGGTTCCGTCTGTGGCGGGGTTGGCAATGCCGTAACTGATAACCGGCTCGCCGGGGGTGCCGTCATCATTAAAGTTGTTGGGATTTTGGTCGCCGGATTCGTCGTAAACGATAGCGTTGCGAGCCCCTGAAGTGGAGCCAAAGACTTGGGCGATGTTGGCAATTGAGGTTGTGCCGGTAATGCCGCTGGTAACGGCAGCGAAAGAAAAGCCGGTGACTGTCGTGCCTTTGGGGAGAGTGCCGTCAAAGACAAACCCGACGCGGGTGACATTGGCCAAATTGCCAAGCGCCGGATCGTTGGGATTGCTGTACCACTGGGATTGCAGTGCGGTGAGGGCGGTGGGCGAATCTTTGGTATATATGACCTGCCACCCCGAGGGTGCGGTGGGGGTAGCTGTCAGGCGAGTGCCGGCGGGTACGGCATCGGACACCAAAATCCGCGTTGCGGAATTCCCGTTGAGGGTAATGGGGGTGCCGGTCAAGTCAGCGGCGGCGATGTCCCCTGCGCCTGGCGGAGCCCCCGACCGTATATCTAGGGTTAAGTTATAGGTAATAACATCATCGCTGGGGTTCCCGGGATTGCCGGCATTTACCGGCAGGGCAGCAGTTTTGTAGAGGGCGGCTAGTGCCAGGGGCGGCGCACCGACTGTCGCGCGTTGGGAGTCGCTAGCTTCGCGGGTGCCATTGACCGGCACTCCTGGCGCTTCGCCGGCAACTCCGTCGGGATTGTCGGTGGTGTAAACGTCGTCCGGGTTGGGAGATCGTTCCTGATTTTGGCCGTCGCCGGGGGCGTTGCCGAGACGGACGATGATTTCTTCCCTGGGTGTGGCGGTTGCCGAGACTGTGACAGGCACTCGCACCCGGATTGACTGTGTTGGGGCGAAAGAGGCGGTTTCGACGTAATCGTTCGTGAACGTAAAGCCTGCTAGGCTGGAGGTGGCGGCGATATCAACCCAAGTTGCGCCGCCGTTGGTGCTGATTTGGACTCTGCCGGTGACTGAGCCCGGGCCGGTGACGGTGGCCAAATTGGGAATGTGGAACCGGGTGGGATCGTTGCCGACGTTGGTGACGGTGCAGTCAAAGTACAGGAGTTCGCCGGCAGAAATACTGGTGCTGCCGTCGGCTGCTCGGAAGCCGTCTGCTCTCACCGCGATCCCGGCGACTTCGGCGACTGTAACTGTGACTTTGTTGGATATCACCTCTTGGATTTCTCCGGTGTTGGGGTCAGTATAAGTGCCGGTGGCCTCGTTTTCGATGACTGTGCCGGCTGGGGTGGCCTGAGGGAATGCCGGTGCGAGACAGGTAAACAGCAAAATATGCGGGATCAAGGCAGTCACAAGGGCTGCCCGCCGCTGTTGCTGTTTGCGTTTTGTAGTGCCACCTGTAAGGGGGCGAGCACGCCGGGGGGCGTGGCGGGACGCGCCCTGACTGGCCCCGCAGGATAGGGCCTGGTGGGCGGCAGGTTGTTTGCGCGATTTCACTGGCTGAGACCCCTCAGGGTAGACGCCCTTCTTTTCGGAGATTACCCATTTCCACACACACTCTTAACAGGCGTTGTATAAGTTTATCTTTTGTATGAAAAGTTTATAATAAGTAAAAGCAAAGCTCAGTTGCGCCCACTTGTGCTTGTGACAGGGGCCGATTGGGCCCGTAGGGCTGGTCATTGGCTTGCTGGCGGCTGATTGCGGCTAATCAGGGAGATATGATATTGTTAGAAACAAAACCAAAAGCGGGTATTGTCTTGTTTTTAACCAGGAAGAAATAGGGGTCAGTCGCCGCACGGTCACCGCCCGACGTCTAGAAGTGGCCCGAAGCCCCTTGCTCGCCCCTAAAGAAACCCAGTTTCTGCTAATATTTGACCTGCGCTCTAAAGGGGAATAGAGGCAAAAGCGGGGTGCGTTCCCTTTGGGAACGCTTGTTTGGAAGGGGGGAAGATTGTACTCCAATGCTGTGCCTCCCCGCTGATACTTTGGGAAAAGAGGGAGGCTTTGAGGGGAAGTGAAGTGTTATTTCTGAAGGATAGAAAGCTGGCCTTCAGACTCGCACTTCACAGGTCAAAGGGTCCTCTATAGCTTAATCAATCACCGCCCATATCGCCCCAATTGCCTGCTACGACTGCGCTCATGTAAAGGATTAAGACACTGGAAAAGATGACTGTTACCATGATGAAAAACACCCTTTTTTGAAACACCCAGATTGCAAAAACAGCCTTCTCTCACTGGAAATTAATGAAAGAAGGAAAGGTCAGTCTAAGCGGGAGCGAGAGAAAATTTTATTTCTGTCAGTCCCTGAACTTTGTCCTGGCTCGCTCCACTAGCCGGGGACTGATGCCCCAGGCAGAAGCTCGCTCAAGAGTAACCCGTGACTTCTTGCCACCTAGATAACCTCCTGGTTTTTACAGGGATGGCCATTGATTGGCCTGCTGGCATTTTAAGATAGAGGCCAGGGGCGGTCTGAAATCAGGAATCTGAGTCAAGAATTATTATATCTCTTTTGTGAAAAATTCTTATAGCAATAGTCATATGAGTTAAGACAATAGGAGCTTCGGGAGCTCTGGAGCAAGGGAGGCCGGAATGTACCTTCCCTAAATGCCTACTGCTATATAGACGTAGGGCAGGCGTCCCGCCGCCCCTGAAGGTCTAATGTTGTAACCTAAGTGCATACTGCTATAACTCCCCAAGGTGGAAGATTTAGTTAAGACTCAAAAGAGTCCTGGGAATCGTTGCACGTTGGGAAAAAAGTATTGCAGTAAGGCAGCAGGGTAGATAGGGAGAGGGCCTCACCGGCATCCCTAAGAGTACCCCGGGCTGCCTAAATGCGCCAGTATGTAGCGCCTGTAACGCACCTCACTGCAGTCGAAGGCAAGCGCGGAGGCGTGGCGGGAAACAAAATTGCTGTGGCTTCCCGCAGGAGCCACAGCTGTCAGGATGTCAAGGGGGGGTGAAAATCAGAGAAACCCCCGAGAACAGCCTAAGAATTCACTGCTTTTTGCTTTTTGCGACCGCTCAGGAAACCCATACTGCCGGCAGCCAGCAAGCCAAAGACGACGCCCGGTTCAGGAACCTTACTGGGGGGCGCTACCGTTCCCAGAGAGCCACCTTTAATGAACACGCCTGAATCCCAGCCGCTATCGCCCACATCCTTAATCTTGATGCTGAGAGTGTTCTTGGCGTTTTTATTGAGCAGCCCCTCAAAGGCCAGCACTTTGGTGAAGCCATCTAATTGAGTGTCATTGGTGGCGATACCGCCGGTATTGTCGGTGAAGTCGGGGTGATAGGGTCCGCCCGGGTTGGGCACGAGGTTGTTGATGGTAACGGTCTGCCCGTCGCTCAACTTGGCCAGGTTAGTGCCGTTGAGCAGCAGTTCAAAAGAGTCGTTGTATGAAGAACCCCCATACTCTACGAACTCTTCCGATCCGAAGACATATTGGAAGAACACTTTGTCTGCAGTGCTGTCGGCGTCAAAGCTGATTTCGAGCTTAGCCAGATCGTAGGAGCCGGGAGTGTCCCCTGAAGTTCCAAAAGAACCGCTTTTGCTTCCAGAATTATTCGGCCCAAGGAGAGCGGTGGCGTACCCTGTACTGAGGGCGACGCCTGACCCCAAGCCGAAGGGATCGCCAGTGAAAAGGCCAAAGGCAGCGGCATTGCCGGTGGTGGTGACAGAGAAGTTGCTCAGTCCAGTAGTGGTGCCGAGGAGTGAGTTGAGCAAGTCGGAACCGTTGCTGTTTTGGGTGATGGTGAAGCCAAAAGCTGGTGCGCCGGCAATGCTTAGGCTAGCAGTCAGGGCAGCAGCGGCACCGGAGAAGGTTCTGCGCAAGAGTTTCATAGCTAGATTTCTCTCAAAATAAGAAAAAGAGAGAGTAGGAATGCATTCCCTGAGTCACTTTTTGCTCCGTCTGTCCCGAAAGTGGGCAGGCAATATGCTGTTCAGGCCAATTCCAGTGGGAGTGCGCTCAGGGAAAATTCCATATACCTCCCCATTAAGCAGCATTTTACAGAACTCTGGGTGACTTGAATCACTGCCAACCTGTGTTTTGGCTAAAAAAAAGTGCCCACCGTCTTGCCCAGCGCCTAAAAGCCTTATAATTTCTGGCTTTTGAGTTGTGTGAAGTTTCTGTAAAGGGCGTGTGATTTTTTGATGAAGATAGGGGAGACAATAATTTCTACCCTTGGCAATTAAAGTGCGGATGGCCCTAAGCTCTCAAACCGGCGGCGGACGGTGGCACGGCATCCAGAGAATGTCACGTCTGGCTGCATTGCGGGCACCGGCAGATTGATGGGAGCACCGGCGAAGAAATTCACTGCCGGCTCTCAACCGGCTGCATTGAATGGACAGGATCGCTGGACACGAGCCGGTGAGCCTGGGTCAAGCTGCTTCTGCTGAGAAAGCCGGTGAGCGCAGAAATGACCGGGTTTCCTCACACAGGAGATTGAGCTTTTTGGTGGTTTCTGCTAAAGAGCAATGTTCTGAGAGCGATTAGTCATTACCTGAGGGTTGAAACTCAAAACCATTGGCCTCGGCGTAGCGGTTGAAGAACCGCATCACCCGCTCAAAAGCAGGTTCGGAGTTGACTTCAAAGGAACACTCGGCTTTGGAAAAGTCGTCGTCATCAGCAAAGAAAAACTTAATGCCACTGGGAGTGACTTGAATTTCCCCTTCTTCGTCGCGCAAATAGAGAGTATCGATTCGATTTTTAAAGCTGCGCCCTTTCTCCATCGCCTGAAGGCGCTCAAAAATCAAAATTACGATTTTTGTCGAGGAATTGCGGCGCTTGCGCAGGCTAATCTGGCTAATTTCTTCGTTCAGTCCATCGATAAATTGCACGGATACTGCAGCCACAGGACACCCGTAAATAAAGTTCTATCTTAGGGTATCATGTTAAGGGCATGGGGCATGGGCGTGGGGGATGGGGGATGGGGGATGGGGTTAATTATCAATTTCTCCCCCAAAACCGAACTCCTAACCGCTAATCCCTAACCCCTGAAATGAGCGCAGTGCTGGAGAAACCGGGCCGGCATTTCTGGGCGAGCGCCCCAGTGGAGGTGGATGTAGGAGGCGTGCAGCCGGTGCAACCGCCACCCTTCAAATTCTGGCTGCACCGGCACCTTCTGACTGTAGCGCCTGGTTTGGTAGAGTGGGGCAGAGGGTGTAGCACTCAGCTGAGAGCGGTGAAACTCATGTCCGCAAACTGTCTGGCCGGCACTGAGTAAGGGGCTGTCTTGCAGGGCGGTGGCGTGCCGGTATCCCAGCGTCAGGCCCTTGCCCATGACCGCGTTTGCCGGCAGCACCCCCGCCACGGGCCATGACTGGCCATCAAAATCTGCGATTTCTTGACACAAATACATCAGGCCGCCGCACTCGGCCACTGCTGGCATCCCGGACTGAATGGCGGTGCGAACGGCTTCGCGGGCGCTTCGGCTGGCGCTCAATTCGCGGACAAAGACTTCTGGAAAGCCGCCGCCAAAGTAAAGTCCGCAGACGCCATCGGGGATGCGGGTGTCTGTGAGGGGGCTCCAGAATACCAGTTCTGCCCCCAGCTGTTGCAGCAAGTCGAGGTTGTCTTGGTAGTAGAAGCTGAAGGCGGAGTCGCGGGCGACGGCTATCGGGATTTTGGTTTTTGAACTGCAGGGGGAGGCTGACAAACGCAGATGAGTGTCTGTCTGCGGGTCTCCTTGCAGTGCTGCGGTTTTGCCGTCAGTCCTCAGCAGTGGCAGCAGCCGGTTCCAGTCGAATGCATCATACCCTATGTGAGCTAATTTGTCAAGGATTTCTTTTAAATTTGTCATTTCGGCCACCGGCAGCAGACCGAGATGGCGGTCGGGGATGGAGATGTCATCTTGGCGGCGCAGCACGCCGAGTACGGGAAGTTGCAGGGGTTCCAGGGCGTCTTGAAGGAGTTCCAGGTGCCGGTCGCTGCCAACCCGATTAAGAATTGCGCCGGCAATTTTAATGCGGGGGTCAAAGGAGCGGTAGCCGTGTGCGATAGCCGCCACAGAACCGGAGAGCCGGCTGCAATCGATAACCAGGAGCACCGGCAAATCCAGCAAGCGGGCGATATGAGCGGTACTGGCAAAATCGGTGAGGGAATCAGGGGGTGTGGCCGTGGTGGCGATGAATTCGGTTGCGAAGGCCGGTGGCGAAACCCCGGGGACTCCATCAAACAAACCCATCACCCCTTCGACTGTGGCGTATTCGGCGTCGGAGGTGTGGCGGGCGAAACATTGCCGGACGTAAGCTTCAGAAGTGAGCAGCGGGTCTAAATTGCGACAGGGGCGACCGGTGACGTGCCGGTGAAACATCGGGTCGATGTAATCGGGGCCCACTTTAAAAGATTGAACGTTTAAACCCTGACGTTTTAATGCCGCGAGCAGGGCGAGGGTGACAGTTGTCTTGCCGGCACCGCTGCTAGGGCCGGCGATTGCGAGAGCCATTTTTCATTTTTGATGCGAGAGCCTTTTTGGAAGCCGTGGGGGTAAGCCAGACAGATAAAAGATGTTTCAATCCCGTTGCCAAAGATTCGCTGGCCAAAAATCTTCTCCTCCTGCAACCTGCTGAAATCATTGTCGCATTGATATGGGCTTCTTTGCACAACCCTTGATGCTCCCGGCCTAATTATTCATGACCCGTTACCTGTCACCCACTAGAGAGCCGGTCTTGTAATAGAAGAAACCGGGTTTCTTTGGATGGGATCTCCATTATTCGGGCAATTAGCCCTAAGAAACCCGGTTTCTCACCGCTGCAGCAGAATACAAGAGCTGCTCTCTAACCGTTAGGGATTAGCTAATCCCAGAATTTGCGCCGTAACGGCGAAGCTTTCTTCGTAGAGCATATCTCGGCCCCAGCGCTGGAGCTGCTGAGCGAGCAGCGCCTCCGCCTTGAGGTCAGACATCGGTGCGACTTGCTGGATGCGGTAGGCTTGGGCACCGCCGTGAGCCTCCATGCGCATGCAGCCAGTGGTTTCAGAACACAGTACCGTATTGCAGTCAGCCTCGGGATTGGTAGAGCTCAGGCGCAGAGCGATCAAGTCGCCGGGGATGTCGCCCCAGTCGGCGGTGGGAATCCCAGCCAATTCAGCGTCCACAGGTCGCTGGTCTTGGGTGAGGAATTTAATCCGCTCAATCTGGTAATCTCCGCCTTCGTTTTGGTAGGAGACGGGTTGCCAGTGAAGCCGGCTAGCCAGCCAGCCCAAAAACATGAGGGCTTGAGCGGGATTCCCCTGCTCGTAATCGATCGTTACGCGGTCAACATCCTTGAGGGCGGCGCGGCGTTGCGGCGGGTCGAAGGCTTCAGCGGTCAGCTCTTGCCAAGCGGCAAGCCTGCGCCAATTGAGGTCAGCAACGGGAATGCCGGCATCGATGAGGTTCTGAAGCCCGAGCAGGTCTTCTTGAGGGCTGTTAAACGTGCTTGAGTCAACGATGACGGAATTGCACTGCTCTGACAGCCGCTTGAACAGGCCGTGATTGAGATCGGGAGTGGCTTTCCACCAGAGGAACTTGGGCAGCTCCCCAATCAGAAGGGCGGCGATCATGCCCCCCACCCGTTCTAGGGCTTCCACGGTTCCCGTGAGGGTGATGTACTCGCAGCAGACGAGGGTGCTGTCGCTGTGTTTTTGCACGGGGCAGTAGGCGGAGACTTGAGCGCTGACGCCTTCATCGAAGCCGCTGACAGGGCAGAGGGTGATGATGCGGCAGGGGTTGCGAGAGGCGATCTCGTCGGCGATCGAGCCTCTGGCATCGAGAGCGTACTGGATGCGGCTCTTGCCATTTTCGGAAGCTTTCTCGCCCGACGCCCGCTGTTTGGCATAGGCTTCTCGCAAGTGGTCGAGCGTTTGGGGATTCGGCTTGCCGGTCACTGGCAGGCCGTATGCTTTCTGGGCCTCCATGAGGGCCGCCTCCATGCGCGGGCCCAAGATGCCGTCAATCGGGCCGGTGTAAAACCCCAGGGCTGCGAGCAGGTGTTGGGTTTCTTCGGGTTCGTAGATCAGCAAGCTAAAGGTAGCGGCCCGGGTGGCTGCCGGCACGCTCCCCTCATCGCCCAGGGTGTTGAAAGCTTGCCAGATTTTACTCAGTTCCGCCTCAAGTTCAGTAATGGAAACATCTTTAGGCGGCTGCAGGGAAACAACAGGAGCAGTTTGTGGGGTCATGTGAGTTCTCCGGTCTTGGTTGTTAAATGGTGGGGGGTGGGGGAATGGGGCAGTGGGCGTGGGGCGATTTTGGATGCAAGGATGCCCGGATGCAAGGATGCAACGATGCCCGGATGCAAGGATTGGGGATTGGGGATTGAATGTATTGAAAGGGTGCAAGGGTGCAAGGGTGCAAGGGTGCCCCATGCCCCCCAAGCCGCTGCCCCCATGCCCGTCTACAGTCTGCGCCACCGGCGACCGTCGCGGTTAATCAGGAGTTCGGCCTCATTGGGCTCCCAGGTGCCCGCTTCGTACTGGGGAATAGACGCCGGATCGGTGGGGGCTTCCCAGGCGGCGAGGGCCGGCATGACAACGCGCCATGCTTCTTCGACCTCATCGGCGCGGGTGAACAGAGTCTGGTCGCCCAGCATGCAATCTAACAGCAGGCGTTCGTAGGCGTCGCCTGTGGTTTTGCCGAAGGTGGAGCCGTAGCTGAAGTCCATATCCACGGGCCGGGTGCGCAGGTCGGAACCAGGCATTTTCACCTCAAAGCGCATGGAAATGCCTTCATTGGGCTGGATGCGCAGGGCGAGTATGTTGGGGCTGGCCTGCTGGGCGGCGGACTGGAAGATCAGCAGGGGCACTTCGCGGAACTGGATGGCGATTTCTGTGACTTTTTTGGGCAGGCGCTTGCCGGTGCGCATATAGAAGGGCACACCTTTCCAGCGCCAGTTATCGACACCCAGCTTCATGGCCACATAAGTGGGGGTGATGGAGTTGGGGTTAACTCCGGGCTCCTGCCGGTATCCCGGCACTGGCTCGCCCTTCATCCAGCCGGGGCCGTACTGCCCCCGGACTGCGGAATACTCGAGGTTGCGGATATCGGTCAGGTGAGTCGCCTGCAGCACCTTGACTTTTTCGGTGCGGATGCTGTCAGCGTTGAGGGAGTTGGGCGGCTCCATTGCTGTGAGGCAGAACAGCTGCATCAGGTGATTTTGCACCATGTCTCGCAGAGCGCCGGAGCTTTCGTAGTAGCCGGCGCGGTCTTCTACGCCCACGGTTTCGGCTACGGTTATCTGGACGTGATCGACAAACTGGCGATTCCACAGGGGTTCAAAGATGGCGTTGGCAAAGCGGAAGACCAGGAGGTTCTGAACGGTTTCTTTGCCGAGGTAGTGGTCGATGCGATAAATCTGCTGTTCTTTGCAGACTTGCTGCACCACCCGGTTGAGCTGCTGGGCTGAGCTCGAATCCCGGCCAAAAGGTTTTTCAATCACCAGGCGGGTTTTGACCGGATCTGCCAGCATCCCCGCCCCGCCGAGCTGGCGGATTGCCTCTGGGAAGAATTTGGGGGAAACAGACAGGTAGAACACCCGGTTGCCTCGCGTGCCCCGCTGAGTGTCCAGCTCACTCAAGAAAGCTTTCAGCTTTTGGTAGTCAGCTGGGGCGTCGATGTCACCTGAGAAATAGAACAGACCTCGGGCGAAGTCTTGCCACACTTCTTCAATGCCAATGCCGGTGGAAAACTGCTCGATGCCTTCGCGCATCTGCTCGCGGAAATAGTCGTGGCTCCACGGGCGTCGCGCCACACCCACGATGGTGATTTCTGGCGGCAGGCGGCGTTCTTGTTTCAGCTGATAGATTGCCGGCACCAGTTTGCGCTGAGTGAGGTCGCCCGACGCCCCGAAGATTACCAGAATCAGGGGTTCGGGGGTGCGTTCCTGGCGCAACCCAACGCGCAGGGGGTTTTCCAGCAGTGTGACCATCTACTTTTTTGCTCCTTCAATTGCTTCTAATCTGCTTAACAGAGAATTTCCTTGTGCTGTTATAGCGTTAATTTTGTCTTCATATTCACTCCTGATTTCTTCCCTGATTTGCTCCCGCTCCAGAGTGATCCGGTACTGCCAATCTTTCTCCCATCGCCGAAGTTCTGCTCTGAGATCCTGGTTTTCCCCTCTAAGCCGCTCGAGTTCAGCAGCCACCTCTGCAGCGCGGCGCTGTCTTTCCAGGTTTTGCTGCCTGATGCGCTCTTTGAGCCGCTGATTCTCCTGACGCAACGGCTCCACTTCTGAGGGGGGCTCCCCAGGGGGAGGCTTCACCCCGGTGCCATAATGTTCGTCAACCAGGCGCTGAACTGCAGTGCCGGTGGGAATGCCGTTGGATGCGAGCGCTACTGCCTTCTGCCAGATTTCCACCTGAGCATCTTTTGGCAGTCCCGTCAGGGGGCGGACTTGACGCTCACTGGTTGGAATTTGTGCACCAAGGGCAGACAAATTTTCTACAATCTGTGCGGCGTCAATCAACTGATAGGCTCTCCGTCTTGCTATTCCCCACTTGTCCTGACAGTAACCCTGAAAGGTGTTGTGGGTTTCCCGGTAGAGTCTCTTGTCACAAATCTCGTCGAGAGCCTTGCCGACCTGGGAAAAGAGATGAACTTCTTGATCGATGAGGGATTCTAGCTGTTCAAGCCTAGCTCGCTCACTGCCATTGAGCCGATCTGTTGCCAGTGGGCCACTAGGCGTCGGATTTGGAGTTTCCATAATATTTCTCCAAAAATTGACGGCTGCTGCCAGATTTCGAGTTGAACTGCTCAAGGCAGTCCGGTCAGGAGGCTGACTTGACACTTTCGGGCTGGGATGTGTGTACCATTGGTACACAAATTTTCTCCAGCCCCGGCGGGGTGATGAAACCGACCGGCTCAAGGCAGTCCCGATCTCAACTGACTTGACACTTTCGGGCTGGGATGTGTGTACCATTGGTACACAAATTTTCTCCAGCCCCGGCGGGGTGATGAAACCGACCGGCTCAAGGCAGTCCCGATCTCAACTGACTTGACACTTTCGGGCTGGGATGTGTGTACCATTGGTACACAAATTTTCTCCAGCCCCGGCGGGGTGATGACACTGATCGGCTCAAGGCAGTCCCGAACGCAACTGACTTGACACTTTCGGGCTGGGATGTGTGTACCATTGGTACACAAATTTTCTCCAGCCCCGGCGGGGTGATGACACTGATCGGCTCAAGGCAGTCCCGAACGCAACTGACTTGACACTTTCGGGCTGGGATGTGTGTACCATTGGTACACAAATTTTCTCCAGCCCCGGCGGGGTGATGAAACCGACCGGCTCAAGGCAGTCCCGAACGCAACTGACTTGACACTTTCGGGCTGGGATGTGTGTACCATTGGTACACAAATTTTCTCCAGCCCCGGCGGGGTGATGAAACCGACCGGCTCAAGGCAGTCCCGAACGCAACTGACTTGACACTTTCGGGCTCGGATGTGTGTACCATTGGTACACAAATTTTCTCCAGCCCCGGCGGGGTGATTAAACCGACCGGCTCAAGGCAGTCCTGATCTCAACTGACTTGACACTTTTGGGCTCGGATGTGTGTACCATTGGTACACAAATTTTCTCCAGCCCCGGCGGGGTGATGAAACCGACCGGCTCAAGGCAGTCCCGATCTCAACTGACTTGACACTTTCGGGCTCGGATGTGTGTACCATTGGTACACAAATTTTCTCCAGCCCCGGCGGGGTGATTAAACCTTGAGCGGCTCTCGATCTGGTTATGGACAGGCGAGACGCCTGTTCAACGTCGGGGCGTTACACCGGCTGCAGCTGCTTGACTTTCCCTTCCAGGGATTTGATCAGGGAGTCAAACGGCTGG
>NZ_KB235948.1:5178342-5273301 GCF_000332335.1 Kamptonema formosum PCC 10802 | reverse complement strand
ACCGACCGGCTCAAGGCAGTCCCGAACGCAACTGACTTGACACTTTCGGGCTGGGATGTGTGTACCATTGGTACACAAATTTTCTCCAGCCCCGGCGGGGTGATGAAACCGACCGGCTCAAGGCAGTCCCGAACGCAACTGACTTGACACTTTCGGGCTGGGATGTGTGTACCATTGGTACACAAATTTTCTCCAGCCCCGGCGGGGTGATGAAACCGACCGGCTCAAGGCAGTCCCGAACGCAACTGACTTGACACTTTCGGGCTGGGATGTGTGTACCATTGGTACACAAATTTTCTCCAGCCCCGGCGGGGTGATGAAACCGACCGGCTCAAGGCAGTCCCGAACGCAACTGACTTGACACTTTTGGGCTGGGATGTGTGTACCATTGGTACACAAATTTTTTCCAGCCCCGGCGGGGTGATGACACTGATCGGCTCAAGGCAGTCCCGAACGCAACTGACTTGACACTTTTGGGCTGGGATGTGTGTACCATTGGTACACAAATTTTTTCCAGCCCCGGCGGGGTGATGAAACCGACCGGCTCAAGGCAGTCCCGAACGCAACTGACTTGACACTTTCGGGCTGGGATGTGTGTACCATTGGTACACAAATTTTCTCCAGCCCCGGCGGGGTGATGAAACCTTGAGCGGCTCTCGATCTGGTTATGGACAGGCGAGACGCCTGTTCAACGTCGGGGCGTTACACCGGCTGCAGCTGCTTGACTTTCCCTTCCAGGGATTTGATCAGGGAGTCAAACGGCTGGATGAATTTCACAATCCCGTCTTCGAGCAGTTCTGCCATCACTTCATCGAGATTGATGCCCAGCTGGGTTAGGGTTTCCACCAGCAGGTACGCTTCTCCCACGCCGGTTTCGATGCGGCTGGCCAGGTTGCAGTGGTCGGCGCAGGCTTCAATGGTTGCCGGCGGCATGGTGTTGACGGTATCGGGTCCGATGAGTTCGTCAACGTAGAGCACGTCGCTGTATTCGGGGTTTTTGGTGCTGGTGGACGCCCACAGTAGTCGCTGGACTTTGGCACCTTTGGCCGCTAGGGCTTGCCAGCGCTCGCTCTGAATAATCTCTTTATATTTCTGGTAGGCGATTTTAGCGTTGGCGATGGCATACTTGCCTTTGAGCTGCTTGAGCTGGGCTTTCTTTTCAGCGTCGTCCGCTGCCGCAATCATCTTGTCAAGTTGGGCGTCAACGTTGCTGTCGATGCGGCTGATGAAGAAGCTGGCGACGGAAGCGATGTTGGAGATATCTTTACCTTCGGCTGCCCGAGCTTCCAGACCCCGGATGTAAGCCCAGGCGGTTTCCACATAGCTCTGCACGGAGAACAGCAGGGTGATGTTGACGTTGATTCCTTCGCTGATGACTCGCTCGACTGCCGGCAAGCCTTCGGGGGTGCCGGGGATTTTAATCATCAGGTTGTCCCGGCCTATTTCTTGGTAGTAGCGCACAGCTTCCCGAATGGTGGCTTCGGTATCGCGGGCCAAGGAAGGCGGCACTTCAATGCTGACGTATCCGTCCAGCCCGCCGGTTTCGATATAGACGCCGCGCAAGATGTCGCAGGCGTTGCGAATGTCTTCAAATACCAGCGATTCGTAAATTTCTTGAACGGATTTGCCGGCGCGGATGCCTGCTTCGATATCGGTATCGTAGATGACATTGCCGGCGATGGCTTTTTCAAAAATGGCTGGGTTGGAGGTAATTCCCACGACTCCCCGGCTCGCAATCAGCTCTTTGAGTTCTCCGGACTGGATAATATTGCGGCTCAAATTATCCATCCAGATGCTCTGACCGTATTCTTTTTCAATCTGCAACAGAAGATTGTCTGCCATAGTTATTTTCAGTTGAGTTTTACGACTTGGTGGGGTCTGTAGGGGCGGGCACCGGAGCCCGCCCTGAGCAATGAGGTGAAGTCACTCATCACTCATTACTTTGTGAGGCTGACTGTTTTTTCCTCGGTTCGCTCGCGAATGAAGGACTCGACGAGTTCCACATCGTCTTTGCTGCCGATAATCAGGGGGGTGCGGGCGTGGAGAAAGTCTGGCACGACGTCCAAGATATCTTGGAGGCCGGTGCTGGCCCGTCCGCCGGCTTGCTCAATCAAAAAGGCCAAGGGAGCCGTTTCGTAGAGCAGGCGCAATTTGCCTTCCGGTTTTTTGACTGTACCGGGGTACAAGAACACGCCGCCGAGTAAGAGGATGCGGTGGAAGTCTCCCACCAGGGCTCCGCCATAGCGTGCAGTGTAGCCTTCATGCCGGTGGACGTAGCGGATGTAGTCCCGGATCGATTCGTCCCACTGCCAGAAGTTGCCTTCGTTGACGCTGTAAATGGAGCCGTGATCGGGAACCCGGATGTTTTCGTGGGACAGGATAAACTCGCCCAGGCTGGGGTCGAGGGTGAAGGAGTGGACTCCTCTGCCGATGGAGTAGACGAGCATGGTGCTGGGCCCATAGAGGATGTAGCCGGCGGCGATTTGCTTGCGCCCGTGCTGTAGCAGGTCGAGGGCGGAGCCATCCTCGTCTGTACCTTCTTGCTGGCGAATCGAGAAGATGGAACCCAGATTGAGGTTTATATCGAGGTTGGAAGAGCCATCAATCGGGTCATAGAGCAGGGTGTAGCGTCCAATGGGGCAGTTTTCTGGAATATAGTAGGGTTTTTCCATTTCCTCAGACGCCAGCCGACAGACCAGCCCGCTTTGCTTGAAGACGGAGATAAACACTTCATTGGCGTAGACGTCCATCTTTTTGACGGATTCTCCCTGCACGTTCACCTCGCCGGTGAATCCCAGCACGCCTTCGAGCAACCCAGCCCGGCTGAGGCGGCGAGAAATCAGCTTGGCCGCTAGGGCAATGCGATTCATCAGGGCGCTCAGGTCCTGAGCGTCAGCGGAGAAGCTCTGGAGCTGCTGCAGGACGTGACGGGACAGGGTCGTGCAATCCCGGTCCAGGGCGTGTTCCGAGGAGCTCGGCTGATAATTGTCTGCCATTGTTTTATCCTCCCTGTCGTGGCTTGAGACGCGGAATTTCGCCTCTCTACATCGGAGGGCAACGGCTCCGGGGGCGGATCCCCGCCGGTGGCACCGCCTCTGCCGGCGGGCGTGGTGCCGATCGTCCCTCACTTACTATCTTAGGGAGCGATTTCTAGACGGGCGATTAATTTTATGGGAACTAAAGAATGTTCTCGATTTGTGTTGAGTATCTTTGCTTATTCACCCGAAAAGCAGCGCCTGTTGAACAAAACATCAATAGTTCAATGCAAACATTGTGCGAAGTGCGTGCCGGTTTTGCATGAGGTGCCTCACCCCCTCTCAGTGCTGGCTCGGGCGGGGGGAGCTTGATTGAGGTGGGTTTTTCAGATGTTGGGCTCCTTTAAGCAGGGGTGGACATGGCTGCGGTGGGAGAAGCCAGAATTGACGAAAATATAAGGGTTTTAGCAACTGGGTGCCACCGGCAGAAGGGGTCTGGTGATTTATAAACTAATTGTTAAGCCTGAATGGGCAGGCAGAACCCGGGAATCTTGCCGCAAGATGGCTGAGTTTTCCAGCTCCCCCAGTACAAGACACCCGGTTTCTTGTTGCTCCGCATTTTCCTTATAAATTAGCTTTCAGGCGCTGATTCCACTCACTCGCTCTTCCCCCTGCTTAAAAATAAAAATCCAGCCGACACCAGTCAGAGTCTGGGCTTACTCTGTCTGGTGCCCGCTAGATAGTTTTGGGTGGGAATTCAGTTTTGTTGGGTGTCTTTTCCTACAGCTCTCAGGAGCGGCTGCTGGCTTGGGGGCAGAGACTCGCCGTCGCCTAGATCGCCCTAGAAGTTGTTGCGACGGCTGGGGCGATTATCTTCTTTTGGTCTCGCCTTATTCACCTTCAGCTGCCGCCCCATCCATTCCGCGCCGTCTAATTCTGAAATGGCGGTATCTTCATGAGCGTCGTCTGACATTTCAACAAATGCAAAGCCGCGCATCCGCCCGGTTTCTCGGTCTGTCGGCAATACGACTCGTTTGACCGGGCCGTATTCTGCAAATATTGCTTTTAAGTCTTCTTCGGTGGCTTGGTAAGACAGGTTTCCAATGTAAATGGTCATGTGGGTCACGAAATCTGAACGAGCAACTGAAGTTCAGAGGCACAGACGAAACTCTTGCCTGTGCGGGTCAGGCCAAGTCTTGACTGTCTGATTCACCTCGGGCTGAATTTCAAAACTTGGCCCCCACTCAAGGCGGCAGCGGCGTCTTCAACTCAACCTGTGGGTGATAGAACTGAACTTATTTGTGTCCTATGATAACTTGTAAATTTCATTTTGCCCGGTTATCTGTTTGACAAACTTGTGGGGGGCTCAGAAGTTCCTCAGCCTGCCGGCAACACACTACATCTAGGGGAGGTGAGATTTTTTTGACCGCACTGGTAGAGTGGCAGGGCAGCCCCAGTCCGGAAGTCCGGGGAATGGTGGTATCGCCGGACATCTCTGTCGCTGGCAAAGGTTAGTCGGACCGGCAGCGCCTGCAACAGGTCTGGCACACCTTTGGGTGCTGGCTTCCCCGCCCCCCAGAACGTTGTGTTTTTGGGCCGTCCCCGCCCCTACTTGGCCGGGTTGGGGTGTGCTGGAACCCGAGATCGCAACAGCAATGCAACCGGAGATGATGTAAATCCCGGTTGCGGGACTGAAATAGCGCTGCCCCAAGCTATCTTCAGCCGGACTGAACCTCAGTCAATGGCAATGGACTGAGGGCCACTCCTGCTGCCGCCGTTGGTGTCGTCGCCATATCCGGAAGTCTGGGAGGGAGTGCCGGCTTGCCGGTCGAGCCAGCTTTTCACTGGGTCGTCGGAGAGGTTGAGCCGGAGGATACCCGAGAAGAAGCCGCCCAAGAAGGCAACTGGATACTGGGTGAGTTCTTTGAAAACTGGGCTCAGTTCATCTAGGAACATTTAGAGTCTCCTGCTTTAAGCCGGTTTGCTGTCATTTGGTATCCTAGCGCGTCTGCGCGCAGGCAGGCTGTGGGGCTGCCGGTGGGCCTATTCCGGTTTTGGGTCGGGGAAGGCACACTTATTTTTCACCGGCTTGCTGCCAGCGGCGCGACCGGCAGGACTCACTTCCAACAATTGTACCATAACTCATCAAAATCCCCAAAGGATCGCCTTGGGGATTTGCTGCGGTTTCCGCTGCTTAGGAACTTGGAGCCTGTTCGGGCAACAGGCACTTGTCGGAATCGCAACCGGCAGGCCCAGCTTCTGACAATTCACCGGAGTCGTAGCGACTCAAAGCCCCATGAAAATCCTCCGTCCGCCGCTGCTTTAAAACCTCCCTCACAAGCTGGTTATACTGCTCCTTACTTACTGGCTCGAATGGCAAGCGCGGGAAGGTTTGATGGTCATCAAACCGCGCCAGAAGTGCGGCGGAAATATACCCTTCATCATCTCGAATCGCTTCATAAATGCGAGTCCCCAAGGCTTCAATTTCGTTTTCGCGCAGCTCGATCGTCGCCGAAGTATTGTGCCGGACGTAGAATTTTTGGACTTGCATATAAAAGTCCATTTGGGCCAGCGCTGAGAACTGGCTGATGTCAATGTCATCCGCCCCGGGCATATCAGCCCAGGGTACGGCGACGGGGATTTCCACCAGCCATTCTTGACATCGGGGATCGAAAGCGTCATTCAAAAGATTCCCGTTTTCATCTCTGTCAGACTGAGAGGGAATAACGCTGTAACCGTAGTCAATACAAGCCAGCGCTACGGGGTCATTTTTCCGGAAAGTAATGCGGCGGATAAAACGTTGCGATTTTGGCGGGTGCCATCCCGGAGACGCGCCGGTGAGCAGGGATTTTGTTCCGGATGGCTGCACCGTTGTGCAGCGATTCGGGCGTTTCAATCCGTGCCGGTCGCAGTAATCCCACACGGTGCGGTGCACGATGTCTTTCCACCGGCTCAGGTATTCCTGCTCTTGGCGCTTAAACTCCAGCCCCTGTGGGGTTGCCGGTCGCCCTTGGGCCCACCAGCGCAGCCAGTCAGGGCCGAAAGCACTGACGAAAAAGTCAAACAAGCCGGTGAAGGACACCCCCACAATTGGGTCTAGCTCGCGGCTGTACTGGTAGCGGGGCTCAACAAATTTGTGGTTCAGCAGCACGGCTACAGACAGTGCGCCGGCGGTGAAAGCCTCCTCCTGTTCCTTGTAATTCTGTGGGTCAATTTGATTGAGGTGTATCTCCGAAAGATTGCAGTGGAAGTTTGAGCCTAGAATTTCCATTAAAGCTGCCATTTCTGACAGGATTGGACTATATCTTCACCTGTTCTAGGTGGAGGGCGCTATCTGACCGTTATTGGTTTCCCGCAGGCCTAGTCTCTGAACGTTCTCCAGCCCTGAAGTTTACGGCTTTACATCTGGAGCTTCGCTGCTGATTGCCACGCACACCGGATGTGTTTAGGTTTCCAGCAATTCACCCTCTGACTGTCTAACCTGTCCCCAGGTTAGGCGGCAAAATCTCAGCTACCGCAAGGATTTAATCCCACACGAGCGAGTCGGTGTTCTAACTCATCGGGAGCGATATTGGGATAGCGTTCCTGCAACCACTCTCTAGCTTCTCCTCGGTCATAAGCTTTCAGAAAGTCTTTTTTTTGCTCTGATATCGAGAGCAAATCGCAATTAGCCCTGGCCACGGCTTCGCCGGCCCACTGGATGGCACCCTCTCCACTGTAATACTGCTTTCGCACCGCCTCGACGCACTCTTGCTCTGAGGGTTTTTGGTGAAATATTCTAGTGTGGTTTGCCATGCGAAGGGCATCGCGCTCTGGGTCAATCCGCCAGTTGCCATTTTCATCCTGCTGCCAGAGATTATTCTTGGCATTTGCTCCCAGTGTGTCTTCAGCGTGGAACTGGCGCATGCCGGCAGACCGGCGAATATTGCCGGCAACGATACAGACAGCGGCTTCATCAATCAGCAGGCAGCATTCAACGGAATTCAACTGCCGGCCAACGGCTTTATTCAGTATAGCCGCGCAGCGTTGGTAAAGTTCTGGCAATTTCACAGGATTTGCCACACCCCCAAAGCCTTTCAGAGGCTCACCGGCAGCCCGAACATCGCTGAGGTCAACGAAAACCTGAACTTCTCCGGAAAACCGCTCATCTGTGGACAGTTCCAGCAGGGCTTGATAGCACCCCACCCAGCCTTGACGGCTGTCGCCCACATACATGCGCACCAGTTCCTGCGGAGGCGCTACGCTAACGCCGCCTTCTATCCTGACTTCTGTCAGCTCTCGGCGCAAGTGGGCGGGGGTTGAGCCAATCTCACCTCCGACGGTTACGTTAAGGCGATTGCGAATGGCTGGGAGTTTGCTGATGTAGCGGGGTTCGAGCACTGCGCCGGTGCCGCAGCCCATCATGGCCAGATCCATCAGCAGCCCAAAGGCTCGCCAGTCGGTAATGTTTGTCGAAGAGCAGTTGTACGCGCCTGAGAAGTTCTCTTGCTGCTCGATCCACTCATTACCCCCCACCCACAGCCAGCGCCCAGAGGAAAGGGCTTTCAGCTGGCGCTGCATCCGGTACAGCAGGTCAGCTTCTTCGGGGGTGAGCTGGCCGAGTTTGGCCAGCCCCCGCACGGTGCGCTGGCACACCTGCTCCCACGTCTCGCGACCGGCACTCGTGCGACGGCTATATGTCCTGAAGAATACCGGGTTGGCTGCCGGTGCTGTTTCTGGAAAGTCCCCTGTCTGGCGTATTCGGTCGAGTCCTTTAATCATCGGTGATGTCTCGCTGTTGTTGAACCGCTCCCCACTGTAAGCGATTTTAGATATAGCGGTCAAACCTTGAAAAACGAGACATTTTGCACTATAACTAGAGGTTAACTGATTCTAGCCGCCGCAGGCCGCACCCCGCCGGCGCAACCGCGAGAGGATGGCCCCAGTTTCACCGGGAGCGCTGCCCTGCTCTCGCAAGCCCCTCTATTACAGGTTGACAACAATAGATTGGCCGGGGTGAGGGCGGGTAGCTCAAGTCAAGCGGAGAGAAACAGCCCGAGCATCCAAGATAGGGTTTTCTAGGTTTTGAACCGCACCGGCACAGCCCGGCGCTTTGCCAAACTGCAACAAAGGCGGGTTGAACTCATCGCTCGGGATTTCAGCAACACGCCCAGAGGCTACTGTTGAACCAGCGGTTTATTGGGTTTTGCCGCCAGCACGGTCAAAAATACAGATATAGCAGTATGCACTTAGGTTAGAACATTAGACCTTCAGGCTCGGCGGACGCCTGCCCTACGTCTATAGAGCAGTAAGCATTTAGGAAACCTACATTTCGGCCTCCCTTGCTCCAGAGCTCCCGAAGCTTCTATTGTTTTAACCAATATGACTGCTGCTATACAAGCAACCGCTGGGGACTGAACCCCCTATTTAAAGACGAGTTAGAGGTCATTTATAGAAGTTCTCAACTAGAGCGCTCCTCATATTAGTGAGGTAAGTAAAGAGCTGGTTTCTTAAATAAACCGGGTTATGAATGCGGACTTCATATAACTGAGTGCCGCTCTAGCGCCTAAATCATTTGTGTAAATTTAAGACCCCCGGTTTCTCAAATAAACCGGGGGTCTGGGGAGCAACCCGTTTTTGAAACTACCCTGATGAGGGCGAAGCATTCGGATGAGCAATTGCTGGTTTTTCCCGAGAGATTATTCGCCCGAATGCTTCGCCCCTACATAATCGGGATGCTCACGGTATCTGGGCAGCCATAAGTTGCGAAAATCGGTGGTGCTGCAAAGTAAGGATACAGGAATGTGGATCACTTCTGTAAAGAAAAGTTATAAGGATGGATAAAATACCAAATCGCCCCAATATGATTCGATAGTTTTTTAGAAAATGCCAGAGTCTTTCTAACTAATCTTGACACTCTTTGCCTGAGGGTATTGTTAAACCGTTCTATATAGAAAGTCTTGCCGGTTTCTTTCCCTACTGCTTTGTGCCGACTTTGAGGAAAAACTCTGGAATAAGCACTCCAAAAATCTGTGTAACTAATAGCGCATTGGCGATAAACTGGTGGGAGAGAATCCCAAAGACCTTTGGCACCGGCTTCATCTCTGCTCCCAATATATACTCCTACAATCTCCTTGGTTAACACATCAATAGCCAGCCAGACCCACTGTTTGTTGCCCTTGTGACCTACAAATGACCACAGTTCATCACATTGAATGGTTAGCTTGCCCTTTTTTTTTGATTTGACTTGAACCTGTCTGGGAACTGAGGCAAATTTTTGATGGATATAGTATTGCAGCCACCTGAGAGACACTCCTGTTACTCGGGCAATTCCAGCTAGGGGGATTTTCTCTAGTAAAAGCTTATCTACCAAGATTTTTGTTTCTTCTGTAATAGGTTGATGTCTGGGGTTTTCAATAAACTGTCTGCCACAGACTCTACACTTAAAGTTTTGCTTCCCACTATGAGTGAGGCCATTTTTAACGATGTTTTCAGATCCGCAGCGTGGACAATTCATAAAATTCAAGTTTTCTGGCATGATAGAATTACCATTCTAGCACACCTGTCCTTACTTTGCAGCACTCCCCGAAACTCATTTATAAATGCTACAAATTTTAACAAAAATTAACGGATAATTAGCGATGAAAACCTCACCCTTAATCGCCGCACTTTGCTGCTTGAGTACCTTATTTATAAGTGCGGCAACTGGTTCTGCCGCACTGGCGCAGAGAACCGGCACTCAACTGTCACCGGCTCAAGTGCAGCTGCTGCAGTCTCTCGGCCTAAGAATTGCTGTCCCCACTTATATCCCACCCGGATTTGAGATTAAGATCGTGCGGGCGGAAATCCTTCCGGGAAGTGCCGGCGGCGCGCCTCGATATATTATATTCTACAGAGACTCGAATAATTCCTGCTTTGCGATTGAAGCGATCGGCGGTGGGGGGAGAAACCCGGAACTGGAATCCAGCTTACCTGTGAGCTCTCGGTTTTTTGGCAGCAGTTACAAGCTGAATTACGGGAAGTCTGCAAAAGCGGCTAACTCCCGCAGCTATATGTTTTCTGACTGGATGGAAAAGGATGGCAACTTTTATCGCAACGCCTGCACCTCTGAGGGGGTTCCCCCCGCCAGTTCTAAATCGGCTTGCAAGAACATCAGTCCGGAAGAGGCTGTCCGGGTCACGGAGTCGCTAGAATATTTTAATCCTTAATGATATAATATTTGGGATATTAATGCAGAGGGGGCGTTAGGGCGCTCGCTGTAACGCCCCTACGCCCTATCTTAACCAAGTTCAAATTTGCATGCCTCTCGCTCTTTGGCGAACGCCTTTAGCCCGCGCCCTTTATCGCAATCGCAGCCTAGTGTACGCCCGCTACTTGCAACTGGCGACGGTTGGGAATGACGGCAAACCGGCCAACCGAACTGTTGTTTTTCGCGGCTTTCTCGACGACACCAACCAGCTGAAATTTGTCACAGACGCCCGCAGCGAGAAAGCCGGCCAAATTGACAGCAATCCCTGGGGAGAGGCTTGCTGGTATTTCCCGAAAACGCGGGAGCAATTCCGCATTTCGGGAATGCTGAGGCTGGTGCGAGACACTGAGCCGGACTCAGAACTGCAAAAAGCCCGGCAGATTGCTTGGCAGGAAATCTCTGAGGGCGCACGAGCGCAGTTTGCTTGGCCACATCCGGGTAAACCGAGAGCGGATGCGGGCGCTTTTGCGCCTAGCTCACTGGCAGACAGAGAGCCTTTACCGCATTTTTGCCTGCTGCTGCTTTTGCCGGCAATTGTGGATCATCTGGAGTTGCGAGGCGATCCCCAAAATCGCTGCATCTACCGGCTCGACAGCGAGGGGGGTTGGGAAGTCCAACCGGTGAATCCCTGAGGGGATTGGGAACGGGGCATGGGGCATGGGGCATTGGGCCTTGGGCAAAAGCGAATTTCTGGCCGTTCGGTGCGGGCGCGCCAGCGCAGCGCGTAGATCTTCCCCATGCGCCATGCGCCATGCGCTGTGCCTGACCGGCTAGATGCCTGCGCCATCCAAGAATTCCTGAATTTGCTTGTCGCGGATGCGGCACTTGGGGGCGAGCTCTGCGGGGGGCAGGATAGGGGAAGCATCCAAGAGTGCCGGGGCGCTGGGGGTGGGGCGGTCGAATGGGACAACAGCGGGCACAAGAGCCGGCTGGCGCTTTAGGGTTTGGACTTGTTCTTCGAGCGCCTCAATGCGGTCGAGCAAGGCGCGGATGGCGGTGGCTTCGGAATCGGGCAGCTGGCCGTGTTCCAGGGGGTTGACGCGGACGCCGGAGCGATGTATAATCCGACCGGGAATGCCGACTACGGTGCAGTCGGAAGGGACATCGCGCAGGACGACGGAACCGGCACCGATGCGGACGTTGTTGCCGATCTGGATATTGCCGAGTACCTTGGCACCGGCACCGACGACGACGTTTTCGCCGAGGGTGGGGTGACGCTTGCCACTTTCCTTGCCGGTGCCGCCGAGGGTGACTCCCTGGTAGATGAGGGCGTAGTCTCCGACAATGGCGGTTTCGCCGATGACAACGCCCATGCCGTGGTCAATAAACACGCCCAAGCCGATGGCCGCGCCGGGGTGAATTTCGATGCCGGTGAGGAAGCGAGAAAAGTAGGAGATCAGGCGGGGGATGAAGGGAATTCCCAGGACGTGCAGCCAGTGGGCTATCCGGTGGAACAGCAGCGCCTGCAGCCCCGGGTAGCAAAACAGAACCTCTAGCCAGTTGCGAGCGGCTGGATCGCGATCGAAGATGATGCGGAAGTCGGCAACAAGAGTATTGAGCACGGGAGGATACGCAGTTGTGGCAAAACACAGTAGTGACTATTTTACCGTCCTTGCTGCCGGTGCCTGTCTGCCAATCTGCCGTATTGTAGCGCCTCAAGGAAAGCGGCCCGGAGTTGGAGCGCGTCACAAGGGTGACTGTTACACTGGGTTTAGCTGGGTTACGGCTGCACCACGGAGAGCTTGTAATCGACGCTCGGGGCCGGTTCAATGCCTCCAACCCAGACGCTGTACTCGCCGGCTTTCCAGTCAGAGTCTTCAATGCTGGCATCTTTATTCTTGCCGGTATCGTCGCCGCAGCGAACAATTCCGCCGGGCCCCATGATGGCCAGGGTTGTGTCTTTACGTTTGCTATCAACTTGGACTCTCAGGCGAGGGAAGTCTTTCTCCAAGACGAGAACCAAATCGGGGGCGCTGTCAGCAAAGCCCAAACAGGGGTTGCCGTGGCGATCCCTGGAAGCCACAATGGCAGGCAGGGATGTGGAGCCACTGGTGTAGCCGGTGACAACGGCTGCTGAGGGTGGAAAGCCCGGTGCGAGGCTGATTTTACCAAAAATAGGCTTTTCTGCAAGAGCCGGCAGGTTGCTCAGTGCCGTCACCGCAGCCAGGAAACAGCCGTATTTGAACCACTGCAGGGTGCTTCTAAACATTCCCCCACTATCTCCTAAATATCTCAGACGTTTACTTTCTGTCTCCTCTCAGGGGAGAATTCAGAGCGTGCTAATTCAGTGGTAGCAAGCGATGAGGAGTTCAATGGCGGGGGGGTGACAATTTTATTTCTGCCACAGACACTTGATACAGTTTCAACGCCGCGTTTGGGTTTGGGTTGTGAGCGAGCCTCTGATAATGTTGACGGTTATGATTTTTGGCGGCTGGCTGCTGATTAAAGCTTTCGTCTTCCTGCCGCTGGACTCGCTTAACTTTTTGGATCTGCCGACATGGCTAAGTCTGTCCGTTTTATTGCTGGTGTTTTTCTGGCTGTTTGGAGAGTGATCTCCAGTCCGGATGATGAGTATTGTATGGGAGGTGCAAAAAGGGGAGAATCGAGCGAATGCGCCGAATCGCGTCTTGCGACGGGTCGCAGGACGCGCTTGCGCGCAAGGGAGGCGGGGGAGAAGTTTTTAACCTTCTGGCTTGTTGGCGGTCCCTTCCGTCTCGGTTACAAGTGGGGGTACTCTTTAAGAATCAGCAAGCAATTGCCCTGGCCATCAGTGTGCGTGTAATTCAGACAATCTGCGATTTGCCGCATGAGTTTCAGACCGCGCCCCCCCTCATCATCGGCATCCACTTGGGCCGGCATAGTTCTGAGGCGCTGCTCTAAATCAAAGGGCTGTCCGCGATCCCAAATGCGTATTTCTAATCGCTGAGGGAAAATTGTTACCTCGATATCGACCGGCACTTCAGGGGGTTTCCCTTTGTGGGCGTGCCGGACAGCGTTCGTAAATCCCTCCGCCAGGGCTAACTGGCACTGCATCCAAATGTATTTGGGAACTGGAGGGCGGTTAAATTGGTCGAACCATGCTAGAACTTTTGAGAGAGCGCTGATGTCTGTTTTGACTTGAATGTCCGCTTTTTGGAGGGAGGGCAAATTGCCGCAATCATTTAATTTCATGGCCTCGCGTTCGCTCATAGCATTCGGGGGAGTTGACATTAATAAATTCAAGCTAAACCGCTCAAAAAGCATGCGGGGGCGCTGGCTTCTATTAAACTATAAATGGCTCACCTGCGCGTTCGTGCCGGTCGGGGCGCGCGGGGGCGAGGGGGTTCAGTTTCCAGTCGGGCCGACTGGCTGGCCCGAGGCTGGGGCTGCCGGCAGGAGGGGGCTCGTGCTAACCTGTAAATGGCCCGCCGGCGAGGGCTCGATGTAAAAAAACCGCAATCAAAGGGTGAGTAATTTATTGAGAGTAAAGAGGGGAGGCTGCCGACCGCAATTGTTTCTGGTGAGAGCAAATCGTCGCAGTGGACTAGAGCCGAGCCCGGTGGCGGCAGGGGCAAGAGTGACTGGGATGACGCGCAACGTTGTGTAAGAAAATTTAACATTTTCACAGGGGCGAGAGCTGCGAGAGAGGAGGTGATATGACGGGGTGGCCGCTGCTTTTTGAAGCGCAGGCACTTTCTGTAAACTCTATCTTGGTAAAACTCCTTTTCATTTTTGGCATCTTAGGCTATTATCGACTTTTAAGCGGCTCCCTTGCAGTTGCTTTACCATATGACACAAATTCTAGTGATTGATGATGACCCTACGATTCGGCTGGTGCTGACGAAAGCGCTGCAAAAGCAGGGTTATAAGGTGACAGTGGCCACAAATGGGCAAGAAGGGATTGAGCAGGCGCAGCGGTTGCGACCGGCCTTAATTATCAGTGACTGGATGATGCCCCTGATGGATGGGCTTGAGGTGTGCCGGTGGGTGAAGGCGAATCCAGAGCTGTCAGCGACATTTTTCATCCTGCTGACGGCGCGGGGGGAAATCGAGGATCGGGTGATAGGGCTGGATACCGGCGCGGATGAATTTCTCTCGAAGCCAATTGAGATCAATGAGCTGAACGCACGGGTGCGAGCGGGACTGAGGATACACCAGCTAAATCAAGATTTGCAAAAGCTCAATCAAGATTTGCAAAGCAAACAGACAATTTTGGAGGCGGACTTGGCTGATGCGGCGGACTACGTGCAGTCGCTGCTGCCATCGACCTTTGAGGGAGAGCCGGTGAGTGTCAAGGCGAAGTTTATTCCCTCCAAACAGCTGGGGGGCGATTGCTTTGACTACTACTGGCTCGATCCAGATCGCTTGGTCATTTACCTGCTGGATGTGGCGGGACATGGTGTCGGACCGGCGCTGCTCTCAGTTTTGGTGCTGAACCTGCTGCGCTCGCGCTCGCTGCCCAACACCAATTTTTCTCAGCCCAACGAAGTTTTGTATGCCCTGAATCAGTATTTCCAGCTGAATCACCAGCGGTCTGCCTACGTTGACAAATACTTCACAATCTGGTATGGGGTGTATCACCGAGTCAAGCGGCGGCTGGTTTATGCCAGCGCTGGCCACCCACCGGCAGTGTTGCTCTCCGGGAAAACGCCAGCCTTCCCCGAGGTGAAAAAGCTGAAAACACCGGGCTTGCCGATTGGCATGTTCCCTGAAGCAGAATATATATGCGAGTCTTGCGATATTGACACCTCCAGCACCCTATATGTCTTTAGTGATGGCGTTTACGAAATTAACCAACCTGACGGCACGCTGTGGGGCATGGATGCCTTCATCGACCTGGCGGCGCACTACAGGCAGACAGAGACTGCCGATGTGGAGCATCTGTTAAATTCCATTCGGAAAGTCAGCTCAAAAGACTCGTTTGACGACGATCTTTCCCTGCTGCAAATCAATTTCGGTTAGCGGCTATACTCAAGGGACCTTGGGGTGAATTTGAATGAGGAATTGTGAGGGTAGATTTAAAATTATAAATTCAAAATTCCCTATTCAAAATTCTAAATTAAATCAAGCCCAAAGTCCCTTAATTTGCTGAAAGGACATTCTTTTTAAATTCATCTTGGTTGGAAAAAATCTGAAATACGCGATCCATACTCGTCAGCTCAAACAGCATTTTGACTTGAGCGTTGATCGAGCAGATAAACAGCTTGCTCCCGGCAGAACGCACGGCTTTGAGTGCTGACACCAGAGCACCTAAACCAGAACTGTCAATGAAGGTGACATCCTTCAGATCGATTAATACGATATCTGCTCCCTGCTTAAGAATACCGTTAATCTCTTCGCGCACTTGAGTGGCCTTCGTACCGTCTAAAAGGCCAGAGGGTTGAAGAACTTTCACAACAGGACTCATAGATTTCCGCGTTCGTGAGTGAATCTGCATTTGGGCTGTTGGGCTGGTCTGTCCCCGGCTGAACCTGAATGGGCTGCCGGTTTGGAGAGAGCCGGTAGGAATTGCTCTCGTTGCTGGACGCTCGCAATCAATTGTTGCTCAGATAAAGCGAAAGGATGCACCCCCATTTGGCAACTATACCTCACATGGATGGCGTTTAACGACTCGGGGGCTTGGATGCCGGCGCGACCGCAGTGGGCCACCGCAAGGGGTGCCCGCACTCACCGGCACCCCTGACTCCGCCACGCCCTTTCGGGACTTTCCGCCGCCCAGTTTCTGGGGTGGGGGTGCGGGCGATCGTGAGCCTGGGGCCATCACGCCGTGGGGACATCGGGTGCCGGTGCTGGCAGGTGTGGAATGGAGACGGGACATGTCGCGTCCCCACAAGGTCTGGAGCCCGATCCCGGACTGCCGGTGCCGCTTTTGCCCCTTACAGTATAGTAGTAAAATTTACCGCTAGCTAGCTGCTGGCGTCAGCGACCGACCGGAAATCAAAGCCTCTACCAGCTCAAATAAAAAACATCAAAGGCGGGAGAAACGTTTTCCCAGCCCTAAATACCAGTGCCAAACAACTGAAACAGGAGGGAAGTGAAGCGGAAAAAGCGCTGCTTCTACTTCCAGATGCCTCTTTTGTCTGGCCCCACTACCCGCTAGCGGCAAGTCATTTCTTGCCAAACGACTTCTCCCCATACCAGCCTATAAATATGTTATAATCGCCCTAAAAATCCGGGAAAATCCAAACGATTCAGATGGAGTATATTAACATTTTAGGACTGACAGCTGCCCCCTAATAGCGGGAGCTTTGGTGCGGCAAGGAATGAAAAACTGGAAAAGCCGCAAAGCCAAAGATGTCTCTTTATAAATGCCGGGACTCTTCTGCACGGGCAGCTTCTTGTGGATGGTGTACGGGCTTCTCATTAAGTCTGTTCCCGCAAGTATAGCCAACCCACCTTGCTCCTGAATCTCACAATTTTATGGCTATAAATCCAATATAAATAAGCCAGCGCTGCTGCCCCTCCCCAAAAAACAGAGGCTGGATTATCCCCCGCCAGACGTATTGACGGCAATAACTTGAGACAGGGCGATCGTCTTGCGCCGCCCAAATTGAGAGGGGGAGAGCCTGTAGATTTGCCGTTTCCAGTCTCAGGCTGGGAGCGGTGAAAGGAGGGGCACCCCTTGCCGGTGCCTGGAAAAAAGATAAAATGGCAGATAGACGTGTAAAGCATGCAATTCTAACTCATCTGTGACGGCTGACGTATTTTCTGCGGAGCGACTCCTCTTCACACCGGCAACCCCGGATGGCGGTGCGGTGCCCACTATTTTTGCCTTTCCCAACGAGTACAGCGTTGGCATAACCAGCCTCGGCTATCAAGTGGTGTGGGCGACTTTAGCCATGCGCCCCGACGTGCGGGTTAGCCGGCTGTTTGCAGACACCCGCGAGCCACTGCCGGCATCTCCAGAATTAGTGGGATTTTCAATATCATGGGAGCTTGATTATGTCAATATCCTCAGCCTGCTGGAATTCCTAGAAATTCCGATTCGGGCGGCGAATCGGACTGAAAGCAATCCGATTGTATTCGGTGGGGGGCCGGTTTTGACGGCCAACCCAGAACCTTTCGCAGATTTCTTTGATGTTATTTTGCTCGGAGATGGGGAAACCCTGCTGGGAGATTTCATCGAAGCTTACAAGGAAGTCCGCAACGCTGAAAGGTCAATTCAGCTGCGGCATCTCGCACAAGTGCCGGGAGTTTATGTTCCCACCCTTTATGAGGTACAGTATCACAGCCCGGATGGGGCTATAAAATCGATAGCGCCGGCATTCCCCGAAATTCCGGCGCAGGTGCAAAAGCAAACTTACCGGGGCAATATTCTCTCGGCTTCAACGGTGGTGACAGAAAAAGCGGCGTGGGAAAACATCTATATGGTGGAAGTGGTGCGCAGCTGTCCGGAAATGTGCCGGTTCTGTTTGGCGAGCTATCTAACCCTGCCGTTTAGAACGGCGAGTGTGGGAGATTCCCTGATTCCCGCCATTGAGCGGGGGCTGCAAGTCACTGACCGGCTGGGTTTGCTGGGCGCGTCTGTCACCCAGCACCCAGAATTTGACACGCTGCTGGATTATTTGAGCCAGCCAAAGTATGACAGCGTGCGGCTGAGTATAGCGTCGGTGCGGACAAATACCGTCACCGAGAAGTTAGCGCAAATTCTGGCTAATCGAGATACCCGCTCGCTGACGATTGCGGTGGAGAGCGGTTCCGAAAGACTGCGGGAAATCATCAACAAAAAACTCAAAAATGATGAGATTATCCAAGCTGCTGTTAATGCCAAAGCCGGCGGTTTGAGCGGGCTGAAGCTCTACGGAATGGTGGGCCTGCCCGGGGAGGAGCCGGCAGATATAGAGCAAACAGTGGCGATGGTGCGAGACATTAAAAAAGCCGCGCCGGGATTGCGCTTGACGCTGGGCTGCAGCACGTTTGTGCCGAAAGCTCACACGCCGTTTCAGTGGTTTGGGGTGAGCGGAGAGGCGGAAAAGCGGCTGAAGTTCCTGGAAAAGCAATTGCGGCGCGAGGGGGCTGATTTTCGCCCCGAAAGTTACAACTGGTCAGTGATTCAGGCATTACTTTCCAGGGGCGACCGGCGGCTGTCTCACCTGTTAGAATTAGTGCGGCACTACGGCGACTCTCTCGGCAGTTACCGGCGGGCTTTCAAAGAGCTGCGCGGCAAGCTGCCCGAGATGGATTTTTACGTCCGCGACCACTGGTCTTTAGAGCAAGTTTTGCCCTGGAGCCACTTGCTCGGACCCCTGCCTGCCGCTACCCTGCAAAAGCACCTAGCTGCAGCGGCGGCTCTTTTTCCCCAGTAAGATCGCGCCGGCGCTTCGGCGCTGGCAAACGGGCTGCTATGGAATACGCCAGATTGGGCGAGGGTGAGCGGGGGAGAGTCACTGGATTCTACCCTCGATCCTGGCTTGACTGAGCCGCCGCCGGCACCCAATAATTAAGAAATAGTTAAGGCCGGAGAGAAATAGCTGGCCGAGGGTGTAAATTGATATCTCAAAGAGTTGAGGGCGTTGCTCCCTCATTTCTGCGGAACAGCACCACTGAGCTAAAGGCAGATAAAAGTATGGCACCGGCAAAACCGGAAATGAATTGCATGCGGGCCATGAAGCTGGCCCTGTTGAGTGCGGGGGCGTGTTTGCTGTTCGCCCCTGCGGTAAAGGCAGTTGGAGTGACGGGGGGCGCTGCCGATGGTGCGGCGGCTTTCCAGGAGGCGGCAGGAACGGGCAATTTAGAGCCGGCTATGTCGGGGATTTCACCGAGTAGCAGGCCGGTGTTGCTGGCTGACGCGATTTGCGGATATCGTTCAGGAGCGATCCGGTGGTTCGAGACAAAAAACTACAAGATATATATTTGCGAAAGTAATGAGACGGGAATGCGTACTTACGTCGGGATGGAAAAGGGAAATGAGACGAAGAGCAACGTGACTTTGCCGATCGAAGCTTATGACGGTGTCACTTTTGCTGCGAGGAACGGGGATGTGACATACACTATCAATTCCGAAGAGCTAGTGGTCACTCAGAATGGCGAGGTCATCGGCAGGGAAGAGGTGCTGCAATCGGGAAAAGAGTAAGTTTAAATGATTTGGAAAAGGCTTAGAGCCCCGACATGTCGGGGCTCTACAGAAGTGGGGTGCGTTTAAGGATCGTTCCCAGGGAGTGGTGGGCTGGCAAATACAGTCGGCTGCCGCTTCGTTAAATTGGCTGGTGAAAATCTAAAATCGGGATGCTGCACTTTAAACGTTCTGTATTAATTAATGCGCCGGTGGGAGCCGTCTGGAATTTCCACGAAAGACCGGACATTCTAAAAATTCTCACCCCACCCTGGCAGCCGGTGCAAATCGTGCGCCGCGAGGGGGGGCTTGAGGTGGGGGCGATTTCGGAATTTCGCCTGTGGTTGGGGCCATTTCCCGTGCGCTGGGTGGCGCGTCACACCGCCTGCGAAAAAAACCGGCTGTTTGCTGACGAACAGGTGGAAGGGCCAATGGCCAGCTGGACGCACCGGCATTTATTTGCTGAGGAAAATGGCAGCACGAAGCTGACGGATGCCATCGATTTTGCCTTACCCGGTGGGTGGCTGGTTGAGCTTTTTCTCAGCATGTGGGTGCTGTCGCGTCTGGAGGAGATGTTTCGCTACCGGCACGAGGTCACGAAACGGGAGTGCGAGCGAGATTAATCAGTGCTGGGGACGGGTTTGCCGGTGGATATCGCCTGTCCGATATCTACCGGCGACCTGTCATCCCATTAGAGTGAGCCCAACCTTTTCCTTGCAAGCGTCAGCAAGACAGAACACTACGCTGTTGGCAAGGATCTCCATCGTATCCCGACTGATGGAAGGCTCAGAAAACATGAAATTAAAAACCATTTTTCCCCGAAAGGTTGTGACAGCCGCACCGAGAATACCCCCAAACGCAGCCTGCGCTGGAACGTAGCTGATTTCTTCCAGTTCAAATGGCCCGTAAGCGGTGGGTATATTTACGCGACCCACGTTAGTCACAAACACCGTTCCAGGCACTTCATTAGGGCGGGCGAGAACAGACTCGGTAATTTTCCTCGACATCAACAGGGAGCTGAATATATCGCCTCGTTCTAAACCCGCTTCAAGCTGCTGTCTCACATCCCGCGCTAATTCCCAGAAGGATGTATTCGCTCTCAGGGAGCAAAATGAATTCAGAGATGAAGCCAGTATCCCCATGTTTTCATCGCTGACTGCTGGGTTCAAACGTCTCCGCACATCTGCAGCAGACCGGCAGAACACGCGCACATCTCTTGTTTTACCGCCACTGATTCTTCTCGCTGCTGCGAACATCAGCGCGGCGCACAAAGCTGCTTGTACCGTTGTCTTTTCCTGCCTGCAAATCTTGACGATCTGTTGCGTTAACTCTTCGTCTAGCCGTCTTGTCACCCACCCGCACCGGCGCAACTCGGTGGGAACACACTTCTCGAAACCCAACGTTTCTGGCCGGTGCAACAGCAGCTGGAACTTAAGCCGCAATAACAGCAGCACACCCTTCACCGCACCTCTGAGCCCCCTCACCGATTCCGGAAATAGCTCCTCCAGTTTTGGAAGTGGGGATAAGCTGGCGACTTGAGTGATTTGTTGACCGCAGGCAAGTCTCTGGCAGTAGCTCAATATTTCTGAGTGCAGTCGGATGCTTGATAACCCGTCTGTTATGGCGTGATGCACTGCTGTAATTAGATAACTGGTGCTGCTCTCACTCTCCAAACGAACAAGTGCGGCTCGCACCAGACATTGGCTACTGTCAATTTTAACATTCAGCTCTTCCAAAACGATTTCTTCCCACTGTTCCTTGTGCCCCTCGCTCACAACACGCAGCGGAATCTTTTGCGTCCCTTCAGTTTCAAAGCGGAGACTGTCCAGCGACCCGACAATACGACAATTAAGACGCTGGTGACGGCACTGGACAAGGTTGAGTGCCTGCCTGACAACTTCTTCAGTCAGTGGTCCCTTGACGCGGCTAATCGTTACCACATTGAAAGAGCCAGCCTGGCGATTTAAGATTTCCATAGCTTGCTCGATGGGGACGAGCTCTCTGTTATTAATCACCACTCCCTCCGAGATTCCATAATTCCTTACAATATCACAGTTCTGGGAAATCAGACTGGGCAGGTAGCTGGCCGAGCCGCTCCAGCTTGGACCTGGCACCGTTGCGGCTAGCGGGGCCAATTTCCCTTGCCGGCGCTGCGAAACTACAGCCCAAATGCCCGTGGGGGCTGGAAGCGCGCACTGCAGAAACGGGTTTGCCGGTGGATTTGAGATTGGCTGCCGGTGCCGGTATGGCATCTTGATGACATCTTGTGAGAGAATCTTTAAAGCTGCCGCCGTATAATTGGTAGCCAGTGATTAGGAGAACGACAAAAATGCCAGCATCTAAACTGCCTGACGGTCCCCAGACTCTACCGTTGCTGCAGACGCTCAAGTGGATGGCCAAGCCCCTGGAATATATGGAAGACTGCGCCCAACGCTACGGTGATATCTTCACCCTGCGGATTGGCCCAACTTTTATTCCTCAAGTATTCATTAGCAACCCCCAGCTGATTCAGGAGATTTTTACCGCCGATCCAAAACAGCTAGACTCTGGTGAGCCCGCCGGTGTTAGCTCGCCTTTGCTAGGGCGGCAATCACTGCTGTCGCTCGACGGAGAACCCCACCAGCGCCAGCGAAAGCTACTGACACCTCCCTTGCATGGGGAGCGGATGCGGGCCTACGGACAGCTGATTGGCGACATCACTCTAGCAGTGACTGGCGGATGGAAGATTGGCGAACCCTTTTCAGTCCTTCCGTCCATGCAAGCAATCTCCTTCCGAGTGATTTTGAAAGCTGTATTTGGTCTAGAGGACGGGCAGCGTTACGAAAAGATAGAGCAACTCCTGATTGCCATCCTCAATCCAAAAAACCCTTTGTTGATTGCATTCACGCTGTTTTTACCATCACTGCGACGAGATTTAGGCCCTTGGAGTCCGTGGGGAAAGTTCCTGCGCTTGCGGCAGCAACTTGACGAACTCATCTACGCCGAAATTCAGGAGCGCCGGGAGAAACCAGATCCCTCTCGCACTGATATCCTGTCTTTGATGATGGCTGCTCGCGATGATGCGGGAGAGCCGATGACAGATGTGGAATTGCGCGATGAGTTGCTCACCCTTTTGGTGGCGGGTCACGAGACTACCGCGACTTCTTTGGCATGGGCTTTCTACTGGATTCACCGCCTGCCGCAGGTGTGTGAGAAACTGGTGCGAGAGCTGAATACTCTCGGCGAAAACCCCGATCCGAACGCCATTTTCCGACTGCCCTATTTGAATGCTGTCTGCTGTGAAACGCTGCGCATTTACCCCGTGGCAATGCTGGGAGTAAATCGACTGGTAAAATCACCGCTACAGGTTGCGGGCTACCAGTTAGAGCCTGGGACTCTGGTGGTTCCCTGCATTTATCTCACCCATCATCGCTCAGATTTATATCCAGAGCCGAAACAATTTAAGCCAGAGCGGTTTCTAGAGCGTCAATTTTCTCCGTATGAGTATTTGCCTTTTGGAGGCGGCAACCGCCGCTGTATTGGCATGGCCTTTGCCCTGTTTGAGATGAAACTGGTGCTAGCCACAGTGCTGTCTCGCACTCAAATGGAACTGGCAGATAGCAAGCCGGTGCAGCCGGTGCGCCGGCGCTTCCTGTTGGGACCGGCAGATGGTGTCCCGATGGTGGTGACGGGGATGCGCTCTCAAAATGAGCGAATCCTCCAAACTAGCTCTAGTTCAGCTTGAAACCTGGGATTCATTAGTTCTCAAAACCGGCTTGCCGGTGGATATCGCCTGCTCTATAATATCAGCTGCGCGAGAAACCCCGCCGGCTCGCCGAATCGCTTCTTGCAGCCGCTCGGCATTCTTTTTATAAGACTCTTCCCCCAGCACCCGCTCTATCGCAGTTCGCAGCTTGGGGGGGCTCAACTTAGCAGGGGGCACAAACTCCCCAGATCCTGTCCACGCGATCCGCGCTGCCACTCCCGGCTGGTCACTGGCAATCGGAATTGCCACCATCGGCACCCCATTGCTGAGAGATTCCAGAGTCGTATTCAACCCCGCATGCGTAATCGTGAGCCGGGCTTTTTGCAGCAGTTCCAATTGCGGCGCATACCCAACAACCAGGGGATTTCCAGACAATCCTTGCAGGGATTCTGGGCTGCCGGCACCCCCGAGAGAAATCACCAGCTGAGCGTCTAATCCCTGACAGGCCTGCGCCACACACTTAAAAATCTCCTGTTTGCTCCCCAGTACGCTTCCCATCGAAGCGTAAATCAGCGGTTGCCCGGTCAACTTTTCAAACGGGAAAGATACCGGTTCCCGACCGGCTGGGTTGTGGTAAGGGCCGGTGAAATGGAAGCACTCCGGCAAATGCTGCCTCGGGAATTCAAACTCCGCCGGCTGCTGACTCAACTGTGCCACTTTGGAAAAGATTTGGCTGGAGTCAGAATAGGGGGGCAACTTCCACTGCTGGCGATACTCGTTCACAAACTGCACAATAGGTTGCGTGAAGCGATTGAGCAACCCGTAACAGGCTCGGTTGCCCAGACGCGCCCACCAGACTGGATTGTAACTCCAAGATGTGAAAAACGGCGGAACGCTGTCCTCTTGATTCACCATCAGGGCGCTGCACACAGTAATAAAGGGAATTCCCAGGAAGTCTGCAACAGTCCCGCCCTCAAATGCCGTTTGGTCTATTAGCAATGCCCCCACACCGGCTGTTTTGAGCGCTTTTGGGGCGTCGCGAAATAGCACAGAACCAATCTGCTTCGCCAGACTGCTACTGTACCGAAAGGCAGCCAACCCGCTCTGTTTCCCTAGCTTAGCCAGCGATTCTCTCATAAACCCCGCAGGACACTCAGACTCTCCAATCGCCCAGAATTCCAATCCCGCTGCTTCTGTCTTGGCGCGAGCATCGAGCATTCCGAATAGGGTGACGCGATGACCGCGCAGTTTCAGCTCCCGCCCCAAGGCGGTCATCGGGTTGAGGTGGCCAGTTGCTGCGGGACAGAGGATGCCAAAATGAGTCATGGGAAACTCCAGAAATAAAGAAAAGTTTGACAGATAGTGAATTTTTTAGGATTTTAACCCAAGTGGGTACTTAAGGAGGCAGAGCCTCCAAAGCGGCGTTCCCAGGCAGAGCCTTGGAACGAGGGTAGCGAGGGGAAATTCGCACACCGGCGCTCCTCTCCCCCACAAAATTGTGCTGCAAAAGGCCGGTTACAGTAACTGTAACGGCGGAGCGTTCGCATCCTTTGAAGTGCGATGGTATAGAAAAGCACACTCTTAAGTCTTCATTAAGTCTGTTGGGACACCGGCTCGCCGCAGCTAGCATAGAGCTAACCGCCACCGGTCGCCCACTGGACACCTGAAAATTCTGGAGGTAAATACCTATGCCAACTGCAGCACGCGACCGCTCCACATTAGGGGGCCTATATGTCCAATCCCCATCGGGCCAGAAACTGGTTTTCCCCCTGAAACATACCGAAGTGCTGGCCAAAATTGCCGGCAACCTGTCCCGGTGCGAAGTGCGGCAAACCTTTGAAAATCCCTTTACCGACCCCTTAGAAGCCGTCTATATCTTCCCGCTGCCGGATGAAGCCGCAGTGGATGACATGGAAATCAAAATCGGCGACCGCATTATCAAAGGCAGCATCAAAAAACGCGAAGAAGCCAAACAAATCTACGAACAAGCCAAACGAGAGGGGCGCACCGCCGGCCTGCTCGAACAAGAGCGCGATAATATATTCACACAGTCGCTCGCCAACATCAAGCCCGGAGAGCAAATCGACGCTATCATCCGCTACACCGACAGCCTGAAATTTGAAGGCGGAGATTACGAATTCGTCTTCCCAATGGTAGTGGGCCCGCGCTATATCCCCGGTACGCAAATTGACAGCACCGGCGATACAGACCAAGTGCCCGACGCCTCCCGCATCAGTCCGCCGGTTGTGCCGCCAGGAACTCGCTCTCGCCACGATATTGGCGTCACCGTGGAAATCGATGCCGGCGTGCCGGTTTCTGATGTCCGCTCAACTTCCCACCAGATTCGCATTGAGCACGAAGGCTCAATCGTGCGCGTGCGACTCGGCGGAGAAGACACAATTCCTAACAAAGATTTAATTCTGCGCTATCGGGTAGCCGGTGACAAAACCCAAGCCACTGTGCTAACCGAAGCTGGTGAGCGAGGCGGTCATTTCGCCCTTTATCTCATCCCTGCTTTGGAATACCGCAGCAATGAGATTGTCCCCAAAGATGTCGTCTTCCTGATGGATACCTCCAGCTCCCAAGCTGGCGATCCGCTGCGGAAATCCCAAGAACTGATGCGCCGGTTCATCAGCGGGCTGAATTCAGACGACACCTTTACTATTATAGACTTTGCCAGTACAGCACGGCAACTCTCCGCCAGCCCCTTGCCGAATACAGAGGCAAACCGCACCCTGGCAATTGACTGCATCAATAACCTGCAAGCCAATGGCGGCACCGAATTGCTCAATGGCATTCGCGCCGTGCTGAATTTCCCACCGGCACCGGCAGGGCGACTGCGGAGTGTTGTGCTGATCACAGATGGCTACATTGGCAACGACAGTGAAATACTTGCTGAAGTGCAGCAGCACCTGAAAGAAGGCAATCGCCTCTACAGTTTTGGCACCGGCAGTTCCGTCAACCGCTTCTTGCTCAATCGCATCGCAGAAATCGGGCGGGGGACCTGCCAAGTCGTCCGCCAAGACGAACCGGCGGAGGGAGTCGCCGAGAAATTCTTCCGCCAGATTAACAATCCCGTGCTGGCGAACATTAAAATCAGCTGGAAAGGCAAAGGAAAAGCGCCGGTGATTTACCCCCCCACGCCGCCAGACTTGTTTGCCGAACAGCCGCTGGTTTTGTTTGGGCGCAAACAAGACCGCACTGCCGGCACTCTTCGCATCACCGGCACCGCCGCCGGTGGGAAGCTCTACGAGAATACTTTCAGCCTCAATTTTGAGGGAGCCGGCAATCCCGCCATCGCCCAACTTTGGGGACGCCAGCGGATTAAAGACTTGATGAATCAAATGTTTGCCGGCGAAAAGAAATCTCTGGTAGAGGCGGTAACAGATACGGCTTTGACTTATCAGTTACTGTCGCAATACACGGCATTTGTGGCTGTCAGCGAAGAAGTGCGCGTCGATCCGGAAGGCGAGCGCGTCTCAGTGCAAGTGCCGGTGGAAATGCCCGAAGGCGTCAGCTATGAGGGGATTTTTGGTGACGCGCCGGCAAACCAGCCGGTTTTTCGCTCAGCTATGGCAGCGCAACCAATGATGCTAGGTCGTGGGATGCCAGCACCTGCGCCGCAAGCGTACCAAGATGAAGAGGAAGATTTGCCAGAAATGGGGATCGTGTTTGAGGCTGCTGATGCGCCGGAATTCTTGCAGCGGCGGCGACCGGCCAAGTCCCAAGCAAAAAGTGCCGCGCCCGGTGGCGGTTTGATAGAACGCGCCCGGGGGCTGTTTTTCCGCAGCCCTTCCGAGGAAGAAAGCGAGCCGGCACCGGCAGCCAATCCCCACCTGGAAGTGGTCAGCATCACCGGCTTGGATGAAGCGATAGCGGCTTTATTAACACAATACCTGCAAAATGTCAAGCTACCTGCCGGTTTTAGCGGTGAAATTGTCTTGGAGCTGCCGGTGCAAAATGGTCGCGTGGGGCGGATTGTTTTGGATGACGAACTCTCGACGCTAGACACGCCAGCGGTACTCGATCCGATTAAGCGAGCCCTGCTCAGCTGGAAAGTGCCTTCGGGTGCTGCCGGCACGGTGCGCATCACCTTGCGGATTAACCCGTAGCCGGCAGGGGGGACTCTATTTTCGTTCCCAGGCACCGCCTGGGAACGAGGGAAAACTTTATTTTTTCTCCCCCTCAGGCGAGAGGGCGTAGCGCAGGCGTCTCGCCTGCGCGCACCGGCAAGTTGTAGGGTGCGGGCTCAAGCTTCGCCACCGGCTTCAATCACCGGCTTCCGCAGGCAGAGATAAGCCAGGGGGCCAAAAAGAGGAATCAGCGAAACTGTCCAGAAAAGTGCGGTATTTTTGATACCCCGTCTCGCCATATCATCTCCCAGCAGGGCAGGAAAAAGCGCAGACAGCATGCAGAAATCCAAGCTAATGACGTGGATAAACCGGCTCGTTTGCCACTGCCTGATAAAATCGCCCCAGTCGCCGTTTGCCAATCCGTAAGCAACCAAACCTGCCGCGCCTAAAGTCAGGAAGATGCCGGTGATGCGGGAATCTAAAACCTTGAGGAAAGCGTTTTTTTGCCCGGGAAATTGTGGGTTGGGCTGGCGCAGCGCCAAATAGGGGAGCAGGGCAAAAGCACCCACCGCGAACGACGCCGCCGCAAATGGCCAAGCTGGCAGCTTCTGCCCCCTGCCATCAATAAACAGCACGCAGCTGTAAATGATTGGCCAGACGCCCATGATATTGAACAGGGCGACGATTATAGGGTTGATGCCTTGCCAGCTGCCGGTGGAGAGATTTTGAATTAGCGCCCAAGTATCAGGCCGGTCGCGTGGTGCGAGGAGAAAGGCATAGGAGACAAACCCAACCCAAAGCAGCCCAAATCCAATTTTTCTGACCATGTTAAGAATTTTAGATTTTAGATTTTAGATTTTAGATTTTAAATTTTAGATGAGTTAGGAATCCTAAATCCAGAATCTAAAATATAAAATCGGGGTTAACTCAGGGCGTCCGAGAGATAATCTGCTGCGGCTTCCACCATTGCGATAGCATTTTCATAGACCATGCGGGTGGGGCCCAAGACACCGACACTGCCCACCGGCACGGAACCCCGGCGGTAGCTAGCAGAAATCAGGGTGCAGGTGCGGATCGGTTCGAGGGGATTTTCCGCGCCAATCCGCACATTCACCCGCTTGCCGGCGGTTTCGGAGACCTTGGTTGCGGAAATCAGTGGCCACAACTGGTCTTGCTCCTCTTCCAGCAGCTGAATCAGGGTCTGGACTTGGTTGAGTTCGGAAAATTCCGGCTGTCGCAGCACTTCCGCCACACCGCTAATCAGAATGCGGCTAGTAGCAGGCGTCTGGCGGCGGGTCAAATCGGCGAGCAGCGCTCTCAAGAAATCGGCATAGCGCTGAAATTGCCGGTCGAGTTCGCTCAAGTCCAGCTGGGACAGTTCCGCCAGGGGGCGCTCGCGCAGCTGGCTGTTCAAAAAGTTGGACAGGATCTGCAGTTCGCGCTCCACCAGTTCTGGTTCGGGTGGCGAGCTGTCTGCCGGTGTGGTGAGTTCCATCAAAACGGACTGGGTTTCGTAGGAATCTGTGACCGCAACCAGCATCACCCGTCCGCGATCGAGCAAAACCAGCTGCAGGTGGCGCAGGCGACTGGTGGTGGTTTGAGGCATGGTGATCAGGGTAATGTAGCCGCTGAGGGTGGAGAGGAGCTGGGCCGCCCCCCGCAGCAAGGCTTCCAAACTGGTTTCTTCCCAGTGGAGCCGGTCGCGCAGCACATTTTCCAGGTTGCGTGTCAGCACCTCGGAAGGCGCGAGCAGGTGGTCAACGTAAACGCGGTAGCCAGAGTCGGAGGGCACCCGACCGGCAGAGGTGTGGGGTTGATAGAGCAATCCTGCTTTTTCTAAATAGCTCAAGCAAGAGCGAATGGTGGCTGGGCTGACACTGAGGTTGTACTCCTCGACCAGAGCTTTTGAGCCTACCGGCTCCGCAGTCGCAATATAGTGCCGCACCGTTGCCCACAGGATATGCTGCTGTCGGTTCGTGAGAGTTACTTGCACAGACATTGGCGCAGACGCTGAATTTAATAGAGGTTTAAAACACTTACAATCTTTGATTCAAATGATAGTAAAAAAAACCCGCTCCAGCTAGCTGCCGGGCGGCATATCGCTCCCTTGGAGGCCGGCAGCGCGATATTACAGGGGGGTGTAGCCGGTGGGGGAGAGGCGGATGGGGTGAGGGGGTTGGGGCGAGTCAGGAATCTTTCCCCAGTCCCCACTTCCCAGTCCCCAGTCTTTTTTTCGCGGGTGAGGGGGAGATTTGTGAAGCCCATATTTCTGCTTTCCTGCAATAGATATAGAGGGAAACCTAGAGGGGTTCAGCAAGCGCTTTCACTTGCTATCGCCGGCGGCGCATTATAGCAAGATACCAGATATTGCAGTTTCGCACGGAATTGATTTCTACTGCGGTAGCAAAAGCAACCAACTGCTGCCAGCTTAACAAACGTTAAGTTTTCTGCTCCTAAATAATCGCTTTAAAATCGCACACTTTGCGCTCTCGCGACCCGGAAGGTTCGTGAGTTTATGAAGCCCACTCTCGCAAAGGTTAAAGGGAGGATAAGAGGAGGGACAGTCAGATGTAGCTATGCAAATTATCTGCTTTTATTCAGTAGCGGGGGACTGACGGATCGGCCAGGATGGAGTAAGCATCGATTCCCCCCACCACATTTCTAACATTGGTGAAGCCCTGATAGAGCAACCACTGGCACATCTGGGCGGAGCGGACGCCGTGGTGGCACAGGACAATGGTTTCGGCGTGCGGGTCGAAGCGGGCCGTAATTTGGCCTGACCATTCGCCAAATTGACTCAGGGGCAGGTTTTCAAAGCCCTGGAGGTGAGCGAGGGCAACTTCGTCGGGCTCCCGCACGTCCAGCAGCTGCAGGGTGCCGGTGGGCTCTGAGCCAAGCCGGCTGGCCAGTTCCTCAACGCTAATCTGGGGGATGGACTGACTGGAAAATTGAGCGGTCATCAGGTTCACGGGTCAATCAAAGACTGTGAGAACCAGTTTAGAGTCAATCCCCACCGGCACGCTAGCTATTTCTTATCAGCATGGGGCAGCGGCTTGGGGGGGCAGCGGCTTGGGGGGGCATGGGGCATGGGATATGGGGCATGGGGCATTGAGCACAGCAGTCAATCCCCAATCCCAAATCCGGGCATCCCGGCATCCCGGCATCCGGGCATCCAAAATCTCTCCCCAGGGGAACCCACCCAAAGAGCTAGACCGTTCGGTGTATTTACTACTATCGGGATGCTCCCCGGCGCAGGGCTTAAAACTGTATGATTTACGTTTCCTTAATCTGCCTTTAATTGAGCGGGAATACAAATTAATTATCAAAAATTAACTTAACTTTACAAAGACGAGGAAATTAAAATGCAGCACTCCCACTGGGAAATTTCCCCAGACTTGAGCACCGCTGTTTTGATATGAATTTAAACGCGCAACTATTCAAGCGGGATTGTTCAAAAAATTCTTAATTTCAGCTAACAGGGGAACCTACCTCCACATCTGCCAGGTCTTTCTGTTTAGAAGTGGTGGTGTAGATATCAATCAGGCGTTCCAATTGCTGCACGCGCGGGCGGTTGGTAACGATGGAAGAGAAATCGGGCATTTCTTGCCAGCAGTGCGAGCAGAACCAATACACACCACTGTGACGAGCGTGACGGAGTAACTGACCGGAGCAACAGGGACAAGGATTCATAATTTTTTTAAACCAGCTACTTTTTCAAAGGGGGTTCCCAGCGAGTGGGGGTGCGGCGATAGACAGCGGGAGGATAGGCTTGCCCCTCAAACCCAGTCAACTCAGCAACTGATCTGGGTGGGGGTGATTTTTATCCGAGCCGGCGCTCCTTGGGGACGTAGAACTTATCAGCCTGCGTCAGGAGGAGCACAATCAACAATTGGACTCCCCAAGGTGCCAAGGCAAAGCCCCAAAAGAAACACACGACGGCAGTTAAGGCAGCAAGAGTGAAGGGGATGTCGTGAGAAGACCGTAAATAAACGCAGACGGCAAAGAAAGCGACTGTCAGCAAAATGACGTAGGAAGAGGGCAACATGATCGTTTCCAGGTGGGCTTGCTAGGGGGCGGTACTGAGCTGCTTGTGTTTCTGAGCTGCTTGTGTTTCCAGACTAGCTCTCAAGTGTGAAGAACTCGTGAAGACGCAAAACTTTTTTTCTAACTCATACTTGAGGAGTGCACCGGGCATTCCTTGGCCCTCAGAGGGCCGGATGCAGGGTGTGGCCCATGTCAAATTAGGCGCTCGGTGAGTCAGGGGCACCGCACCGGCAAGGGGCACTCCTACCGGCTGCCGGCGCTCAAGGTGGGCCACCGGCTCGGTGAGAGAGCCCCCCCTATTTTCTTGAAGGGCAGGGGGTCGGGCTCTCTCACGCCAGGGCGCAGGGCGCAGGGCATACGCCATCGGGCATACGCCATCGGACATCGGGCATCGGGCATAGGCCATCGGGCATAGGGCCAAAATTCCTTCCCTTTCCCTGGCAGGGGCGGGTCGATAAATAGCGAGCGTCCCGCCCGATGCAAATCTGCCGAACTGAATGCGATAATGATTTCAGCAGGGGGCAGGAGAAGACTATTTTTGGCCAGCTGAATCCCGGCAACGGGATTGAAAAACGGGATTGAAAAAAGGAGGAGCCGCCGCCTTAGCCCTGCCCCTGGGAGCACTTAATTAGAGGGATGGAGTATTCCTCAATGCCATAAATAGCCTCTGGGGAATATTCCGGAGGGGGCTGTATGGTTTTGGCCACTTCCAGGGCTTGGCGGTATCGCTCCAAGGCGCGGGCGTATTCCCCCGCTTCCGCATCCTTTTGAGCCATCGCCCTCAACGCCCGGATTTTCACCTCCTTTGACTGGAGAGCGCTGGCGAACTTCAGAGCTTCAGTGGGTTTGCCGGCGGCGACATATTCTTCAGCAATTTTCAGCAAAGCCGGCTGTTTCCAAGATTCATTCTTAATCGAGTTAGCGAGTTCCACAGCCAAGTCAAACCTGCCGGCGGCAGCGTATTCACCGGCAAGCGGCGACAGCAGATCGTCGTGCGCTGCAAAAGTTTTAGCCAGCCGCACAGCCCGGTCGAACTCCCGCAGGGCCACATACCTGCTCGCTATGGCAGCTCTCGCTGCGACTCGGTGAATTTCATCCTTAATCCTATTCGTTTCGCCCACCAGTTTATCGAGTTGGGCCACTGTGGCGTACTTCCCTATCCCAGCCAGCGCCGTACCTTTGTAATAGTCATCCTTAATACTATTAGCCAGGCGCACCGCAGCGTCGAACTGACCGCTCCGGGCGTACTCACCGGCTATCTGCGCCAGCGCCAGAGATTTGCTGTTTTCATCCTTAATCGTTCCAGCGAGTTGCGCGGCTCTGTCAAATTGACCGGCGGCGGCGTACTCGGTGGCAATTTCTGCCAGCGCTGCTGGGGCTTGCAGATCTCCAAGGGTTTTCGCCAGCTGCACAGCGCGAGAAAAAGTCCGCTCCGCTTGCTGCCGGTTGCCGGCGGCAGCATACTGGCGGGCGACTCTAGCCACTAACTCGGCTTTATATCTCTCCTCGTACTTAATGCGCTCAACCAGCTGCAGGGCTTTGTCGTACTGACCGGCTGCTGATAGCAAACCGGCGATTTCAATCAGCGTCTCCTGCTGAGAGTACATCAGCGAGTCATCCAGTTTTTCAGTCAGCTCGATGGCTTTCTCGAACTCTCCCGCTTTTGCGTAAGCGAGCGCGATTTCCGCCCACTGACGGGACTCATTGCTGACTGTATCGTAGGTGTTAAACGCCTGATGGGGGTATACGCCCAGGGGTGGGACGCGAAGGTAGCAGGAGAGGGGAATGCCTCTGAGTTTAGGCTCACGTTGAGCGGTTTGTGCGATTTGCGCCTGCGCCGGCTCCTTTGGCAGAAGTGGCTTGGCTTGTTGAGCGGCGCGGTCGCAGCCGGTGAGCAGAACGATTCCTAGCAAGCCGGTGGCGAAAGAGGTTAATAATTTTATCATACTTCTGATAGGTCAACGAAAAATATAGCGTTTCTCAGTGGGATGAACTGCGGCCCAGAAACCCGGTTTCTTAAAGAAACCGGGTTTCTCAGTCTCTCACTAATATGAGAGAGGCTACAATATTATACCGACTGGATAGCCATAGGATTTTCCCCTGGGGCTGAAAAAGCTTTCCTGCGGTTTTTTTCAATCCAAAATCCAAAATCCTTGCATCCAAAATCCTTGCATCCAAAATCGGTATTACTCCGCTTCGCCGATCAAAGTGAAGGCGGCCCAGTTTACCGGCTCGGGGTGCTTTTGCATCGCTGCCAGCATAGCTTGCCGCAGGGCTAGGGCTTTATCGGGCTTCTGCTGCAGCTGGCGGTAAAACTCCGCCATTAGCAGCGCCGTCGGGGCATCTGGAACATACCACAAAGAGACTACCAAACTGGGTGCGCCGGCGGCAACAAAAGCGCGAGACAGCCCAACAACGCCATCGCCGGTAATTCTGCCCCGACCGGTATTGCAAGCGCTCAAAACAACAAGATCGGCGCTGAGCTTCAAGTCGAGGATTTCATCGGCAGTCAGCAAGCCGGTATCGCTGCCGGCGGGTGCTAGCGCCAGCGCACTGAGTTCCAGCAACCCGTGAGTTGCCAAGTGAACAATCCGCGCCTTAGACATCTGCGGCAGAATGGCGGCTTTAGTGGCGCTCGCACCCGTGATGGCTCGGGTATTCAGCAGCTCGGCGATCGCCAGTGCTTCTTGCTCTGCGCTGGGCAGAGAGTTTAGCTGTACCGGCTTCTCTCCCAGTTTGGCAACAATGCTGGGCATTGTTGGATTTCCCACTACGAGCGCCCCCTGTCCGCCGCCGCCGCGCTGTTTGAGCTGGCGGGTTAACTCCAGTATCTGAATAGAGGGAGCCGTGAGGATGGTGTGTTTCTCGATTAAATATTTGCCAGCGGCGTCTTTTAGCGCTGCAAAGGGCACCAGAAACAGGGTGTCTTGAGGAATGAAAGTGACGCGAGCGGACGGATCGGCTGGCAGCAGATCGGCAATCGGATCGATGATAATTTTGTGAAGTTGCTGCAGGGGACCGCTGCGATTTGGGAAATTTACAGAGTCGCGAGCGCTCTTAACAAAGTCCGCCAAAGACTTGTTCTGTTCCTGAAACAGAGGTTTTAGGTCTACCGGGCGAAACGTGACTTCACCGGTTGGTTTGACGGCCCAAATGTAGAGAGATGTGGCGGGGGCGTCCAGATCCCAGCCAAACCTCGCCCGATAGTGCCACCTGTCATCATAAATTACAGTGTACTCCACCAAGGTAGAATTCTGCGCTTTGGCAATTTGTTTTATTTTAGCGAGATTGGGCGGCGCAATTGCAGCCGCTGACTGGGGGCTGTGCGCCGCTAAGCGAGCGGCAAACCCACGGGCGCGCCCTCGCTCCGCCCATTCCAGGGCTGACTCGGTTCGGTTCTGAGCGACTAAAACCTGTTGCAACAGGCGGGGGGTATCGGTGCCAAATTCGTACTCGTTTATTATATCTGAATCTTGATTGCGTATCCCATATTGCGCGAGATTTGCCATAGCGGCCAGTCCTTCCTCTCGGGCCCTATCGTAGTTTTTGATGGAAGCAATTAAGGTGGTTTCTGCTTCTTTGAGATTGCCGGTCCGCAATAGCATGAAGCCCAAGTCTTCTAAATCCTGCCCGTCAACAGCCTGGTACTGGTGTTGTGGCTGAAGCGCGATGGTCTGTTTGAGAGTGTCGATAGCTTGCTGGGAATTCCCTTGCTGGAAGTAAATGCGGCTGAGCTGGCGGAGGGAATCGGCGTGCCTCGACATGGGAGGGGTATTCAGCTCGGCGTGCTGCTGAGCGAAAGCCACATTCCGCTCCGCCTGCTGCGCTGCTTTGGGGAAGTCACCGGCAATTTCATAGGTCAGGGATAAGAAGCTCCGCGCGCTCCACTCTTGCTGGGTGTTTCCGGTTTCCTGCGCCAGCTGCAAGGCTTGTTGCAAAGCTTCGACCGATGGGGGGTAATTCTTCAATTTCCGGTAGTTAACCCCCAAAGTCTGTAAGGCTTCGGCTGCCATATTTTTATCTCCCAGATCCTGGGCGATGGTCAAGCGCTGTTGCGAGACGGCGACCGCTTTGTCGTAGCTTTTAATTTGCCCATATAAACTTTCCATAAATTGCAGCACTTGCGCTTCTACTTGGCGGTTTTTGCTCTCCCGCAGCGCCTGCAAAAGCAGTTCCCCGGCCTCAATCGCTTTGGGAATCTCCCGCGCTTGAAAGGCGACAAACATTAATTGCTGCAAAATTTGCTGCTGCTGCTGGGTATCCCCGCTGGCGCGGGCGCTTTGCAACTGCTTTTCTAAATATTCTATCTGCTGGGAATAAGTCAGGTGGCTGTAGTCCGCTTGCGACACGAAAGCCGGCTCTGCGGGCAGCCTGCCGGCTTGCGCCCCAGGGGTTTCTGGATTTTCTGCCCGTGCCGGCAGCCCTGTCAGGAGTTGGGGGAAATTGCGGGGTAAAGGTGTGCAGAGACAAGCCAAGAGGGCGAGGTTGGCGGTGATGCTCATATAGCGTTTCTCATCCTTTGTGAGGTACTGAGAAACCCGGTTTCTTAAAGAAACCGGGTTTCTGGGCCATAGTTCATCCAACTGAGAGCCGCAATATTTTGCGTTCGCATAGCTGTCAAGAGGAATAAGTCTTTTGGCTTCCCCCTCACTTTAACCTGACAGCACCTGAAAGCCGCAAAATTAAACATTTTTTTTACCTTTCTGCGAAGCCGGTGTCTTAATGGCTGGGAAAAGACTCGTTAAATGCCGGCATGTTTGTAGTTGGGCTTTAGCCCAAAGTTTGTAGTTGGGCTTTAGCCCAAAGTTTGTAGTTGGGCTTTAGCCCAAAGTTTGTAGTTGGGCTTTAGCCCAAAGTTTGTAGTTGGGCTTTAGCCCAAAGTTTGTAGTTGGGCTTTAGCCCAAAGTTTGTAGTTGGGCTTTAGCCCAAAGTTTGTAGTTGGGCTTTAGCCCAAAGTTTGTAGTTGGGCTTTAGCCCAAAGTTTGTAGTTGGGCTTTAGCCCTACTGGCTCGATTTGAGAGGCGAGATTTTAGGGGTTAGCAGGGGTAGTTCAGGTTGTGGGGTGCAGAGGCTACCGATTTAGCCTCTAACGCATAAGAAACCCGGTTTCTTAAAGAAACCGGGTTTCTCAGCACCTCACTCCTATGAAAAACGCTATTGCAATCAAAACTCTGCTTGGCAGCTATCTTGACGAGAGGACTGACTCTTGGAGTAGCGCCGGTCTAGGGTGGCTTCAATTGCCTCCGAACGGGCGAGAATTTCGGCGGCTTTCTGGGTTTGGGAAGCGGCTTGATACTGATCGGCTAGATCCTGCAACAGGCTGACTTTGGAATAGCTATCCTCCAGACCTTGCGCAATCTGCAGGGCTTGTGCTATAATTTCTATTGCTTTCTTGTTTTGTCCCGCTTCGGCATACCGGTCAGCTATCTGCGACAGGGCGTCAGCTTTGTGCCGGTCACTCCCGATGGTTTGAGCCACTTGCAGGGCTTTCTCGTACTGTCTGGCTGCGGCATATTCGCCGGCGATTTCCGACAGCGCCTCGGCTTTGAGATAGCCGCCATTAATGCGATCCGCCACTTGCAAAGCTCGGTCGAACTGTTTGGCACCGGCATATCGGATAGCGATTTCCGAGAAGATTTTGGCTTGGTGCCAGTCAGACTCGATGGTTTGAGCCACCTGCAAGGCTCGGTCTAGGAACTCACCGGCTTGTTGGGGGTCTTCCGCTCTAGCATATTCACTAATTATATCCGACAGGGCATTAGCTTTGTCAAGGGGGTTGGGAATGGTTTGCGCCACTTGCAGCGCTTGGCTGTACTGTTGCGCTTCCGCATATTGAGTGGCGACTTCCGACAGCGCCCATGCTTTAATGCTATCATCCCCCATGCTTTCAGCGGCCTTTTGGGCGCGGGCTAGAGTTTGGGAGGCTTTCTGAGTTTGTCCCGCTTTGAGATATTCGCCGGCTTTATCCGACAGCGCCCAGACTTGGCGATCGCCGGTTGGCTGGAATAAAAAAGCTGTGTCGCCCTGCGCCGCTGTGGCTATCTGGCTCGAACAGATGGGAGCTAGGAGGATGGCGAGGATTCCCAGCTTCCATTTGCTTCTGGTGTTTTGGCGAGTTGGGCGGAGGCACTTCAGGGATGTGGGGATAGCACTGAGAAAGGCGATCGGGAATGGCACTGTCATGGGGGGTAAGTAAATTTGCTGGCACACCAGTGTTTACATGACAGTTTGTTTAAAGTCAGGACGAGAAATCCTAGAAAAGCCGAATCTAACTGACCGGCTGCCGGTGGGTGCCCCCGGGCCGTTAGGCCCACTGCCGGTGCCGCCCTTGGCAGTGCTGTGGAAAAGAGGTAAGCGCCCCTACAGTTTTAAAATGAAAGTAGGTTTATGTAGCGTGAGAAACCCTTATTCTTAAAGAAACCGGGTTTCTGAGGCGCACTCCATCCAACTGAGAACCGCTATAATCGGAATAGGAGACATTGTTTAAACATCGGGCTATGCAACGCATCGTTTTAATTACTGGGTTTGAATCGTTCAACGCCGGCTTGTACCGCAAAGTGGCTCAACTGGCTCAGCAGCGCTGCCCAGAACTGGATATCAGGGTGTTTAGCGATCGGGACTTGGCTAGTAAGCCGGCGGAGATAGAAGCCGCACTGCAAGACGCCCGAGTCTTTTTCGCCAGTCTGATATTTGATTACGACCAAGTTCTGTGGCTGCGCCAAAGGGTTGAGCGCATCCCCATCCGCCTGGTGTTTGAGTCGGCGCTGGAGTTGATGAGCCTGAACCAGCTGGGCGCTTTCAAAATTGGGGACAAGCCCAAGGGCATGCCGAAGCCGGTGAAGTTCATTCTCGACCAGTTCAGCAAGGGGCGAGAGGAAGACCGGCTGGCGGGCTATATCAGCTTTTTGAAAGTTGGGCCGAAACTGCTGAAATATGTGCCGGTGCAAAAAGTTCAAGATTTGCGCAACTGGCTGATTGTCTACGGGTACTGGAATGCCGGCGGTCCGGAAAATGTGGCGGCGATGTGCTGGACTCTGGCGGAGAAATATCTGGGGCTGAAGGTGGGAGAGATCCCTGCGCCGGTGTCAGCCCCAAATATGGGGCTGGTGCATCCGGAATATGGCAGCTATTTTGAATCGCCGCGCCAGTATCTGGAGTGGCACCGGCAGGCGAAGCCAGAAAGCAAAGATTGGCCGGCTGTCGGGATTTTGCTCTACCGCAAGCATGTTATCACAAAACAGCCTTACATTCCCCAGCTAATACGCTACTTTGAGAGCGCCCGACTGGTGCCGGTGCCGGTTTTTATTAATGGTGTCGAGGGGCATGTGGCGGTGCGCGATTGGATGACCACCCCCAGTGAGCGGGCGCAGCGCCAGCTGGGGAATATTCAAACGCCGTCACTGTCGCAAGACGCGGTAGAAGTGGAGGCTATTGTTTCCACCATTGGCTTCCCGCTGGTGGGCGGACCGGCAGGCACAATGGAAGCGGGCCGGCAGACGGAAATTGCCAAAGCAATCCTCTCTGCTAAGAATGTACCTTATATTGTCGCCGCACCGCTGCTGATTCAGGATATTCACTCCTGGACCCGCAAAGGAGTGGGGGGATTGCAAAGTGTCGTCCTGTATGCTTTGCCGGAATTAGATGGGGCGATCGATCCGGTGCCTCTCGGCGGTTTGGTGGGAGAAGATATCTATCTGGTTCCAGAACGGGTGAGGCGTCTGACTGGGCGGATTAAACGCTGGATTGAACTGCGGAAAACACCGCCGGCTGAGCGCCGAATTGCGGTTATCCTGTATGGATTCCCCCCCGGTTACGGTGCGGCAGGCACGGCGGCGCTGCTCAATGTCCCGCGCTCGCTTCTCAAGTTTCTCCAGGCGCTGAAAGACCAAGGCTACACCGTCGGAGATTTGCCGGCAGATGGGGAAGAATTAATCCGCATGGTGAAAGAGGCGGATGAGGCTGCCCCCTCACCCCCCAACCCCCTCTCCCCTCGTGGGAGAGGGGGAGTCGCGAGCGTGATTCCCACAACTGTGAATGTTAAAACCCTTGACAAATGGCTGGGGTATTTGCTAACATCTCGCATAGAGAAGCACTGGAAATCGCTCACCGGCACGGGCATCAAAACTTACGGGGATGAATTCCAGATAGGCGGCGTTCAGCTGGGCAATATCTGGATTGGCGTGCAGCCGCCGCTGGGGATTGCCGGCGATCCGATGCGGCTGATGTTCGAGCGGGACTTGACGCCGCACCCGCAATATGCTGCGTTCTACAAGTGGCTGCAAAACGAATTTCAAGCTGATGCGCTGGTTCACTTCGGGATGCACGGCACGGTGGAGTGGTTGCCGGGTTCTCCGCTGGGCAACACCGGCTATTCTTGGCCCGATATTCTCCTGGGAGATTTGCCGCACCTCTATATCTATGCAGCCAACAACCCCTCGGAATCTATTCTAGCAAAGCGGCGGGGTTATGGGACGATCATTTCCCACAATGTGCCGCCTTACGGTCGGGCTGGGCTGTACAAGGAATTAGTGGCGCTGCGGGATTTGATTTCGGAGTACCGGGAAGATCCGCAGAAGAATTACGCGCTCAAAGAGGCGATTTGCAAGAAGATTGGGGACACGGGACTGGAGGCGGACTGTCCGTTTGAGGAGGCTCGCCGGCTGGGAATTGCTTTCACTCCTGAGAATGTCCGCATGTTTAGCGCTGATGCCTTTAACCGCTATCTTATCAAGCTGTACGAATACCTGCAAGTGGTTGAGCAGCGCCTGTTTTCCTCTGGGCTGCACACCCTGGGCGAAGTGCCGGGGGAAGAGGAGTTGAACTCTTACCTAGAGGCGTATTTTGGGGAACAATTCGCAGAAATTGGGAGTGAGGGCGTGAGCCCTACATCGGCTAAAGAATCCGCCGCCAATATCCGCAACCTGCTGATGCAAACTACAGATGAAATAACCAACCTGCTGCGGGGGCTGAATGGGGAGTATATCCCACCGGCACCGGGGGGCGATTTGCTGCGCGACGGTCCAGGAGTTTTGCCCACCGGGCGGAATATTCACGCTTTAGATCCCTACCGCATGCCCTCACCGGCAGCTTACGAGCGCGGGCGGGAAATTGCCCAGAAAATAATCGCGCAGCACTTGCAAGAACACGGACAGTATCCGGAAACTGTGGCGGTGATGCTGTGGGGGCTGGATGCGATTAAAACCAAGGGGGAATCTCTGGGGATTCTGCTGGAATTGGTGGGGGCTGAGCCGGTGAAGGAGGGAACCGGGCGAATTGTTCGCTACGATCTGAAACCTCTGGCAGAGGTTGGGCACCCCCGCATTGATGTGCTGGCAAATCTTTCTGGGATTTTCCGCGACAGTTTTGTTAATATTATAGAGTTGCTGGACGATCTGTTCTTGCGGGCGGCTGAGGCGGATGAGCCGGTGGAGCGTAATTTTATCCGCAAGCACGCTTTGGCGCTGAAGGCGGAAGGTGTGGGGAATCCTTCGGCGCGGCTGTTTTCCAATCCTGCGGGCGATTTTGGTTCGATGGTGAACGAGCAAGTTGTGGATGGAAGCTGGGAGTCGGGGGATGAGTTGGGGGATACCTGGCAAAACCGCAATGCCTTCAGTTACGGGCGCAAAGATAAGGGTGAAGCGCGCCGGGAAGTTCTGAATCAGCTGCTGCAAACGAGTGCGCGCATTGTGCAGGAAATCGACTCCGTTGAGTACGGTTTGACCGACATTCAAGAGTATTATGCCAACACCGGCGGGCTGAAGCGGGCGGCTGAAAAGCTGCGAGGCGAGAGGGTGAGCGCCAGTTTTGTCGAGAGTTTTTCTAAAGACACGACGCCGCGCAAGTTAGAAGACTTGCTGCGTTTGGAATACCGCACCAAGTTGCTGAATCCCAAATGGGCGACAGCGATGGCGAATCAGGGGAGTGGGGGCGCTTATGAAATCTCGCAGCGGATGACAGCGCTGATTGGCTGGGGAGGCACGGCTGATTTTACGGATGCTTGGGTTTACGATGGAGCGGCTGACACTTATGCGCTAGATCCGGAGATGGCGAAGAAGTTGCGCGAGGCGAATCCGGAGGCGTTCCGCAATATTGTGGGGCGGATGCTAGAGGCGAATGGGCGGGGTTTCTGGGAGCCCGATGCCGAGAAGTTGGAGAAGCTGCGGCAGCTGTACGAGCTAACGGATGAGGAGCTTGAAGGCGTGCCGATGGGATAAGATCGTAGAAACCGGGTAACTTCGGCGAAACCCGGTTTCTGGCCTTGATGTTGCGTAGCTTGAGAAAGGAATATAATGATAAAATCAAGACTGACTCGATGGGAGGCGTCCAGCAATGGAAAACACATTTACAGCGGTATTTGAGAAAGTAGATGATTGGTATATTGGCTATGTTGAAGAGTTACCCGGTGCCAATGTCCAGGAGAGAACGCTGGAAGAGGCGAGGGAAAGTCTGGGGGAAGCCATCGAGTTGCTCCTCACAGCGAATCGGGAACTTGCTGAGCGATAAATATCTCGATAAAATGGAGGGGGAAGCATCACAGTTTTCCCCCGTTCCCTCACCGGGAAAGGGGATTTGAGAGGTTAGGTTTTCAAGATGTGCGGACGATTTACTCTAACTCAGTCAGCCGAGACAGTAGCCGAGGTGTTCGATCTCGCCGCAGTTCCTCCCCTGACACCGCGATACAATATCGCCCCCACGCAGTCTGTCGCTGCGGTGCTGCTGGCACCAGAGCGTCGGGATCGGGAGTTGAAGATGCTGCGCTGGGGTCTAATTCCAGCTTGGGCGAAAGATGCTAAAATAGGTGCGCGGACGATCAACGCTCGCTCAGAAACCGTCACAGAAAAGCCGGCTTTTCGCACGGCTTTCTTGAAGCGCCGCTGTTTGGTGATCGCTGACGGCTTTTATGAGTGGGAGCGCCGGGAAAACGCCAAGCAACCTTTTTATTTCCGCCTCAAGTATGGAAAACTGTTTGCTTTTGCCGGCTTGTGGGAGTGCTGGCAACCAGCGGACGGAGAGGCGATTTCATCTTGCACGATCCTGACTGCGGAAGCTAACGAGCTCGTGCGCCCTATTCACGACCGGATGCCGGTGATTCTTGACCCGACAGACTGGGAGCAGTGGCTCAATCCAGAGGTTCGCAGTCCAGAACTCCTGCAACCGCTTTTGCGCCCCCACTCCGCTTTGGACATGACGGCTCACCCAGTCAGCACGCTGGTCAATAACCCGAGTAACGACAGCGATCAGTGCGTCAGCAGCCTCTAACTAACTATTTGGCAATTTGGCAGATCGCACCGCTCCCTAAGTGACATGATTATATGGAGTACACAAATTCCAAATCCTCAGGGCACCCCCCGCAGCGGGTGCTCTCTTTGTTTGCGGCTCAAACTCCCTCTTTGCCCACCGGCAATGGGAAAGCCACCCCCTCCCCACGACAGATATAGCTGTAACCACTTGGATTAGGACACAAAGGACAGGCGTCCCGCCTGTCCTACGTCTTATATATGTAGGGCAGGCGTTCCCTGAGATCCTCAAGGTCTGATGTCCGTTTCCAATGTGGCTAGTGCTAGAAGCCTCCGCCCCCGCACCTGACCGCCACCGGCAGAACAGCCAGCTTGCTTAGAGCCGGTGTCAGCCACTCCAATTTTATCGCCCATAGTGCTGCTCAGTCAAGTCGCGTTCCTGTACCGGAAAGTTACGCAAAAATTTGCAAAGATTTGCAAAATTTTTCTGAGAGAGGAACTGCCAGCGACACCAATCTGTCAAAATTGAGGAGAAGAATAGGGCGAATCCTTTTACCCACCGGCAATGCTGCTACAAGACGCGCGAGACTTTCAAATTCTGTTTCTATCCCTGTTCCTGATCTTGGGGATCGGGACAAGGGACTGGACGCTGCGACCTGACTTGATGCTGGTTGTGATGGCAACCTGCTTGGGGACTCAGTGGCTAGCAGCATCCTTCTGGCCTATTTTATCACAACAGCTGCGAAATCTGCTGGCAAAACAAGAGGCAAAACAAGAGAGTTGCCCACATGAAACCGACTTAGCTAAGCCTTTTCCTTGGCATTCCCTCAAGAGTGCCGGCATCACGTCGTTAGGTCTTTGCCTGCTGCTCCGCTGCGACCATTATACCACAATGGCAATCGCCGGCACTCTGGCAATTTTGAGCAAATTTTTGTTTCAAACCGGCAGCAAGCATTTCTTCAATCCCGCTAATTTTGGCATCATTGCCGCCCTCACCCTGACGCCCGATGCCTGGGTTTCTCCGGGACAGTGGGGGGATGATTGGTGGTATGCGCTGTTATTTGCCGGCACCGGCGGGACAATCTTGAAACGGGTGGGCCGGTGGGACACAACCGCTGCTTTTTTAGGCTGTTACGCTATACTCGAAGCAATTCGCAATTTCTGGCTCGGCTGGACATGGGATGTCTTTGCCCACCGGCTGATGAGCGGGTCACTGCTGCTGTTTGCCCTATTTATGATCACCGATCCCCGCTCGATTCCAAATGCCCGGACAAGCCGGTTAATCTGGGCTGGGTGCGTCGCTGTGCTAACCTTTATCTTGCGGAATCAATTCTTCGTTCCCACAGCACTGTTTTGGGCGCTGTTTGCCCTCTCACCCCTGACAGTCCTTTTGGACTTCATCTGGTCATCTCCCAGATTTTCCTGGGCACCCGCAGAGATTTCCGCCCGCCCACTGACCTTCCCTCATTTCCCTCGTTCTCAGGATCTGCCTGGGAACGCTGTCGGAGAGGCTCTGCCTCCTTTAGACAGACAGGCAGATTAAAAGCCTAATAGCTTATTTCCGCTCACCCACTTACCTAGAAGAGGTTACCATGAAGCAGTTTCGCATTTTGAAAACCCTGATTGTAACTCTCGCAGCCTTTCTTTGCTTCGCTCCCTATGCCTGGGGCTTTTGCGGCTTCTATGTCGCCAAAGCCGATACCAAACTTTACAACAAAGCGTCTCAAGTCATTATCGCCCGTGATGGCAGCCGCACTATCTTAACAATGGCGAATGACTATCAAGGAGAGGTCAAAGACTTTGCCCTTGTCGTGCCGGTTCCTGTGGTGCTCAAGCAAGAGCAGGTTCGCGTTGGCGACCCCAAAATTATTGAGCGCCTGGATGCTTTTAGCGCTCCCCGACTGGTAGAATATTTTGACGACAACCCTTGCGATATTAATCGCCGGGCAAAGCCAGAGGCAGCGCCGGCGGCACCCACAGCCGGCGCGTCAAGATCCAGCCGAGACGACCGCAGTTTGGGCGTCACGGTAGAAGCTCGCTTCACGGTCGGAGAATATGATATCGTAATTCTGAGCGCTAAAGAATCTGACGGGTTGGAAACTTGGCTGCAGCGCAACGGCTACCGGATTCCGCAGGGCGCGTCGCAGCTGCTTCGCCCCTACATCCGGCAAAACATGAAATTCTTTGTTGCCAAAGTCAATCTGGCAGAATTTGAAAAAGCCGGCTATCAATTCCTGCGCCCCCTCCAGATGGCTTACGAATCGCCCAAATTCATGCTCCCGATTCGCTTGGGCATGATTAACGCTACGGCGGCGCAAGACCTGATTGTCTATATCCTGTCGCCGAAAGGTCAAGCGGAAATTGCCAACTACCGGACAGTGAATGTTCCCTCGGATGCGGAAATACCCCTATTCGTCAAAAACGAATTTGGAAATTTCTATAAAGCGATGTTCCAAAATTCTTACGTCCGGGAAGGCCAAAAAGTAGCATTTCTCGAATATGCGTGGGATATGGGCAGCTGCGATCCCTGTTCTGCTGACCCCCTCAATCCAGAAGAACTCCGGAAAGCCGGCGTCTTTTGGATCGCCCCATCTTCGCCCAGAAGCGTCTTTATCACCCGCCTCCACGTCCGCTATACGCGGGACAAGTTCCCCGAAGATTTGATGTTTCAAGAAACGTCCAACCAGCAATTTTTCCAGGGTCGCTATGTCTTGCGCCATCCCTTCACCGGCAATATGCAGTGTGAGGCTGGACAGCAATATAAAAGAGCTTTGCCTCAACGATTTGAACAGGAAGCCCAGACGCTTGCCAAACTCACCGGCTGGAAGGTTCAGGATATCCGCAAAAAAATGAATGTCGCGCAAAACGAGACGGCTCCTTTCTGGAGAAATATTTGGCCTTGATATGCCGCCGGGTGCGCTCTTAACGCACCCGGCGTCGTTTTTAGTGCCGGCGACACCGCCAGAGAACGTCATTGTTGCTGCCGGTCACTCTTCAAGCTTTGCGGATAACTTGGTGCCATCGCTTTCGTCAGCCGGCTCAATCTCAGCGAATATCTCTTGTTCGAGTGCGGGTGCCGGTGCTGGCTTGGGATTCTGGGCCACTTCGGAAATTTGCTTAGCCATAGACATGAAATCCGAAGGGATCATAATCACCGTTGTCGTGTTGTTTTCCGCCCCAATTTCTGTGAGCATTTGCAGCCGGCGCAATTCTAACGCCGCTGGATTTGCCGCAATATTTTGAGAGGCTTGCGCTAACTTAATTGAAGCCTCTTGCTCCGCCGCCGCTTTAATCAAGCGGGCGCGTTTTTCCCGCCAGGCTTCCGCTTCCTTGGCCATTGCCCGCTGCATTGTCGGCGGAATTTCCACATCTTTCATTTCCACCCGCTCGATTACAACGCCCCAAGGCTCGGTGATTTCATCCACAATCTCTTGCACTTTGTCGTTAATTTTATCCCGGTTTTGCAAGATGTCATCCAGGATGTTTTGCCCGACGACGTTGCGCAGCGTCGTGAGGGCAATCTGATAGACTGCCATCTCGTAATTCTCGACCTTGTTAATCGCCTTAACCGGGTCAAGAATTCGGTAGTAGAGGACGGCATTCACCTTAATCGTAACGCTGTCTGCCGTGACGGTTTCTTGGGGCTCAATATTCACCGTCTTGGTGCGGACATCCACTTGAGTCTTTTGGTCTACCCAGGGAATAATCCAGTACAGTCCTGGCCCCCTGACGCCAGCGCTCCTCCCCAGCCGAAAGATGACGCCCCGCTGATATTCTCGGTCAATTTTTATTCCGGAAATTGTCAAGAACAAGACAAACGCTACAAAATAGCCTGACAGCGATCCCATATCTGGCTCAGTTTAACTCAACTGATTCTATTATAGCGGTTCTCAGTTGTATCGGCGACGCCCCAGAAACCCGGTTTCTTTAAGAAACCCGGTTTCTGGCCCCTCGCTATTTTAACCTATCAGCGAATTCGTCACTATCCGCACCACTCCCAGCTCACCTAATCTCTGGAAAGCCGGCTTACTGTCCACTGTCCAAGCAACAATATCCACCCCCCGCTCCCGACTCGCTTCAATCAGAGCGGGATTCTCCAGCAAAAGATTATACTCGCTAATCATCACCGTGTTCCCGGCACCGGCTGCCCGCTCCAACTGCGACCGGTACGCCTCCCCATTCGCTACAATATACCCCAGCGCCATCTCCCCGCACCGCACCCGAAACCGCTCCACAAACTCCTCGTTAAAAGACGAAACAACGCAGCGATTTTCCCAACCCTCACGCCTGAGAGTCTTGACAAATTCATCCAGTCCTGCATCTGACCAAAGGCAGTGCGGCTTCACATCCAGATAGATAAACTTCTTAATCTCCTTGATGGCACCCAAGGCTTCCCTCAAGGTGGGAATCCGCTCCCCGGCAAACCGCTCGCTAAACCACGCACCGGCATCCAGCGCCTTCAGCTGCAAGAGCGTTTTTTCCCTGACAGAGCCGGCAGTGCCGGTCGTCTTGTCCAGTGTGGCGTCGTGGATAACAACCGGCACCCCATCTGCGGAGAGCTGCACGTCGAACTCAATAGAATCCGCTCCGTGCTGTAGCGCCGCAGAAAAAGCCGCCAAAGTATTTTCAGGCGCGATGGCAGAAAACCCCCGATGCGCGATAATCTCAAAGTTCATTGCTGCTAGACCTTTTCTTCTATTTGCTTGATATATAGCAGGATGCACTTAGGTTATAACATTAGACCTTCAGGCTCGGCGGACGCCGTACTTACGTCTATATAGCAGTAAGCACCCCGCTCCCGAAGCTTCTATTGTTCTCACCAATATGACTGCTGCTATAGCCGGTCTAAATGACAGGCACAACCGCTCTTGGACCAGAGCCCCGGTTTGTTTAAGAAACCGGGGTTCTGAAATTTATACGAAGGATTTAGACGCGCTATACTTCGCTGAACAGTTGAACCCTATCGCCCAACTTAAACACAACTTAAACCCAACTTTAACCTAACTTAAACCCAACTTTAACCTAACTTAAATTCGCACGGATTACCATTTTTATAAAAGCCTAGCATAAGCCAAGGCATTTTCCAAAAAACGAAACGAAATTTAACTAGCCCGCTTTTAACATTAAGAATTATGAACGAGTGCGTTGCGAACGAAACCGCTATCCGCGCCGCCTTAAAAAACATCTGGGGGTACGACGGTTTCAGACCGCCGCAAGGCGAAATCATCCGCAGCCTGCTGCAAAAGCGAGACACCGTAACCGTACTGCCCACCGGCGGCGGCAAATCCATCTGCTTTCAACTGCCCGCCCTGTTGCAAAGCGGACTGACGCTGGTTGTCTCCCCCCTGGTGGCGCTGATGGAAAATCAAGTGCAGGAATTGCGAGAGCGGCAATTGCCGGCTGCCCTCCTGCACAGCGAATTGCCATCGCAAGCTCGCAGCAAGACGCTCCAAGGGCTGCAGCGCAACGAGCTGCGCTTGCTGTACCTCTCGCCGGAAACCTTGCTCTCGCAGCCGGTGTGGGAGTGCCTCTGCGCGCCCGGGCTGGCTGTAACCGGCATGATTCTGGATGAAGCGCACTGTCTGGTGCAGTGGGGCGAGACATTTCGCCCAGCATACCGGCGGCTGGGCGCAGTGCGACCGGCACTGCTGCAATCCAAACCCCCTGGAACTCAGATAGCAATCGCCGCCTTCACCGCCACAGCCGACAGCTGCGCGCTGCAAACCATCCAAAACGTCTTGCAGCTGCAGCAGCCAGAAGTGTTTCGCATCAATCCCTATCGCCCCAACCTGCACCTGGGGGTGAGGATTGCCTGGACGCCAAGAGGACGCCGGCAGCAGCTGTTAAAATTTATCCAAGCTTTCTCCAGTCAAGTCGGTTTAGTCTACGCCCGCACCCGGCGAGACACGGAAACCCTGGCGCAGTGGCTGGCAGGGCGAGGTTATGCCACCGCCGCCTACCACGCCGGCTTGAGCCCACAGCAGCGGCGAAACCTGGAAGCAGGCTGGCTGAGCGGAAAAATCCAATTTGTCGTCTGCACCTCCGCTTTCGGGATGGGGATCAACAAGCCAGACGTGCGCTGGGTGGCTCACTTCCAAGTGCCGGCGCTGCTGTCGGAATATGTGCAAGAAGTGGGTCGTGCCGGTCGGGATGGCTTGCCGGCACAAGCCTTAACCCTGATCAGCGAACCCACCGGCTGGCTTGACCCTGAAGACAGGCAAAGGCGGCAATTTTTTGAGGACAAGCAGGGAGCGCAGTACCGGAAAGCCCTGCAGCTGGCTGAGAAACTGCCGGCACAAGGGGAAGTGAGTGCCGTGGCGCGGAAGTTCCCCGACGGTGCGATCGCCCTGTCCCTGCTGCACAGCGCCGGTCGGCTGAATTGGCTCGACCCCTTCCGGTACGCGATAAACCCGTCTGAGCGAGCCGGTGCCGGAGCTTGTGCCAACGCCGGCGCAAGCGCTCAAATGACACAGTATCTGGGGACTCGCCAGTGCCGGTGGCAGTTCTTATTGCAAGCTTTTGGCTTTGCCGGTGAGGCCAAGTCCCTTCGCTGCAGTCACTGCGATAACTGCGGCAGGGCGCGTTCATAACCGTCCCTGCAATTGCTGCGCTCGCTCCGCAGTCTCCCGTTTTTATGCTTTTAATTTGCCTTAGATCCCTCTAGTCTTTCGCTTCCGTACAGATCTCTGTAAGACAGGTTTTGTATGGAAGCCGGAAATTAATAAAGCAGATTAAAAGCATAATCTCCTAGCCGCCGGCGTCCCGCAAGGGTGCCTGGGAGGGGTGGCCGGCTCTGGCGAGCGATTATAGCAGCAGTCATATTGGTTAGGACATTCATGGCATGGCGTATGGGGCATGGCGCATGGGGCATCGCGCATGGGAAAGACTCACAGCTTTTGCGTGATGCGATGATGCGATGATGCCCATGTACTAACCTAAGTGCATACTGCTATATAGCAATAGACAGCTCAGTAATGGACAAGCCGATCGGAGGGAACGCCTGTCCTAAGAAGTATAGGCGTTGGTACGGCGTCCCGCCTGCCCTAAAGGTAAACATGTCCATTCCCTAAGTGGCTGCTGCTATATCAAGAATGGTGCGTGCGGTGCGTTGTTAATAACCCTGCCTCCAATCACAAACTTTTTTTAACTTTTCTAAATAAGTCTAAGTTTATATGGCAAAATACTCTGAGTCCGCTCACCGGCAGCGGGAGCGGGGGGGAGCGAGACATTTTTCTGATGGGCCAAGAGCGAGAGAGAGGTGGAATCAGCTGCGGGTTCTGCGTAATTCGCTACTGAATCTTTGGAAAATTCCAAGCTAACCTATTAAAAATAAGTTAAGCGTTCATTATCTTTTGAGAAATACCAGCGCCGAAATGTCCCAGATAAAAGTAGCGGGGCAAGATGTGGGTCAGCAGAAGTGCGATCAGCAGGCACCTTGCGAGGACGCTGCCACTCTGTTGGCCCTTTTAGAACACTCCTCAGACGGCATATTTATCGTGGATGTTGAGCCAGAAGAGGCAGGATCGCCGGGTCACGGTGCGGCCTTGTGGCCAGTTCCCGATTTTCGCTTTGTTGCCGCCAATCGGGCAGCGCGAGAAATGCTCTCAATCGCCACCGGCAGTGTGGGAGGCTTGCGGCTGCGCGATTGCCTCAATGCCGGCAGCGCCGGCACCATTTGGCTGCACCTCAGCCGCTGCCAACAGCAGCGCCAGCCAATTGAATGCGAAGTATCCTTTGACAGGAGTGCCGGCAAAACCGGCAGCCGCTCTACCGGATCGAGGCAGATTGCAATCCGACTCAAGCCGGTGGAAGGTCTTGACAGCAGGATTTGCAAAATTATCGGCTTGTGCTATGACATCACAGAGCGCCGGCGAGTGGAAGCAGAAGCCAGGCTCCTGCAAACCGTCACCCTGGCGATTGCCCAAGCGGAGGATTTTCAGAGCGCCCTGAGCGTCGCTCTGCGCCACTGTTGCGAAGCCACCGGCTGGGACTTTGGAGAAGCCTGGATTCCCAGCCCGGATGCCGGCGCGCTCAAATGCAGCCCGGCTTGGTACAGCCGGCACTCCCCCCAAAACAATAAAAAAACTGGGGACCGCGCTCGCGGGCGAACGTGGGAGAATGGACGCCCCTCAGCCGTGGATAAATTCAGGAAAATAAGCGAGGCGCTGACCTTTGCCCCGGGGGTCGGTTTGCCCGGGCGCGTCTGGCTAACCAAACAGCCGGAATGGGAGCCGCATGTTGCGGCGCAGCCAGAGACAGTGATTGTGCGGGCGCAGGTGGCGGCAGAGTGCGGGTTCGGAGCGGGCTTAGCAATTCCCATCACTGCCGGCGACCGAGTGCTGGCAGTTCTGGTGTTTTTTATGCTGGAACCCCGCGAACAGGACAGGCGGCTGGTGGAGCTGGTGTCTGCGGTGGCGGCGCAGCTGGGCGAGCTGATGCAGCGCAAGCAGGCGGAAGCCGCACTGCAGGAGAGCCAGCGAAAACTCGCGCACCTGATAGACTCACTTCCGGGTATTGTCTTTTCTTGTGCGAACGACCCCGAATGGTCGCTGAGATACCTGAGCGAAGGGGTAGTGGCGCTGACGGGATATAAAGCTGCTGAACTCGTCGGGAAAAGCCGGCTGCTTTCGTATAACTGCATCACCCATCCGGAAGATTTGCCAAAAGTCCTGCAAGCCATTGAGGCGGCAATTGCCAGCAAACAGCCTTACGTGGTGGAGTACCGCATCCGCACTAAATCTGGCCAAGAAAAATGGCTGTGGGAAAAAGGCAGCGGCGTGTTTGACAGCACCGGCACAGCGGTGGGAATCGAAGGCTTCATCACAGACATCACCGGGCGCGTACAAGCAGAAGTTGCCTTAAGGCAAGCGGAACAGAAATATCGCAGCATTTTTGAAAATGCCGTTGAGGGAATTTTCCAGACCACACCGGACGGGCGCTACCTGACAGCCAACCCGATGCTGGCTCGCATCTATGGCTATGACTCACCCGCCGAGCTGATCTCAACGCTAACCGACATCCAGCGCCAGCTGTACGCTGACCCCAACCGGCGGCTGCAGTTCATGCGCCTGTTGCAGGAGGACGATGCCGTTTGGGACTTCGAGTCTCAGGTCTATCGCAAAGATGGCAGCGTGATTTGGATTTCTGAGAACGCCCGCGCCATTCGGGACGCCAGGGGTGAGCTGCTGGGGTATGAAGGCACAGTGGCAGACATCACCGGGCGCAAGCAAGCGGAAATCGAACTCCACAAACGGGACCGCCTGCTCTCTGGCGCGGCGGAGGCGATGAATCACTTGCTGACGGACACCAACCACCGCTCAGCGGTGAGCAAGGCCCTGGCCACCTTGGGGCCAGCCGCCGGTGCGGATCGGGTCTGCATCTGGGAGTGCCACGCCGGTGCGGGGACCGGGAAGCCAACCGCCAGCCTGGAGTTTGAGTGGGTGCGCGATGGCAACGACTTGATGGGGATGGTTTCGTGGCTTTTGCCGGCTTTTCCGCCGGCAGGAGAAACAAGCGACTGGGAGCTGGGCAAAGGATTTTCCTACCCCCAGTGCCCAGTGCCCGGGGCCAAGGAAGCGGTTCCGGATTCTATGCTGGCACTTCTGTCTGCCGGGCTGCCCGTCAGTGGCTGCGTGCCTTGTGGGTATGGCAGCATCTCGGTGCTGCTCGTGCCGGTGCGGCTGGAAAATGAATTTTGGGGCTATATCAGCTTCGAGGACCGCTTGGCAGAGCGCCGGTGGCACAAAAGTGAAGAGTCGATTTTGGTTGCCCTCGCCGCCAGTATCGGCGGTGCCCTGGAGCGCCACCGCACTGAGGAAAAGATCCGGCACCAAGCCTGTCACGACCGGCTCACCGGCTTGCCCAACCGGCAGGTATTGGACAGCCGGCTGCCCGTGGCCATAGAGGGCACCCGCTTGCGGGAGAACCTCCTAGCGGTGATTTTTCTAGATTTAGACCGCTTCAAAATTATCAACGACACCCTCGGGCACCCCGTGGGCGACCGGCTGCTGCAAAATGCTGCCTTGCGCCTGAGAAGCTGTTTGCGAGAGGGCGACACCATTGTCCGCTGGGGCGGGGATGAATTTATCCTGCTGCTGCCTCACCTGAGCAGCGCCGAGGATGCCGCCCAAATTGCCCAACGAATCATTGAGACTCTCGCCCCTGCTTTTGACATCGAGGGGCACCAGCTGTATGTCACCAGCAGCATTGGCATTGCCCTTTACCCCCCCGATGGGAAAGATGCCGAAACCTTAATCAAAAATGCAGATACAGCCCTGTACCGGGCAAAAGAGCAGGGGCGAAATAACTACCAGCTGTACAGCCCGGAGATGAATTCGGGAGGGACTGAGCTGCTGATTTTGGACAACAGCCTGCACCGAGCCCTAGAGCGCGGCGAGTTTCAGGTTTACTACCAGCCCCAGTTCGATACAGACACTGGCCTGATCACCCGCATGGAAGCCCTGTTGCGCTGGGCGCACCCAGAGCGCGGGCTGATTTCTCCGGAAACGTTTATCCCTTTGGCGGAAGAAAATGGCTTGATTGTGCCCCTGGGCAAATGGGTGCTGCAGACCGCCTGCGCCCAAAATAAAGCTTGGATCGATGCCGGCTTAGCCCTGGTGCGCGTGGCGGTGAATCTCTCCGCTCGACAGTTCCAGCAGCCGGATTTGGTGGAAATGGTGGCGCAGGTGTTGCAGGAGACGGGTTTGGAGCCCCAGTACCTGGAGCTAGAAATTACGGAAACGACAGCGATGCGAGATGTGGAGTTTACCCGCTCCACCATCGACCTGCTGCAAAGGATGGGCATCTCTATTTCAATGGATGACTTTGGGATTGGCTACGCCTCGCTCAGCTATCTGAAAAAATTCCCGTTCCACACGCTAAAAATTGACAGAGCTTTTGTGCGGGATATGACGGCTAGCCCCACTGACGCCGCCATTGTTAAGGCCATCATCGCTCTGGGAGCCGCCCTGGATCTCAGCGTGGTTGCCGAAGGCATCGAAACAGAAGCCCAGCGGGATTTGTTGCGAAGCCTCCAGTGCCGGGAAATGCAAGGCTACCTGTTCAGCCCGCCCCTCACCGCCGCCGAAGCCACCCATATCCTGAGCGCTCCCTCCGGGCATCTTCACGAAAACTTCACTCTTCGGCGCTAAGTTGCACTATAAAGTCCGAGCGGACTCGCGAAATCCCTGGTTCTTCAAAAAAGGATGAGATTCCCCTACAGCTGCCCGGGGATAGATTTGCGCTGGAGTTTTGTCCGTCAGGGAGCGCGCCCCTTCTGGGGGCTGGAGGTAAAATGACGTACAATTTGGTTAATTACACATGATAAAAAACGCCATGAACTCCTACATTTCTTAAATAAAGAGTAGCAGTAAGCTTTTATTTAGGATACTGCACATCCGGAAACAAGATATAGCAATGGACAGTTAGTTTTGGACTTGGCCAGAATGTTTCCTTTCAAGGACATTGGGACATCTCAGACAGATCCTGATTTATAGCAGTATGCACTTAGGGCGCGGACATTAGATCAAGAGGGTCGGAGGGAACGCCTGCCCTACGCCTTTTTCCCTAGGTCACTGATGTCCTAACCAATATGACTGCTGCTATAACTCCTAAGTCCTAACTTTAGGTGTTAGGTGTTAGGTATTAGGTGGGGGCAGAGCCCCGACAAGCGCGTTTCCAGGCAGAGCCTGGGAACGAGTGAGGAGAAGCTGTTACGCTTTTAATCAGCATATTACACAGCTTATTATACAGAGGGGGCAAAGCCTCGATAATCGACTTTCCAGAAAGCTCCTGGGAGCAAGTGAGAGGCGAGCAATGATGCTACGAAATGTGCGGTTTAAAAGTATCAGGCCCGGAGGGAGAATTTTTCATTTTTCGGGTTTCGGCAGGGCCCATATCTTGAGGGTTTGGTCGGGACTGCCGCTGATCAAGGTCTGGCCATCGGGGCTGATGGCAACTGCGGTGACGTAACTGGCGTGTGCCGAGAAGCTGCCCAACTCCCTGCCGGTTTTGAGAGTCCAAAGCTTGATGCTGTCAGCGCCGCTGGCGAGGAGCTTGCTGTCCGGACTGATGGCTAGGGATCTCACCGAGCCGGCATGCCCCTTGAGGGTTTTGCGCAGTTTGCCGGTTTTGAGATCCCAAAGCTTGATGGTGCTGTCAGCGCTGCCGCTGGCGAGTGTCTTTCCATCGGGACTGATGGCGAGGGACACGACCGCACCGGCATGTCCGGAAAGGGTGCTTCTGACTCTGCCGGTGTTCAGATTCCAAATTTTTACCGTCTTGTCGTCACTGGCGCTGGCCAGGAGCTGGCCGTCGGGGCTGATGGCCAGGGCATTCACGGGGCCTGCATGGGCCGCAATGGTGAGCAGCCGCTGCCCGGTTGGCAGACTCCATATCCTGACGGTCCTGTCCTCACTGCCGCTGACCAGAGTCTGGCCATCCGGGCTGATGGCCACTGCCCTGACGGCAGCGGTGTGGGCCGGAATGGTGAGCATGCGGAACTGTTTGTCGAGATTCCAAAGCCTGACGGTTTTGTCATCACTGGCGCTGGCGAGCAGGAGGCCATCGGGGCTGGTGGCGAGGGATCTCACCCAGCTGCTGTGCCCGACGAAGGTGTGCAGCAGTTTGCCGGTGCTCTGATCCCAAAGTCGGATGCTGCCAAAGCTGGCGCTGGCGAACATCAGTCCCGATCCCTTTTTTGAGGGATCGGGTATTGGGTTAACGGAGATCGCAGTCACAGAACCGGCTTGTCCGTTTATGCTTCTTTGCAGGAAGCGACTCCCCGGCAAGCTGGCGATCACCTGGATGGGATTGGCGGGGAAGTATCCGTAGCGGAAGTACGCATAAAGTTGCGTTCCTGTCAACCCCAGCAGCAGCGCCGCAGAGCCGGCAACTAATAAATCTTTTTTAGACTTGGCCTTTTGCGCCGAAGATCGCCGCAACTTGGAGCCGGCTGTCTTTGGCCTGCCGGTGGAGTTTTGGCCGGTGGTGGCAATGCCTGAGAGCCCGCCGCTGCCAGTGCCGCGGCGGAAGGCGAATCCCGAGTTGGGCCCGGACGGATGCCCCTGGGTGGGGCCAGTTTCCGCGAGGCACTGCAAAATCATCTGGGCATTTTGAGGCCGGTTGCCGGGAAAGGGAGCCATCAGGTAATCAATCACATCCGCCACGTCGGGCTCGATTTGGGGGGCGTGCTCTCGCCAGATCAGCTTGCCGGTGCGGGGGTTTTCTGGAAAGGCGGTAGGAGACTGGCCGGTCGCTAAGTAGACAAAGGTGCGCCCCAGGGCGTAGAAATCGGATTGCGGCACAGCTTTGCCATTGATTTGTTCCGGCGGCGTGTAGCCCGGTGAGACTATCCCCGTGACGTTTTGCCCCTGACCGACTTTGGCGAGATAGGTTCCCGTCACCTCACGAGCCGCCCCAAAGTCAATCAGCACCAGCTGCCCGTTAGGCCGGCGCATGATGTTCAGCGGTTTGATATCCCGGTGGAAAAATTGCTGCTGGTGGACTTTATCTAGAATTTCTACTAATTGTTTTAAGCAGTTAAGGGCTTCCTCTTGCTTGAGCGGTTTACTGTCCCGCTCCTTCATCCACTCTTCCAAATTTGAGCCAGTGATTTTCTCCATCACCAGGCAGTGCAGCGGATCTTTGAAGTTGGCCGGCAAAAAGGTAAAGTAGCCATCTGGGTCAACTTTGGGTATCCCTGGATGGTTTAGCCGGCTCAAGACGTTGGCTTCTTGCTGAAACAGCTCTACGGCCTTAGGATGGTTTTTGTACAGAACTTTCAAGACTTTCAGAGTGCCCCGGTCGTTCGCTTCAAACGTTCTGCCAAAGCCGCCCCCCCCGAGGGGTCTCACCACCCGGTAGCGCCCTTGCACGAGTAACTCTGAGCCGCAGTGGCGACAAACATCCCTGTGACTGTTTGACAGGTCCGAAGGATTTGGGCATTTGGGATTGAGACAATAACTCACGGAAGCTCGCTCACCCGATTCAGACGACAGGCTCAAGACCACTATAGCTTGAAGTGCGAACAGTATTGCTGTAGGGTTAATTTCAATCCCGTCTGATACATTTACGCGACATTATTCGAGGTATTCCCGGACAATGCAACGATAGCACTATCCCCGGTAAAAGTGATAGAGGCGGTATCCCGCAAAGCTTTCAGGAAAATCCTAAAAGATCCGTTACCGTCTTGCGAAGCGCGTAAATCCGCAGCTAGGACAGTGGAAAACTTTAGATCCACCCCTTGCCGGTGTGGACATTTTGAACTTTTGAACGGGTAGTGCGCCGACCCAGCATCGCTCTCGCCGTTTTAGACCTGATTTTTCGCAAAGCCGTAGGCTTCCGTGTCGGAAGTCAAGGCAGGTTGGCAGAAAAATAAGCGCGGTAATTGAAGTTGCGATTTGCCTGTTCGGAGCAGACCGGGGCCTTTGTCAATTTCTCGGCACCGTCTGCATTGTATCACGTTTTGTGGGATTGCGCAAGAAATCCAGGATTAAATTTTACCTCCTTTGATTCAGCTGGGGTAAATTTTTTTCGCCGCCGCACTTCTGGATTGATTATACCCCCGTCTGCCCTCGCCCTCACCATCGCCTTCCAAAGGATCTGGGGGTGGGGCGAGGGAAATAAAGCCGGCACGCTCCCCCACCGGCAGCGCAATGCAGAAGCTCTGCCCCTGAACGGCGGGGACTGGGTGTGGGGCGTGGGGCGTGGGGCGTAAGGCGTCAGGCGTGGGGCGTGGGGCGTAAGGCGTCAAGCGTGGGGCGTGGGGCGTAAGGCGTCAAGCGTGGGGCCTCAGGCATCAGGCGTCAGGCGTGGGGCGTGGGGCGTGGGGCATGGGGCATGGGGCATTGGGTAAATTATCGACTTCTCTCCTCAAACCCAACCCCGAACCCGCGATCCCGAACCCGTGACCCCGAACCCCGAACCCCTGACCCCTAACCCCTGTCCCTAACCCTTAACCCCCGATCTCTCACCCTAGTTCTTGGCCACCAAAGTGCCGGCGATCATATCGTGCAGCGCCCGTTTCTTGGGAGTCAAGCCGGCCAGGAGGAACCCCAGCAGCAAAATCGCCCCTGAAATCGTTTTGCTCCAGTAGCGCCGGTTCGCCCGCTGCCATGAAATCCGCTGGCCATTTTCGTCCGTCACCACGACCCCCACATACATTTTCCCCAGAGTTGCCTGTTTTGGGGAACTCTCCAGTAAGGTAAAATACAGCCATTTCACCCCCATTCCTAACAGTATCGCACCCAGTATTACTGAAGGATCTTCCCCGAAGAATTTCCAGCGAAACAGCATCGCCAGCAGCGCTACCAGCAGCCCGATAAACCCCCCTACTGTCCCCAAAGCTGTGAGCGCTGCCGCATTCAAGAATACGTCAAAGCCTTGCAAGCTGCCATCGGTTATGTTAGACTTGTAATTGAGGAAAAATCCGCTAATAGCCGCCGCCGCGACTGTCACAATGCTGGTGTCTGTCAGCGATGCCATAAAGCGCCGCCAAAATCCGGCATAGATAGGAGGTGCCGGTGGCAGATTTCCCCGCGCTGGGGGAGAGGGCTGAGAGAAACTGCGCTCAATCTCTGCCAGACGCTGTAAAATGATTTGGGCAGTTTGAGGCCGCTTTGCCGGCACCAAAGCCATGAGGTCATCTATTAACTTAGCCACCGGCTCGGAAATTTGAGGGGCGCTGTTTCGCCAGAGCAGCTGTCCTGTGGCAGAGTCTGCCGGCAATTCCGTGGGAGGCTTGCCGGTGAGCAAATAAACAAACGTGCGCCCGAGAGCGAAAAAATCAGATTGGGGCACAGCTTGCCCACTGGCTTGTTCCGCTGGGGTGAAGCCGGCTGAAAAAATCTGCGTGACTTTGGGCCCGCCCCCGAGAATCGTGGCGGTAATTTCCCTGGCAGTGCCAAAGTCAATTAACACCAGCTTCCCCCCGGACTCCCCTTGGTGAGGCGGGGAGCTGCGCAGCATAATATTAGCCGGTTTGATGTCGCGATGGAAATAATTTTGCTGGTGAACTTGAGCTAATATTTCGACAAGTTGCTTTAACCAATTGATCGCCACGTCTTCCGGAACCGGCTGATTGTTTCGCCGGCTCACCCACTGCTCTAAATTTATCCCCTCAATTTTTTCCATCACCAAGCAGTGCGCCGGCTGCTGGCTGTTTCTGGGGGAAAAGGTGAAGTAGCCGTCGGGAGCTACTTTAGGAATGCCCGGATGATTCAACCGGCTCATCACCCGCGCTTCTTGCTGGAATAGGGATACAGCTTTCGGCTGGTTGAGGGAGAGGAGTTTCAAGACTTTGGGGGTGCCGCAATCGCTGACTTCATAGGTTTTGGCAAAACCGCCCTCGCCCAGGAGGCGCAAGACGCGATAGCGCCCTTCCAGGAGCAACTGGGAGCCGCAGGTTTGGCAAAACAGCAGATTGTCTGGGTTTTGGGGTTTTGGGCAGTTAGGGTTGATGCAGTAGCTCATGGGTGCCGGTGGGATGGCTGTATTCCCAATATAGGATGGGGATTCACCGGAGAGGCGGTTTCTTCAAATCGCGCCGGCACCGCAAAAGCCCGCCAAAGCGGGATAAATAGGGGGGAGCCTTCCTCTACCGCCGGGTGGGGGATGGAATGCCGGTGGGCCGGTGAACTGTGCCCTCAGGACATCGCGCCCCTCCCGCAGCTGTTCGGAACTCGACCGATGGCTTGTAGAGACGCGCCAAAAGGCTTTCGTACAGGCCGGCAGTAAGCTGTTAAGCTTTTAATTTGCCTGTCTGTCCGGAGTCTGCGGAGCCGAAAGGACGGCGTTCCTAGCCTCAGGCTGGGCAATGCGAAGAATTGGCTAGCCACCATGAAAGGCGTACTGAAAAACAAGGTGCGCGAAAATTATGCTTGCGGTTGCAATCTTGATGCGGGCCCCATTTGGAGCCAGCAGGATGCTAACAGCAAATGTCCCAAGGTTTGCGCCAATAATGGTGGGTGGAGCGGTCAGTGGGTAAAAGTAGAGGCAGGTCAAAAATCTGTTTGCGGCTGCAATACCTGTTCAATCTCAGCTAGTCCTGTGAGTTAGGAAGATTGAGCGTTGGGCAAAAGCTGCGGGAGTGGGGCATTGAGCAGGTCGCGGTGCGGTGGGAGCTTCGGGAGCTGGGGAAATGGCCAGTGCCCCACGCCCCACGCCCCACGCCCCACGCCCCATACCCCATGCCCTATGCCCTATGCCCTATGCCCTATGCTCCATGCTCCATGCGCTATGCCCTATAGACTAGCCAATGCTCTCAATCACCGGATGGAAGAAGAAAGCCAATCCCAAAACCGTATAGGCAGCCAGCAGCAGAGTGCCTTCCAGCCAGTCAGACCGGCCATCGGAACTCACAGAATTGGCAATCAGCACCGACACCGCCACCGCCACCAGTTCAAACGGATTGAAATCCAGATCCATCGGCTGGCCGAAGGCCCAGCCGGCGAGAACCAGCACCGGCGCGACAAACAGGGCAATTTGCAAGCTTGACCCCACCGCCACCGACACAGACAGATCCATCTTGTTCTTCATGGCCACTGTCACAGCGGTAGCGTGTTCGGCGGCGTTGCCAATAATCGGGACGAGGATAACGCCGGTGAACAGCGCCGTCAGCCCCAGACGCGCAGTCGCTTCCTCCAGGCTGTCTACAAGCAACTCTGACTCCACCGCCACCATCACGGTGCAGACAAACAGCACGCCAACCCACAGCCACAGATTGGTTTTGCCCTCAACCTCATCCGGTGCCAGGTTCGCCTCTGCGAGTTCCTCGTTGGCTTCCTCTGCCACACCGGCATCGTAGAGATAGGTGTGAGTCTTCATAGAAAACAGCAGCGTCAGCCCGTAGACCAAAATTAACACCACCGCCACAGCGCTCGAAAGCGTCTGCATGGTGACTTCATTAATGCCATTCGAGGTGACATCCACTGCAGTTGGCAGCAGAATGGCAATCACAGCCAGATTCATGGACGAAGCGTTCGTCCTGGCCACAATCGGCTGAAAGGTCTGCTCCTTGTAGCGCAAACCGCCCAAAAGCATCGACAAGCCCATCACCAGGAGCAAATTGCTGACAATCGAGCCGATGATACTGGCTTTGACCACATCAATGACTCCAGCTTTGAGCGCCACCAGACCGATAATCAGTTCCGTAGCGTTGCCAAAGGTAGCATTTAACAGCCCTCCCAGGGAAGGGCCAACGACGACGGCGATTTCTTCCGTGGCTGTGCCCATCCAGGCGGCCAGGGGGACAATGGCCAGTGCGGAGAGGAGAAACACCGACAGCGGTCCCCACTCCAGGAAGTGGGCGGCAATGGAAATCGGGATAAACAGCAGCAGGACTAAAAATATTTTGTTCGCTGACATTCAGGTTTCTCAGAGGAGACTGAAATTTCAGTTTAGCCAAGCTAGCAGTCCTTGCCGAGGGCGCTAGGCCACCTGTGCCATCTGACCCCACGTGCCTTTCATGCAAAATGTAAATCCATCCGCTGTATTTTTTGCACAACAATTTTGCATTCTGTCTTGCGGATGATGAAAGTTTTGTGCGAAACTGACAGGGAGTTGAAAACATGAGCTTGACGAGCCGGTGAGAGCGGGTATTAATACTGTGCGTCCCCGCCGCACCGGCGGCCAGCACTCCCGATGCCGCAAAATTTCCCGTCTCCTAAATTCGCGGCGTCGCCGGCCCCTAATTTCCAGACAGCACAGCGCTCAGGACAGCGCCAGCGGGCTTTCTCGCCCTCTGGTGCTAGCCGAATTCGACCGGCTCTGATGGCCAACCGCAGGCAAGACAGCTTGCCGGCTGAGCCCAAATACATTTAGTTTGCTTTGCAAAATTTATTGTTTTGTGCGCATGTAAAGAAAATTCCGGCAGAAAACCTGTCAGAATAGAGTGCAAATTAAATGATTAAAGCTTGGTGCGTCAATCCAGCAGTCTGTCTAGCCGGCAGGCAAATTCTATTTATCGACTGGGATTTGGTAATATGACAGCAACTTCCGATACTGCCTCTTTTAGTCCTGCAGCCCAAGGTGAGATCGCGGGCGCACTCCAGCAGGCTCCCGACCGGCTAGAAACGCCAAAAGACGCGCCAGGCAGCGATCCCCTGCAGGCAGCCACCGGCGTTTACGTCACCATACACGGACATTTTTACCAGCCGCCGCGCGAAAATCCCTACCTGGACGCGATTGAGCGCCAGCCGTCTGCGGCACCGTTCCACGACTGGAACGAACGGATTGACAGCGAGTGCTATCGCCCGAATGCCTTTGCGCGAGTCCTCAATGACCGGGGCGAGCTCGTGGGAATTGTCAACAACTATGAATATCTCAGCTTTAATATCGGTCCGACACTGATGTCGTGGCTGGAACGCTACGATGTGGAAGTTTACCAGCGGATTCTGGAAGCTGACCGCAAAAGCTGCGAGCGCCTGAACGGTCACGGCAATGCTATCGCCCAGGTTTACAACCACATCATCATGCCCCTGGCAAACGAGCGGGACAAGTACACCCAAATTCGCTGGGGGAAAGCAGATTTCCGCTCCCGGTTTGGCCGCGATCCCGAAGGCATGTGGCTGGCGGAAACCGCTGTGGACTATCCCACCCTGGAGGCGCTCGTCGCCGAGGGGATTAAGTTCATCATTCTGGCTCCTTACCAAGCTCAGCGCTGCCGCCCCCTACCCTCGCATGCCAGTAACGGGGAGGGTAAGGCGGAATGGCTGGAAGTGGGCGGGGGGCAAATCGACGCCACCCGACCCTATCGCTGTTTCTTGCCCGGTGGGGATCGGGCGCGGGACTATATCGACATCTTTTTCTACGATGGCCCGATTTCGCGGGACATGGGCTTTAACGATGTCCTCGACAGCTCGCACAAATTGGCGGGGCGCATCGGGATGGCGGTGCGCGGGGACAGCCGCACAAGCCAGCTGATTGCTGCGGCGACGGATGGGGAAACGTTTGGCCACCACAAGCGCGGCAAGGAGAAATGCCTCGCCTACGCTGTGACTCAAGAGTTTCCCCAGCGCGGCTGGACGGTGACAAACTTCGCCCATTACCTGAGCCTCCACCTCCCGACTTGGGAGGTGGAGCTCAAGCCGGTGACGGCGTGGAGTTGCTTTCACGGAGTCAGCCGGTGGCAAGATGACTGCGGTTGCGGCGCAACCGGCAACGGCTGGCACCAAAAGTGGCGTCGCCCCCTGCGGACGGCGCTCGACTGGCTGCGCGACCAGCTGATTGAGGTCTGTGAGGATGCCGGTCGCCGGCTGTTCCGCAATCCCTGGCTGGCGCGGGATGAGTACATCCAGGTGATCCGCGACCGCTCTCTGGAAAATGTTGAGCGCTTCCTCGCCCGCCACGCCTCTCACCAGCTGTCACCGGCAGAGCAGGTGGACGCCCTGCGCCTGCTGGAAATGCAGCGCCAAGGGCTGCTGATGTACACGAGCTGCGGCTGGTTTTTTGAGGAGCTGTCGCGTCCGGAGGGGGTGCAGATCCTCCGCTACGCCGCCCGGGCGCTGGAACTTGCCGGTGAGGTTGCCGGTGTGCAGCTGGAAAAGCAATTTGTGGAGCTGCTGGCTTTTGCCCCCACCAATGCTGACCTTTACAGGGATGGGGCAGCGGTGTACCGGCATCTGGTGGTCACCTCCCAGGTTCGCTTCGAGCAAGTGGCAGCGCACTACGCTATCAGTTCCCTGTTCACCACCTATCTGCCGATACAGCGGGTGTACTGCTACACCGCCCACCAGGTGGATTACCAGCTACAGCGCATGGGCCCTCTCACCGTGGCCGTTGGGCAGCTGCAGCTGATTTCGGAAATCACCCAGGAGAATGCCCAGTATGTCTTTGCCGTCCTGCATCTGGGGGGCTGGGATTTCCACTGCTGCATCCAGCCTTTCACTGGCCGCCGGTCTTACACGCAAATTAAAGATCGCCTGTTTGAAGCGCTGCAAGAGGCTTCTGCAGCTCACGCGATTCTGGCAATGGTGCAGCTGTTTGGGGAGCAGTCCTACAGCTTGCGCGACTTGTTCGCTGAGGAGCGCCACCGCATTATGCAGCTGCTCAGCCAGGAAACGCTGATCCGGGTGGAGCAGCTGTACACTCAGGTCTACCGGGACAATTACGGCATCTTGATGGGCTTCCACCGCGACGACCTGCCGGCACCGCAAGAGTTGCAAGTCGCTGCTGAGATTGCGCTGGGACACCGCTGCCTGACTTCGGTGCGGGAATTATACCATGAAATCAGCGATTTGTCAAAAGATGACGGGCGTGCGGGTCTGGGCCATTTGGCTGAGCTGGAAGCGCTGGCCACGGAAGCGAAGCACCTGCGGGCTAAGCTGAATGTGCCGGAAGCGAAGGAAACGTTGGAGCAGCTGATTTTGCGCTCGCTGTGGCACCTGCTGCGGGATGGGTGCGCGGCGACCTTTGAGGCGCTCCTCGACCGCATCGAGCGGATGATTGAGCTCGGACGCCAGCTGAACCTGCAGCTGAACCTGGAACGGGCGCAGGAACTCTACTGCCAGGAGCTGCGCAGTGAAATTGTGCCCGAATACTTTCAGTCGGAGAGCGTCGGGATGCGCCAGCTGCTGCTGCTGGGGCAAAAGTTGGCTGTGGATGTCAGCGCTTGGCTGCACTGGCTGCCGGTTTAGGGGCGCTGTAGCCGTATGTAGTTGGGCTTTAGCCCTACCGTATGTAGTTGGGCTAAAGCCCAAAGGTTCGTAGTTGGGCTAAAGCCCAAAGGTTCGTAGTTGGGCTAAAGCCCAACTGGTTGGCACCTCTGGTGACTCGTCAATATTTGCGAGTTGCGATGTCTTGCCATTCCAGCACCACCGGCAGCGGAACTCGCACCTTTAGGGACTGATTTGTCCCCAAAGGCAGCGAGAGCCGCACCGGCGAATTTTTGGGCAGCTGTGGCAAGATATTCAAGAGGTCCCACTCACCGACATTGGCAGCCGGTGCGCCGGCAGGGAACCTATCTGCTGCGGTGAATACTTCGCCCTTAGCGGCTGTAATTTCTAAGGGCTGCGGGTGAGCGAACTCCGCAACACCGGGAAATCCCACCAAGCGCAAATTGAGGCTCTCGACTTCACCTGCTGTCACCCGTTTAAATAGCACCACCTGCCAGGATTTTCCCGTCTCGTCTCGCAAAGTGTGCCGGGAGCGCACTAATATCTGCCCCGGCGCTTCTTCCATCTGACTCACCGCTGCAACCGCAGGTGATTGATTGCCCAAACCCACGCACAGCCACAGAATTAATCCGCAGGTAAACAAACATAATATCTTCCGCAAGTTACACCTCTTGATGGCTCACGTTTTTTTATATTATAATATTTTATGCACCCTTTATAGCAGTATGCACTTAGGTTAGAACATTAGACCTTCAGGCTCGGCGGACGCCGTACCTACGTCTATATAGCAGTAAGCATTTAGGAAACCTACATTCCGGCCTCCCTTACTCCCCTGCTCCCGAAGCTTCTATTGTTCTAACCAATATGACTGCTGCTATACTCGCCAAGTAGGGGCGAGTTTATCAATACTCCGATATGCGCCGCAGATATAGGAGCAGACAGTCAGTTGAATACAGGGGATCTCACTTGCTAGTAGAGAGAGGGACAGGCGAGACGCCTGTCCAACGTCCTAACCTAAACTTCACCCCCTTCACCAAACTAAGGCGCTAAATGTACGGATACATTAGGAGTTAGACCGAGCTTAATATCAACGGTAATCCCTTTCAGCGCTTGTATCTTTAATCGCTCTTGCAGCTCCTTGGTGATCAGCAAGCCGTTAAGGACGAGCGCCAAAAGCTTGTTGCTTTGATTGTCGGCTATCAATTTTTGAACAGCTTCTTTGTTAATCTGCTCGACGGAACCAACTAGGGAGGTTTGAATCTCTGGCACGAGGCCCATCTCTACTTTAAAACTCCCCACACTCAGGCCCAAACTTTCTGCTCGGGGGAGAATGTTTTGGTATTCCTCCAGAACTGCATTGAATTGTTCTTGTGCGGCGGCTGAAATTTCTGTCACTTGCTCTTGCAGTTGACCCTTAACTTCTTGGGCCTTATCTTTGACACTTTGGATCGGGTTGCTTAGCTTTTTGATGTCCACGAGGGCCTCCGAGGATATAGTTTCTTTTATTATAGCAGTAGCCATATTGGTTAGGACAACAGGAGCGGCGGGAGCGGCGGGAGCGGGGGAGGAAGGGAGGCGGGGGAGCCAGAATGTCCGTTCCCTCAGTGGCTATTGCTATAAAGCACTTTAGTGAGGCCGCAAAAATAAATAAAATATTAAATAAAGGAGGGATAGCTTCGAGAGGTTAAAATCCCGCTCACCAGCCGCTGGGGGTTTTTGGCCAGTTCTCTTGGAGAGAGGCGATTGATTGCCTCGCCGCCCCAACATCAGCGCGGTTGCCAGAAAAACGACCGGCTCTCAAACTGCTGAAAGAGTTGCGGTCGCGCCGGCTGCCATTTGACCGGCAGCCCCCGAATCGCCATCCCGTCTTGCGGAGTGGCGACGGTCACAAGCTGGGTCTGTGGCAGCGCAGTTGCGGTCGCGCCGGTATTCCACACCATTTTCGCTCTTGCTGGCTCTATTGGGGCCACCGGCACTCTGCCGGCGCTCCAGCCAGGTAAAAAGTTAGTAGTTTAACGCTCGCTCTTGCGCTAGTTGGGTATCTTTATCCACGGACAAGTTATATACCTCTATCACCTCCTGCAAATTCACGCCATCGTGACATTTGACTACTATTTGCACGTCCTCACAAGCTTCTACATAGAGGGGGTAATCTTCATCGCTGAAGGTATTGCAGACGACTATAAGGTGGGTAGCTCCTTGAGCTAGCCCCTCATCAAACCATCTGCTTAGGTCATCCTTAGTTGTTATCATTCTGCTCATAAAAACCTTAATTTCTTTCAAAACAGCAGCCTATTGAAAGCGCAGACCGAGCCGTACTCTTTGCGGCTTTTCCGTTTTGGCGGGCATCTCGCCAGAAAAGCTTGTCCTTTCGGACTCCCCATCAAGAGCGCTACTTCCTGAGAGGGCAGCTCCGCTCGGCTGTCATCTGTTGTGATTTTTCTACTCAGGAAAGGTAGGGGCAACCACGGGGGGATTGCCCCTGCCTGCTGCGTGCGCGCCATTAGTTGTGCGGTGCTGCTAACAGGCGCAAGCCGCCTCCTTTGTAGAAGGTTTTTCCGTTGACTCTTTTGTCGTTGAGAAGGTCAGTCAAGGACTGTAGGGGCGGGTGAAGCCAGAGATTGTTACTTCGCAGTTCAGAGTCTTGATAAACCCGCACCGGCACCGCGCTCGGCGAACCCAAGTCTGAAGAATGTTGGAATGTTAGATTCCCTCACCTTCTGGCACTCCCGGACTCCCGCGCATCGGGTCAAAAACTACCGACCTTAACCGTTATTGGCAGACGGTTCAATTATACACCCTTTTGCTTTTCCTGATAAACCGTTTTCGTGAACTCTTGAGAAATTTAATAAAATTTTATGATTTTAGGCGGCTGGCGCTTGCAGCGCTCTGGCTTTTGCAAGAGAACGCTATCAAACTTTGCCGGCAGATAGCGACCTCTGTTGTCTGTTGCGGTGAGACAGGGCTCTGGGGCGTCGAGAACCAGCAGCAGTCACAGCGATTGCAACGCTCCGGGCGTCTCTAGGCGCTCCCACTGACCGGCACTGGAGAATAATATCACGAACTGCCGCAGCTTTGCGCGCAAACGTCACCTGCGCCGGAAACTCATCTGAGATGCCGGTCAGAGAAATCCGCCCAAAGCAACTGCCATCCCTGTTTGATAATTTCCAGGATCGTCAAAAGTGCTTCACCGGCACCTGGGGGAATACCGGCACTGGGCAGCGCTGGGTGCGCCCAGCAGGCTCAAGAGAGCGACCGTCATTGCCAGCAGGCTGTAAGCGCTGCCAACGCACAATGGGGCGGTTTTGTCAAGACTTGGCGCAGCACCGTAAATCTTTCCGCTACACTACCCAGTTGAAATCAATATAGCAATTCTAAATAAATTGTCAAACATGGGGGTGGGGGCAGAAAACTGGTTTCTTTGAGAAACCGGGTTTCTCAGCGACCGCAACTAAAATAGAAAGGCTACAATATTTTTTCCGCAGGACTAAAGCACCTTTATATAGAAGTGCGACTGGAAGGCCAAAACTGGCAGCGCCCAGAATCCTCCAAACTCAGGCACGGCAGCAATTTGGCATTTTGGCAACACGCGGGGAAACTTTTGAGGGACGGTGGTAAAACGGGCGTCAAGCCAGGTGGGGCACCTCTAACAGCTGGCGGCGCACAAGCGGGACCCACAGCGCATTGAAAGCCCCCCGAAAAATTAGAGATTTGTTTCTCGCAAGGGACAGTAGATTATGCCACAGAGCCCCTACGCCACCGTTGCCTATCTAGTCAACCAATACCCAAAAGTGAGTCACAGCTTCATCCGGCGAGAGATTGCCGGTCTGGAAACTCACGGCATTCGGGTGGGGCGCTTTTCTATCCGTTACGGCGGCGCTAACCTGGCTGACGGTGCTGACGTTGCTGAACTGCAAAAAACTCGCACTGTCTTGGGGGTGGGGATAGCCGGCTTGCTGCGGGGCGTCCTGCGCACCGTCACAGCCCGACCGGCTCAGTTCCTGAAAGCACTGCGGCTAGCGCTCAAGACTGGCTGGCGCTCAGACCGGGGAGTGGCGCTGCATTTGGCTTACCTGGCGGAGGCGTGCGTCCTGCTGCGCTGGCTCTCAGATGCCGGTGCGGACCACCTTCACGCCCACTTCGGAACCAATTCGGCGGCGGTGGCGATGCTGGTGACGGAGCTTGGCGGTCCGCCTTACAGCTTCACGGTTCACGGTCCGGAAGAGTTTGACAGACCCCAACTTCTGGCTTTGCGAGAAAAAGTCGAGCGGGCTTCATTTGCGGTCACCGTCAGTGAATTCGGTCGCAGCCAACTTTACCGGTGGTGCAATTATAAGGACTGGTCAAAAATTCACATCATCCACTGCGGCGCAGACGAGCAATTTCTGGCAGCGCCGCACACCCCTGTGCCGGTGGAGCCGCGCCTGGTGTCTGTAGGCCGGCTTGACGTGCAGAAGGGCTATCCCATTTTATTGGAAGCCGCCAGCCGGCTGGCAGCCCAGGGCTTGCCGTTTCAACTGGTGCTGGTCGGCGATGGGCCAATGCGAGCGGAACTGGAAGCTCAAATCGCACGGCTCGGCTTGCAAAAGCGCGTCGAAATCCTCGGTTGGGCGAGCGGGGAGCGGGTGCGTCAGGAGATTCTGGCGGCGCGGGCGATGGTGCTGCCCAGTCTCGCTGAAGGTTTGCCGGTGGTGCTGATGGAGGCGCTGGCGCTGGGGCGTCCGGCTATCAGCACCTGTGTCGCCGGCATTCCTGAATTAATCGAGCCCGGTGTCAGCGGCTGGCTGGTGCCGGCGGGTTCGGTAGAGGCGCTGGCGGATGCGATGTCTGCCGCTTGCTGCGAGCCGGTGGAAAAGCTAGAGCAAATGGGCAAAAGGGGGGCGGAGCGTGTCGCCAAGCAGCACAATGCCGCTGTGGAGGCGGGAAAATTAGCCGCGCTGTTTCGGGCAAGCATTGACAGGGCGCGATTGGAAAGCTTAGAAACCGGGTTTTTGGAAAAAACTCGGTTTCGGGCACCCACGGAGCTTAGAAACCCGGTTTCTTAGGCTGGTTTTTATATGGTTTTACTGGTTGATACTGTGCTGTTTGCGCTCGCCCTCGGGCTGCTGGTTCCCAGTGCGGTCCTGTTCGCGGAGTGCGCTGCGGCGCTACTGCCGGCAGCTGGCGTTCAGTCGGATTCCGCCAAAGAAAAGCCCCGGGTGGCTGTATTAGTGCCGGCGCACAATGAGGAAGCAGCGATCCGAAAAACAGTTGAGACGCTGCAGCCGGAATTGAAAGCGGGCGACCGGCTGGTGGCTGTCGCAGATAATTGCAGCGACCGAACGGCGGAAGTTGCCCGTGAGGCGGGGGCTATTGTCATTGAACGGCGGGATGCGTCGCGTCGGGGGAAGGGCTACGCTTTGGACTGCGGTTTGCGGTTTCTGGAGGCCGATCCGCCGGCGGCGGTGGTGGTGGTGGATGCCGACTGCACTGTAGAGCCAGGCGCAGTTGAGCGTCTGGCGCGAATAGCGGTGGCCAAAGGAAGGCCGGTGCAGGCGACATACCTGCTGGAAGTGCCCCCCAGTCCTCAGGCGCGGGATTTGGTTTCGGCGCTGGCGTTTTTGGTGAAAAATTTAGTCCGCCCCCGGGGGCTTGACAGATTGGGTCTGCCATGCTTGCTCACCGGCACGGGAATGGCTTTTGAGCCGGCGGTGATTCGCTCGACTTCTTTAGCCACCGGCAACATTGTAGAGGACATGCAGCTGGGTTTGGATCTGGCGGTCGCGGGTCACCCGCCGGTGTTTGCCCCGGAGGCGAGAGTGACCGGCACTCTCCCCAAACAGGAGCCGGCGGCAAAAAGTCAGAGAACGCGATGGGAGCACGGTCACATAGAAACGCTGCTCACGCAAGTGCCCCGACTGCTCAAAGAAGCCATTCGGCAGAAGCGATTTGATTTGCTGGCGCTGGCGCTGGATTTGTGCGTGCCGCCGCTTTCTTTGCTGGTGATGCTGTGGGGGGCGGGCACTGCAGCCGCCATCTTGGCTGCGGTGTGGGGGGCGTCGCCGGTGCCCGCTTGCTTGCTAGCCGGCAGCGGGATGCTGATTTTTTTGTCGATAGTGACAGCTTGGGCGTTCTTTGGCCGTGCGGCGCTGCCGGTGCGGGCGCTGGCGGCTGTTCCGCTGTATTTGCTGTGGAAAATTCCGCTCTACCTGGCTTTTCTGGTCCGGCGTCAAACCGAGTGGGTGCGAACAGAACGCGACACCTGAGAGCTGTTGGGAGGAACCAGGCATCCCAACCCGCTCCCCGCTTTTCGCGGAGGGGGAGCCGGTGAAATTTCCGCCTCTTCCGAGCGCGGGAAGGGGGGTGGGGGGTTAGGTTTTTTGTGAACTATGGCCCAGAAACCCGGTTTCTTTAAGGAACCGGGTTTCTCAGTACCTCACTAATATGAGAGAGGCTATATCAGGGGGGGAATCTTCTTGCCCTTCCCCCCTCGCTTTTCCGTCTTCAGGGGGATGATTTCTTCAACGCCAGTGCCTAAGCTTGATAAAGATGGGGCCACTACCGCTTGGGTAGGAGAGGGAAAGTTCAAGAAAACCGCCGACTTTATTTGACAGGAAAATTTTAAGTTTAGGAAACTTTCAATGTCGAGAGTTTTAGAGATTCCGCAAACTTCAACAGCAATTGAAGCGCGGCGTTCCTGGCTGACGTCCGGCTGGCTATATCTAATTTTGGGGATTTTGCTAAATGGCATTATTTGGGGGGGAGCGATTCTGGCAATGAAAAAACAAGCCCCCAATTACACAGCTCAGTGGTCTTTACATCTTCCCCCGTCCAAGTCGGGAGTGAATGTTAACTTGCCGGGAGTGGGTCCCGCCTCATCTAGTGGCGAGCTGGCGGGGTACAGCCAGCGGTTAGATCCGCGAGACAATTACCAGTACCTAGCCAATAGCCCATCAGTGCTGTCGGCTGCGGCTAGGGCGGCTGGGGTGCCGGCAGCAAAATTTGGCAAACCAAAAATCACCTTGGTGCCGAATACTACAATCATGGAGTTTCAGATTAGCGGCGGCACTCCAGAAGAAGCTTATAAAAAAGCGCTGGCACTCAATGAAGCTTTAATCAAACAGGTGGATTTACTCAGCGTTAAGGAATCCCAGCGGCAAAAGGAAGAAACTCGAGCGGTTCTGCGCTCGGCTCAGGAGAAGTTTAAAGCCGCGCAAGAGCGCCTGTCGCAGTATAAGGCGACCTCAATTTTGAATAATTCTGACCAAATAGACAAAGTGGCAGATAATATTGAGGAGTTGCGCAAGGAAAGGTCGGAACTGTTAGGAGAGCAGCAGCTAGCGGCTCGCCGCCAGGAGCTGCTGTCTGCTAATCTGGGGATGTCGCCCCAACAAGCCGTTGATGCTTTGACTCTCCAAGGAGATCAAATCTTTCAAGAGTATTTAAAAAAGTACAGTGAAGCTAGCGCGAATCTTGTAACATTAATAGCCAAATGGACGCCGGCTTCCCCGATGGTTGAGGCGGAAAGAACTAAGCAGGCAGCGGCTCGCGCGGCTTTAATGGAGCGGGGGAATTTGATTCTGGCGAAGCCGGTGGAGCCAGAGGTTTTGGATTTTCTCACCCTGACCGTAAGTGGGGGCGCTTCTGGAGAGCGCGCGACTCTGTTCCAGGAGTTAATCACCGTGCGGGGAGAGGCGCAAGGAATGATGGCGAATGCTGAAGCGCTCAGCCAGCAAATTGCTGAGCAAGAAACCCGCCTCAAGCTTTTAACTAAGGAGCAGCCTACCTTAGATAGCCTGGATCAAGAGGTGCAAGTGGCTCAAGCGATTTTTACTTCTACGGTGGCGAAATTAAACTTGAGCCAGCCCGAGACTTCTGCGGCTTACCCACCGTTACAAATGCTAGCGGAGCCTAGCTTGCCAGACGCTCCCAGCGGGTCGAAGAAAAAATTCATATTAATGGGGGCAGCCGGCGCGTCTGTTGCCCTGACACCGGCTCTGGTTTTATTCTGGTTGAGTAAAAAAGGAATGATTAATCTGTTCCCACCCGAAGAATAGGTTTTGCTTTTCCGTATTGAATTGGGTTGCAAGCGCGAGTGGGGAATTTTGTGCGCGACAGAGGGATGAAACAGCGAAGCGGGCGGATTTTCACTGTTCTGGATGGCGCGAGGGCCACCGGCAGCTGCGCCCGCAGGCTGTCAGCACTACAGTAATGCCAGCTGTGCGGTGAGGGCTCCGACATACCGCTCGCTGTTGTGATGCTTGACAGCCAGTTCGTAGCCGCGCTCAGCCTGCTGTTGCGCCTCTTGGGGGTTATTCAGCAGGCGGAGGATCGCTTGGCGCAAACCGGCGGGATCGCCGGGATTGACGGCGGTGACTGCGCCCGGAGTGGCGAGGTAATCGGCAAGACCTCGGGTGCGAGTCACCACCACCGGTCGCCGGCACGCCATCGCCTCCAGCAGGGTGGTGATGCCGGCGCAGGATTTGCTGTCTGTGAGGCTGATGGCCACTACGTCGGCGTCGCGGTAGAGCTGCACCAGCTCGGGCCACGAGTAGAAGCGGCGGGACATATTGGCCGGCAGGGTTTTTGGGAACGCCCGCGCACTGGCGCGAGCGTCTCGGGAAAAACCGCTAATCTTGACGTCCACCTCTAGATCCTGTGTCGCTTCGGCGAGGGTGCGGCAGTCCCGCATCTCCAGTCCGGCGCTGGCAATCACTGGACGCCGCTTGTCTGGTGAGGGCGGACCGGGCGTGAAAAAGGTCGTGTCCGTCTGTTCGGGGAGCGTGCGGATGCGGCTTTCTGGGAGGCGCAGGGAGCGGCGGAGGAAATCGAACGCGGGGCGGGCGACCGGCAAGAACAGGTCAGTGCGCTGCGCCAAGCGGAACAGCTTCAAGGCCACACGCCCGCGAGGCCGGTCTATATTGTGGAGAGTGACGGCGATCTTGGGCCGGTCCGGTTTAGCGCCGCACAGCGCTGCTACAGGAATGCCAATATCTTCGCCGGTGCAGTATATCAGGTCGTCACTTGTGAGCTGTTCGGACAGGGTGCGGGCTAGGGCCCAGTGTTCGGGCCGGCTCGCTATTTGAGAGCGAATCCTGTCTGAAGGCAGCACCGGCTCGGCTCCCGGCTGGTGGACAGTCGCCCCCAGCTGCCGGCTGAGCGCCCACATGACGTGCCGGGGGCAAATGCCGGCAGCGGCGTCGCGGGCGATACTCTCTAGGTCTGCCGGTCGTCCTAAGGCTAAATGGTACTTCATGTTATTTTTTTAATAAATTGCCAAGATGCCAAGAACGCCAAGGAAAAGAAAGGAAAAGGAGGGGGAATATCTGAAGTTTTTCAGCGGGGTTTGAAGCGGCAGGTTTTTTCTGCGCCCCGGCAGCAGTCTGCTGGTAAATTTCAACCATCCGATCGATTTTGCGCTCCCAGTCAAAATGCTGGCGGATGCGCTCAATGCCGGCGCGCCCCATTTTCTGCCGCAGTTCGGGCGAGGCTGCCAGTTTCAGCATGGCGTCAGTCAGTCCGCTGACGAATGCTTTCCTAGATGCCGGCGCAACTAAAATACCGCAGGTAGAATCGAGATAATCTGCCGGTCCGCCCCAGCCGGTGGCAATCACCGGCAGCCCCATTGCCATTGCCTCCAAAACCACCGCTCCGCCGCACTCAAATAGGCTGGGCAGAACCAGTGCGTCGGCTTGCTGCAGTCTGGAGGCTACCCCCTCCTGAGAGAGCCAGCCGGCAAAGGCGACGCTGCCGGTTAAGCCTAAATTAGCCGCCTGAGCTTCTAATTGCTGCCGCCCTTCGCCGTCGCCAATAATTTCTAGGAGAGCACCGGTTTGGGCGGCGACCGGCACGAAAGCTTCCAGCAGTAAATCCACTGCTTTCCAGCCGACAAGCCGGCCAGCAAAAGCAAAATGCACTCTCTCGGAAGCCGGTTTAGATTTCAGGGGAGGGGGCTGCCACACCGAAAAATCCACCCCGTTGTCCGCCAGTTCAATGACTCGACCGCGGGTGCCCGCCGGCAGTGCCTGGAGAGTGCGCTGATTGGCAACTAGCACGGTTTGCGCCCTCAGCTTCCCGGGGAGAATGCGATTGCAGAAATTGGAGCACCGGCGACCGAGAGCTACTGCCAGCTGTTCTGAGAGGCTTTGGCGGGAGCTAAATGCCGGTGGGAATTCCATACCGCCGTTGAGCGGTCCGACAATAACCGGCGCGCAGAGAGCAAACATCAGTGAGGGGGATTTTGGCGAGACGGGTATGGGTTCGTGAACGATATCGATGCCGTGCTCGCGAACCAGCCGGCGGACGATGCGGCGCTGGAGGATTTGCGTGTGGAGGTGGCTGAGCAGCCCCACCGTAACTTCGCCCACCCGTGGCGGCAAAAGCGTCCCGCAACGATACAGCAGCCGGTGCAGCCAAGTGTCGGGTGCGAAGTGGAGCCGGTGGCTGTCCGAGGGAAACAGCGCTTCGAGTTCAGTCCGCGTGCGGGCGTGAACCACCAGCCACGCCTCAATGTTGCGCTGGCGGAGCAGCCGGAAGTAGTGCAGCGGCAAGATTGCCTCACCGCCGAACTGGGCGGAGGCGTGTTCAGCAACAATTAAAACTCGCATAACAGGTTTTCCTTCTCAGGAGATATCATCAATTTAGAAATTTGGGCCAGCGCACGTTTGAAAGCCTTTATAGGCGTTTTCAGTTGGATGGAGCAGGCCCCAGAAACCTGGTTTGTTAAAGAAACCGGGTTTCTCAGCACCTCACTAATATGAAAACCGCGCTTAGCTGACATTGTAGACTAAGAATTCAGGAGCCTGCCTGGAAACTTCAGCTAAGAACGGGGTGATTTGGCGGTTGATAGGGAGCGGGTTTAAATCCATAACCACGGCGCAATTTTTCGGAAAACAGAGCGAGTTGCGTTCTTCAGTCTGTATTTCCAGTGTTTGTAGCCTGTGTTGCTGAACCCGCTGTGACCTGCGACAGCCGGCTGAACCCTAAATCTAGGGATAATGGATTCTGACGGCAGGGCTTCTTCGACAACTTTATAAAGATAGTGCTCCGCCGAGCGATTCGGTGTGTCTCGCAGACTGTTAGCCCTGTCCCTAAAAAATTTGCTGTACCCTTCCAGCGTGAAGGAGAAAAACCGCAGGTCTATCCATTCGTTCCCGTACAGATACCTGCCCAGCGGGATTTGGCGCAAGTCACAATAAAGCGCGTAATTCGGTGGGGCTGTTTCGATGAGCCGGTCGATATTCATCAGGCGAAGCCTTCCGGTGACTTTCCATATTATATCACTTCCTGACAGCAAGCTTGAGCGATTTAATCCGTAATCAAGCAGTCTAAATTCGCCATAGGCTTTTCCAAATTTTGGCGGGTATTCATTCCCCTTAGGGAAAGAAATAATTTCAACCTGTTTGTCCCCGGCAGCCGCAGTTGCCAAGTCCTGAATGGCGCTCAGATCGCTATCGGAGTTCTCAAGGAATAGAATGCGGTCGATAAACTGGGAAGGAACCCCCAGATAAAATGTCAAGGCTTCACAATAATCCCGCAAGCGAACTTGTGGGTCTTTGCGGGCGAGGTTGATTGCGTCAGGAGGCGGCGCAATCGTGGCTGTCATCACCAAAGCGGCTGGGGTTTTCGGACTTCTACAAGCCGGATTCGATGTCATAATAGCGACAGGTGTGATTTTTATACTGACGCTCTTCCAGTCAAAATGGGGCGGCATTTGCGCTAGCAAAGTCAGGATTTTCTGCCGTTAATTTATATAGCATGTTTCTGATTTTGGGCCTATTAACTGATTGCTATAAAGGCAAAAAATAATCAACCGCAAGTAATTCCATCAGTTTTTGTACTCGATGATTCTCAGCTTAGCGCCCAGTAGCTGACCCTGTAAAAATCCCAATGCTCCTCCTAGCTGCGGGAACTTGCCCAGAACGCAGGAGAGGGCGTAGAGGGCGGCGCGATCGGGGGGGATGTTTTGGCGGCGGAGGTTAATGAAGATGCGGAAGCCTAGCACAGGATAGCCGGTGAGCAGCAACAGGCTCAAGCCGTGTGTTGGCCATGCCATCCCCAAGGCGAGTGCCGGCAAGACTAACCCCCAGAACCAAATACTGCGGCTTTCTCTGACCCAGTGGCGCTCCGGTTCGCCTCCGTGCAGCCAAGCTCCCTCGGCGTAGGCGTAACCGGCGCGGACAGCACGCTTCCACCACTGGCTCAAACGAGTCATTTGCGCGTCGTGCAGGGTCATTTCGGCATCGGCGCGCACAATTTTCCAGCCTTTTTGTCGGAGTCTGAGGCACAGTTCTGGCTCCTCACCGGCAATTAAAGCTGGATTGAACCCGCCGGCTTGTTGGAAGGCTTCTGCGCGCATCATGGCATCGCCACCGCAGGATTTGGTATCGCCCACCGGCGTGTCCCACTCCATATCGCAAAGCCGGTTGTAGATAGATAAGTCGGGATTTCGCTCGCGCCGGCGACCGCAAACGGCGGCGACGTCAGGTCTGGCGTCGAGTTCGCGCACTGCGCGCTCTATCCACCCGTCAACAATCTCGCAGTCGCCATCAACAAATTGCACAAATTCAATTTGCGGGCTGGCTCCCAGCAGGCGGGCGAAACCGGCATTGCGAGCGCGGGCGGCTGTAAACGGTACAGACAGGTCAAGATTAACCGCATCTACCCCGAGGGAGCGAGCTAATTCAACACTGCCATCTGTTGAACCTGAATCGACATAGACAACTTTAGCCACTTTTCCGATAGCGGAGAGCAGGCACTGGCGCAGGCGCTGGCCTTCATTCCGTCCAATAGCAACTAATCCGACTCGCTTCACAACCGTTTTCCCTGATTCCAAACCCACAGGTTAAAACTACTTTATTAAGGTAAAAATTCGGGCAATTTTGTGGTAAGGGATGAGTTCTGCTCTAGCGCAGCTCTCCCACCAGCAAGGAGTTTTATCAATATAGTCCTGCAAAGCATTGTATTTAGGCGCTCCGTTTTGCTGAGCGTACTCCAGAGCCCCCCAGCTCCCCCATTTACTGGGCTGCCCTATATCGGAAAAGTGCATAAAAAGAGTCCCCCCGGCTGCTTTCCAGTCATTCAGCAACTGGGTGTACATGCCGTACATTTCTGGACGCCTGTTCAGTTCGATAAAGAAGTTTGTGAGTCTCTCGTTATTCTCTCCCCCTTGAGAGCCGGTGATATGCTGCCCCCCTTCGTAAGCCACTAATTTTAAACCTTTTTGTTCCGCCACTTGGGAGTGATAGGTAAATAATTCATAAACGTCAGGCAAGCTATCTTTAGAACCGGCCAGTAAACGCCCCTCTTTTAATTGCTGAAAGGCTTTGCCAAAACCCCCATCTGGGTCATTCAACCAAGACTCTACTGTGCTGGAATTTTCTGGCGCACCCAAGCCGCCACTAAAATATCCCGTTATGGCATAGGCGTCAATCCCGTGCTGGTAGCAGGGTTGATTCCCCTCCGCCACCCAGTACGAGCATTCTAAAGGGTAATTTTCTAACCCTTTCCATGCTGTTTGAGTCCCCATCACGCAGGCGACGCGATTTTTTTGATTGCCGAATGCGCTTTTCCAGAGATCGCACATCTGAGCGGTGCGCATACCGTACCACTGCATAAAAGCATCTCCTTTATCCTGCCCCCACCGAGCTTTACCTTGTTGCAAGGCATAATGAGCTTGGTGAAATTGCCAATTCCAAACCTCATTAGAAAACTCTACATAAACTTTTAGATTTGATTTTAACCTATCTTTGACTAGCTGAGCGAACTCAGTCATATATTCATCAGTTGCCATGTGTGGCATATTAAACCACGGATCAGCCTCCATGCGATTGGCTAGCGCAACCATGATTTCAACCGGCACTCCTCCTCCATAGGCATAGGAGGCTTTTTCTACTGTTGGTCTTTTCTCCCACTCACTTTGGTCAGAATTATTTGTCTGCATCCAGTCCATAAAACGAAGCGCCCTAAACTGCTGAATCTTTTCTAGGAAATCCGGGGTGAAGATTTGGGACTGGTAATTTGCTTCATTTTCGGCTGGTACGACCCGAATGTTGCGAATATAATTTCCGGTTTTCTTGGGGTCGGTTGAGGTAATTATCAGGTGGGTGCCGGTGGGAGAGGGGGTGATATCAATCACATCCCTTCCAGGGGTTGAAGCGGCCTGATTTTTCTGAGCGTCAAAGCTGTATTCTATAGTGCCTTCTCCATCATACAGGACAACATACTGCCCCCCTGGATAGCGGTCATTATCAAGCAGGATTGTGCGCACGCGAGTGTACTCAGGAGGAGCTTCAGGAGACGGTAGGGACTTAACCCAGCCCCCCTCATCTAAGTCCAGTTTATCGTATTCATTCGTATCCCAAGCCCCGCTACACCCCGGCTCTCCGGACGCGCACTGAGTAATCCATTTCCTAGAAGATTTAAAGGCGTCCAAGAAAGGCATTTCAGTTGACCAGTCTGCAATACCGCTCAGGTTAGTGCCCAAGGGCGAGTCGCTATTCAGGGGGTTATTTATCAAAACGGCATCCCCCAACTGGACTGCCCAACCCGACAAATCCTTAAGATTGGCTAAAGTCGGAGTGATTAAAGCTAAAACTACAACCAATCCAAAAGCCATCACTGCCGGCAGAGATTTTATATTTATTTCTGGAGCTTTAAAAAAGCGGAAATTAGTCAAAATCATCCCCCTGCCTTTCTGGCTGACTGACAAAATTCAGAAAGCACACTTTTTTCTAGCCTCTGGCGGTTGCCGGCGAGAAGAATATCTGCAGCGCGAACCCGCCCAAAAGTCCGCCGAATTCTTCAGTTCGGTTCCCTCTCTACTGTTCAGGCTCCTGAATGGGCGCAGCGAACCTCCCGATAAATCAGGTTAGTTTCGCCGGCTCTCAGAAAACTGTTCAACTCCAATTGTGCCCCAGCAGCAGGTGAGCGTGTTGCCATTTTGGCAGAAAAATTTTTGGGCCAGACAATCTGCGGCTCAGCCTGCCGGTGGTGAGGTTTGCCGGCGAGCCCATATCCGCAGATAGGTGAATCAGCGCACCGTTTGGGGGAGGCAGCATGAGTCCCCTTCGATGTTGCAGTTCAGCGGGATCGCAGCTCCACTCACACCGATTCAGAATCGGTGCTCTATCGCACTAGCAGAAAAAGCGTCCGGCGATGCCACCGCGCGACAGACACGTTTGATCCCGGCGGATAGATTTAAGAAGTTGGCGTCACCAGTCCGGGCTGCGGTTAATTTTCTCACAGATTCCATCCGGTTCTGGGGCAGAAACTTGTAGTCAAATCATCGATTCAAAACGGGGATGCAGAATATTTAGATTTTACAATTTTTGCGGGGATACCAACTGCTGAGTGCCCCGCAGGTATGTCCGACAGCACCACAGCGTTTGCCCCGATGTTCGCATCATCTCCAATGGTAACATTGCCAAGGATTTTCGCACCGGCACCCACATTGACGCGAGCGCCCAATTTCGGCGCGTCAAACGGACGGTCCAAGTAGCGATTCCCCAGGGTGACTCCCTGACGGATAATACTGTCATCCCCAATACAGCAATTGCCGTGAATAACGATCGCCCCCTGGTGCTCAACAATCACGCGGCAACCGAGCTGAACCGTGTAAGGTAAATCTATCCCGTAGACGTTGCGGACTTTTCGATACAGAGCCCGGTAGAGAATGCTGAAGGGAGCCCGCAAGAGTTTAGGCTGGATTCCCATTCTCCAGACACCAAAACGCTGAATGGCAACCGCCCGAAATCCGGGCTTAGTCCAGTCGCATCCGTGAGAAACCCAGTCTTCTTTAATCTGTTCCCAGAGTTGCCGCAGGGTGAGGGGTTTGAAATCGCTCAAATTGCACCTCCTTTAAGGAATACGCTGTTGCGGAGGAAATCGCCGAGGAGTTTTGGCGGATCGGAATCCGGTTTGCCTTGAAGCTGCCGGCGCACCCTCCACAAAGCAAAACCGGAAGCCCAAGCGGCATCTGCTAAAGCTGCGTACAGCCAGCCGTAGTTTTTGAGAAAGTATCGCCGCCTTGAATCAAACCAGTAGCTGGGAAGGCGTTTGGGTGGGCGCTTAGTGTCGGTGACGCCTGAACTTTGCCCGACCAGGTGGACAACCCGACTTTCTGGTACGTACCAGCAATTCCAGCCGGCTTTTTTCGCCAGGAGGCAAAAGTCCATTTCTTCATAATACATGAAATATCCCTCATCCAGCAACCCAATCGCCTCAAATACCGCGCGGCGGACGATCATGCTAGCGCCAGCCACCCAGTCAGTTTGACAGGGGAGTTGGGAAACGGGAGGCGCAACCGCCCACTTCAATAATAGGTTCGACACCACTCCCAAACGCAAGCCGAAATCAAGCTCGCTCAGCACACTTGGAAAGCGAAAAGCTGACTGCTGCGGCGTGCCGTCGGGATCTTCCAGCCGGCTGCCGGCAATCCCCACCTCCGGATGTTCATCCATGAAATCTGCCAGTGCTTTTAGGGCACCGGGGCGAACCGTGGTGTCTGGATTGAGCAGCAGAAAATAGACCGGTGGGTTGGCTGACTGCAGCGCCGCGCGAATGGCGGCGTTGTTGCCGAAGGCGTATCCGCCGTTGCGCTCTAATGGCATCAGCGTCGCCCACTCACCCCAGCCCTCGGTTTCAATGGCGGCTGCAATTTTTTCTACTGAACCATCGCCCGAAGCGTTGTCGGTGATGGCAATGCGAGTGCCCGGTAATGAGCGCACTTCATCTGCTAAAGATCGCAAGCAGTCAATCGTCAGACTGGGCGTGCGGTAGTTAAGGATGACTGTGAGCATGCGGGTTGGACTATCTGACAGGTCAGACATAGATTTTCTCTCATCTGAGGTTTTACAGTCGGTTAGATACAGTTTTGCCCCCGGGAAGTTACAGCCGCACAACCGTACAGTCACTTTTTAAAATTATATCCTTCAAATTTCCTGGCAGAACGGCTTGTAAGCGGATTCCTGTTTGCCCTGACATGCGGGAGAATTTTGTTCAAGCCGCGCCAGGAAAAAGGAGCCTCGTTTTTCACAGAATCGGGAGAGGAGAGCCATTCCCCTACCGGCGGATGGGTGTCGCGGATAGATTTTATAGCAGTAGCCACTTAGATTAGGACATTAAACCTTCAGGCCGGGCGTTAGCGCAGCGGCGCGTTAGCGCTACGCCTGCCCTACGTCTATATCCCAGCAGTAATATGGGTTAGAACAATAGGAGCCGGAGTGCGGGGGTGCAAAAGAGGCCGTAATGTACGAACCTAAGTGCATACTGCTATACAAACCACGGCGATAAACGCTGGCGAACTGCTCTCCGCACCGGCGCAAGCTTTCTATCATTCTGAGGGGGGGAGCTTCTTGCATTTTAGCCAGACTGGGAAAAAAAATCGAGGTCAGGCTGCAAAATTCCTGTCAGCTGTTGCCTCCTAACGTCCCGCCGAGTTCTCCAGCCTGATGCATTCCAACAAGGACAGACTTGAGTGCCGCACCCCAGCTGCGAGAAAAGTCATAAAATTGCTCTTGCACCCCCAGACAGCCCCGTCGCTTTTCTTCGTAGAAGTCGCGGTCGTCGCACAGATCGAGCAGGGCGTCAGTGTACCCCTTGATGTCATTGGGTGGAACTTCTACAACTGCATCCCGCACGCAGGACAAAGCCGGACATACCGCTGAGGTGACAACAGGACGTCCAGACAAAACGCTTTCGGCTATAACCTGATTGAACCCCTCCACAAACTCCGTTCTCGTCGGCACAATCACCGCATGCGCTTGCTGGAACATCTGGCGCATTTTCGGCTTGTTGCAGTATCCGTGACACGCAAAGCTTGAATCGAGGTTGGCTTGTGTGGCGGCGAGACGCAAAGGCTCCAGCGCCGATCCCTCTCCGCAAAGATCGAACTTAATATCGTGCCGTCCCGCATCGGCCAAACCCCCGGCAATTTTCAGAAGATCGAACACGCCTTTATCGAGCTCGATGCGCCCCGCGAAAAAAACCCGAAACGGCGAGCGCTTCTCGTCAGGCTCAGCCACATCAGCGAACTCCGTCCGGCGGTAAGCGGGGAGGAATTTCAGAATGGGCTGGAGATCGCCTCCTGTGAGAGCCTCCACCTGCTCAGCGATATCTTCCGATGCCGCTAAAATAGCGCTGCAGCCGGTGGCAAAAAAATAGCGGTTCAGTTTTAAAATCCATTTTTCTAGCGTGCGCGGGGAGGTGTACTTGCACCAAAGGGCGCAGTGAAGTGACGGTATCGCTCGCACCCCCAATCGCTCGAGAAGCGACAGGACAAACCAGTGTGTCGTTCCATCGGCGATGATCGCCACATCGGCTCTGAAGCAGACCGCACTGACGATCAGCCCCAAACCGTACCGCAACTGACCCAAGTGATACAGCAGACCAGACGCAGTGCGAAATGGGTTCGGACGGTGCTCAATCCTGAATTGACCGTCACGCAGGAGTTTCTTCTCCCCAAATGAGGAGATGGCATAGCCTTGTGCGTCCAAGGCGCGGCACACTTCGTAGAATTGACTCGAATAAGTGATCGCAACCTGCGAGGGGTCGTCTCGCCCGTTAACCCAGTGGCTGTAGGTTCCAATTATATTCCCGGGACCGGCTGCGTACAGGAGTCGAAGTGGTTTGGACATTGATTTGGGGAAAATTAATCTGGGAAGGAAACTTTCGACCGGCTCGTATCGGCAGCGTTTCTAGCAGGCTGTTTCCGCCGCTCAACCCGTTTCCCCCTAGGGGGGTCGGGTTAAAGTGGGCGGGCACACTCTAATTAGAGCGCAACACCAGGAGAGCGTGTTGCCAAAATGGCAAGAAATTTTTTTCTGGGACAAACTGCACGCTGCCAAATGATTCTGTGCCAGCGAGCCGGTGCTGCGTCAGGTTTGTTAGGCTGAGTCCGGCTTTGAATGAATTTACAGTTCCTCCGGTGCGGAAATCTCTCCTTTTGGGCCTGTAACTTTTCGCAGCGCCGGTCGCCAAGCGCTGTCGTCAACCCCGATTTCCGCCGGCTAGTTTGGTTCCATGCTAGCCCCTGCACCGCCCGCAGCGACTGGCAGCATTTTTTCTCGCTGTGCGGCTGGCAAGCGCCGGCGCTCAGTTTTGGCGTGTAAAAACCCTACTAATCCCCCGCACGCGAGCAGATAAGCCGGGTTTCCCATAGCATTGATCATATTGTCAAACATATATAAAATTAAAAGGACTGCCAAACTAGCAGCTGGTGCCAGATTGGGGTCAGACCACTTTCGGGCCGGATAGCGCCAGCAGAAGGCTGCCGGTGGAACTAACAGCACTGCCATCAGGCTAGCTAGACCGACTGTGCCTTGGTTGCCAAACACGATAATCCACAAGCTGTCGGTGACTGAGATATCCTTTCCATTTTCGTCATATATACGGGCTCGCCCCCATCCGCCCCACCCGAAAATCGGGCGAAGCCGCGCTTTTTCCGAGAGGATATTTTCATTGTCAAATCTAAACTTTAAGGAGTCGGCCCTTTCCTGATTGCTCGCAAGCGCGGAAATGCTGACAGCTTGCTGGCCATCCCAGACTCCCGAGGCTCGCACCGATGCGAATAGCACCAAAGATACAATCAGGAACAGCACCAGGAAACAAGTGCGAAACCATCTGGTCGAGAAAAGCATGCCAATCCCGAGTATCAGCAAGAACAGCGCCCCAGTGGCTTTCAACATTACAGCTGTCACCAGCAAAACAGGCACAAGCCAACTTAGCGGCACGCCCCAGAGTCGCTCGATCGCCCCAGTTCTCCACAGCCAAACACCCATCAGCGAAGCGGCCATCATCCACAGCCCAACCATCAGACCGTGTTCCATGAACACCGTAGGGCGATACCCTCCGGCACGAATCGTTTGGCCGAAGTCAGCGCGGGCGTGGAAGCCGTAGAATATCCGGTGCAACTGCGGGCTGATGCGCATCTCTAGCAGGCATAAGGGAATGTAAACCAGCCCGCCGGCAAAAATGCCAACCGCCAGCTGGCGCAGCCCGCTGAGGTCATTGAGATATATTCTGCCTATCAAGTAAGGTAGCCCCCAGGCTACAAATTGCGCAAAAACAGCTGACACTCCATCGTAGGCACCCAGACCATTAGTCATTGACGAAGCGAAAGGGCAGAGGCAAAAGACTAACATCGGCAGGTCGAGCCAGCTCGGGCGAAATGAAAAACAGCGCCTTAATTTGAAAAGCAAAGTGGCCAGAAAAACACCGTAGGAACAAGCCGTCACCTTGGTGTAGTCTGGAATGCCCGGTAGGGAATACGATGCCACCGGCAGGAATAACCACGCCACCACGAAACTTGCAATAACCGCCCGCCGCTCCGGCAACAGCATAAACAGATAGAAAACTGCCGGCAGCCAGCCCAACATGACAACAGGCACGAGAAATGTCATAGTCTAATCATCAGCTAACATCATCTGGCGCTTGCGAACTGTGGAAGTCACCGTGTTGCCTGCGTTCTATGGCCATCTGCAGTGCGGCCTCGAACTGATCTGTAGCCTCATCCCAGCTGTAACCCGTTGCTTTAGCACAAGCCGCATCAGACATCGCCCGCCACTCGGCATCAGAGAGCCTGCCGATCCGCTCGATAGCCGAAGCCATATCCTCAGAATCTTCGGGTTTCACAAGTATCCCAGCACCGCCACTCAAGAGTTCCGGAGCCGCTCCTGCCGGTGTTCCAATCACAGGGGTGCGACAGGCCATAGCTTCCAGAATCGGTAAACCAAATCCTTCGATGCGTGTTCCAAACAGCCACGCATCGCACTGGCTGTAGATTTCTTTGAGCTTGTCATCTGAGGCGCGTAACGTATAGCTTGCTTCTGCTGGCAGCGGCAGAGCTGCTGAAACCGGCACGTTACCGCATGCAATCAAGCGCAGATTTGGGATAGCTTCCCGGGCGATGCGGTAAGCCTGGATGCTTATGTCGCAGCCCTTGTTGTAAAACGTGGTGTAAGTCATCCCCACAGTGGGGAGCGACTGTTTTGTGCGAGGGGGCGCGTGGAATTTCTCTGTTTCTACGCTGTTTGGAATCAGCGCTAAGGGCGATTGATGGAATCGTTTTTCCAGCAGCTCCCGAATCCAACCCGCAATCACGATTTTTGGAATCGGCAAACTACAGGTGGCATCAACCCGCTCAGCGGGCCCGCCCCAAACCTCGTAATCCTGCATGAAATGCACTTTCACACCTTTGGACGGCTTAAGACGCCACACCCACTCTGCAGTTTCCCACCAAGTTGCCACAACAGCGTCGGCATCAGGCACATCAGCATCGGTGATAGGACGCCAGCGATCGATAACGAGGTGTTCAACACCCACACCGTCCAAGTGCGACGGTTGCTTCCCCGCCACAGAAATCCAACCCTGACCCCGTAGCAGAGACTTCACTTGTTGGCGCAAACCGGGCGGTTTTTCGGGCGGAGAAATGACAGTCACCTTATGGCCCCTTTTTTTGAGACGCTCGGCATAGATCGCCACCACGCGAATGCCGCCGGAAAAACTGACATGAGGGAGAACAAATGTAATCTTCATCTGAATCTACTTCTCTCAAAAAAATCTGTAGTTGAGGAGAGAAAACCCTACATATTATCCAGTAAGCTTACCCCTTGTCTGCCGGTTTTACAGCCAGCGCTGGTCAGAGCGAGCGCCGAAGGTATCCCCACACGCGGCTGCTTGTGACTGGCTCGACGCTCCCGCCCCCGCAATACCCATCAATCAACCCGTCGCAGACTTCATCGAAACCAGTATTTTTATTTTATAAATTACTGGACATATATTGCCCGCACAAGCCCACTGACAGGCAGGTCAAAACCAGCAGACCAACGACATGATAGCACAAGAACGAGCAATGTTAAAAGCAGTGCGGTTGCCTTTATATCCTGTTCTGCGCAAGTCAGCTTCTCGCGCCAAAGACCAAAAATTATTGCCCCATAAAACGGAAGGTCATTGAGCGCAACTACCAGAACAGCCCCCGGAAGCCCCATCAGGGAGAAACTCACTGGCAATCCGATGATAACGAACAAAAATTTTAACTGGTTCCCCAAGGCAGAATAGCTCGGCTTGCCAACAGCCAAAAGCGCCGGATCGATTGTCTGGGTGAGAACGCGCGGCCAAATGCCCAGGGCCAATACCGGCAGCATCCAGCCGGCCTGAATGTACCTTTTGTCATACAGTACCGCAATCAGCATATCCCCGAAGCTGACCGCTATCGTCAAGACCAGTGCCATTGCAATCAGAACAGGCTTGCGGTTCTTTTGAATCTTGGCGCGAAAAGTTTCGCGAGGAAGGTCGGCTAGCTTTGAAAAAGCCGGAAAAATAACCTTACCGCTGAGCGCCCCTAAAACATTGCGCGGCAGGTCAGAGAGCGTAAAGGCAATGCCATAAACACCCAGCATCTCAAATGAGATTAATTTCCCCAGAATTACCCGGTCTGCTTGATCTGCCAGAAATGTGACAGCCGTGGAAAGGAAGATCCACTTACCAAAAGAAAAGATGCTTTTGGCTGCCTCTCGATCCCAAACAAACCGGTTCGGAGGTCCGGAATTCAGCCGGTGGCTCCACACCATCCGCAGCACATCCGACGCAAGCCCGCCTGCGACTAGCGCCCAGATGCTGGGACTGAACCGGGCCCAAACAATCATTACCGCAATGGAGGCAATCTGCCCCCCCAACTCAAAAATTGCCAGCTGACCAACGAGCATGTGCCGGTTGAGCGTGAACAGGGCTGTGGAGGCAAACCCGGAAATAATCGTGCCCAGACCAACCACCGGCAGCAGCAACTTTAACTGGGGCTCTCCGTAGAAATCGGCAACCGGCGCTGCCAGCAAAAGGCAGCCAAACCACAGGCAAAAACCGCGAATCACCTGCAATGTCCAGGCGGTATTCAGAAAAGCTGGGTCGTCCCCGCGCTTGTTCTGGATAATGCTCGGACCGATGCCAATGTCTGAGAACAGGTGCAAACCAACGATGAAGACAGAGAGCAGGGCCATGAGGCCGAACAATTTTGGCTCCAGCAAACGAGTCAGGATCAGGTTACTGCCGAATCGCAGCATCTGACTCGCCCCATAGCCGGCCAAAGTCCAGAGAGTCCCTTGGATGGCAAGTTTTTTAAGTGATAGCGTTGCTTCGGTTTTCATAACTCTCGTATTCACTCCCCAGTACCCTTGAGCGCAAATAAACCCGCCCGCAACACCAAGCTGCAGTGCCGGTCAAATCGTGAATCAGCAAAACCCAACCGGCTGTCAGCTTTTCCCCACTCCTCAAGCCTGAGCGCAGCTGCCTTAGTCTTCTTACTAAAATGCTCAACATTCTGTGAATCGGATTGAGCCGGCTCACCCGGGCGGGGTGTCAGCCAGCAGCGGTATGAAAGCCGTTTCAACGGTGCAAATCCCTCGCCATCTCCCAACGGATTTTCAATAAATAAGCTACTTTGAATCTAATTTATATAGCTGGCAAGCCGTATCTCCCTAAAGAGTGATTTTAGGTCGGCTTGGCTTACGGCAGTTCAGCAGGCAGACCTAAATCAGCGCGCTCCCATTAAATCAATCAAAAACCAATCCCCCAAGGCTATGTTGCCATTTTGGCAAGTCGTTAGAAAAATTTACATATTTAAATTGGAGCCGGCTCACCCCTGCTGGTGAGCCGGCTCCAGCTGTGTCACTCCCTGCGCGCGTCCGGCTTTCGGGGAACCAACTGTCCGCTGCCAAAGCATGTCCGGGCTAATATCGAATTCCCCCGCCATCTGGAGCCGGTGCGATCCGGCATTCGCCAGCAAGCTAATTCGGCATCAAGCTGGTAATTTGCGTGGCTGGTGGCGTGGCTGCTGACAAATTGTTTGATATCTGCTTTTGCCACCTCGGTCAGATGCAGCGGACGAGGATGCAAAGGGGGGCTGGCTGTCTGAGTTAAAAGCAGTTTCTCACGAGCGCCTTTCCAGCCAAAGCGCTGCGTGCGCCTGCTGGGCTCCCGGAGGGCGGTGCGGGGCGTCTCTCCGTGCTGAGCGCCGGTTCAGAAAGATTGCTGTCAGGGGCGGGTGACGCGCTCACTTGAGGAGCTGGAAAAAAACCGGCGCAGCGCAGCGCTAGCGAGCAGTTCAAGAGCAAACGGAATGCCCTGGACAAGATACCGTTTCCCCAGTCGCCCGGGCTCTTGAACCAGACGGTGCAGCCACTCCAAGCCCGCCTCCTGCACCCACACCGGAGCCCGCTGAACATCACCGCTCAGGAAGCTGAAGCTGATCCCCACACCCAGCCACCAAGCCTGAGGCAGTTTCTCCCGCAGCTGTTCGATCAGCCATTCTTGTTTTGGACTCCCGAGCGCCACATAGACGATATCGGGTTTGGCACCAACCACTGCCCCCACAAGCCTCTCCGACTCGCCCTGATTTTTTTCAAACCCCACCGGCGGGCAAAAGGTGCCGGCAATCTTCAGGTGCGGGTAGCGCCGGTGCAGCTCAAACGCCGCCGCCTCTGCTGTGCCCGGATTGCCGCCCAGCAAAAAGATTGATTTGCATCGATTGGCAGCCTGTGCGCTCAAACTCAAAATCAGGTTTGAACCGGCAACCCTCTGTGGCAGTGGCGTACCCTGCAGCCAGCAAGCCCACACCAACGGCATGCCGTCGGCCACAAAAATAGTTGCTTTCGAGTACAGATCCCTGCAATCCGGCTGCTGTGCGAACTTCCGCAGCAAGTCCAGGTTCATGGTCACCACCCAGCCGCCACAGCTGGCATCCAGCGCATCAAGGATGTGACAGACACACTGCTCCTGAGCGATCGCGTGCAACCGCGCTCCAGAAAGCCGCACCACCAAATCTTCTAACCGGAAAGGGGATTGCTCGCCGCCGGCGGGTTCGGCGGCAGGAAGTCCGCCCCGGGATTCTGCCTGCGGTTGGCCAGAGGTCCCGTCATCAGCCAGGGGCGATACGGCAGCGGTTTCGCTCCTGTTCCCATCACTCTCCAGTTGCTCTTGGCCCGTTAGCACAGCCTCCTTCAGTGAAATTGATTGCAGCTTTAGGGAGCTGGCTTGAAAAGCTTTTACATATCGCAACATAATCGTTTCGCATTCTCAGTGTTTTCACTTATTTTATATGAAACTGTTGTATACTCGCTTCATAACTCCGTTATTTTACGCAAACCCCAGTGAGGGCGCACAGCCTCCAGGCTCTTAAAGTCTGAGAGCCTTTTGCCGAAGGCAATATGAATTACGCTGGATTGCTTTATCTTTAAAAACTTGGCGGAACTGGGGGCAACGCAGAGGCGATTCGCAAGGCGCAAGGCGGAAGGCGTCCCAACCACTGCTCTCACCCCCCATCCTCCCTTATACCGCTTGACTTTTTATTTGCTATCTGTAGCAGGGTAGAGAGGGAGCGGGGGCAGAAGAGGAAGAGGTGAGGGGGGAAATTCTCCCGCTCTCCCGCTCTCCCGCTCTCCCGCTCTTCCTCCCTCCCTCTCAAGACTTGCCAGCACTCTCCCTCTCTCCCCAAATCTGAAAAACCTGCCTTTCTCAGGAGGGAGACAGGTGGAGAAACTCTCTTTCTTCTTCTTTCTACCTAAGGCGCAGAACCCCGGAAATTATATAAAGTAATTAAACAGAAAAAAAGCAAGTGTCAGCGAACCGGCCCTCCCTCAAAAAGTCAGCAAGCCTCAGGCTGTAACGACCTGCGCCCCCTGACAGCTGTTTAAGGGATGCGCGCCTCCTCTGCCCTCCCTGAGGCTGATCCCCGTTCACCCTAAAGGGGTAGGGAGCGCGCCCCTTACGCCCGCAAAGGACAGCAAACGCGCCAGAGAAAGGGAGCATCCCACTCAAGCAAAAATATTGCCCAAGGGAAAATCGGAGGAGCGGACGCAGGCGGAGAGGAAAAGCCGGGATTTTTGCTGTTTAGTTCGCTACAGTGGCCAAATCGGCGGGCGCTAAAAAGTGCTCGCCAAGGGAGAGGTCAGCAGCACCCAGCCCTTGCAAAAATATATCTTTCGCGGTAAAACTGCTGAGTAAATCTGTATGCGCAGCGCCAAGGGGGCAAACCCCAAAGCTATCGCCCCGGCTGACCTCACCGGCCTGCGCTTCCGCCCGCAGGAGCGCGGACCCAACCTCTCCCCTTTACAGCCAAACAGCAGTCTCAGGAGTGCCAGACTCCCCCAAGTAAAGACACTCTCCAAGAATCTTTCTTTAGAATGAGGGCACAGGAGCGATACAATGCAAAGATATTATAAGAACTCAATTGTGATAAGCTGTGTCGCTAACCCTCGGATTCCATGAATCATTTGTCTGTTCTTTGCTCGAATAAAACTGATTGCATTCTCGTCGTGGATGACTCTCCAGATAATGTCTTGCTGATTCAGACAATTCTGGAAGAAGAGGGATACGAAATTATCACCGCCGAGAATGGCAGTACCGCCCTGGCCCTGATTGAAAAGTCCCCACCAGATTTGGTGCTGCTCGACGTGATGATGCCGGGAATGGATGGCTACGAAGTTACCCGGCGCATCCGTGCAAATACTAAATTGCCGTTCATACCCATTTTGCTGATCACAGCCTATGACCAGTCCAGCTTGGTTCAGGGATTGGACATGGGGGCAGATGACTTCATCCGCAAGCCGGTGGAGCTCGATGAACTGCTGGCGCGGGTGCGCTCGCTGCTCAGGCTCAAGCACAGCATTGACGAGCGCGACCAGATGGCCCGCCTGCGAGAGGATTTTGTCTCCCGGCTCACCCACGACTTGCGCACGCCCCTGGTGGCGGCAGATAAAATGATTGGCTTGCTGCAGGGGGGCGCTCTGGGAGAAATCTCGCCGGCTTGCTCAGAAGCGCTCACCACTATGGCTCGCAGCAACCAAAACCTGCTGAAAATGGTGAACACCCTGCTGGAAGTCTACCGCTATGAAGCCGGTCGCAAAAGCCTCAACTTCTTTCCCGTTGACCTGCGCGAGCTGATCTGTGAGGTGGCCGAAGAACTGGCTCCCTTGGCGAGCGCCAAAGGTCTGTCCCTGAAATTAGACCTGGCTCAGAGTGCCGGCAGTAACGATGGCAAAGTTTGCACCGCCGTCGGAGATCGCCTGGAACTCCACCGGCTGATCACCAACTTGGTGGGAAATGCCATCCAATTCACCGATGCCGGTGTGGTGGAAATCCGCCTGAAAGCTGCCCCTCCCCCCCCAAACGCTCACCTCACCGACCGGAGTATTCCCTGGGTGGCAATTGAGGTAGAAGATACTGGACCGGGCATCGGCGCTGCCGATCGGCAGCGGATATTTGAGCGCTTCCTTCAGGGGAACCACAAACGCTCGGGCAGCGGTTTGGGGCTGCACCTGTCTCGCCAAATTGTAGAAGCCCATCAAGGAACCATCGAGGTGATGTCTGAGTTGGGTAAAGGTAGCGTGTTCGCTGTCCACTTGCCAACTAGGCAGGTTCCCTAGCGGGGCTGGCTCTGGAGAAACGCTTTCAGCGCTGCTTGAGTCTGGCTGGGAATCTCTGTTGCCAGGCGCACCGGAAATGCCGGTGTGGAAGCGTACTGGGCGTACTCTGGCGTCAGAAAAATTCGGTACTGGGCAGCATCGGGCGTCATTTGCGCGGCCATCGCCAGAACGGTGGCTCTGACATAGTTGCGAATGCCAGCCGCTTGCTCGCCAACCACTTCACCCCCCGTCAGCGCCGTACTGGCTCTGCTAGCCCGATCGCCAGTAGTGCTCGGATCTTTAACGCTCAGATGAGTGCCTCCAATCACACCGGCAAGCCATTTCGGAGAGGGCAGTTTGGCAAAACCGGCAATCTGTTCGGCGATCGCAGGGGTTGTCTTGTCTGCAGAGCCAGCCAGCACCAGCACCGGCACCCGCACCTGGCTCAAGCCGGTTTCCCCAAACAGCAGCGAGGTGGTAGGATTGAGGGCGACCGCGCTTTTGATGCGGGGATCGCCCAGCTGGTAGCGGTCTTCCGGAAGTCCGCCGGCAACGCACTGCAGCCCCTCCCCCAAACTTAAGGCAACTAGATTTCTCTGACAGCGCTCTTTCAGGCCGGCTAGCTGCAACTCCCCACCGGCAGCCGACAGCACTGTCCCACCCCCCATCGAATACCCGACCGCCATCACTCTATCCGCTGCCAGTTTGCCCTGCAGGGGACCGGCTTTTTTGTTGAGTTTCTCCAGTTCGTCGAGGACAAAACTGATATCTTTGGGGCGCTCCAAAAACTCCTGCGGCTGAATCACCGGCCCCTTGCCGGCGGTCACCAAATCCACCTGAGTCTGGTTGCTGCCCGGATGTTCCAGCGCCACCGCCACATAGCCGTGAGACGCCAGATGCTCTGCCAGATAGCGCATGTCGGAACGCACAGACCCCATCCCGTGGGAGAAAACCGCCACCGGCTTGGCGCTTGTCGCCGCCGCTGACCAGTAAATATCAACCGGAATGGCGCGCTGGCGCTGGGAATCACTCAAAGTTAAGCTCAGCACCCGCACCCCGGCAGGACCCGGTTTGCTGGGGTCAAAAGGTAAAGTGAGCGCCGGTTGCTGGGGAGCCAGTTGGGGGGCAATCGCCGCCACAAACCGCTGCGTCTGCCAAAAAGACGTGTTCAAGTTTTTCATCACCTCAAACGCCTTCCTCAAATCAATATTCAGGCGCTGGCTGGGATAGGCTTCTATAAAGTTGAGGACAGACAGACCTTCGGGTGCCTTCGCCCCCAGTACCAGTGCCGCTCGCAGCGCTTGCACTCCCGCTGTGTCCCGCCGGGGTGTCACCGCAGCCAGGTCTGAAAGAATGGCCGCGCCAATTCGAGTGTTGAGCAATTTACTGACTGTGACAGCGCCTAGGGGGACTTTCACCCTAAGTGCTCCTAAAACTGCGCTGCGCTGCTGAGAGGACAGCCGTCTCGCGTAACTGTTGAGCGCTTCAGGAACTGTGCCGGTTTCAGCAACAGTTCGCAGATCGGCAACAGAGATTGATTCCGCCAAAGGGCCAAAACGAATCACCACTGTTTCAGCGGCTTGTGCGGCCCTCACTCCGCCCAGCTGTGTGATGGCGGCAGCGCAGAGAAAGCCGGCAATTCTCCACAGCCCTTTTAAGATTAAGCGCATAAATATTCTTGCTGATTGCTGCTACGGGAATACTTGCAATTTTCAAGTCCCGTATCGGGCAATCAGTCGATTTTTCCCGACTGCCAGCGAATTCTCATATAGCGGATCTCAGTTGGGTGAGCTGCGGCCCAGAAACCCGGTTTCTCAGCACCTCACTAATAGGAGAAACCCTAGATCGGGCTCTGATAACTGCAAGCGCGCAGACCGGCACTCTGAATTAGGAATGCCCGGTGCCCGGTGCCCGGTGCCCGGTGCCCGGTGCCTGGTGCCTCGGCCAAATGCCGGCGCTACCGGCTTTCCTTAAGATTCCATAAATTTTAAATGGGTGACGGGAGCCTGAGCCCCATTACTGAAAGCGACTTGCCACCCTTCTTCAGGGGTATTTTGCAAGTAAAGTATTTTGGCATTATCTATCTCAACCGGCGTTTCTAAATATAATCTTAGGAGTTCTATATTGACCTCCCACAGCTGCGCGAAGTGCGGCAGCGAAAAGCCCCCGTCTGAGGAGTCTGATTCTAGAATATGTAAGCCGGCTACTTTAGCGGATACGATGTGGTACTTGGGGCCACATTTAAATTTGAAATAGACGGACTTGTGGTGAATGTCTTGGCTGCTTGTTATTCCTGCGCGGTAAAACGCTAGTTTGATATCCAGCATATTCCAATCATTTTTCTTTGCCCTCATAGCCAGTGCGGAGTTATATTTTGTAAGGGGTGAAATAGTTTTGTGAGGTGGCGGGTGAGCTGCGCCAATTGCGCTGCCTTTCGGGGGGGGTTTCGCGCCGGCCCTCCGGGGCGGGGGTTGGGTGGCAGCTCTCCAGAAACGCCGGCTTTGCCGCAGCTGCACCGGAGGCAGGGATTCGGCAAACGGACAGGTGCGAACTAGAGCGCGGGTTAAGTCTTGGAATCGAGGTTGAGAAATTGCTCTCTCTGGAGAAATTGACCGCTAGGCTCAAGTGTTTTGCTGATCGGAATGGGAACGATGGCCATCTCAGGGGGTCCTCCAGATGTATTCAGGCACGAAGCCGCCGGTGTGCCCGTGCCGCCACCCGTACCAGTCGCGGGCACCTTGGGCGCTGCGGCGCTCGCCCTTGAAGCGGATGGGTTCCAAGCGCAGCTCGATAAACTGCTCGCGGGTGGTGGTCTGCAGCCACACTCGCCGGTAGCCGACGGGTTCGGTAAAGGATTTTCTCAGCAGGAAGACAATGCCTTTTCTGGCGTGCTGGTAGCCCATTTGCAGGAAGAAATGGAGGATGGGCTTGCCGGTTTTTTCGCCCGGGAGTGGGGCGGAGTGCAGCGGGGGGTTGCCAATCGCCCAGTCAAAGCCGCCGGTGCTGCGCTCTATCCACTTCCACGACTCTCGCAAAGTCATGTCGAAGTGAAAATCAGCCTGCTGCTGGAAATCGATGTCGTTGGTAACAACGCTGATCCGGCTGGAGAATTCTTTGATAACGTTGGCAATGGCGCTGTCCCCACTGGCTGGATCTAGAATCACGTCTCCCGGTTCTAGCGGCAGCCTTTGCAGGAGTTCTGCTGTTGCCCATTCAGGAGTTGGGGAAAAGCCGAGAGTTCGTGGCGGCTTTATACCGTTTAATTCCTCCGTCATACCCATTTACCCATTTTTGGAATTGCCTGACAGAAAAGCATCGGGCCCAAGGCCAATACTCTTTGGCCCACCCCCTCCTTGGCCCCTGGCAAGGTTTGTAGTCGGGTTTTAGCCCAAAGGTTCGTAGTTGGGCTTTAGCCCAAAGGTTTGTAGTTGAGCTTTAGCCCAAAGGTTTGTAGTTGAGCTTTAGCCCAAAGGTTTGTAGTTGGGCTTTAGCCCAAAGGTTTGTAGTTAGGCTTTAGCCCAAAGGTTTGTAGTTGGGCTTTAGCCCAAAGGTTTGTAGTTGGGCTTTAGCCCTGCAAGAAATTGACGGCAGCTAACCGTCTGTGATATAATTTAGGAAGGCAACCGTCTCAACCTGAACCAACCGCCCTATGACCACTAGCACTCTCACCCAACCCGCAGAACGAATCCAGCTCTCCGGTATCA
>NZ_KB235948.1:5089847-5178242 GCF_000332335.1 Kamptonema formosum PCC 10802 | reverse complement strand
GGCTTTAGCCCAAAAGTTTGTAGTTGGGCTTTAGCCCAAAAGTTTGTAGTTGGGCTTTAGCCCAAAAGTTTGTAGTTGGGCTTTAGCCCAAAGGTTTGTAGTTGAGCTTTAGCCCAAAGGTTTGTAGTTGGGCTTTAGCCCAAAGGTTTGTAGTTGGGCTTTAGCCCAAAGGTTTGTAGTTAGGCTTTAGCCCAAAGGTTTGTAGTTGGGCTTTAGCCCAAAGGTTTGTAGTTGGGCTTTAGCCCAAAGGTTTGTAGTTGGGCTTTAGCCCAAAAGTTTGTAGTTGAGCTTTAGCCCAAAAGTTTGTAGTTGAGCTTTAGCCTTATGTTTTCCTCAATTTTCTCCCTAACAGGGAAGAAGCAAGAAGGAAAAAGGAACAAAAGTTCACCCCCTGACCCCATTACCCCCTCCCCCGACACCCCCGTCTCCCTATCACCCCCTCTCCCCATCTCCCCCTCTCCCCATCTCCCCCTACCCCTCCGCCCTCCTGTGCCCCATCCCAAATCTGAAAAACCAGCCCCCGAAAAGAGCAGGGGAGGAGGGGCGAGATCGTTGCGGAGACTAGAAAGAGAGGGCGGGCGTGCTAGCCCGCCCTACAACAGAGTATTCCTGAGAAGTAGATGCACCCCCTAGCAGGGGTCACTTCCCTCTACCCATAACACTTGCAGGCGGTCAAGATCAATCTGGGGTGCGTCGGGAGTTGTAGCTGCCGATTTTTCCCCGAATCGTTAAAAATAGAAAAAGGGTGCATTGCGTCATGTTTGCGGATTTGATTCTATTCAGCCTCGCTCCTCGGCCAGCGCTCGTTGGACCTGCTGTTAGCCTCGTAGAGCCTGCCTTTCCAGAGGTTCTCACAGCCCAGCAATGCAGCGAAGTCAGCCGATGGTACGCTTGGACAAACGAATGCGGCGCCGGCCCAAACTCTAAGCCATGTTGCAAGCTCTTCATCGCCTGTGCGGATGGAACAGTGGTCTCTCAAGTGGTAGACGCTTCCAACTGCAACTAGAGGCTCTTTTACTAAAAACCACCCTGAAGCTGCTATCATCAGCCCTACTGCTGGTAAATTTTATGCCTAAAGAACAATCGCCAGAGGCTCGGCTCAATGCCATCTTGCAGGAACAGCAGAGATTAGTCCACGAACTAAAGGATGCCACCCCTGCCAGAAAACTGCAAATCCAGGCGGAGATTGTAGCTCTGTCCGAAGAACAGGCACAATTGCTTCAGGAGGCTGGAGCGGTCAACTGCTTCATCTATGCGAGCTCTAGCACGCGAGGAACCGGCTGGATAGAAGAAGAGCGTAACTATGATGGGTCAGTCCGACAGTATCGTTACGGGTACTATCGAAACGGAAGAAGCAATCGCCGCTACGTCCCCAAACACGCCGTGCAGGACGTGATACGGATGATTGCCTCCAAGGCTTCGCCCAACGCGATTCTGGAATTCCTGGACCGGACAAGAACGCGGATACCGGCCTCTGCCTTCAGGCGGGCTGGCTACTCCAACCACCAGGATTCTGGGAATTAGCCTTTTATATCAAGTCCGGTTAATAAATCAGTTTTTGGGGTGGGCGTGGCCCACCCTTTTTCAGCTGTAGCGACGCCGGAAGCGGGGGTCGAAGTGGTGCTTTTTCTGCTGGTTGCACCGGCAGCACAGGGTTTGCAGGTTGCTGAGGTCGTTAGATCCACCGGCGGCCAGGGGGATAATGTGGTCAATCGTGAGGTCTGCCTCTGCGTGGGTTTGGCCACAGCTCTGGCAGTGGTGAGAATCTCGCTCGAAGACATATTTCCGAACTGCAGGGGGAATGGGGATGCGCGGGGTTTTGCTCATGGACGTGCCGGTGGTGTTTGGCAGGAAAGCATATCTGCTATTTTCCACCCACGCCAGCTCGCTAGGGAATAGGTTACCGGAATAAGAGCAGCGGGCCGGTTATATCCGACGCTAGGGGCAAGATTTTTGTTCCCGACAGGTTTTTCTGGACAGGCGGGACAGGGACAGGCGGGACGCCTGTCCTACGCCAGAGGGGACTTTGGGACCGACGGGATGCCGGTTCTACGTCCTTTGAAGACGTAGACAGGGACAGGCGGGACGCCTGTCCTACGCCAGAGGGGACTTTGGGACCGGCGTTCTGGGCGGTGCTCAGGGGACAGGCGGGATGCCGGTCCTACGCCAAACCGGCTCAACACCCTGACTCAAAGCGCCATCCCCTCACCGGCATCGGGCATTTATGGATTCTCCTCCTTTATCATCCGCCGGATGTCATCGAGGGGCGATTTAGGTTCGGTGGATTCTGGAGGTTCGCTGGGTTCTGGAGCGTCAGTGCCAACCTCTAGAGTAACTTTAATGCGGAATTTTACTTTTCGCCAACTCGGATATCCGGGCTTTAATAATTCACAATCTATGCCCTCATTAAACAATCTCGAAGCCCCTTCTTCAGAATTTAAATAGTTCCGTAAAATCCTCTCTATGTTAACCCCATAATTGCTTAATTGGTTTCCGAGGTTCCAGGCCAGGTTTAGGTCACATGCTTTCTTTAGGGCTTGCTTTAATTTTTCTATCTTGAACGTGTCATCTCCAAATGATAACACATCGCCCTCACAAAGGTCTATCGGATTAAACTCATCGGTCATATCAATCCCTTTCATGTAAATTGTCCTCATAACTATTCTCAGGCATCACGAGAGGGATGTCAATCCTGTAGGGTGCGAAGCGCACGGGCACCGGCAGCATCTAAAACAGAGACTGGGGACAGGCGTTCTGGCCGGTTCGACGCCAAATAGGACGTAGGCACAGGCGTCTCGCCTGTGCAAACCACGCGAAAGAAGACGTAGGCGCAGGCGTCTCGCCTGCGCACACACCACGCGAAAGAGGATTTTGGCACCGGCGTTCTGGGCGGTGTTCAGGGGACAGGCGGGATGCCGGTCCTACGCCAAACCGGCTCAACACCTAAACTCAAAACTCCATCCCCCCACCGGCATCGGGAATTTATTGGTTCTCCTCGTTTATCATCCGCCGGATGTCATCGAGGGGCGATTCGGGTTCGCTGGATTTTGGCTTGTTGCTTGCCGGTGGTTCTTCAACTGCCGGCTCATCCGGGCAAAATTCTAGGGTGATTTTGACTCTCAGTTTGCCTTTTTGCCAGCCTTTTGCGCCAAATCTCATAACTTCGCCGTCTATTCCTTCTCCCAAGAATCGGCTTCTTTCGTCTTCTAAGCCGCTATAATACTTGATGAAAAATGTTTTTATTTTTTCGTCTAATTCTCGAGGTCTGAATGTCAGGGATAGATTAAACATTTCATCGTCCTCGACATAATTTGTACCTAACGATGCAATTTCATCCGGTTCTAGGGGCAGGAATCGCTTGTCCATATCAATCGCTTATTGCTGAAATTGTCCTCCTAACTATTCTCAGCCATCACGAGAGGGATGTCAATCCTGTAGGGTGGGAAGCGCACCGGCACCGGCAGCATCTAAAACAGAGACTGGGGACAGGCGAGACGCCTGTCCTACGCCAAAGAGGATTTTGGGACAGGCGGGATGTCGGTGCTCAGGGGACAGGCGAGACGCCTGTCCTACGTCACCTTGACGCTACTTCACGGCGGCGGTTTAAATCATTCCCACTTTCCCCCCATCCAAACTCCCCAAATCAACCGGCTCAACAGCCAAACTCAAATCCCCCTCCAAATCAACCACCGGCAGCAGATAGCGATTTAATAGCATCGCCCGCAAACAGCCATTAACCCCAGCAACCGCCTGATTGTAAACATCAACTTTCTGCTGCAATTCCTCTAGGCGCTGCTGGTTCCGATCGAGCTGCTCCTGCGCCTCCTTTTCCAGCGTCTTCTCCAAATGAGCGCGAGCGCGACTGTACTGCTGCAAGATAACCTCCTCTTGCTCCTTCGCCACCGGCAGCAAGTGCGTTTTGAGCGTCTGATTCACCGTCTGGCGAAAAGTGCTCTGAATTGTCTGCTTCACCTTCGGCTCAAAATCCAACTTCAGCAGCTGGCGAATTGCCGGCTCCGCATCCGCCATGCTGGCGCAATCGTAACTCTGAGAGGTTTGCTGCAAGACTTGGCGAAACTGGTAAATTGAAAAGGTGCCCTCATCGTAAAAACGCGGACTTTCGCGCACAAACCGGTCGCACTCGGTACTCGCCGCAGCGCGAATCGCCAGCTGCACCTGCGCTTCCACCCGCTTGAAGGCTTGCTCAACGCCGGCATCGCTTCCCGCTAACCGGCACAGTTCGCGGTAATAATCCTGGCGGCGCACACGCTCTGTCAAATAAGCAAAGAAATTGGCAATCACTCGCTGCGCCTCAGCCGCCAACACCTCTTCTAGCTCATTGGCTAAATAATAAAACGCCTCCACTAAAATCGCCAGCAGGGGCGCAGTAGAATTGCGCGGGTGGCTTAAAGTCGCCTGCCGGTACGCTGACTCAACGGAGAAGGTATTCAGCAATTCATCGGTGCGGGAAACCATCTTGACTTTGAGCTTGCGGAAGTCTTCCTCGAAGCTGGCGCACTGATTGGTGACAGCCTGATTGACTTCCTGGCTGATGTGTTCAGTTAAAGCTGCGCCAATTTGTCGCAACTCCTGATTCAGCTGCTCCATGCGCCGCGATTTGACGCCTTCAATATTGACCGGCTGGCTCTGCAAGTCGCGGTATTGCTCCAGGTAGTGCCGGCTGATAGCGAGACACACCGGCTGCAAGTCATTGGCGAGCGCTTCAAACAGCTGCGGGCGCTTTTCTTCGGTGAGGTAGCGGGTGATGCCGGTGCGAAATTCCTCAATGCCGCTATCTGAAATCAGCTGCTCAATCAGCGGCGCACCCCACTCGGCGAGAATGCGGACGTAGTTCTCATTTGGGGTTTCGTAGCTGTTGACAGAAACCCGGAATTTGCTGGGAAGCTTGCGGGAAGTGCCGCAATAGTTGTTGAAGGCATAGACGAACTGGGGGGTTTCTTCTTGTCCGCCTAAACCTTTGACGCTCTCGGCAAAGAGAGAATCGAGTCCAAAGCGCTCGCGACTGCTGGTTTGTTGAATCTGGCTCCCCCAGAAGCCGAGCAATCCGCTGGTTTTATAAACGCGGCTGCTGTCGCGGAATTGGGTATTAATCAAATCGTCCAGCCGCTGGCGCAACTGGCTGCTGTACCAGGTGGCATCAATGCGGTTGAAGACATAAAACACGCGATCGCGAATGCCGGGATTGTCCCGCATCTTTTCCAGAAGTTCGGTTTCTTCGGTGGTCATGTCTCCTTCGGATGCCGGTTTGAGAACGCAGACAACTGCTGAGGTTTCTGGGTCTTCAATTTTGCGATAAGTCAGTTCGGCGTCTTTTTTCACCGGCGCGTCAATCCCCGGCATGTCAATCAGGACATTGCCATCTTGCAGCAGCGGGTGGTTGCAGTAATATTCAATGCGCTTCAAAACAGCGCTATTGCTCCCCCGACGGGCGTAACCGGCAGCTTCTTTGAGATTGGTGAAGTTGAACTGCTCCATCGAAAATGTGTTATTATTAGTAGTGCCGATGCGCTCGCGATTGGCGGCAAAGCCTTCCAGCAACAGCAGCAGGGCATTCGCCTGCTTGGCCCGGTCGGATTTGCTCTCGCCGCCTTCCATTTTGACAATGGTTTGGCATCCCTGGCGCAGCAAGTCAATCACTTCTGGGTTAAGATTTGGCAAACCGGCTAATCCCAGGCGCTTGCACAGAGCAATTGCCTGCTCTTTAATTTCGGCTTCACTGAGAAAGGTGAGGACGACTCGTTCTTTGTCGGTTTCGGCATATTCGATACAGCATTCCGTGCCGGTGGCGTGCCCTTCGGCGCTGTAGAGCAATTCGCGCCCTAGCAAGGCGTTGATGAGCATAGATTTGCCGGCACTGAACGCGCCGGCGAAGACAATCTCAAATTTGGGAGAAATCGCCTTTTTCAGGGAAGCTTGGACAGCGGTGATGTCTTGGGAGCGTAAAGACGGCTCTTGATGCAGCAGCTGGAGCAGAGAGTCAACCTGTTCTGGCAAGTTTTGGCACTGGGGGAGCAATTCGTTCATGGGTGGTGTGAGAAACAGCGATAAATATAGGGTTTACCAGATTAGTGAGGTGCTGAGAAACCCGGTAGGGGCGGGTCCCCGTGCCATCGGTGTCAACTTAAGCTTCTGGCGATTGGAAATCGCGGCTACACAAACCAAGTCCGCCTACGCGGACTTAAGAGAAGAGCTAGAATCTTAAAACCCGCGCAGGCGGGTTTTGTCTGTATAGCTGCGGTTTCAACCGCCCAGAGACTGCGGGACACAGCTTAAGTGGACACTAATGGGCACCCACGGAGACCGCCCTCTTCCGGGTTTCTGGGCCCTACTTCATCCAACTGAAGCCCGCGATAGAGCTTATTCTAGTTTCTCACAACCGGCACCCTGTAGAGCCGGTGCGTATTCCAGGGATGAACCCCACCCCCCAACCCCTCTACCCCCATCCCCAGAGGGGGCCCCGAGCCCCCTTATCCCCAGAGGGGGCCGCGTGCGGGGAGGGGGAGAAAGCGGTAGGAGTTTCTATGAAGGGAGTTGAGTGAAATCATCGTTCCAGCCTGCAACGTCCCCTGTAGAGCCGGTGCGTAAAATATGCTGTGTGGGGTGCGTTCCGGGGGAACGCACCCTACTGCTGCGCAATTTAGCCCGCGCAGGCGGGCTTTGTTTGTCTAGCGGCAGAATTTATTCTGCCGTCCGAATTTATTTGGATGGTCTACTTCTTGGCTAACGGCGCAGGCGTTTGGCTAGCACCGGCAACACCGGTAACAATTCCAAATAGCTGGGTGTTATCCATAACCTCAGCAACCCGCTGACTGTTGACGCCCCAGGCATACACCGGCACATTGGCACCCGTGTGATCTTTGGCGGACCAAGAGACAGCCGGCACCTTTCCCTGACCGTTATTTTTCAGTACCTTCAAACCGCCGGTTTCGTGGTCAGCGGTGACGATAATTAGGGTGTCGTTGCGGTTCTGCGCCCAGTTGAGAGCCACCTGTACCGCCTGGGAAAACTCGACCGTTTCTTTAACTTGGCGCTGGATGTTGTGTTCATGGCCGGCGTGGTCAATCTTTCCCCCCTCTACCATCAAAAAAAACCCGTCACGGTCATTATCCAAAATCGCCAGAGCAGTCTGGGTCATTTCGGAGAGATGAGGCAATTTTCCTAGTCCGTCGTGTTCGTAAGGCAGATGAGTTTTGCCGAACTGACCGGACACTCGCGTGGCGGTTTCGGTGTTCAGCGCTTGCAGCTGCGAACTGTCTGTTACCACTGTGTAGCCGGCTGACTGCGCTGCGGCGGGTGACATCCCAGCGCCTCCGCCGCCAAACAGAACCGCCGGACGAGTTTGGGTGAGGTAATCGCTAGCAATTTCAGCTTGGGTTTTTCTGCTGGATTCATGGGCACCGAATGCAGCCGGTGTGGCGTGAGTCATCTCAGTTGTGGTGACTAAACCGGCGCTTTTTCCGCGCTCTTGGAAATACTGCAAAAGGGTTTTCAGTTCCTGGCCATCGCCGGGAATCGCCATGCTAATCGTGCCGTTGTTCACTTTAACACCCGTGGCGATAGCTGTTCCACCGGCAGCTGAATCCGTCACTTCGCTGTCAGCGGATCGCGTTGTCATTTCAGCTTTATGGGGAAACGCCTCAAAGGAGAGAGTTCCTGGTTTGCCGGTGGCGTATATCCCAGCGGCTTTAACTTCTTCAACCCCCATGCCATCGCCGATGAAGATGATGACGTTTTTGGGCGCTGCTTTCATCGCACAGGAAAGGCAGGCAAATTGACACAGCGCCAGTACAGTTAGTTTTTTCAGCATTCTTCCCTCGCCGTTTTGATTCTGAAGGTTTCAGGTGCGTAACACTTTGTCAGTTGGGCGGCTGTCGCCGCCCCAGGCGGCTGCAACCCCAGGCGAACCGCTGCTCGCCAGACCAACCCTGCCCGCGCGGGTTTTTTCTCGCGCCCGCATTTCTCTGGCGCTGATAGCAGATTCATCGCCGCCCATTTTTATCATATAAAAAATTTCCCCCGCGCTCTAAAATAAATAGGTTTATTAAAGAAAATTTGCGTAACTTTGCAAACAGCAACAACTTGCAAAGACTCGTGCGCTCCCAGGGGGAACGAGGAATTGGAGGCGGAGCCTCCCGATGTGCGTTCCCAGCCTGTAGGGGCGGGGCACCCACGGAGACTGCCCCGGAACGAGGAAACGAGGAACGAGGATAAAATAAAGCCCGCGCAGGCGGGCTTTGTTTGTCTAGCGGCAGAATTTATTCTGCCGGTATATTCTGCCGGTATATTCTGCCGGTATATTCTGCCGCTATATTCTGCTGCTATATTCTGCCGCTATATTCTGCCGCTATATTTTGCCGCTAGTTCAAATAAAAGTCACCCTCCGCCCCTCAAAAAAACCTGCCGGCAGCTCCTGAAACCGCCCCTCCTCAGTATTCTTAAACAGTACCGTAAAAGCACCGGCACCGAGCCGGTATTGAGGCCATATCCGGTAACAGGGCATGGCTGTCAAGTGAGATTGATAAGCTGCTAAATGCTTGACAAGCACCGGCTGAAACTGGGGAAATCTTTCCAAAAACCACTCACAGACGCCCTCATTCTCTTCCGGGGAATAGGTGCAGGTCATGTAGGCGAGATAGCCTTTCGGTGCGACGATCTGAGCGGAATTTGCCAAAATTCTTTTCTGCCGGTTGGCATTTTTGTTAAGATTGACAGGGTGAAAGCATCCCGGGGCTTTGCCACCTTTGGCCAGTAAAGACTGGCCGCTGCAAGGAGCGTCAACCGTGACAACTTGGGCAGTTTGTGGTATAATTTCAGCCAGGACTTGGGAGTCGAGGCTGAGAACAGCTGCCGGCTGCACTTGGCAGCGCTTTAAATTAGAAATCAGCATGCCGGTGCGCTTGCCAATCACCTCGTTAGAGAGCAACAGCTGAGGCTGCAAGGCTTTCCAAGCGAAGAGGCTTTTACCTCCCGGCGCGGCGCACATATCAACCACTAAATTAACCGGCGGCGAGATAGACAGGAGGGAAGACGCGGCAAAGACAGAGGAGAAATCCAGACAGTAGAAATAGCCGCTGTCGTGCAGGGGGTGCTGCCCGGGTTTGGCTCCCAGAGAGAGCCGGTCAACAAATGCCGGTTGCCAGGGCAAGGGTGGCTCTACCTCAAAGGGCAAAGTTGCCGGTTTTTCTCGCCGCCAGAGGATGCAGGGATTAAACGGCTGGGGGTGAACCAAGGCACCAACAAATTTTTCTTGTTCAGCGGGATCTGCAAAAAGCTGCCGGCTGAGTTTCAGTAATAGATTGGAAGGCTTTTCCATAAGACTATTAACTTTCAATTATACCCTAGTTCTGGGTGGCAGTCTACTCTCACTCTTGTTTTCGATAAATGCGAGAGGCGGAGCCTCATTTGCTTTCGTTCCCAGCCTGAGGCTGGGAACGAGAAAAGCTGTTTCACGCTGAAGGAGTCACCGGCACAGAATTTTCCTTAATTCGAGCCTGCGCCTCTCGCCTCTGCGCTATTACCTTGGGTTTGAGGTAAAGATTTTCGATGAGAGCGGAAGCGCCGGCAAACCAAGGCGGGACAATCAGCGCCCCAATAATCCCCAAAACCTGTACGCCACCAATCACAGCTAACAGCTGGTACAGGGGGTGAACACCCACAGAAGTTCCTACCAGCAAAGGATCGAGGACGTAAGTTTCCAGGTTCTGGATGATGACAAATAGAATTAAAACCCAGAGGAACAGCCAACCACCTTTGGAAATCGCCACAATCAGCGCCGGCACTGCGCCCAGAATCGGGCCTAAAAACGGGATTAAATTGGTGACACCGGCAATGGCTCCCAAACCAATAGCAAAATCCGGCATTCCCAAAACGCTCAAACCGAGGGCAGTCGCCAAACCCAAAACCGCCGAAACCAGTACGCGCCCACGGATGTAGCCTCCCATGCGCTGGCCGACCGGCAGCACTTGCGCCTCCAGGCGGTCCTCCCAAGGTTGGGGAAACAGGCGCACCACACTTTTAATCAGCGTGCGACTGTCCGCCACCATATAGCCAGAAAGCAAAATAGCAAAAATCAGACTGAAAAATCCGCCCACAATTCCGCGCGTGATGCCGTAAGATCGCAGCAGCAGCTGTTGAGTGGAGCGAATCACCCAGCCGGTTAGCGCCTGGGTGTTGAAGAACTGACTGACTAACTCTGGCGGCGTGTTATTCAGACTGCTTGCCAAATTTTCGGCCAGAGCTCGCAAAGCCTCCGCGTACACCGGCACCTGGCGGATAAGGCGGTCGATTTGCTCGATCGCCGCAGGACCAATTAACAAACCCACGCCGGTGAAACCGGCGAACAGCAGCAGGTAAGTCAAGATAGCCGCCACCCAGCGGCGGACGCGAAACGTTTCCGCCCAGTTAACCACTGGCGCAATCGAAGCCGCCAGCACTACAGCAATCATCACAGTCACCAGCAGACTGCGCAACTGCCACAGCAGCACCAGCAGCAAGCCCGTGGCCACCACTAGCAAAACGCTGGAAATAGAAATGGTAATGCGCTGTTCGGACATGATTTTTAATCCGGCTGCCTCCCAAAACAAAATCCCCTATTTTTACAATATAGCGTTTCTCATATTAGTGAGATACTGAGAAACCCGGTTTCTTAAAGAAACCGGGTTTCTGGGCCACCCCTCTGGGGATAGGGGGCTGGGGTTGGGTGCCGGGTTCTTTTGCCTTTACAGAACTCTTTGGCGTGGCGAAAGCGGAATTTGAATGATGAACTCTGTCCCCTGACCGTGGGCTGAAATACATTTTAATTGACCGCCGTGTTTTTCCACAACTATCTGGTAGCTGATAGACAGTCCCAGACCCGTGCCTGCGCCCACGGGTTTGGTTGTGAAAAAGGGGTCAAACACCCGCCGGCGCACGTCTTCTGTCATTCCCGGGCCATTGTCAGTAATGCGAATCACAACATGGGACGGTCTGGTGGGACATGGGGCATCGGGCATGGGGCATTGTATCTCGGGAATGGGGCATTGTGTCTCGGGCACTGGTGATGTTTCTTCTTCCCCACGCCCTATTGAAGTGCGAATCCAAATAGTAGGGCCTTGGTGATTGCATGGGGGGGATTGCTTTTCTTTCCCATCCCCGATGCTCGCTGCCGCATGCCCCTCTTCCAAAGCATCAATCGCATTGCTGAGGATATTCATAAACACTTGATTGAGCTGGCCGGCATAGCACTCCACTTCCGGCAGCTGTCCGTACTGTTTGATGACTTGGATTCCTTTTGTGGCACCGGCATCTTGCCCGCGACTCCCTCGTTCCCCGCCTCCCGCCCCAGAGTTCAGCCGGTGCTGCAAAATCAGCAGGGTGCTGTCAATCCCCGAATGAATGTCAACCGGCTTCATCTCCGCTTCATCCAAGCGAGAAAATGTGCGCAGCGAAAGCACAATCTGGCGGATGCGGTCAGCCCCAACCTTCATCGAATCGATCAGTTTGGGAAAATCTTCCTGAAGGAATTCCAGCTCTATACTCTCCATTTCATCGGCAATTGCCGGTGCTGGATTGGGGTAAGTCTGCTGGAAGATATCGATCAGCCCCAACAAGTCTTGGACGTAACTATTGGCGTAAGTGAGATTGCCGTAGATGAAATTGACCGGATTGTTGATTTCATGAGCCACCCCAGCAACCATCTCACCGAGAGCGGACATTTTTTCGGTTTGAATCAGCTGAGCCTGGGTCTGCTGCAACTCTTGTAACGCTTGGTTCAGTCGCTGATTTTTTTCTTGCAACTCCAGGGTTCTCTCCTCGACTTTCACCTCCAGAGTCCGGCTGTAATTCTCCAATTGCTGGTTGGCGGCTTCTAAATGGGCGTAGAGGCGAGCGTTTTCCAGGGAGATAGCCGCTTGGGAAGCCAGGAGTTTCAAAACTTCCAGCCGCTGGGGAGTAAAAGCGCCGGCAGTCAGGTTATTCTCGAAGTAAAAGAAGCCGGTAAGTTTCCCATAACAGACAATCGGTACGCACAATACTGACTTCGGTTGGTTTTGCCGGACATAGGGATCTGCCACAAACAGTCCTTCCCGCGCCGCATTATTTAAAACCACGCTTTTCTGAGTCCTTTGCGCGTAATTGAGAACCGCCACCGGCACCGCCTGAGAAATCTCAAGCGCCGGGGATTGCCACACGGCAATCTCGTTTCCGTCCACCTCCCCAGAGGCTTCAATCTCCAGATTGCCGTCGCGCAGCAAGATGAGAAAGCCTTTTTGTGCGCCGGCATTCTCAATGGCGATTTTCATCAACTTGTCCAGCAGCCGGCTCTGGACGATTTCACCAGAGATGGCAAGGGATGCTTTCATCACTGCAGCCAAATCCAGAAATCCTGAATCACTGCCACTCGTGGTGGTTGTTGTGCGGTGGATGTCAATACCTGTGCTTTTTGGGGCGGCAATTCTTATGAAGAGCTCTGGGTATTGCGCCTCCAGATCCTTGACTTTGGCAATCGCTCCCCAGCGAATATAGGCATAGTAGGACTCTAGAAGATAAAACCTGCCCATATTTTCGCGCCCGCGAGCCAGATGAAACTCTCCAGCCAGCTCGCTGGCGAGCGCTTCTTCTTGGATGTAGCCGTGTTCTTTTGCGCCTTGAATGGCGCGATCGTAATATTCCATCGCTTCCAGGATGCGCCCCAATACCCTATTGAGTTCCGCTCCCACCAAATCGCACTTGTGCTGGAAGTTAGAGGGAGCGTGGCTCGCCCACAGCCGCATCTTTTCTTGGTTAAACTCCACTTGCTGGAGGTATTGCTGCTGTTCGCCAGGTTCAGCGCTGGGATACAGAGCGAGAAGTTGCAGGGAGTAGTAGAAGTTGTGCGTGGCAACAGTCATAAACCCAATCGCCGAATCGGCGTGTTCTGCCGACAGCCTGGAATTTTCAACCGCCCGCGAGCAATCTTTAAATAAGTAACAGAGAATCCCTTTTGCCAGGTACAGCGAAAACAGTGAAGTGCGGTTTTGAGTTTCTATCAAACGGGGCAGCATTTCAGCTTCATGGAATACGGTGCCAATTAGCTGAGCCGGATTGCCGGCACCCTCACGTCCGATGAGATTCTCAACCAGCTGCTTCCATATCTGGGCGTAGTACACCGAAAATTCTTGCTTTAACTTCAGCAAAACATCCAGGGCTTGACTGAGCTGCTGCTCTACTGTTTCTAGACGCTCGCCCATCAATAGTAAGTGAGTGGCCCGGTCTTTAAAGCAAAGGCTGGCAAATTCTACATCTCCAGTTTCTAACCCACTCTGACCTCCCTCCAGCAGAGGAGCAATCGTTTTAGCGAGGGGAGCTTTCCAGTGTCTCAGTACAGTGTTAAAAGGCGAGTACACCCTAGCTTTTACTTCTCTGGCATTCAGTTTATCCACCAGCCTCACAGCCAGCTGACCGAACCGATAGCCAGAATCGGTGTCTCCCATAAAGCTGTTCAGGATCACTCCATAAAAAATGTAGCCTACAGCTGCCTGTGGGGAGTTTCCATATCGCACAGAGAGATTGACCATTGTAAATACAATCGCCGGCAGCAACGCTGGAGCCGCCACAAAAGCGGGAGAGATGAGGGTGTTTAATACGCGCATGGCTGCCAGTTTGTGGGTATCGGTCATCACCGGCAGGCTGATTAACTCCTCAATGTCCAGCTGGTTAGGGGGAGCTTCCTCCAGACTGACTCCAAGCGCCTCCAGGGCTTGCAACCCCCTATCAATTGCTGATTTTAGCTGATTTTGAGCGAAATAAAACTGGATTTGCACCTCATACAGTTTGGCTTTTTCCAGAGCTGTTTTGGCTTTCTCTAGGGCAACAGCAGACAGCTGTTCCGAGCCCTGGAAGTTGGCTGTTAAGTATTCCGCTTCGCTGGCTTCGACATAGAGATTGAAGGTCAGTTCATAAGACTCGCTCCAGCTGGATTTTCCCAGAAGTTTTATGCCGGCGTTCAAATACCGGGCTGCCGGTTCATACGCGGCTGACGCCTTCGCCTTCTTGCCGGCAATCAGATTCAGGGACGCCAGCATCAGCGGGTTTATAAAGTAATTGTTAAGAAATCTAGGATCCGGAAACCCGGTTTCTTGAGTTTCTTCTGACTTCAGCTCTCCTATTAGTTCGCTCCCGAAATTCAGCTGGTTGACAATATCAAAAATATGGGCTTCTCGCTCTTCGGGCGGCGTGTTATTCAGCAATAGCTGTCCAATTTTCAGGTGCGTTTCTTTCTGGCGATCCTCGGGAATCAGAGAGTAGGCGGCTTGCTGCACCCGGTCGTGCAAAAACTTGTAGGAAACCTTTAACTCAGCAAATTTCAAATCTGCCGGCGCATCCGAGCCAAAAACCAAGGGGATTTTGTAGGCATTGCTCAGAGGCAGGACCAGACCGGCTTGCAAGGCGGGCCACAAATCAGCGGCTGTAGCTGCTGCGGGTTTTTCACTGACGAGCGCCAGCACGTCCAAACTAAAATGGCTGCCAATGCAGGCGGCCCATTTTAACATGCTTTGGGCGCTCACCGGCAGCTTTTGAATATTTCTGGCAATCAGCTCAACAACGTTATAATCTTGTATCCCGCAGCCCTGAATTTCCTGAATGTCCCACTGCCAGCTGTCGGTGCCGGTGTCATAAACCAGCAGGCTTTCAGCGTGCAGCGTTTTCAGCAGCTGAGTCAAGAAGAAGGGATTTCCTTGAGTTTTATTAAAAAGTAGCTCGGAGAATCCAGAAACCCGGTTTCTCCCAGAAACCGGGTTTCTCGCCCCAGAAAGAGAGTTTTCTGTTTCCCCCAAAGTCTCCGCAACTAATTGGCTGACATGGCGCAGTTCCAACGCCCCGAGAGTGATATTACTCACCGCCGCGCCGGCAGCTTGAATCTTCTCAATCGTGTGAACCAGCGGATGTGCCGGACTGACTTCGTTATCCCGATACGCCCCAATCGCCAGCAGATACTGGCTGTCAGAGTCCGTCACCAGCCGCTGGAGCAACTTCAGAGACGCTGTGTCCGCCCACTGCAGATCGTCGAGGAAGATAACCAGGGGGTGTTCTGGCTGGCCAAAGACATGAATGAATTGTTGAAACACCCGATTAAATCGGTTTTTAGTTTCAGATGGCCCCAGTTGCGGGACAGCCGGCTGCTTCCCGACAATCAGTTCCACTTCCGGAATAACCTCCGCGATCAGTTGGCCATTTTCTCCGAGAGCCTCTAAGAGCTTCTCTCTCCAAACCGCTATCCTTTGAGCGCTTTCGGTTAGCAGCTGGCGCACCAAATCCTGGAACGCTTCAATCAGGGCAGCATAAGGAATATCCCGCTTGAACTGGTCAAACTTGCCGGCGATAAAATACCCCCGCTTCGCCACAATCGGTTTGTGAACTTCACTCACCACCGAAGTCTTGCCAATCCCCGAGTAACCGCTCACGAGCATCATCTCGCTTGCCCCACCGGCCACCCGCTCAAAGGCATCCATCAGGCTGAGCACCTCGCGCTCCCGCCCGTAGAGCTTTTGCGGGATCAGCAGTTGGCTCCCCCTGTCGTACCGCCCAGGAACGAAATTTTCAATTTTCCCGGAAGATTGCAGCTGAACCAGACAAGTCTCCAGGTCAACTTTCAGTCCCAGAGCGCTTTGATATCTGTCTTCAGCTGTCTTGGCTAATAACTTCATCACCATATCCGAAATCGCCTGAGGAATCTCCCCAACTTCATCCGGCGGCACCGGCATCTTAGCAATATGGCAGTGTACCAATTCCATTGGATCGGTTGCAGTAAAAGGCAGCTGCCCTGTCAGCATTTCATATAACGTGACGCCCAAAGAATAAAAATCGCTGCGGCAGTCCACCGAGCGATTCATCCTGCCGGTTTGCTCTGGCGATATGTAAGCGAGGGTGCCTTCTAGCAAGTTGGGATTGCTAATCCTCGGGTTTTCCACAGACAGCCGCGACGCAATGCTAAAGTCCGTAAGCTTGACCTCTCCTGTTTCCTGGTTTATCAGAATATTTGATGGCTTAATATCCTTATGAATAACCGGAATCTTATGCAGCTCGCCCAGAGTTTCAGCCAGGACAATGGCTATCCGCAAAACCTCTCTTACCGCAAATCTTTGAGCCGCCATTACCTCTTTCAGGGATTGCCCACCAAAATCTTCTAATATCAGAGCGAACCCATTCCGATATTTCTCCAAACTGTAAGCTTTGACAATTCCCGGACAGTCCAGCGGGTGAGCGATATTATATTCTTGCCTCAACCGGGTTATCTCTTCCAGTGCCGGATACTCAGCTGGCAGGATTTTAACGATAACTGACTTGCTATCGCGCTCTCTAATTCCCCGATAAATAGCTACTCTCAGGTTAGCTTGAATTTCTTCTTGTATCTGGTATCCTGACAAACCAAGCATCTATTCTTCTCCCTCTCACCTTTTAGAAATTCTGTAATTATTACATCTCAGTCAGTTCCCGATACCCACCGTATTTTTACGGATGATATAGTGCCTATAAACCCGGTTTCTTAAAGAAACCGGGTTTCTCAGTACCGTCACACCATCTCTATCCCCCCGCTGCTAGTTAGAAACATTTGCCTCACAAATTCTGGAGCGAAAATTCCATTCTGCCCCCCGACTCAGGATATCCACCGGCATCCTGATGAAACTCACAGCCCTACCTTACTCCTTTAAACTCTACCATATACTCGGGGAAAAATCTACCCGCAAAAAGCATAAAATAGCAGGGGTCAACAAACCCGGTTTCTTTGGAGAAACCGGGTTTTTGGGGTCCGAGGCGACCTCACTCTTGAGTGTATTGGCCCACTCAATTGTTGCGAACCCAGCGCGTCACCCCACTGGCTCCATCGATGAGGGTAATGCCCAGAGTTTGCAACTCGTTGCGAATGCGGTCAGCTTCGGCAAAGTTTTTGGCCTTGCGAGCCGCTTGTCGCTGCTCGATCAGGGCTTCAATTTCCGCATCGCTAATGCCACCGGCACCTGACGCCTGCTCCTCTGGCTGCGCCTCCAAACCCAACACCTGCGCCAACCGAACCAGCGTGTTCCACTGCTGTTCCAGCACCGCCGGCGGCGTCTGGGTTTTCCCCTCATGCACGAGGATATTCCCCTCCCGGCGCAACTCCTTCGCCAGCTCAAACAGCACGGCTAGAGCCCCTGGCGTGTTAAAGTCACCATCCATCGCCGCCTGGAAACGCTCCACCTGTTCAGCGACCAAACTCTCCCCGGCGTTCTCCCAGCCCAGCTGCTTACCATATTCGCCCCCAAAAAGCAATCCCTCTTTAAGAGTATTCCAGCCATTTTGGGCGGCGGCGAGCGCCTCGCCGGTAAAATCAATCGGTTTGCGGTACTGGGCCGTGAGGACAAACAGCCGCAGCGCCATCGGCTCTGGGCCATTTGGCGCATCCAAAAGCTGGCGGATAGTGGTGAAGTTGCCCAGGGACTTAGACATCTTTTCGCCGCCCACATTCACCATGCCGTTGTGCAGCCAGTAGCGGGCCAGAGGCTTGCCGGTGACTGCTTCCGACTGGGCAATTTCATTTTCGTGGTGGGGGAAAATCAAATCCGCGCCCCCAACATGGATGTCGATGCTTTCGCCCAAACCGTCGCGCACCATCGCCGAGCACTCAATGTGCCATCCCGGACGGCCCGCACCCCAAGGCGACTCCCACGCCGGTTCCCCCTCTTTGGCCGCCTTCCACAGGGCGAAATCAAACGGATCTTGTTTCTTCTGGTCTTCGGGGTCTTCCGCACCCACGCGACCGCTAGCACCGGCTTGCATGTCGTCGAGCCGGCGTCCTGAGAGCTTGCCGTATTCCGGGAACCGGCGCACCGAGTAATAGACATCACCGGCTGCAGGGTAGGCGTAGCCCTTCTGTTCGAGCTCGCCGATCAGCCGCTTAATGCCATCGAGGGTGTGAGTGGCGCGGGGATAGTGATCCGCTTCCAGGACATTCAGCCGCTGCATGTCCTCAAAATAGGTTTGGGTGTAGCGATCCGCCACCTCCTGCATCGACGAGCCCTCCTGCCGGGCGCGGTTGAGAATTTTGTCGTCAATATCGGTAAAATTCTGAACGTAGCGCACCATGAAGCCGCGCCACAGGAGATACCGGCGCACCGTATCCCAAACGATATAAGAGCGGGCGTGGCCCAAGTGGCAGTAGTCGTACACCGTGACCCCACAGCAATACATGCGCACCAAGCCTGGTTCGAGCGGCTCAAAGGGTTCCTCGCGACGGGTCAGGGTGTTGTACAGTGTGAGGGCCATAGTAAAGCAATGGTGGAATCAGATCGGCAATAATGAGGGTAGCAGGGATGTCAGCCAGCATCCATTATGCCGGTGTTTGTCTTTATTTAAGGCTATCCTCGCATTTTTTGACGTTTTTAACAGCGACGCTATGCAAGCAGCAAGTATCGAGTCCGCCCCCGCCCCCGTAATGGACGCTCCCAAACATGGCCTGCCGGTGACGATTATTACCGGCTTCCTCGGCAGCGGCAAGACAACCCTACTCAACCACATCCTCACCAATCAGGAGGGAGTGAAGACAGCTGTTCTGGTGAACGAGTTTGGTGAGATCGGCATCGACAACGAGCTGATTGTCGCCAGCGGCGATGACATGGTGGAGCTGAGCAACGGCTGCATCTGCTGCACCATCAACAACGATTTGCTCAATGCGGTCTACAAAGTCTTGGAGCGCCCGGACAAAGTGGACTACATGGTGGTGGAGACCACCGGCCTGGCTGACCCCCTGCCGGTGGCCCTGACGTTTTTAGGCACAGAACTGCGCGACCTCACCCGCCTGGATTCCATCATCACCGTGGTGGACTCCTCGAATTACAGCCTCGACCTGTTTAACAGCCAAGCGGCGTACAGCCAGATTTACTACGGCGACATCATTTTGCTCAACAAGGTGGATCTGGTGGATGAAGCCGATGTGGATCTGCTGGAAGTCAAGATTCGCGATATCAAGGCCGGTGCCAGAATTCTGCGCACCACACAGGCGCAAGTGCCCCTGGCACTGGTTCTCAGCGTCGGTTTGTTTGAGTCTGACCGGTATTTCCAAACCGAGACGCCGGCAAAAGACCACGCACACGACCACGACCACGCTGAGTGCGGCCATGACCACGACCATGACCACGCCCACGACCACGCCCACGACCACGCCCACGACCACGCCCACGCACACGACCACGCTGAGTGCGACCACGACCACGGCCATTGCGTGCACGACCACGACCACGACCATCACCACCACCACGAGCATCACTCCCATCACCTGGAAAATGACGGATTCCTTTCTGTTTCTTTCCAGAGCGACCGGCCCTTTGCAATTAAAAAGTTCCAGAATTTCTTAGACAACCAGCTGCCGGCGAATGTCTTCCGCGCCAAAGGGATTCTCTGGTTTGATGAAAGCCCGAAGCGTCACATTTTCCACCTGTGTGGCAAGCGCTTCACCATCGACGATGAGGAGTGGAAAGGTCAGCCGAAAAACCAGATTGTTCTGATTGGGCAAAATTTGGATCGCGAAAAGTTGCTAGAGCAGATTCATGAATGTGTCTGTCTGCCGGTACGCGAGAAGCCCAAGGGTTTCGGCAAGTAACCTGCATTTAGGACAGCGACGCCACGCAGACAAACGCAGATAGCACAAACTGAAATCTGCGTTCGTCTGCGTCTGTCTCGGCTTGCAATTTTGGATGGCGGATTGACGAACAAAACCTAAAATCTAAAATCTAAAATCTAAAATCTAAATTCCCCATGCGAGTAGTTGTTCAGCGGGTTAAATCTTCTCAAGTTACGGTAGCGGGTCAAGTCGTTGGCAAAATTGGCCGGGGGCTGAACTTGCTGGTGGGAATTGCCGCCACAGATACAGAGGCAGAGCTGGACTGGATCGCTCGCAAGTGCTTGGAGCTGCGATTGTTTCCGGGGGATGCCGGTGGTGAGAGTCGCTGGGAGAAATCGGTTCAAGAAATCGGAGGTGAGCTGTTAGTGGTGAGCCAGTTCACCCTTTACGGCGACTGTAGAAAAGGCCGGCGGCCCTCTTTTGACAGCTCAGCGGCACCCGAAACCGCCAAACAGCTTTACGAACAATTCATCAGCAAATTGCGGCAGAGCGGTTTGCGGGTGGAAACCGGCTCTTTTGGAGCCATGATGCAAGTCAGTATCGAAAACGATGGTCCCGTTACCCTGCTGCTGGAGAGAGAGGCCAGCCCTATCAATTCTAAATGATTAGTGAGATCCTCTCTCTTCTATTTCCTAGGCGCTCTACCCTGCGGGAAGCTGCTGGCGCGTCTATGGCGTCTTGGCGGTTTATTAAAAAAATAATTTGTCACAAATCAATTCTAATTGCTCCCGAGTGCCGGTACCGCCGCAGGACAGGCGTCTCGCCTGTCCCCGGCGTCTCGCCTGAAGGTTAAGGGGACTCGAGGCTCTTGATCTGCTCCCACCAGCGATTGAGGGGAAAATAAACAACTGGTGCCCAGAGGCTGCTGAGGATGGCAGAGGAGAGGGCAATCAGCTGGTGGCGGGTCCAAATTTCAGCCAGGGTGTTATATCCGTGAAGGCTAAATTGAATAGCGGCTACCGTCTCGACCACCACAGTCATGCCAAACACGATCAGGGACACGGAAATAAAATCTTCCTGGACAAAGCGGTCTTTCTGCAAGCGAGCGGTCAAAATGCCGGCCAGAGCGAGGCTGAGGGCGTGGGTGGGGTGGGGAGCGGTCATGCCGTCAAGGAGCAGCCCCAAAGCCAGACCGGCTGCCGCTCCTTGAAAAGGTGTGCGCTTAACACTCCAAGCCACCACCCAGATTAACAGCCAGTTGGGGGCAATGCCGAGCAGTGTCATTCCGGGGAAGCGAGTTGGCAGCAGCAGCAAGCACAAGAACGCAGAGCCAACCGTTACCAGCGCATTGGCCAGCTGGCGGCTCTGGGAGTTCCAGCGAGACAGGTTGCTCAAAGGGTTAGTTCTGATTGCTGCTGTTTGTCTCATTTTGGCGCTGCTGTGGGGAGGTATCGATCTCAGGGATGGGCTTGTTTGGGGATACAACGACCCACTCCAGGGCGTTCACCGGCGCAGAAAGCTCTACGATCGCCTCAGGAGCGGGACTTTTGCTAAGATTCACTGATTCTATACGTCCGACGGGAATGCCGGGGAGAAACAGCTGAGAGACCGGCGAAGTGGCAACCACATCACCCTTGCGGACATCTGGAACTTTATCAAAAAACTCCATCACAGCTCGGTTGGCTCCCTGTCCCCGCATAAAACCCATGTTGCGGCTGCGGCTGACCGTCACCCCGACGCGAGAGGACGGGTCACTGATCAGCAGGACGCGGCTGGTGCGGTCTGTAACTGCGTCGACCAGACCGATTAAACCGCCCGGGCCGGTGACAATATAACCCTTCTTTATGCCCTCTTTCCTGCCGCGCCCCAAGATCGCTTGCTGCCACCAGTGGTCAGCAGACCGCCCCACCACGGGTGCGACGATGCCTTGGTCCCGATTGGCAGAAACGTAACCCAGTAGCTTTTTGAGCTCTTCGTTTTGCTTTTCCAGTTCGACTAACCGCTCGTCCTTTGCCAGCATGCGGGCTTTTTGCCGCTGTTCTTCTAGATTGGGACTCAAGTCGAAAGGACGGGTAACAGCCCGGAAGACCTCAAAGATAATTGAACCTTGGTTCTGCTGCACCGCGACAGCCGCACCGATGGCCATAACCGCCAGTGCAACTTGTAAGCCATGCCGATCCCACCAGCGACGCAATGTGTACATAATGGCTTGAAAATTTTCAGTTCTCAGTTGTGAGTGAGTTTGCCGGCTCGGAAGGCGGGACGTTGGAAATCGGTTTTTTTATGGAACACTCAAGACTCACGCACTGGTTACATATTTCGCGAGCGACCGCTAAACACGCGCTCGAGCTGTTTGAAGTTTTCCAGCACCCGACCTGTGCCGAGCACGACGCAGCTGAGCGGGTCAGCGGCGACGTGGGTGACAATGCCGGTTTCGTGGCTGATCAAGGTGTCTAGCCCCTTCAACAAAGCGCCGCCTCCCGCGAGCATTATACCCCGGTCGATGATGTCGGATGCCAGTTCAGGGGGGGTTCGCTCCAGGGTGCGCTTCACTGCTTCCACGATCACGGCCAGGGGTTCTGCCATGCTCTCGCGGATTTCTGGCCCTTTAATGGTGACGGTTCTGGGCAGCCCTGAGAGCAGGTGCAACCCGCGCACGTCCATACTGGCATCACCGTCATCTTGCGTTGGGTAGGCCGAACCGAGCTGAATTTTGATCTCCTCAGAGGTTCGCTCCCCAATCACCAGGTTGTGGACTTTTTTCATGTACTGGATGATGGCTTCGTTGAGTTCGTCTCCGGCGATGCGCACGGATTCGCTCAGGACTGTCCCTTGCAAGCTGAGGACGGCCACTTCTGTGGTGCCGCCGCCAATATCGACGATCAGGTTGCCGGTTGGCTCTGCCACCGGCAGCCCCGCACCAATGGCGGCAGCCACCGGCTCGTCGATCAGGTACACATCTCTAGCACCGGCCTGAGCGGCAGCTTCCATCACCGCCCGCCGCTCCACCCCTGTTACCCCTGACGGAATGCCGATCACAATCCGGGGGGAGACGAGGGTTCTGCCTTCATGCACCCGCCGGATAAAGTGCTTGAGCATCAGTTCGGCTGTGTCAAAATCGGCAATCACCCCATCGCGCAGGGGACGGAGGGCTATCACATTGCCGGGGGTGCGGCCTAGCATTTTTTTTGCGTCCTCTCCCACCGCCAGCGGCACTTTTTCGTTTTGGTCAATGGCCACTACAGAGGGCTCTTGGAGAACAATACCTTTACCGGACACGTAGACTAGGGTGTTGGCGGTACCGAGATCGATACCCATGTCCCGGGATAAAGAAATCCGATTGAAAAGACCCACAGGTTTTTACGCCCCCACAATCAAAAGCTTCTGTCTGCAACTATAGTGTAGCCGTGCTGGATTCTATTACGTTTTTTATCCAGAGTCCAGTCAGAGGGAGAAATTCACGCTCGCCCGACAGCACCCGGCAGCCACACCGTATAATCCTGGCAGCCTGCTGCCGAATCCGGCTATAATTAAGGCCTGCTTCAATTTGGCTGCCCTCGCACGCACGTCACTGCTCTCTCTGGCGAGGGCCTCAAGATGCCCTCCCTTCGTTCCGCCAGTAGCGCCCCGCCAGTTGGCGATCGGGGCCGACAAACACACCGATTGACCCCGGTGGGGGAACCTTCTGGGCACTTCCAGTCGCTATCCTAAGTATGATCAGTGCATCAGCACGAGGAACATCAAAGCATTATGAGTCTCAATGTTGTAAACTTGGTAGGCCGTGCGGGCAGAGACCCCGAAGTCAAATATTACGAGTCGGGTGCCGTTAGGTGCACACTCACCCTAGCAGTAGACCGCCGCACTCGTAACAGTGATGAGCCTGACTGGTTCAATTTGGAGCTTTGGGGCAAAACTGCAGAGATTGCTGGCAACTACGTCCGCAAGGGCAGTTTGATTGGAGTTCAAGGTTCCTTGAAGTTCGACCACTGGCAAGACCGCAACACGGGTGCCAAACGCTCGGCACCCGTGATTAAAGTTGACCGGCTCGATCTGCTCGGTTCCAAACGAGATTCTGACCCCAGTACGGTGAATTATAGTAGCGGCGGTGGCTACAGCGGCGGGGAGTTCTAACTTTTTACTGTTGGGCGTGCCAGCCCCTGCCCTACCTGACCCGCAAATCGACCGGCGTCAAACCGCCCAGCAGTTCTGTCACACTTTACCCCCCCACACTCGGAAACACTCACCGATGGCTTATTGGCTATTAAAAAGTGAGCCGCAGGATTATCCCTATGCCCAGCTGGAAACTGATGGCAGGGGAATTTGGGATGGTGTGCGCAATCCGCTGGCCCTCAAGCACCTGCGGGCGACGCTCCCTGGCGATTTGGCGCTCTTTTACCACACCGGCACTCAGCGCCAGGTGGTTGCTATTGCTGAGCTGATCTCCCCACCCTACCCCGATCCCCAGCTCAACGATCCCAAACGGGTGGTGGTCGATGTCCGACCGGTGCGCCCCCTCCCCCACCCTGTCACCCTCACCCAGATTAAGGCAGATGGCCATTTTGAAGGCTTCGACTTGCTCCGCCTCTCTCGCCTTTCTGTGATGCCGGTTTCTCCTGAACACTGGCGGCGAATTCTCTTTCTGGCCGGTGAGTGAGTTTTTATCATTGAACCGCCATAGACGCGCCAGCGGCTTCCCGTAGGGCAGACGCCAAGGTCGCCACGAGAAGAAGGGAGAAAAATCAGGGTGTACCTAATATAGCAACAGACAGCTCAGTAATGGACATCATCGTCCGAGGGAACGCCTGTCCTACGAGTTATCGACGTAGGGCAGGCGTCCCGCCTGCCCTCAAGGTCTAATGTCCTCATCTAAGTGGCTACTGCTATATCACCTAAAAGCATCTGTGTCAAGGGTCGGGACATAAATTTTCTGGCTGGGAACTGTGCCGGCATCCCCTTTTGTGCCGGTGGGCTTTTAGAATTGTCTGTATCAGACAAGTTCTGGCGGCGTTCCAGACGCCGGTGAGATTATGCCTTACCCGCTATCAGCTACCAAACTGCTGGAATACCAGCGGTGTCCGCAAGCCTATTATTTCCGCTACGAGCGCGGGATTGAGCCGCCTAGCTTCTCGACGAGGGCTGATGCCCTGGGAACGGCTCTGCACCACGCTTTGGCTAAGATTTACTGGGAGTGGCACTATTTGGAGGCCAAACCAGGGAGAGATTGGATTGACTTCTGCTGGAGCCAGCAGCAGACAAAGCTGGATGATTCCCAAATCTATGAGGGTCAGGCAATTCTCCGTTTCTATTATAGCCGTTTTATTGCCAGTCTGCCGGATCTCCACAAACCGGTGGCTGTGGAAGGGAAAATTCAAGGAAGTCTGCCGGTGGAGAATCTGGAGTTCTCTCTCAAGGGGCGCTACGACCGGCTCGATTGGCTGGATGACGGTCTGGAGTTGATTGACTATAAATCTAATAAGGTGGTCAAGCTACCCGATCCAGATAGGGTTGACCTGCAACTTGGCTTGTACTATCTGGCGCTGGAACAGAAATACGGGCAAAGTCTGAAGCACCTGAGTTTAATCTATTTGCGCACCGGCGAAAAATTCACCTTTGACGCCAGCCCCGAACACAAGGAAATGGCGGAGGAAACTATCACTGAAATTGCCCTGCGGCTGCGGGAGGAGTGCGACTGGGAACCGGCACCGGGCCAGCAATGCGCCAAATGTTATTATGCCCGCTATTGCCCAGCTGTTCAAGATGATCCGCACCCCATGCCGGCTGATGCTAAGCCTCTGAAAGCCTTGCAGCTGGTGCTGGATTTTTAGAGAGTGTTTATACAGAAAAGTGAAAAATGTTTGTAGTTGGGCTTTAGCCCGACCCGTTTGTAGTTGGGCTTTAGCCCGACCCGTTTGTAGTTGGGCTTTAGCCCAAAGGTTTGTAGTTGGGCTTTAGCCCAAAGGTTTGTAGTTGGGCTTTAGCCCAACCGGCTCGCCCGCAGTGGGTAAATTTTCTTATGTGGCGGTGTGCGCAGTTCCGAAGCGACTGCCTCCTTTGTGTGAAAAGCAGCATTATTAGCGTAACAGTTGCAGGTGGGTTCCCTAAGAGGGAACCCACCCTACTTCTGAGTTTTTAGCTGCAGGGGTCTGGCGCTGCGCACTTTATTATTATAAGCTAAAAGCTGAAAACTGACAACTGACAGCTGATGAATATGGTCAACCGCTGGCGAACAGGTTTAATTGCGGGGTGCTTGTCCGCTTTGGCTGGGATAGCGACAGTGCCGGCAGTGCCGGTGAGGGCAGGTCTTTTTGATGGCCCTGTTGACCGGCTGCCGGTGGAAGAACGTGTCGCTTTGCGCAATGGCAAGACTGTTGTCACCGGCGTTGAAGGGAACTATGTGGGCAAGGTGTTGGTGGCGGCAACGCCAGATGTGGTTTGGTCGGTGCTGACGGATTACCCGAATTTTCCTAAGTTTCTGCCGAATGTTGTTTCCACTCAAATCGTGGAAGCGAATGGCAATCGCAAGGTTGTGGAGCAAGTTAGCGAGCGACAGATATTTCTGGTGAGTGTGACTTCGCGGGTGCGCACCGAGAATACCGAAACAGAGAAACAGCGGATTGATTTTCGCTTGGTGGATGGGGATTTAAAAGAGTTGCAAGGTTTCTGGCTCATTGAGCCGGTTTCTGAGATTCCAGGGAAAGAGCCGGCACAGGTGCTGATTACGCAAGAGGTGCAGGCTAAACCGAAGGGCGGAACTCCTGAGGGGATGTTCTATGATATATTTAAAGGTGCGATTGAGGGCAACTTAAAGGCGATTAAGAAGGAGGTCAATAAGCGCTCGGCGAAGTGATGCCTGCCGTGCCGGTGGGCAAGAAAGTCTCTATGCCTTAGTAGGGTGCGTTCCGCTTTGGGGAACGCACCCTACGCTCTCTCATCCCCCTCTTATTTCAAACAGAGTTCAATAACTTATTTGATATTGGCGATCAACTCATCAATCGTTTCTCCTTGGCTGTAACAGCCTTTGAGCTGAGGAACTTCCCCAACATAATCCCCATCTTCATCCCGTTCAATGATAACGGAAAACTATTGCTTGGTGACATTAATTCTTCTACTTCTCTACAAAAAAGACATTTTAACCGATTTAGCCGGCAGATTTGGTTGGGGGAGATGCGACGGCGAAGCTTAACCAGCGATTGCAAATTATTCAGAGGACTGGATGTCACACCGGCAGCGGAGGAGTGCCGGTGGGGATGCAGCGGGGAACAGCCGGCTGTCTCAGCCAACTGTTACCTCAGAGGGTTCCGCAGCTTCTGCAGGACTTTCCTGTTCCTCCTCACAAACAGTAACAGTTAGCTTTAAGCCCAGAGCGTTCAGCCACTCTCCCAGACTGTAAATGGCATCACTTCCTTTTTTAGAGAGCACCTCATCTAACTTTTCCAGGTGCTGCTTAGCTTCCTCTTCAGACAGACTTGGCTGGCCCATTGCCTCTAATACATCTTTTAGGGCTACTTCGAGCAGTTCAGGCTCTGGATCTTTTTCTTCCAAAATAGCCGTAATATAACCGGCTGACTCTTTGGGTTCTTTGAGATATGAAATCAGAAAGGGATGGTAAGGTAAACTTTTAGCCATTTTCTTCACTCCTGTAGTCTGTCCAGTATTCCTGAGCTTTGCGGATGTCTTGCATTTGAGTGCTTTTATCCCCGCCACAGAGAAGAAGCACTATTGCTGTTCCTATTTGTCCAAAATAGACGCGATATCCTGGGCCACAGTCAATTCTAAATTCACAGACTCCTTCCCCGACTGAGCGATAGTCTCCCAAATTGCCGAGACTAGCTCGTCTCAGCCTCGCATTGATTTTGCGTTGGGCGCTGGCATCCCGGAGGGAATAAAACCACTCATCGAAAGGAACTCTGCCATCTTGGGCAATGTAACGTTGAATTTCCCTGGGTTGTGTTGCCATAATTTTATTCTAGCTGCTTTCCCAATGATAAGGGCGATGCGGCAGCACAGACGAGACGCCAGACGCCTTGAGGACGTAGGACAGGCGTCCCGCCTGATCCCGCCTGTCCCCGCCTGTCCCCACCTGTCCCTGAATATATTCAGTTTGAGTGCATATTTGCCTGACTCCTGATCAACCGCTGCACGCTCACCAGCGCCCGATTCAACTCATAATTCCGCCGATCAGGATTCTCCAAATACGCCTGCTGCTCCTCCTCAATCATCACCACATCCTGGCGCACCAAACCGTCCAGCAATTTCTGCGCCGAACCAAACAAACTGTCTTTCAGAAACCGGCGAAACCCCACCGGCAGCTTGTGCAGTCGCCAAAACGCATTCAGTGAGGTAAAATGGATAAGATAAGCACGAGTCTCCCTCTCGCTCACCGGACAAATCAGGCAGTAAATCTTGAAATCCTTCCCCAAGGTTGACATCCAGTGCGGGTAAATGTAGCTGACATCCAAGGGTTCCGGGTGCAGCCGGCGCAGCGCCGGAAAGAACAGCTGCGTGATTGACCAAATCCTGTCAATCCTGTAATAGCTTTGCGCCTGATAGTGGGCGTCCACGCGACTGCCGTCTTCGTGGATATCTTGCAGCACCGGCTCCGCCCAAGCTTGCCAATCCTGGTGCAAATGCCCGTGATACATATCCATCAGGTTCTCAACCAGATAGGAATAGTGGGCTTTGCAGCTAATCGCTGACACCGTAGCGATATAATTGAGGTGATCCCACTCCGGTACGCCCAGTGGCGCAACCAAATCAGCACCGGCATCCCCAGGAAACAGCCAGATAAAACCGTCTCGCTCCCGCACCGGTACGGCGCGAATATTGCAGCTGGGCAATTTCTGGTTTTCTTCGAGATAGGGAACTTCCGCGCACTCGCCACTTGACTTAAACTTCCATCCGTGGTAAGCGCATTCCAATTCATCCCCCTTGACGCAACCGTGACTGAGTTTAACCTGCCGGTGAGGGCAGCGATCTTCCAAGGCGTGAGCAGTGCCGGTGCTGTCTCGAAACAAAACAACCGGCTGATTCCACAGCACGACGCCCACCGGCTGGGCTTTCACCTCAGCGCTGCGAGCGACAGCATACCAGTGATTCAAATTAATCCCCAGCTGGCGGATATCGCGCTGCTGGGTGAGTGCGTCAGAAGAAAACATGAGCTTAGCAACCTTTACGACAGTGAAAATTAAAACTTAATATCCCGGCGAATGGAATTCGTGGCTACACAAACTTTCGTCCGCCTGCGCGGACTAAAAAAGAGTAAAATTCTTAAAACCCGCGCAGGCGGGTTTTGTTTGTATAGCCGCGATTTCAATCGCCTGGAGCTTAAGTTGACACCGATGACAACCGTTCGCCCCTACTGCGCGGTTACATCTGCGGTTTCATATCAAATCTGCAAGATACCCTCTGGATTAACCGACAGAAGCGTTCGCCGCTGCAACCCCTCGCGGTGGAGAATTTCATTCGCCGCCAGCAACCCGCTGCTGACTGCCCTTTCCATCAAACCGCAGGGAAAGGGCATCTTCACCCAGTCACCGGCAAACATGAGATTGGGGGTGCCGGTGCTGGTTGCCGGTCGATCTGCATAGCTTCCGGGCGGATACCCAGAGAAATTCTTTTGGTTCACCAGTTCCCGGTGCAGCATATTCGCTTCTTTCAGCGCCGGCACAATCTCGTACAGCTCCTCCTCAAACGTCGCCAGTAAGGTTTCCTGTGTGGGAAATTCCTTCTCTTTATAGCAGTAAGCGTGCAACTCCACCACGCTGCCGCCGGTTTTTTTGTGCCACTCGATAAATTGCTCCTGAATCCGGTGGTAAAGCGTGATGCTGTCTGTGAGCCGGTAGCCTGATATCGAGGTAAACCAGCTTTGCTCCCACTCAAAATCGCGGTCAAACCAGAAGCGAGCAACGGCAAATGGATCTGCAATCGCTAATTTTTCCACCTGTGCGCGCACACCGGCTACTTCGCCCGTCATCCGCTTAAACAGCTGTTGGGCACCGGGCACGTCGGTGGCAAAAACGTAGTAATCCGCCCTCATTGTCTCCCCTATTTCTCCTTCCTCGCTAGCAGCGAGTGCTGGGGTGGGGTTGCTCGCCGGGATCAGCTGCAACTCGTCTGAGTGCCGCTCAACCACTTTGAAGCGCGGTAAATCCCGCTCTGCCGGCCCTCTCACCAGCTTGCCAGAAGCGTCGAAAACCGCACCGTGGCAGGGACAGTGAAATTGGCCATCCGCTCTCACGCCGACAGTGCAGCCCTGGTGGGTGCAGGTGAGGGAAATGGCTTCCTTCCCCCCATCCGCAACCGCGAAAACTTCATCACCGGCACCGTAATATTGTAGAGACGGGACATCTGGCGTCTCGGCTTCCAGTGCCGGGTTGCGCTTCACCCAAAAGGGAGTTAAATTGCCGGCACTGCCGGTGTAGTAGCTCAGGGAGTCAATCTGCCCGTCGCGCCAGTCAATGTTGCTCACCGTCGCGCCGGTAACAATCTTGCCACCGGCACCTTGAATTGCCCGAGCCACTGGCTGCACCAGAGACGTGCCCATATCCTGGCGCGTGCCATTAAACGCCAGCCCCTCGGGATTGCCAAAAAAATAGAAGTGGAAAAACTGCATCAGCTCCCCCACACTCATCCGGTCTGGCGCATTTAGGCTAGACTTAGCAAAGGGTAGAAAATACAAATCATACAGCCCTTGGGGGAAATCCCGCTCAACCCATTCGGCAACCGAGATATTGTCGAGGCGCTGGAAACTCTTCTGGGGGTGAAAGCCGGTAATCGCCCGAAATACTTGCCAGTGTGCCGGTTTGGTGAGGTTAATTCCCCAGCGCAGCCGGTTGGGGGATGCTACCGCCAAGTCAACGATATTCCAGGGAAACGCTGAACTGCTGGGGCGAAACACCTCTGGCTGGTACTTGTTCTCCCGGAAGATAACCGAGTAGAACTTGAGATCGACAAAATTTTCCGCGATCCCCAGTTCCGCCACTAGGCTCTTGAGGTTGTAATATTGGGGGAAAAAGCCGTGGAAGCCATGCTCCATCATAAACCGCTCACCGGCAACTTCGATAGGCCAGCTGGCGATTTTGCCCCCCAGCTGGGGTGCCTTTTCCAGCAGCGTCACAGTGAAACCCCGCTGGCTGAGTTCATAAGCGCAAGCCAGCCCAGCCAGCCCGCCCCCAATAACAGCAACGCTGATTGGGCGGTTGGCAAAGCGGGGCAAATCCAGGGTGTCTTGCTGAAAAACCGCTGGCTGGGGTTTGGTGAACCGGGAGTATCCCAGCAACCCGCCGGCGGCACCGACACCAAACATTTTAAATAGAGTGCGTCGGGAGATTGATTGCGAAAGCGCGTACCGTGATAATTGACTCATGAACTAATCAGCTAACTCCTCACACGATGAAATACTGGCGTGAAACCATAGCAGTAGCGCAGCGCATCCTGATTGAACTGTTGCGGCGGCGGCGCAGCCTGATTTTTTGGTGTATTTTTCCAATTTCTGTCCTGTTGCTGAACGGGTTTATTTTGGCAGAACGCGCCAAGCTGTCAGTGGATAAGGCTTTTGAAAGCGCCGCACCTTCCACTTTAGTGGGTGCCGCGCTATTTTTCAGCTGTCTGGGTGGCAGCGTAGCCACCGTGGTGGCTGAGCGAGAGCAGCAAACCCTCAAGCGCCTGTTTATCTCCCCTCTCAGTGGCACGTCGTACTTTTTAGGGATTTTTCTGGCTCACAGCTGCATTGGCATCGGTCAAGCGCTCCTGATATACACAATCGCGGCATTTTGGCAAGCCCAGTTTCAGGGCTCTCTCCTGCTGGGAGGGCTGATCATATTACTCAGTATAATTTCTTATGTGGGTGTGGGTTTTGTTTTGGGTACGCAATTTGCCCGCCGCACTGAGGATGTGAACGCCTTGGTGGCGGCGTTTGGGGTGCCCCTGCTGATTCTGGGGGGTGCGTTTCTGCCGGCGTCACTGTTTCCTAAGACGCTGCTGGAAATTGCTCGGTTCAATCCCATCTACCACATGAATGAGGCGCTGCTGGGGGTGGCTGCCGGTGGCAAGGAGTTGGCGGATATTGAGTCCCACTTCTCGTTTTTGTGCTGGTTCGCTGTGTTTATGGTTGCCGGTGGGTGGCTCTCCTACCGGCGCATGTTGAGCGCTGAAAGGAGGCTGTAGCTTTTTTCATCTAAGTGAGGTTCTGAGAAACCCGGTTTCTTAAAGAAACCGGGTTTCTGGCGCGCACTTCATCCAACTGAAAACCGCAATATAAGCAGAGCAACAGCATTGTGCAGAGCGAGGCAGAGCCTCCCAACAGGCGTTCCCAGGCGGCAGCCTGGAAACGAGAGACAACGAGAGACAACAACTAACCACTAACAACTTCTTCATGCTGCGAATTGAAAAACTGTGGAAGTCTTACGAAGAGCGACAAGTCCTTCAGAATTTGTCGCTGCAGATTCAGGCGGGCGAGATTTACGGATTGCTGGGCCCGAATGGGGCGGGAAAGACGACAACTATCAATATTCTCTGCAATTTGCTTCAGGCGGATGGCGGCAAAATCACTATCAACGATCAGCCCCTGTCTAAGGCGACCAAATCGCTACTTGGTGTCGCGCCGCAGGAGAATTTGCTCTATAAAAGTTTGTCTTGTGAGGAAAATCTCAATTTTTATGCTAAAATATATGGTTTGAATGGCAAGCGCCGGCAGGAACAGGTGCGGGCTTGTCTGGAGGCTGTTGGGTTGGCAGATAGGGCGAAAAGTCCGGTGGAAACGCTCAGCGGGGGGATGCAGCGCCGGCTGAATATCGCAGTGGCGCTGGTGCACCAGCCAAAGTTAGTGATTTTGGACGAACCGACGACTGGGTTGGATATTGAAGCGCGTTACGAGATTTGGGATTTAATCCGCCGGCTGAAAAGTCAGGGAATTACGGTCCTGCTGACCACTCATTTATTAGATGAAGCGGAGCGCCTCTGTCAGCGAATTGGGATTCTCAAACGAGGTCGGATTGTGGCTGAGGGGAGTTTGGAGGAGTTGCGGAAAAGGATTCCAGCGGCGGAAATTGTGGTGGTGCAAACGCCGGATGAAGAGGCTGCTATTGCGCGGGCGCGTCAGTATGGATTCGCTCACCGGCGCTATGGGAGCGATCTGGCTTTTTGGCTGCCAAAAGTGCTGGAATTGAAGGAAGTGATCGCCTGTTTTGATGGGGTGCCTCTGGATTCTATTTCTCGGATGCCGGTGCGTTTGGAGCATATCTATGTGGAGGTGACGCTAGGAGGTTGAGAAACCGTAATAAACGGAAGAAACCGGGTTTCTCAATCAAGCTTTCGGGTAGGATGCAAACGCTGTTCCAGAAACCCGGTTTCTGGCGTAAGAAACCGGGTTTCTGAATAAAATTTTTGGGTAGGATGCAAACGCTGTTCCAGAAACCCGGTTTCTGGTGGGGGGCTGAGAAACCTGAAGAAACCGGGTTTCTTAATCAAGCTTTCGGGTAGGATGCAAACGCTGTTCCAGAAACCCGGTTTCTGGCGCGGCTGACAAAAAACCGGGCAGCTTCTCAGCCACCCGGTAATTGATTTGAGATTTTAGATTTTTTAGATTAGCCCTCCCCCCCAAACTTCGGGGGGGGAAAGGAGAGTGCGGGCGTCCAAAATTGGATTAGACAGCCACAGTCACCTTCTGAGTCACGACTTTCAGCTCGCCCTTGGCGTACTTGGCGGCATACTCATCCAGAGACACTTGCTTGATCTTGCTGGCATTGCCGGCGGTGCCAAACTGCTGGTAGCGATCGGCGCACACCTTTTGCATGTACTTGATAGACGGCTTGAGGAAGTGACGGGGGTCAAATTCCTTGGCATCTTTGGCCAGGGCTTCCCGCACTGCAGCGGTGATCGCCAGACGGTTGTCGGTGTCGATATTCACCTTGCGCACGCCGCTTTGAATGCCTTTTTGGATTTCTTCGACCGGCACGCCGTAGGTTTCGGGGATAGCGCCGCCGTACTGGTTAATCAGAGCGATCAGGTCTTCCGGCACAGAGGAGGAACCGTGCATCACCAAGTGGGTGTTGGGCAAGCGGCGGTGAATTTCTTCGATGCGGCTGATGGCCAGGATTTCGCCGGTCGGCTTGCGGGTGAATTTGTAAGCGCCGTGGCTGGTGCCGATGGCCACTGCCAGAGCGTCCACTTGGGTTTGCTCCACGAAGTCAACGGCTTGGTCGGGATCGGTGAGCAGTTGGGAGTGATCCAGCTTGCCTTCAAAACCGTGACCGTCTTCTGCTTCACCCATGCCGGTTTCCAGAGAACCCAGGCAGCCCAGTTCGCCTTCAACGCTAGCGCCGACTGCGTGGGCGACTTTCACCACTTCGCTGGTGACTCTGACGTTGTACTCGTAGCTGGCGGGAGACTTGGCGTCGGCTTCCAGGGAGCCGTCCATCATCACGCTGGTGAAACCGTTGCGAATGGCAGAGTAGCAGGTGGCCGGTTCATTGCCATGATCTTGGTGCATGACAATGGGGATGTGGGGGTAGGTTTCTACCGCAGCCAGAATCAGGTGGCGCAGGAAGTTTTCGCCCGCATACTTGCGAGCGCCACGGGAAGCTTGCAGGATAACGGGGCTGTTGGTTTCATGGGCAGCCTGCATGATGGCTTGGATCTGCTCCATGTTGTTAACGTTGTAAGCAGGAATGCCGTAGCCGTTCTCAGCCGCGTGATCCAGCAGCAGCCGCATAGGTACAAGCGCCATAGATGATCCTCCTAAGTTCTTGGTGTTTGTCAGCCAGTTGGGTCTGGACAAGCCGAATTCTTAGGATAATCTTAAGATATTTTTCGACGCTTAGCGCACTGTCTCTAAAAATAAAATTTCTTATTAGGGGTTAGGGGTTAGGGGTTAGGGGTTAGGGGTTAGGGGTTAGGGGGTCAGCGATCGTTGACCCAATGCCCGGTGCCCCATGCCCCATGCCCTATGGCCGGTGCCCCATGCGCCATCCGCCATGCCCAGTGCCCTTTAAATATGGGTCGCCCGGGATTCGAACCCGGAACTAATCGGTTAAAAGCCGAGTACTCTACCTTTGAGTTAGCGACCCTGGTGCGTTTGTGTTCCGCACACAATTAAACATAGTAGCACCTGTACTGGGAAGCGTCAAGGGGTTTTTTAAAAAAATTTTGCGCTGATCCGCACTAGGGTCTGGAGAGTGGCCCCTGGTTGCAAGCGAATCAGGTGCATGCCGGTGTTGAGGGCGTTGCGGGGGGCGGTCCAGGGTTCCAGGCAGTAGAAGTCTCTGTCCCGGAGCGTCCAGAAGACCACAGTGGCGTAGAGGGAGTTGTAGCTGAGGGTGAGGCGCAACCGGCGGCTGTGGTCGGTGACAGTGGCCGCCAAGCCGGTCAGCTGGCAAAAGGCGAAATCAATTTCGTCCTCACTGAAGTCAAAGCTGCCGGTGAAGGGATGGGTGTTTTGGGTTCTTTGATTGGTGTACTGGACCGCCGGGATCTCAAACTGCAGCTGGCTCTTGTCGGGAGCCAAAAAGTAGGGGTGCAAGCCGGTGGAAAAGGGCATCGGCTCCGCTGCTCGATTGGTGTAGCGCTGGACAATTTCCAAAACGTTGCCCTTGAGCTCGTAGCTGAAGGCCAGTTTGAAGTCAAATGGGTAAACGGCGCGCGTGATGTCGTTGCTTTCCAGAACCAGAGTGATGCCGGCGCACTCTTGCGTCACCTGTGAGCTGACTTCCCAGGGCAGATCGCGGGCGAAGCCGTGCTGTTTGAGTTTGTGCGTCTGGCCATTGTGAGTGTAGGTGCTGTCTGGCAAATTGCCGCAGATAGGAAACAGAATCGGAATTCCACCCCGGACGCTCAACTCTGGGTGGGCAAACCGCTCTCGGTCCATGTAGAGGATGTCCCGACCCTGTACCGTCCAGCCGGTGATGATCCCACCCCGCTCTGGAACGACCTCCAGCACTGACTCAGCTGCCGAGTCGGTGAGCAAGTAGGTTTTGTATTGCTGCTGTTTGACTGAGATCGCAAACACAGTGGTTAGTGGTTAGTGGTTAGTGGTTAGTGGTTGGTGGCGGCGGCGACGGGAGCACCGGGCAGCGGGCATCAGGCAGTGGGAATAGGCCCAGGGGGGGATGCTTGCTTGTTGCTTCTTCCGATGGCCGATTCCCCATGCCCCATGCCCTGACAGCCCAGTCTATGCTAGCACCGGCAGTTGAATCGCCTTATAGCGGCCAGTGTGCCTAACACTGGACACTGTAAAGGATGGGGACGGAGTGGCTGGCAGCTGGCTCTGGTGTGCTGGCTGTGGGGGGGGGGTGGGCAAGGGTTCTTTAATAAACGATTCCTTGGTAAAGGGGTGACTCTTACCTTCCCCTGCAGGGCCAGATTGCGGTGACGAGTCACCCTCTTTCCCATTCTGGGGCTGTTGAGCGTCCTTTAAGTTGTTTTTCAGAATCAGATCCGGGGGGAACACCGGCATTTGGATCTGCTGGGTGTCGGACGGCACCGGACTCTCAGCCGGCGCGGCGAAAGAGGGAGATGCCGGTGACGCCTCAGGGGGAGCGGCTGTGTCCGCTGACTGGCGGCGAGTGTTGAGGATCGCCGGTGATTTCATAGGCCGGTCGAAGATGTTGGAAATCTCCTGAATGTGGTTGAGAATGCTCTCCCCGCGTTCGCCCTTCACCACCTTTGGCTGGTACTGCCTCACCTCCACCGGCAGGAACTCCACTTTCATTGTTCTCCCTTTGAGAGACACCTTCAACACCGCCGTGTCGCAGTCGCTGCGGGAATTGCCGCCGAAGATAAAGTTCCCCAGCGAGTAGGCAATCGGTCGCCCCTTGTAAATTTCCGCACCCTGCAACACATGGGGGTGGTGGCCAACTACCACGTCCGCCCCTTGGTCAATGGTGAACTGAGCCAATTTTCTCTGCCAGTCTTCTGGATATTCTGCCAGCTCCACACCCCAGTGATAATTGACAATAATCCAGTCTACCTGATTGCGAATCGCCTTTATATCCTCGGCGATCTGATCTTTGATCGGGGGATTCGTGCCGGCTGCCCCAATGTCTGCGGGGTGAAAATTGGGGTCATAATAACCCAGGTAGGCAATCCGCTGCCCCTTGACCTCGATAATTTCTGGGCGTCGGGCTTCTTTGAGGTCCCGACCTGCTCCCACGTAGCGAATCCCAGCCTTGTCGAGGGTTTCCAGGGTTTCCTTGAGTCCCTCCGCCTCATAGTCCATCGTGTGATTGTTGGCCAGGTTGACGATGTCCACACCTCCGGCGGCCAGCACCTCGACGGATTTCGGATCGGGTTTGAAATTCAACCCTTTCCCGGGTCGCATTGTGGTGGCACCGGTGAGGGGATTTTCCAGGTTGACCATCGCCACATCTGCTTTGCGGTACTCCTCCAGCTGGGAGAAGGCCCATTTGTAATCGCTGCCGGCCACATCTGCAAACGAGTCCGAGAGGGTGACATCCCCAGCAAACATCAGAGTCACCTCCGGGTCATCGGGGTTAATCGCCGGATTGAGGTACTTCACCGGCACTGTTTCCAAAGCCGCCTTAACTTCTTTGGGGCGAATCGGATGGGTCAGTATAGTCGCCGCCGGTGAGGGGATGGGTGCCGAAGCCAGTTTGGCAGACAGGGTGCTGCGGGAAGTAAACCAATAGCCCAGGATAAAGGATGTTACTGCTGTCCCCACTACCAGCAGGGTGCGCAACATTTTAAAAGTGTCCCCGGAAGCCAGTGAGAGCCTGTGGGCCCGCTTTGGCTGCACCGGCACCTTAGGGCGCTGCTGGTTGGCAGGGGTGACAATGCGGACTGACTGCTTCCAGAGAATATCTGAGTGTCCAGCCAGACGGGCCATGATGCTCACGCCGTCTATAACGTCTGAGTTGAGCCTCCAAATCTGGTGGCAGATGGATTTGACGATGGTTTCGCGCGATTGCCCCTGTTGCAACTCCACTAAGATTTGCAGGCATCCCGCCCGAGCGTCTTCTACGCGGGCGATGATCCCTTGGGGCAGCAGGTGGGTGTTAATCCAGTAGGCAAGCGCTCGGTAATTGCCCCCCCGCGCTAAATCCACTACGGACGGTTCCAAAACACCGTACATACTCGTCATCCTGTTCGCTCCTCCACACGCGCTAAGCTTGCAACTGCAATCAAATTGAAGTTTATCTCAGTTTTCTGCTGCCGGAACGCATTGCCCTCAGGGCAGTTCTGCGGAATTTCTCATCCTTTGGAAAGCCGAGAGCAGTCTTCGTGATATTCCCAGCACCAGGACGTTGCACATTGCACCGGATCTTTGAACCCCACCCCCCAACCCCCTCCCCGAAAAGCGGGGAGGGGGAGAAAGAGATGGGGTTTTGGTGAAATCATCTTATCTTGCTGCAACGCCCGCACCAGTCCCCAACTCCACGCCGCTGGAACCTCTGCCCGCTCCGCTCGCTCGCAGGGACGCTGCCGGCCCATGCTGGACAGGCGGGCTTTTGACCGGACAGGCGTCCCGCCTGTCCTACGTCCGCCCCAGAGGGGGCTTCAAAGGAGGGCCGGCAAAAGCCCAGCGCCATTTGTCTTGGCCACCGGCCCCTCTCGCCCCAGTCACGCCGGCAGCCCTGCCAGCGAATTTATAAAGTTTGTGTGAACTTTCGCCAAACCTTTACAGGATAAGCTTTCCAGGTCTTTGGTGGCCAGGGTGAGCCTGAGAGCTGAAACTCTAACTCTCAAAGACGCCCACAGGTCTTAAGGTTTTCTTTATAAATCTGCTCTCAGAGAAGCCATCGCAGCCCGTTTCCGCTTACTCAGTACCGGTGCAATTTGTCAGTGATTTTTATCACCTTCACTGAGTCTTTACGATCGCGGTGCCGGCGGATCTAGATCGGTGCGCTAGCGCGAAAAATGGTGAATAGTAAAGACGGGAGCTAACACGCATTGGATGCTTGAGGTGTTATGATTCGCACCCTGGTACAGTCTGCATTTACAACGGGTTGCCTCAGCGTCGAGTCTGAGGGACTGATTCGCCAGGTACTCGCCGTCAGGGGGTATCGCTCAGAAGATGTAGAGGCGCTGGCTACCCTTTGCCAAGCCGTCAATGCCGGTTTCATTCAGCGCGAAGGGCGCGGGGCAGTGTTTGAGGCTCCCCGTCCACTGTGCGTGTAAGCTGTTACGCTTTTAATATGCTTATTGAAAAAACAGGCAGAGGCTCCAGAGGCGCGCTGACATTAAAAGCTGGGGAACAAGAGATAGAGGTGAATAGCATAAATTAAATGCGCAATAGCTTAATTGCACTCAATCGCGGGTTCATCTGGAAGAAAGGATGGCTGGCAAGGCAGCCCTGCGGGCTGGCCACTTCGCGGATCCCGATCTGGCGCAGCGGCAGTCATGCCGGTGTGAGCGCAGATCTGATGTCTCCCAACTGGGTGCGAGAGCCGGTTTGTGAGCGGACGCATCCTTAACGCCGAACCGAGTCCGTTTGCCGTTGGGCTAATGCCCAAAAGTTCGCAGTTGGGCTAATGCCCAAAGGTTCGCAGTTGGGCTAATGCCCAACCGAAACCATGCCATTAACAGCGAAAAATGAAAATTCCCCCCCCATTCCCCCACCCCCACAAACCGGCATCGGGACGCACCGGCAGAAATGGTAGGATGAGCGGGTGACTTAATTACTAAGCGGAAAGATTTCGATGGCAACTGCGATCTCCTATCCCAATGCGCCAGATTTGTCTGCGGATGACTATCTGGCTGTTGGCTTGGCCACTTGCTTTATCAAAGAAGATGGCGAAGTCCATCAAGTGAAAGTTGTGGAGCCTATCCCTTCGGCAGCTCTGGAAGCGATTGTGAAAGGCATTCCCACGTCTTATCAAATGGTTTGCGGCACCACCCTGGGGGCGGTGCTAGCCGGCGACACCCCGCAACTGCCGGCTGACTTCCCAGCGGAAGCGCAATTTTGCGATGAGTTTTCCTTCCGCGCTCTCTCCGCCGCACGCACTTACAAGAGCCGGCCTCAAGCTCAATCTCACGTTCCTCTGGGAAGCAAGCGCGATGATTTTAATTACTCTTTGGAACGCAAGCGGGTGCTGAATTCTCAGCGGATTGTGAGAGTGGAAGATAATGTGAAGCAGCACGAGTACACCCACAAGGTTCTCTAAGTAGGGGCGGGTTAACCCGAGATGTTTTCTGGTAGTGAAGGATATCTGTAAACCCGCCCTTATACTGTGCCGGTTCTGCCCTCCCCCCCCTCAGGGAGGGTTAATCTTTTCTTGAAATAATATTGGGGATTTAAGGGAAGCCGGGATTAGGGGATTTGGGGATGTTTTTAGGGAATTTCCTTCGTTCCGGGGCGGAATTGCCCGCCCCTACAGGCTCTACCTCCTTTCGACGGCATGCAGCATTATTTGCCTAACCGCTTATCACACAATTCCGGGAACTTTTTGATAGATTGAGGCAATCGGACACCTAAAGTCCACACCGGCAAAGTAAACTTCATCGCCGGTTCCGTAAGTTTGAGAAACCCACATCCCCGACTCGTTGAGGCGAAAACACTCAACTTTCATCTCGGTTTGGCTGACTAGCACATATTCCCGCAGGGTTGATAGGGTTTGGTAGTCGGCAAATTTGTCGCCTCTGTCAAAAGCGGCTGTGGAGGGAGATAGCACCTCAATGACTAAGGAGGGGTACAGGATAAAGTCTTCAGTCGAGCTTGTATCCCGCTCGTCACAAGTCACAGACACATCTGGATAGTAATAGCAATTTGCTGCCTCTAGCCGGACTTTCATATCTGAGGGCAAGACGAGGCAAGGCGTATCCATGAGATGATTTCCCAGCAACCTTACTAAATTCCCACCAATAATGACATGGGGTTTCTTTGCGCCCACCATTGCGTAGACGTGCCCGCGCCGGTACTCATGTTTGATGGGACTTACCCGCTCACCTTCTAGGTAATCTTCTGGGGAGATGTAGAACTTATTTGGGGTGGCAATCATTTGGGAATGCTCCGGATTACTAGATTTTGCTTTATTATACCATACTTTTCGGATTTCGGTTGCGGGAGCATCCCGTTATGGGAGTGGCAAATCAGGGTTTTACTGATTTTATAGCAATAAACAGTCAGTTTAGGACAGGGCATCTCACTTAGGAGTAGGGATAGGGACAGGCGAGACGCCTGTCCTACGTCCTAACCTAAGTAGCTACTGCTATAATATGATGGGAGATTCGGTACTGTAATGAGAGGAAATTGAGGCAGGGGAAGAGATGAATCTTACCCTGCTTGTCGCTATCTAATTATTCCCGGGGGCAATGTCTGCAGCCCGCGCAGCATCAACCAATTGAGAGAGGATTTCTCGAATCGCGATCAGTTCTGGAGGCGGGGTCTTCAGAAATTCCGCACGGCTGGCTTTAATGAAAGCGTTATAAGCGGCAACCGCTGCTAATAATCTCTTTGGATCGACTTTATCTCCTCGAAAAAGTCCCAGTAAGCTTTTGGCTAATTGCAGAACAATTGTTTCCTCAGATCCCCCTTTTGCTAAAGCACTCAGCAGTGGGTTTAGGCGGGGATCTCCAAACAAGGACTTGTTTGTCGGATCGCCGGTTAAAAGAAGCGCTAATTGCGCCTGAACAGATTGTGGGATATCATTGCCGCCAGAGGTTGAGGTGGGGTTGCTATCTCCCAAATTTGGACTGGGTGAGACTGAAATCGGAGAGCCCCCAACCCCCGTAAAGTTGGATGATCCTCCTGTTTCCACTGGGGGAGCCTCTGGAGGAGTTGGTGCGGGTGTCGGTGTTGGCTGTGGGGATGGCTGTGGGGTTTCCTGTTGGGTTTCCTCTGGGAATGCCGGTGGGGGTATCAGTTGAATTTCCTGTGGGAGTGGCGGTGGGGGTATCAGTTGAATTTCCTGTGGGAGTAGCGGTGGGGGTATTACTGAGGGTTCCGATTCCACTGAGATTGTCGGTGAGGTGGGTTCCCCCGGTGGGAATAGTACTGGGGGTATCGGTTCTGAACTGGGAGTTGGACTGGGAGTTGGGCGGGGAGTTGGGCGGGGAGTTGGGCTGGGAGTTGGGCTGGGAGTTGGACTGGGAGTTGGGCGAGGAGTTGGGCGGGGAGCTGGACTGGGACTGGGACTGGGACTGGGACTGGGACTGGGACTGGGAGTTGGTTCAGGCATGATATCTGAACCATTAGTACCACAATCTGAACAATTCGACTCTCCCCAACCTGGGAATGGCGGTGCTGTCAGCAGGATCACAGAGGCACCGGCAAACCCCAAACTTAAACTCAATGCAATACTTTGAACCTTCATAACTGTAGTGGAGTCAACCTGCTTGTAAATAGAACAAAACCTGGAATCCGCACTTAGCCTGAATGCGAAACCGGGTTTACTGTCCGAGAGAAACCCGGTTGCTAAGACTAAAAACCGAAAGAATAGCTATAACCGACACTCAGCCTGAACCGGGCACCATCTCCAGCATTGCCGGTAATGTCCTCAAAACTGGGCGTGACGACAAGCGGAACGTTCCGGAAGGGAACGACAGAAACGCCTAAGGCCAAATCTTGCCCCGTCCATTCAGCGATTGCAGAAACTGGTCTGGCTACGCGCACAGCCACACTGCCAAACACATTGATAGCGCTGACGTCATTTTGGAAGTCTTCTTCAGAGCGAAACCGACCATTTCCCAATCCCAAGGAGACTGTGATTCGGCTGAAGGGTTCTGCAGTATTTTGTTTCAGCCGGAAAATTTTGCTGACAACACCGTAAGCGCTGGTTCCTGCATCGGTATAACCCCAGACAATAGCATTTTCGATGCCGGCTGCGACGGCAAAATCTTCTGGCAGCTGCCGGTGGACTTTAAAACTGATGGCACCGCGCTTCGCAAAACCGTCATCGTCGCTTCTATTGTTGAACAGGTCGAGAACTGTAACTGTTGTTTGCAAACCCACGCTATTTTGAGGATCTCCCAAACCAAACCCTGCCGAAATGCCCCCATCCGACGAGTCACTAGAGCGGGTTCGGCCTTGAAAACTAGCTCCTGCGAAAGTTTGACCCCGCCGGCTACCGAAACCCGTAGGTGTGATCAGACTCGATCCCGGTGCCACACCAGGAGTTACCCTTCGCCTTTTTTGGGGAACTGGAATTTCTATGCTGGGTGGCAAGGGAAGTAGCCACTGCTGTTCGAGATTCCTTCTTTCCTGGGGCGAAATGGGTTCGGGAAGGGGAGGCTCTACAGGAGTCACCTGTTGCGCTACCGGCGAGCCGGTGTCTGCGAGTTGCAGCGCAACGCCTTCATTCTCAAAAGTGTGGGGTATATTGGCCAAATTGGTATCCTCTTCCAGGACTTCCCCTGCAGAAGAAGTTGGAGCTAGAGGAGTGATGGGGTTGGCACCACCGGCTGTGCTGTGCAGAACCCCAATGCCCAAGATGGAGCTAACAATGAAAATCCGGCTTAGCTCTGGTTTCACTACTTCTTGCCTCCCAACCCTGACTGAGAGTCATCTAGCTGTTCTATCTGTTTGAGGATTTCTATAACTTCCTGAGTTTCCTGAGCGTCCGGATTAATTTCCAGTGCCTTTTCAAAGGCGGCTCGGGCTTCTTGATAGCGGTTTTCTGCAACCAGCGTCAATCCGCGCGCCGCCCAAGCAGCTGCGTCTTTACTGTTGTTTTCAATCGCTTGGTCGAAGCTAGAGAGCGCGTCTTGGCGTCGCATCATGCCAAAGAATGCAAAGGCTCGCCGGTGCCAAGCGCTAGCATCGTCTGGCTTAATTTCAAGCGCTCTGTCTAAGGCTTCCGGTGCTTGCTGACTGTCTTGTAAGATTTTCCCAAGCACCTCGCCTCGTTGCAGGAAAGCAGTGTACAAGTTGGGCTGAATCTGAATCGCCCTGTCATAAGCAGCCGCCGCTTCGTCCAGGCGTCCCATTTTCGCGAGCGCCTCGCCTTGGTGAATCCAGGCATACGGATAATTACCATTGATTGACAGCGACTTTTCAAAAGATTTGAAAGCCTGTTCAGTAGCGCCATTTTTCAGGAGCGCTAGCCCGCGCAAATCCCAGGCCACAAAGTCCTGTTCTTTAACCTCTTCTTTGACCTGAATCACTTTTTCAAAGGCTGCTATGGCTTCGGGGTATCGCTCCAATTTGGACAGCATCAAGCCTTTGTAACGTCAGACAGTCGCATAAAAGTCCAGCTTGGCTGCCAGCGCCTTCTTGGTCTGATAGTCATCGGTTTCTGGAGCATTTTTGTACTCTTGAAGCGCCCCCTCGTAGTTAAACAGCTCAAGGGTTCGCTCGTAAGATTCAATCGCGGCGTCTAACTTGCCCAAGTCAGCCTGCACGTTCCCTCGCGCGTACCACGCTTGATAGAACTTCGGCGCTTGTTCAACGGCTTTATCATAAGCAGCGACGGCGGTTTCCATCAATTTTACCGCTCGCGGGTTGCCGGCGTCATTATAAAGGCTAGATAGCCGCCAAAGTTCATTGCCATAATTCACCCACGCCCTGGCGTCGTCAGCTGTTTTATCTGCCGGCGGCTGGGGGATCAAAGATTCCACGGAAGCAATTATTTCTGACTCTGTTAATTTGACAGGAGGGGTATTTTCTTTGGTGAGTTGCAGCGCTATCCCTTGCTGCGGGGCCAGAGTCAGGAAGGTTTTGATCGGGATACCCATACTATACCCCAACCTGACGCGGAAATTATTTGTCCCCGCCTCAGTTTCCGAGATTTTTTCTCCTTCTGACTGTCCGTGAATCCCAATCAATCGCCCATTTACATCTAAAATGGGCCCGCCACTCATTCCCGGATAAGTAATGGAGGTGTACAGCAGTTCATACCCCTGATCCAGAGATTTTTTGGCCAGCGCCGGCGCGAGGGTTTCATCTATGCGCAGCCCCGGATTAAACACCCGCCGCTCTCCAGCTGGCCACCCAGACACAAAAACGACGTCTGATTTCCCAAATTGCGAGAGCAGGTCATAATCACCTAAAGTTGCCACTCGGTAATCTCGCTCACTGGTGAACTGCAAGAGTGCTAAGTCAACCCCTGGCAGTTTTTTAACCGTACTGTAGTCCAGTTTATATTCGCTGCCATCACTGGGCTTTATCCCATATTCAGTCTCGGTTTTTTCCACCACATGATAAGCAGTCAGGACGTAGTAAGTGTTGCCCTCTCTGGCAATAATCACTCCCGAACCAGAGCTAGACCGCGCATCTTTGCGCTCGATTAAAACCGTAATTTGCTGGGACAGATTTTCCAGCTCTTTTGCTGTTAAGGCAAAGGCCATTTGAGGGCTAATGATGGCGGCAGTTGCTGCCGCCCCAATCAGCGCTGCTGGAAGTCCATAGGGAAATCTCATAATTGAACCTCAGATTGATAACTTTCACCACATGGGGTTGGCATTTTTATTGGACGGGTTGGGAGCGATGTTTGGCTGTGTGGGGCTGCCGGAGGAAAGCGCCGGCGATTGCGTTTCTGGCACCTTATTGACCAAACTGGCATCAGTGACCGGCTGAATCCAGAAGCCATCAGTGCTTAAAACCGCCGGCGCTGCTATTTCTGGCACAGGATTTGCCCGATTGGGAGCCGCAGGGGCTGAGATCCCGTTGCGGTTTGGGATGCCTGCAGCCGGCACTTCTAGCCTAGGATTTGGCTTAATTAAAAAACCCTCGCTGGTTAAGTTGCCATTTGACACTCTGGCTGCCGGTTCAGAAAAACTGTCTGGCGCTGCAACTGGCGGCAAACTTACAGGGTAATTGAGAGGAGGAAGCCCTAAATTAGCAGCTAATCGCATAAATGTTCCCACAGGAATTGCCCAACTCGACCGGCTCATTACCTCCCGCGTCGCTTGGCAAGGCTTGGAACCATCGGCAAATACATACGGATCGCCCCATAGGGGATAAGCGTGCATGCCATTTACGCCCACAACCTGACCTTTACTGTTGAGCACCGGCCCCCCACTCATGCCCTTTTGGATGTCGTTGGTATACCCGATCTGATATCCTCTCGGTATGGCTTTCTCAGGTAACAGGGAAATCTGGCCGGCTGTCACCACAAAACCGCTCCCTCCAGAGGCGCTGGCACCAAAGGGGAACCCTGCAGCAACCACTGGCTCGCCCACCGCCACACTTGATAAACTTCCCAGAGATGCCAGGGTGTAGTTCTCAGCACTGCTGAACTGCAACAGCGCCAAATCGTTTCCCTTAAAGGAAACAGTTTTCAGCACCTCGGCTTCATAACTCCGACCGTCTGGCGTCTGAATGCGATAGGGTGCCCCTAAAGTCAGTACATGTTCGTTCGTCAAAACGGTATACACCTGTGCTTGGCGCTGAATCAGAATCCCCGAACCATTGCTATGTCCTGACAGCACTTTCACCGTAATCGATTGCGCCAGCTTCGCCAGCTGCTGTGCGCTGGCTGTCGTTTTCTGGGGGGTCCTTTCTGCCGCCTGGGATTCAGATAAAACCGGCACTGACACGCATTCATTTACCGCTTGTCCTGGCAGAGCGACAAACACGCTGCCCAGACAAGCAACTCCGATCAGCAAGCCACACTTCTTCATTGCTGTCACTTTAATTCTCTTTGGTTGTCAGGGGAATTTATCAAACTCTTCGCTCCCCCGCCAAGGGGGCGGGCCTTTGGCCCGCCCTCAACGAGAGTGTCGGGGAGGACGCGAGCGTGCCTACCACGTTCTGCCGCTCCCGGGATTGCTCGGCTGTGCTGCAGGCGATGTCACGCTCGGCGCAGCTGCCGGTGCAGCTGGCTGAGCCACGGGGGCGCTAGGGGCGCTGCTGTCTCCTGCCGCATTTATCTGATTTCCTTCCACCGTTCGACCTGAGCTGAGGACAGCCTTCATGTCAATATAGGTTGAATCGGATTCATACAGGGGAGCCGCCGCCGCACCCATATTCTGGATGTCAAAGATCGCTTGCAAGGTTCGACTGGCATCCGTTCCCGGCTTGAGGGTGAATAAAATACTGCTGCAGGGCCCGTTGCTGGCGCTGGTAACGCACACCACCGGCTGGCCATTTTTTACCCCTGTGGTGATATAATTCAAGGTGCCGTTGTTATAGGCGCTCTGGAACCGGCTGGTTACTTCCAGGCAGCGTCGCATCGGCGTGTAGCCCGAATCGTTGAAATGATCGGAAACCCAGTTGATGATTGGAACCACTCCCCGTGGCGTGCTGGCGTAGGTCACTGGCACGCCCGCATTAGGGCCATTCACCCAAACACCGCATTGGAAAGTGGTATTTTGAGCTTGGCTGGGTCGCTGCAAGGAGGCTGCCGCACCGATGGCCAGCGCGGCTGCTGTTAAAATGGTTGTTAGGGATTGCAATTTCATGGCAGAATACTGTCCCAGTAAATAAGAAGAGGGTCAATTTCTGGCTGACAGCCTGTAAATTTCCCCGGCGTATCGAGTTAAACTCGATACGCCGGGGAAAAATTTTTTTTTTGAAAAATTTAATATTTTGTAATATTGAGGGTCAACCTGCTGAACCTGGCCAACACGCACCTTCCCACAGGCAGTGTAATTAGCGACAAAACAGATGAATTTTACTGGGATTGGGAGCGGGGAGAGAGGGAGCGGGACACCGTGGGGGCAGTTGCCGGTGGGTGGTCCATTGTGCCCGCCCCCAGTCCCGGGAGCTGCGGTTTACACACAAATCCCCAGGGGTAGGCTGCGTTCCCTCGAACGGGAACGCACCTCTATCGATGCCGGTGGGATAAGGAACGCACCCTACTGCTATATCACCCAGCCGCCGCAATCAATTTAGACAGCGCCGCCTGAATCGCGAGCAATTCAGCGGGAGGGCTAGACAAAAACGCTGCATTGCTAGCGTCAATTGTAGCATTATAAGCTCGAATTGCCGATAATAACTTAGCCGGCGTTACCTTGCCGCCCCTCAACAAACCTCGCAAACCGTCCAACAAAGCTTGCACAGCACTAGCCGGCGGTGCTCCGGGCGCAGAAGTGAGAGCATTTGCCACGGTGCTAAGGCTAGCGCCCACATCAGCATTTGCCGTCAGGATATTGTAGACAGCAGTCTGTGCGGATGCGGAAATAGAGCCGCCTGAAACCGCACTTATGCTGCCGGCACTCAGCTGGGTGCTGACAGTGGCAGCGGCTTGGTTAACACTTGTTTGGGCGGTAGCGCCACCTGTAAATACAGTTTGGGTTTCCCCCGCTCCTGTTGTTGTGGTGAAAGCCCCACCGGCAATATCGCTCGTTGTGGGAATTGGGTTGGTACCATCTGACTGGTTGCCATTTTGAGCCGGTGCGGGGGATGCCGTCTGCAAAACCATCAGGAAAGCCCCTAAAGCCAGCCCGGCATTCAAATGAGCGGAAAAATATTTGACCACTTTTTTCTCCTTCATTAAACTGACAAATTGCTCTCGTTTGCTCTCGTTCCCAGGCTCCGCCTGGGAACGAAAGTAGGAGGAGCTGCCTCCTTCCTAAACATAAAGTGCGTTCCCGGAGACGCACCCTACTAGCGCAGGTGGGAGAAGTTATCGCCCAAAGGTAAAGTTATACCCGACACCGAGAATAAAACGGGCACCATCACCGGCATTGTCGGTAATGTCGGCAACAGCTGGCGTGATAACCAGCGGAACATTCCGGAAGGGTACAATAGAAGCGCCTATGGTCAAATCTTGACCCGTCCAGTCGGCAATCAGAGACACCGGCTCAGCGACGCGCAAACCGACACTCCCAAATACATTAACAGAGTCTTCACCATTGTTAATGTCATTTTCCGAGCGGAAACGACCGCCTCCCAAGCCCACAGATGCGGTAAGCTGGCTGAAGGGTTCTCTTGGGTTCTCTCGCAGCTGGAAAATTTTGCTTACCACACCGTAAACGCTGCTGCCGGCATCCGTACTGCCCCAGATAATCGCGTTTTCCACCCCCACAGCAACCGCAAAGTTTTGCGGGAGCAAGCGGTGCGCCTTGAAGCTGATGCCTCCGCGCTGGAAAGAATCGTCGCCAAACAGACTGTAAACCCCAGCAGTGACTTCCACCCCCACTGTTTTTTTGGCGTCTCCCAACCCAATCCCCAGGGAAATGCTGCCATCTGCGTCGTTAGTATAGCGCGTTCTTTCTTGAAAGCCAGCTCCCAGAAAACCCCGACCCCAACTCGCGCCGAAAGCTGTGGGGGAACCGGAACTGGAACCCGGTGTGGAGACAGCGCTAACGGTTGGCGCTTGCAGGGTTGCCGGCTCTCGGAGGCGAAACCGCTGGCGCAAGACTTCAGCCGTTTCTGTGGGTTGCGGTCTGGGCGGTATCGGGGGTTGTGGCTGTTGCGCCACCGGCGGCTGGTAGCCGACAATATACTGGGTGGCAATGTCTGAGGCTGGAAGTGCCGGCGCTGTTCCCGCGCTGACTAAGGCTTGGTAGATAAATGCTGCCACTTCCGCCCGGCTGGCTATCTGGTTCGGATTGAGAAACGCGACACTCGGATAATTCACAACCAGGCGATTTTCGGTGGCGGCGGCGATGCTGTTGATGGCGTAACTGGCAATTTGACCGGCATCCTGAAAAGAAGCGGTTAAAATCGCTCTCGGGTCAGCTTTTGCTGTCAAATTCAGCCCGTTTCCCAGAGAAACTAGAACTTGACCGCGAGGGATATTTTGATCCGGCTGGAAAACCCGGTTCGGATAGCCTTCTAAGAACCCGATACTGTAGGCTTCCTGAATGGCGGTGTGCCCCCAGTAAAAGCTGGGCACATCGACGAATTCAACGGCGCTGCGAATGGGATTTCTCGGAAAAGCTTTGCGAACCATTGCCGCAAACTGCGCCCGCGTTACTGGTTCGTCAGGGCGGAAGGTGCCGTCGGGAAATCCGCGAATAATATCCCGCGCTGCTAGAGCTTCGATGAAGCTTTGCGCCCAGTGCCCCCTCACGTCAGGAAATACAATTCCTTGTGCTATTTCTGGTGCCGGTTGCGGTAAAATAGAGTTAGCGGAGTGCGCGCTTTTTTGTATTTGTAGCAGCAGCGCTGACTGTGCTGCTGTGGGAGCCGGTGCCGGCTCCAAAGAAAGTTTTCCCAATTCGGCGGGCTGTTGGTTAATCTGTGCAGCCGGCAATTCAGCCGTGCCGGTGTCAGCGGGCTGCGCCTGTGCCGGTGGGGATGTCTGAAATGCCGGCGAATCCGTTGCTGCTGGGGGGTCCGAGCCGGTTGGAGCCGGTGCTATTTCGGCGGCAAGAACTGCCGGTGCGGGGGCGGAAGCAGGTTGCAATTCAGCTGCTGCCGGCAGCCAGCTAGGAAACGGGCTCGCCTCAGCCGGCGCGGTACTGGGTGCCGGCTGCGGGGAAATTTCCGTCGTTCTGGGTGCCACACCGGCTATAGCGGGTGCCGGTGCTTCTGGGGGGGGTGTCTCACCCATTTGGGGTCTGGGCGTGACAGCAGTTTCAGGGGTGGCGTAGCTAGCTGTATTGTATAAGACAGCGCTGCTTAACAGGGAACTAATCAGGAGGCAGGCTCTGGTTTTGGCGTGTTTCATGGCTCCACTCACATCTCATTCCTCACACGGAGATTGGGCAAATTCTGAAAATTTATTTTATAGTAAACCAATTTGTCACGTTTATACCTATCTTGGGCGCAGTAATTCGTAGGGTGCGTTCCCTATCCCACTCTTCCCGATTCAGGTGCCTTCCCTGAGAGGGAACGCACCCTACCCCCGGCTGTTGCGCATCCGCCTGAAACGAGGGTGGCTCCCCCTCCCCGCACACCGTTTATACCTATCTTGGGCGCAGTAACTCGTAGGGTGCGTTCCCTATCTCACTCTTCCCGATTGAGGTGCCTTTCCTGAGAGGGAACGCACCCCACCTCTTCCCCGATCACCAAAGCGGCTCCTGTGCCGGTGGCTGTTGCTGGGGAGGGGGAACCGGCTGGGGCTGTGGCGGTTGCGCCGGCAAGGGAGTGGTGGCCGGCGCTGAGGATTCTGGGAGGGCGGTTCCTGGAGCCGGTGCCGGTGGCTGGCTTTGGGAGGCTGTCCCATCCAGGTACTGCTTCAGTTTGTCTCGCAACTGCCGAGCGTTGGAGTTGGGAGCGATTTTCAGGGCTTCTTCATAAGCTTGCAGCGCTTCTGGAAACTTTTTCCAGTAGGTGAGCACCAAACCTTTGCCATACCAAGCTTGATAAAAGTTCTGCTTGATTTCCAGCGCTTTTTCATAGGAACCGTAGGCGAGCGCTAACTGTCCTAACCTCCACATTTTATTGGCTTGGTTAGCCCAGACTAAGGCATTTTTTTCGTCGGGATCTGGAAAATCCAAATTGTCATAATATTCTTCCCCAATTTTTTCCAGCGATACGGGAGTTGGAGGAGACGTTTCTACTCTAAAGCTACCCTGAATTCCTGCCTGCGGGGCTAGACTCACAAAAGTGCGGACAGGAATAGCGGCACTAAATCCAATCGGCAGCCGAACCTTCCCCCCCCCAGACTGTTCGTCGTCCACTCGCTCTCCCTCATTCTGTCCGTGAACACCAATCACTCGCCCCTCGGTATCTAACACCGGCCCGCCGCTCATGCCCCCATAAGTGATGCTGGTATAAAGCAGGTCGTATCCCAGAGAAGCTTCAAATATCTTTAGCAAAGGTACGATTTCCTGGGGGATAACTTTCCCAATGTTGAAATGGCGCTTGCGCTGGCTATCGCCGCTTAATTTTGGATCTGGCCATCCCGAAGCAAAAATAAACTGATCTCCTGTCAACTCGTAATTGCCCAGTATTGCAACTCTGTAATTTTTGTTGCTGGTGAATTGAAAAACCGCCAAGTCCACACCAGGGATTTTTCTTACCGTACTGAAATTTAGCGGATACTCTTCACCGTCTGGAGTGACAGCCCTCAGTTGATTGCGAGGCTTCTGGCACTGGTCATTTTGGTCTTTACACACCACATGATAGGCTGTGAGGACAGTGTAAGTGTTACCCTCTCTTGCAATAATTGACCCAGAGCCGTTCGCCTCCTTGCCGTCAGCCAATGTCTCAGGAATTAGAACGGTAATTTCTTTGGCAATTTCCTTGGCTTCATCTGGATTAAATGCTGCAGCCACTTGAGGCTGCACTATCACGATTGCCGCTCCGATGAGCGCTGCCGGCAGTCCATAATAGAATCTCATTATCTACTCCTCTAAGAGACTGAACGCTACAGTCAGCAACGCCCCGGCGCTGTGCGGGGAAAACAGCTTTCCTTCGCCACTCAAAGAGCATTGCCCTTTCAGCCGCCTTGGGATCAAATCTCAAGGTCTGGGTTTTCAACGATATACTATTATAACACAGATTCTCAAAAGTAGAGGCGTTGTGCTTTTAATTTTGACCGAGTTTCCTCACCGGCACCGGCTGTTTGGTGAGGGCCGAATTTCCTCTCGCCCGGTTAAAACAGCCAGTCGCTATTGCTTGGCGGTGAGTTGGGCGGTGAGGGAGGCAAATCTGGCCCTCGTGTGGCACCGGCCTGTTGGGGGGTGGGGTAAGGTACTTCCTCGGCGGGTGCTGTTTTCAGGAACAGGTTCATATCGACAGCACCGCTTTCTGGCTCATCTGCTGAACTTTCCAGCAGCGGACCGGCAGCTCCTTTGCGGACGCCGCGCAGGCGTTGCAGGACTTGGGCGGCATCCTGCTGATACCGGAGGGTAAATAAGGCGATCTGGCAGTCGCCCCCCAAGGTGCTGGTGGTGCAGATGACGGGTTGCCCATATACAGTGCCGGCGTTGATGCAGTTGAGAATCCCCAGCCGGTATGCTTCTTGGAAATTGGCACTCGTCTCCCAACAGCGCTGACAGGGGGTTTTTTCCGCCTCCCGGAAAAACCACACGATCGCACGAACCCGCACCAGACGCCCGTAGCGCTGGAGAATGGCATAGGTGGTTGGGGTGCCGGCACCGTTGGGCTCCCACACAAACTTAGGCTTGGCTTGCGCCCAACTGGGCGGGGGGAGGCTGGCGGTCGCCCCTAGGGCCAGCCCGACTGCCGCCAGAATAGCTGTCTGTTACCGCAGTTTCATAGTATTATTGAGTTTTATAGCCGTGAAACTGTGTGCGAAAAAAGAAATCTTCTCCTCTTTAATCCTAACTTCCCCTCAAAAGTGCCGGGAAAAAGTTGGCAACAGTTTTTAGTAAATTTTAGTAAAGCTTTGTTACTCTTCTGAGGGCAATCCTGCAGGAAAAGGCCGGGAAAAAGACCCGCAGGACGTAGGACAGGCGTCTCGCCTGTCCTAATGTCCTAAACTTACTGTCCATTGCCATAGTTGCCTTGCCGGTGGAACTTTGAGAGGGCGGGGGTGCGGCCTGCCGGCACTCTGTGCCAGCACGGAGTGCCGGTAGAGATTCTTTGCTAGAGATTCTTTGCGCCGGAAAGGCGCTGTAGCAGAGCGCCGTTCCGCTGCTGCCGGTGCCCAAGGGAAGCCGCCACCCGGGACACTCTGGCTGTGCCTAGCCGGCAGCAGAAGCGGGCTTTAATCTAAATTTTGGTTAAATCGCTATCATTTATCGGTTTCCGCGCCAAGCTCGCCCTTGCCCCTGGGGAGGGGGTGCGGGTTGCCGGCGAAAGTGTCCCGCCGGTGCGGCCAGAACAATAAATTAAAAGCAATCCAACGAATATCATGCTACTTGCCAGCGGCAGTGGCAGGGTTGGCGAGCCTTGGGGCGCTGCGGAGCGCGTGAAATGTTTGCCGGAAAACCTGCGGGATGGAACAAATCGGGGTGCTGTAACAGCGATCGCTCTGTGCGGTGATTTGTGTCACTGACAGCGACCAGAATTTGAAGATAATACGTCAAAAGACCCGATACTCACCGGCAGCGGGTTGCCATTCTCTTTGGCTGCATCTCGGCAGACACACGGCGCGTTCACGACGAAAGCGGAACAACCAACTGGGCATTGGGCATGGGGAATTAGGCATTGGGCATGGGATGCCCGGATTTTGGATGCCTGGATTTTGGATTGGAGATTGGGCATGGGGCATGGGGCATGGGGCATTGGCTTTCCTCTAATCCCTAATCCCTAACCCCTAACCCCTAACCCCTAACATGGGCATTGGCGTAGGGGCCGCCCCTGTGGCTGACCTCGGCAGAGGTGGCCTTCTAGGGGATACAGCGGTGCCGCCTCACACTGAGAAGCGCTATTATTTACGTTTTATTAGTTAATATAATGAATAGCTCGGCAGAAGTAAACGCAGTTCTACAAAAAAGATGAATTAAACGGAGTTTATATAAAATAGGAGAGAGCCTCCAGCCAGGTGGACAGAAACCAGACTGTATGGGCGCTCAATGGAGGCACAGCCCTGGAAAAATGGCAGCGATAGCAAGAGGCGGGGAAATCTTATGAAAAAGCAGTTGAATTCAAGCCAGAGGGTCTGCCAATCTGGAATAATCTCGGCAGTGGCATGGCGGAAAGCGGTGCGGGGGCTGACAAGCCGGCTGCTATCAGGCGCTCTCGTGGCTGGTGCCGGCCACAGGTATGCGTGGGGTGCCGGTGTGACGGAGCGATGTCCCGCTGGGACAGGCGTCCGCCCGCTGGTCCCGATGTTTGGTATAACAAGGCATGCGCTGCGCCCGCTCATGTCGAGCTGGCCATTGAAACCGGCAGCGCCCGGTCGGCACAGGTGCAGTCGCCGGTCGGGAGCGCGCCAAAACGGACTCAGATTTGGATGTGATTCGAGAAAATCAGCTTTTCAATTCTCTAGAGGCACAGGTCAAAGTTCCATGAAGATAAAGAATCAAGTTGCCTTCGCACTCTCAACCGTGCTGCTGTCTGTGGGAGCGGCTACAGTGCAAGCGCAGTCTAATGCGCCAACCGCCCGTCCTCCAGCAGCGGCGTCGCCCAAAGCCACGCCCTCTGCCAACCCACCCCTGTCGCAGCCGGAACGCCGGGAACTGCAAAACCGACGACAAAACGACCGGATTCGAGAGGAAGTGCAAAAGGAAGTGAACCGCTCCTTTGGCTTCACGACCGGCCTTTTGAACGCCCTGCTGTTTCTCCTGATCCTGTTTCCCATAGCAGGAATTATCAGCCTTTGGCTGTTGCGGCGGAGTTTGGCCACTCAGATCAAGGGGGAGGTGAAACAAGAACTCGTCCCCGAGATAAAAACAGAGATCCAGAAAGCAATCGGGCCAGGACTGCCAAGCGGGGCAGAGGTCCCTCATCCGCCACAGCCAAGCATGTCAGGGGAAAATATTGCCCAATTAAAAGAGCTGATCTCAATGGCTATGGCCGCTCAAAATGTCATCTCAGAGGCTCGCCACACCCTGGAAGAGTCCCTGAACGCTCAAACTAAAACAGGCGACCTGCTGAAAAATGTTTTTGAGCAGTATTCCCAGCAAGGAAACGAGTTTTTGCTGGAAGGGCGTTATGAGGATGCGATTGAGTTTTATAACAGAGCGATTCAATCCGATCCTGAAGACTTTAAGTCTTGTTGTGCCAAAGGGGTTGTTCTCACAAAGATGAAGCGCTTTGACGAAGCAATCCAGGCTTTTAATCAAGCCCTGCGCATTAATTCTGACTACGCTGACGCTTGGTATGAAAAGGCTCGCTGCTACGCAGTGCAAGGCAATATTGAGTCCGCAGTAGAGAACCTGAAAAGGGCCATCAAAATCAACCCTCAAAAAAGAGAAATTGCCAAAACAACCTCTGATTTTGACGGGATTCACGACAATGAGTGGTTCCAAGAGCTAATGGCTGAATCTGCCAAATGACCGCAGCGGTTTAAATGCCGGCAAGTTGGGTGAAAAATTGGGCAATTGGGCATGGCGGCGGTTGCCGGGCATTGGGCATTGGGCACTGCTGATTGCTCGCCGTTCCGTGCGGGCGCGCCAGCGCAGCGCGTAAATATTCCCCCATGCGCCATGCGCCATGCCCCATGCCCATTATTTATTTTTCACCTACTTTGACGCTCTAGCTCCCCACAGCCGAGTTCTGCCAGCGCCGCCTGAAGGGATGATGTGAAACTTTTAACCTGTTCGAGAGTGACCTCTGCTTCACCGCCAAAATAAGTTCGAGTAGCTTCTTCATGGCTCATCCCTAAATTGACCATAAACCGAAGGCCAAACTCTCCGTCGGTTGGCGAGCGCACCTCTCCTGATATAGCCTGAACCTGAAAGCCGAGCTCCCAAGTTAGAAACGTATCAGATTCGCTATCCGGATCGGTTTGCAAACGGGCGATGTGCCGGTTGAAATACCTTACAAGTTCTGGCAAATCGCTGACAGCAAGAAACGTTGGTACGGACTTCACGGATACTTCGCAAAGGCGCGGATCTGAGCGGAATTCGACAACCGCATCAATATATTTTTTTTGGGAGTCCACGCTTTTCAAATCGAACCAAATTTGATATCCGTCGGTTTCAATAAAGCACTGCCCGCTCATTTTTTCTCCTCCTGCATGTTCTTGTTAGCGTTCGGTGAGGGGTAAACATTACCCAGTTATATATAGCAGTATGCACTTAGATTAGGACATGGGCATTGGGGATTGGGGATTGGGGATTGGGCATCATCGCATTGGGCATCATCGCATTGGGCATTGCTGTGAGTCTTCCCCATGCGCCATGCCCTATGCGCCATGCCCCTGACGCCTTGCCATTAGTGTCCTAACCAATATGACTACTGCTATACCTTCTCGTTATTCCCGGTGTCCGCTGGATGTACACTGTAGCTCCATCCCTTTGTTCGGTCTGGTGCGTACAGTTTTCCATCATATCGTCCACTCAATCGAATGGCTCTTTAAAGCCGTGACGCTACAGGCTCTCTTGCGCGTGGTCTGTAAGTATTCTTCCCCTGGGGGTGACGCTCATCGCTTTGTGTCGCGCTCCCGTTTTTTCTATCAAAAAGGGCGCGGCGCAGCCGCACCCCTACCCCTTGTGGGGGACTCATCCTGCCGGCACGGCAGCAGCGATCACGAATACTTGCGCAACAGCAAAGCCAACTTTTCCTTGGTCGCCACCGGCACTTTATCCAAAGACGTGAGAATCGCATACTTGAGCGCCGAATGGGCGTCGGAAGCCGGTGGGTTCTGATTCAGACGCCGCACTGTTTCCTGAATCACCTTTTGAGCGTTCACCCCATTGCGCTGCAAGTTGGCCAGCACCATATCCACGGTCACGCTGTCATGATCTGGGTGCCAGCAGTCGTAATCCGTCACCAAAGCTAAGGTGGCGTAAGCAATTTCCGCCTCCCGGGCTAGCTTTGCCTCCGTCAAATTCGTCATGCCAATCACTGATGCGCCCCAGCTGCGATAAAGGTTGGACTCCGCCTTAGTAGAAAATGCCGGTCCTTCCATGCAGACATAGGTGCCGCCTCGGTGCAGGGTGATTTCTGGCAGCTGCAAACTCTCCACCGCCTCCGCCAGCAAGCCGGCCAGCCGGTGGCACACGGGGTCGCCAAAAGCAATGTGAGCCACAATCCCATCCCCGAAAAAGGTGGAAACCCGATTTTTGGTGCGGTCAATAAACTGATCGGGCACCACCATGTCCAGAGGCTTTACCTCTTCCTTGAGAGATCCGACCGCAGATGCCGAGATTAAATACTCCACCCCCAGACTCTTCATGGCGTAGATATTCGCCCGAAACGGCAACTCCGTTGGCAGAAAAGCGTGGTTGCGCCCGTGGCGGGCCAGGAAAGCCACCTGCGTCCCCTCCAAAGTTCCCAAAATCAAGTTGTCCGAAGGCGGGCCAAAAGGCGTGTCAACTCGCACTTCTTCCACATCCTTGAGGGCGTCCATCTTGTAGAGTCCGCTGCCACCGATGATGCCAATCTTTACTTGAGCCATTCTTTCTACCTTCTAGCTTGGTCTTGCGCCAAGCTATTGTAGCGGGAAATCACGCAGCATCTGGTGCTGTGGGGAATCTGCCCTCGGGCAGAAGTTGTGGTTCAAAGGATGGCCCCATTGTATCTAGAAGTTCGCTCCTGTGTCAATGACAAGGATCGCTGTCGGGGTAAAAAAATGTCACACTCCCTCTCTGCCGGCAATCACTTCTGAGCTTTACAGAAGTTTAAATAATAGAAACAAGGCGTTCTGTTATACCATTTGAGTTTTTAGAGACCCATGCAAGCTCAGGCCACTTTACCCAAACTCTCAGTCGAAACAATCGTTGAGCGAATCTTGGCATTTCGCCAAATCACGCGCATTGACCAGCGCTTGCTCATGGCGGCACTGCTCTCTAAGGACTCCTTTAACGAAAATGAGCACAGCCAAATTAACGTGATGTTCGACCGGCTGCAACGGGGACTGATTAGGATTGTAGATTGAGTCCAGAGGCGAACGCCACTCGCCACCGGCACTTTTTGTATCAAAAAATACTGACCTCACTCTGGGGGCAGGATTCCTAACACCCCTCGCCGCACCACAGATTGAGGGTATGCCCGCCGGGAGCGCCTGCGATGTTAGCGACCAGGATAAATCGGCGGACAAAACGAAACGTCAAAAAACCAGGTTTCGCAGGAGAAACCTGGTTTCTGAGCGGGGCCATGCGATGTTAAATTATGTGGGCTTACCGATCCCTCACCTAGGACATAGCGGAAAAAACTGCAATTCTATTTTACATTAAAATTGCCTTATTAACCCGCAAAACAAGGCGCAGCGTTTCGCCAAAAGCTCTATCACTGCGCAGTAATTATGCATTTTAAATGCCAAACTTTTTAGCGCTTTGGGGTGGGCCAGGGAAGTGTCCGGTCTTGGGCGAGCTGCCTGGCGACAGCTTCTGCCCCAAAACGGTTGAGATGGCTGGGGTCAGCAAAATAGTCATTCTGGCTGAGCCACCGGCCCGACAGGTCGCGGAAGAGAAATCCCTCTTGCTGGGCGAGGCGCTGCATGCGATCCTGGAATTCTCGCTCACATTTGAGCCGCAGCGGATCTAAATACTCCTTAGTCAGGGGCAGGTTAACCACAACCAGGGGAATCTTTTGGGCCTTGGCCACATCCACGACAGAGAGCAGGGCAGTAAATTGCTCCCCTTCCAGGTTGAAAGAGGCATAGTCGCCGTCGTACTCGCCCGGAACTCTGGGAAAGCGATCGTAGTAAGTCGCGGGATTGAAGCGAGTGGAGATGGGGTTAAACCCAGTCAGCGCCACGTCCCTCTCAGACAGGCCGATTTTTGCCGCTGCCGGCTTCGCATCGGGCTGTCCCCCAACCGCTATTCCGTCAGCGAAGCTCCCCCCAGAAAACGGGCCCGGAGAAAATGAAGAGAAATCTATCGGCAAAGATGTGGCGCTGTCCCGGGCCGGCTGATAGTTGGCCAGCAGAGAGATGCGAGCGGTGCCGGTGGCGGAGTTGCCCGGTCCTGCCGGCACTTGCGGGCGGAAATTGATCGGGTCAATTATCGGGCGACCGGGTTCGGGACTGGCTGGGACTGCCGGCTCGGGGCTGGCTGGGACTGCCGGCTCGGGGCTGGCTGCGGGAAGCGGCTCGACGAGGGTGGCTGGGGGTGCCGCTGCGGGGCGGGCAGGGACTGCCGGCGCTATGCTGCTGCCTGGCGGCTGCAGGGCGGGACGAATTCCCCCGGACAAGCGCTGGTAGCCGGGGGAAGCGACGATGGCGTTATAAGTTCGGTCTGCTCGTCCGCTGTTAAAGGCGCGCACCCCATCCGCCCACACAATCATTCTCGGCAGCTGTTCGGGCCTCAAGATTTCCCGCAGCAGCAGATCGATGACTTGAGCTGTCGCCCCATTAATGCCAAAGTTAAAGATTTTCAGATCCGCATATCCGCTAGACGCCAAACCGTCCCGCAAAACGACCGGATCTACGCCCTGCAAAGACCTAGAACTGCCCACAATCAGGATATCTGGTGGCCCGTACACTTCCAAATACCGCAGGTACAGCTCCAGTTGTTTGTCTAGCAGGGTGCTCCCAAAAGTGGGGTAAGAAAATATTGGCGCGCCGCCACCCTCGGACGCAAGTAAAGTCCCAACTGCCGGTGTGTTGGGCTGCAGCTCGTGCAGCTCAGCACCAGTCAGCTTAATGACTGCAATCCACGCAGGGAGAAGCGCTAAACAGAATGCCCATCTGTTCATTGGCTGTACTGCTCAATCCTCACACAACAACCAAAAACCACTGTACGTCATTCCCGACTCATCCGGCTGCACCAGCAAAAAGTGCAATCCCTGACTCAGCTGCTTGCGCTGTTCGTAACTCGCTGCTGCCGCCGCTACTTCCCTATCCTCAAAGGTGGCCACAACCCAGCGGTCGGCCAGTCCGGCTTCCAATACCAGCCCGTCGGGAGCACCGGCAATATAATTGAGCGCCGCAGGGCGGACGTCCTGCTGCCATCTAGCCAGTCGCATCGACTGACGCCCGCCATCTATCACCACTCCGGGCACCGGCACGGCTGATGCCAGCCCCAAATTCAGCGGCAAAAGAGAGTCTGGCATTTCCAGCACCGGGATGGGGCGACCGGCAAACGCCCCCTCAATCTCGCCGGCTTTCAGTGTGGCAAAGCGCCAGCGTTCCCCCCACAGTTTTTCGGGCAGGGGCACCGGCGGCGCTCTGTCAATGGCCAGGGGATCGTAACTTTCCCCAGTATATTCGCTCATGCTCTGATAGTCCTGCGCCCGCTGCCGCAACCACTGCTTGAGGGTGCCGGTGCGCCGCTGCGGCTGCACCGGCACGTCCAGTCTTTTCCCCGCCGCCTCGATTAAACTCAGCGACTGGGGGCGGAATACCTGGATCGCATCGGGCAGGTTTTGACTGCCAGCCCCCTCCGCCTGTGGGGGGAAAGCCGCACCGGCAGCTTGCTGCAGCTGAGTTGCCAGCCAGCCGGGATTGGCTTGCGACTGCGGGCACAGGGCGCTGTACCTGAACGTGCCGGTGGAGTCGCAGATCAGCAACTCCCACAACTGCCCTGCCGCTTCGTCCTTGAGAGGACGCCGGTAAAAATCTGCTTGCCAAACGCGCATCTTGTCGTACCTAGACCTTCCCTCAGCCTACGATAGGACGGCTCACATGCCACCGGCTCTCCCCGCCCAGGCAGGAGCGCCACCTGTCAGTTGCTCTCCGTAAAATCCGCACCCGTTGATAGATCTCTTCACATTTCTCTGCCGGCAGTTCTCGCCTTGACGAGCTTTTCCCGGCGAGCGCGAGCGCTGCATGACATTTTCCAAAATCTATCTTATATCAGATGAAACTCTAGCAGATCAGAAAAAAGCCCGCCGGCACCCCTGGGGGGACACTTTCACCTTAACAGGCTCTGCCCTGCTTTGAGAGGCAGAGGGGGACAGGGGCAGAAGATCCAGATAGAACCAACCGTCCCGGTTCAAGCGGGCCGACCGCACTCAACCGCTCAAAATCTTCGCCTGGAATTTAGGGAACAGTTGAACCGGTACTCTAGCTGTTTAGAAACGCGATTGTGCCACTTAGCTAAAGAAGCTCGCTAACGCCTGGTTCCGCACGCCCGCGCCGGCGAGAGAAAGAAAAGCCCTTGCGAGAGTTTAAATCGCCCGAATATAGACACAAAAGCAGTAGGGTGCCTTCCTTCTAGCACAGCTCCCTACTTGTAGAGCTTAGTGCGGCACTCAATCCCCTTGCACTGGCAGGCATATTTTTCTCCCAAATTATATGAATAGGAGCGGGGTTCAGAAGCAACTTGGTTTCTTTAACACAGCTGCTTTCTAGAATCCCCCTACATGTTCAGGCATATTTTTCAACCGCCATTCCAATCACACACCCGCCGGTCTTCCTGCCGGTGCGGCAGGATGGGTGAGTTTTTGCAGGCTGCCGGTGGCCGTTCTGGCACAAGCTATTGCGCATTTAATTTATGCTATCCATCTCTATCCCTCGTTCCCAGGCAGAGCTTGGGAACGCGCCTCTGGAGGCTCTGCCTCCTTTTTTCAATAAGCATATTATAGCACTAGCCAGTTAGGGCGCGGACATTATATTAAGAGGCCCGGCGTTAGCGCAGCGGCGCGTAAGCGCTACGCCGTACCTACGCCTTTTATCCCTAGGCCACTGATGTCCATGCCCAATATGACTGCTGCTATAAAAGCGTAACAGCATATCCATTCCCCTGGCTCTCTGAGCCCGGTGAACCGCAGCAGGGAGAGTCTCCCTTGGGATGGCCCTACTGGCCCTCACCGCCCGCCTGCCAATGACCCATTTGGAAGCATTCCCGCACCCCGGGGGTGCCTGGACTGTCCGCAGCGCACCCGACCAGAGGAATCCCCCAACTCAAGGATTTCATCCGCTCGAACAGTTCTGGCGAGGGTTGAGTGCCATCTGCAAAGACGAACACTTTAATACCTTGCAAGGGGTTTTTCAACCGCCCATTAACGCCAATCAGCCGGCCATTTTTATCTAAAATAGGCCCGCCGCTCATGCCATTTTCAATGTCGTTGGTGTAGCCAAGCCGGTATCCTCCAGACAGGGCTCGCTCCGACAGCATTTCTACCTGACCGGCAGTCAGTCGAAAAGCCTTCAGCCCCCAGTCTCTGGTGTTCTCGACCGTCGCCGAATTAATCCATTGCCAATTCGGGAACCCCGCCGCATACACTCGCTCGCCCACAGAAAGCGCCTGAGAATCTCCCATCTGGGCGACGCGATAAGACAAGTCGCTGCTAAATTGCACCAGCGCTAAATCTAGATCTCCAAAATGCTCGGAGGGCAGCAATTTGCCCGGATATTCTTTCCCATCTTCGGTCAAAACTACATAGCGACTGTCCGGGCTGCTCTCCACGACATGATGATTGGTCAGCACTGTAGAAATTTGACCCTGACGCTCCACAATCACCCCAGAACCGGCACCAGAATTCGTTAAAATCCGCACCGTCATTTGGCGGGCAATTTCTGGCACCAACTCCCCCACCGGCATCGCGCACTCTCGCCCCGCTGCCGGTTCGCATGCCGGTGCGACCGGCATCTCAGCTGGGGCGGAGCTGGGCGTTGCGGCTAGCGATTCCCCGCCCACAAGAAGCGTTACAGTTAATAGTGAGCAAAACCACATGGAAATCAATGGAAATCAAGGAGAAAGGGCTGGATTGGTTTTTTTCGATTTTATAGTCCTTTTGGGGCTACCGTCTATTAAGTTAAGACGGAGGAAAACTCTCCCCCTCTCCCCCAAAAGCGATTCCTCCGCAGGAAAGAAGAAAGCCAGAATCAGTCTTCTGTCTTCCGCCTTCCCAAAAGAATTCACCCCCAACCGCAGTTCGGCTGGGTGGGAGTTCGCAAAAGCCAGACACTGATTTTTACTGACTGCCCCCTTCCACAAACCATAAAGCCGAGTCGGGCTGCAATTTTTGCTCTACCTCTGCCAGCGAGACGGAAGCTTCTCCGCCGCCATCATCAGAAGATTCCAGAAGTGGCCCTTGCCCTCCGCCAGCACTGGCAGTACCAAAGCTGAGCACAGCTTTGAGCGCCATCTGCGGATTCTTGGCGTTGTCGCCGGTGAGGGTTAAGACCATATTATTATTGCTGCAAGTTTCCGCTCCGCTCACCAAACACACCACATTGGCACTGTTTACCGTTCCGACGGTGAACTTCAAGTCCGCCCAAGAGCTGATCCCGTTAGCAACTATCATGTTGTTCAAGCGCTCCGTAACCTCTTGACAGCGCCTCTCTGGCGTAAATGTTTCTCCGCTCGTTTCTATGACGCGGCTCCAATTAACCAAAGGCTGCGGGCTGGTATTACTCTCCCGAAAAGCGACCGTTGCGAAGCTACTCCCCTCTGCCTTGACGCAGCTAAAGTACGGTGCCTTTGGATTGGCAGCCGTGCCCTGGGCTACTGTGACTGTTTGCTGATCTTTGCGTCCATTGCTTGCCACAGTATTGTTTCCCACATCCGGCTGCGCTTGACCCAAAGACACTATCCCATAGTCACTGTTGTTTTCGATAGTATTCCCCCGCAAAACTGGACGGGCTTTCTGGGTCACCACCACGCCCGACCGGTTGCCGCGAATCTGGTTGTTCTCCACGACAGGAGCCGATCTGCCGCCAATGGCCAGACCGAACCCCGTATTCTCGAAACTGTTCTCCCGGATTTCCCCTTGAGCTTGCCCCGCTACGGCAATGCCGTTGCCGGTGTTATTGCGAAAGATATTCTTCTCAATTCGGGGGGCTGCAGTCCCCGCAACAAAAACCCCTTCCCGGTTATTGCTGATAAAGCTACTCTCCCGAATCGCCGGATTGCCGTCTTCCACCCAAATGCCGGTGCCTCGGGTGTTGGGATTGGTAATCGTAACTCCGAGAATTTGACTGTTCGGCGCTGCCACGATTGTGGCACTCTGCATGGAAAAGACGGGGCTGCGATAATCGCCGCCGCCGACAATCTCAACTCCCTGACCTTTTTGACTTTCGTTCCCCTTGAGAATCACTCCAGATTTGAGCTGAATCGGAAATGTCTCGGTTGTGTACTGCCCTGGAGCGAGCTGGATCGCCGTCCCAGAATTGGCCTGTTGCAGGGCGTAACTAATGGTGCGAAAGGCACTTCCCTCACTTTGGCCGGCACCCGCTGAGTCTGCCCCCGACTGCGGGTTAACATAAACAGTACGTTGCTGCGCGATCGCCTGTTACGGGAAAATATCAATCTGGTGTTTAACCGCTCCCTCACCCACCGCCACACTGGCTCGCTCTCCCAGCAAGGCAGCGCCAGAAAAAGCCAAAGTGGCTGCTAAAATTCGATAAATATAAGCGTATTTCATGGCTGTCACCATAATATTTGCCTGGATATTGCTATTATAAATTGCCCTGTCCGAAGGGGACTAAATTTTTACAAAACTTTACAACTCCGGCTGCTAGCTGCGGCAACCATCAGCGGAGGATCTCTTATAGAAGGCGGAATCGCGTCTTGTTATCCCTGACATTATCGCGTCCAATCACTTCTGACAGCGGAGGAACTCTTGCAGACCTGGAATCGCGTCTTGCCGCCTGTGGGAGCGGGGTGATTAAAACAAGCAATTTAACGGAATTTATATCTTTTTATATAGCAGGATTCATTTAGGTTAGGACAGTAGGCTCGGAGGGAACGCCTGTCCTAAGCCTTTTATCCCTAGGCCACTGATGTCCTAACCAATAGGACTGCTGCTAGAGCAGTATGCACTTAGGTTCGTACATTTCGGCCTCTTTTGCACCCCCGCACTCCGGCTCCTATTGTTCTAACCCATATTACTGCTGGGATATAGACGTAGGTACGGCGTCCGCCGGGCCTGAAGGTTTAATGTCCTAATCTAAGTGGCTACTGCTATATAGCCGGCTGTGCCAGCAGGCTTGAAGGGAAAAGGGCAGGTCTTAAACCTGCCCTGTTAAAAAATCCCGATATTTAGGAACGATTGCACCGGCACGCTTTGGGAGCGGGGGGAGTGCACCCCAGGGCACCGGCAAAGGGCAAGAAACCCGGTTTATTTGAGAAACCGGGTTTCCAGACCTACACCGGCATGGCGGCTAGGACAGGTTTGAGAGTGGTTGCGGTGCCGGGGGCGTACACTTGAACCACATAATCCGCAATCATCCGGTCAGTATTGAACAGGGGCGAATTCGTCTTAATCGACTCCTTCATCATCTTAATCCAGCCGGCGGGAATGCCATTCTCATCTCGGTCATAGAAGAGGGGGACGATCTCCTCTTCGAGCAGCCGGTAGAGAGATTCCGCATCAATGCGATCTTGCAGCTCCTGATCGCTAGTGTGGGCGTCTTCGCCGATTGCCCAGCCATTGAGAGCCTTGCCCAAGGCATCTGTCTTATAGCCCTCGCACCACCAGCCGTCGAGAACGCTGCAATTCAGACCGCCATTAAAACAGACTTTCTCACCGCTGGTTCCGGAAGCTTCCAGAGGGCGGCGGGGGTTATTCAGCCAGACATCCACACCTTGCACCAGTTTTTGGGCGGTGTAGATATCGTAATCTTCAATAAACGCCACCCGCTTGAGAATCGACGGGTGCTTGCACCACTCCATCAGCCGCTGAATAATCCGCTTGCCCTCTTCATCGCGGGGGTGAGACTTGCCGGCGAAGATAATTTGCACCGGACGACCGGCATTGCCGAAAATCCGCAAAGCCCGCTCCGCATCCCGGATCAGCAGGTGTCCGCGCTTGTAAGGGCTGAAGCGCCGCGCAAACCCAATGGTGAGCGCATTCGGGTCTAGCAGTTCCTGTGCGGCGTCGGCGAAGTCTTGCGATTCGCCGCGACGCTGCCGCGCCAGCTTGACTTTAGCGCGGGTGTATGCTATTAGCCGCTCCTTGAGAACTTGGTGACGCCACCAGATTTCCCGATCGGGAATCTCATCTACCTTGGCCCACATTTTCGGGTCAGCGAGATGGCTTTGCCAGTCCGCCCCCAGGTATTCGGTGTAGAGGTCGCTGAGCAGGGGAGCAGTCCATGTCGGGGCGTGGACGCCATTGGTGATGTGGCCAATGGGCACTTTGTTTTCGGGCCGGTCTGGATAGAGGATAGTCCACATCTTGCGGGACACCTGACCGTGCAGTTCGCTGACGCCGTTGGCTGTCCGGCAGAGGCGCAGGGCCAAAACCGTCATGCCGAAGGGCTCCCAGGGGTCGCCGAGCCGGCGGGCACCCAGAGCCAGGAACTGCTCGCGAGACAGGCCCAGTTGCGGCCAGTAGTGGGCGAAGAACGAGTCCATCAGGTCAGACGAGAAAACGTCGTGACCGGCAGGCACCGGCGTGTGGGTGGTGAAGGCGCAGCGGGAGCGCACGCCGGCTTCAATATCGTAGAAAGACTTGCCGGTCTTGGCAATGTCGTTTCGGGCCACTTCCAGGGTGGAAAATGCCGCGTGGCCTTCATTGAGGTGATAGACAGAAGGCTCAATCCCCAGCGCTTGCAGGGCGCGCACGCCGCCAATCCCGAGCACCACTTCCTGAGCGATGCGGGTTTCTTGGTTGCCGCCGTAGAGGTGTCCCGTCAGCCAGCGGTCGATCGGGTCATTGTCCGAGCGGTCTGTATCCATCAGGTAGAGCGGCACGCGACCCACCTGCGCCCGCCAGATTTGCACCTTCACCTGCCGCTGGCGGATTTGCAACTCCACAGTCAGGGGTTCCCCTTTCTCGTCGCAGATCAGCTCCAGGGGCATGTTCTCGAAATAATTGTCGAGATAGAATTCCTCCTGCCAGCCGGCGCGGTTGAGGCGCTGGCGGAAGTAACCCTGGCGGTACAGCAGCCCCACGCCCACCATCGGCACGCCCAGATCGGAGGCAGACTTCAGGTGGTCGCCGGCCAAAATCCCCAAACCGCCAGAGTACACCGGCAGCGATTCGTGGATGCCAAATTCCGCGCAGAAATAGGCGACCGGGTGTTCCCGAGTAATCTCGGGCGCGACACCACTCGCCCAAGTCGCGCCCGACGACATGTAGCTGTCAAACTTGACCGCGAGAGCTCTCACCTGCTTGATATAGAAGGGGTCTTCCGTCAGCTGGGTCAAGCGCTCGCTAGAAGCCGACTTCAGAATAGCCACTGGGTTGTGGTCGCAGCGATCCCACTCATCAGGATTAATCTGCCGGAACAGCGAAACATGGTCGGTTGTCCAGCTCCACCAATAGTTGTATGCCAAGTCTGCCAATCGCTTTAAGGGAAGCGGCAATTTCTGGGCCAGCTTTTCGGCAGCTGCGATCACACGCTCTTTTGTCATAGGACGAAATCCTTCTCAATACTTTGGCTGTTCACTGATTTCGGTGAAGGCACAGGCAAGACGCGCCCGGACTGAGCGCAAGCGCCCAGCACGGGTCGCCGGCTCTTCAGCGCCTTCAGAAAACCCAATCCAGCTGACTAAATTTCAGATTTACAGGATCTAAAGGCGGTCGCGGGATTTTTTTACATTCTTTCAAGCTTTCCGCTCTCACCTGTGTTAAGCTCTAGTAACAATTATTACTATTTTTCCTAACGGCCCGCTAAAACTCAGCCTTCGGGGGCGGCACAGGTTGTCCTGCATGGAGCGTTTCCCCCCTCTATTCCCCCCTCTAAAGGTGCGGCGCGGCACGGATGCCCGCGCCCGCAGGGATGTTAGCGGCTGAGATTGTCCTTAGCCGGAGTGGGTACGCGCTCTAGCTGTGAAGCGCTCAACCCCCCCCATTCCAGGAGCCTGGGGGCACTTTGGGCCCGTGAGAGCGGCACGCACTCGCTGCCGGCGTCTCCGCCGGGGGGCTGGCAAATGGCGCTGCCGGTGAGCCATAATTTTGTAGAGCTACTCAAAAATCGGCGCTGTTAGAACCTGGACTCCTATGAATCCTGCCCTGTCACAATTCGGCACTCAGATGTCCCACCTGACCGGGGTGCGGGCGATCATGAAAGACATTATTGAAACCCTGCGCTCCGGTAGCGGGCAGGAGTTTATCAATTTGAGTGCCGGCAACCCGGTAATTTTGCCCGAGGTGGAGGGGCTGTGGCGGGATTGCACGGCAGAACTCCTGGCCAGCTCGGAGTACGGCGAGGTGGTTTGCCGGTACGGGTCGTCTCAGGGATACCAGCCGCTGATTGACGCTATTGTAGCGGATTTCAACCGCCGCTACGGGTTGAACCTAACCGACCGCAACGTCCTGATCGCCCCCGGCAGTCAAGCCCTCTACTTCTACGCCGCTAATGCCTTTGGAGGGTACACCGGCAGCGGCCAGCTCAAACAAATTGTCCTCCCCCTCAGTCCGGACTACACCGGCTACGGCGGCGTCACCCTGGTGCCAGAGGCGCTGTTCGCCTACAAACCCGCCCTGGACACCGACGCGCCCAACCACCGCTTTAAATATCGCCCCGACTTCAGCCAGCTGGCGATTGATGAAAACACCGGCTGCGTGATTTTCTCTCGCCCCTGCAACCCCACCGGCAATGTCCTCACTGACGATGAGGTGAAAAAAATTGCCGCTCTCGCTGCCCCATACGACGTGCCGGTGATCGTTGACTCCGCCTACGCCCCTCCCTTCCCGGCGCTCAACTTCACGGAGATGACGCCGGTGTTCGGCGGCAATATCATCCACGGCATCAGCTTGTCCAAGGCTGGCCTCCCCGGAGAGCGGATTGGCATTGCCATCGGGCACGAGCGGCTAATTCAGGTGCTGGAATCTTTCCAGACCAATTTGTGCATTCACTCGCCGCGCTACGGACAAGCGATCGCCGCCCGCGCCATTGCCTCTGGCGCTCTGGCTGACATTGCCGAGCGGGTGATTCGCCCCTACTACCAGAGCAAGTTTACTGTTGTGGAGAGCACTCTCGACCGAGCGATGCCCCAGAACCTTCCCTGGTTGCTGCATCGCGGCGAAGGGGCGATCTTTGCTTGGCTGTGGCTGCAGGATCTGCCGGTCAGCGACTGGGAATTCTACCAGCAGCTCAAGCAGGTGGGGGTGATTGTGGTTCCCGGCAGTTCTTTCTTCCCCGGTTTGCGCGAAGATTGGCCCCACAAGCACCAGTGCGTCCGCATCAGCCTCACGGCTAGCGACGGGGACATTGAAACCGGCATGCAGCGTTTGGCAAAGGTTGTCGAGCAGGTTTACCAGCAGTCAGCGGTTAGCTGTTAGCCCGGATAATATCCGGCTGTATGCTTGTCAGACGGCAGAATGAATTCGGGCGCTATACCAACAAAGCCCGCCTGCGCGGGCTAATATTTTTTTTGCGGACACTATTTTTTATACGGTCAATCACACCCTATACAGTCCTCTGCCGGCACCGGCATTGGCTCGCTGGCTCCGCCGGCGATGATGCCGTGTCACCCATTCCGAGGGCCTACACTTATTTTTCGAGGAAGGATTTATGACAGTTGTGTTAGACTATACCCACCTGCGTGACCTCCTAGCAGCTGGTCAATGGCACGAAGCTGATAAGGAAACTCGCTTGCTCGTCCTCAAGGCTGCTAATTGTGAAAAGAAAGAATATCTCGATGGTGATGATTGGCTGAAATTTACCAGCACGGACCTGAAAACGATAGACCAGTTATGGGTGCATTATTCAAATGGCCACTTTGGGTTTTCCGTTCAAAAGCAAATCTGGTTACGTGTAGGTGGCCGGTGGGACGCTGATTATGATACTTACAAGAAGTTTTGTGATACAATAGACTGGAGGAGAGGAGGAGATTTTGTACAAAAAGAGGAGGTATTCTTTTTTTTGGATTGGTTGTACGAAAAAGACCTGATATTTAATCTGAAGGATAGTAAAAAAGGACATCTCCCTTGTGACCCTATTTGTCACTACACCTGGAGCGGAGGGAGGTGGAATGTGGGTAAGGGGGTGTGGCTGGTGGAGGGGGCTGGCTGGGTTTTGGATGTCGGCGGCTGGGGTTGGTCTCTTCTCTCGCGCAGAGACTTGTAACCTGTAGCATATAAGCACTTCAGGCTTCTGGCCAGCTCCGAGTATGGGGAGATGGTTTGCCGGTACGGGTCGTCTCAGGGATACCAGCCGCTGATTGACGCTATTGTCGGGGATTTTAAGATGCTGTTGGCGAATTGATGTGGGGTAAGACCCCACCCCCAAGTTTCCTCGTTCCCAGCTCAAGCCCGGAGGAGGAAAAACCGCGCAGCTTGTGAGAGTCTCGCTCTACTCTTAGCCCGCGAAGGCGGGCTTCGTCTGTATAGCCGCGATTTCAATCGCCAGGAACCTGGATAATCGCCTAGGAACTAGCTGTAGGTCTAACCCCTCACGCATTCGCCAACACCATCTTTTAATCGCCGCTACGGGTTGAATTTAACCGAGCGCAACGTCCTGATTACCCCCGACGGGGAAATTGAAACCGGCATGCAGCGCTTGGCAAAGGTTGTCGAGCAAGTTTACCTGCAGTCAGCTGTTAGCGGTTAGCTCGGATAATATCCGGCTGTGTGCTTGTATAGCGGCAGAATGAATTCTGCCGCTATACAAACAAAGCCCGCCTGCGCGGGCTAATATTTTAAAGGCGGACACTATTTTTTTTATACGGTTAATGGCGTTGCAAAATTGCGGGATGGTGATCTCTGTAGGGCGGGGACCGCACGGAGACTGCCCTGTCATCGTTTAGGGGCAACCTGGCAAGAGAAAAGCGCGTACAGTTTCATGCTTTTGATGCGCAACGCCCGGTTAATCACAACCAATAAAATTCCTCGCCCGCGCTCCCTCTCACATGGAGAGGTAAGGGTTGGCGGTGATGCTGAATTGGGACTGTTCAAAAAGATGAGATAGGATTTTATTGGCCGTGAGCGGGGGCGGGGGCGGGTTTATTACAACGCTTCGTTGTGCCACAACTGTTTCGGGTGAACCCGCCCCTACAACACTTTTATATATATAATTGATGCGCTCGTACATGATATGACAAATGACAATTGGCTAGAAATTGGCAAAATTGTGGCACCTCAAGGTTTGGACGGTGAGGTGCGGGTTTATCCCAGTTCTGATTTTCCGGAACGGTTTTTGGAGCCCGGACGCCGGTGGTTGCGGCGCACCGGCGCTGGGGAACCGCAGCCGGTTGAGTTGCTGGGCGGGCGGTATATCCCTGGGAAGGGGTTATATGTGCTGCAACTGGCCGGCATTGAGGACCGCAACCAGGCAGAGGCGCTGGCGGGTGCCGTCCTGCTGGTGCCAGAAACCGACCGCCCTGTTTTGGAGGAAGATGAGTATCACGTCCGGGATTTGCTGGGTTTGCAGGTGTTCAACCAGCTGACCGGCCAATTCATCGGGACGGTGGTGGATGTTATCCCCGCCGGCAATGATTTGCTGGAGGTGAAGCTTAAGGAGTCACCCCAGGCGGTTGCCGCTGCTGCGGAGGAGGACCCACCGGCACCGGCGGGTAAAAAAGGCAAACCCAAGCCAAAACCAGCCGCACCGGCAACGGTGCTGATTCCGTTTGTCAAGGAGATTGTGCCGGTGGTGGATTTGTCAGCCGGTCGGGTTGAGGTTGCGCCGCCTGCCGGTTTGCTGGAGGTGGCGTCTGGCTAGCCCACTGCCTAATTGCTGGCCGTAACGACTAAAGTCCTGTTTCAATCCCGTTTCCTTTGATTCGCTGGCCAAAAATCTTCTCCTCCTACCCCCTGCTGAAATCACTGTCGCATTCATTTGGGTTTCTTTGCACAACCGGGATGCTCCCAAAGCCCTTACCCCGCCGGTGGGGTGAGGGCTGGAGTTCTCACTTCTGGTATAATATTATACTAATAAAGTGTTTTTTTGTCAAGGGATTCTCAAATCGGATTGGGCGAATCTGGAATTAGCATCAATCGGGGTTTTTTGTATCTAAATATACGAAATTCCAGTAGCTAGAGAAATAATTTGGAGCGGGCAGACATTGAAACCATTGAGCTAGGAATTGCATCCCGGCTGTGCGGAGGCATCGGGCGTTGCGCTTGCAGCGCACCGGCGGTTAGACGGGGGTGCTTTTTGCCGGCTTAAGCAAGAGTGTTCAGTGTCCGCCGAATCTCTTCTAAAAAGGCTGATTTCTATGACCCTCTCTGGCCTTCAGAATTCTTTTGTAATTGCTCCTCCCCACAGAAGTGAGAGCGATCTGCTGCATCGGGTGCGCCGGTGGCTTGACGCCCTAGAAATTGACAGCCCCAAACTAGCTCGTTTGCTGTGCAAAATCATCCCAGCCCACTGTCCCTTTGAGCGAGATATTCAGCTGTTTGGGCGCACGCTTTTCCAGATTCCACCACTATGTAAGCTGAATCCTCTGTACGAGCAATTCGTGGGATTGCGCTTTCGGGCGCTGTCTTTCCTAGCTGATGAGTGTGGGGAAGATATCTCCGCCTACTGCAGGTAATTTGAGCCGGAGCGCCCGGCCAGAAACCAGGTTGAACCTGGTTTCTGGGAAGGGACGCGCTGCCGACCCGACTGACTGGCGGATCGCCTATCGCAAGATAAGCAAATTAGATGCATTTAGCCCCTGGTTTTGCGGTCGTATTGTATAGCAGCAGTCATATTGGTTAGAACAATAGAAGCTTCGGGAGCTCTGGAGCAAGGGAGGCCGGAATGTAGGTTTCCTAAATGCTTACTGCTCTATAGACGTAGGGCAGGCGTCCCGCCTGCCCCGAAGGTCTAATGTCCTAATCTAAGTGGCTACTGCTATAAATGAAATATAGTAAATCGGTAATTTTTCGGCCTGCCGGCGGATTTGATGCTTTCCTGTCAAAACTGGATGGCTAGTGGCCAAACCGGGCCTGTTTTCTGGCTTACCGGCTCAGTGGGAGAAGAAAAAATCATCCAGAATAAAGGGGGCGTTGGAGTAAAAGACAACCTTAGCGATGGCGGTGCCGGTCACTTCTAGGCGGTGATGGGGCAGGAGTTTGGGCAGCTCACCGGCGGGTGAGATAACGTAGTTTGCGCCGGTGTTCATCTCTCGAAGCCGGTTCCCATCTGCGTCAAAAGCGGCTAGCACGACGGGTTTGGTGCCAATCACGAAGGCACCGGCACTGCTGGCGGGGCGGCGAAAATAGGCTGTGATGCCGGTCTGGTTGACGAGCGGCATCAGCACCTGAGAGGCATCAGAGGGCGCAAAAGCGGGGTTGGATGGCTGCAGGGCAATCGCACCCTCAAACCGCACGCCCGAGCTAGCGTACTGGTCGCTCAGCTGCTCAAAACCCTTTAAGTTCTCAAAATCAAGCTGGATTAATGCCGGCTGCGCCGGCGGCATCTGGTGGAAGCCTTCTGCGAAACCAAAGTCCCGGATTAAGTCAGACGCGGGAGCTGACAGGCTATTCGGAATAGATATGGATTCTATAAAAGACACTGCAAAAGCCCCATTTAAGTATTTTCACGTAGATATTGCTACCTTAAACCCTTCTACAATCCGTGTCAATATGGTTTCGGGGTTAATAGCAATTCTTTAAGGCTGACATCTGTATTTTTACACAAATTTTACACTCAGTCCGGACAGAAGGAGGAACTTTCGGAGAAAAGCCGCCTGTGGGATAGAGAGGGGATGCCGGCGGAGGACTTGCTAAGAAATGTAAAGGACAAGCTAGGAGATGGGGTGTGGGGGGCAGGGCATGGGGCATGGGGCATGGGGCATGGGGCATGGGGCATGGGGCATGGGCATTTTGGATTTTGGATTTTGGATTTTGGATTGGGGATTTTGGATTGGGCATTGGCTTTCCCCCAACCCCTAACCTGAGGTGTTAGGTGTTAGGTGTTAGGTTTTCGATGGTATAGCAATAAACAGTCAGTTTAGGACACGCTCGATACGAAGTATAGACGTAGGTACGGCGTTCGCCGGGCCTCTAGGTCTTTGGGACAGGCGAGACGCCTGTCCTACGTCCTAACCTAAGTGGCTACTGCTATATATCTAACTCCCAACTCCTGATCCCTATCCTTAGGTCTTAGATTTTAGGTTTTAGGTGTTAGGTGGTATATGTAACTCCTAAAGGCTGACTCCTAACCCCGCGCCCCCTAACCGGTGGAGTCCTAGACCAAGGGCAGCAAAATCTCAAATTCCGTGCCGGTGGGGGGTTGCGGCTCTCCTGCTCTGGCGGTATTTCCTTCGGTTACGCTGCGAGTTAGGGTTCTTGAGGGGTGTCGCGACAGGGAGTCCGCTCCCGGGAAAGAGGTGCGCGAACCGGCTTCAAAGACGCTGCGGGAGCGCAAATAAAACTGCCCCCCGTGCTTGGCGGTGACGATCCAGTAACTCAGCGCCAGACTGGTTTCCTTCTCCGCCCGTCTCTGTGTGGAGAAAGACGCCAAAATCTGCTGCTGCTGCTGGGGAGACATGCCAGGACCGTTGTCTGCAATCCGAATCGAGACGGCGCGAGACTTAAGCCCATCTGGTGCGGCGGTGCCCAGAGAGCAAACTCGGGTAGTGATTTCAATGCGAGGCTTTTGCGTCCTTTCGAGTGGCGAATAGCTCTGTCCTGTATCCCTGAACTCTGCGGCAAATTTTTGATTGAGGGACTGGTTAATTAAGGCATCAATGGCATTGCTGAGGATATTCATAAACACTTGGCTGAGCTGGCTAGCGTAGCAAGTCACCGGCGGCAGGTGGCCGTAATTTTTTACAATTTCAATTTCGCCGCTGAGGCGGCTTTTGAGCAGCATCAGAACACTGTCAATGCAGGCGTGCAAGTCCGCCGGCTTGGGATAGACTTCATCGATATGGCAGAAGTTTTGCAGGCTGGTGACAAATTTTTTTAACCGCTCCGCTCCCGTGCGGATACTGGCGAGGGTGCGGGGCAAGTCTTGCTGCAAGAAATCAAATTCAATCTCTTCTTTGAGTTCTGCAATCTCTGCCGGCACAGCGGGCAGGAGTTTTTCGTAAGCTTCCACCAACTGCACCAAACCCTCGCTATAGGTTGAGACGTAAGTGAGGTTGCCCCAGATAAAACCCACTGGGTCTAAAATTTCGTGAGCCACGCCGTCTACCAGACGCCCCAAACTGGCCATTTTCTCGCTTTGAATCATCTGGGCTTGCATGTGCTCCAGCCGCACCTGTGTTTCGATGCCTCGGATTTGCCAGTAAGCAATGTTCAACTCGTGGAGGTTTAATAATTGATAAGTCTGGGGCTCCTTTAAGACGACGATGGGTTCCCCCAACAGTTCCGGGGAGCGCCTGAGCGCCTGTCGCGCCGCCGCTACGATTGGCGTGCTTTCGGGAAGCACTAAAATCTCAGTGCGAGCGTAGCTGTACAGAACGCTCAGCGGTTCATTCAAAAACAGCTCCAGCCCGCGGGGGCGCAGCAAGTATTCTAGCAGTCGCTGGCGCGAGATCGCGCCGGCAAACTCTCCTCGCTCCACCAGGATGGCTCCGGGGAGCAGGGGATATTTTTCAAACACTCGGGCGACGTCAGCGCCCCGACAGCTTAACTCGACCTGAAAATCGTACAGGGGCAGTTCCTGGAGGGTTGACTCCAAACGGAGGTCTTGATTGCTCCCCTCGGATAGAGACGGCTGCGGTAAGGCAGAACCAAATTCCTTTGGCACAGGGCATCAGCAACACTTCAGCTACTCACTAAGCCTACCATTTCTTTTCTCTGGTGCCTCAGGCCGGCACAATGGGCCCCCTGCCGCACCCGACAGCTGGGAAATGCCTGTCAGCCGGCTCGCCGGAGAGCGGGGCGCGTGTGGGGTGCGACCGGCGAGCGCGGTATTATATCCGAATATTATATCTGCTTGCAGGTACGATGGAATTTTGCTGGCGGAGGGGAGTTGCGGGCGGGCGGCGTCACGGGCCATAAACCTGGCCAGAAACCGGGCTTCTTAAAGAAACCCGGTTTCTTGATGGTTTCTTAATGCTATTTCTGGATGTTCCATTGATGTGTGCCGGCCCGCTGAGAACCGGCAGTGAATTTTGCCAGACGCCTGACCGTGAAAAACTCTACAAGCGGAATTCAGATAATTTATTCGGGCGCTCGCCAATCCGTCACCCTGGCTCGTTGCTTTGAAGTAGCAGCCGGCTGCTGCGGGTTGCCGGGGATAATGGATTTTCCGGCACGCTTGAGCGAGAAAGCCAAGGGCTCAGGGTAAACCGGCTGAAATTGGCAGGAGAATTTCAAACTCGGTGCCGGTGGCTAGTTGCGAGTCCGCTATCGAGCGCAGATTCAAGAAACCGGCATGTTTTTCGGTGACGATTTGATGGCTGATGGCCAATCCCAAACCGGTGCCCTTGCCGACCGGCTTGGTGGTGAAGAACATGTCAAAAATGCGCTGCTGAATTTCAGGCGGGATGCCCGGGCCATTATCGGCAATCCGGATAGACACCCAGCGTTCATCCGAACCTGCTGTCACACCTGCCGGTGGGGAGCACACTTGCGTGGCTATGTCAATCTGGGGTTTCCAAGTCGAGCCTGCCGGTTGCGACTCGGCTTTCTCCATTAAGGCGTCAATCGCATTGCTGAGCAGGTTCATAAATACCTGGCTCAGCTGCCCGGAATAGCACCTCACCGGCGGCAGATCCCCATAGTTTTTCACGACTGCAATGCTGTATTTGAGCCGGTTGCGCAGGATCAACAGGGTGCTGTCAAGGCATTGATGGAGGTCAGCGGGTTTGCGATTTGTCTCATCCATGTGCGAGAAGTTTTGCAGGCTGCTGACAATCTGGGTTAATCGCTCGGCGCTCACCCGGATACTTTCCACCACTTTCGGCAAATCTCCCCGCACATAGTCTAATTCTATTTCTTCTTTTCTTTGAGAAATACTCAGAGATTCATCGGCAACTTCTTCTTGGTAAACTGACAGGAGTTCAATCAGGTCTTGACAGTAGTTTGACAGGAATCCAATATTGCCCCCAATGCAGTTGACTGGATTCCTGATCTCGTGAGCCACCCCAGCCACCATCCGCCCCAAGCTGGCCATTTTTTCGGTTTGAATCATCTGGGCTTTGGTTTGCTCGTTCAGCAACCGAGAGGTCAGTTCGTGGATGTGGGACTGCGCCACCAGCAATTGATGGGCGTCCAAGAGTTTGTAACCCTGATTTTCAAACTCGACCACGATGGGTTCGTAGAGCGATTCCGGCTCTCGCTGCAAAGACCGGCGAGCGGCCATTACAATTAAGGTGTGAGCGGGAAAAACCAAAATATCGATTTCGGCAAAGCGATATAAAGTTTTAATCGGTCTCCTCGTAAACAGTTCCACTCCGTAAGGGCGGCTGAGATGTTCCAAAAATCGCCGGCGGGAAATCATGCCGGCTAACTGACCCCGATCCATCAAGATAACTCCTGGCAGCAGCGGATTTTCTGTAAAAGCCTTAGCCAGTTCTTTCCCCAGATGCTCTGACTCAACCTGAAAGTCGTGCAGCTTCAGCTCTTGGAGCGTTGACTCCAAGCGTAACTCTTGAGTTCCAGCATTGAGACTCCCCTCCATGACTGATAGCTCGCCTGAAAGTTGATTCATTGCTAACATGACTGCTAACCCCTTTCTTTTTGTTTTCCCTGTCTCTAAGGGTATTTTATTATTTTCATTTTAAAGGAGATTTAAGTTGACTGTAATAATTCTTTACTCTTTAAGGCCAGCCTAACTAGAACTTAACCCCAAATTAACTGTTTGTTGGGGAGAGCTGTCAAGTAAAAAGGTATCATTTCTCTGCTCCCCGATGGTGTAGTACCGGCTACATCGGGCACAAATAGGGCTGCCGGCTTCCAGGGTTAAGAAGTGGGGGAAGTGTCCCACAGTTGCCAGTCTACAGCGGGTTGCAGCACAGAGCTGGAGGAAGGTGCTGTGGCGCTGGCGTAGCGCAGGCAATCGCGCCCGTCTAGCTTGGCCTGATACAGGGCCAGATCGGCTGCCGCAATCAGCTGAGCCGGTGAGGTGTCGCAGTCGGGAGTGATGCAGGAGACGCCCAAACTCACGGTGACGGTGCCGGCTGCCAGTGATTTGGGGTGAGGGAGCTGCAGCGCTCGGACTGCCGAGCGGATGGTTTCGGCCACATAGAGGCCACTGTGAGCGCCGGTGTTGGGGAGAATCGCGGCAAATTCTTCGCCTCCGTAGCGGGCGACTAAATCGGCTGGACGCCTGACGGCAGAGCTGATAGCGCCGGCAACCCGCCGCAAACACTCGTCACCGGCAACATGACCGTAAGTGTCGTTGTAGCGCTTGAAAAAGTCCACATCGCAGAGAATCAGGGACAGCGGTTCTCCCTCGCGCCTCAGCCGCCGCCACTCTTGCTCGATGTACTGATCGAATTTGCGCCGGTTGGCCACCCCGGTGAGGCCATCGGAGGTGGCCAGGCGCTGCAGTTCTTGGTTGGCTGTCTCCAGCTGCTGGTAGAGGTCTTTGAGCAAGGTTGTGGCCAGTTGGTGAATGTGTGACTGAGCCACCAGCAACTGGTGTGCGTCCAGTAATTTGTAGTCCCGAGGTGCCATTTCAACGACAACCGGCTCGTAGAGCAACTCAGCGGGCCGGTGCAGAGATTGCCGCGCCGCCTCGACGATTAAAGTATCTTTGGGGAAAATCAAAATCTCAGTCTGGGCAAAGCGATACAGGGAGGTCAGGGGTCTTTGCAAAAACAGTTCTAGGCCGTAGGGGCGGCTGAGGTGTTCCAAAAAGCGCCGCCGGGAAATCATGCCGGCAAATTCTCCCTGTTTCATGAGAATCACGCCACACAGCAGCGGATTTTCTTTAAATCTGCGAGCGACTTCCCTACCTGGATGGTAAGATTCAACCTGACAGTCGAAAAGGGGCAGTTCTTGAAGGGTGGACTCTAAATGGAGGTTTTGAGGGCAGCCCACTAAGACAGGTGGAGCTGTAAAATCGGAGCGCGGCCCATTGAACATAAACAGTAAGGGGGTTTGAAGAGTTGGCTGCATACCATAAACAGTAACGGAAGTTTACGTTATTCTGCTCGAAAAGCACACTGGCTATCTTCAGGGAAGCTTCTATCCGCAAAAAATCTTGCGGCTCTCTCGCAGCAGAGAGTCTGCGAGTTCCAATGCTATGGCGAGCGAGCTTGTTCCCAAACCAGCTCGTTTGAGCCGGCGGAAAACCCGAAACGCCGGCGTAAAAGATCGCTGGCGGCAGAGCGGGGTGAGGGAGAGGCAGAATGCCGGCACCTCGATCCGCTATTACTTCCAAATAGGTGCGCGCCCTATCCTCCTAATGATGTTAGCACAATGATTTGAATTGCTTTTGAAAATGGCGCTCTGTCATCGATATAGCTACTCTTTTGTTCTGTAAAGTTTTTTAAACTTTTATTTCTTCAAACCTAATTTAATATTAAGATAATTTTAACTTTTTGTTAACCCTAAACGCCTTTCAGACAGGTGCTTTAAGAGAACGCCAGGTGCCGGTAACAAAAATTTGCCGCAGGGCCACATGTAACGGCCTGTGTCCGGGCTAGCGGTGAGAGGTTCTGTTTATTAAGAAATTATACTGGGAGCTGTAGAGGCAACTGCAGGCGGGTTCAGTAAATTTCGGGAGGCGGCAGGGGAGTTTTTTTGCGAAAGAAGAGCGCCGGGGGCGCTCACAAGCGCCCTTTCCCCGGAACCCCCTGTGCTTCTCGATTTAGAGGAGCGCCGGAGGGACACCGGCAGTTGATATAGCAGCAGTCATATTGGTTAGAACAATAGAAGCTTCGGGAGCTCTGGAGCAAGGGAGGCCGGAATGTAGGTTTCCTAAATGCTTACTGCTATATAGACGTAGGGCAGGCGTCCGCCCCCCCTGAAGGTCTAATGTTCTAACCTAAGTGCATACTGCTATAGCCGGCGCTCCGTGCGGGAGGCGACTGGGCCAAAGGACAGAACTCCCCCGCCGCACCGTTGAGTGCCGTGGCGGCGAGAATATGGGGCGGACAATCTGCAGCCAACCCTGAGGGGTGGGATTTGGGGCGGATTTTCTGTAAGCTGCTGTTATGGCAAATGGCTAGACAGAGCATCCAAGTAAGGCTCCTCACACTAACCCGCATGAATCAACTCAACCAGGCTTTTACTATCTTCTTAAGTTTGTTAGTGGAAGCGATCCCCTTCCTGCTGCTGGGGGTTGTGTTTTCAGGTTTGCTGCTGCTGTTTGTCGATGAGGGCTTCCTGATCCAAAAGCTGCCCCGCAACCCGCTGCTGGGGGCTTTAGTCGGCAGTTCGGTGGGCTTTTTGTTTCCGGTGTGCGAGTGCGGCAACGTGCCGGTGGCGCGGCGGTTGCTGATGCAGGGGGTGCCGGCATCCGTGGCGGTTGGGTTTTTACTGGCTGCGCCGACAATCAACCCGATAGTGATTTGGTCAACCTGGACTGCGTTTCGGGACCAGCCGGAGATCGTGGTGCTGCGGGTTGTATTTTCCCTGGCCATAGCCACTATCATTGGCTGGGTGTTCAGCGCTCAGGCTGACTTGCGCCCCCTGCTGCAACCGGCTGTGGCTCGCGCCATTCCCAGGTATTCCCCGCCCAAACCCGAGCCTGCCGGTGGGGCTGAGCCGCCGTCGCTGCTGTTGCAGTCGGGTACGTTTTTGCTGGGCGAGCCTGGAGCGCCGGTGCGCCTGGACCCATCGGTGCTGCAGGCATCTTCGCTCGCCTACAGCACTGCCAAGAAACCCCTGCCAGACAAGCTGCGGCTGTTGCTGGACAATACAGTGCAGGAGCTTAGGGAGTTGGGCGCGGTGTTAGTGATGGGGAGCGCCATCGCCGCCATCCTTCAAGTCGCTGCTCCCCGTGACCTGATCCTCTCCCTGGGCCAGGGGCCGGTGACTTCTATTGTTGCTATGCTGGTGCTGGCAGCAGTCGTCTCCATCTGTTCGACGGTGGATTCATTTTTCGCGCTTTCTTTTGCTTCCACCTTTACCAGCGGTTCCCTGCTGGCTTTCTTAGTGTTTGGGCCGATGATTGACCTCAAAGGCGTTGGGCTGATGCTGATGGTTTTCAAGAGAAAGGCTGTGTTTTACTTGTTCGCTCTTGCCGCTCAGCTGACTTTTTTGCTGACCCTGGCTCTCAATTTGCATTTCAGTTAAGTGGGTGAGCGAGATGAAAGGGGAGCATCCCATTTTTGTAATCCCCCTCACCCCCAACCCCTCTCCCACAAGGGGAGAGGGGAGAATTCTTAGTTTTTCCCCCCTCTCCCGCCCTGGGAGAGGGGGGTTAGGGGGGTGAGGGTAACATCTTTGCAAAAACGGGATGCTCCCGATGAAAGAAGTAGGGTGCGCTCCGCTGAAGGAGAACCGCAGCACAAAGTTTTAGGGGATGCGAACGCTACAGAGTGCAAAATAGGGGGCGTTCTGCTTCAGGAGAACCACGGTACTGAATTCGTAGGGTGCGTTCCGCTTCAGGAGAAGCACCATACAGAGTGCGAGGGGGATACGGAACGCACCCTACAAAGTGTAAAGGAAAGAGAGTGCGAGAGTAAATATAGAACCTGTGGACGCTGATGAAACCGACTGAAAGCTCAAACAAAGCGAATAACCATTTATTGCCCTGGCTGGATGTTTTTGCCCTGGGAGCCTGGGGAATTTTACTGGTGAAATACTGGCTCACGGACAAGTTATACCTGCTGATTCACCCGAATTATTTTTGGCTGGTGGTCGCTGCAGGTGCTATCTTGATAGGCATCAGCACTTTGAGGGCGCTGCAACTCTTGCGGCGACTGGGCAAATTTTCCTCAGCGCCGGTCAGTCCCACCGGCGGGCATATCAGTTTGTTCCCCCCCGGTTTGGGCAGTATTTTGCTGCTCGTCACGGCGATTCTCGGGATAGCGATTACGCCCCAGGTTTTTGCCAGCGAAACCGCACTTGACCGGGGAGTGACGGACATTTTATCTGTGACGCGACCGCAACCGCCAACGTTTCGCACCGCCACCCGCCCTGAGGAGCGCTCGCTCATTGACTGGGTGCGGACATTAAATGTCTATCCCGAACCAGACGACCACACCGGCGAAAAAGTGAAAGTGCAGGGATTTGTCATCCATCCTCCCAACTTACCCGAACAGTACCTGCTGGTGGCTCGGTTTGTCCTCACCTGCTGCGCTGCAGACGCTTATCCGGTGGGGCTGCCGGTGAAGTTGCCGCAAAGCCGCACTGCTTATCCTCCAGACACCTGGCTGGAAATCGAAGGTCAGATGATTACCGAAACGCTAGCAAACAAGCGCCAGCTCACTATCGAAGCCAGTTCGCTCAAGCAGATTCCAAAACCCAAGAATCCCTACGAGTATTAGTGTTTCAAGCCGGTTGGGCTAAAGCCCAACTACGAACCTTTGGGCTAAAGCCCAACTACGAACTTTTGGGCTAAAGCCCAACTACGAACTTTTGGGCTGAAGCCCAACTACGAACTTTTGGGCTAAAGCCCAACTACGAACTTTTGGGCTAAAGCCCAACTACGAACTTTTGGGCTTTAGCCCAACTACAAACTTTGGGCTAAAGCCCAACTACGAACTTTGGGCTTTAGCCCAACTACAAACTTTGAACAAAAAGATCCCTGTAGGGACTGGGCAGGAGCCAGGTCACGAGAGGAAACGAGAGGCAATAGTTAATGAAATAGCCAAGTGGTAAAGCAATATTTTTTCCCTTCGCTTACCGGCAGGGATTGATGAGGGTGGGTGTAGTAAGCTGGAAACACTAAGACACTTCCCATTTCGGGCTTTACTTTCAAATTTTGCCGGTCAAAGAAAGTCTCTCCTCCTTCAAAATACTCTGTCAGGTAGCCGACAACACTGATATCCCTGATTGGGATACCGTTGGCGGCTTCTTCAAGCCGGCTGGGCAGCAGTAAGTTATCAATATGGCGCTTGTAGAACTGTCCTTTTTGATAGCGGAGGATGGAGCAAGTCTCGACGTGGGCAAAGAGGATACCGTAGTGCTGGTAAAGCAGGTTTTGAATGATGGCAACCGCGCCAAGCAACAGCTCATTGGTGGAGTCCAGAAGGGAGCTGCCCTCTAGCCGCAGCTGATCATTATTGCGAAGCTGTGGGTCTGAGATTTCCAGCGCAATTCCGGCTTGGCCAAACTGGGCGCACTCGGCAATCTGGATGATATGGTCACACAGGGAGGGATTGAGCAGTCGCTCAACTAGAAAGATTTCATTACCTAAATGTGTCAGAGAGGGTTGTACCATGAGTGAGAGCGATTTGAGAAGTGAAAAATTCGATTTTAGAGGGGTGTGCGAATGTATAATAGATTAGAGAGTCCCGCTCTTGGCAACTCATTGAAGAATGAATGCTGAGCAACCCCTGGCGAGGTAGCCGTTGAATTGACTGGCAAGTCAAACCGAGAAACAGCGTAACACAGGACAGTTCACGGGCGGGAGGGGATCGCCTGGTCAAATGCTAGCGCTGTCCGCTAGGCTAATAAAACAGTACCAAAATTTTAAGCTTTCAAGCCGATGTCAAGCTCAGATGTAACTTCCAAGCAGTTTTTCCAACCGATCGACCGCGCGGCCATTTTGCTGATGCTGGTGCTGAGCGTGCTGATTGGGCTGCTTTTGTGGCAAGGAGACCAGACTGTCCCCCGCGTGAGGGACTTCAGCTGGGGAAATAAACAAGTGGGAGCCTCGGATACGCGCTTCATCCTCACCTTCAGCCGCCCGATGGATCGCACCAGTGTGGAAGAGAACCTGCGCATAGAGCCGCCCCTGCCCGGTAAGATCAGCTGGGCTGGGCGTCGGATGGCCTATACGCTGACTGCGCCGCCGGCCTATGGCACCGCCTACAAGCTAGAGTTGCAAAAGGCGCTAGATATTTACAGCAAAGACACGGGCAAGAAAGTGCAAATTGAGCCTTTCACCGGCCAGTTTCGCAGCCGCGACCGCGCCTTTGTCTATCTCGGGGTTGAGGAGAAAGAAGCGGGAAGGTTAATGCTGGTGAATGTCACACAAGGCCAGAAACCGGTTCCCCTGACGCCACCAGAGCAGGTGGTTATGGACTTTGAGCCCTATCCCGATGGAGACCGGATTCTATTTTCTGCTGAAAACCGCTCGGAGTTTGCTAAAGGCTCCTTTGACGCGCAGCTGTACACGGTGACCACCGGCATTCACCCGAACTCCCCGGAAAAATCCGGCTCGCGCTCCGAAAAGGCTGGCAAAATTGAGCGGATTTTAGACAGCTCCGACTACCAGAACCTGAGATTTGACCTGTCGCCGGATGGCAAGACCATCGCCGTGCAGCGGGTGAGCCGGAAAAATCCGGGCAAAGATTTTGGCATCTGGATAATTCAGCCGCCCGCCGCGCCGAGACGTTTGGAAACTCAACCGGGGGGCGAGTTTCTGATTGCGCCGGATAATAATTCTATGGCGATTGCCCAAGGACAAGGGGTGGCGATTGTGCCGCTGCAACCGCAGGAGGAATCGCAGGCAAAACCGATTGATTTTCTGCCGAAGTTTGGCCGGTTGCTCAGCTTTGCCAGGGATAATTCTGCGGCGGCAATGGTGCAATTTAACCCGGATTACACCCGCTCGCTGTTTTTGGTGACTAACCGGGGCGTGCAGAAAGAACTCCTGCGCACCACCGGCTCGATTATCAGCGCCCAGTTCGCCCCTGATGGCGCAACGGTCTATTGCTTGCTGACGCAGTTGCTCAAAGGTGAGCAGTACCAGGAAGAACCTTATATCGCGGCGATTGACCTCAAGAGCGCTAAAGTGACGCCGCTGGTTGTTCTCCCGCAGCAGCGGGACATACAAATGAGTCTGGCACCCGACGGTTTGGCGATTTTGTTCGACCAGCTGGTCATCGACCGGCAAAACAAGTCGCAAACTATCGGTCCGCGCACGTCTGCGGGGGAAACGGTGAAAACCAGTCGCATGTGGCTGCTGCCTGTTATACCGCTCGGGGAAACTGCCGGCACCCCCACGCAGCCAGAACAGCTGCCCTTTATCGGTGTCCGCCCTCGCTGGCTGCCTTAATCAGCGCCAGAGCGATATAGAGGCGAGAGCACAGGCGAGACGCCTGCCGCACCCCCAAAACACCATCTAAAATGCACAATAAGCCTAGCGCCCTAACTGCCGGCGCAAAGCAGCCAGCCGCTGTCTCGCCTTCAGGTGATTGGGAGTAACTCTCAGCGCTCGGTCATAAGAATTGATGGCGTCTTCGTAGCGCTTCAGCTGTTCTAGCGCCACGCCCCGATTGTACCACGCATTAGAAGGGCTGGTATCCATTCCCCACTCCCCCCTGCTTTGCAAGGCTCTGTCATAAGCTTCTATCGCATTTTCGTACTGCTGTAACTGCAATAAAGCTGTAGCGCGATTGTACCAGGCCAGGGCAAATTGGGGATTGATGCCAGTCGCTCTGTCAAAAGCTGCCAGCGCTTCTTCTTTGCGCCCCAGCTTCCACAGCGCCGAACCTTTGTGACTCCAAGCTGCTTCAAGCGTTTCGCCGCCCCACTGATTATTGACTTGAATCGCCCTGTCAAACGCCTGCACCGCTTCTTCGTTGCGGTTCATGTCCCTGAGCACCACGCCGCGCTCGAACCAAGCCAGAGAGTAATCGCCCTTGAGATCCGTAGCTTTCTGCAAAGCGGCTATCGCGGCGTCATACCGGCTCAACTGTGCGAGCATCGCCCCTTTGCCTGCCAGTGCGGCGGCTGAATCGGGCTTGAGGCTCAGCGCCTGCTCGTAAATGGCCAGCGCTTGTTCGTACTGTTTCCTGCTCGCCAGATACCGCCCTCGGTTCAGCAACTGCAGCACATCCCCCGACTCTGAAGCTGCCGGCTTGTCGGGAGCCGCCGGCTCGGGCTTTTTGGGGGTTTCTGGGGTATTCTGAGCCGGTGCCGGCTTGTCGGGAGCCGCCGGCTCGGGCTTTTTGGGGGTTTCTGGGGTATTCTGAGCCGGTGCCGGTCTGTCGGGGGCTGCGGGCTCTGGCTTTTTGGGAGTGTCTGGGGTATTGTGAGACGGTGCCGGTTTGTCTGAAGCCGCCGGCTCGGGTTTCGCCGGCGTTTCTGGGGCACTCTGAGCCGGTGCCGGTTTGTCTGAAGCCGCCGGCTCGGGTTTCGCCGGCGTTTCTGGGGCACTCTGAGCCGGTGCCGGTTTGTCTGAAGCCGCCGGCTCTGGCTTAGCCTGCGCTGCGGGGTCATTGCCCTCAGCCCAAACGGGCACTTGAACGCCAATGCTAACAGCGGCAGTAATAATAGAGAGCCATTTGAGAGTGCGCTTCATAGGACTATATCTATAGAGTCAGTGCCACCGCAATTGTAACAGTGGGTCAACTTTGGCGATATCCCCTTGTTTCCGTTCCGAGCGCGGCTAAGGGTGGCAGTAAGGTTCAAGGTTCTACGGAGCATCCCAGTTGTGCAAGCGTTGCCCATTTCAATGCGACAATGATTTCAGCAGGGGGTAGGAGGACAAGAACTTTGGCCAGCTGAATCCCGGAAACGGGATTGAAACTTACCGCAGCCGCCACCGGCACTGCCCTCACAGCGTGTCCCCAACTCACACAGCAGGGTGCCCTGTCAGCGCTCCCCGCAGCTTGCTGCCGGCGCTTAATTTTGCCTGAGTTCTGTCAGAGCTATCCGCTATCGCTAACTGCCCTAAGGGCCAAAATGCAAGTCAAGGAGCTTCTAGATCGCTACCAACAGGGAGAGCGGAATTTTTCGCACATTGACCTCGCCGGTGCCAGCCTGAGCGGGGCGAATCTGCGCAATATCGACCTGACCGGCTCAGATCTGTGCGGTGCCAACCTCAGCTGGGCGTCGATTACGCACAGCCAGCTCACCGGCGCAAGGAAAGCGCCGCGCCGATCTCCGCAGCGCAGCGCTCACCGGCAGCAATCTCAACCAAGCCATATTGAGTGGCGCAAATCTCAGCAAAGTGGATCTGCGGATGGCTTCCCTGCAGGAAGCCGACCTCAACTGGGCCGTCCTGCAAGAAGCCGACCTCACCGGCTGCGATCTCACCGACTCCAAGCTCGACCAAATCAATCTGGAAAGGGCGAAACTCAATGGTGCCCAGCTGTTGCGGGCGGAATTGATGGAAGCCAATTTGCGGCGAGCCAGCCTCACCGGTGCCAACCTGACGGGTGCCAATCTGCGGGAGAGCCACATGGAAGAAGCTTCCATGCGAGAAGCGCTCTTAATTGGAGCCAACCTGATTGAAGCCAACCTCAGCGCTGTCAATCTGCGTCTGGCAAATCTCACTCAGGCGGACTTGCACCGGGTGGTTCTCACCGGCGCGGACTTGAGCGAAGCGACGCTAGACAGCGCTGACTTGAGCCGAGCCAACCTCACGGGAGCCTACCTGCTGAAAACCAGCTTCAAAAACTCCCACTTACTGCGAGCCAACCTGCAAGACGCCTACCTGTTGCGCTCAGACTTAAGTGAGGCGTCTTTGCGGGGAGCCGATTTGCGGCGGGCGGACTTGAGTGGGGCGTATCTGAAAGACGCCACCTTGAGCGAAGCGGATTTGAGAGACGCCTACCTGCTGGAGAGCCGGCTGATCCCCACCAATCTCGATGGCGCGAAAATGACTGGCTGCTGCACCCACAACTGGCACCTGGAATTCGTCGATTTCTCCAAGGTGGACTGCCGGTACATCTTTACGGACTTCAACTACGCCACCAAAAGCCCCAAGGAGCGCTACCCAGCCGGTCGGGATTTTGATCCCGGAGAGTTGGGCCAGCACCGGCAAGTCAAGGAGTCAGTGGTGGAAGTTTCCTTCCCACAACCTCCCAACTGGCAGGCTTTAGTGTTTGCGCTGGCTCAAGTGGAGCTGGAAAGCCACGAACTCACCCTGACGGTGCAGTCGTTTGAATCCCGGGAGGATGGCTATTTGCTGAAGTTGAAAGCCAACCATTTTGTCAGCGCCAAACTTGTGGCGGGGCGGATTTTGCAGCTTTACCCGGAGATGCTGCGGCGCTTAAACGCCCGCCGCGCCGACATCTTTCGCCTGCTCAACATCACGGCGCTGCTGAACTATTCCGCGCCCTCATCAGCGTCCGCCCCGCAGCCACCCCCCTTCCCACCGTCGCGAGAGCAACCGACATCGGGAAAGCGGCAGCAGGTGTATCAAGAGGTGGTGCGCCAGATTCAATATATCCTCGCCAACCAAGCGCCAGAGCAATTTGTAGAGAGCGTGCAGCGGTTGCTGGATTACCTGAAAAGCCAGGGAATTTCCACCGAAGAACTGCAGCAAAAGGCGATTGTTCAAGTGATTGCCCACAGGGCGAAGCAAGATCGGACTTTCGGAGAAAATCTGGTGCGGTGGCAGAAAACAGCCACACAATCTGCTCGCTTATCAATGGTGGGGAAAGCAATTTGGCTAGCGCTCACACTGCAGGATTAGGGGTTAGGGATTAGGGATTAGGGGTTAGGGGTTAGGGGTTAGGGGTTAGGGTTTAGGGTTTAGGGGGTAAGGAAGCGAACATTCTAGCCGGAATCCCTAACCTAACTTCCTAGTGCTATATAGCAGCAGTCATATTGGTTAGAACAATATATAGCAGCAGCCACTTAGGTTCGTACATTTCGGCCTCTTTTGCACTCCCGCACTCCGGCTCCTATTGTCCTAACCCATATTACTACTGGGATATAGACGTAGGGCAGGCGTCCCGCCCCCCTGAAGGTCTAATGTTTTAACCTAAGTGCATACTGCTATAATACAAAGTTGAAGGAGATAGTATTTTTTCGCCCGACGAAAACCCCTTGATGCCCGGGTTTTTAATGCCAAATCCAAAATCCAAAATCCAAAATCCAAAATCCAAAATCCAAAAGGGCT
>NZ_KB235948.1:5059000-5089747 GCF_000332335.1 Kamptonema formosum PCC 10802 | reverse complement strand
AGAAGCTTCGGGAGCTCTGGAGCAAGGGAGGCCGGAATGTAGGTTTCCTAAATGCTTACTGCTATATAGACGTAGGGCAGGCGTCCCGCCCCCCCAGAAGGTCTAATGTTCTAACCTAAGTGCATACTGCTATAAAAGCCAAGATACCGGGAGAATTTTTTCCTCTGGCTGAAAAGGCGTTCCAGCCATTTTGTGCGATCCAAAATCAGGGCATACAAAATCAAAAATTCGTATTATATCGTGCCACTGTGAGATATCAAACCGCACCTGAACACCAGAGCGCCCCTCAATCTTCATTATAGTGAATCAGACAGTCGCAATTTAAATGGCAGCGTCACCGTCACCGCAGTGCCGGCTCCCACTTCCGACTCTACGGCAATTTTTCCGCCGTGCAAATCCACACACCGTTTAACAATTGCTAGCCCCAATCCTGTACCGGGAAGCGCGCCTACATTGCTGCCCCGGCTAAAGGCATTAAACAGTCGCCCCAAGTCGCCAGGGGGGATGCCAATGCCGCAGTCAGAAATGCAGAAAATAGCGGCATTCTTTTCCCCAGTCAGTTCCAACCGCACAGAGCCCCCGTTGGGAGAATATTTGATGGCGTTAGAGAGCAAATTGCTCAAGATTTGACGCAGGAGTTTTTCATCGAGTGCGGTGCGGGGAAGGGCGATCTCCGGTGAGTGGTGGCACTGAAAAATGATTTGGTGCTGGGGGGTGGCGGTGAGTTGGGCTTCGGCCACCAAATGGCGGCAAAATGCTTCTAGCTCCAGTGGGGCGGGTTTGAAGGTGAGTTTTCCGGCTTCGGCTTGGCTGATGCACAGCATGTCGCCCACCAAATCGTTGAGGTGTTGAGCGGCGGCTTGAATGCGGTGGAGGTGTTCAAGTTTTTTCTCCTCGCTCCACTGGTTGCCGTAATATTCCAGCAATTCAGCAGAGGACAAAATGGCGGTCAGCGGGTTGCGGTACTCGTGGGACACCATGCTGACAATGCGGGATTTCAGGTCAGAGAGTTCTTTTTCTCTCTGGAGGGCGTTGAGAATTTCTGCCTCCGCCTGCCGTTCTTGCAGCAGCCGGCGCACGCGCATCCGCAGCACCGCCCAGTGGATGGGCTTGGTGATGTAATCGGTGGCACCGGCCTCGAAGGCTCGATCTACGGACTTTTCGTCTTCCAGGCTGGTAATCATCAGCACCGGCGTGCGGCTGCTGCTGTCAGTCGCTTGCAATTTGCTGCAGCAGGTAAAGCCATCCATCACCGGCATCTTGGCATCCAGCAGCACCATATCCGGGTTGAGAAGCGCGTAGGCATCTATTGCTTCGGCACCGTCACTGGCTTCTGCAACCTGATACCCTTCTTGTTCCATCGCCCGGCGCAGGATTTTCCGCGTCGTCCTGTCATCGTCCACTATCAGGATCAGGGGCGTATTTTTCTGGAAGGCGGTGATGTTCATATTTGCCACTTGCGGTCATTTCTATTCTGGCCCAAGGAAGGCGGCACCTTGGCGCTACCCAAGCTGCTTTCATCTCTGGGCGCTCCCCAGGCTGTCACGCTCCTAATTTTCCTCTTTATTGCGCGTGCTATTCACTGGCAATTGCCCTAACCGTCGCCTGACTCGCATGAAAATACCCTCCTTTTCTTCTCGCCTTTATTCATTTTCTCCCCGCCCGCGCTTCAACCGCCTCGCTTTGGCTGTTTTACAAATTAAATTCAAATAGCAATTTAAATGTTTTTGCTTTTTGCCCGGCAGTTTGCATGCCGGTGGGAATTGGGGATCGCCGCAGATAATATTCTGTCCGGCTGATTAATTGCCATTATAACCGGGCGGGGAGAATGAGGAATGCCCAATCCCCAATGCCCCGCTCCCGCCGCAATGCCCAATCCCCCATTTTTAATGTTCAAGGATGAGCTGTTTGAGCTGCTCGCTGGCTTGCAGAGCGCACCTTCTCATCTGGGTCGTGGGCTAGCCTGTCTTGCAGCAGGGGCTGGGTTTCGGGGTGGTGAGGGCTGTTAGCCGCAGCCAATTTGCTTTCCACCGGCTGAAGTATGCTACAATCTATCGCTCTTTTGTCACTTTGGGGCAATTTGACGAATTTGCGCCATTTCAGGCAGCGACATATCGGGCTTTCACCCTTGTTTGACAAAAGAGGATTATAGCAGTATGCACTTAGGTTAGTACATGGGCATCATCGCATCATCGCATCACGCAAAAGCTGGTAGGGGCGGGTTTACTAACATCTGGTAAAACCCAGAGACATCTTGGGTGAGCCCGCCCCTACTTACCCCATGCGCGATGCCCCATGCGCATGAGCCCCATACGCCATGCCATGAATGTCCTAACCAATATGACTGCTGCTATAGGAGCGTGCAGCCACTCCTGCCTGAAAGCCAAAGCTGAGCGGTTGCCTGAGATCCAGGTGTCCGCACCTTTATGACCTCAAAAATCGACGGGCGGGCTATAAATCGGGATCGTGCGTGGAGATCGCGATATTTTACTGTGGGCATTGGTTGATACGCCTTGGTTGAGAGACTCGGAAGCTGATGTATTTGTTAGCAGCGGTTAAAGGTTGCTCGCAGGGCAGTTCCTGATTGCGGTTGAGAATTGCCTTCACCGTCGGCAGCAGCGGGTTGCCGGCGAGTTCGCCAATTGCCGGTGAGGACAAGGGTGGCAGCTAGCAAGCGAGGGAGCTTGCGCTGTTTTTCTGTCTTGTCGCCAATCGCTAGCCGGTGCCATTTTTGCAAAAATTCGGGGATTTTTTCGGGGGAGAGGTGTTGCAGGGTAAAGTGCCGGCATTGAGCGTCCCGCAGGGGTTGCGACTTGTATAGCAGCAGTCATATTGCTTAGAACAATAGAAGCTTCGGAAGCGGGGTGAGCAAGGGAGGCCGGAATGTAGGTTTCCTAAATGCTTACTGCTATATAGACCTAGGGCAGGCGTCCCGCCCCCCCTGAAGGTCTAATGTTCTAACCTAAGTGCATACTGCTATAGCTAACGATCCGAGAGGTCGGCATCACCCGCACTTTGGGGGCAGTCCGTGGTGAAGCGGACAATCTCCCTGAGCGAGAGTCCTTCGCGGGTGTTCTGCGGCACGAACACCTGCCACACTTTCAGCTTGTATTCGTAAGCGTCTGTCGAGAGGGTGTCTAAGTTTAGGTGCCGGTCAAAATTCGGCGCGATCCCAGCGAGTTCCTCGGCGCTGCGCCGGATAGCTTCGAGATTTTGCGAGTCCAGGATGCTGCGCAACTGCTCAGATTCCCCGATCAGGGCTTTGACTTTTCTCAGATACTGCTTGCCGATCGCTTGCCAGTCAAACTGGGACGGCAGGGGCTGCTGCCCCAGATTCTCCCAGGTTTTGGCAAGCCCGGCTGTGTCTAGCGCTTTGCAGTCTTCCTTAAAAGCGGTGCCTCAGATTTTTTTGACCGATTTGGCGTCAATGAACTGATTTAAGGCTTTTTTGGACTGCTTGAGGTCTGCCGGTGAGCACCCCCAAGCCTCCAGTTCCTCCTGTAGCAGCCTCAGGAATTCCTTGAGGGCGCGACCCGCCGCCACATTCAATTGATGCTTGCTGGCCAGGGCTGCCAGATTGCTGATGTCAAAAAAGGTCGCTGGCGCAGTCTTCGAGTCTCCCTTGCGCCAGTCCGAGGAGGATGTCTTGAAAGACAAACCCCGTCAGTTCTTTTACTCTCGAGGCAACAAACCAGTCTACCATGTTGCAATGCCTGAAAGCTTATAGGAATCTATGACAGTCCGCACAGAGGGCGGGGGGCGCACCGGCCCAAAGGGCCGCCGGCAGCACCCAGCCTGCCGACGCCCGCTAGCGAACAGCCCAGGCGAAAGGCTGCCGGCTTTTTCTCTCGTCCCCTAAACTCCCTGTTTCGGAACCGTCATCTTTTTGCCTGTATGGAAGCCTGCCGGTGCTGACCTGTCCCCCCCGCTCCGGCAACCCCTCTTGTTTCCGGGGGGAAAGTTTGTGTTCTGGCGACCCGTCAGAAGTCAGAAAATATAACACAATGATGTAATTCAAATAGCAGGCCAGCAGCGTATTGAGAACGAATATAACGGATATGCGGGGTGGCGTCTGGCGGGGAGGGGGCTGGCGAGGGCAGGTTTTTCATGCCAGCCTTCAGGAGCCGGGGGGCCTGAGCAGCTAAAACCCTTATATTAACGTCAATTCTCCCCCTGCCCGCCACGCCGGGAGGGGGCTTGGGGCCCCCTGTTGAAAACCCCGTTTCTGGAAAACGCACTCCCGAAAAGGGTGTGCAATTCTACTTTCGCAGTGTTGCAGCCCACTTTCTCGGCTATTTTCGCTCGCCCGCGCAGGGCTTTTTCACGCTTTGAGTCTGGCAGGATTTTAAGTTATGGTAGTATGGGAGAGTCTCTATACACGGCTGCTAACCCCCGTCTGATTTAAGGAATAGCTAACAAAAAGTTACTTTTCGTTGCGCTAAACTCCTGACATGAGTTCCAATCTCATGCCGGTAGGTTAAGATCGTTGACCGCTAGGTTCCTCGCCGATAAATTTCTAAAATGCAAAGATAAACGGCTGTGCGGGGAGGCTCTTTCCCTCACGGTTGCGTAGATTGCTGCCAGGGCTTCACCTGGCGAAAGCGATCGGTCTGACGAATCTTTCTTGCCCATTTGTTAGAGCAAGGTTGTGGACATGGCCCCTGCCAAGATTCTTGTCGTTGATGACGACCCGGCAATCCGGAATTTAATCCATCGCTTTTTGAGCAAGCAAAACTATGAAGTGGAGTCTGCAGAGGACGGTAAGAGCGCCCTAGAGCTGTTTGAGCACCTCAATCCCGATCTGGTGATTCTGGATGTCAACTTGCCGGACACCACCGGCTATCAGCTCTGTCAAGAAATGCAGGGGCGCACCGGCGTGTTTGTCCTGATGCTGACCAGCCGCGGGGACGAAGCTGACATTATCCAGGGCTTTTCCCAAGGTGCGGATGACTACATCACCAAGCCGTTCCGTCTGGTTGAGCTCGCCGCTAGAGTGGCGGCGATTTTGAAGCGCCGGCGGATCGTCACTGCCAACGAACTGCTTTCCCTCACTTTCGGCGGGCTGTTCATCGATCCGGTGCGCCGGGAGGTAAAGCTCAACAGTGAGATGGTTCCCTTAACCGCCCTGGAATTTGATTTGCTGTATTTTTTGGCCAGCCACCCCAATCGGGTTTGGCGCAGGAATGAACTGCTGCAACAAGTCTGGGACTACGATTATGTCGGCGACCAGCGGGTGGTGGACGTCCATATTGGCCAAATTCGCCGCAAGATTGAACCCGATGCCACCCAGCCCTCCCTGATTCAAACTGTTCGCGGCGTCGGCTACAAGTTCGAGCTGCCGGGGACTTCTCAGGCATCTAAGGCGTGAGGGAGCGAGCGCTGCCGGCTTTGGCTGAACCCCCGCCAGCCAGCACCAGCCCAGACTTGCCCCCTGAAACCGCCAGCCGTCTGTCCCGGCTGTTTGTCCTGTTTCTCTTACCGGTCACACTTCCGGGCCCGCACCGGCTCCCGCCCCGATAGAATCTCCTATTTTACGTTTGAATAGTTTAACTATATCGGCAGGTTGCAGTGCTGTCGTATCGCCTGCCGTCTGGCTTTTGTGCTTGCAAGCCAGTGTTTATTCAATAAGCAACTAGCCGTATATTAGAAGAGTTTTGCCGGCCCTCCGTGACGCGGCTGCCGGAGCGGCAGCTGAGGGGGGGCCGCCTTGCGGGCGAAAATAAATTAATTAACCGGATTAAAAGCGTAAAAAATAAGATTTTGGGACGATATCAAGAATCTTAGCTGTGTGTTAAATTAAACTTGGCAGTCGGTGGAATAAAGATTGGGCAGACAGCAGTTAAAGAAAGTGATTAACCAGAGTGAAGGCGGCGCAAGTGGCTGGCTCCGGCGCATCAGGGGCGCAGGGATTGCCCAAAGACAAGCGATGCCGGTGCCGGTGCCATTACAATGGTGAGCATCTGCTCTGCGCAGAGCAAGCGGTGTTGTCGTAGTAGAATATGTCGATTATCGTGGCTGATGACCTGAGCAAGGTCTATCCGGTGGCGGTCAAGGAACCGGGGCTCAAGGGGACGTTGCGCCACTTCCTGCGCCGCACTTACCGCGAGGTGCGGGCAGTTCAGGGGGTTTCCTTTGAAATTGAACCGGGCGAAGTGGTGGGATTTTTGGGGCCAAACGGTGCCGGAAAAACCACCACCCTGAAAATGCTCACCGGCCTGATCCATCCTTCTGCCGGTCGGGTGCGGGTGGCAGAACAGGTCCCTTTCCGGCGGGAGGCTTCATTTTTGCAAAAAATTACCCTGGTGATGGGACAAAAGCAGCAGCTGATTTGGGACTTGCCGGTGCTCGACTCCCTGAAGATCAATGCTGCTGTCTACGGCATCCCCGACAGAGAGTACCGCCGGCGTGCCAGCCTCCTGACGGAGATGCTCTCTCTGGAAAACAAGCTCAACGTGCCGGTGCGCAAGCTTTCCCTCGGAGAGCGCATGAAGGCTGAGCTGATGGCAGCGCTGCTCCACCAGCCACAAGTGCTGTTTCTCGACGAGCCCACCCTGGGACTGGATGTCAACGCTCAGGTGGCGGTGCGGGAATTCCTGCGCGAGTACAACCAGCGCTACGGGGCGACAGTGCTGCTGACGAGCCACTACATGGCCGACATCACCGCGCTGTGCCGGCGGGTTATTTTAATCCACGAAGGTCAGCTCATCTATGACGGCAGTCTGGAGGGACTGCTGGAGCGCTTCGCCCCCTACCGGGAAGTTCAGGTGGAACTCGCCCACCCCCTGCCGGTGCAGACGCTGCAGGCTAGCTCCCTGCTGTCTTCCTACGGGGAAGTGGAATCGGTGGATGGCCAGTCGGTGCGCCTCCTGGTGCAGCGCGAGTCGCTCACCGGCACTCTGACAAGGATTCTCGCGGAGCTAGAGGTGCTGGACTTGAAGGTCACAGACCCGCCGGTGGAGGAAGTGATTGGCCGGGTATTCCGCACCGGCGGGGTGTCTTGATATGCTTTACGTTTGTATAGGAGTCTTATTTATTTGGTTTAAGAATGAACCGCCAAGACGCCATAGACGCGCTTTCTCGGCTTCCCGCAGGGTAGGACGCCAAGGAGGATGAGGAGATGGCTTTACAGGCGCTTGGTGAGATTTTGGTGCCGGTTTTAACTGCCTAGTTCAGCTTGGGCTGACGCCACTGCCCTTGCGGTCGCCGGCAGCGAGAGATAATAGAAAAGTATTCAAGCGTAAATAATATGAGCCGATTTTTCAGAATTGCCAAAACCTTGCTGGTGACGTATTACGCATACATGCTGGAATATCGAGCCGAGCTGTTTTTGTGGGCGCTCTCTGGCTCGCTGCCGCTAATCCTGATGGGCATTTGGATGCAGGCGGCGCAAGGTGGGCGGTTTGGGTGGGAGCCGGTGGATTTTGCTCGCTATTTCCTGGCAGTTTTTATCGTCCGCCAGTTTAACGCAGTTTGGGTGATATGGGAGTTTGAGAAAGAAGTTGTGCAGGGGAAACTGTCGCCGAAGCTGCTGCAGCCGGTCGATCCCGTCTGGCACCACATCACCTCGCACATTTCCGAAAGGATTGCCCGCTGGCCGTTCATTATCGGGCTGGTGCTGCTGTTTTTTGCCCTGTATCCCCAATCTTTTTGGCTGCCAAATATCGGGCAGTTTTTGCTGTTTGCGCTGGTGGCGGTGCTGGCATTTTTCCTGCGCTTTCTCATCCAGTACACCTTTGCTATGTTCGCGTTCTGGATGGAGCGAGCGAGCGCTATTGAGCAAATCTGGATGCTGTTTTACCTGTTTCTCTCTGGCGTAGTTGCCCCGCTGGAAGTTTTCCCCGAGCCGGTGCGCCAAGTGGTGCTGTGGATGCCGTTTTCCTATCTGGTTCATTTTCCTGCAGCGCTGCTGGTAGGGCTGCCGGTGGATCTGGGGCGGGGGCTGCCGGTGATGCTGGGTTGGGGGGTGGTGTTCTTTCTTTTGAACCGGTGGTTGTGGCGGCGGGGGTTGAAGCACTATTCGGGGATGGGAGCGTAGGTGCAGGGGGCGACAGGTACGGGATGTGACGGATAGGGGAGAAACTGCCTCAGTAGGGGTAAACCCCGTGGAAAAATGGTTCATCACTTCGGGGCACCTAGGACAGGCGAGACGCCTGTCCTACGCCTTATATCCGTAGGGCAGGGGTTCCCTCCGACCCCCCAAGGTCTGATGTCCGTTCCCCATGTGGCTAGTGCTATAAAAGTTAAAGTGGTTGCAACCCTCTCTAGGCAGATTGTGTTAAACTGACAAATAACCCAAAAGACAGAGGCTTCTACCTGTCCCATGACACTCCCTATACTCCTCAATAATCGCTTCCGCCTTATTCAAGAAATTGCTGCAGGGGGCTTTGGCCAGACATTTAAGGCTGTGGATGAACACAGTCCTAATCAGTCTAAGTGTCTGGTTAAGCAGTTTAGGCGTCAAAGTCTAACTGGGATTGACATCCCTGACATACTACCCCGTCTAGAAGTGGAGAGTCTGAGCCTGCTAAAACACCCTCAAATTCCGATGCTGATCGCCTGTTTTGAGCGAGATAATGATTTCTGGTGGGCGCTAGAGTTTATTGAGGGAATATATCTGCAACACGAATTACAACGGGAGGGAGCTTTCAGTGAAGCTAAAATCTGGCAGCTCCTTAATGAATTGCTCACCGTCCTAAAATACATTCACGCTCAGAATGTAATTCACAGAGATATCACCCCTAGCAATATCATTCGACCGCTGGACAACAGCAAGCCGCTGGTTTTAGTCAATTTTGAGTATTCAAATCCTAGAGCCACTGCAAATTTATGTATGGGAACCTCAGGCTATATGGCTCCTGAGCAAGAAAAACGCAGAGCAGTTTTTGCGAGCGACCTGTACAGCTTAGGTGTGACCTGCATTCATCTCCTAACTAATGCGTATCGCCCCGATGAGCTTTTTGATGATGCTACTAAGTCTTGGGTGTGGCGAAGTCGCTGCAATAGGGTGAGTGACAGTTTAGCTGTAATATTGGACAAATTACTGGAATTAGACACGGCAAAACGCTATCAATCCGCTGAGGAAGTGATGCGGGACATCGCTGCCGTATCGCGGCCAAAGGGACAAAGCACTGGTAATCGACAGGCACCACCTCCGCCTTCCCCGGCGCAGCCCAAGTCAAAAGTTATAACAATTTGGGATAAGATAGCAGCTTTAGGAGCGGCAGCGCAAGGATTAGCAGCTTTAGTGGGCATACTTATCGCTTTGGGGTTAATTAAGGTATTTATCCCTTCTCCAACAGATGAGAGCAACAAAGTGCCTATCTCGACAGGGAAGGATTCAGGTAGCCGGTGAATACCTGCCGGTGCCAGAGAGTAGAAACCAAGCGGCTTCGCGCTTGAGTTGAGGGAAGCACGGTAAGGAGCGTCACAAACCATGCTGGTTGTCGGCTTTTTTTGTGGCCGGTGAACAGGGCTTGAACCGGCTTTTAGCGAATAGAAGCGAATGGATTTGTTTGGTGACCGCGTGCTTAAGCTCCCTCCCTTTAAGAGTTCAGGCGAGACGCCTGCACTGCGGGAGGGGTGGGATTTTTTCTAATTCCTTAACAGGACAATCTCGCCGGCGCACCGCCGTTTGTATCGCAATACACAGTTAGTTTAGGACAAGGCATGTCACTTGCTAGTAGGGATAGGGAGCGGAGGGAACGCCTGTCCTACGTCTTAACCTAAATGGCTGCTGCTATAGTTGGGCTAATGCCCTACCGGCGTTTGTAGTTGGGCTTTAGCCCTCCGGCGTTTGTAGTTGGGCTTTAGCCCACCGGCAGTTTGTAGTTGGGCTTTAGCCCTCCGGCGTGCGCACCCCAACCCCTTCGGGGCGGCAAAATTAGGCAAAGAGCCTGACACTTGTGGCACACTTGTGGCACAGGCATCTTACCCGCACTCTGGGAGGATGCCGGCACCACAAGAAATGGACAAAACGATGAAGCTCTACTACATCACCCTCAGCAGTTCTGAAGAAGCCCGTAAGGTGAGTCGCGCCTTACTTGAGGAACAGCTAGCTGTCTGCATTAACTGGTTTCCTATCAATTCTGTTTACCGCTGGGAAGGCAAAATTGTCGAACAAACAGAAATTGTCCTAATTGTCAAGACTCAGGATGGCTATAGCGAAAAACTCCACAAGGCGATCGGCGAACAGATTGACTATACAAATACCATCGCAGAAATTGCTGTTGAGTCAATCAATCAGGAATTTATCGAATGGCTGGACGCCGAGATGCAGGCTGTCCCTCAGAAAAAGCGACCGGACAAGTTTATTCCTGTTTTGAATGATGAGGGCTGAGCGCCCTTTGCTAAACCGGGTTGCCGGGAAAAACCAGAGATTTTAACGCTCGACAAAAAGGGGGAAAAGATGGTTAAGGCATTACCGATTCGCGGTACAATTACAGGATGAGTGTATGTGTGACTTCTGTCCGCAATCCTTCCCAATACGGGGAATTGCGCCCCGAGGGCCAGCATGTGGCCCTTTTCCGAGTGGGATAGGGGATGGATATTTAGGCTCTCAGGAATCGCGTTCCGTTTAGCCTCGTGTTTGTTTTGCTGTCTGCCTCCTTTGTGTGACAAGCTTCCTAACAGCGTAACAGCTTAGTTCGGGGTGAAATTGAGCCATTCACCCCCGCGCCGCGACAGAGGTTGCAAGTATCACCCCACCCCTCAAAAGATATAGGGGGCGACGAAATAAGTTTTTGATTCTAGGTTACAATCTTATGTACACGCCCACCACCGCACACCGCCCATGATTAAAACTAACCGACTATCTGACAAAACCTTTCCTCTGGAAGACAAAGGCGAATCCCTGCAGGAGACAGACGATCTTTACCACGAACACGCTGACTCTCACGATCGTTCCGCTCACACTCACGTTCACAGTGAGGAGTCCCTGCGACGCCTTGTCAACCGGCTGTCTCGCATCGAGGGACACATCCGGGGGATTAAAACAATGGTGCAAGAGAGCCAGCCCTGTCCGGATGTCCTGGTCCAGATTGCTGCAGTCCGGGGCGCACTCGACCGCGTGGCGAGGATTATTTTGGACGAGCATTTAACTCAGTGCATCGCTCGCGCTGCGAAAGCGGGAAATATTGAAGATGAAATCGAAGAGTTAAAAGCCGCCCTCGACCGATTTTTACCCCGCGAAAAGAAAGCTGACAAAACTGACAAGTGAATTCTAGCGGTTTTCAGTTGGATGAAGTACAGAAACCCGTATCTTTAAGAATACGGGTTTCTTCTGCAAAAGAAACCCGGTTTCTGGCTCAGTTCCAATTTCCTATCAGCGTAAACGCCGACCAGAAATAGGGGTGGGACACATTAATTTTCCCTTGCGCCGCAATTTCGCGGGGGAGAGGGATAACCTGCAGGTCAGATCCGCGCAGCTGACCGCCCTCCAGTCGCACTTGTCCTTTCAGCATGGCCAGCTGCGCTTGTCTGAGCGCCTCTGTTTTGTTCCCCGTCACACTCAACTGCGTGTAAAACTCATTCATCAGCCCCAAGGTGCCGGCGTCGCTGATATACCACAGACTCGCCAGCGCTGATTTTACACCGGCATTAACCGCTAACCCAGCAAATCCCAATTCCGCTCGCTCATCTCCCAGCGCCGTCCTGCAGGCGCTCATAACCAGCAGTTCCACCGGCGCGGTGTTCGCCGCATTCCAGCCCAATTCTTGTGACAGTCTCCTGAGTTCCAGCATATTCACTTTTTTGTTCCAAAACTGGATGTAGGAATTGCTCAGCTCTCCTGGCTGGAACTCCCCGTGAGTGGCTAAGTGAATAATATTAAAGTGCTGCTGCCGGTTCAGCCCCTTGAAATTCTCCACAGTAAACTGTTCGTTGAGGAACCTTTGCCCGCGCCAAGCCCCTCTGAGGATTTCAGATAGCTCCACCGGCACGGCAGGTAAGGGATTTTGGTCTTTAAATTCCGAAGCCCCCATCGCCAAAATTTGCGAGTCCCTCAAATTCATATAGCGGGTGTCCGTCAGCCCAAAGCTGGGAATCAGTGCTACGCCATATTTTTCGATGATAAACTGTTTGCCGTCGTGCAAAGCCGCCAGCGGCATGGAGCGCAACCCAGAATCCATCACAAACACTACAATATCAACCTTCTTGGCTTGCAGTTCTGGCTCTATGGGCGCGACAATCCACTGATACAGCTGTTGGGCGTATTTTAAATAGCTGGTGGTTTCCCTCTTGGCTGGACTGGTGACTTCTTTGCGAAACTCTATGGCAACTTTGTTTACCGTTTTGCGCTCAACCGGCACGACTTTGTGAATCGATGGGTCGTTAAGCCCCTCGGTTAGCGTCCCTGGATTCTGCGGAAAAATCGTCAGGGAATCCAGCCTGTTTTCCTGGGCGATAATGTAGGTGATTACTGCCTTTTTTCCGGTTGCTTGGTAGAGAGTGAAGAGCGCCTTGGCTATCTCGTCAATCGTCGGCGCTTTACCGTATAAACGTATGTCAAGTTGGGCGCTAAATTCTAGCGCTTGCGCTTCTTCCACCGCTTGGACTGTCTCGCCAGTATTTTCCTCTTGAACAATCTTCTCAAAACCCAACCGGTCAACTTCACTCTCTCCGCTTGTACCAGCGGTTCCAGATGTTTCAGCTGTGCCAGAAACGGCATCGGTAGGGTCAGAAGTCTGCGCCGCATTTGTCTTGGCTGTATTCGGCGTCTCTTCCCTAACCGGCGGTGTGACAGAGGGGGGATCTGGCGGGGCTGGACTCTCTGGCTCAATTATAATAGTAGTCGTGTCCGGCACATTAGGGAAGCCATCGGACTGGTTGCCGGTTTGGTTGAGAGCCGGTCTGGCTGACAGCAAAATCAGCAGCAAAGCCAAACTGAAATTGACGCTAAACTTAAATAATTTCATGGGGTTCAATTTTATCTGAAATAAAATCCGTAGCCAATCCCCAAAATGAATCGGGCTCCGTCACCGGCATTATTCGTGATATCTGTCAGTGCCGGTGTGATCACGAGGGGCTGGTTCCGAAAGGGGATAAAGGAGACAGCCAGGGTCAAATCCTGACCCGTCCACTCGGCGATTGCACTCACCGGTTCAGCCACTCGCACAGCAACGCTGCCAAAACCGGCAATTGAACCGATATCTTTATTTATATCAAATTCCGAGCGGAACTGTCCGCTGCCCATGCCTGCAGTAACAAAAAGCCGGCTGAAAGGTTGTGCCGTGCTTTCTTGCAGGCGAAACATCTTGGTGACGGCACCGTAAACGCTGCTGCCGGCATCGGTTTTCCCCCAGACAATCGCATTTTGCCAGCCAAGGGCAACTGCAAAATCATCGGGGAGGGCGCGGTGCAGCTTGAAACTGACGCCGCCCCGATCTCCAAAACTGTCGGAGAGATTGAAAACCGTCACCCCTACATCTAAGCCCACGGCTTCCCGAGAGTCGCCAAATCCCATGCCATAGGCAATCGCTCCATCCGATTTATCAGTATAGCGAGTCCGCCCTTGAAACCCAACGCCAACCCCCGCACTCCCCCAGGATTTGCCGTAAGCTGAGGGGGTCACAGAAGTAACGCTGGGAGATGCGATCAGTCGCTGGCGCTGCTGGCGGTTTCTCGACGGGCGCAGGGGAACTCTTTCCGGTATAAATTGCTGCTCTCCGGGTGCGGCGGGCTCGGGCGCTAGCGTGGGTGGCGAACCGGCACCCTCCGCGATTACTGCGTCCCCGAACTTCGGCTGGGGTGCCGGCATTAATAATTCAGCGCGGTTCGCCGTCTGGGGAGGTGCCGGCAATTCAACCGCTAAGCCGGCAGTAGCACCCAAATTTTTTCTGACATTTTTCTTGAGGGAGCCACTCAAAGCAACCCCGTTTATCGCGCTGGGGGATGGCGGCTGTGGCGGGAAAATTGGGGGTGCAAACTCTGCTGCCGGTTGCGCGTTTGTGGGGCTTTTCTCACTGCTTGGCGCTGGGCACTCCGCAGCCGCTGGACAGTCAGGATTCGCCAGCTGAGCGCGACAGGTTTGAGCCGCCGTAACGGTAACAGCGATCCCTGCCAGACTGGACATCGCCAGCTGGGAAACAACTATTAAAGCCGAACCTCTATAATGAGCCGGTGAGCCCTTGGCGAATTTCCGAGTAGATTGCCCTGACACTATCATGCTGCCTGAAACTCCTGCCGGTCGATTTTACAAACGCAAATTTTAGAGCCTAGCTTCCTTGACAACTGCCAAAATACCTGTTTGGTTTTTTCCCTATTTTGGCGCTTTTAATCCTACCACACCTAAGCCCGAATTGGCTCTTCTGGGATTCACAATCAGCTGTTAGGCTTTTAATATGCCTGTCTGTTGAAAGGGGCAGAGCCTACAGAGGCTAATTAATAGGCATATCCTGGAATCGATGAATAGCGGTTTATAGTGCAAATTTAATGCACAAAAACGCATTGGGGGGTAGCGGCCATCAAGTCGTGACAGCCTAACAAACTCCCTCATTCTTCTCCCTTGGCGTCCTTGGCGTCTTGGCGGTTAATAAAATCGAGTGCTCTCCCCATCCGGGCTCACCAGTGGGGCTACGCTGAACTTACAAACCTTTGGGCTGCGCTGAACTTACAAACCTTTGGGCTACGCTGAACTTACAAACCTTTGGGCTACGCTGAACTTACAAACCTTTGGGCTACGCTGAACTTACAAACGCCCACGGGCTTTGGCCCACCGTCGGGTAGCCTGCCGGTGGCGAACCCGTAATAATAGAACTAGCAGGCGCTAGCCGGTCGCCGGTCGGGTGCGCCTGCGCCAAGCCATCTCAACCTTAGCGGAAACAAAGACCATGAAACTATTTGGCTGTTGCTTGAAACTGATTCGCAAAAGCTTCGGCTTGCTGTTCGTCCTTCTCGGGAGCATTCCCACCTTCCTGATCCCTGGGATTGGCCTATTCCTCGGTTTGCCCTTCCTGCTGATTGGTGCCATTTTGCTTGCGTGCTGATCCCGCCGAGTTGGGCTCACCGGTGGGGCTTTAGCCCAACTGCAAACCTTTGGGCTGCGCTGAACTTACAAACGGTAGCCGCTTAAAAACGTTTTGAGCCTAGCCGGTGGGGCTAGGCTCTTTTGTTACGAACGATAGATTGATCAACGAGTCAAACAAAAACGACTGCTGTTTCGAGTGCAAACAATCTACAACTAGGGTGGACAATGTGCGCTTGGACTCTCGACAGGGGACACCGGGTCTAAGCCCATCATCAAGAAAAACTAGTTTTCTTTCACTCCTTTTTGCTCGGCACTGCTGTTAAACACTCTGTTTGGTGTCCACTATTAAAGTAACACAGCCTTCTCGAATCCGAGCGATTCCTTTACAAAATTTGACATTTTGCCGGCTTGACGGGAGAATTGGCTTTGTGATGGCTGTGTTCGCCGGCAGCCCTAGGGGGCCCTTTTTGCATGGGCTTAAACCCGCACAGCAGATAAACGCAGGCAAGCAAGATTTATACCGGCTCTCGGTTGGGTGAAGTGCGCATAAGAACCCCGGTTTCTTTAAGAAACCGGGGCTCTCAGTCCCTCACGAAGATGAGAGACGCGCTTATCTGCGTTGCCCGAGGAAACTAAAAAATCAAATCAGGCAGTCCCAGGCTGGCAATAGTTGAGCGTGGATTGGACCGCACGAATAAAGACGGTCGATCCTTTTTTGACGATATACTCGCTAGCACCGAACTCACTTTCAGGGTTCCCCCAATCATAGGTATAGCCAAGTCCTGTCCAAGGATAGCCTTTTTCTTCATAAGAGACGGTTTGCAGGTTGCCATACCACTGTTTGTGCTGGGGCTCGACTGTGGGCGGAAAGTCCAAATCACAGATAGCATCATCAATCTCTTTATCTGGGCAAGGCCGATACATATCTGCGGGATTCACCCACATCTCTACAAATTTTGTCTTTCCCACACGCGGGGGCAAGCCCAGAAACTGTTCCAGCTTCAGTATCCGCTTCGGATCGTCCGCACTGAAATTATCGCAGAATTCTTTAACTTCGGGAACGGCTGTTACCCAAACATCTGCCCCTAACTGGAGAGAAGTTCCATCCTTCCCGTCATACCCATTCCAGGAAGTCCAAGTGACGGCCAAAAATTCTTTTTTCTCTAAGTCTCGCCAAACCAGTCTTGAGTTGTCAGGTGCAATCTTGAAAAGACGATCCGATAGCTCTGAAGGGTCTTTCTCGGAAGCGTCGCAAATCGCTTTTAAATAGGCATACTTTAGGAGATCCTCCTCAGTTGCCGGCGCAGTTGCGCTATAAGTAGAGACTATCTTGCAGGCCGGATCAGCTTGAGCAGCCGGCAATTGTCCGGCGGGAACAGCGAGAGCTACAACGGCTAAAAAGAGTGCAGTCAAAAAACTGCTAAGTAATTTCTTGACTCTGAGCATAGACACAGTTTACTGGGCTTTTTCTGGAACGAAATATCCTATCTTGGTTCCGCCGGCTGTGCGAGCGAAAATGCTTGCGCAGCTGCGATTCAACACTCCGGTCAGGAACCGCTCCTTAAATTAACACACCTTGCTGGAATCCCAGCGCTCCTTTTACAAAATTTTACAGTTCGCCTGACAGTTCACCGGCTCTCCCTTGGGGGGGTGCTAGCGGTTGAATCCGCCCGAAAACTCTAGTGGGTTCAGTCAAGGTGACCGAACCCACTAGACTCTGATTCTGTGATTCAACTAGCAAAGCTGGGGTTTCCCAGAAAGAACAAGTAAAACGGTTCGAGTGCAAACAATCTACTACTAGGGTGGACACTGTGTTCAAGGACTCTCGACAGGGGACACCGGGTCTAAGCCCATCATCTTGAACTGGTTTGACCTCACTCCTTTTTGCTCGGGACTGCTTTTCAACACTCTGGTTGGTGTCCACTATTAACCTAACACACCCTTCTGGAGTGGGAGCTATTTCTTTACAAAATTTTACAGTCCGCCGGCAAGCCGGTGGAGTCAGCGAGCGCTGCCGGTGAGGGAGCCCGAAAATTCTAGTGGGTTCAGTCAAGGTGACCGAACCCACTAGACTCTGATTCTATGATTCAACTAGCAAAGCTGGGGTTTCCCAGAAAGAACAAGTAAAACGGTTCGAGTGCAAACAATCTACTACTAGGGTGGACACTGTGTTCAAGGACTCTCGACAGGGAACACCGGGTCTAAGCCCATCATCTTGAACTGGTTTGACCTCACTCCTTTTTGCTCGGGACTGCTTTTCAACACTCTGGTTGGTGTCCACTATTAACCTAACACACCCTTCTGGAGGTGGGAGCTATTTCTTTACAAAATTTTACAGTCCGCCGGCAAGCCGGTGGAGTCAGCGAGCGCTGCCGGTGAGGGAGCCCGAAAATTCTAGTGGGTTCAGTCAAGGTGACCGAACCCACTAGACTCTGATTCTATGATTCAACTAGCAAAGCTGGGGTTTCCCAGAAAGAACAAGTAAAACGGTTCGAGTGCAAACAATCTACTACTAGGGTGGACACTGTGTTCAAGGACTCTCGACAGGGGACACCGGGTCTAAGCCCATCATCTTGAACTGGTTTGACCTCACTCCTTTTTGCTCTGGACTGCTTTTCAACACTCTGGTTGGTGTCCACTATTAAACTAACACACCCTTCTGGAGTGGGAGCTATTTGTTTACAAAATTTTACAGTCCGCCGGCAAGCCGGTGGAGTCAGCGAGCGCTGCCGGTGAGGGAGCCCGAAAATTCTAGTGGGTTCAGTCAAGGTGACCGAACCCACTAGACTCTGATTCTGTGATTCAACTAGCAAAGCTGGGGTTTCCCAGAAAGAACAAGTAAAACGGTTCGAGTGCAAACAATCTACAACTAGGGTGGACAATGTGCGCTTGGACTCTCGACAGGGGACACCGGGTCTAAGCCCATCATCTTGAACTGGTTTGACCTCACTCCTTTTTGCTCGGGACTGCTTTTCAACACTCTGGTTGGTGTCCACTATTAAACTAACACACCCTTCTGGAGTGGGAGCGATTACTTTACAAAATTTTACATAAACGCCGGCTCTCCGGCAGAGTGAGCGGTGCAGCGGATGAATTCGCCCGCACACCCGGCAACCTCCAGAAGGCGCAGGACATTTGCGAGAGGGGGATAGCGTCTCTTGCTTCTTGCGGAGTGCCGGTGGGGAGCCGAAAATTCTAAGGGTCCAGTCACAGACGACCGGACCCACTAGACGAAACTTATATGATTCAAAGAGTTAAGTTGGGTTTGCGAGAAAGAACAGTCAACTACTAGGGTGGACAGATGTTGCAGCTTCGCCGCTAACGTGTTCGCGTTGTCTTTCCGGACTTTGGTTTGGCTGCGCCCCGTCGGGGCATCTAGCCACGTTTTGCTATGCTAGTTAAGGTTCCACTGCGTCGGGCTTGGACAGGAGACACCGGGTCGCAGCCCAGAGAAGTTGGTTTCAACCGCTTCATTCATCTTTCGGGTGTCTACTATCAAGTTATCACAGCCTTTTTTGACCGGCAACCCCCTTTTACCAAGATTTACCCTTATTTACATTCTGCAAGATTGGCCTTACATAACTTTACAAATAGCCGGCCTCATCTGGGGGGCGGAGGGGCTCCGGGCTTTCGGGGGTGGGTTTTTTATAGCAGCAGTCATATTGGGAACGGACATCAGTGGCCTAGGGATAAAAGGCGTAGGGCAGGCGTTCCCTCCGTGCCCTCTCGATCTAATGTCCTAACCTAACTGCCTACTGCTATATCTGTGAGGTCTTTTGAAGCCCTGTCGCGGTGCAGTGGGAGCCGAGGTTAGAGGTGGTGCTGCGGGTGTGCGGGGAATAACGGCACTGCACCGGCCACGGGAGCCTGTACCATAGCACCCGAGCGCGAACAATGGACCTCAGAGCTCGACTGATGGGGCTTGGAGCTCGACTGATGGACCTCAGAGCTCGACTGATGGAGCTTGGAGCTCGAACGATGGAGCTTGGAGCTCGACTGATGGAGCTCATCCACAGACAACTTCTAAAAAACCCACCTCTGAAAGAGGAGGGGGCGGCTACTGCCAGCCGGCACCCTTCGCGCACCCTTCGCACACCGGCAGCGAGTGCGAAAATAGAAACATACAGATCCACACACTTGTCTTGGCACACCTATGCCTCCCACAGCCCAGTCCCTAACCGGCAGCCAAATCAGACAAAAATTCCTCGACTTCTTTGCCGAACGGGGACACAAAGTGCTGCCTTCCGCCTCCCTAGTGCCGGAAGACCCCACCGTCCTGCTCACCATCGCCGGCATGCTGCCCTTCAAACCCATATTTTTGGGACAGCGCACCTCCGAATTCCGCCGCGCCACCACCTCCCAAAAGTGCGTCCGCACCAACGACATCGAAAACGTCGGGCGCACCGCCCGCCACCACACCTTCTTCGAGATGCTGGGCAACTTCAGCTTTGGCGACTACTTCAAAGAGCAAGCCATCGCCTGGGGGTGGGAACTGTCCACACAAGTCTTCGGCTTACCCCCAGAACGCCTCGTCGTCAGCGTCTTCAGAGAAGATGACGAAGCCTACAGCATCTGGAGAGACAGAATCGGCGTCCCAGAAACCCGCATCAAACGCATGGGCGAAGAGGACAACTTCTGGGCCTCCGGGCCCACCGGCCCCTGCGGACCGTGCTCCGAAATCTATTACGACTTCCACCCCGAACGCGGCGACCAAAACATCGACCTAGAAGACGGGAGCCGGTTCATCGAGTTCTACAACCTCGTCTTCATGCAGTACAACCGGGATGCTACCGGCAACCTCACCCCCCTGCAAAACAAGAACATCGACACCGGCATGGGCCTAGAGCGCATGGCCCAAATCCTCCAGCGCGTCCCCAACAACTACGAAACCGACCTAATTTTCCCCATCATCAAAACCGCCGCCGACATTGCCGGCACCGACTACGCCCAATCCGGCGAACAAACCAAAATCTCCCTAAAAGTCATCGGCGACCACATCCGCGCCGTCGTCCACATGATCGCCGACGACATCCGCGCCTCCAACATCGGGCGCGGTTACGTCCTGCGCCGGCTGATCCGCCGCGTCGTGCGCCACGGACGCCTGATCGGCATTTCCGGTCTGTTCACCGCACAAGTCGCCGAAACCGCCATCGCCCTCGCCGAATCCGCCTACCCCAACGTCCGCAACCAAGAAGCCGCAATCAAAGCCGAACTCGAGCGCGAAGAAACCCGCTTCCTGAAAACCCTAGAGCGCGGCGAGAAACTCCTGGCCGAAATTCTCGCCAAAAAGCCAGAGCAAATTTCAGGCGTCGATGCCTTTACCCTGTACGACACCTACGGCTTCCCCCTGGAACTGACACAGGAAATCGCCGCCGAAGGGGGACTCACAGTGGATGTGGCCGGTTTCGACGCCGAAATGAAAAAGCAAGTCGAAAGAGCCAAAGAAGCCCACGAAACCATCGACCTCACCGTCCAAGGCTCCCTGGACAAACTCGCAGAGCACATCCACTCCACCGAGTTTGTCGGCTACAGCGAACTGTCCGCCGGCGCTCGCGTCGAAGTCCTGCTGCTCGATGGCCAACCGGCAGAAGAAGCAGAAGCAGGCACAGAAATCCGGGCGGTCCTCGACCGAACCCCCTTCTATGCCGAATCCGGGGGGCAAATTGGAGATCGGGGCTACCTGTCAGGCGATAACCTGCTGGTTCGCATTGAAGATGTCAAAAAAGAATCCGATTTCTTTGTCCACTTCGGGCGCGTCGAGCGCGGTGTCCTGCGTGCCGGCGATACCGTCACCGCTGTCACTGACCAATCTTGCCGGCGTCGCGTTCAAGCCAACCACACCGCCACCCACCTGCTGCAAGCGGCGCTGAAAAAGATAGTCTCCGACTCCATTTCTCAAGCCGGCTCCCTCGTCGCCTTTGACCGGCTGCGCTTTGACTTCAACTGTCCCCGCCCCCTCACCGCCCTTGAGCTGGAGCAAGTTGAGGAGCAAGTCAACAGCTGGATCGCTGAAGGCGCAAGCGCACAAATTGCCGAGATGCCCCTAGCTGAGGCCAAAGCCAAGGGCGCAATCGCCATGTTCGGGGAAAAGTACGCCGATGTGGTGCGGGTGGTGGATTACCCCGGCGTCTCGATGGAACTGTGCGGGGGGACACATGTGGGCAACACCGCTGAGATTGGCGCGTTCAAGATTATCTCCGAAACCGGCGTGGCGTCAGGGGTGCGGCGGATTGAGGCAGTTGCCGGTCCATCCGTACTCGACTACCTCAACGTCCGCGATAAAGTAGTGAGGGAACTCAGCGACCGGTTTAAAGTCAAGCCCGAAGAAATCCCCGACCGGATCGCCGGCTTGCAAGCGGAACTGAAAGCCGCTCAGAAACAGCTGGAAGCGGTGAAAGCGGAACTGGCGGTGGCAAAATCTGACCAGTTGCTGGCAACAGCGGAGCCGGTTGGCGATTTCAAAATTATCGTCGCTCAACTGGAGGATGTGGGCGCTGAAGCCCTGAAAACCGCTGCTGAGCGACTGCTGCAAAAACTGGGCAGTGGCGCGGTCGTGCTCGGGTCCGTCCCCGAACCGGAAAAGGTGAATTTCATAGCATGTTTTAGCCCGGATGTCAACAAGAAAGGGCTGCAAGCTGGGAAATTTATCGGCGGAATCGCCAAAATCTGCGGCGGCGGCGGCGGGGGGCGACCCAACATGGCCCAAGCCGGCGGGCGCGACCCCAGCAAGTTGAAAGACGCTCTGGAAAGCGCTCGCACTCAGCTGGTTGAAGGGTTGGGGTAGGCGTGCCGGTGGGAGCGCCCTCGTTCCGGGAGCCGTCTCGTTGGGGCTGTGTGCGGGAGTCTCCCGGCGGTTGAAACCGCGGCTATACAAACAAAACCCGCCTGCGCGGGTTTTAAGAGTCTTACCCTCGTTCCCAGCTTGAGCTGGGAACGCACTCCTAGAGGCTCTGCCTCGTTTTCACCCCCTTTTTCCTGTTTCCCCCCCTCGCTCCCAAAATGTTCCCAGGAACAAAAAATAGAAAAAAAACATCTAAAATAGCAAATCGCCTTATGCCCAGATTTGAACCATTCACTCTCCAAATGCAAATTACCCGCATGTTTGCGGAAGGGCAGTCATTTTTCGCCCCGATCAAGGTGCAGGATTGGCTGCGCGAGCGCAATCAAGAGCCCGCCAACTACGAGATTGTTTTCCATCAAAAGCCGGCTCCCCCTGGTTCCGGTAGAGTCATAGATATCGAAATTGAGCTGCGGCGCAAAGACGGACAGCCGGTTGACCCCTGGCTGCAAGAAGAAGTTAACCGCCACGCTTGAGAGCCACGAGAGCCACAAGAAACCGGGAAACTAAAAGAAACCCGGTTTCTGGTCCAATACATGCTGAATCTTTATCTGATAAGAGTATTATGAAAGTTGGCGCAATAAAGCCATCAAATCGTGTCTGGGTTATCGTCTCCACCGGCTACTTCGCGTTTCTCTTCCTGATCGTGCTGCTAGCGGATATGGGAAAGATACCCATTCCGCTAATCCAGCGCACTCCTTATGACAAAGTGGGGCATTTTATTTTATACGGAATTGCTTCTTACCTCAGCTATCGAGCCTTAGGCCGGCGCATGATGGCTTTGGGCAATTATCCCATTCCGCTGGGGCCATTTCTGTTTGGCGCTATCACGATATTTGAAGAAATGTTGCAGTCTATTTTGCCCCACCGCACCGCTAGTCTGGAAGACCTTGCGGCTAGCCTGTTCGGCATCGTGCTGTTCTACTGTGGCGGAGAAATTTGGGAGCGTCAAAGGCGCTCCTGAGGGGGAGGGAAAAACCGGGTTTCTTTGAGAAACCGGGTTTCTGGCCCTCTGGAGCGGGGATTTTTTGGGGAGCCGGTGGGGAATGCGCCGCCGGCAGGCTACAATAGTAGGGATTGGATGAAAAAGCCGAAATGTAGATAGGTTATGACCACAGCCGCCCCGGTAAAAACTCAGTACGAAGCTATCATCGGTCTGGAAACCCACTGTCAGCTCAGCACCGCCACGAAGATTTTCTGCAACTGCTCGACGGAGTTTGGAACGCCGCCAAACACGAATATCTGTCCCATCTGCATGGGAATGCCCGGGGTGCTGCCGGTGCTGAATCAGAAAGTGCTGGAATACGCCGTGAAAGCCGCTCTGGCGCTTAACTGCCAAATCGCTCCCCACAGCAAGTTTGACCGGAAGCAGTATTTCTATCCGGACTTGCCGAAAAATTATCAAATCTCCCAGTACGACTTGCCGATCGCTAAGGGCGGCTGGCTGGAAATTGAGCTGGTTGACGACACCAGCACCGCCACCCGCAAGAAGATCGGCATCACGCGCCTGCACATGGAGGAAGATGCCGGCAAGCTGGTTCACGCCGGCAGCGATCGCCTCTCGGGTTCCGCCTACTCTCTGGTGGACTTCAACCGCACCGGCGTGCCCCTGGTGGAAATTGTCTCGGAACCGGATATCCGCTCTGGGGCGGAAGCGGCTGAGTACGCCCAGGAGTTGCGCCGCATCCTCCGCTATCTCGGCGTCAGCGATGGGAATATGCAGGAAGGTTCGCTGCGCTGCGATGTGAATATCTCTGTGCGCCCGGTTGGGGAGGAGAAGTTTGGCACGAAGGTGGAGATTAAGAATATGAACTCCTTTAGTGCTATCCAGCGGGCGATTGAGTATGAAATCGACCGGCAGATTCAAGCGATTGAAGCCGGTGAGCGGATTGTGCAGGAAACTCGGCTGTGGGAGGAGGGGAGCCAGCGCACGATCAGCATGCGCAGCAAGGAAGGCTCTAGCGATTACCGCTATTTCCCGGAACCGGATTTGCCGGCGGTGGAGGTGGGAGCCCCCCTGCAGCAGCAGTGGAAGGCGCAACTCCCAGAACTGCCGGCGTCGAAGCGCCACCGCTATGAAAGCGAGTTGGGTCTTTCTGCCTACGACGCCCGGGTGCTGACAGACGACCGGCAGGTGGCGGAGTATTTTGAGGCGGCGGTGGCGCAGGGTGCCGGTGCCAAGCAAGCCGCTAACTGGGTGATGGGCGATATTGCGGCGTACCTTAAGGAGAATAAGCTGGGCATCGGGGATATAGCCCTGACGCCGGCAACTCTGACGGAACTAATTTCTCTGATAGAGGCCGGCACCATTAGCGGTAAAATCGCTAAGGATATCCTGCCCGAATTGCTGGCGAAGGGCGGATCTGCCCAGGAACTCGTGGAGAGCAAGGGGCTGATCCAAATCTCCGACACCGGCGCTCTGGAAAAAATTATTGATGAGGTTCTGGCGGCGAGCCCCAAGGAGCTAGAGCAGTACCGCGCCGGCAAAACCAAGCTGCTGGGCTTCTTTGTCGGACAGGTGATGAAGCAAACCGGCGGGCGAGCCGATCCGAAGCTGACTAACCAGCTGCTGGCGAGCAAGTTGAACGGTTAGCCCCCAAGCCCCCCTGTTATGTCAGGATTTCTTGACAAAAAGAAAAAATTGGGGGTTTGACCCCACACGCCTAAAATGGTATAGTGTGCTATGTAGATGCACCCTGATGGCAGGGAGAGTCGCCCAAGACTCTCCCTTTTTTTTGGGACTGGGGGTGGGGCGTGGGGCGTGGGGCATGGGGCGTGGGGCGTGGGGCATGGGGCATGGGGCTATTTTGTGAACCAATGGGCACACATTTCTGATTTCCGGTAGAAAGCATATATACAAAACCCGTCTAAAGTCGGGTATTTGTAAAAACCTTTCTTTCGGATATGCCTAAATTTGAGGGGTTTGGCTCCCCGAGGCACCCAGTCTGGGGCAGATGTCCAGTGGACACTGGCCAAATTTCAGCCTGTGGTGGGGGAGATTTTGTCAACCCTTGGCACAAATTTATGACTTCCGGAAGAAAACATATATACAAAACCCGTCTAAAGTCGGGGATTTGTAAAAACCTTTCTTTCGGATATCTATAAATTTGAGTGGCTCTGGCGTCCCGCAAATACCTGGCATGGGGCTTCCAATGCCCAGTGCCCAATGCCCAATGCCCAGTGCCCAATGCCCAATGCCCAGTGCCCAATGCCCAGTGCCCAATGCCCAATGCCCAATGCCCCATGCCCAATGCCCCATGCCCAATGCTATAGGATGATAAAGAAGAAATAAGGAATGAACAGTGTCCAGGAAGTTGCTTGATATAATCGCCTCTCGGTCAAGATGACGCCTAATGGGAGCAACTATGGCAGATTGGCAGGAAATTTCAGGTGGTGTGACAGCGCCGAGAGGGTATCGGGCGGCTGGGATTGTGGCGGGGCTGAAGCCTTCCGGGCTTCCGGATTTGGCGCTGATCGTGTCAGAGGTGGATGCGATCGCAGCAGGTGTGTTCACCACCTCGCAAGTGCGGGCGGCGTGTGTGGATTACTGCCGGCAGCGTCTGGAAGCGAAAGCTAGCGCCCGCGCTATCTTGTGCAATGCCGGTCAAGCTAATGCCGCCACCGGCGCACAGGGTTGGGCGGATGCGCTGGAATCCGCCCAGTTGGTGGGGGAAGCGCTGAATATTCCCCCAGAATCGGTGCTGCTGGCGTCCACCGGCGTGATTGGGCACCGGATTAAGATGGAGGCGCTGCGGGCGGGGATTCCCCGAGTGGTGGCGGAGGCGTCGGAAACGGGGGGAGATGCGGCGGCGAAGGCGATCTGCACCACAGATTTAGTGACGAAATCGATTGCGCTGGAAACGCACTTTGGCGATCGCCCTGTGCGCGTCGGCGGGATGTGCAAGGGTTCGGGGATGATTCACCCGAATATGGCGACGATGCTGGCGTTTGTCACTTGCGATGCGGCGGTGTCGCCCCATTTGTGGCACGATATGCTGCGGCGGGCGGCTGATAAGAGTTTCAATCAGGTGACGGTGGATGGGGATACGAGTACGAATGACTCGCTGATCGGTTTGGCTAATGGGCAGTCTCGCACGCCGGCAATTACGGAAATGGGTGCGGAGGCGGAAAAGCTGGAGGCGATGCTGACTGCAGTTTGCCAGCATTTGGCAAAGGCGATCGCGCGAGATGGGGAAGGGGCAACCTGCTTGCTTGAAGTGCGGGTTGCCGGTGCGAAGGATGATGCGGCGGCGCGTCAGGTGGCGCGGACAATTGCCGGTTCGTCTCTGCTGAAGTCGGCGATTTTTGGCCGCGATCCCAACTGGGGGCGGATTGCGGCGGCTGCAGGGCGTGCCGGTGTCCTCTTCGATCAGGAGAACTTGCGGATTCAGCTGGGGGATTTCTTGCTGATGGAGAATGGGCAACCCCTGCAGTTCGACCGGCAGGCGGCGAGTGAGTATATGAAGAAAGCAGCAGCGGGGGCGTATCTCAAGGAGGATACGGTGCTGATTTCGGTCAGCATTGGCAATGGTGCCGGTTCCGGTGCCGCTTGGGGCTGCGACCTCAGCTATGACTATGTGAAGATTAACGCTGAGTATACGACTTGAAGGGCGTTGGGGATTTTGGATGCCCGGATTTTGGATTTTGGATTGGGCATTGGCTCTCGCCAAACTCCTAACCCCTAGCCCCTAACCCCCAACTTGATACGGTAGGGCCGGCTTTGCTGGCCCTATTTTGGTTTTTCGGGCCACGCTGGCGAGAATTTATGGGGGGAATAAATTATGTATCCAGTCTAAATCATTCGCGCAATTCCTGTAGAGGCAATCCCTTTTTGGCTGTTCCCTCCTGTGCGAGGAAGGGACTCTCACACAACTCATTTAGACTGGCAATACAAGAGTAAAAAAAAATGGAAAATAATTTATTGGGGTAATAAATTCGAGGCGCGAGAAGGCCGTCCCAGGGGGATCTTGGCCAATACGCACGCAAATACAAGCTCTGGAGAGTGGCCGGCCCGCGCTCGTTTTGTGAGAGTGTTGGGTCAATCAATTCCTGTGCCAGCAATGTCCTTCAGGCTCTCGCCTGGCGGGCCAAGAAAAAAAGTTCCTCACCCCCCTTGACGGTTGCCAAGACCTTCCTTATAATTGGGGAAGATACAAAAAGAGCGCCGCAACAGCTCCTAGGCTGGGACAGCGCTCAAGTCCAAATTCATACTAATAAGGACAACTGTAGCATGAAAAAGCAAGATCGACAACAACCTGTTCAGCTAGAACTGTTCGCTAGCCCGTCTGCCCCGGCAGGCACCCCAGCCCCCTTAGCGCCGCAAACCAAACCGGCGCAATCCCCGCGCAAGCCCCGCCGAGAGCCGGTACAGCTGGATTTGTTCGCCCCGCAAGTTGCGCCGGCAGGCATTAAAGCCCCTTCAGTCAAGTGGGATGTACCGGTGGAAGCAGTTACAGGTTCAACCGCCGGCGCGGCGCAGTCAGAGGTGCCTGCCGAACTCGAAGCCGGTGCAGACGCCGGCGCGGCGGAGTTGGAGGTGCCTGCCGAACTCGAAGCCGGTGCAGATGCCGGCGCGGCGCAGTTAGAGGTGCCTGCCGAACTCGAAGCCGGTGCGGATGCCGGCGCGGCGCAGTTGGAGGTGCCTGCCGAACTCGAAGCCGGTGCGGAAGCGATCGCAAAAGCCCAAGCAGTGAAGCCTGTCAGTCAAAAGCAATCCCGTAAAAAGCAATCCCGTAAAAAGCAATCCCCAGATAAACCGGCTGTTTCCCCACAGGCGCAGCAGTCTCCAGAGGAGATTGTGGTTCCGTATGCCGGTGTTGCCAGCAAAAGTGAGCAATCCCCAGACAAGCCGGTGGTGAAGTGCCACATCCGCATTGAGAAGATTGGCGTCACGAAGCGGGGGAATACGCCTTATATAGTATATCACACGCAATATGGAAAGTGCTGCACATTTCTGTCGCGCGAGTATTTTTGGCAGTCACTGTTCAACCTGTTAGGGATTAAGCAGCAGCGTTTTGACAGAGTGACGGGGTTTGCGGTAAGTGAGAGCAGTGTTGCCTTGCTGGAGGGAGAGAAGCGACACTCGATTGCCGGTGATGAGTTGCGGGCGTTTCTGGCGCGGCAAAATCAAATGGCGCTGGATGGGTTGGAAGTGAGATTGCAAGAGGGGAAGGTGTCTGTGTGGAATCGCGCCAGCCGGCGGCTTCATGTGGTGACTGCACAGGGATGCAATTGCGAGGATGCGATGTACAGCAAGCAGATTTGCAAGCATCAAATTGCCGCCCAGTGGCATTTGCAGAAGTTGGGGTGGGGTTTGCTGGAGGGGTATTTGGCGCTGGATTACAGTACGATGCCCACAGAGCAATTGATGGCGATCTCGGAGGGATGTATGGCGGATTTGGGGTGGTAGTATAGAGCAAAGTAGGGTGCGTTCCACCGGCAGGGCACATCGCCCAGACGCCTCACCGGCAATGCGGAACGCACCCGGCAGCACTGCAGGCGGGGGGCGGGTTTAGCACAATCCGGCGCGCTCGTCTCAGGGATTGCCGGTGAACCCGCCCCTATAGCAGGCGGGGGGTGCAGCACATCGCCCCACCAGTGTGCGGCACCGGCAGCTCTGTGGCATAATCAGTCCCAAGCGTTGCGGAGTGGTGAGGGATGGTTTGGGCAACAGGGCACAGGTTGCAGGGCGGGCGGTACGTCATCGAACAAGTTTTGGGACAAGGTGGCTTTGGGATTACCTATAAAGCGCAGCACCAGCTTCTCGAACAGCCGGTTGTGATTAAAACGCCCAATGATAGTTTGAGAAATGACCCAGAATATGATAAGTATGTGAAGCGATTCATCGAGGAAGGGCGGCGAATGGAAAAGCTGTCTGAAAAGCAGCATCCTAATATTGTGCGCGTCAGGGATTTGTTTGAAGAGGGCGGCACATACTGTCTGGTGATGGATTTTGTAGCGGGGGAGAGTTTGTGGGATATTGTGCAGCGGCGGGGGGCGTTACCGCAATGGGAAGCGGTGGATTATCTGCGACAAATTGGGGAAGCCCTAACGGTGGTGCACGCGGCTAGGCTTGTGCATCGGGACGCTCACCCCGGTAATATAATGGTGCAGAGTGATGGGAGGGCGGTTTTAATTGATTTTGGCATTGCTGGGGAAATTTTTCCTGCAACTGTCAGCTCAAAGTTTTTTGCCAATCCAGCTTTTGCCCCTTACGAGCAGATGCAGGGCGGTCGAGAGCCGGCGGTAGATATTTACTGTCTGGCGGCTTCTCTGTATTATACCATAACGGGTCAGCGTCCGGCATCTTCTTTAAAGCGCAAGCTGAACAATGAGCGATTAGTTCCGCCGAAGCAACTAGCTGGGGGTATCGGGGATGTGTTGAATCGGGCGATTCTCAAGGGGATGGAGTTGGAAGCGAAGAAACGCCCCCAGTCGATGCGGGAATGGTTGAAGTTGTTGGAATCGGCGAATCGCACTCAGCCGGTGTCCCCACCGCCTGGGAGAAATAAGCCGGTTGTCGAACAGCTGCTAAGAGCTATCCCTTGGCTTGGGTTAGCAAGAGTTTTGTTAATGTCCACTATTGTGGGCTTTTTATCAGCAGTTAAATTTTGGACTTTGGCTTTCGCTTTCGCTTTTGCTTTGGGTTGGGATTCGGCTTTGGATTGGTTTTTCTTTTGGTCTTTGATTTTTGCTTTGATGTATTCGTTTTCGAGTTTCGCTTCGTCTTCGACTTGGGTTTGGCCCGACTTTGGCTTTTGGGCTGTGGCTGCGGGTGTGGCTGCGGGTGTGGCTGCGGGTGTGGCTTTGCTTTTGGCTTTTTTTCTGGTTTTGAATTTGGCTTTTGCTTTGGATTTTGCTAAAGAACAGCTGCTAAAATCCTTCACCCGATTTCACACCTTTCTGATTGTGACTGGAACCTCTTGCTTAGGGCTGGGGTTGGGGTGGTTGGTGTATCAGATATTTCCGGTATTTCATTCAGTAAAGTAGGGTACGTTCCACCTGTACGACACATCGCCAATACGCCGCAATGTCAGTGCGGAACGCACCCCACAGCACTGCAGGCGGGGGGCGGGTTTAGTACAATCCGGCGCTGTGTCTCAGGGATTTCGGGTGAACCCGCCCCTACAGAAGGCGGGGGGCGGATTTAACACTACTTCTCTGAAGTTCGCGAAGGCGGACTTCGTTTGTATAGCCGCGATTTCAATCGCCTGGGATCTAGTTAGCAAAGTGCGTTCCGCCTACTTCTCAGAAGTCCGCGAAGGCGGACTTCGTTTGTATAGCCGCGATTTCAATCGCCTGGGATCTAGTTAGCAAAGTGCGTACCGCCTACTTCTCAGAAGTCCGCGAAGGCGGACTTCGTTTGTATAGCCGCGATTTCAATCGCCTGGGATCTAATCAGCAAAGTGCATTCCGCCTACTTCTCTGAAGTCCGCGAAGGCGGACTTCGTTTGTCGCAGTGAGTTTCAATCGCCTGGGATCTAATCAGCAAAGTGCGTTCCGCCGATACAACACATCGCCCATACACCGGCAATGCGGAACGCACCCGACTAGTGGACCAGGTTCCTGGCGATTGGAAATCGCGGCTATACAGACGAAGCCCGCCTTCGCGGGCTAAAGAGTTGAGGGAGACTCTCAAAATGTGCGGTTTTTTTCTTTGGAAAGACGAGGAAAGGGGGGGACAAGGATTCCCAGAAAGCTCCCCTCCCCGTTAACGGGGAGGGGTTGGGGGTGGGGTTAGAGCCACAAGTGTTGAATTCTGTCACAAAACTTTACATTTTAGCTTACATTTATCCTGCCCTGAGTAAAAATGCTTAGCCAGAGAGAAGTCGTTCTATCCAGTGGACATAGCTGATTTCTTGACACATACAACATTGAAGATAGCGGAGTTTATCTAGTAGCGTAGTCCCCCATTCTTTAGGAATATCTACTATCTTTAATATCAGGT
>NZ_KB235948.1:4944708-5058900 GCF_000332335.1 Kamptonema formosum PCC 10802 | reverse complement strand
CAACTCTATATATTCCTGAGTCCTTGCCTGTCCCAACTAGAAACTGCCCCTTATTTTCAGAAAATTGAAGTTTGTAGTTGTTAGGTATGCGCAAGACAAAATACTTGTTTGACTGCTGGGCGAGCCGTAAAAATTTTAAACTAGAAAAGCCCCCGATCCATTACCCCTACACCGTTTGGGGGCAAACTAGCTAACATCTCTTTTCCATATCTGTAGTCAGAGTCGTATCCAAAATTTATTAAGTTTTCTTCTGGAACTCCTGTGGTTAAATTTAAGGAGCTAACAAGCTTTACTTGGTAGTATTCTTGCAGCCATAGCAATTTACTCGTTAGAGTAATGACAGTTGAATCAATAGGACACAGCTCATATTTTTGAAGGCTTTTTTGACGGCAAATTTCCTCATTAAGTTGTTGATAAAGTCTCAGAAATGGCTCTTGACTTCTGGACGCATTAGCTTTGGAGAAAGTTGAAATATCTAGCTCATAGCCAGTTCCATTTAGTCGCTTGAATATATCTCTCATACTGGTCAAGCTTTTATCCATTGCATAGCTCAACCATATGGACATAAACAAGCGGGTGTTAAGGACAGGATAATCATTTTTAGGCAAAGAAGCCAAACGATTTTGGACAATCTTAGAGAATGAGTTGAGCACAGGTTATTAACAGGATTGATTTGACCGTAGCCCAAATCATAGCACGTTTTGGGCGCTTTTTTTATGTCGAATTGTTAAGATTCAACACTTGTGGGTTAGAGCCCCCTATCAATTCGCCAACAGTCTCTTTCAATCGCCTGGGATCTAGTTAGCAAAGTGCGTTCCGCCGATACAACACATCGCCCATACACCGGCAATGCGGAACGCACCCGACAGCACTGCAGGCGGGGGTGGGTTTAGTACAATCCTGCGCTGTGTCTCAAAGATTTCGGGTGAACCCGCCCCTACAGAAGGCGGGGGGCGGATTTAACACTACTTTTCTGAAGTCCGCGAAGGCGGACTTCGTTTGTATAGCTGCGATTTCAATCGCCAGGGATCTAATCAGCAAAGTGCATTCCGCCTACTTTTCTGAAGTCCAAGGGAGGCGGACTTCGTTTGTATAGCCGCGATTTCAATCGCCTGGGATCTAATCAGCAAAGTGCGTTCCGCCGGCACAACACATCGCCCATACACCGGCAATGTCAGTGCGGAACGCACCCCACAGCTAGGATTCAACAGCTTCGTACTCAGCTAGCAACTTAGCAAACTTTCGGCGAGTCCACAGAATTGCATGGTCGTGGGATTCCTGGAGATTATCCACATAAATCCGCACCACCATATCCTCGCAGAAACGCACCGCTTCCAAACCCTCAGATTCTGGGATATAGTTACGGGCAATGCGACGATCGCCGGCTTGACGCTCCCAAATTTCTCTCATCTTAGCAGCCTTCACTCCAAACAAACCCAGGTAAACATAATCCGTCCACCGGGCAAACTCTATGGGTTTGCAACCGAGAGAGTCCAAAAGGTCAGTGTAATCATTGCGGATAGGGACACCCCGGCGTCGCGATTCCAGCCAGCGAGTCAGATTTCGGCTGTCTTTGGGCAAGTATCCGCCCTTGACAGCAGCGTACACATCCGCGTAGAAGCCCTTAATCGCAAACCAGGTGAGGAAGTCCACCACCTTCGCGATTGTAGCTTTAGAGATACGGCCTGGGTGCTTGATCACGTCAGCCACCAAAGCAACCCAGTCCGAGGCTTCCAGCACCATATAGGTGTTCCCGTCCGCCGGCGAAAAAATCTTGATCACATTGAAAGTCTTGCCAGAAGGGAGTTTCAGGCTGTGATCGCCATTTTGCGTGACCACCCAGCTAGAAAGCGTGTTGCTGTTGATGCCCACATACTTCTCTATCATGCGGAACCCCAGCCCCACGGTGGGCTGGCCTTGGCCCAAACCGTTGGGATCGATGACAATCACCTCAAAGTCCCTGGACTCGTAGGTCAGCTTGATGCGCTGCCCCGGTTGCGCTACAATTTTACTCATTCAGACCTCCTTGGTCTGTGAAAAGACATTGATCCAAGCTTCACAGAGCTCGTAACTCTGGCGAAGCTCATTTTTTTGCATTCTACCCTCAAATGGATCGTCTTTCACCTGAGAGTCCCCAGAATTGCCCTCAGCGCATTGCTGTGGTTGGCACAACCGGCTCTGGCAAAACAGCCCTAGCCCGTCAGCTCGCACATCGCCTTACCATTCCCCATATCGAACTCGATGCTATCCACTGGGAACCCAATTGGACAGAAATCCCAACTCCCCTCTTCCGAGAGCGCCTAGCACCGGCACTCAGCAGAAACAGCTGGGTTGTGGATGGCAATTACAGCCAAGTGCGAGACATCATCTGGAGTCGCGCTGACACAGTAGTGTGGCTCGACTATCCCTTGCCGGTGGTCCTACACCGGCTCGTGCGGCGCACAGTTCGGCGCGTGCTGGCGCGAGAGCAACTCTGGAATGGGAACCGCGAAACACTCGCCACAACCTTCAGCCGCGATTCCGTCCTCCTGTGGGCAATCAAGACACACCCCCAAAGGCGAAAAGAATTCCCCATCCTCCTCAAGCAACCTGAATACACCCATCTCACCGCAATTCACCTGCGCTCCCCAAAAGCCGCGCCAGACTGGCTCTCACAGCTACAACCCCAAACAACTCTCTCCCCTCCCCCCCTTTGGCGTCCTTGACGTCTTGGCAGTTCACAAGCCGCCTAACTTAGTGCACAATAGAACAAAACCTTCATGGCTGAACCTCTAAAAACCTTTTCCCCCTCCCCACGGGCGTCATTAGCGTCCTGTGGGGGTTTACAAATCTCCTAACCTAGTGTATAGTAGAACAGAACCAACTCAACCCCACCCATGATAGAACATCTGATCACCACCGACCGATTCTTTCACTTCCAGCTCCTAAAATTCCTAGGAACACCCAACAACTACAGGGAACCCATGGAATCCCTGATCTCCAAAATCATCAACATCTTCCAAAATGATCCCGCCGAGGAAGAAAGATTCCTGAAAACCTTTGAATATGAATTAGCCGTCGAGCCCGAAGAATTAGATGAACTTCTCGGCTGCACCCCAACCGAACGAATTCGCTGGATTAACGAAGGCAAAATACCCATCCTCAGACACAACTTTTTTTTAGATGATTATGGCAAGGGCTGGAAATATCCCCTTCACGAACGCCGTTTTGCGATCGAGTTATCACAAGACAAAGCCAAAATCCAGAAGTGGCGAGACGACTACGAAGCCCTCATTAAGCAGAAGCGGCAAATCGCCTCGCAAGCCGCTAGCGAAACTCGCAAAAGAAACAAGAAAGCCAGACAAGATTTTAGTTCATCTTGGGATGGGATAAAATCCGAGTGGCGGAAAAAAGGCTCTCCCGAAATTTCCGCTGTCCTCCAGCTGGCATACTGGACAGTATGGGCGGAGCGCTGGGCGCAAGAAAATCAACTCAAAATAGACAAAGCGAGAACAAATGATTTTCTTTACAGCCAGCGCAGAGATGAGTGGCAAGAGCGCCGGAATCAAGCGGTAGAGTTACTTTGCAAAACTCCCTGGAGCAAACTTTTCTTTTACCGTCCAGAGAAAGCCGATAAAATCTTTCTTGCACTTTGCTCCAAACACCTCCTTATCAGGTACAGGTCTGATTTTTATAACGAGTTGGAGTATTTCTCTTATAATCGGGAAACCGTCCTCAAATGTCCCAAATGCCATTACAGCGAAGAAAAGGATTACTATTCGCTCTACTACTTAGAAATTAAAACCGAGCAGTTCCCAGAATTTAGCTTTTCCTTCGAGACGCCCCACCCCATTGGCCAAACCTTTTTGCCCAATCCAGAAACCCTTCCTAAATTATATCATATCCATCGAGATGAGATTTTCCGAGATGGCAGAGCTTTGCTGGAGCAGGAAAAAATTGTTCTCAGAGAGAGCGATGTTTTAGCTAACTTTGAGAAGGCGCTCGCAGATGCCAAAGGCTACTTGCCGGTGTGGGGTTTATAAGGAACTGAAAAACCCGGTTTATTAGAGAAACCGGGTTTCTGGGGCGCACTTCACTCAAGTGAGTTTGCGATAAAATTGATTGGCAAAACTTATGTTTTATAGCAATATGCACTTAGGTTAGGACATGGGCATGGGGCACTGCTATAAACTTTAACCCAAAAATCTCAAATTGAGATGAAATTCCTGCAATACACCTTACTGGCGCTGACTTACTTGGGATTGGGGCTGGGATACATTCCCAGCCTGCGCCTCAACCGCGCCGGCATTGCTTTGGTGGGAGCCGGCTTTATCATCGCTTCCGGCGCGATGAGCCTCAAAGAAGCTTGGCAAGCCATAGATCCGGGCATCATCATTTTCTTGCTCTCCATGATGATTGTCAATGCCAGTCTCGCCGGCTCTGGCTTCTTTCAGCTCGCCCTGGAATTCATCACCGGCATCACCAAAAGCCCCTTCGGCTTGCTCGTCGCCCTCACCTTCGGGAGCGGCTTCCTGTCGGCGCTGTTTCTCAACGACACCATCGCCATTCTCCTGACACCGCTAACCGTCAATTTGACGCGCTCGCTCTCCCTCAACCCGATTCCCTACCTGCTCGCCTTGGCGGGTGGGACCAACCTCGGCTCCGTCGCAACCGTAAGCGGAAACCCGCAAAACTTGCTCATCGGTTCTTTTTCCGGGATTGGCTACCTGGATTTTGCCAGAGCGCTGACGCCGGTAGCCTTATTCAGCTTGTGCGTGCAGGTGGGGTGGCTGTGCTGGCTGTATCCGGAGGTGCGCTCGCTCCAGCCTTACCCCAGCCGCGAGCCGGCGCGCTACCGGCTCTTCAAACCGCTGCTGCTGAAAAGCCTTGCTGTCACCGGCGCTCTGCTGGTGGCGTTTTTAGCCGGCGCACCCCTGGCGGAATCCGCCTGGATAGCCGCCGCTGTGCTGCTGCTGAGCCGGCGGGTGAAGGCGCAGCGGCTGTTGGCGGCGGTGGATTGGAACTTGCTGGTGATGTTTGCCGGCTTGTTTGTCATTACCGAAGCGACTGAGCGACTGGGATTGCTGCGGGGGTTCGCCGGCTTCACCGGCACGCCTGCAGGGCTGCTGGGGGTGACAGTGGTGCTGTCGAATTTGATATCCAACGTGCCGGCGGTGCTGGTTTTGCAGCCGCTTATCCCCGGCGGCGACACGCAAGCGTGGCTGCTGCTGGCGGCGGCGTCTACCCTCGCCGGCAATCTGACGCTGCTGGGTTCGGTGGCGAATTTGATTGTCGCTGAGGCGGTGGCGCGACAGGGTTACCTGCTGTCTTTCCGCGAGCATTTGCGGTTTGGCTTACCGCTGACTTTGGTGACTTTGGCGATTGCTTATTTCTGGATTTACTGATGGCGGAGTGCCGGTGGGGGAAAGGGTGTGCAGCCGACCGGACCGTGCCAGAAACCCGGTTTCTTAAAGAAACCGGGTTTCTCAGTACCTCACTCAGATGAAAACGGCTATAGTTGCTTGCTATATAACGATAGCGTGACGCAGACCGGCCCACTGCTCCCTCTTGACAGCCAGCACCCGCTCAATCTCTTCGGGGAATTCCCGCTCGTACAGCCGGCGCTGCTCCTTAAACGCCTGACTCACCGCCCCCAAAGATTTGCGATCGAAACACCGCTGAATCGTTTCAATAAAGCCATCCGCCCACCGGCGGCACATCCGCTTCCTGGAAAAATACCCATCTCTGCGCTCAATCGCCCCCTCAATCGCCACTCGCGCCCATGCGCTGTGCCGGTAGCGCTTCAGCCCCAACCGCATCCCCAAACGCACCGCTTTCCAGGTTTCCCAGTCGGCAATCTCGCCCATCGCCCTCAGCAGGCGCTTAATCGTCGCCTCAAACTGCCAGTACCCGACAAATCTGCCACCCATCCCCTTAATCGAGACAAGCAACCGCCCCTTGTACTCCCGCCAGCCGATAATTTTATTCACCGCCACCTTTATGACCTTAGCAATCTCTACCTTGCCAATCAGCCGGTTGAGGAAGCCGGCGTCTACCAGAGTTTGCCAATCCCAACGAGTTTTCATCCCACCCTGACTCCTTTTTCTCTAATTTGCTGCTGGATCAAATGAATTAGCAGTCCCGTTTCTCTTCTTTCCTGAGTCAGGGGGCGTCGGAAATCTTATATTGGTTTCCCTAGTCGCCTGACTGGTTATTGCAGTTATGCACGTCCCGCTCAAAAGCTTGAATGGCTTTTGAGGGGCTTCTAAAATTGCTGCCGATTGTGATAACCGACTTTTTTATCTATTTTTGCCTGTGCAGGCAGTATAGCACAGCAGCCGGCAGATTGTCAAGCACTTGCCGGCAAATTGGCAAAATCCCGCATCCGCAAGGGTTTGCGGGCTCGCCGGCGCGTGTGGGGGGGTGCCGGCGAGCTGTCCACCTGTGGGGGATGCCGGTGCCTAGTCGAAATTGTAGTTATAAGCCGGCTCGGTTCCCGAGCGAGGGACAATCGCCCACGTCAAACCCGAGAAGGTATCCGGCATTTCCAGGCGAAAGATCCAGTTCTCGTCAACGGTTTCCCCCTCCTCAGGAAGAAATCGATACTCCGGATCGAGCAAGATAACCTGGGAACTTGGCTGGTTCATGCGCTGGCGAAGAAACTCAGTGATAGCGGCGATATCCGGGTCACCGGCTAGCTCGTAGGCTCCGGGATCGTTCTGAACCAAGCCAACCAGACTGTCAATCCTGTCCCCATATTCAAGAACGCTCGCAATCGCACTGCGCAGAGCCTCCGCAAAGCTCACAGAGCCACCCAGAGCGGTTTGGTCAGCCACATGCTGGGAGTCCGCCACAACCGTCATCCCCGGAACCGCAAGCTCATCCTTTACCTTCTGAATCTCCGCCTCTAAAGACATATTTCCCCCGTCAACATCTTGTCTCGCAGTAACCACTTAGGTTAGGACGTAGGACAGGCGTCTCGCCTGTCCCTGTTCCTACTAAAAAGTGAGAGGCCCTGTCCTAAACTGGTGCTGCTATAATGGGTTCACCGGCAACTTTTGCGCCGCATTGCCATAACTGCGAGTGGACACCAGATTTCCCGCCGCACCGTACAGGCGTCCAGTATCCCCTTTGCGGTTACAAATCTGGCGCTTGATGCCAAAACTGGAGGATATGGGCATCATCGCATCATCGCATCATCGCATCATCGCATCATCGCATCATCGCATCATCGCATCATCGCATCATCGCATTGGGCAAAAGCTGTGAGTCTTCCCTATGCGCCATGCTCCATACGCCATGCCCCATGCGCCATGCCATTAATGTCCTCACCTAAGTGGCTACTGCTATATCAGGAGATATCGCCCTTCTTCTTCTTCTTCTTAGAGCGCCCCTTCTCTGGGGGGAATATCCGCTTAAAGCCCTCCGCACCTTCCTTCATCTCATTCAAAATTCTCTCGCTCTCCTGATAATATTCGCGCCGCTCTGATTCCGAACTAAAACCGATTTTTTCTTGCTCCAGAGCTAGATCGTCCAATTTCTCCTCATAAACCTCAGTAAATTCATCGGCCCTCTCAGCCATAACTTCACCGAACATTCTCAGCTGCTCAGGCGTCATGCAGTCAAATGCCTTCTGGTGAGCCTCCGATGCCTCATCGAACCTTTGGAGCAGCCACAGGGCAAAAAAACGCCCCATCCAGGCGCTATATTTCTTGGGGTTTTCTGCCAATATTCTGTCAGACAAATCCAGTAATTCCTGACCCCGCCGCTGGTTTACTAACTCCAGCATTTTCTCCTCGAACCAGAGGCTGGAATAGTCTTCGGGCATAGCTTGTCATCTCCCACAATCTTTGCAACTGCCATCTTACCTCAAGATAGCTCAAATTGTCCGAAAATCTTACAAAATTTTCCCGCCGGCTCCCTAAGGGGGGGCAGTGCCGGCGCAGCGCCAATAGAAGCGGGCGCAGAAAAATCAGCGGCTGTTCCGCGAGAGAACCTGGGGGGTTCTTTCCCGCGCCGGTACACTAGAACTAAAAAGATAGCCCAGCCCCTATGAAACCCATCTGGCAAAACCTCATCGCCCTCAGCCTAGTGGTGCTGCAGCCAACTCCCCAGATTCTAGCAGAACCGGCAGCCACAGCGCCTGCTCCTGCCGGTGCCGCCACCCAACCCGCCCCAGAAACCGAAGCCCTATCCGAAGCCCAGCAAAAACTCGCCGAAGCGGACAAACTCTATCTAGCGGGAGATGTCGCAGCAGCCGAGAAACTGTACCGGCAAGTCAAACCCCCCTTTCCCCAAGAGTCGCAGCTTGGCGTTACCGAGAAACTCCCAGAGCCATTCTCAGATCCAGAGCAACTCTCACCCGCAGGAAAAGTCTACTGGCGGGAAGCCCAAGCCGGCTGGGAGATGGGGCTAGCAACCCGAATCCTCATCCCCCTGAAAATGCTAGTCGAGCGCCATCCCGAATTCATTCCCGGACAGTTGCTGTACGCCCGAGCTGTAGAACAGTATAACGGAGAGGACACTGCCTTGAGCATCCTGGAGCGAGCGACGGCGATGTTTCCCAACCACCCGGATTTGCTCAAAGCCAGAATTGAGGAGCTTGGCAACCGCGAGCAGTGGCTGGAAGCCTCCGTCGCGGCGAGGCAATTTGCCCTGCTCAACCCCGACAGCCCGCAAGCAGCGGAATTTACCGAGCTAGCAGACAAGAACCTGGACCGCTTTCGCTCCCAGCTGCGGAAGAAAATAACCGGCAACGCCATTGCCGGTGGCATCACCGGCGTTTTAGGGTTTGCCCTCACCGGCAGTCCCCTGGGAGCCTTTTCCGCCGTTCAAACCGCCGCCTTGCTCATGCAAGGGGAAAACGCCTTAGGAGAGCGCGTGGCAAATTCTGCAAAGCGCCAGCTCAAACTCGTCGAAGATGAAGCCGTCACCGGCTATGTCAGAGAACTCGGCGACAAATTAGCCAAACTCAGCGGACGAAAGTTTGAGTACGAATTCTATGTTGTCCTCGACGAAGACTTGAACGCCTTTGCCCTACCCGGAGGCAAAGTATTCGTCAATGCGGGAGCAATCCTGCACACCGACTCAGAAGCCGAACTCGCCGGCTTGCTCAGCCACGAATTAGCCCATGCCGTACTTTCCCACGCCTTCCAGCAGCTCACCGAAGGTTCCTTGCTCGCCAACCTCACCCAATACATCCCCTTTGGCGGACCCCTCACCGATTTAGTCATGCTCGACTACAGCCGAGATCAAGAGCGTCAGGCGGACATTCTCGGCACTCGCATGCTCGTCGCCGGCGGTTACGCCGCCGACGGTTTGCACAACTTGATGGTAACGCTCAAAGAGCAAAAAGGAGGGGGAAACTCCTTCGAGAGCTTCTTCTCAACTCACCCCGCCACAAATGAGCGGATTAGCTACCTGCAAAAACTGATTCAGCGCGGCGGCTACAACCGCTACGCCTACGAAGGAGTCACCAAACACGCCCAAATGAAGGCGCGAGTGAAACAGCTGCTGGCGGAACACAAAAAAGACAAAGACAGAGACAAAGACGATGAATCCCAACAGCCGCAATAGAAGGGAGTTCCGCAGAGGTAATGATTTGATAGCGTTTCTCAGTTGGATGAACTGCGCTTCAGAAACCCGGTTTCTTTAAGAAACCGGGTTTCTCAGTACCTCACTAATATGAGAGAGGCTATATAAACCCCTTCAGGCGCTTCAGCCGCAGAGGGAGGGTAACAAAAAGGCTGTCTGGGGTTGGGGATCAAACAGATTTTGCTGCCGATTCCCGCCGGTGGCGCTCAATCACCTGACAGCACTCAGCCACCGGCAGCCGCTGCGCCATCGCCGCCACCAGCGCTTCATAAGCCGGCTGGTGGGATTCGATTAGCGTCCGCGCCTGCAGGCAAGCCCAGCGCTCCTTCAGCGGAGCCTGCTCAGGACGCCGCAACTGCGCCAGCACCGCTCTCAGTTTCTGCCGGTCTTCCGTCCCGCCCCCCGCACGGCCATACACGAAGTTTTCAGCCGCAATTCCTGCCATCCACACAGTGCAATAGCGTTCTAGCATTTGGGAGGACAGTACGCCACTCTGAAGCTGTCCGGCTAATTCCTCATCTTCAAAGCGGACGCCCCCCTGAGCCGATTGCCCCTGGCGGAAAGCTTCCCAGGCGTTGAGAGCGTAGCCGGTGACACTAATGCCCAGCAAATGCGCCACCAAAAAGTGGCCCGCTTCGTGGCGGAGAACCCGCTCGCGGCGCTCCGGGGAAGCCCCCTCAAGCCAGTCCATCAGGATAGTCCCTGCGCCCGCCGAGCTGAGGGTATCCAGGGTTGCCAGTCCCAAAATCACAAAAGTGGCGATTGCCGGCACTGCCGGTGGCAGATTAAACAGGGGTCCGAGCAGGCTAGAAGCCGTCAGGGCAAAAATTGTAATTGCAATCAGATTTATCGCAGTTGGGCTCATTATTTCTTAACTTTTATTTGGATAGAGTAGGGTGCGTTGCTGGGAGCAACGCACCCTACTGGAGCGAGGGAAAAACTATTTCTTGCCGCGAGCTTTGTAAAAAGTTTCTAAGCTGTTGATATCGCCGACAAAGCGCCAGTGCCAGGACTCGTAATTGACGCCTTGGGCATTACCTTTCGGGAAAGAAATCTCAAAACTGTACCGCGCCGCATTAGCTTCCAGCCACTTAAAAGCAGAGGTATGTTCAAAATCCGGGCTGACATTAGCCGCCGGCACATTGCCATCCCCGATATCCACCGCATAGCCGGTGTGGTGTTCGCTATAGCCCGGAGGGGCGCTGACTTCCGCCCGCTTAGTAGCGGTTTGCCCCCGTTCCGCCTTAACATCAAAAAACAAGTGCTGCTGGTCTTCCACGCTGCGAAATGCGGAAAGCGGCACCAAGCTGACGCCATCTGCAGACGCCGCAGCTTGCATAGCTTGAAAGGCTTCAGCGGCTGCTCTGCGCATCTTAACGCTGCTATCCGCCGAGACAGGTGCCAGTTCCGAGGCGGGCGCTTCCTCATACTGAAAGTGTCCCAAGAGTGTGTTTGCCGAGCTGGGGGTGGCTGCAGCCGTTTGCGACTCAGCCGGCTCGGCGGTGGCGGGGGTGGCGGGTTCCGCTGGGCGAGACGCCACAGAGCGCGTTTCTATCACAGCGAACCCGAAACCGGCAAACAGCGCCAGCGCCACCAATCCCAGTCCCGCCAGCAGCAAGAGCTGTTTGGGCCCCAGCAGCTGGGAGCTTGACTGAGGAGTGTCCCGTAAAGCGACAGGAATGTCGTCCACAGCGGGTGCGGGGATTTGCGAGAGTTTTTCAGACGAATCAACCTTATTCACGGGAGCGACTCCTGCACGTCATCCAACACACAATATTACAGATTGTATCTGCAGACAGATTGATCAACACAAACGGTTCCATCCGAGATCCTTGCTGGATAATAACTTCACCGTCACTCCCATCCAGTCCCGACAAACGGCACCGGCACTCCCAACCGGACTGGGTTGAGCGCCGCCAGAGCGTATTTTTTTGATGAGTAAATCCTCCCGCCCTGCGCTTTCAATCGCCCGCCCGCTTCACCCGCCCAGAGCCGGTTAAGGTCAAATGGTAAACCACTGCCGACCGTTCAGTCAACCGCGCATGGGAATTCAACTGCTCAACCTCTATCTTAAGCTCGCCGGTGGAGTCCTCCTGGGATTGGTTCTCGGCTGGACGCTGCCACCCAGCGCGCCCGCCTATCTGGGACAGTTTCTCTTCTGGGTGGGGGTGCCTGCCGGCATCGTGGCATTTCTGCGCGGTGCGGACTTGTCGGGGTCGATTTGGATAGCGCCGGTGGCGGCGTGGGCGGCCATTTTGCTGGGGGCGGGGCTCGCTTGGGCGTGGGTGAAGCTGGAAGGCAAAGCCAAGTCCTGGAGCAATGCCAGCCAGGGCAGTTTTCTGCTGGCGTCAATGGTGGGAAACACCGGCTACCTGGGCTATCCCGTCACGCTCGCCCTAGTAGGGGACAAATATTTCGCCTGGGCGCTGTTCTACGACATGCTGGGAACTCTGCTGGGAGCCTATGGGTTGGGAGTGGCGCTGGCGGCTCGCTTTGGCACCGGCACCGGCAGTCACTGGCAGCTAGCTGTGGCCATGCTGCAAAATCCCGCGCTCTGGAGCTTCGGGTTTGGCTTGGCTTTCCGGGACCTCCCCCTGCCGGCGCTCGCGGAGCGGGGCTTGCTGGCGTTTGCCTGGACAGCACTGGCCCTCTCCCTGGTGCTGATTGGCATGCGGCTGTCGCAGCTATCTTCCAGGCGCAGCCTGCGACCGGCCTTCCTGAGTCTCGGAATTAAAATGCTGCTGGTGCCTTTGGTTTTGGGAGCCGGTTTGCCCCTGGTGGGCGTCACCGGCTCGGCGCGGCTGGCGATCGCCCTGCAAATGGCCATGCCGCCGGCCTTTGCCACCCTCGTGCTGGCAGAAGTCTACAATCTCGACCGCGATTTAGCCGTCACCGCTTTGGCAGTTGGCTGTGCCGGCTTGTTGCTCCTGCTGCCGGTGTGGCTGTGGCTGTTTGGCGTCTAGGGGCAAATGCCCCCAACACCTAACCCCTAACCCCCAACCCAGAAAGTTCAGCTGGGCTGATTTGCTCGTAGCGCTCAAAGGGCTGGTGAATCCAGGGGCTGTCAGGGAGGTAATCCGCACAGTAATCCGGCGTCACGCAGGAGCAGGCTTTGTGCCAAATCACAGCCGTGCGGATTTCCTCAATATCAGCGCCGTGGTGGCTCCACAGCCAGCTGACGGTTCGCTCCAGGGAAATGCCCGAATCCACCAAATCATCGACTAAGAGGACGTGACTGCCCAGCTTGCCGGCGGTCATCGTCAGGTGGTTCGAGAGCTTGACAGCGCCACGCACTAGACCGCCGGCACCCCCATAAGACGATACCGCTAAAATTGCCAGGGGCTGCCGGTAAATCCGGGAGAGGATATCGCCAACCCGCAGCCCCCCTCTGGCAATGCAGACAATTTGGTTGAACTGCCAGCCGGACTCATAAATTTTGGCAGCTAATTGCTCAATTTTGTGGTGGTACTCCGACCAAGAAACATAAAGGTCGCGCATATTTCGGACAAGTCAGGAGAGATTTAGGCTTCTGATACATTTACGCGACATTATCCCGGATAACCCCGGACAACGCAACGAGAGCACTATCACCCGTAAAAGTGATAGAGGCGGTATCCCGCAAAGCTTTCAGGAAGATCCCGAAAGCACTATGAACGCGAACGTCTCTCTTCGGTGTTTTGGCACCTACTTAAACCCAGAGCGCTTTCACGCTCAGCGCCGATGACAGCTGCTTTAAGCTCAATTTCCTGTTTCGCTTGGCAACCGTGTCGGAAGTCTCAAAGACGGATAAGAAATCAAGCACTATTTTCAACTCGATCGGTCGGCATGGTTCGCTAACGTATCTCATTATACCGTGTCCTACTGCTTTGCGTCAAGAATCCAGGATTAAATCCTGCTCTCTATGATAAAAGCACAGCACCGGCTGACACACTCTTAAAATATCCTTACAGCCGGCTGCTCTTGCCCGCCGGCATGTTATCGCTGTGAGCGCCCCGCTCTTCAGGAAAGCCGATTGCCCGCCCTGCAGTCTGGGCCATTCATGCGCCCCGGTGAGGGCGGGTTGAATCAAAGCAGACCGGCAGAAATCTGGCACTCGCCCCGCCCTGAAAGCGTCCGCAGCACACTATATTAAGATAGGGAGAACACAGGGAGACACTGCGTCGCCCCGCTCCCAGACAAATCAATTCTGCCCGCACATTGCTAAAACCCGCCTGCGCGGGATAATATTTTTTATGATTAACCCTTCACGTGTGCACCCCTATTCTAACTAATGACTGAAACACCCTCTTATGCCCCTCCTCCCGCCGCACCGGCAACCGAAAAGCTGAGTTTCTTGACAAAACTGGCCTACGGTGCGGGGGATTTAGGCTCCGCTATCACTGCGAACATTCTGATTTTTTACCTGTCCCCCTTCCTCACCGATGTTGCCGGTTTAGCGCCGGGGTTAGCCGGCTTGACGCAGCTGGTTGGCAAATTTTGGGATGCCGTCAATGACCCAATTGTCGGCGTACTCAGCGATCGCACTCAGAGTGGCTGGGGACGCCGCTATCCCTGGATGATATTTGGCGCGATTCCGTTTGGGATTTTCTTCTTTTTGCAGTGGGTGGTGCCCCTCCCCAGTACAAATCAGTGGGGGCTGTTCTGGTATTATACCGCTATCTCGATTTTTTTTAACGCTTTCTACACTGTCGTCAATTTACCCTACACCGCCCTCACCCCAGAACTGACTAAAGACTACGACGAACGCACTAGCCTCAACAGCTTTCGGTTTACTTTCTCGATTGGGGGAAGCATCCTGTCGGCGGTTGTTTTCGGAATCATCACCCGTTTGGTTCCTGATGGGCGAAATCAGTATTTAGTCATGGGCATTGTCTGTGCGCTGCTCTCCGTGGTGCCACTGTATTTGTGTGTGTTGGGAACCCGCGCCCGCCTGGCGGCAGTGGCGCAGCAACACCCAGAGGAAGAGGTTCCTGTGTCGATGCCGGTGCTGGAACAGCTGCGGGTTGCGTTCAGCAACCGGGCGTTCTTGTTTGTGGTGGGCATTTACCTGTGCTCTTGGCTGGCGGTTCAGCTCACCGCTGCTATTATACCATACTTTGTTCGCAGCTGGATGCGTCCGAGCGACGACCCGCAGGTTATCAGCCAGGTGATTGTGCAAGTCATCCTCGCCGTACAGGGAACCGCCATCACCATGCTTTTTGTCTGGAGCTACCTCAGCAAGCGTTTTGGCAAAAAAGCGGTTTATTTTATGGGCATGTCTATCTGGATTATCGCTCAAGCAGGCCTGTTTTTTTTGCAGCCCGGTCAACTGGGACTGATGTATGTCCTGGCGGTGATGGCGGGGTTTGGCGTTTCTACGGCTTATCTGATTCCGTGGTCGATGCTTCCCGATGTGATTGAGCTGGATGAACTCAACACGGGGCAGCGCCGCGAAGGCATTTTTTACAGTTTTATTGTATTCTTGCAAAAGGTCTGTTTGGGAATTGCGGTGTTTTTGGTGCTGCAAAGGTTGGAACTGGCTGGGTATGTTCAGCCGACACCAAAAATCGCGATGCCGGTGCAGCCGGATGCTGTGCTGCTGGCAATTCGCGTTTCTATTGGGCCTTTGCCGACTCTGGCTTTGATTGCCGGTATGGTGCTGGCTTATTTCTATCCGCTCACCCGCGAGGTGCACGCTGAAATTTTGCTGAAGCTTAAGGAGCGCCGGTTGCAGGAAGGTTTGGAAGGTTTGAAGAACCGCACGAACGCCAACGGCGCAGAAGGAGAATAATCCCTATCGCGTCTCTCACAGCCGTAAGGTGCGTTCTGAAATTCCCACGCTGGATTGAGAGGCGCTCTAGTTGAGATAGCTAGTATTTTTCCCTAGGGCTGAAAAGGCTTTACTGTCCTTTCTTCAATCCAAAATCCAAAATCCAAAATCTAAAATTGAGAGATGATGAGTGAGTTTGAAAGTCCGAGTTTTTGGGAACAGCGATATCAGGAAGGAACAACGCGCTGGGATATTGGCCAGCCGGCACCTGCTTTTGTTAATTTGTTGAACTCGCCTGGGGCTCCCGCTGATGGGCGCGTGGCGGTTTTGGGCTGCGGGCGCGGTTACGAGGCGCTGCTGTTTGCCTCTCGCGGGTTTGAGGTGGTGGGATTTGACTTCGCCCCTTCCGCTATCGCCGCCGCCACCCGTCTCGCCCGAGATGCCGGCATCTCCGCCCGGTTCCTCCAGCGGGACATTTTTGATTTAGTTGATGAATTTACCGGATATTTTGATTTTGTGGTGGAGCATACCTGCTTCTGCGCTATCTTACCGGAGAAGCGCCCAGAGTATGTCCGGCTAGTTCATTCTCTATTGCGTCCGGGCGGGATACTGATTGGCCTGTTTTTCACCCACTCGCGTGCCGGTGGGCCACCTTTTGGCGTCACGCCGGCAGAAATCGAGAAGTATTTTTCCGGATATTTTGACATCCTCTCTCTAGAGCCGCCGGCGGAGTCCGTGCCGGCACGTCAGGGCGAGGAGCATTTCGCTCTCTTCCGGCGCAAGTAGGGGTGAGGTGCGCGCCGGCGCACCACTGGTGTCAACTTAAGCTGTGTCCCGCAGTCTCTGGGCGGTTGAAACCGCAGCTATACAGACAAAACCCGCCTGCGCGGGTTTTAAGATTCTAGCTCTTCTCTTAAGTCCGCGTAGGCGGACTTGGTTGTAGTGCCGCGATTTCAATCGCCAGGAGCTTAAGTTGACACCGATGGCCGGCGCACCCCCTCCCACTTCAAGCCACCTCACCATTTATCCGCTTGAATCAATCGTTTCTCTCCCTCTCGGGCGCGTCCTTGGCGTCTTGGCGGTTCAATTAAACCTGACTATAATGAGAAAAAATGTAAACTTTTGTAAAGAAGCCGATGAGTCAGCTCAGCCTAGAGAAAATTGCCGCGCAGTTAGAAAGCGCGAATTCCCGCGATCGCATGGTAGCGCTAGCCTCACTGCGGGAAGTCCCCGCAACAGATGCGGTCCCTTTAATCAAGAAAGTTTTGGAAGACAAGAACCTGCAAGTGAGGTCGATGGCGGTATTCGCGCTCGGCATCAAGCAGACAGAGGAGTGCTATCCGATACTGGTGCGCTTGCTAGAAACCGATCCGGATTACGGGATTCGGGCTGACGCCGCCGGCGCTTTGGGCTATTTGGAAGACCTGCGAGCCTTTGAGCCGCTGGTGCGGGCGTTTTACGAGGATACCGACTGGCTGGTGCGCTTCAGCGCAGCGGTGGCGCTGGGGAATCTGAAAGACTCCCGCGCTAGCGAGGTGCTGATTCAGGCGCTAGACAGTGAGGAAGTGGTGGTGCAGCAAGCGGCGATCGCGGCGCTGGGAGAGATTAAATCAGTGGAAGCTGTCGAGCACATTTTGCGGTTCGCCCAGTCGGATGACTGGCTGGTGCGCCAGCGGTTGGCGGAGGCGCTGGGGCATTTGCCGTGCGCAAAGAGTGTGTCGGCGCTGAAGTATATGGCGAAAGACAGCCACCCCCAGGTTGCTGAGGCGGCGAATATTTCCCTGCAGCGGTTGGCGGAAGCCGGTTTTTAGGGGGGAGTGCTCTGTTTGCAGCCAACCCGTAAGGCAGGCGTCTCGCCTGCCCTCAATGTCCCAACCAATTTGACTGCTGCTATACGAACCAGCCGGCACTCTTTCCCGACAAGCCGGCACTCGCCCCCACATAGCATATAACTGGTACTTTGTCAACAACTAGGTAAGAGATTTTTGTCAGGCACACCGGCACCGGCACCCTTCCCGGCACCGTGAGCTGTGCGACAATAAATGCCAGCGTTTGGGAGTCTGTGAGGAATGGTTTGGGCATCAGGGCAGGAGTTGTACGGGAATCGGTATATTATAGACCGGCAGCTGGGGTATGGTGGCATTGGGATAACCTATCTAGCAAAAAATAGAAATGGGCAGCGAGTTGTCATCAAGACACTAAAAGATGAAATTTTGAGCCACCCGCAGTTTGCCTGGTTCCGGGACAAATTTCGGGAGGAAGCGCTGCTGCTATCTTTGTGCCGGCACCCCAATATCGTACAGATTGAAAATGCCTTCTTTGAGGGGCAGCTGCCTTGCATCTCAATGGAATATGTAGAAGGGGAAGACTTGGCGAAGCGCGTGGGAAATCTGGGCCTCATGTCGGAGAGCGAAGCACTGCGCTACATTCGGCAGATAGGGGAAGCGCTGCAAGTGGTTCACGAAAAGGGATTGCTGCACCGGGATATCAAGCCGGCAAACATTATGGTGCGTGCCGGTAAATCGGAAGCGGTTCTAATTGATTTTGGCTTGGCGCGGGGGTTTATTCCAGATGTCACCCAGCCGAATACTAGAGGTTACTCAGGCGGGTTTTCCCCTCCGGAGCAGTATGTAGAGTCAGCCAGACTGGGAGAATACACGGATGTCTACGCGCTAGCGGCAACGCTGTACTATCTGCTGACTAAAACCGTGCCAACTTCTGCCCCGGAAAGAGCGCTGAATGCTCGCTTCAAAGCCCCCAAAGAGATTAATTACAGCATCAGTGCCGGGGTGAATGAGGCCATTATGAAGGGGATGGCGCTAGAAGCCAAATATCGCCCGCAGTCGGTGCGGGATTGGTTGAGGTTACTCCCTGCTACTCCTGTCGGATCTAGTAATATTGCGCCCACAGTCCCAAATCCTCCCAGCGTACAGCGGATGCCGGCAGTTGCAAGCCCTCCCCCGGTAGAGCTAGTTTCAGCCGCCGGCGCAGATTACAGCAAATTGCGGGATTTGCTGGCGGCGGGGAAGTGGAAAGAGGCGGATGAGGAGACAAGGATTGTGATGCTGAAGGCTGCCGGTAGGGAAAAAGAAGGCTGGCTGGAAATCAAAGACATCGAAACTTTTCCCTGCCCAGACCTGCGCATTCTTGATGAACTTTGGGTACAATACAGCAATGGGCGTTTCGGGTTTAGCGTACAGAAGCGCATCTATCAGAGTCTGGGGGTAGCCAGAGAATACGATAGAAAAATATGGCACGCTTTCGGGAAGCGCGTAGGATGGAGAGTGAAAGATAAATGGCTAGATTACAATCAACTTACCTTTAATGTCAGTGCGCCTGTCGGCCATCTCTCCGTCTGTGGGTTGGCTGTTGGCGGTTTTGGTGTGTGGAGTTGGTGTGCTGCTCTCTTCTCTCGCGTCGAGACCTGTAAACTGTAACATATAAATACACCAGCTTCTCGCAGTACAGGCGTCTCACCTGTCACACACCGGCACCCGCCCGCACAGCACCGCTTTCAAGGCATAACCCTTATAAAATAACATCCCAGAAACCGTAGAGTGCGTTCCATTTTTCGCACTTTCTCTACTCCCACGATCGAGAAATCGGAACGCACCCTACATTCTTATCTTGGCGAACAGGCGCGTCTTGGCGGTTTATAAAAAAATAATTCTCACAACTCCAGAACGAACCGCTATATCCGCTCCGGTCAATCCCTGACAATAAACTTTACCACCCACCGGCACCCCCCCGTTCGTAGTTGGGCTAATGCCCAAGCAGCGCATGAAGAGGGCTAAAGCCCAACTACGAACCACCGGCACCCCACCACTGGGCCAGCCGGCAGGCGTCCCCTTTCGCGTAAGATACTCTAAAGAAACACCGACGCCCAACCGCCCATACATGGACATCATCGAGTTCTTCGAGCAGAGTGCTGGCAAATGGTTTTCCCAGCGCACCAGCCACTACATGGCACCCCCCCAACTAGAAACCGGCACCACGGATCTCTGGACTGACATCCTCGCCCCCAGCGATCCGGAAGTCATCAAACTCTGCCGGCAGTACCGGATTGAACCATCTCTAGCACTATCAGGCGCTCGTGTCAAGTGGAACGGCACAGTGGGAGCCAAACAGCTCAAACAAGTCGGTTCCACCGTTCTGGTCCCCATTCCCAGCCCCGACAGCCCCAACACCGGCAAACTGCTGCAGCAAACCCTCACCCTCAACGCTCCGGTTGCCGGTCGGTATATCATGGGCAGTGACGATTGCCTGACACTGATTATAGAAACACCAGACCTGTATTCCGAAGAGCGCCTGTGGTTCGAGAGCCCCAACTTCCGGCTGCGCACCAGCACCGTCAAGCGCCCCTCGGGCGTTAGCGTCGCCTCCTTCTGCTCCGAGATTCGCATGGGCGGCGCACAGCCTCCCGCCAAAACCGCAGCTAGCGCCCAGCAGGCATAACTCTCGCACAGACCGGATTTATCCGGTCTAAATCTCTCACTTCCCCTCTAACATCCGGCAGCACAGTCATCGCACAGCCGTTTCCAAAAAGCCGGTGCGGCGACTGGCGAAAATTAAGCTTTTGCGCACTTAATTTGCACTAGCTATAAACTATAGAGTATTCAGAAAGACCTTTGCTAAAAGCACAGGTAAGCGATGCACAATTTGTATAATAAGCAAATTAAAAGCGTAAAAGCTTGCCGGGGACTGTCCCGTGGCCAATTCCCCACGCCGAGAATTTAGGGGTTAAGGGTTAGGGGTTAGATTTTAAGCTTTTAGGCTTTTAATCTTCCTATCTGCCCAAAGGAGGCAGTCGCTTCGGAACTGCGCACACGGCCACCGATGAAAATTCTGCCCTCTTACGAGGCCCGCCGATTGGGCTAAAGCCCAACTACAAACATGCCCCCATGCCCAAGATCACTCCTCCACCGGCACCTCTGTCTCAACATCCAATTCTGTGACAGCAGTTGTGCCGGCCCTGTCAGCGGCAGAATCCTCAGGCTGCTGGGCAACCGCCTTCAGCTTGGCGTGGAACTCAGAAGATTCCACCGCCGGCATAAACCGGACAATGGGATTTTTGATTGCCTCCCACCGGGACCAATCCGCCTGGTACTTAACCTGAGGAACTTTCTTGGGTTTCCACTGTGAGGGCGCTTCGTTTGTTTTTGCCGCCGGCACCGGTTCGAGGGCAGCCGGCTCGCTCACCTCAGCAGCCAGCCGAAGCAAATCCGCCAAAGTCTTCCCCATTATCCTGGGTATGGGCGCACTCGTGCTGGCAAAATCTGGTTCGGGAGGTTGCGGCGGCGGGGGGGGCGGTGCTGCCGGTGGGGGGCTGCCGGTGGGGATCGCCGGCAGAGAATCCGCAGCGGCGGCACTCTCTACAGATGCCATAACCGCTGCCCTCACCTCCTCAAGCCAGTCACTGTCTTCGCTAGGGGTCAGAGCGGGCGGTTCTGGGGTGGCGTCACTCTGGGGTGCCGGTGTCGCCGAGCCCAACTCCTCCCCTTCCTGAGCAAGAGCTTTCGGCTGTTCGCGCCGGGGTAAAGGCGCTTCGCCCCCCCGGGGAGACGCAACCGCTGCGGAGACTGGGGAGCCTGCTGGCCAGCTCAGGCGCTTAGCGACGAAGCGGTCGGGAAATTTCCGGCAAACTAACCGCTCAAAATCGCCGTTGAAATGGTATAATGTGTCGCCGCGCCGCTGCCAGCAGGCTAAAATTTGCGCCACAGAAACCGCCTTGTAACGCCCTTGATAGAGCGCCTCAATCACGGCCAAACGCACCCAGCTAGCGTCATAATCCCTGAGCCACCGGTCAATCAATTGCTCAGCAGTGTAGCCACCCAGCTCAAAACTATAGTGAGTCAGTAGCGCAGCGGCGCTGGCAACCGCAGTGTCCTTGGCCGTTTCGGTCATCGCTGTAGCGGTTTGAGATTTGACAGAAGAGATTCCAGAGTTTAGATTTTAGGCAGCAAAATCCTCAGCAGCATCTCGGTTGTGCAAAGAAGCCCAAATGAATGCGACAATGATTTCAGCAGGGGGTAGCAGGAGAAGATTTTTGGCCAGCACCAATCCCGGCAACGGGATTGAAACAAACAAACAAACAAACAAACAAACAAATCCTCCATCCAAAATAAACTCCCATGCCTCAATCATAATCGCGACGGACGCCTCCCTCTACCGAGTGCACCTCACTGTCCCCATAAAACGGTCTAGCCCCGCCCGTCCAGTTAAAGTCGCTAATCCGCAGCGTCAGGGAGCCAATCTCCTTAACGGGGTTATAGCGCAGGACGATGCCGTAGGTGCGCCGGCTGTACTCCACAAGATAGTCAGTATTGATGTCCTCACCCGTATCCAGATTGATAGCGGTTTGAAACCCAACCCGAAACGGGCCGTAAACTTGCTGGCTGATGCCAGCGCCGAGCACCTTGGTATCGACGATGCGGTCGAACAAAAAGGGAGACGCACCGTCCTGCAACACCTGGCTGTAAACCAGATTGAAAGCGGTGTAGTCCAGCCAAGGGCGCGAGAAATGGCCAAATTGCCCGAGCAGCCCAACCGAGCCAATCAGGGCGGATTGGCTGTCGCCGCTGCTGTAGGCGCTGGTGACGCCAACCAGTCCCACCACGGCCTGCAAATAGGGCACCACCGGCACCGGCGTGTATTTCAACCCTTCGCTGGCGCTCAGGGGCAGCGCCGTCCCTCTCCACAGCTGAATCCCCCGGCTGAGAGTGGCGCTGGCTTGAAAGCGGCTCAAATCGACGCGATTGTTTTCCCGCACCGGCTCGAGCAAATCCAGCCGGTCGGTGTCAGCATTAATATACTGAGCCCCCAGCTGGTAGTTGAGATTGATGCCGCTGTCGCCCAAAGGAATCCTCGGCGAGGTGAGGACAGCCCCCAGCGTACTCTGAACCGTTTGATACCCCAGCGAGCCATTGAACAGGCGATCGCGGTAAGAATATTCCCCAGTCAAACCGTAAGTCCCCAGCTGCTGGCGCAGCCGCAGGCTCCCCCGCCAATCCGTATCTATCTTCCCCAAGTCAAACGTCCTGAGCACCGCCGATCCCTCAAGCGCAGTGCGCGGTCCGAAACTGGCATTCAGCCGGCCTTTCATCCCGAACAGCGACTCCGGACTGTCGCTTCCGCCTTCAAACGCCCTCTGAATATAAAACTGGGGTGTCAGCTTCAGGCGAAACTGCGGCTGGAAAATCGGGTAGAAACTGCGCTCAGCGTACACCCCGCCCCGTTCCGGGCGGTCGTAACCGAAACTGACGGCAGCCGGGTCGCGCTCGCTGCGGTCGATCACCGTCCGGTCTTTCAAAATCGGCAGCGACAGGCCCTGATCGAACACCGCGCGGGGGCGAGTGGCCACAATTTCATCTTGCTCGGGCGACAGGCGAGTCCAGCGAGCTCTGTCCGCCCGCATCTCTAGCTCTGGCGGTGAAAAGGGGTCATTGGTAAAGCGGATGTTGGTAGCCACCCCTCCTTCTGGGGTGAAGTCCACCCGGTCGGCTTGATAGCGCAGACGCCTGACCGCACCGGCTTGCTGGAAACCGCCATTGCGCCCCGATCCCACACCGACGGTGACGCCGCCCGGATTGGTAATGTTTTCCTGCGGCTGGTTGGCCAGGATGCGATCGCTCAGAGGGCGCTCTTGTGACGTTAGGGCAGTCACGCCGAGCGGTAAATTTGGGGAGAAATCCTGTCCGGATGTGGCGGTGTACAGCTCGCCGCTGGCTTGCCGCACGGTGCCGGTTTCCTGGAAAAAGTTGTACTCAAATCGCTCCCCGCGCAGCGCCTGGTCCCCGCGCCGCAAGGCCACATTCCCTTCCGCAACAGCGGTGCGAGTCTGCAAATTAATCTGCAATCTGTCCGCATCGAGCACCGACTGCCGGAACCGCATCACCACATTCCCCTCTGCAGTGATAATTTGCTGCCGCTCGTCGTACTCCTGCCGGTCGGCTGTTAATTCTACTACATCCTCTGGCATCATTGGCGGCAGCTGCACCGGCACCCCTGTGGCGGGTGCGGGCTGCTGTCGCGGCGCATTTTCTTGCCTTTCTCCCTGTGCCGGCTCACCCCCCTGGTCCCCCCGATCGCGGGGGGGAGATACGGGCGCGTCTTTTTTTGCTGGGGGGGGAGCGGAGAAACTTTTACTGAAAACTTGGCGTTCTGGAGCAACCTGCAGCGGATTCTGCGGCGGGCTGGCGAGGTGCCCCAGTAAATCTAACCCACCTGGCTCCCTGCTGCTGGCTGGCGGGACGCCCCTCCTGCCCGGGACTTGATTTTCCGCCTCACCGCCGACCGAAAATAGCGACTGTAGCGATAGGGGCGCAAGCTCCCCTGCCGCTGCTGTGGCGGGCGCGGGAAATAGCTCGGGAGTCCTGCCGGCGCTTGGGTTGCTTTCCGCAGTTGCTGGCTGCTGGAAAAACTGCCATCCGACATCTGGCGGCGGCTGCAGCAGAGACGCTCGCGAGTTTCTCTGCAGTGCCGGCAGGGAACTCGATTGCAAGCGTTCCGGCTCTGGCAAGGCAGGCCGGCCCGGCGTGGGAGGAGTCGCCGGTGCGGGAGTTTCTGTCGCTGCTAGCAGGAGGTTAGCGTGCAAGACTCCGGAGTGGGGCACTTGCGAGGGCGCTAATAAATCTACTAGCGGTGACGGTTCAGGCGGCGGAACCGGATACAGCATAGATCAGCTTTTAGGGGTCAATTTCCTATGGTCGCACCAACCCGCGCTCACAGGCACCCGCCGCCGGCAGCCGAAACCCTGCAGCACTCCTCCCGCCTCAGGCGCAAGTATTGAGCCGGTTATTCCGACAAATCCCGACGCCCGGGGTTGCGGGATGGGTCGTTGGACAAAAAGCCAAACACGAATAAACCAACGAAAAAGCTAACTACGATGTAAACAACGACTTTCAGGGTAAACATACTGGCATCTCCGACAGATTTAAAAGAGCTGAGGGTATTTGCGATTGAGCTGAGACAGCCTCTTTATAATATCTAAATCTTTGACCGCAAAAGTCGAGCCCTTTGAGAAAAACTTTTTTTAGGGGATAGGGGAGAGGGGTGAGGCGTTAGGGGTGAGGCGTTGGGGTGAGGGGTCAGGGGTGAGCGGTTAGAAACCCGCTCTCATATTTTCTTTTAATTCGCACTATTCTACCCTCTTATCGATCCCCTTAACTAACTGCCTATTTGGCTTTTGATTATCCGCCCACTTCAATAACTAGGCAGATTAAAAGCGTCAGGACTTGCCGGCAAACCCCTAACACCCAATCCCTAACCCCTGACCCCGAGCAGCAGGCGCACCCACTGCCAAATCTTAACAGCCGCCTCTTCGAGCGACAGCATGGTCCGATCGAGCCACTCCAGCAACACCTCTAGGGGATGCTTGATGTACTCCTTCCAGGTGACTTCGGCTTCTATCCAGTCGGGAGTGTGTTTGACACCGGCTGGCTGGCGTGCCGGCAGCTTTTCAGTCTCCGCTAGGGCCGATGGCACCGGCCCACCGGCATCCTTGGCGGAGTCTGGCAAAAATTTCTGCACCGACTGCCAGTAGCGCCCGACTGGGCTGCCGGCGGATCGCCCCGCCGGCACGCCTTCCGGCGAGTGCGGCACAGCTGCTGCCGGGGGTTGCTCTCCGAAGATATCGCTGGCGGTGAGCCACAGGTCCGCTTCGGTGTCGGAAGCTGGACTCAGTGGAGACGCCGGCGCGTCCGCCGGTCGCCCGCTCAATGGCTCGCCCCGCTCTCCAAAAAAGTGGTTGATGGCTGAGCGAATCAGCGCTTGCATGCTGTTCTCCGAAGCCGTCTCTCCGAGTTCCGGCGGTTTTGAGGCTGCCGGTGAGTCGGAAACCAGAGCGATGAAGGGCTTTTGCGCTCGCTGCAGCAGTTCCGAGCTCCCCTCGGCTACCGCAGTGGTTATGGCGGACACGCCTGGCAGGCCAATGGCTGCTATCACCGTTACCGTGCGCTCCACGATGGCCAGCGCCCCTGCCGGGATCAGATTCTGGATTTTGACCGGGGGCTCCCACTTCTTGGCCAGTCGCGGCAGGGGGTGCACTATTTCGCCGCCCATATACGATTTGGGGGACTGGGGGCTGGGGAGGGGAGCCTGGATTGGGGGATTTGGGGATTGAGAATCCTGAGCCGCTGTTTGTTGGGCGTCTGGCTGGCCCGGCTGCCAAAGGAGGCTCGACTGCCCCAAACGGCTGAGCGCAACTGCTATGGGGTTGGTCTGTATCCAAGCGATGGCACTGGCAAACAGGCCCGCCGGCGCGACGGGATTGGCTTGCGGAGCGGCTGGCGCAGCGAGCGGGGTGGCGAGCCGGCGAATCTGCCAGTAGCTGTCCATTTCCTGGCTGATTTGCTGCTCCAGGAAAAGCTGTTGCTGCGGCGTTAGGATGTTTGCAATTTGGTTTTGACCGGCGACCAGTACCAGGGTTTGTGTCGCTAGCAGGGTGGCGAATCCCCGGATGGCAGCACTGTTCGCGCCCCCAACTTTTGCCGGTTGCGCCAGTGCCGGTGCCGCTCCTGTCGCCATCGGGCTGTCTGCCGCCGGAAACTCGTTGACAAATTCCTCTGGCAGTGATAAACTTCGTGCTGCTTCCAGCACTCGCATCAGGGGAGTGTCAGCTGCGATCGCCTGTTGGGACTGAACCCGAGACTCCGACTGGCGTTGCGGTGACGGCGACTCACCGGGTAGCAGGTTTTTGCTGGCAAGTCGGGCGGCTTCAAACAGTGCGTAAAACGGATATAGGAATATTTGCGCACTCCAAGTTGTGGCGACTTTGACGTGCCGCAAGGCGCGGGCGCACTCGTCAGCAAACCGGCGGGTTTGCTGGTTTATCAGGTTAAATACTCTGCTTTGATAGCGACCAGAAGAACCGGACATACTCTTTTAGACGCGACAGGCTGCCATTTCTATTTTCTTCTATAAGGGGCGTAAATTGTGAGTGAGTGTGAAATTTCTGAACCGATTGACCGGTTGCGCCGGCTGGCTCGGCTTAATGTCCAAGATGGCTGGGGGTATTGCTTGGCAGATTTGCCGGTGGCGGAGGTGTTCGCCACCTCTGCCCAACACTCGCCTGCTGCCGGGCTTAATGCTAAAGGTTACATCACCTGGCCGGCTGGCCGTCAAGTCCTCTGGCTTTTTCAGCGCCTGACTGTTCCCCACGACCTCAACGGCTACCCTTTACATGGATTAATCATGCGGCTGTGGTTGAGCTGGTGGGCTGAAGACGCCCGCGTTTTCGTTAATGGCGAGCAAGTCCTGACCGGAGATTTGTTTGATTCCTCATCGAGAATCCTGCTGGCGTCGCCGGCGATCCCGGGCGCAGAGTTTGCGGTGGCTTTGCGGCTGGTGAGCCCCGGGCACGATGCCGGCGCTTTGGTGCGCTCCCTCTGCCTGTATGAGGCTGCGGATCTCAACAGTCTCGATCCCGGTTTTGTCGCTGATGAATTAGAGGTGTTGCAAGAGTTGGGGCTGACAAATGCGCAATATCCCCCTACCGATATTATATCTCCTGCATCTCAGACTGTCAAGGGGGAAACGATAAAATCTCAAATCGATTTGATTGACTGGGAAGCGCTGCCAAACCGGCAGCAGTTTGACGCTTCTCTGTCTCGGGTGCGGCAAAAGATTCTGGAGGTTTTGGACCGGCAGGTGAGCGCAGGTGAGCGCGGATCTGCGGGAGAGGGAAGTACCGGCATTTATCAGCGCGCGTCTGCGGGCGACAGTTACAACAGTTACAAAATTTGGCTGTTGGGGCACGCTCATTTGGATTTGGCGTGGCTGTGGCCGGTGAGTGAGACTTGGGAGGCGGCGCAGCGAACGTTTGAATCCGTTTTGGGGTTGCAGGAAGGGTTTCCCGATTTGATTTTTTGTCACTCGACACCGGCACTCTACGCTTGGGTTGAAGAAAACCGCCCTGATTTGTTTGCGGCGATTCAGGATCGGGCTGCCGCCGGCAAGTGGGAAGTGGTGGGCGGAATGTGGGTGGAGCCGGATTTAATTCTGGCTGACGGTGAGTCGATTGTGCGCCAAGTTCTCTACGGGCAGTTATACGCGCGAGAAAAATTCGGGCAGGTGATGCCGGTGGTTTGGGTGCCGGACAGTTTTGGGTTCTGCTGGCAGCTGCCTCAAATTCTCAAGCAGGGCGGGGTGGAATATTTTGTCACGCAAAAGTTGCGCTGGAATGATACGACGAAGTTTCCCTATGGGGCGTTTTGGTGGGAAGCGCCGGATGGCAGTCAGATATTCAGTCTGATGTCGGCTTTGATTGGGGAAAGTATTGAGCCGGTGAAAATGGCGAAGTATTCCTGCGAGTGGGAGGGGCAAACGGGTTTGAAAGATGCGCTCTGGTTGCCGGGAGTAGGCGATCACGGCGGCGGACCGACTCGCGATATGTTGGAAGTCGCCAAGCGGTGGGAGCAGTCTCCGTTTTTCCCGCGTTTGGAGTTTACGACGGCTGTGGATTATTTGCGTCGCGTACAGGCAAGTTTGTCTGGAAAAGTGCCGGCGGAGGGAACCCCACCCCCTAACCCCTTCCCCGCTAGCGGGGAGGGGGAAAAGAGTCGGGTTGCTGGAAGTGCAAAGGGGGAAAAGGGGGAAAATGGGGCGATTCCAGTTTGGCGGGATGAGCTTTATTTGGAATTCCACCGGGGGTGCTACACGACTCACGCGGAACAAAAGCGGTGGAACCGGCAGTGTGAGGGGTTGCTGTACCGGGCGGAACTGTTTGCCTCGCTGGCCAATATCAGTGCCGGTGCGCCTTACCCAAAAGCTGAATTAGAAGATGCCTGGAAGAAGGTGCTGTTTAATCAATTTCACGATATCCTTCCCGGTTCTTCGATTCCCCAAGTCTATGTCGAGGCGAATCAAGCTTGGGTGGACGTGGAACGGGTTGGCTCGCAAATCTTGCAGGGGGCGCTGAGCGCTATCGCCGAGCAAATTTCTCTGCCCCATCCGCCGCAACCGGGCGCAATTCCTGCGATTGTCTTTAATGCTCTCAACTGGAGGCGTTCGGAGGTGGTTGCTGTTTCTTTGCCGGCACCGGCAGCTTCCTGGGAAGTTTGCGATTTGCAAGGAGAGCCGCTCCCCTCCCAGCTTTCTGACAGCGAGACGCTGCTGTTTCTCGCTGCAGATATCCCGCCTGTTGGCTACTGCGTTTTCTGGCTAATCCCTACAGGGGCGGATGATAGGGACAGGCTTCCCCCCTGTGCTGTGCCGGATGCCGGTACGGAGGAAGAGTGGGTTTTAGAGAATGAGTTTCTCCGGGTAACTGTTGAGGGGGAAACTGGCAATCTTCGCAGTGTTTTTGATAAGGTTAATCGCAGGGAAGTCCTGCAAGCCGGTGGAAATCAGCTGCAAGCTTTCACAGACAGGGGGCAGTATTGGGATGCGTGGAATATTGACCCGAATTACGAACAGCACCGGCTGCCGGCTGCTCAGCTGAAATCGGTGAAATGGGTGGAGCGAGGCGCTGTGCGTTCGCGCCTGCGCGTTGCGCTGCAGTTGGGCGAGTCGGAGTTTCGCCAGGATTATATTTTGGATGTGGGGCTGCCGGTGCTGAAAGTGGCCACGACTGCAGACTGGAAGGAGCGTCACGTTTTGTTGAAAGCTGCTTTTCCGCTGAACTTAGAAGCGGATTTCGCGACTTATGAAATGGCTTGCGGTGCGATTCGGCGAACGACTCAACCCCAGACGCAGAGTGAGAGGGCAAAATGGGAGGTGCCGGCGCTGCGCTGGGCGGATTTGAGCGAAGATCCCAGCCCAATTTCGGGGATGTCTTATGGGGTGAGTTTGCTGAATGATTGCAAATACGGTTACGACGCTAAGCCAAATCAGTTGCGCCTGACGCTGTTACGAAGTCCGAGCTGGCCAGATCCAGAAGCAGATCGGGGGTGTCACGAATTTACTTATGCCGTGTATCCCCACACCGGCACCTGGCAATCTGCTGGCACAGTTCGCCGGGGTTATGAGTTAAATCAGCCGCTGCAGGTGATGGTTCTATCTGAGGGTTCTCGCCCGAAAGGCGGAATCGAGCTGCCGGCGCTTGGCTGCTTCCTGGATTTGTCGGCTGAGAATTTAATCTTGATGGCGTTTAAGCAGTCGGAGGAGAGTCCCAATCGCTGGGTTCTCCGGTGTTATGAGTGCCACGGGGAGGAAGGGTTGCTGAGGTTGGAGAGCGATTTGGGGCTGGAAATTGAGGAGCCGGTGGATTTGTTGGAGCAGCCGGCTTTCGCGCCGGAACCGGACTGGCAATATTTCCGAATTTCGCCTTGGAAGATTGCCAGTTTCGCGGTGGCTGCCGGTGTTGAGTAAGACCAATTTTGGATTTTAGATTTTGGATTTTGGATTGAAAAAACGGCAGGAAAGCCTTTATTACTCGTTCCCAGCCGGAGCCTGGAAACACCCGCTTGGGGGCTCTGCCGCCTTCTCTCCAACCACTTATAGCGGTTCTCAGTTGGATGGACTACTCCCCAGAAACCCGGTTTCTTAAAGAAACCGGGTTTCTCAGTATCTCACTAATATGAGAGAGGCTATATCTTTGCCAAAGCGCGACGCTATCCCTCAACCACTCCAAGCTAGGCAGTAGCAGTCAATATCAGCTTGAGATAAAACCCAGTCGCATGTTTCCTCGACAATCTCAAGCCCCTGCAAATACCAGTCCCAACTGTCGTCTTTGTAAATGACATAGTTGCACTTTCCTTTGAAAACGTCAGATACGCCGGGAATGACGCCAACCACTTTCAAGGGATCGTTCAGGAAGAAATGCCCCTCGCATGAGGTGAAATTTCCCAAAGGGGAATCGGAATGTTTCTCCATAATTTCTTGGAATTTATGGAGAGCCAGCGCTTCACTGCCGATCCCGCTCTTCTGCCGGTCGCCGAATAGGTCGCGATCTACCGTCAGGACGCTGTAGCCTCCTTTGGCTATATAATTTTTTAAGTCGCGGATCGCCTTCTGCGCGATTGACTTGGCGAGTTTCCAGTCTGGCTGGAAGTGGTAGGCTCCCTCTAGCGGCGGGTTGAAAATAGAGTGCAAGTCGATGCCGATGGTGTTGCGCAGTTTGTGGTTAATCCCGCTGCTGTTGTAGCTGGAGCGGAAGTACCCAACTTTGAAAAGATGGTCGGGATACTTGGCAGATGGAAACTCGATATAGCTAAACTGTTCAGAATCCCCTGGCTCGTCATTTGCATAACGTTCCCAGGCTTTTGGCTGTTCCCACTGTTTGATAAAAACATCTAGTCCCATGCTACCTCTCTTGCGGGTTTGCTGTAAAGGCATCACTTGCGCAGCTCGCTATTAACGCCTACCTCCTAGCGGCGCGTGCGTTTGAAAGGCGCAAGCTGTCAACTCGTTAACGTTTTAACATAAAATTCCCTAAATGCCAAAACCGGCTCTCTCAAGGAAACTGGGTTTCTCAGAAGTGCGCTCTCTCCCCCCGCCGGTGGGTTGCAGCCACCGGAAAAGCGCCAACTCTGGCAGGGTTCAAACTGCCAGATTGCCGGTGCCCCAGCCGGTGCCGGCGCAAATCTAAAGACTTAGTTAAGTTAACACCTTTGTGGCTCAATTGCTGTAAAATTGGATACGTTTGAAAGAGAAGTAGGTGCGTTCCCCTTGGGAACGCACCCTACAGAATGCTTTAAATTATATAACAGGGAGTTTTTTGTGAGAGTTAAAACGCAAATTTTAGCAAAAACTATCTGGAGTGTGCCGGTAGCTGCCGCACTGGCAATGAGCAGTTTGCTGGTGCCGGCGCGAGGGGAGGCGCAAGCCGCAAGCGAATTTAAAATCCACTGCATGAGCCGGCTGATGTACGCTGGCGATCGCCGCCGGTCGGAGATAGCCGAAATGGCAGCCAATGCCGCCTGTCAAAATGCTGCAACTGCAGAGCAAAGTGTGGCGATAAGCGACTGCGTGAAAGAAACAATGTACAATTCTAGCAATCGCCTGCGGAATGGGATGACTGCCGGCGCTGCCGCACAGGTTTGCCAGCGAGCGACAACCCAAACGCTCAGCCAGCAAATCAGTAAATGTATGAAAGAGGCTATGTACGACGAGCGCAGTCGCTTGCGCCAGGGGATGACGGCAGGGGAAGCCGTCAGGCAGTGCGGTTGAGCTGTACGGTGAGCGTCAAGAAACCGGGTTTCCTAAAGAAACCCGGTTTCTGGCCCCGCTGTTAATTCTGTTCAGCTACTGACCATTTTATTACTCCCCCTCTCCCCAAAGTGCGGGCGGTGAGGGGGTGAGGGGATAGAGGTTAACATGCTATAAAACAAAAAAAAGCATGCAAGTGAGTGCGCGATCTCTGCGCGCCGCACCCGGCAAGTCGGGTTCCAACCCGAACCAAAATGGTCTTTTGCCACAAGTGAGACGCTCTCACCCCCTTGCAAGTTCCCCAAACCTCGCAGACAGGGCTTGACGGTTCTATAATACAGTCAGGGAAATTCTAAGTTATACAGCCATGAAACTTGAAAACTTGCTAAAATTAACCCTCACCGGCACGCTGCTAGGCAGCTTGATGCTTTCTGCAAGCTTGCCGGTTAAAGCCGACCCTATGGATCCGAATGGACTTAATAATATCCCAGAGACAGGATGGAGTTCTTGGCAGCGCTGGGACAAGATGAATGCTTCAGATTTGCGGTTTGGTCTGTCGCCAAAGGACACCACTGCCCTGATGTCTCTGGAGAATCTGTGCTTTGGACAAGTCGAAACGCCCTATACAGAGAGGAAAAAGGCAGAAAATTACTGGTACAGAATTAACGCTCAGCTGATTAATACCAGTGCGGGAGAGATCCAAATCGGCTGCTGGGAGAATGGCCGGTTCAGATCGACTGTAACCGTCACCGCCCGTCGCATGTCTCGCACCGCTGAAACGCCGCCGGTCGCTGCAGCGCCTCAGACAGAGCCGGTGTCTTCTCCGACCTATACAACCTCTCCCACTTCGGAAGTGGCTCGCGCACAGGATCGCTGTCGCCGAGTCCAGACCCCTGTGAAAGAAGGTCTGGCAATTCGCTCTCAACCGACGGCTAACGCGCCCTGGATGGGAGGTGTGGCGAATGGAGACACGCTCAGCGTCAGCACTAATCCGGCAACCATTGTCACGGTGGACGGTCGCAACTGGGTGGAAATCGAATCTCCTGTAAGGGGGTGGGTGACGAACGGAAAAATCGGTGACAGAGGCAACCTTATCTTGTGCAAGTCCTAGTGCTGTGCCCAGTTTCCCACTCCTCTCACGGCGAGCGCCGAGGGTTCTAATATCAGATTAAATGAATTCTGTCAAGCGTCAAAAAATAAGCCGGTGCGTTTAGCCACCGGCTTGCGTTTCGGGCGAATTGTCGGAGCAATAATGGCCGAGCCGCGCCACCGGCAGCAGAAGGCCACTGCTCGTCGGGCCCGGAAGAGGCCGGCAGTGCCGGTGCCATCTCAGTCCTCGTGGTCGTCAAAGGGATCGGCCAGCTCCTTGGAAGGTGGCCCAAACGAGGTGTAGATGGAGAAGCCGGTGATGGCGACCAGGACGGCCCCAATCGAAATGATAAGAACTGCTGAGGATTCCATTTTGAAATTAAATTTATGAGTGCTGTTCCTTATACAATATTACAAAACATTAAAAAATCTGTCGTAACTGATCGCAGGTGACTTATGGCACAACGGACTTGGCTGGGAGAGGTTCTCAGACCCCTGAACTCGGAATACGGTAAAGTCGCCCCCGGTTGGGGCACCACCATCCTCATGGGGGTGTTTATGGGCCTGTTTCTCGTCTTCTTGCTGATTATTCTGCAAATCTACAACTCCTCGCTGCTGCTTGACTCGTTCCAGGTGGATTGGAGAGCCCTAGGCAACTAGCCTCCGCCGCTCCCCACCCCAAGCTGGCACCATCGCCCAGCAGTCCCGGCTAGACCGGGATTTTTTGTCAGTTCTATACTAGAGCCAGAAGTCGCAGCGAGGTTGTCGCGTGAACATTTTTGGGATAGGCTTGCCGGAGATGGCCGTGATCCTGGGCGTGGCCCTACTGATCTTTGGCCCCAAGAAATTGCCAGAAATCGGTCGCAGTCTGGGAAAGGCAATTCGGGGCTTCCAGGAAGCTTCCAGGGACTTTGAGAACGAGCTCAAGCGAGAAGTGGAGCAGCTGGAAGCGGTGAAGACCGCTCCCCCCGCTAAACCGGAGAAAATGGCTACCCCTGTCCCCGACGAGACTGCCGCCGGCCAGTCTCAGCAGACCTAGGGGGGAGTTCCGCCCAGCACGCCCGGATTTTAGCTCCGGCATTTTCTAGCACTAGCCACATGGGGAACGGACATCAGTGCCCTAGGGATAAAAGGCGTAGGACAGGCGTCTCGCCTGTCCTACTGTCCTAACCTAAGTGAATACTGCTATCCCATAAATCTAGCGTCTAAAATCTCTCGCCCCGCTTTTGTGAGATCGGAAATTCAATGACACAAGCTACGGCACCACCGGCTCTGGTGATTCCCCAGCTGATTGTAGGGCTGGGGAATCCAGAGCCAAAATACGACCAAACGCGGCACAATATCGGCTTTGCCGCCGCTGACGCCTTGGCGCGTTCCTGGAACATTTCCCTAGCGGAACACCGCAAATTTCAGGGCCAGTTCGGAGAGGGCGTGGGGCCAAAAGGTGATAAAATCCGCCTGCTCAAACCGCTGACCTATATGAACCTCTCCGGACAAGCCATTCGAGCGGTGACGGACTGGTACAAACTCCCGCCAGAATCCGTGCTGGTGATTTATGACGATATGGACTTGCCCTTGGGGCGGCTGCGGTTGCGCCTGTCTGGATCTGCCGGCGGTCACAATGGCATGAAGTCAACCATCGCCCACCTCGGCACCGAAAACTTTCCCCGCCTGCGCATCGGTATCGGCAAACCCAAGGATCGAGGCAGCGATTCCGCCACGGTTTCCTATGTTCTGGGAAAATTCTCGTCCGCTGAAACCCAGCTGGTGTCAGAAGTCCTGCAGCTCGTCGCTGATGCCGTCTCCCTCAGCCTCAAGCAGGGGGTTGAGAAAGCTATGAATTTGTACAACAGCCGTACAGTAGCAGCGGCTGCAGGAGAGTAAATCCGGATAATTAATTCATGATTTCCGGCAAAGCTCGGCGGGTTTCTGCTGTTCCCAATTCAGAAACCTGAGAAACCCGGTTTCTTTAAGAAACCGGGTTTCTCAAACAAACTATAAAGACGGAAGTTGTATGAGTCCTAACCGTCTGCCCAGAACCACAGCACATGTGCGAGTCACTCAACAGTCTTGGCACCAGGGCACCCTTGCCGGTGAAGTCAGTGCCGGCCAATTTGTGTGGCAGTTCCAGTGGTGTTTCAAGCGCGGCGAGCTGGCCATAGAGCCTTCCCGAGGGCGAGCCTTAATACAGGAGCCTCTGGGGCGCTTCTTGGAGAAATGTGACTACCAGCTGGAGCCTGGGGGAGACTATTCTTTCACAATTCGGGCTGACCTGTAATGGCGCATGGGGCATAGCGCATGGCGCATGGCGCATGGGGGATGGGGCATGGGGAAGATTTTCAGCAATGCCCAATGCCCAGTGCCCAGTGCCCAGTGCCCAGTGGCCAATGCCCCATGCCCCATGCTCTGACCGGCACTCAACCCAACCCACTCTGAGCCAAGTAGCGCTCAATCAAGATAATGGCCACAATATCATCCACCGGGCGGGGAGGGACTCGCATGCCTTTGGGGATCACGCGCGCCAGGCCGGTGGGGGGGTGCATTTGCCAGTAGCGCTCCCTGGCCTCCAAACTGCTGTAGCGCTCATCCACCAGCACAACCCGCACCGTTTCGGGCAAATTGCCGGTGAGTTGCTCAAACCAGGCTTTTGCCGAGGTTTGATCTCCCATCACCACCAGCTCGACGGCAAACTGCCGGCACAGGGACTGGATCGTTTCTAGCGCCCTAGCCGCCGGCACAACTTGGTGGCAGACCGGCATCAGGTCCGACGCCACCACAGCCACACCGCACTTCTCGCGTCCGGGATCGAAGCCCAAAATTGCACTCTTTGAATTGGTCATAATTTCTTGTAGGGACAGGAGTTGATCGCGTCGGGGCCGGTGGGGGGATCTCCCCGTGTCGTGCATTTAATTTGCCCTATCACAGGAGCCACTTAGGTTAGGGTAGGCGAGACGCCTGCCCTACGTCGGAACCTCCTAAGATAGCGGTTCCTTTCCGACGCGGGTGTCCTAACCTAAGTGAATACTGCTAGATCGCAGGAGCCACTTAGGTTAGGGCAGGCGAAACCCCTGACCTACGTCGGAACCTCCTAGGATAGGGGTTCCTTTCCGACGCTCGTGTCCTAACCTAAGTGAATACTTATAGAACGCAGGAGCCACTTAGGTTAGGACGTGGGACAGGCGTTCCCTCCGATCCCAGGTGTAATAAGCTGTGTGATAAGCAGATTAAAAGCCCAAGGGCTTATTAAATGAGTGATTAACCCAAAAAGCTTTATCTTTTTGGAATAAACCTGATGGATGGCAGACGGCAGAGAGCATATAGCAACATGATATCCGGTTGATTAGTCAATAAAAGGCTGCCGGCGTGACGGCAGGGTGAGAGGAGAGGTCAAGCGCAAGCTTGGCCGGTGGCGGAGTTAGGAGAGCAGGTGCGAAAAATCACCTCACCATTGACAGTAGCCACCAGTTCAATTTTGAGAGGGCCTGCTGTGTGGGTGACACCTGCAGCAACCGCCCTAACATCAACCGGCTGGTTTTGCTGCTGGAGTTGCTGGAGAAAGCGAATCAGGGTTTCGATGCGACCGTCTCCGACCTGGATAGTCTCAGCCAGAACGCCGGCTTTGCGGGAGCGAAACATAGAAGCGCCGATCAGCACCTCGATGCGCTCGCGCAGCTGGCTAGCCGTCATCGTTGCGGGATCGATGGAAGTCGCCGCCACCACATCGCCAGCCAAAAACACAACTTGATTGGGAGCCGCATCGGCAAAGACTTGCACCCGCTTTTCCCCGAGCAGGTAGTTAGCAGCCGAGAGAATGCGCACCACATAGTCCTGACCGTCATCAATGCGATCTATCAATTCCTCAACTTCAGCCCGGGTCATTTGAATCACCGGCTCGCCGAACGTGTCCCGACCGGGCTGAGTCAGCTTGCCAGTAACTTGGTTAGCTTCGTGCAGCAGTTGCTGCACCGCTTGCGGGGCGGCGCTGGGCTTAACGACGCGCACCACACCAGAGGCGAGGACTTGGTTGCGGCGGATCGCAATCGTGCCCTCCTTGAGGACTTGCAAATCGCGCTCCAGCAATTTCACTTCTCGCTCTCGGACATTCTTTTGAGTTTCCAGTTCCTTGAGCTGAGTTTCCTGCTGGGCGATGACTTGAGTTTGCGCGGTGACCTGCAGCTCCTGCTCGGCGAGCAGCTGCTTTTGCTCAGCCACCTGCTGCCCCTGCTCGGCGAGCAGCTGCTTTTGCTCAGCCACCTGCTGCCCCTGCTCGGCGAGCAGCTGCTTCTGCTGAGCCACCTGCAGCTCCTGCTCGGCGATCTGCCGGTCTTGCTGAGCGATTTCGCGGTCCCGCTTAGCGATCTCAAGCTGGCGCTCAGCCAGACGCAGGTCGCGAAGGGCGATCTGAGCTTTAACCCGCTCCTGTTCGTCGAGCAGCGCTTGGCGTTCCGCCTGCAGCTGCTCAATTTCCTTTCGCAGAGCCTCCTTCTGAGGGACCGTCTCGCTGAGCTGGCGCTGAGTTTCCTGCAGCTGCTTCTGAGTGCGGGCTCGTTGGGCCAATGCTTCCGAGAGCTTGGCATTAGCACCCTGCAAAGACCGGTTAATTTCATCCAAGCGCTGCTGGGCAGGGGCTTGCTCGGCGCGCACCCGATCGAGCTCAGCCTGCACCTGACTTTTCTCCGCTTGAGCTTGCGCCAGCTCCCGGCGGGCGGATCTGAGTTTTTTCTGAGTCTGGTCGTATTCAAACACACCCTTGCGCAGGGGCTCGCTCGTGGCAAACAAAATTCCCAGCGTCATCGCGGAAATCGTGACGCCGGTCAGAGCAGTGACTAGAGTTGCCGTTTTTTTGGGGCGCAGATTGAAAAGGCTGAGCCGCGCCTTGCCAACTTTTGTGCCAATCCGGTCGCCCGCCGTGGCGATAGCGCCCCCCAAGACTAAAATGGACAAAATCAGGATGTATCCGATGGTCATCTACCTGTCGGAAGAGGAACGCCCTCTACCGCCACACGCCAACCCAGATACAGCTTAACGCCTCAGGGCACCAAAAGCTAAGGGCTCACCGGCGGGAAGTGGCCTAGCCGGTCAGGTAAATTGCTGGCTTAACGTCACCGGATTGTGGACGGTGATCTTTTTCTTGTGGATGGAGATCATTTTTTGATCCCGCAGATCCCCGAGCAGCCGGGTGACGGTGACTCGCGTTGAGCCAATAGCTTCTGCGATAGCTTGATGGGAAAGTTTCAGGTCTATAGTAATCCCTTGGGCGCTCGGAACCCCAAAATCGCGGCAGAGAATCAGCAGAAAACTCACCAGCCGCGATCCCATATCCCGGTGGGCCAGGGTTTCAATCATCATCTCGGTTTGCAAGATCCGCGAAGACAGCCCCCGCAGCATCACCATTGACAGGTCGGCATCTTCCTTGAGCGCCTTTTCCACCTGCTCAATCGGCACCGAGAGCAATTCCACCGGCGTAAAGGCAACCGCATGGTAAAACCGGTCAGAGCGGTGCCCGGTAATCAGGGACAGCACCCCAAACACGCTGTTCTCCCGCAGCAGCGCCACGGTAATTTCCTCGCCCGCCTCATAAACCCTGGAAAGCTTCACCGCGCCTTTGAGTAGAAAATAGACCCGTTCTGCCGGATCTCCGGGGAAAAAGATAGTCTTGCCCCGTTCGTAAACTTCCACCACCGGCGGGAACGCAGCACCCCCCATCTGACGGAACACAGTTGCGAGCGGTCTATCTTGCGTCATGACCCTATCCATTGCCTTCACCCGTGTCCTCGAAAGTTTGCCAGATACGACGAATTCCCCTAATGTGAGGATTCTTTGACTTTACAACAGATAAACAGACTCCCTGGTGTTTTTTTGTACAATTCGATACATAATTTTTGAGGTGCCACAAACAACAGGAAGATTAAGGGAAAGCAGACTGCCAGCTGTGCGGTGCCGGTTTGAGAGCACCGGCTGCTGGTCTAAGCTTGACACATATCCTAGCGACAAGCCGAGATATTCGCCCGGTCATTCCGCCAAAAAATGGCCATTTTGGCTATTTGAGCTGGAAGTGGCATCCCTGTTACTCATAAAATCGAAGTCTATGCTAGATTTAACCGGAAAAAACGCCCTCGTCACCGGCATTGCCAACAATCGCTCCATAGCGTGGGGCATCGCCCAACAGCTGCACAAAGCAGGAGCCAATCTCGGCATCAGCTATTTGCCAGACGAGAAGGGGCGCATGGAGAGAAAAGTTGCCGAACTCGTAGAGCCCCTCAACCCCAGCCTGTTTGTCCCCTGCAATGTCCAAGATGACGCCCAAATTCAGTCTACCTTTGAGACGGTGCGCGACAAGTGGGGCAAGCTCGATATCCTGATCCACTGCCTCGCCTATGCCGGTAAGGAAGCGCTTTCAGGTGATTTTAGCAAGACTTCGCGGCCAGATTTCCTCCAGGCTTTGGATATCAGCGCCTACTCCCTAGTCCAGCTGAGCGCTGCTGCCAAACCCCTGATGGCGGAAGGCGGGAGTATTGTCACCCTCACCTACCTCGGCGGCGTGCGAGTCGTTCCTAACTACAATGTTATGGGAATTGCCAAGGCGGCGCTAGAAATGAATGTCCGCTACCTGGCGGCTGAACTTGGCCCGCAAAAGATTCGCGTCAATGCCATCTCTGCTGGGCCCATCCGCACCCTGGCCTCCTCGGCGGTGGGCGGCATCCTCGACATGATCCACCACGTTGAGGAAGTGGCTCCGCTGAAGCGCACCGTGACCCAGCTGGAAGTGGGCAACGCGGCGGCGTTCCTGTGCAGCGATCTGGCGAGCGGGATTACCGGCCAAGTGCTGTATGTGGACTCCGGCTATTCCATTATGGGAATGTAGCCGGTGATGTCACAGCCCGCCCGCGCGGGCTTGACAAAAATTTGATGGTGTGTTATAATTCGCGTCCGGGATGTGGGGCGGGGTGTGCCGGTGCGGCGGTGATGTCAGGAAAGATTCAACAGTTTTTAGCGGTTTCGCTGGTGGGGCTGATCGGAGTCAGCGCCGCCGCCTGTGCGAGAAAGCCGCCGGTTGCGCCGGCAGGCACGCGCCGGGATGCCGGTGCTGCCGGTGTTCCGCCCAGCGCCGCACCGCAGCCTAGCAAGGGGAAGAGTGAGAGCCGGCAGATTGAGCTTCCGCATAGCAGGGGTGAGACGTGGTATGTGTGTCAGGGCGTTTCAATCCCGTTTCCGGGATTCATCTGGCCAAACCTCCTCGCCTCCTGCCCCCTGTTGAAATCATTGTCGCATTGATATGGGCTTGTTTGCACAACCGGGATGCTCCCGTCAGGGCTACCAGGGAAAAATTAGCCACCAAACCCGTTTTGCTTTGGATTTAACGGTCGCGAAAGACTTTGGGGTGGCGGCGTGCCACGCAGCGGACGGAAATGTTAACAAATCTGCCCGCCGGCAGGTGGTTGCGCCGGTTGCGGAAACAGCAATGTATGCCGGTGAGGATTTTATTTGCCTGCAAATTTATCAGCGCCGCAGCCTCTTAATTGGCCACATCGATCGCAGTGTGGCGAATGGGGCGAAAGTCGGGAAAGACAGCGTGGTGGGTAGAGTGTCGCCGGCGGCGAAGGTTAATGGCGGATACGCCCACATCCATATCGAGGCTTTTAAAACTCCCAAGTGCGCTTTAGGAACGTCAGTTCCTATGACTGCGGCGAATGGATTTCAATTGAGCGGAATTGGGGATTTGCCAGATTTACCTGGGGGCAACGATTATTACAAAAGGGCTTTGACAAGACGGTAGGTGTTAGGGAATAGCTCACTTTCTGCTCTTTGTGTGGAGAGTTGGAAAGCTGGATAAGTATTATAGCAACAGACAGTCAGTTTAGGACACGCTCGATCGGAGGGAACGCCTGTCCTACAAGGTATAGACGTAGGGCAGGCGTCTCGCCTGTCCTCAAGGTCTAATAATTCATCGGTCCCGACAGAGCCGGTAATGGCATTTAAGTTCTTAGGCTTTTAACCTGCTTTTTTCGTTGAAAGGAGGCAGAGCCTCCAGATTGCGTTTCCAGGCAGATGCTGGGAACGAGAGAAACACTGACTAAATTCTAAAAACCGGCCCGTTAGGATGTGCGGGATTGGGGATGACGCGCTGGTTTTCCTCATCCACAACCAAATCTAACAGCTCCAATACCACCTGACCAATCACAACTTCATCTCCCGCAACGATAGTATCGACAGAAGTCTCACGACCCAGCAATTCAATTTTCACCGATTCAGTGTGACTCACCACTTTTTCACTCCCATCAGCGAATTTTAAAACCTCCTGCCACTGAACCCTTAAATCAAGAAGCCGCATCACCTCCACCGGCATAAAAGTACGCACCTTCCGCCTATCCACAAGTGCGTCAATCTCACATGTATGAACCTGGCTGGGGTCAAGCTGTCCTTGCTCAACGAAATATTCATCGAGCGGATTCGTTAGCTTTACCTTCACTTTAACTGCACCCTGACTCGGATTTACCACCGCTTGATTAGCACTGCTCATCTTTTTGACCTCTCCTGTCTTCCAACTGTTAGCCCACTCCTATTTTAAATCGGTTCTTCGGGAGTGGGTGCATTCAAAACTAGACGATTGCGCTTGCAATCTACAAGCAAATCCAATGCCTCTAATACAGTCTGACCAATCAGCACTTCATTTCCAGGCACCACGAGTGCCGGTTGAATAATCTGAAGACTGGACACCTCAATGAGCAAATCCTCAGTCAAACCAAGCACTTCCTGCCGGCCATCAGCATAGGTTGCTAGCTGCTGCCCCTGAATCCTTATCCCAAGCGCCCGCACCACATCCACAGGCAGTACCAGACGCGCCGCACCAGTATCCACAAGTGCCTCTATCTCACACACCCGCACCAGACTGGGATTGAGCAGCCCCCGACCGGCCAACCTCTCATCGATTTCATTCGTTAGCTTTACCGGCACTCGAACCGTCCCCATACTCTGACTTCCCGCCTTACTGTACCTCCTCACACTTATCATTATACCTCTTTCTCCCCTCACTCCTTAAGCTTAATTTTAAAAAGCCTCACAGCCGTGAGGGCAACAGCGAAACCACCTCTACCCTCTTCCTAGGCGCTCCTTCACGGCGGCGGTTCCAAATTTCCATAAACTTCGCTAAAATAAAAAACTATAAACCCTCCCAATCTCCCCCCATGCGCCAACCCCGAGTCAGAGCGCCCGAATTTCCCAAAAACAAAACTTGGCTCAACACAGATCGCCCCCTCTCCCTAGCAGAATTAAAAGGGCGAATCGTCCTTCTTGACTTTTGGACATACTGCTGCATCAACTGCACCCACATCCTCCCAGACCTGAAATACCTCGAACAAAAATATAAAGACAGCCTCACCGTTATCGGCGTACACTCCGCCAAATTCGACAGCGAGAAAGAAACCGAAAACATCCGCCAAGCCATCCTGCGCTACGACATCGAGCATCCGGTTGTGGTTGACAGCAACTTGGCAATTTGGCGGCACTACGCGGTCAGAGCGTGGCCAACTCTGACAGTGATTGACCCGCAAGGATATGTTATTGCCAGCGTCTCAGGCGAAGGCCATCGAGAGGCGATCGGCGAACTGATTGAGCAGCTCATTTGCCAGCACAAACAGCAAGGCACCATCAATTTTCAGGAAGTCAGCCTGATTCTGGAAAAACACCGGCAGCCCTTAATCACACCCCTGGCTTTTCCCGGAAAAGTGCTAGCGGATGAAACGGGAAATCGCCTGTTTATCGCGGATTCGGGACACCACCGGCTCGTCGTCACCACCCTTGACGCTGAGGTTTCGCACGTCATTGGCACCGGCATTCCGGGCTTAGCGGACGGTTCCTTCGAGTCAGCCCAATTTTCCGCACCGCAAGGCATGGCGCTGGATGCGGAAAATCAAATTCTCTATGTCGCAGATACCGGCAATCACGCCTTGCGGCGGATTGAGTTAAAGGCGCAAAGAGTGGGAACGATCGCCGGCACCGGCACCCAAAGTCACCACATTCGCCCCCACGGCGGGCGCGGGTTGGAAACGCCGCTCAATTCCCCTTGGGATTTGCAACTGGTGGGGGACCGGCTGTATGTGGCAATGGCGGGATCTCACCAAATCTGGGAAATGCAGCTGGCAACCGGCACTGTGCAAACCTACGCCGGCACCGGCGCGGAAGGGTGCGCCGACGGTTCAGTTACGGAAGCTGCCTTTGCCCAACCGAGCGGCATCACCGCCGGCGGGTTGGAACTGTTTGTCGCCGACAGCGAAATTAGCTCAATTCGCGGTGTCAGTTTGGGCGCAAACCCCGCAGTGCGAACCGTCTGTGGGAGTGGGGAATTATTCGGTTTTGGGGACAGGGATGGCACCGGCTGGGAGGTTCGGCTGCAGCACTGTTTGGGGGTAGAATATGCCGGCGGTTTTCTCTGGGTTGCGGACAGTTACAACCACAAAATCAAAAAGGTTGACACGCGCACGGGAGAGTGCTATTCTGTCTTAGGAGATGGGACAGCCGGATTGCGAGATGGATGGGGTGCCGGCGCTCGGTTTTCCGAGCCTGCCGGGTTGAGCGCTGCCGGTGCTTACCTCTACATTGCAGATACGAATAACCACGCGATCCGTCGCGCCGAAATCGACACGATGACCGTCACGGCACTGCAATTTCCAGGGCTGTGTGCGCCTGATGTTTGCGTTCCTCTGTAGAGTGGCTGTCAAGTTGATGCAATACAGACGGTTAGGAAAAGGGATGCCGGCCCAAAACGGGTGTGGAGAGGCGATATCGGCGTTCGTACAAATCTCTTGCAGAACGCGAGTGGCTCGTCTGGGAGTCCCGGATGAGCCCCACTTCAGCCAACAGGATTTTTAGGCAGTTTCCGTCTGGGATGATGCCACCCTACTGCTGAACCGCTCACAGCACCCCGACCGCAAATGAAAACGTATTAAGCGGAAATTATTCAATATCCACAGAGCTGAGCAGCCGCAGAACAGCGTCTGCATTGTCCAGCTCACCGACAATCCGCCTAAAGGGTTGCGGCCAGACTTTCAGGAGGGTGGGGGTGGCACAGACTCGATCTGCTTCTGTTTGCTCTGGGTGTTTGAAAATATCAATGACTTTCAAGGTATAAGGGGAAGGGCTCCCCTCCTGCAGAAGCTGGTGCAGGCGCTTGAGGGTGCGCTCGGTAGCCGCCGTGTGCCCGCAAACAAATAAACGCAGTACATATCCGTAAGTTTCCGATGGGTCGCGCATAGGTGGCACTCCCAGATGCTGGGAGCTGTGATAAGATAAGTTCCGCTCAATTCGCATGACTGGGGCAGGCTCTTCCCAGCGCTGAGGAAACTGCGGACGACAGGTGGCCAGCACTTAGGGATTGCGCAACTCTTCTAACGGAGGGGCAACTTGTCAGAGCCATTCCCTCATCTCAACCATAGCATTCAGCCCTGCAGGGGGTGAATTACGTTTAATTAATTTTTAATAAAAACTGTGTGGGGCTCTGGCGTGCCGCCACCTGCCAGCGCAGCCGTCGGGGGTGGCGCTGAGAAATGAACGGTCCGTGAGACGCAGGCACAGGACCTGAAATCTCGCCTCCTGTCCCCCGCACTGCCGTAGCAACTATTAAATTGCACAAACCGTAAGGCGAATATAGCGCGCCAATAACCTTCGTGTAAATTTCAGAACCCCGGTTTCTTAAAGAAAGCGGGGTTCTGGGCCAAGAGGGGTTGCGCCGCAGGGCAGGCCCCTTGCCTGTCGGAGCAAGGTAGGTGCCAGGGGAGTCCGCAGCGCGTTGCGTTCCCCGGCTTCACTTAGATGCGGCCTCGGAGGAACTGAGCCATTTCATTGGGAGTGGGCGACATTTCCAAGGCGATTTCTTCAGTGATGCGGCCTTCTTGATAGAGCTTCAGCAGAGCCTTGTTCATGGTCATCATGCCGTCGAACTCAGCTTTCAGCATCACTTGGTTGATATTTTCATAATCCCCTTTGATGATGTATTCCTTAATCGCGTCAGTAGCGATCAGGATGTCGTGGAAAGCTGCCCGCTTGCCGTCCGTTGTTTTGCAAAGCCCCTGGGCGATAATGCAGATCAGGGATTCTGCCAGGGAAATCCGCAAGGGTGGCTGCTCTGCGGGCGGGAACATCCCCAGAATCCGCTCAATGGTTTTGATAGCGCTGTTCGTGTGCAGGGTGCCCGCAACCAAGTGACCCGTGGAGGCGGCTTTGAGGGCGATATTCATCGTTTCTTGGTCGCGGATTTCCCCCACCAGCATCAAGTCTGGGTCTTGGCGGAGCGCTCCTTTGAGGGCGTTTTTAAATTCCAGGGTGTGCCGGCCCACTTCCCGGTGCTTGATCAGGGATTTGCGGCTGATATGGACGAATTCAACCGGGTCCTCAATGGTGATGATGTGTTTGGCAAACTCCTTATTCATGTAGTCAATCATCGCCGCCATTGTGGTGGACTTACCAGAACCGGTGGGCCCTGTCACCAGGATTAGCCCTTTGTGGTAGTGGCAGACATCCTTGAACACCGGCGGCAATTTCAGCTGCTCCATCGTCAATATCGTCGCCCCGATCAGGCGCAGCACCATCGCCGGACCGGCAAGGGAGTCAAACAGGTTGATCCGGATGCGCACGAAACCGAGGTCCGCCACCGCGTCAAAGTCCAGGCTGTCTTGGAAGCGCTGAATTTCTTCATCCGTGAGGATTTCCCGCAGCCAGCTCATAAAGCTGTCCAGATCCGTCACCGGCCACTCTGTGGGCGTGATGTCGCCCCGCTTGCGGTATCGGGGGGCTTCATTAACGCCCAAGTGAACGTCAGAAACCCCGTTTTCGTTCGCTGTCCACACAATATCCCTTAATGTCGGGTGTCCCGGACTGGGCCCCGGGCCTCTTTGTGGCGGTCGGGGCTCTGGCGCTACCAGTGCCTTAATCGGCGGGATGTTCGAGTGGGTCATTGCCGGTGTCGGCTGGGAAACCGCTGTCGGCTGTGCCGGCGCAGATGGGGGTGCCGGTGCTGCCGGTGCCGGTGCCGGTGCTGCCGGTGCTGCCGGTGGGGCTGCCGGTGGGGCTGCCGGTGGGGCTACAGCTGCCGGTGGGGCTGCCGGTGGGGCTGCCGGTGGGGCTACAGCTGCCGGTGGGGGTGGGGGCGATTGAGGTCTGGGTACCCCCGGCGGTGGCGGTGGTGCCGGCACGCGCATCGTTTGTGCCTGTCCCTGAGTGGCCCCTGGCACGCCCATACTGCCGGGAGGAGCCGGCACCCGCCCACCGGGTGGGGGTGGCATGGGTGGAATGCGAGGTGGACCAGGAGGGGGTGGAACGGGTGGACGATTGGATTGTGTCATAGAGCACTATTCTGATTGACCAGCAAAGCTTTAAAATGCAAAAAACTCATCAGAGTTTGGGTCTTAGGCTATAGATGCCCTCTTGGCCTGTGCGCAAGAGTTTGTAGATTCCGGTTGCTTGACCCCCAGCGTTGGGTGCCGCGCCTCAAGACTAAACTGAACAGATCTTCATCTCAAAGGTCATTTTCACTCTTTTTCTGGCGCAGATGTACGCACTCACAATTCTGCACGCACCATATTGTTTAGGTTTCCCAAGTTTCTCCGCCCAGCACCACTTCAGTGGCAAAACCGCCGCACAGCGCAAGGGATGCAATCTGTCCCGGCGGAGTTCCTCCAGCCCGACCTGTTCTGGCTGGCCCCATGAAAGGGAGCCGCAGTCAAGCTGGTTTTCTGCTTTTGTAATTTTATTTAACAGAACTGGTGGGGCTTTAGCCCAACTACAAACGGGCCAGTTGCGCCACCGGTTGGGCTAAAGCCCAACTACAAACCTTTGGGCTAAAGCCCAACTACAAACCTTTGGGCTAAAGTCCAACTACAAACGGGGCTAACGCCCAACTACAAATGGCCACCGGCCACGCCCCTCCCCTCGCGCCTTGACGCTCTGCCGCTGCTTCTACAAAAGAGGATACAAGCCGCTGAGATCCTGCCATGCGCACAATTGCGAACTTTTTGTCCAGTCGGTGGGGAATCCTGCTGATTTTTACCTGACCTCCGCCGGCAGCGTCCCGTTTTTGCCAGTCCCGCCGAGAAGCGGGGTGCCGCCGGCGAGCGCGCCCCAAACAGCCGGTTCCCAACTCCACCCCCTCGGGTTTTTATTCCTTCTGGGCAATCTTAAGTCAGTGGACATATAGCGGCTCTCAGTGGGATGAACTATGGCCCAGAAACCCGGTTTCTTAAAGAAACCGGGTTTCTCAGTACCTCACGCTTGATGAGAGAGGCTATAAATAAACGGCACATCACGGCACATCAAGAAACCACTATTCTAAAAGAAACCTGATTTCTGGCACAGGGTTCAATAGCGCGTGAGTCAGCCGGTTGAGTGATTTTCTGGCAGGGATGGATTTCTTGTGCCCTGTTGATTATACTGAAATTCCTGAAAGCTGGGGAGGGGTGTGGGATGATAGGAAAGCCAAAGCCCAAGGATTTCTCTCGTTCCCAGGCTCTGTCTGGGAACGCAATCTGGAGGCTCTGCCTCCTTTCAACGCAAAAGCAGGTTAAAAGCCTAAGAGCTTAGGAAAGCCAAAGCCCAAGGATTGAGCTTCACTCCCTGAACAGGATTGATCGGAAAGCGCTTTCCGCACCGCCTTTTTACACCCTATTATTTGACACGCTAAATTTGTTGTCGCTGTCCTCTGGTAAATTAGTACCCACTTCAATGCCGAAGTCTCCTATCTCTGTCTGCATCACTCTGGGAACCCGTCCAGAAGCTATTAAACTAGCGCCGGTCATCCAACTGTTCCAGGCTTCCCCATCTTTTGAGACGCGAGTGGTTTTAACCGGCCAGCACCGCGAAATGGTCGAGCAAGTAATGCAACTCTTTGAGCTGAGTGCCGACCGAGATTTGGCCATCATGCTTCCCCGGCAAACCCTCACGGACATTACCTGCAGGAGTTTGCAGGGACTGGAAGCGCTCTTTCAAGAACTGCAACCGCAACTGGTGCTCGTCCAGGGAGACACCACCACCGCCTTTGCCGCTTGCTTAGCCGCCTTTTACCAGCAGATTCCCGTTGGCCATGTGGAGGCGGGACTGCGCACAGATGACCTGTTCAACCCCTACCCAGAGGAGGCGAACCGGCGTCTGATCTCCCAGCTGGCTCAGCTGCACTTTGCGCCCACTTCCCAGGCGGTGAAAAACCTGCGCCGGTCCGGCGTCACCGGAGAAATTCACCACACCGGCAACACCGTGATTGACGCCTTGCTGGCCGTGGCCAAGCGCCAGCCCGAGTGCGAGATTCCCGGTTTGGACTGGAACGAACACCGCATCCTGCTGGCAACAGTCCACCGGCGAGAAAACTGGGGCGAACCCCTGCAAGACATCGCTCACGGATTCCTGCAAATCCTAGACAGCTTTCCAGACACAGCGTTGCTGTTACCGCTGCACCGCAACCCCACAGTGCGCGAACCGCTGACCGCACTTTTGGGCGATCACCCCAGGGTTTTCTTGACTGAACCTCTAGATTACGCTCAACTCGTCGGCGCAATTCAGCGCTGCTATCTCTTGCTGACAGATTCTGGCGGATTGCAAGAAGAAGCGCCGGCACTCGGCAAACCCGTACTCGTGTTGCGAGAAACCACAGAACGACCCGAAGCCATTGACGCCGGCACCGCCAAACTCGTCGGCACCAACCCAACCAAAATTGCTGCTGTCGCCGGCGAATTGCTGAGCGACTCAGCGGCTTATCAAGCGATGGCAACCGCTATCAATCCTTTTGGAGACGGTCACGCCGCCGAGCGCATCCTGCAAATTGTGGGGAATTACTCCCACAAATAACTCCCCAATTTCTCCTCTTCTCGTTTCTGGTTCCCAGGTAGAACCTGGGAACCCTTTCTCAGCGGCTCTGCCTCTTATTCTTATAGCACTAGGCACATAGGGCGCGGACCAACGGACAGGCGTCTCGCCTGTCCCTGACGAGATAAACAAATTATCCTAACACCTCTCTAACTTTCCCTATCGCCTCTTCAGGACTCCCTACCACAAAAACATTTTCTGGCGAAAGCTTTTTGAAAAATACCTGACTGGATTCGTCATCATTTAACAAAACGACTTTCTTATTCGCCTTGATGGCGAGGGCAATTTCTGAGGCAGTGCCGGCACCCATACCGCAGGCAACCAGCACATCACTCGACAGGACATTGATATTATTGCGAGCGCTGCCCATGCCGGTGAAAATAGCAATATCGACTGCGGGAGAAATCATGCCGGTGCCGTCAGTAGGCAGGATGCCTACAGTAAGGCCATTCGCCTCTTTGGCACCAATATATGCGGCATCCATGACACCGGCATCCCTGCCGCCGGTGAGCAAAACCCAACCTGATTTGGCGATAAGTAGGCCAATTTCAAAGGCATTTTGCATGTCAGCTGCTGTAGCGCCGGCACCCGGACCCATCACCCCAATCACAATTTTTTTCATCCCAGAAATCCCACAGTTTTATCCATGCCGGCAAGTCCCAGAGGCCAGTCTTATCTGGGGACATCTGCGGGCGTTTTCGGTTGTTTATCTTGTCAAAATTCCTGCAATCATGCCGGCGAGTAAAATAAAGCCAATCCAGACATTCTGGCCAAATATCTTCCCGTAAACTGCTTTAGGGAGATTTTCATTTCTCAGCTGGAGGTACTGCCAAGTCCACGCCGCGACAGACACAACCAAAGCTATCCAAAAAGTAATGTAAAGGTGCATCAGTCCCCCCACACAGGCAAGCATGGCGGCGGTGCAGGCAAAGAAAAAGGCCACAGCCTCGGCGGCGTACTCCCCAAAGAACAGGGCGCTGGAGTTTACCCCCAGCCGCAGGTCATCTTCCCGGTCGCTCATCGCGTACACGGTGTCGAAGCCCAAAGTCCAGGAGACAGTGGCGGCCCAGAGCAGCCAAGTTTGAAATTCTAATGTGCCTGTCACTGCAGTCCAGCTGATGAGAACCGCGAATCCCCAAGCGATAGAGAGCACGAGCTGGGGAACTGGAAACACTCGCTTTGCCAGCGGGTAGAGGAGGATCACCGGCACGGCGGCGACGCACAGCCAGAAACTCAGGGGAGGGAGGTACAGGGCCACAATGGCGGCGCAAAGCAAGGCCAGAATCGCCAAAACAATGCCGGTGCGCACGCTGAGGGCGCGGGAAGCCAGGGGGCGATTGCGCGTCCTTTCCACTTGCGGGTCAATATCTCTGTCCCAGAGGTCATTGATCGCGCAACCGGCGGCGCTGGTGAACAGAGTGCCGAACACAATCACGGCCACGAGGGGTGCTGGGGGCTTCCCGCCGGCGGCCAAAAACACAGCCCAGAGGGCGGGAATCATCAAAATCAGGCGTCCCGATGGCTTGTCCCACCTGAGAAGTCTAGCGATCCTCAGCCAAATCGGTTCGGCTTTGCGTTCTTGCTCGGTTAGCATGGTTGTGTCTAAAGTGCCTGCAGGAGAATTCGGAATTAGGAGACTCACTGGGCTACTGTAGCCCGAATAAGTATATCATTGGCAGGTGCGGTTTTCACGCTCAGTCGCGAGAACGTTTTAGATTGCTCCGCAGGGGAGTTGGCGTCGGGAGCATCCCCTTTTTGCAAAGAGTTTCACCCTCACCCCCCTAACCCCCCTCTCCCAGGGCGGGAGAGGGGGGAAAAAAGAATTCTCCCCTGACCCCAAGTGGGATAGGGGTTGGGGGTGGGGGGAGTGCACAAATCAGATGCTCCCGCTGCCGGCAGGCATTGCGCAAGACTTCTGCGGAGCGAGCTAGTGCCGGTTTCGCACCCGGAATTGTGAGAGAAAACAGAAAAGGATATCGGTCGCCTCATCCGGGAGCATCCGGGGCTGACAGGACCTCGCACCCCTCACCCCTTTCCCTGGCGGAGCGCAGCACGCCTGACAGCAAGCGCCTGCCGAGCGGAAAAAGACCCCTTTTAAGATATGCTGAATCTGAAAGTATGGGCTGGGGTTGTAACCCTAGATCTACGGGGATGGTCAATACAGTTCCTTTAGTTAAGATTCCCGCTCCATCTGTGGAGCAAGACCGGATTATCGCTGCCATCGATTTGGGGACGAACTCCCTGCACATGGTGGTGGTGCGGATTGAACCCAAACTGCCGGCTTTTACGATTATTGCCAGAGAGAAGGAAACGGTGCGGCTGGGCGACCGCTGTCCAGAAACTGGCGACCTCAAACCGGCGGTAATCAAACGCGCTACCGACACTCTGCGGCGCTTCCAAGAAATTGCCAACAGCCTGAATGCGGAAACGGTTGTGGCTGTGGCGACTAGCGCCGTGCGCGAGGCTCCCAACGGGCGAGACTTTTTGCAGCAGGTGCGAGAGGAGTTAGGTCTGTCGGTTAGCTTAATCTCCGGTCAAGAAGAAGCCCGGAGAATTTACCTGGGCGTCCTGTCGGGGATGGAATTTAACAGCCAGCCCCACATTATAATTGATATTGGCGGCGGCTCTACAGAATTAATTTTAGGGGATGGGCACGAGCCTCGCTCCCTGAGCAGCACCAAAGTGGGCGCAGTTCGCCTGACAGCAGAATTCATCACCACCGATCCGATTAGCAATGCCGAGTTTCAGTACCTGCAAGCGTTCGTGCGGGGTACGCTGGAACGACCGGCTGACGAGTTGCGGGCGCACTTGCAACCGGGGGAGCAACCCCGTTTGGTGGGCACATCTGGGACAATTGAAACTTTGGCGGGGATTATCGCCCGCGAAAAGATGGGTGTGGTTCCCAGTCCGCTCACCGGCTTCCAATTCACCCTCAAAGACTTGTCGAACCTGGTGAATCGCTTGCGCAAGCTTTCTAACTCCGAGCGTTCGGCAATTCCAGGGATGTCAGACCGGCGGTCAGAAATTATTTTAGCCGGCGCTCTAATTTTACAGGAAGCCATGACGCTGCTGGGGGTGGAGTTGCTGACGGTTTGCGAGCGCTCCCTGCGGGAAGGCATCGTAGTAGACTGGATGCTCACCCACGGTTTGATTGAAGACCGGCTGCGCTTCCAGAGTTCTGTCCGCCAGCGCAGCGTAATCAAAATCGCCGAGAAATACGAAGTTAGCCTGGAATCCGCTGAGCGAGTGGCAGCTTTTGCGCTCAACCTATTTGACCAAACTCAGGGCGTTTTGCACAACTGGAGTTCGGAAGAGCGGGAACTTTTGTGGGCGGCTGGGATTTTGCACAACTGCGGCTTGCATGTGAGTCACTCTTCTCACCACAAACACTCGTATTACTTGATTCGCAATGGCGAGCTACTCGGATACACGGAAACCGAGATAGAAGTGATGGCGAATATCGCCCGCTACCACCGCAAGAGTGGGCCGAAGAAAAAGCACGAAAACTACCGGAGCTTGCCTAGCAAACAGCACCGGCAGATGGTGAGTCAGTTGAGCGCTTTGCTGCGGCTGGCGGTGGCGCTCGACCGGCGGCAAATTGGCGCTATCGCCGGGTTGAAGTGCGAGTTCCGTCCGGCGCTGCGAGAATTGCACTTGCGGATTCTGCCGGCACTGCCCTCGGATGAGTGCGTTTTAGAGCGCTGGAGTTTGGATCAGAAGAAAGCGGTGTTTGAGGCGGAATACGGCGTTAAATTGGTGGCTCGCTTGGAGCCGGTGCCGGTGCCGGTTGGCTGAGTTGGAAAACCGGCTTTTTTGAAGACGTTGGCGCTCGTTTAAAAACCGGGTTTCGCCGAAGTTACCCGGTTTTTTTGTACAGGGGGTGCGGGGGGAGTGTGGCGTTTTTTTGCAGATATGCCCTGCCTCTAAGAGACTCTTTATAAGAGAGGGCGCTAAAAGCTGGCTGAAAATTTTCTATGATCCAGCGCCCCTGTCGGCAACTGCTCTGAACCGCACTCAACAAATTTATTGATATCTCCCCTTTTCAAGGCAGTGAGCAGCAAGTAAACTCAGCGTCATTCAAAGCCGTGTCATCACCCTTTCCCTGTGGGGGCTCAACTTTTGTCTTTATGCCACAAATTGCCGAAGCCGGAGGACAAGTTTTTAAGCTTGACCATCCCCCCCAACCAAGTCGATAGGAAGCAAACCTTTTCCCATCTTGACACAGAAATTCCGCATCAACAGCGCCAGTATCATCGCCGCTCCCTTGAGGTCCTTCAATTCTTAACTGCACACCAGTTACATACTTATCACCACAATTCCCTACATTTATTTTATCTCCCCACCCTCCAGTTCCAGATGATATTTCTGTTACACTTCCTTTGTCTTCAACTGTTCCGCACAACAAATAAATACCATTGAGGGCAGTATCATCACCTGTCTTCTGTTCTGGCTCTATCTTCAGCGAAGCACCTAACACCCACTGTCCCGTTGGACATCTTTCCTCCGTCGTCCAATTACCATAGGGACCCCCAAATGGCCCAATCTTGCCAACAGCGACATAATCTCTCTTTAGGGGCTTTGGCGGTTCTGGTGCCGGTAGGATAATTGGTAGTGCAGCTTGATTATTTCGTTGTTTATCTGGGTTAACTCCCACATTCCGCCCGCCCCACTCAAGTACGATCTGCGGTCCTTTATTTGGGTTCATTGCCCGAATAACCTGTTTCAGTTCTGGACTTTGCAGATCCAGTACAAGCTGATAGTTGTGAGGAATTGCTACAAAGCCTACTGCTTGCTTCCCCGTGCCATCTGCATATTGCACATAGGCATTAAATGGTTTGTCTGGTTGATTAAACTCCTCCTGAAAATCGAATCCGTAGAACACTAACAAATTGGTATCTAACGTAATGCTATCGGAGGAATTAGTAGAGCAAATCACTGGTAATATATCAGGAGCAGGAAAACGATCCTTATCTAGTTTATGCCCAATTTTCTGCAGTCGCTGCTCTAGCCGTATAACAACGAAATCGGACCGGCAGGAAAATTCACTGCCTGTTTGCCCAGCGATACTATTGTAGGTCGAACGAACTTCCTGAGCCACTTGCTTCGCTACTTTGTTGCTTGACTCTTCCAACTATTTAACTGTGGCAAGCATCGTTTCCTCCCCGCGATCCGGCTGTCGCCTTAACTCCTCAATACCTTGTTTTAAAACATCTAGAGTTTTATTGTCAACTCCTACTTCTACATCCGCACCGCATTTTGCACCAGACATTACGAGCATCAAGGCAATCCAACAGATGGGAGCCTTTAGCTGGGATTTTAACTTCATATCATTTTCTATTCTTAGTAATTGACATTCTCCCCACGGCTATAAGCCAGGGTATTCCAAGAGACAGCCTTTTTAGGTTTTCTGTTTCTACGAGTTGGCTTGCGAGAGAGCAGTTGCCTCACTCACGTTTTCGTTCCCCTGTGCCGCATGCTAGGTCGAGCTATCCTTAGCTCCTCCTTTGTAGAACTGGCGAACCCAGCGCCGGTATTGCGCGATCAGCTCGTCGTCCTTACTGAGCAAGGGATGGCTCCGGTAAACCTTATTCTTCCAAATTCAGATGTCCTGTTCGAGGTCTGCGCTCACCTCCGCCATAGTGTTTTTCTCTAAATCGAAAGTTCGATGTTAGCGAACCAGTATAACTTTTCCCATCCCCTATGCCCTAGCACCTGTGCCCAAAAATTGCTGCAAGCTTTTCTCTGGGCGCGTCTAGCGATCGCAACAGAGCAATAAGTCTGCCCCGGTCAAAGGAGCGGTCATTAGATTGGCCCTCTTCTGTACGAGATTAAGTTTTGCGCCAGATATATGAGAAGCATTGCCTCTTGTTACGACAATTCTATTGGGCAGCCATTTTGCTGTCAAGCATTTTTTGTAAAATTATGTTACATTCAGAAAATAATTGCTAGCTGGTGAGCTGCGAGAGTTTTGTCAATACCCGCATGAAACCCATATATGGCAGTAGTGTGGGTTGCAGCTGAAAAAAGAGTCACAAACCAGAACACAGAATGAGCCAGCCCCACCACCGCTGGAGCAAGGGTGCCCATCAACCGAGCAAGGGTGCCCATCAACCGAGCTCTGAGCTCCATCAACCGAGCAAGGGTGCCCATCAACCGAGCAAGGGTGCCCATCACCCGAGCTCTGAGCTCCATCGGTCGAGCTCTGAGCTCCATCACCCGAGCTCGGAACTCGATCACCCGAGCTCTGAGCTCCATCACCCGAGCAAGGGTGCCCATCAACCGAGATCAGAGTTCCATCAACCGAGCTCTGAGCTCCATCAACCGAGCAAGGGAACTCCATCGGTCGAGCTCTGAGCTCCATCAACCGAGCAAGGGAACTCCATCGGTGAAGCTCTCAACTGGGACTGTGGCGTTTCTGGAATAGCCAAAAGAACAAACACTGGGAGGCTCTGCCACAATTAAGTTGTAGTTGTGCGATAATCCCCCCTTGAGTGAAACCAATTCTAGATCCAGCCTGGGATTGTGGTTGCAGCGTTTGCTGGCCGCTATTTTTCTCGCAGGCCAAGTCATCGTGCACCTGATTGCCGGCAAGATTCACCGGCGCAACACCCTCGAGCAAATGGCAGCCGTCGGTCCGGAGTCCCTGCTGATCGCCCTCCTCACCGCCACCTTTGTCGGTTTGGTGTTCACCATCCAAGTGGCGCGAGAATTTCTCAACTTTGGCGCAGCGAGGGCGGTGGGCGGCGTGCTGGCCCTCTCCCTCACCCGCGAACTGGGCCCAGTGCTGACAGCCGTGATCATTGCCGGTCGCGTCGGTTCCGCCTTCGCCGCAGAAATCGGCACCATGAAAGTAACCGAGCAGATTGACGCCCTCTACATCCTCAAAACCGATCCGGTGGATTACCTGGTGATACCCCGGACGCTCGCCTGCTGCGTCATGCTGCCGGTTTTGACAGTGCTGTCCCTGCTCACCGGCATGGCTGGGGGAATGCTGATCGCAACCACCATATACGGCATCCCCCCACGAGTCTTCATCGATTCCGCCCGCAGCTTCCTCAATGTTTGGGATCTGTGCAGCGCCGTCATCAAAGCCGTCTGCTTCGGTGGCTTAATCGCCGTCATTGGCTGCAGCTGGGGTTTGACCACAACAGGGGGAGCCAAAGGCGTCGGACAGTCCACCACCACCGCAGTTGTCACCTCCCTGCTGGCCATCTTCATGTTCAACTTTGTTCTCTCCTGGCTGATGTTCCAGGGAACCGGCAGCGCCGTCATCCGGGGCTTGTGAGGATCTAACCCTCTACAATGAAAAGCAGAGAAAGGTTACTTTACATAAAGCCGGATTAACGCCTGTGACTGCTACCGCGTCCTCTCCCCTATCGGCACAAACCGTTGAACTGGCTCCCAGCTATACGCTGCCGGTCGTGTTAGCGGTGCTAGCCATTCCCCTGCTGCCGGTGCAACCCCTGGCAGCAATCGCCATCGCTCTACTGGGGCTATTTCTCCTGTTCCAGACTGCCACCATTCGTTTGAAATTCACCGAAACCGCCTTGGAAGTCTGCCGAAATGACAAGTTGCTCCGGCGCTTTCCCTACCAGGAGTGGCAAAATTGGCGGATCTTTTGGCCCCCAGTCCCCATACTCTTCTACTTCCGAGAAGTAAAGAGCATCCACTTCCTGCCGATTTTGTTTGACCCCAAAATGCTGCGCACCTGCCTGGAGTTGCGCTGTTCCCGCACTTAGCAATCCGTACCGCACGCCGGGAACACGCGCCGGCGGGAAAGTGGGAGAGTCAGCTGCGCAGCGCCCAACACGAGGGCGAGGATTCAAACTCTTTGCAGTTATCCGGAGAGCCCCACCCCCCGGCGGGTGGGGTTCTTCATCCCACGCCCTGTACAGCACCGGCTTTCAATTGGGGCATCCCACAAACAGCGCCCCCGCAGGCATAGCTTCATGTCTGAGCAGCCCGATTTAAATTGCCCCGGTATTGGCAAAAACGGAATAATGCTCCCGTTTCTCACTCCCTCACTCCCCCCCCTCACCCCCTCCCTCTCCCGCCAACCCTTCAATTGCTTTTATCTTCTATGAGTTCCGACGAAACCCAAACCCCAGAACAGCAACAGCAAGCCGCTGAGTCAGTGGCCAAGCCGGCACCCCCAGAGCCAGCACCGCCACCGCCAACCCCACCGGCACCCCCAGAAAAGCAAAGCGTGCCGGTGGAGCTTTCCGCACCGCCAACCCCACCGGCACCCCCAGAACAGCAAAGCGCGCCGGTGGAGCTTTCCGCACCGCCAACCCCACCGGCACCCCCAGAACAGCAAAGCGCGCCGGTGGGGCTTTCCGCACCGCCAGCCCCACCGGCACCGCCAGAAAAGCCAGCCGTGCCGGTGCAGCCGCCGGCGGACGCAACAGAGCGTGACGCCGCGGCGCTGGCGCAGCGAGTCGTCTCCTTGCTGTGCCAAGAAGCGGAATTGAAAGAACAGATAGCCCAACTGCAAGCCTCACGCGCCCAGTTGCTGCAACTTCAGGCAGAAACCCAAGCCGCACTGGGGCGTCTGGTGCAAGAAGGGTTGAGCGAACTGGAGCAGCGCAAGCAGGCGCTACAGATATCCGTAGAGCAACTCGAACGGCGTCAGGAGCGCATCCGCCAAGAAATGCGAACCACATTCGCCGGCGTATCCCAAGACCTAGCCATTCGCGTTCAAGGCTTTAAAGACTACCTAGTCGGAAGCTTGCAAGATTTGGTCAGCGCCACAGAACAGCTAGAACTAGCCCCGCCGGCGCAGCCACCGCAAAAGCAAACAGCTGCGACGGCAAAAGAACCCAAAGCCGAGCAAAAGCCCAGCGCACCCAGATTTGCCGAACAGAGCTTCCAAGAGCAAACCAAACAAATTCGCCGGCTCCTCGATCAGTACCGCAACATGCCCGACTACTACGGTCCCCCCTGGCAGCTGCGCCGCACCTTCGAGCCCATTCACGCCGAGCGAGTCTCCAACTGGTTTTTCACCCAAGGCGGGCGGGGAGCCTTGCGCACGATGGGCAGCCGGTTGCAAAATATCCTCATCTCCTCCGCCGCCATCTCCGTGCTGCGCAGCATCTATGGCAATCGCCTGCGCACCCTCGTCCTCGCCGCCACCCCAGAACGTCTCGGAGAGTGGCGGCGCGGGTTGCAAGACTGCCTCGGCATCACCCGCACCGATTTTGGCCCAGAGCGGGGAGCAGTCCTATTTGAAGCCGCCGAACCCCTCGTGCAAAAAGCCGACCGGCTGCTCAAAGACGGTTTAATGCCCCTGATTGTCATTGACGAAACCGAAGACCAAATCAATCTCTCCCTGCTGCAATTTCCCCTGTGGCTCGCTTTCGCACCCGACCCCCAGACTATGGCTGTTCGGGAAATCTAGCAACGAGCCGCCATTCCCTGGTTTGTAGTTGGGCTTTAGCCCAAAAGCTCGCCCCGCCTCCAAGACAATTTTCATTTGATCTGGCGATCTTGCTTGCCATCTCGTTCCCAGGCGGAGCCTGGGAATGCCGAGCAGGAGGCTCTAACTTGAAAATAGTCTTGTAGGGGCGATGCCCCCGCGATCGCCCCGACCCCTTGACAATTTTCATTGGGGGTAGTAAAGTGCGCAGATCGTCGCGACTGCCTCCTTTATATAGCGTCTCTCATATTAGTGAGGTACTGACAAAGCCGATTTCTTAAAGAAAACGGGTTCCTGCAACCTACTTCATATAACTGAGAGCCGCTATATGGCGCTCACCACTAACAGAATAATCGCTTTTTCCCAATCCCCAAATCCCCAAATCCCGGCACCCATTCCTAACACCCAACACCCAACAAAAACAATGGCTCTCTGGTTAAGTTTAAATATAGCCATCTTATTAGCAGCTTATCTGCTCGGCTCCCTTCCCACCGGCTACACAGCCGCAAAACTGCTCAAAGGCATTGACATTCGGGAGGTGGGCTCTGGCTCCACCGGCGCGACGAACGTGCTGCGAACCCTGGGAAAAGGACCGGCGATCGCCGTGTTGTTGCTGGACGTTTTGAAAGGCGTAGCGGCAATTGTGCTGGTTCGCTGGGCTTACACCCGAGAGGCGGTGGATATGCTGGCTGCACCGCCCGTACTTGACAGCTGGCTGCCTTGGATGGTAACGGGTGCCGGTTTAGCAGCGGTGCTCGGTCACAGTAAATCTATCTGGTTAGGCTTCACCGGCGGCAAATCTGTGGCGACGAGTCTGGGGATTTTGCTAGCATTATATTGGCCGGTGGGGTTGGCAACTCTCGGCGTTTTTGCGATCGTTATAGCCATTTCGCGGATTGTGTCGCTCAGTTCAATGTCGGGGGCGATAGCCTGTCCGGTACTGATGATAGTTGCCGGTCAGCCTTTGGCTTACTGCTTGTTTGCCCTTGCCGGCGGGCTGTATGTCATTGTGCGCCACCGCAGCAATATTGAGAGATTGCTTGCCGGTGCGGAACCCAGAATTGGAGAAAAATTGTCGCAGCAGCAGGAGGCGGAAACAAGCGCCTCGCAGTAGGGACAGGAATTGGTATAGCACTAGCCACTTAGGGCGCGGACGTAGGACAGGCGTCGCGCTGACGCGCCGCTACGCTTTAGCGTTAGCGGCTGCGCTAGCAGCTACGCCTGTCCCTGTACCTACTAGCAAGTGAGGTGCCTTGTCCATTACTGAGCTGTCTATTGCTATATATAGCCTCTCTCATATTAGTGAGGTACTGAGAAACCCGGTTTCTTAAAGAAACCGGGTTTCTTAAGCCTTCCTGAAGCCTACTTCATCCAACTGAGAGCCACGATCAGTAGCAACTTGGTTTAAACTGGAAATGTCACCCTTTGTTTGGGGACTATTCCTATGAAGTCTATGACAGACTACACGATTGTTATTCGTCCTGACGACAACGGCACCTTTGTCGCATACATCCCTGCGATTGCCGGCTGTCACGCTTGGGGCCAAACCCCAGAAGAAGCGCGTAGCGAACTCGCGTATGTCTTCGAGATGATTCAACAAGAGTGTCAAGAGCAAGGGGGTCAGCTACCTCAAGACGTTGAACTGGTGGTTGCCAATGCCAGCTAAAGCAAGTGACTTGCAACGGGTTGCTGGGAAACTGGGGTTTGAGAAAGTGAGACAGAAGGGAAGCCACGCCCGTTGGCTGCACCCTGATGGACGCGCCACCACCATTCCTATTCATAGCAATACTGAAATCGGCAGTTGGCTTTTCTATGAAATTCTCAAGCAGCTGGGGATTACTGAGGAAGAGTTTAACCAGCTTCGATAAAGGGTGCGATTGTCCCCCCTAGATATCTGGTTGCGAGGGGGACTGTCCGCCACCGGCATTATAGAAGCAGCCAATTTTGGGACAGGCGAGACGCCTGTCCTACGCCTTCTCTGACAGGTTCACAGAGCACCGGCTAGCTCCCCAGTTCCTTGGAGCGCTGGCTAGCCGCTCGCACCGCCTCAATCAGCGCCGAGCGCAAACCGGCACGCTCCAGCTGAGCGATCCCGGCTATCGTCGTCCCCCCCGGACTCGTCACTTTGTCTTTGAGCTCCGCAGGGTGCATTCCCGAGTCGCGCAGCAGCTCGGCTGTGCCTAGGACGGTTTGCAGGGCGAGTTTGGCGGCGATCGCTCTCGGCAGCCCAGCACAAACGCCGCCATCTGTCAAGGCTTCGATGACAATGGCCACATAACCGGGGCCAGAGCCAGACAGGCCGGTGACTGCATCGATGAGGGATTCCGGGACTTCGACGACCTCGCCCACAGACTGAAGAATGCGGCCAGCCTGCTCCAGGTGGGCGGGGGTGACGCCGGTGCCGGGTGCGATGGCGGTGATGCCGGCACCGACGGTCGCCGGCGTGTTGGGCATGGCCCGAATGACTGGCCATCCGGGAAAAGCTGGCTGCAGCTTGCTCAGGGGGGTGCCGGCTAAAATCGAAACCAGCACTGGCGGTTCGATGCCGGTCAGACCGGCAACCGTACCCGAGATATCAGCCGCCACAGCCTCAAACACCTGCGGTTTAATGGCCAAGAGCAGCACTTCTGTAGCGCAAGCGGCGGCTCGATTGTCTGCGGTGACAGCAACGCCGTATTGCTGCGCCAGAACGCTGCGCCGGTGAGGTTGCGGCTCGCTGACGAGCACTTCCTCGTGCCGGTAAATCTGTTGAGCGACAAGGCGGGACAGGAGAGCTTCTCCCATGACCCCGCCCCCAATAATGCCAAGCTTTACAGTCATTTGTTTTTTATCAGTTGCCAGCAGTCAGCAATCAGCGATTAAGTGCTTGCTGCTAACTGCTGAAAGCTGACCCCCAGTTTACTGAGCCATGCGAGTTTGTTCTGGCGACCAGTTGACGCCCGGTGCCGGCACAGGTGGGCGAGACGGGCGCAAGTGAGGCTGGAGGACATCGTGAACCACCCCAGATTGAGTGCTGACCTGAACACAGCTAGGTGTGAACAGGAAAATGCTTTCACCGATCCGCTCTTGGTGGCCATCGAGGGCGTAGGTGCCGCCGGCGATAAAGTCCACAGCCCGCTGGGCCTGGTCTGGGTCCATCAGCGTCAGATTGAGAACCACAGATTTGCGCTGGCGTAGCGCTTGAATCGCCTGAGGCATTTCCTCAAAAGAGCGGGGCTCCATCACCACCACTTCAGAAATGCCATTCGCCGCTCCCGGCATACCGATCACATTATTCATGGTTGACCCCATTCCCGATCCCGACGCCATCATACCGCTGCCCGAGCCGGGCAGTCCTTGAGTCCGCAACCGATTGCGATTCGAGCGATCTTCTGCGGGCGGGGGCGGGGCAGTTTGCTCGGGGTAGGCAGCTTGATACCGGTCCGCTTCCATCTCGTCGTAATCGTAATCGTAATCCACGGGCTGATTTAGACCTACAAAATCTCTGAGCTTGGAAAAAATCGTGTTCACGGTTAACGCTCCACTACAACTAGGGTTAAGTCTGGCAGACAGCTTTCAGTCAACGGAACAGCTTGCAGGACAGCTCCGGGATTTAACTCACAGAACCTGAACAGCACCCAGTTTAAGCTTTTGAATCCGATGTTATTGATAAGCTTCCACATTTTTATATATCCTTAATAGGAATTTGTGGGCTGAGTTGCGCTTTTGAGGGTGACAGTGGCACCTTGAAAGCTGTTTCTGGGCCGCTCTGGGTGACGCTCGCTGCGAGTGCTGTAAACTTCTGTTGCGCTCCAGGCTTCCCAGTTCAACTTGCTTATTCTATATCGCAAACGGCTAGGTTGGTGTCAAGGGGGAGAGGATAGCTGCCGCTCCCCAAACAGGACTGTCCCCAGCCGCACTGCGGTTGCGCCGGCTTTGACTGCCACAGAGTAGTCTGCCGACATTCCCATTGACAGCTCCCGCATCCGGATATTTGGCCAATTTTGCTCCCTGATTTTCTCAGCCAGTTCGCGCGCCCCCTCAAACACAGCAAGGGTTTCCGACTCGTCGAGCCCCAAGGGGGGGATTGTCATCAAACCTTGAATTTGCAGGTGCCGGCACTGATTGAGGGCGCACAGGTCGGCGAGCAAGTCCGGAACCGTCCAGCCGTATTTGTTGGGATCGCGGAGTATTTTGACCTGCAGGCAAACGTTTGGCTTTCGCTGCAGCTGCTCGGCAAGTCGATCTAAGCGCTGAGCTAATTTTAAGCTATCCACCGAGTGAATCCACTCAAACAGCTGCAAAGCTTTTTGGGCTTTGTTCGCCTGGAGGTGGCCAATGAAGTGCCAGGCGATATCTGGCAAATCCTGCAGCTGGATTGTTTTGGGCTCGGCTTCTTGGACTCGGCTTTCGGCAAAATCCCGGATTCCCGCTGCGTAGGCTTCTCGGATGGCGTCGGAGGGCACCTGCTTGGTGACGGCAATCAGCCGGACCCCAGCCGGCAGTCCGGAGCGAATCAAGGCAATCCGTTCGGCAATCGATAGGCTCATAACCGCAAGCCCCTATTGAAATGTGCGGTGGTGAATGGCTTGCAGTTGCTCGTGCTCCTGAGATTGGCCGGTGCGGCGGAGCAAGCGCAAGCGGTTTTCCACCATCAGGCGAGCGTCGGTGCGGCTAATTGGCTCAAATTTGAGGCCGGCAGGTCCTGTGGTCACGAGAAAAAACAAGCGCTGGGCGTACAGTGTCGTGAACAATTCCTGGTGTTCCCCAAGCAAACATACCCGGTAAAGCAGGCCAAAAGTGGGATGATTCAGGTAAGTTTCGTTGTCCATGCAGTGTCCGATTCGCCTCTAGGATAGCTCCAGCTTAGATATTAAGAGACTTTGGCACTGGGTGGATTGCCACTGGGCGGGATCGCTCGCTCCAGGCGCGGCCATACCGGTTTGTGGGCGGAAATATACGCATTTAACTTGCTGAGTGCACTCCCGATCTGCCGGCGCGTCCCTGCAACGAGACATAATGCTATTGCAATACAGAAGAAATTAACAGCTTTTTTATGAATGGCAAATATTAGCAATTTAAATGATTTTTACGGCAACTTTGGCGTTGCTGCTGACCCCGCGCAGCAGGGTGCGCTGCCCCCGGAAACGCACTCTTTGGCGGCGGAAAGGCTGCCCTTGCGGCACAAGCGGGCTCTCGGGCGCGCGGAGCGAGCGGGAGCTCCCGCTCTAGGAAAATTAAATGTAAGGACCCATCTGGGCAACCCTGAGGGCAGCCAGTTGAGCCTCAGCTTTGTGCAGGGACTCATACCATTCTTTCTCTGGGTCGCTGTCGGCGACAATGCCGGCACCGACTTGACCTGTAACGGTAAAATCGCCAGCGGTTTGAGGCTGGGAACTCAGTCGGGGTTCCTCAGCTGTGTGCAGGAGAGTGCGGATCAGGATATTTAAGTCCAGATTGCCGCGCCAGTCCAGATAGCCACAAGAGCCATAAAATAAGCTGCGGCGCACCGGCTCTAGCTCTTCAATAATTTCCATGCAGCGCACTTTCGGGCAGCCGGTAATGGTGCCGCCGGGGAACATGGCGCGGATCAGGTCAGCGGCGTCAACTTCGGGGCGCAAGGTGCCTTCGACGTTGCTGACCAGGTGCATGACGTGACTGTAGCGCTCAATGGCGAGCAATTCACTGACGCGAACCGATCCCCACTGGCAAACTCGCCCCAAGTCATTGCGCTCTAGGTCAACGAGCATGATGTGTTCGGCTCTTTCTTTGGTGTTGCTGAGCAGCTCTTGCGCCAGTTCCTCGTCTTGAGCTGGGGTGGTTCCCCGGCGTCGCGTGCCGGCGATCGGTCGCGTCTGGGCTTGACGCCCGACAAGCTGCACCAATCTTTCCGGAGAGCAGCTAATCAGGTCGCCCCACGGCGTCTGCCAGTAGCTGGCAAAGGGCGATGGATTGATCTGCTGCAAGGCGCGATAAATAGACCAGCTGTCCGCTGCAGTGCGCGCTTCAAACCGCAGGGACAGGTTGGCTTGAAAGATATCGCCGGCACGGATATATTTTTTGGCTTGCAAGACGGCGTTTTCGTAATCCCCTTGGGACATCTGGAAATGGGGCGCTCGGAAGTCCCCGGTTTCCTCCGCACTCCCCCTTGAGTGAGCTCCAAACCGGCGCAATCCCGTCCCTTCAGCAGGCTCGTCTGCTCTCTCCTCCCACCGGCGCTGCAACTGGTCGAGTTCGGCGGGATCGCTAGCGGCGATCCACAGCACCCCCTCCTGCCGGTCGAGGACAGCAAAGGATGCCGGTTCGTACCAGTAGGCGACGGGAAAGGGCAGGGGATCGTCGTTCAGGCGGGGCAGCTGCTCAATTTCCCAGGCCAGGTCGTAGCCCAGCCAGCCCAGCCAGCCGCCGGTGAAGGGCAGGTTTTCCGGGGGGGAGGCGGCGAAATTCTTCCCAGAGCGAGCGCCACCAAAATCCCCCGCCCGAGGGCATTGCAGCAAGCTTCGCAGAAATGGCAGAATTTCTCCTACCGGCGGTGCCCACAGTCTCTGCCGCCCATCTACAATCCGGGGAGCGCCGGCACAGATGGAATATCTCGCCTCGGGTTGACAGCCGGCTTGATTTGTGCTAGGACTTTCTAGCAATGTGGCAATCTCGTTGTGACGGCGAAATAGGGCGTCAAATACTTGCGAGCCGGTGCGACAGAGCAAGGGCAGCGGTTGCCAATACCAGGGCTGTAGGGGTTTCATAAGAATGCAGGATTTTGGATAGGCGTTGCAGACCAGAAAGATGATGTCACCAAAACCCCCAACTCTAACTCCCCCTCCCCGCAGCCGGCAATCGGGGGTTCGGGGGTGGGGTTCTTCATCCGGTGGAATATGCAACGCATGCATGGATGTCCCGATTTTAGATGAATCATAAAGAAATCTAAACTCTAAACTCTAAACTCTAAAATCGATTAAGCTTGCCAGCCCCAAACCAAGCGAGTGCCCCAGAGAATGGCCAAACTTGCTAGGGCCAGCCAGTCGCCGGTTTTCAGGCGCAACTGGTGCCACTGGACTCGATGCTGCTGGGGAGTGGTAAAGCCGCGCACCTGCATGGCGCTGGCCATTTGCTCAGCCCGCAGCAGCAAGTTTTCCAGCAGCCTTTCGGCAACGATCAGCCAAACCTGAGTCGCACCTTTGAGCCCCAGTTTTTTCCAGTTAATTGCCCGCGTCCACACAGAGCGAACTAAGTTCTGCACTTCTTCGAGGACGAGGGGGATAAACCGCAGCGATAGAGTCAGCGTCAGGGAAATTTCTGTCACCGGCCAGTTTAGCCGGCGCAGCGGCTGCATCAAGCTCTCGATCCCTGAGGTAATTTCTTCTGGGGCTGTCGTGAGCAGGTACAGGTTGCTGCTGTAAATTAGGGTAAAATAAAGCGTGCTCAAACCCATAGCCATATCCAGGGAGCGGCGCGTAATTTTTAACCGCCCCAGACGCAACAGGACGTAATTGTAGTCGGTAGGCTGCGGCAGATTTACGATCTCAGAACCCTGTGCTTTTGTGTTTTCCTGCTTTGCTGCCTTCTGTCCCCACCCAAACGGCCAGGGTTTGTCCTGCGGCGGTGCCGGCGGGGTGTCCGGCTGCTGGGCAAAGGCTAGCTCATCCGCAGGGAGGCGGGGCTGGTGGTTAACGGCGAGTCCGTCGGGAGCGATCGCACTCAAAATAAACAGAAAAAAACAGAACAGCAGCAGCCACCCCATCTGCTTTTGCCACACCCGCAGCGGAATCATCGCACTCAAAGTCAGCGCAATCAGCAGCACCGCCAGCCCGATGCGCCACAGTGGATTGGCGAGAATGGGGGCAATCAGAAAGGTCATCAGCCATGCGATTTTCACGCGCGGGTCGAGGTGATGCAGCCAGGTTACAGGCTGTTCCAGGTACAGCCCCAGGGGCAGCGATTTCAGTAAATCCATGTTGCGATTTTATCTCAGGTGTTAGGGGTCAGGGGTTAGGGGTTAGGGGTTAGGGGCTAGGGTTTCTAGTGAAACTGCCCCTGACTCTACCTCCCTCTTCCTTGGCGCTCTTGGCGTCTACCCTGCGGGAAGCCGCTTGCGCGTCTATGGCGGTTCACCCTGTACGCTTGTTGACTCCTAGCTCAATCCCCAATCCCCAACCCACTATTTTACACGCGGGCGGCGCGATTATTTGAGCGCTCTACTTCGCGGGTTTTCTTCCCCCGCCACAGCAAGCGAATTGGGGTGCCGGTGAAACCCAGCTGCTTGCGGAATTGACTTTCCATATAGCGGCGGTAATTGTCGTTAATGCGGTTGGGATCGTTGACAAACAGGGCAATCGCCGGCGGTTGGGAGCTGACTTGGGTGCCGTAATAGATTTTGCCCTGACGCCCCTGCCGGTTGGTTGGCGGACTGTGCCACCTGACGGCTTCTTCTATCACTTCATTAATCACGGCGGTTGTGACGCGGCGTTTGTGCTGTTCGGCTGCGGTGTTGACTAATTCCAGAATCTTTTCCACACGCTGGCCGTTTTTGGCGCTGACAAAGATGATTTCCGCCCACTCGAAAAAACCGAGACGGTCTTTAACGTGCTCTTGGTAGTCGTAGATGGTATAAGAGTCTTTTTCTACGGCATCCCACTTGTTAACGACTATCACGCAGGCGCGCCCTTCTTCGGCGATGCGACCTGCTAGTTTTTGGTCCTGTTCGGTAACGCCATCGAGGGCGTCAATGAGCAGCAAGACGACATCTGACCGGCGGATGGCTTTGAAGGCGCGGTTAATGCCAAAAAATTCTGGCCCGTACTCGACGTTTTTCTTTTTGCGGATGCCGGCGGTGTCTATCAGCCGGTAGGTTTGGCCGCTGCGCTCGACGACAGTATCGATAGCGTCGCGGGTGGTGCCGGAAATCGGGCTGACAATGGCGCGATTTTCCCCGACAAAGGCGTTGAGCAAGCTGGATTTGCCGACGTTGGGACGCCCGACAATGGCCACTTTAATTTCCTCGGGTTCGGGGATTTCGCCCGCCGGCGGCAGGTAGGCAACCACGGCGTCGAGCAAGTCGCCGGTGCCGCTGCCGTGAATGCTGGAAATCGGATAGGGTTCCCCCAGTCCGAGCTCCCAAAACTGGGCGGCTTGGGTCAGTCCCTGGTCGGGGGATTCGCACTTGTTGACGGCGAGCAGCACCGGCACGGGTTGGGCCCGCAGCCAGTTGGCGATTTCTTCATCCGCCGGCGCGGGCCCGGTCTGTCCGTCGGTGACGAAGATGGCGGCGGTGGCTTCCGCTAAGGCGGCCATTGCCTGTTCGCGGATCAGGGGCAGAAATTCCGTGTCGTCGTTAAAGAGTAAGCCGCCGGTGTCTACCACCAGGAATTCCCGGTCGCCCCAGAAGGCTTGCCGGTAGGTGCGGTCGCGGGTGACTCCCGGTTCGTCGTGCACGATGGCATCTCGGACGCCGGCGAGCCGGTTGGCCAGGGTGGATTTGCCCACGTTGGGGCGTCCGATAATAGCAACAATGGGTAGGGACATAGTTCTGTGTTCAGTGCGGGAAGAGTTGACGGAGTTTGTTGCGAGTGATGAGCGGGACGGGAGGAGCCCAGCTGTGCAAAGAAGCCCATATCAATGCGACAATGATTTCAGCAGGGGGTAAGAGGAGAAGATTTTTGGCCAGCAGAATCCCGGAAACGGGATTGAAACCAGAGAGCTTGAGCCCTCACCCCCCTGCAACCCCTCTCCGGAGCGGGGAGAAGGGGAAAAACCCGGTTCTCTTTCTCCCTGTTTGGGATGGGTGGGGGATCGGGGCGCACAAAACTGGGATGCTGCCGCCACGGAAGCTGGCAGTGCGCTCAAGGGTTGCTTTCACCGAGAGTCCTGTTTTTGCTCCGACCTTTTATTGTAGCTAAATTTAATGGCAGTCTGGCTGACAGGAATGTTAAATTTTAGAGTTGGGATTGGGGGCTGACGGGTCAAACCCGAGCGCGAGCCAGAGTTTCAACTTTTAGCCCCTCAGCTTATAGCGGTTCTCAGTTTGATGGACGATGGCCCAGAAACCCGGTTTCTTAAAGAATAAGGGTTTCTCAGTACCTTACTACTCTGAGAACCGCTATATAATCAATCCCAATCAACCGGATTTTTCTCAAGGATTGGTATTGGGGGTTTATGGAACGGGCGATTTCGTTGCTGGGGCTGGCAGTTTTTGTGGGGCTGTCCTACGCCTTTTCTGCCAACCGGCGGGCTGTGCGGTGGCCGCCGGTGCTGTGGGGGATTGCTTTGCAGCTGATTTTGGCGCTGCTGATTATCAGGACTGATGCCGGTTTTAGGGCGTTTAAGTTCCTGGGCGACGTGATGACGGGTTTTTTGGATTTTTCTGACGCAGGTGCTAAGTTCGTTTTTGGCGACAATTTTGCCGAGCATTTTATTGCTTTCAAGGTGCTGCCGACGATTATCTTTTTCTCGGCGTTCATCACCGTGATGTACCACTACGGCATTTTGCAGCAGGCGGTGCGGGGTGTGGCGTGGGTGATGCTGAAGACGATGAAAACATCCGGCGCTGAGACGCTTTCTTGCGCCTCCAATATTTTTTTGGGACCGACGGAATCGCCACTGCTGATTAAGCCGTATGTGGCGACGATGACGCAATCGGAACTGCACTCGGTAATGACAGCGGGATTTGGCACGATTGCCGGTGGGGTGATGGCGGCTTATCTTTCTTTTGGAGTGCCCGCCAGTCACCTGATTGCGGCTTCGGTGATGTCGGCACCGGCATCTATGGCGATTTCAAAGCTGCTTTACCCAGAAACGGAAGAGCCGCTGACAGCCGGCAAGATGGATGTTGAAATGAAGACAGCCTACAGCAACGCCATCGACGCCGCCGCTGCAGGGGCGTCGGAAGGAATGAGGCTGGCGCTCAATGTTGCCGCAATGCTGATTGCTTTTTTGGGATTGCTGGCATTTGTGAATGCGCTGCTGGGCTGGGCGGGAGCGCAAGTCGGTTTGCCGCAGCTGTCTTTGGAGTGGCTGCTATCTTTTTTGATGGCACCTGTGGCTTGGCTGATGGGCGTTCCTTTCGCTGACTGCGGACAGGTGGCGGTTTTGTTGGGGAAGAAGACGATATTGAATGAGTTTATTGCTTATCTGGATTTAAAGAAGCTGATTGACGCTCAGGCGATTTCGGAACGGGCTGCAATCATCGCGACTTACGCACTGTGCGGGTTTGCCAATATTGGCTCGATTGGCATTACCATTGGCGGAATTGGCGGGATGGTTCCGGAGCGCCAGCACGATTTGGCGCGGCTGGGTGTGCGAGCAATGGTGGCGGGGGCGCTGGCTAATTTTATGACGGCTTGTATTGCGGGAATGCTGCTGTGAGACGGATTTTGGATTTTGGATTTTGGATTTTGGATTTCTCTCGTTCCCAGCCTCAGGCTGGGAACGCAATCTGGAGGCTCTGCCTCCTTTCAACGGAAAAGCAGGTTAAAAGCCTAACAGCTTAGTTGCTTACAGAAACCGGGTTTCTCAGCTAGTTTCTCTGCTATATCTGCGGTTCAATCGCATAACCGAACCGCAACGGACGGATACCACGGCAGCCGGCAAACTGAACGGTTTTTTACATTTCGTTACAATGAAAGCAAGTGGAGAGGCGAAAACAGCCTCCCAAAGGTAAAACAAGAGGTGGCCCAAATGAATGGCTTTCGCGTTGGCAATCTGTTTGGCATTCCGCTTTACGTCCATCCGTCCTGGTTTTTTATCCTGGGGCTGGTGACGTTTAGCTACGGGAGTCAATTAGCGCGGGCGTTTCCGGGGCTGGGCGGAGCGCTGCCCTGGCTGCTGGGACTGCTGGCAGCGCTGCTGCTGTTTGCCTCTGTGTTGGCGCATGAACTGGGACACAGCTTTGTGGCTCTGCGGCAGGGAATTAATGTAAAATCCATCACCCTGTTCCTGTTTGGGGGTCTGGCCCACCTGGAGCAGGAGTCAAAAACGCCCGCCGAGGCGTTCTGGGTGGCCATCGCCGGCCCCCTGGTCAGCTTTGCGCTGTTCGGGATCTTTGCAGCTCTTGGCGTCACCACCGGCATCTCTGGCGCGCCGGCGGCGATTCTGACGCTCGTCGCCTCCATCAACTTGGCGCTGGCGCTGTTCAATCTCATTCCTGGATTGCCCCTCGACGGCGGCAACATCCTCAAAGCTATCGTCTGGAAAATCACCGGCAATCCTTATAAAGGCGTCGTGTTTGCCAGTCGTGCCGGCCAGATTTTGGCCTGGATAGCCATCATCTCCGGGCTGGTCTTCGGTCGCTTCTGGAATGTGTTAATCGGCTGGTTCTTGCTGGGCAATGCCGGTCGCTCCGCCCAGTACGCCACGCTGCAGGACAAGCTAGCCGGTTTGACCGCCGCCGATGCCGTGACGCCGGACAGCCCAATTGTGTCAGAGCGTCTCTCTCTGCGTGACTTCGCCAACGATTATATCATTGGCAAACCCAGCCGGTCAAAGTTTTTGGTAACGAATGACTTTGGGCAACTTTCGGGTGCGATTGCCGTCGATGACTTGAAAACCGTCCCGACAAATTTTTGGCCACACACTGAGGTTCGAGAGCTGGCGCAGCCGGTGGAACTCTCCACCACAGTCAAACCCCAGCAGTCGCTGCTGGAAGTGGTGGCGCTGCTGGAAACCCAAAAGGTGACTGAGCTGCCGGTGATTCGCGACAATGGCGAGATTGTGGGACTCGTGCGGAAAGATGAAATTATTCGGTTGATTCAGGGAGCCCAAGTCAAGCCGGCTTAACGCTCTTTTCTTGTGGGGTGCCCCACCGCTCGCGCTCCACACCCTACTTCCTGCACACCCTACTTCCTTTGAGGCAGATACAGCGCTAGCCACTAAGGGAACGGACATTAGACTTGAGGTTAAAGGGAACTCCTGGCCTACGCCTGTCCTGCGAATATAAGGCGTAGGACAGGCGGGACGCCTGTCCTTTGTGTCCTAATCTAAGTGAATACTGCTATACCGGGAACAACGAGAAAAACTAATTTGTCTGAAAAAGAAACTGAGACAAACCGGTCATCTCGCACAACATTGGCTGCCCCCTAGAAAGTCAGGGTGCTATCATAAATTAGTAGCTATGTCGTTAAAGAAAATATCGATGGTTTCCGCCGGCGCTGCCCTCGCACTGGCAACAGCTGTAGGAGTTTCGAGCGGGGCTTCCGCACAAAAGATTGATGAGATTTATGTCTTTGGCGACAGCCTTTCCGATGTCGGCAAGGTATTTGAAGCGACCCAAGGGAAGAAACCCCCAAATCCCCCCTACTTTTCCGGGCGCTTTTCCAATGGCCCAGTTTGGGTGGACTATCTCGCCTCTCAGCTGAAATTAACCTCAAATCCAGACACCAACTTCGCCATTGGTGGCGCGACAACCGGCACTTTCAAAAACGAAATCCCCGGATTGCTCGCCCAGATCGAGCGGTTTAAAGCAACCCGTTCCTCCGCCGATCCCGACGCGCTCTATCTGATATGGGCCGGCGCTAATGATTATTTGGGTGGCGGGACAGATCCAGCTGTGCCGGTGAGCAATCTAACGCGGGCGGTGCAGTCGCTGGAGGCGCTTGGCGCTAAAAATATTGCGGTGGTCAACTTGCCGGATTTAGGAAAGCTTCCAGAGACGCGCACGAGTGAGCGCTCCGCCAGCCTCACTCGTGTTACCCACAAGCACAACTCCCGATTGGCCACAGCTATCAGCAATTTGCGCCAGAAGGCCGGCCCCGGTATCAAGATAACCTATCTGGACGCCAATGCTATCTTTAATCAAGTCCTCAAGGCTCCTGAAAAATTTGGTTTCAAGAATGTCACCCAGCCCTGCATTAGCCCGGGGAGTATTTGCGATAACCCGAACGAATATTTCTTCTGGGACGGCATCCATCCCACAACCGCCGCCCACAAGCTGTTCGTAAAATTAACCTTTTCAGCGCTGCAAGCCGCTGCGGAAACTGGCGCTGTTTCTGCCTTTGACTTCACGGTTCCGCTGGGCGTGTTTGTATTTGGCACCTTGGGAACTGCCAATTTGATAGTCAAGGGCAAAAAACCCTCTGAACCCCAATAGTTCCTGAAAGCCGGTGCGCCGCACCGGCTGATCTAGCGCGGCTCACTTAAATGAGTCGTCCTGGACAGGCGAGACGCCTGTCCTACGCCTTTTGCGAACCTCAGGGACATCCGGACAGGCTTTTCGGCCTGTCCTGCAGGGTATATATCCGCAGGTCAGGCGCGATGCCCGCCCTCAATGCCTAAGGCGAATTCGATGATGCCCACTGCCCTCAGTAGCTGTCTTGTCCGGGAACAGCGTCAGTTTGAGACTTGAACAAGTCCTGATTGACAGAGGCGTCGCGGATAGCCTGCCACTGACGGAGGAGTTCAGCACCGCTGAGGTCAGCAGATTTGTAGCGAGCAATGGCCTGTTCCAGTTCTTCCAAAGTGCTGAGAGTGGGAACCGTTAAGGTAAGCTCTGACATGGGTAAACCTCTCCTTTTAGGACTCAGACCGCAGTAAAACTCTCTTCTTTATAGTGTAGTAAAATTTCCCGGCGTGCTGTATCAGATTTAACAATTTTTCAAAAAACTGAGGCGTGAGGGCATCAAAAGAAATACCAGAGCTTTAGCGGTTGCTGTGCCGGAGAGACCTGTGGCGCTCCCTCTCCCGAGAAGCGCCGGCGGCAACATTACAGTATATCTCTTTTAGTCAGATGCTGTCAAGCTGCCAGAACACACCGGCCAAAAAAAAGGCCGGCATCATGCCAGCCCCTTATTAAAGAATCTTCGCTTAAGAGTCCTTAAATCTTTAACCCACTATTCCGGGGATACCGGCTACAGCGATAGCTCCTGCCAGCGCCGCCGCCACCGCCGAGGTGAGAGCCGTACCAAACAGCCACCAAGCAGCAACTGCTGCGGCTTCGCGGGTGTTTTCCGCCTGCTCCTTAGCCTTATGCTTCAGCTCTTTGATGCGTTTCTTCGCTGCCTCTTGCAGGCGATCAGCGCGTTTTATCGCGCTGTCCCGCACGGATTCAATTTGGTCGGCAATCCTGTTCGCATCTTCCTCAGAAATATCCTCGCGAGAGCTGAGAATAGCCACCAAAGTCCCCCGGTCGAATTGGCTGAGCCGCTCCTTGATCGCGTCAAATCCCGCTTGCGGATCTTCAAACAGTTTGCGGAAGTCTTGCTTGATGCCCTCATAGTTCAGTTCAGGGCGCTCCAGGGAATTCAGGTAATCCCGGATGCGGGCAGAAATGGCGTCAGCCGCCGATTGGATTTTCTCCTGAACCTTGTGAGCCTGTTCCGCAAACTGGTCGCGAACCGATACAATTCGATCTGCAATCTGGTTGGCTTCCTCTTCGGATATATCCTGACGCTGCGACAGGAGCGCCACCAAAGTAGAGCGGTCGAACTGCGAGAGGCGATCGCCGAGACTCTCCACTCCCGCTCGCGGATCTTTGAGCAGCAGCTGCAAATCTCGCTTGATGCCTTCGGGATTGAGTTCTTCCTTGTGCGTGTTGCGCAGGTAGTTTTCCAGATTCGCTTGGAAATCGCGCACTGTTTCTTGGGTGCGAGTTGCCAGCCGGCGCGGCGCTCTCACAATGCTGTCAATAGCCTCTTGCACCCGGTCGATAATCTGATTGACTTTCTCCTCGCTCAAGTCTTCCCGCTGGCTGAGCAGCGCCACCAAAGTTTCTCGATCTATCTGAGCGAGTCTTTCTCGCAGCGCCTTAGCCCCTTCTTTCGGGTGCTGGAACAGTTCTGCGAAATCCCGCTTGATGCCTTCTGGGTCGAGTTCTTCCAGATTCGTCTGGCGCAGGTAATCGCCAATCTTGCCGGTGATGCTGCCGTACTGCTCCTTAGCTTTATCCGCAACGGTTTGCGGCACTTTAATGATGCTGTCCCGCACTTCTTCAATGCGGTCAATAATTTGATTGACGCGCTCTTCGCTGAGGTCTTCCCGCTGGCTGAGCAGTTTCACCAGGGTGTCGCGGTCAAATTGAGAGAGCCGGTCTCGCAGCGCTTTCAGCCCAGCTTTCGGATCTTCAAACAGGGTTTGGAAATCGCGCTTGATGGCGTCGGGGTTCAGCTCTTCTTGGTTGGTATCGCGCAGATAGGCTTCTACTCTCTCCCGCAGGCTTTGCGCTTCGGATTTCATCCGCTCTCCGAGTTCGCGAGCGTCTGACAAAACGCGGTCGCGGGCGCTTTCTAGCTGGCCGATAAGCTGCTGGGCTTCTTCTTGGCTGAAGTCGGAACGCTGGCTGAGCATTTGCGCTAAAGTGTCGCGGTCAAATTGAGACAGGCGCTGCTGCAGTGTCTCAAAATCGATATCGGCGTCTTCTAGAAGTCCCTTGAAATCGCGATCGATGTTTTCTGGGGTCAGCTGTTCTTTGGGAGTCGAGCCGAGATACTCTTCTACCAGACTCCGCAGCGCTTGCGACTCTTCTTGCGACTCGCCGGTCCGGACTGTTTCAAACACTTCGTTGCGGATGCTTTCCAGCTGGTCGGCAATTTCCGCGACTCGTTCCGGGGTGAAATCGCCCCGGCGATTGAGCGCGCCGGTGAAAAAGTCCCGATTCAGCTGCTCTATCTGCCGGCGAATTTCTCCGGGAGCCGCTTCGGGGTCGTGAATGACCTCTTGGAATTCCGACTTGAGAGTTTCTCGGTTCAGGTGCCAGGGTTTGGAATTGAGCAGGTAGTCTTCTACATCTGCTTTAATGGTGTGCTGGGGTTGCGCCGGCAGTTTGTCTGCTACCTGACCGGCTATGGTTTTAACTTGCTCTGTCGCTTGCTCTTTCAGCTGCTGCAGCTGACCGGAAAGTTTTTCGGCATTTAAATCGGAAATGTCTGTCCGCGCCAGCACTGCGGCGGCTGCGGCGTTTGCGCCCACCTGCGCAACTCGCTGCAGGACGCCGCCACCGCCTTCTGATTTTTCTTCGCGATTTTCACTCAGTTGAGGCAGCCTATCTCGCAGCTCGGGTGCGGCAAATTGCAGTAAGTCAATTAAGCCGACATTGCGGTCTTTTTGCTGTTGCTGACCGGCGGCTTGCTGCCAAGCTTCTTGCAGCTGGTCTGCGAGCCGGTTAATGTCTGATTTAGACAAATCGGTGCGGCTGCGAATTAAATCGGCAAAGGTCTGCCGGTTCACTCCGCTGAGCAGGTCACTTCCCGCCAGGGATTTGACATCCGCATCGCTGAGCAAGTTTTCAAAGTCCTTGCGAATCTTTTTCAGGTCTAGCTTTGGCGGCTGCAAATTTTTCAGGTAGTCTTCTACCGTTTCGCGAAAGCCGGTGGGGTCAAGCGCCGAACCGAGATCGCGGCGCACTGCTGCGAAGGAGGCTTCTACGGTACTGACAATCTGCTGGTTCGCAGCGCTGCCGGCCACAGCTGTGGCTGCTGTGTCCGCAACTCCTTTAAAGCCGGCAGTCGCCGCTTTCATGAGGGAACCGATAAAGGCACCGACCGCAGTAGAGCTCATCCAGAATAGCAGCAAGAAGTAGGCTGACCAGATGACAATGCCAATAATTGCCCCTACAGTCACGCTGCTAATAAAGGTGAGTTTTACGGCTAGATAGCAAGCCAGGAAGATGGCTATGTTGACGGTCAGGAAAATCCAAGACCCGGCTCTCACTCCAATCTGGCGGACTCGCTCGCCGAAGCTGTCATCATCATCGGACAGCTCTAAGGCGTCCCCGTCGGAAATTTTGGCAGCTACGGATAAGTTTGTCAGCAGGAATTGGAAGCCGAAGGCCATGATAACGCCGGCGATTAATGCCACGAAGAACTGCGGGCTTAAAAACATAAGCCCTGCTGTTTCGGGGGAGGTTGCCGGCTGACCTGCTGGAATTTGGGCTAGCCAGAATTGCGTGCCGCACTTGTGCGGCATCATTCCCGCGTTCTGAAACATGATGGTATTTACCTCGTCAAGCTTTTAGGCTCTGCAGAGTCAAGGTGGCGTGAGTATTAATAGCAATTTCCCTCTCACCGGCAGCAGGACCCCTGCGCGTGCGGAAGCATGCAGCAACTGACCTGTAGCGAGTGAAGCGAGAAAGGGTTTAACGCTGTTCTATATGACGCTCATCCTCTATATTTATGATTGTTCTGCTAGCTGGAAACGAAATCCCTCTCAGGGCTGAAAGTGGAGCCGGCTGTTTGGATGAAACTGCCGCCGGTGCCGGCGTCCAACCACCAAATCGGGCTGAAGAGTTCTGGGAACCCATCCAGCCCCGCACAGCAGTGGTGCCCTTACTGCAACAAAAGAACCTCTAGCGGCGCGGCGGCGTCTCTTGCTGCGATCGCCCCACCCGCGATCGCTTACTGTCCCTAAAATAAGCCGGAAAAAACCACATTTATAGCAGTAGCCACTTAGATTAGAATATTAGACCTTCAGGGGGGGCGGGACGCCTGCCCTACGTCTATATACCCTGCTTTCTTGAAAACCCCCAGGTTTACTGCGTTATCCTGAATTGTTTTCGCCTAGTTATAACATGACTTCCGCAAGCACCGGCATTGTGAGCTTTTCTCTGCCGGTAAAGCGGTTGCGTGCAAAGTCTCTTGTGCAATGTATCACAGCGCGTATCAAGCCCAGTATGCAGAACTCGCCCGTCGCGCCCCCACACAAAACCGGTGCGGCGAGAACCAGAACCAGAAACCGGGTTTCTTTAAGAAACCCGATCTGTTGATGTTCTGTTTATTTATGCCGGCCTGCTCGCCTCCAAAATAGTAACAATTAAATTTCCGAATAAAAGGGGCTGGCAGCTGGGCGAGAGCAGTTTATTTATATTTCCATAACGCTCTCCCACCTCTCCCGCAAACCCCGCAATATTGCTAATTAGATGCAAGACATCTCAAGAGGGCAGCCGCCAAGTTTTGATGCTCATCGCGCCTTCCGGACGGTCATTGGCTCTGTCAGCCCCGACGCTAACCAGCAGGCGGTCGGGCCCGAAAGCCAGCCCGCTCACCTGTTGCGAGTGGCTCTCGAAAGACAGCGCCAGCTCACCGGCACCCAAATCCCACACCTGAATCTTGCCGGTGCCAGTAGCAGTGGCCAGCAGCTTCCCATCCGGGCTAATCGCCATAGCGCTAATTCCCTCCACCTTGCCGTCGAGGGTGCGCTGCATGTCGCCGGTGTTCAGATTCCACAGCTTAATCGTATTTGACCCGCTCCTGAGACTGGCCAAGGTTTGCCCGTCCGGACTGATGGCCATCAACTTCATCCCCTCTCCCGAATGATCTGCAGTGGAGAAAGTGCGCTGCACCGCGCCGGTCGCTGGGTCGAGCAGCTGGACATTGCCGCGCCCGTCGCTGCCGATCAGCTGCTTGCCATCCGGGCTAAAAATCACCGGCCCGAAACCGTCTACCGCCTGCCGCAGTTCGCCGCTGGCTTTATTCCACAGCTTCAGCGTCCTGTAAGCGCTGGCCACCGTCTGCCCGTCCGGACTGATGGCGACAAAATTCACCCAGCTGCCGTGCGACAAACTGCGCGTCTGCTTGCCGGTAGCCAAATCCCACAGCTTAACCGTCGTGTCGCCACTGCAGCTGGCCAGAGTCTGCCCGTCCGAGCTAATCGCCACAGACCAAACATTGCCCCCGTGTCCGGACAGCGTGCTTCTCAACTGGCCGGCACTGAGATCCCACAGCTGGATATCTTTATTAGACCCAACCGCCAGAGTTTTGCCATCCGGACTGACTGCCACAGAAAACGCCGGGTTCGACACCCCCGTGAAAGTGTTGAGCAGTTCCGGCTTTTTCTCCTGGGCGCTGGCGGTAACATAGCCTAAGGTGGCAAACAGCTGCCGCAGCTGTGCGAAGTACGAGTCCCGATCTGTGCCCTGGTATACTTGCCCCACCAGCTGCCAGCCCTCGGCGTCCTCACCCAGCAAGTGTTTGTTCGCCAAATAAGCTGCTAAAATTCCTCTCACCTCTTTATTTTGGCTGCGACGCTCCAAAAAAGTCTGCCACAGCTGTTTGGCTTGCTCGTAGACTAACTGGGGATATTGCCTGGTCACATCCACCATCTCGCCCTGCCGGTAGTGCCAGATGCGCTTCGGCAAGCGAACGTCTTCAGCGGGGATATCCAAAACGCGGGCAAATCGCTGATCCTGGCTTTCAAATTCTGGGATGCCATCCCCCTCCACATCTTTGACCTGGTAGCCTACATTCCCCCAAAACTGTTCGATGAACGTGTATTTGTTGAGGATGGGCAGGTAGTCATAAATTAAGGAATAGGAACAGCAGCTATCGCCGCTTTTGCCTGTCGCTAAATCCAGAATCACTTCCGGTTCCCGATCGGCATCGATATCCCTCACCACCAGATTTAACAGCCGGCCTTCTGACACCCGCTGCGCCTCCCCAATGCTGCTCTCTCCCTGTACCCGCGCTGACACCAGCACCGGCTCGTCTGTCAGCGTTTTGCCCCCCCGGAGGATTTTCAAACGCCAGTTGCTGCCAGTGTCGCTGCCCTCTTTTATCTGGTAAGAAAATTCTGCCCGCACGCTGCCGGTTTCAATAGTCTTGGTTGCCCTCGCCGCCGCCGGCGCTGCCGGTGCCGGTGTTGCCGCCGCCGGCGCTGCCGGTGCCGGTGTTGCCGCCGCCGGCGCTGCAGGAGCGGGTGTTGCGGGAGCCGGCGCTGCCGGCGTTCTAGTCGCCGGCGCTGCAGGAGCGGGTGTTGCGGGAGCCGGCGCTGCCGGCGTTCTAGTCGCCGGCGCTGCTGCTGCCGGCGCTGGAGTTGGCGGCTTCACCCCAGCAATATACTGGACCGGCACCAAAGCCGTCTGTCCGGGTTTGAGCAGCGCTTGACAGAGAAATGCTGCCACTTCTGCCCGAGTCGCTGCTTGACCGCCATTGAACTGTTTGGGATTGGGATAATTCACCACCAGACCTTTTTCTGTCGCGGCGGCTATGGCCTGCTCGGCTGCACTGGGAATGCCAGCCGCATCCGCATAAGTCGCCTGCAGCGTTTCGCTGACCGGCTTGCTAGGCGAATACTTCAACCCACTCACCAAACTCTGCACAACTTGCAGGCGAGAGATAGGTTTGTTAGGGTTGAATATTTCCAGAGAATAGCTTGACAGAAAGCCCGCACGATAGCTTCGCTCAATAGCCCCTGCCGCCGAATAATCGGTGGGGATATCCGCAAATCTGATCGCCTCGCGTACCGGTGCCGCATCAGGGAAAGCCCTGTCAATCATCACTGCAAACTCTGCCCGCTTTACCGGTGTGGCAGGGCGGAAAGTTCCATCCTCGAAGCCGCTGACAATCTGTTTGGAAGCCAGCTGCTCGGCGCAGGCTTGCGCCCAGTGGCCTTGCATGTCGTTAAACTTTGCTTGAGCGAGTGCCGGTGGTGTCAGCGCCCAAGGCATAACTGCGCCGGCGGCTACCAGCCATGCTGCCGGCAAGACAAATTCAGACTGCCAGTTGTGCGCGTTCAGCATAAAAATCAACTTGGGAGTAAGGATAACAGAAGCCCAGTGGCTGTGCAACTAAAGGGAGCATCAAGGGTTGTGTAAATCTGCCGAAATCAAGGCGATAATCATTTCAGCAGGGGGCAGCAGAGGCATATTTTTAGGCCAAGCAATCCCGGCAACGGGATTGAAACAATTCTACTGCGACGCTCTGCTGTGCTCAACGTCAAAAAGTTGCCGGCAGTTCCCCTCACTCCTCCCCTGTCACATCTCCCCTCTCCCCCGCCCCCTTGCGGGTGGCCAGCCCCCCCGCAAACGCCCCCAAAATACTTCCCACCCACAGCCCCGCCGTGCTGCCTCGCCACAGCGCCGCAGGCGTCACCACAACCGTGCAGACCGATTCAAATCCCGGCGGCACCCCCTGGCACTGGCCGGTGCGAGAAGCCATGCTGATTTGCCCGCCCAGGTACGACCCAGACAGTCCCGACACCACCGCCACCAAACTGCAAACCAGCATTCGCCTCACCGCCCCTCCCCAGCATCCGCTTAATCCCTCTTCTTACCTCCTCTCTCTTCCCTTGGCGTCCTCTGCGTCTTGGCGGTTCCTAATACAAACCAATCACCCGGTATTTCGCATCCCAGCCGCGATGCCATTAATCGTCAGCAGAGCCCCGCGCAGCAATTCCGCCTTGCTGTAGCGCGAGTGGATCACTCCTGGCACAGCACTGCTGCCGTGCTGGCGCAAGCGTTTCAGCAGGGAGACTTGCAGCAACCCGAGAGGGACAATCGTGCCATTGCGGAGCTGCACCGAGCGCTGCAGGACAGGATCGCCATCCAGCAGGCGCTTGTGGCCGGTGATAGCCAGAACCAAATCGCGCGTCAGGTTGTATTCGCTGGCAATTTGCTCAAACAGAGCCTCCAAGCGCGCCCTGTCAGCCGGTTTAGCCAATTCCCGCACATAGTGGTGGGCGATCTCCATATCCACTTTCGCCAGAGTCATTTCCACCTTAGAAATCACCATCCTGAAGAAAGGCCACTTGAAATAGAAATAGCGAAGCAGCTTCATGTGCTCTTCGGGCTGTTCGTCCAAGAAGGTTTGCACAGCCGTCCCCACGCCGTACCAAGACGGGAGCAGGAAGCGAGTTTGCGTCCAGCTGAACACCCAAGGAATCGCCCGCAGAGTCCCCAAATCCTTCTTGCCGGTGCGCCGGCGAGCCGGTCGCGAAGAGATTTGCAGCTGGCTGATTTCATCAATCGGCGTCACTTGGTGGAAAAATTCAATAAAATCCGGCTGCTCGTAAATCAGGGCGCGGTAGTGAGCCCGGGAGCGGTCCGCCAGCTCCTCCATAATTTCCTTCCAGGGCTCGATGTCATCAAAGCCGGTGCCGAGCAAACTCGATTGAATCACAGCCGTGGCGATATTTTCCAGATTGTAAATCGCCAAATCTGGCAGCGTGTACTTCGACGCCAGCACTTCCCCCTGTTCAGTAATTTTAATCCGCCCGTTGACGCTCTCAGAAGGCTGAGCCAGGATCGCCTCATAGGCTGGGCCACCCCCGCGCCCCACAGAACCCCCGCGCCCGTGGAAGATGCGCAGCTGCACCCCATACTGCTCAGCCATTTTCTGCAGCGCTTTCTGAGCTTTGTGGATTTCCCAGTTGCTGCTGAGGAAACCCGAATCCTTGTTGCTGTCGGAATAGCCCAGCATCACTTCCTGCAAAGACTGCGCCGGACCGGCATTGCTGTGGCGGTCTACATTGCAAGAGATCCCCTGCATCTTGGCATAGCCGCCGGCGAGCATAGCGCGGTAGAACGGCAGCTCAAACAAACTTTGCATCACCGACGGTGCGTTTTTCAGGTCCTCCACCGTTTCAAACAGCGGGACCACCTGAATGCTGCAAACCCCCGTCGCTGGGTCGTAGAGGCCGGCTTCTTTGGCCAGCAGCAGCACTTCTAGCAAGTCGCTGGCATCGTGGCTCATGCTGATGATGTAAGTCTGGCATATTTCCTGGCCAAACTCTTGCTGCAGGGCGCGCACGATGCGGAAAGTTTCCACCGTCTCGCGGGTTTTTTCCGAAAACGGCAGTTCCCCGGGAATCAGGGGGCGTCGGGTTTGCAGTTCAGTGGCCAGCCACAGGGAGCGCTGAACTTCCGACAGTTCCCTGTAAGGAAGGTGCAAAACTTGCAAGTATTCAGCGATTTCCGTCAGGGCGTCTGAGTGGACGGAAGATTCCTGACGGATATCCAGCCCTGCTAGCGAGAAGCCAAAAATTTCCACCTGACAGATCAGGGTTTCCAGCTCGCGACAGGTCAGTCCCGTTGAGGCCAAATTGCGCTGAACCAGCCGCAATTCTGCCAAAAATTCGGCTCCTGAGCGGTAAATCGAGGCCGGGTTCGTTTCTGGGCTGCGGCGCTGCCAGTCTTCTTCGCCGGTGTACAGACGCCGGTTGCGCTCGCGGGTGTTCTCCAGGCGCTTGCACACATAAGCCAGCTTCAGGCGGTAGGGTTCCTGCCGGTAGCGAATCGCCAGCTGTTCGTACACCTCTGGCATTTGCAGCCGGTCCTGTTCCAGGGATTCCAGCAGTTCCGGCAGGACATCGCTCCAGTGCAGGGACACGCTCAGCTGCCGAGTCAAGAACCCCACGGAGTAAATGTACTTATCCAGAACCTGCTGGCGCTGGTAGCAGGCGGTTTGCCAAGTCACCGCCGGCGTGCACGACGGGTTGCCATCCCGGTCCGCGCCCACCCAGGAGCCGAAGGTGCAGAAGTTGTACTTGGGAGCCTGCAGGTGGGGGAAAGACACCTGCAAACAGCGCTTCAGGCGCTGGTAAAATTGCGGCACCACATCAAACAGCACCTCATTGAAGTAGTGCAGGGTGTATTCCACCTCATCGAGGACGGTGGGTTTGAACTGGTGCAGCTCGTCAGTCCGCCACCAGAGGCGAATTTCCTCGGTCAGCTGTTCGGTGAGGGCTTTGGCTTCCAGGGAAGACTCCCAGGCGGGGCTCACCTGCGATCCCCCGAAATCCGTCTCCAGACTGGCGCTTTCTTCGAGAGCGTCCAGCTGTTGCAAAATTCTGGCGACGCGCCGCTGCTTTTCGCGAATCGTCTGGCGGACAATTTCCGTCGGGTGAGCGGTAAACACCAGCCGCACGTCCAGCCCGTCTAGCAATTTCTGGATCTTGTTCGGCGGAACGTTGAGGCTGCGCAGTTTGGGGAACAGGGACCCGAAGCTGCCCCCTTCCCGGTGCGGCATGTTGGAATCCTGCCAGCTTTTTTCCAGCAAGTCCGCTTCCGGTCCGCCACTAAACCGCTCTACCTCTGGTTTGGGGAATATCTGAGCCCCCACCCCGTTGCCCGAGGCGCTCGCCCGCCCGCTCTTGCCGCTTCGCAACTGCTCCCGCTGCTCGTAGTGCTGTTCGAGAATATTAATCAGCTGGAAGTACAGGGCAAAAGCGCGAGCGGAGCGAATGGCGTCATTAATATCCAGCTTTTCCACGACCTGCAAGACTTCTGACCCCATGAAGTTGGGCGCTTGTCCTTCCGGCGAGCACAGGTCGCGCAGTCTCTGGAGCAGGTCTACCAGTTGCTGACCGCACTCGGATCGCAGCACAGATTCCCACAGGTCTTCTACGATTTTGAGGCGATGTCGCAGAAAGAGATCGGATGGGGTTATAGAAATGGCCTGATCTGACGATTGCAGTAGCGAACTCATAGGATCTTATTTAGCGAAGCTTCGGCTATCTCACAATTTTACGGCTAAGTCTTCCTGTTGTAGCCTTAACAGCCAGTAACATTGCGATTCGCTTTTCGGGGCGGACAGCGCTTCCCCCCACGGTCCGCCGCATAAAAAGGCAGCCCCGCTCGGGCTGCCCCCTCTCACAGGTTGTGAGGAAATCTTGACAATTTCTCAGCTACGGGCGGGTTTATAGAGAATTTTTCCTATGAGAAGCTATCTCGTGGGAAGCCCGCCCGTAGCACGCCACCGGCTTCCTTGAAGGCAAACCGGCCCCTACAGGGTTGCGGTGATGTCGGTATCTACTAGCACCGCTGCCCCGCCCAGGGTGTACTGGCTGTAAGTGTTGCCATCCAGTGTGGCGGTGCCGGCAGCAGTCCAGCCCTGTCCCGCAAAAGACACCTGGTTGCCGGCAACCCCCTCAACGAGGAGCTGGTTGCCGGGAGCGGACAGGGCGAACACGTCGCTCAGGCCCAAGGTGAGGCTGTTGCTGGCGCTGCCGGTGAGGTCGATCCTTTCGATGCCAGCAATTCGCAGGTCAGAAATGGCCGTCAAGTCGAGACTGAGGCCGCTGCCATCCAGCCGCAGGGTGTCGGTGCCCGCCCCGCCACTGATGCGGCGGAAATCATGGTCGCTGACTGCGAGTATATCATCACCGGCACCTCCGTACAGGACGTCAGGGCCACCGCTGCCGGTGAGGGTGTCATTCCCGGCACCGCCGACGAGGGCATCGCTGTCTGCTGTGCCGGTGAGGGTGTCGTCACCGGCACCCCCACTGCCGGTGACTGCGCCGGTGAAATCGCCTCCGAAAACCACATAGGCTTTCCCCGAGTCAGTCCCGTTCCCTTCCGCCTGATTCGCCCCGACAGTCAGGTCAGCGAAACCGTCGCCGTTAACATCCCCCGCCGCCTTCAATCCGTTCCCGGCACGATCGTCTGGCGACTCGCCATTGATGGCAAAGCCGCCAATACCGCTCGCCACATCGCTCAGATTCAGCGCTGCGCCGTCTGCCTTGCCAAACACCACATAAGACCGCCCGGAGTTAATCCCCACCGGGTCATCCTGGCCAACGCCCAAAAGCAGGTCATCTAACCCGTCGCCGTTGATATCTCCCGCCATCCTCACCGGACGTCCAGAATAGTCTTGCGGCGACTCGCCGTCAATGACAAAGCCCCCAGCCCCCGCTGCCACATCGCTTAAGTCAACCGCCTGAGAGTCTGTCTTGCCAAACACCACATAGGTTCTCCCGGAGTTGGTCCCGTTGGGGTCGGCACCGCGCGCGCCGACAATCAGGTCGCCAATCCCGTCGCCGTTGATATCCCCGCCGCCACTGACAGAAACGCCGGTGCGGTTGCCGGCCTTTTCTCCAATAATGGCAAACCCGCCGCTGCCGCTGGCCACCTCGCTCAAGCTGACCGGCGTGCCGTCTGCCTTGCCGAAAACCACATAGGCTTTCCCCGCGTCAGCCACCCCGCTGGCGTCAGCACCGGGCGAGCCAACGATTACGTCAGCAAGCCCGTCACCGTTGAGATCCCCGGCAGCGCCTACAGAAGTGCCGGAGTTATCCCCTGCCGCCTCACCATTGATGGCAAACCCGCCAGTGCCGGCTGCCACGTCGCGCTCGATTCACTGTCCCGCTGTCCGCTTTGCCGAACACCACATACGATTTTCCGGAGTTACTCCCGTTGGGATCGGCACCAATAGCGCTGACAATCAGGTCCCCAATGCCATCGCCACTCACATCCCCAACCGCATTGACGGACATGCCGGCACCGTCTCCTGCTGTCTCGCCAATCATGGCAAACCCGCCGGTGCCGCTTGCTACATCGCTTAAGTTGACCGGCGTGCCATCTGCCTTGCCGAAAACCACATAGGCTTTCCCTGCATTATCCCCGTTCGAGCCGGCATTGGGAGCCCCAACAATCAGGTCAGAAATGCCGTCGCCGCTGATATAGCAGTATGTACTTAGGTTAGTACATGGGCATTGGGCATCATCGCATTGGGCATTGGGCATCATCGCATTGGCCAAAGTCTCTGGGCGGTTGTAGCCGCCAAGGGCGGCTACAACCGCAGGGGAACCGCAGCTATACAGACAAAACCCGCCTGCGCGGGTTTTAAAGGCCATGCGCCATAGGATTGATGTTCGCGCCCAATTGTCGGCTGCTATAAAAGGCGTAGGACAGGCGTCTCGCCTGTCCGTCTGTTTTAACCTAAGTGAATAATGCTATATCCCCCAGACTCGACACCGCATGGCCCGACCAGTCCCCCGCCGCTTCGCCATTAATGACAAAACCGCCGGTGCCAGCTGCTACCTCGCCCAGGGAAACCGCCTGAAAGTCCGGTTTGCCAAACACCACATAGGTTTTTCCGGAGTCAGCCCCGCTGGCATCAGCCAGACGTGCGCCCACAAGCAGATCAGCAAAACCGTCGCTGTTCAGGTCGCCCGCACCCGACACCGCCCCACCGGCATTATCTCCTTCCGCCTCGCCACTCATGGCAAAGCCCCCAGTGCCTGCCGGCACGCCGCTGCCGGCTGCTATCTCGCTCAACTCCAGTACTGAAGCCACCGCTAGCGTCACTGTTGCTGTGTCCGTTCCGCCACTGCCGTCGTCTACCGTATACTCAAACGAGGCGGTTCCAGAAAAGTCCTTTTGCGCTTGGAAAGTAACGACGCCGCCCTCCAGCGACACGCTGCCATTCACCGCGTCCGACACCGCCTGTACCGTCAGCGCACCCCCTTCCGGATCGGTATCGTTGGCAATCAAATCCGCTACCGCAATCTCCAGGGGGCTGCTCAAAAACACTGGCCCCAGCGTGTCATCACTCGCCACCGGCAAGCCGTTGACGGTAACATCAAACGTCTGGCTGATGGTATCTGTGCCGTCGCTGACACTCAGCGTAATCGTGGCGGTGCCAAACTGACCGGCAGTTGGGGTAACACTCACAGTTCGGTCTGTCCCGCTACCCCCTAAAGAGATACTCTCATCTCCCACTAACGAGGGATTTGAGGAACTTGCTGTAACACTTAAATTACCAAGGTCATTGTCTGGATCGTTTATAGTGAAAGCAATCTCTCCGGTGCCAGTATCTTGATTAACAGTCAGGTTGGGAATCTCGCCGATCGCCGGCATGTCGTTTACGGGATTGACGGTAAGATTTACGGTGCCGGTTGCTGTGCCTCCATTGCTGTCAGCTACCGTATAATTGAAGCTGTCGCTGCCATTGAAATTAGCAGCCGGCGTATACGTTAATGTGCCGTCTTCATTTTCGCTAAGCGTGCCGTTTTGCGGTGCGGTGTATTCGCTGAGGGTGAGCGCATCCCCCTCAATATCGGTATCGTTCTCCAGCACAGAAAGAGAAACTGGAGTGTCCTCATCAGTGGTGGCGGTATCTGTCACCGGCACCGGCATGTCGTTTACGGGATTGACGGTCAGATTTACGGTGCCGGTTGCTGTGCCTCCATTGCTGTCAGCTACCGTATAATTGAAGCTGTCGCTGCCATTGAAATTAGCAGCCGGCGTATACGTTAATGTGCCGTCTTCATTTTCGCTAAGCGTGCCGTTTTGCGGTGCGGTGTATTCGCTGAGGGTGAGCGCATCCCCCTCAATATCGGTATCGTTCTCCAGCACAGAAAGAGAAACTGGAGTGTCCTCATCAGTGGTGGCGGTATCTGTCACCGGCACCGGCATGTCGTTTACGGGATTGACGGTCAGATTTACGGTGCCGGTTGCTGTGCCTCCATTGCTGTCAGCTACCGTATAATTGAAGCTGTCGCTGCCATTGAAATTAGCAGCCGGCGTATACGTTAATGTGCCGTCTTCATTTTCGCTAAGCGTGCCGTTTTGCGGTGCGGTGTATTCGCTGAGGGTGAGCGCATCCCCCTCAATATCGGTATCGTTCTCCAGCACAGAAAGAGAAACTGGAGTGTCCTCATCAGTGGTGGCGGTATCTGTCACCGGCACCGGCATGTCGTTTACGGGATTGACGGTAAGATTTACGGTGCCGATTGCTGTGCCTCCATTGCTGTCAGCTACCGTATAATTGAAGCTGTCGCTGCCATTGAAATTAGCAGCCGGCGTATACGTTAATGTGCCGTCTTCATTTTCGCTAAGCGTGCCGTTTTGCGGTGCGGTGTAGTCGCTGAGGGTGAGCGCATCCCCCTCAATATCGGTATCGTTCTCCAGCACAGAAAGAGAAACTGGAGTGTCCTCATCAGTGGTGGCGGTATCTGTCACCGGCACCGGCAGGTCGTTCTCCGCTGGTGCGGGAGTTGGTGCGGGAGTTGGTGCCGGTGCCGGTGCGGGAGTTGGTGCCGGTGCCGGTGTTGGTGCCGCTGTTGGTGTTGGTGTTGGAGTTTCGACTAGATTTTCCCCAGTTAGAGGAGTGTCAGAAATGACTGTAATCTGGTCTGTTGGGCTGATATTGAGTTGAGTTGCGCCATTTTCTGCCGGAACAGTGTCAGCAGTGGAAACGCCTTGTGGCACCTGTATGACATCTTCTGCTGTGTCAAAATCTGTGATAGTGTCGGCACCACCACCGCCGATAAAGGTGTCACTGCCTTTTCCGCCTGTTAGGGTGTCGTTGCCTGTATCGCCATTCAGGATATCACTGCCGGCATCGCCAAACAGTGAGTCGCTGCCACCATTGCCGCTGAGGCTGTCATTTCCGGGTGTGCCCTTGAGGGTGTCGCTGTCTTCTGTGCCGGATTGCGGTGCCGGTGTTGGTGCCGGTGTTGGTGCCGGTGTTGGTGTTGGCGTTGGTGAGAGAATGGGTGGCAGTGTTAGTTCCGGTGCCGGTGCCGGTGCCGGTGCGGGTGTTGGTGCCGGTGCGGGTGTTGGTGCCGGCGGAAGCTGGGTGAAAGCGCCGAGGATGAGGGTGCCGGTGTCCGCACCGGGCAAGATCGCCAAATATTCGCCGAGGACGGCATCTTGAATTATCGTGTGACCGGCGTACTGGCCGGTGCCGGCAAAGACGTTGAGCTCGTCAGAGGTCAAACCGCCGATTAACTCGATTTTATCGCTGTTGGCGTCAAAATCAGTGAGCCAGTCGGCATCTGCCAGAGTCGGGCCACCGGTGCTGCGATAGCCTGGGACATCGCTGCGCCTGCCAATAAAAAAGGTGTCGTTTCCATCGCCGCCGGCAATTGTATCGCGGTGGGTCGCCATAGAGGGCGTCACTGCCGGCGTTGCCATAGAGCACGTCATTGCCCTGGCCACCCCGCACTGTGTCACTGTCTTCTCCGCCATAAACGGTATCCTCGCCCTGGTTGCCATCAATCCAGTCATCCCCACTGTTGCCAAACACGAGGTCGCTGTCGCTGCCGCCGCAGGCGGTGTCGTCACCCAGGTCGCCATAGAGGGCGTCACTGCCTCTGTCTCCGCAGATGAAGTCGTTATCTTTGCCCCCCCGCACGGTGTCACTGTCCTGACCGGCGGCAATGCTGTCGCTGCCCTCGTTGCCGTCTAGCCAGTCATTGCCTTGGTTGCCAAATAGGGAGTCGCTGCCCTCTCCGCCAAGGCCGGTGTCGTGCCCCAAATCGCCAAAGAGGGCGTCCGCCGTGCCGGTCGCAAAACAGGAGGTCACTGCCTTTGCCCCCCCGCACTGTGTCATTGTGCTGCCCGCCATGTATGGTATCGCTGCCCTGGTTGCCATCAATCCAGTCATCGCCGGTGTTGCCACTGGCATTTTCATCGGCTTCCAGACCTAATATCGTGTCGCTGCCGCCCAGTCCTTGAAGGGTGTCTTTATCCGGCGTTCCTTCCAGAAAATCGGTGCCGGATGTGCCGCTGATCTTTACCATGTTTGCACCTTTCTATTCAACCAATCCAAACGGCGCACCCTCACTTTTGCCTGTCAGCTAGCCGGCGGGTCAGCCTCGCTTTCTTTTGGCAACCAGGCTATCCACTGCTTCGTTTCAGCACAAAGCACGCCCCAGTCAAACTCAGCTGTTTTGACCTGCCAGAGGAAGCCTGTTTTGTTTATTGAGTCGGGGCGAGTTTTTCCGAGATATCAGCTGGAAAGATTGTCAGTAAACCCGCGCCTGCTGAACCCATAAAATCGCTCTGCGACTCCAAAAGTAAGGATGCAACCCCCAGTTTTTTTATATAGGCTATCCAGGTTAAATGTCTCTATATTTATGAGGAAAGATGGCTTTAAATTTGTCCGAAAACAGGGATTTAAAGAGTCATGTTTTCGAGCTTATACTGCAAAAAATATGAGTGATGACTTATGCCCCAAGGAACATGTAGCCCGTCAAAGAGGTGTTAATATATTCAGGAATAAAATTTGGCAGGCGCTTGCAGGCCCGACACACCGGCAGGTGTTTCACTCCGATTTCCCCAGAGTCGGTGTTTCCGGGGAAAAGCGCGGCGAGCCCTACTTGAGTTCAGTCCCCCGCCTTTTTGTACAGGCCGGTCTGCCCGAAATATCTATCTCTTTGTAGAGACGGGGAAAGCCCGAAATATATGCTGGTGGCTGGGCGCGGGTTTCCCCCTCAATGATGCTCTATAAACCCGCCCCCACCTCGCCCCCACTCGCTCGACTTTCAGCCTGCAGCAACGGATATCCTTCTGATTGATAAAATTATCCCCCAGCACAGCAGGGGCGCGCCGGCACCCGAGCGCTTCGCTGTATCTCTGGCGAATTGAGCGAAAATAATAAAGACAGCGCGCCCCGCTGAGTTCGCTCTCAATATCTGGCGTCTGAACCGGCCACAAATTCAGCAATTTCTTGAACGTGAGGGCAATGCCTGTGCCCTGAAATGGTTTGCCGGCCCTCGCAACAATATAGAATCCGGTTGCATCCGCATTGTATGCTCAAAGCGAAGCAAGCAGGGGCAAGAGCCGGCGGCTTTCCAGTGCCGGTGCAGTGTTCATCCCTCCCGCTCGCCAGCAGCGCACACCCCGTCCTGCCGCTTGCCACAATCCACCCACTCCGTTACTTTGCCATTTACCGGCTGCGCCACGCCTGCTGTGCCGCTGTGTGAGGCGCTAGACAAGGTTCTGCTCTATTTTAGCACATTAGTGCGGCGAACGCAAGACTTGCAAAAGTTTATTAAAAAATGTAAAAACCAAGAAGTCGCATAAAACTTCTGCTTTAATAGCAGGATATTTGTGGCACGTTCCTCACGCCTGCCAAAGCAAAATCAAGGGTTAATAATGATATTAACCTGCCAATTTGAAGTTCCAGAAATTCCCGAAACAGGGGGGATTCACCAACACACAAATCGCGGAACTTGCTTATACATTTTCGGCCTCGGTAACCTGGACGTCCGATGTAAGCAATCCCTATTTGCAAGCCTGTACTGCTGAGGGATTTTCCAGCCTCCACCCGCAAATTCAAGAAGGGATTAAAGCCGTCTGGCCAGATTTTGGCAAATACATGAAGTATCCCAACAGCACCCCTTACGGGTTAGTCGCCGAAAACCTGCAAACGGGTGGCGTGAATTTCACGGCAAGATGGCTGAAGTTCGGATTTGGAACAAATCCCGCACCCAAGCAGAAATTCAGGCTGATATGTCCAAACAGCTCACCGGCAAAGAGCCGAATTTAGTCGGGTATTGGCCATTAAATGATGTCAGCGTGGAAGGTTCAGCACTTCAAGTTGCAGACCTCACCGGCAAATTCCCCAGCAAGATCACAGGCGCTACCCCAGTCGAAGACAGCACCTTCCCTGTTCGCTAAGGGGTGAGGAACAGGTGGCGGGCACTCCCCCCCGCCCCCACTCTCCGCAAAAAGGGGGTTGGGGGGTTGGGTCCCGCCCGAAAGGGCAATTTTCTTAAGCAATCAAACGGAGGTTATAAAAGTTCATAAGCTGTAAAAGTTAAATTTCATGAATAGCAATTTTTAAATTTCCATAAATTACGATTGAAGACTGATCGAAAGGGCAGTTGGGAGCAACTGTTCGAGATCCAAATCGGAGGCAGCTTTGGCCAGCTGGGCGAGGTCAGTTGGGTCATCGAGATAGGGCAAGCAGCCGAGCACCGGCACCTGAGTCAGAGACTCGATTAAATATGCCGGTGCCCAACTGGCAATCTCCTCCTGAGAGCAAGGGGCGACACCGTTGAGGACAATGCCGGCCAGGGAGACACCGGCTTGCCTTGCCAGAGCGACATTGGCCACAGCCTGCCCGATGGCCCCCAGGCGTACCGGCACGGCCAAAACAGCCGGCAGCCGCCAATCGCGAGCCAAATCCGCCACAGTCAGCTCGCAGGTGACTGGGGAGCCCAGTCCGCCGAGCCCTTCCACCAAAACCAGATCGCACCGGCGCTGCAGCGCGGCAAAAGCCCGCCAGGCCGGCGCGAGGTCCACGGAACGCCCCTCTCTCTCAGCCGCCAGGGGAGGAGCCAAGGGCGCTTGGAAATAGAGCGGCGTCATTTCCTCTGGGGACTGGTGAAGAGAAAACAGCCGCAAGTACAGCTCGCGGTCCCCCGCACCGGACTGGAGCGGCTTCATAATGCCGAGAGTTTTCCCAGTGCAGTAAGTCTGCCAGTAAGCAGCCAGAGCCGCTGTCAGAACAGTTTTGCCGGCATTGGTATCGGTTCCAGAAATCAGGAGTGCGTTCATTGGGCGGGTGTGAGAGTGCGAGTTGACGGTTGAGTTTTGAATTAAAAAGAAGGGAGAGCCGGTTCTCGTGTGGGAGCCGGGGCGGGAAGGGGCGCGGGTTCCGGAGCGGGCGCGGGCGCGGGAAACGGTTCCGGAGCCGGAGTCGGAGCCGGAAACGGTTGCGGAGTCGGAGTCGGAGTCGGAGTCGGAAACGGTTGCGGAGTGGGAGCGGGCGTGGGAATCGGAGCCGGTGTGGGTTCCGGTTGCGGAGTCGGAGTCGGAGTCGGAGTCGGAGTCGGAGTCGGAGTCGGAGTCGGAGTCGGAGTCGGGGTCGGAGTCGGAGTGGGGGTCGGAGTCGGAGTGAAAGTGGGAATCGGTTCCGGTGTGAAACTGGGAGTGGGAGTGGGAGCAGGAGTCGGTTCCGGTGTGAAACTGGGAGTGGGAGTGGGAATGGGAGTCGGTTCAGGAGTCTGAGTCGGTTCGGGAGTCGGAGTGGGAGTGGGAGCAGGCAGGGGTGCGAACTGCAGCTTCACCTCCAGCTCGTAGTCAGCTTTCGACGGTCCTGAGACAGGTTTGAGCTGGAGGGTGTAGTCGCCGATAGACGGGACAGTGAGCTGCCACACCGACACCCCTTGGGACTGTCCGGGCAGGGGCTGGCCGTCGGGCCCCAACACGGTCATCAGGACATCTTTGCCTTTGATCTGAGCGCTCAACTCCACTCCTGACAGTGCCTGAACCACATAGCTGACGGTTTCGCCAGCTTGCAGGGTGCCGCGAACAGTGGTGGGGCTGCCGAGCAGCACATCCAGGCGCTTGCTGGACTGTGGCGTGGGGGTTGGGCTGAGCGGGCGAGTGGGCGACGGTGCCGGTGTCAGTATCGGGGTGGCAAAAACGACCGGCGGGGGGGGCTCGGGTGCCGGCGGGCGGCGCATCAGGGATTTGACTAGCGCCCAGGAGCCAAAGCCGGTTATAACTGCCAGGCCGGTGCCAATCAGTATCACCCCCACAGGATTTTCCCAGATCGCACCCTCAGGCTGATCCTCATCATCAGGGGGCGGGGTGGGAGAAGGGGGCTGGTTGCCGCCGGGGGCGTAACTGGGGCGTCCGACGGCGACCGTTTGCACTTGCGAGAGGTTGGGAGCAGGGGGTGGGGGCGGAGAGGGGGAGGGCGCGGGGGTTGGGTTGAGCAGGGGAGAGAGCGCACCTGCGATTTCCCCAGCCGACAGGTAGCGATCGCCCGGCCTGTAGCTGAGCATTTTATCGATCACCGCCGCCAGTTGGGGGCTAACCTGGGCCCACCGCTGCCAGTTCCAAGTCAGCTGCACGTCATCAAACAGTTCCAGGGGCTCTCGACCGGTGAGCAGCACCACCGCTGTAGCGGCTAGAGCGTAGAAATCGCTGCTGGGGTAGGCGCGACCGGAAAGCATTTGCTCGCTGGGGGCGTAGCCCATTTTGCCCACGCTGGTGGCCGGGGGTGGCCCGTCGGGGGACAGCACGCGGGTGGCCAGTTCTTTGACCACGCCGAAGTCAATCAGCACCGGCAAGCGGTCGGACACCCGCTGAATGATATTTTCCGGGGAGATGTCCCGGTGGATGATGCTGCGGTCGTGGATGTATTCCAGCACCGGCAGCAGCTGATTTAGCAATTGCAGCACTTCGGCTTGTGAGAAGGTGCCTCCGGCGGCCTTGCGCTCCAAAAGCAGGGTGCGGTAGGTTTTGCCTGCCACATAGTCCTGCACCAAAAACAGGCGGTCGCTTTCTTCAAAGGTGGCCCGAAACTGGGGGATTTGCGGGTGCTGGATTTGATAGAGAACTTGGGCTTCCCTCCCGAACATCTCCCGCGACTTTTCCAGGGCGTAGGCGCTCATCTGAGCGGGAATCAGTTCTTTGAGGGCGCACAGTTCGTTAAAGCGCCCTTGGTCTTCTGCCAGATAGGTGCGGCCAAACCCCCCTTGACCCAAAATATCGATCAGGTGGTAGCGGTTTTGCAGGACAGTGCCGGTGGCAAGGGGTGGTTGCATGGCTCAAAGGCTCAAAGGGGAGATGGGGTGGAAAGCTTTCGGAGCGGAATTTTCGCCCAACAGGAATCTTAGCAGGGGCGGCAAATGTAGAGTTCCGCCAACCGGATGAGAGAAACCGGATTTTTTGCCTGTGGCGAGGTCTGCGGCGGATCGCCCGCCCGCCACCGGGGGATCTGGCGGGCGGTGAAATGGTTGCGAGCAGCCAGCTGTGCGTCTAGTTGTGGCCCGGGCGGTTTGCCTAGCCGCTCAGCTTGGCTTTTACGATCTCTCGCACTTTTTTGCCGTCTGCTTTACCCTTAAATTCTTGCATGGCCGGTCCGATGACTTTGCCCATATCTTTGGCGGTGGTGGCACCGACTCGGGCGATAATCTCGTCGAGTGCGGCGCTCAGTTCTTCATCGGAGAGCTGTTTTGGCAGATACTCCTCGACGATCGCCAGTTCCTGGGCTTCTTTGGAAGCCAGATCCTCCCGTCCCGCTTGCCGGTATTGTTCGATGGACTCCCGCCTCTGCTTGGCCAGCCCGGCCAGCACTTCCAGTTCTTGGGCTTCGGTCAGCTGCTCCTGGCCTGCAGGGCGGACGCTGACTTCTTTTTCCAGCAGCACTTTTTTGATGCTGCGCACCGTTTCCAGGCGGAGTTTATCCTTAGATTTCATGGCGGCTTTGATGTCTTCGCCAATCCGATCCTTCAAGCTCATAAATCTTAAAGTTTCCTTACAGGTATTAAGAAGTTAATGCCTCTGGGGCGTTCCCGACATGTTTTCATTTTATTTTTATTTTTCCCCAGCGCGGGTGCGCCGCGACTTGTGGTGTGTGTTTGCAGAGAAAAACTGAAGCCGCCAGACACCGGCCACGCCTCGGCACCCCAGAGGCTGTGGGCCATTAGGTATCAGTTTCGCCACGAAAAGAAACCTGGCTTCTCACTAGGGGTGCCGGTGGCAAGACTTATTTGACACGCTCCCTCCTCTTGGGGGGCTTTTGCCTTGAGACCAGCAGGAACTCCCTCCTGACACGCCGAGCGAGCCCCCTGCCTTGTAGGGGCGGGTTCACCCCTGATCTCTGTAGGAAGCCCAGATTCTTTGCAAACCCGCCCCTGCGAACCGGGGAGGGGAGCGGGGTTCCCGCAAGCCGCCCTTTGAGTGGGTGGCCCGGGAGCGGGTGCGGTCAGTCAAGATTGTCGATTTTATAAAAAAATGTTGCAGCCGGTGCCGGTGTCTGTTTCCGTGAAATCTCAGACAATAATTGGAAATAAGGATGATAAGATGTCGGTGAATGAACGCGCTGCGAGGGTCTGCTGTGATCCGTTCTGCTACTTTAACTCTTGAGAGTGCTCTGCCATCTGTTGCCGATCAGAACCGGCTGCGGCTGTTTTCTGGGTCAGCCAATATTCCTCTGGCCCAGGAAATCGCTCGTTACCTGGGTCTCGACCTGGGGCCAATGGTGCGAAAGCGGTTTGCAGATGGAGAAATATACGTTCAAATTCAGGAATCCATCAGGGGCTGTGACGTTTATCTGATCCAGCCGACTTGCCACCCGGTCAACGATCACCTGATGGAGTTGCTGATCCTCATCGATGCCTGTCGCAGGGCTTCGGCTCGGCAAATTACGGCAGTTATTCCTTATTATGGCTACGCCCGGGCTGACCGCAAAACGGCAGGGCGGGAGTCTATTACGGCCAAGCTGGTGGCCAACTTAATCACCCAAGCGGGAGCGAATCGCATTCTGGCGATGGATTTGCACTCCGCCCAGATACAGGGATACTTCGACATTCCCTGCGACCACGTCTACGGTTCGCCGGTGATCCTCGATTACCTGCACAGGAAACAGCTGTCAGATTTGGTGGTGGTCTCACCGGATGTGGGCGGTGTGGCGCGCGCGAGGGCGTTTGCCAAAAAGTTAAATGATGCGCCTCTGGCGATTATTGACAAGCGCCGCCAAGCGCACAATGTGGCGGAAGTCATGAATGTGATTGGCGACGTGAAGGGCAAAACAGCAGTCCTTGTGGATGACATGATCGACACGGCGGGCACCATGACCGAAGGGGGCCGGCTTTTGCGCCGGGAGGGTGCCCGCCAGGTTTATGCCTGCGCCACCCATGCGGTTTTTTCCCCACCGGCAGTTGAGCGCCTCTCCAGCGGCGTTTTTGAGGAAGTCATCGTGACCAATACCATTCCTGTGCCGGAAGAACACCGCTTTAAACAGCTGACTGTACTCTCGGTGGCTAACTTGCTCGGTGAAACCATCTGGCGCGTTCACGAAGATTCTTCCGTCAGCAGCATGTTCCGCTAGGCCCCACTTTTCCGAGGCAGCCCCCCCTGCTTCGGAAATGCCTGCGGCAGCGGCAGCCAGTTAAGCTATGCCAGAAAATCCGGTTGATTGCTTTTTATTATTTTTTGGGGGCCTCTGACGGAGAAATGGCAGACGCGAAGATTTAGCTGCTGCTCCCCTCTTTAGGATATAAGAGCAATTAAACGGATTGAATATTCTAGCAATAGACAGTCAGTTTAGGGCTGGCAGCAGCAAGCGATTTGCCACCATATGCTGACAGCAATTGAGAGCAAAAATGTATCGGCAGGGCCTCTCACTTAGTATAGCAGCCGTCATATTGGTTAGGGCAGGCGAGACGCCGGCCCTACGTCGGAACCACCTAGGATAGGCGATCATTTCGACGAGCGTGTCCGAACCTAAGTGAATATTGCTATAGTAAGTATAGGGACAGGCGGGACGCCTGTCCTACGTCCGTTCCCTAAGTGGCTACTGCTGTATAGGGCGTGCCGGTCGGCCCAGTGCCTGACGGTTCGCAGCCCACATTCGGCGGGCGCGAGAGGTCGGGAAAGTGGCGTATGGTGCAGGCAAAGAGTGAAGCGATCGCCTGAGGCGATCCCCGAACCGCTCCCTTGCGCTCGTCAAAGAGGCCACAGGCAGCCGGTGCCCGAACACCGGCACCTCCCTTGAAAGCCGGGTTCTGGGCACCTGACCCAGATGAAAAATGGGATATGAAACGGACTGACAGGATGGCGAAACAGATTTCAGCAGGGGGCGCTGGTGCCCTTTGTGCCGGTGAAAATAAGGCGCTCTTGAAGAGACACGACCGGCTGGCGGGAGGTTAGCGCACTCAGCCGTTAAAACGGCCCTGTCTAATTATTCTGGAAACTTCCCCGATCCCTTCCCGGTAATGGGCGGCAGTGACCACCGCCGCTACTAATAAATAGAATCCCCGGACGAACCAGCCGGCAATGGAAAATATCGCGCCCATTCTCTTTGGGGTTAGCCGAGCTAAGCTAGCGAATCTTGATGCGACTTCTTCTTTTTCATTGACTGAACTCTCCATCAGGGAGGTACGGGTCGGGATCAGCGGGTAATCTGCCGTATGTAAATAGAAACCTAAAAATCCTTTAGTTCCGGCACGTTTCATCAAAAAAGAGTCCGTGATTTCTGTGGCTTGCTGGTAAGAAATTTTTTCTTGTAGGGCTACCTGATCGATCCAATGATAGTACCCGTAGATATCGCTAGTGCTAGCGATTATGGGGACTAAAATAATTAATAAAATAGTGCTGGCATAGCGGGGGCGGCCCGGCGGCAAGAGTGCGGTAGCAGCGCCGAACCCCATCCCAAAAATAGCAAATACCATTATATTTAAAACTTCCACAATTTGAATAGCGCGCAACATATCTCCCACGAGTTGAATGCTGTAAATATAAAGTTCTGCCAGTTCAATGGCCACCCACTTGATACTGAATGATAGAGCAACCAAACTAGCAGTAACGATAGCGTACACTCCTATGATAAGGGGAAGTTTAATCGACTCCAGAGCGGGATTCAAGGGGCGAAGTCCGCTCTGGGGCTGGCTGCTGGGAGGACCGGCTGTTTCCTCGGTGGGGGCTGGGCTGAGCGTCTCGCTTCCCACCGGCCCAAACGGGTTGTCAGCGCTAACATCAAACGGCGGCTCCGCTGTGGGAGCCTCTGGCTCCGAATACAAGTCAAACCCCACACGCCAGACTGTAGAGGTATTGCCAGCGGCTCGTCCATGCACCACCACGCGGTGTGCCCATTGGGGGCGCAAATCCTCCATCTTCTCGCGGATAAATTTCACCGTGAGTGATTTTTCCGGGGGCTCGCTCGATTCGGCAATCACCGTCAAACAGTTGTTTTTTAACCTGACTCTGACAGAGATGCCTTCAGGCTGGAGAGATTGGTTGAGCAGGGCTTTGATGGCTTGGGGATTCCCTTGCTTAGCAAGTTCCATTATTTTATGTTGCGTCATTATATCAACCTTGAACACCTGTAAACGTGCAGTCTGGAAAGAGGTGGCGGTTTGCCCCCTGCAGGGGGAATTGCTTCTTGGGAATAGCAGCGCAACCTGCCTCGTGCCGGTGCGCTCTGCCAGCCGCCAAAGGAATTCCAGCCTCAATATCGCCCGACTCCGCAGTCGGTTTTGGGTAGCTCCCACAAGTCCCACAAACGATCATATAGCGCTTAACTGATTTGGGTGTCTGGTTGGCCATCTGCTTCTACCGGCTCCCCTGGAAACGACTGGTGAGTTGGCTCGTCTTTGGGCTAAGACAATATTTTGGCAGATTCGCGCCCTGAAATTAATGGGCGTGGGGCATGGGGCATGGGGCAGCGGCTTGGGGGGGCATGGGGTGTGGGACATGGGGTCTATTCAGAGCTTAGGCTTTTAATCTGCTTGTTATAGGCAGGACATAGCTCCCCCATACCGACGTTTACAATCATATTATGGGAGGAATAACCTATGAAGATATAGTGTAAATTAAATATAAAAACCCCCATCCACTTCTCTCCGAAAACCTCACCCCTGAGCCCTCACCCTCACCCCTGACCTCTAACCCCTCACCCCTAAAACCTCACCTCATGCCTAACACCTCACCCCCAACCCCTACCCCCTAAGCCCTAACCCAAGGCTTTATCATAGTTAACAAAATTTATTGAATGTTTACCATGCAGGTAACAGCCGCTGCAATTTCTGGCGCACACTGGACGTGGCGCGAGCAGTCTATCTACTACGTGCGTGCCGGCAGCCGGCACCCGCAACGCCCGCCGTTGCTGCTGGTTCACGGTTTTGGGGGATCTACAGACCACTGGCGCAAAAATCTCGCCGGCCTGCAGGACGATTTCGAGGTGTGGGCGATTGACCTGTTGGGGTTTGGGCGTTCGGCTAAGCCAGACTGGCAGTACAGTGGCGAGCTCTGGCGAGAGCAGCTGCGCGATTTCATCACCGGCGCGATAGGCCAGCCGGCGGTGCTGGCGGGCAACTCCCTGGGAGGCTATGTCTCGCTGTGCGTTGCGGCGCAGTATCGGGATGATGCTGCCGGTCTGGTGCTGCTCAACAGTGCGGGCCCATTTACCTCAGACAGGCCGGCAGCCTCTCCCTCTCCCTGGCGGACGGCTTTAAAAAAAGCCATTCAGTCGGCACTGCTGCAAGAGTGGGCCAGTTTCCTGCTCTTCGAGCACGCGCGCCGCCGGTCGGTGATTCGCAAAACGCTAGAAAAAGTCTATCTTGACAAGAGCGCGGTGACAGACCAGCTGGTGGAGGACATCTATCGCCCCTCCTGCGATGCCGGTGCGGCGAAGGTTTTCGCCTCCGTCTTCAAGTCGCCGCAGGGGGAAAAAATAGATGTCTTGCTCAACCGGCTGACTTGCCCGCTTTTGATGCTGTGGGGCGAGGCGGACCCGTGGATGAATGCCAGAGAGCGGGGCGCTAAGTTTAAGCAATATTACCCGCAGCTGGCGGAATACTACCTGAAAGCCGGTCACTGCCCCCATGACGAAGTGCCAGAACAGGTGAATGCCGCGATCCGCTCTTGGGTGCTGTCAGCTGTTACGCCCGGGGTGCGGGGCTAGGGGCGGAGCCCCCGCACTTTGGCCAGAAAGCCGGTTTCTTGCAGAAACCGGGTTTCTGCCGGCTCAGTCAAAGCGGGGGTGAATTCTGGGGTGGAGTTTGGCGTCCACCGGCTCTCCTCCAATCAAATGCTGCTGGACAATCACCGGCACGTCACTCGGTCCGATCCGGCAGTACCAAATCTCGTCTGGACTCACCCGCACCGTGGGCCCGGAGCTGCACTGGCCCAGGCAGCCGCTGGGGCTGACAGAGAATCCGGGGTGTCTGTGAGCGAGAAAAGCTTGCAGCACCTCTGCCGATCCGTTTCGCTGGCATGAAGTGTGCTGGCAAACTGTGACGCAGCGGTATTTCGGCTCTGGGTGCTGTTCGTCGCTGTCCGCTTGTGCCATTGAGTGGGGGCTACATGAATCTTTACATTTCTGATTGTAACGGTTGCCAGCCGGCGCTCCTGCCATGTGCCGGTGCCGGTGCCCGCACAGAGGTATGATGGGATGGCAGTGGATTTCTGTAGCAAATTGCCTTCAGCATGCCCAAGACCGTTGCCGATGTGATGACCCGCGATCCGATTGTGGTGCGGCCCGAGACCCCTCTCCAGGAGGCGATCCAGATTCTGGCAGAACGCCGCATTGGCGGTTTGCCGGTGGTGGACAGTGGCGGCAAGTTGGTGGGCATTATTTCTGAGACTGATTTGATGTGGCGGGAAACTGGGGCGACTCCCCCGCCCTATATCATGTTGCTCGACAGCCTGATATTTCTGGAAAATCCAGCCCGTTACGAGCGAGAGCTGCACAAGGCGCTCGGGCAAACGGTTGGGGAAGTGATGAGCCCGGGGGCGATCACAGCGACACCGGATAAACCCCTGCGAGAGGCGGCCAAGCTGATGCACGATCGCGGGATTAACCGCTTGCCGGTGCTTGACAGCGCGGGCCATGTGATTGGTATCCTCACCCGTGGGGATATTGTGCGAGCAATGGCGGCTGGTGAAGCTGAATAATGCTCCCATCCAGAAACCGGGTTTCTGGAAAAACTTTTGCATCTCCCCCGAGAGATTTATTCAGAAACCCGGTGTCTCAGGCTCCTACCCAGAAACCGGGTTTCTGGAAAAACTTTTGCATCTCCCCCGAGAGATTTATTCAGAAACCCGGGCTCTCAGGCTCCCAGAAACCGGGTTTCTGGAAAAACTTTTGCATCTCCCCCGAGAGATTTATTCAGAAACCCGGTTTCTCAGGGGGAAAGGGGGAGCTCGATTGCTTATACTTAGAACTAGCAACTTAGGTGAAATTATAGAGACAATGAGCACTACTCCTGAATCTGTCAGGGAGCTGCTGAGTTCGCAGGATTTGGGGGATCGCATCCGAGCGGTTAACCAATTGCGCCAGCTAGAACCGGCGCGCGCTTTCGAGCTAGCCCAAACTGCCATTTCTGACAGCAGCCCCCGCGTTCGCTACGCAGCGGTATCGCAAATGGCGTCGCTGGGGCGTCAAGATTTACAGACGACTTTCACCCTGCTTCGGGACCGCTTGCTCAACGATCCGGAACCGGATGTCCAGGCGGCAGCGGCGGATTCTTTGGGGGGGTTGCAGTTAACAGACGCTTTTGAAGACTTGCAGCGCCTGTACGAAACCACTCCCGAGTGGCTGGTTAAGTTCAGCATCGTGGCGGCGCTAGGAGAGCTGGGCGACCGGCGCTCGTTTGAACTGCTGGAAAATGCCCTGAGTGCCGGTGAGGAACTGATTAGGATGGCGGCTATTAGTTCTTTCGGGGAATTGGGCGATCTGCGGGCTGTCCCGCTGCTGGTGCCCCACGCGGCACACGCGGACTGGCAAATTCGCTACCGGGTGGCGCAAGCCCTAGCGCACCTCGGCGGAGAAAACGCCCGCCCGACTTTGGAGAGGCTGGCGCAAGATGAGGTGGAGCAGGTGGCTAATGCGGCTAAAACCGGCATAGGGCATGGGGCATAGGGTATGGGGCATGGGGCATGGGGCATGGGGCATGGGGCATGGGGCATAGGGCATAGGGCATAGGGCATTGAGCAAAACAATCCATCCCAAATCCGGGCATCCAAAATCCCCAGCGCCCAGCGCCCAATGCTCAATGCGAGCGTGCGATGATGCCCAATGCGAATTCTACAATTTTTCACCCACAATTTCCATCCCCTCCCACTCCACCGGCATGCTGCCAGTTAGCAACTGCTCGCAACGCTTGACGTAGAAGGCAGCGGCTCTGTCGCTGCTATTAAGTTGTAAAATTTCATGAAATATTTCAAATGCTTGGCGTAAATTTTTTTCGTGATACAGTAAAATGCCAAGCTCAAACAGGCTGCGTGTTTGGTGCTTTAGGGCCAGGATATGGGGGGGGTCGGCGTCGAAAACTTCAAAGACAGAAACAGATTCTTTTTTGCCTTTGACTTGAATTTTTCCTAAAAATCTGTAACTGTATTGGGTGAGGTCGTCGAGACTGATTAAGGTCTGCCCGCTGAGGGCGATGCCGGCACCGTAGAGCTTCGTTAAACCTTCCAGGCGCGACGCCAGATTGACGGCATCGGAAATGACGGTGGTTTGCATTCGCTGCTCTTCTCCGACAGTGCCGAGCATTAAACTGCCGGTGTGCAGCCCAATGCCGATGGCGATGGGAGGGTAGCCACTGTTCTGCCGGTGCTGGTTGTAAACCGACACCTGTTTTTGCATCTCGATGGCGGCTCTCACTGCGTCTTCGGGGGTTTCGGGAAACAGCGCCATGATGGCGTCACCGATGTATTTATCAATAAAGCCGCTGTGCGTGCGAATCACCGGGCTCACCCGGCTCAAGTAGGAGTTGATAAAATTAAAGTTTTCTTCTGGCCTCATCCCTTCCGACAGTGCCGTAAACGAGCGAATATCGGAAAATAGAACGGTCATGTCTTTTTGAACTTGGTCGCCGATTTTGACATCCAAAATGCTCTCTCGATTGAGAAATTGCAGGAAATTGTGTGGCACGAAGCGCCCGTATGCTTGGTTGATTTTCGACAGCTGGATGTGGGTTTTTATCCGGGCGAGCAGTTCGTCTTTGGAGATGGGTTTGGTCAGGTAATCGTTGGCACCGGCGCGGAATCCCTCCACCAAATCTGAGACTTGATTTTTGGCGGTGAGCAGCACCACCGGCAGTTCTGAGGCGGAAAACATCTGGCGGATTTTCCGGCAGGCTTCATAGCCGGTCATGCGCGGCATCATCACATCGAGCAGGACGAGATCTGGCTGGAACCCCTGCTGTATTATTTTCAGCGCCTCCCGCCCGCTGGAGGCGCGGGCTGTGGTGTACTTGTGCAGGGAGAGATAGTTGACCAGCACCTGAAGATTCACCGGCTCGTCATCGACAATCAGGATTTTGAACTGTCCGCCAGAAGGGGTTAAAATTTCGGAGCCGGTGAGAGGGGCTTGAGAATTGACGGCAGAAGAGACAATTTGTTCTGGCTTTTTGCTTGTTGCTTTTTGCGCCTTCTTTCCCTCTGCCACCGGCAGGGTAAATGTAAACCGCGAACCTCGCCCCACGGCTGACTCCACCCAAATTTCACCGCCGTGCAACTCCACTAGCTTTTTGGTAATTGCCAGCCCCAAGCCGGTGCCCCCGTACTGGCGTGCGGTAGAGCCGTCTGCTTGCTCAAACGATTCAAAAATTCGGTCTAGCTTGTCAGTGGGGATGCCGGTGCCGGTGTCGGAAACGGTAATGGATAAGTAAGAGGGGGAGAGAGGGGGACACGGGGAGGGGCAGAGGTACTCTTTATTCTGCTGGTCGCACCCGCACACTCGCGCACCCGGACACTTGTCTGCCACCTCAGCTGACACTTCTATAATGCCGGCATCACTAAACTTAATGGCATTTCCGACGAGGTTGTGCATGATCTGCTGCACCCGATTTTCATCAGCATCTGCCGGCGGCAAATCGGGGCTAATGCTGTTGACGAGCTGCAAAGGTTTATTGCGGGCGAGGGGCCGGCTGAGCGCCAGAACGACATCAGCAATTTCTCGCATCCCCACCGGCATCTTTTTCAGTTCGAGATTGTGGTGTTTGAGTTTAGCAAAATCCAGGATGTCGTTGACGAGAGAGGCCAATCTCTTGCCGCTGGAGACAATCATTGCCAGGTTGGAAAGTGTTGTTTCTGGGAGGGAGCCGGTCGCCCCATCGATCAGAGACTCGGCAATGCCAATAATGCCGTTGAGGGGGGTGCGCAGTTCGTGGGAGGTGTTGGCGAGAAACTCGTCTTTGAGCTTGTCGAGCTGTTCGAGGGCGGAATTTTTCGCTTCCAGCTCCGAGGTGAAGCGAAGTCGCTCGGCTTCCGCCTGTTTGCGCGGCGTGATGTCTTGAAAGACGGCTATTCCATAAGCAACACTGCCCTTTTCATCAAAGATTGGGGTTGCCCAAGCCTCTAGGGGGATAATTTTGTCTCCCTGGCGGACTTCCATATTTTCAACGAGCGCACTTTCGCCGCTCAGCGCCCGCACCAGCGGCAATTTTTCTTCGGGGTAGAGCCGGTCGGTTCCCGCTATATAGACTTGATAAATATCTGGCAATTGTGCCGGCTGAACGTTAGGCAGGACACTGCTGCCCAGCAGCTGCTGCGCGGCGCGATTGGCGTAGTGGGGCTTGCCGGTGGCATCCGCGACAAACACGCCCACCGGCATCGCTTCCAGGAATTGGGCCAGCCGCTTCTCACTTTCGCGCACCGCCTCCAGCGCCTTGTTGTGCAGCTCACCTTCTACCACATCGGAGTGCTCGGCGGTCATTTCCAGCAAGATTTCCAGGTCAGTCTTTTCCTGCTGTAACTGTTCCACTTCCTGGCGCAGCCTTTCTATCTCCAGCAATAGCTGTTCTGTTGACGGTTGTTCTTCCTGCATTGCCCGTTGGTTGTGCGCCTTGACAAAAGTACCGCGCTCTCCTAGACTCTATCCAGCATATACTCTCTGAGAATTTTTATTGTCACAGCACCGGCCATCGGGCATCTGCCGCTACAGGGGCTTGAGGGAGTCCGCTGTCACCAGACGGTCGCGCCCTTCGGCCTTCGCCCGGTAGAGCGCCGCATCCGCAGCTCGGATCAGGGCGGAGCTGCTTTGGCCGTGCTCCGGAAAGCAAGCCACCCCCAGAGAGATGGTAATCTTGCCGAGGGGCTGGCGGTGATGCTCTAAATTTAGCAGCTTGACGGCTAGGCGCACTTGCTCGGCTCTGGCGGCGGTTTCTTTCAAGGAAGTGGCAGGCATTATTAGCACCAGCTCCTCGCCTCCGTAGCGACAGGCAATATCTGAGGATCGCTGGAGGGCTTGCAAAAGCCGGCCCATTTCTCGGAGGACGGCATCGCCCGCCAGATGGCCAAATGTGTCGTTGAAGCGCTTGAAATGGTCAATGTCGATTAGAATCAGCCCCAGGGGCAGAGAGAGGCGCTCGGCGTTGCGCAGCTCCCGCCGCAGGGACCTGTCCATGTAGCGCCGGTTGAAAAGACCGGTCAGCGGATCGCGAATATTCTGGCTGTGCAGCAACTGCTCGACGGTATCGGCGTGCGCTATTGTCGTTTCCAGCAAGATTTCCAGGTCGGCCTTTTCTGTAGCGGCCTTTTCCAACAGCGACTGCAGTTCTGCTAGCTTAGACTGCAGGGCGGCTGACTCGCACTGGCGCAGCGCTATCGCCGCAGCCAGTTCGGCTTGCAGCTGCTTGTTCGACTCGTACAGGTGGCGGAGAGCAACACCGGTATCGGCAGTGGCAGTTCCCAGCAAGAGTTGCAAGTCTGCTTTTTCCAGCTTCAGCTGTTCGACTTCCCGCCGCAGGCTTTCTATCTCCTGCAAGAGCTGTTGTGTGGACGGTTTTTTTTGCTGCATCATACTGTTTCTCAATTGCCCCTTGGAAAACCCCATTTGCGTGTTTGGCCGGTGCCGTGCGTCCCGATTCTGTAAATATACCGAGATCGCCGGCAAAAGTCCAGGAAGCGCGACGCGGACGAGCTCGGCATTTCGGTAAATTTACTTAGTGTTCAGCGATTGGGCTTTTCATCCGCTGGCGGTGGCAAGCAAAAGGCCAGAAGCGCGGGGCCGCTTTGGCGGGCCGCAGTTGGTGGCGCATTTCCTGGCGGTAGGGGCGCTGGCGGGCTGCGCCCCTGGGGAGCGAGGCGATTCAAAGGGCAAAAGTCTTTGCTCTCCCGCTCGCGAGGGCGGGCTCGCAAAGAATCTCTCTGAGCGGCAGAGGATATTTACTTGCCCCACTCCCGCACGAGAGCCCTGCCGGTGCGGGCCACACACCGCTCTGAGTTCTATTCTAATTCCAGCTGCAAAGCAGGCAGGAGGCGCTGCAAGTTTTTCAGGGATTTCCCCTGCCAGGGGATATTCTTAGACCCCCGCACCACCAGATTAACGTTCCCGTTCTGGCGCACCTTGATCACAAACTTCGACAGGACGTTTATGCCGGAACTGTTAAGAAAATCTAGCTCCTGTAGGTTCAGCACTAGCTGGGGGGGGTGTTTGTCGATCGCATCATTGAGCAACTGCACGATGGGCGCATACTCGTCCATTCCGCTCAGCCGGAGTGCCCCCTGGCAGGTGACGGTGGCCTTGTCCGGCTCGTACCAGATGCTGTAATCTTCGCTCTTGATCTCCATCGTTTTTATTAGCTCCTGATGTTGGGCTGTTCCTCGCAGTTTAGGCGCTCAGCTGCACCATTGTGGTAACAGTGATGACTTCTGGATCTGTTTCGACTGTCTCGAACTTCCACCCGATTTTAGCCTGATAATCATTGATCATCGTTAAATAGCCTAACATAGAAGCGTAGCTGGTGTCGTCTTCAGCATTTTTTTCCAGCTGGCCGATATACAGGTCCGCCGGGTCGGAAGCCGTCAGCTCCCGGATATATCCCTGAAACTTATCGACGGCTTGCGGGGAGACGGTGTTGGTGGTGACAAACACAATCCTCTCCGGACTCAAGTGCAGTTGAATGCTGATCGGGCGCTGCGATGTTTCGTCGCTAAATTTCATCGCGTTCTCCAGCAGCTCGTTGGCGATGTAGCTGACAGCACACTTGACTTCCGCTTGCTTTTCGGTTGAGGGGGAGTTGTCTGAACCCCCCGGAAAGAAGGTTGTCAAGTAGTCGGCCAAAAAATCTGCCGACAGCCCATTGTTGCGCCAGCGCTGCTTCAGCGGGATGGAACTGGGCGAAAATCCAATAATCAGGTATTCCTGGGTGGCAGGAAGGTCGCTATCAAACTCTCCGAATATCTGGGCCATATCGCTCCCCATGTGCCAAAATTCTAAAGGGTTGGTAAGAAAATTTAAAAAAAATTTAAGGATAAATTGACCTGCAGGAAATTTACCCATTGCCGCTCTCCCTCGTTACTTCTGTTTTAACACCACCAGAGTGATGTCGTCGAAAACTTTTTGTTCCCCGATGTGCCGGCGCAGGTCTTCAATAACCGCCTGCTTAATTTCCTCCGCCGGCTTTTGCCAGTTGCGGCTGACCGCCTCAATGAGCCGGTCTAGCCCGTAAAGCACCCCGTCGGGATTTTCCGCTTCGGTAATCCCATCGGTGTAGAGTACCGCCACGTCCCCCGGGTTTAGCCGCACCTCTGTGCCGGCGACGAAATCGCCAATATCCGCTTCCAGTCCAATGGGGAACCCTAAATCCACTGTATCAATTCGCTCTACCTTCCCGCCAGAGCGCACGACAATCATCTCTTCGTGCTGTCCGCTCAACCGCAGGGTTCCCTGACTGCAGTCCAGCAAGGTGAGGGTGAGGTTTTTGTCGGAATTCATCCGCTGTACATTATTATAAATTGTCCGGTTAACGGCGTCCAATAATTTTCTGGGGTCGGTTTCGTTCGCCTCCAGCAGGGTGCGCACTGCGGTTTGCACCATGATCATCAGCACCCCACTTTCTAAGCCGTGCCCCGTAACGTCCCCGATACCAATTTTAACCCGCCCGTCGCGCTGCAGCACGTCGTAGTAGTCGCCGCCCACTTCGTCAGCAGGCTCCATAAAGCCGGCAATGTCCAGATCCGCAATTTCGCGGAGTTCTTCGGCTTTCGGCAAAATCATCTGCTGCAACCGGCGCGTGATGTCCAGCTCCGCCGCCATCCGCATGTTCTCGGCTTTCAGCCGCTCGTTGAGCAGCGTAATTTCTTGGTAGGCGTCGGCGAGTTGGGCGGTGCGCTCCTCTACTTTTTGCTCCAGAGTGCGGTAGAGGAGGGCGTTTTCAATGGAAATCGCCGCTTGGGAAGACAGAATTCTCACCACTTCCAGCCGGGCGGGGGTGAAGGCACCGGCAGTCAGGTTATTTTCCAAGTAAAAGATGCCGGTGAGTTGCCCCCGGTCGAGGATGGGGGCGCACAAAACGGATTTGGGCTGATTTGCGATAATATAAGAGTCTGTGGTGAAAATTCCCTCGCGTGCCGCGTCATTTAAGACCAGATTTTCCTGAGTGCGGGCGACATAATTGACGATCGCTTCTGGCAGATTCGCACAGCTGCCCACCGGCACGGATTGCAACACGCGCACTTCCCCATCCACTTCCCCTTCCGCTTCTATCACAAGCTGCCCGTTTTGTGATAAAATAAGGAAACCTTTTTGAGCGCCGGCATTCTCGATGGCGAGATCCAGCAATTTCGCCAGCAGCTTCTCCAGCACGATCTCCCCAGAAATAGCTTGCGCCGCTTTCATGACGGTGGAGAAATCCAGCGCCCTGCCACTGCGCCCCGTGGAGGTAATCGTCGTCGGGATGGCGGCGTCTCGCACGCCACCCGCCGGCTTTTTGCCGAGCAAGTTGGGGTAAAGTTCTTCCAAATCCTCAACTTTGCGTTTGGCACCCCACAGCTGGTAGCCGTAGTGCGCCTTTCTCAGGTAAATTTGGGCAAACTCCGGTTTGTCTTTCGCCAGCCAGAACTTCGCCGCCAGTTCATTGCCTAAGGCTTCATTCTGGATAAATTCATTTTCGCGAGCCGAGAGAATGGCGCGATCGTACAAGTCCATCGCCTCTTCCCCTCTCCCAGAAATGCGGGCCATTTCTGCTGCCACCAGCAGATATTTGTGCGCGAAATTATCGGGGCAATTCTCCGCCCAAATCTTCATCTGCTTTTGATGCGATTCTAATTTCTCCCAGTATTCCTGTCTCCGCTCTGCGGGGGCTTGTGGATAGAGGCCGGCCAGGATGATAGCGGAGTGAAAAATATATTCCGAGGTCTGGAAAATACCTAAAATCCAATCTAGGTATTTTTCTGCTTCTAAGGAACAGTTTAGGGCATCCTCTAGCTGGCCGTACAGGTATAGAATCTGGGATTTGAAAATATTGTAGGTGCAAAGCCAAGCAAAACTTTTCTTCGCCAAACAGTTTTGCAAAAAGCCTGTCTCGCTCAGTTCCTCTGTCTTGAAGACAAATTTTCCCTCAGTCCTGCCGGTTAAATTCCACAGGGGAAATTTCAAGCCCAGCAGGCCATCAATAGCCCACTGATTTTTGATCTTTTGGTTGAAATGCAAGAACTTGGGAACATTAGCCGCAATATCCTCCAGATTTTTCCCCTGATAGAAGAGGTAGCGCAACTGGTATTCCAGGGCGTATCCTGAGTGGCGATACTCTCCAACTTCTAAACCGGCATGATAGGAGTCATTTAAAATCGCCTCGGCGTATTTGATATGCTTGACCCACTGATTCAAGTAGGCTCCCAAAACCAAATAAGCGCTGCACTTCTGGCCCAAGTGGCGGAATTTTTCACTCACCTTCACCGCCAGCACGCCAAATTCATACCCCTCTTGATAATACCCCAAAATAGAACCCAGGACAATCCCGTAAGTGACAAACGCCTTTGCCGACTCGGCAATATTGCCGTATCTCAGAGAAATATTGGTTCCTTTGGCGACGATAATCGGGTACAGCTCTGGTTTGCCAAAAAAGGCTGGTGGGTCTATATTTGTTAATAATTGTACAGCCAGCTTCATTTCTGGACTGGCGATTTCTGGCGAGTCGATGAGGGAAGCAATTTCTCTCCCGCCTAAGTTTTCTTTGCCTAGGGCGATTTCGGCGGCGAGCGCCTCCTGCAAATTGCTTTCTGGCAAGTCAACGCCTAACAGCGCCAGCGCCTTTCGCCCGGTTTCTATCGCCTCTTCGTATCGGGCGCTCAGGGTGTACTGCATGAGCAGCAGGTTGTAAATCTCCGCTCTCTCCAGATCCGACTTGAGGTTTTGCAAAATCAGCTCGATTAAGGTTTCGGACTCCTGGAAATTCCCGTTTAAATATTCTACCTCGGCCAGCTCCCTGTAGGAGGCCAAAGCCAGCGAGTAATCCTCGGCCCAAAAATCCCCGCGCACGCAAGCGATGCCGGCTTTTAAATATTCCAGGGAGGCGGCGTAAGCGGTGGCGTCTTTGGCTTTTTTACCTGCTTCTAAATTCAAGCGGGCTAATTCCACTCTTTCGCCGCGCTCTTCTATCAATTCCTGGCCCAAATTCAGGTGGTCGGCGACTTCAAAGATTCTCGCCCCCAGCTCACTTCTGGGGATGTTCTGCAGCAGCAGCCGCCCAATTTTCAGGTGGACTGCCCGTTTGGCGTTCTCGTCAATCAGGGCGTAGGCGGCTTGCTGCACGCGGTCGTGCAGGAATTTATAATCGAGTACAGTCAGGGGGGAGTTAATTGGGTCCGCGCTTTCGGTGAGTGAGAGTTCGGAAAGCGGGACAACCGGCCCTTCTTGAATGGCCGGCGCGATGTCTTGAAAGGTGTCGGCTGGCGTTTTTTCGTGTATAATAGAAAGGGTGCGCAAATCAAAATGGTTGCCGGCGCACGCGGCTAAGCGCAAAACTTGCTGGGTGGCTTCTGGCAGTTTTTTCAATTTGCCTACCATCAGCTCGACCACATTGTCGGTGATGCCGGTGGCTTTGATTTGAGCGACATCCCACCGCCACTGTCTCGCACCGGCATCCCGCACGAGCAGTTTTTCCTGAGCTAGCGTCTTGAGGAACTGGCTGACAAAGAAGGGGTTGCCTTGGGTTTTGCCCCGCACCAGTTTAGCCAGGGGTTTGACTGTTTCCGCGTCGCTGCGCAAACTTTCGGCAATCAGTTGCGATATCTGTTTGGCGCTCAGGGGCGCTAGGGAAATCTCGCTCACCGGCACTCCTCCCTCCCGCAATTTCTCGATGGTGGTGGCGGTGGGGTGTGTCGGGCTGACTTCGTTGTCGCGATAGGCTCCTATCAGCAACAGATAGCCGAGTTCTTCATCCCGCATCATCAGTTCAATCAGTTTCAGGGTGGCGGAATCCGCCCACTGCAAATCGTCGAGGAAGATGGCTAAGGGGTGCTCTTTTTGGCAGAAGACGCGGATGAAGTTTTGAAAGACGAGGTTGAAGCGGTTTTGCGATTCCGCTGCGGCTAATTCTGCGACAGCCGGCTGTCTCCCGACTATCAGCTCCACTTCTGGAATCACGTCAATCATAATGTGCCCGTTTGGGCCAAAGGCAGCGAGGAGTTTGTCTTTCCACCGGCTCAATTGGGCTTCGCTCTCCGTGAGCAGTTGCCGGATCAGGGCAGAAAAGGCGCTGACGACTGCGGAGTAGGGGATATTCCGCTGGTACTGGTCAAATTTGCCGGAAATAAAATAGCCGCGCTGTCGGGTAATCGGTTTGTAGATTTCCTGGACGAGGGCTGATTTGCCGATGCCGGAATAGCCGGCAACCAGCATCATCTCCGAGGTCCCCAAGCTCACCCGGGCAAACGCCTCCAGCAAGATTTCTATTTCGCGCTCTCTGCCGTACAGTTTTTGCGGGATTTGCAGTCTGTCTGAACTGTCGTGCCGGCCTAGTGGGAACTCTGAAATGCTGCCGGTTTCCTGCAGCTGTGATTGGCACTCTTCTAAATCAGCTTTAATCCCCCAAGCGCTCTGGTATCGCTCCTCTGCCGTTTTGGCGAGCAATTTCATTATAATGTCTGAGACGGCTTTGGGAATCCCAACAGCATGGGGCGGCACCGGCATCTTGGCAATGTGGCAGTGCACCAGCTCCATTGCGTCGGTGGCGGTAAAGGGCAGGGTGCCGGTGAGCAGCTCGTAAAAAGTTGCGCCGAGGGAGTAAAAATCCGTGCGGTAATCCAGACTGCGGTTCATCCTGCCGGTCTGTTCCGGCGAGATATAGGCGAGGGTGCCTTCCAGCACATTGGGATTGCGAAAGGCCGGATTTTCTGTGCTCAGGTCGGTGGAAATGCCAAAATCGATGATTTTGACCTCGCCGATGTCTCGGTTGAGCACAATATTGGACGGGTTGATGTCCTTATGGGCGATATTGGCGGCGTGAATTTGGCCCAAATTATCGGCGGTCTTGATGGCAACCGCCAGGAACTCTGGCAGTTCAAACCTTGCATGTTCCCTCCATTTTCTTAGGGATTCGCCGCCAAAATCCTCCAGCACCATGACTAGATTGTTTTCGTGCTTGACCAAGCCGTAGGCTCGGACAGCCCCAGATATATTCAGCCGCCGGGTTATTTCATATTCTAGCTTATATCGGGTGAGTTCAGCCGGCGTGGGATAGTCTTCTTTGAGAATTTTCAGGATGACGGGGAGACTGTCGTCCAAGCGGATAGCTCGATAGACGAGGGAGTTGACACTTTCATAGATTTGGGCGAGAGTCTCGTAGCCAGGAATAGCGAGCATTTGGATTTTGGATTTTAGATTTTGGATTTTGGATTGGGAACCGGCGATGGGGGATGGGTTGGAGTGCGACCGCCAACCTAAGACCTGGCCCCTGACCCCTAAGTCCTAAACTCTAACATTGTTTTATCAGTTTTTTTCTATTTAAGCACAGCTCTTGCGCCGGCACAAGGTTTTTACAGTTTTTTTAGATTTGCCAGGGAGGCGCTTCGCGTCACGCTGAACTTCGGGTTTGGAAGGGGATTTAGGGGGGGGACATCTTTGCGAACCCGACACCCCACCCGCTCCCCGCGCACGGGGAGGGGGAGTGCGAAGTAGGGGTTAATCTCAGGGGCTGCACCGGCTAGTGAAGTTGACACCGCGTTCCCAGGCGGAGCCTGGGAACGCCCCACAGGAGGCTCCGCCTCCTATAAAAGATGCAAACTGAGTGAGGTAAAATTGCCCTACTCTTGCAAAGACATGCCGGTGATTGTCAATCGCTTGTTGCCGGACATCCCGGCGATTGGAAATCGCGGCTACACAGACAAAACCCGCCTGCGCGGGTTACTGATTGCCAAGATATGCCGGCGAGGATGAAATCGCTTATTGCGGGATATCCCGGCGATTGGAAGTTTGTAGTTGGGCTTTAGCCCCACCGGCTGGCACGGCAGAATTCATTTTGCCCCTCTACAAACTGTGCATGTTGTTAGTTTTGCCGGCGGAACCGAGCTAGGAGTTCTTCCCGGTTGAGCAGCATGATGAGTTGGGTGCGCTCCAGAGGTTCAAGCTGTATCAAAGGCTCAATAATTTGGGACAGTTCCTCATCGATAACCCCAAACTTAACCTGAAGCATGCTCTCAACCATCAGGCGCTGACCTTGCTGGACGCCCTGCTGGATTCCTTGCTGGACGCCCTGCTGGATTCCCTGCTGGACACCGGCTTGCGTGGCATCTTCCAGCCTTTGCAAATAGAGAGGTGACAGTTCCATAATTAACTCCCGGTCTTCTTGATCTAAGTCTTGACGGACTTCTAAAATTGTTCGCAGGTTATATAGCAATTCTAGCGCATTAAACCGGAATGGGCTATCCTGTGGGAGGGCTTTCAGCTCGGCAATAGCCTGTTTTTGCACGTTTCCCTTCCCTAAAACCCTCAGCCACAGGGTTTCTGGGGTGCGCGGCAGTTGGTGAATGGCGACAATTGCTGTTTTTAAAATGGGGGCCATAAAATAAACCCTTCTCACCCACGTATCTGGATACTGTCTAGCGCCACAGTCTTCTAAGATTGAGGCAGAAACGGTAGGAGACAGGACCCACAGTTGCGGTAAGTCAGCCTCGTCAATTAGGCCACTCTCCCGGTTGCGCTCTAATTCCGCATGAAACTGGAACAGCTTGCTGATGCAGCTGCAAATATGCGCCGGCGCAACGGCATTGCGGAAAGGCTCAAACACTGCCGGTTTGGCCGCAATTTTTCCCAGCAATCCCAGGGTTTCTGCAACGCCTGCCTGCCGGGATGTGGGGGCAAACCACACGTCGATTTGCCGGACTTATCCCGCCATATCCCGGCTGGTTTCTACTTGCCCCATAGGACTTAGTAGCTCTTTCAGATATTGCTTGGCAAATTGGTCATGGACGAATCTTGTCATTCCAGTAGGGATGTAACTTTTTGCTTGGCTCTATTGGACTTACGCACAGCCTCTATCTATCTATCTTTAGGGTGGGTTAGCGCGGTTCGTAACCGGCACCAAAAGCCACAAAATTGAGTGCCGCAATTTCCTATATTAATTATACATTAAGCGCCGGCATGTGAGAGGGCCGGCAAAATACTTTATAGAGGTTATAAGTTGGATGAACTAGGGTCTAGAAACCCGGTTTCTTAAAGAAACCGGGTTTCTCAGTACCTCACTGAGAACTGCTATAGCACCGGCATTCCGCCGGCAATCCTCATGCATGCACCGGCAATCCTCATGCAAGCACCGGCAATCCTCATGCATGCACCGGCAATCCTCATGCATGCGCCGGCAATCCTCATGCATGCACCGGCAATCCTCATGCATGCGCCGGCAATCCTCATGCATGCACCGGCAATCCTTATGCATGCGCCGGCAATCCTTATGTATAGCTTTTCTCATATTAGTGAGGTACTGAGAAACCCGGTTTCTTTAAGAAACCGGGTTTCTGGACTATAGGGGTAGGGTGCGTTCCCGCGCGAGGGAACGCTACGAGTTACTTGCTATAAGGAACAGCGAACCAAATCTTGCTCCCCCTCCCCGCACGCGGGGAAGG
>NZ_KB235948.1:4884280-4944608 GCF_000332335.1 Kamptonema formosum PCC 10802 | reverse complement strand
AGGCTGAGGTTTTTGTCGGAATTCATCCGCGTAACATTATTATAAATCGTCCGGTTAACGGTGTCAAGGAATTTTTTGGGGTCGGTTTCGCTATTTTCCAGCAGGGTGCGGATTGCGGTTTGCACCATGATCATCAGCACGCCGCTTTCTAAGCCGTGTCCGGTTACGTCGCCGATGCCGATTTTAACGCGCCCGTGGCTTTGCAGCACGTCGTAGTAGTCGCCGCCCACTTCGTCGGCGGGCTCCATGAAACCGGCAATATCCAGTTCCGGGATTTGATGCAGTTCTTCCTCTTTGGGCAAAATCATCCGCTGCAACCGGCGCGTGATTTCCAGTTCCGCCGCCATCCGCATGTTCTCGGCTTTCAGGCGCTCGTTGAGCAGGGTGATTTCTTGGTTGGCGGCGGCGAGTTGGGCGGTGCGCTCGATGACTTTTTGCTCTAGGGTTCGGTACAGGAGCGCGTTTTCAATGGAGATGGCTGCTTGGGCGGAAAGGATTCTCACCACTTCCAGCCGGTCGGCGGTAAATGCGGCGTTGGCGATGTTATTCTCCAGGTAGAGGATGCCGGTGAGTTTGCCTTGGTTGAGGATAGGGGCGCACAAGACGGATTTGGGCTGGTTTGCGGTAATATAAGAGTCTGTGGTGAAGATTCCCTCGCTGCTGGCGTCGTTTAAGACGACATTTTCCTGCGTGCGGGCGACATAATTGATGATGGCTGCGGGGAGAAGTCCGCTGTCAAGGGCGGGAATTGATTGCAGAACTTCGGCGGGATTGTCGGCGTGAAGGGCAGCTTCAATGGTGAGTTTGCCGCTATCGGAAAGGATGAGGAAACCTTTTTGAGCACCGGCATTTTCCAGGACGAGGTTGATGAGTTTGGCGAGCAATTTGTCGAGGACGATTTCACCGGCTATCGCTTGCGAGGCTTTGACGACGGTGGCTAAGTCCAGGGTTTCGCCGGAACCGCTGCCGGTGGTGGAGATGGTGGCGCTTTTGGTTGCGGAGGATGCCGGTGCGAGAAACTGGGGATATCGTTCCTCCAAGTCCTTGACTTTTGCCACCGCACCCCACTGCTGGTAGGCATAGTGGGCGTCTTGCAAATAGTGGCGGGCGATGCGGTTTTGGCCACGGGCGAGATAAAACCGGCCCGCCAGTTCGCAGGCGAGGGCTTCTTCGTTGAGGTATTCGTTTTCTTGCGCGAGGGCGATTGCCGAGTCGTAGTGCTCTCGGGCTTCGGCATAGTTGCCCAGCACGCGGGCGCGTTCCGCTTCCACGAGGTGGAATTTGTGGGCGCAATTCATGGGGGCGTGCTTGGCCCAGGTTTCCATTTTCGCCTGGTTGGCGGCGACTTTCTCCAGGATGCGCTCTCGCTCGGATTCGGGGGCGTCAGGAAATACGGCCAGCCGAATCAGCGAATTATACAAATTGTATGGAGGAGCATAGAGAGATGTCTCCAACTGGATAAAATACTCTTCTGCTATTTCTAGATATTCACTAGCCTGTCTTACTTCTTGAAACAGATAAAAGAGGATCTTACTGTTAAAATAAAGATTAAAAAGGGAGCCTCTATCCCTGGCTGCAATGTGGAGTGGCAGCATTTTGTAATCTCGGTAGACTTCACCCATTAAACGGCACCTATTTTCCGATCTACCCAGCAAGTTCAAGACTGCCTGCCAGTAGATTAAATGGTAATGCAAAATAGTTTCTTGTCCGAGCTTGGCAAGGGCTTTTCCATATTTTGCCATTTCTCGTTCCAGTTCGTTCAACTCCTTACCCGCTAAATAGGAAGTAATAGAGTAAGTGGCCGATCCATTAGCGGCAAATTCTAAATCTCCGGCAGCCAATCCGCTTTGATAGCTCTCTAAAAAAAGGGGAACTATATCCCTAAGGCGTTCTTTCCAATGTGTTACAAATGCGCTCACCATAAAATAGGTTCTGGCTTTGAGCTTTTTAGCATTCAACCGTTCTAACACCTGTAAAGCAAGTTGGCCGAATAGATAGCCAGTATCAATGTCTCCCCCACCGCAGAGGATGAGACCGTACATCGCATACGCATAGGCAGAATCAGCGGCATTGCCATATTCGACCGATAAATTTACTTGTTTGCCGATTAGCAATGGTATCAGTTCGTTCATGGCAACAAAGGCTGGCAGACATAACTTGGTCAGAATCCGCATGGCTGCCAGTTTTGCCCGCTCTGTCATTGCCGGCAGCTCGATTAAGTCTCGTGGCTCTTTCCCTGCCAGAACTGACTGTGTTTCCTGTAGGGCTTGCATAATATCTGCCAAAGTTGGCTTTTCGGGAAAGATCAGATCCAACAACTTTAGAAATTCGAGGCCAGTCTGCAGTGATAGCAGCAGTTTGCTTTGTGCTGAATAGGCTAGGATCTTCGCTTCATAGACTGCCACTTTGTCCAGCGGCGTTAAAGCGCGTTCCAAGACGAGGGCTCCCAATCGCTCCATCTCCTCAAAGTCGCCGCAGAGATACGCAGCCTCTGCCGCTTCCTCATAGAGTGCTAGGGTCAGGTCATACTGGGTCTGCCAGCTATTCTCGCCCAGCAGTCCAATGCCGAGCTGCAAATAGCTCAACGCCGACTGATAGGCTGCCGAGGCTTTTGCTTTTTTCCCCGCCTGCAGATTTAACCGGCCCAGCTCATCGCGCTCGGTTTGCTCCCCGATTAACGCCCGACCTTGGTTGAGCTGGTTGACGATATCAAATATTTTCAGCTCCAGCTCCTCTGCCGGCGTATTCTGCAGCAGCAGCTGCCCCACCCGCAGATGCACCGCCTGTTTGTCCGCTTCCGGAATTAGGGAATAGACCGCTTGCTGGATGCGGTCGTGGGCAAACTTGTACTCCGCCGACACCTGATCGGAAAGACCTTCCACATCCAGTTCCATCAACTTGTAGGTGTCGGAGAGGGGCAAAACAAAACCCTCTGCTATCGCCGGCCACAAATCGGCGGCTGTTTCTCGCGGCGCTTTTTCAGACACAACCGCCAGCCGGTCCAAGTCGAACTGGTTGCCGGCACAAGCGGCAAGCTTCAACACGGCTTGGGTTTCTGGCGGTAACTTCTGCACTTTGGCCGCCATCAGTTCCACGACGTTATCTGTGATCTGCCGGCTTTGGATTTGCCGCAAATCCCACTGCCAGGAGTTCCGCTGATAGTCAAAGGCAATCAGCTGTTCGGCATACAGGGACTTGAGAAACTCTGTGACGAAAAAGGGATTGCCGCCGGTTTTGGCCCGCACCAATTCTGCCAGCGGTTGGGCCGGCGCTGGCTGGCAGTGCAGCAGGTCAGCAATCAACTCGGTGATGTGCCGTGTGGCTAAGGGGAAAAGTGAAATCTGATTGACGGTTGCGCCGGCTTTTTTTATCTCTTCAATTGCCAGCATCAGCGGGTGCGCATCGCTGACTTCGTTGTCGCGATACGCCCCGATTAAGGACAGTCCGGGTTCCGCCGCCGCCATCAGCAGCTGAATTAATTTCAGAGAAGCCCCATCCGCCCACTGCAAATCGTCCAAGAAAACAACCAGGGGATGTTGCGGCTGGGTAAAGACTTTAATGAAGTTTTGAAACACCAGGTTAAAGCGATTTTGCGCTTCGGCGGCACCCAGTTCGGGGACGGAAGGTTGGGGGCCAATAATCAGCTCCACTTCTGGGATGACCTCTACAATCACCTGTCCATTCGCTCCCAAAGCCGCCTGGAGTTTCTCCCGCCAGCGGGCGATTTGGGCTTCTGTTTCGGTGAGCAGTTGCTGCGCCAGCGACCGAAATGCTTGTATCAGCGATGCGTAGGGAATATTGCGCTGAAATTGGTCAAATTTTCCGGAGATGAAGTAGCCGCGCTGCTTGGTCAGGGGTTTGTAGACTTCCTGCACCAGGGCTGACTTGCCGATGCCGGAATAGCCGGAAACCAGTATCATTTCGCTCGCCCCAGAACTGACTCGCTCAATCGCAGCCATCAGGGTTGCGACTTCCTTTTCCCGTCCGTAAAGCTTTTGCGGAATTTGGAACCGGTCGGAAATATCATGCCGTCCGAGTCGGAAGGGGTCAATCTGATTTTTTGCCTGCCACTGTCGCAGGCATTCCTCTAAGTCCGCAACCAGCCCCCGCGCGGACTGGTAGCGGTCTTCGGCATTTTTGGCCATCAGTTTCAGCACGATTTCTGAAACCGTCTGGGGAATGTCGGGTTTGAGGTCGTGCGGGGGTGCCGGCACTTTGGCAATGTGGCAGTGCACTAATTCCAGGGCATCATCCGTGGCAAAAGGCAACTGGCCGGTCAGCAACTCGTAGAATGTTACCCCCAGGGAGTAAAAATCTGTGCGGTAATCGATCGCCCGGTTCATCCGTCCCGTCTGTTCTGGGGAGATATATGCCAGTGTTCCCTCCAGCAAATTGGGATTGCCAAACGTTGGGTTTTCTCGCGAAAGCACTGTGGAAATGCCAAAGTCAATGACTTTGACTTGTTGGGTTGCTGGGTTGAAGAGGATGTTGGACGAGTTGATATCTTTGTGGATAATATATCTTTGATGAATTTGGCCTAAAATGCTGGCAATTTCAATCGCTAGGGGGAGAAAGCCGGTTAAAGTCAAGCTCCCAGCTAGATTGAGCTTAGCGAGGGACTCTCCGCCGAAGTCTTCCAGCACCATCACCGGACGGTTGCTGTCGCTTTCCCAGCTGTAGGCATCCACCACTCCCGCCAAGTTCAAGCTGCGGGTGACTTCATACTCCCGTCTGAACTGGGCCACTATTTCGGGCGGGGGATAGGCTTGTTTCAACATTTTGAGGACAAGCGGCTGGCCATCTGTTGGCCTCATTGCCCGAAACACCAGTGAGGAAGCGCTTTCGTGCAGCTGTTGGGTTATCTGGCAGCCAGAAATCGTTATCATTTTTACTTGCTATCCTTTTTTGTGACCCGCCTATTATATTTTAGCAATTTCCCTGCCAAACTTTCAGGGATATCCAGCACCCTTTTGTCCCATCGCTCCTTACGAAAAAACCCCGCTACAGCAGGGTTTTCCCGCTATTAACCTATCTCGCTTTTAAGCGCTTCAGTGGCTAAAAAGCGACAGCATACAAGCTAATTATTTTTTCTGAAAATATGAGAGCGGCGCAAGTATATAAATGCTCATCTGTGGGGAATGTCACTTTCTACCTGCGAGCCGTTCCTATTTTGATGCGTACTGCTGTCCTAGCGCTCGGTTTTCTCCATCTGGAGAATCTGAATCAGGCTCATCTGAGTCCGGGGGGTCTGGGTCGGGGAAAGGATCAGGAGCAGGATCTACAAGTGAAAAAGCAGAAGGAATAATATGATTGGTGAAGGTGGCAGCAATGCGGGCGGAATTCCCGCTCTTTAGCGCAGCTCGCTCCAGTTCCGATAGCCCTACCGCAGCCATAACGGTGTCAGGAGCCTTCGCGAATGCTTCTTGCTGTCTGGGATTTGTGGTCAAATCGGTCAAAAAATCGAATAACTTGCTCAAGGTATGCACCTCATGGGTCTAGTTCTTAGAATTTGAGCGCACAGTCTGAAAAATGGGCCATTTACTCTGCGTCCAGCACACAGTTGGCTCTCAGCAGAATTGTAACTCAATCTGGCAAGGGAGTCTTAATTTTACTATTGTTCTTGTTCTCTGCAATGCGATTCCTTAGAGATCCCTTAAGTTGCCGGATTATCGGATCGCGAACTATAGTATTGTCGAGCGATATAGCATGCAGCAGATCGTAGTACGCTCTGTCACCCTCGCCCAAAAACAAGTAGACGGCACTCCGGAAGGCAAAGGCCCAGGCGTATTTGGGATACAGCAAGATGGCTTTGTCAAAATCTTCCAGAGCTGGCTCCAGTTCGCTTTGGTTGTACAAGTCATGGCTCCCACCACGGTGGGCGTAAGCCCAGGCGTACTTGGGGTTTATTTCCACAGCGCGAGTGAAATCCGTGAGAGCTTTCTTCTTGCTAGGCCCTCCCATCACGCGGAGCGTCTCACCCTTGTGAGCGTAGGCCCAGGCGTACTTGCTATTGGCTCCTCCTGATAATTCTATAGCTTTCTCAAAGTCATCGAGCGCATTGTTAAAGGACGCTTGTAAGCGGTAGGCTTCACCCCGGTGGGCGTAGACCCAAGCGGAAGGCTTTTTCTCGATGACTGCGGTAAAGCAATCTATAGCCTTGTCGTAGTTCCCCACTTGGAGGAAGGTTTCGCCTTCGTGAGTAAGCGTCTTAATACTGTCATCAGATTTGCACGTCATCTGGTAAATGTACCCTCCTATCTATTCCAATAATTTCTGGACTCCAGAGCGGATAAGCGTCCCGCACATAATTTTTTAAATTGTAAGCAGATGGACTGCCTTCACTCCTCTCTGGCCGTCGCGATTAACGATTGAAAGCGCCTATCGGCACGCAGGTCAAGCCATGCCAAGTCCCGCCGAGCTAACTCAAGCGGCTCATTCTCTAGCGAGATTGCTTCACTCAGATAGTTCAGCGCCTCCTCAGAGTGTCCCTCAAGCGCCGCCAGACCGCCAAGCCGATAAAGGGCACCGGCACGCTGTGGCCCATTCACTCCAGCTTGTAAGGCAGTTCGCGTCTGTTGGATTTCAGCTTGCGCCTCACCCAACCCTTTCCAGCGAGCCTTGACCACAGCAAGCGTGTACAGGGTAATAAAGTCATCCGGGCTATCCTGCAACCCTCGCTCGCAACATTCAATCACCTCAGCATACCGTCCCAGATAGCTCAGCAGCAGCCCGCGCTCACCTGGCCAAGAGGGAATGATAGTTTTGTCAAGAGCAATCGCCCGGTCGCAATCCGCCAAAGCTTCCTCATAGCGGTTCACCAGACAGTGAAGCTGGCCACGATAGAAGAAAGCCCAAGCATAGTCCCGCTTCAGCTCAAGAACCTTATTAAAGTCAGCCAGAGCCTCATCGTAGCGATTCAGGCGATGGTAGCTTGCGCCCCGGTGGGCCAGCGCCCAAACGTAAGTGGGCTGGAGTTCCACCGCTCGGTTAAAATCAGCCAGCGCTTCCCGATAGCGTTTCAGCAGGTAGTAAGTCTCGCCCCGGTGGGCGATGGCCCAGGCGTAGTCAGGCTGCAGCGCAATCGCCCGGCTGAAATCCGCCAGAGCGTCCTCATAGCGCCCCGCCAGCCGGCACATCTCCCCCCGGCGGGCAATGGCCCGAATGTCCTGAGGATTCTGTTCGATGGCCCGGTTGAGGGCAGCTAGAGTGTCCTCTTGCGCTTGAGTCCCGCACATCCTGAACCCCACACCACTTGCACAACTTGTTGATGACTACGATCAAAGCATACCCTGTTCACCCCCCACAAGGTTCATACAGATTTTTACACATTTCTTAATCTTTCCCGCCCCGCCCCGGCCCAACAGAAATCCCCAACCGGGCCATCATTTCCGCATCCACCGGCGCAGGGGCTTTGGGCGGCACATAAAGCGTCGAAACCGGCGTCACGGAAGCATTTGGCAACTCGCACAGGCGCATCCGCTCAATAGTAGGCGAGCACACCGGATAGTAAACCGCCGCCTCGTAAACCGTCACCTCATGCTCAGGACCGTAATCGGTTTGCAAAACCTCCGCCAACACCTTCAAACCCCGCAAGTGGGCGTTTTCCTTGAAAAACCCCAAATTGCCGGTGAAACCAATCTGCCACAAAATCAGAACGCTAGTCGGGTCAAATTTGCGCCGGCGGATCAGGAAATCCGTCGCTTCAAAACTCTGACAGCCATTGCGTCCCGGGTCAACCCCCAAATCAGCAAACAGACAGTCTTCCGCCGAAATTCCAGGCAGCATTTCCGCCCGAAACCCCTCCCGACGAGCCTGCCGAATCGCCTCGTGAGCCGGGTCAGCAAACACCCCCGGATGGCCGTAAAAAACCGCGCAGACATTCAACCCAGAGCGAACCTCAACCAAAATCCGCCCCACCATTTCATCATAAGTTTTCCTGCGCCGCAAATTGCCGGTATCGTAGGGCAAAGATTCAGCGGCAGGATTGAGAGACTGCAGCCACTTAGCCGTCAGCGGGTCAGCCACAGCAAACAGCACCTTATCCGCGCCCTCAATCCAAGACCGCGCCGCCAAAGTCAGATGGCCCACCAGTTGAATGCCGGTGCCAACAACAGTTAAAGAACCCCGATCCAAAACAAACCCCCACACATAGAATACACCCTTCAACTTACCACAAATCGTACCGATTTTGGATTTTGGATTTTGGATTTTGGATTTTTAAAAGCCCCAGTAGGGTGGGTTAGCGAAGCGTAACCCACCCCCCCCAACAATACACGCCGGTTGCGCCCCACAGCCCAAATTCAAAAGAGACACCCTCCCGACAAAACCCCCCCGCACCGCGCACACCGGCGCGGAATTCATTCAGCCGGCAGAGTGCCGGTGGGAAGCAATCAACCGAGGAAAAACCAGGCAGATTTTGAGAGTCTCGCTCTACTCTTAGCCCGCGAAGGCGGGCTTCGTTTGTATAGCCGCGATTTCCAATCGCTAGGAACCTGGCTAATCGCCGGGGAATTAGCAAAACCTGTAACCCCTCACGCATTCACCAACACCATCTTATCAATACCGGCTCATCAGAGTTTCACCCGCCGGCGCGGGGTGATCCAAGACATGCCGGTGAGAATGAAATCGCTTATTGCGGGATATGCCGGCGATTGGAAAAATACTGTTGGCGCTCTGCGTAAGGGGCTAGGCTTTTTGCTAATTCCCAGGCGATTGGAAATCGCGGCTATACAGACAAAGCCCGCCTTCGCGGGCTAAAGAGTAGAAGGAGACTCTCACAGTCTGCGCGGTTCTTTTCCCAGGAAAGACGACGCCAACATTATCTTAGAAATCACGGCTAGCCAAACCCGCCGGCGCGGGTTGCTACAAGACATGCCGGTGAGAATGAAATCGCTTATTGCGGGATATGCCGGCGATTGGAAAGATACTGTTGGCGCTCTGCGTAAGGGGCTAGGCTTTTTGCTAATTCCCAGGCGATTGGAAATCGCGGCTATACAGACAAAGCCCGCCTTCGCGGGCTAAAGAGTAGAAGGAGACTCTCACAGTCTGCGCGGTTCTTTTCCCAGGAAAGACGACGCCAACATTATCTTAGAAATCACGGCTAGCCAAACCCGGCGGCGCGGGTTGCTACAAGACATGCCGGTGAGAATCAACCGAGGAAAACCCGGGCAAATTTTGAGAGCCTCGCTCTACTCTTAGCCCGCGAAGGCGGGCTTCGTTTGTATAGCCGCGATTTCCAATCGCTAGGAACCTGGCTAATCGCCTAGGAACTAGCTGTAGGTCTAACCCCTCACGCATTCGCCAACAGTCTCTTTCAATCGCCAGGAACCTGGCTAATCCCGAAGTCTGCCGGTGGGATCTAAATGGAAATTACTCTGGTTAGGTAGGAGCTAGCTCCCAAAGAGGAATAATTGATTTTTCGCGGTGATGGGTTGCCTGGTGTCTGATGTAGTTAGCCACTGAGTCGATGGCACCCTCGATCACAGTAAAAGCCCCATAGCTGCCCTGCCATTTAAAGAACTCACGGGGTTTAATTTCGCGAGCAATCAAATGGGACGTACTGCCCTTAATTTGTTTTATTATATCAGATATTGCCAGAGTGGGCGGGAAGCCGATTAATAGATGTACATGCTCCTCAATGCCGCCAATGGCGATTGTCGTGCATCTCAGCTGGTTGCACTGCCCAACAATTGCCTGATAAACCGGCTTCTGGATATCTGGCGTAATCAGAGGCAATCTGTCCCAGGTCGCCCAAACAAAATGGACATACAACTGCGTGAAATTTCCGCTCATTTCTCATTCCTCTTAACCCCGCGCAGGCTTTGCAATCGCCGGAGTGTGTCAACCCCGGGTGTGTCAACACTCGCCAGGGGACATCAACACTAACCGGAGGCTCTCAACAATCACCCCAAAAAAATGCTACAATAGAGGTGCGTTCCCCCTCCGAAACGCACCCCACATCAACCCTCAAAAAACAGCATGCCCCAACTCATCAGGCGTCAAATGAGAGTGGATCACCTGCCCATCCCGGAACCAAACAATCCGGCGAGTGCAGCGAGCCACATCCGGCTCGTGCGTCACCATAACAATCGTAATCCCACCGGCATTCAACTCCGAGAAAATATCAATCACCTCCTGAGTCGTTCGGGAATCCAAAGCCCCCGTAGGCTCATCCGCCAGCAACAGCACCGGCTTATTCACAATTGCCCGCGCAATAGCCACCCGCTGCTGCTGCCCTCCCGACAGCTGGTTCGGCTTATTATTCATCCGATTTTGCAGCCCAACTCGGCGCAGCGCCTCAGCCGCACGCTGCCGGCGGTCCCCACTGGCAACCCCCGCATATACCATAGGAAGCATAACATTTTCCAGAGCCGTCAGCTGCGGCAAAAGGTGAAATTGCTGGAACACAAACCCCAGCTTAACATTGCGAATCTTCGCCAGCTCCCCCTCAGGCATCCGCGCCACATCCACCCCATCCAGAAAATACCTTCCAGAAGTGGGCCGGTCCAGACAGCCAATAATATTCATCGCCGTAGACTTCCCCGAACCTGAAGCCCCCATAATAGAGCAATACTCCCCCTGCTCAACCGTCAGGCTCACCCCATTGAGAGCGCGAACCTCAATATCCCCCATCCCGTAAACCTTAAAAACATTTTCCAGCTGAACAATCGCCCGCTTCCGCCCCGAAATCACAGCAGGAGATACAGGGCTAACTTTATTTTGCATCTTATTCACTCCGCAACGCAACAATAGGGTCAAGTTTAGCAGCCCGGCGAGCCGGCACCACCCCAAAAAACAGGCCGATCGCCCCAGAAACCCCAGTCGCCAGAGCCACCGCAGCCGGTGACACCCCCGCCTTCAAAGGCGTCAGCGCCCCCACCAGAAACACCCCGCCGCCGCCGGTCAAAACCCCAACTAAACCGCCGGTGACAGACAGGATCACCGACTCAATGATAAACTGAAATAGGATATCGCGCTCCGACGCTCCGATAGCCTTCCGCAAGCCAATCTCGCGAGTGCGCTCAGTCACCGACACCAGCATAATATTCATTATACCAATTCCCCCAACAAAAAGCGAGATGCTAGCCACCGCTGCCAGCATCACAGTCAGAGCGCCCGTCACCGCCCCCGTAGTTTTCAGCAAATCCTTCTGATTCTGAACCGTAAAATCATTCTCGTCCGCAATCTTGTGGCGCAGCCGCAGCAAATTCTCAATCTGAAACTGAGCCGCATCCATACTTTCCTGATTCCGAGCATTCACATAGATAATCGTCAGAGAAATCCCATAGGGAGAAGTCCGCCCCACAATGCGGTTAGCCATCGCCGTCACCGGCAGAAAAACCGTCTCATCCATATTCATGCCAAAAGACGACCCTTTGGCTTTCATCACCCCAATCACCTCAAAGCTAGCATCCTTAATGCGCACCAGCTCTCCAATCGGATTCGCACCCCCAAAAAGTTCCTTTGCCGTATCCGAACCCAGAACCACAACCAGCTTGTTCCGCCGCACATCCAAATCCGTAAAAAACCGCCCCTCAGCCACCTCAAAACTGCGCACCGGCAAATAATCCGGCGTCGTGCCGGTGAGCGTCGCTGAAAAATTCTTATTGCGGTAGCTCACAATCTCACTGCTGTTGAGTTCCGGCGCAACAGCCGTCACCGAAGGGACCTGAGCTGCGATCGCCTCCGCATCCGCCAGCACCAGAGTTTGCGGTGGGGGACCTGGCAACCGCTCAGCCATCTCACTCCCCGGCGTCACAAACAGCACATTTGGTCCCAAAGCCTCCAACTCGCCGGCGACAAACCGCTGCGCGCCCTCACCCACTCCAATCATAGCAATAACAGAAGCATTCCCAATAATAATTCCCAGCATCGTCAGAGCGCTGCGCATCCGATTTGCCACCAGCGTCTGCACCGCCATTCTCACACTTTCTAAAACATCCATACGTTTCCACCTTTTCTCATCATCTTCGATGGCGTTATTTCCGTGGGGTGCGTTATTCGGTGAGCAGGATTATTTTTGTGAGGTGGGTTACGCATACCCACCTTACTTACTTCTATAGCCCGCGCAGGCGGGCTTCGTTTGTATAGCCGCAATTTCAAGAGACTGGATATTAGCAATAGTGTTGCCCCCCACGCCCCATGCCCAATCAAGCACTCCGCAGCGCCACAATCGGATCGAGCTGAGCCGCCCGGCGCGCCGGCACCACCCCAAAAAACAGACCGATGCCCCCAGAAACTCCCGTCGCCAGCACAATCGCCACCGGCGATATGCCCGCCTCCAAATTTGTCAGCTTCCCCGCCAGCAGCACCCCCCCCACACCGATGCCGGTGCCAATCAGCCCGCCGGCAACCGAAAGAATCACCGCCTCAATCATAAACTGCATCAAAATATCTTGCTCCGACGCCCCAATCGCCTTGCGCAGACCGATTTCCTTCGTGCGCTCAGTCACCGACACCAGCATAATATTCATAATACCAATTCCCCCGACCAGCAGAGAAATTGCCGCAATCGCAGCCAGCATCGCCGTGAGAGCGCCGGTGATAGCGCCCATCGTCTTCTGCAAATCCTTCTGGTTGCGAACCGTAAAATCATCCTCATCCGTAATTTTGTGGCGCAGCCGCAGCAGATTGGCAATCTGAAACTCAGCCGCCTTCATGCTCGCTTCATCCCGCACAGAAACAGAAATAAAGCTGACCTTCATTCCGTAGGGAGAAGTCCGCCCCAGAATCCGGTTCGCCATCGTCGTCAGCGGCACAAAAGCTGTATCATCCAGATTCATCCCAAAAGTCGTGCCCTTAGGCTGCATCACCCCAATCACCTGCAGTGAAACATTTTTCACCCGCACCGACTTTCCAATCGGATTTTCCTCCCCAAAAAGCTTCTTCGCCAAATCTTTTCCCAGAGCGATAACCTGCTCATTGCGCTTCAGGTCTAAATCCGAAATAAACCGGCCCTGACCCACATCAAATTTCCGCACCGAGAGAAATGCCGGTGTCACCCCAAACAAAAGAGGAGAGGAATTTTTGTTGCGGTAAGCGATCCGTTCTTGACCGGTGAGCTGGGGAGCCACCTCCCTCACCGAAGGCACCTGAGACGAGATCGCCTCCGCATCTGCCAGCACCAGCGTTTCCTGCCTAAAAACCGGTCGAGTTTGAGCCTTCGGACTTCCCGGCGCGACAAACAGCACATTAGTCCCCAGAGAATTCACCTGCGCCTCCACAAACCGCTGCGCCCCCTCACCCAACCCCAGCATCGCAATCACAGACGCATTGCCAATAACAATCCCCAGCATCGTCAAACCGCTGCGCATCTTATTAGCCACCAGCGTCTGCACCGACATTCTCACACTTTCAGCAAAATCCATCGCTCAGAAACCCCTTTTTTTCTCCTCTCTTGGCGCTCTCTGCGTCTTGCCGGTTCAATAACGCCCCCTACTTCTTCTCCTTCACAATATCCTCCAACTTTTGACCCTCCGGAAGGCCCACAAACACCCGCTCACCGGCCTGAACCCCCTGAAGAATCTGAGTTTGATTTTCAATGCTCGGCCCAATCGTCACCGGGCGGAAAACCGGCTTATTCTTCTCACCCGGAACCAAAATGCCGGTTTGCCCCTTTTGAGTCACAATCGCCACCGTAGGAACCACCAAAGCATCCTTTAGCTCGTTCCCCAAAAACGTCAAATCCACATTCATCCCCGACTGTAGCTTGTTCAAGCCGCTCTCGATATCCACCCGCACTTCAAACAGCGTCACATCCCGCTCTTTTATCGCCTCAGGGGCAATCAAATGGACGCGACCTTTAAAAACTTCATCCGGATAGGCGTCCGCCACAATCTCAACCTTTTGCCCCGGTTTAATCTGACTGATGTCAGCTTCCGGCACCTTCGCCAGGACTTCCAGACCCCTAGCCAGCGCCACGATTGAAGTAGAGGTAGCCGAACCGGCACTGGAAGCAGAAGTCGTGGGCGTCACAAACGCCCCAACCGTAGCGTATCGCTGGGCGATCGTGCCGGGAAAAGGAGCGCGAACCACAGTGTCTTCCATCTGCACTTCCGACAGCTTCAGCCGCGCTCGGGCTTCCGCCACAGCCGCTTGAGCCTCCGCAATTTCCTCAGGGCGGCTGCCATTGAGCGTCTGGTCGAGCTGGCTCTGCGCTTCTGCCACAGCGGCTTGAGCCCCGGCAATTTCCTCAGGGCGGCTGCCATTTTGCAGCCTTTCCAGGCGCTGCTTCGCTTCTGCCACACCGGCTTGCGCTTGTTCCAGGGCAGCTTTCGCCCTGCGAGCCTCATCTATGGTTCGGTCGAGCTCTTGAGTCGCGATTGCCCCCTGCGCCGCCAGCTGCCGGTTGCGCTTGACATTCTTTTCCGCCAGCGCCAGCCGCGACTGCGCCTCGGCGACTTGCGCCTCCGCTCTCGCCACACCGGCAGAGGCTTCCCCAATCTCTTCGAGGCGGCTGCCGGCCTGCAACTGGGCCAAATTCGCCTTGGCTTTTTCCAGGCGCGCTTGCCCTTGAGCCACCTCCTCCGCTCGGCTCCCCGACTCCAGCTTTTGCAGGCGGGCTTCCGCTTGGGCCACACCCGCTTTCGCTTGCTGCACTTGGGCTTGAAGCTCGTCACTCTCCATGCGAGCCACAATTTGCCCCGCCTGTACCGTGTCGCCTTGCTCCACCAGCAGCTCCGCTATCCGCCCCTGGGTTTTCGGCGACAGGTTGACGCTCTGCACCGGCCTGACATTGCCGCTCGCCTGTATCCTGACTGTCAGGTCCTGCGCTGCCACCGGCACCGTCAGTTCTGCTATAATATCTTTCTTCGGCTGAGCGGAGCGCTGAATTTGGTAAGCCGTGACGCCGGTGCCGAGCACCGCAGCAGCGATCGCTCCGAGCACCACAGGCTTCACTGGCCACTTGCGCTTCCGCCCGGGCCAGCTGTCTGCGGGCGTGTCTGCGGGCGTGTCTGCCGGCGTGTCTGCCGGCGTGTCTGCCGGCGTGTCTGCCGGGGGCGCTTCGAGGGGCGCAGCGGCGAGTTCAGCAGGCTGGTGCCCGTCCTTCTCTACTGATTCTTCCTCTGGTAGCCGGTGCAGTTGCATGGGCGTGTTCCTGAAATCAGTCATTAAATATAAGAGTGTGTCTTAGGGGTGATTAAAACGCTGCAGCACTGAGACTGCACAATCAGACTGCGGGGCTATTTTCCGGAAATCCGCGACCTTGCACTGGCTGGGCTTCACTTTTATTGTAACGATTTGTATAATTCAAGCCGCCCGCGCGGAGCGCCGGTCTGGCCCAAAGCTTGTGCGTGCGGCGAGCTGGAAAACGCTGCCCTATTTTATTTTTCAGCGCTCTGGGGTAGAATTTACGAGGCGGCTATCCCCACAAGCCAGGTTTTACCGCTAACCCCTCCCGCCCAAACCCGAGCGAGCCGGTGTGGGGACCGGCACCTGCCGCGCCCCCACACCTTGAATGCTGGCTAGCCTCCCTCAACACGACGCCCCTCTTTGTCCGGGCGCTCCAGCTCCCAGCGCTCGATCAGCACCGGCAGCTCCCGCTCAAAAAAAGCGTGAAAGTCCCGCATCTCTCGCAAGCGAGCCTGCCGGTGGCAGTCTTCCCCAGCCAGAAGCTCCAGCCCGTGTTCCGCCAGCTGGCGAACCGCTGCAATCTGTGCCTGTCGCTGCCCGATCAGCACCGACCAGGTGCCTAGCGTGATGCGGAAATAGTCGCGGCGCTCCCCGGGAATGCCGGTACGCTCCACCATGCCGGCTTGAATCAGGAGCCGAGTCATCGTGCTGATAGAGCCTTTGCTCGCCTGCAGCACCTCCGCCAGGGAGCCGGTGGACTGGTGCGGCGGGTCACAAATCAGCAGCCAGCCCATGATGCGCCCTGCCATTCGCGGCAAGCCCGTGAACTCGAACAGCAGACCGACCTCCTCGATAAAGCCCTTGACCTCAATTTGCCGGCGCTCAGAGTCCAGACTCACTTCAAATGGCCATTTATGTACATCTATATCTAGATTAGCACCTTTTGAACGTTCAGTCTTTAATGAACTCATCAAACAAGGCCCGCTTTCGGGTAGGGGTTGGGGGGTGAGAGGCGGCAAGAGGGGGTGGGTTTTTTAGATCTGGCCTGTTTTCAGGCAGGGGAGCGGGGGCGTTCCGGGAGCGGGAGAGAGCTTACAGACATGCAGTCCGGCTTGATTCACCCCCCAAGCCAACGAAAAACCTGCCCCTGCAAGGCGAGAGGCGAGGGCGACAGAGGGGCTCTTGGGGCTTCCTGAAGGGGTTGAGGGCTGCGGGAAGGCGGATAAATTCCACCGGCAGCGCCCTTTTGAGGCCCTCAACCCCCCCCACCCCCCACCCCCGGAACCGGGCAAATGTTAAAGATTGTTACTTTGTTTCTCAGAAATGAGACGGTGCCGTTCGCCATCGCTTATGTTCGATAGTGGCAGGTGAAACTGGCCTGCCAAAGCAGAACAACTGTAAATTGGGAAGGAAAACTGAATGCTTGACGCTTTTTCCAGAATTGTCGTAGGAGCTGATTCCAAGACAGCTTACGTTGGCGGTGCCGATTTGCAAAGCCTGAGAACCTTCATTGCAGAAGGTAACAAGCGCCTGGATGCAGTGAACGCCATCTCCAGCAACACCAGCTGTATCGTCTCCGACGCCGTTTCTGGCATGATCTGCGAAAACCAAGGCTTGATTCAAGCCGGTGGCAATTGCTACCCCAACCGCCGCATGGCTGCCTGCCTGCGCGATGGCGAAATCATCCTGCGCTACGTCGCTTACGCACTGCTGGCTGGCGATGCTTCCGTGCTCGAAGATCGCTGCTTGAACGGGCTGAAGGAAACCTACATCGCCCTGGGCGTTCCCCTCTCCTCTTCTGCGCGCGCCGTTGCCATCATGAAAGCCGCCTCAGTTGCTTTCATCAACAACACCGCAAGCAAGCGCAAGATTGAAACCCCGGCTGGTGATTGCTCCTCCTTGGCTGCAGAAGCTGCTAGCTATTTCGACCGGGTGGCTGCCGCTCTCAGCTAGTCAGACAGGTGGGCGGGTTGAAAAGCGCCCGAGAGCGAGCTGGCAGCCCTGAAAAGCGCCAACCCCCAACAGGGCAAAGCTTTCAAACCTTGAAACCGAAAAGTGTTCAATAACACTCAGCTAAAGTCAAAAACTATTCAGGAGATAACAGAAACATGAAATCAGTAGTTACCACAGTTGTTACTGCTGCTGATGCTGCCGGTCGTTTCCCCAGCGGTTCAGATTTGGAGTCCGTGCAAGGTAACATCCAGCGCGCCGCCGCTCGCTTGGAAGCCGCAGAAAAGCTGGCCAGCAACCACGATGCCGTGGTCAAGGAAGCCGGCGATGCCGTGTTCAAGAAGTACCCCTACCTCAAGAATGCCGGCGAAGCCGGTGAGAACGAGGTGAAGGTGAGCAAGTGCTATCGCGACATCGACCACTACCTGCGCCTGGTCAACTACAGCCTCGTTGTGGGCGGCACCGGCCCGCTGGATGAGTGGGGCATTGCCGGCGCTCGCGAAGTCTACCGCGCCCTCAGCCTGCCTACCGCAGCCTACGTCACCGCTTTCCAATTCGTTCGCGACCGCGCTTGCGCCCCTCGCGACTTGTCCCCGCAAGCCCTCACCGAATTCCGGGCTTATCTGGACTACCTGATCAACGCCCTGTCCTAATTAATTTTGCCGGCATCGCTGGCAATTAATTCGGCACTAAACTCCTAGTCTCGGGGGACTCTTAGCACATAGCAATGCCTGCAAAGGTAAAGTTATATGCCAAGAGTCCTCTCAGCATTTTGTTTGGTTAGCGCTCAGCCGTATTTATGGACAATCGGTTTTCAAATATATTTCCTGGACTGACAGAAGAGCGGGCAATCGAAATCCTAACAGTACCTTTAGAAGAACTGGAAGATAAATCAGAGCGCTACATTGCCGCTTCCCATTTGGTGAATTTTCCTACAGAGCGATCGATCAGCGCCCTGATCGCCACAGTCAAAGACCAAAATCCGGTTTTGGAACACCGGATCGCTCGGCGCAAAGCCCTGGAAACGCTGGGCCGGCTCAAGGCATCTCAGGCGCTTCAAGCAATTCGGTCATGTTTAGCCGATGCGGACGGTTACACAGTAGAAAATGCCGTGTGGGCGATAGGAGAAATTGGCAGCTCCGACCCAGAAATACTGGAGGAAATTGCCCAGCAGCTGGAAAAACCGGGGCAAACCTACCGGCTGATTATTCAGGTGCTGGCAAAACTAAACGCCCAGCAGGCTGTGGGGCAGATTGCTAGATTTACCTCAGATGACGATCCGGCAATCGCCGGTGCGGCGATCGCCGCTGTGTGCCAGCTGACAGGCGACCCCACCGGCATGGAGCGCGTGGTAGAATTTCTCCACCACCCGAATGTTAACGCCCGCCGGTCTGCCATCCAAGACCTGATGGACGCTAAATATTATGCCGCCATTGGGAAGATTGCCACCTGTCCCGTTTCCGTGGTGTTTCGGCTGCGGGGAATTCGCCACTTAGCCGATACCGGCGTGCCGGCGGGGCATCTAACATTTGCTCAAGTTGAGCCGGTTCTCGACCGGGTGATTCGCGACCACCCGGAAGACCTGCAGCTCGTGCATGAATACGACCAGCCGCCCACCCTGGAATTTGCCATTAACGAGCTGTACCAAACTGATTTTGGGCGCTGCTATTTGGCAACTCAGACCCTGCTGGATCTGTATCGGGACACCGCACCGGCAGCACTGCTGGCCACTTTTGCGGACAGGGCGCACAACGATTACGGCGCTCACTACCATGTCGTGAAACTGCTCGGCTGGCTGAAATACGCGCCGGCCTACGACCTGCTGGCAGAAGCCCTGCACAACCGGCGACCGCAATTTCAAAAATCGCGAGCCGGTGCGGCAATCGCCCTGGGAAATTTAGGCGACAAGCGGGCAATTCCGGAGTTAAAAGCCGGTCTGGAAACCAGCATCTGGGAATTGAAATACGCTTGTTTGATGGCGCTAGAGCAGTTGGGGGACAGCAGCGGAAACCAGCAGTGCGCCGGCGACTCAGATTGGCTGGTGCGGGCGAGAGCCACTCGCTTTCCTGTAGCTGCAGGGTGAGCCAGCAGTTTAAAACTCGTTCCGGAGCCTCCCGGAATGCCTTCCGGGAGGCTCCGACTCGCCCTCAAATCTGGCAATGTTAAGTTGAATCTCAAAAACCCCTAGAGAGCCGGCTTTATAGCAGTAGCCTCTTAGGGCGCGAACGTAGGAATTGCGTTCCCTCAGACCATGTACTTTAGGTTAAGATGTAGGAATTGCGTCTCGCCTGTCCCTCTACCTACTGCGACGTGAGATGCCTTGTCCATTCCTGAGCTGTCTATTGCTATAAAATCCTTGCATCCAAAATCCTTGCATCCAAAATCCAAAATGACTCTGACTGCGGATAAAAATCTCAGCGATTACAGCAGCCGCACGGTGGTGATTGAAGTCACCGGCGTGCGGCGTCAAAATGTAATGCGCAAAAGCAAGTATGCGGTGAGAGTGCCTTACAGCCGCCTCTCCCAAGCGATTCAGCACATTCACCGGACAGGCGGCAAAATAGTTAGTATTAATGTAATCTCAATAGCTGTAACTAAACCCTCGCAAGCAACAGCGGATGCCTATCCGCAGCTGAAACACCAGAATCCCAAACTGCGGGAGAGAGCGATGCGCCAGATTGCCGAGGAGCGCACAGCACAGACGATTCCCCAGCTGATGGCTATTTTGTCAAATGAAGATGTGGTTTACCGGCGAGCGGCGGTTCAGACGCTGGGCGTCATTGGGCTAGATGCCGTGCCGGTGCTGGCGCAGCAACTGGTTGGGAATGAGAGTGCCACAGTGCGAGCCAGCTGTGCCAAAGCGCTGGCGGCGATTGCGCTCAACTTCTCGGAAGAGAGCTTCCCAGAAGCCGGTTTGCAGGCTCTGCAAAAAGCCCTGCGCGATCCGGACCCGGTGGTTAAACTGGCGACAGTAGGCGCACTCAGCACGGTGGGAGCGCCGGCAGCAGATATCCTGCTGGAAGCGCTGCACATCGACGATATTGCCTTGCAAGTCGCGGCGGTTAGCGCATTAGGGTCAATTAGCGACCCGAAAGCTGCTGAGGCGCTTTCCAGTTTGGCCCAAAATCAAGACGCCGATCCCTACATCCGCGAATCCGCCCAAAGCGCCCTGTCACGTCTCGAACAAGTGACTCAGATGAATGCTGCCGCCGCTGCGAAGCGCGGGCGGGGCTGAGAAGTTGGGTGAGTTCCCTCAAGGAGCGCACCCCACACCCATCAGTGGTTGCGGAAGTTTTCCCGAGAGCAGCGGTCATCAAATTTGGTGTAAAAACCGCCGTATTTTATCCAGTATTGTTTCAAATCGTGCCCCGGCGTATGTAAACTGGCTTTTGCCTGATAGAGAATCACCTGCCGGTGATTCCCTATCCAAATTTTTTTTAGCGGATTGACGCAGATTAAAGCGCCTCCTAAACAGGTGACGCACTCAGTAAATCTCTCAACGGCTGAATACTCTACCGTCTCGAAGATAAAGAAATTTCCGGAACAGATCAAATGCCGGCTCCGTATCCAGCATTGCAGTTTTTTGCGAGCTTCTGGTGGCAACATTTTTTTTGGCTGCAGTTAGCACAGACATTTCCATTTCGTCCCACTTGACACTCGCTCAGAGCGATAAACTTACAGCCGGCAGTTCTCCGGCAAAACTTTCCCGTTTCTCAAACCGCAAAGGGCCTTCTTTTGACCCCCAAACATGCTCGTGAGTGCTCACATCAAAGCCCCGGTCTAAGCTCACCCAAGTGTCCTCCGTCAGCTCCACCTCACTCACGAGATAAGTCTGCCGACCGTTGCGAGGAATCAAACACCGGCACCCCGGCTCAACAGACCCTCGAAACAGGTCGCCCTCTCGCCGGAAAACCATTGAGCAGTGAAGCCGGCGCTGCGTGCAGTCGGGGGTAATTGTCTTGAGGATGTCCGGTTCTCGCCCCGCACCGGCATACAGTACGGGGTCTTTCAAACCGTAATTCTCCACATAAATGCAGTCGCCCATATCCACCAGCCGGTGGACGCCCTGCCGGTAGGGACTCCAGAGATCGTAGTCGTAGGCTTGCTCGGAATAAAAACCGATGCCAGAAAAGAACTCAAACGGGAGCGGGCGAAAAAAAATCCGAATGTGGGCGTAGAGTTGCGAGTTGGCAAACGCCTGCTTTTGGTTGCTAAAATCCCCCGCCATCCAGCGGGCCAGGTCGATTAAGTCATTCGATTTCATAGGTGTGCTGTGCGTTCGCCATACTTTAACTCTCCGGTCAAAACCTTTTGATTGGCTTCTTTACCCGCTAGCTGCAGATTCTCACTGATTTCTCAAGTCACCGTTAAGCCGGTGGCCAGAAACTTGATTAGCAACCGGCTTTCTTAAAGACCCCCGGTTTCTTCGCTCATTTGTCCAGAACCACCCGCACAAGAAACCCGGTTTCTTGTGGCGAGCGCTTGTTCTTGAGAAATCAGCGATTACGGACCGACTTCAGACGTCACTTTTTCATTATATCCCTCACTTGCAGTCCGCGACAGGGAGCGAATTTCTGAGGAAAACGAAGACGTTACCACGCCGGTCCCGTCACTGGTTTTGATCAGGGACACCCGCAACCGCAAATTCGGCGTCGCAAACCAAATCCGCTCCTCAGCTGTCGCCCGCTGATAAGCAGTCAGCAAAATAAAAGTGCCATCCTCCGTCAGCTGGTAGTCGCCAATCGCCGGCATCGTTTCAGCGTATCCCTGCTCTCGCAGCAATTTGCCTTTCCCCGGAGTTTCCGGATCGGGAACCGGAACTAGCACGCAGCTTCCGGAAAGCTTTTCGTCCTCGTTCCAGTCTGACTCACCCTCCCAGCTCATGCGAAAAGGACTTGTGATGGTTTGCGGGTCAACCTCACAAGACCGGCACAAGTCAAGCACACGTGGGTCGTCAGGGGTTAGCGGTTCAATATCAATCGTTGACCGCACTTCTTCAAAGTGGCTGAAAGCCAGATTGTGGCCGCTGCGCTGCGAGCGCCACCGGCCTATCGAAAGCTCCACGAATTGAGAAATGTTTATTGTCACAGCAAGTATCGCCTGTCAGTCACTGGACTTAGATTTGCGCCCTTTTTTGCTCCCAGTGTTTTTGGAAGTTTTTTTGGTCTTGGTTGAGAGCGTGCTGCTTTTGCCTTTGGCTGTTTTCTTGGCAGTCGTTTTCGGCTCTGGTGCGGCGGACTCTTCTGGAGCGAGTTCAGCAATCTTGGCAGCGCCTGAGTCAGGATCGGACACCGTCGGTGACACCGGCGCTGCCACCGGCGCTGCCACCGGCTCAATTGCCGGTGCGCTCGCTTCGGGCTCAATTGCCGCTGCGGCTTCCTGTTGCGCCGCCCCTTCTATCAATGGCTCTTGCTCCGACACCGGCGCTGCCACCGGCTCAATTGCCGGTGCGCCAGCTTCCGCCACCTCTGCCGCTGCGGCTTCCTGTTGCGCCGCCCCTTCCATCAATGGCTTAAGCTCCGACACCGCCGGCGCTGCTACCGGCTCAGTTGCCGGTGCGCCAGCTTCCGCCACCTCTGCCGGTGCGGCTTCCTGTTGCGCCGCCCCTTCCATCAATGGCTCTGCATCCGACACCAAGGCTTCCACCGGCTCAATGGGCGCAACAGTCGCCGGTGAGCGTTCAGCCAGATGAACCGCAGCGGTGCCGTTTTCTGGCGTTGGGGCTTCCACTTGCTCTTGGAGAGGGGCGGAAGGGGTGCCGGCATCAATGCTGTGGGGCATTGCCGGTGCCTCTTCCAGAACCGGCGCGTGTTCAAGAGCCTCCAGAGCGGCAGAGTGCGACAGCAGGGTCACACTTGCCACCTTGCCACCCATGCGGCTGATGCGCTGCATGGCGTCAGACAGGCGGCTGCAAGGAACTTTGACCGTATAGTGGCTGTGGCGCATTAGATTTTGACCGCACAGCCCCGTCACTTCAATCGCCACAGTCCGGTTCTCGTAGTCGCTCACGCCTGTAACGCCGGTGGTTCTCAGACCCAACATAGAAAAGCTCCTCGAATTTACAGAGTTATGAGTTTTGAGTTATGAGTTACGAGTTTTGATAACTCATAACTGATAATTCATAACTCATAACTCGTCCTTTTTCTAGGCTACCTCAGTAATGCTGACAATCTGGCCGCCCGTCTTGTGAATGCTCTGAATTTTCTGAGACAGCTGGTCGTAGCCCACCTCGTATGTCACGTTGCTGCGCTTCACGCGAGGGCCGGCACCTGGCTTAGAAACCGCGATGCGGAAGCGCTTGCCGGTGTTGCCGTAGTAGGCTCCGCTCCCAGAAACAGGAGGGGTGATTTTGGTGGGCAGATTTGCCGCCACCTCCCGGATCAGCTTTGCCTGGTTATCGCTGTCACTGCTTGCCGGTCCCCGCATCAGGGAGAACATCCGGTTGAACCCGACATTTTTAATGCCGACTTGCGTGCGTACAGAGCGCGGGTATGGTACAATGTTTTCCCCAAAATTTTGGAGATACTCTTCGCTATCGATGTAGGAATTGATTTCCGCCTCGTAGCCTTGCTCGCTGTAGATGCTGACGTGTTCAGAAATTTCCGACTGGTCTGCCGGAGCGCGTCCCAGCAAGTGCTTGAAGTTGAGCTCGATGAACCGGTACTGGGAAGCGGATTCAAAAAACCGAGAGCGATACAGCTCCGATTTGGCCACACTCTCAACGAATTGGCGGACGGTAATGTCCCCATTGCGCAGCAAGGATTCCGCGCTGGTCAGCCGGTCGCATTCCATCAAATGATCGTTGCCCAGCACCTGTTTGTAAACGGCCCGAATCACCACCTGCAAATCTTCTTCCGTTGCGTAAGGACGCCGCTCTACTGGAGTTGTTTCAACTGCCCACAAAGCCATAGTCATTTCTCCTGATTTTCACTTTCATCGACGAATGCGCCTTTTAGAGTTTTGATTCTAGATTGAGCGCCGCCCATCCGAATCGCCGCTCTCCAAATAGGCGCTCTAATAGTTGGTTCTTCCGCCCATCTATCAATCGGATTGCCCGTGGCGGTACTGCCCTAGATTATTCCCGTTTTTTCCTGATTTGATATCGGCTTTTAAAAACCCAACCTTTATGAACCTGTCGCCCCAGCCTAGGGTCTAGAGCTTTTTCCTGTTCTGAGGTTTGAGTTTCAGTTTTTAATCTGTTTCAATTCAAAACTCAAAACTCAACCCTCAGATTTTTTCGCAACCTCTATATTTCTATTCAACCGGCGTGATGCTGGCGATTACGCCGCCCATCTTGTGAATCCGCTGGTACTCTTTGGAGAGCTGGTCTTGCGGCACAAGATAAACCTGGTTGCTGCGCCGGAATTTGGAGACGCGATTCACCACATTCGAGCGGTAGCCGGTGACTTCGATGCGGAAGACCTTGCCTTCAGCATCAGCGCCAACCCCGTGACGGGCGCGAGCGCCCAGCGGCGTGTCTTGGAACGCCCAACCCTGGGAGCCTCCCGATGGCGGAACCACAGCGAGGGGAGTTTCCTGAATCACATATTTATTCAGCCGGGGGCTATTCCCTGCCAAATTGCCTTTCAGGTCGCTGCTCGAAGCACCGCGCAGAAGCTGGAATATGTGGGTAAATCCAACCATTTTCTTCCCCGGTTGGGTTTTGTAGCCCCGGTAGAACGGAACCGTATTTTCCCCATACGCCTGCTGGTACTCTTCGCTGTCGATGTAGGAATCAATTTCGTCATCGAAACCGCCTTCATCGAGGATGCTGCTGTGAGACTTCATCTCCTCGTAGCCATCGGGAGCGCGACCGAGCAGGTGTTTGAAATTCAGCTCAATCGCCCGGTAGCGGGGGCAATTGTCGAAAAACCGAGAGCGGTAAAGCTCCGATTTAGCGACTTGGCGCACAAACTCGCGCACGCTAATTTCGCCCCGCTTCAGCTGGGATTCCGGGACGGGGAGCCGCTCGCTCTCCATCACATAGGCATTGCCCAGCACTTGCCGGTAGACAGCCCGAATCACCGTTTCCACTTCCTCTGCGGAGCGTGCGGGCCACAACTCGACCGGCTCCGTATCTTCAAACAGGGCCACCCCTAACTGGGATGCGGGTCCAAAAGCCATTCAAATTTTCTCCTGAGCCACAAACTTTGCTGAGAAGGATGGCTGCCGGTGTTACAAAACTTAACAAGCTTGTCTCAGGGAGCTGGCCCAGGGCCTTCAGAAGACTCTGGCTTCCCAGAGGACATTTTTGTAGTTTTTCACACCTTTGCCCCTTCTTTTATACAATGCCCGACCGGCCCAAATCATAAAGAAATGTAAATTTTCTTCATACTCGTGGGTGGCGGCCTGAAAATTTCTCACAATGGCAGGGGGAGAGAGGGGGGAGTGGGAGAGACGCAAGAGGGGGAGAGGAACAAGAATGCGTCCCCCCCCACCCCATCCTGCCGGGCCCACGCTCTCAGACAGCTTTCTGCTCCACGCCAAAGCCAACCAGGACAGGGTTCTCCAGGGGCTGACCCTCAGGGGGGCGCTGGTAGCTGACAATCTTGCGGATGCGCAAATTGGGATTGATCAGAGAGATCGAATCGACCGCAACCACACGGGTGTAGTGGGTGGTCATCAGCAATTCTCGGGTTGCCGTGTCAAAGCGAAAATGAGAGATCATGGGTCTGGCCTCCTCGTAGGCTCTGTCCCGCAAGTAGTCCCCCTCTAAAATCGGCGAGTCAGAACTGACCGGCACAAACAGCAGATTCAGCTGTTGAGAGACTTCTTCCCCCTTTTCCGAAACCGTGTGAAAGGCCAGATGATATCCTGGCAGGCTGTCCAGCTCAGGAGGCGGCGTGCGCTCGTTGTCCTGCAAAACCTTGACCTTGAGATCGGCAGTCAGAGCTTCGACTGTAAACTCGGTGCGCGAGCGCTCCACTTGATTGTGAGTCAGGTAATGGTAGGTGCGCTCTGTCTTCCAAGTGCCGGCGCAACAGTCAAAAAAAAATTTAAACTGATCTAGAAACATTTCTCTTGCCTCTGCCGTCAAGTATCAGTTGTGCGAAACTCTCAATCCTCCAAAGTCATTAGTCTAATGACTAATGCCCAGTGCCCAGTGCGCAGCGCCCAGTAGGGACTGGCTATTCCACAGCACCGGCCCGCAACAGCAATTCTACGGCGTGCTGGGGGCGAAAAGACTTTTTCGCCTCGCTCAAAGGAGTCCCACCCCAGCGGTTCTTGACATGGACATCCGCGCCATTTTCCAGCAAAAGAGCCATCGTATCGATATGACGAAAGCGCCGCTGCCATCATCACAGGAGTCCAGCCACCGATGTTGTGGGTATTCACCCGAGCCCCACTGTCAATTAGGGCTTGGACGGTTGAGGTGTGGCCATTCTCAGCCGCCAGATACAGGGCCGTATCCCCAATATTATTGGTTGCGCTGGCATCGGCACCCAAAGCCAGCAGCAGGCGCACCAAATCAGTCCGGCCATGTCGGGCGACAGACATCAAAACCGTCTCCCCATAGCTGTTTCTGACATGGATGTCCGCCCCCGCCTCAATCAAAACCGCCACGACATCTCTGTAGTTAGACTCTGCTGCGTACATTAACGCCGTGTAGCCGGCCTCATTTTTCAGATTCACATCTGCCCCATGAGCCAGCAGGGTGCTGACGATATTCAGATAGCCCTCTGCAGCGGCCCACATCAGCGCCGCAGTGCCCCCATTGCCGAGGTGATTGACATCAGCCCCCCGATCGAGCAAGGCGTCCACCGTGGCGGCATCCCCCCGGAGCGCCGCCAAAATCAACTCATCGCCAATTGTTGCCATTCTTTTTCAGCTGTCAGGGATGTAATTGCTTTTGATTCGCACTCCCAGTATCTCGCGGTACGAGAGTCTGAATCGCGCACGGCCTGACGAGCCCCGGAGCAGTGCAGCAGCCCAAATTCGGCTCCGCCACGATGGGGGCACGGGCCACTCCCCAAGGCCGGCCCCGACCTTCGGTGCCCCAAAAAATTCGGCCACTGCAGGCGAGACCGGCATCCAGACACCCGCCCAACTGCCAGTAAGATAAGAGCATGCTTTGTCGCCAATGTTACCGGCAGCCCAGTCTGATAGCCAGATCCCGGGTTTGGGGCACTGCTGGCGGCGCTAGAACCTGAACACGGAAACTGACTATTCTCCAGGGGAGACTTGACGCGAACGAGATGGAGTTGCAATGTTTGCCCTATGGCGCAGGCCATGCAGATGAAGGGGTTTGCCTCCTGGTGCGGACTGGGCCATACCGCATCCTGCTGGACTGCGGTCTGAGAGATATTTCGCCCCTGACGGCAAATCCAAATCAGCCACCGGCAGATTTGGTGCTGTGCACTCACGCCCACCCGGATCATGCCAGAGGGTTGCTAGCACTCCACCGGGCGTTCCCGCAGCTGCCGGTGTACGCCAGTGAGGTGACAGCCCAACTGTTGCCCCTGAATTGGCCCGAAATAGAACCGGCAGCGCTGCCGCTATTTTGTCAGGCGCTGCCGATGCAATCGCCGGTGGAATTCTTTGACGGGCTGACGGCAAAACTGATCAGGGCCGGCCACCTGCCGGGCGCAGCGGCTATCTTGCTCACCCGCACCGCTGGCGGACAGAGCCACACGCTGCTGTACACCGGCGACTTTTTCCTCTCCAACTCCCGCCTCGCCGATGGGCTGGCCCTGGAAGAGCTGCGGGGGCTGGGGCCAGACGTGCTGATTCTGGAAGGCAGTTACGGCACGGCTCGCTACCCCCACCGGCGCAATCAGGAAAACCAGCTGGCAGAGCGGATTGAGGCCGCGATCCGGGAGCGGCGCAGCGTGCTTCTCCTGGCACCGGCCCTGGGTTTGGGCCAAGAACTGCTGATGCTGCTGCGCTCTCACCACCACTTCACCGGTCGCGACATCGATATCTGGGTGGACAGTTCCGTCGCCACCGCCTGCGACGCCTACCTGGAAATCCTCCCCCACCTGCCGGCATCGGTGCAGAATTTCGCCCGGCACCAGCCCCTGTTTTGGGACGAGCGAGTCCGCCCGCGCGTGCGCCGGTTGAGCCCGGAGCAGCGGGGGGCGATTGGCCAAACGCCCTGCATCGCCCTTGCCGGTGAAACCGCCGATTTGAGCGATTACTGCCATCCCGACACCGGTCCTTGGCTCGTCTTGCTGCCGGAACACCCCGGGCACCCGCTGCACCTGGACTCTCCCAACCTACAGCTGCCGGCTCAAACCCCCGCTACCATTGAAACCTATTTGCTCGCCGATCATTGCGACGGTCCGGGCACGACGCAGCTGATCCACAATCTGCGCCCCCAGCACGCCATCTTTGTCCACGGCTCCCCCACCTACCTGGCCGACCTGACAAATTTGGATGAGCTGCGCAATCGCTACCACTTGCACTGTCCCGCCGCCGGCACCCTAGTCGAGCTCCCCATCGGCGAGAAATTTCTCCAGCCAGAGGTTGCCGAGACGCACTACGAAGGCGAGCTGATGGAACAGGGGACAGTGGTGACCATTACCCTGCCCAATGCCATGAAGGCAGATCCGCGCTGGCAGCATTTTGCTGATACCGGCTTGCTTTTGGCCCGGTGGCAGGGTGAGGAACTGGTATTGCGCGGGCTGTCCCAGCGGGAACTCCTCAGCCAGTCCGACCGTACTGAGGTGCCCCCCGAGGCCGAGTGCTGCGGCAACTGCCGGTACTATCGGGGACAGCGATGCTGGAACCCCGCTTCGCCGCTGTTTGAGTTCAAGGTAACAGCCGATGGCTACTGTCCGGTTTTTGAGTCGGCTCACGCGCCCCCCCCATCACCGGCAGCCTCGGATGAGGAGCAGGAGGAAGCCGATCGAAAGGAGGGTTGGTAACAGCAGCTGATTTGTTAATATCCTCTCATCTATGCTATACTCTGCTCAGGACAGTCACCATGACCTGAGAGCCAAAGCCGGCTGGCTGCTCTGAAAAGCCCAAGACACTCACCATGACCTGAGAGCCAAAGCCGGCTGGCTGCTCTGAAAAGTTTAAGACACTTCCTTTTAAAAGAAGTTGGCTTTATCTTGAACTTGGCTATTGCGATCGCAGGATTTCCTCCGGGCATGGGTTAATACGCCTTGGCCTTTGAGAATTTCTCTCAGCTTATGTATTTGTTGATAACTGTTAAAGGTTGTTATAGCAGCAGTCATATTGGTGAGAACAATAGAAGCTTCGGGAGCGCGGGAGCAAGGGAGGCCGGAATGTAGGTTTCCTAAATGCTTACTGCTCTATAGACGTAGGGGGGACGTCCGCCGAACCTGAAGGTCTAATGTTCTAACCTAAGTGCATACTGCTATAGCACAAATGTATCGGAAGAACTCCCCTAAAAAGGCAGTGGGTGTCGCCAAGCGCGACACCCACAAACGGTGAGGGGTGAGGCGCGGAATTCTCCCGCTCTCCCCTGCTGTGAAGTCCGGTGTCCCTAGTCCTGAGGGAAATCTGGGAACGAGTTGCGAATTTGTTCAGCTTCTGGGCAATCTTCAGAAACCAGGGGCTCAGCGTTGCCTCGCGGCACGGAAGCTAGCTTCTGGGTAATCGCACCAATGCTTTCTAGGCGAACCATCTCTTCCCAAGAGCAAAGTTCGTCTTCTTCGTCGGTTTCGTAGCGCAGCGTCACCAAGTCTCCCTCAATGTCAGTGATGCGAGCGCGTTCAATCCAACGCTGCTGGTCCCGCAAGAAAATAGAGACTTCACGACCGTCGCAACAGAGTTGATATATCTTGCGGTTTAGCATAGTGATTCTCCTGAGGAGGTAACTTTTTCAACGAATGTCAGTATTCTATTCTCAGACTTAACCTTTTAGCGAGAGAAACAGATTCAAGCCAAAGGTGACTTCTCGAATCTCGCCTACAGAGCTAACAGGGATTCAGTTTTCAGCTACTTCTTCCTTCTTTTCTCATTGCCTGCAAACCGTATTAATTTTTCTGATTCGCTCTTACCGCAGAGGCGGTCAAGCCAGCCGGCCCCACTCGAAAAGCGGCTTATTTCCACCGGCAAGGGTGCCAGCGCAACAGGCCGGCTCTCATTTTGAATCAGGGGATTCCACTGCACGCACTTGAATTGTATCTTATACTATTCATTGTACCCTGCCGGCAGAGCAACTACCAGAATTCGAGCGAATCTCTCGCCTCACGGATACCTGCTCGATCTGCCGGACTTTGACCATTCACGCATTTAATTTTTCTATTTAGGTTGATGCGCACAGGGTTAGAAGATTGTAGATTTTAGTAATTTACGGTTCTTTCCCAGTCTGGTTAATAGCGGATTAAATGCAGTTAAGCTGCAATTAACCCCTCAAGGCACCGGCGGCCTTTCCTCTGCGCTCACGCTGCCCTCCGCCCGCCTCCTCCGGGCCACTCACATAAGCGCCGGCCCCACACGGAGGTCTCCGTGGGAGCATTCCAATGCATGCAAAAATCTTATCACCCGGTCAGCCAGAAAGAGGGAGAGGTTTCAGGTTTCAGGGTTTAGGGTTGAGATGGCAAAACGCGCCCAAAGGGCGCTCCACCGTGCCAACACCCCACACCCTCACCCTATTGTTTCACAGCACCCCCCACCGGGCCCCTGAGGGGACGCCCCCCGACCGCCCGAGAATTAATCCGTTTAATTAATTTTTAAACGCCCCGCGCCAAGAACCCTGTTAATCTTGCAAAGCATTATAGCAGTAGGCACTTAGGTTCGTACATTTCGGCCTCTTTTGCACCCCCGCACTCCGGCTCCTATCGTCCTAACCCATATTACTACTGGGATATAGACGTAGGCCAGCGTCTGGCTGCCCTGAAGGTCTAATGTTTTAACCCAAGTGAATACTGCTATACCTGGGGGCCACTCGAAAAGAAGAAGCTTATAAGCGGAATAGAGAAGTGGCAAACCGCTGCCTGACCGGCCCATCCCAGGGGAACTGAATGAATTAAATGAGGCAAAACTTTATTATCTAACAAATTCAGAGTTTTCGAGCTCAAACACAGACAAATTTATCAGTCTGGCTGTCAGAGCTGCTGTCAGTCCCACAGTGGCGGTGGGGTAGCGCATCCGCAGCACCGCCAGCACCGGCTCGTCTGGGCCGACAGTTTTGTTACAAAATCAAAACAATCGGGCTCGCCCTCACAAGTTTTTCACGGAGGGGGGCTAAATTTCAATCTATAGCCAGCAAGCGCCTAGTTTGAAGAGAGTGGCTGAGCTTTTCTCAAGGCTAGACTTCAAAACTCCCGATTGCGGGGAATCGCTCTGGCATGCCGAGTGTGCGGGGGGAAAGCGGGCGCGGCAGCCGGAGAGCGCTACCTTAACGTTTGATGTCCCATCACAGCAGGAGCCCCGAGCCAGAACCCCCACAGCCAGAAGCAATCGCCGGCTGCACGGGTAGCGAGAAAGCGGAGTGAGACAGGAATGGCGCACCCCTGGTTTCTCGGCGAGCCCCCAGTCAGTCAGGGCAGTCAGTATCCAGCTCAGAGATCCCGGAGCGAGGGCTTGTGGAATAACAAGCCCTCGAAGATCTCCACTTTTGACGCTCAGCTCAGTGCTGGCACCCTGCGCGACTGCCAAAGCAACCTCGCTGCTTTGCGCTGGCTGGTTCGCGAAGCAACCTCCCGCCAGCAGGCTTCCGAAATGCTGCAACTCCGGGAGCGAGTCCTGGAAAACATGCCCTGTGGCGTCAGCATTTCCGACGAGAACGGTTTCATCCGCTTTGCCAATCCGGCATTCGAGGCCATGTTCGGATACGCCCCAGGCCAGCGAACCGGCTCCCATGTCTCAATTGTGCACCAGGCTGACCGGCTACAGCACAGAAGAACGCCCTCTGTAACTTGCTCGGTTACACGAGGCAAGAAATTCAGGGACTTGCCAATTTTCTGGAGTTGGAAATTATGGAAAGCACTCTCATGCAGAATGTGGAGTTTGCTAGTGACATGCTGCGCGACTGGGAAGGAATGGGCGCTCACATTTCTATGGATGATTTTGGCACCGGCTACCCTTCGCTCAGCGCTCTGAAGCGATTTCCTTTGCACACACTCAAAATTGACCCGTGTTTTGTTCGCGATTTCAAGAATAACCCGCAGGATGCGGCGATTATAGCAGTATAGCAGTATGCACTTAGGTTAGAACATTAGACTTTCAGGTTCGGCGGACGCCCCCCCTACGTCTATATAGCGGTTGGTGGCAGAGGGTGTGGAGACAAGCGAGCAACTGGACTTGTGGCGCAGTCTCCAGTGAGGAAATGCAGGGCTATTTGTTCAATCAGCCTCTCTGTGCGGAAGACGCTACAAAGTTTATTCAGGACTGTGTGCCGGTGCAAATGTTAGTCGCGCTCCCACAGTAGCGTTCCGGAGGAGCGCACCCTACCGGGAGCATCCCATTTTTGTACTCCCCCTCACCCCCACCGCCCGCACTTTGGGGTGAGGGGAGAATTATTGATTTTTTCCCCCCTCTCCCGCCCCCGGAGAGGGGGGTTGGGGGGGTGAGGGTGAAAATCTTTGCATGCATGGGGATGCTCCCACCCTACCCGCCAATATTCCCCAAAAGTTGCTCAATCATTCGCTCGGCTTGCGAGACATAACCGCCACCGAAAAGATTGAAGTGATTGAGAATGTGATATAAATTATATAGGGTTTTCCTGCGCGGATAGCCTTCATCTAGGGGCCAAACTTCGCTATAGCCGCGATAAAATACTGCGGGGAATCCGCCAAACAGTTCTGTCATGGCGAGATCGACTTCCCGATCTCCAAAGTAAGTGGCTGGGTCAAAAATTACCGGCTCTCCCTGAGCAGTAAAAGACGCATTTCCCCCCCACAAATCGCCGTGAACTAGGGAAGGTTGCGGCTGATAGCCGCTCAGCAGTTTTGGGATACCTTCCAGCAAGCGCTCTCCCTTGCTGAACTGGCCCCCCCGTCTTTTTGCCAGCTTTAACTGGTAGCCAATGCGGTGTTCCGCCCAAAATTCCGCCCAGTTAGCTGTCGGAGTGTTAATCTGGGGCGTCGAACCGATAGTGTTGTTGATTTCCCAACCGAACCCTTTGCCGGCAGGAGAGGTGCAGCGGTGCATTGCCGCCAGCTGCTGTCCCATTTTTTCCCACCCTTGAGTGCCGGCGCTCCCTCCCAAATCCAGCCACTCCAGAACTAAATAGGCGGAATTTCCTTCCGTGCCCGAGCAAACCGGCTTGGGAACGCGGATGGTGCCGGTCTGCCACATCTGTCGCAATCCCACCGCCTCGGCTTCAAACATGGCAATATCGGCGGCGCGGTTGAGTTTAATAAAGTAGGTGCGATTGCGGCAGGCAATTTCGTATCCCTGATTGATGCAGCCGCCACCGACTGACCGGCGGGAGTCAATTTGAAATTTCTCTCCTGTTATCCGGGTAATGTGTTCAGCAATTTTATCCCACATGGCTGTTATTATCTGATTTCGAGGGACAGGCGGGACGCTGGTCCTACGCCGTTGCCCCTCAGGACGTAGGGCAGGCGTCTCGCCTGCGCACCAAACGGAGGACGTAGTGGGACAGGCGGGACGCAGGTCCTACGCCCTGTTGAGCGCTTCGAGCAAAGCATCGCCCATTTGGCGGCAGCCGACCAGTTTCATCCCTTCTGACATAATGTCGCCGGTGCGGTACCCGGCATCGAGGACTTGCTGCGCGGCGAGTTCAATTTTGTCCGCTGCAGCCGGCTGGTTCAAACCGTAGCGCAGCATCATGGCGGCGCTGAGGACTTGCGCGATTGGATTGGCCTTGTCCTGACCGGCAATATCTGGGGCGGAACCGTGAACCGGCTCGAACACCCCGGGACCGGATGCGCCTAAACTGGCGGAGGGCAACATGCCGATACTGCCGGTGAGCATTGCAGCGGCGTCGGAGAGGATATCGCCGAACAGGTTGCCGGTGACAATGGTGTCGAACTGTTTTGGCCACCGCACTAGCTGCATGGCGGCGTTGTCTACATAGAGGTGCGACAGTTCCACATCGGGGTAGTCTTTTGCCAGAACTGTGATGCGATCTCGCCACAGCTGGGAGACTTCCAGCACGTTCGCTTTGTCCACCGAACACAGCTTGCTGCCCCGCTTGCGAGCGGTTTCAAACGCCACTCGCCCGATGCGGTCGATTTCTGATTCGGTGTACGCCATTGTGTTGACGCCGCGCTTCTCGCCGGTTTCGGTTTCAAAAATGCCTTTGGGCTGGCCAAAGTAAATGCCGCCGGTGAGCTCTCGCACCACCATAATATCGACGCCTTCGACGACTTCCCGCTTCAGGCTGGAGGCGTCCACCAGTTGGGGCAAAATTTTTGCCGGTCGCAGGTTGGCAAATAGCCCCAGCCCCGCCCTCAGCCCCAACAGTCCGGTTTCTGGGCGCTGGTGGCGGGGGAGGCTGTCCCACTTGTAGCCGCCAATGGCTGCGAGCAGCACTGCGTCGCTGTTGCGGCAGATTTGCAGGGTTTCATCGGGCAGGGGGTTGCCGGTGGCGTCAATCGCGACACCGCCCACCGGCGCGTCTTGAAATTCAAAGGATAAGTCTAGCTGTTGGGCAACCAGTTTGAGAATATCTACCGCAACAGCCATGATTTCAGGGCCAATGCCATCACCGGGGAGTAGGGTAATGCGGTAGTGCTGGGTCATAGTTCGTTTGGACTGGGTAAGTGTTTGAGGGCTGCAAGAAAATCAATAACCCCACCCCCTAACCCCCTGCCCGCACGCGGGGAGGGGGGAGGGAAGAGCCGACTCAGGCGCTGTGAAATGCCAGAATTTCTATCATAGCTGGCAAGTGTGCCGGTGGAGTTATTAAAATTTATTTAGCGTCGCCCGCACCGGCATGTCCAGCTTCCAGGGGCTCTCCGTCTGCGCCCGCAAGCCATGCCGTTTGTAGTTGGGCTTTAGCCCCACCCCGTTTGTAGTTGGGCTTTAGCCCCACCCCGTTTGTAGTTGGGCTTTAGCCCCACGCGCACTTCACCGAATCTTTAAAGATTATTGCAATTTCAGTAAAGGTGATGGCGAATGCTGTGGGGAAAGGCTAGGCTAGGAACAATCCTGCGATTTTACTGTCATCTCGTTTCCGGAGAATTGCTCTTAACTAATTTTTCTCCCCCTGCAAATAAGTGGGACGGGGGTGGGTGGCAGCTTGTAGGAGTGGCGTGTGCCACACTGTCCTGAAACCTGCAACCTGAAACCCCACCCCTAATCCCGCGCCCCCTAACCCCTGAAACGCCCCCAACAGCTATGGCAAAAGAACTGGCAATTGACACTCGCGGCGTCACCAAGCAATTCGACCGGCACGTCGCAGTCAGCGATGTGTATTTACAGGTGGAAATGGGCGAAGTCTACGGACTGATAGGGCCAAACGGTGCCGGCAAAACAACCCTGATCCGCATGCTGGCAACTGCAGAGGAACCCACCACCGGCGAAATTTATATTAATGGCGAACGGTTGCTCAGAGATCGCAGCAACCCAGAACTCAAGCGCCGGTTGGGATATTTGCCGGATGATTTCCCACTGTATGACGACCTGATCGTCTGGGACTATTTGGACTATTTCGCCAGACTCTATTATTTGCGGGAACCGCACCGCAGCCACCGGCTGCGAGAAGTGCTGGAACTGGTGCAGCTGACAAATAAACGCAACAGCCTGATTTCCACCCTCTCGCGGGGGATGAAACAGCGCCTCTCCCTGGCGAGAACTATTATTCACGAGCCGGTTTTGCTGTTGCTAGACGAGCCGGTATCTGGCTTAGATCCCATTGCCCGCATGCAGTTCCGCGAAATCATCAAAACCTTGCGCGAAGTGGGGATGACGATTTTGATCTCCTCCCACGTCCTCAGCGACTTGGCGGAACTGTGCACCTCGGTGGGAATTATGGAACTCGGCTATCTGGTGGAAAGCGCCTCTTTGGAAGAACTTTACAAACGGCTCAGCCGGCAGGAAATTTTTATGTCGGTTTTGGGTAAGCTAGAAGTATTGGAGGCTGAACTGAAAAACCACACCACAGTTGCTGGGTGGGAAGTGGTGCCCGGAACCCAAAATGTGCGGGTTCAGTTTTCGGGAACTCCAGAAGAGAGCGCGGCGCTGCTGCGGGCGCTTGTTGAAGCCGGTGTTCCCCTCACTGAATTCCACGGCACCCGACAGGATCTGGAAACCATCTTCCTGAAGATGGGACACCAGCAAGCCTCGTAAAGTAGGGTGCGATCCTCCCAGGAACGCACCGGCAGCATCCGTTTTTTGCCTGTCATCCCCCTCACCCCCCAGCCCCCTCTCCCACAAGGGGAGAGGGGGAGAAAGAAAAGAGGCTGTGGTCGATTTTCCTGGGGAGAGATGCTGCAGCAAAAGCACCCAGCGAACACCGGATCTCCCCTCTCAAATTTTACTCACTTCTCACCGCAATAGGCAAGCTATTATATCAGGAAGTATTTCAAATGTCAATCGCACTGATAAACCGGCTGGGCGACTGGAATCCCCAGCTATTGAGAGAGCTGAAAGGCCGGCTGAAATTCCGGAATGTGGCCCTGGCTGCTTCCCTGTCCCTACTGGGGCAACTGCTGCTGGTTATGTCTTTTGTCCGCCAGCTGCCGGTTGCGCCGATCGTGGGTAAATACATTTACTCAGACTACAGCAGGTACTGCACCGGCACTCCACCACAGAATTATTACCCTCACGACTATCTCTGTCTGCGAGATAACTTCGGCAATTTTGCCATTAACTGGGCGCACTGGTGGCTAGATGTATTCGTCTGGCTGAGTATAGCCGGCATGTTCGCCCTCTTAGTCGCCGGCACCTACATGGTGCTTGCTGACCAAGATACGGAAGATCGTCGCGGAACGCTCAACTTTATTCGCCTCAGCCCCCGGTCTGCTGCTACAATTTTGCTGGGCAAACTGCTAGGTGTGCCGGTGTTGCTCTACCTAGCAGGAATGCTCGCCATTCCCCTGCACTGGGGGGCGGGAATCGCCGCGCAAATCCCCCCGATTTTGATTGCAAGCTATTACGGAGTGCTGCTTGCCAGCGGTTTCTGCTTCTACAGCGCCGCCCTGCTATTCGGAACAGTCAGCAGTTGGCTGGGCGGATTTCAACCCTGGTTGGGCAGTGGCACGCTTTTCTTTCTCCTGTGTCTCGCTTTAAAACCGATACAGGAGAATGCCTCAGACTTGCTGAATCTTCTGTCTCCGTCTGCAACCCTCACTTCTGTGATTTGGGCTATAGGCTCACAGGAATTCTTCAGGAACCCAATCGACGATTTCGAGAAGTTGCGCTGGTTTGACCTGCCCGCCGGTCAGGGCGTTGCGGGTACAGTCGCCCTATCCTTACTCATTTACGGCTTTTTGACCTACTGGATTTGGCAGGCGCTCTTGCGGCGGTTTCCCAACCCGGGTGCCACCCCAATCAGCAAGCGCCAGAGCTATTTGCTAGTAGCGGGAGCGGAAATTTTGCTTCTGGGATTCGCCCTGAAAAACCCTGGGGAACCCGCAGGTTTCGCGAGCCTCTCGCTGTTAAACTTGCTGCTGTTTTTAGGGGTGACAGCCGCCCTGACGCCTAACCGGCAAGCATTGCACGACTGGGCGCGATACCGGCACGCAAACCTTCCCGCGCCTAAAGGCTTCTGGCACAATTCCTTAATGCGGGATTTGGTGTGGGGTGAAAAAAGTCCCGCCCTAGTCGCGGTTGGGATTAATCTCGCCAGCGCTACTGCCGTCTTGCTGCCTTGGGCGCTGCGCTGGAAGTACGCCTTTCCCAGTATTATCCTGGGGATGAATTTCATTTTAATCTATGCCGCACTCGCCCAACTCATGCTATTTGTGAAAACCCAGAAACCGGCAGTCTGGGCTGTAGGTTCCGTGGCAGCTGCCGCACTTTTGCCGCCAATCCTTTTAGGCTTGCTGTCTGCAACACCTGAGAAATACCCAGCGGTATGGCTGTTTTCAGCCTTTCCGGCATTTTGGTCTTGGGAGGCTCTCAACGCAGCACCGGCAGCGACAGTGTTTGCGGTGTTTGTCGCTCAGTGGTTAGTCTTGCTGGTGTTGAGCGTGCAATTGGCGCGAAAGCTGCGGCGTGCCGGTGAGTCTGCTTCCAAGGCGCTGCTCGCCGGCAAACAGTAGGGTGTGTTCCGCGATGCACTTTTCTAAGGAGCATCCCACTTTTGTCAGGACTTGCGCAAAGCCTCTATATATAGGGTGGGGAACGCGATAGCGTAACCGGCAACCACATTAAGTGTCGCTGCGCAAGTCCTGTTTGTAAATCTATCTCTTGCAGGAGAGGCGTTTTGTCTGCCTTTGCGAGCTATTTTTCAGGCAGCTCGTCCTGTAGAAAATGAATAGACTTACAAAATCGGCATGCTTCCGTCGGAAAGACTGCCGGCTCCGTCGGAAAGACTGCCGGCTCCGTCGGAAAGACTGCCGGCTCCGTCGGAAAGACTGCCGGCTCCGTCGGAAAGACTGCCGGCTCCGTCGGAAAGACTGCCGGCTCCGTCGGAAAGACTGCCGGCTCCGTCGTCGGAAAGACTGCCGGCTCCGTCGGAGACTGCCGGCTCCGTAGGAAAGACTGCCGGCTCCGTCGGAAAGACTGCCGGCTCAGCCGGAAAGACTGCCGGCTCAGCCGGAAAGACTGCCGGCTCCGCCGGAAAGACTGCCGGCTCCGCCGCCGGAAAGACTGCCGGCTCCGCCGGAAAGACTGCCGGCTCCGCCGGAAAGACTGCCGGCTGACTGCCCCATGCCCTTAGGACTATGCCATTTTTGCAAGCGCATTTCTTGTAGGACAAGCCTTTTACAGGAGCAGTCATATTGGTTAGAACAATAGAAGCTTCGGGAGCTCTGGAGCAAGGGAGGGCGGAATGTAGGTTTCCTAAATGCTTACTGCTATATAGACGTAGGGGGGGCGTCCGCCGAGCCTGAAGGTCTAATGTTCTAACCTAAGTGCATACTGCTATACCTGCCCTTGCGAGCTATTTTTTGGGCCGCTGGCGCGTCTGTGAAAATGAATAGACTGACCAAATCGGGATGCTCCCCTCTTCTAGCCCCCTTTCCGAAGTGCGTGGGGGGGGTGGGGGTGCGGTTCCCAGGATTGCGCAAAAAATAGAATTTGTTTATAATTGAGGAAAACTGCGATGACTCTACTGTTACGAAACCGGCTGACTGACTGGAATCCCCAGCTGTTCCGGGAGCTGAAAGGACGCCTGAAACCCCGGAATCTGGCGCTCGCCGTAACGGGTTCCTTGCTGGGACAGCTGCTCGTGCTATTCTATTTCTGGAGCCAGCTGCCGGTTGAGGGAAGCACCTACAGCTACTATTGCTTAAAAAACAGCAATTCCGACTGCATTCAGGACGCTCTGGGGAATTTTGCGATTAACTGGGCGGCGTGGTGGCTGGATATATTCAGGGTTTTGGGCTTAGGTTCATTCCTAATTCTGCTCATTGGCGGCGTCTACACCCTCGCCGCTGACTTAGCGGAAGAACAGCGACGGGGCACGCTCAATTTTATTCGCTTGAGTCCGCAATCGAGCCAGAGCATTTTAACCGGCAAAATCCTGGGAGTGCCGGCTTTGATCTACTTGGCGTTCGCCCTGTCGGTCCCCCTGCAATGGTGGGCCGGTTTGGCTGCCGGTGCGCCTTTCCCGGCTATTTTAGGCGGGTACACTTTCTCGGGTGCCGTTTGCTTTTTCTTCTACAGCGCCGCACTCCTCTATGTGTTTCTCGGGGGGGCGCAAGCGTGGATAGCAGCCCTTGTCGCCTGGTCTTGCGGATGGCCATTTATAATGATGGCTGGCGCTATTGTGGCTGAAACGACGGAGAAAGACTTTGACTGGAACAAGGAAAGCGGTTTAGCCCTGTTATGTGGCTTTGTCCTTATCAATGTCGGTCTGTGGACTTACGGAATTTGGCAAGCCCTAAATCGCCGTTTCTGCAATCCTAGCGCCACAGTTCTCAGCAAGAAACAGAGCTATTTTGCGGTGGCTTTATTTCAACTTTCTCTGCTAGTTATTGCTCTGCCGTCCCTCACTTCTTCCCCCTCAAAGAATAGCCTTTTTGAACAGCTGTACGTGGTGGCTATTTTGAACCTGTGCTGGTTTCTGGCGATGATTGCGGCGATGTCTCCTGACCGGCAGGCACTGCTAGACTGGGCGCGTTACCGCAGCACCGGCACGCAATCCTTCCAGAATCGCTCAGTTGTGTCGGATTTGATTTGGGGTGAGAAGAGTCCGATGCCGGTGGCAATCGCCATTCAGCTGGCAATTGCCGCTGCGCTTTGGGTGCTTTGGATTTTGCTGTGGCCACAAAATGAGGGCAAACTGCAAGCAATTTTAGGTGTGATTGCGGGCGTGAATTTGCTGCTCATCTACGCCGCGCTCGCCCAACTGATGCAATTGATAAAAGCTCGCAAACCGGCAATTTGGGCAGCCGGCGCTGTGGGCGCGGCGATTTTCTTGCCACTCGCTGTTTTCCTCGTGCTGTCGGCTACCGCTGAAAAAGTGCCAGTTCTGTGGCTGTTTTCCATTTTCCCCTGGCTGGCGCTGGAACACGCTTCGGCAACAACCGTTTTCCTGGCATTTATCGCTCAGTGGAGCATTCTGGGATTGTTGAGCGCCGTTTTGGCGCGAAAGTTGCAGCGTGCCGGTGAGTCCGCTTCCAAAGCGCTGCTCGCCGGCGCGACAAGAAGCTAAGAAACCCGGTTTCTCGTGAAGCTAAGAAACCGGGTTTCTGAATCAAGCTTTCGGGTGGGAGACAAACTCTGTCGCAGAAACCCGGTTTCTGTCTCACAAACCCGGTTTCTCGTTATTTCCTTCCCTTGTGACCGGACTTTTTGAGCACTTTTTTCACCAGATCGGGAATCTGGGAAGGGCGCGAAGCCACCGGCACCTTCGCGTCCTTAAAAGCGGCAATTTTGCTTTCAGCGGTGCCCACATCCGCCCCCAAATCTGCCAGCTGGGCGGTAATCACCGCACCGGCGTGACCCAGACGTTTGCCCTTGGGGGCGTACTGGCCGGCGACATAAGCGATTGCCGGTTTGTCAATCGTTTCTGCAATGTATCGCGCTGCGGCTTCCTCACTGGTGCCGCCAATTTCCCCAATCAGGACAATCGCCTCGGTACTCTCATCTTTGTTGAGAATTTGCAGCCATTCCACAAAGGAGGAGCCGACAATCGCATCGCCGCCAACGCACACGCACAGGGACTGGCCCAAACCCGCCTGAGTGAGTTCGCGAGCAATTTCACAGATCAGGGAGCCGCTGCGACCGATCAGCCCCACTTTTCCGGGGGTGTAGAACTCAGGGGGATGGATTCCCAGCAAAATTTTTCCCGGCACAATGATGCCGGTTGAGCTAGGGCCAATCACTGAGGTGCCGGTTTCCCCGGCTTTTTTGACCAGAGAAACCATATCCAGAGGCGGCACTCCTTCGGTGACGATGGCAAGCAGGCGGATGCCCGAGGAGATCGCTTCCAGCGCCGCATCCAGCACCGAGTAAGGCGGCACGAAGATGGCACTGGCGTCCACCTTGCCAACCGCCTCCAGCGCCTGCTCCACCATGTCGAAAACGGGAATCTCGCCTGGGGTTTCCCCGCCGAACCCCGGACTGACACCGGCCACCACATGGGTTCCGTAAGTCTTCATCAAAACTGCGCCGGTTGCTCCCGCCGGCTGCGTGATGCCCTGTATCAAAACCTTGCTGTCTGCCCTCAAGTTCATCTCGCACCTCGCAAAAATTAACACTTCCAGACTTACGCATTTTAAAGGCGGGTTGAGGGGGTGAGGGGGTGAATCAGAGCCCGTAGCGCCAGGCCGTTTGCCTCAAACTGCGGTGTGAGTCTTAACATTAAAACTTTAAAATGATAAATTCTACCGATTTCCATTAGATTGCGCCCTTTGAAACCCGGAAGGGGGCGGAAGGACCCGCCCCTACGCTCACCAGGTTTCTCAGAAACTCACTCAGGACTTACCGGCGTAAGTCCTGCCAGTAATATTTTAGGCGCTATAATGTTTCATTTGTCTGCCTTAACATTTAATTCTTCTGCGAGCTCTATCGCTCGCTCGGCAGCCGCGTCGAGAGCCTCGAAGAAAGGCACTTTCAGAGCGGCTAAACATTCTTTTGCCTTAGCCAGATCGCTGCCGGCGAGGCGGACGACAAAGTGACGGGGGCGAAGAGGTCGCGCTGCGCCCTCTCGCCGTTTGAGATGGGTTTCAATGACAGCAGCGGTGGCCTCGCAGGCGGTAGCGCTGCCGAGAATATTCACCAAAACCACTTTAACCCTTTTATCTTCTGCGATCGCTTCGAGGGCTTTTTCCAAGCGCTCGCACAAGTCAGCTGGGGGTGCGGCGCTGCTGCTCTCTCCGCCCAAATTAACGAAATTGGCGGGCTGCCCGCCGGCAGCGCAGACCAAATCGAGGGTGGCCATTGTCAGGCCGGCCCCATTGCAGACAATGGAGATATTGCCTTGCAAATCGACAAAATTCAGGTTCGCCGGCAGTGCCGGTGCTTGTTTTTCCTTATGGGGTTTGGCCATTTTCGAGGTCAGGGTTGCCAGCTCCGGATGGCGTGCGAGGGCTTCATCATTGACGGTGACTTTCCCGTCGAGTGCCATCACCTCACCGCTGGCGCTAATGCCGAGGGGATTAATCACCACCATGTCCAAATCCTTCTGGACAAACAGCTGGAACATGGACTGGACAATGGCGCTGACGCTGAGGATCAGATCTCCGCGCAATCCCATTTTCAGGGCCAGCTGGCGAGCGCAGAACGGAGAGAATTCCCCATCCAGCACAACTTTTTGAATTTTGTCCAGGGCGGCTTCCGCATTGATGCCGCCGCACTGCGAGCCCAAAAGCACAGGCCGGCGAGCGTGGCGGTCGAGCACCACCGCCAGATAGAATTCTTGGTCGGAGTCGTACTTGGACTCTGCCAGCAGCACTTGCGGATATTCGCCCAAGATCGGCAGGTGAAAGATCGTGTGGGCGGCGGCGACGGCATCTATGGTGTTTTCCACAAACCTCACCCCGCCGGCTTTGCCTCGCCCACCCGCCTTCACCTGAGATTTGAGGACAATCGGATAGGGAATCTGCAGTCTCTTGAGATCGCTGGGATGGTCGATGCGTTGAGAGGGCAAAACGGGAATCCCCATCTCGCGGAATAATTCTTTTGCTTGGTACTCTAATAATTCCATTTTTAGAGTTTAGAGTTTAGAGTTCAGATTCGACAGCCGAGTGGAAAATCCTCCCCGCCGGCCTGTGGCGCTCTTCCAGGCAGCTCCTGGCAGCGCATTCTAGAACGAATGTAACGGATCTGGGAGGCAGGGCGGAGTTGGGCGCAGGCAAGCACGCCCCCGCAAGATATTTCCCCCCCGCCGCCCTCCCGCTATCCTTCATTAAATTTGCATCTGTAATCTTTGGCTATTTCCTGAAACCGCTAATATTAAATCTTGGCCTTACTAAACCTCCCTGCCGGCTAGAAAATTAGATGCTTTAATCCAGCGATTTTTTGCGCTTCCGCCAGTTAAAGACAATCCGGTCGATGCCGTAGAAGCGCTGCCAGTAGGCGTCTGCAGTGCGCACCGGCAGCAATTTGGTCATCAAAAACAGCAGGAAATTGCCGCCCGTCGCTGCCATATAGCGGGGGCGGGGGTGCCGGTCTGTTAAAGCCTGCAAAATCACTTTGGCGACTCTTTCGGGGCTCCACGCCTGTAGGTCAGTGGGTCTGTCCGTTTCCAGGAGCTTTTTGAAGGCCGCGCTGTAGGGGGTCGTTTGGGGTGCCGGCACAGCCCGCTCCGAGGTTTGAGTCGCCACGGTAAAAAAGTTAGTGCTCACCGGTCCGGGCTCAATCAAGATCACATGAATGTTAAACGGCGCGAGCTCCATGCGCAGCGAGTCGCTGAGGGCTTCTATTGCAAATTTGGAGGCGCTGTACACTCCGCCAAAGGGAAAGGCGATACGACCGGCGATCGAGCTGATATTGACAATGCGCCCGCCGCCACAGTCGCGCATCACCGGCACCAGAGCCCGGATCAGCGTCACCGGACCGACGACATTGACCTCGAACTGCCGGCGGACATCGCCGGGGGAGATGAACTCCACCGGCCCCATCTGGCCATACCCGGCATTATTGATCAGGGTGTCAACCCTGCCAAAACGCTCCAGGGCGCTGCTGGCGAGAGATTCTACCTGTTCAGTGCTGGACATATCGGTGGGGGCGGCGAACACCTCAGCACCGGCTTTGCGGCAGTCCGTGGCCACCTGTTCTAGCTGTTCGATACTGCGAGCGGCGAGCACTAAGCGGATGCCCGGGAATTTCTCGGCGAGCGCTCTAGCGAGCGCGGCACCAATTCCAGAGGAGGCACCGGTAATCAGGACCACTTGTTGTTCCAGTGGAACGCTGTCAGACATTGTGAGGGCGATAGCACCTAAATTAGGGGAATTTATATTACCATACAGGTTTTCCGGCTACAACAGGCCGGCTGACTTCCCTGAGGGGTCGGGCACCGCGAGGGTGCGGGCACCCGCACCGTTGGCAAGCCGCAGCCCGCGACGGCTGGGATGGGGGCGCTGCGGCAGGGGCAGCCGCACCTTTAGGGCGGGTTTTGTGCTATCACATAATGTATTTGGTATCCAGTCCCGGAAACCGCCAAGCAATGTGAAAACCTGCTTGAGAGTAAATTACTAAATCGGTAGGATGGCCCTATGACAACAGCAGTGCGCCAAGGTGATATGCAAATTCTAGGGCAGCTGCTAGAAGAGCGCTTGCAGTTGAAATTTTTTCTAAATGGCCCGCTTCACGTGAAATGTGTCCGCCGGCAAGACACTTTAATGGTTTTGGGCCAGCACCCAGAGGTGGTGGTGCCCGACCCGCAACAAGTTTTCAGCGTTTTGGAGCAAGCCATCAAAAGCCTGTTGCGCCCTCAGAACAGCCAAAAGGTGCAGCTGTACCTGCGAGTTGCCAGCAAAAATCAGCCCTATGCCTCCCACGCCTTCACCCTGGCACCAGTGGCGAAACAGCCGCCGCCCCCCCCTCCCGCACCCGTTGCGCCCGAGAGCGCAGAGCCGGTGGGAGCAAGTGTGGGCAATTCAGCGGACTTAGAGAGCTTGGATCGAGCAGATCTCGTCCGGGATGCTGCCAGCGGTGAGGATGCGCCCCACCCTGAGGTGAGCGAGCCACCGGCACCCGCTGAGGAGTTCGATCCGCTGCCGACTTTGACGGTGGCGTCGGAAACCTCACTAGCGCTGAGAGGGCCTCACTCCCTGCTGCCGGCGCTGCTCACTAGCGCCGGCTTCACCCTTTTGGTGCTGGTGGCCGGTGTTTACCCCCTGAGCCGTCCCTGCGTGCTGGGCAAGTGCGGGGAGATTGCAACCGCCCAGCAGCTGGGCCAAGACTCCGAAAAAACCCTCCAGCAGGAAAAAACTGCTTTTGGGCCGGTGCGGGCCCAGGAGCAACTCGCTCGGGCAGCCGAAATTTTAAAACCCATTCCTTTCTGGTCTTTTTATTACCCGCAAGCTCAGAGTTTACTGCGGAGTTATGAAGTGCGGGAAAAGCGCGTCAGTGCGATTTTAGAGATCCAAAAGAAAGCCACTGCAGCTGCCGGGAGAAGCCAAAATCCTCCCTATTCGGTGCCGACTTGGCTAGAAATTCAATCGGAATGGCGAGAGGCGATCGCTCAGCTAGAACAACTGCCTGCGGACAGTGAGGTGGCTCCGTGGCGAGAGCGAAAATTGAAAGAGTATCGCGCGAATTTAAAGGAGATTAACGGGCGAGTCAATGCCGAGCAACTCGGTGAAAAGAAACTGAAAACAGCGAAAGACGCGGCCAAAATGGCCGAAGCCCGTCAAAGTGTGGCCCAGTCTCTGGAAAGCTGGCAGGTGGTCTACGCCACTTGGCAGACGGCGGTTCAGGCGCTGGCGCAGATTCCCCCGCGAACCGTAGCGTCTGAGGAAGCTCAGCGGCTTTTGCAGGACTACCGGCTCAAACTCGCGGCTTCCCGCGAGCGCAGGACGACTGAACAGATGGGGGCGAATGCTTACAATCAGTCCTTGCGTCTGGCGGAAGACGCACAGCGAGCCGAGCGACTCAACCAGTGGTTCCAAGCGGTGATTCTCTGGCGCAAGGCGCTCAACTACGCCGAACAGGTGCCAAGCGAAACGGATTTCTACGCGCAGTCCCTGCCGTTGCGGGAGTCTTACAGCAACTCCCTGCAGCGAGCCCAAAGCAAACTGCAAGTGGCTCTCGCTTTGCAAAAAGCCCGCACCGATCTGAAAAAGACCTGTAGCAATGCGCTGAAAATTTGCGACTACACCGTCAGCAGCGACATGCTTACCGTTTACATTACTCCAGAATACCGGCAAGCTGTGCGAGACACTGCCCTGACTGCAGACAAACAGCGCGACTACAAGAGCCGGCTCAAGGTGGACGATCACGTCCAGCGGTTGCAAACCGCTCTGGAATTGATTAGCAAGAAAACCGGCATTCCCATCTCAGTTTACGATCCCTCCGGCTCCCTGATTGGGTCCTACAACCCGCGCGTGTGAGGCGAGAAGAGTGAAGGGAGAAGCTTGGCAGAACAAATGTTCTCTCTCTCCCCCTCTCCCCACCCCACCCCTGAGAAAAAAGCTGCCAGTTCTCTGGCAGCCCTAAATAGGTCGTAAACTTTGCAAAACTGAGCTTTGATTGCGGTTGATTCATTCACGACAGTGCCGGCACCGCCGCATCCCTCACCGGCACCTGCCAGTCTCCCCTCATCCGGCACTGCCGGCTGGCGTAGTTGGGGTGAAGCGCTCCTCCGCAATGCCGGCTCGTGCTGTGCCTCTATCATAGGGCAGCTATTCTTGCTTTTTGGCTCACTTAACGGCTCAGTTTTCGGCTCTTTTTTCAGCTGATTTTACGGATCACATAAAAATGAGACATCGCGCTTATCATTTGAAGGAGCTAATGCCGCCAAATCCCTCATGTGAGGGGCGCTATAGATAGGATTTTTTTCTAGCTTAAAAGACTTTCCTGCCATTTTTTAAATCCAAAATCCAAAATCCAAAATCCAAAATCCATGCACCGGCTCACCTCTCACATCAAAACCTTTGCAGCTGAGCGGCTTGATTGAAAAACTGCCGGCACAGTCCGCCAGTGAGGAGCGCAGTAGCAATCAAGCAGGTAAAGGCGAGCATAAACATAATTAACATCTGGTAGGCGGCAGCGTCAATAGGGCTCACACCACTCAACATCTGACCCGTTATTGTCCCGGGAAGCGTTACCACACCCACCACCATCATTTGGTTGAGGGTGGGAATCATTCCGGCTTTAATAGCATCTTTTCGGTACTGCGCCACGGCTTGTTCGGGGGTGGCACCCAGACACAAGTGGGTTTCAATTTCCTGCTGGCTAGCATTAATTGTGCTGGCGAGACGTTCGCCGGCAATTGCCGCACCGTTCATTGCATTTCCTGTGACAATGCCGGCTAGCGGGATAAGATATTGCGGGTCGTACCAAGGTGCCGGCTGAACAATCAGGAGATTGGTGTAGAGTAGAGTCAGCGCCGCACCGGCAAAAATTGACCCCCACACCACCGGCAGCACCCGGGGAATCTTCTTGCTAATCCGGTTGCGGGCGACAATAGCAGCAACCGTCAGCATTACTGCAAAAACAGCCAGCACAACCCAGGGATTCCTCAAAGCGAATACGGCATCCAAGAAGTACCCCACCACAACCAACTGCACCACAGTTCGACCGGCAGCCAGAATCAGCTGCCCTTCCAATCCCAGCCGCTGCCATGCGGACAAGCCGGTGGCGAGCGCCATCATCCCTAATGCCAAGGCAATATCTGTAAGGTCTAATTGTATCATATCATCTCCAGTAAATTCTTCTCGCTCTCTCGTTCCCAGCCTCAGGCTGGGAACGCAATCTGGAGGCTCTGCCTCCTTTCAACAGAAAAGTAGGTTAAAAGCCTAACAGCTTATTATATAGCAGTAGGCACTTAGGTTCGTACATTTCGGCTTCTTTTGCACCCCCCCACTCCTGCTCCTATTGTCCTAACTCATATTACTCCTGGGATATAGACGTAGGCCAGCGTCTGGCTGCCCTGAAGGTCTAATGTTCTAACCTAAGTGCATAGTGCTATATCTGGTGTTTGTATAGCGGCAAAATTTATTCTGCCGCTATCCAGACAGAGCCCGCCGGCGCGGGCTAATGTTTGTAACCTTTAGACAAAAGAACTCTGGTTTAAACTGCCGGCGAGCGCCCCCAGCAACACAGCTCGATACTCGCCTGTTAGGGCATCCTGAATGATGGTGCCGGTGGCGCGAGCGCCCGCGCCTTGAGAGATAGAGATCCTGCTAAAAAGGAGAGCGCCGGTGAAATCAATTCTATCCTGATTTGCGGTAAAATCGGAGCGTGCGAACTGGCAAACTTCCCCGCACAACCGGCAAAATTGATCGCCGAGAACTTGCCACCGGCACGCGAGGGTGAGCGCCGCCAGAAATATTGCCATCACTCGCCAAAATAATGTGGCCGGCTGATGTGAGATCGGGGAATGGGTGGTTGAGGGCTAAAGTGCCGGTACTGCGATCTCCTTGAATGGTGAGATTGCCACCCGAAATCGCCCCAGCAGCGGCGGGACCGTCGCGCACCCGCACGGGATCTCCTGCTTGTAAATTCAAATTGCCGGTGGCGTGTGGCTGAGTTTTCACTAAGTTTTCACTAAAGTCAGATTGTCAGCTATTCGCAGGCGCGGTGGCTATTGTGGCGGTGACTGCAACCGCTGGCGGTAACGTGGCATCCGGGTCAAAAATAGTGCCGGCGGAACCAGTCGGGAAAACCGGCAACCGGCACAATCTGCGGTGCCAGCGTCTGTGACGCTACGAGGGCAGTCTCCACACGCCGTGAGGTAACTAACCGGCGGCTATAGCAGCAGTCATATTAGTTAGAACAATAGAAACTTCGGGAGCTCTGGAGCAAGGGAGGCCGGAATGTAGGTTTCCTAAATGCTTACTGCTATATAGACGTAGGGCAGGCGTCCCGCCCCCCCTGAAGGTCTAATGTTCTAATCTAAGTGGCTACTGCTATAGCATTTAAATTCCTCGCCTGCAAACAGCGGGTTTTGCCGCAAGCCCTCTTTCTCAAAACGCCGGCTTTCAAGGAGTGGGGTGGCAATATGCCGGCTGTGCCGGTCAACAGCTGGTAGTGCCAGCTGGCTGTTATAGCAGCAGTCATATTAGTTAGAACAATAGAAGCTTCGGAAGGGAACATCCCATTTTTGTAATCCCCCTCACCCCCAACCCCTCTCCCACAAGGGGAGAGGGGAGAATTTTTGATTCTTTCGCCCCTCTCCCGCCCTGGGAGAGGGGGGTTAGGAGGGTGAGGGTAACAGTCTTTGCAAAAACGGGATGCTCCCGCTTCGGGAGTGGGGAAGCAAGGGAGGCCGGAATGTAGGTTTCCTAAATGCTTACTGCTATATAGACGTAGGGCAGGCGTCCCGCCCCCCCAGAAGGTCTAATGTTCTAACCTAAGTGCATACTGCTATACAGATCCGTGCCACGATCTCGGGTTTATAAAGCCTGTATCTGTAGCGTTAGCCGAGAGTACGGCACCACACACCACATTGAGTGTCGCTGCCTAAGTCCTGACTCGAAATTCCTTGAGATGGGAATGCCTCTGGTTCAACCGCTCAGTTTTCCCAGAGGCACAGAATATTGCAAAACAGATTCCTCTCCAACGAGAGTCTATCATCTGGGCAGCCCTTCTCACCGGCTGCGGCAGCCAGGAAGCTTTTCACTCGCTGGCGGAAACCTCGCACGTGCAGCCAGAGTCACCATCAAACTCCGCCAAACCCCTGTCTATCCATTCCCGCACTGCTCTCGCCCGCACATGAGCGGGCAGGCGCTGCAATTGCTCCCAAGTTTCTTCAGAAATCCGAACAGCAAACATCCTGGGAAAAGCTCCCTCCCCCTTGCGAGACACCCACTGATTCGCCCCAGTGGGGTTCCCCACATGGCCTTTAGGGGCTCCTCTTCCTCTATAAATTTTCTGGTCAGGTACTGACATGTTATTCGCCCACCAACTATATTTATCCACAAGCTAAATTAGTGCGGAGGTAAATGCCCCTGGGGCCTTTTACTCGCGATCGCGCTAAACAAATCCCAAGAGGAATTATAGCCGATAAGCTGCGCAAAATATAGCAGTAGCCACTTAGGTTCGTACATTTCGGCCTCTTTTGCACCCTCGCACTCCGGCTCCTATTGTCCTAACCCATATTACTACTGGGATATAGACGTAGGCCAGCGTCTGGCTGCCCTGAAGGTTTAATGTTTTAACCTAAGTGCATACTGCTATAGCAGCTTAAACAGCTTATTTTACAGGATTGAAAAATCTCGGCATCTGTTCCGCGCAGGGAAACAAAAATTTAGGCAGCGGGGTGCGTTTCCCAATGACAGAACGCACCCGCACCTTCAATTTCTCCCCACCGGCTCTCCCAGATCGCTTGAAATTCAGCAGCCCTATGCTCTGAGTCAGCAGCGAAGCTCTCACAGGAATTTTTCGGACTTTCAATCAGTTTGATTGGGTTCGGTTGGGCACCGGCTCGCCGACTGGCAGTTTCAGTGGGTTGGCGATGTGAGCGGCAATAGTTCTAGCTTTGGAACCCCCTGTGCCCTGCAGGAAATACAGCGGTTTTGAATTGAATGAAGTGCCAATAGCTGCAACGCCATTTCGGGCTGCGTCTGGCTGACGGCACAGCGCCGTCTGGCCGGCGGAACGCCGCACTTCAATAACAGAGATTTCTTAAATAGCCAGCGCAGAGTTTAGGGTGCCCAAACAGCTGAATGCGGACAAGGGGGTGGCGATTGGCCTGCCGGTGCTAAATCCCACGCGCCAGGTGTTTTATGGTGGGCGGTGCCGGTTGAAATTTGGGCCACACATCATTGAAAGAGGAAAAGTTTAGCTGGCTGGTGACTTCCTGTTTTATGACGTGTCTGGCGTCAGATCGGTTCAGTACCGCGCTTAGGTTAGGACGTAGGACAGGCGTCTCGCCTGTCCCAAAGACATTTAGCGCATTTAATTTCCGCTCTTTATCTCTATCTATCGTTCCCAGTATCTTCCTGTAAAAGGACTTATTGAGGCTCTTCCCCTTGGGATAACAAGCAGATTAAAAGCCTAAAATCTGACTCCACCCCATGCCCCATGCCCCATGCCCCATGCCCTATGCCCCAGCCATAAAAATATTTTAACCGGCAAACTCTTGACAGAATAGAGGTTGTATGATATAATGATATACCTTTCTGTTCTGCCATCCGCTGCCGGCTCTTTTCCCTTTTCCTAGCGCTTGCCCTTGATATCTTTAATAGCGGCTTGGGCCTCACAGCGCAATCCTGTAGCAATTCTAAACAGTTCTTGGCCGGTGTGCAGGTAGCGATCGTCGTAGTTGAGAGGGAAAAACTCTAACTCATCGAGGCCATCCCCCACTTGATTGATGCAGTGGTAGAGGTGAACCGCACACCCCGCGACATTGCGGGGATTGGGCATGGAGCGAAAGCGCATTTGAGCCAGCCGCAGGGAGTTGCGGCACTCTTTTAAATACACCTGAAAGGTGGCGATCAGATCGTCATCAAAGGGATCGGCGGAGAGTTCTTCGAGCTGTTCCTCCAGGGAAGAGAGAATCTGGCAGAGGATTTGATTGACCGGCCTGTAAACCTGCTGCATCCACTGCTCCAGGTGCTCGTCGGCGTCGTGTCCAGCTTGCCAAGCAGCGCGGTGCTGCTGTTGGGCGGCGGCGGCGGTGCGCTCGTGCCCCCGGTGCGCAGGAGCCACCTGCAGGCGCTTGTGCAGCTCTCTGTCGTAAGATTGGCGGCGGTGGGGATCGGAGAGGATTTCGTAGGCGGCATTGAGGCGGACAATCTGCTCGTGACCGGCTTTATCCGAATTGCTGTCCGGATGAAATAGCTTTACCAAGCGGCGGTAGGCTTGTTTTATCTCGGCTTGTGTAGCTGTTTGGCTGATTTGCAGCGTCTCGTAGTGATTTGGATTGGCCATAACACCAATTCGCTGAAACTATAAATGAATAGGGTGCGCTATTAACGCACCCTACTGTAAAATCGCAAGATTTGCCGCCTCTCCCCCCGCCCCGCTCTCCCGCTGCGGACCGGCCCTAATTCAGGGAAGTTGGCAAGTCCAGTTCCGGATCTTGGAACAGGGGAGTGCTCAAATAGCGCTCGCCGAAGCTGGGCTGAATCATCACGATCAATTTGCCCTGATTCTCTGGCCGCTGGCCGGCGCGAATGGCGGCGCACAGGGCGGCACCGCTGGAAATGCCGGACAGCAGCCCCTCTTCTCTGGCCAGCCGGCGTCCGTAAAGGATTGCCTCCTCATCGGTGACGGCAATCACTTCATCAATGAGCTCAACCCTAAGAACTTGGGGAATGAAGCCGGCACCGATGCCCTGAATTTTGTGCGGGCCAGGTTGGCCGGCGGCCAGCACCTGACTGCTGGCCGGTTCGACTGCGATGGCTTTAAACTCGGGCTTGCGCTGTTTGAGGACTTCCGCCACACCGGTGAGAGTGCCGCCGGTGCCCACACCGGCCACCAGCACATCCACCTGTCCTTCCGTATCCTCCCAGATTTCTTCTGCGGTGGTTTGCCTGTGAATCGCGGGGTTGGCGGGGTTGCGGAACTGCTGCAGCATGTAGGCGTTGGGCGTCTTATCGACAATTTCGCCGGCTCGCTGAATCGCGCCGGTCATGCCTTCAATTCCTGGCGTCAGTTCCAGCAGAGCGCCGTAAGCCCGCAGCATGGCCCGCCGCTCTGAGCTCATGGTTTCTGGCATCGTCAGGATTAACTTGTAGCCTTTGGCCGCCGCCACCATTGCCAGGGCGATGCCGGTGTTTCCAGAAGTGGGCTCCACCAGGATAGTTTTGCCGGGGGCAATCAGCCCTTCCCTCTCAGCGGCTTCAATCATACTGACGCCAATGCGGTCTTTGACGGAAGCGGCTGGGTTCATTGCTTCCAATTTCACCACAATTCGCGCCACACAGCCCTCAGCTTGAGGGATGCGATTCAGCTGCACCAGGGGGGTGCGACCGACTAATTCGGTGATGTCACGGGCAATTCGCATAATTTACCGATAATGGGTGATTGGTCATAGGTGATGGGTGAGGGCTTTAGGGTCGGCGAGCGCAGGCAGCAAGCAATCGGGAATTACCTGTCAGCTGTAAGCTGTCACCCATGACCGGTGACTCGTGACTCATAGCGCCTTTATATGTAATACATAATATCGAGCTGGCGCTTGGCATCTCGCCGGTCGCACAGATCCTGCAAAGTATATTTTTGCAACACACCGTTAGCCGCCCGGTGCGCTTCTTGCCAGATATCCCAAACTGCGGCAATCTCGACAGTTTTTGCTCCCGAGTCGCTCTCAGACGGCTGCGAGTCCAGTCCCTCCAAACAGCCCACAACTTCCAGGAGTGTGATTTTCCAGGGCTCCCGACCCAGGACGTAACCGCCCTTGGCCCCCCGCAGGCTGCGAACCAGCCCGCAGCGTCTCAAGCTGGCCAGCAGCTGTTCCAGATAGCGGTCAGGGATATTTTGCAGCCCCGCAATTTGCCGAATTTGCATCGGCTCGCCATCTTTATAGCGAGTGGCGAGCTCTAACATGGCCAAGAGGGCGTATTCGCTTTTGGGTCTGAGTTGCACAGCCTACATTCAACCTCAAGAGGTTCTCGATTTTTCCCCGCCATCTGGAAATTTACCAAGGGCGCAGTCACCGCGCTCCTGCTGCCAGGAAATTTATTCTAGAAGGGGTTGACAGAATAGCATTTATATGCTAATTTTATTTGACTCGTTTGCGAGTCGAGTTGCAGGACAAGGCCGGCGGACTCTCTAGGGGAAGGTGGCCAGAAAGAAAAGCCGCACAGCCCACAATACTGATCGACCCGCCCCCCAGCGCCCAGCGCCCAGCGCCCAGTGCCCAGTGCCCAGTGCCCAGTGCCCAGTGCACAGTGCCCAGTGCACAGCGCACAGCGCACAGCGCCCAGCGCCAAAAATCCTGCATTAAGGGTATTATACCCCGGTTTTCCACCGGGGTTTTTCCTGAATCAAAACCAAAATAAAAAAGCTCCGCTCAGTGCGGAGCTTTTTGCAGGGGGGGGTTTGACAGACCCGCCCCCCTCAAGCAATCCTGTATCTCCGGGCACCTAGAAGGTGAAGGTCCCCCGGAGCGTACCGATAACGGTGTCATCGGTGCCGCCGCCATCCCCGTTCTGCTGGTTCGGATTCAAAAGCCAGATCACACCCGGCGTCAGCGAAATATTATCCGTCACCTGCCACTTGTAGAACCCTTCAATGTGCCAGGGAATAGCACCGTTACCGCGACCATTGTTGTAGCTGATGGGGGCAGGGCCAGTTGTTTCCAGATATCCCAGGTAAGGTTGGGCACCCACAACGATACCCCCCAAGTTCCCCTCTTTGAGCAGATCTGGGAAGGCGAGGGTGAGTGCGTAGTTCCAGATTTCACCCTCCCCGCGCCGGCCAGTGCCATTACTCATCAGCCGGAAATCCGTTAAGCCGGCCCAACCGCTAATGCCGAATCGCGGGCTCAGTTGCAGCGATCCCTGCAAGCCATAGGAGTTGGCGACGATCGGATTGGTGTCAGCCACACCCCCCAGAGAATTGGCCACATTGGTGCCCACAAAACCGCTGGTGCTACCAATACCATTGGCCAGCCCATTATCAAAGCCAAAGTTGCCGGTTTTGAAATAGGAGTGGACATAGGTAGCCGCCATCGATATGCCGCCAAGCGTGAAGTTCAGCTGCGCCAAGGCGGAATAGTCGCCACGGAAAAAGCCACCATCGTTATAGGCACTCCCCCCGCTGGGGTTGTTGCCGTGAGACGCCAGGTAGCCCAGGGTGAGCGAACTCGGTTTGAGGACATTGAACAGGTTAGTCCCACCGAAGCGGATGTTCGCCCCCACACCCTGTCCGCCGCCGAGGCGATAAATCGGGTTGCGCTGACCGAAGGCGGAGATTGACCCATTACCGCCATCAAAGTCTTCCATGTAAGGGTTCAGGGTGGGGGTGAAGTCCTCCCAAACCCCCGCATTGGCTGCCACAACCAAATCCAGCCGGTCGCCAAACGGGAAGAAATACTCCAGCGTATCTAGCTTAAATTGATTGCTTGTGTCCCCATTGACGTTAAACGTCTGTGTGCCCTCGCGAGATTCGCTGATCACGCTCAGAGGGATGGCGTTGCCCACTTGCAGGCGGGTGATCAGCAAGTCCCGACCGGTGAAGCTGGTGTTCAGGTTGAGACGCACCCGCTGTTGGAACGCCGGTACGTCAGCTGTCTCCCCAATCGAGTCGGTGCCGGCAAAAATCGCCTCACCCACCAGTTTGGTTGTAGTGGAGAACTGATTGGCTTCCAGTTCGGCGGTGCGGGCTTCCAGGGCGTCCACACGACCGCGCAGGGTGGCCAGTTCCGCCTGGAACTCTTCCAGCAGCCGGTTGAGAGTGGCTAAATCCGCTTTGGTGACAAAGTTCGACGTGTCAATGGGTTGCTGGATCAGCTGAACGATTCTTTCCAAACAGGCGTTCAAACCGGCAGCAAACTCATATCGGGTCAGCGCCCGGTTGCCCCGGTACGTGCCATCCGGATAGCCCGCAATACAGCCGTAGCGCTCCACCAGGTTCTGCAGCGCTTGGAACGCCCAGTCCGTGGGCTGCACGTCTGACAGCTGAGACACCGAGGTCACCGGAGTCTGAGCCACCGACATCCCCTGACCTGCTCGGTTGCGGCTGGCTACGCCTTCGTTCGTGTACCGGTTCAGTTGCTGCAAAACCTCAGCCGCTGACGGATTCGCTTGCGCCGGCTGCATTTGCGCTACCTGCTGCGGCACTTGCGCCTTTTCTGCCACCGGCGCGTCGCCCGGCGTTAAATTGATTTGCTCCTCAGCCTTTACTGGAGCGACTTGCGAGTTTTCCAGAGCCTTAGCCGCCGCCAGCACCGGCACTTCCGTCACCGCCGCCGGCATTTCTGCTGCCACTGCGGGGGTTTCAGCCGCCGCCGCTTGGGGGTTTTCCAGAGCCCTTGCCGCCGCCAGCACTGGCACTTCTGCCGCTGCCGGCGTTCCCGAGGCCGCTTCTGGCTTTTCCAGAGCCCCGGATGCCGTCAGCACCGGCACTTCTGCCGCTGCGCCAAGCCCTTCTGTCGAGAGCGCTGACTGTTCCTGACTGCCTGTTCCAGCGATTTCAGCCACAGCCACCGGCGCGACTGCCACATCTCCCACAGCGCTTGCAGCCGGTGCTGAAAGCTTGGTTTCCGCTGCCGTTTCCGGTTTGGCCACGTCCGGCGTCGCTCCTGATTCGGCAGCCATTGCCGATGCTGAAACCACTAAGGCTGCCCCCAGCACTGCTGGGCTCACCAGTAATGAATTCCAAAGTATCTTAGACATTTTCCCTCTTGTCCTCACACCTATTTTTGAGAGACTAACGGGCCATCTCTCTATGTTTAACACATAGCCTGCGATTTTTCCAAGCTACGCTCTCTAGAAATCTTTGCGCCTTGCAAAAGCAAGCCATTTCTAGCCTGCGAAAAGCAGATGTTAGTCTCTATTGTCCCGGCATGCTCGCACCAGTCTTGTTCCCCCACGCACCGCTGCAAATTGCTGGACTGCCAGGTTTTAGCCCCACACTTGGCACAAGGGGAGCATCGCTCGATTGTGCGAAATTTCCCCTTTTCTCTTGATATCGAATGGCTTTATCCCGTTAATCTTACCCTATCCTCTGCTTTTCTTCAATCCTCCTCCCGGAGGGTTTCCCAAAAGCGGAGGGTCCCATTTGCCTTTGCCCTGACCATTAATTAAGCTGGTTGCGGGTTTCTTGGCCTTTTTTGCTGTCTGGCCTGCCTTTTTGCCGGCACCTCCCCTGCTAAATTCCCTATTTTAGCACAGACTTTGCTATGTTGCAATTCCCTGCTAGCGGGAGCATTTAAGCTTTTAATTTGCTTACTAACAGAAGGTGTGCAGTCTCCAAAAGCATTCCAAACGAAGCTTCTGTTAGCGGAAATCTTCAGAAGCACTGAATATTAAATGCAAAATATGGGGGTAAACTTTTTGGAGGTGTGGCCTGTCTTGTGGGCGAGCCGGCCCCCACTCAACCGACTCGCTCTTGCTCTGCCCTGGCGTTTTGGCCCCTCCAATGCCAGAAACCGCTGGGTCGCTATCGCCCAGGGCGTCCACCGGCGGCGCGGAGTCAGTTCTGGCAGCGCTTGCGCCTCCTGTGGGCTTTCGGTCAGCCCACCCCACCGGACAGCTCAACTTCCAAAGTGTGTCCCAGCACAGAAAAGACTTGGCGGCGCTCAAACAGATCGAGAAAGTCAGCGTTAATTTTGTGGCTGGTCGCTTCCTGTCGCAAAATATTGAGAGCGGCGCTCACCGGCAGGCCGCGCTTGTAGGGCCGGTCGCCCGCCGTCAGGGCGTCATAAATGTCGGCAATGGTAATCACCTGAGTTTGCAGGGGAATTTCGGACTGGTGCAACTGGCGGGGGTAGCCGGTGCCATCGAGCTTTTCATGATGGCCGTAAGCAATCTCAGGGATGTCTTGCAAGTCCTTCGTCCAGGGAATGCGCTTGAGAAATTCGTAGGTGTGGGTGACGTGAGACTCAATTTCAGAGCGCTCTTCATCCGTCAGGTTTCCCTTGAGCACCATCAGCTGCGCCATCTCGCTTGGAGAAATCAGTGGCTTGATTTGCCCATCCACATCTCGATAGGTGTAGCGGCACAGCTCTTTTATCTTGGCCAAGGGCTCCTCAGCCAAAATCCTCGGCTCGTTCGCCTCTACCAGCAGATTCCAGTAGCGGTCAAGTTCCTCAACTGTTTTTTGCAGGCCGGCATCGAGCTGTTCCATCTGCGCTTGACAGGGACAGCCCGAGTCCGAGGAATCTAGCCGGTGGGCCGGATGCTCCAACCAATATCTCAACTTCGTTTGGGCGCACTCCAGTTCCACAGTCCGGCGCACCAGAGCAAAGCGGTGACGGATAACTTCCAGCTGTGAGGGGTAAAGTTTTTTCTCTTTCACCAAAATCGCTTCCGGCACCCCAACTTTGCCAAAATCGTGCAGCATAGCCGCGTAGCGAATTTCTTGAATTTGGCGCTCGCTGAAGTGTACCTGGGCAAGTGGCCCAGCGGTTGCCGCGTTAATTTCTTCGCACAGGCGCACCGTCAGCGCCGCCACCCGTTCGGAATGGCCAGACGTGCAGGGGTCTCGCGCTTCAATCACCTGCACGGAAGCTTTCACAAAGCCCTCGAACAGCTGCTTGATATTCTCCTGCAGCTGGTTGCGCTCTATGGAGATCGCCGCCTGCGAAGCGAGGGAGCGCACGATCCGCTCCTCCCACTCCGAGTAAGGCTGGGTCAGATCCCGCACGCTCTCAGCTGTCACAATGGCGTCCGCCGCCACCTTGCGGTTGATCAGCTGCACCACGCCCACGATTTCCCCCTGCCGGTTTTGCATGGGCAAAACCAGAACCGAGCGGGTGTGGTAATCTATGTCTCGGTCAAAACTCCGGTCCAGCTGGTAAGGCACTCCAGAGGGCAAAGCGTAGGCGTCTGAAAGGTTTAAGCTTTCCCCTGTGAGCGCCACATACCCCGCCAAGCTCTGGCGCGTCAGGGGAATGGCAAACTCCCGGAAGGAAACATTGGGGCGAGAAGCGTTCTGCGCCACCTTAAACAGCAACTTGGGATAGCCGTCGCTGGAGTCCACCAAGTAAACGCTGCCGGCATCGCTGCAGGTGATCTCCCGGCTCTTGGATAAAATCAGGTTCAGCAATTCACCCAGATCGGAACTGCTGGAGAGCGCCGCACCGATGTCCAGCAGCTGCTCAATTAATTCAGTTCTACCGGCAGCCTCCTGCTGGAGTGCTTGGTTGTCTAAGACCATGCTGACACATTTACGCGACATTTGTTCGGGCATTCCCGGACAATGCAACGATAGCACTATCCCCGGCAAAGGCGATAGAGGCGGTATCCCGCAAAGCTTTCAGGAAAATCCCAAAAGCGCCGTTCCAGTCCCGCGATAGCATAAACCCGCAATTGGAACAGTTGAAAATTCAAAGAGCCACTATCTGGTCAATAGGGCTGTCCTCAAATCTCTGTGTGTATTCTATCACGCTATCCGGCTTTGCCTAGAAAATCCGTGATTAAATTTTCTCTCTCCAGCGGCAATTTTATCTCAACTGTGAAATCACCTTGGCTAGCTCAAAGTCTTTCTCAGTTAAACCGCCGGCGTCGTGGGTGGTCAAGCTTACGCTGACCTTATTGTAGGAAATCGCGATATCTGGATGGTGTCCAGCGGCTTCTGCCGGCTCAACCAGTTTGTTCACAAAGGCGATAGCTTCGACAAAATCCTTAAATTTCCAAGTGCGCTGCAGTTCCTTTCCCTCAACTGTCCACTCTGACAGCGTACCGGCACGCTCTCGAATCGCGCTCTCACTGAGTAACTCTACCACGACCGCCACCCCTGCTGTTCTAACAATACCCTATAAATTTTTTTCCGATGGCTGCGCCAGAACTCAGGCGCTCAAGCCCGATCCCCCACAGCGCCGCCCCCACTGCTGGGACTAGCATACCCCTCCGGGCAGCACCACCGGCGCATTTGCCCAGGAAAGCTGCCCTCGCCTGGGGCAAACTCTTCCCATTCTACCCTGTTTTCTGGCGAGCGACGCCTTTGCCACCCCCGAAAAAAACTATCCGCTCTCACGGGTAGTGAGAAAGTATACACCTTCACACTATAGGTGAGAGCGGTCTAGCGGGTCTTCAGAATTGAAACCAGACTGCCGGGAGGAACTCCCTGCCAGCCCGACTTTTGAAGCCTTTCGACTTCCCCGAAGGGAATCAAGCTGGCTGTTAGAGAACAGCCCCGGCGCACAGCCGGTTGACTTCAATCTGATGACCCATGCGTTTACTGCTATCTTGCATAAGCATCACCTCCTTACTCCCTAAGCGGTTTTTTGAATGGCTTGCGTTCACAGAACACACTCTAACAAAAATGCAACCGCTATGCAACCGATTTTAGATTTAAAATCTAAAACCTTATATAAGCTATTCTTATCAATCACCCCTTGCCATTCCGGCGCACTTGTGATATAATCACTATTCCAAAAAATAACCCCCACGCGGGGTGAGGGTGTGAGGGTGCCCCTTGTGGGCACCCTGGGAAGCGGATTAAATATTACAGAGCGTTACCGCGAGGCAGGACTTCTTCAGGGAAGATGAAGCTCTCGTGCGGCTGGTCAGCGGGAGCCATCCAAGCGCGGATGCCCTCGTTGAGCAGGATGTTCTTAGTGTAGAACGTTTCAAACTCCGGATCTTCT
>NZ_KB235948.1:4875388-4884180 GCF_000332335.1 Kamptonema formosum PCC 10802 | reverse complement strand
ACGGTAGCACCGTGAATGGCGCACAGCAGCGCCCCACCCCAGGATGCCGGCCACGCCCATCATGTGAAGGGGTTGAGCGTCCAGTTGTGGAACCCTTGCAAGAACAGCAGGAAGCGGAAGATCGCTGCCACGCCGAAGCTGGGTGCGAAGAACCAGCCGGACTGGCCCAGTGGGTACATCAGGAACACGCTGACGAACACCGCAATCGGGCCGGTGAAGGCGATGGCGTTGTACGGACGGATGCCTACCAGACGGGCGATTTCAATCTGGCGCAGGCAGAAGCCGATCAGACCGAAGGCACCGTGCAGGGCGACGAATGTCCACAGACCGCCCAGCTGGCACCAGCGGGTGAAGTCGCCTTGGGCTTCCGGACCCCACAGGAACAGGATGGAGTGTCCCAGGCTGTTCGGAGGGGTGGACACGGCGACGGTCAGGAAGTTGCAGCCTTCCAGGTAGGAGGAGGCTAAGCCGTGGGTGTACCAGGAGGTGACAAAGGTGGTGCCGGTCAGCCAGGCCCCAACCGCCAGGTAGGCGCAGGGGAACAGCAGCAGTCCAGACCAGCCGATGAAGACGAACCGATCTCGCTTTAGCCAGTCGTCGAGTACGTCAAACCAGCCTCTTTGGGCTGACTCGCGTCCGATTGCAATGGTCATTGACGAATCTCCAAAGGATATGAGTTCACAAGGCTTTAACTTCACCGGCCCAACTCAGGCTCGGCTCTGGCCTATACCAGAAACCGTGCCGGCGCGCCAGTTAAGTTTACGTTTCTTTACCTTGTGTCTCATTATAGGGTATCTCGCGGATTTGTCACCCCCCACTCAAAAAATTTCTCTCGAATTCGCACTCGTCTGGCTGGCCCACTCTAAATCGACATCTAATTTATATTTTTTGGATTCCTTGGCTGCCGGCTGCCGGTAGCAGCGCCCGCGCGATAAAAGCCTGTAAACCCACTTTTAATCTGATTGTAGAGGGGGGCGCTCTCTCGGAGAGGGGACTGAAGCGGCAGTGAACCAAGATTTTTAACAGCAAATTAGATGCTTTTTCAGGGAGGCCGGTCTATTGCGCACCGGCGATGGGGCATTAGCCCTACGGCGAACTTTTGGGCATTAGCCCAACTGCACACCGACTGCCGGCATGTCAGTTGCACTCACGGCGCAAGTCTTATTATAATATTCAGTTTTACCCTTATCAGCACGCCAGCCGGCAGGGGTTTCCTTCTATATATGTGAGGGCATATCTCACCGGCTCGTGCCGGCGGGAACTGCCACTGAACCCTCGGGAACAGGCTTCACCAGACCGGCACGCGGGTCCTTACCACATCTGAAGATATTTGTCACGCACAGCACTTGCCGGTGGCGGAGTATTTGGCTCGCTATCGCCGAGCCGATTTGTTTTTGGATACGTTTGTTTACAGTGCCGGCTCTACGGCTGTTGCCGCTTTGCAAACAGGAGTGCCGGTGCTGACTCTCCCCGGAATCGCCACCCCCTCTCGTATGGGTGCCAGCATTTGCGCCGCTGCTTTGCTCCCAGAAATGATTTGCAGCAGTCAGGAAAAATACGAGCGCTCCGAGCGCCGCCCCGTATATCTGGGAAACAATCTGGATGAATTGCCAGCGATTCGCTGCAAGTTTGCAGAAAATCACAGCAGCGCCCCCTGTTTAACCCCCGACATTTTGTGCGGCATCTTAAAGAGGCTTTCCGCCAAATCTGGGGGGATAGCGAGTGGGGGAAATAGTATTCTGGCGGTTAGAAAGGGTTTTTTGTAAACTGCCAAGACGCCAAGAACGCCAAGGGGGATTAATAGCCATTTTGGATGCCCGGATTTTGGATGCCCGGATTTTGGATTGGGGATTGATTGTTTTGGCCCATGCCCGATGCCCGATGCCCCATGCCCCCTGTAGCCCTGTGGCAGTTCTCGCACCGCCTAAATCTTAAATGTTATTAAATAATCTTGACAGATAGAACAAAATCCCTGACAGTAGAGAGGATCGCAACCCAACGGCTAGAAAAAAAAGGCCACACAAGCCGGTGGATATACCTGCAATAGCACGTCTCGTTGATGAACCAGCCTAACTCAACACCAACGCTCTCCCCACCGGCAGAGATGGGAGCATCCCATTTTTGTAATCCCCCTCACCCCCAACCCCTCTCCCACTTTGGGGTGAGGGGAGAATTCTTGATTCTTTCGCCCCTCTCCCGACCTGGGAGAGGGGAGTTAGGGGGGTGAGGGTAACAGTCTTTGCAAAAACGGGATGCTCCGTGGAAAATTCCATTGAGTACGACGCCCTGAGTTTTCCCAGCCTCAAGAAGCGGTGGCAGAAATACACGCAGCGCGGCGAAATTCTGGCTGTTTCCGCTTCCATATCGGAACAGCTGGTGGGATTTGTATTTGCGGATATCCTGGCGGAAAGCCAGACAGCTGAGATAATTTCCCTGTTTGTCGCCCCGGAGTTCCGGCACCAAGGAATCGGCACCGCGCTGCAGGGAATTTTAGAAAAAGGGCTGGCGAAAAATGGCTGCCGGCAAGTTAGTGTCTCCTACCCAAAGACTGAGATTACCGACCAGTCGCTGGAGCCAATGCTGCGCAAATTGAACTGGGAGCCGCCGCAAATTAAATATTTGCTGGGGCAGACCACAACTGACAAAATTTCTCTAGCGCCGTGGCTGCACAAATACCCATTGCCGGCTGGCTTCACGGTTTTTACCTGGAGCGAAGTAACCGCAGAGGAGCGCCAGCAAATCTTGCAGGGGGGGGGCTATCCAGAATCTCTTTCTCCCTTTGGGAACGCTCCGAGAATCGAGCCTCTTAACAGCCTCGGACTGCGCTATAATGGTGAAATTGTTGGCTGGATGATTTGCCACCGCGTCGCGCCGGACACCATCCGGTACTCCGTCTTGTATGTGCGGGAGAGATTCCAGAAACTGGGGCGGGGGATTTCCCTGATGGCGGAGGCTATAAAACGGCAAATCGCCAGTCCAGTTGCTTATTATAAGTGTGCGGTTTCTGCAGAGAACCCGCAGATGCTTCAATTTCTCAATCGCCGGCTGAAACCGTATTTAAGCGGGCTTTCTGAGTCGCGCCAGTCTGTGAAGCGGCTGTCCTGAGAGAGTGTTTGTAAAGAAAATTCGGAAATGGGCGACTTCTAGGTATCATCCCTGAGGATGGCGCTCGCGGCAAACCGCACTCTTTTCTCAGTACCTGTTCCAGCTATCCAAAATCAACTGCGCCTCGAACCCGCAGCAGACCTCCTTGTTTTCCAGCGCCGGCGCTCAATTCAGCGATATCAGCCCACTATTCGCCAGTTTCGCAAGCTCCTCTTGCAGCCAAACTTGGAAAAGTTCATCGAGCAGTCGCCGGCGCATGGATTCATCCAGCTGAGCCGGGATCCGTTTTTCCAGCCGCACAATAACCCGCCACTCTCCTAAACGAATCGGAGCCCAAAGTTGACCGATTTGACTGACCAGCAGGATCTGAGCTAGATCCCGAAAGACTTTCCCCAGCTCGACAGGACCGAGCAACCCATTGGTTTGCGCCTCCACTCCTTCAGAGTATTCTCGGGCGAGTTCCCAAAAAGACTGCTCCCCTTCCAAAATGCGGAAATAGAGTTCCTGGGGGACTCCCTCATCTTTTATCCGGATTAAAGAATAAATCACTTTATCCAGGAAATCAAGAACGTCAATGGGTTAATTTTTCCGCTAAGAATTCAATGATTTATGTCTTTTTTTCAGAAATACGCCACCGGCGGGCGACTAAATCCACAAATCCGGCTCTGAGCGCATAGCGCCAATCAAACAGGCTGAGGCAGAGAAAGGCTTCCGCTGCCTCAAACAGCGAATCCCAAACACCAGCCCGCTGCGTGCCAGCCGGTTGTGAAAAAAACAGGGTCTGGAGTTAACACCTTTTCAGCAAAAGCTCGCGCTAAAAAGCCTGCCAGCTGAGTTGCGTCCAGAATACCGGCATCGCCTTGAAACCATGCCGGTTCCTGACCTAGGGCAATCTCACCCCCAAACCTGCCAGCACAGAAAAAACATCTGCTGGCAGGTAAATTAGAGGTTTTATGATAAAATGTCTGGGAGAGTGGCGGATTAAAGAGAGCCGGCAATCGCTCCTGTGTTTTGTCAGGCGGCGGATGGTAAAATACCTGTAAAACTGCAAGGAGAGCGAAGGCTAGAAAGTTTCCAGATACAGATTGGGCTGATTTTATCAGTGCGCAAGTCCTGGCAACTTTCTAACGCTTCACCAACTTGCCAAAGAACCAACCTGCCATCCTCGTCCTGATGCCGCAAACGATCGTCGTCAAAATAGGCACATCCAGCCTAACTGTGCCGGCCACCGGCAACCTGGCCCTCTCCACCATCGCCACCCTGGTAGAAACACTCAGCGACCTGCGCCGGCAGGGGCACCGCGTGGTCCTGGTGTCCTCGGGAGCGGTGGGGGTGGGCTGCGCTCGGCTCGGACTGCGCGAGCGCCCCCGCAACATTGCCCTGAAACAGGCTGTGGCGGCTGTTGGCCAGGGACGCCTGATGCGCGTCTACGATGACTTGTTTAGCTCCCTGCAGCAGCCGGTGGCCCAAGTGCTGCTCACCCGCACCGACTTGGTGCAGCGCAGTCGCTACCTGAACGCTTCCAACACCTTCCAAGAATTGCTGCGCTTGGGAGTGGTGCCGGTGGTCAACGAAAATGACACCGTAGCCACCGAAGAGCTGAAATTTGGGGATAACGACACCCTCTCGGCGCTCGTGGCCAGCTTAATCGAAGCGGACTGGCTGTTTATACTCACCGATGTGGACCGGCTGTACTCAGCGGACCCCCGCAGCCATCCTGACGCCGAGCCCATCAGCCTGGTGCAGCGCCTCGACGAGCTCGAGCAACTGCAGGTGCAAACCGGCGACTCCAAGAGCGGCTGGGGCACCGGTGGCATGGCCACAAAAATTCAAGCCGCCCGGATTGCCACCAGCGCCGGCGTGCGCACCGCCATCACCGCCGGCAGCAATCCCAGAAACATCGAGAAAATTCTCCAGGGAGAGCCGGTTGGGACTCAGTTCGACCCCCACCCCCGAGCGGACAGCGCCCGCAAGCGCTGGATTGCCCACGGCTTGGTGCCGGCGGGGAAGATTTACCTGGATGCGGGAGCCGTGGCAGCGATTTGTCAGGGGGGCAAGTCCTTACTCGCTGCCGGCGTCACCAATGTCGAAGGCGACTTCCAAGTGTCAGATGCCGTGCAGCTGTGCGCCGCAGACAGTCGGGAAATTGCCAGAGGGCTCGTCAACTACAGCAGCGCCGAACTGGAGCTGATTCGGGGGCGCAAATCCGAAGAAATTCCCAATATTTTGGGCCATGCCGGTGCGGAAACCGTCGTTCACCGAGACAACCTGGTTTTGAGCAACTAGAAAACCTGTCTGGAAATAAGCTATAGCGCTTTTAATTTGCACTAAGCATCTCTATTGTTCGCTCTAATGAATTGCTGCATAAGCTTTTCATTAGAGCGCGCCACAATAGGGAAGCAAATTAAGAGTTGCAAAGAGCCGAAGGAACCAGCTTTTTACTGGCATAGAAATGCCGATAAATCGGTTTTATATAGCAGCGGGCAATTGGGCGCGGACGTTGGACAGGCGTCTCGCCTGTCCCAGAAATATTGAGGGCAGGCGTCTCGCCTGTCCTACTGTCCGTTCCCGAGCGTGAATACTGCGATAATCCTTAACCGGCGCTGTTGAACCTAGTAGGCCATAGCTTCAGGAGGCGCAATATCAGATCCCGCCGCCACACCGGCATAGCCGGTGCGCAACCCCGGCGTTTTCACCGGCACAGTACGCCCGTCCGGGTGGGAAACAGATCCAGGAGAGGAAAAATTTGGGTCAGGTTCAGCAACCGCTCTGGGGTTGGCTTGCGCCGACAGCCAAGAAAGCCCGCCCACAGCTCCCGCCATCAGGGCGGCGTAGCCAAGGTATAAATGCGCCGGACGCATCTTTTCTGATTGGAGTTCAGGCCGGTACCAGGAGGGGACAGCAGATTGTGCGGCGGCGGGTGCGGGTACGGAAGCCGCCATCCGAGAGCCATCGAGCCCCAAAGCATCGCCGGTGCGGCGGATAAAGCCGCGAACGTAGATATCTTCTGGCAATCGCTCAGTGCGCCCTGTTTCCAGAGCCTCCAGAATCGGTCGCGGCACCAGGATTTGACGCTCGAGTTGCTCCAGAGACAGCTCGCGAGCCTGACGGGCTTGCTGGAGCTCTTGGCCTATCTGGCGCAAGCGGTCAATCCTGGCGCGCTCCGCTGTTTCGGGTGCCGCACTGGCTCTAGCCGAGCCCGCCACGGAAGCCAAACCCCCTGTTGCCGCCGGCTGAGCGGGTTGTGCCGGGAAGGGTGCCGGTTGCAGCGCTTGCGAGCTTTGAGCCGGCACCGCCCCACAGTTTTCGGCACACTGCTTCAGCGCCAGCCGGATGGCTTCTTTTGCCACCGCAGCGACGAGCATCTGCGTGAGTGCTGCTGCATCCCCAAGCTGCGCCTGCAAGCTGGCTACCGTCTGCCGGTATATCTCACTGCGGTAGAGCTCAGCTTCAATTTGCCCCTGGAGCGCTTGCAGCGCTGATTGAGACATTTCTGAGGTTGTGTGGCCACCCTCCCAACAGGGGGCCGCAGGTTTCAGTACCATGATCGCTATTGTCTCCGTGCTTGAGTGAAACCGCATCTCGCTAACAAAGGCCATACAGACTGGAAATTGGGGCAACAGCCGCAGCGACTGGGTGAAGCCAGACAGCCAAGAGAGATTTTAGATTTTAGATTCTAGAGTCAAAAAAAGATTAAATTGTTAATCTGAAATCTCAAGCTGGAAATCGCAGCGACGAGCAGCAAAGCGATTGAGACTGTATTGGCTGCAACCGTCACCAGCTTCTCAGTGGTGCGCCGCTAGCTGTAGCGCGGTTGATTCACAGGATGCTGGAAGTTAACTGGATAGCTACTTCGCAGCCGATCGCACGGATTCCGGATGGCTGGGGCGTAAATTATAAATGACCCAAACTTTGGCGCTCGCGCTCAAAGGTGAGCGCCACAACCGAGCTGCCAGCTACTGCCGGCTCACCGAATTGATCAGCCACAGCGCCGTGAGAATGCCGGCAAAGTGAGCCACCAGCGTGTGGGTGTTCCCCAGCACCACAAAAATATCCAGGGGTTGAATGAGTTTGCTGAGATCGCCCCCCAAGCCCAGTAAGGCTTGGGGCTGGGCCAAAGCCTTGCCCAGCAGGGTGCCGGTAATCGCTTCTGCCCCCATGAGGGTCAAACCCATCCCCGCTAAATTCAATATCAAGCCGCGCCGCAGCAGCTGCATGGCGTCTGCCTTCTTGGGGCGCAGGTTGGGATTGGAGGATTGCAGCTGTTGAGCTAGCCGGGTGTAACGAAAAGACCAGTAGATGCTGACGCCGAGCACTAGAAGTCCGCAAACGGTAAAAAACAGGCCCGGTCCGCTTCCTGGATTGTTGGCTGCAGCACCGGCAGCGGTGCGGGGAGCGCTGCTAGAAAACCCAGCAAATGCGAAAATCAGGCTGGCAATAACGGCTAGGACGACCTGCACCCAGAAGCTCGCCCAGCCGGCATAGCGAAATATGGGGACAACTCGCTGCACAGATGGGGGGAGTGCGGGGGGCTCTGATTGGTTGGACATACGGATTTCCAGTGGGCGTTGCTAGGATATATCCTTACGATAGTTCGTTTTTTTTAGGCCAAAGCGCTTAAACATCGGGCTGGCTTGCTATACAGCCCGCCGGTGGGGCTAATGCCCAACGACAAACTTTTGGGCTAAAGCCCAACTACGAACTTTTGGGCTAAAGCCCAACTACGAACTTTTGGGCTAAAGCCCAACTACGAACTTTTGGGCTAAAGCCCAACTGCGAACTTTTGGGCTAAAGCCCAACTGCGAACTTTTGGGCTAAAGCCCAACTACGAACTTTTGGGCTGAAGCCCAACTACGAACTTTTGGGCTGAAGCCCAACTACAAACCAAAATCGCTGTCACCCCCTCGTCTGGCTCAGCCGCACTTGCTCGCCCAACTGGGCCATACTAACAGCCGGCTCGTTGCAGCTCAGCCCCTGACAGACTAATCCCACCGCACCGGCAGGCAAATTTGGCTCCACCGCCAAAACAGCCGCCGGCAGGTATTGCGGAATAAGCGCAGCTACCTGCTCCCTTCCAGTGCGAATCAGGGTGCAGTTGCGATACCAGTCTAAACCGGCAAACAGGCTTGGACACGCTTGCGGTGCCCGGCTCATTATACTGCTGAAGGCTTGCAGGGTTTGCTCGGCTCTGTCGAGATATTCCAGCTTTTCTGCTAGCAGGGCGAGCCGCACTAAGTTGGCCACTGCTACGCCATTGGCTGCCGGTGTGGCGCTGTCGGCATAGCTGCGCTCTCTCACTAAAAGGTATTGACGAATATCGCTGCTTGTGTTATAATATCCCCCCAACTCCACACTCCAGAGAAATTCGTCAAATTCCTCTTGCACTTGCAGGGCTTTTTCTAACCAAGCTGGGATTTGGGCCGGGATTTGGGCCGGGATTTGGGCCCTGATTTGAAGATTTGGGGATTGGGAGGTGTTGAGGGAAGCTTGATGCAAATCGAGAAGGGCTTTGATGAAGAGGGCGTAGTCTTCGGACTGGGCGGTGATGGCAGGCTGGCCATCGTAGTTGAGCCGGTGGAAGCGTCCGGAAGCCCACTGGCTGTCGAGGATGAAGTTGGCGGCTTTGGCGGCGAGTTCTAGGTATTCTGGCCGGTTCAGGACGGCACCGGCTCTGGCCAAACCTGAAA
>NZ_KB235948.1:4758634-4875288 GCF_000332335.1 Kamptonema formosum PCC 10802 | reverse complement strand
TGCCGGCTGCGGCAGTTCCGATGTGGAGCGCATCTCGTGCTGGCAGTTCCCAGATGACTGATATAATGTTCGCTAGCATGTTTCTTGTAGGGTCAAGCCGGCGGCACCGGGTAGGGCTAAAGCCCAACTACGAACTTTTGGGCTAAAGCCCAACTACGAACTTTTGGGCTAAAGCCCAACTACGAACTTTTGGGCTAAAGCCCAACTACGAACTTTTGGGCTAAAGCCCAACTGCGAACCTTTGGGCTAATGCCCAACTACGAACTTTTGGGCTAATGCCCAACTACAAACTTTTGGGCTAAAGCCCAACTACAAACTTTTGGGCTAAAGCCCAACTACAAACTTTTGGGCTAATGCCCAACTACGAACTTTTGGGCTAATGCCCAACTACAAACTTTTGGGCTAAAGCCCAACTACAAACTTTTGGGCTAAAGCCCAACTACAAACAGCCCACCGGCACTCGCGAGCCGGCTCTGGTGGCGCTCAGAACTTCACCCCCCCAAAGCCCCTCCTGTGTGAGGGGGAGCTTTGGGAGCCAGAAAAACAGGGAATCCCCGACCGGCTGCCAGACGTGCTGGCATTGAGCCCCGGGAAAACTCGATTACTGCGGCGGAAGAGCCGGTTTAGATTGGGCAGCGGCTGTTTGTGCGGCTTTTGCCTGTGCCGCAATGATTTCCCTCTCTTGCATTTCCAGCAACTGGGGCACCGTCACAAACCGGTAGCCGAGCTCTTTGAGCCCGGCGATGATAGCGGGCAAAGCCTGCACGGTCCTCCAGCGGTTTCCGCCACCATCATGCATCAGGACAATGCCACCGGGCTTGGCCTCATTGAGGACTGTGCTGACCAACATCTCTACGGAGGTGCTCGCCTGCCAGTCCTGGGTGTCAACTGACCACAGGACAACGACATCCTGGCTGTTGCGGGCGTAATCGGCTAGCCCATTGCGCAGTGCGCCCCCCGGTGGGCGAAACAGTGTGGTTTTTACCCCAACCGTCTCTAAGATACGGTCATTTGTGCTGTCAATTTGTTTGGCTGCTGTCTCCCGATCCATGTAACTGGTGGGGTGATCCCAAGTGTGGTTGCCAATTGCGTGACCGGCGGCAACGACTTGCTTGGCGATTTCTGGATAGGTTTGCACATTTTTGCCAATCCAGAAGAACGTCGCTTTTACGTCCATTTCTTTGAGAATGCCCAGCACCTCTGGGGTTTGCTCCCAGGGACCGTCATCAAAGGTCAGGGCGATGACTTTCTCGTCCCCGCTCAGCTGTGCCCGATCGACGATCTCCCCTTGAAACCGCTTCGGTGCTGAAAAGAGCGGGGGTGGCGCAACCTCTGGCGGCGAGGGATTATTGGCGCTGCCGGTCAAGGATACTTCCAGTTTGGGCTCGCTCACTGACTTGATGCCGGCTAGCAGTGGGGCTGCCAGGTCCTGCCAGTTGACTTCGCTTGCCGGTGAGGGTATCCCCTGCGCGAAAGCTTGCAGCGAAGGCAAGCGGCTGCAAATGTCATACAGGCCAAAGACGGCAATCAGCGCGATCGCGGTTCGCTGCTGCCTCCCAAACAACAACAGGTCTCGATCTGTCATATACTGTCTCCTCACTCCTTACGCCACTTTTGGTGGCGGCAGTAGTTGTTTAACCAGGCAAATTCTCTCCGATAAGTTCGCCTTCGGGAAGTGGGAAATTATAAAAACTACAAAAAAAGCGCTCCGGAAACCGGAACGCTGGTTTAAATTTAGGCTGTCTTGGCCCTGCAGGCTTGTGCGATGTCCCTTGGCATCGCTGGCGGTAGGGCGGGGGCGGGTAGATCGCAACCTTTAGCTGTGTCGCAAATAGTCTGGGTGTGCCCCGCCCCTGTAGCGATATAAAATCGGTGCCACCGGCCCGGATATGCTGTTGTGCTTTTAATCTGCTTTGTCTGGAAGGAAGCTCTGCCTCCCAATTGCTTTCAAAAAAATCATGCTGGTTGCGAAAATAAAGACAATATGCTGCGAATTAAATGCATGATACCGGGCTGCCGGCACTCGGGCTGGCCAAAGCTAAGCTGTTTTGCTTTTATAGCAGCAGCCAGTTAGGGCGCGGACATTAGATTGAGAGGGCAGGCGAGACGCCTGCCCTACGCCTTTTATTCTCAGGCCACTGATGTCCGTTCCCAATATGACTGCTGCTATAATTTGCCTATCTATTGGAAGGAAACAGAGCTGGCTTGCTTGGCGTTACCAGCCTGTAGGGGCGGGAAAGCGCGCCCGCCCCCGAACGAGCCGGTAGCGATGGATAGTGTAAATTCAATGCGCTAAAGCTAACCTGCAAGAGTCACCGGCACTGTCTGAGCAGAAGACAGGACCTCCGGGAATATGTGGGCGTTTGGCTCGTGCATGACTTGGATTCCCAGGTTGGCCCGGTTGAGGATATCTGCGTCAGTGTGGATGGGGTGACCGGCACCGTCGAGAATCGAGTGGTTGAAGTTAAATCCATTCAGGTTGAAGGACATGCTGCACACGCCGGCAGTGGCAAACCAGATGCCGATGGTGGGCACAGCCGCCAGGAGGAAGTTCATAGAGCGCTCGTTGCGCATCCCCAGGGGTGGGACCAGCAGCCGGCCTAAATAGCCGTAGTGACCGGCTAGCAGGTTGTAGGTGCGCTCGCGCTGGCCAAACTTGTACCCGGCATTGGCGGATTCTGTGTCGCTCGTCTTGCGAATCACCGTTGAGGTGGCTAGGGAGCCGTGCAGCGAGCTGAGCAAGGCACCGCCAAACACCCCAGCAACGCCCAGCATGTGGAAGGGGTGCATGAGGATGTTGTGGTCTGCCTGGAAGCCTAACATAAAGTGGAAGGTGCCGGAGATTCCCAGGGGCAGCCCTTCAGAAAAGCTGCCCTGACCGATGGGGTACACTAGCAAGACAGCGGTCGCCGCACCCGCAGGCGCGGAAAAGGCTAGGGATATCCAGGGGCGCATGCCCAACCGGTAGCTGAGCTCCCACATCATCCCCAAATAGCACCACACCCCTATCAGGAAGTGCAGGACGATTAGCTGGTACGGACCGCCGTTATACAGCCATTCGTCAACAGAGGCGGCGTCCCAAATTGGATAAAAATGCAAGCCAATGGCGGCGGAGGTGGGCACGACGGCAGCTGTGATGATGTTGTTGCCGCTGATTAAGGAGCCGGCCACCGGCTCGCGAATCCCTTCCATATCTACTGCCGGTGCGGCAATGAAGGCAATGATGAAACAGATGGAAGCGGCTAGAAGCGTCGGAATCGCCAGCACGCCAAACCAGCCGATGTAAATCCGGTTGTCGGTACTGGTAATCCAGTTACAGAAGCGCTCCCACGCGCCCCCTACGTCTAGTTCTGGTCTGCGTTGAATTGCGGTACTCATAGCGAATTTATCCTGTCGCTAAACGGTACGGTTGGAAGGTGCGCCCCCAAAAGGCGGGAGCGGGTGACTTCGCCCCTCTATCACCTTCCCTGACTGGCTTTTATTTGTTTTGAATGACTGTTTAAATTGATAGATCGCTAGCCAGTCAGCGCTATTTATCCTTTGCCAGACTGCCAATCCTTTACAGACAGATGGGATTCTTCCTTGCGGATTACTCGCTCTCTCTGCCTCTGCAGGAAGGGCGTTCCGTGAAGTGTGGGTCGTGTTTCCGGCAAAGCGTGCCCTCTCTAAGAGAAGAAAACCCGACTTTATGCGGCAGCCTTCTTCTGCTGTGAGGTAGCCCAAATAGCCCGCCATAGCAATCCCTTCTAAAAGGATTGGCAGTCGCGGCTACTTTTAGGATAAAAGGTTTTCCGTAGAATTCCCACCAAATTTAGTATTTTTTAATGTCACCTTTAATTAAGCTTAAAAAGCTTTCCGATTCTGTCACCTCTGTGCTATCCTGTTGTTGGCGGCACAAAGCGAGACATAAAAATTAATATTATGACACAAAACTTCAATATTTGTAACCTACTTTAACAAAAGCGGGGCGCAGGAATCGTGGCCCAGAACTGGCCGGCAGGTAGGCAAGCAGGCAAGTTCTGCCGGCAGCACGCCGCAGAAGGCTTAAAACGTAACCGTAAATACGAAAAAATTGACGGGCTGAGCGCTAGAAGAGGCGGGGGTGAAGCTGAGGGGTTTGAGGTTTAAGATTGAAGGTTAAGGAGGGTGACTGTGATTGAAACAAAGTTTGCTTCGGTTTACGGACCGGTCAAGTCTTGGCGCTACGGGCGCTCGCTTGGGGTTGACCCGATTGGGCCGGTGTCTGCGTGTTCCTTTAACTGCGCCTACTGCCAGCTGGGGGAAATTGAGTTGAAGACGGGAGCGCGTCAAGTGTTTATCCCGACGGCGCAAATCCTGGAAGATTTGCAACCGTTCGCCCCTTGGGATGTGGACGCTATCACCGTCAGCGGCAGTGGGGAGCCGACTCTGGCGTTAAATTTGGGGGAGATTCTTGCCGGCATCAAAGAACTTACGGCACGGCAAACGGTGGTTTTGACAAATGGCACTTTACTGGGCGATCCACAAGTGCGGGCGGCGCTGGCACTGGCTGATAAAGTGGCGGTTAAGATCGATGCGGTGTCTGCGGACAAGCTGCGGCGGGTGAACCGGCCTGTCGGGGGAATTCAGCTGGAAGATATCTGGGCCGGTTTGCAGGAATTTCGCTCCAGCTATCGGGGGAAGCTGGGGATTCAAACGATGATTCTTACAAATTGGGATGCTCTGGAGCGAGCGGAATACATCCGCTGGGTGCAGTCTTTAGCGCCGGCAGAAATTCAGCTGAACACGCCGACGCGCCCCAAACCGCTCAAGCACGAGCTGGATGCGCGGGGAAATCACAGCCCTGAAGCGCGCCCCTATGCGGTGCAGGTGCTCAAGTGCGTCAGTGCCGGTGCGCTGCAGGAGTTTGCCGGTGAGATTGAACGCGCCACCGGCATCCCTGTGCGCTGCGCTCCGGCGTGAGCTTAGGATGATTTCCGGTTGATTGCTTTGGCTGATTGCCAGAAAGGATTAAAAGTAATCAACCGGATGTAAGGAGTTTTCAAATTTACACTTGAAGGGAGAAAAAAGATGACAAGCAAGGCAGCAAATGTATCGCCGTGGCAGGTGGAGATTCCCGCCGGATATTTGAATATTATGGGCTATGTAGATGAGTCTGAGGTGAATGGCCCTGGGTGCCGTGCGGTGGTGTGGGTGCAGGGGTGCGCTCGCGAGTGTGGGGGGTGTTTCAATACGGCTTCTTGGGCATTTGAGATCAATCAGCTGGTGCCGGTGGAACAGCTGGCGGAGCAGATTTTGAGCAATCCCCGCAATGAAGGGGTGACGTTTTCTGGGGGTGAGCCATTTTGGCAGGCCCCGGCACTGGCGCAACTGGCGCGGATACTGAAAGCTGCCGGTTTTAGCGTGATGTCTTTTAGCGGATTTACGCTCAAGGAACTGCAAGGGGAGAATGCGCCGGCGGGAGCGCAGGAGCTGTTAGCCGAGCTGGACATTCTGATAGATGGTCCTTATGTCGAGTCGCTGGCAATTAATTCCCCGGATTCGCCGGTGTCTTCTCGCAACCAGCGGGTGCACGTGTTCAATCCGGCATTTAATGATAAAATCACTTGGGCGAGTGACCAGATGGAGATTCACATTCTAAAAGACGGTTCGCGGATTGTCACCGGCTATCGCGGGCAGATGAATTTGGCGGAAATGTGATATAAGTATTAAGAAGCCGGGTTATTAAAGAAACCGGGTTTTTGGCTATCAGCTGGGAGCGGGACATTTTTACCTATCTGTCATCAAACAGTTCAGAGCCCCCCCAGCCCCCCTTAAAAAGGGGGGAGGAAGAAACATCTGTTGCACAATTAAATCAAATTGGTATAATCTGTAGGGCTAGCCAATGCGGAGGTTGCGATGATTATTAATGTGAGAGGGGCGCTGCAGTACACCTCGGTAGATGATTTTTGCAGAAAGCTTGCAGAAAAGCGAGGAGAAGTTTACAAACCAATTTTCTCCAATAGCGATCGCCACGATGCCTGTGTGAAGCGGTTGGTTGGATTATTTGCGGAAAAGGTAGGCGGGCAACTTCTGGTTGCCTGTCAGCAGACGGTAAAATTCAGTGAGAGATATCAAGCGCATCCGGACTTGACGTTTCTTATCCCTCGGGCAGAGTTTGTAACAGCCGGCGAGCTGAAACCGCAGGGGATTTTGCTGGTAGTGGAAGTGGCTGACACGACGGTTGAAGCTGAGCGTTACACGAAAATTCCCCTTTATGGAACTATCGGCATTCCTGAAGTCTGGCTGGTGAATATGAAAAACAAATGCGTAGAAGTTTACTGGCAACCTTCGGAGAAGCGGGGGTACAGGAAGGGGCGGAGATATGTGCGCGGTGAGCGGATTTATTTGGGGGCGTATCCCGATCTGAATATCCGGGTGGATGAGGCGCTAGGTTAGTCTTTGTGCCGGTTGTTCGTAGTTGGGCTTTAGCCCAAAAGGTTCGTAGTTGGGCTTTAGCCCAAAAGTTCGTAGTTGGGCTTCAGCCCAAAAGGTTCGTAGTAGGGCTTTAGCCCAAAAGGTTCGTAGTTGGGCTTCAGCCCAAAGGTTCGTAGTTGGGCTTTAGCCCAAAAGGTTCGTAGTTGGACTTTAGCCCAAAATTTTACCCTCGTTTCTGCTAGTTATCAAGCTAGTTACTCGGCGATTAGCCAGGTTCCAGGCGATTGGAAATCGCGGCTATACAGACGAAGCCCGCCTGCGCGGGCTAAGAGTAGAGAGAGACTCTCAAAATATGCCAGGTTTTCCCTCGTTCCCAGGCGGAGCCTGGGAACGTTACTCTGGAGGCTCTGCCTCCGTTTATACCACAAGCCGATTCAAACCGCAAGAGATTTAACCCTTCCAGGTTTCGCCCTAGAAAGGGTATGCGGGAGACAACACCGGCAGCAACAAATTCCAAAAAATAATGGACTAATATCTTACAACTTCCCCCTTATTAGAGTATAATAGGAGGAAATGGAATAGCCTGAGGTTAGGGAGGTTATCATGTCTGTTCAGTTGCTCAGACGGCTGTTCACTGTGCGAGAGTATCGGCAGATGGTTGAAGCGGGGATTCTCACAAAAGATGACAGGGTAGAACTTATAAAAGGAGAGATTGTTAAAATGTCACCAATTGGCCGGCGTCACGCGGCTTGTGTAAAGCGGTTGATTAGATTGTTCTCTCAACGGCTAGGCGAACGAGCGATAGTTGGCGCTCAAGATCCAGTAGAACTAAGCGAGGAATCTCAACCCCAACCTGATTTGACCCTGCTGCAACCTCGCGAAGATTTCTATGAATCTGGGCATCCAAAACCAGGGGATATTTTCCTGATAGTGGAAGTGGCGGACACGGTGGAAGCAGACCGGCTGGTGAAAATTCCGCTCTATGCGGAAGCGGTAATTCCGGAAGTTTGGCTGGTGGATATTAATGAGGGATGTGTGGAAGTACACCGGCATCCTTCGGGGGAGGGGTACGGGGAGGTGCTCAAGTGCCGGCGGGGAGAAAGTGCCGTGGTGGGGGCGTTTGCTGATGTGAGTTTTACGGTGGATGAGGTGCTGGGGTAGGATTTTTGTGGGATTCCTCGCTATTCCTCGTTGCGGAAAAAGGAGGAAAAGGGGCAAGTTCAGTCACCGGCAGATAAAAATAACTCAAGTTGCTACCTGCGAGTGAGTTAGAATCTATCCCCCCTAGCCGGGGCGGGGCGGGCACAGGGGCACCGCCCCTACAAAAAGGGGGGGAATTCTCAAAGCCCCCCTTTTTTAGTTAGGTGAGATCCCCCCCTAGCCGGGGCGGGCACGGGGACTATTGGTGTCAACTTAAGCTGTGTCCCATAGTCTCCCGGCGGTTGAAACCGCAGCTATACAGACAAAACCCGCAAGGCAAGGGTTTTAAGATTGTAGCTATTCTCTTAAGTCCGCGTAGGCGGACTTGGTTTGTATAGCCGCGATTTCAATCGCCAAGAGCTTAAGTTGACACCAGTGGCACAGGGACCCGCCCCTACAAAAGGGGGGGAATTCTCAAAGCCCCCCTTTTTAAGGGGGGTTTGGGGGGATCTGAATACTTGGGCTTGCAGGTAGCAATTTGGGTTATATAATAGGAATGTCACCCCCAGAGTGGAGCTATGGACGAACAGCGCCTCCAAGCCTATTTGCAACTCATGAAAGCGCTGCTGGATTGCCCCAGCGGCGAGGAACCAAAGATATTGGCAGCAAACCCAGACCTGCTGGACGAGGGATTAGTGCGGACAGTGGCACAGCTGGCAGAGATACAGGAAGCACGAGGCAACGGGAAAATAGCCAACTTTCTGCGCCAGATTGCGGTGGATATCGGCGCGATGGTAATGTCTCAGATGGCAGAGGGGGGCAATCCAGAAGCTTTGAATGCTTTGCAAGAACTGGTCGCCCAACTGAGTGGCAAAATGGGCGACTCCTCCACCCCACCCCCATTATCGGGTGTGGCGGGGGCAGGAGAGGAGCAGGGGATGACGGAAGATGCGCGACAGGCGAGGTTGAGATTTTTGATGGAGGTGCTGCAGGCAACCTTAGATAGCAAGGGAGATCGGCGAGTGGTTTACCCCCTGTTGCAGCGGAACCTGGACAACCTGGATGAGAACTTGGTTTGGGTATTGCAAGCGTGGGCTGCGCAGACTCTGCCGAGAGAAGAACCCAGACGCGCCAGAAGCATGGCGGCAGATATTGTCAATTTCAGCAACCGGATTAAGGATTTCCCACTAGGCAACCGGGGGGTTAATTTGGAGATTGCCATTGCCGGCTATAAGGTTGTTGCCAGCGTCTTTCCTCGCGAAACCTATCCAGTGGAATGGGCAATGACGCAAAACAATCTGGGCACTGCCTACTGTTACCGCATCCGGGGGGAGAGGGCAGAGAATATCGAGCTGGCGATTGAGTGCCATCAACAAGCGCTGACAGAATATACTCGCGAGCGGTTTCCCGAAGATTGGGCAATGACGCAAAACAATCTGGGTCTTGCCTACAGGAACCGCATTCGGTGGGAGAAGGCAGAGAATATCGAGCAAGCGATAGACTGCTATCAACAAGCGCTGCTGGAATACACCCACCAGCGGTTTCCCGAACAGTGGGCAAAGACGCAAAACAATCTGGGTTTTGCCTACAGTGACCGCATCCGGGGGGAGAGGGCAGAGAATATCGAGCAAGCGATATACTGCTATCAACAAGCGCTGCTGGAACGCACCCGCCAGCGGTTTCCCGAAGATTGGGCAATAACCCAAAACAATCTGGGCAATGCCTACAGTAATCGCATCCGGGGGGAGAGGGCAAAGAATATCAAGCTGGCGATTCACTACTATAAACAGGCGCTGCAGGAAGACACTTGCGAACGGTTTCCCCAAAACCATGCCGAAACCTCATTCAACCTCGGTCTTGCCTACCAAGACGGCAGACAGTTTGAAAATGCCTATACTGCCTTTAAGTCAAGTATTGACACGGTAGAATCCCTGCGCGGCGAGATTATTACCGGCTCTGGACGAGAAGAGGACAAGCAAAAATTAGCCGAAGAGTGGAATGAGCTTTATCGAGGCATGGTAGAAGTGTGCCTGAAACTGGATAACGACACCAAAGCCATCGAATATGTAGAGCGCAGCAAAACCCGCAACTTGGTGGAACTTATTCTCAGTCGCGACATCCACAGCCTTTTCCCCCCAGAAGTTGCCCAGCAACTGGAACAACTCCGAGATGAAATTGCCAGCGGTCAGTACCAACTCCAAAATGCCACAGCCGAAAACCCTACTGCCCTAGCCCAGCATCTCCAGCAGTTGCGACAGCAGCGCAACGAATTGCAAGACCGCTACCTGCCCATCGGTGATGGCTTCCAGTTTGACCGATTCCGGAACACTCTAGATGACTGCACCGCTGTTGTCCAGTGGTACATTACAGGCGACAAACTGCTCACCTTCATCTTCACCAGCGAAACCCAGTCGCCCATCGTTGTTACCTCTGAGCCTAAAGACCTGAAAAAATTGGAGAATTGGGCAAATGGGTATTTTAGGGCATACAGCACGCACAAATCCCATTGGCAGCGCCGCCTGACCACACGCCTGCATTTGCTGGCCAATATCCTGCATATTGACGGCATCCTTGACAAAATTCCAACAGCGTGCGACAGGTTAATACTGATTCCCCACCGTGCTTTACATTTGTTCCCGCTTCATGCCTTGCCGGTGCAAGGGGAATCCAGCTTATTCGCTCGCTTCCCCAGAGGTGTGAGCTACGCCCCTAGCTGCCAGCTTTTGCAACTTGTCCAGAAGCGAGAGCGCCCCAACTTTACTGATCTCTTTGCTGTCCAAAATCCCACTAAAGACCTGGACTACGCCGATCTGGAAGTTGCAGTTATCAAAACCTACTTTGAATCAGCTGATGTCCTCGAACAATCAAAGGCTACCAAAGAAGCTATCAGTAAGGATTCCCTCAACGCCGCTCACTGCGTCCACTTCAGCTGTCACGGCTACTTTAACTTTGCCAATCCCCGGAAATCTGCCCTAATCCCGGCAGGTGCCGATCTCAACCCCCCACCAGCTACACTCGATTCAGAATACCATCTACCTTTGTCTGACGGTACAGTGCTTGACCTAAACAAGTGCCTTACCTTAGATACCATCTTCACACTTAATTTAGCACAGTGCCGCCTGCTCACGCTTTCTGCTTGCGAAACTGGATTGATTGATTTCGACAATACCAGCGATGAGTACATTGGTTTACCCAGCGGCTTTCTGTATGCCGGCAGTCCCAGTGTGGTTTGCACCCTGTGGACAGTGGATCAAGTCTCTACCGCCTTCTTACTGATTAAATTCTATGAAAACCTGAGAGAAACGCTGAGAAATTACCAAGAATTGCAGGAAGGTGATGTGGCTCTCGCTCTCAATCAAGCCCAGATTTGGCTGCGCAATCTCACCCGTGAGGAGGGCCAAAAAATGTTGGAGAAAATCCTGCCACAAATCGAGGAAATATTCCAAGGAAAACCCCGGTCAAAAAAGGCATTTTTAACAGGCGCTAGCAAGCGAATCAATAGCCCCAGCCCTCATCCTTTCGCTAGCCCGTTTGACTGGGCTGCTTTTACAGCTGCTGGGATCTAATATTGATATCCTGTTCGGACGCACGGGTAATCTATTATAAAAATAGGCGGGCTTCTAGAAGCGGGGTTCCCCCGCCTCCTGCCTTAATGCAAATAATAGCGATGCGACAGGACACAATATTATATCATATCCGCTAGCACCGTTGTTGTGCGGAGGGGGTAGGGGCGGGTTTATTCATATTCTGCTCTGTGCCAGAAATATCTTGGCAGAACCCGCCCCTACAAGGCTATGTATACACAACCCATGCAAGCGGATATGATATTACTTGTTAGACTCGCACCATTTTCTGACTCCGATTTTTGCTAAATAGATAACGACTGGAGTTGCTAGGGCTGCTGGGATCTGGCCACTCGATGCCAAAATTCCGACTCCAGCACTTAGCACTCCCGTCATTAACTCATTGATGAAGAGTTCATCACAAATGACAGAGCGGCATTTCTGGGCGAATTCGTCTAGAATATTCGGGACTGCTTTGGAGACTGTTGCTCCAGACTCTAGCGCTAACAAACTAGCTGCCTGTTTTAAATCCCCCTCATTTTCTTCAATTAAATCAAGGGCATCCAGAGCTTCTGGATAAGCAGCCAGTTGCTGACGATACTGAGCGATTTCTTCTGGGCTAACTTTAGTCGGATCGGTAGCCATACAGTCCTGCTGCGCGGCAAGCTGGTAACGACTTAGGTGGGCAATACCCATTTTGTCACAGCTTATAGCTTTGTCAATAGTTCAGTCAAGAGGTGGGGTGCGTTCCCCATTGACACTGCTCCATCACAGGGGCACTCCCTTGAGGGAACGCACCCTATCCTTCGGGGCATCCAGGCGGAGAGCCGGTATATATAAAGCCCGCGCAGGCGGGCGAAAGTCTGTATAGCCGCGCCTACCCTACGGGAACGCTTCGCGTACAGTCGCCTGGAATCTAGGCATCCAGGTGGAGAGCCGGTGTGCGGAACCCACCGGCATAGCTTTGTGCGCCGGCTCTCCAGACAGAGCTAATATAACCCCAAAATAGAAACAGCTCAATCCCCAAATGAACTCATCCGAAAACGGCTGGCAAACCCTAGACAAATTCGTCGAAATCCGCTCCCCCTGGCTAACCTTAATCGGAGAGCATCTCCAAGACAACCGGGGGCGAATCTTAGAATACTGGCGCGTAGAAAAAGCCGATTCAGCCGTCATCTTAACCCTGCAAAACGGCAACCTAATATTGCCGCCCCCAACTTACCGGCCCGGACTGGGCCAAGCAACGCTCGACTTTGCCGGCGGGCGCGTGCCTCCTGGCCAAACCCCGGAAACAGCGGTGCCGACGATCCTGCAGCGGGAGCTGGGTGTCGAAACCAGTGCCATCTGCCACCTCACCCCGCTCAACACGATAGGCTGGGCTGTCAATAGCTCCTTCTCCAACCAAAAACTCTACGGCTTTGTCGCAGAACTCCACCCCACAGCCGCCATACCCGCCGGCTGCACCGGCGCAACCTACCCCGCCACAGGAGCCGGTGTTCGCGCCCTGCTGGACCACTTGCCTGCAATGTCGGGCGGTGCTGCTGGAATGGCACCTGCAACAGGTCGGGCGCATTCCTTGAGCGCACCGGCACCCCGGCTCCATCCGCCCACCGGCTCGAATTGTAAATTTTTCTATAGGGGTGTAGGCAGACACCCCCCACCCCTGCTAGAGTAAAAACATTGTAGATGCACCCTGATGGACACGCCCAGCGATGGGCGTTTTTTGTTTTCGGCCACGCCGGTTGGGCTAAAGCCCAACTACAAACGCTCCCACCAGCTCGAATTGTAAATTTTTCTATAGAGGTGTAGGCAGACACCCCCCACCCCTGCTAGAGTAAAAACATGTAGATGCACCCTGATGGACACGCCCCGCAAGGGCGTTTTTTGTTTTCGGCCACGCTGGTTGGGCTTTAGCCCAACTACAAACCTTTTCTAGCCTGCCGGCTCGAATTGTAAATTTTTTTATAGAGGTGTAGGCAGACACCCCTCACCCCTGCTAGAGTAAAAACATGTAGATGCACCCTGATGGACACGCCCAGCGATGGGCGTTTTTTGTTTTCGGCCACGCTGGTTGGGCTTTAGCCCAACTACAAACCTTTTCTAGCCTGCCGGCTCGAATTGTAAATTTTTGTAGCGGGGTGTAGGCTATTACCCCTCACCCCCGCTATACTGAAAACATGTAGATGCACCCTGATGGACACGCCCAGCGATGGGCGTTTTTTGTTTTCGGAAAGTCACCCACTGTCCCTGCAACAGATCCCCGCCCCGTGAAGTGGCGGAGGGTTGGGGAAAACGTGGGGCAGTCCTCCTTGATTATCTGTGAGCCAAAAGCAAGGTCGCTACAGTGCCACCCACCCTGATGGTCAAACCCCCGAGCGGGCAAACGCCTTATGGAGCCGGATTGGGATATCGCGCGTGCACCGCATCCAGCTCCGCCAAAATTTCCTTGTCCAGCACCACCTCAACACTGGCCAGATTTTCCTGCAGCTGCTCAAGACTCGTCGCCCCGACAATCGTACTCGTGACAAAAGTGCGCTCGCGCACAAACGCCAGCGCCATCTGAGCCGGTCCGAGCCCGTACTTGCCGGCAACTCCCACATACGCCGCCACCGCCTCAGGCACATTCGGCTTTCGATACCGGAGGCCAAAATTGGCAAATAAACTCATCCGCGCCATATCCGGCTGCCCTTGCAGGTACTTGCCGGTGAGCGTGCCAAACCCCAGCGGACTGTAGGCCAGCACTCCCAAACCCTCCCGCCGGCACGCTTCCGCCATCCCCACCTCAAACACCCGATTCAGTAAATTGTAAGCATTCTGTACAGACACCACTTTCGGCAGGCCCAGCAGCTCCGCCTGCTGGCAAAACTCGCACACCCCCCAAGGCGTCTCATTGCTCAGCCCCAGATAGCGAATCTTGCCAGCTTTTATCAAATCCCCAAACACCGCCAGCTGTTCCGCCACCGGCACCGTATCCCGCTCCTGAGCTGGGTCATAAATCGTTTGGCCAAAGCTAGGGACATAACGGTCGGGCCAGTGGATCTGGTACAGATCGATATAATCCGTCTGCAGCCGGCGGAGACTCTGGCTCACCGCCTCTCCCACATTGCGCCGGTCGATTTTCCTGTCCTTGCCCCGAATCCAAGCCATACTGCGCGCCGGACCGGCAACTTTCGTGGCCACAACCAGCTTGTCCCGCTGCTGTTTAACCAGCCACTTACCGATATATTCCTCCGTTCGCCCCTGAGTTTCTTCCCGTGGCGGCACTGGATAAATTTCCGCCGCATCGATGAAATTCACCCCAAAGGCAACCGCGCAGTCCAGCTGCCGGTGCGCCTCCTCAATCGTATTCTGCTGCCCGAAAGTCATCGTCCCGAGGCATATCTCAGAAACGCGCAGCTCGCTAGAGCCCAGTTGGCTGTACCGCATCCCTTTCCCTATAACGCTTTCCAGCCCCCATTCTCTCTCAACTGATATCGAATCCGCCTGGAGTCACTGTAAAATCGGCAAATTCACCGCACCGGCAGCAACAATATCCCCCCGTGAATGCGGTACAATATGGAGTTTGTCAATTTAGGGGAAAGGAGGGTGTTTTATGGCAGGTAGCGAAGTTCGGGCCGATCTCTGGGTGAGCGAGTACATCACCCCTTGGGACATCTACGTTCACGGCGTGACGCAAGTCCTGGCATACAAAAAAACCCAGTATCAGGAAATGTACATCGTAGAAACCGGCGCTTACGGCAAAGGGCTCGTGCTCGATGGCAAGTGGCAGTCCTGCACCGGCGACGAGTTCCTGTACCACGAACCCCTGGTACACCCAGCCATGATTTTTCACGGTAGCCCCCGAAAAGTTCTCATCCTCGGCGGCGGCGAGGGGGCCACAGTTCGGGAAGCGCTGCGCTGGAAAAGCGTTGAGAAAGTAGCGATGGTTGACATTGACGGCGATGTCGTGGAAGCCTGCCGCGAACACCTGCCTGAAATGCACCAGAATGTCTTCGACGACCCCCGCCTCGAACTGGTGATCGGGGACGCCCTGGATTTCTTGGACACCACCAGCGAGCAGTGGGATATCGTCATTTCCGACCTGTCCGACCCCATCGAGTCCGGGCCATCATTCCAGCTGTTTACCAAAGAGTATTTCGAGAAAGCCCGCCGCGTGCTGTCGCCCTCTGGATTTTTCGTGCTCCAAGCCGGGCCGGTCAGCCCAGCGGAACTGACCCTGCACGCCCGCTTGGTGCGGACGGTGAGTGCGGTTTTCCCAAGTGTCACATCCTACACCAGCTACACCCCCAGCTACGGGATGCCCTGGGGGTTTGTCCTCGGCTCCGCTCAAGCCATCGACAGCCGGCCCGATCCCGAAACCGTCAACCAGCTGCTCGCTGAGAAAACCACCGGCGGGTTCCGCATGCTGGACGGCACGACGCTGCTGGGGATATTGCAGCTGCCCCTGCACTTGCGGCAGGCGATCGCAGCCGAAACCCAAGTTTACACTCTGGCAGAACCGCCGAAATTCTTCGGGAAAGGATCTGTTGGCGAGTAGTTTTGGGGAAAAGCTCTCGTTCCCAGGCCGGTTCTGGGAGCGAGAAGTTTAGGGTTGAGGGATGAAAATTATTTTTTTATGAACCGCCAAGACGCGCCTGTTCGCCAAGTAAAGAAAGGAGAGAGGGGAGCGCACAAATTATTTAGAAGTGTTATCGATAGGGGGTATAATGAGTTAGGTATTTCGGCAGAACAGCAGTCAAGACCAATGCCTAATCTGATTCACGCACCGGTGGGACTGATCGCCGGTGCGACTTATCCGTTGCGAGCGCTTTTTTTGCTAGTTCGCACGCCGCGCCTTTGGGGCTACGTGCTGGTTCCTATTTTGGTGAACCTGGCTGCCGGTATTGGGCTGTATGCAGGATTGCTATTTCCCGGTTTGCGAGGGGTTAACGCCCTGATTGCCGGTTTGGACGCCAAAACAGACGCCTGGGTTGCTAATTTGCCGGCTTGGCTGTCTTGGCTTTCGGTGCTGGATTGGCTGGATGCTGGGCTGGGATGGCTGCTGCGGGTGGTGCTGGTGCTGCTGCTGCTCGTCGCCACCGGCTTTTTGCTGGTGCAATTCGGGGTGATCCTGGGCGCGCCGTTTTATGGCCAGCTTTCGGAACAGCTGGAGCTGCTGCGCACCGGCAAGCTGCCGGTAGCGGAACCGCAAACTGCGGCTACAATTCTCCGCGATATTGGGCGAGCGCTGGCGCACGAGCTCAATAAACTGGGGCTGGCGGTTAAGGTGGGTGTGCCGCTGCTGCTGCTGAATTTCGTGCCGGGAGTGGGGACTGCGATCTCTTCTGCCGGCGGTGTGGCGCTGGCGGCAACGCTCGTCTGTATTGACTTTCTGGACGCGCCTCTGGAGCGCCGGCGTCTGCCTTTTCGGGAGAAGCTGCGGGCAATACGCGGCAGTTTGCCGGCGAGTGGCAGTTTTGCTCTGGTTTGTTTGGGTTTGGTGAGCGTTCCGCTGCTCAATCTCCTAGCGGTTCCCCTGTGCGTGGCCTCTGGGACGCTGTTTTTCTGCGACCGCATCTGGCCAAGTTTTAATGAGGGTGTGGGGAGCACGGATGAAGGCTGAAACATTTTCGCTGCACAATTGCCGGATAAACTTTTTACCACAAATGTGCGACGCCGATTTTCGCTCCAGGAATTATACCAATCGACAGTTAGTTTCGGACATTAGGACAGGCGAGACGCCTGTCCTACGTCCTGCGAGGTATATGCGTAGGTACGGCGTGCGCCATGCCTCAAAGTCTAATGTCCTAACCAATGTGGCTAATGCTATACAAAAATGGAACACTCTGAAACAGTCCGAGAGCAATTTAACCGGGCGGCGGGGGCTTATGCCACGTCGCCAATATTTGCCAAGGGGCACGACTTGGGGCTGATGGTGCAAACCGGCTCACCGGCACCTGACATGACTGTCCTCGATGTCGGGTGCGGTGCCGGTCACACCGCTTTGGCCTTCGCGCCCCACGTCCGCGAAGTCACCGGCATCGACCTCAGCCCGGGAATGCGAGCCGTTGCCACCCAGCAAGCTGCAGCGCGAGGGATTGCTAATGTGCGCTTCCAGGAAGCCGGCGCGACTCAACTTCCGTTTGCAGACAGCCAGTTCGATATTGTGGCGTGCCGGTATGTCGCCCATCACTTCCCCGACCTGACGCCGGCACTTACAGAAATCCTCCGGGTGCTCAAACCGGGCGGGCAATTCCTCGTAACAGATATTATTTCTCCGGAAGACGCGGCAATGGCAGAATTTATCAACCGGATAGAATTGCTGCGCGACCCCTCCCACAGCCGGGACTGGATGATTTCCGAGTGGCAAGCGGCGGGAGAAAGGGCTGGGATGCCACTGGCGGCAATCGCCGAGTGGGAGGTGCCGGTGGATTTTGCCGACTGGACGGCGCGGCAGCAGACGCCACCGGCAGCTGTTGCCGAGTTGGAAGCCCTTCTGGACAGCGCCCCGCCGGCAGCGCAGTCAGCCTTCTCAATTGTGAGATCGCCCCAGCGCTCATTTCAGCTTTGGGCAGCACTTTTACGGGGCTTCAAACCCAACAATTTGTAAAGATTAGTCACAGGCTTTCCCTGTTTTGAGAAAGTTGGTTTATAGTGGAGTCACAGATGAATTAGGGGGAAAAATTAACGGTGACTCTACCTTCATTTGTCGATAAACTCGCGCACTTTGCCGTTGGGCTGGCGATTGGTGCCAGCTTTTGGGGTCTGCTGGAACGCCACGCCTTCATAGGGGTGCGCCGGATTAATCCCATCTTGTTCGCACTGATGCTGATTTGGGGAGCCAGTGGGCTATTTTTCTTCCGCCGGCTCCACATCCCTATTTTATCAGACCAATTTTTCTACATGGCAGTGCCCGATTGGGATATTCCTTTATATAACTGGACGCGGCTGAGATTTCTCATCCACCGCAGCGCTACATTTCATTCGGCTTTGATTCCTATTGTACTGCTAATTGCCAGCTTGTGGGGGATGAGGCGGGCTAAACTGAACTCGAACAGTCTCCGCTGGTGGAGATGGCTGCGCGATGGGGGAATCGGTCTGTCTGTAGGGATGTCAGCTCACTTAATCTGGGACGCGCTGCTCTCTTCTACGAAAAGTGGGTTTGTGATTTATGGCTGGACTCATTCTGCTTCCCAAACCTGGCTGGCGCTGAATCTTCTGGTGGGGCTTGGGGTTCCTTTTGTGATGGTTCGGGCGATGGGTGGCTCTGGGGCTGGAAATAGTTTAAATGAATGAGTTCAGGGGTGGCGGTTTCCGGTGCGAAAAGAAACCACTGGAACGGTGGCATCGCTGTGGTGAATAGGCCCAAAGAGAGTGTGGGAGAGGGGAAGTGACGCTGATGATTGCGGTTGTTTGCGCTCAATAATAAGCTAGTGATGAGGCCGGATTACAGACTCGACGCCGGGAGCTCTGACGAATGACTATCGCAATTGATTTTGGCACTAGCAACACCGCAATCGCTCGCTGGAACCCAGCCGCCGGACAGCCAGAAACGCTGAAACTTCCCGGTTTGACGGCGCAGCTTATGCAGAATCCCCCCCTGATTCCCAGCTTGCTGTACGTTGAGGACGCCGCCCGCAGCCAGGTCTTAGTTGGCCAGCAAGTGCGCGACAGGGGCTGCGACGTGAAAACTGACCCCCGCTTCTTCCGCAGTTTCAAGCGGGGAATTGGCACCGGCATCCAGGGATTTCTGCCGGAACTCGATGGCCAAATCGTGACGTTCGAGCGGGTGGGGGAGTGGTTCCTCACCCAGATTATCGGCAGTCTCAAAACTACTTGGCCAGATGTGGGCCAGTCTCTGGTGCTGACGGTGCCGGTGGACAGCTTTGAAGCTTACCGCAACTGGTTGGGGCAAGTCTGTCAGGCGCTGCCGGTGGAGCAGGTGCGGATGCTGGATGAGCCCACCGCTGCTGCTTTGGGCTACGGGCTGGCTGACCGGCAGCTCTTGCTCGTGATAGACTTCGGGGGCGGCACCCTTGACCTCTCTCTGGTGCGCCTGGATGCCGGCACCGGCACCGCCGGCAAAAAACCCCTCGGCTTCCTTCTCAAGTGGGGCGATAAAATGCTGGCTGAATCTTCCGCCCAGAAGCCAAAAACCGCCCGCGTGCTGGCAAAAGCCGGCCTGAATTTGGGCGGAACGGATATTGATAACTGGCTGGTCGATTACTTCGCTACGGCGCAAGGGCTAGCCAAAACTCCCCTCACCGCACGCTTGGCAGAGCGCTTAAAAATTCAGCTGTCTTTGCAGCGGCAAGCGAATGAGGTTTACTTCAGCGATGAAACGTTTGAAAGTTACGAGTTAGGGCTCGACCGCGCTCAATTTGAAGAAATCCTCAAAGAGCAGCAATTCTTTGATAATCTCGACAATGCCATGACCGGGGTGCTGCAGCAAGCCCGCCGGCAGGGGATAGAAGGTTCCGACATTGATGCTGTATTGCTAGTGGGCGGCACCTCGCAAATCCCCGCTGTTCAGTCTTGGGTGCGGCAGTATTTTGAGCCGAGCAAAATTCGCTGCGAGAAACCGTTTGAAGCAATCGCTCAAGGGGCGCTCCAGCTGAGTCAGGGCATTGAGGTTAAGGATTTTCTCTACCACAGTTACGGCATTCGCTACTGGAACCGGCGCGACAATTGCCACAGCTGGCATCCGATAATTAAGGCGGGCCAGTCCTATCCGATGGGCGAGCCGGTGGAATTAATGCTGGGGGCTTCGCTGGAAAATCAGCCCAGCATTGAATTAATTCTGGGCGAGTTGGGTGCGGAAACCGGCGCGACAGAAGTCTACTTTGATGGGGATCGTCTTGTCACCCGCCAGCTGTCGGGCAACCAAACTGCGGTGCAGCCCCTCAATGACAGAGAGGGTGCTCGCAGTATTGCTAAGTTAACGCCACCGGGGTATCCGGGGAGCGACCGCATTAAAGTTATGTTTCAGGTGGACGCCCAGCGCTTCCTGCGAATTACTGTCGAAGATTTGCTGACGAATAACACCCTGCTGGAGAACCAGCCGGTGGTTCAGCTCAGTTAGGCAAAAACTCCAGAAACCCGGTTTCTTCAAGAAACCGGGTTTCTTCAAGAAAGCCGGTTTCTACTCCACTTAATCGTGCACGATCACCGGCGTGCCGACGGAGGCCCAGTTATACAGCCACTCAGCGTGATTCACCGCCACGTTGGTGCATCCGTGGCTGACTGGCGTGCCAAATTTGTTGTGCCAGTAAGCGCCGTGAATGGCGTAGCTCCCATCATAATACATGGTAAAAGGTACGTCTGGAACGTCGTAATCCTCCCCTTGCATGCGGGCAACCCGGTGCTTGGATTGAACGGCAAACGTGCCGGTGGGCGTGGGGGTGCCGTCTTTGCCGGTGGAAATCACAACCGCGTAAGCAATTTTGTCGCCTTCCCAGGCCACTAAGCGCTGTTTGGACAGGTCAATTTCAATCCAGCGCTGAGTCGATTCTTGCAGCGCCAGAATTCTATAGGCGATTTTGTTGTGCTGAGCGTCCGCATTCGTCGGTTCCGCTAGTAATGGGGTAGCCCAAACACACAAAGTAGAAAGAATTAGCGACGCACCAGCCCAGAACGTGCCGGAGCGACGCCACCAAGAAGAGTTTATCGCGCTGTTCACAGTGTACGACCTCCTGGAGCTTGAAAATTGTACTGTTGTCTGCTGTTTTTTCTAGAATTTAGCTACACAGGCAAGTTCCCTGACTTCGGAAACCTGCAGTCGAATTTCTCTCTATCATAACCCATCTGTTTGTACAGTTTGTGTTTATCAGCTAAATTAAATTCTCCGCACGCTTTTATAAGGCAGCCTTCGCGTCTTCTTTTAAAAAAACACTGTGTTGCCGGATCGATCTTAAAGCGCCCCTCTGCGGGCCACCCCCCCAGACTTAAAAATTAACAATTAGCAATTATAAATCGGGCTCAGGCACTCTGCAAGCGCTGCAGGAGGTGCTGCGCCCGGGAGGCGATCGCATCCCAGCTGCCGGCGGCCACCAGGGGCGGGGGGAAGAGCTCGCCGGCAAGACCGACGGCGGCGGCACCGGCATCGATAAACTCCCGGGCATTTTCCAGAGTGACGCCGCCGGTGGGAATCAGGGGGATGTGGCCTATGGGGCCTTGCAAGCTTTTGATGTAGCCGGCACCTCCAACCGCTGAGATGGGAAACACCTTAACAGCACCGGCACCCGCGTGCCAAGCGGTGACAATTTCCGTGGGAGAGAGGGCACCGGGCACAACCGGCACGCCGGCAGCAGTGGCCGCCAGAATCATAGCGGGGTCAGTGTGGGGGGTGAAGAGGAACTGGGCACCGGCAGCGGTGGCATCCTTGAGCTGCGCTGGGGTGAGCAGCGTGCCGGTGCCAACGGCAGACTCAGGCAACTCCTGGCGCAGTTGGGCAATCAGCTGAGCAGCGCCAGAGGTATTCCAAGTAATCTCAATCAAGCGCATCCCGCCGGCGGCAACTGCCAGAGCCATTTTGCGGGCGAGTTCCATCTCCGGGGCGCGGATCACCGCTATGGCGCGGTGCTGTTGCAATAGGGTTAACCAAGAATTATCAGGCATATTTACAACTATACTCCTGCCGGTGTGCGCGAGGGAGCTCAAAACCTGCCGGTTCCGCCCGCAAGCGAGGGGCTGCCGGTGCGGAGCTTTTCGCCTAAAATATAATAGACACACCTCACTGATAGGGGAGAAGCGCCAACCATGCGGGGAGTCCAATTTTTTACCGACTGTCAAGGCAAGAAAACCGCCGCACTTGTGGACTTGAAAGAGCACAGTGCATTTTGGGCAGCGGTTTTAGAGGAATACGGCGAGCGGAACGAATTCCAGTTTTTAATTGATGAGGGGGGGCAAAAAATTGCGCTGCTGCTTGATTTCGAGGAACACGGCGAGCTTTGGGAAGATATCTATGACGCCCTAACAATTGAGTTAAGGAAAGATGAGCCGGGGATACCCTTTGAGGAAGTTGAACGCGATCTGATGGAGCGGGGGAAGTTAAGTGCCTGATTACTTGATTGTTTTTAAACCTTCAGCCCAAAAGGAACTAAAGTTACTTCCGCTTGAAACCAGCACCCGAATTTTTGCGAAAATTATGGCCCTAGCAAGTGAGCCACGTCCAGTTGGCTGTCTCAAGTTAAATGCAGCAGAAAACGGTTGGCGAATTCGGATTGGCGATTACCGAGTGATTTACACGATTGATGACGGCACGCGCACTGTCGAAATCAGCAGAGTGCGCCACCGGCGGCACGTCTATGATTAGGTGGGACGACCGGCATCTCTTGGACTTGCAAGGGAACAGCCGGCTCGCGAGACGTGATTAATTTCCTCTCAATTGCAGTGCCGGCATAACAGCCGGTGAGAGAACTTGCGCAAGTTCTGTAGGAAATTCTCTGTTTTTGAGTTATTATCACATCTGGGAGAAAATGTCAAGGGGCCGGTCCCGGCATTCGGGGGATAAGCAAAACTTATTATTTTCTCCGCAGGGGCGAACAGCAGTTCGCCGCACAAGGCATTTCCCATGCCCCACGCCCTGCCCTTATACTACAAATAAACCTCTTCTATTACCATCTATGAGCCTGTGCGTCAACCCCACCTGTCCCAGACCAGACCACCCAGAGAACCAGAGCAACCGCTTCTGTCAGAGTTGCGGCTCTAACCTGGTGCTCCAAGAACGCTATCGCGTCCTGCGCCTGCTGAGCGATAAAACCGGCTTTGGCAAAATCTATGAAGCCTGCGAAGGCGACACGCCCAAAATCCTCAAAGTCCTCAAAGAGGAACTCAACAGCAGCGACAAAGCAGTAGAACTGTTCCAGCAAGAAGCCGAGGTGTTGGGAGAGCTGAATCATCCGGGCATCCCCAAAGTCGATGGCTACTTCCAGTATCAAAGCCGGAACGGCCAGCCGCTGCACTGCACTGTCATGGAAAAAATTGAGGGTTGGAATTTAGACGAGTGGGTGCGGCAGCGGGGCAATCAGCCCATCTCGCAAGCGCAAGCCATCGCCTGGTTAAAACAGCTGGCAGAGATTTTGCAGCTGGTGCACAGCAAGCAGTATTTGCACCGGGATATTAAGCCATCGAACATCATGATCGCACCCTCTGGGCAGCTGGTGCTGATTGACTTTGGCACCGCCAGAGAAATGACCGTGACCTACTTGGCCAAACGCGGCGCGGGACACCCCATCACCTCAATTGAGTCGCGAGGCTACAGCGCGCCGGAACAAATTAACGGTCAAGCGGTGCCGCAATCGGATTTCTTTTCTCTGGGGCGCACTTTTGTCTTTTTGCTAACAGCCCGGCAGCCTTTGGAGATGTACGATTCCTACAGTGACGCCCTCAACTGGCAAAGGTTTGCCGCTGAAGTCTCGCCGTTGCTGCTGAATGTTATCGATTGGCTGATGGCGCGGGACGTGCGGGAGCGCCCCGCCAGCGCCCGGGAGATTTTGCAGCGATTGCGGGAGGTGGAAGCTCAGCTGGATGGGACTCTGATTCCAGCCGGCGGGTCCGGCGGCACTGAAACCGGCACTCAAACGCTGCCGGTGGCGAGTTCTGAGCAAAATCAATTTCCTCTGGCGGTGGCTGCTGCGGTGCTGCTGGCATTTTTGGCCTATCTGGGTGATAAGCTGAAAAATACTGCCTCGCCGCCGGCAACTTCGCGGCCAAACAAATTTCCCCTGGTGGTGTTTATTTTGGTGATTCTGCCATTACTGGGCCTGGCTGCCCTAACTTTGGCCGGCCCACAAGTTGCCTGCTTGCTAGGCTTGTCGTCTGAGAACTGCGCCATTGCTTTCAAGCGTCCCCCTCGCCCGGGCCAGCCCCCACAAAGAAAAGGTAAAGTGGATTTCTTCCCCTATCAAGAAGGCAGGGACAGCAAAGGCAGGACTGCCGAATTTAGCGTGGCTGTCCTGTCGGTAGAATATAAGTGGAGCTTTGGCAGCTACTATCAAATTCAATATAACGATAAAGTTATCACGGTTGATGACTTAAGGGCCAACCTCGAACAAGAAGGCATCCAGAAGATCATGGAAAATCCTTCCGAGATTATTTCGATTGGCACTGCTTCCTGCGAGGGGGAGCGCTCGGTTGAGGAGCGGCGGGCTTTGGAGCGAGCCAAGCAAATACAGCTGTTAGCGAAAAAATTATTTAGCAAGGTGGGGAGCGTCAAAGGCTATCGCTTGTTAAATCTGGGTCAGTTTGTGCGGGACGACTGCCAGGCCGGCGGGGACTTAACCTCATACCAGAGAAGTATTATAATTGTGGGGGTTCGGAAAAAATCCGAGGGGGTGTTGCTGGATGAAGCCCTGCGCTCTCGGTTAGAAAACAGACCCTTTGCTGATTTCACTCTGGACGATTACTCGCTCGGATCGGCAGAGAAGTTTAGAACAATACCCAGCCAGCTGTAGCAATTGTTTGCAGGGGCGGGGTTCCCTCGCCCTTGCAGCTCGCGCCCTTGGAGTGGCGCTCACCCTGACACCGCCCCCAGCTTGCAGAGGGAGCGCGAGCGCCTGTCTTTGCAACGAGCAGGGATATGAGAGCTAATCGGCTGAATTATTTTAAATAACAATTCGCCGGCGCAGGCGGGCGAAAGTCTGTCTAGCGGCAGCATGAATTCTGCCGCACAGCAATCGTACAGCCAGATATAGCGTGTCTCTCAGTGGTATGAACTATAGCCCAGACACCCGGTTTCTTTAAGAAACCGGGTTTCTGAGTGCCTCACTAATATGAGAAACGCTATAATATGACGCTCGCCCGCAGGAGTAAGCCTGTGGTTGCTGGCTGGCGCTCCTGGCGGGAGCGCGGGACCTGTCGCAAGCCCACTCAGCGCCGCGCCGGTGGGGCGCAAGAAAGCTCTGCAAAACTCTTCCCGCTAAATCAGTCTCTGGGGAGATAGCTCAGAGCCGGCAAATCCTTAGAATTTGTAGGTAGATAAATGTACAGGTGGTAGGAGAATGCCTCTCATCAAACTCAAAGACTTTTATCCCAACTACCGGCAGCAAGTTTTAGGGGGAGACGAGATCCTCGGCTTTGATGTGTTCGCCGGCAGAACCGATGAGAAAATTGGCACCGTCTGGGATGATGTCGTGGACCTGACCGGTCGTTTCCGGTATCTGGTTGCTGATACAAGCTTCTGGGGTGTCCCCAAAAAAATATTGCTGCCCGTCGCCTCTTGCCGGCTCGACTGTCGCGCCCGGCGCGTCTACGCTCTCAATATTCTGAATAAAAAGCAAGTGCAAGAATTGCCGGACTACGCCGATGGAATTACCGTTGATTACGATGGCGAAAAGCGCGTTTGGGGAGCCATGATCGCCCCCGCTGACACCGCTGAAACGGCACCGACTGGCACCACCGAAACCGGCACACCCCCCGGCGAAGGAAACGCGCCGGAACATCACACTCTGGCGCTGCACTCAGAGCGGCTGGTGGCTAATAAATACCGCCGCGAGATGGGTGTGGTGGAGATCGGCAAGCGGGTTGAAACCGAAACGGTACGGGTTTCAGTGCCGGTGGAAAAAGAGCGAATTGTGATTGAGCGCAGGGCTCTAGCTGACGCCGGCAGATTCATTTATGATGGCGGAGCTGCCTTTCGCTCAGGAGAAGTCGTGCGCATAAAAGTCTGCGAAGAAATAACCGACATTTGCAAACAAATTTTTGTGCGGGAAGTCGTGACCGTCAAGAAACAAATTGAGCGCCACACCGTTGACATAGAAGCTACCTTGCGGCGAGAAGAATTAGAAGTCAAAACTGATTGGCCGCAGGATGAGTGAGGTCTGGAATGGGCCGAGTTTTACCCGCAATTTCAACACCCGTGTGAGGGCAATGAAATGATGAGTGAGACGCTTAACCCCAGTGCGGGAGGGCCGGTTTTGGAACAGTAGCAATAAAGGATTTTAATCCGGGGGAGTAAGCTGCTGTCTGTCCCAACTGGATATGAGGCGAAAACCGTGCGCTGTTTCCTGCCAAGGCGATTTGGGATTTGGGATTTGGGATTTGGGATTTGGGGATTAAAAAGGCGGCAGTAAGGTCTTGACAGGCCCGGGGTGCGGCTAGGCACGGGCGCTGTTTCCTGAGATGGCGCAAGCGCACTCTACAGATGATGGCGATTTAATGAATTAAGAAAAGACCTGTTTTTAGGGGGGGATTAACCGGAAGCGATAGCGCATACTTCGGCAGGTTTAGAGGGGGAGTGGGGGAAATCTGCCTCTGGGGAGATGCAGTGCCGGCGGAGAATATTTTACCGTGGGAAATGTAGGTTCAGTGGGAGAATAAAGCATGGCTCTTCTAAAAATTGCAGACTACTATCCCAACTACCAGGAGGAAATTTTAGGAGATCGCGACATCAAAGGGATGGATGTCTATGCCGGCTCGACAGACGAGAAGATTGGCACGGTTTACGATATTCTAGTTGATGATACCGGTCGTTTCCGGTATCTGGTTATTGACACCGGCTTCTGGATTTTCGGCAAGAAAGTGCTGCTGCCGGTCGGATCGAGCCGCATCGACTATCAGGCGCGGCGCGTGTACGCCACCGACTTGACGAGCAAACAGCAAGCGGAATCCTTGCCCGAGTACCGCGAAGACATGACGGTGGATTACGATTATGAAGAGCGGGTGCGGGGGGTTTACCGCACGCCAACAGCTGCCGGCACCGCGACGGGTGCAGGAACCTACGACAGCAACACCTACAGCTACGACCGAGATGCGGCGCTCTACCAAATGAACGAACAGGAGCACCAACCGCTGACGCTGTACGAAGAGCGGCTGATCGCTAACAAGAACCGCGAAAAAACCGGTGAGGTTGCGGTTGGGAAGCGGGTTGAAACCACAACAGCCTATGCTGGCGTGCCGGTGGAAAAAGAGCGCGTGGTGATTGAGCGGACAACTCCAACCGACGCAGGTCGAGTCGCTGCTGAGGGCGAGGCTTTCCAAGAAGGGGAAGTGGCGCGAATTGAAGTTTATGAAGAAAAGGCTGACATTCACAAAGAAGCCTTTGTTCGGGAAGAAGTGAGCGTCCGCAAAGAAGTCGATCGGGAGACGGCTACCGCCTCCGACGAGGTTCGCCGAGAAGTGCTAGACGTTAACACTGAGGGGAATCCGGTTGTGGAGCACAACCGCTAGGCAAAGCAGCTGCCGGTTCCCACCTGCCAATTTGGGATTTGGGATTGAACAAACGGCAGTAAAGCCTTTTCCGCCAGAATCAAAAATCCTCTCTATCTCAAGTGGGTAGAAGCTGCGCTCCCTCCTTTTAGGGAGCGCACCTTAGAAGGACGCCGGCGGTGGGGCGCAAACCATTTTGGATTTTAGATTTTGGATTTTGGATTGAAAATACGGGCATCAAGGGGTTTTATCCCTCCGCAAAAAATACTGTCTATCTCAACTTCTCTCGTTCCCAGGCTCCGCCTGGGAACCCAATCAGGAGGCAGAGCCTCCTTTCAGCGGAAAAGCAGCTTAAAAGCCTAACAGCTTACCAAAGGAGCGAATAATGAGCGAGGAAGTCTCTGCCAGAAGGGCTGAACCTTTAAAACAAAACGCTCGTCTTGCCGGCCATCTTGACCAGTTGAAAAGTCAGCTGCTCAATTTGGTCGTTCGGGACGAGCGAGGAGAGCCGGTGGGCACCGTAAAGGATTTAACTGTCGCCCCGCCAGGCCAGCTAAATTTAATTGTATCTCAGCCAGACGAGAGAGCCGGCTTCCGGCAGTTTATTTTAAATAGCAAGCTCATTCAAAGAATTGAATATGGGACTCAATCGCTGTTTGTAAACCTCACCTCGGAACAGATCGAGGATCTGCCTGAATACATCCCCCTGCCGGAAGAATTTGCCGAGAGCGAGGAGCACCGGCGGGAGCGGGAAACTCAATTGCCGGCGGGGAGCAATCTAGAGCCCGATTTTGCAGAGCGGAAAGAGGATGCAGCCCACATGGAAATTCGCTTGCTAGAAGAGCGGCTGGTTGTCGATCGGAGCAAGCAGAAAATCGGCGAAGTTATTGTCCGCAAAGAAATCGAAACCCGGATGGTAGAGGTTCCAGTCCGGCGAGAGAAACTGATTGTAGAGCAAATCAGCCCCCAGCACAAACAGCTAGCAGAAATTGATTTAGGAGAAGCAGAAGTCACCGGCACGCAGGCGGGTGAAATCGCCTCTCCCACTCCCACGGTAACCGGGGAATTTGACTCTCCTGAAAGTGCCAGCCGATTTCTAGAAGCGATTGCCGAGAACCGCCCTCACGGGTGCGCCAAGGTGCGAGTGGAACTGATTCTGGCAAATGCGGAACTGCAGGAAACTTACCGGCAGTTGTTGCAGCGGCACTCCCACTCCTCTTCTCCCCCTCCCGCCTGACGGTGGTGCGGGAGGAAGAAGCGTGAAAGGATGTGATTGCTCAGCTGTTCGATCTGGCGCTCAATAATAATATTGACCGCGAGTGCAGTCCACCGTAACCACCTGGCTAAACTCTCCATCTTTGTTCAGGCAAAGTCCCACCCAGTTGATTTTGCCGCGCCAGATATCCATAACGAAGAAACGAATCCTTCCTTTCTTTTGAGAGAGGCGTTTCAGTATGGCTTGATTGGGACAGAGTATTTGCAGTGTGACAGAGTCCTCCTCTTCAATTATCCGGTACAGGCAGTCGCGCAAGATGGCGCGAATGCTGCTGTCGAAACCGTTGTGAAATGTGCGCAGCTTTCCCCCCAAGCTGTCGTACTCGGGGTTCAAACCAAATGGGCCATCATCATCAGAGTGGAACGGGTGATTCATGGTCGCCGAGTCATTTAGTTTGGATATCTTCACGATACCGTACCGGGTTGCCAACCCGAGCGCCCCGTCCCGAAAGCCGGCAGCCCCCTGTGCCGGCGCGGCGGACACCTCCCCCACAGAAGGCCGAAAACAAAAAACGCCCAGCAAATGGGCGTGTCCATCAGGGTGCATCTATATATTCTCAGTATAGCCCCCGAGGGGTATAACCCATCAATCTTTCCCAAAAATTTACGTTACCGTAAAGTCTTTGTAAATCCCCCGTCTTCTGGGAACTCAGGCGGCGAGCTCTCGTCTGCTCTTCCCCTGCGGCATTGACGCTCACGCCACAACCGAAGCGCGAAATTTCTCTCTCCCCCAATCTAAGCCCACCCCTGCCCTTTCGCCCGGAGCCACACGCCGAAAACAAAAAACGCCCAACCAGTGGGCGTGTCCATCAGGGTGCATCTGCTCCCAGCCTAGCTGTTGAGGGGTGCAACCCGCCACCCCTCTTCATAAAAATTTACATTCAGCCCGAGCGTCTGGATCATTCGTGTAAATTTCAGAACCCCGGTTTCTTAAAGAAACCGGGGTTCTGGGCGTAATGGACAAGGCCAAAGCGCTGCGAAAAGCGCCCTTTTCACTCCGGTAACTCGCCAAAGTTTTGCCGGTAGCGAGCGAGAAGAGCTTCCATTTCTTCCCGCCGCTGGCGCTCCTGCTCGGCGCGTTCCTCCGCCTCCTGTCGCGCGAGACTTTCCTGGCGCAGCGCCTCCGCCAGTTCGGAAGGAACCAGCAATTTCTCGCCGGTATCCTCCCGGTAAAAGCCAATCAGTTTGTCCTCCACGGCTAAACGCAGTTGCAAGGGTTCACTGCGACTGTCTGTAATGGGTTCGTAAGTTTCTCCCCGCAGGCGATAGCCCCGCAATTTTTCTGCGATCCACTCGCCTTTGGGGTCAAATAACCAGTATTCCTTGACCTCTAATTGCTCGTACAGGTCTTTTTTTGAAACTCTATCCTGTTCTTCAGTGCCCTTGGATGTCATCTCAAAGATGACTGCCGGCACTTGTCCTTCCTCCCAAATTTTGTAATTGTCCCGCCCTCCGGGGGCGACATCAAAAATCACCATCACGTCGGGGGCTACTCGGACTTTGGGGAAGCCTTGCGAGTAGTAAATAAACTGGTTGCCCAGAACAGTCGCCTGACGCCCCGCTAGGTATTGTTTGAGGACTTCTAGGACTGTCAGTAATGCATATAAGTTGTCATAGGTTTCGGCCACGGGTTCACCATCCGCACTGGGGTAGAAGATTTCGGTTTGTTGGGGTGTGGGTACAATGGCAGTCATATTCAGGCCGGCGAGCATCTTAACTCTATTATATAGCCGGTCTAAATCATTCGTGTAAATTTCAGAAACCCTTATTCTTAAAGAAACCGGTTTTCTGGGCAAACAGCGAAATTTTATCGGAAAGGGGTTGACAGAAACCGGCATCTTGCGCTATCTTGGTAGTGTGGGAAAATGTGCCGGCATATAAGGTCGCCGGCAGCCGGGGAGAGATGTTGGTAAGCCCACCGGCACTCAGGGGGGAATCTATAATCTTTGTAGGCAAGCGGGTATTAAATGAACCGCCAAGACGCCAAGAGCGCCAAGGGAAGAGAGGGAGAAAGTCTGAAAATTTTCTTGCATTGGGGGTTGACAGAAACCGGCAGCTTGCGCTATCTTGGTAGTGTGGGAAAATGTGCCGGCATATAAGGTGGCCGGCAGCCGGGGAGAGATGCCGGTTGCGGCAATGAGCGCCACCGGCATGTTAGGCTAAGCTATCTACAAGATATCCCTTTTCGTGTGCCGGTGAAAGCAACACGCCCGACAGTTCAGAAGCGCTGCTGCTGACAGCTTATAGCTGATGCAGAAACCCGGTTTCTTTTGCAATCAGCGCTTACCGCCAATCCCCCTGCACTGTAAACGCCGCCCAATAATAAGGAGACTGCCACTGTCCGGAATGGAACATCTCTAACTGCGCCTCCCTCAAAGCTTGAATCGGATTTTTCCCCTGATTCAGCATCTTCTGGTAAAATTTAGCCATGACTTCCGAAGTCGCCACATCGTTCACACTCCATAAAGATACCACCACCCGCCGCGCCCCCGCATACATAAACCCCCTTGTCAAGCCCACTAACCCCTCTCCTCTCACCTGTTTGCCCAAGCCGGTTTTACAGGCGCTCAAAACTACCAGTTCCGCCGGTAAATTCAAGTTGAAAATATCGTGGAGACGCAAAAACCCATCTTCGGGCTGTCCTTGTTCATTCAACAGGGATAGCACCACTCCCGACAGTTCGGGATTGACAGGATCGAGTACCCCGTGCGTGGCCAAATGAACAATCTGATATTGCGATAAATTCCGGTCAGTCGCTTGCGGGAGAGAGGCATTAAAGTCCAAAGCTTGTAACCGCTGGCTTTCGGGAACTAAAGCCAGAATTTTCTGGGCTTCGGTGCGGGTATATTCCAGACGAGAAAATTCTGGGCCACTTTGCCCCAAGCCTAAATTTCGGGTCGCCCGCGTTAGGGCTGAATTGTTGAGGGTTTCAGGACTTTCTTGGGGTGGGGTTTTAGTCAGGCGAGGGTCATCTTTATCGAAAACCGGGTCAGCCAGCACAGCCACGGTTTTAGGCACAGGAGAGCGATTTTGCAGCTGCTGGCGCTGAATGGCAATTGTTGAAGCCGAAGGCAGGGTGACAATTTCATTCTGCACTACAAGCGGCGCAGTGGGAGAAAAGGGAATCGGTAAGGCGGCAAAGGGAACATATTGCAAGACCCCATCCCCAACAATTAATAAGCGTTTCTTCCCCAGTTGAGACGCCACAGGCGTCAGCAACATCTGGCTGAGGGGAAGTCCACTCTCCACAGATGCCTTGCTATCCTTAGTAACAGCTTCTCGGAAAGATTCGGCGGCGGCTTCTATTTCACTTTGTTTGGGCAGGACATAGCTGGCGATACTGTTTTTAGTCACAGCCCAGAGATAACTGCGGTCTTCCCCCAGGGAATATTCTAACAGGAGGGTATCCTCATCCAGGACTTGCTGTTGGATTTGTTCTAAATTCAGCGGGTCGGGATATTTCAGGTTAGCGTAGCGGGGACTGGTGACGCGAATTTTGGCTTGCAGTTCCTTGAATTGATTGAGTAAGGAGTCAGATTGGGCCTTGAGTTCATCGACCTGTTCTTGGGTGTATTGACCCTTGGTGAGTTGATATCGTTGATTTTCTACGGCGTTGAGTCGCTGCTGTAAGTTCTGTTCCTGCTGTAAGAGTTGTGGGTCAACCCCTTGACGGATATTCGCACCGGCTTCCGTGAGGAGTTCCAGGAGACTTCGGGCGCGGCTGCGTTCGCTGGCGTGGAGGGCTTTGGCATCGTAGCCTTGGGAGGGGTTTTGTTGATGCAGTTGCATTAACAGGTCAATGTAGAACTGGTAATAATTTTGGACAGTGGCAAAGTAGGATTGACGGAGTTCTTGAGAACCGATTTTGGTGCGGAGGTCTTCGATAATGGCAATGGCAGCTTCTATGTCAGTCAGGGCTTCGGTGAGGTTGCCTTGGTTGCGCCGGAGGTAGGCGAAATTGCTGAGGGTTGTGGCTTCCCCCTGTCTATCCCCAACTGCCCGAAATAGGGGCAAAGCTTGGTTGTAAAATTCCAATGCCTTCTGCTTTTCTCCCAGGGAGTCGTACATACGGCCAATATTGTTGAGAGTCCCGGCTTCCCCCCCTCTATCCCCCACTGCCCGTGTTAGGGGCAAGGCTTGGTTGAGGAATTTCAATGCCTTCTGCTTTTCTCCCAGGGAGGAGTACACACCGCCAATATTATTGAGAGTCATGGCTTCCCCCCGTCTATCCCCCACAGCCCGTAATAGGGGCAAGGCTTGGTTGTAGAATTCCAATGCTTTCTGCTTTTCTCCTAGAGAGTTGTACACAAAGCCAATATTGTTGAGAGTCGCGGCTTCCCCCCCTCTATCCCCCACAGCCCGTAATAGGGGCAAGGCTTGGTTGTAGAATTCCAATGCCTTCTGCTTTTCTCCCAGGGATTCGTACACACCGCCAATATTGTTGAGGGTTGTGGCTTCCCCCCCTCTATCCCCCACTGCCCGTGTTAGGGGCAAGGCTTGGTTGTAGAATTCCAATGCTTTCTGCTTTTCTCCCAGGGAGTTGTACACAAAGCCAATATTGTTGAGGGTTGTGGCTTCCCCCCCTCTATCTCCCACAGCCCGTTTTAGGGGCAAGGCTTGGTTGAAGAATTCCAATGCCTTCTGCTTTTCTCCCAGAGAGGAATACACACCGCCAATATTGTTGAGAGTTGTGGCTTCCCCCTGTCTATCCCCCACAGCCCGTCTTAGGGGCAAGGCTTGGTTGAGGAATTCCAATGCTTTCTGCTTTTCTCCCAGGGAGTTGTACACAAGGCCAATATTGTTGAGAGTCGCGGCTTCCCCCCCTCTATCCCCCACAGCCCGAACTAGGGGCAAAGCTTGATTGTAGAATTCCAATGCCTTCTGCTTTTCCCCCAGGGAGGAGTACACAAGGCCAATATTGGTGAGGGTTGTGGCTTCCCCCCCTCTATCCCCCACAGCCCGTAATAGGGGCAAAGCTTGGTTGTAGAATTCTAATGCCTTCCGCTTTTCTCCCAGGTCGTCATTAATGCTGCCCATACCGACCAGCGTGACGGCTTCATTTCCTTTATCCCCGGCGGCGCGATAGAGTTGGCGGGCGGCTTCCCACTTTTCCAAAGCTGCCCGTAATGACTCTGCTGTTCCTTGCTTAAAGAGTTGCACTCCCTCTTGCAACAGTCTATCCGCTTCTGGACTGCTGCTAGTTTGGGCGATGATGCTGCTTTGATGGGAGAAGGAACCGGTAGCATCCCACTTTTCTATTCCGGCTGAAAGGGTGCCGGCTAGAGAGATTTTATCCGCCTCTTTCCAGGAAGTGAGAGGGGATACAGGTTCATGAAAGCCCGCGCAGGCGGGCTTTGTTTGTATAGCCGCGATTTCAATCGCCAGGGCGTCTCTGCAAAAACGGGATTCTCCCAAGGAACCGGCTTTCTGAACAAACCCGGTTTCTGAGGGGTTGGGTGTGGCCAGCCCTGACTCCGACAGCAACGCCCCCATGATAACTCCTGACAGGGAAACTCCCTGGAGGAACGCCAAAACCAATTTGTCCTGACTTGTTTTTTGTTTCAATTTTTTACCCATTCCCTCGACTTCCATTAACTTCACCCTCCTAAGACACCATGCTGCTGAATTTGATCCTGATGGATGGCCCGAACAATTTCTTCAGAAATCCATAATGGTTCATTCATTGGGCTAATTCCCGTAAGGCATTTTTATACTTCTCGCTAATCACTTGATAAGCTGCCATTGCCCTATCAAATTCAGATGGATCAAGGATTTCTTGACGCATTTCTTGCCGAGTCATTTTAATTCCCTCTCAGATTAACATTTGGAAAACCACCATTTAGAGACTGTTTCTAAAGAATTGTTAAGGACACCAGGGTATGAGAAACCGGGTTTCTTTTGCAAATGTAGGGGCGGCCCCCCGTGGCATTGGTGTCAACTTAAGCTCCCGGCGATTGAAATCGCGGCTACACAAACCAAGTCCGCCTACGCGGACTTAAGAGAAGAGCTAGAATCTTAAAACCCGCGCAGGCGGGTTTTGTCTGTGTAGCTGCGGTTTCAACCGCCCAGAGGCTGCGGGACACAGCTTAAATTGACACCAATGCCCCCCGTGGCCGCCCCCGGTTTCTGGCAGCTTCACTTTTGTTTAGAAACAGTCTCTTAAGTCATCAAACGCAAGGGCGTTCCTACTGTTACCGCTTTCTCAACATTAGCTTGCGCAACTATCCCCTCCCGGACAGCAACTCTCACCTGTCCCGTCCCGTTAACAGCAGTAAATACAGTTCCCGCTTTCACCTTTCGCAAATCAGCCCCCCCCAACCACAACTGAGCGTTACTGCCACTCACCTGCGTGACAACCGCTTGGGCGGGAGAATTGGGATTCTCAATAAAATACGGGCTTTGCAGTTGATACCCGCTTCCCACTTTGACTTCATAGCGGGGGGTTTGATTCAAGTCGTCTGTAAGTTCGGGGGCTATCTTCTTAAATATCCGGTCGATGTTGGTATCTTCCCGCCAGAGATAATGAGTTAGCGAATAACTAAATATCCCACATTCCAAGCCATTAATCTTAAGTTCCCGCGCCTGTTGGTTCGGAGCGCTCGCCGCTAATACCGCTCCTTTGGCCACCCCTGTGCGATAGCCTTGAACAAATTGCTCGTGCGACATATTTAATCGAGACAGCCACTGTTGCTGATAGCTTTTTTCCTCAGGAGAAACTGAGACATTTTGGCCCCCATCGCGAGAGCGAACTCGCACATCTCGCGTCGCCCCGCCGGAATGACAGCTATCCAAGACAGCGGTGACATTTTCGGTTTGCAGGGCGGACATCAGCAAAAATAGGGTATGTCCCATAATATCTTTAACCGGCCCTCCCTTTTCGGGATATCCCACCGGCAGAGTCCCATCCACGGGAACGAAAGTGCCATTCAGCTGTTTCGGGTTACCCACCTCCCTGAAAATCGGGTCGGGGTCAAAAATGCGGGAACCGTGTCCGGAATAGTGGTAAACGACCACATCTCCCGGTTTGGCTTGTTTGATTAAATGCTCTTCAAAAGCCGTTAAAATGCCGTCGCGAGTTGCTTTTTCATCCAGCAAGGTGTAAATATCTTTCGGGTTAAAGCCGAAACGGTAGATCAGCAACTCTCGCTGCAACTCTGTATCATTGACACAGCCTTTGAGGGCGCGGGGGGAGGGATAGCTGTTAATGCCAACCAGTAACGCCAGTTTGCGCGGCGTATTTTGGGCCAAAACTTGACCGTAGCGTTGGGCTTGTCGTTGCAAGACCAGGGGGTGAAGTCCCAGGGTAGCTAGAGTAGCCGTTGCGAATTGCAGGAAGTGCCGGCGAGAGATGTGAGTCCTATTCTGAGTCATAGTTACTTGTTTGGTAGTAAAGTCAGTAACTCGTAGTAGGGTGCGTTCCCTCTTAGGGAACGCACCCTACCCCTACCTTTCCACCGGCAGCACAGAATCGGCAAGCACCCACGCGCCATAACTGCTATAAAGAAACATTTAACTTACTATTCTAGCTTAGAGCATTGCCTCGCTTCACCGGCAACCTATTATAATTTCTTAAACTTTTATCAAGAGGTTTGTAGTTGGGCTTTAGCCCTACCGGGGACAGGGGCTAAAGCCCAACTACGAACCTTTTCCAGGCAGAGCCTGGGAACGAGGCAAATCCCCCCACCCCCCGAAAAACAAAAAACGCCCAACAAGTGGGCGTGTCCATCAGGGTGCATCTACATGAAACTAATCTAGCACGTGTAGGCTCACACCCCCCATCCCGCTTAACAAAAATTTACAATCCGCCCCGGCGCACCCGGTGGCCGATATCCCGCCGGAAATACCGGCCCTCAAACTCAATGCAGTCCACCGCCGCGTAGGCGCGGGCAAAGGCGTCGTCAAACGTATCGCCGGTGGCGGTGACGCCCAAAACCCGACCCCCATCCGTCAGCAGCTCTCCCTCCTTGAGACGGGTGCCGGCGTGAAACACCACCGCACCGGCAGCCTCAGCTCGCTCAATGCCGGCGATCGTGTCACCCTTTTGGTAATCCCCAGGATAGCCACCGGCAGCCATCACCACACAAGCGCACGCCCCCGGTTTCCAGCGCACCGGCGGCTGTTCAGCCAGCGTCTGGTTCGCGCACGCCAGCATCAAATCCTCCAGAGGCGTTTCCAGCAGCGGCAAAATCGCTTGCGTTTCCGGATCGCCAAACCGGCAGTTAAATTCCAGCACCTTAATATCACCTGCCGGTGACACCATCAAACCGGCATACAGCACCCCCCGGTAGTCAATCTTGCGCTCTCGCAAAACCGCCACCACCGGTTCGAGAACCTCCCGCTGAACCCGCTCCATCAGCTCAGGCGTCAAAATCGGTGCCGGTGCGTAGACCCCCATACCCCCCGTATTTGGCCCCGTATCCCCCTCACGAATCGCTTTGTGGTCCTGCGCCGGCAGCAAAGGCCGCACCGAAAGGCCATCCGTCAGCGCCAAAACCGACACCTCTTGCCCCGTCAGGCACTCTTCAATCACCAGGCACTCGCCGGCTATGCCGAACTGGCCACCAAACGACGCCTCAATCGCCGCCTGCGCCTCCTCAACCGTGTGAGCTACCGTCACCCCCTTTCCTGCAGCCAGCCCATCCGCCTTGACCACAATCGGTGCCCCCTCCTGCGCCACATAGGCGAGAGCCGCCTCCGGGTGGTCATCGGTAAACACAGCAGACCTAGCCGTCGGAATCCCAGCTTCCTGCATCAGACCCTTGGCCCAAGCCTTACTCGACTCAATCTGAGCCCCCGCTTGCGTTGGGCCAAACACAGTCAAATTCTGCTGCTGGAGATAGTCGGCTAGACCCCTAGCCAGCGGCAGTTCCGGGCCAACCACCACAAGGCCCACACCATGCTCCAGCGCCGCTTGTTTAATCCCGTCGAAATCATCAGCGCTCAGCGGCAAATTCTGGCAGCGCTCCATCGCCGCAGTGCCCCCATTTCCCGGAACCACAAACACCCGCTCAATTTTCGGAGATTGCAAGAGTTTCCAAGCGAGGGCGTGCTCTCGACCCCCATTGCCAACAACCAAAACCTTCACGATACCCTCTTTTAAGTCAATTCATACTGCCGGCGATCGCGTGGCAGCTAAATGGACTCTACCACCCTCAGGGTTCTCCAAGCTAGTGCTTGCGCAACTTCACCAGAAGTCACATTTCGTTACTCCCACTCTCGCCAAAGGGCAGTCGCCGTGCCGGTGGCCATTGGGGGCTACGCTGAACTTGCGAACTTTTGGGCTAAAGCCCATACTGCGCAACTTTTGTTTAAATACAAGGCGGGGGCAAGTAAATGTTCTCACCCGCCCCCGGAATCTGGTTTAGTTCCACGCTAGCCTGCTAAAAAATACCTACGAGGATGACGGAAGTAAACGCAAACAATACTAGCATGGAGACTATGATGATGTCACTCACACTCTCATCGGTGTGGTGTTTTACCTTGTTGCTAGAGTCAGCCATAACGCTCTCCGTTTCAAGAGGTTTGCTGTAATTGTAACTGATTTTCGAGGCAAGTTTCTGCTTTCAACAATATCCTTTAGGAATATTCAACAAACTTAAAACTCTAGACCGGCTCTATGCCTTTTGGAATAGGTAATGTTTCCTGAGTATTATAGCAGTAGGCAGTTAGGTTAGGACGTAGGACAGGCGAGACGCCTGTCCCAGAGATCTTCAGGGCACGGAGGGAGCGCCTGCCCTACGTCTATACTTCGTATCGAGCGTGTCCTAAACTGACTGTTTATTGCTATAAGGCGTGCCGGTGCGGAACCCCACACCCGCTAAAGTAGGGTGCGTTCCGCAAAGCGGAACGCACCCTACTGCTGCCGTTTGTTCAATCCAAAATCCAAAATCCACGCATCCAAAATCCAAAATCGTCTGCCGGCAGCCAACAGCTAAATACTGCCGCCTTTCAGCTGCTGGTAAAGCGCCTTAAACCGGCGCTGCTGCTGGTTGTGATCCACAATCGGTGCTGGATAGCCGCAACCCTCCCGCTCGCCAGCGGAAATTTTGCCCGTCACCAGAGCTTCCGCATCCAAACTGCCGAGTTCTGGCAGCCACTGCCGGATATATTCCCCCTCGGGGTCGAATTTCTGCGCTTGAGTTGCCGGATTAAAAATCCGCAGCGGTTTCGGGTCCATGCCGCTGGAAGCGCTCCACTGCCAGCCGCCATTGTTCGCCGCTAAATCCCCGTCAACCAGCTTTTGCATGAAGTATTTTTCTCCCCACTGCCAGTTAATAATTAGGTCTTTTGTGAGGAAACTGGCGACAATCATGCGGCAGCGGTTGTGCATCCAGCCGGTTTCATTCAGCTGGCGCATGGCAGCGTCAACCATCGGGTAGCCGGTCTTGCCCTCACACCACGCTTGGAAGTGATCTTCTTTATTATCCCAAGGAAAGTTTTTGAAAGGCTCGCGATAGGAGCCAGAGGCTAATTCTGGGAAGTGATACATGGCGTGCTGGTAGAACTCCCGCCACGCCAATTCCTGCTGCCAAGTTTGAACGCCGGCGAGGGTTTCATCGCTGCGGCACTGCTCTAAAGCGCCCTTCGCCGCCGCCCAAACCGTGCGGATGCCAATCGCCCCAAATTTGAGGGCGGCGCTCAGCATAGAAGTGCCGGGAGCTGCAGGAAAATTGCGCTGTTCTTGGTAGTCAAAAATGGCGCGGTAGCAGAATTCTTCCAGCTTTTCTTGCGCCGCGCTCTCTCCTGGTTCCAGCAGCAGCGGGTTTTCCCATATTTTTCCTAAATCCTTCCAGGGAAGCTCACCGGCACCGGCATTGAGCGCCGCTTGCAGTTCTTTTTCTGTCAGCGATTCGGCATGTTGCAGCTCGGGAGCGGGTTGCGATTTGGGTTTGGCGATCCAGTTTTTCCAGAAGGGGGTGTAGACGGTGTAAGGAAATCCGGAACCCGTGCGAATTTCTGCCGGTGCGTGCAGCAGCTGGTCCCAAAAAGTTTCGGCAGCAATGCCTTTAGCTCGCAGCGCTTCGCTGACTGATTTGTCGCGCTCTCGGGAATAAGGTTCGATGTCTAAATTCCAGTATACCGCTTTAGCGCTGAGGGCAGCTGCCAGTGCGGGAATGGTTTGGAGGGGATCTCCTTGCACTATTAACAGCTTCCCGCCAACTTCGGCATAGCGCTGCTGCAAATGCTGCAAACAGCCAGCCATATACTTGAGTCGTGCCGGTGCTACATCGTCGCGGTTGAGGATATTGGGATCGAGGCAGAAAACGCCTGCCACTTTCGGGGTTTTATCTCGGGCTGCAGCCAGCCCCACATTGTCAGAAAGGCGCAAATCGCGCCGGTGCCAGAACAAAATTATATCAGACATTTCCTAGCGTTATTATTACGGTTTGTAATTGGGCTTTAGCCCAACAGAGTTCCAGCGCCCAAGCATTGCATCCAAACATTAAACAGGTTTGTAGTTGGGCTTTAGCCCAACAGAGCCCCAGCGCCCAAGCATTGCATCCAAACATTAAACAGGTTTGTAGTTGGGCTTTAGCCCAACAGAACTCCAGCGCCCAAGCATTGCATCCAAACATTAAACAGGTTTGTAGTTGGGCTTTAGCCCAACAGAGTTCCAGCGCCCAAGCATTGCATCCAAACATTAAACAGGTTTGTAGTTGGGCTTTAGCCCAACAGAGCCCCAGCGCCCAAGCATTTCATACAATAATAAAACAGAAAAGCTCTCCCTGCTATTTTTTCACCCCACTCATCAGCTGCCGGTCTAGCTCTATGATATAATCCCTGCCATACGAACCATTTTCTAACCCTTCGATCAGATGGTGGGGGAGATCCTGGGCAATCTCCTCACTGCAAGAACCGCCAGCAAGCGCAATCGCCGCCACCGTATCCACATCCCCGGTGAAAGCAATGCAATCCCTCAGGAGTTCGCTCAAGCTGTCGTTGCGCATCACAGCAGTAATTGCCGCCCGCACACTCATCCAGCCTTTCGATCTTACCTCACCCTGCCACGGCTGCGACCACGGATATCCCGGAACATGAGTTTCCAGGAACTCTCCCAGATCGCTTTTCGCACCCAGCCGGTAAATAAAGTAATGCGACATCAAAGCAGCCGTTCGAGCCGCATTAATTCCATCCGGCGTGTTGTGCGTCAGCGCCGCCTGAACCGTCGCCGCCTCAATCACCCGCTCAACCGTGGGGAAAACACCCACCGGCACCACACGCATCGACGCCCCACTTTTATCGCTGTCTGGCTGCATCTGTTCGAGGAACTCCTCCCCATTCCTAACTTTTAGCAAAAACTGATAAAACCGGCTGGCATAACCCTCTCTCGGATCGCGCTTGAAAGTTCCCACAAACCGGCGAGCCAAAACCTCTGGCACCCACGGTTCCCCCGCCACAATAGTTTCCGCAATTGCCAGACTCATTTGCGTGTCGTCCGTGTAGGAGCCCGGTGTGAGCCGGTGGCGGGGGTGCCTCACATATCTGCTGAGATTATTATACTGCAAAACCATCTCCGCGCCGGCATATTCAAAGCCGGCACCGTAAGCATCCCCAACCGCCAATTCTAGCAACATAATCTCACCGCTGTTAATATTGGTCCTCTGCTACAGCAGCTCTCAAGGAGTTGTGAAATCCTCATTCCTTTCTTCCCTTGGCGCTCCTTCACGGGGGCGGTTTCTTCAAAAAAACTTTCACAGCTCCATTAGAACTGTTCTTGAGAGCCAGCCCTGCATTCTTCTGCAGCGGTAAGAAACCGGCTTTCTTTGAGCTAGAAGGCCCGAATCCCCTTGATTTTATAAAGAAACCCGGTTTCCGGTATGGCAAGACCGGCACTCTCGTAGCGCTTAGCGCTGCTCCTGTGATTATTATACTGCTGAATCCTCGGCGCGTCAACTAGCTTCCCCGCCGGCACTCGCTGCCTGCCTCTCCCACCGGCAGCTCAAGCCCTCTATCCGCTATTTTTTCTCAAGTAGAGAGCTTCCTGCACTCAGTCCTTCCCCCGTTCCCATCTAAGTACACACCCAAACTGCCCATAGAGTAAACCACAATTTGCAGGACCTGTCCCTGGTAATCCCCTTCAAAGAATTTGCCGGTCTGTCCTTGCTCTACAAAGCGAGCTGTCACCCGGGAATTTTTCGCGCTCTGTGCGGGCGACAGAACCTCGGCACTAATCGGCAATTCCTTATTGTAAGCCTCTGCCGGCACTATCTCAAACGCCACCGTGTAAGCCCCCGGGCTCCCCGCAATGTCCGTAGAGCACCGGTATTTTTCACTGCTCAGCTGGTTGATTATCCTATTCTGGCCCACTTTTGTCTGTTTCACGGGTTTGGACTCGTCCGAGGGGATCGACCGAGCGCGAACCTCCTTGAAAGCCACGTCAGTAACAAAGCTTGTTCCCGAAATAATTGCAGTCGCAACTAAACAGAACTGACGTGCGAACATCATACCCTTCCTCCTTGCGTAAAGCATTAGGATTTCAAGAACGGACGGGCTAGGAAAAAGCTAGAAATCGATTTGGCGTCCACCGGCTCTCCGGCAAGGATAGCTGACTCCAGTTCTTCTGGAGTCAGCAAAACCGTTTCTATATCCTCATCAGCATCCTGGCTCGGAGGCGTATCCAGGCGCTCCAAATCCTCCGCCAGAAAGGCGTATATGATTTCATCTGAATAGCCCGGAGCCAGGAAAAATTCTCCCAGTTTTCTCCACTTGTGAGCGCGATAGCCCGTTTCTTCCTCAATTTCGCGCTGAATCGTCCCGGCTGGATCTTCGTTCGGTTCCAGCGTGCCGGCGGGGAACTCCAGCAAACGCCCCTGCGCGGCAAAGCGATACTGTCTCAATAGTATCAATTTTCCTTCCGGTGTCACCGGCACAGCCAGAGCGCCCCCCGGGTGGCGCACGCACTCCCAGTCGCCCTCCGCACCGTTGGGCAAACGCAGGGTGGTGACTTCAAAGCCAAATTTTCGTCCTCGGTAGGACAGTCGCTGTTTCAACACGGTCGGGGGTTCTTGTCCAACTGGCATAAGTAAATTCGCGCATTCAGGTTCAGACAATCATACTGCAAATCTACCCCCCATTTCACTCCCCCGTTAACTTGCTCAAAGCTGCATGTGCTAAAGCGCATTAATACGCAAAATTCCCTGTTGCTAAGCCGTACCCAGGCGAGAGCGCCCGACCGGCCAGACTCACTGGCTCAGCCGGCGCACTCCTGAACAGTCTACCGCTTCTAGGAGCGTCCGGATCGTTTCCCCGCATGCCGGCTCGCTCCAATCCGGAGCAATCTCAGCCAGGGGCATAAGTACAAATGCTCGCTCCCTCAGGCGCGGGTGAGGCAGCTGCAGTGCCGGTGTGTCTACTATTAAATCGTCAAACAGCAACAAATCCAGATCCAGAGTTCTCGCACCCCAGCGCTCTTGGCGCACCCGACCAAACTTAGCTTCAATTTCCAGCAGCGTTTCTAACAGTTCCTGCGGCAGGACATTGACGCGCAGCAAAGCGCAGCCATTGATATAATCCGGTTGCGCCGGCCCCACCGCCACCGTTTGATACCAGCTCGATCGACTCTCTACAGTAATTCCCGGAGTTTGGGCGAGAGTTTCCAGGGCAGCCTCCAAAATAGCGCGGGAATCGCCTAGATTGCTGCCGAGCGCGATTGCCGTTCGTGCGGATTTCATGTTCTCAGATATTGCAGGGCAATTCTATCAAATACGCGGTACAAGTTGCTGAAGCGCAGGAGATCCTGCATCACCCTTCACTGCCCAAACCCCTCAAAACACGACAGCCTGCTGGCCTCACCCGCAGTTTCCCATTGCTCCTGAAACTGCGCTATTCCCTGACCCGCCAGCAGGGTGGGGGTGGCTAATGCAAAACTTATCAAGTCAAAGACCGCCAAATCCCGAAACTCCTCAGCGTCCAGACAAACAGCTCTCCCTCTGTGCGCCCTTACTATTTCAGCGAGACGCCGAAATTCTCAGCCGCCTGAATCCCCAGCACCTGTCCCCTTAGATCCCCTCGTCTATTATACCTTTTCCCCCTTCAACTGTCAACAACCTCGCGCCCGGCTTGGGGAGGGGTGGCACCCGTTGAAAGGGGGGTATTCGTAGGGGCCAGTTTCTAGAGAGATATCTATGATCTAGCAAAGCTTTGTGCGAGGGTTCATCCCACTTGGGGCAGGAATTGCCTGTGCTATTTATGCCATAACGGAGGTTTTTTGTAAACCCACCTTTACGGTGGAGCAAAAACGGGTTAGAATCAAACCACCTCCGCCCTTACAGCAGCAGGCATTGGGCAGCCCACCGTCAAAAGCCCGCCATGTCACACAAACCCATCTACCTCGACAGCCACGCCACAACCCCCGTCGATCCGCAGGTGATCGCCGCCATGACGCCCTACTTCACCGATCGCTTCGGCAACCCCGCCAGCATCAACCACCAGTACGGCTGGGAAGCAGAAGCCGCCATCAAACAAGCCCGGGCAGCCCTCGCAGACGCCATCAGCGCCACACCCGAAGAAATAGTTTTCACAAGCGGCGCGACAGAGGCGAACAATCTGGCTATCAAAGGTGTGGCTGAGGCGTATTTCAGCCAGGGGCGTCACATCATCACTGTTCAGACGGAACACAGTGCCGTGCTTGACCCGTGCCGGTACTTGGAAAGCCTGGGATTTGAGGTGACTTACCTGCCTGCCGGCACTGACGGGCTGCTGGATTTAGCCGAACTGGAGCTCGCTTTCCGCCCCGACACGATTCTGGTTTCCGTGATGGCGGCGAATAACGAAATCGGCGCAATCCAGCCCCTAGCAGAAATTGGGGCCATCTGCCGCCGGCGAAACGCCCTCTTCCACAGCGACGCCGCCCAAGCGCTCGGCAAAATCCCCCTGGATGTCGGCGCGATGAACATTGACTTGCTCTCCCTGACCGGCCACAAGATTTATGCGCCCAAAGGCGTCGGTGCCCTCTATGTCCGCCGGCGCAACCCCAGAGTCCGCCTCGCCCCCCAGATGCACGGCGGCGGGCACGAGCGCGGCATGCGCTCGGGCACCCTCTGCACCCCGCAAATTGTCGGGCTGGCCAAAGCCGTAGAGCTGGCCCTCGCAGAAATGGACTCCGAGAGAGAGCGCCTCACCCAGTTGCGCCAGCGCCTCTGGGAATATCTGTCTGCCTTGGGAGATGTTTTTCTCAATGGCCATCCAACCCAGCGGCTGCCGGGAAACCTCAACATCAGCGTCGCTGGGGTGGATGGGCAAGCTTTGCTGCTGGGATTGCAGCCGGTGGTGGCGGTGTCCTCCGGCGCAGCCTGCTCCTCCGCCAAAACCGCTCCCTCCCACGTCTTGCAAGCGCTGGGGCGCTCGGAACAGCTGGCAATGGCCTCGATTCGGTTTGGCATAGGCCGGTTTAACACTGCAGCTGAGATAGACATCGTGGCCAAGCACGCCTCCGCCACTATCCTATCTCTCCGCCAAGTCGGCTGCAAGGTTTAGCGCGCCCAACCCCCTTTTCTCCTTCCCAGGCAGACCCTGGGAACGAGCGCCTGGAGGCTCCGCCCCGGAACGAGGTAATTTTTTAATATCCGGAAGAAAGCATATATACAAAACCCGTCTAAAGTCGGGAATTTGTGAAAATTATTTAATCGGAAATTATCTAATTTAGGGACAGTCGCCCCCCAAAAATGGCCGTATGGCCCGGTCTTGGGGTGGAGTGGCAGGGTGCCGGTGCCGGTGATGGCCACGGGCAGGGGCAATTTCACCCCGAAAAGCAGATTTGCCGCACCGGCGCGGTGCCGCCTTAGGGTAAATTTACTAATATCCGGAAGAAAGCATATATACAAAACCCGTCTAAAGTCGGGAATTTGTGAAAATCATTTAATCGGAAAAAATATCAGTTAGGGGCTCTCGTCCTCTCGCGCCCAGAGCGAAGAGCGTTCCCAGGCTACTGCCTGGGAACGAGTGATTCCCATAGTTGGGCTGCGCTGAACTACAAACTTTTGGGCTGCGCTGAACTACAAACCACGGAGGCGAGCGCCTCCCTGTGAGAAACCCGGTTTCTTAAAGAAACCGGGTTTCTGGCACGTACTTCATCCAACTGAAAACCGCTATATGTCCCCCTATCGCCTCAGGTTTCTGCCGCCGGCAGCAGAACCGTTAAACCCTTTGGAACGCACTCAACTTCCACCGGCACAGCGCCAATCACCTCACCGTCGATCGCCACCTTTTGCGCCGGTTCAGTTCGCACCCTCACCGTCCTCGCTGCCCCCTAATCCCTAATCCCCAATCCCTAACACCTGCGCGCTAAGCGCCGGCGGCGTCGGAAGATCCCTCTAGCGCCTCGATGTACTGGCTCTCGATCAGGAAAGCTCCTTTGGCAAAGCGGACGCCCCAGTATCCGCCAGGTCGCCGGTCGAGCACCACCCCTTCCTCGCCAATCCGAATCACATTCGGCGGGCGCAGCATCGGTTTCGGTTCAGCGGTTTTAACGTAAGGCGGTAGCGCCACCACTCGAACTCTGTTACCAACGGTAAATTCTTTAGACATAGCGTTGCTCGGGGTTCTAAACTAAGCAGTTAGGGACAGAGCGTCTCACTCAAGTATGATCTATCTTAAAGAAGCCGGGTGCGTTCCGCCAGATCGCTCCTTCAAAGTAGTGCGCGCTGCCAGACAGAAACTGCTCAAAGAGCTGCCTTGGAAGCTCCCCTCTCTCCCCCTCTCCTGAACCTCGCGCCGCCCCCTGCGGTGTGGGCGGTCGTCCGGTGAAAGTCCCACACGCTGTAGTTGTTGCTTCATAAAACCTATGTTTTCACGCCGGCTGCTGCTAGCGCAGTTATTCTTATTGGGCGGGTTGTTATTGACAGGATGCTTTCCGATTAAAACAACTCCCATCGGAAGGTTGACAGTTGGTGTAGTCAGCTATGATACCGGCTCCCGCTCTCTAGAAGATTATCAACGCTTTAAGGATTATTTAGCGCAGCAGACCAACAGCATCGTTGAAGTGGAGCCGGTCTATAACGAATTGAACGCTCAGGAAAAAATTCAGCGTCAAGTTTGGTCTGTCGTGTTTGCTCCCCCCGGTTTGGCAGCCATTGCCATCGCTCAAAAGCAGTACATCCCCCTGTTTCCCATGCAAGGCACGATCAATTTACGCTCCACGATCGCAGTCCGAGAAGATAGCCCCATCCAAACATTAGCAGATATGCGTGGCAAAGTCATTGCCTTGGGAGAGCCTGGATCTGCTGCCGGCTATTATCTGCCCCTGTATTACTTGTACGGTTTAACCCTAGCAGAAGTGCGCGTTGCGCCCACTCCTAAAACGGTTCTGGAATGGATAAGTTCTGGCACGGTCGATGCCGGCGCTCTGTCTGAGGATGAGTTTGAGCGCCTGCAGGGGGAATTTAGCCAAACCAAGTTTCGTATTGCCCACACCAGTCGGGGGATTCCCACCGGGGCTGTACTCCTCGCGCCTAATCTAGAGCCAAAGCAACAGGAGAGAATCAAGACCGCGATGAGCCAAGCGACTTCGGATATTGCAGGGGATGCCGGTTATATCCCCAATGCTAAGGCCCCCAACTATGAAGAATTAATTAAAATAGTCGAAAAAGTCAAGCCCATAGAAGCCAGAGTCCGCCAAAAACCGGCAGTTCTCACCCCCGATAGCAGCACTGCCGGCAACTAGAAGCAACAGATAATTTTAGCTTTTAAAATGTTATCATATTTTTGCGCAACTGGCAAGCCGCCTGCCCCCGTCACCCCCAGTAAAGGGGGTGTGCGTCTGCGGGAAAGCCAACGCCGTCTGCGCAAGCAGCCAACGCAGCACCCACCACAATCACCCATGTCCAGCACAGCACCAGAGATACCAAAAGGCACTGTAATCGGCAAACGCTACCAGATTGAGAGAGTTCTGGGAAAGGGAGGGTTCGGACGGACATACCTGGTGTTTGACGCTTATCGGTTCAGGGAACCCTGCGTCCTTAAGGAGTTTGTACCTACCGGGACAGATGCATATGTCCTGCAAAAATCTCGCGAGCTGTTCTATAGAGAGGCAAATATCTTGCGCAAAATCGATCACCAACAAATACCCAAACTTCTGGCTTGTTTTGAGGAGGACGAGCGGCTGTTCCTCGTGCAAGATTATGTAGATGGCAAAACCTACTCGACTTTGCTCGAAGAGCGCCTTTATAAAGGGCAAGCTTTTTCGGAAGCGGAAGTGATTCAGTGGCTGAAGGATTTGCTGCCAGTGCTGGACTATATCCACCGGCAAAAGATCGTTCACCGAGATATTGCTCCCGATAACATTATGCTGCCCCACAACCAATCGAAGCCGGTGCTGATTGATTTTGGTGTGGTTAAGGAGATAATCACCCAGATTCACGCCAGCAGCGGTGCCCACAGCCGGCACCCAGCTTCACTGGTGGGAAAAATTGGCTACGCCCCACGGGAGCAAATCACTATGGGTGAGTGCTTCCCCTGCAGTGACCTCTATGCGCTGGCTGTCACCGCAGCCGTACTCCTGACCGGCAAACGGCCTAACTTGTTGCGAGACGGGTATTCCCTAGAGTGGAAATGGCGCTCCTATGTGCCGGTCAGCGATAGCTTGGCTCAGATTCTCGACAGAATGCTAGCCGACAAGCCCCAAGATCGCTACGAGTCAGCCCGAAAAGTCCTCGACGCCCTGTCGGGAGTTACACCCCAGCTCGAAATGGCGGTGAGTCAGTACCTTGGCGCAGCCGCCCCCGATGATGCGACGACTGCTGTCAGTCCGCTCAAACCCTCTCCCGCACCCGCACCTCAAACCGCCGGCCTGACCTCACTCGACCCAGCTTTTATAGAGCGGTGCCTGCAAGAGCTGGCTCGCTGTATTGGGCCTGTGGCCAGTTTTATCCTCGAAGATACGCTGACCCTAGTTCCGCAATCATCCCCTCAGCAATTTGTTGAAACGCTAGCCGCAGAAATTCCCAACTCTCAACAAGCCTCCGAATTTCGGCAGCGCCTGCTTGAGTGAGCTGTTACCCGCCCTGCCCGCTCCGGTACTGAGCCAGCCTTTTCATAGCAATGGCTAAACTCGTTTTCATCCGGCTGAAGGCGGCGGCTAAATTCCCCACTTCATCGTGGCTGGATATCCCCTCAAACTCAGCATCCATGTTGCCGACACTCACGTCTTCCGCCACTTTTGCCATCCGGTCCAGGGGGCGGACAACATATCGTTTCATCCAGTAGTTTACCATAAAAATGGCAGCCGCAAACACCGCAGCCACAATCGCCATGAGCAGGAAAAACGACTGGCGGGCGCTCTCGAACACTTTACTGGCCGGCACTGAGATAATCTGAGCGCCGGCGATTTGATTGAGTTTCCACCCAAATCCATGAACCGAGCCATAACGCTCAATCTGGCCCTTGGGCGCTCTGTCTGGCGTGCTGTGACATTCCAAACAGCTGGCATCAGAAATCACGATCGGACGGGCGACGTAGAAAAGCTCACCGCTCGGAAGGGAGCGAAATCCACTCCTTTCTTTGAGCTGGGGGTGCTGGCGGAAACGCTCTAGAATGCCTGTCTCAAAATTATCGGCTCTATCCCGCAGATTAGAGGGATTTTCCATCGCAGCCTTATAGAAAAAATCCCGGTATTCTGGAGATTGGCGAAAATTTTCAAAAACCTCACGCGCCGAGTAGAAAGGAACAATTTGTGGGACAAACTCTTCGGACTTAAACCGGCTTGTTAATTCCGGTTTTACTTGAAGGTTAGTGTAATCCCGAACGCCGTTTATCGTTTCCATCAGAATCAGCGCCTTTGAGGTAATTTCACTCGCAGCCCTCTCATTGAGAATGTTCGCCAAAGCCACGCCACTCACAGCCACCCCTCCCAGGAAAACCAGACTCAGCAGGAGAGTGAACTTCTTGGATAAGCTCAGATTTGTTAAGAGGGCTTCAAGATTCTTTACCATACGCGCCTCTGGGGGTTAATTTCACACGCAATTAGGTGATACGGGCTCCCTAATTGCGATGCCATTCAACTCCCACATTAATAGGGTGCGCCCGCAAAGCGCACGCACCCAAAGACCTATTTCTTTTGACAGACCGGCGGCTAGGGAACCTGCCAAATCCGCTGGTGGTACTCCCCTACATCGGCATAGGGATCTGCCGGCGCGTGGGAGTGTTCGTGAGCGCCGTGATGGTGGTGGTGGCCACTTCCGTGAGGGTGATGGTGGTGGTGGTGCCCGTTTCCGTGCTCGCCGTGATGGTGGTGCTCGTGACTGTGCCCATTACCGCCACCGGCAACAGCCGCCAGCCGGAATTTGCACATCTCGCAGTTCATCTGCACCTGTCCGAGCTGAGTTTCAATTTCCCGCTCCCGCAATAACGCCAGCAGCTGGGGCTGAATCCCCATTTCTGGCAGGCACACCATCGAAATCTCCGGGTGCTGCTCTTGCTGTTGGGCGGTGATGTCGAAAATCTTTTTAACCAAGACGCCGGTGAACAGAAAATAGGGCAAAACGATAATTCGCTTTGGCCCGTAGAGGCGAGCGCGACGGAAGCCTTCTTCCAGGCGCGGGTGGGTAATCCCGATAAAGCAGGTTTCCACAGTTTGGTAGCCGCTGCCCTCCCAGAGAATGCGGGCCATTTTGTAAACGTCGCCATTGGCGTCGGGATCGCTGGAACCGCGCCCGACAAACAGCAGCACAGTCTCTGAGCGACTCCACTGCGGGGTGTCGAGAAAGCCAAGCCGGTCGCGCCACAAATCCACAATTGCCGGCGCAATTCCAAAATGACGCCCGTAGTGAAACTTAAGCCCGGGGTGGCGCAGCCGCGCTCTGTCTAGCTCATTGGTAACGTCAAACTTATTGTGCCGCGCCGCAAACAGCAGCACCGGCAGCACTGAGATTTCCGTATAGCCTTGCTCCACGCACTGGTCTACGCCTTCCTGAATGGTAGGGCCGGTGAGTTCCAGAAAACAGGGCACCACCGGGCGGGAGGGATCGCAGGCGCTGTAGGTGGCGGCAAAATCTAATAAGCCCTGACGTCCCTCCGCATCTCGCGTTCCGTGACCGATCAGCAGCAGGGGGCGCTGTACCGGCAGGGGCGGCAATTGCAGCGACTCGAACTCCACAGTTGGGGATTCGGGTCCAGTCGAATCAGTTGTGTTCAAATCAGGCATTAAGATTAAATTCCTTTCCCGTGCGAGGCGGGAAATCGAGGGGACAAGTAACAGACAGGCATTCTGGCTTGCGAGAGTAGCCTCGCTCACAGCTGCCGCACAGCCCCGGACTTTCACCGAAGTTTCCCTGCGCTGTTACGTTTTGTTCGCCTGGTTATTTTATCCTACCGGCAACACCGTCCGATATGCGGGGGAGGGGCATAGAATATAAGAGCAATCCCCACTGCCGGCCATTTTGTGGCCCGTTTGCAAGTTCAGCGCAGCCCCAAGGTTTGTAGTTGGGCTTTAGCCCAAAGTTCGTAAGTTCAGCGTAGCCCAAAGTTCGTAAGTTCAGCGTAGCCCAAAGTTCGTAGTTGGGCTTTAGCCCAAAGGTTCGTAGTTGGGCTTTAGCCCAAAGGTTCGTAGTTGGGCTTTAGCCCAAAAGTTCGCAAGTTCAGCGTAGCCCAAAGTTCGCAAGTTCAGCGTAGCCCAAAGGTTCGTAGTTGGGCTTTAGCCCAAAGTTCGCAAGTTCAGCGTAGCCCAACTATAGGAGTTTGCCACTTGTGCCAAGAGGCTGTTGCGGTGCGGACAAGCGAAACGCACCCTACAGCAGCCGGTCAGTACAGCGCCATCACCAGCAGCTTCCTGTACTCTTGCGTTAAGGGGTGATCGCCCCCCAGCAAGTCAAAAAGAGACAGCATCGCCTTTCTGGCACCGTCGTTTTTATAACTCCTGTCTTCCCGGACAATCTCTAGAAATGCTTCCAAAGCTTCTTTATAGTTCCCTTCCAGCGCCCAGCAGGAAGCCTTCCAGAACAATTTGTCCAGTTCGCTGTTTAGTTCTGGGTTCTTGGACTCTTGCTTGAAAGCCGCCAGCTGCTTTACCGCTCGGGCTTCGGCAAAGTATTCTCTATCATCCTCCTGAATCGGGGCCAGTAACTGATCGACGACCTCTAGTTTCTCGACATCGATAAAAAATTTAGCTGCTTCTATCCTCAGCTTTCGGTTTTCTGGATACTTGTCCAGCAAATATCTCAGCGTTTCTTCTGCCTTGGCGGCATTCCCCGCTGCGATGTCTGCTAAAATTGAGTCCTGGAGATCTTCAATTTCGGACTTGATGTTGTGCTGAGCCAAAAACTGTCTCAGTTGGGGTTCTGGCAGCACCCCCACGAATCGGTCGATAATCTCGCCCCGATGCATTAATCTCACATCGGGAATTCCCTCCACGCCATAATCGTGAGCCAGCTGCCGGTTTTCATCTGTATTCACTTTAGCCACAACTAAGTCGCACTCGCGAGCCAGGTTTTCCAGCATCGGTTTTAACATTTGGCACGGCCCGCACCAGTTGGCGTAAAAATCTATCAGCACCGGCTTCTCAAAAGACTTTTGGAAGACTTCGACTTCAAAGCTGTCAGTATTTACGGCTACAGAATTTCCCATCGGTCGCACCTGTTTTGGCTGAGTTTAGGGCTAGCAAGTGGGGCCGGCGAGGCCCAACTCACAGCAGAGCTGATTGACTTTATATTAAGTTGAGTGTAGCATTTAGCGATCGCATTTGGGGGGAGTTGGCGGCACTCTACAAGCGGAAAAATTGAGTTAGAGCGGTTTTAACAGCCGGTGGAACGCACTGCAGCGTCTGGGAATGTGCGATGATATAGAGAGCGTGCGGCATTAATTTGTGTGAGTCCCTGTGAGGGATTGAAGTATGAATAAGGTTGCTTCTCAACTCGGCAGCGCCGGCAGTGCTGTCCTGTGCGGACTGGCCCGGCCCTCTCCCGTCGCGCTTTTGGGAGGGAGCGGGTAGGGGCGGCCCTCCGTGGCCGCCAGGGGCCGGCGGGACGCAAGTTGGGGGCAACCTCTCTCACTGTTTTGAATAACAGCGCCCCGGAGATTGAGAGTATGTTCACGCGGGTGACTGGCGGATCGGTTTCCCCTGTTGATGGGGCGCTGCGAGGCAAGGGCAGGGCTAACTTATCTGTGCTCATTTGCGATCAACCCCAGCGGGAGAATTTTTGGCCCCAAGGCCGGCCTGAATATGGGCGGCTCGTTTCTGGCGTCTGCCACCGGCAGCGTCAAAGAAAGCCGGTGGCGCTGTAGGGGCGGATCTTGCCAGCAACACTGGCCACACAGCGGAAACTTGAGGATTTTTACTCAGCGCCTGGATCGATGGGGCGCAAGTCAGTCTCAGCGGTGAGGTTTCGGGGAGCACCGGCAACCTGGAGATCCAAGCGGCGCACGTCCGGGTGGAGAGGCAAGCGCCCTCTGCCACGCCTGACAGTCCAAGGCTTACGCCTGCCGGCTGCCCTGAATTACATATTAAAGATTCAAGACATTAAACATTAAACAATTTTTCAGGACTTCCGCCGCCGGTGGAGCGGAATTCCTGTTGGCCATTGCCCCTTACGGCTCTCCCCCCCTCAGTGCCTCACCCCTCAGCCAGCCGGTTGAATCCCCAAGTCCTGAGTCACCGGCAGCGACTGAAATCGCGTGTTTATAAAGAAATTGTGAAGCCGTGCAGCCACAGGAAAACCGGCTTTGCTGTCGCCGCGACAAAAAACGCCCTTATATAGCGGTTTTCAGTGGGATGAAGCAGCCCTTTGAAACCCGGTTTCTCTATGAAACCGGGTTTCTCATTCCCTAACTAATATGAAAAACGCAATAACTCCAGCTATTCATTACTGGCATCTTCCTAAAGGAAGATTTAGGTGTGGGACCTTGGCGAGGCTATTAGCGGTGGGGGTTGGTTGGAGCCCTTCAGCTGCCAAAAAGAGCCTAGAACGCGGAGTTTAGCCGATTTCCCACGCCCTGCGCCCGCCGCTGTGCCCAAAAAAGGGATTTTCCACCGCAAGTAGAGCCGCTCGGTTCAGGCGTACTGCTTGAGCCGGCGACATTTCCCGCCATAAGCACTTGTCCTTACCCACTTAAAATTGCACAAACAAACTTACTACCTTAAGCCAAGAGCAGTCTTTTCGCCAATAACCTTTAGATAGGTTTGCCCCGCTGCACCGCTGGAAAATGAGCGAATATTAAGTTTTGTAACAAAATTGCCAAAAAAGATGTCATTACGATTTGGCTGCAGTAAGTTAGTAAGCGTAGTGAGTAGGGAAACGCAACTGCCATGACCCAAGTTCAAAGCACTGACGAGATTCGGCAAATCCAAATGCTGATGACGATGTTTTTGTGTCTGTCGCCCCAAAGCAAGCTGCGGGAGTTTCTGGAAGCGTCGTTACAGGCGGCTGAAAGCCAGACCACAAGCCAAGTTGCTCCAATTACAGATACAAGTGCCGATGGCCTGAAAACGTGGTTGGAGTCTCTCTTGGCTCAGGGAGGACTGACAGAAGACGAACAGAAACTGGTGGACTGGCAAAATGATTCAGACAATATGTCAGCAGCCCTTAAAGAGTTTGTAGCTCTCCAAGATAAGCTGAATATCAAGCTGAGCGTCCAGCCCAAGTCCTAGGAGCGAAAGCCCCACCAGGTGGGACAGGCAGCAATAAACTGTCTCAGCGCTTGCTGAGAAGTCGTTTCTGGGGAATTCCGAGTTTTCAAATTTGCTCTGATAAAACTCCCAATAGCAACAAGCAAAACTAAAAGTTTGGAGAAAAGAGGATGTCTATTACTCTCGAAAAACCGTCTGTCATTTACCTCGAACAGTTATTCCAAAAGGCGGCAATTGATGCCGATTTCCGCGACGAGATTTTAGCCAATCCGGAAGCTTTTGGGATTCCAGCCGGTGCGGAACTCGCGCTGCCGGCAGCAGTCGAAAAGCAGGACCAGTCGGTCTTCGAGTTGCTCGACGATGCTTTGGGAGAATTAAATATAGCCGTAGCGTGCCGGGCCACGTGTAGCTTCGGTCCTTTTACCATCGTCTGTGACGGGACAACGAAGTAATTTAGGCGCAAACATCCGATTTTAGGCTATAGCCTGAGAGGATGTTTCCAGGCTAGCATCACACGATTTAACCGTGTGATGCTAGCCCAGTTAGGATGAGTTTTAGGCAGCTGTAATTTGCTCGCAATGCTTGATAATAATCTTTTTTTAGACATTGCCTGTCGCGCTAGCAACTTGTCGGAGCGCACTCTCATTGTAAAACAGCTAGAAAAGCGATCGGCACCGGCGGCATTTCCCGCACAGCTCAGCCCTTTGGATAGCTGGAACCTGAAGAAATTGGCCGGCAAATTAGCTGTGCGGCCCTTCAAAGAGTCTTATGAGGCTGGAACGGTAGATATATCGGTAAAGGAAACCCTGGAAAAGCGGTTAATCGAGTACAAGTTATATGAATTAAATTGGGAGAACTTGTCCGATGCGGAAAAGCTAGAGTTTCTCAAACCCCACAGCCAGTGGCTGAGCGTCTATCAAGCAGCGCTGGCAACACTAGACTTGCCGCAACAGAAGTTTTCTGCAAGTCGCTGGTACGAACCCGAGATTTATTACGGAAACTTTGCAAAAGTTTGCGAGCCCTTCCTGCGGCTGGCCGGCGAAAGGTTGCAAGCCGTGTGCGAGGCTGTCAATCTGTCCGGCGGCACCCACAAAATTAATTCGCAAGTGGTGGCGGATATTCAGCTTCACCTGCTCAATCGCTTTGAAATGGCTTTAGCTTGGGCGCTGGAAGCGGATATCAATGTTTACTGCGCTAAAAACAATATCGCCAAATCTGAAGGGCCAGATGCTTATATTGCTTACCTGGAACAGAATTTTGGCAGCCGGCTCGACTATCACCGCTTTTATTGCAAGTTTCCCGTGCTGGGGCGCTGGCTCGCTCAAGTCACCTGTTTTGTCTGCGAAATTGGAGAAGAAGTGGTGCGCCGGCTGACCGCGGATCGGGATGAAATAGGTGCCACTTTCTTTGGGGGCGGGCAAATTGCGGAAATCAAATCGTTCAAGTTGGGGAAATCTGACAGCCATGCGGGGGGCAAAAGCGTCGTCCTCGTCGAACTGGCGTTAGGGAATTCCGAACCGGCAACTCTCGTCTACAAGCCTCGCTGCATTAAATCGGAAGCGGCGCTGCAAGGCTTGCTGGAAACTTTGACTGAAGAGGGAGTCGTTGAATTTGCGACTTATAGAGTGCTGTGTAAAGATGGGTATGGCTATGCAGAGTTTATCCCTGCCGGTCAAAACCACATGGAGAGCGAGAGGGAAGTCGAGAGGTTCTACCGGCAGCTAGGCGGATATTTAGGGATCTTCCACACACTTGGCGGTGGCGATCTGCATTATGAAAACATCCTGGTCGCCAGGGGAAACGCCTTCATCTGCGACTGCGAAACCGTCTTGGAAGTGGTGCCGCGCGGTCAGGAAAAAATGCTGGATACAGTGTTTGATTCCGTGTTTAAAACGGTCATGCTGGAATGGCCGCGCGCCAGTGGGGACGGTGCTGGCAGCGAGATGAAGCTGAGCGCCTACAGCGGCGGCGAATCATACGAGCTGACCTTTGCTGTGCCCCAAATTAACCAGAACCGCATGTCACTCGCTGTGGGGGTCGAGCATCAAGTTGGCGTTCGGGTTGAGGGAGAAGCAACAAATCGCATTTATTACAGCGGTCAGCTGGTCACTCCCCAGGATTATAAAGACTCTATTGTGGGGGGGTTCAACCGGGTTTATAACTGGTTTCAAGAAAACCCCACTCAAGCCATAACCGAGCTAAAAGAATTATTCGCGCCCTCACTGGTGCGCTTTATCAACTGGGGGACGCAAGCGTATACCAAATTAATGATTTCAGCTCGACATCCAAAATGTCTCGCCGAACCCCTGGAAGTGGATTTGATTTTCAGCAGTTTGCTGGAACACCGGCGGGAGTGGGACAAGAACGGTCAGCTCGCCGAGCTGGAAGTGGCGGCTATGTGGCAATTAGATGTGCCGATTTTCACAGCTAAGGCGGCTGGCAGCAATGAGTTGGTTTATAATTACCAGCTGTCACTGCCAGACGCTCTGGCGATGTCGCCCTTGGAAAATGCTGTCAGGCGGATTGAGAAATTATCGGCAGAGAGCCGCATCCGGCAAAACCAGTACATCTATGCCAGCTTGTCCGCCGAGGAGATTAACAGCCCCTATTTTATTGCTTCAGCGGTGAATTACGCCAAGCAAATTGGCTGGCAATTGTGCGAGTTACTCCAACCTGCCGGCAGCAAGGCTCCCTGGAAAACTTATGAATATACAGTTTTGGGGAAACGCCACGCGGATATCAGTGGCGATCTGTACGAGGGGACAGCGGGAATCTGCCTATTTTTGGCTTACTTGGATGCGATTGAACCGCAGGCAGAATTTCGCCAAGTGGCGGAGCGAGCTTTGGAATATGCCATAGAACACCGCAATACCGCACTGATTGGAGCGTACCAAGGTGTGGCGGGGTTGATTTACTTGCTGACGCACCTGGCTGTGCTCTGGGAGAAACCGGCTCTGCTGGATTTGGCTGTGAGCTTGACGGGTGAGCTGAAACCGCGCATCTGTGAGGACAGGCACTTCGATATTCTGATTGGTGCCGCTGGGATTATTCCGGTGATGTTGGGTTTAGCAGGAGCGACTGCCGGTCAAGGCATTGATGTGGCTCACCAGTGCGCTAAACACTTACTGCAGCACGCAAAGAGCGAGAACGGCACGCTGAGTTGGCCTCACAATCCACCGGAGTTAGTGCGAGGGAATTTGACAGGGTTTTCTCACGGTGCCGGCGGGATTGGTTGGGCGCTAATTAGGCTGGGATGTTACGCGAATCAGCCTGAATATATTGAGGCGGGACGGCAAGCTTTTGCGTATGAAGCGAGGCAATTCGACTCGCAATACCGGGATTGGTATGACTTGCGGAAATCAGTGATGACAGGCAACCCGGATGAGCTGCATTTTGCGAATGCCTGGTGCAGCGGTGCGGCGGGGATTGGTTTGAGTCGGATTGCCAGTTGGGCGGCTTTGGGGAAAACTGACGGCGCGATATTGCGGGATGCTTACATGGCGCTCAATGCTACTTTGCGGAATTTCAGCAAATTGGGAAATGATTCGCTGTGTCACGGGAAAGCGGGGAACGCTGAGCTATTGCTGCGGGTGGCTCTGCTGAGGGACGAGCCTTATTTGCAGATGGAAGCCAATGTGCAAGCGCAGGCGCAGTGGCGCAATTTTGAAAAGGCTCGTCGCTGGATTTGCGGTGCCGGAGGGAGCGATGTGTATGCCGGTTTAATGCTGGGACTGGCTGGGATTGGCGCGCACTTTTTGCGCTTAGCTCATCCGCAGCGCGTTCCCTCACCGCTGCTGCTCGATCCGCCGCCGGTGGTAAAATAATCTCTAAACCGATTTAGCTGAAAAGGACGATTCAACCTCAAGAAAGGAGAGTAAAGGTGAGTCAAGAGACGCTCGCTCAGCGGGACTGGCAATCAGTTCTAGAAGCCTATCAAGCTTCTTCGCCCTACAATTACGCTGTCATGGACGACTTCCTCGCTCCTGGTGTTTGCGAGCAACTGCATCAAGAGTTACTGCATCATGAAGGGTGGCGCTATCACAACACAACAGGCCACCCTCTGGCGCACAATATGGGCCCCGCTATTCCCACTATCTTTGCGATTGCCGAATCTCTCAAAGCTTCTTTCCCGATGATGTTCTCGGACTGCGAGCTAGTGGAACATTGGGCGCTCCTGTACCCGCAAAATGCTTCTGGTAAAATCCACTCGGATATTGGCTCTGTCACCGTAAATCTCTGGCTGACACCCGACGAATATAACCTGGACACCTCTGGCGGCGGTCTTGTTTTCTTTGATGTCAAACGGGAATCAGATAGCTCATCTTACGAGTCTCTGTCCTATCTTTGGTCGGAGGAATATGTTCAGGAACGCACAGGAGGCAAGACGGTGAGTGTCGGCTATCGCTACAATCGAGCGCTCCTATTTGATGCCAAAACTTTTCACAAAACGGACAGTTATAGCTTTTTGAATCAAGCCAAGGAATCCTGCCGGATTAATCTGTCTTTAGCCTTTGATAATCCAGCGGTTTACAGGGAGCGATCTCTGGCGCTCAGGACCGCAATGGCCGGCAAAAGCAAGACAGAATCAACGGCGGTTGAAAAAGGAACACAGGGCGCTCAGGTTAGGGAAAGTTAGCGCCATCTAGGAGATGAACAAGCTCTCAGAATGTCTCCCCTTTGTAGTTTGGCTTTAGCCCCACCGGGGCAACAAATGCTTGAAATCCGCTCGAAACAAATCCTGAAAACTTGTAGGAGAACCCCTGTGTCAAAAGAAGCTTTTGTACAGTTCTATCAAGCCATCTTCAAAACGGAAGAGTTAAAAGAGAAGATCCGGGCTATGACCAGCACTCAGGAGCTAATCAAGCTTGGCTCCCAGTACGGCTACTGCTTTACCCGGGAGGACATAGCAGAAGTCTCTAATTCTTACGTCCCAGACAGTGGTAAAGAAGTTGGGGCAAATAACAGTCAGCCCGTTGCGTCAAAAAACTCTGGAGCGAGTTTTTCTCCTAAGGGTTCGCAGTTCTACCACTATGAATTTGAATTTTCCGAAATCCCAGGTTTTGAGGAAATAGCTCAAGAGCTGGACAAACTGAAGATTAAGCCCAGTACAGTGGATCTAAACCTGTATGAAAAGAGCTTCCGAGAGGACGATTTTAATTTTGCCTCTCTTTCCCCGGCTTCTCCAGAATTCCAGCTGCAGTATTCGGACATTATGGAGCCCTGCTTTAATCCAAAGCTCCCCCTCCCTGAACCTGAATATACCCAGCGCCACTTCCACTTAATCAACTTGGATCTTCATCTCGAACATCCGCTCTATGAAGAGTATTTGATGAGGAAAGTTAGCCTTGTCAAACGTCTGGAAAAGTTCTTTGACGCTGAAATCAGGTTTTCAGGAAGCTTGTGGTATCCCCCTAAGGCTTACAGGGTTTGGCACACGAATGAAAACCAGCCGGGCTGGAGAATGTACCTGATTGATTTTGACGCTGCGGAATTAGGTGGGGAGGGCCAATCCTTTTTCCGCTACATGAATCCGGAAACAAAAGAGCTAGTTACTCTGCCTGAAAGGCCGAAGTTAGTGAGGTTTTTTAAAATCGAACAAGACCCCAGTAAATTATTTTGGCACTGTATCGTCAATGCGACAAAATTCAACCGCTGGAGTTTTGGATTTGAGGTTCCTGATAGTTGGATGAGCCGTATCTTGAGCAGCCGCAAGCACACAGCCGAAATAGGTGCGCTCATAAGCTGTTAGGCTTTTAACGTGCTTTTCCCTTGAAAGGAGGCAGAGCCTCCAGAGGGCGTTCCCAGCCTGAGGCTGGGAACGAGGGAACGAGGGCAAAACCCGGTTTCTTTAAGAAACCGGGTTTATGACATGTACTTCATCCAACAGAAACCCGCTATATTGCCGGCGCTCGCTTTGGGGGCGGGAAACCGCAGGATTGGCTCCCCTTGCAGTGACCGGGATCACTCGAAACCCTGTATTTTATCACATTTACCTTGTGATTTACATCACTTCAAGCCCCTAAAAATATCACAGTTTTCCACGGATTAAAATCACCCAACACTTTAGTTTGATGCGGCAGAGTAAAGAGAGAGAAGTTTAATGAAGTCCGATGCAAGCACAAGTCACCGCACCCCAACGTTCCATCGAACAGCTCGTCGATCGTATCTTTGCCTGTCACAGAATTACCCGCGCTGACCAGCAGCGGTTTATGAAGGCCATGCTCTGTAAAGATTCCTTCAGCCCAGCAGATCGCCGGCTGATCGCCCGCGTGTTTGACGGCTTGCAAAAGGGATTGCTCAGGGTTGTGGAGTGAGCTGCCCCCTATTAATTTACATATGTTACGGCAGCCAGCATTTGCGCATTAGACAGCCATTGGCTTCACAATGCCTGAGTGTAAAATTGGTCGGCCAATGGCAGACAGGCCGCTCAGGGAAAATTGCTGCAATATCGACTATCTGAGGGCTGCTAGGAAGCTAAAATCTAAAATCTAAAATCTAAAATCTAAAATCTAAAATCCAAAATCCAAAATCCCAAATCCCAAATCCGCTCAGTCGTGAATTTTTCCATTCGGCATAGTGGTTCCCTTCAGCTTGACTGCGTGCCGCTCTGCGTTTACCACGTTGGCTTTGTGCAGGTTAGCCCCACTCAAATCGGCTTGACTCAAGTCGGTGTTAATCATCTGCGACCCACTCAGGTTGGCTCCCGTCAGGTTGGCTCGGCTCAAGTTGGCTTGAATCAGGTACGCACCGCTCAGGTTAGCCAAACTCAAGTCCGCCCCACTCAGGTTGGCTCCCGTCAGGAGTTTCCCGCTCAAGTTGGCACCACTCAAGTCCGCCCCACTCAGGTTGACCCCACTCAAATTTGCCTGGTTCAGGCAAGTCCGGGTCATGTCTGTTTTGCTCAAGTCGGCCTTGCTCAGATTGGCCCGACTCAAGTTGGTTTGCGACAGATCCGCCTCCCTGAGCGTTGCGCCGTTCAGGTGCGCCTCGCTGAGGTTGGCGGAATTCAGGACTGTGCCAGTCAGGTTGGCCTGAGTCAGAGAGGCCCGGTTCAGGTTCGCCAGCTTCAGCTTCGCCCCGCTCAGGTTGGCCCCCTTCAGGTTGGCCTCCGTCAGGTCTGCCTTGCTCAGGCTAGCCCCACTCAGGTTGGCTTGACTCAGGTCAGCTCCTCTGAGATTTGTCCCAATCAGGTAGGTTTGGCTCAGCTGGCTGCCAGTCAGCTGCGCTTCACTGAGGTTGGCCCCACTCACGTCTGCGGTTGTCAGGATGGCCCCAGCCAGGTTGGCTCCGCTCAGGTCTGCCCAGTTCAGGTGCGCCGCAGTCAGGATAGCTCCGCTGAGGTTGGCTCCACTCAGGTTGGCTCCACTCAAGCTAGCTCCGCTGAGGTTGGCTCCCTTCAGGTTGGCCCCGCTCAAGTTGGCTTTGCTCAAACCGGCTCCACTCAGGTATGCCCCACTCAAGTCAGTTTGGCTCAGGTCGGCTTTGCTCAGGCTGGCCCGGCTAAAATCTCTAGCCCCCTGTGCGTATCGCTGCACAACCTCGTCTCTGGTAAAGGAGGGTCTGGGAGCGGTCATCAGGTCAGCATTCATTGCAAGCACCTGTATAGAATTTCTTTATCTTTCTTTTGGGATCGTAGATCATTACGCGACCGCTCAGACACCGAGTTTTCCCTGATTTTTTATAAGTTTATATAAAAATTAACATAGATGTAAATATCATAATCTTTATTAACAATTGCGCGGCCCAGCCGCTAGAACTCAAAGTCCTGCCGGTCGCAGCAGCTGTCTCCATCTGGGCCATAGGGATGAATGGCGCAGACCAGCAAGTTGCCGGCATAGTATTGGCCATGATAGTACCGGCAGCCGGTGCAGGGTTTGGGGCGGAACTCATACCAGGTGTTGAGGGGGTGTGGCGGGCTGCCGGCATTCGGTTCCCTGGCGGGCCGGCGGATGCCATACTCGATCTGAAGCCTTTCGATAATGCCGCCGGCAGAGTGGATGGCGGTGCGGATGGCTTCCAGTCTCGAAAGTGCCGGCAGCACCAGCTCGATGGAAAGACGCCGGTTCAAACCGTCGGTTTCGGCGGTGCTGCGCACCAGGGTGCCCCCGATTTGCTCAATCGCCTGAGAGATTGCCACCGCCACCCGGCTGACAGACATGCAGGAACCAGACAGATGAATGAGTTCCGTGTCGGTGGTAGCACCTACACTCAAAGTTGCGGGAGTCATTAATCCTACCGGCATAGGGGTATCGTAGCGAGGGACATCAACCATAGGTGGGTCAGGCAATCGCCTTGTTCTGTATTGGTCAGATAATTTCCATCTAATCGCCCTGGCCTGTGTCGCGAATCCCCCCCAGGGTAGATTTCAGCCCCGGCCACCCAGAACGGGGATCGGCGAGATCCAGCCCCGCCGGCGGGCGACCTTGCGCTGCCGCCGCTCCCCCGCTATCCTGAGAGAGGCAGCGCCGAAGCCCTGGACAATCGCATCGCGATTTGCGCAAACAATAAGGAGCTGATACAGTGGCTTTAACGGGAGCATCCCAGTTGTGCTTGCTCTGCGCAACTGGGATGCGATAATGATTTCAGCAGGGGGTCGGAGGAGAAGATTTTTGGCCAGCTGAATCCCGTAAACGGGATTGAAACGCTTCAACCCCCTCAACCATGTTGGAGCTAGGAATCCCAGCGCCTGATTTCTAGCTGCCCGAGGTCGTGTCCGGACAGGCCGTTTCTCTGGCCACAAATGCCTGCAAGAAAGCCCTGCTGGTGATGTTTATCTGCCGGCACTGTCCCAACGTCTAGCACCTACAGGCAGAACTCGCCCGCATTGGCAGTGAGTACACCGGCAAAGATATCGGCATTGTCGCCATTAGCGCTGCTCGACGCCGCCGCCTATCCCGACGACGCGCCCGACAAGCTAAAAGAAATGGCTCAAGAGCTGGGCAACACATTCCCCTTGTGCTACGACGAAAGCCAGGAAACCGCCAAAGCTTACACCACAGCTTGCACGCTAGATTTCTTCGTCTTCGACGCCAACCGGCACCTGGTCTGTCGCGGGCCGCTCGACGACAGCCGCCCCAGCAATCACCAGCCCGTCACCGGCAAAGATTTGCGCGCCGCAATCGAAGCCGTGCTAGCCGACCGGCCAGTTTCCCCCGATCGGAAGCCTAGCATTGGCTGCAATATTAAATGGAAACCCGGTAACGAGCCGGGGAGCATCCCCGTTGTGCAAATCGGCCCAAATGAATGCGACAATGATTTCAGCAGGGGGTAGGAGCGGATGATTTTTGGCCAGCGAATCTTTGGAAACGGGATTGAAACACGAGCCGTCCTATTACGGAGCCGCTTAGCCCCAGCTCCTGCGGGGTGCCTCAAAGAGCGCACCCCGCAAATTCCTCTGGGATGGCAGCAGGGACAGCTCATAAAATTACATAATTATAACATAAAAATAGAAAGACTCTAAGAATTCAGAGAAATTTGCAAGGCGTCCGGGATCGGCCTCGGGGCAGCAGCGGCCAAGCCCTAGTGTTGAGTTCGGATTGTGCTATTCTTTTATAAAAAATTCCTGAACTGAAAGCTGACTGTATTCCAGCAGGCCAGTATATTTGCAGAGTTGGAATGTTCCGAAACTAACCGGATTCGTAGCTTGTGTGCCAGCCCTTGTTGAACCTCCAGCAGTTTTAGACAGTCTCAGAATTGCCGGTGAAACTTTATCAAGTTCGGCACATTCAGCAAAAGGTTGCCACCGGCACGCCAGGACCGGTGCCGGCGCAACAAGCTGCTGGCCCCCCTGAACCGCCCAACCTTTACAGGTTGGAACTGACAGCTTCTCACTCCATAGCTATTGGGGCGACAACCAGAACCGAATAAATACCCAAAAAAGCAATGCCCAAAACCCTTCGTTTCACTTTAGCGCTCCCCCTAACGCTGCTAGCACTTGTTGCGAGCTGCTCTCCTTCTGACTCGCTGAAAGTCACAGCTGTATCCGCTCAGCCAGACTCTTCCCAGCCGGCAGACAGCAGCGCTGATGCTGCCAAAAAGCTCAAAACCCCTTTGCTCCTGTCTCCTGGCAATCCAGATCCAGAAATTAACGCCCAAGTTCAGAAATTCATAAACCGCATAGCAGCCGGTGGGTTTTATAAAGAAAATCAAGGCGTCTGGATTCAAAGCGGCAGCACTTTCCTCGCAGATTACCAGGGGACAGTTCCGCTGCCTGCGGCTTCCGTAACCAAGTCGGCAACTACTCTCGCCGCACTGAAAACATTCGGCCCCGACCACCAATTTGTCACAGAAATTGGGGCAACCGGCCCGATTCAAAACGGGGTGCTGCGGGGTGACTTGGTAATTCAGGGGGGTGAAGATCCTTTCTTTGTCTGGGAGGAAGCCATCGCCGTTGGCAACCTTTTAAATAAGATGGGCGTTAAGCAGGTGACCGGCAATTTGGTCATTGCCGGCAAGTTTTACATGAACTTTGAGTCCAATCCGCTGACCGCAGGAAATTTGCTCAAGCAAGGGATCGACAGTGAACTTTGGCCTGAGGAAGCGGAAACCCAGTACAAGAGTTTGCCACCGGGGACGCCGCGACCGGCAGTAGAAATTCAGGGTGCAGTGAAAGTGATGCCCTCAGCACCCAACACAGTGCAGCCTCTCGTGCGCCATTATTCGTACCCCCTTGCGGAATTGCTGAAAAAAATGAATATGTACAGCAACAACATGATGGCGCAAATGCTGGCAGACGCTGCCGGCGGCGCTCAAGTGGTGTCGCGAAAAGTGGCTGAGGCAACTGGGGTACCGCCTGCAGAAATCCAGCTGATCAATGGTTCCGGTTTGGGCGAAGAAAATCGGATTTCCCCCCGCGCCGCCGTCGCCATCTTTCAGGCAATAGAGCTCTACCTGCAGCCGTATAATATGACAGTGGCAGATGTGTTCGCAATTGCCGGCAAGGATTTAGGGGTATTGAAGGAGCGCAAAATTCCCACTCTATCGGTGGTGAAAACCGGCACTTTGAATCGTGTCGCTTCCATCGCGGGAGCGATGCCCACTCAGAAGCAAGGCCCTGTCTGGGTGGCGATTATGAATGGCGGGGAAAACTTGGAGGGATTCCGCGCTCAGCAAGATGTTCTTCTCAACAGTCTGTTGAGCCGGTGGGGAGCTGTTCCATCAGCACCGGCAGAGCTCTCTCCCAGTCCGGCACGGATTGGCAAATCCTCTCGCAGTGAAATTGTCCAATAAAACTAGTGCGTTACGCGAAGCGTAACGCACCCTGTCAAAATGCTTCCAGCCATCTGTAGCCGTTGTAAATGATTTTCCCCTCCGCTTACGCACACCCCTCCACATATTCCACTTCAGGGAGTTTGCCGGATCTGTACTGAGTGACGCGATTGCCGTCAGTCTCGAACACGAGGCGGTAGTTGCTGTCCGAGCGGTCTTGCGGTACAAACGTCAGGTAGTGCCCCCCTTGTACATATTTATGAGGGCTGACTTGAATTTTCCCCGGATAGAGTGCCTTGATTCGGGCTTCCGTATCCCCAATCCGTGCGCCGCTGAGCGTGGTGATGCGGCTGTCCCTCCAAATATCGATCCTGGAAATTCGACCGTCTGTGACCATTAACCCGACAGCCTTCGGACTGCCTTCCGGCTTCAGGTAGAAGCAGCTGCTCCCACCCCCACTGTCGCCGGTGGAAACTAGCGGGCGACCGGCTGCTCTTGACGCTTCGGGAACAGTCATGCCAATGAGCACCGGTCCGATGCCGTTAATGTAGACTTTCGATTGCTCTGTCAGTTGCGCCTGCGCTATCCCCGGCAGAAAAGTTACATAAAAAAGTGAAAGTGTTGCAATAAATAAGGTAACAAATTTTACTCGGCTGTTTAGTTGTTTCATACCCTCACCCTTCTCAGGGATTTTACTGTTTAACCCAAGCCGGTGCGTTCCGGAGGATCGCACCTAAAGAACCTGTTCAGCTGTTAGGCTAATCATGCTGCATCTGGTGGAAAGTCGGCTCCGCCGACAGGGGCGCGTTCCGGAACGCTAGGGGCGAGTCCTTCAGCCCCGGAACGAGGGGAATCCTTGCCTCCAAAATATAACCTCCAAAATCTTCACTGACAGCCATAATAATTATGCCTGATTTCCTGCCACTCCCGCGCCAAAGCCGTTTCATTATGCCGAATTTTCCTCCCTCTTAGCTCTGGATGTCTTTGATAAAAAGTGCGGTCAACTACAGCCTCGCACCTCCTGATTTTCAACCATTCCTGCGCCAACCCGGTTTCATCCGCTCTGATTTTTCTGCCTCGCAATTCTGGATGCCGTTCATTAAAAATTCTGTCCGCCATCGCATCCAATACAGAGCAGCCGCTGCGCTCAATTCTTCTGAGTCCCCCACAAGAATCGCTATCTCCATTCTGGCATTCTGCTTCCAGCTGAAAGATCACTGACATGGGAGGGCAGTTTCCTGATTGAGCCCAGACAGACCTCATCGCCAAGGTGATTAATGGGATAGCACCCAGCATTATGACTGCAATTCTCCAGCGCAGCTTCACAACATTCACTGTCAGTATTTGGGCGTTTGGGTTTCTCCTGTCGCACAGCCCGATCAATTCGGCCCGGTTCAGGAAAGAGTTTCCCGCTCCTGATTATATAGGGTTTAGACCCTAGAGCGTGGGAAATGTTACCAAAATTTACATCAAGGCTAATCTGAGGGCGCGGGGAGGGCAGAAAGCCAGTCTGTTGGGGGGACCGGCGTTTGCCCTGCGGGCTGTGCGGGGGAGTGGGGAGCGCCGAGCCCTCACCGCACCGCCAAATCAGGGGTTGAGAGCGCGGGGGTCAGCCGGTCGAGCCAAAAGAATGCCGGTGGAACTTTCGACCTTCCCGACATAGGTTTCTAAATCGGGGGAAATTTTTACCGCCCCACTGGGGGAAGCGTGGATCAGACCGGTGCTGCCGTCTGGGGAGCGATAAACCAGGCCGGTGTGGGTGACGTCCAAGCCTTCAATTTCTGTGGCGATGGCAACAATATCGCCCGGTTGCAGTTGAGTGTAGGCGCGGCGAATCTGGCTTTGGGGAATGTAATAAAATTTCAGGCCATCGAGTTTGGCTTCTGCTCCAACAATACACTGGTAAGTGGCGTTGTCGCTGGCCATTTGTGGGTAGCTGCTTTTGTGCCGGCTCATAAAGTTCAGCGTTTTATTCAGCGGCACGCCCCCGAGAGTGCGCGTAATGTTGGTAACAGTTCCCCGCTTCTCGTTGTCCACAATCCAGTCGGAAAAATAGTGCAGCCGGCTGCAATATCCGTTGATTTGGCCATTCCGGTAGCGCTGGTCAGCAATGCGACTGACAAAGCTGTCGTAGGAATAATCCCGCACCGCCACACCCCGCGCCATCGCCAGCACGCTTTCGACAAACAGCACGCAGTCAAATTGAGTCAGGGAGACAATCAGGGTTTCGGTGTTTGACTTGTCGAGCAATCCCGCTTTGTACTCTGCGCCCAGCAATTGCTCAGCCAGCGCCTGCAAGATTTCGCTCATCGGGCGATCGTGGAGTTTCTCCGCCTGTGCGCGCTGCATGAGGCGCTGGAAACGCGCCACTTCTTCTGTGCTCCTGACATCGGGCACTTGAGCCAATTTACCGAGATGCTGCCGGTGAGTTTTGATTTGGCTTGTGCCGGTGGGGGAATGGGGGGATGGGGAGGGGAAATTGCCATCTTTTGCGCTTTTTCTGGCAGACGCAGTTTCGCTGGAGACGCTTGTGTCAGGGAGAGTCTGGCTCAAGGCGGGCCCACAGCCGACCGAGCAAGGCTCATTTACCCTAGCTTCAGAGGCTTTGCGCAAAGTGCCGGCGCAAGCGAGCAAAAATCCCAGCACAGCTAGCCCTAAAATTTTTTTCATTTTTTCTAGATGGTACGGTCACGGGGGATTATTTCAGATGGGAAGCCGGTGGCGCAGGTACGGGTCAGCAGATTTTAGATTTTGGATGCATGGATGCATGGATGCTTGGATTTTAGAGTGGGGATCGCTTCAAGATGTGTACTCCAAAAAAAACTGTCTGTCAAGCGCCGGCCTCACCGGCCTGACAGATGCCCGGATTTTAGATTTGGGATTTTAGATTGGCGGTCACGCCCGGATGCTTACCGTAAAAAGCGCGATTTGTCAAGAGCCGGCCTGACCGGCCTGACAGATGCCCGGATTTTCGATTTGGGATTTTAGATTGGCAGTTACGCCCTGATGCCTACCCTAAGAAGCGCAATTTGTCAAGAGGCTGCGTCACCGGCCTCTTGGCAAACTCTCACCAGGGGTTAACGTATCCGATCGCCGCAGATTCGAGAGCAATCGTCCATGCTAAGTAATGTTGAGTTCCAGCACCAAGAATGCAATTCCAGGGTAATTTCTTCCAAGAAGCGTTCACAAACCAATTTAGGGGAGCTACAATCGAAGAATTATTTGCTGAGAGCATGCGCTCAGGCTACATTACAGACACTAACTGCTTTCGGCTGAGGGCAGCGCTGTTAGAGGGTTCCCTCAGCGAAGAGGAGCGCGCCATCGTCACCCGGATACTTTACAGCCTGCGGCGGGGGACGCTGAAAATCACCGACTAGACTGCGGGCGCAGCAGTCGGGTGCTAGGCTGCTAGGGCTAATAATGCTGCTTGTTGCTGTAAGGGGGCAGAGCCGACCGAGCGGCGCTCCCCACAGTGCTAGCAGGCTTCCCGTAAGGGTGGCCCGGAGCGCTCGGAGAGCGACCGCCCCATGATTTTGTGCGAATTAAAGGCAAAACACCGGAGCGCGCCCGACTGAAAAATTAAAAATTTAAAACTCTGCGCACCCCATGTTTGAGTTATAATTTTTAATTTTTAATGGCGATACACCGGCAGCGTGAAGTGAAAACAGCTGCCTTGAGAGGGCGCGGAGTCCACCCAAATCTGGCCGTGGTGAGCGCGGATGATGCGCTGGCACAGGGAAAGACCGATTCCATAGCCTTCCTTCATTTCATCCCGCTGGAGGCGGAAGTGGTCTTCAAAAATGTGCTTTTGATTCTCCTCTGGAATGCCCGGACCGTTGTCGCAAACGCTGACCTGAACTTTTTGGGTTGTGCGGTGGAGGACCGACACCTGAATCGCGCCCCCCTCAGGGGTGTACTTAATGGCATTGTCCAAAAGATTCACCAGCACTTGGCGCACCCGCTCTGAATCGGCATAGACGCGGGGCAGATCCGCAGGGATGTCGGTTTTCACCCCCTGGCATTTAGCGCTCAGCCGGTCTTTGAACTGTTCGAGAACCTCCTGACAGAGCGCTCCTATATTGAGGGCTCGCGGTTGAATGCGCAACTGGGCGCTCGCCCCCCGCTCCGCTTGCAGGATGTCGGAGATCATCCGCTCAATCACGCGGGTTTGGGTGCGAGCGTGTTTGATTAACTGAGTCGTCAGCTTGGCAGTGAGCCGGCTCTGTCCGCTGTTGGGATCGGTGTTGGACTCCAGGGTTTCCAGAGCGAGGGAAGCAGCGGTGAGGGGATTGCGCAGCTCGTGCGCCAGCATGGCAATCAGCCGGTCTTTGAACCGCAGCTGCTCGAGGAGCTCTTCGTTTTCCTGCTTGAGGCGAAAAATCTCGTCCGAGAGGCGCATCACTTCTGCCGAGTAAGCGATAGAACTGATGCAAATCTCCGGGGGTGGGGGCTGTGACGCCTCAGTTTTGGCATTTAACTGCAGCAAGTAATCGGCTGCCGAACGCTGCCAGCGCCCCCAGCAACTCTCCAGCTGCGCGACCAAATTGCTGCCCGCCAGGGTTTGTCTCGGTTCGGGGTGGATTTTGAGCAGGGCTGGGGTGGCGATCAGTTTGAAATGTTCGGCTAAATACGGCTGTTCCCCCACATCGACAATCTCAAGTTCAAAGGGGTAGTCTGTTTTGGCGTCTTGCAGGTAACGGCGGATTTGCCGAATTTGTTCTCGGGAACTCGGACGCTTGTCCACAAACAGCAACAGCTGCAGAGGCGCTTCAGAATTAGTGACCTTGTCAGGATTTGCTAGCATGCAATCCCTTTCCAGCGAGGGAGGTAGAGAGGGGAGGCGTTTTTTCAAGGCGAGCTCATCAACCATTGCCGGTGACAGGCGGGTAGGGGGTAAGAGGCAGGGGGGGTAGGGGGGGCTGGGGGCTCCCTTTGGGCCAGGGGGACAGGGGAGAAGCAGCTAGCCGGCTAGGCGGCTAGTGGGGAAGGCCGGTGGGGGATAAGCAAGTTGCGCCTTTGTTATTTCTTTATTATTTTATAACTTACCCAGTAACACAGCACAAATAACCCTCTCGCCCATCTGCCGCAAGGATGAAATAGGGCTTCAGGCCCGGGGAAAGTGCCGGACTGCCGGGGAGGGAGCGGGGGGCTCGGGGCTCCCTCTGGGGATGGGGGGGAAAGGGGGGCTACAGAGGGTGGGTTTTTCAGAAAAAGGGTGTTGAAGGTTTCAATCCCGTTTCCGGGATTCAGCTGGCCAAAAATCTTCTCCTCCCACCCCCTGCTGAAATCATTGTCGCATTCATTTAGGCTGCGCTCGCACAACCGGGACGCTCCCTCTTGAATCACTGACTTGGACATGAGAGTCTTAACATTATGTCAAAGTGAGTGGTGTAATGCTTGTTCGCTTGCAGAAAAATCCGTGGGGCGCGGTGGTTGGTGCGGCGCTGGCGTTTTTTGTCCTGGGCCTGATTTTTACGCTGCACCGATATTATAGCTTCTACGCCTCCTACGACCAGGGCATTTTCAACCAGGTGTTTTGGAACGGCACTCACGGTCGTTTCTTCGAGAGCTCCCTGTCTTCTGCCCTGTCCACCAACGTCGTCCACGCCGGCCAAGTTCCAGAGGTTTTCTACCACCGGCTCGGGCAGCACTTCACCCCTGCGCTGTTGCTGTGGCTGCCCCTGTACGCCCTGTTTCCCTCACCGGCAACACTGACTGTGCTGCAGGTTACATTAGTCACCAGCGCCGGTCTAGTGCTCTACGCCTTAGCCAGACAGTATCTAGATCCGCCGCTTGCCGCCAAAATCGCCATCAGCTTTTACGCTGCTAATGCGGTGCTTGGCCCAACTTTATCCAACTTCCACGACATCTCCCAGATTCCCCTATTTGCCTTCAGCCTGCTGCTGGCGATGGAAAAACGCTGGTGGTGGCTGTTCTGGGCGATGGCTATTTTGATTTTAGCCGTGCGGGAAGATGCCGGTGTCATCTTATTTAGCATCGGCGTTTATATGAGCGCCAGCAAGCGCTATCCCCGCACAGGTTTAGCGGTCTGCACCCTGAGCTTTGGCTACATGCTGGTTCTCACCAACGCCATCATGCCCCTGTTCTCGCAAGATATTTCCCGGCGGTTCATGATCGAGCGGTTTGGCCAGTATGCGGAGGGCCCAGAAGCGTCCACCCTGGAAATCATCTGGGGAATCGTCAGCAACCCCTGGCGACTGGTGATAGAACTGCTGACGCCCTTCTTTGGCACGATTAACTATTTGCTAGGCCAGTGGCTGCCCCTAGCCTTTGTGCCGGCGGTCTCCCCAGCCGCTTGGACTTTGGCCGGATTCCCCCTGCTCAAACTGTTTCTCGGCAAGGGAGAGTCCGTCCTGTCGATCAACATTCGCTATGCCATGACCGTCGTCCCCGGCCTGTTTTACGGGGCTATTCTCTGGTGGCACCGGCACCCCGAAATCTTCAAAAAACCGTCTTTTCGGCGGTTATGGACGGTTTGCCTGAGCCTTTCGCTGCTGTTTACCCTCCTCTCTAGCCCCAACCGCACGTTTTATTTCCTGTTTCCAGACTCGTACCAGCCCTGGGTGTACGTGTCGCTGGCCCGGCAGTGGCAGCATGTGGCTCACATCCAGTCATTTTTGGGTCAAATTCCAGCAGGTGCCAGCGTCTCTGCCAGCACGTACATTGTGCCGCATTTGTCAAGCCGGCGGGAAATCGTCCGGTTTCCGATTTTACAGCTGCGCAATGACGCTAGAGAAGTGATAGCCGTGGACTGGGCGATCTCAGACCTCTGGCAGCTGCAGCAGTATCAGGTCGCCTTCAAAGCTGACCGCCAGCAATTGCGGGACATGGTGAAGCGAGTCGAGCAGGTGACGGGTGATGGGGAGTATGGCATTGTCGGCTTCCAAGATGGGGTGATTTTGATGCGCAAGGGAGCCCCCTCCGACAAGGCTGCTATGGCGGCATGGCAGGCTTTCCGCCGGCAGGTAGAGCCAGTCTAGCCGCCAAGCGTCTGGGAATTAGGGACCGGCAGTGTGATGGAGCGGGAAAGCGGGGAAACTCTTGTAGAGGGGAGCCCCGAAAAAGGGAACGATCCGGGCAAGAGGGTTAAAGCTGAACAAAAACAGGACCGGCGCGAGCGATCGCTGGGCTGAGTTATTCACCGGCACTACAGGTCAAGGTGCTGCGGAAATCCTAAAAAAAGATGAAATTTACATCCGCTTCTCGCACCCCCCCGAACCGCGCTCTCCCCGTCACCCCTGACTCCTGACCCGCCTCACGGACTGGAAAATTGCAGCGCCGCCATTTTTTTGTGGCATTCTGGAAAAAATATGCTAATAAAAATTGATGAAGCTATGTAAAGTTATGAAAAATCCTAGTAATGAGTGAGGGTTATGAAGATATTGGTACTGAGCTGGGAATTTCCTCCAAAAATCGTGGGGGGCATTTGCCGCCATGTGGCGGAGTTATATCCCGAGATAGTGAAGCTGGGGCATGAAGTCCATTTAATCACGGTGGAGTTTGGCCGCGCACCGCTGTATGAAATGGTGGATGGCATCCACGTCCACCGCGTCCTGGTTGGCCACAGCCACAACTTCTTCGAGTGGGTGGCTCGGATGAACGACAGCATGGGGCGTCACGGGGGCAAGCTGATATTAGAAGAAGGGCCCTTTGATATCATACACGCCCATGACTGGCTGGTGGGGGATGCGGCAATGGCGCTCAAGCACCACTTCAAGATCCCCCTGATTGCCACGATCCACGCTACGGAATATGGCCGCTACAACGGCATCTATAACGACGAACACCGCTACATCCACAGCAAAGAAGGCGACTTGGCCTACAACGCTTGGCGGGTGATTGTCTGCACCGAGTACATGCGGCGCGAGGTGGCACGAGTATTGGGCACGCCTTGGGACAAAATCGACGTGATTTACAACGGCATCCGCCCCGAGAAAAAACCCCGCTGGGAAGATTTTGACGCTTGGAACTTCCGCCGCCGGTTTGCCGGCGATGACGAGAAAATTGTCTACTACGTCGGTCGGATGACCCGCGAAAAAGGTGTCGAGGTGCTGCTGAGCGCCGCTCCCAAAGTGCTGTGGGAAATGGGGGGCAAGGTCAAATTTGTGATTATTGGCGGGGGGAATACCGACCATCTCAAGCGCATCGCCTGGGATATCGGGATTTGGCACAAGTGCTATTTCACCGGCTTTATGTACGAGGACGACCTCAACAAATTTCAGGCGGTGGCGGATTGCGCTGTTTTTCCCAGCCTTTACGAACCTTTTGGCATTGTGGCTCTCGAAAGCTTTGCCGCTCGCGTGCCGGTGGTGGTGTCCGACACCGGCGGTTTGCCAGAAGTCGTCACCCACACCAAAACCGGCATCGTCACCTGGGCGAACAATTACAAGTCCCTGGCGTGGGGCATTCTGGAAGTCTTGAAAAACCCCGGTTACGCCCAGTGGCTCGTTGACAACGCCTACGAGGAGCTCGATCTCCGGTTCAGCTGGGCAAAAATCGCCAAGCAGACGGAAGTTGTGTACGAGCATGTGGTGCGCGAGCGTGCGCAGGTTGACTGGTAACGCTATGACCCCCACAAGGGCCGGCTTTTTACCGCACCGCCAGGAAAGGACAAGCCAAATGCCGGTCTCACAAGACACAATTACATCTAACAGTTTGGCGTCCAGAAACCAGGTTTATTAAAGAAACCTGGTTTCTGAATATTAGGCTTATTTTTCTTTTCCCCCATTCCCAGGCTCTGACTTGAAAAGGTTCGTACTAGGACTCTAGCCCTACTGGATCGTCCGCCACCCGAAGCGATTTTTCATCGGTGGCGGTGTGCGCAGTTCCGAAGTGACTGCCAAAGGAACGATATCCAGGAGGCTCTGCCTCCTTTGGGCAGACAAGCAAATTAAAAGCCTAACAGCTTCTCACCTCCCTTGGCTCTATCTTATACCTGTAAAAGTGCTGAAGTAGCCCGTTCGACCCCAAAGAAAAGTTGCCGGTGCCGGCTCACCCGAACTTAAAGTCACACAGCTCTGTCCTGTCACCCCCGCCCCCACACAGCAAAAAATTGTAGGGCGGGGCTCCCCCAAATCTTCCTGAAATATACACCATATAAACCCGAGTTTAAATTCTCTCTCTCTTCCTTGGCGATCTTGGCGTCTACCCTGCGGGAAGCCGCTGGCGCGTCTATGGCGGTTTATTAAAACACTCCTTAACACAATTCAAGTATAACCGCTCCAACAACAATCATAAACCCGCTCTTTAGTAGCGGAGATCGCATGTGCAATTACAGGCAAAAGCTCCGACTCCTTATTCCTAGATTTCCTAAATTTAACAACTTTAATCTCTGGACTCACCAAACAGCGATCTATCGGAAGAGATCCAAACGGAACAGTCCTTGACCGCCATGTCGGCACAATGCAAAATCCCGCTCGTCTCCCAGGTAGCCGGTCAGAGAAAGCAGCGTAGCTGTAAGTGCCAGCAGGATAAACAAGCGGTCAAGCAAGCCTTGTATGAATTGGGCAGACATAGATAACTGGGACTCACCTTCGGAAAAAATATTCCCTGCTATTTTAGCCTGACTGGCCCAAAACATCCCTTTCATCTTGCGCCGACGCCGAAAAGCTGTTGCGAAAAAGTTGCGGCAATTTTCTCGTTCTTGCCGCTGGCAACAGCTCCGGCGATTGTGCTAAAATTTTACTGGAGGATGACTGTATCTGTTATCAGCGGCAGGTGATCTGAACCAACATTCCGACCTGTCCGGGTATGCAACACTTGAATTCCCTCACTGACCAAACAGTGATCCAGCGGAATCAACAGCAAGGGGGATTGAGCGGGCCAGGTGGGCAGGATGCCAAAGCCGGTGCGGCTGTTGTGAAGTTTGGTTTTTTCGACAAAGCTTTTATAATAGGGCGACCAGACGGTCATGTTCAAATCTCCAAGCACAACCTTTGGGGTTTTTAGCTGCTGGAGGTACTGGCTGAGTTCTTTGATCTGGCTGTTGCGCCACTCAAAGTAGCCTTGACTGATGGGAGGAAGCGGATGCGTGGCGAGAATTGAAATAACTTTTCCTTGCCAGGTGACACTGGCAGACAAACTGGGAATTTCATTTCGGAACAGCTGGACAGTCTTGTTCTGGAGAGGCAGAGAGCTATAAAGGGCTATTCCAAAATTGTCTTCCCGAGGGTATACTAAAGAATAGGGGAGAATATCCCGAAGCGGGTCCAGTCTTTTTGCCCAAGTCTCATTGACTTCTAAAAACACAGCGATCTCAGGTTTTTCTTCTTGGATGAGGGAGAGAACGTCCTGATAGCGCCGGTTGGAAGTCAGGACATTGGCCAGGAAAAACCGCAGCTCCAGTCCCGCAGGAGTGCCGGCACTCTTGGGCTGGGGGATGTACCAGGGGACGATGGCAGCAAGATTGAGAGCGATGCAGAAGAGACTGACAAGACACCACACTTTTTTGCGGGTAAAAGAAAAGAAAATTAAGGCCAAGCAGCAGGTGGCTAGATATTGTAATTTGAAATGGCTGGTCAGTTCAAGATAGAGGTGATAGCCGCCCAGATAGCCGGTCAGAGAAAAGAGCGCAGAAACAGCGGTTCCGAGAATTAGGCAGCGGGAGAGGGCGTTTTTGATTTGCTTGCGCCAGTCTGCGATATTGAAAAATGGGTGCATAAACCTGTAAGGCGAGTTTGAGAGCGCACCGCACCGGCAGCAAACCCGGGGTGCCGGTTGCGGACAGTCAGAGACAGCCGTCGTGAGAGGCAAACTGGAAGTGTTTTGGCAGGAGCGCGGAGGGTGGTACAATTTGGGGGGCCGGCACCGGCACGGAGCTTTGGCGAGAGCGCCCCAGCCTGTCCGGGCGGCCTGCCCGAGCGCCAGAACGCCCCCTGCCCTCGCTCCCGCCAGAAAAGGGCGTCCGTTACATCCGCTACCGAATCAGGGCTCCTGCATCCGTTATATCCGTTATAGGCGCGTAAGGGGAGCCATTGCCCCTGGGCGGACGATCGCTGCGCCTTGCCTGGCTCGCAAGCCAAGGGGAAAGCGTATTCGTGCAGTTTCGCAGTAATCTGAGAGAGAAAATGTATCAGGAACACCAACAACTCCAACCCCAAACCGAGTGATCGCCATTTATCCGGGCAGCTTCGATCCCATTACCTTCGGTCACCTCGACATCATTGAGCGTGGCTGCAAGCTGTTCGAGAGCGTGATCGTGGCGGTTGTGCGCAATCCCAACAAAACGCCGCTGTTCACCATAGCTGAGCGCGTCAGCCAGATTCGCCTGTCCACGCAACACCTGCCCAACATAGAAGTGGACAGTTTTGAAGGGCTGACGGTAAACTATGCCAGAATGCGAGAAGCTACAGTGCTGCTCAGGGGGCTGCGCGTCCTTTCAGACTTTGAAATGGAGCTACAGATGGCGCACACCAATAACACGCTCTACGAGCAAATAGAGACAGTTTTTCTCGCCACCTCTAACGAGTACAGTTTCTTAAGTAGTAGTGTAGTGAAAGAGATCGCCAGATTTGGTGGCTCTGTCGATCATCTAGTCCCCAAACATGTTGCCCTAGAGATTGCCCGATGTTACGCCAGGACACATCCCGGATCGATCCCGACCTCACAGGAAGCAGCCCTCAGGATGAATCACGACCGAGTGGACCCGGAGGCATAGATATCCAGCGGGAGCTCAACCGGCTCGAGGAGATGATTCTCGACAGCCCCCGCATCCCGCTGACGCGACGCACTCTCATTGATGAAGAAATTGTGCTCGACCAGCTGGATCTGGTGCGCCTGAACTTGCCCGCAGCTTATCTGGAGGCGGAAGAAATTATGCGCCGCCGAGAGGAAATTCTGGGGCAGGCGGAGCGGTACGCGCAGGAAATCCTGGCGGCAGCTGAGCAGGAAGCCGCTCAGATTCTGGATGAAATGGGGCTGCTCCGGCAGGCCAAGCAGGAAGCGGAGCAAATCCGGCAGCAGGTGCAGCAAGAGTGCGAGCTAGTCCGAGAGGAGACGATCGCTGAAATTGAGCGGGTGCGCCGGCAAGCCGGACAGGAAATCGAGGAGATGCGGAAGCGGGCGATGGCGGAGTGCCAAGAGATTCATGCCGGTGCGGACGACTACGCCGATCGGGTGCTGAGAAATATCGAGCTGCAGCTGGGCGAAATGATGCGCGTGATCCAAAATGGCCGGCAGCAGCTGCACCAGGAGTCGGCAGCGTTGCGCCAGCCCGAGGCGCAGCCGGCTGTCCCCCCACCGGCGCGTCCGGCACCCCAGACGCGCCCTACCGAGTGGCCAAAGCATTAAACGGGCCAGTGCGGTGCGCGTCCCTTGCGCACTGTACGGCTAGCCCCTGGCCCTATTCTGGATACCAAAACATGCCTTTAATCCCCTCAGGGTCAGGCATAAAGCCTAAATTTCGGTAAAAATCCACGACGTGGGGGTCGGCGAACAGCGTAATGTTGCTGATATCCTCACTGCGAAGTTTCTTGATTAGGAACTTCATCATCGCCTTGCCCAAGCCTTTGCCCTGACAGTCAGGGTGAACCACCACATCCCAGAGGGTGGCATTAAAGGCATGGTCTGAGGTAGCGCGGGCGAAGCCAATCAGACGGCGTTTGGCCCCTCGCTGCTCCCACATCGAAACCACGAGAAAACTGTACTGAATGGCTTTTCTGACCTTCCGCAGCGGACGCCGCGACCACCCCACAGCATCGCAGAGTTCTTCGAGTTCGTAGAGGTCAATGTCCCGGTCGGTGGTGAAATAAATGCGCAAGGGATTGCCGTTGCGATCCCGCAGGATCTGGGGGACGGGCTCGCCTGCACCTGCAGCAACATAATCCTCAGTTTGGACTGCATCGGGGGCAGAAGAGGCGTCAGAACCGCTAAATAAGTTTTTCCAAAAACCCATGCCGGCGACTTTAAGGTATTGAGACTTGCCCCCGGCGGGAAGCGCGGGGAATTCTTCAGGCGCAGAGGACGGGAATATCTGGTAGGGGCTGCATAAGAGCAGCTCCCTATTTCCCGGCACACCACGGCAGCCAATCAGGCTACACGTGCTGTCAAAAGACCGCTGTTGATTCAGCGAGAGGGAATTTACCGCACCGTCAAGAGACGCGACGGACGCGTTCTAGAGGTGAGGGGAACGCGAGAGTCCCCACGTAGTATTGAAAACATTATATCAGGATGTTGTGTGCACCTAAAAGCCCGCAGGCATTTATTTGTGTCAGTCCCGACCGAGGGATTCACGCCACCAAACTTTAGCGCCACCTGTAGATAATAGCACCTTCCCAGATACGGGCCGCAGAAAGTCCACAGTGGCGCTAAACCTGTTGGCCGCCGGTTCGCATCGCCCCCTGGCAGTTGAATTCCCCCCGGAGCGCCAGACTTGAGTGTTTTTGCTCAGGGGTGCCGTGGCGGGACAGCCCGGGCGCGACCTCGGAGGGCCCGCCAAAGTTATGAACCTGTGAGAGCCATCCAGCCCTAGAATGGGAAAAGGGGTCAGTGCGGCTGTTGTTCAGGAGAATTGGTGAGAGCGGCTCGCTCAAGCCATGCGGCCTAATTGTAGCGACTTGAAGGAGTGTGGCGCTGAAAGCGATTCGTAACAAGCTCAAGCAGAATAGCAAGCAGGCCACTCCCAGGGCCAAACACGCGAGGGACAGCCGGCAGGTGCTGTGGCGTGAGGCGCACAATGTTTGTGTGAAGCTATCTGCAAACGGACTCAAAAACTGTTGGCTTACCGCGTCAAACCTCACGACCCTTGGATGGAGAAATTGTCCAGCGGATGGAGCCAGTATGGTGTTCAACCGTTCGGGGAAACGCTCTTTTAGTGCCGCGCCCCCACTCGGTACGGTTTAAAGGCTACGATCGCTTTCGTGGCAGTATTTCCTGTCACTCAATGCTGCCAATCTCACCCTGAAAAATCAATGCCCCTTGACCTCGGGCTTTACAGCAGAGCGACCGTCCGGATTTGAGATTGACAGAGACTTAAACGCCTCTATCCATCTGGAAAACTGTCCATCACCAGAGGCCGGCGCAGGTGCTGGAAGCCTGCTTCACCCGCTTAAAGCGGGTGCGGCAGAGCGGGATAGCGATTGTGCCGGTGCGCCCCAAAAAAGCAGGGAGCTTTCCATCAAAAAAGGGCAGTGATGTCCGTCGCTGATTTGGGCGAGTGCGGATTGAGCAGAAACTGGGCTGCAGTCCTCCCCAGTGCATTCGAGCTGGCAAGTGAGTTTCCCCCCCCGATTATGGCTCCAGGTTTAAAATCATCTACACTTGAACTGCTCAAGCGCTTTAACCGGGCGTTTCCCCAGTTCTACGAGCAATTTGTCAGCAGTGAAATTCAACTGCAAAACCTGAAGCTCGCCTACCAGCTTTACAAAAAGCGGCAAGCCGTGATTGAGCTGAAACCGGAAGGCAACAAAAGCGCCCTGCATTTTGCATACCGCAACCAGTCGTTCCTGCTGAGCGACATTTTTGGCGTCCTGGCTGCCTACGGGCTGACCATCCACAGCCTCAGCCTGTATGGCCAGATATGCCCGCCGATGCTGGTGTTTATCAAACTGGTGGTGTCTCGCGGGGGCAAAGCGCTGACGGACAAGACTGCAGAAAACGTCTGCAGGGCGATTCGGGAGGCTCTGGCGGGGCACTTTGAAGTCGAAGAAATGCTGGCGGTGGAATTCAACCTCGACGCTGGCCTCGAGGACGTGGAAACTGAATTCTACGTCGATCCCGTCTTCCACCTGCCGGCGCTGCTGATAGAAGCGGATAACCAGCCCGGACTGTTCTACAAGGTGATGTACGCCATCTGGCAAGAAGACTTGCTGGTGGTGAACGCCAACTTGCTCGTCTGGCGCGGGCGCACCCGCTTGATTCTCTATCTCTTGGGCCCGAACGAGAGCTTGATTCCCGATTACCTGGGCCACAAAATTGCCGAAAGCGTGCGCCAGAGATTGCTAGGCCGGCGTTTTTAGGGGCTGAACGCCCCAGAAACCCGGTTTCTTTAAGAAACCGGGTTTCTCAGTCGCGACGCTGTTGAATTGGCCGGTTGGCGCTCTAGGGGCCGGCAGCGTCTGGCAGATTTCGTTATGCCTCACCCGGAGGCGGCTTTGGGGGCGCTGCTCGATTCCACTACAGAAGAGAAGATTAACATTATACCGCAAGTTGTCTCGAAAGTCAAGCAGCCGGTTTATTTTATTGCCGGCGCTCGGGACTCGATGATGGAGCCGAAATATGTGCGCCACCTGGCAAGCTCTCACCCGCTGTTTCCAGGGGATGGGGACAATGTGATTGAAATTCCCGACGGCGGAAGGCGATCGTGGAGCAGCCGGAGGCCGTCGCCGCTCAAATCCGCACCCTGATTGAGCGTCACCGGGAGAGCAATAGTCACTTAGGTTCGGACACGCTCGTCGGAATGATCGCCTATCCTACCTTGTCCCGACGTAGAGCAGGCGCTCCCTCCGTGCCCTAACCAATATGACTGCTGCTATAAAGCTGCATGACGCCGGTGATGGCCAGCCGGGACTGTCCGCCCAGGGTCAGGGGGGAAGTGTGGCCCCGATTCAGGTGATCGGCTGCAGCGCAGGCGATCATGGCGGCGTTGTCGGTGCAGAATTTTAGGGGCGGAAACAGCACCCGCAGATTGTGGCCGGTGGCGGTGGAAAGCAGGTGCTTTCTCAGTCCGCTGTTGGCGGCAACCCCACCGCCGACGGCGATGGTGTCCAGACCTAAGTCCAGGGCGCAGGCAATGGCGCGCCGGGTCAGGGAGCGGGCCACGGTGTCCTGAAAGCTGGCGGCGATGTCGCTCACCGGCAGGCTGTCGCTCTGTTGCTGCAGCTTTTGCACCAGGCGCAGCACTGCTGTTTTCAAGCCGCTAAAACTGGAGTCGTAGGGGTGATAGCCGCCGGCTGGCAGGGAAATATTGCCTTCGGGCAGGGGAAAGGCTTGGGGATTGCCGCTTTGGGCCAGCCGGTCAATGGCCGGCCCCCCCGGATAGCCCAGCCCGAGCAGCCGGGCGACTTTATCGAAGGCTTCGCCGGCGGCGTCATCGCGGGTTTGGCCGAGGGTTTCGTAGATCCCGCAATCTCTGACATGAATCAAGCTGGTGTGGCCGCCTGAAACGAGCAGGCAGAGAAAGGGCGGCTGCAAGGAGGGCTCGCTGAGGTAGGTGGCGTAGATGTGGCCTTCTAGGTGATGGACGCCGAGGAAGGGTTTGTTGCGGACGGTGGCCAGGGTTTTGGCGGCGGTGAGCCCGACTAATAGGGCACCGACCAGACCGGGGGCGCAGGTGGCGGCGACGCCATCAATGTCGGCCCAGCTGAGGCTGGACTCTTGCAGGGCTCGGGCAATGGCGTCATTGACGGTTTCCACGTGCTGGCGCGACGCCACCTCCGGCACTACGCCGCCGTACTGCCGGTGTGTTGCAATTTGTGAAGCAATGACGCTGGAGAGGACTTCACGATTCTTAACAATTGCGGCGGCAGTTTCGTCACAACTTGTTTCAATTGCTAAAACCGTTGCCATTGGCTGGTAATGTTTTGAAATAGGTACTTGTAGTAGCTTAAACTTTCCTGAGAGGCCGCAGGGGAGTATCATTGCTTTCATGTCAGCGCCAACCGGCCTGCACAAGTAACCTCAGCAGGTTGTCCACAAAAATTTACATTTTGTAACAAAAGGAAAAAATTGGATGCGACGATTGTTGGGTCTGATTATGGCCATTAGTGTTTGGATCTGTGCTGTCCCAGCCGCCTCGGCAGATGTGGCGGGCCTAGTGCCGTGCAGCGAATCGCCGGCTTTCCAGCAACGGGCTGAATACGCTCGCAATACCACCGCTGACCCCGAATCAGGGAAAAAGCGATTTGAGCGCTACTCGCAAGCGCTGTGCGGTCCTGAGGGGCTGCCCCACCTGATTGCTGATGGCCGGTGGAGCCATGCGGGAGACTTTATTATTCCTGGCATTCTGTTTCTGTACATTGCTGGCTGGATTGGCTGGGTCGGTCGGGCCTATCTGATCGATATCCGCAAGGGTGAGAACCCCGAAGAGAAAGAAATCATCATCGATGTGCCCAAGGCCGTTGGGTTAATGCTCACCGGCTTTGCTTGGCCACTCGCTGCAGTCAAAGACGCCCTCAGCGGCGAACTGTATGCCAAAGACGATGAAATCCCCGTGTCCCCACGCTAGTCCATTTTGAGTTGCTAACCGTTTTTAGGAGAATCCCCCCATGAAAGACTTGCAGCGCTTTCTTTCCTCTGCGCCGGTGCTGGCTGCAGTTTGGCTGAGCTTCACAGCTGGGCTTTTGATTGAAATCAACCGCTTTTACCCCGACCTTCTTTTCCACCCCATGCAGTAAAGGGCTCAGTCCCCTGTCATCTGTACTGGATCATTTGTCAGGTGCTGGCGGTTTTTGCCCGCCGGCATATGACCCCTGACGAAGCACGGAAACTCGCGGTCGTGAGGCGCAGTCGCGTGCGGGGGTGCCAGCGCCCCCATCGTGACCGCAGGGCACGCACGGATCGCGGGTTTCATAATTAGAGAAGCCGTGCCGGCGGAGAAAAATTAAGTTTTATAAATTTCTGAGAGATTCTGCCAGGGAAACCGGTTTTTAGCTTAAAATATTGCAACAACGTTATATAAATACGGAGAAAGCATGGCAGCAACAGCAGATCCCAGGAATCGGGAAGTGGTTTCCGCAGCCGGCGACCCGCAAATTGGCAATTTGGCCACGCCGGTGAGCGCTTCTGATTTCACCAAGACTTTGATTAACAATCTGCCGGCGTACCGGAAAGGGCTGTCTCCCTTCCGTCGCGGTTTAGAAGTCGGGATGGCGCACGGCTATTTGCTATTTGGCCCGTTCGCCTGGACGAGCCAGTTCCGCAACACTCCGGTGGCCGATGTGGTTGGGTTGATTGAAGCTGTAATTTTAGTGGTGATTTTGACCCTGTGCCTGTCGCTGTACGGGAGTGTGGGCGTGCAAAAGCCGGTGGCGACAATTACGACGCCCAATCCCCCGGAAGGCTTGGGCACAGATGAAGGCTGGAGCGAATTTTCTGGCGGTTTTCTCGTCGGTGGAATTGGCGGTGCGGCTTTCGCTTATATCCTCTATCTGATTTTCCAGTCGGGAGTGTTTCAAACTTTCGGCAATCTAGTCGGCTAAGTGCCGGTGGGGGCGGATTGAGAATTTGAGCTTTTTGCCCCGCGAGTTTTTATAAAGCCCGTCTCTGCGATTTATGAGTTGCAGGGGCGGGTTTTATGTTGCAGTTTTGGGGTGCCGGTGGCATCTGTCTTTAGAGGGAAATTTCTCGTTTCCAGCCTCAGGCTGGAAACGCTGTCCTGGAGGCTCTGCCTCCAAAGGGCAGACAGGAAGATTAAAAGCCTAACAGCTGATTATATAGCCGTTAGAATTGATTTGTGAGAATTATTTTTTAATAAACCGCCAAGACGCCAAGAGCGCCAAGGCATCTAGGGGTCTTTGCGGTTAAAAATCCGTGTTCAATGAGAAACGAGATATAGCGGTTCTCAGATTGATATAATATGGCCCATAAAGCCATTTTTGTAGGGGCGGGCCCTTCCGCCCCTACCGTTAGCGTAGCGGCTCCGTTAGGAGCCGTTTGTGTGTAGCATACTAATTTGAGAAACGCGATATGCTGACAGTTACCTTTCTCGAACGGCCACATTTGCACTCGGGGTAAAAGCTAAGTTCTGCTCGAAATTTGCGCTTCTGTGTCAGGCACACTCAGCACTTTGTTTAACTGCTTCATGCGCTTTTGTTGACTCTCTTGCTCTAACTGAGCCATGAGAAGTTCTAGCTGCAAACCGGCCAACTCCATCTCCTGGCGCGAGCGACGGGAGTTAGCCACTGTCTGCTTAACCTTTTCTGGATCGGGCACGGGCGGCATTTCACTCATGTCAAACTCCAATCTAGTTTAATTTCTTCTATACTGCGCTGCAAAGCAGGCACCCGGTTTTGTAAGGTTGCAATCGCCTCTGCCAGTAATCTTAGCATGTCAGGAGCGACAGCGGGTTGTGAGCCGGCAATCCTAAGCTGAAGGTTTGACAGTTGGGAGAATCGAGCTGCAGCTTGTTCTGCGATATCCTGAAGTTCATTCAGAGCCATGACAGTCCTGTCCGTTTCTCCAAAACGTTCTAACAGAACAAACTCTGCCGTTTTTGCCTCATCAACAATATCCAGCAACTGCTGTTTCAAACTCCAGATAGTAGCGGCAGTTTCTGGGGAGAGCTTTGCCATGTTTTTCTAATTTAGATGTTCTCCTACAAATTCTAAGGGGAAAAGGGGTATCCGCTGCACCGATGTTCAGAGGTCTAGCGCCTCTCTCTCCCCCACTCATATCACACAAGCAATCGCCAACCGGCAGCACCGGCAGACGAAAGACAACTTTGGGTGCGTTCCGCTGTGGGGAACGCACCCTGCTGACTGCAATATTCAGCAACTCACCGGCGCAAATACCGCCGCTTCAATCTCCTCTAATGCCTTTTCCAAATTATCATTAACAATCTGGAAGTCAAACTCACCGGCAGCGGCAATTTCTTCTTTGGCGCGCTGCAGTCGGAGCGCCATCGATTCTTCCGAATCCTTACCCCGCTCGCGGATGCGGGTTTCTAACGCATCCATTGTTGGCGGGAGGAGAAAGATTTGCAGCGCTTCTGGAAACGACCGGCGAATTTGCCGCGCCCCTTCCAGTTCAATTTCCAGCACCACCCACTCCCCTTCCTGCAGGTGAGTTTCCACCTGGCGGCGCAGCGTTCCGTAGTAATTGCCGGCAAACTCCGCCCACTCCAGCAGTTCGCCGGCGGCGACCATTTGCTCAAACTGGTGCCGGTCAATAAAATAATAGTGTCTGCCGTTAATCTCACCGGCACGGGGGGAGCGCGTCGTCACGGATACCGAGAGATACAGTTCAGGATGACGCCGCCGCAGCGCTCGCAACAGGGTTCCCTTCCCCACGCCACTTGGCCCAGTCAGTACAATCAGTTTGCCGGTTTTCATGCGCCCGCTACGTTGAAATTTCTTCCTTTCATCTTCCTATCAACTGGGCGTTGGAAGCAACACCGAGCCGGTCTTCGCAGGGCGGGGGCCACACGGAGACTGCCCCCGTGGCCCTGTTACCGTAGGGGCAGGGCCGGCGTGCACTGGTGTCAACTTAAGCTCCCGGCGATTGGAAATCGCGGCTACACAAACCAAGTCCGCCTACGCGGACTTAAGAGAATAGCTAGAATCTTGAAACCCGCGAAGGCGGGTTTCGTCTGTGTAGCTGCGGTTTCAACCGCCTAGAGACTACGGGACACAGCTTAATTTGACACCAATGGGCCGGCGTGCCTGCCCGTTTTTCCTGGGGCTGATTCAATCCAAAATCCGGCCATCCGGGCATCCAAAATCCAAAATCCAAAATTGCTATTAACCGGCCATTTGGCCGTCTTTATTCATCACGAAGCGATGGGCCACGGTTTCCGGCTGGATGGCCGAAAGGATGACGTGGCTGGAGTCGGTAATGATTACCGCTCGCGTCCTGCGCCCGTAGGTGGCGTCAATCAGCTGCCCTCGCTCCTTGGCGTCGCTGACGATCCGCTTGATGGGAGCAGACTCTGGACTGACAATGGCCACGACTCGGTTGGCAGACACGATGTTGCCAAAACCGATATTGATCAGCTGAATTTGACTGTCCATGACAAACTGACCGCCTAGCCTTCTGAGGAGCAAACAACAACTCTCTTTCAATGGTATCCCCAAAAATCTTGACTCACAAGCCTAAAAAGCGAGAAAATGAGAGATTTTAGAATTTTTTCTCTTTTTTTCAGCTTTTTACCAACTTGCGCCACGGATCTGCCAGCATGGAAACAGATCCTATCCACTTGAAGCTGTGCGAACGGTTGACTTCACCACCTTAACTGCTGCGTGCTCTGAGCTGCGGGCCACCTGGCTGCCGGCGCGTCTGGAACAGGTTTACCAGCGCGACCGGCACACCATCGCTATCGCCGTGCGCACTCTTGACCGGCGCGGCTGGCTGGACATTTCCTGGCACCCGCAAGCCGCCCGCCTCTGCACCGGCAGCCCCCCGCCCCGCACGCCGGATACCTTTACCTTCAGCCAGCAGCTGCGCCACCAGCTGGCCGGCTTGGCTTTGGTGGCCATTGAGGCGATTGCCCCTTGGGAGCGCGTCGCCGACTTGCAGTTCGCCCGACGCCCCGGAGAGGAGGCCATCTGGCACCTGTATGTGGAAATTATGGGCAAATATAGCAATGTGATTCTGGCAAATCAGGACAACCTGATCGTCACCGCCGGCCATCAAGTCAGCGACCGGCAGTCCAGGGTGCGCCCGATTCAAACCGGCCAGCCCTACGAAGTCCCGCCGGCACTGCTTGAACCCATACCCAGCTCCAGCGAATCCTTTGACCGCTGGCGGGAGCGAGTCAGCCTGATCCCTGGCCAGCTGGGGCGGCAGCTGCTCAAAAGCTATCGCGGTTTGAGCTCTTCTCTGGTGGAGTCGATGGTGCGAGCTGCCGGTCTCGATCCACAACAGCCGGTTGATACCCTGAGCGACGGTGACTGGCACCGGCTGTTTTCATGGTGGCTGGAATGGCTGCACGCTTTGGAGAAAGAGCAGTTTCAACCGATGCCGGCTGAGGATGGGTACACGGTGATCGGCTGGGGTGCCGGTGGGGCTGGGGATCTCGGTCTTGCGGGAGATTCCCCAATCCAAAATCCAAAATCCAAAATCCAAAATGACAGTCCCCCAACTGTGGGAGAATTGCTCAACCGCTACTACACTGAGCAGCTGAACCAGCAGGAATTCAAGCAGTTGCGCCACCAGCTGAGTCAGAAAATCAGCAGCCTTTTGGGAAAGTTGCAGGTGAAGGCTGGCACGTTTCAGGAGCGCTTGCAGCAGTCGGATCAGGCAGACCGGCACCGGCAGCAGGCGGACTTGCTGATGGCCAACCTCCAGGCGTGGCAGCCGGGGATGAAATCTATCGCCCTCCCGGATTTTGAAACGGGGGAGCCGGTGGCGATCGCTCTGGAACCGGAAAAAAATGCTGTGCAAAATGCCCAAGCTCTGTACCGCCGGCACCAAAAGCTGAAACGGGCCCGCGCGGCTGTTGAGCCGTTACTGGCAGAGGTGCGGGAGGAAATTGAGTATTTGGAGCTGGTGGAAATGGAGATTGCCCAGCTGGAGGGTTATAGGGAGCCGGCTGATTTGAAGGCGTTGGAAGAGATTCGGGACGAGCTGATTGGCCAGGGGTATTTGGAAAATCCGGAATACCGCAGCCAGACGGACGCACCGGCAACGGATTTTTACCGGTACAGGACGCCGAGCGGATTTGAATTGCTGGTGGGTCGGAATAACCGGCAAAATGATATACTTAGTTTTCGTATGGCGGGGGACTACGATTTGTGGTTCCACACGCAAGAGATTGCCGGCAGTCACGCGCTGCTGCGCTTGCCGGCGGGAGCTGCGCCCGAAGAGGCGGATTTGCAATTTGCCGCTGACGTGACGGCCCACTACAGCCGGGCCCGGGAAGCGGCGCAGGTGCCGGTGGTGTATACTGAACCGAAGCACGTCTACAAGCCAAAAGGGGCAAAACCTGGTATGGTTGTGTATAAGCACGAGCGCATCCTCTGGGGGCGTCCCCAAGAAGGCCGGCGCTACGTGAACCAGATGGAAGGGAGCGATAAAGAATTGTGAAAAATTTTTAGTGTTTTTTGTTACAATGAAATTTAGGAAAGATTTAAGATTTCACGGCCCGCTGCACGCTTGGGAACGCGCAGTAGGCCAATCCTCCTGTTGAGACGACAACGCAAGTAGAAAATTTTGAGGGCCAGCTAGTGGATTTAGCTGGTCGTTTTTTATAAGGGCTTAAAAAATAAGATGCGCCCTGATGTGATATAATAGAAAACCTAAATTTTTTGGCTGATTGACCCCTGCTGGCGAAAAGCCAGCCCTGAGGCACTGGCCTGAGTTATTTTCAATTTAATGGTCGCGGCGTGCCGGCAACCTCTGACTGGGGAGAGATTTCCAGCCGGCAGCCCAGGAATTGCTCTCTACGCCCGCAATTCCTGAAAAGCGGGGTGGGATGGGTGGTAGGTGAGCGAGAGCGGTGCCGGTATGACCCCAATCCGGCAGAATAAATTCTGCCGCTATACAGACAAAGCCCGCCTGCGCGGGCTAAGAGATGTTTCCAGGGGGCTGGCCAAGAATTGCTCTCTACGCCCGCAATTCCACCGAACGCGGGGTGGGATGGGTGGTAGGTGAGCGAGAGCGGTGCCGGCAAGAACGCAATCCGGCAGAATAAATTCTGCCGCTATACAGACAAAGCCCGCCTGCGCGGGCTAAGAGATATTTCCAGCCGGCTGGGCACGGAAGTTGGCCCTACCTGCGCAATTCCAGGAAAGCGGGGTGGCGCGGATCGTAGGTAAGCTCAGCGGTGCCGGCATCAATGGTGTGGATGGGAATGACTTCGACCACACTGTTGCTGTAGGCGAGGGCTTCAAATCCTTTTACCAAGTCTGGTGTCCAGGGTTCTTCTTTGACCGGCAGCCGGCTGGTGAGCTGGGCTCGCATCAGTCCGGGCAAAATGCCGGCTTCGAGGGGGGGCGTCCACCAACTGCCGTCTCGCCAGCCCCAGAGGTTGCCGGTGCTGGTTTCCAGCCAGTTACCGCCGGCATCTGTGAGGATGGCCTCTCGGGCACCGCGCTGCTGGGCGGTTTGCAAAGCGAGCCAGGCGGGGAGGTAGTTGCCGGTTTTGTGGGCGGGGAGGGTGCGGTAAAATTGGGGGGAGTCGGCTAGCCACGCGCGAATTCCGCTCTGCTGCCGGTGGCCTAAGTCAGGGGGGAGATGGCGTCCGGTGATGAGTTCTCTGCCGTCGGGGAAGATGGCGATTCGCAGGACTGGCCAGGTGGGGATGAGGGCTTCTGCGCCCTGTCGCAGCCGGTGCCAGTCGGGTTGCTGCCACCCGAAGGTTTGCAGGGTGGTTTGGAGCCGGTGGCAGTGGCCATTCCAGTTGGTTTGGGGGCTGTCGAGGGAGGCGTGATAGACGCGCAGGGTGGTGAATGCGGTGGCTCCGTAGAGGAGTGCGGGATCGTCGGCGGGGAGTTGCAGGGTGCCGGTGGGGTTGAGGTGGCCGGTGTACCAGAACATTTGCGGTTGCAATTGGGTGGTTTGTGGTATGATGAAAGGGAGTAACTTATTGTGTTATTCTTGCCGGTTGATGCGACAGCTGAGGACGGATTTAAATATTTCTGAAAAAAGCCGGTTATTTGCGCAAAGGCGATCGTTTTTCCTGAGGAGTTGGGTAAGCTTAGTTTAGAGCGAGATAGGTCTAGCTGTCGGGGAAGTCAGTATTAGCAGGGATAGGCAATGGTTCAGGCTGAGAAAGAGTATGAAATATCCCGCCGCAAGCGGATTGAGCGCCTTCAGAGGATTATGGCGGTGGTATCAATCGTGTCGTTTGGTGGATCTGTGGTGTTTGGCACGGCTAAACTTTTCAGCAGTGCTCTGAAGCCGAGCAGCGAGTCTTCAACGGCAGCAGTGCCGGTGGCGGAATCGCCCCTGGTAGGGCAAGCGCGAGGCTATGAATTGGTTCTGGAGCGGGAGCCGGAGAATCAGACCGCGCTGGAGGGGCTGGTGAATGTTAGGCTGCAAATGAATGATGCGAAGGGGGCTGTTCAACCGCTGGAGAAGTTGGTAAAATTGTATCCAGGCCGGCAGGATTATAAGGCGCTGTTGGAGCGGGTGAGGCAGCCGGCGAAGGGGAGTGGGGGCGAGCGCCCTGAATCGCCCAGTGCAGGAGGTGCGAATAGATGAGTAAAAGGTTAACCGAAGCTAACTTTTCAGAGTGTAAAGCTAAATTCAACCTGAGTTATCACGTTTCCTACGCTCATGCATGCCAGGAGCTTGTTGGATTTGAAGGAAAAGATGTTCTGGAAGTTGGGGGGAGCTTACCTGAGGAGTTTGTTTTTGATTATCTCCAGGTTAATTCTTGGTCTGCTGTAGAAACGCCTGATTACGAGGCTGCTCTTAGGGAAGTGGGTGGGCTTTCTCACCAAGGCACAATTCTTTATAAGATTAAGGACGCTTCTGGGCTAGGTTTCAAAAACAGAAGGTCAGACAAGTACAATTTTTTTCTGGGGAACATAGAAGATATTCCTGAGGAATACTATGGGAAATATGATTTAATATTTTCTATTGCAGCTTTTGAACATATTCATAAGTTTCCCTTGGCGCTAGATAAAATGTTTTTATGTTTGAAGCCTTCAGGGAAACTATTTTCCCTCTTCGCACCTATTTGGCGATCCCGAAATGGACATCACATACCGAACATTACAGACAATCAAGGGCAAATCTTTGAGTTTAGTAATTCTCCCATTCCTCCTTGGGGACATTTACTTATGAAACCGCCGGAACTGTGCGATTATTTGTATAGTGTTACCGATAAAGAAACAGCTGATTTAATCAGCTATTATGTGTACCAATCGCCTCATATAAATTAAATAGGTTTTTTACAGAAGATTATGTAGGGTTTATAAATCAAAGTTATTTTTTAGTGAATAGGCTGGAGGGTATGTTCGAGGATGCAATTGACCCAGAGACTCAGGAAACTCTAGAAATGCTTTATCCTGGCAGAGCTGAGTTTGCTAATCAGGGAATCTTAGCAGTCCTGGAAAAGCCCTAAAAAATTAGAAGGAAGCAACAGCCATAAAATTAGAAAGTCTTGGGGAGTTGAGTGAGTGTGGGGCTGCAGGTGAATGCTCCTAAGAGGGGATTCATCTATTGCAGAAGTCGGTAAATTTGCATTCTGACTGCTCGGGTGATAAAATGTTTTTGGCTCAGGTGCAGCCGAATTCAATTATGCCCTTGCCGCAACAATGATTAGCTAAAACAGATAGAGGAACGATTGTGAGCGATAACCTTTCAAATTCTGAACTCAACCGCATTATCCCAGCCGAAATAAGAAATGATGAATTTTACGCGGCCATTCAAAAAATAGCCAGAGAAGAAGATATTAAAACTATTTTAGAAATCGGCTCGTCTTCTGGGGAGGGAAGCACAGAAGCATTTGTAACAGGCATTTGCAAAAATCCTAACAAACCTACACTTTTTTGCATGGAGGTTTCAAAAGCTCGCTTCACAGAATTACAAAAAAGGTACGCCACTGATGATTTTGTGAGGTGTTACAATGTCTCATCGGTATCTTTGGAAAAGTTTCCTGACGAGAGCGAAGTAATAAAATTTTACACTTCAACCAGGAGCAATCTAAACTACTACCCACTGGATAGAGTTTTGGGTTGGCTGCGTCAGGATATTGAATATGTAAAAAGCTCTGGAGTGGTTGGAAATGGAATCAAGAAAATTAAAGAAGAGAATGGCATCGTATTTTTTGATGTCGTGCTTATAGATGGCTCTGAATTTACTGGTAATGCAGAACTAGAAGAAATATACGGAGCCAAATTAATTCTTCTTGACGATATAAATACCTTTAAAAACTTCAACACATATAAAAAATTGCTAGCAGACAATAAGTACCAGTTGGTCAATGAAAATAAAAAGCTTCGGAATGGGTATGCAATTTTTAAAAGGAGAGAAAATAAAAGAGACAACTCTTATATGAGAGAAGCAAATTTTAACTTTTCATCGGAAAAATCCGAACAATTGCTCGTCAAAAATATCGTCCAAGCCGGGATGACTGTCTTTGACATAGGTGCGAACATTGGCGACTACTCAATATTATTTAGTGAGTTGGTGGGAAGTTCTGGAAAAGTATATGCGTTTGAACCTGCATCAAATACTTTCAGGAAACTCCAAGCGCGGATAGGTAAATATGGATGTAAAAATGTAGAAATTTTCCAAAAAGCCGTTTATTCGGAAAATAAAACAATTGAATTGAATGAATTTCCAGAAGATTACTCGGCTTGGAATAGTATCGGCAAACCGCAGATGCTGAATCCTGCTAATCCTAGCGAATATGTCCCCATTATAAAAACTGAAATAGTGGAAAGCATAACGCTAGACTCTTTTTGTGAAAAACAGAATATTCAGTTTATAGATTATTTAAAGCTTGACGTTGAAGGTGCCGAAAGTGATGCTCTGCGGGGGGCGGTGGGTCTTTTAGAGAGAAAAGCCATTCGCTTTATTCAGTTTGAAATATCTCACAAGATGTTAGAGGGGTTGAATCGAAGCGCTGTAGAAACTTTTGGGTTTTTATTAAAAAATGGTTATGAGTGTCACCGCATCGTTGAAAATGGAGAGATCGGGGAAGAAGCAATAGATTCAGACTCTTTTTACGAAAATTACATTGCTTTTCCTACCTTTCCCATTCATTTCTTTACCATTGTCCTGAATGGCGAACCCTTCATCCGCTACCATATTGACATATTCAAGCAACTTCCCTTCAAATGGCACTGGCATATTGTTGAAGGGGTAGCAGATTTGAAACATGATACCGCCTGGAGTTTGCAGCTGGGGGGACGGATTGCTGATGAAATCCACCGCAACGGACGCAGCACTGACGGCACAACAGAATACCTGGACGAACTGGCGCAGCTCTATCCAGAAAATGTCACGATTTATCGCAAACCGGCGGGGGTTTTCTGGGACGGGAAGCGCGAAATGGTGAGCGCACCGCTGGCAAACATTCAGGAGGAGTGTTTGCTCTGGCAAGTGGATGTAGATGAACTGTGGACAGTCGAGCAAATCTGTAAAGCGCGACTGATGTTCGTCAACAATCCTGAAAAAACAGCTGCTTTCTACTGGTGCTGGTATTTTGTCGGAGAGAAGCTCGTTATTAGCACTCGGAACTGTTACGCGCAGAATCCCGCACAAGACTGGTTGCGCACCTGGAGGTTCAAACCCGGAATGCGCTGGGCGTCGCACGAGCCCCCAAGATTAGCTGAACCTTTACCCGATGGCCAGTTTCAGGATGTGGCAGCAGTCAACCCCTTTCGACATGAAGAAACAGAAAAACAGGGGTTGGTTTTCCAGCATTTTGCCTATGTGACACCCGATCAGTTGAAATTTAAAGAGCAATACTACGGTTATGCCAATGCTGTATCCTGGTGGGCATCTTTGCAGGAGCAGACTAAATTTCCCGTTCTATTGCGTGAGTATTTTCCCTGGGTGGGGGACGCAACGATGGTTGACACGGCGGAGTCATGCGCTGTAGTGCCAATCGCACAGAAAGAACCCAGCAGCAATGTTTGGCGCTTTGTGCAGCCAGAGGAGTCACAGAGCCAGCCGGCAGCAACTAAGACACAGCCTCCCACCATTCTGATTGACGCTATATTCTTCCAGTTCTATCAAACCGGCATTGCCCGTGTCTGGCGCTCCTTGCTTGAAGAATGGGCGGGAAAAAGTTTCGCTCAGCATATTGTTGTTCTCGATCGCGCCGGAACTGCTCCAGCCGTTCCGGGCATCAAGTATCTTCTCGTGCCTCCTTATGATTATAACAGCACCTCGGCGGATCGGGAAATGCTGCAGCAGGTTTGCGACGAACAGGGGGCTGACTTATTTATTTCAACCTACTACACAACCCCCCTGTCAGCGCCGTCGGTTTTCATGGCGTATGACATGATTCCCGAAATTGTGGGCGCTGACCTCAGAGAGCCCATGTGGCGAGAGAAGCATTACGGTATCGGTCACGCCTCTGCGTATATTTCAATTTCTGAAAATACCGCGCGGGACTTAATAAAGTTTTTTCCCGAGATATCTCCGGAATCTGTTACCGTAGCCCACTGTGGGGTGCAAAAGATTTTCTCGCCAGCCAGCCCGGATGAGATCAGCCGGTTTAAAACAAAGTACGGCATCTCAAAACCCTACTTCCTTGGGGTTGGTGTTGGGAGCAGTTACAAAAACTCTATCTTGTTTTTCCAAGGACTCGCTCAGCTCGCCACCAAACATGGCTTTGAGATTGTTTGCACGGGGAGCGGCGGTTTGCTGCCACCCGAGTTGAGAGCTCACACATCGGGGATTGCTGTTCACATGCTGCAACTCAGCGATGAGGAACTGAGATTGGCGTATGCCGGTGCGGTAGCGCTGGTGTATCCCTCGAAGTACGAAGGTTTTGGGCTGCCTGTTCTGGAGGCAATGTCCTGCGGGTGCCCAGTGATTACTTGTGCCAATGCCTCAATTCCGGAAGTGGCGGGGAAAGCCGCCTTATATGTGAGTGATGAAGATGTTAATGGAATGGCCAATGCCCTGTGCGATGTCCAAAAGCCAGAGGTGCGCAACTCACTAATTGCAGCAGGGCTGGAACAAGCGAAAAAGTTTTCCTGGTCATCAATGGCTCAAAAGGTGAGTTCTGCGCTGATTGAAGCGACTCTCCTTCCTCTTAAGCTGAGCGACATTAATTTTATCATTTTTCCAGATTGGTCACAGCCCGAAGAGTCCCTAGGTGTGGAATTGGAGGGAGTCATCAGGGCGGCTGTCACTCACCCCGATAAAAGTCGCATGACTCTGCTGGTCGATGCCAGCAACATTTCTGAGGAAGATGCCAATCTCATTTTATCCAGCGTTACCATGAATCTTCTCATGCAGGAAGATTTAGACGTGACAGATGGGCCAGAAATTTCTCTGGTGGGACAGCTGGGTGAAATGCAGTGGGAAGCCCTGTTGCCCCGCCTCCACGCTCGAATTGTCTTGGAAAGCGAAAACAAACAGGCGATCGCGGAAGCGAAAGCTGAAACTATTCCCTCATGTGATTTGAACAGCCTCAGCGATAAGCGGACTGTTCAGTCAGAGACGGGAGCTTGGGAACTGAGGTAAGTGCCGGTCAAATCCTAGTAGCAGGCAGAAAAAACCCAAAAGAGTGTCCGAGGTTAAGAAACCCGGTTTTTTTAAGAAACCGGGTTTCTGAAATATTTTAACCGGCCCTACTTAACTATTGACCCCCTTCCATGTAGATCGCCCACATTTGCTCGTAGGCATTCTCCATCTCGCGAGTGAATTGTTTCGCGTTCCACAGGGGAGAGGTTTGCCGCGATTGTCGCAATCGCCAGGAAATTTGTTGCCGCAGGACAGGATCTTTCCCCAAGCGAATCCCCCACTCCACATATTCTTCATCCGTCCAGGCAATCCCTTCCGTTACCCCGGCATTCACCATCATCGTGTAACTGTTGCGGGCAGCAAATTGCTGTCCCACCCGCGTCACCAGAGGAACGCCCATCCACAGAGTTTCCAGAGTCGTAGTAGCGCCGTTATAGGGGTAGGTATCCAGAACTACATCCGCAATGCCTAAATTGGCGCGGTGAATTGCCTCAGAGGGATCGCTTGGCAGAAATCGCAAGCGCTCCCCATCCACTCCTTCTTCCTCTGCCAGCTGGATAAAGAAGCTTGTAATTGACTCTTGGTCAGCCTTACCTTTAATCAAGAAGTAACTGTTCGGCACTTCTTTAAGAATTTTCATCTGCAGTCGCGCTGTATCGCGATGCCGCTTGTAGCCCCCCTGACCGCTATAATAAACCACGGCATCAGTTGGAATATCCAGCTGCTCGCGCCGCAGCGTCGGCACACCGACCTCAAACCCATTCACCGCTATATAAGTTTGGGGCAACCGCCAGATTTTTTCCGTGTAGTAATCCTGAGCCGACTCTGGCAAAACATAGGGATCTGCAATATAGTAATCAATAGCAGGGAGTCCCGACGCATCCCAACCCAGCCAAGTGACTTGAACAGGAGCTGGTTTTAGTGCCATTACCTCACAGGTAATGTCGAGAGTCAAACTGTCCAGATCAATTAAAATATCAATCTCATCTTGATAAATTTGCTCAGCTATTTGCTGATTGTCAGCTCCTAATTTATGAGCTTTGTAAACCTGATTTACATACCATTCTTGCAAGGGGTCGCCTGTCTCCCCATACCCGACAAGATAGGCATGAACTTGAAAGCGCTCCCTATCATGATCTTGAAATATCCATCGAGCCAGCCAGCCTACAGAATGGCTTTTTAGGCAATGAGATATATAGCCAATCTTCAAAGGTTTCGTTCTCGAACCAGTCTCCTTGTTTTTCCTGTTGACATGTCTCTGATAGTAGGACTCCACTCCTTCTCTGGCATAACTTATATAATAAGACTGGCAAAGCCGCGCTACCTGATTCTGAATCAGTCTGTTTTGCTGCGGCTGATCCCGAAAGTAGGGGAAAAAGTACACTGAAGTCAGCATGCGAGACACCGTAGGTTGGGGAAGTTCTGCCGGCTCTTGTGCCACAAGCTCCAACAGCAGTGATTCTTGCAGCTGCAAAGCAGAACAGGCGTCCTCCCAGTACCCGACTGCTCCTAGAAGCCCTCGAATGATCAAGTGATTTGCAAAAACTTTCTCTGGCAGCGTCTCAACAAGAGAATAGCACCGTTTAGCCATCTCTATGCCTTTAGCATAGTCAGCCGCATTTTGAGAAAAAGTAGCGAGATGTCGCAAGGTTTCTGTATGGTTGGCATCCACCCGCAGACACAACTCTACAATTGATGCTGCAATGGTGTGTCTCCCCAGCGAGTGGCCGACTTCGACGGCGGCGTAGAGCATCACATTGTAAAAATCACGATGTTGGTGAACATAAGGCAGACAAGCTTCTGCAAATTCCAGAGATGAAGGGTGCAGCGGGGCGCATTTTAGAACATTCTTTAATACCTGAAGTAGCAAATCGGCATCAGCGCTGGCAGGTTCCTCTGCCTGCAACAGTTCAATTAACTTCCAGGCATCTAGCTCATCTGCTGTAAATCTTTCCAGCTTGATGGCTAGTTCAATCAGATACAGCAGGTTGTTAATATCTGCTGGCTGAAGCTCTCGGATATGCCCCCGAATCAGCCAAGCTACCGAATTATCTTCCAGCGCTTCCCGCCGCTGGGCTTCTGTTTGCAGGACTTGTACGAGTTCCCCTGTCCACTCCTCTACTTCTTCCGCTTCGCCATCCACCATTCCCAGCAGCCAGGTTGTGTGAGCCTCTGCCTCTTGCCCCTGCAAGAGCAACAGCAACCCCAAGTGCCAGTAATGGGACTTCACATCAGGTTCAGCCTCAATTGCCTGTTCATAGAGGCTAATTGCCTTGCTGTAGTCTCCTTGGATGAAGTATTGATTGGCTTCTTTTAACCAATTAGCATAAATTGTTGCACTGCTCCCAGAAGTCATAAAAATTACTTATAAAAATGCCGGGTGATGGAATATAAACAGAGTGGGTAGCATACACTACCCACTCCAGACAACAGCAGATTAACTGCGATTGCCTCAGACGGATGCCGGTGGCATATCTGCCCTACTTGCCTAGTACAGACATACCTGAACAGTCAGTTTTATTATCTGCATAAGTAGTAATAGTTGGCGCTTGACTAGTTCCCGTAGCCGGCTGGAGTTCCTCACACAGGATGGCTCGGGTAGTACTTTGTGAGTTTTCAGTTACAGTCCACACAAGACCTGCGTAGGGCTTTAGGTTTTTCAACTTAGCTGTGGCCAGATGGGCGATGCCGGTATCCTGACTCTGTCCGGCGATTGAGTAGCTATAATTTGTGGTGTCGGTTTTGATGCCAACGCCCATACCTGTCATATCAGTTGCCCAGGAACCCTTTTCCGTATAGACTGCTTGCTGCGCCCGGTTCATGGCACCAACGTTGTTTCTAGCTTCCACCTGCTTCGCTTTGTTCGTCTGGCTGAGGAGAGAGGGCAACGCGACAGCAGCCAGAATCCCGATGATGATAACCACAACTAGCAGTTCAATCAGGGTGAAACCTTTGTCCTCTTTTCTCTTGTTCAGGTGTTGCAGGAACTTGGCCTTAAATTCGGTCTTCATATAGAACGTCTCCGTGAGGTGTGGGATGCTCGATTTCTTTCTCCTGGATATAACTTACCCACCCTCGCTCAGTTTCATATCACCACCGGCAAAAATTTTTTTCCTCGTCTTTAAGCGCTCTCATGGCTATTTATCCAAAATAATGTAGCTTACCCACTTTCGCTCAGTTTCATATCACCCCCAGACAAAATTTTTTTGCCCCTTCAAGCTGAGCGCTCCAAAAGCACATACAGAAAGGCTTCCAGGTCGCTCAACAGCCCCTTGACCTCCTCGAAAGCCGTCTGCTCGCTCACCGGCTCCAAGGTGACGGCATCCACCGACCTAACCTTGAGCCAGCGTTCTACCAGGGCGGGAACCGGCTGCGCCCCCTCCCAGAGGGGCAGCAGACAAGCCGCGATACTGTTCCCTAGCATAACAGGAGCCAGAGCCGGGGTCTGAACATATTTGCTAATTTCATAGGGTCGCTGGTTGGCGACACAGTTGAGCAGGTCTTCGCGCTGCTTAGCGTTTCTCAGCTGGGGGTGCAGCTGCACCCGCGCCCCCAGCCAGTCTGAGTCCGTCCATTCCTCCACCGGCACAAAAGGCTGAGCCTGGTTTTGCTGGCCACACCAGAAGTCAAGCAGGCGGTGGATGGGATGCAGCAGCTCATACATGTGCAGCCGGTCTTCCAGGGCAATTTCGGGCCAGCTCATGGCCAGGAACGCCGGCAAATCATCCGGCTCCTTGAACAGGTCTGTCACCTCCCACTGCCGCCAATTTACCATACTGACAAACTCCAAGTCAGCGGCTCTCAAGACAGAGAACAGTTGCGGGACTGTATAGCCCCTGTCTCCCACTAATAAAAAATTCGATAGAATCGTCTGGTCATCGGTTTCATAGCTAGGCTTCCAGGTTTGTGCCTTTAGCTTGCTATCGTCTTTCAAGGCTTTCATCGTTTCCCGCACAATCTCCATCTCCAACTCGCGCGGATTTTCATCCATCAGCCCCATCATTTTGAAAAGTTCCTGAGCGCGAAATAAGGATTCCCGCTGATATAAGCTGTGCAAATTGCCCCGGATGATTCCCTCTGGTTTTAGTGCGGACTTCAGCGCCCGCAACCCCGCCACTAAATCCGGCATCAGATAGAGAACCTCGTCGCAGTTGATATAGTCAAATTCTATGCCTAAGCTCGGTAGATACTCTATTGGCATCGCATAAAATTCTGCATTCTCAAACCCGTGATATTCCAGCCGCTGCCGCGCAAATTTTACTGACTGCTCTGACAGGTCAATCCCTACAATTTTCGCTCCTGGATTGGCTTCTGCCAGTGCCAATGCTTTGTAGCCACTGCCACAACCGGCATCTAAAATAACTTTCCCTTCTGTTTCTATAATTTTTTTGTTTCTTAAATAGTAGGGAGTCACCAAGTTGTGAATATAGAGAAAATTATAGTCATCTTTTGGGGATTCGTCTAGCCCCTGTCTGGGATAAGGAGCGGTGTCAAATTGCTGGCGAATTTTCTCGCTCAACTCGAAATCTTGCTTATCCATCTTGCCTATTTACTATGGTTAACTCTTGTAGAGACGCGATTTATCGCGTCTGGCATCTCTTGTAGAGACGCGATAAATCGCGTCTGGAAGCCATGTATGCTTTCCCCCCAAAACATTTTAGCGCAAGCACTACTTTTGCGCTATACTGCTGCTGGAATTCTCCCACACACCGGCACTACTGCGCACCCCCCCCACCCCCACCGGCACCGGCAGGCGGCGCAGGAATTGCCGGCGCAGGAATTGCCGGCGCAGGAATTGCCGGCGCAGGAATTGCCGGCGCAGGAATTGCTGGCGCAGGAATTGCCGGCGCGGGAACGGAGGGCGCGGGGGCGGAGGGCACTTGTCCGGGAACAGCCGGCAGCACCTTCGCCGGATCGAACGTCGCCCCCGACTTAGGAGCAGCCGGGGGATTGAGCGGAGCCGCTGGACTGGCGCTAGGGGGTAAAGTCAAATTTGGAACTCCAGGAATCACCTGCGTCTGAGGATTAGAATTAGCCGGCTTAACCTCCGCACCGGGCAGAGTGGCCAGGGCAACGCGGTCGCCCCCCACTTCGCGCATCCTGTCGAGCACCTGCACCACATCATTATATTTGGCATCCTTGGAAGCGTACAGCACCATCAGCCCCGTGGGGTTCAGGGCGCGATAGTCCCGCACCGCCTGAGTTAGCTGATCCGCGCTGAACACCTGAGTCTGTTCCACGTAGACTTGACCTTGGGCGCTGACGCTGACCAGCAGCATCTGCCGCACTTGGGGCTGGCCGGTGCTGGCCTTCGGCAAATCCACAGTAATCGCCTGCTGGCGCGTCAGTTGCAAAGCCGCCAGGATGAAAAACGTCAGAATGCAAAAAATTACATCTATCAAAGGGATGATTTCAATCCGAGCTTCTTCAGCGGGAGAGTCCAGGTTAATCTTCATGGTGCAGCTGGTTGGCCCAATCTTGGGGGAGTTTTCTAGCGTTTTCTTACTCCCCCTCTCCCCTTGTGGGAGAGGGGGCTGGGGGGGCTCGGGGCCCCCTATGGGGATGGGGGGGAAGAGGGGGCTGGCAATAATGGCAGCCAAACTTTCGCGCTGGTGTGAGGTCCACTTGCTGTTGGCCAAAGGAACCCGGTTTCTCAGATGTGTTCACCGGCGCTGCAGGTGGGGCAGCACGGGAGCATCCCCGTTGTGCAAAGAAGCCCAAATGAATGCGACAATGATTTCAGCAGGGGGTAGGAGCGGATGATTTTTGGCCAGCTGAATCCCGGCAACGGGATTAAAACGGCTAGCTGCCCCCCGAGTCCGGAGCTTCCACCGGCTTCGAGTCCTCCCAAACGCTGGGCTCCTCCGGTGGCGCTGCCGGCTTGAGCGCTTTTTCCGGCTTGACAGAATTCTCTATTGGCGCTGCCGGCTCGGTGGGGGCGTCACTCTTTTCCAGCACAGTGCCATTCTCCCTCGCCGTGGGCCAGAACTGCCGGTACAGCAGCTCCAATTCATTCCCCGCTCTGCGGAAAATCTTCACCTGGTTGAACAAAAACGCCTGAAACAGCCGGTAGAACGCCAGACTGGTAATGGCCACAATCAGGCCGGTGGCCGTACTGATTAGCGCCTCGCCGATTCCCAGCGTCACCCCAGCCGCCGAAGAGGTTCCCAAATCGCCGAGACGGATAGATCCCAGAGAGTTGATCAGCCCCAGAACAGTGCCGAGCAACCCTAACAGTGGGGCTAGAGCTATTACTGCTTCCAGGATTTTGTCCCCCCGCCGCATCGAGGCCAACTCCTCGTCCGCCGCCGCCTCCAGCGCCAGCCGGAACAGTTCTGGCTCCGGGTTGGCCAGCCGCAGCGGCGCGTGGAGAAATCGCCCGATGGGCTGCCCGTCCGCTTGTCTGGCCAGCTCGTTGGCCATTCGCCAGTCGTGACGAGCCGCTTCCAGCACTCGATTGACAATTGCCTTTTCTTTGAGCGCGATGTTTGCCCAGAACCACAGCCGCTCCATAATTGTAGCGACAGACAGGACTGACAGGGCCAGCAGCGGCCACATGGCCGGCCCGCCTTTCTCGAATACTTCTTTTACTTCCAGATTCACGATTTTTCGTTCCCTGCGTGCGTTCCTCGCTCCAAGTCTTGTTTTACAAGCTGCCGCCAACGAATCCCAGGTATTCTAATTGTAAAGATTTGAAGCCACTATAACCGGCACGCCCGCCCCGTGCCGGCACCGGCACGCCAGTCTCGCTGGCACCGGCAGTCTCGCCTGCGCCGGCACTCTGATCGGCGGGACGCCTGTCCTGCAGGCCACATCTATATAAAGGGCGAACGATGGGACTCGAACCCACGGGTGGAGGAACCACAATCCTCTGCCTTAACCACTTGGCTACGCTCGCCATCACATTTTCTAATGTAGCACGACTGCCGGTGTGTGTCTACCCCCTCGCCATTGAAATCAGCAAATTTTTTGGGTTAACCTGGGAGGGATGCCCGCTCCTGGCCACTAAACTGGTGGCCTTAACTTAAAGAGCGGGTTTGGTATGCCTATGAAGCCGTTGACAATTGCTGCGCTGGTGGGGGGAGTGGCCTTGGGTGGGCTGGGGGTGGCGATGGCCCTCACCAACCCCACTCAGCCTGCCTACGAGGAGTATGCAGTGGACAAGTTGACCGAGTACGTGAAAGAGAATGTCTGCCAGAAAGCCCCCTTCCTCCAGGAGGGATGCGCCTCAACGGTGGATGCGGGCCGGTCGGATATCCAGCGCATTGTCCAAAGCAGCACCCAGCGGCAAGATTTTCTAGTGTTCAGCATTTACACAACCGATGTGTCCGTCAGCCGGCTGTTGCCCGCTGGGTTCAGTGCAATGCTGTCGGGGCTGCCCACTTACCAGTTTGAAACGGTGGGAGTGTTCCAGAGTTTTTATACCTATAAAGCAGGGAAGAAATAAGCTGTTAGGCTTTTAACCTGCTTTTCCCTTGAAAGGAGGCAGAGCCTCCAGAGGGCGTTCCCAGCCTGAGGCTGGGAACGAGGGGAATTAACGTTTACGGGCATATACTGGAACGCAGCATAGAGATGTATAATGTCAAATAAATGCACAAGCGCTCCAGATTCCAAGTTGGGATAGATAGTATTTTTTCCTGGGGCTGGAAAGGCTTTCCTGCCACCTTTTTCAATCCAAAATCCAAAATCCAAAATCCAAAATTGGTATGAGTTACTGCGTTGCCCCAGGATGCCAGCAACCGCTCAATCCAGATGCCGTCCGAGTTTGCCACACCTGCGGATCTCAGCTCTTGCTCAGAGAGCGCTACCGCCCGATTCGACTGGTTGGCAAAGGCGGTTTTGGCAGAACTTTTCTGGCGGTGGATGAAGATATCCCCTCGCAACCCAAGTGCGCTGTCAAGCAACTGCAGTTTCAGCAGGGGAGCACCGGCCAGTTTAAGAAAGCTATCGAACTATTCTACCAGGAAGCGGTGCGTCTCGACGAATTGGGCAAGCACCCCCAAATCCCTTCTTTGCTGGCGCACTTTGAGCAAAATGGGTGGCTCTATTTGGTGCAGGAGTGGGTTGAGGGGCAGACTCTCTCCCAGGAATTGAAGCAGTCTGGGGTGTTTAGCGAGCAGCAGATTTGGGATCTGCTGCTGGATTTGCTGCCGGTGCTGCAGTATGTTCACGACCGGCAGGTGATCCACCGCGACATCAAGCCGGCTAACATTATGCGCCGGTCCCCCCCACCCTCTGCGAATGTCGGGGGTGCCAACCGCAGTCAATTTGTCCTCATCGATTTCGGAATTGCCAAGCTTTTCTCAGATACCGCTCTGGCGCAAACCGGCACGATTATCGGCACGCCGGACTATATGGCACCGGAGCAAACCCGGGGCAAGGCGGTGCCGGCAAGTGACCTCTACAGTTTGGGGCTGACTTGCATTCACCTGCTCACCGGCTTGTCTCCTTCTATTTTATACGATCTGGAAAATGACCGCTGGGCGTGGCGCGATTATTTGCCCACCACCGGCTTGGGGGAATTGGCTTCCCAGACGCGGCGGGTTCGCTTAAGTAAGGTTGTGGATAAGTTGCTGCAAAATGCGGTCAGCCGGCGATACCCGTCGGCAGCTGAGGTGCTCAAAGATATGAATCCGCAGGCAAAACCTGCTGCCGCTCACACCGCTGCCACCCAGCAATCCCCCCCACCGGCACACCAGCCCAATTCCCTGCTGGCAAAGCTTTTTCCCGCGCCGGCTAAACCAGCTCAATCTCAGGACGCGCTCGTCTCGGAAGTGGGAGTAAATTATGCTAAACTGCGGGATTTCCTGGTGTAAAAGAAGTGGAAAGAAGCGGATCGGGAAACTCGGGCGGTTTTGTGCAAGATGCTGGGGAAGTCACCCGCCGCCTGTCTTTATACTAATGAGATAGAGGCTTTGCCCTGTGAGGATTTGCGGACAATTGACCGGCTGTGGGTGAAATACAGTTCGGGTCGCTTTGGCTTCAGCGTGCAGTCGCGAATTTATAAAGCTGCCGGTGAGGATTACGGGAAGTTCTGCGAACAGGTTGGCTGGCTGACTTACAATCCTCCTTTCCCTGAAAGGGAGCTGCAATTTAATCTGAAAGCGCCGGCGGGGCACTTGCCGTCGCGGATTTGGGCCGGTGGGATGCAGTGGTGGCGGCATGCCGGTGCGATGGCGGCGCGGCTGGCTCAGTGCGATCTTCGCTAGTGTTTGCTTGCTGGGAGAGGCTGCGAGCGCGATTCTACCTTATAGCAGAGAGGTGGGTGCTGCTATTTGTGTCTGGAGGCAGACGTTTCAATTTCAAGCTTAATAACACAATGGATTTGCGATAAGAATTTGAAGCCAGGTAAAACTTTCCCAAGTCAGGGAGCAAACTCTTGAGACGGTTTACCTGGCTTTACGTCTGACCCATACTAGAGAGGTAGCGAATCGTGTTTTTGCACAAAAAACAGCTGATGCACAAGATTGAGATCAATGAGCCTAACCCGCGTTTTGCGCAGCTGCTTCTGGAGCAGTTTGGGGGAGCCACCGGCGAACTGACTGCAGCGCTGCAATACTGGGTGCAGTCTTTCCACTGCGAGCATGCCGGCATCCGGGACATGCTGCAAGATATTGCTATTGAGGAGTTCAGTCATTTAGAAGTAGTTGGCCGGCTCATCGAAGCTCACACGAAGAATGTAGACCAGACAGAAGCTTTCAGGAGCACGCTGTTTGCGGTGCGGGGCATGGGACCGCATTTTTTGGACAGTCAGGGGATTGCTTGGTCAGCGAAGTATCTGAATGAAGGTGGGCATATTGTGCGCGATTTGCGGGCTGATATTGCCGCTGAAGGTGGAGCGCGGCAGACTTATGAAGAATTGGTTAAGCTGGCACCGGATGCGGGGACGAAAGACACTCTGGTGTTTCTGCTCACCCGCGAAATTTCCCACACGCAGATGTTTATGAAGGCGCTGGATTCTCTCGGCAAGCTAACCGATCCGATGTTCGGCAATATCCAGCCCGATGAAACAGTGGATCTGTATTTCAATTTGTCTTCTAATGGTCAGGTTGATGAGCGCGGACCCTGGAACTCTGAACCTACTTTCCGCTATATTGCCGATCCGATGCACACCCGCTCTTAAGTGAGGGCGGGCTCACTCTCGTTGGTGTCACATTAAGCTCCCAGGCGAATGGAATTCAAGGGCTTACAAACGAAGTCCGCCTGCGCGGACTTAAGAGAAGTCTGAGGACTTCACGCGAAGGGTCAGAAACCGGGTTTCTTCAAGAAACCCGGTTTCTTGTGATTTAAATTTTTCTTTATAAGTGATCTCTCACTCTGTTTCAACCGTTACAAAAATTTTTCTGCAGTAAGGTTAAGTTAAGGCAAACTCGTATTTGGCAGGTTTGATTGGAAGAAATCTCTGTTGAAATTGCAATCGGCTTATTTTCTGGTGGCTCACGGCAGCCGCGATCCGCGCCCCCAAGTGGCTCTCGATACGTTAGCTGCGCTCTTGTGCGAGCGGAAGGCGGGTTTGACACCGGCTCCCCCGCCGGTGGTGGGCACCGGCACGCTTGAACTCGCACCGGCACCGCTGTGGGAGCAACTCGTGCGGTTTGGGCGGCGCACCGGCTCTCTGGGGTTGAGGCGGGTTGAGCTGATCCCGCTGTTCCTGCTTCCGGGTGTTCACGTCATGGAAGACATACCGGCAGAGGTGGCGCTGGCGCAGCAAGCGCTTGGCTCTCAGGTGACAGTTGACTTGCGGCCTCACTTGGGGTATAATGCGCGACTGGGATTTTTGCTGGCGGAGCGAATGGAGCAAAGGGCGGCTGAGGCTTGGATTTTACTGTCGCACGGCAGCAGTCGGGCGGGGGCGAACGAGCCGGTGCGGGAATTGGCGGCTCAGCTCGGTGCGGTGCCGGCGTTTTGGTCTGCTGGGCTTGGTTTGGAGGAGCGCGTGCGAGAGTTGGTGGCTGGGGGGTGCCGGCAGGTTGGGATTCTGCCCTATTTTCTGTTTGCCGGCGGGATTACAGATGCGATTGGGGAATCTGTGGGGGGGTTGCGGGTGCGGTTTCCGGAGGTGAGTTTCTATCTGGCTGAACCGCTGGGAGCGACTGCTGAATTGGCGGATTTGGTTTTGGAGTTGGTGAGGGAATGAACCGCGAAGACGCGAAGCGGAAGGGGGAGCATGTCACTTTTGCTAGTTTCCAGGCGATTGGAAATCGCGGCTATACAAACGAAGCCCGCCTTCGCGGGCTATGAAGATTGTCTGGGCGCTTTCGATTTCGATGCCCGATTCAAAAGTGACATAATCCGAGCTGAAGGATTGTGGCGCTGCGCACTGCAAGGCTTAGGAAAACTCTTTCTTCTTGCTCCCCCCGCATGCGGGGAGGGGGTTGTGGGGTGGGGTTTCCCACGCCGGCATTTTAGTGAAAGGAGGAATATGGATAGCGGAGCTTTAACTGCAACTCAAGCGATTCAATCTATTCTAGCACCGGCAGTAATGATTTCGTCGAATGGCTTGTTCTTTTTGGGGTTGAATGCTAGGCAAGGTTCGCTTTACACCAGGATTAGGGCGCTGAATGAGGAGAAGCGCAAAATTATCCGGGAGATTAATAATGGAGTTGACCATGACCAGTATGATGATATTCGCTGCTTGAGTATCGACCACCAGTTGAATAAGCTGTTGCGGCGAGCTTGGTATGTTCGCAATTCGATTATCTGCTGCACGGTGGCTGTGGGCTTGTTTGTGCTGACTTCTTTTGCGATTGGGTTGCTTTTTGCTATTGACAGTGCGGCGGTTCATGGGTTGCCGCTTTTTTTGTTTGTGTCGGGGATGCTTCTGGTGCTGAGTGGGGGGATTTTCCTGGGGGTTGATGAGTTGGTTTCCTATTCGGTGATTATGCTGGAAGTGAAGGGCAAGGAATAGGATGTGGCTGCTGCCTGCCGGTGGGTGAGGTTGGCGGAAAATGTGACAGTTGGGAGGACAGAAATTTGGAGAGAGGCAGTTGCATTCTCCGGATTTGTGTTAGGATAGGGATGATGGAAAATGTGCCGGCATATAAGGTCGGGCCAAGGGGAGTGGTAATCCCGGAAGAGGGCGGGCACGGGGATCATTAGTGTAAACTTAAGCTGTGTCCCGCAGTCTCTGGGCGGTTGTAGACGCCCTTGGCGGCTTCCCGCAGGGTAACCGCAGCCATACAGACAAAACCCGCAAGGCAAGGGTTTTAAGATTCAGGACTTACGCAAAGCTTCTCTTAAGTCCGCGTTGGGCGAAGCCCGTGCCCGTTGGGTAGGCGGACTTCGTTTGTCGCAGTGAATTTCAAGAGACTGTTGGCGAATTGATAGGGGGTTTTACCCCACCCCCAACCCCTCCCCGTTAACGGGGAGGGGAGCTTTCTGGGAACCCTTGTTCTCGCCTTTCTCGTCTTTCCTCGAAAAAAAACCCGCACATTTTGAGAATCTTGCTATACTCTTAGCCCGCGTAGGCGGGCTTTGTCTGTATAGCCGCGATTTCAATCGCCAGGAACCTGGTCAACTAGCCAGAGGTCTAACCGAATGATTTAGACTCGCTATATATAATCCTGGCATGGGGATGCCGGTGGTGCCGGGGCGGGTTTATAGCAGTTCTAAACAATTTGGAAAATCCTCTCACTTCTCTTTCTTTGGCGATCCCTCACGGGCGCGGTTTATTAAAAAAAACTTACGGAGTCCTCCCCAAGGAAACGACTGCGCGAAAACCCACATTGTCGCGCCCGAAATGCTGCACGAATTTGTTGCGGGAAGCCGCACGGCAATCCCTGGGGCTGCTATACCAAGAACCGCCACGCTGCACCCGCCGATCTTTGTTTCCGCCAATTTCCCAAACACTCCCATCAGGCGGCGCACCGGCATAATTATCGTGCCACGGATCGGCGCACCACTCCCAGACATTTCCGTGGGTGTTGTACAACCCAAAGGCATTCGGCGGAAAACTCCCCACCGGCGCTGTTTCTTCTCGGTATTTGCCTTTCGGTGCGGAGGCGTAAGTGTAGTTACTTTCGTAGTTAGCTAAATCAGCTGTAATTGTTTCGCCAAAGTGAAAAGGCGTTGCGGTTCCCGCACGGCAGGCGTATTCCCACTCCGCCTCGCTGGGTAAGCGGTAGTTGCGCCCGGTTTTTCGCGAAAGTCGGGCGCAAAATTCGGCAGCATCTTGCCACGACACGCATTCCACCGGCCTATTTTCGCCTTTGAATTGGGAGGGATCGGGATCTAAGTCGCGGCTGACTTTGGGGAAGGAGGCGACAGCGTTCCACTGCGCCTGAGTTACTGGATATTTGCCCATATAAAAAGGTTGCACGCTGACTCTGTGCTGTGGACTTTCGATGTCATATCGCTCTCGCTCAGAATTCGGCGAACCCATCAGGAAACTCCCCCCTGGAATTGACACCATTTCCAGAATTATCCCGCCTCCCAAGTCTTCGGGAAAGAATTCGGCTTGCCGGCAGCTGCGGTTGATTTCTCGCCCCCGCGCATTCACTGTCACTACCTCGAATTCAAAAATTTGCAAAGGTGATTTGCCTTTACCTCCCTTTTCCTCTGGGGGGAGAGGGGTTGGGGCTGAGGGGGCGACAGATGTTTTGCCCTCACCGCCTTTACCCGCTTCTGCCAAAAAGGGAGTGGGGGGAATACTAATTTCTCTCTCCTCTTGGGGGAGAGGGTTGGGGGGTGAGGGGGTGAGAGATTCCCACCACTGGCGCACGCTAGAAGGGCGTTTTTCTTTCTGCAAAACTAGCGCCGCCGCTACTAAATTCTGCCAGGGTTCTGCTAATCCGGCAGGGTGATAGCTGTCGCCCATCAGCAGGCGGCTGAGGGCGGGTTCGGGGCGGGTGCCGGTGAGCATTTCGTGCAGCACCATCCCCAGTTCAAAGATATCACTTTCCGCACCCACCGGCTGTCTGGCAATAATTTCCGGTGCGGCGTATGCTTCGGAAAAAGAGCGGGTGCTCCCACTGCTATTTTGGCCGGTTGCAGCTTGTTTCGCCGCCCCAAAATCTATCACAACTGCGCGGCTGTCTGGTGTCAGCAGGATGTTTTCCGGTTTGATGTCGAGATGGTAGACACCGGCATCGTGAACCGCTTGCAAAGCTGCCACCAATTGCTCCATTATTTCTGCAACTCGGCGGGCGGGCAATTTTTTATCCGGTTGCGCGTCTAATTCCTGCCGCAGGGTTTTACCTGCTATTAGTTCCATGACGAGATAAGCCGTACCGCGCTCTTCAAATAAGTCCCGCACTCCCACGACATTCGGGTGACTGAGCTTGGCTAAAATCCGCCCTTCCCGCAGGAATCGCTCTTTCCCGCGCTGGTAAGTTTCTTCTTGGGTGGGGGGCACACTCAAACTGCCGGTGCTTGGGTTGCGAATTGCCCAATCTTTGGGGTAGAATTCTTTGAGAGCGATAATCTGTTCCAGAAGCGTGTGGTGAGCGCGGTAGGTGATGCCAAATCCGCCTCGCCCCAAAGCGTATTCTATTTCATAAGTTCCCCCTCTCAGTTGGGTGCTATTGGGCAGCACGTCGCGCAGCAAGGTGGGCAGGTGCACCCCGCAGTTGGGGCAAACTTCTGCCTTGAGGGCAATTCCGTCTTTTAAGCAGTGCAGGCAGCGCATGAGCACATACCGATTAACGCCGATACGGCAATTTTACACCAGTTGTGCCGGTGGGGGAAGTGGGGGTGCCGGTTTTGGCATTCAGAATGGCATTCAGAATCCCGGTTTCTTAAAGAAACCGGGATTCTGTTCTATTCTTTCCCGCCAGCGATTGCGCCGGCATCTCTGGGGGCGGCTTTGCCCACTCAATTGTGCCGCTTCATTGTGACAGAAATTTTCCCAAAAATCGCACAATCTTCTGGAGTTGTGCTATATTGAGAATAATGGAATAGGTGCCGGCATATAAACCCTATTGGCGGGGGAAGGCGACACCTGAACTTACGCAAAGCTTCTATCTGTAGGGTGGGTTAGCGGTAGCGTAACCCACCACACATCACATTAAGTGGCGCAATTTCAGTTGACATCTCGTGAAAATCTAACAGCAAGCGCGTTTGGTGGCGCAGGATGTCTATTTTTACGTTCAGCACTTCCAGCTGGGCTAATTTGTCTCTGGCGTATCGGGCTGTTATCAGACCTTCTAAAAGTTCGTAAAGTCCAATTATCATCCGGTCGCCAACAGTAAATTTGTACTGGCGTGGGAGTCGGTTTAGAATCGGGACATACCATTTAACTAAGTCATAGGTTTTCTGGATAATGGGTAATTCGCTCATTGTCCGCTAAAAAGATAGTAGGCCATTTTTAAAAAAAAATCGCGACGCGCTTCGCGCGAGAGGGAAGAGGGAAAAGGAAAGAAGGGCAGAGGGCAAAAGGGGAAAAGGGTAAAGGGCTACTAAGTCCTGACAGCAGAAACGACCGCGCGGAACCCGATAACGCCATTCCTGAACTCCGGCCCGACCCTGACGCGGTAAGCCGCACGGCAATACCTGGGATTGTGGTACCAAGAACCCCCACGTCGCAACCGGTATCGGCGATCTTCGTTTTCGCCAGAATTCCAGACACTCCCATTAACCGGCGCACCGGCATAATTCTCGTGCCAATAATCGGCGCACCACTCCCAGACATTGCCATGCATGTCGTACAAACCAAAAGCGTTGGGCGGAAAACTCCCGACGTTCGTTGTTTCCTGGCGATACTTGCCTTTTGGGCCAGAAGCGTAGGTATAGTTGCCGTCGTAGTTAGCCAAATCAGTCGTAATTGTCTCGCCGAAGTGGAAAGGCGTTGTGGTGCCGGCGCGACAGGCGTATTCCCACTCAGCTTCGCTGGGTAAACGGTAGTCGCGCCCAGTCTTTTTGGACAGTCGGGCGCAAAATTCCATCGCATCTTCCCACGATACACATTCCACCGGCCTGTTTGCGCCTTTGAATTGAGACGGATCTGAATTTAAGTCGCGATTTACCTTGGGCAAAGCTGCGACAGCTTTCCACTGCGCCTGAGTTACGGCGTACTTTCCCATAAAAAAGGGCTGCACTGTCACCCCGTGTTGCGGACTTTCACTGTCATATCGCCCTTCTTCCGAATTTGGCGAACCCATCATAAAAGTTCCCCCCGGAATGGAAACCATTTCCAGGATTACCCCGCCTCCCAAGTCTTGGGGGAAAAATTCAGCTTGCCGGCGACTGCGGTTGGTTTCTCGCCCCCGCGCATCTACTGTCACCGTGTCGAAGGCGAATGAACTGAGAGACAAACCTCTTACTTTTCCTTTCCCAGCTTGTTCCCACCACTTGCGCACACTTGAAGGGCGTTTTTCTTTCTGCAAAACTAGCGCCGCCGCTACCAAAGTCTGCCAAGGTTCTCCCAAACCGGCAGCTTTCCAATTATCGCCCATAAGCACGCGACTGAAGGCGGGTTCGGGGCGGGTGCCGGTGAGCATTTCGTACAGCACCATCCCCAGTTCAAAGATATCACTTTCCGCACCCACCGGCTTTCCGCCAATTAGTTCCGGTGGGGCATAAGCTTCGGAAAAAGAGCGAGTGCTGCTTTTGGTGCTTTTGCCACCGCTTTCTTGTTTCGCCGCCCCAAAGTCTACCAGCACTGGGCGACTATCTGGTGCCAGCAGGATGTTCTCCGGTTTGATGTCCAGATGGTACACACCGGCATCGTGAACCGCTTGCAAAGCTGCCACCAATTGCCCCATGATTTCCTCAACTCGTCTGGCGGGCAATTTTTTCCCCGGTTGCGCGTCTAACTCCTGCCGCAAGGTTTTCCCCGCGATAAGTTCCATTACCAGATAAGCCGTACCGCGCTCTTCAAATAAGTCCCGCACCCCCACAATATTGGGGTGACTTAGCCTCGCCAAAATCCGCCCTTCGCGCAGGAATCGCTCTTTCCCCCGCTGGTAAGCTTCTTCTTGGGTGCGGGGCACGCTCAAACTGCCGGTTTTCCCGTTGCGAACTGCACACTCTTGGGGGTAAAATTCTTTGATAGCCAGTAGCTGTTCGAGGAGAGTGTGGTGAGCGCGGTAAGTGATGCCAAATCCGCCTCGCCCCAAAGCGTAATCTATTTCATAAGTTCCCGATTTCAGCTGGGTGCTGTTCGGCAGCACGTCGCGCAGCAGGGAGGGCAGATGCACCCCGCAGTTGGGGCAAACTTCTGCCTTGAGGGCAATTCCGTCTTTATAGCAGTCTGGGTTCAGGCAGCGCATGGGCAGTATCCGATTAACGCCGATACGGCGATTATACATCAGGTGTGCCGGTGGGGGAAGTGGGGGTGCCGGTTTTGTGGCATTCAGAATGGCATTCAGAATACCGGTTTCTTAAAGAAACCGGGATTCTGTTCTATTCTCTCCCCCCAGCGATTGCGCAGCGCCTCTGCGGTTCAGAAAATATCCTGGGCCATTCTGACCTTATATGCCCGCATCTTTCCCACTGTACAAAGCCTAACACAAGTCTCGCTGTTTGTGCAAGTCGTGCCGGAAAATTTCTGTCACATTCAACTGTCATATCCTTTGAGGCAGAGCCTCATTACCTGCGTTCCCAGGCAGCAGCCCAGGAACGAAAGTAAAACGGGGATTGCCTTAGAGGGTTGCGGTAGAGATTGTCTTGCCCAGAGCAATCAAAGTCCGCTTAAAATGTTCCGCACGGCTGCGGAAATCATCCCCCTTGCCCAGATCAAAAGCCATACCCCGCCTGCTTTGCAGGAGTTGAAGATAAACTTGACTTTTCGCGTCTAGAGTGCGCCCCACCCAGTAGAATTGCCCCACACCGGCACTGTCAATTGCCCGCAAGACTTCTTCCATACTTTTGGTGTCCTTATCGGGGATGTGGGGCGGGGCGTCTGTCACCAAGACGATAACTTTGTTGCTGCCGGCAGCGAAGGGCTGGCGCAATGCTAGCATAATAGCATCGAGGCTGCTTTCCGGATCGTCGCCGCCGCCGGTGGCGGTGAGTTTGGCAACTTCGCGGCGAAAAACGGCGGGGTTACTGGTAAAAGGTTCGCCATCAAAGGAAAGGGCGCGGTGTTCTTCTTTAATCAATCTGTCGCGAAATTCAATCAAACCAACGCGGCAGCGCACCCCATCAGAGGTGATGCTGTCAGCAAAGGCGGTGATGGCATCGCGGATAGCGTCAATTTCGCCGCGCATGCTGCCGGTGCAGTCGAGCACAAACATAATATCTGCCCGGCGTTTATTTTCCAAGGTTTGGGCTTTAGTTTTGAGGGCTTCAGCGAAACTGCCGGCTTCCAGGGGTGGGGGAATTTTAACCGTTTTTGCCAGGGGTGCCGGTAAGGCAGTGCCGCAGTCGTTGCAAAACTTAGCGCTGTCGATATTGGCTGCCCCACAGTGGCTGCATTTTTTCATGATTTTTCCTCCTTGCGGAAACGTAGGGGCGGGTTATTGAGAGATATTTATAGCACAGGTTAGAAGATTAATCAAACTGCCCCCACTCTATTATAGTTTATTAGGAAGGGGAGGCAGAGCCTCAAAATTATCGTTCCCAGGCGGAGCCTGGGAACGAGGTTATTACAATCTGCTACAGTTCCAGTTCCTACAGCAGGTTAAGTTAGGGAGAAGAAAGGGCAAATCGCAAAAACACATCACCGACTTTAATCCTGTCGCCGTCATAGATTTCCACCGGCTTGTCATCCAGAAGTTTGCCCCGCAGCAGAGTGCCGTTTTTGCTGCCGGCATCTCGCAGGAAGTAGCGGTTGCCAGAACGAGTGAATTCAAGATGCCGGCGGCTGATACTTTCATCCGCACCGGCAATATCCGCCCGCCCGAAAACCATCCTCCCGCCGTCTTCAATATTTACAAAAGTCCGCGCCTCCTTATTCGTGCCGGATTCCACAATCAATAGGGGGTAACGCAGCGGCAGATGTTCTGGGATTGCCGGCAATTTAGTCAGATAGCCCAACTCAGAGATAATCTCGTCAACAGAAGCGTACCTTTCCTCAGGGTTAATTTTAACCATACGCCGCAGCACGCGATGAGCCTGCGGGTAAAAGTCGCAGCGAAAATCGCTCGAATCAATTGCCTCAGTGGGGCGGGGTGTTTGGTTGAAATAGGCGGCGCAGTCTTCGAGCCGGCACCAGCCTTGGCGCGTCCAAAAATGCTGTCCCATCGCCAATTCATAAAGGATGTGTCCGAGAGAATAAATGTCAGCCCGCCCATCAGCAATGTTTGCGCCTTCCACCAGCAATTCCGGAGCCATGTAAGGGATAGTGCCGATAATTTCGCCGCTGACAGTTAAGTTTTTGCCCTTAAATTTGGAAACCCCAAAGTCAATAATCTTGACATTTGCATCGCTGCCCACTAAAATATTAGAGGGCTTGAGGTCGCGGTGGACAATATTGCAGCGGTGGGCGTCAGAGACACCCAGGAGAGTTTGCTGGAAGATAGTCTGTTTCTGGGCGCTGGTGAGGGTGCCGGTTTCCAGGATTTTGTCGAGGGATTGAGCCGGATAATAGTCGAATAGAATCAGGAAAGTGCTGGCGTCCCATTCGCGCAGCCCAATTGCCGGTACAATGTATTTAGAGGGAATAGAAACCTCAGCTTCCAAGCGCACCCGTTTGCCCAGAATGCTGTCCGGTTTGAGTCCCTGGATCGCTTTGAGGACATAAACTTTTTTAGTAGCGCAGTCGGCGACTTTCCAGACAGAACCGAAACTGCCGGTGCCGAGAAGTTCGAGGATTTCAACTTGGGAAACTCCACCAATTTTAACGGGAATGCGCCCGCTAACCATAAGCTGTAAAGTGGGAAAAGACATAGATTACATCCGTTCGCAGTAGGGCTTCAGCCCAAAAGGTTCGCAGTTGGGCTTCAGCCCAAAAGGTTCGCAGTAGGGCTTCAGCCCAAAAGGTTCGCAGTAGGGCTTCAGCCCAAAAGGTTCGTAGTTGGGCTTTAGCCCAAAACTTTCTAAAAATTTCCTTAAGTTACTGCACTGTCGTATAAGAATGCACTACAATTGTATCAGCAGGGGTTTTCCGTTCCGGATGACGCCACAAAATAAGCGTCTGGTTATCAGTTTCACCGGCATCCCGCGACGCCGCAAGCAGCCGGTTTGCCATCTCTTCCAAATCAGAGCCGGCAAGAATGGCGGCAATTTGCTCATATTCGAGAGCGCTGCTGACGCCATCACTGCACAGCAGCAGCAAATCCCCCGGTGAGATCGCCACCTGACGCGGCGGCAAATCGGGGGGGAGGTGGGGGGAGCCGAGGTATAATGTTAGTTGGTTGCGCCCAGAGTGAGAGCGAGCCATTTCAGGAGAAATTATCCCCGCGCGCAGCAGCGCACCCGCCAGCGTGTGCTCTTCCGTAACTTGAGTGAGGTTCCCATCTTTTGCCCGATAGTGAAACAGGGGGCTGTCGCCCAAATTAGCCACCACAGCGGTGTTTTCCAGAATCGCTGCAACCACAACCGTCGAGCCGGCTTTCCCCCAGCGATTCACGTCCACCATCCGCTGGACATAATCGTTAGCTTGCACTATAGAAGTTTGCAGAGCCACCGATAGAGTTTTAGCATCAGGGGGTGCCGGTGGCTGCAACTGATTGAGAGAGGGCGCGACACTCAGCTGCTCAAATAAAGTCAGACTGATCTTGCGCAGCGCCTCGCGGCTGACATCCTCCCCGTGAGAGTGTCCGCCCATGCCATCGGCAACAGCTAATACAGGAAGGAGCGCTCGCCCCCACCCCAAAGAGATGGCAAAAATTTGGAAACTGTCCTCGTTATTCTGCCGCTGGTTGATTTCGTTGCGGACAGCGTAGGGAAGAGGCATTTGCTGAACATCACCGTTAGAGACTGGCTGACGAGACATAACCGGCTCTCCTTTGCTTTTATGTTGGCAACCGCGATATTTTTAAGTGTAAGTATTGAAGCAGAAAAGCTTCTGGAAACACAAGAATTGCTTGTTTTTTGTATATGATATAGCACTAGCTAAATTGATTAGGGCTTTAGCCCAAAAGTTCGTAGTTGGGCTTTAGCCCAAAGGTTCGTAGTTGGGCTTTAGCCCAAAGGTTCGTAGCAGGGCTTTAGCCCCAAGGTTTGTAGTACCCCAATCCCCAATCCCCAAATCCCCCAATCCCCCAATCCCGGCTCTTCCTTAAACAAAACTAACACCAAAAACAGCGAAGCGCCTCCCTGTTCGCACAGAAAGACGCTTCACTGTTTATTATTACCCTGGCACCGAGCTATTTTCCCAGGCAGTTACCCACCAAGTATCTTCGCCGCAGCAGCGTTTCACCTCCGAGTTCGGGATGGGATCGGTGTGGTTCCACCGCGCCAAAAGCACCAGGAAAAACCGTAGGGTTTACATAACAGAACCCTGAAGACTGCACAGCAACTTGTCTTTATATGAAACATCAATGTTAGAGGTCAAGCCCTCGGTCTGTTAGTACATCTTGGCTTCATACATTACTGCACTTCCACCTGATGCCTATCAACGGGTAATCTTCCCGTGACCTTACTGGATTAACTCCATGAGAGCACTCATCTTGAGGTGGGCTTCCCACTTAGATGCTTTCAGCGGTTATCCACTCCGCACTTGGCTACCCTGCGTCTACCGTTGGCACGATAACAGGTACACCAGCGGTGCGTCCTTCCCGGTCCTCTCGTACTAAGGAAGG
>NZ_KB235948.1:4757388-4758534 GCF_000332335.1 Kamptonema formosum PCC 10802 | reverse complement strand
TCTCCCTGACAAGTTGCTATGCAGTTTTCAAGGTTCTGACTGGATAGAATCCAGCAGGCGCTCAAGTCAATCACTTGGGTCGTTGCTGAAATCTCGCAGTTGTTTTTTCTGCCCCGGTGTTTTAGTTTAGCACGGCTGCTTTTTGACTGTCAATCCCTTTGATGGAATTTTTTTCTTTGCGCCGACGGGCTTACATCTTCAACTTGGGTGGTTGCTTAACTGTTCCAGTTTGTTTTCCGCCCCGGTCTTTGACTTTAGCACGGCTGCTTTTTGACTGTCAACTTTTTTTCTGGAGTTTTTTTCTTTGAGCCGGCGGGCTGAACTCATAAGCTGGGGTCGTCTCTCAACTCACCCACTCTTTTTTCCGCCCCGGTCTTTTACTTTAGCACGGCTGCTTTTTGATTGTCAATCCTTTTTCTGGATTTTTTTCTCAAATTGCTGGCTGGGCTTTCAGTGACTCCTTTTGAGCCTGTCTTTCATCTTACCACACCCTCTCCGGGCAATGTCAACGATAAAAGATTTGTTTTTTTGGTGGAGGTAAGCGGACTCGAACCGCTGGCTTCTGCCGTGCAAAGGCAGCGCTCTACCAACTGAGCTATACCCCCAGTGTGTGGATCGTTTATTTTGGATTTTGGATTTTCGATTCAATCTGAAATCTAAAATCCCTTGGCTATGGTCTATTATGGACTCTAACCAGCGACCTCACAATTTGAGATCTAATCTAAAAACCCAAATTGAACATCTAAAACCCATTGGAGGTGGGCCATCCTGGACTCGAACCAGGGACCTCACCCTTATCAGGGGTGCGCTCTAACCACCTGAGCTAATAGCCCATGAAACGAACCGGGAATTAGTTTGAAAGCCATTTCTTCAAAAACTTCGCTCGACCTTGGGATGACTTGACTGCACGCTTTATTTCTGTTGGGTAATGCGTCACAGACAAGTTGGTCTCCCTAAAAAGGAGGTGATCCAGCCACACCTTCCGGTACGGCTACCTTGTTACGACTTCACCCCAGTCACCAGCCCAGCCTTCGGCGTCCTCCCCCTTGCGGTTAGAGTAACGACTTCGGGCTAAACCAGCTCCCATGGTGTGACGGGCGGTGTGTACAAGGCCCGGGAACGTATTCACCGCAGTATGCTGACCTG
>NZ_KB235948.1:4755445-4756489 GCF_000332335.1 Kamptonema formosum PCC 10802 | reverse complement strand
CGATAAATCTTTCACCTCTCGGCACATCGGGTCTTAGCAGCCGTTTCCAGCTGTTGTCCCCGACCTGAAGGCAGATTCTCACGCGTTACTCACCCGTCCGCCACTAGAGGATTTCTCCTCCCGTTCGACTTGCATGTGTTAAGCAGACCGCCAGCGTTCATCCTGAGCCAGGATCAAACTCTCCGTGGTGTTCTTTGAGTTTGTGACTCTCTCCCCATTAGGGGAGGGTTTTGTTATAATGAAATCTCCAGGTTGCCCCGAAGACCTCTAATTGTTTTGACGAGGTTTTTGATGCTTTCTGGCTTTCAAACTATTCTTTTATCAAAGGTTCGGTGCCGTGAGGGCGTCGGGCCGCTTGCGCTGCCTCTTTCCTCACCGCGCTTTACTACTGTAACAACCCCCAAAAAGTTTGTCAAGCTTTTTCGGGAAATTTTTTGAAAAATTTTTCGGAAATCCTGAATCGACCTGCCGGTAAGGGTTTGAGCTAGATTGGATCGTGCGGGCAACCGTTGGGGCCGGCCCCCGTGCCACTGGTGTCTGGTAGAGACGCGACTCGGCTTTCTACAACTGCGCGGTAAAAACCGGCACTGCCCGCTCCCGCCGCACGCCTCTTATATCATCTCCGGTCAACTGTCCCGATTAATTTTTCTGTCGATCTTCCTCTTTCCACCGGCTTCTTGGCCTTGTTGGCCTGTACCTTGCGGGAAGCCGCCGCGTCCTGTGGCGGTTCATTATTAAGTTTAAGCTGACACCAATGGCCACCCACGGAGACTGGCCCCACTTGGGGCAACCCACCCCAACCCCTCCGTAAATTTGGGACTGGGGGGATTGACCCCCTATCAAGACACCAACAGTCTCAGGAATTTGCCACCCCACCTCTTCGATCCACCGGCCACTAGAACCCGCTGGCCCCAGAATCCACCACCCAGACGCGCCGCCCCAGCTTGACCGCAACTCAGCAGGCCCAATGTATCCCACCGGCAGCCGGCAACCCCCGTTTCATTGACCCAGGCCCAGGGCCAGCTCGCAATCTGCTGGAATCCT
>NZ_KB235948.1:4746617-4755345 GCF_000332335.1 Kamptonema formosum PCC 10802 | reverse complement strand
AATAGGGGAGGTTTTTGTTATAATGAAATCTCCAGGTTGCCCCGAAGACCTCTAATTGCTTTGACGAGGTTTTTGATGCTTTCTGGCTTTCAAACTATTCTTTTATCTAGGTTCGGTGCTGTGAGGGCGTCGGGCCGCTTGCGCTGCCTCTTTCCTCACCGCGCTTTACTACTGTAACAACCCCCAAAAAGTTTGTCAAGCTTTTTCGGGAAATTTTTTGAAAAATTTTTCGGAAATCCTGAATCGACCTGCCGGTAAGGGTTTGAGCTAGATTGGATCGTGCGGGCAACCGTTGGGGCCGGCCCCCGTGCCACTGGTGTCTGGTAGAGACGCGACTCGGCTTTCTACAACTGCGCGGTAAAAACCGGCACTGCCCGCTCCCGCCGCACGCCTCTTATATCATCTCCGGTCAACTGTCCCGATTAATTTTTCTGTCGATCTTCCTCTTTCCACCGGCTTCTTGGCCTTGTTGGCCTGTACCTTGCGGGAAGCCGCCGCGTCCTGTGGCGGTTCATTATTAAGTTTAAGCTGACACCAATGGCCACCCACGGAGACTGGCCCCACTTGGGGCAACCCCACCCCCAACCCCCTCCGTAAATTTGGGACTGGGGGGATTGACCCCCTATCAAGACACCAACAGTCTCAGGAATTTGCCACCCCACCTCTTCGATCCACCGGCCACTAGAACCCGCTGGCCCCAGAATCCACCACCCAGACGCGCCGCCCCAGCTTGACCGCAACTCAGCAGGCCCAATGTATCCCACCGGCAGCCGGCAACCCCCCGTTTCATTGACCCAGGCCCAGGGCCAGCTCGCAATCTGCTGGAATCCTCCCCGATATCCGCAAAATCAGAGCCTTTAAAATTCGCGCTGTAGCGAACGAAAGCGGAGTGCTGTGTGTGATTCTACCTTCCAGCAGAGGCATGGGAAACACCGGCACGAGCCATAAATCAGGACTCTGGCAGCGATGAGAGCGGTGCGGGAGGCGCGAATTCTGGTGGTTCCCACTCTCCGCCTCTAGATACCGGCTGCTTCCCAAACTTTGAAAACCAGCTTATTTCTGGCAAAGAGATCAGGCCGTTTGCGGTGCCGGCGAACACCCAGACATCCCTCCCCGCTGCCAACCTTCCATTTCCACCAACTCCACACAAACAGAATTGAGAAATTCTCTATCCACCTCCTCTGGCAGGTTAGACGCCACACTTTTGATTTCCTCAAAAAGAGAATCAGCCATCTCTTTGACTTCCTGATAACCAACATCCCCGTTTCTGATGGCCAGCAGAAAGCCCGCATCACCGGCTTTCTTCCGGCTGACATTGAGCACCCCATCTCTCAGGATCTCTATCCCCATACACAGCAGCCGAATGCAATGCGACATGTGCTTGGCGTCATAGCCGCATTTCTTCTCCAACGCCTTCCTCTCTGGATTTCTTCCCAGCTTCCACTTGCAGTAAGCATCCCATTCATTGAGCGCCTGCCGGTAGCCTTGCGAGACGTGCAGCAGATGGATAAAGTCATTCGTAGCTCTCGTATATTCTTTAACCCTTGGCAAAACTTCTTCTGCCAGGGAGTGCTGCTTGAGAATTGCCTTATAGTCAATCTTTTCCAGAAGCAAATCTCTCAGCTGCTGCGCCGGCTCCAAAAACTCGATGCAGTCCCGGACTAGCATGTAAAGGAATTCTAGAAAAGCATTCATCTCAGCCTTAGTTAAAGGCTTGTAATTATCGTCATTTAGTCCAAAGTCCTGGGGAACAGGTTTTCTTTCAGGGGGGTGCAGCAGCCATTTCCGGTGAGTTTCAACCCGCTTGATTTGCGCGTAAGCGTAACCGGCAAAAGACCCCCTGACTTTTTGAGACAGGAAAGCGGAACGGTAAGAGAGCAGCTTTTCACCCACAGGAGATATGTGGGCGTAGAACTCCCTGTCCATCCAAAGCGTTTCTAGAATGTTTGGATTGTTGTTAAAAACCAGCGACAAAAACTTCCTTAACTCATAGACTGTACAGTCTTTCACCCCATCCAGCATCGGGTAAAGCCCCGTTCCTGGTTCTGTGTCCCAGCCGCTATCTTTCTGCTCAAACGTCTTGAACCCCAAGTAATAATCTTTAGGCGCGATAAAAACCCCCTTATAGTCAAAGTCCGACTCCGGTCTAGAAGTCCCATAGGCGTGACTCCCTGTAAGGGCAAGTAAAATTAATCTGGACTCTACGGCGATTCTCTCCATCAATCATCCTCCTGTCGCGGTCGGTACAGCCGGCTTGCCACCCAAGCAGCCGGCAAGAAGGCAGCGCCACCCACCAGCTCGCCCCTAATACTACAAGCATAAGACAAAATGCCGGCAGCAGCAACCGCGCCCCGTGACCCTTGCTTCCAGGGTGCCGCAGCAACCCCTCTTATTTAATCCGTTTAATCAGGAAACAAAAATCAGCCCGCGCAGGCTGGCTTTGTCTTTATAGAGGAACAATTCATTCTGCCGCCACATTCCATGTTTTATAAGTATACAGCCGGATATAATATCACTAGGTTCCCCACCGGCAGTTTTGCGCGGATGGCGAGCAACAGTGGGAGCGAGAAGGGGATTTTTAATGCGAGAAGCCCTAATAACTCAAGTTGCTACCTACAAGCCATGAGCTTTTTGAGCTGCCCAAACGAGGCGGGCTTTTGTGCCACCGGCACGAGAAAAGGGGGGGCTTTTCCGGTTCCCCTCGTTACCCTCGTTCCCAGCCTCAGGCTGGGAACGCCGTTTTGGAGGCAGAGCCTTCAAAAGTTGCAACTTGGGTTAATACTCCCATCAGTAGCATAAAACTGCTGGAGTTGCACCAGGATGATTGAAACTGTTTTCTCGACCTCGAAAATCCCCTCTTCCTCCCCCTCCCCGCGTGCGGGGAGGGGGTTGGGGGTGGGGTTCTTCATGCCACCGGCAGCAGAAAACTACTCCCCTTTCCCTCCCGCATAGACTTCAGGGTTGACACAATAAGGCAAGCGATCTCCTTTAAGTCCAGCAGCCAAGTTAGAAGCAGCGATCATAGCCATTTGCAAGCGAGTTTGGCGCGACGCACTGCCAATGTGGGGGCTGACAATCAGGTTCTTCAGTGTCAGCAAGGGGCTGTTCAAAGGAATGGGTTCTGGTTCAGTTACATCCAGTGCGGCACCGGCAATTTTCCCACCACTCAGCGCCCGGTAAAGTGCGTCTGGATCTACTACAGCTCCCCGTGCCGTATTAATCAGGATAGCCTCAGGCTTCATCAACTCAAACTGCCGGTCGCTGAATAGGTGATAAGTATCCTCAGAAAGGGAAGTGTGAATCGTGACAAAATCAGATTCCCCCAGCAAAACATCGAATTCTGCCGGTTCAGCACCAATAGATTGTTCCAGTGCGGGGTCGCGCCGGTGCCTGCTAAAATACAGAACCCGCATGTTAAAACCTGCTCCGCGACGGGCAACAGCCTGACCAATGCGTCCAAACCCGACAATCCCCAGTGTGGCACCGGCAATCGAAGAACCCAGCAATAAATCGGGCTCCCAAGTCTGCCAAGAACCGGCGCGAGTAAACCTATCCGCCTCCACCACCCGCCGCGCAGCTGCCATTAGCAACGCCCAGGCAAAATCAGCTGTCGCATCAGTTAGAACATCAGGAGTGTTCCCAACCGGAATTCCCCGTGCGGTAGCCACCGGAATGTCAATATTATCGTAGCCAACCGCCATCTGGCTGATCGCCTTAAGAGACGCCCCCGCCTCTATTAGCTGTCGGTCAATCCGGTCAGTCAGCAAGCAGAGCAAACCATCGATATGTTTGACTTTTTCTAGTAATAATTCGTAAGGGGGCGGCAGGCGCTCTGGCCAGACTTCAACTTCAGCTAGAAAGCGCAACCTATCTAGCCCACCATCAGGAAGGCGGCGAGTAACAAACACTTTGGGTTGAGACATGCTTTTGAGAAAGACTTTGGGGCTAGCCAAAAAATTATTATACCAAATTGAGATAGATATAGCGTTTTTCATATGAGTGAGGTACTGAAAAACCCGGTGAGCGTAGGGGCGGGCCCTTCCGCCCTCTTCCGGGTTTCTGAGGTGTGCTTCATCCAATTGCAAACCGCTATAGTATTTTTTTAGGAGGAATACCCCTCGATCTCCGGTTTGGAAATCCAGGCAACCCCAAGCTAAACTATCAAATTGGAAGAGAGCATTTAGAGTAATATTCACTTAGGTTCGGACAAGCTCGTCGGAATGATCGCCTATCCTACGATATCTGGACGTAGGGCAGGCGTCTCGCCTACCCTAACCTAAATGGCTAGTGCTATATAAATATAGCAGCAGTCATATTGGTTAGTAGAAAAGCAGAACTCAGTAGGGTGCGTTCCGTCAGTTTCCCACCCTGCGAGAGCCCAGCCTATTCCCAGAAAGCCGGTGAGCAGACCTTGGAGGTGACTCGAGCAAAAGCCAAAGCCCGAGTTAGAAGTTAGAAGGATGAAAGCCGAATCAATTCTACCTTCACCCTTGATCTTTCATGTGTCTAAGAAACGGCCAGCTGTTGCACCGGCTCGCCCATCAAACTGGAGAATAGCCCCCTGAGCTGCGCCAACACCTGCTGCTGGTACTCATCCGTCTGCTGAACCTCATACAGACCGCCTTGAACTGCCTCCAGCTTTTGCCGCAGATCGTTGAGCTGGTCTTGTACCGGCTGGAGCATCTCTTGATAGAGATTAACCTTACCCCAGAGTTCAGCTGCTGCTGTTTGCTGCTCAAGCAACTGTTTCTCCAGCTGATCGAGATCGCGCTTCCTCGCCGCCAGCTCCGCCGCCTGACGGGCGATGATCTCCTCCGCTTGCTTAATGCTCAGCCGCATCTGCTCAATTTGCCTTTCCAGCTTTTGCAGCTCCTCTGCCATCTGTTGCCGCTGCCCCTCCATTTGAGCCAGGACAGAGCCAAAATCCAGCTGGCCGTCTTGTCCGCTGCCGGGGGGCTTGCCAAGACGCCGCCACAGCACGGCTTGATGCTGGCTGAGAATATCCTCTCGATCTCGGAGATTGCGGCGCTGTCCCACCAGCGTTTCATTCAGCATTTGATAGCGATCTTGTTCCTCTGCCAGTTGAGCTTCCACCTGCCGGCGGTCGTAATCACTGGCTCGCTGGAGTTTCGCTTGCACCTCATCAAGAGTCTGGCGCTGCATCCCCAGCTCCTCTTCCTGATCCCCCACAAAGCGGCGCACCTTTTCCAAATCCTGCTGCAGTTTCCCCACCAGATCCTGCAGCTCGTCCAAAGGCATCCGCTCGAGCGCTTCCACATCCACTTTCTGGCTGATACTGACCTTATCTGAAGTCTCTGCCAGCCGGTAAACTTGCTGGTGCAGCTCTTCAAATCCCTGCAGGTTCAGCGCTAGCGTCTCAGCATACTCCTGTTTGAGTTTGAGGCTGCTCTGCTGCACCTTCAACTCAGAGCGAGCCTGCTCTAAAGACGACTGGGCTTGCTCCCACTCTTGAGTGCGGTGGTGCTGCTCTTTAGCTTGCCGGTCTGCCTCCTGTTGTACCCGCTCGGCTTCCGCCCGTTTTTGTTCCAGCTGCTGGCAGTGGTGGTTGAGGACAGACTGCTGCTCCCCAACCCTCTCAAATGCCCGATTCAGCATCTCCAGTGCTGGGGAAGTCGGTGCTTGCGCGCAGAGCCGGTCGAGCAATTCCTTAATATAGCTTGCCTGCTGCTCGTCAAGCATCTGCCCCGAGCCCTGCTGCACTTGCTCCTGCAGCTCCTCGAGACGCAGCATCTCAGCTCGCAGGTTTTCCCAGGAGCCCTCCAGTTCCTGACGGTTGCGCTCCAGTTCTTCTCGCAGCCGGTTCGCCTCCTCGCGGCTGCCTTCAATTTCCTGTCGCTGCGCCTCCAGCCGCTCAAATTCTTCCTCCATCTGTTCGAGCTGTTCTTCCCGGGCTTGCAATTCCATCTCCCGGCGATTGAGCTCCTGACTCTGGTAAGTTAGCGACTGCTTCCACTGTTCAATTTCTTCTTCCTGGGTTTTAAACTTGTCCTGCTGGCGGGAGAAACTTTGCAAAATGTTGACCATTTGACGAGCCGTATCCTGGTACACCCGCTGCACTTGTTTGCCAGGCCCCAGGTCCACCAGCACCAGTGCCCCCGGACTGAAGTTGGTCGCTTCCTCCGCTGGAATCACCTCCTCACCCGTCACGGCAAACCAACTCTGCTGTTCTCCCCGCTGACTGGCCAGCAGTTTGAGTTCAGTCTTGCCGCCACCGAGGCCAAAGCCACCTTTCTGTTTTTGTACTTCTGCTAGATACAGCACGCCGATCGTCCTCTTGATATCTCTATGGCCAATTTTTGACTAAACCTTCCCCTAAGGATTTAGTTGATCTCTAAACCCAGCTTAGGAGGACAAAGCCATCCCACCACCTAGCTTCCAGTCTAACCGAGGTGCCCATCGCCAGCTGAGCTCACACTCGTGCCGGCAGGCTCGCCCGAGATTTAGGGGTGCAGCTCTGCGAGGGGGTTGGGGAATTGACATAGCCAGACTTGCCTTTCCAAACCAGTTTACGACACTCGAAAACATCTCACCCCCTGCTGGGGGATTTTCAATGACAGTCCTCGAACCAACGACTCGGATCTCCTACAGCGCCTTAGGGCGCGGGGTGACGCCTCCCGGGAGCATCCCGGTTGTGCAAAGAAGCCCACATCAATGCGACAATAATTTCTGCTGGGGGTAGGAGCAGCGGTTTTTTGGCCAGCTGAATCCCGAAAACGGGATTGAAACCAGCTTCCGACAGCAGAGGGCTCGCCAGACGAGTTTCCTCATCCCACCTGCCGCCCCGCTCGCTCCAGGCAACAAGGCCAAAGAAAACCGGCAAAAGAAGAATTGTTTCTTTTTCGGTTTTCTGTTGTGCTGTTTTTTTTATTTTGCCAGAGAACTGACCCCTTCTTTGAAACTGCCGCCCGGATCGGGGCCGGTGCGGAAAAATTCCCCGTTTACCTGCATAACCTTTGTAGGACAGGCCGGCACTGGCGGGTTGCGGGCGCTCTGCTGAGACAGGGAACCGGCACCAGTATGCTTGGGTTTGGATGACTTACCGGTGCAGTTCTCAAACGTTCGATCATTATAGTTCCTTTTCAGATGGACAATCATAGACTCAGCGATTGGCACCCTACTGAAGGTTTGAGCAACGCTTCTGCTAAACCCCAACTCTGAGGGAAACACAGGCGTTATCTGCCTCGGATCGTACTGCCAGACATCCCCTATCGGGAACATCCCATTTTTGTAATCCCCCTCACCCCCAACCTCTCTCCCACAAGGGGAGAGGGGAGAATTCTTGATTATTTCCCCCCTCTCCCGACCCACAAGTGTTGAATCTTAACAATTCGACCTAAAAAAAGCGCCCAAAACGTGCTATGCTTTGGGCTACGGTCAAATTAATCCTGTTAATAACCTGTGCTCAACTCATTCTCTAAGATTGTCCAAAATCGTTTGGCTTATTTGCCTAAAAATGATTATACTGTCCTTAACACCCGCTTGTTTATGTCCATATGTTTGAGCTATGCAATGAATAAAAAATTGACCAGTATGAGAGATATATTCAAGCGAATAAATGGAACTGGCTATGAGCTAAATATTTCAATTTTTTTTTCAAAGCTAATGCGTCCAGAATTCAAGAGCAATTCCTGAGACTTTGTTGACAATTTAATGAGAAAATTTGCTGTCAAACCCCCCTCAAAAGTATGAGATGTGTCCTATTGATTCAACTGTCATTACTCTAACGAGTAAATTGCTATGGCTGCAAGAATACTACCAAGTCAAGCTTGTTAGCTCCTTAAATTTAACCACAGGAGTTCCAGAAGAAAACGTAATAAATTTTGGATACGACTCTGACTACAGATATGGAAAAGAGATGTTAGCTAGTTTGCCCCCAAACGGCGTAGGGGTAATAGATCGGGGCTTTTCTAGGTTAAAATTTTTACGGCTCGCCCAGCAGTCAAACAAGTATTTTGTCTTGCGCATCCCTAACAACTACAAACTTCAATTTTCTGAAAATAAGGGGCAGTTTCTAGTTGGGACAGGCAAGGACTCAGGAATATATAGAGTTGTTAACTTTTGCGATCTTGAAAAGCGTGCTGAGTATAGATTGGCCACCAATTTGGAGCGGGCCGAAGTCTCCGATGAAGAGCTTATGGAAATCTACAAATATAGGTGGCACGTTGCTATGGAAGTTTCTTAAAATGCACCTTAAGTTGGATAAGCTGATTCCTAAAAATGTAAATGGTATAGCTATACAAATTTATGTTTCGCTGATAGCTTACCTGATATTAAAGATAGTAGATATCCCTAAAGAATGGGGGACTACGCTACTAGATAAATTCCGCTATCTTCAATGTTGTATGTGTCAAGAAATCAGCTATGTCCACTGGATAGAACGACTTCTCTCTGGGTAAGCATTTTTACTCAGAGCAGGATAAATGGAAGCTAAAATGTAAAGTTTTGTGACAGAATTCAACACTTGTGCTCCCGACCTGGGAGCTATCCATTACCCACATCTTTCTTAATGAAGATTTATGTATAGCCCATTTGGAAGTCCATCACCTCTTTGGGGTGGCCAGAGTCCCTCAGTTGCCAAGTAGAGGCAATATCATGGAGTCTACACAGCCCACGCCAAATTGTCTTGACTCCCGGTTCCCCATCACCCTTACGACCCAAAAAGCCTCCAAGTTGCGCAATCATGCGCACGGCTTCTCGCAACGAAGGC
>NZ_KB235948.1:4727963-4746517 GCF_000332335.1 Kamptonema formosum PCC 10802 | reverse complement strand
ATGCCTGTGGCACGCTCGCCCCAGGTTGGCTCACCAAATCGTCCACAATCCGAATGAAGCGCTTGTGGCGTCGCTGATCTCCTAGTTGAGCGTATTGTAGCTCACTACTGGCCCATTCAAGCATAACTTAATTGCTCCCGCTTCTAGCCCCAGGATGCTTAAAACTATAGCCCATCAATGTTCCAGGATTTTTTAAGAAATATGTACTTTATGTTAAGAAAAATGTGGGTAATGGATAGGACCTGGGAGAGGGGGGTTAGGGGGGTGAGGGTGACAGTCTTTGCAAAAACGGGATACTCCCCCCCTATCCCTCTAGACAGTTTAGTCTTTGGGATTACTTTTTGTCGGACTTGGGATAATGTCCCAATCGTTAACTGGGTTGTGAAGACCATAAGTCATCAGTCCATCTATATTATAGTCAATCAGCGTCTATTATTGTCTGCTCTGTGAAGGAAGTTTTATAATACGGCTGCAGGTAAGTGCCGGTCGTGCCGGCAGTCCAAGTTAAGCGACCCGCACCCCTCAGGTGACACCGGCTCAAATCCCTCTAGCAGTTTTATCCGGCTGCGGAATATTGTGTGTCAGCAAGGGCGGTGCCTTCGGCGGAAATGCTGATGCTGGCTGCAGGTCTTCCAAAACGGACTGTCTCCTGTCAGTGAATAACCGCAACACAGCCGAAACTAGCGGTCACAGGCGGTCTCTCCCTCTCCCTCACTAGCTCCGACTTTTCTTTTGGGCCGGCACCCCCACGCCCGCTCCCTCCTAGCCAGACAGCCTTTTCCCTTTATTTTTCACTCTCCTCCCCCGCCTATCTCACTCCTGTGAGGTTGGGATTTTTTTATCGCTATACTATTGAGTCTTGCCTGAGCAAAAACATTCCCGCTGATTAGGGGCATAAAAAAAATATAAGCCTTGATCCCGGAAAATTTATTGAAAGTGCCACCGGCTAGTGCGTCCAGTAGCCGCCCAGCTATAGCGCTATTGTAAATGATGGGGGAATTCTGTTTTTCCCTTTGTTGGCTTAACCGGAACGGCGGTGGGAAAAAAAGGATAGCGAGTTTTGCCGGCCCGCAATTCGGTTAAATGTTTCTCTATGGTTTAGGGAGTCGGAGACTGCAGGACAGTCGGGCCGGCACTATTGCTGCTCTTGACCCACCGGTATTCATCCCCAGGGGGAAGCAGCTCTCCCGCCGCGATCGTGTGAGGTCGGGAGATGGGGAGAGGGCAACAATGGATTGCACAGCCAATGTCACGAAAGAAGGCGGATCGCCGCTGGATGGGGGAATGCCTCTGATTTGTGGTCAGCCCCCGCCCTGCCACCCCTCACAGACAGCCAGTGGGCAGAAAAGAAAGCGGCAGCTTCGGTTAGTTTTAAATTCAACTATAAAGTTGAAACTCAAACAACAGCAACCCCCTAGAGCCACAGCGCCCACCGGCTTGCCCGTACCGGCTTTCCGCCAACAGCCCACCGCTTCCCCTGTGAGTAAATACCAGTGGCTCTCCAATACAGCCAGACCCTTCCTTGGCGCTTGGCGCAGGTCTGTAGCGCGCGCAAGAAACGCTTGCCGGTTGAGCCGACTCGTGTCTTGCAGCTTGCAGACTCATCGGGAGCTCGTTCCTCAAGCAGTCAAACTCCTACCTGAGGGTGCGTGCGCCAAAAAGATTGCCAGAAGGGTTAATCCCCTTTTTCCAGCCGAAAGGTGAAACAGCCATTGGAGAGCGCGTTTGGGCAGCCGTATGGGCCTTTCTTTCCAGCGTGGCTTAAACCCCCATCGCTCCCATCCGCCGGCAATATCCCTTCCCAAGAGAGCCCGGACAGACGCCGGCGGAGGATTTGCCGTCTGTGAGGCGGCCAGAGGCCGGACTCGATGGCCTGTGCCTTTACAGAACTTAACAAAGCGGGGTCGAATTTTTGTGTAAACTAACAGATACGTGAAGTGATAACCCAATGTACCTGACGCAAAAAAACCAGATAAAAGGATTAAGAACCCGGGAAGAAAAATCTCTCAGGGCACTTTGCCGGTTGTGGAAGAATATTTACAGCGTCCGGTTCTACGAGGGGAAACATAATTTTTTTAAGACACCCGCTTTACATATCTATAGCAGCAACATTCAGAGTGGCAAGCACAGAGAGAATTGCAAGGTGCTGTATTCAGGCACCAGCCTGCAGCCGGTCAAGGGGGCAGAAATATTGTTCAGGGGTTTTATAACTTTAAGAGAGCGAGTTAAAGCCGAAAAAATTCCATTCATTAAGCTAAACATATTGAATTTACTGTCTCTAAAAGGCAAGCTCGATGTCATAAGTTTTCTAAGCGAAATAGAAGTGTATCTCCTGGGCAAAGCTTGCGGACTGAGTGGGTGCCGATTTGGAAATCATACCGAAATAACGCGGAGAAATGCTGGCATTCCCCGCAGCGGGCGGATAGAATTCGCCCCCCCCTGGGCGAACACAAGGTCGGCCCTCAGGGGGCGGGAGCAAGGCAGCACCGTCTGCGGACTCGCTTGCCTCGATATTTACATACCGGCGCTGCCCGTTTTCAAAAAGCAGTACGAACCTGACGGGAAGGATGGAAAGTATCTGAAATCAATTAAGGGCTGGTATAAGAAAGAAAAAGTGAGGCTTCACAGCGTCCTGGAAAAGCAAAAGTTATGCCTGTTAAGCTGGCGTAAATTATTAGGGTATAATTTAGATATATATTGCTCCTTAATCTGGAGAAAATGTGCGTTTTCGACCTGGAAAAACAGCAACTATGCCGTTGGTATTCGAGAGTTCATTAATCCAAAATCTAGATTAATAATTAACTCCCACACTTTCAAACAAATAAGCGAAATTAGGGTTGTCTGCTATTGGGAACAGAAGCAGAAAATCAGGGAGGAAACACAGCAGTCGGAAGCTCGCACAAATCCAGATAGCCTCCCTCCGAGAGAAGGTAAAGGCTTCAGGCGCAAGCGTTGCGGCTCGTCGAGCGCGAGGGCGAGCGTGCGGGTATTGTAGGGGCGAAGCAAAAGGGAGAAAAATATGGGAATTTCAGCCATATATTTAGAGTCGATTTTAGTCCGGCATTGTCAAGCAATGGGCGAAAAAAGGATGCTTCTCAGGAAGCTGGGATACAGATTGCAGTATGCGGATTCGGAAGAGTCTGAGACTTTTCAAACCAGTTTCAGCGACCCGAAGCTATCCCAGGGGAGAGCGGAGGCTGATTTGAGTTATTTATTGGGAGCAATGCTTTATATTTTTGGAGTCAGCTTCCCCTCTCGCAAAGAGCAATTTATAGGAAAAGAACTGACCAAAAAATACGGGTTTCCTCTCAGAGAGATTAAAATCAGCAGCCTGGGAATTGGTCTGAGCTTGTGCGGAACCAAACCGTGGCCGCTCGTCAGCGCGGCTGTGAGGGGAGAGGCCAATATTCTATGCGGAATCGACCGCCGGCTCGATAGGGAGCGTGTAGGGGCGCGTTTATCAACTTCTTCCCTGGAAAGTCAGAATATATGTAAACCGGCCCCTACTGGGGCGTTGAAGAACCCCTTCAGAGAGAATCTCTTGAGAATTCCCGCCCGGATTAAAAATTAGGGCGGCTGCGCAAGTGCCGCCTGGAAAGTTGCCGGACCGGCGGGGCGGACTGGGGACGGGGTTCGAGATCCCGGTTCTGGGGGCAGGAAGGAGAATCTCAAAGCAGCCGCAGCGCCCCAACGCCCTCACATGAAAACTCGCAGTGACTTCTGACCCAGAAACCTCTTGTCCCAACGCCCCTCTCCCCCCTGCTGTCAAATGTCCTGCTTTAAACTGGTAGCCTTGAACCTGAGATTAGGTAGATTACCCCTTAACGCCGGCTCTGGAGAGCGGCACTCCAAGAAAAGGCTTTGTGGGAGCCGCGTGGCGACTGTAGCGCCTCTGAAAATGCTACCACTGAGTAATAGCGCCGGAATTTCACATAATAGGGTAAAATCCGCTTGGTTAGTTGCTGTGTGCCATCGGGCTGCCAAGAGGGTCGCGGCGGGCCGTGGCAATTCTCGAACAGCAAGCAGACCGGTGCTCAACAGATGCCGGCGGACGCAAACAGTTTTAAGGAGAGCTTTTTAGCGGCATGCAGGGAAATTTAAATGAAATCGATATCCGCAGCATCCTGGAACTCATTGAGTTGGGGCAGCGAACCGGCGAACTGTTCGTAGAAGCCTATAGTCAACCCTTAACACCGCTATGTGCTGTGCGAGATCACTATAGAAATCGCGATACCAGGCCCCAGGGGCAGTCGTGGTTTGTCTTCTTCTTCAACGGTCAAATTATATATGCCGCGTCTGATAGCGACAGCAATTTGTCTCGCCTGCGAGACTATCTGCGCCGCTACAAGGCTGAGACAGCCCTAGACAGCATAAAGGTATCGGCGATTGCCTCCACCAACGCACCAGAGTACGGCTACCTGTGGGCGCTGCTAGAAAACCGCGTCCTGACCCCAGCCCAAGGGCGGAACATCATCCAGAGTATGGTGCACGAAACCCTGTTTGACCTGCTCAGCCTCCACCAAGGTTCGTTCATCTTTGAGATGGGACCGGCGCTAGCACCGCAACTGACCACCTTGGAGATTGGATCTCTGGTAACGAAGATCATGAAGCGCGTCCAGGAGTGGAAGCAGTTTCACCCGCACATTCAGTCGCCCAATCAGTGTCCAGTCATTTCCGATCCGGAAAAGCTGCGAGAAGCCCTGCCAGAAAACATCTTCAAGACCCTGACTCGCTGGGCGGATGGCCAAACCACCATACTGGGGCTGGCGCGCTATCTGAACCGAGATGTGTTGACGGTGGCGCGAGCCATTTACCCTTATGTGCAGCAGGGGCTAGTGCAGCTGTCCTATCCCGCCAATGAAGCGGGCACCGCCTGTAAATGGGACTTGGGGCTGGGCCAGCCGGCAAAAGTGCCCCGCATCGTCTGTATTGATGACGAAGTGGCCGTTCGCAAGTCGGTGGAGTATATTCTCAGCCAGCACGGTTACGAAGCCACCGCGATCAGCAATCCCCTGAAGGCCCTCAGTCTGGTTTTTCAGCTCAAACCTGACTTGATCCTGTGCGACATTACCATGCCCGAACTCGACGGCTACGAACTCTGTGCCATGCTCCGCAGGTCCACAGCCTTTCGCCAGACTCCGATCGTCATGCTCACCGGCAAAGACGGCTTTATTGACCGAGTTAAAGCGCGGATGGTCGGGTCTACGGACTACCTCACCAAGCCGTTTGGCGAAAGTGAGTTATTGATGCTGGTGGAAAAATATGTCGGGAGGGGATATCCCGAACACCCTCAACCAGAAAGATTGCTAGAAAAAGACATACAAACAGAATTAGACTTAGATATGCCAGATGCCTCCCCCTCCCGATCAGCGCCTTTGATCTGAGCGCCAGCACCGGCCCGGGGGAGCGAGCGCCAAAAGCCCCCCACACTGGGGTCGCATCAGAGGAGCCGCGTTTTCTGTGACTCCCTCCCTGGCTCAGATCAGATCCGATTAATTGAGCGCAGCGGTGGGGAGACGGAGAGAGGGCGAGAAAAATTAATCACAGGCAATTCACCAGACTCGATCTAACCCGAAGGGGGCGATATAGCCCAGTACAGCCTTCCAGGGTGGGATTTCCTGATTCCCCCACCCCCCTGGCTGGCAGCTCCTGGCCCGCTGGAAGTCTTGCCGAGCTGCTCTCCCCTGAATCCCTCCCAGACTCAACCGGCTCACAGACATTTTCAAGTGTGTTGGGTTTGAGCTGTGAGCTGCCACTTTTGGCGCTGCCGGTGGCGATGGAATGTGTCCATTTCCTGCGGGCTTCGGGCTGACAGCTGCCAAATCTGGCCCGGGAGACTCTGCGGCACTCCCAGGAAAATCCACATCGGGGCAGGGATTGAGCGAGCGGGGCGGCGCTGGCCTGCTTCTCCCCGAGCGGGAGGCACCGGCCACACCCCAGTCGGGGGGCGGCGGATCAATCTTAGCAGTTCCGTGAGTTCTCGCGCTCTGCTGTGGGTGCCCCAGATCGCTCAATGCCGGCAAAAGCTTTGCTAATCTGGAGCTGTGAGTCAAAAGCCCCTCAGGAGCTGCCCCTCAGGCACTCCCGAAGGAAGATGTCCATAGATTATAATATTATATATTTTTGCGCCCATCCCCAAAACTGCCCGTAAAGACCTGTGTTTTCGCATTTGAGCATCTTTGGCATCAAAGCATTTACCCCCAATCGACAGGCGTCGCCGAGCCTTCCTGAAGCCCGTGGGGTCAGGCTTTCAAGGAGGACACCCCATGCCTGCCGGTCGAGATTTCCCATTAAGAGTTTTTGCCAGCAAGCAGGTAGTTAGCTATGAGTACAGTTCTGGTTGTGGAAGACAGCGTTACGCAACGGGAGATGATCTCAAACCTCCTGAAAGGGAGTGGATTAACCGTTGCAGTGGCCAGTGATGGCGTAGAAGCCATAGAGCGAATAAAAGATAATTGCCCGGATTTAGTCGTACTGGATATTGTCATGCCCAGGATGAATGGCTACGAAGTCTGTCGCCGGCTGAAAGCAGATCCGAAAACCCAAAACGTGCCGGTGGTGATGTGCTCTTCCAAAGGAGAAGAGTTCGACCGCTACTGGGGAATGAAGCAGGGTGCGGATGCGTATATCGCTAAACCTTTTCAACCAACCGAGCTGGTGGGAACAGTGAAACAGCTGCTGCGAGGTTAGGGATGGGGGCCGCCGGCACAGGACAGGGGAGAAGCGGTGGGGAGGGACTGGCAGGCGGGGCCCGCAAGGAAGGCAGCAAGCTGAAGGCCCCCAGACCCGAACCTGAGGCCCACGGGACGGCAGCAGCCACCAGCCACAACAGCTATCGAAAGTTTGACAGGAGAAAATGCAGGCAGCGCAAACAGGGAGGTCAGCCCAATGGTGGGGAATCCGGACTTTTTAACCGGCATAGGGCCAGATCGAGCGCCCGACGAATTCCAGGAGCTGGAAAGTCCTGAGGGGGAGTTGCACCTGAGGTTTTACGTTACTTCAGGCAACGAGTTCGCCTTACCGGCAAAGGGAATCCGGGAAGTGATTTCGCCGTCGCCAGACCGAATTACCCCGATTCCCAATGTATCTTCCTTGCTTTTGGGAACTCTAAACTTGCGGGGGCGAGTGATCTGGGTGGCGGATCTGGGTCAATTTCTGGGAGATCCGACTCCCCTAAATACCGACCGCCCCGAGCTGCCGGTGATTGCGGTGGAAGACTCTGACACTATACTAGGGTTAGCAGTTGACAGAATTGTGGGAATGGAGTGGCTGGATGTGGCTCAGTTGCAGAGGCGAACCAGCGCACCAGACAGTATGGAGCCATTTCTAGAAGGTGAGTGGGTGTGGAACGCGGAGGCCGATCGGGTTCTCCGACTGCTGGATCAGGTGAAAATTCTTCGGTCAGCGCGGTGGGCAGCATAAAGAGTTTGAAATTTTAGACGCCAGAGTGAGTCTGAAATTCCCAATCGGGGCATCGAAAATCGAAGCATATTGGGCAGAGAGGGGCAAATGCCAGCAACTACGGACTACGCACAGGATTACGAACGGGCTCAAATGGCCTACATGCAGGGGAAATACGAAGACGCGGCGGCGATTGTGGATCGTCTGGTCGAGGATTTCCCGGAAGACCCGAGTGCCCGTTTGCTGCGGGGCCACATTTACTGCTACGGCCTGCAGCAGTATGAAGTGGCCAAGCAACAGTATGAGCTGGTGCTGCGCCTGACCAAGGACCCAGATTTCATTGATTTTGCCAACAATGGCCTGGCAGACGCCGTTCAGTTTGAAAGCGCAGCGGCGGAAGCTAGCGCTCAGGCGGATTATGAACCAGACATGCCGGCTGAACAGGAAATGGCCGGCGATTACTCAACGCCGTATGAGGAGCAGAGCCTGCCGTGGCCAAATCTGGAAGAGTTCGCTCAAGAAGGGGATTTGGATCTCGGCTCGCTGGCTTTTGACAGCGCCGAAAGTTTCGCCGCCCCAGCGGCTGCCTCCGAGGGGCAAGTCAGTCCCAAGGCCAGACAGAGAGGGGCACAGCAGCCAAACAGGGCAACGGCCAGCCTGGAGGCGGCGGACCATATTCCAGATCCTTTTGCCTTGGATGAAAACTTCCTGGCTGAAGATGGGGGGGAAAACTGGAATGACCAGCAGGTGCTCGCGGACCTGCCTGACTTTTTAAGCGTGGAGGAAATGCCCGAGCTAGACCCCCGGGTAGGGGCAATCTCCGGGGATTACGTCTCCCCCTTCAGCACGACGGCGGATTTCGATTCAGAGGACCTGTCAGCGCCGCTCGATGAGTTTCCGGGGGCGGGAGCCCCTTCCCTGTCGCAGGCAAGCCAGCGTGGGGACAGAACTAGCGGCCTCCCCCCCAAGGCTCCCAAGTATCAAGATGGCAGCGAGGAACCTACGGAGCCGCTAGGCGAGAAGTCCCCAGCGTCCGGCACCAGCCAAAAAAGAGGGGACAGGTTCAGCCCGGGCTATCCGGCTGCTGAAGACGCCACCCTGCTGATGGGGTCGCAAGCTCTAGAGGCCGCTGAGGCCCAGTTCCTGCAAGCCGACTACAGCCCGAACCCCCCGGCATCAAACGGGGCCCGCACGGCCAAACCCAATTCCCGCTCGGGGCGGCCCCACACATCAAACCCTGAGCAGAACGGATTTCACTCCAGCGGCAGTTTCGACCCCGATGCGTCCCTGGAGCCATTTGGCTCGCCGCCGATCTCAGGATTGCAAAAAAACTCGCTTTCCGCAGCAGCGCCCCAAAAGCCGGCAGGCGGTCAAGCCATTGACTTTTTGGATGAATTTGAGGATTTTGACGACTTAGGCGAAATTCCAGATTTTGACCTCTCGGAAGATTCTACAGGGGCAACCCGCCCTTCTGCGGGCTTTGGGTTTAGCTCGGATATTGGCAGTTCCTCTTCTAGCAAAGATTCCGGCTTCAGCGACATGACCGATGGCTCGCTGATTCGGGATGACGAAATATTTAGCATTGCCGGCAGCTCCGAGCAGGTGCCGAGCTTCGCGCAGGCCGACAGCGGCGCGCTCGAGCCCACCGTCACCCAAGAGCAGGGCTGGCTAGCCTTCTATGAAAACGCCCCCCTGGCCACGAAACAGGTGTGGACGGCTCTGATTACTGGGGCAGTTTCCGCGATAGCAGCGGCGGCGGTGAGCTACACGGCGGCTATCTATCCAATCCCGCAGCTGAAAAATGCCGCTATGGCAGCCGGCGCGGGACTGGCCGCCGGTCTGACGGTGTTGGGTATGGGGCAGCTGACGACCAAGCAGATCAAGCGAGCCACCCAAGACCTGCAAGCCCAGTTTGATGCCGTAGTCCAGGGCAATCTCAGCACTCGGGCGGCAGTGTACTCGGAAGATGAATTTGGCCAGCTGGCGGCCAAATTCAACCAGATGGCCCGCGTCATCTTCACCACGACTCACGAGGCGCAGCGGAAGGCGGAAGAGCAAGAACAGGCCAAGGAAGACCTGCAGCGCCAGGTGATCCGGCTTCTCGATGACGTTGAAGGCGCGGCAAGAGGCGACCTGACGGTGCAAGCGGAAGTCACCGCTGACGTCCTCGGGGCTGTGGCGGACTCCTTTAACCTCACCATTCAAAACCTCCGGGAAATCGTGCTCCAGGTGAAACAGGCGGCGCGACAGGTGAACAGAGGCTCGTCTGACAGCGAAATGTTCGCTCGCGGCCTGTCTTCGGACGCCCTGCGGCAGGCCGAAGAACTCGCCGCCACCCTCAATTCTGTCCAGGTGATGACGGACGCCATTCAGCGGGTGGCGGAAAACGCCAGAGAGGCGGAAGAAGTGGCCCGCTCCGTGTCCGCCACTGCGATCAAGGGCGGAGAAGCAGTGGAGCAAACGGTGGCCGGCATTCTGGGGATTCGCGAAACAGTAGCAGAAACCACCCGAAAAGTCAAGCGTCTGGCGGAATCTTCCCAAGAAATTTCCAAGATTGTGGCCCTGATTTCGACGATTGCCTCCCGCACCAACCTGCTGGCACTCAACGCCAGTATCGAAGCAGCTCGCGCCGGTGAAGCGGGCCGGGGCTTTGCGATCGTCGCCGATGAAGTCCGCCAGCTGGCAGATCGCTCGGCTAAAGCCCTTAAGGAAATTGAGCAAATCGTGATGCAAATCCAGAGCGAAACCGGCTCGGTGATGCTGGCGATGGAAGAAGGAACGCAGCAGGTGATTGAAGGCACTAAGCTGGCCGAACAAGCGAAGCGGTCCCTGGAAGACATCATTCAAGTGGCGAAACGCATTGACGTTCTGGTGCGCTCGATTACGGCTGACACGGTAGAACAAACCGAAACCTCCCGCGCTGTGGCCCAAGTGATGTCCGCCGTCGAGCTGACCGCACAGGAAACCAGTCAGGAAGCGCAGCGGGTGTCCGGCGCGCTGCAAAATCTGGTGGGAGTGGCGCGAGATTTGCTAACTTCGGTGGAGCGATTCCGCGTTGACGCAGCAGAGAGGTAATGCAGCAGGGGGTGAACTTCAGATGGCCTTCACTTTTAGCAGCGGATAGCCGGACTTGGGGATTTTTCCCACCCAGTCAGTCTCAAAATTACAGGGAGAGGTGGTTGGCTCGGCGAGCGCGCCTTAGGGAGGAGCGAGCCAGTGCGGCTTCTTTGCTCCACTCTTGTATACGCCTTACGGCATCAGAAGTAAATGTATCTTAACACAGAAAAAATATCTATATGTTACCAGAACAGCATCAAAGAATTTTGGGGTACTTTATTGAAGAGTCAAAGGAACATTTGGGTACGATTGAGCGCGGGTTGCTGAATTTGCCAAACACCCTAACAGACTCGGAACAGGTGAATGAAATATTCCGCGCGGCCCACTCGATAAAAGGTGGGGCGGCAATGCTCGGACTGGGGAGCATTCAGAAAACAGCTCACCGGCTGGAAGACTGTTTTAAAGTGTTCAAAGAAGGGCCGGTTAAAGTAGACCAAAAACTAGAAACTCTTTTTTTGCGGGTGTTTGACACCCTTCAGGAACAGCTCGAACAGCTGTCAGGACCGGCGGGCCTGCCTGAGGAAGTGGCGAGCAATATTATTGCCGCCGCAGAGCCGGTGTTTGAAGAGCTCAGCACCCACCTCAACTCGCTGGCGAGCCAGTCCGCACCGGCACGGGCACCAGCACCGGCACCGGCACGGGCACCAGCACCGGCGAAGGCACGGGCGAAGGCACCGGCAAAGGCAGCAGGGAAAGCACCGGCTAAGGGGCGCAAACCGGCGGCCAAATCCTCCCCAGAAAAGCAAAGCGCTCGAAAAGCAACAGGAGCGGCATCCAAATCAAAAAACCCCGACCCGTCAACCGCCTCTCAGGAAAAAAGTGCGCTGCAGCTGATTTTTCAAAGCGACGTGCCGGCGAGGCTGCGGGAGATGCTGCAGCTGTTCAAGCAGCCTGAACAACCTCTCAGCCGGCAGGAACTCCAAGAAATCTGTCGCAGCTTGCTGACAGCAGGGCATGCGTTCGACCTGCAAGCTTGGTGCGGGCTGCTGCAGACAGCAACAGCTGCGATTGGCAATCCCGACATCGCCTATCGCGCCCTCGCCCCCACCGTAATCAAGGACATCAAACAGGCCCAAGAATTGGTTTTAGCGGGCCGGTGGGCAGAAATAAGGGCTTCTGACGCCCTAAAATCTCAAGCCCGCCGCTCGGATTCAGCCGGCAAAAACAGTCCCCCCCCGCCGCCAAAGGAAAAAACTGTACCGCCCCGTGCCAGCGCCCTACCGCGAGCCGAGCCAAAAACCGCTCACAGCGCCGGTGAAAAGCCTATGGCCGCCACAGCACCCCCAGCAGGGACGCCAGCCAAAGACAGCGCCCCAGACGTGAGGGAAAAGCCCCTATCCACTCGGTCTGGCGACCCCCCTGCGCCCAGAAAAGTGGCCCACACCGGACCGGAAGTGGGGATGGCAGAACTGAACAGTTTAGCGGACCTGTTTGAAGGCGAAACGCCCGATCTGGACACAACTTGGGAAGCGGAGGAAGTCATTGACTCCTACTCTATGGAGCCAGGCGGTGCGGATTTAATTCCAGATGTCCCAGCCGGCACCGCGCTGGCAGAAACAGCAGACACAGATTTTTCCGACCTCCTATTTGATGAAAAGACCTCAGGAACGACAGCAGATTTCGCACCGGAGATCGACGATATCAACAGTTTGTTTGGTGACGCCTTGCTGGATGAGGAGAGTTCAGAAGAACCGCAAAGACCCGCAGCAAGAGAAGCCGGCGAGCTTTGGGGGGCTGAACCGGGAGACACTTTCGAGCAGTTCGAGACAGCGGACAGTTTCGATCTTGTCTTGGCGCAGCAGTCAAAAACCAGCAAAGGTTCGTTAGCTGATGCCGGCAATCTCGACGAACTCTTTGACGGGCTCGAAGAGAGCGGCTTTTTGGGAGAAGACCTTCCCGTTTTGCCTGAGCTATCTCCTGTCAGCCAAGACGATCTCGCAGATATATTTGAAGACACGCCCGAACTGGCAACTCAGTTTGAAGACAAATTTGAAAACAAAAAGGGGACCGGAGAGACATCTGCGGAGAGCCCCGGACAACCGGCAGCGCTCCCTCGCGAATGGGAGGAGCTGTGGCAAACCTCGGAAGAAACTCCCGATTTGCTGGCCGAGATTGAAGCGCCCGAATTGGACGGGGCCATTTCAGATTGGCTCGGGGAAATGGAGACGTCCAGTAATAGAAACTCACAAGACTTGTCTGATTTGGAGTTCAGCAGTTTGTTTGAGGGCGAAGCAGTCGCGGACGGGGTGGCGTTTCCATTCCGCGCCCAGGACTCACCTGAGACAAGTATTTCTCAGATCCGCACCCATGAACTGACCGCAGCCGCAGCGGAGGAAGAGGATGCCAGTCTGGATTTCGAGGATTTGTTCGACCTGGAAGCGCCCGCCAGCGAGAGCTTGACAGAAAACATATTTCGTGATATGGGAGGGAGTGCGCCGAGCAAAGTGCGCGGACAGCAGGAGGAGGGCGAGGATTTTTCCGACTCTCTGGAGCTGCTGTTTGAAACCAGCCTCGAAGAAGAGCCGGAAGCCCCAGGGACACCGGTCACTGAGAGCTTGGACTTTGACGAAACGGACCTGTTTGGCCCAGAAACTGCCGCCGGCACGGGCTATGAGCTGGGTGACGACTGGCCCTCAGACGGGCTGCTAGCCACTGCGGCAGAGGAAACGCTGGATTTATCTGAAAACTTAGAAGCCTTTTTCGCCACAGAACTGGACGCCGACAGGGGAAGCCAAGAAATCTCGGACAGCTGGTCTTACGAGGAGGACTCGACGCTGGAGCTGGAATTCCCCGATTTTGCTTCCGATGGCAGTTCAGCGGAGGCAGAAGCTGGACTGGAAGTGTCTGGTGGGGCAGCGGATGAGAGTGCGGACGATTTAGCGTTTTTCAACAGCTTTTTGGAGGCGGCAGAACAGGAGATTGAAGAAAGCTCAGAGCAGTCCGCAATCTTAAACCTCACATCACAAGAGGATTTGCCGCTGCTGGTGCCAGATGGGTTTGCCGATTTAGAAGCCCTGTTGGAAGAAGAGCCGACAGCCTTGAACTCCGGCCCATTTATCGAGGCGGATTCAGATGTCTTCTCTGAGCTCGAAGACCTGATCGGTGAGACGCCGCCACAGGGATTGCCGGTGGCGCAGCGAGCGCCCGCCAAGGCAGCTGCGCCCATTGCCCCACAGCCTCTGGGAGAAGAAGACGGTTTTTCCGATCTGGTAGACATGCTCCCTTCGGACATGCAGACAGGCGCGGGAAAAAGGCCGGGACCGGGATCGCAGGTGAAGCGCCAGCTGATCGATCAAAGTATGCGGGTGCCTATCAAACAGCTGGATAACCTCAGCAACTTGGTGGGGGAATTGGTGGTGAACCGCAACAGCTTGGAGCAAAACCAAGAACGGCTGCGGCAGTTCCTGGACAACTTGCTGCACCAAGTGCAGCAGCTGTCTGACGTGGGCCAGCGGATGCAGGACCTGTACGAGCGCTCGCTGCTGGAAATCTCCCTGCTGGCGAGCCGGCAGAGCTACAGCGCCATGAGCGGGGGGCGGTCCCGCGACTCTCACTCGACCGGCGCGAGCTTTGACGCTCTGGAAATGGACCGGTTTACCGGCTTTCACACGCAGTCGCAGGAGATTATTGAGCTGATCGTGCGAGTGCGGGAGTCGGCTTCGGACATTGAGTTCCTGGTGGATGAAACCGAGCAGGTGACGCGCCAGCTGCGGCAGATCACAACCCAGCTGCAAGAAGGGCTAACCCGCTCCCGAATGGTGCCTTTTGCCCAGACGGCAGACCGGCTGCCCCGCTCGGTGCGCGATGTGGCCATTAAAGAGGGCAAGCTGGCAGAACTGGTGATAGAAGGGCGGGAGACGCTGATTGACAAGATGATCGCCGACCAGCTGTTCACGCCGCTCAATCACTTGGTTAACAATGCTATCGCTCACGGAATTGAGCCGCCAGAAGTGCGCAAGGCGGCCAATCCCAAGAAGCCGGAAACGGGCCGGCTGACGATTCGGGCTTTCCACCAAGGCAACCAGACGGTGATCTCGTTCTCGGATGACGGGGCGGGGATTAATCTGGAAAAGGTAAAGTACAAGGCGATTGAAAAGAAGCTGATTACGCAGCAGCAAGCTAAGAATCTCACCCGGCAAGAAGTGTACGAACTGCTGTTTTTGCCCGGTTTCAGCACCAAAGACCAGGTGGATGATATCGCCGGTCGCGGTGTGGGCCTGAATGTGGTGCAGGAGGATGTTCATGAAATCCGGGGAACGATTGGCATCGACTCTACCCTTGGCCAGGGCACGACATTCACGATTCGCTTGCCGCTGACGCTGAGTATTTCTAAGGCTCTGGTGTGCATTAGCGACCGGGCCCGCATTGCTTTCCCGATGGATGGGGTGGAAGATATGCTGGACGTGCCGAAAGACCGCGTTCAAATGGGGGCGGACGGGCAGCAGTGCATTCCTTGGCGGGATTCGATGCTCGGGTTCCGGCACTTGCGGGAACTGCTCGGGTACAACCGGCATCTCGGTCGGGGCAACGTGTACGGCGCTAATCCAGAGGATGACGTGATTTCGGTGGTGGTGCTGCGCAGCGCCGGCAATTACCTGGCTCTCCAGGTAGATCAGGTGTTGGGCGAGCAGGAAATTGTGATCAAGCAGCTGGAAGGGCCGGTGCCCAAGCCGGCTGGCATTGCCGGTGCGACGGTGATGGGGGATGGCCGGATCGTGGCGATTGCTGACGTGCTCGAACTGCTTGACCTGGCGGCGGGACGCCTGAACCGGGAGAAGGGTACTTGGATTGGCCCTGACTCGATTGAGCCGGTGGAGCTGGTTGAAAAGAACGAGCCGACTGTGCTGATCGTGGATGACTCGATTACGGTGCGCGAGCTGCTGTCGATGACGTTTAATAAGGCCGGCTACCGGGTGGAACAAGCGCGTGACGGTCAGGAAGCGTGGGAAAAACTCCGCTCTGGACTGCCTTGCGATATTGTGTTCTGCGACATCGAGATGCCCCGGATGGACGGTCTGGAGCTGCTGTCGCGGATGCAGAAAGACCCGATTCTCACGGATATGCCGATTGCTATGCTCACCTCTCGCGGTGCTGACCGGCACCGGCAGATGGCGATCCAGCTAGGGGCGCGGGGCTATTTCACCAAGCCCTATCTGGAAGAGGCGCTCCTTGAGGCGGCTTCCCGGATGCTCAAGGGTGAGGTGCTGGTGACGGCTAAGGCTGAGGCGCAGGGGTGAGCCCGACCCCCCCTGCCCGCACGCGGGGTGCGGAAAGGGGGGGAGGAGTTGGCCGGTGTGTCTGGGTGGGTTATTATTATACATTAAGTGAGTCAAATTGTCAAGGGTTAAGGTGAGAGAATTGGAAAATTTGTTGGAGGTGAGGTTGATTGTGGCGGATGTTCCTCCGGGGGTGCCGGTGGGACGGATTGCCGCTGCTTAAGCTAAAGCGAAGGAGGATTTTGTGATGGAGTTGCTAAAGCTGGGTTAGATTAGTGCTGGGGTTTTGGCAAAGATTTTAGGGATAAACGGCTGGCAACTGTCGGAGTTAATGTAGGAGTGCAATATTTCAATTTTTGCTCGGACAGTGATGCTGCAGGATTTGGAACAGGAAGTGCTAAAGTTTGGCAGGTGGCGAGGCCAACATCCGCAAGGCAAAAGTTCTTTAGTCCGCAGAGGCGCATCGGGTTCCTGTGACGCTAAACTGTAGAGTGTTGGCAACAATAGCGCACGATGACGTATCCTGAGAAATCCCTGACTTACCCGCAAACCCGCAAAGCTGAGCAAGTAGATGATTACCACGGCACAACCGTCAGCGATCCTTATCGCTGGCTGGAAGATCTCGACTCTGACGAAACGAAGGCTTGGGTCGAGGCCGAGAACCAGGTGACATTTACCTACCTCAACGAAATCCCCGCACGGGAAAAAATCAAGCAGCGCCTCACCAAACTGTGGGATTACGAGAAATACAGCATCCCCTACAAGAAAGGAAACCGGTACTTTTATTACAAAAATGATGGACTCCAAAACCAAAGTGTGCTATACACTTTGACTTCCCTCGACGGAGAGCCGCGAGTGCTGCTCGACCCAAATACGCTCTCAGAAGATGGCACGGTTGCCCTGTCTAGTGTGGCCATTACTGAAGATGGGAAATGGATGGCTTATGGCTTGTCCACCTCCGGTTCTGACTGGCAGGAGTGGAAAGTTCGCGATGTGGAAACCGGCACAGACCTCTCCGATCGCCTAAAGTGGATTAAATTCTCTGGCGCTTCTTGGACTCTCGACGGTGAGGGCTTTTTCTACAGCCGGTATGACGAGCCAAACGAGAAAACTAAACTGGAAGACGTTAACTATTACCAGAAACTCTTCTACCACCGGCTCGGAACGCCCCAATCGGAAGATGCCCTCATCTATCACCGGCCCGACGAAAAAGAATGGGGTTTTTCCGGCGATGTCACCGAAGACGGCAAGTACCTGATTATTACGGTTTGGCGGGGAACTGAACCCAAAAACTTGGTCTTTTATAAAGACTTGACAGACCCCAACGCCCCTGTGCTAGAATTAATTAGCGAGTTTGAGGCTAAATACAGCTGCATCGACAATGATGGCTCTTTGTTCTGGTTTCAAACTGACCTGGATGCCCCTCGCGGTCGGGTTATTGCTATTGATACCAACAACCCATCCCGGGAGAATTGGCAAGAAATCATCCCTGAGGCGGATGAAGTTCTGGAAGGTGCCGGTTTGCTCAATAACCAATTTGTGACTGACTACCTGAAAGACGCCCGCAGTCAAATTAAGATTTTTAACTTAGATGGCTCGTTTGTGCGGGAAGTGGAATTGCCGGGAATCGGTTCTGCCGGCGGATTCGGCGGGAAGCGCTACGACACGGAAACCTTCTACAGCTTCACCGGCTACACGGCACCATCCACTATCTACCGCTACGATATGGTGACGGGTGAGAGCACCCTTTACCGCCAGCCAGATGTCGATTTCAACCCAGCGGATTACGAAACCAAGCAAGTCTTTTACACCAGCAAAGACGGCACCCGAGTGCCGATGTTCATCAGCCACAAAAAGGGAATTTCGCTGGATGGAAATAACGGAACTTATCTCTACGCCTACGGCGGATTCAATATCTCCCTGACGCCGACTTTCTCGGTTGGGCAGCTGGTTTGGATGGAACTGGGCGGCGTTTTGGCGATTCCCAATCTGCGCGGCGGTGGCGAGTATGGCGAGGAGTGGCACCAAGCGGGGATGAAGCTGAAAAAGCAGAATGTTTTTGATGATTTCATCGCCGCTGCTGAGTGGCTGATTGCTAATGGCTACACCTCTCCGGCAAAACTGGGGATTGGCGGCGGAAGCAATGGGGGATTGCTGGTGGGTGCTTGCATGACTCAGCGCCCGGATTTGTTTGGGGCAGCGCTGCCGGCTGTCGGGGTTATGGATATGCTGCGCTTCCACAAGTTTACCATTGGTTGGGCGTGGTGTTCCGAATACGGTTCGCCGGAGAATCCGGAGGAGTTTCAAACTCTTTACGCCTATTCGCCGCTGCACAATGTCAAAGCCGGCACAGCTTATCCCGCGACGATGATTACTACTGCGGATCACGACGATCGGGTGGTGCCGGCGCACAGTTTCAAGTTTGCGGCGGCTTTGCAAGAAGCGCACGCGGGTGAGAAGCCGGTGCTGATCCGAATTGAAACGAAGGCGGGACACGGTGCCGGCAAGCCGACTGCTAAAATTATAGAGGAAATTGCCGACAAGTGGGCTTTTTTGGTGCGAGTTCTGGAGATGCCGGTGAGCAGTTTGTAAGTTCAGCGTAGCCCAAAGGTTTGTAAGTTCAGCGTAGCCCAAAGGTTCGTAAGTTCAGCGTAGCCCAAAGGTTCGTAAGTTCAGCGTAGCCCAAAGGTTCGTAAGTTCAGCGTAGCCCAAAGGTTCGTAAGTTCAGCGTAGCCCAAAGGTTCGTAAGTTCAGCGTAGCCCAAAGGTTCGTAAGTTCAGCGTAGCCCAAAGGTTCGTAAGTTCAGCGTAGCCCAAAGAA
>NZ_KB235948.1:4709771-4727863 GCF_000332335.1 Kamptonema formosum PCC 10802 | reverse complement strand
TCAGCGTAGCCCAAAGGTTCGTAAGTTCAGCGTAGCCCAAAGGTTCGTAAGTTCAGCGTAGCCCAAAGAAAGTAGTTGGGCTTGAGGGCAGGCGAGACGTCTGCCCTACGCCTATATTTCGTAGGACAGGTGTTCCCTCTGATCGAGCGTGTCCTAAACTGATTGTCTATTGCTATATGAAATATCTTTCGGTGGGTGACGCGCTTCCCGTCACCCACCCTACGGAGAAAGCCACTAGAAGACTGTGGGTTATTGAATGCCGGCTTGGCTGTAAAGTGCAGTGACTGTCTGGTGGAGTTTCAACTGCACGAAATAAATCGAGACAATGCCCAGCAAGGAAAACCAGTTAAACCATCTGAGAATGTCCGGCTCGAAGATGTCCAGCAGCAAAGTGACTCCAAACAAAAGTATCGCTCGCCATAAGCGGCGGGGTTTACCGGCAGGTTTGGCAGGTATATTCATGCTTTCAAGGACTAAAGGTTTTTTGAGGTTATTAATATTTTGCGATAGACAGGAACCGCTGAACAAAACACTGCGGCTGAATTATGGCGGTTCTCAGTTGGATAAACTATGGCCCAGAAATCCGGTTTCTTTAAGAAACCGGGTTTCTCAGTACCGAAAGGGAAGGGAAAGGGCTTAGAGGTAGAGGGGGCGAGAGGTAGAGGGGGCAAAACCCTCTATCGCCTCAACGGTCTTGGCTGAAGTGGATAGCGCTTGAAACTAAAGTCCAAAATCTCAAGTAAGTCTCAGTTGGCATCCTACTAACGGGGCATTAGTATATCACAAATTGGCTAATGCAACCGATTATTAAGTCTTTTGAAAATTGTTGCACTTGGATATTTTTTGAGAAACCTATTGGGGAATAATGAAGTCAGAAAGAGGATAATTTTTGAATTTTTCAGAAAAGACCGTGATAACTCTGACGCTGGTGCATCGAATCTCACATCTTCCGGCCCAAAGCTGGACTTTTAAGGACAAACCCGTTATTTGCATTGGGCGCTCAACAGATAATGACGTGATTCTACACAGCGCCGTTGTCTCGCGCCACCACCTGGAATTGCAGTGCCGGGGCTGCCGGTGGAAAATCATTAATTTAGGCAGTAATGGTACTTATTTTGCCGACCGGCCCATCACCGAAGCTTCTGTGGAAAATGGGATGATCCTGCAGCTGGCTCGATCTGGCCCTCAGCTGCAAATTCACATAAAAGGCATGGTTTTCAAGAATGTGGCTTTCACCGCTGCGGATCAGACCCTGCTGGTTGTTTAGGCTGCGTTGGGGGGAACAACTGACAAATGGCTGTGTTTCTACGGATGGTGTTTTTACGGATGGTGTTTCTACGGATGGTGTTTCTACGGTTGAGTTTGGGGAGGCAGCAGTGGCGCAGGACAGGCGTCCCGCTTGTCCCCACCTATTTACCGGCATTTCAAACGCTCGCGAAAATACTGACAGTATAAATCGCACCGGGGAGTGCAATCATTTCCCTGCAATTTCACCAACCCCATACTGTTTAATTTAAAAGCTTGTTCTGCCGGCAACCGCACCGCACCGGCAGCTGTTACAACTGCTCGCATAGCAGATTTTATCTGGGGATACTTTTCCAAATTCCACAAATGGCGTCGCAGGCGATCGCTGTAAAGTCCAGCTTCTGTGGCAGCCTCTCGCAGGAGCGGGTTTAAGGCTATTTCCTGGCGGGCAATTGCGTACATCGCCAGCCGCACTAAATAGGGATGCCCTCCCACAAGAGCCATAAATTTCTCGACTTCACCGGCATTCCAATCGAGTCCGTGCCGGTTTGCCAGCTCTCGCACTTGCTCTACAGTAAACTCTGGCAATTCCATTTTTTTACAGAAGTGAACCACATTCCTGTATCCTTACTTTCCAGCACCACCGAGTATAGCAGCAGTCATATTGGTTAGAACAATAGAAGCTTCGGGAGTGGGGGAGCAAGGGAGGCCGAAATGTACGTTTCCTAAATGCTTACTGCTATATAGACGTAGGCCAGCGTCTGGCTGCCCTGAAGGTCTAATGTTCTAATCTAAGTGCATACTGCTATATTCCCAGATAGGGATTTTTAGGAACCGCCGCCGTGAAGGAGCGCCAAGGAATGTTAGGCAGCTGTTTCAATTAGTTGGCGAATGGCTTGTGCGGTTGCCGGTGCGAGCAAAATTCCGTTACGATAGTGGCCGGTGGCGAGAAAAACATTGCTGTAACCGGAGAGCCGGCCAATCACCGGCGCGGCTTGTTTTTCCGGGCGGGGGCGCAAACCCGACCACTTTTCAATAACAGTTGCTTCAGCTAAAATTGGGCAAAACGAGATAATTTTTTCCCTCACCGCATCCAGCAGTTTCGGATCTGCCACCGGCTCCCCCCCACCGGCAGGAAATTCCACCGTCGCCCCCAACCAGTAGTCTCCCCCACTCACCGGCACAATGTGAGCGTCATCGCCGGTAATCACCGGCTGGAAATCCGGATTTCCCAAAAGACGTTCCAACCGCACCCGCATCCCTTGGCCTAAAACAGGTCTAATATCAGCCGGCTGCGCCAGGTTTTCTGTCAGCTGCGCCGAACCCAAACCGGCAGCTATCACAACCCAATCTGCCGGCACCTCACCCCCGGCTGTTTTCACTTGACAGACACACCGGCAGTCTGGAGTTGTAGCAATTTCAAACCCCTCCACCGCCACCCCAAATTGAAAAGTGACGCCATTGCGCTCAGCACCGGCAACTAAAGCCTGCGTCAGAGCAACTGGATCGACTTGCCGGTCTTGCGGAGAATAAATCGCGCCGGCGAGATGCGAGCACTCCACTTGCGGGCACCTCGACACCACCTCAGAGGGCTGTAAAATTTCCAATTGAAACCCTTGAGTGCGGCGAATTTCTGCCAGCTGATGCCAGCCTTTCATCTCCTCTTCCTGAAAGCAAAGCATCAGAATACCCTGCCGGTTGAAAGGGATTTGGCAGCCCGTGAGCGCTTCCAATTCCGGAATCAAAGTTTCATAGCGCTGCATGCTAGCATGTCGCAATTGCCAGTTCCTGCCTTTTACCTTCTGGCTGATCGCACCCATCAGCACCCCCAGAGAGGCGGCGGTAGCTCCCTGTGCCGGTGACTGCCGGTCGAAAACAGTAATTTCCAACCCTGGAACTAGGCTCAGTTCATAAGCAATCGCCGCTCCGACGGCACCGCACCCAATTACTGCAACTTGACTCATATTGATTTTAGATTTTAGATTTTAGATTTTGGATTTTGGATTTTGGATTTTAGATTGAATTCAAAAACGTAAGTTAGGAGGTAGGACAGGCGTCTCGCCTGTCCTTGTCCCTACTAGCATTTTAATCTGCTTATTGGAAACAGGAGGCAGCAGCCGACAAAGGGGCGTTCCCAGGCGGAGCCTGGGAACGCGGGTAAAGCTGAGAAACCGGGTTTCTGGAAGAAACCGGGTTTCTGGCTCAACGCGGATAGAAGACAGCTTATTTCTGCGTTTATCCGCGCTAATCTGCGGTTCAAATCCAGACGAGATTAACCCTGGGGAAGCAGCTGCAAGAAGGCGTCAAAATCCTTCAAAGCTTCCCGGTAGTTTTGGGAAGCTACCTCATAGCTATTGGCTGCGGCGGCTTTATCGATGGTTTCCAGGTGGCCGAAAACATCCTTAGCGGCTTTACGGGCTGCCGGCTGGTTTTTCGGCAGCAGATAGCGGGTAACGTAGGCCATGTCTTGCCGCAGTTGGCCCAGAGGCCCGTGGATAAACGTGCGCGTATCTATCCAGTTGCGCTTTTGGATAAGGGTTTGCAGTTCGTCCATGCGCCCCCGGAACTCAGTAATTTTGGGAGCGTATTTCTGAATTTGCTCAATCTGAGCCGGGGTGTAAGTTGCAGCCTTCGGGGTGGCGGCGAAGCTGCTAAAACTGATAGCGAACGTTACAAAAACTGCCAGAATTAAGGCCAAAATAGAGCGCTGACGTGACATAAGGATGAGCTTTACCAATAAATGAGGATTTAGTTCTCTCAAAAAATATATCAAGATGTTGCGCCATATAGATCCTTGTTCTGGGGGCGGGCACTTTCTTCACCGCCGCTAGCGTAGGGGAGCGCTTTCCCAGGAGGGACCGCCGGCTGTGGGGCTAAACCGGCTGCCGGCGCAGAAAGGGAATCAGGGCATTGCTGACTTCGACAGACCAGTGCTCTTGAGGGTAGTGCCCAGCTTCTTCGAGTTTGACAATTTCTGCGTTCTGGACGATGCCGGCGAAAGTTTCCGCCTGGGTGAAGGGCAGCCAGGGATCGGCCATCCCCCAGACAATCAGGGTTGGCTGGGCCCACCGGCTGAACCCGGATGAAATCTCGGCCATTGCCTGCTTGAGCTGGAGGTTGCGCACGGTAGCGAGCAGACTGCGCCCCGCATCCGAACTTTTCAGGAAAGGACGCCGGTAGACATCCAAATCTTCGTCTGAGACAACGAACCTGCTCCCCGCCTCCAGGGTGCGGTCCACCAAGAGGGGGTCTTGGGTCATCATGTCCCCCACCAGGGGCAGTCCCAGCTGCTGGATTTTCCAGGGCAACTTGGCATCTGGCGACACCGGCGCGTTGAGGACCGCCAAGCGCCCGACTTGCTCCGGGTGGCGCAGGGCGTACTGCAGCCCCACAGACCCCAAAAATCCTTGCGCCACCAGGTAAAATTGCTGGATTTCCAGAGTTTTGAGGAAAGCGGCGAGGGCGTCGATAAAGGCGTCCGGGGTGTAGGCGAAGTCGCGCCGGTCGGGGAAGCTGGAGCGCCCGAAGCCAATCCAGTCGGGCGCGATAGCGCGAAACCCTTGCTCTGCGAGTGCCGGCATCACTTCCGTCCAGCTGTAACTCAGGGACGGAATTCCGTGCAGCAGCAGCACCGGCGGCTGTTCTGTTTCGTTGACCGGCTTTGCCTCCCGATAAAACCACTGCAGCGATCCGACTTGAATGATTTGCTCGTCAATGGCCACGATTTCTCCCCTTGAGTTCCTGTCTGAGCTTACCGCCGGTGGGGCTCGCTAGGCAAGGGGCGCAATCCCGCTCAAGGGAATTAGCATTTATTAATTTGCATATGCTGCTAGCTAATTTTGTTAATAAAAACTTTTTCTCATAAGTTTATGTAGGCTCTGACTCTTTTTTTAAGAAGCAGATTAAAAGCGTAATCTCTCACTCACCCTCCCCGCCTGCGGGGAGGGGGTTGGGGTGCCGGGTTCTTATGCCGGCGGCGGTTAATTTTCAGGTTTAGCTGGGTTGCGAGGTGATGCCGGTGCTTGCACCGCCGGGTTTTTGGGCAACCCTGGGAGCCGCCTGAGGTTGTAAACAAAGGCCCGATCGTACAGCCGCAACGGCTTGATGGGAGCGCCAGAAGAGCTGTAGCAAGTCGCTCCCACCGCAGCGTCCGCTATCTTGATCTCTGCCGGTGCCTGATTCGGGCTGAGTTTGAGTAAATTAATCAGGTGTGCGAGCCGGTAATAGCAAACCGCCCTCCCCCGCTTATCCTTGCTGAGCTTCTTCAGATCCGCCTCAGTGACCGCGAGCGCATCCTTTGTTACTTCCTTGCCTTTTTGGCCCACGATTTTATCCTGGATCTCCAAGATAGCGCCCTCTTCAAAATAACTCAGAGCCTCAAGCAAATCTTTTTTCTCAGCCTCATCAAGGCTCGCTTTCGCCAAGTTGACTTTGCTCCAGTAAACAATGCCCAAGTTGGTGTTAATTTCCGATTGCAGTTTAAACTGCCTTTCGGAAAACGGCAGGCTTTCTACTTCCCCATCCTTCGACTTATCCTGGAGGTCTTCTGCCAGATTTATTGTGGCGTCATAGAGTATATCTTCAGCTTCCTTGGCCTGCTGGTCGAGCTGCGCCGTCCAATTGCCGGTCTTGACTCTCTCCGACACGATTTTCATCAGCGCCAGAGCGTTGAGGATTTGGGGGAGCTGCCTCTGCCGGCTGGCTTCCTCGTATTTGATTAGCGCTCGATCGGGCTTTTTCAGACTTTCGTAAGTTTGGCCCAGAGCGAACAAAATATCCGGATCGTTGCTTTTCAAGTCCAGGGCCTTCTGCAAAGCTCTTTCAGCCGATTTATATTCTCCCTGTTGCAGATAAAACTCCCCAAAAAATTTGTACTGCACCCAGTAGCCCCACCCCGACAAAATATAGGGAGTGCTCCAGGTAATTCCCAAGACAGTCAGCGAGATAAGGAACTTCACCTCTGATTGCCAGTAGCGGGGAATATTCCACCTGTCCAGCAGCTGCTCCAGCTTAGTCGTAGCTTGCTTGCTGATTAGCTCTGCCTTCTCTTTTATCTGCTCGATATTTTGGCTTTTTCCTTGCGCCGGCTGTTTCTGCTTCTCTTCATCCTCCTTTTTCTGAGACTGCGCTGCAGTTCCCCGAAGCAGAGCGTTAATCCCTCCAGCAAGCGCCCCACTCTGGAGAGCGGTTCCCAGCATTTCCTCTAAGTTTATCTCATCGGTCTTAATATTGGTCATATCGACCTTAACCCCTTGGATGATAATGACTGCAGAAAAACCCAAGCACAGCCACGCTCCCCAGTCAAACAGCCAGTCCCAGCGATTCCACTGTTCTTGCTCCTGGTGGGAAATCAGGTTCCACCACGATTGTGTGTCTTGTGGCTTTTTGTACAGTTGCTTGCGAAGGGCAGCCAGTTTTTTCGCCAATTCTTTATTTTTGGCTATGGTTTTCACTCGCACCTCTAAGCACGCATCTAAATCGGCGAGCTTTTCCAAAGTCCCCGCCGTCAGATATTTTTCCTGACGCCGCAATTTATCTACAGCATCCCGCATCCAAAAAGCCTTAGCAATTTTCTTGACTTGTCCTGAAAGATCAGCGCCTGAAACCGCTGTGCTTATCTCACTCAGCGCCTTGAGGCACTCCTCTATCTTCTTGTCTAGCGCCGGGGTGGGGTTTCCTTCAATAATTGCCCTGACCAGCCGCTCCTCATCAGGCTCAGCCGTTTTTTCTACCTCAGGAATAGGTTCAATCGTTCCGGGTTGCGCCCCGCCGCCTTGCGCCGTGGAATTATCTGGCACAGGGGCAATTGTCTCTGCCACAATCGCGGCTGGCGCGCCCTCGCCATTCTCAGCGCTCTTTTCTAGACTGGGGCTAGGTTTTTCTTCAGGAACACTCATGGCTAAACACCCTTTTCAAGTTATTATAGCAATCCCTCACCAACAAAAAAAGGGGGTGGAATTCACCCCCCATCTTGGTGCTTATTGAAAAACCTAGAAATTCATCTCAGCAGCTTGCACCTTCTCCACCTGCTTCTTCTTGAGGACGAGCAGGATCTGAGACAGGGTGACAATGGCAAAGAAGGCCAGCAACCCTTTGATGCGACCCGAGCTTTGCAAGACGATTTCAACATCTTTCTGGCCGAAACCGCCCACGTTGGGGTTGGAGGTGATCGCGGCACCGGCGGCGACTTCCTGCCCAACGGATACCAGCAGTTCCGGTCCCGGCGGAATGGTGTCAACAACCGTGTTGCCGTCAGCGGTTTGGATGGTCACTTCATAACCGCCTTCTTCTTCGACAGGAACAATCTCAGTCACTGTACCGGCGACGGAAGCATTATATACCGTGTTGTTGCTCTTGTCGCCGGTGGGGTAAACCTGACCGCGCCCGCGATTGCCGCCCACATGGATAGAATATTTGCCGTAGTGGATGGCTTTATCCTCTTCCGGATTGGGAGACAGCACCGGGAAAATAATCTCCTGGTATTCCTCGCCCGGGAGCGGGCCAACGATAACGACGTTTTCTTGGTCCTCGCTGTAGGGCTGGTAATAAAGATCCTCGATTTTTTCCTTGAGCTCTTCGGGAATGCGGTCTTCGGGGGCAATCTTGAAGCCTTCTGGCAGCATGACCACGGCACCCACATTCAGCCCGCCTTTGCTGCCATCGCCGGTCACTTGCTGGATGTTCGTGTCGTAGGGAATTTTCACCACCGCTTCAAATACTGTATCCGGCAGGACCGCTTGCGGCACTTCCACTTCGGTGGGTTTAGACGCTAAGTGGCAGTTGGCGCAAACAATCCGTCCTGTCGCTTCGCGGGGGGTTTCCGGAGCGGTTTGCTGCGCCCAGAAGGGATAGGCTGCAGCTGCCCCGGGCAGGGCCAGGTCACCGGCTAGGAAAATCGCTGCAGTTGCAATGGCCAGCAGCATGCTTTTGACCGCCGCCCTGTAGCTGCCGGACAACATCACTGAGAGGGAAAATTTTTTCATCTGGAATGGGAAGATTTCAGCAACAAAGGTCAAACAACGAGATGGCCGGATTTTGGACTGCGATCAGTCACGGGTCACTCGCCAGACTGTTAGGATCTGGCAGCTGACATCTCAAATCTCAAACCGGCTTATGTCCACCAAGGATTCTCGCCGGTGCGGAAGTCGGTTTCCGTCCAAGGCGTGAAGGTAACTTTATCATCTTCCACATTGGCGTGAACCAGCGCCAGGGACAGGGGTGCGGGCCCGCGCACCACTTTGCCGGTGGCGTCATACTGGGAGCCGTGGCAGGGACACATGAACTTGTTCTCGCTGGTGTTCCAGGGCACGACGCAGCCCAAGTGGGTGCAAACGGCGTTGATCCCGTAATTGGCAATCGATGACTCACTCTCCACCACGATATAGGTGGGGTCGCCCTTCAGCCCCTGCGCCAGGGTGCGGGAGCCCGGAAGGTGGCTGGCCAAAAATTCGCTGAGCTGGATGTCGTTGCCCAGGGCGTCCTTGGCCGTGACCCCACCCCCGGCCCCACCGCTCGATGGCGGAATAAAATACTTCACCACTGGATACAGGGCACCCAGCGCCGTGCCGGTGACCGCACCGAACGTCAGAAAGTTCATAAATTGACGACGCCCCATGCTGGGTACGTCCGCAGATCCAGATACTTGAGTCATGACCTGTGCTGAGCTATGTGTTAAGTTATTTGTCTAATCCAACCGCAAGTCAATTGGCCTGTGCGAACTGCATCCGTCAGTTCGGCCAGTCCGCACCACCCGTACAGGGTACTACAATTGCTTTCAGAACGCACTTTACAGCCTTTCTGAGAGCATTATTGCATTTTTTGAAGTAGCGAACGAATTCTTAAGAAATGTAAACGATGGGCATTCAGACAGGGGAAGCTATGACCGGCAATGACCTACGCCAGCTGCTGCTGGCTAAATGGGGACGCTCCTATGACATCCAGCTGCGGCGGACTCAGGGCAAGATCTTTGTCCAGGTAATGTGGAAGTACCTGGAGCAAGCGTCTTTTCCCATGACGGAGGCGGAGTATTTGGCCCATCTGGAGGCCATCGCCGGCTATCTCCACGGCTGGAGTGCGGTGGAGCAGGTGCGAGATTACATCCAACAAACGCGGGAGCGCCCCCGCCAGGGCAAAGCCGTCAGCATTCCCCTGGACTTGGGCGAGCGAGCCTCCGAATGGCTGCTGGACAATTTTTAAGAATCGGGCATCGGGCATGGCGGCGGGCCAGGGGCATTGGGCATGAGCCCATTGCGCTCCGGATGGCATAAATAGCAATTAAACGGATTTTAGGTAATTTGTATTGACTCACTCCCCCTAGGCGTGCCTGCGGGGAGGGGGTAGGGGCTTGCAGGGGCCGGTTTTTTCGTTTGGCGTGCGACTGCCGCTACCCATCCCTGTTCGCTCTGCACTTTTGTTTCGGTTTCCCGTAATTTCTCATGCGGTAAACCGAACATCCAGCCAGTGGCAGCGGCGTCGGAATGGTGAAATCCCCCTTCTGCTGGCATTTCGGGAGAGGGGTGACGGCTGTCTGCAGCACTGCCGCACTTTTGCTTCGGTTTCCCGTAATTTCTCATGCGGTAAACCGAACATCCAGCCAGTGGCAGCGGAGTAGGAATGGTGAAATCCCCTTCTGCTGGCATTTTGGGAGAGGGGTGACGGCTGTCTGCACCACTGCCGGACTTTTGTTTCGGTTTCCCGTAATTTCTCATGCGGTAAACCGAACATCCAGCCCGTGGCAGCGGAGTCGGAATGGTGCTGTCCCCCTTCTGCGAGCCTCAAAATACCCCATAGAGCAGTGGTCACTTAGATTAGGACATTAGACCTTCAGGCTCGGCGGGACGCCGTACCTACGTCTATATCGCAGTAAGCATTTAGGAAACCTACATTCCGGCCTCCCTCGCTCCAGAGCTCCCGAAGCTCCTATTGTCCTAACCAATATGACTGCTGCTAGAACTAAAAAACCCACCCCCGAAAGGGGGGTAGGGTGGGGTTGCCAGCGCCTCGGTGCCACGCCCTGAGATCGCTCAACCGGCTCCCGGGCGGGGAGCGCCGATGCAAGAACCGAGGACTGGGAGCGTTACGGTGAAAGTGGTGCCAGCGCCGAGCTCACTTTCAACGGAGATTTTGCCGCCGTGCAAGTCTACCGCTCGCTTGACAATAGCCAGACCCAACCCCGTGCCGGCAGAGGTGGAAGCATTGTGGGCGCGGTGAAACACCTCAAACAGGTGATCCCGGTCTTCGGGCGGGATACCGATACCCATATCTTTGATGCGGAAAATAATCTCGCTATTTGTGCCCCCTAGTTCCAAGTAAACGGGACTGCCGTCTGGCGAATACTTCGCCGCATTCAACAGCAGATTCAGCAGGAGCTGCCGCAGCAGTGTGCGGTCTGCTAGCACAGTGCCCCGACACCAGGTGTCGGCAAACTCAAGCCAGTGGGTGGCTTTGATTACAGTTTGGACATCCTGCCAAACTTCCTGGCAAAAAACGGGCAAATCCAGGGGAACTGGTTTAAGTTTTACCGGTTCGCTTTCCGTTTTGCTAACGGTTAAAAATCCTTCTATAAGCTCGGACGTATTTTTGACAGTTTCCGCAATTTTATCAAAATATTTATGTCGGGCTTCAGCGGTCATTTTTTGACTGTGAAGCTTCAGCAAGCTGCTGGCGGCGGCAATCACGGTCAGGGCGGAGCGAAACTCGTGGGACACCATTGAGACAAACTGGCTTTTGAGCTGTTTTTCTTTTTGCAGTGTCGCTTGCAGTTCCGCCTCAGCCTGTACGCGATGGGTGATATCTTCCACCGTTCCTTCGTAACCCTGGATCTGGCCGGTGGGATCGCAGATCGCCCGGACGCTCTCACAAATCCAGATAGCACTGCCGTCAAACCGGCGCACCTGCGACTCAAAATTCCAGACCGCTTTCTGCCGCTGCAACAAATGAATCAGCTCTGCATGCCGGCCCGGCTCAAGGTACAGTTGCTCCTTGAGGTTGATAGCAGTATCCGTCAGTTCGGCGGGGGATGGATAGCCGCAGATGCGAGCTAGCATCGCGTTCGCCATCAAGAATCGTCCCTTAACCGTTGCTTGAAATAGCCCCACAACCGCGCTCTCAAAAAAGCTGCGATAGCGCGCTTCACTTTGCCGCAACGTTTGCTCCTTTCGGTCTGTGCTGCCATAGAAACTGGGGGCATACTCTGTGACGCAATGGTCCAAAACTTCCACATTTAAAGACATTGTTTAGCACGCTCCATGATTGACTAAAGTTGTGCGGAGGCGGTCAGCAGTCCTGCGGCGCTCTGATTGCCGGTCTTGCAGTACCAGAAACCGGGTTTCTTTGGATGGCAGAAACGAACTTCTGGCATTCTAGCCCAACCGGATTTCTTACGGCTTGCTGAACCATACAAGACCTGCTCTCCAGACAACCTGAAGGGGCGATCTCAATGGGACTGGCGCATTTCACCGGCAGACTGAGCGAGACAGGGCGAGAGGGCGAGAAGGGGAGAGAACCCAATGAGCGGCGATCTCACCTCGAATATATTTCGCAAATTAATCAAACGGATATCCCAACATTCTGACAGCCGGTAACAGGGAAAAAACATGGGTTATCCGCCAGATTTTGGTTGAGTTCATCCGAGCGAAACGCACCTGTAGAGAGGTTGCGTCCGCAGATACTTCTTGAGGATTTCCGGAGGGGGGTCATTTACAAATACAGGTATATTCAGTTGCTAACTTCGCATCCAACTGGAAAGTTGACTGTCAGTAACGTACAGGGGTTGAGTGTTTGTATTTGTAGTCTGAATTACAAAAACTTGGCCTGACCGCACTTGGGGTGAAAAACCCAGTTTTTGGGCTGCTCGCTGCTGCGAGATCCGGGCAGGGGAATGCCTTATCCGGCAAGCCTTGGAGACAATCGATTAGTTTTACTTATCACCCAAAGTGGGAGAGCGCCAAAAACAGCAGTGGTAAACAAGTAGTGATGTTGAAGGCTGAAAACCTTGTCAAGCAAGGATTAGCCAGGAATGTGTCACTACTTATACAGGACTATCCCAAAAACTTTCTCACCCTGCAATTATCGCATAAAACCAGTGGTTTTGCTGCCTGCGGCCCGGCAATCCTCCGCAGGAGTGCGGGGGTTTCCCCGACCGGCACGATTGCGGACAGCCCGCCGGCCTTAGTCTCCGGTAGCGGACTGTCCGCAGGTGCGACCGGCTTTTTCTCAGCGCCCCAGGAGCTTCACTAAGCCGATCCCGCCGAAGTAAAGCCCGACCGCAGCACCGGCAAGTAAGCTTTGGGTGAGGGGATCGGTAGAGGGCGTGAGCACTGCTCCTAAGATAGCAGATCCCAGCAAAATATACCGCCACCCAGATAACATTTGCCCGGAAGAAACGATCCCCAGCAAACCGAGCAACATTTGGATGACGGGAATCTGAAAGGCGATGCCGGTGCTGAACATCAGCAGCAGGACAAATTCAAAGTAGCGCTCAATTGACCACACCTGCTCCACCACACCGGCACCGTAGCTGATGAAAAATTGCAAAGCAGCTGGGATCAGCGCCACATAAGAAAACACCAGCCCGCCGAGAAACAGGACGCTCGATCCCAGCACAATCGGGCCCAGAAATCGGCGCTCCCGGCGAGTCAGTCCGGGCAAAACAAACTGTACGATCTGGTAGAGAATCAAAGGAGTGGCCAATAGCAAGCCGCTGTAGCCGGCAACTTTCAGGGTGACAAAGAAATACTCACCAGGTCCTAACTGGAGAAATTTAATACCTTTTGCCGGCACTTCCAGGATTTCCACAATGGGCTTGACAAACAGGAAGCAACCGGTTATGCCGGCGACAGCGGCGATCAGGGAATAAAAAATCCGCTGGCGCAATTCCTCCAAGTGGTCGAACAGGGACATCTCAAGGTCATCGGGCGCTTCGTCGAGATAGTCCTCTTCTGGGTTGTCGGCGATGTCCGTCGCCTCGGGTGCCGGTGCGACACTCAAGTCTTCTCGGGTTGGGCCTTCTGGATGGGTGTCGGAACCTGGCTGGGGTGCAGTCTCCAGATCTGGGGGAAGCGTCATGAGTCAGCGTGCAGTCCTATTTATGTTAACCATTGTATCGGGGTTAGGGCTTAGGGCTTAGGGCTTAGGGCTTGGGGATCGGGTGCTGGCACAGATGACACCGACCATCTCACAGCGCACTCCACTCCTGAGCGGTTATGCTTTTAATCTGCTTTTTACATAAAGGAGGCAGTCGCTTCTGTATGCTGCGCACATCATCAGCAATGAAAATTATGCGCTCTTACGAGGCCCGCCGGTTGGGCTTATGCCCAACTACAAACAGCCGGTAGGGCATAAGCCCAACTGCAAACCTTTTCAAGGCAGTCGCTTACGAGGCCCGCCGATGGGGCTTATGCCCAACTACAAACAGCCGGTAGGGCATAAGCCCAACTGCAAACCTTTTCATGGGAAAGAGGGAACAGGGAGTGAATCCCTAACACCTAGCACCTAGCACCTGACACCTAACACCTAACACCTAACACGGATTTGTTGCCGACTTTACTCCTGCGGCACCGGCAAGCCCCAGTATTTAATCCGTTCTTGCAGCCAGCCCTCTTTTTTCCAGCGCCCGATCGCAAGGTTTACTCGCAGGCGCAACTCGGCGTGCTGCAAACCCTTGGGCATGACGGCGCACAGGGGTTCCGCTGTCAGGAGCACCGGCAAAATGCGGTATTCTGGATATTCCTGCACCCAGCCGGCGAGGACGCTGGCGTCGGCGGCGAAGGCACCGGCACCACCGCTGTCTATGAGCGCTCGCCCGGCTTCGTAGGAATCGGCACCGACGAGTTTGGCGTTGGGTAAAAAATATTTGACGTTGGCGATGGTGTCGGAGTTGTTGAGCGTGGCAATTGCGGATCTGCCAACATCCTCCAGCCGCCGCACCGACGGATCTTTGGTCACAAAGCCGGTGCCGTCCATATAATAAGGTATGCTGAAATCTACCAGCCGGCTGCGGGATTCGGTGGCGGTGACTCTGGCAAGGGTTATGTCAACTTTCCCGTCGAGCACAACAGACAGCCGGTCTTGATTGGCCACCGGTCGCAGCTCCACGGCATCCGGACTGCCCAAAAGTTCTTCGGCGAGGCGTCGGGCGATATCGATTTCCAGCCCTTGCAGCTTGCCGGTGGCGTCTGTAAATCCCAGGGGGCGGACATTATCTTTGACCGCGACAATCAGCCGCCCGCGCTTCTGGATCTGCTTGAGCTCTGCGGCGGGTGCCGGTGCCGGTGCGATTAAGGGCGCTGCGGCGGGCAGCAGGGCAATGGCCAAAGCAATTAAAAATCTGGTATTGCATATTCCGGGGAGGAACCCTATGCCCCACCCCCCTCCCCGCGTGCGGGGAGGGGGAGAAAGAGATCCTCGTTCCGGGGGCGGGCACGGTGCCACCGGCACGACCGCCCCGGAACGCCTTTTCAGAGGCTCTGCCTCCAGTTTTTTATACCAAGTTGGGATAGATAGTATTTTCCTCTGAAGCGGAAAAGGCTTTACTGCCGCCTTTTTCAATCCAAAATCCCAAATCCAAAATCCCAAATTGGTATTATTCCTCATCCTCGTTCCCCGACTCCAGCCTTTTGTCCTCGTTTTCAGACTCCAGCTTTTTGCCCTCGTTCCCAGGGCGGGCGCGGGGGCTCCGCCCCTACCGCCCCGGAACGAGGGGAACAGCGAGGGAAACACCTGACCCCTACTTGGCTTGACTGGCCAATTCCACCACTTTGTTGAAGCTGTCAGCATCGAGGACAGCGAGCTGAGCCAGCATCTTGCGGTTGAGCAGGATGTTGGCCTTTTTCAATTTCCCGATCAGCTGGCTGTAGCTCATGCCGTGCAGGCGAGCGGCGGCGTTGATGCGGGCGATCCACAGGCGGCGGAAGTCCCGCTTGCGGCGCTTGCGGTCCCGGTAGGCGCTGCGCAGCGCCTTCATCACCTGCTGGTTGGCTGTGCGGAACAGCTTGGAGTGCGATCCACGAAATCCTTTGGCGAGCTTGAGAATTTTTTTGCGGCGCTTGCGAGCGACATTGCCGCGTTTTACCCGTGTCATGGCTTGGTTTCCTTATGGTTTACAAATATGGCAGCATTAGACGCACGTTTTCTTCGTCGCGCTCATGGACGACAGCCATCACGGACAGGCTGCGCTTGCGAGTGGAACTCTTGTGTTCGAGGAGGTGACTCTTGAAAGCTTTGCGGCGCATGATTTTGCCGCTGCCGGTGGCTTTGAAGCGCTTAGCGGCTGCCTTGCGGGTTTTCAGTTTGGGCATGGACTGGTTTTAATTGGACACAATCGACTATCATATCACAGTCTCGCCCCTTTGGCACAACCGGCAGCCGGTGGCGTGAAACTGCTGCCCGCAGCCCTGTGCTGGCTGGGCGGGCGTCTGGGGCGGGCGTCTGGGGCGCTTGGTGCCGGCGCGGGACCGGCATCCGCCGGAGGGCGTCTGGGGTCAGGTGCCGGTGGGGCGTCGGAACTGCCACAGAAAATTTTACCAAACCGTTGACAGAGAATCGCTGTGTTAAGTAAAGTTAAGAGGTCAGCATATCATAAAAGTCGCCACTGTGTTTTCAGTTTCTAAATCAACTCTCCACGAATTCCTTTTTGGGTTTAGGGCGCAAGGATTCAGCCGGCTTGCGCTGGACGCTTCTGGCGCACCGGGCTGATTGAGGAGCGCTCCCTTGAGCGTATAGCTTTTTGGCTGAGAGCTGGTAGCCGACCTGAAATTTAATTGGCCCTTAAGTTGTTTATTGTGGAGAGTCTCGATGCTGCGACTAGAGCATATCAGTAAAATCTACCCCACCGGCGAAATTCTCAAAGACGTCAGCTGGGAAGTCAAGCCGGGCGATCGCATCGGCTTAGTGGGCGTGAACGGTGCCGGCAAGTCCACGCAGCTGAAGATTATTGCCGGTGAAGTTGAGCCGACTGCCGGTGAGATCATCCGCCCAGCCAGCTTGCACATCGCCTACCTGACGCAAGAATTTGAGGTCGATCCCGCCCGCACGGTGCGGGAAGAGTTTTGGACGGTGTTTAAGGAAGCGAACGAAGTGCAGCACTCGCTGTCGCAGGTGCACCGGGAGATGGAAACCGCCACTCCAGAGGAATTGGAGGTGCTGCTGCGCAAAATGGACCGGCTGCAGCGGCAATATGAAGCGCTGGATGGCTACGGTTTGGAAACGCGGATTGAGAAGATTTTGCCGGAAATGGGGTTTGAGCCAGAGGATGGCGACCGGCTCGTCAGCGCCTTCAGCGGGGGCTGGCAAATGCGCATGAGTTTGGGGAAAATCCTGCTGCAAAAACCGGATTTGTTGCTGCTGGACGAACCGACAAACCACTTAGATTTGGAAACTATTGAGTGGCTGGAAACCTATCTCAAAGGGCTGACCATTCCGATGGTAATTGTGGCGCACGACCGGGAGTTTTTAGACCGGCTCTGCACGCAAATTGTGGAAACGGAGCGCGGCGTCTCGACGACTTACTTGGGCAACTATTCCGCATACCTGCAGCAGAAAGCCGAGCTGAAAGCCGCCCAACAGAACGCCTACGAGCGCCAGCAGAAAGAGCTGGAGGAGCAGCAGGCGTTTGTTGAGCGATTTCGCGCCAGCGCCACGCGCAGCACGCAAGCAAAAAGCCGGGAGAAGCAGCTGGAAAAAATCGAGCGCATTGAAGCGCCGGTGTCGGATGTGCGCACTTTGCGCTTCCGGTTTCCCGATCCTCCGCGCAGCGGGCGAGAAGTGGTGATGGTCAAGGATTTGACCCACGCTTACGGTGAAAAAATCCTGTTTTTGGGAGCGGATTTGCTGATTGAGCGGGGAGATCGGGTGGCGTTCCTCGGACCCAACGGCTGCGGGAAATCCACGCTGCTGCACATGATTGTGGGCATGGAGCAGCCCACGGAAGGGACTGTGAAGTTGGGCCCTCACAATGTGATTCCCAGTTACTTCGAGCAAAATCAAGCGGAAGCGCTGGATTTGAACAAAACGGTGATGGAGACGGTCCACGACGAGGTGCCGGACTGGAAAAATGAGGAAGTCCGCACGCTGTTGGGCCGGTTCCTATTTAGCGGGGACACGGTGCTCAAGAAAGTCGGGGCGCTCAGCGGTGGGGAAAAGGCTCGTCTGGCGCTGGCGAAGATGCTGCTGCGCCCGGCGAATTTGCTGATTTTGGATGAGCCGACGAATCACTTGGATATTCCGGCGAAGGAGATGCTGGAGGAGGCGCTGAAGAATTACGAGGGGACGGTGATTATTGTGTCCCACGACCGCTATTTTATCTCGCAGGTGGCGAATAAGATAGTGGAGATTCGCGAGGGCGAGTTGCGGGTGTATTCGGGGGACTATCACTATTATTTGAGCAAGATTGAGGAGGAGAAGGAGAAGGCGCGTCTGGAGAAGATTGCGGCTGAGAAGGCGGCGAAGGCTGCGGAGAAGGCTGCGGCGAAGCGGGCTAAGGAGAAGGAGAAGAAGGCGGGAAGCAAGGCTTGATTGGTTTGATTGCTTGTGCGGACAGGCATCCGGGCGATTGCAAGAGATTGTTGGCGAATTAACGGGGGGTTAGACCTACAGCTAGTTTGTCGGCGATTAGCCCAAGTTCCTGGCGATTGAAAGAATCTGTTGGCGAATTCGTGAGGGGTTAGACCTACAGCTAGTTCGTCGGCGATTAGCCCAGGTTCCTGGCGATTGGAAATCGCGGCTATACAGACGAAGCCCGCCTACGCGGGCTAAGAGTAGATCGATCCTCTCAAAATCTGCGCGGTTTTTTTTCCAGGAAAGACAAGGAAAGGGGGGACTTTGGCTCCCAGAAAGCTCCCCTCCCCGTT
>NZ_KB235948.1:4665242-4709671 GCF_000332335.1 Kamptonema formosum PCC 10802 | reverse complement strand
AGCCCAACTACGAACCTTTTGGGCTTTAGCCCAACTACGAACCTTTTGGGTTAAAGCCCAACTACAAACTTGGGCTTTAGCCCAACTACAAACTTTGTTTTCCCCCACCCCCAACCCCCTCCCCGCGCGTTCGGGGAGGGGGCGTGCGAGGTGATATTTTGTGAGTGTAAAAAAGTTGCAATTATCCTTTCAATGTGCAGCGCCCTTAAACATTCGAGGTTGCCAGCTATTTCTCAGGATTTGCGTCACTCGCAGCGACTGGGCAAAACTCGCTTGCGGAAGCAATCCATGCTCACCCCTTCTCCCCCCAAATGCCCCAACCGGCACAGGGGATGACATTGACTTTTCGCGGCAAATATATTAACCCAAGTTCTACTTACCAGTGAGTCAGGTGAGATCCCCCCCTAGCCCCCCCTTAAAAAGGGGGGGAAATACTCAAAGCCCCCCAAAGTAGGGGCGGTGCCCCCGTGCCCCATTAGTGTCAACTTAAGCTCCTGGCGATTGGAAAGAAGCTGTTGGCGAATCGGTGAGGGGTTAGACCTCTGGCTAGTTGGCCAGGTTCCTGGCGATTGGAAATCGCGGCTACACAGACGAAGCCCGCCTTCGCGGGCTAAGAGTAGATCGATACTCTCAAAATCTGCGCGTTTTTTTTTCCAAGAAAGACAAGGAAAGGGGGGGACAAAAGTTCCCTCGAAAGCTCCCCTCCCCGTTAACGGGGAGGGGTTGGGGGTGGGGTAAAACCCCCTATCAATTCGCCAACAGTCTCTTGAAATCGCGGCTATACAAACGAAGCCCGCCTTCGCGGGCTAAGAGAAGATTGTCTCGTTCCCAGCCTCAGGCTGGGAATGCTTTTGGGGAGGCTCTGCCTCCCTTTTATTTTCTGCAGGACTTACGCAAAGCCTCTATCTGTAGGGTGGCACCAACCAGTGCAGTTCACCGGCTTGTGCGAGAAATCAGCGGAGATTCTGGTGAGTGAGTTCAGTTTTGCCGGTCTGAAGACCCGTTTTTTCTAAGAAAACGGGTTTTTTGGTATTTGCGGTTGGGGCTTTTCCCCGCATCTAGAGCGAAGCACCGTTGCCGGTGTCTGTGTCTTCTATTGGGGGTTCTATAGGGGAGGAGGCGATGATTCTCAGGTTGATGTCAATTATTACTTGATTTTTGTCAAGAGTTATATTAGCTTTCTTTATTAAGAATTTTATTGGCAAACAATCATCTGATTGCGATTCAGCAGACGACTGAGCTTTATATCCCGCTTCCTCAAGCCACTCGCAGATATTCCTCCAGTTTTCTACCTTTTCGCTGGCTTTGCCTAAAAGGTTCTTAACGTACTGGTATATTGTGTTACAAAAGTTAACTTCAACTCCTTTGACATTCTTATTGAGCCTTTCGGCTATCTCGGCGGGACTGTGGCCACACAGCAAGCCGCGCAGGTGCAGCTTCTCAATGGGTGTCAGGCGCTTCCCCTTGGCCGAGGCCAGGTCTGCGTACAGCGTGTCCAAGTCCCAGTCCTTTGCAGCCTGGGCAAAAAGCTCGTCGGTGGCCATTGCCGGTAGTCTTGATAAAATTACTAATGAAATTATAATGTTTTTGCTAGTGCCGGCTAGTTGATATGCCGGTTGTGACTAGCTTACGATTAATGTAACCAAGCGAGCGGACAGGCTGAAGGGGCCAGGATTCAGGCATTCGGAGGCTGGGACGCTGTGAGGGGTCGAGCCGGTGGGCGTGGGGTTCCCCTAGCCTCACAAGTTCCATGTCTGGCACCGCTAATATCTGACTATAGCACGGCTAGAGCGCATCTGAGAATAACTCAGACGTAAATGGCTCTCCTGTAGTTGTGGTGGACACCACACTCAGATGGCTGGGTAGTGAGGCTGATTGTGGGGGATGGTGAGCTAGCGCCGTTAAAGATTTTCATCTAGGAAGAGATTCCCCAAATGAAAACCAGACATTTAGTAACAGCAGGATTGGGATTAGTTACCTTTATAAGCCTGGGAGTTCTTCCCGCACAAAAGGCTTTAAGCCAGGAAGGGATTGTCTACAGCGATCAAGGGGAGCCGTTTTTTGTCAGTCGCGGAAAAGATATTGGGACTAGAGTTCGCTGTACGCGCGATGCTGCGGAGTGTTTTAGCCTGACTTTTGTGGGCTGTAATCAACAAAATTATTGCTTTTTTAAGCTCCAGCGTATACCTCCAAATAGTAGTTTTCATAACCCCCTAGTCGCCCAGGCTTGCTGGAGTGGTAACTGGACTTTTCTATTAGGATTCGGCAGTCCTGACTGTAGAGTATACGGAGTTTCGGCGGAAGTCAGCGCAGATAGGCTAGAACAGGGACGACAAGAACGGGAAGAGTTGGAGCGTGCCGTAAGAGAGCCATACCGTTGATATCCTTTTCTTCAAGAAACCTGGTTTCTCGCATACTGAAGCGCCCACCGGCAATCTTCAGCTTCTAAGCTGGGATACTCCCTGAGAATCTCATCAACACTCATGCCATTGGCCATCAGATTCACGACCAGGGAGACAGTGATCCGCATCCCCCGAATGCAGGCGCGTCCGCCCATTATCTGCGGGTCAAACGTGATGCGCTCCAACATAACTCTTAATTCCCTCCCCTCAGCAGCCGGCTTTTTTACTGTCCCCTCACATCATATCACAGCCATAACTTTTTAACAAGAAGCAAGAGATAAGGGTTGTGCCGGCACATCTTATTGTGAGTGCAAACCCTCGACCTCCGCTCCGCCAAGAGAGGGACAGGTCGCTTGACGCCAAACTCAAGTAATATGGAATTAACGATAGCAGAGGTATTCCATGACTCGTGAAGAGTTACTGAGTCGCGTCACAGCAGACCCGGCAGTATGTGGGGGATTTCCTTGCATCCGGGGGACGCGCATTTACATTACCATCATTTTAGATGCCTTAGCCGAAGGGCTGACTCCGGAGCAAATTACAGACCACTACCCAGCACTGACGCCTGAGGATATTCGGGCTGCAGTTGCTTATGCGGCTGAATTGGCGCGGGAGAATCTCTGGAAGGTGCCGGTGTCGTGAAAATAAAATTGGATGAAAACAGGCTCCCGAATTCACCACATATCGAGTCTAGATGCAAGAGGTCTGGCATACAATTCAGCGGAATTGCTTCGTGCTGTCTGCCATTGGCTGTCCGTCGCTTTCAGGGTAGGTCATTTCTGCTTCTGTGTCGGGTTGCAGTTGCTGTATTATGCCACTTATATTACTCATACTTTTAGTATATAGCCGGTGCCAAATGAATGAGGTGTAAACCTGCATTTATTTAGGTTACTGTCATCCGGCAGGTGTGTCATCGCAAATCCTTCAATGGCGTAATCTTGGCAAGATGAGGCGGGGAATCCCACCCCATCGGTGTCAACTTAAGCTGTGTCCCGTAGTCTCCCGGCGGTTGAAACCGCAGCTATACAGACAAAACCCGCAAGGCAAGGGTTTGAAAAGTCCCGCTCTTCTCTTAAGTCCGCGTTGGGCGAAGCCCTTCCCGAAGGGTAGGCGGACTTCGTTTGTATAGCCGCGATTTCAATCGCCAGGAGGTTAAGTTGACACTAATGATCCCACCCCTCCCCCAACAAGATTATTCTACTGTCCAGTCTTCAAAGCTCAGACCTGGCACCCGTGAAAAATCGCGCTGGTTGCGCGTAACCAGAATGCCGGTCCTGGAAATCACAATAGCAGCAATCCGTAAATCTTGCGTACCAACGCGGATTCTTTGACGGACAAACTCGGCGTAACATCTGGCAGCATCCTGGTCAAAATCCAGCAAATTAACTGTTTGGAAGTAATTCCAGGTAGCCCTCAGCTTTGCGTAAGCTGATACCACCTCATCTTCTGAAGAAGCCCTCCTGATACGATTGAGCCGGCCATACAGTTGCTCTTCCAGTGTAATGATGGTTACAGCAACCTCTTGAGGAGCGACTGCATTAACACGCTGCCTTACCAGTGGATGCCCCTGTTGAAAAAGCGAGACATGATCCGTATCCAGTACCCAAACACTCACTTGGCTTGCTCCTCCGCATCTAGTTTCCGGTAATACTCTTCCATTTCGGCATCGCGCTCGCGGCGAAGGGCTTTGATATCCTCCAGCATCTCATCAAAGTACGGATCGTCCTTAAACATACCGGCAAACTTCATCCAAGGATGCTCGGGTTTGGGCAGTTCCATTTCCAGATAGACGATTTCCGCTCGCTCCAGACGCGCCTCCACAAGCCGGCGCACATTTTCCATCGCCTCCTCTCGCGTAGCGCCGGCAGCCTCGCACTCTGGCAAACCCCACACCGTCGCTTTATATCCCCCTTCTTTTCCCTCTTCAACCAGCACTGAGTAAGTCAGCTTAGTCGTTTGGCTAAATGGGGAAGTCACAAAACTGGCACTCATAAGATTCTCCTCCTATCTGATTTATAGCTCTTCTCTTAGCCCGCGAAGGCGGGCTTCGTTTGTATAGCCGCGATTTCCAATCGCCAGGAAAGTAGCTAATCGCATGAAAAATAGCCGTGAGGGGTTAGCACCTACCTCAACATCGCCGGCACAAACACCACGGACTCCGGAAACCGGCTCTTGAGCGCCGGCACCACGGGGCAGGGTTTTTGCTCCTGCAAATTATTCGGCTTATTCCAAGTAAACGGAGCTTGCTGAGCAGCAGAAACCCACAGCAACCGCTTCGCCCGCGTCATCGCTACATACAGCAGCCGGTACTCCTCCGCTGTCTTCAAATAACCGGCTTGCTCCCACGCAGCGCCCACATCTGGCAAAGGATACTGCTCGTGCAAACTGGCGCGAATTTGCGCTCTCGCCACTTCCGCCAGCGTGAACTCGCCGAGAAACTGCATCTGCGGCGGAACCCACAGCCGCCCCGGAATCGTTTGTTCGTGCAAAAAGGGCAGGAAAACATAATCCCAATCCAGCCCTTTTGCCTTGTGCATGGTGATAATCGTCAGCTGACCGGCACGAATGTAAATCGACTCCGCCTCATCCGGATCTACCGGCTCAAACCGTTCGGAACTGACAATTTCACTCAGCACCGCCAGCAAACCGCTCATAGAATTCTTGCCAACCGTCTGCTGCGCCACTCTTTCCGCCAGCTTGTCAGCCGTTGCTAGCTCCGCTTGGTCGTAATTCAGCGCCAAAGCCACAAACGAAATCAAATTATAGATCGGCAATTCCAGGCGAGCGCGAAGCAAACTGGAGCAAAACCGCCGCGCCAGCAGCACCGGCTCGGGTTGCGGCTGCGCCAGCGGTCCCGGATACAGGAACTGCTCTGGTAAAATAGCGAGAGCGTCGAGGTCTTGTGCCGGGATAAGCTTGCGATTTGCCAACACCGTGAGAGCGGCTTTCAAATAGTCCGGCGAGTGCGGGCGATCGAGGAATTGCAGCACCGCCACGATCTCCGCCGGCACGTGGGACCGGCGCTCCTGCTGACCCACTTCATAAATCCTAATCCGGTCTGGATACAGACGCCTGATCTCACCGGCTAGCCACTCGCCTTGCCGGTTTTCCCGCACCAGTACCGCCGCCGACCGGTCGGGATCTTCCTCAAACAGCTCAATCACCCTTTTCCCCATCAGTTGTGCGGTTTGAAATATATCTCGCGGCGCGTAAATTTCCAGCCCGCGACCGACTTTATCTGGGTTGGCGTCGGGTTGCGGATCTCCACTGTCAACCGCTCGTATTTTTTGCTCGCGAAAAGGTGTCTCGCGGTTGGCTGCGCTCGCCCCTCTCGCCCCTCTCGCCCCTCTTTCCTCACTCTCCCCGTGCGGGGGCGGTTTGAGGGGGAGGTTCCCACTTCCCGCTAACCACTGCTGGTTCACCCATTCCAGAACAAAATTAGCCGCATCTATAATAATCTGATTGCTGCGACCGGCTCTATCCATCGTCGCTAGCATACCTCGCTCGTCGCAATCTTTGCAAAACTTGCGGAAATAGACCGGATCTGCCGGCGTAAACGTCGAGTTAATCGCTTGATTCGGGTCGCCGACTCGGATAAGATTGGGGGGGAGGTGCGGCTGTGCGGGGTCAGTCGCCAGAATTTCCAGCAGCTTGCTTTGCAGCGGCGTAGAGTCTTGCGCCTCATCTTCAAATACCGCAAACACTTTGGCTTGTTCCAGCCGGCGGGCGGTTGGATTCTCCAGCACGCGCAGCGCCGCCAGAATCATGTCGTCGTAGTCAATAAACTGTCGCGAGCGCAGCAACTTCTCGTAATTCTCGTACAGCCCCGCTGCGATCGCCAAAATCTCGTACTCATCTCTTGCCAGCTCGCTCAATTCCCGCAATTGCTGCGCTTGCAACCCCGACGACTTCGCCTCGTGAATCACAGTCAGCGCCAGATTTGGCAGCACATCCGTGCGCAGCACCGACTGCCGGCGCAGCCGCTCCGTTTCCTCCCCGTCAAATTGCCCCCCCTGCACCAGCATTTGATATCGGCGCGGAAGGCAGGCAACCCACTGCTCCACACAGGTGCGAACCAGCCGGTGACTCTGGTTCGGCGTCACCAAGGCTGTGCTGTCCAGACTCAAACCTGACAGATCCTGGTGGCGGAGGGCAATATTCAGCGCCAAACCGTGCAGCGTGTGGACAGAAAACCCCAGTTGCGGTAAAGACAGCCTCTCCAGGTATTGACGAATTTTCTTTTTTATGTTATGCGCTGCCGCGCGGGTGAAGGTGACGACGACGAGCTGGCGGCGCGGGTGCAGGTGGTGGCGCGCAATGGCCAAAGCCGCCGCCGCCGCCATGCCGGTGGACTTGCCGGCACCGGGCACCGCCGAAACCGCCAGAGGGCCACCCTGCCAGTCGGCCATTTGCTGCTGTCCCGATCGCAGTCCGTCGCGGATGCTGCGCAGCGCCGCCTCCCGCAAGGCTGCCGGTGAGAGCGATTCCGCTTCTGGAGGGGTTCCATTCCTGTCCGAATCTTTTGGCATCGTTGGCTTGGCGAGGGAATGTTTTGCCGGTACTAATTCTGAGTTTATAACCCGAAGGCATCCTTGCGCTGCAGAAACCCGGTTTCTTAAAGAATAAGGGTTTCTCGCCGCTGTTTCAATTTTTGTATCAACTCGCACCTCTCCCATCTGCGGGAGGTTAACTTAGATATAGTAGGGCGCAACCCACTCGATTTACTCAGGAGAAACCCGCTATGAACACTCACCTCAAAGCTAAGTCCCCGCAACATTTCTTCAACAAAACCAACCACGCCGGCACTGAGCGTCTCCTCACCCTCACCCTGCTGGGACTGCTGTCTGCCGTGACTTTGCCCAGTTGCGGTGGTGGCTCATACCAGGATTCTGCCCAGTTCGGGAAAGCGGACATGAAAGCCCCTGCACCGGCAGCGAAATCGGAAATGGCTCCAGTTGCGCCGGCTAACTTGCAGGCAGCCGCTGCAGAAGCGCCGCGATCCCAACCCCAACTCATCAAAAAAGCCGAGCTAAACCTCCTTGTCAAATCCATTGACCAGAGCATTCGAGAAGTTTCCGCCATCGCGAAACAGCAGCAGGGAGACATACTGGGATTGCAAGATAACAAACCCCTAGATCCCAGCAGCCGCCACACCGCATCGGTGCAAATTCGCGTTCCGCAAAATAAGCTGGAAACCACCCTTAATGCTCTCGCCAAACTCGGCACCGTGCAGAACCGCTCCCTTACCGTAGAAGACGTGACCTCTCAACTCGTCGATAGCGAGGCGAGGCTGCGAAATTTGCGCAAATCCGAAGAAATGGTCTTAAAAATTATGGAGCGCTCTGGCTCCGTTGGTGATGTCCTCAAAGCCGCCAACGAACTGAGCACGATTCGCGAGTCGATTGAGCGGCTCGACGCTCAGCTGAAAAGCATGCGCAACCAAGTTGCATACTCTACGATTAACCTAAACCTGGAAGCCGCTATTTCTGCCGGCGCGCCGGCGCAGCCTGCCCTCGGTTTGCGGGTGCAAGAAACCTGGGGCAAGGCAACCAATTCCCTCAGCGAATTCACGTTTAGCTTGTTTGCTTTCATCCTTTGGTTACTCGTGTTCAGCCCCTATCTCCTGCTGGGTGCCGGTGCTGTTTACGGTGTGAACCGGTTCAGAAAGCCCAAAAAGTAGAAAGTATTAGAAAGTAGGGTGGGTAAGCGTTGCGTAACCGGCACAAATAAAACAAGAAGGAGACAGAGCCTCCCACCCCTCGCTCCCAGGCTCCGCTTGGGAGCGATAAAACCTTTGGGCTACGCTGAACTTACGAACCTTTTGAACTACCCGCCATTCAGGGGCAACTTCTTATTCCGGTAAGCCGTTTCCAGGACATTGAAAATGTCATCTATCTTCGCCCATTCTGAGTTAGTCATTATCACAAAACAAAGACCTTCATCCGGGTACATCGTCAAGCGGGTTCGGGTCTTCTGCTGAGATCCAATCGCTCCAATCCGCTTTCTCCCGTCAGTCTCGCCGATCCCAAAACCCATGCTGGCGCTGATATAGGTGCCATCGCTAAGTTGGCTTCCTTTCCAGAGGAAATCTTCTTTCATCTTAGCCGAAACCACATCTTCCCGATTCATCAACCCGTTGCAGTATTGCGCCAGATTCTCCACCGTGGAAATAAAACCGGCAGCCGGCAGCCTCCAGCTCACATCCACACTCCCCGAGTTCTTATAGATTCCCGTCTCTTTATCGTAGCGGTATCCCACCGCGCGGTGCGGGATACTCACCCACTCGTAATCCGGCTGGAAAAACGAGCCTGACTGGTAGCCGGCTCCCGGATGGTTGGGAAAATCTGCCGGTGTCATCCCCAAAGGCACCGCGATTCCGTCGCGGACTTTTTCCCAGTACGTTTTCGGCTCACCGGCTCTTTCAATTGCCATCCCTGCTAGCGTATAGCCGAAAACCGAATAGCTCTCTTTCGTGCCCGGAATGTAAAGCAAATGATTCGGATCGTCCCAAAAATATTTCCCCGCCCAAAAGATGCCGGTGTTGACATTGGGATCGCTCACCAAATTTTCTGGCGGCGTGCCGGCCTTACTTGGCCCATTACTGAAATTCTTAATCCCCGAAGTGTGGCTGAGCAGCATGCGCGTGGTAATGATCGGTTTGGGAGAGTCGGGAAGCCGTCGGATATCGAACTTGCCATTTTCTAACGGGTAAGCGTATGTTGCGGGAAATTTATACTCCGGCACATATTTTCTCACATCCGCATCCAAATCCAGATTGCCGGCAAAAACCTCTCGCACCGCCGCCACTCCCGTCACCGACTTAGACAGCGACGCCCAGCGGAACATCGTCTTCTTCGCCCCCACAGGAATTTTCTTTTCCAAATCCTCATAGCCGTACCCCTTGAGATAGATATTTTTTCCATTTCTCACGATACCTATTGCTAAGCCATACAGCTTTTGAGCGCACATTTCCTCTGCCACCGCCCGGTCGATTTCGGCATCGTTGGAGTAGGGATTTGCCGTGTTTTCCTCTTTCACTTGACAGGGCAGTTCCGCCTGTGCTAATATATCGGAATTCCTTCGGGTATCCTTCACTGCTGTACTTGCCTGTTCGCCAATTCCTGAAAGAATGATTGCGGCTGCCAGAACTCCCGCGAGCGCCCAACTGTACCGTTTCCCTTTACGTTTCACTGGCGTCCTCCTGTTTTCGTGTTTTCTCGCTCTCCCGTTCCGAAGCGACTGCCTGGGAACGAAGTGCAGCCGGCTCTGCCGGCGGACTGTTGCTTAGCGACCGGCAACTCTGAACTCTTCAAAAACATCGCACCGGCTCCCCCTATTAAATAATACCATACAGCCAGGAGAGATGGAGCAATAGGAATTGAGAAACTCGGTTTCTTAAAGAAACCGGGTTTCTGGGGCGCACTTCATCCAAATGAGCAAGCGCTGCGCGGCGAGCGAGAGATTGTCCGCCCCCCAGCACCGGCACGCCGTCAGCCCTTCGGAAGTCGCGTTGTTTTGCAAAAAACCGGCTCTCGCTTAGTGCTGGAAATTCCGCCGGCGGGGTTGCGATTGGAGAGCGTTTCTCTGGCACTTTTGGCTCTGATCTGGAACGCACTCACCTTTTTCTGGACTGCTGCGATTCTAGAGTCAGAAACGGAGTTTCTGACTCTATTTTCCATCCCCTTTTGGGCGCTCTCTGCCAGCATGCTGGGGCGCTCCCTGTTCAGCACAGCCTGCAGGACGCGATTGGAAATGGACCGGCATTCCTTTCGGCTGCAGTGGGCGCTGCTTGGCTTTAGCCGGCGAATTGAGGGGCGCACAGAGGATATTGAGCGCGCCGAACTGAACACTGCTATCACAGTCTCTGGCATGCGGCTAGGGGTTTGCACCCTGGTGCGGGGAGTGCGGAACCGCCATTTCGGCTCAGTCCTGACGCCGGTGGAAAAAGAGTGGCTAGTCGCAGAATTGGCAGATTTTCTGGGAACAACCCTGCTAAAATAGGCTATAGGCTGTAGGCTATTGGCGAGAGGGAACTTTTACTGTTTCCCTCCCCATCTCTCTCCTATTGCTTATTGCCTCTAGATTGAAAATATGCAACGCTTCCAACACAATCTAGCGCTAGCTGGGGCGATCGTCGCCGGCGCAGTCCTGCGCTTCTGGCATCTTGACTTCAAACCCCTGTGGATGGATGAAGCGATTACCGCGCTGTTCAGTCAGGGAAACCGTTACGATAGCGCACCCCTGGATGTGCTGTTTCCCCTCGACCGATTGCAGCAAATCTTCGCCCTCAAACCGCAGGCGAGTTGCAGCCTAATCTCTAGCGCGGTGGCTGCCCAGTCCACCCATCCGCCGCTGTTTTTTTGCCTGACGCACCAGTGGCTGAACTGGCTTGCGGAAGGGCGAAACCCCACAGGACAATTTCACGCTCTGGCGTGGGACTTGCGATCTCTGCCGGCACTTTTTGGTGTCTGCGGAATTGTTGCCATTTACTTGCTAAATCGCGCCGCTTTCTCACCGGCAGCCGGACTGATGGCTGCGGCGGTAATGGCAGTCTCTCCCTTTGGCGTCTACCTCTCCCAAGAAGCCCGGCACTACACTTTGCCGGTGCTGCTCATCGCCCTGGCGCTGCTGGCGCTAATACTTTTGCAGCAAGACCTCCGCACCCTAAAACTGCGACCGGCAGTTTGGCTGGGCTGGGTGGCTGTCAACAGCATTGGGTTTTACACTCACTACTTTTTCCTGCTCGTCTTCGCCGCCCAAATCGCCACTCTTCTCGGGCTGCTTTACCAACTTCAGAAAAACGCGGATACTGCAGGCAACCCGCAATCGCCGGCAGGCAAAAATTTTCCAATTGCCTACCTTTCCTTTTGCGTTGTTCTGGCGATAGCCGGTGTTGGGATATGCTTGATTCCGTGGCTGCAGACATTGTTGAGCCATTCGGGGCGTTCAGAAACCGGCTGGCTTCCGCCGCCACACAATATCGCTCCCCTCTACCAAACCCTGGTCGGCTGGCTGACGATGGTTATCGTCCTGCCGGTGGAAAAGCAGCCGCTGTGGGTTCAAATTCCGGCAATACTGCTAATGCTTGCCTTTGGCACCTGGCTCGCGCGACTCATTTGGCACCCGCTCAAGGTGCTGTCTAGCAACCGAGAAACTCAGCTCGCCACCCGAACCTTGCTGAGCTTTACCTTCTGGGTTCTGCTGGAATTATTCACCATCGTCTACCTGCTGCGCAAAGACATGACGGTTGCGTTTCGCTATCACTTTGTTTACTACCCAGCTGTGTGCGCCCTGTTGGGAGCCGGTGTTTGGAAAGCCGCCGTCACCCGCCAGCACTCAGAAGTCACAAGTGAGAGTAACCCGCTAAAAAAAAGGCCAGAAACGATTTTAGAAGTCAGCCGCGCTCGCGCACCTTTCATCATTTTAATCGCTGGCGCTATCAGCTGTGCCATCTTGGGTTCAGACTTAGCATTTAAGAAGCCCTTTTTTCCCGATATACTCGCCCGCGACGTGCTGCGCGACTCCTCCGCTCCCATTGTGTTTGCCGTCGGATACAACGACTTGCAGGATGTGGCTTTGGGGTTGAGTTTTGCCTTAGAAATTGACAGGCGATCTTCTAAAAATCGCCCGCAAGCCTATTTGGCTTTCTTGCAGAGAAACACCACCGCCGGCGAGCCCGCCGCAGAATACAAACCCGTCTGGCAAAATCTTTCCCAGCTGGAAAATATGCCGGCTCCCCCGCTCAATTTGTGGGTGGTTGCGCCCGGGCTGAAACCGGCAGACTATCCCCAGCAGCTGTCGCTCCGCTCTCCCCAAAAGCCGGTGTGCGCCCGCGACGAAAAGGGCTACCGCAGTGTTGGCGTTCCTTACCAGCATTACCGGTGCCGGTAGCGCCGGGCTTTCTCCCCGCCCCTATCTTAGCGCTTTCTCGCCAAAACTCGTTTGGCAAAGTTGACTGTTTTTGAAATCAGGGGCTTCAGCCCCCTTGATTTTTCTAGAGATGGCTTGACAAAACTCCCTAAACCTGCGTCCAAACTTATGTTATCCGCCGCCAAGGCACTGTCCGCCAACACCGGCTCTCTCTCCCGCTTCCCCCCGCCGGTGTCTGTCTTTTTCCCATTGTACACCGGCTCGACTCGCTCTCCCGTGACAATATTCTGAATTGACCTCAGGTACAGCCGGTTGATAAACGGATCTGAATACATCGGCGTGTAATACATGCAATCCGAAAAGAAGTAGTGCGTCACCTGACTGTGGCGAGTCCTGTTATAATCCAGAATCGGGCTGCCTCCGTGCAGCAAATTCGCCGCCCAAATGATCGCCTGCCCCTTCCGCAAAGACACGTCCACTTTTTCCAGCCCTTGCGAAACGGCTAAAGCTTCTATAAAATTTTCATACAGCGGGTAAAACTCCTGCCATTCCATATTATAACTGTTCAGCCCTATATCCTGCAAGTCAAAAATCGGAAGTTTCTGACTTTTCGGGTAATAGTGAAGCGGGCCCTTTTGAGCGTCAACATCTTCTAGCGCCACCCAGACGCCGCACATAAAGCGAGCCGGCACGGAATGGAAATGGATAGTGTCGCTGTGAGTTTTTTGCTGGCTGCCTTTAGAAAAGCTTAAGGTTTGGAAAGGAATGGGTTCGCGCTGGTAAAGAACTTTCAGCAAAGATAGCACCTTGGGAGCTGCCGCAATCTGTCGCACCGGCTCTCTAAAAGTCCAGGCGTCTTGAATCCTGTCCGCTTGCCGGCGCAGGTATTCCGGAGTTAAATTCTCGATAATATCCTCAGCGAGCCGGTCAAAGTCTTCTATCTCCGGGTCGAAAATTACATAGCCGTCCTCAGCAAACTGTTCGGCGAGCTTTTTTGTGGCGTCATCCAAACTGGAGCACTCCAATAACTGACTGAAAAAGGGGGAGTCCACCCAGGGCATATTCATTTGCGGAATCTTTCTCCCTGGAATTACTTCAGTGTCTGTCATGCGCTTGTGTCTTTTTAACGAGTTTATGCCTGCGAAACGATAAGCTAGATTTTAATTTACTTCCTTTCGGAAATGGAGGCAGAGCCTCCAGGGCTGCGTTCCCAGGCGGAGCCTGGGAACGAGGGGAACGAGGGGAATACCACCGGCAAATCACTCGTCAATTTGCCAGGGTTCTTTTGTGAACTCCTCATCGAAGATTTTCTTGGGGCGCATCACTAAAATGACTCGCCCGTGGGGGCGGGTTTCCGGTGCTGTCTCGAACCACTGCAATTGCAACTCACCGGCTCCTTCAACCAGGAAATAGCTGTTAGCGTCCCATTCCTGTTGCGCTCGGTCTATCACCACCAGCACCGTTTCCACTTTGCCGGGAAGTTTTGCCGGCAGCCGGTCACTCTGGCACAGAATGGCCACGGGATCTTCTGCCTTGAGCACCACTTGCCAGCCCGGAACCGGCACCCACGCCTGATTTCCGGAAAAAGACACCATCTGAAACGGGCCGGTTTCCCGCACTTGGGGCACCGATTTCAGGTCGTCTAGCGCCAGCGGCAGTTCGCCAACCACCGGCAGCACCCGAGGCAATTCCTCTTCCGACTCCAGGCGGTACACCGGCAAGCGGGGAGCCGGTCGAGCCGGTGTTACGCTAAAATCGGTCAGCAGCTTTTCAATTTGCTCTCGGGCGCTTTGAGAGTGGGCGAACCGCAACCCCTGAGCGATCAGGCGCGAGCGCTCCTGCAAGTCAGATTTTTGTTTGGCTGCCCTCCAGTATTGATACGCGGCGGCATCACCCGGATGGCGGGAAAATCCCTCTGGCGCTTCAAAGAGGCGGGAGAACTCTTTAATGGCTTTGGCGATTTCGCGAGCGCCATCTGCGTCCAGCTGTTTGGCGAGAATGAAGTCCGCAGCGGCGGCGCGTTCCGCCTGAGTCAGGATGCGCAATTCGTACAGGATATCGCTGCCGCGCGCGCCGAAGTGAGCGCGCGCCGCCTCGGAAACGCCGGCACTCACCATCGAGGAGTAGACTTGGGCACCGACGATGACCTGATTTTGGTGGATGGGCTCAAAGCCGGTTTCCTCAAAAATTTTCTGGGGGTTGAAGCCGGCTTTTTGCAGAGTCTGGCAGGCTTGCCCCCATTCCACCCAAGTGCCTTCTTTGCGCCGGAGGGCGAACAGCAAGTCTTCAGGCGGGATGGGGGGATTGGGGGTGTCTTGTGGTGTGTCGGTCATAATCGCAGCAAGCAGCTAATGCGCTCTCAGTCTAGCAGAAGACTGTACCGCGATTGTGGGCGCTCGGCAGTGGGCAGTGGGCAGTGGGCAGTGGGCATTGGGCGTTTTTGAACCTCGAATTCATGCGCGTGAGATGCGCTCTGCCTCATGCGCGTGAGACGCAGGCCCCACGCCCCACGCCCCACGCTCAGGTGCTACAGCTGAATCATAAAATCCGCACCGGCTAACGCAGGATTCCCCGCCAAGGTGGCAAACTGAGTGCCGGTGCCAAAACCGGCAGCCGTTCCATTCTGGTTGTAGAACAATTTGCCACTGGCACAATTGTAGACAATATCCGCAGCGGAAGTTGCGGCGGCGGCGTCTGCTGTCACAGTGGCAAATTCAGCAGCAATGCTAAAACCCGTCCCCGCCGCACTAGCAATCGATGTGAATGTTGTCCTGTCGAGGATAATTTTGTCTGCCTGAACTCAATTTTAACTTGTTTTTCGTCCAAAGTAACGGGATCTGTGTTATCCTCAGCTAAGAGTTCCTGCATCTGCTGGGAGTCAAGCAATTCCCCGCGAACCAGGGCAGAGAAAAAGGCACCTTCATCTCCAGGAGTGCCGGCACGATTCAGACGCCAGTCTATAGAGTGACCAATGTCTTCCAGCAGCACACCGGTCACTGTTTCACTATTGCCGGCATTCTGCGTCAGGAAATCTCGCGATATATAAATCGTGTCTGTTGCGCCGGCAAACGTGGGGCAGTCAGCGGGCACTGAGTGCGACTCAACCGGCAGTCTGTACGACTCAACCGGCAGTCTGTACGACTCAACCGGCAGTCTGTACGACTCAACCGGCAGTCTGTACGACTCAACCGGCAGTCTGTACGACGGTGCCGGCAGTCTGTACGACGGTGCCGGCAGTCTGTACGACGAACCGGCAATCTGTACGACGGTGCCGGCAGTCTGTACGACGGTGCCGGCAATCTGTACGACTCAACCGGCAGTCTGTACGACGGTGCCGGCAGTCTGTACGATGGTGCCGGCAGTCTGTACGATGGTGCCGGCAGTCAGTACGACTCAACCGGCAGTCAGTACGACTCAACCGGCAGTCTGTACGACTCAACCGGCAGTCTGTACGACTGAAGCATCCCGTTCCCCCTTGCGGAATTCGGTCGCTATATTATAGCATTGCAGAGGGGAAAAATTAGGGCAAACCTCCTGGAGGATTGCCCCGAAGACAGCAGCGCCAGACTCTTCCTCACTCCTGGATGATGAAGTCACTGGCGGCAAGAGTTGCGCCGGTGAGTGCGGCAAATTGCCCTCCGCTGCCAAACCCATCCGCACTGCCATTCTCGTTGTAGAATAGCCGGCCATAGGTGGAGTTGAAGACAATATAGGCACTGGAAGTGGCGGCGGCGTCGTCAGTCGTCACCGTGGCAAATTCAGCCGGCACGCTAAAACCCGCGCCCTCCGCACTGGTGAGGGCGGCGAAGGCAGTCTTGTCGAGGATGAATTTATCGGTGCCGCTGGCAAAGTCAGCCACCCTGTCCACACCAAAATCAGCGGTGGTGAAAGCTGCATTGCTCTCGAAAAGAAAGCAGTCGCTCCCGCCTTTGCCTCCTGTCAGGAAGTCATTGCCGGCACCGCCCGTCAGGGTGTCATCGCCGTCTTCGCCATAAAGGTTATCATTATCCGCTCCGCCATTGAGGCAGTCATTGCCGTCACCGGCAAAGAAATAGTCAGTGCCCTCTTCGCCATAGAGATAGTCATTGCCATCCCCGCCATAGAGGTAGTCAGCGTCAGTTCCGCCTGAGAGGGAGTCATCCCCCTCTCTGCCATAGAGGTTGTCCCTGCCTGCCCCGCCGGCCAAAGAGTCGCTCTCGCTGCCGCCATCGAGCAGATCGTTGCCGTCCTCCCCATTGAGGGTATCACTGCCAGCTTCCCCGTAGACATAGTTCCTGCCCGCCCCGCCGGTCAGGGAGTCATCGCCGGCACCGCCATAGAGGTAGTCATTGCCCTCTTCGGCAATCAGGGAGTCGTTGCCGTCTTTGCCGTAGAGGTTGTCATTGCCGGCCCCACCCACCAGCAAGTCATCGCCCGCGCCGCCATCAAGCTTGTCACTGTCGGCGCTGCCAATTAAGGTGTCAGCAAATGCGGAACCGATAACGCTTTCCATGCCGCTGACGCTGTCTGTGCCGCCTGTGCCGTCATCTGCCGTGCCGGTGGCGAGGTTAACCGCAACGCCGGCGGTGGCGCTGTCGTAAAAAAGGCGGTCAGAGCCGTCCCCGCCTATCATGGTGTCATTGCCCTCTCCGCCATAAAAAGAGTCATTGCCGGCATCGCCAGCCAGCCAGTCGCTGCCCTTTTCGCCATAGAGAAGGTCATTTCCCGCTCCCCCGTTGAGGCTGTCACTGCCGGCGCTGCCATACAGGGAGTCGTCGAAACCTGAGCCGGTGACGGCTTCGATGCCGGTGAGGCTGTCTGCCGAGCCGGTGCCATCGGCAACTGCGCCCGTAGCCAGGTTGGCGGATATGCCGGCTGTGGCGCTGTCGTAGACAGCTCGATCATTCCCCTCTCCCCCAATCAGGGTGTCATTGCGGGCACCCCCACTGAGGGTGTCATCTCCCGCACCGCCATCGAGGGAGTCAGCGCCGTCTCCCCCGGAAAGGCTGTCACTGCCGGTGCTGCCTATTAGGGTGTCGGCGAAGGCGGAACCGGCGACAATTTCGATGCCGCTGAGGCTGTCTGTGCCGGCTGCGCCCTCACTGGCGGTGCCGGTGGCGAGGTTGACTGAAACGCCGGTTGTGGCGCTGTCGTAGGATACTCCGTCAGTGCCGTCTCCTCCAATCAGGGTGTCATTGCCCTCCCCGCCAATCAGGGTGTCATTGCCTTCGCCACCCATCAGGGAGTCACTGCCGCTGTCGCCGATCAGGAAGTCACTGCCGGTGCCGCCAATTAGGGTGTCGCTGCCGGTGCCGCCATAGAGCGAATCACTGCCGGCATCGCCAGAAAGGGAGTCATCCCCATCTTGACCGTATAGCATATCATCGCCATCTCCGCCACTGAGGGTGTCACTGCCCCCCACGCCAAAGAGGGAGTCACTGCCGGCGAAGCCGTTGAGGGAGTCATCCTCGACAGTGCCGCTGAGATCGCCTGAAAGATAGTCTGCTGTGTCAGTTCCTGGTATGTATGCCATGAGTGTGTTTCCTTTCGCAAAAAGTTCGGTAAGGGGGTGAGCCTGGTTTTCTTAACCGCACGAACCCTCTGGCTCGGAGGGAGGAGAAGAAGGGCGTTTGTTTGGGTTGACTGCTATTTGCTGTTTCCTCTTCCCCAGCGCTCTCGCTACTCAACCCGTCGCCTCGTGGAATCCCCTTCCACTGAGCTGTCAGAATCTCCCTGAAAGCGTTTTGTATTTTGATAAATATTCAAAGGCAATTCGGGGAGAAATAAGTTATCTCTCCTCAGGTTTAAATTCTGACTTATGAGTTTGTAATTTTTGGCAAATGTCACGCTCTTGAGCGCTGCTCCTGCGGAGAGCGCTCAGAACTTCCCACTTAATGGCTGAGTGGGAAAAGATCAATAAAACTGGCTCTATAAAGTAATTTAAAACCCGCGCCCTAGGGCTGTGTTGCCACTTTGGCTAGAATTTACAAATGTTTATATAGCAATAAATAGTTAGTTTAGGACATGGGGATTGGGCATGGCGGCGGGACTGGGGCATTGGACATTGGACACGATCGCATCATCGTATTGAGCTGCCGGTTGCTGATTCCTGCCTGAAAGATGTGGCTGCTGGTGGTGTGGTTCTTAGGGCTGCCGGTGGGGATTCCCCGTTCATCCCACCGGCGAACCTGACAAAACACTGTAGAGCGAACAGTCGCGTCTGGTGCAAAGGATTGTATTTATAACTCTGCCGCCGGTAGTGAGCCAGCGATAGGGCCATAGCGGTTTTCATCCGAGGTGAGGTGCTGAGAAACCCGGTTTCTTTAAGAAACCGGGTTTCTGGCATGTACTTCATCCCACTGAAAACCGCGCTTCTGTGCTGGGAATTTTAGGCTTAATAATTAATCCGTTTTAAGAGTTGTTAAAAATGAGTGGCGATATCTGGATGCTACGGGCTAGGGGCAAGAAAATACAAATTTTCCAGTCCATAGCCCCCAATTAGCAATTATGTGCGATTAACCGGAAGTGAGAGAGCAAAAGCGGCCAGTTGCAGGGGCTCGCTTCGCACAGAGGCAACGGGCGAGTTTTACAGCACCCAGTGGACCAGAGTGCGGACGCCGTAGCCGGTGGCACCGGCGCTGTTGTAGCCATTTTCCTTGTCAGTCCATACCGGCCCAGCAATGTCCAAGTGAGCCCAGGGGGTTTGCTTGACGAACTGCTTGAGGAACATGGCAGCGGTAATCGAGCCGCCGGGGCGAGGGCCAGTATTTTTCATGTCCGCCACAACCGATTTCATACCCTCAAAGTATTTTTCCTCCAGAGGCATGCGCCAGAGTTTCTCACCGGCTTTTTCGGCGGCGGCGGACAGTTCAGCGGCCAAAGTGTCAGAAGGACTCCACAGACCGGCAATATCATCCCCGAGAGCGATGACACAAGCGCCGGTGAGGGTAGCCAAATCGACAATCGCATCAACGCCGAGCTTTTCTGCGAACACGAGGGCGTCAGCGAGCGTCAGGCGACCTTCCGCATCGGTATTGTTAACCTCAATGGTTTTGCCGTTAGACGCCGTGAGGATATCGCCCGGGTGCAGAGCGCGACCGCTAATCATATTTTCAGTGACAGCCGAGATGAAGTGAACCTCCACATCTGGCTTTAACTGACCTATAGCCTTGGCGGCACCGAGAGTTGCCGCCGCACCGGCCATGTCCACTTTCATCATCTCAATGCTGCCGCCGGCGACTTTAATATTCAGACCGCCAGAGTCGAAGGTGAGGCCCTTGCCTACGATGGCCACGCGGCGGACAGGAGTCCCCTCAGGCTTGTAGGTGAGGTGGATGAACTTGGGGGGCAGGTCAGACGCTTTGGCCACGCCGAGAAAAGCGCCCATGCCAAGCTTTTCGCAGTCTTCGAGCTCCAGGATTTCTAGCTGCAAGCCGCACTCAGCGGCGAGAGATTGAGCCGTTTCCGCCATACTCACCGGCGTCACCACATTAGCCGGGGCTGCCACCAGCTGGCGCGCCAGGATAACGCCAGAGACGATTTGCTGTGCGCGGGCCACCGCCGCATCAGTGCCGGCAAGCCCCAGAAGATCGACCCGCTGCACCGGCAGCCCTCTGTCATCAGATTCTGACTTAAAGCGGTTATCCTGGTAGAGAGCCAGCTCAGCGCCCTCAACAACAGCCCCAGCCGTAGCGTCGGGTGCGTCATTCCAGACGGGGAAGCTAATTCCCAGGGTTTTGCACTTTTGCTTTTTGGCCAGTCGGGCGGCGGCGGCGGCGGCGCGACGCCAGGTATCTAGTTTAGGGTTATTTTCCGATTTGCCCAGACCGATAACAGCGATTTTACGAATGGGACTGCCGGCACCGACGCGAGTCACAGCGCTGCTGCCTTCCTTGCCCTTAAAATCCGTCTCAGAAATCAGTTCCTTGAGCGTGCCGGCCAGCTTTTCATCCAGCTGTGCCAGCGAGCCAGCCAACTCAACGTCCTCTTCAAACAAGCCAATTGCCAGGGCGTCCCCAGACCAGTCCAAGTAGCCCAGTTCAGTCGGTTGAAATTCCATTCCTTCTTCTGCCTAGTAATACCTCACGACTTACGCATTTTAACTGTAAGCCTGCCGGCGCGTCTTCCCCCGCTTGGCGCTAGGGATAAGCACCGGCACCCTGAAAAGATAGCTGGCGTGCAAGGGCTTGTTGCTGGCGTTTGTTTTCTAGCTACAGCAGGATATAGCAAAATAAAAGTTATATGTCCCCTTCTCAGCGATGAGCTCGTCAAAATCAGGAGTCAGGATTCAGGAGTCAGCAGTCACGCAGCATGAGCGCGTGCTTCCTGACTGCTGAAAACTCTGGAACACTCACAGCCGCTCAAGTTTTGCGAGCGCGTACTCGCGAGCAGCTCCGTTTCCGAGCTGCTTTGCAATCTACATTTCTCTTGAAGGCTAAACCCAATCCATGTTCAAGAAGCGACGCAACATCAAATTGCCTCTGGCCGTCAGCACAGGAGTGTGTGTCCTGTTAATCGGGGTTTCCGTGCCGGTAATCAACCGGACGAGCTCGGGTCTGTTCCGCGACCCGCTAGTGCTGGTGGACAGCCAAACATCCACCTCGGAAGTGTACCATCTGGCGCAGGTGTCACCCTCCGCGCGAGCTTCGCAACTGCAAGCCTTGGCGCAAGGAGAAAAATCCCACGCTCGCAGCCAAGCCCGCTATCTGCTGGCCAGTGACCTGATTGAACAGGGCCAGGGGGAGAAGGCGCTCAGCTTGCTGGAAGGCTTGGAGAAGGAGTACCCGCTCTTAGGCAGCCACATTGCCTTCAAACGCGCCCGAGCTTACGAACTGACCGGCAGCGCGGAAAAAGCAAGCGCGGCTTGGCAGGATATTCTGAAACGCTATCCCAAAGAGCCGGTGGCGGCGGAAGCCCTCTACGCACTGGGCCAGAAAGAGCCGCAATACTGGGATCGAGCGCTAGAGGAATTTCCCGCCCACCCCCGGACGGTTGAAATTGCCAGCCTCAGGCTGCAGAAAAATCCCAACCAGCTGCAGCCGCTAATGGTGCTGGCCAAATATGGCCACTACCACCCGGATATTGTCTCAGCCCTAGACCGGCTGACTGCTAAGTTTGGCAGCCAGCTCAGTTCAGAAGACTGGGAGACGGTTGCGTTTGCCTACTGGGAAAAACAGGAGTACGCCAAAGCCGGTGCCGCTTACGCCAAAGCTCCCCGATCTCCCCGCAATTTCTACCGCGCCGGCAGGGGGCTGCAGCTGGGCGACAAGATAGAAGCCGCCCGGGAGGCTTATCTGAAGCTGATACGGGAATTCCCCAAATCCGATGAAACCGCTCTGGCGCTGCTGCGTCTGGAGAAGATGCTCTCCGTGAAACTGGCAATCCCCTATCTCGACCGGGCGATCGCCGAGTTCCCACAAAAAGCGCCTGAGGCGCTGCTGGAAAAAGCGAAAGTTCTCGACACCCTGCAAAAGCCCCAGGCTGCGGAACAAACCCGTCAAATCCTGCTGGCGAAGTACAGCAATTCCGACGCCGCCGCCGAACTGCGCTGGAGTTTGGCTCAGAAACAGGCTGCGGCTAGGGATTGGAGAGGGGCTTGGAAGTGGGCCCAAGAGCTGGCTGTGCAAAATCCCGACAGCGATCAGGCTCCTGAGGCGGCGTTTTGGGTGGGGAAATGGGCGAAGAATCTGGGGCGGGGGGAAGACGCGAAGAAAACTTTTGAATATCTGCTGGCTAGGTATCCTGAGTCTTACTATGCCTGGCGGGCTGCTGTTTTCTTGGGCTGGGATGTGGGAGATTTTACCACGGTGCGCCAGCGGCTTCCCGAAGTGGTGCGCCCTCCGGTGCGACCGACACTGCCGGTGGGGTCTGGCGTTTTGAAAGAACTCTACTTGCTGGGCCAGGACCGCGATGCCTGGTCGCTTTGGCAGGGGGAATATAAAAACCGGATCGAGCCTAGTGTGGCGGAACAGTTCACAGATGGCCTGATGCGTCTGGCTGTCGGGGACAATTTAGAAGGGCTGTTCATGGTGTCTTTCTTGAGGCAGCGAGAGGTGCCTGAGGAGCGAGCCCAATACCTGACTCTCCGCCAGCAACCGGCTTACTGGCAGGCTCTCTATCCCTTCCCTTTTGTGGAGAGCATTCTCACCTGGTCGGAAAAACAAGATATCAATCCCATGCTGGTGACGGGTGTGATCCGGCAGGAGTCCCGATTTATGCCGGGGATTAAATCTTCTGCCGGTGCGGTCGGCTTAATGCAGGTGATGCCAGAAACCGGCGCTGAAATGGCGAAATCAATGGGTTTGACACAATACAAGCTGGACAATCCTGACAATAATGTTCAGCTGGGAACGGCGTATCTGGATTTTACGCACAGGGCGTATAACAATAACTCCCTTTTGGCAGTGGCGAGTTATAATGCCGGCCCGGGAAGTGTCTCAGACTGGCTGAGCAAGTCGGATTTGGGCGACCCTGACCTGTTTATTGAGAGGATTCCTTTTGATGAGACGCGAGGCTATGTGAAGGCGGTTTTTGGGAACTACTGGAATTACCTGCGGCTGTACAATCCAGAGGTGGGCCAGCGGGTAGCCCAGCACTCTGCCACCCAGAAAACGGCATGGAGCCGGTAATTTTTTGGACAGGGCGTGTGGCGAAGGGGGCAGCAGGCTGGAAGGCCCCTAGCGCCGGCACGAGCCTTTGACCTCACCCCTGCAGGATAGGGCGGGCATCGCTCGCCGGCCCTTTTTCCTGCCCCCTGTCCTTGAATGTGCGGAAAATTACTGACGGGCAATATCCGGAAAATTACTGAGGCAGCAATATATCGAGACAATTTAAAATAGCCGGTATCTGTGTAGCTGGGCTTCCTATGGAATTCGATTCATCAGAGTTTGCCAAGCTTGCCACAAAGCTAGCAGCGCTGACCCAGAAACGAGCCACAGGGAAATTGATTCTCGCTCAGGGAGAACGCCAATGGCAATTTTTCTTCCGCCTCGGTCAGCTTGTCTATGCCACCGGCGGCTCCCACCGAGTCAGGCGGTGGAAAAGAGGTGTTTCCCTTTTCTGTCCCGGCTTTGCGGCGGACCCCAACCAACTTTCGTCCGCTCACCTCTGGGAGTATCAATTGCTCCACCAAGGAGTCACTCAAGAGCAACTCAGCCTCTCTCAAGCTCGGGGTGTGATTCAATCCACCGTCAGGGAGGTGCTGTTTACGATGTTTGGCCAGACCTATTTGGCGAGCCGGTGGTTCCCTTCCCCCCGACAGCCTGACTCTCACAAAACTCTCACCCTGCCCCTGTCTTCAGTTGAGGTCAAGGAAGTTCTCCAGAAAACAGGGGAGACATGGCAGCAGTGGCACGCGATGGGTTTAAGCTACATCTCTCCTGACGGAGCGCCGGTTTTAAAAGAGCGTTCCACTGCCGAACCTCCTGTTTCTTCTGATACGTTTTTCGGCATGAAGACTCTTTTCAACGGTCAGAATACTCTTTGGGATATTGCTTTGGAAAGGAAGCAATCTGTGACCGGAGTGAGCCGAATTTTGCATCACTTTTTACAGCAAGGACTGATTGAAGTCCGAGAGGTGCCTGACTTGCTCTCTCCGATGGATCAATTCCGTTTGGTTTCCCATGCGGTCAACCTCTCGGCACCGACGATCGCTTGTATTGATGACAGTGCTGTTGTTTGCCACACGTTAGAGAGTATTCTAGTGCCAGCAGGCTACCAAGTGCTGAAAATTCAACAGCCGCTGCTGGAAATGCCTGTTCTTGTCAAGCACAAGCCGGCTTTAATTTTTTTGGATTTGGTGATGCCCGATGCGGATGGGCACGCCCTCTGCGCTTTTTTGCGCCAAACTTCTGTGTTTCGCAATACGCCGGTGATTATTCTCACCGGCCACGATGGCGTTGTCGAGCGCCTCCGCTCGAAATTTACCGGCGCTTCTGATTTTTTAAGCAAACCCCCAGACGCCAAAAAAGTTCTGGAAATTGTAAGAAAACACCTGCCGGTGAGATCACCGGCATCTTTCCCCCTCGCCCCCTCGGAAATCGCATAGTTTGGTATGGGGCGTGGGGCGCGCTCAACGCTCAATCCCCCATTCCCTTTCTTTACAGAATCTTTAAATTCTGGCCGGTGACACCTCAATCTCTCGAAGAGCAAGGTAAATCTATCGCCAGATAGATGACAGAGGGTAAACAAGTTTAACGGAAACAGCACAGAAGTGCAATTTCTGTCAAGGGGTTTGTGGGTGCTGGAGCCAGGGGCCATCCGCGAAGCCGAGCAACTAGGGATGCCCAGATGGTGGATTGGGATTGGGGATTGGGGATTGGTTGGGGCACGCCCGCATGGGGCACAGCGCCAGCATAACTTTACATTACACGGCTTTTCTTCACACAAACTTTAAATAGAAACCGTTGACAGGTATCTATGGCCAAAGGTATGCTAAATATATCGCAAGATAGATGACAGACAGTTAACTTGTTAAGGGCGCTTCCCACACAGGTGTAACTTCTGTCAAGGGGTTTTGGGTGCTAAAGGCAACTGTGTGGCAGTCCCGGAAAGCCAGGAACAGAAATGTTGGCGCGTTTGCGAGCGTTCCCGCGACCGCAAGTGGCAGGCTCACCGGCTGCCGCGCTTTTGCCGATAGTTCGCCGCACTGCCGGTTGGGCAATAGTGCTGGATGTTGTGGCTTAAGGCGTTTATTTACAGAGCTTGCATCCTGTAGCAGTGCGTGCCTGGGTTCCCCCACAATATTTGGGACACTGTGAAGAAGACTAATAAACCCGCCCCCCACGCCGCATTTGTAGGGGCGGGTTGATTGGACATCAAAGTTGGTGGCACAGCTATCGGTGAAATTGTCCCTCCCGACGTGGGGCACCGAGCACTGATCGCGCCCGCATGGGGCATTGGGCCTTGGACAATCGGGCATGGAGCACCGGACATGGCCAAGCCTGCAGTGGCCAGCGATCAGTCGTGCCGCACCGCCCCTACATTAGAGGATTTGGCTTTACAGAAACTTTAAATACAGGCTCTTGACAGCTCTCTATCTTGAGAGGTATATTACATATCGCTATATAGACGTAGGGCAGGCGTCCCGCCCCCCCTGAAGGTCTAATGTTCTAACCTAAGTGCATACTGCTATATCTTCAGGAGTAGCGTAGATATGGACTGCAAAATAGATGGCACACAGTTAACGGGTTCAAGGCCCTAACCACACAAATGGAACTTCTGTCAGGGGGTTTGTGGCTGCTAGAGGTAACTGTGTGGCAGTGAGGAAAGGCCAGGACGAAAAATGTTGGCCGATTTGCGACGGCACCGGCTCTCGCGTCTGCGAAGATCGCCCGCTGCCGCTCTTTTGGCCTAAAGTCCGCCGTACTGCCGGTTTGACAGTCTTGTTTGAGATTGTCCCTTAAATTGAGGCGTGCCAGAGTTAGCATCGTGCAGAGCTTGCCTGCTGGTGGGAGTCATGCCATTGAAATCCGCTTGCAGTATTGATCGGATGCGCGGGCAATTTTGAAAGAGAAGTTGAGCGAGTGTGTGGGGGAGGAAGATGATGTACCCTCGCAGCCTCCAACAGGGGGGAAGTCCAAGAAGGCGAGGGGAGTTGAACGTTGCCGGTGGGGAACTTAATGGGACAGGTGGGACGCCTGTGCTACGCCAAAAAGACGTAGGCGCAGGCGTCTCCCCTGCGCACCCGGGCCTGCGAGAGGTTGGTGGGACAGGCGGGACGCCTGTGCTACGCCAAAAAGAGGTTAATGGGACAGGCGAGAGGCAATTCCCACTCCCAACAGAGGTAGGCGCAGGCGTCTCCCCTGCGCACCTGCACCAAAGAGACTTTAATGGGACAGGCGGGACGCTGAGCATCAAAAGTTGCAGGAGTTTGAGGAGGATTTGGAGGAGGTTTGATGTTGAGCCGGCATCACTTTTTCTTTAGAAAGGCACTCTTTCCCCTTGTTCCCAGGCTCTGCCTGGGACCGCTACTCAGGAGGCTCTGCCTCCTTTCGACCACATGCAGTTCACCCGAAATGTTTTTAGCACAGCGGAGAATATTTGTCAACCCGCCCCCGCCCCTCCCGCTGACCCATTCCTACAGAGATTTGTCCCTCACATATTCTTTAATTATAGCTTGAAGCGTAAAGTACGGTTCGCCCTTCTCTGCCGTTTTTTCAATTAAACAGCGTCTCGACAAAGACTGGATCGCCTTCAAAAAATCCGAGTGAGAGAAGGTGAACTCAGCCGGTTTTCGGGTAAGCTGCAACCCTGGGTGGCTAGCCAACCATAACATGATTAGTTTTTCGGATTCTGACAAGCGCTGATAGTGTTCCAGCAAAATTGAATCTAGATCTCCTAAAAACGGGCTTGGGCAAGATAAAAATTGGGCAACGCTACAGTTAAACAGCTGGACAATAGTCGTGGCGATTATCTTTAACCACGAAGGGTTGCCGGCGTACAGGTCAATGAGTTCTGGCCATTTATCTTCATCAGTCAACCCCCTTTCTTTTAAGATGTCCCGCGCCGAGTTTCCTAACCCGTTCATCTGTAAGGTTCGGCAGTGCCGGTTTTCCGCTTCTAAGGTAGCAATTTCTATAGGGTTTTCCCAACTGAGCAGGAGCAAGCAACTCTTGTGAGGGTTTACAGCCAGCTGTTTGAGCAATTTGCCATAATGCCGGTACTCGGGAAGGTAGGTGCCGGCTAATTCCCCACGGCGAAAAGTTTCTTGCAGATCGTCGAGTATTATCAGGCAGCGATGGGCGGACAAATAGTCAATTAGGGATGGGAATTGAGTTTGTTGCTGCTCACAGAAAAACTCCATTAAATTTGTGGTCAGGGATTCCTGCGTTGGGAATTTATGATGGCTGCGCCAGACAATCAGATCGAAGTTCTGCTTAATTTGTTCGACAAGTTCCACTGCCAGGGAAGTTTTGCCAATACCGGACAATCCTATTAAGGTGACAGTGCGGATATTTTCTTCTAAGATCCACTGTTTTAGGGTGGTGAGTTCCTCGGTGCGCTCGCAGAAGGGATGAGCGCGTTCTGGCGCATCGGTTAGATCGTGGCGCTGTTTGGCTTGAACTTTGTCTGGATTGCTGGTTGAGGGCGAGCGCTCTTTGGGCGTGCCGGTGGAAGTCTGACTTTCCCTACAAACATTTATGTTGCCTTGAATAAAATTACTCTGTGCGCCATCCCCAACAATGGAAACATGGTGGATATGATATCGTTCCATCGCAGAGCGGAAGTTTGATTTACTAACTTTTTCGTTTAATTCTTCTGATAGCATATCCCATAAAGCGATCGCAGCTTTTTTGACGTTGGCTTCGCTACAGCGATAAGTCTGAGCAATTTCTTTGTACCGCTGACTGTCCCAAACCCCCAGTAATACCGCTTGTTGCAGGTTGGTTAGGTGTTTTCCCTTATTGGACAGGGCTAACTCATCGACCCATTGCAGGACTTCTTGGACATCCATAGGCGAGTTATTGCGTAGTTTTACGGAGATTCTACTACTTTTTTCACCTTTTGTCAACTCTTGATACTAAAGTATACTTTTTTCAACGACTGACAAGAAAGTTTATCCGCTCAAACTTTATCCGATTTTCTCCATTTTACTACTTGAAGAATTCCGGATGGTGCTTACAATAGAAAGCAGCCAGAGCAATTCAAGGAACTCGCGGCAAAGCAAGCCACCTTCAGAGCGGACATGGAGTGATGGCTTGATTGGCTGTAGCCTCCTTTAAGGAGAAAATGGTCTGACCTAATTTTAGGAGCCTCCTATGAGCACATACAAAAGCATTTAAAGTATGGGCTTTTAATTGTAAAATGCAGTTACATTTCAGTCCTTTAATTAGCATATTTAAGGGCTAAATGCTAAGTTTGTGTTCACTTTGTATCAGGGAAATCACAACATGAATAACTCCAATTTTTCTCGATTTAATCGATCGGTTCTGTGTGTTTCTAGCGCGATTTTGGGTTTGTTGCCGGTTTTGATGGCGGGTGAAGCGAAGGCTGCTAGTTTCACTTTTCGACCTGTTGCCGACACGCGCAATCAGTTTTTGACTCCTAGCACTCAGTACACCAGTATTGACAATGGACTGGGTACTAGCGGTTCTGCCAGTTTGTTGTGGGGGAACAGCGACGTTTACAACCTGTCAACCGACCCTATGTATCAAGCGGGCAAGGGAATTGCAGCGAAAGGCGGTAAAGTTGCCTTCATCGCAGATAAAACTGCTAGTGGGCAGACCTATCAGGTGATTAGTTTGGGCAATCCAAATACCGCCAGTGCAGGGGCTACACCAATCTATGTAGCTGATACCAAATCTACGAGTCCTTTTGCGAGCTTTGGTCAGGGGATTGCCCTTCGTTCCATTCCTGGCACACAAGCGAAGGAAGTGGCTTTTGTTGCCAAAATGCGTGGGACTAATGAAACTAAAATCTTTGTTGTTGGTTCGGCTCCAGGTTCAGTGCCACGGGAAGTTGCCAGCAGCACTCAATATGGTGAATTCGCTCCTGGGTTAAGCATGAATGATGCAGGAGAAGTGGCTTTCACTGCTAAAGGAAGCAATGGTATCACCAATGTTTACAAAGCCCAACCGCCGGCCACGTCGGCAGGTAGTTCCGTCGTTACTTCAATGACAGGGTGTACCCCTGGATCGGCTTCGAACCAGGTATGCTCCGTTAAATTTGAAGCTCCGTCCATTAACAATGCTGGAAAGGTTAGTTTCACTACCCAAGACGGTGTTTTTGTCAGTGACTCAAGCGGGATTTCTCCCATTGTTTCTAACGACCCCATGTTTATCTTGGGGTCGTATCGTGAAGCCAACATTAACAATTCCGGTTTGGTTTCAGCCTTTACTGCGGTAGGCGGTGACAAAACTGTCATTATAGGTAGTGGTAACGTACAAGGTCAAGTCATTTTCACTGGTGATGGCAGCGATGGCAGCGTGATTGCAGGAACCTACTACAATTACGATCCCGCAGGAGAGATCGTCCCCCTTCAGGAGACTTTTTACACCCTTGGTACTAGCTCGCTTAATAACAACGGCAATGTTGCTTTCATGGGTAAGTCATACCAACCGAACTTCTGGTATGATACTCCAGGCATCTTCGTTGGATCGGATAGTGTTCAAGATAAAGTTATCGCGCTGGGCGATTCCCTTCTCGGTTCTACAGTTACAGCCTTATCAATGGATCGCGGGAGCTTGACCGATGATGGCGAGATAAGTTTCTGGGCAAGACTTGCCAACAATCAGGAAGGGGTGTTCATGGCAGTCTCTAATGTGGTAGGTGCATCCCAATTCAACCCTTGGCTGCCCAATTGTCCCATCCAGACCGCTAATTCCATGAGTTTTTGCGGCGTAACGACAGGCCACTGGTTTGACCCGCCCACCGCCTACGGGTTTGACTATGAGATGGACAGTGACTCCCTGTTTACCTCCATCTTGGACTTGCCCGCCACCTTTGAGAATCCCTTTACCGTCTCCGTTGCCGACAAAGTTCTCGGCGTCTTCGGCAGTGGCGACAGCCTCAACTTCGGCGACTATGCCGACCTTCTGGGCGACCTGTTGATCGACAACAACGGGACAAAAGGCGTGACGAAATTCACCGTGCGAACCGGTGACGCGATCGACCCCACCAACCCGATGGCACTCCCGATCAAACTCGCCTTCAACACCGAGACTGCCGACTTTAGCCTTTACGCTATCGAGCCCACATCTAATCCCACAAAAGTTCCCGAACCGGCAACGATAATGGGATTTTTAGTGATCGGTGCGTTCCTCGTGGGTTCCAAACCACGCCGCCAACCATAAAACCAACCGCGTGAACCAACACCTTCGTAGCGCAGCCCGCCTGCCCGACGGCTGCGCTACAACTTCTGCATATCTCTCGTTCCCAGCTTGAGCTGGGAACGCAATCTGGAGGCTCTGCCTCATTTCACCGGCAAAGCAGGTTAAAAGCCTAACAGCTTATTAGAAGCTACTCAAAACGTCTCGTCTCCAGTAGGCTCTTCACCGGCAATACCTCCCTTCTCATAGCGATAGGAGGCTACAACGGGGTAAACTAAACCGCGCAGCCGGTTGATGCAACCCACCGGACGGTGGACTGCTAGACCGTTCCAGGGAGAAAATCGCAGGTTCTCACAGAAATCGTATTGTTTCTCGAAATCAATGATTTGATGCTTGACGGTGAGACGACCTACTGTGAAAAACGGCGATTCCTTTTCCTTCCACGTAACCGTGGTATCCTCGATGGACATGTTTGGGCTGGCTTGGAACTGAATGCCAAACTCCCAACAGTATTCAGCGTCCGGTTTCGCAAGGGATTGAATGATATCATCCCGGTAGTAATTGTCCGGCTGACTCGGATCTAAGCCGAGTGCTTTCGCGCGATCTGTGAAGGGCCATTTAGGAATCCCAGGTCGAGACTTGTATGGAATCTTGTCGTGCGGTGGTTTGGGTGAAACTGGAGTAAACGCATACTTAATCACAGCCGGATATTCGACAGGAAGGACACTCGTCTGCGAGGGGTCGAAATCGGGCGGCAGACCCAAAGCAGAGGCTGAACTGCTCCAATACCGCTGTGTCAGTAAACTTTTCGGAACCTCGCTCGTCCCCTTGAGGAGCGCTAAGAACTGCACGGGATGTTGAAAGAGCCACTTCTTTGTTGCCTCCTTTGACTCAACGACCGCAGAGAAAAAGCCGTAGTAGTCTCTGATGGTTTTTACAAAGAAAAACTCTGAATTGTGTACAATAATGTCCTGAGTTTTCGACTCATAGCTGTGCTCAAGCCGCTCCCCCTCAACCCCCATCACTTTGATTGCCATTGAGCGGGTGTCTGCCTCGTAATCATTTTTTATTTGGAAGGCCCCGTTTGCCAATCGCAGCCAAACAGGATATTGTTTGGGTGAGGAGAGCAAGCCTTGCTTCATGGAAATCCCTTTAACCTGGGAAGGAGTCAGCGCGGTGCGCTCGCTCAATTCGCGTTTAATCGCTTCCTCATCAAAGTCAAAGATTTCGAGAGTTGCTTTAACAGCAGCGTGGCTTTTCGTATGGGTATCTCGCAGGGCCCGATCTTTATCCTTATAAAGATTATCCATACGCATCCTGACTTGTTCAATCACAAGTTCGTAGTATTTGCGCTCATCCTGTTCGGGATATTCCGTAAATAATTTCTTGTCCATAAACCACCTTTTAACAGTTGATTGTGACGGTAGGGGTTCCCCTTCCCGGCAGTAGGGGCGGGCCCCCGTGGCATTAGTGTCAATTTAAGCTGTGTTCCGCAGCCTCTGGGCGGTTGTAGCCGCCCTTGGCGGCTTCCCGCAGGGTAACCGCAGCTACACAGACCAAACCCGCCTGCGCGGGTTTGAAAACTCTCGCTCTTCTCTTAAGTCCGCCTTGGGCGAAGCCCTTCCCGCAGGGTAGGCGGACTTCGTTTGTATAGCCGCGATTTCAAGAGACTGTTGGCGAATTGATGTAGGGTAAGACCCCACCCCCAACCCCTCCCCGTGAACGGGGAGGGGAGCTTTCTGGGAACCCTTGTTCTCCCCTTTCTCCTGTTTCCTCGAAAAAAACCGCACATTTTGAGAATCTCTCTCTAGTCTTTAGCCCGCGTAGGCGGGCTTCGTCTGTATAGCCGCGATTTCAATCGCCAGGACCCTGGCAAACTAGCCAGAGGTCTAACCCCCCGTTAATTCGCCAACAACATCTTTCAATCGCCAGGAGCTTAAGTTAACACCAATGCCCCCGTGGCCGCCCTGACACCGATGGTCCCCTCTCCCGTCCGGGGAGAGGGAGGAACGGGGGGTGAGGGTGAAAATCTTTGCAAAATGTTACACCGGCTGCCAACCCTCGCGATAGAAAGAAACATTATACTCTTTCCCTGGAGGAACATTGCGATTCAACACCTGGGAGAGAGTCTTCGTATTCATAATCTCTTCCCACCCTACTGGTGAAAAAGTTTCTGGATTGAAAACATGCTCTGCGAGCAGAGGATTGGTGAACGCTTGAGAAAAGGCATCAATGCCTATCAGCCGGCCCACCAAGGGAGGCAAAGCTGAATTTGGCCGCAGGTCTTCTGCGTAGAGCCCCACATATAGCTCAATATTGTCTACATGCCCGTACAAGCGCTCCAGTTCTTTTTGAACTTTTTCATCGCCACTAATTTGATTGAAATCGGTGACGCGCGGATACTTGCACAACTCGCGGTAATCGTTATAAGTCCGCAGTTTTGCCGCGCGACCTAACCGAATACTGGCCAGCTCAGTGTGTACCAGGAAATCAGGCGTGTTGAATAAGCTCAGTTGGGCTGCCGGTTGGGAGCAAGATTCCTCAAATATAGCTCCCAAACCCTTCTTAATAATCATCTCATTGTTCCACATCGTGTCGGGGACAGGAATGTTTTGCCCGTCGCACACGATCGTATCGGGCAGCATACTGTGCCAGCGATAGACTAGAGTAAATTCTACCGACATCCAATTCGTGCGATACCATTTCTCATTAGTAAACGCAAGGGGATCGGTGAAGAATTGAAATTGATAGGGGGTGATGTGGTTAATATAATCCTCAAGCACAATTTTGAGGAACTCAACCATCACAATGTTTCTGGCTGTGTGATACAGTCGCTCGTCATCCCAAGTGGGATAACTCTTTGCTAAGAGATCGCACACGCGATTGTGCTCTCGTAAGCAAAGAACGTTCAGCATCACATAACCAATTTGGACATTGGCCCGCTCAACCTCTAACCCCAGAGCAAATAACTTTTGTTTTCTTTCTGGGGGTAAGGTATCTGCTTTATTAACCCCTTCAGCGGTTACTAGATGAGGCATTCCTTTGAATTCTTCCTTGGCTTGGCCATTCTCATCGTAGTAAAAAGGAGGATATTCTTCCCCATTGATAATTTGGCTTTTTAGTTTCCCCCCTTGATAAGACCTCAACAGACGAGTAATTTCTGGGGTCAATCCATAGACATTACAAAGGTCGATTTGGTGATTTGAACTATTCCTGAGGTGATTCTGCCGGTCTGTACGCAGAAAACTGTCGGTAAACCACTGAACGAAATAGGGGAAAATCAGGCTGGATTTTGGGGAGTATTTAGTTTCTCCGGTCTTCTTATATAAGACCGCTAGGTCTTCGACAGGAGGAAGATTTGTCTCGAACTCCTCCCCAGGGGTTAAGTTAACGCCTATATAGTTGCGATCGGTTAAAGGTTTCCAACTCGTAGGCGGTAGGTGGAGTCCGGAATAAGTGCGATCGTTTAATGACTCCCAAGACGTGTAAGGAGACTTCGTACTGAACGGATAGGGACGATTGGGAATTTTATTGATGGCATTATTGATGAGAGTTTTATTAACTGCCCTCTTGAGAAAATCGTTGCTTTGAATAAAAGCCCACATCGGCTTAAACTTTGTCAGCAACAAAGTCTCAACTTTATTTCTTAGCCCGTCTCTTGATGTGTCTCTTTGTGAGGCCATAATTGTTTTCCTTGTGGGTCCTGTAGATGTGACTGATCCCAGCTTAACCTGCTAGATGGGGGCGTCTAAAACGCTCCCCCAGCATCTCTAGGTTAGGGTTATGCTTCTAGTTTGTCTAGGTACTTTTTCAAGTTGGGGGGTCGGTAGTCCGATCGCTGTTTCCAGCGCAATTTTACACTTTCATGCAATTCATCAATTTCATCTCCAATCTCCCGAAGTATAGTTCCCCCCAGTTTTGTGGCCTTCTCGATGATGCTCTTTACCTGAAAATCGCAGGTATAGTCAAAGTCAAGAGGAGGATTGATTTTACTGATATCGAACTCCAGACCCAGTCCTAAGGAGCCAATAGATTCAATCATCCACTTCAAAGTGCCATCTGCTAATTTACTTTTCTTCAGCGTCCCACCGCCGACACAGCCATGATCTCCTGGAAACCAGACTTGGCGCAGCACTTGGTCTGGAGCGTCAGGATGTTTGTGCATCGGCGTGACATTGAAGACTTTGCGCTGCTCATCAATCGCCACCGCATGGAGGGCGTTTTTAATCTTTTTATTCAGCTGAGTGTCGTGGAACCTGTATTGATTGTTGAGCTGTTGCGTGAGTGGCCCAAAGTACGATAGATCGGGAATTCCCAAAGAACCGACTGTATCCCAGCAACCTAAAAGGGTGATTTCAACCCGACTTCCAAGACTATTTTCTTTCCGGAAGTCTTTTGCCTCCTCGTCACTCGGCGCAATCCCCCTGTTACAGTAAAGCTGATAAGCTTCCGGCGCTTGACGGATGTTTTCGCGTTTTAACAGGCCGGTGTTATACATCAGTCCGGCCAGACTCCTGACCGTATAAGCGCCACGACTGAAGCCAAACAGGTAAATTTCATCTCCCTCAACATAGTTCAGGCAAAGAAAGCGATACGCATCTTGGATATTTTGGTCAATTCCTTTGCCGAAAGCTCCCCCCAAAAACCTCTCTGCTGCATCCTCATCCGTACCGACGCCCTCATCATAGTAGAGTAACTGAAGCGTTCCATCACTAGCGACAGGCTTAATCGCTTGTGCAATTTTAACGACGTTGGTTGGACAGGGGTCGGTTAATTTTTGCCAAGTTCCATCACAGCAAACGATTAAACGTTTCATTTTGGCCTAGAATCCTTTTTTTACCTAAGTTTTTCAGGTCGAATGACACTTAGTTCAGCGCCTCCGAGGAAGATTGAGAATAAACTTGCCCACGGGCTCTCTTGGGCGTTGTGACTGGGATTATTAAGCTCCCTTAAGTTCGTTCAAGTCTTACGCAATCCTCCCGTGGGACATTTTTTGTATAGTCAGTAGTATAACTGATTAATTTTAAAATGACAACCGTTTATGTTAAGATTTTTATACCTTTTCCTGATATGGCCACAGCCATCGTGTTACCAGCTTTTGGAGCATTTTTGCCATCGCGGCTTGTCCTCTTGTTGCCTGTCAAGCGCCTGCAGCCACCGCTCTATCTTTTAAGCGAGGTCTTGCAAAGATTCAGGCTATCAGTGAAGTCTTTTGGCTTGGCATTCTCCTGCGCTCATTGCTCAGCCGCGATCGGGATCGTTGAAAAGCGCATTGAAAAGCGCATTGAAAAGCGTTTCCTGTTCGGCCAGCACCGCCGGCAGTCGCTCCGGGGTTGGAGGGCTCTCCCAAATTTCTCGGTTCTCCCTCATGCCGGTCTTGATTTGCTTGTCAGTGGTGTCCACACCGGCAGATAGAACACTGACGCAGCGAGTCGGTTTTTTTGCTCAGCAATGCGACCGGCTCTTTGATTTGACTGAATGTCAAACTCCGCATGTCCAATTCCGCAGGCAAAGCGCCCACACTATAGCACAGGGATCTCCCCCTCAACTAAGCTTTTCACTCCTCCCCAGGCAGCAGCAATTTCAGTTCTGCCAGCAGCAATTTTAGCCTGTCGCACTTCTCGCTGTCGTCCCACGCCGCAAACTTCCTAGCTCTCTTCAATATCTCCTCGATCTCCGCTTGCAGCTCTGCTCGCTCTCTGGGCGCTTTCTTTTCCTTGACCAGTTTTTGCACTTGGCGCAGCGTCAGAGAGTGAGCCCTCGCTTCTTCCAGCAGCGCCCCCCGCTCCGCCTCCGACTCCAGCTTGGCAATTTCCTTGGCCTTTGTCCACTCGATGCGCCCCTGGCGGAGGGGTTCCAGGATTTCCGGCGGCAGGTTGAGCAGGGGCAGTCTGGTGCGGACGAAGGACTGCCAGGTCATCCGCGCCAGCTCAGCAAATACCTGCTCTACTATTTCCCGGTCTGATTTTCCCAAAGTGCTTTGGGGAATTTCCCCCTCTCCCTCCCCTGACGGAGCTACACTCGCCGGTCTGTCCCCAACTTCGGCCTCACCTGCTTCCCTTGACAGTCTGCTCAAAGCGCTTTGGGTAGCTTTCTTTTTGGCTTGATTGTCGAGCCGGTAGAGCTTGCTCTCAACACCGGCACGATCGCAGTCCAGCCGCATGGCCAGCAGTTGCAGGATTCCTTGGGTTTCCTCCAGTGGGTTCAAATCCTTGCGCTGCAAGTTCTCCACCAGGGCGTACTGGATAGCTTGAGAATCAGTCATCTGGCGCACCACCACCGGCACTTCAGTCAGTCCAGCTGCCCGGGCTGCCCTATACCGGCGCTCCCCTGCCACCAGTTCGTACTGGCCAATGCCTGCCGGTCGCACCAGCAGCGGCTGCAGGATGCCGTGTTCCCTCACGCTAGCCGTTAGCTGCTGCATGGCAACCTCATCAAAATAATGCCGGGGCTGGTAGTGCGCCAGCACAATCGACGCTAGCGGAACCTGTTGCGCAGCAGGTGACCGCTGAGAGTCGTTTCCCTCAAAGCCCGCATCTCTGTGTTCAGTCGTTGCCTGGAAGCTAGATGAGCTAGAGCACCGGTTGATGGTCATTCGTTCTTGTATCTGAAAAGTCTTGCTTCTTTACTGATATAGCTCTATTTCTCTGAAGTGTGTGACTTTTAACTAAAAATTACACAAGCCCAACTACAAACCTTGGGGCTACGCTGAACTTACAAACCTTGGGGCTACGCTGAACTTACAAACCTTGGGGCTACGCTGAACTTACAAACGGTGCGCCGGCGCACTGATATGAAAAGGGGGTGTGCCGGCCAGAAAAAGGACAGGACTTATTCAATGAGTCTACATAAAGATTAATATAATTGTTACACTTCGCAATAAGTTGCTTAATTTATCAGCACTGGGCTGTAAAGTTAGACAGCGAGTAAAAATTATAGGTTTTCCACTTAATTTGTTGGTTATATGAGAGACAGGGGGCTGGAGCTGGCTCACCCCGGATGCCTGCCACCGGCAAACGACAGGCATCAAGCGGCCTCTGCGGGAGTGCGCCTGCGGCTATCGGGGCACTTGTGCGGTTGAATCAGTCGGTGGGTGCCCAGAAGCCTCCCGGAGTGCAAACCTGTGGGGCATTAGCCCAACTACAAACTTGTGGGGCTAAAGTAGGGGCGGGTTCACCCAAAATGTCTCTGCGAAGTTCAGATATTAGTAAACCCGCCCCTACGAACTTTTGCCGGTAAAAGACAAAACCGCAATAGCGAAACACGCTATTGATTCCTCGGCAAGGAAAGGGCAACGCGAAAACCAAAGATGCCATACCTGAAGTCGGGCACGAACCAGCAGCGAAAAGCCGCACGGCACCGTCTGGGGAAGTAATACCAAGAACCACCCCGCAACAGCCGGCGATTTTTGTTCCCACCGGCTTCCCAGACACTCCCATCCGACGGCGCACCCGTGTAATCATCGTGCCAGGGATCGGCGCACCACTCCCAAACATTTCCGTGCGTGTCGTACAGCCCAAAAGCGTTCGGCGGAAAACTCCCCACATCGGTTGTTCGCTTGCGGTATTTGCCTTTTCGCCCTGAAGCGTAGGTATAGTTCCCGTCGTAGTTAGCCAAATCTGAGGTTATCGTCTCGCCGAAGTGAAAAGGGGTTGTGGTTCCCGCGCGACAGGCATATTCCCACTCCGCCTCGCTGGGAAGCCGGTAGTTGCGCCCGGTTTGTTCCGACAGTCTGGCGCAGAATTCCACTGCATCATTCCAGGATACATATTCCACCGGCCTGTTTGCGCCTTTGATATAAGAAGGATCGGGATTTAAGTCGCCGCTGACTTTGGGCAACAGAGCGACAGCTTTCCACTGCGCCTGAGTGATCGCATACTTCCCCATAAAAAAGGGCTCCACTGTTACCGAGTGCTGCGGACTTTCACTGTCAAATCGCCCTTCTTCAGTCTTCGGCGAACCCATCGTAAAGGTTCCCCCTGGAATGGAAACCATTTCTAAAATTATTCCGCCTCCTAAGTTTTCGGGAAAGTATTCAGCTCCCCGGCGACTGCGGTTAATTTCTCGCCCCCGCGCATCAACTGTCACCATCTCGAATGCAAAGGAACTGAGAAGCAATCCTTTCGCGCTCCCACTCCCTCTTTGGGCGATGGGGGTGGGGGTTGAGGGCGCAAGCGCCGCCATCACTTCCGCCGCAGACTGATATCGATCTTTGAAATAATCTGAGAGCAATTTATCCAAAACTTGTTCCAATTCCGGGCTGACAGATGTGCCGGCAGGCAGTTTTTCTCGCCACCGCCAGCAGCTTTCCATCGCATCAAACAGTTCGTCAGCACCGTCGGCTTTTGGAAAGCAGCCAGTCATCAGGCGGATGCAAGTTACAGCCAAACTGTACAAGTCGCTGGCGGGGTGAGCGACACCGCGCATTTGCCCCACGGCGCGTATCCGTCGGGGTACTGCCCTCTGCCGGCTCAACAGCGTGCCGGCCCACTGTTTGGCCACCCCGAAGTCTGCCAGCACTAATTTGCCATCGCTTTGCCGGCGGATGATGCTCTCTGGTTTGATATTTCTGTGAGTGACTTTTCTGTCGTGCACGAATTGCAGCACCGGCAGTAAATCTCCCAGAACTTTCCGAATCTTCGGCTCGCTGAAGGTTCCCTCTTGCTGCAGCTCTTCGAGCAAGGTGTGTCCTTTGATGAACTGCTGCACCAGGTACAGCCTATTATTTTCCTCGAAGTAAGCGAACAGGGTGGGAATCTGCGGGTGTTCTTCTAAGTGAAGCAGTTTTTCCGCTTCAAGGTTAAAGAACTCCCGCGCTTTTTCCAGCACCGGCGGGCTGTTTTGAAGTGCCGGTGAGGGGGAGAACTGTTTGACGGCACACCAGGCGTTGCGCCAGTCTCTGTCCACTGCCAAGTAGGTTTTGCTAAACCCCTCTTGACCGATAGCGCGAATTATGCTATATCTCCCTCTGAGCAGCGGGGACAGTTTTGTCCCGCAACTCATGCAGAAGTTTGTGCCATCTGGATTTTCGGGCAGGACGCAAGTAGGATTGAGGCAGTAAATCATTGGGAAAAGGGTGCCGGTGGGAGAGTTATCTCTATTTTACCCATCGCCTCTCTCTATTTCTTCTATTTTATAGATGTGCGAGTTTAAATCTGGTTCACCGCCCATGTTTCTAGCCAGGCGCGGGTATACGCAGCAGGCTGACGCTTGGTTCCGGCACAGTCGGGTGCTGGACTTAGCCGGCAGGCACCGGCAGCCGGTAGAATCCCTGGAGTGCGTGCCGGCGCACCTCCCTACAGCGGGGGGTATCTGCAATCGGTGCCGGCGGCGGCGTGCTTGGGGGAAGAGCCGGCGAAAAAATTCATAAAATTGTCATAAAATTTTTACATTTCACCGGCACAATTTTGTGGAGTTGTGTTATATTAAGAATAATGGGATAGGTGTCGGCATATAAACACTCTGTTTGGGGGAGCGACACTTCGGCACAGCCTACCAAGCCACTCCACCCAGTTTGATGTTCGGATGGGATTGCCCATCACTGGAACCGGCTGGACTCTTCCGCTCTCCCGACGAATTCCCATCCGCCGGCTCTCACATTGAAGAGTGCTGACAGCAGAAACGACTGCGCGGAACCCGAGATTGTCATTCCTGAACTCCGGCTCGTTCCTGTTGCGGTTAGCCGCACGGCAATTCCTGGGATTGTTGTTCCAAGAACCCCCACGTTGCATCCGGTTTTGCCGATTCCAATTCTATTATAGCATCAAGGCGAAAGTTGTCAAGATTTTTTGGCGCAATCTCCTAGTTACGGAGAACCCCGGTTTCTTTAAGAATACGGGTTTCTGGCACAATCTCCAGGTGTCGCCGTGTTTCAAATGAGCCACCCAGCTTTGAACTGAACGGTATATTGCGGAGAGTCCAATTCTACCGGCAATCCAATCTTCCCGCAACTGGCGCAACCGGCGGAAGGCGCGGCGCAGATTTTCTTGGCGCACTCGTATGCGATCCGGGAGGATGCGAAATCCCACAAAGCTTGCGCCGTATCGCGTTTCAAACAGCTGGCTTTTGATGGGGTGAATTTTCAGACGCAGGGTGGCGAGGTGTGACTCTATCTCGATTCGCGCACCGGCTAAAAATTCCCAGCTGTCGGAGAAGAGAGCGAAGTCATCGGCAAAGCGGATGTATTTTTCTGCTTTCAGCTGTTCTTTCACAAAATGGTCGAGACTGTTCAGGTAAAGATTGGCCAAAAATTGGCTTGTCAGGTTGCCAATTGGCAAACCGCGCCGCCGGTTTAGGGGTGCGAGCAAATCGTCTCCTGGGAAATATTCTATCACAGGTTCTTGCGGGTTGCTGTTATCGATGATTTTATCAAGCAGCCACAGCGTATCGGGACATTTAATCTGGCGGCGGATCAGTTTTTTGAGTATGCTGTGATCGATGCTGGGGAAATATTTTCGCACGTCGCACTGGAGGATGTACTTACTTGAGCGGGCGAATTTCGTGAACCGGCGCAAAGCGCGGTGAGTGCCAAACCCAACACGGTTTGCGTAGGAATCACTAATAAAACTTCGCTCGACAAGTGGGGCAATAATATTGCAGAGAGCGTGGTGAACAATTCTATCCCGGTAAGGCGCTGCTGAAATTAGCCGCCGCTTGGGTTGGGAAATCTCAAAAGTCCTGTACGCGCCAGGAGTGTAGGTTTTGGATTTCAATTCTTCCTGGAGTTGCAGCAGGTTTCCTTCCAGGTTGTAGTTGAACTCCAGGACATTTGGGCGAAAGCGTTTGCCGCGCTGAGCTTTTCGCGCGGCGGATAGCAGGTTGGCGAAATCTACAATTTGGGGGAACAGGTTGCCGTATCGTTTCATGGGTGGCTGAGAAATCAGGTGAGATGTTTTCAGTTTCACGGGGAGGTTTCACGGGGAGGTTTCACGGGGAGTCTTTTTTGCGCTGCTGTTTAATCCAGCCGCCCAAATCGGTGCCGATGTCATTGAGCAATTTTCCCGCGTACTCGTACCTTTCGGTTGACATTTCGTGAAAATCTAAGAGCAAGCGCGTTTGGTGGCGCAGGATGTCTATTTTTATGTTGAGCGCTTCCAGCTGGGCTAATTTGTCTTTGGCGTATCGGGCTGATATCAGACCTTCTAAAAGTTCGTAAAGTCCAATTATCATCCGGTCCCCAACAGTAAATTTGTACTGGCGCGGAAGCCGGTTCAAAATGGGGACATACCATTTAACCAAGTCATAGGTTTTTTGGATAATGGGTAATTCGCTCATTGTTCGCTAAAAAGATAATAGGTCATTTTTCAAAAAAAATCGCGACGCGCTTCGCGCGAGAGAGGGAAGAGGGAAAAGGAAAGAAGGGCAGAGGGCAAAAGGGGAAGAGGGTAAAGGGCTATTAAGTCCTGACAGCAGAAACGACCGCGCGGAACCCGAGATCGCCAACCCTGAACTCCGGCCCGCACCCGTGGCGGTAAGCCGCACGGCAAACCCCGGGATAGCTGCGCCAAGAACCCCCACGTAGCATCCGGGATTGACGATCTTCGTTTCCGCCAGAACTCCAGACACTCCCATCCACCGGCGCACCGGCATAATTCCCGTGGTAAAGATCGGCGCACCACTCCCAGACATTGCCGTGCATGTCGTACAGTCCAAAGGCGTTCGGCGGAAAACTCCCGACATCTGTTGTCTGCTGGCGATAAACACCTTTCGGGGCGGAGGCGTAGGTAGAGTTGCCGTCGTAGTTAGCCAAATCAGTCGTAATTGTCTCGCCGAAGTGGAAAGGCGTTGTGGTGCCGGCGCGACAGGCATATTCCCACTCAGCTTCACTGGGTAAGCGGTAGTCGCGCCCGGTTTTTTGGGACAGTCGGGCGCAAAATTCCACCGCATCGTCCCACGATACATTCTCCACCGGCCTGTTTGCGCCTTTGAATCGAGACGGATCTGGATTTAAGTCCCGATTTACCTTAGGCAAAGCGGCGACAACTTTCCACTGCGCCTGAGTTATGGCGTACTTTCCCATAAAAAAAGGCTGCACCGTCACTAGGCGTTGCGGACCTTCGTCACTATATCGCCCTGACTCCGTTTGCGGGGAACCCATCATAAAAGTTCCCCCCGGAATCGACACCATTTCTAAAATCACTCCGTCTCCTAAGTCATGGGTAAAATATTCAGCTTGTCGGCGCGTGCGGTTGATTTCTCGCCCCCGCGCGTCTACCGTGATTGCGTCGAAGGCAAAAGTTTGCAAAGTTTTGCCCTCACTCCCCCTACTTCTAGGTGGGGGAGGCGGAGTCTCAGGTGTGGGAGAAGTATCAACTCTTTGTTCCGCTTGTGGGAGAGGATTTGGGGGTGAGGGTGAATTCTCAACTATTGGGGAAGAGGGGGGAGAGGTGAAAAGCTGACGGGCGAAAACCGACGCTACAAATCCCCCACCGGCAAATCCCGCCAGCTTGACAACTTGCCGGCGCGTCAGGGGGGAATTCGGTTTTGTCAGAGAGGAAACCGCTTGCAGCGCCTGAGATGCTGGCGAGTAGCGCTGGCGGTAATCATAGCGCACCATTTTATCTAGAATGTTTGCCAACTTCGGACTAACTTTCGCCCAGTTGCGCCAGATAACTTCCCCCGTTACGGGATCTTCGGGCAATCGTTCTGGGGAGATGCCGGTGAGTGCTTGAATTGCCGTGATTCCCAGGGCATAAACATCGCTGCTAAACTGGGGTTTGCCCTGAGTTTGCTCACTTGGCATATATCCGGGGGTGCCAATCCCAACTGTCAGACTCGTCTGACTCTGCTGCGCATTAACCACCCCGGTACTCACTTGCTTAACCGCCCCAAAGTCTATGAGGACAATTTTCTTATCTTTGCGGCGTCGGATTAAGTTTGCCGGTTTGATATCGCGGTGGATCACGCCTTGCTGATGGGCGTAAGAGAGGGCTGTCAGCACATCCAGCAAAAAGGCAACTGTCTGTTTTTCTGTCCACTTGCATCCCGGTTTTATTTCCGCGCACAGACTGTCGCCGTCGATGAATTGCTGCACCAGATAGAATTCTTGATTTTCCTCAAAGTGAGCCAAAAGTCTGGGAATTTGGTCGTGCTCGCCCAATTTCTGGAGGGTTTGAGCTTCGGTTTTGAATAACCGGCTGGCAATTTGCAGGATAGACGGATCGTTATACTGGGGTTTAAGCTGTTTGACGACGCACTCAGGATTGTCGGGTAGCTGGGTGTCTGAGGCGAGGAAAGTTTGGCCAAATGCCCCGCCTCCCAGATATTTGACGATTTTATAGCGCCCCGCAAGGGTTTGTCCCAACATGGCTTTGATGCCGGTTATGATAAATTTATATCCAGGATAGAGCTTTTGAGGAAAAAGTTGACTGTCAATTTTTGCCCCACACCTTAACAATAGGGCATGGCGCATGGCGCATAGGGCATAGGGCATGGCGCATAGCGCATAGCGCATGGCGCATGGCGCATGGCGCATGGGTAAGACTCACAGCTTTTGCCCAATCCCCAATCCCCAATCCCCAATCCCCAATCCCCAATCCCTAATCCCTAAATTTGGCCCGCACCGGCTTCAGCCGTTTTTTTGGCCTCACCGGCACCCGCCGCACAGGAAATCCCCGCACAGTGCCGGTGTCCACCCCCAAACCTATTCGATGAGTCTACATAAAGATTAATATAATTATCATACTTCTCTGTGCCCTCAATCCCACTACCCACTTCAGGTCTATCAGCGCAAACCCTCCCAAAATTACACCTTTTCTGCTTAATTAGTTTCAACCTAACCCTCCCGCCAAATTACTGCCGGTCAAACCCCATCCAAATCAGGCCCCGCACCGGCTTCAGCCGTTTTTTTGGCCCGGCAGGCACCCGCCGCACAGGAAATCCCCGCACAGTGCCGGTGTCCACCCCCAAACCTATTCGATGAGTCTACATAAGGATTAATATAATTCTCATACTTCTCTGTGCCATCAATTCCCCTACCCACTTCAGGTCTATCACCGCAAACCCTCCCAAAATTACACTTTTTCTGCTTAATTAGTTTCAACCTAACCCTCCCGCCAAATTACTGCCGGTCAAACCCCATCCAAATCAGGCCCCGCACCGGCTTCAGCCGTTTTTTTGGCCCGGCAGGCACCCGCCGCACAGGGAATCCCCGCAGTGTGCCGGTGTCCACCCCCAAACCTATTCGATGAGTCTACATAAAGATTAATATAATTATCATACTTCTCTGTGCCCTCAATCCCACTACCCACTTCAGGTCTATCAGCGCAAACCCTCCCAAAATTACACCTTTTCTGCTTAATTAGTTTCAACCTAACCCTCCCGCCAAATTACTGCCGGTCAAACCCCATCCAAATCAGGCCCCGCACCGGCTTCAGCCGTTTTTTTGGCCCCACCGGCACCCGCCGCAGAG
>NZ_KB235948.1:4465491-4665142 GCF_000332335.1 Kamptonema formosum PCC 10802 | reverse complement strand
GATTAATATAATTCTCATACTTATCTGTGCCCTCAATCCCACTACCCACTTCAGGTCTATCAGCGCAAACTATCCCAAAATTACACTTTTTCTGCTTAATTAGTTTCAACCTAACCCTCCCGCCAAATTACTGCCGGTCAAACCCCATCCAAATCAGGCCCCGCACCGGCTTCAGCCGTTTTTTTGGCCCCACCGGCACCCGCCGCAGAGGGAATCCCCGCACAGTGCCGGTGTCCACCCCAAACCAGTATTCGATGAGTCTACATAAGGATTAATATAATTCTCATACTTATCTGTGCCCTCAATCCCACTACCCACTTCAGGTCTATCAGCGCAAACTATCCCAAAATTACACTTTTTCTGCTTAATTAGTTTCAACCTAACCCTCCCGCCAAATTACTGCCGGTCAACCCCCATCCAAATCAAGCCCCGCACCGGCTTCAGCCGTTTTTTTTGCCCCACCGGCACCCGCCGCACAGGAAATCCCCGCACAGTGCCGGTGTCCACCCCCAAACCTATTCGATGAGTCTACATAAAGATTAATATAATTATCATACTTCTCTGTGCCCTCAATTTCACTACCCACTTCAGGTCTATCAGCGCAAACCCTCCCAAAATTACAAACTTTCTGTTTAATTAGTTTCAACCTAACCCCCGCCCCAATAGCTGCCGGTCAAACCCCATCCAAATCAGGCCCCGCACCGGCTTCAGCCGTTTTTTTTGGCCTCACCGGCACCCGCCGCACAGGGAATCCCCGCACAGTGCCGGTCTTGCCCCAAGAACCTATTCGATGAGTCTACATAAAGATTAATATAATTCTCATACTTATCTGTGCCCTCAATCCCACTACCCACTTCAGGTCTATCAGCGCAAACCCTCTCAAAATTACACAATTTATGGTTAATTAGTTTCAACCTAACCCCCCGCCAACTGGCTGCCGGTCAACCCCCATCCAAATTAGGCCCGCGCACGATGCCGCTGTTATTTAGCGGAAGCTATAAAATTTTGGCTTCTTTAAACTCATGAAACGCTTTAATTAGCTTGCCTTGCATCAGCGCCGCCACCGCATCAAGTGCTTTAATTTCCGGTTGATTAGGTGACATAATGAGCGCAGGCTTCAAAGCCGTCTCAGCCGCCTTGGGGTTGAAATCGTACAGGTAGACAAAAGCCAGATAGGCGTGAGCGTAGGGATTCTTCGAGTCCAGCTCAACCACCCGCGTCAGCGCCCTTATCGCGCCAGCGGCGTCGCGCTGGAGAACCCTGGCCAGGGCCAGAGCGTAAGCCCACTGCACGTTTTGCGGTTCTTGGCGCAAGCGGTACTGCAGCGTCAGGTCAGCCTGAGCCGTGTAGTCCTGAATCGGATCGTACTGGTTAATGCGGGCAATTTCCTCAAATACAGGCGGGAGAGCCTTCGCACCCCTGGGCAAAGCAGCCGCCAAACTCCGCAGCTGGGTGAGCAAATCCAGTTCCGGAGCCGGTGTTGCCGGCGCACCAGGGCCAATCTTCAAAGTCACCGCCGGCACGGGGATGGGGTAGGATTTGCCGGTGTGCCGGTTCAGGTAAGTTGCTTCCAAAGTGTAGGTGCCGGTGTGGACATCAGCAGGGGGGAGCATAGCCATCCGCTCAATTACCCTAGCAGATTGGGTAGCCGGCAGTCCGCCGCGATGCAAGGTGCCCATACCGATGGCCCGATCGTGCGTCCAGCGGTGCTTGCCGGTGGTGTCGCGCCAGGTGAGGATCACCAAACCCTCTTGCAGCTGCTGCCAAGGGCCAGACCACTCGTAAGTCACCGGCACCGGCACGCCAGGGGGTGTCTGTTTTGGTACGGTGACGCGCTCTAGCTGGACAGCGGTTGGGGATGGCCCGGATTGGGGGATTTGGGGATGGTTTGGCAGCACCTCCACCGGCGGCACTTTGCGGCGGTAGAGTTTGAGGGTGCTGCCATCGGGTAAGGGCCACGTTTTTTGCTGCTGGAAGTCAGAGGCAAGTTCGACCGCAGAGACGGTAGCGGTTTGAGCTTCTTTGGGGACGGAACCCTGATCGCCGGTTTTGGTGAGGAACCAGGAAAGGGAGCGCACATCCTGAGGGACTTGTTTTAAATTGACGCCAACTTGACGCCCGTAAACTTGGAAATTGGCCAGGGCCCCGTAGTGGTTTATGTTGTGCTGGTTAAGGGTTGGCGTGGAGGGCAATACTCCTAATGTGGTGTCGAGGTAGGGTTGTGTCTGGATAATTTCAGCAATCACCTGCCGGTGTGGCCATTCAGGACCCAGGTAAGCCTGATGTTGGGCCCGGGGGCTGAGGAATTGTGTCAGCCGGTGGGAAAAGATACCTCCTACAGGCCACAAATTCAGCAACATTAATACAATAGCCGTGCCGGCGGTGCCCCAGCGGACATATTGGCCCCACCGGCGGGGATACTGGGTCAGGCCATAAGCCAAGAACAGCGAGACAGCCGGCAGGTAGGGCAGGACATAGCGGGAATCTTTATTGATATTGAGGGAGCACAGCAGATAAGAACCCACCCAGAACACAGCCAGCCATTTCAGTCCTGACTTTTCCTTCTCTTGTTTGGATCTCGCAAACCCGTAGAGAAGCAACCCCACCACCGGCACCAGCAACAGGGGCCAAGAAACCGCATAGGGGAGGTCTTTCCAGTAAAACGTCCAGGCGTCCAGGGTGTGGAGGGGGGGGTCACCTTCCGCTATCGCCGCATCTATTGTCGCCCGTTTGCTGCCGGTGAGAATCAGCAGCCAATTGGTGCGATACCAAGGGCCACACACCACCAGGGACAGCAACAAAGACCAAGCCAGCTGAGCCACAGGCCCCCACCGCCTCTGCCAGAGATTGCCAACCCCCACCCACAGCACCGGCACCAGCAGAAAAAACAGCGCCGTCTGCTTGACAAGCAAAGCCAGCCCGAAACAAACTCCAAACCCGGTGGCCCACAGCCATTCTCTCCTCTGCGCCCTGGGATCGGGATCGCCTCCAGCATCCCTCCAAACCGTCAGGCAATAGAAACTCAGGGCCACAACTGCTGTCAGGGGATAGTCCAGCAGAAAATCCAGGCGAACCAGATAGAGTCCTGGAAACAGCAAGCACAGACCGGCAGCCCAAAGTCCTACTTGCCGGTGGAACAGTTTTGTTCCTAAACCCCACACCGCAGCCAGCAGAATGGCGGAAAATAGGAGGTTGACTAGGGTGGCTGGATCTGGGCCCGCTCCGAAGAGATTGAGGAAAGCGGCTGTTATTATGTAGGTCAGGGGAGGTACTTTGGAGGAGAGCGCCCACAAACTGGCCCACCACTCGCCGGAGAGCAGGTGGGGATGTTGCAAAGCCTGCCAGTAGGTGAGGCTGCCGGTTAAATACTCCGCCTGATCCCAGGCTGGCACTGACCGGTCGAGGGCAAACCACAGCCGGTCGGCGATAGCGCCGGTCAGCCAAATCAGCCCTAGAGCCGGCAAACTCCTTAACCTTTTACCAACACCAGCGTCAACCACAACATCTTTCCCTGAGTGTGCTGAAATTTTTTTGGGGAAAAGAGCCTGTACCCCGTCGCCCCCGCAAGCCGTAGCACTGGCCCTCTGCCCAGAATAGTTCATTTTGTGCTATTCCTAATAGGGTAAGGATTAGCGGGAATTGTTAATTGTTAATTGTTAATTAGTAACGCCGCTCCCTTTCCGTCTCTCTCCCTCTCCCCCTCTCCCCCTCTCCCCCTCGGATTCCATGACTCGTTGTTTTGCCTCGCACTCTCGCCTAGCATTGCTCGTTCCTGCTGCGCTGCTGCTCACCGGCATGAGTGCTGCAGGTGCTTTGGCCCAAATAAAGTTGTATAACCCGATCTCCTTGGAGCCGAATAAAGAGGTTTCGGACACTCTCACAGAGAAGGATATCCCCACAGGGCAGGGTGGGTTTGCCAGAGACTACACGCTGGATATGACGGAAGGGGATCAGGTGGCGATTGACCTGTCCTCGGAAAGTTTTGACTCCATTGTCTCGCTGCTCGCCGAAGATGGCTCAACAGTAGCCGAAAATGATGACGGGCCCGACGGCAGCACCAACTCGCTGCTGTTTGCCCGGATCGCTAAGACGGGAACCTACATTATCCGGGTGCGAGCCTTTGGAGAAACGGGCGTAGGTACGTTCAAGCTGAAAGTGACGCGCTTAAGGCCAGTGTGATGGCCAAGTGGGGAGAAAAAGGAAAAAAAATTTTTTCTCAGGTACTTGCCAAACGCCGGTGACGTTTGTTAGTATAAAAGAGTGGAAAGAGAGCCAGCCGGGATAGCTCAGTTGGTAGAGCGATGGACTGAAAATTCATGTGCCACCAGTTCAAATCTGGTTCCTGGCATCTCTCAAACCTAAGCCCAGAGCGAATTTTACATCGCTCTGGGCTTGGGTTTTTTGCGTCAATTTAGTCCGCCGGCGATCCATTTTGACTGTGAAATCATTACCATAGAGGGAAACAGATCATATCACCGGCACGATGGAAAGTAAAGACGAAGCATCTAATGGGACAATCAGGGTGGAAAGCGTCCAGGGGCGATTGCGGTTGCGGTTGCCCTGTCAACTATTCGCAGGTGAGCAGAAATATATAACGCTGGGGCTGACAGATACCGGACTCAACAGGAAAGCCGCAGAAGCCAAGGCCAGACAAATTGAGTTGGACATTATCTCTGGGAACTTTGACCCCACATTGGCCAAGTACAAGCCCCAAATTCATCTCAGTTTGGGGAGTGAACCTCCCAACGGCTTTTCCCTGCTACAGCTTTGGGAAGAGTACGCTGAATTTAAAGCACAAACCGTTAGCACTACCACCGTCATCCGTGACTTCAGAAGAACGCGCAATCACATAAAATCTCTCCCCACTCAAACTCCACAGGATGCCCAAATAATTCGGTATTTTTTGTTTGAAAAAACGACGCCTAGTGCGGCAAAGAAGGTGCTGGTTCAGATAAATGCCTGCTGTAATTGGGCCATATAAATGGGGCTGTTGAAGGGAGAGAACCCGTTTACAGGGTTAGGCAATCAGATAGAAACCAGCAGCAAAGAACCGGAGGAAATTCATCCTTTCACAGCAGCTGAGCGGGACTTAATCATAGCGGAATTCGAGAGAAGCCGGTATTATAGCTATTACACTCCTTATGTAAAGTTTCTTTTTCTTACTGGCTGCAGAACCAGTGAGGCGGTAGGACTTCAATGGAAGCATATTGCCCCGGATTTGAGCGCAATCACCTTCTGTGAGGCGATAGTAGAAAAGCGCAGGAAAGACACAAAAACGCACGAGAGCCGGATCTTTCCCTGCAATGACAGCCTGCGCTCCCTGCTCGAATCAATTCGTCCCCAGGAGTTACCCGATCCCGAATCTTTAGTTTTTCCAGCTCCAAAAGGAGGGTATATCGACGCTCATAACTTCATAACTCGCGCCTGGAAAAAAGTATTAGAGGGGCTGCCGATTGAGTACCGCCCCCAATACCACACTCGCCACACCTTCATTACTTTGGCGTTAGAGAACGGTGTAGATGCCAGGGACGTGGGCCGAATGGTGGGGAATAGCCCCCTATTAATTTACAAGCACTACGCCGGCAGCAATCTCTGTAAAATGCAAGTTCCTGAGTTTTAAAACCGTGGTTATAAAGTAACTTTTAAGGTGTTCATAGGAGGATAAACCAGTTTCCTATGGATGGGAAAACTGAGAGTTAATAGCCCCTCCCCGTAGGGGCTATTGACACGAATACTGTTCCCGGTTTCTGTACTCTTCACTTTTTTTTTTATAACCACTCTCTCAAAGTAACCTAGAAGAGTTAAAGTAGGGGGCGGCAGGAAGTAAATTGGCAGATTTGAATGGAAAAGGTGAAACTGGATAGATGATTGAGAAAGTAATTGTTGGTGCTGAATGGAGGCCGGTGACCGAGTTCCTTCTAAAGTAGAGTAGCGCTCATGTTTCAGGCTTATCGATGGCAAGAAACTCGTTTTTGGGGGGATCACTTTTTCTTTATAAATGAGCGGTTAGGCTTTTATTAATTTGCAGGTGTTTTGAAAGGAGGCAAAGCGTCCACAGATCCGTTCCCAGGCAGAGGCTGGGAACAAGGGGACAGAAAGGAGAATTAGCTTTCCCGCACGGTCTTGGCAGAGGCGGTGACTGCTGGGTTCAGCAGTTCAAATGGGGTTTGTGGCATTCGATAAAGTCAAAATCACGGCCAAGATAAGTCTGGGGGCATAGCTTCTCAATAGCCAAAGGCTGAAATCTGCTGCTACGATCGGCGTGAGGTTCAGTCTGAGTGTAGTGGGCCCTGGAACAGGAGTGCTGGGGGTTAGGACGGAGAGGGTTAAAAATGCTGACGGCGGTTTTAGTCCTGAATGCGCTGATAGCGGTGTTGTGCTGTTACGTAGCTTGGCAACTTTGGAAAATCCGGCGAGTGCTGGCTCGAGTAGCGGACACGCTGATTGCAGTTGAGCGCCGCACCAGTGCGGTGCTGCGCACAGGACCGAATGCGATTGTCAAGGGACAGCAGGGCACTCGTCAGCTGCGACAGCAATACCGGCAGCTGGAAGCTCAACTCCAGCAAGCTGAGCAAGTGCTGCAGCTTTTGAGGTTCGGGCATGCATGCTTGGCGCTCGCGGTCAAAGGGGGCGCGGCACACTTAGGAGTCAGAAAGCTTTAAAAGCCGGTGAGGTGATGCCGGCGGGCTGTCTGGGGGCAGAGGGCTGTGGGAAGCCGCAGTGGGTAAGGCAGGGGGTTGAATGAGCAATCTCCTGCCAAAGTCGTAGAATTGGCGGTGAAAGTGTCAAAATTGGTCTAAGGAGAGAAATCCCACCATGTCAAATAACCGCTCAGGATTACTTATTGGCGGCATGCTGCTAGGAGCTGCCATTGGCACAATAACCGGCTTGCTGCTGGCCCCCCGTACCGGACGGGAAACGCGCAAGATCCTCAAGAAGTCCGCTGACGCCCTGCCGGAATTGGCAGAAGACCTATCCACCAGCGTGCAGTTGCAAGCGGATCGCCTCTCAGAAGCTGCGCTGCGCAACTGGGATGAAACCCTCGACCGACTCCGGGAGGCGGTGGCCGCTGGGTTGGAGGCTTCTTTGCGAGAGCGCAAGACACTCAACTCTGGAGCGGCTTCAGATTCTCAATTACGCTCAGCCAAGTACGATTCCTCAGGCAATCTGCTGCCTGAGGCAGTTGGAGAAGCGACGCCAACAGAAAACTAGCGCCAACCCTAACGCATACTGCAGACAGAATTCTGTGATTGACCCTCTTTTTTGGTTAGGACTGTCAATTCTGCTGGTCGCAGTCAGTCTAACTGCTGTTTTGGTGGCGGCACTGCCGGCCTTGCAGGAGTTAGCGCGGGCTGCTCGCAGCGTGGAAAAGTTAGCGGACACGCTCAGGCGCGAACTGCCGCCTACCTTGGAAGCTATCCGCCTCACCGGCTTGGAAATCTCTGAGCTGACAGATGATGTCAGTCAGGGAGTGAACAGCGCCGGTCAAGTTGTCCAGCAGGTGGATCGCAGTATTGACAGCGCCAAGCAGCAGGCCAGAAAAGTGCAAGTCACTACCCGCAGTGTCTTCACCGGCATCAAAGCAGCTTGGAAAACCTTGACTCGCCCTCGGGCCACTTCGGAAGCCTCTCGCCGGTCAGCAGGGCGTTTCTGTGCCGCTCAAAAACAGCCCTTGGAGTTTGGGGACGGTTTTCCCTCCCCAGAGCTATCTGGCGCTGACACCTACCGTGAGGTGCCTCGCAAACAGGCCACCGGCATCTCTCAAAAGCCGGCTGGCTCAGAAGATTTTGAAGAACCAGACATTTGAAAATTTCGGGCGGGTAAACAGGGTAGCCCGGGGGCTTCCGGAGACGGGGATCGGGGGACAATCCCTTGATTCTGCAACCTGTTGCGAAATGTATAAGGAAAAATTAGAGGTGGAAAATAGTAAATTATTATTGCATATTTTTAATACTTAATATTTACTCTATAATAGTAGAAGTTTATGCAAAAATACGGATGCAATCTCAAAAATACACTTCTACAAAGGGGTCTTCCTGGAGCCTCTGGTTTGAAAGAGCGATGGCCTTATTGGCCTTAACCAACTTGGGTTTGGTGCTGTTTGACTTGAGCTATGTGCCAGGGCGGGATTTCTACTTCCGGCATCTTGGGGACCTCACCCAGCTTTATGACCCTATTAAGGGCATTGAGCCCCACCGAGACACGCAGAGATATATGGCCACGGTGGAAAAGCTGAGAGAGGAAGTGGCTCAGACGGGCGTGCAGTCCCCTCAATCGGAAGAAGTCCTGCAGGAACTGCAGAAACTTAGCGTGGAAATGATTGAGGACAACCCCTTTCAGGTAGCGAATAAGACCGGCACCCTGGAAAAAATAAAAAATCGCATGCGCCGGCATATGTTTGGGACGAAGGATGCTTCTTCTAGGGAAGCATTCCAGAACTTCTGGAGTCAAGAGCATTTATTGCGATCTGGCTGGCAAAACGAAATTGCCTTTTACGAACGCGAGATTAAGCCTTTACTGGCGGTTAACTATTATCGCCACATCGGGGAAAATGGGGAGTTCATTGAGGACTTCTGGACAATTGACCGCTGGTTTATCGGCCTGTTTTTGGCAGAATTTCTCGCCCGCACGTGGGTGATTCACCGCCGGTATGACGGGCTTAAATGGTTTCCAGATGCGGTGCTGTGGCGCTGGTATGACGTCTTCCTGCTGCTGCCTTTTTGGCAGTGGCTGCGGGTGATTCCGCTGGTGATTCGTCTGAACCAGGCTAAATTCCCGGATATGGAGCCGGCGCGGGCGCAAGTCAGCCGGGTTTTTTTGGCGAGTTTTGCAGAGGAACTGACGGAAGTGGTGATTGTGCAAGCGCTCGACCAGATGCAAAGTGCCGTTGAAAAAGGCGATGCGGCTCGCTCGCTTTTCGACGCGATGTCCCAGCGGTACATCGATCTGAATCAGACGAATGAGGTGGAGGCTATTGCCAAACGCCTCCTGCAAGTGACTCTCTGCAAAGTCCTGCCGGAAATTCAGCCAGATTTGGAAGCGCTGTTGCGTCACAATATTGAAACCGCTTTCAGCCAGCTGCCGGTTTACCAGCAACTTGTGCGCATGCCAGGAGTGGGTGGACTGCCGGCGCAGCTGACTGAACAGCTGGCAGCACAGATATCTAAGCTATTCACCGAAGTGCCCCAAAGTGCCTACACCTCCATCGCAAATGCGCCGGCAGATCCCGTGGCGGCAAAACTGTCCGACCGGCTGGTGGAGCATTTCAGCGTCACACTCCGAGAAGAATTACAACAGGAGCGGACTCTTGAAGAATTGCAATCTCTGGTGTCCGATTTGCTAGAGGAAATTAAAGTCAATTACGTCCAACGAGAATCCGACGGAGATGGGAACCGAGTGTTGAAGGAAACCCAGCAGTTGCGCCGGCTTCCTGGGAGGTAGCGTTATAGCAGTATGCACTTAGGTTAGAACATTAGACCTTCAGGGGGGGCGGGACGCCTGCCCTACGTCTATATAGCAGTAAGCATTTAGGAAACCTACATTCCGGCCTCTTTTGCTCCCCCGCTCCCGAAGCTTCTATTGTTCTAACCAATATGACTGCTGCTATAACAATTTAAAATTATAGCGTTTTTCCGTTGCGTGCGGGGCTGCCGTAGGGGCAGCCCTTGCAGGGCAAAGGCATCTAATTTGAATGAATAATACAGAACGGATCTTTTTTGATTTTAATTCCGACACGGCTGTTAAATCACAAGTGTTCAATTTCGTTACAAAACTTTACATTTTAGCTTACATCTCTCCGGATCTGAATAAAAATGCTTGCCCAGAGAGGAGTCGTTCTATCCAGTGGACATAGCTAAGTTATTGACACATACAACATTGAAAATAGCGGAGTTTATCTAGTAGCTTAGTCCCCCATTGGTTAGGAATATCTACTATCTTTAATATGAGGTAAGCTATCAGCGACACATAAATTTGTATGGCTATACTATTTACATTTTTAGGAATCAGCTTGTCCAATTTTAGGTGAGTTTTAAGAAACTTCCATAACAACTCTATGTGCCAGCGATATCTGTAAATTTCCATAAGCTCTTCATCGGACACTTCGTCCCGCTCCAGATTGGTGGCCAATCTATACTCGGCGCGCTTTTCAATATCACAAAAGTTAACAACTCTATATATTCCTGAGTTCTTACCTGTCCCTTTTATAAAATGTCTTTTTCAGAAAATTGAAGTTTGTAACTGTTAGGGATGCGCAAGACAAAATACTTCTTTAACTGGCTCGCCACCCGTAAAAAATTTAAACCAGAAAAGCCCCTATCTATTACTGATACGCCGTTAAAGGGCAAAGTGTTTAACATTTTTTGATCGTAAGTTTAATTTGTCTCCAGAGTTTATTAATTTTTTCGACAGCTCCTGTTGTTAATTTTAAGAGCGAACAAGCTTTACTTGATAGTGTTTTTGCAGTCAAAGTAATTCAAAAGCCAGAATAATTACGGTTAAAATAATTGTTTCATATTTTTGATTTTTTATGCCGGCAATTTTATTCATTAAGCTCTTGATGAACTCTAAAATCTGGCTCTTGAATTCTGTACTTATTAGCTTTGGATAAAGTTGAAATATCGATTCTCAAGCCACTGACATTGAGTCGCTTGAATATATCTCTCATACTGGTCAAGCTTTTATCCATTGCATAGTTCAACCCTATGGATAAATACAAGCGGGTATTTAGGACAGGATAATCATTTGGGGGCAGAGATGCCAACCTTTTTTGGACAAGCTTGGGAAATGAGTAGAGCACAGTTTGTTAACAAGATTTATTTGACCATATCCGAAAGTATAGCACGTTTTTGGCGCTTGTTTATGTTGAATTGTTAAGACCAAAAGCTTGTGATTACTGCTACGCCGTTAGAGGGCAAAGTATCTAACATCGGTAGTGTTGCAAAGTAAGAAAAGGTGTGCTATAATGGTACTTATCACACGCCTAAAAAGTTTAATTTTATGATTTGTCCACGCTGCGGTTCTGTCATCGTTAAAAATGGCCTGACTTATAGTGGGAAGCAAAACTTTAAATGTAGAGGCTGTGGCAGACAGTTTGTTAAAAACCCCAGACATCAACCTATTATAGAAGAAACCAAAGCCTTGATAGATAAGCTTTTCTTATAGAAAATATCTTTGGCTGGAATTGCCCGAGTCACGGGAGTGTCTCACCGGTGGCTGCAATAATCAATCAAAAATTTGCCTCAGTTCCCAGACAGGTTCAAGTTAAATCAAAAAAAAGGGGAAGCTAACAATTCAATGCGATGAACTGCCGTCATTTGTAGGCCAGAAGGGCAAAAAACAGTGGGTCTGGCTGGCTATTGATGTGTTTGCCAAGGAGATTGTAGGAGTATATATTAGGAGCAGAGATGAAGCCGGTGCTAAAGATATTTGGGATTCTCTCCCACGAGTTTATCTCCAATGCGCTATGAGTTACACAGATTTTTGGAGTGCTTATTCCAGAGTTTTTCCTCAAAGCCGGCACAAAGCAGTAGGTAAAAAAACCGGCAAGACTTCCTATATAGAACGGTTTAACAATGAGGCAAAGAGTGTCAAGATTAGTTAGAAAGACTCTGGCTTTTTCTAAAAAACTCTCGAATCCTATTGGGTAAATTTGGTATTTTATTCATCATTATAACCTTTCTTTACAGAAAGAAGCCACATTTTTCTATCCTTAGTTTGCCGCACTCCCTGCAATTTTTATGGGAGCCGAACTTGGATAGAATATGGATTCAAAGAAAGCAAAAATGAACTGGGATGGGCGGATTTTCGCCTCACTACGAGGACATTGAAAAATGGTGGTAAATAGTAGAGAGCGCCTATTTAATGGTCAGTCTTTATGCTGCCTCTAGTCAAAAAGGGTCGAGGTTTTGCCTGAATCCCCAAAGTCCTGTTCACCAAAAATTTCCTCAACATCAGCAATGGGACGAAAAAGAAGGCTGGAAAAATATTTTGAACAATCTGCGCTTAATTCTTCTCCCTCTAGTCTGTTTTAATCTTATCAAGCCTTGGTTAAAGGTTTTCCCTATCCCTCAGTTAACTTTAGGCTTGACTCGCTTAATTTCTCTAATGAATTTCTTTCCACCGGCCATTTCCGTAAACGGCCAGCAGTGGCAATATTACTTTTCCTCTGCCTAGAGTGACAAAAGAGGGATAAATAGGTACTTGCTAACTAATAGCCTGTAAGGTTTTAACCAGTTGAATTTTAACAATTCTTGCTTATTGCAAAGAAAGGATCGCCAGAAACTAGCCCGCTAGCTTAGGTGGTGCTGCAAAGTAAGGATACAGGAATGTGGTTCACTTCTGTAAAGGAAGGTTATAATGATGAATAAAATACCAAATTCCCCAATATGATTCGAGAGTTTTTTAGAAAAAGCCAGAGTCTTTCTAACTAATCTTGACACTCTTTGCCTCATTGTTAAACCATTCTATATAGGAAGTATTGCCGGTTTTTTTACCTACTGCTTTGTGCCGGCTTTGAGGAAAAACTCTGGAATAAGCACTCCAAAAATCTGTGTAACTCATAGCGCATTGGAGATAAACTCGTGGGAGAGAATCCCAAATATCTTTAGCACCGGCTTCATCTCTGCTCCCAATATATACTACTACAATCTCCTTGGTAAACACATCAATAGCTAGCCAGATCCACTGTTTGTTGCCCTTGTGGCCGACAAATGACGTCAGTTCATCGCATTGAATTGTTAGCTCCCCATTTTTTAAAATTTAACTTGAACCTGTCTGGGAACTGAGGCAAATTTTTGATTGATATAGTATGGCAGCCACCGGAGAGACACTCCCGTGACTCGGGCAATTCCAGCCAAAGATATTTTCTCTAAGAAAAGCTTATCTATCAAGGCTTTGGTTTCTTCTGTAAGAGGTTGATATCTGGGTTTTTGAACAACCTATCTGCCCTCTACATTTAAAGTTTTGCTTCCCCCTATGAGTCAGGCCATTTTTAACGATGGGTTCAGAACTGCAGCGTGGACAATTCATAAAATTCTACTTTTTAGGCGTGTGACAAGTACCATTATAGCACACCTAATCTTACTTTGCAACACTCCCCTGTAGGGAAAAAAGATAATAGTAAAATAAGCCTAAAAAACGATTTATTTGTTAATTTTTATCTAGGGCTTCCGCTGGGATAGGGTGGGCGGCTTGTGGGGGCTGGGAAACTGTCCCGCTGATGCGCTTCCTCCTGGGGCTCACCGAAAGGTGGCAGAGGCCGTTTAGGGGCTCGTGCTGGAGGATAAAGGATAAATAAATTCAGCGGAGTGCGGTAAGGGTAGAAGTGTTGCGCCAGAGCGGCGTCTTTGAGTCTCCGCCTGTGGGTCTGCCAGAACGGGGTGCGGCGGCTGGGGCGCGAATGGGCTTGGGGAGGGGGAGATTGGGCCAGTGGGATTGTTTTTCCCAGTGCCAACTGGCAAGTCCCGCTCGTTCTCCCGCCGCCGGCTCCCCCACCCTGCCGTGTCCCCAGTCCCCCAGGACACTGGGACACAAATCTTTAATCCTTTCAGCGCGTCAGGGGGAGAAGGGGTTTGGGCAGGGAGGAGAGTGGAAGTGGCTTATTATTTATCGTGAGCGGCTGGCGGGCCACGGGCCGGGTTGGGAGAGGGTGAGCCGGCGGCGGCGGTGGCCGTCCCGCAAGTAGCACGGGAGATGAGCTAGAATAATAAGTGCGACAAATAAGACGTAGCAGCTACTGGGGATATGGCGATATATCTGCGATATCTCGGTACTTTTCTGACCAACTCGGAAAAAGTGCTACAATTAAGGCATTCCCGCACTGCCAGAAGCTACCGGAGCTCCCGTTGCTGGGCACAGCATGCGGAAGTTGGCAATAATTTGATCAGTGGGTTGCACGACAAGTAAGCGGAAACGAGCCTTTTAATGAGGTGAGCGACCGTGTGGAGGTGGAAAGCAGTTTCACCTGTACGGGTTTATCCTGTGCGAAAAACAACAAGTTCGGCCATGTCCTGCATTGTCCAGCTTTTTGTTAACTGTCCGAGAAAGTACGAGTTGCCCTGCAAATAGCGATTTGTCGTGTCACTCCGTTCGTCGCAGAGTGAAGAGGTGGGTCAGTGCCCACTTTTTTTGTTGTTGGAGGTGCTTCCCATGACTCATCCCCTGATCCCACAAATCATCGATCTGGCCACTCCCATTGCAGAGTCTCTCGGGTTGGAAGTGGTCGGAGCGGTTTTTCACACCAACCAAAACCCGCCGGTGCTGCGCGTGGACATCCGCAACCTCCAGCAAGATACCAGTCTGGATGACTGCGAGCGGATGAGTCGGGCAATGGAGGCAAAATTAGATGCCGCAGAGATCATTACCGATGCCTACGTGCTGGAGATTTCTAGTCCCGGTATATCCCGGGATCTGACAACGGATCGCGAATTTATCTCCTTCAAAGGGTTTGCCGTTGCTGTCAAAACTTCTGAGCCTCACGAAGGGCATAAAGAGTGGATAGGGCAACTGATTCGCCGGGATGAGACAGCCGTTTACCTCAACCAAAAAGGTCGCTCCATCGCTATACCACGCCCTTTAATTACCAGCGTTAAGCTGAATGAACGGCGATGATTTTTAGCTAGCAGCTGGCGCTAGCGGCGCTCAGAAGCAGCTACAAGCTTTTCGGCGTTTAGCTATCAGCTGTAAGGGGCGTAAATGGCGATTGTAAATGATCGGTGGTGAGGGGCGCTCTTGGAGATTCAGTGAATTTTGAATTGGGCGGGATGAATTTTGAATTATACTTTAGGGTTCAGAATTCAGAAGGGATGTCGCGGTTCGGGCGTCTGAAGTCCAAGCGCCTTGAGTCTCCGAGCCCCAAAAAGCAGGGGGCCCTGAGTGCACGTCCTCCCAATCGGCTCCGGACGACCGTCACCAGCGCGCCGGCAGTCAAGCAACGATAGCCCGCTCCCGTGAGAGAGGATGGCTAAACGCCAAACTGAAAACAGATTTACGGAGGTTTTTGTTTCTATGTCAATGGTTCCCCTTCCCGGGCTGAAAGAGATGATCAACAGCATCAGCTCTGAGCGCAATTTACCCAAACATGCTGTGGGAGCTGCTCTGCGAAAAGCACTCCTGAAAGGATACGAGCGCTACCGGCGCACCCAGCGCCTCGACCAACCTAACTTTGATGAAAACTACTTCAACAATTTTGAAGTAGACCTCGACGTAGAAGAGGAAGGGTTTCGCATCCTCTCCACAAAGACGATAGTGGATAAAGTCAGCAATCAAGACCATGAAATTGCCCTAGAAGAAGTCCGGAAAGTGGCGGCTGAGGCGCAGCCAGGGGACACGGTGATCCTGGACGTCACCCCAGATCAGGGAGATTTTGGTCGCATGGCTGCCATCCAGACCAAGCAGGTGCTGGCCCAAGAGCTGCGAGACCAGCAGCGGAGGCTGATTCAAGAAGAGTTCCAAGACCTGGAAGGAACTGTACTGCCGGCTAGAGTGCTGCGGTTTGAGCGCCAATCGGCGATCGTGGCCGTCAGCAGTGGATTTGGCCAGCCAGAGGTGGAAGCCGAACTGCCCAAGCGGGAACAGCTGCCCAACGACAACTATCGGGCCAATGCCACCTTCAAGGTTTACCTGAAAAAAGTTTCCGACACTCCCCACCGGGGACCGCAACTGCTCGTTTCCAGAGCGGATGCCGGTTTAGTGGTCTACCTGTTTGCCAACGAGGTGCCAGAAATAGAAGATGAGATCGTCCGGATTGTGGCGGTGGCGCGAGAAGCCAATCCCCCCTCCCGTCATGTGGGCCCCCGGACTAAAATAGCCGTCGATACCCTAGAAAGAGATGTCGATCCGGTGGGAGCTTGCATAGGAGCGCGGGGATCGCGCATTCAGGTGGTGGTCAATGAGCTGCGAGGCGAAAAAATAGACGTCATCCGCTGGTCGCCAGACCCTGCCACCTACATTGCCAACGCCCTCAGCCCAGCTAAAGTGGACGAGGTGCGCTTAGTCGCTCCCGACCTGCGCCAAGCCCACGTCCTCGTCCCTGAAGACCAACTCAGTTTGGCCATTGGGAAAGAAGGGCAGAACGTCCGTCTGGCAGCCCGCCTCACCGGCTGGAAGATTGATATCAAAGATACCGCTAAGTACGATGCTGAAGCGGAAAGCCGCAAGTTCGCCGCAGCGGTGGCCTACGGAGAGGAGGATCTCGCTGAACCCGAAGAAGACGAACCAGAAGAACCAGAAGAAGAACCCGCAAGCCAAGCTCGGTCAGTGGCTGCTCTTGACGACAAAACCATTTCGACGAGGGTTTTTACTTAAGGGAGCCGCACTCCAAAAAGCAGGCAGCAGCTTAAAATATCACTAAGGCTTGGGTTCAAATGCAGGAGAGGGGCCGGTGTGACCCCCCTTGGCTCTACCATTCGTTTGTTTGGGGCGATCGTCGGGAGACAGCTCAAACCCTTACCGGGCGAGCGCGCAACACCCGTGTTTGGGGGGCTTTCCTGCTTTGAGCCGTACTTGGTTCCCTTGAGGGCGGGTGCCTCGCCCTCCGAAAAAAGATGAAACCGAACATGCGTCGCTGTATCAGTTGCCGTAAAGTGGCTGATAAAGAAGAATTTTGGCGGGTTGTAAGAGTCTGTCCGTCCCATCAGTTACAATTAGATACAGGCATGGGGCGTTCGGCGTACCTTTGCCCTCAAGCGAGTTGCTTGAGCGCAGCTCAGAAAAAAAATCGACTGGGGCGAGCGCTCAAAACATCCGTACCGACCGAGGTGTACCAAAAACTGTGGCAGCGCTTGCCCAGCTAGCTGCCAGCCCTTGCGCTACGTTTGTCGGAACCGCACACGTTCGGTCTCGACAGGCAGGCTGTGAGCCACAGATTCTAGAGTCTGTGGCACCAACCTGCTCCCCTTTTCGAGAGCGCTTTGGGCGGGCACGCGCTGTCAAGCTCTTTGGCTGCTCCTTCAACGCCCTCAGCCGCCCGTCGCCAGAACCCCACTCAAAAGCACCGCTCGCCCAAACGGCAATCAAGCCCCCCACAAGTCCCTAAAGATTTGTGCAAGATTAAATTAGAAAGGTGCGAGTGCAGCAGGGGGATAGATCGATCTCCTTGTGGGAAAGGCTCGCCTCGGCAGACTAAATGCGCGTTTTTCGTCCCTTGTCAGTAGGGGCGGAGACCTCTCCGCCCCGGGCAGCGGTGCCACGCGCCTTACCAGATGAGACACCTCAACTGGATGCAGTCGCCGTTAGGACAGTGGGGCACCGGGTGACAATCGGTCGGTACGCAGAGGGAAAAGTGGATGAACAACGGCAAAGTCAGAATTTACGAACTATCACGGGAATTAAATTTGGATAACAGAGACATCTTGGCAGTTTGCGAACAGCTCAACATTCCAGTCAAAAGCCACAGCAGCACGATTGCCTCGGCAGATGCGGAACGCATTCGCGCCTACGCAGAAAAATATGTAGCCAGCCACCCCTCTCACAGCAAGTCAGCCCCAGCTAAACATAAGGGCCGCACGGAACAGCCAGAATCAGGCGCAAAGCCAGCAGGTCAAAAGCCGCAGCAGATTCTGGAAGTGCGTCAACACACACCCAGAACCGCCCCCAAGTCGCCCGCCAGCGGCAGCGAAGCAAACCCACAGGTGTTAGTGCAACCTCAACCGTCGGGCCATAAGCGGCCTCAACAAACCAGTAAGCCGTCAATGCTCAATCGGCCAGTTCGACCCAACCAATCCGAAACAGCAGGTGCTGCAGAATCAGGCTCGGAAAAAAAAGCCGAAAAGGCAATGCCCGTGCCGGCCAGCGATCAATCAGTCCCGCCCCCTAGCCAGCCCAAAGAGCCAAAACCGGCTAGACCGGCAGCTAAGGCTCCAGAAGGGCCAAAACTGACGGCACCTCCAGTCAGGCCATCAGCACCGCCCCCGCCGGGCGCGCCGGCGCAGGGGAAGGAAAATAGGCCAGTTCCCAAACCGAAAAAGGCAGAACCGACCGCGCCCGCTCCGGCACAGGCTCAAGCAGCAGAGGCCCCCCCAACACCCGCTCCCTCGCCGAAAGTAGCCGTGGCAGCGGCAGGGACAGCGGTTTCGCCTGTCCCGGGGCCAGCTAAGGCTAAACCTAAGCGGCCCGCAGAACTGGTGCGGCCCCAGCTGATACGGCCTAACGCTCCTCCAGCAGCAAGGGCTCCAGGAGTGTCGGAGCCAGAAACAGAAGAGGAAGAGTCAGAAACGCCGTCCCTGCTGGCCAAACCAGCGCCGCCGCGCCCGCCGAAAAAGGCCAAGAAACGGGAGGACGAAGAAGAAGAGCTGCAAGAGCTGGAAAAAGCCGGGAAAGCCGGCACGAAAGCAAAACGCCGCACCAAACCCATTGAAGAGGACGATGAGGACTTGGTCAGCGATCTGGACGAACTGCCCGAAACAGTCCAAGTCAGCCTTTCGATCGCCCGTCCGGCAAAGCAAAAGGTGCGTCCGGCAGCGGCTAAACCGGCAGCAGCAGCACCGGCACTGGCAAGCGCTGCCAAAGCGAAAAAATCAGGCACCGCCCGCCAGAGTGAGGGAGGGGCCAAAATGTCTCGCCGCGACCGCCGCGAACAGCAAGAAAAGAAACAGCGCCCAGACCGGGTAGTCCTGATGAACAGCATGACGGTTCGGGAACTGGCAGAAGAGCTAGCAGTTCCGGAAACGGATATCGTCAAGCTCCTGTTCTTCAAAGGAATGGCGGTCAACATCACCCAAACGCTGGATCTGGAAACCTCAACCCTGGTGGCCAAAGAACTGGGAGTGGAGGTGGACACAGCCGCAGAAGAGTCAGAAGCCCGCAAGACCACAGAAATGCTGGATGCGGAAGATATGGAAAACCTGCAGCTGCGTCCGCCAGTGGTGACGATTATGGGTCACGTAGACCACGGCAAAACAACCTTGCTGGACACGATTCGCAAAACAAAAGTGGCCCAAGGAGAAGCGGGCGGCATCACCCAGCACATCGGCGCTTACCACGTGGATGTGGAGCAGGATGGCTCGGTAGAGCAGGTGGTATTCCTGGACACGCCAGGTCACGAAGCCTTCACCGCTATGCGGGCTCGCGGGGCGCGGGTGACAGATATCGCCGTGCTGGTGGTGGCCGCCGATGACGGGGTGCGCCCGCAAACGGTGGAAGCTATCAGCCACGCAAAAGCCGCTGAAGTGCCCATCGTAGTGGCCATAAACAAAATCGATAAAGAAGGAGCCCAGCCAGAGCGGGTCAAGCAAGAGCTGACCGAATACGGTTTGGTGCCGGAAGAGTGGGGCGGCAGCACGATTATGGTGCCGGTGAGCGCCATCCGGGGCGAAAACCTCGACACCCTCCTGGAAATGATCCTGCTGGTGGCAGAGGTGGAACAGCTCTCCGCCAACCCCGACCGGCCTGCAAAAGGTACGGTGATCGAAGCCCACTTGGATAAGGCTCGCGGGCCAGTGGCCACCCTGCTGGTGCAAAATGGCACCCTGCAAGTGGGCGACGTACTGGTAGCAGGCTCGGCGTTCGGTAAGGTGCGGGCGATGCTCGATGACCGGGCCCGAAAAGTGGACGCGGCAACTCCCTCGTTCGCCGTGGAAGTCTTGGGCTTGAATGCTGTGCCGGCAGCCGGCGACGATTTCGAGGTGTTCCTCGATGAAAAAGAAGCCCGGGCCATCGCAGACCAGCGCTCGGAAGAAAACCGCCAGTCTCGCCTGCAGCAAGCAATGGCAGCTCGCCGGGTGACGCTGAGCGGCCTCTCCCAACAAGCTAAGGAAGGCCAGCTCAAAGAACTCAACCTCATCCTCAAAGCAGATGTCCAAGGGTCTGTGGAAGCAATCCTGGGAGCCCTCCAGCAGCTGCCTCAAAATGAGGTGCAAGTCCGCGTCCTGCTGGCCGCCGCCGGCGAAATCACCGAAACAGATGTGGATCTGGCAGCCGCTTCCGATGCGGTGATCGTTGGGTTCAGCACCACCCTGGCTTCCGGCGCGCGACAGGCCGCTGACCAAGCCGGTGTGGATGTGCGCGAGTACAACATCATCTACAAGCTGCTCGACGACATCCAAGGCGCGATGGAAGGTCTGCTGGAGCCAGAGCTGGTTGAAGAAGCCCTGGGTCAAGCAGAAGTGCGCGCCGTCTTCGCCTCGGGCAAGGGCGCAGTGGCCGGCTGCTACATCCAAAATGGCAAGGTGGTCCGCAACAGCAAAGTTCGGGTGCGCCGGGGTGGCAGTGTCATCCACGAAGGAACCCTCGACTCCCTGCGACGGATCAAAGATGACGTCAAAGAAGTCAACGCCGGCTTTGAATGCGGCATTGGTTTGGATAATTTCCACGACTGGGCCACGGGCGACATCATCGAAGCCTTCCGCATGGTGACTAAGCGCCGCACACTCTCTTCGAACTGATTTTGGATACAAGGATTTTGGATTGTGGATTGGGTTCCACTCGAAAATCGAAAATCGAAAATCAAAAATCGAAAATCGAAAATCGAAAATCGAAAATCGAAAATGTGCGACGCTGTTTCTGGACTAAAAAATTTTGGATTGGAGATTTTAGATTTGGGATTGCGCGCCAATCTAAAATCTAAAATCTAAAATCTAAAATCTAAAATTCCTATGCGCTATTTCTGGTCAGATCCGTTTCTGTGGATTCACGCTGCCGGTCTGGCAGCTCTACCTATCTTCCTGGAACTCTGCCTGCTCGGCTTTTCAGTGGGGTCGCCCCTGCTGCCGGTGTGGCTGGAGTTGCTTTTAGTCGCCGGCTTTGGCATTGCGCCCGTGCTGTGGATGCAGCTGTCACGCCCGTTCTACATTTTCAGCCTTCTGGCAGTGGCCATGCAGCCAGAACAGCTGACCCCCGACCGCCGGCGCACCCTCAGCCTGTTCAAAACACCGGCTAACCGGGTTCTGGCGATTGTGGCGGCGGCGCTCCTCGCAGTGGCCCTGTGGCCTCTCTACCGCTGGGCTCCTGTGGCGGCAGCGGTCGCTCCCTTTCCGCCAGAATGGCACCTGGCTGGACTGCTCCTGGCAGGGCTCGCTTTTCTCGGCTGCAATCTGTTCTTGCAGGTGCCGGTGAGTGTGGCGCAGGTGATGGCCAGAAGCGAAGCAACGTTTGCCGCCACTGAACCCTATCCCCTGGAAAAAATTCGGCAGGATTATACCATAATCGGTCTGCAAGTCAAGCAAATTTTGCCGGCGCTCGCCTTGGGCGCACCGCAAGAGGACAAACCAGCTTCGCCCACTTGAAATGGGTATGGGGCAGCGGCTTGGGGGGGCATGGGGCATGGGGCATTGGGAATGCTCTCCCTGACAAAAGCCGCCTGCTTGAGGGGAGGGGCGGAAACGGGTTTGCCGATCTCCTTCATTTGGCTATAAAGATTTCGGGTCAGCCGGCCCTCACAGCGTTTCGGTGGGCCACAAAAATTTGGGGCGAGCCCGCCCCCACTGAGCTGTTAAGCTTTTAATTTGCTTATCACACAAAGAAGGCATATCCTCCTGATATGGCTGGCAATGAAGCTTATGGGAAGGATAAAATTGATATCAAGAAGGAAAAATAAATGCGCAACAGCTATAGCAGCAGTCATATTGGTTAGAACAATAGAAGCTTCGGGAGCTCTGGAGCAAGGGAGGCCGGAATGTAGGTTTCCTAAATGCTTACTGCTATATAGACCTATGTACGGCGTCCGCCGAGCCTGAAGGTCTAATGTTCTAACCTAAGTGCATACTGCTATAAAAGGAGGCAGAGCAGACCGAGGAGCGGGCCCAGGCGCTCCGAGAAGGGCCCTTCAGCCCCGGAACGAGGGAAAGCCAGCAAGGGCGGGTTTGTAGATAAGCAAAGCCAGCAACCAAGAGAGCGGGGGCAAAGAATTGGCCCAGCCAGAGCTGTTTTGAGGGATATGGCTTGATGACAGAAAATTTATGATAAGATACAATTGCGTTAAGAAATAGGCGGGCTTGCCCCCAACCGCACTCGGCTGGAGCCGGTGGTAAGAGGAAGGTGGCAGTAGCTATCCCAAAGCTTCTTAGTCCTGTGTTTATCTGAGAGAGAAAATTTAATCACGGATTTTATGGGCAAAGCCGGATAGCGTGATATAATACACACAGAGATTTGAAGACAGCCCTATTGGCCAGATAGTGGCGCTTTGAATTTTCCACTGTCCCAATTGCGGGTTTATGCTATCGCCAGACTGGAATGGCGCTTTTGGGATTTTCCTGAAAGCTTTGCGGGATACCTCCTCTATGATTTTTGACTGTGATAGTGCTATCGTTGCATTGTCCGGCAATATCCAGAATAATGTCGCGGAAATGTATCAGATGTGTATGGCTAAATTTCCTACCCTTGACGAAGCTAAAGCTACATCGTTGAGCGAATCTGCCGCCGGTGAGACAATCTGGGACAGTCTCAAAGAGACGATTGCCACCAGTTCTGGGTTTAAACGCTGGCAGACTGAGCGCCATCTCGACAGTCAACTTCTGGGGCTGAGCTTGGAAAGCCAGGTTCTCAGGTATCTGCGGGAAACCCTAGATACTTTGGCCTATTGAACGGAGAAGTGACCCTTTCCTCTTGCTGTTGTTTGACAGGGTGGGAGTGCGGGCCACCCTTCACTTGACTTACGCACGGCCAAGGTGGGAGTGCTGCGCAACTCCACCGGCAAACGACTTTTACCCCTTACCCCTCCAAGAAATGCAAAGCGCCAGTTCTCCTATAAGTGGAGCTGGCGCTTTTGCCATATGGTGAGTGTTTAAGTTTAGGGTCTTTATATCGGCTGACCCCATTTAAACTTGTATAAGTTTATTTTGACAGCCCCCTAAGAAAATCTTAATTTCCTTAAGGATTTCTTTATAATTGTTTCGAGCTGTCAAGATTTGTGAAGTTATGTTACGATGTGGCCCGTGGCCAGTCAGCGTGGGCGGGAGGGCTTGTCCAGGCGAAACAGCCAGACCATGAGGGCGACGACCCCAACTTGCAGGGCGAAGTTGGGCAAGGCGGTGCCAACTTCCCGACCGGCAGCTAACTGGGCCAAGAAGACGAAGGCCCCGATCAGCCCAGAGGCGGCGCAGACGACATAGACAAATTTCCGCAGCCCCCGGTAGGGTGCGGCGGCTTCGGCTCTCAAGCGGGCGTATTTTTCGGGACTGAGCTGGCGGGCGGTTTTGGGGCTGCCGGTGGGTTTGTTTGAGGTGGGGTCTGGCATGGGTTAAAATGGGGGGTTGGCGAGGGGTGTGTTATTTTGGGGTGGGGCGAGTTGGGAACCGAACCGCCACCCTTGTGGGTTCTGCTTCCCGTATTGCAGACGCCATAAAGGCAAGCTCCCTGGGGAGCGGTATGGCTCTCCCGCAGGGTTAGGCGCAGAGGGAGTAGAGAAGGGGGGAGGTAAAGTGGAAGCCGGTGGAGCCGGCGGGGCGGGCAATGGCCACCTGAGGGTGTTATGCCGGCGTTTCTATTCGTTTGCGCAGGGATTCAGCGCGCTTTTTCGCCGTTTGATTATCGGGCTCGTACTGCAGGGCTTCTTCGTAAACTTCAAGCGCCTGAGAGGTTAAATTTTTGCGCTCGTAGACAAAACCGAGGTTGTTGAGCGCCGTGACATATTGCGGCTGCAGCCTTAAAGCTTCTTTGTAGTGGCGAATGGCTAAGTCGTACTGCTCTTGAGCGGCGTAAGCAAAACCCAAAGCATTGTAGATGAGCGCTGTATTTTCTTCGCCTTCTAAGTCTTTTGCTTTCAGGGCTTTTTGAAATTGCCCCACTGCCTGCGCGAACAGTTTTTTGTCTAAATAGATGCTGCCCAACTCGTAATATTCTTGGGCCGTTCCTTTTTCTTTGTTGAGCTTGTTTTGCAAGCGGGAGAAGGTACTTTCCAGTTTGCGAGTTTTAATGATCTGGCGAAAAAGGAACCAGCCGGCACCAGCAAGCAAAGCCAGCAACAGGGAAAGGTAAACAATCGGGAAACTGCTGTCCATAACGAGAGAAACACCGAGACGCTTATTTCAGGGTACAGCACCGGCTCGCGACTGCAGAGAGTTGAATTGGGGGGAAGAGGAAGTTTTTGGCTAGGCTCGCCTGGGGGGAGGGGGGAGTGCCGGTGTAAGGGTATCTGGATGGCGAATCTCCGGGAGTGCCGGTAATTTGGCCAAGGTGAGGTAACTGATGGCCACCCCCAGTCCTCTCTGCTGACCGGCTAGCTGGGGGAAGCAGGTTAGGTTTGGGATGCTTTACGATAGAATAGGTTTTGGAAAACCTAGGGTTTTAGCATCTCAATTATCTTGACAAAAATCTCCGGGTATGATTGGGAAAAGCCGGCACGGCGACTTGACAAAAATTTTCAGATATGTTTAAGGCAACTTTAAGTTTAATTCTTGCAAAGTTTCCGACTGTGACTGAATGGTAATTGTGTTTGGATCTACAGAATATTTACCGGTAGTGTTGCAAAGTAAGGGGAGGCGTGCTATAATGTCAGTCCTCGCCAGAACACTTAAATTTTATGAATTGTCCACGCTGCGGTTCGGAAAACATCGTTAAAAATGGCCTGACTCATCGTGATAAGCAAAACTTTATAGCAGTAGGCACTTAGGGAAAGGACTTGGGGTTTAACATGATGTAGGGGCGGGAACACCGACAAAGAGTGCCACACAGCTACAACACCAACAAACCCGCCCCTAACCTCTGATATAGCAGCCGGCAATTGGGCTGTCAGTGTCCGAACCAATATGACTGCTGCTAGAAATGTAGAGGATGTGACAGACAGTTTGTTCAAAACCCCAGACATCAAGCTATTACAGAAGAAACCAAAGCCTTGATAGATAAGCTTTTATTACAGAACCTATCTTTAGCTGGAATTGCCCGAGTGACGGAAGTGTCTCTCCGGTAGCTGCAATAATCAATCAAAAATTCGCCGCAGTTCCCAGACAGGTTAAAGTCAAATGTAAAACCGGCAAGCTAACAATTAAATGCGATGAAATGTGGTCTTTTGTAAGTCGGAATAGCAACAGACAGTGGGTCTGGCTGGCTATTGATGTGTTTAAGCTGTTACGCTTTTATAGCAGTAGCCATATTGGTTAGGGCAGGCGAGACGCCTGCCCTACGTCGGAACCTTGTAGGATAGGCGATCATTGCGAAGAGCGTATCCGAACCTAAGTGAATATTGCTATAATAATGAGAGCGAAAACCGGCTTCCTACCGGCTCGACTTGACAGTCCTTCTGGCCAAAGTATCAAAAGTGCCCTATCTGTAGGAGACAGAGCTTATTTGAGAACTATTTGAGAACCCGCCCCGGAGGGTGCCGGTGGGGATGCCCATACCCTAGTCTAGGGGCGGGTTCGCCGGAAATCTTTGACACACAGCTCAAGATATTCATAAACCCGCCCCCACCACACGGGTATCCCCGATTGCCCGAATTGTCTCTCTATAAACCGGCTGTCGGGGCGGGTTTATCTGACATATAGCAGTAGCCACTTAGGTTAGGACATTAGAACTTAAGGGCGCGGAGGGAACGCCTGCCCTACATCTATATCTCGTAGGACCGGCGTCTCGCCTGTCTCAGTGTCCTAAACTGACTGTCTGTTGCTCTATCTGTGGGAGGCAGAGATGATCTGAGAGCCCGCCCCTGCATGGGAATATACCGGCTGCCGGTGAATGGTTGGCCTAACCTTATATGCCCGCACCTATCCCATTGTTTTCAATCTAACACAAATCTAGAAAATTGTGCGAGTTTTGCCAAAATTTCTGGCACTACCGGCTCAATAACAGCCCCTTCCCCCACCTCTGCCCTCTTGGTGCCGGCTCAACATCAAACCTCCTCCAAATCCTCCTCAAACTCCTGCAACTTTTGATGCTCAACCCTCCGAGAAGACCGGCGATACTTCTTACTGTCCAACTTAGGCTCATACCGGCGCTCACCGGCTCTGCTCACCTTCACCTTCAAACTCGACTCCCCATCCCCCAACTCCAGCAAAGCCTCCTCCCGCGCCACCGCCTCATCCAAACACTCCAGATAGTGCTCGTAGCGCTCCCACTCCCCCCGCACCGCACAGTTCGGCTCATCCCGGTGCAAACAGTCACTAAACTGACACCTCCCCGATGCCAATCCCCGCCTCGCCTCCGGAAAATACCCTGCCAGCTCCGCCGGCGCACACTGTAAATCCGGCTGGTTGAACCCCGGCGTGTCCGCCAGCAACCCCCCTCCCGGAAGCTCAAACAGCTCCACATGGCGCGTCGTGTGACGCCCCCGGCTGAGTTTTCCCGAAACTTCTCCCACGCGGAGGTTGACACCGGGAATCAAATCATTTATAATACTCGACTTCCCCACCCCAGACGGACCGGCCACCACCGTAATGCGATCCGCCAGCAGGTTGCGCAGTTCCTCTAGCCCCGTGCCGGTGCGGACACTGACGAACACCGGCGCGTAGCCCCACTCACCCAGACGCCGGTGCCATTCGCACTGCAGCGCCTCCGCCACCAAATCGCTCTTATTCAAACACAGACAGACAGACAAGCCGGTGGACTCCCCCTTCAGCAAAAACCGGCTCAGCTGGTAAGGGTCGAGCTCCGGTTCCGCCAGAGCGAACACCAGCAAAATTTGATTCGCATTGGCCACTGAAGGCCGGTCGAGTTCCGTCTCCCGGGGCAAAACCTCAGCAATCGCCCCGCGCCCGCCCGCCCAGTCCGGCTCTTCCACCACCACCCGGTCGCCCACCATCACCTGCTGGCCAATTTTTTTCAGCCGCGCCCGGCGGGTGCACAGGAGAGTCACAGAGGAAAGCAGCGCTTCCCCCTCCCCCGCTCCTGACGCTATGCGGCTTTCCGCAACAGAGTCCAGCCGCACCCGGTAATAATTCGCTTGAACAGCGAGAACAGTGCCCAACAGAGGCTGGGCGTCCCCGGTGGGGTTAAGTTCTTCCGCCGCTGACATCATGCCGGTGGGAGAGGGCGGCGAACCTTCAGGGAAAAGAAGCCGGTGCGGTCCTCAATGGCCTCAATGGCGTAGCCTTCCATCCTCAAACTGTCCGGAACCTGCTCAATCGGCTCCCCTGGATCGAGCCACACTTCCAGCAGCTGTCCGGGTGACATTTTTTCCAAGCGCAACTTGGTGCGCACGAAGTTAATCGGGCAAGGAGTGCCGCGCAAGTCGAGCAGGGCGTCAGTAGTGGTGTTACTCATCCGCGAAAAAGCCCTCCCAAAAATCCTTCTATCCCACCTTTGCCGGTGCGCTCACCTTTAATCTTAGCCAGCTGTTCGAGGAGGGTGCGCTCTTCTGGGGTGAGGCGAGTGGGAATATCCACCAAAATGGTAATCAAGTGGTCGCCGCGACTGACGGGGTTGCCGAGGCGGGGGACTCCTTTATTTTCCAGGGTGAGAACGGTACTGGGCTGAGTTCCGGGCGGAATCATCAGTTCAGAGGGCCCGTCCACGGTATTCACTTCCAGCCGGCAGCCCAAGATTGCCTGCAGGTAGCTAATCTTGACCTCGGAGAGGATGTTGATCCCGTCGCGGTGAAATTCCGAGTCTTCATTTACAAACAAATAGACGTAGAGGTCGCCGGCTGGCCCGCCGCGCACACCGGCATCGCCCTCATTGGAGACGCGCAAGCGGGTGCCGCTGTCAACCCCTGCAGGCACAGTAATTTTCAGTTTTTTGGTTTCTTGTTTTTGACCCTTGCCGCCGCAAGCGTCGCACTTGTCTTCTATCACCTGACCGGTGCCGTTGCAAGTGGGGCAGACGGAGACTTGGGTGAAGCTGCCGAAGGGGGTGCGAGTGGCGCGGCGGACCTGACCCGTGCCGGTGCAGGTGGGGCAGGTGCGGGGGCGGGTGCCCGGTTTTGCGCCGGTGCCGGTGCAGACCTCACAGGTTTCCAGGTGGCTGATGCGGATTTCCTTTTCCCCACCAAAGACGGCTTCGCGGAAGTCCAGCCGCAGGTCCAGCCGCAGGTCGTCGCCCCGCACCGGCCCACTGCGCCGCCGGCCCTGCTGGCCAACCCCGCCGGCGAAGCCGCTGAAGAAGCTTTCAAAGATATCGGCGAAGCCCTCACTGAAATCTTGGAAGCCGGCAGCGCCGACACCTGCGCCTGCGGACACGCCGGCCTCACCAAAGCGGTCATAGCGGCTGCGCAACTCTGGGTCTGAGAGAACCTCGTAGGCGCGATTGATTTCCTTAAACCGGTCTTCTGCCCCTTCTTCCTTATTGACATCAGGGTGATACTTGCGGGCTAAGCGACGGAAGACGCGCTTAATTTCCTCCTTGTCCGCGTCGCGAGAGACACCGAGAATTTCATAGTAGTCGCGGGCCATAGAGCGCTTTTGGTAGGGATAAACAACAGGAACTGGACAAATCGGCTCTCCCTTACAAGGGGTGGAAAACTGGCTTTTTTGGGCGTGGGGCGTGGGGCGTGGGGCGTGGGGCATGGGGCATGGGACATTGAGTGTGGGAAATGCCTTCCCCCGCCATCCCTCCCTCTATAAGTTTTCCTTTTCACCCTTCTGCCAGAAGAGCCACAAATCACGTTTTGGGGAAATGCAATCAGTTTACTGCTTTTGTATATTATGCAGTTTTATTGTTGCCCTTCGCCCGTTCGGGGGGAGGGGCAACTGGGGCGATCGGGGCAGGTGTTGAGGGCTGCGAGCGGTTGAGGTGCCGGGCCAAAAAATAAATATTGTGTGCCGGTCAGCCGCCACCGGCAGACTCTGCCAGCTCGTCGGCAGAGCTGCTCGCTCCCTGATACACCGAAGTGCCAATGGAGAAAAGGGTTGTTTGGAAGGCATCAATGTACTGCCTCATTTCCTCCACCGTCAGAGACTCGGCCCGGAGCGCCGCCCGTAACTCTTCAGCTTGCTGGGAGAGGGCAGCCTGGAGTTCGTCACTGACCAGTTCGGCATTCTCTTTTAGAGTAGCTTCATAATTATAGAATAGGCTATCCGCTTGGTTTTTGAGTTCCGCGACCTGCCGGCGCTTGCGGTCTTCTTCTGAGAACAGTTCTGCCTCGCGCCGCATTTGCTCGACTTCGGATTCGCTCAGCCCGCCGGTGTTGGTAATTTGGATACTTTGCTCCCGACCGGTGCCTTTATCTTGAGCGGAGACTTTGAGGATGCCATTGGCGTCGATTTCAAAGACCACTTCAATTTGGGGGACGCCGCGCGGTGCGGGGGGGATGCCTTGGAGCAGGAACTTGCCGAGACTCTTATTGTCCGAGGCCATTGCCCGCTCGCCTTGGAGGACGTGGATTTCCACGGTTCGCTGCCCGTCGGTTGCCGTAGAAAACATCTGGGACTTGCTGGTGGGGATAGTGGTATTGCGCTCGATGATTTTCGTGAACACCTCGCCTAAAGTTTCGATGCCCAGAGACAGGGGAGTCACGTCGAGCAGCAGCAAGTCCTGCACCTCACCGCCGAGCACACCGGCTTGAATCGCGGCTCCGAGGGCCACAGCTTCATCAGGATTGACCGAGCGGTCGGGCGTTTTGCCGCCAAAATACTTACTAATAGCCGCTTGCACTGCCGGGATGCGGGTCGATCCGCCCACCAAAATAATCCGGTCAATGTCGTCAGGCGCGAGACCGGCATCCTTGAGAGCCAGAGAGACCGGCTCGATGGTGCAGTCCACCAGAGGTTTCACCAGTTCTTCAAACTGGTAGCGAGTCACCTCCATTTCCAGATGTTTGGGGCCGGTTTCGTCAGCGCTGATGAACGGCAGGTTCACCGTGGTGGAGGTGGCGGAGGAGAGTTCAATTTTTGCCTTTTCGGCTGCTTCCCGGATGCGCTGGAGGGCCATTTTGTCTTGCGACAGGTCAATGCCCTCTATTTGGTAGAAGTTGTAAGCCATCCAGTGAACCAAATAGTTGTCAAAGTCATCTCCGCCCAGGTGGTTGTTGCCGGAGGTGGATTTGACTTCAAACACGCCATCGCCCAGTTGCAGCACGGAGACATCGAAGGTGCCGCCGCCCAAGTCAAACACCAGTACGGTTTGCTCTTGGTCTTGCTTGTCCAAGCCGTAGGACAGAGAGGCTGCCGTGGGTTCATTGACGATGCGCAGCACTTCCAAGCCGGCGATCGTGCCTGCGTCTTTAGTGGCTTGCCGCTGGGCGTCAGTGAAGTAGGCCGGCACCGTAATCACAGCTTGATGCACCGGCTCGCCCAGATAATTTTCTGCATCCTGCTTGAGTTTTTGCAGGAGCATGGCGGATATTTCTTGGGGGGTGTAGGTGCGGTCGCGAATTTGAACGTCAACGGTGGTGTCTCTGCCGGGGACACAGGTATAGGGAACCCGCGCCCGCTCTTCTTCGGTATCTTCCCAGCGCCGGCCTATAAATCGCTTGATGCTGTAAACCGTATTTTCAGCATTCGTAACGGCCTGCCGCTTGGCCGTCTGACCGATTAAGCGCTCGTCACCCTTGCCAAACCCCACCACGCTCGGGGTGGTTCGCCCCCCCTCCGAGTTGGTAATGACGATGGGTTTACCGCCTTCTAAAACAGCAACACAACTGTTGGTTGTGCCCAGGTCAATGCCAATGACTTTTCCCATAGCTTGTGGCGGTGAATTTCAACAAAATTGAATGTCTTTGGAATCCGTCTATTGGGAGTATTCCGCAATGAATGCGAATTCCGATCGCCGGAAGGCGAAATCTTTACAATTTGGGCGTCGGGGGGGGGCGGCACCCCTCAGCTTTGCGCCACCTCCTCCGGGCTGCTCTCCACCGGCGCAGCCGGCGCTTCAACAGGCGCAGCCACTTTCACCATGGCGTGACGCAGGACGCGCTCGCCTAGAGTGTAACCGGGCACTAGCTCTTCGAGGACAGTGCCTTCAGGATGTTCGTCTGTGGCTTCGCGCATCACCGCCTCGTGGAGATTGGGGTCGAATTCAAGGCCTTTCGGGCGCATGGGAGCCACTCCGATGCGTTTGAGGCAATCTACCATTTGCTTGTATACGCTCTGGTAGCTTTTGTGAATATTCATTTCCCCGTCAGTTTGAGGCTTGATCTGCGCCCGAGCCCGCTCAAAATTATCGACCACCGGCAGCAGTTCCTTGAGGGTAGAGCACTTGACCTGCAGCTCGATGTCGTCCTTTTCTTTGGCGGTGCGCTTGCGGAAATTGTCGAAATCTGCGGCCAGCCGGGCATATTGACTTCTAAAGTCTTCCAGCTGAGCTTTCAGCCCCTCAATCTCCTGGAGAAGAGCTTCCACTACGGCTGGATCGGCTGCTGGCGCAAACTGATCGGGTGAGCCGGAAGTGGCGGTGGGCTCGCTCGCTGCGTAGGCGGCGGCATAGGCTTCGAGATCGGCTGCTCCTCCCATTGTTTGCGGTTGAGAATCCCCAGGCACAGCGTCCGCGACAGTGGCGCTAGCGCCCGCCACTGACTCTGAACCTTCGGTCGCCTTATCTTTTGGGCTTTGGGTGTTATCTAGCTGCTTTTCTTCGTCCATCATCTGTTTTCCCGCCCAGAATCCCGCGTTTTCCCTCAAGGAAAAACGCGGCAGGAGGAGAGGCCGGGCAGGGTATGCGCCTCTCCTCAATCAGGTGCGGGTTTTTGAATCGGGGAACCCGCAAAACCCGGTCCCATTGCTGGGCTCGTGCCGCTCAGTCGGCTTGGGCGGTTTGAGTGAGGAATATCTGGGAGTTTCAGATCCCGCTGACAAAGCCGCCCGCTCCTCGCCTCACACAAAGGAGTCACAGCCAAATGGGGGAGCGCGGTGAGGGGAAAGCGGGCGTTGAGCGCCGCTTCCGGGCCAACAATTGGCGTTTCACGCCTGATGGCCAGCTTTCACGCCCCAACTAGGACGCCCGCGAGCCGGCACCGGGCTTGCCGGCCCGCGCTGCAAGGCCGGCAGGCTCCAGCCACACGCAAAAAGCCCATACCACAAGTTTGCCATAAAAACGCTAACCGATACATTTTTGCTAACAACCTTTAACAGTTGCCAGCAAATACTGTAGGGGCGGGTTTATCCAAGAAGTCTGCTCGGAAGTAGCTCCTGACGGAGCCGCTACGCTATCAGATGCTGGTAAACCCGCCCCTACTTTAGCTCTCAACCAAGGCGTATCAACCAATGCCCACAGGAAAATCCCGCGAGCACAACAGCCAAGTTCATGATATTGGCCACCTTCTTTTAAGAAGGAGTCACTTGAACTAGCTTGAAGGCCACTCATCCTTTAGAGATTCAGGCTTTGTGGCAGTTTCCAGGACAGCCACCCGCCAAAGGTTCTCAGGTTCAGATGACTGTCTTGAGCTTTTCAGAGCAGCCACCCGCCTTTGGTTTTCAGGTTTGGGTTACTGTCTTGAGTAAAGTATAAATCACTTGCTGTTGCCAACCCCCAACCCCCAGGCGGAGGTTCGGGCCTTCATGAGTCGGGTGAGTCGGGGCTGTTGCGGTGCCGGCAGCGTGCTGCCGGCACCTGTGGCAAAAGCGGATGGCCGATTTCACCTCTCCCAGAGCGAAAATCGCGTTTTGGGCGGTTCGGTTGGGTGCGGCTTGCTGCTCGTTGGGCCGGCTCTCACCATTTTGACACTCTCTTTGCCGCAATGGCAAAGCGTGACGGAACCGAACTCTAGGGCCCAATTTAACGGCGCTAACAGGTAAGGGAAGGCGGCATCTGGGGCTTTGCGCGAACATTTTTAATTCCGTTAATGCGCTTTTCACTCCGGCGGAATACAGCCATTTCCCGAGGGAAACGCAACAGATGTCATGGCGGGAGCCCTCTGCAAGCTCAGCGCACATTTACCCCCAGTGAAACGGCCTGCGAGCGGCGAGCTATTGTTGCCGGCTCCGGTTGAGTTGAGAGGCAGTTCGCCAAAGGATATATTAAACTCCCCACTAGCGGGAGAGTCCCATAAAAGCGAAACTGAATGAAACCTGAATGGGCCTGGGCCGCTGTCGAGTTGGCCGGTTAAACCGCGATCGAAAATGTTGGGAGTTGAGCGAAATGACCTTAACATACCCCAACGATATTGTCAAGAAAGAGAGTGTGGGGCGAGCCGGTTAAAGAAAAATGTTGGGAGTTGAGCGAAACGATATTAACATACTCCAGCGATATTGTCAAGAAAGAGAGTGTGGGGCGAGCCGGTGAAAGAAAAAAGTTGGGAGTTGAGCGAAATGACCTTAACATACCCCAACGATATTGTCAAGAAAGAGAGTGTGGGGCGAGCCGGTTAAAGAATCTCTATACCCTGTGGAATTACCGCCTCCGCCAGCAATAGTTTCCTGCAGGGGGGGAACGAGCCGTCTGTGGCGTCAAGTCAGCGACCCCGAGCCGGTGCGCCGGCTTTGGGGGCAATTAACGGTCTGGCGGACGGTGCGGCTCCTTGGAATCCAAGGAATCGCCCGGAATGGCAGGGGCAGGGGCTGGCAGACTAGCGTGCGGTTGCAGAAGAAATCGTATAAAATTGCGAGAGCATAAAAACAAAACAGAAGGGAGAAATACCCTCACCCGCCAGCAGGGAGGACTGGAAACAGCGGCTGTGCGAACTCGATCGGACAGGGATATCCAACCGCTGGCAACGCAACGGCTCTCAAGGAAGCATCGGAGCGCTCTGTGGGCAAACAGCGCTCGGGTGTGGAGCTGGCGCAGCGCAAAGCTCTCAACCCCCTCAAGACTCAAACAGCGGTCAGGCTGGCCCAATGCTTGTTGGGGAGCGGGTAATTTCGTCGCTGTGCGTTCCCTGGGGGCAGGGAAGCAACAAGTCCGTGCCAGTGACAGATCCCGGGCGGGGAGCTTTGGGGCTGGGGCTGGGAGCCGCAGGCCCAATCGAGGGCGCGTGCGGGGCCGGCAGCCCGCACTCGCTCCGTTTCGGAGCAATGTGGCGAGAGTTTTCTAGAACCTGCTATGCCTTGAAGATTGCCAGCAGAATTTTGGGAATAATCACAAAGGAACTAGAACATCGGCTATGACAACCAACTATTCACCGAAAGAGCGGCGGGCTCTGGTTACCCTCCAGAGTAATTTTTCTCCGTTCGGCAACAAATTGATTCAGGCGGGCTACGTCGATCGCAACCAGATGCAGCAAGCCCAGAACGAAAGCCGGAAGTCGGGCAAACCCCTGACCTCGATTCTGGAGGAGATTACAGGGAAGGCACTGCCCCCTGAGTTACAGCGCCAGTACAAAAAACAGCAGCTGTTTGAGCTGAAAGTTCTCTACGGCATTGAAGCGATCGATCCAGAACTGGAGCAAATTTCTGCCGAGGGGGTAGCCAACCTGATTGAGACGCTGATTTCAGTGGATATCTGCCGGCGGCACCGCTTGCTGGCGCTGGCCCAGCTAGAAACCGCTCCGCCATCCGTGCTAGTGGCGATGGTCGAGCCGGACAATCTAACGGCCTTGGACGATCTCAACCGGATTTTGCAACCTCAGAAACTGGGGCTGCAGAAGCGGGTGATTGCCCCGGAAGACTACGAACACCTGCTCAACCAATACTTGGACGCTCAGGTAAAAGAGAAAGCGGCAGTGGCGGCGAAAACCAGCGATCTGGATCTGACCTTCGACCCCAACGCCCTAGATGATGTAGAGATCAGTGAGGCGGCTGCCGGTGACGACTCGGACCTGGACCTGAACAAGGCCCTAGCGGAAGCGGATTCGGCTCCGATTGTCAAGACGGTAAACCAAATCCTGGCGCGAGCGCTGACTGACGCCGTGTCGGACATCCATATCGAGCCGCAAGAAGAGTTCCTGCGGATTCGCATGCGCAAGGATGGGGTGCTGCAGGAATATCTGAGACTGCCCAAGAAGATTGTCAACCCGCTGGTGTCGCGCTTCAAAATTCTGGCAGACCTGGACATTGCGGAGCGGCGCAACGCCCAAGACGGTCGCATCCGGCGTATCTTCCAGGGGCGCACAGTGGACTTCCGGGTGAACTGCTTGCCCAGCCGCTACGGCGAGAAGATATGCATGCGGATCTTGGACAACTCCTCCACCCAGCTGGGTTTGGACAAGTTAATTACAGATCAGGACGCCCTGGCGAACGTCCGAGAAATGGCCAGCCGTCCCTTCGGGCTGATTTTGGTGACGGGGCCAACCGGCTCGGGCAAGTCAACTTCCCTGTACTCGGTGCTGGCGGAACGGAACGATCCGGGGGTAAATATCAGCACGGCAGAAGACCCCATCGAATACGCTCTGCCGGGGATTACCCAGTGTCAGGTGATTCGGGCCAAGGGGCTGGACTTTACCGCTTTGCTGCGAGCTTTCATGCGGCAAGACCCGGACGTGATTCTGGTGGGGGAAACGCGGGACAAGGAAACGGCGAAAACGGCGATTGAAGCGGCGCTCACGGGCCACTTGGTGCTGACAACGCTGCACACTAATGACGCTGCCGGCGCGATCGCTCGCTTGGACGAAATGGGCATCGAGCCTTTCATGGTGGCGGGGGCTCTGATTGGCGTGCTGGCGCAGCGCTTGATGCGCCGGGTTTGCTCGGAGTGCCGGGTTCCCTACACGCCCACCCCTGAGGAGCTGGGCCGGTACGGGCTGTCCGCTTCTCGCGAGCTGAGTTCTGGGGTGACATTCTATAAAGCAGGCACCGTTCCCCCATCAGAAAGGGCGGCGCGTAAGGAAGCTGGCAGTTTGTGCCCCAAATGCAACGGCGGGGGATACAAGGGGCGCGTCGGGGTTTATGAAGTGCTGCGAAATACCGAGCGGCTGCAAATCTTGATCTCTCAAGGCGCTCCCACCGAGCAGATCCGGGAAGCGGCGATCGAAGAAGGCATGGTGACGCTGCTGGGGTACAGCTTAAACTTGGTGCGCCAGGGGTACACCACCTTTGAAGAAGTGGACCGGGTGACCTTTACCGATTCCGGCATAGAAGCGGAACTGAAAGCGAAGCGCAAGATTGGCCTGACTTGTAAAGTTTGCAGTGCCGGCCTGCTGCAGGAGTGGCTGGACTGCCCGTACTGCATGACGCCTCGATTCCAAGACTGAGGGAGCGCTTTCTTTGGGGGCGTCGCGTCTGCTGGTTCTTCGTGACTTCGGGCTCCTCACTCCCAAGACAATCTCCAGTTTCCAGCTCTGACTCACAAGTTAGTCTTTCTAGACCAGAGAACTTTAGCTAAATTGATCTATAACTATCGAACGCATTGGGGAAGACGATGGAACAAAAAAAGTCATACGTAATTGAAGACGTCATGGAATCCCTGGTTGAGCAGGGCGGGTCAGACATGCACATCCAGGCGGGTGCGCCCATCTTTTTCCGCATATCGGGCAAACTCACCCCCCAGCTGCAATTCGGGGAAATCCTCGAACCCCAAGACTGCCAGCGGCTGATCTTCAGCATGCTCAACAACAACCAGCGAAAAGACTTGGAGCAGAACTGGGAGCTGGACAGCGCCTACGGGGTGAAGGGGCTGTCTCGCTTCCGGGTGAATGTCTACCGGGAGCGGGGGTGCTGGGCGGCTTGCTTGCGAGCTCTGGCGTCTAAGATTCCCAACGCCGACGCCCTGGGCGTGCCGATGATTCTGCGGGAGCTAATCGAAAGACCGAGAGGAATGTTCTTGGTGACCGGCCAAACCGGCTCCGGGAAGACCACGACAATGGCCGCTCTCATCGACCTGATCAACCGGACGCGAGCGGAACACATCCTGACGGTGGAAGATCCGATTGAATACGTCTACCCGAACATCAAGTGCTTGATTCACCAGCGGCAAAAGGGAGAAGACACGAAGAGCTTTTCCAATGCGCTCAAAGGTGCCCTCCGCCAAGACCCTGACATTATTCTGGTGGGGGAAATGCGGGACTTCGAGACGATTTCACTGGCGGTGTCAGCGGCAGAAACGGGGCACATGGTGTTTGGGACGCTGCACACCAACTCGGCGGCTGGGACAATCGACCGGCTCCTCGACGTGTTCCCCCCGCAACAGCAATCCCAAGTCCGAGCCCAGCTGGGCAACTCTTTGGTGGGGATCTGCAGCCAAAACTTGGTGCCCAAGATTGGCGGCGGACGGGTGTGCGCCCAGGAAATTCTGGTGAACACTCCAGCCATTGGCAACTTGGTTAAAGAGTCTAAAACGTCGCAGATTTACTCGGCCATTCAGACCGGCATGAAGTTGGGCATGCAGACGATGGAAATGGCCCTCGCCAAGCACTACAGAGATGGCAAAGTCACTTGGGACGCCGCCATCAGCAAGGCGAGTAAAGCCGATGAGCTGGAGCGCTTGATCGGACCGCGCCCTGCCGGGGAAAAAGCCGCAGCTCACTGAGAAGAGGAAAAAATGAAAAATGAAAACAGAATGAATTAGTTTTCATTTTTCATTTTTAAGCCTTCATTTTTAATTCTTTTTGGATGGGAGGTAAACTATGTCTGTCGCCAGTGCCGGCCCGGGTGTAAAAGACAGCGGGGGCAAAGCTAAAGGTTTTGACCTCAAAAACTTGGAGGCGATGTTTGCCAAGCTGACGGTGAAAGATAAAGCCGTCTTTTCGCGCCAGCTGTCGGTGATGTTCAATGCCGGTCTGCCCTTGGTCAAAGCCATCGGCGTTTTGCACGCTCAGTGCGAAAATCCCAAGCTGAAAAAGGCTCTGGGGGACATTAAAGCCGATATAGAATCGGGGGTTACGCTCGCGGAGTCTATGGCCAAAAACCCCGATTGCTTTGACGATCTCTATTGCGCCATGATCCAGTCGGGGGAAATCGGGGGGGTTCTCGACATGGTGCTCAACAAACTAGCCGTTATGCTGGAAAAGTCGGCGAAGCTGCAGAACCAGATTAAGTCAGCGTCGTCTTACCCGAAAGCCGTGGGAACCATCGCCGTTCTGGTGTTTTTCGGGATGACGACGTTTCTGCTGCCCACCTTTGCCAAGATTTTCTCAGAAATGGGGGCTAAACTGCCTTTACTGACCGTATTCATGCTGGCGTGCAGTGAATTTTTCCGAACGCCTTGGAAACTCGGCTCCCTGATCGTTGGGATTAATGTTTTCATGTTTGCCTTCAAGACGTACTACAAAACTCCAGCGGGAAAATTGCAAGTGGACCGCGCCATGCTGAATATGCCGATGATTGGCGACCTGCTGAAAAAAACAGCAGTGGCTCGCTTCTGCGGCACCTTCGGTATGCTCACCGGGGCAGGGGTGCCGATGCTCAGTTGCTTTGAAATTGTAGCGAGAACTGCAGGAAATCAGGTGATCGCCAATGCGATTCTGGGGGCGAAAAGAGAAGTGGAACAGGGCGGCAGTTTAACTGCTGCTTTTGCCAGAGAGAACATCTTTCCCAACATGGCGATTAGCATGATGGCGATTGGGGAAGAAACGGGCGAAATCGACAAAATGATGTCGAAAGTGGCCGATTTCTATGAGGATGAAGTGGAGCAAGCGGTTAAAGGTCTGACCAGTACGCTGGAGCCGATCATGATGGTGGGCATCGCCGGATTGGTGGGCTGCATTCTGATGTCCATGTATCTGCCGATGTTTGCGGTATTTGAAAAGATGGGCTAAAATTTTTCAGAGGCAATTATTTGAGAATTTATTTCTGATATAAAATCTCAAATAAAGCCTCTACTCTCTCAAACATTTACTTCTAAATTATCATGTTTGTTAAAAGTTGTCATTACGAAGAATTGCTGGCAGAGTACAGCAATTCCCTGTCAGCGATCGCGCTACTCAAGCAGTACCGGCCCTATTTGGAGATGATTCCGAGTCTGCGCCGCCCTGATGAGAGCGTGATCGCGATTCCCTTGCCCAATGTGCGCATCCGCCACGAAGTCTCGAACTCAACCAGCATCCAAGCGGGAACGGTGGAAGTCATTGAGTTGCCCTGCGATGTGGTCATTTTGATGTGCGATCCAGAATGGAAAATCAAAACTGGGGCCGAAATTATGATTTTCATTCACCGCCCGCACGAAGATTTCTCCGATCTCCTCCGTCGCTGGCGGCAAACGGAAATTTTCCTCAGCAAAAACTACGATTGGCTGATGCCGCACAGGTACAAGTACATTCTCAGTGAGGGTGCGGAGCAAATCTATCCCCTGTTTGTTGTCTTTGCTGAAACCCCAGAACGCATTAAACGGGGCTTGAAGGGAGCTGCTCTGCCGTTCGTCGTCCAGACTCTGGGTTCGTCTCTTGAACAAGAGCCATCAGAAGAGATTTTCACCGGGCAGCAATAGCCTTACTTGTTTGCTTGCTTCCTTTTGCCTGACAGGATATCTGTCAACTATCCGGGCGAATTACTACCAATGCCCGGATGCCCAGATGCCGGGATTCCGGGATTGAAAAACCGGCAGGACAGCCTTTTCAGCCCCAGTCAAAACTACTATCTATCTCTAGTTGGTATAATTCCAGCCGGTCAAAAATTTAGAGGCGCGAAATTTCGCGTCTCTCTGCCTGTAACGTATTACTTTCCCCCCATGCCGGTGAGTCGGTAGCCCTTGTATAGCAGCAGTCCTATTGGTTAGGACAATAGGAGCCGAGGAGCAGGAGAGCAAGGGTGGCCGGAATGTACTAACCTAAATGCCTACTGCTATAGCTGCCGGGAGCGAGTGAGAGGAATGCCTTGCCGGCTGAAAGGAAAAAGGTAGAAAATTTTAAACCGTTTTAATTTTATCCTATAGCAGCAGTCATATAAATTAGAACAATAGAAGCTTCGGGAGCGGGGGAGCAAGGGAGGCCGAAATGTACGTTCCCTAAATGCTTACTGCTATATAGACGTAGGGCAGGCGTCCCGCCCCCCCTGAAGGTCTAATGTTCTAACCTAAGTGCATACTGCTATATCATAAAAGAGTGTGCGACCTCCAGTATAAAACCAAATTCCAGGTAAAATAATGAACGCGATTGAAAAAATTGCAGCGGCATTTGACCGCAAAGACTATCGAGAAGCAGCACAGTTAGTATCGGCATTACTCAATCAATCCCCCCAGAATCCGTGGGGGCAGGTTTATCTGGGACGCTTGCATGAAGTGTCTGGCAAACTGGAGGCTGCAGAAAGTGTCTACCGGCAGCTGCTGCGCAACGCGCTCAACCCCAAAATTGCGGATCAAGCGCGTCAGGGATTGCAGCGCTTGGAAGTCCGGGTCAAACAGCAGCGCGAAAAAGCTATCGCCCAAGCGAAAGCCGACCCCAAAAATGCGGAACCGGGCGTCCTAATTATAGAGCCGGTGAGCGCTGAAACAAAAGCTGAAACTGCGAAACATTTGGCCCGCATCATGGAGCTAGATCCTTATACCGCACGCCTGCAGCTCCCCACTCGGAATTGGCGGCTGTACCGCACTGGCACAATGGCGGAGCTAACCGTTTATGTCGCTGAATTGCAGCAGGCGGGGATTCCCGCTTTTTGCGTTTCCCTCACCAAAAGCCAGCAGATTCGAGTCTTCCGAGTCAGCTATTTTCACTCCGCCGCTGCCGGCGCTAGCGCTGTTTGTAAAGACGAATCTGACGAGAGCGGTCAGATAAATTTTAACTGGTCAGAAGTCGCCCAGCGAGTGGAAGGACTGCTGCCAATCTTTAAAAACTACGCAGAGTTCGATATCCTGCACGGTGAGGTAGAATATAAAGAGCAAACCCACAATTACGCGCACATTTGCGACCTGCACTTACCTCGCCGGCGCTGCATTCTGCGGCTGCTTGACCAAACCTACGAGTTTCAGCAGGGAGTTCCCCTGACGCCGGCTCAGCAAATTCCCAAACCGGGTAAAAGCGCCATCTCTCACGGCTCCAGTTTCAGTTCCAACTGGAACAGCTTGCTCGACTTCCTCAACCGGCAGTTGCCTCAGGCGAAAGTCTGGTCTGATTTTACCCCATTTGCGGAAGCGGTGCTCAACCGCGCTGACTTGCTGCGCCCAGTTAAATCTTATGTCGATGTGTTCCGCCGGACAGAGAGCAACTGGGACCCGGCTTTTGAATTCTACAGCCGGCTGGTTTTCCTGAGACGGGGATTGTAGAGGGGGGTGAGGCTGTAATACCAATTTTGGATGCGTGGATTTTGGATGCGTGGATTTTGGATTGAAAAAAAGGGCAGTTCGTAGGGGGCGTTCCGCCGGCAATAGTGCGGCTTCTGGGAAGTTTTGTCAGCGCGGAACGCACCCTACATGTGATTAACTGAAATAATGAACCGCCAAGACGCCGATATCGCCAAGATTGGAGGGTTTTTCTGCCGGCTTGTGGTGCTTCTAGGAAGTTCTCTGAAAGCGGAACGCACCCTGCATCTCATGCCTCCACATACTCACACAGGGATCTCGGTTCAGGAATTGGCAAGCCGTCTTCACGCATTCCTTCCAAATGGAATTGAATCGCTTCTTGAATCAGGGCTTTAACCTCTTCCAAGGTTTCGCCGACAGCCACACATCCGGGTAAATCGGGAACATAAGCTCCGTAGCTAGTCTCGCCTTTTTCAATTACAATGGCGTAACGCATTGACTCTATCCTTCCTCAAATTGAGCCTGTTGCCAGATATTCTTTAGTGTACCAATTGGCACATCAACGCTTAGCTTCCCAGACACCGTGACAGTCCCGGTTTTGGTTGGATGTTTGAATTGTCGGTGACTGCCTCTGGTTCTGGCGAGATACCAGCCATCGTCTTCCAGCCTCCTAATCACATCGCGCACCTTCATGCACTAAACGCCTCCCTCAGTACCAAATGCTTACAATGTCATACTGAGCGCTGCGAGCGCTCAGCTTCTAGGTGAGCAGTAGGGTGAGTTCTCTGAAAGCGGAACGCACCCTACTTCTGCTTACCGGACAAACTGGGGCATGACTTCGGCGGCGGTGAATAAACCGCAGATGCCTCTGCGGTGCAGCGCCACACCGGCTTTCATATATCCAAAGGCGGGCCCGCAGACATTAGCGGCCATGCTGGTTTCATCCCCTAAGGTAAAGGTGTGGGTGGATATCTTGCCCTCGAAGGTGCGACCGGCGATTTGGACATTGGTGCTCAGGGGCTTTTTGGGATTGCGGGTATCCACCACCCCCCCCACCGTCACCCGATCTCGCGGACAGATGCCGGCCAGCTCCAGCATGATGTCATCGGCGTGTTCCATGTTCTCCAGCGCCAGCAGCCCGCCGGTCTTGTCCAGCAGGGCTTCTACTTCGGCATCGGTCATGGCCATCGCCCGCTCGACGCTGTACCCGGGCATGTGGGCGATATCCTCCCGGATGGTGGCTCGGTAGGCTTCCCAGTTGGCTATCCCCACCCCAAAAGTAATTTTCACACTGTGGATTTCGGCGTAGCTCTGAGCGGCGAGGGCGGCTGCTGCGGTTAGCAAACCGGGGGTTGCGCCACAGCCGGTGAGGTAGGTGATGCCGGCGGCGAGCAGTTCTTCTTTCATCGCCAGCAGCTGCTCGACGGCGCTGGTGCGTTTGATGGCATCGACGAGCACCCCTCGCCAGCCGGCTTCGATAAACTGCTTGGCCACGGAAGCCATAAAGGTATTTGGCAGGTTGGGCAGTGCCAGGAAATAGCCATCGACTTCGGCTCGCTCGATTAAGTCCGCGATGCTGTTGCTGCTCAGTGCGCCCATTGGCTCCAGATAGCCGAGGGAGCCGCCGGCGCTGTACGCCGCAATGCAGGCGTCTGGATTTAACCCCTGCCGGTGGCAAGCGTAGCCTTTTTTATCGGCAGCTGCTACCCAGATCATCTCGCGTTTGGGCGCGAGGACTCGGGCGGCTGCTTGCCCCAAACCTCCAAAACCCAGCACCCCCACGCGCACCGGCATCGCGGAAGGCACCGCACCGGCACTGATTCCACTTGTGACTTGCTCTGCACTCATCACGCATTTCTCTAACTTGGACAGATTTTAATTATCCCCTGCCTTTATCCCCGCTAGAACTTATGCAAATGCTTAACAATTTTCTATAAGTCGCTCCTCTCGCCCTCTGCCCTCTCATCTCCGGTTGATTGCCTACAATTAATGTTTCTTCCCCTCTCTCCCTCTCCGCCTTTCCCCTCAATTCTAATTTGATTAATCAATCGGACACACTCTCAGGGTCAGGACCGGGAGCCCTGGGGAGCGGGGGGAGCGGGGCGTTCCGCCCGCCGGCCTCACACCGGCACGAGCGGGCGGCGAAATTCCTGTAAGCCAGACGCGGCGTGGGTTTGACGCACTTTCTGAGTTAAGCGCCTCTTGACTGCTGGGAAGAGTTAAGCGAAACTTAGCAGAGACTGATGTATGATACTATTCCTTTACGAATTTTTGTAAACTTTTGACTCGCTGTAATACAATTAGTCAAAATTGACTAACCGAGCAGCCGGTCAGCAAGCCAAACATAACTTGAGACGGCAGTGCCGGTGTCGTGCCGGGTGCCAGCGTCCAGTTGCCAACTTGCGGAGAGGTCAGCCAGAAGCATGGAAACGCTAGAGTTTGTCATTTATCCAGATGGCCGAGTGCAGGAAAAAGTGACCGGCATTGTCGGCGCATCCTGCGCGGAGGTGACTGCAGCGATTGAAGCCCAACTCGGGCAAGTCCTCAAGCAGGAGCAGACCTCTGAATTTTTTGCCAGAGCGGCTCACCAGTCAGCGACGGCTGCAGCCCGAGCGACTTTTAGCGAGTGGTGAGCTTTTTGTTTTGTCCCGTTTAATTCACTCTGTTACTTAGGAAGCAACTATGTCCCACTTTAGCCAAATCAAAACTCAAATCCGCAATCTCACCTCCTTGCAAGCCGCTCTCAGTGATTTAGGGATTGACTGGAAAGCCGGCCCAAAAGAGGTGAGAGGCTATCGCGGTCAAACCCACTCCGCTGAGGTTGTCATTGAGCAGGAAAACGGTTACGATGTCGGCTTCCGCTGGAATGGCGCTGAGTACGAATTGGTGGCTGACCTGCAATTCTGGCAGCAAGCCCCCTCTGTGGATCGCTTCCTGAACATGGTGACCCAGCGCTACGCTTACCACACTGTGGTGGGTGAGAGTTCCAAGCAAGGCTTCCAGCTGGCTGAACAGCAAAAGAACGCCGACGGCTCCATCCGCCTAGTGCTGCAACGCTGGAGTGCTTAATGTCTGACTTCACTCCACCGGCTTCTGAAGACGATCCGCAACGGTCGGGTTTTGAACCGGAGTTAGGAGGTGCTTTGCGCAATGCGCCAGATCGTTCTGGCTTTGAGCCGGAACTGGGGGGTGCGTTGCGCCAAAAAGGGGTCTATGTGGATGAGGTGACTTGCATTGGCTGCAAGCACTGCGCTCACGTCGCCCGCAACACTTTCTACATTGAGCCCGACTACGGTCGCTCCCGCGCGATCCGCCAAGATGGCGATCCGGAAGAGCTAATCCAAGAAGCGATTGATACCTGTCCGGTTGATTGCATCCACTGGATCGATTACACGGAACTCAAACGCTTGGAAGAGGAGCGCAAGTATCAGGTGATTCCTGTGGCGGGATTTCCGATAGATCATTCTGTGGTTTCGGTTAACCGCCGCCGGCAAAAAGAGAGCAAACAGGGCAAGTAGGGCACAGGCGCTCTGGCCTGCGCTGCGCCACCCACAAAAGTTGCTCGCCAAATCTTTAGAAACCCGGTTTCTTTAAGAAACCGGGTTTCTTGTCCTCTGTTGGGGGATTATTTCAGCGGATGGTGCTCGACAAGCAACTTCTCGACTCTGGCTTCATCAATGCGAGCGGCAATTTTCTTAGCTTCATGCTCGTCTCTGACAGTTTTCGCCAAGCTCATTGTCGAGCCAACGGTGAACACCAAACCCATGCCCATATAGCCTTTGACCCAGCCATCTACAGGTAAGTAGAAGATCCCGGCTGTGGTGCCAGTAAGGGAAATGATAAATGACGCCCAAGCCTGAAATACCCAAGCGGCGCTGTGTGTTTGTTGAGAAGCCGGTGTTATATTTTGCATAGCCTCCCCACCCTCCCGCTGTATTTGTGCAGCGCAAATATATTTCATTTAAATCATAGGCATTGCCTCTCGGCTGGATTCCCGTTATGCAGACACTTTTTGAAACTGGCACAGTGCCGGTGCGCTGGGGAGGTGCCGGCAGCCTATTGTAGAGAGTTGATTAATTGCGTCTGGGCTGTTCCCCACCGGCTTGCGGGTTGGCGGGGTGCCGGCGGGGCGGTTTTTCAGCTCTTATTAGGACGTAGGACAGGCGTCTCGCCTGTCCCTATCCCTACTAGCAAGTCAGATGCCTTGTCCTAAACTGACTGTCTATTTCTATAGCAGAATTTTCGTCCGTTAGTGCTCAACGTCTGTCTGGATGGCGACGTAGCATTCCATAATGCTTTGGCGGAGCGCCGGCACGAGATTTTCTATCTCCGTGGCACCGGTGAGATCGACTTCTAGCATCTGGTCGAGTTCTGTGTGCTCAGCCGCCTCTCTAAGCTGTTCTTCAAGTCCATGTTTGGCGCACCACTTGCTGAGGGTGTGGGCTACCGGGAAGAGTTCGTCATCGGCAAAGTCGGCGAGGCTTTCCTCTAGCTGTAGCAAGTTTTTCCAACTTTGGGGGAGAAAGATGACTGGGTTGTATTGCAGCCAGTGCAGAAAAACTGCTATAATTTTTGTGGGTTCCATAAGGGGGATTCTCCGGGATTCTGGGGGCTCTGTTGCTGGTTAGAGCGTTAAAATACTGTTGTGTGTGAGGAGCGAGTTTAGGAGCGATTTTTATAAGCTGCACTACGGCTAGGGCGCAGAGGGAGGAGAAGAGGAAGTTGAGTTAGGGGGGAGATTTCATTCCTTGTTTCGTACTGCTTAAATATCTGCTGTCTGTTACAAACATGACTTCAACGGCACTTTTTCAGGCCGTTGCGCTGGCGGATCGTATACTGTAGCTAAGCTCAAAGCTGTTCCCCAGTTGAGAGACTCCTCCTGGGTGGCATTGCGCCAGCCGGCGCGGTGTTGAGCGCCACCGGCACGCCACAAGTCGCTTCTCGGCAAACGTTTGTCTCTGAGAGTGTTTGCAAAGAAAACGCCAAACAGCCCGAAACCGGCGCTGGCACGGAAGCGAGCCCCTACAGGCTGTGTGTCATTATAGCAATGGACAGTCCAGTTTAGGACAAGAACGCTGGGCTTGCAGAGCCGGTGCCGGCACTCCCCACTTCCCGCGATTGGCACCGGCAAGATTTCCACGCCAGCGAAAATCCCCTCTTGCTTCCCCTCTCCGTGCGCGCTTCTGTTTACACACAAATCCCTCTGAACTCAATTTTCCATGCAGTTGGAAGAACCTCTTTCTCCCCCCTCTCCCCTTGTGGGAGAGGGGGGCTGGGGGGGTGAGGGGCGAAGCGTGCCATACCCAAGATGTGTGTAAACGGCAGCCGTGCGCAGGGGTTTGGAGTTGCCGGGTTCTTCCTCCGGCGTGTGGGTGCGACGCCAATCGCTTTGTTTATTTACTGCCGGCAGTAGAATCGCTCTGTTTCTTTTGTGCCTGCTTTTCGCTCCTATTCTGCCAGAATTGAGTCACCCACGCCGCAACTCCCGCTGCTAATAAACCGGCTGCGATGCTGAGGGTGACGGATACGGTGAACGGATGGGGTGGCGGGAAAGAAAAAGGCAATTTAATCTGGGGAAAAGTCACCGGCAACAGAATCGGTTTCTCCGGGCTGATCTGCTGATAGCAGGAGGAAACGATGCCCCCAACACCGACGCCAAAGCCGGCAGCTGCTAAGGCGATTTGGAAATTGCGCTCCCGTTCCTTTTCGCGGTCTTCCTCTTTTTCCTTTTCTATCTTATCACGCTCTTCTTTCTCTTGCAACCTGTCTTCTTTTTCGCGGTCGAGGCGAGCCTGTTCAATTTCCACGATGCCCCGGATGGAGGCAATCGCTTTGTCCAGCAAGTCTGAGCCGTGCCCGTAATATCCCAAATCGGCAACTATCTGCTGTTGATAAGACGTGCAGGTTTCTTGGCCGAAGGTTTCCAAGAAGGGGACTGTCGGCTCAAACGGATACTTGGAATCGGAGGCGAGACTTTCCTTTATTGTAGCAACTTTCTCGGCGTAATTGCCAGCGTTGATTTCAATGGTGTGGTGCCGGAATTGCAAATCTCTCAGCAAGCGTGCGTACTCCACCGCACGCACCGGCATCTCGATGAGTTCACTGTTGAGAGATTCCAGGTTTTCTTGACTCAACCGGCCTTTGTTGCTATAATTGGATTGGGGCAAGCCTCGAAAAATCGTCTCAATCCGCTCCTCTATCTTCTCGTACTCACTCCGCGTTACCCGAGAAATCTTGCGGCTCTCCTGATAGACATAGACAATCTTATTGCGGTAGAAGAACAAATCGAGTAACTCATTATAGCACGCGGCGAACTTTTCGCTCGTGGCTGGATGGGAGAACAGCCAGACGAGGATGTGGCAGGATGAATCCCCCTGACTGCTGCTATACTCAAATATAGGACTGCCGAACAATTCCCCCTGGCGCGAGAAGGCGGGCCGGTTTTCGGGTTCTGGGATGAGCTTTTCCAGGCACTCGCTTGCTAGCTTTCGCAGGAATTGGCTATCTTTTCCCCGCGCTTCTTGCTTTTGGGCGACGGTGAGCGAGGCGGTAATCAGCAGGGTTTGCCCTAGGGAATTTTTAACCGGCGTGGGCGTGGGAAGTAAACAGTTATTGGGGTTAAACTCCTGGAAGATGGCAGTATTTACCGGCTCGGTTGGCTTGCCGGCGTCTTCTTCGGGAATGCGGATATTAAAAGCGAGGGCATAGCTGTCACGGATGCGCAGGGGAGAGACAAATCCTTTGATTTTGACACCCTGTTGGGATTCTTTCTCGAAGGGGAGTGAGCGCCGGTTGCCAACGGCTGCTTTCTGCAGCAGGTTTACCCGATTGCCGGGGGGTTCTTTTTTTTGGTAGCTGGATAAGTTGGAGGCGTCGAGTTGCGCTGTAATGCCCAGTTGCTGTAGAATGCTGTTGCATCTCTCCCAGAGGGAGTGGGGATTCTCTACCTCAGATCCTAGGGTTTTGTGGAGGTGGTAGGCAAACAAGTGGGCATTAGGTGCCCAGATTTTGTTAGTCATTTTGACTGCCCGGTTGTTGCTGTTCAGCTTCTTTCTGGAGGGTTTCGTAGGCTTCTTGAATGCTTGAGCGCAGTGTCGGTACGATATTTTCTATTACGCCTGTATCGCTGGTATCAAATTCTGGCAGATCCTCAATATCCGTGCGCCCACGAGCAACCGTATGTCTGAGCTTTTCTCCTAGCCCATTCTGGGCGCACCACTTGGTAATGCTCTGGGCTGTCGAGAAAAGTGGGTCATTGGCAAAGTCGGTAAGGTTTGACTCTAGCTGCGGCAAGTTTTTCCAAGCGTTTGGCAGAAAGATGGCTGGGTTGTCTTGCAGCCATTTCAGAAAAACAGCGATGGTTATTGCGGGTTCCATAAGGGCATTCTCCGGGTTTTCTGGTAGATTGTTTGCGGGTTAGGACTTAAAAATCCGGCGTGGCACATTTGCCGGGTGAACCCCAACCCCCAGCCCCCTCCCCGCACGCGGGGAGGGGGAGTAAGAGGGAGTGTTTTTAGTGCCCAATCGCGCCGAAGGCAGCCCAATACTGCGGTTTGTGGAAAGGTTTGTCATCAGGGGAGCAGTCAACCCACAGTTGCGCTTCCTCATTATATCTTTTAGGTAAGCCCAAACCTGTTACCCAGTTGAGAAAGTCCTCCTTGGTGACATTGCGCAGCCACGTCTGGGCTGTGTTGAGCGCCACCGGCACGCCAGACTCGCCAGAGTCGCCGCCCCGCAAGCACTCATAAAATTTTATCATCAAAACCGCCGTGGCAAAGTCGTCTACGCGCCAAAGACTGCTGACGACGCTGAGACTGCCGGCATACAAAAAGCCGCTGGGCAATCCAATGTATTCATCAATCCCTTGCGCCGCACCTGTCAAGCCGGTTTCGCAAGCGGAAAGGGTGACAAGCCGGCACTGGGGCAATTCCAGGGAGGCAAAGATATCCTGCAGGGTGAGGCATCTTTCTGGGTTGACTTTTCGCCCATCGCGCAAGGTGAGATACCGCTTATCTCCCTCTTCCACTTTCTCCTCGTTCCCAGGCTCCGCCTGGGAATGCTCTGCGGGAGGCTCCGCCTCCCCCCCAGTGGGCAAGAGGGAGTCTGCCAGAATCAGGGAGGAGGATAGGGGAAACCCCACCTCAAATTTGCCGTGACAAGAAAAGTGGGCGGTGTCGGTGCGCCGCAGGATGTCCAGGTTTTTCTGGAGCTCGGTTTTGGTGGCTTGTTCTCCCGTCAGGATGCGGGTGTGGGGGTCAAAATCCCGTTTAATAACTTCTACTTCTCTCTCAGCATACTTCAAGTTTTTGGTGGGGTTCTGGATGGCAAACAGAAAACGCGGAACCCCTGCGGATCGCTTGCGGTTTCGCACTAGCTGCAGGAGTTGGCAGCTGGGCGCATAGCGCACGCCGGCGGGGAATTCGTCGAGAAGGCAATACCCCTGTAGGGGCGAAGCATTCGCGCTAGTAACCTCCGTCTCCCCACCCGAGTTTGTCGCCGCGAATGCTTCGCCCTGGGTGTTAGTAACCCCCGTCTCCAAGTTTGTCGCCGGCTGGGCGTTGCCCCTGCAGGTTGGGGATACCGGCAGTGCGTGCAGGGGAAATAGGTGCAAATAGCGGTGGGGAATCAGAATTAGCCGGCTACAGGTTGGGGGAATTTTGGCAATAATCCGATCCAGGTGAAGAATGCTGGCAAGCTGGCTGAGACGGGGTTCTAACTGGTTTATCCAATCGTCCAGTCTCTTCTTTTTCCGATTCTTCCAGTCTTTTTCAGATTCGTCTTCGTTTCGAGGCGGGTTGTAGTCACCGAGATATGTATCCTTCCACGCCTGTAGCTGCTGCAACTCTTCGCCGGCAAACTGCACCACTTCCAAGGTGTTGCCGGTGATGATGAAGGTTTGGAAGCCCTGTGTGCCGATGTGCCACTCTAGAATGGCTGTCTCGGAGTCAATCAGCGGGCGGATTTCCTTAAAGGTGATGGGTTCGACTCGCTGGGTGAGGGCGAATTGCGGATCGAATTCCTTAATCTGGTTGAGGAGTTTGTCTAGCTGGGGCTGGGATTCTTCCAGGATTTGCCGCTGCTGTTGGATGTACTCCGTGGTGAGATTGCCAGAGGTGCCGGCAGCTTTCTCCTCCCCCGCTACTTCTGCCAAAAATTGCTGGGCGGCGGAAATGCGCCGGCGCAGTTGGTTTAATTCCTGCGTGAGTTGTGCCGGTGCGCCTTTGGGGTAGAGCTCAGCATTCGCCAGGAGTTCCACCAGTTGGCGGGATTTGCTGCGCTCGACAGTTTCTAGGGCGCATTCCAACTCCCCGGCGCTAATGCAGGCTCGCACCATTTTCTCATAAACATCGAGGGCGTCTTCCAGTATCTCCCGCTTGCGTCGCGGCGATGTCACCCATTCCCGACTTTGTTCCACCGCTTGAATCGCTGCATCGTAACCGCGCATAGCAAGTTCCCACCAGCTCTCAGCAAACGCTAAGTTGCCGAGGTTGCGCCCACTTCTCAGGCATTCTATCGGATCTGCGGTGGGGGTGTAAACTTGCAAAGCCGCCTCATAAGCCGCAATCGCCGTTTCCAGATTCTCCGCCCTATCTCCGGTGATTCTGTTCCAGTAAGCAGTCCCCAGATTATTTTGCGTCGTTGCCCAGTCTTGGGGAAATGCCTCTCGGGTGTAAACTTGCAAAGCCGCCTGATAAGCCGCAATCGCCCTTTCCAGATTCTCCGCCCTATCTCCGGTGATTCTGTTGCGGTAAGCACGCCCCCAGATTATTTTGCGTCATTGCCCAGTTTTGGGGAAATGCCTCTCGGGTGCGAACTTGCAAAGCCGCCTGATAAGCCGCAATCGCCCTTTCCAGATTCTCCGCCCTATCTCCGGTGATTCTGTTCCAGTAAGCAATCCCCAGATTATTTTGCGTCGTTGCCCAGTTTTGGGGAAATGCCTCTCGGGTGTAAACTTGCAAAGCCGCCTGATAAGCCGCAATCGCCGTTTCCAGATTCTCCGCCCTATCTCCGGTGATTCTGTTGCTGTAAGCAGTCCCCAGATTATTTTGCGTCGTTGCCCAGTCTTGGGGAAATGCCTCTCGGGTGTAAACTTGCAAAGCCGCCTGATAAGCCGCAATCGCCCTTTCCAGATTCTCCGCCCTATCTCCGGTGATTCTGCCGCGGTAAGCATTCCCCAGATTATTTTGCGTCGTTGCCCAGTTTTGGGGAAATGCCTCTCGGGTGTAAACTTGCAAAGCCGCCTGATAAGCCGCAATCGCCCTTTCCAGATTCTCCGCCCTATCTCCGGTGATTCTGTTGCGGTAAGCAGCCCCCAGATTATTTTGCGTCATTGCCCAGTTTTGGGGAAATGCCTCTCGGGTGCGAACTTGCAAAGCCGCCTGATAAGCCGCAATCGCCCTTTCCAGATTCTCCGCCCTATCTCCGGTGATTCTGTTCCAGTAAGCAATCCCCAGATTATTTTGCGTCGTTGCCCAGTTTTGGGGAAATGCCTCTCGGGTGTAAACTTGCAAAGCCGCCTGATAAGCCGCAATCGCCCTTTCCAGATTCTCCGCCCTATCTCCGGTGATTCTGTCGCTGTAAGCAATCCCCAGATTATTTTGCGTCGCTGCCCAGTCTTGGGGAAATGCCTCTCGGGTGTAAACTTGCAAAGCCGCCTGATAAGCCGCAATCGCCGTTTCCAGATTCTCCGCCCTATCTCCGGTGATTCTGTCGCTGTAAGCAGCCCCCAGATTATTTTGCGTCGTTGCCCAGTCTTGGGAAATGCCTCTCGGGTGTAAACTTGCAAAGCCGCCTGATAAGCCGCAATCGCCGTTTCCAGATTCTCCGCCCTATCTCCGGTGATTCTGTCGCTGTAAGCAGCCCCCAGATTATTTTGCGTCGTTGCCCAGTCTTGGGGAAATGCCTCTCGGGTGTAAACTTGCAAAGCCGCCTGATAAGCCGCAATCGCCCTTTCCAGATTCTCCGCCCTATCTCCGGTGATTCTGTCGCTGTAAGCATTCCCCAGATTATTTTGCGTCATTGCCCAGTCTTGGGGAAATGCCTCTCGGGTGTAAACTTGCAAAGCCGCCTGATAAGCCGCAATCGCCGTTTCCAGATTCTCCGCCCTATCTCCGGTGATTCTGTTGCGGTAAGCAGCCCCCAGATTATTTTGCGTCATTGCCCAGCCTTGGGGAAATGCCTCTCGGGTCAAAACTCTCAGCGCCACCTCGTAGCCGGCAATCGCAATTTCCCTGTTGCTGGCAATGCTTCCCAGGGGGAACCGCTGCATCAAGTTACTGAAATTGACAATATCAACGGCTTTATTTCTGGCCCATTGCCCGTCTGCCTCTGCCAGGGTGTCTGTTGCCCATTCCCGCAAAATTTGGGCTAAATTATCATTGACTTTATCTAAGTTTTGTACTAAAATAGGATAGACTACTTCGGGATTCGCGTCACTCTCCGCCGTTGCCCGCAATAGCTCCATCAAAAAGAGAACTCCGATTTCTTGTTCCTCGCCGCTGACGGAGGGGTTAGGGGGAGTAAACAACTGACCGGCAAGATTTCGCAACCGGCTGGCGGCTTCTCCCTCGCCCCGCTGTTCCAGATTTGCCGCCTCGATTTCCATTAACCTCGCCAACTCGGCATCAATCAAGTCGGGGTGAGCGCTCACTATGGCTTGTTCTTGCCGGCTCTCGCAGGTGAGCAAGTCGTGGATGAGCTGGTGGTAGGCTTGCTGGCGTGGGCTGTTCATGGTGCCGGTTGCATCTATCCGCAGACAGAATTATTATAGCACACGCCATGACTGGAATCAACCAGCAATCGAGTTTGCCCTCACGTCGCCGGCACTCGTCGTGCTGATCCCACCCGACTTTAGCCCGCGTAGGCGGGCTTTGTCTGTATAGCCGCGATTTCTAATCGCCAGGGCCCATTTACCATAGCAAAAACGGGATGCTCCCGAACGATGGAGCTCCAAGCTCGAACGATGGAGCTCAGAGCTCGAACGATGGAGCTCAGAGCTCGACTGATGGAGCTCAAAACTCGAACGATGGAGCTCAAAACTCGAACGATGGAGCTCAGAACTCGAACGATGGAGCTCAGAACTCGAACGATGGAGCTCAGAACTCGAACGATGGAGCTCAGAACTCGAACGATGGAGCTCAGAACTCGAACGATGGAGCTCAGAACTCGAACGATGGAGCTCAGAACTCGAACCATAAAACTTTTAGGGTGCCGCACTCTCCCTAACGCACCCTACTAATTATAGCCCTTGCTATCACGGCTCAACGAGCGTCTGCACCGCGCCATCAGGCTTGAGCAACACGCGAATTCTCACCGGCTCGCCTCCCCTCACCGGCGAAACAAACGGCTGGTTCATCACCGGCATGCCGGTGCTTTCCACAAACTGATGAGACGCTTGCCCCCGGGGACTAATTTTCCCCACAGACCCATCGGCATTCACTGAAATAGTATACTCCAAAGGTTGCTTCAACCCCAGCGGCGGTCTCCACCGCTGCGCGAAATAATTCCTCGCCTCTGCCAGTTGCGGCATCTCCAGAGAAGTCGTGCCGGTTTGTGACTCAGGCAACTTGCTCGCCTCTCCAGCACTGGGCTCCCTCACTTCCGGTAATGCGCTCTGCGGTGCCTGCTGGGGCGTCACCCCAGACGCACTCCTTGGCGGGGAAGCGCTGTGGGGTGCCGGCACCGGCATCTCCCCAACTGCCGGCACCGGCACCGCCCCAGGTGCCGGCGGGCTCACTTCCGGGGATTTGCCCCGCACTGCCCCCTCTCCGTCAGGCAATCCCGGAATCGGGGGCAGTGCCGGTGCGGGATCGCTGGCGCTACTTGCCCTTGCACTGGGCGGCGGGGCGCTGGGAGAGAGCGCCACCTCGGGCTCGCCCACCGGCGGTGCAGGCGCGCCCAGACTGGGGAGCGCCCCCCCCTCCCCTTCAGCCAGCGGCGGAATCTCTTCGTGGAGGGCACTTTCAGCCGCCGGCGCGGGCAGTGCTGGGGCGGGAACGTGTATAGACGTTGGCGGTGGGACCGGCATGGCTCTCCTGAGCCCAGCCGGTGGGGGCGCAACTGCCACCCTCGCCGGTGCCGGTGGTGAAGAGCCCGGCGTCAGGGCGACGGTGCCTGCCGGCAGCTTTAGCGGAGGCGGTACAGAGGTTGCCGGCACGGGAAGGGCAGGCAGTTTCGACGCCACTGCCCCAGCTGCCGGCGGAGTGGGGGGCATTGCCCCATCCTTCGGCAACTTCAGCACAGCATCGCCGAGCAGATCCTGCGGCGGTGCCGGCGGTGCTGCCGGTGCGGGAGCCGGCGGCGGTTGCTGCGCCACCGGCTGTGGCGGGGCTGCCGGTGCCGCCATCTGGGCGTACTGGCGCTCAACCAGCTTCAGCCCCGCAGTTGCCACCCCCAACGTTACCGCCACCACCGCCACCGTTTTCGCCCACAGCGGCGGTTGCTTCAGCCAGTTGAAAACCCTCTCCCTGGGCGCTCCCACCACATCTGCCGTATACTCATCGAGCGCCGTCGCCAAATCAAACAGCTGTAGCGAACTCAGGTTAATTGCCGGTCCGGTTCCCTCCGTCGCCAGCGAGCCCAAAAACAGCTCATGGACCACCAAACTCCGCCGCACCAGATAGATGCCGGTGGCTTCCCTCTGTGCTATCTCACTCCTTCCCACCTCCGCCGCCGGCGCTTCTGGCGGCTCCGCCGGCGGCTCCGCCGGCGGCAAATCCTCCCCACTCCCCTCAGCCACAACTTCCACCGGCGCTGCCGCCCCTAGCGCGTCAAGCTCCCAAGCGGTAGGCTCCAGCTCCACCTCCACTCGGCTTGCCGGCTGCGCCGCGCGTGGCGGCTCCTTACCATTTTCCTCCGCTTTTGTCAGCCCCTCAACCGCTTTTTCTCCTGCCGGTGAGTCACTGAGGAATTGCCGCACATAGGCGCTCACCGCCTCTTGCAGGGCGTCGAGTTGAGCCCTGTCGCCCCGAATCGTAACTTGCTGTTCTTCCGGCAGCTGGGGCGCGTCAAAGTGAAGCTCAAATTGCAGATCTTTAAAAGCCGAAATGCCAGCCCACCGGAAGCGAGACGAACCTTTCGCCACAATTTCCAGCGTGCAAGTGGGGGGCGTGTACCGTCGGAGAACCATTTCAATATTACAGTTTAGATGTTAGAAGTTGGATTGACTTACCGCGCCCGATCGTGGAGGGCTAGCCAGAGCCGGCGGGAACCGCTGGGGCCGCTATAAAACAATAAATCTATCAGAAGTTTGAGAGCTAGATGCGAGAGCGTATCAGGAGACACACTGTCTCCCTCTTCCATACGCTGCTGATAGGTGTTGCAAAAATTATCGATATAGTCTCCTAGCAAAGCTGCTTCGTGGGGCGGGCGGTTTTGCTCCGCCAGCTGTTCTAGCAGCGCCACGGCGCGGCGGATTAATTCCTGGTGCTCTTTTGCCAGGTGACAGCAGATTAAAACCAAACCCCGAGCTTCCTCCACATCCAGCTTTTTCCGCCCCCCTTCCCCCTTGCGCAAAGGGGAAGACTGGCGCAACCGCCACAGCGCCACCCTATCCGACACCATCGACTCGATTTTCAGCTCCGCCGCCGCCCTCAGCATCGCGGACGTACTGATGCCGGTGAGCGTTTCCAGGGCGAGCAGGACTAAATCTATGTGGGCTTTGATGCTGTCCAGTTGCGCCGGTGCCGGCGCATCAGCAATCGCCAACTCCTGCAACTTGGGTTGCGACTTAGGGGTTGGCGCGGTGGGTTTCACGCTTTGGCGCATAGCTTCAAAATAGGCCATAGAAATAGCACTGGCATCCCTGTTACAACTTTTGATACCAAATTCCTCAGGGCTGGCAGCAGTTTACCACCACTCTCCCCCATTGGACTAAACAAGGGGCAAATTCTATTATATATGGGAATGGGGCATGGGGCATGGGGCATGGGGCAGAGGGCATGGCGCATGGGGCATGGGGCAGAGGGCATGGGGCAGAGGGCATGGCGCATGGGGCATGGGGCATGGCGCGCAGCAATCAATCCCCAATCCTTGCATCCAAAATCCTTGCATCCAAAATCCTTGCATCCAAAATCCTCAATGCCCAGTGCCCAGTGCCCTTCAAGCCAGCCTGAGAGCAATAATAATGTCTTGTCCGCTCAAAAATTGTTCCCGCTTTGGCCACCTGCCGTAATACACCGGCTCCACCACTCGCAGGCCATTTTTTTCATAAAGCCCGCGAATGTAGCCCTCATCATAAGCCACAGCCGCTTCCGGCACAAGCGGCTCAGCCACGCGGCACACCCCGCCCCCAACATCTTTAAAATCAAACCGCAGCTTTTTCGCCTCAAGCGCCGCCAGCGATTCCGCATTGAGCAGGAAATAGCTGCTCAAACACCGGCCATCTTTTTTCAAAACCCGCGCCACCTCAGAAAAGTAATTTTCCATATCCTCAGGCAGCATGTGCGTGAACACCGAGGCGAGAAACACAAAATCAAAGCTCGCATCCGGATAGGGAAACTTGTACTCAGCCGCTCTAATCTCCCCCGCCGGATTGTATTGCTTATTGTAAACGTCAGCCCTGTGAAACCGAAAGTTGGGGTGTTTCGGAGTAATATTCTCCTGGCACCAACTCACTCCCGCCGGCTCGATATCAAATCCATCATAGCTCCCCCCATCCTTCAAATACTTTATCAGGGGCAGAGCCATACGACCGGCACCGCAGCCAATTTCCATAACCCTGTCCTGGGGTTGCAAGCCGGCAAGTCCCACAAAATACCGCAAGAACTCCTCTCCGATTTCCTTAAAATTATTAATCCCCCCGCTGCCAACTGCTTTAATCAATTCGATGGGGGGATAGAGTTCTTCGGTCACGAGAATACCTCATACAGGAATGAATGAACCGCCCCCGTGTGGGGACGCCAAGACAGGAGAGGGGTGTGGTGTCTCCCCCTCTACCTGCGGTGATGGGAAATAATAGGAATGAACCGCCAAGACGCCAAGGACGCCAAGAAAGACGATGAGAGGGGAGGTGGGTTATACCCCTCTCCCCTGGTGGGGTTAGCGGAGGTAGGCAACGGTGACACCGGCACCTCCATCTTCGGCGCGGGCGAGTTCGTAACGATCGACGTGGGGGTGCTGCTCCAGGAAATCGTGGACGCCCTGGCGCAGCTTGCCGGTGCCTTTGCCGTGGATCACCCAGACAGCGCCGCTGGTGGGAATCGCTTGGGCAATAGCGCGTTCGAGTTCAATTTCCGCATCCGCGACGCGACTGCCTCGCAGGTCGAGGGTGTTGTAGGAGGTGCGGACGGTGGGGAGGGCGGCGGGTGCGGGTGCCGGTGCCGGTGCGGGTTTGGGTTTCACCGGCATCTCCGGAAACTCCCCTTCGAGGGATTCGATATCGGTCAGGGATACCGTCATTTTCATCAGCCCGAACCGCACGCTGAGCTCGCCGTCGGAATTGGGGGCGCTGAGCACCTCAGCCGTCTGTCCGAGGCGGGGGATGCGGACCCGATCTCCGACTTGGGGGCGGAACCCGGGTTTGGGTTTGGGTTCAGGATAGGAGCGGGAGGGCAAGTGCCGGTCAGCAATGTCACCCAGCGCCTCGGTGGCTTGCTGGGCGTCTGCTGCGGTGGCGGGACCTTGCTGCAGCCGGCGGATGACAGCGGCAATTTCCGCTTTTGCAGCTAGAATTGCGTCTCGCACCGCCTGTTCTTGGGAGAGTTTGAGCTGCTGCTCGCGCTCTTGCAGTTGGGCGGCTTTTTGGGAGAGCTCGCGGTGCAAGCGCTCGGACTGCTTGACGAGCTCAGCGGCTTCTTTGGCCCGGGTTTCCTGACGCCGGCGCTGGTCTTCCAAACCGGCAATCACCTGATTGATTTCTTCCGTCGCGCCGGTGCCGGTGAGGGAGCGAGCTTGTTCGACAATTTCGGCAGGCATTCCGAGCCGGCTGGCGATGGTGAGGGCGTTGGAGCGCCCCGGAATCCCCCACAGGAGGCGGTAGGTGGGCTGCATGCTGACATCATCAAATTCCACGGAAGCGTTTTCAAAGCGGTCATCCTGATATTTCAGGGCTTTGAGCTCGCCGAAGTGGGTGGTGGCGACGGTCAAGCTGGCGCTGCCGGCCAGGTGCTGGAGCAGGGCAATGGCCAGAGCGCTGCCCTCAGTGGGGTCAGTGCCGGCACCGACTTCATCGAGCAGCACCAGGGAATTTTCCGTCAGCGCGTCGAGAATGCGGGTGATGCGGCGGATGTGCCCGGAGAAGGTGGAGAGGCTTTGCTCAATGGACTGCTCGTCGCCGATATCCGCCAGAACGCGGTCGAACCAGGGGAGTTCCACCGGCTCTTTTGCGGGCACGAACAGGCCGGCTTTGGCCATCAGTGCGGCCAGCCCCAGGGTTTTCAGGGTGACGGTTTTGCCGCCGGTGTTGGGGCCGGTGATGGCCACAATCCTGATGTGGGGCCCGACCAGCAAGTCAGTGGGCACCACCGGCGAGCCCTGTTCGTGCTGCTGCTGCCACACCAGCAGCGGGTGGCGCAGGTGGCGCAGGACGATCGTCTCGCCTTTCTGGCTTTCCGTGCCGGTGCCGCGATCTATAAATCGCGGCGGGTTGGCTTCCAGCCACAGGCTGTAGCGGGCGCGGGCGGTAGCGATATCGAGGATAGTCACCGTAGCCAGCAACCGCTCCAAGTCCGCCCCGGCAGCAGCCACTTGCTGGCTGAGGGCGCGGCGGATGGCTTCTTCCTCAGCTTGCTCCTGGCGGACCTGCAGGCGCATCTGGTTGTTTAAATCCACGATGGCGTGGGGTTCAATATAAAAGGTGGCACCGCTCATCGAGGTGTCGTGGACAATGCCGGGAACCGATTCTTTTTGCCCCGCTTTCACGGGAATGACGAAGCGATCTCCGCGCTGGGAGATCAGCTGTTCCTGAATCGCATTCGCCTGTCGCTGCATGATGCCCTGCAAGATTTGATAGATCCTGTCCCTGATCTGGCGCATCTGCATGCGAATGCCCCCCAGTTTGGGGCTGGCCCGGTCGGCCACTCGTCCCCGCTCGTCTATGCAGCGGTGAATTTCCTGCTCGATTTCTGGATAGGTGCGCAAGTCCGCCACCAGGGCGTTGAGCGCCGGCAAGTCTTCGTGGGCGTCGATGGTGCGGCGCAGCTGTCTCGCGCCGGCTAGGGTGGTCGCGATGGCCAGCAGCTCGTCCCCAGACAGGATGCCTTGCAGCACCGCCCGCTCCAGGGAGTCGCCAATATCACTGATTCCCTCGAATGTCAATCCTCCGCTGAGGCGACTTTCGAGCAGGTAAACTTCTCGAGTTTGCGCTAGCAGCTGCTGGGTTTCATCGAGGGCTGCCGGTATGGGCAAATTGCGGCAAGCCATTGCGCCCAGCTTGGTGGCAGCAAAGGTGGACAGGTGCTGGCACAGGCGGGGCCATTCGAGAAGTTCTAGAGTTTCCGATTCAATCAAATTTTGAAGGCTGACTTTCAATTTAAGGGTGTTATTAAGTAATTTTAAGATGGCAGTGCGCCGGTTGCAGGCGAAACCCAGACTCTATTTTAGCTTGCCGGCTGAAACCTGGCACGGTTGATGTACTGTCAGGGCCGGCAGCCGTTTGTAGTTGGGCTTTAGCCCCACCGTTTGTAGTTGGGCTTTAGCCCCACCGTTTGTAGTTAGGCTTTAGCCCCACCGCCCCTAAAAATGGCTATTTATTATAGCTCGACTCTCTTTTTTTGTCAACTGCCCGGAGTGAGAATTTACTGGCCGGTGCGGATTTGAGGCCAGGGCGGAGGTCTGCGGCAATTTCGACATAAAAATCAAAAAATTACCTAGACTCACCGGCGTCAGGAGCCTGAAGTTATAATTAATCTATATTCAATCTAGATTCCGCTCCTGCTGGGATCTGTCTGAGCGTTATTATCTGGGTTTGAACGAAAAGTGTGAGGTGCGTCAGTGGAGCGGTTTTGGTTGTTGGGCAACCTGACAGAGCAGGGGCTTTCCTTAAGCTATTTCCCTCCCTCTCCTGTTGCGCTCGCCTTCCTGGTGGCGGAAGTAAAAAGCGAGGGGGAAATATGAAGCATTTTGTACTATTTTTATTCGCTTTAGCTCTGTTGGGGGGAGTGGCACCTGTTGCCTTTCCGAGAGGCTCTAATGCGCCGGCAGATTTGCCAATTGAGAGGGGATCAGCTTTGATTTATGGAGAATCGGCTGACAGCACTGCGGTGGAAGTGGATGGCATCCGTCTGGAAATGTTGCCATACTTTGTATTGCCCATACCGGAAAAAAGGCCCGGTGCCAACACTGATATAATGGTCTGGGCGGTGCTTGCCAACAACAGGCAAACGCCCTTTCCCTTAACCCTGTTTAACAGTCTTGCACCAGAACTCATCGGCTCGAACAGTCATCCCCTACAGCCCCAACGAAAGAGAGACAGGCAAAGCAAGACTGGAAAAGATGATTGCTGGTTACTCCAGCCAAAAGAGAGGATGAATTTAGCTGTGGTGGCAAGTCTTTTTTGGGAGAATAGCAAGCTTAAACTCAAAACGAGTGACAAACTGGGCTACTTGTGGTTTTTTGACAATATAGCTCCCAGTACATATCAGCTGCGGCTCACATATCACAGCCGGGGTGGGGTGGGAAGATGCTATGATTCTAAAACGAGGCAAGTAAAAAAAGTAGAATAAATTTCGCCTCTTCAGGTAGCTACGAAGCTCGCAAAACTTCACCTAGTTTCTCCCGTATTGACTGACAGCAGTGCGGTAGAAGCGGATGGACTCCGGTTTAAAACGCTGTTGCCGGAGGCGATTTTGCCGATTCCAGAAAACCAGCCTGGTGCTAATACCTCTGCGCTACTTGCTCTGAGGATTACTAACAATACGCAAACCCCGCTTCGCTTCAGCGGTTATGACACCCCCGACGCAGAAATTGTGGGACCGAATGGTAAAATACTAGAACTGAGTGCAGCCATAAATTGGACTGTTCCGCCGACAAAAGTTGATTTTCCGCTAGCTCAACCGGGGGAAAGTGTGACTTTCATTCGAGACGCAAAACTGTTCTGGCAGAATAACCAGCTTCGGTTGGGAGGATCTGACGGATATGGCGGCGTTTGGGATGTTAAGGATCTCGCTCCAGGCAGTTATCAGGTTCGGTTGAGATATGTCAACTCTAAAGCAACAGCATACATCTATGATCGGGAACTGAGAGCCCCTAAAACAGGAAACCCCGCGACCTTAGAAGGTATCTGGACAGGTGCGGCAATTACTCCCTTTAGGGAAATCCGCCTAGTCCATCCCTGAACCGAAACAGCCTTCCAATTGCCATTTAGGACGGATTTGAAAAAACACGGATATCTTTTTTTGAAACCTGTTGCATAAAGGAAATAGGAAAAATGTAATCGCGACAATATCCCCTAGTTTTTTTGACGACGACCTTGTTAGTCGCGTTGACGAGTCGGTCTAGTTTTGCCTTCAATATTACACCCTCTCAACCCGGAGCAAGTGTTTCATACATTCCCTCGGATGCCTACACGGTAAGCGGATACAAAGCTTCTGTGGATCTGGCTCCTTCGTCAATTACTAAAACCCCTGTAGGTGGTACGCCAATATTCCTAGAAAGGCTGCGTTATGCTTTTCCTAGCTGGACTTTTAATTCAGTTACTAGCGACTTAAATGGGAGTTTTGAGATTAAAAAGTACGAGGCTATTATAAACCAATTCCATAATTTTGGAATAAAAATAGGGGCAAATTTGCAACTTTTTTCCGTCCCAGTGATGGCGATCTAACATCTGAAAACAGCGAACTTCACTGGATTCAGCGGATAGTCAATAATCACAGCAGCCTAACTAATACATATGGCGATCTAGAGGATAGGATTGATGTACCCCCGACACAGGATAACCCGTTCTACGACCTTATTCCAACTATTGTTGCTCTGAACTTAGCTGAAAATGAGTTTGTAGACGGTCCATTGCGACAGTATCCTCAGTATAACCATTACTGGTCTGCTGAACTCTACCTGGTTGAGCCAACTGCGCCAAAGCAAGTCACGATTTATAACGGTATTTCGTGGGGTTGGAAAAATGAGGTGGTTCCAGAACCCACCACTGTGATGGGTTCTGGTTTAGGAATGACAATGATGTTTGGAGCTTGGCTGAACAAAAAAAAGCGGTCAAAAAAAGCGTAAGAAGCTTTAAAAGAAAGGTTTGAAGCGCGAAACATCGCTGCGCTGGGGGAGTGTGTCTCCCCCAGCTAGCATGCGTCGAACTCGCCAGACACCAACTTTGAAATTATCTCCGCTTTAGAAACAAAGCCAGGAGTTATCATTAATATAGATATCAATTGAGATTCGGCTACCGCTAGGATAAGTCTGGGCGTTTTTATGATGTTGAGGCAGCTTCCCAAGTGAAGGAATCGAACTGTCCGTAAGTCATGTCGGCTCCAAGTGCCAGCTTTTGATTGCGGGAAATCTTTTCTGGAGAAACAGGCAGCTTAGCTTCAATGAGAAAGCGCCCTATTGCCGGCGCACCCCACTCTTGGGCAGGAAAGCCTTTTCAGCCAGAGGAACAAAAGCCATCTGTCTCAACTTGCCATAAAAAGCTGAACTTTTTTCAACTCAGCCGCTGATGTGCCGGTGAAAAATACCGGCGCGAGCTTTAGTAGCCGTTCCCGCGATAAACCCTGAAGATATATAGCAGTTCTAAATAATTTTTGAGAGCCTCTCTCTTTTCTTCCCTTGGCATTCTTGGCGTCTGCCCAACGGGTACGCCGAGAAAGCGCGTCTATAGCAGTTTCTAAAAAACATACCTCTCACAGCTCAATTAGACCGGCTATAGCGTACCAGTGCGCGCGGGAGCTGTAGAGCACACTCATCTAAAATTTCCTTTAATAACCGCAATCTATAAAGTTCCCCATGACAGAACTGGAGCTGCCGGCCATCCATGCTGGTTTTTCCAGAGGATCGAGCTGAGGGACAAACGCGCCTTTGAAAAAAGCTTCAAGACAGGTCAGCTGCTGGAGGTCAACGCTGTTAAACATGTCGTCTAGCGCTTGACAGTCTTGCTTAGTCAGGGGGATAGCAGATGCTTCTGAAGGGGCGGTTAGGGTGCGCATAGGAGAAGGCGTTAACTTTGCTTTTGTAGGCTTCTTTCAGCCTAAGACAAGCGCCGCCTGCTTGACATCAGTTAATCCACCCAACTTAAAGATAATATTTCTGTAAAGAGAATAGGTCGGAGGAGGGAGAAAATCCTCACGCCCCACGGCTGTGTGGGGCGCGGGAAACCCGAAGGGCGGCACCCTCACGGGGAGCGACCCCTCCTTTACTGTTCCTTCATCTTTGCTCTCCGCACCGGCAGCGTTAAGCGCTTTTACTGGCAACCATTGCCGGTGCCGGTTCGTAAAGATACTCAAACCAATTGCCGTCGGGATCGCGACCGTAAAAAGAAGCAGTGCCATCCCGGTGATCGTGAATGCGGGTGACTTCCACCCCCTCTGCCTTCAGCTGCTGGTAACCGCTTTCCATCTCAGCGCGATCGCTGAAGATAAACCCAAAGTGCGGTCCTGCCTGCTTGTAACCGGGCCCCAATAGGGCCAGCCCATCCTCACCGGCCTTCAGGTAAGCCCAGTCGGCATCCTTCCACACCACCTCCATGCCCAAGTTGCGGTAGAATTCAGCCGCCTTGTCGATGTCCCGCACACAGATGGCAACGTGGCCCAATCGCTTCAACTTCATAAATAAAAAGTCACAAATCTTATCCTTTTATAGCAAATTTATTTTATCCCCTCGTTATCCCCTGGGTATCCAGGTTTGTAGTAGGGCTTTAGCCCCACCGACTGGCCCTTAAGGAGCGCATAATTTTCTTATTTTACGCACCGCCACCTGTGAAAATGGCAAAATCATCGAGCCTGCCGGCACTTCATAAGAAGGCAAAAATAACCTGATATATCAGGCGCTCTCCCCTCTCTTATTCCTTGGCGCTCCTTCACGGCGGCGGTTCCTCACTCTTCCCCACTCTCCTCAAAATTCACCCGCTCATAAATCTCACTCAAGGGAATTTGGAACTCAACCGAAGAGAGTGACAGCAAGGCATCCGCAGATTCAAACTCACTCAAGAACCATTGCCCTTCAGAAGTTTTAGCGAACTGCTCAACATGATAGGTGTATTGGTCAATCATAACATATTCCCTCAAATCAGGGAGCGAGCGATAATAGAGGAACTTATCCCCTTTGTCGTAGTTGCTCGTGGATTTGGACAGGACCTCAACAATCAGTAGCGGATTGGTGACTGTAGTGGTGCCGGCTCCCTCATACACCGGCTTCCCCTGAATGACCATGATATCTGGATAGACGTAGCGGCCATAGCGCGGAAGCGACAAGCGCACATCGCCCATATATATTTCGTAATCTTTACCCCGTAAAGCAAATTTTAAATGGGCGCTAAGATTTAGGGCAATTTTGTTGTGATTAGTTGTCCCGCCTGTCATGGGGATTATCTCTCCGCTGTGGTATTCACTTTTATACTCAGCCGTTTCTTCGAGGGCAAAGTATTCCTCTGGGGTGTAGCGTTTGTCTGTCTGTACGAACATATCCTCCTCCTCCCGGTCTAGCGGGACTATCTCACCGGCATGGTATTCGCTTTTATACTCGGCCTTTGACTCTAGGGCAAAATATTCTTCTGGGGTGCAGTAGGGCTTTTGTTGCTGTTCAGGCATAGTTACCTCCTTCTCTGAGATTGTGACATAGTGCGAGCTGCCGGTGCTACTCCGAGACTCACCGCACCCTCTTTCCCCTGCGCTAGGCTTTACACACAAATCCCCAGTCATGCCAATTTTCTATGAAGTTGGAAGAACCTCTTTCTCCCCCCTCTCCCCTTGTGGGAGAGGCGGGCTGGGGGCGTGAGGGGCTTAGTGTGGTAACATACCCAAGATGTGTGTAAACAGTAGCCCCCCTGAGCGGGGAATGTCTGCCGCTTCTCTTGCGGGGAAAGGGGTTGGGGGGTGAGGTTTGACTTCACAAGGGCGAGGGCGTGCCGGCGCTCGACCCCAACTACCGCCTCACCGGCGCTCTCGAACCCGACTGCCGGCTCCCGGTGCTCTCCAGCGAGCCTCACACATCTTGACGGTTTGCCTGGCGAGCGCGTTGAGCGGGCTTTCCTCCCGCAAGTGAGAGAAGATGTAACAAAGTAAAAAGAAAGCTGTCCGCAAAATTTGATACCCTAGCTTAGATATAGTCTTGAGAACGAGTCAGAGTGGATATTCAAATTGGGCGGGGCAAGACAGCTCGCCGAGCTTATGGAATTGATGAAATCGCCCTAGCCCCAGGGACTAGGACCCTCGATCCGAGTTTGGCAGACACCCGCTGGCGCATTGGGGGCATTGAGCGGGAAATCCCCATCATTGCCAGCGCAATGGACGGGGTGGTAGATGTGCGTATGGCAGTGGGGTTATCCAAATTGGGGGCGCTGGGGGTGCTCAACTTGGAAGGCATCCAAACGCGCTACGCTGACCCGGAGCCGGTGCTGGACAAGATCGCGTCTGTGGGTAAGGACGAGTTCGTTACCCTGATGCAGCAGCTGTACGCCGAACCAATTAAACCAGAACTCATCGAGCAGCGGATTCAAGAAATTAAGAGCCAGGGAGGGATTGCCGGAGTCAGCGCCACACCGGCAGGGGCGAGCAAATATGGGGAAGCCGTCGCCAAAGCGGGTGCGGATTTATTTTTCGTGCAGGCGACGGTGGTGTCAACGGCGCACCTGTCTCCGGAGTCGGTGACGCCGCTGGATTTAGAGAAATTCTGCCAAGAAATGCCGGTGCCGGTGATTTTGGGCAACTGCGTCACCTACTCGGTCGCCCTCAACTTGATGAAAGCCGGTGCGGCGGGCGTGCTGGTGGGCATCGGGCCAGGTGCGGCTTGTACCTCTCGGGGGGTTCTCGGCGTCGGCGTACCCCAAGCGACGGCTGTAGCGGACTGTGCCGCCGCTCGCGACGACTACTACCGCCAGACCGGCACCTATGTGCCGGTGATAGCTGACGGCGGGTTAATCACCGGCGGGGACATCTGCAAGTGCATCGCCTGCGGTGCGGACGGCGTGATGATTGGCTCGCCCTTTGCCCGAGCGGCAGAAGCGCCCGGACGCGGCTATCACTGGGGCATGGCCACCCCGAGCCCGGTCCTGCCCCGAGGCACCCGCATTCGCGTCGGCACCACCGGCACCCTGGAGCAAATCCTGCGCGGGCCCGCACAGCTCGATGACGGCACCCACAACCTCCTGGGGGCGCTCAAAACCAGTATGGGAACCTTGGGAGCCAAGGATATCAGGGAAATGCAGCAGGTTGAGGTGGTGATCGCTCCCTCCCTGCTGACGGAAGGCAAAGTCTACCAGAAAGCCCAGCAGCTGGGTATGGGTAAGTAGATATGCTCCCAGCCACCGGGACGGGGAAAAATTTCCCGCCAGGTGAGGGCATCAGGGCATTGAGTAGCTTACAATAGAAAAGAAGCGGAGACGCATGTTTCCGTTCACTCCTCACACCACACTCCGCCCGGACTCTGTTCGGGCGGTTCCTTAAGAAGAGACATTCTAATTTCCATTGGGCAGCAGCCTAGAGCCAGCCTAGATGCTACAATGGCTATCCTACTAAAAGACAACGTATAGAGGTCTTGTCACGCATGTCAGCAGCCGCAGAAGTTACAGACTCCACGTTTAAGCAAGAAGTGCTCGATAGTTCAGTGCCGGTTTTAGTCGATTTTTGGGCCCCCTGGTGCGGGCCCTGCCGGATGGTGGCTCCCGTCGTGGATGAAATCGCCCAACAGTACGACGGCCAGTTGAAGGTGGTCAAAGTCAATACAGACGAGAATCCCACTGTCGCAACCCAGTATGGCATCCGCAGCATTCCCACACTGATGATTTTTAAAGGGGGGCAGCGGGTTGATATGGTGGTCGGTGCAGTTCCCAAAACCACACTGGCGGCTACGCTGGAAAAACATATACAATTAGACACTAGGGGGGATCTAGAGGATTAGACTTGTAGGTATAGCAGTAGGCACTTAGGGAAAGGACTTGGAGTTTAACATGATGTAGGGGCGGGAACACCGACAAAGAGTGCCACACAGCTACAACACCGATAAACCCGCCCCTAACCTCTGATATAGCAGCAGGTCATATTAGGCCATAGCGTGTCCAAACCAATATGACTGCTGCTATATCTGAGCCCGCAGCAACAGCGCCTGCGCTCCCCAAAACTGTTTTCCCCGCCTTACCGGGCGGATGTCCGGGAATGGCGGGGGGAAATGGCGCATTCGCAACCTGAGATCCACGCAAGGGCTGTAAGCGGATTGTATGTTACCCCTCTCTGGCTCAAGCTAGGGTGGGAGATTTGTCTCATACCTGCTCATGGGGGAGAGGGGAAGGGGAGGAGAGGCAAAAGAGGGAGAGAAAAATTAATAACGGGCAATTAACCGGAGTTAATATCACCCTTCGCCCGACCTTCAAGGCAGGACAAACTGTGCCGGCAGCGAGCGACCGAGCGCCTGAGTCTGGGTAGTATAGAAATACCGCCAGTTAAAAAGCATTCATGGCTCCCCTATCTTCCTCCTTTTCTCAGCCTTTTGAGTCGCTTCATACGGACATCGCTGACCTAATCGACCGGCTCCCTAACGCGAAATACAGCAAGTTTATTGAGCGCTCTCTGACGGCCATCATGCGTCTTGCCGGTGAGGAAATCGACCGTCTGGACTGGAAAATTGTCACGGCTTGCCTGGAAGATATGGAGCGAGGCTTCCAGGTCTTTTATCCCTACCGGCACGTTCGCAAAATCACCATCTTTGGCTCGGCTCGCATCTCGCCAGACAGCCGGGAATACCGGATGGCCGCTGATTTCGCTCGCTGCGTCGCCGACCTGGGATTCGTGGTGATGACCGGCGCGGGTGGGGGAATCATGCAAGCCGGCAACGAAGGGGCCGGTGCGGATCGGTCTTTTGGGCTGAATATCCATCTGCCCTTCGAGCAGGGAGCCAACCCTTTTATTGCCGGTTCGAGCAAACTGATTAATTTTAAGTATTTCTTCACCCGCAAGCTGTTCTTCCTGCGGGAGAGTGACGCTGTGGCTCTGTTCCCTGGCGGGTTTGGCACCCTTGACGAAGCGTTTGAGTGCATCACCTTGAGCCAGACCGGCAGATTCGGCCCAGTGCCGGTGATTTTAATTGACATCCCCGGTGGGGACTACTGGCACGACTGGAATGCCTTCATTCACAAGCAGCTGGTGCGGCGGGGGCTAATCAGTCCAGAGGATATCCATCTCTACACGATCGCCGACAACGTAGAGGTGGCTTGCGCCGCCATCACAAGTTTCTATCGCGTCTACCACTCCAGCCGCTACGTTAAAAACAAATTTGTCATCCGTCTAAAGACAGAAATCTCAGATACGGCGGTCGCTCGCTTGAGCGAGAATTTCAGCGACATCCTCGTCAAGGGGCGGATTGAAAAAACTCAGGCGCTACCCGAAGAAGCCGGGGATGAAACCGCTGATTTGCCCCGCCTGGTTTTGCACTTCAACCAGAGAGACTTGGGGCGCTTGTACCAGCTGATTGCTGCGATTAACCAGCTCGGTGCCGGCTCGCCAGAGTCGGCTCACCCCGAACAAAAGTAACCCGCGCCCGCACGGGGGGGCTTCAAGCGGGCCCGCCAGCAGCGGCAGTTTTTTGCGCTCCTGTCCCGCTCGTTCAGTCGCACGGCAGTGCACCCCTACAGGTATGATGGGCTTAACAAAATTTTAAAGCGTATCGCTCACCCATCACCTGAGGGAACCCAAAACCGAATCATGCGAATTTTATTTGTTGCCGCAGAAGCCGCTCCTCTGGCCAAAGTAGGGGGCATGGGGGATGTCGTCGGCGCTCTGCCCAAATTCCTGCGAAAAATGGGCCACGACGTTCGCGTCTTCATGCCCTACTACGGCTTTCTCCCCGACAAAATCGACATTCCCTCCGAGCCTATTTGGTGGGGAAATGCCATGTACCAGAAGTTTGCGGTTTACGAAACCCAGTTCCCGAACACGGACGTGCCGCTCTACCTGTTGGGCCATCCCAGCTTTACGCCCCGGCGCATCTACTATGGGGATGACGAAGACTGGCGGTTCACCCTGTTCTCCAACGGCGCAGCTGAGTTTGCCTGGAACTACTGGAAGCCGGACATCATCCACTGTCACGACTGGCACACCGGCATGATTCCGGTGTGGATGCACCAAGATCCCGACGTCAAAACCGTCTTCACCATCCACAACCTGGCCTATCAGGGTCCGTGGCGCTGGCGCTTGGAGCAGTTCGCTTGGTGCCCCTGGTACATGCAGGGTCACAACACGATGGCAGCTGCCATTCACTTTGCCGATCTGGTCAACACCGTCTCCCCCACCTACGCCGACCAGATCAAAACGCCCGCCTACGGCGAGCACCTCGAAGGCTTGCTCTCCTTTATCAGCGGCAAATTGCGCGGTATCCTCAACGGCATCGACACCGACAGCTACAACCCTGCCACCGACAAATACATCACTCAAAACTACACCGCTGAGACCATCGACTTGCGCCGCGCCAACAAAGTCTCCCTGCAAGAAGAAGTGGGCTTGGAAGTCAACGCCAATGCCTTTTTGGTTGGCATGGTGAGTCGCCTCGTCGAGCAGAAAGGCATCGATCAGGTAATTCAAATCCTCGACCGCTTCATGGCCTATACCGACGCTCAATTCATCCTGCTGGGATTGGGCGACCCCTACTACGAAAACCAAATGTGGCAGATTGCCTCCCGCTACCGGGGGCGGATGTCAGCCTACATCCTGCAAAGCGACGCCCTCTCCCGCCGCATCTACGCCGGCACTGACGCTTTCCTGATGCCCAGCCGGTTTGAGCCCTGCGGCATCGCCCAAATGATGGCCCTGCGCTACGGCTGCGTGCCCATTGTCCGCCGCACCGGCGGTTTGGTGGATACCGTCTCCCACTACGACCCGATGAACGACGCCGGCACCGGCTACTGCTTCGACCGCTACGAGCCCCTCGACCTGTACACCTCCATGATCCGCGCCTGGGAAGCCTACCGCTTCAAGCCCCAGTGGCGGGAGCTGCAAAAGCGCGGCATGATCCAGGACTTCAGCTGGACGAAATCCGCCCGCGAGTACGTTAAAATGTATAACTCCCTCTACGGTCTCGACGAAAACGGCCTGCCTTTTGGCCACCAGCACCCGCCGGCTGAGTCTCAACCCCAGCCACCGGCAACCGAAGCGCCCCCTGCCGAGCCGCAGCCCGAATTGGCCAGCGCCTAATCCCTCTCGCACGCCCGCAACCGCTTTCCGCACGCCGGTGCAGCCGCGCTGCGGCTTCCCCCAAGCTGCCCAGATGGCGTTTGCGGTCTTGCTTCCTACTGGAAGTTTATACCTATTTTAGATTTTAGATTTTGGATTTTGGATGGAAAAAAAGGGCTGGAACGCCTTTTCACCCAGAGTCCAAAGACTATCTATAGCAGCAGTCATATTGGTTAGAACAATATGACTGCTGCTATATCTCATACGGGGGAATGCCCTCAAACGGCTTGCCGGCGGCGTTGAATACGTTACTGGAAAACATTTTAAACCGGCATTCTTTGAGTCGCGCCTTCAACGGCTTTTCGTTCAGGTCAAACTCGTGATTGCCAAAGGTCGCCCAGTCCAGCCCCATTACATTTAAGACTGCAACGAAATGCTTGCCGGCGAGCGGCTCGCCATTCACTTTGGCGGTTCCCAAGGCGGAGGGGCTCAAGAAGTCGCCCGCGAGGATGGTGTGGGTGCGGGGGTTTTTCTGCAGCAGTTGCTTGCGCCGGGTGCCTGAGCGAGCTAGCCCGCCGGCGCAAGCCACCGGCAACCGGGGTGATTTCGCAGAAATCGTTGAATTGCAATAGGGTGATGTCAGCGGTTTGGGCGAGTGCCGGTTTTGCTAGAACAATCGCCAAGAACAGTAAAACTAGAATTATGATTTGCAAAATTCGTTTCATATATGGCTCAGCTCAACTGGGATAATTCAATACTTTAAACCGCCCTCGTGAAGGAACGCCAAGGAAAGAGGGGGAGGAAGGAGGATTTTTTTGCGCTGTTTTTTGGAAAATCAAACGCTGCCGGCGATGCTGCTGAAGTTGAAGGCTCGCACTCGCACGCCAGAAACTAGGCTGTCGCCGTAGCAGTGCGCCGACGCGCTGTACGATTTCTCCCCTCACCAGGGGGGGAGTTGGGCGGTGGCGTCGTCGAATGCCGGTGTGCGCAATGCCGGTGTGCGCCGGTCGCACTCTTGCGGTTCCTGCAGGGGAACCCACTCCGAATCTTCTGGGACGATGCGGGCGAGGTCTTCTGAGGGCCGAATTGCTGCTGCTACAGCCTCCGGTTCCTGTTCTCTGGTGAGGGCTGTTGCGCTGCGGGTGCCGAACCCCCTGGTGACGGTGAGGGCGAACCGGCTGCTGCTAATGTTCTGGCTTATCTGGTTTTCGGAATACCGGCTGAGGGAGGATTCGCCGGCGCTCTCGGCTGACTCTGACTCCCTCCGCTCGGGATTGCTTGATGGCTGACTCTATCAGGGATAGAGCTCGATCTTCAGGCTCGGGCTGTGGGGGCTTCTGAAACTACCATAATAAGCGTTAAAAGTCAAGTATTTTTTCGCCGGCGAGCGGGGAGGGTGACATAGAGCGCCGGTGCCCTGAGAGAGGAATGCCGGCGCTTGTTCAAAATCAATGTACTGCCGCAGTGCCGGTGTGCGCACTCTGGGATTTATAGCAGTAGCCACTTAGATTAGGACATTCAATCTTCAGGGCAGCCAGACGCTGGCCTACGTCTATATCCCAGCAGGAATATGGGTTAGAACAATAGGAGCAGGAGTGGGGGGGTGCAAAAGAGGCCGAAATGTACGAACCTAAGTGCATACTGCTATAGCCCGTCTGGCTGAGATTATTCAGGGATCTCGCTTTGTTGGGCGGCCAAGCCGGCCAGCCTCTCCAGTTCCTCAATAGGCATGCTGTCCAACAGCTGTTTCACTCGCTCGTGGCGAATGGTTTCATGGTAAGCCGCCAGAAGTTGCTCTGACGTCACTCCATACAGCTGGCACCACTTGACATGTTGGTCGAGCCTGATCCTGGGGATGGTTCGCCCATGCTCCCAGTTGCCCACAGTTGTTTCTGTTACGTCGAGAGCAATGGCCACCTCCCGCATCGACAGCTTCCTCCGCTCCCTCAACTCCCTTAAGTCCACAGGTTTCACCGTCAATCCATCACTTCTAGGTTAATTGATTCGCCTCGCAAAATCATTTACCTAAAATACTTGACAAACCTGAATATGTTTAAGTATGCTGGGAAAGGACAAGGCGCTCCCTCTCCTTGCCGGCTGGACAGAGGGCCCAGGAAGGCGTTGCATATTCTGGGGATGAACAACCCCACTTGCGGGGAGAAAGAGAGAGGAGTTTTGCTGGCATCATCTTGTCATAGGGCAACGCCCCCGAGAAAAGATTATTCAGGGCTGTCGCTTCCCTGGGTTGCCAACCGGGCGAGCCTCTCGAGCTCCTCAATGGGCATGCTCTCCAAAACCTGTTTAACCCGCTCGTAGCGGATCGTGTCATGGTACGCCGCCAGGAGTTCCTGGGAGCTAGCGCCATACAGCTGGCACCATTTGGCGTGCTGGTCGAGCCTGAGTTTTGGGATGGTTCGCCCGTGCTCCCAGTTGCGCACGGTTGTCTCTGATATGTCCAGGGCGAGCGCCACATCCCTCAGCGAGAGCTTCTTGCGCTCCCTCAACTCCCGTAAGTCCGCAGCTTTCACTGTCAATGCCTCCCTTTACGGTAATGAACCCACACTCAAAAATAAATTATTAAGTCGCTTGACAGTTGGAAGCAGGTTTGCTATCCTGAAAATGGAAAGGGCGCTCCCACTGCTTGCCGGCAGGACAGAGCGCCCGAAAAGATACAAAAAGCTCATCAAAGTAAAGCAAAGTATCGAGAGGATCTTATCATAATGGCAAAGAATCCGACAACCGGCAGCACCAACAGCACCGGCAGCACCGGCAGCCCCATCGTCCCACTGGCCCATCCCTTGGTTCCCTGCGACATCCGGATTGAGAGGGTTGGGCTGACCAAGCGCGGAAACACCCCCTACATTGTCTATGTGACCGCTAAAGGCCGGTGCTGCACCTTTGTGTCCCACAGCAAATTCCACGAAGTAATGCAGACCTTGCTTGGCATCCAGAAGCGTCCGTCTGGGAAGATACTGGGTTTTGAGATTGAGCGATTGGGCATTAATTTTAACACAGAAGCCGGCAAGCATTTCGTTGCGGAGAGCGAAACGCGGATGTTTCTGGAGCGATACAACCGAGTTGGGCTAGAAGGGTTGAAAGTCACAACGTTCGCCTCCGGCACACTGGTGAAGAATCCCAGCACGAAAACGTCCGCCCGAGTGACTGAAAGGGGATGCAATTGCGAAGACGGGAAATATCGCACCGCTATCTGCAAGCACCGCATTGCGACTCACCTGTACCTGCAGGCGGCGGGATGGGGTTCGCTCGAACAATATCTGAAACATGATTACAGCATCCTGAGCGACGAACAAGTCTTCGCTATGACAGAGGATATGATGGCGGATTTGGGCTTTTGAAGTGAGGTTAGAATTGATTTGGGGGAATTCTTTGTTTGAAAAACCGCCAAGACGGCAAGAGCGCCAAGGGAAGAAGAGAGAGAGTTTCACACATCATTTAGAGGCATTTGGAACTGCTGGAGAGTGGGAGGCTGTACCCAGAGCGCAAGGTCTGGAGGGAGAGGGGGTGCCGGCGGGCCTTGGAAAGATGCTATAATATCGACTTTATTCAATTGCTGTTCAAATTCATAGAAAAGTTAACGTGAACAACATCAGCATAAAAGTCGAATCTGGCGGATTTTACGGCGGCAATCTGGCTCGCATTAGCATCAACGGCATAGAAATCGGGTATGCAAACTACTCGCGCGGCATCAATGTCGCCGCGATTGACCCGGAAAGGGGACAGCCGCTGATAGCCACCACCTTCGACACCTTTGCTGCAGAAACTTCTGAAGTATTGATTCAATTTATCGAACCGCTGCCAGCGGGTATTCTTGTCGCCTTAGCGGTTAAAGAAGAGGCCAACTACAGCTTTTCAGACGCGGCCAAAAAAGCCTGCGAAGCCTTGGGCAGCATCAAAGTTCACCAACTGGCCACCCAAGGCTCTTGGGCGATGATTGGCAAAAAGGGAAATGCGCCGGGAAGCGCCACAGAAGAAGTCTCCTATGGGCCGGCGATCCAGAGGCACACCCTGAGCGTTGCGGAGGCAGCCCCCAGTCTGGGCGTGATTTGCGTGACATCGGGAGGGGGCGATCGGGCTGACCGAACTCAAATTACGCTCAATGGCGCACCTGTGACGGTTGAGGGAAAGTGCCAGCGAGGGCTGAACGTGGCAGTCTTTGATGAAAGGCAAGGCACCGTGCTCGCAGGAGGGACGTTTGACCTGTGGGCCAACCCCAACAGTGCCGACACCCTGGCTGAACTGATTGAAAGCTTGCCCGATGGGCGGATTGTGGCCATTGCCGCTTGCGACGAAGCGAGCTTCAATCTTTCGGAGGCGGCGAAAAAAGCCTGCGAGGCGATTGGCAGCCGGCTGATTCGCCAGCTGGCATTCCGGGGCGAGTGGGCGATTGTCGGGCGCAAAGGTGCTGCTGGCGGGGTGACGGTTGAAAATCTCAGCAATCAAGGCATTTACTGGGGTAGTGAACCCGTGGCGGTGACATTCTGGATTCCACCGGCAGCACCGGCACCACCGGCAGCACCGGCACCACCGGCAGTGCCGGCGGATGAGATTCCAGCTTCCCCAGCAGTGCCGGTGGAGGAAAATCCTATTGCCGGTGCCCCAAAAGAGATAGCGCTAGCGCACAAGTTGCAACCGGCAGACTTGAAGGGCAACAGCAAATTCAGCCATTCAGTGGCCATCAGTGGCGGCTGGGCGATTGCCGGGGCGTCTTGGGCGAGTGCCCAGAGCAAAGAATATGCTGGGGCGGCTTATATCTTTCAGCACTCAAACGGCGCTTGGGAGCAAAAGCACAAACTGCAGCCGGCTGAGTTGCTTGGCGGCGACTGGTTTGGCTCCTCGGTGGCTATCAGTGGCGACTGGGCGATTGTTGGGGCGTCTTGCGCCGGTGCTCCGGGATCGAAACGTGCGGGAGCGGCGTATATTTTTCAATACGAAAGCGGTTCTTGGCAGCAAAAGCAGAAACTGCAACCGGCTGACTTGCAACGGAACGACTTTTTTGGATCGGCAGTTGCGATTAGTGAGGGCTGGGCAATTGTCGGGGCGTCTGACGCCGACGCCCCTGGCAAAGAAAATGTTGGGGCGGCTTATATTTTCCAGTGTTCAAACGGGGTTTGGGAGGAAAAGCAGAAACTGCAGCCGGCTCACTTGCAGCGCGGCGACTGTTTCGGCTCCTCTGTGGCTATCAGTGGCGGCAGGGCGATTGTTGGGGCGATTTACACCGACGCCGCAGGCTTTGACAGTGCTGGAGCGGCGTACATTTTCCAGTGCGAAAGTGGCGTCTGGCAGCAAAAGCACAAGCTGAAAGCGGCTGAGTTGCAAACCGATGAGAAATTTGGCATTTCGGTGGCGATTAGTGGCGACTGGGCGATTGTCGGCGCGTCTGGTGCCGGTGTTCCGGGCCAAGAAAAGGCTGGGGCGGCTTATATTTTCCACTGCGAAAGTGGGCTTTGGCTGCAAAAGCAGAAACTGCAACCGGCTGATTTGCAGGGTGGCGAGCGCTTCGGTTATTCGGTTAGTGTTTGTGACGGCTGGGCGATTGTCGGGGTGGAGCGAGCCGGTGCTGCCGGCAAAGAATATGCTGGGGCGGCTTATCTTTTCCAGTGTGAAAATGGCGTTTGGGAGCAAAAGCGCAAGCTGCAACCGGAGGAGTTGCAGGCGGACGACCGTTTCGGCTCTGCGGTGGCCATCAGTGGCTCGCGGGCGGTGGTGGGAGCCGGTTACGCCCGCACCTCTGGCAAATCCCGTGCTGGGGCGGCTTATGTTTTTGAAGGGGAGGTGCTGTCAGGGGAATCCGGCTCCTAGGTAGAGGGTCAAATCTTGCTGCCGGTGGCAGGTATAGCAGCAGGGCAGGCGTTCCCTCCGACCCTCTAATGTCCTAACCCATGTGGCTAGTGCTATATATAGCACTGGCCAATACTGCTATAGCATTCTCAACTAATGGATGCTTGAGCGTCGTCTAAAGGTTGGCTACTAATGGTGCGAGCGCGATTGGTGCGAGCGCGATCTTCAACATTCTCAAGGCTGGCAAGCTTTTCAGAAATTATAAAATAAAAACGCCAAATTAAAATCACCGCAGAGATTGCTGGGCCTAGAATTAAACCCCACCATAAGCCGATACCTCCCCAACCCAAAGTTAGTCCCATTAAATAGCTTCCCCCCAAGCCAACAATCCAAAAAGCCAAGAGGTTAACCAACATGGGTATGCGGGTATCCTGTACTCCTAGCAAAGCCCCAACAGCAATCATTTGAATACCATAAGTAATTTGGTAGAGCGCCGCCAAGTTGAGAAAAGAAATTGCCGTCTTAACCGCCTCAGTATTATCTGGATTATTGATGTCCAAATAAATGGCCACAAGGCGGTCAGAAAACAGCCATAAAATTAGTGCAACAGCGAACGTAAACATCGCACCAAAAGCAATACTGACAGATGCAGATATTCTGGCACCAAAAGGATTTTCCTCTCCCAGCCTCTGCCCCACTCTCGCCACAGTAGCACAGGTAATGGCGGCTGGAATCACCAGAAAAATTTCTGCTGTCTGGATAGCAATTTGATGGGCTGCTAACATCACTGTTCCCAAATACCCCATCAGCCAAGCTGTGACATTCAACAGTGCTATTTCGGCTCCAAAGTGAATTCCCATAGGCCATCCAGTTTGGAAAATTTTTACAAACATATCCCTATCAAACTGATGCAAATAGCGAAAAAGCTGGTAATGCTTAAAGTTTGTGTGAAAAGCAAGGAAAGCAGATGCGGCTAAGAAATTAACCCAAAAAATGAGGCTACTTGTCCAGCCTATCCCGGCTAAACCAAGGGGGGGAAACCCAAGTTTTCCGAACATCAGCACGTAATTAGCAGGTACATTTAATAACAATCCTGCAACCATAATTATGGTGACAAATCGGGGTTGCTTGATAGCAGAGGCAATGTCTTTTAAAACCAAAACGCCGGCAGCAGCAGGAAAGCCCCAAACAAGGGCCCGTGAATAGGTTTTTGCTAAGAGTGCATTGCTTTCTTCTTGACCCAATAGAAGCAGGATGGAGTCACAATGGCAAGTAAAAAGCATCACGGGTATGGACATGGCAGCTACTAGCCATAGTCCCTGACAGGCGACACGACCTATTTGGTCTGTTTTGCCCGCCCCAAAAGCCTCGGCTGCCATTGCTCCTACTCCCGAGGTAATTCCATAGACAACATACAATGAGGTAGAAAAGGTGATTGCACCTAGGGCACCAGCCGCTAAACTTTGAGTGCCAAGTAAGCCCATCATTACTACATCCACGGCATTGATAGCAGTGTCACATAGTTGAGTAATTACTAAGGGAACTACCAGTCGCAGGCTTTCTAGAGCTTCTGAGAGAAGCTCTGACTTAAATTTCGTTGAGGTGATCTGCATTTTGGCAACACATTTGACTATGGGCGCTGCAAGTGGATAGTTTAAACTCCGGTTGGGAGCCTGATTTCTCAAGCCAAGACCCGCTGATAAAATTGAACGAGTTGTTCTGCTCGTAGTTGGGAATGCCAGCAACGGTCATAAGCGGCGCGAGCGCGTCTCCCATCACTGCGTAACTGCGCTGGATTTCCCATCCGCCGCTCAATAGCTTCTGCTAGCGCTCTGGAATCTCCAATAGGCACTAAATCGGCCCAGTCTTCGCCATCAACCAGCTCTGGAATGCCTCCTACATTCGTAGCAATGAAAGGCCGTCCAGAAGCAATAATCTCAATTAAAGACAGAGGCAATCCTTCCAATAAAGAAGGGAGAACAAACAGCGCACAGCTTTCTATAGATACATACATGTCCTCGACATATCCGTGTAGCACAACCGCATCATCCAAATCAAAAGCCCGAATCAGAGATTCCACTCGATAGCGCTCCTGTCCTTCACCAAATATGTGCAGCGTTATCTTGTTAGCTTTTCTATCAATCATAGTCATAGCAGCTAGAAGGAATTCCAGCCCCTTTTCTTCAGACAGTCGGCTGATGCAACCAATGTTATTGAGGGCAGTATCTGTAATGTCCATCAAAGGCGGGTCCCACCTATTGTCTAAGGGAGGCAAGGAGGGTGGTATTATTTGCAGAGGTTTTTCTGTTCCCCTAAAACGTTGAATGTTCGCTGCTGCCTGACGGGACATAGCGATGGTGCCATCGGCTGCTTTAAGAGCATGGTGTTCGCGATCGCCAACCCACCAAACGGAAGGGGAAGCATTAGTAGTTTCTGTGACTACTACAGGGACTGTCCGAGCGGTTTCCTTTTCTATCCAGGCACAAGCCAAGGATTCAAGGGGAATAAAGTGGACTAGAGTGGGTTGCTCTCGTCGCAGCAGCTCTGTTAGAGCAGCAACTTTCTCCGTCATATTGTTGTAGGAAGCTAGAGAAACTAGCTTGATTCCTTGATGTTCTAATTGACGCTCAAATTTGGGATGAATCGTCCCTTCAGCTACGATTACCTCCACCTGATGTCCCAGGAGTGCCAGAGACAAAGCAGTCGCTACCGTTAGGACTTCAGAGCCTCCCATATGTGTTAACCACTGAGTTGCGATCGCGACTTTCATTCTCTTAACCTTTTTTTCTGCGCCACACACGTTCCACTGCCAAACCCGGTACAATGCGTCGGGCATGCAATTTTACCAACTCGATGTCATCCTGGCTGACCTGGGAAGCATAAATTTCCAAATTTTTCAGTTTTTTCTCAAACTGTTTGCTGATGTCAATAATCTCTGCTTCTGCCGGGCCAATGGCTAGCTGCACCCAGGTTTCAATACTGTCTAGCTCTTCAAAGCCAGCATAGGGAATATCTTCATAAAAAATCACTTCCAGTTCGGGTTTTGCTTTCCATCCTAGAACCGCCTTCAGCAGCAATACATGATCGATATGATTGCCGATCGCCAAAGGTACCCACAGGCGCGTTATATCCGTTTGTTTATCTAAGAATGACTGAATTGTCTCGATACTCTCCACTGCACCGGGGTCTTGGCGGTAATCTGTCACTGTGAAAATGGAGTCCAAATCTGGGTATCCCCGCAGAGTGACATCCCTTAACCCCACCCCCTGGTGCTTGAGACCTATTTTGGCGGCGTAGGCAAGATCCTCAGCATTCCGAATGGCGCTGGCTTCCTCTACCGAAGCTCCCGGTCGGGCGTAGGGGACATATAAACCGCGCTGAAACACGGTGACTAAAGTAGCTGTAGTTTGACTGATATATCCCTTTAGCAGGGCACCACCCAGGGAATAGGCAATATCGTCGGCATGGGCGGAAAGGAGTAAATTCATTGTTTCACTCCTCACCGTCTCTTGCTAATTTCTGACCGATAACAGCATAGAGTTCCTTGGTAGTGCCTCCAGGGGAGACATTGCCGTATTCCTTTTCAGCAGTGACTCTGAACTTCATGTTCGCTAAATCCTTTTTGAGTGCATCCTTGGAAATGTACCGCAGAAGTGTCGGATCGGACAAGGCTTGAGCAACTGCAAAAAAATTGCCGCCTCCCTTTCGTATTGCTCACTTGATGCCCACTCCTTCAACATCCGATAGTAATCGGCATCGTAGGAGAAAATCTGGAAGTATCTACCAGATATCTGACCGTCCCAAGTTTCCATCATCCCATCTTCCTATCGTTACATCTTATAAAATTCCAAAGACATTCCCCCCTCGTAGCTAGCCTCGTTTAACGGGTTCAGACGTTGGTGTGCTAATCCCAACTTCAAGCCCACATCCTCCGCAGCAGCAGCGAGTTCTTCTAAACGATGCAATCGCTGGCGTAGGGTGCGGTAGATTGTTTTCTCAACAGTGCCATCAGGTAAGATCCATTCAAAAATCTGAGTGCTGGTCAGGATGCGCTTATTTTCGTCATAGTTTTCTACAGAGCGCATAGCAGCCGATCTCTTTCCAGATGGCGTTGGCACTTGGTGAACAATACCGAAAAAATACATGGGTTTGGGAAAAGGCTGGGTGGCTGTTGCTATGCGCTGTTGACTCCTTCCTCGTAAGTCCGTGAGGAAACGACCGCCTGGTTTAAGACTGTGGCAAATATTTTTGAGGGTGTAACGCAAACTTGAATCCTCCAAAAAATGCGTGAGAAAATCGTCTACAGCTATAGCGACATCGACAGTGCCCTCATAAAATTGCGCCTGAATATTCAGATGATGCAGATGGATGCGGCGTTGAATTTCACTGTCAAGGCGGGCGAGTTTCTGCTGAAAAAAATAGACCATATCACTGGAACTATCTATGGCATATACTTCGCAGCCATCAGCCGCCAGCGGAATAGCTAACCGGCCCGTTCCACAACCAACATCAAGTACCCGGATTTCCCCTTGTTTAAGAATTGAACGGTAATACTCTACGGTTTCACCGCTATCAGCATCGCCGGAAGCAGAATCGAGCAGCGCTGGCTCATAAAAAAGATGCTCCCAGGGGCAACACAGTTCTTCGCTGACCATTGTATTCTTCTCTTGTACTTCAAAGTTGCACGCGATAGGCTGACCAACCGGGTTCTACCCAGTCTTCCAAATCCATGTAGCGTCGCTCGTAACACCAATTGCAGTCGCCACAAATCGAGATTTGCTGCTCTTGGTGGAAGCGAGCCAAGTGTTCCTGTCGCAGTCCCACCATTTGTTCTCCATTCCAGAAGGTATCGAAATCAACCTCGCCCCAGCGGGCAAAAGTAAATTCCTCTACACCATTGAGATGGTCGCAAAATCCCATCCGACCCCGGGCATTAACATAGAGATATTGCCAAGGATGGATGCACAGCTTTCGCGTCGCCGGAAGGTGTACATCCTCCTCAATCATTGATGCCGAAAGTTCAATGCGTGCCCCTGTTTCCCTAGCGAGGTCGCGCAGTGTTTCCATTTCCTCTCGCACCTCTTTGGTGAAATTCTTGAGGTGAGCGGGGTCTAGTTCGGAGGTTTTGATGGGTTCTAACTTGAAACGGTCAATCCCCAAATCGAGTCCTAGGCGAACGATATTTTTCATCTCAAAAATATTGGAACCACTGGCAGTAAGACAAAAGTACACTTGTTGTTTTGGGTCATATCCTGCCGCCTCAGCGGCTCGCACTAAATGCCGCACATTTGAAAGAGTTTTCTCTAACTTGCCACCAACGCGCAGCTGTTCATACAAGTCTCTGTCTGCTGCATCAATAGATACACCGACTACCACCCCAGTTTCACCCAGTCGTTGCCAAACAGATGGCTTGTTTACGGTGGCATTAGTAATCAGCTTTTTCTTCAGGGGAAATTTCAGGGAATAGTCGAGATAGTCAGCAAAGTTGGGGAGCATTGTACTTTCGCCCCACCCCCGGAGATCTACGAATACGGCATGGGGAAACAGGGTGTCTGCAATCTCCTTGAAGGTTTCCAGGGGCAGCACATCGCCTGCAACGGCAGACTGGCGGCACATAGGACATAGAAGATTGCAGCGATCGGTCAACTCGATATAAAGGGCTTTGGGATACTCGCTACAGTGAGGAGAGGGGTAAGTTTGTTGCTCCGGCTTGAGTTCGACAGTATCAAAACTTAGCATGCGCAATCCTTAGAAAGGTTTTGAATATTTTAGCACATATTGTTGGCTTATCCACAAGATTTTGTCAATTTTTAAATATCCCCAGGTCACACAGTGGATGAAATAATACTGGGTAATCCTGGCTAATCAAAGTTATGATCAATGCTGACTGCCATTTGTGGACGTGAAACCGCGATGGTGCAAATTATGGAGCGCCTATGTTTTACAAGGATAAAAAGGTTTTAGTTGCTGGAGGAACAGGGTTAATTGGCACCCATCTGATCCAGGAATTGCTGAATCGTGGGGCATTGGTACGAGCTACACTTCACAAAAAGCCTGCGCTCATCCAGGACGAGCGTATCGAGTATATCCAGTGTGACTTGACCCAGCGGGATGACTGTTATGAAGTGGTGAGAGGCATGAACCATGTGTTTCTCTGTGCCGCAAATACTTCCGGTGCTGCCGTTATGGCTAACAATCCAGTCGTACATGTCACAACCAATCTTCTGCTCAATTCCCAAATGTTTGAAGCCGCCTGTCTGTCCAAGGTCGATCGCCTGCTGTTTGTCAGCAGCACCACTATCTATCCCCCAGCGGATTACCCGATTAAAGAAGCCGAAGCCTTTACAGGTGATCCATATCCCAGCTATCTGGGGGTGGGCTGGATGAAGCGTTACATTGAAAAATTGGCCCAATTTTACTACCAACGCTATGGCTTCAAAGTCGCTCTGGTGCGTCCCACCAATGTCTATGGACCTTACGACAAATTTGACTTTGAAACGTCCCATGTGCTGCCTGCACTAATTCGTAGAGCATTGGAGAAGCAGAATCCTTTTGAGGTCTGGGGGGATGGTTCGACAGTGCGAGATTTTGTTTATGCCACCGATCTAGTAACAGGAATTTTGGCAGCAATGGAACATTGTGCTACCTGCGATCCAGTCAACATCGGCTCCGGTCAACCTGTAACTATTCAAGAATCGGTAGAACTAATTCTGAAGCTGACTGGGCACACCGTTCTTCCCACTTACGATCCGTCTAAGCCAACAACCATTCCTATTCGCTTAGTTGATTTGACCAAAGCTCAGAAGCTACTGAATTACAAGCCCAAAGTAGATTTTGAAACCGGACTGAAGCAGACAATCAACTGGTATCGCCAGGTGACTGGACGTTGACACTCCTTGGAAATAAAACCACAGCGACTTTTCAATCTTTGATTTCAGTTGCAGGAGCGGCATCTGTAAACTTGATTGAGGGTTATCAATGGTGTTTTACAAGCTTAAAAATTAGAGCAAGCCTGTTGAAAGCCTACGGATTCTAGCTGTGGATTATTTTACACAAAATCAAACTCCTCCCTCTTTTCCAAGAACAGTTCCTGGGCTTTGGCGTAATCATCCGGTCTGCCAATATCTAACCAAAGGCAATCTACCGGATACGCACAAATCCGTTCACCTTTTGCCAAAAGCCGCAATACCAGATCGGGCAGGTCAAGATACTTTCCGTACTCAATATGTTTAAGTACGCTCGGTTCGTAGACATAGATGCCCATGCTGACTTGATATGTTGTTTCTGGCTTCTCCAGGTAATCAACAATCTGATAGGTATCGTCGAATTTCAGAACACCCAGATCTATTTTGACTGTGCGAGTATGGGTTGCGATTGTAAGTACCGCTTTCTGTTCTCGATGAAACTGCACTAGGTCATGGAAATTTAGATTAGTCAACAAATCTCCATTCATAACTAAAAATGTGTCCTCAAGATTGGGGACGAATGATAGTGATCCCGCTGTTCCAGTTGGCTCTTCCTCTTCAACAAAATGGAGTGTGATTTGTTCAACTAGCTTCTGCCGATGGTCAAAGTAGGCTTTAACCAACTCAGCCAAATGCCCCAAGGTAAGAGTAATATCAGTGATCCCGTAGCGGATAAGGCGACGGATTAAAACTTCCAGTACCGGTGTATCCCCTAGAGGTACGAGAGGCTTAGGAAAGTTTACGGTAAAGGGTCTCAGTCGCGTTCCCTTACCGCCTGCTAATATGACAGCTCTTAAACCTGTTGCAGTGTTATTAGATTTATTGATTAGATATTCTGCAGTCATACTACATAGTCTGTATAGCGATATTGCTCAGAGTAGCTTCGCACATAATTAGCTACTCGAGACAATCCTTCCTCTAGTGAGACTGTCGGTTTCCATCCCAATATTCGTTGGGCCTTAGACGCATCGCACAAGAGTAGTTCAACTTCACTCTGTTGGGGTCGCTGTCGTTCAGTCACACTCACAATTTCAGCCTTGCTGCCAACCACGCTCAGACACCGTTGAGCAATCTCTGCCACACTCACTGCTGTGCCTTGCCCAAAGTGAATTGTTTCTCCTTCAATCCCTGGCGTTTCAGCTGCTAGCAAGAACGCCCGCACAGTATCCGAAACAAAGGTTAGGTCACGCTTAGGTTCTAGATTTCCGAGGCGGATTTTTTCAACTCCGGCGAGAGCCTGAGTCAACACCGTTGGAATGATAGCACGGGCAGATTGACGAGGCCCATAGGTGTTGAATGGACGGAGGGTTACGACAGGTAGACCATAGCTACAGAAATAAGATTCAGCTAGCTTATCCGCTGCTATTTTGCTCGCAGCATATGGAGATTGCGCTTGCAACGGATGAACTTCATTTATAGGGGTGTAACGAGCAGTACCATAAACCTCACTCGTAGAAGTTACAATTAGCCGACGCACACCTGCTTGACGACAGGCTTGCAGAACATTCATGGTTCCACCCACATTCGTAGATACATAGGAGGCAGGGGCTTGGTAGGAATAGGGAATACCAATTAAGGCAGCGAGGTGGAATACAACCTCGCACCCTGCAACCAGACTACTGACAAAATAGGCATCTGTGATGTCCCCCAGACATACCTCAAGTTTGTTTTGCAATTCAGGTCGCAACTCTCGGAGGTGCCCCCAGTTATTCTGACTGTTGTAATGTACTAAAGCCCGGACTGTGTATCCCTGGGATAACAATGCCTCAGTGAGATGACTGCCAATAAAACCACCGGCACCTGTGACCAACACTGTCATGAGAACTCTCCTGGTTTGAGATTTTTGATTGGGGTAGAGTTAAGGAAGCATCGTCTTTTTTGTTAGCAGCGACAGCACGATAGAAGATTTACATTAAACGTTACAGATAGCGATCTGGTGGGAGGACATCCTGCTGCATAATTTCATCATTTGCTGGTTTATCTCCCCAGATAGAAATGCTATCTTGTCTCAAAATTCTCTGGGCTGCCTCCAATATATCCGAGGCGATAAACGATATTTGGTCGCTATATTGCCCTTCGAGAGAATACAGTCCCGTCTTCAACAGACAATTCCCTTTGCAGCCAGCGTTTGCACCTGCCAGCACGTCACTGATCGAGTCGCCAATCATCCAGCTCTTTGCTAGAGAGAGTCCTAATTCCTGGGCTGCTCTTAGCAGCATACCAGGTCCCGGCTTTCTATCAAAATACTCAACTTTACTCAAATCCGAAGTGCGGGGAACGTGAGTGGAAAAGTAAATGCTATCCACACTTGCTCCCTGCTTAGAAAGGAGCTGCTCCATCTTGTCGTGAATAGCTTTTAGTCCCCCCACACTGAGCATCCCCCGTCCGACCACTGACTGATTGGTTACCACCACGCGGACAAATCCTGCCTTCTGTAAGAGATAGAGAGCCTCAGCGGCTCCTTGCTCGAGTGCTACCCGATCTGGAGAGCAAAGATGATGCACATGTTTGATGAGGGTGCCATCACGGTCTAAAAAGACCGCTGGTCTGAGATCGGAATTTATCTGCATGACAGTCTCGGCCTACTAAAGATTCTTTAAGCATTCCGCTGATAGTCTGGCTGAGCATATGACCCACAGCTAGCTGAACATCCTCGATGATACCATAGTTGTTCGAGGGAATAGTCATGTTGCAGTCGGCTATCTGAGCAACCTTCCCCCCATCGAAGCCAGTAATTGATACGGCACACATATCCTGGTTTTGAGCTGTCTTGCAGGCGGCGAGGATATTGGGGGAATTGCCTGAAGCTGTGAGCATGATGAGTACATCGCCAGGTCTGCCATTTTCCTGAACCTGATAGCTGAAGATTTCAGCAAAATCGAAATCGTTACCCAGAGCAGTAAGTATGGCAGGAGACTCGGCTAAGTTGAGCACTTGGAACCGACGTTGGTAATAGCGGAAAGTGCTAGTCAGATCGCAACGATAATGAGCTGCGTTGCTAGCGCTGCCACCATTTCCTACAAGCAGTATCTGGGCCTCTCGGTTCACAGCTTCAAAGATGATGTGAGCTATCTTTTCTACCGCTGCAACATCAAGAAGGGAAAGCACATTTTGCAAAACCTCTACATAGCGTCGGGGTTCAGCAATCATACGCCGGGATTGATGATTCTCTGATGCTATATCCACAGTATTTTGTACGCTATTCATAGCACGTCTGAACCTACGCATCGACTACTTGATACATCAAAAAATTGAGTAACATCTTGCCGGAACACATCCAATCGAGCTGGAGTTCCAATGTCATAAAAGCGCTGTTCGCTCACGAAAGCCCGTATCATCCCTGAAGCTGCCAGACGCGGGAAAACGTCCTCCTCTAGACTGGAAGGAATATGCTGGGGAAAGGAGGCTATATGATGGCGGCGCATCAGCAGCACACCCGCATCAACATAGCCAAATTTTAGCTCTGGCCTGTCTTTGAGATACTGCTGAACGAGTCCCTGAGAATCGACTTGCACATTGTTAGGAACCGGTAATTCCCCCTGGTTGGGATAGACGGTCATTAAAGCGGTGCTTGTGTCTTCAGTAGCGCACTCAAACATGAGCGAATAATCGCAAGGCAGAAAAGAGTCTCCATAAATCACAACAAAGGAGTCTCTAAGCTGAGGATAGGCGTGGGACAAACATCCAGCAGTGCCGTAGGGTGTTAATTCTAGGCTGTATTTAATATCGATTCCCCATTGGCTGCCATCCCCGAAGTAGTCCCGGATATGTTCCCAGCGATAGCCGACCAAAAGAAGAATAGAGGTAATTCCTTGGCGGAGCAGATACTGAATCTGATATTCCAAGAAAGGACGACCATGCACCGGTGCCATGACTTTGGGTAAAGTGTCGGTCAAAGGAGCTAGACGAGTTCCCCGCCCACCAGCAAGGATAACTGCCTGGTCAAACATCAAACAACTTCTCCGTTCCATATATTCGCTTGCTCACAGTCTCTCTTCTGAAAGTATTCCCTGCATCTCTCCGAGCCTGTTCTAAAGCGGCGATAATTTCGTCCTCCCTGACGCCAACTAGGGGTTTTCCCTCAGTGAGCTCAACCCTTCCTATCGACCGCAACAGGACAAAAGGATGCTGATCTTTACTGAGAGTGAGATAGCCGTGTTTGTTATCCTTCCGGATAATATTGAGAGTAGTATCCAAGTCGAGATTTTGCGGAAATTGTAGGTGGCCATTGACGCTGTAGATCAGTTCGTAGTGCAGCCAATACTCCTGTTCACTCAACCACCCCCGCTTGAAGGAAATGGCAGCTGCCACAAGCATTCCCAGTCCAACAGCAATACCGTGGGACAGGCCATAGCCCTGATACTCTAGAGCGTGACCAACAGTGTGCCCGTATTCCAGAGAAATGCCGATGTTCCTTTCATTTGGATCGTGCAGCAGTAATTTCTGTTTAGCCTCAATTCCCAGAATTACAAGCTGCATCCAGGTGGAACAACTTTGAGGCTGATTGATCAGGGAGAGCAGGATTTCAATATGCTCGGCGTCAAACACCAGACAATTCTTGATCAGTTCATTGATTCCGGCAATGAGTTCCAACTCGGGCAGGGTTCGCAGAAAGTTAACAGACACAAAGCTGGCAGCAGGCAAATAATACATACCAAACAGATTCTTTCCGCCCCGACCATTGACCGCTTGTTTGAGAGAAAGGATTGAATCTGACATGGCTAGGAAGGATGTGGGCAGATGCACTAGGGAAAGGCCCCGATAGAGCAGTCCGGCTACCATACCTGCAATATTCCCCGTTAGTCCGCCACCCAGCGCTATGATGATACTGCGACGAGTCACCCCTGCTGTCATCGCCGTCTCCAGCAGGCGGTTGACCAATTCTAGGGTCTTACATTGCTCACTTGGTTCCACCAAAACACTTTCAATGGGAAAGTGATATCCGTAGCGGGAGACGATTTCCTTGCCATGCAGATTCCAGACATGGGAATCAGCGATGAAAAAAAGTAGATCGGGATTTCGCTGGGCGCAAAACTCGACACACTGCAGATGCACATCCTGTCCTACGACGATGGGCATTGACCGTTCGGCGAAGAAAAAGTCGATTCTGACTGGCTGTCCCTCTACTTGAGAATGCTGTCGGTTATGGAATGTCACTGTCGTGTTTGCGGGCATCATTTCATTTCCTTATGAACTTTTTTCAGCGCAGCAGCAATCAGATCCATGTCCTTACGCTCTGCCAGGAGGATGGAGTGATGCAGGAGCAGGGTTTTGCCATAAACCTCTTCTGCATGGGGAAGCGTGAAACGCTCTTTGCACACTGCTTGCCGAGCTTCGGCACATTGCTTTACCCAGTGTTTCTCCTCGGGAACATACAGAGGATGACGATTCAGCGGCACATACGGCTGATGAATCCAGACACCGAGTTCAGCTGACAAAGCCTCGCTAACCCAGGCAAGAGAACGCCCCCGCAAAAACTCTTCATTTAGGAAAAAGGCGAAGTGATAGTAAGTCTCTTCGTCGTCGGGGTCGTGAAAATTGGGAATAGACACTCCCGGTATTTGCCCCAACAGTTTTGTCAGATAAGCAGCATTTTCCCGACGACGGACGTTTTGAGCCGGCAAGTCCTTCAGTTGGGCTGTGAGGATCGCCAATTGAATATCAGAAAGGCAGTGGTTACGCCCAGCTACCCCACCGCGCTCCCACAATTGCATCTTTCCCAGCGCTTGTACATCCGGTAAAAAGCTTCTGCCATCGGTGCGCAGGCGATAGATCAGATCGGCAAGTTCATCATCATCGGTGACACAACAGCCTCCTTCTCCAGAGGTCAGAGGTTTACCCTGTTGCATACTGAAAGCTCCCACTTTGCCTATACTCCCCACACATCTTCCGCGCCAACGGGCTCCATGGGCTTGGGCGCAGTCTTCTATCAGCACCAGATCGTGCTCTGTAGCAATGCGGTTTAAGGCAGCCATGTCGGCGATACGACAGTATAGATGAACCACCAGCACAGCCTTCGTTCTGGACGTCAGCAAGCGCCGCACTGATTCGGGGGCGATGCACATAGTATAGGGATCTACGTCCGCCAGCACCGGAACCGCCTGTTGCGCCAGCACCGCATAGGGACAGGCAACCCAGGTAAGCCCGGGTACAATCACCTCATCTCCTGATCCCACGCCGCTGGCGGCTAAAGCTAGTTCTAGAGCTGAGGTACCGTGATCGGTAGGGATGCAGTTCTTCACCCCGACAAAATCGGCAAAAGCTGCGGCAAACATCTGCTCCTGAGCCAACTGCCCATTGGTAAAACCGCTAATCGTCCAGCGCCCGCTACGCAAGACATCAATGACCGCTTTTTCCGTTGCGGAGTTGGATTGAGGCCAGGTGGGCCAAGGCTTTTGACAGACAGGCGTTCCCCCATTGATGGCTAGTTTGCTTGATTCGGAGGTTCGGCTTGATTCAGTTGATGTTGAGTCTAGCATTAGAAACACCTCCTAGATAATAGCGAACAGTTGCCTTCTCAGTGCACTCAAAACGAAAATCGCTTCGCAGAATTTTCTCTAACAATTTGTCATCCTCACCCACCTGATTTACCAGTTCCTCCTCGGTAAATTCCGGGTTGAACCCCAGGCGGCGCAGGGAAGCGGTGCGAAACAACCACTCATTCATATCTACGGTGGCGACATTATGTGGATGGGTCGAATTTCGGGGGCCATCGTATAGAATAGAGTCTCCTGGGCGTATCAGCTCATTTTCCACACACCAGCGGTATAAAGACTCCGCAACTTCCTTGTTTGGATTCCAGGGGTAGTAATCCCCCGCGAACGGAGAACCATCGGGGTAAACCAATACCCTCCAGGAATACGCAGCATCTAGTTGCTGGGCTTCTATGAGATTAAACAAACTGATCAAATGATTCGGCAGAATTTCATTGTCGTCGTCCAGGAAGCAGACATATGGCTCTTGTATCATCTCTAAAGCCGCCTGACGGAGCTTGGCCATGCGAGGAGAAGAGTGCTCAGCACTATAAGGATTGGTAATAGAAACCCAGTCAACAAAATTCTCCATCTTTGCCACGTCGGCTACCTCCTTCAGAGCTTCAACGCGCTCAGAAAACACGTAATGGACAAAGGGCGGTGCATCCTGCTGAGCCTGAACACTCTTGATACAGCGCACCAGCTCCCGCTCTCGATTGAAGCAGAAGGTGACAATCGCAATTTTTTTCATATTTGCTTACAGCAAATTGCTTTCAAATAGAAATCATTCCAGCCTATTTATTGCCTGCGATCGAAAAAAACACTATATGTATATTTTCTGTTCTCAATAAGGAATTATAAAACATTTTTACCCTTCCCCAAGCAGCAGCAACTTCAACTCGGCCAGCAGCAATTTTAACTTGTCGCACTTTTCGCTGTCGTCCCACGCCGTGAACTTCTTAGCTCTTTTGAAGATATTTTCCATTTCAGCTTGCAGCTCTTCTTGCTCTCTAGGGGTTTTCTTTTCCTTGACCACTTTTTGAATCTGGCGCAGGGTCAGAGATTGAGCGCTCGCCTCTTCCAAAAGCGCCCTCCGCTCAGCCTCCGACTCCAGCTTGGCAATTTCCTTGGCTTTAGTCCATTCGATGCGCCCCAGGCGGAGGGCTTCCAGGATATCGGGAGGAAGTTTGAGAAGGGGGAGTCTGGTGCGGACGAAGGACTGCCAGGTCATCCGCCCCAGATCGGCAAATACCTGCTCTACTATTTCCCTGTCTGATTTACCCAAAGCGCTTTGGGGAATTTCCCCCTCTCCCTCCCCCTTATCCGCTGCACTCTCCGGTCTGTCCCCAACCCATGCCTCATCCGCTTCACTTTCCCCGCTACACAAAGCGCTTTGTGTAGCTTTCTTTCTGGCTTGATTGTCCAGCCGGTATAGCCGTCTCTCAACACCGGCTAAATCGCATTCCAGCCGGAAAGCCAGCAGTTGCAGGATTCCTTCGCTTTCCTCCAATGGGTTCAAATCCTCGCGCTGCAAATTCTCCACCAGGGCGTAGTGTACCGCTTCAGAATCAGTCATCTCGCGCACTACCACCGGCACTTCAGTCAGTCCAAGTGCCTGGGCTGCTTTGTACCGGCGCTCGCCGGCTACCAGCAGGTACTGGCGCTCGCCCGCAGGCCGCACCAAAAGGGGCTGAAGGATGCCGTGTGCCCTAACGCTGTCAGCCAGCTGTTGCATAGCAGCTTCATCAAAATAATGCCGGGGCTGGTATTGAGGCAGCACAATTGATGCCAGTGGGACCTGTTGAGCGGCTGCTGGTAGCTGAGAGCCGTTTCCCTCAAAGCCCTTATCTTGGTATTCAGTTATTGGGTGGGAGTTAGATGAGGTTGAGGGCCGGCGCTGCTGTGAGAGCATTTTTTACTGTATCTTAGACAGCTTATATCCCTCCAATTATATGGCTGTTTATCCCCACGCTCGTATTCTTAACAAAAAGTTAGGCTTTCAACAGCGCCCAATCCTAGGCCCAAGAGCAGCGATTTTTGCTTGCAACAGCCGTTAACGCGAAGCGAGTCAGGGAACGAGCGCATTTATTCCACTCTGCCGCTGGTGTCTGGACTGTGGGGCTGCCGCTAGTGCAGGCGTTGGTGGCCAGTTAAGATCAACTCGCGGCGGGTGGCTCATACCGAAATTGCGCCGGCACCCTCTCCGCCGACCCGATCTTCTCCGCTTTCTCAACACGACTATTTGGTCGCACTGTTTCTTCCGCTTTCTTCCCGACATGACGGGCGTCGCTCAATCCAACCCCCCTTTCACCCTTTCCTGCGATGGCCTGGCTGCTACCTGCTAGGCTGCTGTCGGCTGCTGCCATGCCCACTGCTGGTGGCACGGGAAGTAACGGCTATGGCAGCTGCTTGCGCCAGTAACTCGCTCTCTGCCGCCAGCGGCACTGCTTGGACTTCTTGCTGCCGGTGTGGCCAAGGCCCGAGATCCAAACTCCCCTTTTTGCGCCTTTTTTGAAAAACCCTCGCTTTCCGCAGCCGAATGAGGAAACGTAAAGGCACCTGTAGAAAAAGTTCTCAGAGGTGGCATATTTACAGGCTATTTATAGGCCGATAGGAAATTATCCACCCTGCTTGAATCCCCGAATAGTTTCACCTCACCGCATGCAATGGGTATGGCGAAAACAGGCCAGTCTTAGCAATGAGTTGGGGCTGATATTAGATAAGATGCTATCAATTCCAGCAGGCAATTGCTATCAATCTGCTACGGAAGTATTGCAAGCCCTTAATCCCTCTGTACCGAAACCAGATCCACCGACTCCTGCACCAATTCCTGCACCGTCATCCTTAATCTCCCCTGTACCGAAACCAGTTTCTCCGCCTCCTTCACCGTCTGGCTCGCTCGCTAGTGATAGAGGGATAGACTACAGCCACCTCCATAAGCTTTTGAAAGCTAATAAATGGAAAGAAGCTGATATAGAAACTCGTCGCCTCGTCCTCAAGGCCGGCTATCCGTGGCAGAGTTTTCCCTGTACTGACCTCCAAACCCTAGACCAGTTGTGGGTGAAGTATTCTAATGGCCGTTTTTGGTTTAGCGTCCAAAAACGGATTGCGATGAAGAGAATTTGGAGGGAGAGTGAAAGCGCAATCAAGGGGCTCTTCTATGGCAAGGATTTATAAACTTTAGCCCGCCGGCATTTCAGACTGTTATCCAATCACTTTTTTAAGATTCTTTGGTACGATTTCATGTGCATTTTGAATCAAGTCCACGCACCGTGAGGGTTGCGCGAGGAACGCTTCAGGGGGGCGGCAGGAAACAAGGCTTTCTGAACGCCGGCGCAGGCGGGCGAAAGTTTTCCCTTGCGTGAGTTTCGCACGATGCTGTTGGCGAATTGATGTGGGGTCGTCACCCCACCCCTAAGTTTCCTCGTTCCCAGGCAGAAGCCCAGGAACGAGGAAATTATCACCGGCATCTGGCAATCTCTTCCAAATCCCGAATGTGAGCCGCCTTTCCAGATACAATCGAACCTGTCCGATGCGAAACGCGAACATGGTAAATAGCGAACTGGCCAGCATCAAAGAAGAGCTGATTTCTATCTCAACAGCCGCCGACACCGGCTTTAACTGCGACCCGGCAATCGGCGAGCAAATTGAGAAACTCGCCTCACAAATTGAGGCTTTAACCCCAACTGAAGATCCCACCGGCCAGATGGAAGCAGTGGAAGGGCGCTGGCGGCTTTTGTACAGCAGCTTTGGCCAAGAGCGAGAGACGACCCTAGACCGGCTTGCCTTCGGAAAGCTCCCCAAGGTGCCGGTCAGCATCACCGGCATTTTCCAAGAAATTTCCACAGACAGCCAGCAATACAACAACCTCATTGAGTTTACTGCCGGCTCTGGAATAAAAGGCGTTGCTAAAATTGCCGGTCGCTACACAGTCGAGAATTCCAAACGCCTCAACATTGATTTTTTGGAAGCATCCGCTATTCCCGCGAGTGATTTGAGCGCCGGCGATTTCCGAGACGCTTTAGGCATAAATGGTGAAGATGCGCTCGAATCACCTCTGTCCTTTAGCGGGTGGTCAGATATCACCTATCTGGACGGCACTCTGCGCCTGATGCGCGGGAACCGGCAAAATTTATATGTGCTGGTGCGAGACAGCTGCCGGTGAGCCCGGCTCGCCTTCCCCAAGAACACACCGGCTCTGGAAGCGCCACCATTGCCCAGTGCCTGAACGCCCCAGTCCCAGCAATCACCCGCTCGACGGCTCCTCGACTTGGCAGCTTCGCTCTCGCTGCTAGCGAGAGCCGGTGCAGAGCGCAAGAGCTGCAAAATAGGTCTTGCGGGCCTCACTCGCGCAGGTGGCTCGGCAGGGAGCATCCCCGTTGTGCAAATCTGCCCAAATGAATGCGACAATGATTTCAGCAGGGGGTAGGAGCGGATGATTTTTGGCCAGCTGAATCCCGGAAACGGGATTGAAACAACAGGCTCCCATCAGGGCCCGATTGCAGCCAGCGCCCTCACCGCTGGCAGGTCTTTGGCGACCAGCTCCCAGCTCTCACCCCCATTAGCGCTGCAGAAAACTTGGTGCCCCGCTGCCGCCCAAATACTGCCAGTCTCATCTATAGCTAGCAGCCGCACCATCTCGTCAAAGGACTCTGGCAAGCCTTGCCGCAACTGCACCCAGAGCTCTCCCCCATCGTCGCTGCGGTAAATGGCGGCATTGGCTCCCCCAGCCCAAGTAGGCGGTGGCCCCGCTGCAGCGGCAGTGTAAACCCGCTCAGGCTGTCCTGGCATGACAGCGCAAGGAACGGTGTAGGAGCGTTCCAGCCCTCGCATCATGTGCTGCCAGTGCAGTCCGCCATCATCGCTGCGATAGAAGCCATTGCCTGTTGTGGCATAAAGCTTGGAGCTGTTCGGCAAGGGAATTACCGTATGAACATCCCAGTACAGTCCCTGGTTCAAGCTCTCCCAGCTCTGGTTTCCATCCTCACTGCGATAGACGCCACCTTCTTCGACACCGATATAGACGCCACCCGGAACCTGCGGATCGGGGGCGATATAGCGGACGTGGGGGATGTGGGGCGGCGGTGGGAATGTCCAGTTTGAGTAGCCTGGAATGTTTTTAATCGATTGGACAGCGCTCCAGGTCTGGCCTCCATCATCGCTGATGTGCAGGAGGGCTGGAGAAACTCCCAAGTAAAGCCGACCCAGCTTAGAAGGGTCAGCGGCAAAAGACCATACTTCTTCAGCAACAGGACGTTCGCTCACCAATTGCCAATCTCCTTGGCCTGTTCTGGCCCAGAGGGCACCGGCTTGAGATATGGCAAATGCACTGCCAAGAGCTGCGGCTAAAAATGAGACGGGAGGAGAGCTTTCTTCTTTGAGAAGCGCTGATTCTGGAGACTCCCACCGGAAAACGCCACTATCGGTGCCGGCTAGCACAACAGACATGAGCATCCCCCACTATGGCAAAATTCTGCTTACCACGCTGACACAGGGGCTTCTTACAGGGCATCCTCCAAAAGAAGGAATTCCGGAGCGTCCTATTTGTGCAAAGATTTTCACCCTCACCCCCCGTTCCCTCACAAGTGTGGGTTTTTTGCACACGGTGGCTGTGGGGGCATTGGTGTTAATTTAAAGTTAATAATGAACCGCCAAGACGCCAAGAGCGCCAAGGAAGAAGAGGGAGTTGCCGGCGGAAAAAGGCCATTGAGAGCCAAGGTGTGTAAAATACCTGCACCTGTGAGCCCCCCGTTCCCCCCTCTCCCAGCTGGAGGAGATCGAGCGCTGTCCTGGCTGCGCTTTCGCACCACCTGAACCAGAGCGATGCATTGTTTCAATCCCGTTTCCGGGATTCAGCTGGCCAAAAATCTTCTCCTCCTACCCCCTGCTAAAATCAGTATCGCATTAATATGGGCTTCTTTGCACAACCGGGATGCTCCCGATGCATTTACCCGCCGCTAAGCTAGCGGAATCCGCAGCCCGAAAGCCAGCCATCACTCCAGCAGCCGGTCACAGGAGAGCCAAAACCGCAGTCAGGTCAGACAAATCTGGCACAACCGCGCAAGCGCCGGCTGCTGCTAGCTCCTCAACGGTGAAGTTTCCTGTGGCCACGCCCACAGCCCGGACGCCCAAACTGCGACCGCAGGTGATGTCGTAGGGGGTGTCGCCAATAATTGTAATATCCTCGCCGCAAAACCGGCGACCGGTGAGAGCGCGGGCCCGCTCCACTGCGACGGCGGGGAGTTCGCTCCGGTGTTCGGAATCGCAGCCATAGGCACCGAATCTGAAGTAGTCCGCCAAGCCGGCAGAGGAAAGCTTCATCGCCGCCCCCTCCTTGATGTTGCCGGTCAGGAGCCCCACTACTGAATCATTTGGCCAGCAGCAAAGCTCCTCCAGCAGCGAGCGCACCCCCGGATAGACCAGGGTTTCGCAGTCTGGCTGAGCTAACTCCACCGCCATCTCTTGCAAATAAGCCGCCCAGAGCGCTGAAAACCCCCGTTCTATAGCTTCATCCTCCATCCCTGCCAGCTGGAGCAATTCTCTGGCGATTTGCCGGTCAGTTTTGCCGCTGAAAGAGTGGCCGGCAATTGGGCCTGCCGTTCCGTAAACGCTCAGCATAGCGCGGTGAAAGGCCCGCTTGCCAGCGCCCTGAGTCGAGAGCAGCGTACCGTCAATATCAAATAAAATCAGTCGTTTCATCAGTTGTGCCTTTCTTCCTGTTCCTTGGGCACCGTACAGGCGGCCGTTCCCTAATTAAAACCGGCTTCAGACGCACAAATAGCCAGCAACAGAAGATACGCCTTACCGCGCTCTCCCAACCTGAATGTCGCGCACGCGCACCGGCACGCAAGCGTGACTCATCTGGGCCATCTGCACCGGCTCGCCTTTCCCGCAGATATTCGTGCTGCACTGCACCCGCTCAGATGCCGGTCCAATCGCATCCACACTGTTCCAAAAATCAGTCGTCATCGACTGGTAAGTCTCATCTTTTAACATCCCGACAATCTTGCCCTTTTCTACTTTCCAAAAGGCATCCCCGCCAAATTGGAAATTGCGCCGCTGCTGGTCTATGGAATAGCTGCCAATCCCATCAATTAAAATGCCATCTTCCGTGTCAGCAATCATTTCCTGCAACGTGGCGGTGTGGCTTCCGCCATCAGGTCCCGATTCCAACCCCAAATTGGGAATGCGCACCACCGGCACGCTGTACCAGCTGTCGGCAAAAGCGCAACCGTTGCTGCCGGCACGCAAGGGGCCGGTAAGCTGTCTCCTGGTCCGTGAGATAATCCACTAAAATCCCATCCTTGACAATATACCAATCTTGTGCTATAACTCCCTCATCATCGTAACCGACTGTACTGCGCCCTTTCGGCTGGGTGCGGTCGGCTCGGAAGTTCACCCAGGGCGCAGCGTACTGGAGTTTGCCCAACTTGTCAGTGGTGGCGAAACTGGTGCCGGCTAAATTCGCTTCGTAGCCGTAAACCCGGTCGAGTTCTGTGGGGTGCCCAACGGATTCGTGAATCGTCAGCCACACATTCGTCGGCTTGAGAATCAGGGTGGTGCGGGTGCCAGAAGGGCCTTTTGGCGCGTAAACTTTTTCTATGGCTTCCTCAGCAACGCGCTCGATTTGCCCGAAAAGGTCTGCTGTATCGACATGCTCGTAACCCGTATTGAGGGGTGGGCGTTCGTAGCTGCGACTTTGGGCGTCGCCACTCGCAATTGCTGTGCAGCTAAATCCCGGATAGCTGCGGTAGAGAGTCTGGTGGATGAGAGAGCCTTCTGTGGGGGCGAAGGTTTTGTCTTCGCGGGAGAAGTGCAGGAAAGAATGGGCTTTTTTGATGCCGCGATCGCTGTAACTGAGCAACTTGTCGTTGATGCTGAGCAGCAGTTTTGCTTTTTCGGCAACCGGCACCGAGAAGGGGTCAATTTCGATGGAGGTGATGTAGGTGTCGCGGTAGCCGAGCACCGGCACTAGGCGCACCGGCACCTGCTAGGAGAGGCGGCAACATTTGGCGATTTCAATGGCTTTGGCGACGATTCTTTCGACTTCGGCGGGAGTTTTGCTGGGGCTGGCGGCGAATCCCCACGCGCCGTCTTTGAGTGCGCGCACCCCAAAACCGGAACTGACGTTATGGGAGAGCCGGTCTAGGGAGCGATCTGATGCGGTCAGGTCTTGGTGCCGGTAGGTGCGGGCATCGCACGTCGCCATATTCGCAGCCTTGGAATGCGAATAAAGTCGATAGCCAGTGTGGCGAGGTCAGTTGCAGTCAGGGGCTGTGCGGGAGATTGTACCATAGCAGTTTCCGGTGAGAGAGGTATTCTAAAGTGTAGCGAGATAGCTATTCCGTTTGGTTGCAGGCGAAAAGCTGCACCCAACTCAAGCGTCTGAATCCCCGCGCCTTGATAGTCGGGGAGTGGCTCAATCGTACTGTCCGCTTTGGGGCTGGCCCTCACCGGCGGTGCTGTGGCCCTCGGCAAGCGCCGGCGCAAGCAAATTGCATAGCACAAAATTTTCCGTTTGTCAAGCAGTAAAATGAGGGGGCACCTCCGACCCCACCCCAGCCTTGGGGTGGGGTTTGTGCCGGTGTTAGATTTTAGAGTGCAAATTGGTTTATACTGGGTGTCCGCCACAAGGCAGGCAGGGGTTGAGCGTGCGAGCGCCTAAAATAAAGAGCGATCGTTTCAATCCCGTTTCCTTTGATTAGCTGGCCAAAAATCTTCTCCGCCTGCAACCTGCTGAAATCATTGTCGCATTCATTTGGGTTGCCCTCGCACAACCGGGATGCTCCCTTTCACATCACCGATGCGCGAATCGGGTAAGCATTCTATACTAAGCAGAAAGATTAAGTGGAACTAAAGAAATCGCGACAGCCGGACGGAAATAGCTCCATTTTGTCTCCCTGACACTAAGCACGATAACCTAAGTGGGTGTAAATATGCATCTGAGTGAGCTGACTCACCCGAACCAATTGCACGGTCTGTCAATTCATCAACTCGAGCAAATTGCGCGTCAGATACGGGAAAAGCATCTGCAAACGGTCGCCGCCACCGGCGGGCACCTCGGTCCCGGTTTGGGGGTAGTGGAGCTGACCGTAGCCCTGTACCAGACACTGGACCTCGACCGCGACAAGGTGATCTGGGACGTTGGCCACCAAGCCTATCCGCACAAGTTAATCACCGGTCGTTACAGCAACTTCCACACGCTGCGGCAAAAGGACGGGGTTGCCGGCTACCTGAAGCGCTGCGAGAGCAAATTTGACCATTTTGGTGCCGGTCACGCCTCCACGAGCATTTCAGCGGCTTTGGGGATGGCGCTGGCGCGGGACATGAAGGGCGAAAACTTCAAAGTGGTGGCGGTGATTGGCGACGGTGCCATGACCGGCGGTATGGCCCTGGAAGCGATTAACCATGCCGGTCATTTGCCGAAAACCAACCTGCTGGTGGTGCTTAACGACAATGAGATGTCCATCTCGCCCAATGTGGGCGCGATTCCCCGCTACCTGAATAAGATTCGCCTTTCCGATCCGGTGCAGTTCCTCAAGGACAACCTGGAGGAGCAGTTCAAGCACATTCCCTTCGTCGGCGAGAAGTTCACCCCAGAAATGGAACGGCTCAAAGAAGGGATGAAGCGCTTGGCGGTTCCCAAGGTGGGGGCTGTGTTTGAGGAGTTGGGCTTCACTTACATGGGGCCGGTGGATGGCCACAACCTGGAGGAACTGATTGCCACTTTCCAGCAAGCTCATCACTTACACGGGCCGGTGCTGGTGCATGTGGCCACGGTAAAGGGCAAAGGGTACGCGCTGGCTGAAAAAGACCAAGTGGGCTACCACGCGCAAAACCCCTTCAACCTCGCCACCGGCAAAGCAATTCCCTCTAATAAGCCGAAACCGCCAGCGTACTCCAAAGTCTTTGGGGACACCCTGATTAAACTGGCTTCCGACAACCCCAAAATTGTGGCGATTACCGCCGCAATGGCTACCGGCACCGGCTTGGACAAATTCCACGACCAGCTGCCGAAACAGTATATAGATGTCGGCATTGCGGAACAGCACGCCGTCACCCTAGCGGCTGGGCTCGCTTGCGAGGGGATGCGCCCCGTTGCCGCAATTTACTCGACTTTCCTGCAGCGCGCCTACGATCAGATTATTCACGATGTCTGCATCCAGAAGCTGCCGGTGTTCCTGTGCATGGACCGGGCCGGCATCGTCGGTGCGGATGGCCCAACTCACCAGGGGATGTACGATATCGCCTACCTGCGCTGCATTCCCAATATGGTGCTGATGGCACCTAAGGATGAGGGGGAACTGCAGCGAATGCTCGTCACCGGCATCAACTATACCGATGGGCCCATTGCCATGCGCTACCCGCGCGGCAATGGCTACGGCGTGCCGCTGATGGAGGAAGGCTGGGAGCCGGTGGAAATCGGCAAGGGCGAAATCCTCCGCCACGGAGACGACGTGCTGCTGGTGGGCTTTGGCTCGATGGTTCACCCAGCGGTGCAAACGGCTGAAATTCTCAGCGAGCACGGGATTGAGGCGACCGTGGTCAATGCGCGTTTTGTCAAACCCCTGGATACGGAGTTGATTTTGCCCCTCGCCAAGCGGATCGGGCGGGTTGTGACTCTCGAAGAAGGGTGTCTCCCCGGCGGGTTTGGCTCAGCGGTGGCGGAGGCGCTGCTGGATAATAATGTTTTGGTGCCGGTGATGCGAATTGGCGTTCCGGATATCTTGGTCGAGCACGCTACGCCAGATGAATCGATGGCTTCGCTTGGATTGAAGCCGGCGCAAATTGCCGAAAGAGTGCGGTTAGCGTTTAGCCCGCAGCTGTCAGCAGTTAGCTAACTCAGTTGTGGGGTGCGTGAGAGCGCGTTTATAGAGTAATTGTTCAGCCTGAGTGGGGGCCAGAAACCGGACGAGAAACCGGGTTTCTTAAAGAAACCCGGTTTCTTCGCATAATTTTACCGCTGGCCCACCACAAGAACGCCGGTTTCTTGAGAGTTCACTTTTTTTTATAAATGAACTGTTCGTAGCGCAGCCTGATGTTTATAAAAAGTTTAGACAGATGGGATTAGACTGGGAATGAAAAGGCTTTACTGCCCTTTTTAAAATTTAAAATCCAAAATCCAAAATCCAAAATCCAAAATTTATAAGGGATAATTCAGCTTGAATGCCTGCTTTGCCCCTGGGGGAATGGTGGGAATCTCCTCCCAAGTGATGTGGGGCATGTTCTTGAGGTTAGCGACCACAGAATCCGTCACCAAAATTTCCCAAGATTTAGCCGTATCCTCGCCTAATTTGCTGGCAGCATTCACTTCCGCGCCGAAGACATCGTGGTCGCCAATGGTTAACATTTCGCCGTAACCGATGCCGGCACAGAGGAGAATTTTTTCCGAATCGGATTTATTCTGATTGTAGGCTTTCGCGAGGCGCTGCATGCCTATCGCACATTGGACAGCTTTATTCACGGAGCGGAAGAGGATTAACATGCTGTCCGCTTCTGTTTTGATCAAGATGCCATCGTGCTGGTCAATGCAGGGGACAAACAGGCGTTGCGATTCGTAAATAACTTGCAAGAAGTGGATGATGCCAAATTCCTCTACGGAGCGGGAAAACCCTGACAAATCCGTAAACATGACGGCCCAAGTTTCCCCAAATAGATCCCAAATGCGCGCGTCAATCTCTTCTTTATTAGAGCCGGGTTTCAACCGCTCGGCCATCAATTTTTCCAGCCGGTAGAGGGAAGCGCTCGGATAAATTTTTTTACTAGATTGCACAGTCAGTTTTCCCTCGCAATTTATTAAAATGCTGCATAATGATAATTATACCACAAAAAGAGTCTGGCGTCAAGCTAAAAATTAAAGGAACCGTTTGTAGTAGGGCTTTAGCCCCACACCGCCTCACGGCGGGAGAGGGTCTTTGCCTCTATTGTGCCTTGCGACACAAACTGCGATAATGCGATCTGCGTCGTGACAGATGAACCTCCCCCTGTCTAGCGCCGGCACCCCAGCCCCTCTCGGGTGAGAGCTGATTTACAAAGGAATTGTTCAGCCGGAGAGGGGCCATAAACCGGGCATCTTGCTGTAGGCGGGCTCAGGTTGCCGGCGGCTCCCCTCTGTCCTTCCCTCTGTCCTTAACTGTTGCCGGCGTGGGAGTGCGCCGGCAGAGCTGTCGCGGTAGGGAGCGAAAATGGGTAAATTTATCTATTGCAATCTCCCTATCAAATAGGCATAATATGTTGTAGGGAGAAGTGTTCATAAAGCACAAAAAGCCAGAGGATAACCGTGAGCAAAAAAAAAGCTAGCAGCTCAAGTAACGGCCCTAAAAAGCAGCCGGTAAAACCTTCTAAATTTGGAGAAATTCCACCTCTAGATGGGCCGGGTAGTAATTCAGTTGAGGCGTGGTTTTTAGGAACCAAAGCAGAGAATGCCGATGAATTCGAGCGCTTAATCGTAGAAGCCGTTCGCGATAACGCATTTTGGCGCAAAAACTTTCATCCTGGCGATCCGACTCACATCACGGAGCAAATTAAGCGGCAGCCAGAATATGTGGGTGCCATTGACACGCTCAAGGAAAGTTACCGATCGCTGCTGGCGTTTATGAAAAAGTCCGTCCCCTTTTTCAGCATGCGCTATCAGGGGCATATGAACTGGGATATGACAATGCCATCTATCCTGGGCTACTTTGCGGCGATGCTGTACAACCCGAATAACGTGGCCTTTGAAGCGTCAACGGCAACGACGATTCTGGAAATGCTGGTCGGAGACGATCTTTGCCAGATGCTGGGATATACCCTGCCGGATGAGGCAGAGATAAAAAAAGGAGCGATTCGACCTTGGGGGCACATCACTTGTGGGGGAACGATTGCCAATATTGAGGCGATTTGGTCGGCGAGAAACCTGAAATTTTATCCGCTTGCGCTGCAAGCGGCTTTGAAAAATGAACCGGCACTAGCTGCAGCAAAGGAGATCGAGATTCCCCTGCCGGCTGGGGGGTCAAAACGTCTCGCCGATCTCGATACTTGGGCGCTGCTCAACCTGAAAGGAGATGACATCCTCGCCTTGCCGGCACGCCTGACCCAGGACTACAAGATTGCCAGCGACGCAGTAACAAAAGCCCTCACCAACTATTCCCTGCAAAACCTCGGGTTCCAAGATTTCTCCCGCCGGTTCCTGCGTGAGATTGAACATTCGCCGGTCTTCTTTGTCCCAGCGACAAAACACTACTCATTCCCCAAAGCAGCAGCAATTTTGGGAATTGGAGCGTCGAACTTGATAGACGTGCCGGTGGATGAAGACGCCCGGATGAATATTGATGCCCTGGAAGAACTCCTGAAACGCTGCGCTGCAGAGAAAAAGCCGGTCTACACCGTGGTTTCTGTCATAGGGAGCACGGAAGAGAGTGCGGTTGACCCCATTAAAAAGGTTCTGGAACTGCGAGAGAAGTTGCGCGCCGAGGGGCTAGAATTTACCGTTCATGCCGATGCGGCTTGGGGCGGGTATTTTGCCTCCCTGATTCGGGAAGATAGCCCGGGCTCGAAAAACCAGATTGAAAGCGGGGAACTGGTTCCGGAAATCGGTTTGAGTTCCTATGTAACTGAGCAGTTCCAAGTGCTGGGAAATGCTGATTCCATCACGGTCGATCCTCACAAATCGGGGTATATTCCCTACCCAGCAGGGGCGCTTTGCTACCGCAATTCGGCGATGCGAAATCTGGTGACGTTCGCCGCGCCCTATGTGTTTCACGGGGAAGCTGAGCCAACCGTTGGCATTTATGGCGTGGAGGGGTCAAAACCGGGGGCTGCGGCGGCTTCCGTCTATCTGAGCCACAAGGTGATTCGCCCCTCCAAGGGCGGTTATGGCAAAATCATTGGCAAGGCGCTGTTTAATTGTAAGAAGCTTTACGCGCGACTGCTGTGCATGGCGCGTCCGCAAGATCGCTTCACTGTCGTTCCCGTACCCCGACTGCCGGCTGAAATTTCTGGAGGTAATGTAGAAAAGCAGATTCAATTTATTCGGGAAAAAATCGATGGGGCGAGCAATGAGGAGCTTTTGGCGAATCCAAAAGCGATGAAACTGCTTACAGAAATCGGCCCCGACCAGAATATATTGACTTATGCTTTCAATTTCAAGAATCCCGACGGCTCGCTCAACAATAATTTAGATATGGCCAATCGGTTCAATAAGGCGCTCTACGAACAGCTCAGCATCAAACCGGGCGAGGATATTTACGGGTACAAGCTGATCGTCAGCACCACAGATTTCGATGCCGAACATTATGGAGAGGCGTTCATGGAAAACTTGAAACGCCATCTGGGTGTAACGGGTTTGCCGGGAGCCCCTATCACTGTCCTGCGGTCTACGGTACTCGATCCGTGGCTCGCCGAAACTTCTAAGGGGTCGTTCCTCGATTTGCTGGAAAATGAGTTCCGCCAGGCGATTTCTCAAGCCCTGTTCCGAGACGCACTCCTCCAAGTGTTTGAGGATATTGACAAGAATAAAGATAGCGTGTTGCAGATGTCAGAAATTGAGGCCAAATTTAAAGCCTTGGGCTATGGAGATGAGGAAATTGATAGGTTCTGGAAAATGAGTAATGTCAACAGCGATAATACGCTTTCGATGGAGGAATTTCTTCAGAACTTCTCGCAATTTTTAGTGCTGTCAGCTCGATAGGAGTTTCGGGCTCACCGGCAATATCTGCGGCAAAGGAAGATTGTAGCGTTTTTCATCTTGGGACTGAGAAACCCGGTATCTTTAAGAAACCGGGTTTCTTATGTGAAAAGAAGGGGTCGAATGGCGCTATTACCTGTGGGGCGAGGCAGCCGGCGAGCCACTAGAATTGCGGAAGGATCAGACTCCTCGCACAGCACTCGCTCTAGTTAAGCGTCCAGTAAACATGGAGGAAGTGCGCTCCTTAGCCGGCTGTGTATTTTATCACCTTTTAACAGACTATTGCCGACCGAGCCGCTCACCTATTAAAAGTTCATTTATAAAGGTAACGTGAAGTCAGAAGCAACTGGGTTACTTGTGGTAGAGAAGCGGGACAATTCTGCTTTACTACAGGAGAAACCCGGTTTATGGCCCCCACTCACACTTAACAATTATAGCAGTATGCACTTAGGTTAGAACATTAGACCTTCAGGCTCGGCGGACGCCCCCTACGTCTATATAGCAGTAAGCATTTAGGAAACCTACATTTCGGCCTCCCTTGCTCCAGAGATCCCGAAGCTTCTATTGTTCTAACCAATATGACTGCTTCTATACTTGACAAACACCCTCTAACATACTAGCACTCCTAAAAAATTAATTTTTCTTAAAGCCGAGGGGAAACTCTAGGCTTTATGGTAAAGTAAAAAACATCAGAACAGTCGAGGAATCTCCGCTTGCCTCGAACCTTGGCCAGGACTGAAAAATAGCCAGCTCGGGTCAGCGGTTCCAAAACGGGCACTGCAGGGGCACCTAACTCTGCTGAATGCACCGCCTTGCCCACCCTGTCCTCCGGGCTTCTATCTAACCTTATTCAGGTCCTACCTGTTGGAAGTTAATCTAGTTCAGGAGATTGCAGCGCTCACAAAAACACCTTACTTGAGTCCAGACAAACTAGGAAGACGGCTAGATGCCAATGAAGTTAGATAGAGCAGGAATGCCAGCCCATTAATTTTTTGGGTGAGGGATTGCAGCGGCGCTAGCTAATAGGTAAGGCGGGGCTTTAGTTAGGGGGGTGAAAATGTCTATTGAGGGGAAAATATGTCACTGAATGTTGAAGCTTTAGAGCGAAGTTTAGAGCGAGTAAAACCTTGGGGTGATGAATTTGCGGTGAGCTTCTACGATAACCTGTTTATCTGTTACCCAGAGGTGAAACCTCTGTTTGCCAAAACCGAGATGAACAAGCAATACAAAAAGCTGGTAAATGATCTGGTATTGGTGGTAGAAAATCTCCGAAATCCAGAAGCTTTAGGGGAAGTTTTCGACACCCTGGGAGCGAGAGACGTCGAATATGGGGCGCTGGCCATTCATTACCCCGCAGTTGGGGACGCGCTGCTGGCGACTTTTGAGCAGTATCTCCAGGAAGATTGGACTCCGGAAGTCAAACAAGCGTGGGAAGATGCCTTGGCAGCGATTGCCGCTCAGATGTTAAAAGATGCCGGTGAAGACTCTTCAGTAGGAGTTGACCCAGATGAACAACCTGCCAGCTTAGAGGAGGCTTCAGAATTAAAGGCAGAACTCAAGAACGACGCTCAGCAACTACAGCTCTTAGTCGAGTCCCAGAGAAAACCTCTCGTATCAATTCAGTGGGATAGTGACAGGCTCCAAGAATTGACCGCTAATATAGCTGAAAAGTACCAGCAATTAAGTGCTAAAATTCCTGTCAATCGCTGGGGTGAAAACCTCACGCGACTTCCGGGGAAAGTCACGGAAAGGTATCAGCAAGTCCAGCCCGGCGTATCGGAGAATCAGTGGGGTGAAAACCTCAAAACAGTGCCGGTCAAGCTGGGCAAAACTTTCTGGAAACTGCCAGCTTGGGCAGTCGCTAGTGTGGCAGCCGGCATCATGGGAGCAGTTTTTTGGCTCGCCGGTGACAATTCTGTTTTGGCAGAGATTCTGGAGGGCGCTGATGCTATCACGCTCGTGGTTGCCCTAGTTCTCTTTATTAAAGAAGCTCCCGCTCGCCGGAAACAATTTCACTACCAAGCTTGGGGGAGGATCGATGCTGCGCGCGGCGAAAAAGTTAGCTATGCAAGATTTTTGGCCCTCCAAGATTTGAATGAGGATGGGGTGTCTCTGAGAGGTTTGGATGCTGCCGGTGCGGTGTTAGCAGAGATTAATCTGCTGGGGGTCAATCTGAGTGCGGCTAATTTGAGTGAGACGGATTTGAGTTATGCCAATCTGAGCAGCGCCAATCTCGATAATGCTAACCTCTATCAGGCTCAACTTATTGGTGCCAATCTCAGTCATGCCAACCTGAGTTTTGCTGCCTTGAGTCAAGTTAACCTCAGCAGTGCCAACCTCAGGAGCGCTAAGCTGGTTTGTGCGGACTTGAGTCACGCCAACCTGAACGGTGCCAATTTGAGTCACGCTAGTTTGAGTGGCGCTAACCTAGAGGGAGCCTACCTCAGTGGTGCAAATCTCAAAGATGCTAAGGTGAGCGTTGATGAATTGAGTGGCGCTTTTCTTGAAGGGGCCATCATGCCGGATGGGTCAATATATCAGTCTGAGAAAGACTGAAATTAGCGGCACTTGAGAATCTAGCCGGGAACTGGGCCAGACTGGCTGTCAGCGGTTAGATCCCGGACTGTCAACCGCAGATGGACGCACCGCAGATAAATCGCAGACAATCTGCGTTAATCTGTGTTAATCTGCGGTTCTTTTAAGGTAAAAGAACTCAAGTTGCTACCCAAGGAGGCAGAGCCTCATGAACGCGGCGTTCCCAGCTTGAGGCTGGGAACGAGGGGAACGAGGGGATAAATCTGAGGCGATCTGGGTTAATCTGCGTTAATCTGCGGTTCTTTTAAGGTAAAATAGATACTCTAACCTAGAAAAGCCCTAAAATGGTTGATCCTATCACTTGGAAAGAAGACCGCGTTTTACTCATCGACCAAACTCGGCTGCCGGCTGAGGAAGTTTTTGTCGAAATAGCCACCTATCAGGACATGGCGCAGGCGATTAAAACCATGATTGTCCGGGGAGCACCGGCAATCGGGGTCGCCGCCGCCTATGGCATCTACCTGGGTGCGCGAGAGATTCAGACAGGAGATCGCGGCGAATTCTTGAGCCGGCTCGACGAAATCGCCCAGCTGCTGGGATCAACCCGACCCACAGCAGTCAACCTATTTTGGGCGCTCGACCGGATGCTGAAAACGGCGCGCGAAACAGCGCTGGGAGTGGAGCACCTGAAAGAAGTTTTGCTGGAAACGGCAAAAACAATCCACGCCGAAGATTTGCAAACCTGTAAAGCCATCGGCGATTGCGGTTTGTCAGTGCTGCCGGCGAATCCCGACAAGCTGAATATTCTGACGCACTGCAATGCCGGCGCACTGGCAACAGCCGGCTACGGAACTGCCCTGGGTGTGGTGCGCTCCGCGTGGAGTGCCGGTCGCTTGACAAGGGTGTTTGCCGATGAAACCCGCCCCCGTTTGCAAGGCGCAAAACTGACAGCTTGGGAGTGCGTGCGAGAAGGCATTCCGGTGACGCTGATTTCCGATGGCATGGCGGCGCACTGCATGCAGCGCGGTATGATTCATGCTGTGGTAGTCGGCGCTGACCGCATTGCCTCCAATGGGGACACGGCGAATAAAATTGGCACCTACCATCTGGCAATTGCCGCCAAAGCTCACAATATTCCTTTCTTCGTGGCGGCTCCCCTTTCTACCATTGATTTCAAGCTCGCTTCGGGTGCGGAAATTCCCATTGAGGAGCGCGACCCCGCTGAGATTTACCAAGTTGGGGAAACGCGGCTTACGCCAGTGGGCGTGGAGTTTTACAACCCCGCGTTTGACGTGACGCCGGCTGCGTATATTGCCGCGATTATTACAGAGTTCGGCGCATTCGCCCCCGCTGATTTGAATCAGTTGCGGGAGAAGCAAGCGGTGTAAGGACAAGTTTGTAGTGAGGGCTGAAGCCCTCATCTTGTAGAGAGGGCTAAAGCCCTCACTACGAACTTATAATATTTTAGGGTGAAGTTTTAGCAATATGGACATCGCTGAAATCCAAGAGAAAGCCGCTAAATACCTGGCACAAAGCCGGTACAGTGAGGCGATAGAATTATACCGTCAGTGTGTGGGGGCGAATCCGGCTGAGATGTCTAACTACTGGCATCTGGGACTGGCGTGGATCTTGCAAGGAGAAGAATTAGAGGCTCAAGCTGTATGGCTGTCAGCAATTGCCCGGGGAACCCCAGAGGAAGTCGAGCTGTGGGGGGCGGAATTGCTGGAGGTTTTGGAAGCGGAAGCGAGCCGGCATCTCCAGCGCAACCCCCAACTGGCAGAAAGAATTTACTGGCAAATTATAGAAGTGGTTGACAGTCAGCCAGAAGCTTATTATAATTTAGGAAATGCCCTGTCGTATCAGGGGAGTTATGATGAGGCGATTGCCTGCTGGCAGAGGGCGATTGACCTCCAACCAGACTTCGCTGAGGCGCACCAAAACCAGGCAGAGGTATTTGAGAAGCTGGGAGAATTTGAAAAGGCTATCTCCTGCTATTTAAAGGCTTTGGTGATGGTCCCAGACTGGACTGAGGGGTATTGGAATCTGGGGCTGTGCTTTTGCCGGCAAGACAAGCTGGATGAGGCGGTTGCCTGTTTCCAAAAAGCTATTCAGATTCAGCCAGATTTCGCACCGGCTTGTGGCGATTTGGGTTACGCACTGCTAAAACAAGGCAAATTGGATGAGGCGGTTGCCTGTTTCCGAAAGGCAATACAGATTCAACCGGCTTTCGCGGAAGCCTACTGTCAGTGGAGCGACACTCTGGCAAAACAGGGCAAGTCTAAGGAAGCAATCTTCTCTAATGCCGGTTTGCTAAAAACCCTGTACAGTCAAGCTGAATCTGCTGAGCTATACTATTATTTAGGGAAAGCTTTTGCCGCCGGCACCCAGTTCGGCGAAGCGATCGCCTGTTTCCAAAAGGCAAGGGAAATTAACCCTGACTTGGCTGGCGCTATCTCCGATTTTATCGCAAGTCAACGCCTGCAAGGCGAGCGGGATGAGACAGCTGTCGGTTTCCCGGTGGGAGTGCCGGTTGACCCCCCCCAGGATTTTTACGAATTGGCGCACGACTGGGCAGTTGCCTCTAATTTCAACGACAATTATACCACTATCTATCCAGAAAATACCATTCATCTCGCACCCCCTATAACGCCCGATAGCACTATCGATTTTAGGTTTAGATTTGGGGGGCAAGTTAAATTGCCGGCAGCATTTGTCGCCCTAGTGCCAGACGGGCGTTACTGGCTGGACGAAACTCAGACGGCTAGCGCCACAATCGCCCCAGATAACAAGCTCTTAGGAGATGTCTCCCCAGAATTCCCAGCTTTAAGTCCCGGACATCCAGACAAACACCCCAGCAAACATTCTATCTTCTCTTCCGGGAAGTTCCCGCCGCTTCAGAGTTTTGATGGCACAGTAGCCGTTCTGTCAGGACTGTTAAATGATGTCTATTTTCACTGGATGTTTGACATCCTCCCCCGCATTAACTTGCTGCGCCGTTGCGGGATAGATATGGAGAGGATAGACAAGTTTTTAATCAGCAGCCGCCTCCCGTTTCAGAGAGAGACGCTAAACGCCTTGGGGATTCCAGAAAGCAAAATATTGGAGACTTCTCAGTTCCCTCACCTGAAAGCGACGAAGTTAGTCGTTCCGTCTTTTTCGGGAACTATAGCCTGGATGCCCAAATGGGCTTGCGATTTTTTGAGAGGGGACTTTTTGAAAGATAGTGAAGCGCCAGAGAAAATAGAGCGCATCTATATCAGTCGGGCGCTGGCTGAAAATCGCCGAGTTATCAATGAATATGAAGTGATAAACTTGTTAAGTAAGTTGGGGTTCAGGAACGTAACGCTGGAATCCATGTCAGTGGCGCAACAGGCATGGTTGCTGGCGAATGCTAAAGTTGTAGTAGCGCCTCACGGGGGCGGACTGACTAACCTTGTTTTCTGCCAGCCGGGAACTCAGGTCATAGAGATTTTTTCGCCCAATTATGTCTATCCTTGCTACTGGCTGGTGAGCAATATTGTCGGGCTTGAATATTACTGCGCTTTTGGGGAAACACTAGCCGGTGGGAACTTCCATAAAATCATCTGCCCCAGCCCGCGTATTGAGGATATTTTTGTCAATCTCGATCAATTGTTAAAAGTTCTCAAGTGCGCGGGACTGGTTTATATCTGATTTATAAAGAAAAAAGTGAAGCTACAAGAAACCGGGTTTCTTGTACTGGGTAAGCCGGAAAACTCAGTCCTCCTACACAAGAAACCCGGTTTCTGGCCCCATTAAAACTGTGTCCCACAGTCTCTGGGCGGTTGAAACCGCAGCTATACAGACAAAACCCGCCTGCGCGGGTTTTTAGAACTCATGCAGGCACCGGCACCCTCCCGCTCTATCCACCGGCAATCCAGCGCCTTGCCGGTGCAGGAGTCCAACAGGGCTGGCTGACTTTTCTCCGAAAATGTTACAAAATATTAAGACCTCTTGCCAAATCACAGGGCGGTGTGTTTAGATGGTAAACATAAAAGAAAAAGCTGATTTGGCAGGCGTTTCAGGAGTTTTATCTGTCAATCTAGCCATCCTAGGTGGATGACTGCGAAAGACTTAATGTTGCCATCCTGACACCGGCATCAGCACGGAATGATTTTGGCAAAAGTCGCAGCTATCTCTAGATCAGGGAGTCCCCACGCGATGTTGCAAATACAACAGCTATTACAGGGGCGCTATCAGCTCCAAAAAAGCTTAGGATACAGTGCCGGTCGCCAAACCTGGCTGGCGTTAGAACTCTCAGAAAATCCACCCAAGCCGGCGATTGTCAAACTCCTCGCCTTCAGTCCCGAAATGCAGTGGGACGAGTTCAAACTGTTTGAGCGGGAGGCGCAAGTTCTGCAAAATCTCGACCACCCCCGGATTCCTAAGTATCGCGATTATTTCTCTATAGATAAGGATGCCGGTGAGGGGTTGTGCTGGTTTGGGTTGGTGCAGGACTTTATTGCGGGGAAATCCCTCCAGCAGATGCTGGATGAGGGGTATCGCTTCACGGAAACCCAGGTGCGCTCAATTGCCACCCAAGTCCTGGACATTCTGATTCAGCTGCATGGGTTGAATCCCCCCGTGCTGCACCGGGATATCAAACCCAGCAACTTGCTTTTAGGAGCGGATGAGCAAGTCTATCTGGTGGATTTTGGCGCTGTTAGCGATCCAACTGCTGTTGAGGGAGCCACTTTCACAGTCGTGGGAACAGCCGGTTACGCACCCCTAGAACAGTTTTGGGGAAAAGCCGTGCCGGCATCAGACTTGTATGCCTTGGGAGCGACTCTAATTCATTTACTAACCGGCATTTCCCCCTCGGATTTGCCCCAGAGTAACTTGCGGATTCAATTTCAAGACCGAGTTAGTCTCGACGCCCGGTTTTGCCGGTGGATTGAATCCCTGACAGAGCCTGACCTAAACTGCCGGTTCAGTTCCGCAGCGCAAGCACTTGAAGCCCTAAAAACTGGAGCGTCTCTGCAAAAAAGCCGCCAACCCGCCAGCAGCCGCATCCGGCTGAAAAAGTCCCCCAATAAGCTGGTTATTAAAATTTCTAAACGCGGCATATCGCTGAGCGATATCCCACATCTTCTATCTATGCTCCGGTCAGTTAAAGGCTTAATCATTATGTTCTGGCCGTGCTTACCTCTTTTCATAATACTGGGGGATCAAATCCTTAGATATTCTTTCTTAAATATCTGGGACATACAACAATATATTCTTGTCGGAGAACATTCTGTGTCCGGTTCCTGTTATCTTATTATATTCATCCTGCTAATTATTATGTTTTGTTTAAATCTGTTTGTTTTAAATTGGTCTGGTTTTACAGCGGCAGTGCTGGGTTCCTTGAAGTCAGCCGCGATTGCTTGTTTTGGTTCCCATTACCTTGGCATGGATAGATACAAATTTCTCCTAGAGAAGCGACTTTTTATTTGGGCCTATTCCTGCTCAGGCTCAACTTCAGAGATTCAAACTATAAATCTAATCCCTTCCGATGGCTCAGTCAGACTTGAAACTAAAATGAAAACCTATTGCTTTGGGGAGGAATTAACAAATCCAGAGGCAGAATGGTTAGTTGAAGAAATTCAAGACTGGCTGTATTCAGGGCTAAGAGCTAAGGACTAAGGGCTGTGAACGTAAAGTGGGACAAACCCAACCCCCCCAACCCCCCTTCCCTAGGGAGCATCCCATTTTTGTAGGGGCGAAGCATTCGGGCGAATAATCTCTGAGTCAAAACCGAGAATTTCTTATCCGAATGCTTCGCCCTCAACTCGGGCTCTGCAAAACTGGGATGCTCCCCCTTCCCTCTTAGGGAAGGGCAGGGAGATTACGACCAAATCAGGAATTAGCAATTAGCAACTTTACACAAAACTGCAAGCGTTGACAGAGAATCAAGACTATGCTAAAACCAGGACAAATTTTACAGGAACGCTATCAACTCAAAGAACAGTTGGGAAACAGTGCCGGTCGTCAAACTTGGCTGGCAAAAGATTTGGCCAAACCCGCAGAGGCATCCCTTGCAGGTAACCAAGTGATTGTCAAGCTGCTGCCCTTTAGCCCTCAGATGCAGTGGGATGACTTAAAGTTATTTCAGCGCGAGGCATCTGTCCTCAAACATCTCAACCATCCCAGAATTCCCAGTTATCGGGATGATTTTTCCCTCGACAAGGATGCTGGCGGGGGTTTGCCCTGGTTTGGGTTAGTGCAGGACTACATTCCCGGCACATCTTTGCAGCAGCTCTTAAAAGGGGGCAAACACTTTACAGAAGCCGAGGCACAAAACATAGCCACTCAGCTGCTGAACATCCTAATTTACCTGCACGAGTTAAGTCCGGCGGTGCTGCACCGCGACATCAAGCCCAGCAACATTATCATGGGAGAAGACCAGCACGTTTATCTGGTGGATTTTGGTGCCGTTCAAGAACGCGCCAAGACAGAGGGAGTCACCTTCACAGTCGTTGGCACCGGCGGCTATGCCCCACCGGAACAGCTCTGGGGAAAAGCCGTTCCAGCGAGTGACCTTTACGCCCTAGGAGCCACTCTGATTCACCTGTTAACCGGCACGCCCCCTGCTAACTTGCCGCAGGAGAAAATGCGCCTGCAATTTAAAGATAAAGTCAGCCTAACTCCCCGTTTTGCCAACTGGATTGAAAAACTGTGCGCTCCCGCTCCTGAACGGCGATTCTCCCAAGCACGCCAAGCACTTGAGGCACTGCAAGCTACCCCCTTCAAAGAAACAGCTGGTAGCGGCAGTCTCCAAAACGCCCCGAAAGTTTCTTCTCTCCCGATGGGATGCTTATTTAGCGTAGGATTTGCTATGAGTGTTATGATGGGCTTCCTTTTAGTTTTGACAGAATGTGTTGCTTCATCTGATAATGACACTGGTTCTTACCGGGTATTATATTCTGATGAAGCCATATACTCCGTTAAGGAAATCAACCGCAATCAGACAAGCTACTACCAAAAGAATGGGGTTTTTGCAGACAATCTAGAACCGTTATTACCCAATCCCTACTATATATACAATTTTTTTTGTTCAACTAAAGCTAGTCCTGAGGCTGCATTTAACTATTGCAGTGCCGGCAATATAGCAATAAGGGGGGGGGTCGGTGATTTCCATAACTACTATTATGGCCATTATATTGGGGGCGTTTTTGCAGTCCCAGGCGATGTGAGAACCGGCGAGGTTTTGATAGCTGATATTCTGTGCAAAGCAAATATATCCGACGAATCCGAATCAGACCCCGCTCACCCAATCGTGCAAGGTAATCGCATAGAATGCGGTGCCAACACAACAAGAATAGATGGCTGGTGGCCTATTGTAGTAGGTGAAGATTTGCCGGAAGCCAATCGCTCCGACGAGTTAGTCGCCGCCGGCGAGTACGAGCGAGCTTTGCAGGTAGCCCAAACCATCAAACATCCCTATTTTAAGGCTCGCTCGTTCGCTGAAATAGCCCGCTCCTATGCCGCAGCCGGTAAAAATTTGCAAGCAGCGGAAATTTTCTCACTCGCCGAAACAGTAGCCCAAACCATCCAGCACTCCCATTCCAAAGATATCGCCCTGACTGATATAGCCCGCTCCTATGCCGCAGCCGGTCAGTACGAGCAAGCCCTCCGGGTAGCCTCATCTATCAAAGACGACTCTGACAAAGACAGCGCATTGCAGGCGATTGTCCGCTCATCCACCGAGAAAGGTCAGTATGAGCAAGCCCTTCGGGTAGCCTCATCTATCAAATCCGACAACAAGAGAGACAGGGTATTGCCGGAGATTGCCCGCTCATCCACCGAGAAAGGCCAGTATGAGCAAGCCCTTCGGGCAGCCTCATCTATCAAATCCGACGACAATAGAGACGACAACAATAGAGACAGGGTATTGGAGGAGATTGCCCGCTCATCCACCCAGAAAGGTCAGTACGAGCAAGCCCTTCGGGCAGCCTCATCTATCAAATCCGACTCTGACAAAGACAGCGCATTGGAGGAGATTGCCCGCTCATCCACCCAGAAAGGTCAGTACGAGCAAGCCCTTCGGGCAGCCTCATCTATCAAATCCGACGACAAGAGAGACAGCGCATTGCAGGCGATTGCCCGCTATTCTGTCGAGTCAATTAACAGAGCGCAGCAAACTTACTATTCAGAACACAGCACCTTTGCTAACTCTTTCACCGAGCTTGGTTTGGACATTCCAGCCAAAACAGGAAACTACGAATATTCAGTTAGTACCACTGCCACATCTGCCTTCACTTATGCCACCCCTTTGAAAACATATTCCTCCGCCTATAGTGGTGGCGTATTCGCAGTCCCCAACGCCCCCGGCACACAGACTGAGACAAGAGCTATTCTATGCAAAAGTTACTACTCTTCTCTCCAACACATCGACCCTCCCACTCTCCAAAATGGCAATCTCGTCTGCCCTCCCCGCACCTCACAAATTAGCCCAAATTCACCCTAAAGGATACAGCGTCTCCCCCCCTACCGGCATCAAACCAGCTGATTCAAATACATATGCAATCCGCTCCCCCAAACTCGGACTAAAATCTGCCGGTGCCTGAATATTCAGCACCCCAGCATCTCCCAGCACATTGAGAAACCCGGTTTCTTAAAGAAACCGGGTTTCTGGGCAAACACGTTCATCCAACTGAGAAACGCTATATTATAGCGAAACAGAGATCATTTCCAGTTCTGAAACCACCCGGTCTAATTCTTCAACCAAAGGGGTTGAACCCGCAGCTCTGAATGCCTCAACCAAAGCCCTGTAATACCAAAGAGTGCCCTCTTTCCCGCCTTTAAAACGCTCCCAAACGCACTCACCGCTCGCCCGATAATCCTTGAGCAGGGAGCGAGCATTCTGCAGTTTATCTGCTGCAGAAACGAGCAGCACCGATGGTGAAGCAGCCCCGATGCTGGCGATGTAGGCTTCTTTGCGCTGTCGCCAAGGCGGTTTGGGAATCGTCTCCGCATCCGTGCAGCCGTCTACAATTTCCGTCACCACATCCCCAAACCGGCGGCGAATTTCTTCCCGGGTGACTGCGCCCCCTTGATCCTCAATGGCATCATGAAGCAAAGCCGCAATCGCTTCATCTTCATTCGCCCCATATTCCAAAGCAATACTGGCTGCGCCCAAGAGATGAGCAATATAAGGAATACCGCTTCCCTTGCGGGTTTGAGTGGCGTGCAGCCCAGTGGCGTAGGTGAGGGCTTCTGTAAACCGTTCTGAGAGCATCTGGGTACTCCGCTTACCTCGGACTCTCCCATTTTAGCTTATTTTATACCGGCTCGATTAAATCGCTTTTCAAATCGCTCGCTCCCTGCAGGCCATCCCGCTAGCCCTGCAAGCCGGTGTGTTACACTCAGCTTATATAGCGTTTCTATTTGACTTGTGAGATCACAGAAACCCGGTTTCTTTAAGAAACCGGGTTTCTGATCCCCCAGAACTCGCACAAATCATTTATAACCGCTCCAAACACTGACTCTGGAAGGAATTCTTTATGACTCAGGAACTATTAGACCTAAGAAATAGCATCCTGGAGGGGCGCTACGAGGACGCCTTGGCCATTGTAGACGAGCTGGAGGGTATGAGCGTACAAGCAATTCTGCGGAATATCGACTCATTTTTAGTCAGACTGCTGGTTCATCTGATTAAAAATCAAATAGAGCAGCGGCTTACCAACTCTTGGGTAGCTTCAATCTCTGATTCGCTGGTAAAAATTCAAAAGCTGAATCTCAAAGACAATAAAACCTCTTATTATATAAAGCAAGATGAATGGCAGCCTTTCCTGGAAGACGCACTGGCGGCAGCCATTCGACCGGCAAGTGTGGAAGTGCGCTCCGGGCGATTAACTCCGTCTCAACTCTCGCAGATGCTCGACCGAAATCAGATAGTCCAGACGGCTGAACAATTGCTCGCTTTGACGTATGTCCACAAGCCCAGCGAGTTACCCGACATAATTGACACTTATCTAGCCGAATTACCGGGTGGGAAAGATTGGCAAGAAGGCAACCTGTAGCGTGACGCTGCTCGCAGGGCAATTTCACAAAGCAACAATACTCTCAAGGCGGAACGCACCTTACTTTTTTGTGCCACGGTAGGGTGCTTTCCGCTTATCCCAGGGCGCTCTGCTTGTGCGCAATCCTCTCAAGGCGGAACGCATCCTACTGTGCTCCTGTGCTGCTGCGGTAGCAACCGGCACTCTAAGGATCGGTAGAGGGGAGTGTGCGGCATCAACGCAAACAGCGGCTGCACCAAAACTCTGGTGCAGCCGCCGGCAATAAAAAAATAGGTAGATCGATTAGCTCGCAGACATGAGATGATACATTTAGGGCGCGGGTGTCAGAGCTTCCAACCCTTGATGCCGCCCCTCAGCTGTGTCTTCGGGACACAGCTGCCCATCCCTATTGTTCGCAACGCCCACTCCCACGATGATCGTCGGGCGTCACAGTCGGCGAACATACATTTTGAGCCGATTGTGCCGTATCTGCTTGCAGCCGGCTGACTGTGCGATACTCATTCGCTCGGGAGGGAGTGGCGCTCCCAATTAATAACAGGGTTAACAAAAAAAACGGCGTGTAGACGCGCATAAGAACTATCCGTGTCAGAGCTTCCAATTCTCTTTACGGACAAGAGCGCAACCATCCGGGCAAAGAGCGATTTTGTCAACTGTCCGGATGCCGGTCTTTCCCACTAGAACAGAAAGAGTGATGCACCCCGATAAACCGCCTCCTGGCAGCAATGCCGGGGGGTTTTTTGATTTGTAGCTATTTGGCGGTGCCTTACCTCAACCGCCGCCAGCGCATGTGTGCTATAATATTTCTAGTTGTCCGATCTTGCAGTCCGTCAAAAAAGCCGGTGGCACCAGATCTCAGGCATTTACCTCGCACAAACACCTGATATCATGTCCGGTGGAACACCCACAATATCTCTGAATGGGGAATGGGGCATGGGGCATAGAGCATCACACTGCATACTGCATACTGCCTCCTTTCCCCTTTCCCAAGCTGCCGAATTGCGGTCAATCGAACGGACTAGATATGACTGGGGTGCCTGACACTTTGGCTACTCTCCCCTGGCGGTGGGAAAGAAGCTGTTGGCGAATCGGTGAGGGGTTAGGGATGTGCCGGGGCGGGTTTTTATGCTTTGCGGGCTGTGTGGCACAGGTTGTGGGTGAACCCGCCCCTACATGCTTCCATTCCTTTGTCTCCCCCAATAAGCGCGATATTCCGCAACCGTGGGTATAACCCCCCGTTAATTCACCAACAGCTTCTGGGAAATTGCGGCGGTTCAGACATAGCAGCCGGGCGATCCCGCAGGGCAGCCGCCCGCTCGTCGGGCTTTCGCACAAGACAGGGGCAGCAGGCGTCTGGTGCGGGCTGTCAAACTCTTGGCGAGACAAAAAAACCAGGCACCGGCAGAGCCGGCAACCTGGCTGACCTGAAAAATATCTAAAAGTGCTACAGGAATCCGGAAAAGCGTTTATTATCAGCTGACCTTTGTCGAGACAGAGAAGGCGACGTAGAACAGCCCAGCAACAAGCACTGCTGCCAAAATTCCCAACACCAGATAGTTCCGCTGTTGAGCCTTAGTGGGAGGTTCAGCCTTGTACATCTTTGGCTCAACGGCGAAATTGTTCAAGCGTCCGCCTTCTTCTTCGGTATATGGCATGAATCTCACCCTCAGTCTTTTTACTTTAGCTAACTCTATCAAAAATTAGCTCTCAGAAGTATTGCTTCAGAACTATTAATGATTCTTAACAAAAGGGAGAGGGGGACAGTGGGACAATTGGGAGCGTCCCGGTTGTGCAAACAAGCCCATATCAATGCGACAATGATTTCAGCAGGGGGTAGGAGGAGAAGATTTTTGGCCAGCGAATCAAAGGAAACGGGATTGAAACGGACCCGTCTCCCCTCTCCCCCTCCCCCTCGCCCCTATCCGGCAATCGTGCCGGTCAGGGGTGAGCTGGCGCTGGCGCTGGATCTCACCGGCATGCGACCGGCGAGATAGGCCAGACGCCCTGCCTCTACCGCCATACCCATCGCTTTGGCCATCGCAGCCGCATTCTCCGCCAGGGCGATAGCGCTATTGATCAGCACCGCATCCGCCCCCATCTCCATCGCTTGCGCCGCCTCAGAAGGCGTCCCAATGCCGGCATCCACCACCACCGGCACGCGGGCGCTCTCAATAATAATCTGAATATTCGCCGCAGTCGTTATCCCCTGTCCGGAACCGATGGGCGAACCCAAAGGCATCACCGTAGCGCAGCCAACATCCTGCAAGCGTTTCGCCAGCAACGGGTCAGCATTAATATACGGCAGGACCGCAAAACCTTCCCTCACCAGCTTTTCTGCAGCTTCCAGAGTGCCAATCGGATCGGGCAAAAGATATTTGGCATCCGGAATCACCTCTAACTTGACAAAATTATTGTCCTCTTGTCCGAGCAGCTTCGCCATCTCCCGCCCCAGACGCGCCACCCGAATCGCCTCCTCCGCCGTTTGACAGCCGGCAGTATTGGGCAGCATCCAGATTTTGGTCCAGTCCAGCGCCTCCGCCAGCCCTTCATGCCCTGCAGCCTTCGTTTGCACCCGGCGCACCGCCACCGTGACAATTTCGCAACCGCTGGCGGCGACACTTTGCTGCATTTCCTCAATGCTGCGATACTTGCCGGTGCCGGTCATCAAGCGCGAGCGAAACTGCCGACCGGCAATCGTCAGCGGAGTGTCGGGAGACAGCTTCGCTGGTGCCTGCTGGGTGGGAGCGGGGTAGGTGAGCATTGGAGGGGTTTGACTTCCGTTTGAGCTGTTATTTTTTAGATCGCCGGGGCGCGTCTCGACTGCGCTCTGCGGGCGGGCGGCGGATGGCTGCCGGCGGAAAAACCGTGAGGCGTGGAAATGCTCCAGCAGCGGGTCAGATTTTTGATTCAGGATTAAATCCGCAATCAGAGAAGCCGTCACCGGCGCGAGCAGAATCCCATTGCGGTAGTGGCCCGTGGCCAGGGTTAAATTCTCGCACAGGCCCGGGCCCAAAATTGGCAGCTCGTCAGGCGCTGCCGGTCGGAACCCCCACCAAAATTCTTCAATCGGATAGTGTTGCAGTTGGGGGTAGAGCCGCACAGCCCGCTCCAGCAGAGTGTTCATACCCGCCGGCGTATTCCCGGCAGTGAAGCCAACATCCTCGCTCGTGGCTCCAATGACAATCCGGCCATCGCGGCGGGGGACGATGTAAGTTTCAGGCCCAAACAGCACCCGCTGCAGGGGCGGGACCGCAGTCTCCACCGGCACCCGCACCGAGAGCATTTGCCCTTTTTTCGGATGCACCGGCAGCGGCAGCAACTGGTTTGACCACGCGCCGGTCGCCAAGACATAGTGCCCGCCGTGCAGTTCGCCGGCAGAGGTTCTCAGGCAAGTGACTTGCCCGGAACGCTGGACGATTCCCTCAACCGCCACACCTTCGAGAATCTTTACGCCCAGCGCTGGGGCGGCGGAGCGCAGCACTCCCGCCAGCGCCCGACTGTCCACCTGGGCGTCTTCCGGAAAGCACCACCCGCCGGCCACCTCTGGGCCAAGACCGGGCTGGTGCTGGTGAATCGCTTGCCGGTCGAGCCACAAAGCGCTGACATTATATAAATGTCCATATAAATGTCCGTTTTCCAGCGCTGCAGGGGACTCCCCGCCGGTGGCCGGCTCGTAGGCGGGAGCGAGAATGCCACAGGGCCAGTAGCCGGTGGGCGAGCCGGCGATCTCTTCGAGTTTGCTCGTCCAGTCTGGATATAAAGCTCGGGAGCGCAGGCACAAATCCAGCATTGGGCCAGGGGGTATAGCCTCCGCCTGAGGAGCGAGCATGCCGGCGGCGGCGTGGGCGGCTGCCTGCTGGAAGTCCCGGCAAATGACGGTGACAGTTGCGCCTCGCAACTTCAGTTCGATGGCGATTGAGAGGCCAATCGTGCCACCCCCGATAATCAGAATGTCACTAGATGAGTTCATTTCCTACCGGACAGGCAAAATGCCTGTCGCGCAACAGAGGGGGATTGGCGTGTCGGGTGAGCTGGACAGGAGCATCCCAGTTGTGCAAAGAAGCCCATATTAATGCGATAATGATTTTAGCAGAGGGTAGGAGGAGAAGATTTTTGGCCAGCTGAATCCCGGAAACGGGATTGAAACGGACAGCCCGCCCCCCATTGAAAAGTCTATGACATTCCGACCGGCAAAATGCCAAACCCTGCCGGTGCTGCAGGACAGGCGGGACGCCTGTCCTGCTCCATCGGGTTCGCCCTCACCGGCACGGACTGGGACTGTTCGCACCGGAACACATCTTGCTTCGGTTTCCCGTACTTCCGCATGCGGGAAACCGAACCCTGCCGGTGCTGCCGGACAGGCGGGACGCCTGTCCTACGCCATTTGGCAGGATCTCACCGGCACGGACTGGGACTGTTCGCACCGGAACACCTCTTGCTTCGGTTTCCCGTACTTCCGCATGCGGTTAACCGAACATCCCCCTAGGACAGGCGTTCCCTCCGACCCCCAGCTGCAGGGTGCAAACCCTTTTGGCTGCTGCTTTTGCGGGGGTGTGGGGGTCGCCGGCTCACCGGAGACAGCGCTCTTGCTTCGGTTTCCCGTACTTCCGCATGCGGTTAACCGAACCCAGACGTAGGACAGGCGGGACGCCTGTCCTCTCGCCGGTCGGCACCCCAGCAATTACCCTTCTGGCGTCCAGACGGTTTGAGAGTCTTGCCCCCAGAATCCGTCATATTTTGTTACCTTAACATCTCCTAAAACTTGAGTTTGACAGGCTAACCGGCGATTGGCTGTGGGAGAATGGGGGGGTAGAGAGCGCCGCGTCTTGTCTCGCCAGTTGGGTTCAGACACTTCCCCTTCCACCGCGACGGCACAGGTGCCGCAAGTCCCCAGTCCGCGACAGTTGATGGCTGCCGCACCGCCGTTGTAAACCTCGATGCCATTCTTCAGCAAGACTTGACGCAGATTGGCACCCCGTTCGCACTCAAACGTTTTCCCTCGGGCTGTAACTTTCGGCATAGTGATGCATCCATGCATTACGTTTCTGTTAAGTTTTATAGCTCGATTGTGACCGCTCCCTACAATGAGTTGTGTGCGTCCCCTCTCTCCCCCCGTCAGCAATGACTCCAGACACTTCTAAGCGAATTTGGATCTACGACACCACCCTGCGCGACGGAGCCCAGCGCGAAGGGCTTTCCCTGTCGATTGAAGATAAATTGCGAATTGCCCGCAAGCTAGACGAGCTGGGCGTTCCCTTCATTGAGGGGGGATGGCCAGGGGCAAATCCCAAAGATGTGCAATTTTTCTGGCAGCTGAAAGAAACACCGCTCAAAGGCGCGGAAGTTGTGGCATTTTGCTCGACGCGGCGACCGGGCGCAACAGCAGCAGAAGACCCGATGCTGCAGCCGATTATCGCTGCCGGCACTCGCTGGGTGACGATTTTTGGCAAATCCTGGGACATGCACGTCACGGAAGGGCTGAAAACCACCCTCGATGAGAATTTGGCGATGATCCGGGACACGATTGAGTACCTGCGGGTTCAGGGGCGTCGCGTCCTCTACGATGCCGAACACTGGTTCGACGGCTACAAGCACAATCGGGAGTATGCGCTAAAAACCCTGGAGGTGGCTGCCGCTGCCGGTGCCGAGTGGCTCGTCCTCTGCGACACCAACGGCGGCACTTTACCCAGCGAAATCAGCCAGATTGTCCGCCAGGTGCTCGCCGCCATCAGCCAATCCCCAAATCCCCAAATCCCGGCCCCCATGCTGGGGATTCACACTCACAACGACTCGGAAACCGCCGTGGCCAACGCCCTGGCGGCGGTGATGGAAGGTGCTCGCATGGTGCAGGGCACCATTAATGGCTACGGCGAACGCTGCGGCAACGCCAACCTGTGTTCGGTGATTCCCAATTTGCAGCTGAAGCTGGGCTATCACTGCATTGATAGCAGCAAGCTGGCTCACCTGACAGCAACGAGCCGGTTTGTCAGTGAGGTTGTGAATCTGGCTCCGGATGAACACGCCCCGTTTGTGGGGAGGTCGGCGTTCGCTCACAAGGGCGGCGTGCATGTATCGGCGGTAGCGAGGAACCCGCTGACTTACGAGCACATTCAGCCGGAAGTGGTCGGGAACAGCCGGCGGATTGTGATTTCTGAGCAATCCGGGCTGAGCAATGTTTTGGCAAAAGCTCGCAGTTTTGGGATGGATCTGGATAAGGGAGATCCGGCGTGCCGGCAAATTTTGCAGCGGTTGAAGGAGCTGGAAAGTCAGGGGTATCAGTTTGAGGCGGCGGAGGCGAGTTTTGACTTGCTGATGCGGGAGGCGCTCGGACAGCGGAAGCAGTTCTTTGAACTCAAGGGCTGTCAGGTTCACTGCAATATTGCCCGAGGATCGTCGCATGCGCTGGCGACGATTAAAGTGGCGGTGAGCGGGAAAGACTTGCTGGAGGCGGCGGAAGGAAACGGGCCGGTTTCGGCGCTGGATGCGGCGCTGCGCAAGGCGCTGGTGAATTTCTACCCGGAGATTGCAGAGTTTCAGCTGGCGGACTACAAAGTGCGGATTCTGGATGGGGGTGCCGGCACCTCTGCCAAGACGCGCGTGCTGGTTGAGTCCACGAATGGCCAGCAGCGCTGGACCACGGTGGGGGTGTCGGGGAATATACTTGACGCTTCGTATCAAGCTGTGGTAGAGGGGTTGGAGTACGGTTTGCTGCTGAACGCGGTGAAAGTGCCGGTGAAAGGATAAAGAAACCGGGTTTCTGGCTTCGGAGAAAGAAACCAGGTTTCTGAATAAAGATTTTCCCCCGGATGCAAAGGCTATGGCAGAAACCCGGTTTCTGGCCCAAAGAAACCGGGTTTCTGAATCGTGTTTCTGGTTTGTGAAAAAGGCTATGGCAGAAACCCGGTTTCTCGCCTCTCCGCCCTCAAGAAGCGGGCGAAGTGCCGGTTGCCGGCAGCAGAAGCAGCAGCAGCATCACGAGCTTTGTTTTCGCATGAACGCTGTGCGGCAATTGCGCCGGCATGTGGGCGAGAAAGCCGGCACCGGCGTCTAGGGTATCGCTCCCCAGCGTCAAGCGGGCAACTCCTTGTACAATCGAGAGAATTGCTGGCATTGATGCGGTGTGTTCCGACAGTTCCTGACCGGCATCAAATCCAAAAACAACCACCTTCACCCGCTCGTCGCTGTACAGAGTGCGGCTGAGGATGCCGTCGGGTGGGATATCCACCTGTTTTGCTAAATCGGCAAAGTAAGTGCAGTTCATGGCAAAATCTCCTTTTAAAAGCCGGTGCGCCCCGACAGATTGCCAGGCGCAATCTAAGCTAGGGTGCATTGAATTTGCACGCCTCTATCCCTCGTTCCCAGGCTCCGCCTGGGAACGCCGTCCAGGAAGCTCTGCCTCCTTCAGGCAGATAGGAAGATTAAAAGCCTAAAAGCTTAGTAGGGGCACATTATAGCTTTTTTTAGGGGATTTTATCCGAAATTTCAAGATATTTCAATCTCTGCCCCAGTGGGATGCCCTTCCCAGTCGCGACAGAAGTCTTCTTGGGGACCGGCAGGATGGACAGCGCAGATCAGGAAATTGCCGCCATCGCGCAAACCATAGAAGTACCGGCATGTCTTGCAAGTGTTCAGCCACCCCTGATTGAGCAGCTGTTGCAGGTGACTGTTAAGCTCATCAATAACCGGCCAAGTACGCCAAATAATTTGCGACGCCACTTCCTCTTTCAGGCCAAAAGGTCCAGAAAAATGATCCAAAAGCTCTTGGAGGGTAATAAAAAGGTGTAGCAAAAGTACCTCTAGCTTTCGGTCTGGCTTGACAGGATTGTCTTTAAACGCCTTGAAGCACTGTTCTAAATGGTGGGCGATTTTCTGAATGCTACTGATGCCCAGCATTGCCGCCCCCCCTTTCAGCGAATTAGCGGCGCGGCAGAGCTCTTTGACCGATTCTGGGTCTGAGAGGGTGGCTGGCAGATTGAGCAACCCTCGCTCAATCACAGTGAGGCTGTCTTTTGTTTCCTCAATAAAGTAACCTGTAATGCGCTCTCTCCATGCCGGCAGCATAACTTTACTTTTTCCTTTTAGTTTTTAGGTTTTACTTTTGCAAAACGCAGCCACCGGGAACATCCCATTTTTGCACTCCCCCTCACCCCCAACCGAATGATTGATTTTTCTCCCTTCTCCCTTCACGGGCGTTGGGTGTATTGAGGGGTGAGGGGGTGAAAATCTTTGCATGCATGGGGACGCTCTCGCCCCCACCGGCTTCCCGAAGCCGGTTTATGAAAAAAACCAAGTTTCTTAATCCAGGCAAAAGAGTAGCGCTACTTATGTCCGGAGTGTTAGCGAAACTTCACGGAGGAGTTTGAGATGGTTGGCTCAAAGCCGGCGGAGAACTTCAGCGTCCTCACACTTGTAATTGGACAGCATTTGGGATAGGGGAGCGCGTCTGAGAGCAAGCCGCCACCCGCTTGTAGCAACCTCAGCTAAATTGGCAAAGGTATTGTTTGAGAAACCGGGTTTTTTGACTGCCACCGGCTTCCAGCAACGGGACTGCTTGGCCCACGCCGGCAGCAGCAGCCAGCCGGTCGGGGCGGGAAGCGGGAAGCCCCACCGCTGCGTTCGGTATCGGGGAGCTGTAAAAGTAGTCTTTTGTCGGATGATATATTGCTGGCGGCTGCCGGTGTGCCAATTTGCCAAGTGTCTACTCTGATAAAGTAGTTTAGCGATAGCCATTCGCGCTTTTCCCACCGGAACGCTGTTGCGGGAAGTGCTTGCCGGCAAAAGATTTGCGCCCCTTGGCGGCAAGGAGCCGGTTTGCAAAAATGCCTCCCGTGTTTGGCAATCGCTTCAGGTAGTGGCACACTACTGGCACAAGAAAGATGGAAAAATTTTTAGTTTATAAATATAAATCGAGGGCGATAGGCAACTGCTGCAGCAGTCATATCATGTCCGCTTGCATGGGTTGTGTGCACATACCTTTGTAGGGGCGGGTTCTGCCAAGATATTTCTGCCGATCTAGCAGAATATGAATAAACCCGCCCCCACCTAGCCAACAACAACGGTGCTACCGGAGATGATATCAGGAGGCGCTAAAACCCTCGGCTAATAGATTATTGGGCTACTTAAAGCAAATCGTTAAATGAAAAGAAAGGAGAGAGCCATGCTACAGCACAACAACCTGGAACTGCTCGCTATGATTAATGATATAGATGCCCTGATCGCGGAGATAGACAACAACCCGCGCATCTCCTCTTGGGTGATTCGTCTGGTGCTCAAGTCCATGAAGGACAAAGCGCGGAAAATGGCGCTCGAAGCTGCGCAAACACAATCTTACCTCGATCGGGTGATTGATGTGGAGGCTTTGCCTAACTGATGCGAACCGAGGACAGTAGGGGCGGGTTCATAGATATGCTTTGCCACCTGCAGATATGCCGGCTAAACCCGCCCCTACAGGTTAAGGTGCGGTTGCGTTTGACAGGATGTGCCGGTGGGCTGGCATTCATGCCGGCTGATCTTTATTTTTTCGGGACTGGTTGCCGGTCGGAAAAGCCCAAGCCAAGCCTTTATATTGTTTTGATTATGGAATCTTCAGGGCAGGCGTTAGCGCAGCGGCGCGTTAGCGCTACGCCTCCCCTCCGTCTATATCCCAGTAGTAATATGGGTTAGGACAATAGGAGCCGGAGTGCGGGGGTGCAAAAGAGGCCGAAATGTACGAACCTAAGTGGCTACTGCTATATTAGCATTTATAGCACTAGCCACTTAGGTTAGGGCATAGAGGGAGCGCCTGACCTACGTCGGAACCTCGTAGGATAGGCAATCATTCCGACCATCGTATCCGAACCTAAGTGAATACTGCTATAACACTTTGCTCGCGCATCCACTGGGCTAGACGTCCTGGCTGCCCTCTTAAAAAAGTATTAAGAATGAGCAGCTTTTCCACATGCTGCGCTATGCTGGGGATGAGCCGGCAGTAAAGGTAGTAAAGACTCAGTAGCCGCTTGCCAACAGGATGAGTTAGGAGCTTTTCATCGCGGAAATTGCGGAAGGTGTCTAGGGCAGGGTGCGAGGAAGTTCTCGAATATGAAAAAGCAATTTTACCGCTCCGCGATTTACCTGCTGTTTAACTCAAGAATTTCCCAAGACAATCTTGGAATCGCCAGAAGAAGCACTACTAACCATTGCGGAATATTCTCCGTTATAGTTGGTAAATTTAGTTGGGGCTCGGCGAATATTAGATAGACGAATTTGCCAATCAGAAACCTCCTCGTAGGTAAGGTGATTAGTATTAGAAGTAGTTGTCCATACTCCCCAAAGACAGCTATCCTCAAACTGTAGCATCCCTGTCTTGCGTAAGTTATAGGACTGGGGAGTGCCGGGGAGAGGAATAATACTGTAACAGCAGGTCTGAAATTCCAATTTAGGATTAATCTTTACCAATTCATCTACAAGATCTGAGATGGCTTCCTCCAGACGTAACAAATCCTCATGGTCATCATCAGGGAGTCCGATAATAATGCCATAGGTAATTACAGGCACACCCGTACTCACCACAGCCTTCATTAAGGTACAATGTTCTTGCCAAGGTAATAATTTCTTGTAAGCTTCTCGTCCAAATACTGGACGTTCAGCCGGAATATAAGCCAAAGGACAGCCCACTTGACCATCCCAACCAAAGAGAGCTTCAATTAATTCTTCATCGGGTCTTAGATCGGTGCTTTTGTAGTTACGTCCCGCTCCTAGAGTAGTTTTTCTCAGTTCTAAACCATTGGGCCACATGAGGGTTATACCCATGTCCCGCGCCCCATTGGTAATTTCAAGGATTTCTTCTCGTCCTCCCGGAAAGAGAACACGAGCGAGGAATTGATCGGACCCAATATTTATAGCACGAGCGCCCGCTTGTTTCTGAATTTCCAACCATTTGAGGGCTGTTTTTGGAGACATTCGCCGAAAACCTGTTCCGTAGGTAGGTGTCATACAAAAGTCACAGGTGCGATCGCAACCAATGTCAGCCACTAACGAACCCACAGGCACTAATCCCTGCACATTAGGGAGAGTCCCTAAACAATCTTTTGCTACTTCCACCGATGGTAAGGCCCAATCATCTGGACTTTTAGCTTGACTTTTGCGAGGATATTGTTTCCCATCGGCCAGAATTACCCCGGTAAGTTCTTCTCGGGGTGTTTTTCCCAATACATAGTCAAAAATAGCCCAATTTGCCGCTCCAGATTTATCTTGAACCACTGCTGATGCGCCCGCTTTGAAATAGTGATGTGGTTCAGCTAGAGCATCAGATCCCCCAACTACAATCGGGCGATCTCCCTGAGCTAAATGCTCAATGAGCATACAGCTAACTTGACGATCTTGAGAAAAGTTAACTGTAACTCCCCAAGCATCAAAATCTTGAGGATCGAGATCGGAAATTTTGCCTCCGACATAAGTTTTCTTTAAGGCCATCCCTTTCCAGAAAACCTCTCCAAATTCCTCACTATAATGATCGTCCCTGAGGTTGACTAATTGAGCGTCAAATCCTCCTGCTTGTAAATCCGGGATTAAAACTTGCTTACTTATTAAAGAACGATGTCTATATAAGGAAGTCCAATTTTTCCCATCACTATCGTATAAGCCCGTCGCTGGAGCTTCAATAAGTCCTATGGTTGGAGAATTTTTATCGATCATAGTTCACCCTAGGCAATGGAAACAAATCTTTGAATTAAACCGCACTTATTTTTTAGATATTCTCAAAGGAATATCTAATAGGCTTCATCTTTCTGAGATGGGAAGGACTTGAGCCATGTCTGGGAGGTCATTCCACTGTAAGGGCTTAAGCTGTCTTAACACGGTCATCGCTATACTCCCGATCAGAGCTTGACTGTTAGGCATTAAGAGTAGAAGGCTTTGTTTATTCCTCTCACTCTGGTGATGCGCTGCACCTGCCATATAAGTATGATGCCAAAACCTAATCGCTGCCAAGTCAGAAATGTCAGGGATTTGCTAAAATGGCGGTGTCAGAACTGTCAGAACTGTCGGACATGTCAGAAAGTCGGGTATAATGCAGGGAGCCGCACATCATAGCACCGATCTGACACAATGGACATTAAAGAAGTCTTAAGAGTAGTGGACGAGCTACTATTGGCCAAAACGGGGGAACACTTGGACTATTTGCAAGAGGCCATCCTGCGGGGGGCATTGGAAGGCAAGACTTACAGGAAAATCGCTGAAGACACTTACTCTAACGAAGGGCATGTTAGAAATGTAGGGTCAGAACTTTGGAAAATCCTCTCAGAAGGATTCGGAGAAGACGTTACTAAAACAAATTGTAGGGCTATGATCAAGAAACGGAAATTTTCTGCCTTAGCTCTCAGCGGTGATTATCATAGACTGATTCAGAATTTTAACTGTTGTCTGCCAACTCTTCCCCATTCAAAAAAGGACGCACAACACCAGCCAAACAAAACTAAACTTCATCTCGACTTAGGCGACGCGCCGGAAGTATTGACGTTTTACGAGCGCACCTCCGAACTCGCCACCCTGGAACGCTGGCTCGTACAAGAACGCTGCCGTCTTGTGGCACTTCTGGGAATCACCGGCATTGGCAAAACCGCGCTCGCCATCCGCCTCATTGACGACATCAAAACTCACTTCGACTATATCATCTATCGCAGCCTGCGCTTTTCTCCACCCCTGAATGCCACCCTCGCCAACCTCCTGCAAGTCTTTGCACCGCAAGCCGAAATTCCCGACAGCGTAGAAGCCCAAATCTCCCAACTTCTCAACTATTTGCGCCAGTATCGCTGTCTGATAGTCCTCGATGACGTGCGGGTGCTTTTCAGCAGCGGGCAGTTTGCCGGACACTACAAATCGGGATGCGAAGAGTCTCACCTCTTTTTCAAGCTCGTTGCCGAAGTCTCTCACCAGAGTTGTTTGATGTTGCTTAATTGGGAAAAACCGCGAGAAGTGGCTCACCTGGAAAAAGAAAAAAGCCCGGTTCGCTCGTTGGTGTTGGGGAGTTTGGGGGCGGCGGCTAAAGAAATTTTGAAATCCCGCAAGTTATCCGATGAGGAAAGTTGGGATACTTTGGTTGAAACATATCAAGGCAATCCTCTCTGGTTGGACTTGACGGCTACCTTGATTCAAGAGTTGTGCGGGGGCAGGGTTTCTGAGTTTTTGCAATACGAACCGCTGATTTTGGACGAATCCTTGCAATCCCAATTAGAGCAACACTTTCAGCGGTTAGCGCCGCCAGAACAGGCGGTAATGATTCAGCTTTCTAGAGAAACTGCTCCGGTTGCTCTGCCGCAAATTTGCCAGAATATTCCTCTATCTCCCGCCGAGGTGTTGAATGCTATGCGCTCGCTCGTCAGGCGGTTTCTCGTGGATGCCCAGGATCAGGGGAAGACAACCTTGTTTTCTCTCAATCCCGTATTCAAACAGTCTGTCAAAAATCTCTATCTTCAGTAGTGACTTTAGCGTTTATCGCAGTAGACAGTCAGTTTAGGACACTGGAATACGAAGTATAGGCGTAGGGCAGGCGTTTTCTCCGTGCCCTCATGGTTTCTGGGATCGGAGGGAACGCCTGTCCTACGTCCTAACCAATATGGCTAGTGCTATAATTTTTACTCCTCGCTCTCACCGGCACCCTCCCCCTCTAATCCCTAACGTGCACCGGCCAAACCCCAAACCCAATCAGCCGAGCCGGTATATCCCGCAAAACCGGCCATTTCAGGAAAGCCGGCAGCTGGAACGCCCGATTGGGATTGAGCGCGTTGGCAATAATTCGCTCCTGCACAAACGCTTGAAACGCCTGGATCACCCGCACCGGCAGCTCGCGCCGGCGCTGCACCTCCGCCAAATCCCACGGGTGGACATGACCGCGCTTCAGCGGTTCGCCCAGGATATTCGCCGCCGCCACCGCATCCGCAATCGCGTAATTAATCCCCACGCCACCCACCGGCGACATGACATGAGCCGCATCCCCAATTAGCAGCAATCCCGGTTTATACCACTGCTCCAGCCGGCTCGACTCCACCGAAAGAAAGGCAATTTGACTCCAGTCCTCCAGCTCGCTCAAGCTGTCCGCAAACTCCGGAGCCAACTCGGCGACAGACTCTCGCAGCTTTTCTATGCCAGCGCTGCGCAATTCCTGGTAGCTGCCCTTGAGGATAACATAGCCCAGCTGCCAGTAATCAAGCCGGTCGATGATCACCAGCATGTGGCCCTCACCGGTGCGCGCCCCCAAGCCGATACCTTCTGCGTCTCCTGACTTGCGGTCGAGGCGGAACCACAGCACGTCCATCGGCGGAGAAGTTTTCTCTGGCTCGAAACCCGCCAGCTGGCGCAGCTTCGAGAAGCGCCCGTCCGCCGCAACCGTCAGCTGGGCCCGCACTTCGTGCCATCCGCCGCCCCCCCGGTAGCGCACGCCCCGGACTGTCCCATCTTCCACGACGAGTTCCCCCACGTTGGCACCCATCAGCAGCTGAAAGTTGGGATATTTTTGCGCCTCGGCGGCGATCAAGTCCAGAAACCGGACTTGGGGGAGAATCGTGATGTAGGGGAACTTGGTTTTGAGCCGGCGGAAGTCAGCGACAGTCACCGACTCACTGCCGGCGGTTAGAGTCAGGTGGCGCATCTTGGTGTGGGGGATCTGCAGCAGCCGGTCGGCTAAACCGATTTCGTCCATTATCTCCATCACCGAGGGGTGGATGGTGTCGCCCCGAAAATCGCGGTCAAAGTCCTTGTGCGTCTCCAGCAGCATCACCGGCACCCCAATCCTTGCGAGCAGCAGTGACAGCACCGCGCCGGCGGGTCCGCCCCCGACGACGCAGCACCCTGTTTGCTGGGTGTCCAGAATTTCGCGTGCCGGTGCCGGTTGGCCCGCTGTTGCGCTCGAAACGGGCGAGGCGTCCTGTATCATAGTTAGACCGTCAAACTCGTTACTTCCATTACAGCGGATTTGTAAGAGTTGCTAAATGAAGCCCCCTCCCCGAAGCGCGGGGAGGGGGTTGGGGGTGGGATTAATCGCACTAATGCGCAACGCGAATTTATCTTCCTGCAGGCGGATGCCGGCTTGTTGGAACCGCTTTCCTGTGACCGGCGTCACCCAACGACAGAGATCCCGCTCACCAACCGCAATGACTTCCGATCGCCCGCTGGTTTCGGAATTATCACAGAGCTCTCGCGAATGGAATCACCAACACCTCCAGGAAAAGGCGCGATATTAAATACATAGAGTTCAGCCAGTAAAAGTCATGCCTCCAGTTACCCTCCTCCCCACCGCCCTCTCCGACCTGTTCGCCCAAGCCACCACCTCTGGTCGCATCACGCTCGCCGATCGCTATGGACTGCTCGCCGCAATGTTTGACGAATCCCTCAGCGAGGAAGAAAGATTTTCCATCGACCGGCTGCTTCGCTCCGTGTGCCGGGGTCGCGTTAAGATGGTCGATGAACTGTCTGTCGTTATATAAAGTCCCGACATATCCCGTCTGCAGTGCCTGTCCTTCAGGGACAGTCCCACCCCAGCTTCCTGAGAACTCCGCTATCGAAAAGCGCAACAATCCCACCCTAGCAGATTTCCTCAGACTCTACGTTTACAGCGATGCAAACACAGCCGTCAATCCCACAACATTTTGACCCCGCTCTCAAAATAACCGGCATCCCTCACACCTTCAATTTGGCATGCCATCCCATGAAGAAACCGGGTTTCTGAATTAAGATTTCTACCTTGATGCCAAGGCTATTGCAGAAACCCGGTTTCTCGCTTCCCATGAAGAAACCGGGTTTCTGAATAAAGATTTATCCCTAGATGCCAAGGCTATTGCAGGAACCCGGTTTCTCACACCGGCATCACATTAAACGAAATGCAAATCCTATCCTCTCGCCCGGAAAAAGGAATGGTAGAGTGCCAGAAGTAAGACGGGAAAAGTACCAGCAAACCTTCCTCTGGCTTAACCGTGTACTTTTCTATTTTTTCCTCCTCGGCAACCGCCGGGAACAGATTCCCAAAATTCAAATTACCCTCACCGGCACAATTTTCGCGCACCGACTGCGGAATTTGAATGTAATAAACCCCGCTCACAAAACTTTCCGGGTGAGTGTGCGAGTTCTGAAAGCCTTGCGGCTCAAGCACCACAGCCCATCCGCTCAGTTTCCACGCTGAGGGCGAATTTTGGAAATAGGCGCTCTTGGAATTTGCCGCACAGAAGCTTAAATACTCGCGAAGGTGGGTGTCGATCAGCCGGCGCAAGGCTTCCATAACAGGAGCGCTGTCAGCAAAAATCTCGTAGGTTTGGCGACCTTTGTTGATGGGTTTGCCAAGCCGGTCGCGCAGCAGGGTGGGGTGATTGTAGACATAATCCCTCAAACCGGCATTGAAAGCGCTGACACTTTCCCACCCTTCAACATGCGCCAAGGGGTATTTAGCCACCAGCCCCCAGTCAAAAATTGACAGCGCTTCCTCGGTTTTTCCTTGAGCTTGGAGTGCCAGCCCGAGGTGGGCGGAGGCTTTAACATGTCTGGGGTCAATTTGGCGGGCTTTCTCGAAATGCGCCACCGCGCCGCTGACATCCCCCAGTTCGCGCAACCCCACACCTATATTAGCACAAGCTTCAGCGGAATTGGGGGTAATCTTTAGAATCTTTTCATAAAGCTGAATCGCTGACTGCCACTGCGACTGTTTGGCGCGCAGTTCCGCCAAGCCGGCGATTGCCTTGAGGGATTTCGCATCGGCTTTGAGCGCCAGACTGTAGCAGTCAGCAGCTGACTCATCCTCACCCTGCTGGCTGAGCAGAAAACCGAGATTGATGTGGGAGTCGGGCAATTTGGGCGCTAATTTTGCCACTTCGCGATAGCACGCGACCGCAATTTCCAGTCTGCCCTGTTCGTAGAAAACTGCGCCAATATTAGACAGAGCTTCTGTTTCGTAAGGATCGAGGGAAAGCGCTCGCTCGTAGGCTGACTGCGCTCCCTTGAGATCGCCTTTGCGGTAGAGCGCCATTCCCAGAGAGGTCAGCCCTTCAAAGAAATTGGGCTGAACCGACAGACCTTTTTGGTAGGATGCAATCGCCTCATTGAGCAAGTCCTGTTTCTGGAACAAATCGCCCAAGGCGAAATGGGCGCGGGGGTGTTGCGGGTTCGCCGCCACCGCCTGCAAGAAAGCGGCGATGGCTTCTGGGACTTGGCCCTTTTCGGTTAAGGCAATTCCCAGATTGAAGTGCGAGTCGGCAAAGTCGGGATTGATTTGCAGCGCCTTTTGATAGCAGTCAATCGCCTCGTCGAGCCGGTGGGCGGCTCGGTGGGCATTGCCTAAGTTGTTGAGGTAGCCAACACTGTTGGGTTCAGCGGTGACAGCCGCAGAAATCAGGCGAATCGCGCTTTTACTGTCGCCCATTTGCGACTTGAGCAAGCCCAGACCGTTTAATACTTTGGGATTTGCCGGTTCCGACTTGAGGATTTGTTCGTAAATGGCTTGCGCTTGCGCCAACTGTCCGCTCTTGTGAAGTGAGAGAGCGTAAGAGAGGGCGTCTGGGGGCAAGTTACTGCCGGTGGGGAGCATCCCCTGACTGTCTTTCCCTTTATTTTTTGCGGCTTTTCGTCGTTGTTCTCTATTCACGAGTTTCTGTCTTTATACAGTGGGTTGCGGCGCGTCTATGGCGTCTTGGCGGTTTATTACAAACCCAATTTTCACCCCTCAATTATAACCGCTATCATCTCTCTGTGACACAGATAGGTAAAAAAATACACAATCTAAAATCAAAAATCCAAAATCAGAAGAGGTGGGCCGGCGGGGCCCACCTGTAGGGCATTTACTTCTGCTGCAGCTTTTGCAGCGCCTCTAGAACTGCTTGGCGGTTCTGGGCGTCTCCTTTGTAGGAAAACAGCTCAGCCGCTTTCTGCAAATCCTGGCTCGCCAACTGCCGGTCGCCGAGTTCCAAACGGGTCAAGCCCCGGTTTTTATAAGCCGCCGCATACTGGGGATTCAAGCGAATTGCATCGTTAAAATCCTCAATCGCTGTCAGGAACTCCCCATTGCCGAAGTGGGCGACACCTCGATTGAAATAAGCCACTGCGTCATCGGGATTGATTCGCAATGCTTGGGTGTAGTCCTCAATCGCCTGCTGCCGGTTGCCCAGTTCGTACTGAGCTAAACCCCGGTTGTTATAGGAAACCGCATCTTCGGGATTGACTCGCAAGACCTGCGTGTAACCGTCAGCGGCGCTCTGGCACTCACCCAAAAGGCGATAAGCCTCAGCGCGGTGGAAGTAAGCGTCGGTCTTTTCAGGCGACAGGCGAATCACCTGAGAGTAGTCTTCAATGGCTCCGCGAAAGTCCTCCTGGTTAAAGCGAGCGAAACCCCGGTTGAAGTAATACACCGGCTCGTTGGGGTCAAGCTCCAAAGCTTTGGTGTAGTCAGCAATGGCAGCGGGCTGGTCTGCGAGACTGGAGAGGGCCACACCCCGGTCATTGCAGGTGATGGCGCTATTGGGGTTAAGTTCCAGCGCCCGGGTGTAATCCTCAACCGCACCCTGGTAATCCCGGACGTTCAAGCGCTCAAAGCCGCGTTTGCGGTAGGAGTCTGCTGTTGCGGGACTGAGCACCGGCTCGGTGAAGCGGTCAATTAAACCCTGGACAATCCGGGGATCTGTGGCGATCACGCCCACTTCCCGCTCGGGATAGCCGGCACCGGCGCTCAGGAAGTGGTGAGAGGTGATGATGGCACCGGCGCTGTCCCAGACCGCGAAGTTCTCGTGAGTTCCCAGCACTTTTAACCGCAGCTGCTTGGGATATTTGCTTTTGAGCAGCTCCAGGTCGTTGAGCGCGTCGTACCCGCAGGTTCGCTCGCCCGCCTGCCACTGCTGGTTGATCCGCCGGGGGAACTGACCGGCATCGATATCTCCGAGATTGCCCCAGCCAATATCAATCTTGCCTTTCCGCTGCAGGAACGCCTCCAACTTGTCCAGCAGAGTCCTGTCAATCCCCGACCGGCTCAGCCACGGACAGACAATAATCACCCGCTCTTGCGCGTTTGATAGCGCTTCAAAGAGGGCGGTTCGCGTTCCGGGGCGGTCAAAGACCAGCTTCATCTCCGGGGTTCCGATGTTTTTGAGCAGCTCGTTCACCTCGCCGAGCCGGCGTTCCACCGCTTGCTCCACCAGAGGGAGCAGCTCTGCCTCACTGCGCCCGACCTGAGGTTGGGCCGCCAAGTTTTCTACCTCGCTTTGCAGCTCGGTTACCGCACTCTGCAAATACCCGACATGGCTGCGCTCTACCCTGTCCAAAGCGGCCTGCAGCTCAGAAATTTCTGCCCGCAGGGGGTTGACAGATTCTTCTAGAGGTGATATGCGGCTTGACAGCTGCTGCTTGGTATCGGCGAGGGAGTCGATCATCTTTGCCAGCGCCTGTTCGACGCCGGTGAGTTCGACCGGCTCGGGGGGGGAGGGAAAATTCTCAAATCGCCGGTGCAGGTCATCGATGGCTTGTTTGAGCTCTTCAACTTGCCAGGGTTCGCTCCGCCGGTTGAACTGCTCGCGCAAAGACTCGAGTTCGAGGGCTTCGAGCTGGGCGATGCGGCCTGACAGCTCGGCTTTCGCCGAGGCGACCGATTCGACAATTTTATCGAGCGTTTCTCGGACAGCTGACAAATTAGCCGTTTCGGGGCGGGCGTCCCATTCCTCGATGCGGCGGGAAATCTCAGCGACGGAACGTTCTAGCTCCTGTATCCCCGATGCCGGTGGGTCAGTGTCTCCTAGCGCCCTCACCGCCGCATACTGCTGTTTGAGTTCGGAGATGTCTGCGATCGCCGGCTCCAGGTCAAGGGCTTCGAGTGCGGCGAGCCGGCTTTCCATCCGCTCTTGAACCTCGCGGAGGTTTGAGGAGAGCGCTGCAAGTTCGGCTTCGATTGAGCTCAAATCAGCCGCTGCTGGGGGAGTCGGGAGTTCGTCGATGCGGCGGGAAATCGCAGCCAGGGCATTTTCCACGTTCTCCACCCGCGATGTCGGGGATAGAGTGGAAACCAGCGCGATCAGGGCAGCGTACTGCTGTTGCTGCTCGGTAAGCTCTCTGTGCGCCCGCTGGAGGTCCAGGGTTTCTAGTGGGGCGATCCGGCTTTCCAGGGTTTCTAGTGGGGCGATCCGGCTTTCCAGGGTTTCCAGTGGGGCGATCCGGCTTTCCAGGGTTTCCAGTGGGGCGATCCGGCTTTCCAGGGTTTCCAGTGGGGCGATCCGGCTTTCCAGGGTTTCCAGTGGGGCGATCCGGCTTTCCAGGGTTTCCAGCGGGACGATCCGGCTTTCCAGCGCTTCCAGCGGGACGATCCGGCTGTCCATTCCCTCGCGAGTCTCGGTGAGGTTGGATGCCAGCCTTGCTAATTCGGCTTCTATCGGACTCAAATCAGCCGGCGGTGGGAGAGGCGGAAGTTCATCGATGCGCCGGGAAACCGCAGTCAGGACACCCCGCAACTCGTCGAGCTGCTGAAGCGCTCTTTGCACCGTTTCTTCAGAAAGGTGGTTGACTTGTGAGGTCACGGCGTGCAGCTGTACGCTGATATCGGAAAGGGCGCTATCAGCGCCTGCCACTACTTGTTCGAGAGAGGCGACATCCTGCTTGGAAGCGCGATTGTTGACATCCTGCTCCAGTTGTGCTGCGGCAATTCTAAATTCTTGCAGCTGCGGCTGGAGCTGCTGGGAAATCCGGTCGGGTTGCTGCGCCACCTCCTGCTGCAGCCCGGCTACTGTTTCCGCGAGTTCGGCTGCGGCGCTCTGCAAGGACGCTACTTTTTCCGCCAGCGAGACGCCGCCGGCAAAGACGGCAACCCATTCTCCCAAGCTGGCATACCGCTGGCGCAACTCGCTGATGTTTTCCCTGAGGGGATTGAGGTCAAGCGCTTCCAGGGGGGCGAGCCGGCGTTCCATGTCAGCTTTTGTTTCCCCTGTGGCGGCGGCGAGATGGGACAGTTCCTCGCGCACGCCGGTCAGATCAACGGGTTCTGGCGGCGGCGGGATCTCGTCAATGCGCCGGTTGACTTCGGCGAGGATTCTCCTGAATGTTTCCGCCTCTTCTCGAGCGTTCGCCGCCTGCATCTCTTCTCCCCGGCTCACTTGCGCCCGCAGATCGGCGAGCTGCTCTGTGAGTTCCGGCACGCTGTCGGCAAAGGGTGCCACCATTTGCTGCAGGGTGAGGAAATCCTGCCTGGAGGTGAGGCTCTTGGCGTCCTCTTGAAGTTTGGCGAGGGCGTTCCTTAGCTCTGCCAGCTGCGGCTGCGAGTCTGGTATGCTGTTCACCCGGCGGTAGAGATCTTCGAGCTGAGCCCGCACCGGCTCTGGGACGGCTGCGGGTTTAGATGCTAGCTGCTCGAGATCGGCTTGCAGCTGAGTCATTTTAGAGGAGACCAGCGCCAGGGATTCGCTCGAAGAAGCCAGCCCACTTTCGAGACTTTCTAGTTTTGACTTGGGGGAGAAATTCTCCAGGCGAGCCGTGATGCCGGAAACTGTTTCGAGCAATTCGCCATAGCGCTTTTGCATGTTGGACAGTTCTTCCCGGACTGCGCTGACAGAGGAGCCACTGAACCGTTCCTGATTTCGCAGCTCCACAGCAATGGCTTGTTTGACACCCGTCAGGTCTTCTTGGGTGGGCAATTGCTTGAGTGAGGTGCGCAGAGATTCGACTTCTGTTGAGAGCTTTTGCTGAACTTGGAGCGCCGCCTCGGCAGGATTTTGCTCAGCGAACCGCTCCAATTTCCGCCGGTTGGCCATGTTCAGCGCCAGCGACAGGGACACCGGCGCAGCCGCCAAGACCACCTGCTGTGTCGCCGCCGCCGCAGCTGTCCCCGCGATAGCGCCGGCGAGGGAGAGATATTCCGCAATGTCTAGCCAGCTTTTTTTCATCAAACTTTACCACTCCTGAGCCCGCCTCATTCCGCAATCCAATAGCTTTTTATACCAGCTTCGCTCGCTCGCGCCAAATCTTGCTCCTTATCGCACGCTCCTTGCCGCCGTTTTTCTGAGAGAAACAGCTGTTTGTAAAACTTCTCAACGCTCATCTGATAACTTCTCAAATCTTTTGAGAATTAAGATTCAAAAAGTCACGCTCATCGAGTTCATGTAAGGAACTGCTGAAAAAACTGCTGCTGTGCGAAAAGCGCGTTCGCGTGCTTGCTTGCGGCTGCAAGAGCTGCAAGGGCGCGCAGCTCGCTAGCGCGTCCCGAACCGCACCCCGCAGGAGATCCCGAAGGACAGCCGCGAGAGCTAGCCGGAGGCCAAAGGCGCTCTATTTGAGCAGCCCTAATTCGGGAAACTGCTACAAGCGCCTGCGACGTGGTGGCAAGTGAGGGGAAAGGGACGTGGCGGGAAGCGAAAGCTACCCTCAATGATATCAAAAAGGCGAGGGAGGAGCGGGGCGAGGCTGGCCCGCGCACGCCTGTCAGGTGGAGAAAGCGTTTTGCCGCTGGGTGTCAAGACCTGGAGCGGAACGTCTCTGCCGGTTTGAGCGGTTTGTCCTCACAGGTTTGACCGCTCACCGGCACTCGCTCGTACCGGGCGACCGGCAGCCCTCTCCCGACCGACATTTGAGTTGACAAAAAGCGGAATGTGTGATATGCGGGGACTCGCCGAACCGGGGTGTTCAGCTAGCGCGGTCTGTTTAGGCGAATCTTATTTTAGAACATGGGGGCAATTTTTCAGTGTAGCGCTGCAGTGAGGTGCGTCAAGTGAGGGAGCGCAACCGACGTTTCTGGGGTGCGGCGCTGGACGCACCCCGCCTCGTTTTATCCTAACAGGAGCGTCGGATAAGATAAATCTCTAAGAGGGGGCTGTCGCTATAGCAGGAGATGGTTCGCTCACAATAAATTGTTTGTTTGCTTCCCGAACTTTCGCATCTTTTTCGCCGTAGAAAAATGAGAGGAGAGCGAAACGCTGACCGGTGTTAACAGCTGTCGCTTCGTGCAGCAGGGAGCAGGAAAAAAGAATGGCTGTGCCGGTTTCGTGCCGGTAGCCGTGGGGCGAGTATTCGGGAAACCGCAGGAATCCGCCGGTGTACTCTCCCACATTCAGGTTGAGTGTCATGGCGAAGCGCCGGTGTGCTGTGCCCTTGCTTGTATTGTCGCGATGCGGATTGAAATAGCCGCCGGTTTGGGCGTCGTAACAGGCGACGCAATAGCGCTCAACCCGGGTAATATAAAACTGGAATGCCTTTTCTACCTCCGGGCAAACCCGGCGAAGTATAATATTGTGCAGGTTTTGCTTTATTTTGGGATCTTGTATGAAGAAATCGGAGCGCTTCTTGAAGCCATCATCCAGAATGCCTACGGTTTTACCGTCCATTTCCCGCATAAAGCCAGACGGAGTGCCGCCGTTTTCTCTGTACAGGGAGATCAGGTATTGGCAGAAGGCTTTGTCGAGAACATTGGGGATAATGAGTACAGGGGGGTGGGCAGCTGTTACTGGGCGGGCTTCCTCGGGAGCAGGTAAGGCTTTGATAAAACGCAAGACTCGCTCGGCGTGGCGAGCGGGCTCGTCGAGGGGGAAGATGTTGAGCACCTGTAGGTTTTCATTAAGAACGAAGGTTTGGGGCAGATACTGGAGCCGAGGGGTTTCTGACTCGACGGGTTTGCCAACCCCGTACTTGATGCTGACCTCTCGCTCAAAGTCCCACAAATAGATGAATGATTGGGCAATTTCTGAGAGCCGGTTTTGGGCTCGATCAGCCGGATCAATGCTGACGCCGAAAAGCGACACTTTCAAGCTAGAAAACTCTGCGTGCGAACTCTGAAAGTCTTTTAGAATTTGTTGAATATACTCGAACCCGGCACTTCCGAAAAAGAACAGCACAATCCGCCGCCCGCCAACCGTGTTAAAATGAAAAAGGGAATTGACGGTGGAGGGAAGGGAAAACCAAGGGGCGGGATCTCCAATTTCAAGTAAGGGCATAGGGCGGGTTCCTCTATTTTAGCGTCTGGTTAAACATGGACAGCCGTCACTTCCAGCTGGAATCGCACTCAAACTTTCCCCCGTCCGGGAGTTAAGCGGTCACGCTTCTCAGCGTGCGTGTTTCGACCGCAGCGGAGAGGAGAGAGTGCGTTTAAATCCGGCTCCCCCCTCAGCGCCGGTCGATCCTCTGTTGGTTTCGGATTCGAGCTAACTGTCTGTGAGATTAGCGAGCGGAAGTTGAAAAAGCGGGGAAAAATCGGGCAGAAATCGGGGAGAGTATTGAGGAGCTAGAGGAAACAGCCGCCACCGGCTCAAACCAGCGGCTCAGGTGGGCAGCTTCAGGCGATAGCCCAGTCCGTGAACCGTCTCGATGAAATCCTCTGGCGCGCCAGCCGCCCTGAGTTTCTGGCGCAAGCTTTTGATGTGGGATTTGACGGTTTCCTCGCTGGGGGGATCTTCCAGCGACCAAATCCGCTCGATGATCCCGGAGCGACTCAGCACCCGACGCCCGCTAGAAACCAGCAGCTCTAACAGAGCGTATTCCTTAGGGGTTAAGTGCAGGGGCTTTTCTTCATAACTGACTTCGTATGTGCTAGGATTCAGGCGCAGGCTCCCCCAGGAGAGAGTTGCTGTTGCGGCGGAACTCCCCCGGCGCAGCAGCGCCCGAATCCGAGCCATTAACTCTTGCAAGTCAAAGGGCTTCACCATGTAGTCATCCGCTCCCGCATCCAAGCCTGTAATTTTGTCGGCAACCGTGTCGCGAGCTGTTAGCATCAAGACAGGGATAGCAGAGTTGCGCCGGCGCAACCGCTGGCAAAAACTCACGCCGTCTAGCTTGGGCAGGGTCACATCCAGTACAATTAAGTCATACTCTAGCGTCTCTACCCAATCCCACGCGGCTTGCCCGTCTTTGGCGACATCCACCGCATACTGCCGGTCTGTCAGCGCTTCTGCCAGCATGTCCGCTAACTGAACATCATCTTCCACAACTAAAATGCGCATGGCTGTGAGGTTCCTCAATTCTGACACAACTTTAAAATAGCTTTTGCCACGATATGGCGGTTATTTAAATATAGAATTAAAGTAGGTTATAAAACAATGGAAAAAAAATGGATGGCTTGCGGTTTTGGGATGGCCTTCCTGCTGATGGGCGCTGTCAGCATTGCTTCCTACCAAAACGCCACTCAGTTAATTCAGAGTGACGACAAGGTGGAGCACACCCATGAAGTTCTCAAAGCCCTCACAGATGTGCTAGTCAATTTGACCGATGCGGAGTCGGGACGGCGGGGCTATATCCTGTTCAGAGATGAGGAAGAGTTAGAACTTTACAACAGTGCTGTTCAAAGGATTGATCCAAAAATACAAAGGCTGCGGCAACTGACTGCAGACAATCCCAGCCAGCAGCACCGGCTGGCAATTCTGGATTCGCTGATTTTGCAAAGAATTGCTCTTTTCCAGCAGTCTGTCGATTTATACCAGGAAGGCAAAACAGCGCGATCAGCTCAATCTACCCTGATTGTTGAAAGCAAGAGAAACCGGGATAAAATCCGGAAAGTGATTGCAGAAATACAGAGCGAAGAGGAGCAGCTGCTGGAGATGTGGGTGGGACAGTACGAGTCCAGCATCCACTACAGAATGCCAATAGAGCTGATCGGCACTTTTTTGACCTTTGCGATTCTCTTGGGAGTGTACGCCCTGCTCTACCAGCAAATGGTCAAGCGCCAGCAAGCCGAAACCCTTCAGCGCAGCCTCGCCCAGGAAAAAGAGCTCAGCGAACTCAAGATCCGCTTTTTTTCGATGGTTTCCCACGAATTTCGCACGCCTTTGAGTGTCATCTTGGGTTCGGCTCAATTACTGGCAGAAAGTAGCCAGCAATGGACGGAGGATAAGAGACTCAAAAATCTGCACCGCATTCAATCCTCAGCCAAGTTAATGACCCAGTTACTGTCAGATATCCTCACCCTAACGCGGGCGGAAGCCGGAAAGCTGGAGTGCCAGCCAGAAGTTGTGGATATGGAATCGTTCTGTCTGAATCTAGTAGAAGATATTCAGTTTGGCAGCGCCGCGCCGCTGGCGATTAAGTTTACCAGCCAAGGGAGCCGCACCCACGCCTACCTGGATGAAAAGTTGGCGCGCTCGATTCTCAGCAATTTGCTCTCGAATGCCAGCAAGTATTCCCCTCAGGGAGGGGAAATCCATTTGATTCTGAGTTGCGAGCCAGAAGCTGTTATTTTTAAGATTAAAGACGGTGGCATTGGGATTCCCTTGGAAGACCAAGACAAGCTGTATGAGCCTTTCCATCGCGGTAAGAATGTTGGAAATATTGCGGGCACTGGACTGGGACTGGCTGTGGTCAAAACGTGTGTGGCTCTCCACGGGGGGCAGATTTTTGTGGAGAGCAACGTGGGGGTTGGAACGACATTTACCGTCAAGATTCCTCAAGCGAGTGCTGCGAGGGCGCAGGAGAGGTGAATCATTCAACTTTACCGTCAGGCAAAGTTTCCCACCGGCAGGGTGGGGTTTGCGCCTCCCTTGCTAACCGCCGGTGCTGCCGGCAGGAGGCAGATGCAGCGCCTTTGCCTCCTCAAAGCGCTGAATCAATTCTTCAATAATGCGGGGATCTGTGGTGCGTGCGCCCACCTCTGGCCGGTCGCTGGAAACACCTGAGCTGAGTGCGTCGTGACTGCCCACCCAGGCAAAGGTTTTGTCGCACACCAAGAAATTCTCGTGAGTCCCCAGCAGCTTCAGCCTGAACCGGCTTGGATATTCCCGCGCCAGCTTGAGCAACTCATCTACGGCGTCGTCGGAATCGCTGCCGTTCCCCCACCCGATATCAAGGCAGCACTGCCGGTCAAGCAGCGCCCGAAATTTCTGCAGGGTGTCGCTATCCAGCCGGCTTCTTTTCAGCCACGGACCGACAGCAATTAGCCGGCTGGTAGCGGTTTCCAGTGCCGTTTCTAGCAAGTTTTTGCTGCGGTCGCGCTCAGACACCAGCTGGTATTCATAGGGCTGCTGGCTGACTTGAAGCCGCTGGTTAATCTCTTCTACCCAGCGATCGCCGGCGGCTTCAACCCGCGCTGGGATGCTGGCAATCGCAGTTTCCAGCTGTTGCTGCAAAGCAGTCATCTGAGCTTGCGAGTCACTCAGGGGAGGGAGCTGGTTGAGGTACTGTTGCAGGGCTACAATGATGCCGGTCAAATTTTCGATCTGCTCGAGTTCTGGGCGCGTTTTGAATTCTTCTTTGAGGGCATCTAGCTGGATTTTCTGCCGCGCTACGAATTCCTCCAGACCGTTTTGCAGCCCTTTGAGCCCGTCAATTTCTGAGGAAAGGTGGGTAAAGTTCTGGGAGGGGGAAATTTTTTCTGCTTCCCGCTCCAAGCGCGAAATCACCGCTTTTAAGGCTTCAGACCACTGCTGTTTGGCAGCTTCCAGACTGGAGAGCTCTCGGTCTAATTTGGTGAGCGCCGCTGCTGTTTGCTGGCCAGTCCGTCGCTCAAAGCGCTGCCGGTTGGCCAGATTCACCGCTAGCGATAGAGACACCGGCACTGCGGCGTAGATGACTTGTTGGGAAACCGCAGCCACCGCTGTGCCGGCGACTGTGCCGGCGAGGGACACATACTCTGCAATTGCGAGCCAGTTGCGGCTGTTCATTGTTTTGCTATCTAGCAATTGTTAACTGTTAAATTTTATCGCGCTCGCCAAGGGAGGGGCTGCGGGCTGGCACCCGTCACATCCTGTCCGGTGGGTTGCGCGCAATCCGGATTGTGGCGGAAAGGAAAAATAAATTTATAGCGCTTTTCATATTAGTGAGGTGCTGAGAAACCGGGTGAGCGTAGGGGCGGGCCCCCGTGCCACTGGTGTCAACTTAAGCTCCTGGCGATTGGAAATCGCGGCTACACAAACGAAGTCCGCCTTCGCGGACTTAAGAAAAGAGCGGGAATTTTAAAACCCGCGCAGGCGGGTTTTGTCTGTATAGCTGCGGTTTCAACCGCCTAGAGACTACGGGACACAGCTTAAGTTGACACCGATGGCCCCCGTGCCCGCCCTCTTCCGGTTCCGGCTTTCTGGAGCCTACTTCATCCAACTGAGAGCTGCTCTAATATTCAGCCTCAATAAATGGGTGCTTTGTTAGTATAGCACAAGGGTAAACAGGCAATTTAAAGGTTCGCTGATACCTGGCAACTGCACCCCTAATTTGACTGTTGAAATGTGTCAGTCCTGACTTTACAAAAGTAGGGCGCTTCATCCGTATCCCGCAGAAAGAGATAAAAATTCTCGCGCCCGTTCAGAAATTCAATCGCGCTGCCAAATCTCGACTGCACCGGCACTGCTGCCGGCGGCGAGCAACTGCCCGGACGGGCTAATCGCCAGGGAGATCACCGGTTTGCCAGCCTCTGCCAGAGTGTGCAGGATCTTTCCACTGCCCATATCCCAAATTCTCACGGTGCCGTCGGCACTGCCACTGAGCAGGGTCTGGCCATCGGGAGAGAAGATGGTGGAGTACACCGGCCCGGAATGCTCGGCCAGGGTGCCCAGCAGGGACGGGCCATAGCGCATCTGTCCGTTGCTGGGGATCTGCCACAGATTGATGGTGCCGTCGCCATTGCCGCTGGCGAGGAGATTGCCCTGGGGGCTAAAAGCCAGCGACCAAACAAAGTCCAAATTTCCCGTCAGACTGCAGAGAAATTCCCGTGCCGGCACGCCCCACAGCTGGATCGCACCCTCCCCGCCGCCACTGGCCAGGATCTGGCCGTCGGGGCTAAAGGCCACGGAATAGATGGGCCCTGAATACTCCGTCAGGCGGCTCTGCACGATGCCGCCGGTGAGCTGCCACAGTTTAATCGTCTGGTCAAAACTGCCAGACGCCAGAATTTGGCCATCGGAGCTGATGGCCACAGACCGCACTGAGCCGGTATGGCCGGTGAGGGTGTCGAGCAAAGTGCCGTCAGCGATCCGCCACAGCTTGACCGTCTCGTCCCAGCTGCCAGAGGCCAGAATCTCACCGCCCGGGCTGGTGGCCACAGAAAAAACGCCCTTGGCGTGACCGCTTAGGGTGTGGAGCAACTCGCCGGTGTGCGGACGCCAAATTTTCACCGTTTTGTCAAAACTGCCGCTGGCGAGACGCTGGCCATCAGAGGTGATAGCGAGCGAGCTCACCCAGTCGGAGTGCGCGGTTAGGGTGCGGGCGATTCGCCAATTTTCAATGGCGTCAGAGACAATTTTTGGCAGCACGACGGGTTTGGCCGGCACTGGGGCAGCAGCTGCGGGTGCCGGTGGGCTTTGGGAGGGCCGGTCGGGTTCAGCGGTTTGGCCGGCGGGTTGGGGCTGGGGTTTGTGATCCCACCGGCGCTGGGCCACGGCGTCCACCTGGTTGGCCAACCCCGCCAGGCTGTCCGAAAGTTGGGCCGCTGCCTTTTCCAAGCGGTCAACGCGCTCCACCACTGACGAGCTGTTCAGGTAGTGGATGACGCTGCTAACGGATTCCTGCACGGTGGCGCACTGCTCCTGCAGCCCGGCAATATTTTGATAGAGCGGCTCCAGGTCTGGCCCTTGCTGCTGGCTTCCAGGACTCTGGATTGCCGCACCGGAAGCCACTCCCGCACCTTCAGCCGGTGGCGAGTGCCCGGACAGGGCGGGAGCCGAGGCGTGCAGAGATTCAATCTCTTCCGAGACTTGCTGCTGGAGCCGCGCAATGGCTGCAGTTGTCCGCCGCAAAGAGAGCTGGTCGCTGCGGTAGCGGTTGAGCAGGTTCAGCGAGACTGAGAGAGTCAGGGGGACAGCGGCAAAAACCACCTTCCCAGAAATTGCAGCCGCCACTGACCCCAAGACGGAGCCTGCGACTGCGACATACTCCGCTATTTCTAGCCGATGAGGGGTGTTCCACATATAAAGAAAGCTCACCCTGCTTTTTGAATAATAACAGTCACTCCTGCCGGTGGAGAGGTTCTACAAGCGCAAAATCAGCCGCGCCAAGTTGAAATAAATTAGCACGCCCAAGACATCAACCGCTGTGGTGATAAACGGAGCCGACATCAGCGCGGGGTCTAGCTTCAAGGTGCGAAACAGGAAGGGGAGCGCCGAACCGGCCACAGAGGCCAAAATTGAAATCGCCACCAGACTGATCCCGACGGCGACGGCGACCTCAAACTTGCCCTGGAGCAAGAACGCCCAGACTGTGGCCACTGCGCCCAACATCGCTCCCAGAAAGGCACCGGCGATCCCCTCCCGCCAGATCACTTGCGCCGGTCCGAGGGCTCGAATGTCATCGGTGTTCAAACCGCGAATCACCACCGTGGACGACTGTGCGCCCACGTTGCCGCCGGTGCCGGTCAGCAAGGGGATAAACGCCGCCAGGGTCACCACTTGTTTGAGAATCTCCTCTTGAGATTTGATAATCGTGCCGGTGACGGTATTGGTGATCAGCAAAACGAACAGCCAGACCACCCGTTTGCGGGCGACGGTCAGCAAATTTGTCTGGAAATAATTGTCACCGCCGGATTGCACCCCGCCCAAGGCATAAATGTCTTTGGTCGCTTCCTCCTCCAAGATATCGATCACGTCATCAACTGTAATTACGCCAACCAAACGCTGCTCGCTGTCCACCACCGGCACCGCCAGAAAGTCATAGCGCTCAATCATGCGGGCGACTTCTTTTTGGTCGGTGTCTGTGTAGACAAACACCACCTCGCGAGTCATGATTTCGCCAACAATTTGCTCGGGCCCAGCGATCACCAGATCCCGCAGCGAGACAATCCCGGTTAACTGGCGGGCTGTATCCGTGACGTACAGGTAATAAACGATCTCGGTGACCGGCGCTAAAGCCCGAATCCGCTCCAGCGCCGCAGTCACGGTGACGCTTTCTTTTAGAGCGATATACTCCGGTGTCATGATCCGCCCTGCTGTTCCCGCTTCGTAGCCCAGCAGCAGGGCGGTTGCCTGCCATTCCGAGGGCGAGAGCTGCTGGCGCAGACGCCGGACAAGTTTTGCCGGCAGCTCGTCAAACAGCCGAGCCCGGTCATCGGGCGACATTTTGTCTACGATGTCGAGAACTTCCTGGCTTTTGAATTCCTCGATCAGCAGCTGCTGCACACTGGAGTCGAGATATTCATACACCTCGATCGCCTCGCCTTTTGAGAGCAAGCGGAAGGCGAGCGCCTGCATCGTTTCTGGCAAGCTTCCGATGGCTTCTGCAATGTCCGGCGGCTGCACCGGCACCAGGATGGCTTTGGCTCCCTGGAGATCTCCTTGTTCGAGCAGCGCAAGCAGCTGGGAACAGACTAGCTCCGGGATTTCTCGGCGCGAGAGGGTTTGGAGGGGAGAGGATAAGTTGTTCTGCTCAGTCAAAGCCGACTCTCCTGATGCCTTCAAGTACGTTGCTGCATTTAGTCTAGATGTCGCTGGCACAGCCAAGATCGAACCCGCTGAAGTTTAGGCCGCTGCGGCATCTGGGTTAACCGCTCGCCCCGCTCGCCCGCGCTCTTTGGGCGCATTCCTTGCGGATGCGCCGACGCCCCCTGTCTCGATAGCCCGCGTCACCACAGCTCAGCCGCTCGGCAGCCGGCGTCGCGCAGAGCGTGGGATCGCTGGTTTGTAGCGGCAGGCCCCTGGCCCCTGTGCCGGACAGCGGCGCGAGCATTGCCCCTGGAGGCAGTTTGGGGCAGATGCGGCGCTTTAAGCGGGTACAGTTTCATCCCCGCACTGTGCGGCTCCCCACCTCACTCTCATCTTACGGCCCCTGCGTTAAGTCCTGTTTAAACTTTCCCGCAAGGGACGCCGGCGCTCCACTCGCTGGACTCGCACTGGCTTCACCGGCTAGAACCCCTATTGCAGCACCTGCTTCTGGGTCTGTCAAGGCTGACCCAGGCTGGCCCGCACGCCGGTCAGGCCACCCCCCAGGGGGGCGCAGGGGGAGGCCGGTCCCTCCTGGCACCTCTCCGGGAGCCGGCTCAAGCCCCGAAACCCTTGCCAGACAAGCGCTGCAAGAAATTTTCCCCAAATGCTTGACGAAAAAATCAACACTCGCTACTATGGATTTAGTTGATGAAAAAGTCAACGCCGCCCAGCCGGCAGCCGGCGGGCCAAAACCCACTCACCCAGTCACTCAAGAGAACTACCATGAGCACAGTGGCCCAACCAGACAGTAAAGCCAAGATTCTGGAAGCGTTCAATCAACTGATTGCCGAGAAGAAAAAGATCGGCTCCAAAGTAGCCACCAAAGAAGAAGAAGCCGCCAAGGAACAGAACAAGCAGCTGCTGGAAGTCGTCTCCACATACACGACAGACAGTATTGTTAAAGGTCTAGCGGACTTGCAACTGGAGTTTAGCAGCATCATCATCGGTCTCTCAGAGAAGTTAACCAAAGAATCCTCCAAGCTAGACGAACTAAAGCGGGCGATAGAGATTGAAACGCAACTGCAGCAAGAGGTGCGGGAAACGCGACTCGTAGCCGACGCCCTTTATGTGTTAACTCAAGAACACCAAGAAAAGTTAAAAGCGCTGGAACAAGACGCAGCCAGTTACCTTGAAGCGCTGGATAAAGACAAAGCCGACAAAAGAAAGGCTTGGCAAAAAGAGCAAGAAGAATATGAATCCAGCCTTCAAGAAGAGAGCGAAACTGCAGCCAAAGACCGCCAGAAAGAAGCCGAAGACTACCAGTACAAAATAGAGCGCACGCGCAAGCTGGAGATGGACGAGTATGAAAATCGCGCCCGCCAACAAGAAAGAGAGCTGCAAGACATCGAACAAGCCAATCAAAAACAGTGGGCAGATCGCGAAAAGTTTCTGGCGGACAATCAGGCGCAGTTTGAAGAATATCAGCAGAAAGTAGCGACCATGCCTGAAGAACTGAAGAAGGCAGAGGACGAAGCCCGGAAGAGAGCGATTGAAGATGTCAGCCGAGAGGCTAAAGTGAAATCCGATTTGCTGGCGAAAGAATGGGAGAAAACGAAAGAAGGGTATGATTTTAAAGTGCAATCCCTGGAGCAGGCGATTCAGAGACAGAACGAACAGATTGGCGACCTGTCCAAGCAACTCCAAGACACCATTAAGCAAGCTCAAGAACTCGCCATGCGAGCGTTTGCCAGCACCTCTAATGGGGCTTCTGTGAAAAGTTAGGCCGAGAAACCGGTTTTCTTCTGCGAAACCCGGTTTCTGGAGCCCCCTCGCTGATGTGCGGATATCTAATTTAGGAGACGAACCATCATGGTAAAAAAAGTTACTAAGAGTGCGAAGGATGAGAGTGTAAAGGCACCGGAAGTCAGTCGGGAGAGCCAGCCCGAAGGGAAGCCGGCGCAGAAAGGGCAGCAAGCCGCCTCGAAAAAAGCAAGTAATAATACCTCTGGAGATCCTGCAAAAATGAACGGGAAAACTGCGAACTTCACCCAGCAAAAAATTGTGCAAACCCTTCAAGCGATTGAGAAGCTGCAATTGGGATTTGGCAGCGCCGCCAGCGAGCTTTCTGAAAAACTCTCTTTGGAAGCTTCTCGGCTGCAAGAAATCAGGGAGTCTGTGGCGGAGGAAACCAAACAGTTACAAGAACTGCACAGCTTAGAATTTGCTGAAGATAGCTTGGATAACCTGATCCACCAATATGAAGCGAGTTCCAAAACTTTTGTAGAGGAAGTCAGCCAGCGGCGGGAAGCTGTTGAGCAGCAGAAGCTGGAACAAAAGAAGGCTTGGGACAAAGAGCAAGAGGAGCAGAAACGCGCGGTTAAAGAACGCAATGATTTGCGGCTGCAAACCCGCCAGCGGGACACGCAGGAATACCAGTATGACCTCAAGCAGCAGCGCCAGCGCGATGTAGAGGAATACGAGTTGCGAAAGAAGAGCTTATATAAGGCTCTGGAAGAAGCAAAGCAAGCGAAAGAAAAAGAGTGGGCTGCTCGGGAGAAAGGAATTGCTGAGCGAGAGAAACAATTTGAAGAGGCTAAAACGAAATTTGAAGCTTTTCTTAAAGAAAAAGAATCCGCTATTAAGAAGGGCACAGAAGAGGGGCGGGGAATCGCCAGCTACCAGGCGAAGGTTAAGGCCGATTTGGATGGGAAGGAAGTAGAAGGTCAAAAGCGCATCTATGAGCTGCGGCTGCAATCTCTGGAGCAGACAATTCAAAATCAAGAAACGCGAATTGCCACTCTTTCTAAGCAGCTCGAATCCGCTCTCAAACAGGTTCAGGATTTGGCTGTCAAGGCTATCGAAGGGGCCTCGAATTTGAATTCGTCTCAGGTTCTCAAAGAAATCGCGCTGGAGCAAGCGAAAACTATACAGAAAAGCAAATAATCAGCGGTGAAGGGGCAATTGATGAGTTGCCCCGCTACCCCCCTCACCGGCGCTCCTGTTGAGTGCCGCGTAAATTTCAGAACCCCGGTTTCTTAAAGAAACCGGGGTTCTGGGCCAAAGCGCGGTTGCGCAAATCATTTAGAACTGCTATAATAATCTAAATTGCTAGTTAAGGAGGCACAGCCTCCTTAACAGCGTTCCCAGCCTCAGGCTGGGAAGGAGGAAATTACTAACTTTGGGCTTTAGCCCAACTACAAACCTTTGGGCTTTAGCCCAACTACAAACCTTTGGGCTTTAGCCCAACTACAAACCTTTGGGCTTTAGCCCAACTACAAACCTTTGGGCTGAAGCCCAACTCCTAACTTTTTTAAGGCCGAACCTCAAAAAGTAGCACATTGTGTTATATTAAGAGTTATATATTCACAGTTATCTTGAGCGCCATCACAGGCTAAAGCCGCCCCTATGCCTACCTACACTGGAATCTCTAGCGAAGCCTTTCGCCACCCCCTCGACCGGGAAGCTGAGCAAGCCTTACGCAGCTTGCCGGGCTTCGATATTGTCGCCCGCAAGTTTGTGGAATTTGTCTACGAGCGCCCGCAGTTCGTCTATCTGATGGGCAATAGCATTCAAGTCGGTCCCCGCCAGTATTCCACGATTTACCAGCTTTTTCGGGAGTGCGTGCGGGATTTAGACATCTACCCAGAGCCGGCTCTGTTTGTCACGCAAAATCCGCTGGCTAACGCCTACGCACTGGGACAGGAGCAACCCTCGGTGGTGCTCAACGCTGGGCTGCTGGACTTGCTGAGCGACGAGGAAATCCGGACGGTACTCGCCCATGAATTAGGGCATATTAAATGCGGTCACACGACCTTAAACCAGATGGCGCTTTGGGCCTTGGGCGTTGCGGCTTTCATCGGCGACCTGACCTTTGGAATCGGCAATATATTGAGCCGGGGGTTGATTTTGGCGTTCTACGAATGGCTGCGCCGAGCGGAACTGTCCGCAGACCGGGCGGCTCTCTTAGTCACAGACGCCCCCAGGCCGGTGCTGCAGGCGATGATGAAGCTTGCCGGAGGAAGTGTCAAGCACAATAACGAATGCAGTTTGGATGAGTTTATCCGGCAAGCGCAGAGATATCAAGACCTCGACGAAGACAGCCTGAATCAAGTGTACAAATTTTTACTGTATAATAACATTACGCAAGGCGTGTTTCTCACCCATCCCTTTACGGTTGAGCGGGTTCGCTACTTGCAGGAGTGGGCGTCTTCGGAAGAGTATCGCCAAATTCGCAGCGGCAATTATCCGCGAGCGAGAGCTGAGGGCGCGGTTGAGGTGGAAGTGAAAACGCCGAGCTCGCAAACAGCGACCGCCGATGTTGAGGCGTTGCGCCGGCAAGTGGAAGAATTGCAGCGGGAAATTGACCGGGTTAAGTCTCGGCGCACCGGCGGCGAATAGCAGAAGTAGGGCGTAGGGTGCGTTACGCGCTCGGTGCGGCACCCTACTTTCCTATTTGAGGACTTCTACCGTTTGCAGGGTCACCAATCCCTCTTTTACCATCTCTTTGACCGCAGGCAAAAATTCAACCAGCGCCTCCTCGCGGTCAATAACTGTCACCACCACCGGCAAGTCAGAAGACAGATCTAGCAAATGCGTCGCGTGCACCGTACTGTGTTTGCCAAACCCAGCGATGGCTCTTGAGGCAGTGGCCCCAGCCAGTCCCCGCTCGCGAGCCTTTTCAATGAGCGCCGTATACAGGGGCTGGTGGTGCCAGCGGTCCGATTCATCAATATAGACGGTCAGCTGTTTCCAAACTGTCATGGCTGTTTCCTTACCTTGGCAACCGGGCTAAAATCACACCCAACTGAACGCTGATAATTCCCAGTATTGCACTGCCGGCCCAGTAAAAACCGGCGGTGAGGAAGTTTTGAGTGCGCAGCAGGGCAATGGTATCCAGCCCGTAGGTAGAAAAAGTCGTGTAGGCACCCAAGAAGCCGGTGGTGACTAACAGCCGGACATCTGGGGGAATCGCCGCCACCCGCTCTAGCGCTAGGGTGGCAAAGAAGCCCATGCCGAAACAGCCGGTGAGGTTGATGAAAAAGGTGCCGTAGGGAAAGCCGGTGCCGAAGCGCTGAGCGAACCACAAAGTGAGGTAGTAGCGGATCAGGGCACCGGCAATCGCGCCAAAACTGATGGCAATGGGATTGCGAATTGCGGGGTCTTGCAGCATCTCGTGCCAGCCGATGGGGGAACAAAAAAAACCGCCGGTGCGTCTCCAAGAGAAACGCACCTGTTGAGCCTATTTATCAGCGCGGGCTGCTCCTGTCGCCGGTCTTTTTTTGGCAGCGAAAGCCAAAATAAAACCGATTTCGCCGATGTCTTGACCGGCGCTCTAGCAGCGGCTTCGCCTATTAGCTGCGGGACTGTTTTCCATCCAACACTCGCACGTCGATCACGCTCGATTTGAAGTTATAGCTGAATCCGTCCAGCTCCAGGGTCGTCCCAATCTTGATTTTTTCGTTGCCGAGTACGGGCCCATTGGAAGTAATTTTAGCTGGGCCAGTCAGTGTCATCAGCAGGTTGCTGCTGTAAGACTCCTCAACCCGGGGATCGGGGAGAGCCTTTACCGCTCCATTTGGCTGGGGCACTGCCAACAGCTTGTCCAGGATTTCTACAGACTTAATCTTAATCTCACCGTAGGGCTGGTTGCGAATAATAATATTGGTCTTCTTGGTTTTGTCCCACTCTTTTAACAGGGCGTCTGGGTCGCGCACGCTCAAACCTCGGACAATCACATCCACCTCGATGGGTTTTTCGCTGACGCCGATTTGAGCCACAGAGCCGGTGGTGCCGGGAAAGAAGAAGATCCCCACCACAACCAGCAGAATCACCAGCGCCGCTCCCACATCCAGGATGCTCACCTTACCAAACAGGCGACCTTGAGAATCTAAAATCTTCATAGCGAATCCCCTCTCCGAACAGTCACAGTTGTCTAAACTAACACAGAGATTACCATTGCGGGCGCTCGGCTTCAGCTGACTTTGGGCGCGGGCGGAGAATTTCTCGCGCCGGTGCCCTCGATCGAGCGAGGGATGCACAGAGCGCCCCGGATGAAGAACCCGGCACCCCAACCCCCTCCCCGTCCACCGGCAGGGGGAGCTTGAGGGGATTAAAGCGCCTCGGAACAAATTTCAATCATCCTTCTCGTGTGCGACGCCATCGAGCGAGCCGGTCTGGTGCGGGGAACACTAAACTGGATTCTAACAGTCGATCCATAGAGAGTTGTTTTATAATGTCTCCTCACACAGATCCTATGTTTAATGCTTTGCGGTTGATTCCCCGGCGTTCCCACCGGCGCTGGTTCTACGGGTTGCTCTCTGCCGTAGTGGCTCTGGGAGTGGCCCTGGGATCGCCCGCTCCCACCGGGGCAATTTCCATCCAAGACTTGATTCGCGGTGGAATTCAGGTGATTCAGGGGGTTCAGCTGTCAAACATGTCTGCGGAGCAAGAGGTCGAGTTCGGCAAGGAAATTAACCAGCAGCTGGTGAGCAAAGAGATTAAGCTCTACAGAGATCCCGCGCTCAACCGCTACATCAACCAGATCGGTCAGCGGCTGGCTCAAACCAGCTCTCGCTCGAATATCCCCTATACGTTTCAGGTGGTTAGAGACGACTCCATCAATGCCTTTGCCACTGTGGGGGGCTTTATTTATGTTAACACCGGCACCATCAAAGCCGCAGACAACGAAGCCCAGCTGGCCAGCGTCATCGCCCATGAAATAGGCCACATTGAGGGCAAGCACGTCCTCAAGGGGATTAGAAAGGCGGCGATCGAGCAAGGAATCGCCTCAGCCGCCGGCATTGACCGCAACACAGCCGTGCAGCTGGGCGTGCAGCTGGCGCTGCGCCTTCCCAGAAGCCGCCAGTACGAATACGAAGCGGATGAAAGAGGGCTTGACATGTTAGGAAAAGCCGGCTACGATCCATCGGGGATGATTGGATTTTTTGAAAAACTGCTGGATAAAAGGGGAGGGTCGGCTCCCACCTTTTTGAGCACTCACCCCGCCACCGAAGATCGCATTCAAGCTATTAAAGAGAAGATAAACTCAACCCCCAGGAATGTCGGCAGTGGCTTGGACAGCTCGGCCTACAGAGCCAGAATCCAGCCCCTGTAACGGGAACCCAGTCAGAGGGCGCAAAAAAATTCAAGCTGCAGAAACCCGGTTTCGCTGAGGAAGCCGGGTTTCTCTCACATTTGCGTTCCGGGGGCCGGCGCAATTGGCCCTCCCTAGAGCCCGGGAACGAGATATAGCAATATTCACTTAGGTTCGGACACGCTCGTCGTAAAGGAACGCCTATCCTATAATATCCCGACCTAGGGCAGGCGCTCCCTCCGTGCCCTAACCTAAATGGTTAGTGGTATATATAGCAGTATGCACTTAGGTTAGAACAGTAGGACAGGCGAGACGCCTGTCCTACGCCTTTTATCCCTACGCCATTAATGTCTTAACCAATATGACTATTTCTATAGCAGTAGCCACTTAGATTAGGACATTAGACCTTCAGGGGGGGCGTCCCGCCCCCCCTACGTCTATATAGCAGTAGGCTTTTAGGGAACGTACATTCCGGCCTCCCTTGCTCCCGAGATCCCCAGCTCCCGAAGCTCCGATTGTCCTAACCAATATGACTGCTGCTATATCTGCTGCCGTGGCTTGTTCCTGGTTCTAGTGAGCCAACTGTTTCGCAGGCTGAATCGGCTTCGCCACCTTGTCCAGGGACAGGGTGCGGATGATGTACTGCAAGACGTTGACTTGATAGACTTTGCCATTGGTGATGTCCACGCCGGTCAGCCAGCCGCTGAGGGGGTGATAGACGCCGGTGTCGATGTCCAGCCACCCCGGGCCTTGAGCCAGCTCTCCGGGGGCGACTCCCGGCAGGGTAAAGGTAATCGTGTGCCCGGTGAGGATCAGTTTGTCGGGGAAGTAGGGCTTGGTGATGCGGTGGAATTCATCCCGCACCCAGCAAAATTGATCAGCCGTTTGCTTGTCCAGCGGCAGTTGCGGATCGACGCCGGCGTGAACCAGCCAGATATCCCCTAAGTCTAGGTAGACCGGCAGCCCTCGCATCCACTCAAGGTGTTCCAGCATCTTGCCGGTGTCTTTGCGGTAACTCGCCAGTGTCGCTTTTCCGCCGCTGTAAAGCCATGCTGCCATTGCTGGGTTGTGCTGGCGTCCGTTGGGGAAAGCATCGAGCAACAGTTGCTCGTGGTTGCCCAACACGCAAGAGTAGGAACTTTGCCGCACAAATTCCACGACGCTAGCGCTCATTGGGCCCCGATCGATTAAGTCGCCCAGGAAATAAACCCGGTCGTCCTTTCCTGGGGCGATCGACTCCAACAGAACCATGAGGCCATCATAGTGACCGTGTACGTCGCCGATAAAAATGCGCCGGGGGGTAGTTTCTCTCATTGAAATTCTCGGGCTAAAAATGCGGTGTAGCGCTTCCGGACGAGTCTGGATTGCCCAGCGCTTTCCAGCGCTTTCCCCGCGCTACCGGCAGGAGCCGCTTAATTTTATTGTAAGATTTAGTTACTGATTCAGGGCTCGCAGGAAACTTTTCAGTCCTGCTACCAGCCCCTGACGCTTGGGCATAGGTTGCGGTTGCAATTCCTCTGAGCCGGTGGCGCTTCCCCCGCCTTGCAGAATTTGTTCCAAGACATCTCCCACCGGCTTTTGGGGCGTTTCGGAAATCAGCTCCCAGCTGTCGCCTGCTTCTCGCCAAACCTGCCAGGGGTAAGGGTAGCAGCGGAAGATCGCCGCTCCCTGCAGGGGTCTGATGTGGTAGCACGACTCGAGCGTGTTGAGGAAGCGCTCCCTGAGCTGGCGAGCGGCGTAGCCGATGCCGATCGTGGCCACGTTTTCCAGACTGGGGAGCAGCAGCACCACCGGGCGATCGCCTGCTTCTTCGCACATCTTCTCGAGCAGGCTCACTTCTATCGAGGAAGGCTCCACGAACAGAAAAATTTCGTCCTCCGGCTGCATTTGCCCCTTGATCTCGCTCATGCCGCGAATCACATAGGGCTTTTGGCCCCAGTCCCGGCGGGCGAGGGCAGCCGCACCGGCATCGGGGAAATACACTTTCAGGCGTTCGCCAAAATCCTCCAGCGCCGGCAGAAATTTCTCCGCCACCGGCTGGACTTTCAGTTCGGGGAACACCAGCTCCACTTGCAGCCGGCGGCAGCCATCCGCCAGGGCGGCTTGGGTGGCTTCTCGGGCTTGGGCTATTGCCTCGTCTATATCCTTGGGTAGTTCAGCCATTGTCTGTCGCTCTCTCAACCTCACTCGCTTGGTGTTATTTTATGCGATCCTGTCTCCGCCGGCGAACCGCTCAACCCGCCCTTAAATTTCCCCTGCCATTTCCGCCTCAGCTACCGCTTTAGCCTTCTAACTTCTTTGTAAAATCCTCTCTCTTTGCTTCCTTTGGCGCTGGCAGGCAGGGAGCGGTTTCTTAAAACAATCCCCTTTCACTTCGACCTGCTATATATATAGCGGTTCTCCGTTGGATGAACTCTGGCCATAACCCCGGTTTCTTAAAGCAACCGGGTTTATGAGTACCTCACAAAGGATGAGAAACGCTATATTTAGTTTCCCCTCTGGAAGCGCTTCTTCCATCACAGCTCTCATCCCATCCCACTCTTGGGTCACTTCTCTCGCATTCCAGCTTGAAAAAAGCAATAGATGCAATCCCCTCCCGGTCGCAGCTGGCAGCTCGCCTCCGCCAGCCCCTGCCTCACCCAATCGATTTTTGAAGGGGTTCTCCAGTGCGCCTCGGTGGGAAAGCTTAAGAGATTTCTACTTTTTCCCCAGAACACAGCTCCAGACAGTCCTGGTACATAAGCTGTTAGGCTAATATAGCAATAGACAGTGAGTTTAGGGCATCACGCATGCATGGCATCACGCAAAAGCTGTGAGTCTTTCCCATGCGCATGAGCCCGATGCGCATGAGCCCCATAAGCCATGTCATTAATGTTTTAACCAATATGACTGCTGCTATACTGGGATATAGACGTAGGGCAGGCGGGACGCCTGCCCCGAAGGTCTAATGTTCTAACCTAAGTGAATACTGCTATAACTCAAGCCGCCGAGACTTTTTTGCTAACAACCTTTAACAGTTTTTAACAAATACATAAGTTGAGAGACTCTCTCAACCCGGGGGCGTATCAAGCCATGCCAGCAGTCAAATTTCAGCCCGATTTAAAGTTCAGTCTAGATCCCGTTTACCGCTCTATAAAATAAAAAAAAACGGCATCCAAACGAGAGAGAAGTCCACCCACAATCATGGTTTTCAGGGTAAGGTGGCTCCCCATTTCAAGGCAACCGCCGGCCTTTGGTTCTCGGGCTATTGCCGGCTGCCTTAAGCAAAGTATAGAATCCCTCGGCAAGCGTTAGCGAATCGGCTGCTGCTGGCAGCCTCCGGCATCAGCCGGCCCAAAACCTGCTTGAGCACCATTGCTGTCCAGTCCACATCGGCTTCGGTGGTGTCTCTGCCCAGGGTGAGGCGAATGCCGCCTTTTGCCGCTGTCTCGCTGTAGCCCATCGCCTGCAAGATGGGGCTGGGGGTGACTTGGCCACTGCTGCAAGCGGCACCGGCACTGATGGCAATCCCAGCTAGGTTCATCTGCCGCACGAGGGTTTTGCCGGTGACTGACTCATCCCCCCCAGGGGGGATGACGCTGAAACTGACATGGTGGGGGAGCCGGTGCAGGCGGTCGCCGGTGGGGATGAGTCCGGGGGTGCCGGCGAGCCGATCAAACAAGCGATCTCGCAGGCGCATCAGTCTGGGGGTTTCCACCGGCATTTCTCGCGCCGCCAGCTCAGCGGCGACGCCAAACCCGGCAATCGCCGGCACCGCCTGGGTTCCGGAGCGCAGCTTGAATTCCTGCCCGCCACCGCCGAGCAAAGGAACAAGCTCGACGCCGGGGCGGACATAAAGGGCACCGGCTCCCTGAGGGCCATACATTTTGTGGCCCGACAGGGAGAGCAAATCCACCGGCAGCGAGCGCACGTCCACCGGCAAGCGACCGGCAACCTGGACCGCATCGGTGTGGAACAGCACGCCGTGAGCGCGAGCGATGTCGCCGAGCACCTGTACCGGCTGCACTGCGCCCACCTCACTCTGTCCGTAGATTACGGACACCAGAACGGTATTGGGGCGCAGGGCTTCCTGGAGGTGACAGGGATTCACCCGCCCGCCGGTGTCGGTTTTCAGCCGCGTCACCTGCCAGCCCCACTGCTCCAGCCAGGCCACCGGGCCGGCCACAGCTGAGTGTTCGACGCTGGATATAATAATGTGTTGGGGTGCGGTGTAGCGTCTGGCCACTCCCATTATGGCCAAGTTGTTGGCCTCTGTGCCCCCAGAGGTAAAGACAATCGACTCTGGCGGGGCGGAAAGCAAACCGGCGACCCCGATTCGGGCGCGTTCGATCACTGTGGCGGAGCGCTGCCCCCACTCGTGCAAGCTGGAGGGATTGCCCCACTGTTGGGTGAGGGCGTCTTGCATGGCGGCGATAGCCTCTGGGCGCGCGGGCGTCGTGGCGCTGTGATCCAGGTAAATTTGCATGATTTCTCCAGCGATGGAACGCTTCTAGACCGGCTCTCTGTTTCCAGCATAGAACTTCAAACGAGCCGGTGAATCTACTTTTTGAAGGAGTCGGCCTCGGGTAGCTGCCGCCCTCAAACTGCCTCGCCCGCTTTCGCGCTGCACCGGCTCCCCTAACCCCCTGGTTTGCAGACATTGTACTCCTCGTGGGAGAGAACTTCTTGCGGCACCAGAAAGCTGCCGCAGTCGCGGCAGAGCATGCGGTAGTTGCGGGTTACAGGGATACTGATGATGAAGCGATTGTGGCGCAGCCGCTTCCCGCCAAATTCTCTGTAATTGCTGCTCGTCATTAAGCTAGCAATGATGGTGCGCGCCTTGACCACCACATGATCTGGCAGGTTTCTCAGATCGATGGGATCTTGCGCAAATGACTCTTCCCACTCCTGTTTTTTCTGTCGTTTTTCCGCACGCTGTTGGGCAGCTCTCTCCCGCGCTGCGCTTGCTTGTGCGCAGCGATGGCAGGTTTGACCGTACCCTTGATGTCCACACGGAAATGTCTTTTTTCTTCTAGGCATAAAACAGTCGTGTTGGTTCAGAGCCACCCACCTGTAACACTGCCGCTGCACGCTCGGACATTGGGCGTCATCGAGGCGGCCCGACGAGACGTGCCATCTGTCCGCTGGCTGAAAGATCGCAATTCATAACATTAATCTTACTTTAACTTTCCAATCGCCGTTACATTTAGAGGTTGTCTTGACTCTCCCCTTGGGAAATGGGGAGACTCTGACTTCTGGGGGCGTCTGCTCTGCGGAAGGTTTCCGCCCCCCTCAAAGCCAAGCGATGTCGCACAGCAAGGATGAATCCGCTTTTCGCTGCAAAAGCGCCCCCAAGGGCGCAGCGGGCAATGCCGGTGGGGGCTCGTGGCTGCGCTCTCTCCTGTTTTTCCAGAATTTGACTGCGCCAGGTAAGCCGTTCACTCAAGGCAGGCTTTCAGGTGGCAATCCTTACTGCCCTGCCCGCCCGCCAAAGCTGCGAGCTAAGCGGGGAAGCTGACTCCAACATTTCTTTTTACCAGCCTATCAGAGGAAGCGCCCCTGATGAAATTCCCCCAGCAGGCAGGCGGCGCACCCCGGTCAAACGTCTGATATTTCTTTTGATTAGTTATCTAACTTGACGCTTGAATTCCAATCTTTTGCTTAACCCCTGTCTCATTAAATTAGAAGCAATCAAGCGTATTTTTTTCGCGCGTCCCAAAGCCGGCACGGGCGTCCCGCCTGCGATCCCGGCTCGGAGTTAGAGTTCAGATTTGTCACACAATTGTAGCACTGAAAGTGCGCCGGTCTCGCCCGGCAGCAGTGGGACGGCGGTGAGGGCTGTGAAGTCCTTGCTGCAAACATTGAACATTTGTGGTAAAGGGAGCCGGCGATCGCTGCTTCTAGGGCTGGGCAACCGGCAAAGGGCCTGAGGGGGCCAGCCCTGGCTTGCCACCGGCAGCCGCGCTCACCGGGGGTGCCGGTTCCGCTGGCCGGAAGACGGGCAAGCGCTGTATGATATTATTAACAATAAAATTTTTAGCCGTGACAAATTCCTTTTCAAACCAAAGGTCAAAGAATCGCATCTCGTTTCAACAGTGAGCGACTGAGAAATCCGGTTCCTTAAAAGAACCGGATTTCTGGGGCGCACTTTATCCAACTGAAAACCGCTATAAGTAGGACGGCACAAATAAACAGAGCATCTGGAAACCAGGCTTCTTTAAGAACGCCGGTTTCTAACAAGGGCTATGTTCCGCTCAGTGATGCCGGCTTGCTGAAATCAGTTCCAATAGAGACTCATTCCAGCGGATAATAAGGGTTTTGGGGACGGGTTTTCGCCACGCCCGTCGCGGGCGGGAAAGGAAAAAAGCTGTGATGAGTAAATTTTGGAGCAACGCCAGATAAAAGACAAAATTTGAATTGTACGGAGGAATGATCATGCCTGCGCAGCACCGGGGCGACCGTTCGCACTCCAATCGAAACTTCTATTCCGCATCTCAACAGCCCAAAGGGAACAGCAAGAAGCTGGCTGTCTCGGTATTGCTGGGCTTTCTGGGATTGCTGGGGATAGGATCGCTCTTGACGGTATTTAAGGGAAAAAACAGCGCCGTGCCAGAACGTCCTTTGCCTCAAGACCCGGACATTCAGGTTTACATGAATCAAAACCGAGCGGCAGAATTTACTGAACCGTACCGGAAGATTGCCCGCAAAGGGGATGACTTTGAGCGGCTGATTTTCAGCGCGATTGAGGGGGCTAGCTCATCGGTCGATGTGGCGGTTCAGGAGTTGCGCTTGCCGGCAATTGCTGCTGCTCTCGCCGCGCGGAAAAAAGCCGGTGTCAGGGTGAGAGTGATTTTGGAAAATTCTTACAGCCGGCCTTGGTCGGAGTTCAAACCGGCTGAGGTGAGCCAGCTGCCAGATCGGGAGCGCCAGCGCTATAATGAATTCGTCAAGTTAGCAGATATCGATGGGGATGGGCAGCTGAGTTCCGAAGAAATAAACCAGAAAGACGCGCTGGTGATATTGCGCGACGGAGGGGTGCCGGTGATTGACGATACGGCGGATGGCTCGAAAGGCAGCGGTTTGATGCACCACAAATTTGCGATTGTCGATGGCGCAACAGTGATTGTTACCTCCGCTAATTTTACCAGCAGCGACATTTACGGAGATTTTTCAGCACCGGCCAGTCGCGGCAACCCAAACAATTTGCTAAAAATTAACAGCTCCCAAGTGGCGGCTGTGTTTGAGCAGGAATTTAACCTGATGTGGGGGGATGGGCCGAAGGGCAAGCCGGACAGCAAATTTGGCATTAAAAAGCCCTTTCGACCGGCGCAGGTTTTCCCTGTGGGCACCGGCACCGTCGCCGTGCAATTTTCCCCCAGCAGCAAGGCGGTGCCTTGGAGCGACAGCAGTAACGGTACGATTGGGAAGACTTTAGCTGAAAGTCTGCGCTCTGTGGATTTGGCGCTGTTTGTTTTCTCGGAACAGCAGCTGGGGAATATTCTGGAAAGCGCTCACGATCGGGGGGTGCGAGTGCGGGCGTTAATTGACCCGGATTTTGCTTACCGAACTTACAGTGAGGCGCTGGATATGATGGGGGTTGCCCTGGGGGATATGTGCCGGTACGAAGCGGGCAACCGGCCTTGGGCGCGTCCCATTGCGACGGTGGGTGTGCCGGTGCTGCCTCAGGGAGATTTGCTGCACCACAAATTCGGTATTGTAGACGGGGAAACTGTGATTGCCGGCTCTCACAATTGGTCGGACGCGGCGAATTCCGGGAATGATGAGACGGTTTTAGTGATTCGCAACCCCACGGTGGCGGCACATTATGTCCGCGAATTTGAGCGACTTTATGCCGGTGCCCAGTTGGGGGTTCCGCCCCGAATTCAGGGGAGAATCCAGGCGCAGCAGGAACAGTGCCCGCCAGGGGATGCCGGCATGGGACAGCCGGCTGATTCGGGACTGACTGCCGGTGAGAAAGTCAACCTCAACACCGCTAGTTTGGAAGAATTGCAGGCGCTGCCGGGAGTTGGGCCGAAATTGGCCAAGCAGATTGTCGCCGCAAGGCAGGAAAAACCCTTTGCATCTCTGGAAGACTTGGATCGGGTGCCAGGGGTTGGGCCAAAGCTGCTGGAGCAGTTAAAAGACCGGGTGACTTGGTAAGCTATTAGGCGAATAATGCTGCTTTTCCCCTGAAAGCAGGCAGAGCTGACCGAGGGGCGTTCCGGGGCGTTCCGGGGCGTTCCGGGGCTTTCCGGGGCGCGTCCCGCCGCCCCCCGGAAAGAGGGGAATTTTTGCAAAAAGCGGATTCTCCCCCCTCCGCCCCGAAACGAGGGGAATAAACTGAACATCTAGAAACCTGGGTTCTTAAATTAACCTGGTTTCTGACCGCTGGCCCTGTGGGACTTAATGGTGTTTGCCTGTGTGTTTGACTGCGTGTTTTCGATGATAGCCGGTTTAAAATGGGTGAGGCAACCCCTTTCGGGAGCATCCCATTTTTGCAAAGATTGTCACCCTCACCCCCCTAACCCCAGACGCAATAAATCGCGTCTTTACAAGAGCGGGAGAGGGGGGAAGAATAAAGAATTCTCCCTTCTCCCCTTATGGGAGAGGGGTTGGGGGTGAGGGGGATTACAAAAATGGGATACTCCCACCCCTTTCTCCGCCGGTGAGTGAGGGAAGGGGTTAGCAGCCCTGACTCTATTCACCGGCCAAGTGCTATCTTTACTCTTTCGCAATTCTACTCTCTAGTCTAACTGTGATCCATATCAACCTGATTTTAGGGCTGTTGATTCTGACGGGCATTCTGTTCGTGATTTTTCATCACCGGCAGCTTTCCCAACTCCTTGGGGGGAAGCGCTGGGAGTTTGAGCCAGCAGTGGAGCCGGTGGAGCCAATGACAGCGGATCTGCTGCAGCAGATCGAGCGGGACCGAACTGCGGCGCGGCAGTTTTACCAGCCAGTAGGCTTGTGGACTGGTCGCCTGATTTTGCCGGCATTGGAGCAGCGCCGGTTGGAGGATTCGGTGCTGTTTGAAGTGCACAGCGCCCCTCCTGCGTGTGAGAAGCTGGTGGGGAAGACGGTCTGGTTGCGGTGGCGCAATGACCCAAAAGTTCGAGAATTTGTCAGTGCGGTGACGCGAGATGTCTGCTTCACCCAAAAGGCTATAAATAGCGAAAAATCTGGCAATGTGCACCCGGTGAGGTTGAATAACTGGGAGCGGGTGGGACCGCTGGAGTCGCTTGCCGGTGCCCGCCCGCAAGATGATATGATTGTTCTGCTAAAAGATGCGCAGGTGGTGCGGGACGGAAGCAGTGGCTGGCTGGCGTTAGAGATCGGCGGCGAGCCCGTGCAAATTAGCGGTCGCATCTGCGCTCTGGTGACGATTTTGCGACCGGAAGTTCAGGGGAGCGACCGTTTCCTTGTCCGCCATTATAACAAAGTTTCTGGGCAATTTGATGGGGCTTTTGAAATGATTCGCATTCCACAAGTGCCGCCCGACCGGCAGGGGGTGCGAAGATCGACGAATCGCCTGATTGAAAAGTCGCCGGTAAATGGAGACGGCTGGTACATTTATGGCGAAAGAGATGGCGATGGGGTGTTTGTCACCCGAGCGATTGAACCCCGCGCGATCGTGCGCGTGGGTGCGGCTGAGTGGAGTGTGCCGGCGCTTCCCGCATATGCTGAAAAACCGGCACCGGCACCGGATGAAGTGCGTTTGGGTTTGCTGGCTTGCCAGAAATATCTGCTGTGGGATAATTGGATAAATACTCCCGCTAGAAAAGGCACGGCAAAAACGGTACTTTTAGCGCCGGCATCAGAAAGCCAGAGAGAGGCGATCTCGCGCTGGAAAGAAGGGGACACGGCAATTGTAATGCACGCCTTTGGCGGGATTGGCGGCAAAAAAGGCGACCCGATAAAATTTGGGATTGTCACCGGCCATTTTGCTTATGGGGTGGCTGATGTTGTTCGCGACTCCTTCACCGGCGAGTTGCGCTTTGATATTGAATACCGGCAAGTCTACGCCCACAACCCAGATGGGATTGTGGCGGGGAGGATAAAATGGTGTAACTATCTGGGCGATTTGCAGAGGGGCTGGCTGGGAGATCGACCTATCTGCGATTTTATCATAAAATTCGATGCGATTACGGACGATTACGACTTTGGTGGCATTAAACTGTCACCGATGGAGGAATTTTGCTGGCAGCTGGATGTAATGGCGGCGCGATACCGCATCGGGGATGGCACCGGCGCGTCGGTGGTGACGCCGGTGACGTCTTGCGTGCAAGACTCGAATCAAGCGCTGTATGCGACGATTCAGCGAATGCAGGAAAAACGGAAGTCTAACCCTGACATTCAAAAATGGCTGCTGTCTCATGCGGATGACGAGCAAACGCTGCGATTTTGGAAGTTGGTGGAGCTGGCGCAATCGCTGGAAATCAATTTAGTTCCTTTAGGAATTGTCGTGCCTGACTGGCGCGAACAGGTGGACAAGTTAGCAGGAATTAGTAAGAATGGCGAGGATAATTTACGCAGCACTGTGATTAAGGTGGTAACCACCTGGCGGACGATGGTTCCCCGGCGGGCGCACGATACAATTGCCGGTATTTTGTTGCAGCATGGGGCTGCTTTGTGGGGGCTCCGCACCAATCAAGTGGGGGGGTTCGACCGGGATATCGAGCCCCTCGCCCCCACGACTGTGCTCGGTTACGCGACGCGATGAATTTTGTTTGGCGGGGCTGAGAAACCGGGTTTCTGAATTTTTCTTTCGGGTGAGAGGCAAAATTTTTTCCAGAAACCCGGTTTCTAGAGATAAACCGGGTTTCTGAATTTATCTTTCGGATGAGAGGCCAGGTTTTTGCCAGAAACCCGGTTTCTGGGCTGGGCTATCTTACCACGGGCTGCCAATCATGGTAAAACCAGACCAATAATAGGGATGTTTGAGATTGTGGTTGCCCTCCTTGAGCAATTCTGCCGGCAGAGAAACGCCGGTACGAATCCCTGTTTGGCGCAACTCACCTTCTTCTATGCGCACGTCTCCCCGAATCATCGCCAGTTGTGCTTGACGCAGCGCCTCCGCTTTAATTTTAGCATCTTTCAGGTGCTGGTAAAATTCCGCCATCAGCCCTAAGGTTCCCGCATCGCTAACATACCACAAACTGGCTACTGCTGTCTTGACTCCCGCCGCTACGGCGAAACCGGCAAATCCCAATTCCGCTTGTTCATCGCCAACTGCAGTGCGACAGGCGGAGAGCACCAATAACTCCACCGGCGGATTGTTCAGGCGCAGCTTGCTCAGTTCATCCAGGCGCAACTTTTCGTCCCACAGCGCAATGTAAGAATTCTTGATTTCTCCGGGTTGGAATTCGCCATGTGTAGCTAGGTGAAGAATCTGATAAGGATAATTATGGCGTTTATCGTTGAGATTGTTGCGGGTGAAACCTTCGTTCAAAAAAGCTTGACCTTGCCACAGCTGCTGCGCGATTGTTTGCAACTCCATCGGCACGGCAGGCAAGGGATTTTGGTCGCGAAATTCCGAAGCGCCCATTGCCAGCACTCGCGCCCCCTTGAGGGATTGGTAGCGCGTGTCCATTAAACTGACGCTGGGTATTAAAGCGAGACTGTACTTTTCGACGAGAAACTGTTTGCCGTCATGCAGCGCCGCCACCGGCAATCCCCGCAACCCCGCATCCATACTGAACAGCAGGGTGTCAATTTTAGCGGCTTGCAATTCTGGCTCGATTGGGGCAATCAGCCACTGATAGAGTTGAGTTGCCGGCTGCAAATAGCTGCTATAATCCCGGTAGCGGGGAGCCGTAATTTTTTCGCTAAAATTGCTGACCACTTTCAGCAGTTTCTCACGCTTTGCTTCCGGAACAGCCCTGCGTATTGGCCGCCCTTCTGGCGTGAACACTACCAGCTCTAATTGGTCGGTAAATGCCGTCACATATATTATAGCAGAGCGGTTGCCGGTTTGGGAAGCAATGGTTGACAGAGCGTCTCGGATACTTTCTGGAGAGGTCAGTTGGTTGGAGAGATTTTGCCCGAAGTAATCGGCAAATTCTTTATCCCGGCGTTGCTCTAGCATTGCGATTGCTTCCGGTGCGATCACCGCGAGAGAGCTGCTGTTTAACACGCTTATGCTTGCTAAGAGTTTTTGGGAATTGCTGCTGTTGCTGATGTTGGTGCTGCTGTTGGAGTTGCTGTAAGTTTGGCTGCTGGATACGTTGGGGTTGGTGCTGCTGTTAGCAGACACTGATTGAATTAAGGAGTTAGTCAGCACCGGCACAGTTTGGGTTAAGAAAGATACCGGCACGGGGTTTGTGGGAACCGGCACCGGCAGTGGGTTAACCCCTGAATTGATATTCACTTCTCCCGTATCGGAGTGAACTGCACCCGTGTTAATTTGTCCGGTGGCGCTATTGAGGGTGATAGTACCACTTCCATTGGTGCCGGTGGAGGTGATATTGCCTGCAGTAATGCTGCCAACTGCTGTGTTGGTGATGTTGCCGGCAGTTCCGCCAATAGCGCTTGTGGTTTGGTTGCCGGTGGTTATATTGCCACCGGCAATATTGGTGATGTTGCCGGAATTGCCGTTAGTGGCGCTGCTGGTTAAGTCTCCAGTTGTTATGTTGTTGCCGGCAATATTGGTGATGTTGCCGGAATTGCCGTTAGTGGCGCTGCTGGTTAAGTCTCCAGTTGTTATGTTGTTGCCGGCAGTATTGGTGATGTTGCCGGAATTGCCGTTGGTGGCGCTGCTGGTTAAGTCTCCAGTTGTTATGTTGTTGCCGGCAGTATTGGTGATGTTGCCGGAATTGCCGTTGGTGGAAGTGGTGGTTTGGTTGCCGGTGCTGATATCGCCACCGGCTTCTACGCCAATATTACCAGAATCTCCTGACTCCGCACGAGATTGTATATTAAGTGTCGTGACGTTCCCGCCGGCAGTCACTTCAATATTACCCGCCTGATCTCTGCCGATGGAGTCGAGGTTGCCGGTGGCAATGCTGTTGCCGTTGACGGTTATATTGCCGCTCGGCCCATTTTCCGATTGAGTTTTGATATAATTTGTGGTGACGGTATTGCTGTTACTGGTAACAGTAATGTCCCCACTTTCTGTTTTTCCGTAGGAGGTGATGTCACCCGTTACGGTAATTCTACCCGGACTCGATAAGGTGATATCGCCGGCAGTGCCACTGTCAGAATGGGTGTCTAGGTTGCTGCCGACACTGATACTATTTGGGCTGTCGCTGTGGATGCTAATATTGCCGCCAAGCGATAAGCCGTCTGAGCGGATGCCTGCGGTTTCGACGTGTCCGGCAGCATTGATTGTAACATCGCCGGCAATTCCTCCGGAAGACATGGTGTTGAGTGAGCCGGTGCTGGTATTTACCCCACCACGGGTGCTTTCGATGGTGATGTTTCCGCCGGTGCCGGTGCTGCCAGGAATTGCGGTGAATTCCACCTGGGAGTTTTCAGAGTTATGGTTTTGTTCAAAGCCCGCCATTGACTGAATCCGCCCTGTCTTAATATCCCCAGAAGCAGTCAGGGTGACAGAACCCGCATTTCCCTGACTTGAATAAGAGGAGAGCCTGCCCAAGGCAGTATCAATGGCACCCGCACTGCTATTGAGGGAGATATTCCCCCCACTGCCGGTGCCTGACGAATACGACAAGATGCCAACTGTCGTGATATTCCCAGAAGCAGTCAGGGTGACATAACCCCCATTTCCCTGACTTGAAAAAGAGGATAGCCCGCTAGTGGCAGTATCAATCCCACCGGCACTGCTATTGAGTGCGATATTCCCCCCACTGCCGGTGCCGTCAGAAGACGACGAGATGTCACCTGTCTTAATATCCCCTGAAGCTGTCAGGGTGACAGAACCCCCATTCCCCTGATTGGAATAAGAGTATAGCCCGCCCAAGGCAGTATCAATCCCACCGGCACTGCTATTGAGTGTAATATTCCCCCCACTGCCGGTGCCATCAGAAGACGACGAGATGCCACCTGTCTTAATATCCCCAGAAGCTGTCAGGGTGACAGAACCCCCATTTCCCTGACGTGAATAAGATTCTCGCCAGCCCAAGGCAGTATCAATCCCACCGGCACTGCTATTGAGTGCGATATTCCCCCCACTGCCGGTGCCATTAGAATACGACTCGATGTCACCTGTCTTAATATCCCCAGAAGCTGTCAGGGTGACAGAACCCCCATTTCCCTGATCTGAATCAGACTGTAGCCTGCCATTGGCAGTATCAATGGCACCGGCACTGCTAGTGAGGGCAATATTCCCCCCACTGCCGGTGCCATTAGAAGACGAGAATATATCACCTGTCTTAATATCCCCAGAAGCCGTCAGAGTCACAGAACCCCCATTCCCCTGTGCGGCGCTTGAGTTGAGAGTGTTCGCCCTGGTATCAATGGCACCGCCGGTACTCTTTAAAATGATATTCCCCGCATTACCAAATGAGGCGCTAGCAGTGCTGACAGGTCCGACAATTGCGATGTCCCCGGCGGCGCGTAGCGAAACGTCACCCCCACCTGATGCTACAATCCCGACAGGTAATTCGGTTGCGCCACCCACCGTTACTCCCAGTTCGGGAGACTCGAAAAACGCCCCGCTACTTCCCGCAGTTGCCTCTAAATTGTTGACGCTGATGCGCAGCGGTTCAGCCGGCAAACCAATACCGCCTGCGTCTAATGTTGAGGTCTGAAATAAAGCACGCCCAGCTGTAATTAACGAGTCAGGTGAGCTGCGCAGGATATTCCCCGTTGCGGCATTGACTGTGAGAGAGCCAGTGGTGTTTATATTGCTCAGAGTGATGTTGCCTACTTGTCCAAGCGTACCTAATTGTATCGCGATGTTGCCGCTGCCTGCATTCAAAGTAGTCCCCGGTGCCATTGTAACATTCCCAGGGCCAGATTCGCGATAATTGGGGTTAGCTTCGTTCTTGTTCCCTCGCAAAGTAATATTGCCATTCCCGCCTGAGGTATCGATGTCGGCGTTGATGTTGATGCTGCGACCGGCATTGAGTGCTAAATTGGAAACTGAAGAAGTTTTAATGGGTTCACTGACGGTAATATCATTGTGAGCGTTCAGGGTGACATCCCCGCTGCGAGTGTTAATTTTGTCCGCATCGGAAGTGACGCTGGCATCTGAGTTCGTATTGAAGGCATCATCTTTGCCATCCCCGGCAATTGTGATATTCCGCGAACCGCTGAAGTTTCCTGTGGATATGCTGCCGGTATAAGCATTTAGGGTGATTTGGCCCCGAGTGCCCTTCTCTGAATCGGAGTTTAGGTATCCCCCGTTGATGACATTATTGAACTGGCTAGTGACGGTAATATTTCCCCCCCGCAACAAGCCAGAAGAATTCAGGTTGCCTGTGTGGACGATCCCACTGGCAGTCAGGGTGAGTGTGCCCCCATTACCCTGGGTTGAAGAAGAGTCTAGCTTTCCCAGATCATTCCGCCCAAAAGTAGTATCAATCGTACCGGCACTGCTATTGAGTGTAATATTCCCCCCACTGCCGGTGCCATCAGAATACGACGAGATGTCACTTGTCTTAATATCCCCAGAAGCTGTCAGGGTGACAGAACCCCCATTCCCCTGACTTGAAGAAGAGTATAGCCTGCCCAAGGCAGTATCAATACCACCGGCACTGCTATTGAGTGTAATATTCCCCCCACTGCCGGTGCCTGAAGAATTCGACCAGATGTTACCTGTCTTAATATCCCCAGAAGCCGTCAGGGTGACAGAACCCCCATTCCCCTGACTTGAAGAAGAGTATAGCCCGCCCAAGGCAGTATCAATACCACCGGCACTGCTATTGAGTGTGATATTCCCCCCACTGCCGGTGCCTGAAGAATTCGACCAGATGTTACCTGTCTTAATATCCCCAGAAGCCGTCAGGGTGACAGAACCGCCATTTCCCTGACTTGAATCAGAAGATAGCCCGCCCAAGGCAGTATCAATACCACCGGCACTGCTATTGAGAGTGATATTCCCCCCACTGCCGGTGCCCCACGAAAACGACGATATTTCACCTGTCTTAATATCCCCTGAAGCACTCAGGGTAACATTCCCCCCATTCCCCTCAACCGAACTGGAATCTAACGCACCGGCACTCGTATTAATCCCACCGGCACTGCTGTTCAGGGTGATATCCCCCCCACTGCCGGTGCCCGACGACGAAGCTGTCCGCAGATAACCTGTTATAATATCTGATGTGGCATTCAAGGTAATCGCCCCGCCATCCCCTGATTCAGAACTCGTGTCAATATTGCCGGCAGCTATCCCCCCTGATGCCGGTACCCTCACCCCAGAACCCGTCAGAGACACCTCGCCTTTTTCATTCACACTCAGCGCCGAGGCGTGGCCAAAATCTGGTCTGCCGGTCAGCAATTGCGGTAAAGAAAGAGGTTGTAGTCCCGCCGGAACCTCAGATCCTGTTAACGCCACCGGCTCAATATCCAAACTCAACAAATGCCCCTGTTGAGAAATCCGCACCGCGCTCTCACCCGGCACTGCCGTAATGGTAATATTACCCCCAGGACTTGTCAGGGTGCCGGTGTTTATCACTGTCCCCCCCAACAGGGTTAGACTGTTCCCAGATGTTAAGCTTAAATTCCCCTCATTGACAATCGCCCCGGGCTGTGATCTTGCGAAATTAAACGCACTCGGAGTCCCCACTAAAATATTGTAATCATTGCTGCCCACCGCATTAAACCACCCCGAACTAAACCCAATGCCGGTGGCTGTTGTCGCGGTGAAGTATGCCGGCACGTTCAAACTGGCATTTTGGCCAAATAGGATGCCGGCGGGGTTCATTAAGAAAAGGTTAGAATTCCCGCCACTGACTTGAATTAACCCATTTATATAAGAAGCGTCGCCCCCAACAACCCGCCCCAGAATATTGCGGATATCGGGATTGGTGAGAAAGTTGGCCGTCTGCCCAGAACTCAGGCCAAATTTCTGGAAACTGTGGAAAAGATTCGCGCCATCTCTTGACAGATAGCCGCCTTGTATGTTAAATGTATTGCCTTCAGAAGTGACTGCCGTGCCGGTGCCGTCGGGTGCCGGCGCGACGGGTTGGGAGAGTGCCGGTTTGGCGGCTGCTAGTGAGCCGACAAAAGGAAGTATTACCAGCAACGACCTCAATGAGCCTGCGGCGAATTTCATAAAGTATCTAACCCCGATTTGCGCGTCTTCTAATATTTCTCAATCTACATTAATTTTTCCCACTTGGCAAGCTCTCCTTCCTCTTTTTATCAAAGTCTTTCATTCCGGGGCGTTTCGCCCGCCTCACGGCAAGGAAGCCAGATTTCAGAGAAAAAATTTTGGCTCGCTTACTGTTGGCAATCTGCAATTTATCAGGCGAACGACAGTAATTAACAGGGTGAGGGGCGAAATTGATCGCCGGCGGCTTCCCAGATGACTTGGCTCGCTTACTGTTGGAAATCTGCCATTTGCGCGGTTCAGTCTTTGGGGTGCCGCAGTCTCGCGCTTCCGATCTTACTTACTGTTGGCAATCTGCAATATGCGGAGCGCAGCACAGCACATAAAGCAGGATTTGTCAAGATATCCTGGCGGCTTTTAGATATATAGCAGTATTCACTTGGGTTAAAACATTAGACCTTCAGTCTCGGCGGACGCCGTACCTACGTCTATATCCCAGTAGTAATATGGGTTAGGACAATAGGAGCCGGAGTGCGGGGGTGCAAAAGAGGCCGAAATGTACGAACCTAAGTGCCTACTGCTATAGCACTAACGTAGTGGGTTAGAGGCGGAGCCTCCCGCGCCCTCGTTCCCAGCCGGAGCCTGGGAAGGAGGATAACGAGGATAAAAAAGCCCCCTCCCCGTTCACGGGGAGGGGGTTGGGGGTGGGGTTCCCCGGCATCCCAGCAAAAAAAGCCACACTCCCCTACTGCAATCCGCCCCAAGGACTGACTTGCAGCACTCCTGCAGGCGTGAAAACAACCCTGTACTGACCCAGGGGCTCCTGAGTGCCGGCTGCTCCGGGCTGGCGCAAACTGGGGAGGGGAGTTTCCTGAACAAAATCAGCAGCCGGCTGATTCACCGGCGTGAAATCTGCAATCACCCCATCTTTAGTAATCCCAACCTTGAACACTAAATCGCGGTCAAAGGTCGGACGAGTTTGCCAGTTTCTGTCAATTTCGTCGAATAATTTTGGCTGCAACTCTTCTAGCAGCGTTGCGTCAGTAATGTCTGCCTGCGAGCTAACAGAAGTGCGCTGCCCCTGCCAGGGAGTGACTTGCACCACCCCGCCGGCAGTCAGCACAACTTGGAATTGAGCCAGAGAGATCGCCTTCACCGCACCCCCTTCAGGGGGAATAGAAATCAAATCCTTAAGCGGCGTTTCCTTAGCATTAATAGCTGCTTCATTCACCGGCTTGTAGCCGACAACCGCCCCGTCAGCGCCCACACCGACGCGGTAAATTTCCTCCTCAGACAGCGCAGGCTCTCGCTTCCAAGACGCATCGATTTTGCTGTACAGTTTCGACTTCAAATCTTCCAGCTGGATCGGGTCGGTAATTTCCGGCACAGTTGCCAGCGCCGCATCCAGATCCGAAGCTGAACTGGGGTTCTTGGACTCAGGCGAGGGTGTGGCAGTTGTGGCAATTGATTCAGTTTTAGACTGGGCCGCCGGCTCGCCCCCTCTTTGCACCTGAGGCACCGGCATCAAAGCGAAAGCAATCGCGGCGGCAGCTAAACTGGACAGGCCAATCGCTGCCGGCATAGCTCGTTTCGCCAGAGGTTCGTAGGTTCTGGCATATCTCTTAGAAACCGGCATCAGCTGCAGCGACATATCTGGCAGAGTGCGGCTGTCCGCAAAGAACTGGTCAACCGCCTCCACCAAATCGAACAGCTGCACAGTGGTTAAATCAATCTGAACCGGCGAAAGACTTTCCCCTGACTCCCCAATCCGCGCCCCCGACTGAACCGTCAGCCGGTGCAAATTCCCAGCAATTTTTTGCAGCCGCACCAGTGGCGTGCGACCGTTTTCGTCGCCCGGGTGGGGCACCCCACTCAAAAATTCCTGAGCGTAGCGGCTGGTTGCTGTCACCAACCCCTCCAAAAACTCCCGCCCTCCCGTCAGCGGTCTGTCTCGACCGGCCAGCCGGCACTCGACATTGACTAACATTGACATCAGCGGGCGGGCGTCTGACGGACTCGCCATCAGGCTGTCGCTCAGCCCGTCTAAAATCAGAGTGCAGTTGGGCAAATTGTACTGGCGTCGAATCGTCATAGCACCTCCCCGTCAAACAGAGCGATCCAAAATCTGAGCATTCCCCTCGTGCCGGTGCAGAACAGTAACTGGCCCAACAGATCCAGAGCCAGCTGGTTTAACTTTTCTTCCGTGCTGTAAACCAGCACGCCGGCGCGACGTGGGTTCATGCGGCTGCGGAAGTGAGCCCGGAAGCGCTCCAGGTAATCCGACAGCCGCAAGTGATTGTCCAGCGGGATTTGCTTGTCGAGCAGCTGGCTGTAGTCCAGCAGCAACTGGCGCACCGTCACCGTCTGCCGGCGGGCCAAGTGGCAGGCGATCGCCACCAGGGCCTTAGCTTCCTGCAACTTCAGGGGGCGGCGCTGGCTGTAACGGCGCAGCGGGTTCGTGCTGCGCAGCCGCCACAGCATCACCCGATTGGGGATAATCTCCTGCAGCTCCAGTTCTTTCGCTGCAGCGAGGATTTCTTCTGAGCCTCTGAGATTCAAGGCTTCTATGGCCAGTAGAATCAAATCTATTTGCAACCGGGTGCGGCGCGGACAGCCGTGTTCGGCTATCTGCGGGTCGGGCAGACTGTCCAAAATCAGCGGCTTGGACGTATCGGTTGGACTGTTCGGTGGCATTACGCTTAGAGAACCGTGCATGCTTGCTGCCTGGAAGGATAAACTAAACTGGGCGATATGGAATTTCTCACGGCTGGCCAGCAAAAAATCCTGACTCGCCGTATTGACATTTATGCTATAATGTAGTACCTGCGCCGCATATAAGCCGAAGTGGGTTGGCAGTTCGGCTCTCCCGCCTGAAAAATTTGCGGACTTGCCGAGCAGACAATCTTATCCCGATCAGCAGTTTCGGGCTGGGGCACGAAGAAGTGGGCAGGGGCAGTCAGCAAAGTCTTGAATGCCGGCGCTGATCCGGTGGTAAATTCTAGTGTAGGATTTTTGTCGCGTCGGCACGGGATGCCGGTGGGCGGTTTGCCAACCGGCAGTGCGCCACAGATGCGGACAGCCATCACAATTTTTACTGATAAACTCATGGATCTGAAGTCTCTGATTCGCGACATTCCAGATTTTCCCAAACCGGGAATTATGTTTCGGGATATCACCACCCTCCTGCGAGACCGGGAGGGGCTGCGCTACACCATAGACACGATGGCGGAAAAATGTGCCGGTTTGGGAGCCGACTGCATTGTGGGCATGGAGTCGCGAGGTTTTATTTTTGGAGCGCCCCTGGCATACAAACTGGGGGCTGGCTTCGTGCCGGTGCGCAAGCGGGGCAAGCTGCCGGCTGCAGTTCACTTCGTCGAGTACGAGCTAGAGTACGGCACAGACCGGCTGGAAATGCACCAGGACGCCTTGCTGCCCGGAAGCCGGGTGCTGGTGGCTGACGACCTGCTGGCCACCGGCGGCACGGCAAAAGCCACCGCCGAGATGTTGCAGCTGGCCGGCTGCGAGATCGTCGGTTTCAGCTTCGTCATCGAGCTGACCGGCTTGGGCGGGCGTCAGAAACTGCCCGAGGGCGTGCCGGTGGTGGCGCTGGTTGAGTATTAGGGGGGATGGGTCATTGGTCATTGGTCACTGGCTAATGGCTAATGGCTAATACTGTATTATATAGCGGCTCTAATTGAAGAGTGATTTTTTAAAAAATAAACCGCCATAGACGCGCCAGCGGATTCCCGAAGGGTAGACGCCAAGAGCGCCAAGGAAGGAGCAGGCAGAGACTTTCACAAATCATTTAGAAATGCTAGAAGTGAGGAGTGAAGAATTAAAAATTAGCAGGGTACGAAAAAGGGTATGAGTTCTGCGAAGGTTTCATCTGTCAGTGGGGGGCTGGAATCATTTTGGGAAGGGCTGGTGGGGGCGCTCACTAGCGAGACGTTTCTCTATGTGGTGAAGCGGCTGCTGCAGGCGCTCGTGACGCTGCTCCTGGCTTCGGCACTCAGTTTTGCGATTATTCAGCTGGCTCCAGGGGATTATTTAGATACCCTCAAGCAGAATCCCAAGATTTCGCCGGAGACAATTAAACAGCTCACCGTCAATTTCGGGTTAGACAAACACCCAGTTGAGCAGTACCTGCGCTGGCTGTGGCGGATTGTCACCCGACTGGATTTTGGCATCAGTTTTGCCACGCAGCGACCGGTGGCAGAACTGCTTAGCCAGCGAATACCGGCCACCCTGCTGCTGGCAATTTCCTCGCTGATTGTCACCTGGGCAATTGCCATTCCCCTGGGGATTGTCGGCGCGGTGAACCAAAATCGCTGGACTGACAGGTTCCTGCAAGTGATCAGTTATGCCGGTCAGGGATTTCCCAGCTTTATCACAGCGCTGCTGCTGCTAATTCTGGCGCAAAACACCTCGCCTTTGTTCCCGGTGGGCGGGATGACGAGCATTGACTACGCCGAACTCACCCCTTTGGGCAAAGCGGTGGATATTGGCTGGCACATGATTTTGCCCACCCTGGCGCTCAGCGTCACCAGTTTTGCCGGCCTGCAGCGGATTGCGCGGGGCCAATTGCTGGACGTGCTGCGCCAAGACTACATCCGCACCGCTCGCGCCAAGGGGCTCCCAGAAAACAGGGTTATTTATGTCCACGCCCTGCGCAACGCCATCAATCCCCTGATTACCCTGCTGGGGTTTGAGTTTGCCGGCTTGCTGAGCGGGGCGTTCATTGCCGAGTTTTTCTTCAATTGGCCCGGTTTGGGCCGGCTGATTTTGCAGGCGGTGAACACCCAAGATTTATATCTGGTGATGGCCAGTCTGATGATGGGTGCCGTGATGCTGATTTTGGGCAATCTCCTGGCAGATTTGCTGCTCAAGTTCGCCGATCCCCGCATTAAGCTGGCAGATATGAATTAGAATGGAGTAAAAGCGCCTAATGAGAGCATAAGAAACCGGGTAACTTCGGCGAAACCCGGTTTCTGGTTAACAGAGAGGGGGCGTTACTCTCTCGCTTATGCAGGCTAGGAAATATGTTTTCAGAAATCTACTATTTGGTCCGTTCCAAAACTGACGGCAGCTATCTCGCGGCTCACCCCAAAACCAGTGGGGGACCGGGCTATTTGCTGATGTTTCGGGAGCATTTTGACGCCCTGAGCTATCTCAACACCCACGGTGCCGGTGTCGGGGATAAGTTTGGCGTGGAGTCAATCGCCGGCTCTCAGCTAAAGGGGTTGCTACAGCGGTGGGGGTTTGCCGGTGTGGGGATTGTCCAGGAGCCACTGTTGCCGAAAATTGAGTTTTTAACCGTCGTGGGTTCTGAGAAACCGGGTTTCTGATTAAATCTTTCGGAGGAGAAGCAAAATTTGTCGCAGAAACCCGGTTTCTGGGGTTTTCGGGGCTGAGAAACCGGGTTTCTGATTAAATCTTTCGGGGGAGAAGCAAAATTTGTCGCAGAAACCCGGTTTCTGGGATTTTCGGGGCTGAGAAACCGGGTTTTTGCTGGCAGCTGTCAGTTGCACTAATTTGCTCCCAGAAAATCAAGAATAGTCTGGGCGAGTGCCTCGGAGGCCAGGTAGGGCACACCGTTTCCCACTGTTTTGAACATAGTGGTCAGGGAAAGGTTGGGTGGGAGCTCAAAGTTTTTCGGTAAAGATTGAATGGCTAGGGCTTCAGCCACTGACAGCCGGCGAATTTTGTAGGGATGCAGGTGGACTTCGTTATTGCCATAGCAAGCCGTTGGGGAGTAGCGCCACCGGTGCAGCCGCTTGTAACACTTCTTTGAGTCATCGCCCTCATCCACGGAAGCAAATCGCTTGATGCCGGCTCTCGGTTTAAAATAATGCTCAGCATTGGGATGGTTCAGCACGTCGTTCTGCTGGAACCAGTGCTCAACCGTCAATTCTTGAAGGATGCCTTCAGGACAGGGGAGCTCGCTATCTTCCTCGAAGCGATCTGTCTTTGGCCAACGGGAAGAGAAAACCTTCTCTTTGGGATATTTAATATGCTTTTCCCAAGGAAAAGCCCCTTCATGGAGGGTTGGAATTCCCCTGCTGCGTAATAGATCAGCCTTGAAACCGATGAGAATAATTCTGTGCCGGTTTTGCGGAACGCCATATTCTAGGGCGTTGATTAAATGCTCTGTTAAGAGGTAGCCGGCGCTTTCAAGCCGGCATTTAAGCTCATCAAAGAAAGCCCGGTGTTTGGCGGTTTTCCACAGTCCTTTGACATTCTCGAAGAGGAAAAAGTCGGGCTGCTGCCGGCAAATTAATTCAATGTAGGCTGCCGAGAGTTTACCGTTCTCGCCTTCCTTGCCCCGGTTTTTGCCCCCAATAGAGAAGTCCGGGCAGGGCGGGCCACCTATAAAGCCGACAAGTTCGTAAGTCGTGCGGGCATCCAGGATCAATTCTTTGAGACGTGATTGATTTTCTCCCTCAGTCAGGTTAGTGACGTTTTCTTCAGAGCAACCGTATGCCGGCACCGGCAAGTTAAGGCGCTGCCGGGAATAGCAGTATGCTTTCGTAAATTGGGGGTTAATTTCGTTAACATAGACAATGTTGAAGCCACTCAACTCGAAGCCTAAATCGAGGAAGCCGGTGCCGGCGAAAAAGGAGAACACGCTCTTGCTCTGACTCATCGAATCACCTGCAACCTGACGGGGAAAACTGCATTGCCGAGGAAGTTTAGAATTATAGCTTACCGCATGGCTTGGGGGGAAGGAGGTGAAGAAATGTTGAGGGGGTGGCTCAATCGCTGGCGTCAGGCGGGGGCGGGCGGGACAGTCGGCCAGCCGGTCGGGGGTGGGGCGGAGGTTGCCGGTGCGATCCAAGCCGGCGTCAGTGGGCTCTCCTGGCGCTCTCGGGTTTTGTGGCAGAGGGCAAAATAAATGCTGGGGGGAGAGGGGAGGCATGGTTTCTTTCAATCCCGTTTCCGGGATTCAGCTGTTGTCCTCCTGCCCTCTGCTGAAATCATTGTCGCATTGATATGGGCTACGCTCGCACAACCGGGATGCTCCCGAGTCGATATAGCGTTAAAGTGACGGAGGGTGGGAATTGCCAGCACAGCCGGTTTCAGGCGGCGCGGACTTTCGGGGCGTTGCACCGGCATTCTGGAAAAATTTTTGCCGGCATCCAAAGAAACCCCACCCCCCAACCCCCTCCCCGCAAGCGGGGAGGGGGAGTAAGAAAGGGAAGGGGAACAGAGGGATCTGTCCGGGGTTTGTGCGGCGCGGATTTTCGGCCATCCTTAAAGGATGGAGGATTGATTGTGGAGAGATGTTAAGATGCCCAAGTGGACAGTGCGCACGGAGTTTACCTTTGACAGCGCCCATTTTATCCGAGACTATGATGGGCCATGCGGGCGAATGCACGGGCACACCTACAGAGTGCGGGTGGAGGCGACTTCACAGAAGCTGCACGCCTCGCAATACTGCCCTCACGAAGTGATGGTGGCGGATTTCAAGACGCTGCGCTGGGCCAAGCAAGATGTGAGTAAGGGAGGGCTGGATCACTGCGTCCTCAATGAGGTGATGCCGGCGGAGTATGAGACAACGGCGGAGATGATTGCTAAGTATATCTATGATGAGACGAAGCGGCGGGTGCCGGTGGGGGTGCAGTTGAAGGTGGCTGTGTCTGAGACTCCCAATTCTTGGGTGGAGTACGAGGATGACTGAGGTGAGGTCTTCTGGGGAGGGTTGAGTTTTTCTCCTTGGGGTGAGGGTGCCGGTGGGTGTGAAGATAAGATACCCGACCCTGCAGCCCCCTTCCCGCACGCGGTTACGGCGAGTCTGAGGAAGAATTAAGTGCATTTAATTGTGTTATCCTACTCATAAACTCGCAAGTAAGGCAATCGCCTGTATGCCCTACTCTAGCACTAGCCAAATTGGTTAGGACATTAGACATTGAGGGTCGGAGAGAACGCCTGCCTTACGGATATATAGCAGTAGTCATATTGGGCGCGGACATCAGTGGCCTAGGGATAAAAGGCGTAGGGCAGGCGTCTCGCCTGCCCTCTTGATCTAATGCCCTAACCTAACTGCCTACTGCTATACTTCGCAGGACAGGCATCTTGCCTGTCCCAATCTCCCGAAGTGCGTACTTCCTGCAACGGCTTTGTAAGCGCAGCGTTCCGGCGCTGTCCTAAACTGACTGTCCATTGCTATATCTTAATAACATAATTCTTCTGAAAGCCCTCTAATAGCTACGAGAGTTTTATTGAGTAGAGCGAGAGTGGTAAATGGGAATGAAAAACCCTCCTTGGCATAGAGATGAACTAATCCTGGCTCTGGAACTATACCTGCGCCACAAACCATCGATACCTGCAAAGAATAGCTCCGAAATTATGGAACTTAGCGATCTGCTGAACAAGCTAAGACTGCACACTTATTCTTACCGTGACGAGCGCTACCGGAATCCAAACAGCGTCCATATGAAGCTCCGCAACTTCTTACGTCTAGACCCTGCCTACCAAGGTTCCGGGCTTCAGAGAGGTGGTAAGGCTGAAGAAACTGTCTGGCAAGAATTTGCTAATGCTCCTGAAAAATGTCGGCAGTTAGCCGAAGCTATTCGTGCGATAGTAAGTTCAGACGAAGCACTGCCGGAAACCTCAAATGAGGAGGAAGTTGACGGCGTTGAAGAGGCTGAAGAAGGTCGGATTTTAACAAAGGTTCACAGGCTAAGGGAGCGAAGTCAAAAGCTAGTCAATCAGCGCAAGTCCAAATTCCTGAAAGAACACGGTCGCTTATTCTGCGAAGCGTGCGGCTTTGACTTTGAGCAAACTTACGGCGAACATGGTAAAGGTTTTATCGAGTGCCATCACCTGAAGCCCCTTCATACTTTAAGACCTGGGGAGAAAACGCATATTGAAGACCTAGCTCTTGTTTGTTCAAACTGCCATCGTATGCTCCATGCAAAACGACCCTGGCTGACGATGGGCGAATTAACGGCGCTGATTAGAAGTCACCACACCGCCTGCAGGGGAATGACTGTTTAGAACAACCCTGACTGTACTGTCCCCACCCCCACCCACCCCCACCCACCGGCACCCCACCGGCACCTCACCGGCAATCCCTCTAACCCCGCTTTCAGCTGTCCAATCGCCGCAGATCCGCAATTGCAGCCCTCAGCTGATAATAAATAAAACCTTTTGTTTGGGGGAATTCCCCACTCTTCTCTCCCCCAAACTCCGCCCAAAAAACAGCTGTTAGGATAGATTACCAAACCCATCCTAACAGGAATTATTGGCTGAAACCCTTATATCAGCTAGGTTTTATCAAAGCGGGCGGCGGGAATCGAACCCGCATTAATAGCTTGGAAGGCTATAGTTTTACCACTAAACTACGCCCGCACCGACACAGTTAGCCTTTGCAGTTGGGGTTTAGCCCCACTGACACTATTTTTTTTATGGCTCTTTAACCGAGCCTTCTCTATATTAACACAACCTCCAGACAAGTCAAGCAAATTTTCCAAAAAACCTGATTTGCACAGCCGGCGCGGTGCCGGTCTTCCCTCACCCTCTCTCCAGATTGCGCTGTTCGGCTTTTAATTTGCTCTTTTCTCAAACTAGGTATATCCCCCACAGCGGCTTTTACAGTATCACTGAAAACGATGCCATAGAGATAGATGACGCAAATTAAATGCATAACAAGTTGTTCGGGCCCACCGGCAGACCTCTGTGGGGCAAGGACTCCCCAACCGGGCTGCCATAAGTTTTGTTAATCGTTAATCGCTAACAGTTAATTGTTACTTCTTTTATAGCCAGCCCTGTCCTCACAGGGCCTAACAATTTCCAATTAACAATTGACAATTACACCTTATGTGCCGGTGAGCGGGAGCTGGGACTGGCCGGCGGTTTCGGTTTGGAGGACAAAAGTGAGAACCGTCTCATCGATCCCCTTCAGCATCAGGGGGCGGAACTTAGTGATCTCCTCCTCATCGAGATAGTCCGCCACTGCAGCGGAAACCAGAATGCTGCCCGGATCTGCCGCTTCTTGCAGCCGAGCCGCAATATTCACCGAAGGCCCAATAGCAGTGTAATCAGCGCGGGCTTCGCTGCCGAACATACCCACAACAGCAGTGCCCTGATGGATGCCGCAGCGGAACTGAATCGGCGGCACACCGGCACTGCCCACCAAACCCTGCTCTTGCCAGCGGTGGTTGAGCAGCGCCAGAGAGCGCTGCATTTGCTGCGCCGCCGCCACCGCACGCCGCACCTGCTCATTGGGAGTCAGCTCCTCCGGAGCCCCAAACAGGGCCATGACCGCATCTCCCACAAACTTGTCCACCGTACCGCCATTATCAAACACCGCCAGCGTCATTTGCGCCAAATATTCATTGAGCAGCTCAGCCACCCGGCGGGAGCGCAGCGTATTCGCCAGCTGGGTAAAGCCGACAATATCGCTGAACAAAATCGTAATCAGCCGGGGTTCTGGACGCAAGTCCAGCGCCAGCTCACCCACAGCCGCCTTGCGCACCATAGAAGGCGGCAAAAACCGCTTGAGCACCGACTCAGTGAGGTAGGCATTGAGTTCCTGCACCCGCCGCTCCTGAGCCTTAAGCGCCAGCAAATTGCGCACCGTTGCCAGCAGCTCCCGGTCATTAAACGGCTTAGCCAGGTAGGCGTCGGCTCCCTTTTCCACCCCTTCCAAGCGAGTTTCTTCGTTCGCCTTTGCCGTCAGCAAAACCACAGGCGTTGCCTTTAAACCCCGATCCTCCCGAATCATGCGAATCATATCCAAACCGGACACCAGCGGCATCATCAAATCCGTCACTATCATGTCTGGGCGGTGCTTCTGAGCCAGCTGGAATCCCTCCGCCCCATTGCGGGCGACGACTACCTGATAGCCTTTCTGCTTGAGAATCCCAGAGACATAAGTGCGCAAATCCGGATTGTCATCCACGAACAAAACAGTCTCGTGAGAGTCAGCTTTTAGCTTATGTGCTGAGCGTTCCGCTGCAGGAGGAGAATTTTGAGTTAATGTTCTAAACTGCTCGCTGAGAAGCGCTAACTCTTCAGAGTCTTGCTCAACCTCCACATCAGCCAGCTCTTCTGCCGCGCGAGAGGGCAGCACGCCCGTGGGCACTTCAATAATTTGTTCGGGAGGCAGGTGGGCGGTGCCGGTGGGCAGCCAAACCGTGAACGCAGCCCCTGACCGGTAAACCGACTCCACAGTAATTTGGCCGCCGTGGATCTCCACCAGTTCTTTCACCAGAGCCAGCCCCAAACCGCTGCCCTCGTGAGACCGGCTCGCCGAGCCCTCAGCTTGGCGGAACCGCTCAAACAGGTGGGGGATTTGGTCAGCGCGGATGCCAATGCCGGTGTCTCTCACTTGCAGCAGGCAGTGATCCCCAGCCCGCTGGAGGGTGACAGTAATGCTGCCGCCCTTGGGCGTAAACTTCATCGCATTGGAGAGAAGATTGTACAGCACCTTGTCAAACTTTTCCAGATCCAGGTAAACCGAGGGGCAGTCGCTGAGCTGGGTGTAGACCCCGATGCCTTTTTTCTGGCAGTAGGGGCGAAACGAATCCACCGTTTGGCTGACGAAATCCACCAAGTCGCAGGGGCGAAACGTGGGCTGCATCCGACCGGCATCGATGCGCTGCAAGTCCAGCAGCTGGTTGACCAGTCGCAGCAAGCGCCGGGAGTTGCGCAGGGCGATTTCCGCCTGCTCGTAGGGCAGAGCCGCGCCTTCGGTGACCGCTGACTCCAGCGGGCCAATCATCAGCGTCAGCGGCGTGCGGAACTCGTGGGAAATATTTTGGAAAAACTCCGTTTTCAGCCGGTCTAGCTCCATAAGCCGTTCCGCCTGCTGGCGAGTTTTTTGATAGAGCCTGGACTGCTGCACTGCGATAGCTGCCTGCGCCGCCACAGCTTGGGCCAGCTCGATATCGGACGCCGACCACTGGCGGGGTTTTGCCGTCGTGCGCAGGGAAATGCTGCCGATAATTTGGCCCTCCGACTGCAGGGGCACCACCAGCAGCGCCCGCGCCGGCGATCGGAGGGGCAAGTCCAGCACGTTCAGTTCTGGCTTGGCTTCCAGATCGCTGACCACCACCGGCTTTCGCGACATCAGCAGCTGCAGCAGCACCGGATTGCCGCGAATCGGCACCACCGACCTAGGCAGGTAGCGAGAGGTGTCTTTACTTTTGGCGTCCGCCCCTTCCCCAATCGCCTGGACTTCCACCTCCTGCAGCCCCGCGTCATACAGTCCCACACACTGCACGTACTCATCTTCCTCCGTCCACAGGGACAGGGCGCAGCCATCTGCGTGCAGGGCTTGTCCCAGCTGTTGGGTGATCGCCGCAAAAATGTCGGTCGGGTTGAGGCTGGAGCGAATCGCCGACGTGATCGTGTTGATCAGGGCCTCTCGTTTGGCCAGGGCCCGCACTTGCTCGTAAGCTCGCGCCTGGGCCAGGGCCAGAGCCGCTTGATCCGCCACCATAATCACCATCTGCACCTCGTCATCCTGCCAGGTGCGCGGCTCACCCATTTGGTGCAGGGCCAGCACGGCCATCAGATCCAGCCGGCAGAACAGCGGCACCACCAGACTGGAGCGGATATTGGCCGACCGGCACGCTGCGGCGCGGGCGACGCCCTCCTCTGTCTCACTGAATCGCGGGTCAGTTTCTGTATCGTTGATCACCTCGACATCGCGAGTGTCCCAAACCGTCTGGGCCAACTCGGCACTTACGCCTGCCGGCTCTCTCGATGCGGCTCCGTTGAGAGAGGTTTTCTCCTCAGTCTTGCTGCGGTAGACGAACCATTCGTCCACCATCTGGTCGTCCTGAACCGGACGCAGGATGCAGCAGGTGACCTCAAACATCTGGCCAACTGTCTCTACGATCGTCTGGAGAATCTGCCGGTAGTTGGTGCGCGAGCGAATCGTATTGGTCACCACATTCAGCAGCGATTCCTGGCGCAGGGTGCGGCAGAGCTCCCGCGTCCGGGCTTTCAGGACGTTGTGGGTGTCCACGGCTTGCCGCACGACGGATTGCAGGTGTTCGGCGTCCCAGGGTTTGGTGACGTACTTGAACACCTTGCCGGCGTTGATCGCTTCCACCAGGTCTTCCACATCGGTGTAGCCGGTGAGAATAATCCGGATCACGTCTGGATAGTGGGTGGCGGTGAGGCTGAGAAACTCGGTCCCGCTCATCAGGGGCATGCGCTGGTCGGAGATGATCACGGCAATATCTCCCTCGGTGGCGAGAATATCCAGCGCCGCCGGTCCGCTCTCTGCCCTCAGCACTTTATATTCCTCGTGGAAGGTGCGGTAAAGCAGATCCAGGTTATCCGGTTCGTCATCGACAACCAGAATTTTGGGCTTACTGTTTTCTTGGGAGGTCATGCACCGCTCTCCTACAGCTAGGGCAGTTAGATCCAACATTGTTTTATCAAGCCTAGGAGGTTACGAGCGTGAGGGTAGCAGGGAGGGATACAGTCATTTTAGGTTTTGCTTTAGTTTGGAATGCCCGGATTAATCTCTACTGTAAAATCTAAAATCTCCGGCGCTCTAGCCCCTTTGGAAATCCGTCATGCTGCCCCCACCGGCAGCAAGGCGTGCCAGGGGGTGTGGGGCCGTGGTTGCGTCAGCCCAAAGGTGCCGGTGGCGGGCGTCCCCAGTCCCCCTGGGGGGTGTGCGCCCATTGCTGCCGCGCTCAACCTTTAACACCGGACCTGGGAGAATCCGCAGGTCAGGCGCGGCGTCAGGGGACTTGAAAAAAGCAACCCGAATTGTCATCTCAGTCAAAGGAGCGATCCTTTGGGTGTGATGGTGTGACCTGCGGTCTGGCACTGCGGCGCAGTCGGTGCCAGCCGAAAAACTGGACAGGCAAGCGGCAGGCGAGCACCGGACCGTGCCCTTCCTGGGTGGTGAGAGCCCCGCACTTCCATTGGTTGATGCACTCCTTATGTACGATCCTAATACAGCCAATAAGCCTGCAAGCTAGCTGCCAGGAAACTCTCTCATCTGACAGCCGGTGGGGGCAATGTTCTTACTTATTAAGATTCCCTCTAAAAACTAACACCTAACCCCAACCAGAGGCACCGATGCCCTCCTTGGGTTTGAGTGAGCGCCGGGAGCTTGGGGAGCGGTCAATCAGTGAAAAACTCTCATCCGCAAGCCGCTCCCCCCTGCTGGGGTGTTTTCCGGTGCTGTTTTGCCACGGCTATTCGCAGCCTAGCCGCCACGAAGCCAAAACCGGCAGCCGCTCCGGATTTGAATCGGTGCCCGTGCCTTGCGCCACCGCTGTCACACGCTCCTGTGGCTGCAACCCCGCCAAGCCTACGCTCGCGCCCTGCCTCAGGTTCCGCGGTGCGAGAGCGCCTTACAGGTTGGGTACAGTTCAGTATACCAACAGGCCGGCCTGTTGATTCTCTGGCTGCGGCAACTTCCGCCAGCTCAGGCATTCCGACAGGAACCATCTGTCCGCCGGCTGTGGGGCTAGACCTCCGTCTCCTGTCCCTTATTCCGTCTCACGCCCCACATCCGCGTCCTTTGAGAGCCCAATTGCTCTGCCAATCGACCGCTTGCCCTGCCGGCACCCACTCCAACACCGCGCCCCTCTGGTGCGGCTCCGCTGACATTAAGGCGGGACTGCCAACCCCTGCCAAGGGCTGCTCGGGGGACGCGGAAACGCCACAAAGTTGCCTTAATTTACTCTATTCTCTTGCCAAATTGCTCTGCTAGTGGTATAATCTCAATATCCAGGCAATTCCGGTAAGCCGCGAGCGCTACTGTTCCTCCTTTCTGGAAGAAGATTGAAGGGCTAGCTTTTCCAGCAATAACCCCGTAAATTCAGGGGAAATATTATGATTTCCTCACCCCCTGCCTTTCAAAGATTGCATGTCCTACAAGACCGCCCTTATTTTTAATCATTTCAGCAGCATTTCCGGTTATGCCTGAGGGCGAAATAAAGAGATTTTACGCATTTTTTTTTAGCGGGCATAACAAAAAAATAAGGTTTGATAGGCGGCGGGGGAGAGATAGCAGGCAACTCATCTTGAGAAAAAGAGAATGAGTAGCGCTGGATTGTCTCCATAAAATATTTAAACCTAGAGAGGGGAAGGGCGGACATTTTTTGGAAACCGGCTGAAGAGAAACAGCGGTCTTATAAATACAGTCTTCGCTTTCAGTAGCGCGCCTCGCGATCTCAACTGGGTGGGGGAGTGCCTCGATCGCAGCAGAGGATTTGGCAGCTCCCAATAGAGTGGCCCTTTGACATTGCAGGTTAGGGTTGGAAACTGGACGCCAACAGGGAGGGAGGCAATTGGCACTCGCAGCTGCGCCTATTCCCCACGGCGTACTGGCCGAAATGCTAAGCTGTAAGGCACAATGAGGGAGAATCAAGGTGGCGCTCCCGGAACAGTGCTTCCTATCTAAAGCTATTTCAAAGGCTGAGGATTCGTTCCCCGTTGATACCCCGGAGAACCCACTCCCGCGGACAAACAGAAAACTTGCTTCAACTCCTGAGGGTATAACTCCAGGTCAGTTTGTGTGAGTTTTGGCGCACGGATCTCCCCTCTGAAGTCAAATCTATAAAATTTGACACCATGCCTTTATGGAACGCCGCTCTCAGCTGCCCGCAGAATTTAGGACGATCTCGCAAGTATCCTGAGTTTAGTTGTGAACCCCTGCTTTTCCTCCGCAACCCCAGGCAAGCCAGATTTTTCCGGCTCTGATGCCGGTTCTAACCGCTTGCTCATCCGTGCTGCCCAACCGCAGGATCTGACCTGCCTTGCTGAGATCCTCACCGATAGCTTTCACTCTCGCGAGGGTCTGATGCGCTGGGTTTATCCATTCTTGCGCATGAGCATCTATGAAGACTTGCGGCACCGGCTCCGCTTTGCCACGGCGCACTACGTCTGCTTTGTGGCTATCGATGTCTCGCCCAAAACCCCAACCCACATCCAGCCAGCTATCGTCGGCACGGTGGAAATGGCGCTGCGCTCCATCCATTCCTGGCCTCACTGTGACTCCCAATATCCCTATGTGTCTAATCTGGCTGTGCAACAGGAGAGCCGCCGCCAGGGAGTGGCTGGGCAATTGCTGCTCGCCTGCGAACGCATGGCCCTCGAATGGGGCTTCCGAGACATCTACCTGCACGTCCTGGAAAATAACCATCAGGCTCGCCGGCTCTATTTCAAGGTGGGCTACCGGCTGCAGGAGGCTGACAGCCCCTGGCATTCTTGGTTGCTGGGACAGCCCAAGCGGATGTTGCTGCGCAAGGACCTCGCCCAAAGACACTGAACTCAGGCGCAGCCGCCCTCCCCGCCACCGGCGGCTCCCGTGCCGGTGTCAAACAGTGCTTCCTGATGGCCTTGCGCGGTGGCGGAAGATGGGAGATGATATAAATTACGGTTGATTAGTTTACTTTATTAGGGCATAAAAACACTATTTTAGTTAGAGCAGGACAGGAATTAATTCCAATCAATAAACCGGAAGTAATCTAAATATAGCATTTCAGTCCTGTCTTTCCCGGAACGCTCCCTGCGTGGGAACTCTCAGACCGGCTTTAAAAAATCTTCACAAAAGCTGGGGGGTAGGGCGGCTAAGATTTACTAAATCTTGTTATTACAAGCCGCGCCACCAAGTCATCATTGATATTACAGATGGGACTCCCATCCGCATGGGTCTTCCAAAAGTACACCTAATTGAGTCACCTTCTGGGCTTTGGGTTTTGGTGCACGCAGCAGGAGTGAATTTCAGATGAATCGCAATAACCAGCAGCACGAGAGCAAAGCTTTTGACGCCGTGCATAACTCAAGCACCGGCATTCATACCCTCAGCTCACAGAACACTGAACGATTGGCAACAAAAACTCCCACCCCTTGCCAGAGCTTGATCTTGCACGCTCGAAAATCGGAAATCCTCGCCCAGATAGGCAGCGGACAGCTGCTGGCGGTGGCTAAAAATCGCCGCTGCGGCTTAATTATCTACAAGCGCTTCCACGCTGAGTTTGCTGGCCCGGGAGCGGCGGTCGGCGGCTTCTTGGATGTGGACTGCCAGCAAATCGTGCCGGTGGGCGATCTGGCTTTGGTCTATCCCGAATCCCACCAAGAGCGACAGAAGGCTTTCTCGATTCGCCGTCACTGGATTCGCTTAATCGAACAGCTGACGCAAAACGCGGCACCGATGCAGCGAGCCCAAACTGTCTTGACCCAGTTTGAGCATTACTTTGACCCGCAGACGGTGAGCCAAATCTCGGATGAGGCTTTTGCTCGTCTCGTGGGCGTTTTGCCGCAAACTGTAGCCACTGTGCGCCGCACCGCTTCGCAGCTTTCCGCCCCGGTGATGGCTTAGATTGGGTATGGCGCATTGGGCATGGGGCATGGGGCATCATCGCATTGTGAATTTTGGATTTTGGATGCCCGGATTTTGGATGCCCGGATTTTCGATGCCCAGATTTTCGATTGATTGTTTTGCGTGTCCCCGCCATGCGCCCGAGGCCATGCGCCCGAGGCCATGCCGGTTCAGAAACCGGGTTTCTTTAAGAAACCCCCCACAGGAATTTTATGAAAATTAATTAACCGTAACTCAAGCAAGTTTGCCAGCCCTAATCCCCTAATACCCTAATTTCGGACTCACTTTCCTGTCTCTCTACCGGCTGAAAAGTGCTTTAAAACGCCGGAGTGTCCGGGAGTTCTCTTCGGGGGTGCCGACGGTGATTCGCAAACCGCCGCCGGTGTGGCGCACGAGGGTGCCACCGGCTCTCAGCTGCTCGGTGAGGCTCGCCAAGGCGTCATTGCCACCGGCACCAGAGAGCCGCAGGTAGATGAAATTGGCGTCGGTGGGCCACACCTGGAGCGCCGGCATCTGGGCGAGGGCGTCTCTCAACCTGTCGCGCTCGGCGAGAATTTCGGGCACCGACGCCAGCAGTTCGTGCCGGTGGCGCAGTGCGCTGAGGGCTGCTGCTTGGGTGAAGCTGGGCAAATTGTAGGGGAGGCGGATTTTTTCCAGGGTGGCGATCAGTTCTGGGTTGCCGATGGCATAACCGGCTCGGTGGGCTGCCAGCCGGAAGGCTTTGGAAAATGTCCGCAAAATAACCCAGTTGGGGTGGCTGCGCAGCTCCGCCGCAACCGTATTTCTACTGAATTCAAAATAAGCTTCGTCAATGACTGCGAGAATGTGCGGAGGCAAATTCCTGAGCCAGTCGAGTTCAGCCGGCGTGAGGGCGCTGCCGGTGGGGGAGTTGGGGTGGACGACGAACACGGCACGCACCGGCGGGTTCTGGGTTTGTTCTATCGCCTGCTGCGCCGCCCCCAAGTCCATTTCAAAGTTCGTTTCACTGCGCCCCACCGGCACAACCGGCACGCCGAGGGTTTCTGCCAGAATTGCATACATGGAGAAGGTGGGATTGGCCACGAGGACAGAGCCTTCTCCGCGCAAGCAGGTGGCCATAATTAGGGAGCGGATCAGTTCGTCGGAGCCATTGCCGGCGGTGATATTTTCTGGGGTGATGCTATCTGCTGGCGAGGGAGTGGCTGTTTCGCAGACATATTCGGCGATGGCTTGTTTGAGGGCGGCGTGGCTGCCATCTGGATAGCGGTTCGACTCGATTTCCTGCTGGTAAGTCCAAGCCAGCTTTTGTTTTAAGTCAGAGGGCAAGTCGTAGGGGCTTTCGTTGGCGTCGAGCCGGTCGGGGGAAATGGGAGCGGGCTCGTCTGGGGTGCCGCCTGGATTGGGGGTGTAGGCGCTGAGCTCGCCAAGGTCGGAGCGGATAAATGGAAGCATGGATTTCACACAAAGTTGAGATAGATATTAGGGGCGGGTTCACTCCGGATGTCTGCGGGAAGCCAAGATTGTCTGTCAACCCGCCCCTACTGTGGATGAAAAAGCTTTCCTGCCGTCTTTTTCAATTCCATTATCCAAAATCTAAAATCCAAAATTGATATTACAAAACGCCTTTGGAACTGGGAATGCTGCCGGCGCGGCGGGGGTCGATTTCGGTGGCCATGCGCAGGGCGCGGGCGAAGGCTTTGAAGGTGGCTTCGATGATGTGGTGGGAGTTAATGCCGGAGAGCTGGCGGATGTGCAGGGTGATTTGGCTGTGGTTGACGAGGGCGGCGAAAAATTCGCGCACGAGTTGGGTGTCGTAGGTGCCGACGCGCTGGGTGGGGATTTGCAACCCGTAGCTGAGGTGGGGGCGTCCGGAAAAGTCCAGGGCGACTTGAATCAGGGCTTCATCGAGGGGGGCGGTGAAGTGGCCAAAGCGGACGATGCCTTTGCGATCGCTGAGGGCTTTGGCTAGGGCTTGCCCCAGGGTGATGCCCACGTCTTCGTTGGTGTGGTGATCGTCGATTTCGATGTCGCCGGTGGCGCGAACGTCCAGGTCGATCAGTCCGTGGGAGGCGATCTGGTGCAGCATGTGGTCGAGGAAGGGGATGCCGGTTTTGGCGGTGCACATGCCGGTGCCATCCAGGTTGAGGCTGACTTGCACGTCGGTTTCGCCGGTGGTGCGGCGGACACTGGCGGTGCGTGCCGGTGGCTGTTCTGGGTTGGGGAGGGTTTGGGGGTTGCGGTCGCGTGTTTGCATGGCAGCTGCTGGCTAGGGAAGCGAATTATATCACGTTCTGCTGAGTGCCGGCAATGGAGCTCGCCACCCCAACCCTCTCCTGCAAGCGGGCACGGGGCTAAGTGTGCCCCTTTTTGGGGCTACCGCGCTGGCTGCTGGCCCGCCGGCAGTTGCGGTCAAGTGCCGGCTGCTAGGGCAAATTTCATGTAGCTGCATATTTATTTTATATTGAATTAATTAATATTAAGATATAATTCCTACGATTGAATTAGAAGTATAATTCATAGGGGCGAAAGGTGTGATACTTAAGGAAGGCGAAAGAGCGGGCGTAAATAAATCGGGTTTTGCCGAAGTTAACCGGGTTCTGACCGCATCGATCCGAACTGTCATAAGCACTTATACTCACCCTGGCGGCCTTCCAGTAAAAAAAGCGGAAGGTGTTGCTAATTTATCAAAACTATTCTAGACTTATAACCAGTGGTTAAAAAATAGAATTAAGGCTATGTACCTAATGAAACCCGCCGGGTCATTGAGTTCGTTGCTGGTAATTATTCCCTTTATCGCCTCACTAGCAGCCGCCACACCGGCACGCGCCCAACCGGTCACACCGGCACCCGACGGCACCGGCACGGCGGTCACGCGAGAGGGAAATACATTTAACATACAAGGCGGTTCCCTGTCAAGAGATGGCGCGAATCTCTTCCACAGTTTCCAGAAATTTGGCCTGAGCGAGGGGCAGACGGCCAACTTTATCTCGAATCCGGATATCCGCAATATTCTGGGGCGGATCGTCGGGAGCGACGCTTCTTATATAAATGGATTAATCCAAGTCACCGGGGGGAACTCGAATCTATTTCTGATGAACCCCGCCGGCATCATGTTTGGCCCAAATGCCAGCTTGAATGTACCGGCATCCTTCACCGCGACAGCAGCCACCGGCATTGGGTTTGGTGCGGGCTGGTTTAATGCGGTGGGTAGCAATGATTACAATATTTTAGTGGGGACTCCGAGTGCGTTTAATTTCGCAAGATCACAGCCAGGGGCGATTGTCAATGAGGGGAATTTAAGCTTAACATCTGGGAACAGTCTAACCTTGTTGGGGGGGACAGTAATAAACACCGGCACCCTGACAAGTCCTGGGGGGAATATTACCATTGCCGGTGTGCCGGGTGAGAGTGCCGTGCGACTTTCTCAAGAGGGGCATTTGTTGAGTTTGGACATTGAGGCGGTGGCATTGGGGGGAGGGACAGGCGGGACGCCTGTCCTACGTCATAATAATGAAAAGCTCACTCCATTGTCGCTGCCACAATTGCTGACCGGCAGACCAGATTTTGGGCACGCCTCTGCGCTGAGTGTGAGTGAGAAAGGCGAGGTGTTGTTGACAGGTTCTGGGGTGAGGATACCGGCAGAATCGGGGATGGCAATTGTTGCGGGGAATATAGATGTGTCTGCGCCGAGTGGTGTTGGCGGCGCGGTCAATGTTTTGGGCGCTCGCGCTGGACTTATCGGCGCTAATATTAACGCTTCGGGCGCAATTGCCGGCGGGGAGGTGCTGATTGGCGGCGACTATAAAGGACGTAGCACAGGCGTCTCGCCTGTGCACCCGCCTGTGAACTTGCCTGTGCGCCCCTTGAATGCCTCACACACGTTTGTCAGTTCGGATTCGGCAATTAATGCGGACGCCCTATGGAATGGAGATGGGGGACGTGTTATAGTTTGGTCAGATAAAACGACACATTTCTTGGGTCATATTAGCGCCCGTGGGGGGATAAATTCTGGGAGTGGCGGATTTGTGGAAGTCTCGGGAAAAGAGAACCTAATTTTCCGGGGGACTGTTGATGTGAGCGCCGCATTGGGCACTCCGGGCATCTTGCTGCTAGACCCAGAAAATATTATAATCGCGGATGGAGATGGCGGGGACTCGGAGAGTGAAGTGACGGACAGTGAAGTCCTGTTTGGGGAGGGCACCGGCACCTTTACCATCTCTGAGGCCAAGCTGGAAAGTCTGGACGGGAACGCTGATGTCAAGTTAGAGGCGAGTAATGATATCACCGTCTCAGACTTGTCGGACAATGAATTAAGCTTTAAACCGGGCACCGGCACGATTACCCTGACGGCGGATGCGGATAGCGATGGCACCGGCTCATTTTCTATGAATGCGGGGGACACCATCCGCGCGGAAGGGCGAAATATTACAATTTCGGCGCAGGCAATAACTGTTGGCAATATTGACACGAGCGCCCCAGAAAACGGCGGTTCCATTACGCTCAATGCCACATCAGATATTGTAACAGGTTCCTTGCGGTCAGCTTCCACCGGCATCGCTAGTGGGGAGAGCTCCCCAAGCAGCAGTGCCGGCACGTCTGGTGATTCTGGGGGAATTCAGACCGGCACCTTGCCGCCGCCTTCCTCGGACACCGGCACAGACGGGGGTATAATTTCCATCAATAGCTCTGACGGAGGGATTGATACGAGTGCCGGCATCACAGGTGATTCTGGGAGTATTCCCGTGCCGCCGCCGCCGCCGCCTCCGCCGCCTGTGTCGCCTCCGCCGACTGTGTCGGACACCGGCACAGGGGGGGGTCTAATTCCCATTGATAGCAGTGGCGGTGGGATGAATGCGAGTGCCGGCATCTCAGGTGGTTCTGTTCAGATAGGTTCAGTGTCGCCGCCCCTGTCAGTCACCGGCAGAGGGGGGGATATAACTCTCAGCAGCAGTGCCGGTGGGATTAATACGAGTGCCGGCAAACTGGACGCCAGTTCTTATAATGGGAATGGGGGAAATATCACCCTGACGGCGCAACTAGACATTGTAACAGGTGCGATTTCCTCGGCATCAGGGCATGTTGCGTTGCAAGAGGGCGGCGACCGGGGCGGCAGGGGTACGGGAGGGAATATCACCCTAGAAAGTCGCAGCGGTGCCATTGATAGCCGTGCCGGCAGTCTGTCTGCCTATTCATTGAAGAGTGATGGGGGTTCTGTCACCCTGAGTGCTTTTGGGGATATTAAGACAGGTGAGATCCGGTCGTATTCAGGTGATTCAATCTCAGAGATAGAGATGTTGGATAATCCCGTCAATGGGGGGAATATCACCCTCACTAGCCGTGCCGGTGGCATTGATACAACCACTGGCGGGGTAGACCCTGTTGATCCCAGCCTTGGCGGGCTAGACGCTTCTTCAAAAAAGGGGAATGGCGGTTCAGTCACCCTGACAGCTTCTGGGGATATTAAGACCGGTAACATCAGTTCGAGTTCGGAAATGAGACGTGGGGGGAATATCGCACTCAATAGCAGTGCCGGTGCGATTGACACTTCTATGGGACGGATAACCTCTTTTTCAAATGCGTGGAGTATGTCTAGTATTTTTACAGGTGAGGAAAAAGGCGGTTCTGTCACCCTGACGGCTGATGGGGATATTAAGACGGGTGCGATCCGGTCGTATGCGCTGTTCCAGGCGGGGGATATCACCCTCAAGAGCCGTGCCGGTGGGATTGACACCGCCCGTGGGTGGCTAGAAACTTTTTCAAGGGAGAGGAATGGCAGTGCTGTCACCCTGACAGCTTCTGGGAATATTAAGACAGGTTCCATCTCCTCGGGTTCATACACCAGCAGTGGCGGGAATATCACCCTCAATAGCAGTGCCGGTGCCATTGATACTGCCGGTGGCGAGCTAGACTCTTCTTCATCTCAGGGGAATGGGGGTTCTGTTTCCCTGAGTGCCAGTGGTATAATCTTAACCGGCGACATCAAATCGTTTGGCTTCTTGCAGGGTGGGGACATTACCATTACCAGCAACTTGAGTGACATCATCAACCGGGGATTCTTTGACTCCGCTTCCACTTCAACAAATGGCACTCCAGGGGCTCTGGCCATAAATGCTTACGCCGGCAGCATATCCGCAGGGAGCTTGAGCGGTGCGAGGAATATCACAATTGCTGCTTCTGGCAAAGATGGTGCCTTCAATACGAACTCAGACGCCAGCGTCACTGCCAGTGCCAGCAATATTAGCGCTGTCGCCGGGGATGTCACCCTGAACGCTCACAACGACATTACCGTCAGCGAACCCATTAAAAGTAGCTCAATTTCCAATTTAGAACTCAATGCCGGTCGCAGCATCAACATAAACGCCGACATCGACACCTCAGGCGGGAACGGCAATATTACCTTGCGAGGGAACTATAACGGCGCTAACCCGAATTATCGCGAATCGGGTGCCGGTTCCGTGACAATGGCACCGGGCGCGACGTTGAAGGCCGGCACCGGCAATATTGCCATAGAATTGGGCCAGCTTGGAGAAGTTGGCAATATCACCCTGAGCAATATAAACACGGCAGGCGCTCTCACCGTCAGTGCCATAGCGGGGAATATCCTGCGCAGCTCAGCCGACTCGTTAATTACCGCCGGCAGTGCTTTATTCCAGACAGAAATATTAGATGCAGGCAGCATTGGGCTGCCGGCAGAACCGCTGCGCATCAGTGTCAGCAATTTACAGGCAAGCGCAGGAAGTGGGGGGGCGTTTTTCGAGTCTCCAGCGGGGGGAGTGACGGTGGGTGGCGCTACCGATCAGCCTGTGGGGATTATAACTTCAGGTGGGGGAGAGGTTTCGCTACGCGCTGCCGGTGACATCACGGTTGCGGAGCCGGTGAGCACTGTTAGTCCATTTTCTGGCAATTCCGGAAATATCACCTTAAATAGCACCGGCGGTGGCATTGATGCCACCGCCACCACTCTCAACTCCACCTCCGCACAGGGAAATGGAGGTTCTGTCACCCTGACGGCTTCTGGAGATATTAAGACAGGGGATATCAGGTCGAACTCTAATGCCACCGGCTCTGGGGGGAATATCGCCCTCACCTGCAGTGCTGGTGGCATTAATACTGCCTCCGGTATGCTATCCTCCTATTCAGAAGCAGGAAATGGGGGTTCTGTCACCCTGATGGCTTCTGGGGATATTAAGACAGGGGATATCAGGTCGTATTCAAATGGCACCGGCTCTGGGGGGAATATCTCCCTCACCAGCACTGCCGGTGGCATTGACACTGCCGGTGGCTCGCTATCCTCTTATTCAATTCAGGCAAATGCGGGTGCTGTCACCCTGACGGCTTCTGGGCATATTAAGATAAGTGGAATCGAGTCAATTTCAAGCAGCGGCAGTGGGGGGAATATCGAAATCAAGAGCAGCGCCGGTGGCATTGAAACTGTCGGTGGCAGCCTATCCTCCAGATCCAATGAGGGGAATGCGGGTTCTGTAACCCTGAGCGCTTCTGGGGATATTAAAACAGATGACATCTGGTCGTATTCTTTGGGCACGGTCACCGGCAGTGGGGGGGATATAACCCTCACTAGCAGTGGCGGTGGCATTGACACTACCGGTGGTGGGCTATCCTCTTATTCAACTCAGGGGAGTGCGGGTTCTGTCACCCTGACGGCTTCTGGGGATATTAAAACAGGGCAGATTGAGTCAATGGCGGGTTTTTCCGCTGACCAGTTGTGCGATTATAGTGGCTGTGTGCTGAACTTCACCCCACTTGAAGGGAGCATTGCCACCGGCGGAAATATCACCATCGAAAGCAGCGGCGGTGGGGTAGATACCAGCACCGGCGCACTCAATACAATGTCTTCTGGGGGTGCTGCCGGCAATGTTACCATCAATGCAGCCGGACATGTCGAAATCGCTACCATCCGCTCCGAAGGCCCATCGCGCGGCGGCAATATTAGCATCCGCAGCGACAGCCAAAATAGCATCAATGCTAGCGGCAATCTCGACACTTATTCTACTAATGGTACGGCGGGTGATATCACCACTACGAGTCCGGGTAGCATTACCCTAGCAGGTAACATCACCTCCTATGGCAGCACCGAAAGTGGCGACATTACTGTGACTAGCAACAGTAATAACGTCACGACAAACACTATCACAACGCAAGCGGGAAGTGGGCCCAGCGGGAATATCACCGTCAATGGCAATAATATTGCGGCAGGCAACTTGGACTCGATAGGCAGTTTGGGCGCGGGGAATATTCAAGTGAGTGCCGGGGGAAACGTCACGACTCTGAATATCCAGTCTCGCACGGATGAAGGGGATTCGGGGAATATAAATGTGTCAGCCGGTGAGGACATCAGCACCGGCAATCAAAGCACAACCACCGGTGAGGGTGATTCCGGCAATATCAGCAACACTGCCGGCTCAGATGTGAGTGCCGGCAATCAAACCACCAGCGCCGCAAATGGCAATTCTGGGAAGATCGACAACAGTGCCGGCTCAGATGTGACTGCCGGCAATCAAACCACAAGCTCCGCAAATGGCAATTCTGGCAATATCACCAACACTGCCGGTGGCAATCTTACCGCCGGCAACCAAACCACCACCGCAACGAATGGCAATTCTGGCAGCATCACCAACACTGCCGGTGGCGACATAAACACCGGCGCTCAAACCTCCAGCGCTATTGGCGGAACTGCCGGCGACCTCACCAACACTGCAATTGGTAACATAAATACTGGCAATCTCACCTCCACCGGCACTCAAGGAAGTGGGGATATAAACCTCACGAGCGCTAGCGGACAGATTCACACGGGTGAAGTCCGCAAGGATACGGGAGAAGTGAATATCAATGCTGGCGTTAATCCCGTGCCGGTGCCGGTTTTCGCTCCCGCAAACTCCGTGCAGGTAGCTTCCTCAACCCAAACCCAGCCGGTGCTGTCTGCTAGCTTGAATCATACCCTGAGTTCTGACAGCAGCATCAACCCCAACCTGTCGGGCAGGAAAACTGCCACCCCCGACAGTAACGAACTCGCTCTCAGCAGCAGCGCCCAAGAGATCGCAGCCGGTCTGAATGTGCTTAATAGCAGCCAGCTGGCGGTGAATTCGGCGGAAGCCATCGCACAGTTGGAGCAAACCCGCGAGCGGGAATTTACCAACTACTTCGGCTCAGATATCTCTAACAAGCTGACCTCAACAGAAAGCATCCGAGACGCTTTGGCAACGATTGCTTCCCAAACCGGCACCCGCTCTGCTATCATATATGTTACGGCACTTCCTGACCAAGTGGAAGTGGTGCTGCTGACGCCAGAAGGCAAGTTTATTCGCAAGACTGTGCCGGCAGTCGAGCGGCAGAAACTGATGCTTGCTGTCCGGGATTTTCGCGACGAAATCACAGACGTTCGCCAACGGAACACCGACAGCTATTTGCAGCCGGCGCAGCAGCTTTATAAGTGGCTGATTGCGCCGGTAGAGGCGGAATTGCAAGCCGCTAAAATTGACACGCTGCTGTTCAGTATGGATGCCGGGTTGCGCAGTCTGCCGGTGGCGGCGCTGCATGACGGCAAACAGTTTCTCGTGGAAAAATACAGCCTGGCGCTCATCCCCAGCGTCAGCTTGATTGACACCCGCTACCAGCCTCTCCACGGGAAACAAGTTCTGGCGATGGGGGCGTCGGAATTTCCCGACCGCAAACCCTTGTTAGCCGTGCCGGTGGAACTTTCCGAAATTACCCATAAGTTGTGGCAGGGCAAAGCCTTTTTGAATCAAGACTTCACGCGAGACAACCTGATGGAGCAGCGCTCTAACTATCCCTATCCTATCATTCACCTGGCAACGCATGGGGAATTTCAAGCGGGGAAAATCAGCAACTCTTACATTCAGCTGTGGCAGGACAAACTGCGCCTTGATGAGCTGCGCAACCTTCACCTGAACAGTCCGCCGGTGGAGTTGCTGGTGCTGTCTGCCTGTCGCACCGCAGTCGGCGATGAAAAGGCGGAGTTGGGGTTTGCCGGTTTCGCGGTGGCAGCAGGAGTCAAGTCAGCAGTTGCCAGTTTGTGGTATGTTAGCGATGCCGGAACTTTAGCGCTAATGACCGAGTTTTACCAGCACTTGGCATCAGCCAAAATTAAAGCGGAGGCGCTGCGTCAAGCGCAGCTGGCGATGATTCGGGGAGAAGTGCGGATAGAAGGGGGTCAGTTGCTGCGGAGCGGAACTCGTGCCGGTGTTTCCCTGCCGGCAGAATTGCTCAACGAAGGATCCCACAATCTCAAGCACCCCTATTATTGGTCCGCTTTTACCATGATTGGCAGCCCGTGGTAATATGAATTTTGCCGTCGCACCTTAATAATATGAACCCCTCTCCTTCTCCCCCTCCCCGTGAACGGGGAGGGGGTTGGGGGG
>NZ_KB235948.1:4435512-4465391 GCF_000332335.1 Kamptonema formosum PCC 10802 | reverse complement strand
TGTTGTTTTCCTTGAAACACACAGAAAAAGTTTTAATCATCCTTCTAGAGTGCAGCGCCGCTTATTTCCAAAATCCCAAATCCCCAAATCCCCAAATCCCGGCACCCCACCCCCTCCAATTTCCCACTCAACGGCAGCCAATCGCCCGCAGCGCCAGCAAACCGGCACCCTTTGCCGGCTCGTATCGGGGCCAAATTACCTCAGCCGCCGGGGCGATCGCAGCCAGCGACACCGCAAACCGCTCCCGCAACAGATCCGAAATCCGCCACGCCCCACCGGCAGTCACCACCTCAAACCCCTCACCCTCCTGAAAAATCCCCCCCATCACCGCCCGCACCGCCTCCACTAACTCCTCCGCCGCACTGTCAATAATCCCAACCGCCACCGCATCACCGGCATCCGCCGCCTCCCCCACCAGCGGCGCTAAACCGGCAATCTCTCTCGCACCCCACCCGCGCCGGTAAACCACCCCCACCAAATCTTCCGCACTTCTCACCCCCAGATGACACACAATCAAATCCGTCAGAACCGTCGCACCCAAACGCCCGTCATAAGAGCGCACCGACGCTCGCAATCCGCGTAAAGCGATATCATACCCGCCCCCTTCGTCCCCCAAAATATACCCCCAGCCACCGGCTCGCTTCGTCTCTCCCCGGCGGTTTTGCCCGTAAGCAATCGAGCCGGTGCCAGCAATCGCCACAATGCCCACCGGCTCCCCCACTCCCCCAGCCAAGGCTATGATGCAGTCATTGCAGATTACCACACCCGCCGGCGGCACCGCCCACCTGACCGGCAAGTCCGCCCTCGCCTGCAACTGTTGCGCTAAACCTCCCACCACTTTAATATCCTCAGGACGCCCCACGCCGGCAAGCCCCAAGCAAATCGCCCCCACCTCCAGAAAGCCGGTTTCTTGAGAAACCGCCTGTGCGATGGCGTTTCCAATTGAATTGCCGGCTGTCTCTATTCCCACGGTTTGGTAATTCGAGGCTCCCGCCTCGCCTCGCCCCAGAATTTTGCCGGTTTCGTCCATCAGGACGCAGACTGTTTTGCTTCCGCCGCCATCTATTCCTAGAACGCTAGTCATTTAAGATTAATTTATTTGAACCGCCAAGACGCCAAGAGCGCCAAGAAAGAAGAAACAGATTATTCGTGAATAGAATGTATTGTATCATATTAGCCCGCGAAGGCGGGCTTTGTTTGTATAGCCGCGACTTCAGTCGCCAGGTTGTTTGTTTACCGCGCTCCGCACTGCGGGAACGCTTCGCGTACAGTCACCGGCTCAATCAGGCACATCCAAAAACCGGCAAATCTCCTGCCAAATCTCATCCAGGACATTGGCCAAGGCGTGGTCGCTGTCGAGTTCCACTAGCCGCACCCAAGGGCGAGTGGCAGCAAAATCCCGGCTGGCTTGAATGGGAATCACTTCATCGTGACGCCCGTGCATAATTAAGGTGGGAATGGGTGCCTGTAGCTGCTGTTCTGGATACTGTCTCATATCTAGAACAAAATCATAATGCAGCGGCAGGGATTCCTTCTCACCATAATGGTACACCGGCAGGTATCCTCCTGCTTGCCACCGCCGCATCTTTTCCTCCCCCAAGGTGGGTAGCCAGTGGCAGAGAAATTGAAATGCCGGTGCCAGCAAGACTAATCGCTGGACTTGCCGGTGCTGCTGTCCCAGCCAGGCGGCTGTCAGTCCGCCAAAGCTGGAGCCAATGATAGCAACCGCTGCCGGTGCCGGTGGAAATTCCGCCGCGACTTGTTTGAGGTGGCGCGTTAGCGTCAGGTGGGAAAAATCACCCTGATTGAGGTCGGGCACTTTCATATCAATCTGGCGCGTCTGGAAGCCGTCGCGCAGATATTTCGCTTTAGCCGACTGGGGGCTAGAAGCAAATCCGTGCAGGTAGATGTAAGTTGGATAATTGGGCATGGGGCATGGGGCATGGGGTCTTGGGCATGGGGCATCATCGCATGGGGCATCATCGCATCGATCGGCAAAACAATCAATCCTCAATCCAAAATCCTCAATCCTCAATCCAAAATCCAAAATCCAAAATCCAAAGGGCCACTTCAATTTGGCTGCGGTCTTTCTCTGCCCGGGGCGTTCCGCATACCAGGCCGGCGCTGCTGCATCAGTTCCGACATCTGGCGGCGCTGATCGGGGGTGAGCACTTCTCGCATTTCCAGCAGGCTTTCAAATCGCAGCTCTCCCATCTTTTCCCGCAAGGCTTGAACTTGGCGGTGTTTCTCGCGCAGCTGGTTCTGGTCAGCAGTGCCCGCCATCAGATCGCGAAGCTCGTCTTCAGCTTGACGCAATGTTTTTTGCTGCTGCTGCATCTGGGTTTTGTACCGCTCTTGAATCTGCTGCATTTTCTGCATTTGGTCTTGAGAAAGATTCAGCTGCTCAAACAATTCTCCCGGGCCGCGCCCCGGTGGCCCCGGTGGCCCATCATCCCCCGGTCTTTGGGCAACCGGCTCCTCTGGCGCAGGAGCGGACTGTGCCAGGGCAGCGGCATTACCCAAAGCTAGCATTAAAACAGCTAAAACAGAAACGCGACGGAACAGCATTGTACTTACCTTGTCATTCTTACTGGCTTTGTGAACTGTCTGGGGGAAGCGGCTCGAAAGCTGTATCAGCCGCCGAGCTGTCGCTGAGGGTGCCATCCCAGCTGTTGACGAAGAATGCCTCCAGGTTGGCTATTTCAGCCGGACTGGGGGTTGGGGGCGTCAGCAGCCGGTGACCGGCTATGGCAATCAGCACGCCGGCAGCAATTGCCGGTGGCACGATCCACAGGCGGCGGTGCCGGTACTGCCGGACATGTGCCGGTTCATTGGCCACCGCCGCCAAAATCCGCTCCTCCAAATCCGGTGCCGGTGGGGGAGCCTCAGGGCGGTGCTGGCGCAGGAAAGTTACTAAGGGTTGGTCATCAATGGGCTGCTGAGTCATAACTCCACTCCTTCTTGCTGAAGAAATTGCCGCAGAGCAGCGCGTGCGTGGAACAGGCGCGACTTTACGGTGCCCACCGGCAGCCCCAAGATTTCTGCCACTTCTTTTTGCGGCAAATCCTCCAAATCCTGCAGCACCATAACGCTGCGATGCTCGAAACTGAGCCGGTCGAGTCCGCGCTGCACGAGGTCTTGGTAGTGCATCTGCATTAAGTCAGGTGCTGCAGCGTGGGGCGTGCCGGTGTCGGTGAGGCTTTGCAGCCCCGTGCGCTGCACAGCTTGCGCGCGCCGGTGGTCCGCTGCCACATTCCAAGCGATCCGGTACAGCCAAGTGGAAAAGCTGGACGCCTGCCGAAATTTGGGCAATCCTTTCCAGGCTTTCAGGAAGACCTCTTGCACCAGGTCGTCCAAGCTGGATGGCCCACACAACTGGTAGAGGGTTGACCGGACTTTGTGCTCGTAGCGCCGGTACAGCTCGCTAAAGCTCTGCCGGTCGCCCTTCAAGCACTGCTGCACGAGGTACGAGTCAGATTCGCTCACTATTAACACATCAGCTGGCACAACAGACACTGGCGGGGTCTTCCTTACCGGTTGTTCATTTGTGACACTTTAGACCAGGCGGGCAGAGAAAAGGTTCACCCCCTCCCCCCCTTGCGGGGGTGGTTTTTTCAGATTCCCTCGTTCCCTCGTTCCCAGCCTGAGGCTGGGAACGCAGATCGGGAGGCTCTGCCTCCTTTCGACCACAAGCCGATCGAAAGCCTAGCAGCTTACTGCCGGCAGTCACGCAATAATCTCTAAAAGCTTCTTATATACTACCCCCACATCGCGGAAGTAAGTTTCTTCATCGCCAGCCACCGGCACAAAAAACAGGTTGAGACAGGGCGTGATATAATCTTCTGACTCCAAAGTATCCTCCTGCACAAACACTCTCACGGAAGTGTCCGCCACCTGAGCGTTCGCCAGCAGTGCCAGACCTTGAAACAGCGCCAGTAAATCTTGGTACTCTTTTTCATTTCGGGGGACAACCCCCACATATCTTTGCCGCATCACGGCATCGGCTGTCGAAAAGTGCCCCTGGCAGCTGGAGTATGTAATGCACTTAAATTTTAATATCAAAGCAATAGTAAGCTCTCGGACGCCTGACTCTAGTGATTTTTTAAACTTGCGGTGGTACTTAGAAAAGATAGGAGAGTCGCTGCAAGCGGACGTCCCATCCCTGTTGATATTGCCCTGGGGGCTTTCCCGAAAGGTATCCCAGTCTGTTTCTCCTACAAACCTGTCATCCCAGGAAGAGATGAACTCTTTTAACCCACTCAAATAAGTCATTCATCCGCCCTCAATATCGTATTGGTGCAGCGCCCCAGGGGGACGCATTCTTGGGAAGAAACCGGGTGTCTTAAAGAAACCCGGTTTCTCGATTTCCGGTAAGGTTTCTCTATCCCAACCCACCGTTTTGCGTGAGTGAGAGGCTCCCGATGAGCTAAAGCCGCGCCGTGCATTCCAGAATCAGCCGCTGGTTGACCAGGGCGTAGGGCTGAATTTCTAGAGCTTTGCGAAAAGCTTGGATAGCCGCCCTGTAGTCACTAATTGCGGCATAGCACAAACCCAGACCGTGCAGTGCGCCAAAATGAACCGGATTGAGCTTGATAACCCTCTCGCAGTCAGCGATAGCTTTTTTGTACTGCCCCAGGGTGTAGTAGAGGACAGCGCGCCGGTTCCAGGCTTCCGCAAAATCAGGCTGGTCATTGATCAGTTCTGTGAGCGCCGCTTCAGCTTCGGCCACTTCGCCAGCCTCCAGCAAAATCTGAGAGCGCTGAATCAGTTCCAGCCCATAGACCCCTTTTTGGTGAAACCAAATGCGCCAGAGTTCCTGAGTTGCCCGGTTGCGGACGGCTTCATCAGACTTTTTCAGGTCTTCGAGTAACTGGTTGACAGATGATTCATTCATACAAGTGCGTTCCAGATGTGAGGAGTGTGCGGCATGCCCCTCACTATTATGCAAGCAAAAACGAACAGAAGGAAGAAGGAAGAAAACTTTTCCCCGCAGGGGCGCGCTCACGCTTGAATTTTGAGAAACCCGGTTTCTTTAAGAAACCGGGTTTCTGGGCCATAGTTCATCGAACTGAGAGCCGCTATATAAACCGGCTCCCGCAAAAGCTCCAGAAGCTCCTGAGATCCAGAACTCCCCTTACCGCAGCGTGACAAACTCCTCTGCGACTGTTGGGTGAAGGGCAACCGTGGCGTCAAAGTCCTTCTTGGTGGCTCCCATATTCACCGCTATGGCGATTCCCTGAATAATCTCCGCCGCATCTTTGCCCACGATATGCGCTCCTAGCACGCGGTCGGTAGTTTTGTCAACGACTAATTTGACCGTGGTTTTCTCATCCGCATCGGTGAGGCTGTAGAACATGGGGCGGAAGCGGGCGCGATAGATTTTCACGCCATCGCCCAACAGCTCGCGGGCTTTCGCTTCCGTCATGCCGACTGTGCCGGCTTCCGGCTGGGAAAACACCGCTGAGGGCACATTTTTATGAGAGATGTGGCGGGGCGTGTGGCCAAACACCGTATCGGCAAAGGCGCGACCTTCGGCAATCGCCACCGGCGTCAGGTTGAGCCGGTTGGTGCAGTCCCCCACCGCATAGATATGGGGCTGGCTGGTGCTGCTGTCGGGCTTAACCGCGATAGCCTCACCGGCCACCTCAACACCGGCATTTTCCAAACCCAGCCCCTTTAAATAGGGCTTGCGACCGGTGGCGCACAGGACCGCATCCGCAGTCAGCGTTCCGGCGTTCTTTCCAGAGAGCGCCAGCTGCAACCCCTCTGGCACCTTTTCAATTTTGGCCACAGTCGTCTCGGTCAAAAATTGAACCCCGTGCTTGGCCATTCCTTCTTGGACGCCGGTGCGGATATCTTCGTCAAATCCGTTCAAAATCAAGTCGCGGCGGATAATTTGGGTGACATTCGTGCCCAGCCCATTCATAATGCCGGCGAATTCCACGCTAATATAGCCGCTGCCAATAATGGCCATGCGCTTCGGCTGCTCTTTGAGCCAGAACATCTCGCGGGAGGTGATCGCGTGCTCAATCCCCGGAATATCCGGCTTGAAGGCTTCCCCGCCCACAGCAATCAAGATTTTGTCAGCGGTGATTTTGCGCTCGCCCACTTCCACCGTGTGAGCGTCAACAAAGCGGGCGCTCCCCCGAATCAGCCCCACACCGGCTTTTTCCAGCCACCCGACATGCAGCTCGCTCAGACGCCGGACTTCCTGATCCACCGCTCCCACCAGCCGCGTCCAGTCAAAGCTGGGCTGGACTTCGCTCCATCCGTAGCCGGTGGCGTTCTGGTACAGCCCGGAGAAAGCCGAGGCGTAAACCATCAGCTTTTTGGGCACGCAGCCCCGAATCACGCAGGTTCCCCCCACCAAATCCCCTTCGGCGATGGCCACCTTAGCTCCGTATGATGCCGCCCGCTTGGCAGCAGCCAGCCCCCCAGAACCCGCACCGATGGCAAACAGATCGTAATCGTATGTCATGGCTCAATAGCATCCGCTCGTAACAACCCACAATAACAGCGTGACACAGTTCACGGGACGCTCGGGGGAGTGGGGCATCGGGCATGGGGCATCGGGCATGGGGCATCGGGCATGGGGCATGGGGCATCATCGCATAGGGCATGGGGCATTGGGTTGTTCCTGAAATCTGACACCTAACCCCTGAACCCTGAAACCTGACACCTAACCCCGCGCCCCCTAACCCCGCGCCCCCTAACCCCTAACCCATCAGCCAAATCTGCGCCGGCTTACGCAATTCTACGGAAATTTTTCTAAGTATTTTCACTTAGAATACCATACGGAATAATTTATTCATTTACACGGATGTAGTATTCAGAGCTGAACGTTAAGATTTTAATCATCCACAGAAAACGGCTCACAGGGCGGCCATGATCGCTGTAGCAGAACATTCTCGTGATGGGTTTTCCGCTATTTCAATATCTGATTGGCGGCTAAGATAAGATCCCCCATCCCAAGCGCTCGGGTCAGTAATTCCCGCAGTATATAAAACGTAAGGAGAGTTAAAAATTTGAAACATTCTGGTGATTTCCCTTGGAATGAAACCGCTCAGTCCTTTAAGCCTACTGGGCTACAACTCTGGGAGCTTGTAATATAGATTCCCCCAAATAATTGGAAGGGGCGCTATATGATTCCAACGTCACACACAGGGGAGCGGGAGGGCGAGATGTTAAAGGGTTATAAAATTTGGGAAAGCCTTCCAGCTTACAGGAAAGGGAGAGAAATTTTAAAAAAAGCTTACAAAAAGGTAGCGATTCAGGATTGCGCGGTTCCTAGCCAGGAGACAAATGCTAAGCGCGAACGCTGTTTAAAAGCAACCTGTAAAAGGGAGCTATTAGCCAGAAGGGTGCGTTGAAACTATCAGGGGGGGTTGCTGCAGGGAGCTAAGGCAGAGGGGACACCGAACAGATCAAAAAGTTCTCGCTCGGGGACAGTCCTCGCTTCCGCCCTCACCCCGAAAACTGACAATCATCTCAAACCACTTAAGCCTTCGCTATGACTTCTACTAGCATAAGAGAAAGCAATACCACGCCACCAGTCAAGCTTGTGGCCTCACCGGCCAAGGCTTTGCAGAACATTGTGGCCAAAAAACTTACAGGACGCCTGACAATTGGCGATCCCAGTGACAGCTCTATCTTTTGGCGGGTTTATGCCGGCAACGGACAGGTGCATTTTGCCACCAGCGGCATGGGACAGCGGGAGCGGCTAGCCTATCTGCTCCAGTGGTACTATCCAGAGCTCGAACCGCTGCCCGAAAAAGAATTTCACTCAGATTACGAGGCGGTTTGCTATTACTGGCAGGCGGGACAGCTGTCGCTGCCACAGGTGCGCAAGCTGCTGTTCTGGCTGACACAAGAAGCCTTCACGCAATTGCTAGCCTTACCTCAAGCACCGCTGAAGTTTGACAAAACAGTGGGGCTAGATCCATTACTGATGTCCGTGCCGCTCAAACAGACCATCTTGCCGGCGAAAGCCTTCATCGGAGAGTGGGTGCGGCTGCGCTCTGAAATCAGCTCTCCCTTTCAGCGACCTTTTATTAAAGATTTTGAGCGGCTGTCGAAATTCCTTTGGCAGCAGGTCCGGGACGTGACATTCATCAAATCGCTGCTCAAAGTTCTGAGTCACAATGTTTCTATTTATGAAGCATCCTACCTGTTAAAAACCGATACCTTGGGGCTGGCCACACTGCTGCAGCCGGCGGTGCGGGCGGGAATTGCCAGCATCAGCCCCTATCAGGAGCCGCCAAGCGACCGGCGACCGATTGTGGCCTGCATTGATGACAGCAAAACGGCACAGCGGAACGTCAAGCTGATCCTGGAGGCATCTGGCTACCGAGTTTTGGGGCTGACAGAGCCGGCCAAGGCCCTAACTGCCCTCGCCAGACACAAGCCGGCACTGATACTGCTCGATATCAACATGCCAGAAATCAACGGCTACGAACTCTGCCGGATGCTGCGCCAGTCAGAACAGCTGCACGACATCCCGATTGTCATGCTAACGGGACGAGACGGCATGGTTGACAAATTGCGGGCGCGCATGGTCGGGGCGACAGACTACCTGACCAAACCATTTCAGGCGCAGCAGCTGATCGCCGTCGTTCACGACAGCCTGCACCCAGCCGGCTTGGAGGTGAAAACAACCTGTGCCGGCGCTTGAACAGTGGCCTGAAACGAGCCCTAGGGCCATTGCCGGACAAACTGATGCTAAATGACTACTTTTACATCCAATTACGGCAATCCGTGAGGTTAGCGCTGCCTGTAGAGAATGTTACAGAGGTGATGACCGTATCTCGAAGCGACATCTGTCCCATTCCCGGAGTAGCATCGGCGCTCTTGGGCGTGGTCAATCAGCGCGGACAGCTGCTGTGGGTGGTAGAATTGGCAGATTTACTCAGCGATGTCCTGTGTCTGGCACCATCCCCGCTACAGTATCGCTCCCGGGAGCAACTGATGCTGGCGGTACTCGCCGGCAAGCCAACTCCTGCTACCACGGCTGGTGCCCCACCCCGACTCGCCTGTGTGGTCTCCTCCCTAAAAGGCGTTGTCCCCCTCAACCCTGCCGAATTGAAACCGATCCCGGCCAGCTTTTCACCGGCCTTTAGCTCATTTTTATCTGGCATGACTGAAATTGAGCAATTATCGGTGGCCGTGCTCAACGTCTCAGCAGTTTTCGCGGCGATCCGCATCGTAGAAAAATAAAAAAGTCAGCCAGCCAAGGAAATTAAAAGTAAGAGGGCTCGCTAGCTGAGGCACCCTGGTTCTTTACTAAACTGGGTTTCTAGCCCTAACTCAGTTCCGCAATCAATAATAAATAAATAATTAAAACTCGAAAATTAGCCCAACTTTAAAATTGAGATGACAAGCACACAAAATGGCCACTGTCCGGGACGGGTCCAGGAAGAAATTGAGATGTTGAAAGACCAAATAGAGCGCGACCCAACCGACTGGGTGGCCAAAATGCGTCTGGCAGAGGCCCTCACCCAGCGGGCGGACACCAGCGAGGCGAGGAGGCTTTACCAGGAAATCGTCGCAGCTGACCCAGGAGGGGTGTTTGCTGGTCGCTTGAAAGCAGAATCCCGCAGCTCGCCGGCAACTTGGGCGCAGGGCAATGGGCAGCTCAGCCGCTCGCTTCCTGGAACATCGCCCGCCCCCCGCCCTGGGCCCTCCGTCCCCAATCTATTGTGGCAGCGGTTCGCGAACCTCCCCGTTCGCCACAAGCTGCTCTGGGTGCTGCTGGGCGCAAAACTGGTTTCGCTGCCGGTGCTGGTGGGGGTGAGCTACTCGGTTTTCAAAACCGGCACCCAGCAGCAGGTGCTGCGCCAAGTCGAGGCTCGGGCTGATGCGCTCGCAGGAGATACAGCCAGCCAAAAGCTTGTGGCGGGGCTGGTTTCAGGAGAGAATACCTCCAAAGCCCGATGGCCCGCCGCCGGCACTGCAGCCGCTGGTGCCGGCAGCTACACGGCAGTTTACCTGCGCGACGGCAGCGGTGAGTTTGTCTTGGCCAGCTCCCAAGAGGGGGTGAAAGGCTCTATCCACTCTGGAATCTCCCTCCCGAATCACAACTTGCTCAAAAAAGCCGCAGCCGCCAAGGGGGAGACTGTCACGGACTGGGCCAGCATTGAAGGCCGGCCCTATGCGATGGCGGCTGTGGCCCTGCCTGAGGCTGCCGGTGCCCCAAAGCCGGTGCTGGTGGTGGCCAGTGACAGCAGCGAGATGAGCGCTGTTTTGGGAACAAGTCTAGCCGCGCTGCTGGGGCTGGCGCTTCTGGTGCTGGCTGCAGAGCTGCTGCTGGCCAGACTCCTGGTTAAGGCGATAGCCGAGCCGGTGGAACAGCTGCACAGATCCGCCAGGCAGCTCGCCGCAGGCGACAGCGCAGCGGGGCGCGACACCCTGCGCAGCGCCGCCGCCCTCTGGAGAGCCGGCGATGAGTGCTCGGATCTGGCCGTGGCGCTCAGCGAGCTGTGCGACGAGCTGAGCTACTCAACAGCCGCCCTCGAACAAGAAACCCGCTTGCGTCAAGCCGAAGCAGCGCTCCACCTGAGAGAAAAACAGCGGCTGCGGCAAGAAGTCAGCCAGCTGCTGCGGGACATCGCCGGTGCCGGACACAGCGATCTGGTGCTGAGAAACCCCACCGGCTCTCCAGGCGAGCTCGCCGACTCCTTCCGCGCTACCATTGAAATCCTGCGAGAGATTGTCGCCCGAGTGCAAACCGCTGCAGTGGAGAGAAGCTCACAAGCCGGCAGCAGCCAGGAGGCGGAAAAACTCTCCCCCAACAGCCAAGCCGAAGCCCTCGCCACAGCCCTGGATTCCGTGGCCGAAATGAATCGCTCCATGCAGTCCGTGGCCAGCGCCACCCTCAAAGCCGCTTCCATCGTTTCTCAAGCGATGATGGCGGCGAAAGACGGGGAGAAAAGAATAAATCAAACAGCAAGCAGCGTCTCTCAAGTGCGCGAAAGTTTGGCCAGGGCGAAGAGTGTGGTGAAACGCCAAGCCGAGTCCTCCCAGGAAATTGCCAAAATTGTCAGCACGATCGCCAGCATTTCCGAAAGAACCAACCTCCTCGCTTTCAATGTCTCTATTGCCGCCGCCCGCGCAGGCGATGGGGGCCAACTAGCGGCCAGCGCTCGCTCGCCCCTGCACTTGGTCGCCGATGAAGTGCAGCGCTTGGCAGAACGAGTCCGGGCGGAAGCGATAGAAATTGAGCAACTTGTCAGTGCCATTCAGCAGGGCACCCTAGAAGCACTGCAAACGATGGAAGACAGCACCGCACAAGTGGAAACCGGCACTGAGCTGCTGGCCAAAACCAAACTTTCCCTGCGCCGGCTCGCCAGCATGAACCACAAAACACACCAGCTGCTGCAATCCATTTCTGCCAGTACAGTGTCTCAGGCGCAAGCCTCCGCCCGCGTCCTTTCAATCCAGTTTCCCGGATTCAACTACAAGAAATCCTGAACCGATTTTGGATGCAAGGATTTTGGATGCAAGGATTTTGGATGCAAGGATTTTAAAATAGGGGGAAAAGCCTTGCCAGCCACTTCTATTTAATTTGTGCAATCCTCTATCTTCTCTTCCCTTGGCGTTCTTGGCGTCTTGGCGGTTCCTAAAAAACCCTTTTCACAACTCAAGAACGAACTGCCATATCACCCTCCCAGACACAACCCTAACCACAAGCTATATTCCCCCCCCAGTGAAAAGTGCTATAATAGGAACTAGAACTCTCGACAATCCAACATCCAACTTGCTCCCTAGCTCAACATTCCCCAAACACCCAAATCGCAACAGCACCCAACTCACTCCTGAAGAATTAGAAGCCATTACCCGAGAGTCCCGCGCTTTATTTTTAAACGAAGAGGCTCCAGAGCATTTGGCGGTCTTGGAGCTAGGGATTACCCAGTTGCAGGCGGGCGAAGATTTATCCGACCGGCAGGAGTTGCACCGCGCCTTAATCCGAGCGGCTCACTCCCTCAAAGGCGGTGCCGGTATGGCGGAACTGCCGGCGCTTAGCAAGCTGGCTCACATCCTGGAAGATTTGCTGATCTATTTGTCTCAATCCGGTTTGCCGGTGGGGCAGGCCACCGGCAGGCTCGGCTGGCAGCCAGAAGCTGAGCGCATAGCACAAATTCCTGATTTTGTCAATACGGCGCTCTCCGCCGATTTGGAAAACAGCCTGCAGCGAGTGGAGGGGCTGCTGAGCCCTCCTGGGGCACCGGCTGGGGAGGGGGGCGGGGCGGGCGGACTGCAAGAGGCGCTCACGACTCTGGCCCAAGAGTGCGCCCTGCTCGGGCAAGCGCTTTCCCTGCCTTGGCTGGCACAGGAAGCGGTTGCGCTGCGAGAGGGGGTGGCGGCTCTTAACCGGCCCCTAGAGGAGCTGGCGGCGGCGGCGCTGGCGCAGTTGCGGCAGAAGCGGGAGCGGTTTCTGGAGGGGGAGCCGGCAGTGCCAGCCCCCCCAGCCCCTGAGAGCTCGCCCCAACCTTCGCCCAAGGACGAGGGAGTGGGGGAAAATAGCGGAGTGCAGCAGACAGCCCAGGGGCAGTCGAAGATTCCAGAGCGGTTTTTGAAGTATATTATCGCTGACCGGAGAAAGCCCGCTTCAGCCGAGCCGCTGAATTTGCGGGTGCCGGTAGCGGTTCTCGATCGCATCAGCAATACCGTTGGCGAGCTGTTCATCCACTACGAGCGGCTGACCCTGTATCAGGCCCAGTTGGAGCGGGCCAGCCGGAACCTGAAAACACACACCCAGCGGCTCGATACCATCCAGGAGCGAGTGTGGCTGTTCGAGCACCGGCACCCGTCTCAGGTGGCTCCCACCTTCCCCCAACTCCCTATTGTATCAAGTTCGGCTCTGCCGCCAGAATTGGACATCCTTCTGGAGCGGGAGAGCCGGTCTGTTCTGGAAAACCATAATTCAAAGCAATTAAACGGAAATGGGTTCAGCACCGGGCGAGAGTTTGAAGAAGTGCTCGTGCAAGTGCGCGAAACGCGCTCCGATGTAGCTGCGATCGCTCGCGAGTTCAAGGAAACGCTCGACCGGCTCCGCACCTCTCTCAACAGCTTGCACGAGGACTTAACGGAGTCGCGGCTCGTGCCTTTCGGGCTGCACGCTGACCGGTTTAAGGCGTCTTTACTTTCCCTGAACCAGAAATATAACAAGCAAGTTGAGTTAGTGGTGGGAGGTGGGGAAACGCTGGTGGATCAGGCGATTTTGGAACAGTTGCAAGCGCCCCTGACTCACCTGTTTCGCAATGCGTTTGACCACGGGATTGAGCTGCCTTCGGAACGGCAGGCGCTGGGCAAACCGAAGGTGGGCCGCATTACGCTGTCCGCCGCTGTCACCGGGAATTGTGCGGTGATTTCTATTGCGGATGACGGGCGCGGCATTGACCCGCAAAAAGTCTACCGGCGGGCGGTGGAAATGGGGCTGGCAGAAAAGCTGGCCTCACAGTTTAAAAGTGAGAATTCACAATTAAGTCAGGGGGAGATTCTCCAGTTTCTGTTTGCACCGGGGTTTTCGACGGCGGCAAGGGTGAGTGACCTTTCCGGGCGGGGTGTGGGGCTGGATATTGTGCGGCATCAAATCTCTCGCCTGCGGGGTGAGGTGCGGGTGGAAACTGCGCTGGGAGAGGGGACGAAGTTTGAGATTTCTATTCCTTTAACGCAGAGCGTCCTGCCGCTGCTCGTCTGCCGGTGCGGGCAGCAAACTCTGGCGATTCCTTCGGTGAATGTGCTGGAAGTGATTAGTTTGTCGGAATCAGCGCTAACAGCTGCGGGTTCGGTTCTCTGGCAGGAGCAATTGGTGCCGGTGTTTCCGCTGTTGGAATTGCTGCCCTACAAACGTGCGGATATTGTGCCGGCAGCACCGGCTCTGCAGCCGCCGGTGGGGATTGTTGTTGATGTCAGTGGGGAGCCGGTGGTTCTGGCTGCAGACGCGCTGCTCCTGCAGCGGGAGTTGGTTCTGAAACCGTTTGACGGTACGGTGCCGGTGCCGGCTTATATTGCGGGATGTACGGTTCTGGCAACTGGCGAGGTGGTGCCGGTGCTGTCGCCGAATCACCTTGGGACATTAATTGTTGGGCGCGGCGTGGCGACTCAAAAGTCGGAAGTCAAAAGTGGGGAGTTAGAATTTATTCATGCTGCAGGCAATATTTCTGAACCTACTTTGTTGCCTCCAGACTCAACTCCTTCTATTTTAATTGTAGATGACTCGATTGCGGTGCGCCGGTCGCTGGAGCTGCTTCTGAGTCGGGCGGGGTTTGCCGTGGTGCAGTGTGGCGATGGCAAGGAAGCTTGGCAGGAGCTGCACTCTTCGGGGAGGCGGTTTGATTTGGTGATTTCGGATATTGAAATGCCGCGTATGGATGGGTTTGGTTTGCTGGCAGAGATTCGCGCCCATCCGAGCACCCGCCAGCTGCCGGTTGTGATTGTGACGACGCGGGAAAGTGCGGGCCGGCAGGCTTGTACTTTGGGGGCGACGGCTTATTTCACTAAGCCTTTCGCGCCGGTGCAGTTGCTGGATGCGATTGTTCAGCTGCTGGCGGAGGAGGTTGGGTAATGCCAATTTTGGATGCAAGGATTTTGGATGCAAGGATTTTGGATTTTGGGGTTTGTATTTTGGATTTTGGATTGCTAGGAACCGGGCGATTTTTGTTAGTAACCTGGTGATTGGAAACTCACTGCGACAGACGAAGACCGCCTACCCTTCGGGAAGGGCTTCGCCCAACGCGGGCTAAAGAGAAGAAAGTAGGGTGCGTTCCGCGTCATCCGTTCTCGCACATATAGCACTAGGCAGTTAGGTTAGGACGTAGGACAGGCGTCTCGCCTGTCCCTGTCTCATGCCCCATGCCCCATGCCCCATGCCCTATTTCCGAGATATTACACCGGCATCTCTTCGAGGCAAATCAGGTTTATTCGGTGCTGCTGTTCTGGTGTTAGCTCGCTGTAAGCTGCGTTTATCTCTATATCGGTGTAATCTACGATTAGCGCGTGCAGCTCACCGATAGTCTTAGCGGCTAGCATCCTGTCTTGCAGGTTCTCCAAGTTTGTCAGGCTGTGGGAACCGACTGCAGTCACAGCAACCGAGGAAACAGAATTTTGCATCATGGTTGATAGGTACTCCTGAAATTGCCAACGGGAATGGCAGAATGTCATTTTCCCACGAGGGAATGCGCTCGCGTTAAAAAAGGCTGCTTCCGCGTGGCGAGCGCTCTGGAATGCCGGTGGGGCGTTCTCAAATGCCGGCTCCAGAGGTGTGAGCCAAAAGCCCCAGACTGTATGATAGACGAAAATGCTGAGGATAATTAGGAGTCGTCAAGAGGAGCTGCTATGATTGAATTGCCCGTACCCTATTTGCTGGAGCTGGGAGTGACTATGCTGGCTACTGTCGGGTTCTTATGGCTGGGATGGCAAGCTGTGCAGGCATTGAAGAAATAGAGAGTGGGGGGCTATAACCGGCAAGACGCCAAAAGTGCCCCACCGGCACCCCACTGGGCCAGCCGGCACCCCCCCGTTTGTAGTTGGGCTAATGTCCAAGCAGCGCATGAAGAGGGCTAAAGCCCTACTGCGAACCACCGGCACCGCGCACAATTACTCACGGTGCCGCACGGCCATCTCTGCAGGCCGGCTGCCGGCCACTGCCCCCGCCAGAATGTAAATAAAGTAATTAACCGGATTTATTAAAATTTAATATGTATAAATTATTGCTAGGTGGGCCTTTCGATACACGAACTACAGCAAATTCCGGTTGATTGCGATCTAATACTTCTCCCACCGGCACCCCTTGTTTGTATCGCAGTAGCTACTTAGGGTACGGACGTAGGACAGGCGTCTCGCCTGTCCCAGAAACGTTGGGGGCAGGCGAGACGCCATTAGTGTCAACTTAAGCTGTGTCCCGCAGCCTCCCGGCGGTTGAAACCGCAGCTACACAGACAAAACCCGCCTGCGCGGGTTTTAAGATTCTAGCTCTTCTCTTAAGTCCGCGTAGGCGGACTTCGTTTGTATAGCCGCGATTTCAATCGCCAGGAGCTTAAGTTGACACCGATGGGCGAGACGCCTGCCCTACGCCTAATTCCAGTGTCCTAAGCTGACTGTCTATTGCTAGAGTTGGGCTAATGCCCCACCACCCCCCACCGGCACCCCCCGAAGCTGGTAACATTAAACTATCATTATAGCGTGTGAGGGGGCGGGGTGTGCCATGCCGCAGGAATCTACGCAGTGGAATGTCGGTGATGTCATTCTCAACTTATACCAAGTCACCGGCTCTTTGGGGGAGGGGAGTTTTGGCAAAGTCTGCAAAGTTAGGCACTTAGGCTGGAATATTGACCTGGCGGTGAAAATCCCGAAACCAGAAGCTGTGGCGGCGGCGGGAGGTGTGGAGAACTTTGAGCGGGAGGCGGAAACTTGGGTGAATTTGGGGCTGCACCCTCACACGGTAAGCTGCTATTATGTGCGGCGGATTGAGGGGAATCCGGTGGTGTTTGCCGAATATGTGGCGGGGGGAACTTTGCACGACTGGATTTATGACCGGCGGCTGTATGCCGGTGGGAAGCGTGCCAGTTTAAAACGCATCCTAGATATTGCAATTCAGTTTGCGTGGGGGCTGCATTACGCTCACGAAAAGGAGCTGATCCACCAGGATGTCAAGCCGGCAAATGTGATGGTGACGCCTAATGGTGCGGTGAAGGTAACGGATTTTGGGCTGGCGAGGGGAAAGATTGTAGCCCCGGCGGGAGAATTTCCCGCAATTGCTCCTTATCCTGGGGGGGAGAAAGAGGGAAACTCGCCGGGTTTTGCGGCGGGGTTTGAGGCATTGGGCAGCGTGAGGGGGACTTATATGGGGATGACTCCCGCCTATTGCTCGCCGGAACAAGATAAGGGAGAAAGGCTGACGCGGCGCACGGATATGTGGGGGTGGGCGCTGTCGGTGCTGGAGATGTTTGTTGGGGAGAGAACTTGGCAGAAAGGCACTATCGCCTCCCACCTGCTGGAGGATTACCTGCAGGCGGAGCGAGAGGATGCCGGTGCGCCGCAAATGCCGAATTCGGTGGCGGCAATTCTGCGGCGCTGCTTTCGCAAAAACCAGCAGGATCGCTACCGCAGTATGTTAGCAGTGGCGAAGGAATTGCAAGGAAGTTACGAGCAATTGACGCGGGAACCCTACCCGCGCAAGCAACCGAGTGCCGGTGAGGACATGGCGGACAGCCTCAATAACCGGGCGGTGTCGCTGGTGGATTTGAGCAAGCGGGAGGAGGCGCTGCAGCTGTGGGAGAAAGCGCTACAGCTGGAAACGCAACATCCGGAATCGACTTACAACCGGAGTTTGATTTTGTGGCGACTGGGCAAGATGGATGATGTAGCTCTCCTCAGAGAATTAGAGTGGATGCGGAATTTACACCCAGGGGATTGGGTTGCTGACTATCACCTGGGTTTGGTGCATTTAGAGCGGGATGATTGTGAGGCGGCGATTGAAACTCTGGAGAGTATTCCACGGGAAGGGGCAGTAGGGGCGAAGCATGAGGGCGAGGATGTTTCGGTTGCGGGCAAAGAGAACTCACCGAATGCAACGCCGGTACAGGCGGCGCTCAAACTAGCAAGAGAGAGACTGCCCAAATCAAAGCGCCTCTTGCGCACCTTTAAGGGACATACAAACTCGGTGAACTCAGTGTGTCTGAGCCCGGATGGCAGATTTGCCCTGTCGGGGAGTGGGGACAAAACCCTGAAACTGTGGGATGTGGCAACGGGGCGGTGCTTGCGCACCTTTGAGGGACATACATTCTCGGTGAACTCAGTGTGTCTGAGCCCGGATGGCAGATTTGCCCTGTCGGGGAGTTCTGACAACACCCTGAAACTGTGGGAAGTGGCAACGGGGCGGTGCTTGCGCACCTTTGAGGGACATACAGGCGGGGTGTACTCAGTGTGTCTGAGCCCGGATGGCAGATTTGCCATGTCGGGGAGCAAGGACAAAACCCTGAAACTGTGGGAAGTGGCAACGGGGCTGTGCTTGCGCACCTTTGAGGGACATACAGACTCGGTGGACTCAGTATGTCTGAGTGGGGATAGCAGATTTGCCCTGTCGGGGAGTTGGGACAATACCCTGAAACTGTGGGAAGTGGCAACGGGGCGGTGCTTGCGCACCTTTGAGGGACACACAGACTTGGTGCTCTCAGTGTGTCTGAGCCCGGATGGCAGATTTGCCCTGTCGGGGAGTAGGGACAAAACCCTGAAACTGTGGGAAGTGGCAACGGGGCGGTGCTTGCGCACCTTTGAGGGACACACAGACTTGGTGCTCTCAGTGTGTCTGAGCCCGGATGGCAGATTTGCCCTGTCGGGGAGTGGGGACAAAACCCTGAAACTGTGGGAAGTGGCAACGGGGCGGTGCTTGCGCACTTTTGAGGGACATACAAGCTTGGTGCGCTCAGTGTGTCTGAGCCCGGATGGCTTGAAAGCCCTGTCGGGGAGTGGGGACAAAACCCTCAAACTGTGGGAAGTGGCAACGGAGCGGTGCTTGCGCACTTTTGAGGGACATACAAGCTTGGTGCGCTCAGTGTGTCTGAGCCCGGATGGCTTGAAAGCCCTGTCGGGGAGTGGGGACAAAAACCCTCAAACTGTGGGAAGTGGCAACGGAGCGGTGCTTGCGCACTTTTGAGGGACATACAAGCTTGGTGTACTCAGTGTGTCTGAGCCCGGATGGCTTGAAAGCCCTGTCGGGGAGTGGGGACAATACCCTGAAACTGTGGGAAGTGGCAACGAGGCGGTGCTTGCGCACCTTTGAGGGACACACAGACTTGGTGCTCTCAGTGTGTCTGAGCCCGGATGGCAGATTTGCCCTGTCGGGGAGTAGGGACAATACCCTGAAACTGTGGGTTTTAGACTGGGAGCTGGAACACCGGCATCCTGCAGATTGGGATGAGGGGGCTAGACCATTACTTGAGGCATTCTTGCAGCTGCGCACGCCTGAGTTTGTGGTGGATCGCCGTGGGGATATTCTGCCGGTCATGCCCTCGATAGTTTCCCCCAGTTGGACTGAGGAGGAGTTTCAAGGATTGCTCCACACCCTGGGATGCGCCGGCTACGGTTGGCTGCGCCCAGAGGGGGTGCGCCGGCAGTTGGAAGCGATGGCGAGAGGGGAGGGGGGAGGACCGGGAAAAGATTGATATTATTCCTCTATACCGGCTTGTGTGGGGACGCCATATCTCGCCTCCCCACATCTCGCGTCACTACAGCCGGCCATTTTCCCAAATCAAATCGGATGGCTATATGTCGTTCACTCCACGATCTGACCGCACAGTCTGCGATATTTGTGGGACATCAGGGGCGAGGGTTCGCCGAATCACTCGCAGTTATGGCAAGGGAGAAGATTTGCTCCTGATTGAGAATATTCCCGCAGTCAGCTGTCCTGACTGTGGGGAAACTTATCTCATACCAAGTTGGCAAAATTAGTATTAAGTCCGCGAAGGCGGACTTCGTTTGTATAGCCGCGAATTCCATTCGCCAGGTAGCCCAACGGGTAGCCGCACCCCCTGTGTGGAAAAACCTACTCCCGAAAAGGGGCTGGGGGGGATATAATACTTAGTTTGCCAACTTAGTATCACAGCAGAAACTCTCCGCGAAATCGAGCGCATTAAGCGCAACCGCCAGCAGCTAGCTGTTGAGCGTCCTGTAGGAGTTGCTAGTTTTGCCTAGAAAAATGACGCTGAAGGAATTAGAAGGCTGGGCGCAGTCCCAGATTGAGAATACGGCAAAGCCAGAAGTTCGTCCCGATATTGGGGTGAGTGTTTTGCAGTTAATTGATGAGGTTGAAAGGCTGCGAAACCGCGTCAGGGAATTGGAGGGGATACAGCAAGAACCGGGGGATTGAAATTGGGAGATTCTGGCGATTGGAAAGAAGCTATTACCGCTCGCCGTGAGGGGTTAGACCTCTGGCTATTTGGCCAGGTTCCAGGCGATTGGAAATCGCGGCTATACAGACGAAGCCCGCCTACGCGGGCTGAAGAATGCGGATAAATCTGTCTGGTGAATTGAAATTGCCGCCCGAAAAGCGCCGGTGGTTGTTGCAAAAAAATGGCATATAGATACCCGGCGATTGGAAAGAAATTGTTGGCGAATCGGTGAGGGATTAGACCTCTGGCTAGTTAGCCAGGTTCCTGGCGATTGGAAATCGCGGCTATACAGACGAAGCCCGCCTACGCGGGCTGAAGAATGCGGATAAATCTGTCTGGGGGATTGAAATTGCCGCGCGAAAAGCGCCGGTGGTTGTTGCAAAAAAATGGCATATAGATACCCGGCGATTGGAAAGAAATTGTTGGCGAATTGATAGGGGGTTTTACCCTACCCCCAACCCCTCCCCGTTAACGGGGAGGGGAGCTTTCTGGGAACCAAAGTCCCCCCTTCCCTCGTCTTTCCTCGAAAAAAAACTCCACCTTTTGAGAGTCTCGCTCTACTCTTTAGCCCGCGTTGGGCGAAGCCCTTCCCGCAGGGTAGGCGGGCTTCGTTTGTATAGCCGCGATTTCCAATCGCCAGGAACCTGGCCAACTAGCCAGAGGTCTAACCCCTCACCGATTCGCCAACAGCTTCTTTCCAATCGCCAGGAACTTAGCTAATCGCCGAGGAACTAGCTATACGTCTAACCCCTGACGAATTCGCCAACACCATCTTTCCAATCGCCAGGAACTTAGCTAATCGCCGAGGAACTAGCGGTAAGTCTAACCCCCCGTTAATTCGCCAACACCATCTTGCCAATCACCGGCATTCTCAGGCAACTTGCCAAAACTCCCCCTTCATATTATAATACCCTTAAAACCCAATTCTATCGGTTCCCCACCCCACCACCGGCTGCACCCCTCCCAAAATTGGACACCCACCGGCTCCCCGGAAGGCACCGGCAGGCAACTGCAACCCCAACACACCAATCCAACAAAAAAAGAGTCCTATGAGCCAAGACACGGTTAACCCAAAAATTCCTTTTGCCTCTTTACTCGAAGCTATCTGCTGCCTCACTCTTGACGAAAAACGTCAGTTACAGGCATTCCTCGATGAGGAAATCTTCCAAGCAGAGGCAGATTTGCTAGACCACGATACCACTGTCCAAGCTGAAGTAGAAACAGCTCTCCAAGAGTATAAACCCGGTGATTATATCCCCCTTGAAGAATCGCCAGAAGAGGTTCCCTCCTAGCGCCGGTGTGCGGCACATTAATTTTTGTTAAGCAGCTATCTCCCCCGCAAGACTTGTGGCACAATCAAGGGTGTTGGGCAACCGGCTCTCCCGCCGGCACCCTTCTCGCGCTAAACTCTGACAAGTCTCCAGAATCCCTCCCAATGCCGGCAAAAGTCACCCTCACCATAATCCAAGGCACCCTCAAAGGCCAAAAAGTAGAATTCGACTCCCGCACAACCTGCATTCTCGGTCGCAATTACGACTGCAAACCCCAATTGCCGAATGACGAAGCTCACAGTATCGTCTCGCGCTATCACTGTCTGCTCGACATCAACCCGCCCCAAATCCGCATCCGCGATTTAGGCAGCAAAAATGGCACATTTGTCAATAGCAATAACATCGGACAGCGCCCCAGCGAAGCCACCCCAGAAGACGCCCGCAATATGCAATTTCCAGAGCGCGATTTGGAAGACGGCGACGAAATTCGCTTGGGAAATACCATATTTCGTGTTATCATAGAAACAGCCGGCTCGCCGGATATTGGCAGCGACACAACAAATGTTGTGGCTATCCCCCCACCGGCAGCCTCCCTAAAACCCTTACCGCGCACCTCGCACCTGCCGGCAATTGAAGGCTACACCACCCTCAAAGAGTTGGGGAGGGGAGGGCGAGGTGCGGTTTATTTGGCTCGCAACAACCAAACCGGCGAGGAAGTTGCCCTCAAATTAATGCTCCCCCAAATAGCGACAAACCCCCGCGATGTCGATTGGTTTCTCCGCGAAGTGGAGAATACTAAAGCTTTAACGCACCCGCACGTTGTCGGGCTCAAGGAATCGGGCGAGTGGGACAACATTTTCTACTTCACGCTCGAATACTGTGCCGGCGGAAATGTGATAGACTTAATGCGGCAGCGCGGCGGGAAGCTGCCGGTGAGTGAAGCCGTTCCCCTTATCTTGCAAGTCCTCGACGGTTTGGCATACGCTCACACCGCCGACATTCCCTATGTTAAATTGAAAGATGGAAGTTTTGGCTGGGGGCAGGGTTTGGTGCACCGCGATATGAAACCCGAAAATATTTTCCTCAGCACAGCCGGCAATTCTATCACCGCCAAAATCGGGGATTACGGGCTGGCAAAAGCCTTCGATTTAGCCGGCTTCAGCAATCTGACGATGAGCGGCACAAAAGCCGGCACACCCGGGTTCATGCCCCGACAGCAAGTCCTCAATTTCAAATATGTCACCCCAGAGGTAGATATCTGGGCGACAGCAGCTACGCTATACTATATGTTAACCGGCAGTTACCCCCGCGACTTTGTAGGAAAAGACCCATTTCTGGTAGTGCTGGAAGATAAGCCGGTGCCGGTGCGGGTTCGGGATGCCTCCATTCCGCCAAAACTCGCAGAATTAATTGATTTAGCCCTAACTGACAATCCGGAAATCTACTTTAAAAAAGCTGTCGCCTTCAAGCAAGCGCTGTCTAGTGTGTTATAGCAGCAGCTACTTAGATTAGGATATTATACCTTCAGGGCAGGCGGGACGCCTGCCCTACGTCTATAACTCGTAGTTAGAAGTAGGGTGGGTTCCCTCTTAGGGAACCCACCTTTAAGCCGGTCGGATACTGTTGGCAATCTGCAATTTAGTCCGAGAGGACTTGAGGGTTGGGGCGATCTCCCCAAGAGGGACCCACCCCACAGGCTGACAGAACGCTTAGCACATAACCGCAAATTTGTCAAGGGGTTGGGGAAAAATTTTTCTGCAGCCCAGGAGTGGGCCAAAAGTCAGCCAGCCGGTCAGGAATGGCTGAGAGCCCGGAAAAATGCGGATGAAAGGACTTGAACCTTCACTCCTTGTGGGAACCAGAACCTAAATCTGGCGCGTCTGCCAATTCCGCCACATCCGCATGCATTCTGTTATATCATAGCAGATGCAAGCCAAAACTGCAGCAATTGCGCCGGCTTAAATTTCCCTGAAACTAATTCGGCGCTGTTGCCGTCTATTTTGCTAGCACCCATAATCCCATTTGCACAGAGCCGCCGAGACTGCTGAGGTCACGGCGGTTTTTGTTTGGGCCACCGGCAGGCGGCGATATGGCATCCGGTGGATTAGTCCTAATTAACGGGGACAGGGGGGTGGGGCTGTGGTAGAGCGAGGGAGCAGCGAGCGATAATAGAGCAGCCAGCTGATGGAGCCTAACGCTATATGATGGAAGAACGTATCGAAGCCTACCTCGCGGTGATCGGAAAGCTGCTCACTTGTGCCGGTGGCGAAGAACTGGAGATTTTGAATGCCAACCTAGACCTAGTGGATGCTGGCTTGGTGCAGACGATGGAATTGGTGGCAGCCAAACTCTCACAAGAGGGCAATCAGGACGCTGCGACATTTTTGCAAGAATTCTCCGCCCAACTGAGTGCGGTTATCGATCAGGCATCAGCGCCCACAGTAACCCCAGAGGATTATATCAATTTCTTGGGTGAAGTCTTGCAGCTTGTCTCAGAAAACCCTGACCCGCAAGCCGTGTACCCGCTGCTGCGAGAAAATGCAGATAAGCTGGATGGCTTTTTGGCGCAACTGCTGCAAAGCTGGGCCACGACAACGCTCCCCGACGTGGACCCGGAGGAAGGTCAGGGAATCGCCGGCGCGATTGGCAATTTCAGCAACCTGATCCAGCAATTCCCTGAGGGCGACAAAGGGAGCAACCTGGAAATTGCCATCACCGGCTACGAAATCGCTTCCGGAGTCTTTACCCGCGACAGCTTCCCAGAAGTGTGGGCCGGCACGCAAAATAATCTCGCCGTCGCCTACACAGATCGCGTCTTTGGCGAGCGCGCCGACAATCTCGACCGGGCGATCTCCTGCTACGAAAATGCCTTGCAAGTCTACACTCTGCAAGCTTTCCCAGAGCAGTGGAAGCGCACGCAGCGGAATTTGGCCCTCGCTCAGGAACAGCGCCAAGCCGTCGCCGCTGAGTAGCTAGAATCATCTAATTTGCTTATTTTTGCAACAATTATGGGGCGTTTCGACGCACAAGGCGCGGAATAAAACGCGACAGCAACAGACCGTCAGTTTAGGACAGGCGAGCTGGAGGGAATGCCTGTCGGAACTAGGGATAGGCGTAGGGCAGGCGTCCCGCCTGCCCTCAAGCTCTAATGCCCCAACCTGATGCGTCCTGAGGCAATATGCAATTTAACATCTTAAAATGCCTGGGTGAGAGGGCTTGCCGGCCTGCCGGCTTGCGCTGCGCAGCCGTGGGATTGAGCTGCCGGCACTCAGGGGAGTTAGGGCGGTGAGGGCTGCCCCTCCGGTGCTGGCGGTGCCGGCTGTGGCGCGGGTTCCGCCGGCGGTGCCGGTGCTGGCTCCGGGGGTGCCGGTGCCGGTGCGGGAGCCTGCTGTTCCGGCGGTGCCGGTGCCGGCTGTTCCGGCGGTGCGGGTGCCGGTGCGGGTGCTGGCTGTGCGGGCTGTGCGGGAGCCGGTGCCGGCTGTGCGGGCTGTGCGGGAGCCGGCTGTGCGGGAGCCGGCTGTGCGGGAGCCGGTGCCGGCTGTGCGGGTGCCGGTGCCGGCTGTGCGGGAGCCGGCGGAGTTTGGCTGTCGGGCTTAAACTCAAAAGAGAACTGGTAAGCCACAGTCTTGCCAGTCGCTTTCAGCGGAACACCCTTAACCGCATTCAAAGCCGCTTCGTTGAGGGCTGGGGACTCCGTGGGCACTAACAGAGTGGGCCCGTCAAGGATTTCACCGCCGGCACCCACCAGCACCCCAACCACAGCCCTGCCTTCCAGCTGCTTCGAGCTTGCTTCTGGGGGATAGGGAGCGCGCATCGGGATCGGACTTGCCATTTGCACATCCGAGTGAGCTTGTTTCAAACTGCCCACCCAGCTGGCATAGGCACCCCCACCGGCCAGCATCGCCTCTCGCCGCGCCGCAGTCCCGTCCGCTGGGGTTGCGGCGGCTTGTTGCTGGATTTGCCGCTCCTTTTCCTCCAAAGACGCTTGTGCGGCTGCCATGACTTGTTGTGGCCCGGCCACAGGAGCGGGAGGGGCCGGCTGGGATTCTGCTGCCCTTGCGGCGGCTTGCTGGCGCTCCGCCTGTTTCTGTCGCTGCAGCTGCTGGTAATACGCCCACAGTTGCGGGTGGACGTTGGGCGGAGCGGCTGCAGGGGGGGCTGCCGGCTGGGGTTGGGCCGCTGCGGCGGCTCGATTGAGGTCAGCTTGCTGCCACTGCTCCAGTTTCTGCGCGACTTGCGCCTCTTGGGCGGGCAAAAGCGCGCTGGCACGCCCCGACTGCCCGGGACTGGCCTGCAAACCAGCCGCTCCCTGGGGTTGCTGCTGGCGGAACTGCTGGAGGGTGGGAAGATTAGAGTCCTGTGAGGCTGCCGGGGGTGGAGCCTGTGCCGCCGGCATTTCCGTGCGAGCCGCGATTTGCGGTGCGGCTAGGGCCGGTGGGGCCGGCCCCCAGGAATCCGGCTGGTCAGCCGGCAGTGCCGGATCGGCGATCGACAGACCGGGCTGCGCTGCTGCGAGCGACGGAATTTGTGGCTGAGCGATAAAAGAATTGACTGCCGGAGGCAGGGCGGACAGATTGGAAGAGGGGGAGGGTGCCGGCACCTCAGACCAATTCGGCGTCAGTCTCGGGGAGGGCGGCAGGACAGACAAATTTGAATAGGCCGACTGTACCGGCGGGAGTGGCACATTGGAATAGAGGGAGGGTGCCGGCGGAATATAGGTTGGATACGAGGAAAGTGGCGACGGGGGAATATAGGTTGGATAGGACAAGGAGGGTGCCGGCAGCGCCGGCATCGCTGACATGGGGGGCGGCGGTGGCACAGGGGGATACTCAGAGACTGGCAAATTATTTTGCGCAGCTTGCAGCTGAGCCTGCATATCTGCTGGCGTCAGAGAGGGTATGGATGGCATCGCCGGAATCGAAGCGGGCTTTGCCGGAGCCGTGCCCAGCGCCAGTTGCGGTTTTGACAGGTTTGGCAAGCGTTTCTGCTCTGCGGGGGATAGCTGCACAAGATCCACTGTTTGCCAGCGCTGCACTGGCTTGGAAGAAGACGCCGGCAAAAGGGGCCAGCCCACCGCGAGCGCTCCGTGGACGCCCACCGAAACCAAAATGGCCACGTTGCTTGGCTGGCGCAACGGTGCGGGCACGAAGTTAAACAGGGAGGGGTTGAGCATAATCGGTACAGTACAGACCACTGGTGTCGTGGGAAGCTTGTCAGCAGGTTATGAGCTACAGAATTCTTCCCCAGCTAGATGCTATCCTCGAAAATACTTGGAGGATTCATTGCCGAGAATTGCCCTGCTCCCACTTTCCGGCAGGAAAGCGACCGCGCCGCCGGCCTAGAAGTTGCTGTCAACCGGTTGGGATTTGGGGGCTCGCACGATAATGAGGGAGAAATAGGGCAATTGCAAATGGGGGCGGTTGCGTAAATCGGTATAGATAACCTGTTCTGGGAGAGTGGCTCGTTCCACGATGCAGCTGCGCCCGAGCAATCCGCGCCGGTGCAGCAGTTCCCAAACTCGCTCATAGACCGAACTCACTTTCATCAGCACAACTACATCTGCCCAGTCTAGCGCAGCTTCCAGTTCTTCTACCGCATAGAGTGCCGGCAAAACTGCAAGGCGCTGGCTCCCCAGTGTCAGAGGTTCTCCCAAAGCCGCTGCTGCTGCCATTGGAGAGCAAATTCCCGGCACTAGGCGCACCGGCGCGTCTGGATGCACCCGCTGCAGCGTCTGCGCCAAATAGGTGAACGTGCTGTAAAAACTCACATCCCCCTCACAGGCAAACGCCACATCTTGCCCGTTTTGCAAGTGATTCCAGACTTGTTCCGCTGACTCCCGCCACGCGAGGGTGAGGGTTTCAATATCGCGCACATAGGGAAATGTCAGCGCCAGCTGGATTTGTTCCGGACGCAGCCACTCAGCTACAATCTGCTGCGCCATTCCCGGTTTCCCGCCAACACCGGCTGGGTACGCCACCACCGGCGCACTTTTGAGCAGCCGCAGCCCTTTGAGGGTGAGCAATTCTGGGTCGCCGGGACCCACGCCAATACCATATAATATGCCGGTTGCCACAGTGATTACCGCTCTGTCTAAATTCTCAGGAATGCTGCCACGGCGCTCCCTCGAAAGTTATCAATCCGAGAGGATATATTATACCACCTTTCGCCAAGTATTGCAAGATTTCCCGAACTTCTTCTCCCCGCAGCGACAAATGCTCTAATTCTTCCAGGGAAAACCACCCCGCCCGCAAAGAGTCCTCATCTGGCACAGTTTTCGGGGGCGTGCCATCTTGGGGGCGACCGGCAAAAATGACTCGCACGCGAGCTGCCGGTTGCTCCCCCACAAACAGCGGGGTGTGTTCAATGCGAAGAATTCCATCTACAATGACTGGAATGCCGGCTTCTTCTAAGGTTTCTCGCCGAACAGCTTCCAGGAGAGTTTCTCCTGGCTCGACTCGACCGGCTGGCAGATACCACTGCTGTCCGCGCTTGCTCTCTTGGACTAAGAGAAACCGGTTTTCTGAACGAACGGCAATCAGGGCAAAATACCAAGTGGGAATCGGCGAGCGAGCCATATAATTGTACCGTAAGTTGACTGAAGGGCTGGCAGGAGTTTCCTCTGCCGGCAGCTCTAGGGCATAGCATATTTGGCAATTTTTGTCAAGCCACCCCCAAAATCCATGCATCCAAAATCCAAAATCTAAAATGCCATTACCGAGTGTTATTTTACCGGGCTTTTTCGCCGGGGAAGGCGAATACCGGGACATGGAAGAATCTCTCAACCGGCTGGGTTTCCCTGCGGTGACAGTGCCGTTGCGCCAGCGGGATTGGTGGCCAACTTTGGGGGGCAGATCGGTCGCGCCGGTTTTGCGACTTCTCGACCGCACGGTGCGCCAGGTTTTGCAGGAATACAGCACTTCCCAGTGTTACCTGATCGGCCACTCTGCCGGCGGCTGGATTTCTCGCATTTATCTCGGAGAAAAGCCCTATACTATTCACGGAGATATTGACGAAAATGCCGGGTTGTGGTATAAACATCCGTCAGTGGCAGCGCTGATTACTTTGGGAACGCCTCACTTCAGCAAGTACGAGCGGTGGACTCGGAAGAATCTGGATTTTGTGAATAACAACTATCCGGGGGCTTTTTATGGGAATGTCCGCTATGTGTGTGTTGCCGGTAAGGCGATTTATGGGAAGCGGCGTCGGGGTCAGTGGCTGGCTTACAATAGCTACAAGCTGACTTGTGGGGAAGGGAATACCTGGGGGGATGGCATCACGCCGGTGGAAGCGGCGCATTTGCAAGGGGCGGAAAATTTGGTGCTCGAAGGGGTGACGCACTCTCCGAGAAGAGCCGGTTTGTGGTACGGTTCGCCGGAGGTTATGCCGGCATGGGTGGGGTATTTGCGGTAAGGGCGATCGCAGCCGGTGGGAGGACCGGCGGGAGGACAGGCGGGAGGACAGGCGGGAGGACAGGCGGGACGCCTGTCCTACGCCATTCCTTACCGGCTAGGGTTGGGGAACGGTTGACTGGACGGATTCGAGCCGGTGCAGGTTTTTGAACCACTCTGCGAGGTGGGGGTACTGCTGCTGCCACTCCTCACCGTGTCGCAGGTTATAATAACCTAAGGCGGAGACGGCGGCGATATCTGCAGCCGTCAGAGTTGAGCCCAGCAGGTAGGTGGAAGAAGCGAGTTGCTCGTTGAGGTAAGGGAAGAGCCGGTCAATCGAAGCTGCGTACTTTGCGGCATCGCCGGCGTCTGCGCTGTCGCCTTTGCGCTTCTGATACCACAGGTTGACAGCATTATCGGCGAGGGTGTCCGCGAGTTCTTCCAACTGCCGGCAGCGCAGGCGACTGGCGCGATCGCTGGGGTAAAAGCTCGGTTGGGGATAGGTGTCGTCGAGGTACTCGATAATGTGAGTGGAATCCCAAATGGTGGTGCCATCTTCATCCACCAGCACGGGGACTTTGCCAATCGGGGAAAGTTTGATAAATTCCGGCGATTTGTTGATGATGTCGGTTTCTTGGAGTTCGCAGGGCAAGTTTTTCTCCGCAAGCAAGATGCGGACTTTCCGCGCGTAGGGCGAGCGCTGGGTGTAGTAGAGGGTTCTCGTCATGGTGTGGGAGTCAGTGTTACTGGTTTAGAGTTTACTGTATGAGGGGTTATAGCAGTATGCACTTAGGTTAGAACATTAGACCTTCAGGGGGGGCGGGACGCCTGCCCTACGTCTATATAGCAGTAAGCATTTAGGAAACCTACATTCCGCTCTCCCTTGCTCCAGAGCTCCCGAAGCTTCTATTGTTCTAACCAATATGACTGCTGCTATAACTCTTCGAGGGCGTCAAGGAGTTGGCGGTAATCTTCTATATCGAGCAATACTCCAACCGGAGTGCCGTTTTCATCGACGACATAGCGCTCTTTGAAGGCAGTCATAGGAATTTATCGGCGTTCGAGTGCGCGTGCTATCCTTAGTTTAGCTCTAATTGGCGCGTGCCGGCGCGTGCCGGTGCCTCGTTTTTTTGGGCTGAAGCCTAACTACGAACCTTTGGGCTGAAGCCTAACTACGAACCTTTGGGCTGAAGCCCAACTACGAACCTTTGGGCTGAAGCCCAACTACGAACCTTTGGGCTGAAGCCCAACTACGAACCTTTGGGCTAAAGCCCAACTACGAACCTTTGGGCTAAAGCCCAACTACGAACCTTTGGGCTGAAGCCCAACTACGA
>NZ_KB235948.1:4351375-4435412 GCF_000332335.1 Kamptonema formosum PCC 10802 | reverse complement strand
AACCTTTGGGCTAAAGCCCAACTACGAACCTTTGGGCTAAAGCCCAACTACGAACCTTTGGGCTAAAGCCCAACTACGAACCTTTGGGCTAAAGCCCAACTACGAACCTTTGGGCTAAAGCCCAACTGCGAATTTTGGGCTAAAGCCCAACTGCGAACCTTTGGGCTGAAGCCCAACTACGAACCTTTGGGCTGAAGCCCAACTGCGAACTTTTGGGCTGAAGCTCAACTGCGAACTTTTGGGCTGAAGCCCAACTGCGAACTTTTGGGCTGAAGCTCAACTGCGAACCTTTGGATAGTTCAGATGTGAAATTTATGACTCCTGTCAATAAACTTAACTAAATGTCAAGAAACTCAACTCAGTCGTTCCAGATGTGCCGGCTTTCTGAGCCGGTGGCAAGTGGCAGCAGAAATCGCTACGCTATCTAAAGAGGGAAGCGCAGCGGAATATTTCAGCCTCCACCCAGATTATAGTCGGTCTGGGCAAGGTCATCAATCCCACCGACACCCTTTTTTCCTGTAGCGGCGAAACCTGCTTGTAGAGACGCGACAGGTCGCGTCTGGTGCGTTTGAAATATTATAGCAGTATGCACTTAGGTTAAAACATTAGACCTTCAGGGCAGGCGGGACGCCGTACCTACGTCTATATCCCAGTAGTAATATGGGTTAGGACAATAGGAGCCGGAGTGCGGGGGTGCAAAACAGGCCGAAATGTACGAACCTAAGTGGCTGCTGCTATATTTCCCAACCAGAAAAAACCCTCTCAGCCCCAAGTGAGACAGAGAGTAGGTTTAACTCAGGCAGAAAAAGCGTTCCTGCCGGATTTGAAATCCCAAAACCCAAATGGCCAAACCCAAAACCCAAATTTTGGCATTGGAATCACTCCGCCGCAACCCGGTTTAAAGAACCGTCTCCCACAGCAGAAGACATGGGGATTTCTTCAACAGCGGGCAACTTCTCCAGAGTGAGCCGAGAATTATTCGCACCGGACAAACGCTTCAGCAACTTCGGTTTCGGATCGTGCAGCAAATAAATAATCCGCTCGCCTGGCTGCCAGGGTTCAGATGCCGGCACCACCTCAAACAGCCCATCTCGCTCCCGCAAAAGCGGCACCAACTCTCCGGAACGAATCAGCGCCTGCAAATGAGCTTCTTGAAATTCAAACCCAGCCCTTTTGAGTAGCGTTTCCCCTAACTTTACTTCTCCATCACTGATGTAGTCGTTCCAGGTCTTCAGCGGCACATCCGCTATAAACGGATGAGAAATTTTCGTCTTATTCGCCGGCGCACTCACTTCCGGATCGCGGGGGAAAATCGCCAAAACTCTCGGCGGGTGAAACTCCTCTGCTGCTCGCTGCGCCAGCACTAAATTCACCTCACCATTGCTCGTCATTGTCAGGAACGTTCCCACTGACTCCAGTCCCGCTTCCTCCAAAACCGCAGTATCCAGAGCGCTGCTCAAGAAAACCGGCAAATTTTCCTGCTCAGCTAGCTTGCAAGCGTCTGGATTGGTGTCAATAATCACCACCGACTCTCCCCGTTCCTTGAATAAACGAGCAATCAGCCGCGAGAGAGGATTCGACCCGACAATCACCGCGCCGGTTGCCGTCTTGGAAGTAATCCGAAGCAGCTTAGCCACCGCTCCAGCCGTCAGCCCCTGCAGGAACACCGTCATCATAATTGTCAGGAAAACGAGGGCTTTAATCGAATCTCCCCCGGTTATTCCTCGCTGGGTGAGCAAAATTGCAAACAGGGAAGACACGGAAGCCGAAACAATCCCTCTGGGAGCGATCCAGCAAACAAACAGCTTTTGCCGCCAGTTCAGACCGCTGTTCCAAGTGCAGGCCCAGACATTAATCGGGCGCACCACAAACATCAGCGCCAAGACGGTTAAAACGCTGCCCCAACCCAAGGCGACAATACTAGCGAGAGACAGGTCAGCTGCCAGCAAAATAAACAGCACAGAAACTGCTAGAATAGTAAGCTGACCTTTAAACCGGCGCAACAAGCGCTCCTCTGGAAGAGAGGCAGCTCGCAGCACCAAACCGGCAACCACTGTAGCCATCAGCCCCGACTCGCTGCGGACTTCTTGCGCCAGACCGAACAGCCCCCACAAGCCGGCTAAAACGACGAGATTTTTCAACTCTTCGGAGAGAAATGCGGCTTTTTTGAGGAACAAGCCCATCGCTGCACCGCCGGCAGCCCCAATAGCGCCGCCAATCCCCAGACGGAGACACAACCCCAAAAACAATTTCATGGGGTGGGCGTCGCCATTCAAAATAATATCGAGCACCAAAACCGCCAGAATCGCCCCCACCGGATCGATTAAGACACCTTCTCCTTCGAGTAATGTGGCGACTTGTTTTTCCACTTGCACCTGTTTGAGCAGTGGCCCAATTACGGTGGGGCCGGTGACCACTACCAGAGAAGCGTAGAGAAAGGCAATTGGCCAGGGAAATTCGCCCAGCCAGTGGGCCGCCATGCCGCCCCCCATCAGGGTGATCAGCGTCCCGACGGTGACTAAATTGCGCAGACTCCCCGAAACTTTTCCTAACTCTCGCAGTTCTAGATTCAGCCCCCCCTCGAACAGAATTAGCGCCACAGAGAGGGCCACTATCACCTCCAGACCTTCTCCCAAAAGGTCTGGATGGAGCCAGCTCAAGCCATCATGGCCTAATGCAATGCCGAACAGCAGCAAGAAGACAATGCTCGGGACTTTCAGGTAGTCCGCCACAACTTGAGCACCAATGCCTGCCATGACGGTGAGAACCATCAGCAGGGTAATATTAAAAGGTTCTTCCATAAGCGTGATTAAAGCAGGCTGTACGAGCGAGGTCGTCGTTTCTCAACAAAAGCTGTCCAGACTGGCAGGTGGCGGCAGAATTGGCCATAGCTAGACTTTACCAAGCAATAACTTTAACAAAAATTAAAGGTTAGCGGGGACGCTGCTGGGAGACAATAGCAAGAGCGCGCCGCCGAGCGGATGGGGGCGTAAATGGTAAAACCCTCTCCAAAGCTTGACAGGATAAACCGGCTTGCCTGCGGGCGCGCGCTGTAGCGCAAGACACCCAGATCAAATTAGGATAGCACAGCCTATTCAGTTTGGTTGTGCCGGGAATAACCGTTGAGATTCTGTCCGGTGGCATGGCAGTGCGGTGAGTCCCGCGATCGCCGTTGTTTCGGGCTGAAATGCCCAGCGCCTAGCGCCGGGTATGCCGGGGCGAGACATAGGGGGTGCCGGCACAAAACTCGGGCTCGCCTCCGGGAAAAGCAGGTCCGCATGCCCCTCACTCTTTGAGCAGCAGGTAATACAGCTGCCCCGTCGAGCCGGTGACACCGGCACGCTCGCCGGCTTTCTGTCCAGTGCCCATGAAATAATCGACGCGACCGGCCCCTCTGATGGCGCTGCCGGTGTCCTGGTCGAGAACGTAGCGGCTGACAGTGCGCTGCTCTATCCGCCCTGCAGCATTGTGATAGGGCAGTTTCGCCCGCACCAGGGCTAGGGCACCAGGAGGCATCAAAGATTTATCGGTGGCGATGGAGCGCTCTGCAGTCACCGGCACCTGGATGCTGCCCATTGGCGGGGAACCGTTCGTGTCGCGAAAGAAGATAAAGCGGTTGTTGCGCGGCAGATACTCGCTCAGCTGCGCCGGATACTTGCGGAAATAGTCGATCAGCACCGGCATCGTCAGCCCGTCTAGCTTCAATTCCCCATCGAGGGCTAGCTCTCGCCCGATGCTGGTGTAGGGGTAATTGGTGCCGCCGGCATACCCTACCGCCATCAGGCGGCCATCAGCCAGCTGCAGTTGAGCCGAGCCCTGGATCTGCACCAGAAACGCTTCGAGCCGGTCGCGCAGCCAAACCAATTCTAACCCCCGCAGGGGGCCGCGAGATGCCTGCAAACCGTCTCTCCCTTCCAGTTCGGCGCGAGTGGGGTGGGGTGTGGGCCATTGCTCGAAGTCAGGCGGGCGGCGGTACAGGGGGTAGCGGTACTCAGGCGTGGGGACGGGGCTGGCGGCGTAAATGGGGACGTAGTAGCCGGTGAAAAACACCGACCCCGCACCGTCCCTTCCTTCCGACCTGTAAAACACAAATTCCCGCCTCACAGCGGCTTGCAGTGCTGCCGGCGAGTCAGAGGAACTCACCAGAACGCGAAACCGTTCCAAACTCTTTCTGACGCGCTCTCGCGTAATGTCTGCCGCCGGATACTGCTGGTACGCTTTTGCAGCAGCCGGCGTCTCCAGATACCGCAGGCTGTTGTCAATAGCAGCCAGCAGCGCCTGCCGGTCTCCCGGCTGACCGGCTCTGTCCCAAAGTTGGTCATCTAAACCCAGGATATCCCCGCTCTCCAGACGCTCTGGATTGACGCGCTGCAGCGGCACGCTAGCGAGAGCGCTCAGCTGCGGAGTTCCCAGGGCAGCTCCCAAAGTCAGGATAGCCATTGCTAGCTTCTCTATCATTCTTCGTCGTATGTGGGTCGGTCTACGCTGGAAGTGTAGACCGGCTGCACCCGAATAGCAAGAATGCGGGATGGACGCACAACCATGTACTCACCCTGAATGTTCTTGATCGGTACGCTGATGAAGTCGTTGGAAGAAGATTTCGGCACTAACTCGCCAGCGTACCACTTCTGAAACTCTTGAATGGTCTGGAACTGCACTTCTTCCCGGTGACCGCCCTCCATCATCAGGTGGACGGCATAGTAACTAGGAGCTCTAGGCATACAGAATCGCTATCCTCAACGCATCCCTCTCATCACGAGCGGGGAAATTTAGAAAACCAGACAATTTTCTCAGAAAACTGCCCCAAATACAAAACTGGAGATAGCTGCCGACAGCAGTCTGTCCCCTCAACCGCCAGATGGGCTGCCCCAGGTAAGCATGCTATTTTAGCGCAAAGCGGCCCCGCTCACCTGCCGAGCCGCCGGTGGCGCACGAGCGGATTCCCGCCTCCCCCGGCAGTGATGGCCATCTCACGCCGGGATTTTTCCCCGCTCTTACTATTTTAAACAGCACCCCCCCTTAACTGCACTAACTGAGCGATTTCCTCTTTATTGTCCGATCCTGTCGGGAGCTGCACTGATTCAACTTCTCTCTGGAAAACTCAGGGCTGTCAGTTGCTTGCTGCTCCCTTTATCCACTGAGGAAATCGAGGCCGTTGCGCTTGATTGCTGCTGCGTTTAAACGAGACAGATTTAACACAGCTGATACTTTTAACCCGCCGCCGCCCACTTGCCGGTGGCCATGCCTGTAGGGGCAAACCCCCGCGTCATTGGTGTCTGGTAGAGACAGGGGCGCTTCTCTCATCTCCGGTTAATTGCGCTCTTAATTTTCAAGACTCTCTTCCTAGGCCCTCTTGCTTCTAGGCGTTCTTGGCGTCTGTGGCGGTTCATTCTTAAACTAAATCAATCTAACGTAATATTTCAGAGCCTCTCTCTGTGAGCGCTCGCCTGGTGCCGGACAAAATCAAATAAATGGTGAGCCAGCTGCAATTTGCTGCAAGGGGGAATCTCTGCCTGACGCCCGCCGGCATCGAGAAAAACGGCTCGGTTGGAGTCGCTAGCAAAGCCGCTATTGGGCAAATCGATAGGATTGGCCGCAATCGCGTCCAGTTTTTTCTCTTGCAATTTTTGCCGTGCCGGTGTTATAATGTCGCCCGTTTGTGCGGCAAAACCGATCAGGCGCTGGTGTGGCTGCTTGAGGCCCCCCAGCTGAGCGAGGATATCCGGCACCGGCTGCAAAGGCAGGGATTCCGGCAGGGCGCGCTTCGGCAACTTTTCGGCACTGCACGCCGCCGGCTTGACATCCGCCACCGCTGCCGCCATCACAGTCAAATCGGCATCTGGGAAACACGACCGCATCGCCCGCTGCATTGCCTCCGCACTGGTGGCGGCAATGCAGCGCACCTCTGGCAGATCCGCAATCGCTGCTGTGTCTGCCGGCCCGTGAACCAGGGTCACAGACGCGCCCCGGTGAGCGGCGGCTTGCGCTAGGGCTATCCCCATTTTCCCCGTGGAGGGATTGCCAATGAAGCGCACGGGGTCTAAATGCTCTCGCGTGCCGCCGGCACTGATTAATACCCGCAAGCCGGTTAAATCTCGCTCGCCCTTGGTGTGCAGCAGGGATTCTAGGTGGGCCAAAATCTGCTCTGGCTCTGCCATGCGACCGGCACCGGCCCTGTCGCAGGCCAAAACCCCCGCCCCCGGGCCAACTTTGTGATAGCGCGGATCGGTGAGCGCCAGATCCCAGTTCCGCCGCACCGGCAGTTGCTCCCACATGTCCGTATTCATCGCCGGTGCCAGCAGCACTGGACAGGTGGAAGCCAGCACCGTATTCGTGAGCAGGTTGTCCGCCAAGCCACACGCCAATTTGGCCAGCGTGTTAGCAGTCAGCGGCGCGAGGGCAAACACTTCCGCCCACTCCCCCAGCTCAATGTGCAGCGGGCGTTTGTGGGTTGGCTGCCAGAAACAGGCGTCGGTATAAGCCGGATGCCGGCACAGGGTTGCCACGGTCAGCGGGGTGATAAATTCTTGCGCTCCGGGGGTGAGAATGGCGCGGACTTGCGCCCCGGCTTTGGCTAGGGTGGAGATGACCTCACAGACTTTGTAAGCTGCGATGCCGCCAGTGATGCCAATCAGAATTCGCCTGTCTTGCTGCATAGAGGGGGTTGCATAGTGGAAAGATGATAAAACTCTTTGCATTCATCCGGGGCAACCCCACCCCCTTACCCCTGCCCCTTATCCCCAGAGGGGGTTGGGGGGTGGGGTTCTTCATCCCACTGTACTTCTGCGGTTTTTCACTGTTTGGCGCTTCAGCTAATTACCCTTCGTCGTAGGGTTCTAGATCCAGGAGGTAGAGATAGGGTTCGGCGAGTTCTGGGCGCTGAAACGCTATCGCCCGCAGCAGATGCCAGTCATTTAACCCTTCAAAGGCATCAGCGTACTCATCCTGCTCGAGCCGCACCGCTAGCTGCGCCACATCATCTGGCGTCAGCTTGGCAATATCCAGCTTGTCAGTCGTTGACGTTCCCATCTGCGTTGGCCCTCTCTTGGCTAGCACCTGGATCAGTTGGAGTCAGCTTCGGCTTGATATGCGGCTCCGGACTCTATACTAAGCCTTTTCACCCGCTTTCGACATGGCTTCTATAACAAAACTTCGCATTAGAAGGATCTCGGCTGGGATGATTTGATGGCCGGTGTTGAATTCTCGGTACTGCACCGGCACCCCGAGGGCGGTGAGGACGTCCCGCGCCTGGTGGGCAGCGCGCAGGGGCACAACGGTGTCTTGCCTGCCGTGGGCGATCAGCACCGGCGGCGGATCGTCACCGGCAGGTTCTGGCTCTGAGTGCAAATACCCACTCAGGGAGACTAAGCCGGCAAAGGGCAGGGTGACGCCGACATCGAGCGTCATCGCCCCGCCTTGGGAAAAGCCGCTGAGAATGGTGCGCTCCAGGGGGATGCCGGTGGTGGTTTCCAGGGATATTAACCAGTCAGTGAGGATTTGGCGGCTTTCTTCGAGCCCCTGGTAATCTTTTGTTTCCAGGCTGTACCACGCTTTGCCTCCGGGCACGCTGTAGTGGGGGAAGGGGGCGTCGGGACAGAGGAACTGGCAATCGGGCAAATTGAGCAGCGGCGCTAAGGATGCCAGGTCATCGGCGCTGGCACCCCACCCGTGCAGCAGGACAATATTGCCGGTGGGGGGTTGACCGGTTGCGGGGGGTATGGTAATGGCTTGCACAGACAGAGGCTTGCTCCCAAAATTTTCAAACAGGTGGGCTGGCTGGATCGATTTTAGTGGGTTTGGAGGGCTTGAACCTCACCGTTTCCTGCGATTGCCGGCTGCGGAAGTCCTAAAGATGTTAGATTCAGCTGCTGACAGACCGCTAGACGTAGAGTCCGTGCTGGGGGAAAGGTTTGAAGCCTTTTTGTGCCGGCAATTGATGGGGGGCTGCTGAAAACCCTCACCTTAAGGCCAGGTTTTATCCCGCACATCAGCTGCCTTTTGTCAAGAGGAATTTGCGGGTTTTTTTTGCGGTCAAGCAGCATTTTAAGGATAAAGAGGCTGGGCTAGCTTTGGCGGCTTTGCGGGGTGCCGGTGAGGGGAGAGAAACTAGACGCAATTTCTCGCGTCTCTATAGGAGGCTGTCGAAACTGTTCCCCCTGTCATTTAGCCTTACAAAAATGTGAGCCTGCGGCAGTATTTTGTTAAGATAAGTAAAAAATTAAAAAAATCTTTAGACTCACCATAGGCGTTGACAGAGGCTGTAAAACGGATACAATAATAAAACAAGTTCGAGCGATCCTACCTGTGGTCAAGTTAGGTTTGACTCCGTTCGCGATCTTACCGGGGAGAGGGGGCGATCCCCCTAGTTCCGCTCAAGAAGCGGAACGTCTCCCGACAGGACGCTTGGACAGAAAAGACAAGATAGAGTCACGGCGAAAGTGGGGCGCATTCGCTCTCGAATGTGAGGCGTAACTGCTAATATGGATTGGCAGATTCGCCGCCGGTAGCCCAGAAGCGGTGCTGTGAAGTGGGACGGCTTTTTGAGTCGTTTAGTTTCAACTTGAGAGCGGGAAAAAAGATGGCGATCCATGCCGGACTCAGCTTTAAAGCGGGACAGCAGCGCGTCACCCTAGAGATAAGTCAGGACAGCAAATTATGCTCGACGATCTGGATAGAACTCTAGAAGAATTGCTCAAGCTCGAACTGCCGCCAACTCTGGCCGGTCAGGTGAGCGTCAGCTTTGTCACGCCCGACAGCGAGTTCGCCACCAAGGTGCAACTGCCAGCGATTGACTTTTTTCTCTATGACGTGCGGGAAAACGTGGAATTGCGCAATAATGAATGGTCAGTGGAGCGCAGCAGTAACGGCACGGCAACTAAAAAGCGCCCGCCGGTGCGGGTGGACTGCTCTTACCTGATCACAGTCTGGCCGGCAGATCGGTCTGATTCGCAAACAGAACACCGGCTGCTGGGCGAGGTGATGAAAGTGCTGCTGCGCTATCCCAAAATTCCGGCTGAAGTTCTCCAGGGAACTCTCAAAGGACAGGAACCCCCCCTGAGAACAAACACCCTGCGCCCCTCCCAGCTGCAAAGTTTGGGGGAATTCTGGCAGGCAATGGGAGGAAAGCCCAAGGCAGCGCTGAATTACACCGTTACTATATCGGTGGGAGTTCAGGAAACCCCAGAGGTTCTGCCGCTGGTGATGGAGAAGCTGATAAGCCAATAAAAATTACCGAGAGGAGGTGGGGGAAGTGCCAGCGTGGATTGGGTTGCAGCCGGTGCGCCGTCAGGTGGCAATTTACGGAAAAGTCAGCGATGCCCAAACCGGCTTGCCGATTCAGGGTGCCTTGGTGGAAATGGAGAAAATTCCAGAAACTTTTAAAAAGTGGCTGGCGTTGCGCTCCATACAGTATGGCAGCGACTGGGATAAAATGACAGAGCGCCCTGACAGGATTAGAACAGCAGCTGACGGCTACTTTCATTTTTTGGATTTGCCCGACGGTGAATATACGTTAAAGGCGTCGCTTCCCGGAGCGGGCACGCGCTACGGCACAGCTCAGGTGACAGTTACTGTAAGGCGCGAAGAGGGAGGTAAAATTGCCAGAAATTCTGCGGACATGGCCCTGCCACCGACAGCTATCAAGGGCCATATCGCAGCTGGGGATAAATCTGCTGTATTTATGGCTAAAATACAAATCGAGGGCAGTGCGGAGCCGGCTTTTAGTGACAGCAAGGGGAACTATCTGTTGAGCGGGCTGGAAGCGGGAAAGCAGGGGGCGAAGCGCACCGTGAATCTGAGGGTTTCTGCCTCGGGTTGCCAGCCGGTGTCCCAAATAGCGGAGATCAGTCAGGGTGAAGTGACAGTCTTAGACTGGGAGCTTGTTTGATAAAAACCGCCAAGACGCTGCGCCAAGGAAGAGGGAGAGGAGGAGAAAGTGAGAGCGCCAAGTGGCGGATAGCTGCCGGTGACGGGGCGGACACCTGTCGTCCCCAAACGGTAGAGCCGGTGGTTTCCGAGCAAAAATCTTATTGTTTTGTTCTCAATTAAGGAGTAAAAACGATGCCAAGCTATTTATCCCCAGGCGTGTACGTGGAGGAAGTGCCGTCAGGATCTGCGCCAATAGCAGGGGTGGGTACGAGTACAGCGGGGTTTATTGGGGTGATTCCCGCACCAGCCACACCCGCAACAGCTCCTGCTAAGGCTTCTGCTGGCGGCAAACAGCCCGCTGCAACAGGTTCAGACTTAGCAACCAAAGCTGGGGAAATAAAACTCTGTACCAACTTTGGTGAGTTTAAGAAGTTCTTTTGGGACTTTTCCCAGGAAACTGCGAAGAATCTCTTGGCTCATGCAGTCTACGGCTTCTTCAACAACGGGGGCACGCGCTGCTATGTGGTCTGGGTGGCAGGGGAGGCGGATATTGCTAAGGCACTGGAGTCTTTTGAGGCGATTGATGAAATTGCCATTGTTGCGGCTCCAGGAGTGACAAGCACAACTGGCCTGACTGCGGTCAAAGACCACTGCGCGAAGCTGGGCGATCGTTTCGCCATCCTTGACAGTCCGGAAACTGTGGATATGAGCAGCGCGAATCTAGTAGATACGCTGAAGACTTTCAACTCAGATTACGCGGCTATGTACTTGCCCTGGATTACAGTTTTCGATCCAGCTAGCAATAAGGAAATGAATGTACCGCCCAGCGGTCACATGGCAGGTATCTACGCTCGCGTAGACACGCAAAGGGGCGTCCACAAAGCGCCAGCAAACGAAACCGTTATGGGTGCGGTTGGGCTGAAGTATAATATAAGCAAAGCCCAGCAGGACGGACTCAATCCTAAAGGCATTAACTGCATCCGAAGCCTCAACGGCAATATCCGCGTTTGGGGGGCACGCACCCTGGGAGGCGATGATAACGGAGAGTTCAAATACATCAATGTCCGCCGGCTGTTTAACTTCCTGCGCGAGTCGATTGACGAAGGGACTCAGTGGGCTGTATTTGAGCCAAACTCCCCGGAACTGTGGGCGAAAATTCGCCGCAACGTCACGGCTTTTCTGATGATGGTCTGGCGCAGCGGTGCCCTGTTTGGCACTGCCCCAGAACAAGCGTTTTTTGTCAAGTGCGATGAGGAAACAAACCCCCCCGAAGTGCGGGATGCCGGTCAGGTTGTTACTGTAATTGGCGTAGCCGTTGTCAAGCCCGCCGAATTCGTCATCTTCCGGATTAGCCAGTGGGCCGGCCCGGGTGGCAGCTGAGGCTATAGCGGTTTTCAATCGGGTGAGGTACAGTTTTATTCCGTGCGACCTTGGGTAGGGGAGACGCGATTTATCGGAGACGCGATTTATCGCGTCTCTACAAGAGAAAGGATCTGTTTCTTGTTTCGTTTTGCCCAGGCATTTATTTTTCAACCCGCTATGTACCATCACAAATTGAAAACTGCTATAATTGTTGAGATGGCGCTTTTCAAATTCCCCCTGTAGTCCAGGCATCTTGCCTGTCCCGTTGCAGGATAAAAACAAATTTGTATGGTGTCCCAGCAGATAATCCCCGGTGTTTACAAAGAGGAAATCTTCCCGGCACCCGCCCTAGAACTGATTGCAGGCGTGCCGGCATTCCTTGGGTTCGCAGAGAAAGGGCCGGTTAATGAAGCCCAGAGACTGACTCTTTGGCCTAAGTTTGCGGAAACTTTTGGCCAGCCATCGCGTGAAGGCTACCTGTACCGTGCTGTAGAGGGTTTTTTCAGCAATGGTGGCCGACTTTGCTATGTGGTTCGCCTCCAGGAGGAGAATATTTCGCCAAAGGAGGCGCTATCCAACGCGCTAAAAGAATTGGAGTCTCTCGATGCGGTTGATTTAATCTGTGCCCCAGAGATTGTGGCAGGCAACCCAGAAATAGCTCTGGTGCAACAGATGCAGGGGGATATTGTAAAGCATTGCGACGAGCGCATGGGCGATCGTTTTGCTATTCTGGATTCTCCCAGCTTCTCCCCTGGGGCGGAGATCGCCAAAGAAATCCTGAAACATCGGCAGAATCTGCGGAGTCCAAACGCTGCCCTGTACTTTCCCTGGATTAAGATAGAAACTGGTTCCTACATCCCCCCTTGCGGTCACATTGCCGGTGTGTATGCCCGCTGCGACCGCGAAGTTGGCCCTCACAAGGCACCGGCTAACTACGTTCTGGAGGGTGTGCTGGACTTGCAGTTTGAGGTGTCTGACACAGACTTTGCCAAACTCAATCCTGAAAGCGAAGTCGCCGGTGTCAACGTCGTGCGTGCGTTCAGAGGGCGAGGCATCCGCATCTGGGGAGCCCGCACTTTGAGTTCCGATCCTGTTTGGCGCTACATCAACGTGCGGCGGTTATTTTTAACTGCCGGTCGCTGGATTGAACGCAATCTAGCCGATGTGGCCTTCGAGCCAAATGACTACAAATTGTGGGTGCGGATTGAGCGCGAATTGACCGCCTATTTTCAATCTCTGTTCCAGGGAGGGGCGCTGAAAGGCAGCACGCCCCAAGAAGGCTTCTACGTCAAGTGCGACGAAGAAACCAACCCGCCGGAAGTGCGCGATGCCGGGAAAGTGGTGACAGAAATTGGACTGGCACCCACTATTCCCAACGAATTTATCGTCGTTCGCCTCATTCACGGCACCACTGGGGTCAGCCTGACCCAAACTACTTCATCTCCATAGTTAGTTCTCAATCGTTAGTTCAAGGAGCTAATATGCCCGACATTAAACCACCGCACAGACCAGATCCCTACTCAACTTATAACTTCTATGTGGAGTGGAACGGTATTATTCACGCCGGCTTCCGGGAGTGTTCGGGACTGAACTCGACCCAGACGGCTGGGGAATATCGAGAAGGTACTGACCCCCTGACCGTGCGGAAATTACCTGGCCTGATTACTTATAACAATATCACCCTGAAGCGGGGCACCACAAATAACGACGAACTGTGGCAGTGGCGCTCTAAGATTATGAAGGGGGATGTTGAGCGCCGGGAGGTGTCAATTGTCCTCTTGGATGACACCGGCAAGGAGAAAATCCGCTGGAACTTGACCAACTGCTGGCCCGTTACCTGGTCTGGGCCAGACTTTAATGCCACCTCTAATGACGTAGCGGTGGAAACTCTGGAATTCGCCCACGAAGGACTAACCGTAGATAAGTGGTCGTAACTCGAATTTATCGAGTCAGATGTAACCTATGATGCAGCCGACTGAGTTTCCTTTTGTTCTCCCGCAAGGCTATGTAGATCCGGAGGGTAACGCCCACCGGGAAGGGGCGATGCGACTGGCGACTGCTTACGACGAGATCGCACCCATCCGCGATCCTCGCGTGGGGGCTAACCCGGGCTATCTCGTTATAATTCTCCTGTCGCGAGTCATCACTCGTCTGGGAACCGTCGAGCATATCAACCCCAAAGTTATAGAGAACCTTTTCTCTGCCGATTTGGTCTACTTGCAAGACTTTTACCAGCGAATAAACCAAAACGGACACAGCCGCCTTTTGGTAACTTGCCCTCACTGTCAGGGCGAGTTTGAGGTGGAAAGTGTGCCGGCGGGGGAGTAGTTCGCTACCCTTCAGACCGGCTGCTTGAAGAGGTAGCGTATATTGCCTATCACTTTCACTGGTCTTACGAACAGGTCATGGGTTTCGCGCACCGGGAAAGGCAGCAGTGGGTGGCTGAAATTGCCCGCATCAATCAGAGGTTAAATGAGGGGTTAGGGGCTGGCTCTTAGGTCGTTAGCGATTGAGGAGGAATCTGTGACAAGATTAGGGATGAATGCAGCCTTTTCTGCTGGGAGTAGCCTGCTGGGTGTCCGCTTTGACCCCTACATGAGCTATAATTTTTTAGTAGAAATTGATGGGTTGCTGACCGGGGGGTTTACTGAAGTCAGCGGTTTAGAAAGCCAGATAGAGCTGGAGTCTTACGCCGAGGGGGGCGTGAATGGATATGTCCATCAATTCCCGACGCGAACGACGTATCCGAATCTGGTTTTGAGCCACGGTCTGACAGACATCGACACTGTGTGGCGCTGGTATCACGACGCAAGCACTGGCAAAATTAAGCAAAAAAATGGTACGATTATGTTGCTGAACCGGCAGCGGCTGCCGGTGATGTGGTGGAATTTTAAAAAGGCTTATCCCGTCAAGTGGGTTGGGCCTCAGTTTAATGCCAATAATGCGACTGAGGTGGCGGTTGAGCGAGTGGAACTGGTTCACCAGGGAATTGACAAGCAACCTTTCTTGAGTTTGGGTTTGGGGTATGTCTGACATGAAGCCGCCCCTGACTGAGCCGAATTGGCAGTCGAGCATCGACCGGCGGTTTCAAGACCGGCTGATGCGCCCTCTGGTGAAACCGGGGATAATTGACACGTCCACGCTAGCGAGAAGAATTATTTCGCGGTGGCAGGGTTTCGCCAATCGGCTGCCGTTGCTGAGCCAGCTGGAGGGGCGCTGGGCTGGCGTCAGGGAGCTCTCAGTCGGTCAGGTGCCGGTTGTCTACGCCCAACAGCTGTACGCCAAACAGCAACAAGAACCGGCAAATCCATCAGGCGCTGCTGTCGCGCCGGCACAAGTCTCTCAGCGCGTCGCAACCCCGACTGTACAGGCGAAATTCGCCCCTGCAGCCGGTGGGGCGGGGGCGTCAGGGATGCCGGTGGCGGCTAGCCCTAGGGCTTCCACCGGCACTGCTGAACCTTCGCCCCTGCCGGTGGTGGCCAGCCAACCCCCAACTCCGACCGGCACTCCTCAAGTGTCCAGTTCTCCCCTGCCGGTGGTGGCCAGCCAACCCCCAACTCCGACCGGCACTCCTCAAGTGTCCAGTTCTCCCCTGCCGGTAGTGGCCAGCCAGCCGGTGCGGGGCCCAGAAGCGCAGGCGGGACTGCTGCCGGCAGTTTACGCCCAACCACCGGGTGGTGGTGCAGCCAAAACTGACTCACAGCCAGCTCGCACTCAAGCTAGTCCACTGCCGGTTGTGCCGGCGAAATTCACCTCCGGGAGCAACCTCGCGCCGCAAGTGCTGGACACCGATCGGGGATTGCCAGTGGCCAGGATTAAAGGCGAGAGCTTCTCCCCAAGGGAATCGCCCCTACCCCCGGAAATTCGGGCAGTGCGGGACAGTCGGCTGCCGGCAATGGGCCAAAGCTCAACGCCCCTGCCGGTGGTGCGGGTTTCCACTGGAGCGCTGGCGGCACAGCAGCTGTCGGGTGCGCTGCTGAGAAACCAGGCTGCTGGGAAGGCAACAGTGGGTTCCCCGGCAATTACAGCAATGCCACCTGAGAAAAGCACACCCTCGCCGCTGCCGGTGGTGGCCCAGCAACCGGCAGCTGGCTCGACTGGATTGGGGACGCCCCTGGTGCTGCCGGTTCCCCCCGCGCTAGCGGGACAGGGACGAGAAGCAAATAGCAGCCAGCCTCTGGCTTCTGCGCCGCACAGTCCAGGGACCGGGAGCGCTGCGAAAACTGCAGCTTCCCAGCAGACACCGGCCAGACTTCCCCCAGTATCGGGGGCTCAGGCAGAGCGAAATATTGGGCCTGAAACGGAGAAGCCGGCAAAAATTGACACCGACGAACTGGCAGACAAAATAGAGCGAAAACTCATGCGGCGGTTAACAATCGAAAATGAGCGAAGGGGGCGCGGACAATGGCGCTAGAGAAACTAAAAATTGCCATAGAAGAAAACTATCCAACATTTGGCAGACCTGTCGAAGTCCTGTTCAATCCCCAGCAAATTCAGATCAGCCGGTCTGGGGGCACGATCGACGAAGGCCAGCTGGTAGGCGGCGAGGCACCGGCTACCTTAACCATCGAATTGTTCTTCGACACAACTCTGGGTAAATTTGGGCCGGAAGACGTGCAGCGCTACACAAAAACCATCTACAACCTCACCCGCAAAAAGGGAAAATTGAACAGGCCGCCCCTGTGCCGGTTGATGTGGGGAAAGGGCAGTGTCTGGTTTTTGCAGGGATTTTTGAAGGATGTCAGCAAGACACTCACTCATTTTCTCGAAGATGGCACCCCTGTTCGCGCCAAACTGAATTGCACCTTTGAAGAGTGGGTTCCCCCAGAGTACAAGCAAAAAAGTCAGAACCCAATTGACGACCCGACCCGCATTGTGCGGCGGGGAGAAACCCTCAGCAGTATCGCCGCTGAAGAATACAGTGACCCCTCCCTCTGGCGGGTGATTGCTGATGCCAATAAGATTTCTAACCCGCGTGCCATCACCCCCGGTCAAATCCTGACCGTGCCCCCCCTGCGGGCCGGCAGCTCCACCAGCACAAGGTAAAAACTGCTATGCCTAAACCCACCGACGTCCAGTTACTTGTCCCTCAAATCCAAGTCCTGATTAAAGGCACCCGCCTCCCTTTAAACGCAGAAGCCGATCTGATCTCGGCCACGGTGTCAGAAGATTTGGAGGCACTGGGGATGTTTGCTCTGGAAATGGTGAACTGGGACACCATTAAAGGCAAAGTTACCTGGTCGGACAGCGCCCTGTTCGATGTGGGCAATCAGGTCGAACTCCAGATGGGGTACAAAAACAATTTAAAAACCTTGATGGTGGGGGAGATTGCCGGGTTGGAACCGGAATTTTCTCGGGAAGAGGTTCCCAGACTTGTTGTGCGCGGGTACGACTTGCGCCACCGGCTGAGCAGGGGTCGCAAAACCCGCTCGTTTACTAAAATGAAAGACAGCGACATTGCTGGCCAGATTGCCAGAGCTCGGGGACTGACTGCCCAAGTCAAAGATACCAAGGTGAAGCTGGATTATGTGCTGCAGGCGAACCAAACCGATCTGGAGTTTTTACAGGAAAGGGCTGGGCGGATTGGATACGAAGTCGCTGTGGAAAACAAAACCCTGCTCTTCCGGCCCCACCAAAATAATAGTCAAAAGGTATTGACGTTGAAATGGGATGAGGATATAATAGAATTCACGCCTCGAATGAGCGCCATGAACCAAGTTAGCCAAGTAGAGGTGCACAGCTGGAACCCCAAACAGAAAAAAGCGCTGATTGGCAAAGCCGGTGCCGGCAGCGAGACAACGACAATGAAAGGCTCCACCAGCGGGCCAAAAGAAGCTAACAAAGCTTTTGGCAAAGCTACTAACGTGATTGTTAGCGAACCCGCAGCCACTCAGGCAGAAGCTGACCAGATAGCAATGGGGCAGTTTAACGAGATGGCACTGGCGTATATAACCGGCGAAGGAATTTGTGCGGGACAGCCGGAAGTGCGAGCCGGCAAGGTGATTGAAATTGCGGGAGCCGGCAAGCGCTTCAGCGGACTATATTACGTTATCTCTGCCACGCACACCTATTCGCAAGATCGCGGTTACCGCACCGAATTTTCGGTAAGGAGAAATGCCACATGATGGGAATAAGCATGCTGTCGGAACTTTTGGCCGCACCGGAACGCGAGGGGCGTTTTTTTGGGGTGACGGTGGGAATTGTTACCAATAATAAAGATGAGGAGGGTTTGGGGCGAGTTAAGGTAAAATTTCCCTGGCTGTCTGACAAAGATGAGAGCTACTGGGCGCGGGTGCTGACTCCGATGGCGGGAAAAGAAATGGGCATTTACTTTTTGCCGGAAGTCAATGACGAGGTGCTGGTGGCTTTCGCCCACGGCGATATCGAATCTCCCTATATTTTGGGGGCGGTGTGGAATGGCGAGGACAAGCCTCCGCAAACGAATAGCGATGGCAAAAACAACCTCCGCCTGATTAAGTCTCGCAGTGGCCACCAGATTATTTTGGATGACACTGATGGCCAAGAGCGGATTGTGATTCGAGATCGCACGGAAAAAAATCAGATTGTTATCGATTCTAAGGAGAATAGCCTCAGCATTAAAGTAGAAAAGGACATTGCCATTGAGGCCAAGGGCAAAATTACCATCAAAAGCAGCGATGGGGATATCGCTATTGAAGCGAAAAACCTCAGCTTCAAAGCCCAGCAAAATTGCGAAATCAAAGCCGACAGCAATTGCAACCTTCAAGCCAGTGGCGGAATGGCCCTCAAAAGCAGCGATGGGGATATCGCTATTGAAGCGAAAAACCTCAGCTTCACAGCCGACAGCAATTGCAACCTTCAAGCCAGTGGCGGAATGGCCCTCAAAAGCAGCGATGGGGATATCGCTATTGAAGCGGAAAACCTCAGCTTCACAGCCGACAGCAATTGCAACCTTCAAGCCAGTGGCGGAATGGCCCTCAAATGCTCGGCGGGAGTCAAAATCAATGACTCTTCCTTAGAAGTGGGCTAAAGCCCAACTACGAACTTTGGGCTAAAGCCCAACTACGAACTTTTGGGCTAAAGCCCAACTACGAACTTTTGGGCTAAAGCCCAACTACGAACTTTTTGGGCTAAAGCCCAACTACGAACTTTTGGGCTAAAGCCCAACTACGAACTTTTGGGCTAAAGCCCAACTACGAACCGGCAATATTTTTTAACTTACTTAACCTTTGCATTGTTAGCGATTGTGCGGTATAGTAAAAGATGAACAGCGATTTTTTAGGAGTGGGATGGACATCCCCAGTCGGGCTAGACGAAAAGAGTCGAATCAAAATGGCACGCTATGAAGATTGCGTCCGCCAGTCGATTTGGACGATCCTCAGCACCGCTTATGGCGAACGCCTGATGCGCCCGGATTTTGGCTGCGGCATCCACAATCTCGTCTTTGCTCCCAACAGCGCCGGCACAATTGGACAGGCGATTAGCGAAGTCCAGCAAGCCTTAACTCAGTGGGAGCCGCGCATTGACGTGCTGGATGTAGATGCCTACCCCGATCCAAATCAGCCCAACCGGCTGCTGATTCAAATCAATTACCAAATCCGCACGACTAACAACCGGTTTAATTTGGTTTATCCGTTTTATCTAGAGTAATCGCCATGTCGATCCAGCCCGCAAAAATTGACAGTCGCACCTACGAGGATATCGTCGCCCAGACTGAGGAATTGGCGAAAAAATTCACGGATTGGCGTCCTATTGATGATGGCCAGCCAGATGCCGGTCGGGCGCTGATTCGCATTTTTGGGCGCATGGCGGCAGGGGTGAGCGAGCGCCTCAATAAAGTCCCTGAGAAAAACTTTTTGGCTTTTCTCGACTTGATTGGCACCCAAATCCTGCCGCCGCAACCGGCACGAGTTCCCCTCACTTTTAATTTAGTCGCTGGCGGCGCTGCAGATGCCTTTGTGCCGGCAGGCACTCCAGTGGCATCCCCACCGGCAGCAGGGGAAGAAGAAGAGGTGGTTTTCGAGACGGAACGGGATTTGGTTCTGACTGCGGCGCAGCTGCAAGCCGTTTTTGTCCGCGAACCTGCGGCGGACAAATACAGCGACTGCACCCCAGAAGCAACCGGCAAATCGGATGCAGCTTTTCCAGCATTTAGTGGCAGCCAGATCGTCGAGCACTACCTGTACATGGCGTGCGATTCGCTTTTCACGACCCTGCCCAAAACTAACACTGTCACCCTGAATATTGATTTCTCTCAAAATAACGATATCAACAAAGCGTCCTCCCTCATTTGGTCCTCCTGGGATGGCCTAAAGGGGAAGGAATTCCAGCCATCAATCACCTATAATAGCGGGCAAAACAATAAGTGGCAAGTCCAAATTAATAACCTGCAGGCACCGGCACGAAAAACCGTCAGCGGCATAGAAGCGGCTTGGCTGCGGGTTGGTTTGAAGGCCGCGATTTCTTCCAGCCAGTCTTGGCCGTCTGTTAATAGCATTAGGATTAAGGTTGCGGTCACAGAAAATAATTTAATAGCGCCTGACTTTTGTTTCTCCAACGCCGGCACTCTGGATCTCAGCAAGGATTTCTACCCGTTGGGTGAACAGCCGCGCTTTAACGATACTTTTTACATCGCCTGCCAAGAAGTGTTTGCCAAACCGGCTGCTGGGGTCACGGTAGAAATGAAAGTCAGCGATTTGCCTATCAGTAAAACCGGCGGCGCGGAAATTGTCTGGGAAGCGTATAGCGGTTCCAGCTGGGAAACCCTAGGAAGGTCTAGCGTTAATAACTCTAAAGTTAGCGGTCAGGCAAATTTTAGCGACGGAACCCAAGCCTTCACCAAAGACGGGAATATAACATTTACCCTGCCCTCGCAGATGCAACCGGCAACAGTCAGCGGTGTGACGAATTACTGGGTGCGGGCGAGACTTATGAAAGGCAATTATCAACAAGAAGGGGGCAGCGTCGCACCGCCATCGCTGCAATCTATTAAGCTCAAATATACTTATACATCTGAGGAAATTCCCCTGACCGCTTGCCAGACTTACAACGATTTTGCTTATGAGCAGATGCAGGATGGGAAGAGTTTCCAGCCTTTCAGTCCGACAGCGGATGCAAATCCAGCGCTATACCTGGGATTTGACAGGGCTTTTGCCAACCGGCCTGTCGCCCTCTACGCTGGGGTAGAGCCGCCACTTCCCGGGGAAATCGCAAAGGCGAATCCGGTAACAGCACCGGCGCGGGTGGTTTGGGAATACGCCAGCCCTGCCGGCTGGGCTCGTCTGGGGGTTGAGGATGAAACGGACGCCTTGAGCAAAAACGGGCTGGTGCGGTTTGTTGGGCCAGGGGACTTCACTCCCCGGGCTGAGTTTGGCCAGTCCCTCTACTGGCTGAGGGCCAGGTGGGAGAGCGGCCAGTTCCTGGTGCCTCCCCGGTTGCGGCGGGTGCTGACCAATACAATGTGGGCCTCTCAGGCGGTGACGGTGGCCGAGGAGATATTGGGCTCAAGCGATGGCAACCCCGGCCAAACTTACCGCACGGCCCAAGTGCCGGTGCTGCTGGGCCAGCGGCTGCAAGTCCTCGAACCGGCACTCCCCTCGCCAGCGGAACAGGCGGCGATTGAAAAACTGGAGGGTGCCGGTGCGATTGTCGGCGTCCAGGATGAGGCGGGACAGGTGGGAGGTGCCTGGGTGGTTTGGCACGAGGTGGCGGATTTCTATGGCTCTGGGCCACGCGACCGGCACTACGTCCTCGACCGGCTCGCCGGGGAGGTGCGCTTTGGCGATGGCCTGCAGGGGACGATCCCGCCCCAAGGGCGCAATAATATTCGCCTCGCTCCCTACCGCAGCGGCGGCGGGGTGCGGGGCAACCGGCCCGCCCTGACGGTTAGCGAACTCAAGACCACGGTGCCTTATGTGGATAGCGTCACCAACCTGGAAGCAGCTGCCGGTGGGGCGGAGGGAGAGTCTTTGGAGGCGGTGAAAGAGCGGGGGCCAAAGGCGCTGCGCCACCGGGGGCGGGCGGTAACGGTGGAAGATATGGAGGATTTAGCGCTGGAAGCCTCAACAGAAGTGGCCCGCGTTCGCGCCATTACCCCTCACTTCAATCCCATTGATGGCTTGCAGTGGCTGCCAATTTACCAGATTAATCTTGATGCGCCAGGAGAGATTAAAGTCGAACTGAGTTCGCTGCCGACCAACCTGACAGTAGAGGGGAAAATCAGCGGTCCGGGACAGTCAAATCCCTACGCTTCCAAGCAGTTGAATCGCAATAAACCTGCCATGAGCTATACCGTGACAGAGGAGCAGTTCAGTGCCGGCAAAGAGTGGAGCGTCACCCTGGTTAACTTGGGAGAGTCCATGCAGGTAACCGCTAAAATAAAAATTACCTACCCTACAGGTTCTAAGAGCGGAGAATTTCTAGCCGCAGGCCAAAAAACGGCCAGTCAAAATAACCCTTATACAAGGGTGAGAGATGCTGGTATAATAGAATTGCTGATAGTGCCGCGCATTCCCACATTAGGCCAGCCGACTCCAAATCTGAGTTTGCTGGAGTGCATTGGGAGTTATATCCGCGAGCGCTGCGCCCCTTGTGTTGATTTGCGAGTCACTGAACCCGACTGGGTTAAGGTGACTGTAAATGCTACAATTGTTCCTGTATTGGTGGAAAGAGCTGATGAGGTGAAGGACGCAGCAGCGAATGCCCTGGTCAAATTCCTGCACCCGCTGACGGGCGGGGCGGACGGTCAGGGCTGGGCCTTTGGCCGCCGCCCGCACGAGTCAGATTTGTATGCCATATTGCAAAAAGTTGAGGGAGTGAAGTACGTTGATTCTCTCGTCATTAATGCCTCCCAAGATTTTGAAAAAATCGCAGCTGACCGGCGGGACAGGTTTTTGATTTATTCGGGCACGCATCAAATCAGCCTAATTTCCCCTGGAGGAGGAGCTTGAAATGCCGCTACCCTTACCCAATCTCGACGACCGCACTTATGCGGACTTGGTGGAGTCAGCCCGCTCCCAGATTCCTATTGAGTGTCCGGAATGGACAGACCACAACCCAACGGATACCGGCATTATTTTGATTGAGTTGCTGGCTTGGCTGACGGAAATGGCACTCTATCGGGTCAATCAAGTGCCCGATAAGAATATCGAAACGTTTCTGCAGCTGCTGAACGGGCCAAAATGGAAACTGGAGGGCGAGTTGCAGGCGGCAATTCGCAAAACCGTTGCCGATTTGCGAAAGCCCTACCGGGCGGTGACTTGCGAGGATTTTGAGCGCTTGGCCACAGAAGACTGGAATCAGACCCATGAGGCAAAGTTATTCGGCAAAATTAAGCGGGCGCGATGCTTTCCGGAGCGCAACCTGGGGCTGGATAACGCAGAAAAACGATTGGAAAAGGCTCCCGGACATATCAGCTTGGTGGTGGTTCCAGACGCGCCAGACACAGAAGCTACGCCCCAACCATCACCGGCACTGCTGGCGGCTTTGTGGCGGTTTTTCGACGAACGGCGGTTGCTCACCGCACGCCACGATGTTGTCGGGCCTGAATATGTGAAAATTAAGATTGGGGCGACGCTAATTCTGCAAGAAGGTGCGGGAAAGGAAGAGGTGAGCAAGCGGGTTAGGGAAATCATCACAAATTTCTTTCACCCTCTCAAGGGTGGCGCGGATAGCACCGGCTGGCCTTTGGGCCGCAGCGTCTATGTTTCTGAAGTTTACGAATTGCTGGATGGGGTTGCCGGTGTGGACTATGTTGAGAAAGTAAATTTGGAGCTAGTGGATACATCGAAAGCCACGGCAATTTCCCCGGAAGGTACGGTCAAGCAGATTGTGCTTCGGGACTATCAGTTGGTTGCAGCAGTTGCAGGCGAGTTTACCGTAATGGAGGCTTGGCAAATCCATGACAGAAAATAGCCAATCGGGCCGCTTAAGCAGTTATTTGCAGTACCTGCCGGCCCACCTGCAATCGGATGCGTTTGTCGGGCGGTTCCTGCTGGCGATGGAGCGGATTTTAACCGGCTTGACGCCAGGGGAACCCGATGATATAATTCCAGAACAGTACGGTTTAGAAGAGTACCTAGACCGGATCGACACTTACTTTAATGCGGAGAAAACTCCAGCGGATTTTTTGCCCTGGCTTGCCAGTTGGGTGGCCGCCAGCCTGCGGGAGGACTGGGATGAAAGTTTCAAGCGCCAGTTTATCGGCAATATTGCGACTTTGTACCGCCTGAGGGGGACGAAGGCAGGGGTGAAGAGATTGTTAGAACTTTACACCCGAGAGGAAGTTAAGATTTATGAGTTCGACCTGCCGGCTCACTATTTCCAAGTTGATATAACGTTGAGCGAGCGCGACCCGCAAAATCTGCGGCGACAGCAGCAGATAGCCAAAACAATTTTGGACTTGCAGAAGCCGGCGCACACGTTTTACAGGCTCCAGGTACTGCTCTCCACCATGCAAATCAAAAATAATGATTTGGCCAAAGGGATAATTGTGGGGAGGACGACCCTGCTGGGCACCACAACAATTCGCTGAGCCAGAACAAACATTACGCAGGAGAACGGAAATGGCAGCTAATTACCAGCAACCGGAATATGTTGAAAAGAGGCTCCGCTACTTCGACGGTCAGTTTTTAAAAGACCAGGACTTTATCGACGAACAGAAATATCACATTGACCGGCAGCGCCGGCTCAGCCGGATTCTCCAGGTTTCGGGGATTAGCGAAGGTGTGGGGGTAACTTCAACCGCAGCCGATACCGTCAGCGTAGCTGCCGGCACAGCAGTTGACCCCAAAGGCCGGCTGATTGTTCTAGCCGAACCGGGAAATGTTTCCGTAGCTGGCAACAGAAATCTAACGGTAAACCTGTTTATTTCCTACCAAGAGGTAGAGTCAGATAAGGCGCAGGAGGGGAGCGAAGGCAACCGGCGCTGGCATGAAAAGCCGCTGATTGCAGTCGTTGCAGAAGGAGATCCCGATCCGCCGGAATCTGTGAAGCTGGCAAAGCTGAGCGTTGATAAAGATGGCCTAGTTAAAGTTGACAGCACAGTGCGCCAGTATTCGGGAGTTTACCTGCCAGCCGGCGGCGGAAATGGCCCGACCCTGCGTTCTGGGGGCGACAGCGCTAGCAATTTAGCGGTTCTCACCGGCGATTTGAACGTCACGGGATCTCTGAAAGTTAGCGGCAGCCTCACCAGTAACAGTCTCTCTCTTGGGAGTGGCAGCATTACGGCAGGGAGTGCCACCATCAGTGGCAATCTCACGACAACCGGCAACGCCGGCATTGGCACAGCTTCTCCCACCGAAAAGTTAGAAATTGCGGGGAATATCAAAGCCAGTGGCAGCATTACGGCAGCCGGTGCCACGATTAGCGGCAATCTCACGACAAACGGCAACGCCGGCATTGGCACAGCTTCTCCCACCGAAAAATTAGAAATTGCGGGGAATATCAAAGCCAGTGGCAGCATTACGGCAGCCGGTGCCACGATTAGCGGCAATCTCACGACAAACGGCAACGCCGGCATTGGCACTGCTTCTCCCACCGAAAAGTTAGAAGTTGCGGGGAATATCAAAGCCAGCGGCAGCATTACGGCAGCCAGTGCCAACATTACTGGCGCTTTCACTGCGGGCAGCTTTACGGTTAACTCTTTATCCGTGGGCAGCGGCGGCATCACAACAGCCAGTGGCAATCTCAGCTTTGGCAGCACAGTCAGGCAGATGATTAATTTGTGGCAGCAAGGTTATGGCATCGGGGTGCAGGGCGGCACGCAGTATTTTCGCACGGATAAAAACTTTGCCTGGTATAAAGGCGGTTCCCATAATGACGCCGAACTCAATGCGGGCACCGGCGGCGCAGTCCAGATGGCCATTAAGGATGGCTTTGTCGGCATTGGCACTGCGAATCCAGGTGGAAGACTTCATGTGGTTGGGGATATCCTTTTTAACGAAACCAACAACCAAAAATTTATCATTCACACCCGCAATGGTTTATCGGGCGACTTTTTGCAAATCACCCATGACAATAGTGATGGAAATTGGTCCTGGGGGAACGGAATTATTCTCAAAAGAGATGGCAATGTCGGCATCGGCACAAATGCTCCCACCGAAAAGTTAGAGGTCGCCGGCAATCTCAAAGTGAATGGCTATTATGCAGCCGTTGGCTCTGAAGTTCTTCGCATCATACGCGGTGCGGTAAGGCCCTCGGGAGGCATTGACAGTGGCTCGGGTTTTACGGTATCAAAGGTTAGTACAGGGGTATATGACATCAACTTCACTGCATCGTTTTCTGCCAAACCAACAGTTGTCGTGACTCAACATTATCCCGATGCTGACGATTTCACTAGCACCGGAGCTGATACCCGTGACAACGCTGTAGTCATTGCTGTTTCCACAAGTAAATGCCGGCTTAAATGTGGGGACGGTAACGGTGGTGCGGCTGATAGGCGATTTGAATTTATTGCAATTGGCACCCGGTAAGCGCTGAGCTTTTAATTCTCAGCCGCTGACAGATATCCCGCGCAATCGTGTTACTTTTACTATTTGGCTAGTTTCCAGGCTCTAGCTACTGCGACAGACTTTCGCCCGCCTGCGCGGGCTTAAGATAGCACTTAGGTGCTTTCGACTTCGAGCCCGGGCTCAAAAGTGACACGATTCCTATCCCGCTTTTCAAGTTGTGAGGGTACAGATCGGATTGAGAAATGGGTTTCTAGCAGGGGCGGGCTCAGCCAAGATATCTATCAGAAATCCAGTATGTTACTAAACCAGCCCCTGCTTCTACAGACGCGATAAATCGCGTCTCAGATCCCCGGATGCCTGCGGATATAAAAATGTACCGCACCGCTCTGAAAAACGCGCCAAACGGGGAAAAAATTGAACAGCAGCTGTAGCGAAAGGATGATAAAATGGCGGATTTTATCCTGATTACCGGCGACAAAGCCATGTTCAACCCCACCTTTGGCCAAGCAACCGTGGTGGTGCAGCCCGGAACCCTGGCGGGTACCGGCAAATGCAAAATCACCGGCAAGCTGGTCTGCGTGGATGGGGACGAGAAAAAAGTCATCGTTCCCGACTGTAACTACATAACGGCGCAGCACACCATTCCCGGTATGGGAACCCTATCCATCCAGTCTCTGGGCGGAGATCAAAAAGCCAAGAAAGCCAAATCCGGCGGCAAGCCGGTGCTGCTCAAAGGCAGCACTTTTACTGCTAAATTTCAAGTGACGGCACCGGCACAGCAACCGCCCCCTGGCCCGGGGTCGCCGGTCCCCGACGCCACCCCCCAGTATTCTGGCACCGGCACCTTCATCACCACTAACATGAAAGTCAGAGCCACTTAAACTTTTTGTGGGCCTCCCGCCAGGATGATTCCAGATTTTTGCTGCTGGGAACCCCACCCCCCAACCCCCTCCCCGTTAACGGGGAGGGGGAGAAGAAAGGGGGAGTCATTTCTCGAATGTGAAACGCCTTGTTTTGAATTACAATACAGAGGAGTCTTGCCTTATGAAAGAACAGCTAGAACAGCGCCTCCAATCCCTGAAATCAGAATACGAAGCGGGTCAAAAAATGCTGTCTGACTTAGAAGCCCAGCAGGCGAGCGTGAGACAGACACTCCTGCGCATCAGCGGCGCAATTCAGGTGCTGGAAGAAGAACTGGCCAAAGCCAACAGCGAGGGGAACGCCCCACTGCCGGAATCTCCTGAGGTGCAGGAAAGAATTGGGCCACTTCTTGAGGCGGCGACTTCATAATTTTCAGCGGGTGGGGTGCGAAACCTAGTGCGAAACCCACCCTACTTGGCGGGCAACTGATAAAGCTGTATACGGTATAATTTATATAGACAGCGTTGCCTTTCAGAAACCAACCGATTCAACCTTGACAGTAGCGGACGAGAAATATCATGGGACATCAACGACATCTCCAACCCAAAACAGCGGCACAAAGCCCTCAGGAACCGGCAAAAAATAGCGCCGGACCGCAAGCTCATCCTGTGCAGGAGCTGCAAGCCGCTATTGGCAACCGGGCGGTGAGCCGGCAGATTCAGGCGCAGCGCCAGAGCAACCCGCCTGCGCCCATCCAAGCCAAACCGCAATTTGCCGGTCTGTCCGGCTCGATGGCTGCCTTTTTGCCGCAGAGTGGCACTCCCATTCAAGCCAAATTAACTTTGGGCGCTGCGGGAGATCGGTACGAGCGAGAAGCGGATCGGATAGCGGCTGAAGTCGCGAGCCGGTTAAATGCGCCCACCACTGAAGTCGCCGGTGAGCGCCACACCGCTGAGCGCCAAGAAGTGCCGGCGCAACAGCTGCAGAAAAAGCCGGTGGTATCGCCCTTAAGTGCCGGTGAGGGAGGAGCTGTCGCCCCAGAACTCGAAGCGTCTATCCAGGGAGAAAAAGGTAGCGGACACACTCTTGCCAAAGCCCTGCGAGAGAAGATGGAGCAAGCTTTTGGAGGAGCGGACTTCAGCGGTGTCAGGGTACATGCCGGTGCCGAGTCCGATCGCCTCAATCGTTCTTTAAACGCTCGCGCCTTCACCGCAGGGCAAGAAATTTTCTTCCGCCAGGGAGAATACAATCCTGGAAGTCAGGAAGGACGGCAGCTAATTGCTCATGAGTTGACTCATGTGGTGCAGCAGGGTGGGACGAGCCAACTTGTGCAGTGTGAACTTAAGCCAACTAAGAAAGAGGACTTGATACAAGAATTTTTGAAAGTAGGGAGTGCTGTGGGCGGCACTACAACCAATGTGGCAAAAGACCTTAAAACTAATAATATAGGAGGTTCCGAGAACGCTCAGCTGGGCCTAAATATAGCGGGCAGTGCAGGGAATATTGTCGGGGGGATTGGGGGTTTGATGGACGATATCCGAAACCCGAAAAAAGATAAGTTGGATGTGGGCATAAAGGGAGCTAAAATAGGCGCAGACACAACCAAAAGCGTTTCGGGTATTTTAGAGTCGCAAAATTTATATACAGAGTCTCAAGTTATAGGAGCTGTATCCGATATTGCTGGAGGAGTGATTGAGCTGGTTGGAATGGTGAAAGAAGCTACGAAATTCCTAGAAGAAATTGAGAAAAAATCCACGGGAGAGTTGGCCAGTCAGACCATCAAGACGTCCGCCCAATTGATGAACGCAACAAAACTACTACGTTCGGATACCTACATCAAGATTAAATCGGCTCTCTCTGGTTCTAAAGAACAAGCCAGCAAAGACGCAGAAATTCTGATGGAAAGTAACGTGAGTTCAGTGATGAACGATAGCGTTGGCTTGTTAAATGAAGTAGCAAAGGGAGTAGAAGCTGTTGCCAAGTTGATGAAGGACATTGAAGCGGGCAAATATAAAGGGGAGCTAAAAACACATAGAATAATAGAGACTGTCTTTGAAAGCGCTGCAACTGTAAATAGCATTTCTGCCAAAGCCTTAGGGCTGAGCAAGACTATAGCAACGCTTGCTGGAAATGAAGGAGCCAAAGAATTACTGGGCCATACTACCAGTGTTTCTGGGATAGTTACAGGTTCGCTGGATATCTTCAGAAATACTTACAAAATCAGTCGCGCTTGTTTGCAGAAAGAGGAGCTTGACAGACTAGCACTAGGGCGAAGCGAAGAAGAGAAAAAGGCTCTAATGCACATTAGAGAAAGACTTGTGAAACGGCAGGCCAATGCGGGTATCGAAATGGTTCTTGGTGCTGCTGGCATTGTTAGCGGAGGCTTAACGGTAAGTGGAGTAGGCGCAGTGCCGGCATCTATTATTGCTGGAATTGCGACTGGTTTTAAGGCGAGTCGGGTAGGTTTTAAGACCTTTAAACAGTACATGCGGGATAACGCCCAGAGCAAATACGACGAGACGATATCAGCTCTCCAAGAGGCTGCAAATGCTGCAAATGCGATTCCTCCAGGATGGCTAGGAGCAGAAAGAATTGCTTACTATGAGACGCTTAAGCAGAAAATCGATAACGCCAACGGCACAAACAAGAAACACTTACAAGCCGTACTGAAATATATCTTGCAAGAAGAAGGAGCGATGTTACTCACAGATCAAGATATTTATTCATTCATTTTTAACCAAGAATTCGACGGCCTAGTGGATATCCTTAAAAGGGTCGGCAGTGATTTGCCAGCAAAACCAAACAAAGCACTAGGGGAAGACGTACAAGCTTATGGCAAATCCCTGAAAAAGGAAATCAAAAACACTAAGGGCAAGACCAAAGAACGTTTAGAATTTATTCTGGATGAGCAGGTATATGCAGATAAATTGCTTCCGATAAAAGATGCGGATATTTGTGAGAGCATCAGACAAGCGGAATTATCGCGCCTAGCAAAGAAAAACCTTCTCGAGAGTCAGTTCATTTTCAGCCGGTTTAAATCTACTAAGCAAAAAGACGCCTCGTATTCCCTAACCGCTGAAGAGATCCTGAAAATGGATCTCAATGAGGTCTACTCCATCCTGAACCTGAAAAAGGAAGAATTGGAAAAAGTTGCTGAAGACGCCAGAAAGAAGGAAAAGAAAAAATATGAGGAAGACAACCAGAAATTAGACTCAGAAGAATTAGAGGGGGTAATGGCCATTGCGGCGACTACAGCCGTCAGGGATTTAGTTATTAAACAGTTGAAAGGCTTGAATACTTGATGCTCTTATAGTCTAACCCACCGGGCATACATTATCGGTGGGGTTAGACTCTATTATAGAGCGATGATGCTGGCAGGAAATCGTTCTTTAGAAAGCGCGTTACTCCGGATTAATTTCAGCCTCTGTAATCCTCACGATTTCCGGATAAAAAGACTCCAGCAGGTAAAAAATAAGCCAGACAGTTCCGACGAAGATTTCTTGGGTATGAGTTCCGGAAAGGTTGGAGAGAACTAAAACATGGCGAAAATATAATAAGTCGAGGTCTTCGTAGAATCCCCAGCCTATTAACGGGCTATTGATGTTTAATCGCAGGATTAAATCCTTGACATTAGGCTTAACGGATTGTTTTACTTCACAAGGAAGGCGAACAAAAAATTGCAGGAGTTCGAGATTCTCAAGTTGATCGTCTAGATTGGGAATGTAAGCAATTTCCAATAAATAGTTGCCTCGCTCACCTTCAAGAATAACAAACAGTCGGTCGAGAGGGGCTTCCTCACTCGCTGGCTCAAACGATGTGGCAAATGGTTCAGACTGGAGGAACTGCTGAATCTCTTGAAGCTGCATAACATTTAATCCTTTGACTATAAACTGCTAACACTATAGTTTAGCAAATCCTTTGATAGTTTGCACGTTACCGCAGGGTATGTCCATCTTATGGTGGACTTTTAAGTCTCGCAAAAATAGCTATGTTGCGTCAAATGCGTAGATTTATATTATACTCATATAATACGCAATTGAGACAGAGCAATTAAGTCATATCACTTTCGGTTTATATTAGTCCCGATCCAGCACAATTCAATGGCTAACGACCCCAAAAAACAATGGATGACAGGATAGAAGGGTTCGCAGCACTCGACGACTTATTTCCCCTACTGCACCGGCTCGACAAACTCCTGGCGCACGCCGTCGCTGCCGCCGAAGCCGCCTATGGCTCCGACGCCGCCACCGATCCCTATCGCGGACTGCACATCACCCTGCAAGAAGTCGAACAATTGCTCGTTCGCGAACCCGGCGCGAGCCCCCTTCAACTGCAAACAGAAAACCCAAAACAGCCTTTACCAAACCCAGCCCCAGAAGGCTCCCGACTGGCGCTGCTCCAGCAAACCTTCAACTTATCCAACTTTGACCTCGACATCCTCGCCATCGCCCTCGCCCCCGAACTCGACCGGCGCTACGAACGCCTCTATGCCTACCTGCAAGACGACGTGCGCTGCAAACAGCCCAGCGTCGATCTCGCCCTCAATCTCCTGTGCGCCACCGCCGCCGACAAACTGCAACAGCGAACTCGCTTTTCCCCCGACGCCCCCCTCATCCGCCACCAACTGCTGCACCTCATCGCCGACTCCAACCAGCCCAAACCCTCCCTCCTCGCCCAAAACCTCCAGCTAGACGCCCAAGTTGTCCGCTTCCTGCTGGGCGAAACAGGACTAGACAGCCGGCTAACACCATTTTGCCAGTTAGTAAATCCCGCCGTAACCAGAAACCCGGTTTCTCCCAGAAACCCGGTTTCTGACCAGCTGGAAACGAGAAACCGGGTTTCTCCCAGAAACCCGGTTTCTGACCACAAAGCTCTCAGCATCCTCTGTTTGGAAAGCCGGCAAACCCAGCACCCCCTGCGCTTCTATTTCCAAGGAGCAGACCGCACCGGCAAGCGCCGCACCGCCCAAGACATAGCCGCAGAAATTCAAACCCCCTTCCTCACAGCAGACCTCGCCCAAATTGTCGCTGCCAAAGCCGACTTCCAGGCAACTATCAGACTAATATTCCGCGAAGCTTGGTTTCAAAACGCCCTGCTCTATCTCGACAATTTAGAAACTCTGCAAAGCGAAGAACACGCCATTTATTACCAGCACCTGCTGACAGCCATTGCCGAACACAAGGGAATTACTATTCTAGCCGGCACCAGCTCGTGGATACCGGGGGGAGCCGGTGCCTTAGGGATAGTAACAGTACCCTTTACCCTCCCTAATTTTAACCAGCGCCGGCAATACTGGCAAGAGTGCCTGACACAAACCGGCATCTCCATCCCAGACAGCGAACTCGACGCCTTAGCCGAACGCTTCCGCCTGACACCCGACCAAATTGCCGACGCCGCCGCCACCGCCGGCAACACCGCCCGCTGGAAAGCCGCCGCAGAAGATCCGGTTAACACAGACACAGAAGAAAATTTCCCTATCCCCAATCCAAAATCCACAATCCCAAATCCAAAATTGCCAATCCTATTCGCCGCCGCCCGCGCTCAATCAGGCCACGATTTAGCCGCACTGGCGCGGAAAATCGAGCCTAAATATACCTGGGAAGATATTGTACTGCCGGCAGACCCGCAAACCCAGCTCACGGAAATTTGCCATCAAGCCAAACACCGGCATCTCGTGCATGAAGACTGGGGCTTCGACCGCAAATTGTCCCTCGGCAAAGGGCAAAACGTCCTGTTTTCTGGCCCGCCCGGCACAGGCAAAACAATGGCAGCCGAGGTGATTGCCGGTGAATTGCAGTTAGACTTGTATAAAATAGATTTATCCCAAGTTGTCAGCAAATATATCGGCGAAACCGAAAAGAACCTCAACCGCATCTTCACCGCAGCCGCCGCCTCCAACGCAATTCTCTTCTTTGACGAAGCCGATTCCCTGTTTGGCAAACGCACAGAAGTGAAAGACGCTCACGACCGATATGCTAATATAGAAGTAGGCTACCTGTTGCAGAAAATGGAGGAGTATGAAGGGGTAGCGATTCTAACGACAAACGCCCGCAGCAATATGGACGACGCCTTTGTCCGCCGGCTGCGTTTTATCGTCGAGTTTCCCTTTCCAAAAGAAAAAGATCGCCGCCGCATCTGGGAGAAAATTTGGCCCGACGCGACGCCTCGCAGCCCAGACATAGATTTGGATTTCCTGTCGCGCCGGTTTGAGATAAGCGGAGCCAATATTCGCAACATCGCCCTAGCCGCTGCTTTCCTAGCTGCCGAGGACGGTGGATCAGTCAGCATGAATCACCTGCTGCGCGCGGTGCGGCGGGAGTACCAGAAAATGGGCAAGATATTGACCGAGGCGGATTTCGCCCCCCCGTAAAGTTCGCAGTTGGGCTTCAGCCCAAAAGGTTCGTAGTTGGGCTTCAGCCCAAAAGGTTCGTAGTTGGGCTTCAGCCCAAAAGGTTCGTAGTTGGGCTTCAGCCCAAAAGGTTCGTAGTTGGGCTTCAGCCCAAAAGGTTCGTAGTTGGGCTTTAGCCCAAACAGGACTTATGCAGCGACACTCAATGTAGTGTGGGGTGGGTTACGCTGACGCTAACCCACCCTACAGATAGAGGTTTTGCGCAAGTCCTGCCAAAGTTAGTAGTTGGGCATAAGCCCTACGAACGAAAGATTTTAATATTTTAATTTGCATATTTCCAGAAAAAAAGCAGATATCAAATGCATATTCAACAAGCGGTAGGAGAGTAGCGCCTCTATAAAATTAGGGAAATTATGAGTTCATGGGAGTCGCGCGGGTAGGGCTAAAGCCCAACTACAAACAGGCGCAACCGGCAGCTGGCGGGAGAAACCAAAGCAAATATTACGCCTGAGAGGAAAAAGAAAACTTGGCTTTATCCTAGGAAAGGCAAAATTGCTAACCCTTTTCGGAGAGGAGGTCGGAGTCATGGCGCGTCTAGCACTGCTGAGCACATCAGATAAAACGGGGCTAATTGACCTCGCCCGCAGCTTAGTAGAAGAATTTCAATTCCAGCTCATTAGCAGTGGGGGAACGGCAGCTGCCCTCAAAGAGGCCGGTTTGCCGGTGACTAAGGTTTCTGACCACACCGGCAGCCCCGAAATTTTGGGGGGGCGCGTCAAAACCCTGCACCCCCGCATTCACGGCGGCATCCTGGCGCGTCGGGACTTGCCGCAAGATGCTGCTGATTTGGAAGCCAGCGAGATTCCCCCCATCGATCTGGTTGTTGTCAACCTCTATCCCTTCGAGCAAACCATCGCCAAACCGGACGTCACCTTGCCCGAAGCCATCGAGCAAATCGACATTGGTGGGCCAGCCATGCTGCGGGCATCTGCCAAAAATTTCAAATATGTTACCGTTCTGTGCGAGCCTGGGCAATATCAAACCTGCTTGCAGGAGTTGCGGCAAAATGGCGGAGAAACTTCCTTGACATTTCGCCAAACTTGTGCGTTGCAGGCATTCTGGCACACATCTACCTACGACGAAGCGATCGCCACCTACCTGACCGGCATTAACAAGCTGGCCCTGCCGCCCCGCTACGGGATAGCGGGCCACCAGTTGCAACCCTTGCGCTATGGGGAAAATCCCCACCAGCTGGCGGGCTGGTATCAAGTCGGGGCGACCCCAACCGGCTGGGCAGCAGCCACCAAAGTCCAGGGGAAAGAGATCAGTTACAATAATTTGGTGGATTTAGAAGCCGCCCGCCGCCTGATTTCCGAATTTACCGGCACGGAACAGCCAGCCGCCGCCGCCATCCTCAAGCACACCAATCCTTGCGGTGTCGCCCTGGGCGCAAGCTTGGCCGAAGCCTATCAAAAGGCGCTGGACGCAGATCCGGTTTCTGCCTTCGGCGGGATTGTCGCCCTCAACCGCCCGATAGACGCCGCCACGGCAAAAGCGCTCACCCAGACCTTTTTGGAGTGCGTGGTCGCACCGGCATGTGAGCCCGAGGCGGAGAAAATCCTGAAAAGCAAGTCTAAGGTGCGGGTTTTGACTTTGCCAGACTTGCAAGCCGGTCCGAAGGAAACCCTGAAAGCCATTGCCGGCGGTTTCCTGGTGCAGGGTTCCGATGATGCCTTGGAAGATCCCTCCCAGTGGAAAATCGTAACCGACCGGCAGCCAACACCAGAGCAGTTGCAAGAATTGCTGTTTGCCTGGAAAGTCGCCAAACACGTCAAGTCCAATGCCATTGTCGTCACCCGCCACAGCGCCACCCTCGGCGTGGGTGCCGGTCAGATGAATCGCGTCGGTTCCGTGAAAATCGCTCTGGAACAAGCCGGTGAGAAAGCTGCCGGTGCCGTTCTCGCCAGCGATGGGTTCTTCCCCTTCGATGACTCGGTTCGCGCCGCCGCCAAAGCCGGCATTGTGGCCATCGCTCAACCCGGAGGCAGCCTGCGAGACACCGATGTCATCTCTGCAGCCAATGAACTCGGCTTAGTGATGGCGATCACCGGCATCCGCCACTTTTTGCATTAAGTTCCACTGACCTTTTCCCTGTGGCTGGCGGCCATTCCCCCGCCAGCCCTGACACTGCCGGTCCGTCTAATATAAAGCAATTATCCGGTTATTATGTAGCTTGAAATCTCCACCTCAATCAAAACCGCTGCTCGTACAAGAAATAAAGCGCTGAAATAGCTAAAGCCTCTTAATAATCCGGTTAATAACTTATATAAAATCCCCGGCTGGGGGCCGGCGCTACCGGCCCGCCCCATCCGGAAATGATGGCGGCTCAAACAAACTTAACATCAAGGCCGGTGAAACGAACCTGGCACAAAGCCTACCGTCAGTGATTATGATGGACATATTACGGGAGCGTTCCGAAATTGTAAATATAGCCTTTCTCATATTGGTGAGGTACTGAGAACCCCGGTTTCTTAAAGAAACCGGGTTTCTGGGCCATAGTTCATCCAACTGAGAACCGCTATATATGACAAAATCCCTCTCAACTGGGTGTGGGGCAGAGGGCAGAGGACATGGGAAATTGCTAGTTCAGGTTGCCCTGTGACACCTAAAAGGAGTTTACTTATACCCCTTCATTCAGGAGAGCCTATTTTTGCAAAAAGGGGATGCTTCCCACAAGACCGAAGTTGACAATCGCACTGCAACTGAACGCTGACAAAACTCAAAGCGCTTATGGAATCCGCTCAACGGAAGACTGAAACCCAAGACGTTAAAGTTCAACTTCTCCTAGCCGGAGGGCACCAGTACAGCCTTTGGCTGAAGTCCGACTCACCGATGTTGGAGAATCTATTAAAACTTCTCGTAGCCCGCACCCAGAATCAAACAGCCAGCACCCTCTTGCAGATTCCCATAAACGAAGGGCATGGGGCGCTGTGCGTTCCCAGCGACAATCTGGTTGGTTTGGTGACAGAACCGCCGATTTTTGTGCAGCAAAAAACAGCACCAGTCCCCCAGACGGCAGAAGTCAAGCCGGCAGCGACGCCACGGGGGATTGTCGTGTCCGAGTGCCTGCAACTGGACAACTTCCTGACAGCAGAAGAAAACAAGCGGCTGGTCGAGTACGCTTTGGCAAACGAGTCAGCTTTTGTACCAACCACCACATCCACCGGCGCAGCGGATTACCGGCGTTCTTGGGTGCTCCACTCATTTCCTGAGTTTTCCCAGCTGATGACAGAAAGAATTCATGAAAGTCTGCCGGCGCTCTTTAGCAAATTTGGGCTGGCACCGTTTGCCGTATCCCAAATAGAGGCGCAGCTAACCGCACACAACGACGGCAATTTTTACAAAATACATAACGACAGCGGCAGCCCAGAAACTGCCACCCGAACCCTCACCTATGTTTACTACTTTAACCGGGAGCCCAAGGCGTTTTCTGGCGGAGAGTTAGTGCTGTACGACAGCAAGATAGACAACAACTTCTACGTGAAAGCAGACTCATTCAAAACCGTCGAGCCGCGCAACAACAGCGTTGTGTTTTTCCTGAGCCGCAACATGCACGAAGTGCTGCCGGTGAGCTGCCCTTCCAAAAACTTCGCCGACAGCCGGTTCACCATCAACGGGTGGGTGCGCAAGTAGCGGGTGTGAGCACCGGGCATGGGGGTGCCGAAAATTGCGGTTTAAACCGGCATCTCTCGTTCCCAGCCTCAGGCTGGGAACGCAATCTGGAGGCTCTGCCTCCTTTCAGCGGAAAAGCAGGTTAAAAGCCTAAGAGCTTAACACGCACTTAATAAAAGAAACCCGGTTTCTTTAAGAAACCGGGTTTCTGGATTTCAGGAGATTTCAGCGGATTGATAACTTCCCAGTTAGTGCAGCCAGCCCCAGGTATTCCCTTTGTCGTTAAGAGAGAGATAGTTCAGACCTTTGCTTTTCAGGAGTTTCAACCCTGAAGAATTAGCAGGCGGCTCGCTCTCGTCTACCAGCATCCCTTTGAGGTGCTCGACAATCTGACCGGCATTCGGTTCAGCCAGAATGCGCTTGCTCATAGCGCGCAACCCATCATCGATCATTTTGTCGGCTTCCGCATCATCTTTAACCGCAGCCAGTTGAACTTTCAGAGACAGGAGTTCCTCGCGCAGCACGCGCATGTCAGGGGAATCCGGAAGCCCGGCTACCATTTGGGCGATAGCCGAGCGAGTTTCAGCAGCCACTTGCGAGGAGTTGACTTGACTGTAAGCCGGGCTGGAAACATCCGCCGGCGTCAGATTAGCGGCTTGTGGCGAAGCTGTTACTGGTGTGAAAAGGGCGATAGCCGAAAACAGGAGACATGAAATGCACATAGCGATATACCTCCAGAAACACAACAGAAGTTGGGTGCTTGAATACCGCAGGGAAAAGATAGAGCAAAGTTGATATAGCGAGTTTAAATAATTCGTGTAAATTTCAGAACCCCGGTTTCTTTAAGAAACCGGGGTTCTGGGCCAAGAGCGGTTGAGTAAATCATTTAGACTTACTCTATACAGGTTAACCCAGAATTTCAGCCCACTCAAGGTTGGAAACAGGGTGTTGCCCAGTGGCATATCTAGCGCATTCGCTGAACGTACTGCATAACCCCGCGAGCAATCGCTTGTGCTAGTCGGGTGCGGTAAGCGGGGTCAGCCAATTTGGGAGCGTCCTCAGCGCCGGTGACAAAACCGACTTCCACCAAAACAGCGGGCATAGAAGTCTTGCGGAGGACATAAAATCTAGCGGAACGCACCCCGCGGTCGGGAGCCCCCGTGGCTTGCAGAACACTGTTGTGGATAGTGCGAGCCATGTCATAGCCGCTGTCGTAATAGTAAGTCTCAATGCCATTGACATCGGGGCGAGTCATATCAATGGCATTGGCGTGGATGCTGACAAACAGAGTGGCATTCACCCGATCGGCCAGCTGCACCCTTGGTTCCAGGTCAATTTCCCGGTCATCCTGGCGACTCAGGACAGCTTGCAAGCCTTGCTGCTCCAGGATTGCCGCCACTTGGCGGGAGATGTCGAGAACAATATCCTTTTCTCGCAGCCCCCCAATGCCGATAGCGCCGGCATCCCCGCCCCCATGCCCCGGATCGACCACCACCACAACCCGGTCATTGGCGCGGCGGGGGGTTGTAGAGGGGAGATTAGTCCGTGCCGGCAGGGGCAAGCGAGTCGGGAGAGGGGGGGGCGCAACTGCCGCCGGCGGGTTGTAGCGCGGGACAGTCGCCACAGACGGAGGCGTGACTTGCACGAACAGATCCCGGTCGCTGAGCTGGCGCACTCCCTGAATCTGAGCGCCGGCAGCCGGTTGAACCAGAAGCACAACCGTTTGCGCGTCTTGCTGCTGAGCTTCCACCCATCTAACCCCCGGGCTGTCCTGTTGCTGGCGACCGCTCAAGGAGTCAGCCAGCTGGGCGTTAGCAATCGCGATCCGGTAGGCTGCGGTGGACCGGTCCCACCCCGTGGTGTAAGAGAGGGGCCCGTTCGCCCTCACCAAAAGTTGAGTGCCATTGCCGGCTATCTCCACCGACTCAATGGTAGCCAGACTGCTTTCAGCCCCGATGCTGGGGGCCAATCCGCCCTGCGGCCACAGGGCCACCCCTCCCGGTGCGGTTCCAGCCTGCCAGTCCGGGCTGGTGGGAGCCATAATCAGCGTCAAGCGGGCCACCGGCGGCGAAGTTTGCAGCTGCGTCACCTGCAGGCTGCTGACCCCATTGCGATTAATGTCCAAAGTTCGGCTTGTCAGCTGGGGCGACAGAGTAGCGCCGGGGATATCAACCGTCGTCCAGGAGCGGTCCCGACTCCGCTTGACGTCAATCTGTGGCAGTTGCCCGCTGGTGCGGATCACCAGCCCCTCTGCCTTGACCTCGATGTCCTCCAGCCGAGTCTGGTTTGCTGCTGAGAGCTGCGAAGGGCGGGACGCTTGATTGAGGCGCTGGGGAGTTGGCAGCTGCACTGTCCACTGGTTGGGAGAAATCCCCTGGAACAGCACTTGCTGCGGGTCTATGGTGTACCCGTCCGCCAGTTCAATCACAATCCGAGCCGTATCCGAGTTCAGCTGCCCCACCCGCAGCGCTTTAATCGCGCCGCCCACCGCCTGGCTGACCGGCGAGCGCCCCAGCGTCGTCTTTGGCAGGTCGATGACCAGGCGCGTCGGGTTAAACGCCAGCTGTGCCTTGGGCTGAACGCCGCCATCTGTGGTAAAAAACAGCCGGTTCTGATTGGTGTCAAACCGCCAGGCTTTCAGCTGAGCGGCTTCGGCGGAGGATGCCAGAATCAAAGCACCTAACAAGCCCGGCAGTACCCAACCCAGCCAGCGACCTTTTTTAGGGTATTTGTGCCGGCTGGGCAAACCTAAATCTTGGTTGACATTTCTCATGTTCCGCAAACTTATCCACACACTCTTAAATTGGGTTTTGCAAGCTATTTTTGGCTAAATCAGTCGCTGGGGCTGCTCAACAACCGAGATTGACCTTTGAGTGATGCAACCTTGATACGGCTCACCCAGCCGCCCAACTGAGTGCTGCTATTAGCCGGAGCGCGGTTGAAGGGAGCTAGCAGCTAGTTGCGTTCTGGCAATCACTCGCCCGATCGCCCCACCCTGGCGCTTGTTTTCACCGGACTGGCAAAAACAAAGTTTCTGTAAGGGCTGCCACCTGAGTACGCCTATTGCTCCCCCTCCTCCGGATGCCACCCCCATCACTGGCGGGTCGCAGCCCGTCCGGTTCCCTGACAGGCACTCAGCATGCCTGTATCGGGATCGCCTTGCTCGTGCCTGTACATTTTAGATGATATGGCGTTAATTTTGGGTTAATTTTGCAACAGGAGCGGGTACTGGCCCGACTTGAAGCCATTATTTCGGCAGCGCGGGGCTAGTCTCGAGCGCCGGCGGCCACAAGCAACCGCACCAAGTTCTTGTTGCCGTTCAATTCCGCAATCATGCGAGCGGTGTAGCCGCCCCGGTTTTTCAGGTTAACGTCAGCACCGGCTTGTGTCAAGATTTGAGCGGCACCGGCATGCCCCCGGTGGACGGCCCACATCAGGGCTGTGGCACCGGCGCTGTCTTGGAGATTGGGGTCTGCGCCACTGGCCAGCAGGGCTTGCATGATGCCGGTGCTGCTGTTTTCCGCCGCTCGCATCAGCGGCGTTTTCCCGTCTCCGGAGCGCGTGTTGGGGTGAGCGCCGGCACTGAGGAGCACTTTCACCGTCTGGGTGTGGCCTGCAGAGGCGGCCAGCGTCAGCGCCGTTTCCCCGCCGCTTCTGGCATTCACTAAAGAGGCTACCTGCTGCTTGTCGCCGCCCAAAAGCAGGGTTTCCACGATCTCACTGTCACCGTGCAAAGCGGCCACCATTAACGCGGTGTCCCCCAGCTGGTTCCTCCCGGAAACGTCAGCCCCCCGCTCGATCAGGAGTTGCAACACGCCGGCGTGCCCTTCCACCGCCGCCAAGTTTAAGGCCGTCTCGCCATCCTTGTTTTTAGCACCGATCTCCGCACCGGCATCCAGGAGGGCGGTGGCGGTTTCCAGATCGCCTCCCGCTGCTGCCGCCATCAGCGCTGTCCAGCCCTCGCGGTTTTTGGCATTCACGGGAGCACCCGCTGCGCTCAGAACTCGCACCGCGCCGGTGTGCCCGCCGTCTGCTGCCAGAATCAGCGCCGTCTCCCCCTCGCTGTCTCGGGCGCTGACATCCGCGCCGGCTGCAAGCAAAATTTCCATCACTGCCACATCCCCTCGCTCAGCGGCTCGCATCAGCGGCGTCCTGCCGTTTTTCAGCTGGTAAGACGCCCCGTGTTCCAGCAAGAGTTTTACCAGATCCGCCCTGCCGGTGTCTACTGCCAGTTTCAGCGCACTGTCCTCATCGAGGTCCTGGACACTCACATCCGCACCGGCAGCCAGCAACGTGCGGGCAATTTCCAAATGCCCTTTTAGGGCTGCCACCATCAGTGCCGTACTGCCATCATCATTTTTGGCGTTCAAGTCCGCGCAATTTTCTATCAAAAAGCGCACCGTGTCAATCTGCCCTGCGGCAGATGCTAGCATCAGCGGCGTTACGCCAAACCGCTTTCTGGCCTGATTGACATCCGCACCGGCATCGAGCAGCACGCGGGCAATCTCGCTGTAGCCATACTGGGCGGCAAACATTAAAGCGGTCGTGCCATCTCGATCGGTGGCATTGACAGAAGCACCCCGGGCAAGCGAGGTTTGCACCTGCTTCACATCGCCACTTTTGGCCGCCCGTATTAATAAAACATCGTGCTTGGAGCTCATGACAGCGCGTCATCCGATGGAAATCTCTGTCAACTTATCGTTAAATCGGACGAATCAGCAAGCCGGTGGGCTGAGAGCCTGACTGGGGGCGGGGGTGACGGGGGGACCTTGCAGGGGCAGGTTTTTTCGTTTGGCCTCCAACTACCGTTCCCCATCCCTGTAAGCTCTCCACTTTTGCTTCGGTTTCCCGTAATTTCTTATGCGGTAAACCGAACATCCCGTGAGTAATCGCTGAGTCGGAATGGTGAGATCCCCCTTCTGCGGGCATTTCGCGACAGGGGTGACGGCTGTCTGCAGCCGATAGCACTCTTGCTTCGGTTTCCCGTAATTTCTTATGCGGTAAACCGAACATCCCGTGAGTGGTAGCTGATTCGGAATCCTGTTATCCCCCTTTTGCGCGCCTCAAAATACCCCATATCTCAAAAACCCACCCCCGAAAGGACGGGGGGGCGGGGTGAGGGCGGGGAATTTCTCCCAAGTTGACATAGATCCTGTGCTTTCAAAATCGGTATCACCGGCACCCCGGCACAGGGCAAAGGGCATCTGGGGGACAGGTTTGAAGCAAATTTTATAATATCCGGCTGAAAGCATATATACAATACCGGTCTAAACTCGGATTTTTTTGAAAATCATTTAATCGTAAACTGTAAACTTCCTCCCTGACCTGAAAAGCCACCGGGGGGGAGAGATTTGTATCGAGCGGGGATAAAAGGTCAGGGGCTCTCACAAGACTAGCTTTGCAGACTGGCAATTATAGCGGTTCTGGTATTGGACACCGGCACAGCGATCTCCCCTAAAGGGCGGCCCCGCGACTGCGTTCCCCCGCTGCAGAGAGCCAGAACAGCCCCGCGACCGAGCCCCCCCGCTCTCCCCCTGTCCCGGAGCCGCCGGCACAGGTGAGAGTTCGTGGCGAAAGTTTAAAAAATTATGTAGATTGTGCTAAGTTTTATAAAGTTTCTTAAAAATGTTCGCATCCTATGAGCTTGGAGATCCCGGCACAGGTCAAAGTCTGGAGCCAATTCGCCCACCCCGCTTTAATGTGGGTGCTGTTCGCACTGACTCTTTACGCGCTGTATCTGGGCGTGCTGGTGAAGCGCACCCGAACCGCTGAGCCAGAAAAGAGAAAAGAGCTGATTAAAGGCAAGTACAACCTCAAGCACTACCAAGTGGGTTCTGCCCTGCTAGCGCTGATGGTGCTCGGCACTCTGGGCGGCATGGCTGTCACCTATATCAATAACGGCAAGCTGTTTGTCGGGCCTCACCTGCTCGCCGGTTTGGGCATGACCGGCATTATTGCCGTGTCCGCCTCCCTGTCTCCTTTCATGCAAAAAGGCGCTGACTGGGCCCGCTACACCCACATCCTTCTCAATCTCAGTTTGGTGGGTCTGTTTGGCTGGCAGGCTATCACCGGCCTAGAAATTATGCAAAGGATTATCAGCAAAATGTCATAAGCTGTTAGGAGCTGTTAGGCTTTTAATCTGCTTGTCCGATATTGGGGGAACAGCCTCCAGAGCCGCATTAACAGTCTGTAGGGGCGGGTAAGCGCGCCCCTACAGAACGCGGGCATAGAGATAGACAGTGCAAATTAAATGCGAAATATCGCAGTATTCACTTGGGTTAAAACATTAGACCTTCAGGGCAGCCAGACGCTGCCCTACGTCTATATCCCAGTAATAATATGGGTTAGGACAATAGGAGCCGGAGTGCGGGGGTGCAAAAGAGGCCGAAATGTACGAACCTAAGTGCCTACTGCTATATCAGTGCGGGGCTGGTGCGGCTCCCAGTAGAAAGCAGGTCTTGTATTCTTCTGAAGGGGTAAGAAACCGGGGGCAGTCACCGCCGGCGCACCCCCCTGCCATCCAAAAAAACCCGGTTGCTGGCACAAGCTGACCGTGCTAGCGCTCTTGGCAAACTTCCCGATCGCGGTTGCGGGAGCGCCATCTCTTAAAGCTTTCCAGAGCGTCGCTGCCGAGAGTGGCGTGGAAATCTTCCTGCACCTTGTGGGTCAAGTGGCGGGAAACCTGTTTGACGATTTGGGCCAAGAGCCGGTCGCCGGTTTTTTGAATCAGGGATTTGGGCAGCGCCTGAATAAACTTGGGAAACCAGACGCCGACTTCCAGATCCAAGTGCCACTCCACGCGGGTGATGGCAGTGTTGAGCGCTTGTGCTCCCTCCTGCGCCGGCATATCCCCCGCTGCCACCAACTTTTGCACGGCTTGAAAATCAACCTCATAGCCCGGGGGGGTGTAATCCGGCACCGGCACTGTCTCTATGCGGTAGATCCCATCCTCCTCAACGGTCATGTTCAGGCCGATTTTGGGCTCCACCTCATAGCCAAACGCCCCAAAGCGTCCGACGGTCAGCGTGTAACCGTTCTCGCCCAGGGGTTCCGCCTTCATCGGATGGGCGCACCGGCGAAACCAGCCCTGGTGAGCCTTCAGATAATCAGCAACAACCTCAACGCCGGCATGCATTTCCATCCTGCCGACAAAGTGAGTGCGAAACCAGATTTGCTCATTTGCCAGCGGCGCGTCTGCTTCTAACTCGCCGGCAACGGCCAGGGTTGACCCGGACTCTAACAAGGCTTCGGAAACTTCAAACATTTGACTTTCACTGAGTTGTGACTGCATGACCACCCTTTTCCTGCGCTGGTTAATCGGTTTGCTTGTCTCTACAACTTTGTCGGTGGGGTTTCATTTTCTACTTTAGAGGCGATCTCAGGGTAGCGAGATCAGTGATTCTGCCAGACTTTCCGACAAGTTTTTTTAAGGGTGGGGTGAGCCCGCACTCCTCTACTGCTACTGAAATCAGGATAAAATCTTCCCAGAAGCCTCGTGTGTGATTGAGATGGGGGTTGGGAAGCGATCGATATCAATCCATAAATCTTTACACTGGAGTGTAGCCGGCTTAACCAGAAGACAGGGTGCGGCAATCAATTGTGCCTCCTCCCACCGGCAGATCCGAAAATCCGCTGGCGCAGTTTGTAGTTGGGCTTTAGCCCCACAGTTTGTAGTTGGGCTTTAGCCCCACAGTTTGTAGTTGGGCTTTAGCCCAAAGGTTTGTAGTTGGGCTTTAGCCCAAAGGTTTGTAGTTGGGCTTTAGCCCAAAGGCTTGTAGTTGGGCTAAAGCCCCACAGCCCAGTGGTGGGATTGGCCCCACCTGCGCTGGCACGTTTAGTTCCGCTAACCATTAACCACTAACCGCAAGTTATGAAAGCATTTGTAGCAGGGGCTACCGGCGAGACGGGTCGCCGAATTGTCCGAGAGTTAGTCAAACGGCAGATTCCCGTCCGCGCTTTGGTTCGCAACTTGGAAACCGGCAGGGCAATTCTGCCAGAGGAGGCAGAGTTAGTCACCGGCGATGTCCTGGACAGGGACAGCCTCAGCGCTGCTCTCGGTGACAGCACGGTGCTGCTGTGCGCCACCGGCGCAAGGCCCAGCTTTGACCCCACCGGCCCTTACCAGGTGGACTTGGAGGGCACTAAAAATCTGGTGGATGTGGCCAAAGCGAAAGGCGTCGAGCATTTTGTCCTGGTGTCTTCTCTGTGCGTCTCCCAGCTGTTCCACCCGCTCAACCTGTTTTGGCTGATTTTGCTCTGGAAGAAACAAGCCGAGGAGTACCTCCAGAAAAGCGGGCTGACTTATACAATTGTCCGTCCCGGCGGTCTGCTCAATGAGGACACCGGTGAGCCGGTGGTGATGTCCGGTGCGGACACCCTGTTTGATGGCCGCATTCCCCGCACCAAGGTGGCCCTCGTGTCCGTGGAGGCCCTCTCTCAACCGGCAGCGCGCAATAAAATAGTCGAAGTCATCACTAAGGCAGATGCTCCTGAGAAGACTTTTGAGCAGCTGTTTGCCGGTGTGAGCTGACATTTTTATTATCCGGCTGTATAGTTTTTCATTATAGTCCGGACATATGCTACAATAATAGAAGGCAATAGCCTGCAAAAGCGGGCTATTTTTTAAGAGTGAATCAAACGTATGTGAGGGGGTGCCGGCGGGGAGCCATTAAGCTGTCAGAGGGGTCGAAAGTTCTGCGAGAACGAACGGGTGGTGTGTGTTGAGACAGATAGACAAAGAAAATACACTGAACAGTTTCCTGAAAGGCTGCGCCTGTGCTGCCGGCGTGATGTTCCTGCTGTGGTACTGGCAGGCAGGCAGTGGGCCGATGAGGCGGCTGGGCCTATCAGGCCAGCAGCTGCCGCCGCTGATGATGCGGGGGGGCGATCCCTACGTGAGGGCGCTGATGCGAACCATCTCTGCCGCTGAGTCCAATGTTTCCCAGCCCTATTCTGTCCTGTATGGCGGTGAGTACGTCGCGGATTTGAGCCGGCATCCTGACCGCTGCATCAGAATTGTCACCGGTCCCAATAAGAATAATTGCACTACAGCTGCCGGTCGGTATCAGATGCTGACGACGACGTGGGAAGAGAAAGCCAGGAACTATCACCCGCATCCCGGAGGGTTTTTCTGGTGGAAGTCCTACAGCTTTGAGCCTGAGTTTCAGGATGCCGTGGTTTACGGTTGGCTGAGCGATTCTTACGCCTGGGGCGCGGACATCCCACAGCTGCTGCGCCAGGGAAAATTAAATGAGGTGTTGCGGCTGCTGTCCGGGACTTGGACGAGTCTGGGGTACGGCATAGAAGACAATTCTATGACGGGGGATTTGCCGGAGGTATATCAAAAGATGTTGCGCGAGGAACTGCGAGCGGCTAAGTAAATTGCCGGGTCAAAGAGTGTTAAACCTCTAGTTTGATTTTTCTTCACAGCAGACAATAAGCAGCGACATGGCACAAAGGTCTTCATAGGGGTCTTTTTCCAGAACCGGCATAAGCGGTGAGTCTGGGTACATATAGCCTGCCCCTATTGAGCGGTGAATTGCGATGGTGATCCCACTACTTTTTTGAGCCAGTGTCGCAGCGCACAACCTTTCTTCCGTAAAAACTGATCCACAGCTTTGTATTTCTTCATCGCCGGCAATAGCGCTGTTGCAGCGTCGCAGATAGCGCCGGCATTACGCCACGGGTGCGATTGCGGGCCCGCGCCCTTGAGGGGGTTGCCCCGTGCGTGAAGTTCAAAGAAAAGCTGGTGAAATAAATCTAGGCGTCAGTGCAAGTCTTATGTCGCTTAACAATATCCAAGGGAGACGAGCAAGCGCTGACATTCAGTATCTTGAATTTTACCTGCTTCGCAGAGTTCGAGGAGGGCGTCTGCCAGGACATACAGGGCGATAGCGCGGTCAATGTACTGTTTAGCGGCGACAACAGCAGACTCCAGAGTTTTGTGAGCGTGCCAGTCTGTGGCAACCGTGTGTCTTCTGGGTGGCAGGCACTTGATCGCCCATCCTCCGTCCAGTTGCATTCCTAAGATTAGCCAGTCTTGATAAGAAACGCTCCAAGTTTTCATTTTTTTTCCCACCAGGCTCTTCAGGCCATTCTGAGTTTTCAATCTGCATCTGTAGTTTCAGTATCAATCGGCGCTCCCCAAGAGACAGTGATCGAAACCTGGCCGGGAGAGTGACAATTCTGTGAAATTTTGGTGATCGGAAACAGGGATCTAATGTGATCTAGATCCTTGCTTGTAAGTGATTTCCGATCTCTAGGGAGGCAGGGGGAAGGGTGAATTCACCCTTCTGCCTCCGCCGGGGGGGGTGGAGCGCCTCTGGGGCGCTCAGCCCGGAGACGCCCCTGCGGGGTAACTTCCTTTTTGCACAAAGAAGATGCGCCGGCATTGGGAATCGAAAATCGTCAAATCTGAAATCCCCTGTGAGCCACCGGCGGTGGCAGGAGGGGGCTTAATCTCCCGACATAAACAACACATCTGTTGCGAAAGTCCGGGGATGCAGCTTCACCTCGGCGAGGAGTTAAATCACAGGGGCTCACAGGGATAGGACTGCAGCCAGATTCCTGAGAGAGTGTTTATAAAGAAAAGTAAAGGAGCCAGAAACCGGAGGCAGTCTCCGTGAATGTGCTGCCCCTACGGATGTGGGCCATTACATATCAGTTGACTCAGCAAAAGAAACCCGGTTTCTCACCCCCTGCTGGTCTTAACAATTACTTTAGAAACCGCTCAGAGAAATTGCTGACGTAAGTTATAAAAATTAAAATAAAAGATAACGTCAGATGGGATTTCTTTGCTAAACTAAAAGAGAGACTAAGGTTAGAGGTACAAAACCTATGGTCACAACAGCTCCAGAACAAACATCCCAACAGGCCAAAGAGCAAGCCTTGGTGCTTTGGTTCGAGGAAGTCGGGCTAGCGGATATCTCCTGGGTGGGCGGCAAGAACGCTTCCTTGGGAGAAATGATTCAGCAACTGACATCCAAGGGAATCCGTGTTCCCACCGGCTTTGCCACCACAGCCTACGCTTACCGCTACTTTATCGAGAAAGCTGGCTTGCAGGAGAAACTGCGCCGGCTGTTTGCTGACCTGGACGTGGAGGACGTCAACAACCTGCGCGAACGGGGCAAGCAAGCTCGCAACTTGATTCTCAACACGCCATTCCCCCCGGAACTGCAGTCGGCTATCGCGACAGCTTACCTGAAGTTGTGCCAGCGCTATGGCAATAAATCCCAGCTGTGCGAGGGGGTAGGGCCAGATTACCAAGAGCAGTGCGAGCAGTTCTCTCAGGAGATCGATGTAGCAGTGCGCTCCAGCGCTACTGCAGAAGACCTGCCTGATGCCAGCTTTGCGGGGCAGCAGGAAACCTATCTGAACGTCTCTGGCGTCCAAGGGGTTTTGGAAGCCTGCCACCGGTGCTTTGCCTCCCTGTTTACTGACCGGGCGATTTCCTACCGGCAGAACCGAAACTTCGACCACTTTGAAGTTGCCCTCTCTGTCGGCGTCCAGAAAATGGTGCGCTCCGACTTAGCCTGCTCTGGGGTCATGTTCTCCATTGACACAGAAACCGGCTTCCGAAATGCCGCTTTAATCACCGCAGCATACGGGTTGGGCGAAAATGTCGTCCAAGGGGCAGTAAACCCGGATGAATACTTTGTTTTTAAACCGACTCTCAAACAAGGTTTCCGCCCAATTTTAGACAAACGCCTGGGCAGCAAAGATATCAAAATGGTCTATGATATCGGCGGCTCCAAGTACACCAAGAACGTGTCCGTGCCGGCGGAGGAGCGCAGTCAATACGCCCTCACTGAGGAGGAAATTCTCCAGCTTGCCAACTGGGCGTGCCTAATTGAGGATCACTACTCGCAAGTGCGCGGCACCTACACGCCGATGGACATTGAGTGGGCGAAAGACGGCATCACGAACCAGCTATTTGTGGTGCAAGCTCGTCCAGAAACGGTGCAGTCCCAAAAAGCGGCGAGCGTCCTGCGCACTTACCGGCTGCAAGGGACAAGCGAAGTCCTGGTTCGGGGTCGCGCTGTTGGCGAAATGATCGGTCAGGGTCAAGCCAGGGTGATTTTGAATGTAAACAAAATCGACCTTTTCCAAGCGGGTGAAGTTTTGGTGACAAACAAAACAGACCCCGACTGGGAGCCAATCATGAAAAAGGCGAGCGCCATTATCACCAATCAAGGGGGGCGCACCTGTCACGCGGCAATTATTGCGCGGGAAATGGGCATCCCAGCGATTGTAGGCTGCGGCGACGCCACCAAGGTTATCAAGACGGGACAAGAGGTAACGGTGTCCTGTGCGGAAGGGGAAGAAGGACGGGTTTATGCCGGCTTGCTGCCTTTTGAAGTGCAGGAAACGACCCTGAAAAATCTGCCCCGCACCCGCACCCAAATCCTGATGAATGTGGGGAATCCAGAGGAAGCGTTCAGTCTGGCTGCTATTCCCTGCGATGGCGTGGGGCTGGCTCGCTTGGAATTTATTATTACTAACCACATTCAAGTCCACCCGCTGGCTTTGGTGCACTACGACACGCTCGAAGACGAGCTGGTCAAGGCTGAAATCGCGCAGCTGACGGCACTTTATCAAAACAAGCCGCTGTTCTTTGTGGACAAGCTGGCTCACGGGATTGGGCGGATTGGGGCTGCGTTCTATCCGAATCCGGTGGTTGTGCGCCTGTCGGATTTCAAGAGCAATGAGTACGCCAATCTTCTCGGCGGGCGTCAGTTTGAACCCCATGAAGAAAACCCGATGATTGGCTGGCGCGGCGCTTCTCGCTACTGCGATCCAAACTACAGTGCGGCTTTCGCTCTGGAGTGCGAGGCGCTGAAGCGGGTGCGGGATGAAATGGGTTTGACGAATGTTATCCCGATGATTCCTTTCTGCCGCACGCCGGATGAGGGGCGCAAGGTGCTGGCTGAAATGGCCAAACATGGCTTGGAGCGGGGCAAGAATGGGTTGCAGGTTTATGTGATGTGCGAGATTCCCAGCAATGTCATTTTTGCTGATGACTTCAGCAAGGTGTTTGATGGGTTCTCGATTGGGTCGAATGACTTGACTCAGCTGACGTTGGGGCTAGACCGCGATTCGGCTTTGGTGGCGCACATCTTTGATGAGCGCAATGAGGCGGTGAAGCGGATGGTGCAGATTGCGATTAAGGCGGCTAAGAAATACGGGCGCAAGATAGGGATTTGCGGTCAAGCGCCGAGTGACTATCCTGAGTTTGCCCGCTTCTTGGTTGAGCAGGGGATTGATTCGATTAGTTTGAACCCGGATTCTGTGATGAAGACTTTGCTGAATATCGCTCAGGTCGAGGAGTCGAGTTCGGCAATGGGTTTGATCGAGGAGATCGCTAAGGTGCAATAAACTTAGGAGGGAGCAGGCACCCCAACTCCAGCCCCTCTTGGGTATGTGACCACAGCAAAAGCCCCTCACCCCCCCAGCCCCCCTCTCCCCTTGTGGGAGAGGGGGGAGAAAGAGGTTCTTTTCTCTCGCTCCCAGCCTCTGACTTGAAAAGGTTTGTAGTTGGGCTTTAGCCCTACCGCACCCCCGCAGTTGGGCAAGTTTTTCTCTCGCTCCCAGCCTCTGACTTGAAAAGGTTTGTAGTTGGGCTTTAGCCCGACCGGCTCACCCCGCAGTTAGGGCAATTTTTCTCTGGATAATCGATTTTCAGCCTCAGAAACCAGGTTTGTTCAATAAACCTGGTTTCTTTATTTTCGGAAAGGATGCGTATAGGGTGAGTGGGGAGACAGGGGCTTTTTTTATTCCTGAAGAGGGATGGCAATAGGGGATAATTTGCCTATTGTAATTATAGCATATCGCGGATGTTAGAGAATAAATATATGTTGGAAAAGCTGTTTATGGCTACGGTTGCGGACAGTCAAGAATGGAGGGGATATCGCCGCCCGCTGAAGGGGGTGATTGTGGGCACCGGCCAGGTGGGGATGGCTTGCGCCTACTCGATGCTGATTCAGAATACTTTCAATGAAATGTTGCTGGTGGATGTGAATCAGGATAAGCTGCAAGGAGAGGTGATGGATTTGCTGCACGGGCTGCCTTTCCTTGAGCCGGTAACGGTGCGCGGGGGGAGTTTGGCGGAGAGTGATGACCCGGATATTGTTATTCTTACCGCCGGCGCTAAGCAGAAGGCAGGGGAAAGCCGGTTGAATCTGGTGCAGCGCAATGTGGAAATATTCAAACAGCTGATTCCGGAAGTGGTTGAGTATTGCCCGAATGCGATTTTGCTTTTGGTGACTAATCCGGTGGATATTATGACCTATGTTTCTCTGAAGCTGTCTGGGCTGCCAGCCAATCGGGTTTTCGGTTCGGGTACGGTGCTGGATACGGCTCGCTTCCGCTATATGCTGGCTGAGAAAATGCAGCTTGACTCGCGCAGCATCCACGCTTATATTATAGGGGAACATGGAGACAGTGAGGTGCCGGTGTGGAGCAAAGTGAATATCTCGGGAATGCGGTTATTGGAAGATGGCTCGAAGGAGGATCGTGACCTGCTGGAGCCTATTTTTGAGGGGGTGAAGAATGCCGCTTACGAGATTATCCAGCGCAAAGGGGCGACGAGTTACGCTATCGGGCTGGGGGTGACGGAAATTGTGAAGGCGATTTTTGGCAATCAAAACCGGGTTCTGACGGTGAGCACTTTGATGAATGGCGCTCACGGGATTTATGATGTCTGTCTGAGTCTGCCGGCGGTGGTGAACCGGCAGGGTGTGACGCGGGTGCTCAATCTCTCTCTGACTCCGGCTGAGGAACTGCAGCTGCAGCATTCCGCTGAGGTTATGCGGGAAATTATTGCGTCTCTACAGTTGTGAGGGGCTGCCGGTTTTCCCCCGGCACCCCAGCCCCCTCGCCGCCTGCGGCGAGGGGGAGGAAGTTAGGCAATTTCCTGTTAAATATGACGGTTGATTGTGACAGATTTTTTGAAAAACATAGCACAAAGTTGTGGGGTTGCGGTAAGATATAGATAATGGAAAAGTTGCGGGCATATAAGGTCGGGGTGTGGGCCGGCATCCGGGGTGCCGGTTGAGTTATAGCGGTTTTCAGTTGAAGGAAGTGCGCCCCAGAAACTCGGTTTCTTTCAGAAACCGGGTTTCTCAGTACCGAATAGAAGTCGCGGGGATACCGCCGGCGAGACACCGGCAGCGACTGCTTCTCGCCGGCGGTGGGTGCTACCACCGGCACCGGCTCGATCACAGGGGGTTTGCGGGCGATAGTTGTGGCGAGTCTCTCAGTTCTATAGATATAGCAGCAGTCATATTGCTTAGGACATCAGTGACCTAGGGAAAAAGGCGTAGGTACGGCGTAGCGCTAACGCCGGGCCTCTCGATAGAATGTCCTAACCTAAGTGCATACTGCTATAGATGCTGGCGCTGGGTGCCGGCTGTATGGAGATGAAACACACCGGCACCGGCTCCCTCCCCGCCCCTCGATCGGGATAGGTCTAGAACCCAGACGGAGTAAAGGTTCTGGGCGAATCCCGATCGAGATTGGCTTCCGCGCCAGTCACCGGCGCACCTTTACAGCCCGCCGGTGCGGCAAAAAAGGAGTGATCTTGGGGAGCGTTTTGTGAGATCCTAGAGAGAGTCAGCACAGTTTCAGCACAGTTAACGCAGTCCGAAGAGAATGGAAGAAAATCGCAAGTCAACAGTCGCAATCACGGGTGCCTCCTCGGGAGTGGGCTTGTACGCCGCGAAAGCTCTTGCCAAAAAGGGATGGCATGTGGTGATGGGTTGTCGGGATCTAGAGAAGGCAGAAAAAGCTGCCCAGTCTGCCGGCATGCCCGCAGACAGCTACACTATCCTGCATATCGATTTGGGCAGCTTGGATAGCGTTCGCCGGTTTGTCAACAGCTTCAGGGCAACCGGCAGATCCTTGGATGCTTTGGTGTGCAACGCTGCCATCTATATGCCTCTGATCAAGCAGCCGCTGCGCAGCCCTGAGGGATATGAATTAACGGTTGCTACAAATCACCTCGGTCATTTCCTCTTGTGCAAGATTATGCTAGAGGATATGAAGCTCTCTCCAGCTCCAGATCGCCGGGTGGTGATTTTGGGAACCGTGACGCACAACCCGAAAGAGTTGGGAGGAAAAATTCCACCGCGTCCGGATTTGGGAGATTTGAAGGGCTTGGCAGAGGGATTCAAAGATCCTTATACCATGATTGACGGCAAGAAATTTGAGCCGGTGAAAGCTTACAAAGACAGCAAGGTGTGCAATGTGCTCACCATGCGGGAGCTGCACCGGCGCTATCACGAGTCAACCGGCATCACCTTCAACTCTCTCTATCCGGGGTGTGTGGCGACAACTGCCCTATTCCGCAACCACTATCCCCTGTTTCAGAAACTTTTTCCCATCTTCCAGAAGTACATTACCGGCGGGTTTGTCTCCGAGGAGCTAGCCGGTGAGCGGGTTGCGGCGGTGGTTGCCGATCCTGAATACAAACAATCCGGGATGTATTGGAGCTGGGGAAACCGCCAGAAGAAAAATGGCAAGTCCTTTGTGCAACAGGTGTCTCCGGAAGCGAGCGATGATGAGAAAGCTGAGCGCCTGTGGGACCTGAGCGAAAAGTTGGTTGCGTTTGCGTACTAACAGATCGCTCCTGATTTTTTAGAATCCCACTCGCAGAACCTGGCACCCCTACCCTCTCCCCGTTAATGGGGAGGGGGCGGATTTTTCCGCGCCTACCGCTAGGGAATGCCGGTGCTGCAATGCTGGCATACATTCGTAGGAGCGGGGCAAGCCCGCAATCGCTGCCACAAAAGGAAGAATATATAGCGGTTTTCATCCTTTGTGAGGTACTGAGAAACCCGGTTTCTTTAAGAAACCGGGTTTCTGGCATGTACGGCACTACTGAAAGCCCCCACCCCCACAGAATGCCGGTGAACATCAAAAAACCAAGTTTCTTTAAGAACCCTGGTTTCAGAACCTGACTGTATTACCTTTAGCCCGCTCACTTGTCCGCGTTCAAAATTGGTGCCCTCTCATACCACTCGCCAAATCTTGATAGTCTTGTCAGCACTGCCACTCACGAGCGTCTGCCCATCCGGACTGATGGCGAGGGAATAAACGTAGTGGGAATGCCCGGTGAGGGTGCGCAATTCCTCCCCTGTATTCAACTGCCAAAACTTGACAGTGCTGTCGCAACTGCCACTGGCGAGCGTCTGCCCATCCGGGCTAATGGCGAGGGAAATAACGCTGTTGGAATGCCCGGTGAGGGTGCGCAGTTCCTGCCCTGTACTCAACTGCCAAATCTTGATAGTCCTGTCACCACTGCCACTCACGAGCGTCTGCCCATCCGGGCTGATGGCGAGGGAATGAATGTAACTGGAATGCCCGCTGAGGGTGCGCAATTCCTCCCCTGTACTCAACTGCCAAATCTTGACAGTTTTGTCAGCGCTGCCACTGGCGAGCCTCTGCCCATCCGGGCTGATGGCGAGGGAATGAACGGAGCTGGAATGCCCGGTGAGGGTGCGCAATTCCTTCCCTGTACTCAACTGCCAAACCTTGACAGTGCTGTCCCAACTGGCACTCACGAGTGTCTGCCCATCCGGGCTGATGGCGAGGCAATTAACGTCGCTGGAATGCCCGGCGAGGGTGTGAGCGACGGAGGCATTTTCCAACCGGCACTTGCGCTCCTCTTCTTTGCGCTTTAACTCATCCCAGACGCCCTGAACAATCTCCCGGTTTTTAGCCGCTTCTGCCAAATTTGGATTGCTACTCAAAGCCAGATCGTAGTCAGCAATCGCAGGCTCGTGCTGCCCCAATTTGTAATAGGCATAGCCGCGATTGCAGTAAACTGGTGCCGAGTTCGGATGAATCTGGAGCGCTGCGCTATAGTCTTCAATTGCCTTCTGGTACTGCCCCAATTGTGCGTAAGCCAGCCCCCGGTTGTAGAAGGCATCAGCCCACTGGGGATTCAGCTGAATCGCCTGGTTAAAATCCGGGATTGCCGCTTTATACTCTCCCTGCTCGAACCGGCTAACCCCTCGATTGTAGCAGGCATCTATGACGCTGAGCCGGCGGCTTTCCCCAATTGCCTCCAGACACTCATTCAGTTTCTCGACATAAGCCAGATCCGCGACAGTCAGAGCCGAATGGAGGTCATCAAGCATTGCCTCCCACCCCTGATGTTGCGCAAAACCGTGCAGTTTCAGCCAGGATTGCACCGAGTAAATCACTTCCTCCTTCGCCCACACTTTTTCCGGCAAATGGGCCAAATTTCGCGCCAAATCCAGAGACAGTTCTAGCACTAAAGCCGACCGCTGGCTTGACAGCACCTCAAAAATTTTGTGATAATAAAGGAGAGCCCCTTTAATGATCTCCCGCACGGCTTCCGTGTCTGGCACCTGTTGAGTTAAGGCAGGGAGCAACTGCGGCAGCACCGGCGGCAGATTGTACTCAAAGAGGAAGTATTCATCCGCCACCAAGCCAGCAAACAAACAGTGGTAGACGATTAAAAACTGGCACAGATCCTCACAATCTTTCTTGCTGACAATATAGTTGAGTTCAAGGTTCTCAGCATCAATCCCCGCTTCCCTCAATCGCTCCTCCCGCTGCAAAATTTCCCAATTTTTCAGACTGTCCCCGCCAAAAAGCCGGTCAACTTCCTCCGGTTTCTCACCGGCAGCTATCAGCCAGGCCCGCGTTTCTGGCCACTTGCGGGCGCGAGCCTTTGCCGCTTCATGCAGGATATGGCGGTAAGGCAGCCGGGAGATCGCCGGGCGATAGCGATATTTGGGCCAATTCAAACTCCAGTAAGCGACCCGGAAATTCAGATAATCCCCATCCACTTCTGATTCTAGCACCAAAGTCGGCTCAGATTTCAGGGCGGAAAACAGGGCTTTGATACTGGCTTCGCTGTGATAGCTCTTGCTCACCCAAGCCCCCCCCATAAAGTCAAGCGCCCTGCCTCTGTCGGAATACTCCAGGAAAAAATTCCGCAATCCTTCCGCCAGAGTCAGCTCAATATCTGGGAAGCCGCTGCCGGCATTCGCGGCGCTGGAACATGGCTCAAACTGAAGTTTGGGCGGAGCGAAGAAAATCCGCAGGGGAATGATCTCCTCACCGGCATGAGAGTTGAGGATATCGGAAGCCACCAGCCAAATCGGGGAGTTTTCCAGCCTTTTTTGCTCTTCGATAACCTTGAGCGAAGTTTCCCGCTGGTAGGCAGCCATCGATCGCTGGAATTGGTGGTTCAGCTCTAGCAACTGTAATTGGAGGGCTTTCTCTTGTTCCAAGCGCCACTGCTGGAAATCGATATTTTTCTCGTAGATGACGATTTGCGCATTCAGAATGTAATCTTGCAGCTCTTTCGCCCGTTCCTGATTGAGTTTTGCCCATTCAGCCAGAAATGCCTGATTTTTATCTGGCAGATATTTCGACTGCTCGCGACTTGGCTCAGCCAGATATCCCTGAAACTCTCGATTTTGAGCTTGCTGTAAATACTGGAGCTTCAGCTGCGCCACCTGCATCTCATCGCGCCGATCTGCCAGAACCCTATTGGCTGCGATGGTGAGCTGTGCGCTTTCTGCTTGTCTGTCAGGAATATACATTTGCGCTGCCAGGATAAACTTAGCCGTATCCGCAACGGTTTTAACTACGTTTCTAAGCCATTCCCAAACCATTGTACCTCCTTTTTTCACTCCATACAGATATTTGGCTTGTCAGTGGGCGGCTTTCCCCCAGGGTGCGCCTCTCTTTTGCCATCCCCTCACCCTGAACGTCTCCCAGATAAACGAGAGGCATATACGCAGCTCCGCCCACAACCCCCTTGGCGGTTTCAAAAACCCCACGCCAGCCGAATTGTAAACGCGCCCTTCCCTATCGAACCATCCCACACATTTATCGTGCCGGCCATAGATTTTGCCGTCCGTGCCGGCACTCCCGGGTTGCTGGGGAGTGTCAAAATTGCTAAAATCCGATAGGCGATTTTGCGCATCTGGCCGGTGAGCGTCATTCCTGATCCTTTGCTGTCCCCCGCCTGAACCATTAAAGGCAAATGCGCCACAATCATCCCAGCTAGAGGTGAAATCGGGAATGCCTGAATCGCCGGAATTGCTGTGATGTGCCGGTTGCCTAAAATCCGAAACACCGTTAAACAAGTCGCGATGGTGAGGGTGCAGTTGCCCAGCATCGCCCAAATGGGAGTCAGGATATTGAGCGCCGCCGTGCCGGTGGGAATCTAAACCCAGCGACTGCCTCAACCCATCCAGGCGGGAGTGCGGGCTGTGATGGGAATTGTCGTCCAAGGGGGTATTCATGGCTCGTGCAAAAGTCCCAACTTAGTGGTTTGTACAAAACACCTATATTACAGCATGCCTGCTGTGCTGGCAACCCATCGCTCGTCCGCCATTTTTTTGGTGGCAAAAAGGTAACTTGCCGATTTGGCTCGTTTGGCAAGAATTTTTTCGCACGTCCAGCTTGCGTTTGGTGCCAGCATCTTGCTTGCCGGTGTTTTTAGTGATAATATTTTCTATCCCATCGATTTTGTAGACTTGTAGGGGCCGGCTCACCCAAACTCTTCGCCACAAAACGAAACATATCAATAAACCCGCCCCGGCACCCACAATCCCACCCCCGAACCCCTTCCCGATTAAGGGGGAGGGGGCGGCAAAAATGTGCAGGGGCGGGGCGAACCCAAACTCTTTGCCAGACAGCGAAACATGTCAGCAAACCCGCCCCCATCCCCCCCACCGGCACAAATTCCTAGAAGCGGGGAGCGCCCGCACTCTTTGCCAGACAGCGAAACCTATCAATAAACTCGCCCCCACTCCCCTCCCGAAAACCACCCTCACGCCACCGGCACAAATTCCTAGAAGCGGGGAGCGCCCGCACTCTTTGCCACAAAACGAAAAATCTCACTAAACCCGCCCGGCACCCACGGAATGCCGGTGCTATAACAATTGCCACTGGCAGATATCTAAATATGATGGGATAAAATTGATGAAGAAGAATTATCTAATTGTATAGCAGTAGCCACTTAGGTTCGTACATCTCGGCCTCTTTTGCACCCCCGCACTCCTGCTCCTATTGTCCTAACCCATATTACTACTGGGATATAGACGTAGGGCAGGCGTCCCGCCGGGCCTGAAGGTCTAATCTTTTAACCTAAGTGCATACTGCTATAATCATCAGCTGAGAGAGGCGCGAGTGGCCAGGGCCGGTGGGCTTTTGATTGTCAATTATCGAGTATATCTGTATAATAAGTGGCAGCACGGTATAATTTTGAGGAGGCGATTGATTTCAGGCATGAGTAAATACATTACTTTGCTGCTGGTGCTAGCACTATCGTTTTCCTTCGCGCTCCCTGCTGCGGCGTCTTTCTGCCGGCACTCCAATGACCGCGTAATTTGTATCCTCAGTATCAAGCGAAGCGCCAAGAATTACTGGGAATATCGAGCAGCCGTTAGTGTCGATGGGCATAAAAGGCCAATTGAGGTATACAACTGTCGCCAGCGGGTGAGAGTGCGAAAAGATGGAACGGCTGTGCCATTCCAGCCCAAGGGTGCCGGTGAGCTTATCTGCAGCACCCTCAAGAAGTAGTGCGCCACCTTTATAGAGCAGAATTGCCCCTTAGATGGCCCCAAACTGTCATTCAATGCCGGTCTGGTAAACATTGCCTGTCCTGCTACTATTCAGGCTCCTCTGACCACAAGATAGGAAGGCTCAGGTGATGGTAGGAGAAATCTTCTGGTAGCGGATCTCCATCCCAAGGAGGAGCCGGTTTGTAGTAGTCGCGACTGTCAAGTTGACGATCCATCCAGTCTATGTACTGTACAGGAGTGTCTCCCTCCCACCCAGCATGACGAATCGAACCAGCCCCAAGTGGCTCACCCCGCTGATCAAATGTCTCAACTAACTGACAGCCATTGTCCCAAGCATCGTGGCAATGCCCTTGAATGAGAAAGATATAAGTATCGGGACCCTCAACAGGAATCCTCAAAAGATAAATATCGCTGAGGTTATGCCTGGAATACCAGAGGTGGCGCTCAAACGTATCAAGGACAGTTTTGGGGACTTCCTGAGTGGGCCGTTTGATTTCGGGTGGGAGAAGCTCATACCCATCCCAATATAAGAAGACATAACCTATCCAACACTCAGGCATGAATTTTCTAAAATCGCCTCTCTCGCGCAGGTGTTCTGTGACCGCTGTATTATAAAATTGCCTGACAGATTTTTTTCTCGCACTAATGCTCTCACTCATACGACTGACCCCTAGCTGGCGGTTCAAAAGAATTCGGCAGGAGTAGGGGGGGTTCCCTCTTAGGGAACTCACCTCCATCAGTGCCGGTGGGATAGGGAACGCACCCTGCGAGTTACTTATTCCCCTAGAGCAAAAAACCCCTCTTCCTCCCCCTCCCCGCACGCGGGGCTGGGGTTGGGGTGCGGGTTCATCCCACCATCTGCAACGCCCAAAAAACCGCACAGTTTCCAAACCCGGACACGGCATGCGCGGACACACAAATCAGTAAATTTGTGGTTGTCCGCGCCGGTTAAAAACCCTGTCACGCCAGCTGCCAAATCTTGATAGTGCTGTCACTGCTGCCACTAATCAAGCTGTGCCCATCCGGAGTGATAGCCAGAGAGAGAACCCAGTTGGAATGCCCCGTGAGCGTGCGGATTTCCTGCCCGGTACTCAGCTGCCAAATCTTGACATTGCTGTCACCGCCGCCAGTTACGAGCGTCTGCCCCTCGGGGCTGATAGCGAGAGAAAAAACGCTGCCAGCATGCCCCGTGAGGGTGCGGATTTCCTGCCCGGTACTGAGATTCCACATCTTAATCGTGCTGTCATCACTGCCACTCACGAGCGTCTGCCCATCCGGGCTGATGCCCAGAGCGAGAACCCAGCTAGAATGCCCCTTGAGGGTGCGGATTTCCTTCCCTGTACTGAGATTCCACAACTTAATCGTGCTGTCATCACTGCCACTGACCAGTGTCTGCCCATCCGGGCAGATCGCCAGAGAGCGAACCCAGCTAGAATGCCCCTTCAGGGTGTGAATTTCCTCCCCTGTGTTCAGCTTCCAAATCTTAATCGTGTTGTCCTCACTGCCACTCACAAGCAGCTGCCCATCCGGACTGATTGCCAGAGAGCGAACCCAGCTAGAATGCCCCTTGAGGGCGCGGATTTCCTGCCCCGTACTCAGCTCCCAAATCTTGATAACGCTGTCAGCACTGCCACTGACAAGCGTTTTTCCATCGGGGCTGATCGCCAGGGAGAGAACCCACTTAGAATCCCCCATCAGCGTGCGGATTGCCTCCCGGGTGCTCAACTTCCAAATCTTGATGCTGTTGTCCCAGCTGCCACTGACGAGCGTCTGCCCATCGGGGCTGATAGCAATAGCGCAAACCGTGCTGGAGTGCCCCGTGAGGGTGTAGGCGACGGCAGCAGCTTCCAGCCGGCGTTTCCGCTGATCTTCCTCCTTGCGCTTGATCTCCTCCCAAACACCCCGGGCAAGATTCCGGTTGCTAATCGCTTCAGTCAAGTTGGGGTTGACAGCCAGCGCCCGGTCGTAGTCAGCAATCGCCGGCTCGTACTGCCCCATTTTGTAATAGGCATTGCCTCGCTGGCAGTAGGCAACCGCCGAGTTCTGATTTGTCCGCAGCGCCAGCGTGTAGTCCTCAATTGCCTGCTCGTACTCTTCCAATTGTTCATAGGCGCGCCCCCGGTTGTAGTAAGCTTCCGCCCACTTGGGATTCAGCTGAATCGCCTGGTCAAAATCCGCAATCGCAGATTTATACTCTCCCAGCTTGCACCGGCTCACCCCCCGATTGTAGCAAGCATCTATCACACTCAGGCGGCGACTCTCCCCAAGAGCTACCAGACACTCATTGAGCTTCTCAACATAAGGCACATCCGAGACTTTCAGCGCCGACTCCAGAGTATCTAACAGCTCCTCAAACTCCTGAGGTTGCGACAGCCCGTTCTGTTTGAGCCAACACTGCACCGAATAGACCACGCGCCCCTTCGCCCAAGTTTTCTGCGGCAAATGTGACAGACTCCGCGCCCAGTCCAGAGCCAAGTCGGGCACCAAAGCAGGCCGCTGAGCTTCCAGCGCTTCATAGATATGGTAATTGTACAGCACAACCGCTTCCATGATATCCCGCACCGCTTCCCTGTCCGGCACATTTGCAGTCAGGGCAGGAATCAGCTGGGGCAGCACCGGCGGCTGATTGTACTCAAACAGAAAATACTCATCCGCCACCAAACCGGCAAACAAGCAGTGGCAAATAATTAAAAACTGGCACAGCTCCTCAAAATCTTTCCGCGTGACAATATAGTTGAACTCCACCTCGCTGCTATCAATCCCCGCTTCTCGGAATCTCTCCTCCCGCTGCAAGATTTGCCAATTTTTCAGATTCTCCCCGCCATAGAGCCGGTCAACGTCCTCTGGCGCTTCCCCAGCCGCCACCAACTTGGCCCGTGTTTCTGGCCACTTGCGGGCGCGAGCTTTTGCCGCTTCATACAGGATATCCCGATAGGGCAGCCGGGAGATCACCGGGTCATAGCGATATTTTGGCCAATTTAAACTCCAGTACGCCACCCGGAAGTTGAGATAATTCCCATCCACTTCCGATTCCAGCACCAAAGTCGGCTCAGATTTCAGCGCCGAAAACAGCGCTTTGATACTCGCCTCACTGTGAAACGTCTTGCTCACCCAAGCGCCGGCTAAAAAATCTAGTGATCTGCCCTGTGCGGAATACTCCCGCAAAAATTGCCGCAGCCCTTCCCCTAAAGTTAGCTCAATCTCTGGGAACTCTTTGCCGGCACCTCCCGCCTTGTCGGGGCGCTCAAACTGAATTTTTGGCGGCGCGAAGAAAATCCGCAAAGGCATCACCTCTTCCTGAGAATGCGAGTTGAGCAAGTCAGAAGCGACTAGCCAAATCGGCGAATTTTCCAGCCTTTTTTGTTCCTCCACCAGCTTCAGCGAAGTTTCCTTCTGATAGTCAGCCAGAGAGCGCTGGAGTTCGTGGTTTAGCTCCAGCACTTGTAACTGGAGAGATTTCTCTTCTTCCCAGCGCCACCGCTGAAAATCCAGATTCTTTTCGCTGAGGGCGATTTGCACTCTCTGAATAAACTCTTGCAGTTCTTTCGCCCGTTCGTGATTGAGTTTCGCCAGCTCCCCCTGAAAAGCGTGATATTTCTCTTGCAGCTCCTTAGCGCCTTCATAATTTGGCCCCCCCTGCCAGGGTTGCAAAGCCGAAATTTTCTCAGGCAGTTCTTTGGCCAGATCCTCACCAGTCTCTGCCAGCCATCCCTGACCCTGTTGATTTTCAGTTTGCTGTAAATACTGAAGCTTCAGCTGTGCGACCTGCATTTCCTCCCGCTGCTCTGCCAAAGCCGTATTTCCCGGAAGGCTGAGGGCTGTGCTTTCTGCTTGCTTGTCAGCAGCCAGATACATTTGGGTGTCGCTCCCAACCTTTGCCGAACCCGTGACTCCTTTACCTACGTTCTTAAGCCAATTCCAGACCATTTCCGCATCTCCGATAGGTTCTCCAATTGTACAGTGAAACGCTGCCCCGACAGACCGGCAACACAGGGGCGGCACCGCCAACAGCACCCTTAACGGTGTGGCGAAAGCCCCACGCCTGCTTTATTGTAGGGGTTCCGTGCCGCCACCGGCACATCTCACACGCCCGAGCGCCCCCCGCAAAGATTTTGCCTCAGGCATATCCCCTTGCAATCCAAGGCTTGAGTTAGACTCGAACGACAGCGCAACGGACCGCAACTCTCAGGCTTTATATCTGCTTTTCGCCGGCACCGCCACTGTTATATTAGTTACATGCTTTTCGCCCAAAGCGTGAATCCCTCACCCCCTGAAAGCTCACTCGCTTATCGTTCGCCCCCTCCGCTCACCCCCCTACCTCCTTGGGAAAATCATCGCTCCTACTGTCGGTTAAGTCATCCAGATTGCTCGAATCGGGGAACAGGCTATACCAATCTAGCGGGTGAGGGCCAACCCCAGCCAGTCTGGCGTCCTGTCCCTGAATTCTCAAAGGATACCGCAGCGCAGTCACCCGAGGCAGACGTGAAAATTAGAATTCCTGAATCCGGGAAACTGCAGCGATGTCCAGAGTGCCCCAAGCCCAACCCTGAGTGAGACTTTTCCCCACCGGCTCGTTGCTGCCGCATCCCGGCATCGCGCCTGCGGGTGTCACGAGCGAGAGCGCTGCTGTGCCGGTGCGCCTGATTGCTCCGCTGCCGCAGCCTGCCCCCTAGCAGACAGTGGCCACTGTCAGGGGGGGCTCTGTCAAAAGGGTTGCTCACGTCGCCAAAGTAAACTTTTATCTCATTGATCATCGGGCTGTTTTGCCAACTGGCTTCCCGCCTGCAAAAGCTATTCCTAGCTGGCCATCTTCCTGTCACAAGGGTTGCTCTCCAGTCTCGCACGCCCCACACTATTTTGTCTGCAGCGCAGCTACCCCGCGCTGCCGGTGCTCAGATTTGCCGAGTGCGTTCATAAACCACCCGCTGGATAGTTGACAAAATATCAAAAATCTGATACTCTGAAATCGATAAGGAAGAACTGCCAAATCGCAACAAGCAGCAAAAAGGGGCGCAAGGGTGGTGCAGCGGTCAAAACGCGCCGGTCGGGCGGTCCGGCTCTTGCGCGTCACCGCAAGTTTCAACCGGAGGGGCAATAGCGCTGCCATTCCTGCTGCAAGTGCGAGCCCCACTCAGCGGCAATGGATATCTCCGTGAAGGGGACGCGCACCGCCTCCCCGGACTCCAGCACAAATAAGAGCGCGATCGCCCCCCCTGATGCCGGCGGCGCTTGCAGCGAAACCGGCTTGCCGCCCACCAAAAGCTGTAGCGATCGCACGTCTTTGAGCGAAAATGTTTGCATATCTACTGGGCCCGACCGTGCCGGCTTGCCCCAGACAAGCCGGCTGCCGTCCTGTCCGAGAACCGCATAAATGTCGTACTTAGCCCGCTGAAACTGTTTCGCCCAAAGGCGATAAGCCTCGACTTTTTGATACTCATTCCAGCCGGCCCAAGCCAGCCAGATAAAAATGCCTAACAGGGGCAGCCACAACAGACCTCGTTCCATAATGAATCAGCAGGAAGTGAGACGACAAACAATTCTTACCCGGGCGCGTTCCCGAACAATACCATGAAACCTGAAAGAAAACTGTAACTCTTTCGCAACAAAAGCGCCATCGGGTCAGAAATTAAGCTATCGTGGAGAGATACCAGCACAACAGCTGAAGGGTTTCTATGAGAAAAATTTTCCTTCCCTGCTTATTTATAATTGGCATATGCTGGGCCTTGTTTAACTTCAAGGGTCTGGCCAACCAAGGAACGTTTGATACAATTGTGCTGGATTTCCGCGAGGATATCCCAGCAGCCCAGATACAGAGCGAGCTGAGCGAGATAGCGCAGAAATACAGCGTTGCCCCCCGCCTCAACAGCGCATTCTCACGCGCTGACAACCTGTACATCGTCAGGGGCGATTGGGCGCTGCTCAACGCCCTGAAAAAGTCGGAGGTAGCAAAATACACCGAATACATAGAACCCGACTACGAGTATAAAGCCTTCCAGACTCCCAACGATCCAGACTACAGCAAGCAGTGGAACCTGCGCAGCATTAACATAGAGCGGGCGTGGGACGACAGCAAAGGCAGCGGCACCACCGTTGCCGTAATTGACACCGGCGTCAGCCGCGTCCCAGACTTGCAAAACACCGAATTCGTCCCGGGCTACGACTTTGTTAACGATAGAGAAGACGCGGCAGACGACAACGGGCACGGCACCCACGTCGCCGGCACCATCGCCCAGTCCACCAATAACGGCTACGGCGTCGCCGGCATCGCCTACGAAGCCAAGATCATGCCCCTGAAAGTGCTCAGCGCCTACGGCGGGGGCACCGTCGCCGACATTGCCGAAGCGATCAAATTTGCAGCCGACAGCGGCGCAGACGTAATTAACATGAGCTTGGGCGGCGGCGGCGAGTCCGCAGTCATGCTTGAAGCTATCAACTACGCCCACAGCAAAGGCGTAACTATCATTGCCGCCGCCGGCAACGAAGACGAAAATTCCGCAGCCTACCCCGCCCGCTACCCCCACGCCATCGGCGTCGCCGCCCTTGACGCCAGCGGGCAAAAAGCCTTCTACTCCAACTACGGAGCCGGTGTGGACATCGCCGCCCCCGGCGGCAGCACCAGGGAAAGCGATCTCGGCGGCATCCTGCAAAACACCATTAACCCCGAAACCGGCGAATCCATCTTTGCCGCCTACCAGGGCACCAGCATGGCAGCCCCCCACGTTGCCGGTGTCGCCGCCCTGATTAAAGCCGCCGGCGTAAAAGATCCGGACGGCATCGAAAACGTCCTCAAGCAGTCGGCGCTAGCCGTCAGCGACGATCCCCTCAACCACTTCGGTGCCGGCAAACTGGACGCCGCCGGTGCAGTTGAGCTCGCCACCAAGGGGCAAATCACCTTCCGCGACTTCTTCCGCTGGTTGCGCGATAACGGCTATCTCAACCCCCGCTTCTGGATTGACGGCGGTGCTGTGGCCCTGCTGCCCAAGATTGCCATGGTGCTGGGATCTTACCTGCTCGCCTGGTTCTTGCGCAATTACTTCCCCTTCCGCTGGAACTGGACGTTTGCCAGCGGGCTGGTGGCCGGCAGTTCTGGGCTGTTCTTCCTGCGCGGTTTCTACATCTTTGACCTGCCGCAGTGGCCATTCCGCGTCATGGGCAGCTCCCTTCCCGAACTCGGCGGTGCCATCTCTGGAAGCAGCACCCTCAATCCGATTTTTGCCAGCGCCGCCATTCCCCTGGCCCTCGTGCTGCTGCTGCTGGGACACCGGCAGTGGAAGTGGCTGGCCATCGGGACGGCCATCGGCGCTGCCAGCTGTCTCGCCATCAGCGCCGCCATCTCGCCGGCAGTCTGGGGTTTGGGTGCCGGTGCCGCCGCCCGCGCCTTCCTGGCGGTCAATGCCTTGCTGTGTTACGGGCTAGCGCGTCTGGCCCTGAAAACCGAGGTGGAGCCGGTATGAGCTTAACTGTTGAGGGCACCATTGAGCGCAAAGGCTTCGGGCCCGGAACCTGGGCCCTAGTCACCTCCGATAAAAAATCCTACGAAATCTTTCAGGGCGCTCCCAAAGACCTGCTGAAATCTGGCCAGAAAGTCAGAGTCACCGGTGAGGTGCGAAAGGACGTCATGACCTTGGCCATGATTGGGCCGGTTCTAGAGGTGAAAACCTTTGAAGTGATTCAGTAGGTTGGTCGCTCCCGGGCGGCTCTTTGGGCCTTGCCGGGGTTAAGACACCGGGTTTCTTTGCCACAGCCAAAAGAAACCCGGTTTTTCCGTCTGTTCAAGAGGCCGCTATTACCGGTTTTGAGGCTTGCTTTCCCGCCCTTGTGGAAAATAAAAAAACCCCGCCCGGGTCGGGCGGGGAAGTTCATCAGGGTGCATCTACCACTCGTGTCTTCTCTGGGGGGCTAGAAACATCCGGAAAAATCCCTGTCTGCTGAGCAGTCCAGTCCGTGTTGCTGGCTGGTTTAAAAAAGGGAATCGTCTCAGGCTTTAGCCCGTTAAAAAACAGCCAGCTTCGGCGAGAGATGGCGGGAGAGGGGAGAGGGGGTTAATTTTTTAGCTGACATTCTCCTGCCCGATAAAAAAATCCCGGCCAGGATAAAGCCGAGACCATCAATCAGGGTGCATCTACCAATTCAGATTTCTGGGCGGAGTCAGAGAGATCCGGAAAATATTCAAGCTATCGGAAAAACCAGATAAACAAAACCCAATGTGAGATGATTCGACCTGGGATGAGCCGAGACGGTGAGGCCGAGGAGCAGAATCGTTGGGGAGAGAGAGCGCCTAGTTTGGCAATGAGAAAATCTCCGGCATAGGGATTGCCGGAGAAGTCAATCAAGGGTTTATACTTATAGAATACACTATTCACAAAAAAAGCACAACTCTCCGGAGAACCATGAAGGTGATGAGAAAGAGCTGAAGGCAAAGCGCGGCAACTTTTTGATGCCCCTATCGTATAATGAGAAAATCCGGGTTTGCCATTACCGGAACAAGCGCCTTGGCCTCTCCAGAAAAAGTTAGGCGTTTGCAGTCGCTATTGCAGAAGCTGCGGGCACTAATACCTTCATGAAAGAGGTCAGGGACTGAACGATTTGGCCAAGAAAACCGTCGAGATTGATGGCTGCAACAGGAGTACACTTTAGTTGTGACTCAGGAATTAGAATTTCATATTTCTGTAACCCCCGTTGGGGCAGATGACTATCTCGTGCGCACAGAACGGGTGGCACCAGGCGTGCCTTTGGCGGAGGAGCAGGTCACCTGGCCGGTGGAGCAGTGGCTGGCCGTAGCGAGCCAGCTGATGAATAACCCGTTGCTGGGCTTGCTGCAAGAGGGTGCCGGCCCGACTTATCGGGACAAGGTGCTGCCCGCTTCCCGGGAGGGGGCCAACTCTGCCGCACGGCACGAGAAGCCAGACTCAGACACAGGTCAGCGATTTTCTGCCCCAGATGCAGCCGGAGGGCTGAATTTGGTCGCCGTCGGTCGGGAGCTGTACAATTTCTTGTTTCAAGGCACCCTGCGAGACAGCTGGATGACCGCTAGAGGCATTGCCCAGAACCGGGGGCAGGTGTTGCGCCTGCGCCTGGGGCTCAAGGGCAACCGCTTGCCCCGCCTTCCCTGGGAAGTGCTCTATGCTGGAGAGCGCCCGATTGCCACCGGCACGGATGTGGCCTTTTCCCGCTACCAGCCGGCCAAAACTGCGGCTCAGTCTTTTGGTCAGAGCAAGGACACCGGCTATTGCGCCTCGACCCTGCAAATTTTGATGGTGCTGTCCGCACCTACGGATCTCGAAAGTCTGGAACTGAAACGGGAAGCGCTGCACCTGCAAGAAGAGCTCCAGAGACGCTCGCTCACCAACTCAATGGGTGGGACGCAGGCAATGCAGCTCACCGTACTGGAACAGCCAGACCGCAACTCGCTGACGCAAGCGCTCGAAGAAGGCCAATATCAGGTGTTTCACTACGCCGGTCACAGCAACTTGGGAGCAGCGGGGGGCGAGCTGTACCTGGTGAGCCGCAAAACGGGCTTGACCGAGACGTTAAACGGCGATGACTTGGCTGGGTTGCTGGCCAACAACGGCATTCAGCTGGCGGTGTTTAATTCCTGCCACAGCGCCCACACCCCGATCTCGGACGCAACCGTTTCCGCCGGCGAGCGCAATCTGGCAGAGGCTCTTGTCAAGCGCGGCATTCCCGCTGTGCTGGCAATGGCGGAATCTATTCCCGATGATGTGGCGCTGACGCTGGCGAAGCTGTTTTACCGCAACCTCGACCGGGGCTATCCCGTGGATCTCAGCCTGAGTCGGGCGCGCCAGGGGCTGATTTCTGCTTATGGCTCTAACCAGCTTTACTGGGCTTTACCGATTCTCTATCTCCAGCCGGAATTTGACGGCTATCTGACTTCTAATTACCGCACGGCGGAACAGCTGTCAAGTCTGGCAGAGGCTGCGGAGCCGCCGGCCAGCCGGCTCTCAAGATCGCCAGTCGCGCCTGAATTCCCAGAACTCTCGGCGCTGGACTTGGCCGAAGTCGAGGATATCTATCAGGACCTGGCTTACGAGGATGTGGCGGTTGATGAAGCGCCCGCTGTCGTTTCTGACTTCCTGCGCCAGCTGATAAATCCCGCACCGGGCTCAGATGACCCCGGTGCCGCTCCCCCCAGCGACGGGTTCCCTTTGCCGGAGGAAGAGCAGCAAGCGCTGGAGCCGGAAATATACCGGCAGCGCCCCGATCCTAAGCCTGGTGACGCTCGCCGGGGAAGTGCGGCACCGGCGCGGGAGGTGGGAAACGGCTACAGGAAAAGGGGAAAAACCAATTTCTCAGTTCTGAGCTGCCGCCGGTCAGTGGCTCTGGTGGCGCTCGGCGTGCTGGGAGCCACCGCAGTCGGGCTTTTGGGTGTGTGGGCTTTTCGAGAGCAAATCTTTCCCCAGCCCGAGCAACCGCCGGCTTTGTGGCCTCCGGGGATGTTCGCGCCGCCCCTGAGGGAGGATTCATCTGCGGATCTGAACAAAGGGACTGCCCCCCAAGTCGTCGCTTCGGCGATAGCAAAGTTCCGTAAGGGGGATATGATAGGAGGGCAGCTGGCGGTGGAAGCGCTGCTCGACCGGGTTGCTCTCCTTCCAGCGAAGGTGGCGCTGGATGCGGTGCCCAAACAGCGACAGGATGATCCCGCTATTAATTTTCTCAAAGGCCGGCTGGCTTGGCAGTTTGTTCAAGCCGGCACTCCAGATCGCAGCCTGGACAGCCCCCGCACCTACTGGGAGAGAGCTGTTGAAAAGAAACCCAACTCACCCCTCTACTACAACGCTCTGGGCTTCGCTCTCTACGCTGAAGGCAATCTGAAAGCGGCTTCAGACGCCTGGTTTCAGGTTGTGAGGATGCCGCAAGCTTCAGGGGAGCTCGCCCCACCGGCACCCGATGAGAAACAGCAGCTTCCACGCGGCACCCCATCCGTCGCCAGTCGGGATGTTCTGACGGCTTATGCCGGTTTGGCGTTGGTGCGGCTGAAATCCGCCCGCACCCAATCAGGGACTGAGAAGCAATTCCTCTTGAGTAAGGCCGTCAAGTTCCAGCAAATGGTGATGGCTCAAGATCCTGTCAACTTTCAACTGCCGGCTCTGGCCAAAAATTGGATGTGGTCGCCGCAAGCGATTGCCGACTGGCAATCCCTGCAGCAACTCAAGCGCTGACCTGTGCCGGCGCGGCTGCCGGCGGGAAGGGGCCGGCTCTATATATTTTATAAGTTACGTTTGTATGCTTATTTTTTTGCAGAAGGGGCGCAGGCGGGGCCCGCGCCAGTTTTGCATCATTCTGCCGCTATGCAAAGTAAGCCCGCCTGCGCCTGCTAAGCTGCTATAGCAGTATGCACTTAGGTTAGAACATTAGACCTTAGACCTTCAGGGGGGGCGGGACGCCTGCCCTACGTCTATAGAGCAGTAAGCATTTAGGAAACGTACATTCGTACATTCCGGCCTTCCTTGCTCCAGAGCTCCCGATGCTTCTATAGCAGTATGCATTTAGGTTAGAACATTAGACCTTCAGGGGGGGCGGGACGCCTGCCCTACGTCTATAGAGCAGTAAGCATTTAGGAAACCTACATTCCGGCCTCCCTCGCTCCAGAGCTCCCGATGCTTCTATTGTTCTAACCAATATGACTGCTGCTATAGGCTTTTAACCTGCTTTTCCGTTGAGAGGAGGCAGAGCCTCCAGATTGCGCTCCCAGGCAGATCCTGGGAACGAGAGAATAAAGTATTCAAACGAATTTTCTCTCATTCGTCGCGCTCTAGCCACTGGGAAACCACCATACACCCAGCAGCGCAGCAGAGGGCGACCGCGCCATAGGACCACAGGGGCAAATTTCCGTACCTGCGGGAGTCCGCAACTGGCAAACCGGGGTAAAGTAAATTGAATAGGGCAATGCCGATCACGACTAGCAACCCCAGGAAAATCCCACTCCAGAATATAAGGAGGGGATGCACAATCGGCTGGCGTCTGGGATGCAGGCGCTGTCGCGCCCTGTGAGCTCTGGCCATATCAACCCCCTGGCAGATAGCAGCCATTTTGCTTCTAATTTTACTATTAGGGGTTAGCGATTAGGGATTAGCTGTTAGGGGTTAGGAGGCCGTGGGCGATGGGGCATTGGGCATTGGCATGCCCCATGCCCTAGTTGACCGGCACTCTAGGCGGAATGGCGCTCTAGGGCGAGCTGAATCAGCTGATCCACTAATTCCGGGAAGGGGGTGCCGGTGTGCGCCCACAGCTGGGGATACATGCTGGTGGCGGTGAACCCGGGGAGGGTGTTGATTTCGTTAATCAGCACTTCGCCGGTAGATTCAACGTAGAAGAAATCTACCCGCGCCAAACCGGCAGCGTCAATCGCCAGAACGGCTTTGATGGCCATTTCTTGCGCCTGAGCGGCTACTTCTGCCGGCAGGTTGGCGGGAATCAGCAAATCCGCCTGTCCAGAAGTGTATTTGGTTTCGTAGTCGTAGAAATCGCTGTTGTAGGTAATCTCGCCAATCACGGATGCCTTGGGGCTGTCGTTGCCCAAAACGGCGCACTCGATTTCCCTGGCGACAACACCTGCTTCTACAATGATGCGCCGGTCGTAGCTGGCGGCGCTATCGAGGGCGGTTTCCAGTTCTTGGCGCGAGCGCACTTTGGAAATTCCCACCGAGGAGCCTAAATTGGCCGGTTTGACAAAACAGGGATAGCCGAGAGTTTCCTCAATTTGGTCGCAAAGTTTGGGGAAAACGCAGGGATTAGACCATATTTGCGAGCGGTTAACCGCTATGTATTTTACCTGCGGCAGGCCGGCTTGGCCAAAGGCCATTTTCATGGCAATTTTATCCATTCCCACAGCGGAACCCAAAACCCCAGAGCCCACAAACGGGACTTGCATGAGTTTGAGCAGCCCCTGAACTGTGCCATCTTCGCCATTGGGTCCGTGCAAGATGGGGAACCAAACGCCCACACCGGCAGCTTCGGGGGGAAATTGCCAGAGGTTTAGCGGTTGGGCGTCGCTTCCCTCTGCCGGTGCAATGCTGGCGGCGTGTGGGGATTGCGGTGGGGATTGGGGGGGTGTTCCGGAGGCCAAAACTTCCTCGGCGACAGCACCGGCGCTCCAGCCCCCCTCTTTGTTAATGTAAAAAGGCAGCAGTTCGTATTTGTCGGCGTTGGTGCCGGCACTCAGGGCGCGTGCTATCGCCCTGGCTGAGCTAATTGAGACTTCGTGTTCCCCTGAACGACCGCCAAATAACAGCCCGACTCGCAGTTTTGACATTCTTGCAACCTCTTCAAAAGTTTTGATTTCAGATGGGAGATTTTAGAGTGGCGCGTCGCTCCAAAATCCATAACTCCAAATACTGCCGCTGGTGCGGCGCTTCCGAGCTAGATTACCATAAGTTGTCTGCCGAGAGGCTGTGGGAACTTCTCTCCCTGTAGAGCCGGTGGGAGCTTGAGGCCCACTGTTGGCCAGAAGTTTGCCGCTCTCCCCTGACCGGCGACGGAGGGCGAGGGCCGGTTTTTGCTGGCAAATGGGTGAGGTTCTCTCAGTGCTGTTTGCTTTTTTGCGCCCTAATGCCGTTAAATTGGGGCTCTCGTTGCAGGTGCCTTTGTCTGGGACTGGCTTCTCAAGCCCGGCACAAATCACTGACTTTCTGGCGCGCCGGCGTCACCCCTTGTCACGCTTCTTTTAGTGCGCTATACTTGTTAGTAAGTTCTGCAAAGAGGTCAACCAATGGCTACCCTGAATGTAGAAAATTTTCCCGAGAAGCTGTATGCGAGACTGCAACAGTTAGCCACCGCTGAGAACCGCTCTATTAGCGAGCAAGTGGTGAGCCTCTTAGAAGGGGCGCTGCAAATCGAGACACAGCCCCCCAAAAGTGAGGCACGCAAGTCCGTTACAGAAATCTTGGAGGAAAGCCGCCGGCGGCGGGAACAAGTTCCTACCGATCTCGGAATGCCGGACAGCACCCTTTTGATTCGGGAGGATCGCGACAGATGAGCAACCCTCTCCGATGCGTGCTGGATACCAGTGTGAGCATTAAGCATTTTATCCCCGATCCGCTATCCCCGAAAGTTGATGGACTGTTGGCTCACCTTGCCAACCCGCAGACAGAAATCTTTGTGCCTGACCTGTTTTACATCGAATCGGCCAACACTCTCTGGAAGTATGTGCGTGCGGGACGCTACCCAGCTGCCAAAGTTCAGGCAGATTTAGCCATTCTCAAAACTTTACCCTTGCGCGCGGTTTCCACTGCTGAGCTGATGGAAGAGGCCGTCAGTATCGGCTTGACTTACGGCATTTCGGCTTATGATGGCAGTTATGTCGCTCTCTCACGGCAAGTAAGTGCGCCGGTGCTGACTCTAGATGGGAAGCTAGTTACTGCTTTGGCGTCTTCGCCTTACGACGTTCGCTCGTTTAATGATTTCTCCCTCCCACCGCTGTCATAGAAGAGAAGGGATAATGGCTGAGATAATTGCTGATAGTCTAGCTGAATTTATCGCTCTGGCTAAGCGCGGATATCGGCAGAAATAGACTGAAATTGATGCGTCTCTGGCAGAGATGGCTAATGAGCTAATGATGCTGAGTGTCAAACAGAAGCGCTGAGAATTGAGGCGGAGGTTGCCGGGAGAAACCCGGGTTCTCAAAGAAACCAGGTTTCTGTCACCCAATAATTACTCTGCTGTCGCTGGCGCAAGCCACAACGCTAAATTGCGGACGTAAGCTTTGATATCCTCCAAGGCGCGGGGTTCTGTCTGCATGGTATTTCCTGGGGGCTCACTAACAAAGCTCGGACAGCCGGTGCTGGCGTCCCAATTATAATCGCAAAAATGGTGGAATGTTGATTGCGCCACGCCGCGTCCGAGCTGGGTGCCGTCGGGATTTTTTGGCCACTCGAAGGCGACGGCGAGGTTGAAGCTGCGACCGGAAACTAAGCTTTTGCCGAGAGCAATAACGCGACCATTTGTTTCGCCTGGGGGAACTCCCACCGCACCTTCGTGGGGGTGAGCTGGGAAAAATTCTATCACGCCAGAGGGCGAGGCGGGATTTTTCAACAGTTCGTGAACCGGCTCAACCGGCACAATTTTTTGACAGTCGCCGTTGCGCCCGGAATGGTAGTTCGGCCACGATATGTAGGTGGTGTAAATGTCGTCTGCGCAGTGCCGCGATTCGTCTGGATCTGGATTTTGCGTGTTGAAAAAGTGCGCCGCGCCGACCCCGCAAAGGGTGCAAATAGACGAGCCCAAATCTTGATGGTCGCGGGTTGCCATCAGGGCACCCCCGCGATTGTGAAACGCTGCGATGCCGGCGTGGTCTTTTTCTGTGAGTCCGTTGCCAACATCTACGGCAAATAGCCACAGTTCGTCGAAATCTGAATCTCCGAGATTGCTCAAAACGGGATCGTTGCCCTCTGCGTCTGACTCCCGGTTCCGCGCTGTGACTTCGCACAGGGGGTTGCCAGCTTCGTCTTTCAGTTCAGCGATACAGTCGCGCAGCAAAGTGAAACGCTCAATGCTCCAGTCGTCTTCTGTATAGGGAATGGTCGTCTGCAGGAGAATGCGAATCGGTCTTTTTTCGTTGCTCATTTGTCTCTTGTTATTTTCTAGTTCCGGCATGGGGCATGGCGGCGGGCCAGGGAGCATTGGGCATGGGGCATGGGCTTTCCTTTAACACCATTACCCTAAGCCCTAAACCCTAAACCCTAACCGCTACCTCAGCTAGTTTACCAGTTAAACTGAAGGCGCGAACTTCGGTGATTTTCACCGGCACTACCCGCCCTCTCAGTTCCTTAATGTCGCCGGGGAAGAAGGTGAGCCGGTTCCCCCGGGTGCGCCCCATCACTTGAGTGCGGTCTTTGGGATTTTGATCCTCTACGAGGACTTCCTCAATGCGTCCGAGATAGCGCTGCGAGCGCTCTGCAGCTTTGATAGAAACGAGGTGATTCAGGCGCTGCAGCCGGTCGGCTTTCACCTCTTCGCTGACCTGATTTTCCCACAAAGCTGCCGGTGTGTTCGGGCGGGGAGAATAGGCGGCTGTGTTCACCAAGTCAAAGCCAATATCCCCCACGATCTGCAGCGTTTTCTCGAACTGCTCTTCTGTTTCGCCGGGGAAGCCCACAATCGCATCCCCACTAATCGACGCATCTGGCATGTAGCTGCGAATTGTGTCTATGATGCGGCGGTATTTCTCTTGGGTGTAACCCCGCGCCATTGCTTTGAGAATGTCGTTATCTCCCGACTGGAAGGGGATGTGGAAATATTCGCACACTTTGGGCAGTTCGGCACAGGCGCGGATCAGGCGTTCGGTGAAATAGCGGGGGTGGCTGGTGGCGAAGCGGATGCGCTCAATTCCCTCCACGTCGCTAACATAATACAGCAAATCTGTCAAGGTGTGCCGGTGGCGTCCTTCTGGGGTGACGCCGGGCAAATCCCGCCCGTAGGCGTCGATGTTTTGTCCTAGTAGCGTCACTTCCTTATACCCCTGACGCCCGAGTTCTTCCATTTCGGCGCGAATCGCTTCTGGGGTGCGGGATTGCTCTACGCCCCGCACGCTGGGCACTACGCAATAGGTGCAGCGTTCGTTGCAGCCGTAAATGACGTTCACCCACGCGGTCACTTTGCTTTCGCGGCGCGGTTTTGTGATATCTTCTATGATGTGCACCGGCTCTGTGGCGACGAGTTGGCTGCCATCGAATACCTGTTCGAGCAAATCTCGCAGCCGGTTGGCGTGCTGCGGGCCCATTACCAGATCCAGTTCGGGCACCCGCCGCAGCAGCGCTTCCCCTTCTTGTTGGGCGACGCAACCGGCTACGACTAGGGTAAGTTCGGGCTGCTGGCGCTTGCGCTCAGCCTGTCTGCCGAGGTAGGAATAGACTTTGTGCTCGGCGCTATCGCGAATCGTGCAAGTGTTGTATAAAATTAAATCTGCATCGTTGGGGTCTTCTGACCACTGGAAGCCCATCTCTTCGAGGATGCCGGCCATCCGCTCAGAGTCTGCTTTGTTCATCTGGCAGCCGAAGGTGGTGATGTGGTAGCGACGGGGAGATGCGGTCATGGTATTAGGGTGCGGGCAAAAATCAGAGACAGGTTTGCAATCCTTTATTAATTATAGTTTTTGGAATTCCTGTTGTGCCGGTGGCACTGCGACTTTTTCCGTCTGGGTTTTGCCGTCTGGGTTTTTTGGGGCTAAAGCCCAACTACAAACCTTGGGGCTCAAGCCCAACTACAAACTTTGGGGCTCAAGCCCAACTACAAACTTTGGGGCTCAAGCCCAACTACGAACTTTTTTTGGGCTAAAGCCCAACTACGAACCTTTTTGGGCTAAAGCCCAACTACAAACCTTGGGGCTCAAACCCAACTATAGCAGCAGCCAGTTAGGGAACGGACATTAGATCGAGAGGGCGCGGAGGGAACGCCTGCCCTACGCCTTTTATCCCTAGGCCATTTGAGTATAATATCTACAGGGGAGGAACTCGACACCGATGCCACGCGAGCCGGTTTTTCGGAGGTGCGGGTGTGCCGCTGGGGGGATGCGCGCGTGGGGGTGACGGGGTGAAAATGGTCTGAGTCTCTGGGCCAGAAGCCGGAGAACTTCGGCGCAACCCGGTTTCCTTGCTTTCACAAGGCTTTCACTAGCAGGAGTAGAGAAAAATGGGGCTGACTATTCACTATGAGTTTAAGCTAGAGTCTTCCAGTGTTGAGGGCGCGAGGGAAAAGATTGCCGCCTTGCGCAACTTCGCTCTAAAGTTACCGTTCGCTGAAGTCGGCGAACTGGTTGAAATTCAGGGGGAGGAGTGCCGGGTCGATTCAGAAAACACAGGGGACCCGCATGTTTTTTTAAAGCTTCGGACGGGAAAATTTATTTGCCTAGAAAACGACAGCTATTCCATGCTAGATCCTACCTACTTAATCGCTTTTAATACGCTGCCTGGGGAGGGGTGCGAAAGTGCGGCTTTTGGTTTGGCTCTTTATACTGAGCCGGCAGCGGTAAGTGATTGGAGCTTGATGAGTTTCTGCAAAACTCAGTACGCCAGCAATCCGGAGTGCGGGGGGATTGAAAACTTCCTAAAGTGCCATTTAATGATAGTCCGAATGCTGGATGAAGCTCAGAAGTTGGGCATTTTATCCGAGGTGTCAGATGAGGGGAATTACTGGGAGACTCGCCAAATCGACAAGCTGGTGGAAACTGTCAGGAAGTACAATGTATTGATTGCAGGGATTGTGGGACAGCTGAAAGACTCTCACGAGGAAGGTTCTATTGCTTCGCCTATCTATGAATACCCGAATTTTGAGTATTTAGAGGCGGAAGCTTCTCGCCGGTCCTCAGAAAAGGTGTAGGACAGGCGTCTCGCCTGTCCCGTCTCGCCTGTCCTCAGAAAAATTACACGGCGACAACAGCTGCTTTCATCTGGAAAATCTTCTCAATGACTTCCTCGACGACTTTATCAGGTGTGGAAGCGCCGGAGGTGATGCCGATGACAGCCTCACCGGCGGGGAGCCAGTTTTCCGCGATTTCCAGCTGCTGGTACAGGGGTTTGTGCTCGATGCGGTTCCCCGGTAAAATCCGCTCGGCACTGTCGATGTGATAGGAGGGAATCTGCCGGTCAACGGAAATTTGCTGCAATTGGGTGGTGTTGGATGAATTGTACCCGCCAACCACTACCATTAAGTCGAGTTTATCTCCGACAATCTTCAACATCGCATCTTGCCGTTCTTGGGTGGCGTCGCAGATGGTGTTGAAGGCGAGGAAATGCTGGTTGAGTTTGTCGGGTCCGTATTTTTTCATCATAGTGCGCTCGAGGAGTTTGCCGATTTGTTCGGTTTCGCTCTTGAGCATGGTGGTTTGGTTGGCAATCCCAACTCGCTCTAAGTCTCTGTCCGGGTCAAAGCCGGCTGAGGAAGCTTTGCTGAATTTTGCCAGGAATTCGTCGCGATTCCCGCCGTTGAGGATGTAGTTACAGACATACTCGGCTTCTTGCAGGTTGAGCACGACCAAGTATTTGCCGGCAAAGGAACTGGTGGCTACTGTCTCTTCGTGCTTGTACTTTCCGTGTATAATGGAGGTGTGATCGCCTTTTTTGTGCTTTTCGACGCTATTCCAAACTTTCGTCACCCACGGGCAAGTGGTGTCAACAATTGTGCAGCCTTTGTCGTTGAGCAGCTTCATTTCCTGGACGCTAGCTCCGAAGGCGGGGAGAATCACTACATCGCCTTTTTCTACCACAGAAAAGTCTTTTTGCCCTGCTTCGACGGGAATGTATTCGATTTGCATCTCCTCCATATCCCGGTTCACGGAGGGGTTGTGGATGATTTCGTTGGTAATCCAGATGCGCTCGCTGGGGAAGTGGGTGCGGGTTTCGTAAGCGATGGCCACGGCTCGCTCAACGCCCCAGCAAAAGCCAAACGCCTCCGCCAGTCGAATCGTGACTTCGCCACGGGTTAATGTGTAATTGTTCTCCCGGAGTTGCTGGATGAGGTCGCTGTGGTAGGCGGACTTCATCGCACCGGCGGCTTCCTCTTCGTGTCCGAATCCCTTGCGGTAGTAATTTTCTGACTGCTGGAGTGACCGTTTGAATGCTTTTGTATCCATGCGCTGCTGTCCCTAGCTTGACTCTTCTTGATTGTAGAATGCCCGGGGCACAGGGCTGCTGGTTTTCTCGGCGCACGCTCGTTGGGTGGGGTAGGGCGAACCCGGCACCCCAATCCCCACTCCGCTGGCGGGGAGGGGGAGTAACAGTAACTCGTAGCGTTCCCTCTTAGGGAACGCACCCTACCCTGAGGTCTGTCGTTCGAGCTCGGAGGTCTGTCGTTCGAGCTCGGAGGTCCGTCGTTCGAGCTCGGAGGTCCGTCGTTCGAGCTCGGAGGTCCGTCGTTCGAGGTGGGGTGCCGGTGTGGCCAACTACGAACCTTTTTTGGGCTGAAGCCCAACTACGAACCTTTTTTGGGCTGAAGCCCAACTACGAACCTTTTTTGGGCTGAAGCCCAACTACGAACCTTTTTGGGCTGAAGCCCAACTACGAACCTTTTTGGGCTGAAGCCCAACTACGAACCTTTTTGGGCTGAAGCCCAACTACGAACTTTTTTGGGCTGAAGCCCAACTACGAACTTTTTTGGGCTGAAGCCCAACTACGAACCTTTTTGGGCTGAAGCCCAACTACGAACTTTTTTGGGATACCGGCTCGTTTGTGGGAGAGGGTTGACAGAGATGCGAGTAGAACTTATTATCAAAGAATAGGCATGTGGGGAGCAGGAGAATGCTAGATTCACGAAAGTTTTTTCAGGCCACAGATCCGGGAAGGGCTCTGAGAGCGGAAAATCCTGAGGATAAGAAATATTACATTGATTTCTCTGCTGTCCGGGGCGGCGATATTATCGGAAAGCTGAAGAACAGGATAGCATTTTTCTCGCCCGACAGCCCCACCTGCACTCTGTTCACCGGCCATATCGGGTGCGGCAAGTCCACAGAACTCCGCCGGCTGCAGGCGGAACTGGAACTGGAAGGGTTCCATGTGGTTTATTTTGAATCCAGTGAGGACCTGGAACTGACGGATGTCGATCTGATCGACCTGTTGCTGGCTATCGCCCGCCGCATCAGTCAGAGTCTTGAGAAAATCAAGCTTGAAGAACCTAACAAGCTGAAAGAGTTGCTGGCAGGGGCGTGGAATGTCCTGAACGCTGATGTGCAGGGAGTGAAATTCAAGGTTCCCAATCTTGGCGAGGTTGGCGTCAGCGGGAAAGACGAAACCTTTACGCTCGCCTTGGGGATTGGCGAAATTACGGCTAAGGCGAAAAGTGACGCGGCGCTTCGCCAGAAACTCAACCAGTATCTCGGGCCACAAAAAACTAAGCTGCTAGACGCGATTAATAAGGAACTGCTGGAACCGGCAATCGCCAAACTGAAACAGCAGGGCAAAAAAGGGCTGGTGGCAATTGTGGACAACCTCGACCGGCTGGACACTCGGCCCAAGCCTTGGGGGCGTCCGCAACAGGAATACCTGTTTGTCGATCAGGGCGAGTTTATGACAAAATTGAATTGCCATGTTGTCTGCACGATGCCCCTCGCCCTGAAATTTTCTAATGACTATGGCAATCTCACCCAGCGATTTGATGAACCCAGGGTTCTGCCAATGGTTCCCGTACAGTCACACGATGGTACGGAACACGAAAAGGGAATGGCGCTGCTGCGACAGATGGTGATGGCGAGAGCGTTTCCCGACTGGGACGAACAGCAGCGCCTCAAGGCAATTCCAGAAGTTTTTGACTCGCAGGAAACCCTCGACCGGCTCTGTCGCGCCAGCGGGGGGCACGTCCGGGACTTGCTGAAACTCCTGAATACCTGTATTATGGAGGAAATGGTTTTGCCTCTCTCGCGCCAAACTTTGGAGACGGTGATTCGCACCCGCCGCAATGAGATGGCTCTGCCCCTTTCGGATGCGGAGTGGGAGTTGTTGCGCCAGGTTCGCCGGCGGAAAAAGGTCAGCGATGACCAAGGATACCAGACGCTGATCCGCAGCCGGCTGGTGTTTGAATACCGGGATGCCGGTGAGTATTGGTTTGATGTCAATCCGCTTTTGGCAGAGGCGAAGGAGTTGCAGGAATGAGTGTGTGTTGCGAGGTTACAGGCGATTGGAAAGATGCCGGGGGCGTGCTTGATGTGGGCTAAGACTCCACCCCCAAGTTTCCTCGTTCCCAGCTCAAGCTGGGAGGAGAAAAAACCGATCAGATTGTGAGAGTCTCGCTCTACTCTTTAGCCCGCGTTGGGCGAAGCCCTTCCCGAAGGGTAGGCGGGCTTCGTCTGTGTAGCCGCGATTTCCAATCGCCAGGGATTTGGCTAATCGCGGAGGAATTAGCTGTAGGTCTAACCCCCCCGTTAATTCGCCAACGAATCGGTAAGGGGTTAGACATCTGGCTAGTTGGCTAGGTTCCTGGCGATTGGAAATCTAGGTTCCTGGCGATTGGAAATCGCGGCTATACAAACAAAGCCCGCGAAGGCGGGCTTTCATAGAAGAGGGAGACTCTCAAAATCTGGGCGGTTTATATCCTCGTTCCTGCTAGGTTCCTGGCGATTGGAAATCGCGGCTATACAGACGAAGCCCGCCTACGCGGGCTAAAGATTTACCCTCGTTCCCAGCCTCAGGCTGGGAACGCAGATCTGGAGGCTCTGCCTCATGTCTTCAGCAAAGATATTAAAATTTTAACAGCTAAAAAAGCGCAGGAGTTGCAGCCATGACTGAACCCAACCCACCTGAAAATCTGGATGCCGGCAACGAGCGATCCCTGAGAAAGCTCGCTTGGGCGATTGAAGCCTCTCGGGGTCAGTTTAAACTAATTTTGGCACGCTGCAACTACACCGGCGTGCGCGGGCGGCTGGTGCGGGAATTGCCGCAACTGGTGAGCGGCGAAATCCGCATCCTGGAACTGCAGGCATCTGACAGAACCCTCTACGGCAGAATTCAGGCGGTGTTGGGCGCAAATGTGCCGGTGGCGCTGACGGTTTTTGGCTTGGAAGCGGTGGGCGATATCGAGCAGCTGCTGACTTCCACCAATCAGGTGCGGGAGGAATTTCAGAAACATTTCCCTTTCCCGCTGGTGCTGTGGGTGAGTGATGACGTTTTCAAGAAACTGGTTCGGGTAGCGCCGGATTTTGAGAGTTGGGCGATAGGGGTAGAGTTTGCCGTTGCCGGTGAAGATGTCGCTTCTTTCGTCAGAGAAACCGCTGAGCGATGGTTTGCGAATACCCTGAGGATCACGCGCCAAGGGGCTTTGGAACTGGAAGCGGAACTGCAAGCGGCTGAGAAAGATTTGCTTGGGGGCGGGGAAGGTTTAGATAAGGAGCTGCAAGCCAATTTAGAATCTTTGCTCGGGGCGGTGAAATTCATGTATAATGAAAGAGATGCCGCTCTGGAACACTACCAAAAAGCTTTGGGACTCTGGAGGGAAACCGGCAACCTCGACCGGCAGGCAAAGCTGGTGAGTGAAATCGCGCTTTGCTATTCCCTGAAAGCGGCTCGCGGAGAAATCAATCCCTCTGACTGGCAAGAGATTGGGGATTCTCTGCGCGAAAGTCTGGATGTGTTTGAGCGGGCGGAGCGTCCGGATTTAGTGGCAATTTTGATTCCACTGGTGTGCGGGGTTTTGCGACAGTTCGAGGAGTGGGAGGGGTTGCGAGCGCTGGCGTCAAAAGCGCTGCAACTGCATGACAGGGAAAACATGCCGGTGGAACTGGCTCAGGATTTCGGCTTTCTCGCGGAGGTGGAAATCGCCAATGAGCGCTGGGGAGAGGCGCGGGATTTTGCTCAGCGGGCGCTGCAAGTTTTGGGATATGATTTGGGGCAGGGAGAGGGACAGGGAGAGGGACAGGCGGGACGCCTGTCCTACGCCAGTCGTTACCTCTTTATTTTAGCACAAGCGCAATATCATTTACAACAATTTGAAGAGGCAATTCGCAACTTAGAAGCCGCAAATGAAGCCGGCAGTCCCGAATACGACACGCAGCTTTATCTCGACATCCTGCATCGCTTGCAGGCGCTTTATTCTGAGGGCAAGAAATATCTGGAAGCCTTTGAAATAAAGCTGGAGCGGCTGTCGGTTGAGCAGCAGTACGGGTTGCGGGCGTTTGTGGGTGCGGGGCGGATACAGCCGCAGCGACAGGCAAAATTTGCCCTAACTCCTGTTGTGGGGCGCGGAGTCGCGCCTCAGCAGGAAAATGTCGCTCCAGAAATTGCGGCTTCTGGGAGGATGCTGGATGTGGAGCGCTTGATTGAAAAAATCGGGCGCAATGACAGCAAGTTAATTGTAATTCACGGGCAGTCTGGGGTGGGGAAAAGTTCCCTGGTGAATGGAGGACTGGTGCCGGCGCTGAAAGAGAAAGTGATTGGCATAGAGGATGTTTTGCCGGTGCCGGTGTGGGTTTATACGCACTGGGTGGCGGAATTGGGGCGGGCGCTAATAGAGGCGCTGGCAGACAGTAGGGTGCGTTCCCCAAGGAACGCACCCTACTCGGTAGAGGCAATTTTGGAACAGTTGCGGCAAAATGAACACCGGCATTTGCGGACGGTGCTGATTTTTGACCAGTTTGAAGAGTTCTTCTTTGTCTGCACCTCCCCCGCACAGAGGCGGCAATTTTTTGCCTTTCTGGGAGAGAGCCTGAAAATCCTTTCCGCCAAAGTCATCCTGTCGCTGCGGGAGGATTACCTGCACTACTTGCTGGAGTGCAATCGCCAGGAGAGCATGAAGGTTATCGGCAATGATATCCTCAGCAATAATGTCCTCTACCCCTTGGGGAATTTCTCGCCCGAGGACGCCAAATCGGTTGTGCTGCGCTTGACAGAGCGGTCAAACTTTCGCCCCGATGGGGATTTGATTGAGGAGTTGGTGGGGGATTTAGCTGGGGAGTTGGGGGAAGTGCGCCCGATTGAATTGCAAGTCGTGGGGGCGCAACTGCAAGAGGAAAAAATTACCACTCTGGCAGGTTATCGCGAGCGAGGGCCAAAAACAGAATTTGTCAAGCGCTATCTGGAAGAAGTGGTGACAGACTGCGGCGCAGAGAACAAGCGAGCAGCTGAGTTGGTGCTGTACTTGCTCACCGATGAAAAAGGAACTCGCCCGCTGAAGACTCGCGCTGAGCTGGAGAGGGATGTGCAGGTGCTGGCGGCGGAGTTGGCGGGAGAATCGAGCCGGTTGGATTTGGTGCTAGAGATTTTTGTGGGTTCCGGGATGGTGCTGCTGTTGCCGGAAAGTCCAGCGGACCGCTACCAGCTGGTGCACGACTATTTGGCGGCGCTGATTCGCGAGCAGCAGCAGCCGAAGTTCAATGAGTTAATTGCGGAACTGGAAAGAGAAAGAGAGCAGCGCCAATTGGCAGAAGCCAAGCAACTGCAGGCGGAGGAGGAGCGAAAACAGGCTGAAAAGGCTCGGCAGATATTAGAGGCGGCGAACAAAAAAGCAACGCTGCGGATTCGCATGGCTTCGGGCGTGCTGGCGGTGTCCTTGGTTGCGTCAGCGATAATCGGGATAAAGGCTGCTACAACCCTTCAGGAAGCGCGGAAAGGGACGCAACTGGAGCGAGACGGGCTGAATGCTTTGCGGCAATATGAGTTTCGACAAATAGAAGCGTTGATTTCAGCCATGCAAGCTTGGCAAGAGTTGAAAGCGGTGTTTAAAAATAAGCCGGTGGAAGACTATCCAACCGCTACCCCCATTCTGGCGGTGCAGACTATTCTCGACAGCATCCGAGAGCGAAATCAGCTCAAAGGGCATCAGGGTGATGTCACCAGCGCCAGTTTCAGCCCCGACGGAAAGCGCATCCTCACCGCCTCCTCTGACAATACAGCCCGGGTGTGGGACAGCACCGGCAAGCTGCTGTCCGAGCTAAAAGGGCATCAGGGTCCTGTCATCAGCGCCAGTTTCAGCCCCGACGGAAAGCGCATCCTCACCGCCTCCTGGGACAAAACAGCCCGGGTGTGGGACAGCACCGGCAAGCTGCTGTCCGAGCTAAAAGGGCATCAGGGTGATGTCACCAGCGCCAGTTTCAGCCCCGACGGAAAGCGCATCCTCACCGCCTCCTCTGACAATACAGCCCGGGTGTGGGACAGCACCGGCAAGCTGCTGTCCGAGCTAAAAGGGCATCAGGGTCCTGTCATCAGCGCCAGTTTCAGCCCCGACGGAAAGCGCATCCTCACCGCCTCCTGGGACAAAACAGCCCGGGTGTGGGACAGCACCGGCAAGCTGCTGTCCGAGCTAAAAGGGCATCAGGGTTATGTCATCAGCGCCAGTTTCAGCCCCGACGGAAAGCGCATCCTCACCGCCTCCTGGGACAATACAGCCCGGGTGTGGGACAGCACCGGCAAGCTGCTGTCCGAGCTAAAAGGGCATCAGGGTCCTGTCATCAGCGCCAGTTTCAGCCCCGACGGAAAGCGCATCCTCACCGCCTC
>NZ_KB235948.1:4351076-4351275 GCF_000332335.1 Kamptonema formosum PCC 10802 | reverse complement strand
AGGGTGATGTCACCAGCGCCAGTTTCTAGCCCCGACGGTAAAGTCGCATCCTCACCGCCTCCTCTGTACCAATACAGCCCGGGTGTGGGACAGCACCGGCAAGCTGCTGTCCGAGCTAAAAGGGCATCAGGGTCCTGTCATCAGCGCCAGTTTCAGCCCCGACGGAAAGCGCATCGTCACCGCCTCCTCTGACAATACA